>JAEYAW010000019.1 GCA_023404675.1 Pseudomonadota bacterium | reverse complement strand
CGTCATGGTCTCATGGTTCCGCACAGATGCTTCGATCAAGAAGGACGTCGAAGACGAGATCAAATATGATCCTTCCATCATCGATGACAGCCACATCGCCGTGGCCGTCAAGGACGGCGTCGTAACGCTGACCGGCTTCGTCAAGCGCTACATGGACTCCTATTACGCCGAGAAGGCCGCAAAACGCGTGTCCGGCGTGAAGGGCGTCGCGAATGACATCGAAGTCAAGCTCGCCAGTGAACGCACCGATCCCGAGATCGCCGAGGAGGCCGTCAAGGCCGTCAAACGGGAGCTCTGGGGCGCCGCGGACAAGGTCAAGGTCGTGGTGAAGAACGGCTGGCTGACACTCGAGGGCGAAGCCGAATGGAACTACCAGAAGGAGTGGGCCGAGCGGGCGGTGCGTTCGATCACGGGCGTCAAGGGCGTGACCAACATGATCGTCGTGAAGACAAAGGTAACCCCAACCGAAGTGAAGCGGAAGATACAGGATGCGCTGGTCCGCAGCGCCCAGGTCGATGCCGACCGGATCACCGTCGAGGTGGACGGCAGCAAGGTGATCCTGCGCGGCACGGTTCGCTCCTGGGCCGAGAAGCAGGAAGCCGAGCGGTCGGCGTGGGCTGCCCCTGGGGTGACGAGCGTCGATAATCGCATCACCATCGGCTAGGCTGCTCCGCTCGCCGCCACCTGATCAATCCAGCGTAATGGTCGCATTTGGCCACGGTCGCCGGCAGCGGCGACCGTGGCCCCGCCTCATTGCCGAGTGGCCCGGATCGACCTGGCAGCAGACGCCGTTCGTCTGTTCCATCGTTTTGCCGCGCTCCGTCAGCATTCCGCGCTCCCGGGCCGTCGAAGCACGAGTTGGAACAGGAGCACGGCGAGGACAATGGCGCCGTGGAGCATCACGGCTTGGCTTAAGCTCTCTCCCTTGCGAGCAAGGGAGAGAGCGCCATGACACCGGCAGCCAGACTGGTTTGGGTAATGACCTATGGAATCCGGCCGTGTAGAGGCTCACCAGCGTGCCGGCGTCGACCTTGTCGGTCTTCACGTGTGCGTTGTCGATCGCTTTGACCTGTAGCGGGTTGGCGATCACCACCTGCTCGACGAAGGGCGACAGCACCCGCGAGACCGCCATGCAGTTCCCCGTCGGCTCGATCACCATCTCGTCTGTTCGGCGCAGCCCACAAAGCCGCCGCCGAACTTCGGCACCGAGATCCTCATACCGATTAACAACTCGCTGGAGCGCCTCAACGGCGACATCAAGCGTCGCTCCGAAGTCGTCGGCATCTTCCGCAAAGAGGACGCCTTCACGCACCTCGTCGGCGCCATTCTCCCCGAGAGGGACGAATGGGCCGTCCAGCGGGCTTGCTACCTGACCCTGGAGACCATCACGCCTCTGCGCGATGATCTGGCCCTCATGCTGCCAACCGCGGCCGCATGACCAATCCGGCCAGAAACGCCGGAGAGCACGACGGCTCAGCCGCTCCTCCACCACTCCCTAGCACACGACCGCACTTCCGATCCCGAATATTGGACTATCAGCCATGATAATTGGAAGTCATAGGCCTGCAGACTGGAAGCCGCAGCGCCGTGATCCGAAAATGGCGGTAGTGAAAGCCTCCCCCCGAGGTCGAGCCTGGCGTCTCCGCCGACCCCCTTCTGTGGGGAGACCACGCAACGTCCCCTATGAGTAAGAGTGCGAACCGGGTTTGCCGCGACGGGTTGAGGGCTGGAGGAGAGGCCTCCGGCGCCCGTCGCGGAGACCCGCGATGTCCAGACATGCTATGCACGCCCGTTCCGGCTCCGACCGGACGAGCCTCTATGACGAAATCACCGGAAAGATCCTCGCCGAGCTGGAGGCCGGCCGGCTACCCTGGGTCCAGCCGTGGGGCACGGCGGCGGCGAAGGCGCCGCTTGCCATGCCGAAAAACGCCGCCACGGGCCGAGGTTATTCCGGCATCAATGTGCTGATCCTCTGGGGCGCCGTGATCGAGCGTGGCTTCCCATGCCAGAGCTGGCTGACCTTCCGTCAAGCCCTCTCGCTCGGCGGGAATGTGCGCAAAGGCGAACGTGGAACCACGGTCGTCTATGCCGATCGCTTCGTCCCCGACGACGAGAAGCAGCGTGCCCGCGAGACCGGCGAGGAAGCCCAGGCGATCCCGTTCCTGAAGCGCTTCACGGTTTTTAACCTGGCGCAATGCGAGTGCCTGCTCGACGACCTCGCCATTGTCGTGCCGCCGCCTGAACCGGGCCTGATCGAGCCGAAGGTAGAGGCGCTGATCAAGGCGAGCGGGATCGATTTCCGTATCGGAGGCAACCGTGCTTTCTACGTGCCGGCGCGCGATTATGTGATGGTCCCGCCGCCCCAGGCCTTCTTCGAGCCCATCAACTGGCATCGGACGGCCCTGCACGAATGCTCCCATGCCAGCGGGGCGCCGCATCGCCTGAATCGCGACCTTTCCGGTTCCTTTGGCACAAAGAAGTACGCCTTCGAGGAGATGATAGCCGAGATTTCAGCGGCATTTTGCTGTGCTGCTCTCGGCATCGTTCCGACCGTGCGCCACGCCGATTACATCGGCTCCTGGGCCGAGGTCCTGCGCGAGGACAATCGCGCCATCGTCCGTGCGGCGTCGCAGGCCAGCAAGGCGGCCGACTGGCTGCTAAAGTTTGTGCCCGAAAATGGGCGGCCTGCTCCAGTGTCCGCAGACGCCGACGAGCGGGAGGCAGCCTGATGCGCGCGCCGACTCCAGCAGGCCGGCGCCGCTTCCGGCAGGGATCCTCATCATCCCCCGCGGCCAGTCACGCGTCCGCGCGGGCGCGCAGGTCATCGAAGCGCTGGCGGGGGAAATATCTCTTCGACAATGCGGTTGAGTTCCTTTGCCGGGGCACACCGCCTGCATGCGGCGGGCGATTCCCATTCGCGCGAGGTCCTTTTTCATCTCATCGGATGCGCTGTCGAGCTGTCGCTGAAATCCTACCTGCATTTCCGGGGCTGGAACGACGATCGGTGCCGCGATGAGGTTCGGCACGATTTGGTCAAGGCATTGGCCGCCGCGGAACGGCTCGGACTTCATCGACGTCACCCGGACGTGCGGATGCTGACGCGGATCTTGGCGCCCTACTATCGCTGTCTTCGCATCCGCGAGTTGACGAGGCTCGAGCCGACGCCATTGTCGTCCGAACGGGCGCTGCGGGCGGCCGAAGGACTGCTTGACGATGTCCTGGCCGCCGTGGCGGAGCGTCCCCGTCCCAAGGGCTGATCGGATGCCAGTGTCTGTAGCGCACGGGCCGCCGACCCTCCCTTCTCATTCCCCTCGGCCTTCGCTTTCGCCGCCGCGAGAGGAAGAGGGTCGAGGGGATTTTCGTGACGGGTTGGAGGCCGGGAGAGAGGCTTTCGGCCGCCCGTCGCGGAGAAAATCCCGATGGCTACTGCCGTTCAGAAGATCACCCTGTCGTCCTCGCGCGACATCCCCTTCAACAAGCTGGTGCTCAGCCAGTCGAATGTCCGGCGCGTGAAGGCCGGCGTCTCGATCGAGGAGTTGGCCGAGGACATTGCCCGGCGCGGCCTGCTTCAGGGCCTCAACGTCCGCCCCGTGCTCGACGCCGAAGGCAAGGAAACCGGCATGTTCGAGATCCCGGCCGGCGGCCGCCGCTACCGCGCGCTCGAACGGTTGGTCAAGCAGAAGCGCCTGGCCAAGAACGCGCCCGTGCCCTGTGTCGTGCGCGATGCCGCGACCGACATCCTCGCTGAAGACGATTCGCTTGCCGAGAACGTCCAGCGGGCGCCGCTTCATCCCCTCGACCAGTTCCGCGCGTTCCAGGCGATGCGCGAGAAAGGGCGCTCCGAGGAGGACATTGCAGCAGCCTTCTTCACCTCGGCCAATGTGGTGAAGCAGCGCCTGCGGCTCGCCAGCGTCTCGCCGAAGCTGCTCGATCTCTATGCTGAGGATGGCATTTCTCTCGAGCAGTTGATGGCCTTCACCGTCAGCTCCGATCATGCCCGCCAGGAGCAGGTTTGGGAGACGATCTCCGGCTCATGGTCGAAGGAGCCCTATCAGATCCGCCGCATGCTGACGGAATCGACGGTGCGCGCCTCCGACAAGCGCGCCGTCTTCGTCGGCATCGACGCCTATGAGGCGGCAGGCGGCATCGTCCTGCGCGACCTGTTCCAGTCCGACGATGGCGGCTGGCTGCAGGATGCGGCGCTGCTCGACCGGCTGGCCGCCGAGAAGCTGAAGGTCATGGCCGACGAGATCGCCAATGAAGGCTGGAAGTGGATCGAGGTCGCCGTCAGCTTCCCCTATGGTGTGACACATGGCCTGCGCGAACTGGAAGGCACGCCGATCGATCGCACGACCGAGGAACAGGCGACGCTCGATGCCCTGCGTGCCGAGTATGACAAGCTCCAGGCCGAATATGAGGATGCGGACGAGCTGCCGGAAGAGGTCGATGAGCGCCTGGGCGAGATCGAGACCGCGACCGACGCGCTCGAAACCCGTCACGTCCGCTACGATCCGGCCGACATCGCACGCGCCGGCGTTTTCGTCAGCATCGATTCCGATGGCTCGCTGCTCGTCGACCGCGGCTATGTGAAGCCCGAGGACGAGGCTCCGGCCACCGATGGCGGCGAGGATGGTGACGGGAAGACGGCGGGCGATCCCGACGGGGACGGTTCCAGCCAGCGCACGATCATTAGCATCGGCGGACAGCCCATCGAGGCGGATGACGAGGAGGAAGACGCCATCAAGCCCCTGCCGGACCGTCTCGTGATGGAGCTGACCGCTGAGCGCACGCTGGCGCTCAGGGACAAGCTTGCGGGCGACGCGGCGACCGCCTTCCTGGCCGTGCTGCACAAGTTCTGCCGCGACGTCTTCTCGCGCTACAGCGCCCACGGCGTCGCGATGGAAGTCGCGGTACGAGGCACGGTGTTTCAGGCGCAGTCGCCGGAACTGCGGGACACGCCCTATGCGCGTGCGATCGAGGCGCGCCACAAGGATTGGGAAGCACGCCTGCCGGCTAACGTCGCCGACCTCTGGGATGCGCTCGCCGCGCTTGCCGGCACTGAGCAGGCCGAACTGTTCGCCCATTGCGCATCGTTCGGCGTCAACGCGCTCTATGAGCGGGCCGACCGCTATGGTTGCGGCGCGATCTCCGCGCATGGGGTCCAGTTGCGCCTTGCCGAGGCCGATCACCTTGCCCGCGCCACCGGCCTCGACATGGCCGTGGCGGGCTGGCGTCCAACCGTCGGCAATTATCTCGGTCGCGTCACCAAGGCGCGCATCCTCGAAGCCGTGCGCGAAGGCGCGGGTGAACGGGCCGCGCAGCTCATCGACCATCTGAAGAAGGGCGATATGGCGAAGGAAGCCGAGCGGCTGCTCGCCGACACCGGCTGGCTGCCCGAGCCGCTGCGCCTTGCCGGTGCCGAGCTGGCTCCTGACCTGGCGACGACGGAGGGAGAAACCGAGGCGTTGCCGGACTTTCTCGCCGACGATGACGACGAGTCTTCCACCAACGCTGACGGCGAGGATGACCCGGCCCGCATGATCGCTGCGGAATAGCCGAACTAGGCGGGGCGGCCCTGGCCGCCTCGCATCCCTTCACCCCATCCGCTTATCCGAGCCCGGCCCCCCACAACGGGGAACAGCCGGGCTCCTCTCGTTTCAGGAGCCTGACATGGCCGACTATTTCACTCATTTCTCATGCCTGCTCGATGTCGGCACGCCGCAGAACGCGGCCCGCGCACTCGACCTCTACAACAGGCTGTCCGAAGCGGCGGAAGACCCGCCGTCCGACGGCTTCCTGCTTTCGATCCAGCCCGAACATGGCGGCAGGCGGCTCTGGATCCGCGATGACGTGACCGGCGGCCCGCAGCGCGTCATCGACTTCGTGCTGCTCTGCGCGAAAACCTTCGGCCTCACCGGCTGCTGGGGTTTCCAATATGCGTTATGCCGAATTCGGCATAAGGCGTATTATGCCAGTGCTAGGATTATGCCGCATGGCCACGGCCTGGGCGTGGTAGTGTTAACCGTGGCCATGCGACTATTCGGCATAATCAGAGCGACTCGAGGAAGGCCAGCAACTTATCGTCCGGGCGATATCTACCCGATCTGACACCCGGTGCTGTCACTTGCCGCAGAGCATTTTCTTTCAGCCGCATATCGGCATGGATGTAGATCTGAGTTGTTTCCACGGATTCATGGCCCAGCCAAAGCGCGATGACTGCCTGATCGACACCACTATGTAAAAGTTCCATCGCGGTGCTGTGGCGAAGGGTGTGCGGCGTGACGCGTTTTCCCACAAGGCTCGGGCAGGTCTGCGCAGCCGACGTGCAGTATTTTCGGACCAGATGTTCGAGCGCATCGCGACTGAGACGATCACCACGGATCGAGGGGAACAGCGGACCGGCACTTTCCTTACGATCACGGATCCAGGACTGGATCAGTCTGGCCGTGTCCCGGCGCAATGGCGTTCGGCGGTCTTTGCGGCCTTTCCCCAAGCATTTGACATGGGCACCGGTACCAAGCACGATATCTCCGCAGTTCAGGTTGACCAGTTCCGAAGCCCGCAAGCCGGTCTGAAGGGCAAGGAGCAGCAGCGCATGATCCCGTCGCCCGACCCAGGTGCTGCGATCAGGTGCGCCAAGCAGCGCGGCGATTTCCTCGGCATCCAGGAAGGTCACGGCCCTTTTCACTTGACGCTTGTTCGGCATGGCTAGGATGCGCTGGCAATGATGCAGCCAAGCCGGCTCGGTCATCGCGACATATCGGAAGAATGACCGGATCGCGGCGAGCCGGGCGTTTCGGGATCTGATTGTGTTGCCGCGAGACACTTCGACGTGGCTGAGGAAGTCCGCCACTATGTCGGCATCGATGTCGGCAATCTCCAGCTTCGTCGGGGTCTTGCCGCTGCGAGCCCCGACATAGCGGATCAGCAGGCGGAAGGTGTCGCGATACGCTGCGATGGTATGACGGCTAGCTTCCATCTGGACGCACAAGCGATCGGTGAAGAAGCGCTGCACCAAGGCAGGGAATGTAGCGGCGCTCATTGCGAGTTCTCCGCTGCCGAACCGTCACTGACCCGTGCAGAAGCCAGTTCCAAAAGCTCGGGGACGGCCTGAAGATACCAGTAGGTGTCCCTGAGCCCCTCATGACCAAGGTAGGTCGTCAATTTGTGCATTTCGCGCGCAGCGTCATGTCCAGCGCTATACCATCCGGTGATCGTCCTGACGGCAAAAGTATGGCGAAGGTCGTGGATGCGTGGAGGGCTGCCGGGCATCGGCTTCGACCATGTGCCGCGCAGTCCGACACTCTGACAGACCCGGACGAAGTTTGCTCGCGCCCAGCAATAGTTAGGCCGCGCACCCTTACAATTCACGAAGAGCGGTTCCGAGTGTCGCTCAAGCAGCCGGTCCCGCTCGGAGCAATAGTGCGTCAGTCGATCTGAGACATCCGGATCAATCGGAAGGAGCCGTTCCTTGCCGTTTTTGCCATTGCGGACATGCAAAATCTGCTGTCCGGCATCAAAATCCGCCGTGTCGAGAGCCAAGGCTTCCGCAATGCGCATCCCCGTCACGGCGACAAGACCATAGAGCATCGCGCAGGTCAGGCCGCGCATCCCGTAGATAGACGGCAACTCCCGTGCCGCCCTGATGATCTGCGCGACTTCGGCATCGCTATAGATATATGGCGCAGGTCGCGTGACTCTGCCCGGAACGAAGCCGCGCGGCGGCGGGTCCTCGTGACGCTCATCCATGCTGTGTAGCCATACGGCGAACAGGCGAATGGCAGTGAACCTACTCGCCTTGGTTCCACCGCAGGCGGGCCGCTGGCTTTTCATCCAGTCGAGGATCAGTTCCCGCGTAACAACGCCTTTTCCGGCCTGGTCCACGAAGGTGGCAAAGCTGCGCAACCGCAACTCCTCGGTCCTCAGCTTGGCGCCAAACATTCGGCGGAGATGGAGATATCGATCAAGGTCTATGGTGATCGGCGTGGCCAGATCCATCCTTTCCGGCATCGCCAACCCGGCCCGCACCCTGTCGGCCCGCCCCTCGGGTTTGCTGCGGTCTGCGCCCCCGGCGGTCCGCTTCAAGACCAAGCCGCAAGCGGCCGGAGCCCGCCGATCTCGACAAGGCCCGGCCGCGGCCTGCGCAGGGCTGGAGCCCCGCTTGTCCGCAACCGGACCTCGCTCGCCTGGCGGCCCCCGGGTCTTGAAGCGGCCCTCGTGCCGGCGGCGCCGGGCGACCGCACCCGAAGGGGGTCCGGCAGGGGCCGGATCGACCCCGACGGCGCAACCAGGAAAGGACACTCCCATGACCAAGACCGCTCGCGCATCCCGCCCCAGCGCCCGCGTTGTCCAGCTTCGCCGCGGCACCACGGTCGAAATGATCCGGCTCGTCTGCCCCGACGCAGCGCAGGCCACCCGCATCGCCGAGAGCTTCGGTCTCACCATCCTCGACAGTGACGGCATCCGCGATCTGCATCAGCGGCTCATCACCGAGACTGCGGACGTGCTCGGCGAGGGCCTCAGCGAACGCGCCATGCAGATCCACCTGCAGCGAATCGTCGGCTCCTATGTCGGCTCCGCCCACGGCGCCGGGCAGTTCTACAGCCGGGCCGTGACCGACGCCCGCGAGGCGACGGCGCGATTGGCCAACGACGCCCGCGACGAGGACCTCGACGGACCCGTCGGCTTCGACTCCGCGGCCCAGCGCAAGCGCGAGTTCGCCGCCGAAGTCGGGGTGCAGGCGCACGCCCTGCGCATGGCGGCCGAAGGCGCGATCGCCGCTTACGAGCACGTCGTCGGCGAGAGCTGGAAGCCGTTCGAGCGCCATCCCGAGCATCCCGGCGAGACCGTCAGCCGCAAGGCGGCAGAGGTCCAGATGGCGGCATTCGAGTGATGCCGCCGGCGGGGCTTCGGCCCCGCCTTTCTTCCTCTCCGACCAATTCCGGCCGGTCCTTCGGGACCGGCTTTTTTCATGTCGCGCAGCGCGGACGCGAAAAGAAGGCAGGAGAAGGAGAGATGCGGGCGGCGATCGCCGCCCGTCTCGGCTTTCGGTCCATGCTCCGGCCTGCGCGGCAGCGCAACGGCGTGGCCGTCCTCCACTGACGTTCCGGTCCGGCGCGTCGCCAGTCATCTCGCTCATGAACCTCAACCGGATGCGCGGCCGTGCGGGCCTCCGCGGCGGACCGCCGTGACGGGCCGCGATCGGCGCGGCCTCCAACGGAGGTTCGGATCATGACTGGTAAGCAAACAAAGTCCCGCGTCGACATCTATGCGCGGATCACAGATCGCATCGTCGCCGACCTGGAACGCGGTGTTCGCCCGTGGATTCAGCCGTGGAGCGCTGCGAATGGCGCCGGACGCATCACGCGGCCCCTGCGCCACAACGGCCTGCCCTATCAGGGCATCAATGTCGTGCTGCTCTGGTCGGAGGCCGTGGCGCGGGGCTTCGCCTCGCCGATCTGGATGACGTTCAAGCAGGCCCTTGAGCTCGGCGGCAATGTCCGCAAGGGTGAGACCGGCACGACCGTCGTCTATGCCAATCGGCTCACGAGAACGGAGACCGACGAGCATGGCGACGAGGTGGAGCGCGCGATTCCGTTCCTGCGCGCTTATTCGGTCTTCTGCGTCGACCAGATCGACGGCTTGCCGGAGCACTTATACGCCCGGCCGGCGGCGCCCGCAGCGGCGGCGCAGCGCATCGCCCATGCCGACGCATTCTTTGCCAACACCGGCGCCGTCATCCGGCACGGCGGCGACAGGGCGTTCTTCGCGCCGTTGCTCGATCTCATTCAGATGCCGCCCTTCGAGTCGTTCCGCGACCCGGAGAGCTATTACGCCACGCTGGCGCATGAGACCGTGCATTGGGCTGGCGCGGAGCATCGGCTCAACCGCGATCTCTCGCGCTATCACAGCGATCGCAGCGAACGCGCCCGCGAGGAGCTGATCGCCGATCTGGGCGCTTGTTTCGTCAGCGCCGATCTAGGAATCGTCCCCGAGCTCGAGCCGCGCGCCGACCATGCGAGCTACCTCGCATCCTGGCTCGCGGTCCTCGCCAACGACAAGCGCTTCATCTTCTCGGCCGCCGCGCACGCGCAGCGGGCCTGCGCCTATCTGCATGGTCTGCAGCCGCAGGCGGAGACTGTGCCGGAGGCGGCTTGATGCTCTCCGCTCCGGCCTTTGACGGGGGCTGGCATTCGTCATTCAATTGCATTACATTTCCTTGGAAAGGAGGCGATCATGGCCACAAATGCGCTTGTTCAGACCCGAATCGACGCTGACGTACGGGACCGCGCGTCCGCCGTGCTCGAGGGCATAGGGCTCACGGTGTCGGACGCCGTGCGCATCCTGCTCACCCGAACCGCCAATGAAGGCGCGCTTCCGCTGGAACTCGTCACCAACAGCGAGGCGCATGACGCCTGGTTCCGGACGAAGGTGCAAGAGGCGCTGCAGGATACGCGCCCCGACGTGCCTGACGAGCAGGCCGAGACGCATTTCGCCGCTCGCCGCGCGGACGCCCGGCGCAAGGCCGCCGGCGGATCGTGAAACTCGTCTGGTCGGCCTTCGCGCTCGCCGATCGCGACGGCATCTTCACCCATATCGAAGCGGACAATCCGCGCGCGGCGATCGCCGTCGACGAGCGGATCGCCACCGCAGCGCGCCGCTTGGTCGACTTTCCGGAGAGCGGCCGTCCCGGCCGCGTCGCCGGCACGCGCGAGCTCGTCATCACCGGCACGCCCTATGTGGCAGCCTACGCCGTGACCGCTGAGACGATCCGAATTCTGCGCGTCCTGCACGGCGCCCAAAGATGGCCGGATGAGCTGCCGCAAGGCTGAGCCAGCCATCATCACCCCTTTTTCTGGGGTGGCAGTTGGAGGCTGCGAGGCAGATCGTAGGGCAACCGCGGCGGCATCATGCTTCTGGGTGAACGAACACCGGCAATTGTCTCAGCCCCGCCCGCAAAGGCAAAGCCCTTCGCGTCCCGATCGCCTCACCTCAGACGCGATTCGCTCAACCGCTCTTGACTCTCGCCCCAACAGCACAGAACAAATAGAGAACATGATGCAAGAGCCATCGCAGGAGGTCAAGGACCAACGTGCGGCCGCAGCCCGCCATAGAGTCGTTGCGCGCGCAAATCGAGAAGATCGAGGGTCGAACCCCGCGCGCGAAATCGGTGCTTCCATTCGGAATCGCCGAGGTGGACTCACGACTTCCCGGCGGAGGGCTGGCACTCGGCGCTCTGCACGAGGTGGCGGGCGGCGGATTCGGCGCCGTTGACGGCGCGGCCGCAGCCCTCTTCGCCGGCGGCGTCGCAGCGCGGACGAAAGGCAAGGTCCTGTGGTGCATCACGCGCCCAGACCTTTTCGCGCCCGCACTTGCCCAGGCAGGTTTGCCGCCCGACAGGGTGATCTACGTCGAGGCGGGTGACGACAAGTCGCTTCTCGCCTGCATGGAGGAGGGTCTTCGTCATGGCGGACTGGGCGCCGTCGTTGGCGAGGTCGCGCGTCTCTCGATGACTGCGTCACGGCGACTCCAACTCGCGGCTGAAGGAGCCGGTACGATCGGTATCGCGCTCCGGCGCTGGCGGCGCCAGACCGAGGCAGCCGATTTCGGGCAACCGACCGCAGCCATGACGCGCTGGAGAATTTCGGTGTTGTCCTCGTCGCCGCTTCCGGTTCCCGGTGTGGGCCGTCATCGATGGCTCGTCGAATTGATCCGCGCCCGCGCGGGCGAGAGTGCAGATTTCGAGTTGGAGGCTTGCGATGACACGGGTTGTCTCGCTCTTCCTGCCGAGCTGGTCGACCGACCGGCTGCGGCGGAAGGGCGGCGACGCGGCGCCTCCGCTTGAGGCCCCGCTCATCCTGATCGGCCGGGAAGGAAGCCGGCGCGTGGTGGTGTCGGCGGATGCCGCCGCGCAGGCGGCTGGCCTTCGGCCTGGCATGCCGGTCGCGAAGGCGCAGGTCCTCGTACGGGACCTGCTCATCCAGGATGCCGATCCGGTCGCAGATTTCGAGGCGCTCGAGCGCCTCGCCTTATGGGTGCTGCAACGTTTTGCCCCCATCGTCGCGGTGGATGGCGACGACGGCATCGTGATCGACACCACGGGCGCCGACCATCTCCATGGCGGTGAGGAGGCGATGCTCGATGCGCTGATCGGGCGCCTTGCCATGTCCGGCATCTCCGCGCGCGCCGCCGTCGCCGACAGCTGGGGCGCTGCGCACGCCTTCGCCCGCTATGTCGCACAGCCGGCTTTCGTCGCAGCGCCCGGACATTGTCCGGCGACTATCTCTCCCTTGCCGTTGGAAGCGCTACGTTTGCCGGCCGCCATGACCCACGATCTGCGTGTGCTCGGCTTCGAGTGGATCGGGGACCTCCTATTGCAGTCGCGTGCGCCGCTGACGCTTCGTTTCGGTCCCGAGCTCGGGCGGCGGCTCGATCAGGCGATCGGCGCGGCGGCGGAGCCGATCGATCCGGTTCGGCCGGCCGATCTCATCGAGGTCCGGCGCAGTTTTGCCGAACCGATCGGCGCCGCCGAGACCATCGCGCGTTACATCGGCAAGCTCGTCGTCGCGCTGTGCGAACGCCTTGAGGAAATGGACCTCGGTGCGCGACGGCTAGATCTTCATCTGCGGCGCGTCGACAACCAGCGCCAGGCAATCCGCGTCGGCATGGCTGTGCCCGTTCGCGACGCGAAGCGCCTCACCCGCCTCTTGTGCGACAGGATCGAGACGATCGATCCCGGCTTCGGCATTGAAGTCCTGACCCTCGTCGCAAGCATCGCCGAACCATTGGTCCGCAAGCAGACCGTCAGCGCGCTCATCGAAGAGGCCATCCCCGATGTGTCCGACCTGATCGACACGCTGGCCAACCGCGTCGGTGAGCGCGCCGTCTACCGCGCGGCGCCGCTATCGAGCGACGTGCCCGAGCGGGCCGTCGCTCAAATTCCTGCGATGGCGCCCGATACCGGCGCCACCTGGCCGGGCCATTGGCCGCGACCGGCCCGCCTGCTGCCGCGCCCCGAGCCGATTGAGACTGTCGCGCTCTTGCCCGACCATCCGCCGGTCACTTTTACCTGGCGCGGTATCCGCCGCCGTGTGCGACGGGCCGACGGGCCCGAGCGCGTGTTCGGCGAATGGTGGAAGCGTGATGCCGAACTCGTCGCGGTGCGCGACTATTTCCGGCTCGAGGACGAGGCCGGCGAGCGATATTGGGTGTATCGCGCCGGCGACGGCGAAGACGCTGCGACCGGATCGCATCGCTGGTTCATGCACGGGGTGTTCGGATGAGCACCCATCGCTATGTCGAGTTGCAAACGACATCGCACTTCAGCTTCCTGCGCGGAGCCTCCTCGGCCGACGAGCTCTTCGCCCAGGCGGCGGTGCAGGGCATCGAGGCGCTCGCGATCGTCGACCGCAACAGCCTCGCCGGCATCGTGCGCGCACACGAAGCTTCGAAGGCAACCGGCGTGCGCCTGATCGTCGGCTGCCGCCTCGATCTCTCCGACGGCATGTCGCTCCTGGTCTATCCGAGCGACCGGTCCGCTTATTCGCGGCTCTGCCGATTGCTCTCGCTAGGCAAGCGACGCGCCGGCAAGGGCAAGTGCAGCCTCGGATGGGCCGATGTCGTTGCTTACGGCGAGGGCCTCATCGCGGTGCTCGTGCCGGACACGGCCGATGATGATTGCCGATTGCACCTGCGCCAGCTGCACGACGCATTCGCCGATCGCGCCTATATGGCGCTCACGCTCCGGCGCCGGCCGAACGATCAACTGCGGCTTCACGCACTCTCGAACGCCGCTGCGGCCGCGAAGGTCCGAACCGTCGTGACCAATGACGTCCTCTTCCACGCGCCCGATCGCCGGATCCTGCAGGACGTCGTCACATGCATCCGGCACAACGTCACGATCGACGCGCTCGGCGATCGGCGCGAGCGTCATGCCGATCGCTTTCTCAAGCCGCCCGAAGAGATGCATCGCCTCTTCACGCGTTACTCCGACGCTTTGGCGCGCACGCTTGAAATCGCCGATCGCTGCCGTTTTTCGCTCGACGAACTCGCCTATCAATATCCGGAGGAGCGCGACGATCCTTCGCTCTCGCCGCAGGAGACGCTTGAAAAGCTCACCTGGGAGGGCGCGGCGACGCGCTATCCCGAAGGGCTGCCCGACGAGGTGCGCGCTGTCCTCCTGCACGAGCTGCGCCTCATCAACAAACTCGACTACGCGCCGTATTTCCTGACGGTCAACAGCATCGTCAGGTTCGCGCGCTCACGCGACATCCTGTGCCAGGGACGCGGCTCGGCCGCGAATTCCGCCGTCTGCTACGTTCTCGGCATCACCTCGATCGATCCCGGACGCAACGACCTGTTGTTCGAGCGCTTCGTCAGCGAAGAGCGCCGCGAGCCGCCCGACATCGACGTCGATTTTGAGCACGAAAGGCGAGAGATCGTCATGCAGTGGGTGTTCGAGACCTACGGCCGCGATCATGCCGCTCTGTGCTCGACCGTGATCCGTTATCGCACGAAAGGCGCATTGCGCGATGTCGGCAAGGCGCTCGGCCTGCCCGAAGATCTGATTTCGTCGCTCTCGGGCCAGGTCTGGGGCTGGTCCGAGGAAGGCGTTGAAAATCGCCATGTCGAGGAGCTCAATCTCAATCTGGCCGATCGACGGCTGCGATTGACGCTCGATCTCGCGCGCCAGCTCATGGGCGCGCCACGACATCTCTCACAGCACCCCGGCGGCTTTGTCTTGACCCACGATCGGCTCGACGATCTCGTGCCGATCGAACCGGCGAGCATGAAGGACCGGCAGGTCATCGAGTGGGACAAGGACGATATCGACGCGTTGCGATTTATGAAGGTCGACGTCCTCGCCTTGGGCATGCTCACCTGCATGAAGAAGGGTCTCGATCTGCTCGCGCAGCACAAGGGCGTCGAGCTCGACCTTGCGACGATTCCTGCCGAGGATCCTCGTACCTACGCCATGATCAGGAAGGCCGATACGCTCGGGACGTTTCAGATCGAAAGCCGCGCGCAGATGTCGATGCTCCCCCGTCTCAAGCCCAGGACCTATTACGACCTCGTCGTCCAGGTGGCGATCGTTCGGCCTGGCCCGATCCAGGGCGACATGGTCCATCCCTATCTTCGCCGCCGCGAAGGACGCGAGCCCGTCCATTACCCCAAGCCCGAGCTCGAGCAGGTGCTCGGAAAAACCTTGGGCGTGCCCCTGTTTCAAGAGCAAGCGATGCGGGTGGCGATCACCTGCGCGGGCTTCACGCCCGGCGAAGCCGATATGCTGCGCAAATCGATGGCCACGTTCAAGTTCACG
>JAEYAW010000036.1 GCA_023404675.1 Pseudomonadota bacterium | reverse complement strand
GCCTCCCGTAGGAGTTTGGGCCGTGTCTCAGTCCCAATGTGGCTGATCATCCTCTCAGACCAGCTACTGATCGTCGCCTTGGTGAGCCATTACCTCACCAACTAGCTAATCAGACGCGGGCCGATCTTTCGGCGATAAATCTTTCCCCGTAAGGGCTTATCCGGTATTAGCACAAGTTTCCCTGTGTTGTTCCGAACCAAAAGGTACGTTCCCACGCGTTACTCACCCGTCTGCCACTGACGTATTGCTACGCCCGTTCGACTTGCATGTGTTAAGCCTGCCGCCAGCGTTCGCTCTGAGCCAGGATCAAACTCTCAAGTTGGACTTGAAACTTTGAAACGGCTGATCACAACGTTTGACGAGGTCCCACCAGCATCAACCAAACCCGAAGGCTCGATCGACATCAACCAGCCACGATATCGCATCGCGACCGGCCCGATCTCTCTATTCAAGAGACCGTGGTGTACCTTGAAACGTGTGCCGCCGAAGTCTTTCGTCCAGCCGCATCTCCTTGAGCCTGAAGCTCTCAGAGGCGCGGCCCGCAAGGACTCCGCCGTCCACGTTTCTCTTTCTTCATCTTCACTTGTCAAACAGCGCGAAGCCGAAGCTTCGAAGGAGCCAATCGACCAAGGTCGACACATGCCCCACACCCTATAAGGGTTATGAAACCCTCATCCGACGACGAGTGACAACCGACAACTATCGGCTGTTTTTGCACTCACCTGAGATGAGAGAGCTACCGAGACGCGCTTTCGGCCGGGGCCGGTTGGCCGCGGCGGCGTCAGCGCGTCGTCGATGGCCGGTTTATAGTCCCACCCCTGAAGCGCTGTCAACGCCCGACTGCAACAAAATCGTCATGGGGTCGAAAAAAATTGCCGCGCCCCGGATGAACCGGCCTGCGGGCCCTCGCGCCGCACCGGAACCACATTCCTGCTGAGTGCTGCGCCAAGCCCCTCGCTGAATTGCGATATAGTTGGAATTGTTACGGTTTCAAGGGTCGTGACAGGACGGCGCGATTGCGCCCCGATCGACGATACCGCTGTAGAACGAGAGTTATCCACAGCGGCGGCGGACCATCGTTTCCGAACTCGAACTCGCTTTCCGACCGGGCGACCGCCCTGGCAGACGAGAAAAAGACGACCGATAAAGGGGCGCCTGTCGGAAGATCGCCGCTCGATTTCGCGCCGAAACCCGGTCAATTTGACGCCGACAGGCGATTTGGTGTGAAAGTCGGCATTATTTCGGCCAGAAATGCCCGACAACATCGGGAAGGTTTGGCTACAAAACTGACGCAATGATCAGCGAAAGCGTCTTGCGGCGGTTAAAGGCTCGGACGCGGGGGCGCGTTCGGGCCTGCGGTGCAGATGGACAGTCGGGGGATTCCGGTTTGAATCAACGAACGTCACGCGGTGGCGGAAAGCGCGAAGCCGGGATTATCGATCTCGGCCACGAGCCGCCTCTCTCGGTCGATGGCTCGGAAGCGGCCGTGATCGACCGGCGCCGCGTATCGGTGCAGTGGTTCAGCGGCACGATTTTGACAGGCCTGTGCGGGGCCGCCCTGATCGGCGGCGCGGTTTTCGCCTCGCTCGATGGTGAAACGACATTCGCGGCGGTTCCCGAGCGCGTCGAAGGCGCCCTGAGGGGCGGTCTCGGCACGGAGCGCATCGCGACCGTCCGGAAAAGCGACCGTCTTCCGCCCCCGGGGGAGACGAACGGCGCCCGCCAGACCTTCCGGTTCTCCGAATTCAGCCGCGTTGGCGCGCGCGAGATCATGCGAGCTCGCCCCTATACCCGTATTTCCGGCAATCTGGCGCTTTCGACGAGCGATCTCAGCGCCAAGATCCCTCCCTTTAACGCTCAACGGCTTTTGTCGGACGTAGGCGCGCCGTCTTCGCCGGCGGACGACCCGAAGACCGAAGCGGCCGAGCCCGACGCGGAAGTCTCCTTCGTGATGCGGGATTTGGGCACTGTCCTGCCCAGGGCGAAGATCACGGCGACGATTCCGGCCGAAGAAGTCCTGATGCGGGTGCGCGACGCCTCCAACTGGCGCAGCAACACCGGCAGCGTCCAATATGCGTCGGCGACCGGCCAGTCCGACATGAAAATGGCCTATGCGGCCGAAAGCGTGGCCGATCCCTATGCCGGCTTCGAGGCTCGGGTGGTGCCGGAGAACGTCACCCTGCTGCCGAAGACCAAGGACCAGATCACCGGCGGCAATTCCGGCAACGAGCGCACCCACGTCGTGCGCAAGGGAGATACGATCCAGTCGATCCTGCGTGATTTCGGGGCGACGCCCGATGATGCCAAGGCGGTGGCGGCCGCGCTCGGCGCCAAGGGACGCGACGGCGGCCTGAAGGAAGGCCAGAAGGTTCGCGTCATGATGGCGGCCCTCGGGCCGGGCCAGCGCGTGCAGCCGGTTCGCGTGATCGTCGCCAACGATACGACCGTCGAGGCCGTCTCCGCTCTCTCCGATCTCGGGCGCTACGTTGCGGTCGATGTGCAGAGCCTGAATTCGGTGGCCGAGTCGGCAACGCGCAGCGACGACGATGACGAAGAGGACGACGGCACCGGCGTGCGTCTCTACCAGAGCATCTATGAGACGGCGCTTCGCAACAAGGTGCCGCCCACCGTCATCGAGGACATGATTCGCATCTATTCCTACGACGTCGATTTCCAGCGCAGGGTTCAGGCCGGCGATGCGTTCGACGTCTTCTACGCCGGAGACGACGAGACGACGCCCGCGGTCGACAAGAACGAGGTTCTGTACGCCTCGCTCACGGTCGGTGGAGAAACCAAGCGGTATTATCGTTTTCAGACACAGGACGACGGCGTCGTCGATTTCTATGACGAGACCGGCAAGAGCGCGAAGAAATTCCTCGTCCGCAAGCCCGTCAACAACGCCATCATGCGTTCCGGCTTCGGAGGCCGGCGCCATCCGATCCTTGGCTACGTCAAGATGCACACGGGCGTGGACTGGTCCGCGCCCTATGGCACCCCGATCTTCGCCTCCGGGAACGGCGTGGTCGAGAAGGTCGGATGGGAAGGCGGCTACGGAAAATACATTCGTGTCCAGCACCCCAATGGCTACGAGACCGCCTACGGTCACATGAGCGCCTACGCGAAGGGCATGGAGCCGGGCAAACGGGTGCGTCAGGGACAATTGATCGGATTCGTGGGCTCCACGGGCATGTCGACCGGCGCACATGTTCACTACGAGATTCTGGTGAACGGGCGTTTCGTGGACCCCATGCGCATCAGGCTGCCGCGCGGCCGCTCGCTCGACGGGCAGATGCTCGCCAACTTCGAGCACGAGCGCGACCGCGTCGACGCCATGATGAAAAATCGCGGCGCCTCGCGGGTGGTTGCTGATGGCGCCCCCGGCCAAGCTCCTTCGCACGGCCAGACCGGCGCGCGCTGACCACGCTCCCGACCGTTCTTTCGCTTCCCTGAACCCGCGATGTGCGCGCGACAGCGCACGTATTCCACGATTAAAGGTTCATCAACCTTTACGTGGGCTTGCCCTGTGCCGTTAAGATTCGCTTAGCAATTTCGATAAAAGTTGAGGGAGTGTGAATGGCCGGATTTGCCCCGCTGTCCGGGGCAACGAGAGGGAGATCGAAGCCATGGACGGCATGACCACGGCAATGTGGATCGTCGATATTTTCGGCGCGACCGTGATGGGCCTGGCGCTGCTTTCCGCCGCGACGAAACGGCAGCGCCCGATCAACCGCATGGGCGATTGAAATCGAGCCCTTGAAGCGCTGGTCCTGCCGATCCGCGAACGCGCGCCGGCTATCCGAGCATCTTGACGCAAACCAGACTCAGCGTTGCGATGAAAAGCGTGGCGGCGGCCCCGAGCGCGAGCGGCCGCAGGCCCTTGGCGCGCAGCTTCCGGATGTCGGCTTCAAGGCCCATGGCCGCAAGCGCCATCGACATCAGGAACGAGGTCAGCGTCATCAGCATCGCCCGCGCATGTTCCGGGATCGAGATCACGCTGTTGACGCAAACCAGCGCGATGAAGCCGAGCACGAACCACGGCAGCGGCGGGTGAGCGTGAGGTCCATCTCCCCCCTCGCGTATGGCGCGACGGCGGGCCAGAACCGCCAGCAACATCACCAGCGGCCCCAGCGCGATCACGCGCGCCAGCTTTGAAACAGTACCGACCTCGCCGGCCTCACGTCCGCCCTGAAAGGCTGCGGCCACGACCTGCGCGATCTCGTGGATGGAAGCGCCCGCCCACAAACCGTAAGCCCTGGGGCCGAGATCGAGCAGCACGGGCATCAGCGGATAGAGAAACATCGCCAGCGAACCGAACAGCGTGACACAGGCAAGCGCGTAAGCCGCGTCCTCGTCGCTGGCCCGCGTCACGGTGTTGGTCGCGATCACCGCCGACGCGCCGCAGATCGACGTTCCCGCCGCGATCAGTTCGGCAAGCCCGCGATCGACACCCATCGCGCGCCCGAGCCAGACGGTGAACATGAAAGTCGCGGCCAGCGACAGAACGATCACTGCCAATCCGCCCGCGCCGATCGCGACGAGCTGCGCCGATGTCAGCTGGAGACCGAGCAGAATGATCGCCAGACGCAGGAGCCGGCGCATCGAAAACTGCACGCCCGCCTTTGCAATGACCGGCGTGCCGACAATGTTATGAAGCACGAGCCCGAGCAGAATCGCCAGAATCATCGGGCTGAGAAAGCCAACGCCGGGCAGTTGGCGGAGGCCGAACGCAGTGCCAGCCAGTGCTGCCGTGAGCGCGATGCCGGACAACAGGCCCAACGGCCCTTTTTTAACGGTAGTTCCGGTTCCCGCCGCTGCCTCGGTCGTGGTTGTCATCGTCGCCCCTGAAGGATCGTGAAAGCGTCATGATCCGGGGAAACGACCCATCAAACAAATACAGTTATGTCATATATTCCATCTGAAAATCAGATTGATTAGGATATTCGCCTCCCAAAGCGTTCTATGGAAACAAATCCACCTCCAGAGGAGACTGATTCAAGAAACACTTTCCCCGAACTGGGCGAATCAGGCGGGCATCGGCGGGACCGGAAGCGCCGTGACAGACTTGATCTTCTCCATGGCGAACCGCGACGTCACGTTCTTCAGCGGCACCGAGCTGATGAGCTTTTTGTAGAAGGTATCATAGCACTGCATGTCGGCCACGACGACGCGCAGCATGTAGTCGACGTCGCCGGCCATGCGGTAAAATTCCATGACTTCCGGCATTGCGCTGACGGCATCGGCGAACTTTCTCAGCCACGCCTCCGAATGATCGCCGCTCTCGACCGAGACGAAAACGGTCAATCCCAGTCCGATCTTGTTCTGATCGACCAGCGCGACCCGCCTGAGGATGATTCCGTCGGCCTCCAGCCGCTGGATGCGCTTCCAGCATGGCGTGGACGACAGGCCGACGCGATCGCCGATCTCGGCGACCGAGAGGGAAGCATCCTGCTGAAGCACCGTCAGAATTTTGCGATCGATCGCATCGAGACGGCGGGATTCGAGAGTCTGGGAGATGTCGGTCATGGCGAAGAATATTTTTCCACGGTACAGATACAAAAAATCAATATATGGAAAAATATTCTAGCGCAAGCAGGCGTGGCTCGGATGCGGGCGGCTCTAACCAGCCACGGTACTCCCCCGCGCGAGCAATGCCGCGACCTCGGCCCGGTCGGGAGCCGCAAAGGCCCCGCCGAAACGCGTGCACTTCAGGGCGGCGGCGGCCGAGGCGAATCGCATCGCGTCCCGAATCCCCTGCCCCTCGGCCATGGCCAGCGTGAACGCCCCGTGAAAGACATCGCCCGCCCCCAGCGTATCGACGGTATGCACCGGAAAGGCTGGCATGTGCTGGGGTGCACCATGTTCGTCGAGCCAGATCATGCCGGCAGGACCGGCGGTCACGGCGACGAAAGCGGATGTGACGGCGGCAATCCTGCGCAGCGCCTGCGCGTCGTCGGTCACGTTCGCGGTCGCATGCAGCGCCTCGCGGGAAAAAATGATATGCGAGGACACGCTGAGCAGCCCCTCGCGCAGCGACATGGTGAGGTCGGCATCGATCACCACCGGAATGCCGCGCGCCTTGGCCTCGGCGCACACGCCGGTAACAAAGCCGGCGCACCGGCTCTCGGTGAGAATCGCATCGACGCCATCCAGAAGATCGTCAGCATCGGGAAGCTTCACATCCCACAGGCGCGGATCGCGAAAGGTGACAATGGTGCGCTCGCCGCTGTCGTCGATCATCACATTCGAGATCGGCGTGATGATGTCGGGCATGTGAACAAGCCGATCCGTCGCGATCCCCTCGCGCGCGAGTTGCTCGAACAGAAATTCAGCACCTCTCTCGCTCTCGTGTCCCATCGGGCCGCACATCGAGACCCGCCCGTCGAGGCGCGAGATCGCGATGGCCGCATTCAGCGCGTTGCCGCCGCAGATTTCCTCGAAATGGCTCGCCTGCGCCTTGTCTCCGCGCGGCGGCAGCGCCTTCACCTTGAAGACGAGATCGCGCACCGGAATGCCGATGCAGAGAATGTGCGGAGCCTTGGCGGCAGCGCTGTCGCTCATCGGCCGATTCCCCCGTTTGATCCGAGCCCGCCGCAGGCTGCGACGGCACGGATCAATAGGCAACCCCCGAACAGGTTCCCGGGCCCAGAGGAATCAGGCCGTTCGCTTGAGCCAGTCCGCGACCAGATGATGCGCGATGGCCACCGGATGCGGCCCCGTGAAGCCCTCCGGATGCTCGCGCCTGAACATGAGCTCGACCTCGGCGCGCGCAAACCAGCGTGCATCCTCGATTTCGGTATGATCGATCGTGATCGCGGTGGTCACGGCCCTCGCCGTGCAACCGATCATCATCGAGGAAGGATAGGGCCACGGCTGCGTCATGTAATAGCGCACGTCCGCACATTGGACGCCGGCTTCCTCCAGCACCTCCCGCTGCACGGCGCACTCCATGGTCTCCGACGCCTCGACAAACCCGGCGAGACACGACCACATCCCTTTCGGAAACTGCGCCTGACGGCCGAGCAGGCAGCGGTCGCCATCCTCGACCAGCATGATGACAACGGGGTCGGTGCGCGGGAAATGCTCGGCCCGGCAGGACGGGCAATCCCGCCGCCAGCCGCCCTGCGTCATCGACGTGCGCACGCCACAATTGGCGCAGAAGCCATGGCGTTGATGCCAGTTCACCAGTGACTTCGCGATCGCAATCGCGGACAGGTCCTCGACCGGAATCCTGCCCTCGGCGATCACCGTGCGCAGACTACCGACGACGGCATCCGATCGCGTCAGCAATTCCTCGACTGCACTGGCAGCGATGCCCATGCCGAACAGCGGCTTGCCATCGCGTAGACCGAGAAACACCGTTCCGGGATTGGCGCCGAACTCCCGCGCCTCGCGAATCGTCAGCGCGGCGCGCATCCCCTCCGGCTCCTGCTTCAGGATGATGGAATCGCGATGCACGACGAAGGCGCGCGTGTCGCCGCGTTCCTCCAGCGCGAACAGCTTGTCGTCGTCGAGACGCAGATGCGCGGCGCGGTCGATCGGATGCGAGACGAAGCCGGGCTGGCCAAGGGGGAACATGTTTGGGGGGGACATCGGAAACTCGAATTCATTGGGCCACCACGGGCATGGCGGCAATTTCGGGGGAGTATGCGTCCCGCTCCCGCGCCGTCCAACTGGTTTTTGCCCGCGCAAACGGCACGGCAGCTAGGCGAGCCAGACCTTTTTCCGCAGGGCAGTGATGAAGATTTGCACCTCCTCGGCGTCGTGCACCAGCGGCGGCGCCACTCCCCAGACCGGGCGCGGCCAGGCCGCATCCGTCTTGCGCCGGGCGATGATGTGCACGTGAAGCTGCGGCACGGCGTTGCCGAGCGCGGCTATATTCAGCTTGTCGCATTTGGTGAGATCCTTCACCGCCCGTGCGATGCGTGTGACCTCGGTCATCAGCTGGGCCTGTTCCACCTCGTCGAGGTCGATGATCTCGACGATCTCCGGCCGGCGCGGCACCAGCAGCACCCACGGATAGTTGGCGTCCTTGATGAGGAGCACCCGAGACAGCGGCAGGTCGCCGATATCCACCGTGTCCTTTTCGAGCTGCGGATGCAGCGACCAGTCGGAAGCCATGCATAAATCCCGGATATGACGCACTCTCAAGCCGAAGCGGGATCGTTCTGCCCAACTTCGCGGGCCGCCGCCACGGCTTTTTGCGGAACGCCGGCCCGTGGCGTCGCGCCGCTTGCTTTCCGGCCCCGATGGCTCCAAATAGGGACCGGGAGATTGGCGGTGGACGAGCCACTCGCCAACCGGGTCAGGTCCGGAAGGAAGCAGCCCTAACGAGGTCCGGATCGGGTCGCTCGTCAGTCTCCCACCCGTTTCGCCGCAGGATTGGCAAGCCCGTCCGGCACCACCCGGTTCACCGTGTGCCTCGCCGCGAACCGCCAGCCGTCCGCAAGCGGGATACTCCGCATGACGTTCGGAACACCGAAAAGCGGGAGCCGGTTTTCGGTTTTCATCATGCGCAAGAGGGTCTCATCATTGCGGATCGCTCCATGACCGATGCTCTGGACCAGACCGCGGTTTCCGCGCCCGCCTCTTCGGCGGCGTACCGCGTGCTTGCGCGCAAATACCGGCCGACCAATTTCGACGACCTGATCGGCCAGGAGGCGATGGTCCGCACCATCTCCAACGCGTTCGAGACCAGACGCATTCCGCAGGCGTGGATCCTCACCGGCGTGCGCGGCGTCGGCAAGACCACCACCGCGCGCATCCTCGCGCGCGCGCTGAACTACGAACTGGCGGATGGCTCGGCGACCGGCCCGACCATCCACATGCCATCCTATGGCGTGCACTGTCAGGCTATCATGGAAAGCCGGCACATCGACGTGCTGGAGATGGACGCCGCCTCGCACACCGGCATCGACGACGTGCGCCAGATCACCGACGGCGTGCGCTACGCGCCGTCCAGCGCGCGCTACAAGGTCTACATCATCGACGAGGTTCACATGCTGTCGGAGAAGGCCTTCAACGCCTTCCTGAAGACGCTGGAAGAACCGCCCGAGCACGCCAAGTTCGTGTTCGCCACCACCGAAATACGCAAAGTCCCGATCACAGTGCTGTCGCGCTGCCAGCGCTTCGATCTGCGCCGCGTCGACACCGACGTGCTGATGACGCATCTCGGCAATATCGCGACCAAGGAAGGCATCGCCGCCGAACCCGAGGCGCTCGGCATCGTCGCGCGTGCCGCCGAAGGCTCCGTCCGCGATTCGCTGTCGCTGCTGGATCAGGCCATCGCCCACGCCGCCGGCACGATTCGCGCCGACGAGGTGCGGCAGATGCTCGGCCTTGCCGACCGCACCCGCGTCATCGACCTGTTCGAATATCTGGCGAAGGGCGACATCGCCTCCGCCTTCCGCGAATTCCGCGACCAGTACGATACCGGCGCCGATCCGGTGGTCGTGCTCTCGGATCTCGCCGAGTTCGTCAACCTCGTCACCCGCATCAAGGTTGTGCCCGCGACCGCCGACAATCTGTCGCTGGGGGAGGCCGAGCGCACGCGTGGCCGCGATTTCGCGACCAAGCTCTCCATGCGGGTGCTGTCGCGCATGTGGCAGATGCTGCTGAAGGGTATTGCGGAGGTGCGTGACGCCACCCGCCCGCAGGCCGCCGCCGAAATGGTGCTGGTGCGCATTGCCTATGTCGCCGACCTGCCGACGCCGGACGAAGCGATCCGCATGCTCGGCGAAAGCGGCGGCGCGTCTTCCGCATCGGCCGCCGCATCCAGCACCGCCTCGTCGTCGAACGGCCCTGCGGCCATCAGTCAGGCGTCTGCGCCTCGCGCGGGATACGGTCGCGGCGGATCGGAAGCCGCGCCGGCGATGCAGAGCGCGCCCCGCGCCTCGGCCGCTCCCGCCGACGCGCCGCAGCTGCGGCTGGCAAGTTTCGCGGAGGTCGTGGCGCTGGCGGCCGAGAAACGCGACATCCTTCTGAAAACAGCGCTCGAGAACGACGTGCGCTTCGTGCGCATCGACGACGGCCAGATCGAGATCGCGCTGGAACCATCCGCCGCGCGCACGCTGCCGAACGATCTCGCGCGCAAGCTTGAACAATGGACCGGCCGCCGCTGGGCGGTGGTGATGTCGCGGGACGCAGGCCAGCCGACGCTGCGCGATCAGGCGCGGGCCCGGCAGAGCGAACTCGAATCGAACGTGCAGGCTGATCCGCGCGTGCAGGCCGTGTTTTCGCGCTGGCCCGGCGCGACCATCGAGGCCGTACGCAATGTCGGCGCGACGACCACGCCGGCCGCCATGGACGACGATGAGGCGGGCACGCCGGACTTCCTCATCCCGGTGGACGAAGACGATGACCTCTGACCACAATTTCCGGATCAGATTCGCGACAGGACAGGGACATGGTTGATTTCCTCGGCATGATGAAACAGGCGGCGCAGCTTCAATCCAAGATGAAGGCGCTGCAGGACGAACTCGAACAGACCGAGGTCGAGGGCCTGTCCGGCGGCGGCCTTGTCAGCGTGCGCATGACCGCGAAGATGGAAGTGCGCGGCATCAAGATCGACCCCTCGCTGATCAAGGACGACGAGCGCGAGATTCTCGAAGATCTCATCGTCACCGCCTGCAACGACGCCCGCCGCAAGGCCGAGCAGGCCGTGCAGGAGAAGATGCAGTCGATCACGGGCGGGCTGAGCCTGCCGCCGGGGATGGGCCTCGGCTGATGGCCTCAGGCGTTGCCGGACCAGAGATCGAGCGCCTCATTCAGTTGCTGGCGCGCCTGCCGGGGCTCGGGCCCCGGTCGGCACGCCGCGCCGCGCTGCATCTCATCAAGAAGCGCGAGGCCCTCATGGCGCCGCTCGCCGGCGCATTGCAGGTCGCGCTCGACAAGGTGCAGGTCTGCTCGATCTGCGGCAATATCGACACCCACGATCCCTGCACCGTCTGCACCGATCCGCGCCGCGATCCGTCGATCATCGTGGTGGTCGCGGACGTTTCCGACCTGTGGGCGCTGGAACGCGCGAAGGCCGTTAACGGGCTCTATCACGTGCTCGGCGCGACGCTGTCGCCGCTCGACGGCATCGGCCCGCAGGATCTCACCATCGACGCGCTGACCAAACGCGCGCACGAGCCGCAGGTCAGCGAGGTTATCCTCGCGCTGAACGCGACGGTCGATGGCCAGACCACAGCGCATTACATCACCGACATGCTTCAGGAGGCGAATGTACGCGTGACGCGCCTTGCCCATGGCGTGCCGGTGGGCGGCGAACTCGACTATCTCGACGAAGGCACGCTGTCTGCAGCCATGCGGCAGCGGACTCTCTTCTAGCGATCTCAGGGGGACACGGAAGAATGATGACGGACGGTTTCCGTATCTGCGCGGTATTGACCGCGGTGGCGATCATCACGTCGGCGCTGCCTGTGTCGGCGCAAACCACGTCGAGCGATACGCCCGAGCCGAAGCCCGGCAAGGCGATCCGCATCGGCGACGTGCTATCGGGGCAGCTCAACGCCATGAAGGTTCGCAGCAAGACCGGCAAGCGCGTGCCGGCCTTTCAGGTCGTCAGCGAGCCGCGCCGCCTGCCCGGGCCGGGCGGACTGTGCAATCTCGAAACCGGGCCGGAAACCTTCCAGCTCGTCACCGACAACGAGGCTCAGGCCAGCCAGCTCAAGGGGCTGATCGGCAAGGACGTGAAGGTGAGGATCGGCGCGGTCGCCTGCGCCCAGGAGGCCGGTGTGATGAGCGAGGCCGTGATCACCAAGTGGAGCATCGTGCACAATTGAGGCATGGTCTTTCCGCGCGGGCCGTCATCTTAAGGTGGGCGCGCGCAACGCCGTCCTCGGAAGATGGACGCGGCAACGCCACAAAAACAACGAGCGATCCGGCAACATGATCACCACCCACAGCGCCGAAACCATGGAAGCCGGGCGAAAGCTGTTCGCCGGGGAATGGCGCTTCGTGTTCGCGTCCCCCACGGTCGCGGCGCTGCCGCCGATGCAGGGCACGGAAGTGGCCTTCGCCGGCCGCTCCAATGTCGGCAAATCAAGCCTCATCAATGCGATCACGGGCCGCAACGCGCTGGCCCGCACCTCGCACACGCCGGGCCGGACGCAGGAACTGATCTTCTTCGAGGGCCCGCTCGGCCCGCGCTTCCGGCTGGTGGACATGCCGGGCTACGGCTATGCTGCCGCCTCCAAGACGCGTATCGCCGCGTGGACATCGCTGATCCACGACTACCTGCGCGGCCGTGCCAGCCTCGCCCGCGTCTACGTGCTGATCGATGCGCGCCATGGCTTCAAGGACGCCGACGCCGAGGTGATGAAGACGCTCGATCAGGCCGCCGTCAGCTACCAGATGGTGCTGACCAAAGCCGATCAGGTGAAGGCGGGCGAACTCGACGCGCGCCGCACCGAAATGTCGGCCGTGATGGTGAAGCACCCCGCGGCGCATCCGGAGATTCTGGCGACGTCCTCGCGCACCGGCGCGGGCATGCCCGAACTGCGCGCGGCGATGGCCGCCCTGCTCAAGGAGCGCGGCGAATGATCCTCCTGCGGCTTGTTGTCGTGCTGGCCGGGCTGGCCGGGGCCTGCGGCGTCGTGCTGGCGGCGGTCGCCGCCCATGGCGCGGACGCAGCCTCGCTCGCGAGCGGCGCGAACATGCTGCTGGTTCACGCGCCCGCCGCCCTCGCCATCGCCGCGCTCGCCGACCGCGCGGTGCTGCCGCGCCGCGCGAGCCTGCTCGTCGCACTCGCGCTGCTGCTCGGCGCGGGCCTGTTCGCGGGCGATCTCGCCATGCGGCACTTCACCGGCAACCGGCTGTTTCCGATGGCCGCGCCGACCGGCGGCACGCTGACGATCCTGAGCTGGGCCGCACTTGTCGTCGCAGCGCTGTGGCCACGGCGCGTTCAATAATCCACGCGCATCAGATAAAGCCCGTCCGGCGGCGCGACGATGCCGCAGGCGGCGCGATCCTTGGCCTCAAGCGCAGTGGCGAGGTCGGCGGCGGTCCAGCGGCCCTCGCCGACATACACCAGCGAGCCGACCATCGAGCGCACCTGACTGTGCAGGAACGAGCGTGCCGAGGTGACAACGCGGATTTCGTCGCCCTCGCGCGCGACATCGAGCTGATCCAGCGTCTTCAGCGGCGATTTCGCCTGACAGTCGGAATCGCGAAACGTCGTAAAATCGTGCTTGCCGACAAGACGCTGCGCGGCCTTGTGCATCGCCTCCGCGTCGAGCGCGCGCGGCACCCGCCACGCCCGCCCCAGATCGAGCGCGAGGTTCGCGCGCGTATTGACGATACGATAGAGATAATGCCGTTTGAGCGCGGAGAACCGCGCTTCGAAGGTCCCGGGCACACGCTCGGCCGCGAGCACCGCGACCGGATGCGGCCGCAGATAGGCATTCAGCGCGTCGCGCACGCGGCCCGGCTCGTAGTCCTTCGGCAGATCGAGATGGGCGACCTGCCCGCGTGCATGCACGCCCGCATCGGTCCGGCCCGCACCATGCACCCGCACATCGAGACCGCACAGCGACTTCGCGGCATGCTCCAGCGCGCCCTGAACCGACGGCAGGCTGTCCTGCAACTGCCAGCCGCGAAACGGCGTGCCGTCATATTCGATGGTGAGCTTGTAGCGCGGCATACCTGTCCGTTGTCCGGCGATCCAAACTTATTTCAGTAACTGCCCCTTCGGCAGGGCGGTGCCGCGGAGAAAATCGGCGGCTGTCATGCGCTGGCGGCCATGGGCCTGCAATTCGAGAATGCGCAGCGCGCCGTCGCCACATGCGACCGTGAGCTCGTCGTCCAGCAGCGTCCCCGGGACGGCCGTTGACCTTTCGCTGGCCAGTTCACAGCGCAAGATCTTGAGCCGCAGCGGCTCGCCGGTCAACGCAGCCTCGCACCACGCGCCGGGAAACGGCGAGAGCCCGTGGATGTGGCGCAACACCTGATGCGCCGGGCGCGACCAGTCGATATGCGCCTCCGCCTTGTCGATCTTGGCGGCGTAGGTGACGCCCTCGGCGGCCTGCGGCGTGAGCGTCAGCGTGCCTGCCTCCAGCATCGCCATCGCGCGCGCCATCAGCGGCGCGCCGACATCGGAGAGCCGATCGTGCAGATCGGAAGCCGTCATGGCATCATCGATGGCGACCCGCTCGGCCAGCGCGATATCGCCGGTGTCGAGCCCGGCGTCCATCTTCATCGCCATCACGCCGGTCTCGCTGTCACCCGCCATGATCGCCCGCTGGATCGGGGCGGCCCCGCGCCAGCGCGGCAGCAGCGAGGCATGCAGGTTGAAACAACCGAGGCGCGGCGCATCGAGAATCGCCTGCGGCAGGATCAGCCCGTAAGCCACGACCACAGCCGCATCGGCGCGGTGTCCGCGCATGGTGGCGGCCGCTTCGTCGGTGCGCAGCGTCCTGGGCGTAAACACCGGAACGCCGAGCCGCCCGGCCTCCCAGGCAACCGGCGTCGGCTGAAGCTTCATGCCGCGCCCGGACGGCTTGGCCTCGCGGGTGTAGACGGCGACGATCTCATGGCCCTGCGCCGCCAGTTCGCGCAGCGTCGGCACGGAGAAATCGGGCGTGCCCATGAAAATGATACGGAGCGGCATGGGCGCGGGAACTCTTTTGTGTCAGTCGGAATGCGGCGATGTGAAACTTATCCCGCGCGCAGCTTGGCCGCCTTCTCGAACTTCTTGAACACGCGATCGCGCTTGAGCTTGGACAGATAGTCCACGAACAGCACGCCGTTGAGGTGGTCGATCTCGTGCTGGATGCAGGTGGCGAACAGCCCTTCGGCGTCTTCCTCCTGCAGCTTGCCGTCGAGATCGGTATAGCGGATGCGCACGCGCGCAGGCCGCTCGACCGCCTCGTAATATTCGGGGATCGACAGGCATCCCTCCTCGTAGACCGACAGATCTTCCGAGGCGGCGATCACCGTCGGATTGATGAACACGCGCGGATGCGGCTTGGGCTCCTCGTCGCCCTCCTTTTCGCGGCGGGCGAGGTCCATGGTGACGAGCCGCTGCGGAACGCCGACCTGGATCGCGGCAAGGCCAATGCCCGGCGCGTCGTACATCGTCTCCAGCATGTCATCGGCGAGCTTGCGCACCTGCGTCGTCACCGTCTCGATGGGAGCGGAGACAAGGCGCAGCTGTTTGTCGGGCAGAATGATGATTTCTCTGATGGCCATGGCGGCGATTTAAGCCTCGGCCGCGCGGGGGTCAATCCGGCCCACCGGGGCGAACGCGCCGGAAAGGGCCGAATCTGCTAACCAGATCGCCATGACATCCGCCGCCGCCCCGACCCCGCCCGACGCCGCGTCCTCCGAGACAACCCTCGCCGCGCCCCGTTCGTCGTGGCGGGACACGCTCGCGGTCTATCTCCAGCCCCGGGTGCTGGTGGTGCTGTTCCTCGGCTTCTCCTCCGGACTGCCGCTTGCGCTGTCCGGCTCGACCCTGCTGGTGTGGATGAGGGAATCCGGCGTCGATCTCGGCACCATCGGCCTGTTCGCGCTGGTCGGGACGCCCTACACGCTGAAATTCCTCTGGGCTCCGCTGGTGGATGCGCTGCACGTGCCGGTGCTGTCGCGCTGGCTCGGCCGGCGGCGCGGCTGGCTGGTGTTCGCGCAGCTCCTGCTGATCGCCGCGATCCTGCTGCTGGCCGTGACCGACCCGGCCGCCGCGCCGTTCGCGGTGGCGCTCGGCGCGCTGCTGGTCGCGACCGCTTCGGCGACGCAGGACATCGTGGTCGATGCCTTCCGGGTCGAAAGCCTGCCCGAGAGCGAACAGGCCGCCGGCATGGCCGCCTATGTCGCCGCCTACCGCATCGGCATGCTGGTCTCGACCGCCGGCGCGCTGTTCCTCGTCAGCGGGTTCGAGGGCACCGGCCTGCCCAAGGCGTCGGCCTGGATGTGGGGCTATATCGCCATGGCCGGCATGGTGGTGATCGGCATGATTGCCGCCCTCGTCGCCACCGAGCCGGATCAGTCCCGCAAGGCCGAAATGGAGACGGCGGGCGAAAGCTCGTTCACGCGGGTGTTCAACGCCGCCGTCGGTGCATTCACCGAGTTTCTCACGCGAAAAGATGTCTGGGCGGTGCTTGCCTTCGTCATCCTGTTCAAGTTCACCGATTCATTTTCCGGCACGATGACCGCGCCGTTCGTGATCGACCTCGGCTTCACCCGCAACGACTATGCGGCCATCGTGAAAGGCGTCGGGCTGATCGCCACGCTGGTCGGAGGCTTCGCGGGCGGCTTCGTGGCGCGGCGCTATTCGCTGGCGGCGAGCCTGTGGATCGGCGGCGTGCTGCAGGCGATCTCCAATCTCGCCTTCGCCTGGCTGTCGATGGTCGGCCACAACGAGTGGGCGCTGGCGCTGGCGATCTCGGCGGAGAATTTCACTGGCGCGATCGGCACGGTGATTTTCGTGGCCTACCTGTCCGCGCTGTGCCGCAGCCCGCTGCACACCGCCACCCAATACGCGCTGTTGACCGCCTTCGCCGCGATCGGCCGCACCTATCTCTCGTCCGGCGCGGGCTATATCGCGCAGGCAACCGGCTGGCCGCTGTTCTTCGCGCTCAGCGTCGTCGCCGCCGTGCCGAGCTTCGTGCTGCTCGCCTATCTGCAACGGCACGGGCACTTTGCCGGGCTGGAGCAGAAGCAGACCGCGACGGCCTAACCACCCAGCCACTCCATGCGCCAGACCGGGCGGCCTGAAGTCGGGTTCACGTCGTCTCCGGCATGCACGAACCCGTTGCGCTCATAGAAACGAACGGCGCGGGCGTTATCGGCATTGACCAGCAGGAACACCTTCGCGGGCGAGCGGCGCTTGGCTTCGTCCACCAGCAGCGTCGCGAGCGGCGTTCCCCAGCACTCCGGAGCGACCACGATCTGATCAAGATAGCCGCTGGCGTCGATGGTGACGAACCCGGCCATCCGGGCCGCCCGTTCGGCCACGACGACCGCAGCGCCCGGAACAAGCTCGTCGCGCCAGCGCGCGCGCCACCAGTCCACGCGCGCCGCGAAGTCGATCTCCGGATAGGTCTGCTGCCAGGTGCGCTGCCACAGCGCGATGGCCGCGTCCTCGTCCGCCGGATCGTAAGGCCGCAGCGTAAAACCGCCAGCGCTCGCCATCGGCTCACCGCTCGGTCAGCTTCAGTTCGATGCGGCGGTTGCGCTGATAGGCGTCCTCGGTCTGGGCGGTGTCGAGCGGCTGGAATTCTCCAAAGCCCGCCGCGACGAGGCGTTGCGGCGGCACTCCGCGCGAGATCAGATATTGCACCACTGAAATCGCGCGCGCGGCCGACAGCTCCCAGTTCGACTTGAACTGCGGGCTGGCGATCGGCCGCACGTCGGTGTGGCCATCGACACGCATCACCCACGGAATCTCGCTCGGGATCCGCTTGTCGAGGTCGATCAGCGCGGTGGCGATCTGGTCCAGTTCGCTGCGCCCTTCGGGCAGAAGCTGGTCCTGCCCGGTCTGGAAGAACACCTCGGACTGAAACACGAAGCGGTCGCCGACAATGCGGATATCCGGGCGATTGCCGAGGATCGCCCGCAGGCGGCCGAAGAACTCGGAGCGATAGCGCGACAGCTCCTGCACGCGCTGCGCCAGCGCCACGTTGAGCCGCTGGCCGAGATCGGCAATGCGGCCCTGCGATTCCTTGTCCCGCCGCTCCGAGGCGTCAAGCGCTTCTTCGAGCGCGGCCAGTTGGCGGCGCAGCGCGCTGATCTGCTGGTTCAGCACCTCGATCTGCGCCAGCGCGCGGCCCGACACCTGCTTTTCGGAATCGAGGGCCTTGCCGAGCTCACTGGCGCGGCCGGCGGCGTCGCTGCCCTGTCCGGCAAGCCCGTCAAACAGACCTTTCACGCGATCCCGCTCGGCTTCCGCCGCCGACAGTCCGGCACGCATCTGCGACAGCTGCTCGCCGAGATTCAGCGACGACAGCTTCTCCAGCGACAGCAGATCGTTGAGCTGCGCGATCTTCGCATTCAGTTCGTTGAGCGCCTTGTCCTTGCCGGAGACCTCCTGCGACAGGAAGAACTGGACGACAAGGAACACCGACAGCAGGAACACGATGGCGAGCACCAGCGTGGACAGGGCGTCCACGAAGCCGGGCCAGTAATTGAACGGCCCATCGCTGCGGCGGCTGCGCGCCAGCGCCATGGCTAGCCCTTCTCGGTCTGGCGGGCCAGCCGCTCAAGCAGACGCTTGATCTCGCGGCTCTGCTCGCCCTGCCCGTCCGCCCATTCGCGGATCATCTGCTGCTCGCTGCGCATATGCTGCACCAGCCCCTGAATGGCATCCGCCAGATTGGCCATCGCCGTGGTGGATGCGCGATTGGCGCCCGCGTCCTTCGATCCAAGATCGTCGATCGCGACCCGAAGCCGGTCCAGCGTGATGCGCAAATCGGGATTATGTGCGGCCACGCTGACCGTAGCAGGTTCGGCGGGAACACCCGCCTCGCGCACGGTGGTCGCGAGCCAGTCCTCAAGCTCCGTGTAGAAACGATTCTGCGCCTGACTGGATTGCAGATCGAGAAAGCCAAGGATCAGCGAGCCGGCCAGACCGAACAGCGAGGACGAGAACGAAATGCCCATGCCGCCCAGCGGCGCGGCCAGCCCCTCCTTCAGCGTATCGAACAGCGCGCCCGCTTCGCCGCCGACCTTGAGGCCGTCGATCACCTTGCCGACGGACGACACCGTCTCGATCAGGCCCCAGAAGGTTCCGAGCAGGCCGAGAAACACCAGAAGCCCGGTCATGTAGCGCGAGATATCGCGGGCCTCGTCGAGCCGGGTCGCGATCGAATCGAGCAGATGCCGCATGGTCTGCTGCGAGATCGTCATTCGCCCGGAGCGCTCGCCGCCGAGAATCACGGCCATCGGTGCGAGGAGGACCGGACGCCGCTCGATGGCGAGGCCGGGATCGGCGATGCGGAAACTGTTCACCCACGCGATCTCTGGAAACAGCCTGATCACCTGCCGGAACGACAGAATGATGCCGACCGCCAGAACGGCGCCGATCAACGCGTTGAGGCCGGGATTGGCGAAGAACGCCACCACGACCTGCTTGTAGAGCACCACGAGGATCAGCGCGCAGAGGATCAGGAACACCAGCATCCGCACGAGGAAGATGCGGGGCGGCGACAGCTTGGACACGTCGAGAGCGGCGGATGAAGTGGTCGGATTGCCTTGCGCCATGGAGAGTCCAAGCCCCGAATGATCAGTCCGAATTTCAAGTCCCGCCATCAAGACCGCGCCAGGATCGCCCGGTCATCAGCTTTGCGCCGCCAATATGGCACAGCGCCCGCCAGAAAACAGGGCGTTTTGCGCGGGTGGCTTCGTCCGTATGCGTACGCGGGACAATCGTTCCGGGAGGCCAGCGAAAAATATCTCTGGAACGGGTGCTGCCACCGGCAGTTTTTCCCATCGATGCAGATTGAATGGAGGCTGACATGGGTTTGGGAAAAGGCGCACTTCTGTGGCTTCTCGGTATTCCACTGCCGATCATCATCCTTCTGGCTTTGTTCATGAACCGCTGAGTCCGTGAAGGTTTGACGACAGTTTCGACGACCGCTTGTTAAAATCAAACGGCCGGGGCATGCCCCGGCCGTTTTCAAATCTGATGCCGTGGACCCGCGCGGGTCAGGTTGGCAACGTGGTCTCACCCATCAGGAACAGGTCGATGGCGCGGGCGCACTGGCGGCCCTCGCGAATCGCCCAGACCACCAGCGACTGGCCGCGGCGCATATCGCCGGCCGAAAACACCTTCGGAACCGAAGTGTGATAGTCGCCGGTCGAGGCCTTGACGTTGCCGCGCGGATCGAGCGCCACGTCCAATTTCTTCAAAAGCCCTTCGTGGAGCGGGTGCACAAAGCCCATCGCCAGCAGGACGAGATCGGCCTTCAGCTCGAACTCGCTGCCCGGGATCGGCTTGAACTTGTCGTCCACCCGGGCGCAGCGCAGGCCCGTCACCTTGCCATCCTTGCCGAGGAAGGCCTCGGTCGTGACCGCGAATTCGCGCTCGGCGCCTTCCTGATGGCTGGACGAGGTGCGCATCTTCAGCGGCCAGTTCGGCCAAGTCATCTCCTTGTTCTCGTGCACCGGCGGCTCGGGCATGATCTCGAGCTGGGTCACTGAGAGCGCGCCGTGACGGTTGGAGGTGCCGATGCAGTCCGATCCGGTATCGCCGCCGCCGATCACCACCACATGCTTGCCAGTGGCGAAGATCTCCTCGACCCCGACGATCGGCTCGCCGCTAACGCGGCGATTCTGCTGCGGCAGGAAATCCATGGCGAAGTGAATGCCGTTGAGATCGCGGCCCGGCACCGGCAAATCACGAGGCTTTTCCGCACCGCCCGTCAGAGCGACTGCGTCGAAGTCCTTCAGCAGGTCGGTCGGATCGAGGCTCACGCCGACATTCACGCCGTAGTGGAAGACGACGCCCTCCCCTTCCAGCTGCGCGACGCGCCGATCGATGCCCTGCTTCTCCATCTTGAAGTCGGGAATACCGTAGCGCATCAGGCCGCCGGCCTTGGCCCACTTCTCGAACACATGCACCTCGTGCCCCGCGCGGGCGAGCTGCTGCGCGCAGGCCAGTCCCGCCGGTCCCGCGCCAACGACGGCGACTTTCTTTCCGGTCGCATGCGAGGCGGGCTCCGGCTTGAGCCAGCCGTTCTCCCAGGCCTTGTCGACAATGGCGCATTCGATCGTCTTGATGGTGACCGGGGTTTCCGTGATGTTCAGCGTGCACGACGCCTCGCAGGGCGCGGGACAGATGCGGCCGGTGAACTCCGGGAAATTGTTGGTGGAGTGCAGCGTGCGAGAAGCTTCCTGCCAGTTGCCCTGATAGACGAGATCGTTCCAGTCCGGGATCTGGTTGTTCACCGGGCAGCCGGGCGTGCCCGGCGCGACCGAGCCGGTGCCGTGACAGTAGGGAATGCCGCAATTCATGCAGCGCGCCGCCTGATCCCGAAGCTCTTTCTCCGGCAGCGGAACGACGAACTCGTTGTAGTTCTTCAGCCGCTCGACGACCGGCAGATACTTGCGGTCGTGGCGCTCATACTCAAGAAAGCCGGTAACCTTGCCCATCGACGTCTAAAACCCTGACTTGTCCCGCGGCGGACCGGCAGGCTCCGAGCCTGATCCTGATCGCGCCATGTGCGTGAATTCTCATCCAAACGCTTCGGTGATCGTCTCACCGAAGCTCGAAGCCCTCTGGCCGCCTCAAGCGCCGATTGCGAGTTTCGGCTCTTCGGCCTCCCGCGACTTCATTTCCAGAAGCGCCCGGCGGAACTCGACCGGCATGACCTTGCGGAATTTCGGCAGGTAAGTTGCCCAGTCCGCAAGGATCGCCTGCGCGCGCGCCGATCCGGACATTTTCGCATGGCGAGAGATCAGCACATACAGACGCTCGATGTCGGCCCCGGTCAGGTTCGCCATCACGTCCACGCGGCCATGCGCCTCAAGATCGCCCTTCAGATGAAAGGCCTTCTCGTTGATCATCTCTTCCGAGAGCAGCGGCTCCAGCGCGACCATCGCCATGTTGCAGCGCTTTTCGAATGTGCCGTCCTCGTCGAGCACGTAGGCGATGCCGCCCGACATGCCGGCCGCAAAGTTGCGGCCGGTGCGGCCGAGCACGACCACGATGCCGCCGGTCATGTATTCGCAGCAGTGATCGCCCGCGCCCTCCACCACCGCGATGGCGCCGGAGTTGCGCACGGCGAAACGCTCGCCCGCGACACCGCGGAAGTAGCATTCGCCGTTGATCGCGCCGTACATCACGGTGTTGCCGACGATGATCGACTCCTCGGGGACGATGCCGGACTGCGGCGGCGGACGCACGATGATGCGGCCGCCCGACAGGCCCTTGCCGACATAGTCGTTGCCTTCGCCCTCAAGCTCGAAGGTGACGCCACGCGTCAGCCACGCACCGAACGCCTGCCCCGCCGTGCCCTTCAGGTTCACGTGGATGGTGTCGTCCGGCAAACCCTTGTGGCCGTAGTGCTTGGCGACCACGCCGGAGAGCATCGCGCCCGCACTGCGGTCGACGTTGTTGATCTCGGCGTCGATCACGACCGGCGCGCCGCGATCGATCGCGGGCTGCGCCCTGGCGATCAGCGAGCGGTCGAGCACCTTTTCGAGGTGGTGGTTCTGCGCCTCGCTGCGATAGAGCGTCGACCCCTTCTCGGCCTTCTGCTTGTAGAACAGCTTGGAGAAATCGAGCCCCTTCGCCTTCCAGTGCGCGATCACCGCGTTCTGGTCGAGCATCTGGCTCTGGCCGATCATCTCGTTGAACGAGCGATAGCCGAGCGCGGCCATGATCTCGCGCACTTCCTCGGCGACGAAGAAGAAGAAGTTGATGACGTGCTCGGGCTGGCCGGTGAAGCGCTTGCGCAGCACCGGATCCTGCGTCGCCACGCCCACCGGGCAGGTGTTGAGATGGCACTTGCGCATCATGATGCATCCGGCCGCAATCAGCGGCGCGGTGGCGAAGCCGAATTCGTCCGCGCCAAGCAGCGCGCCGATCACGACGTCGCGGCCTGTGCGGAAGCCACCGTCCACCTGCACCACGATGCGGCTGCGCAGCCGCTCGCGCACCAGCGTCTGGTGAGTCTCGGCGATGCCGATCTCCCACGGCGATCCGGCATGCTTGATCGAGGTCAGCGGGCTCGCGCCGGTGCCGCCCTCATAGCCCGAGACGGTGACGTGGTCGGCGCGCGCCTTGGCGACGCCCGCCGCGACCGTGCCGACGCCGATCTCGGACACCAGCTTCACCGAGACCTGCCCGTCCGGATTGACGTTCTTCAGGTCGTAGATGAGCTGCGCCAGATCCTCGATCGAGTAGATGTCGTGGTGCGGCGGCGGCGAGATCAGGCCGACGCCCGGCGTCGAATGGCGCACGCTGGCAATCGTCGCATCCACCTTGTGGCCGGGCAACTGGCCGCCCTCGCCGGGCTTGGCGCCCTGCGCCATCTTGATCTGCATCATGTCGGAGTTGACGAGATACTCCGTGGTGACGCCGAAGCGGCCCGAGGCGACCTGCTTGATCGCCGAGCGCATCGAATCGCCGTTCGGCATCGGCTTGAAGCGATCGGCCTCTTCGCCGCCCTCGCCGGTGTTCGACTTGCCGCCGATCCGGTTCATGGCGATGGCGAGCGTGGTGTGCGCCTCGCGCGAGATCGAGCCGAACGACATCGCGCCGGTGGCGAAGCGCCTGACGATGTCCTTGGCGGGCTCGACCTCGTCCAGCGGAACAGGCTTGCGGCCGTCCTCGGCCGCGTCCTTGATCCGGAAAAGGCCGCGGATGGTGAGCAGCCGCGCCGCCTGCTCGTTGAGGATCTTCGCGAACGCCCGGTAGCGGTCCTGCGAATTACCACGAACCGCATGCTGCAGCAGCGACACCGATTCGGCGGTCCAGGCGTGATCCTCGCCGCGCGAGCGGAAGGCATACTCGCCGCCGACATCCAGCGCCGACTTGTAGATCTGCCCCTCGCCGAACGCATCGGAATGGCGGCGCGTGGTTTCCTCCGCCACCTCGGCGAGGCCGACGCCCTCGATCTGCGTGTGAGTGCCGGTGAAATACTTCGCGACGAAATCGGCCTTGAGGCCGACCGCATCGAAGATCTGCGCGCCGCAATAGGACTGATAGGTGGAGATGCCCATCTTGGACATCACCTTCATCAGGCCCTTGCCGATCGACTTGATGTAGCGCTTGACGATTTCCTTTTCATCCAGCGGCGCCGGCAGGCGCTCCTTCATCGACAGGATCGTCTCGAAGGCGAGATAGGGATTGATCGCTTCCGCACCGTAGCCGGCCAGACACGCGAAGTGGTGCACCTCGCGCGGCTCGCCCGATTCGACGACGAGACCAACCGAGGTGCGCAGGCCGGTGCGGATCAGATGATGATGCACGGCGGCGCAGGCGAGCAGCGAGGGGATCGGAATCCGGTCGCTGCCGACCATGCGGTCGGACAGAATGATGATGTTGACGCCCTCGCGCACCGCCGCTTCCGCGCGGCCGCAAAGTTCGTCCAGCACCTGCTCCATGCCCGACGCGCCGAGACCGGCGTGGAAGGTGGTGTCGAGCGTGCGCGAGACAAAATGCGAATCGGCGATGTCCGAGATCGAGCGAATCTTTTCGAGGTCCGCATCGGTCAGGATCGGCTGGCGCACTTCAAGGCGCTTGGTCTTGGACTGGCCTTCGAGATCGAACAGGTTCGGCCGCGGCCCGATGATCGAGACGAGGCTCATGACGATTTCCTCGCGGATCGGATCGATCGGCGGGTTCGTCACCTGCGCGAAGTTCTGCTTGAAGTAGGTGAACAGCAGCTTCGACTTGTCCGACAGCGCGGAGATCGGCGTGTCGGTGCCCATCGAGCCCGTCGCTTCCTCGCCCGTCGAGGCCATCGGCGTCAGCAGGATCTGCATGTCCTCCTGCGTGTAGCCGAAAGCCTGCTGGCGATCGAGCAGCGCCAGATTGGTGCGGGTGGCGGTCGCCGGCGTATCCGGCAGCTCCTCGATGACGATCTGCGTGTTCTCAAGCCACTCCTGATAAGGATGGCTGGCCGCCAGCTCGGCCTTGATCTCCTCGTCCGGGATCAGGCGGCCTTCCTCCAGATCGACCAGCAGCATCTTGCCCGGCTGGAGCCGCCACTTGGTGACGATGTTCTCTTCCGGAATCTTCAGCACGCCCATTTCGGACGCCATCAGAATGCGGTCGTCGCGCGTGACGAGGTAGCGTGCCGGACGCAGGCCGTTGCGATCCAGCGTCGCGCCGATCTGGCGACCGTCGGTGAAAACGATGGCCGCCGGTCCGTCCCACGGCTCCATCATGGCGGCGTGATATTCGTAGAAGGCGCGCCGCTTCTCGTCCATCAGCGGATTGCCGGCCCACGCCTCCGGGATCATCATCATCACGGCATGGGCGAGCGAATAGCCGCCCTGCACGAGAAATTCGAGCGCGTTGTCGAAACAGGCCGTGTCCGACTGCCCCTCGTAGGAGATCGGCCACAGCCGCTCGATGTCTTCGCCGAAAAGATCGGACGACACCGAGGCCTGCCGTGCGGCCATCCAGTTGACGTTGCCGCGCAGCGTGTTGATTTCGCCGTTGTGCGCCACCATCCGGTAGGGATGGGCGAGCGACCACGCCGGGAACGTGTTGGTCGAAAACCGCTGGTGCACCAGCGCCAGCGCCGATTCGAAATCCGGCTCGTGCAGATCGGCGTAATAGGAGCCAAGCTGATCCGCCAGGAACATGCCCTTGTAGACCACCGTGCGGCACGACAACGATGCCGGGTAGTACCCCGCCAGATTGCGGTCGCGACGCTGGTAGATCGCGTTGGAGATGGTCTTGCGCAGGATGTACAGCCGGCGCTCGAACGCCTCCTCGTTCGCGACGTCCGCGCCGCGCCCGATGAACACCTGCATGATGAAGGGCTCGGTCGGCTTCACGGTGACGCCGAGCGAGGAGTTGTCGACCGGCACCTCGCGCCAGCCGAGCAGCGTCAGCTCCTCCGCCTTCACCTTCTCCTTGATGATGCTCTTGATGACGTTCCGCCACGCGGGATCGCGGGGCATGAACAGCGAGCCGATGGCATATTCACCCGGCTCCGGCAGCGAGAAGCCAAGCTCCTTCGCCTTGCGCGAAAAGAAGGCATGCGGAATCTGGACGAGAATGCCCGCGCCGTCACCCGCACGCGGGTCGGCACCGACCGCACCGCGATGTTCCAGATTGCACAGGATCGACAGAGCGTCGGAGACGATCTGGTGCGACTTGCGTCCCTTGATGTCCGCGATGAAACCGACGCCGCAGGAATCCTTTTCGAGAGCGGGATCGTACAGCCCTTCCGCCGCCGGCCGCCAGGTGTGCTCCGGGATCGCGTGCTCCGGGATCGCGTCGGGTTTGGTGGCATACTCGAACGCAGACGGTTTGGTCGCACGGCCCTCGGCCTGCGAACCTGCTCCAATCTTGTCGCGCTCGAACCCTGACCCGCTCATCTCGCACTCACCCCAGGGACTCCCTGACCGTTTTGAACCCAACCGGCGCACCGGGGACGCTGGCGGCGCGCCCGGCACCACCGCTCGCCCCGCGAGCCGACCTTCAGAAAAATGCAGGCGTGATCCCATTCTCCGGTGGCGAACCACCTGCCTAAATTTTCACCCGCCGCAGCAAACGCCATGCCAGGTTTTTCGGCAATTGGACAGGGATGCTGTCCTAGCAACTCACATTGGCAAATTTCTAGATATCATACAAGCACGCGTGAGTCTGCGCCGCCACACGCGACAACCTTTCGACGCAAACGGCTGCGTTCGATATTGATTCGCAAAAGCCGGCCGAAGTCCCCGAATCGGAGGCCCGGACCGGCTCCCCGGATCAAAAACAGGGACGAAAAAACCAGCGGGCCGCCGGCGCCCTTCCAATAGGCGTCAGGTCCACCAGTGATCGACGGTGTACTGGGCGAGGTCGACAAAGCGCCGGCCGCCAGCAAAAACAAGGTTGCTCCACGGCGGCAGGAAACTGTCGAACCTTTCCTTGCCGGAGCAGACCCCCACCACACGGGTATCGCCGCTCTCGTTCAGGTAGCCGAACAGCGGGCCGCCGGACCAGCCCGGACCGGCGAAATTGCGGGTTTCAAGTTCCCGCTCACGATAGCCGCCATCGACGTCGCGCACCTGAACCAGCAATTCCTGAACCGGATTGGTGTTGTTGAAATCGGGATAGCCGGCGCTGTTGTAGAAGCGGTTCTTGTAGGAATCGGAGTCGCCGAAACAATAGACGCCCAGCGCGCCGCTGAGGTCGCCGATCCGCCAGTCGAGCTTGCAGGCGGCGTAGTCCGAGCCGTTCACGCTGGCCCACAGAATGCCGCTGTCCTTCTCCTTGCCGCGCACGGCCACCACGCGCGCGCTGCCGAACGGCTCCGCCGGCACAACGGTGCCGTCCCAGCCGGGCGCGAACCGGTAGCGTGCGCCCCACGCAAAGCTGTCATGAATGTTCGATGGAAACACATGCCGCGCGGTGATCATCACGCGTCCGCCGAACATAAAGCCCGACGCGACCAGCGCATCGGACGTATAGGGCGGATACGACTTGAAGACCTTGCCGATCGTGCACCACGGATAGACCCGCATCGAGGGCTTGTCGATCCGGATGCGCGGCGACATCACCGCGTCCTGATGCGGCGCGATCAGGTCGCGCAGCCGCGGATCGATCAGGGCCAACGGCGGCAGCGGATGAAAGTCGAGATGATCCGGCAAAAATCCGGGCAGCGACAGATCCTTGCCGTCTGCCTGCAGCACGCCTCGCGCCGTCTTCGCGTCGAGATCGAGGCCATCCGCCTCGGCGACCGGCTCCGGTGACGCCCGATACCATTCGGCCAGCCGCTTCTGGTCCGCAAGGGTGTATTCGATCGGGGTGTTCAGCGCCGATGCAGGGGGAAGCCCCTTTCCTTCCGTGAAGATCCGATGTTCGGCGGCAATCTTATCCGGAAAGACTTCCCACGCGCGCCGAGGCGACAGGTTCAGCACCTGCTCGGCCGTCAGAAATGTCTCTTTCCCGGATGCTGTCTTGTTCCCGGATGCTGTCCTGCGCGCCGGCGCGCGTGGCTTGATGGTGGTCATGAGGGTCTCCACGACATCGCCCTCGCCCGTTCCCAGAAATCAGTGTCGGGACGCGAACATCGTCCGGCAACCGGCATATGCCGGTGCGAACCGCATCCGCCACGACATCAGGAACCGGAAGCCGCGGACCGTGCCGGGCAATCGACCAGTGTCGCGCTGCGCACATCCTTGCTGCGCTGCCCCGGACCGACCCTGTTGCTCCGCCCGAAGGTTGGCGGATAGTTCAGATCGTAGCGGCAGCCCACCCTGAGGCTGTCGTAGACCGCGTTGCGCGGCAGTCCGTAGTCTCCCGCCGGATCGGTTTGCAACAGCATGCGCCCGGACACCATCGGATCGGCTCTGGCTCCGAGATAGACGATGCGGTCAGTTTTGCCGATCGCCCAGAAAACAACGACAACGCAACCCATCAATCCGCACATGATGAGAACGTTGCGGATCTGGCCGTGGTAGCTGTCGGCAGGAGACGGGACGGGGATCATGGAGCATTGGTCGCGCCTGTGCCCCGCAGGTTCGCGCAAACCGTTCGGTATTAACGGAAAGAAAAACGCCCCGGACCAGCCGGGGCGTTCCATCAGCGGGATTGACCCGCAGGATGTCGACAGATCTCGATCAGGCCGCAACCTTATCGGTTTCGACCTGAGCGCTTTGCACCTGCGGCGCCTGGACGGGAGCACCGATCGGAATGCTGCGCGGCTTCTTGGCCTCGGGAATCTCCCGCACGAGATCGACGTGAAGCAGGCCGTTCTCAAGCGAGGCATCCTTCACCTGCACGAAGTCGGCAAGCTGGAACACGCGCTCGAAGGCCCGTGCGGCGATGCCGCGATAGAGCACCTCGTTCCGCGACGAGTTCTCGTTGGCGACTTTCTCGCCCTTGATCGTCAGCGTGTTTTCCTTGGCGACGATCGAAAGCTCGTTCTGGGCGAAGCCGGAGACCGCAACGGTGATACGGTAGGCGTTCTCACCGGTGCGCTCGATATTATAGGGCGGATAGCCGGGCGCGCCGTCGCCGGGCGCCTGATCGAGCAGCGAGAACAGGCGGTCGAAACCGATGGTGGAACGATAGAACGGAGTGAGGTCAAACGTACGCATCTTAAGTCCTCCTGAAGTTGAGCGACCAGACTGTGCGCCCGCCATCAAGGCCGGGCGTCGTTCTGCGTGCAGCCTCAGGGCCCGTTTTGGAAACCTGTCGTGGCCTGCACAAAACTGATATGGGACGACCATTGCGGCTTTCAAGGGCATCCCCGGCGGCCGCATGTCCCGCATAGTTGCCCCGATCCGGACCTCTCATGCCTCTCGTTTCGATCCCCGCGAATCCGGTCCCCGAAGGCGCGGTGACCGGCACCATCAGGACGGCGGACAATGTCGAACTGCGCTTCGCGCGGTGGCCGCCGCCGGCCGGGCGCAAGGGCACGGTCTGCGTCTTCACCGGGCGCGGCGAGGCGATCGAGAAGTATTTCGAGACGGTCCGCGACCTGCACGACCGGGGATTCGCGGCGGCGATCCTCGACTGGCGCGGACAGGGCCATTCCGCCCGGCGCCTGCGCGATCCCCGCAAGGGACACGTCCGCGATTTTGCCGACTATGAGCGCGACGTCGAAGCGTTCGTCCAGCAGGTCGTGATGCCCGACTGTCCGCCGCCCTATTTTGCCCTCGCCCATTCCATGGGCGGCGCGGTGATGCTGCGCATCGCCCATGGCGGCCGCCGATGGTTCGACCGCATGGTCCTGTCGGCTCCCATGATCGACCTTCCCGGCGCGGCGACCTCGCTTCCCGCACGCCTTCTGGTGCGCCTGATGCGCTGGTCCGGATCCGGAGCCGCCTACGTGCCCGGCGGCAGCAGCACGCTGACCGGCTCGACGCCCTTCGCCAACAACCCGCTCACCAGCGACGCGGTCCGCTATGCCCGCAATATGGCGCTGCTTGAGGAAGACCCGATGCTCGGTCTCGCATCGCCGACCATTGCCTGGGCGGATTCCGCATTCCGGACGATGCATGCGTTCCGGGCCGCCGACTATCCGGGCCGCATCTATCAGCCGATACTGATCATGGCCGCGAGCGACGACACCATCGTCTCGACGCCGGCGATCGAGGAGTTCGCCTACCATCTGCGCGCCGGCTCGCATCTGGTGATCCCCGGCGCCCGGCACGAAATCCTGCAGGAGCAGGATCGCTACCGCGCCCAGTTCTGGGCTGCCTTCGACGCGTTCATTCCGGGGACGCCGCTGTTCGGATGATCATCCGCTCTTTCACGCCTCCGGCGCGAGCGTCTTCGTCATGAACACGCGATCGAACCCCTTGTCCCTGGCGCGGTGGGTCTCGACGAAGCCCAGCCGCCGGTAGAGCGCGATGTTCTCGGTCATGATCTCCTGTGTGTAGAGCCGGATTGCCGGATAGCCGGCCGCGCGGGCGCGCTCCTCCGCGAACGTAATCAGCTGCCTGCCGAAGCCCCGTCCCTGCGCGCGCGGGCTGACAGCCACGTTGTCCAGAAGCATGACGCGATCCTCGGGGATCAGGACCACGAGACCAGCGATGTCCGCGCCATCCTCCAGCACGTGAAGCTGCCCCTTTGCGATGATCACCGTGTAATCATCCTGCATCGGCCCGGGAGCCAGACCGTTACGGGCGATGTAGCCATGGTAGGCATCGTGCACGATCTCGCGAACCCGATCGAGATCGGACGGCTGCGCCTGACGAATCATAGACCAATCTCCCCGCTATCGGTGTCGGCCGGCCGCCCTCAAGCCAGCCGCAGATAGGTTTCAACCGCCAGATAGAAGCCGAGCAGCAGCAGAAAAATAAAGAACCAGCGGCGGAACGTCGCTTCGTTCATTCGCGAGCGCAGCACCTGTCCGATCATCATGCCCGCGAATGCGGCCGCCAGCGCCACCGCCCCGGGCACCGCGATCGCCACCGTCAGCAGCCCCGCATCGCTGAGATTGAAGGCGAGCGCCGCCGTGGCGGCCGTGAAAAACAGCCCCAGCGCCTGGACCAGTTCGTCCTTCTCCATGCCGATCGCCTGCATGAAGGGCATCGACGGAATGACCTGGACGCCGGTCATCGCCGCAACCAGTCCGGTCACGAGACCGACGGCCGCGCCGACCGGCTTCTCGCGATCCGGCCGCACATGGAAGCGGACGCTGCGCAACCCCAGCGCCGCATAGATCATCAGCAGGCCGCCAAGAATCAGCGTCCCATAGACGCCATAGGGCCCCGTCATCAGCCCGCCGCCAGCCCAGATGCCCAGACACGTACACAACATCAGCGGCCACAGCCTGCGGAGAATATCGCGCAGGTACGGGCCGACAAAGGTCTGCCAGATATTCGTGATAAGCGCTGGCACGATGACAAGCGCCACCGCCTGCGCGGGAGGCACGCGGGTGGCGAGCAGGCCGATCACGACGGTTGGCAGTCCCATGCCGATCACGCCCTTCACAATCCCGGCGATCATGAAAACGGCGGCGATGAGAAGGAGGGACGGATCGGAAGAGGACATGCGTTCGGCCTTGCCATAGGGACTGACGTTCCGCAGCCGCCCGGAATCTCCGGCCGCCGCGCGACAAGGCTAGCCGGTCAGCACTTTCATTGCGGCCGCATGGGTGCGCGGATCGCCAGCCGCCACGATGCGGCCGCCATTGATCGCGGGCCCGCCCTCCCAGGTCGTCATCACTCCGCCCGCTCCCGTCACGATGGGGATCAGCGCGGCGACGTCATAGGGCTTCAGTTCGGTCTCGATCACCAGATCGATGTGCCCCGCCGCCAGCATGCAGTAGCTGTAGCAGTCGCCGCCATAGCGCGACAGCCGGGTCTCCGCCTCGACCTTTGCGAAGATTTCCCGATCCGGCGCTTTCATCAGACGCGGGCTGGTCGTGAATACGACTGCATCAGTGAGCGAAGGGCAGCGCCTTGTCGTCAGCCGCCGCTTGCCGGCGGGACCGGCAAAAGTCGCGCCGCCGTTGTCGCCGGAGAACCGCTCGCGCATATAGGGTTGATGGACCATGCCGAAGGCCGGCATCCCGTTGTGGGTCAGCGCGATCAGCGTGCCCCAGATCGGCATGCCGGAGATGAAGGACTTGGTGCCGTCGATCGGATCCAGCACCCACACATATTCCGCATCCGCGTTTTCGCTGCCGAACTCCTCGCCGACGATGCCGTGCTGAGGGAAATTCGCCTTGATCAGGCGGCGCATCACGGCTTCAGCCGCACGATCCGCTTCCGTGACCGGGTCGAGATCCCGGCCCTGATTCTTGTTTTCGACGCTCAGGCTGGTGCGAAAGAAAGGAAGAATGGTCTCGCCGGAGGCCGTGGCCAGCCGGTCGATGAAGGCAGCGAAATCGATGACGGTCACGGACATCCCCCAGAGGCGGCGCACCACCGTCGCTGCCTTGCCCAATGCGGGTATAAGACTCCCGGGCCGGCGGCAACCGTGATGATCCGGCGATCATCGAAATCGAAGTGAATATCGAATTCAATCCCGGGACGAAGAGAAAGATTCAGAGGCTTCTCGCCCGCCCTGAGCGACATAAATTGACTTTAATATTCACTTTTTGTCCCCAATAATCGTTAATTCTGACGCCTCCATTTCACACATTGACTTGAAAAATCATGATTTTTCCAATTCGAACCGTAAATTCATGTAATATCTGCCATGCGTTCAGTTCATGGGTAATACGTCAATAACACTTGCGCTTTGTGCGTCGCATCTGCATATTATTGCGGTGCGATAGCGCTCTGCGTTATCGCTGCCCTCCTTGGGCGTTTCCTCCCTAGACTTGGGCCGCTTGCTTTCGCGAGCGGCCCTTTTTCTTGGGCGCCGGTTTGAAGCGCATGGATGCTGCCGCCCGGGCTATTCGGCGGCAGCCTGATACGGACCAAGACCGGAGAACGGGATGGTCACGAGAGCTTCCGCCAACGCGGCGAAATCGGCGGTCACGCGCGGCAGATCCACACCGCGCTCGCGCCGGCGCTCGTCCATGTAGATCGCGCGATTCAATTCGATCTGGATCGCATGCAGCCCGTTGACCGGATTACCGTAGTGCTCGGTGATGAAGCCGCCCGCGTAGGGCTTGTTGCGGCCGGTCGAATAGCCGAGCGACGCCATCGTATCCTCGACAACGTCCGTGAGCAGGGGCGCACAGCTCGTCCCGTAACGGTCGCCGATCACGATATCCGCACGCCTGGCTTCGTCGCGCGAGAGACCGACTGAGGGCATCGAATGGCAATCCACGAGGATCGCCAGCCCGAACGCCTCGTGCGCCTTGGCGATGAGCCGCCGTAACGCCCGGTGATACGGCTTGTACAGCGTCTCGATCCGCCGCATCGCCTCCTCGACATCGAGGCGCTCGCGGTAAATCTCCTGACCGTCACCGACGAGGCGCGGAATCGTGCCCAGCCCGCCCGCGACCCGCATCGAGCGGGTGTTTGCAAAACTCGGCAACCGCCCGGTGAACATACGCGGGTCGAGCTCGTAGGGTTCGCGGTTCACGTCCACATAGGAGCGGGGAAAATTGACGCTGACGACGGGGAAACCAAGCCCACTCAGGCCCGAAATGATCTCATCGACGAAGGAATCCTCCGAGCGCCGAAGCGACGACAGGTCGACCCGCGACGCCAGCAGAAACTCGTCGGGATAGTTCGAACCCGAGTGAGGCGAGTTGAAAATGATCGGCGCGCGCCAGCGCTCGGGTTCCACGATCTGGAAGGGCGGATCAAACTGCGTCATCAGCGGGCAGAACTTTCTGGAACTTGCTTGGCCCCCACAGCATCCTCAGGCTGACAGATATTGTCTGCAATCTCGATGCATCTGCCAAGACCCGCTTCCCTTTCACCCGAAATTTACCAGCAACGGGGCTAATAGGCCGGTAGTTTCCGGGGCACCTACCGATCGCGTACATCATGCAGAAAATCCTCCTCGCCGAAGACGATAACGACATGCGCCGCTTCCTCGTGAAAGCGCTTGAGAACGCGGGCTATCGAGTCGCGTCGTTCGACAACGGAATGTCAGCGTATCAAAGGTTGCGCGAGGAACCCTTTGAAATGCTTCTAACCGACATCGTGATGCCGGAGATGGACGGAATCGAACTGGCGCGTCGCGCCTCCGAGCTCGATCCCGACATGAAGATCATGTTCATCACTGGGTTCGCCGCAGTTGCGCTGAACTCCGATTCGGAGGCTCCAAAGAACGCCAAGGTGCTGTCGAAGCCGGTCCACCTGCGAGAGCTGGTGACAGAAGTGAACAAGATGCTGGCCGCCTGAGCGGCCCGCACGGAATACCGTCCGTTTGTCTTGACCCGGTCAGGGCACAGCCACCGCAATTCGCTTATTTTGCGGTCGGCGCGCTTGCCTCCCGGGTGCCGAGCCGATATACGGACCCGTCCCGGCCGGTCAGGGCGCGTAGCTCAGCGGGAGAGCACTACGTTGACATCGTAGGGGTCACAGGTTCGATCCCTGTCGCGCCCACCATTCTTTCCCGTCGACCCCACCATTTGCGGACCGAGGCCAAAGACCCGCGTTCCGGGGGCCAGCTCTTGGCGGGTCGTGTTCGAGGTTCTCTGCTCCGTGACGACTCGGGCAAACAGCCGGTTTCCGCCTCCCGTCGCCGGATTCCAAAATTCCGTTCCTGCGAGGGCGGGATGCAGAGAGAAAGGGACGGCGGACGGTGCAGGCAACCGTGCCTCGCTGGACGCAAGTCCCCTGCCCGCACAAAGGGGCTTCGAAGTCACCCCAGCTCATTTGCCTATGCCGACCAGTCCGACGGCTGCCACGCGGTGCCGGCATCGCAATGACGGCTCAGATTTTCCAGCTGATTGATTGCAAAAACCCGGATCGCGATAGTTACGCTGCTTAGCCAGCGGGCGTCCTGGCGATGTCAACGATATGCTTGTTGGCGATCGATGCGACGTCACGCGCGCCCAGCAGCATCATGGTCCGGACCAGTTCGTCGCGCAGAATTGCGATCGCCTTGGCCACACCGGCCTCGCCGCGAGCTGCGAGCCCATAGAGATACGGACGCCCTATCGAACAGGCGGTCGCGCCGAGCGCGATGGCCTTGACGATGTCGGCCCCGCGACGCACCCCGCCATCCACGATGATCTCAAGCTTCCCGCCGACGGCTTCAGCAATGGAGGACACCTGGCGAATGGGGGCAACGGTGGCGTCGAGCTGGCGGCCGCCATGGTTTGAAATCATCACCGCGCTCGCTCCGGATTCCGCGGCGCGGCGCGCGTCACCCGCCGTGACGAGTCCCTTGATCGCCAGCGGACCGCCCCACTCCCGCGCAATCCACTCGACATCTTTCCAAGTCAGCGTCCGGTCGACCTGGCTGTTACTGAACTCGAACAGCGAATAGCGGGAAGGCAGAGCCGTCGTCATGCTCTTCTCCAGGTTGACCAGATCCAACGGGTTTTTCCGCAACGCACGCAACGACCAGCCAGGGTGGCGCGCAAAGCCAAGGAAATTTCGCGGCGTCAATTTCGGCGGCATGGTGAGACCGTGGCGACGATCGCGTTCGCGGTTTCCGGTGGCGAGCGTATCGACCGTCAGAATCAATCCGTCAAAACGCGCCTCCGCGGCGCGGCGAATGAAATCCGCTGTGATCCCGCGATCCTTGAGAATGTAGATCTGAAAAAGTCTCGGCGATGACGTCGTCTCCGCAATTGTTTCGATCGTGGCCGTTCCCATCGTGGAAAGCGCATAGGGCAATCCTTCTCGACCAGCACTTCGGGCCACCGCCTCCTCGCCCGCGTGATGAAACAGCCGGGACATTCCGGTCGGGCTCAGCATCAGAGGCATGGCGATATCGCGACCGAACAAGCGCGTGCCGGTTTTGACCGCAGAGACGTCGACCAGCACGGACGGCAAGAATTCATAGTCCTGAAAGGCCGAGATATTCCGCCTCAGCGAAATTTCGTCGTCCGCTCCACCATCCATGAAATCGAACACCATCGGCGGCAAGCGACGGCGGGCGAGAACGCGCAAATCCGCAATATTGATACATCGCTCAAGTGCGTTGGGCACGGTGCTGTCCTCGCCGTGTCAATCCGCAACGGCCGACGGAAGGGAAAGCTGGGCGGGAAGTGGGCTGCCCCGCGAAAAAGCCGACACACTCGAGGCAATATGGGCCACGAGGCGTTCATAGTAGCGTGGCGAAGCGGCGCCGCCGAGATGCGGCGACACGATCACATTCGGATGACGCCACAGCGGGCTATCGGCGGGCAGCGGCTCGGGATCGGTCACGTCGAGCCCAGCCCCGCAGATCCGCCCCTGGTCCAGCGCATCGATGAGAGCCCCGGTGTCGATCACGTCGCCGCGCGCGACGTTGACAATCAGCGCGTGAGGGCGACAAGCCGCCAATTCCGCGGCGCCAATCATATGGCGCGTCGACGGCGACGACGGCACGGCCAGAACGATGGCATCCGACACGGCAATGGCCGGCCGCAATTGCTCCGGCCGGATGACGCGGTCGACCGCTACATCGGGCCGGCCCGAACGCGACACGCCCGTCAGGTGCATTCCGAAGGCGCGGGCGCGCCGAGCCACCTCCCGGCCGATGCCGCCGAGACCAACGATGAGAAGGCGGCTGTCGTGAAGTGACAGCATATCGTTGCGGATTGCATTGTCCCATCGTGCCTCCCGTTGTCTCGTCTCGCACCGGCGGAGACGGCGGGCGAGCGCGAGCAGCAACGCCATGGCATGCTCCGCCACGCTCGGCGACCATACGTCGCCCGCATTGGTGACGAGGATGCCGCGCGGAACGCCGATTTCCTCGAGAGTCTCATAGCCGGCCGTCAGGAGTTGCAGCCATCGGCAGCGATTCGACGATGCGGCGAGAGCGCTCGCCAGCTCCGGCGTATAGTGAAATCCGGCCAGAACCATCGCGTCGACCTCAGCCGCGCTGGCCGGCAAGTTCGACGGCGCGCAGCCGACCGCCTGCACGCCTTCAATGCCCTCAAGCCTCGCCAGAACATCGTTGAGCATGATCGGCGAGCAAACCGCGATTCGCGTTCTGGTCGGCACCTCCTTCGGGGCCCCGATCACAGCAATGTCAGTTCGACGGCGCCGAGCGGCCCGAAATGCCCCATGATCCGCTGTCCGGCCTTGGCGGGATAAAGGGGCGTGCAGGAGCCCGTGCTGACGATATCTCCCGCCTTCAGCGGTTGACCGGACATCGCGCGCTGCCGGGCGAAATCAGTGAGGCGACCCAGCGGATTGTCCATGACGGCCGCGCCCGTGCCGCTCGCGACCGTTTCACCATTCACCGTGACAGCGACGGGAAGGGTATCGAAATCGATCTCCCGCCACCCTGCAGCGGGCGCGCCGCAAATCAGCGCGCCCGCGTTGCCGAGATCGGCGAGGATAGCTGCCGGGCCCGGCGACTGCCAGTTCTTCAGCCGGCTGTCGGCGATTTCCAGAGCCGGAAAGACTTCGCCGATGGCACCGACGACGTCCTCGACCGCATTGACCGAGGTCAGATCGCGGCTCAGCCTGAATGCAACCTCCGCTTCGATAACGCAGAGGAAAAAATCGCTTCGCGGGAGAACGGCCGGGCTCCGATGCAGCCATGCCGACAGGATCGGGCCGTGATAAGGCGCATCAAACCCCAGCGCCTTCATCGTCGCGGGATTCGTCGCACCGAGCTTGTAGCCGGCAAGGACGCCCCCCAACCGGTTCAGCAGCGCGTCGACATGCGCCTGCTGCGCGCGATAGCCCTCCGCCAGCGAAAGAGGCGCGGAAACAGAACCGTGATCGAAAGCCGTGCGGGTGAAACGTGCTTCGACAAGACCATCGATCAGGGGATCAAAGGAAGCACAGACAGAATGGTGCATCGCACGCTCGCAGAAAATTTGATGAGAGCAAAATCCGCGCAGCGATGCGCCCCGGCGTTACTCCCTTCCCGTTTTCCCGACCTTACCGCACATCGGACGCCGAGAACGTCAAGTTCGTTACAATCTCCTGTTCCCGGCCGAGATTGTCATAACTTTGACAGTGCCATCCCGCCATCCAAGCGCATCATGGGCGGAATTCAAACCAAGCACCAATCCGGAGGAAGCCCGAACTACGCGTACCGCCGCCGGCCTCGCTTCGCGCGGAGAAGCCCGCGGATACGACGAACGCTGGGCACGCTGTTTCGGGCAAAATCATCCATGAGCATGATGGACATCACTCTCGCCGACAAATACGAGCGCCGGTCGGGACGGATTTACATTTCCGGCATTCAGGCGATGGTCCGTCTTCTGACGATGCAGAAGGAGCGCGACCTCGCGGACGGCCTCAATACCGCAGGCTTCATCTCCGGCTATCGCGGGTCCCCGCTGGGAGCGCTGGACACCGAGCTGTGGCGCAATAAGAAACTCCTGGACCGTCACGACGTGACATTCCAGCCGGGCCTGAACGAAGACCTCGCAGCGACCGCCGTCTGGGGAAGCCAGCAGGTGGCGCTGCATCCGGCCAAGGTGCAGGGCGTATTCGGCATCTGGTACGGCAAGGGTCCCGGCGTCGATCGCACGATGGACGTGTTCAAACATGCCAACATGGCCGGAACCTCCCGTTTCGGCGGTGTTCTGGCCATCGCCGGCGACGATCATGGTTGCCAGTCGTCGACATTGCCGCACCAGAGCGAGCAGCTCTTCGAGTCCGCCCTGATGCCGATCCTCAATCCTGCAAGCGTTCAGGAGTATCTTGACTTCGGCCTTTTTGGCTTTGCGCTGTCGCGCTTCTCGGGCTGCTGGATCGGCTTCAAGGCTATCGCGGAAACGGTGGAGAGCGCCGCGTCGATCGAAATCGCCAGCAACCGGCTGAACATCGTGACGCCCGCGGATTTTGAAATGCCGCCGGGCGGATTGAATATCCGCTGGCCCGATCCACCGCTCGAATCCGAACGACGCCTGCACGGACCCCGCATGGAGGCGGTGGCGGCCTTCGTTCGCGCCAACGCGATCGATCGCATCGTGATCGAACCTCGCCGGCCCCGGCTCGGCATCATCACCACGGGCAAGGCTTATCTGGATGTGCGGCAGGCTTTCGACGACCTCGGCCTGAACGCGGACGCCATCGCCGATCTGGGAATCAGGATCTACAAGGTTGGCCTGACCTGGCCGTTGGAGCGCAGCGGCGCCCAGCGCTTCGCCGGCGGCCTGCAGGACGTGCTCGTCGTCGAGGAGAAGCGCGGCTTCATCGAACGTCAGCTCATCGAGATTCTCTACAACATGCCCGCGGACCAACGGCCAAGCGTTGTCGGCAAACGCGACGAGGCCGGTTCGCCGCTGATCCGAAGCGAGGGCGAGATCACGCCGACCATTGTGGCGCGCGCCATCGTCGCTCGGCTGGAGCGGCTCGGCGCTGTGACGCCGCACATGCGCCAGCGGCTGGCAAGGCTCGAATCCTTCGAGCGGGTGCAGACGTCCACGCGCTTGCAACGTACGCCGTTCTTCTGCTCGGGCTGCCCGCACAACACCTCGACCGTCGTTCCTGAAGGCAGCCGGGCGCTCGCCGGCATCGGCTGCCACGGCATGGCCATCTTCATGCCCCACCGCAAGACGGCGACGTTCACGCAGATGGGAGGCGAAGGCGCGACATGGATCGGACAGGCGCCGTTCGCGCAAGACGAGCACGTCTTTCAGAATCTCGGTGACGGCACCTATACGCACAGCGGCTCCGTCGCCCTGCGCGCGGCAGCGGCGGCCGGCGTCAACATTACTTATAAGATTCTCTATAACGACGCAGTCGCGATGACGGGCGGCCAGCCTGCCGAAGGGGGCCTGTCGGTGCCGCAAATCGCCCACCAAGTCCATGCGGAAGGCGCGCGGCTCGTCGCGGTTGTCAGCGACGAGCCGGACAAATACCCAAGTCCGGGGCTATTCCCGGCCGGCACGCTCATCGAACATCGCGACAATCTTGATGCCCTGCAACGCCGGATGCGGGACACGCCCGGACTGACCGTCATCATCTACGACCAGACCTGCGCGGCGGAAAAGCGCAGGCGACGCAAGCGAGGCGAATTTCCCGATCCACCGCGCCGCGTTTTCATCAACGAAGAAGTCTGCGAGGGATGCGGCGATTGCTCGACGCAATCGAACTGCATTTCGGTGAAACCGCTCGCAACCGAGCTTGGCCGCAAGCGGCAGATTGATCAGTCGGCCTGCAACAAAGACTTCTCCTGTCTGAAAGGGTTTTGTCCGAGCTTCGTCACCGTGCATGGTGGCAGTATCCGAAAGACACGGCCGGGCGCAGTCGGCGTCGACCAGAGCGACCCGCTGGAGCAGTTGCCGATTCCGCCGAAAACGGAGCTGCGAGAAACCTACAACATTCTCCTCGCGGGCATCGGCGGTACCGGGGTTCTCACCATCGGAGCGCTCCTCGGCATGGCGGGACACCTGGAAAACAAGGGCGTCTCGGTGTTGGACTTCACCGGCATGGCGCAGAAGAATGGGGCCGTGACAAGCCACATCCGCATCGCTCCAACGCCCGGCGAGCTGAAATCCGTTCGCGTTGGTGCGGGCGCGGCTCATCTGGTGCTGGGCTGCGATCTCGTCGTCACCGCAAGCACTACAGTGATGGCGCAAGTCGAGCGGGAGGTGACGCGGGCGGTCGTGAACACCAGCGAGCAGCCCACGGCCGAGTTCGTCGTCAATCAGGATCTCGATTTCCCGGCCGGCGACATGCGCAAGACCATCACCGACGCCACCGGCGCATCGCATGTGGATTTCGTCGATGCATCGAGGCTGGCAACGCGTCTCCTCGGCGACAGCATCGCCAGCAATCTTTTCATGCTGGGCTATGCCTTCCAGAAAGGGCTGGTCCCTATCGGCTTCGAGGCCATCGACCGGGCGATCGAATTGAACAACGTTTCCGTCGCGATGAACCGCAAGGCCTTTGCCTTCGGACGGCTCGCCGCCCACGATCCGCAGGCGGTGCAGAAAATGGTGGCGCCGAAACTCGCCGCACCGCCACAGGAACAAGACATCGGCTGGCTGATCAATGATCGCGTCGAGCGCCTGACGAAGTATCAGAACGCGACCTACGCCGATCGCTACAAGATCCTCGTGGCGAAGGCGCAATCCGCGGATCCGGACGGAAGAAGCGGACGTCTTTCGGGAGCCGTCGCGCGGAATTTCTACAAGTTGATGGCCTACAAGGATGAGTACGAGGTTGCGCGCCTCTACACCGACGGTCGCTTTCTTGAAAAACTGAACGAGCAGTTCGAGGGTGATTTCAAGCTGAGCTTCCACCTCGCTCCCCCGCTGCTCGCATCGCGCGACGACAAGGGTCATTTGAGGAAGCGCCAGTTCGGACGATGGGTCTGGCCTCTCTTCGGTGCTCTCGCCGCCTGTCGCGGCCTGCGCGGCACACCACTCGACATCTTCGGCTATACATCGGAGCGGCGTTCCGAGCGCGCCCTGATCGAGCGTTATGAAATGGTCGTCGAGGAACTGATCGGCGCATTGACGCCTCATAATTACGGCCTGGCGGTTCAGATCGCGGCAATTCCGGATCGCATTCGCGGTTACGGTCACGTCAAGGAAGCGAACATGAAGGCCGCCGCGATTGAGGAAGACCTCCTCCTCAAAGCATTCCGCCAAGGCGCCACCGCCGAACAGCGTGTCGCCTGACATCTCTCACGTGGCGTCGCCATGCGCGATGCCGCGTGCCAACTCACGGGAATCAAACCATGGACCTCGGTATTGGAGGCCGCAAGGCCATCGTCTGCGCCAGCAGCGAAGGATTAGGCTACGCATGCGCGCGTGCACTCGCGGCGGCGGGATGCGACGTCGTGATGAACGGGCGACGGCCAGACGTTCTAAGCGCCGCGGCCGACCGGGTCCGGGCCGAGACAGGAGCCGCGGTCTCGACGGTCATCGCCGACGTGGCGACCAAGGATGGCCGCGACCGTCTGATAAGGACGTGCCCTCACCCCGATATTCTGGTCAACAATGCTGGCGGCCCTCCCAAAAAGGATTTCCGCGAGCTTACACACGACGACTGGTCCCGCGCACTGGAAGCCAACATGCTGTCCGCAGTCGCGCTGATCACGCATTATGTGGATGGCATGATGGAACGGAATTTCGGCCGGATCGTCAATGTCACGTCAATGACATCGGTGCGCCCCTTCATCAATCTCGATCTTTCGAATGCGGTGCGTCTCGGGCTGACAGGCTTCGTGGCAGGCGTCTCGCGACAGGTGGTCGGACGCGGCGTGGCCATCAACAATCTGCTGCCGGGGTCGTTCGCCACGACGCGCGCCCGAGCCCTGGCCGACGCGGCGGCGACGGAGGCGCTCATCAAAACCATTCCGGCTGGCCGCTTCGGCGAGCCCGACGAATTCGGCGATACCTGCGCGTTTCTCTGCAGCCGCTCGGCCGGTTATATAACAGGTCAGAATATTCTGATCGACGGCGGCTATTGCATGAATACGCTCTGATTTCCCTCGCCGGGACGTTCACAGATGCCGTTCGCGATCGTTGTCCATCGTGTGGGTGGACCTGAGGTTTTGGTCTGGGAAGACACGGACGTACCCTCGCCCGGTTCCGGAGAGCTCCTCGTGCGGCATACGGCCGTCGGACTCAACTTCCTCGATACGTATTTCCGCAGCGGTCTCTATCCGCTGCCGTTGCCTTTCATCCCTGGCGCGGAGGCAGCCGGCGTGGTGGAGGCCGTCGGCGAGAATGCCGGCGACTTCCGGCCGGGCGATCGCGTCGCTTACGCCGGCAGCGTCGGCGCGTATGCGCAGGCGCGCGTCATCGCCGCCTCCACAGTGGTGAAACTGCCGGGCGATATCGAGGATCGAACAGCCGCCGCCGTTCTTCTTCAGGGCCTTACCGCACGATTCCTGATCAAGGATGTCTATCCCGTGAGGCCCGGCGAGCCGATACTCGTACACGCAGCGGCTGGCGGTGTCGGAACGCTGCTCTGTCAGTGGGCGAGCGCGCTCGGTGCCGAAGTGATCGGAACCGTCTCTTCGGACGCCAAGGCCGAGCTCGCCCGGGCCAATGGATGCGCGCACGTCTTTGTTCATGGACGGGATGATTTCGTGTCCGGGGTTGTCGACGTCACGAAAGGTCGGAAGTTGCCCGTGGTCTTCGACTCAGTAGGCCGCGACACTTTCGCGCGATCGCTGGACTGCCTTCGGCCGCGCGGAACAATGGTGGTGTTCGGGCAGTCCTCAGGACCGATCGATCCGCTTGAGATCAATCTGCTCGGGCGCAAGGGATCACTCGTTCTGACACGCCCCATGCTGCCAGACTTCCTGCGCGGACCGGGGCGGCTTCAGGCCTGCGCGAACGATGTATTCGATGCATTACGGAGCGGACTGATTCGCGTCGCGATCAATCAGACCTATCCGCTTCCGGAAGCCGCTCGCGCGCATCGCGATCTCGAGGAACGGCGAACGACCGGTTCCACCGTGTTCAGTGTGCCGTAAATACGGGACTGCTGAGACGGCGCTTGGGACGCATCCCGGTTGGATCCTTGCCTGCGGCGGAAGCGAGTCTGGACGGATCGCAAACAACAACGCGCCCGTATTCGACCCGGATCAGATTGCGGTTCTCGAACCGCCGCAGCACCCTGTTGACCGTCTGACGCGATGTCCCGACCATCGCGGCCAGCGATTCCTGCGTGAGTTTGCAACCCTCGCTCTCGGACGCATGAACGTCGCAGGTCTGAAGCAGCACCTGCGCCACGCGGGAGGGCAGCGGCATCGCCTTCATTTCCGCAAGCATGCTCATGGCGACGCGGATGTCCTGGCAGATAAGTTGCGAGAAATGCAGAATATGGCGAGGCTCTTCCGAAATGATCGAATTGAAGGCGGTCATGGGCAGATGGAGAATCGTGGCCGGCGCCGTCGCGACTGCATCCTGAAACCGCGGCTGCTGATCGAGAACGGAAAGATGGCCAAACCACGCGCCCGGTGGCAGCACGCGGTACAATATATGCTTGCCATCATTCGCGTTCGCGACCAGACGGACTTCACCCGACAGCACCGCGAACTGTCCGTTCACCGTATCGCCCGTCGCGTAGACAAGCGCGCCTGCCGCCACCTCCCTTTGCACGCTGCGCTCGATGATCGCCTGCGATAACTGCTCCGGCAGGCTTTCGAACCAGCCGTGCCGCCGCAAAATCTCCCTGACGTCCTCGCGTTGCATGGTCGCGCCTTGTTTAGAACTGCCAAAGAGTATTGCGCAAAGCAGCCGTCGCGCGCAACGACGATCGCGCGGAGCGCGAGGTTTAGTTGTCTTGCGACGCACAATGACGTCGCACCATCGGGCGGCCCCAAATTGTCAAAGCCTTGACAGTTTTGCGCGGCCTTCTGCCGGACAATCGAGCGTGCGGAGTCCGCGCGACAAAAATTTGCAAAACGGAAAATGGGGCGCGCGGCCCTGGGGAAACGATGAGGGGACTTCTTACAATCGGCGCGACCGTCGATCGCATCTCCGGATGGTTCGGAAGCGCCGCCGACTGGTGCGTGCTTATGGCGGTCCTTGTCAGCGCGCTGAATGCAACCGCGCGTTACATCCTCAATATAAGCTCCAATGCCTTTCTCGAGATCCAGTGGTATCTTTTCGGCGCGATCGTGCTTCTGGGCGCCGCGCGGACCCTTTGCCGGAACGAGCATGTTCGCGTCGACCTGGTCTATGGCTCGCTGGGAGCGAGAGGCCGCCTGTGGATCGATGCCTTCGGACTGACCTTTTTCCTTCTGCCCATCAGCCTGTACCTCCTGAAATTGTCCTGGCCTTTCTTTGCCGGCTCATTCGCGAGCGGCGAGGCATCGCCGAATTCCGGTGGACTCATTCTTTGGCCGGCGAAGCTGCTGCTGCCCGTTGGATTTGCCCTTCTCGCGGCCCAAGGCGTCTCCGAACTGATCAAGCGCATCGCCGCGCTCGCCGGCTTTATCGATATCGACACGGGCTACGAAAAGCCGCTGCAATGAGAACGACCGGAAGCGAGCCAAAGCAATGCTGACGCATGGAATTATGCCGCCCCTGATGTTCTGCGGCATGATCGCATTCCTGCTGGTCGGGTTTCCCGTCGCGTTTTCTCTCGCCGCGATTGGTCTGCTGTTCGGGCTGGCGGGAATCGCGACGGGACACTTCAATCCCGACTTCCTGCAGGCCCTGCCCTTCCGTCTGTTTGGCACGATTGCGAACGAACTGTTGCTGGCGATTCCGTTTTTCACATTCATGGGGGCGATCCTCGAGCGCTGCGGCCTTGCGGAGGAGCTGCTGGAGGGCATGGGCAAACTGTTCGGCGGCAAGCCTGGCGGCCTCGCCGTAGCTGTCGTGCTCGTGGGCGCCATTCTCGGCGCAGTCACCGGCACCGTCGCCGCCTCCGTCATCGCGATGGGCGTCATCTCGCTGCCGGTGATGTTGCGCTACGGCTACGACATGCGGCTCGCCACGGGCGTGATCGCCGCCTCCGGCACCATCACCCAAGTGATCCCGCCTTCGTTGGTCCTGATTATCCTTGCCGATCAACTGAAGCGTTCCGTCGGCGACATGTACCTCGGCGCCATCGGACCATCCCTGCTCCAGGTCGGCATTTTCCTGGCCTTTCTCGGACTTGTCGCGCTGTTTCAGCCGTGGCGGATGCCGCCGCTTCCGATCGAGGCGCGGGGGCAACTCGGATGGAAGCTCGTGGGCCAGGTGTGTCTGGCCATGGTGCCGTCGCTCGGACTGATATTTCTTGTCCTCGGAACGATCTTCCTTGGTCTCGCGACACCGACCGAGGCCGGCGCCATGGGAGCGACCGGCGCGATCATCCTCGCCGCGCTGTACGGCCGGCTGAGCTGGCAGCTGCTCCGTCAGGCCATGACATCGACCGCGAGCCTGACCGCGATGGTGGTGTTCATCCTGTTCGGCGCGACCTGCTTCAGCCTTGTTTTTCAGGGCGTCAATGGCGGCGCCTGGATAGAAAGCCTTCTCGAAGGGTTGCCCGGCGGCCAGGTCGGCTTCCTGATCTTTGTCAATGTCTTCGTCTTCGGTCTCGCCTTCTTCCTCGACTTCTTCGAGATCGCCTTCATCGTCCTGCCGCTGCTCGTTCCGGTCGCAGCCAAGCTTGATATCGACCTTATCTGGCTTGGGCTGTTGATATGCGTGAACATGCAGACCAGCTTCATGCATCCGCCATTCGGCTTCGCGCTGTTCTACCTGCGGGGCATCGCACCAAAGGAAGTGAAGAGTTCGGACATCTACTGGGGCGCGGTACCCTGGATAGGGCTACAGCTCCTGCTTGTCGGAATCATGATCTTTTTCCCGCAAAGCGTCACGTATTGGATCACCAAGGAAAAGCAGCTCGACCGGGGTGTGGTCGAGCACAAGCTTGAAAGCATTGGCGCACCCGAACTGGACGACGAGATCGAGATACCGAAAATCACGCAATAACCGTCCATGGTCTCATGGAAAAAGATCGACCGCCGATCAACGCGGCTTAGCAAAGATGAAGGAGGAAACCCAATGGACCGCAGGAAATTCACCAAAGTCCTTGCCCTCGGCGGCGCGGGAAGCGCAATCGCCGCACCGGCACTCGCCCAATCCAACCCGAGCGTCAAATGGCGCTGGATCTCCAGCTTTCCAAAGAATCTGACGATTTCCTATGATGCCTGCGTCGCCTTCACCAAACGGGTGGCGGAGCTCACGGACGGCAAGTTTCAGATCCAGCTCTTCGGTCCGGGCGAACTCGTTCCGGCATTCCAGGTTCTGGATGCCGTGCAGAACGGCACCGTCGAGTCAGGCTATACGGCCTCCTATTTTTACGTAGGCAAGGATCCGACCTTCGCCTTCGCCACCGCGATGCCGTTCGGTCTCAACACCCGGCAGCAGAGCGCTTGGATGATTCGCGGAGATGGCCTGAAACTGTGCAACGAGTTCTTCAAGTCCTACAATGTCAACTACATCCCCATGGGTCACACCGGCGCGCAGATGGGCGGATGGTTCCGGAAAGAGATCAAGTCGCTCGACGACATGAAGGGCCTCAAGATGAGGATCGGAGGTCTGACCGGCGAAATCATGAAGCGCATGGGGGTTGTTCCGCAAAGTATTCCCGCAGGCGATATCTATCCCGCCCTCGAACGTGGAACGATCGATGCGGTCGAATATGTCGGCCCCTTCGATGACGAGCAGCTCAGCCTCTATAAGGTGGCAAAGTACTACTACTACCCGGGCTGGTGGGAAGGCTGCGTTCAGGTCGGCAACTTCATCAACATAGATCGCTGGAATGAGTTGCCGCAATCTTACAAGGCCGCGCTGGAAGTGGCCTCCAATGAGGGAACATCGAACATTCTCGCGGGCTATGATGCATGGAATGGACCCGCTCTCCGCCGCCTCGTCGGGCTCGGAGCCGAGCTTCGCGCCTTCCCGCGTGAAATGATGTCACAGGCCTACGGCGTTGCCTTCGACTACTATGATGAACTGGCTGCATCGAATCCGAAATTCAAGGCGATCTATGACAACTGGAAGGCTTTCCGCGAGGATGTCTTCCTTTGGAACCGGATCGGCGAAGCAAGCTACGACAGCTTTGTGTATTCCGAACATGCTCGCCGCAAGCGGTAATCCGAAAGATTGATTCAGAGCGCGGTCAGGGCGGAAGCGTCCCTGCCCGCCCTGCTTCTTTCAGCGAATATTGCCGACTCGAAGTACCCGGCATCAGGTACCCTCACCTATGCAAGAACTCGTCCGGTGACTAGCGAGGGTGTTTCCAGTCGCGCGGGAACCGACAGAAACTGGCGCATCGCCAGCTTATCTTCCTTGCGGGCACGCAGTTGCGCAAGATCTCGAGCAAAGCGTTCCTCGTCGGAAGAGTGGAACACGAGTCTCAGGCTCTCGCTCGACACCGGCGATGTCACCTCGTCGAAGACACGCCGCCGGTCCTCGGAATATTGATCGAGGATCGAATCCGGCGCATCACCGTTGACGACTGCCGCCAGCGCTTCGCTCAGGACGAACGAATCGTAGAGACCTCCCATGAGACCGAATCCGCTCGTGGGGTTTGTGAGATGAGCCGCGTCGCCGGCAAGAAGCACGCGCCCGGAGCGATAGCTGGTCGCCGAGCGCTGATGCATGTTGTACGCGGAATACAGTACCAGCTCGTAGTCCTTGTCCCCGGGGAGCACGGCTTCGATGAATTGCGGAATCCGCTCGGCGACAGTCTCCACCGGCAACGACGCATCCTCGGCGAAGGTAAATCGCCAAAGCCCCTCGTCGTCGATTCGATAAACCACGGCTCCGTAGACCGGATCGATGAGATAGCCCGAATCCCAGCCATACTTCGCGAAATCGAAGTAGATATTGGTTGCAATGAACCGCTGAGGCCAGGTGAATCCTTCGAGCTTCAGCCCCACGGACTTGCGCACGACACTGCGCCCGCCATCGCCGGCGACCACCCATTTCGCCGTATAATCGATCGGGCCGTCTCCACGCTCGGCCGCAACGGTCACGCAGTCTTCCGACTGGGACACCGACACGCACCGCGTGCCCCAGTCGATCCGGACATTGGGATATCGTTCAAGATGTTTCAGCACCACCTGCGCCAGCCTGTCCTGTCCGAGCGTGAGGCTGTATGGCCGGTCCGTGATTTCACGCACCGCATCATGGTTGTAGATGATGGTCTCTCCGGTCTTGAAGATCCGCCATGTTCGCTCGTCGACGATGTGACCAGCCGCCATCATGTCGTCCAGCACGCCGAAGCGCTCGAGCGCGGGAAAGATGGGCCAAGCATAGGAGATCGCGCGTGGCGTATAGACAATCCTGTCCTCGGCTTCGATCAGTGTCACGGACACGCCTGCACGCACGAGACCCAAGGCCGTCATGAGGCCGACGGGCCCCGCCCCCACGATCACAACATCAGACATTGCCTTCCCCGCTATTCTATTTTTGGTGAGCGATATTCGACAGGCCGAAAAGCGTCATCGCGGAAGATGAGGTTCGCACCGCCGCTGATACGCTGTGCCGTTGGTCATCGCACAACGCCTCAACCGCACGAGACCGGTATCGCGGCCACGGCCGAAACCCGCTTGCCGCGACAACTGACGTGCCCCAGCCCTAAAACGTGCCCGGATAGGCGCCGCCGTCGACCAGGATATTCTGGCCGGTGATGTAGCCGGCGTGGGTCGAACACAAAAACGCACAGGTCGCGCCGAACTCCTCGGGATTGCCGAACCGCTTGGTGGGATTCTCGCTGCGAATCTGTTCTGTCACGGTCGCGACGTCGCGGGCGGTGTTCTTCGCCAGCGCGGCGAGATTGGACTTCAGCCGGTCGGTGTCGAACGTGCCAGGCAAGAGGTTGTTGATGGTGACGTTATGCTCGGCAATCGAGCGCGCCAGCCCGGCGACGAAACCCGTGAGGCCCGTCCTCGCACCATTCGAGAGCGCCAGCATCGCGATGGGCGCCTTCACGGCATGCGAGGTGATATTGATGACGCGGCCGAACCGCCGCGCGATCATCCCGTCAAGCGTCGCCTTCATCAGGGCGATCGGAGCCAGCATATTGCCGTCGATCGCCTTGATCCAGTCGTCACGCCCGAACGTCCTGAAGTCGCCCGGCGGAGGACCGCCGGCATTGGTGATGAGAATGTCCGGGTCGGGACAGGCCGCGAGCACCGCATCGCGGCCTTCGCCGGTGGTGACGTCCGCCACGACCGTCGTCGGCCGCCGCCCGGAGGCCTTTTCGATATCATCGGCCGCGCTTTCCAGCACCTCCTTGCGGCGCGCCGCAATGAGCACATCGACGTCTTCGCGCGCCAGCGCCAGCGCGCTGGCCTTGCCGAGCCCCTGGCTGGCTGCGCATACGATGGCCTTTCGGCCCTTCAGTCCGAGATCCATGTTTCCTCTCTGGTTTTGATCGCCGCCGCTTCGGACGGCTATCCCTTGCGGCCGCCTAGCTGTTTGGCAGCGTCATTCCCGCAGGCTTCGCCCCCCACATGCAGAAACTGGTCGGCTCGAAACCGAACTGGCGTGGGCGATGAGCGATCTCGTCCTCGATTTCATCGACGCCAACGGAATATTCGAAGATCATGCCGTCAGGGCCGGTGAAATAGAGAAAACGCGCGCCCGATGTCGGATGCCGTCCGGGCCCGAAGACAATGGGAACGCGCCGTTCGCTGAGAAAATAGTAAGAGCGCAGAACGTCGTCGTTGCTTTCGACCTGATGGTTGATGTGCTGAATGCCCGGCTGCGGCGCACGCACCAGCGCAATCGTGTGATGGATGGCATTGACGCGCATCAGCGGAATGTCGCCGATCCGGTCGCTGACACGAGCATTGCACACCTGGGTCCAGAACCGCTCGTCGCGCGCCGGATCCGTGGAGTTCAGCCCGATATGGCTGAAGCCGGTGATGCCCGCATCGCGCGTCGCGAAATAGCGCCGCCCGCTGCGCTCCGGGCGCACCACCAGTTCGATATGGTTGCCGGAGGGATCGCGGAAGCCGATGAACGCCTTCACCTTGCGCTGCTCGGCCTCCTGCGCGGTGCCGGAATGAACCGGATGGCCGAGTGACTCAAGTGTCGAAGCCGCCTGCTGCAGGCTTGCCTCGTCCACCACCTCGAAGCCGACCGTCTGCGTGCGCGGATCACCTTCGGAATAGCACAGCGTGTGCGCACGCGCATCGGAGCGCAGATAGAGCGTCTTGCGGCTGCGCTCGGCGACCTGCAGCCCCAGACAGCTCGTCGCGAAGGTTTCCGCCGCCTCCAGGTCGGGCGAACCCAAACGCACGTAGCTCACATCCTTTAGCTCAATCATGCGATCGTCCTTTCTCCTTCGCCAGGAACGCCGAGTTCGGGCACATCATGGCATTGGCTGCCCCAATTGCAGAGTGAAGCGGCCGACAGCGTGTACTGGCGAGCCAGCCGCGGCGCGGCGCCCAGGTCAGTCATTCCGTGCACATAGGAAAAGATAACGCCATCCGGCCCTTCCACATGCAGGAAGATTTGCTGCGAAGCCGACTCGCGGCCGGGCCCCTGGACGATCTTGACCTGGTTTTCCTGCATGAAATAACTGTTCTGCATGATCTGATCGAGCGCCTCGACCTCGAACGCCGCATACAGCAGGCCGTTGCGTTTCGAAGGGTAGAGTGCGACCCGATGGTGCAGGCCGTCGATCCGCAGATAGGCAATGTCGCCCACCCAGTCGCTGACCTGCGCGCCGAGCGCCTTCCAGAAAGCGAGATCGCGCGCTGCACTGGCCGAGCGCAGACCGACACCATGGAACCGCGTGATTCCCGCGTCGCGCGGAGGGAAATAGCGGCGCGCGCTGCGCATCGGCCGCACGACAAGGTCAATACGGTTGCCCGAAGCGTCCTCCGCGAGGACCGCTGACTGAACGTAGCGAAGGCGGCATTCTTCCGGCGAGGCCCTCCTCGCCGCAAATCCAAGATCGACGAGACGCCTTTCGATCTGGTCCAGTGCCTCGTCGTCCCAGACCTCGACACCGATGCTGCCGTTCCCTGCCACGTCGCGCCCAAGGCTGACCGTGCGGAACCGGTCATCGGACCGGAAGGAAATCTGTTCTCCTTCCTCACTCACGCGCTGCAATCCGAAGATGTCGGAAACAAAACGCGCGTAGGCGTTCGGCTCTCCGACCGCAAGTCGGACATAGCAGATCGACGTGATGAGGGGTGCTACATAGCCGTTCTTCATCGTGTTCGCGCCCTGGGAAGTTCGGACGCCAGGAACACCCTGATCATCCGCCGCCATACCGCGAACAGCTCGTCGAACCAGTCCGGATCATTGTCCCAGAGCGTACGAAGCGCCATTCCGCGAACGAGACTGAGGGTCAGCGCGACGATCTCCGCGGCGAGTTTCGAGGGGACGCCGCTCGCCGCCAGCGCTTCGGCCCATGCGGTCTCCACCGGCCGCCGAGCCTTTCGCGAGATATCGAGGATCTGCTTTCTGACGGCCTGATCGGTCGAAGTGGATAGAACGATGTCGATCGCCACCATGAAATGCTCGCTGAAGAAAAACTCGCGAGCATCCTCGATCACGCCCTCAATCAGATCGCGCGGCCGCGCGACGGCGGCAGCACGTTTGCGGGAGAGAATCTGCGCCTGCTCGAACACGTATTCCAGTGTCGCGACGACAAGCGCGTCCTTGGTAGGAAAATGATGTAGCTGGGCTCCGCGGGAGAGGCCCGCCTCCGCGGCGACGTCCGCCGTCCGGAACCGCGCGTAGCCGCGGCGCCGGATCAGGTCCGCTGCGGCCTTCAGGATCCGGGTGCGCGTGGCCTCGGTGCGCTCGGCCTGCGTGCGCCGGCGCGGCGCGGCGAGGGGTCGGCGTGCCTGTTTCGGGGCGGGACTCCGGCGGGCGCGGCTCGTCATGTCAAACCTCGATCTGAACGTTTCCGTCAACAATCGTGACGGGATAGGTCTTCAGCGCAATTTCGCAAGGCATCCCTGTCGGCTCCCCTGTCGTCACATCGAACGTGCCGAAATGGAATGTGCACTCCACCGTCCTGCCGGTGATGATGCCTTCCTCGGACAACGAGACCTCGCCGTGCGTGCATTTGTCGGCGGTCGCGTAGATCGCTCCCTCCACACGATACAGCGCGACATGCGTTCCATCGGGCAGCGGAGCCTTCTTGATCTCCCCCTCCATCACGTCGGCGGCAGCGCAAAGAACAACGGTTTCAGTCATGACAAGGCCTAGAGCATGGTGCTGCCGCCGTTCACGCTGATGACCTGCCCAGTCACGAACGATGCCTCGGCGGAAGCAAGATAGGAAACCATCGAGGCCACCTCCTCCATTTCGGCCGGACGGCCCATGGGGATGACGCTCACGAACTTGGCGGCGAGAGCTGGATCCTTCTGTGTGATGGCGACCATTTGCGGGGTGTTCACTGCGCAGGGCGCAACGGTATTCACCGTGATGCCGTCCAGCGCGAACTCGCGGGCCATGCCCGTCGTCAATCCATGCACGCCGCCCTTCGCGGCGTTGTAGGCGGCGTGATCCCACAATCCATTGCGCACGGAATCCGCCCCAAGGTTGACGATGCGCCCGTAGCGCTGGGCGCGCATTTTGGGAATGGCGAACCATGAGCACCACAGCACGGTCCAGAGGTTGCGATCGATGGTCGCCTTCAGCGTCTCCGGAGAATGATCTGCAAATGCCTTGATGATGCCGCCGCCGGCGTTATTCACAAGTATGTCGAGACGTCCGAACGCGGCCGCGGCAAGATCGATGGTTTTCTTCGCCACGTCCTGATCTGAAAGATCACCGGCGTGGCTGACCGTTTCCGTGCCATACTCTGCCGCAAGGTGATCGGACGTCCGCTTCAATCCGCCAGCATCGAGATCGGCAAGTACGAGTTTCGCTCCATCCTTCGCGAGGCGCTCCGCGATGGCCAAACCAATCCCATTCGCCGCTCCGGTGACGACCGCAACATTGTCCTGAAGCTTCTTGTCTTTCATCACGCGCTCTTCAGAGAATGATACTGACACGCCCTTGAGAGCGGAGCCCGTCGCTGTCAAGCAAGCAGCGCTTCTCCTTGATCCGGAGAACGCAGTCATTGGCCACCAGCCGATAGCGGTTGCTGCCAAAGTAGGTGTCGGTCACGCCGTCCTTGGTACGGTACGTGATGAATGACGAAGCGACCTCCATGTCATCGCTGCCGCGATTACGGATCCGGACATTGCTGACCAGATGCCGCGTGCGGGAATGAGGAAATTCTGCATGGGCCGTACGTTTCATCAGGCGCTTGACCCGTTCGCTGAGCCGGAACCGATCATCCGCGACATAGAACAGGTTCTTATCCGGCGTTGCATCGGCCGCGACGTCGGTCGAAGGCACGTAGTAGATCGCATCCTCCGTGAAGAGTTCGAGCCATTCCGGCAACCGCCAGTCATCAAGCAACTCCGCCTCGTTGAAAAGAAAATCCTCGACGTCGGACCGGGAGATATTCTGCATCTGCACTGTCCTTCAGATCGACGCCTGGAACACATGCTTGTTCCAGTTGGACCAGAAGGCCCTCATCTGCAGCTCGTCGTCATAAGCGGGAACATCCTTGCCCATGCCCTTCGAGATGTCGTTCCACTGCACTTCGGTGGAGTTCCTGAAACCGCGCTGGCATTGCTCCAGCGCCTCGACATCGTCCGGCGTCGCAAAGCCGCCGGGTCCGAGAAATTCAAGGAAGTTGTAAAGCCGATATTTCCGCGCCCAGTCGGTTTCCTCCCTGGGCGCAAGCGCCCAAGCGCTGATCGTCATGAAGTCCGGCGCGTGCGGATAGTAGGTGCGGATTGTCACCGCCATGATGTCGTTCACGACGAGATTGGGAAAGACGAACAAATTCCGGTTGAAGTGCGCAATGCGCTCGGCGCGCTTCTCGCCATACCGCTTCACCAGCCCCTGATAGAGCCGGTCGATCTCGCGCTTGCCGTCGTCGCCCCACATCGGGATCCATTGGGCGACCGGACGTCCCCATGGCGCCTTGTATTCGAGCACCGCATGGCCATTGCCGAGATCGCGCGCCTCGCCGACCAGCGGCACCGGCGCAAGCCCGCCGTTTGTGGCCTTCAGGTAGTCGAAATAGGTCGCGTGCGTTGTGGTCGCGTGATAGCCATCGATCGAGTTTTCGGTGAGAAGTTTCCAGTTGGCGCGCATGGAATATTCCTGCGTGCCGCCCACGATCACCATGCTCTCTTCGGACTGGTCGGCGATGACGTCCAGATACTCCTTCACCGGCCCGAGATACTCGGACAGGCTCTGCGCATTCTTGTCGAAGCAGACGAAATTGAAATCGCGATAGCTCTCGAACCGCGGCACCTGCTGCATGTTCGAGGTGCTCCGCGCCTTGAAATCCGCCGCGTAGGAGTCCTCCCCGGGCTGGCTCCGAAGCGTACCGTCGAGCGCGAAAACCCACCCGTGATAGAAGCACTGAAATGACTTCGCACTGCCGTTCTTCTCGCGGCAAACCTGCGCGCCGCGATGCGGGCAGGTGTTGAACATGGCGCGCAGCACGCCCTTCGCATCACGTGCGAATAAAATACTTCGGCCGCCGACTTGCCGCGTGACGAAATCGCCGGGCTTTGACAGCTCCGATCCATGGCCAAGATAGAGCCAGCACTTATCGAAGATCCGCGCGCGTTCGGCCTCCAGAATTTCAGGATCAACGAATGTCTGACGCGATACCCTGAAGATCTGACGCGACTCGTCGACCATGAGCGCGGTGTTCATTCGCTCGAAGGCGTTCATTGCTGTTCCTCCCTCTCGATTTTCTGTTCATTTCAGCGCTGACCGCAGGTCAAAGGCCGGCGACTCGAGATCAGCGCGCGCCGGCTGCCGTCCGGCGGCGACAATGCGGCGAAGCATCGCCATGTCCTTTGCGGCATTGACGGACAGAGCGCCCACGACATCAGCTCCGCGCAGGGCGACGATCGAAAATCCGCCATCTGCCGGATTTCCTCGAACGAGGTGATCGGCATCCATCATGTCGCCCACGACCTGAATCTTCAGGTCGTACTGATCCGTCCAGAACCAGGGAGGATCGGTATAATCACGGGTTACCCCGATCATGTTGGCCGCAACCACGGCGGCCTGATTCTGGGCATTGGCCCATGTTTCGACGCGAACGGCGCGCTCGTGACAGCGGCTCCACTGCAGCGCGACATCTCCCGCACAATAGACATGGGGGGCGTCCGTTCGCCCATATCCGTCGACTCGGATTCCGTCACCATCCGAAATCTTGAGTTGCCTGGTGAGCGCCACATCCGGCTCGACACCGATTCCCACCAGAACAAAGTCGGCTTCGACCTCGACGCCGCTGTCGAGAGCGAGCCCGCGCGGCGTGCAGCCCGTTACCGTCGCGCCGAGAACGAAATCGACGCCATGATCGCGATGCCTCGCCATAACAATATCGCTGATCAAATCCGGAAAGGCACGCGCCAGCAGCTTCTTCTGGCTCTCCACAACGGTGACGCGGCATCCCTGCTTTGCCGCAGCGCATGCGGCCTCCAGACCGACGACGCCACCGCCAACGATGACAATTCGCGACCGCTCCTCAATGCTGCGGCGAACTTGCAGTGCATCCTCAATATTGCGCAGATAGCGGACATTAAGCGGCGCATTTCGGAGCACATCCAGCTTACGGGGCCGCGTCCCCGTCGCCAAGAGAAGCCGATCGAACCGGAACGAGCGTCCATCTTCAGTCGCGACGACGCGCCGATCCGCATCGCAATGCACAACGCGAGCGCCCGTGATGATGTTGACACCTAGCGCCCCACTCCAGTCCGCCGCGTCCTTGATATAGGCGATCCGGGCGTCGGCTGACTGCAGGATAGCCTTGGAGAGCTGCGGACGCTCATATGGAAGGTGCGGCTCATCGCCCAACATCACGATCGCACCGCGATAGCTATGACTGCGCAAGGCCTCGGCGGCCCGCGCGCCGGCTTGTCCCGCGCCAACGATGACGATGCTTTCGACCTCCGGCGTCAAATCCGTCTCACTCCCTTGCGCAATTTGCCCCGCGCCGATTGATCCGGCGGCCATTCTTGATCAAGTGCACATTGCCGATTGCAAGAATATTAAAAACAGTCCAACTTGATTGTAAAGTGGCATCGTAAGTTTTCTCGGGCGCTTGCCGCGAGGGTTGCGATGCAAAATAGAATTCGAGGAAACGCCTTGGCCCTTGCGGTGGATGTCCATACCCATTTTGTTCCGTCCGAATTTCCCGCGCCGTCCGGCCGCAATGCGCTGTGGCCTTCGATCGAAAGGCGCGGCGATACGGCAGCCATCGTCATCGATGGAAAGGTGTTTCGCAAAATCGACTCGCGAAGCTGGGATGCCATTCGTCGTCTCGATGACATGGGCCTTGATGATGTGGATGCGCAGGTCGTGTCACCGATGCCGGAACTGCTGTCGCACTGGCTTCCCGCCGTCGATGCCGATGCGCTTTGCGATCACATCAACGTGCGGATCGCCGCGTTGTGCGCCGCGCACCCAGACCGTTTCTTCGGGATGGGTATGGTTCCGATGCAGGACACGTCACTTGCGCTGCGACGCATCGCAGACCTCAAAGCGCTGGGGTTGAAGGGGTTTGAGATCGGCACCCACATTAACGGCATTCCGCTCGGCGCTGCACAACTCAATGAGATCTATGCCGCTGCCGAAAGCTCCGGACTGATGATCATGGTACATGCGCTGCATCCGCTCGGTATTGAACGGATGGGCGGACGGCCAGAACTGGCCGCTGTCGCCGCTTTTCCTCTGGAGACGGCCCTCGCAGCGGTCTCGCTGATGGCGAGTGGCGTGCCCGAACGATTCCCAAATCTCCGAATCATGCTGAGTCATGGGGGCGGCGCCCTGTCGTGGATTCTCCCGCGACTCCGACATGCCTACAACATCGGTCCTCCTCTGTCAGAGCTCTTTCCGAGCGATCCTTCCGCCGCTATCCGACGGTTTCACTACGATACCATCCTCTATGATGCCTCTGCACTTCGGTTTCTGGCCGACAACGTCGGCATGGATCAACTCGTAGCCGGCTCGGACTATCCGTTTTCCATCAAGCAGGACCGCCCTGTCGCGTTTTCGGAGGCTTCGCTGTCCATCCCGCGCCAGATTCTGTTCGCGAACGCGATGCGCCTTCTTGGAATCGAAGACGCATCATCGATTCAATAGCCAAATGGAAAGGGAATAGTTTTGGGGACTTGCTACAGCTATCGCCAGTTCTGCTCCTTAGGGCCCTTACCTCCGCGCACGCCAGCGCGCCCCGATCCCCAGGTCCCGAAAGATCGGGCGCTCGGCCCCTGCCTGCATGGCAAGATCGGCGCCTTCTATTTTTTCAAGGATGGATCCGATGACGATGCGGCCTTCGGTTTCTGCGACATAGAGCTGTCGGTTCAGCTTATCGCCGGAGGAAAGATAAGACTCGAGATCTATTGCGTGGCCGACGGCTATCAGAGCGAACGCGGAATTGGCACGCAGCATCCACTGAAGATCGCCATCAAATCCGGCGATAGGATTGTCGGACTCGCCGACTGGCACTTTTCGGATGTCATTTGTGGACACGCAGATCCGATGAGTTTTTCAACTGATATAGACGTAGGCGAAAATCCGTCTTCTGGCATCGACAGCATTGAGCTGTTGAGTACAACGGGTGCGTCAGCTCCATGCGGATAGATCGATCCGCCGCAAGATGCGCGTACCGGCAGTTTCGATATTTAAAAACAGGTCGTACTGCTTGTAAATGATAGACCCGTTTGGTAGCATTCTAAACGGCCTTCAGATCCGGGAAAATCGGACGAAGGGAAATAGGGATGGAATGCTTTTCGGAAGGCTTCATCATGCATCGCTTGATGATGGGTTCGCCGCTGCGTGCGACAGGCGTCCCTGACCGTGCCGCCGTTACGCGCAGGCGTAAAGAGATCGTCGTGCTCCGGGGCGCGTGCGCAACTTGTCGCGACGACAAGGCCACAAAGCTACGTCGGCAGCAGCCCGCCAAAGCTTTCGATCCGAAATCCCGTTTCGATCTGAAATTCCGATGGCAGACCTGGATCACGAATCTGGATCATTGCCAGAGACCGGGTTTTCCGCCTCGTTTTCTGTGACAGCAGCTGAAAAGCAAGCTCGGAGTCCCGAGCCGCGGCTGGAGTTATGATTTCCGGCCTGCCCGATAGAACAGTCGAAGCGGTCGTGATCCAGGCGCTTCGGATATTGAAATGATCATTTCGATAACAAACGCAATGGGAGGGATTTGTGAAGGGAAAATATGGATTGAGCTTCGCCGTTACAGTTGTCGCAATGCTGGCAACAAGCGCGGTAATGGCTGCGGAAAAAAAATACGGCGCCGGTGTTAGCGACACCGAAATCAAACTCGGTCAGACTGTACCTTACAGCGGCCCAGCTTCCGCATTCGGAAGTTATGGCCGAACCATGGTCGGTTACTTTCAGATGATCAATGAGAGCGGCGGCATCAATGGACGCAAGGTCAATCTTATCTCTCTCGACAATGCATTCAGCCCGCCAAAAGCCATCGAGCAAACCCGTAAGCTTGTCGAGGGCGAGGGCGTCCTGGCGGATGTCGGAACGGTTGGAACAACCCCGAATGTTGCGATCCAGAAGTATCTGAACGCGGCGAAAGTGCCGCATATTTTCCTCTCGGCCGGAGGGAGGCGCTTTGCCGACCCGAAGAACTACCCGTGGAGTGTGCCGATGTATCCTGGCTTTGAAATGGAAGGCCGGACATTTGGAGAATACATCCTGCAGCACAGGCCCGGCGCCAAGGTCGCCGTTCTGTATCAGAATGACGACTATGGAAGGGATTTTTTGACCGGTCTCAAAGCAGCGTTGGGAGACAAGATCAAGCCGGTGGCCGAGATCAGCTATGAAATCACGGAACCGACAATCGATTCCCACATCGTTCGCTTGAAGGAAGCTGGCGCGGACGTTCTTCTCTACTTTTCAACGCCAAAATTCACGGCTCAGGGGCTGCGGAAGGTGCGGGAGCTTGGCTGGTCGCCGCTGCAATTTCTCGCCAGCCCCACCAATTCCACCAAAACCGTGTTGGAGCCCGCAGGACTGGATAACGCGCAGGGCATCATGACAACCCAGTTCACCAAGCAGGCAGGCGATCCCGCCTGGGATAAGGATCCAGAGGTGATCGAGTACATCGCATTCATGAAGAAATGGGTGCCCAATGACAATCCGGGCGACTTCATCGCATTGTCTGGTTACGTGATGGCGCAAGGTGTTGCACAGGCCCTGCTGCAATGCGGCGACGAGCTAACGCGCGAGAACCTGCTTAAGCAAGCGGCCAGCATGAAGGGGCAACGCTTCAAGATGATGCTGCCCGGAATCCAGCTCAGCACGACTCCTGAGGATTATACGCCCTATCAATCTCTCCGCATGGCGAAGTTTGAGGGGGTTTCCTGGAAGCTCGTCGATCAACCAGGGCTATCAGCCCCGACACGATAGTGTCCGGTTTCTCTCCCGGATTCTGCCTCGCCGCCGCTGCTTGCGGCGACGAGGCCCCCCGCGACGGACCGGACAGTCGGCCCCTTTCGGCCTCCCGGCTGTGCATTCCAACATCCAGTTCCCGAGACGGCAGGATGCAGACAGAAAGGGACGGCGGACCGCGCAGATACCCTGTCTTCCCCGAGGTCGCTCGCGCACATGTCCCCGGCTATCGGGGCTCCAACCCGGGCGCCTCGAACTGGCGTTGCCATTCCGGCAGCTCAGCGCACAGGCGCTTGGTACCATAGTCACAAGCCAAGGGCCTTCGACCGCAGCTCGAACCCGGGCTGGGCGCGAGGTACGCCAGGGAGATCGTCAGGTCGACCTGGCGTAACACTGCATGGTTCGCGGGACGCGATATCCTCAAGGCTGCGAACATCGCCGGAGCAGATCTTATCCGGCCACTACAGACTCCGTGCTGCGATCCGTCGAGCCGGGGAGTTGAACGCCTGATCGTGCCCATATTCCAAACCCGGTGCAGATTCCGCAGCGCACTGGCAAAGCAGTGCCCGGTTCGCCGCCGAAAGCCGGCCTTTTCCAATCGGCAAAATTGCTTCCCGGCACAATCGGAGGGTGCCGCTCTTCGCAGCGGTGCAACCCACGCATGATTTCATACCTTATTTCGAGGACAGGCCCGCTCGCACCACGGGTCCGTCGAGATCACCACCCGCCAGCGTCGTACTTCCGATCCATTACACCCAATGCGCAGACCGACCTTAAAATCCGGACGTCAGTTGCCACCTGTCGGAGGCCCCTCCGAGCGACGAGAGATGTTTCTGCAGCCGAAGACGCCGGGCGATCTCCAGAGACCCTGGTGCCTGCAGGCAGGAAAAGCGCTCGCAATCTCCGAGAGCCGACCTGGCCATCATATCGGCATTTCACAGCCCATGCTGCTTATAAGTTTTGCGCGACAACCGCCTCTCCTGCCCATAATCTATGACGAACTTGTCCCTGCTTACTTGAAAGATTTTATCGGAAGCCATGGACATCCGGACTTCAAAGATCGAAGTCTTCCTGCCCGCGCTGGCGTCGACCCGCTGTGCCGATACGTTTTTCGACGAGCAACTGTTCGATAGAGCGCGTGAAATCACTGGCCTTATCCGCGATCTCACGCGATGCGAGGCGTTCAGTCTCACCGCATGGGATCCTGTAGCCGAAACACATCTGCATCGGACCGTTGCCAGCGACGGCTACTCCACGACGACGCTGGCTCACATCAACGATGAATTTATCGTAGAGAATCAGGCCTTCGCGATCGCGCACTGCCGCGATCCCCGCTCCCTGCGCTGGCGCGACTATCGCAAGGACTGGAAGTTCGATTTTCCCGTTACCCGATGCGCCCAGGAATATCTTGTTCCATCCGGCTTCCGGGAAGGCGCAACGATGTGCCTTCGCCTGCCGGACGGCCGCTACACCGGCGCCTTTCATATGAGCTGGAATTCGCCGGCGGCCGCAACGGACGCAAGACGCGAGATTACCGAGCGATTCCGCCCGATCCTTTCGGAGATTTGCGACAAGCTCCGGGCACCCAGGTTGCTCGCCGAGACAATTCCGCCGCACGCCTGCGCGATGATTGTTTCACCGGGGGGCCTGACGTTCCGGCTTCCCGACCGGGAGCCCGGTCCGCATCTCGGCGAGAAGGGCGCCCTTCGCCAATTTCTGCTGGATCGCCCGCAGGCGACAGCCAGGCAGCGCTTTCTGTGGCCGGACGACGAAGGCGGCTGCCATCGCGTGACCATCACGCCCTGTAGCGGGAATATCCTTCTCGTGAGCGAGGAGCCTGTCGCTTGGCCTTACAGGCTGTCGCTCCGCGAACTGGAAATCCTGCACCTTGTGTCCGAAGGCCATTCGAATCCCGAGATCGCGGAACGTTTGTTCATCTCGGCACGGACGGTCTCGACCCATGTCGAGCATATTCTTGCGAAGATGGGCTGCTCCTCGCGCACCAGACTCGCCGCTGTCGCAGTCGCCGAAGGGCTTCTGCTGCCGAATGTTCCTTTCAGAAATCCACTTCGCAAGGCGATCCGGTCTGATCTTCCCTCGCTTCGGAGCTGAGACGAGGGGCGCCCGATCTTTCCTATCGAGGCCTCGCCCACAAGCCAACGGGCTATGCGGCCTTATCGGCCGTTGCCTCCGAACCGTGCAAAGGCCCCGGCACGACGAAAGTGTTCACGACATTCGCAAGCAGCCGCGAGATGTTGTTGTCGAAGTTGTTGATGGGCAAAGCCATCCCGAAAGCGATGGAGCCGGTCGCGAACACGGCGCCATTGTTCGGCGCTTCGAAATAAACCATGTCCGCGCGCAGCCTGTGGTTATGCGTGCCGCTGAAGCCCTGGTGGGAATAAGCTCCCTCTTCATCCATGGCGACATAGTTGTCGGGATGGCCGCCTGATGAAGCGATGATCTTCGCGTTTGGCGGCGTTCCGAAACTCAGACGATAGTAATCGATCTCCACCCCGGCTGCGCCACCGTTGGCCAGGCCGAAGTCGCCGATAACATCCTCGCCGATGCCATCCACGATCCACGCCATCGCCGGATCATAACTGTCCGGCATGCGCTGGTAAGGCCGGCAATGCGCGAATCCCTCCCCGGCGAACGTGTTGCCGACGACCTTCTGCCCATATCGCTGGATTCGATTCCACAAACCGCCCATCTGCCCCGTGGTCGCCATATAGTATTCGCCGGGGCGCGCCAGCCACGCCTTCCAGTGGCCGCCAACCTTACGGCATTCCATGACCCACGGCTCGTTGTCGCGAAACGCAACATTGCAGCAGAAACTGTTCGCGCCCATGCAGATGAAGCGGCCGCCGCCCGCGATATAATCCTCGGTCGCATCGAGCATGCGTTCCGAAGTATACTCGGGATGCGTGCAGTTGAGGACGCACTTGTAGGGCGCGAGCGCCGCCGCGCCTTCCAGGTGCAGATCCTCGTCAGTCAGCACATCGTAGTCGTAGCCCTTGTGTTCCAGCCAGGCCAGGATCGAGAGATCCGCCGGAAAATTCCACGGAAAGCCGAAAGCCGAAATCCGGTACTTAGGCCGCATCGACAGCAGCGGGCGATGATAGCTGCTGTAACAAACGCCTGCACCGTCGGCGTGCGAGTCATAACAGCCGCCACCGAATTCGACATTCTTGTACATCTCGATGTCGGCATCGGTGATGACCGGCGGCTGGCCCGCCATCGGTTGAACGATCTGACCTTCTGTCGCGAACCGCTCGTTGGCATAGGCAAGGTAGGTTGCCGTCGCGAACAGCATCGCGATGCGTCCCACCGGCTTCACCGGACGCACGAAGAACACGATATGTTCCTCGCCGAACCGTTTGCCGTCACCGCTGCGCAGCCGCATGGCGTAACAACCGCTGCGCAGCGTCTCGGGCAGCTTCAGGGTTTTCGTGATCTTCCAGTTGCTGTCGATCATCGCATCGGCGTGAAATTCGACGCCGCCATACTGATGGGGCGCGAGACGAAAGCAGTCGTTGCGACCATTCCAGTTCCAGCCTGTCTGCGCGCGCACCGGACGGTTGTAGCCTTTGGCGTCGAGGCCGAACGGCCCGATGTCCACGACGGTATCGCCGATCCCGCTGTCCGTGTAGCCGGCAGTCGTATCCCAATAGGCCATCTGGCCTTGGCTCGCCGGCGGTCGTCCGTCCCTGATCGCATCGAGTTCTTGACGCCCGAGCGGACGATCAAACACGCCGCAGCGGTCGATCTTGCCGGAATAAAGCTGCGAGACGAAAGCACCGCGCAACTCGTGCCAGTCGCGCGAGCCCGCCATCAGGAAGGGCGTCTCGCTCAAATTCTTCTGACGGAAGCGGAATGTCTCCGACACATGCGATCGATAGTCGATCGGCGTCACCTTGCCGAGCAAGCTGTTGTAACGATTGACGACGCCTTCCTGGTACAGCGTGGCGCGCCCGGTCCGGGCATCGAACGTCGCCGCCACGAAGTACCAGACATGCTTCTGAAGCGGCACTTCGGCCTGGACATAATCGACCTCGTCGCCCCGGCCGACCCAGAACTCAAGCCGCCCGGTTGGATTGATGCCGAGCCCGTAACCGCAGTTGCGCCAGTTGTCCCAGCGGCCGATCAGGAATTGCCGGTGACCGATTTCGGGCGTGGACGGCCAGATGAACGCATGCAGCGTCAGACTGCCGTCCAGCGCCAGCCGCCGCTCCGGGTCATCGACCTCCAGAAACGAACCGACCTGCGTGAACTGCTTGTGAACGGCCCATGTGCCGTTGGCCTCGCAGTCAATTTCCTCCTCGATGAAGCCGGGTCCGTCCGGATGTTCATCGCCGTGAATCAGTCTGACGAGTTGCGCGTCGGTTTCCGCCGTCCCATCGGCGCTGACATGAAACTGAATGGTCTGACCCGGCTTGACAGTGATCTTGTCCGTGTAGCCAAAGAGCTTGATCTGAGCCATGAATGTCTGTCTTCCCGGTGGTTGTATCGTCCAAATGCGCGAAGCCGGTGGCGCGCCCGCGTCATTCCACTCCGATCAGATCGCGCACGAAAAGCACGAACAACGCATGATAGGCGGCCTGGACCGTCGGATAGGGGGTGTTATCGATGGTTGCCGGCGCCACGCCCCGCCGCCCCGACAGCGCGACGATGCGATAGTCCCTGAACGGCTCCACGGCCTTGATCGCGTATTTTCCGGTGTTCGGCATCTGCCGAAAATAAAGCAGCAACCGTTCCAGCGGCTCGCTGTGCTGGCCGAGCGGGTTGGCCCGGTGCTCCTCAATGATCTCGGGCGTGACCAGCGATCTGAGGAACGTCCTGCGGTGGTCCTCGAACCGCTCGCGGACGATCCGATCGCGGTCGTTGGTTCGATCCATTTCAAGAGGAAGCATCTTCGATCTCCGGCTTTACGGGGCACTCCAGCTCGTCGCAGAAGGGTCACGCCCACTGCTTTTCCTCGCTGATCCATGCCCGGCCCGGCAGAGCACCGGGTTTGAGGAACGCGCCGAGCACATTCGCGAGCAGCTTCGATGCGTTGTTGTCGAAGTTGTTGACCGGCAGTGCCTGCGCGAAGGCGGTCGAGCCGCACGAAAACACCGCGCCGTCGTTGGGGGCGGTGAAGTAGGTCATATCGGCATGCACGCGCCAGTCGTGCGAGCCGTACAGGCCGAGATAGGCATACAGAACAAGCTGCTGGTTCACGACATACGTATCGGTATGCCCGCCCGACGAGGCGATGATCTTCGCATGCGGCGGCGTACCGAGATTGAGATCGTAGGCGTCGAGCGCGATGCCGGCGGCGCCGCCATCGGCCAAACCGGACTCGCCCAGAATCTCTCCGTCGATGCCCTTCGTGATCCACGACACCGTGCGGTGATAGCTGTCCGGCATGCGCCGGTAGAACTCGCTGCGTCCCGCCCCCTGAGCGCTCAACCCGACGCCGACCATCTTCTGCGATGCGCGTCCGAGAACCTTCCAGGGTCCGCCGCGGATGCCATCCGACGCCAGATAGTGTTCGCCGTAACGCGCCGCCCATGTCTTGTAGCCGTCGTCGCGCCGCCGGCATTCCATGATCCAGGGCTCCGAATCGCGAATCCCGGCCGTGCTATTGAAGCCGAATCCACCAATATAAATGTAACGCCCGCCGCCCGCGATATAGTCCTCCGTCGCATCGAGCATGCGTTCGGATACGTATTCCGGCCGCGTTCCGCTCATCACGCAGGTGTAAGGCGCGAGCGCGGCGGCGCCCTCGACATGCAGGTCCTCGTCGGTGAGCACGTCGTAGTCGTATCCTGCGTGCTCGAGCCACGCGACGATCGACAGATCGGCGGCAAACCCCGACGGCAGGTTGGTGCTCGGCATGCGCGATTTGGGGCGCATGGTCAGAAGCGGCCGATGATAGGAGCTGTAGCAGACGCCGCGGCCATCGGCGTGAAGATCATAGGTCGAGAGGCCGAAATCCTGACGCGCGTACATCTCCATGTCGGCGTCGGACAGAACAGGCGGCTGCCCGACGACGGCCTGCCGCTCCGGATCGTCGAAGCTGAGCCGCTCGTTGCCGTAGGCAAGATAGGTGGTGGTCGGGAAGACGACGGCCAATTTGGCGCGCGGCACCGCCGGCCTCACGAAGAACACGACGTGATCCTCGCCCAGCCCGCCTTGATCGTCCACGCGAAGGCGGAAGGCGTAGCATCCGCTGCGCAGCGTCTTCGGCAACGCGACCTGCCGCGTGACCAGCCAGTTGCAGTCGGTCAACGCATCGCCGTGGAATTCGATTCCGCCGAACTGCTCCGGGGCGGAGCGGAAGCAATCGACGCGCCCGTCCCAGTTCCAGCCGGTCCGGCCGCGCACCGGCCGGTTGTGGCCGACCGCATTCAAGCCGAATGGCCCCGTATCGATCACCTCGTCGCCGATGCCGCGATCCGTATAGCCCAGCGCCGTGTTCCAGAACGCGATCAGTCCTTGGGACGGCGGCTCCGCTCCACCCTGAAGGCCCGCGATTTCCGCATCCGTGAGAGGGCGATCGAACACGCCGCACCGATCGATCTTTCCCCAATACGTCTCGGCAACGAACTGGCCCCGAGCGACATCGGAATCACTGGCTCCCGCGACGATGAAAGGCGTTTCCGTTGCGTTGACCGGCGGGAATCCTCCTGCCTCCGAGATTCTTGCGCGCGTCGCGATCAGCGCGACCTTGCCGACCAGACTGTTGTAGCGGCCGATCAGGCTATCCTGATGGAGCGACAGACAGCCTGTGGTCGCGTCGAACCGCGCCACGACGAAATACCACACCTGCATTTGCAGCGTGACATTCGATCGAACGTGCTTCGTCACGCCTTCGCCGCGTCCCACGGCGAGCTCCAGATGACCTGTGGCGTCGATTGCAAGGCGATATCCTGTCTGCTTGCGCCTGTCCCAGCGCGACAGGATGCTCTGCCGCTGCCCCGACGCCGGCCAGTTCGGAAAGATAAATGCAAACAGACTGAAGCTGCCGGAAAGCGCGAGCTTCGCGCCCGGATCTGCGACGGTGAGAAAGGAGCCGACCTGTGTCCGCTGCTCGCTCACGAGCCAGGTTCCGTTGGCCTCGCACGCGACCTCTTCCTCCACGAAGCCGGGCCCCGCGGGATTCTGATCGCCATGAATAAGCCGGACCAACTGAGCCTGCGCCGCCTGGGCGCCTTCCGCGCTCACATGGACATTGACCGTCTCGCCCGCCCTCACGGAAATCTTGTCGGTGTAGCCGAAAACCTTCACACTCATCATGCGTACCGTTCAAATCCCTGCCCGCGTCTGCCGCGATCCCACAACAACTCAAAGACCCCTTACGACTCGAGAAGGTCCTGAACGCGCCGCACGAAGACGCCGTGGCAGGCCTCGTCGACGCTGGGATAGATCTTGTCCTCGACGACGCGCGGAGCCGTGCCACGATGCCCCGACAGCGCGATTATTCTGTATCCTTTGAACAGCTCGACCACCTGGATCGCGTATTTCTCGACCTGCGGCCTGGCACGGAAATAAATGAGGAGCCGCTCCAGCGCGTCGCTGTGCTGTTTGTTCAGCGACGTCCTGTGCTCGGCGATGATCTCCGGCGTCACCAGCGTCTTCAGATGATCCCGCGTCATCTTGTCGAAACGACGCTGATAGACGATGCTCTTGTCGTCGATCTCCGTGGCTTCCTCGGGCAGCATCTCGCCGCCCTTTTCCGCGCGTATCGAACGACGCTCGCTTTTCTTCTTGTCGCGCCATGCGCGGAACTGCGCCTTGATGCCGAACAGACCGTTGCGGAGATAGAGAACCACCAGCAGCGCGATGGCTCCGACAAGAACCAGCCGCAGCGGCCCGAGATTGAGCATCACCTTGTCGAGGAACACGACGATCAACGTGCCGGCGACCGCGCCTTCCGGCCGGCCGATTCCACCAATGACCAGCATGGCAAGACCAAGCAGGACGACATCGAAGGCGAAGATCGAATACGACACGCCGCCGAAGTTCGCCGCGTAAAAGCCGCCGACGAATCCCAGCGCGGCCGACGAAATGATGAAGATGGAGATGCGCGCCTTGCGGAAGTTGACGCCGGTGGCCTCAGCAAACGCCTCGCGTTTCTCCGGCGCCATGCGCAGGATGCGGCCAAGCCTGCGGCCGGCGATGAGCCTGTGCAGCAGCAGCGCCAGCAGCATCAGGACGAAGCAGGCGTAATAGCCCAGCAGCAGCTTGCTGTGGGCCGGCCATTGCGAGGGAATGTACGAAGCCGCGCCGTACAGCCCACCGTTCGCCGCGCCGAAATCCCGCGACGTGACGAAATACACCCGGCACAGTTCGTTCAGGCCGAGCGTCAGGAGCGCATAATAAAAGCCGTCGAGGCGCGTTGCGGGAAAGGCGATGACCCCGCCGAAGATCAGGCCCACCAGCGCTCCGATCGGTGGCAGAAGCCACCAGGGAAGCCCGAGATGGATGGACAGATAGGTGGAAAAGAACGCGGCCGTTCCAACGATGGCATAGGTGGCCAGCGAATAGATGCCGCCGACGCCGATCACGAGATTCCAGCACAGGTTGATCGCGGCGTAGATTCCGAACGTGGCTCCGGCCGTCAGCAGTGTGGTCTGCATGCTGACCGGCGCGAGCAGGGGCGCGATCGCGAGGGCGAGCAACGCCAAGGCCCAGTAAATTGGCCGCCGGTCGACGATGGTCTTTTCGCGCCGCAGGCTCTTGCGGTTATACTCGCCCTGGATATTGAGCAGGCGCCGTCGCGTCGGCCAGTAACGCATGCGTTGCCAAAGCGCGCCGCCATGCCCTGGCAGCTTGTACCAGTAACGCAGCCGGCCCACCGGGAACATCCGGATCTTCCAGCGGGCCCGCTCCCATATGGTCTGATGGCTGCGCCAGGGATTCGTCGGGAGTTCCTCGATCTCCCGGCTGTCCCAGGCCGCGAGCGGATTGCGCCACTTGTTTCCTGTCGTGTCGGTCATGACCTTACGCTTCCCTCGCCCGATCGAGCAGGCCGGCGATGCCGCGCGGCCGAACGAGCAGAATGGCGATGATGAGGAGGAACTGGGTGATCAGCACATAGCGGCCGCCGATCGAAACATTGGTCAGTGCCTCGTTGAGGCCGAGAACGCCGGCCGCGATCACCGCGCCGCGAACGCTGCCAAGCCCGCCGCACAGAGCGATGCTCACGCCCTTGATCATCGGCATGAGGCCACCGAAGGGCGAGATATAATAGGTGTTGGAGAGCAGAACGGCCGCAAGCCCCGCAAGTCCGCCGGTGATCGACATGACGTAGAACGACGTACGCCGTACACCGATGCCAACGATGGAGGCCGCATGCGGATTCATCATCATGGCACGGATTTCGAGGCCCCGCCGGCTGCTCTGCATCCATCGCAGCACGATGACCAGCATGAGGATCGCGGAAAGAATACCGCCCGCCTTGTCCGCCGTAAGCGTCAGATCGCCGAGCGAAACCTTCCAGTTGCCGAATACAGGCGGCAGGTTCTTGGCGCGCGGGCCGAACCACCACAGGAGCGCCTGCGTTCCGATCAGGTTGATCGCGAGCGTCGCGATCATGCCCCTCATGGTGAAGTTCGGCTTGTCGTGGATCGGAATGAACGCGAGCAGGCAGACGATGATGCCGCCAAGCACGCCGGTCATGATGCCCGCTGCCAGCACCACGCCGCCCCATGGCGAGATATACTGCGCGGCGAGAAAGGCTCCATAGCCGGCAAACGCGAAGATGAACCCATAAGACAGATTCAGAAGTCCGAGGCTGGACCAGGTGATCGAAATGCCGATCGCCAGCGTGCCGTAGATCGTAGCCAGAACGACAGCGTTGATAAGAATGAACCAGATATCCATGAACCCGCCTTCAGTGGTGCAGGGAGAGCGCGGCCGACACCTCGCCCTTCAGCTTGCCGACATGCATGCCGATGACCCGGTCGACCCGCCCCTCGAGGAGGGCCACGTTCTGCTCCGCGATCACCATGGCGGCGGCTCCGAGGTCGATCCGCATCAGCGCGTCGATCACCGCCTTTCCGATTTTCGGAGCCAGTCCCAGAGAAGGTTCGTCCACCAAAAACAGTGAAGCCTCGCCCATCAGGCCGCGTCCGATGGAAACCATGCGCCGCTCGCCGCCGGAGAGGCGCCCCACCGGCAGGGCCATCAGCTTCTTCAGCGGCGGAAAGACATCGAGGATCTGCGCCTTGCGCTGGGTGCGCTCTCGCCAGGAGCGCGGCGTGAATGCGCCCGAGTCAAGATGTTCTTCCACCGTGAGGCCGTGGAAAATCTCGTCGCCCTGTGGAATCAGCGCGAGCCCCAGACGCACGATCTGGTGGGTATAGCGGCCCGGCCCCTGACTTCTGGTGCGCCCCACCTCGACGCCATTGAGCTTGATCGAACCCCGCTGCCACCCGGTCAGGCCCGCGATGGCGTAAAGCAAGGTCGATTTCCCATGGCCGTTAAGGCCGACGATTCCGAGCCGTTCGCCGGACCTCACCACAAGATCGAGATCGTGAATGACGCGGAGCGGTCCATAGCCCGCCGACAGTTTCGAGACCCGCAGCACCTCGTGCCGTTCCCGACCTGGTGCCGGTGCATCAGCCTGCGCCATCACATCACCCCTCGCCAGCACCGCCGGCCTCGGGGGCCAGCTCATATTCCGGCTCGAAGTACGCCGCATGCACCTTGGGATCCTGGAGCACGTCCTCGATCAGCCCTTCCGAGATCACCTCACCCGCATCCATCACCATCACCCGATCGGCGATCGCACTGAGCAGTTCGATGCGATGCTCGACGATGATGATCGCAAGGTTCATCTCCTTTGAGAGAATCCGCAGCAGCGTATCGATCTCGTCGATCTCGGAATTGATCAGACCCGCAGCCGGTTCATCCATGAGAAGCAGCGAGGGCCGGCGCATCAACAGACACGCCAGAAGCAGCTTGCGGCGGTTGAAAGTGTCGAGCTGGGTGGTCGACGCATCATCATCGATCGTCAGTCCAACCAGGTCAGCGCCGTACTCCGCATCAAATTTCGTCAGGTACGGCTTGTAGGCCTGTCTGGCGGCCTTGAAGGCTTCCCCTACGCGCAGTTCATCGGGCACCACCGGCGTTTGATAAGTCCGCCCGATCCCGAGGCGGGCCCGCTCGTACAACGGCAGTGCCGTGATATCGGCGCCCCGGAATTCGACCCGCCCGCTCTTGGGCTGCATGCGGCCGCTCAACACCTCGAACAGGCTGGTTTTTCCCGCCCCGTTCGGGCCGATGATGCCGAGCACCTCGCCCGCGCGGATATGCAAATTGACGTCGTGAAGGATTTCCCGCCCGCCAAGATCGAGGCCGATTCCACGACAGGCAAACAGAAGCTCGCCTGCCGCCGGGAGCGCCGTTTGCGCCGCGCTCATTACTTCCACCACGGAGCCGGCTTGAGGGATCCCTCGGCGACGTCGTTCGGATAAATGATCTTGTGCTCGCGATCCTGAATCTGCAGATAAAGCTGGGATTGCCCCTTCTCCAGCGAGTCAGCCTGAAGATCATCGAACCCGACATTCGGGAAGTGCCTGGCCTCCTGATAGGGATTGTTCATGTCGTAGTAACCGCACACGCCGCGCATGGGATTCGTGCGGATGAAGTCGTTGACCTCGGTGAACTTACGTGGATCGCCCACCGCCTCCCACGCCCGCTTCAGCATGAACGGAATGTCGTAGCCGATGCCGGTATAGGCGAGCCCCATTACGCCGGAGAATCGCTTCTTGTATTTTTCCCTGAACTCACTGCCGATCTTGTCAGCGTAGACGCCCGTGACCGTGCTCCAGCAGAAGCCGTTTCCGATCGCCCCTGTCAGCGTAATGAACTCGGGCTGCGACGGACCGTATTGCAGATAGACCAGCGAATTTGGAACAGGGTCGGCGGCGAACTCTTTGGCGAAGCCAGCGAGCTCCGATGCCACCCAGTGATCCATCATGATGACGCCGGCGTCAGTCCTGCGCAGGTCGCGGATGACTGTGGCCCAGTCCTGAACCGGATACTGAATATCCGTGATCTTCGCGATCTCGAATTTGCCCTGCTTCTTGATCGCATCCTGCGCGCATTTCGAGATCGTCTGCGTATAAGCGATCTGCTCCTGAACGATGTGAATTTTCCGATTCTTCGGCTTCCAGACGCCGCGCTTTTCCTCGTGCTCCAGCCAGGTCGGGAACGTCCATCCGTAATTCGTTTCCGCCGACGTCACCATGAAGACGTGACCGAACTTGGCCGGATCCGCTTTCACGGCCTCGGACGACACGCGATTGGCCGAGCCGTGAAGGAATGGGCACTTGTATTGAGACGACGCCTCCATGGCCGGCAGCGGCGGCAACATGAATGGATTGGAGATGGCATCGACTTTCGAGTCGATGCAAACAGCGACGGCTTGCTTGCTGCTCTCCGGCGAGAGCGGATCGAAATCGATGATCTGCTGCTTCAACTCGCGCCCGAGGATGCCGCCGGCCTTGTTGATCTCGTCTACCGCGATCGCCGTGCCGTTGATATGGTCGCCGTGATCGGCCGCACCAATCGCGGCGGTCGAAGTCGCCGCCACGCCGAGGACAATGGGAGCAGACGCGGCAAGCCCGTAACGGGAAACCCAAGGCATCGCGATAGCCGTGCCGAGCGCGGCGGAAACCGTTCTGCGTGTCAGTTGCTGTTTCATGCGCCCATCTCTTTGTTGCTGCGCGAGACCAAGAACGGACGAAATCCTCACCGAGGCCCGAATGCCCGGCAATACGTCAACCGACCGATTTTGAGATCGCGTTCCCAAAAACACCGCAGAGACCGCCAGGGAGCAGGGCGCGCTGCCCCACTCGTTCTTTCATGGTGCCCCAGCGACGACCCACCACCCCTCTTCTCTCCGCCTAGCCCAGTGTCTGGATACTCTGACGCGCTTTTCGCGGGACAGGTTGGGGCGCGCGATCCACGACGGTGATGGTCGGCCCCGGCGGATTTCAGCCTTCTTACTTATACCGGCACCCCGAAATCCATTTCCGGAGGTTGATCGACCCGGCCACCGCCCGGCTGGAGCCGGTGCAACTCGGCGAATATGCCGTCTCGGGCGCTCCGTTCGCCGTGCGAGCCTTCCCTCGGCCACCCCGCATCCTTGATGACGATGATCCTGTCGGCATCGGCCAAAGCAGTGAGGCGATGCGCGACCGTGACGACCGTCCACCCGCGCATCAGGCGTCCCAGCGCCGCGATCACGCGGTGCCAGGACTTGATATCGAGCGCGGCGGTCGGCTCGTCCGGCACCAGAATGAGACTGTCCCACACCACCAACGCGCGGGCGATCGCAATGCGCTGGCGCTGGCTTTCGGACAACGTCCCGCCAAGCTCGCCGACCAGCGGGGGTAGCTGAGCGGCATCTTGGCATTGACACACATCGCTACTCCGGCGCTAGATGTAGTGGTCACGGTCTCTCGAATCACAATCGAGAGCTAAGAGGGAAGCCGGTGCGTCCATGTTTCCAGGGCCATGCCTTCGGGACAAAGACCAAGCCGGCGCTGCCCCCGCAACTGTAAGCGGCGAGTTGAAGTCCGAAAAAGCGTAGCGCATCCGGGCCAAAGTCCGGCCCGGCAGGCGATACGCGAGGCCACGAGCCAGTCACTGGGATCGAACATCCCGGGAAGACCATGGACGCCAACGACGACCCGCGAGCCAGGAGACCTGCCGCGACACTGTACGTCCCTGGGCGGGGTGTCCCGGTGGGTCGCATGGCAGATTTCGCGGCCCAGCGCCGCAACCTCTTCCTTTGCGCCTCCATCTGGCCCTGGCCCGCAACACATCGGGGTTCTGGGCCAATGTCCGTCGCGATCGAATCAACGCCTGCCGCACGTCTCGTTCCTTCTTCCTCCATCGTGGTCTCGGCCGTATCGCCGGCCGAGCCCGGCTATCAGGTGATCCGGCGCAACGGCTCGGTCACGCCGTTCGACCAGTCCAAGATCGCGGTGGCACTGACCAAGGCGTTTCTCGCGGTGGAGGGCCATGGCGCGGCCGCCTCGCGCCGCGTCCACGATGTGGTGGCCGAACTCGCCGGCCAGATCGTGACCAATCTCACGCGCCGCGCGGATGCCGGTCGCACCTTCCATATCGAGGATATTCAGGATCAGGCCGAACTCGCCCTGATGCGCAGCGAACACCACAAGGTGGCGCGCGCTTATGTGCTCTATCGCGAGGAGCGCGCGCGCGAACGCGTGCGAACGCTGGGCGAAGCAGCCGCGGCTCCGGCGGCACGCGCATTGCGCATGACACTCGCCGACGGCACACTGGCTCCGCTCGATACCAAGCGCCTCACCGAGGTCATCGCCGAAGCCTGTACCGGCCTCGGCGGCGCATCGGCCGAACCGATCCTGAGCGAAGCACGTCGCAATCTTTACGACGGCATCACGCTGGAGGAACTGGCGCTTGCCCCGATTCTCGCCGCGCGCACGCTGGTCGAAACCGATCCCGACTACGCCAAGGCCAGCGCCCGCCTGCTGCTCGACAAGCTGCGCCGCGAGGCCCTGAGCTTCGTCGAAGGCCGGCCGCAACAGGCGACGCAGGCGGAAATGAGCGAAGGGTATGCGGATTACTTCAAGGCGTATGTAAGGAAAGGCATCGACAACGAACTGCTCGACCCCGAGCTCGGCCGCTTCGATCTTGCGAAGCTGGCGGGTGCGCTGAAGCCGGAACGCGACCTGCAATTCGACTATCTCGGCCTGCAGACGCTCTACGACCGCTACTTCCTGCACCTCGACGGCACGCGGTTCGAACTGCCGCAGGCATTCTTCATGCGCGTCGCCTGCGGTCTCGCGCTGCGCGAGATCGACCGCGAAGACAAGGCGATCCAGTTCTACGACCTGCTGTCGTCGTTCGACTTCATGGCCTCGACCCCGACGCTGTTCAATGCCGGCACACTGCGGCCACAACTGTCGTCCTGCTTCCTCACAACCGTCCCGGATGATCTCGACGGCATCTTCAAGTCGATCAAGGACAACGCGCTGCTGTCGAAATATGCCGGCGGGCTCGGCAACGACTGGACGCGCGTACGCGGCCTCGGCGCGCACATCAAGGGCACCAACGGCGAGAGTCAGGGCGTCGTGCCGTTTCTGAAGGTCGCCAACGACACCGCCATCGCGGTCAATCAGGGCGGCAAGCGCAAGGGCGCGGTGTGCGCCTATCTCGAAACCTGGCACGTCGACATCGAGGAATTCCTCGACCTGCGCAAGAACACCGGCGACGACCGCCGCCGCACTCACGACATGAACACAGCCAACTGGGTGCCGGATCTGTTCATGCAGCGCGTGGAGGAGGACGGCGTGTGGACGCTGTTCTCCCCCGACGAGACGCCGGACCTGCACGACCTCACCGGCAAGGCATTCGCCGAGCGCTATGCGTTCTACGAGGCGAAGGCCGCGCGCGGCGAGATGCGCGTGTCGAAGCAACTGCGCGCCACCGACCTGTGGCGGCGGATGCTGACCATGCTGTTCGAGACCGGCCATCCGTGGATCACGTTCAAGGATCCCTGCAACCTGCGCTCGCCTCAGCAGCATTGCGGCGTGGTGCATTCCTCGAACCTGTGCACCGAGATCACGCTCAACACCTCCGCCAGCGAGGTCGCGGTCTGCAATCTCGGCTCGGTCAATCTCGTCAACCACATCGCGGACGGTAAGCTGGACCACGCCCATCTCGCGCGCACCGTGATGACCGCGATGCGAATGCTGGACAACGTGCTGGACGTGAATTTCTACACGATCCCAGAGGCGCGCACCTCGAACCTTCGCCATCGCCCGGTCGGGCTCGGCCTCATGGGCTTTCAGGACGCGTTGAACATTCTGCGCCTGCCCTACGCCTCGGAGGCGGCGGTGAATTTCGCGGACGAGAGCATGGAGGCCATCGCCTATTGGGCGATTTCCGGCTCAGTCGATCTCGCCGCCGAGCGCGGGCGCTATCCCTCCTTCGATGGCTCGCTGTGGTCGAAGGGAATCCTGCCGCTGGATTCGATCACGCTGCTTGATGCCGCGCGCGGCGAAGCGGTGGATGTCGATCGCTCGACACGACTCAACTGGGAGACGCTGCGCCAGCGCGTCGTCACCATCGGCATGCGCAACTCGAACTGCATGGCGATCGCGCCGACCGCGACGATCTCCAACATCTGCGGCGTGTCGCAGTCGATCGAGCCCGCCTATCAGAACCTCTACGTCAAATCCAACATGTCCGGCGATTTCACCGTGGTGAACGCCTATCTGGTGCACGACCTCAAGAGCCGCGGCCTGTGGGACGAGGTGATGATCTCGGACCTCAAATATTTCGACGGCAGCGTCGGCCAGATCGACCGGGTGCCGGACGATCTGAAGGCGCTCTATGCGACCGCGTTTGAAATCGACTCCGCATGGCTGATCGACGCCGCCGCGCGCCGCCAGAAATGGATCGATCAAGCGCAGTCGCTCAACCTCTACATCGCCAATCCCAGCGGCAGGAAACTAGACCAGCTCTATCGGCACGCCTGGGCACGCGGCCTCAAGACCACCTACTATCTGCGCTCGCGCTCAGCGACGCATGTGGAGAAGTCCACGCTGAAAGGTACCGACGGCAAGCTCAATGCTGTGTCGGCTTCCGTTCTTGCGTCGGCTCCGGATGTCCCTGCAGAGGGAGAGGCCTGGGGCAAGGCCTGCGCCATCGACGACCCCACCTGCGAGGCCTGCCAGTAAGCCGGCGAAGGCTGGCGGCGTCCTCCTGAGGTGCGCGCATCTTCGCGGGCCTCGAAGGATAAGCCGTCGCCCTTCGAGAGCCGTGCATCGCACGGCCACCTTGGGGGTGACGGACCGAAGACAATCAGAACGGGGCGGACCCGAGCGAGGGCCAAACCCGACATTCCGTAGACGGAGACAATTTATGCTCGACTGGTCCGATACCGAAACAATGTCCGCGCCGGTTCGTCCCGCACCGATCTCTGAGCCAGCGACGCCCCCCGACGCCACCGGCCTCGGTACGATCGACCGCGGCGCGGCGCGCGTACGCGTCGACGACAAGCGCATGATCAATGCGCGCGCCGACGTGAACCAGCTGCTCCCGCTCAAATATCGATGGGCGTGGGAAAAGTATCTCGCCGGTTGCAACAACCACTGGATGCCGACCGAGGTCTCCATGCAGGCGGACATCGCGCTGTGGAAATCGCGCGACGGCCTCACCGAGGACGAGCGGCGCATGCTCAAGCGCAATCTCGGATTCTTCGCCGCCTCCGAGTCGCTGGTCGCCAACAACATCGTGCTGGCGATCTATCGCCACCTCACCAATCCGGAGTGCCGGCAGTATCTGCTGCGGCAGGCGTTCGAGGAGGCTGTGCACACCCACACCTTCCAGTACGTCGTCGAAAGCCTCGGCCTGGACGAAGGCGAGCTGTTCAACATGTATCGCGAGGTGCCCTCCATCACCGACAAGGCGGCGTGGGCACTGAAACACACGCAGCACCTCGACGACCCGGCCTTCAAGACCGGCACGCCGGAGGCCGATCAGGCATTCCTGCGCGATCTCGTCGCGTTCTATGTCGTATTCGAGGGCATGTGGTTCTACACCGGCTTCGCGCAGATTCTGTCGCTGGGCCGGCGCAACAAGATGGTCGGCATTGCCGAGCAGTATCAGTACATCCTGCGCGACGAATCGATCCATCTGAACTTCGGTATCGACGTCATCAACCAGATCAAGATCGAGAATCCACATCTGTGGACGGTGGCGTTTCAGGACGAGGTGCGCGGCATGCTGAAGAACGCCGCCGAGCTGGAGGCCGCTTATGGGCGCGATACCATGCCGCGCGGCTTTCTCGGCCTCAACGCGGCGCTGTGTGAGACCTACATGCACTTCATCGCCAACCGGCGCTGCGCCCAGCTCGGGCTTGGCCCGGTGTTCGCGGAGGCGGAGAATCCGTTCCCGTGGATGAGCGAGGCCATGGATCTGAAGAAGGAGAAGAACTTCTTCGAGACGCGCGTGATCGAATACCAGAACGGAGGCGCGCTGGCGTGGGACTGAGCGGAGCTCACAGCACGCGGCGCATCACGGGCGGCGACATGCCGCCCGATGCCCGCGCGAATGCGGGCAAACTACACAGACAGAATGCTCTTGGTGACCTTGGCCGTCGCGATGATCTGATCGCCGGTCGAGGCGATAACCTCCAGAAAGCACAACCGCTTGCCGAGACGAACCACCTTCGAGCGGAAATCGACGACGTCTCCCGGCCTCGCCGAGCGCATCACCGAGACTTGAATGTCGTGGGTGACGGCGTCTGTCTTCGCATCGAGCAGGCTCAGCAGGCCCGCATAAGCGCAGACGTCGGAGAGAAAATAGACCACGCCGCCGTGCAGCGATCCGGCCGGACTGAGCACCGTATCTGCGACGGTGATCGAGAACGATCCATGTCCGGCTTCGGACTGGATTTCCTTGATTCCGAGATGCGCATGCAGGGGATGCGTGACGACTTTTTGCAGACGGTCGGCGACCATGGACAGCGCTCAGGATGACTCTGCATCCAGACCTAGCCGAAAGCCCGCACGGCGATCAAGGCGTCAGACCGGACCTGCGGCCCTGACGAAGCGGACGCCGGCCTCGTCCAGCAACCGGCGAATTCCGCCCGGCGGATCACTCTCGCAGAACACCGCGCTCACCTGATCGATGCGCCCGCCATGAACGTGGGCCGGACGCGTGAACTTCGAGGAATCGAGCACCAGATAGGAGCGGCGGCAGTTGCGCAGCATCGCCTCACGCACCCGCACCTCGTCCTCGGAGAAATCCAGCAGCGATCCGTCACCATCCACTCCGGCAACACCGAAGATCGCGACATCCACCTTGTAGGACGCAAAGAAGTTCTCGACGGACGAGCCGCAGACATCGAGATCGCTGATCCGCACCGCGCCGCCGGCGATGGCCAGCGCGAAGTCCGAATTCTGCCCGACCATCAGCGCCAGCGGCAAATTGTTGGTCACGACCTTCAACCCGCGATGCGACAGCAACGCCTCGGCAACGAATTGCGGCGTGGTGCCGATACCGAGCGAGAGCGATTCACCGTCGTTGACGTGCTCGGCGACGGCGGCGGCGATGCCCTGCTTGGCCTCCCGATTGAGCACTCGCCTGTCCTTGAACGCGAGATTTTTCTTTTGCGCCACGCTTTCGACTCCGCCATGCCTGCGGCGGGCGAGCCCCTGATCGCACAGCGCGACGAGATCGCGACGGATCGTTTGCGTCGCCACCGCAAAGTACGTCGCCAGTTCATCAACGCTGATGAAATCGCGATTGCGCAGCATTTCTGCGATGGCCGTCTGCCGGCGATCGGAGCCCGCGGCGATATTCAAATGAACATGAGGAGTGCTCATGTGAGCCATATGCCCCGGCCATATGACGCCCGTGCGACGGCATCGCAAATGTAGCGAAAGAGAGCTTCCGGCTCGTGGCCCCGATGATTCCAGCCCCCATCTGTCCGAGACAAATGTGCACGGGGCGATACCGGAGCCCCGGAGCACGGCCATCGTCCCCGCGCGGGTCTCGATGGCGCTGCCTCTGCCGCCTGATGAACACACCTGCACGCTGATCGCTCATTCGAGTTTCATATGAATGTCATCGACGCCCTGTAGCTGAACGCTGGGACGAGGCTCGACAGCGCCCCCCACGGGCAGGCACCGAAACGCCCTGCCCGGCCACACCGCCTGCGTCGCCGAAAACGGCGCACATGATCCGTGTCGATCGATGCCCCCGCGGCGTCGCCAACGAACCATCACCGTCGAGTATCTTGATGGCCGCACCCACGTTTCTGAACATCCGAGGACTGAGCCGCCGTTTCTCCGAGCGCTCCGGGGTCAGCGACGTGTCGCTCGCGATCGAGGAAGGTCAGTTCGTCGTGCTGCTCGGCCCATCCGGCTGCGGCAAATCAACGACACTGCGGCTGATCGCGGGGCTGGAGACGCCGGACGGCGGCCGCATCGAGATCAGCGGCCGCGATGTCACCGCGCTGCCGCCTTCAGCGCGCGGACTCTCCATGGTGTTCCAGTCCTACGCGCTGTTTCCGCATCTCGACGTGGCGGAGAACATCGTATTCGGTCTCAAGGTTCGCGGCGTTGCGCGCGACGAACGCCGGCGGCGTCTCGATGAGGCGCTGCGCATCACAGGCCTCGAAGGTCTCGAAGACCGCAAACCCGCCAAGCTCTCCGGCGGTCAGCGCCAGCGCGTGGCGCTCGCCCGCGCCATCGTCGCGGACCACAAGCTGTGTCTGATGGACGAGCCGCTGTCGAACCTCGACGCGCAGCTGCGTCACAGTGTCAGGCAGGACATCCGCGCCCTGCAGAAGCGGCTCGGCATGACCGTGATCTATGTGACTCATGATCAGACCGAAGCGATGAGCATGGCCGATATGGTCGTGCTGATGCGCGAGGGGCGGATCGAACAGGCTGCGAGCCCGACCGAGATTTACGCGAAACCCGCCACGAGCTTCGCCGCAGGCTTCATCGGCTCTCCGCCGATGGCGATGCTGCCCGCCACGCTGCTGGCGGCGAGCGAAGCTCCAGGCGATGCGGCGGATCTGATGTTCGGCGTGCGCGGCGAGGACATCGTGCTACGCCCGCAGGACGAGGGGCTGCTTTCCGCGCGGGTCATCGAGCAGGAGTTCCTCGGCGCGGAAACCTTCATTCATCTCGACATCGAGGGCGCATCCCGCGTCACCGCACGCCTGCCGGGCCGCGGCAATGCGGCGCCGGGCGAGCGCGTCTCGCTCGCATGGCCGCCGGAACTGACCCACTGGTTCGACCGCACGAGCGGCCGCCGGGTGTCCTCGCCCCCCCTTCCCCAGCCGACCGGCCGTCCAGCGCGTCGGCCCTCTCTGCAACAGCGAAAGGTCACTGACCAATGAAGTCTCTCCTCGCAGGCCTCGCCCTCGGGCTGGCTGCCGCCGCGACACCCGCGGCCGCGCAGACCAAGCTCACGATGTATTATCCGATCGCGGTGGGCGGTCCCCTCACCAAGGTCGTCGATGGCATGATCGACGGCTTCAAGGCCGAAAATCCCGGCATCGACGTCGAGGCGGTTTACGCCGGCAATTACGACGACACCCGCATCCGCGCGCTATCGGCGATCAAGAGCGGCCAGCCGGCGCAGCTCTCGGTGCTGTTCTCGATCGACGCCTATGACCTGATCGAGCAGGATCTGATCGTCCCGTTCGAGGACGTCGCGACCAGCGAAGACGACCGCGAATGGCTGAACAGCTTCTATCCGGCGCTGATGGCCAACGGGAAGATCGACGGCAAGACCTGGGGCATCCCGTTCCAGCGTTCGACCATCGTAATGTACTACAACAAGGATATGTTCCGCGAGGCCGGGCTCGATCCGAACAAGCCGCCGCAGACCTGGGACGAGATGGCGGCGAGCGCCAAGAAACTGACCAAGGACGGCCGCTGGGGTCTGATGATCCCGACCACCGGCTATGCCTACTGGATGTTCCAGTGCTTCGCCATCGAGAACGGCAAGGAGCTAATGAGCGCGGACGGCACGAGGACGTTCTTCACCGACCCTGCGGTCGTCGAAGCTCTGGCGTTCTGGCGTTCGCTGTCGGCCGACAAGAAGGTAAGCCCGGAAGGCGCGATCGAATGGGGTACGCTGCGCCAGCAGTTCACCTCGGGCAAGACCGCAATGATGTGGCACACCACCGGCAACCTCACGGCGGTGAAGCAGGAAGCCAAGTTCGACTTCGGCGTCGCCATGCTGCCGGCCAACAAGCAGCCCGGCTCGCCGACCGGCGGCGGCAACTTCTATCTGTTCAAGCAGGCCAAGCCTGAGGAGCGCACGGCCGCACTGAAGCTCATCAAGTATATGACCGCGCCCGAGCGCGCCGCCCAGTGGTCGATCGCCACCGGTTATGTCGGCGTCAGCCCGGCGTCCTACGAGACGCCCGCGCTGAAGAAATACGGCGAGGAATTCCCGCAAGCGCTGGTCGCCCGCGATCAGCTCAAGGTCGCGATCCCGGAATTGTCGACCTACGAGACCGGTCGCGTCCGCGAGGCGCTGAACAACGCCGTGCAGGCGGCGGTGATCGGCACCAAGACGCCGCAGGCGGCGCTGAGCGAAGCTCAGGCCACCGCAGACCGGCTGCTGAAGCCGTTCCAGAAGTAATCCTTCAACGGGCTGCGGAACGGCAACCGCCGCTCCGCAGCCCATTTTTCTATCGGTGAGACAGTCAATGGCGGCGGACTTGGTGAAGCAGGAGCGACGGCGCTCCGCGCTCTACGGCTGGATGCTGCTGTCCCCGGCCCTCGTCCTGCTGACGACCTTCGCCTTCGCGCCCACCATCGCGACGCTGTGGCAGAGCCTGTTCTCGGCGGGCACCCGCCGCCGCCCGCCGGCCTTCGTCAGGCTCGACAACTATTCCGACCTGCTCGCCGATCCGGTGTTCTGGCGCGTCGTCGGCAACAACCTGCTTTATGCGGGTGTCACCGTGCCGGCCTCGATCGTGATCGCGCTCGGCATGGCGCTCTGGGCCAATGCCAACATTCCCGCCCGCTCCTTCGCCCGCGTCGCCTATTTCACGCCGACCATGCTGCCGATGATCGCGGCGGCCAATCTGTGGCTGTTCTTTTATACGCCCGGGTTCGGGCCGCTCGCGGCCCTCGGCTTCGGCTCGGTCAACTGGCTCGGCCAGCCGGACACGGCGCTGTGGGCCGTCATCGTCGTGGCGATCTGGAAGGAGGCCGGCTTCTTCATGATCTTCTATCTCGCGGCGCTGCAGACCATCCCGCCGGACCTGCGCGAAGCGGCGCGGATCGAGGGCGCGGGCCGCTGGACCTATACCCGCCGCATCCTGCTGCCGCTGCTGATGCCGACCACGCTGTTCGTGCTGGTCAACGCGCTGATCAATTCCGTGCGGCTGATCGACCAGCTCTTTATCCTGACCAAAGGCGGCCCCGACAATGCCTCCAAGCTGATCCTCTACTGGATCTGGGAGCTGGCCTTCTCCTATTTCGATGCGCCGCGCGCGGCCGCCATGACCGTCGTGGTCCTGCTGGCGCTGTGCCTGATCGCCCTCGTCCAGTTCACCCTGATCGACCGGCGGGCGCATTACCGATGACCACCACGATACAACGCTGGCTCAGCCTCGACGCGCTCGGCGCGCTCATCCTCGCGCTGCTGTGGATCTCGCCGCTGGCCTATGCGGCCTGGGCCGCCTTTCACGATGTGCACGCAGCAGTCGGCCTCGATCTCTCGGCTGCATGGACGCTGGCGAATTTCCGTGCGGTGTGGGATCAGGCGCCGTGGCTTGCTTACATCGCCAACACCGTGAAGCTGGTCACCATCGTGCTCGCCGGGCAGCTCGTGCTGTGCACGCTGGCGGGCTTCGCGTTTGCGCGCTTTGCATTTCCGGGCCGCGACGCGATCTTCATTCTCGTGCTGATGCAGTTGTTCATCCTGCCCGAGGTCCTGATCGTCGAAAACTACGCCACCATCTCGCGGCTCGGCCTGTTCGACACCATACTCGGCATGGGCCTGCCCTACATGGCGAGCGCGTTCGGCATCTTCCTGCTGCGGCAGGCCTTCAAGTCGATCCCGAAGGAGCTTGAGGAAGCAGCACGCGTGGAGGGCTGCTCGTGGCTCGGCGTGCTGTGGCGCGTGTACATCCCCGCCGCCCGCCCGGTCTATCTCGCCTATGCGCTGGTCTCGATCGCCACCCACTGGAACAATTTCCTGTGGCCGCTGATCGTCACCAACTCCCCGCAGACGCGGCCGCTCACGGTCGGCCTGTCGCTGTTCGGCGCGCCGGAAAGCGGCGTCGATATCTCCCAGATCAGCGCAGCGACGCTGATGACCATCGCCCCGCTGGTGCTGGCCTTTGTCATCTTTCAGCGCCAGTTCATGCAGGCGTTCCTGACGTCGGGAATCAAATAGTAAATAGTGAACACAAGTTCCAATTTACCGCGTTACCTCGGCCGTCGATTGATGCAGTGAACCTTGCGTGCTAAGGTTGTAATTTCGGTTAACGGATGCAACTCTTGGGCGTAGATATGATGGACACCGCTGCCGGAATTTACGCGCGAATTGCATTTCCCGATGCGCCCTCTCGCACAGAGCCGCACCTGTCCGAAATGCAGAAGGCGATGCTGGATGCCACGCCCGACTGCATCAAGGTTGTCTCGGTCGATGGCCGGTTGCTGACGATGAACCGGGCAGGCTGCCTTGCCCTGAACGTGCCGGAGGATTCGGCGTTTGGCATGCCCTGGCTGCCGCTTTTGCCCGAGGATGTTCAGCCGGCCGGTGCGATGGCCCTACGCGATGCCGCCAATGGCAAGAGCGCCCGGTTTCCGGGGCGAAGCGTGTCTCCCGGCAGCGTGCAGTACTGGGACAACCTGCTCACGCCGCTCGTCGATACCGACGGGCGCGTGCTGTCGATCCTCTGCGTCTCGCGCGAGGTCACCGCCCAGCGTCAGCTCGAAAAGCAGCTGGAGGACGCCGTTCAGCGGGAGAAGCTGCTGTCCGGCGAGATGAAGCACCGGATCAAGAACCTGTTCTCCGTCGTCGCCGGACTGATCCGTCTTGCGGAGAAAGAGGCAGTCGCGGAGAAGGCGCCGGCGACGGCCACCAAAATCCTGCGCGAGAAGCTGTGGGCCTTGTCCCGCGCCTCGGACACCGTTTTCGCCGCAAAGACCCTCGACGGCGAGACATCGACCGGCGAAACGTCCGATCATATCGATCTGGGCGCGCTCGTGCGGTCGGTGCTGGAGCCGTATGGCGAGCGTTGCGCGATCGATGGCCCCGGAACATCCGTGTGTCACAATATGACGACGACTCTCGCGCTGTTCCTGCACGAACTCGCGACGAACTCGGTCAAATACGGCGCCCTTGGCGGCGACAGCGGAAGCGTCGCGGTGTGCTGGGCGGCGAACGACAGGGCGCTCGACCTGACATGGACCGAGACCGGTGGCCCGCAGGTCTCCGCTTCGCCGGATCACAGAGGATTCGGCAGCGACATGGTGGAACGTATCGTCCGGTCTGCCGGCGGCACGATTGAAAGATCATGGCGTGCCGAGGGACTGGTGGCAGACCTGCATCTGCCTCGTTCCGGCCGCGCGTGACGGCCGCGGACCGCGGAACGGCAACGCCAGTCTCCGATAGTCGCGCCCAGCACCGCGTCCCACCACGAAGGACGGCCTGCTCGAAAGCCGGCAGGTCCCGCCATCGCGAGCGACAGATGCGAACGCCCCACATCCAACGATAGCAAGTCGGGCATGGAGGAACGGCCGGCACAACGATGGACACGAGCCGAGACCGCGCAGACTGATTCCTGACCCGGCTGGTCGCGGCCTGCAGCTGTCAGAGTCGTCCCGCCCGGCACGATCGTTATTTTCTAAATTTGTTGATTTTTATACTGAATGAGTAATTATATGATGTAATGGCAATAACGAACGGGCAGGCGCAGCGCGGAGGAGGCAGGCACGGTGACGACAACGCTACCGCCGGGGCGCGGATAGGACCGGCCGCGCATGTTCTGCCTGTGCTGCAGTCCGGAACCCTACGGTTTCAAGGCCGAAGGCATTGCCCCGCCGATGCTCGACATCGCCAGCGCGATGCGCCGCCGTGCCGGCTATGACCGGCGCAACGGCTATTCGGCCGCGGCCGCGTGGCACCAGGAGCGGACCGACATGGTGATCCGCAACGTGCGGGCCATGACAATGGACCCTCATCTCGGCGAGATGGCAAACACCGACATTCACATTCGCGACGGTGAAATTGTCCATCTCGGCCGCCTGACCGGGTCCTCAGCCAATGAAATCGACGGCAGCGGCCTGACGGCGCTCCCCGGATCAATTGCCGACCATCGGCACCTGTGGGCAGAGACCATCGGAGCCGGCGTGCCGGCCGCGACAGCGGATCCGCGTGACATCTATTGCATCCTGCGACTCGCGTTGCTCGATCAGCTTTCGACCGGCGTCACCTGCCTGCACCACTGTGCGATCGACATCGGCGCGACGCATGCGGAGCCAGCGCTGCTTGCGCAGATCGATTCCGGCCTGCGCGGCCTGTTCAGCGTCCCGCTGCCCGCCAGCAGCCGGGTCCTCCGCGAATTTCAGGCGACCTGGTTCTGCGCGCCGCAGGAACATCTGATCGAGCTTGGCCTGGCAGCGGCTTCAGATGCGGTGCCGGATCTTCCCGAATTCGCGCTGCTGCCCGTCACGGGGGACCACACGGCCGGCGACACCGCGTCGCCGCCCGCTGCCGGTCCGCATGCGGCCGCCACGCTCGGGCTCGAGCCATGGATCGGATCGTTGTCGCCCGGCAAGCGGGCCGATGTGATCCTGATCCGGAACGCCGAACCGTGGCAGGGACGCAGCGGAATTCCGGTCAGTTCCGGGCAAATCGAAATGGTGTGCGTCGACGGGCGCGTGCGCAAGCGCAACGGCGTGCTGCTCGAACCGAACGAGGGTCTGATCCGCCGCGAGGGGGCGGAAGCGATCGCGCGCGTCACCGGCGCGTCGTCGATCCCCTCCCCCGCCGCCATCCAGCACGCCGGATAATGGAGCACGATCCCGCGCCGCAATCGATCCGCACGCGGCGCCTGTTGCAACGACCCGACTCGCGGATCATCACCCGCAACGCGACGCTCACCTTCGCGTCCGGCAAAATCACAACAATCCGCAGCGACGCGCGCGGCGACGCCGACACCTTCCCCGACACGCTGATCATCCCGGCGCTGGCCAATGCGCACGATCACGGGCGTGGGCTCAAGACGCTGGCCTACGGCGCGTTCGACACTGCCGTGGAAGCCTGGGTGCCGGCCACCTATACCATCCCGCGGCTCGACCCTTATGTCGTCGCGGCGCTCGCGTTCGCGCGGATGGCGAAGGCAGGCATCACATCGGTCGTGCATTGTCACCTGTCGGCGGACCCGGCCGCGCTGCGCGCCGCCGCTGCCGACGTGGCCCGTGCCGCACGCGACGTCGGCGTCCGTGTCGGCTTCGTGGTACCGCTGCGCGACCGTCATCGCCTCGGCTACGGGCCCGACGACGCGATCCTCGCGCACATGCCGGCCTCGGATCTCGACGCGATCAAGGCGCGCTGGCTGAGGCCAATCCCTCCGATCCACGACCAGCTAGCGCTGGTCGATGACATCGCACGATGCTGCGAGATCCCCAACTTCACCGTGCAGTATGGTCCTGTCGGCATGGAGTGGTGCAGCGATATCCTGCTGGCGGAGATCGCGCGTGCTGCGAACGCATCCGGCCGGCGCGTGCACATGCATCTGCTCGAGAGCAAGTATCAGCGGCTCTGGGCAGACGGCGAATACGCCGAAGGCCCCGTGCGTCGGCTGGACAGGCTGGGGTTGCTGTCGGACCGGCTCACCCTGGCGCACGGCGTGTGGCTGAAGCCCGAGGAAGCGGCGATATTGGCGGGCGCAGGCGCCACCGTTTCGGTCAACGCCAGTTCGAACCTCCGGCTGAAGTCTGGCATCGCATCGCTGGACATGATGAAAGCAGCAGGGCTGCGTTTCGCGATCGGCCTCGACGCACTCGGGCTCGACGACGATGACGACATGCTGCGCGAGTTGCGTCTTGCGGCGTTGCTCAACGGCGGGACCGGCTTCGACGCCTCCGTCAGGCGCGAGGACGTGCTGAGCGCCGGCTGCCGCAACGGCGCTTGCGCAGTCTGCGGCGACAGCAAGGCAGGACAAATCGCCGCGGACGCCCCGGCCGACTTCATCGTGCTCAACTATGCGGCGCTGGGCTCCGATATTCCCGCTCCACTCGACGATCCGTTCCAGACCCTGTTCGCGCGGGCACAGACCCGACACATCGCGGCCGTCTTCGCCGACGGACGGCAGATCGTGCGGAACGGCAAGGTCCCCGGAATCGACGAGGTGGCCCTGCAACAGGCGATTCTTGAGCAACTTTCTGCAGCGGCGCCCGAGATCGCCGCATTGCAGCCGCTGCTGGCGCGCTTCCAGCAGGGCCTCTCCCGCTACTACGCGCAACGCTGAACGCACGTCACGCTGTCACGCCGTCAGTTTGATCAGTCCCAGACCAACAAATGCGCAGAAAATATTTTTGTTCAATATTTGACAATATCGATTATGCTACATAAAATTTTTGAACATTTATTACGTTGAGCGGGGGATCAGGGTGCGCACTGCCGACACGATCATGCTGGGCAACATTCTTTTGCTCGATCGCCAGGGCACCCGTGCCGAAGCGATCGCGATCGCCGGCGGCAAGGTGCTGCAGGCAGGCAGCCGCGATGCCATCGAGGCACTGCGCGGACCCGCGACCAAGGTCCACGACTTCAAGTCCAGCACGCTGATTCCCGGCTTCAACGACACCCACGCGCATTCCGACAGTCTGGGCCTGAAGACCATCCGGCCATCGCTGAGCGAGACCCGCTCGATCGCCGACGTGCAAAGGGTGATCCGCGAGCTTGCCGCCGCCAGGGCGCCGGGCGAGTGGATTGTCACGATGCCGATCGGCGAGCCGCCGTTCTACTGGAACGCGGACAGCTATCTGGCCGAGGGCCGGCTGCCCACGCGATACGAACTCGACGAGGCCGCGCCGGACAATCCGGTTTGCATTGCCAGCCCGAGCGGATTCTGGGGCGAGCCGCCCTGCTTCACGGTGCTGAACAGTCTCGCGTTGCGATTGAACGGAATAGACGGGTCGACCCGGCCGAATGTCGACGGCGTCGAAATCGTCCGCGACCATGCCGGCGAGCCAACCGGCGTCATCATCGAGCGCAACTACACGCGGATGGCCGAGCCGGACCTGCTGCGGGCGGTTCCACGTTTCACGCCGGAGGATCGCATCGAGGGGCTGCGGCGCTCGCTGGCGATGTATCACGACAAGGGCACGACCAGCGTCTATGAAGGCCACGGCTGCGCGCCGGACGTGATCAGCGCGTTCCGTCAGTTGCACGAAGACAATGAACTGACGCTGCGCAGCGGCCTCGTCGTCAGCCCCGCCTGGGTCGGCACCGACGAGGCGGACTACGCGATGCGCCACTGGCTGCCGTGGGCCCGTGGGCGAGGCCTTGGCGACGACATGCTGCGGATATCAGGCATTTTCGTCGGTTATGGCGGCAATCCGCAGTTCAGGGACCTGCTGAAGAAGGACATCGGCGATCTCGGTTGGGGCGGCGGCATCGCCAGCGTCAACTCGCCGTCCGATTTCGAAGAGCTGTGCATGCTTGCAGGCAAATACAATCTCCGCCTGCACACGCTGGCCTCGGACAAGCTGCACGAGGTGGTGCCGATCCTCGAGCGCGTGGCCCGGCACTATCCGATCGGCCAGCGGCGCTGGGTCGTGGAACATATCAGCAAGGCGACGCCGCGCGACCTGGCCTCGCTCAAGGCGATGGGCGTGGCCGTCACTCTGATCCCCGCGCATTATCTCTGGAAGGTCGGACACACGTTCGCGAGCCTGAGCGAGGAGCAGCTTGACCTGCTTTCACCGGCGCGCGCGCTGGCCGAGCTTGGCGTTCCGGTTTCCGCCGCAACCGACGCGGTGCCCAACGATCCGCTGTTCTGCATGTGGGTGATGCTGGCGCGGCAGGATCGCCGCAGCGGCAAGACGATGGGCGCGCAGGGCGCGCTGGACCACGAGACCGCCCTGCGCATGCTGACCGTCAACGGCGCGTGGCTCACCTTCGAGGAAGATCGCAAGGGCCCGCTGCTGCCAGGTTACTACGCCGACATCGCCGTCCTTTCCGGCAATCCGCTGACCACGACCGCCGAGGGCCTGCTCGATATCCGATGCCAGGCCACCATGGTCGGCGGCCGCTGGGTTCACGGCAACATCGCATAAACCACTCTCACCGCTTCACGTTCGGAGGATCCATGTCACGCTTCAAGACGACCGTCGGCGCATTGGCCGCAGCGCTCCTCAGCCTCGCCGCATCAGGCGCGCATGCGGAGGAAAAAATCCTCAGGATCGGCGCGCCGCTGCCTCTGACGGGCGGCGTTTCGCCCGAGGGCCTGCGCATGAAGTCAGGTTACGATCTCTGGGCCAAGACCCAGAACGAGGCCGGCGGCATCAAGGCCGGCCCGGACACTTACAAGGTCGAGATCATTTATTCCGACTATCAGTCCAATACGCCCCGCGCGGTGCAGTCCGCCGAGCTGATGATCACCGAGAACAAGGTCGATGCGATCTTCGCGCCGTTCGGCTCGGGCGCGACCAAGGCCGTCAGCGCCATCACTGAAAAATACGGCGTGCCGATGATCGCCGCACAGGCATCCTCTGCCCAGGTCTACGATCAGGGCTTCAAGTATCTGTTCGGCATGTACACGCCGAACAACACCGTGACCGAACCGCTGATCAATCTGCTGGCCGCCAAGAATCCGTCGATCAAGCGGATCGCAGTGCTCGCCCGCAACGATCTGTTTCCGCTGGCGATCGCCGAGGAGCTGGAGAAATACGCCAGAGAGAAGGGCTACGAGATCGTCGCTGAACAGAAATTCCCGGTAGGCACCGTCGACTACAGCTCCGCGCTGACCCAGATCCGCTCGAGCCGGCCGGACCTGTTCTACGTCACCGGCTATGTCAACGACATCATCCTGATCCGCAAGCAGATGCAGGAGCTTGGCGTCAGGCCGCAGCTTACCGCGATGCTGGTCGGCCCAACCACCCCGGAATTTCTGATCAATACCGGCAAGCTTTCGGAAAACATCGTCACTGCTTCGTGGTGGGACGTCGCGGCCAAGTTCAAGAGCGACGACGTGTTCGGCTCGGCGGAGCGTTTCGCCGAGATGTACAGCGCCGCCTACGACAACCGCCATCCTGAATATTCCGTCGCCTCGGCCGCGGCTTGCGGCGTGGTGCTGGCGGCTGCCGTCACCAAGGCCGGCACGGTTGAGAAATCGAAGGTTCGCGACGCACTGGCATCGCTTGACGCGCAGACCTTTTTCGGACGCGTCAAGTTCGGCCCGACCGGGCAGATCGTTTCGCTGAAGCCGCCGACCGTGCAGATCCAGAACGGCAAGCCTGTCGTGATCGATCCGCCGGAATTCGCCCAGTCCGAAATTCGCTTCGACAAGAAGTGATTTTGTCGACGCATCCCCACCTGCACAAACACCGTCTCCCGCCAGCCGCATTCCGTCGGGAGACGGCAGACGCTCGCGGCACGATGCCGGCTCGCCGGCCGCCGCGATCCCGACAGCACCTACAGGCGTAACCGCTCATGATATTCTTTCAATACCTCGTCAATGGGCTGATCCTCGGCGGCCTCTACGCCTGCATCGCGGCAGGGTTTTCGCTGGTCTGGGGCGTGCTCAGCATCATCAATCTGCTCCACGGCTCTTTCATCGTCCTCGGATTCTACATCGCCTTTTTCTCCTACGGAGCATTGGGCATTCATCCGTTCGTGTCGGTGATTTCCACCGCGATCATTCTCGGTGCGCTCGGCTATGTAACGCAGCTCCTGATCGTCAACCGGGTTGTGACTCGCCCGGTGCTGGTGACGCTGATCCTGACCTTCGGTCTGGAACTGATGATGAACAACGCGATGCTGGTGGCGTTTACCGCCGACTATCGCAAGATCATCCTGGAGAACTCGCTCGGCGTCGCGGAAATCGCAGACATCTTCATCCCGATGGATCGGGCGGCTTCTGCGGTGATCGCATTCCTGCTGATCTTCCTGCTCTGGCTGACCCTGCGGCTCACATCGGTCGGGCGTGCGATCATCGCCGTGCGGTTTGACCGCGAGGCCTCGCTGCTGATGGGCATCGATGTCAAGCGCACCTATGCGATCACCTTTGCGATCGGCGGGGCTCTGGCCGGAGCGGCGGGCGCGCTGATCAGCGCCTCCTTCCCGGTGGCGCCGCTGTCGGGGCCCCTGTTCCTCAGCAAGGCTTTCGTCATCTGCGTGCTCGGCGGCGTCGGCAGCGTTCCCGGCGCAGCGGTCGGCGGGCTGATCTTCGGTCTGCTGGAAAGCTACGGCGCGGTGCTGTTCGGCCCCGAATACGCGCTCACGCTCGCATTTATCGTCCTGATCATCCTCCTGCTGGCGCGTCCGCACGGCATTCTCGGCGTCAAGGGTTTCTGATGAAGAAGCAACATTATCCAATCATCGCCATCGCAGCGGTCCTCCTGCTGGCCATGCCGCTGCTCGGCAACAACTACCTGCTGCGCATGGCGACGAGCGCCATGATGTATGCCACGCTGACGATGGCATGGAACTTCGTCGGCGGCTTCGCCGGATACCCGATGTTCGGCATCGCGGCCTTCTTCGGCCTCGGCGCCTATTCCGCCGGCGTGATCCAGTCGAGCGGCGTTCCGGCGCCGCTCGCGTGGTGCGCGGCGGTGGTGATCGGCGTGGCGTTCGCGTATGCGCTCGGCCACGTGGTGCTGCGGCTGCGCGGACACGCGTTCGCAATCGCCACGCTGGTGGTCGCCGAGGTGCTGCGCGAACTCACCAACGGCTGGACCTGGCTGACCGGCGGCGGCATGGGCCTCAACCTGCCATTCTTCGGCTGGTCGCCGGCGGCGCTCGCGATATTCTTTTTCTACGCGATGCTGGCGTTGATGGCCGTCGCGTTCGCGACCACCTATGCGATTGCCCACAACCGGATCGGCTTTGCGCTCAACTGCATCCGGCAGAATGAAGACGCGGCCAACATCGTCGGCGTCGACACCACCCGCTACAAGGTTATCGCCTTCACGATGTCGGGCGCCTTCGCGGCGGCGGCCGGCGGCATCTACGCGTCCTGGACCGGCTATATCGAGCCGACCGACGCTTATGACGTTCTGTTCTCGATCAAGCCGATCCTGATGGCTCTGCTCGGCGGCATGGGCACGGTTTTCGGTCCGATCATCGGCGCGGTCGCCTTTCTGGTGCTGGACGAGATCGTCTGGCGCAACCTCCTTCAGTTCCATACCGGCACACTCGGCCTGTTGATTGTGATCCTGATCCTGTTCCTGCCCGCCGGCCTGTCCTCGATCCGCGCCAACGCCTTCCGGCGCAAGGTGGCCTCCACATGAGTGCTCTTCTCGAACTCAAGGGTGTCAGCCGCTCGTTCGGCGGCATCCATGCCATCCGCAACGTCTCGCTGACGCTCGAACCCGGACAGATCGTCGGCCTGATCGGTCCCAACGGCGCGGGAAAAAGCACGCTGGTGAACATCATCACCGGCGTCTACCCCGCAACCTCCGGCGAAGTGCTGCACAAAGGCGAACCGATCCAGCGGCTGAAGCCGTTCCAGATTTCCGCGCGCGGCATCGCGCGGACATTTCAGGTGGTGCAGCCGTTTCCGGAGATGACGGTCGTCGAGAACGTGATGGCAGGCGCGATGTTCGCGGCCGGCGTCGAATCGATGGACGATGCGCGCGCAGCCGCAATGGAGCATCTCCGGTTCACCGGACTGGCCGCTTTCGCCGATCGTCCGGCCGAACAGTTGACGCTCGCCTATCGCAAGCGGCTCGAACTGGCGAAAAGCCTGGCGATGAATCCGCACATCCTGATGCTCGATGAGGTCAATGCCGGCCTGAACTCGGCGGAGATCGAGCAGGCGCTCGACCTGATCCGGGCCATCGCCGCGCGCGGAATCTCGATCGTGATCATCGAGCATCTGCTCAAGGTCGTGACCGGGCTGTGCAGCCGCATCGTCGTGCTGCATCACGGCGAACTGATCGCCGATGATCCGGCGGCGGACGTTATCCGCGACCCCCGCGTTATCGAAGCCTATCTGGGCTCGCGCTTTGCCGAACGTCAAATGGTGCGTCATGACTAAGCCGCTGCTTACCGTCAGCAATCTCGTCTCCGGCTACGGCGACATCCAGATCCTTTGGGGCATCGACCTCGAGGTCGGCGAAGGCGAAGCCGTGTGCCTCGTCGGGTCCAACGGCGCCGGAAAGAGCACCCTGCTTCGCACGCTCTCCGGCCTGCTGCATGCCCGCTCGGGCCGTATCGAATTTCGCGGCGAGGAGATCACCAACCTGCCGCCCAGGCACATTCTGTCGCGCGGCGTCGTCCATGTGCCCGAGGGCCGGCGGCTGTTCGGCCCGATGAACGTGATCGACAACCTGCTGACCGGCGCTTATCTGCGCAGCGACAAGGTGGAGATCAAGCGCGACCTCGACCGCATGCTGACGCTGTTTCCGATCCTCGCCGAGCGCCGCCATCAGGCGACCGGGACACTGTCAGGCGGCGAGCAGCAGATGTGCGCGATCGCCCGCGGCATCATGAGCGCGCCGAAACTGCTGATGATCGACGAACTATCGCTCGGCCTCGCACCCAAAGTGGTCGACAATCTCGGCGGCGCGCTGCGCCAGATCATGCAGGAGGGATTGTCGCTGCTGCTGGTCGAGCAGGATGTCGCCACGGCGTTCGAACTCACCAGCCGCGGCGTGGTGGTGGATTCGGGCCGGGTAAGGATCAGCGGACCGACCGCGCAACTCGCAAACGACCCGATGGTGCAGCAGGCCTATATGGGCCTCGCCTGACAAGCGCCGGCATTGCCGCCACAAACAAGCTGCCGGCACAAACAACAAACAAAAAGGGAGCGCCGGACCATCGGCGCTCCCTTTTGCATTGCGGATTTTGCATTCCGGATTTGTCGATCGCGGGCGCGCCCGGCAGCTTCTTTCAGGATGCTTTCGGCGTCTCGGCCAGCGCATTCGGCATCACGGTGCCGCACGTCTTGCAGGTGCGCGCATCCTCGTTGTCGAAGAACCGCTTGTAGGCCTGCGACACGGGATCGGCGCGATAGTCGCTGACCACGAAGGTCTCCTCGTGCAGGAAGTTACCGCAGTTCTGGCAGTACCAGTGAAACTTGTCGATCTCGCCTTCATGACGCTGGCGCTCCACGATCAGCGCGAAGGCATCCGGCGGGAACCGCGGCGAATGCGGCACGCCCGGGGGCATCCAGTTGGTCGCGCCTTCCGGGATGACCGCGATCTCTTCCTTGCCGTCCGGCGTGCGATAATGAAGGTTCATCTGACCCTTGATCATGTAGGTCACTTCATCGCTGCCGTTGATGTGAAACTCGCTGCGGTATTCGCGGCCCCGTGCGACGAAGGCCAGCGAACCGGGCTCCTGCCACAGCACCTTGACCCGCTTTCCGCTCTCGGCCAGTTCCCTGGCGATGTCCTGAAGCTCAATGACTGGAAGCTGCTTCATCACTCTCTCCCGTTCAGCATTCGGATTCCGGCCGGATCATCCCCGCCGTCATACCCACGCGTACAATGTCCGCATCATGCCTTGCGGAATGCGGCGGCCAGAGCATCGGCGTGCTTCGCCAGCAGCCCGATATCGGTTCCGACCGCGACGAAACGATAGCCCCATTCGATGTAGCGCCGCGCGTCGGCTTCGACGCCGGTAAGAATGCCACCGGCTTTCCCCGCATCGGCTATGCTCCGGCCCGCTTTCTCGATCGCTCGCTGCACATCCGGGTGCAGCGGATTGCCGATGTGTCCCATCGACGCGCTGAGATCCGACGGACCGACGAAGATGCCATCGACGCCCTCCACCGCAGCGATTTCGGGAATGCGATCGATCGCCGTTTCGGTCTCGGTCTGCACCAGCACGCAAACCTGGGAGTCCGCCTCCTTCAGATAATTGGCGGCGCGGCCGAACCGGCTGGCGCGGCCGCCGGCGGTGATGCCGCGGATTCCGGCCGGAGGATAGCGGCAGGCGGCGACGGCGCGCTTTGCCTCCTCCGCATTCTGGACGAACGGAACGAGCAGCGTCTGCGCGCCGATATCCAGCAGCCGCTTGATGATCACCGCATCGTTCCACGCCGGCCGGACGACCACCTGCGCGGTGCCGGTGGCGAAGGCCTGCAACTGCGCCAGAACGCCGGGCGGCTCGTTCGGCGCGTGTTCCGTATCGAGCAGGACCCAGTCGAATCCGCTGTCGCCGACGATCTCGGCCGCGATGGTGCTGCACAGGCTCGACCACAGGCCGATCTGCAACTCGCCCGCAAGCAGCCGGCGCTTGAAGGCATTTTGCGGCGTCTGCATCGGGACCGCCATCACACGAACTGCACGGCGACCGCGCCGAGCGGCCCGAAATCGGCATGCAGGGTGTCGCCCTTCGCGGCCCACACCGGCCGCGTGAACGAGCCCGACAGCATGATGTGGCCCGGTTCGAGCACCGTGCCGAACCGTCCGACCTTGTTGGCGAGCCAGGCGATGCCCATCGCCGGATTGCCGAGCACGCCGGCGGCGAGCCCGGTCTCCTCGATCTCGGAGTTGCGATAGAAGATCGCGCCCACCCAGCGCAGATCGACCTCGGTCGGCTTCACCGGACGGCCGCCAAGCACGATGCCGGCGGCCGCGCCGTTGTCGGCGACCGTGTCGAAGATCTTGCGCGGATTCTGCACGCGCGCATCGATGATCTCGATCGCCGGCACCACATATTCGGTGGCGCGCAGCACGTCGAGCAGCCCGACGCCCGGCCCCTTCAGCGGCTTGCCCAGCACGAAGGCCAGTTCCGGCTCGACGCGCGGCACGCAGTAGTTGGCGTGCGGCACCTTCGCGCCATCGGCCAGCATCATGTCGTCGAGCAGATGGCCATAGTCGGGCTCATCGATCTGCGACGATTGCTGCATCGCCTTCGAGGTCAGCCCGACCTTGTGGCCGATCACCGTTCGGCCCTGCGCGACCTTGCGCCGCGTCACCTCGCTCTGGATCGCGTAGGAATCCTCGATCTCGATGTCGGGAAAGGTCTTGGAGAGCTGGAGCGCGGGCTCGCGGGTCCGCTCGGCCTCAATCAGGATGTCGGCCGCCTTGGCGCGCTGGTCGTCGGTAAGCATGCGTGAGATTTCCTCTCGGTCGTTTCTTGATCAGAGCTTGATGCAGACGTTGCGGAGTTCCGTATAGAACTCCATCGAATGGACGCCGCCTTCCCGGCCGATGCCCGATTGCTTCGAGCCGCCGAAAGGCGTCCGGAGGTCGCGCAGGAACCAGGAATTGACCCAGCTGATGCCGACGTCGATCTGCGCGGCGACGCGATGCGCCCGGGTCAGGTTTTCGGTCCAGATCGAGGTGGCAAGGCCATAGGGACTGTCATTGGCGAGCGCGATCGCCTCATCCTCGCTGTCGAACGGCGCGATGTGGCAGCACGGACCGAAAATCTCCTCGCGGATCACCGCAGAGGTCTCCGGCAATCCGGTCCAGATCGTCGGCTGCACGAACGAGCCGCCCCGGAACGCGGCGCCGAGTTCCGGCACGCCCCCGCCCAGCACGACCCTCGCCCCTTCGCTCTTCGCCCTGTCGTAATAGGACAGGACCTTGCGGCGATGCTCCTGGCTGATCAACGGTCCGATCGTCGTGGCCTTGTCGAACGGATCACCCGCCTTCAACTGTCCGGCGAAGGACGCCAGCCGCTCGACGAACGCGTCGAAGACCGGGCGCTCGACATAGACCCGCTCGGTGCCGAGACAGACCTGACCGCAATTGGCGAACACGGACCGCATGGTGCCTTCGATCGCCTTATCGAGATCGCAGTCAGCGAACACCACGGCGGCGTTCTTGCCGCCGAGTTCGAACGAGACCGGGCGGACCTGATCGGCTGCGGCTTTCATGATCGCGGTGCCGGTGGCGGTTTCCCCGGTGAATGTGATGCCATCGACACCCGGATGGCGGGTGAGGAATTCGCCGGCGCTGCCGGGCCCGAAGCCGTGCACGACGTTGTAGACGCCCGGCGGAATGCCAGCCTCGTTCATCACCTCGCCGAGCAGCGTCGCGGTGGTCGGTGTCTCCTCCGACGGCTTCACCACCACGGTATTGCCGCAGGCCAGCGCCGGCGCGACTTTCCAGGTCATCAGCAGCAGCGGCAGATTCCACGGGCACACCACCGCGATCACGCCGCGCGGCGTCCGGATCGCATAGTTGAGCGCACCCTTGCCGTCGGGCGTCGCCATCCGGAAAGTCTCGGTCGACAGCGTCAGGATCTGGTCGGCAAAGATGTTGAAGTTAGCTGCACCGCGCGGAATATCGATATGCGAGGCCAGCGACGCGGGCTTTCCAGTGTCGCCGACCTCGGCCGCCAGAAACTCGTCGAACCGGCGCATGATGCCATCGGCGACCTTGCGCAGCAGCGCCGCCCGTTCCTGCTCGCTGGTCCTCCCCCATGGTCCCTTCAGCGCGCGGCGCGCGGCAGCGACCGCCTCGTCGACCGTCGCGGCGTCGGCTTCAGCCACCAGACTGATCACCTCGCCGTTGATCGGGTTGCGGTTCTCGAACGTCGCCCCGGCCGGGCCGATGAAACTGCCGCCGATGAAGTTGGACAGCAGCGGCACGGTCGTCGCGGATTGGGTCAGCGCCTGCTTCATGATGCCCCCGGATTTGCGTTTCGCCGGGTTATACCGACGATGTTTTATAAAATCTATTGATTTCATGACAACAAGCTGCATTTAATAAACACGTTGCTCGGCCTCCGCACGGAGGCGCGAGGTCGTAGACTCGTGGATTCCGCATGACAGCTCCGGACAAGATCCTGCACCACGGCCGCGTCTATACGGTGGACGCACGCGACTCCGTGGCCGAAGCGGTTGCGATCCGCGGCGACCAGATCGTCGCAGTTGGTTCATCGGACGACATGCTCGCGCTGTCCGGGCCCGGCACCCGCAAGATCGACCTCGACGGCCGCACCGTGGTGCCCGGCTTCGTCGACGGCCATCCGCACATGGACGGCGCCGGACTGAAGTTCTTGAAGCCGTCATTTGATGGATGCGCATCGATCGACGATGTGCTCGCAGTGGTACGCAGCGAAGTCGGCAAGCGCAGGCCCGGCGAATGGATCGTCTGCAACCCGCTCGCCAGCGAGCCCGAGGTGTTCGCGTTTCCCGCCGCGCTGCGCGAGGGCCGCTGGCCGACCCGGCACGACCTCGACAAGGTGGCGCCGGACAATCCGGTCTATATCGAACCGCCGGCCCTGATCGCCCCGGGAGTCGCAATCGCCAACAGCGCCGCCATCGGAATCGCAGGCATCACCGGCCGCACCGAAACGCCGGCCGGCATTGAGATCGACACCGACGAGAGCGGCAGCCCGACCGGCATCTTCCGGGATTACAACTTCCCGAAACTGATGCCGGATACCTACGGCACGATTCGCGGGCCCCGCGCGCTGTTTCCGATGATTCCGCCGATGGATCAGGCCGACATGAATGCGGCGGTCGAGGCTGGCATGCGGGCGTTCAATCGCGCCGGCGTCACGGCCATCTATGAGGGCCACGGCATTCCCCGGCCGCAGCAGGTCGCCTACGCCGATCTGTGGCGACGTCAGCAACTGACGGTGCGCACCTATTTCGTTGTTGCCTGGCCGCAGCCGCTGTTCAATGATCCGCAGCGCGGCCAGCAGTTCATCGACGAGACCGCGCTGTATGCCGCGGGCGACGGTTTCGGCGACGATCTGCTGCGGTTCGGCGGCCTCGGCTATTCGTTCGACAGCGCCACCGCGATCGGCGCCTGCCTGATGCGCGAGCCCTATGTCGGCGCGCGGGGCCACGTCTGGCTCGGCGTCCAGCACACACCGGACGAGACATTTTTCGACGCGCTGCTCCGCGCCGCCCGCGCCAATCTGCGGGTTCAGGTGCAGTGCGCCGGAGGCGGCGCCATCGACAAGGTGCTGGCGATGTTCGAGACGATCGATCGCGAGATTCCGATTCTCGGCAAGCGCTGGGTGATCGAGCACTGCCAGTTTCCATCGCCCGCCAATCTGGATGTCTGCCGCAGGCTGGGTGTGGTCGCGACCACCACCGTGAACTTTCTGTGGAACTACGACGGCGTGTATCTGAAATGCTTCGGGGAGACGATGGCGGCCGACGCCGTGCCGCTGCGCGACTGGATCGACGGCGGCGTGATGGTCTCGCAATCGACCGATGGCCGGCCCTACGATCCGATCTTCACCTTCTGGGAAAGCCTTGCCCGCAAGGGCGGCGTCACCGGCCATGTGTTCGGGCTGCCGCGTCAGAAGATCACCCGCAACGAGGCGCTGCGGCTGGCGACCTACAACGCGGCCTATGCGGCATTCTGGGAGCACCGCATCGGTTCGATCGAGCCCGGCAAACTCGCCGACCTCGCGATCCTGTCCGACGACATCATGACGATGGACGAGGATCGCATTCCCGAGGCGCGGGTGCTCACGACCTTGCTGGGCGGCAAGCCGGTGCACGATACCGGGCTGATCGGATCGTGAACCGCCGCACGAGAACATGACACCATGACTGATTGGAGCATCTGGACGTTTCAGTTTGCGGAAGGACGGTTGCCGCTCGACTTCGTGCGTGGCACGCCGGTCGCCAGCAATCAGGGCACCACCGCGGTGCCGATGATCTTCTCGCTGCTGAAATCAACCCACGGCGAAATCGTGCTGGTCGACACCGGCTTCGCCTCCGGCGCCTCGATGACCGGCCCCGGCTTCAAGGATTTCGTGCGCAGCGACGAGATCCTCGGACGTCACGGCTTGGCGCCGGACTCGATCGACACGCTGGTGCTGACGCATCTGCATTTCGATCACGCCGGCAATCTCGATGCCTTCCCCAATGCGACCATCTACGTGCAGCGCCATGAATACGAGAGCTGGAAGCGTGTGATCGCGCGCTATGGCGAGGGTGGCGTGCGCAAGGACCGCTGGGTATTTTCCTCGCTCGACGCCGACAATTTCCGCGCGCTCGACGATGCGATCGGCGCGGGCCGGGTCCGGTTTCTCGACGGCGATCACCCGCTGCGCGAGGGCGTGACCTGCCGTCTCGCACGCGATACCCACAGCTTCGGTATCCAGTGGCTGGAGGTTGCGACCTCGGCGGGCGGCTACGCACTCGCGGGCGATGTCTGCTATTCGTATTTCTGCGGCGAGCGAATGTGGCCGCCGGGATACATGCAGGGCAATCCCTGGAACATCCTCGAGGAGATCGAGCGGATCAGGCGCGTCGCCGGCGACGATCTGGCGCGGATGCTGCCGGGCCACGATCTCGAAATCTTCAGCCGCTTTCCGTCCGGGCTGTCGCACGGGGTCAGGGTCGCCGAGTTGCATCTATGCGCCGGGCACGACAGTCTGATCGGCGATCGCGGAGCCTGACCATGCCGGCGCCGGAGCGGATCGTCTACGACTACATCCTGCAGCCGAAGACCGGCTGCCTCGCTTTCGTCGCGCCGGGCGAGACCCTGCGGGTCACCGACCTCGCCGGGCTGCAGGTGGTCGATATGGCCGTGTTCAACCGCGCCAATCCGCGCGACAAACTGTCGACCTCGTATTCGCGGACCCGATACAAGCCCGCGCCGGGCGAAAGGTTCGTGCCCCGCGATAAGCTGCTGCCCGGCGACATGCTGCTGTCCACGATCTGCACGCCGCTGATGAGGATCACGGCCGACAGCGCAGCGCGCCCGGGGGTTCATGACGTCCACCACCGCATGTGCAATCGCGAGCTTTATGCTTATTACGGCCACCCCGGCCGGCGCGGCTGCCACGAAGTCATCGCCGATCTCATGGCGCCGTTCGGCCTTCTGCCCGAAGACATTCCGGACACCATGGATCTGTTCATGAACTACCATCATGATTGCGCCCGGGGACACTGGGTGATCGAGCCCGGCGTGACCCGCGCCGGCGACTTCATCGAGTTCGAAGCTATCGCCGACTGTATCGTCGCCCTGTCGAACTGCCCGATGGACGTGATCGCGCCGGTGAACGGTTCGAGCCTGAGTCCGGTGCACGTTCAGGTCCGGGAGTGAGCGATGCGCGAGCCTCCTTCAGCGCCGGGCAGGTCGAACGGCAGACTCCTGATCCGGCTGCGGTCCGGCGATGCTGCTGCCGATGACGGCGCGCTCGCCGATGCGCTGACGCCAGAGGGATGGCGTCTGCTCGGGTTGAATTGCGACGCAGCCATCAGTACGAATGCGGCGATTCGGGATGCACTGACTCGTGCCGGTGCGGCACAGTCCGAGACGATCGTGCTCGCGGAGCGCGGCTGCGCCGCAGCCGCCGCTGCAGCTCTCCTTCGGCAGAAGGAGATCGCCGGGCGGTGCGGCCTCGTCACGTTCGATGCATTCGCCGACGAGCGGTTTGCCGCACTGGGCGAAGACCTTGAAGACTGCGAGGGGCTGGCGACGATCTGGACCGTCGCACGCGACAATCGTGATCTTCGCGTCAGGACCCTTGCGCACCACGGGGCGCTGCAGGCCCGCGGTCGCGACACCCATTTTCTCGCGCTGCCGGGCGCGTCGCAATCGCTCGCCGGGTACATCGCCGACGAACGATCACCGCTGGGGCGCGCGTTTCGCTGGCTGATCATGCCGGTCAACAGCCGCTGACCGGCGACCGGCATCTTGCAAGGGCGCGGCTTGAGCGGCCTTGTTTCCAGATGACTTGGTTTCGAGGTGACTTGCCTTGCTCGTCAGATCGCCGGGGCCTCGTCCGGGCCCCGGCGATCTGCCAGTATCAATCCTTGATCGCCTGCCACTTGCCGTCCTTGGCAACCAGCACGGTCGGCGGCAGGCGCGCATCGCCATCCGCGTCGAACGACAGGGGGCCCGTGATGCCCGGCAGGTCCTTCACCTCGCTCAGGCAAGCTCTGATCCGCTCGCGGTCGGCCACGAGATCATCCGGCTTGCCGGTGACGCCCTTGGTGTCGACGCAATGCTTCATCAGCATCACAGTATCGTACATCAGCGCGGCGGTGTTGCCCGAAGGAACCTTGGCGCGCTTGAGATACTCGCTCGCCCACGCATGCACCTTGGGATCCGGATCGTCCGGCCAGAACGGGTTGACTACGGTGGTGCCGTCTCCGGCGGGTCCCGCGATGTCGAGGAAACGCGTCTCCGACATGCCGAGCGCGCCGACGATCGGCTGCTTCAGGCCCTGCTTGCGGATCTCGCGCACGATGTTGCCGCCCTCGTTGTACAATCCCGCGATCAGGATGCCGTCCGGATTGAGGGACTTGGCCTTGGTCACCTGCGCGGAATAGTCGATGTCGCCTGTCTGGAAGGAGATGTTGTCGACAATGTCGATCCCGCGCGCCTTCAGCTCCGCCGGAAACACCACCGTCCCGTCCACCTTGGTGAAGGCATCCTTGACGTCCGTCAGGATCACCACCGACTTCACCGGATGATGCTTGAGCCAGATATCCAGCATGAAGCCGTTCATCTGGTCCGACGACAGCGCGTTGCGGAACGCCCACGGCCGGTTCTTCTTGGCGATGCCGGGCTTCGCCGACGACGCCGTCACGATCGGCGTCTTGTTCTGCGCCGCGATCGGGAACGCCACCTCGCATTCGGCGCTGAAGAACGGGCCGATGATCGCGGCGACCTTGTCGTTGAAGATCAGCTTGCGCGTCAGGTTGATCGCCTCAGCGTTCTCGCCGCGGGTATCGTACACAACCAGTTCGATCTTTTCGCCGGACGCCTTCTGCAACTCCTCCTGCGCCATCTTCATCGCAATTTCCTGATGCTGACCATACGACGCGCCCTTGCCGGACATCGGCATCAGCACGCCGACCTTGACGTCCGCGAAGGCCGGCGCGGCACTGCCCAGCATCAATGACGCGGCGATGGCGGCAAGCCCGCCGGCGCGGACCCGCGCGCTCCGTGTCGGTGAACAACCCATCTTTCAACATCTCCCTATATCGAATGATATCGATGTTATTATTTTTGTGAAATTTATGATGTCGTCAATGTTATATATGACGCAGGGGGTGCCCTGTTGACGCGCAAAAGGCGCGCCACCCGGGGCGGCGCGCCTTTCAATCCGACGAGAAGCAATCAACGATGAGGCAGGACGCCCGTCAGGCGACGCGGGCGCGGACACGCTTGGCGGCCGGCTTCGGCTTGGACCGGGCGGCGCCTGCCTTCTCCTTTTTGGCCGGCGCCTTGGCAGGGGCCGGGTCCCGTCCGGTTTCGCCCTTCTGCATCATGCTGCCGATCACGCTGGCGGCGTGCTGGAAGTGCTGCTTCAGCACGTCGCAGGCACTGAGATCGCGGGCCAGTGCCAGCTCCTTGATCAGCTTGTGCTCTTCAGCGATGGTCGAGTCGATATCCGTATAAACGACGAAGCGGCGGCGATAGCGCTCGAGCTGATCGTACAGGATATCGCAGAAATGCAGCAGCCATGGCGAACCGCAGCCGGATTCAAGCGCCTCGTGGAAGGCGCGGTTGCGGCGCTCCCATTCGTCATGGAACGTCTGCGCCTCGCGGTGCGACTGATTTTCCAGCTTGTTGAGCTGGTAATAGCTGGTGACGACCGCATTTTCCCATTCGTCGCCGCCGTGGCGGATCGAGCGCTCCAGCGACAGCACGGAGAACTGGATCCGCAGATCGGCGATGTCCAGCAGTTCCTCGCGCGTCGCCGGAGCCACGAAGAAGCCGCGCTGGCCCTCGGCGATCGCAAGCCCCTCCAGCGCCACCCGCGACAGTGCCTCGCGCACCGGGCTGAGGCCGATGTTGTAGCGCTCGCGCAACGCATCCGGCTGCAGCTTCTCGTCGGGCGCGAACTGGCCCTGAATGATGTCGTCGTGGATACGCTGATAAGCCTCGTCGGCCAGCGTTTTCGGGGCATCGATCAACCGGCGCGGCGCCGGCCCCCAGGAAAGCTTGCTCTTGGTCATGATTCCCTCAATCTCGCCAACTGGCGCTCGCTTGGGCATCAATCCGGCCGCGGAACAGGTAAATCCCAGGTCCGAATCGCCTGCAAATGAGGCAATCCTATAAAATACGGGGCCTCCATAAAATCCAGCGCCAATTTCGCCGGACCGTGCCCTACTTCACCCATGCGATCGTGATCTCGCGGCCGGCCAGAACGTCGCCGAAAAGAAACCCGACATTCTTCAGCGTCGCCTCGTGCAGCGGCGGCGTGTGCGACGCGACGCAATCGGCGGCAAGCACCGCGTAGAAGCCCCGGCACACCGCATCGCGCAGGCTGGTCTCCACGCACACATTGGTCTGCACGCCAGCGAAAACAATAGTGCGGATCCCCTGCTTGCGCAGCAACGTTTCGATCTCCGTTCCGACGAATGCGCTATAGCTGAACTTGTCGATCACCGCCTCGCCGGGAACGGTGGAGACGCCGTACAGGTCGTGCCCCCAGCTTCCGGTGCCGCAGCACACCTCGGTGCTGCGTTCGCGCTGCTTGGCGAGCATCCCCGGCGGCAGCCGCTCGGGATCGTAGTTCGCCCTGATCCAGAGCACCGGCACGCCGCCCGCGCGCGCCGCATTCACCAGATCCATGATCGCCGGCACGACAGCGCGGCACGCCGAGACGTCCTTGCCCACGACACGCTCGACATAGCCCTGCTCCGCGCAGAAATCGTTCTGCATATCGATCACCATCACCGCGGTATGGCCGGGGTGCAGCCGCTTTGCCGCGGTATCGAGCAGATCCTGTGATTGCGCCATCGTCTGTTGCCTTTATCCTACGCCTCGATCAGTCGAACAGGCCGGTGTCGTGTACGGCCTTGCCGGCGAGCAGCGTCGCCAGCACCTTCGCCTTGCGGATATCGTCTTCGGGCATCGTCATGATGTCGTCGGAGAGCACGACGAGATCGGCCAATTTGCCCGGCTCCAGCGAACCGATCCGATTCTCCCAGAATGCCGCGCGCGCGGCATTATAGGTATAGAGCCGCAGCGCTTCGTGCCGCGTCAGCTTCTGCGCCGGCAGGCCGAAGGTGTGGCCGGTGACACCGTCGCGACGCGCCAGCATCTGCCAGAACGAGAAGATCGGATCATACGGCCGCCCGTCGGTCGACTGCGCCACCGGAACGCCAGCGTCGAGCCAGCTCCGGAACGGGATCGCGCCGGCAGCCAGTGTCTCGCCGAAGCTGCGCAGATAGACCGAGCCATAGTTCCACAGAAAATTCGTGGTGCTGGTCGGGATCACGCCGAGTTCGCGGCACGTCGCCATGTTCTCCGCGCTTGGAAACTGGCAGTGCTCGATCATGAAACGCCGGTCGCGGATCGGCTGCTCGCGGTCGATCTCCGCGAAGATCGCGAGCACCTTGTCGATCGCGCTGCCGCCGGCGCATTGCACCTGCAGGCGCAACCCGGCCCGCGCCGCCCGGAACAGGATGTCGCGGAAATTGTCGTCGCTGGTGAGCTGGATGCCGGTCCACAGATGCCCACGCGCGCCCATGTAAGGCTGGCGCATCAGCGACGCTCCGATCGCGGTGGCGCTGTCGAACGAGAAGCCAAGACCGCCGAACCGGAGCAGATCGTCACCGAACCCGTCGCCGCCGGCATAAAGCGCCGTCTCGGCGATCAGCCGGTCCCCGGCAGCGGCGTCGTTGTAGATCGATACCGGATAGGAGATCACGAAGTAGGTACGCACGGTCAGCGCCTTGCGCGCCCAGAGATCGAGATAGACCCGCTGCGGCCCCTTCGGAATGCCGTGCCCCTCATAGATTGCGGTGATGCCGGCGCGGTTGAACGCGCGCATCGCCGTCTCGATGCCCGCATACACCGTTTCCGTCGTGAGCGGCGGAATCATCGGGAAGAACGCGCGGCCCGGATGGAACCCGCCGAACGTATCCGGCATCACCTTTGGAAAGTTGTAGTCGAGAAATACGCCGGTGAGTTCACCGGCATCGTCCCGGCCGATCACCACGCCTTCCGGCGCGACGGTGTCGCGGCCGAGGCCGGCCACGCGCAACGCCGCCGAATTGGCGATCGCCGCCCCCGGCGCCAGCATCAACTGCGGCTGGATGTACACCGGATTGTCCGGCGACACCTTGTCGAGATCGTGCCGCGTCGGCCAGCCGCCGGCGCCGAACACCTGCGGATAGGAGAACGCTTCCGGCTCGCCGGCGAGCGGATTGAACACGATCCACTCGCCCGGCTTTCGCCTGGCCACCTCGCGCGCGACGGTGCCGAGCACATCGTCGATCGACTGCGGACGATCGAACGAGGGTAGCACCATCTGCAGTCCGACGTCGTCCATGTGAGGGTGCGCGTCGACGAAGCCGGGCACGACGGCACGGCCGTGCAGATCGACGATGCGCGTGCGGCCGCCCGCCGTGGACAGGACATCGGCGGCGGCCCCCACGGCGACGATCTCGCCGCCGCGAACCGCCAGCGCACCGGCCACCTCGTCGCGCGCGTTGACGGTGTAGATCGGCCCGTTGTGGATGATGAGGTCGGGCGCGAGCGCGGTCACGGCTGCGTCCCGACCTTGCGCGCGATCGCCGCCGCAACCAGCTCAGCGTGCTGCGCCATCATCGATTCGCCGAACGCGCGATCCGAGGCGGCCGGATCGCCGAGATACCCCTGCGGCGTCTTGGCGCGCGCATGCTCGCCGCCCTTGCGCCATTCGGTAATATCGTCGACGCCGAAATCGGTCGATGGCAGCGCCGGCAACATGTCATCCCGCACCAGGCGCGGATACACCGCCCACATCGAGGAGGTCTCGAACTTCCCGGCGTGGACGTCGAAATACCGGCTCTTGCGCTCGATCTCGGCTTCGGTCGGCAGCACGTGCGGATCGTCCGCGGCAATGCCGACCCGCGCGAAGAACGACGGCATGCCGACAAGGCAAGCGAAGATTCCGGCCTCGTCGGCGCCGCGCGCGATGCCCTGATGAATGGTGAGGTTGTGAAGCGCATCGCCATGCCCCGACACGCAGAACAGTCGCGTGAAGCTGTCCTTCTTCAGGCTCTTGATCAGATCGACCATCAGTTCGATCGTGATCTCGGGCCGGACCACGAAGCTGCCGGGGAACAGGCCCGACACCTGATTCACCCCCCAGTAGAACGGCGGCATGATCACGCTCTCGATGCCGCGCTCGGCGAGCAGCCGGCGCACCCGCCGCAGCAGCTCCGAGGGCATGTAGACGTCGGTGCCGAGCGGCAGATGCGGCCCGTGCTGCTCGATCACGCCAAGCGCCCACAGCACCACCGCGCGCCGCTCCGCGGCGCGGCTCAGTTCGGGGAACGTCATGTCCGCCATCGTGTCGCGGAAGATGGAGTAGCCCTGCGCCAGCATCTCGTTCGCGCTCATTCTAGACTCCGAGATAAGCTTCCTGAACCCGCGGATCGTCGGCAAGATCCGCGCCCTGCAGCACCACCTCGCCGTTCTCCAGCACATAGGCGCGATCGGCGATCTGCAACGCCTGATTGGCGTTCTGCTCCACGAGCAGGATCGTCACGTCGCCTTCCGTCTTCAGCGTTTTCACCAGCTCGAAGATCCGCGCGGTGATCAGCGGTGCGAGGCCCAGCGACGGCTCGTCGAGCATCAGCAGGCGCGGGCGCGACATCAGGGCGCGGGCGATCACCAGCATCTGCTGCTCACCGCCCGACAGCGTGCCGGCGCGCTGCTTCAGCCGCTCACGCAGGATGGGAAAGCGCGTCAGCATCCGATCAAGATCGCGCGCGATCTCCGGATGATCGTGGCGCGCATAGGCGCCGAGAATCAAGTTCTCGCGCACCGTCATGTGCTTCAGCGTCGAGCGACCTTCGAGCACAAGGGCGAGCCCGCGGCGCATGACGTCGGCCGGGCGCTGGTCGGTGATCGGCGTCCCGTCGAACGCAATCGTGCCGCGCTCGGCCGGCTGTAGGCCCGCGATCGCCTTGAGCAGCGTGCTCTTGCCCGCGCCGTTCGGCCCGATCAGCGCGACGATTTCTCCCCGCGCCACCGTGATCGACACATCGCGGACCGCAGCGATGCGTCCGTAACTGACGCCGAGATTCTGCACCGAGAGCATCATGCCGCTGCCTCCGCGCCGAGATAGGCGGACAGCACCTCGGGATCGCGGCGCACCACCTCGGGCGATCCTTCCGCGATCTTGCGACCGTAGTTCATCACCGATATCCGGTGCGAGATCGCCATCACCAGGCTCATGTGGTGTTCGGTGATCAGGATGGTGAGGCCGTCGCTGCACAGCGACTTGTAGAACTCGCCCGCCTCGTGCACCTCGGTCGGGTTCATGCCGGCCACCGGCTCGTCGAGCAGCAGCAGCATCGGCTCCGCAGCGAGCGCCCGCGCGATCTCCAGCCGGCGCTGATCCGCGAGCGGCAATTCGCCGGCGAGCATATTCCAGCGCGCCGAAAGGCCGACGCGATCGAGCAATTCCAGCGCGCGCTTTTCCGTGTTTCTCTCCGCCGCGCCGGGCCGGCCGGGAATACGCGTCAGCGCCGCGAGGAAACCGCCGCGGGTGCGGCAGAAGCGACCGACCATCACGTTCTCCAGCGCCGTCATCGCCGGGAACAGCCGCACGCCCTGGAAAGTGCGGACGACGCCGCGCCGCGCGATCCGGTCCGGCCGCGCGCCGGTGATGTCGACACCTTCGATCTTCAGTCGCCCCTGGGTCGGCGCCAGCACGCCCGTGATCAGGTTGAACAGCGTGGTCTTGCCTGCGCCGTTGGGGCCGATCACCGCGTGAATCGAGCCGCGCTCGATCGCGAGATCGACTTCGGAGACCGCGCAATATCCGCCGAACCAGCGCGTCAGCTTCTCCGCCTGCAGCAGCGGCGTTGCGTTGGCGATCATTGTTTCACCCCGATGATGCCGGAGGGCCGCACGATCATGATCACGATGAGCAGCACGCCGAATGCAGTCATGCGCCATTCCTGGGCGTTTCCGAGCCGCAGCAGTTCGGGCAGGATGGTCACGACGCAGGCCCCCGCCACCGCACCGTAGAAACTTCCCATCCCGCCCAGCACGACCATGATGAAGATCTCGGCCGAGCGGTGAAATCCGAACTGGCCCGGATCGATGAACGTCGCATAGTGTGCGAACAGCCCGCCGCCGATGCCCGCGACGCAGGCGCCGAGGCTGAACATCGCGACCTTGATCCATGTCAGGTTGATGCCGATCACTTCCGCGGCCAGCTCGTCCTCGCGCACCGCGGCGACCGCGCGACCAATCCGCGAGTTGCGGATCTGGAAGCACACGAACGCCGTCAGCATGGCAACCAGCGCGACGATCGGCAGCGTGGTGTCGGCCGGAATGCCGCCAAGTCCCGACGCCGCGCCGGTCGGCTCGAAATTGAGGAAGAAGACGCGGACGATCTCGCCGAACCCCATCGTCATGATGATGAGATAGACGCCCTTGATCCGCAGCGACGGAATACCGACCAGAACGCCGATCAGGCCGGAGGCCAGCCCGCCACAGGCCAGTGCGAGCGCATAGGGCCATTGCAGCTCGGTGGTGAGATAGGCCGAGGTATAGCCGCCGATCGCCATGAAGCCGCCCTGACCGAGCGACAGCAGTCCCGCCGAGATCGGCAGATACAGGCTGAGCGCGAGGACAATGTTGATGCCGGTGAAGATCAGCACCGACTCGACATAGGGATCGAGCATTTCAGCCCTCGACGTGAGCCGTAGAGCCGAAGATGCCGCGCGGGCGCAGCAACAGCACGGCGATGATGACGAAGAACGCGAAGGCGTCGCGGTAGGACGACGACAGATAGCCGACGCTGACGACCTCGACGAGACCGATCACCAGACCGCCGATCATCGCCCCATAGACGTTGCCCAGCCCGCCGAGCAGCATGGCGGCGAGCCCCTTGATGCCCATGTCGACGCCCATGTACGGCGAGATCGAATTGAACGACATGCCGACCAGCACGCCGGCGACGCCGGCCAGCGCCGAAGCGATCGCGAATGTCAGAATGATGATCCGATCGCTGCGGATGCCGAGGGTATTGGAGATCACCATGCTTTCGGCAGTGGCGCGCATCGCCATGCCGACCCGCGTCATCGTCACGAACAGGTGCAGCGCGAACATCAGCCCGACAGAGACCACGAGAATCACGATCTGCACCGAGGTCAGCGTGACCGGACCGAGATGCCAGACATGGCTCTCCATCTGCATGGGAAAGCCGACCTGCTCGCCGCCGAAGGTTCGGGTCGCGACCTCCTGCAACACCAGACCGGCGCCGATCGTGCTGATCATCGGCGCAAGATAATGCCCCTTGCGGACGCGGATCGGCTTGATCGCGACCAGATACACCAGCACCCCAACCAGCGCCGCCGACAACGCGGCGACCGGAAGCGCTACGGCGACGCCACCGCCGGTCAGCAGCACGGCCTGCAGCGCAATGAACGCGCCGACCATGAACACCTCGCCATGCGCAAGATGCACGAGGTGCAGCACGCCGAACACCAGCGTGTAGCCGATCGCGATCAGCGCATAGGCGCCGCCGAGCATAATTCCGTTCAAGATCTGCTGCAGCAACATCCCGCCACCCCCGGCCGTCATCCGATCTGAATATTTTATGCAATTAAGCTGATTGAATAATCTTGGTCAATGTATATAAACGTCACAGCAACTTCAGAGGAGGCGGGGGATGGCCCAAATCGTGTTCGCCGCGGCCGCGCCGCATGCTCCGGCAATCGTGGGATTGTTCGACAAGGCGCCGGCCGAATCGCAGAAAGTGGTGAAGGACACCTACGGGGCCATCACCAGCGAGTTGACGGCCGCCAGGCCGGACGTCCTGATCGTGTTCGCCAACGACCATCTCGCCAACAGCCGCATCACCTTCTATCCGGACTTCCTGATCGGCGCCGGCGATACCCACACCGGTCCGCATGAATGGTTTCAGGAATGGATCGGCTGCCGCAACTACGCCGCGAAAGGCAATCCGGCCGTGGCGAAGGCGCTGTTTCAGGGCATGACGCGGCGGGGCGTGCGGATGTCGCTGCGCGACGAGAACCTGAAGTTCGACGACAATATCTCGGTGCCGGTCACGATGACCGACCTCGACAAGAGCGAGATCACGCTGGTGCCGGTCCTGCAGAACTGCACGGTGCCTCCGTTTCCGGATTCGAAGCGCTGCTTTGAGGTCGGCCACGCACTTCGCGACTTCATCGCGAACGATCTCCCCGCGGAGATGCGCGTCGGCCTGTTCGGCTCCGGCGGCCTCAGCCATGAGCCCGGCGGCGTCAAGTACTACAAGATCGATGAGGCATTCGACCGCCGTTTCCTCGAACTCAGCGCGGCCGGCGACCATCAGGCGCTGCTCGCCGAGATCACCGTCGATCGCATGGAAGAAGCCGGCATCGGCGGCACCGCCGAGGTGCTGTCCTGGTTCCCGGTGATGGCCGCGATCGGCGAACGGCCGGGCCGCTCGTTCGGCTATACTGGCTGGCCGAGCTTCCGCTGCGGCGTGGGCGGTGTGATCTGGGACCTCGACAGGGCACAGTGAGGGCAACCATGACCTGGGAACAATTCAATCCGAATCTGGCGACACATGATCTCGTTCAGGACATGAAGTGGGACCCCGAGATCCGGCGTCAATTCAAACAGAACGAGGCCGCGGTGCTGGATCGCTATCCGCTTCTGCCGGAAGAACGCGCCGCGATCGAGCAGCGCGATTTCCGCAAGCTGTACGATCTCGGCATGCACCCCTATCTCGGCGGCCAGTTGTCGCGCTTCATCTGGGGCAACGACGCCGCCAAGGGCGCGGTCGAAGCTTCGAACCGGCTGGTCGCCTCCCTGCAAGGGCACGGCCGCGACATCCCCGAAAGCTGATCGGCCCTCGCAGGTCGCGCAGCGCATCCATGCTTCAGTAAAGCCGGACGCAAGGTCAGTCCGGACCGAGATTCCATGCCAGCACACCGTATCGACGTTCATCACCACATCCTGCCGCCGAACTATGTCGCGAGAATCGGCAGTGACCGCATCGGCCCGATGATCGTCGCGGGCAAGACGCCGGTTTGGACACCGCAGCATTCGATCGAGGCGATGAACCGCAATGGAATCGAGAAGGCGATCACCTCGATTTCGGCTCCCGGCCTGTGGTGCAGCGACGCCGCGCAGACGCGCGCGCTGACCCGCGAATGCAACGACTACGCGGCACAGATGCGGCTCGATCATCCCGGTCGTTTCGGCATGTTCGCCAGCCTGCCGCTGCCCGACATTGAATCGAGCCTGCAGGAAATCGGCTATGCGCTCGACACGCTCCGTGCCGATGGCGTCGGTCTGCTGACCAACTACGACGGCAAGTATCCGGGCGACCCGATCTTCGCCCCCGTATTCGACGAACTCAATCGCCGCAAGGCCGTCGTCTATTTCCATCCGACCGATGCGCCGTGCTGTCACGCCCACAGCCTCGGCGTGGAATTGCCTGCGGCCACGCTGGACTTTCCGTTCGACACCACCAAGGCCGTCACCAGCCTGCTGTTCAGCGGCACCTTTTCGCGTTGCCGCGATATCCGCTTCATCTTCTCGCACGCGGGCGGGACGATTCCATTTCTCGCCGAGCGGATCGCCCGCCTCGAAGCGCGCCCCGAATTTCGCGCCGGCGTGCCGGACGGCGTGATGTTCGAACTGAAACGGCTGTTCTTCGACACCGCCCTGTCCGCCAATTCACTCGCGTTCAGCGCACTGCTCAAGCTGGTCGCTCCTGCGCAGGTTCTGTTCGGCAGCGACTATCCGTTCGCGCCGGAGACCACGATGGCCGCCACCATCCGGGGGCTGTCCGAACTCGGTCTGCCCGACGACGTCCTGAAGGCGATCGAGCGCGACAATGCGCTGCGGCTGCTGCAAAGCTCGCGACAGGCCGTTCTGTCGCACTGATTGCGCGGCGCCGCGGCCGCCTTCCAGACCAAGCCGCGGCCGCCGGACATCAGACCGTTACCTGCTGTCATCGCAGCCGGGATGCGAAGGCGAAGGTTCGGTGATCAGGCCGGAACGAGCCTCTGCGGCGCAGCGGCGGCAACCAGCCGCATCGGGCGCGGGCAATGTTTGTTTTTGCTCCAGGTCCGGAAACCAAGTCTGATCACGGGCGAGCGCCGGATCAAATATGTCGATGGCACCGCTAAAAGGGCGCGTCACCAAGTCTGTCTAGACGGCCCGCGATGACAAGAAACGCGGCTGCAGCATTTTTTCCAGTGCGCGCTCAACCTGAACCTGTCGCGACTGCTTGTCGGCATACATCAGCAGGTCAGCTTCCTTGAGAACAGCCTCTGGTGAGCTCTTCAGGGGATTCACGCAGAGAACGCCAAAACTGGCTCCCGGATAGTCAAACGTGATGGTGTCGAAGTTGTAGGTTCCAGTCGTCAGGGGGGCTAGCCGATTGCGCATCGCCGCGACCGCTTCATCCACCTTATCGTGCGCAGGCTGGGCTACCAGGCCTATCGCGACGAACTCGTCGCCACCCCAGCGGCCCAGCATATCGCTTTCACGCAGACCTGCCGCCAGCCTCCGCCCGACGGCAATAAGGAACTTGTCGCCAATCTCATGTCCGTAGGCGTCGTTGATCGCCTTGAACCCATCAAGGTCGATGAAAGCCACCATAATCCACTGCCCCGACCGCTTTCCAAGTGCGAACATTCGCTCCAGCTCCACCAACACTGCGCGACGATTGGGCAGGTCGGTCAGGGCGTCGTGATAGGCAGCGTGTCTTTCATCCCGGCGCCGTCGCACCATCTCTCCGAGAACCCTGCTCGCGAGCAGGATAACAAGGAGGCCGAACATCGCAACCAACGCGGTCGTCAGGTAATATTGCTGACGCGATCGGGCCAGTTCTCGCAGCGAAGCGAGCGTGAGCAGCTGGTATTGCGATCCTGCGAGCGGCTGACGCCGTACGATATAAGACTCGCCTTCAATGAGCCACTGATCGGCGTGACCGTTTCCGGACAAGGCGACTATATCCAGAGGTTCGCCGGATCCTTCGTCGTCGTCGGGCGGCAGAACGTCCCCGATGGGCAGGAGTGCGGCGACATTGCGCAGCATGAAGGGCTCGGCTGAGGCTGTGGTGACGCGCCCCTGCCGGTTGACGATCAACGCGATGTGCCCCCCGACAAGGTAGGAAGCCATATCCGGTGCATCGAATTTGATGGTAACCGCGCCCTGCGGGACGCCATTGTGATCATCGACGCGACTGGCGACAAAATAGGATGGAGTCCGTAACAGCCGGGCGATGCCGAACGAGGAGCCTGTGCCGTTACGCAGGGCATCGACGAGATAAGGCCGCCCCGTATAGATCATGCCGACGATGCTGTCCGGCTCCTCCCAATTGCTGGCCGTCACTGTGTGATCCGACATATTGGTCAGATAGATGCGGGCATAGTGCAGGTCGCGCGACAAGGTCTTCATGAAGTCGCCCACCTTGCGGGCGAGAGGATCTGATGCGAACCGCGCCGCGCGCTGCTCCCGCTCCTGATCGGCACTGCCCGGCGGATCAACACGATAGCGACCGGCGAGCTGGATCACGTCGGCCTGGCTTGCCGCCATATTGGCGACGCTCACCATTTCGATGAACAGCCTGTCGATGATGCGCGCGGTGGTCACAGCTTCGTATTCAGCGCTGGCGGCCAGGCCCCTCACCTGCGCTCGCTCAAGCTGCTGTGATACCCACCAGCCGGTGCCGATTGACAGGGCCAACCAAGCCAGCACCAGACCGAGCGCTATCCTGCGTAGCGGTTGCCATTTCGGCCGTAAGCCGCGCTCAAGCAAAGGATCGCTCATGCTGTTGTCGTGGAGAGCTCAGAACGGCCAATGAGCATGGAAAACGGGGGCTTTGAAGATTTGCGCATCGTGGAGAAAGCGCCCAGGCCAAGGCCATCGTGCCACGAGCAGAGGCTGGCCCGCAGATAACGGCTCTCGTTCCGGTTTTGTGCGCAAGAGGGCATGAGATGCGTTTGTCCCCAACCCCGTGGGGGTTCTGGTCCTATTTAGGTCATTAGCAAGGTGAGGTCGACCCGTTACGTGCGCCACAGCGTGAGATCCGGTGGCGTCGGCGCTTCGCGACAGGTCGGTGCGCAGTTGGCGGCACATATCGAGCGGGGAGAAATTGCTCGATATCAACCGCGTAACATCGGCAAAGCGCGGCGATCGTCCATCACTTTTCGATAAGATTGTCGATCATTTCTCGATAAAATGACTATCTCTGGTTCAGGTGCCATTCGAGTTGAAACGCGGTCTTTTCCTAATGGCTGCCCATCTCGAGCGTTGCGCGTCCACAGGTTGTGCATCAGGAGCGTCGATGCCGACGAATCGATCGGATCGGTGAAGCGATGCCCGTAATGAGCGATGATCATTCCCGAATATCCCATCTGTGATCGAGATCAGTCAGCCGACGCCAGAATATCCGCCGAGTTCTCGGCAAAGAACGGCATGTGACCGTATTTCTGTGATTGCGGTTTGAGATAGATGGACCGCCGGAAGCGCGATCTGAAAACGATTCAGGCGTTCTGGCTCGAAAATCCGCGATGACACACGCACGCCGATTTCGGCTTTACGGAAAGCATCGAGCGCATTCCAACTGAATACGGCTTCTCGCTGGCTTCATGCTGCGGAAAGACTATCGACCGTACCATGGCGTAGATGCCGTAGCGTAGAATTGGGTCGTTCTGCGTAGCCGCTCTTCGCGCGATCCTGTCGCGATGTCTCGACCGCGTGACCATCGCCAAAGGGGCCGACCTCGCCGTCCCCTTTCCGGCATCCTCCCGGACAATCTCTATGACTACGACATCCGGAAGCCGGCGCCGAAGCGCGGTCAAGCCCGCCACCGCGTCCGGCGCACCGCCAGACATATAGAACTGCTCTGCACCTTCGCCGTCACTTCAAGCGGGGCATCGACGGCATTCGGCGTTCTGGACTGAAATGGCGCGCCCGAAAGGATTCGAACCTCTGACCCCCAGATTCGTAGTCTGGTGAACAAAACTTTGTGGGACTGACCGATACGGTATTGAGGATCGAAAGCGACGCATTTACAGTGTTTATCGTCCTCCTGAGTTTCGCTCAATCCCGGTCAGTCTCGGAAAAAAGTGTCCCCGAGGTGTCCCCAAGGCCAAGATCTGGTCAACGTAGCTCAGGCTGGGGACACCAAGGGACCGCTTGCGCAAGCTGCTGACCGATGCCCATTGCAAAGCCGTAGCCCCTCCTGATGAGGGGCGGCTCGAACTTGCCGATATTCGGTGCGCGGGCCTTCGATTCCGGGTGACGGCCGCCAATGCGAGGTCGTGGGCGTTCCGCTTCCGAGACCCAACCACCAAGAAGCACCTCCGCTTCACCATCGGCCCCTATCCAGACATCAGCCTGTCCGAGGCTCGGCAGAAGGCGGACGACCTCCGGCGCACGGTCGCGAACGGCTCCAACCCAATCGAGCAGAAGCGGCAGGAGCGCCGTGACGCGACGGCCAAGACCTTCCAGGCTCTCGCGGACCGCTACATGGACGAGCATGCCCGCCGCCATAAGCGCCCCCGTTCGGCGGAAGAAGACGAGCGCAACCTGAAGGTTCATGTCCTGCCGAAATGGGGCAAGCGGGACTTCCGCAAAATCCGGCGTGCGGACGTGGTGGAGCTGGTGGAGGGCATCGTGTCCGCCGGGAAGCCGACCGCCGCCAATCGGGTGCAGGCCCTCGTCTCCAAAATCTTCTCCTTCGCGATGGACGCGGACCTGCTGGACGCCAATCCAGCGGCCCGGCTTCGCAAGCGCGGCGTGGAAGAGACCGGCAAGCGCGCCTTGAGCGACGACGAACTCCGCCTGTTCTGGCGCAAAATCATCCTCCCGCCCGTGTCGCGCCGCGTCGGTCTTGCACTCCGGCTCGCCCTGCTCACCGGGGCACGGGCCAACGAAATTGCCGGACTGCGCCTCGAGGAGTTGCGGCAGATCGACAATCCCGAGACGGCGGCATGGATCCTCCCGGCCGAAAGGTCGAAGAACAAACGTGAGCACCTGATCCCGCTTTCGGCGCTGGCCATTGCCGCGATCAAGGACGCCTTGGCGCTGGTGGAAGACGACGATCCATTTGTGTTCTCATCTCCAACGAAAAATGACGAGCCGATCAGCCGGCATTCGCTTGCCGTAGCCATGTCCCGCTTCTGCGACAAGCAGACCGGGACCGATCCGGTATCGAAGGCCCTGCGGGCCGAACCACCCTCCCCGCACGACTTACGACGGACATTCGGAACGCGATTGGCAACGCTGGGAATCCCGCGAGAGGACCGCGACGCCTGCCTGAACCACGCGCGGACCGACGTTGGACGACACTACGACCTTTACGAGCGAGAGAAGGAAAAGAGAGCGGCATGCGCGGCGTGGAGCAGTGCGCTTGACGCAATTTTAAGTGCCGACAGCATCCAGAGGTGAAACGGATGGAGAGGCTATCCGGATTTGTAACAAGAGAAGATGCGGTCGAGATAGCCCGCCGCGCGGGCTATACATTCGTCCAAGATTTGGAAGGACTACGGCGCGATCTAGATTTAGCCTGCACCTTCTTTGAAAACATCAAAACTCTCAATGCTAACGTCGTTAAATACAAGTCTGTAATACCTGTCGAAAAAACGGCTCGTAAACTGATTCAACTCCTGAGTGATCCAGCTGTGGTTGACCGTCTCAATAGCGATGGACGCATCGATTCATGGAAAAGGCATCTTGGGGAGATTGTTGAGGCCACACATGCAGCTGCCCCGCCCGCCAAGAGTCGAAGGCCGACAGCAGATGAAAGCCGAGCACACTCGGAACTCCACCTGGGCCAACGCAGTGCGTTTGAGTGGCTCGTAGGAGCAGAGCTTCCGCGAGTTTACGAAAAACATTTTGGCGAACGCCCGAAATTCAGCCGCACCGTTTTCAGGGGCGGAAGTACAAAACTGTCTAGCCCTTACCTCGATTTCTGTAGCGAATTTCTGGAGCGCTTATCTATCACGAACCAAGGGAATGAATATACCGCTGAAGCAATCGTCAGAGCCGTTACAAATGTCAGGTCCGGCCAGACGAGACGAAAAAATAAGGCCTTGGGCAAGTAGGAAACTTTTGCATTCGTTGCCCAACTTTCACAGATAATTCAAGCCACATAGCTTCCGTGCGTCCCCGGAATTTGTCCGGGACTGTTGAGAAACAGGACGCACGATGGACATCAAGCAGACCGAAACGGCCATCTCGCAGGCCCTCTACTTTCAGGCCATCTGCTACACGCCTGAACAAGCCGCTGCCGCAACCGGCCGCAGCCGCTCCCGCATTTTCAAAGCCATCAAAGAGAAGGAATTGACCGCCCGGAAGGACGGCAAGGCCACGCTCATTGATGACCACGAACTGCGCCGCTGGGTTTCGACCTTTCCGACCATTGGTCGCCAGCATGAGGCCGCCTGACCACACCCCTCCCCAAACAAAAACCCGGCGGCACGACCTCTTGGCGGAGACAGCGTGCGCACCGGGCTCTTGAGAGCATTCCAGCATGAAAACCTATACCAACCATCCACCCGAGTGTCATCCCTGTATCGCCGGCCTGCCGCTGTTCGATTGGCGGCCCGCCATCCTGACGCCTCCGACCCGCGCGGCTCGCAAGATTGCCTCCCGGTTCGGTCTCAGCCTCGTCCACGCCTCCACCGTCGCAGGCCTTGCCGGCCTCGGCTTCGAAGAGGAGGCCCGCTGAATGAGGAAAGACACTCTCATCGCGATCCTGCCAGACGGCACGCGGCTGCGCTTCGATGGCCGCGAGGCCTGGGCGCTCCGTCATCTCAGGGATGCTGGCGCTATCGGCCTCACCACCTTGCAGCAGCCCGCGCCGCGCTGGTCGCACTACATCTACAAGCTGCGCAAGGCTGGCCTCGTCATCACCACGACGCACGAGTCCCACGGTGGCACCTATGCCGGCCACCACGGGCGGTATCGGCTGGAAACGCCGGTGCGGATTGAGGAGGGCGGACATTGAGCGCTCTCCTTGTCACAGCAAACAACGCGCGACTGAACGACGTGGTGAGGCGGTCTCCGCCTTACCTCCGCCCGCTGTTCGAGGCGGTCCGCGACTTCGGCGTCATCCTCGGCATTGCGCCCCAGAGCACTGAGCCGCTGCCCATGCCACCCGGTGATCGGGCGGCGGTGCTGCTGGTCGGTGACGACATGCTGACCGCAAAAGGACCAGACGGCTTCCACCGCAAGACGCTGCGCAAATTCATCCGGCAATGCGATCAGGCCGTGATTGTCTCGTGCGAGCCGCCGCTCGCGGCTTATGCCGCTGCCGCGACCGGCGCGGTGTTCGGACGCAACGTCGTTCTGGTGGAAACACGGCTCGAGCAGGAAGTCGCCTGGAAAGAGTTCATCGAAACAGCCCGGCCGGGCATCGCCCTGCTCATCGCCACAGTCGAACCGATGGGAGGCATCCAGTAATGGGAGCCATCGCAAACACGTTTCAGCGTAAGGAGTATGTCGATTTCGCCGCCGTCGCGCGCGCCGCGCTCGGCAGTCTCGAACTGATCGCCAGCACGTATCTGCCGAACGGCAAACGTGAGGGCCGCGAATGGGTGGCGCTCAATCCGACCCGCCCGGACGGTTCGCCCGGTTCGTTCAAGTTCAACCTGGGCAACGGTGTGTGGTCGGACTTCGCCACCGGCGAAAAGGGCGGCGACGCCATCGACCTCGTGGCCTATGTCACCGGCAAATCGAAGCTGGACGCCGCACGCGAACTGGCGGACCTGCTTGGCGTTGCGCCGCTGGCCGGCTCCGCCTCCATCACCGGCAATATCCTTCCGATGCCCCGGAAAGACGCCGCTCCTATCCAGACGTTGGCCACGCCTTCGGAGGCCGCAACGGCTCCGGCCACCTTCCCGGCCCGCACCGCGCCGGACAAGGACGGCAAGCCGCGCTTCATTGCTGCGGGCGAAGACGGCCCGCGCCGCCGTGACGACGAGAAGCGCCGCCATGTCTACCGGCAGGGCGGCGTTCCGGTTCGCATCAAGATCCTGAAAAAGAACACCGAGGCGCGCGCCTTCAATGTCTATCGCGTGACCGACGCGGACGGGACCACCGGCTGGCAGTATGCCAAGCCGGCCGGCTTCCGTGACGTGCCGTTCACCGCTGATCGCTATCCCTTTGCGACCGATGGCCCGCTGTATTGGCCCGAGGGCGAGAAGGACGTGGAGACGCTGGCCGCTGCCGGCCTTGCGGCCTTCACATTCGGCGGCACCGGCGACGGACTGCCGGCCGGTTGCGAGTCCTATCTTGAGAACCGCGCCATCGTCATCCTAGCCGACAATGATGCGCCGGGCCGCAAGCATGCGGACGACAAGGCCGCGCTCGCGGCGAAGGTCGCGGCCGGCGTCAAGGTGGTCGATTTCGCCGGCCTGCCCGAAAAGGGCGACGTGTCGGACTGGCTGCCCCTGCATTCGGTGGACGCATTGCAGGCCCTGATTGCCGAGTCGCCGGAGTGGTCGCCTCCGACGCAACCCGAGCAGGAAGAGCCGGCAGCCACGTCCAAATCGGACGACCGCTACCGGCTGCCATACGGCTATGTCTTTCGGAAAGATGGGCTGTACTGGACCAATCCCGACGACGAGGAAAAGCCGCCGATCAAACTGTCCGGCCCGTTTGATATCGAGGCGATGACACGCGACGCGGACGGATCCAGTTGGGGGCTTCTCCTGCGCTGGATCGACAACGATGGACGCGAACACCGTTGCGCTCTTGCACATGGATCGCTCGCTGGCGATGGAACGGAAGCGCGTCGCACGCTCATGAACGATGGCCTCTATGTCGCCCCCGGCCAGAAGGCGCGGCAGTTGTTCAACGCCTTCCTGCTTCAGGCCAAGACGCCCGCTCGTGCCCGCGCCACCCAGCGGATCGGCTGGCACAGCAATTCGTTCGTGCTGCCGGACCAGAGCTATGGCGGATCGGAGAACGACCGACTGCTGTTGCAGACTGCCACCGCGCACGAGCACACATTCCGGCAGGCTGGCACGCTGGAGAGCTGGCAGCAGAACGTCGCCCGCTATGCCGCCGGCAACTCCCGCCTCGTGCTCGCCATCTCCGCTGCCTTCGCGGGACCGCTGATCGGTCCGTGTTCGGCAGAGGGCGGCGGCGTTCACTTCCGGGGCGCATCCTCCACCGGCAAATCCACCGCACTGCATGTGGCCGGATCAATCTGGGGAGGCGGCGGCGTCACCGGCTTTGTCCGGTCATGGCGCGCCACCAGCAACGGCCTTGAAGGCGTGGCGCTCGCCCATTGTGACACGCTGCTGTGTCTCGACGAATTGTCGCAGCTTCAGGCCCGCGAGGCCGGCGAAGCCGCCTACATGCTCGCCAACGGTTCGGGCAAGTCGCGATCTGCTCGCGATGGCTCGGCACGGCGCACGGCAAGCTGGCGCGTCATGTTCCTGTCCTCGGGCGAGATTTCCTTGGCGGACAAGATTGCCGAAGAGGGCCGTGGCCGCAAACTGGCGGCCGGACAGCAGGTGCGCATCATCGATATCCCGGCTGACGCCGGGGCCGGCATGGGACTGTTCGAGACCCTGCACGGCTTCCCCTCGTCGGAGGCGCTGGCCCGTCACCTTCGCGAAGCAACCCAGCATCACTACGGCGTCGCGGCCCGCGAATATCTCACCAGGGTCGTGCCGCAGATGAGCGAGTTGCAGAAGCAGGCTTCGATCTGCATCCAGGGCTTCTGCCGCAAGTATGTCCCGGCCGGTGCGGATGGGCAGGTGGAGCGCGTTGCCCAGCGGTTCGGTCTGATCGCTGCGGGTGGTGTCGCCGCGTCCATGTGCGGCATTGTCCCTTGGACACCGGATGAGGCGGTCAGGGCTGCCGGCCGGTGCCTTCAGGACTGGATCGTTCAGCGCGGCGGGTGCGAGCCTGCGGAAGAACGGCAGGGCATCGAGCAGGTGCGCGCCTTCCTGCTCGCCAACGGCATGGCCCGCTTCATCCCGGCCTGGGAAGAGGAAGACATTGCCAAGAACAGGGCCGACAGCAACCTGCCGCCGATCCACTCCGGACCGGTGATGCGCGACGTGGCCGGCTACCGCCTGAAGGTGGGCGACGGCTGGGACTACTTCATCACTCCCTCAGCATGGCGCGATGTCTGTGCCGGCATGGACGCGAAACGGGTCGCCCGCGTTCTGACGGATCGCGGCTTCATCGCAGCGGCGGACAAAGAACACCTCGCCAAGTCCATGCGCGTGCCGAACTTCGGCAAGCAACGCGTCTACCACGTCGTGTCGACCTTCATGGAGGGTGACGACAATGCATAGCTTGAAAGACCTCTCCGCAGTCTTCTCAGCCTCATTGAAAATCACCGGTGGCACCGGGGACACCGGGGACAGTGCAGCCAAGGTGTTGGTAAAGCGCACTTTTCCTGTCCCCGGTGAAGCACCGTCACTGTCCCCGGTGGATTTTGACCGGGGACAGCAAGCGCATTCCACCGGGGACACAAAAACTGAGTTAGTCGAGTATATTAGCGGCGGTGTCCCCGGTGTCCCAGTTGTCCCCGGTGATTTTGAACAAGGGGTGAGAGAGCAGAACTCTGCTCTCGAAGCTCTGCGCTCTGCGCATATCCCGAGCGAGTGGCGAGACGGTCTTTGTAAGATCAGCACGAGCGATCCGCTGGACGGATTCTCGCCCGAGGCGTGGTCCGCGATGATCGACGACGGCGCGGAATTTCTCGCCCAATGGGGCGAGCAGGCCACCAATCTCGGATGGCGCACGGTCGATATCTTCGGCCTGCATCCCATCGCCCCGGCCCCGCGTGTCGGCTGCTGGGGCCTCGCTTTCCTGATCCAGCGGGGCGAGGTCGTGGCGCTCACGGACAATGCTGCCACGATCCGCAGGCGTTCGAACGCTGTCCTGACCTGGCGACGCTTTCCCGACGCGGAGCAGGTGCCGGTGTGGGATTTGTAAGAACGAACATTTCGGTATCTTATTCACCCTATCCACATGGCAGCAGTTTCGGATTGCTGGCGTACGGCAAATCACCTATATTCTTACACACGACGTCGGGACTCCTATTCACGCGGGAGCCACCTGATAAATAGTCCAACGGCGATCAGAAGCCGTTCCGGTCTAGGCCCGATCAGAAGGGCTCGTTCGGCTCGAAAGCCGGTCATCTCTGCTTTGAGAGATCAAATCTCGGCAGGCGCAGTCATCGCGGCGAAACGCGATTTCCAGACACCTAAATCAGAGGGAAATAGCTATGGGCGATTCCCAAAAGACGATCGATTCAAGATTCTCAGGCCGGGTCGAGATCAGGTGCCCGCCAGCGCTCCCGCGTGCCATCCAAGAGGCTGCGCAGCGTCAGATGATGACGCCCACTGAATACGTTCGCCGAAGCATCATCGATCGTCTTGTGGCGGATGGCGTCGCACTCGAAACTCGGGTGGCGTGATGGAAGATGCTCCGCAATATCCCGACGAATTTCTGGACCGCATGTTGAGCGACATCCCGTCTTTCGTGCAGCAGCCCGAGGGAACGGGTCAGCCGGATTTCTGGAAGGTCGAAGAGTGCGGCGACCCGCAGACCGACAACATGCGCGGTTTCCAGATGGCCGATCAGGCCATCGCGTTCTGTCACAAGTATGAGTCGCCCATGCTGATCGCGCGGGCGCTCTACAGCATCGCCAGCCATGGCCGGACCGGTCCGGTGGAATGTGGCTTCCTTGCCCGGATCGCCTGCGCCGCTGCGGCAGGCGCATTGAACTGAGGAGGCCAGCACAATGGCTCTCGATCTTCTGAACGCGAACAGTGGTGACAGCGGGCGGATGACGCCCGAGGCCATCGCACGCCAGCGCAAGATTCTCGATGCGCTCTACGCAAAACCGAAGCAGCCGATCCAGCACTGGATGCAGGGCGTGGCGCAACTGGCGGATACAGCGGTCAATGCTGTTGAGGACCGCAAACTGACGGAGGCCGAACGCGCCAACGCAGCCGAGAGCGCAAAAATCATTCAGGAGGCTTACGGCTCGTTGCGCGGCTTGCAGGGGGATTCCCCGGCGCAATCTCAGGGACTACCGCAGTCCTCATCGCTGCCGCCGGGTGGCATGACTTCGACGGGACAGCCACAGCCGAACACGACCGGCAAGATTTATTCCAACGACGAGCCCTCGCCCCTTGATCCTCCCTCAGGACAGGATCGGGACAAGGCTGTGCGCACCATCATTGCGGAGGCCGGCAATCAGGGTCCGGTCGGAATGCAGGCCGTGGCCAGCGTCATCCGCAACCGGGCAGCGAACGGCGGCTATGGCGGCGATACGGCCAGCGGCGTCGTGACCGCCCGCAATCAGTTCGAGCCGTGGAATACGGCAGCTGGTCGTTCGAAGATGGCGGCCATCGATCCGAACAGCCGCGAATACCAAGCCGCGTCCGCCGCTCTCGACCGCGCCTACACCGGCGACGATCCGACCAACGGCGCGAAGAATTTCATCGAGCCGCGATTGCAGACATCGCTGGGCCGTCCCATGCCGGCATGGGCGCAGGGCCCCGGCCAGATGATCGGGGACCACAAGTTCATCGGGGGCGCACCGCGATCCACCCAGGCCGTCGCCGATGCTCTTGGGCAACCCGCGCCCTATCAAGTGGCCGGGACGGCAACCGCAGCGCCATCGCAAGGCAACGATGCCATGATGCAGACGGCCTTGGCCCTTGGCACCACTGGCGGAGCGCCGCAGCAGCCGCAAGGCGCCATGGGCCAGATTGCTCAGGCTCTCGGCTCTGGCGGCCGGTCAGCAACGCAGCCCACAGCCGCCGCGCCTGCCCCGAGCATGGACAAGCTGATTCAGGCGGCGTCCAACCCGTACATCTCTGATGATGCCCGCAAGGCAGTGATGGGTGTTCTCAACGCTCTGCTTGCCGGCCAGAAAGTCTCCACCGTTGACCTTGGCAACGCAATCGGCGTCATGGATCAGCGTGGCAATCTGCTGCGGTCCATTCCGAAGGGCGAGCCGAACAAGGGGCCTGAGTTCGGGGAAGTCGGCACCGATCCGAACACGGGCGAGAAGATCATGGGCTGGCGCGATCCGCGCAGTCAGACCGTGACGCCCTATCAGCCACCCGCACCGCAGGGGCAGGGCTCATCCGTCATTCCGCAGACGCCGGCCGGTGTTGATCCGAAGGTCTGGCGCAAGGCGCAATCCGAGCGCGCCACGGCGGACGCCATGCCGGCCGATCCGAAGTCGGTGTCCGCGCTCCGCAATGAAGTGCAGGGCCTGCCGTCTTACAAGAATCTGGCGCAGGCCGCGCCAGTCTACAAATCGATGACGGATGCTGCGGGCCGCGACAACCGGGCAGCCGACGTAAATCTGATTTACGGATTGGCCAAGGTCATGGATCCCGGATCGGTGGTTCGTGAGTCCGAAATGAGCGTGGCGCAGGCCATCGCGACCCTGCCGCAGCGCCTGCAAGCCGAGGTCAAATCTCAGATGGCCAGCACCGGCCGCCTGTCGCCCGAACTGCGCAGCGAAATCATGACCGAGGCGCATTCCCGCGTGAATGCCTATCGGCAGATGTTCGATCAGGACGCCCAGATGTACCGTGGCATCGCGGAGCGCGGGCGCATGAACATCGCCGACGTTCTGCCGGACTTCGGTGAGTTCGCACCGTGGTCACCGCCAAAGGCTGCGGCACCGGCAACGACCTCGCCCGCACCGAACGGCAATAACTGGAACGATGCCGGCAATGGCGTCCGGATCAGGGAGAAGCGCTGATGCCCGTCTTTGAAATCGAGGCCAACGGCAAGACCTACGAGGTCGAAGCACCAGACATGACGACGGCGGCGAATGCCTTCAAGGCGTTCTCTGCGAAGAGCCCGGCTCCGCAGACTTCACAAGCCCCGCAAGGACAGCCCACGGCGATGCCCTCCTATGACGCCATGGGCAACCCCACGGGCACGACCGAGGAAGCGCCTGCCGTTCCCGACATGCCCTACGGCCAGCAGATCGGCAACGCTCTGAGTGGCGTGGACAATGGCGTCCGTCAGGTTGCCAAGGGCATTCCAGTGCTCGGCGGTGCGATGGAGAACATCGCCGCTGCGGGCGATGCCCTCACGCAGCCAATGTTCGGTCGTGGATCGGAGGGGGCAAATTTCTCCGAGCGCTACGCCAAGAACCTCACCACCGAGCAGCAGCGCGATGCGAGTTTCGAGGCGGAGCATCCCTATCTCTCCACCGGGCTCAACGTGGCGGGCGGCGTGGCGGGTCTTGTACCACTCGCCAACACGATGGCTGGAGCTCGCGCGCTCGGCATGGTCGGCTCGCTCGGGGCGCGGGCTGCTCAGGGAGCCGCAGGGGGAGCAGCCATCGGCGCGGCGGACGCTGCAACGCGAGGGGACAGCGTTGCATTGGGTGGCGGACTTGGGGGGCTGCTTGGAGCAGGCTCGCCAGTTCTGGGCCGCGTAGCCGGTGCGCTCGTCGGCCGTCTGGGCAACAAGGCCCCGAAGGACATCGCCGGGTATGAGCCGAAGGCCATCGACAAAATCGCTCGCGCCCTGAGCGACGACGCGGTGGACGTGCCTGCTCTTCAACGTCTCGGACCGGAGGCCATGCTGGTTGACGCCGGCCCAAACCTGCGTCTTCAGGGCGAAGCCCTTGCATCGCAGCCCGGCCCCGCCAGCCGCATGGTCGGCAACGCGGTGACGCGGCGGTTCAAGTCCTCCGCGGATCGCATCACGCAGGGCGTGGACGAAACCATCGGCCCCTACCAGAACTTCCGCGAAGAGCGCCTTCATCGCAGCGCCATGCGTAAGGAGGCCGGCAATCGTCTTTATGGCGAGGCCTTCGAGAAGTCGCGGCCGGTCGATATCACCAGCGCCCTGCAATATCTGGACGACGAGTTGCGGCCCGGCCTGTCCCGTGTCGCGGTGGGCGGTCCGGCTCCGGACTCGATTGAAAGCGCGCTCATGCGGGTGCGCAATGTGCTGGGCGGCGGCAACACCCAGCGCATCGATCCGCGCGAACTCCACACCATCAAGCTTGATCTAGATGACGATATCGACGCGGCGCTGCGCAACGGGCGCAAGAACAAGGCGGCCCAACTGATCGAGGTCCGCAACCGGATCGTTGATAGTCTCGACAATGCCACCGACGAGAAGCTCTACGCTCAGGCTCGCCAGCAGTTCCGGTCCGATAGCGCCATCATCAACGCGCTGGACGACGGCCGCGACCTGTTCAAGAAATCCACCCGACCCGACGATCTGGTGGCCGCTGTGCGCGATATGTCGGAGGCCGAGCGCGAGGCCTTCAAGCTCGGGGCTCGCGACGCGGTGGACGAGGTGATGGGCACCGCCGTCAACGACGCGCTGGCGGCCCGCAACCTGTTCAGCAAGGACTGGAACCAGCAGAAGCTGCAAGCCGTGGTTGGAAAGGAACAGGCGGATCGCCTCCTGCACATCGTTGACCGGGAGAAGCAGTTTGCCGAGACCTATGCCGCGATCCAGCGCGGGTCACAGACGCGGGCCCGCATGGCCGCTGGCGAGGAATTCCCGAACAAGGTTGCGGTGACGAACACGCCCGACGTGACGGGCCGGACGCTGGTCGGCACGGCGGAGCAGGCTACCCGAGCGGTGGCGAATGCGATGCGATCCAGTCAGAAGTCCGCCCAGCTTGACCGGCAGGCGCAGGACGCCGCGCGCATTCTGACGGCTCAGGGATCAGATCGGGATCGGGTGTTGCAGGCGCTCCACGGACTACAGACACGCCAGCAGCAGATCGCGCCGTTCTCGAAGGCCACCCAGGATCTGGCGACGTTGCTGGCCCAGATGCAGCGAGAGCCGCTGCGGCAGGCCACTCAGCCCAAGCGCTGACGGTCGCGGTGGTCGATGTAGAGGCCGATGGGAAAGAAGATGGCAAAGCCGATAACCGCGATCCACGCCCCCACGTACTCGTATGCCCACAACCCGATCCGGTACAGCGCATACATCATCGCCATGTAGAGGACGCTGGCCAGCACGAGCTTTGTGGTTCGGGACATCTGCAATCGGAAAAACCTCAGGGTCGAAATAGATGACGGCAAAAGCCAAAGCCTCTGCTGATAATACAGCAAAGAAACAGCGTGGGATACCGTTCCCCACGGGCCAGTCCGGCAACCCGTCAGGCCGTCCCCAGGGCTCCCGCAATAAGGCCACGCTTGCCCTGCAATCCCTGCTGGACGGGCAGGCCGAAGCCCTGACGTTGAAGGCCGTGGAGATGGCGCTGGCCGGGGACATGCAGGCCCTGCGGCTGTGCATGGAGAGAATCGTTCCGCCCCGGAAGGACGCCCCGATCACCTTCGACATGCCGCCCCTGAAAACCGCAGAGGACGCCGTGACCGCCAGCGCTGCCATTGCTCAGGCGCTCGCGGCCGGCGAACTGACGCCCTCCGAGGCTTCCACGCTGTCGAACATGGTCCAGGCCTTCACCGAGTCCATCAAGACGGCAGACCTTGAGGCGCGCATCAAGGCTATCGAGGAGGGTATGCCAAAATGAGCAGCAATCTCCACGCTCGCCTGCGAAGGATCGAGAACGCTGTGGGGCGTAAATCCCGGATTATGATCCTCACCTATCACTCCGACGAGGCCCACAGACGGGCCGCGACCACCGACATGATTGCAGCCGGTGAAGCCACCAAATCCGATCTGTTCGTCTTTGTAAGGAGGTTTTCTGATGAGCCGCAATCTGACCGCGCGGGTTGAAAAATTGGAGCGCGCCATGTCCCTCGAAGCAAGGCCGCTCGTGATCTGGGCCATGACGCAAGGGCGTGCCATGACCGAGGCCGAAGTTGAGGCGGAGAGGATCGCCGCTATCCGTGAGGGCCGCGCAACGACGGCAAGCCCGGTGTGCGCTGTGCGGTGGCTCTCCGAGATGTGCCCCGGATCGCCAACCTGATCGCTGCCAATGCCATCGGACCGCGAGACAGGATGATCTGTTTGACGGGGCGGGTAATGCGGCCTCGCGACTCTGCAACCCAATTCTCGTAGGCATCGCCTACCTTGGTCGATTGTTGGTCTGAAGTTTGAACGTGCCCGCTTTCCTCGGGCAGATCGGCCATTCCCATCAAGCCCTCTCCTTCTCTCCGAATGCCAGCCCATCATGCGCGTGGGGGCAACAGACGGAGACGGAAAATGGACTTGGGGATGATAACGCGGAATGCTGCCAAGGCTCAGCACATGCGCCAGATTCGAAAGAGGTCATGCTCGCATCGCGCCGCATGGACGCCTGAGGAGATCAATAAGGTAAAGCTGCTATTCCCCGACAAGAAGCGGCTCATGGAGGAATTGCCCCGCCGAACCTGGGTGGCGATACGCACTCGGGCCGGCGTGCTTGGATTGCGAAAGAAGCAGAATCGCTGGCTAGCAAGCGAACTCAGCAAGCTTCGCAAAATGTGGATTGCAGGCGCTTCGCGAGAAGAGATTTGTTCTGCTCTCCCAAACTACACGTGGCAGCAGATACGATTCCAAGCTGGAGGCAGAAAATTCCCTCGGCCCAAGAAGGAAATGAAAACGACTGGTCATCAAGTGATCGACCAAATTAAGGAGCGCGCTCGCTACCTCAACCTGTCCATGAGCGAGGTGGATAAGATGGCCCATACCGGCTCATACTTCTACAGGGCCGCTTGGATCGGCAGAGACCGTCCGAGTTCAAGAGCCGTCTCTAAGGCAGCGCACGCTCTGGATGGCCAGCTTTCCATCGTTTGGAATTGAGTCGGTGGGGTGGCAAGGTAACTTAGCTCTCGCCACCCCACTCCCGTCATATCCATCATTGCATTCGATTCAACCCTCTGAAGGGTGGCGATTTAGTTGCAGCGCGAATTGCGTTCCACCAGCCATTGCCGGAGGGAAAAATCAGATCGGATGCCTAATGAACATCAGCATGAATCCCTCGATCGAGATTTGACTTTGAAATTCACTCCTATTGCCCATCGGCGGATCCGCGTGTGAGAATTTTCCTGTCGCCATGACGTCCAACTCTTTAACTGCCGATCGCCTGACGCCCGAGAAAGATTCCCGTTGTGAGTTATATTGAGGCCAAGAAGGATCATTCGCTGAAGGATCATTCGCTTATGATAGCGCCGATCCTGCCATGGCTGAGTTCAATTGGAGTGCTGATCGTTTGGCAGACGAGTTCGAGCATTGGCCTTCTTCAGGAACAGATTTTGCCCGGACCGGCACTGGTTGCGCAGGCTGCTTGGGGCAGCGCGATCGACGGCTCGCTGTGGGATGCGCTCGGCGCCAGCGCGATGCGGGCCGGCGTCGGATCGCTGATGGGGCTGCTGCTGGCGATTACAATCGGGGTTGCGAGCGGCTTCTCTCATATCGGCGAACTGGTCGTGGACAAGCCCATTCAAATGGCGCGGGCTATTCCGTTTACCGCGCTGGTGCCGCTTTTCATACTCTGGTTCGGAATCGGAGAAGAGTCGAAAATCTTCCTTGTCGCATGGGCGGTATTTGTCCCTCTCTATCTCAATACGTTCAGCGGCATCCGCAATGTCGATCGCCGCTTGGTTGAGGTTGCGAGAGTTTATAAACTATCCGCGCTGGAGATATCATTTCGCGTGCTGTTGCACGGAGCGCTTCCTTCCGTCCTTGTTGGACTGCGTTACTCTCTCGGCCTGGGGTGGGCCGTCCTGATCGTGGCGGAGTCAGTCAACGCGAAGAGCGGCATCGGAGCGATGCTGTCAACTGCCAGGCAGTACGCTCAGACCGACGTCGTGCTGCTATGCATTTCCCTATACGCCGTGCTCGGCCTTCTTACCGACGCGTTTGTCAGGGCTCTCGAGATCCGTCTTCTGCGATGGAGAAGCGCCTACGTGGCGCAATAACACCCCACAATCACAACAGGCATCACCATGAAAAGACATCTCCACCCGAAAAGTGCTGCGGGGCGCGCCCTCCTTGTCGCCGTCGCCCTGACGTCCGTGGCGACATCTGCAACCCTCTCATGGGCAGCAGATGAAAAGCCGCCGATCACCGTTCGCATCGGCCAACTCCCGGCCGCCAACACGCTGACCATACAGTCCCTGGACAACACTGACGGAACGCTCCGCGAACCACTGGCCAAGGTCGGAGCAAAAGCCGAATGGGCCGGGCCATTCCCAAGCTACCCTGCCGCGTCCGAGGCAGCCAAAGCCGGAAAAATCGATATCACATCGAGCGGCTTTGCCAGCCTGATCAACGAGGCGAGGGCAAAGAGCGACATTCTGTTGTTTGCCATCGAGGCCGATCATCTCGGCGAGGGCATCGTGGTGCGCGGCAACTCTGGCATCAATTCGATTCAGGATCTGAAAGGCAAGAAAATCGCCGTGAATTTCAAGGGTGGCACCGGCGAATACATCGTGGCGCGCGCGCTGGAGGAGAACGGTCTAACCCGCGATGGCATCACCACGATTAATATCAACAACCCGGAAGACGGGGTCGCCGCGTTCGCAAGTGGGAATGTTGATGCAATCGCAACATGGGATCAGTATCTCGCTGCCGCCATCAATGTGCCCGGGGCTAGGCTTCTGGTGGACGGCAAGCAGATCAAGTCGCTCAACAGCTGGGTTCACTTCGTGACGCGGGATTTCGCCAACAAGAATCCTCAGGCTGTGAAAGCGCTATACGACGGCCTCGTGGCCGGAGCGGCCAGGACCGGTGCTGATCCATCGATAGACTCCGCAGCCTACAAGAAGCAGGGCGCGCCAGCGAAGATCATTCAGACGATAGCAAGCTGGAACCTGAAACCGCGAATTATCCCGATCGATGAAGAAGGCCTGAAACGTGTCCAGCAGATCGCGCGCCAGACCCATGCTTACGGGTTTCAGGATAATCTCATTGACGTGACCAACAACGTATTCGATGTCACCAAGGTTAAATAGAGACATGATTCCGGTCAATGTCAGGGGCGTGCAACGATCCTTTTCTGGAGTCAATGTCCTGAACGGCGTTGACCTCCAGATCCGGCGCGGCGAATTCGTTGCGTTGCTGGGGAAGTCCGGGTCGGGGAAGAGCACGCTTCTGCGAATTCTGGCCGGGCTTGATCGCCCCGATGGTGGCATCGCCGATGTGAGTGGGAGTGCCGCCATCGTCTTCCAGGAAGCCCGCCTGCTGCCTTGGGAGAAAGTTTCGCGCAACGTTGGTATGGGACTGACCCGGAAGCAGGCGAATGAACGTGTTCGCGATGCCTTGGACGAGGTCGGGCTCTCCCACCGTATTGACGCGTGGCCCGCAACATTGAGCGGCGGTGAAGCTCAGCGCGCGGCTCTTGCCCGGGCATTGGTTAGAGAGCCAGCCGTCCTGCTCCTAGACGAGCCTTTCGGGGCCTTGGACGCTTTGACGCGGATCGCCATGCACGATCTCGTTCTTGAGCTGTTCGAGAGACATAACCCGGCGGTATTCATGGTCACGCACGATATCGACGAAGCCATCAAGCTGTCAGACCGTGTTCTTGTTCTCGATCGGGGTCGCGTAGATCGGGATGTCCGCATTGCGCGAGACAAGAACGGATCCATTGCTCCTACAGCGCACGCGTCGATCAGAGACGAACTGCTCCTGGCTCTCGGTGTGACCGAGAGTACAGGACGCAGGCGCCCCGCCCACAATGCGTTGGCCGGTGAGCCTGCCCCGCATATCCAGATGAAGAGTGGAGTTAACTAGAATGTCGAGCGATCGAATCCGCCAGTCGCTGGAGCGGCGACGCAGCCTGCAATCGCGTGTCGGCGCGGCGGAGTGGCAGGCGCGTGTCAACCTCGCGGCGTGCTATCGCATCTGTGTTCACTACGGTATGACTGATCTTATCTACAATCATATCTCGCTGAAGATTCCCGGAACCGACAATCATTTCCTTATCAACTCTTTCGGATTTCTTTATGAGGAAGTCACGGCCTCAAATCTGGTGAAGATCGATATCGACGGCAACGTGCTCGATGAAGATCCGCTCGACATCAATCCGACAGGATTCACTATTCATTCCGCTCTCCATCGCGCCCGCCCGGACGCCGTATCCATATTCCATACCCACACCAAAGCCGGTGCAGCGGTATCGGCACAGAAGCATGGGCTGCTTCCGATCTCGCAACATGCGATGCGCTTTCACAACCGTGTTGGATACCACTCGTTTGACGGACTCGCCCTCGATGAAAAGGAACAGAGCCGCCTGGCCGCCAGTCTCGGCCAGAAAAATGCACTTATACTTTCAAATCACGGACTTCTCACATGCGGGAAGAGCGTTCGCGATGCATTTGAGTTGATGTACTATCTCGAAATGGCATGCCGCATTCAGATCGATGCGTTAAGCGCGGGTAGCGAATTGATCTTTCCACCAGATCACGTTCGTGAGCGAACCGCGCAGCAGTTCGAAAATTTCGATCCATTCGTCGCGGATCGTGATTGGCACGCGCTGCTGCGCAAGCTGGACAGAGGCAAGGAAAATTTTAGGTCATAGATTTGGTGTTAGTCCCAATCCAGCCGTCCGTATAGCTTTCTGCGAGAAAATTGCCCACCGTCACTATGAGCCGCGACAGGTGACGCAACGTATCCTCCACGCTCCCGCCACCATTCTCGGCCGTCTCGGTCCCCAGCTTTCCGGCATAGGCCAGCATGGCCGCTGCGCCCTCTGGTGTTGTCGGAGGCGTGAGCGAGAGCGCCCGGAGCGCCTTCCAATAGCCGCTGATCGCTGCCCTTGCTCTGGCCCGTGCCGCGACGAGGCCGTTCGCCTCCCCTCGCTGGATCTGGGCAGCCAACTCAGCCTTGAGCGACGTTCGCGCGGCCTCGATGGAGTCCGGGCAGGCCGTGGATTGCGCCAGCGCGCCATCTGCCCATCGGTCTATGGCTGCCGGGCTGTTGAACGACATGGCGCAGCCGCTCGGGCGCACAGATGGAGAGGCGTGGCCGTGGCGGTCCTCCAATTCGTCTCGCGCCTGGATCGCGGCACGAAACTCCCGCTTCATCGCCTCCATGTGCTCAATGGCGGCGAAGGCGGGATCGGCTGCCGCGACGCGGCCGCGCTTTGCTGCGTGGACGATTGCCATATCAGGCGGCCTCTCTGCTCGGATGGTCGTCTCCGTCGTCCCTCAGCACGTACAGGTTGGAGGCTGCGTTCAGCCCATCGTCGAGCTGTCGGGCAAGGTCGCGTGCGATCCATGCGAGGGCCGCAGCCTGGTCCATGCTCTCGTCGCGCTTACCGTCCCGCACATAGTCCATCTGAACCATGTTGTCGGTCAGTACGGACAGAAGCTGGTAGAGGCGGTTCGCGCCGTAGGATATGTCTTCAAGATCAACGGTCATGCTCTTCCTCCCTGTCGTCGGTGCCACCGAAGGGCTTGAACTGGTCAAGGCCGCTCGTCAGGACGAGGCCCTGAGTGGTGATATCGAATGCCGCTGCCGGCCAGCCGAGCGACGGTTCATGATCCGTGTCGCCGTCCATCGCATCGAGGATCGCGATGAGACGTTCGATTTCGGCTTCCACCTGCTGGCGGGCGCTGATCTGGATGTTCATGCGTCTATTTCTCCCTCCGAGAGAACACGGCAGACATCGGCGGCCAGGCTGGGCGCGATCAGGAAGTTCGCGTGGCCGCGATAGTCCTTCACCTTGGAGACGACCTCGTAGGCTTGCGCCTTGATCGTTATCCCCTCGGGCGTCACAGCCGGGATGGCCGCGATCCGCTCGACGACGACGCTGATGGCACGGCCGGCCCAATGGAGCCGCTCGGCAGCGTCAACCACGCCATGCCGATCCATGGCGGTCTCAACGTCCTGCTCGTACCGCTCGGCTATCGGCAGGATTTCCATCAGGTAGTCCCGCCGAAACTTCTCGGCATCCGTCATGTCTTCGGTGACGGCTGGCAGTTCTTCGAGGGCGCGTCGGATGTTCTCGACCGTGTGATACATGCTGGGCAAGTGGCTTTTCCCGACAGCAGTCCACATAACGCTGCCATCAAGGTCGCATTGCTGCTCGAACGACATGAACCGGCGCGAATATCCGGTGGCCCGCAGCGCGCCCGGCAATGCCGGACAATCCGCGTCATAGGCCGCACGCGCCTTTGCCAACTCCGCCGTGCGGTGGTCGTGGATCGAGGCCAGCCGAGCAAGATGCCTGCCGAGCCGAACGAGGTCGGGATTTTCCGGGGACTTGGGCTGGACGGCAGCCACCACGACCGGAGCGGCACCCGTGGCGGCAACAGCGGTAGTTGCGGCGATGCGAAACAGAGCGAGACGACGGGTAATCATGCGCCGCGCTCCGACTGCTGTTCGCCACTCGGCGCGAGAAGGTTGACCAGATCATAGGCGATGGACTGCGCAATCGTGCAGTTCGGGTCGTCCAACTGAATGGCTGCCAGAGCCTTGAGCCGGATTTCCGCGAGGTTGCGACAGTCGTATTTGGAGACCTCCTCGCATGCGGTGCGCAGGGCCATGTGGGCGGCCGTATGATCGGAGAACGCCTTGCTCCACTTGATGCGCCGGCAGAATTTGTTCTTTGCCTGAAGCCACACGGCATACTCTTGCGCCTGCGTTTCCCTGTCCGGCTCGCGGTTCCTGGCCTTCCAGCCTTTAAGCTGACCCTCCGCACGGTCGGCAGCGTCGTTCGCGACCTGCAATGCGTACTGGCAATCACTGACCTCATCGATCAGGTCGACCAGTTCAGAATGGATATCGGCGGCGACCGCCGGGGAACTGAGGGCAGCAGCAATGCTGCCGGCTTGCATCATGTCTTGGCGCGTCATCATGGGCTTATCCTCCGATCTGCTGGGCTGGAACCGACGACAGAAACCTGAGCTGGGCGCGCAGGGCGTCGATGTTGCGGGACGCGGACGGCCAGTGGTCGTTGTGCTGCTCGCGCCAGATTTCGTATTCGAGGTCGGCAATCTGCTCGGCGCGCTCCTCGGCAGACAGGGCCGCGAACCGCCGCGCCTCGTTGGTCTGCCGCCACGCCTCCTTGAGGCAACGGGAGAAACAGGCCCGGCCAATGCTGTTGAAGGAATTGCGCGGGTAATCGTGCCGCAGGCGGAACAGCTTCCATGCGAGACGCATCACCGCGCCTCGATCTGCTTTGGGCAAAGCTCCGCCGTTCGCCGGAATGGCGCTTTTCTGGGTCATGTGGGTTGCTTTCTGGAATTGCTTCGTGATACTAAATGGATCATATGCAATGATCCAAAATGGGTCAAGAGATTTTAATGATAAAGATCGAACAAATTCGAGCCGCGCGCGGGCTAATCGGCTGGTCTCAAACCGAACTGGCCGCTGCTGCGGGGCTTTCTCTCCCGACGATCAAACGAATGGAACGCGACGACGCGGCAGGGCCAGCGGTGTCTGACGATGCACGGTCAAAGGTGCAAGCCGCCCTCGAAAAAGCCGGCGTTGAGTTCATCCCGGAGAACGGTGGCGGGGCCGGGGTGAGGTTGGCGAAGCGGGGGAAGAAGAAGTAGGCCGGCGCGGAAAGTGACGGCATCTCGCTCTTGCACAAAAGCAACACTCGAAATTCATTCAAGGCTGGCCGCTTTTGATGGCGTATTAACTTACCTTAGTGGAGGCTTTCAAAAAGGCGAATACTTGTCTGTGCCAAACTCCGAGGCGTATAGGCGAAATCAATGCTGTCGGTCATTTGTTCTATTGACAGCACTGATTCGCACGGAGAATTCGATGAGCATCGACGAGCAGCAAGCGTCTTCACATGTCCTCGTGTCGGCGACGGCGACCGCAGGATTGGCAATGGCTGTGGGATTGATCCCATGGTCCGCGCATGCTCAGGGCTCAACAACTTCCAATTCTTCCGGCGGAGGCACTGCAGTCGCCGCACAGGATCCGAGTGCGCTCCCTGAAGTGCGTGTTCGCGCGCGCACCGCTCGCACCCAGAAGCGGGCACGCGTCACGCCGCGTTCCGGCGCGGTTGCGCCGCCGGCCCCGAGTGCCGCCTCGGGAACGGGAACCCCCATCGCCGGTGGCGCTGGCGTCTCGGGCAACACCAACAATGCCTCGATCGGCATTTCCCGCATGCCGGGGACCGTGCGGGACACGCCGCAGATCGTCACCGTGATTCCGCAGGAGATCATTCGTCAGCAGCAGGCTTCGACGCTCGAGCAGATCCTGTACAACGTGCCCGGCATCACGATGGCGACCGGCGAAGGCAACGGCGGCCTGAACGGTGACCAGTTCCGCATGCGCGGCATCAGCGCCAAGGGCGACATCTATGTCGACGGTTTGCGCGACTTCGGCGCCTACAAGCGCGACGCCTTCAACACCCAGAGCGTGGATGTCATCAAGGGACCGACCGGCGAGGTGTTCGGCGTCGGCAATCTTGGCGGTCTGATCAACCAGACCAGCAAGAAGGCGCATCTGGGCACGGTCACCAATGTTGATCAGAACGTTGCATCGGGGACCGCCTATCGCACCACGGTGGACAGCAACATCCAGATCGACCGGACCACGGCGCTGCGCATCAACGGCATGTATCAGGGCGGCCACATGGCTGACCGCGACAACATCAAGGATGAGCGCTACGGCGCGGCGTTCGATCTCGGCATGGGCCTCGGCACCAACACGGTTTGGCACCTCGGCTATTCTTATCTTCACCGGAACAGCACGCCGGATTACGGCCAGTCGATGGCTCCGGGCGCCGACGGAATCTATCGCCCGCTGCTTGAGTATGGCGTGCCAGGTTTTGATCGTTCGACATCGTACGCGCGCAGTCTCGATCGCGACAAGACCAACACCCATATGATGACGTCAAACTTCTCCTGGGATGTGGGCAACGGCATCACAGTCAGCAACGACACGCGGGTCAGCATCTATGATCGCGACTTCGCGTCCACCGTTCCGGGCGGGGTGACCTTCGCAGGGTTGCAGTCGTTGTTGCGGGGTCAGAATATCGCAATGACCTATGGCGCCGGCGGCGGTCTGGCCTTCATGCAGAACGGCTTCGGCGTGCAGAACGTGCTCAGCGCAAAGAGCGACTTCGTGCTGGGCGGTTTCAGGCACCGCACCGTCGCCGGTCTTGATCTCAGCTATCAGAAGGACGAGCGGAATCTGGGAACGTGGGTCGGCCGCGTCAACAACCAGACGGTGGTCAATCCTAACCCCGAGATGACGCCGGGCGCCTACCTGACCTATCCGGGCAATCTGCGTAACGCGAACTCAAGCAATGTCGGATTGATCGTTAGCGACCGGATGTGGCTGACCGATCAGTTCTCGGTGCAGGCTGGCGTTCGCTGGGATCATTTCAGCAGCACGTTTTCTACCACCAATACCGCGATCGGCGGGACAGCCGACGCGGAAAAATTCAGTCCGCAGGCCAGCCTGATCTGGGAGCCGACCAAGGATTATATGGTCTACACCTCGTTCGCGCGGTCTTATCGTCCGGTCGGCACCGACATCGCAGTGGCGGTGGGCGGCAACCAGTCTGAAGTGCCGGGGCCGGTCGGCGCCGAGCCCGAGCGTGCCGACTCCTACGAACTCGGTACCAAGCTCAATTTCCTCGGTGGCCGCCTCGGCTTAACGGGCGCAATCTTCCAGATCGAGAAGTCCAATTCCTACACCGTTGATCCCGATACGGGTGAAGTCGTCGTCGGCTTCTCCGACAACGGAGAAGGCGTCCGCATTCGCGGTGTGGAGATCGGGACGACCGGCAAGCTGACCCCCTACTGGAACCTGATGCTTGGTTATTCATACCTCGACGGACGGGTGACCTACTCCAGCACGGCGGCGAACATCGGGAACGCCGCGACCGGCGTGCCGCATCATAACTTCACGCTCTGGACCACCTATGACATCGTGCCGAGCGTGGTGATGTGGCCGGGCGTGGTCACGGTCGGCGGCGGCGTGCAATATGCTTCGTCGTTCTGGACCAACTCGGCCAACACCGGCATGATCCCAGAGACGTTCTCGCTTGATGGCATGATTGGCTACAAGCAGGACAATTTCCGGGTCTCGCTCAACCTCTACAATCTGACCGATCACCGGAACTACCAGTCGTACCAGACGACAGGCCGTGCAGTGCCGCGTTCGGGCCGGACCTTCCTGGTGAATGTCGGCACGACGTTCTGAGACAGAATCGGGGCGGGCTCTGCGGAGCCTGCCCCATTTCGCACGAACTGCCGTTTGGCGTGTTGAGTGCTGCGATCCGCTGGGAGCGATCGAGGCCCGGGTTTTATGTTAGTTCAAATTCCTGATGTTCTGACCTCCGCGGAGGTCGCTCACTGCAAGGCCGTGCTGCAGAATTCGCGCTGGGATGACGGGCGGATCACCGCTGGCGATCAGGCGGCAAAGTCCAAAAGCAACCTTCAAATTCCGGTCAATAGCGACGAGGCGCGCGAACTGGGAGACATCGTGCTCCGGGCGCTGGGCCGCAATCCGACTTACAATTCCGCCGCGCTACCGCTGCGCGTTCTGCCGCCGATGTTCAACAGATACGATGTCGGCATGACGTTTGGCACGCATGTCGATAATTCGATCCGGTATATCCCCGGTGGCGGCGGCATGCGGATGCGCGCCGATGTCTCCAGCACGCTGATGCTGAGCGATCCGGACGAATACGATGGCGGCGAACTGGTCGTCGAGGACACCTATGGCAGTCACACCGTGAAGCTGCCGCCCGGCCACATGGTCGTCTATCCGGCTTCCAGCCTGCACCGCGTGCTGCCCGTCACCAGAGGCAGCCGCTGGGCGTCGTTCTTCTGGGCGCAGTCCCTGGTCAAGGACGATGGCATGCGCACCACGATGTACGAGCTCGATCGCTCGATCATGGGCGTTCGGCAGCTGCTCGGAGACGACAGCGCGCCGGTGCTCGGGCTCGTCAATCACTACCACAACCTGTTGCGCCGCTGGGCCGAGCTGTGATGACGGCGTGCGCGGGCGACGCCGGGACGAATGCGTTGCCGGAGCCGCGTGCCGATCGGAAAGAGTCCGGCTTCTCCTCTGTCGAGGCGCAACTGTTGCTCGGCCAGCTCGCGCTTCAGCGTGGCGACCATGATGCCGCCCTCGAATGGTTTCGGATCGCGAGCCGTCACGGCGACGCGCGCGGTTTCAACATGCTCGGGCGATGCTACGAGCGCGGCTGGGGCGTCGCGGTCGACGAAGAGATGGCGGTCGCCTATTTCCGCCACGCAGCTGAGCTCGGCGATGCATGGGCGACGTTCAATCTCGCTGACGCTTATGCCCGCGGGCGTGGCTGCCAGCGCGACGATGGCCTTGCATATACATACTATGTCAAAGCCGCGGGCCTCGGCCACGCCAAGTCGCTCAACATGCTCGGCCTGTTTCATGAAGAGGGCCGCGCCGTTGCCGCAGACGAGAGCGCTGCGCGCGAGTTCTTCCGGGCCGGTGCCGAGGCTGGAGACTGCTGGGCGCAGTTCAATCACGCGCGGATGCTGATCGGCGACAGAGAGATATCCGGGGCGGTTGTTTGGCTCGACAAGGCGCTGGACAGCGGCTTTCCGGATTTCTGGATGAGCATGGCCGAAATACTGTCGGCGATATCTGAGCCACAATTGCAGGCGATCGGCCGTAAGGCACGGGCACTGTCGGCAGGGAACTCTTAGAATAAGTTACAAGCGTCATATGACGCCCAAACTCTGTCTCTAGTCGAAACGCATTGCTCCACCAAATCCCGCCTGATCCCGGCTATTCCCGGCAGGCACCAAGCGAATTTGTGTCCCCAGGGTGTCCCCGGAAACAAGAAACTGGTGTCCCCAGCCGTCAAAAATGCAGGAAAAGCCTGATTTGAATGGCGCGCCCGAAAGGATTCGAACCTCTGACCCCCAGATTCGTAGTCTGGTGCTCTATCCAGCTGAGCTACGGGCGCGTGCCGCAACAACTTCGCGATGCAAGGCATTTTTGCAATGCAGGCTTGGCGTTGCAGGGCGGTATCATGCGGTGCATCGCCCGGGTTTCCCCGCGTGGCGCGATGCAGTCTGACGCCGCCATATCCCCCACGGCGAGCCCGCCGCGAAGGCGGCCATAGCTAGCGGCTCCGCACCGGATTGGCAAGCGGCTTTCGACATTTTCGGCCGGCTACCGGGAAACTGGTAAGCACGCAAGATTCAAGGTTTCCGCGCAATTCCACGCCACCGGACCTGCCTCAGGACAGCCGGCCGGAGTGCCATCGCCCGATGCGTGATCGGACGCGAAAGCCTTCATACGATGATAGGAAGACCCGCGGCTAGGCGCGCGCCCGCTCGCTCCTGCGAGATGAGAGTTCGACCGGGCGATCCGGGATGGCGATATGGAAGGTGGCGCCGATGGTGCCATCGACCAGCCTCAGCTGGCCCCCGTGAGCCCGGATCAGTTCTGCCGCGATCGCAAGCCCCAGCCCGGTCGAGCCTGAGCGGCCGGATCCCTGAAAGGCCTCAAACAGATGCTCCTTCGCCTTGGCGGGCACGCCCGGGCCGGTGTCCGATACCTCAATGATCGCCACGGCGCCCTCGCGCCGGCCGGTGACCCTGATCTGGCGAGGCCCGTCGTCGGAATCCCCAAGCGACTCCAGAGCCTGCACCGCGTTGCGGGCCAGATTCAGCAGCACCCGGAACAACTGGTCCTGGTCGGCATCGATGGTCAGCCCCCGCTCGATGGCGTTGATCCACGTCACAGGCGCCTCCGGCGTGATCCCGAGGGATTCCCGCACGTCGCGAACCACGGTCTCGACCGGGACCATCTTGCGGTCGGGCGGCGCTTCCTGTGCCTTGCCATAGGACAGCGTGGACTGGGCGAACGCGATGGCCCGCTCCAGCGAGCGCATCAGCTTCGGCGCGAAGCGCTGCACCCGCGGATCGGGCACGTTGCCGAGCTGGTCCGACATCAGTTGCGCCGATGCCAGCAGATTCCGCAGGTCGTGGTTGATCTTGGAGACGGCCAGGCCGAGCGCGGCCAGCCGGCTCTTCTGGTGCAGCATCGAGACCACGTCGTGCTGCATGGCAGCGAGTTCACGCTCCACCATGCCGATTTCATCCCCGCGCTGGGATGGCACGATGACCTGCGCCGAACTTTCCGGATCGCGGTGGTAAGCGACGATGCTCTCGGCCAGCCGGCGCATCGGGCGCACAAACAGGTAATGCAGCGCGAAGTAGATCAGCGCCGCGGTCAGCACGCCGATGGCCAGCGACACCACGAACAGGTTGCCGGAGAAGCGGTAAAGTGCCGTCCGGAGCGGGCGTTCAGAGACGACAACCTCAAGGTAGCGGGCCGCCCCCGGGCCCGGACCGATGATCCGGATCGCCTCGTTTCCCGATTCCGTCATGATCGTGAAGGCGCTGACCACCGCCGACCACGCGGTCATATTCCGGACGTCGAAATCATGATCGATCGCCGGCGGCAGATCGGCCACCGCGAGCAGTCTGCGCTGCTGGCCCGTTTTGATGGCGACGGCATGGGCATCGATGCTGGCGAGGATCTGGCGGGCCAGTGACTCCGGCACCATGCCGCTCGGGGCGGCGTCCAGCACCAGCGCCGCCGTGCGGGCCGCGGCGACGCGGTCATTCAGCCGGTTGGTGAAGAAATTGGCGATGGAGGGAACATAAACCATCACCTCCGCCAGCAGAATGATGGGGACCGTCAGCGCCAGCAGTTTGCCGGACAAGCCCAGTTGCCGCCACGGCCTGAACCACGAGCGGTTGCACGGTGGGTTCCCGACCGATGGGCGCGGGGACCGCGAGGAGGAGCTGTCGGGCGCCACGGGAGCGAAATCCTGCCGATTCATCACAGCCGGTCATGGATCCGGCCAAGCCGTCTTTGATGCCGGTCGTGCCTGCTTCTGCCCCCGGCTATCATGCGACAGCTGGGAATGTACGTCAAACATCTGGGCATCCGATATATTCCCGGCACCCGGATCGGCAAGCCACCGGATGATTTGCCGCGCCGAACTCCGTCGATCTTTCTGGGTGGCAACGTTGACGAAAACGGGACGCTCCCGTATAAGCCGCGCCAACACTTGTCCGCGATGCACCGGCCCGGCCGGACCATGGCATGGCCATGGCCATCGGGACGATCCCAATCATACGATCTGAGAGCCGCCGATCTCACGCCCAGCTGTGATCGATCGGACGATCAGCGGAGAACGACCCGTGAAGCGGACCTATCAACCCTCCAAGCTCGTGCGCAAGCGCCGTCACGGTTTTCGCGCCCGTCTCGCCACCACCGGCGGCCGCAAGGTTCTGGCTGCGCGCCGTGCGCGCGGCCGCAAGCGCCTGAGCGCCTGAGCGGATATACTCCCTCCCCCTCGACCGGGATCGGCCAGCCATGGATCGGCTCAAGCGGCGCGCGGACTTCCTCGCTGCCGCTGAGAGCGCACGGGCGGCCTGTCCCGGCTTTATCGTTCAGCGACGCCGTCGCGACGAGGCCGGACCGCCGCGAGTCGGCTTCACAGTGTCCCGCAAGGTCGGCACCGCCACCGAGCGAAACCGTGTCCGCCGCCGGCTGCGCGAGCTGGTGCGGCTGCTCGACCCCATGGCGCTGCAGCCCCAAAACGATTATGTGCTGGTCGGTCGGCGCGAGGCGCTCGGCCGCCGCTTTGCCGTGATGCTTGCCGATCTGCGCGGCGCGCTGGGACGGCTCGACCATGAACCGAACGGAGCACGCCGCGGGCGATCCCGCCCGCGACGACAAGCCGGGATCGCACCGCGCTCCCCCTCATCCAGCCAGGAATGACGAGACCCGACCGATGAGCGACAACCGCAACACCATCATCGCCATCATCCTGTCAGGCCTCGTGCTGATCGGCTGGCAGTATTTCTACAACATGCCGCAGATGGAGAAGCAGCAGGCGGCGCAACGCGCCCAGCAGGCGCAGGTGGAAGCGGCCAAGCAGGCGGCCAAGGATGCCCCGGCCGGCACCGCCACATCGACCACGCCCGCAGCCCCCGGCACCGCACCGACGCCGCGGGCCCCCGCGCCGGCCACGCGCGAGACCGCGCTTTCCGCCGCGCCGCGCATCAAGATCGAGACGCCGAACATCTCCGGCAGCCTCTCCCTGAGGGGCGCGCGGGTGGACGACGTCGCGCTGGTGAAATACCGCGAGACGGTGGACCCGAAGTCTCCGGCCGTCCAGCTGTTCTCGCCGTCGGGCTCGCCGCATCCTTATTATGCGGAGTTCGGCTGGGTCGCGGCCGCCGGCACCACGGCGAAAATACCTGACGCGTCGACGCTCTGGGCCCAGGAGGGCTCCGGCAACCTGACGCCGACGACGCCGGTCGTCCTGACCTACGACAACGGCGAGGGCCTCACCTTCAAACGGACCATCTCGGTCGACGATCATTACCTGTTCTCGGTGCAGGACCAGGTCAGCAACGCGAGCAGCGCGCCGGTGACGCTCTATCCGTTCGCGCTGATTTCCCGCCATGGTCTGCCGCATATCGAAGGCTACTACATCCTGCACGAGGGCCTGATCGGCGTGCTCGGCAGCGACGGCCTGCAGGAATACAGCTACAAGAAGATCGACGAGGCCAAGACGGTCAACTTCAAGGCGACCAACGCCTGGCTCGGCATCACCGACAAATACTGGGCCGCGACCTTGCTGCCCGCCACAGACGCAGCCGTTCAGGCCCGCTTCTCATCGAACCCCGTCGGCACCATCACCACCTACCAGACCGACTATCTGCTCGATGCGCAGACAGTCGCCCCCGGAGCCACCGGCACGGCGCAGGCACGGCTGTTCGCCGGCGCCAAGGAAAGCAAGCTGATCGACAATTACGACAGCACGCTCAAGCTGAACCGTTTCGAACTGCTGATCGACTGGGGCTGGTTCTACTTCATCACCAAGCCGATGTTCTGGCTGATCGACGCCCTGTTCCATCTGGTCGGCAATTTCGGCGTCGCCATCCTGCTCGTCACCGTGCTGGTGAAGGCGATCTTCTATCCGCTGGCCAACAAATCCTACGCCTCGATGGCGAAGATGAAGGCCATCCAGCCGCAACTCGTGGCACTGCGCGAACGCTATCCGGACGACAAGCTGAAGCAGCAGCAGGAGATGATGGAGATCTACAAGAAGGAGAAGATCAACCCGGTCGCGGGCTGCCTTCCCATCCTGATCCAGATCCCGGTGTTCTTCTCGCTGTACAAGGTGCTGTTTGTCACCATCGAAATGCGGCACGCGCCGTTCTTCGGCTGGATCAAGGATCTCTCCGCACCGGACCCGACCAACCTGTTCAACCTGTTCGGGCTGCTGCCGTTCGATCCAAGCCAGGTACCGGTGATCGGGCACTATCTCGTGCTCGGCCTGTGGCCGATCATCATGGGCATCACGATGTGGTTCCAGATGAAGCTGAACCCGACGCCGCCCGATCCGACGCAGAAGATGATCTTCGACTGGATGCCGCTGATCTTCACCTTCATGCTGGCCGCGTTCCCGGCCGGTCTCGTGATCTACTGGGCCTGGAACAACCTGCTCTCGGTGCTGCAGCAGGGCATGATCATGCACCGCAACGGCGTCAAGATCGAATTGTTCGACAACATCCGGTCGAGCTTCGGCGGCAGCAAGAAAGCCGACAAGGCCGAATCCAAGAGTTGACGCGACGCGCATCGCCGCGAAGCGTCCCAGATGAAAAAGGCCGGGCTCAATGCCCGGCCTTTTTGCTGATGTCGATGGATCGTCCTGGCGGCGACCGGATCAGAGCTGCGACAGCAGCGTGTCGCCGCCGGAAACTTCGACCTTGCCGGGATTGGGCTCAAGGTTGAGTTTCTTCACCACGCCGTCCTCAACCAACATCGAATAGCGCTTCGAACGAATGCCGAGACCGTTTCCCGAGGCATCCAACTCCATACCGATTGCCTTGGCAAAATCGGCATTGCCGTCCGCCAGGAAGATGGCTTCGTCGCGCTGGTCGGTATCGCGCTTCCATGCCTGCATGACGAATGCATCGTTGACCGACACCACCGCGATGGTATCCACGCCCTTCGCCTTGATGGCGTAGGCGTTCAGAAAGATGCTCGGCATATGCATCTTGTGACACGTGCCGGTGAACGCACCGGGCACCGCGAACAGGGCTACCGTCTTGCCCTTGAAGATATCGTCGGTCGTTTTCACCTGAATGCCATCTGGCGTCATGACCCTGAAGGTCGCCTCAGGCAGTTTGTCGTCGACGTTGATGCTCATGTCCGTCTCCCTCGATGTCTGGCTATTCCGGGCGGTCGCCGGATCTCTCAACACGCATCATGCGGACGCCGTCCGCATGCGGCACTCGATTGAAGCGGCGGCAGGCTAATCCAGATTGACATTGAACTCATAGGCCTTGCCGCCGCCCGTGACGGTAAATTTCAGCGCTGCGCCGTCCGGCTTGACGCCAGACGGCAGCCCTTCAAGTTCGAAGGCGAACCGCTTCACCCCGCGCGTCTCATGCGCGACAGGTTGCGGCGGCGGCAGGGCCCAGTCGGGGGTCGGGCCCTCGACGAACAGATCGACCGGCGTCCCTTGCGGCTCGGCGACATCGACAACCACCCGCGAAGCACCTTCGCGGTGAACGTCGAGAAGCGTGACCGGATTCGGGTCGCCGATATTCGCCGGCTTGGGCACGGTGTCCAGAGCCGCCGAAAGTGCCGCATCCTCCATGCTCACGACATTCGCAAACGGCAGTTCGAGCGAGGCTTCCACCGGCAGACAGATTTTCTCGCAGACCGCATAGCTGATCGCCGCGCGCAGGATCACCGGCTTGTCCGCGTTGCGCGTCACGATCCGCAGCGGCAGCAGCACCTGCTTCCTGTACCCATAGGCGATGCCTCCCGCCCCATCGTCGAATTTGCCCGGCGCCGGCCACAGAACGGTGACGGCTTCCACGTTCTCGGATTTGGAGAAATCGAATCGGGGCGGAACACCGGAATCGCCCGGCGTGCGCCAGTAGGTTTTCCAGCCCGGCTCAAGCCGGATCGCAACGCCGCCAAGCAAAACCGTGCCGCTGCGCGAGCCCGCGACCAGCCTGACCTCCGAATGGCGATCGCCGACCCAGGGCGAAGCGTCATCGGCGCGCGCGCCCGCGCAGCCGAGGCCGATCGCGACGGCGACGACGCGCGACGCGGCCCGCAGGGGAACATTCAGGGTCATGCGATGTCTCTAGTGCAAGCGATTGCCGACCGCCATTGAATACCATGTGAGCGGCGGCGGCCATTGGGGTTGATTGACAGGACGAGCACCCAATATCAGGATAAAGGCAAGAGAGAGTCGTTATGGCGAAGCGGATGGACAAATCCCCGATGAGCGAACCAGACGACAGCGACGAGGAGCTTTCCGGCCGCGGCTATCTGGACGGCCAGATGTTGATCGCGATGCCGGAAATCGGCGACGAGCGGTTCGAGCGCGCGGTGATCTACATCTGCGCGCATTCGGCGGAAGGCGCGATGGGCATCATCGTCAACCGGCCCGCCGGCTCGATCGACTTCCCGGAGCTTCTCGTCCAGCTCGACATCATCGATGAAATGGATCAGATCCGGCTGCCCCACAGCGCGGAATCCATGCAGATCATGAAGGGCGGCCCGGTGGAAACCGGCCGGGGCTTCGTGCTGCATTCCAGTGACTTCTTCATCAAGAACGCGACGCTGCCGATCGACGACGGCGTGTGCCTCACGGCGACGCTCGATATCCTGAAAGCCATCGCCAAAGGCTCCGGTCCCAAGCATGCGATCCTCGCTCTCGGCTATGCCGGATGGGCCCCCGGCCAACTTGAAACCGAGATCCAGAGCAATGGCTGGCTGCATTGCCCGGCCGATCCGGAATTGATCTTCGGCGACGATTTGGACGATAAATACACGCGAGCCCTCCGCAAGATCGGGATTGATCCCGGTATGCTGTCGTCGGCATCGGGCCACGCGTGAAGCAGCACGCCTGAGGCGCAGGGATCGCGTGCAAGGATGGCGCAACTCAGGACGCGTTCCGCTGCGCGATTGCTTATCGTGACCGCGTGATTTTCGCCCAGCCGTTCGGCTTCGCCCAGCGGCCTGTGTCTGGCTTCGCCGCGCGCGATGCACGTACCAGAACAGCGCTTGACAATAAAATCGCCGCGACGGCGATGCCGAGTGTGACGACACCCGCCGGCGTGATCCGCGCTGTTCCCTTCAGATTGAAAGACCTGCCGATCCGCAGGTCATAGTCGGCGCGCATCTCCTCCGGGTGCGTCAACGGCGGTTCGACATTCGCCTCGGTTGCCGATCCGCTCATGACGCCCTCATCGAGCTGCCGCGACCTGTTGCGGGCGGACGTGACTATCCGACGGCCTCGAGCCGTGTCTCGCTCAGAAGCCGCATGGCCGCATCGGCCTCCATCGGCTCGCCGAACGCAAAGCCCTGACCGAACTCGCAGCCCATCTGATACAGTTCGACCGCGTCCGAATCCGTCTCGACGCCTTCGGCGACGACATCCATGCCGAGATCGTGCGCCATCGAGATGATCGACTTCAGAATCACCGGCCGCGTGCCGCGCCCGGTGGTCCGCACGAAGGACTGATCGATCTTGATCGTGTCGAACGGGAATTTCTGCAAATACGACAGCGACGAATAGCCTGTGCCGAAATCGTCCAGCGACAGGCTGACGCCCAGTTCGCGGATCCGCTGCAGCATCTGCGCCGCATGCTCGGGATTCTCCATCACGAGCGATTCGGTCATCTCCAGCTTCAGCGTGCCGCGCGCGACCGACGAGCGCGACAGCACGGTACGGATGTCGTGAATGAGATCGTGACGCAGCAGCTGGCGCGACGACACGTTGACGCTGGCGAAGATCGGATCGCGCGAGCGCATGGCGCGCTGCCATGTCGAGAGCTGCCGCGCGGTCTGATCCATCACGAACATGCCGAGATCGATGATCAGTCCGATCTCCTCGGCGACCGAGATGAACTCGGCCGGCGACATACGTCCGAGCTTCGGATGATCCCAGCGCGCCAGCGCCTCGAACCCCGCCACCACGCGGTCTTCCAGGCGCACGATCGGCTGGTACAGGATGGTGATTTCCTCGCGCTCGATGGCGCGGCGCAGGTCGGATTCCAGCGTCAGCCGGTCGGTCTTGCGCGCACGCATCGCGGGCTTGTAGACGTCGATGCGGTCGCCGCCGATGCGCTTGGAGTGATACATCGCCAGTTCCGCGTCCTTGATGATCTCCTCGGACAGCGGAGCCTCCGGATCGGACAGTGCGAGACCGATCGAGGCGGTGATGAAGATCTCGCGGTCGTTGAAGGTGATCGGCGCGCGGATCGTCTTGCGGATGGTTTCGGCGAAATTGGTGATGCGCGCCGGCTCCTGCTCCGACAGCAGGATCAGGGCGAACTGATCGCCGGCGATGCGCGCCAGCGTATCCTGCGGTTTCAGAATCCGCGCCATGCGCCGCGCCAGCGTCAGCAGGATGGAATCGCCGACCGCGATGCCGACGGAATCGTTGACCTGCTTGAAGCGGTCGAGGTCGATCACCATCAAGGTCGGCCGCAGGCTCGGCGTGGTCTTGGCCAGCACCGAGACGGCGTTCAGCCGGTCGAGGAAGAGCTGGCGGTTCGGCAGGCCGGTGAGATTGTCGTGCACGGAATCGTGCAGCAGACGTTCCTCGGCATTCCTGAGTTCCGTCACGTCGGTCAGCGTACCGACCACGCGTGACACCTCGCCGTCCGATCCGACCACCGGCCGCGCCTTGAGCGCGAACCACATGAAGTGCCCGTCCGACGTGCGCAGGCGGAAGTCCTGCACCAGCCGGCCGCGCCGCTGGTCCAGCACGCTGTCGAGCGCCGCGCGGAAGCGGTCCTGATCCAGCGGATGCAGCACTTCGAGCCACGAGGCCGCCGGCCCCTCCAGGGTGCCGCGCTTGAGGCCCAGCAGGTGCTCGGTCTCCGGGCTGGTGAACACCTTGTCGGCCGACACGTCCCAGTCCCAGATCAGGTCGCCGGAGCCGGTCAGGGCAAGCGCGCGACGCTCGATGTCCGATACCACGCCCGACGTGCCGCTGCCGCCCGCGAAGGCGTGCTGCATGACCGTGAAGCCGATCAGCATCACGATCAGCACGAGGCCGCCGAGCAATGCAGGTCCGACGATGTCGTTGGTCACCTGGCCTTCCACGGTCATACCCGCGGCGACCACCCATACGACCAGCAGGAACCAGGTGGGGATCAGCAGCACCGCGCGGTCGAAGCCGTGGAACGACAGGTAGACGACAAGCGCGAAGCCGAATACCGCGATCAGCGCCAGCGAGATGCGCGCGATGCCGGAGGCCACTGCCGGATCGAACAGCGCCAGCGCCACCAGCGAGCCGAGGAACACCAGCCAGCCCAGCGTGATGTGCGAATAGCGCACATGCCAGCGCGACAGATTCAGATAGGCGAACAAAAACACCAGCAGGGTTGCGGCAAGAATCGCCTCGCCGGCAGCGCGCCAGACGCGCTCCGCCCCGGCCGACATGTCAAACACCTTGCCCCAGAAACCGAAATCGACGCCGATATAGACCAGCACCGCCCATGCCAGCCCCGCGGCGGCGGGAAACATGATGCTGCCCTTCACCACGAACAGAATGGTCAGCACCAGCGCCAGCAGGCCCGAAATGCCGATCACGATCCCCTGGTAGAGCGTGAACGAGTTGACCTTGTCCTTGTAGGCCTCCGGCTCCCACAGATAGAGCTGGGGCAGCTTGTCGCTCCGCAGCTCGGCGACGAACGTGATGACTGCGCCGGGGTCCAGCGTGATCCGGAAGATATCGGCGGTGGGACTGTCCTGCCGCTCCGGCCTGTCGCCGCTCGACGGGGTAATGGTCACAATGCGCGACAGACCGAGGTCGGGCCACAGCAGACCGGACGACACGATGCGGTAGTGCGGCGCCACGATCAGGCGGTCGAGCTGATCGTCGGTGTTGTTGGCGAGCGCGAACACCACCCAGTTCTGGCCGCCCTCGCGGGCGCGCACCTCGATCCGGCGGACAATGCCGTCCGGTCCTGGCGCGGTGGAGACCTGAATACGGTCGGTATCGCTGCGCTGACGGACCAGCACATCAGTCAGATCGATGGCGGGCGCATCGGTGCGAACGCTCACGGCATCGACCGCGCGCGCGGGCGTGGAGCCCACGGCGCAACCCGCCACAACCATGAGACCAAGCGCCCAAGACGCGAGGCGCTTCACCCAGCGCAATTCAGCTTCTCCGCATTCGTCACCCATGCGACGACCTGCCACAGATCACCAGAGCGCCCGGCTGCGGCAGGATTCGCATCCAACACCCAGATCAATGCCACGAATACCTGAGAAAACAAAGTCTTCCTGCGCCAGCGCAGATGCAGCAATTCTCAGGCGAGCAACACAATTTTGCCAATATGCTGGCTGGTCTCCATGCGCCGGTGGGCATCCGCCGCGTCAGCCAGCGCAAAGGTACTGTCGATCTGTGGCCGGATGGTTCCGGCCTCGAACAGCGGCACGACCTTCTCGCGGATGGCCGCCACCATGGCCGCCTTGTCGGCAAGCGTGCGCGGCCGCAGCGTCGAGCCGGTGTGGTGCAGCCGCTTGACCATCAGCTTGGCGATATTGACGGTCACTTTCGCGCCGGCCAGAGTCGCGATCTGGACAATGCGGCCATCGACTGCCGCCGCATCGTAATTGCGCTCGACATAATCGCCTCCGACCATGTCGAGAATGACCTGCGCCCCCTCCCCGCTGGTGGCGTCTCTTGTCGCCGCGACGAAATCCTCGGCCCGGTAGTTCACCACCACGTCCGCGCCGAGCGCCTTGCAGGCCGCGACCTTGTCGTCCGAGCCCACGGTCGTGATGACGCGCGCGCCGAAAGCCTTGGCCAGTTGGATCGCCATGGTGCCGATCCCGGACGACCCGCCGTGAACCAGCAGCGTCTCGCCGGATATCAGGCCGCCGCGCTCGAACACGTTGTGCCAGACCGTCATCAGGGTTTCCGGCGTGGCGCCCGCCTCGATCATGGAAAAGCTGGCGGGGACCGGAATCGCCACCGCATCCGGCGCGATGCAGTACTGCGCATAGCCACCGCCGGACACCAGCGACATCACCTTGTCGCCGATCCTGTTGACCTTCACGCCCGGCCCAACCGCCACGACCTCGCCCGCGACCTCAAGGCCCGGCAGGTCGCTCGCACCCGGCGGCGGCGGATAGCTGCCCGAGCGCTGTGCGACATCCGGCCGGTTCACGCCCGCCGCAACCACCCGCACCAGCAGCTCGCCGGGGCCGGGCTGGGGTACCACCCGCTGCTCCGGCACCAGAACCTCGGGCCCACCGGGCTTGCTGATGGCCACCACCGTCATTTGCTCGGGCACCGGTTCCATGATTCTCTCCTCTGCCGGACTTTGCTCCTGCTTAGGCAACGCGGGCCGGCCTTGGCAACCGCAAGCGAGGGAGACGCTGATGGCGATCAACGACGAGGAGCGACCACACCGCGAGCTCAGCCACGAGATCGGACAGGACCTCTCGCTCCTGTCGGTCGAGGAATTGCGGGAACGCATTCTGTTGCTCGGCGCGGAAATCCGCCGACTCGAAGCGGAAACGGAGAAAAAGCAGGCCAGCCGCAGCGCCGCCGATCAGCTTTTCAGATCGTGAGGCCGGCCTCCGCGCCGACAGATGGCAAAGAAACCCTGAAAATAATCGTTCAATTTACGTCAAATTAAGCTTTTCCAGCCATACCTGTGCATGTCCTTGTTTGGACACCGAGTGGCTCCTGTCCACTCTGTTTGACGCCTCCCTGTTATCGACTTCAGGCCGCCGGAAACGGCGGCCCTTTTTTGTGTCCCATGCCGGGACATCGCCTCCCATCCGCGAACGGATCCAGCACGCGACCGGCACAATCCGGCCGCGCCGGAAACCATATTCGGCGTTTGTCGAAGGCCGGTCTGGACTCCCGCCGTCGCCGCGGTAATGGTTTGTTCATCATAACGGAAGCGGCCTGTTGCTTCCCGGCGGTTGAGACTGTCGGTTTGGCGAGGTCCGGCGTTAAGAAGTGTAAACAGTAGCGTGAGGCGTTATCGCATGTCGGAATGTGCGCCTGTCCAGGCTGATCTGGTTCAGTTCAGCGAACGACTGACAAATTCCACGGTGTTCACCACCCTGTTCCGCGAGGGCATGGACCTGGTCGAGGAAACCGCGGCCTATCTCGACGGCGCTGGCCGTTCCGAGGCCAAGGGCCTCGATCGCACCGCCGGGCTGACCTACGCCACCGAAAGCATGCGCCTCACCACCCGCCTGATGCAGCTCGCGTCCTGGCTGCTGCTGCACCGCGCGGTCAAGGAAGGCGAGATGACCTTGCATCAGGCCAATCGCGAAAAAACCAAGGTGAAGCTCTCGGCGGCCGAACCCGGCGCGCCCGACATGCTGGAGCGGCTGCCCGTGCATCTTCAGGATCTGATCGCGCGGTCCATGACCCTGCAGACCAAGGTCCGCCGGCTCGACGTCACGCTGCACGGCCCGGTCGAACGGCCGATCGGCAATCCGCTCGTGCCGCAGCTCAACCGCCTGCGCGCGGCGTTCGAACAGCCGGCCTCGCGCTAAGCGCGCGTCCCATTCCCTAGGGCAGTTCAACTTGTCATCGAAATGCTGAACTGCCCGAGGTTTCTGATTTGATTCGTTTTCTTCACGCGAACCGGTCCCCACTTCGCCCGAAAACGCTTTGGCACTGCCCTGCCTTCATGATTGCGCGTGAAAAAACTCTCGCAATCATTCGGCGTCGATCTGACGTTCCGGCTGCGCCGCGGCGAAAGCCTCAACACCCGCACAGGCGGCTTCGGCCGCCAGCAGTCGCTTGAACTGTCCCACGTCTGCACCGAACCGGCGCGCACCGAACAACTGCGGCACAAGGCAGATGTCCGCCAGCGTCGGCGTCTCGCCGAAGCAGAACGGGCCGCGTTCGTTTGCGATGAGCCGTTCACAGGCGGCGAGCCCATCGGCATTGGCGGTCGCCGCCCAGCCGGTGACCGCATCTTCCGGCAGACCGTAGCTCCGTAAGCGCCCGAGGCTTTTCAGGTTCTGCAACGGGTGTATGTCGCACGCAATCGCCAGCGCGAAAGCGCGAACCCGCGCGCGGCGCACCGGATCGGGCGGCAGCAGCGGCGGATCGGGGTGTGCCTCATCGAGCCATTCGAGAATGGCGAGCGACTGCGTGAGCAGCGTGCCGTCGTCGAGTTCGAGCGTCGGGACGAAGCCCTGCGGGTTCTTGGCCAGATAGGCGGGCAAACAGTGCTCGCCCTTGCGCAGATGATGCGGCACATGCTCGACCGCGACGCCCTTGAGATTGAGCGCGATGCGCACCCGCCAGGCTGCACTGCTGCGGAAATAACCGTGAAGCTTCATGCCGTACCGTCTCCGGGACCAAAAGGCCGAAAGATCCTTTTCGTCCCAGCATGCCGATATCATCGCGCGGACGAAAGGGCGCAGGCTCTGCCCACAAGCTGGGTCGGAAGGCCTAACTGATCACCTTGGCCGCAGCAGCGGGATCGGTATCCAGCCGAAACGCTGCGGCGAACAGAGTGCGCGTGTAGTCCGACTTCGGGCTCTTGAACAATTCGGCCGCCGCGCCCTCTTCCACCACCTTGCCGTGACGCATCACGATCAGATGGCTGGCGAGCGCCGCCACCACGCGCAGGTCGTGCGAGATGAACATATAGGTGAGGTCGCGCTTGCGCTGGAGGTCGCGCAGCAGATCCACCATCTGCGACTGGAACAGCATGTCGAGCGCGCTGGTCGGCTCGTCGAGCACGACGAAGCGCGGCTCCAGCACCACGGCGCGGGCGATGCTGATGCGCTGGCGCTGACCGCCGGAGAATTCGTGCGGATAACGAAAGCGGGTCTCCGGATCGAGCCCGACATCCCGCAGCGCCTTGACCACACGCTCCTCGCGCGCCTCCGCCGGCAGGTCTCGCTGATGCACGGTAAGCCCTTCGGCGATAATATCGCCGACCGACATGCGTGGGCTGAGCGCGCCGAACGGATCCTGAAACACGATCTGCATATCGCGCCGGAACGGCCGCATTTCCCTGAAGCGCAGACCCTGCACGTCGCGTCCGAGAAACACGATCGGACCATCGGAGGAGATCAGCCGCAGCAGCGCCAGCCCCAGCGTGGTCTTGCCGGAACCGGACTCGCCGACAACGCCGAGCGTCTCGCCCTGCCGTACGGAAACCGACACGCCATCGACCGCCTTGATCTGGCCGACGGTCTTGCGCATCAGGCCGCGCTTGATCGGAAACCAGACCTTGAGATTGTCCGCTTCCATCACCACCGGCGCCTCGGGGCGCGGCGGCGCGGGATCGGGCTTCGGCTCGGCCGCGAGCAAGGCCCGCGTGTAAGGATGCTTCGGCGCGCCGAATACGTCCTCGACCGCGCCCTGCTCGACGATCCTGCCGCCGTTCATCACGCATACGACATCGGCGATGCGCCGCACGATGCCGAGATCGTGGGTGATGAACAGCATGCTCATGCCAAGACGCGCGCGGATATCGGACAAGAGCTTGAGAATCTGCGCCTGCACCGTCACGTCCAGCGCCGTGGTCGGCTCGTCCGCAATCAGCAGGTCCGGCTCGTTCGCCAGCGCCATGGCGATCATCACGCGCTGGCGCTGACCGCCCGACAACTGATGCGGATAGCTGCCGAGACGGGTTTCCGGCTCCGGGATGCCGACCTGCGTCAATAGTTCGAGCGTGCGCTCCCGCGCCTTCGACGAACTGATGTCGCGGTGAAGCTGAAGGATCTCGCTGATCTGCTGCTCGATGGTGTGCAGCGGATTCAGCGAGGTCATCGGCTCCTGAAAGATCATCGCGATATCGTTGCCGCGAATCCTGCGGATCGCGTTCTCGTTCATGGTCAGCAGGTTCTGACCATTGAACAGGATCGAGCCGGTCGGGTGCGAAGCGTTCGGATAAGGCAGCAGCTTGAGGACCGAGAGCGCACTCACCGACTTGCCGGAGCCGGATTCGCCGACCAGCGCGACGCACTGCCCCTTGCCGATGCTGAACGAGACCTTGTCCACCGCGAGCGACGTCTTGCCGCCGCCATGAAAGGCGACGGAAAGATCGCGAACGTCGAGAAGGGGGCTTTGCCCGGTCACGCCAAGGACCTCACTTGCAACCTCACCAGCGACCTCACCTGAATGTCTTGCGCGGATCGAAAGCATCGCGCACGCCCTCGCCGATGAAGATCAGCAACGAGAGCATCACCGCCACCGAGAAGAAGCCCGTGAGGCCGAGCCACGGCGCCTGCACGTTGGCCTTGGCCTGCGCCAGCAGTTCGCCGAGCGAAGGCGAGCCCGGCGGCAGGCCGAAGCCGAGGAAGTCCAGCGCCGTCAGCGTCATCACCGAGGACGACACGATGAACGGCAGGAACGTCATGGTCGCCACCATGGCATTCGGCAGCAGATGCCGGATCATGATCGTGCCGTTGGAGACACCGAGCGCGCGCGCCGCCTGAATGTATTCGAAGTTGCGGCCGCGCAGGAATTCGGCACGCACCAGCCCTACCAGCGAGACCCACGAGAACAGCAGCAGAATGCCGAGCAGGACGAAAAATCCCGGCACCAGCACCGACGACAGGATCAGCAGCAGATAGAGCGAGGGGATCGCGGTCCATACCTCGATGAAGCGCTGGAATCCGAGATCGACCCAGCCGCCGAAATAGCCCTGCACGCCGCCCGCGGCAATGCCGATCACCGACGAGAACAACGTCAGCGTCAGGCCGAACAGCACGGAGATGCGGAAGCCGTAGATCAGCCGCGCCAGCACGTCGCGGCCCTGATCGTCTGTACCCAGCCAGTTGTATTCGAGCTGGCTGCAGCTATTGAGGCCCTTCTTTTCCAGAACGGGCTGGCACTGCTTCTCGCTCAGAAGCCAGGTCGGCGGCGAGGGTGCGGGCGTCGGCAGATCGAGATTGTGGGTGCTGTAGGAATAGCGGACCGGCGGCCACCATACGCTGCCGCCCTTTTCCGCGATGATCTTTTGCAGGAACGGATCGCGATAATCGGCAGCCGTCTCGAAGTCCCCGCCAAATGTCGTCTCCGAATAAGTGACGAAGGCCGGGAAATACCAGCGCCCTTCCATGTGGATCAGAATCGGGCGATCATTGGCGATCAGTTCGGCAAACAGCGTGGTGATGAACAGGAACAGAAAAATCCAGAACGACCAGTAGCCGCGCCGGTTGGCCTTGAAATTCTGCCAGCGGCGACGGTTGAGCGGCGAAACGGCAAGGCGGTGCTGCGAGGGCGGCACACTCTCGCCCAGCGGCGACTGCGCGGTGGTCTCGACCGGCGTGGGAGCGGTTGCGTCCATCACACCTCCCGCGTCTCGAAGTCGATCCGCGGATCGATCCACATATAGGTGAGATCGGAGATCAGGTTCACGACAAGGCCGACCAGCGAGAAGATGTAGAGCGTGCCGAAAACGACCGGATAGTCGCGGTTGAGCACGCTTTCAAAACCGAGCAGCCCGAGGCCGTCGAGCGAGAAGATGGTCTCGATCAGCAGCGAGCCGGAGAAGAACGCGTGAATGAACGCGCCGGGAAAGCCGGCGATCACGATCAGCATCGCGTTGCGGAAAATGTGGCCATAAAGAATCTGGTGCTCGCTGCATCCCTTGGCCCGCGCTGTCATCACATACTGCTTGCGGATTTCGTCGAGGAACGAATTCTTGGTCAGCAGTGTCATGGTCGCGAATGCGCCGAGCGCCATCGAGATCAGCGGCAGCGCCAGATGCCAGAAATAGTCGGCGATCTTCATGTACCAGGGGAAGTTTTCCCAGCCGTCCGATGTCAGGCCGCGCAGGGGAAAGATGCTGAAGAACGAGCCGCCCGCGAACAGCACGATCAGCAGGATCGCGAACAGAAAGCCCGGAATCGCAAAGCCGATGATGACGACCGACGAGGTCCAGACATCGAATTGCGAGCCGTCTCGCACCGCCTTGCGGATGCCGAGCGGAATCGAGATCAGGTAGGTGATCAGCGTCATCCAGATGCCGAGCGACATCGACACCGGCAGCTTCTCCTTGATGAGCTGCACCACGCTGACGTCGCGGAAATAGCTCTTGCCGAAATCGAAGCGCGCGAAATTCCAGACCATCAGCAGGAAGCGCTCGGGCGCGGGCTTGTCGAAACCGAACTGCTTTTCCAGGTTCTTGATGAAGTCAGGATCCAGCCCCTGCGCGCCGCGATATTTCGAATTCACCGCGTCCGAGCCTGCGCCCGCCTGCGGCGCGCGCGCACCGAAATCACCACCCGAGCCGCCGGAGATGCGCGAGCCGACGCCGGTGTCCGCGCCGCTGAGCTGGGCGATCACACGTTCCACCGGGCCGCCGGGCGCGAACTGCACGACAACGAACGACACGAACAGAATGCCGAGCAGGGTCGGAATCATCAACAGAATGCGGCGGGCGATATAAGAGCTCATGGCTTCTGCGTCTGCTCCGGTCGCGTCGCCTTCGCGGCATCGGACCACCAGAAGTCAGGCGCACCGACGCCCGACAGATACTTCGGCAAATTCGGCGGGTGCCCGAACACATCCCAATAGGCCAGCCGGTGCTTGTTGGAATACCATTGCGGAACCCAGTAACGCCCGGCCCGGATGACGCGATCAAGCGCCCGAGCCGCCGTCACCAGCTTGACGCGCGTGTCGGCAGCGACGATGCGCGCGATGAGATCGTCGATCACCGGATCGGACATGCCGGCGAGATTGTTCGAACCCTTGATCGCGGCCGCCTGCGAGGAGAAATACGAGCGCAGCGAGTCGCCCGGCACCGTCGAGAAGCCAAGCCGCTCGACAATGATATCGAAGTCGAAATCGTCGCGGCGCGCGCGCTCCTGCACCGCGTCCACCATGCGCAAGCTGGCATCGATGCCAAGCGTGCCGAGATTCTTGATGAACGGCATGTGATGCGGCTGGAACGACGGCTCCGACGACAGGAACTCGATCCGGAACGCCTCGCCCTGCGGGGTCATGCGCCGGCGATCCTTGATGACATAGCCGGCGTCGTTGAGAAGCTGCGACGCCTTGCGGAGCAGCGCCCGATCCTGTCCCGATCCATCGGAGACCGGCGGCACGTAGGGTTCGCCGAATACCTCGTCCGGCACCTTGCCGCGCAGCGGCTCAAGCAGTGCCAGTTCCTCCGGCGAGGGCGGCCCGTTTGCCATCAGGTCGGAGTTCTGGAACACCGAGGCCGTGCGCACATAGGCGCCATACATGATGGTCTTGTTGGTCCACTCGAAGTCGAAGGCGTTGATCAGCGCCTCGCGCACGCGAGGATCCTTGAATTTCTCGCGGCGGGTGTTGATGAACCAGCCCTGCCCGCCCGACGGCGTGTCGTCCGGCAGAATCTCCTGCTTCACGCGGCCGTCCTTGATCGCCGGAAAGTCGTATCGCGTATTCCAGATCCGCGAGGTGAACTCCTCACGGTAGAGATAGTTGCGGCCGGTGAATCCCTCGAAAGCGACATCACGGTCGCGGTAGAACTCGAAACGCACGGTGTCGAAATTGTTATGGCCGCGCGAGATCGGCAGATCCGCGCCCCACCAGTCCTTCACCCGCACATACTCGATGAAACGCCCGGCCTCGAAATTGCCGACCTTGTAAGGCCCGGAACCGAGCGGGGCTTCCATCGACGTCTCGTCGAACGGCCGCGAACTGTAATAGGCCTTCGAGAAGATCGGCAGCCCCGCCACGAACAGCGGCACGTCGCGTGCGCAGTCCGGCGCGAAGGTCACCGTCGCCACCGCATCGTCCGCCGCCTCGACCGACACCATGTCTCGGACGAACTGCTGGATGATCGGATGTCCTTTCTCCTTCAGGATGGAGAGCGAAAATGCGACATCCTGCGCGGTCAGCCTGCTGCCATCGTGAAAGCGCGCCTCGGGCCACATCGTGAAGCGATAGCGCGTGCGATCGGGCGAGACCCGCACGCCGCGCGCGGCGAGGCCATACATCGCGTCGGGCTCGTCGCCGGCGCGGGACATCAGCGAGGCGAAGGTCATGAACATGCCCGCCGCGCCGTCGCCCTTCAGGATGAAGCTGTTCAGCGAATTGAACGTGAAGAACGAGGTGTTGAACGAGCGGGTCGAGGGGATCGTCGAGAACGCCCCGCCCTTCGGTGCCTGCGGGTTCACATAGTCGAGATGCGCGAAATCCGCCGGATATTTGAGATCGCCGAAGGCCGACAAGCCATGCCGTTCCGCCTCGTCATCGGCGAAACCGGGCGTCAGGCGCAGCGCGGCGGCGGCCGCGACGCTGCCGCCAAGAGCAATCACAAGGCGACGGGAGAGCTTCATCGGCGCGCTCCCGTCAAGATCGCCGGCCGATCCGCGCGGCCTTCTCCTCGTCGAACCACCACAGCGCGGGCAGACCCGATACGCCATATTTCGGCAGCGGATCATGATGGCTGAAGCGATCCCACCGCGCATAGCGGAGATAGCCGTAGGTGAACTGCGGCACGACATAGAAATTCCACAGCAGCACGCGGTCGAGCGCTTTGGTCGCGGCAATCAGATCGGTGCGGTCCTTCGCGAAAATCACCCGCTCGATCAGCTTGTCGATCGCCGGGTTCTTGATGCCGCAAAGATTGGTCGAGCCCGGCCGATCGGCCGACGCAGCCCCCCAGTATTCGCGCTGTTCATTGCCGGGCGACAGCGACTGCCCCCACACCTTGGTGATGATGTCGAAATCGAAACTGCGGACGCGGTTCTCGTACTGCACATCGTCCACGGTGCGCACCGACACTGTCACGCCGAGGCGCTCCAGCGCGGGCTTGTAGAACAGCGCGATACGCTCGCCGGACGGATCCTGCTGCAGGAATTCCACCGCGACCGGCTTGCCGGACGGATCGACCAGCTTGCGGTCGCGCACCTCGAACCCGGCTTCCTTCAGAAGGCGCACCGCCTCGCGCAGGTTTGCGCGCACCGCCTCCGGATTGCCGTTCACCGGGTTGCTGTAGGGCGTGGTGAAGACCTCGGGCGGCACCTCGTTCTTCACCGCCTGCAAAATCGCGAGCTCGGCGCCCTCGGGCAGTCCGGACGATGCTAGCTCCGTGCCTTCGAAATAGCTCTTGATGCGGGTGTACTGGCCGTAGAAGAGTTGCTTGTTCATCTCCTCGAAGTCGAAAGCGAAGTTGAACGCCCGCCGCAGCCGCGCATCCTTGAACTGCTCGCGCCGCAGGTTGAGAACGAAGCCCTGCATCCGCCCCGAACTGCGGACCGGAAACTCCTCCTTGACGACCTTCTTGTCCGCGACCGCCGGAAAATCGTAGGCCGTGGCCCATTGCTTGGCTGAATTCTCCAGAATCCAGTCGGCCTGATCGGCCTTGAAGGCCTCCAGCGCCACGGTGTTGTCGCGGAAAAACTCGAAACGCATCTCGTCGAAATTGTACTGGCCGATCCGCACCGGCAGTTGCGCCCCCCAGTAATCCTTCACCCGCTCCATGACGATGGTTCGACCGGGGCTGAAATCCTTGATGCGGTAGGGGCCGGAGCCGAGCGGCTTCTCCAGCGTCGTCGCAGAGACGTCGCGCTTGCGGCCCTGCGCGTCGGTGCCTTCCCACCAGTGCTTCGGCAACACCGTGAGCTGCCCGACGATGGCCGGAAGCTCGCGGTTGCCCGGCGCATCGAAGGTGAAGCGGATATCGCGCTCGCCGACCTTGTCGGCCTTGACCACGTGGCGATAGTACATGCCGTACATCGGGCTGTAGGTCTTGAAGGTTTCGAGCGAGAAGATCACGTCCTCGGGCGTCACCGGCTTGCCGTCATGCCAGCGCGCCTCGGACCGCAGCCGGTACGTCACCCACGAGAAATCATCGGGATGCTGCACGCTCTCGGCGAGAAGACCGTATTCGGTCGAGACCTCGTCCTGCGAGCCGGTGGTCAGCGACTCGTAGATGTAACCGACGGCGGACGCGAGCGAGCCCTTCACGCCGGCCACGGCGATGTTGAAATTGTCGAAGGTGCCGAGCGAGATCTGGCGCGAATAGCCACCCTTCGGCGCGTCCGGATTCACATAATCGAAGCGCTTGAAGTCCGGCGGGTATTTGATGTCGCCGAACAGCGAGATCGCGTGCCGCCAGGCGGGCTCGGCGCTCTGCGCGCTCGCAGGAGGGGTGAAAAGCCCGGCAGTCGGCAGGGCGGGTGCAACGATGGCGAGGGCTCCGCCCTCCAGCAGGCGGCGTCGGGTCAGCTTCAAGCGGTCGATCCTGTCACATCCGGCGCAACGGCCGATTTGGGGTCGCTCCCGTCGTCAGTATAGGGAAGGTTTCGCCAGATTGTGTCGGATTTTTCCTGAAGTTCTCGTAAGGGAAACCGGCGAACTGCGACCAAAAGTCCTGAAAGCCGACTGTTCACGAAAAAATGGCCGGGATCGCGCCCGGCCACCGGTCATCCCGCGAGCGATGCCCGCGGCCTATTTGGCTGCGGTCGGCAGCGGCTCGGGATGATCCGACTGCGAATTCAGGTAGGCGATCAGATCAGCCCGCTCGGTGTCCCTGCTGATGCCGGCAAAGCCCATGGCGGTGCCCGGCACGAAGCCCTTCGGGTTGGCAAGGAACTTGTTCAGATCGTCGAAGGTCCAGGTCCCGCCCTTGGCCTTCATCGCGGCAGAGAAATTAAAGCCGCGGCCCTCGCCCTTGGGCTCGCCGACGATTCCAAACAGGTTGGGTCCGACCCGGTTGGGGCCGCCCTTGTCGAAGGTATGGCAGGACGCGCACTTCTTGGCGGCAGTCATCCCCTTCTCGATCGAGGCCGTCTGCAGCAGTTTCTCGATCGGCTCCTCCGGAACGGCCGCCGCAGCGGGTCCGCCGGCGGCCGGCTCTTCCTTCACGGCGATATCGAAACCGGGCTTTTCGGGCTTGAGCGGGGAAAAGATGGCATGGGCAGCGATGTTCATGACCATGAGGAACAGGCAGGTCCCCAGGATCGCGCCCAAAATCTTGTTAAGCTCAAAGGAATCCATGATCCTTAACGCTCCCCCGCAGAATTTTTCATGCTGATCTCATGCCCTGTCCCGGACTCGGCCGCACTATGTTTTGAGATAACGGTTTGCCCCCGCTCTGGCAACCCGTATAACGCGCCTGTTCGCGGCCCCGCAGGGCCGTGCGTGCCGCGCGCCTTCGCGCGCCCGAGCCTGCCCGACCCATGAGCAACCCGCGCACCGTTATCGTGATTCCCGCCCGGATGGCCGCCACGCGCCTGCCCGGCAAACCTCTGCTCGATATCGCGGGAGTGCCGATGGTGGTCCATGTACTGCGCCGGGCGCAGGCCGCCGAACTCGGCCGGGTGCTGGTCGCGACCGACACGCCCGCCATCGCCGACGCCGTGCACGCCCATGGTGGCGAAGCCGTGATGACGCGGGCCGATCACCCCTCCGGCTCGGACCGCGTCCACGAGGCGCTGGCCGTCGCCGACCCTGACGGCGCGGCCGACATCGTCATCAATCTGCAGGGCGACTTTCCCACCATCCGGCCGGACAACATCCGCGCCGTGACCGAGCCACTGTCCGATCCGGCCGTCGATATCGCGACCCTCGCCGCCCCGACCCGCGACGCGGAAGAGGACACCAATCCCAACGTGGTCAAGGTTGTCGGCTCCGCGCTGTCCGATCGCCGTCTGCGCGCGCTCTATTTCACTCGCGCCACCGCTCCTTATGGCGACGGACCGCGCTATCACCACATCGGCCTTTACGCCTACCGGCGGCCCGCGCTTGCGCGCTTCGTCAGCCTGCCGCCTTCCCCGCTCGAACAGCGCGAAAAGCTGGAACAGCTCCGCGCGCTGGAGGCCGGGATGCGGATCGACGTGACGATCGTGGATCACGTGCCGCGCGGCGTCGACACGCCGCCGGACCTCGAGACCGCGCGCCGCGAACTCTCGCCATCTTCCTGATGTTCTGACCACGCTTCGAGACCACATATGAAAATCGCATTCCAGGGCGAGCCGGGCGCCAACTCGCACATCGCCATCACCGAGGCCTATCCCGAGGCCGAGCCGCTGCCCTGCGCCACCTTCGAGGACGCGCTGGCCGCGATCTCGTCGGGCGAAGCCGACCTCGGCATGATCCCGATCGAAAACTCGATCGCCGGCCGCGTCGCTGACATCCATCAGCTGCTGCCCCGCTCGGGCCTGTACATCGTCGGCGAATATTTTCTGCCGATCCATCATCAGATGATGGCTCCGCGCGGGGCGACGCTGGAAACCATCCGCAGCGTGGAAAGCCATGTCCATGCACTGGGACAGTGCCGCGACATCATCCGCCGGCTCGGTATCCGTCCGATCATCTCCGGCGACACGGCAGGCGCCGCGCGGCTCGTGGCCGAGCGCGCCGACAAGGCCTGCGCCGCCCTCGCCTCACGCCTTGCGGCGGAGATCTACGGGCTCGATATCCTGGCCGAGGACGTGGAGGACGAGAACCACAACACCACCCGCTTCGTGGTGCTGGCGCGCGAACCCAAATGGGCCGAGCGCGATTCAGGCCCGCTGGTGACGACCTTCGTCTTCCGCGTGCGCAACCTGCCCGCCGCGCTCTACAAGGCGCTCGGCGGCTTTGCGACCAACGGCATCAATATGACCAAGCTGGAAAGCTACATGGTGGAGGGCAATTTCTTCGCCACGCAGTTTTACGCCGACGTCGAAGGTCACCCCGAGGACAAGGGGCTTGCCTATGCACTGGACGAACTGAAGTTCTTCTCGAAGGAGCTGCGGATCGTCGGCGTCTATCCCGCGCATCCGTTCCGGGCGACATTCAGCGAAACGAAGGCGTGAGAGAGGCTTCGTTCGCGACTGGCTCTCCATCACCAGCCCGCTAAACTGCTGCAGAGCGCCTGCTGGATGTCGGCCGCGTTGCGGTTGGCCAATCACCGGTCCGCTAAACTAAGGACGGCAAGGACATGGTATTGCGTAAGGTTGCGGTTGGCCCTGAATAGCGCCGAACGATAAGGATTGGCGCACGATAACAAGCGCGTAAGAACGAAGCTCTTCGTCGACGGTGCCGCGGGCCCGGATCGCGACCAAGATAGCCACCTTGGCGAGAGCGCTCGCGCGCGTCACCCGTGAGGAAACCGGCACCGGGAACCTGGGGCCATAGTGATCGTCGGTGGCGCCCGGTCTGCTGCTGTCCCTGGTGGCCGCCATGGCCTTCGGCCCCGCGTTTGGCCCGGAGCCGTTCTGAAGGAAGGCAGCCCGACGAAGCCTCCTCGGGCGCTCGATGCAGGACGCTTCCTCACGCGCCACCCCATGCTTTCGCCAGCGGCGTCCTGAGCCTGAGGGCGCTTATCGCGTCAGATGGCGTCGGCGACTCTGCCAGGGTTTCGCCGTCTGTTGCAGACGCAGTATCACGGAATGTGGTTCGGCAATGCTCGATCGGCTGGCACCCTATTCGAAGGGAGCAAAGTTCCTGAACTGACTTACGGTCGCGGGAACCATCGCGCCGCACCCTGCTGGTCGGTCCAAAGCTTGCGTTCGCCACAGAGAACCGCAAAGCCGATGCGATCTCAAAATCTGATAGCCGATGCTGGGCCCGCTCTTAGTGAGATCTTTTCGATATTGCGCTGAGAAGCGCTTCTGATACGGTTCCGCATCTGGCGCTTGGCGGTACCATGCGTAACCCAGTGCACTGGGGCTTGAGCGGTGAGTCGAGCAAATTTGAAGATCGGCCTGCTGGTGCCTCAAGAAGGACCGGCAGGAATTTGGGCGCCGTCCTGCGAGGCGAGCGCTATTCTTGCTGTTGCGGAGCTCAACCACCAAGGTGGCATTCTCGGGCGGCAGCTGGATCTTATCGTCGTGAATGCCGGCGCTACAGATGCCAGCGCGGCGGCGGCAGCCGTCAGCGCCGCGGGCCTCGACAAGGTCGAGGTCGTAGTTGCGATGGTGACGAGCTCTGCAAGGAAACTGGTCGCGCGGGAACTCCACACGCGGCGCGTACCATTTGTCTACACACCTCAGTTTGAAGGGGGAGCGATCGATCCGGGAGTTGTCACCGTGGGTGAGACCGCCGAGGATCTGCTAAAGCCAGGCCTCGCCTGGCTTGCCGAGGAAGCGCGCCACTCGGTTCTTCCTGCTGGGCAACGACTATGTGTGGCCTCTGCAATCCATGATGCGGGCACGTCAAATAATTGGCGACATGGGTTGCTTTGTCGTTGGCAGCGCGGTGCTACCGTTTGGGGTCGAGGACCACGAGCAGCTTCTGAGCCAGATTTCCCGGGCTCGTCCGCACGTGGTCGTATCATGGCTGTTGGGACACGAGGCGGTCGTCTTCAACAGGGCCTTCGCGGCTGCGGGATTGTCGTCGCGAATCCTGCGCTTCAGCACCGCTATCGACGAAACGATCCTCTGCGCCATCGGCGAGTCTAGTTCATCGGAGCTGTACGTCGCTTCAGGATATTTCTCCAGCCTCCGATCTCACAATAATGCTGCGTTTCTGGAGCGCTACCACACCTATTTTGGCGATGTGCCGCCGCCCATCAATGCGTTCGGAGAATCTCTTTACGAGGGAGTTCATTGTGTTGCGGGCCTGGTGGAGGCCGCTGACAGTCTGCATCCTTCGGATCTTCGACGGAAAGTCGGTCGTGCGGCGCAGGAACGAACGGCTCGCGGTTTCAAGAGCCAAATTATTGCGGGCGCCGCCCACCCGATTCATTTGGCGGTAGCCGAGGGGCTCGATTTCCGTGTGATCGCGCGCTGGTGAGCTGGCGCTTCGCGAGCGAATGCGAACCAGCGTTACTCACGCATCAACCCGCGCAAAAGCCGGGTGAGTTCCTTGGCCTTTGTCAGGTCCAGCCGCTCAACCAGATTGCGCTGCTGCGCGCTCAAGACCCCCTTCAGCCGCTTATGCAGGGCCTTGCCCTTCGTAGCCAGGGATATCCGTACCCGACGCCGGTCATCGGGCGCCACGGCACGGTACACAAGCGCATCGACGACCATGCGATCCACGATCTTGGTCAGCGACGCAGCGTCGACCAGAACGGCCGATGCGAGTTCTCCCATCGACAGGCCGTCCGCCTCAGCCAACACATTCAGGATACGAAACTGTTCGATTGGAATCCCCTCGGGACGAAGGGATTCTTGCAGTTCTTCCTCAAGTTGACGATTAACGCTGGCGATCAAATAGGCGATCTGATCGTGCATGGTTGTGCGGTCGGCCACGAGATTTCCAGTTCAACAACGTCGCTTACGAGTATCGCGATTCAGAATGAATGAATCTCCAGCGAACTGCAAGTGATTTGGGCGCTGAATGTCTAACAGTTAGGCGGTCCTTTCACGTCGCAATTGCGACTGCTCCGCTTGATCGAATTACTAGCTTATACAATTATCGTAATTGACAGCAATGGTCAAGTTGGCCACATTCGCCGGTAAATGCGTAGCCTCAGTTCCGTTCCTTGTGCGAACATGCGGCCGGTGCAGTCAGTGTTTGTGGCGAACCAACCGGAGGCGCATATCACCGAATGGGCAACCGTCGGACGAACGGAGTAGAGCTGATGACCACCCACAGCGAAGCGCTTGTGCATGATGGACAGCGTAACTTCCGTGTCAAAGTGGCTGGAATGTTCGCGGTCCTGGTTCTGGCAAATCTGCTCGTGTGGGGATGTGCGGTGACGTCATTCTCGGCCCAGCCCGTCTTGATGGGGATGGCCATTCTGGCGTTCAGCCTCGGGCTTCGTCATGCTCTCGACGCCGATCATATCGCTGCCATCGACAACGTCACACGCAAGCTGATGCAGGAAGGGAAGCGGCCCATGTCAGTCGGGCTCTTCTTTGCGCTTGGACATTCCGCCGTGGTGGTGATCGCCACCATCGCGGTCGCATCAACCGCGAGGTCCATGGCCGATCAGCTCGCTCCCTATCGCGAAATAGGCAGTCTTCTGGGAACATCGGCCTCGGCCGTGTTTCTCATTGCCATTGCCGCCGTGAATCTCAGCGCGCTTGTCGCGATCTTTGGTGCGATCAGAGGCAGCAGCGATGGCCGGATCCTTCGTGACGAGGAGGTCGACGAACTGCTGTCGCGGCGCGGCTGGCTGGCACGGCTGCTTGAGCCGGTGTTCCGGCTGGTATCGAAGAGCTGGCATGTGTTTCCTATTGGATTTCTATTTGCGCTCGGCTTCGAGACGGCAAGCGAAATAAGCCTGTTCGGACTCGCAGCTGGAGCATCCTCCGAAGTTTCCGGCTGGGCGATCCTGATCTTTCCAATGCTGTTCACGGCCGGCATGACGTTGCTCGACACCGTCGACGGCATTCTCATGCTGGGCGCCTATGGCTGGGCCTACCGCAAACCGGTGCGCAAACTGTTCTACAACCTCGCTGTTACATTGATCTCGGTCCTCGTCGCATTCCTGATTGGCGGCATAGAGGCCCTCGGATTGATCTCTCAACGCCTCGGCCTGAATGGCGAATTCTGGAGCTGGGTCGTCGACCTCAACGCGAATTTCGGCACGCTCGGTTGCGTGATCGTCGGCCTGTTCGTCGTGAGCTGGGGCGGATCGGTGGCATTCTACGGTTTGCGCCGCGATCAGATTGATGAGGGCGTCTGATCCGGTGCGCTGCCGCAGATGGCGCGGCGGCGCCTTTTTGGGCGCAATTGTGTTCTATGGTTTGACACTGCGAAGCTTCAATGTAATAGTCGTAATTACGAATACTTAAGACTAACCCGACGCGCCGGCTGGCAAAAAGTCGCGCTTGCAAAGTGAAGGAGCCAAGATGTCGAAATCTGTATCAAAGCTTGAATCCGATCCTGCAATCCGCGCGCGTGCGCTCGAGTCTATTTTGGTCGAGAAGGGGCTTATCGACCCGAAGGGGCTCGATGCCCTGGTCGATCTCTACGAGCACAAGGTCGGCCCCCGCAACGGCGCCAAGGTGGTCGCGCGGGCTTGGATCGACCCCGAATATAAGAAGCGTCTGCTCAGCGATGCGACCGCAGCGATCAAGGAGTTTGGTTTCTCCGGTCTGCAGGGGGAAGACATGATCGTGGTTGAGAACACGCCTGAGGTTCATAACCTCGTCGTCTGCACTTTGTGTTCCTGTTATCCTTGGCCGACGCTTGGCTTGCCGCCCGTGTGGTACAAGTCGGCGCCATACCGTGCTCGTGCTGTAAGTGATCCGCGCGGCGTACTGAGGGAGTTCGGCACAGAGCTGAGCGAGAACGTGGAGGTTCGCGTGTGGGACACGACGGCGGAGCTGCGCTATCTCGTGCTGCCCGAGCGTCCTGCGGGCACCGACAATCTGACGGAGGAAGAGCTGGCCGCGCTGGTGACGCGGGATTCTATGATCGGAGTGACCAAGCTGGGTTCGTCGGCGTCCGCTGCTGCATTCACGCATTGAAACTGGGGTGATACATGAATGGAATCCACGATTTGGGCGGTATGCACGGTCTAGGGCCGATCATCCGCGAGGAGAATGAGCCGATATTCCATGCCGAATGGGAGCGGCGCGTGTTTGCGATGTTTGCCGGCACGTTCGTTTTCGCCGGCTACTCAGTCGACGAGTTTCGCCATGCCATCGAGAAAATCGATCCGGCCCATTATCTCGAGTCGTCCTACTACGAGCATTGGCTGCATGCCTTCGAGGATCTGCTGATCAAGCGTGGCATCGTCACGCGCCAAGAATACGATGATCGTATCGAGAAACTGCAAAAGGGAGCAAGTGATGTTGCTGACGCCTGATATCGTTCCAGCCGTTACGTCCACCGGAGCGTCGGCCCGGGTCGCAGAGCACGTCGCGCCACGCTTCCGCGTCGGCGAGAGGGTCCGTGTTCGTAACCACAACCCCGCCACGCATACAAGGCTGCCTGGTTATCTGCGCGGGAAGCGCGGAATCGTCGAAGCCGACTATGGCGTGTTCGCATTCCCTGATACCCATGCGCACGGACTGGGCGAGAAACCCCAGCACTGCTACAGCGTTCGGTTCACGGCCCGTGAGTTGTGGGGGGAGACGGCGCCCGCCCGGGATACGGTGAAGGTCGACATTTTCGACGATTACATGGATTTGGATTGATGGAGACGCCCGTGCAGGTCGAGCCTCAGTCCTCCTTGCTTTGTAAGGGGCTTCCCGTTGCTTCGGACATGGACGCGAAGTTCGACGAACCGTGGGAAGCCAGGATATTCGCGATCATCGTCCGCTTGGCCCAGGACGGCTACTTTGAATGGTCGGAGTGGGTGGAGTGCTTTTCGCGGGAAGTAGCTGCCGAAACCAGCATCGAAGCGTCCGGTGGTGTGCCGCGCCCCTATTATGAGCAATGGCTGGATGCGGCCGAGAAACTTTTGATTGCCAAGGGAGCGACGAACCGGGCGCAGCTGCGCGCGCGAAACTTCGCGGCCGCTTCGGCTGCCAACGTCATGAAATGACGGACTCTCGATGTTGATCACCCCGCAAAAGGTCCCGGTTACCATTCTCACCGGTTTCCTCGGTGCCGGGAAAACCACGCTGCTGAATCGTATCTTGCGTGAGCGGCACGGCGAACGAATAGCCGTCATCGAAAACGAGTTCGGCGAGGCCGGCGTCGACAACGATCTCCTGGTCGTCGGGGAGCGAGAGCAGATCGTCGAGATGAACAACGGCTGTATCTGTTGCACGGTGCGCGGCGACCTGGTCCGCATCCTTGGTGACCTTCGAAAACGCCGGGAGGTCAACCACGACTCGTTCGACCGCGTGATCATCGAGACGACTGGGCTGGCCGACCCGGCGCCGGTTGCTCAGACGTTCTTCGTCGAGGACGACGTTGCCTCCTACTACCTGCTCGATGCCATCGTGACAGTGGTTGACGCAAAACATGCTGCGGATCAGCTGGACGCGTTCCACGAGGCGCAGGAGCAAGTGGGATTCGCGGACCGGGTCCTGCTGAGCAAGGCGGACCTCGTGAGCGAGCAGGAGTTGGCTCGGCTGTCTGACCGGTTGGCAAAGATCAATCCGCGAGCGCCGATCAAGCCGGCGAGCTTTGGCGATGTGCCCATAGCAGAGCTGCTTGATATTCGTGGCTTCTCTCTGGACGACATTCTCCAGATCGAACCCGGCTTTCTCGGTGAGGATCACCACGTGCACGACGATTCGGTGCAGTCGTTCGTGTTCTCGAGTACGAAGCCATTCGATCAGGATCGATTGCAGGAATTCTTTCGTAGCGCGATCTCTCGGGTGGGAAGGGATCTGATGAGATACAAGGGCATCGTCGCGTTTGAAGGTCTCGACCACCGCGTGATCTTCCAGGGCATTCATATGTTGATGAATTCCGATGTCGGCTCGCCGTGGGCACCTGGCGAAGCGCGCGCCTCAAAGCTGGTCTTCATCGGCCGCAAGCTTCCGGAAGCGGAGATGATCGCCGACTTGACAGCGTGCCTGGCCCAATAAGTCGGGTCGCTCTCGTCACGCAGAACCAGCGTGCCCGTAATTGCGTCTTTGGCCGCGAGAGTTGATTGCGGTGAAGGGCCACCTGTAATCCCATCCAGTTTGGAGAAAACCATGAGCGTCAAGAAGCCGACAACGAAGGAGATGTCCGAGATCTGTGCGACGCTCGGCATGAACATGTCGGTTGCAGAGGTTGAGGCTTTCATCGAACAGATGGAGGGAACCGTCGCCGGCTACAATGTGCTCGATACACTGCCCGATGAGCTTCCCCTCGTTAAATACCCGCGGACACCGGGCTACCAGCCGAGCGGCAAGGAGAACGTCTACAACGCCTGGTATCGCAAGACGGAGGTGAAGGGCGCCCCGTCAGGCAAGCTGCAGGGCAAGACGGTTGTGCTCAAGGACAACGTTCTGCTGGCGGGTGTGCCGATGATGAATGGAGCATCGAGTCTGGAGGGGTACATCCCTGACGTCGACGCGACCATCGTCACGCGGATGCTCGATGCGGGCGCGACGATCGTCGGCAAGGCCCATTGCGAGTATTTCTGTTTTTCGGGCGGCAGCCATACCAGCGCCCTGGGTCCCGTGATTAACCCGCGCAAGGCCGGCTATTCTGCCGGAGGTTCTTCGTCCGGCAGTGCTGCGCTTGTTGCGGCTGGAGAAGTGGATATGGCGATTGGCGGCGACCAAGGCGGATCGATCCGCATACCGTCCGCCTATTGCGGGACGTACGGCATGAAGCCGACTTACGGACTGGTCCCCTATACGGGCGTGATGCCGATCGAGAGTACTCTCGATCACACCGGCCCGATCACTGCGAGCGTCGCTGATAACGCGCTGCTCCTCGAGGTACTGGCCGGTCCTGACGGGCTTGATCCTCGGCAGGTCAGTATTTCGGCTGCCGACTACACCGGCGCGCTCGGCAAAGGTGTCAAGGGGCTGCGGATCGGCGTGCTCAAGGAAGGTTTCGGTCATCCCAACTCCGAGGAAGACGTGGATGCGCTGGTCAGGAAGGCAGCCGACAGATTTCGCAAGCTTGATGCCGAGGTCAAGGAGGTGTCGGTCCCGATGCATGCCGTGGGTGGGGCCATCTGGTCGGCGATTGCTCACGAGGGCGCGACCGTACAGATGATGCATGGCAACGGCTACGGCTTTAACTGGAAAGGTCTCTACGTCACAAGCTTGATGCAGGCTCATGACGCTTGGCGCACGCGTGCCGACAGCCTCTCGGACACACTCAAGGTCACGATCATGATGGGGCAATACATGCTGCAGAAGCACCGCGGCGTGTACTATGCAAAGGCACAGAACCTTGCGCGGCGGCTGCGGGCGGCTTACGACGACGCCTTGGCCGATTGCGACGTATTGCTCTTGCCCACGTTGCCGCTGAAGGCGACCAAATTGCCTGGTCCGTCCGCCCCACTTTCCGAAGTGCTGCTGCGAGCGTTCGAAATGCTGGGCAATACTGCGCCTTTCGATGTGACCGGTCATCCCGCAATGTCGGTGCCATGCGGCATCAGTCAGGATCTGCCTGTGGGAATGATGTTGGTTGGGAAACATTGCGCCGAAGCGACCATCTATCGTGCTGCGCACGCATTCGAGCAATCGGAAGATTGGAAGTCTGTGAGCACCGGCTAGTTGACGATTTGCAAGGCTGTCGCCGACAGCGAGGGACGAGCGATCGGCATGGCCGTTTCTGCCATTGGCCATGCCGAGATGCCGATCGTCGATCGATATCAGCTTGCGAATGCTCGATCCAGCGGCGCCAGATATGTATGAATCCAGCATTGCTCCTGATCTGGAAGGGCGAGCCTGCGGCGTTTCAGGTGTTTCTGGAAGCTCGTTCCCGGCCTTCTGCCCGGACGCAGATAATTCGTTCGACGGTGGTGCGCAGGCTGACTTGCGCCGGAGGGCGAGTTCGACTCACAAGACCGATGCCATTTCCGCGGCAACGGAGCTCAATGACGGAGCGAAGCCTACCTCTAAGCTGACCCGGCGTTTGACCCTGTTTGCGTGAACAGCAGTCAGACCTGTGATGGTGGAGTCGTCGTTGAGCCTGCTTGGTGCTGTTGCTGGTACTTCTGCCGACCGCCTTAAGTAAGCTGGTTTGAGGACGCTCGGGATTTGGGGCGACTAGCAATCGGCGATCCTCGTCGGCTTTTTACGATCCTCTATTGGCTGGTGGCGGAGTTTCGATATGTTGCTTGACGATACAAAACCGACGGATCAGTCACGAGCAGCGATCGCCAGAATTTTTGAATCTGGTCGGGGACTATGGAATGGCCTCAATCATCGATTTGAAGGCGTCGGCGAAGGATCGATTGCGAAGATGCAGTTCGATCGCCTTGGACGCAAGTCAGAAGCCAGCCTCTCCAACCGCATTTTCGGTCGGCTCGAAGTCAGTCATTTTCGAGTGCCAACGCTCCTAAAGGGTAGCGATCGTGGAGAACATCCCAACCGTGAAGAAGATGTGCTCTGTCTGAGTATCCTCTTGCGCGGAAATGGATGTCTCAAGCAGGGCCGACGAACCTTGATTCAGGGAAAGCATGAGATCGTGCTTTACCAAGCGCATCGCAGATTTTTGTACGATTTCGCGCCTGAAGCCATCCTCGTCAAGGTGCCGCGAGATCTACTGGCTTCTCGACATGCGGGCGTTGAAGACTTGGCGACTCCCATCAAATTTGCCAGCGATCGGTCGCTCAACCTTTTGCTTGCAAATCTGACGAAAGCAGCAATGTCTGTCGAGCTGAGCCGCGACTCAGCGATCGTCGTAGGAACGAGATTGGCCTCATCGATTTTGGAGATTGCTTCAGCGATTATCGATTCGGAAATTGAAAGCAGCCGTGCGCCTCGGGGCCGGACGAAGCCGGAAGCTGCGCAGAGCTATGCGCTGGCCAATCTGAGGAATCAAGAACTGTCGCCCGAACGGATCGCCAAACACATCGGTGTTTCGCGCCGGACCCTCAACAGACTCTTCGCGCAAGTAGGCGTAACGCCCATGCGATGGGTATGGCAACGACGACTCGAGGCATGCCATTCCGCTCTTATAGAAGGAGCCCATGCCAGCATAGCGGATCTCTCAGCTCAATTCTGTTTCAAAGAGGTCGCGCATTTTAGCCGAACTTTCAAGGGTGCTTATGGATTGTCTCCTGCGAAAGCAGCCAAGTTTCCTGCGAAAGCAGCGAAGGCGCGCGCTCAAGCTTAGGGTCGTGGGGATTTGGCTGACGAAGCCCGTTCGTTCCGTAGCCGATCTCACGTCGACGGAGGCCCGTGATAGCTGTCGCTTGGCGCGGGTGAGCAACTTAATTTGGCACTCTCAGATCTACACCATTCGATTCAACTGGGCCATGATCTGCACCGCCTCCCTCGTTGCCGACGGAAGTGCGCACCAATGCGTCGGACTGGGATGCAGAAAGGCTGGTTGAATATTGTGCGTGAATTCAGGGGCAGGATCACTCGTCAGGCGAATACGACCAGCGTTCACCGCCTATGTGTCGTTCTCATTGCCACACTTTCCTGTGGGAGCACCTCGCCGGCGATTGGCCAAACGACATCCCAGTTAGAGAACAGATCCACCAATTTGCCGCCCGTTGAAATATACCCTGTACCACACGCCAGGAGGCGGACCCAGCCTGCCGGAGGCGAGGGGCGAGGCGAGCGCCGCGCGTCATCGCGCAAACCCGCGACTGCGGCAGCACCCGATCCCGCAGCGCCAGGCGCTGCGACGCAGACCCAAGCGACAACACCGCTCAACAGCAACGTGGTTGCTACAAGCGCCTCACGGCTCAGTCTGCCGGTGCGGGAGACACCCGCGACCGTCGAGGTGATCTCGGCCGAGACCATGCGCGAGCTGGGCTATCGCACCATGTCCGAAGTGGCGCAGGGCGCGGTCGGCGTTACCTCCGGCGACAACCCGGCGGAGCCGTCAGCGTTCTCGATGCGCGGCTTCACCAATAGCCAGATCAACACGCTCTACAACGGCATCAAGATCGGCCCGCAGAACATGACCTCGCGGATCACCGACACCGCCAATCTGGAAGCCGTGGAATTCCTGAAGGGGCCGGCCTCGCTGATGTCGGGCGAGGGTGCTGCGGGCGGCGCGATCAACTTCGTCACCAAACAGCCGCACACGGGTCCAATCCGCAACGAGGCGGATTTCTCCTGGGACTCGCTGAACTCGTTCCGCGCCCATTACGGCTCCGGCGGCAGCACCAATGTGCAGGGGCTTGACTATCGTTTCGACATCAGCCGCTCTTCGCTCAACGGTTTTGCCGACGACACCAATACCAGGACACTGGATATCTCCGGCCAGCTCAACTACCGCGTCTCCGACAGTCTCAAGGTCTGGGGCGCGATCGAGTACCGGGAAGATCGCTCGAGCGCCTATTGGGGCGCGCCCCTGGTGCCGGTCGCCTATAGCGGCTCGCATGCGACGAGCGGTATCGTTTCCGGCAACTACATCTCGAACTACAACGGCACCAACCTCGGCGCGGTCACGATCGATGACCGCACCTTCAACACCAACTATAACGTTCTGGACAATCGCAACGTTGCGCAGGAGGTGTGGCTGCGTGGTGGATTCGAACTGAAGCTCGCGCCCGACCTGACGCTGAAGAGCCAGGCCTATGGCTATGGCGCGGAGCGCACTTGGTTCAACAACGAGGTCGAGGCATTCAACTCCGGCACGAACCTCGTCGATCGCGAACGCTTCTACGTAGCGCACAGCCAGCGGCTTGTCGGCAACATCACCGACCTGATCTGGGAAGCTAACATCGCCGGCTTCGACAACCGCCTGGTCACGACGCTCTCGTCGAGCTATCTCGATTTCGTCAGGCCGGGTGCTGCAAACTTCCCCACCGATTCCGTTTCGCTGGTCTATCCCAACCGCGGCTTCTACGGCTTGCTCACGACGCAGCAGCAGACCGCGCGGATCGACAACGAGGCTCTGTCGTTCGAGGACCGGTTGAAGCTGACGCGCACCTTCGCGCTGGTCGGCGGCGTGCGCGTCGAGCATATCGGGCTCGATCGCAACTCGACCGACGTGAACGGTCTGGTGAAGGCGAATTTTCCGTTCGCCAAAGACTGGGCGCCGGTGACGGGCCGCATCGGCTACACGTGGGAAGCCGTTCCCGGCCTCACCTTCTTCAGCCAGTATGCCACCGGCGCCGACATCTCTGCCAACAACATCTTTCTGCTCTCCCCCACCCAGCCGCTCGACCTGACGACAGCGCGCACCTACGAGACGGGCGTCAAGCACCTCTTCTGGAACAACAGGGCGGAGTGGTCATTCTCGGCCTATGACATCCTGCGCAAGAACGTCTATGCCGCGGCCGGCGGCATGCAGCTCAATATCGCGGGACGGCAGGAGTCGAAGGGCGTGGAGCTCGCCATGTCGATCCGTCCGATCGAGCCCCTGCGGCTCTGGGGCAACGTCGCCTATGTCGATGCGCGCTATGCCGACTACGATTTCGCCGGCGGCTCGTTCTCCGGCAACACGCCGCCGAACGTGCCGCGCATCGTGGCGAATGCCGGTGCGGCCTACCGGTTCGTCACGCCCTGGCCGGTCGAGGTCGGCATCACCGGTCGCCATGTCGGCGACCGCTACAACACCGACGCCAACGTCGTGACGATGAAGGCCTACACCGTCGCCGACGTCTACGCGTTCGTCGATATCCCCAAAACGGTGTTCAATGCGGTCGACCAGGCCCGGCTTGCTTTCCGCGTGCGCAACATCGCCGACAAGCGCTACGCGATCTGGGGCGATCCATTCTATCCCGACCAGATCTTGCTCGGCGCTCCGCGCACTTATGAGCTCTCGGCCGCGTTCAAGTGGTAAGGCACTGACCACATGATGGGCGCGATCGTCCTGCTGCACCGCTGGCTCGGGATCGCGTTTGGCCTGCTGTTCGCGATGTGGTTCGCAAGCGGCATCGTGATGCACTTCGTTCCGTTCCCGTCACTGACGGAAGCGGAGCGGTTCGCCGGATTGACGCCGGTGGATCTTGCGGAGGTGAGGATCACGGTAGCCGAAGCCGTGGCGGCAAGCGGGATATCGGACGCCACGCGCGTGCGCTTGATCCAGCGGAGCGATGGACCGGTCTATGTGGTGTCGGGGCGATCGCACATCGGTGCGGTCCATGCCTCCGATGGACAGGACGCAAGTGTGACGTCTGTCGACATTGCGCTGACCATTGCACGTGCGCACCTCGAGCAGCGAGGGCTCGATCCCGCGCCGGCTGCGATCGTCGCGCACGCGGACTATGACCAATGGAGTGTTCCGAACGGCTTTGACCGCCATCGGCCGTTGTTTCGCATCGCCCTCGGCGATGCCGCCGGGACCGAGATCTATGTCTCGTCTCGCACCGGCGAGGTCGTGCTCGACACGACCCGAAGCGAGCGTGGATGGAATTGGGTCGGCAGCGTCTTGCACTGGATTTATCCGACGGTGCTGAGGAGCAATTGGGCGCTCTGGGACCGCGTGGTCTGGACTCTGTCGCTGCTGGCCTCGATTGCAGCCTTGCTTGGTGCGGTGCTCGGGATCGCGCGGATCAGGATGCGGGGACGGGCGATCTCGACGCCATATCGTGGCTGGCACGCCCTGCATCATCTCATCGGGCTGGCAGCAACGCTGTTCGTGCTGACCTGGATTTTCAGCGGCTGGCTGTCCATGGATCACGGCCGGCTGTTCTCGCGCGGAGAGTTGACGCCGGCCGAAGCGCGCGTGGTGGACGCCGCGCCGGACTGGAGGGCGGCATCGCGCGACCAGCTGCGGCCAGCGTCACCAATTCGCGAAGTCGAATGGTTCGCGTTTGGCGGCAAAGTCTACCACCGCGATCGCTTTGCTCTGGCGTCCCAGACCTTGGTCAGGGCAGGCGATGTGTCCCGTGACAAACAAGCAGGACTCTTGAGCGGCCGCGACATTCAGGACTGGACGACGGGCCTTCCCGCGAACTGCGGCATGCCATCCGTTCTCGCTGAGCCTGACGACTATCCCGCGCAGTCCACTGTTCCCGGTGCGCCGGTCTACCGCTCACGATGCGGCGATGTCTGGTTCGACATCGACGCTGCCGATGGCAGGCTCCTGCAAAGACTGGATGCGTCTCGGCGGGCTTATCGTTGGCTCTACGAGGCGTTGCATACGTTCGACATTCCAGTCCTGCTGGCGCATCCGCGCCTGCGCAGTGTGATCATCGTCGGGCTCTGTGCACTGGGGCTCGGATTTTCCGTTACGAGCATTGTCATCGGCTGGCGGCGCTTGCGTGCTAATTGGCCAGCGCGAGGGGTTCTGACCAGGAACCAATCGAACTGAAACCTCGCGAAGTATTCTGGCAGGCGAAGCCAACGGACATCGATGTGGTGCGAGCCGACCCCAAACTGAACGCCGCATAAGCATCAACGCTGCCGAAGTTGCGGTTGGCCCTCAATCACCAGTCCGCTAAACTGGCGCTGATGTCATATTGGCAGTTCTTCAGGTTGCGGTTGGCCCTCAATCACCAGTCCGCTAAACTCCCGCACGCGCTGCCCGTTTCGCCGACCCCGTTGCGGTTGGCCCTCAATCACCAGTCCGCTAAACTCATTGCCGCCCGAGATCATCTGATTGCAGCGTTGCGGTTGGCCCTCAATCACCAGTCCGCTAAACTCCGAATGGTTCCACGTAAACGCGATGGGGAGTTGCGGTTGGCCCTCAATCACCAGTCCGCTAAACTCGAGGGCCGCGCCCCGGTCTCGATCATGACGTTGCGGTTGGCCCTCAATCACCAGTCCGCTAAACTACCGGCCTGAGCCGGTGGTCGAGCGCTTCGGTTGCGGTTGGCCCTCAATCACCAGTCCGCTAAACTCATCCGCATCCGCAATGCGGAGGTTGTGCCGTTGCGGTTGGCCCTCAATCACCAGTCCGCTAAACTCGATGATCGGAATGCCAGATCTTCCGTACAGTTGCGGTTGGCCCTCAATCACCAGTCCGCTAAACTGAGA
>JAEYAW010000030.1 GCA_023404675.1 Pseudomonadota bacterium | reverse complement strand
TGGCCGGGTTCGGCCAGTGGGTGACGGTGATCCAGGGCGCCATCTTCGTGCTCTGCGTGATCGCCTTCCGCCGCGGCATCGTCGGCGAAATCGCAAACCTCTTCAAACGATCACTCTAAGCGGGGCGAAGCCGGCAAAATTGTTTTCTGAAATCCAGAAAAATCAATAAGATAGGGGGCACCTTCAAAGGTGCCCCTTGTCGTTTCGCGCGTCCCCGGCCGGTATCGGCCAAAAGATGTTGAAAAAGAACGCTTGGCTCGCGTCGCGATTTATGACAACGGCGTGACAGTTTGGTGTCATTGCCGGGGGCTGGAGATGTTGAAGTGGTTTCGCGCTTTGCTGCCGCGCGAGGAACGATTCTTCGATCTCTTCGCGCTCCATTCCAGCATCGTGCTCAAGGGCGCCGAATCCCTGCAGGACATGTTGCAGGGGGGCGACGAAACGGTCGTCCATTGTCAGCGCGTCAGCCAGTTCGAGAATGATGCGGACGGCATCACGCGAGACGTGCTGACGGCGGTGCGCCGGACTTTCATCACGCCGTTCGACCGCGTGGACATCAAGAACCTCATCACGTCGATGGACGACGCCATCGATCAGATGCAGCAGACCGCCAAGGCCGTCATGCTGTTCGAGGTTCGCGCTTTCGAGCCGCCGATGCGCGAGATCGGAACAATCCTCGTCGACTGCGCGAAGCTGGTCGAGCGGGCGTTGCCCCTGTTGCAGTCGATCGGCACCAACGTCAGCCTGCTGACGTCCATCACCGAGGAACTGACGAAGCTCGAAGGGCGCGTCGACGACCTGCACGATATCGGCCTCAAGGAGCTTTACCTCAAACACCGCGACGCCAATACGATGGACTATATCGTCGGCGCGGAGATCTACGACCATCTGGAAAAGGTCGCCGATCGTTTTGACGATGTCGCGAACGAGATCAACAATATCGTCATCGAGCAGGTTTGAGGCAGCAGCCCGTGGACGCCACAATCGCCTTTCCGCTGCTGCTCGCGCTGATCGCCATCGCGCTGCTGTTTGATTTCCTCAACGGTCTGCACGACGCGGCCAATTCCATTGCGACCATCGTGTCGACGCGCGTGCTGCGCCCGCAATACGCGGTGTTCTGGGCGGCGTTCTTCAATTTCATTGCCTTCCTTGTGTTCGGACTGCACGTCGCCGAGACCGTCGGCACGGGCATCGTCGAGCCGGGCGTGATCGATCCACGCGTCATCTTTGGCGCGCTGACGGGGGCCATCGTCTGGAACGTCGTCACATGGGTGCTCGGCATTCCGTCCAGCAGTTCCCATGCGTTGATCGGTGGCCTGCTCGGAGCGGGCCTCGCCAAGGCGGGGCTTTCGGTCGTGGTCTGGAGCGGGCTCACCAAGACGCTGCTGGCGATCGTGCTGTCACCGCTGGCCGGCTTTCTGCTGGCATTGTTTCTGGTGGCCATCGTCTCGTGGGCCTCCGTGCGGTCGACGCCGTTCGCGGTCGATCACGCCTTCCGCATCCTGCAGTTCGCGTCGGCCTCGCTGTATTCGCTGGGGCATGGCGGCAACGATGCGCAGAAGACCATGGGCATCATCGCGGTGCTGCTGTATTCGCAGGGCTATCTCGGCCAGACCTTCGCCGTGCCGTTCTGGGTGGTGCTGTCCTGCCAGGCGGCGATGGCGCTCGGCACCCTGCTGGGCGGATGGCGGATTGTGCGCACCATGGGGCTGCGGATCACCAAGCTTCAGCCGATGCAGGGCTTCTGCGCCGAAACGGGCGGGGCGGTGACGCTGTTCGCCGCGACGTTCCTCGGCGTGCCGGTTTCGACCACCCACACCATCACGGGCGCTATCGTCGGTGTCGGTGCCGCGCGGCGGATGTCGGCGGTGCGCTGGAAGGTGGCATCGTCGATCGTGGTGGCCTGGGTCGTCACCATACCGGCAGCGGCGGTGGTCGCGGCCATCGCCTATTGGGGGATCGGACTGGTGCAACTGCCAGCCGTCGCGCTGCCGGTCAGGTAACGACCTTCCGTCGGACGCAGCCGCGGGCGATGAGGCCGATGCGCGGCGGGCCGGCGCTGCCTTCTGATCCCCGTCATGCGTTTTATTCGACCGCGTGCCGGAATATTCCACATTGCCCCGACCATTCCGACTTGGCAGGCTGCGGTCATTCGACTGAGCGTGGAGCGAATCGTGGCGAAGACTTCGGTAAAGACCAAGAAGAAGGCGGCCAAAACAACGGCCGCAAAAACGGCGAGAAAGGCCCCGGCCCGCAAGGCGGCCAAGGCCGGGCCTGTGGCTGTGGCTGTGGCCAAGCGTGCGGGGGCCAAGCGTGCGGGGGCCAAGGCGGCGTCCTCGCGCGCCAAGGCGGCGAAATCCGCAGCGCCGAAGGCGCGCCTTCCGAAGGGCCCGGCCTGGCAGTGGTCCGCGCTCGATACGGCTGCCGCGATCCGCTCCGGCGCGGTCTCTTCGGTGGAGGTCACCGAGGCGCATATCGCGCACATGCAGGCCGTCAATCCGAAGCTCAACGCCGTCGTCTTCGATCTGTCGGAGGAGGCGCTGCGCGCCGCCAAGGCGGCAGACAAGGTGCGCAAGGGCGCGAATCTCGGCCCTCTGCACGGCGTGCCGATCACCATCAAGGAAAACGTCGACTACGAGGGGCATCCGAACCCCAACGGTGTCCCGGCGTTGCTCGGCACGATCGCGCCGTCGGATTCGCCGGTGGTGCGCAATCTCCGCAAGGCCGGCGCCGTCATCCTCGGGTTGACGAACACCCCGGAGTTCTCCTTCCGCGGCTTCACCGACAATCCGCTGCATGGGCTCACCCTGAACCCCTGGCGGGACGACATCACCTGCGGCGGCTCGTCGGGCGGCGCGGGTTCGGCGGTGGCGGCCGGCATCGGCACCATCGCGCACGGCAACGACATCGGCGGGTCGCTGCGCTGGCCGGCGCACTGCAATGGCGTGGTCACGATCAAGCCGACGCAGGGGCGCATTCCCGCCTTTAACGAAAGCGCCGCCGCCGAGCGGCCGATGCTGGCGCATCTGATGTCGTCGCAGGGGCCGCTGGCGCGCAGCGTCGCCGACGTCCGGATGGCGCTCGGCGTGATGAGCGTGCGCGATCCGCGCGATCCGTGGTGGGTGCCCGCGCCGCTCGAAGGACCGGCGCAGAAGAAGCCGATCAAGGTCGCGCTGGCGAAACTGCCCGGCGACATGAAAGTCCACCCCTCGGTCAAGGCGGCTCTGCGGCAGGCCGCCGACCATCTGGAGCGCGGCGGCTATCGCGTCACCGAGGTCGAGGTGCCCGACATCAACGGCGTCTGGCAGACCTGGTGCGACATCATCTCGAACGAGACCATGGTGCTGCAGGAAGCCAACATGCTGGCGGTGGCGTCCGAGGACTTCCACAGGGCCTGGTCCGGCATGAAGAAGAAGGCCAACGTGCTGGATCTGGCGGGCTGGATGAAGGCGACCTCCACGCGCAACCGCCACATCCGGGCGTGGCAGCTGTTCTTCGAGGAGTATCCGGTGGTGCTGGCTCCGACCTCGGTGCAGCCGACGCCGGGCCCGCGCGCGGATGCCGAAAGCCCCGAGCGCGCCCTCGAGATTTTCTGGAACGACATCCGCTTCATCTCCGCGATCAACGTGCTGGGACTGCCGGGCGCGGTGGTGCCGGTCGCCCTGCACGACGGCAAGCCGATCGGCGTGCAACTGATCGCGGGTCGCTATCGCGAGGATCTGGCCCTCGACGCCGCCGCGACCATCGAGAAGCGCGCGGGGATGCTGGTGCGCCAGCTTTGGGATCGCATGGACTGAGCTGGAACATGCCCGGATGCCCGCCGGCCGGTGGTCCGGCGGGCATCCTCGGAGGTCCGGTCAGGTGACGATCTTCAGCCCGACGATCCCGCAGACGATGAGGCCGATGCAGGCGAGGCGGGCCGCCGTCGCCGGATCGTTGAACAGCACGATGCCGAGGATTGCGGTGCCGACGCTGCCGATCCCGGTCCATACCGCATAAGCCGTTCCGACCGGCAGCGACTTGAGCGAGAGTCCCAGCAGGACAACGCTCGCCACCATGCAGATCACGGTCAGGATGGTCGGAACCGGGCGCGAAAACCCTTCCGTGTATTTCAGGCCGATGGCCCAGCCGACTTCCAGAAGGCCGGCAATTCCAAGCAGCAGCCACGCCATGATGCGTCATGTCTCCGGTTGTTTGGCCGGGATCTTATCATCCGGCGACAAACATGCAAATGCATGAACTGGTGTCCGCCGACGCCAAGCACCTTGATCCGGTCGCGTTTCCCTGTCACAGCCTCGCCCATGACCGAACTCGCCACGACCACCGCCGCCCCGGAGGGGGCTCCGACGCTTGCGCACGAAGTCGCGCGGCGGCGGACCTTTGCCATCATCTCGCATCCTGACGCCGGCAAGACGACCCTGACCGAAAAGCTGCTGCTGTTCGGCGGCGCGATCAATCTCGCCGGGCAGGTCAAGGCCAAGGGCGAGCGGCGCAACACGCGCTCGGACTGGATGAAGATCGAGCGGGATCGCGGCATCTCGGTGGTCACCTCGGTGATGACCTTCGAGTTTCAGGATCTTGTCTTCAACCTGCTCGATACGCCGGGCCACGAAGACTTTTCGGAAGATACCTATCGCACGCTGACGGCGGTCGATTCCGCCGTGATGGTGATCGACGCCGCCAAGGGCATCGAGGCGCGCACCCGCAAGCTGTTCGAGGTGTGCCGGCTGCGCGACATCCCGATCATCACCTTCATCAACAAGATGGACCGCGAGACCCGCGATCCGTTCGACCTGCTCGACGAGATCGAGAAGACGCTGGCGCTCGACACCACCCCGATGACCTGGCCGGTCGGACGCGGCCGCGACTTCCTCGGCACCTACGACATGGCGACCGGCGGCATCCGCCTGCTGGACGGCGGCGGCGCCAAGACCGGGGCGGCCGAGCAGATCGACCTCGCCGATCTCGCCGCGCGCAGCCCCAATCTCGACGTGGCGGCCGTTCGCGACGAACTCGAACTGGTCGGCGCGGCCTGCAAGCCGTTCGTGCTGGAGGATTTTTGCGAGGGGCATCTGACGCCGGTGTTCTTCGGATCGGCGCTGCGCAATTTCGGCGTTGGCGATCTGCTGGAAGGGCTCGGCCGCTACGCGCCGCCGCCGCGCGCGCAGGCGGCCGACCGCCGCAAGGTCGAGGCCGACGAGGCGCGGATGACGGCGTTCGTCTTCAAGATTCAGGCGAACATGGACCCGAACCACCGCGACCGCATCGCCTTCGCGCGGCTGTGCTCGGGCAAGCTGGTGCGCGGCATGAAGGCGAAGCTGAGCCGCACCGGCAAGCCGATGAGCCTGTCCTCGCCGCAGTTCTTCTTCGCGCAGGATCGCGCGCTGGCGGACGAGGCCTATGCGGGCGATGTGGTCGGCATTCCCAATCACGGCACGCTGCGTATCGGCGACACGCTGACGGAAGGCGAGGACATCACCTTCGTCGGCGTGCCAAGCTTCGCACCGGAAATCTTGCGCCGCGTGCGGCTGACGGACGCGATGAAGGCGAAGAAGCTGAAGGAAGCCCTGCAGCAGATGTCGGAGGAGGGCGTCGTGCAGGTATTCCGTCCGCGCGACGGCTCGCCCGCGCTGGTCGGTGTCGTCGGGCAACTGCAGCTCGACGTGCTCAAGGCGCGGCTGGATGCCGAATATGGCCTGCCGGTCGAGTTCGAGCCGAGCGAGTTCTCGCTGGCGCGCTGGTTCCGGATCGAAGACCGCAAGGCTTACGATGCGTTCGTCAATGCCAACGGATCGAGCATCGCCGAGGATGTCGATGGCGATCTGGTCTTCCTCGCGCGCAACCAGTTCTATCTGGATTACACGCGCGAGCGCACCGAAGGCATCACCTTCGCCAGCGTCAAGGACGTGAAGAAACAGGCGGCGGCGTAGGCGCCAACCTACCGCGCTTCCATGTCGGCCGGGATGCTGCCGCTCGCGATCATCGTCGGAAAGGCGATCGGAGCGGAAAGGAACTTGATGAGCGCCTCGGCGGCATCCTGTTCCTTGGATTTCGTGGCAACGCCGGCGACCAGCAGCGGCGCATGCTGGAGCCGCGCGGGCAGGCGGCCGACATAATCGATGCCGGGTACTGCGGTGAGGGCGTTGGCGTAGTCGAGCCCGATGTCAGCCTCGCCGCGCGCCAGCGTGGCGGCCACGCCCGCGTTCGTCGCCGGCCTGGCCTTGTCCTTCACAGCGTCCGCAATCCCGAGCCGCTTGAACAGGTCGGCGGCGAGCGCCGTTCCCTCCGGCGTGGCGGGGTAGCTGATGGACCCGGCCGCAACCAGCGCGTTCTTCAGCGCGTTCGCTGTCCCGATGTCGGGCGCGGCAGTGCCGCTGCGGACCGCGATCCCGACCTGGGAGCGGGCCAGATCGGCGCGCGTGTCGCCCATCACCTTGCCTTGCTTGATGAGGTCCATGACGGAGGTGACAGGCCCGATCACCACGTCGGCCTCTTCCCCCGTTGCGAGTTTGTCCGGCGTGACACCCGGCTCGATGGTCGTCTTGACAGTGACGCCTGTGATCTTCTCGAACTGCGGCACCAGGCTCTGATAGGCCGGCGCGAGTTCGCTATCGACGATCGCCTTGATTTCCGCGGTCTTGCCGGGAGACGGAAGAAGGAACAGCAACTGGGCGGCCACCGCCGCCGCAACGACACGTCGGAAGGTCATTGAACGGCAATCCTCGCTTCAAGCTGTCTCCCTGCCATCCGCCTGCTGAATTTGCAATGCGCGAACCGCCAGCAGGCGGCGACCGTGGACAGGATACGATCGGGCCGGACGGCCCGGCAATACGTTGCCAATCTTGCCCGGATTTCAGTATACCGCAACACGCGCGGCCTTCGGTCGCGCCTCGAACAAGGTCCGCCAATGACGATCCGTTGTCGCGGCGCGCATGCAGGGCGAAGGAGAGAAACGCGATGGGGCTGACAATTATGATTGTCGGGCTGGTGCTGTTCCTTGGCGTTCACACGCTGACGACACGACGGGATCTGCGTGCCCGCGTCATCGCGCGCATCGGAGAGGGGGCCTACAAGGGGGTCTACAGCCTCGTATCGGCTCTGGGACTTGCGCTGATCATTTATGGGTTCGCGCGCTATCGCGCCGATGGCTGGATCAACGTCTGGTATCCGCCGGTGTGGACGCGCCATCTGGCGCTGGCGCTGATGTTGCCCGCTGCGGTGCTGATCGTGGCGGCTTATATCCGCGGGCGCATCTACACCGTCGTGCGTCATCCGATGATCACCGCGATCAAGCTGTGGGCGCTCGCGCATCTGCTTGCCAACGGCGATCTCGGCTCGATGATCCTGTTCGGCGGATTCCTCGCATGGGCGGTCTATGACCGCATCTCGCTGAAGCATCGTCCTGATGCCGGCGCGCCTCCGATTCCCGTCGGTGGCAGGGGCAATGATCTGATCGCGGTGGCGGTCGGCATCGTCGCCTATCTGGCGCTGGTCTTTGTGTTCCACCCCGTGGTGATCGGGGTTCCTGTCGTCGGAGTGTAAGTTCAATGTCGGTCCAGTCTGCAATCAAGCGCACCACCGCGCCGGATGTTCTCGCGCGCAAGGGCGGCGACCCGCTGGTGATGCTGACCTCCTATCACGCCCACACCGCCGCGCTGGTGGACCGCTATTGCGACATGATTCTCGTCGGTGACTCGCTCGGCAACGTGATGCACGGCTTCGAGACGACGCTGCCGGTGACGCTCGACATGATGATCCTGCAGGGACGCGCGGTGATGCGCGGCTCCGAGCGCGCGCTGGTCGTGGTGGACATGCCGTTCGGGTCCTACGAGGCCTCGAAGGAACAGGCGTTTCATTCGGCGGCGCGCATCCTCAAGGAAACCCGCGCCGGCGCGGTGAAGCTGGAAGGCGGCGTGCGCATGGCGGAGACGATCGCCTTCCTCACCGGGCGCGGCGTGCCCGTGATGGGCCATATCGGCCTCACCCCGCAGTCGATCAACACACTGGGCTCGTTCCGCGCGCAGGGCCGCGAGGAAGCGAACTGGGCGCCGCTTGAAGCGGACGCGAAGGCCGTGGCGGAAGCTGGCGCATTCGCCGTGGTGGTGGAGGCGGTGGCCGAGCCGCTCGCGCGCAAAATGACCGAGAGTATCGCGATCCCGACCATCGGCATCGGCGCGAGCCCGGCCTGCGACGGCCAGGTCCTGGTGCTGGAGGACATGCTGGGCCTGTCCCCGCGCGTGCCGAAATTCGTGCGCCGTTACGGTGAACTCGGTCCGATGATCGAGGCCGCCATCGAGGGCTATGCCCGCGACGTGAGGTCGCGGGCCTTCCCCGGCCCCGAGCACGTCTACGGAATGAAGAAGTCCTGAGCCGGAATCGAAACCAAGGCGGGCCGGACAGCTTTGCCTTGTCACCGCCATACCGATACGCTATCGCGGCCGTTCTGGGTGCCGGCCGCGAGCATATCTTCGCGTCGGAATGGGGTTTCAAGTGACTGAAATTTTTAGTGAAATCGATGAGGAGCTGCGCCGCGAACAGCTTCGCAAGATCTGGCAGCGGTTTGGCGGCCTGATCATCGCCGCCGCCGTGCTGGTCGTCGTGGCCGTGGGTGGGTGGCGCGGCTGGATGTGGTACGAGCAGCGCCGCGCCGCAGAGGCAAGCGTGGCTTTTGAGGCAGCGGTCGCGCTGAACGAGGATGGCAAGTCCGCCGACGCCGAGGCGGCCTTCCTCAAGCTCGCCGCCAACGCGCCGCGAGGCTATCGCACGCTCAGCCGGCTGCGGGCGGCCGCCGATGCGGCCAAGGCCGATTCCGGCGCTGCTGCGAAAATCTATGGCGAAGTGATCGGCGATTCCTCCGCACCGCGCGCATTCCAGGATCTCGCCCGCGTCCGGCTCGGCAGCCTGCTGCTGCAGACCGCGAGCTATGCCGACATCAAGGCGATGCTGGAGCCGGCGACCGGCAACGGCCGCAGCTTCGTGAATTCGGCCCGCGAACTGCTGGCGCTGTCGGCCTGGCGCGCCAACGACGCGGCTGCGGCGCGCGGGTGGATCGAGGCCATTACCAACGATTCCTCGGCGCCCGCCACCATGCGAAGCCGTGCCGAGGCTTTGCAGTCGATTCTGCCCACCGCCAAGAGCTGATCCGGCTCCGGCCGATGTTCGAGTGAAGAAGCGCGCATGACCGTATTCCGACGCCTCATTCTCCTTGCCGTCCTTGGCACCTTTGGTGGCGCCCTCGGTGGCTGCGGTGGCGGCGCGCTCAACGATTTCGATCCGAGCAGCTGGCTGGATTTTCTGGACACCAAGAAGAAGCTGCCGGGCGAGCGCCGGGCGGTGTTTCCGGAAGGCGTGCCGGGCGTCGATCAGGGCATTCCGCCGGACATGTACAAAGGCGCGCACGCGCAGCCGGCTCCCGTTCCGCAGGTCGAGGCCGCGCCCGTGCAGGAACAACCCGCGCCGCGCGGCCGCAGTCGCAGCAGCAGCGCTGCGCCGGTCGAGGCCGCGCCTGAGGCCGACGCCGCCGCCCCGCCGCCGAGGGCCAAGCGCACGGCTCATCGCCGGAGCATCACCGCGCCGCCGCGCGAGGAGAGCGACACCACCCAGTCGCAACCCACATCGTCGTCGCAGCAGCAGGGCCAGAACAGTTCGTCGTTTCCGGCTCCGCTCCCGAGCGGCAGTTTCCAGCGCTGACTTTTCATTGACCTGATGCGCGCCCCGGCGCACGGATGAGCGCATGTCATTCACGATCGCCATTATCGGCCGGCCCAATGTCGGCAAATCAACGCTGTTCAACCGTCTTGTCGGTCAGAAGCTCGCGCTGGTCGACGACCAGCCGGGGGTGACGCGCGACCGCCGCGAGGGCGAGGCGCACCTCGGTGACCTTTCGTTTACCATCATCGACACCGCCGGGCTCGATACCGGGCCGGCGGGATCGCTCGCTGCCCGCATGCAGGAGCAGACCGAGACGGCGATCCGGGGCGCCGACGCGCTGATGTTCATCGTCGATGCGCGTAGCGGCCTGACGCCGGCCGACGAAACCTTCGCCGATCTGGTCCGCCGCGCCGGCAAGCCGGTGGTGCTGGTGGCGAACAAGAGCGAGGGGCGGCAGGGCGAGGCCGGCATTCTGGAATCCTACGCGCTCGGGCTCGGCGAGCCGGTGCCGATCTCCGCCGAGCATGGCGAGGGCATGGGCGATCTCTACGACGCGCTCAAGGACCTGATGCCCGAGCCCGAGCGCGACGATGAGGACGAGGAAAGCGAAGACCACGATGAAAGTGGCGAGACGGGAGTCGTTCGTCCCATCCGCGTCGCCATCGTCGGCCGTCCCAATGCGGGCAAGTCGACGCTCATCAATTACCTGATCGGCGAGGAGCGGCTGCTCACCAGCGATCAGGCCGGGACCACGCGCGATTCCATCGCGGTCGAACTCGACTGGCAGGGCCGTGCGTTCCGGGTGTTCGATACGGCGGGCCTGCGCCGCCGCGCGCGCATCGAGGAGAAGCTGGAAAAGCTGTCGGTGGCCGACACGCTGCGCGCGGTGCGCTTTGCCGAAGTCGTGGTGCTGATGATGGACGCCATGCATCGCTTCGAGGAGCAGGATCTGCGTATCGCCGATCTGATCGAGCGCGAAGGGCGCGCCGTTGTGATCGCGGTCAACAAGTGGGATCTGATGGAGCGCCAGCCGGGACTGATCTCCTCGCTCCGGCTCGATGCGGACCATCTGCTGCCGCAGATCAAGGGCGTGCCGATCGTCGCAGTGTCCGGGTTCACAGGCGAGGGCGTCGACCGGCTGATGGATGCCATCGTCGATGCCTATGCGGTGTGGAATCAGCGCACGACGACGAGCGCGCTCAATCGCTGGTTTGAACAGGCGGTTCAAGCCAATCCGCCGCCGGCGAAATCCGGCTCTCGGTTGAAGATGAACTACATGACGCAGGTGAAGGCGCGTCCGCCGAGCTTCGTGGTGTTCTGCACCCGCGCCGACGCGGTGCCGGAATCGTATCTGCGCTATCTGACGAACGGTCTGCGCGCCAATTTCGATCTGCCCGGCACGCCGATCCGCATTTCATTGCGGGAGAAGGCCAATCCCTTCGCGCACAAGCGCAAGCGGCGGCACTGATTTTTTTCATCCGTCGTGGGGAACGTAAGGTCACGCCGCCGGGGCGCGGAAATTCATGACCGTTTGGGTCCGGTAGTCGTAGAATTTGCCGGTCTCGGTCCATGACGGGCTGCACATGGGCACGATGAACTCCGCGACCTGCTCGGGCGTATCCAGCGTCATCGGATCTTCACCCGGAAAGATGCTCGCGCGCATCCGGGTGCGGATCGGGCCAGGATTGAACAGATTGACGCGCAGCGGCGTCGAGGCCGTCTCATGCGCCCACACCCGCGCCAGCGTTTCGACGGCGGATTTCGACACCGCATAGGGGCCGAGATAGGCGGTCGCCTTGTTGGCCGCGCCCGAGGTGATGAACACCGCGCGGCCCGCGTCGGACTTCTGCAACAACGGCTCCATGCAGCGCACGAGCTGAAAGTTGGTGGTGACGTTGAGGTCCATCACCTTCTGAAACGACTTCAGGTCGATATGGCCGAGCGGCGACGAGGGGCCGACGGCGCCAGCGTTGCCGACGAGAATATCCAGCCTGCCGTGCCGGTCGTTGAGCGCCGCGCCGAGGCGTGCGATGCCATCGAAGTCGGCGAGATCGAGCGGCACCAAAGTCGTGCTGCCGCCCACGGCGCGGATCGCGTCATCCAGCTCTTCGAGTCCGCCGACGGTGCGCGCCACCGCCACCACATGCGCGCCGGCCTTGGCCAATGCGAGCGCGGTGGCGTAACCGATGCCGCGCGATGCGCCGGTGACGAGGGCAATACGGGAGGCGAGAGCTGTTGTCATGGCGGGCCATTTCCTTACCCGCCTTATGCTATGAACGAGCCGATTGCGCAAACGCCGGGATTATCTTTCATGGCATGGCACGCGTCGTCGCGACGGATTGTCGGTCTGTACGAAAACCATGCGGATGCTTTTGACAGGGCCCGTGGGAAGACGCTGTTCGAGCAGCCGTGGCTTGACCGTTTCCTTGCGGAATTACCGGGAGGCGGACATATCCTTGATGTCGGATGCGGCTCGGGCGAGCCGATTGCGGCCTATTTTGTCGGCTGCGGATATCGCGTCACCGGACTGGACGCATCCCGATCTCTGATCGGGCTATGCAGGACAAGATTCCCCGATCAGGAATGGCATGTCGGCGACATGCGGCAATTGCGGATGGACCGTCGGTTCGACGGGATCCTGGCATGGGACAGTCTGTTCCATCTCACGCCCGACGATCAGCGCAAGACTCTGAAAGCCATTTTCGATCACGCCGGATCCGGTGCGGCGCTGATGTTCACCAGCGGTCCGGCGGCCGGCGAAGCGATCGGATCGTTTGAAGGATCAGAACTCTATCATGCGAGTCTTGATCCCGAAGACTATCGCACCTTGCTGCACGCGCACGGTTTTGAAATTCTCGCGCACGCGGTCGAGGATCCGGACTGCGGCGGTCGTACGATCTGGCTCGCGCGGCGAACCGAATAAACTCAGCTTGCCTCGGCCAGCAGCGAGAGCTGACGGGGCTGCGACGTGACCGCTTCAAGGTCGGTCAGCGGCGTCGGATAGTCGCCGGTGAAGTAGTGATCGGTGTATTTCGGATGCGCCGGATCGCGGCCCGGCTCGCCCATGGCGCGGTAGAGGCCGTCCACCGAGAGGAATGCCAGCGAATCCGCGCCGACGATCTCGCGCATTTCTTCCAGCGAATATTTGGCCGCCAGCAGGCTCTCGCGGTCCGGCATGTCGATGCCGTAATAGTCCGGATGCGTGATCGGCGGCGAGGCGATGCGGAAATGCACCTCGGTCGCGCCACCCTCGCGCATCATCTTCACGATTTTCTTGGAGGTGGTGCCGCGCACCAGACTGTCGTCGATCAGGATGATGCGCTTGCCCTCGATGGCCACGCGGTTCGCCGAATGCTTCATGCGCACGCCAAGTTCGCGCACGCTCTGGGTCGGCTGAATGAAGGTGCGGCCCACATAGTGGTTGCGGATGATGCCGAGCTCGAACGGGATGCCCGACTGCTGGCTGTAGCCGATCGCGGCGGGGACGCCCGAGTCCGGCACCGGCACCACCACGTCCGCTTCGATGCCGCTCTCGCGCGCCAGCTCGGCGCCGATGGCCTTGCGCACGCCATAGACCGAGCGCCCGCCGATGGTCGAGTCGGGGCGCGCGAAATAGATGTACTCGAACAGGCACGGGCGCGCCGACATCGGCGGGAACGGCTTGTGGCTCTGCACGCCGTTCTCGTCGAAGACGATGACCTCGCCGTTCTCGATGTCGCGGATGTATTTCGCGCCGATGATGTCGAGTGCGCAGGTCTCGGAGGCGAGGATCGGACAGCCGTCCAGTTCGCCGAGCACCAGCGGGCGGATGCCGAGCGGATCGCGGGCGCCGACCAGCTTCTTGTTGGTCATGGCGACCAGCGAGTAGGCGCCTTCCAGCGCCCGCAGCGCTTCGATGAAGCGGTCGATGAAATGGTTGCGGCGGGACTGGGCGACCAGATGCAGGATCACCTCGGTATCGGTGGTGGCCTGCATCATCGCGCCGCGGCTGACGAGTTCGCGGCGAAGCGTCAGGCCGTTGGTGAGATTGCCGTTGTGACCGACCGCGAAGCCGCCGGCATTGAGTTCGGCGAACAGCGGCTGGACGTTGCGCAGCACGGTCTCGCCGGTGGTGGAGTAGCGCACATGCCCGACGGCGATGTTGCCGGGCAGGCTGTCGATGACCGAACGGCGGGAGAAGGTGTCGCCGACCAGACCCAGACGGCGTTCGGAGTGGAAGCGGCTGCCGTCGAAGGAGACGATGCCGGCCGACTCCTGTCCGCGATGCTGAAGGGCGTGGAGGCCGAGGGCGGTGATGGCGGCGGCTTCGGGGTGGCCGAAGATGCCGAACACGCCGCACTCCTCGCGCAGCGTGTCTCCGTTCAGGTCGTCGTCGTGGAGGAAGGTCTGCGAGGCAGCATGGGAACGGGAATCTGTCTGGTCCATAACGCCTCTCTCCGCGCCTCAGCGCGTCGCCGGTTTACCTTCGATCAGCTGTTTCATGCCGTCGCGGGCCGACTTGCTGTAGCCGCCGGTCGCGGTGGAATTGCCCGGGTCGGTGCCAGCGTCGGTCTGCTCGTCCTCAGGCTTATTCTTCTTCAATCGTTTCAAAATGGTATTTTCTGGGTCGTCCGGCAAGAGCGACATCAGCCAATCGCCGGTTCCCTGCAGCACGACACGGGATTTTGCACCGTTAACCCAGTCCGGGCGCTGCTTGTCCGGCACCAGCCAGGAGAAGAACAGGAACGCGACCACAACGATCAGAAGCCCGCGGGCGAGACCGAACAGGAAGCCGAGCGTGCGGTCCAGCGCGCCGATCCGCGAGTCCAGGATCATGTCCGAGATTCGGACGGTGACGATGGACACGAGGATCAGGGTACCAATGAAGACGCCGGCGACCACCACGACCATCGCGATGGTGTCGTTGCTGATGTAGGTCTTGGCGGACGGCAGCAGCTTCTGGAACGAGTAGAGCGTGACGATTGCCGCCGCGCCCCAGGCCGCGATCGATAGGATTTCCCGCATGAACCCGCGGATCATGGCCAGCAGGCCCGAGACCAGCATCACGCCGAGCAGGATGACATCGAGCAACGTTATCGGCATCGGGTCTCAGGGTCCGCTTCAAGAAGCCGGCCGGTTCATCGCCGTACGGCTTGCCTTTCCAGTTTGATATCGGCCGCCGTTACGACGGGGTTACTCGGCGTCGCGCCGTTCGAATCAGCCTGAGCGCATTGCCTCACCCTGAGGGCGGGACATTGCGTCCTGCAAGGCCCTCAAACGCCTTGTCCTCAGCGTCCGCCATGCGGCGCCTGTATAACGGGGCGGCGGACCAGCGTCACCCTCGCGTCATTTGCCTGCCAGGCGGATTCGTCTCCGGTGTGGCATTTTTCCCCGCCTGATCCCCTTTCCGTGGCTTTCCCTGTGCGGCGATGTCGGCAACGAGCGACGACAGCGCTCCGATCAGGCTCAGGCTGAGTCCGGCGTCGCCGCCCGAGCCGCCGTCGGCGCGCGCCGGTTCCGGCAGCACGGCGCGGCCGAATCCGAGCTTGGCGGCTTCTTTCAGGCGGGCGGGGGTCTGCGCGACCGGGCGGATCGCGCCGGACAGCGAGACCTCGCCGAAATAGACGGCGTCGGTCGGCAGCGGCGCATTGGCGAGCGAGGAAACCAGCGCGGCCGCGGCGGCGACGTCGGCGGCCGGTTCATGCACCCGCAGGCCGCCCGCGACGTTGAGATAGACGTCGTGACCGCCGAGCCGGACGCCGCAATGGGCCTCCAGCACCGCCAGCACCATGGACAGGCGGCTCGGATCCCAGCCGACCACGGCGCGCCGCGGCGTGCCGAGGGTGGTGGGCGCGACCAGCGCCTGTATTTCCACCAGCACCGGGCGGGTGCCCTCGATTCCGGCAAAGACCGCGGTGCCGGGGCTGCCGAGATCGCGCTCGGACAGGAACAGCTCGGATGGATTGACCACCTCGCGCAGGCCGCCGCCGGTCATCTCGAACACGCCGATCTCGTCGGTCGGGCCGAAGCGGTTCTTCACCGCGCGCAGGATGCGGAACTGCTGGGAGCCTTCCCCCTCGAACGACAGCACGGCGTCGACCATGTGCTCGACCACCCGGGGGCCGGCGATCTGGCCATCCTTGGTGACGTGGCCGACAAGGATCAGCGCCGCGCCGGACTTCTTGGCAAAGCGGATCAGCGCCTGCGCCGAGGCGCGCACCTGCGTCACGGTGCCGGGCGCGGATTCCACGGTGTCGGTCCACATCGTCTGGATCGAATCGATCACCACGAGGCGCGGCGGCGCGCCTTCGGACAGTGTGGCGATGATGTCCTCCACCGAGGTCTCGGCGGCGAGCTGCACCGGCGCGTTGGCAAGACCCAGCCGCTCGGCGCGCAGGCGAACCTGTGCCACGGCCTCCTCGCCGGAGATGTAGACGCTGCGATGCCCGGCGCGGGCGAGGAGACTGGTGGCCTGCGTCAGCAGCGTCGACTTGCCGATGCCGGGATCGCCGCCGACCAGCAGCACCGAGCCGCGCACGAAGCCGCCGCCGGTGACCCGGTCCAGCTCGGACAGACCCGAGGGCAGGCGCGGGGCCTGCGGCGCGTCGCCCGTCAGGGACTCGAGCGCGAACGGGCGGCCCTTGCGACGCGGCCGGATGCTGGACGGCATGGCGGCGGCCGAAATCGTGTCCTCGACCAGCGTATTCCATTCGCCGCAGGCATCGCATTTGCCCTGCCAGCGGTTGTAGGACGCGCCGCACGCCTGACAGACGAAGGAGGGAAGGGCCTTGGCCATATGGGTCAGCCTTCCGCCGCCGGTTGCTTCTGTTTGTCGGCGCCGACCTCGCGATAGATCCGGTGATAGCGCGGGCCGAGCGAGGTCAGCACTTCATAGCCGATGGTGCCGAAGTGATGTCCGAGCTCTTCGAGCGTGATGCCGTCGCCGATCAGCGTCGCCATCTGACCGCGCTTGGCGGCGCCGGAGGACAGCTCGGTGATATCTACGGCCAACAGGTCCATGGAGATGCGCCCGACGATGGAGCAGCGTTCGCCGCCTATCATGACCTCGGCGTTGCGTTTGCCTTCGCCGCCGCCAGCCGCGCGGAAATAGCCGTCGGCATAGCCGACCGACAGGATCGCGATCCGGCTGGCGCGGCGTGCGGTCCACGCCGCGCCGTAGCCGACGGTGTCGCCTTTCTCCACGGTCCTGATTTGCGCGATGCGCGCCGTCAGGCCGATCACCGGTGTCATCGGATTGTCCGCTTCCGGCGTGGGGTTGATGCCGTAGAGCGCGGCACCCGGCCGCACCATCTCGAAGGTGTATTGCGGTCCGAGAAAGATTCCGGACGAGGCTGCGATCGACGCCGGAATTCCACTGAACAGATGGGCGACCTCGCGAAAGGCGTCGAGTTGCCGGGCGTTGAGCGGATGATCGGGCAGTTCGGCGCAGGCGAGATGGCTCATCACCAGCTTGAAGCCGTGCGCGCCGCTCTGAATGCGCGGCGACAGCCCCTGCGCGTCGGCCAGCGTCAGGCCAAGCCGGCTCATGCCGGTGTCGACATGGATCGCGCAGCCGCCGCTCCATCCCGTGGTCCGGCAGAACATGTCCCATTCGGCAAGTTCGGCGAGATCGCCGATCACGGGGCGGCAGCCGATCTGCGCGTAGGCATCTCCCGAGTTCGGGAAAAAGCCGTTGAGCACATAGATGATGGCAATCGGAGCGACCTCGCGCAACGCGCGCGCTTCACTCAGCGTGGCGACGAAGAACGTGCTGCATCCGGCGAATGCCAGGGCGCGGGCGACGGGACCGGCGCCGCAGCCATAGGCATTGCCCTTCACGACGGCTGCGCATTCGGCCGGCACCGCGCGGCTTTCAAGCTTGCGCCAGTTCGAGACCAGCGCGTCGAGATCGATGGTCAGGATGCCGTTCGCGGCGGCGGTCGCCAGCGCTGTCGACGCGGCTTCGGTGGAGTCCTTCTTGGTAACGACAGGGTTGTCCACGAGACCGCGACTCCGCATTCAATCACGGGCGAGAATAAGGAGCGCGGCCGCGCAGGGCAACTCGAACGCCTACATGCGCTCCGGCATGTGCGAGTCCTGCGCCAGATCGGAGAAGCGCGTGACGCTGCCGTCGAAGTGCAGCTCGATCGTGCCGGTCGGTCCGTGACGCTGTTTGCCGATGATGACTTCGGCCTTGCCGTGCACCAGCGACATGTCGAGCATCCATTTCTCGTGCTCGGGCGTGCCGGGACGCGGTTCCTTGTTCTGCAGGTAGTATTCCTCGCGATACACGAACAGCACGACGTCGGCGTCCTGCTCGATCGAGCCGGATTCGCGAAGGTCGGCCAGTTGCGGACGTTTGTCGTCGCGGGATTCCACCTGACGCGAGAGCTGCGACAGCGCGATGATCGGCACCGAGAGTTCCTTGGCCAGCGCCTTGAGGCTGGTGGTGATCTCGGTGATTTCCTGCACGCGGTTGTCGGACCTGCGGCCGGAGCCGGACAGAAGCTGCACGTAGTCGATCACCAGCAGATCGAGGCCCTTCTGCCGCTTCAGGCGGCGCGCCCGCGCGGTGAGCTGGGAGATCGACAGACCGCCGGTGTCGTCCACGTAGAACGGCAGGTTCTGCATCTCGATGGAGCAGTCGCGGATGGAATTGAAATCCGCCTCGCTGATGCCGCCGCGCCGGATCATGCTGGACGAGATGCCGGTGCGTTCGGCGATGATACGGGTCGCGAGCTGCTCGGCCGACATTTCGAGCGAGAAGAAGCCGACGATGCCGCCGTCCACTGTCTTCATCGTGCCGTCCGGCTGCAGCTCGCCGCGCCAGGAGCGTGCGACGTTGTAGGCGATGTTGGTGGCGAGCGCGGTCTTGCCCATGGCGGGGCGGCCGGCGAGGATGATGAGGTCGGACGGCTGGAGGCCGCCCATCTTGGTATCCATGTCGCGCAGGCCGGAAGCGAGGCCGGACAGGTTGCCGTCGCGCTGGAACGCGTTGGCGGCCATGTCGATGGCTACGGTGAGGGCCTGCGAGAATTTCTGGAAACCGCCGTCGTAGCGGCCGGATTCGGCGAGTTCGTACAGCCGCTTTTCGGCGTCCTCGATCTGGTTGCGCGGCGAGAAGTCCACCGGCGCGTCGAACGCGACATTGACCATGTCCTCGCCGATGCCGATCAGGTCGCGGCGCAGCGACAGGTCGTAGATCGTCCGCCCGTAATCCTGCGCGTTGATGATCGTGGTCGCCTCGGCGGCGAGCCGCGCCAGATACTGGCTCGCGGTGAGGCCCAGCACGTCAATATCGGCCGGCAGGAACGTCTTCAGCGTCACCGGCGTCGCGACCTTGCCCGAGCGGATCAGGCTGCCCGCGATCTCGAAGATCAGCTGATGGATCGGCTCGAAGAAGTGTTTGGGCTCCAGAAAGTCCGAAACCCGATAAAAGGCATCGTTGTTGACCAGAATGGCCCCGAGCAGGCTCTGCTCCGCCTCGATGTTGTGAGGCGCAGTCCGGTAAACCGGAGCACCCGGTTCGGCGGCGAGCTTGAAGACGTTGGAATCAGCGGGAACCATGGTCCGATTGTCTGTCCGATTTCGGCGAATGAGAGGCCGCACATCAAGCACCTGCGCAGGGCGCGGCGAAAGCGGGAAAGCTCCTTATGCACGATTCTCACAGCCGCATGGCCTGAGGACCGGAGATGTCCGTTCCGCGCAAAATGCACCGATATCTCACGTGATTGCGTCTTCGGAACACTTCCATTTGCATCTCAATCGGCTACAAGAAGCGCGCCTGCGCGGCAAATATCCATATCCGGAGGACTTGATGTTAGGCCGAGCGTTGAGTTTGGCAGCGACGATGATTCTGTCGGGCGTGCTTGTGTCCACCCCGGCGACGGCCCAGAATCTTGAGGCGGGCAAAAGCGCTGCGCAGTTGTTCTCCCAGACCTGTTCGGTCTGTCACCAGTCTCCGCGAGGCCTGCTGAAGACCGTGGCGCCGTCGTCGTTGCCGGGATTTCTGCGGCAGCATTACACCACGAGCCCTGACATGGCGAACCTGCTCAGCGGTTACCTGATCGCCAATGGGGCGTCGGACCGGCGCTACAGCGATCGCCCGGACAGCAAACGGCCGGCACGTGAAAGCACGCAGGCCGCGCCTCCGGCGCCGCCCGCTTCTCAGGCAGCACCGGCTCCGCAAGCTCCATCTGCGCCCGTGGCCTCGCCGGCAACTCCTCTTGATGGCCTGCGTCAGTTGTTCGCGCCACGCCGGCCCGCCGAGGCGCAGGAAGCCTCGCGCCCGGAAGAGCCCGCGCCGCGACAGGAACGGCCGAAGCGCGAGCGCCGCCAGCAGGCCCGCCCGGCCGAGACGCAGCAGCCGGCCGAGGCGCAGGCTCCCGCCGAGTCCGAGACCAGGCCCTCGCCCGCCGCGGAGGGCGCGCAGAAGCAGAAGCATCGCGCCGCCAAGAAGGGGCATGGCAGCGAAGAGAAGCCCGCCGCCGCTTCCGGCGATACGGCTCCCGCGGCCGAAGCCAAGCCTGCCGAAGTGGGCAAGCCGAAGGACGATGCACCGGACGAGACCGCCAAGGGCTCCTCGCCCGGGCCGAGCCCTGCGCCGGCGGCTGCGGAGGCAAAGCCAGCCAGCGATTCGCCGAAGGCTGAGCCGGCACAAACGGAACCGCCCAAGGCGCAGCCGAGCGATACGGTTCACGCGAAGCCCGACACCGCCGCCGAGTCCAAGCCCGCCAGTTCTGCCCCCAAAAGCTCCGAATCCAAGGGTTCTGAATCGAAGGGTTCTGAATCGAAGGGTTCTGAATCGAAGCCGGAAGCGAAATCCGAACCGGCATCGGACGGGTCGGGCAGTTCTGCCAGACCGCAGGCGCCTGCCGTGCCCCTGCGCGCCGACCCTGTTCCGCAGGTGACACCGGCTCCGGCCACGCCCGCGGCCCCGACAACCTCGCCCGCTGCGTCCGAGGCCGCGCCAGCCTCTCCGGCTTCAGCCTCTGCCCCTCCGCCGCCCGCCGCTTCGCCTTCGGCACCGGCGGCAACCGGGGCACCGCAGCCGCCGATTTCGCAATAAGTTCGCAAATCTCTTCAGAAAGGCCCGTCCGGATTGTCCGGCGGGCCTTTCTTTTTGGCAGATCGGGCTTCGGGTGGCCGAGGGTCGTCGGCGGGTCCTGATCGATGGCGCAAGACAGTCTTTCGCGATAGGCAGATCAACGGCTTCTCACCAGCGGCCGATTGCCCGACGTCGGATTTCATGCGCCAATGATTGCCTCGGCCTCGATCCACCACACCGAAATCGCGATCGCCGCATATGCCCTGCTGGTGCTGACATTGATCGTCGCGGCGAGCGTGCAAACGTTCGGGGCGACTGCATCTCGTGCGGGACAAGCGTTTCCGATTATTTTTCTCGCCGCCAGCGCAGCCCTTGTGGTTTTCGCCCGGCGCGATTTCATCCGATACGAACCCAGCTACAATGTGGACGAAGCATTCCTCGCCGCGAACGCCATGCGCGCACGGTTCGGCTGGCTCAACTGGAACCTCGTCGATCCCCTGACCTCGGGGCCGCTCAATTCGTCCGTGCTCGCGTGGCCGCCGCTTTTTGGCTGGGACATCACGTTATTCTCCGCCCGGCTGACGGCCATCGTCAGCTTTGTGGCCGGAAGCTTTTTCCTTTTTCTGGCCCTGTGCCGAATGGCGGGAGATACTGTGGCGTTGCTCGTCGTCGCGCCCGCGGTCGTCTTCTTTGCGGCGACAACCGATCCGAACTTCCTGCATGCCAACAGCGAGACGCTGCCGTTTCTCCTGACGTCAGTGGCGGTATGGCTGTTCGTCCTTGCACTTGCGACACCCGGTGCGTGGCCCGCGCTTGGCTGCGCCGTGGTGCTCGGGATGGTGCCCTTCGCTAAGCTTCAGGCTGCCCCCATCGCGGCGGCGCTTGGCCTGTGTGTTTGTGCCGCGTGTCTGCGCCCCGGCCCGAACGGCGCTCTCCCGGCCGGGACCGGACAGCTCGTCGCTGTCGTCGTTGCGGCGCTGCTGCCAGCGGCCCTGTTCATCGTGCCGCTGTGCTTCGTGCCGGGCGGAGTGACGGACTTCTACAACAGTTACCTGCTTCAGCAGGTGTTCAGGGCGGAGCCATGGACCAACATGCTTCCGTGGCTGATATCCGAGGGGCGCTCCTACAGGGCCATGCTGGCCGCGGAGCTTGTCCTTGTTGTGCTCGGGCTCGCGCTGGTGCTTTTCACCTCTGGCTGGCGGCGGATGAGCCGTCTGGCCGGGTGGTGTCTCGCGGCGGGGCTGCTGATGTCGGTCGCTTCCGTTGCCGCTGTTGCTGCGACGGCGCGGCCCTATGTCCACTATCTCCTGCTGACGGCGGCTCCCGTTCTCCTGCTGGCGGGGGCGGCGCTGACGGCCGGATATCAAGCCGCGGGAAACAGCCGCACGCGTGTGGCCGTATTGACGGCGGGGGGCCTCGCGGTGATCGGGATCATGGCGCACATGATCCCCGGGCAACGACTTTTTGGAAACTGGTATGCGCGCGGTGAAGGCGCGTTTCTTCTCGAACAGCCATATCGGGCGGCGGATTCGTTCGCATGGCTGTTGCCGCGTCCCGATGACCGTATCGTCTGCTGGGGCTGGGTCCCGGACTGCTATGTCAGTTCCGCGATGACGCCGGCCACGCGCGAGACCACCAACGAGAACATCCTGTACGGGACACCGCTCCGGCCGTATTTCGCGGCGCGTTTTCTGGCGGACTTCGACAGGAGCCGTCCCGACATCGTCATCGACATGGTGTCGTGGGACGTCGGATTTCGTTTCCGCGATCCCGACAGATTTTCCATCGCGACGAATTTTCCGGAGTTCTTCCGGACGATCCAGAGCGACTTTCAGCTTGTCTCCAGAGCCGATCCCGGGCGGTGCCCGCGAACTTATATTCGCAAGGAGCGTCTCGCCGAGCTGAACAGGCATTTGATCCCCATCGAGCGGATCAGCGCGAGCATGAGCGCCGTCCCTCATTCGCCCGAAGCGCTCGACGACAACAGCACGTCCGATGTCTGCGGCGACAACTGGGTGCTTTCTCCGAACACGACAGGCGCGGTGGAGTTCGCATTCCGCGGCCCCGAGCCGGTCAGAACAATCCGCATCCTGAATACGCGCGCCGCAGGCGACGGACGCGCGCAGCGCATCCGGCTGACGCTGCAACAGCAGGGCAGGATGGTCGTGAGCAGGGAGGTGGACCTTGCGCCCTATCCGCGATGGACAACGGTGCATCTCGACGCCGCATCGACGGCGGACGAGGCAAGGATCGATATAACATCGTTCGCCGGATCAGTTGCCGGACTCAACGAGGTCAAGTTTTATCGCTAGAGCAGTTCAGCTTTTCGTTGAACCGCTGAACTGCTCCAGTCTTTTGATTTGACGCGTTTTCTTCACGCGAACCGGTCTCCACTTCGCTCGAAAACGCTATAGTGCTGCGGTCCGATCGATCCGGAATGGGAACGGGATTTGCGTCAGCGACAGACGTCGCGCTCGTGCGCTGCCCGAAAACAGAAACGCGCGCCCGAGAACCGGACGCGCGTTTCCTGATTGTCGTGCCAATGCGGGCGGATCAGCCCTGTGCTTCGGCCGCCTCTTCGTCCACCGCATCCGGGTCGAAGAACTCGCCGGCGGCGGCGAGCGCCTCGGCGGCTGCGTCCTCGTCTTCCTGACGCGAGGAGATGTCCTCGCCCCGGTTGATGCGCTCGGCTTCCTCGACGCTGCGGCCGACCGTGACGGTCACGTGGATCTCGACCTCGGGATGCAGGGCAATGTCCACCTTGTGCTGGCCGATGGTCTTGATCGGATGGTCGAGCAGCACCTGGCTGCGGCTGAAGGTGACGCCGTCGGCTTCGAACGCCGCCATGATGTCGCGCACCGACACCGAGCCGTACAGCTGGCCGGTCTCGGACGCCTGACGGACGACGATGACGTTGCGGCCTTCGACCTTCTCGGCGATCGTGGCCGCCTCGTCCTTGGCCTTGATGTTGCGGGCCTCGAGATCGGCGCGCATGCCTTCATACTTCGCCTTGTTGTCGGCGGTGGCGCGCAGCGCCTTGCCGCGCGGCAGCAGGAAGTTGCGGGCAAAGCCGTCCTTGACGCGGACCGTCTCGCCCATCTGGCCGAGCTTGGCCACGCGTTCCAGCAGAATGACTTCCATGTGTATCTCCTGTCTCTGGTGTCTGAGTGAATTTACGAAAGTGGCAACGGCGGCGGCATGCGCCGCTGCCGGTAGGCGAGGCGAAAGCCGAAGAGAGCATCGGCGATGCCAAGGCAGGCCATCGCGAGGACGGGCCAGCCGAAGACGAGGACGGCCGCATAGGCGAAGCCGAGCCAGATGGCACGGCTTTTTAAAGCGAGCGTCAGGGTGTGCAGCGTTGCGAAGCCCATCAGCGCGTAGACGGTGCCAAGCGCCGCCGCGGCGATCTGCGCGAGCAGCGCCAGCAGTCCGCCCGTGAGACAGAGCACCAGCGCGATGGCGAAGGCGGCCAGCGTCAGGGGCGGTGGGGTGGTCGACATCACCTCCGGCCATGGACGGGTCAGCTTGCCGGACATCTGGGTGACTCGTCCCGCGAGCCACAGGTTCAGCACCAGCGTCAGCATCGCGGTCAGGGTCGCGGCGGAGGGCAGCAGCATCGCGAGCGCCTCGACGACCTGGCTCGCATCGGCGCTGTCCGACGTCGTCCCCTGCATGCCGAGCACGCGGGTCAGGCCCCGCCGCATCGCGGCGTTGATGGTCTCCGCGTCGCTTCCCAGCGTGAGCAGCGCGCCGGCCGTCGTCAGCATGGCAAACCCGGCGATCCAGACGAGGATGCGGCCCAGCGGATACCATTCCACGGTTTCGCCGGTGGCGGGTGGCTCCGCCGGAACGGCCCGACCGAGCAGGGCGAGGCGCGCCAGCCAGAACGCCGGCAGGGCGACGGTGATGAAGAATGCCGCCCCGTAGGCGAAGCCGACGAAACCGCCCAGCACGAGCGCGGCGGCGAGGCCGCCGATGCCGGCGCTCAACGCGCCCCAGCCGAGGCCGGCGACCATCAGGGGAAGGGGGGCGAGATAGAACAGGACAATCGAAATCAGCGCGCCCGAAATGATCGAGGCGAACATCAGGGCCGACGCGCAGCCGGCGGCGATTGCGATGGCAAGTCCTGTCATCATCAGCTGTCCCGCTCCCTTCGAGCGGTTAGAGGCGGTGTCGCCCCAACCATCCAGCGCGGCGGTTCTCCGCGCTGTCTTGATGGAATTCCGGTTCGGATCAACGCGCCATTTGGGCGCGCTGCGGTTTATCGTCGTCGCACAGAGGTTGAAGAAGCGCCGCCATGTGGCGGCGCGCCTCCATCAGCGGATCACGTAGGGCAGCAGGCCGAGAAAGCGCGAGCGCTTGATGGCGCGGGCGAGTTCACGCTGCTTCTTGGCCGAAACGGCCGTGATGCGGCTCGGCACGATCTTGCCGCGCTCCGACACGTAACGCATCAGGAGCTTGGAATCCTTGTAGTCGATCTTCGGCGCGTTCGCGCCCGTGAACGGGCAGGTCTTGCGACGGCGGAAGAAGGGACGGCGGGCGCCAGCGTCAGCCATGGTGATTACTCCTCGGTCTCGGTGTTGGCGCTCTCTTCTTCACGCGGACGGCGCGGGCCGCGGTCGCCACGGAAGCCGCCACCCTCGCGATCGCCGCGGAAGCCACCGCCTTCGCGGTCGCCCCGGAAGCCGCCACGATCATCGCGCTCGCGATCCCGGTCGGCCTTGCGCATCATCGCGGAGGGGCCTTCCTCCAGCTCGTCGACGCGCACCGTCAGATAACGGATGACGTCTTCGTTGATCCGCTCCTGACGCTCGATCTCGGTCACCGCAGCGGCCGGTGCGTCGATGTTCAGCAGCGTGAAATGCGCCTTGCGGTTCTTGTTCATGCGGTACGTGAGGGAACGCAGTCCCCAGCTCTCGGTCTTGGTGACCTTGCCGCCGAGCTGCTCGATCACACCGGTGATCTGCGTGGTCAGTTCTTCGACCTGCTGGGCGCTCGCGTCCTGACGCGCGAGAAACACATGCTCGTAAAGAGGCATGACAGTCCTTTCCTCGTGTTGGCGCGGACCTCGGCGTCAAGCCCTTCGAGCCTTTCGGGAAAGGCTCAAAAATGCTCAGAAGGCGGAAACACGGGACGACGGACCGACTGGCCCTGCCGCATCAATCGAAAAAGGATTGGTGAGACCGTCCGTTCAGCTTCCGGCCGGAAGTCCACGGATCGCGCGCTTATACGGATTTTCCCGCCAATGGCAAGGAAAATGGCGGCCCTTTCGATTAGGGCGAGCCTCCTCTTCCGCCGGTCCGAATTGACAGGCTTGTTTGTATACCATACAAAAAAACAAAACGAGGGAACGCTGTGGACAATCTGCCGCCGAAACATGCGGTCCGTGCGACCCGCGCCGCGGGCCGCCAGATGCGCTCGCGTTTGCTCGATGCCGCGAGCGCCGTCTTCCGCGACAAGGGGCTGGCGGGCGGGTCGATCGCGGGGATCGCGGCCGCCGCCGACGCATTCCCCAGCCAGATCACCTACTATTTCCGCACCAAGGAAGCCCTGTTCGTCGAGGCGGCCTGCCGCGACGCGCTGCATCTCGGCCGCGCCATCGAGGCCGCGGGTTCCGCGCAGGTCTCGCCCGAGGCCTACACGCGCGCGCTGGTCGACACCGTAATGGGAACCGAGGCAATCGGCTTCTTCGTCGAGGCGCTGGTGCTGACCCGCCGCCGGCCGGACCTGTCGCCGCTGATCGAGCGCACCATCGCCCGTCTGCATGCGGAGGGGCTGCGCGCCTACGCGGCGGCCATCGCCGCCTGCGGCTGGCGGACGCGGCGCGACCCGGACGTGACGGCGCGGCGCTTTTGGGCGCTTGCCATCGGGTTGACGCTGGAGGGGCATGCGACCGGAAAGTCAGCCGACGCGTTGAGCGCGGAGATGATGCGTCTGCTCGACGTGCAGGCCGACACCGACGATGCGAGCCGAACGCTGCGGCTGGTGCGCGAGCGCGGTCCGCCCGCCGCCGGATGATGAGACGATACGAACGAAAAACAAAGACGAGGAAACGCCGCCATGAACGCTCCCCGCATCCGCGCCCGCGATCTGATGAGCGAGGCCGAACTGATCGAGGTCCGCACCCGCTCGACCTGGAAGGGCGTCGCGCTGATCGTCCACGCCTGGGTGCTGATCCTCGGATCGATCGCGCTCGTAGCGTGGTGGCCCAATCCGCTGACGTTTCTGCTGGCGATCGGGGTCATCGGTTCGCGGCAGCTTGGCCTCGCCATCCTGATGCACGACGGCGCGCACGGATGTCTCGCAGACAATGAGAAGCTGAACCTGTGGCTCAGCCAGTGGTTCTGCGCCTATCCGGTGTTCGCGGAAACTCGCGCCTATCGCCGCTATCATCTGCAGCACCATGCGCGCACGCAGCAGGAGGACGATCCCGATCTCGTTCTCTCCGCGCCGTTTCCGATTACGACAATGAGCTATCGCCGTAAGTTTCTGCGCGATATCACGGGACAGACCGCCTACCAGCAGCGCAAGGCGCAACTGCTCAACGCCCTCGGCGATCCGTCATGGCCGGTTGGCCAGCGTATGCGTCACTTCTGGCAGAAGCTCGGACCGCAATGCGTGACCAATGCGATCCTGTTCGCGCTGCTCGCGCTCGCCGGCGTGTGGTGGGCGTATCCACTGCTGTGGCTGCTGCCGCTTGCGACATGGATGATGGTGATCACCCGCATCCGCAACATCGCCGAGCATGCGGTGGTGCCCGACAGCAACGATCCGCTGCGCAACACACGCACCACGCGCGCCAGTTTTCTTGAGCGGCTGTTCATCGCACCGTACTACGTCAACTATCACCTCGAACATCATCTGCTGTTCTACGTGCCGTGTTATAATCTGCCGCGTGTCCACGAAATCCTGTCGGGCGGGCCGTTCGCCGGGCGGATGGAAGTGCAGCCGGGCTATGCGACGGTGCTGCGGATGGCGACCGCGCGGCCCCCGGATCAGGATCGCCCCGGCCGGGTTGTCAACAATGCCCGCCGCGCCCAATCGGGCGAGACGATGACGGCGGATCAGGCCGCGTCCGGTTTCTAGGCGCGCTCCGCAACGGGCGATGTTGCGTTGCGGGATGTTCGTTCGCGCAGCACTGCTTGACAGCATGACGCTTGACGTGTCTTACCGCCCCCGACTTTGGGGACGATGATGACAATTGCATTTACTTTTCCCGGCCAGGGCTCGCAGGCCGTTGGAATGGGCAAGGCGCTGGCCGATCAGTTCGCGGCCGCAAAGGCCGTTTTCGACGAGGTCGACGCCGCGCTCGGCGAGAAGCTGACAGCCGTGATCTGGGAAGGTCCGGCGGAGACGCTGCAACTCACAGAAAACGCACAGCCCGCGCTGATGGCGGTGTCGGTCGCCACGCTGCGCGTGCTGGAGAGCGAAGCCGGCATTTCGGTCGCCCGCCACGCCAGGTTCGTCGCGGGGCACTCGCTCGGCGAATACTCCGCGCTGGCGGCGGCGGGAAGTTTCTCGGTATCCGATGCCGCCCGGCTGCTGCGCACGCGCGGACGCGCGATGCAGAAGGCTGTGCCGGTCGGCGTCGGTGCCATGGCCGCGCTGTTGGGTCTCGACTATGAGACGGCCGCTGCCGTCGCGCAGGCGGCGGCGCAGGGCGAGGTGTGCGAGGCGGCCAACGACAATGGCGGCGGTCAGGTGGTGGTTTCCGGCCACAAGGCGGCGGTCGAGCGTGCGGTCGAGATCGCCAAGGAGCGCGGGGCCAAGCGCGCGATGCTGCTGCCGGTGTCCGCTCCGTTTCACTGTCGCCTGATGCAGCCCGCCGCCGAGGCGATGGCCGAGGCGCTGGCTGGCGTCAGCATCGCTGCGCCGGCCGTGCCGCTCGTCGCCAACGTGCTGGCCGCGCCGGTGAGCGACCCCGACGAGATCCGCCGCCGGCTGGTGGAGCAGGTGACCGGGACGGTGCGCTGGCGTGAATCGGTGGCCTACATGGCGGGCGAGGGTGTGACGCGTTTCCTCGAAATCGGAGCCGGCAAGGTTCTGACGGGGCTCGTGAAGCGCATTGCCGAGGGCGCGGCGGGCACGGCCGTGGGCAGCCCGGCGGATATCGCGACGGTCAAGGACATGCTGGCTGCGGGCTGACCGGCCCGAGCCGCGAGGAGTTACAATGATGTTTGATCTGACTGGCAGGACCGCTCTTGTCACGGGCGCGACCGGGGGCATCGGCGGCGCCACCGCGCGCGCGCTTCACAAGCAGGGGGCAACCGTCGCAATCTCCGGCACGCGGCGCGAGGCGCTGGAAAGCCTTGCGGGCGAACTGGGCGAGCGGGTCCATATTCTGCCCTGCAACCTGTCCGACACGGCCGAGGTCGAGGCGCTTGTTCCTGCCGCCGAGCAGGCAATGGGACAACTCGATATTCTTGTTTCGAACGCGGGCATCACTCGCGACAATCTGTTCGTGCAACTGCGCGACGAGGACTGGGACGATGTGATCCGCGTGAACCTCACCGCGACGTTCCGTCTCGCGCGCGCCGCGACCAAGCTGATGATGCGCAAGCGTTTCGGCCGCATCATCGCGATCACCTCGGTGGTCGGCGTCACCGGTAATCCGGGGCAGGGAAATTACACAGCTTCGAAGGCCGGTCTGATCGGCATGATCAAGACGCTCGGTGCCGAATACGCCAAGCGCAACGTGACCGCGAACTGCATCGCTCCCGGCTTCATCGCGACGCCGATGACGGACGTTCTGAACGACAAGCAGCGCACGGCCATTCTCGAAAAGGTTCCGGCCGGGCGGCTTGGAACCGCAGATGACATTGCGGCGGCTGCGGTCTACCTCGCATCGAACGAGGCGGGCTATGTGACAGGCCAGACGCTGCATGTGAACGGCGGCATGGCGATGATCTAACACGCAGCCATTGCTAGGTCGTCTCTTTCAACCAGTCGCGCAGCAGCCCCGCCATCCGCTCGATCAGCGATTGTGCCGCTTGGGTCGAAGGGACGTCACGCAATGTCGCGATTCCAATGGGAACCGGATCGGGTATCGGGTTTAGGTTGAGCCCAATGGCGCCATGTGACGGAAGCAGACCAGAAGCGGGGACTGCGGGGATTAGCGCGATGTATCCATCCTCGATCAGCGTGGCCATTAGAAAAGGCGAGCGACAGCGCAAGGGTTCGTGCCGCAGCTTCAAGCCGCTGGCGCGCATCCAGTCGAGGATCGCGCCATCAGCGCTGCCGGGAGCGACATTGACGGCCCAACGCCGCTCCACAGCCTCGTCCCAGTTGCGCGGAGCGGTGGCAGCCAGGCGTTGTGCAATGCCCGGCACGAACCGCACGGAGCGGATTGACTGAAACGCGATCTCCGGCGGCAGGCGCGCGGGCTCAGCGTACATGACAGCGAAATCGAGCTCCCCAGCGATCAGTCGAGGCAGCGCGAGAGAAAGCGGTTCAGTGTCAATCTCCATGATCCCGCCGGGATCGCGCGCGTAGAAATGCGCCGCGAGCGTTGCCGCATGGGCTACGGCGATTGTCGGCGTGACCGACAGACGAACATGCGCCGGCCGAGTGCCGATGCGATGGTGGATATCGGCCTCGGCGCGCGCGATTGTCGTCAGAACCTGCCGCGCATGTGCCAGAAGCGCCTGCCCGATCGGGGTGAATTCGGTGCCATGCGCGCTGCGGTGAAATAATGCTGCGCCGGTTTCCGTCTCTAATTCGCGAAGCGTTTTCGTCAGCGCGCTCTGGCTCAGGCCCAGCCGGCGTGCGGCGCCGCGAATCGTCCCCGCTTCGGCCAAAGCGACCATCGCGCGGATCGATGCCAGTCGCAGCATATGAACACCTTTGGTTGTCGAGTGGCAATATTTTCTGCCTGTGCAGGCATCGGCATTTTGCGATGATGCGCAAGCAGAAACCGCAGCCGGAGGATCCCGCGATGCAGAAGACCGCCGATAACGAACAACCCAACGTCGAAGCGATGCGGGAATGGCGCCGCCACCTCCACCAGAATCCCGAACTCGGATTCGACGAAAATCAGACCAGCGCCTATGTCGCCGAGCGGCTGAAGAGCTTCGGATACGAGGTGCACCGCGATATCGGCACAACGGGCGTGGTGGCGTTACTGCGGTTCGGCGATTCGAACTCGGGACCGCGGATCGCGTTCCGCGCTGACATGGATGCTCTGCCGATCCAGGAGGACACCGGCTTGCCATGGGCCAGCAGAAATCCTGGCGTGATGCATGCCTGTGGCCACGACGGCCATACCGCGATGCTGCTCGGTGCGGCTGACCTGATCGCGCGGCGCAAGGCGGCGGGTGAGTTGACCGGCGACGGCGTACTGACGCTTGTGTTCCAGCCGGCGGAGGAACTCGGTGGCGGTGACAGCGGCGCACGGCGAATGATCGCGGACGGGCTGTTTCGCGATTTTCCGGTGGATGCAATTTATGGCATCCACAACGGCCCGGCCATGACCGAAGGCTTCATGGCATTCCACGATGGCGCGGCGCTCTGCGCCTCGAGCTATGCCAAGCTGACTTTCAAAGGTGTCGCGAGTCACGGTGCCACGCCGCACCTGGCGCGGGATGCCACGTTGCCGTTGGCAGCGACGCTGCTCGCGATGCAGTCCATCATCGCGCAGAATGTGGAAACCGGCAGATTGGCGACCATTGCCACCGGCACGGTTGCCGCGGGCACGACCTTCAACATCATCCCGGCGGAAGCTGTCACCGAACTGTCGCTCCGCGCAGTGGACAATGCGATGATGGCCACCATCTGCAAAAGACTCGAGGAAGTGGCGAGCGCGCAGGCGGCCGCCTTCGGCTGTACGGTGGATGTCGACATCCGCGAGACTAACCCGGCCACCGTGAATACGCCCGAACACAAGGAGCGTGCGATGAGGGTGGCGCGGGAACTTCTGGGAGAAACTGCTGTCGGTACCGCCGAGAAAGTGATCCTGGCCAGCGAAGACTTCGCGCATTTCCTCAAACATGTACCGGGGGCCTATTTTGTCATAGGCAATGGCGATGGCGGTTGGGCCGATGGCAAGCCGATCGGGCCAATGGGCGTTCACAATCCACATTACGATTTCAATGACGAGATCCTGCCGGTCGGCGCTGCGTTCTGGGCGGCATTGGCGGCTGACCATTTCGCCCGCGACGAGCGAGCCGACGGATAAAGTCGGCCGCTGGGCCCGGGTGTGAGGGCTGGAGCTGACTGTCGCGGAGCAAATCCGGGACGAGAATGCAAGTCTATTTTGAAGCGCGGGAGCGCCATTTCCGCCTTGTGGTCAAGGCCTTGGAAGTGTGATAACCGAACGGCGGCTGGCGCGGAGAACAACGCCATTGCAGGAAATCAATTCCCTGTATATTGGCGTTGCCGGACCTGCCGCTGCTTCCGGTGGTGTCGCTGGCACTGAAGCCAACTGACACAGATGCCATCTGATGGTGCGTCGTCTCGTGGGACAAGTTGCATAGCGTTGGCGACGGATTCGAGCAGGTAAACGCACTTTGGGGGGCTCAGATCGCTTTGCGGTTGGGCTCATTGGAGCAATCAGAGGTTAGACGATGAGCGAGATTGGCGAGCGAGTGAAGAAAATCGTTGTCGAGCACCTTGGTGTCGAACCAGAGAAGGTGGTTGACAGCGCCAGCTTCATTGACGACCTCGGCGCAGACAGCCTCGATACGGTCGAGCTCGTGATGGCTTTCGAAGAAGAGTTCGGATGCGAAATTCCGGACGATGCCGCCGAGACGATCCTGACGGTCGGCGACGCGACCAAGTTTCTGGAGAAGAACGCCAAGAGCTGACGTTCGTCTGCGACATATTGGGAGCCGGGCGAACCACGAGCGTCGTCCGGCTCTTGTCATATGTCGCGACGTCAGTCTGGAGAACCGCGCATGAGACGAGTCGTTGTCACGGGCATGGGTATGGTGTCGCCGCTCGGTTGTGGCGTGGAGCCCACGTGGAAACGCATCATCGGCGGCGAAAGCGGCGCTCGGCGAATCGCCGAGTTCGAGGTTTCTGACCTGTCTTGCCAGATCGCTTGCCGGATTCCGCGCGGCGATGGTTCCAGCGGCACTTTCAATCCCGATCAGTGGATGGAGCCGAAGGAGCAGCGCAAGGTCGACGAGTTTATTGTCTACGCCATGAGCGCTGCGAGGCAGGCGCTCGACGATGCCGACTGGCATCCGGTCAGCGAGGAGGATCGCTGCGCCACCGGGACGATGATCGGATCCGGAATCGGCGGCCTTGAGGGAATCGCGGACGCCGCGATCCTCGTGAAGGAGCGCGGGCCGCGGCGGCTGTCGCCGTTCTTTATTCCGGGTCGTCTGATCAATCTGGCGTCCGGATATGTCTCCATCGAATTCGGCCTGAAGGGGCCGAACCACGCGGTCGTCACCGCGTGCTCGACGGGCGCCCATGCCATTGGCGATGCCAGCCGTCTCATCGCGCTCGGCGACGCCGACGTGATGCTGGCGGGCGGCACGGAATCGCCGATCAATCGCCTTGCCATGGCTGGCTTCTGCCAGTTGCGGGCGATGTCCACGAGTTTCAACGACGAGCCCGAAAAGGCATCGCGCCCTTACGACAAGGATCGCGACGGCTTCGTGATGGGCGAGGGGGCTGGTGTCGTCGTGCTTGAGGAGTACGAGCACGCACGTCGGCGCGGCGCGAAGATTTACGGCGAGATCATCGGCTATGGCCTGTCGGGCGATGCCTATCATATCACCTCGCCGTCGCCGGATGGCGATGGTGCCTATCGCAGCATGAGCGCGGCGATGAAGCGTGCCGGTCTTTCGGCGGCTGACATCGACTATATCAATGCGCACGGCACCTCGACGCCGATCGGCGATGAGATCGAACTGGCTGCGGCCGAGCGGCTGCTTGGCAATGCCGCATCCAAGGTCTCGATGTCGTCCACCAAATCGGCGACCGGCCATCTTCTCGGTGCGGCCGGTGCGATCGAAGCGATTTTCTGCCTTCTGGCGATTCGCGACAACGTCGCTCCGCCGACCATCAACCTCGACAACCCGTCGGTCGAGACCGCCGTCGACCTGGTGCCGTGGAAGGCGCGGCAGCGGGAGATCAATATCGCCCTCTCCAACTCGTTCGGATTTGGCGGAACGAACGCCTCGGTGATCATGCGGAGGGTTCCGAACTAGACTGGCTCCACGATCTGTGGCGCCGCGGCGGTCCGCCCCGGCGTCTCTGCCGTCACGCTCCCTCCCGACGGGCTATCAATGTTTCGCCTCATTCGGCGACGATTGCTTGCGGTGGGCGAACCGAAATCCGGCTGGACGTACCAACGTTCGGTCCCGACAGCGACAGACAGAATGCATTGATGAGTGAGAGGCCGCCCATTTCGCCGAAATCGCCGCGCGCCGCGCTGGAGCCCGAGCAGCTTCCGTCGCCGCCCAAGCGATCGGCCAGGGCCCGCAACCCATTCGTCGTCGTCGGCAATGCGATCTTCACGCTGCTCGTCGTCGCCATGCTGGGCGCGGGTGCGATCTACGTCTACGGCAAGCAGAAGATCGAGGCGGCAGGCCCGCTGGCCGAGGACAAGATCGTCAACATCCCGAAAGCCGGGATGGGTGATATCGCGGATATCCTGCAACGCGAAGGTGTGATCGACAACAATCGCTGGGCGTTCTTCGGCGCGGTCATCGCGATGAAGGCGAGGTCGGAGCTGAAGTCCGGCGAGTATTCCTTCCCGAAGCAGGCCAGCCTGCGCACCGTGGTGGCGACGCTGGTGGACGGCAAGGTGGTCCAGCATACCCTGACGATCCCCGAGGGGCTGACCTCGCAGCAGATCGTCGCCCGCCTGACCGACAATGACATTCTCTCCGGCTCGATCCGGGAGATTCCGGCCGAGGGGACGCTGCTGCCCGAGACCTACAAGTTCCCGCGGGGCACCAGCCGTGATCAGGTCATCCAGCGCATGCAGCAGGCTCAGCGCCGCGCGCTGAACGAAATCTGGGAGCGCCGCACCGCCGATCTCCCGCTGAAGTCGCCGGAACAACTTGTCACGCTCGCCTCGATCGTCGAGAAGGAGACCGGCCGCGCCGACGAGCGCAGCCGTGTGGCGGCGGTGTTCGTCAACCGGTTGCGGCAGAAGATGAAGCTGCAGTCCGATCCGACCATCATCTACGGCCTCGTCGGCGGACAGGGGACGCTCGGCCGGCCGATCCGGCGCAGCGAGATCACCCAGCCGTCGCCCTACAACACGTATGTTGTGGACGGCCTTCCGCCGGGGCCGATTGCCAATCCGGGCCGGGCCTCGCTTGAGGCGACCGCCAATCCGGCCCGCACGCGCGATCTGTTCTTTGTGGCGGACGGCACCGGGGCGCACGCGTTCAGCGACACCTACGATCAGCATCAGAAGAACGTGGCCAAGCTTCGCGCGATCGAGAAGCAGATCCAGAACGACACGCTGGAGCCGGCCGAGGATCCGCAACCCACCGCGGCGACGCCGCCGGCCGCGGCCGATTCCGCCACGCCATCCGCGCCGGCCAACGCCAGCCGGCCGGGTTCGAGCAAGAGCGCGCCGAAGAAGCGAATCAACAGCAACGAGCGGCAGGGACAGCCCAACTCGGCCCAGGCCGCGCCCTCGCCGACCGCGCGCTGACCGCCCCGTATTGACCTCAGGTTGAACGGCTAACTCTCTCCGAAAACCGGTCCCCACTTTTCGGGACGATGTTCTATTGTCGGTGCGCGCCCGAATCCGGCGATTCCATCCATTCCATCGTCCGTCCAGATCGTATTCCGGATACCCGCCCTATGAATGCAATCGTGTTGTCCAGCATGACCGGCTTTTCGCGAAGCCAGGGCTCCAGCGGTCCCTTCGCGTTCGAATGGGAGCTGAAATCGGTCAATGCCAAGGGATTCGATCTGCGGCTGCGTCTGCCGTCCGGCTGGGACGATGTCGAGGCGGCGGCGCGCAAGCGCGCGGCCGACTTGCTGTCGCGCGGCACCGTCTACGCGAACCTGACGCTGAAGCGCTCCACGGCCGCGCCGACCATCAAGGTGAACGAGGAGGTTCTCGCGGCCGTCCTTGCCGTCACCACCGAGCTGTCGGCGCGTGCGGGCCTTGCGCCGCCGAGCGTCGACGGTCTGCTCGCGATCAAGGGTGTCATCGAGGTGACGGAGCCGGAAAACGATCCCGAGGCCGAGAGCGCGGCGCGCGCTTCGGTGATCGCGGGATTCGGCGAGGCTCTCGATGGACTGATCGCGATGCGCCAGCGCGAGGGCGCGACGCTCGGACGGATTCTCTTGCAGCGCATGAGCGAACTCGAAAGCCTCGCCGCGCGCGCCGAGGCCGCGCCGGGCCGCAGGGCCGAGGCAGTGCGGGCACGCATTGCCGAACAGGTCCGCACGCTGCTCGATACATCCGACCGTTTCGATCCCGACCGCCTGGCGCAGGAGGCGCTGCTGGTCGCGGCGAAGGCCGATATCCGCGAGGAGCTGGACCGCATCGCCTCGCACGTCGCGCAGGCCCGCGAACTGCTCGGCAAGGGCGGCGCGGTTGGCCGGCGTCTCGATTTTCTGGCGCAGGAATTCAACCGCGAGGTCAACACCTGCTGTTCGAAATCCAACGATGTGGAATTGACCAACATCGGTCTGGAGATGAAAAGCGTGGTGGAACAGTTTCGCGAGCAGGTGCAGAATCTCGAATGACCAAGGACGGGCTTGATCACAATCTGGACGGCGTCGAACGGCGCGGCCTGATGTTCGTGCTGTCGTCGCCGTCGGGCGCGGGTAAGACCACGCTGTCGCGCATGCTGATCGAGCGCGTGGCGGGGCTGCGGATGTCGGTCTCGGTGACGACGCGCAGAATGCGCCCGGGCGAGGTCGATGGCCGCGACTATCATTTCATCGACAAGACGCGCTTCGACGCGATGGTCGCGAACGGCGATCTGCTCGAATATGCTCCGGTGTTCGACTATCACTACGGCACGCCGCGTCAGCCTGTGCACGACGCATTGTCGGCGGGGCAGGATGTGCTGTTCGATATCGACTGGCAGGGCACGCAGCAGCTGCGCGAGCGTGCGCAGAAGGATGTCGTCAGCGTTTTCATCCTGCCGCCGTCTGCCGTCGATCTGGAGAAGCGTCTGCATACGCGGGCACAGGACTCTGACGAGATTATTCGCGGCCGCATGAACCGGGCGGCGCATGAAATGAGCCACTGGGCCGAATACGACTACATCATCGTCAATCGCGACATCGACCGCGCCTTCGCGGAAGTGGAATCGATCCTCAAGGCCGAGCGCCTGCGCCGCGAGCGCCGTACCGGGCTGACGACTTTCGTCCGCGATCTTCAGCGGCAGCTTGAGAAGTAGTCCTCTCGCAGGTCTCGAATGAAAAAGGTCGCGAGCAGCACTCGCGGCCTTTTCGATTCGGAACGGGCCGGCTGGTTCAGTTCACCAGCATGATGCGGCCAACCACATGCCCGGCGCGCAGCTCGTCGATCCACTTCTGGACCTCGCCCATCGGTTCTTCCTTCATCGGCGTCGGACGAACCTTGCCGGCGCGGGCCAGCGCCATCAGTTCCTTGCCCTCGTCCAGCGTGCCGGTCATGAAACCTTCGATGGTCATGCGCTTGTAGATCCACTGCACCATCGGCAGCGAGAACTGGCCACCCATCAACCCCGACACGACGATCTTGCCGCCGCGCGCGACGGTCGAGACCGCGAAGTTCATGGACTTGTCGTTGCCTGCGAAATCCACGATGCCGTCAAAGCCGCCTTCGGTCTCCTTCAGGATGCGCTTGACGATATCCGGCTCGGTCGGATCGTAGGCGGCGGACGCGCCGTTCTTCAGCGCGGTTGCGCGCGCCTCAGGCGAGAGATCGGCCACGGTGATCGGCTGCTTGAACATCGCCTGCGCCAGCGACAGGCCCATCATGCCGACGCCGCCGAGGCCGATCAGCAGCAGGTTGCGCTGGCGCGGCCGCTCCACGAGACGCTTCAGCGCGCCATAGGCGGTGATACCCGAGCACATCAGCGTCGCGGCAAAGCCGATCGGCAGCGGATCGTAATCGAGAAGATATTTTGCATCGGGCACCAGCACATGCGAGGCAAATCCGCCGTCGATGCTCACGCCCATGAAGCGGTTGCGCACGCACAGATTCTCATCGCCTGCGAGGCAGTCACGGCATTTGCCGCAGCCGATCCACGGAAACACCGCCTTCTTCGTGCCGATCAGATCCTTCGGCGCATCGGGGCCGACTTCGACCACGACGCCCGCGATCTCGTGGCCCAGCGTGAACGGCAGCGTCATGCCGCGCGTGGTGTCAAGCTTCTTGCCGCCGCCGAGGTCGGCATAGCCGTCCTGAATGTGGAGATCGGAATGACACAGGCCGCAGCGCTCGATCTGCACCAGCACTTCGGCGCCCTGCGGCTTCGGAGTTTCGACAATGGTTTCGCAGAGCGGGGCGGCAAACTGGACGAGCGACTGACGACGCATCAGCGCCATGGCGTATTCTCCCTTGTTATTCGGCCGGGTCGGTGCCGGCCCTGTTTCGTATATCCGCCAATTCCTGCGCCATGGCAACAAAACCGCTGATGGGAACGGTTTCTGCGCGTCGCGTGGAATCGACGGCGGCAGCGGCGGCGAGCCGCGCAGGATCCACGCCGAGCCCCTTGAGGCTCTGGCGCAGCATCTTGCGGCGCTGGCCGAAGGCGGCCTGCGTCACCTGTTCAAGCAGGCGGCGGTCGCATGGCTCCGGCGTTTCGCGCGGCCTCAGCAGCACCACGGAGGAGGTCACCTTTGGTGGCGGCACGAAGGCGCGCGGCGAGATGTCGAACATGATTTTGGTCTCGGCGCGCCAGTTCGAGAGCACGGCCAGCCGGCCATAGGCCTCCTCGTCCTCGTGGGCGACGATGCGCTCGGCCACCTCGCGCTGGAACATCAGCACCATGGCCTCGTACCACGGCGGCCATGGCTCGACCGACAGCCAGCCGGTGAGCAGGGGCGTTGCGATATTGTAGGGCAGGTTGGCAATGATGCGCACGCGCTCGCCCTTCACCAGCGGCGCGGGATCGAATGTCAGCGCATCCGCCTCGACGATCTCCAGCCGTCCCGGATAATGCGCGGCGATCTCGTCGAGCGCCGGGCGGACCCGCTCGTCGCGCTCGATGGCGACGACGCGGCGCGCGCCGAGGGCCAGCAGCGCCCGCGTCAGGCCGCCGGGACCGGGGCCGATCTCCAGCACTGTCACGCCGTCGAGCGGCCCGGACGACCGGGCGATGCGGGTCGTGAGGTTGAGGTCGAGCAGGAAATTCTGCCCGAGGGATTTGCGCGCCGAAAGGTCGTGGCGCGCGATCACCTCACGCAGCGGCGGCAGATCGTCGATGGCGCTCATGATGGGCGGGCAGTGCCGAGGCGCGCGGCGAGCTTCAGCGCCGCCATCAGGCTCGCCGGGTTGGCGCGGCCGGTCCCTGCGATATCGAACGCGGTGCCGTGATCGGGCGAGGTGCGCACGAAGGGCAGCCCCAGCGTGACGTTGACGCCGTCATCGAAGGCGATGGTCTTGATCGGGATCAACGCCTGATCGTGATACATGCACAGCGCGCAGTCATAGGTCGCGCGGGCGGCGGGGTGGAACATGGTGTCGGCGGGCAGCGGACCGCGCGCATCGATGCCTTCGCGGCGCAGGCGCTCGACCGCCGGCGCGATGATGGTCTGATCCTCGGTGCCGAGCGTGCCGTCCTCGCCCGCGTGCGGGTTGAGACCGGACAGCGCCAGCCGCGGACGGGCGACGGCAAAGCGGGACGCATAGTCCCGCGCCACGATGCGGGCGGTCTCGACAATCAGATCGGTGGTCAGGCTGTCGATGGCCTGACGCAGGCTGAGGTGGATCGTCACCGGCACCACCGCCAGGGTGGGCGACCACAGCAGCATCACGGGCCGTGGCGTCCGTCCGCCACTGGCCGCAAGCTCCGCGAGAAATTCGGTGTGGCCCGGATGGGCAAAGCCGGCCTTGTAGAGCACGCTCTTGGCGATGGGATTGGTCACCACGGCGGCCGCGCGGCCCGCCGTGACGTCGGCCACGGCCTGACGAATGGACGCGATGGCGGCCGGAGCGCTGGTGTCGTCGGGCTGGCCGGGCAGGGCGGTTGCCGCGGTCCCGCCGTCCACGACCGGAAGCGCGGCCGGGAAGGCCTCCATGGCCTCCTCGGGCGCAACGGCCACCGTCGGGAGGGTCACGCCAAGCCGCTCCGCCCTCGCAGCGATCAGGGTGCGGTCGCCGATCAGATAGAACGGCGGCAGAGCCAGTTCGGCGCGGCGCAGCCAGGCGGCGATCGTGATGTCCGGGCCAATGCCTGCCGGCTCACCGAGGGTCAGAGCGAGCGGCAGCGGGTCCATGCGGTCAGCGATACTCGATCATCGCCGAGCGGCGGACGGTTTCAAGGTAGGACTTCGACTTGGCCTCGAACTTTTCCGCATACATCTTGTTGCGGACTTCCCGCATCTGCGGTGTGTCGGCATTGGCCGTCTTGCGGTTGCACAGCGCGACCATTTCGATGCCCTGCTGGGTAACTTCCGGCGGGGTCAGCTGGCCGACCGGCGTCTTGTCCAGGATGGCGCGAAGTTGCTCTGGCAGGTCGCCAGACGTTTTGGTCACGGTATCGCGGATCGCGACGTTGCGCATCGTGCGGAAAATCGCCAGCGCTTCGCCGCAGCTCTTGATGCGTCCCCTGAGAGCCTCGGCTTCCTTCTGGCGTGCCTCCGCGGCGCCGGCGCCGGCGCCGCGCGGCACCAGCAGGACGAGCGGTCGCATCTGATATTCGAAGTTGTCCGGCTGGCCCTCTTCCTTGAGGGGGACCGCGGAGTGAATGTCCTTCTCGCCAACGATCAGGCTCTGCTGGAATCGGCCGCGCACCAGGCTGGTCCAGACCATGTCGGCCTTGATGCGGGATTTCAGCGTGTCGGGGCGAATGCCCTGGGATTCCAGCGAGTGCGCCAGCTGGTCCGACGACAGGCGCATGCGTTGCGCCATGTTCCCGAAAGCGCTGTCGATCTCGGACGCGGACGGATCGACGCCGTACTTCTTGGCTTCCCTGATCTTCACCTTCTCGTCGATCAGTTCGTCGATGACCTGCTTTTCGGACGGATTCGTGCGCGACGACAGCCGGATCAGCTTCGCGCGCTGCTGGATGTCAGAACGGGTGATCGGCTCGCCATTGACCATCACCACGACCTGGGCCTGCGCGGAAGTGGCCGCGACAACGCACCCGATCAATCCGGCGAGGACAATCGCAGATACCTTGAGAGGTCGGGTCAGGGCGGAAAACGTGGAAGGTGACATGATCTGATCCGTCTCATTATCGGCATAGGGCGACTGCGTAACCGTCGCGGTCATCCATCAGCCCACGGAATTCAGGATCCTTATTGCAGCACACCTCCCGTGCCGCCAACCCCCTGCGACGTTGTCGCGATGGTCCGAAGGCCGATCTGGAACATGACGCGATGACTGAGCGTCGGAACAGTCGAGCCGGTCGTGTAGGTGTAATCTGTGACATAATTGAGGGCTAGCACGAAGCAATCGTCAACATAGCCCGCGCCGACAATGTACTGGTTAATGGTGTTGGCTTCGAGATCGTAGCGAGCCCCCCCGGTCAGCACCCAATTCGAGGCCAGCTTGATCGAGCCGTTGGCGAGAATGCCCTGCCGCCGGTACAGATAGCCGATTTCCGGTTGCTTATCGTAGTTGCCGTAAAGGACGGAAACGGACCAGCGATCGAACGTCGCGCGCGCTTCTGTTTCAAATCGTCGCACATCTCCTGTCGCCTGATCGAAACGGGCGCGCGAGGTAAACGTGTAGGTCGAGTTGGGCTGATAGGAGATACGGGCGACATAGTCGGAAGCCGTCGTATCGAGACCCGATCCGATGCCGGTGTTGGTGAAGCCCGCGACCGAATAGGAGTTGAGGCCGTAAAGCTGATACGACTGGCCGAACAGGGCGTTGATCGTGCCGCCGCGGTCGAACTGCACGGTGCCCTTGATGCCGACATTAGCGCGGCCGCCACCCTCGACCCGATCCCAGCCCGAGAACTTGTTCACGCTGAACAGGTTGCTGTCGTCGAACACGAGGCTCTGTGCGTCCTCGTTGGGCAGCCGGGCTGCATAGGTCTCGTTGGGGCGCACGATGACCTGAGCCATCGGCTCGATGATGGTGGTGCCCCAAGGCTGCACGTTGATGAACGGATAGCGGTACTCAAATCCGATCGCCGGCATGACGCGGCCGACATCCATCTGGCCGGGCTGGACGAAGTTGGAGACGCCGGTCTGATCGTTGATCTGCGTGCTGATCACGTCCCCACGCAGCGAGGCAAACGGCGTCCAGATCTGGCCGAGCGGATCGGTGAACGAGCGCCGCCAGTTCACCTCGCCGGACAGGCGGGTGTAGTCGCCGGCGATGCCGCGCAACAGACAGTTGGTCGGGGTCTTGACCAGCGGATCGGCGGAAGTCGGCAGACACCAGCCACTGGTGTTCGCGGTGGTCGTGATCGGGTCGTAGGCCACCTGATCACGATGCAGGCTGACGAAGTTGGTCTTGTAACTGAACTCGCCGCCGAACACCGGATAATTCAGCGTCTTGTTGTAGTCGATGATCGGGCGCACCCAGGGGAGCTGGCCCTGAACGTCGGCGCCGGAGAACCCCTGCCAGTACATGGTGCGGGCATCGAAGAAGCTGCGATTGCCGACGCCGGTCAGATAAATCTGCGACAGCGCGTCGGTGTAGGTCGACAGGAACGAGGACACGATGTCCCGGTACATCGACAGGTTGTAGTTCAGCAGAAAATACTTGTCGGTCAGCAGAACGCCGTTCCAGCCCCAGACCCACTTGTCATTGATCGCGAACTGGCCCTTGCTCTCAAGGCCGCCGCGGAAATCGCGGTCGCCGTCGGAGCCGGCGAATTTGCCGGGATCGGTCTGGAAGATGCCGTAGCCGCGGATCGAATAGGCGCCGTCCAGCAGCCGCTGGCGGAATTCACCCTGCATCAGCACGCCCTGACCGGTGGTGAAGCGCGGCGAGATCGTCAGATCGTAGCTGGGATCGAGCGCGAAGTAATACGGAACTTCGACGCCGAATCCATAAGAACTGGAATTCGACGTGATGCCCGGCATCAGGAAGCCGCTCTTGCGCTTCACGGTCGGATCGGGCGTCGAGAAATACGGAATGTAGGCGAGGGGCACGCCGAAGAATTCGAGGCGCGCGTCCTCGAAATACATCATCTTCTCGCCCTGGTCGTGAATGATGCGCGCACCCTTCACCTGCCAGAGCGGCGGTTTCTTGGGGTCGGTCTTACAGGCCTGACAGGCCGTGTAGACGCCGTTCTCGTACACCGTAAAACGGCCTGCGGTGCGATCGGCGCGGCTTGCCGCCATGCGGGTCTGGTCCGGCGTATCCACCCGCAGCGAATCCACGAAGCCATCGCGATAATCGTCGCTGAGGTCGATGGAGTTGGCGTAGGTGATGCGCCCCTCGGAATCCGTCATGCGGATGTTGCCGACCGCGGACAGGCGCTTGGTCTTCTGGTCGTACGTGACCTTGTCCGCCTCGACCGAACTGCCGTTGTAGTAGATCTGCACGCCGCCGACCGCCGACACGCGCGAATTGACGTAGTCGTAATCGATCTCGTTGGCCTGAACGAGCATCTGCCCGTCCGACCGGTTGGGCACGGGCGGCGGCACCGGCCGGCGCGGCACGGGATTGTAGGTGAAGCTCTGCGCAGCAGCGGGCGTCGGCCCGGCGATCATCACGCCGAAGCCAAGCAAACCTGCTCCGAGAAAACCCGTCAGGAGAGCGGATGCGACGAACCGCGCACGGCGCGCGATCGCGCGCCGCCCCAATGCAAGCGGTTGCCCCTGGCGGGTGGCGACAACGGCCACTACCCGTCCTCCTGGTACAGCAGGGCCAAGAAGCCGGTGAGGCCGCCTACAAAGACGGGCAGCCATGCCGCGGCTATCGGATTCATCAACTCAGCCTTGCTCAAATCATCAGTCACTTTCGACAGAACATAAAGCAGAAAGCCGGATGCCACGCCACTCAAAACCATCTTCTGCACCCCGCCGAAGCGGAAGAAACGAAGACTGACGGAAGCGGCTAAAAGCACCATGGCAGCCAGCAAAAAAGGCCTCGAAAGCAGCTTGTGATACTGGAGGCGATAGCCTGCGGTGGCGAGTCCGGACCCGGCGGACGAGGCGATATACTGGGGGAGTTGCCAAAACGACACAGTCTCCGGTGTGGAAAAGCTGTTCCGGACCTGTGCGAGCGTCAGGCTGGTGGCGAGGGTGAAGGTGTCCAGGTCATCCGGCACGCCTTCCATGGTGTAGCGGCGGGCGTTGCGGAACACCCATTGGCCGGGTTCGAGCGAGGCTTCGCGTGCCTCGATCCGCTCGCTGAACTCCCCGTCCAGTCCGAATCGGAACACCGTGACCCCGAGCAGCCGCTCTCCCTGCGCCTGGCTGGAGCTGGCATTGATGATGGCCTGCCCCTCGCTGTTGACCTGATTGATCCAGAAGCCGGACGCATCCTGCATGCCGCCGCCGCGGTCGGCGAAGATCATGGCCTCCAGTTCCTTGGAGCGCTCCTGCATCTCGGCTGAGACCGGATTGTAGATCGCGGTCGCCAGCGCGCCGAGAATCAGCGCGCTCCACAGCGCAGGGGCCACGAACTGCCAGGCCGAAATCCCCGCGGCGCGCGCGATCACGAGCTCAAGCCGCCGGGACAGTGCGAGGTAGCACGTCATGCCGCCCACCAGCACGCAGAACGGCATCATGCGTTCGAGCAGCAGCGGCACGCGATAGAGCGAGGTCTGGGCCACCAGCAGGCCGGAGATGTTGGCGATGCCCGATGTGCGGCGGACCATTTCGATATAGTCGACCAGCACCAGCAGCACGAAGATGCCGACGAACACGGATACCGCCGAGCTGACGAAGCGTCCTGCAAAATATCGACCGAGCGTGTTGATGAACATGATCGCGCGCCTCAGGTCGCCGGCTGCTGCTGCTGTCGCCGGAAGCGGCTCATCAGCGCGTTCATGATTTCGATCAGGCGCGCGGGCGGCTCGATCACGATGCTGCGCAGGATCACCCAGGCGCTGACGCCGCAAGCCAGCACCACGAGGAGATACTGGACATAGGCGGCGGTCGCGGTTCGCGCCGTCACCACCGAGCAGGCAAATCCCGCGAGGCGCAGACTGAACACGGCGAGCACGGCATTCGTGATCGAGAAGGAGCGGCTCTGTCGCGTTGTCCGCGGCGAGCCGAGAAACGCGAAGGCGATGAACACGAAGGCGAACGGATACAGCGGCGCCAGCAGGCGGTCGTGCAGTTCGGCACGGAACTGGCCGCCGAACAGTTGCACCATCGGATCGTCGGGCGCGAGCGCGAACAACTCCCACAGATAGCGCTCGCGTACGCCCAGGACGATATTGTTGTTCGAGCGCGCCGTGAACTTCGACATGTCGAAGGCATAGCGCGTGAACTTCACCATCGCAGGGTCGCGCTTGCCGCTTTCGATTCGCTGGACGTTGCCGTCTTCGAGAACGAGAAAAGTGCCCTCGTCGTTCTTCAGCACGGTGCCGCGATCGGCGATGGTCGTGAGACGTTCCTTCGGATCGCGCCGGTCGTCGACGAAGATGCCGACCAGAAGCCCGCCCGGCTGCCGCTCGCGAATCCGGATGGTGAGATTCGGTTCGAGCTGCTGAAAACGTCCGGGCTGAAGGATGTTGGCGAGAATGTCCGCTGTGATCTCGGTGTCCCATTTTTTCAGCCGGCGCAGCCCTTCAGGGGCGAGATAGGCCGAAATAAACGCGACCAGCGCTGCGACGATCGCAGTCGCGATCAGGAACGGACGCAGCAGACGCCATGGCGACATCCCGGCCGCGTTCATCACGATGACTTCGGAATCGGTGCCGAGCTTGTTCAGCGTATGCGCGACCGCGATCACGATCGCGAGCGGCGCGATGATGAGAACAAGCGCGGGAATCACGAGGCTGGTGAAGCCGAGGAACGTCAGAATCGTCTGGCCCTGGCTCGTCATCAGATCGATGCCGCGCAGCGCCTGCGTCACCCAGATCACGCCGGTCAGACTGATGACCACGAGCGCGAAGGCCATCAGTGTCGTACGCACGATGTACTTGTCGATCGACCCCATCGGTCCCCGGCGAATCCCAAACCACCCATACGCACAGCGCCATGCCGCACGCCGGAAGTCCAGCCCGTGATTGGGCGGAGCAGGCGTCCCCAGCAGCCGGAGCCGAAGTCAACAATCCACACCATCTGGTTGATTTGTCAATAAAATGGCCGGAAACCGGCAGCTTCTCGAATGGTTAAAATAAGCCTTCCGGGCTCTGGAGCCACGCCGCGGAGTTGCGTAAAAGAAACGCTTCGTCCGCTGCGCGGGGCGATCGCCCGTTCACGCCAGCGCGTCCAACGTCTGGAGGTCTTCATTATGTCCGACACCGTCAAGGTCGGCTTCGTTTCGCTTTCGGCCACGGTTCGCGGCGGCACGCTGGTCATGCTGTGCGACGACACGCTCAAGTTCGGCTCCGCCTCCGCGAAGATTTTGGGACCGGCGTCCGGCACGGTGAAGCGCGCGGCGCTGGCGGCGCGGTTCAAGGGGGCGAGCGGCACGGTTCTCGACGTGCTCGCGCCGGAAGGCTCGAAGGCGGATCGGCTGGTCGTGATCGGCGTCGGCAAGCCGGCCGATCTCAAGGCGAAGGATTATCTGAAGATCGGTGGCGTGATTGCCGGCAAGCTGCGCTCCGGCGATGATGCAACCGTCATCGCCGAGTTGCCGCCGGGCGCTCTCGAACCCGCGCAGGCGGCTGCGCTTGCTGCGGGCGTGCGGCTGCGTGCGTATCGCTTCGACCGTTACAAGACGAAGAAGCCGGGCGGCGACGAAGGCGCGCCGTCCGCGATATCCATCGCGGTCGGCGATGTCGCCTCATCGCGTCGCGCGTTCGCGCCTGAGAGCCACATCGTCGATGGCGTGCTGATGGCCCGCGAACTCGTCAACGAGCCGCCGAACGTGCTGTTTCCGGTGGAGTTCGCGCGCCGCGCCGCGCAACTGCGCAAGCTCGGCGTCAAGGTCGAGGTGCTCGATGTCCCCGCGCTGAAGAAGCTCAAGATGGGTGCGCTGCTCGGCGTGTCGCAGGGCTCGGCCCACGATGGTCGCGTGGTCATCATGCGCTGGAACGGAGGCAAGCGCGGCGACAAGCCGGTGGCTTTCGTGGGTAAGGGCGTCTGCTTCGACACCGGCGGTATCTCGATCAAGCCCGCCGCCGGGATGGAAGATATGAAAGGCGATATGGGCGGTGCGGCCTGCGTCGTCGGCCTGATGCATGCGCTCGCCGCGCGCAAGGCGAAGGTGAACGCGGTCGGCGCCATCGGCATCGTCGAGAACATGCCGGATGGCAACGCGCAGCGGCCCGGCGATATCGTGACCTCCATGTCCGGCCAGACCATCGAGATCATCAACACCGACGCCGAGGGGCGCCTCGTGCTGGCGGACGTGCTGTGGTACGTCGCACAGAAGCACAAGCCGAAATTCATGGTCGATCTGGCGACGCTGACCGGCGCGATCATGGTCGCGCTCGGCACCGTGCACGCGGGACTGTTCTCCAACAATGACGAACTGGCGGACCGTCTTTATGAGGTCGGGCAGGTGACCGGCGAGAAACTGTGGCGCATGCCGCTCGGCCCGGAATACGACAAGCAGATCGATTCCAGATTTGCGGATATGAAGAACACAGGCGGGCGCAACGGCGGCTCCATCGCTGCCGCCCAGTTCCTGCAGCGGTTCGTCGATGGCACGCCATGGGCGCATCTCGATATCGCCGGCACCGCGATGGGCGCCCCGTCGAGCGAGATCAACCACAGCTGGGGCTCCGGATTCGGCGTGCGACTGTTGAACCAGCTCGTCGCCGATCACTACGAAGGCAAGCGCTGATCTTGAAGACGATGCCGTCGCGCGCGGCGACAGGGGCAGGCCGATGACGGAGGTACTGTTCTATCATCTGCAGAATCAGCCGCTCGAAGGCGTTCTGCCGACGCTGCTGGAGCGCTCGCTCCAGCGCGGCTGGCGCGTGGTCGTGCAGGCGGGGTCGGAGGAGCGCGTGGATGCGCTCGACGGCCACCTGTGGACGTATCGCGACGATTCGTTCCTGCCGCACGTGACATTCCGCGAGCGCGACCTGTCGGATCAGCCCATCGTGCTGATGGTTTCCGACGCCAATCCCAACGCGGCGTCGGTGCGGTTCCTCGTGGACAACGCAACCCTGCCGACGGACGCGGCGGACTACGAGCGTGTGGTGCTGATTTTCAACGGAGACGACGAGGAGGCGCTGCAAGGGGCGCGTTCCGCGTGGAAAGACAGCCGGGCGAGGGGGCTCGATGTCACGTACTGGCAGATGGACGAAGGCGGCCGATGGGTGCGCCGTGGCAATTAACCATCGCAATTTAACGATAAATCTGGTTATTCATTCCCCGACCTTGTCCCAAGCCATGGTCATGACGCAAAGCGGTGGTTGAGATACCTTTCAAACGGGGTGCCCTCCACAACTCGCCTGATTTCGGATTGTGATGCGTAGACGTGTAGAACCGCGCTGGATCGTTCTGTTGTTCGCACCTGCCCTGTTGGCCGGATGCGGGGCTTCCCTGTCAGACTTTTCGGTCCAGGACGCCCGCTGGTTCAGCGGACAGAGCCGGATCTTCAATCGTTCCCTGTCGATCGAAACGCCGCCGCTGACCCCGACTGCGGCAATCACCCCCAACGATCTCATCAGTGCCGACGGGCAGTGCCCCGGCATGACCGCACCGGCGGATGCCAATGCGCTCTCCGACGGCAACGCCGCCGCACCCCCGCCGGTTACGGGATCGGTGGCGCTGGGACATACCGAGTGCGATGTCGCGCGCGGGATCGGTGCACCGGATCGCGTTGAGATCTCCAACGATCCCGGCGGCCAGCGTGTCGTTGTGCTGACTTACATCCACGGTGCGCGCGCGGGAGTTTATACCTTCCGCGGGGGGAGGCTTTCGATCGTGGATGCGGCTCCCGCACCCGAGGCGCCCGCGCGCCCTGCCAAGCGCAACCGCCGGGCCGGCTGAGGCCCGACCGGCTCGTCTGTTGCTTTTGCCGTGCGCGATGGAGCCGGCCGTCGCCTTCGAGACTTGCGGCTTTTGAAAGCGGGACGGCATTCGTCTCACAACGCCATGATGATGGAATAGTCGTCTCGCACCGTCTTGATGATGGCATATCCGGCGCGGACTCATCGCGGCGAGTTGTTATTGGCCTCCACCCAGGCCCGTACCTCCGGCAGAATCTGCGGAAGAAGATCCTTCACCTGTGTGATGGTCATGCCGGGGCGGACGCGCGGATCATAAAGCAGGTTCAGCAGATACTGATCGTACATGCCGAAATGTCCCATCCGCACGTCGTCGTTGAACATGGTCCAGGGCAGGTCGGTGTCGTTGATCGGCCCGAGCGATTGCAGCAATTCTTCATAGGCGCAATCGCGGAAGGTGAACTCGCCCGTGTCGATGCTGAGGATCACGTCGGAATGTTCGATCTCGAAGGCATCGTTCTTGCGGAAGCCGGAGAGACACTGCGGGTCCAGCGATTCGGTGATATCGCGGGCGCGGTCCCGGCCATAAAGTCTGGCGAGTGTTCTTGGCAGTTCGCGCTCGCGGACGAACACGACATCGACATTCGCCTCGGAGTCCTCGTCCGCCAGCGCGATATCGAGATGCCGGACGCGACGGGCGATGTCCGACACGATCCGCGCCAGTTCCGTGTGACGGTCGGGGCGGGATATGCCGCCCACCGCGATCCGCACCGGCCTGTCATATTTCCGGATGCGGTCGACCCGCCCAGCCAGATGATATTCAGCGCCGAACGCCGTGCGCAGGAAGCCCTCGATGATCTCGTCGTCGGTGAACTGGGTTTTCCGGGCCTGCGACCGGCCCACAGCGCGCGCCTCGGCGGATTCCGCGCCATCGCGCAAAGGCAGTGCCAATGGGCTGACGACAAGCAACGCCATAAGATGCGAGACCAGCATCAGGCGCGCGAGAGAGAGGGAGCGGCGCAATTTTTTTGACATTTGTGCGACGCTGCCGGAAGCAGGCGCGCCGCGCAAGCAAATGTCGGAGGATTTCGCGAAGCTGTGTGGGACGAACGATGACTCAGTTCTTGACGACCACCGTCGCCCCCACCGCAACGCGATTGTAAAGATCGATCACGTCCTCGTTGACCATCCGGAAGCAGCCGGACGACACCGCCTGCCCGATGGTCTCGGGCTCGTTGGAGCCGTGAATCCGGTAGAGCGTTGATCCGAGATACATCGCGCGGGCACCCAGCGGATTGTCCGGTCCGCCTTCCATGAAGCGGGGCAGGTCAGGGCGCCGGCGGAGCATCTGGGCCGGAGGGGTCCAGCTCGGCCATTCCTTCTTGGCAGTGACGCGGTGGACGCCGGACCAGCGGAATCCATCACGGCCGACGCCGATGCCGTAGCGGATCGCCTGGCCGTTGCCGGTAATGAAATAGAGTCTGCGCTCGCGGGTGTTCACTTCGATGGAGCCCGGCGGCAGGTTGCTGTTGTACATCACCGTCTGGCGAGGAACCGGACTTGAGCTGGTGCTGAATGACGGAAACAGGAAGCTCAGCGCGGTTTCACCCGAGGGCTCGGCCGACGCGCCACCCGGCCAGGCGAGCGCCACGGAGGCCGTGATGAGCGATGCGATCAGGGTTCGTCCAAAACGCATGATTCCAAGCCCTTCTTCCTGCCTTAGTTGCAGCCGAAATGGCCACATTTCGCTGGCCTTGGCAACCCACGCCCACGTGAATTGATTTCAGGATGGTTCGTCTTTGCATGGCAGTGTGATTGCGCGGTCTGTCTGGCGACGGGCGGTCGCCGATCATCCGGTGCGTGTGCAAACGCCATGGCAGCTTTTCGCGCGGCGAACTTCCTTTGACTGCGGTCTCAAACGATGATTGATCGGAATCGCAGGAACACGAGAGGGTGACAATGAACGGTGCTGAGAGCCTGGTGCGGACGCTGGTCGCGGGCGGCGTGAACGTCTGCTTCACCAATCCGGGAACGTCCGAGATGCATTTCGTCGCGGCGCTCGATCGCGTCGAGGGAATGCGCTGCGTGCTCGGCCTGTTCGAGGGCGTGGTGACGGGGGCGGCCGACGGTTATTTCCGGATCAAGGAAACGCCGGCTTCGACCTTGCTGCATCTCGGGCCGGGACTGTCGAACGGCCTCGCCAATCTGCACAATGCCAAGAAGGCGAATTCCGGCATCGTTAACATCGTCGGCCAGCATGCCACCTACCACATCGCCTATAACGCGCCGCTGACCTCCGATATCGAGGGGTTGGCGCGGCCGATGTCGGCCTGGGTCCGGACCTCGCCCGATGCGAAATCGGTGGCGCGCGACGGCGCCGATGCGATCGCCGCCGCCAAAAGCAGCCCGCCGCAGATCGCCACGCTGATCCTGCCCGCCGATACGGCGTGGAACGAGGCCGAGGGCATCGCAGAGGTCAAGCCCGCCGCGCAGATTGCAAGCTACGCGCCGGAGGCCGTCGCGGAGGCGGCGCGCGTGCTGCGCTCGGGCGAGCCGACACTGCTGCTGATGACCGGCCATGCCCTGACCGAGAAGGGCCTTGCGCTCGCCTCGCGCATCGCCGGCAAGACCGGCTGCAAGGTGATGGGCCAGACCTACAATCCGCGCATGGCGCGCGGGGCGGGGCGTTTCTCGATCGACCGGATTCCGTACGTGATCGAGCAGGCGCTGCCGATCCTCCGGGACTTCCGCCATATCGTGCTGGTCGAGGCCGCCGATCCGGTCGCCTTCTTCGCCTATCCCAACAAGCCCAGCCTGTTGAAGCCGCAGGGCTGCGACGTGCACCGCATGTGCTCGCCCGGCGACAATTCCGTCGCGGCGCTGGAAGCCCTGGCCGATGCGCTTGGCGCCAAGCCGCAGGACGCCGTGGTGCAGAATTTCGCTGCACCCGTGCGGCCGACCGGCGCGCTGAATCACGCCAGCATCGCGCAGGCGATTGCGGTCGCGATTCCCGAGAACGCCATCGTGGTGGACGAGTCGATCACCACCGGGCGCGGCTTCTTTCCGCCGACGGCGGCGGCGAAGCCGCACGACTGGCTGCAGAACATGGGCGGCTCGATCGGCTTCTCGCCGCCGGTCGCGACCGGCGCCGCGATCGCCGCGCCCGACCGGCGGGTGATCTGCATGGTCGGCGACGGCAGCGCGATGTACACGATCCAGTCGCTGTGGACGCAGGCGCGCGAGAACCTCAACGTCACCACCATCGTGTTCGCAAACCGCAAGTATCAGATCCTGCGCGGCGAGTTCGATGGCGTCGGCGCGGGCGAGCCGGGCCAGCGCGCCACCGACATGCTGACGCTCGACCGGCCGGACCTCGACTTCGTTTCGCTGGCGAAGGGGATGGGCGTTCCCGGCCGTGCCGTGACCACGGCCGATGAGCTCAACGCCGCTCTGGACGAGGCGCTGTCGGCCGAAGGTCCGCGGCTGATCGAAGTGGTGATGTAAGACAAGGCGCCGGCAGGCGATCCGGCGCGGATTTCGGCGAGCCGGTCTCCACTGCGGCGGACAAGGCTCTACGAATGCCGGACCGTCTTGAACACCGCGTTGCTGGACGAGACGACGCGGCCGTCGGCGGTGATGTCGGTGCGCAGGAAGATCAGTGTCCTGGTGGTGCGCACCACCTGCGGCCGCGAGATCAGCAGGTCGCCGATCCGTCCGGCGTCGATGAAATGGGTGTCGAGCTGGATGGTGGCGACGGCCGCTGCCCCGCTCGCGATCCGTGCCGTCATCCCGAGCGTGCGGTCGGCGAAGGTCATCAGCAGGCCGCCCTGGACGAGGCCGCGTCGATTCTTGTGCCGCGCGTCGGTCGCCACCGCGTAGACGTCGGCATTGTCCTCGATGCGATGCCAGAACGGCCCGACATAGGCGATGAAGCCGTCGTCCGGCACAATTGACCAGCCCTCGGCGGTCATCCGGGCGGCGATGTCGTCAGATGGGGTGGGGGTCATTTATGCGTGCCGCCGTATCTGCCCGGAGATGGTCAGGCGGGACATGGTGGGCGCACAAGGGATCGAACCTTGGACCTCTCCCGTGTGAAGGGAACGCTCTCCCGCTGAGCTATGCGCCCGAACCGCGCGACAGGCCAAGCGCTGCCGCGAAGAACGCCGATTTACGGGCGGGGGGCAGGGGTGTCAAGCGCTACTCTGTGCGAGGTCGCGATTGGGCTGCCCGTCGCTGGTTGGCCCCGCGTTCGACCCGCCCTTTCAGCCCGCTTGCCGCGCAGCGCGCGAGGCGTGGGATTGCAGCGCCCGGATCCGGTCGGCCAGAGTCCCACCCGCGACCGCAGGGGCCGGTGCCGGCGGAGAGGCGCCAGCGGAGATCGGCGTGACCGCCGAGGCTTGGGCGCTCTGCTGCCCGGTCGTTTCGCCGGACAGGATCGCCTCGATGGGCGAATTCGGGCCTTCGAGCGTCATCGCCATTTTGGCGACTTCGGCCGCGATATCGTTGATGCGCTCGCGCAGCAGGGCGTTTTCCATGCGTTCGGTCGCCCATGCGTTCTCGGTCTGCGCCTGCATCGCACTTAACTCGCGCTGGGCCTTGCCGCGCGCCTCCTGCTCGGCGGTGAGCTGGCTTTGCAGCGCGGCTTTCTCTGCCCGCAGACTCTCGACAGGGTCGGCCCCATGCCGCGCGGAGACATCCGAGTGGAGGGCCTTGGCGGCCTCCGTCGCGGCCATGATCTGCCGGCGCAGATCGGCGTTCTCCTGCTCGCTGACCGCCAGCCGGTGCTCCAGATCGACGACGCGCCCGCCGAGCGTTTCGGCCTCACGGATCTGCGCCAGAAGCTGCTCGTCCAGATCGGCCACCCGCCGTGTCAGGCTTCCCACCCGTTCGCGCTCCTCGCCGAGGTCGCGCGTTGCGGTCGCCGACTCGCCCTTTTCGCGGTCGAGCCGCTCCTGAGTGGCATGGAATTCCTTCTCCGCCTCGCCGACACGCGCCTGCAGACTCTCGATCTGCGTGCGCACGGCAACCAGCTCCACCTGCCTCGTGTCCGCCAGCATTGAACGATCCGACAGTTCGGTGGTCAGACGCAGAAGCGCGCCGCGCTTCTCCTCCAGCGCCTGTTCGGCGACGCGCAGCAATTCGGTCTTGGCCGCGAACTCCTCCTCGGTCAGCTTGAGCTGGTCCCTGGCACCGCGTTCGCGCGCTTCCAGCTCGAAAATCCGGGCGCTCTTTTCGCTCAACTCGATCTTGAGCCGGTTGATAGCGTCGGTCTTCTTGCCGAGTTCGGCGAGCTGGTTGGTGGCCTTGTTCTTGAGCTGATCGACGCTCAGTTCGAGCCGGCGCGCAGACATGGCGAATTCGGCCCGGAGCTGGTCCTTGTCGGCCTGAATTTCCGCCATGGAAATCGGGGTCGAGGCTTCCAGCCGCTTGGTGGTGAGCCGGACCGCGCGGTTGTGGACCAGCGGCAGAACCATCAGGCCAAGAAGCATGGCGACCAGAAAACCGATCGCCAGATACATGATCGGCTCGATCATCGACAATATCCCCGCGGAAAGCGATCAGGTACCATGGCACGGGCCTGCGGCGGAAGGCCAGCGCGGGGCGCTGTTAACGTGAATCTCCGCAGAGGTTCGGGGTAAACCTCCCGGTTTCCGGGATCAGAATGGATTCCAGGTCGGACGCGGCGTGAACTTCAGGTAACCGATATTGGCCCCGAGCCGCAGGCCGAGACCGGACCGGATCGGAACGACGACGATGTTGTTGGCCGTGAGCGCCGTCATCCCGAACCCGCCGATGACATAGGCCGAGCCATCGATGCCGGCGAAGCGCTGGTAGATCGCATCCGTGGCGGGCAGGTTGTAGATCAGCATCATGGTGCGCGCCCCGTCGCCGCCCCAGTCGAAGCCGACCGAGGGCCCCTGCCAGTAGACCCGCAGGTCGCCTGCGTTCTTGGTGTAGAGAGTGCCCTCGCCATAGCGCAGGCCCGCCACCAGCGCGCCGCTGCCTTCCTCGCCGAGCACATAGCCGTTGGGCAGGCCGAACTGGCTGACGGCCCGCTCGATCACCGAAGCGAGGCCGCGCGAGACGTTACCGAAAAACCGACGTCCTGCCGCCCCCAATTCATCGGCGTTGTAATGGTCGGGTGAAGACGCGCGCGGTCCGCGTTGCTGTGCCATCGCCGGCTCGGCAAAAGACACCAGCAACATGGCGACGACGACCATCCACAGACGAGATGCAAGGCGTGATTGCGACCCGAAAAACGACACCATGTGGCGTGCGAACCCCCTTGAGATGACATCGTGTGACGTGAGCGCATCCTTAACCGCCTGCTGACGGTGCATGGCGTAGAATGCATCCACTTTCCCCGACTCAACTTATCGACAGGAACTATGACGGCACAGCGGCAGGAAAAGAAGGCGCGTCGCCCCGGAATCGCCATTTTCGCGGCAGGTGCGCTGAGCCTGCTCGGTTGTGCTGATCTGGCGTTCGGCGGCCCGACGGAGCGGGTGGTGGCCGACCGCCATACCGGCCTTGCCATCGGCGGTTACGATCCGGTGGCCTATTTCACGGACGCCCGTCCGGTGCCGGGAGATCCGGCCATCGAGACGATGGCGCAGGGTGTGGTCTGGCGCTTCGCCAATCCCGACAATCGCGTTTTCTTTGTTCAGCGCCCCGATGTGTACGCGCCGCGTTTCGGCGGCTACGATCCCGTCGATGTCGCGCGCGGCAAGCCGGTTGCCGGGAACGCGCAACTGTGGCTCGTCGTCGGACAGCGGCTCTACCTGTTCTATCGCGAAAGCAATCGCGACGCGTTCGCCGCCGATCCGGCCCGCTATCTCGGCGTCGCCGAGAAGAATTGGCCGGACCTGCGCGACAGCCTCAGCGAATAAGGGCCGGAGCGAGTTGCCGCTCGGCCGCCGGATCGCCCCACGCGATGAAGCCGGGAACGATGAAATCCGGCCGGATCGCGCCGAAGCGGAGCGGGGCGCCTTCCGGGGTGGTGATCCGCCCGCCTGCGGCCTCGATGACGGCGTGGCCGGCGGCGACGTCCCACTCGCAGGTCGGTCCGAGACGCGGATAGACGTCCGCGAGTCCTTCGGCGACCCGGCAGAACTTCAGCGCCGAACCGATGCCGAGCCGTCGTGCGGCGGGCAGACGCGTGATGAAGGCGTCCGTGTTGCGGTCGCCGTGTGAGCGGCTGACGGTCACCGTCCAGGCCTCGCCGGAAAGCGGCGCGGGCCGGGTATGGATCGGCACCCCCGTCCGCGAGCCATCCGCCGCGATGGCGATCCGCTCCGCGCCATGGCCGACCACGCCGCGCCAGAGCAGGCCGGCCGCCGGCGCGCCGACGAGCCCCAGCAGCGGGCGGCCGTCGGTTACGATGGCGATGTTCACCGTGTATTCGTCGCGGCCCTCTATGAACTCGCGGGTGCCGTCGAGCGGATCGACCAGCACGAAACTGCCATCATAGGGCGGCGATGCGAGGTGGGTCCGCTCCTCGGAAAGCACCGGCACATCCGGCAGCAGGCGGCCGAGGCCCTGCGCGATCACCCGGTCGGCCGCGTGATCGGCCTCGGTGACCGGGGAGTGATCCGGCTTGTCGCATACACTCATGGCCGCGCGGTTGACCGCGAGAATCGCCGCGCCCGCCGCGATGGCGAGATCCGTCAGCGGGTCCAGCAGGGCCACGGCCTGTCTTGCTTCGATCAACGGCATGCCGTCCCTCGTCGCCACGCACCGCCCCGGGCCGTTCCGGCCGCCGTATGGCCGCGCAACGGCCGACGGTGTATCAAACCTGTGCCGGCACGATTCGCCGGCCGGATGACAATCCACGCCGTTCCGATTCCAGCAGGGTTCATAATGATGTCCGCTCCTCCCGCTCCGGCCGATGCTCTCGAACTCGCCGCGCTTCTGTGCTCGCGCGTGTGTCACGATCTCATCAGCCCTGTGGGTGCGATCGTCAATGGCCTTGAGGTGCTCGACGACAATCCGAAAGGGGACGATGCCGAGTTCGCGCTGGACCTGATCCGCAAGAGCGCGAAGACCGCGTCCGCGCGGCTGCAATTCTGCCGTCTGGCCTTCGGCGCCGCAGGCTCGGCCGGTGCGCAGATCGACACCGGCGACGCCGAGGCGATGGCGCGCGGCCATATCGAGGACGATCGCACCAGGCTCACCTGGAATCTGACGCGCGCGCTGCTCCCGAAGAACCGCGTCAAGCTGCTGCTGAACATGCTGGTCATTGCCCAGCAGACGGTTCCGCGGGGTGGCACGCTGGTGGTCGGGCAGACCGGCGAGGGGGAGGCCGCGGGCTTCCGCATTGAGGCCACCGGGCTCAATGCGCGGCTGCCGCAGAACGTCGCCGACAGTCTTGCCGGGCGTGCGGAGGGGACCGTGGATGCTCACGCGGTGCAGCCCTATTACACCCGCCTTCTGGCCGAGTCGTGCGGCCTTTCGGTCGGCCTTGCCATGGAAGGCGAGGCCGTCGTGGTGGCGGCGACGCCGGGCTGATAAATTCCATCCGCCCCGCCGGGCGGCAGGCCATTCCATCGTCCGGCTGGTTCCCGGGATATGGAACTTTGCCGGTCATACTCAACGAATATTAAACGCTTTGCGGTGAAACTGCCTGTACCAGAAGCGCGCCGGGATCCGGTGCATAAGGTACAAGGCTTTTCACGATGGATGATCTGCTTCGGGAATTTCTCACCGAGACCAATGAGAGCCTCGATACGGTCGACAATCAGTTGATCAAGTTCGAGCAGGAGCCGAACAACGCGGCCATCCTCGATAATATTTTCCGATTGGTCCACACCATCAAGGGAACTTGCGGTTTCCTCGGCCTGCCGCGCCTGGAAGCGCTGGCCCACGCCGCCGAAACGCTGATGGGCAAATTCCGGGACGGCATGGCCGTCACCGGCGCATCCGTCTCTCTTATTCTTACAACGATTGATCGCCTGAAAGAGATTCTCGCCGAGCTCGAAGCGAACGAGGCCGAGCCGGCCGGCGACGATCAGGATCTGATCCTGCAGTTGCAGGCCGCCGCCGAAGGCGCCGCCGCCGCGCCGCCTCCGCCGGCCCCAGCCGTCGTGAGCACCGGCACGCTGATCGAGCAGGTTCTCGAACGGCCGCTGCGTCCGGGCGAGGTCTCGCTCGACGAGCTGGAGCGCGCCTTTCGCGAAACCGCCAGCGAGGTGTCCGTCCCGACCGTGGCGGCTCCGCAGATCGCCGCATCCGACGCCGAGATCCCCGAGGCCGCGCCTGCATCTCCCGAGGTCGCGGCGGCAAAGGCACCGGCTGCGCGCGCCAAGAAGGGCGGCGATGGCGAAGTCGCCGAAAGCGACAAGATCGCCAACCAGTCGATCCGTGTGAACGTCGACACGATCGAACATCTCATGACGATGGTCTCCGAGCTGGTGCTGACCCGCAATCAGTTGCTGGAGATCAGCCGCAAGCAGACCGACAACGAATTCAAGGTGCCGTTGCAGCGGCTGTCGAGCGTGACTGCCGAGCTGCAGGAAGGCGTCATGAAGACGCGCATGCAGCCGATCGGCAACGCGTGGCAGAAGCTGCCCCGCATCGTGCGCGACCTCGCCGCCGAACTCGGCAAGCAGATCGAACTCGAAATGCACGGCGCGGATACCGAACTCGACCGCCAGGTGCTGGACCTCATCAAGGACCCGCTCACGCACATGGTGCGCAATTCGGCCGATCACGGCCTGGAATCGCCGCTGGAGCGTCTGAGCAACGGCAAGCCGGAGCAGGGCACGATCCGCCTGTCGGCCTATCACGAGGGCGGCCATATCATCATCTGCATCGCGGACAACGGCCGCGGTCTCGATACCGATCGCATCAAGGCGAAGGCGATCGCCAACGGTCTCGTCTCCGAGGCCGAGATCGAGAAGATGACCGAGGCGCAGATCCACAAGTTCATCTTCGCGCCGGGCTTCTCGACGGCGGCGTCGGTGACGAGCGTGTCGGGCCGCGGCGTCGGCATGGACGTGGTTCGGACCAACATCGATCAGATCGGCGGTACCATCGACGTCAAGTCGGTGCGCGGCGAAGGCAGCAGCATCACCATCAAGATTCCGCTGACGCTGGCCATCGTCTCGGCACTGATCGTCGAGGCGGGCGGGGAACGCTTCGCCATTCCCCAGTTGGCGGTGATCGAGCTCGTCAGCGTGCGCGCCGCCTCCGAACATCGCATCGAGCGTATCAAGGATACGCCCGTGCTGCGCCTGCGCGACAAGCTGCTGCCGCTGATCCATCTGCGCAGCATTCTGGAAATCGACGACGCCGGAAACGTGGAGAACGGCTTCATCGTCGTCACCCAGATCGGCAGCCAGATCTTCGGCATCGTGGTGGACACCGTGTTCCACACCGAGGAAATCGTGGTGAAGCCGATGTCGAGCAAGCTTCGTCACATCACGATGTTCTCCGGCAACACCATTCTCGGCGACGGCGCGGTGATCCTCATCGTCGATCCGAACGGCATCGCGCACGCGCTCGGTGCTTCGGTTGCGGGGCAGGCGACCGACGACGACATGCATCAGCGGCAGGGAGATGCCGGGCCGCAGACGTCGCTCCTGGTGTTCCGCGCCGGATCGCAGCAGCCGAAGGCCGTGCCGCTCTCGCTGGTCACCCGGCTGGAGGAAATCTCCGCCGATACCATCGAGTCCTGCGATGGCCGTTATGTCGTACAGTATCGCGGCCGCCTGATGCCGCTGGTGACGATGCCGGGCGTCTCGCTGCGCACCAGCGGTCTGCAGCCGATTCTCGTCTTCTCCGACGAGACCCGGCAGATGGGCCTCGCGGTGGATGAGATCGTCGATATCGTGCAGGAGCATCTCAAGATCGAGGTCGCCTCCAGCCGCGAAGGGCTGCTCGGCTCGGCGATTGTGAAGGGCTCGGCCACCGACGTGATCGATGTCGCGCATTACCTGCCGATGGCCTTCGCGGACTGGTTCAACCGCTCCGAGACCAAGACCGCCGACTGGACGCGCTCCATCCTGCTCGTCGACGACTCGGCCTTCTTCCGCAACATGCTTGAGCCGGTGCTGAAGGCGGCGGGCTATCAGGTCCAGCTCGCCAGCAATGGCGACGAGGCGCTGTCGGCGCTGCGGGCGAACAAGTTCGACGTGATCCTGACCGACATCGAGATGCCGGGCATGAACGGGTTCGAACTGGCCGAAGCGATCCGCGCCGACAAGCGCATGGTCGATGTCCCGATCATCGCGCTGTCGGCCATGGTGTCGCCGGTGGCGATCGAGCGCGGCCGGCAGGCGGGCTTCCACGATTACGTGGCGAAGTTCGACCGGCCGGGCCTGATCGCCGCGCTCAAGGAGCAGACAACCGAGGCGGCGCAGACCGCGGCGGCAGCGTAACGGAGTTCGATCATGGATATCAAAGCACTCAAGCCGGCGAACGACGACAGCGCACTGACCGAATACGTCACGGCGATGATCGACGACCAGATGTTCGGCCTTCCGATCTCCCGTGTGCAGGATGTCTTTATTCCGGAACGGCTGACGCGCGTTCCGCTGGCGCCGCGCGAGGTTGCGGGGATTCTCAATCTGCGCGGCCGGATCGTGACCGCCATCGACATGCGCGCGCGGCTCAGCCTGCCGCCGCGGGAGGCGGGGCATTCGCAGATGGCGGCAGGCGTTGATCTGCGTGGCGAGTCGTTCGGGCTTCTGATCGATTCCATCGGCGAGGTGGTGAAGCTTCGCAACGACGCGCGCGAGCCGAACCCGGTCAATCTCGATCCGCGTCTGGCGCTGATGGCGCTGGGTGTCTATCGGCTTGAGGGGCGTCTGCTGGTCGTGCTGGATGTCGACGCGGTTCTCGACGTCGCCAAGGACGCTGCGGCTGCATAGGGAACGGATAAGCGGCTGGATCGATCCGGCCCACAGGGAGATGCGCATATGAAAACGTGCCTGGTTGTCGATGATTCCAGCGTCATCAGGAAAGTCGCGCGGCGCATTCTTGAAGGTCTCGACTTCCGGATTGTCGAGGCCGAGGACGGCGAGAAGGCGCTGGCGGTGTGCCGTCAGGGGCTGCCGGACGCGGTGCTGCTCGACTGGAACATGCCCGTGATGGACGGGTATGAGTTTCTGCGCCACCTTCGCCTCCTGCCCGGCGGCGATCAGCCCAAGGTCGTGTTCTGTACGACCGAGAACGACGTGGCGCATATCGCGCGGGCGCTTCACGCGGGCGCCAATGAATACATCATGAAGCCGTTCGACAGCGAAATTATGACCGCCAAGTTTCAGGAAGTCGGTTTGATCTGATCGCGTGTCGCGGTCTGCGTGGCCATACGGCCACGTTTGTAAGTAAGTTGCGTCAGGTATTGAAAGTGACCAGTCTCGCAGTGGTACCCAAGTCCAGTGGTTCCGATCGGCCCGAGCTGCTGCGCGTGATGGTCGTCGACGACTCCGTCGTCATTCGCGGCCTGATCTCGCGCTGGGTCGATGCCGAAAGCGACATGACCGTCGTGGCCTCGTTGCGGACCGGACTCGATGCCATCCATCAGGTCGAACACGTTCAGCCCGATGTCGTGGTGCTCGATATCGAGATGCCCGAGATGGACGGGATTTCGGCGCTGCCCCAGTTGCTGGCGCGCAAGCGCGATCTGATCGTCATCATGGCCTCGACACTGACGCGGCGAAACGCCGAGATCAGCTTGAAGGCGCTGTCGCTTGGTGCGACGGATTATGTGCCCAAGCCCGAGACCACCCGCGAGATGGGCACCGTCGATACGTTCAAGCGCGATCTCATCGAGAAGATCCGCATGCTGGGAGGCCGGGCGCGCGCCCGCTCCGGGCGCATGTCCCGCCCGGCGTCGCCCGGTGCGGCACCCGCCGTGACGGCGGCGCCCTCGATCGTTCCAGCCGATCCGCCTGTGTCGAAGCCGCGCGGTCCGATCACGCTGCGGCCGTTCGGGACGCTGGTGCCGCGTGTCCTTCTGATCGGCTCCTCGACGGGCGGGCCGCAGGCGCTCACCACGGTCGTTGCCGGACTGGGCTCGCTGATCGATCGCGTGCCGGTGCTGATCACCCAGCATATGCCGGCGACCTTCACCACCATTCTTGCCGAGCATCTGGGACGGGCGTCAGGGCGGCCCGCACAGGAGGCCGACGACGGCATGATCGTTCGTCCCGGCCAGATCTATCTGGCGCGGGGCGGGCGGCACATGCGGGTCGCCAAGGGGACCGGACAGCCGGTCATCGCACTCGACGACGGGCCGCCGGTGAATTTCTGCAAGCCGGCCGTGGACGTTCTGTTTCAGTCGGCCATCGAGGTCTGGCAGGGCGCGATCGCCGCCACCATCCTCACCGGCATGGGCTCGGACGGGATGCGCGGTGGCGCGGAGATCGCGAAAGCCGGCGGCAGCGTGATCGCGCAGGACGAAGCGACCAGCGTGGTCTGGGGAATGCCTGGCGCGGCGGCGCATGCGGGAATTTGCTCGGCCGTTCTGCCGCTCGATCAGATTGCACCGCGTCTCAACAGGTTGTTTGGAGTCGGCTGATGGATACGACGCATTTCGAGTTTCTTCGCCGATTCCTGAAGGAGCGTTCCGGGCTCGACCTGTCCGCCGACAAGCAATATCTCGTCGACAGCCGCCTGTTGCCGATCGCGCGCCGGGCCAAGTTGAACGGCATTGCCGAACTGGTGCAGCAGGTGAAGGCGGGCGTCGAGCCGCTGGCGATCGAGGTCGTCGAGGCCATGACGACCAACGAGACGTTTTTCTTTCGCGACAAGTTTCCGTTCGGAATGTTCCAGGACTCGCTGGTGCCGGATCTGATGAAGGCACGCGCCAACAAACGCACACTGCGGATCTGGTGCGCGGCCTCGTCGACCGGGCAGGAGCCGTATTCGCTTGCCATGACGCTCAAGGAGATGGGGCCGGCGCTGGCCGGGTGGCGCATCGAGATCGTGGCGACCGACCTGAACAAGAACGTCCTTGAGAAATCGAAAGCCGGAATTTTCACCCAGTTCGAGGTGCAGCGCGGCCTGCCGATCCAGCTGCTGGTGAAGTATTTCCAGCAGACCGGCGACGTATGGCAGATCAATGCCGATATCCGTGCGATGGTGCGGCACCAGCAGTTGAACCTGCTGCAGGATTTCAGCCATCTCGGAGTGTTCGATATCGTCCTGTGCCGCAACGTGCTGATCTATTTCGATCAGCCGACCAAGGCGGAGATCTTCCGCCGGCTGGCGCGCTGCCTTGAGCCAGATGGCGCGCTGATTCTGGGCGCGGCGGAAACGGTGATCGGATTGACGGACGCCTTCGAGCCGCACCCGCAGCGGCGCGGCCTCTACCGGCCAACGGTTCGCGCGCCATCGCTGGCGCCGACGCTCAAGCAGATGGGTACCGGATCGACGACACTCTCCACCCGCTAAGCGAAGCCGAGCTGGAATCCGGAATAAAAAAAGCCCCCGTGAGACGGGGGCTTTTTCGTATGCGGGGGGCGACGCTCAGGGCGTTGCGATGGCGACGCTGGTCGCACCGCGTGTACTGTCCTCGCCGTCGCGGAAGCGCACGAACACGCGGTAACGTGCCGGATCGAGCGGCACCGCGCCGCTGGCATGCGCGAATATCGCGAAGGTCGGCGTTTCGCCGGTTGCGATGTTCAGCGTCACCGACGGGCCGATCGCCGAGACGCAGGCGGACGTCGCGGGATCGGTCTGGCACAGGTTGAGAGTCACCGGAAGCGTCGCAGCCCCGGTGTCCACGGTCGCGGTCAGTGACCCGGTCGCGCCGATGTTCGCGGTAGCGATAGAGAACGCGCCGTTCCGCTCGGGGCCGGACAGGCTGAGGATGCCGTTGCTATCGACCGTCGCCGCGACCGCGATGATGTCCGGCACCGCGGTCGGCGAGGCCGACAGCGTCAGCGTATTGAGGCCGACCACGCTCGGAGCCGGAGCGGAATTCACGCAACTGGCCACGATCGGGAGCGTCGTCTCGGCAAGGACAGAGTACGGCTGGACCGCGAAGACGAACGACTGGCTCGCGCCTGCGGAGATGGTCGCCGGCGCATTCGGGGTTCCGATGGGCTGGTTGGTCGCGGGATCGGTGGTCTGGAATGCGAAGTTGCCGGGGACGGTGCTGCCCAGCGACAGCGTGCATCCGTTCCCGGTGCTGGCTCCGGTATTGATCACGGTGGCGAAGGCGGTGGCCTGATGATGAAGCTGCACGGAGCGGCTTGTCGGCAGGACGGCCGACGCGAGAGTCGTGGTCGCATCGCAGCTCAGAAGTTCGAGCGCGCGGTCCACCTGAATGCGCGGGCGAATGAACATGCCGCCCTGACGCTGGTCCGTCACGGCGACGCCGCTCAGCGCCAACGCGCTCACGATCGAGTCAACCGAGGCGGCCGGGCACTTTGTGCGGAGCGCGCCGATTGCGCCGGCGACATGGGGCGCGGCCATCGAGGTGCCGGCATAGCAGACGAAGCCGGCGTTGTCGGCGGGGTTGAGGCCGTTGAGGGCGGAATGGATGTCCGCATTGTTGGAGCCGTTCAGGCAGGTATGGCCGCCGCCGCCGGTGCCGCCGGGAGCCAGCAGCTTCACCATCGTCGACATGTCGGTGAAGGCGGAGACGGTGTCGTCCCGTGCCGTTGAGCCGACCGTGACGGCGGTGGAGATGCAGCCCGGCGGGGTGATGCCGTTGACGTTCCCCTCGTTGCCGGACGCGATAACGGTCGCGATGCCGATTGCGCGCAGCTGGTCGATGGTCGGCTTCAGCGGATCGCTGTCGCAGGCACCGGTCGTGAGGAAGCCGCCGCCGAGGCTCATGTTCACTGACGCGATCCTGCTGCCGCCCACCACGGGATTCTGCAGCACGTAATCGAGCGCGCGAATCTGGTCCGAGCTGAAGCTCTTCACGCATGGCGGGGAATTGTCGCAGGAATCGTTGTCCTCAAGGCGGGTGAAGACCTGGAAGTCCGCGATGGACGCGTTCTTGGCGACGCCGTTGACCGGCTCGCCCGCGAGCAGGGCGGTGTTGAAGCCTGCGGCGATGCCGGCGACGTGCCCGCCATGGGTGCAGAGATTCGTGTTGTTGCCGGTGTTGATGCAGTTGGCGGTCGTCGCCTCGGACGCGCCCGCGCCGGTCTGCGACGGCTGGCCGTTGGGGCAGAGCGTGACGCCGGCCGCGCCGCCCGATGACGAGAAGCACACCGAGTTGACGATCTTCCCGGCGAGAAACTTGTGGTTGGCCTGGGTTCCGGTGTCGAGCACGGCGACCGCGTAGCCCGATCCCGTGGCGCCATTCGCATAGGCCGCGTCCATTCCGATCAGGGGGACGCTCTGGTTGAGGTACGGCTTGGAGAGGCGATCCGGCGCAATGGCGATCACGCGCGGATCAGCCGCGAGCCCGTCGATTTCGGCCTGCGTGGCGTTGACGGCAAAGCCGGGGGTAACATCGAAGCGCACCAGAGCACGCGGGGTGCCGGTGCCTGGCACGGCGTCGGCCGCGTTCGCGAAATGAGCGGCGATCACGGCGTCCTGCATCGTGCGTGTATACTCGCGCAGCGATTGAACGCTGGCCTCGTTGCCCGGACGCAGATCGGCCGCCGCCGGGGCGGCGGCGAACTGCACGATGACGCGCGCGAAGGATTTCTGCTGGGTCTGGCTGACGATGGTGTTCACATCGCTGGCCTTTGCGGTGAGGGCAGGGCTTTGGGCCGCGGCAGTGTTCGCCGCGATCAGGCCGGAAAGAACAAGCAGGGTTAGCGACAGTTTCGATCTTGCGCGCGGCATCGCGGACTCTCCCAGTGGAAGCTTGGTAACGGGATCGTTGAACTCGATACGCTGCCGAGAGAAATCGGAGATCGCGGTTGTCGGACGACTGCGGAAGAACGGATCGCCGCGCCGGTTTGCAGCGCATCGCGGATATCCGAGGCTCGTTGATTCCCCCGATCCTCAGCCATGTGCGTTGTTGCCGCGCGGGAACGCGAAGTCAATTCGCCACGACGCCTCATCCTTTCTTTCCGCTGAGAATATGTCGTTCGATTTGAGGCGATTTGCGCCGCGTCCAATCCGGTGTGCGTGCTTCCACCTCCCATCGCAAAGAAAAACCCCGCCGGAGCGGGGTTTTCGGAAACATGGAATATGATGCCGGATCAGGCAGGGATGCGGACATCATCCTCGTGCGGCTCGCGCAGCACGTAGCCGCGACCCCACACGGTCTCGATGAAGTTGCGTCCATCGGAGGCGTTGGCGAGCTTCTTGCGCAGCTTGCAGATGAAGACGTCGATGATCTTCAACTCCGGCTCGTCCATGCCGCCATAGAGATGATTGAGGAACATTTCCTTGGTCAGCGTGGTGCCCTTGCGCAGCGAGAGCAGTTCCAGCATCTGATATTCCTTGCCGGTCAGATGCACGCGCTGGCCGCCCACTTCCACCGTCTTGGTGTCGAGGTTGACCACGAGATCGCCAGTCTGGATGACCGACTGGGCGTGGCCCTTGGAGCGGCGCACGATCGCGTGGATGCGGGCGATCAGCTCGTCCTTGTGGAAGGGCTTGGTCATGTAGTCGTCGGCGCCGACGCCGAGACCCTTGACCTTGTCTTCGATGCCGGCAAGACCGGACAGGATCAGGATGGGGGTCTTGATCTTCGAGACGCGAAGCTGCTTGAGCACATCGTACCCGGACATGTCCGGCAGATTGAGGTCGAGCAGAATGATGTCGTAATCGTAGAGCTTGCCGAGATCGACGCCTTCTTCCCCCAGATCGGTCGTGTAGACGTTGAAACTCTCGGATTTCAACATCAGCTCGATCGACTGCGCGGTGGCGCTGTCATCTTCTATCAGCAATACGCGCATGCCAGTCCCCTATCGTCGCCGTCAGCGGGCGTCAGGCCGGCCGCAGTTTGCGGCACTGGAAAAACGCCTTTGAACAACTGATTCGGATCCTGACAACACATGGTTAACAAAATCTGATTCGTGCCTGCAAGTGTCTCGGTGCATTTTCGTTCGAATCGACCTAAGATGTTGGCACTTTATCGGTTTTGTTTCCCAGCGTTCCTCAGGTTCCACTTTAAGAGTCGAGGCTACCCGACTCGTGTGACTCGCCAATTTTTCGGATTGGCGGAAGCCAGCCCTCCAAAGACAGTGACGCAATGATTAACGACGCGGGTAAACACCAAGTTAAGGCGATCGCAAGAATGCGCGCGCGCTTAAGAGTTCGGCAATGAAAGCGCTCGCGGAACAGATCGACGATCTTGACGACATCAATATCTATGGACGGGTCACGGCGGTGCGCGGACTCATGGTCGAGGTGGCTGGGCCGATCCACGCCATGTCGGTCGGCGCGCGCATCACCATCGAGACCGGGCCGGGACGCTTTATTCCTTGCGAAGTAATCGGTTTCGCCGACGCAAATGCCGTGGTGATGCCGTTCGGCGGACTCGACGGCGTGCGGCGAGGGTGCCGCGCGGTGATCGCCAATGCCGCGGCTCATGTTCGTCCGTCACATGCCTGGCTGGGCCGCGTGCTGAACGCCATGGGCGAGCCGGTCGACGGCAAGGGCCCTCTGCCGCAGGGGCCGACGCCTGTCCCGTTTCGCAACATGCCGCCGTCGGCTCATGCCCGCCGCAGGGTTGGTGCGCCGCTCGATCTCGGCGTGCGCGCTCTGAACACCTTCCTCACCTGCTGCCGCGGCCAGCGCATGGGCATCTTCGCCGGCTCCGGTGTCGGCAAATCCGTGCTGCTGTCGATGCTGGCGCGCAACGTGGATGCCGACGTCTCGGTGATCGGTCTGGTCGGCGAGCGTGGCCGCGAGGTGCAGGAATTTCTGCAGGACGATCTGGGCGAGGAGGGGCTGGCGCGTTCGGTCGTCGTGGTTGCGACCTCGGACGAGCCGGCCCTGATGCGCAGGCAGGCGGCCTATCTCACGCTCTCCATCGCCGAACACTTCCGGGACGAAGGCAAGAACGTGCTGGCGATGATGGATTCCGTCACGCGTTTCGCGATGGCGCAGCGCGAGATCGGCCTGTCCGTCGGCGAGCCCCCGACCGCGAAGGGCTATACGCCGACGGTGTTCACCGAACTGCCGAAGCTGCTGGAGCGAGCGGGGCCAGGCACTGGTGAAGGCTCGATCACCGGCATCTTCACCGTGCTGGTGGATGGCGACGATCACAACGAGCCGGTGGCCGACGCGGTGCGCGGCATTCTCGACGGACATATCGTGATGCAGCGCTCCATCGCCGAGCGCGGGCGCTATCCGGCGATCAACATTCTGAAGTCGGTCTCCCGGACCATGCCGAAATCGGCGGATGCCGCCTATCTGCCGGTCGTCATGCGGGCGCGCCAGATCATGGCGACCTATGCGGACATGGAGGAACTGATCCGGCTCGGTGCCTACCGTGCGGGATCCAGCCCCGAGGTGGACGAGGCGATCCGTCTTCACGAGCCGCTGGAAAATTTCCTGAAGCAGGCCAAGGACGAGGCCACGTCTTTGCCGGATGGCTACGCCCGACTGCATGACATTTTAGGGAACGTGGAAACGGAACGCTAACTTTGTACCCCCATGATGGCTTCAATGCTGAATTCCGGATGGCTGGACGGCCGTGTACGGCGCTGGCCAATCGTCCTGTTCGGCGTGGACTTCTGGGGAGTATGAGTCGATGAAGTCACGTGAGACGCTGATCCGTCTGAAAAAGTTTCAGGTGGACGAGAAGCGGCGCCGCGTCGTGCAGATCGAAGGAATGATCGCCGACTTCCAGCGGATGTCGCAGGAACTGGAGCGCGAGATCCAGACCGAGCAGGAGCGCGCGGGGATCAACGATCCGACGCACTTCGCCTATCCGACCTATGCCAAGGCCGCGATCCAGCGGCGTGAAAATCTGATGCGCTCGGCTGACGAGCTTCAGGGTCAGCTCGAAGAGGCGAGGGCCGCTCTGGCCGAGGCCTTCGAGGAATTGAAGAAAGTGGAGCTGCTCGACGAGCGCGACCAGGCGCGCGAGCGCGCCGAGGAAAGCGCGCGGGAGCAGGCGGATATGGACAGCATCGGCCTGATGCGCGCCCGCGCCCGGTTCGGGGCGGTCGCCTGATCCTCCCCGGGTTTTCCGGAAACAAAAAGCCCGCGTCGCGCGACGCGGGCTTTTTGTTTGTTCGGCTTGTTTGATCGCCCGCGACGAGGCTCTCAGGCCACACAAAAAGAAAACGCCCGTGGGGGAACGGGCGTCTTCAGATGAGTCAACTTTGGGGTCGTCTCTTACTTGGGTCTTCCAAATTTTCACGCAGCGACTTTCGGGGGGCGGGTCAAGAAGCTACGTGAATTCCTGAAACTCAAATCCGCAAAACTCTCGCGAACCCTCAGCGGATGGCCGAGTTATCGCTGCTGGTCACCATCATCGGTTTGCCGGCTTTCACCACCGGCGCGGTCATCCGCGCGGTCTGCGTCAGGCCGCCGTCCGACAGGCGGACAGTGATGCCGACGCCCGCGATCATGATCGCAGCCACAAGCGCGACCACCACGATCTTCAGGTGGGTCGTCTTGTCCGCGCTGTAAATCGAATGGTTCATCGAAGCCTCCTGCCGACGTCCATTGCCATTGCAGGTTGGTGTTAGCGTTACATCCGGTGGTTCAGTCCGGCTACGCTGAAAAACGTAGGAACGAGGCTTTGCGTTCCAAGTAGTTAATCACTTCTGTGTGAAAAGACCTGATGTTGCGTGAGAGTCACGCCTGGAACTTCAAATTATCTTAATAGTACCAATGCATTAAATGCTGCCAACGGTTTTCAGCCTCGCGCGGGGGTGAATCTCCGCCTGCGATAAAACGCTTGTCTGTGACCGAAATCGCTCAACCAGCGAGCGGACGAACGGGCGAACCGCGGCGGAGGTGACCAGCACGGGAGCCTCTCCCTCGCGGGCAGCCTGCTCGAAGCGCTCGCGGACCGCGACCATGAATTCCGACAGCTTGGTCGGCTGCATCGCGAGCGTCCGCTCGTCTCCCTGGCCGATCAGCGATTCGGCGAAGGTCTGCTCCCACCGGGCCGACAGCGCGATCAGGGCGAGATAGCCATGCGGCGAGGTGTTCTGGGCACAGATCTGCCGGGCGAGCCGCCCGCGCACATGCTCGACGATCGCTGCCGGATTGCGCGAAAAGGAGAGGGCGTCGGCAATGCCTTCGAGGATCGTGGACAGGTCGCGGATCGAGATGCGCTCGGCCAGCAGCAATTGCAGGACGCGCTGGATGCCGGACACGGTGATCTGGGCCGGCACGATATCCTTGACCAGTTCGCCCTGTTCCTTGGGAAGGTCCTTCAGCAGCTTCTGGACCTCGCCGTAGGAGAGCAGGTCCGACATGTTGGTCTTGAGAAGCTCGGTGAGGTGCGTGGAGAGCACGGTCGCGGCGTCCACTACCGTGTAGCCCTTGAGCGTCGCTTCCTCTTTCATTGCGCCGTCCACCCACGTCGCGGGCAGGCCGAAGGTCGGCTCCACGGTGTGGATGCCCGGCACATCGACCTGATTGCCGGCCGGATCCATGACCATGTACTGGTGCGGCCAGATGCGTCCGGAGCCGGCCTCGACCTCCTTGATCTTGATGACGTAGGTGTTGGCTTCGAGCTGCACGTTGTCGAGGATGCGGACCGCCGGCATGACGAAGCCCATCTCGATTGCCAGCGAACGGCGCAGCGCCTTGATCTGCTCGGTGAGCTTGTCGGTGCCGTCGGGCCCGTTGACCAGAGGCAGCAGGGCGTAGCCCAGTTCGACCTTGAGATCGTCGATCTTGAGCGCGGCCGAGATCGGCTCCTCGGCTGCTGCGGCGGCCGCTGCCGCGGCAGCAGCGGACGGCGCCGCGGCTGCGGTTGCCGCGGCCTTATCCCGGCGATGCAGATTGTGCGCGTGCCAGGCGAGCGCTCCGGAACCTCCGCCGAGCATCAGGAACGGGATCATCGGAATGCCCGGCACGAAGCCCAGCACGATCATCACCGCGCCCGCCATGCCGAGGGCCTGCGGATAGCCGGAAAGCTGCTTCACCAGCGCCTTGTCGGCCGCGCCGCTGACGCCGGCCTTGGAGACCAGAAGACCGGCGGCCGTCGAGACGATCAGGGCCGGCACCTGCGTGACGAGGCCGTCGCCGACCGTCAGCAGCGTGTAGGTGTGCGCGGCGCTGGCGAAGCTCATGCCCTGCTGCGCCATACCGATGATCATGCCGCCGATGACATTGATGAACACGACCAGCAGGCCGGCGACCGCGTCGCCGCGCACGAACTTCGAGGCGCCGTCCATGGCGCCAAAGAAGCCGCTCTCGTCCTCCAGAGCCTTGCGGCGCTCGCGGGCGGTGGCCTCGTCGATCAGGCCCGCCGAAAGATCGGCGTCGATCGCCATCTGCTTGCCGGGCATCGAATCGAGGTGGAAGCGCGCCGCGACTTCGGCGATCCGGCCCGAACCCTTGGTGATGACCACGAAGTTGACGATCACCAGGATGATGAAGACGATGATGCCGATGACATAGTTGCCGCCCATCACGAGGTTGCCGAACGCCTCGATGACGTGGCCGGCCGCGCTGGTGCCCTCGTGCCCGTGCGAGAGGATCAGCCGCGTCGAGGCGAGGTTGAGCGACAGCCGCAGCATCGTCGAGATCAGCAGCACGGTGGGGAAGGCGGAGAATTCGAGCGGCGCCTGGATGAACAGCGCCGTCATCAGGATCAGCACGGAGAAAGTAATCGAGATCGCGAGTGCGATATCGAGCACCATCGCCGGCAGCGGCAGGATCAGCACCACGAGGATGGTGAGAATGCCCACCGCGAAGGCGATATCGCCCCGGCGCAGAATGGCGCCGATATCCTTCAGCGTCGGAAACCCTGACGTGCCGCCGCCCTGAACCGCTGTGGTATCGGTCATCGCTCCCGCCTGTCCCCGTCTGTCACGCTCGCGGACACCCGGTGCCCGCATGGCGGCTCCCGCGCCGCCCATCGGGAAGTGACCTACCGCCTTCGCGTCCACGGGCACCCCCGGGTTGCAGTTGGAACAGGCTCGCCTTCACCCGGCAAAATTTGCCCGGCTCATGGTTAGCAAATGGTTAACGTCGGAACCTGGCGGCGATGGTTTTCGCATCCTGAGAATTTTCTTCTCGGAATCGTTGCCCGCGGAGGACGGGTTGACCGCTTCGGCCCGCCAGTGCACAAGAAATCAACAACTCAGGGTAGGAAATGTCCCCGCGCACCGCCGCCGTCGCCTTCGTTCCGGATTCGGGCGAAGCCTGGATTCGGCTCTCCATCGTTTTATTGATCGGGGCGATCGGCGCCGTCGGCATGTGGTCGGTGGTCGTCGTGCTGCCTGCCGCGCAGGCCGATTTCGGCGCCTCGCGCGCCGCCGCCTCGCTTGCCTTCACCCTCACCATGGCCGGGTTCGGACTTGGCAGCGTCGTCACCGGACGGCTCTGCGACCGCTTCGGTCTCGTCGCCGCGATCGGTTTCGGGGCGGTGCTGACCGGGCTCGGCTATCTCGGCACGGCGGCGGCCGGTTCGCTCGGCCTGTTCGTCGCTTTGCACGCGGTGATCGGATTGGGCGCGTCGGCAACGTTCGGGCCGCTGATGACCGAGGCCGCACGCTGGTTCGACCGCCGCCGCGGCCTCGCCGTTACCATCGCGGCCAGCGGCAACTATGTCGGCGGCGCGCTGTGGCCGCCGCTGGTGAGTTTCGGCATCGAGCACGCCGGATGGCGCACCACCAACTTCGCCATCGGCATCGCGGTGATGCTGGCGATGGGCCTGGCCGTCTGGCTGCTGCAGCGCCGGACGCGCGGCGAGGCGCTGCGTGCGGATGCCAAGGCTCCGGTCCAGCGCGTGGACCTGCGCCTCGGCGGCAACGCGCTGACGGCGGTGCTGGCGGTGGCGGCGGTGGCCTGCTGCGTCGCCATGGCGATGCCTCAGGTGCATATCGTCGCGTATTGCGGCGATCTCGGCTATGGCCCCGCGCGGGGGGCGGAGATGCTGTCGCTGATGATGGCGCTCGGCATCGTCAGCCGCATCGGGTCAGGTTATCTGGCCGACCGGATCGGCGGCGTGCCGACGCTGCTGATCGGCTCTGTGGCGCAGGGCGTGGCGCTGCTGTTCTACCTGTTCTTCACCAGCCTGCCGTCGCTCTACCTCATCTCTGCGATGTTCGGCCTGTTTCAGGGCGGCATCGTGCCGAGCTACGCCATCATCATGCGCGAGGCGCTGCCCGCGCGCGACATCGGCACCCGGGTGGGGCTGGTGCTGCTGGCGTCGGTGATCGGCATGTCGCTGGGCGGCTGGGTGTCCGGCGTCATCTTCGACATGACCGGATCCTACGCCGCCGCCTTCGTGCACGGGCTGGTGTGGAACGCGATCAATATCCTGATCTGCATCGCGCTGCTGCTGCGCGGCCGGCGGCTCGCAGGGGTGCCGGGGCACGCGCTGGCGGCGTGATTTTTGGGGCAGGTTGGCAGAGCCGGATCGCAGGGCCGCTTGCTGGCCTGTTCTGCGCGCCCCCGCCTATCCTGCGCCCGGGGTGGTCCTTCACGTGGATATTGCCGGCATGCACCCCGCCGTTGCCCCGCGGCGCGCGACTCTGTATGGGAGACGTCATCCCGCCAGCCGCCGCGCGGCGGACGGGCCTGTAGCTCAATGGTTAGAGCCGGCCGCTCATAACGGTCTGGTTGCAGGTTCGAGTCCTGCCGGGCCCACCAACCGACCGTCAATTGATGTTTTTACAGGAGACTCTGAAGGAAGAGTTTTGCTTCTGACCCGTTATAAATTCCCGCAGATCAGACACTGCTATAGGGTGGAGGACTCTTCCTACTAACTATTTTGACGAGTAACTCTTTTGCGATAATCCTCAAAACCTTGCTGCGATTTTGGCGTTCTCTCTACTGAATAAAACTCATCTACCCTACTTGTAGACACGGCAGCGAAACCACGACGTAAGTCACAATTGAATGCGGCTAGACTTAAAGTAGGTCTTACTGTTTTTGACAAATTCAATGGGAAATTTGAATCTGCGCAAGCCTTATTAATATCTTTGAAGGCTGCGCAAAGCTTAATAAGGTCGTTCGACGATCCGATGAAATCGTCAAAATACATTGAGATAACAATGCCATTTGATAGGGATTGTTGGATTGCTTTTTCTAAAGGGGAGCGTAACACGACTGTACTCGAAAGGATTGGCGATTGCACGAATCCTATCGGGAGAACGTAACCTTCGTTCGAATATGGATTTTTTACGCAAGACCATTTTGCTTTGTCGCGAGCCTTGGAGATGCCAAAACTGCTAAGCGCGGCAGCAACACGGTTCCTGCGAATTGTATAGTAAAAATTCTCCAAGTCTATTTTGAAGAAGAATCTATTTTCGATATGCGCATGAAGAGCCGCAACGTGCCCACCTGAAACATAATGGTAGTAGTGGTCGGGAAATTTTATTTTGCTAGTGCATTCATCAACGAGGCGCTCGCCATATGCGCGACATTCATCGTTGGGGACAAATATCCAGCGCTTTCCTGATTTGTGTTTGATGTCGTAGTTTAGGTACATTGTGATTACAGATGACGGTCGAGGAGATGAACTCGTAGATGAATTTCGCCGCCTTCCAGAGAAGGATAGCGAACATCACGAGTTCTCTCACTCGACGCGCCCAACGAATGAACTTCGTAATTGGCGCCTCCTTAGTGATCTTGTCGGCTATCCACGACGTCTTCTTAGAGAAGCCGCCATCCGAAAGAGTGTGTAAGGGCCGTGAGACCCTCACGCATCTAAAAGCATACAGGTCGTACAGGACGACTTGTCGCTCAAGTCGTGGCGTTAGCGCCGACAAGCAAATCAAAAATACATATAAAGTTGAAAGATCGCAACAACTATTCAGAAGGTTGTGCGGCGCGCTCCACCCGCCCCGCCGCCCTCACGCACAGCTCGAAGCACGCCAGATCGCGCCAGATGTCGTCCGGCGCGTGAGCGGGCGTCACCAGCGGGTGGCCGTTGAGGTCCAGCGCGTGGATCATCATCAGGTTGTCAGCGAGGCCGAAGCTTTCCACGGTGAGATCATGCGGGTCGGCGAGGCGGCCGTCGTCGCCCGCGACTACAGCCATCGCGCCGCTGACGCGCTCCACGTAGCTCGCCGGATGGTTTGAGTAGCCGAAGCACGGCTTGCCGCGCCCCGCCATGTAACCCAGTTCGTAGACCGTGCCGGCATCCGCGCCGACGCCGCGAAACGGCGTCAGGTTGGCGATGATGGCGTCGGCTGCGTCCATCAGCGCGACATTGGCGCGGAAGATGCGCAGCGAGGCGTCGCTCAGCGTCAGGTCGGTGGCGGTGTCGAGCGGAAACACCCCTTCAAGGCCGTGGCGGGCGCAGATGTTCTTCTTGCGCCGGCCGATCTCCATCGCGTCCGGAAGAAACACCTCCGGACCCGCGAGATAGATCTTCATCGCTGAAGCGCGGCCGGATCAGGCGAGCTTGACGGTCTCGGCCTTCACGTCCTTGCCGAGCGCCTCGAACACCTTGGCGACGATGCCCTTGGCGTCGAGACCGGCGCGGGCATACATCGCCGCCGGCGAGTCGTGATCGAGGAACACGTCGGGCAGCACCATGGTGCGCACGCGCAGGCCCCGGTCCAGCACGCCGTGCTCGGCGAGCACCTGAATGACATGCGAGCCGAAGCCGCCGATGGAGCCCTCCTCGATGGTGATGAAGATCTCGTGCTCGCGCGCGAGCTTCAGCACCAGATCGACGTCGAGCGGCTTCATGAAACGCGCATCCGCAACCGTGGCGGAGAGGCCGTGCGCGGCGAGTTCATCGGCGGCCTTCTCGCACTCGGCGAGGCGGGTGCCGAACGACAGCAGCGCCACCTTGCTGCCCTCACGGATGATGCGGCCCTTTCCGATCGGAAGCGGCACGCCGATCTCGGGAAGTTCGACGCCGCGACCTTCGCCGCGCGGATAGCGCAGCGAACTCGGACGGTCGTTGATCGCAACCTGCGTCGCGACCATGTGCACCAGCTCGGCTTCGTCCGAGGCCGCCATGATCACCATGTTCGGCAGGCAGCCGAGATAGGCGTTGTCGAACGAGCCGGCATGGGTCGCGCCGTCGGCGCCGACGAGGCCCGCGCGGTCGATCGCGAAACGCACCGGCAGGTTCTGGATCGCGACATCGTGCACCACCTGATCGTAGCCGCGCTGCAGGAACGTGGAGTAGATCGCGCAGAACGGCTTGTAGCCTTCGGTCGCAAGACCCGCGGCGAAGGTCACCGCGTGCTGCTCGGCGATGCCGACGTCGAAGGTGCGCTCCGGGAACGCCTTGTTGAAGATATCGACGCCGGTGCCGGACGGCATCGCCGCCGTGATGGCGACGATCTTGTCGTCCTTCTGCGCTTCCTTCACGAGGCTCTGGCCGAACACGTTCTGGTAGGCGGGCGCGTTCGATTTGGCCTTGGACTGCGCGCCGGTGGCGACGTCGAACTTCACCACGGCATGATACTTGTCGGCCGCGGCCTCCGCCGGGCCGTAGCCCTTGCCCTTCTGCGTGACGACATGGACCAGGATCGGTCCGGTCTCCATGTCGCGCACGTTGGTGAGCACTGGCAGCAGGTGATCGAGGTTGTGGCCGTCGATCGGGCCGACGTAATAGAAGCCCAGCTCCTCGAACAGCGTGCCGCCGCCGACCATGAAGCCGCGCGAATACTCTTCCACGCGATTGGCGCGGTCGGCGAGCACCTTCGGCAGATGCTTGCCGAGCTGCTTGGCGGCCTCCCGCAGCGAGCGGTAGGTCTTGCCCGAATAGAGCCGCGACAGATAGGCCGACATCGCGCCGACCGGCGGGGCGATCGACATGTCGTTGTCGTTGAGGATCACGATCAGGCGCGAGTTCATCGCGCCGGCGTTATTCATGGCCTCGTAGGCCATGCCAGCCGACATCGCGCCGTCGCCGATCACGGCGATCACGTTGTTCTTGCCGCCGGACAGGTCGCGCGCCACGGCCATGCCGAGACCGGCGGAGATCGAGGTGGAGGAGTGGGCCGCGCCGAACGGATCGTATTCGCTCTCCGAGCGCTTGGTGAAGCCGGACAGGCCCTCCGGCATGCGCAGGGTGCGGATCCGGTCGCGGCGGCCGGTCAGGATCTTGTGCGGATAGGCCTGGTGGCCGACATCCCAGATCAGGCGGTCGCGCGGTGTATCGAATACGTAATGGATGGCGGTGGTCAGTTCCACGACGCCCAGTCCCGCGCCAAAATGCCCGCCCGTGACCGAAACGGTGTCGATGGTCTCCTGACGCAGTTCGTCGGCAACCTGGCGGACCTGCTCGACCTTGAGCTTGCGCAGGTCTTCCGGTGTGCGGATCGTGTCGAGGAGGGGCGTTTTACTGGTGCTGGTCACTGGCATGTCCAATTCTCAGACTCGGATACCGCGGCCTTGGACGGCATTCTCGCGGCGTGTCCGCGAAAACCAGTCGGCCGGCTGGTCCGAGCAGGGTTGTGTATCTTAAAACCTAGATCGCTGCCCCGTTCACAACTGTGATGCAGGTCACGTTTGCGAATATGTCGCGTCTTGATGGCTGGCCAATCCGTCCCTTGGAACCCTTTGGCCGTTGCCATCATCCCATATCCTTAGAAGCCTTACACAAATCGATCTTGGAAGCCAAGCAATCCCCTCGGAGCTCCGTCGACCGCACTGCGCCAGCGAAATGGGGACTATGCAAGCCTCACGTAGGGCGGACAGGCACAAACCGTGCCGATTTGTGGCAGAACTGTGACTTTTATGCCTCAGCCCGCCGGGGCCGGGGCGGGCGGATCCAGTTCCGCCCATGCCGCGGTGCTGTCGCCCGGCGAACCGATCAGCGTCGCAAGCGCGGCATCCGGATGGTCGAACCGCTCCTTGAGCGGGACCGGGCCGCACACGATCGCGAAGAAGTCGTAGGCATTGGGGCGTTCATTGGCCATCACGAACTGGAAGTGCACCCGGAAGAACTTCCAGCGGAATACATTGTAGCGGGCGGGATCGACCAGGTCCCGCAACCGCAGGAACCAGATGCGCGGGTTGCGGGCGGCAGGTCCCGGATCGAGCCCGTGCGCGGCAATGGGATCGAACGGGAAGAAGTTCATCACATCCTTGCGCGACTGGCAGTCGATCCAGTCGACCGTCGGCTCCACGGCCAGACGCAGCAGGTGTTCCCGGAAGCTGCGGGAGGCGCGATGGAAGCCGACGATCGGCAGATTGCCGCCGATGGTCAGCAGCATCATGCGCGAGCGGCGGCGGCCGAGGTCGGGATCAAGCTCCAGCGCCCGCGCCAGCATCTCGGTGCCGAGGAACGATCCGGAGCTGTGACCGACCACCACGATCTCGTCGGCATCGCTGTCCTGCGCGACGCGGACGAGATGCCGGGCGAAGCTCTCGATCCGCTCGTCCCAGTCCGGGCGGTTGCGGTGCGAGAACTGCCAGGTGAAGATGGTGTCGGCCATCAGGTAAAGCATGTAGGTGCGCCGCTCTGACGCCCGCGCCAGCCATCCGAACGCGGCCACGAACACCAGAAATCCGGCTATCGCGCTGACGAAGCTGGGAAATCCAAGCCATTCCAGCAGCGATCGCATGCCCCAGCCGAGCGCGCCGGTCAGCAGCACCTCGTTGAACAGCACGTAGTGCGGATAGCTGATGAAGACCGCGAACCGCCAATGGGCGCGGGCGAAGCGCCACAGCGTCCCGTTGAGCACCAGTCGCCAGTAGATGACCTCGGCCCACAGGATGGTTTTCCACAGCGGCCAGGCCAGATCGGTCTGGATCAGGTCTTCGAGTCGCAGAAAATCGTAAGTGGTCGTGGTCTGCCAGTCGTCGCCGGCGGTGTCGATGGTCCAGGAGGCGACCGTGGTGTCTGTGGTCGTCGGCCGGGTCACGCTGGACTTGACGGCATAGAGCCTGCCGAACTTGCGCAGCTCCGTCCGGAACATGCGGTAGTATTGGGCAAGTCCGCGCGGGTCATAGCCTTGCAGATAGATGATATGGCGACGACGGACGCGCACCCGATACCCCGGCTCCACCCGATAGAACGGTTCTACCGAGGTTCTTCCTCGTGGCGTATGGGTGACGCGCTACTGGACGTCAAGCGGTTCGGCACCGGTCGGCTGACCTGATGCGTCGGTTGTAATGCGGTCCACACGGGCTTCGGCCTGCCGCAGCAGGTCCTCGCACCGGCGCTTGAGGGCCTCGCCGCGCTCGTAGATGGCCACGGACTCCTCCAGCGGAACCTTGCCGTCCTCGAGACGCTTCACGATGGATTCAAGTTCCTCGATCGCGGTTTCGAAGCTCAGCTTGCTCACGTCGGCGGAGGCCGTTGCTGTCATGCGGTGCGGTTCCGGTATCGTTGAAGGCGTACGAATCATGCGCCGATCATGCGGATTTATTGTGGCGCGGGCCAGTGGCAGCAACCCGCGATCGACGGCACCGGATCGGGATCAGTAGGCCTCGCGGCCCATCAGCGCCTCGACATGCGCGCCGACGGACTGCTGCAGGCCGATCAGGTCGTAGCCGCCTTCCAGAACGGAGACGACGCGCCCGCCCGCGGTGTCGGCGGCGATATCCAGAAGCTGCTCCGTCACCCAGCCGAAATCGGCGGCCTGCAATTTGAGGTTCGCGAGCGGATCGCGATAATGAGCGTCGAATCCGGCGGAGATCACGATCAGTTCCGGCGCGAAGCTGCGCAGGCGCGGCAGGATCAGATCGTAGAACGCGCCGCGAAACATCTCGCCGCCGTCGCCCGAGGTGAGCGGCGCGTTGACCACGGTGTTGTATTCGCCCCGGTCGTTGAAGGCCCCGGTGCCCGGAAACAGCGGCATCTCGTGGGTCGAGCAATACATCACGGTTCGATCGGACCAGAAGATGTCCTGCGTGCCGTTGCCGTGATGAACATCGAAGTCCACCACGGCCGCGCGGGCGATGCCGTATTTGCGCTGGGCGTAGCGCGCGGCGATGGCGGCGTTGTCGAAGAAGCAGAAGCCCATCGCCTTGTTGGCCTCGGCATGATGGCCGGGCGGGCGCGTGCCGACGAACGCGTTCTGCGCGGCGCCGGTCATCACTGCATCCACCGCCGCGACCGCGCCGCCGACGCCGCGCAGGGCGGCTTCCCACGTGCCCGGCGACATCGCGGTGTCGCCATCGATGAAGGCAAGACCTTCCTTGGGCGCCATGTGGCGCAGTTCGTCGATGTAGAAGTCGTTATGGCACAGCGCGACGGTGTCCAGGTCGCCTTCCGGAGCAAGCTGGCGCTGAAGGCCGCTGAACTTCTCGCCGGCCAGCAGCGCATCGACCACGCGGAGCCTGTCGGGGCGTTCAGGGTGGCCGGGGGACATGTCATGGTTCAGGCAGGCAGGGTGGGTGATGTAGAGCGTGGCCATGCGGACGTCCTGTCGGCCGAAGCACCCGGCCCTGTCGGGCCGGACAATCGGCGCCAATCCTTAATATTAGGAGATATCGGGGCGTCCTGCCATGGCCGGACGGCCGGGATTATCAAACGGACCTATTCCGCCCGCGCGATCCGCCCCGATGGCGGCGGCGCGAGCGGGCTGTGGCGCTGGACGTAGGCGAACAGCGCATCGACGTCGTAGACGCCGATGCGCCGCTCGCCGCCGTCCCTGAACGCGGCGAAGCCGTCGCCCCCCGCCGCCAGATAATTGTTCACCGTGACGCGATAGCGCGCGACCGGTTTGAGGCGCTCACCGTCGAGACGCAGGCTGTCCGCGACGACGCGCCCGCCGTCGGGGCCGGGGTCGCCCCATGTGTAGCTGAAGCCCTGCGAGACGCTGAGGATGCGCGGCCGGTTCGGATCGCGCCATTGCTGTTCGAGCGCCGCTTTGATCTGCGCGCCGGTCAGCGTCATGGTGACGAGCTGGTTGCGGAACGGCTGGCTGGCGAACAGCTCCGCATAGGAGACGGTGCCGCTATCGGTCATCAGCAGATCGGTGCGGATGCCGCCGGGATTGGTGAAGGCGATCACCGCCGCGCCGCTGCCCGCCTTGCGCGTCGCCGCGAGCTGCGCATCGGCGATGACGTCGCCGAGCGGGCTTTCGCCGGCGCTGTTCGGCCGGCGCGAGAGGGTCTGCGTGATTGTCCCCGCCGGGCGATTGGCGATCGGATCGGCGAGCTTGCGGTAGGCTGCAATCAGTTCGCTCTGCTGCGGGTCCTTCGCCAGATCGGTGCGCACGATCACGTTGTCGGCCTTGGCCGCGATCACGTCGCGGGTGTTGCGGTCCAGCGTGACGTCGATGGCGGTGACGAGCGTGCCGTAGCGGTCGGCGCTGGTGACGAGACGGCCGTCGATCACGCAGGTATAGGCGCGGTGGGTGTGGCCGCTGACGACCAGGTCCACCGCCTTGTCGAGCTTGTTGACGATATCGACGATCGGCCCGGAGATGCCGGGGCATTCGTTCATGCCGCCGGCGGGAAAGCCGCCCTCGTGGATCAGCACCACGATGGCCTCGACGCCCTTCGCCTTCAGTTCGGGAATGAGCGCGTTCACCGTCTCGGCCTCGTCGCGAAAGGTGACGCCAGCCACGCCCGGCGGCGAGACGATGTTGGCGGTGTCCTTCAGCGTCAGGCCGATGAAGGCCACCGGCACGCCCTCGAACTCGCGGATCATATAAGGTGGGAAAATCGGTTTGCCGCTCACCCTGTCGATGGTGCTGGCGGCGAGGTACTGGAATGTCGCGCCCGCGAATGGATGCGGACCTCGGCAGCCGTCCACCGGATGGCAGCCGCCGTACTGCATCCGGTGCAGTTCGCTGACGCCCTCGTCGAATTCGTGATTGCCGACGGAGGCGACCGCGAGGTCCATCCGCGACAGCGATTCGATGGTGGGCTCGTCGTGAAACAGCGCCGAGAGCAGGGGGCTTGCGCCGATCAGGTCGCCCGCCGCGACGAAGATCGTGTTGCGATGGCCCTCGCGCAGTTGCTTCACCAGTGTCGCCATGTGCTCGACGCCGCCGGCCGGAATCGAGATGCGTTTTGTTCCGTCCGCCGGATCCAGCGTGATCAACCCGTCCGGTGGCGGTTCGAGATGGCCGTGCAGATCGTTGGTGGCGAGAATCCGTAGCGCGATGGTGGGCGGTGCGCTCTGCTGCGCAAGCATGGATGCGGGCGTCATGATCCCGGCGGCAAAGGCGATGGCACAGACATATCGTGAGGCGAATGACACGGCGATAGTCGGGCTCCGGGCGTTGAAATCTCTCTGTGCGGACATCGCGACCGCCTGATGACGGAACCGCTCCGCATGGCGACGGTGGCGAAGCGGACCGCGCGATCCTACATCAGCGCCAGCCCCGGGCCATCCTTTCATGCGCGCGCCGGGGCCCGGAGACCTGTTCGATGCAACTGACCGGCATCCATCACCTCACCGCGATCTCGGCCGACCCGAAAGCCAATGTGGCTTTCTATACGGGTCTGCTCGGCATGCGGCTGGTGAAGAAAACCGTCAATCAGGATGATGTCAGCGCCTATCACCTGTTCTATGCCGATGGTGAGGCCAATCCCGGCACCGATCTGACCTTTTTCGATTTCGCCATACCGCGCGAGCGGCGCGGGTCGCGCAGCATCTCACGCACGGGGCTGCGCATTCATGGCGAGACAAGCTTTCAATACTGGCATGACCGGCTGGCCAAAGCTGGCGTCACAGTCGGCGATGTCATCGAGATCGACGGCCGCTCGCGCCTCGAATTCGAGGACGGCGAGGGGCAGCGGCTGATGTTCGTCGATGATGGCGGCGCGGGCGATGCGACGCCGTGGGACAGGAGCGCGGTTCCGGTCGAACATCAGGTGCGTGGCCTCGGCCCGATCGAGCTGACGGTGCCCGAGCTTGCGAACACCGAGCTGGTGCTGACGCGCGTCATGAACATGCGCTCGGACCGGCACTATGTCGATCCGCGCGGCCGGCGGGTGCAGGTCTACGCGATGGGCGCGGGCGGTATCGCGTCCGAACTGCACGTGATCGAGGACAGGGACGGCCCTGTTGCACAGCAGGGCGCCGGCGGCGTGCATCACGTCGCGTTCCGCACGCCCGATGCCAGCGAGTACGATAACTGGGCGCGCCGGCTCGCCGATTTGCGCATCCCCAACAGCGGGCCGGTGGATCGCTTCTATTTCCGCAGCCTGTATTTCCGCGAGCCCAACGGCATCCTGTTCGAGATCGCGACCGACGGGCCGGGATTCGCCACCGACGAGCCGATGGAAACGCTCGGCGAGAAGCTGGCGCTGCCGCCGTTCCTGGAGCCGAAGCGCGCGGCGATCGAGGCCGGGCTCAAGCCGTTGTAAGAAAAACAACACGCTGTCCGGCGGCTCCCTTCCTTGAGCGAAGAGGGCCGCCGACGGCTCGTTGTGTCTTATCCCAGCAGCACCGCGTCCGCGCCGTTCACGGCTTCCGCGCTGTCGGTCACGGTGCGCTCCAGCGAGGGCGCGGTCACGGCGACGTTCTCTGCGAAGAAGCGGGCGAGCGCCACATGGCGCGAGCCGTCGCCATAGCCGTTCTGCAGTGCGCGCGCCGCGAGCGCTTCCTCGGCGAGCTTGCAGCCGCCGAGCGTGGTGCTGAACAGCCGCAGATAAGGTGTCGCGCCGGCCAGCGCCTCATTTGGCTTCGAGCCGGCGCGCTCCAGCAGCCACTTGCTGGCGCGTTCAAGGCTCGCCAGCGCCTCGCGCAGGCGCACGCCCGTCAGGCCGAAGGCCGGATCGTTCGACGCCTCGACGCGGCCGACGATGACGGACAGTTCATCCATCAGCGTGAACACCGCCGCGCCGTTGTCGGGCGCGAGCTTGCGGGTGACGAGATCGATCGACTGGATGCCGTTGGTGCCCTCGTAGATCGGCAGGATGCGCGCGTCGCGGAAGTGCTGAGCGGCGCCGGTCTCCTCGATGAAGCCCATGCCGCCATGCACCTGGACGCCGAGCGAGGCGACCTCGTTGCCGATGTCGGTGGAGAAGGCTTTTGCCATCGGCGTCAGCAGCGCGGCGCGCGCGGCGGCGGCCTTGCGCGTGGCTTCGTCCTTCGCATGCTCGGCGACGTCGAGCGCGACGGCGGTGGAATAGCAGATGGTGCGCGCCGCGCCGGTGAGCGCGCGCATCTGCATCAGCATCCGCTTGACGTCGGGGTGGGCGATGATCGCGTCCGAGCCGGTGCCCTGGCTGCCGATGGCCCGGCCCTGCTTGCGTTCCTGCGCATAGGCGAGAGCCTGCTGATAGGCGCGCTCGGCGATGCCGACACCTTCGAGGCCGACGCCGAGGCGGGCCTCGTTCATCATTGTGAACATGCAGGCCATGCCACGGTTTTCCTGGCCGATCAGGTAGCCGATCGCGCCGCCCTTGTCGCCGAGCGTCATGGTGCAGGTCGGCGAGGCATGGATGCCGAGCTTGTGCTCGACGCCGCTCGGGAACACGTCGTTGCGTGCACCGAGCGAGCCGTCGGCATTGACCATGAACTTCGGCACCAGGAACAGCGAGATTCCCTTGGTGCCGGCGGGTGCGTCCGGCAGGCGGGCGAGCACGAGGTGGATGATGTTATCCGCCATGTCGTGGTCGCCGTAGGTGATGAAGATCTTGGTGCCGCTGATGCGGTAGGTGCCGTCGCCCACGGGTTCTGCGCGGGTGCGCAGCGCGCCGACATCCGAGCCCGCATTGGGTTCGGTGAGCTGCATGGTGCCGGTCCATTCGCCCGACACCAGTTTGGCCAGATAGATGGACTTCAATTCGTCGCTGCCATGGGCCTCCAGCGCCTTGATCGCACCCGCCGTCAACAGCGGGCACAGGCCGAACGCCATGTTGGAGGCGCTCCACAGCTCGTTGCAGACTGCGTTCAGCGCATTCGGCAGGCCCTGTCCGCCCCATTCCTCGGGGCCGGACACGCCGTTCCATCCCGCTTCGGCCCATTGCTTGTAGGCGGCGATCCAGCCGGGGGCGGTGGTCACCTTGCCGTCAGCGAGCTTGACGCCGTTCTCGTCGCCGGTCCGGTTCAGCGGCGCGAGGATGTCGCCGGCGAACTTGCCGGCTTCCTCGACGACTGCTGCGGTCATGTCGGCGTCGTACTCGCCGAGATGGCCGGCCTCGATGGCCGCCGCAAGCCCTGCGCCATGGTTCAGCGAGAGCAGGATGTCATTGACCGGGGGGCGAAACGTCATGGCTGTGTCCTCCGAAGGACGGAATTTGCGAAAGGTGGCCGGTCTTCCCACGAAAACGGCCGGCTCTCAACTCCCCGTCGAGGTTTCTAATTACCGTTTTGGCTTATGTCCCGCAGCTTGCAGGCCAGGACCGTCCCGACGAGGCCGACCCCCAGGCTATTGGCAAACCAGATGATCGGATCGGCCGTGGCGATTCCGTAGATGACCCACAGGCCGAGGCCGGTGATCAGCACCGACAGGGTCGATAGCGACAAGTCCCCGGTCGCGCCCGGCGGCAAGGCCTTGCGGACCTGTGGAATATACGCGAGCGAGGTGAAGGCGGCGGCGGCGAGGCCGAGGACAGTCGTCGACTCCTGCAAACTGAACCTCCGGTGATGTTCGGACACGGTCGTGCGCAGGCCAACGGTCCGGAGGACGAGCTGTTCCGCTGGGCGGCGCGGGGTCACATGCGGGGCGTGCCGCAGGTCGCGTGCAAGCTCAGTTCGAGATTCCGACGCGCATCACGTGGGCGCAGACCTCGTGACGCCAGTCTCGGACCATCGCATCGAACAGCTCGAAGGCCTCGAGCCGGTATTCGACCAGCGCCTTGTCCGGTGGCAGGCGGCGGTCGTTCACCATCCATTTGAGATGATCGAGCCGCTCGGAATGTTCGGCCCAGAGCTGGTCGATCAGCGCCAGCATGATGCGCCGCGCCACGTCGGGCAGGTGTTGCCCGAGTGTCTGCCGCTTGGTGTCCATCCAGCGGTCGCATTCACGAACGATCCGCTCCCGCAACGCGCGGCGTCCATCGTTGCCGGGCGGCAGGCGGGCCGTATCCACCAGCATGGTGAGGATGGCGCGCACCGCCATGTCCAGTTCGGCGAGCTGCCAGTTCTCAAGCGACGTCGCCTCAGGCGCATAGGCGTCCAGCAGATCGTCGATGGTTTGTGTCCGCAGCGTATCGAAAAAAGCCAGCGGATCGACGCCCGTCATGATCTCCATGCGCTGGCGATAGATCCGTTCGCGCTGGGCATGGATGACCTCGTCGAACCTCAGCAGCGCGCGGCGTTCCTCGCGCTGGCGCGCCGCGATCAGCGCCTGCTGGCGATCCTTCAGCGCTTCAAGCCAGCGTCCGGTGACGGAGCCGGCGCGCTCGCCCAGCCGCGCCAGCGGCTCTGCGACGATGTCATCGTCGCGGGCGAGCAGAAACACCGCGCGGCCGGGATCGCCCTGCCGCCCGGCGCGGCCGCGCAACTGGTCGTCGAGCCGGGCGAGATCGTGGTGGGCACTGCCGATCACCAGCAGGCCGCCGGCCGCGACCGCGCGCGCGTGGCGCGCTTCGTAACGCGGATCGTCGGTGCGGCCGCCGAGGCGGATGTCGGTGCCGCGTCCCGCCATTGCGGTGGCGATGGTGACCGCGCCGGGGACGCCCGCCATGGCGATGATGGCGGCTTCGCTGGCGTGGTGGCGCGCGTTCAGCACGGCGAAGCGCTTGCCGCGCACGCTGCCATCAGTCTCGTAGAGATCGTCGAGCCCGCCCGGCGCGGTAAAGTCGATCGGCGTATAGCCATGTGACGCCAGGATGCCGGCGAGTTCATCAGACGCGGCGAGGGATGGCGCGCCGATCAGCACGGGTTGCCCGCGTGTATTGGCATCGTCAACGAGAGCGAGCAGTGTTTTGTGTTTTTCATTGAGGTCCTGCACGACCATGGTCTGGCCGGTGCGGATCGTCGGCCGCTGCGCCGGGATGGCGACGACATGGAGGCCATAGACCTCTTCATATTCGTTCTGATCGGCCAGCGCGGTGCCGCTCATGCCTGCGAGCTTGCCGTGCAGGCGGAAGAAATTCTGGAACGTGATCGAGGCGAGCGCATGGCTTTCGCCCTTGATCTCGCAGCCCTCCTTGGCTTCGAGCGCCTGATGCAGGCTGTCGTCGAAGCGGCGGCCCGGCATGGCGCGGCCGGTCAGGGCGTCGATCAGCACGACCTCGCCCTCGGAAACGAGATAGTCGCGGTCGCGCGCCAGCACGGCATGCGCGCGCAAGGCCTGCGTCACGCGATGCAGCAGCGAAACGTTCTCCGCATCGTGCAGGGCGCCTTTCTTCAGAAGACCCGTTGCGCACAGGACGGCTTCCGCATGGTCGATCCCGCGATCGGTCAGGCTGACGCTCTTGCGCGCAGCATCGGCGTCGTAATCCTTCGGCTCAAGCGCGCGCACGACATGATCGACGGCACGATAGATGTCGGACAGGTCGGCGAGGGGACCATGCAGGACGAGCGGAATCCGCGCCTCGTCGATCAGGATCGCATCGGCTTCGTCGACCAGCGTGAAGGCTGGCGCGCGGCGCACGATCTCGTCCGCGCCGAAGCGCATGTTGTCGCGCAGGTAGTCGAAGCCGAATTCGCTCGATGTGCCGTAAGTGATGTCGCAGGCATAGGCGGTGCGGCGCGCATCGTCATCGTCGTGCTGACGGATCACACCTACGCTGAGGCCCAACAGGCCGAACAGCGGGCCCATCCATGCCGCGTCGCGCGCGGCAAGATAGTCGTTGGTGGTGACCACATGCACGCCCTGTCCTGTGAGTGCATGGAGGTAGCAGGGCATCGTCGCGGCCAGCGTCTTGCCTTCGCCGGTCTTCATCTCGGCGATCGCGCCGCGCGCGAGGACCAGTCCCGCAACGATCTGCGACGGAAAGGGCTGCTCGCCGAGCGCCCGCCGTGCAGCCTCGCAAACGGTTGCGAAAGCGGGGATGGTGAGGTCGTCCAGCGAGTCTCCGGCGGCGATCCGCTGGCGAAACTGCGCGGTGTGCTGGCGCAGTGCGCCGTCGTCGAGGGAGGCCAGGCGGGAGGCTTCGTCGCGGATGCTCTCTGCACTCTTGCGCAGGGGCGCGATACGCCGCTGCGCCGCACGGTCCCTGACGCGCCGAAGCAGGGGACCGATCATGCGTCCATGCTCACTTCAGGTCGAAGCGCACCGGCACGGAGAAGGCGAACTGCGTTCCCGGCACGTCGGTCGGCGGCGTCGGCAGCGGCTGGGCGCGTTGCAGGAGCGCCAGGGTTTCCTCGTCCAATGAGACGGAGCCGCTGCTCTGGACGATCTTGCTGGACAGGATGTGGCCCTGCCTGTCCACGACGAAGGAGACTTTCGCCGTGCCAAATTCGCGGCGCGCCTGCGCGGCCGACGGATAGCGCTTGTTGCGCTGAAGGTGCCGCGCCAGTTTGCTTTTCCAGCTGATGACCGAGCCGGTGCGGACCATCTGGATGGTTGGCGCGGTGGTGGTCGAGGCGGTGACGAGAGGGGGAGAAGTGACCGCGACCTTTTTGACGTCGTCTTCCTTCTTGTCCTCTTCCACTTCCTTCTTCGGCGGCGGCGTCGCAGCGGTGAGTGCGACCTCCGGATTCTCGACCTGCGGCAACGGCGGGAGTTTCTCGGCTTCCTGCGTCGGCTGCGGCGGCAATTCCGGTTGCGGCTCGACCTCCGGCTCGGTCTTCTTCTCGACGGTCTCTTCCTGCGGCGGGGGAGCCGCGTCGGTCTGTACCTGCTCCTCGCCGGGCGCGATGTCGCGCGCGACCGCCTCCTGGAAGGCTTCGGTGGTGAAGTCCACCTCGACCGCGTCGGAGGTGTCGATCACGTCGCCATCGATCACGTTGTGATTCATGACGAGCGCCGCCGCCACGCCGCCGTGGATGCCGAGGATGAGCACGAAGCATGCGGTCCATCTGACGAGGTCGCCGCGAGTCGGACCGTCGCTGAGCCGGAAGACACTCATGGGTGGGCCGGTCCTTCAAGGCCCACGAGGGCGATCTTCAGATACCCCGAGGCGCGCAGATCGTTCATCAGCGCCATGACATCCCCGTAAGGCACGGTCTTGTCGGCGCGCACGAAAATGCGCTTGGCGTGATCGCCCGTCGTGACCTGATGCAATGCGCCGGGCAGCATGGCCTGCGACACAGGCGTCTCGCCGACGGCAAGCGTCTTGTCGGCCTTCAGCGTGACGAAGATGGGCTTGTCGGGACGCGGCTGGCGCACCGCCGTGGAGGCGGGCAGATCCACCGGGATATCGACTGTGGCGAGCGGCGCGGCGATCATGAAAATGATCAGAAGCACCAGGATCACGTCGATGAAAGGCGTGACGTTGATGTCGGCCACCTGCTGGAGTTCGTCCTCCGACGACGATTGCTGCAACTGGGCTCCCATCGCCGCGTCTCCCGCTTATTCCGCAGCCGCGCGCAAGGCCGCGCGGGTCAGGAGACCGTGATCGAGATCGCGGCTCACCATGCGCATCAGTTCGGCCGATGCGTCGCCGAGCAGAGCCCGGTAGCCGGTGATCGAGCGGGCGAACATGTTGAAGATCATCACCGCCGGGATCGCGGCGACGAGGCCGAGCGCGGTGGCGAGCAGCGCCTCGGCGATGCCCGGCGCGACCACCGCGAGGTTGGTCGTCTGCGACTTCGAAATTCCGATGAACGAGTTCATGATGCCCCACACCGTGCCGAACAGGCCGATGAAGGGTCCGGTCGAGCCGATGGTCGCAAGGATGCCGGTGCCGCGCGTCATGCGGCGGCCGGCGGCCGCCTCGATGCGGTGGAACAGCGATCCGATGCGCTCGCGCAGGCCGTCCGGATTGATGGCATTGGCCGAGCGGCGGATTTCGCTCGCGGCCGCGCGGCACAGTATCGCCACATCGCTTTCTGAGTTGCGCAGCTTGGCTTCGGCCTCGCTCATCGTCGCGGACTGGGCGATGATCTCATAATCGCGGCGCGACCGGCGGCGCACGCTCATCAGCTCAAGCACCTTCGCCAGCCAGATCGACCAGGTCAGGACCGAGGCGAAGGCCAGCGCCGTCATGATCGATTTCACGACGATGTCGGCGGCCATGAACATGCCGATGGGCGAAAGATCGTGCGGAAGGTCGGGTTCCGGCGTCTCGACGGGCTGTTGCGGTATGGCGGGTGCGGCCAGAGGCGGGGCAGCAGGTGGAAGCGTCTGAGCCGCGGGGGCCGGCGACACGGCTGGCGGGGCCAGTGCCGGCGGCGAGGAATTCTGCGCCTGGGAGGGCGAAACGCCGGCGAGCAGCACGCAGGCCATGCTCACGGCCATGAGGCGCGACATTAGGCGCGACATGATCGCGACGCCACGAAGCGGAGGTTCCGAATTTGTCATCATCAGTTACAATCGTTCGGCGGGAGGATGACGAAACGCCGCATCGCCAACCAAAATCCCGTCTGATATCTGCCAGAGGACAGTGGGATGCGCCCCGCGAGGATCAAGGCATCCTCGGCTTCGTACCGCGCCGTCCAGACCGTTTGCCTTCAATTGTCAGCGGTTGTCCTATCGCGTTGCGCGCCATGACGCAAAGCAGCAAACACGCCACAATTTAGAATCGGTATAGCGTCGAGGCCGCCCCGGGCCGTGCGCGGCGCTCTCTAGAAGCCCTCAAATTTTCCGCCATTTTTGTTGCGGTGTGTTTCGTGCCGCCGGTAAGACTTGCGAGCGTCGATCTGCCGCGCTGCGTCATATCGCATCGGGTTTGTATCGCGCGCTTTTTGGGGAAATGGGGCATGGCGATCCACCTGACGCGTAACGACAGTGAACAATCCGACAGCAAGACGTCTGCGCCGTTTTACGCGCGCTTCGGTTGGGGGAAGGCCACGCTCGGCATCGCTTCGGTGATGCTGTTGCCCGACTCGGCGGATGCACAATCGGCTCCCGTCAGCAGCGATCTTCCGCAGGTCCGCGTCACCGCGCCCAAGCGTCAGGCCAAGCGCCAGCAGGTGCGCCGCGCGCCGGTTGCGCCGGGACCGCGCGTCGCCGCGCCGAACGATGCGGCCTCCAACGCGCCCGCGCTTGGTGATGGTTCGGGTGTTGCCGGCTACCGGACGCCCACGCAGAGCAGTTCGTCGCGCTATCCGGTTCCGTTCCTGAACACGCCGCAGACCGTCAACGTGGTCACGCAGCAGCTGATGCAGGATCAGCGCACCACCACCGTGCAGGAAGCTCTCCGCAACGTGCCTGGCATCACCTTCTCGGCGGGCGAGGGCGGTACCCAGGGCGACAACATCACGATCCGCGGCTACTCCGCGCGCAACGACGTGTACCGCGACGGCATTCGCGATCCGGGTTGGTATTTCCGCGACACCTTCGCGATCGACCGGGTCGAGGTCTACAAGGGACCGTCGTCGTTCCTGTTCGGTCGCGGCTCGACCGGCGGCGTGATCAATCTCGTATCGAAGCTGCCGCAGTATCGGGATTTCACCATCCTTGAGGGGACCGCGTCGTCGTCCCCGGGCGTTCGCGCGACGGTCGATTTCAACCGCGCCTATGGCGACTGGGCAACCCGCCTGATCGTCATGGGCAACTACAGCGAGGTCGCGGGGCGCGATTTCACCAACACCCAGCGGCTCGGCGTGGCGCCATCCGTGTCTTACAAGATCAACGATCAGATGAAGGACACGCTGAGCTACATCTATCAGAAGGACGATATCGTTCCGGACCGGGGCATCATCCTGCTGCCCGGCGAATATTTCGGCACGAGCTATCGCCAGCCTGCGCCGGTGTCGCGTAACACTTATTACGGCTCGGTCAATCCGGCTCTTCCGGATACCGAACAGACCGATGCGCACACGCTCAACAACAAGTACGAGTTCGACATCGTTCCGGGCGTGAAGTTCACCAACATCACGGGCTTTTCCTACGTCGACCGGTTCAACCGCACCCGCCCGGTGCAGCTCTCCGGCTTCGGCACGACGACGTCGAACCTCTGGAATGCGCCTGTCGGCGGCACGCGCCTGTCGACGCCGACCAACCCGCTGCTGCCGACGACCTTCCTCGGCAATGTCTGGATCGCCAACACCAACCATTTCCAGAACCAGACGACGAACCAGCTCGTCAGCAATGTCAGCGACCTGACCGCCAAGTTCAACACCGGCATCCTTGAGCACAATGTGCTGGTCGGCGCGGAAATCTCCTACGAGGACCGCAAGCAGTACCGCACCAACATCACCGATGACGGTCGCATCAATGTGCTCAATCCCAACCCCTATCTCGGTGGGACGCTGGCCGCGACGTCGTCCGCGGTGGAATCGAACGCGACCGCGGCGGGTGTCTATCTGCAGGATCAGATCAAGATCACGCAGTGGCTGGAATTGCTGGGCGGCGTGCGCTTCGACAACTTCAAGACCGATGTGACCTCGTACACGATCACCCGCGCCACCGGCCTGAACTCGGGCTTCGCGACGCTCAATGCGGACAACAATTTTGTGTCCTACCGCGCGGGCGTCGTGTTCCACCCCACCGAATATTCGAGCATCTATTATATGCACGGCACATCGGCGAATCCGCCGGCCGAGTTCCTGACGCTCGCGAACGGCCAGCAGTCGCTCGATCCGGTGAAGTCGGAAATCGACGAAGTCGGCGCCAAGGCCGAGATCCTGGACAAGCGGTTGACGCTGAGCGCCTCGGTATTCCAGATCAAGAAGACTGGCGACTATGAGAACCAGGGCACCAGCACCGCGCCCCAATACGTGGCGATCGGCGATACCCGCGTGCGCGGCTTCGAGATCGGCGCGACGGGGAAGATCACCAACGAATGGTCGGTGTTTGGCGGCTACGCCTATCTGGAATCCACGGTGCTGAACTCGCTGACCGTCGCGAATGTCGGGAACGAGCTTGGCATGACGCCGAAGAACTCGTTCTCGGTGTTCACGACCTATGCGATCACCCCCGCGATCACCATCGGTGGCGGTGCGTTCTATGTCGACAAGCGCTGGACCAGCGTGGCCAACAACGGCATGATCCCCGATTACTGGCGGTTCGACGCGATGGCCTCCTATCAGGTCAACCCGAACCTGCTGATGCAGCTCAACGTCTACAACATCGCCGATACGTTCTATTACGAATCGGCAGCGGGTGCGGGCTATGGCATCCCCGGCACGGGCCGCTACGTGGCGCTGACGGCCAAGGCGACGTTCTGATCCCGCAGACCATGAGTCTGGCTGATGGTGGCCGGTGTCACGAGGCACCGGCCATTCTCATTGCAGGCGTTCTGCTTCGCGAGCGTCTGCTGCAAGTGTCGTCATAGGCGTGGAGAGATAAGGTGCTGCTGCATGTCCCCGAGGTCCTGACGCCGGATCAGGTGCGCCGCTGCCGCGAGGTGATGGACGGGGCGAACTGGGTGGACGGCCGCGCCACCGCCGGGCATCAGGCCGGGCAGGTGAAGAAGAATCTGCAATTGCCGGAATCCTCTCCGGAGGCGCAGGAGCTCGGCGAGATGGTGTTGAGCGCGCTCAACCGCTCGCCGCTGTTCACCTCGGCGGTCTTGCCGAAGACGATTTACCCGCCGATGTTCAACCGCTACGACGCGGAAGGGCAGATGACCTTCGGCTCCCACGTCGACAGCTCGATCCGCGTTCATCCCGAGACGGGCGAGCATCTTCGCACGGACGTCTCCACCACGTTGTTTCTGTCGTCGCCGGATGAATACGACGGCGGTGAACTGGTGGTCGAGGATACCTATGGCGCGCATTCGGTGAAACTGCCCGCCGGCGATCTCGTGATTTATCCGGCGACCAGCGTGCATCACGTGACACCGGTCACGCGCGGTTCGCGGGTGGCGTCGTTCTTCTGGACCCAGAGCCTCGTGCCGGAGGTGTCGAGGCGGGCGCTGCTGTTCGATCTCGACATGTCGATCATCCGCCTGAACGGCGACCATCCCGGGCATCCGTCGGTGGTGTCGCTGACGGCGGTCTATCATAATCTCCTCCGCCAATGGGCGGAGGTGTGATCCGCGCTGTCTGCGCGAGGTGAAGTCGGCGCGCTTCAGTCCTCGTCGATCATCTGCGCGAGCGCTGTGCTGATACGCTCGGCCGGGGCATCCGCGTCGGTTTCGTGAAGCAGGGCGACAGCCAGCTGGTGCCGGTCGGCGAAGGCCATCGCCTCGTCAGGGCGCATCACCATCATGGCGGTGGCATAGCCGTCCGCCTCCATGCAGGACGGATGCAGGACGCTGGCGGAGATGGTGCCGTTATCGATCGGCATCCCGGTGCGTGGATCGATGGTGTGGCAATAGCGTTGGCCCCGCGCCGTGAAAGAGCGCTCGCTGCCCGAGGTCGCGATCGACAGATCGTGAAGCGCGACCAGCGGGTGTCGCTCTTCGCGCAGGCCGCCGTATCCGGGATCGATCCGCACCCACCATGGCAGGCCGTCCGGCTTGACGCCCGCGCCGCGCAGTTCGCCGCCGATTTCGACGAGGCAGTGATCGATGCCGTCGCGCCGCAGCGCCTGCGCCACGAGATCGACCGCAAAACCCTTGGCGATGGATGACAGGTCAAGCCGTGCGCCCTCACGCAGGCGCACGCGGCCGTTGGGGGCGTCGAACTCCACCCGTTTCCACGCAGATTCGACATGCGCGGTTTTCAGCTCGGAGGATGAAGGCGGGCCGCGCCGCCCCGGCGGGCCGAAGCCCCACAGATCGACCAGACGGCCGACTGCCGGATCATAAGCGCCGCCGGTTTCGGCCGCGATCCGCAGTGCGCAGGACAGGACGGTTGCGAACTCGGTCGGCACGTCGTGCCATGCGCTCCGTCCGGCGGTGGCGTTGATCCGGCTGACGACAGACGTTGGCTCCCAGGTGCTCATCTGCCGGATCACGACGGCGAGCATGTTCGACACGACCTGAAGCAAATGCGTGCGGGCGCGCAGATCCGCATATGTCACCGACCATGACGTGCCCATGGTCGGGCCGCCGATCCTGTGGAGCTCCCCGGCCGGGGGGCGTGTGCAGTCGGGGCGAACATGCAGAGGGATGGCGACCCGCCGCGCGAGCCTGTCCCTCTGCATAAGGTCGCCTGGCGTCATGTCGTGCCGCCGCTTACTGCGGCAGAACCTCAAGCGTCGTGGTGTAGCTGGCGCGGCGCTGCGCGTTCGCGATGGTCGCCTTGGCGTCCTGAACCGAGGCGTTGACCCAGTACATGCCCGGCTGCGGCCACGTCACAGAGAACGTCCCGGATTCGTCGGTCGTCACTTTCATCTCGTTGAGCTTGTCGCGATAGCGAACGCCGCCGGGGATCACCTCCACGTCCACGCCGGCCGCCGGCTGGCCGTCGAGCACCAGACGGAAGCTGGCCTTCTCGCCCGAGACGAGATTGTTCGGATGCGTCACGGGCACCAGTTCGAGGCCGACGCCGGTGGGCTTGAGAACGGTGTCGCTCGGCTTGCCGGAGGTGACGAAAGTCTCAAGGCGTCCCTGCTGCTGCGTCACCCTCACGTCGGTGGCGTTCGCGGGGATCTTGCCGGCGATTTCCTCGGGCTTGCCGCGCCAGCGCTTCTGCTCGCCGTCGAGCTTGTAGCTGGCGAAGACGCCCTGATTGAGCAGCTCGATTTTATAGGTGCCCGGCTTGTCCAGCTTGACGTCGAAGGTCGAGCGATATTCGCCCTTCGACTGGTTCTGCGCCGTCGCCTTGCTGCCGTCCGGTGCGGTCACCGTGAGGTTGTCGAGTTGCATCGGACGATGTTCGAAATAGAACAGGTCGTTGGACACCGCCGCGTCCACCGTCACCCACTGATCCTGTCCGGAGAACACCGTGCCCGATGGCAACAGCCAGATGCGATGGGCGCTGGCGGGGGTGGCGATCGCGGCGAGGGCGAGAAGCGGGGCGGCGAGCTTGAAGCGAATGCGCATGGGACTGCTCCTGCGGTTCACGGGGTGAGAGTGAGAGTAACGGTGCCGAGTTCGTGTTCGCCTTTGGCCTCCGCGGTCGCAGGCGTCTTGGGCGGCCACTGGAACGGAATTTTCAGAACCTCGCGGCCACCGACTTCGCGAGCGGCCTCGATGATGAGCTGATATTCACCAGCAGCAAGGCCGGACAGCGGCGTATCCTTGCTGTCGAACTTCACCTCATGCGTGCCCGGCGCGCGCGTCGGGCTGGACAGACCATCGGCCGGCATCGTCAGATCGCGCCCCGTGCGCCGCCACCACTGGCGAAGATCCTTCAGCCATTTGGTGCCCTCGTTGCTTCTCATCTTGGTGTCGTACCAGACCGCAAGATTGGTGATCTTGCTGCCATCGGCATTCTCGATCCAGAGCGCGACGTAGGGCCGATGATATTCGGCGACGTTCAGGCGCGGGATATCGACCTTCACCGCAGCATCGGACGCAAAGGCGGAGCTTGCAAGCACGCCGCTGAGGGCGGTGGAAATCACAAGACGCATGAAGACCTCATGAGTGGATGAACAGGATGGCAAGCAGCGCCGGAATCACGAGGCCCAGCCCGACCACGGGCCAGGTCGCCGGGCGATTCCGGGCATGAAGCTGAAGCAGCACGAAGCCGGTCAGGCAGAACACCACGCAGGCGAAGGCGAAGATATCGATAAACCAGCTCCAGGCCGCGCCGGTGTGGCGACCCTTGTGCAGGTCGTTGATGTAGGCGATCCAGCCGCGCGAGGTGATCTCATGGGTCACCGTTCCGTCGCCACGATCGATGCTGAGCCAGGCATCACCGCCGGGGCGCGGCAGCGAGACATAGACATCCCGGGCGGACCATTCGGTCTCGCGGCCCTCGACATTCACGCCCATCGAATCCGACAGCCAGCGGCGGATAACGGCCGGAAGCGGGGCCTTGGTCTCGGCGGGCATCTGCCTGAGCTGTTCGAGCAGAGGGGCCGGAACCTTGCCCTCATGGGTGGTAACCGCCGGCCGCGCCTCGATCTGGGCGGCGTGATTCAGCGTGAAGCCGGTGAATGCGAACAGCAGCATGCCGATCAGGCAGATCGCGGATGAGAGCCAATGCCACGTATGCATCTGCTTCAGCCAGAAGGCGCGCCGTTTCTTCTTCAGCGTATGGCTGGCGTCATGCATCCATCGGTTCCGAGGCAGATCGCCGCATTGCAGCGCTCTGCCCGGCTTTTAACCAAGCCGATGGCGGATGGCGACTCGAAAGGGTCTCAACTGCATGTGTTTAGTTTCATTCTAAATATGGTCGCTCGCACCGGCAATCGATCCGGGGGCGTGCTTGGCTCAGATCGCCCCTGAGTGCTGCGTTTGTGCCGGGTCCAGATGAGTGTCGAAGGTTGCGCAGACCACGCGTGCGAACGGGCGCATGGCCGGGGGGATGCTCACCACGCGTCCCGCCACTTTCACGAGGCCGTCTGACTTCAGGGCCTCCAGCTTTTCCAGCTCCGGAGCGAAGGCGACAGGGGACGGATCGAAGGCGCCGAGATCGACCCGGAGGTCGCACATCAGCCGTTCGATGATGGCGCGGCGCATGCGGTCCTCGCCCGCCAGCGCGTAGCCGCGCACGGTGGCAAAATGGCCCTGGCTGATCGCCTCGCGGTACTGTTTCAGGTCCGGTGCGTTCTGCACGTATCCGTCGCCGAAGGAGCCGATGGCGGATGCGCCGAAACCGATCAGGGTGGACGCGGTGTCGGCGGTGTAGCCCTGAAAGTTGCGGTGCAGGTTTCCGCTGCTCAGCCGCTGCGCCAGCAGATCGTCCGGCCGGGCGAAATGATCGAGACCGACCGGAACGTAGCCTTCCGCCTCAATGGCTGCTGCGGCGGTTCGATACTGGCGAAGGCGTTCCGCAGGCGAGGGCAGGGCGTCGTCCGGGATCATGCGCTGGTGCTTCTTCATCCACGGCACATGGGCGTAGCCGAACAGCGACATCCGCGCGGGCCTGAGCGCGGCGGCCTGGCGTATCGTTGTTTCCACGCTCGTGTCGGTCTGGAATGGCAGGCCGTACAGAAGATCGAAATTGATCTCGTCGATGCCGACACGGCGGAGCCAGCCGACGGCCTGCTCAGTCATCGCGAAAGACTGTTCGCGGTTGATCGCTTTCTGCACCGCCGGATCGAAGGTCTGCACGCCGAGGCTGACGCGGTTCACGCCGATCGCCGCGATCGCCTCGACATGAATGCGGGTGAGCTGTCGCGGATCGATTTCCATCGCGATATCCGCCGTGCCCAGAATATTGAAATGGTAGCGCAGCATGCAGGAAAGGCCGATGATGTCGTTGCTCGACAGCATCGTCGGTGTACCGCCGCCCCAGTGGATGCTGGAAACAGGACGGCGCTCGCCGCCCAGTTGCTCCGCCACCATGTGAATTTCGCGCCGCAGGAGGTTGGCATAGGCGTGCGTCGTCTCCGGGCGACGGGTGACGGTGGTGTGGCAGCCGCAATAGAAGCACAGGTGTTCGCAGAACGGCACGTGCAGATAGAGCGACAGCGGCGCATCGGTCGGTGTCTGTGCGAGCCAGCGGGCATAGTCGTCGGCCGTCACGCCCGCCGAGAAATGCGTGGCCGCCGGATAGCTGGTGTAGCGCGGCAGCCGCCTGGCATAGCGTGCGACCAAGGCATCGTCGCCGGGCGGGCCGGAGTCGCCAGTGCTGGCGGGGAAAATGGAGGGGCCGTTTGCCGTCATGGGAAAATCCGGGCCCGTCAGAGGGGCAACGTTCAGCACTGGCCGCCCCCCTGTGAATGGGGATGCGAATGGTCGCCTTTCGGCGAAGCGGATTCCGCGCCGTGCAGGTAGAAAGACGCGTGCCGCCCGACGACGACGATGTCGTCGTTTGAAACAACGAGGCGCAAATGGGGCGGCTGCGAAGGCTCCTCGACCTCCTGAAGCAGGGCACCACGTATCAGCAAGGACAGCGCGTTCCGGATCGCGGTGATGATGGACATGTTGCGTCTCTCCATGACGACAGACGATAGCCGGCTTCCGGGCGAGCGCGTTGATTTTGGTCAAGGAGGAGGAACGTCACCAAGCACATGGCACATTGCCGGAACATTGATCTCGATCAATTCCTGAAGCGTTCCGGCCTGCCAGAATCATAACTTGCGGTGGTGCATGGAAAGGCGCGCGCAGAATGGCCGCGGCTAACCAGACGAGATCGGAAACCTCCACCCCGTCGGATGGGAATATGGGAGGGGCGAGCCGCGATACTCCGCTGCGCGGACTGTGGTGTGCAGGGCATCCACAGGCGGTTCGGGGCATTTATCGGGCGATCAAGTGGATCGTGCTCGCGGTGGCGCTCTGCGTCTACTATCTGCTGCCGTTCCTGCGATGGGATCGCGGGCCGGATGCGCCGGATCAGGCGGTGCTGTTCGATCTGTTACATGAGCGTCTTTATGTTTTCTCCATCGAGATCGGGCCACGGGACGTTTTCCATGTGGTTGGCCTGCTGATCGTCGCCGCGGCGATCCTGTTCCTGATCAACGCGTTCGCGGGACGCATCTGGTGCGGCTATCTGTGTCCGCAGACGGTATGGACCGATCTGTTCTACGCCATCGCGCGCATCGTCGGCGCCATCGGCCGACGCAGGTCGGCGTGGGCGGGAGAGGTCGTCAAGCATGCCATCTGGCTCGCCGTGGCGTGGTGGACCGGCGGCGCGTGGTTGCTTTACTTCATGGATGCGCCGACGCTGGTGCACGACCTTGTCGCCATGCGTGCGTCTGCATTGGTCTACTCCGCGATTGGAGTTCTCACCGTCACGACCTACGTGATGGCGGGCATCATACGCGAAAAGGTCTGCACGCAGATGTGCCCGTTGCCGCGCATTCAGGCTGCGCTGAACGATGAACACGCGCTGGCCGTGACCTATCGCTTCGACCGGGGCGAGCCACGCATTCCGCCTGGCGCTGCGCAAGACGAGCAGCGTGGGGACTGCATCGATTGCGGACGGTGCGCGGCGGTCTGCCCGATGCGGATCGACATCCGCGATGGTCTGCAGACCGACTGCATCCAGTGCGGTCTGTGCATCGATGCCTGCGACAGTGTGATGAACGTGATCGGACGACAGCCGCGCCTGATCGCCTACGACACACAGATCAACGTCCGTCGCCGTCAGAAAGGCGAGGCCGCGCTGCGAAAGCCGCTGCGGGCGCGAACCGCCGTGTTTGCGGCGGTGATCGTCGTCGCCGGAAGCATCGTGATTTCCACGTTTTCACCGCGCCAGAGCCATTCGCGGGATGGCATGCCGGCTCCGGCTCCGGCCGTGCACACGCGGTGAGTGCGGCGATTCAATCGAGCGCCTCGCCGCACGTGACCACCATCTTCACCAGTTCGGACAGGCTGTTCGCCTGCATCTTGGTCATGATGTTGGCGCGATAGATCTCGACCGTGCGCGGGCTGATTTCGAGATCCGCCGCGATCACCTTGTTGGCGTGGCCCGCGATCAGTCCTTTCAGGACATCGCGCTCGCGGCCGGACAGCGCGGCGATGCGCCTCTGAATCTCGGCCTTCTCCTCGCCGGACTTGCGCTGGCTGTGGGTCTGCCGGAGCGCGGCTTTGACGGACGCGACGAGCGCGTCGTCGTCGAACGGCTTTTCCAGAAAGTCGAACGCCCCGAGCTTCATTGCCTCGACCGCCAGCGGCACGTCGCCATGCCCGGTGATGACGATCACCGGCGTATCCATCCCGCGCCGGCGCAGTTCGCGGATCAGGTCGATGCCGCTGAGGCCGGGCATGCGGATGTCAGTGACGATGCAGCCGATGCTGTCCATCGGCAGGGCGCCGAGGAACTCGTCGCCGGAGGCATAGGTCTTTGCGACAAGGTCCGAACTGGTCAGCAGAAAGGCCAGCGAATCGCGCACGGCGTCGTCGTCATCGACCACATGCACGCAGGCGCTATACGGCATCGTCTGTATCCTCCGGAGTGACAAGGCGGAGCGAGAAGCGGAACGTCGTTCCGCCGTTGGCGTTGGCTTCGGCCGTGATCCGCCCGCCATGGGCCTCCACAATGGAGCGGGAGATCGACAGGCCGACGCCGAGGCCGGTCGCCTTCGAGGTGATGAACGGTTGAAAGAGCTGCGGCAGGATGTCGGGCGCGATTCCGCCGCCCGTGTCGGCGACGACTACGTCCACCATGCCGTTGCCCGCTGCCTCGGTGGCGAGGATCAGTTCGCGCCGTTCGGTGCTGTCCATGGCGTCAAGCGCGTTGCGGACGAGATTGATGACGACCTGCTGAATCTGCACGCGGTCGACAAGAACGAGATCAGCGTCCGGGTCGAACCTGAAGCTGGCGCGCACGCCGTGATCCCTGGCGCCGACCAGCGCCAGCGCGGCGGCTTCCTCGACCAGCCGCTGCAGGCTCTCGACACGCTTCTCGCTTTCGCCGCGCGCGACGAAGGTCCGCAGCCGACGGATGATCTGGCCCGCGCGGAGCGATTGGTCGGCCGCCTTGTCCATCGCCTCGATGACGGGCCGCAGCTCGGCCGCGCCGTTGCGTTCGAGCAGCCGCCGCGATCCTTTCAGGTAGTTCGCGATGGCGGAGAGGGGCTGGTTCAGTTCATGCGCCAGCGCGGACGCCATTTCGCCGAGCGCGCTGAGCCGGGAGATGTGGATCAGTTCGGATTGCAATTCCTGCAGCCGCTGCTCGGTCTCCTGCCGTTCGCTGAGATCGCGCAGGAATCCGGTGAAGAAGCGCGTGTTGGCGGATTTCACCTCGCCGACCGACAGCTCGATGGGAAAGGTGGTGCCGTCCTTGCGCTCGCCCACCACGACGCGGCCAACGCCGATGATGCGTTTTTCGCCGGTGCGCCGGTAGCGGGCGAGATAGCCGTCGTGCTGCGCTCTGTACGGGTTGGGCATCAGCAGCCGCACATTCTGACCGACGACTTCGGCGGCCGTGTAGCCGAACAGGCGCTCGGCGGCCATGCTGAAGGACTGGATGTTGCCGTCCTCGCTGATGACGATCATCGCGTCCGGGATCGTCTGCAGGATCGAGTTCAGATGCGCTTCGCGCGCTTTCAGATCGTTGGTGAGGGCGACGAGATCCTGCGCCGCCTCCCGCGCCTTCTGGCGGTTGCGGCAGACGGTATCGCCCCATCCCGTCACCGCGAAGCCGACCCCCAGAAGCGCCAGCGATTCGACCAGCCCCACCGATTCGAGGGGTGGATAACGCAGCAGGATCAGCGCGAAGCTGAGCCCCAGCGCCACGAGGCCGGGGAAGAGCCCGCCGAAACTGGATGCGAGGATGATCGCGGGGATGAACAGAAAAGACGCCGGCGCATGGCCCGACACCTGCCGCAGCAGGATGCCGGCCACCAGCGTGACGGCAACCGCCGCTATCGCGATACCGTAGGACAGCAGCGGGTGCAGGGAAAGCCGAAGAGTGCGGGCCGGACTGCGAGCCAGATACCCGTCGGACGATGGAGGAGGGGTCACGTCGATGTCCCGAATCCGGCTAGTGGGGTGGTCCGGCCGCCCGCTTCGCTGGGAGGGACGCCGGCCACCTACGGGATTTCCCTTAGGCACAAGACCTGAATTTCTGGCGCGGAACCGGAGGGGTAAGTCTTTCCCATCGAGGAAAGGTGAACCCAATGGCCGCAGCCCAGTCCATTCAAGCCGTTCATGCCATCCCCACGGATGTCCGTCCAGCGTCCGGTGTCAGGCCGTGTCCGCAGGCCGGTCAGTTCTTCGGGACCGGGCTCGGCGCGTCCATGCAGTTTCCCCGCAACGCCGAGATTTTTGGTGAGGGCGAGGAAGCCGAGTTCGTTTATCAGGTGGTGCGCGGGGTGGTGCGCACCTCGACGATCCTGAGCGACGGTCGCCGCCAGATCTGCTCGTTCTATCTTCCCGGCGATGTCTTCGGCCTTGAAGCCGGCATGATGCACGAGGCCTCCGCCGAGGCGGTCGGCGCCACCTCGGTGATGGTCGTGCGACGCAGCACCCTGTTCGAGGCGGCGAGCCGCGATCCGGCGCTGGCGGAAAAGCTCTGGTCGGCGACGGCACGCGAGCTTCAGAACGCCCGCAAGCATCTGCTGCTTCTGGTGCGCAGCGCACAGGAGCGGGTGGCCTCTTTCCTGCTGGAGATGGCGCACCGCACCCATGTCAGCGACACCATCGAGCTGCCGATGTCGCGGCAGGACATTGCCGATTATCTCGGCCTGACGATCGAGACGGTATCGCGCACGCTGTCGAATCTCGAAACACGGTCGGCGATCGCGCTGCCGAGCGCGCGCCGGGTGGTGCTGCGCAATCCGAAAACGCTGCGCGCGCTGAATTCGTAACGCGGTCGCATCGGCGGGTGCGCCGGTGCGCGATGTCCTTCGGAGGTCGCGATGCCGTTCGATTTCGGGACTTTGCTTAACGCGTACGATGCGGAGACCGAATGCTGGCTCGCCCGCCGCCTGCGTGACGGGGCGGCGGACAGACTCGGGCTCGAAGACATCCATCGGGTGAGCGAGCGCCGGATGCAGGGGAATTCAACAAGGGAGAAGGGCCATGCCGAATAGCGCCATCATGATGATCGCCGGGGTCTCGTTCGTGTTCGGCGTCTTTGGGTTCACGCTGTACTGGGCCGATCACTACTCGCGCTCGGCCGCCGAGGAAACCAAGGCGCTGCCCAAGCGCCGCCCGTTCTGAGCGCGGTAGCGCGGGACAAGAAGGCGCAGGGATCGCGGCCTCAGGTGCCGCGGTCCGACCAGGCGACGCCATATTCGGCGGCCGCGGTCAAAAGTCCGCGCGCGAATGAGGGCGCGAAGCTGCGCCCCACCGCGATCCGGTAATGCGGTGCACCGCCTGCCTGCCACAGCGTGACGCCGATATGGTCGATCACGGTCGTGGCCGCATCGCCCGGCCCGAAGCCGCCGGTGAAATCGATCAGCGCGCCCTTCGTCATGCACGCGCGGGCCTTGTCTCCGTCAATGTCGAACAGGATATAGGCATCGCTCTGGTCGCAGACCGCGGCCAGCGGGCCGAGCGTTTCGGTGAGGCGCTGCGCCAGCGTGCCTGACTCTCCGACGACAAGCCAGCGGCCCGGACCGGTGCCGATGAAGGCGAGGTCCGCGCTCGCGGTGACGACGGGACCGTCCACCGGCCAAACGCCCACCGCCCGCTCGCAGGCGTTGTTGAAATCGTCGCGCCCGCCTTTTGCGGCGACCACCGATGCCATCGACGCCGTGCTGACGACGACGCGCACACCGTTGCCGGCCGCGCCATAGTGCTGGCCTTGCGGCATGCGGGTGACGGGCAGGTCAGCGAGAAACTCAGCCACGGAGCCGTTCTCCTTCCGGGTCGATGAAGGTGGGCGCGCAGATTTCCACCTCGATGTCCTCACCGCGCAGGCCGTCGAAGGCCCGCACGCGCTCGCCGATCCGCTCGGGACCGCGGCGGATCAGGCCGAGGCCGATCCAGTGGCCCAGCGACGGGGAGAACGCAACGGAGGTCATGTAGCCCTCGTCGTTCTCCGTCCTCGCGGTTTTCCCGTTGGCGATGAAATGGGCGCCCGCGCGCAGCCGCACCTTGCCATCAACGGGCCGGAAGCCCGCGAGCGTCGGCCGGTCCGGATCGAGGAAGGCAGGGCGCTGCGCCAGCACGCGGCCGACATAGTCCTTCTTGGTCGAGGCCATGCGGCCGAGGCCAAGGTCTCGTGCCGAGGTCTGGCCGTTCAGTTCGTTGCCGGAGACGTGGCCTTTCTCGATGCGCATGACGCCGAGCGCCTCGGTGCCGTAGGGCGTGATGCCGTGCGGTTGTCCCGCTTCCATCAGCGCGCGCACCAGCGCATCGCCATGGCGGGCGGGCACCGCGATCTCGTAGCCGAGTTCGCCGGAAAAGGAGAGGCGGAAGATGCGGGATCGCAGGCCGCCCATCACGCTCGCCTCGATCGCGCCCATGAACGGCAGCGCAGCGTTGGACACGTCCGCGCCGTCCACGACCGCCGCGAGCACATCGCGGGCGCGGGGACCTGCGATGGCGATCTGCGCCCACTGTTCGGTGATGGAGGTCAGCTGCACGTCGAGATCGGGACGCAGCACCTGCAAGCAGAATTCCAGATGCTGAAACACTTTGGCGGCGTTCACGGTCGTCGTCGTCATCACGTAGTGATGCTCGCCAAGGCGGGCCGTGGTGCCGTCGTCCATCACGAGGCCATCCTCGCGCAGCATCACGCCGTAACGCGCGCGGCCGACCGGCAGTGTGGAGAACATGTTGATGTAGACGAAGTCGAGCAGGGCGGCGGCGTCGCGGCCCTGAATGTCGATCTTGCCGAAGGTCGAGACGTCGATCATGCCGACACCTGAGCGCGTGGCGATCACCTCGCGGTTCACCGTCGTCAGCCAGTCGGTTTCGCTCTCGCGCGGAAAGTACTGCGCGCGCAGCCACTGGCCGGCTTCGACGAACACCGCGCTCTGTTGGTCGGCCCATGCGTGCGTCGGCGTCGGCCGGGAGGGGCGGAAATCGCGGCCGCGATGCGGACCCGCCAGCGCGCCGATGGCGACGGGCGTATAGGGCGGGCGGAAGATCGTGGTGCCGGTGGACTCGATTGATTGGCCGAGGAGCGAGGCCATGATGGCGAGGCCTGCCACGTTCGAGGTCTTGCCCTGGTCGGTCGCCATGCCGAGGGTGGTGTAGCGCTTCAGGTGCTCGACCGAGCGAAATCCCTCGGCATGGGCGATCGCCACATCCTTCGCGGTGACGTCGTTCTGAAAGTCCACGAAAGCCGCCCCGCGCGAATCCTTCACATGCCAGAACGCGGTGATGGCGCTTGGCGCGTCAGCAGCGCGCGGAAGTTCGGCGGCGCCGGTGTTGCGGCCGAGATCGGCGGCAATCGCCCCCGCCTTCGCCGCGCCATCGCCGAGTGCAGCGGCGAGGCCGAAGATGCCGGCGGCCGCGCCCGCGACACGCAGCCCGGGCGGACAAACATCCGGCACGAACGCGGCGATGGTCTCGTTCCAGCGCGGCTTGCCGCCATGGTGGCAGGCGAGATGCACATTCGGCGACAGGCCGCCGGAGATCGCGAGGCCATCGGCCGGCAGCGTGTCACGCTGGCCGGTGTTCATGACGATATCGACGGCCTTCAACGTGCGACCGGCGGCGGCGAGCACGCGTCCGCCGAGCACGCTGCGAAGCTTTTTGGCGTTGGCCTGCGCCACAAGCGCAGGATCGACATCCGCGCGCACGTCGATGATCGCTTCGACATGCGCGCCCGCCTGCGCGGTGTCGAGCGCGGCCCGCCAGCCCATGTCGTTGTTGACGAAGAACGCAGTGCGCTGTGCCGGCGCGACGGCATAGCGCGTGGCATAGGTCTGCACCGCGCGCGCGCTCATCACGCTGGGCCGGTCGTTGCCGCCGAACACGATGGGGCGGTCGCTTGCGCCCGCCGCGAGCAGCGCATGCGTCGCCATGATGCGCCAGACGCGCTGGCGCGGCTGGAACGGCGCGGGCTCCGCGAGATGATCGCCGACGCGCTCCACGGCGCCATAGACGCCGGAATCATAGATGCCGAACACGGTGGTGCGCGGCAGCAGCGTGACGTTGCCCATGCTGGCGAGTTCGGCGAGCGCGTTTTCGACAAATGCCACGCCGGACGCGCCGTCGATCTCGGCGCGCTCGGCGAGAAGTTGGCCGCCGAAGCGGAAATCCTGCTCCGCCAGCACGACGCGCGCGCCGGAGCGGGCGAGGGTGAGCGCCGCCATCAATCCGGCGGGGCCGCTGCCGACGATCAGCGCGTCGCAGAACAGATTGCTGCGCTCGTAGGCATCCGGGTCGTTCTTGCGTGACGCGCGGCCGAGACCGGCGGCGCGGCGGATCGCTGGCTCGTACAGCTTCTCCCATGCGGCGGCGGGCCACATGAAGGTCTTGTAGTAGAAGCCCGCGCCGAAGAACGGCGCGAACAGGCCGTTTACCGACAGCAGATCGAAGCCGAGCGAGGGCCAGCGGTTCTGGCTGTGCGCGTCCAGGCCGTCATAGAGTTCTGTGGTGGTTGCGCGGGTGTTGGGCTCGCGCCGCGCGCCGCCGCGCAACTCCACCAGCGCGTTGGGCTCGTCCGCGCCTGCGCTGAAGATGCCGCGCGGCCGGTGATACTTGAACGAGCGCCCGACGAGGGTGATGTCGTTGGCGAGCAGCGCCGAGGCCAGCGTGTCGCCCGCGAAACCGGAGAGCTTGCGGCCGTCGAAGGTGAAGTCGCGGCGTGACGCGCGGTCGATCAGGCCGCCTGTGGCAAGGCGGCTCATGATGTCGCCTCCGTTGCCGCGAACACGACCGACGAGATGGCGTGGGTGCGGGTGTCGCGCGTCACGACCAGCCAGCGGCGGCAGCCGTTGGCGTGATACCAGAATTCGCGCGCCTCGCCGGCCGGGTTGTCGCGCAGATAGGCGTAGTCGTGGAACGTCCGCGGCGCGTCCGGCGTGGCGGCATCGGGGCGCGTGCCTGAGGCGTCGCCGAGGATGGAAAACTCGCGCAGGTCTCGCGGACCGCAATAGGGGCAGGCAAGGCGCATGGCTCAGTGCAGGTTCGGCTGCGCGCCGACCCCTTTCTCGTCGATGAGGTGGCCGGTGGCGAAACGGTCGAGCCGAAAGGCGCTGGCGACGTCGGCGGGCGCATCCTTCGCCAGCATCCAGGCGAAGCACCAGCCGGAGGCGGGCGTCGCCTTGAAGCCTCCGTAATTCCATCCGGCATTGAGATAGAGACCGGGGCGCGGCGTGCGGTCGATGATCGGCGAGCCATCCATCGACATGTCCACGAGGCCGCCCCAGTGCCGCAGCAGGCGCAGCCGGCCGATCATCGGCATCAGGGCCATGCCGCCCTCGCAGACATCCTCGATCACCGGCAGATTGCCACGCTGCGCATAGGAGGCGTAATTGTCGATATCGCCGCCGAAAACGAGCCCGCCCTTGTCGGACTGGCTGACATAGAAGTGTCCCGCGCCGAAGGTGATGACGCCGTCGATCAGCGGCTTGATGCCTTCGGAGACGAAGGCCTGCAGCGCGTAGCTCTCGATCGGCAGGCGCAGCCCTGCCTTTGCGGCGACGCGCGAGGTCGAGCCCGCGACCGCGAGACCGACTTTCCCCGCGCGAATCTCGCCGCGCGTGGTGGTGACGCCGGTGATGCGCTCGCCCTCGGTGAGAAAACCCGTCACCTCGCAATTCTGGATGATATCGACGCCGCGCTGGTCCGCGCCGCGGGCATAGCCCCACACCACGGCGTCGTGGCGTGCAGTGCCGCCGCGCCGCTGCAACAGGCCGCCCTTGATCGGAAAGCGCGCGTTCTCGAAATCGAGGAACGGATACATTGCGCGCACCTGCGCCTGATCCAGCAGTTCGGCGTCCGCGCCCGCGAGGATCATGGCGTTGCCGCGCCGCGCATAGGCGTCCCGCTGGCCGTCGGTATGAAAGAGGTTCAGCACGCCGCGCTGGCTGACCATGGCGTTGTAGTTGATGTCCTGTTCAAGCCCTTCCCACAGCTTCATCGACCATTCGTAGAACGGCTCGTTGCCCGGCAGCAGGTAATTGGAACGGATAATGGTGGTGTTTCGCCCCGCATTGCCCGAGCCGATATAGCCCTTCTCGATCACTGCGACGTTGCGGATGCCGTGCTCTTTCGCGAGGTAGTAGGCGGTGGCAAGGCCATGTCCGCCGCCACCGACGATAATGACGTCATAGGCAGGCTTGGGCGGGACATCGCGCCAGGCCGGCTGCAGGCCGGCGGGGCCCTTCAATGCCTGGCCGATCAGAGAGCGAAACGAGTAACGCATGATGCGTCCGGATTTCCGGGCGCGCTGGACGTCGAGGTCGCGCGGCCCGTTCTTGATGGTGCGGCACCTTAAATCAGCCTGAGGCCCGACGCCAGAACATTTTCTTCACAGGAAATATTTGTTCCGCAAGATTGACGCGCTGCGGGAATGGGACTAGGAACGATCCAGCCGACGCGAGGATGTGTTCCGGTCGGCGGAGGTTCGCAACATGTGCGGAATTGTCGGTCTTTTCCTGAAGGATCCGAAGCTGGAGCCCGAGCTCGGCAGCATGCTGTCGTCCATGCTGTGCGTGATGACGGATCGCGGGCCGGACAGTGCAGGTTTCGCGGTGTATGGCGCGGGTGAGCCGGGGCGCGTGAAGCTGTCGCTGCGCGCCAGCCCCGATTTCGATGCCGCCGCGCTGGCGCTGCTCGTCGAGCAGGCGGTCGGCGAGACGGTCGTGGTCAAGCAGCGCGCGGGCCATGTGCTGGTGGATGTTCCCTCGGACAGCGAGGCGGTGGCGCGCGAGGCGCTTGCGCAGGTTGCCGATACGGCGGTGATCGGCAGCGGCAGCCGCATGGAGATCTTCAAGGAAGTCGGATTGCCGGCGGATGTCTCCAGCCGCTTCGGTCTTCCCGGCATGCGCGGCACCCACGGCATCGGCCACACCCGCATGGCGACGGAATCGGCGGTAACGACCGATGGCGCGCATCCGTTCTCGACCGGGCGCGACCAGTGCCTCGTGCACAATGGCTCGCTGTCCAACCACGCCGGGCTGCGTCGTACGCTGTCGCACGAAGGGCTGACCTTCGCCACCGACAACGATTCCGAGGTGGCGGCCGCCTACCTGACCTGGCGGATGAAGCAGGGCGCATCGCTCGGCGAGGCGCTGGAGGCGGGGCTGTCCGATCTCGACGGGTTCTTCACCTTCGTGGTGGGGACGGAAACCGGCTTCGGCGTGCTGCGCGATCCGATTGCCTGCAAGCCGGCCGTGATGGCGGAGACCGACCGCTATGTCGCGTTCGGCTCGGAATATCGCGCGCTGGTCAGCCTGCCCGGCATCGATCAGGCCAGGGTGTGGGAGCCCGAGCCTGCGACCGTTTATTTCTGGGACCGTGCGGCATGACGACAACTGCTGACATCACCTTCGATCTTCGCCAGCAGCCGCTGCGCGAACTGAACGCGGCGCTGCACCGGATCGAGAGCGGCAGCAATGTGCGGCAGTGGCGCGTGCTGCATCCCGATGGCGGGCACGCCATCGCATCGGGCGTGGATGCGCCGGTGACGATCGATATCGAGGGGCACGTCGGCTATTACTGCGCGGGCATGAACCAGCTTGCCACGGTTGTCGTTCACGGCAATGCGGGGCAGGGCGTCGCCGAGAACATGATGTCCGGCTTCGTGCACGTGAAGGGCGACGCCAGCCAGTCGGCGGGCGCGACCGCCCATGGCGGCCTGCTCATCATCGACGGCAACGCCTCGGCGCGTTGCGGCATCTCGATGAAGGGCGTGGACATTCTGGTAAAGGGCAATATCGGCCATATGAGCGCGTTCATGGGGCAGAGCGGCTCGCTGGTCGTTTTCGGCGATGCCGGCGAGGCGCTCGGCGACTCGATCTACGAGGCCAAGCTGTTTGTTCGCGGCGCGGTGAAAAGTCTCGGCGCCGACTGCATCGAGAAGCCGATGAACGACGACAACAAGGCCTATCTTTACGAGAAGCTGAAGGCGGCGGGTGTCGCGGGCGAGGTCGATGTGGCCGAGTTCAAACGATACGGCTCCGCGCGGCGGCTGTACAATTTCCACGTCGACAATGTCGACGCCTATTGAGACGATCATGACCGATCACCCGACCACGCCGTTCTATACGCCGCCCCGTCCGTCCGCGACCTTCGATGCCGCGTCGCTCGCGGAGATCCGCCGCGCGGCCGCCACCGGCATCTATGATATTCGCGGCGCCGGCACCAAGCGCAAGCTGCCGCATTTCGACGATCTGCTGTTTCTCGGCGCGTCGATGTCGCGCTATCCGCTGGAAGGCTATCGCGAGAAGTGCGGCACCGATGTCGTGCTCGGCACGCGCTTTGCGAAGAAGCCGATCCATCTGAAAATTCCCGTCACCATTGCGGGCATGAGCTTCGGCGCATTGTCCGGTCCCGCGAAAGATGCGCTCGGTCGCGGCGCGAGCGCGATGGGCACCTCCACCACCACGGGCGACGGCGGCATGACGGCGGAGGAGCGTGGACAATCGCAGACGCTGGTCTACCAGTATCTGCCCTCGCGCTACGGCATGAACCCGATCGACCTGCGCAAGGCCGACGCCATCGAGATCGTGATCGGGCAGGGCGCCAAGCCCGGCGGCGGCGGCATGCTGCTGGGGCAGAAAATCTCCGACCGTGTGGCCGCGATGCGCAATCTGCCGAAAGGCATCGACCAGCGCTCGGCCTGCCGCCATCCGGACTGGACCGGGCCGGACGACCTCGAAATCAAGATTCTCGAACTGCGCGAAATCACCGACTGGGAGAAGCCGATCTATATCAAGGTCGGCGCGGCGCGGCCCTATTACGACACGGCGCTTGCGGTGAAAGCGGGCGCGGACGTAGTGGTGCTGGACGGCATGCAGGGCGGCACGGCCGCGACGCAGGACGTGTTCATCGAGCATGTCGGCCTGCCGATTTTGGCCTCGATCCGCCCTGCGGTGCAGGCGCTGCAGGATCTGGGCATGCATCGCAAGGTGCAGTTGATCGTCTCCGGCGGCATCCGCAACGGAGCGGACGTGGCGAAAGCGCTGGCCCTCGGCGCGGACGCGGTCGCCATCGGCACCGCCGCGCTGGTGGCGCTCGGCGACAACGATCCGATCCATGAGGACGAGTATCGCGCGCTCGGCACCACGGCCGGCTGCTACGACGACTGGCACGAAGGGCGCGATCCGGCGGGCATCACCACGCAGGATCCGGTGCTCGCCGCGCGGCTCGATCCGGTGAAGGCCGGACGGAAGCTCGCGAACTATCTGGCGGTGCTGACGCTGGAAGCGCAGACCATCGCGCGGGCCTGCGGCAAGAACCACGTGCACAATCTCGAGCCGGAAGATCTCGTGGCGCTGACGGTGGAGGCCGCCGCCATGGCGCGCGTGCCGCTCGCGGGCACCAACTGGATTCCGGGCCAACCCTATCTCTGATCTCATCACATAAGCGCGGGGCGCATCCATGACTGTCGAAACGTCCGGACAACCATCGATCGACCTCGCGGCAGTCGCGAAAGAGAAGGGGATCAAATATTTCCTGATCTCCTATGTCGATTTGTTCGGCGCGCTGCGCGCCAAGCTGGTGCCGGCCGCCGCCATCGCCGACATGGCGAAAAATGGTGCGGGTTTCGCGGGCTTTGCGACCTGGCTCGACATGTCGCCGGCAGATGCGGACCTGTTCGCGGTGCCGGATCCTGCAAGCCTCGTGCAACTGCCGTGGAAGCCGGAAATCGGCTGGCTGGCGTCCGACCTTTACATGAACGGCGCCCCGGTGGCGCAGGCGCCGCGCAACGTGCTCAAGCGCCTGAGCGCGCAGGCTGTCGCGCAGGGCTATACGCTCAAGACCGGCGTGGAGTGCGAATACTTCCTGATCAACTCCGACGGCTCGGCGATCAGCGATGCGGCCGACAACGCCATCAAGCCCTGCTACGATCAGTCGGCGCTGATGCGACGCTTCGCCGTGATCCGCGACATCTGCGACGCGATGCTGGAACTGGGCTGGGGCGCATATCAGAACGACCATGAGGACGCCAACGGCCAGTTCGAGATGAACTGGAATTATGCCGACGCGCTCACCACCGCCGACCGCCACACCTTCTTCAAGTTCATGGTGCGCTCGATCGCCGAACAGCATGGCCTGCGCGCGACCTTCATGCCCAAGCCATTCCTGAACCTGACCGGCTCCGGCTGTCACGTTCACGTCTCGCTGTGGAAGGACGGCGTGAACGCGTTCGCGGACGACAAGGGCGAGCTGGGCCTGTCGCAGCTCGGCTACCATTTCATCGGCGGCATCATCCATAATGCCGACGCGCTGTGCGCCATCACCAACCCGACGGTGAATTCCTACAAGCGCATCAATGCGCCGCGCACCACGTCCGGCGCGACCTGGGCGCCGAACACGGTGACCTACACCGGCAACAACCGCACCCACATGATCCGCATTCCCGAGCCCGGCCGCTTCGAGCTGCGGCTCGCCGATGGCGCGGCCAATCCCTATCTGATGCCGGCGGCGGTGCTGGCGGCGGGACTCGACGGCATCGCGGGCGCGCGCGATCCCGGCAAGCGGCTCGACATCAACATGTACACCGACGGACACACGGTGAAGGACGCCAAGCAGCTGCCGCTCAATTTGCTCGATGCGCTGCGCGCGCTGGATGGCTCGACGGTGCTGCGCGGGGCGCTCGGCGCGGAAGTGGTTGACGGATTCCTGAAGCTGAAGACCGGCGAGTGGAATGACTACAGCCGCCACCTGACGCAGTGGGAGCGCGATACCACGCTGGATATTTAGGGTCGGGCTCCGCCCTCCCGATCTTCAGCCGTCGCCCTTCGAGGACCGTGCCTTCGCCTAGCCGCCTCAGGGTGACGGCTCGCTTTCGTTTCGAAGGCGGCGTTCCCGCTACACCTGCCGGCGCGGGTAGACGATGATCGACAGATAGGTCATCGGCCATTTCACCAGCGTTTCCGGGCCATGCAGCGCTCCGGAATCGAACAGCATCGAATCGCCCGGCCGCAGGCGATAACTTTTGTCGCCGTGGCGATAGATCACTTCGCCGCTAAGCATGTAGATAAACTCGATCCCGGTGTGCTGGAAGCCGGTATAGGGCTCGGCCTCTTCCTTCAGCGTGATGAGATAGGGCTCCACCACCACGTCGCCGCCGAGCACATGGCCGAGCAGCTGATAGACGTGGCCGACCTTGGTGCCGCGCCGTTCGATCACGACGCCCTGCTTGGCGCGCACATACGAGCAGTCGCGGCGCTCCTCGGTGGCGGCGAACAGCATGCTCAGCGACACATGCAGCGCGCCTGCGATCGATTGCAGCGTGTTGAGGGAGGGCGAAATCTGCCCGTTCTCGATCTTGGACAGCATGCCGGCGGAGATATTCGCCGCGCTCGCGAGATCCATCACGGACAAATCCTGCTCCCGGCGAATGGAGCGGATGCGCGCGCCCAAGGCCCGCTCCAGCGTGCGGTCCGGCTCGGTTGGCGCGTTCGATCCAGTTCTGTAGTCCGCCTGAACGGGATCGGGCGCTCGGGTCTGCTGGTTTTTTTTCATCGTCCGGCGAATATCCACGTGAATGCCGGCAATGTAGCATGGCGGGCGGAGGTCACGCGGAAAAAAGCCGGTCTGATCCGACGGAATGCGTGCGCGCGTGCTGTCAGGCAGGCGCGCGGTCGGTGAAGGCGATGGTTTCGCCGCGCAGGCTTGAGAGCGAGGCAAGCGCCCGATCGCGGTCGCCTTCGAGAAACACCGCCAGCGTCGTCGCCGCCGTCTCGGGATCGCGGCGGCGAATCGCATCGAGAATCGTCGACATCTGGTTCGCCGCGTTCCGGCGAATCTCCGGCGTCTGATAGTCGAGTGGCTCCTTCCAGATGATCGTCCACACGGTCTGGCTGGCAAGATCGATCGACAGCTCAAGCAGGAGTTCGTTGCCAGAGCCATGCGCGATGGTCCGGACGGCCCGCGTGGTGGTGCGGGCGAAATCTCTCGGGTCGCCGGTTTCGATCATGTCGCGCATCTCGTCGCAGCGGCGCGCCAGCGTTTCGATGTAACTTTCCACCGGCGTGGTCGCCATGGTCCGGACCGCCAGAATCGAAAGCGCCATGCGCACATTGAAGAGATCGGCGATCGAGCGCAGCGAGACCGGCCGGATATAGGCGCCGCGCCGCGGGGTGAGATCGACCAGCCGGCGGCGTTCGAGAATGCGGATCGCCTCGCGGATCGGGCCGCGGCTGACGCCGAAGGATTGCGCGAGGTCAAGCTCGACGAGCCTGTCGCCCCCCTTGCGCTGCCCCGACACGATCTCCGCGCCCAGCTCGTCCGCGATCTGTTCCGGAATCGTGCGAGGAGCGGGCCGCCGCTCATGATCCTCGTTCAATAACATGGGCTTCGGCATGATTGCCGGCATAGTGATTCCTCGACCCGCATGCGCAGCGCTTATCCCACTACTACCACGGATCGCGCCCGATCCGTCAATTGTTGACAATTAACAGTTTCTCGTTTTTTATCGGCTTCATCAAGATCAGTTCCAGCCTTCTTTGGTCGAATGCCGGTCAAAGAGGGACAAGGGACGGAAAGTTCGTCTCGCGGTGCCTGTGCCCGCAGAGACGCGGGAGGAATGCCGATGTTGGCGCGCGAGTTTGATCGCGGATCGTATGGCGTTATTGCCGGGTGCAGCCGCTGGTCCGGGACCGTTTTATGGATCGGCGGTCTGAACCCGGCGTCTTCGCTTCATGTTTCTCAAAAAATCGCAGCGTGAGCGCGATGGGCGTGCAGGTGGCTGCCTCGACCGCAGGGCCGGGCGCAGGGCGTGTCGGTTCGGGTCTCGATACGTCGCCGCTGCTTGAGGTGCGCAATCTGTCGCTGTCGTTCGCTGGCCGCAGTGGCGAACTGCCGATCATTCGCGACGTGAGCTTTTCGGTCGGCAAGGGCGAGCGCGTGGGCATCGTCGGCGAAAGCGGGTGCGGCAAGACCGTAACCGGCCTGTCGCTGCTGCGGCTTTTGCCCGCGCATTCGGCGCGGCTGTCCGGGCAGATCCTGTTCGAGGGCCTCGATCTGGCGACGCTCTCCGCGCGTCGCATGCGCGCCGTGCGCGGCCGCGACATCGCGATGATCTTTCAGGAGCCGATGAGCGCGCTCGATCCGGTGTTCACGGTCGGCGATCAGATCGCCGAAGCCTACCGCACGCATTTTCCCGTAAGCCGTGCCGAGGCGCGTCAGCGCGCGATCTCGGCGCTGGCGGATGTCGGCATTCCCGCGCCGGAGCGGCGCTGCGACGAATATCCGCATCAACTGTCCGGCGGCATGCGTCAGCGCGTCATGATCGCGATGGCGCTGGTCTGCGAGCCGAAGCTCCTGATCGCGGACGAGCCGACCACGGCGCTCGATGTCACCGTGCAGGCGCAGATCACCGATCTTCTTCGCTCGCTCAGCGAGCGAACCGGAACGGCGCTTTTGTTCATCACGCATGATCTCGGCGTAGTGGCCGAGACCTGCACCCGGATGGTGACGATGTATGCCGGCGAGATCGTGGAGGACGCGCCGGTGGATGCGGCGCTGACCCGGCCGCGCCATCCCTATACGTCGGGTCTGCTGCGGTCGCTGCCGAGCCTCAGTCCGCGCCGCTCGGTGCTGCCGTCGATTCCGGGGCGCGTTCCCTCGCCGACGGCGATGCCGGCCGGCTGCCGGTTTCAGCCGCGCTGCGGTTATGCCATCGAGCCCTGCGCCGCGCGCCAGCCGATGGTCACGATCGAGGCCGCGCATGAGGCGCGCTGCTGCCGCACGGCGCAGATCACCTTGCCGGGAGCAGTCGGATGAACGGGACACCTGTCAACGTCGGGGCCGCCGGAAAGACGATCATGTCGGTGCGGGACCTGCGGATCCTGTTTCCGACGCGCGATGGGCAGGACACGGTGAAGGCCGTCGACGGCGTGGACTTCGACGTGCGCGCCGGCGAGACGCTCGGCATCATCGGCGAGTCCGGCTCGGGCAAGACGACGCTCGGCCGCGCACTGGTCTCGCTGATCAAGCCGTCGCAGGGGCAGATCCTGCACGACGGCATTGATCCGGCTTCGCTCGGCCGCGGCCAGTTTCGCAGGCATCGCCGCGATTACCAGATCGTGTTTCAGGATCCCAACGCCGCACTCAACCCGCGCATGTCGATCCTCGACAGCATCATCGAGCCGGCGGAGGTTGCCGGCGACGGCACCGATCAGTCGCGCCGCGAAGCGGGCATGAAAGTGCTGACCCGCGTCGGCCTGTCGCCCGAGCAGGCGGACCGTTTTCCGCATCAGCTGTCCGGCGGTCAGAAGCAGCGTGTCAACATCGCGCGTGTGCTGATGCTGCGGCCGAAGGTGATCGTCTGCGACGAGGTCGTCGCGGCGCTCGACGTCTCGATCCGCGGCGATATCCTCAATCTGTTCGCCGATCTGCAGCGCGAGTTCGGACTCACTTACGTGTTCATCACCCATGATATCTCGGTGGTGTCGCACATCTCCGATCGCATCGCGGTGACCTATCTCGGCAAGCTGATGGAGCTGGGCAGCGCCGAGGACGTGATCGAGCGGCCGTTGCATCCCTACACGCGCGCGCTGTTGTCGGCGGAGCCGATCCCACTGCCGTCGTCCATGCGGAGCAACCGGCGCGTCGTACTGGAAGGCGAGGTGCCGAGCCCGATCTCGCCGCCGTCGGGCTGCCGTTTCAGGACGCGGTGCCCCAAGGTGCAGCCACGCTGTGCGGAATCCGTGCCGGAATGGCGCGAACTGAAGTCAGGACATTGGGTGGCCTGTCACTTCCCCGAGGAAGGGCCGATGGCCACTCACGCAAGTTTCTAAAATAACAAACATCAAGACAATCGAGAGGGAGGACCATGATGACAGACTTCGCGAAACGAACGAGCGGCCTGTCGCGCCGTGATATTCTCGCGCTGGCGGGCGTTGCTGCCGTCACCGGGGTGAGCGGGATTCCCGCCTTCGCGCAGGAAAAGAAAGGCGGGGTGCTGCGCGTTGCGGCGCCCGCGAACCCGTCGTCGCTGGATCCTGCCACTGGCGGCGCAGGATCGGATCACACGATCCTCTGGACGATATACGACACGCTGGTCGAATGGGACTACGAGACGCTGAAGCCGAAGCCGGGTCTGGCGAAGTGGTCGTATCCCGATCCAAAGACCATGGTGCTCGACATTCAGCCAGGCGTGAAATTCCACGACGGCACGCCGCTCGATGCCGAGGCCGTGAAGTTCAACATCGAGCGCAACCGCCAGGACAAGCGCTCGAACGTGAAGGCGGACCTGACCAGCGTGGCCTCTGTCGAGGTCACCGGGCCGCTTCAGGTGACGCTGAAGCTGAAGAACCCGGACACCGCGCTGCCCGCGATCCTCTCCGATCGCGCGGGCATGATGGCGTCACCCACCAACATCAAGGCGCTGGGCGACGACACCGACCGCAAGCCGGTGGGGGCGGGGCCGTGGAAGTTCGTGAGCTGGGCCGACAACGCCAGCGTCGTTGTAACAAAGAACGAGGCCTACTGGCGGCCGGGCCGTCCCTACGTGGATGGCATCAACTTCGCGATCATTCCGGAATCCGCGACGGCGCTGCGCTCGGTCACCGCGGGCGAAAATGATTTCTCCTTCTCGCTTCCCGCGCGCCTGAAGCCGGTGATCGAACGCTCGAAGCAGTTGCAGATCGTCACCGCTCCGACGCTCTACTGCGTGCAGATCTATTTCAACTATGCGCGCGCGCCGCTCGACAATGTGAAGGTGCGGCAGGCGATCAACTTTGCCATCGATCGGGAGAGCTTCGTCAAGCTCACCATGAGCGGTCTTGGCGAGCCGGCCGCGATGACGCTGCCGAAATCGCACTGGGCCTACAGCGCCGAGGTCGCCAAGCTCTATCCCTACGATCCGGACAAGGCGAAGAAGCTGCTGGCCGAGGCCGGCCTTTCGGACGGGCTCGACGTCACCATTGGCGGTTACAACGATCAGGACAGCGTCCGCCGCAGCGAGGTGCTGCAGGATCAGCTCGGCAAGGCAGGCATCCGCCTGAAGTTCACGCGCGGCACCATTGCTGAAATCAGTGCGCAGTTCTTCGCGACCGAGAAGAAATTCGATGCACTGCTGTCGGCATGGACCGGTCGGCCCGATCCGAGCATGACCTATGCGCTGAGCTTCGACAAGGGCGCCTACTACAACGCGGGCCGCGAGGCCTCGCCCGAACTCGTCAAGCTCATTCAGGAGAGCCGTGAGAGCGAGGATCTGACCAAACGCGCCGAAGTGTTCGCCAGGATCCAGCAGATCACCATGGGCACCGCGCTCTCCGCGCCGCTCGCCTTCCAGTACGAACTGGATGCGATTGCGCAGAAGGTGAAGGACTACAAGCCGAACCTGCTCGGCAAACCGAAGTTCGAGAACGTCGCGCTCTCGTAACCCGCTGTGCCGCGCCGCCGCCCGTGCGGCGCGGCCCCTTCTCTCGAACTCCGTCCAAAGCCATCACGCATGTCGCCATCCGTCCGACGCCACATCATCGTTCGCCGCCTGTTGCAGGCGATTCCGGTGATCATTCTGTCGACCTTCATCGTCTTTGGTCTGCTGAAGCTGGTGCCCGGCGATGTCGCGGTCACGCTGGCGGGCGACAACGCGACCGAATCCCGTATCGCCGAGATCCGGCAGATCTACGGACTCGACCGCCCGTTCTTGGTTCAATACGGATCGTGGCTTCTGAAGGCGGTGCAGGGCGATCTGTCCAACTCGCTGGTGTCGAGCGAGTCCGTATTGCATTCGATCCAGCGCTGCCTGCCGCATACGCTGCTGATTGTCGTGCTTGCGATGATCATCGCGCTGGTGCTCGGCGTGCCGCTCGGTATCCTGGCGGCCAGCCGACAGGGCTCGTGGATCGACGGTTTCGTGATGACCATCGCTTCGCTCGGCGTCGCGATCCCGAATTTCTGGCTCGGCATGCTGCTGGTCGCGTTCTTCTCGCTTGACCTCAACTGGCTGCCGGCGACCGGCGCCCGCCCGCTGAGCGAGGGCATTGGTCCGGCGCTGAGCCACGCGATCCTGCCGGCCTTTGCGCTGGCGTCCGGCGGCATCGCCGAAGTCTCGCGGCAGCTGCGTTCCTCGCTCGTTGAACTGCTGTCGTCGCAGCAGGTACGCACGCTGCACGCCAAGGGGCTGTCGCCATCGGCGATCCTGTGGCGGCATGGGCTGAAGAACGTCAGCGTCAATCTGCTGACCGTGGTGAGCCTGCTGTTCAATCGCCTGCTCGCCGCGACGGTGGTGGTGGAGGCGGTGTTCGCGATTCCCGGCATGGGCAGCCTGATCGTCAACGCCTCGCTGGCGCGCGATTTCCCGGTGGTGCAGGGCGTCGTGTTCGCGATGGTGCTGATCGTGGTGACGCTCAACCTCGTCACCGACATTCTCTACAGCGTTCTCGATCCGAGAGTGGGCTGAAATGGCCGACACCATGACCCTTTCCCTCGCCCGGCCGAGCCGGTTCAGCCGCTTCGCGGCATGGTTCACCTCGGACCTGCGCGGCGCGGTGAGCCTGACATTCCTTGTGCTGCTCGCCATCGTCTCTGCGTTGGCGCCATGGATTTCGCCCTATTCACCGGTGGCACAGGATCTCGACGCGATGCTTGCGCCGATGTCTGCCTCGCACTGGCTCGGTGCCGACGATCTCGGCCGCGACACGCTGAGCCGCCTGATCTACGGCGGCACCGCCTCGCTTTATGCGAGCTTCCTTGCGGTTGCGGTGGCGATCTTCATCGGCGTGCCCGTGGGCCTCATCGCCGGATATCTCGGCGGCTGGGTGGACGAGGTCATCAGCCGCGTGATTGACAGCTTCCTCTCGTTTCCAGCCATCGTGCTGGCGATCGCCGTCACCGGCGCGCTCGGCATCGGCCTGACCAACGGCATGATCTCGGTCGGCATCGTGTTCGCGCCGCAGCTTGCGCGGCTGGTGCGTGCCCGCACGCTGGTGGTGCGCAACGATCTTTATGTGGACAGCGCCCGCTGCTTCGGCGCATCCACAGCGCACATTCTCTGGCGTCACGTGCTGCCGAACACGATCCAGCCGGTGATCGTTCAGGTGACGCTGCTGCTCGCGGGCGCGCTGCTGGCGGAGGCGAGCCTCAGTTTTCTCGGGCTCGGCATTCAACCGCCGGACGCAAGTTGGGGCTCGATGCTGGCGCGCGCCTATCAGAACATGGAGATCGCGCCCGAGCAGATGTATCCGCCGGGGCTCGCCATCCTTCTGACAGCGCTGGCCTTCAACTCGCTCGGTGAATCGATGCGCGTCGCGCTCGATCCGACCATGAAAAACCGCTGATGGGTTGGGGGCCCGCCATGACACCGCAAGAGACGTTCGCACAACTGGTCGCCGAGGGCGATGACGTGCTGGACAGGCTCGATGCCTGCGCACGGGATATGCCCGACAAGGTTTTCGTCCACTATGGCGAAGACAACGTTCGCCTGACGTTCGCCGAATTCAGGCAGACAACCGACCGGATTGCAGCCGGACTCGCCGCGATGGGCTTGCAGGCGGGCCAGCCGGTGAGCGTGCTGACGCGCAACTCGCTGCTGTCGGCGCTGGCGATGTTCGCCATCTGGCGCGCGGGCGGCATCTTCGCGCCGGTGAATTTCAACTTCCGCGGCATGCTGCTGTCCTACCAGCTCAAGGACACCGAGCCCTTCGCGCTGATCACCGATCCGCATTTCGCCGAGGTGCTGGGCGAGGTGATCGACGAAATCCCGCTGCGGAACATCATTGTGCACACGCCGAAAGCGGGCGATCACGACGCCACCGACGAGGTGTTCGGCGGGACCTTCGCCAATGTCGGGGTGACGGATTTCGCAACGCTGGCCGCATCGAGCGGTCCGGTGCCGCAGATCGCGCGCACGCCGTTTGATTCCGCCAACATCGTCTACACGTCGGGGACCACGGGGCCGTCCAAGGGCGTGCTGCAGCCGTTCCGCTGGATCGCGCATTACACGTTCCAGACCCGGCAGCTCACGACGCCTGACGACGTCATCTACTGCGACCTGCCGATGTATCATGTCGGCGGCGCGTTCTTCCTACTGTGCCGCGCGGTGTGGCAGGGCAACACGGTCGGCTTGTGGGACCGCTTCAGCCCGAACAAGTTCTGGGAACGCATCGCTGAATGCGGCGCCACCAACGGCGTGCTGCTCGACGTGATGGTGCCGTATCTGCTCAGCTCCGAGCCGCGCGCGAATGACCGCGCCAACACGCTGAACAAGGTGCATATGCAGCCTTTTCCGCGCACGCATCAGGAGGTGGCGCGGCGCTTCGGATTCGATTTCGTGACGGCCGGGTTCGGACAGACCGAATCCGGTTCGGCATTCGCTGCCGTGATCGACGAATTCGGAGACGAGGAAGGAACACCCGCCGCGTTGTGGAAAGGGCTGTCGAAGCGCGACCTGCTCGCGCGCTGCGCCGAGATCGGTCGTCCCGTTCTGGATGGCACGACCGAGCTGCCGAAGGGGCTGATGGGCGCGCCGAACCCGTTGTTCGAGATCGCCATCCTCGACGAGAACGACAACGTGCTTCCCGCCGGACAGGTGGGGCAGCTTGCCTTCCGCCCGCGCTTTCCGGGACTCCTGCTGAAGGAATATTTCCGCAAGCCCGAGGCCAGCGCGAAAGTGCTGAGCAACTGCTGGTTCCATACCGGCGACGCGGCGCGCCAGCTCGACGACGGGTCGGGGCTCTACTGCTTCGTGGACCGGATGGGCGGCTTCTTCCGCGTGCGCGGCGAGAACGTTTCGTCGTTCGAGGTCGAGGCGCTGCTGGCGAGCCATGACAAGGTGCGCGCGGTTGCCGCGGTGCCGGTGCCGGCGATGATCGGCGAGGAGGAGGACATCGCGGTCTTCATCGAGCTCGTCGAAGGTGAGGTGCTCAATGAGGAGGAGCTGCGCGATCACGCCCGCCGCGTGATGCCGAAATACATGCAGCCAAAGCACGTCCGCTTCGTTTCGGCATTGCCGGTGACGCCGACCAACAAGGTCGAGAAATACAAGCTCAAGCGTCTGATCATCGACGAGCTGGGCCTTCAGAAATAACAACAGAGAAGAAACGCCATGACTTCCCCCATCACTGAAACGGAATACCTCGAACAGGTGCGCGCGCTGTGGGCCAGGGCGTGGCCAAAGGACGTGCCGCGGGAGCCGCAATATCCGCACGGCAAGATTCCGCTGACCGAGTATCTGCGCGTCTGGGCGGCGAAAAAGCCGGAGCATCCGGCGGTGATCTTCTATGGCCATGTCACGACCTATGGCGATCTGGACCGCCAGAGCGATCAGTTCGCGGCGCTGCTGATGAAGAAGGGCGTGAAAAAGGGCGACCGCGTCGCGGTGTTCATGCCGAACTGCCCGCAGTTTCACATCGCGTTTCTCGGCATTCTGAAGCTCGGCGCGGTACACGTGCCGGTGTCGCCGCTGTCGCGCGCGTTCGAACTGGCCTACGAGCTGAAGGACACCGAGGCTGAGGTGATCGTCGCGCTGGACCAGCTGGCCGATGTCGTCGATCAGGTGAAGGCGGAGACCCGGCTGCGCGAGGTGATCGTCACCAGCTTCGCGGACGTCATTCCTGCGCATCCGGCGATTCCGGTGCCAGACTCCATACTCGTGCCGCGCATCAATGTCGCGGGGGCGACGGATATGCTGCCGGCATTGGCGGCGATGGGCGCGGTGACGCCGCTGCCGCCGGCCGGTCTCGATGACATCGCCGCGCTGAATTACACCGGCGGCACCACCGGCATGCCAAAGGGCTGTGTTCATACGCAGGGCGACATGGTCTACACGGCGGCTGCGAATTACGGCATCGCCATGGAGCTGAACGAGGACACGGTGTTTCTCTCGTTCTTTCCGGAATTCTGGATCGCGGGCGAGAATCTCGGTCTGATCTTTCCGCTGTTTGCCGGCGGGACGCTGGTGCTGCTCGCGCGCTGGGATCCGCTGGGCGTGCTGAGCGCCATCCAGACGCACAAGGTCACGCTGACCGCGATGCCTGTCGATGGTGCTGTCGAGCTGATGGAGCATCCGCGTTTCAAGGCGTTCGATCTGTCCTCGCTGCGGCAGGTCCGGGTGGTGTCGTTCGTCAAGAAGTTGAATGCGGACTATCGCCGCCGCTGGAAGGAACTGACCGGAACGATCCTGGCGGAGAGTTCGTGGGGCATGACCGAGACTCACACTTCGAACACCTTCACCACCGGCTTTCAGGACAACGATTTCGATCTGAACTCGCAGCCGGTGTTTGTCGGGCTGCCGGTGCCCGGCGCTGAGTTCAAGATCACCGATTTCGAGACCGGCGAGCTGATCCCTGTCGGCAAGGAGGGCGAAATCCGCGTGCGCACGCCCTCGCTGCTCAAGAGCTACTGGAATAAGCCGGAAGCGACCGTCGAACAGTTGGTGGATGGCTGGCTGCGCACCGGCGATATCGGCGTGATCGATGAGCAGGGCTTCATCCACTTCCTCGGCCGCCGCAAGGAAATGCTGAAGGTCAAGGGCATGAGCGTGTTTCCGCCTGAGATCGAGGCGCTGCTTGGCCAGCATCCGGCCGTGCTCGGCTCCGGCGTCGTCGGCCGCGAGGACGCCGACAAGGGGCAGGTGCCTGTCGCCTTCATCCAGCTCAAGCCGGAGGTCGCGGGTCGCGTGAAGCCGGAAGACATTCAGTCATGGTGCCGCGAGCGCATGGCCGTGTACAAGATTCCGGAAGTGCGCATCGTGGAAGCCCTGCCGATGACCGCGACCGGAAAGGTCAAGAAGGGCGAGCTGACGCCCTGATGCACTCCTGTCCGGGCGGCGGCGCCGCCCGGTTTCGCCTCCTGCCGTTCTCATTGGATAAGATCATGTCGTTTCGCAAGCTTCTCATCGCCAACCGGGGCGAGATCGCCATCCGCATCGCCCGCGCCGCCGCAGAGTCCGGTCTGGCGTCCGTCGCGATCTATCCGGCGGACGATGCGCTCTCGCTTCACGTGCGCGCGGCCGACGAGGCGCACGAAATTCCGGGGCGCGGCGCGCGGGCCTATCTCGACATCGAGGCGGTAATCGCCGCGGCCAAAGCGGCGGGATGCGATGCCCTGCATCCCGGCTACGGGTTTCTCAGCGAGAATGTCGGGCTGGCACGGCGCTGCGCCGAAGAGGGGATCGTGTTCGTCGGTCCCTCGCCCGAGGCGCTCGAATTGTTCGGCGACAAGATCCTCGCCAAGGCGCTGGCGAAGAAGGTCGGCGTTCCGATCATCGACGGCACGGTGGGCCCCACGACGCTCGACGAGGTGCGGGCCTTTCTCGACGGACTGGGCGCGGGCGGCGCGGTGATGATCAAGGCCGTCGCGGGCGGCGGCGGGCGCGGCATGCGCGCGGTAGACGATCCGTCCCAGCTCGAGGAAGCCTACAAGCGCTGCCGCTCCGAGGCCAAGGCCGCGTTCGGCAGCGAGGATGTCTATGTGGAGCGGCTGGTGCGCCGCGCCCGCCATATCGAGGTGCAGATCATCGGCGACCGCCATGGCGCGATCACGCAGCTGCGCGAGCGCGAATGCACCATCCAGCGCCGCAACCAGAAGCTGATCGAGATCGCGCCGAGCCCGTCGCTGACCGACGGCCTGCGCACCCGGATTCTGGAATCGGCGAAGACGCTGGCGGCGGCGGCGAGGTATGACAGTCTCGGCACCTTCGAGTTTCTGGTGGATACCGACGCCACGGACGAGGCGAAGGCGTTCGCCTTCATCGAGGCCAATCCGCGCTTGCAGGTCGAGCACACCGTCACCGAGGAGGTGCTCGGCGTCGATCTGGTGCGCTCGCAGATCGCGGTCGCGGGCGGAGCGACGCTGGCCTCGCTCGGCCTGGCGCAGGACGAGATCGGCGCGCCGCGCGGCTATGCCATCCAGCTCCGCGTCAACATGGAGGTGATGGACGAGAGCGGCGCGACCAAGCCGACCGGCGGCACGCTGTCGGTGTTCGATCCGCCGTCGGGACCGGGCGTGCGCGTCGATACGTTCGGCTATTCGGGTTATCGCACCAGCGCGATGTTCGATTCTCTGCTGGCCAAGGTGATCGTGCATTCGCCCTCGCCACGCTTTGCCGACGCCATCGCCAAGAGCGCGCGGGCGCTGCGCGAGTTTCATATCGAGGGCGTGAAGACCAACATCCCATTCCTGCAGGCGGTGCTGGCTCATCCGGATTTCACCGCGAACAAGGTCAGCACTGGTTTTGTGGACGCCAATGCGCGCGATCTCGTCGCCGCGACGAAGACACCCGCGACGCCGCTTTATTTCCCGGAGGCGGTTGCCTCCGGCGATGGCGCGGCACCGAAGGCCGCGGCGTCCGCAGCGCCGGAGGGATCGGTCGCCGTGCCCGCGCCGCTGCAGGGCACCATCGTCGCCGTGCATGTGGGTGAGGGCGATCTGGTGCGGCCGGGGCAGCAGATCGCGGTGATCGAGTCCATGAAAATGGAGCATCTCGTCACCGCGCCGCAGGGCGGGCGCGTCACCAAGATCGCGGGTGGCAGCGGCGTCACCCTGATGCAGGGCGACGCCATCCTGTTCATGGAGCCAGCCGAAGTCGAGGGTGGCGTCACGCAGACGGAAGAAGAGATCGATCTCGATTTCATCCGGCCGGATCTGGCGGAGTCGATCGCGCGTCACGCCAACACCCTCGACGAGAACCGTCCGGAGTCTGTCGGCCGCCGCCGCAAGACCAACCAGCGCACCGCGCGGGAGAATATCGCGCAACTGGTGGACGAGGGGTCGTTCATCGAATACGGCGCGCTGGCGATCGCCGCGCAGCGCCGTCGCCGCAAGCTCGATGATCTGATCAAGAATACACCGGCCGATGGCCTGATCTCTGGCATGGCCACCGTAAACGCGGCCAAGTTCGGCGAGAAGGCCGCGCGCTGCATGGTGCTGTCCTACGACTACACGGTGCTGGCGGGTACGCAGGGCCACATGAACCACAAGAAGATCGACCGCATGCTCTCGCTCGCGGAGCAGTGGCGGCTGCCGGTGGTGTTCTATGCCGAGGGTGGCGGCGGACGCCCGGGCGACACCGACCGGCTCGGCATGACCGGGCTTGACGGGCCGTCCTTCGTGCAGTTCGCCAAGCTCTCGGGGCTGGTGCCGCTGGTTGGCGTCGTGTCGGGGTACTGCTTCGCAGGCAACGCAGCGATGCTCGGCGTGTGCGACGTCATCATCGCCACGAAGAACGCGTCCATCGGCATGGGCGGCCCGGCGATGATCGAGGGTGGCGGCCTCGGAGTCTATCATCCGGCCGAAGTCGGCCCGGTCTCGTTCCAGTCGCCAAACGGCGTTGTGGATATTCTTGTGGAGGACGAGGAGGACGCGACACGGGTCGCGCAGCAATACCTGTCCTATTTCCAGGGACCGTTGAAGGAGTGGAGCGCGCCGGACCAGCGACTGCTGCGCCGCGCCATCCCGGAGAACCGGCTGCGGGTCTACGATATCCGCACCGTGATCGATACGCTGGCGGACGAGGGCTCGGTGCTCGAACTGCGCCGCGATTTCGGCGTGGGCATGATCACGGCTTTCATCCGCATCGAGGGCAAGCCGTTCGGCCTGATCGCCAACAATCCGAAGCATCTCGGCGGCGCGATCGACGCGGCGGCGGGCGACAAGGCCGCGCGCTTCCTGCAACTGTGCGACGCCTACGACATCCCGATCGTCTCGCTGTGCGACACGCCCGGTTTCATGGTCGGCCCCGAGGCAGAGAAGACCGCCATCGTGCGTCATGTCTCGCGCATGTTCGTCACCGGCGCGAGCCTCACGGTGCCGTTGTTCGGCATCGTGCTGCGCAAGGGCTACGGCCTCGGCGCGCAGTCGATGATCGGCGGCGGCTTTCATGCCTCGTTCTTCACGGTGGCGTGGCCGACCGGCGAGTTCGGCGGCATGGGCCTCGAAGGCTATGTGCGGCTCGGCTTCCGCAAGGAGATGGAGGCCATCGCGGATTTGGCCGAGCGGGAGGCCTATTACAAGGCGAAGGTCGCCGACCTGTACGCCAACGGCAAGGCGGTTTCCATTGCGTCTGTCCTTGAGATCGACGACGTGATCGATCCGTCCGAGACGCGGCGCTGGATCATGGCGGGCCTGCGCTCGGTGCCGGAGCCGGAGAAGCGCACCGATCGCAAGCGGCCTTGCATCGATACGTGGTGAGGGCACGCGTTTCATGAAGCGGCAATCGTTGCTCGAACCGGAACGAGTGTCGAACTTTTCCTGAGCCCGCGAGTTCCCCCTGACGGCATTCTGCCGACAGGGAGAACCATGATGGTCAAGAAAGCCGCCAAGCGCCGCTATGGAGCGAGCGCATCGAAGTCGGTCGAGCGGGCGATGAAGAAGCGCAAGGCCGGTACGCTCAGGAGCGGCCGGTCCGGCCGCACGGTGAAAAGCCGCAAGCAGGCCATCGCCATCGGCCTTTCCGAAGCCCGGGAGAAAGGCGCGAAAGTCCCCAAAAAGAAGGCGGCCAAGAAAACGGCGAAGAAGGCAGTCAAGAAGACGGCAAAGAAATCCGCAAAAAAATCCGTCCGCAAGAAGTCCAGCAAAAAGAAGTCCGGCAGGAAATAGGAGCTAGCGTCCTTCCAAAGTCCTTCCATTTTCTCCTGCGCCCGGCGCGAGCAATTCGGGTCGGCGTTCCCGCATGACTAGAAATTTTTTTGCGGGAGGATTAGGGACTTGATCAGCACAGGCTGAGACAAGGCCGGAAAAGATGGTAGCTTTCGGACATGAGTTTATTTGAGGACAATGCGGGGGGCTGGCGGGTTGGCGTTCTGTTTTCGCAGACAGGTGTCACCTCCGCCATCGAACGATCCCAGCTCAATGCAACGCTTCTGGCGATCGAGGAAATCAATGCGGCAGGCGGCGTGCTGGACCGGCCGATCGAGCCGGTCATCTACGATCCGGCCTCCGATCCGAAGCAGTTCCGCGCGCTGGCCGAGCGGCTGTTCGAGGTCGACCGGATACGGCTGCTGTTCGGCTGTTACATGACCAGCACCCGCAAGGCGCTGCTTCCGGTGGTGGAGGCCCATCGCGGCCTGCTGTTCTATCCGACCCTTTACGAGGGGTTCGAGTACTCGCGCCACTGCATCTATACAGGCGCGGCGCCGAACCAGAATTCGCTGCAACTCGCCAAATACCTGTTGTCCGTCTACGGCAACCGGTTTCTGTTCGTGGGGTCGAACTACATCTACCCTTACGAGTCCAACCGGCTGATGGCCGATTTCGTCGTGCAGGCGCGGGGCAAGGTGCTGGACGAACTCTATGTGCCGCTGCGGGCGCAGCCCAAGGATTTCGAGAAAGTCGTCAGCCGTATCCGGAAGACCGCGCCGGACGTGATTTTCTCGACCGTCGTCGGGGCCGGCACTTCGATGTTCTATGAGGCTTATCGGGCCGCCGGCTTCGATCCGGCCCGGATGCCGATCGCGAGCCTGACGACATCGGAAGCCGAGGTGGCGGAGATGCGTCCCGAGGCGGCGGAGGGGCACATTACGGCGGCACCCTTCTTTGAGACACTGTCGTCCCCCTCGGCGCGCCGGTTCGTGAGCCGTTTCAAGGAGCGTTTCGGCCCCGATGCGCCGGTCACCGCGAGTGCGGAGGCGGCCTATTTCCAGCTGCATCTGGCGATGCGTGCGGTCGCCCGGTGCGGCGCGGACGATCCCGAGCGGGTGCTGCGCGAATTGCGGGATGCTGAATTCGATGCGCCGCAGGGACGCGTGCGGATCGACCCGGAGAACAACCACACCTACCTGTGGCCCCGCATCGCGCGGCTTGATCGCAACAAGCGTTTTCAGATGGTGTGGAATCCGGGCGTGCGCATCAGGCCCGATCCCTATTGCGTCGTTCAGAGCCTTGATGACTGGTCCGCAGATGATCTGCATCCGGTGTCCACGTGATTCACGCGCAACTGAGGTCTGACAGTGGCCATCCAGATTCTCCGTGATCTTCGTGGCCTGCGGGTTCATGTGGTTCATCCGCCTGATCCCGAGCGCGTCAAGCTCGTCGAACATCTGCGCCGCATCGGCTGTATGGCGGAAACCATCTGGCCGGTGCCGGATGCGTGGACCGACGGGGCGGACGTCGTCATTCTCGCGATCGAGCACGATGTCCGCAGCGAAATCCAGCGTCTCCTGAAGTCGTCGGAAGTCAACCGGCCGACCCTGATCGCCGTGGTCGGTTACGAGGATCCCTCGACGCTGCAACTGGTTCTGGAAGCCGGTGCGGTCGCGGTGATCGAGCGGCCGATCCGCCCGTTCGGGCTTCTTACAAACCTGACCATCGCCCGCAGCCTGTGGATGGAGCGGCGCGAGACCACCAAGCGTATCCGCAAGCTGGAGCGCAAGCTGTCCGGCATCCAGCGGATCCAGAAAGCCAAGGCGATCCTGATGAACGGGCAGGGGCTGAGCGAGGAAGAAGCTTATGAAAGCATAAGGCGGCAGGCCATGGCCAAGCGCCTGTCGATGGACGATATGGCCGCTGCGATTATTCATGCAAATGAGCTCTTGCAGTTTCGCGCGAAGGATGATTAGCTTTTGTCGTTCCGCACGGTTGGGCGATGCAGTCCGGTTGCGGATATAACGTCAGGTCACCGATGATGTTGATCTGATCAGAGGCTAGGTAGCCCGAAGGGTCCGCGAGGACCGTTCGGGCTTTTTTGCTTTTCGGGATCGAGTTTCGGCACTGACGCGGGGCGCGTCAGCGGGCCTCGGTCTTTTCTGGAAAATTTTTGGCCGAGCAACACGCATTCAGCGTGAACGGGATTGGTGTGTCTGGAGCAAAGGGGAGACGAATGACAATCGACCGGCGCAAATTTTTGCAAGGGAGCGCGCTTGCCGCAGGTGCGGCGATCACATCGCCTTACGTGCTGAGCACGGCGGCGCAAGCTGCGGGAGAGATCAAGGTCGGCGTGCTGTTCTCGCTGACGGGCGGTCTGTCCATCGTCGAGAAGTCGCTGCACGATGCGACCTTGATGGCGATCAGCGAGATCAATGCCGCAGGTGGCGCTAAGGGCATGAAGATCGTGCCGATCGTCGAGGACGGCGCGTCCGATCCGAAGACCTACAACGAAAAGGCCTCCAAGCTTGTCATCCAGGATCGGGTGCCGACGGTGTTCGGCTCCTACACCTCGGCCAGCCGCAAGGCGGTGCTGCCGGTGTTCGAGAAGCGCAACAACCTGTATTTCTATCCGACCTATTATGAAGGCTTCGAGTGCTCCAAGAACGTCGTCTACACCGGCGCCGTTCCGAACCAGCAGCTTTCGAACTTCATTCCCTGGATCATCAATACGCTTGGCAAGAAGAAGTTCTTTATCGTCGGATCGAACTACATCTATCCGCGCGAGATGGCCAAGGTCTCGAAGATCCTGATCGAGAAGAACGGCGGCCAGTGGGTGGCCGACGAATACCTCGAACTCGGCCATTCCGAGTGGGGTTCGATGGTCAACAAGATCAAAAGCTCGGGCTGCGATGTGGTGCTCTCGAACGTGGTCGGTGATTCCGTGATCGCGTTCTATCGCGAGTACAAGAACCAGGGCCTCACCCACGACAAGCTGCCGATCTGCGCCACGGTGACCTCCGAGATCGAGATCGCGGCGATGGGACCGGAATACGCGGTGGGGAGCTACACGTCCTTCCCGTATTTCCAGGCGATCGACACGCCGCGCAACAAGGAATTCATCGCGCGTTACAGGGCCTTCGTGAAGGACCCCAAGGCCGTGACCCATCACGCGCTGGAGTCGTCCTACTTCCAGGTCTTCCTGTGGAAGCAGGCGGTGGAAAAGGCCAAGGACATCACGCCGACCTCTATCCGCGAAGCGGTGAAGGGGCAGGAGTTCGACGCGCCGAACGGTCATGTGAAAATCGACGCCGAGAATCTGCATGCCTACCTTACCCCGCGCATCGCCCAGTGGCAGGCGGACGGGCAGGGCAAGATCATCGATGCGTACAAGGAGCCGGTCATGCCTCTGCCATACGTGGCCTACGGCGAGACCGAGACGAACCTCTTCTGCACCGCAAAGGGGCTCGACACGGCGAAGCTGAAGATCTGATCACCTGCGGACTGTCCGCCGCATCGTGCGGCGGGCGGTCCGCCAGGTCTCGTATCCGGATCGGTATCCGCGAAAGCATGTCGCCGCGAAGGGACTCTCATGCTTGAGGTTTTGTTCATCGGGCTCAGCCTTGGCTCGATCCTGCTTCTCGTCGCGCTCGGGCTCGCGATCACCTACGGCGCGATGGGGGTCATCAACATGGCCCACGGCGAGATGGTGATGATCGGTGCTTATGTCACGGTGCTGTCGGGCATCTGGCTCGGCGCGAACATCTTCGTCGCGATCCCGCTGGCCTTCATTGTGACAGCGCTGATCGGCCTCGGCATCGAGCGCATCGTGGTGCGCAAGCTGTATGGACGGCTGCTCGATACGCTGCTGGCGACATGGGGCGTCGCAATCCTGATCCAGCAGGCGGTTCGCCTCGAATTCGGCCTGTCCTTCTTCGGCATCCACATTCAGGGGCTTGGTCCGGGCCTGCAGAACGTCGCCGTGCCGGCGATGCTGCAGGGGACGTTCAGCGTCGCCGGCGCGGACATCAACCGCTACCGCGCCTTCATCATCCTGGTGACGATCGTGCTTACCGTCATCACCTGGCTGATCATGTATCGCACCGCGATCGGCACGCAGGTGCGCGCCATCATCCGCAATCCGAAAATGGCGGCTGCCTGCGGCATCGACGTCGCCAAGGTCAACGCGCTGACCTTCGCATTCGGATCGGGGCTTGCGGGAATCGCGGGCGTGATGATGTCCGGCTTCAAGACGGTGTTTCCCGACATGGGCACGCCGATGGTGGTGGACGGATTTCTCGTGGTCGTGATGGGCGGCGTCGGGAGCCTGATGGGCTCGGTGCTGTCGGCCGGCATTCTGGGCGAGATCAATGGCCTCGTCGCCTCCGGCACCAACGACATTCTGGCGCGTGCGGTGGTGTTCGCCGTCGTGATCGCGATCATCATTCTCAAGCCGAAGGGCCTGTTCGCCCTGAAGAGCCGCTAAGATGCCGAGCAAACGCACAATCGAACTGGCGATCTACGCGGCCTTCGTCGTGATCATCATGCTGCTGCCGCTGGTGATGGATCCGTTTTGGCTGAACCGCGTCGCCAAATATCTGGTGTTCGGGATGCTCGGCGTCGCCGTCGCGCTGTCGTGGGGCTATGCCGGCATCCTCAATCTGGGGCAGGGCCTGTTCTTCGGGGCGGGCGCGTACATGCTGGCGATGTCGCTGAAGCTCGCCAGCACCACCAGCCTGCAGCAGGGATCGGACAAGCCGGTGCCGGACTTCATGCTGTGGAACGCCGAGCCCGGCGCGCCGACCGAACTGTGCTGTATCAACAAGGCTTCGTTTCTGTGGCTTCCGTTCCAGAGCCAATGGTTCGGGGTGGCCATGGGGGTGATCCTGCCGGTGCTGATCGCCGCGATCATCGGCACCATCGTGTTCCGCCGCCGCATCGCGGGGGTATTCGTGTCGCTGATCACGCTGTCGCTGGTGCTGCTGGTGCGCCTTCTGGTGATCGATGCGCAGCCGATCACCAACGGCTTCAACGGCCTGACCGATCTCGGCTGGTTCAAGCTCGCGGGGCTGGAGTTCGATCCCTACATCGTCGAGACCTACTACCTCGTCGCGATCTCGCTGGCGGCGGTGCTCGCGGCCGCGCGGCTCCTGGTCGAGACCCGCGCGGGCATCATCCTGCAGGCGGTGCGCGACGACGAGAACCGCGCGCGCTATCTCGGATTCGACGTCCCGAACTACCAGACGTTCTTTTTCGCGGTGTCCGCCGCCATCGCGGGCTTTGCGGGCATGCTCTACGTGATCGTCTCCGAGTTCGCCTCGCCGACCTTCATGGATCTCTCGTTCTCGATCACCATGGTGGTGTGGGCGGCGGTCGGCGGCCGATCCTCCATTCTCGGGGCCTGCATCGGCGCAATCCTGATCAACGTGATCTCGGCGACGGTCAGCGAGACGGAGGGTTTCGCCGAGGCGTGGAAGGCGATCATCGGGCTGATCTTCGTGCTTGTCGTGCTGTATCTGCCGCGCGGCCTCGCCGGCGTGGCCCACGATCTCATCGATCGCTTCGTGCAGCGCCGGCCGAACAACGGCTCGGGCGAGGTGCGGGTCGCCAATCCCTCGTCACAGCTTGCGGAGTAGGTGCGATGGCTGCCGCGCTGACCATTGACGGACTGAGCGTCGATTTCGAGGGCTTCAAAGCCGTCAACAATGTGACGATGACCATCGACGACGGGGAACTGCGCGTCCTGCTCGGAGCCAATGGCGCGGGCAAGACGACGCTGATGGATCTGATCTCCGGCAAGACTAAGAGCACCTCCGGGCATGTTTATGTCCACGACACCGACATCACCAACTGGGAGGAGCACAAGATCGCGCGCGCCGGGATCGGCCGGAAATTCCAGATTCCGAGCGTGTTCAAGGATCTGACGGTCCGCCGCAATCTGGAGGTTGCAAGCTGCCGCAACCCGGGCGTTCTGGCCAATCTCGGATTTGGCTTCGGCACGGAGGGAGCGAAGCGGGTCGACGAGGTGCTCGGCCTGATCGGTCTGACGGAGGAGGCGGGCCGGATCGCGGCCTACCTCAGCCACGGCCAGACCCAATGGCTCGAACTCGGGCTGCTGATTGTCCAGAATCCGAAGATCATCCTGCTGGACGAGCCGACCGCCGGCATGACTCAGGCCGAGACGTACAAGACATCGCAGATCGTCAATAACCTCAAAGGTCGCCACACCATCGTCGTGGTGGAGCACGACATGGCGTTCGTGCGCGAGATCGCCGAGAAGATCACGGTGCTGCATCTCGGGCAGGTTCTCGCCGAGGGCAGCGTGCAGGAGATCGAGACAAATCCCAAGGTCCGCGAGGCCTATCTCGGCTCGAAGGGAATCGTCTGATGCTGCAGTTTGCCCATATCGACAGTTATTACGACCGCAGCCACATCCTGCACGACGTGACCTTCGATGTGCCGAAGGCCGAGGTGACGGCGGTGCTCGGCCGCAACGGCACCGGCAAGACCACGCTGCTCAAGACGCTGATGGGGCTGACCGACCGCATGGACGGCGAAATCCGTCTCGACGGCACCGACATCGGCCGCGAGCCGACATTCAGACGCGCCCGCGCCGGCATCGCCTATGTCCCGCAGGGCCGCGAGATCATTCCGGATTTCACGATCCGCGAGAACATCCTGATGGGCGGCTTCGCGCGCACCGACGGCAAGCGCGAGATTCCCCCGCTGGTCGCGGAACTGTTTCCGTATCTGATGAACAATCTCGAACGCAACGGCGGGGTGCTGTCCGGCGGTCAGCAGCAGCAACTCGCCATCGCCCGCGCGCTCGCGGCGCATCCCAAGGTCATCCTGCTCGACGAGCCGAACGAGGGCATCCAGCCGTCCATCGTCGAGGAGATCGAGCACGTGATCGTGCGGCTTAACCGGGAATTTTCGCTCACCGTCATTCTGGTCGAGCAGAACGTCTCGTTCGTCCGCAACGCTGCGCATCGCTTCGTCATGATGGAAAAAGGCCGCATCGTCGAACAGGGCGGGATTTCTGACCTCACGGACGAGATGGTGCACCGGCATATGGCGGTGTGATCCGGCGTTCAGGAAACGTTTGGTGCAAGGAGAGAAACATGCTTCACGGTGATATTTCGTCCAGCAACGACACGGTCGGCGTCGCCGTCGTGAATTACAAGATGCCGCGCCTTCATACGAAGGCGGAGGTTCTCGACAACGCCAGGAAGATCGCGGACATGATCGTCGGCATGAAGGCCGGCCTGCCGGGCATGGACCTTGTGATCTTCCCGGAATATTCGACGCACGGCATCATGTACGACTCCAAGGAGATGTACGAGACCGCCTCGACAGTCCCCGGCGACGAGACGGAGATCTTCGCCGAAGCCTGCCGCAAGGCGAAGGTGTGGGGCGTGTTCTCGCTCACCGGCGAGCGCCACGAGGAACATCCGAAGAAGGCGCCCTATAACACGCTGATCCTGATGAACGACAAGGGCGAGATCGTTCAGAAGTATCGCAAGATCATGCCCTGGGTGCCGATCGAGGGCTGGTATCCCGGCAACTGCACCTATGTGTCCGAGGGACCGAAGGGCCTGAAGGTGTCGCTCATCATCTGCGACGACGGCAACTATCCCGAGATCTGGCGGGACTGCGCCATGAAAGGCGCGGAGCTGATCGTGCGGTGCCAGGGCTACATGTATCCGGCGAAGGATCAGCAGGTGGTGATGGCGAAGGCGATGGCGTGGGCGAACAACGTTTATGTCGCAGTCGCCAACGCGGCCGGCTTCGATGGCGTCTATTCCTATTTCGGTCACTCCGCCATTGTCGGCTTCGACGGGCGCACGCTCGGCGAGTGCGGCGAGGAGGAATACGGCATCCAGTACGCGCAACTGTCCAAATCGCTGATCCGCGACGCGCGCCGCACCGGCCAGTCGCAGAACCATCTCTTCAAGCTGGTGCATCGCGGCTACACCGGCATGATCAACTCCGGCGACGGAGACAAGGGCGTCGCAGCCTGCCCTTACGATTTCTACACCAAGTGGATTTCCGATCCGGAAGGCACCCGCGAGATGGTGGAGTCGTTCACGCGCTCCACGGTCGGTGTCGAGGAGTGTCCCATCGAGGGGATTCCCAACAAGAAAGTCGCGCACCGCTAGCCGGATTCGACCGGCGGCGATCAGGCTCCCTGAGCCCGGTCGCCACTGGGCGCGGCGGGGTGTGGAAATTCGACCGACCTCGGGGCGGGTCGGTCTTCGCGTACAAAAAGGCAATAGGGTAGGCGCTCTGCAAGACCAGAGCTCGTGCAAACCTGCTTTCGAAAGGGTGCCCCGTTCCACGTTGGTACGTCAATCGGAGGACAGAGAATGAGCACAACGGCAAGCGATCTCAGGGCGACCGAAGAGCAGGTCGAGCATATTCTGGGCGAGGAGTACGAGCACGAGCCGGTCCCTATGGCGGCCCGTAGAAGTGCGTTCTCCGTCACCATGGTCTGGCTTGGATTTCCGATGATCATCACCGGAGCGATGACGGGTTCGCTTCTGGTGCTCGGAATGGGATTCTCGAAGGCGCTCGTCGCCATGATCGTGGGAAATCTGCTGATGCTCGGCTATGTCGGTCTGCTGGGCCTGATCGGCACGCGGCGTGGCATGAACTTCGCGCTGGTTGCCAGCATCGTGTTCGGCAAGAAGGGCTACGTGTTCGCCTCCGGGCTGCTGTCGACGCTGCTGCTCGGCTGGTACGCGGTCCAGACCGGCATCACCGGCGCGCTCGTCTCGTCGACCTATGGCCTGAACTACGTGGCGATGACGGTGATCGCCGGGCTGCTCTACATCGCGATCACGTTCGTCGGCGTCAGGGGGCTGCACTACATCGGCCTCGTCTCGGTGCCGCTGTTCGTGGTTCTCGGCATCTGGGTGGCGGCCGATGCCGCGTCCACGACGACCGCATCCGCCATTTTCGCCTATCCGGGCAACAACGGCGTGGCGACCATGTCGATGGGTGTCGGGTTGACGGTCGTCATTGCCCTGTTCATCGACGCCGGCACGGTGACGGCGGACTTCAATCGATGGGCGAAAACGTCCACCGCATCATGGATTGCCACGTTCAGCGCCTTTCCGTTCGCCAATCTCGTGGCCATGCTGGTGGGCGGCGTAATGACCGCCGCGCTGGCCGTGCCGAACGCCAATCCGTTCGGAGCGGACAACATGTTCGGCTACATGAACAGCAAGCAGCTGATCTGGCTGAGCGTGCTGGCTTTCATCTTTCTCTATGTGAATCTGGGGTCGGTCTGCTCACACTGTCTTTACAATGCCGCGACCGGATGGTCCCGCATCGTCGGCACGCACATGCGGATCATGGCGATCATTCTGGGCGTGATCGGAATCGTGGTCGCGGCCGGGAACGTCTGGGCGTTCTTCATCCAGTGGCTCTCGCTGCTCGGCATCCTCGTGCCTCCGATCGGCGCGATCGTGCTGGTGGATCAGTATCTGACGCGGCCGAGCGCAACGATCGACTCCGACTGGCGGCCGCATGCCTTTGCGGCATGGGCGATCGGCTCGGTCTGCGCGTTCATCGTCGAGGAGTGGATGCCCTATCTCTCGACGGCGATCTCGGCTGCGGTCGTCGCCGGCGTCGCCTACTATGTGATCGCTCTCGCGACTCGCACCAACCCATCGTTGAAGTCCGCCTGATCCGGCGTCCGGAAAATGGAGCGGGGACCAGTCGCGGCCCCCCTCCCGTCTGAACTTGCATAGGCAGGGGGAAGAGAATGACTCTCGATTATCAGATTTACGATCTCGGCGACGTTCAGCTGCAGCGCGGCGCAACGCTGCGGGACTGCAAGCTCGCCTACAAGACGTTCGGCACGCTGAATGCGAACAAGGACAATGTGATCGTCTATCCGACCTGGTATTCCGGACAGCACTACGACAATGAGTGGCTGGTCGGCGAGGGAATGGCGCTCGATCCGAACAAGTATTTCATCATCATCCCGAACATGCTCGGGAACGGATTGTCGTCGTCCCCCAGCAACAACCCCGAACCCTATAACGGACCGAAATTTCCTCAAGTCACGGCCTACGACAACGTGCGCGTGCAACACAAGCTGGTGACCGAGAAATTCGGAATCGAACACGTCCGGCTGGTCACGGGGTGGTCGATGGGGGCGCTGCAGACCTTCCACTGGGGCGCGATGTATCCCGACATGATGGATCTCATCGCGCCGTTCTGCGGATCGGCGAAATGTTCGCGGCACAACATCGTCTTCCTTGAAGGCGTGAAGGCGGCGCTGACCGCCGATGCCGCCTGGAAGGAGGGCTGGTACACGGATAAGCCGCAGCGCGGCCTGCGCGCGGCGGCGCGGGTCTATGCGGGCTGGGGATTTTCCCAGACGTTCTACCGCCAGAAGCTTGATCTCGAAACGATGGGCTATTCATCGCTGGAGGATTTCCTTGTGGGATTCTGGGAGGGCTTTTTTCTTCCGAAAGATCCCAACAACCTGCTGACCATGCTGTGGACCTGGCAGAACGGCGATATCAGCGACAACGAACTGTACAAGGGTGACTTCAAGGCGGCGCTCGCATCGATCAAGGCCAAGGCCTTCGTGATGCCGGGAGAGACCGACCTGTATTTTCCGGTGGCGGACAGCGAGTTCGAGGTGGCCAACATGCCGAATGCGTCGCTGATTCCGGTTCCCTCGGTCTGGGGCCATTTTGCGGGCGGGCCGGGCACGAACCCGGTGGACGTCGCTTTCCTCGACGCCAGACTGAAGGAGTTGCTGGCGTCGTAGGACGGCATGTGCGGGCGATCGCGGATCGTCCAGAGTGGAAGGGAATGACCTTATGCTTCGCATTGCTCATGTGCTGGGCAGTCGTCTCGAACCGGCTTTTTCCGAAAAGATCGGGATTCTCGAGCACCAGAATGCGGTCGACGAAGTCGAAATCCCTTCCGCCGAACTTGATCAGCAGGAGCTGGTTGCGACGACCCGCGCAGGCATCGAACTGGCCATCGCGTTGCCGCGCCACGAGCGCCTGTTCGACGGGGCGGTGCTGCTGTTTGAGGACGAACGTGCGATCGTCGTTCGCTCCGCGCATCAGCGGTGGCTGCAATTGGAGCCGCGCTCGATCGCGGATGCGGTGGCGCTCGGCTACCACATCGGCAACCTGCACTGGCGGGTCCGGTTCTGCGGCGAGGTGCTGTTCGTCGCCATCGAGGGGCGGCCGGAGAACTACGCGGCGCGCCTTGGCGAACTGATCTGGTCGCGGCGGGTCGGAATGAAGGTTGTCGGCGAGGAAGAAATGTCCAGAATGACAGCATCTGCCGTCGGCGTCGGGCCGAATGCGGCCGGCGCATTCTAGGAACTGGACCTAAGGCAATGCTTCATATCACGAACGTGCTGGGCGACAGCCGAACCCCGCGAGTTGCGGCGCAACTGCACGATCTCAGCCATCGCGGCGCGGTGGACGTCGTCGATATCGCCGCGGTCGATCTTGCCCGGCGGCGGCTGCGGGCGACGACGCGTGGCGGCGTCGAACTGGCCATCGCATTGCCGCGCAGCCAGAAGCTATACCACGGGGCGATTCTTCTGATCGAGATGGAACGTGCCATCGTCGTGCACGCGATCCGCGAGCGCTGGCTGCGGCTCGATCCGCGCACGCGGGGCGACGCCATCGCGCTCGGCTATCATGCCGGCAACCTGCACTGGCGCGTGCGGTTCGACGGCGAGGTGCTGTTCGTGGCGCTGGAGGCCGAGCCGGAAACCTATCTGGTGCGGCTGGACGGCATGATCGAGGCTGGCCGCGTCGCCGCCGCCATCGTGGAGGACGAGCCGGGCGACACCGGAGAACTGAAGACAGGGCACGGCCATGCGCATGGGTCGAGCCACAGCCATGGCCACGGTCTTGGCCACGCGCACGATCATGGCGATGGTCACCACCACCATCATCACGACCACGACCATCCCCATTCGCATGACCACCACCATGCGCACGATCACGGATCCTAGGGCATGTCGTCATTCCTCACCGCGATCTGGCAGGCTGACGGCACGTTCCCAAGCGGATCGTTCGCGTTCTCCTATGGGATCGAGGGCGTGCTGGCCCAGCGGGGATCTGTCGGCCAGCCCGAGCTTGCGGAACTGACGCGGGCCATTCTGCGGCAGCGCTGGGCCGGCTTCGATCGTGTCGCGGTGGTACGGGCGTTCCGGGCCGGAGACGAACCCGGCGCCATCGGCGTGCTCGACCACGAGGTGGAGGCGGCCACGCTGACCGAACCGCTGCGCGGCGGATCGCGCCGCAACGGCGCGGCGTTTCTCGCGGCCCATGCGCGTCTGGGCGAGGCGACGGCGCACCGTCTCCGCGAGGCCATTCGCGCGCGCACGTGTCTTGGGCATCTGCCGGTGATGCAGGGCGCGGTGTGGCGCGCCATGGGATTGTCGGAAGCCGATGCGCAGATCGTCTCCGGCTACACGGTCGCCTCGCAGGTGATCGCGGCGGCGGTGCGGCTCGGTGCAATCGGCGCGCTGCAGGGGCAGGCGGTGCTGCAATCGTGCCTGCCGGAGATCGAGCGGTTCGCCGCTTCTGCGATCGATGCCGACGCGCCGCTGCAAGGTTTTCTGCCGTTTCTCGATATCGCCTCGGCCCGCCATGCGCGCGCCGAGCTGCGGCTGTTCGTCAATTGAACTCTGGTCATTTGAAATCGGGCTGACATCATGCTGCTGACGCCGACCGAACTCGAACGTCTGACGATTTTCAACGCGGCGGAGCTGGCGCGCCGCCGCAGAGGGCGCGGCCTCAAGCTGAACTATCCGGAGGCGGTGGCGATCATCACCGACGAAATTCTCGAAGGCGCGCGCGACGGGCGCACGGTCGCGGACCTGATCGGATGGGGATCGACGATTCTGACAACCGACGACGTGATGCCCGGCATCGCCGCGATGATGCACATCATCCAGGTGGAGTGCGTGTTTCCGGACGGCACCAAGCTGGTGACGGTGCACGAGCCGATCCGGCCCGCGCCCGGCGCGGCGGCCGACCCCGAGCATCCCGGCCTGATCACCGCGAAGGAAGGCCGCATCGATCTCAACGCCGGGCGGCGCACCATCACGCTGAAGGCGGTGAATACCGGCGACCGGCCGGTGCAGATCGGCTCGCACTTCCATTTCTTCGAGGTCAACAAGGCGATGGACTTCGACCGCGCCGCCGCGTTCGGCATGCGGCTCGACATTCCGGCCGGCACCGCCGTGCGGTTCGAGCCGGGCGCATCGAAAGAGGTGACGCTCGTCGAGTTCGGCGGCGAGGGGCAACTGACCGGGCTCAACAATCTCACCGACGGGCAGGGCTCGGATCCGCGCGTGCGCGAGGCCGCGCTGGCGCGGGCCAAGGCGCGCGGCTTCAGGGGGGCGTGATGGCGAAGATCAATCGCAAGGACTACGCTGCGCTCTACGGTCCGACCACGGGCGATTCCGTGCGCCTCGGCGACACGTCGCTGGTGGCCGTGGTGGAGAAGGACCATGCCGTTTACGGCGACGAATGCCTGCACGGCGGCGGCAAGACGCTGCGCGACGGCATCGGCATGGCGGGTATCACCAGCGCGGAGGGCGCGCTGGATTTCCTGCTGTGCAACGTGATGCTGATCGACCCGGTGCTCGGCATCGTCAAGGGCGATCTCGGTATCCGGCACGGCCGCATCGTCGGTTTCGGCAAGGCGGGCAATCCCGCCATCATGGACGGCGTCGATCCGCGCCTGATCGTGTCCACCGGCACCACGGTGCGCGATTGCGAGGGGCTGATCGCAACGCCGGGCGCCATCGACGTGCACGTGCATTTCGACAGCGCGGGGCTGGTGGAGCATGCGCTCGCCAGCGGCATCACCACCATGATCGGCGGCTCGCTCGGGCCGATCACGGTGGGCATTGATTCGGGCGGGCCGTTCAACACCGGCAAGATGCTGCAGGCCGCCGAGCAGTGGCCGATGAATTTCGGCTTCCTCGGCCGCGGCAACGCACATCGCGCAGCGCCCATGGTGGAGCAGCTTGAAACCGGCGTGATGGGGCTGAAGCTGCACGAGGACTGGGGCTCGATGCCGGCGGCCATCGACACCTGCCTGCGGGTCGCGGACGAGTATGATTTTCAGGTGCAGATTCACACCGACACGCTGAACGAGTCCGGATTCGTCGAGAACACGCTGGAGGCCATCGGCGGCCGCACCATTCACATGTACCACACCGAAGGCGCGGGCGGCGGCCACGCGCCGGACATCATCCGCGTCGCGGGCGAGATGCACTGCCTGCCGTCCTCGACCAACCCGACCAATCCCTACACCGTCAACACCTTCGACGAACATCTCGACATGACGATGGTGTGCCATCATCTCAATCCGGCGATTCCGGAGGATGTCGCGTTCGCCGAGAGCCGCATTCGCGCGCAGACCATCGCGGCGGAGGACGTGCTGCACGATATCGGCGCGATCTCGATGCTCGGCTCCGACAGCCAGGGCATGGGCCGTATTCACGAGGTGATCTGCCGCACCTGGCAACTGGCCTCGAAGATGAAGGATCAGCGCGGCGCGCTGCCGGAGGAGAAGCCCGGGTTCGGCGACAACGAGCGCATCCGCCGCTATGTGGCGAAATACACCATCAACGCGGCGAAGACGTTCGGCATTGCCGACCAGATCGGCTCGTTGGAAGACGGCAAGATTGCCGACATCGTGGTGTGGCGGCCGGCCTTCTTCGGCATCAAGCCCGAACTCGTCATCAAGGGCGGCTTCATCGCATGGGGCGCGATGGGTGACAGCGCCGCCTCGCTGATGACCTGCGAGCCGCTCCTGATGCGTCCGCAATGGGGCGCGTTCGGCCGGGCACCTGCCGCGCTGTCGGCCTGCTTCGTGCATCCGCTGGCGATCGAGAAGGGGCTCGCCGGAACGCTCGGCCTGTCCAAGACGCTGCTGCCGGTGAAAGGCACGCGACAGCTCAGCAAGCGTGATATGCTGTGGAACAACGCGTGCCCGCGCATCACGGTGGACCCGGAAACGTTCGAGGTGTTCGTCGATGGCGAGCTCGCGACCTGCGAGCCGGCGCGCGAACTGCCGCTGGCGCGGCGCTACATGCTGAGGTGATGCGATGCTGGATGTTGCGACGACGAGCGCCAATGGCGTGAACAAGCAGACACCCGCCGCTGCGGCGCGCGTCGGTATCGGCGGCCCGGTCGGCTCGGGCAAGACTGCGCTGATCGAGGCGCTGATCCCGGTGCTGCAGCGGCGCGGCATCGACTTCGCCATCGTCACCAACGATCTGGTGACGAAGGAAGATGCCGAGCGGCTGCGGCGCTCGGGGCTGATCGATCCGGCGCGGGTGTCGGCGGTGGAGGCGGGCGCGTGCCCGCACACCGTGATCCGCGAAGACCCGACGCTGAACATCGCGGCGGGCGACGATCTGGAAATGGCGTTTCCCGGACTCGAACTGATCCTGTTCGAGTCGGGCGGCGACAATCTCGCCTCCACCTTCTCGCTCGATCTGGTGGACTGGTGGATCTTCGTGATCGACGTGGCCGGCGGCGACGACATTCCGCGCAAGCGCGGGCCGGGTCTCTTGCGCTGCGATCTGCTCGTCATCAACAAGACCGATCTTGCGCCCTATGTCGGCGTCGATCTCGCTGGCATGATCGCGGAGGCGGAGAAGGTGCGCAGCGGCAAGCCGGTGATAGCAACCAACGCACGCTCTGGCGCGGGAATCGAGGCGGTCGCCGACGCCATCGCGTCGGCCGTGCTGTTTCGAGATTGAGACAGGAGCATGATCCCGAAAAGTGGGAACCGGTTTTCGGACAAGATCATGCTCGATCTCAAAAACAACTCAAGTACTGTCGAGAGATGGCCGGGGTGCTCTGATCGCGTCGAGCAACGCGACGATGTTCCGGCTGTTCAGGTCGGCCGCGCAGCGACGGCGCATCTCGTTGCCGAACATGCGGGCGGGCGCACCATCCTGCGGCGGCAGCATGTGCCGTATCCGTTTCACCTGACGCGGGGCTTCCATCTCGACGACAGTCGTCCCGATCTCCTAACGCTGTACATGCAGTCGGCGTCGGGCGGCCTCTACGCGCATGACCGCATGGGGATCGAGCTCGCGGTCGAGGCGGGTGCGGCGCTGCATCTCACGACGCAGGCCGCGACGGTGGTGCGCGACGGCAAGGAGGTCGGCGCGCATCAGCGGCAGGCGATCCGCGTCGGCGCGGGCGGTTTTTGCGCGATGATCGGCGAGCCTTACATTCTGTTTCCCAATGCGGGCCTGCGGCTGGAGACCACGGCATGCGTCGCCGACGACGCGGTGTTTCTTCTCGCGGACGGCTTCGCGGTTCACGATCCGCGTGGGCGCGGCGCGTGTTTCGCGGCATTCGAGTCCCATGTTCGTATCGAACGCCCGGACGGAACCACGATTTTGCGCGACGGCGGCCGGGTGCATGGCGATGAACTCGCACAGTCCTATGGACCGCTCGGCGGGTTCGCGGCATGCGCGACGATGATGGTGATCGCGCCGCGTGCCCGGGTGCCCGATGCCGCTGTGTTGCAGGATGCGGTGGATGACGTGGGATGCCTCGCAGGCGTCTGCGCCGCGCCGTTCGATGCGGGTCTGGTGCTGCGCCTGCTGGCGCCCGACGGCGGCACGCTCGCGCGCGGGCTGGAGGCCGCCTTTCACGCCGCCTCGCGGGCCGCGCTTGGTTTCGAACTGGCGCGGCGACGGAAGTGACAGGGGAGCGATACGCCCCGTCATCCCGAGGTGCGCGCAATGCGCGCCTTGAAGGATGAACGGCCGAAGGTTGGCGTCTCTCGCTGGCCGTCGCCCTTCGAGGCCATCGCCTCGCGATGACACCTCAGAACGGGCGCGCGTCGACAGAGAGAGCTACCGCCGCGCCAGCCGGAAATACAATTCGCTGAGCCGCCGCGGCAGATCCTCGACGCGGTGTACCGGCATGGTGTTGCCTCGCCCGAAGATGCGCGCGGCGGACGGCAGGGCCGCCTGGCCCAGCACCACGCCGAAGGCGTCGATGCCGTTGTTGTGCAGACCGATGGCGGCGCGGCGGGCATCCTCCACGAGGTCGGCGGGATCGCTGACGTCGATATCCGATGGTTCGCCATCCGTCAGCACGATCATCAGTTTGCGAAACGTCTTCACCTGCGCCAGCATCTGCCCGCCGTGACGGAGCGCTGTGCCGAGCCGCGTCGAAAGTCCCGGTTCGAGTCCCGCGAGGCGCGCCATGGCGGCGCGGTCGTAGCGCTCGGCAAACCCCTTCACCTGCGTCATCCGCACGTCGTCGCGGCCGTCGGAGGCGAAGGCAAGCAGGCTGAACGGATCGCCGAGCGCGTCCATCGCCTCCGCCAGCACGGCGACCGCCAGCCGCTCGATGTCGAGCACCGAGGTGCCGGACGGCAGGCGGTCGCGCGTCGATTCCGAGATGTCGATCATCAGCAGCACCGACAGGTCGCGATGCTTCGAGATCGCCGTGCGAAAGATCCGCGGATCGGGCTCCTCGTCGCTGTGCCGGGCGATGGCGGCATCCAGCAGGGCATCGAGATCGAGATCGTGGCCATCCGCCTGCCGGTTGAGACGCACGGTGCGGCCGATCCGCACCCCGCGCACCAGCTGGCGGATGCGGCCGCGCAGGCCGTGCGCGGCCTCAAGTGCATGCTCGATGGCGCGCGGATCGCCGGCGGCTGGCGCGACGGCGCGCACGCTCACCCAGTCCGGCCGCTCGACGCCGTGAGCGCGATCCCATTCGGGGTATCTGGCGATCAAGGTGCCGCGCTCATCCGGCGCGACGGGACGGGCGCGGCCTGCTTCGGCCTGAGCCTCCTCCGGTTCGCTCTCGCCGCGCCCATCGTCGCGCTCCTGCCGCTCGATCCGCGCCGCATCGACACTGAGTTCGAGCGTCTCGGCCTCCGGCGGGGCGTTCTCGCCAAAATCCCACAGGCCGAGCCCGTCGTCGCGATAAAGCGGTTCGACCACATAGGTCTTGGCGTTGAACTGCACACGCATTTGGCCGAGGTCGTTGCCGAGCAACATGCCGATCTCGCGGCTGATCGCGGGATCGGCGATGCGGGGCAGGGCGGCGGCGAACAGATCGCGGCCCTTGCCGACGAAGCCGTCCGCGTCGTCGCAGGCCGGATCGAATAACGCGCGCGCCAGTCGCGCCATCAGCGCAGGCGCGGTGGCAGCGCCGCCGGCGAGGGCGACGTGCCAGGGTCCCCACAGCCGGCGCAGGCCGGGCAGCGACCGCATCGCCAGCCATTCGACGCGCGCGTCTTCAATCAGCGTGACGAGGGCGACCTGCAACGGCTTCAGCGTGCCGATCGGAAACGGCGGGCCGCCGAACCTCATATGCGCCTGTGCGTGCGCCACCGCCGCGCGATAAAGGCCGCGGGCCTGATCGCCCTCGACGCCGCGATAGGTCTCCGGCAGGCGGATCAGCGGACCGGCGAGCGAGGCGCGCCGCTGTACGCTCGCGCCGCTCTCCGCCGCGAGGCTGCGCAGCAGCGGCGTCCGGCCCCACAGCGCGGTGCCGAACGCCTTGATCTCGCGCTCCACCTCGGCGAAGCCGATGCCGCCGGGGCTGCGGCTGATCAGGCGCTTCGCAAGCTCGTCCTGTAATGAGAAGAACGCGAGGCGCTTTGCGCGGTTGCCCGAAGCTGCCTTCAGGCCGGAGGCGACAAAGGTCTCGAATGCGTCGATGCTGGCGGGCGCGAGAACGTCGCTCATGCGCCGCGCCGCGGCTTCGACGGACTCGGGCGCCGCACGCGCCAGATCGCCCATGATGCGCCACCAGCGCGCCAGATCCGGACCATCGCCGAACACGCGCCGCGCCACCGCGAGCGCCTTCAGCGAGGCGGTCGCCGCCTGCGCCCCCGCTTCCCGGCAGATGTCGGCGGCGGACTGCGCGGCGGCGATGACCGGCGCTACCGGCCCTCCGGCGTAAGCACGGCTGGCATCCCAGTAGGCGATCAGGCAGGTCGGGCCAGCATTGACGTAAGCGAGATCGAGAACGCCAGTCGCCCAGGCCTCAAGTTCGGCCGGATCGAATTGATCCTCAAGCGCATCCCATGTCTGCCGGAACACGGGCCGCAACGTGTCGCGCTGGCGCATCAGCACGTGCAGCCGCCGGGTCGCGCTGTCGGTCTCCGAGGAGATGACCTGAAGCTGGAGCGCAGCGTTCACGGCAGGCAGGCCTCAATGGCCGCGTTCAGCGCTGAGCGGATATCGGCATTGTCGGTGATCGGCAGCACGATGCTGGACTGGATCGCGGCCTCCAGCGGCAGGCCCGCGCGCACCAGACGACCGGCATGGATCAGCATGCGGGTGGAGGCGCCCTCGTCGAGCCCGTGGCCCTGCAGGTTGCGCGAGCGCAGCGCGACCTCGACGAGCAGATCGGCGAGCGGGATATCCGCGCCGCTCTCTCGCGCGACGATGGCGGCCTCGGTCGCGGGCGGGGGATAGGAGAAGTCGATCGCGAGGAAGCGCTGCTTGGTGGATTCCTTCAGATCCTTCACCGCGCTCTGGTAGCCGGGGTTATAAGATATCGTGAGCTGGAAATCGCCGTGAGCCGGAACGATCTCGTTGTGCTTGTCGAGCGGCAGGATGCGCCGCGCGTCGGTCAGCGGATGGATCACGACCGTGGTGTCCTGCCGCGCCTCGACGATCTCGTCGAGGTAGCAGATCGCGCCATGACGCACCGCCTGCGTCAGCGGCCCGTCATGCCAGACGGTGCCGGAGGGCTCGAGCAGGTAACGGCCGGCGAGGTCCGCCGCCGTCATGTCCTCATGGGCGGCGACCGTGATCAGCGGGCGGCCGAGCCGCCAGGCCATGTGTTCCACAAAGCGCGTCTTGCCGCATCCGGTCGGGCCTTTCAGCATCACCGGCAGGCGCTCGGTATAGGCGGCCTCGAAGATCGCGATCTCGTTGCCGACCGGCTGATAGAATGGCTCGGCGGCGATGCGATACGCCGCAAGCTTGCCGGCGTCTTGGGACAGGTTCGCCGAATGATCGAGTTTCATGGGTGTCTCCGCGCTGACGAGGAGCGAAGGAGGCGACCATCTCGCGGCGGGTGGTGAGCGGAAGGCAACAGCCGTCCCTTCGCGAGGGTGCCCTTCGCGGGGCTTGGCAGCCTTTGCCGGGCGCGCTGCAACGCTGGAGCGCGCGAAACGAGGCGACGTCGCGCCTCTGAAAGCATTAGAGCGTGAAAGCAGCTCTGGCACAAGCGAAACAGTGCGGTGCAGCAGGCAATATTGTTCGTCGGCGGGGGCCTGTGCTCCGCAATTTTATAGCCTGCGCCCGAATCCCGTGGTCATGTGAGGCCAAGCAAAATAGGCCGCTCAAGCGGCAGCTGCCTGGCGGGAGGGAATAGTGGACAGCAAGCAATTTGCCGCGCTGATCGACGAGATGACGCTGGCCGCGGAAGCCGCCGACGGAGCGCGGTTCGCGCGCTGTTTCACCGAGGATGCGGTCTATTATGATTACATCTACGGCGCGCATGAGGGGCGCACCAGCATTTCCCATATGTTGGAAAATCTGTTCCGCCGTGACGCGGACGACGACTATCGCTGGGAGATGTTCGATCCGGTGTTCGACGGCACCATCGGCTATGCATGGTCGCTGTCGAGCTTCACGTCGCTGGTGCCGCAGTTCAAGGGAAAGTTCGTGGTGATTGACGGCATGAGCCGGTTCGTGATCCGCGACGGACTGATTTCTGAATATCGCGAATCCGTCAACGGCGGGGTCGCGATGCAGCAGCTTGGTGTCGAACCCGAGCGGATGGCGAAGATTTTCGCGCGTTGGGCCGGCTGGCTGCGGGTGCGGGCCGAGACCGTGGATTATCTGAAAAAGCCGCTGCACTGGCGGATCAAGAACAGAACCTGAGGAGAAAGTATGAGTTTCGAGTGTATTCTCTACGATGTCGAGCACAAGATCGCGACCATCACGCTGAACCGCCCGGACCGCATGAATGCGTGGAATCCGGTGATGGAGCAGGAGGTGCGTCAGGCCATGGAAAGCGCGGCGGCCGATGATGGCGTCCGCGCCATCATCCTGACCGGCGCAGGGCGCGCGTTCTGTGCCGGCGCGGACATGGAGAACCTCAAGACCATCGCGCCGGATGACATCAGAAAGCGCGGGCTGGTCGAACGCTTCGACATGAACAGGCGTCCCGACTGGCAGACGCGGTACGGATTCTATCCGGCCATTCCGAAGCCGGTCATCGGCATGCTGAACGGCGCGGTGGCGGGCATCGGCCTCGTGCACGCGCTGTATTGCGATCTGCGTTTCGCCGCCGACAACATCGTGTTCACCACCGCCTTCTCCCGGCGCGGCCTGATCGCCGAGCACGGCATCAGCTGGATGCTTCCGCGCGTCGTCGGACATGCCAACGCGATGGATATGCTGCTGTCGTCGCGGCGTGTGTCCGCCGCCGAGGCGCTGCGGATGGGGCTTGTCAATCAGGTCCACCCGGCGGACCAGCTGCGTGAGAAGACGCTGGACTATGTCCGGGAGCTGGTGGACTTCGTATCGCCGCGCTCGATGGGCGTCATCAAGCGCCAGCTTTACGACGTGCCGTTCCAGAGCATGGCCGAAGCCACCATCGCGGCGAACGCGGCCATGGAACTGTCATTGGCCTGCGAAGATTTCAAGGAGGGTGTGGCCAGTTTCGTCGAGAAGCGGCCGCCGCGCTTCACGGGGCGGTAGGCGGCGGTATTTTTGACGCCCCGTCTGAACGGGAGGGTCCTTGTTGACCCCGAGCGAACCGTGTTACGGGGATACGAACAGGCCGGTTACCTGCCGGTCACTTAACAAAATTGGCTGAAAGGAAACGCGCCGTGTCTACCAATCCTCGTTCGGTTCTGCAGGTGCCGTCGCCCGCCTGGGCTCAGGGCGATGTCGAGATGCTCTACGACATGGCGGGCCGCTTCCTCTCCGCGGAGATCGCCCCGCGGTACGACGAGTTCGAGAAGAACGAGATGGTCGATCGCGACGCCTGGACCAAGGCTGGCGCGGCTGGTTTGCTGTGCGCCTCGATGCCGGAAGAATATGGCGGCTCCGGCGGCACCTATGCCCATGAGAGCGCGATCGCCGAGACGCTCAGCCATCTCGGCCTCGATGGTTTCGGAATCTGCCTGCATAACGCGATCGTCGCGCCGTATATCTATCACTACGGTTCCGAGGAACAGAAGAAGAAGTGGCTGCCCCGCCTCGCCACGGGCGAACTGATCGGCGCCATCGCCATGACCGAGCCGGGCGCCGGCTCCGACCTTCAGGGCGTCAAGACCCGCGCCGACAAGGTCGGCAATTCCTACGCGATCAACGGCTCGAAAACCTTCATCACCAACGGGCAGTTGGCCAACCTGATCATCGTCGTCAGCAAGACCGATCCGTCGCAGGGCGCAAAGGGCACCTCGCTGATCGTGGTGGAGACGGACGAGGTCGAGGGGTTTGAGCGCGGCCGCAACCTCGACAAGATCGGCCTCAAGGCCAACGACACCTCCGAGCTGTTCTTCAACGACGTGCGGGTGCCGACCTCCAACCTGCTCGGGCGCGACGAGGGGCAGGGCTTCTATCAGCTGATGCAGCAGCTGCCGCAGGAGCGCCTGCTGATCGGTGCGCAGGCGATCTCGATGATCGAGCGCGCGCTGGCAGTGACCATCGACTACGTCAAGGAGCGCAAGGCGTTCGGAAAATCGATCCTCGATTTCCAAAACACCCAGTTCAAGCTGGCCGAGCTGAAAACCGAGGCGACGATCGGCCGCGTGTTCTACAACGACTGTGTTGCGCGCCACATCGAGGGCAAGCTCGACGCCGTCACCGCATCGATGGCGAAGTATTGGCTCTCCGATCTGCAGTGCAAGATCGTGGACGAGTGCCTGCAGCTGCATGGCGGATACGGTTTCATGAACGAGTATCCGATCGCGCGGATGTATCGCGATGCGCGCGTGCAGCGAATCTATGGCGGCACCAACGAGATCATGAAGGTTCTGATCTCGCGCTCGCTGTAAGATCCCGCCACCTGAAACAACAGATGCCCGCGCCGGTCGCGGGCATCTTTTTGATTATCGGGAAAACCGCTCCACCAGAAAATCGATGAAGGTGCGCACCTTCACCGCCAGGTGCCGTGTCGGCGGATAGATGGCGTAGAGCGTCAGCGGCGGCGCGGCATAATCCGTCAGACAAGGGACCAGATCGCCGCGCGCCAGGGCGTCCTCCGCGATGAAGGCGGGGACCAGCACGATGCCGCATCCGGCGACAGCCGAATCGCGCAGCACCTCGGCATTGTTGGCGCACAGCGTCCATGGCGGCTGGATCCAGTGGTCGCCGTCGGGGCCGCTTAGCTTCCACTGGTTGCCGGTGGAGAGATAGCCATAGGTCAGGCAGGTGTGGTCGCGCAGGTCGGTGGGATGCTGCGGCGTCCCCGCCTGCGCGTAGTAGCCGGGAGAGGCGCAGACCACGCGCGGCACCGGCATGATGCGCCGGGCGATCAGGCTTGAGGACTCCAGTTCGGCGATCCGCAGCGTGACATCGAGCCCGTCCTGCACCGGATCGACATGCTCGTCGGACAATGTGAGCTGCACACGCAGTTCGGGATGGCGGCCCATGAACGCTGCGAGCGCGGGCCCGAGTTTCAGCGTGCCGAACGACATCGGAGCGTTGACCCGCAGCAGCCCGGTGGGCGCGGCCTGCGCGCGCGTGGCGATCTGATCCGCTGCGTCGAGGTCGGCGAGGATGCCGATCACCCGCTCGAAATAAGCCTGGCCGTTCTCGGTCGGGCCCACCTTGCGGGTGGTGCGGTTCAGAAGCTGCACGCCCAGCTCGTTCTCAAGCTCGCCGATGTATTTGCTGACCACCGAACGGGATAGCCGCAGCGCGCGTCCGGCTTCGGAAAAGCTCCCCAGTTCCACGACCTTCGCAAACACTTTCAGCGCCGTGAGCCGGTCCATCGCGCCCTCCGATTGTCTCCATATTGTAGACAGTCATGTCATGTATTGCCAGATTGTCTATGCACAGGAACGCGCCAATATCCATTCCAACACGGCGCAACACCGCGCCGCCGATGGAAGGAGAACGGCAATGTCTGGCATTCACCATGTGACGGCGATCGCAGGCCCCGCCGCCCGGAATTTCGAGTTTTACACCCGCGTGCTCGGCGTCCGCTTCGTCAAGAAGACGGTCAATTTCGACGATCCCGGTACCTACCACTTCTACTACGGAGACGAGACCGGCCAGCCCGGCAGCGTCCTGACGTTCTTCCCGTGGGAGCACGCAGCGGCGGGGCGGGGCGGCGTCGGCCAGACCCATCAGACCACGTTCCGGGTGCCCGCGCGCTCGCTCGGCTACTGGACCCATCGCTTCATCGAGAAGGGCGTGGCCCACGAGGCGCTGGAGAAGCGGTTCGGCGAATCCGTGCTGCCGTTCACCGATCCGGACGGCATGAGCCTGGCGCTCGTCGGCATACCCGATGCGGAGAACGAGCCGGGCTGGAGCAACGGCGACGTTCCGGCCGAGCATGCGATCCGTGGCTTTCACGGCGTGACGCTGCTGCTCGAGAGCGCCGCGAAGACCGGGGCGATCCTGACCGACGTGTTCGGTTTCGCCGAAGCGGGGCGCGAAGGCTCGATCATCCGCTATCGCAACGCCGACGCCGGCATCGGCAGCGTGGTCGATATCTACGAGGCCAAGGGCTTCCTGCCGGGCCGCCTCGGCCGCGGCTCGGTGCATCACATCGCCTTCCGGGCGGCGGATGATGCGGAGGAAGCGGAGATGGCGCGCAAGCTCGTGAGCAATCACGGCATGCGCCCGACCGAGCAGAAGGACCGCAACTACTTCCGTTCGGTCTACTTCCGTGAGCCCGGCGGCGTGCTGTTCGAGATCGCGACCGACGTCCCCGGCTTTGCCGTGGACGAGCCGGTGGCGACGCTGGGCCGCGATCTGAAACTCCCGCCGTTCCTGGAACCGCACCGGGCCGACATCGAGAAGGTGCTGCCGCCGCTTGAGGAGATCGTGTCATGACCGAACTGTCCTTAGTGCACCGCTTCGAGCCGGGAAACCTTCCCGAGGCTCCGCCGCTCCTGCTGCTACACGGCACGGGCGGTGACGAGAGCGACCTGATCCCGCTCGGTCAGGCGCTCTCGCCGGGATCGGCGCTGCTCTCGGTGCGGGGGCAGGTGCTGGAGAACGGCATGCCGCGTTTCTTCCGCCGTCTGTCGGAAGGGGTGTTCGACGAGGCCGATGTCGTGCGGCGTGCGCACGACCTCGCCGCCTTCGTCGAGGAGGCGCGGGTGCGTTACGGCATCGCAAGGCCGGTCGCGCTCGGCTTCTCCAATGGCGCCAACATCGCCGCCGCCATGCTGATGCTGCGGCCGGAGGTGCTGGCGGGTGCAGTGCTGCTGCGGGCCATGGTGCCGCTCACCGCGCCGGTGCGTGGCGATCTCACCGGCAAGCCGGTGCTGATCACCTCTGGCCGCTGGGATCCCATCGTGCCGGCTGAGAATGCCGGGCGGCTGGCTGCGCTGCTGGAGGCGGCCGGCGCGAAGGTGGACCACCGGCTGCTGCCGGCCGGGCATCAATTGGCGCAGGCCGATCTGGCACTCGCCCGGGAATGGCTCGCGGACCTTCCCGCGCCCCAGGCCGACGCGGCGTGAGAAGGGATTACGCCAGCTGACAAGCGGCGAGACCGACAACAGCCGGGGCGAGCGCATCGCCCCGGCTGTTGCTTGCCGAACCTTGTCGATAATCGGGCGGCCGCGCAGGGCGACGGTTTCGATTGTCTGTTTGAACTTTATTGCTGAAGCGACGGATTGGCTGGGGGACTAGGATTCGAACCTAGACAGGCAGAGTCAGAGTCTGCAGTCCTACCATTAGACGATCCCCCAAGTGATTTCAAAGGCTTGGCAGCCCGCTCGCAAGTCGCCTTGCAATCACCGGTCACCGGATTCGTAAATCCGGGCTCGTCGGACGTTCTTCTATGGAGGCTAGGGCGGCTTGTCCAGTCCCGCCGGCCGATTTTCGCGCAAAAGCGGGGCTCAACGCAAAAGCGGGGCCGCGAGCCCCGCCTTCCGAGATCCTTTGCTTTTCGGGATCGGAGAACCTCACCCCCGTATGGCGCGCGCGCCGCCGATCAGGATGCAGGCGCCGATGAAGCCCGCGACCAGATAGCCCAGCCAGCCGCCGAACGAGACGCCGAGAAGGCTGAACAGCGCGCTGGCAATCGCAGCGCCGATGATTCCGAGAATGATATTCATGAAGATGCCGGTGTCGCTCTTCATGAACATGGACGCGAACCATCCGGCAAAGCCGCCGATGATGATCGCGGCGATCCAACCTACACCTGCACCTTCCATGTCAGCCCCTGTTGTTTGAATCCTGCCCTAAGTCTGGCTTGGCTCATAACTGGGGGAGTTTGCGAAAGTTCCGCGTCCGGAGCGTGAAAATTTCGGCGTGACGCAGGCGCTGTCGCATGCCGTTCGATATGGTCGCGAAACGCAGAGCGGTTGAGGTGGAATGAAATACTTCGAGGTCTGCATCATGAACGTCCGTTCAGAAAATTATTCTTATCCCGATGCTTTTCTCGCCGTATTCGTTTGTCCAAATCGTCCGCTCGTCCAATCAGGAGGAGCAACGATGAATCGTTTCAAAGCCATGCTGGCGGGCCTCGCTCTTGCAGGCGGAGCCGTTCTCGCATCGGGAGCGGCGAATGCGGTGCCGCTTGCGCCGCTCGCGCAGACTGTGCCGTCTGGTATCGAGAGCGTGCGTCTGGTCTGTGATGCGTGGGGCCGCTGCTGGCGCAGGCCGAATTATTACTATGGCGGACCTGTCGTGGTGGGGCCGGGCTTCTATGGTCCGCCGCGCAGATATTACGGTGGCCCGCGCTACTATGGTCCGCGTCCTTACGGGCCGCGCTATGGCTACGGCTATCGCGGCTGGTAGACGGACCATCGTTCGTCGAAGCCGATAGCCATTCCAAAGGCTTGAAGGGGAGGATGGAATCCTCCCCTTTTGTTTGTCGCGATGCGGCGCGCCTTTTCTCCGGCGGGGTTTCTCAGAACGCGGTATAGCCGCCGTCGATCACGAAGCAGTCGGCTGTGTGATACGACGACGCCTGACTCATCAGATAGACGGCGATGCCGCCGAAATCGGACGGCTCGCCGAAGCGCCGCATCGGGATGCGCGGCATCACGGCGTCGACAAATTTCGGCTGCGCCAGCACGCCGGCGGTCATGTCGCTTCTGATCCAGCCGGGAAGGATCGCGTTCGCGGTGACGCCATAACGCGCCAGTTCGACAGCAAGCGCGCGCACCAGCGCGTTGATGGCGGCCTTGGTGGCGGCGTAATGCTCGTTTCTTGCGGTGCCGAAGATCGATGCGAGGCTCGATGTCGCGCACAGCCGCCCGAATGCATCGCCCTTTCCGGCGCGCTCGGTCATGTGCCGGGCCGCGGCCTGCAGGACATGGAAGACGCCATCGAGATTGGTGGCGAACATCGTTCGCCATTCGTCCTCGGTGCGGTCGACGAACGCGCGTCGTCCGCCGCCGCTGATGCCGGCATTGGCGAAACAGCCGTCGACCCGGCCGAACCTGTCGAGCGTGGCGGTCATCGCGGCCTGAACTGAGGCGGCGTCGCTGACATCGCAGACGCGGGTATCGACAGCGCCCTTGCCGAGCGCGGCGATCTTCTCGGCGGCGGCTCTGTTCTTGTCGGCGTTGCGGCCCCACAGCGACACCGCGCAGCCCTCCGCCGCCAGAGCCTCGGCAATACCAAGTCCGATGCCGCCATTGCCGCCGGTGATGACGGCGACACGGTTCGACAGATCGAAGATGCCCATTCCGTTTCCTCTCCCAATTTGATCTTTTGCTCCGCCATCAGATCTGGCGGTTGGGTCACCACAAACCCCGTTCCGCGTCTCAACGCAAGCCAGGCCATCGGCGATGTGCGAAGGGCTTGCCGCCCGCGCCAGCCCGTTGACGGCGGTCCCGCGTTGGGAATACTTGACGGCCGAAACATCCGGGCCGCATGGAATGAGGCTCGACATTCAATCGCGAGGAAACGCAATGCAATTCACGCACGCCACGCTGGAGATCGCCGGCCCGGTCGCCACGCTCACGCTCGATCATCAGGAGGTGATGAACGCCGTCTCTATGGACATGCTCAAGGGGTTGAGCGAGGCGATGGACGAGATCGAGGATCGTCGCAGCGAGGTGCGTTGCCTTGTGATGACGGGCGCGGGCCGGGCGTTCTGCACCGGCGCCAACCTGCAGGGCCGTAACAACCCGGCGGCGGGATCAAAGCCGGGCCGCAGCAATGCGGGCGTATCGCTCGAGACGGCCTTTCATCCTTTCCTGCGGCGGTTGCGCAACCTGCATTGTCCGCTGATCACTTCGGTCAACGGTCCGGCCGCGGGCGCGGGCATGAGCTTCGCGCTGATGGGCGACATCGTGCTGATGGCGAAGTCGGCCTATTTCCTGCAGGCGTTCCGCCGCATCGGCCTCGTGCCCGATTGCGGCTCGACGTGGCTGCTGCCGCGCCTTGTCGGCCGCGCGCGCTCGCTTGAACTATCGTTGCTCGGCGAACGGCTTCCTGCCGAGAAGGCGCTGGAATGGGGGCTCGTCAACCGCGTGTATGATGATGCCGAGCTGGCCGGCGAGACCAAGAAGCTCGCCGAGGATCTGGCGAACGGGCCGACAATCGCACTGTCGCTGATCCGCAAGCTGTACTGGGACAGCGAGGCCAATTCGTTCGAGGAGCAGCTCGACGCCGAGCAGTTCGCCCAGCGTCAGGCCGGCGCAACGACGGACTTCATCGAAGGCGTGTCGGCCTTCATTGAGAAGCGTCCGGCGAAATTCACGGGCCAGTAAACGTTTGTTGCGCGGTTTGCACAGCCGGGCGTTTCAGGAGGGCGTCTGTCCGCTTCTGGGCGTCCGCCGGTGCAGTGTCGCGGTCCGGATTGCATCATGTCATCAAGCGTCATGACATCCGTCACAACGGAAGAGCAGCTTGCCCTGCGCGTGCCGCGCTGGTTTCCCGGTGCGACAGGACTCGCACGCGCCGCACGTTTGTCGGGTGGTGCCAGTCAGGAAACCTGGTCGCTCGACGTCGCCCATCCCGATGGCACCATCGGCGCTATTCTGCGCCGCGCGCCGCCGGGCTATGGGGCCTCGCCCGAGCGTGCTGCGGGGCTCGATGCGGAGGCGGTTCTGATGCAGCGCGCGTTCGAGGCGGGGTTGCCGTCGCCGCGGGTCTGTCACGTGCTGACGCCGGACGACAAGCTCGGAACCGGATTCGTCATGAACCGCGTCGAAGGCGAGACCATCGCCCGTAAAATTCTGCGCGACGAGGCGTTCGCCTCCGCGCGCCCGATCCTCACCAGGCAGATCGGAAAGATTCTCGCGGGGCTTCACGCGTTGCCGCGCGACACTCTCCCAAGTCTGCGCAGCGTGACGGCGGAGGGTGAGATACCAATCCTGGAGCAGGAGTATCGCGGGTTCGATTGGCCGCGTCCGGTGTTTGAACTGGCTTTCCGCTGGCTGCGCGCTCACGTGCCGCCGCCACCACAGACGCTTACGCTGGTCCACGGTGATTTCCGCAACGGAAATATGATCATCGGACCGGACGGGGTGCGCGCGGTGCTCGATTGGGAGTTGGCGCATGTTGGCGACCCCATGGAAGACCTCGGCTGGATCTGCGTGAACTCCTGGCGCTTCGGCGAGATCGACAAGCCGGTCGGTGGCTTCGGCTCGCGCGAGGATCTGTTTGCGGCTTACGAGGCTTCCGGTGGTGGCACAGTCGATCCGCGGCGCGTGATGTTCTGGGAAGTGATCGGCACGCTGCGCTGGGGCATCATGTGCTGCGGCATGATGGACAGATTCCGTAAGTCGCCGGAGAACTCCATGGAGCGCGCGATGATCGGTCGCCGCGCCTCCGAGACCGAGATCGATCTGTTGCGGCTGCTCGCGCCGCGCGGCAAGGATCAATGATCATGCAGGATGAGCCGAGGCCCGACGAGTTTGTAAGATCGGTGGCGGACTTCCTGCGCACCGATATCGCGCCGCAGCTTTCCGGTCATGCTGCGTTCAAGTTGCGCGTCGCCTGTAACATGCTCGATCTGGTCGAGCGCCAGCTCACGTTGGCGGCGACGAGCGACGCGGCCGAGACGCGGCGCCTCGCGGCTCTGCTCGGGCATGACGGCGCGCTGGAGGATCAGAATCGTGAACTGGCGCAGCGCATCGCATCCGGGGACATGGATCAGCGGACACCCGGTCTGATCGATCATCTTTGGCAGACGACGCTCGACAAGCTTGCCATCGACCAGCCGACCTATGCCAGTTATCGCAGAGAGACCGGGCAGGACTGACATTTTTTGGACGTCGCAAGCAGTGCGACGTGCTGCCGCGTCGAAGGAGCTTGTCCCGGTTCCCGGAGTCTGTCCTACGCGGCGTTATATTGGTTGAAACGATCTCGAATATCCACCTAAGGACGTATTAACTTTTCGTTTCTAGCTTGGATTCGAGAGGAAGTCGCATGCCTGCCCGCGATATCGATCTTCAGTGGGTCTACGAGAACCTGCCGATTGCTCTGTGCGTCATCGGCAGGGACGGGTGCCTGATGGCCGCCAACAAGGTTCATGCCAATCTTGCGGGCATGCCCGCCGAGACTCTCATCGGGTTGCGGGTCGCCGATCTTCACGAGGAGGGCGGCAGGAACGTCGAGCGGGATTTCCAGTTTTTCGATCGTGGTCAGTCAGTCCCCAATCACGAGCTTGAAATTCGCGGGCGACACTATCTGGTTTCGACCTCGCCGGTTTACGATGACGAGGGTCGCGTTCACGCAATCTCCGTCGCGCACTTCGATATCAGTGAAAAAAAGGCAGCCGAACAGAAAAGCGAGAAGCTGACCCGTCAGTTGAAGGGACTGGCGACACTCGATCATCTGACAGGAGCTTACAATCGGCGCCACTTCGACCGGCTTCTGAAGGCCCAGTGCGGTACGCTTCGGCGGTCTGGGGAAGCATTTTCTCTGATCATTTTCGATATCGATCACTTCAAATCTTATAACGATGTCTACGGACATCAGGCCGGCGATATCTGCCTGCGCGCGGTCGCGGTTGCGACCAGGCGCGTGTTGCGCAAGGTCGGCACGGATTTCTGCCGGTACGGCGGCGAGGAGTTCGCGGTCCTGATCCGCGATCCCGATTTGAAAATTGGCGCGAAGGTGGCGGAGCGGATCTGCGCTTCCGTCCGCCGCTTGGCCGCGCCGCATCAGTCGGGCGTCAACGGTATCGTGACGGTGAGCTGCGGTGTTGCGCACACCGCGCAGCTCGGGAACGCGAATGCCGCCGAGATCGAAGGAGCGATTTTGCGGGCGGCAGACACGGCTCTCTACGACGCGAAAAGAGCGGGCCGGAATCAGGTCTGTTGTTTTGCGGTTTTGCCCGGCGCGTTTATGGTTGCCTAGATCGATTTCCGGTTGCGGAACGCCGGATTCAGGCAGGTTTTCGCGAATGCTTCCTCAAGGCTCAGCGCCCGACCCACCTTGGTGGGCGCTTCTCGGAAAATGCCTTCGGCCCCTCGATATAGTCTTCCGAGGCGACCATCGCGATCACGGCGGGATATTCGAACTGTTCGGCGATGGCCTCTTCGAGTGAGCCCGCAAGACCTTTCTGGATCGCCTGCTTGGAGGCGCGGATCGACATCGGACTGCATTCGCAGATGGTCTGTGCCCAGCGCTCGGCGGCTTCGCGGGCCTGTCCTTCCGGCACCACCTGATTGACGAATCCGAGCTCTTGACCTTCACGCGCGGACACGTGCCGCGCCGTGAGGATCATGCCCATGGCGCGCTTCAAGCCGATCTGTCGTGGCAGCCTGTGCAGGCCGCCCGCGAGGGCGGCGAGGCCGACCTTTGGTTCGGGCAAAGCGAATCTGGCATTTTCCGAGGCGACGATGAGGTCGCAGGCCAGCGCGATCTCGAAGCCACCGCCCATCGCGACGCCGTTGACGGCGGCGATGATCGGCTTGTCGCAGTCGAACCGCGAGGTCAGCCCGCCGAACCCGGACGACTGCCAGCCGCGCGCGCCGCCGGCTGCCTGCCACTTCAGATCGTTGCCCGCGCAGAACGCCTTGTCACCCGCGCCGGTGACGATGGCGACCCATTGCTCTGGATCGGCCACGAAGTCGTTGAAGATGTGATGCAGTTCGGTATGCGCATGGATGTGCAGCGCGTTGTAGAGTTCCGGACGGTTCAGCGTCACGACGGTGATCGGGCCCTTGCGCTCCACGATCGCGAACTCATAAGCCATCGGTTTCCTCCTTGCGTTTCTTGGTGCCGCGGCGCGGTGCGCGGTGCACGAACGGATAGCGGATCAGGCCCGGAATGTGTCCGGGAAAAACCCGGACCGCAATGATTAATTGAATGCTTGACTAGGCCTGCGCTTGGGGGCCTTTATCAGCTCAAACACGTGCGCGGGCTGATGCCGCGTGGCGGTAAAAAGATCAAAAGCCGGCGGGCGCGAAAGTCCGCTTTTTAAGGGAGTGGACGCGTGGATTTCTCGCTGCCCAGAGACATCGTCGCCTATCTCGACGAACTCGATCGTTTCATCGATACCACGATCAGGCCGATGGAGGATGCGGACGACAACATCCGCTTTTTCGATCATCGCCGCGAGTGGGCGCGCACGGATTTCGAGAATGGCGGTCTGCCCCGGCATGAGTGGGAGGATCTGCTGCGCAGGGCCAAGGAGGCCGCGGATGCGGCGGGGCATCTGCGCTACGCGCTGTCCTCGCGGTACGGCGGCCGCGATGGCACCAATCTCGGCATGGCGGTGATCCGCGAGCATTTCGCCAGCAAGGGGCTCGGCCTGCACAACGATCTGCAGAACGAGCACTCCATCGTCGGCAACTTTCCCATTGTGAAGATGCTCGACACCTATGGCCGGCCCGACCAGAAAGCGATGATCGAGGGATCGATCACTGGGACATATCGTATCACCTTCGGATTGACGGAGCCGGATCACGGCTCTGACGCCACGCATATGGAAACACGCGCGGTGCGTGGCGTCCGCAACGGCGTCGAGGGTTGGATTATCGACGGCGAGAAGATGTGGACCACGGGGATGCATGTTGCGACCCACTGCGCGCTGTTCGCCCGCACCTCGGGCGAGGATGGCGACGCGCGGGGCATCACCTGTTTCCTCGTGCCGGCCGATGCGAAGGGCGTGAAGGTCGAGGAATATCTATGGACCTTCAACATGCCGACCGATCACCCACGCGTCAGCTTCACTGATGTGTTCGTCACCGACGAGGCGGTATTCGGCGAGGTCGGGCGCGGGCTGTCGCTGGCGCAGTGTTTCGTGCATGAGAACCGCATCCGGCAGGCGGCGAGTTCGCTCGGCGCCGCGGTCTTCTGCATCAACGAAAGCGTGCGCTATGCGCGTGAGCGCAAGCCATTCGGAAAAGCGCTGGCGGAAAATCAGGCCATCCAGTTTCCACTGGTTGAGCTGGCGACGCAGGCCGAGATGCTGCGCCTTTTGATCCGCAAGACGGCGTGGGAGATGGATCAGATGACGCAGGTACAGATCGAGCACGACCTGTCGGACAAGGTGTCGATGTGCAACTACTGGGCAAACCGGCTGTGCGGGCAGGCGGCCGATCGCGCCATTCAGGTCCATGGCGGCATGGGCTATTCGCGGCACAAGCCGTTCGAGCACATCTATCGCCACCATCGCCGCTATCGCATCACCGAAGGCAGCGAAGAGATTCAGATGCGCAAGGTCGCGGGTTTCCTGTTCGGCTATATGGGGCCGGGCAAGTTCAACGCGCGGCCGGACGAGGACAATACGAAGCTGCGCGCGAAGGGGTAGGGCTTCGGCCCGCCTCCTTGTCATCCCCGCGAAGGCGGGGCGGCGATGAAGGGGCTGACGTCGGGGCATGAACAGCCATCGGTGGAACGGAGCGGGCCGTCGCCCTTCGGGGCCATGGCTGTGCAATGGCGCCGAAGGGTGACGGACCAATCCGCGTGACGGACCAGTAGTTTGAGATTTACGCCGCCAGCGCCGCCTTTCGCGGATCGATCGGAGTCTGGCCGCGCAGACCCAGAATATCCTCCAGCACCTTGGCGCCCGCGAGCAGCGGTCCCTCGCCGCGCGGCGGGCCGATCACCTGCAGGCCGACCGGCAGGCCGGTGGCGGTGAAGCCGCACGGCATCGACAGGGCCGGGACGCCGGTCAGCGTCACCGCATAGGCGATGGCGAGCCACTCGACATAGTTGTCGAACTTTTTGCCGTCGCATTCGGCGACATAGCGATGCTCGACCGTGAACGGCGAGACGATGGTCGCCGGCGCAAGCAGCAGGTCGTAGGTCTCGAAGAACTTTTGCATGCGCTGCATCAGCGCGACGCGCTGCAACTCCGCCCTGGCGATCTCGTTCATCGTGAGCTTCATGCCCTGCTCGATGTTCCAGATCACCTCCGGCTTGAGCTTGTCTCGGTCGGTGCGCAGCAGGTCTGCCTTGCTCACCGCGAACGCGACGGCACGCAGGGTCTGGAAACATTCGTGCGCTTCGTGCAGGTCCGGCTGGGCTTCCTCCACGATCACGCCCGCATCGGCGAAGCGTTGCGCGGCCTTGCGGGTGATGGCGGCGACCTCCGGATCGACCGGGGTGATGCCGAGGTCGCGCGAATAGGCGACGCGCTTCGGCGTGCCGCCCTTGCGTACGGTCGCGAGAAACGAGGTCGGCAGCAGCGGCAGCGACAGCGGATCGGCCAGATGCTCGCCGGACATGGCGTCCAGCATCAAGGCCACGTCCTCGACGGTACGGGCCATCGGGCCCTGCACGCCGAGCGTCTGGTCGACCTGACCGACAGGTGTGTGGGCGACGCGGCCGACGCTCGGCCGCAGGCCGACGATGCCGCAGAAGCTGGCCGGGTTGCGCAGCGAGCCGCCCATGTCCGAGCCGTGGGCCAGCCAGGCGGTGCCGCTGGCGAGAGCCGCCGCTGCGCCGCCGGAGGAGCCTGCCGCCGATCGCGACAGATCCCAGGGATTGCGGGTCATGCCGAACACCTCGTTGAAGGTATGGCCGCCCGCGCCGAATTCGGGGGTGTTGGACTTGGCGTAGACCACGCCGCCGTTCTCCTCCAGCCGCTCCACCAGCGCATCGGACGCGGCCGGAATATGGTCGCTGAAGATCGGCGAGCCCAGGGTGGAGCGCACGCCTTCCACGTCGGTCAGATCCTTGATCGGGACCGGAAGGCCGGCGAGCAGGCCGCGTTCGCTCGCAGGGCGCTCCATCAGCCTGCGGGCATGGGCGCGGGCGCGGTCGAAACACAGCGTCGGCAGGGCGTTGACCTCGCCATCGACGGCGGCAATGCGCTTTTCGAGGGCGTCGAGACAATCGAGCGGCGTTATTTCCCCTTTGCCCAGCGCCTCGACGACGGCGGTGGCGTTCATGCGGGTCAGATCGGAACCAATAGACATCAGGCGTGTTCCCTTTCGGCTGCGCTGCATCAAGACGGATGCAGGGGGGCGATGGCAAGGGCCAAAAGGGAAAATCCGGCACGCCACGGTATGCGCGATGTGCATGAGGGGCGGGACGGGATATAAGCATCACCGGCGGTTCGGGCCGCCGCAGGAATGACCGGAGAGGGGCAATGCGCAAACTGTTGACGGTGCTGGCGGCGCTCGCGACGCTGAGCCTGACCAACTGTGGCTACAACGCAATCCAGCAGAACGACGAGCAGGTGAAGTCGGCCTGGTCGGAGGTGGTCAACCAGTATCAGCGCCGGGCCGACCTCGTGCCCAATCTGGTCAACTCCGTGAAGGGTTATGCCCAGCAGGAGAAGGACGTGCTGCTCGGCGTGACCGAGGCGCGCGCCCGGGTCGGCAGTGTTCAGGCGACACCGGAGGTTCTGAACGATCCGGCCGCCTTCCAGAAATTCCAGCAGGCGCAGTCCGAACTCACCTCCGCCCTGTCCCGGCTGCTGGTGGTGACGGAGAACTATCCGCAGCTCAAGTCGGATCAGTTGTTTCGCGATCTGATGTCGCAGCTCGAAGGCACCGAGAACCGCATCACGGTCGCCCGCAACCGCTATATCAAGTCGGTCCAGGACTATAACCTGACGGTCCGGCAGGTGCCGACCAACTTCACGGCCATGATCTTCGGCTACAAGGAGAAGCCGAACTTCACCGTGGCCAACGAGTCGGAAATATCGACGGCGCCGAAGGTGGACTTCAACCGGGCGCCAGCGCCTATGGCGCCCGCGCCAGCCAAGTGAGCCTGCGGAGGCCGCGATGATGCGGCGGGGCTTTTCCAGCCTGATCCTCGCGTTCTGTCTGCTGTGGCCGGTGCTTGCGTTCGCGCAGGTGCCGGTCCCGGCTCTGACGGGCCGCGTGGTTGACCGGACCGGCACGCTGACGGCAGATCAGGTCGCCTCGCTGGACGACAGGCTTCGCGCCTTCGAGGAGCGCAAGGGAAGTCAGGTCGCGGTGCTGATCGTGCCGACCACCGCGCCTGAAACCATCGAGCAATTCTCGCTGCGGGTGGCGGAAGCCTGGAAGATCGGGCGCAAGAAGGTGGACGACGGCGCGATCCTGACCGTCGCCAAGGATGACCGCACGCTGCGCATCGAGGTCGGCTATGGCCTTGAGGGCGCGCTCACGGACGTCACGTCACGGCGCATCATCGACGAGATCATCGTACCGCAATTCCGGCAGGGCCGGTTCTATGAGGGCATTTCGGCAGGCGTGGACCGCATGCTTGGCGTGATCGACGGCGAGGCGCTGCCGGAGCCCGTCCGTCCGCCGAACAACGCGCAGTTCGAGGACATCGGCGAAATCCTGCCGGTGCTGATCGTGATCGCGATTGTCGCGGGCGGCATCCTGCGGGCCATTCTCGGGCCATTTGTCGGCGCGCTGATCACCGGCGCGGGTATCGGGGCCGTCTCCTATCTGCTGCTCGGCGCGCTGGCGATCTCGGTGGTCGCCGGAATCATCGGCTTCGCGGTGACGCTGTTCGGCGCCTTCCGCCCGTCCGGAGGCGGCTATATCGGTGGCGGGGGCGGCAGTGGCGGCGGCTGGAGCGGATCCGGCGGCGGCTCCGGGGGAGGGTTCTCCGGTGGCGGCGGCTCGTTCGGCGGCGGCGGCGCATCGGGGCGGTGGTGATGGTGAAGCTCGGGCGTGTCGGAAAACATCTGCTGGCGGGACGGGGCACGGTGAATCGGGCCTTTACGCCGCTGGTTCTGGCCAATGTCGAGGCGGCGATCCGCGCCAGCGAACAGACCCATGACGGGCAGATTCGCTTCGTGGTCGAGCGGGCGCTGGACGGCGCGCCGCTGATGAACGATCTCTCCGCGCGGGAACGGGCGATCGACGTGTTCTCGCAGCTTCGGGTCTGGGACACCGAACACAACAACGGCGTGCTGATCTACCTGTTGTTCGCCGACCACAGCGTCGAGATCGTCGCCGATCGCGGCATTGACGCGCGGGTGGGCGCGCAGCAGTGGCGGCGCATCTGCGCGGCGATGGAAGCGGACTTCCGGGATGGCGAGTTCGAGCGCGGCGTGCTGGGTGGCATTGCGGAAGTGACGCGCCATCTGGCGCGCTACTTTCCCCGTACCGATGGCGGCCGCAACGAACTGCCCGACGCGCCGGTGGTGCTGTAGATCGAACGCGGACGCGGGGTTTGGCGCCGCCTACTTTGCCACGCCTGCCAGCGCGAGCACCGTGTGCAGCAGCACGTTGGTTCCTGCGGCGCAGTCGGGCTGCGTCGCGTCTTCCAGCTCGTTGTGGCTGATGCCGTCCTTGCATGGCACGAAGATCATGGCGGCAGGCATTACGGTGGCGAGATTGCAGGAGTCGTGTCCCGCGCCCGAGGTGATGCGGCGATAGCTGTAGCCCAGCTCTTTCGTGGCGGTCTCAACGGCGTCGACCAGCTTCGGATCGAAATGCGTCGGCGGCTTGAACCAGATCCGGTCGAGGTCGATCTCGACGCGCCGCCGCTTCGCGATGTCCCCGACCGCGTCGCGCACGCGCACGTCGAGCGCATCGAGCGTCTCGGCATGCGGGCTGCGCAGGTCCATGGTGAAAGCGATGTCGCCGGGAATGACGTTGCGCGAGGGATTGTCGATGGTGATCTCGCCAATCGTGCCGACGGCGTCCGGTCCAAGCTCCTTTGCGATCCGCTCCACGGCCAGCACGATCTCGGAGAACGCGGCCAGCGCATCGCGCCGCAGCGGCATCGGCGTCGAGCCCGCATGGCTGGCGAAGCCGGTGATCCTGCCGTCGTACCAGCCAACGCCCTGACCGTCCTGCACGACGCCGATGGTCTTGCTTTCGGCTTCGAGGATCGGGCCCTGCTCGATATGAAGCTCGACGAACGCGCCCAGTTTCTGCGCGCCGACCGGCTCGCTGCCGCGATAGCCGATGGAATCCAGCGCCTGCGCGACCGTGATACCCTCGGCGTCCTTGCGGGCAAGAATATCCTCAGGTGTGAACTCGCCGGCATAGGCGCCGGACGCCATCATGGCAGGTGCGAAGCGCGAGCCTTCCTCGTTGGTCCAGTTGACCACGCAGAGCGGAATTTCCGTCTCGATGCCGGCGGCGTTCAGCGTGCGCACCACCTCCAGCGCTGCCAGCGTGCCGAGGATGCCATCGAACTTGCCGCCTGTCGGCTGGGTGTCGAGATGCGAACCGATGCCGAGTGGCGGCTTGCTCATGTCGCGCCCGGGACGGATCGCGAACATCGTACCAAGGGCATCGATGCGAACCTCGCAGCCCGCCGCCTCGCAGGCGGCGCGGAACCAGTCGCGCACCTGCCTGTCTTCCGATCCCAGCGTCAGCCGCCGCACGCCTCCCTTCGGCGTACCCCCGAACTTCGCTGTTTCGTGGATGGTCCCCCAGAGGCGCGCGGAATCGATCTGAAGGTTGGAGGCAGGGGCCGTCATTGCTTGCGATCCTGATCTTGCGGAAGCGGAATGAGGCGCCACACTGCCCCGCAAGACAGTCGCGATCAAGGCGGCATGCCGGCAGTGATATCAGCCTTGCGCGAGCCGGGCGGCGATGTCGGCGACAAGCTCGGCCGCCATTGTGTCGGGCGCGGTCAGCCAGCTTGCCGTGAAGGTGAGCGGGGGAATCTGCAAGGCGGTCTGTAATTCCCGCAGCCGGCCGTCGGCCAGCTCCCGCTCGACGATGGCCGAGGGGATCACCGCGATTCCGAGGCCCTCGATCGCCATATGGATCACCGTACCCAGCGAGGCGCTGGCATGCAGGCGGATCGGTGGCAGATCCGGTCTGTTGAACAGGGAGCGGACTACCTCGTAAGGCTGGGTCTTGCGCGGAAAGGTGATGATCGGAAACCGGGCGAGATCATCGACCGACAGGACATGATCGTCCAGCTCCAGAAGCGGGCTGGCCAGCAGGCTGATGGGGTAGTCACACAGCACGCGGTTGCGCACCGAGGGCGCGGTGAGCGGGCCGAGCAGCAGCGCGAGGTCGATCTCCTGCGACAGCAGGCGGGCACGCAGATTGGGCGTGATATCCACCTCGATCTCAAGCGACAGATTGGGATAGCTGATGTTCACCTGCTTGATCAGGTCCGGCAGCAGGGTGTGAACGATGGTCTCGGCGACCCCGAGCCTCAGCACCCCCCGCATGGTCTGGCGATGGCCGACGACGGCCAGCATCTCGGCCCGGATTTCGATCAGCTTTTCAGCATACAGCAGCATCTGCCGTCCGGTCGGGGTCGGGGAGACCGCCCGCCTGTCGCGCTTGAGCAGAACCGCCCCAAGCTCATCCTCAAGCTGGGCGATCCGTTGTGAGATCGCCGGCTGGGTGGTGTTCAGTTTTTGGGCGGCGCCGCGAAAACTGCCCAGCTTCACCACCCAGAAGAACGTTTCGATCGTTCGGAAATCGACCATAACGTGCTCTTTCGCGCTTCTCTGATAAAACGATCTTATCAATTTCGATCAGAATTGGCGATTGGACATTATTTTGTTTCCATGCGGAGATCGGTTCCAGCGGGAAGGGGAGCTGATGAGGCTGGATACCGTAACAGCGGCCAGGACACCGGGCGTCGATGACGCCGGTTCTGTGCGCTCTTCAAGCCACGCCGCCAGACTTGCGGCGCGGGCCGGCGACACCTCGCCTACATCGGGCCTCGCGCCGGGGCACGTGCAAGGCAATCTGGTGATCCTGCCCGAGAGGGATGCTGCGGCTTTCCTTCGTTTCTGCCAGCTCAACCCGAAGCCCTGCCCGATCATCGGCATGTCCGACGTTGGAAATCCGATGATCCCCTCGCTCGGCACCGATCTCGATATTCGCACGGATGTGCCGCTCTACCGTGTCTGGCGCGAGGGCGAGATGATCGACGAGCCTGCGGATGTGATCAAATACTGGCGTGACGATCTGGTCGCCTTCGTCATCGGTTGCTCGTTTTCCTTCGAGGAAGCGCTGATGGCGGATGGTCTGCCGATCCGCCATATTGAACAGAACGTACGGGTGCCGATGTATCGGACCAACGTCGCCTGCCGGCCGGCAGGACCGTTTGCGGGACCGATGGTGGTGTCGATGCGCCCGTTCAAACCGGCGCAGGCGATCCGCGCGGTGCAGATCACCACCCGTTTTCCCTCGGTGCATGGTGCGCCTGTGCATATCGGTCATCCGCAGATGATCGGTATCGCCGATCTCGGCAAGCCGGACTACGGCGACCCGGTGCCGGTGGCCGATGACGAACTTCCCGTGTTCTGGGCCTGCGGCGTCACTCCGCAGGCCGTGATCGCGGCGGCGCGGCCCGCGTTCGCGATCACCCATGCGCCCGGTCTTATGCTCGTGACCGATCTGAAAAATACGCAGCTTGCCGTGCTTTGAGGCTTTGATTTTGATCTGATCCCTTCAACAATCCGCGTGCGTGCCCTGACAAGGAGTGGCTTTGATGACGATCAATCGGCGTAACGTTCTGCTCGGCGGCGCGGCGGCCGCAGCACTTCTTCCCGCGGTGGCGCGAGCCCAGACCAGCGAGGTGGTGATCGGCGTGATCTATCCGCTGTCCGGCTCCAGCGCGCAGATCGGCGTGGATGCGCAGCATGCGTTCAACACCGCGGCCGAGATCATCAACAAGGATTTCGACTTCGCGCTTCCGCTGGCGAAGGGCGAGGGGCTTTCGGGACTGGGCGGCGCGAAGATCCGCCTCGTCTTCGCCGATCACCAGGCCGATCCGCAGAAGGGCCGCGCCGAGGCCGAGCGCCTGATCACGCAGGACAAGGTCTGCGCCATCGTCGGAACATATCAAAGCTCGGTGGCCGTGACCGTCAGCCAGGTTTGCGAGCGTTACCAGATCCCGTTCCTGTCGGCGGACAACTCCTCGCCGAGCCTGCATCGGCGCGGCCTCAAGTTCTACTTCCGCGCCGCGCCGCATGACGAGATGTTCTCGCAGGCGATGTTCGATTTCTTTGACGCGATGAAGAAGAAGGGCACCAAGATCGATACGCTGTCGCTGTTCCACGAGGATACGATCTTCGGCACCGACTCGGCCAACGCCCAGACCAAGCTCGCGGGCGAGCGCGGCTACAAGATCCTCTCCGACATCAAGTATCGGGCCAACTCGCCCTCGCTTTCCGCCGAGGTGCAACAGCTCAAGTCCGCGAACGCCGATGTGCTGATGCCGTCGAGCTACACGACGGATGGCATCCTGCTGGTGAAGACCATGGGTGAACTCGGCTACAAGCCCAACGCCATCGTGGCGCAGGACGCTGGATTCTCGGAAAAGGCGCTGTACGATGCCGTCGGCGACAAGCTGGAGGGTGTGATCTCGCGCGGCAGCTTCTCGCTCGATCTCGCCGCCAAACGGCCGATGGTCGGCACCATCAACGATCTCTACAAGGCGAAGTCCGGCAAGGACTTCAACGACTACTCCTCGCGCCAGTTCATGGGGCTGATCGTGATGGCGGACGCCATCAACCGCGCCAAATCCACCGACGGGGAGAAGATCCGCGAGGCGCTGGTCGCCACCGACATGCCGGGCGACGTGACGATCATGCCCTGGAAGCGGGTGAAGTTCGACGAGACGGGACAGAACAACGACGCCGATCCGGTGCTGCTGCAGTATGTCGGCGGCAAGTTCGTCACGATCTTCCCGCCGCAGGCCGCGGTTGCCGAAGCCACCTGGCCGATGAAGTGAGGCGGGCGTGACAGCGGAGACGATCATCCAGAGCCTTGCGAGCGGCCTGCTGATGGGGCTGCTCTATGGGCTCATCGCGGTGGGGCTGGCGTTGATCTTCGGCCTCATGGACGTGGTGAATTTCGCCCACGGCGAGTTCCTGATGCTGGCGATGTACGCGACGTTCGGGCTGTTCGTCTTCTTCGCGCTTGATCCGCTGGTTGCGGGGCCGTTCACTGCGGCGGCGCTGTTCATCGTGGGCGCGCTGACCTATGTGCTGGTCGTGCGCTTTGCCATGCGCGCCAAGACGAATGTCGGCATGGTGCAGATCTTCGCGACCTTTGGTCTTGCGGTTGCGCTGCGCGGTCTCGCACAGTTCTTCTTCACGCCGGACTATCGCAGCATTCCGCAGTCGTGGCTCGGCGGCAAGACGGTGTCGTTTCTCGGCATCTATCTGCCGGTACCGCAACTGGTCGGCGGACTGGTGGCGATCGCCGCGTTCGGCGCTCTCTATTTCTTTATCCACCGTACCGACTTCGGGCGGGCGCTGGAGGCGACGCGGGAGGATGCCGGCGCGGTGGCGCTGGTCGGCATCGACAAGAACCGGGTGTTCGCGCTCGGCTGGGGCCTTGGCGGCGCGCTGGTCGGTTTGGCGGGTGCGATCATGGCGATGTTCTTCTACATCTATCCTGATGTCGGGGCCTCGTTCGCCACCATCGCCTATGTGACCGTCGCGCTCGGCGGGTTCGGCAGTGTGTTCGGGGCGTTTGCAGGCGGCATCATCGTCGGCCTCGTCGAGGCGATGACTGCCCTTGTCCTGCCGCCCTCGCTGAAGTCGATCGGTATCTACGCGGTGTATCTGCTGGTGGTCGTCATCCGGCCGCGCGGGCTGTTCGGATCGATCTGATGGACAGTTCATTCGCCAGCCGTCGTCGCCGCGATCTGATCGTCGCCGCCATTCTCGCAGCTCTTGCCGCGTGCATGCCGCTCGTGATCAAGGATGTCTATGTCCAGAACATCCTGATCCTGACGTTGATGTATGCCGCGTTGTCGCAAGCCTGGAACATCCTGTCCGGCTATTGCGGACAGATCTCGCTCGGGCACGCGCTGTATTTCGGTCTCGGCGCGTATACGACCGCGTTGCTTTTCACCAAATTCGGCGTCCTGCCCTGGTTCGGCATGGTCGCGGGCGGCTTGATCTCGGCGGCGATCGCGATGGGGCTCGGCTATCCCTGCTTCCGCCTCAAGGGGCATTATTTCGTGATCGCGACCATCGTGATCGCGGAGATCGCGCTGCTTTTGTTCCTGAACTGGGAGTGGGCCGGCGCGGCGCTTGGCATCGATATCCCGGTGCGCCGCGATAGCTGGCTGACGTTCCAGTTCACCCGCAGCAAGCTGCCGTATTTCTACTTCGCGCTGGCATTCGCCTGTGTCGCCTGGTTCGTGACGTGGTGGCTGGAAGACTCCAAGTGGGGTTTCTGGTGGCGCGCCGTGAAGGACAATCCCGACGCCGCCGAGAGCCTCGGCGTGGTCGTGTTCAATTCCAAGATGGGCGCGGCGGCTGTCTCGGCCTTTCTCACGGCGGTGGGCGGCGGATTTTACGCGCAGTTCGTCTCCTATATCGATCCCGACAGCGTAATGAGCTTCCACTTCTCTCTGCTGATGGCCCTGCCGGCAGTGCTGGGCGGCATCGGCACGTTGTGGGGGCCGGTGCTGGGCGCGGCCATTCTCATTCCGCTCACCGAACTGACCCGCTCCTATATCGGCGGATCGGGGCGGGGCGTTGATCTGATCGTCTATGGCGGCCTGATCGTTGTGATCGCGCTGGCGCGGCCGGAGGGGCTGATCGGCCTGTTTTCGCGGCGGAAGGCTGTGGCCACCTCATGAGTCCCATTCTCGAAACCCGCGCGGTCTGGCAGCGGTTCGGCGGCCTTGTCGCCAACTCCGATGTCTCTATCGCTGTCGAGCCCGGCGAGATCGTCGGGCTGATCGGCCCGAACGGCGCGGGCAAGTCCACGCTGTTCAATCTGATAGCGGGCGTGCTGCCGCCGACGCAGGGAACCATCTGGTTCGACGGGCAGGACGTCACGGCGCTGCCCGCCGCCGCGCGCTGCGAACGTGGCATCGCGCGCACGTTTCAGGTCGTGAAGAGCTTCGAGACCATGTCGGTGATCGACAATGTCATCGTGGGCAGCCTCGTGCGGACCACGGTGATGCGCGAAGCGCGGCGCAAGGCCCATGACGTGCTGGAGTTCTGCGGCCTCGCCCATCGCGCGGATGTACTGGCCAGCCAGTTGATCCCGTCCGAAAAGCGGCGGCTGGAGGTGGCGCGCGCGCTGGCGACCGAGCCCAAGCTGCTGCTGCTGGACGAGGTGCTGACGGGGTTGACGCCGATCGAGGCGCAGACCGGCGTCGAACTGGTGCGGCGGGTGCGCGCCTCGGGCGTCACCGTGCTGATGGTCGAACACGTCATGGAAATCGTGATGCCGCTGGTCGACCGCGCCATCGTGCTCGATCTCGGCAAGGTGCTTACGCAGGGCAGGCCCGCCGATGTCGTGCGCGATCCGAAAGTCATCAGCGCCTATCTTGGGGATCGCCATGCTGTCGGCGCGTGATCTGACCACGGCCTATCAGGGCCTCGTTGCGATTTCCGACGTGTCCATCGAGGTGGAGAAGGGCGAGATCGTCTGCGTCGCCGGGGCGAACGGCGCGGGCAAGTCCACGCTGCTGAAGTCCATCGCCGGCGCGGAGCGGCCGCGCGCGGGAAGCGTCACCTTCGACGGCGAGCGCATCGACGGCATCGCGCAGCATCTCATCACCGCGCGCGGTATTGCTTACGTGCCCGAGAATCGCCGGTTGTTTCCGCGCCTGTCGGTGCGCGACAACCTGCGGCTCGGCAGCTACATGTTTCGCGGCAAGACCGACCGCGAGCAGCCGCTCGATCTCGTCTTCAGCCTGTTTCCGCGTCTGTCGGAACGGCTCGACCAGCGCGCCGAGACGCTTTCCGGGGGCGAGCAGCAGATGCTCGCCATCGGGCGCGCGTTGATGACGCGGCCGCGCCTGCTGATGCTCGACGAGCCGTCGCAGGGCATCATGCCCAAGCTGGTGGATGAAATCTTTCAGGCGGTGAAGCGCATCCGCGATGCGGGTATGACCGTGCTGATCGTCGAGCAGCGGATGGCCGAGGTGCTGGAGATCGCCGACCGCGCCTACATCCTGCAGACCGGCCGCGTGCTGATGCAGGGCTCGGCGGCGGAGATCAGCGCCAACCCGGGCGTGCGCAAGGCGTATCTGGGGCTTTGAATTTTTGACAGCCAGCAGTTGGAAGACCTGGTGCTGTTATGCCGGCGCGGAACGACGTATAGCAGGGACGATCCGCAACAATGCATCTCTGCCATGCCCCGCTTCGCCGCCAATCTCTCGTTCCTGTTCACCGAGCTGCCGTTTCTCGATCGCTTCGCGGCGGCGGCGGATGCGGGGTTCGCGGCCGTCGAGTGCTTGTTTCCTTACGATCATCCGCCGGAGGCGATTGCCAGGCGTCTCGAACAATGCGCGCTCACGGCCGCGCTGTTTAACATTCCGGCCGGGGACTGGACGCGCGGCGAACGAGGATTTGCCGCACTGCCGGATCGGGTTGGTGATTTGCAGGCCGCCGTGAGGCAGGCGCTGGTCTATGCGGATGTAACAGCCGTGCGCCGGCTGCATCTGCTGGCGGGCCTCGCCGATCCCGCATCGCCGGTCCATCGTGACGCCTACCGCCGGGCCGTGGTGTGGACGGCGGAGCAGGTCGCGCCGCGGGGCATCACCCTGACGCTGGAGCCGATCAATTCGCGCGATATTCCCGGCTACTTTCTCAATGATTTCACGCTGGCGCTGCAGTTGATCGACGAGATGGCATTGCCGAACGTCCGGTTGCAGTTCGACATCTATCACCGCCAGCTTCTTCACGGCGATGTTACGATGGCGCTGCGCAGCCTGCTTCCGGTTGTCGGCCATATTCAGATCGCCGGTGTTCCCGGCCGCCACGAGCCGGACGCGGGCGAACTGAACTATCCGTTCCTGTTCGCCGAACTGGACCGGCTCGGCTATGACGGCTTCGTCGGCTGCGAATATCGCCCGCGCGGATCGACGCGCGACGGGCTGGGCTGGTTCGCGCCGTGGTCCGCCAGACAGCAGGCGTCACATAGCACTCGTCTGGCGGCACCAGGCCGCCAGCAGGGCGGCCGTCCGCTCAATACCCCGTGACCGCATGCGGAAAAGCCCGATTTTTGCGCGGGAACTGCCGATGCCGGGGCGTTGCGCCGTGCAAAAGCACTTCCATGCCCCTGCATGGTGTTCTAAGGAATGAATGCCACCATGGCTCGGCGCGCCCGGCGGCTACCAATCTGGAAGGTCTGAATGGTCTCGCTCGTCCGTATCGCTCTGAGCCGGCCTTATACGTTCGTCGTGCTTGCCTTGTTGCTGCTCATCATCGGGCCGCTCGCGGCGCTGCGGACGCCGACGGACATCTTCCCCGAAATTCGCATTCCCGTGATCGGCGTGGTCTGGCAGTACACCGGCCTGCCGCCCGACCAGATGGCGGGCCGGGTCACGACGCCGTTCCAGCGGGCGCTGACCACGACGGTCAACGACATTCAGCACATCGTCGCCAATTCCTACACCGGCTTCGGCATCGTGAAGATCTACTTCCAGCCGAATGTCGATATCCGCACGGCCAATGCGCAGGTGACGGCGATTTCCCAGACGCTGCTGCGGCAGATGCCGCCCGGCGCGACGCCGCCCTTGATCCTGAACTACAGCGCGGCCACGGTTCCCATCATCCAGCTGGCGCTTTCGGGCGACGGCCTGACCGAGCAGAATCTCGCGGACCTTGCCATCAACCAGCTGCGCACGCCGCTCATCACGGTTCCGGGCGCGGCGATTCCCTGGCCGTTCGGCGGCAAGCAGCGGCAGGTGCAGATCGATCTCGATCCGGAGGCGCTGCGCGCGCGAGGGTTGTCGGGGCAGGATGTGGCCGCGGCGCTCGCCGCGCAAAACCTCATCACGCCGGTCGGCACCCAGAAGATCGGCGAGTTCGAGTACACGATCCAGCTCAACAACTCGCCGACGCGCATGGCCGATCTCGGCAATCTGCCGATCAAGGTCGCCAATGGCGCAATGGTTTATGTGCGCGATGTTGCCCATGTCCGTGACGGCAATCCGCCCCAGACGAATATCGTGCACGTGGACGGCAATCGGTCCGTTCTGATGATGGTGTTCAAGAACGGCGCGGTTTCGACCCTCGATATCATCGACGGCATCAAGCAGAAGGTGATCGAGGCCAAGAATGCACTGCCGGAGGCCTTGAAGATCGCTTTTGTCGGCGATCAGTCGGCCTTCGTGCGCGGAGCCATCACCGGCGTCGCCCATGAGGGCGTGATCGCGGCCCTGCTCACCAGCGTGATGATTCTGCTGTTCCTCGGCAGCTGGCGATCCACCGTCATCATCGCGGTATCGATCCCGCTGTCGGTGCTGGGCGCGATCATCATGCTGGCTGCGATCGGCGAGACGCTCAACATCATGACGCTGGGCGGGCTTGCGCTGGCGGTCGGCATCCTGGTGGACGACGCGACCGTCACCATCGAGAATATCAACTGGCACCTCGAACAGGGCAAGGATGTCGAGACCTCGATCCTCGACGGCGCGCAGCAGATCGTGACGCCCGCGTTCGTGTCGCTGCTGTGCATCTGCATCGTGTTCGTCCCGATGTTCTTCCTGGACGGCGTCGCGCGCTATCTGTTCGTGCCCATGGCGGAAGCGGTGATGTTCGCCATGATCTGGTCGTTCATCCTGTCGCGCACGCTGGTGCCGACAATGGCGAAGTATCTGCTCAAGCCACATGCCACGCATGGTCACGAAAAGCCGTCGCGCAATCCGCTGGTGCGTTTCCAGCGCGGTTTCGAGGCGCGGTTCGAGCGGGCTCGGCTCGTCTATCGCGACGTGCTGGCGATGGGCCTGCGAAACCGCCCGCTGTTCGTCGGCATTTTTGCCGTATGCGTCGCCGCCTCGTTCCTGCTGGTGCCGTTTCTCGGCCGCAACTTCTTTCCATCGGTCGATTCCGGTCAGATCCTGATGCATGCGCGCGTTCAGGTCGGCACGCGCATCGAGGAGACCTCGGCGCGCTTCGCCGAGATTCAGAGGGCGATCTATCGCCTGATCCCGCCGAGCGAGATCGACACCGTCACGGACAACATCGGCATGCCGGTGAGCGGCATCAACCTGATCTACAACAACACCGGCGTCATCGGTCCGCAGGATGGCGATATCCAGATCAAGCTGCGCGAGGGGCATCGTCCGACTGACGTGCATGTGAACGTGTTGCGGCGCGAACTGCCGCAGATGTTTCCGGGCGTGACGTTCTCGTTCCTCCCCGCCGACATCGTCAGCCAGATTCTCAACTTCGGTGCGCCTGCTCCGATCGATCTGCAGATTCGCGGCAGGGACATGCAGGCCAATTTCGCCTACGCCAATGATCTGGTGCGACGGCTGCGGCGGATTCCCGGGCTCGCCGATGTCCGCATCCAGCAGTCGCCGGCGGCCCCGACTTTCAACATCGACGTGGATCGGACCCGTGCCCAGTATGTCGGCCTGACCGAACGCGATGTGACCAACAGCATGGTCGTCAATCTCGCCGGCTCCAGCCAGGTCGCCCCGACCTACTATCTCAATCCCGATAACGGCGTATCCTATTCCATCGTGATGCAGACGCCGCAGCATCGCATCGATTCCCTCAGCGCGCTGGAGACGATGCCGATCAGTGCGGCAAGCGCGGCCTCGACCCCGATCCTCGGCGGCCTCGCCACGATCGAACGCGGCGCATCGAGCGCCGTGGTCTCTCAATACGATATCCAGTCGATGGTGCAGATCTTCGCGACGCCGCAGGGCCGCGATCTCGGCGGCGTGGCGGCCGACATCCGCAAGGTGCTGGCCGAGACGGAACAGGACGTGCCGAAGGGATCGTCCGTTGTCCTGCTGGGGCAGGTGGAGACCATGAACAGCGCCTTCTCCGGCCTGCTGTTCGGACTGCTCGGTGCGGTGGTGCTGATCTATCTTCTGATCGTCGTCAATTTCCAGTCATGGGCCGATCCGTTCGTCATCGTCTCGGCATTGCCGGCGGCGCTTGCAGGTATTGTGTGGATGCTGTTCGCAACCCACACGACGCTGTCGGTTCCGGCGCTGACCGGCGCGATCATGTGCATGGGCGTTGCCACCGCCAACAGTGTGCTTGTCATCAGCTTCGCGCGGGAGCGCTATGCGGCGCTGGGTGACCCGGTTGCCGCTGCGCTGGAGGCAGGCTTCGTCCGGTTCCGCCCCGTGCTGATGACGGCGCTGGCGATGATGATCGGCATGGCTCCGATGGCGTTCGGCATGGGGGAGGGCGGCGAGCAGAACGCGCCGCTCGGCCGTGCCGTGATCGGCGGCCTGATGTTTGCAACGGTGACGACGCTGATTTTCGTCCCCGTCGTATTCAGCATGGTTCACAGGAAAATGCCTGCTGCGGAGCGGCAGGTGGCGGAGGCTGCGTATGTCCATTGAGGCCCGTCAGGGCGTCGTATCCGGCCGCAAGCTCGGTGTCTTCGGGGCGCTGATGTTGTGCGTGGCGGTGGTCGTGGTCGTCACCGGCATCGCCTCCCGCGAGAAGGGCAATGCCGACCTGCAGGCGGCGACCGAGGTGATGGCCATTCCGACCGTCGCCGTGACGCAGCCCAGCACACGCGCGCTCAAGTCGGCTCTTGAGATTCCCGGCCGTCTGGAAGCCTATTCCCGCGCGCCGATCTATGCGCGGGTCTCCGGATACGTGAAGACATGGTCCGCCGATATCGGCGCGCAGGTGAAGGCGGGGCAGTTGCTCGCCGAGATCGAGGCGCCGGACCTCGACCAGCAGCTGTTGCAGGCGCGGGCCGATCTGGCCAGCGCGGAATCGGCGGCGACGCTGTCGGAGGCGACCCTGACGCGCCGCAAGTCACTGGTGGCCTCGAACTTCGTTTCGGCTCAGGAAATCGACGAGCGTACCGCCGACTTGCGCAATCGGAAGGCGGCGGTGAAAGCGCAGAGCGCCAATGTCGAGCGGCTTGAGGCGCTGGCGGGCTACAAGAAGATCGTCGCGCCGTTCGACGGGGTGGTGACGGCGCGCGACACCGATCTCGGCGCGTTGATCACGGGCGGTGCGGGATCGGGCCCGCCGATGTTCGTCGTGTCCGACATCACGCGCCTGCGTGTCTACGTCAACGTGCCGCAGAGCTACGTTCCGATGGTGAAGATCGGAGCCAAGGCGACGCTGACGACGCCGGAATATCCGACGCGGCCATTCACGGCGACGGTCGAGGCCTCTTCGCAGGTCGTCGATGTCGCGACCGGCACCACGCGCATGCAGCTTGCGCTCGACAACAAGAATCGCGAGCTGATGCCCGGCAGCTATGCCAGCGTCCGTATCGATCTGGAACGCGAGACGCAACCGCTGCACATTCCGGCGAGCGCCCTGATCTTCGATGCCAAGGGGCTGCGTGTCGCGACGGTCGATCTGCAGGATCGCATCGCGTTCCGGCAGGTGACGATCGCACGCGATCTCGGCCGCGATATCGAGATCGCGTCGGGGCTATCGGCCGACGACCGGGTGATCGTCACGCCGCCGGATGGCGTGGCGGAGGGCGATCAGGTCCGCGTCACGGGAGGCGGTGGGGACGGCAAGCCGGCGGCGATGAACGCAAAGCCGCACGACAAAGGATAGGCTTCGGCGGACTGATCGCCGCTCGCCGCGGCGATCAGCTCCCCATATCTCGCGCGATGAAATCGAGAAACGCCCGGCTGCGGCGCGAGATCATCCGGTGCCCGGGAATGACGGCGGTGGCGTGCAGCGGCGGACCCTCCCAGTCCGGAAACAGGCGCACCAGTCTGCCGCTGCGGACATCGTTGCGGCACAGAATATCGTTGAGCATGCCGATGCCCGCGCCGCCCACCACCAGTTCGCGTAGCATGCCGATGTTGGCGACCGTGGCGCGCCATTTCGGCTCGAAGCTGCGCTGTCGCCGCTTCTGAGAAAAGGTCCAGACACCGATCTCGCGCTGAAGCTCGGTGACGAGGCAAGCGTGTGACGTCAAGTCTTCCAGCGAGGAGGGCATGCCGTTCGCGTCTAGGTAGGCCGGGGCAGCAAACAGGCCGCGCCGCAGCGATGTCAAACGCCGGCGAACCAGCCGCGAGTTCGGCGGCTCGCGCAGGACAATGGCAAGGTCGCATTCGTCGCGGGCGAAATCGATGGTGCCTTCGTTGGTGTGAATGTCGAGAACCACATCCGGATGCGCGATGAGGAACGCGGCCGTGGCGCGGCCGAGCCAGGCCTGCCCGAACTCGGCGGGCAGGCTGACGCGCAGCGTGCCGCCGAGACCCGATCTTGCTTCGGTGGCAAGATCGAGCGCGGCGCTGACCTCCCCATCGATCCTGCGGCAACGCTCAAGAATTGTCCGTCCGAGCGGTGTCGGCGACAGCCGGCGCGCGTTGCGCTCCAGCAGCGCCGAGCCGAGCTGCCGCTCCAGCGCCGAGAGCCGGCGGCTGATCGTCGCGATGGACAGCCGTGTGGCCGTCGCCGCGCGCGTCAGGCTGCCCGCATCGACGACTTTCTGAAACAGCAGCAGCGCGTTGAGATCGAGGCTTTCCATCGCACCTGTTGCGGGAATTTCGAGGCGATCACGCATTCTACACACGCGCAAACAGAAACGAAAACATAGTTTGCAAATTTGCATATGTCGGCAGAGCGCCGGCGGACGCTATCCTGCGGCACGCAGATCGGGCAGCGAGCGGTGGCAATGCAGGACGGGAACAGGGAGCGGTGGCGGCCGGCGCAGTTCTTTGCTCCCGATTCCACCCTTGACGGAAATCTCGCCTTCGCCGCCGCGCGCTATGGCAGCCGCGCGGCCATTCACTTCCTCGGCAGGACGCTGACATTTCGCGAACTGGATGCCGAGGTGAACCGGCTTGCCGGCTGGCTGCAACGGGCCGCCGGTGTGAAGGCCGGGGATCGCGTCGCGCTGTTCATGCAGAACTCGCCGCAATGGATGATCGCGTTCTACGCGGCGCTGCGCGCGGGCGGGATCATCGTGCCGATCAGCCCGATGAATCGCGAAGCGGAGGTGACGCACTATCTGCGCGACAGCGGAGCAACCGTGCTTGTCGCGGCAGGCGATCTGCTTCCCGTTGCGGCACCCGCCGCACACAACTGCGATATCGCGCATCTGCTCGCCGTCAGCTATGGAGACTATCTTCCGGCCGAACCGGACATGACGTTGCCGGAGTGGCTGACCGCGACGCATGAGACACCGGATGGTGCGACGGCGTGGGGCGACGCCATGGCCGCTGATCTTGCGCCGGTGCCGGCTGGCACAGGGCCGGACAGTCTCTGCGCGTTTCCCTATACGTCCGGCTCGACCGGCAAGCCCAAGGCCTGCATGCATACCCATCGCTCGCTGATGCAGACGGCTGCGGGCATGACCTACTGGCACGGCCTGCTGCCGGGCGATGTGTCGCTCGGCTCCGCGCCGATGTATCACGTCTCGGGCCTGTGTCATGCCGTCACCAGTCCGGTGTTCGCGGGCGCGGCGGTCGCGATCATCCCGCGCTGGGATCGCAAGCTGGTGCTTGCGGTGATGGAACGTTACCGCGTCACGCATGCGTCGCTGCCACCAACCGCCGTGATCGACATGCTGGCCGAACCGTCGCTTGACCAGCGCGATCTGTCGCCGCTGCGGCGCATGAGTTCGGGCGGTGCGGCGATGCCGGAAGCCGTCTGGCATCAGCTGCGCGAACGGCTCGGCATTTCCTTTCTCGAAGCCTATGGCATGACGGAAACAGCGGCGACGACGCACCTCAATCCGCCGGAAGCGCCGCGCTCGCGTTGCCTCGGCATTCCCTTCTTCGGCACGCAGGCGGCGATCATCGACACTGAGACGCTGCAGCCGCTGCCGGTCGGCGAGATCGGCGAGATCGCGCTGCGTGGTCCGCAGCTGTTCAAGGGCTACTGGAACAACGAGGAAGCGACGCGCGAGGCCTTCATCGAGATCGGCGGTCTGACCTATTTCCGCTCGGGTGACATCGGCTATGTCGATGGCGACGGCTACTACTACATGACGGATCGCGCCAAGCGCATGATCAATGCGTCGGGCCTCAAGGTATGGCCGACCGAGATCGAGAACATTCTGTATCGCCACCCAGCGGTGCTCGAAGCCTGTGTGATCGCGGTGCCGGATTCCTACCGCGGCGAGACCGTGAAGGCGCTGATCGTGTTGCGCGAGCAGTTTCACGGGACGCTCACCGATGCCGAGCTGATTGCGTGGGCGCGCGAGCAGATGGCCGCCTACAAATACCCGCGTATGGTGGAGTTCGTCTCCTCCCTGCCGAAATCGCCTGCCGGGAAGATCCTGTGGCGTGAACTGCAACAGCAGGAAATCGAAAAGGCCAAGTCCTGATGGCAGGCGATCCGAAGCTCGGGCCGGAGGCGGCGTTTCAGGCCGCGCTCGATCGGGGGCAATTCAGGCTGCAGCGTTGCGGCAGTTGCGCGAAGAGTGTGTTCCCGCCGCGCGTGGTCTGTCCGCATTGCAGCGGCGATGCGCTGGAGTGGGCGACAGCCTCAGGCGGTGGCGAGGTCTATTCGTGCACCACGGTGCGTGCTGTCGCCAAAGGCGAGCGACCTTACAACGTGTCGCTCGTTTTGCTGGATGAAGGCGTGCGGCTGATGTCCACCGTGCCGGATTGCGATGTCGATCGGGTGCGGATCGGCATGCGTGTGAAAGCCCGCATCGAGCGGCGCGAGGGCCATTCCGCGCGTCTGGTGTTCGACGTGGCGGACGAGGTGGCGTGATGGATCGGACGTTGCGCGGCGCGGTCGCCATCACCGGGGTCGGCACGGCCGGATGCGGGGAAGCGCCGGGATACAGCGAAATCGAGTTGCTGGGGCAGGCGGCGCAGCGCGCGGTGGCCGACGCTGGCCTGCGCATGAGCGATATCGACGGCCTTTGCACCGCCAACCTCAGCATCGCGATGTGGCCCCTCAACGTCGTCGAATATCTCGGGATCAGGCCGTCTTTCGTCGAGGGCACCAATATCGGCGGCGCGGCCTTCGTCGCGCATCTGTTGCCGGCGGCGCTGGCGCTTCGGGCCGGCATCTGCAACCGGGTTCTTGTCTGCTATGGCAGCAATCAGCGCACCGGGGAGCCCGGCCGGCGCGAGCGCGGCATCTGGCGCAACAGGCTCGATCCCGCGCCGTTTGAATCGCCTTACGCGCCGTTCAATCCGCCGTCGTCCTACGCCCTGATGGCCGCGCGACACATGCATCAGTTCGGCACCACGCGTCGTCATCTGGCGGAGGTTGCCGTTGCCGCGCGCAACTGGGCGCGGCTCAATCCCGAAGCGTTCTCCCGTGATCCCCTGACCATCGACGAGGTGCTGTCGGCGCGCATGATCTCGGATCCGTTTACGGTGCACGACTGCTGTCTCGTCACCGACGGCGGCGGTGCGTTCGTGCTGACGCGTGCCGATGAGGCGGCTGCCGGACCGCAACGTCCGGTCTATCTGCTCGGTCACGGCGTCGCTGCCTGGCATCGCACCATCTCCTGCATGGACGATCTCACCGTGACGCCGTCGGCCGAGAGTGGCCCGCGCGCGTTCGCCATGGCCGGGCTTGCACCGTCCGATATCGACGTGGCGCAGGTTTACGACGCATTCTCGATCAACACGATCCTCGCGCTGGAGGATCTCGGCTTCTGCGCGAAGGGCGAGGGCGGTCCGTTCGTGGAGGACGGCGCGATCGGCCCCGGCGGGCGGCTGGCGGTCAACACCAATGGCGGTGGCCTGTCCTGCGTGCAGCCGAACATGTACGGCACCTTTGCTGTCATCGAGGCAGTGCGCCAGCTGCGCGGCGGATGCGGCGAGCGGCAGGTTGAGGGTGCAAAGGTCGCGCTGGTCAACGGCAACGGGGGCAACGCGGCTGCCAGTCAGGCCACGGCGATTTTCGGAACGGCGGAGACTTTGTAATGGCAGTGGCAGAGCGGAACGCGGAGCGCGCAGTGTCTTTCGGCGTCATCGGCGCCGGCACCATGGGGCGGGGCATCGCCCGGTGGGCGGCGCAGGCGGGGCTCGCTGTCACGCTCTACGATACCGCGCCGGATGCGGTGGCGTCCGCGCTCAAGCTGATGCGCAAGGATCTGGCGAAGCTGATCGAGCGCGGCCGTCTCACTGAAGATGATGCGGACAAGATGATCGCGCGCATTCAGCCGGCCGGAAACCTCGGCGCGTTTGCCGCATGCGATCTGATCGTCGAGGAGATTGTCGAGGATCTCGAGATCAAGATCGCGCTGTTCAGGTCGCTTGAAGCGATTGTTTCGGACCGAGCGATCCTGCCGACGAACACTTCGTCGTTGTCCGTCGCGGCGCTGGCCGCCGGTTGCCGCGTGCCCTCGCGCGTCGCGGGGTGCTCTGCTGAATCTTTCGCTTAAGGCCTCAGCCTGACGGCGCTTCGGGAGGAACGACATGACATATGAATTCGTCAGCTACGAGCTGGACGGCAACATCGCGCTGATCGGTCTGAATCGACCGGACAAGCGCAACGCCATCAATGATGCCCTCGCCGGTGAACTGCGCGATGCCGTGTTGCGCGCAGGCGAGGAGGCTGATGCGGGCGTCCTGTTCGGACACGGGAGCAACTTCTCGGCCGGGCTCGATCTCGGCGAACTCGCCGCCAGGCTTGCGCCCGACGCGCCGCGCCCGCGCAAGCGGCCGCCGCGTTACATCTGGCATGCTTCGTTCGACACCATCGCGCGCGGCTCGATTCCATTCGTCGCGGCGCTGCATGGCGCGACCATCGGCGGCGGCCTTGAGCTTGCGGCGGCCGCGCACATCCGCGTCGCCGATGAGACAGCGATCCTCGGGTTGCCGGAGGGGCAGCGCGGCATTTTCGTCGGCGGTGGCGGCAGTGTCCGCATTCAGCGCATCATCGGCTACGCCACCATGGCGGACATGATGCTGACCGGACGCATGATGGACGCGCGCGAGGGCCGCGAGATCCGCTTCGTGCAGTATGTGGTGCCGGCGGGCGACGCGCTGGCGAAAGCGAAGGAACTCGCCCGGAAGATCGCGACCAACACGCCCAACACCAACTGGATGATCACCAACGTGCTGCCGCGCATCAACGACTTGTCGCACGATGATGGACTGTTCATGGAGTATCTGAACTCCTCCATGACGCGCCCGCCGGAGGCGCTCCAGCGTCTTCAAGAGTTTTTGCAGGGCAAAGCCGCGCCGTTGTCGCGAAAGCCGACAAGCTAGAGTCAGATTCAGTTTGCTGAATCTGACTCTGGCTATGTCGAACAGAAGAGCATGATCTTGTCTGAAAGCCGGCCGTTTTCCGGGATCATGCTTTTTAGCGGGTGCTGAAGCGCGACTCCATCAGATCGATTTCGCGGACCAGGCTGCGGGTCAACTCGTCCGGCAGCCTGCCCGCGCGGGCGAAACGATAGAGTTCGCTGCGCTCGGCACGAAGGGCGACCAGCCGCAGCCTGCGCTCGATATCGTCGCCATCCCGCGCGTGCCCTTCGCTCCTGTTGGTGTCGGTGTGGCTCTCGATGCGCTGCCGATAGAGCGCGATGATGCGGGCCCCGGCCTCCATATAGAGATCCGTTTTGCGGCCTTGTTTCCCGGTCTCGTGCAGGACTTTCTCGACGGCCGCGATGGCGGCCTGCGCGGCGGCGACGCGGGCGCCGTTTTCCTCGCGTTCCAGCGTTTCCTCCGGCAGCCTCACGCCTTTCAGGAGAACGGGCAGTGTCACGTTTGCCACGATCAGGGACAGGATGATCGTGCCGGCCGCGAGGAGGATGGCGAGATCGCGTGCCGGAAAAATGGAGCCGTCCTGCAGGGCATAGGGTAGCGTCATGATGCCGGCGAGTGTCAGCGCGCCGCGGACGCCGGCGACCGATGTCACCGCAAGCAGCCGCCAGCCGGGAGACTCGATCGTTTGCCGGTGCCTTGCCGCGCGGAACATGATGAGGCCGAGCGACGCCCACGCCCACAGGAAACGCAGGGCGATGAGCACGCAGCTGATCGCCACGATATAGATGATCAGCCAGATTTCGTTCTGATGGCCAGCCTCCCATACGACATTCCTTGCGCCAGCGACGATGCCGGGAAGCTGTTGCCCGAGCAGAACGAAGATCGCGCCATTGCCCGCGAACTGGACGGCCTCCCACACCGCATTGCGCTTGATCCGCGTCGTGGCCGAAGCGCGGCCGGACTGTTCCTCAACGTTCATCATGATGCCCGCCGCCACGGCCGCCAGAATGCCTGAGGCATGTGCCTGTTCCGCCAGGATGTAGGCGGCGAAGGGAATCAGCAGGCTGATCAGGATCTGGGCGCCGGTGTCTTCTCCAAACCGCTGCGAGAACCAGTCCTTCGCGGTGGTGACGATCCACGTCAGCCCGGTGCCGATGGCGATGCCCGCCACGGCAAGCCACACGAAGGTGCCGGTCGCCTCGATGAACGAGAAGGTTCCGGATACGGCGGCGGCGATGGCGAATCGCAGACAGACGAGACCGGATGCGTCGTTCAGCAGCGACTCGCCCTCCAGAACGTGCATCAGCCGTTTGGGGATCGGGACCCGCGCCGCGATCGCCGAGACCGAAACCGCATCGGTCGGCGACAGGACCGCAGCAAGCGCGAAGGCCACGGCCAGCGGCATCGCCGGGATCATCCAGTGAATGAAGAACCCGGCGCCGACCACGGTGAACAGCACAAGGCCCAGCGCAAGTGCAATGATGGTCCAGCGGTCGCGCAGCAGCCCTTCCTTGGGAATGCGCCAGCCATCGAGAAACAGCAGCGGCGCGATGAACAGCAGCAGAAAGATTTCCGGTTCAAGCGCGATCCGGAAATCGGTGACCTGCGCGATCAGCGCGCCGAGCGCGATCTGGACCAGCGGCAGGGGCAAGGCCACGAGAGCGGACCGTGAGATGGTGTTGCTGGCGACCACGCTGGTCAGAAAGAGAAGGATGATCGTCAGCGCTTCCAAGGTTCGATCCTCGCGGGTGGATTTGTATGTCGGCAGGACGCTCCGGCCCGTACGGGTTCTATCCTACGGGGCCCCGGCGGCGTGGCGGGGTCAAGCATGGCACGGCAACGCAGGGAGCGGCGGGGCGACCTGTGAGAGAGCCGCAGCGAACCCCGAATGGCTGAACGATCATTTTCGGAAAGAACGCTGACATAGCTGCCGGTCCGCACGGATGAGGTCTGCCGTCGACCGTCACGAGCCACCCTTGTTTCTCTGGCCGAGCATGATCCACAGCCCGTCGAACATTGCGCCGTTGAGCGCGGACAGTTCGGGACTTTCGATGACCAGCGCGAAATTCTCGATCTTGGACGAAACGTAGAGCACCTTTTCGTCGTAGAGATACATGGTCATGCCGAGATCCATCGTGACCGGCGCATAGCGCAGCTCTCGCAGGTCCTCGTGCGATGATGGCCAGATGTGCTCGCTCTCGCGCGAGGGCGAGCGGATCACGTTGAGCTGGATGCCGCGTCGCAGCCGTTCGGCGATGAAGTCGTCCATCCAGGCCGCGCCCGGCACTTCGAGCAATTCATGCATCGACAGGATGCCGCGCAGAACCTTCGATTTGCAATCGAGGGTTTCCCACATCGCGCGGCGGATTCCCTCAATGCCTTCGTAGAACCGGATGCGGGGGCGCACCTTCGGCCCGGCGAGCAACGAGCGCAGTTCCGGCACGAGATCGTCGAGCATCGTTCGGGTTCGGTCCCACTCGCGAACAAGAACGCCGGGGTCTTCGGCCACCACCTGTTTGACGCCGCCTTCGCCTTCGATCTGGCTGAGCAGTCCGCGTTTCTGCAGGCGTTGCAGAAGATCGTATCCGTTGGTGCGCGAGACATCGGCGCGCGCCGAGACGGCAGTGACGGAGGCGCTGCCGAGTTCGAGGGCGGCCAGATAGAAGCGTTGCTCCTTCTCATCGAGCCCGAGGGATAGCAGGCGGGGATCCATCGTGGTCCTTGTCGGAAGTTTTCGACACAGAATATACGCACAATAAAGAAGCATCGCGCTAAATAATAGCCGTGTCCCGAAAAATATGTCGGGAGTGTTTGACAGTATGTGTCGGGGCTTCTTACCGTCCCTGAGGCGCGGTCGCGCCTGGAAGAAAAAGGGGCGGCATGGATACGTTCGAACTCGCCGGGCTGGCTCCCGGATTGCGCTATAAGCTGCTGGCCGGACTGGTCGTGCCGCGGCCGATCGCGCTGATCACCACTGTATCGGATACGGGCGTGGTGAACGCTGCGCCTTATTCCTTCTTCAATGTGTTCTCCGAGGATCCGCCGATTGTTGTCGTGGGGCTGCAGGCGAGGGATGATCTCTCGCTCAAGGACACCGCGCGCAACGTGCGTCTGTCCGGCGAGTTCGTGGTGAACATGGTCGATGAGGATCTCGCGGTCGCGATGAACGACTGCGCCATCGACTTTCCGCCCGAGCAGGGCGAACCGGACAATCTGAAACTGCCGCTGGCGGACAGCCTGAGGGTCGCGGTGCCGCGCCTGTCGGGAAGCCCCGTCGCGCTCGAATGCCGCAAGGTGACGATGATGAACTTCGGCGACGGCCGGGATCTGCTGGTCGGCGAGGTGCTCGTCATTCAGGCGCGCGAGGGCGTGGTCGATCGGCAGACCTTGCGCACGAATTATGATCATTACAGCGCCGTCGGCCGCCTGACCGGCTTCCAGTATGCCCGCACCGGGGACCGCTTCGAACTCGTGCGCGAGAGCTATGCGGCATGGTCCGATCGGGGCAAGGCGCCCGCCTCATGAATTTTGTCGAATAATTTTGACACAAGATTCGTGACTAAAAATCCAAGTGTATGAGGAATAATTCAGCATACATCTGGACAAAATATCGGATATCGTCGAAATATTACGACATCAAGGATGGGGAGCGTGATGCGCGGAAAGACAATGCTTGCAGCCATCGCCAGCGCGGCGGTGATGACCATCGGACTGCAGGCTCAAGCGGCCGAGCCCGTGAAAATCGGGATTCTGGTGCCGCTGAGCGGGCCGACATCGCAATTCGGCATCAATATCCGCAATGGCGTCGAGCTCGCGCTGGAGGACGTCAAGGCGGCCGGTGGCATCAAGTCGCTCGGCGCCAATGTCGAGCTGGTCTACGCCGATGTTCCCGCGCCGAATGCGGCAGCGGCGGCCGTGCAGCGGCTGGTCAGCCAGGACAAGGTGGTCGGCATCATCGGCTCGTTCGTGAGCTCGACGACGCTGGCGGCATCGGAAGTGACGGAGCGTCTCGGCGTTCCGATGATCACGCATTCTTTCGCCGACCAGATCACGAGCCGCGGCTACAAGTATATCTTCCAGGTTTCGAACAAGGCCTCGACCATCGGCCAGAAGCAGTTCGACTATGCGGTGGATATCGCCAGGCGCGCCGGCGCGCCGATCACCAAGGCGGCGATCCTTTATGAGGACACCGCTTACGGCACCGCGCAGGCCAAGGGGCTGCGGGATGCCGCCGCTGCGGCAAAAATCCCGGTGGTGCTCGACGAAAGCTATCCGCTGAACGTCACCGACGCGGCGCCGCTGGTGAACAAGATCCGCGCATCGGGAGCCGATCTCGTGTTCCCCGTGTCGTATTTCAACGATGCGCTGATGATCATCCGCACCATGCGCCAGCAGAAGCTGGATATTCCGACGGTGGGCGGTGCGGCGGGTTACATCATTCCGGACTTCAAGAAGGGGCTCGGCGAGTTCACCGAGGGCGTGTTCTCGATCGCGCCGGCGAATTACGACAACGCGCCGGAGATCGCGGCGCGCTACAAGGCCAAGCATGGTACGTTCATGCCGCACGAGTCGCTGATGTACGGCGCCGCGTTCCAGCACATGGTGAAGGCCATCGACGAGGCCAAGTCGAACGATCCGGACAAGATCCGCGACTCCATCGCCAAGCTGAAGAAATGCGACGGCTTCTCCGCTGGTCTTCCGGGCGGCTGCACGGCCTTCGACGCCAACGGCCTGACCTCGGTCGGCTTCCCGATCTTCGTGCAGTGGAAGGGCGAGGATATCGCGACGGTCTATCCGCCGGAGGCCGCCAAGGCTCCGCCGGTGTGGCTCGGCAAGGAAGTAAAGTAAGGTTCGCCCGGTGGTCGCGTTCTTTCAGGCGCTCATCGACGGCATCCTCGTCGGCGGAGTCTACGGCGTCATCGCCGTAGGCCTCTCGCTGGTGTTCGGGGTGCTGGGCATCGTCAATTTCGCGCAGGCGGAATTCATGATGCTTGGAATGTACGCGGCCTGGTTCGCCTGGCGTTATCTCGGTCTCGATCCACTGATCGGTGCCGTTTTCTCGTTCCTCGTCGGATTCGGAATCGGCGCGCTGGCGCAGCGTTTTCTGATCCAGCGGGTGATCAATGCGCCGCACGCATCACAAATCTTCCTGACGGTCGGCCTGCTGATCGTGATGGAGAACGCGGCCCTTCTGTTGTTTGGTGCAGATTTTCGCACGGTGCAGACCCCCTATCAGACCCAGTCGCTGCATCTGGGGCCGTTCTTCGTCTCGGTACCTTATCTCGCGGCATTCGGCATGGCGCTGGTGGTCTCCGTCGCGCTGTGGCTCGTCATGGCGCGGACCTGGATCGGCCGAGCCATTCGCGCCACCGCACAGAACGCAATGGCGGCCGGCATTTTCGGCGTCGATTCCAGGCGGGTCTACATGATCGCGTTCGGCCTCGGCACCGGCCTCACCGCGTTCGGCGGCGGCATCATCCTGTCCTATTCCTCCGTGAGCCCGACATCAGGCTCACAATATGTGGTGCTGATGTTCACGGTGGTTGTGCTTGGCGGGCTCGGCAGCGTGATGGGAGCTTTGATCGGCGGCGTTGCGGTCGGAATCATCCAGTCGCTGTCCACGCTGGTGATGCCGATCCAGGTGCAGAACCTCGCGCTGTTCGTGATCTTCATCGCGCTCCTCACATTCCGCCCGCAGGGCCTGCTCGGAGGCGCGTCGCGATGACCCGTTCGCTCATCATCATCGCGATCGTGGCCGCGCTCGCGCTCGTTGCCGGCGCGATGCTCGATCCGCGCGGCTATATCGTCCGGGTGGTCTGTCTGATGCTGCTGGCGGCTTCGCTCGGCCAGTGCTGGAACATCGTCGGTGGTCTCGCCAACCAGATCTCGCTGGGGCATGCGGCGTTCTTCGGCATCGGCGCCTACACGTCGACCGTTCTGCAGATCCGCTACGGCATCTCGCCATGGTTCGGGATGTTGTTCGGTGCGGCCATCGCGGGACTGGTCGGGCTGCTGATCTCTCTGCCGACCATGCGCCTGAAGGGCTCGTATTTCGCGCTCGCCACCCTGGCGTTCGGCGAGGCGTGCCGCATCTTCGCCACAGCGGCGACCGGCATCACCGGCGGTCCGCAGGGCATCTCGGTGCCGTTCTTCGGCAACTCGTGGTCGATGATGCAGTTTCGCGGGGCGGGGCCTTACGTGCCGATCCTGGTCGGCCTGTTCGTGCTGGTATGCGTCGTGTTTGCGATCCTGTCGAATGGGCGGCTCGGCTATCTGTTGCGAGCCACCCGCGAGAGCGAGGACGCCGCCGAAGTCGCGGGCGTCAACACGCTCGGCGTCAAGTTGGCGGGCAGCGCCATTTCGGCCGCGCTGACGGCCCTGGTCGGCACAATGTTCGCGCAGTTCAACTTCTTCATCGATCCGGACATCGTGTTCAATCCGACCAGCGTGTCGATCCGCGCGGCGCTGATCGCGATCGTCGGCGGGGTCGGTATGCTGACAGGTCCGATCTTCGGGGCCATCGCCATCGTGACCATGGAAGAGGTGCTGTCGGCCTATCTCTCCAATCAGGCGGCGGGCGTCGCCCCGCTGATCTTCGGTATCATTCTGATCGCCATCGTGCTGTGGAAGCCCGCGGGCCTGAGCGCAATCTCGCTGTTGCCGAAGAGGGCATCGTCATGACGCCGCTGCTCGACGTGAACGGCGTCACCGTGCGGTTCGGCGGCCTGACGGCGTTGTCGGACGTGACGTTCAAGGTTCAGCCCGGCGAGATCGTCGGGCTGATCGGGCCGAACGGCGCCGGCAAGACCACGCTGTTCAGTTCTCTGGTCGGCATGACGCATCTGAGCGAAGGCCGGATCGCCTTCGACAGCATGCCGGTCAACGGCCTGCGGCCGCATCGTATCGCGCGGCGCGGCATGACCAAGACGTTCCAGAACACGGCGTTGTTTCCCGGCATGTCGCTGAGGGACAACGTGGTGATCGGCGCGCTTTCCCGCGCGAGTCTGAAGGAGGCGAAGGAGATCGCCGGCGAGTGTCTCGACAAGGTCGGGCTGCTGAAGAATGCGGACGAGGACGTGGACAATCTCACCTTCCCGCAGAAGGCGCTTGGCGAGGTCGCGCGCGCCCTGGCAACGGGACCGAAACTCGTTTTGCTCGACGAGGTGATGGCGGCGCTGACGCCAACCGAGATGACCACCATCATGGCCGCGCTGCGGGCGCTGCGCGATCGCGACGGCATCACGCTGATGGTGGTCGAACATCACATGCGCGCGATCATGGAGTTGTCCGAGCGCATTCTGGTGCTCAACTTCGGCAAGCTGATCGCCAACGGCACGCCGCAGGAGGTCTCCGCCGATCCGCAGGTGATCGCGGCCTATCTGGGGAGCTCCCATGCTGCGCATTGAAGGGCTGTCCGCTGGATATGGTCCACGTCCCGTGCTGTCGGATATCGACCTGACGGTGAACGCGGGCGAGACGGTCGCGCTGCTCGGCGCCAACACCGCCGGCAAAACCACCATGATCCGCGCCATCGTCGGCACGGTGCCGCGCGTCAGCGGGTCGATCCGGTTCGAGGACGAGGATATCACCGCGCTGCCGAGCCACCGCCGCGTCGGCCGGGGAATCGCCTGCGTGCCGGAAGGACGCCACGTGTTCCGCGACATGAGCGTCATCGAGAATCTGGTGATGGGCGCGTTCCATCGTCGCAGCGATTTCGAGGAGGCGGAGCTGCAGGCCTGCATCGATCTGTTTCCCCGGCTCGGCGAGCGGAAGCATCAGCTTGCCGGAACGCTGTCCGGCGGCGAGCAGCAGATGGTGTCGATCTGCCGCGCGCTGATGGCCAAGCCGAAGCTGCTGCTGCTCGACGAACCCAGCCACGGTCTCGCGCCGCTGATGGTGGAGGAGGTGCACCGCGCCATCGGCAAGATCAACGCCAGCGGCGTGAGCGTGCTGCTGGTCGAGCAGAACGTCGGCTCGGCGCTGAAGATCGTCGATCGCGGCTATGTGCTCGAAAGCGGGCGGATGGCGCTGTCGGGAACCAGCGCCGAGTTGCAGGACAATGACGAGGTGCGGCGCACCTATCTTGGAATTTGACAGAGGAACAGGACGATGGCGAAGTTCAGGGCGGCGGTGGTTCAGGCGGCGACGGTGCCGGGCGATACGCCGGCCACGGTGCGCAAGGCTGTCGAGCTGATCGGTGAGGTCGGCCGCCGCGGCGCGAAGGTGGCGGTATTTCCGGAAGCCTTCATCGGCGGATATCCGAAGGGCGCCGACTTCCACATCTATCTCGGCGCGCGCACGCCCGAGGGGCGGCAGGAATATGCCAACTATCATGCAGCCGCGATCAACGTGCCGGGACCGGAGACCGATACGCTGGGCGAAGCCGTGAAGGAGGCTGGCATCTTCCTGACCATCGGCGTGATCGAGCGCGAGGGCGGCACGCTGTATTGCACCGCGCTGTTTTTCGGCGACGACGGCCGGCTGCTCGGCAAGCATCGCAAGCTGATGCCGACGGCACTGGAACGCCTGTGCTGGGGCTTCGGCGACGGCTCGACGCTGACCACGGTGGAAACGCCTTTCGGACGGATGGGTTCGGTGATCTGCTGGGAGAACTACATGCCGATGCTGCGCATGGCGATGTACAGCAAGGATATCGCCATCTACTGCGCGCCGACCGCGGACGATCGCGATTCATGGCTCTCCACCATGCAGCATATCGCGCTGGAGGGGCGGTGCTTCGTGCTCTCCGCCTGCCAGTATCTGAAGCGCTCGGAGTTTCCGGCGGACATGCACAACGGCATGACGGAAGATCCGGAACGGGTTTTGATGCGTGGCGGCAGCCTGATCGTGGATGCGCTGGGACGCGTCGTTGCGGGGCCGGATTTTTCCGGCGAAACCATCCTGACGGCTGACCTCGACACCGACGACATTCCGCGCGGCAAGTTCGACTTCGATGCAGTGGGGCACTATGCGCGGCCGGACGTGTTCAAGCTGGTGGTGAACGAGCAGCCAATGCCGCCGGTTGTTCACGTCGCGGGTTGAAAACAAGATATCAGGAAACGCCGATGGTCTTTCACGTCGAATATCTGCGCACGGTGCCCGCGCGGCGGCCGGAGGGCCATCAGCCGGCTGCACCGCGCTATACGCTGCGCTGGGATGAGCCCGTCCCAACCATGGTAAGCGATTATTTCGCAATCCAGTCCGACAGCCTCGATAGCACCGCGCGGGGCGCGTTCTTCGAACGCGTGCTTGCGTCTTTCGGCGGTGAAGATGGCCCGGGCGCGCATGAGACCATGCGGTTCACCGACGAAGTGGGGATGCTGAACGCGATCGTTGTCGCCTACTGGACCGATGCGACGCGCCATGCGCGCTGGGCCGCGAATGCAGCGTTTCTGCAATGGTTCGGTTCGTCCGACCGGCTCGGCGAGTCGTCCGGATACTGGCGCGAGACGCTGGTCGTGCCATACGACCGGCACGAGACGATCTATTCCGCGCCGCACTATCGTATCGGACTTGGCCGCACGCCGGGCAGCCGGATCGTGCCGATGACGATGAACGGATATTTCGGGGCGGCGCGCGACCGCGTGCCGTTATCCGCAGTGGACCGGCTCGACAGTCCCTACGGCGACAACCCGCCGCCACGCCGCGAGGTTCAGTCCCGCGGCCGGCGCTTGCGAGCGACGACCCCGCTCAACATGACGGCGCTGCGCTCCGGCCAGTTCTGGGTCGGGGCCGGAGCGGAGCAGGACGCCGACTATCGCGAGAACCTTCAGCCGAAGCTGATGCGCGGCATGGACTTCCTGCTGCAACACAAGCAGGAGACCGGCACGCTCTCTCTGCGCGTGATGACCAATCTCGACGCGAGCGGCGAGCCGCGTGCGGAAACCTCGGTGCTGGCCTATTTCCTCTCGATGGAGGGGCTGGAAGCCTGGGCCAAATCGCATGAGACGCATCTGGACATCTACCGCCACGCCATCGCGATGAACCGCAAGTTCAAGGAAAAGCGCGAAGTGGTGACGTGGCACGAATGCTTCGTGATGCCCGAGGCGTCGGCATTTGAATACGTCAACTGCCATCCGGCAACGGGCGTGCTGCCGTATTGTCCGCTGTTCGAGGCGGCGCTCTAGTAGCCTAAGTTGTTGCCCCAAGTCAGGTTCGGCGTCGCCGATTGCTTCCGGAATGGAAGGAGTGATTGCGCCCGTCGCCGGTTTATCATGGAGAAGGTCCGACGCAATATTGCGCGCACGCGCAACATTCCGTGGAACCCTTCATCATGATCGACAGTCGGACTGCTCCCTACGCTGCCCTCGTGCTCCGTCTCGTTCTCGGCGCGTTGTTTCTCGCCCATGCCGGCTTGAAGCTGTTTGTGTTCACACCAGCCGGAACTGCGAAATTCTTTGGCTCCCTTGGCCTGCCGGAATGGCTCGCCTATGTGATCATCGCGTGGGAGGTGATCGGTGCGCTGGCGCTCATCCTCGGCGTCTGGACGCGCGTCGCGGCCGTCGCGCTCATCGTTCCGCTGCTCGGGGCGATTGCCACGGTCCACGGCCCGGCCGGCTTCTTCTTCACCAATCCGAAGGGCGGCTGGGAGTTTCTGGCGCTCTGGGTCGCCGCGCTGCTGGCGCTGGCGCTCGCAGGTGACGGCCCCTATGCGCTGAAGCCGACCCCGAAGGGCGAACGCTGAAAAGGACAACTGCGGTGGAAAGTCCGGCTGCGATGACCTCCCGACAGATCAACGCCGAGCCTCTCCGGACCCTTGCCATGGGCCGGGTCGCGCTGACGGTCAACGACCTCGACCGCGTCGCGGCCTATTACGAGCAGGTGGTCGGGCTGCGTCGGCTGCGGAGCGACGGCGAAACCGTCGCTCTCGGCGCGGACAACGAGGTTCTGCTCGAGCTCCGCCGTGACCCATCGGCACGCCGGCGTTCGCCGCGCGAGGCTGGACTGTTTCACACAGCCTTCCTGCTACCCCACCGCAGTGACCTTGGTCAGTGGCTCAGGCATGCGACCGCGTCCCGCATTCCGCTGCTCGGCGCATCGGATCATGCGGTCAGCGAGGCGATCTACCTCGCGGATCCGGAGGGCAATGGTATTGAGATCTATCGCGACCGGCCGGCCTCCGAGTGGCGCTGGACGGGCCGGCGGGTGGAGATGACCACCGAGCCGCTGGATATCGCCGACCTGATGGCCAGCGGCGGCGACCAGTCATGGACCGGCTTTCCGCCCGGTTCGCGGGTGGGCCATGTCCATCTGCAGGTCGGCGCGATCACTCCGGCGGAGGATTTTTATGCCGGCGTGCTCGGGCTCGATCTGACATGCCACTATCCGGGCGGCAGCTTCTTCGCGGCGCACGGCTACCATCATCACATCGCGACCAACATCTGGAACAGTCGCGGGGCCGCCCCGCGCAGCTACCCATCGACGGGGCTTGCGGATGTTGAAATTCACGTCGAGGCTGCCGATATCGCCGCGATTGCGGCACGCGCGGAACACACGCGGGACCGGTCCGGTTCAATAGTGTTGAGAGACCCGTGGGGAACCGCCATCTCGCTCGTGACATCGCCGGCTTCGTAAGTCGCGCGGCGGCAGGAAAGGATTGGCGGCCATGCTGGTCGACGGAAGGTGGACGACGGACTGGCAGCCGGTGCAGGCCACGGACGCGAAGGGTGGCTTTGTCCGTCAGGTCTCCGGCTTTCGCAACTGGGTGACGCCGGATGGCGCCGCCGGCCCGAGCGGCGAGGCAGGGTTCAAGGCAGAGCCCGGGCGATATCACCTTTACGTGGCCTTGATCTGTCCATGGGCCTCGCGCACGCTGATGGCGCGACGGCTGAAGGGGCTCGAAGGCGCTGTGTCGGTGTCGGTTGTCGAGCCCGCCATGACCAGCCAGGGATGGCGGTTCGGCGACTATCCCGGCTCCGACCGCGATCCGCTCAACAACGCCACCTATATGCACGAGATCTACACGCTGGCCGATCCACACTACACGGGGCGCGCCACCGTCCCGGTGCTGTGGGACAAGGAACGCGGCACGATTGTCAACAACGAGTCCGCCGATATCGTGCGGATGTTCAACAGCGGCTTCGGCGATCTGGCCAAGGGGGATGTTGACCTGTATCCGCAGGATCTGCGCGCGGCCATCGACGCGCTGAACGAGCGCATCTATCCCCGCCTCAACAATGGCGTGTACCGCGCCGGCTTCGCCACGACGCAACAGGCTTACGAAGAAGCGTTCTGGGACGTCTTCGGTATGCTGGACGAGCTTGAACCGCGATTGTCCGAGAGCGGCCCGTTCCTGTTCGGCGAGCGCCTGACCGAAACCGACATCCGCCTGTTCGTCACGCTGGTGCGGTTCGACGCGGCCTATCACGGCCTCTTCAAGTGCAACTTGCGCCGCCTTTCCGAGTATCCGCATCTCAGCGCTTACATGGTTCGTGTTCTGGCCGTGCCTGGCGTGCGCGGGACCGTGAGCATCGACCATATCAAGCGCGGCTATTATTCCATCAAGACGCTGAATCCGAACGGCATCGTGCCGGTCGGACCGGAATTGCCCGGACTGGACCCGGTCAGCCGGGGGTGACGAGAACGGTTGCTGTGCGGCTGGCTTGTCCAACCCTATGGCTCCGGGGACGATGGCTCCGGGGAAAGTGCAGCGCTATAAGGTCCATGTTTCGTTCTCTGGAAGGACCGCATGGATCGTCTCGAATGTGACCGCATGTTTGTCGCCGTGCACGAGGCCGGCAGCTTCTCCGATGCGGCGCGGCGGCTGGGCACGAGCAGCGGGCAGGCGTCCAAGCTGGTCTCCAGGCTTGAAGCCGAACTCGGCATCCAGCTTTTCAAGCGCACCACCCGCGCCTTGTCGCCTACCGAAGTCGGGCAGGCCTATTACGAACGGGTCAAGCCGCTTCTCGACGAGTTCGACCTGCTCGATGCATCTGTGCGTAACGCGTCGGGAAGTCCGGTGGGGCGGATACGGCTGACCGCGCCGATGTCTTTTGGAACGTTGCAACTGACGCCGTTGCTGCTCGATTTCGCCAACGCGTTTCCCGACATTCAGGTCGATGTCGATTTTTCCGACCGGGTGATGAATCTCGTCGACGATGGTTTCGATCTGGCGGTGAGGGTCGGAAATCCTTCGGACAGCAGCCTCATTGCGCGCAAGCTTTGCGATGTGAAAATCGTCGTCGTCGCCGCGCCGGGGTATCTCGCGAAACGGGGCGTGCCCGCAGTTCCTGACGATCTTGCCGCGCACGAGTGCATCATCGATACCAATTTCCGCGATCCGCTGAACTGGCGGTTCACGATGCCTGACGGTGGGGGAAATGTTTCGGTTCCGGTGTCAGGCCGTTTGCGCTTCTCGAACGGCGAGGCGTGCCTCACGGCCGCCGAGGCCGGCTTCGGAATTGCGCGGATTCCTAGCTTCGTCGCGGGGGCCAGCCTTCAGTCCGGCCGCGTGACCCGGCTGCTCGGCGGAGTGGAAGAAGCACCGCTCGGCATATATGCCGTCTATCCGCCCGCCAAGCATCTGGCGCGCAAGGTGCGCACGCTGGTGGATTTTCTGGCCAGTTGCTTCCGTTCAACCCCGCACTGGAATCTCTAGCCCGAGCGTCGCCCGCTGCCAGCAAGATCGGCGGGCTGAGCAAGATTCGTGCGCCGCCGGCTGATTGACAACTAACCATTTAGTTAGTGTATTCGGCGGCGGACAGGCGAGGCGGGCTCGAGGCCGTTTCGCGTGCGCAGGGATATCGAGATTTCCGCCATATGGCCGCGCAGACGAGGAGCGGGGATTTGAACCCGGGCGACCGCGGCGACAGGGGCAGCGCCATCGCATTGGTTGTGAATGGCACGAAGCACGAGGTCGCGATGCCGGGCGGCTCGTCGCTGCTGTCGGCGCTCCGCGATGAGTTGAAGCTGAAGGGAACGCGGATCGGTTGCGAGGAAGAGCGCTGCGGCGCCTGCACCGTTCTCGTCGAAGGCGCTCCCGTTCATTCCTGCCGTACGCCTGTCGAGCTTGTCGCAGAAAAGGCTGTCACGACGATCGAAGGACTCGCGGGCGAATCCGTTGGGGCCGATCTTGTTCACCTTTTTCTCGAAGAGCAGGCCGCGCAGTGCGGCTATTGCACCAATGGTCTGATCGTCGGCATCGCGGGACTTCTGCGACGCGACCCCGCGCCGACGCGCGCCGAAGTCCTGTCATTTCTCGACGAGCGGCATCTGTGTCGCTGTGGCGCGCATCCGCGCATCCTGAAAGTCATCGATCGGGTGCTGGCCCGGAGCGAAACCCGATGACGGTAATCGTTCCCCTGCCGGGCGCGCTTCTGGCAAATCCGTTGCTGTCGCAGTGGATCGAGGTGACGGACGCGGGCGTGCGGATCAAGACCGGGAAAGTCGAACTCGGACAGGGCGCGGTTACCGGCATCGCGGTGCTGGCCGCTGCCCAGCTCGGCCTGTCACCCGGTGAGATCGATGTCGTCGCGGGAAGCACGATCCACGCTCCCGACGAGGGATACACGGTCGGCAGCATGTCGATCGAGGAGGGCGGAGCCGCGATGCGCTGGGCGGCGGCGGCGGCGCGGATGCTGTTCCGAAAAGCCGCAGCGACCCGTCTCGGTCTGAGCGAAATGGATGTCCGGTTTGCCGAGGGGGGCTTTTCATCGCAGCAGAGCAACGAGATCTTGTCATATGCAGACCTTCGCCGCGATGTGAACCTGTCGGTGCGGTTCGATGCATTGCCGGCGCCGGATTTTATCGACGAGGATACCGCCGGCAGCGATGCGGCGGCGCGGCTGGACCTTCCGCAAAAGCTCGCGGGCGCGGCCTTCATTCAGGACATCGATTTCCCCGGCCTGCATTATGGCCGCGTGCTCCGGCCCGAGCATCCGCATGCCCGCCTTGTCGACGTCGATATCGCGCGGGTCGAAGCGATGCCGGGCGTCGTTTCGGTCGTTGTCGATGGCCGTTTCGTGGGCGTCGTCGCGACGCGGATGGAAATCGCAGCGAACGCGGTTGCGCGCCTGCGGGGATCGGCGACATGGCGCGTCGTGCGCGAACTTGGCGACGCGCCGGATCGTCCCGACTGGCTGGAGGCACGCGATCCCGTCGGGACATTCGAGATTGCCAGAGACGCCGATGTAGCGGATCGCGCACTTTCCGTGCGTGTGTCGGCCAGCTATTCGCGGCCATATCTCGCCCATGCCTCCATCGGCCCCAGCACGGCCATCGCGATCTGGAACGACGGGCGCGTGCGCGTGATCTCGCATACGCAGGGCGTCTATCCGCTGCGCGATGCGCTGGCCCGGGCGCTGCGCGTCCCGCTCGATCATGTTGAGGTCGAGCATGCGATGGGGGCCGGATGCTACGGCCACAATGGCTCCGACGACGTGGCGCTCGACGCCGCGTTGCTGGCGCGTGCGAGCGGCGTGCCGGTGATGTGCGCGATGAGCCGGCAGGACGAGCTGTGCTGGTCGCCGTTCGGTGCGGCGATGCGCGTGAACGTCGAGGCCGGACTCGACGATCAGTCACGGATATCGTTCTGGAAGGCGGATATCTTCAGCACGCCGCATGTTGCGCGACCGGGGGCGAAAGAGCGCGGCATCAATCTGCTGGCGGCGTCCGAGATCGCCGATCCGCATCCGGTGGACCGGCCGGTTCAACTGACCGGGCCCGCCGGGACCGGCGACCGCAATGCGACGCCGCTATACCGGATCGCAGGTCGCGATATCCGCTTTCATCTGCTGCCGCAGGGGCCGCTGCGCTCGTCGTCGCTGCGTTCGCTCGGTGCACACTGCAACGTCTTCGCCATCGAAAGCATGATGGACGAACTGGCTGCGCGGGCCGCGATCGATCCGGTGGCATTTCGTCTGGCGCATCTGGACGATGCCCGCGCCCGGCATGTCGTCGAACGGGTCGCGGAGCTGTCGGGCTGGCAGAGCCGGCAAGCGCCCGGCTCGGGCAGCGGCCTCGGTCTCGGATTTGCGAGATACAAGAACCGCAATGCCTACTGCGCCATTGCTGTTGCGCTCAGCGTGGATAATACGGTGAAGCTCGACCAGGTCCATGCCGTGGTCGATTGCGGTACGCCTGTCCACCGCGACGGGGCGCTCAATCAGATCGAGGGCGGCATCGTTCAGGCAGCGAGCTGGACGCTGAAGGAACAGGTCAGCTGGAATCGGGACGGCTTCGTCAACAAGACATGGGACAGCTATCCCATTCTCGGCTTCGCCGAGTGTCCGCCGATGACAATCGAGCTTGTGGATCGGCCGGGTGCGCCGCCGCTGGGCGTCGGCGAATGTGCGGCCGGACCGACGGCTGCCGCGATTGGCAACGCCGTGGCCCATGCGCTCGGCGTGCGGGTGCGCGACATGCCGATTTCGCGGGAGCGGATCATGCGCGCGATCGAGGAGTTCTCCGAATGACGTCCAGCACCGCGCCGAACCGGGACTTCGATTATGTGATCGCGGGCGGAGGTTCGGCCGGATGCGTCACCGCCGCGCGCCTGTCGGAAGATCCGTCTGTCCGGGTTCTGTTGATCGAGGCGGGGCAGGATACAGCGCCCGGCAGGGAGCCGCCGGAAATTCTCAGTCCCGCACCGATCGTGATCTTTCACGGCACGCGCTATTTGTGGCCGAATCTGCGCGTCATCCCGTTCCGGGGTCGCAAGGGCGACAGGTTCTACGAGCAGGGCCGGGTGCTCGGCGGCGGATCGAGCGTCAATGCGCAGGTCGGCAATCGCGGCATTCCCGATGATTACGACGAGTGGGCGCGGCTCGGTGCCGACGGCTGGCGCTGGCATGACGTGCTGCCCTATTTCAGGAAGCTGGAGCGCGATTTCGACTACGGAGACGACGCGCAGATGCACGGCGACAAGGGACCGATCCCGATTTATCGCGTGCCGCGCGCCGAATGGCCGGAGTTTTCGGTGCGACTGGCGAAGGCGGTCGAGAACACCGGGCTGCCTGATATCAAGGACCAGAACGGCGTGTTTGAGGATGGCCATTTCCCGCCGGCCTTCACCAACGAGAACTATCAACGGGTGTCGGCCGCGCGCGCCTACCTGCCAGAAGAGGTCCGGAACAGGCCCAATCTCACCATCGTCACCGACAGTCTGGTGACGGAGTTGGCGTTCGATGGCACCACGGCCACGGGGCTCACCTATGAGGGGCCAAAGGGCCGCGTCCATGTCAGCGCTGGCGAGGTGATTCTGTCGCTGGGTGCGCTGCAGACGCCGGCGATGCTGATGCGGGCCGGAATCGGACCCGCCGACGTGCTGGCGAAACACGGCATCGCGCCGCGTGTCGTGCTGGAGGGTGTCGGGAAAAATCTCAGGGACCATCCCGGCACGCATATCTGCGCCGTGGTAAAGCCGCACGCGCGGATGCCGAAGGGGCTGGTCAAGCCCGGGCACGTGGCGGTGCGCTTCACCTCGACATCGCGCACCTCGCTGCCGTCGGATCTGTATGTCCAGACGGGCCTGTCCTCCGGATGGCACGCGGTTGGCCAGCGCGTCGCCTATTTCTATCTGTGGCTGAACAAGTCCCGCTCAACCGGCGAGGTGACCCTGAAGGATACAAATCCGCGCAGCATGCCGGACGTGCGGCTGAATCTGCTGAGCGCCGATGGAGACGCCGAGCGGCTCGCCGACGGGTTTCGTTTTATCGCGCGCCTGCTGCGCGATCCGGAGATGGCGAACGTCATTGAAGAGCCGTTCGCGGTGCGGTTCAGTCCCTTCATCCGCTTTGTCAGTCAGGTGAGGCGATTCAACCGCGTGATGATGGCTGTTGTCGCGCGCGTGCTGGACGGCCCAAAATGGTTGCGCGATGTCCTGACCCGCCACGTGCTATCCAACGCACCGAGCCTTGACCGCCTCCTGAACAACGAGGAGCTGTTGATAAAGTATCTCAAGAGCCACGCCATGAGCGTGTCGCATGTCAGCGGAACCTGTCGCATGGGCCGACCCGACGATCCGGGGACAGTGGTGGATGCCGAGGGGCGAGTTCGCGGCACGCGCGGACTGAGGGTGATCGACGCTTCGGTGATGCCGTCGATCCCCCGCGCCAACACCAATCTTGTCGTGATGATGATCGCCGAGAAAATCTGCGATTCGATTCGCGCGCGCTCGTCCCATGGCGGGGCCGCAATCGCGCAAGATGCGAACGTCTGACAGGGATCACGTCAGCAACAAGGCTTTGAAACGTTCGAGATCGGTGCGCATTCGCGTCCAGACGCGCTTGTTCCCCTTGCTTGGCTGTGTCCTCAACCAGTAGTCTATTACTGGTCTGAATGTCTCCGGAAGTTTCATCGCATGCGCACTGCGACATCCCCCCGATCCACCAAGGCGAGCAAAGTTGCAAAGTCTGCCGGCGCCGCCGGGAGAACGACACGTGTGGCGCGAAAGCGATCCGCGCGCGCGAACGGGGAATTCCCGGAAACGCGCCAGCGGATTCTGAAGGTGGCGACCAAGGTGTTTTCGGAGAAAGGCTTTGACGGCGCGCGTGTCGACGACATCGTGCATCTGAGCAAGGTCACCAAAAACCTAGTCTATCATTATTTCGACAGCAAGGAGCGGCTGTTCATCGCTGTGCTCGAAGCCGCGTATGAGCGCATGCATGCGGCGCAGATGACCTGGCCGCTCGATGTCGCGTCTCCCATCGACGGCATCCGCAAGCTCGTGCAACTGACCTTCCGGCACTGGCGTGAATCTCCGGAGTTCATCGGGCTTCTCAACTCGGAGAACTTCCATAAGGGGCGCCACCTGCGAAAGACGCGGCAGGCCAAGGCCGGCTACTCCAAGCTGTTCGAGAACATCGCAAATCTCTTGCGCGAAGGCGAGGAGTCTGGCGACTTCAGGAGCGGCGTCGATCCGGTCGAGCTCTACATCTCGATTTCGGCACTCGCCTATCATTATCTCTCCAATCAATACACGCTCGGCTACCTGCTGGATCGCAAGCTGTCCGCCGAGGATAACGTCAGCGGGCGTATCGCGCATGTCGAGGATCTGATCCTCGGCTATCTGCGGTTCGGCGCACGCAACTCCTGACAGGCGGCGCCATGTCCGTTTCTTGGGCTCGGTGCGCATCGTTTCAGTCGATGCGCAGGGCAGATCAGCCGGCTTGAGAAAATACTTGACTAACCAGTCAGTCCTCATCGAGCATGGCGGTATCACGCGTCCCTGAGGATATGCGGGCGATGCTGAAATCCATTCCGCGAGAGCTCCTTTGAACGACGACACCATGCTGCGCACTTTGGCTGACAAGGCGAATCCCCGGCACAGCGCGCTGCTGGTGATCGACGTCCAGAACGATTTTGCCGCGACTGGCGGGTTTTTCGACAAGGTGGGCGGCGATCTGGGGGTGGTTCAGCAGCAGCGCGTCCCGGCGCTGCTTGAGCTGATCACGCAGGCCCGCGAGGCCGGTGTTCAGGTGATTTTCGTTCGCGCCATCTATGATCCCGGAGATCTGTCGGAACCGATGCGGGAACGAAACGCGCGCCTCAACATGGAGATGCCTCGATGCCTGACGGGGTCGTGGGGGGCTGAGTTCTATCGGGTCGCGCCTGCGCCGGACGAGCCGGTGGTTATCAAGCATCGCTACAGCGCGATGGTGGGCACGGAATTGCCGCAGCTTTTGAAGGAAAAGGGCATCCGCAGCCTGCTGCTGACGGGCATCGCCACTGACACCTGCGTGGAATCGACCGGCCGCGACGCCTATTTCGCCGACTACTACGTGACAATGGTGGCCGATTGCTGCGGAGCGGCCAGCGAGGACGATCACCGCGGGGCGATGAAGCGGTTCAATCGGGACTATGGCAGCGTCGTCGAGTCGGCCGATCTTATTGCGGTGTGGCGCGCGGCGAAGGACGCGGCTGCCGCCACGCAGCCGGCCGGCGCGGCCACATGAGCCTGTATAGCGCTCTGCGACCGGCGCTGTTTGCCGTGTCGGGGGATCGCAGTCATGCGATGGCGCATGCCGCGTTGCGCTGGCCCCTGCCGTGGCGGCTGCTATCCACACTGAGCGGCCTGTCCGCGCCGATCCCGAGTTTGAAGACCCGCTTTGCCGGGGTCGATCTTCCGAACCCGGTGGGGCTGGCGGCGGGGTTCGACAAGAATGCCGAACTGCTCGATGCGCTGTCTCTTCTCGGCTTCGGGTTTATCTGTGTCGGCTCGATCATGCCGGAGCCGCGTTATGGCAATCCGTTCCCGCGTATCGTGCGCTATCGCGAGCGCGAGTCGATCGCCGATTCCATGGGCGTGCCGAGCAAGGGGCGTGCCTATGCGCTTGAGAGACTAAGCCGCCGGCCTGAGGGCGTGCCGGTATTCGCCAATGTCGGCGGATTTTCTGCTGAGGATATCGCTGCAGGCGTGACCGAAGTTCTGCCTTTGGTGGACGCGGTCGAGATCAGTCTGATGTGTCCGAACGTGCTCAAGCCCGGCGAGCATTTCGACGAGGTCGGGATGCTGCGCGGCGTGCTCGACCGCGTGGGCGAACATGCCGGGCGGCTTGTGGTGCGCGTGCCCAATGACACCACGCAGTTGCCGGATCGCTTCGCCGAACTTGTCGAGGTCTGCATCGGCGCTGGGGTCGGCGGCCTGAAGGTCGGCGGCGGACGGCGCGTCAAGGAGCCGGCGCTTGGAACCGGCGCGGGCACGCTTCACGGGCGCGAAATTTTCGACGCGGCGCTTGCCAATGTCGCGTTTGCCGCGGGCGTTGCGCGCGGTCGTATTCCCATCAAGGGAAACGGCGGCATCAGTTACGCGGCGGACGTGCTGGCGATGCGTGCGGCGGGCGCGACCTGCGTCGATCTTTACTCGGCCCTCGTCTATCGCGGCTGGACCATCGCACGCGATATCAACCGGGAACTGGCGACGACGTGGGCAGATCAGCCCGCATGCGTTCCGATGCGCACGGCCAAGGTTCGCGCATCGTGACATATCTGCCTTTCCCGGCGGGTTCGCCAAATAAAACGCCAATCAGGACTGCTCATGATCATCGCGCTTGAGGAACACTACTTCGATCCCGACTGGAACAATGTGCGCGATACCGCCCATCACGTGGCGCGGCCGTCCAATCCGCTGATCAGGCGGATGGAGGATCTCGGCGCGCAGCGGCTGAGGGAAATGGATGAGGCGGGGATCGATCTTCAGGTCGTCTCCCATGGTCCGCCCGGTGCGCAGGGACTCTGCGAGGACGTCGCGGTGGCCTGGACCGCTGCGGCCAACGACAGGCTTTACGCCGCCGTTCAGGCCAATTCCGCGCGTCTCGCCGGGTTCGCCTCGCTGCCGACGGATCACCCGGAGGCTGCCGCGGACGAACTCGAACGCGCGGTGACGAAGCTTGGCTTCAAGGGCGGAATGCTGCACAGCCTGACGCCCGGACCGTTCCTTGACGAGCAGCGTTACTGGCCGATTTTTGCGCGGGCCGCAGCGCTCGACGTGCCGCTCTATATCCATCCGGCCGATCCCAATCCGGCGGTGATGAAGGCCTATTACGGCGACTATGCGCGCACCCATCCGATGTTCATCCGCGCCGCCTGGGGTTTCACCTTCGAGGCCGGCACGCAGGCGATGCGCCTCGTGCTGAGCGGGCTGTTCGATGCGCATCCGGGGGTGAAGATCATTCTCGGCCATCTTGGCGAGACGATCCCCTACACGCTGGCGCGGATCGACGAGGCGCTGTCGCGCGACACGCCCATGAAAAATTTCCGCGAGGTATTCTCCTCGCACTTCTACGTGACGACCAGCGGGTTCTTTTCAACGCCCGCGCTGCAGTGTTGCATTACCGAGATGGGCATCGACCGCATCATGTTCTCGGTCGACTGGCCCTATGCCTCGAACGTCGCCGGCGTCGAGTGGCTGAAGGCCACGCCGCTGAGCGACGTGGACCGCGAGAAGCTGTCGTCGGGCAATGCCAAGCGGCTGCTGAAGCTGTGAAAGTCACAGCACGATCGGTGAGGTCCGGTTCTCGATGCAGCGCAGCACGCTCATCGCCGTGAGACTGGAGCTTTTCGGGTTGCCCGGCAGCGGCTTGCCCGCGATGCGTGCGGAGAAACTGCCGAAAGCGCCGCTGGCTTCCAGCACGTGAACGTTCTGGGCGACGGTCGGGTCCGCGATGATGCGGACCTCCGTGGCCTCGAACCCGACGCCCGCCAGAGCGATGGTGGCGGCCACATTGGCGTTCTTCGGAAACTGCAGAGCGGCGTCGCGGGCGTTGCCCTCGAACACGATGCTCTCGCGGTCCGTCGGCAACGTCTCCGACAGGCTCCCGGGCGGCTTGCGCGAGGAATAGCGCACCTTGTCGAGGCCGCCGCGCCGCGCTGCCGCCAGTGCATCGATCCCGACCACCGCGCCGGCGGGCAGCAGGATCCTGCTGCGCGTCGCCGCCGCCTTCAGCCGTTGCAGGAGTTCATCGTCGGCGAGCGCTCCGATGGAGGCGATCACCAGATCGCTGCCCTGTTCGAGGGCGGCGACGCCATATTGTACCAGCGCGCCATGACCCGCGACTTCCACGACCACGTCGGCCTGCGGCAGAGCATCGCCGCGCCTGACGATGACGGGCGCGGGTTCGAGCCGCTCGGCTATCCAGCTTCCGATGGCGCCTTGTCCGATGAGGGCGATGGTCATGCGATGTCCGACTCTCTCTGCGACGGGAGCGTGCCCTTAGCGTGGATTGTGAATGAAATCCACGAGGGCCTTGCCCAGCCGCTCGTCGGCGGTGCCGATATGCGCGATCGACGAGGTGTGGTTGTGCCCGGCGAGCCACATCGAGGGCGGAGCCTTCCGCTTGGCGTGCGCCAGCCGGTAGACCAGTTCCGCGCAATAGACGTCGATCAGGGGATTCTCGTATTCAGCCCACGCCACAAAGGTCGGCAGGCTGTCGGCCGTGATGTGGCTGACGGGCGAGTAGCTGTCGTATTGCGATGAATCTGGCCCGTAATACTGCTCGACCTTGTTGGCGTTGGGATTCTCCGGCAGGTTGTCGGCGCGTACCCGCCCGCTGACGACGATCATGCCGGCGAGCTGCGAGCCCTCCGCAGGGCGGAACCTCGGGTCGTAGGCATAGCTGCCGGCATGCGCAGCTCCCGCCGAATGCGCCATCAGGAAGATGCGTTTCGTATCCCAGCCGTACTCGCTGGCATGCGCGTGGGCCCAGTCGACAACCGCGGCGATGTCCTCGGTCGCGCCGGGATAGCTCGTGTGATTGGCGAGGCGATAGCCGACATTGATGCCGGCGATGCCGTGGCGGGCGAGATAGACCAGCACGTTCGAATAGATCTGGGCCGTCCGGTTGCGATGGCCGCTGACGAACGCGCCGCCGTGAACGAAAATGACAAGCGGCGGTGGCGATGTCGTCGTTTCGGGCAGAAAGACATCGATGACGTGCCGCTCGTGATCGCCATAAGCGATGTCGCCATGCACGGTCACGCCGTCGTGCGGACTGGACTTCAGTACGTCCGAAAATCGCTGAAGCATGAGATCGACGTGGCCTGATACGTTGGTGCGCCAGCGCGGGCCGACCTCGGCCATCAGATCATAGAGTTCAGCAGGAATAGGGGGGAGTTCCGACGAACGACTCATGAGATCGACAATACGATTTGCTCGAATGGGACCGCGAATTGGGCAGCATCTGCCTTCTCGATGAGCGGGGATCGGCTTGACGATCCGCTCCTGCTCATTAGACTAACTAAATGGTTAGTCGTCAATCTCCGCCTCGTGCCGGAGAGGCCCAGGGCCCGGATGATCAGGGTCCCTGTCACGTTTGGGACGCTGAATGCTTGTCGAAAAGGATGTTTTGATCCCGGTCAGCGATGGCCACCATCTGCGCGCCAATGTTTATCGGCCCGAAGGCGAGGGGAACTATCCCGTTCTGATGTCGCTCGGCATCTACGGCAAGGATATCCATTTCGCCGATGGCTACAAGCCGCAATGGGACAGGCTTCAGATTCTCAATCCGGCATTGTGCGAGGGATCGAGCGGCCACCATCTGCGCTGGGAGAAGATCGATCCCGAGCGTTGGGTGCCGGACGGTTATGTCGTGATTTCTGTGGACGGGCGCGGCAGCGGCAAATCGCCGGGATATCTCGATCCGTTTTCGCCGCGCGAGACACAGGACTATTACGATTGTATCGAATGGGCGGCCGAGCAGCCGTGGTCGACGGGAAAGGTCGGTCTGATCGGCATTTCCTACCTGTCGATCAAGCAGTGGCAGGTGGCGGCACTGCAACCGCCGCATCTGGCGGCGATCTGTCCCTGGGAGGGTGGTTGCGACCTCTATCGCGACTGGAGCCATCACGGTGGCATCTTCAGCAATCTGTTTCCGACTGCCTGGTGGCCGAGGCAGGTTCTGCCGAACCAGCACGGCAACGGCGCGACGCATCATCGCGACCGCGAGACCGGCGAACGAACGACAGGGGACGCGCTGAGCGAGGACTTGCTGCGCGCGAACCGGACCGACCACGCCGACGATCTTCTGCGCCATCCGCTCGACGATGCATGGTACCGCCAGCGCTCGCCCGATCTCGGCCGGATCGCCGTGCCGCTGTTCTCCGCAGGCAACTGGGGCGGGCCGGGCCTGCATCTGCGCGGCAACATCGAAGGCTTCATGCGCGCGGGATCGCGGCAGAAGTGGCTCGATATGCATATCGGCACGCATTTCGAGAGCTTTTATCTGCCATCCTATATCGCGCGGCAAAAGCGATTCTTCGCGCATTTCCTGAAGGGCGAGGACAACGGCTGGGATCGTGAGCCGATCATCAGGCTTGAAATCCGCTCGCCCGATGGCGCATCGCCTCGTTTCGAAAACGAGTGGCCATTGGTGCGGACGCAGTGGCAGCGGCTGTATCTCGACGCCGGATCGCGCATGCTGGCGGAAGAGCCGTCGCCGACACCCGCGACGACGAGCTTTCTGGCGCTGGGCGATGGCGTCAGCTTTCTGACCGAGCCGTTCGTCGAGGAGACCGAGTTCACCGGGCCGCTGATGGCGCGGTTGTGGATTTCGTCCAGCACCTGCGACGCCGATATCTTCGCGACGCTACGGCTGATCGATCCGAACGGACGCGAGGTGGTATTCGCGGGGGCCAGCGATACCGAGCCCGTTGCGAGGGGCTGGCTGCGCGCGTCGCACCGCAAGCTTGATCTTGCGATGTCCAGGCCGGACCGTCCCTATCATTCGCATGACGAAATCCAGATGCTCGAACCGGGCCGGGCCTATGCGCTCGACGTCGAGATCTGGCCGACCAGCATTGTCTGCCCGCCCGGCTATCACCTCGCGCTGACGATTCAGGGACGCGATTATGAAGCACCCGGCGTATCGGGGCGAATTCTGCATAACAGCGAAGCGGACCGGCCTCGCGTGATATTCGACGGTCGCACGACCATTCTGACCGGGCCGGAACACGAATCCTATCTGCTGCTGCCGCATATCCCCGCGCAGTCCGGAGCGCCCCAATGAAGATGCCGCAATTTGAATATGCCTGCCCGACCAGTCTGGAAGAGGCGGTGCAGTTGCTGGCGGCCAATGAGGGAGCGAAGGTGCTGTCCGGCGGCCAGAGCCTTCTGCCGCTGCTTGCCTTCCGGATGGCCTATCCGTCGATGCTCGTCGATATCCAGAAACTGGATGGGCTGTCCGAGATCAGGATCACGGACGAAGGGTTGCGCGTCGGCGCGCGCGTACGGTGGTGCGAGATCGAGGAAGACAAGCGCCTCGCCACGGCGCATCCGCTGTTCCAGTTCATGATCGACCACGTGGCGCATTATCAGATCCGCAATCGCGGAACGGTCGGTGGCAGTCTTGCCCATGCCGATCCCTCGGCGGAGATGCCAGGCGTTGCGATGGTCTGCGATTGCGAGATGGTCGCGGTCGGCGCCTCGGGCGCGCGCGTCATCAAGGCATCGGACTTCTTTGTCGCGGCGCTGGAGACGGCGCTGGCCGAAGACGAGATTCTCACCGAAATCCGCTTTCCTTCGTGGCCGCCCGGCCGGCGCTGGGCATTCCATGAATTCGCGCGGCGGCGCGGGGATTTCGCGATCGCGGGCGTGGCCGTGTTCTTCGATCTCACGGGGGCGGGAGAAATCAGCGATGCTCATGTCGGCGTCATCGGCGTGGCGGAGACGCCGCGGCGGCTGGCGGCCGTGGAGCAACTGCTTAACGGCCGGGTGCTGGACGACGATCTGATCGCGCGGGCGAAGGCGCAGGCATCGGAGGCCGTTGAGCCCGGCTCAGATATTCATGCGGCCAGCGACTATCGCAGGGCCCTGGTCGGAACATTGACCGCGCGCGCGCTTCGCGATGCCGCGGTGAGGAATGGAGATGTGTCATGAAAGTTCCGGTCGCGTTCGATCTGAACGGAAAGTCGGTATCCCTTGAAGTTGAGCCACGCCTGACCCTCGGCGATTGTATCCGTCACGAACTGATGCAGACCGGAACGCATATCGGATGCGAACATGGCGTGTGCGGTGCGTGCACCGTGATCGTCAACGGCGCGGCGGTCCGCTCCTGCCTGATGCTTGCCGTTCAGGCGAACGGAGCGGAGGTGGTGACCATCGAGGGACTCTCGAAGGACGACGAACTTACGCCGTTGCAGCAATCGTTCAGGAAGCACCATGGTTTGCAGTGTGGTTTTTGCACGCCCGGCATGATCACGACCGCGCATGCGTTGCTGACAAAGGAGCCCGACGCCGACGAGGAGCGGGTTCGCCACGTGCTGTCCGGCAATGTGTGCCGCTGCACCGGATATCTGTCCATCGTGAAGGCGATTTTGGAGGCCCGATCGGCCTATCGGTCGGCAAGGTCGGCAAGGGAGGCACAGTCGTGAACGCGCGCGTTCCTCTCGTCGGCCAGCCGATCGAACGTGTCGAAGACTTCAGGTTGCTGCGCGGCCGCGGCAGCTATGTGGACGATGTGCACCGCGACGGCATGCTGCACGCGGCCATTTTGCGCAGCACGGTGGCGCACGGCAACATTCGTTCGATCGATGTCAGCGCCGCGCGTGCGCTGCCCGGGGTGCATGCGGTCTTCACGGCGGACGAGATCGGCCGCCCCGTGCCGCGCATTCCGGTGCGTCTGTTTCCGAACCCCGGCATGGATCCGTTCCGCCAGCCGGTGATCGCGCAGGACAAGGTGCGCTTCGTCGGCGAGCCGCTGGCCATCGTGGTGGCGGACACGGCTGCGATCGCCGAGGATGCGCTGGAACTGATCGACGTCGACATCGAGATGTTGCAGCCGGTCGCGAGCATCGAGAAGGCGATGGCAGGCGATGGATTGCTGTTCGATGCGCATGGTTCGAACAGGATTTTCGGCTACGAGCTGACCCGCGGCGAGATGGATGGTGTGTTCGAGAAAGCGCCCTATACCCGCCGCGAGCGGCTCTACGTGCATCGCCACACCGGCATCACCATGGAGACGCGGGGCGTCGTCTCCGAATGGAACGAGGCCGAGCAGCGCATGACGTCGTGGGGGGCGACCAAGGTGCCGTTCCCCAACCGCAAGATTCTCGCGGGTATGCTGGATCTGCCGGAGGAGCAGGTCGAGATGATCGAGGGCAATGCCGGCGGCAGTTTCGGGGTGCGCGGCGAATTCTTTCCCGAGGACTTTCTCGTTCCCTTCGCGGCCCGCACGCTGAACCGTCCCGTGAAATGGATCGAGGACCGGCGCGAGCATCTGCTGGCCGTCACCCATGCACGCGACGTTGGCTGCGATGTCGAGATCGCCTGTGATCGCGAGGGGCACATCCTCGGTATCCGCGCCGAGATGCAGATGAATATCGGCGCCTACTTCCGGACATCAACCACCATCGCGCCGCGCAATGTCGGGCAATTTCTGCCCGGTGCGTACCGCGTGCCGAACTATCGGGCCTCGGTCGCCGTGGTGGCGTCGAACAAGTCGCCGTCCGGAACCTATCGCGGGCCGGGCCGCTATGAATCAGATTTCTTCCGCGAGCGAATGTTCGATCTCGCTGCCGACGATCTCGGCATCGACCGAGTCGAGTTTCGTCGCCGCAATCTTCTGACCGAGGAGGAATTGCCGTTGCAGTTTCCGGCGATCACGCCGGATCCCGTGATCACCGAACTCGACAGCGGTGCCTACGAGCAGGTGCTGGACATGTGTCTGGCGAAGGCGGACTGGTTCGGGAAGCAGCATCTTCAGGGCCAGCTGGTCGATGGCCGCTATCATGGCCTCGCGGTCGGATGTTTTGTCGAAGGCGGCGCTGCGGGGCCGCGCGAAAATGCCCGCATGAAGCTGGAGAGGGATGGAACGATCTCGCTCTATGTCGGCTCGTCCGCCGTTGGCCAGGGTGTCGAGACGATCCTGATGCAGATCGCGGCCGACGCGATGGAATTGCCGCTACAAGCGATCCGCGTATTCCACGGATCGACGATTTACGTGAAGGAGGGATGGGGCTCCTATCATTCGCGTTCCACCGTGATGGGCGGCAATGCAGTGCTTCTGGTGGCCAAAGAGATGCGTTCGCAGATTCTCGCCGCGGGCGCGCAGCTGTTGCAGTGCGCGCCCGAGGATGTGCGCTACGAGGGCGGGCGGGTGATCGCGCGGCACGGAGGTTCGGCGGAACTGCGGGAATTCGGAGATAAGGATATCTCGTTCGAGGCGACGTTCCACAACAGCAAGCACACCTACACTTACGGGAGCCATGTGGCGCATGTCGCCGTCGATGCCGAGACCGGGCATATCGAGATCGTCGATTATGTGGCGATCGAGGATGCGGGGCGGATCATCAATCCGCTGACCCTGCACGGACAGGCGATTGGCTCGATCGTGCAGGGGCTTGGCGGCACGCTGCTGGAGCACTTCGTCTATGATGACGAGGGGCAGATGCTGTCAGGATCCTTGGCGGACTATCTGGTGCCGCTGGCGACGGACTTTCCGAATATTCGCTCGTCGTCTATCGAGCTGCGTCCCTCGCCGAACCATCCACTCGGCGCGAAGGGCGCGGGCGAGGGCGGAACGCTTCCGGTCGGCGGGATTCTTGCGAACGCGGTCGCGGCGGCGCTTCGCGACTTCAACGTGCAGCCGATGGAGTTGCCGTTGTCGCCCGATCGCATCTGGCGACTGGTGCAGGGCGGGGCCAGCAGGGGGACGTGAACCAGCGCGACAACAGAAAGCCCCGCCCTTCAGGTGAAGGTCGGCATTGGCGCTGGATGGTCGGTTATTGGGCGGAAAGGCCACCATCCACAACCAGTTCCGCGCCGGTCATGAAGCTCGATTCGTCGGAGGCAAGAAACACGGCGGCGCCTCCGATGTCCTGCTGACGTCCCATCCGGTTGACGGGGAAGCGGGCGGTCCACGCCGTGCGTGCTTCGTCCATATTTCCGTACTGGCCGGATTGAATGCTGGCGTTGAAGAGGACGTCCGCCGAAGCTCCCTCGATCAGACCGGGATGGATGGTGTTGACGCGGATGCGGTAGCCGGCCCGGGCGAACTCGATGGCCGCGCTTTTGCTGAAATAGCGCAGGCCGGCCTTCGTCGCCGTGTAGCAAGAGAGATTCGGCGTGCCGACAATGCCGGACACCGAACTCATGTTGATGATTGAGCCGCCGAACGGCGTTCGTTGAGCGCTTTCCTTCATGAGAGGAAGCGCCGCCTTCATGCCGATGAATGCGCCTTCGAGATTGACGCTCATCATCAGCCGCCACTCCTCCAGCGTGGTCTCCTCGACGGACCGGGAAATCGTGATGCCGGCATTGTTCACCAGAATGTCGAGCTGACCGGATGTGTTCTGGAGATCGGCGATCGCCGAATCCCAGCTTTCCGGCCTGGTGACATCGAGAGCCACAGCGTGGGCGCTTCCGCCATTCGACCTGATCTCACTCGCGACGCATTCCGCGCGCTCGGGCGCGACATCGGCGAGATGGACAGTTGCGCCGGCGGCGGCGAGGCTGCGCGCAACAGCCGCACCAATTCCCCGGCCTGAGCCGGTGACCATCGCGACACGATTGTTCAGTGAGAAAGCCATAAGGATATTCCCTCGATCCGCGACATCTGCGGGGTGACCCAGCTCAGCAAAGCGGGGCCATCTTGCACGAAACTTAGCCTGAGTAAGCTGAAGAAATGAGCATAAAGATGCGATTGACGAACTAGTTAGTTAGCATTGACTTTGCGTATGGCCGAGCAATAATTGCAGCAAATTACACACTTTCGGGAGTTGGGGTATGGCTTCAGGTTCGACGACGCGACGTGGACTTCTCAAAGCGGGCGCCGCCATGACCGCGACCCTGTCGATGCCGGCGATCGTTCGGGCGCAGTCGACCAAGACCCTGCGGCCGATCAGCCTGCAGACCGACTGGGTGTTTCAGGGGCCGAACTCCGGATTCATCGTCGCCAAAGACAAGGGATTCTACGCCGACGAAGGATTTGACGTGACCATCAATCAGGGCAAGGGCTCTGGAAACACGGCGCAGATCGTCGGCTCGAAGGCTGCGCAGTTCGGATTCGCCGACGGCTACGTCGTCGGCAACAGCGTGTCCAAGGGCATGAAGCTGAAGATGGTCGGTGGCGTGTACCGCCGTAATCCGGCTGCCGTCATGGTGCTGGAAGAGTCCGGCATCAAGGAGCCGAAGGATCTCGAAGGCAAGACCGTCGGCATCGCGACAGGCTCTGCACAGTTTCAGCAGTTTCCGGCATTCCTCAAGGGCGCGGGTCTCGATGCCTCGAAGGTGCGCGTCGTGAATGTTGACGGCGCGGGAGCCGGGCCGGCTCTCATCAATGGCCAGGTTGCTGCGATTGCCGGTTTTGCGCAGGGCTATGTCCCGTCCATCGAGATTCGCGGCAAGAAGCAGGTTCGTACATTCTGGTACGCCGATGCGGGCGTTGTTTGCATGAGCAATGGCGTCATCGTGCATCATGACATGCTGTCGGAGCCGGACGTCGTGCGCGGCATGGTACGTGCGACGCTGAAAGGATTCCTTCACGCACGCGCCAACCCGGAAGAGATGACGCAGATCGTCAAGAAGTATCTGGAGACTGCGGACCCGGCGATCTCCCTGCGCGAGGCGCAATTGTCGTGGCGGACATGGGTGACGCCGAGCACGGCGGACAAGCCCCTCGGATGGATGCCGGAAAAGGATTGGGAATCGACCGTGTCGGTGCTGAAGACCTACGGCGGCGTCACGACTCCGCTTGATGCGGCATCCCTCTATACCAACGAATTCGTGCCGGAGGGGAAGGAGTTCATTCCCCCGCAGAACGCGTGATCCTGAGCGGGTCGATGGCCCGCTACTTGCTTTCCCGGATGTGCGGTGTGATGCGCCGCCGGCGGCGAGCGCATCCTACGCCAGCGCCGCACGTGAACGGCGAATTTTGCTCTCAGGGAGATTTGAAACCGTGCCGGCTCAGATGACGATGACGGCGGCGAGCGAGGCACCTGCATATTTGCAGGTGCGCTCGCTGAGCAAAGTGTATCCGACCGAGGAGGGGCCGGTCCGGGCACTGGATCGCGTATCGATCTCTCAGCGGCGCGGCGAGTTCATCTCGCTGGTTGGACCCAGCGGCTGCGGCAAGAGCACGCTGATGATGCTTGCGGCCGGTCTGACCACGCCGTCAGATGGCGATATCCTCGTTGAGGGCAGGCCCGTTGGCAAGGCGCGCACGGATATCGGCGTTGTGTTTCAGAGTCATGTTCTGCTGGAGTGGCGGACCGCGCTTGAGAACGTGATGCTGCAGGCCGAAGCGCGCAAGATGAATCTGAAGGCCGCCGAAGTGCGCGCCCGGGAACTGCTCGAAGCAGTCGGCCTGAAGGGATTTGAGAACAAGTATCCGAAGTCGCTGTCAGGCGGGATGCGCCAGCGCGTCTCGATCTGCCGCGCGTTGCTTCACAGTCCGTCGCATCTTTTGATGGACGAGCCGTTCGGCGCGCTCGATGCGCTGACGCGCGACCAGCTCGTCCTCGACTTGCAGGATATCTGCAGCAAGCAGAACGCCTCGATCCTGTTCGTCACCCACAGCATTGCCGAGGCCGTCTTCCTGTCGGATCGCGTGGTGGTGATGACGCCGCGACCGGGAAAGGTCGACAAGATCATCGACATCGACCTGCCGCGCCCGAGAACGCTGGCAATGCGCGAGACGCCGGAATTCGCAGCTTACAGCCGCGAGATTCTCGATGTCTTTCTCGCGCGCGGCGTATTGCGCGAGCATTAGATGGAGCCGTCAAACATGTCACTAGCCGCGGCTGCGGAGAAGGAATCCGGTCTCAGCATCGAGCAGGTGGAGCAGCGGGTTCAGGACGAAAGCAGGAAGGCCCGGGCACGCGCCCGGCGCACGGAATTTCTTTCGCCGTTGCTGGTCACAGCCGCCCTGCTGCTGATCTGGGAACTCGCTGCTGACTTTTTCGAGATTCCGAATTATCTGTTTCCGGCCCCAAGCGAAATTCTCGCTGCATGTCGCGACAATGCGTGGATTTTGACGCGCGAAACCGGGGTGACGACCGTCGAGATTCTGCTCGGTTATGCTCTCAGCATCGCGATCGGCATTCCGCTGGCGCTCGGCATCTTTCACTGGCCGGTTTTCTCGAAAGCGATCTATCCGATTCTGGTCTCGACACAGGCGATGCCGAAGGTGGCTGTTGCTCCGCTGTTCGTGGTGTGGTTCGGCTTCGGGTTGTTGCCGAAAGTGCTGATCGCGTTCCTGATCGCGTTCTTTCCCATCGTCATCAATACGGTGATGGGCCTGAGCGCGATTGAGCAGGAGAAGATTTATCTGGCACGTTCGATGGGATTGTCGAAATTCCAGACGTTCCTCAGGATCCGTCTGCCCAACGCATTGCCCTCGATATTCGCAGGCTTGAAGATCTCGATCACGCTGGCAGTGGTCGGCGCGGTGGTCGGCGAGTTCGTCGGCGGCGATTCAGGCGTCGGCTATCAGCTGATGGTCGCGAACGGGAATATGAACACGCCGCTGTTGTTCGCCGGCGTGCTGGCGCTGACCCTGCTCGGGCTGGTGCTGTTTGCCATCGTCGAGTTCATCGAGCGGATGGCGATGCCGCATATGGAGCGCGCGCCGGGCAGCATCGGCGCGGGGACGATGTAAGAGCGAGAGGTGCATTCGGCGGCGCCCGGTGAAGGGGATGCCATCTGGTGGTTTGCTGATGGATGCTGCGGACCTGCGACGGCGGGCGACGCCCGCAGACGCGCGTGGTCCGTTCGGGGTCAGGCCGGATCGAAATAGTGAATTTCGAACAGGATACAGCCGTTTTCTGATTTGAAGGGCCCGTGATACGCGCCGGGGGGGCGGCACGCATAGGTGAATGGCGCGAACGAAGTGCCGCCATTGCCCTTGTCGTCGTTGCCGACGGTCAGATCGCCCTGCACCAGAAAGACTTCTTCCCAATAGTCGTGGACGAAGGGAGCGGTGGTATATTCACCGGGCTGGAAACGCAGCAGCCGGCTGCGGCTGCCGCGCTTGCTTGCCTCATCCAGCGAGCCTGAGAGGATCTTCTGTTCGATGCCTTTCGGATAGCCCGCCGGCACTTCCCATCCTGTGCCGAGGTCGAGGGTGTGGAACTCGTCGTGCAGTTTGTTGATCGGCATTGATGTTGTTCTCCTCAGGCCGCGTTCTGCGCTGCCTTCACCTCGTCTTCAAGGTGATACCCCGCGAGCATCTTGTCCACGAGCGCACCGGCTGCGTCCCAGTTATAGGTGCGGAACGAATGACCTTTGGTGACGAAAGTCGCGCCGGCATAAAACATTTCATACTGCTGGTGGCGCGAGGCGAACTCCGAGCCGACCGCGTCCCAGGCGAGCTTGTAAAACTTCACCTTGTCGGTGGCGTTGGCGGCGGGTGATTGCTGCGTACGCTGGATCAGCGTCGCCATGTCCGGATTGGCGAAATCGTTGACAGAGGAGGGCAGCATGATCATGCCGCCGCCCGCGAGTTCGCGCAGCGTATTGAGAATCTTTGGATAGAGCTGCTGGGTGAGGGTCTGCGCGGCGTAGAGCGTGTGGCGGTCCGGCACGTAATAGGGCCCGTCATGGGTGCCCTTGGCTTCCATTGCCGCCACCAGGGCATCGATCATTCCTGCTTCGGCGGCAAGCTGGCCGAGCATCTCGCGCACCTGCGGGAAACCGACAATGCCATTGATCTCGGCGGTGCGCCGGGCGATGCCGGTGAGGAAACGGGCCTTCACCGAGAGGCGGACCATCGCCTGATAGTTCTGATAGACGTGCGCGGGCGTCGTGTGGAACTGCTTCTGGCACATTTCGATGTTCTTGTGGATGAACACGCGATCCCACGGCACCTTCACGTCGTCGAAATAGAGAACGGAATCGTTCTCGTCGAAACGGCTCGACAGCGGGTTGTCGAAGACGGAGGGCGCGCCTGCTTCATAGGATTTGCGCGACAGCATCGTCAGGCCCTTCGCATTCATCGGGATCGCGAAGGAGAGCGCGTAGATGTCGTCGCCCGGCTGCAGGGGCTGGATGCAGGTGACGAACACTTCCTCGGCCATGATGCCGCCCGTCGCCAGCATCTTCGCGCCGCGCACGGTGATGCCCTGAGCATCCTGATCGACGACGCCGGCGGAAAGAAACGGGTCCTTCTGCTGCGCCGCGCTCTTGCTGCGGTCGGCCTGCGGATTGATGATGACATAAGTCAGATACAGATCGCGATCGCGTGCGTATTCGTAATAGTCCGCGAGCGCTCTGGCGCGATCCTTGTCGTAAGCCTCGAACACATCGAGACCCATATACATGCCGGCGATGCAGGACGCGACATGATCCGGCGCGCGGCCCATGAAGCCGCCATGCAGGCTGGCCCAGGCTTCGAGCGCGCGGCGGCGCTCGACCAGTTCGGCATAGCTCTTCGGCAACTGCCAGATTCGGTTGGCGCGCTCTCCCTTCGGCGTCTCATAGGTCATGAGTTCGCGGTTTTCCGGTGCGATCGCGAAGTTGAACAGCCGGCCCACCGAGGCGACCGAGCGCGCGAACGCCGGGTGGCTGGTCACGTCGTCGACCCGCTGCCCGTCAATGAGAACGGTGCGATTGTCTTTCAGGCCCGCGATATGCTGTTCGCCCGTTTTCATCATGAGAACGTCTCCTTATGCCGCATCGGGGAGGGCGGCTCAGTAGTGAATGGGAAGCGGCCAGACCGGCTCGTGCTGCTGCTGATCGAGACCGCGATACTTGCCGCCGAAAAACACCAGCGGCTCGCCGTCCTGCCGTGCCGAAAAACGCACGACGCGGCCGATGAAGATAACGTGGTCGCCCCCGTTGTGATGGGCATAGGGTTCGCATTCAAAGTGGGCGAGCGCGCCATGCAGCAACGGAGCCTCGGCGTGTCCCAGCGAATGCGCCACATCGGCCCATTTGTCGCCCAGCGACTTCGCGAACTGGTTTGACAGATGCTCCTGATCGCGCGCGAGAATGTTCACTGCGTAGCCCCTGGCCGCTGTCATCGCCGCGAGGCTGTAAGCCCGCCGGTCCACGCTGAACAGGATCAGGGGCGGATCGAGCGAGACGGAGTTGAACGAACTCATGGTGAGTCCGATTGCGTCCCCATTCTCGCCGCGGGCGGTGATGACAGCCACGCCGGTTGCGAACTGTGACAAAGCCTGCCGGAATGCGCGCTGATCCATCGTCGATTGGCCAACCCTGTTATTAGCTTCGATATAAAGCTAAATCAAAAAGGTGGTCAAGCCTAATCCACGGGCGCGATGCCTGAGGAGAAGGCAGTAGCGGTTCCGCGGGCGGCAGCGCGAACCCCGACCCCGAGGCAACAGGCACGTCTCGCGAGGTTCATGGGCCGCCGACGCCGCGCCGTGCAAGGAAATGGCGCGTGTTCGGGCTGCGTCATCGACAAAAAAGCCGGCGTCCATCGGGCGGACGCCGGCCTTTTGGGGCGCTTGACCGGGCCGGGACGAAGACGTCCCGGGTGCTTACTTCGCGACGGAGACCTGTTTGAGCAGTTCGACCTGCTTGTCCTTGATGCCCTCGATCACGACCACCTTGCCGGCCTGGTTATGGTCGTCGAAGGCCAGCGGCGCACCCATCACGTTGGTGGTCTTGATGGCCTTCAGGGCGTCGCGGATCTTCTCGGGCTCGGCCGACCCGGCGTTGCGGATGGCCTGTCCCAGCACGCGCATGGCCTCATAACCTGCCCAGGTCTGCAGCACCGGCGTCTGGTTGTGGCGCTTCTTCACCTCGGCGGCGAAGGCCTTGTTCTCGGGCGTGTCGACGAGATCGCTGTAGGTCCACGCCGTGATCGAGCCTTCCATGCCGCCGGCCTTGATGATCTGCGCGTTGTTGCCGCCGGGGTCGAAGCGGCCGATATAGGGAATCTTCAGGCCGAGCTGCATGGCGTTGCGCAGCATGTTGAGCTGATCGCCGGCCAGCTGGAAGATGGCGATGGCGTCCGGCTTGCTCTGCTGCACGCGGGTGAGAAGCGGCGTGAAGTCCGGATAGCTTTGCGGATGGAAATCGGTGGAGATGACCTCCAGCCCGTTCGCCTTGGCGACAGCCGCGAAGGCCGCCGCGCCACCGCGTCCGAAATCGGTGTCCTCGCCGATCACGGCGATGCGCTTGAACTTGCCGTATTCCTTCAGATACAGGCCGAGCGCGTCCATCATATCCTGGTCGGACGGATTGATGCGGAACATCCACTCGTTGCCGCCCTTGCCGGACAGTTCGGTGATTTTCGGGCTGGAGGCGATGCCGTCCACCATCGGGATCTTGGCGGCGGCGATCAGGGGCATGGTTGCGAGTGAAGCCGAGCTGCAATGGGCGCCGACGATGGCGGTCACCTTGGCCTCGATCAGCTTGTTGGCGACGTTGACGGCTTCCGCAGGATTGCAGCGATTGTCGAGGGCGAGCAGTTCGACCTTCTTGCCGAGCAGGCCGCCGGCTGCGTTGATCTCGTCGATGGCGATCTGGTAGCCCCAGCGCTGCCAGACGGCGGGCGCAGAAGCCGGGCCGGTATCCGGCACGCTCGCGCCGATCACAAGGTTTTGCGCGCTGGCCGCGACCGGCGCGGCAAGGGCAAGGCTCGCCGCCGCGAGCAGGGAGACAAGAGATGTCTTCGTGGATGGTATCATCAAGGTGTCCTTCCGGTGGTGATCTGAAGAGAAGGCAGAGTGAAGTTACTTATGCGGCCGCGCCGCGGGCGATGGAGACGAACTGCTCGATATCGGCCGCGGACGTGGCGAACGAGGTGACCAAGCGAACGAAAGTTTCGTCGCCAGAAGGCTGCAGGGCGGGCGCGAAACCGTCCGCGTCCCATTCGTGATAGCGCGCGCCAGCGCTGCGCAATGCGGCGTCCATCCCGCGCGGCAGGACCACGAAGACCTGATTGGTTGGTGTTTGAGCTGCAAGGCGCACCCCGCTCACTCCCGTCAGCAGATCGGCAAGCTGTTGCGCGCGTGTGTTCGCCGTGTGGGCCAGGTCGAGCCAGTGATCGTCTTCGAGATAGGCGAGCATCTGGGCGCCAAACAGGCGGCCTTTGGAGAGGATGTGGCCAGCGCGCTTGGCGCGGAACGCGAAGTCGTCGGCGCGCGCGGGATCGAAGAAGACGACGGCTTCGCAGGCGAGGGCTCCGTTCTTACTGGCTCCGAAGCACAAAACATCGATGCCGGCTTTCCACGTCATATCGGCCGGCCTGCAGCCGAGCGCCGCGACAGCGTTGCTAAATCGCGCGCCGTCCATGTGAACACAGATGCCGTGTTCATGAGCGATGTTACAAAGCCCTGCGATCTGCTCCACGCTGTAGAGTGTGCCCATCTCCGTCGCCTGCGACAGAGAGAGCGCACCGGGCTGCACCCGCCGTACGGGTCCACGCGGATAAGCTTGCAACACCGCGCGGAACTGGTCCGGCGCGATACGCCCATCCTCGCCGCCGATGCCGACCACCTTCGCGCCCGCCGTGAACATCTCCGGCGCGCCACATTCGTCGTTGGCGACATGCGCCAGATGATGGCAGAACACCGCGCCCCACGGTGGACACAGACTGGCAAGCGCCAGAGCGTTGGCCGCTGTGCCCGTCGCAACCATGAACACGATCACCTCGTGCGCGAAAAGTTCGGCGAGTCGTGCTGTTGCACGCGTCGTGAAGGAATCCGCGCCGTAGGAGCTCTCCGCTCCCTCGTTGGCGCGCAGGAGCGCGTCCATCACGGGCCGGCTGGCACCCACAACGTTGTCGCTTGCAAAGTTCATCGGGGATTGTTACGCTTGTTCCTATTATCGGAATGCCGTTTCGAAAAGCATAGTTGCGGTGCGGGGCGAGTCAAGCAAAGGCGTGCGGAGATCGCCGTTTCGGCGCAGGTTTTTGCTGATTTGCCGCGAGGTTGAGCACGTCGCTTTCGAAGTGGGCTGCGAGGAGTGAAAAGATGGCCGGTGAGAGTCAGTCGGTGGTTCGCGCTGTCGCGGTTCTGGACCTGCTTGCCGAGCACGGTACGCTTGGCGTGCGCGATATCGCGCGCCGGCTTGATCTGTCGCCGACGATCGTCCACCGGCTGATCTCGACGCTCGCCGCGACAGGACTGACCGAGCAATCCGCCGACAATCAAAAGTATCGCATCGGCTATCGCGCCTATCAGATTGGCTGCTCGTTTCTGTCGCAGAACGATCTTGACCGGGCGAGCACATCGGAGCTGACATCGCTCGCCGAGGATCATCAGATCAGCAGTTTCCTCGGCGTGCTGCGCGGCAGTGCGATGGTTTATCTTAAGGTGGTCGTCAGCAACGGACCGATCGTCATCAACAATTTGCCGGGCTCGCTTGCCGAGCCGCATTCGACCGCGTTCGGCAAGGTGCTGCTCGCATCTCACACCGACGAGGAGGTGGCCGCAATCATGGGCAAGGAGCCCTACAAGCGGCTGACAAAAAAGACCAAGACGACCTATCGTGCGCTGGTCAACGAACTGCGCGAGGTGCGTGAATCCGGAATCGCCCTGTCGGACGAAGAGAACATCACCAATATTTTCTCGGTGGGCGCGCCCGTACGTGACGCAACCGGCGCGGTGATCGCGTCTGTGAGCGGAGCGGTGCCCCGGCAGGGCATGACGAAAAAGGACATGGACCGGATGTGCGCCCTGATCCGGACGGCGGCCGACAACATTTCGCGCCGGATGGGTGCGCCGGTCAGCCGTTCGCCAGCACGTTGAGCGCGGTGGAGAGGTGCTGCGGGTCCGTGAGACCGGACGTGACGATTTCGTCCACTCCGATCTGGCGATAGGCCGCCAGCGCCGCGCGCACGTCGTCCGGAGTACCGCTGGCGCTGTGGTTGGCGAGAACGTCATCGGTGATGAGCGCATTCACCGTCTCCCAATCTTCGGCGGCGTAAGCCCTGGCGAGCGCGGCCTGATCCAGCTGTGTACCTGCGAGCGCGAGATTGCGGGCATGATGCTGCCCGCGCAGGATGAATCCAAGCGTCCGCCGCAGGCGATCGCGTGCGGCCTTGCGGTCGGCATCGGCCGACACATAGACGAGGGCGCTCTTGCGGATGGTGCGGCCTGAGGCCTGCTCACCCTTGTGTACGAGATCGAGCGACGCGCTGATGAACTGCGGCGAGGTCGCGGCGCTGATGAGAACGCCGTCGGCGATCGCTCCGGCCATCTCCAGCATCTGCGGGCCGGAAGCTGCGATGAAGATCGGCACGTTCCGTGTTCCGCCAGCGAGACGGCGGCCGGCGACGTGATAGCGCTTGCCCTCGAAATTGATCTGCTCGCCTGCAAGCAGCGCGCGGGCAATGGCGACGGCCTCGCGGACGGTGCCGAGCGGATTCTCCGCCGTGATGCCGGCGGCTTCCAGATCGCGCGGCGCGCCCACACCGAAACACAGCGTCACGCGGCCGGGAAAATATTCTTCAAGGGTTGCAGCCGCCATGGTCGCGTAGACCGGATGCATCGAATACGGACTCATGGCCATCAACGCGATGCCGAGCGAGCGGGTGTTCGCCAGCATCATCGCCGAGGTCGCAATCGGTTCGCGCTGAAACAGATGAGAGGCAACCCATGCGGTTGTCGCGCCCGCATCGTCCGCGATGCGGGCCTGCGCCATCGCGTTTTCAGGCGTTTCGCTGCCGTCGAAGGAGAGACCGTAGCTGAGGGACATTGGTTGCTCGTCTTTCCGTGCCAAAGATGCCGAAGCTTCACCGCAGCTTCGGCATCACCTCCTCGGCGAACAGCTGCATCTGGTCAAGCAGTTCCTGCACGTCGTTGGCGGCGAAGTAGAGTCCCAGCAGGTGCGTGACGCCGGCGTCCTTCGCCTTGGCGATCTTGGCCAGAATGGTGTCGACGTCGCCGATCAGGTTGGCGTCTTCCAACGCGATGCCTTCCTGTCCCTTCATCGTGGACTTGGCGAGCGACAGCAGGTGCTTGTGCATCTGGCTCTGCTTATAGCGCGCCAACGCCCCTTCGTAGGTCTTGCCGGCATGGACGATATACTGCGGGGCAATGGCGATGCTGGACGGATCGCGGCCTTTTTCGGCGGCCAGATCCTTGAGCTTTGTCACCATCGGTTTGAGCCGTTCGGCCGCCATACCGGCAGGAATCCAGCCGTCGGCCCGCTCGGCGACGCGGGCGATATGGTTCGGGCTGTTGCCGCCGAAATAGATCGGCAGATGGGTTTGCAGGGGCTTCGGATAAAACTCGACGTCCTTGAACTTGTAGTATTTTCCGTCGAAGCTGGAGACTCGTTCGCTGAACAGAAGTTGCAGCGCCTCGACGCCTTCCTCCACCATGTCGCCGCGATGCACGCCGCCTTCCGGCCGCAGCGCCTCGAATTCCTCGCGATAGGCACCGACGCCGACCGCGATCTCGACACGCCCGCCGCTGAGATGGTCGAGGGTGGCGATCTGCTTGGCGGTCACCACGATGTCGCGGCGCATCGGCAGCACGAGGATGCCGGTGCCGAAACGCAGCGTCGTCGTCTTCGCCGCGAGATAGGCGTAGGTCACCAGCGGCTCCCAGAACCGGGGAGGCACCGGAAATTCCTCGCGCACATAGTGCTGCGTGGTCATGTGGTCGTTGCCCCACACCGAGTGATAGCCGAGCTTTTCGGCATGCAATGCGATTTGCAGCAGCGTCTCGGGTGAGGAGAAGGGAATCGGATAGGTAAGGCCCTCCATTCCGGTGGGCAGGCCGGCGCTGACGATCAGGCTCATGGCAATGTCCTTATCAGTGGCGGCCATCTTCGGTGGCCACCTGTTGGGATCAGTGTGAGGGTGAGGCGCTGGCGCGCAGCGATGCGGTTGCATCCTCGTCGATGGAGAGGTCGTCGCGCAGCACGACGCCATAGTCGCGGCGCGCCGCGTCCGCCGATACGAGGCCGAGGCGGACATCCTCCGCGATATCGGCGGGGGAGCGAGCAAAAGGATCACCGATGCCGCCGCCGCCGGGCATTTCGATCACGATCGTCGCGCCGCGCGGAATGGTCTGTTGCCCCTTGGCCTTGAGCTTCGTGCCGTCGCCGAGAGAGATGATGCCCGCCGCGCCATCATGTCCACCATCACGTCCGCGTGCCGGATAGGCCACGCGGTCGTAGTTGGCGCTGATGCCGAACGGGGCGTCGTCGAGGCTGACGACCTCCATCACCTGCCCGAGCCCGCCACGCCAGTGGCCCGGTCCGCCGGAATCCGTGCGGTACTCCTTGCGCTTGACCAGCAGCGGCGACATCGCCTCGGTGACCTCCACCGGCACGTTACGCACACCGCTCGGGAAGGCGGTGGCGGAGAGACCATCCTTGCCCGGCCGCGCGCCAGTTCCACCGGAATGGAACGACATCACATTGAAGACGCGCGCATTGGTCATCTCGGCGGGATCGGCGTTGATCTGTACCGAGCCGCCGAACGCAAACAGATTCCACAGGCAGGAAGTGCCTTCGGCGGGCGTGCGGTCACCGACGATCTGCGCCAGACACCCGATCACGAGGTCCGGCAGCATCTGGCCGGTGACGTGCCGCGTGGCCACGGGGCGCGGCGGCAGCGCGTTGAGAATGCAATTCTCCGGCGCGTGCATGCGCAGCAGCGCCAGCGAACCTTCATTGTTCGGCACATCCGGTGCGATGATGCATTTCACGCCGAACGATGCATAGGCCTCCGTGTAGCAGAATGGCACGTTGATGCCGAAGGGCGAGGCGGGCGAGGTGCCGGTGAAGTCGACATCGATGCCGTCGTCAGCGATGGTCATGGTGGCGACGAGGTCGACTGGCCGCTCGTAGCCGTCGACGCGCATGCTGTTCTTGAACACGCCCTTCGGGAGTGCGCGGATCGCCTCCAGGGTCGCGGCGCGCGACCGTTCGAGGATATAGTCGCCGAGCCCGTCCAGTGTGGCGATGCCGAACTCGTCCATCATGCGCAGCAGCTGGCGCGCGCCGACATCGTTGCAGCCGGCCAGCGAATAGAGATCGCCGACCACCTGCAGCGGTTCGCGGACATTGGCGCGGACGATATCGAGCAGGGTTGCGTTGGTGCCGCTCGCGTCCGCAAAGCGCATAATCGGGACGTAAAGCCCTTCCTCATAGATTTGCCGCGCATCCGGCCCCATGCCGCGTCCGCCGATGTCGATGACATGGCAGGTGCTGGCAAACAGCGCCACCAGGCGGTCCTTGAAAAACACCGGCGTCACCATCGTGAAGTCGTGGAGATGGCCGGTGCCTTTCCACGGATCGTTGGTGATGAAGATATCGCCGGGCTTCATGGTGGTGGCCGGAAAGCGGTCGAGGAAGTGCACCACCGCGCGCGCCATCGAGTTCACATGGCCGGGCGTGCCGGTCACCGCCTGCGCCAGCATCTGGCCGCGCGTATTGAACACGCCGGCGGAGACGTCGCCGGCCTCGCGGGTAGAGGTCGAGAAGCCGATCCGGATCAGCGTCTGCGCCTGTTCCTCCACCACGGAGATGAGGCGATCCCACATGATCTGCTGATGGATGACGCGCAGGGCAGCCGGATCGCGGGCGGTCTGCGTGGTCATCGGGAGATTGTCGGTCATGAAAATCAGGCCCTCGTCATCACGATACTGCCGAGCGGGTCGATCCGCGCGGTAAAGCCGCGCGTCACCATGGTGGTTGTTTCGTCCTCGACGATCAATGCCGGGCCGGGGCAGATGGCCCCCACGGCCAGTTGATCGCGGGCGTACAGCGGGATGGTGTCCGCCGCGCCCGTTTCCGGATCGATCACCTCGACATGATCAATGGCATCGGCCGGTTCACCCTGCGGGATCGGCGGGCAGGTGACCACAGGCGCGGCCGGCGTCGAAAGCCGCAGCGCGAAGCTCAGCGCCTCGACTTCGAGGTCGGGAATGCGGCGTCCGAACTGCTGCTCGTAGGCGGCGACGAACAAGGCGTCCAGTTCGGCGGGAGAATCCTTGCCGAACGGCCGTGCGGGAATCTCGACCGTGAGTTCGTGGCCCTGGCCGCGATAACGCATGTTCGCGGTCCATTGCTGGGTCAGGGCAGCATCTGGTGCGCCGAGCCGAACCACGGCTTCGGCTTCCGACAGCATCGCATCCCGCAGCACGCTCAGCGCCTCGGCATCGAAACTGTGGTCCAGCGGAACGTAGCGGGTGCGCACGACTTCATAAGCGATCGGCGCGAGCAGAAAGCCGAAGGCCGATCCGACGCCCGCGCCGCGCGGCACGATCACGGTCGAAATGTCGAGTTTTGAGGCGAGGCGGGTGGCATGGATTGGAGCCGCGCCGCCGAACGCGATCATGGTGCGGCTTTCCAGTTCACGGCCGCGCTCCACCGCGTGCACGCGCGCGGCATTGGCCATGTTCTCCTCGACCATGCTGATCACGCCCATCGCGGAGGAGGTGGCATCAAGGTCGAGGGGCTTGCCGACATGCGCGGCGAGCGCATTCGCCGCCGCGATCTTGTCGAGGCGCATGCGGCCACCCGCGAAACGTTCCGCGCGGATCGCGCCGAGCGTCACATTGGCGTCGGTGACCGCGCCGACGTCGCCACCGCGCCCGTAGCAGGCGGGGCCAGGTTCGGAGCCGGCGCTTTCAGGGCCGACGCGAATGCGACCAAGATTGTCCACCGTTGCGAGCGAGCCGCCGCCTGCGCCGATCTCCACCATTTCGATGACGGGGATGCGGATGGGAATGCCACTGCCCTTGAGGAACCGATATTGCCGCGCCACCTCGAAGGATTGCGAGAAGTGGGGACGCCCTTCGTCGATCAGACAGATCTTGGCGGTGGTGCCGCCCATGTCGAACGAGACGATATGCGGATGACCGCGTTCGGCTGCGATATGCGTGGCGAGAATCGCGCCGCCAGCCGGGCCCGATTCCACGAGGCGGATGGGAAAGCGCCGGGCGATGTCGAGGGTGGTGAGGCCGCCCGCCGAGGTGATGAGGTAGATCGGGCAGGTGACGCCGCGGGCGGCGAGCCTCTTTTGCAGCGAGCCGAGATAGCGATCCATCACCGGCTGGACGTAGGCGTTGGCGCAAGCGGTGGACCAGCGCTCGTACTCGCGCATTTCCGGGCAGACTTCGCCCGACAGCGTCACTGTAAGATCGGGAGCGACGCGCGCGAGAATCTCCCGGGTGCGGAGCTCGTGGGCGAGATTGGCATAGGAGTGCAGATAGCCAACGGCGACGCTGACGACACCTTCCGCGCGCAGCTTCGGCACCAGCGCTTCGACCGCCGACTCATCGAGGGGCGCCACCACGTTCCCGTTGACGTCCATGCGCTCGGGGACCGGCAGACGCAGATCGCGCGGCACCAGCGGCGGCGGCTTGTCCATGAAGATGTCATACTGCTCGAAGCGGTGCTCGTATGCCATCTCAATGGAGTCGCGGAATCCGGCGGTGACCAGCAGCGCCGTCTTCGCGCCCTTGCGCTCGATGATGGCGTTGGTCGCGAGCGTCGTGCCGTGAATGATCACGCCGAGATCGCCGGGGGACAGCCCGGCGTCGGCGAGGATCAGTTCGAGGCCTTCCAGCACGGCCTGCTCCGGTGCGCCGGGTGTGGTGAGCACCTTGCGGCTGAAGCGGGAGGAGCCGTGTTCGAGCGCGAAGTCGGTAAATGTGCCGCCGATATCGACGGCGAGGCGGGCAGCCTTCATACGGTCTGCTTCTCCTTGATGTTGCCCCCGAGATAAGCCTCCCGGATGCGCGGGTCGCTTCTCACGTCCGCTGCTGGGCCTTCCAGAAATTTACGTCCAAGTTCCATCACGATGGCCGTATCGGAGACGGCCAGCGCGCCATGCACGTTCTGCTCGACGATCAGCACGGTGACGCCTTCGGCCGCGATGGTGCGTGTCAGGCTGAACGTCTCCGCTTGCATCTTTGGCGACAGCCCAAGCGAGGGCTCGTCCAGCAGCAACAGTTGCGGGCCGGACAGCAGCACCATGGCGGTTTCGAGAATTTGCTGCTCGCCCCCGGAGAGATTGCCCGCGCTCTCTGACCATTTCCGCGTGAGTACGGGAAACAGGGTAACGACATGAGCGATGGCATCGGCATGTTTGCGGCCGGGCAGAAGATAACAACCGATCTTCAGGTTCTCGGCCACGCTCATGCGCGGAAAGTTGCAGCGGCCTTGCGGAACGAAGCCGATGCCGCGCTGCATGCGTGCAGCCGGGCTGAGGTGCTCAATGGCTTCGCCGTTGAAGATGATCTGTCCCGACAGCCATCGGTTCGAGCCGAAGATCGCGCGCAACAGCGTGGACTTGCCCGCGCCGTTGCCGCCGATCAGCGTCGTGATCGAACCGGGCTGCAGGCGCGTGGAAAAGTCGTGCACGATGGGAACGTCGGCGTTGTATCCCGCGGTGAGGTCGATCAGTTCGAGTTTGGGATACTCGCTCATGTCGCCTCCGCCGCGTCCGCGTGCTCGGCTGGTGCAACGCCGAGATAGGCATCGAGCACACGCTCGTCGCGATGAATTTCCTCGGGCGTGCCTTCAGTCAGCTTGGCGCCCTGATCGAGGACGACCACCTTGTCGCACAGCGCATTGATGAACTCGACATTGTGCTCGACGATCAGGAATGTCACCCCCGCGCGGTTGGCGGCGCGCAGGATATCGGCGACCTCGTTGACGCGGGTGGGGTTGACGCCGGCGACCGGCTCATCAAGCACGATGATTTTCGGCGAGGCCATCATCGCCGCGGCGAAGGCGAGCAGCTTCTTCTGGCCGTAGGAAAGAATGCTGGCGGGCGCATCGATCAGGCGCGTCAGCCCGACATTCTCGATCAGTTCGCGTGCCCGCGCCTCGGCCGCGTTTCGCCGGGTACGAAAGGCGGATGTGCGAGCCAGCGCGTCGAACCAGTTGAGGCCGTGGAACGGCTGTTCGACCACCATGAGATTGTCGAGCAGATTGTAGGAGTCGTAGACGCGCACCGCCTGAAAGGTTCGCACCAGCCCACGTTGCGCGATCTGCGACGGATCGAGTCCGGTGATGTCCTCGCCCGACAGCCGTACCGTTCCGGCGTCCGGTCGCTGGAAACCGCTCAGGCAGTCGATGGTCGTGCTCTTGCCCGAGCCATTCGGGCCGATCACGCCGGTGATGCTGCCGGCTTCCACGGCGAAGCTGGCATCTCGCACGGCCTTCACGCCGCGAAACGCCTTGGCGATGCCGTTCAGTTCGAGCAGGGTGGTCATCGCAGGCTCCTGCGCAGCGCGGCGATGCGCCGGTCGTCGAGCCATCCCGCGACGCCGCGCGGCATCAGCATCATCGTGGCGACGAGGATAAAGCCATAGATCACCATGCGCAGTTCATTCGAGAAGCGCAGCACCTCGGGCAGCGCCACCATCACGGCACCCGCGATCAGCACGCCCCAGAAACTGCCGGGACCGGCGATGATCACGATGATCAGAAAAGTCTGCATGTAATAGAAATCGAGGAAGCTCGGATCGATTACCTTGAGATGGAAGGCGAAGATGCCGCCCGCGATTCCGGTGAGCACTCCGGCGATCACAAAAGCCGCGAGTCGGTAGGGGCCGGGATCGATGCCTTGTGAGCGAAGCAGCACGTCGTTCTGCTTCAGCGCCTTGAGCAGCAGGCCGATGCGCGAGGTGCCGAGCGCATAGAGAAACGCAAGCGAGGCGGCGGCGAAAGCGAAGGCGATGTAGTAGAAGCGCGAGGGCGTATCGAACACGAAGCCGAACAGGCGCGGCGGCGGCAGGCCGGGGATGCCGAGCGGGCCGCGCGTCACTTCCACCCAGTCGCGGGCGATCAGCGCCGCCAACAGCGCGAAGGTCAACGTCACCACGACGAAGGCGTGGCGTGTGGTGCGGATGATGGCATAGCCGACGACGAACGAGAGCATGAGGGAGAGCACGGCGGCTGCAACGAGGCCTTCCCAGAAGCTGCGCCCGTAATCCATCACCATGATCGCCGCGCCATAGCCACCAACGCCCCAGAAGCCGAGCTGGGCGAAGGACAGCAGGCCGGCGAATCCATAGATGAGATTCAATGCCGCCGCGGCCGTGAGGAAGATCAGGCCGGCGATCGCGATGCTGATGAGATAATTCGACGCCGTCAGCATAGGCAAAACGGCCAGCACCGCCATCACGGCGATAGCCAGGATCGGTGCAAGGGAAGGGCGGGTCATCCGACGCGAATCCCCGTGTTGCGGAAGATGCCGTCTGGCCGCAGCAGCACCGCCACGATCATGATCGCGAACACCGCGCCCTCCTGCCAGACCAGGCTGAAGAAGCCGCCGATCAGGCTTTCGATCAGCCCGAGTGCGATTGCCACCACCACGGCCCCCATCATATTGCCGAGGCCGCCGATCACGATCAGCGCGAAGGCCTTGAAGATGACCGCCTGTCCCATCGCCGGGTGCACGAGCTGGATCGGTGCGAGCGCGGCCCCCGCAAGGCCGCACAGCGCGGCGGCGAGAGTCACGGCGTTGCGCGCCACGCTGCGCGGCGTGATGCCGACCATCATGGCTGCCTCGCGATTCTGCGCGATGGCGCGCATGGCGCGGCCGAATTGCGTCAGGCGCAGGATGGCGTAGAGGCCGCTGAACGCCAGCACGGACAGCCCCGCCGCGATGATGCGAGTATAGGTGATGCGGATGCTGCCGATCTCGACGCCTTCGAAGCCGTACTCGGTGTCGACGATCAGCGGCGTCGCCGTGAAGACATACTGGATGCCGTAAAGCAGCACCATCGAGATGCCGAGCGTCGTCAGCAGGCTGCGTTCGAACTCCGACTGGCCGATGCGCCGCAGGAACATCTCGTACAGCAGAAATCCGGCGAGGGCGGTCGTTACAACGGCGACAACCAAAGCGGGCCAGTAGCTTAGCCCGAAATGAGGTAGCATGATCGCCATGGCATAGGCGCCAAGCATCAGCAGTTCGCCGTGGGCGAAGTTGATCACCTCCAGCACACCGAAGATCAGCGCGAGGCCGACGGCGATCAGCGCGTAGATCAGGCCGAGCATGAGCCCGTTCAGCAGCAGCTGGGTAAGGTAGGTCGCGCTGACATCCATTGCGGGTAACGTGTGTTCCTATTATTTGAACGATGTTCCGATTAATACTACGTCGCCGAAATGCGCGCGTCAATTTCCGCGCATGCGCAAGGCTGCACGATGTTGCGGCGTTGTGTGCAGCTTTATCGTTCAGACTGTGCAGGGAGAACGCATCCCCCGCAGGACGGCGCTGGAATTCTCCGCGCGGAGACCGAACGGGCAGCCGTGAATGTGAAGGGGGGCCTCCAAGGCCATGTGATCCGGCCTATCTTTGAACGGCCGGACTGCTCCAGGTCTCTGACTGGAGGCGTTATTTTCGTCTGAGGCGGCGCCAGCTCACGGCAATAGACTGGAGGTCATGCTTTGCCCGGAAGCGCCAGTCCCTATGCGCTGTTGCTCAGCCGAAAGCCTTACCCGGCTCTGCGGGCTGCGATGGCGCTGCGGACGGCCTCGGGCGTGATCGGGATATGGCGCAGCCGCGCGCCGGTTGCATTGAAGATCGCGTTGCCGATCGCGGGGGCGACCACGGTTGTTGCCGGTTCGCCGAGTCCGACGGGAATTTCCGTGCTGTCCACGAAATGGATGTCGAATTGCGGCACGTCGAGAATGCGTACGGGCGAATAGGTGTCGAGATTGGTGTCGCGCACCTCACCTTTTTCGAACACGGTGCCTTCGTGCAGCGCCATGCTGAGTCCCCATAGCGCCGCGCCCTCGGTCTGTGCAAGCGCGCCGTCCGGGTCGACGATGGTGCCCGCATCGGTCACGATCGTCAGCTTTTCCACAGCGACATCGCCGGTCTTCACTTCGACGCGCACGCGCGCGACGCAGGCGACCCACGTCGGCATGTCGCGCTCCTGACCGAAGCTTGTGGCAAGTCCGAGCCCCGTGCCCTCGGGCAACTTCGTGCCCCATCCTGCGCGCTCGGCGGCAAGGCGAACGACTTCGGCCTGTCGTTTCGCGCCACCCACGGCGTTCGGCGCGGAGCCGGCATTGTGCCCCCTGCCGGTCAGCAGTTTCAGGCGGAACGCGACGGGGTCGGCCTTGATGTGATGCGCGGCTTCGTCGATGAAGCTTTCGAGAGCCCAGTTGGTCCAGCCCGGTCCGACCGAGCGCAGCCAGCCCGGACGGAAGGTCGCGTTGGCCAGATCGTTGGAGATCGCCCGCACCTTCTGCGCGCCGACATCGTACCAGTTGTCGGCTCCCGAAATCGCGAAGGGGTCGTAGGTGCCGCCGCTCTGGCCTTTCGGCATGAAGAACGGTGCCATCACCTGCGTCGGCCAGCCGGCCGCCGCGTGATGCTCCATCGCGGTCACCCGGTCATTCTCGCCGAACGCGACGCGCAGCCGCTGCACGGACGGAGATCGCACGGAATCGAACCGGGTATCATCGGCGCGGGTGAGCACCATCTTCACCGGCTTGCCGAGTGCCTTGGAGGCCAGCGCTGCCGGCACGGCATAATCGCCGTTGAGACGGCGGCCAAAGCCGCCGCCGATCATGTAGGTCCGCATCACGATGCTGGTTTCCGGCCGGCCGAGCGCCTTCGCCAGTGTCGGCAGGATGAGGCTTTGCCACTGGTTGCCGGTGTGGATCTCGAACACGCCATCCTTTTCGAAGGCGAGGGCATTGGCGGGTTCAAGCTGGAAGTGCAGCACCGTTGCGCAGGTGTAGGTGCGTTCGACTATGGACTTCGCATCCTTGAAAGCGGGCGCGGTATCCGTGTCGCCGGTGTCGAGGATGACGCCGCCATTGGCGTCGGCCACCTGCCGCGCGGCGTGCTCCTGAATGTCCTTTTCAGAAACGTTGGCGGTCGGTCCCGGAGTCCAGTCCACCTTGACGAGTTCGGCGGCCTTGATCGCGGCCGGATAGTTTTCGGCGATGACCATGACCCAGCCGGGAACGGTGTCCGAGGGATCATCGAGCACGATCGACTGAAGATAGCCCTTCACGCCGCGCGCCGCGCTGTCGTCGACCTTGTTGACCTTCGCGCCGTTGCGGGTCGACGGAATCTTCGGCCGGGCATAGATCATTCCCGGCACCTTGGCGTCGATGCCGTAGATGGCTGTGCCGTCGGTCTTCGGCTTGATGTCGAGCGCCTGCACCGGCTTGCCGATAAGGCGGCGCTCAGAGGCGGGCTTGATTGGCAGCTTGCCAAGTTCGTCGGCCGTAAATTTGCGGGTCAACTCGCCGCGCCTGACGATGTCGGCATAGGAGATCGTCTGGCCGTTCGCTGAAATCACGCCGTCGCGTGCCGTGCAGGCGATGGGATCGACGCCGAGCAGTTTCGCGCCCTGCTCGATGAGCGCGATACGGCCGGCCGCCCCGGCCTGACTGAACACCGGCCAGGTCTGCCAGACGGACCAGCTTCCGCCCGTGACCATCAGGCCCCATTTCGGATCGGTGTCGACGTGGAGGATGCGGACCTTTGTCCAGTCGGCTTCCAGTTCCTCGGCGAGGATGCGTGCCAGCGCCGTGCCGACGTGCTGGCCCATCTCGGCGCGGATGACATTGACGGTAACGATGCCCTCCGGATCGATGGAGAACCACAGTGTCGGCTCGAACAACTGGGACGGCGGGGTGGCGGGCGTCGGCGCCGCGGGCAGCTCGAATGCGGCGTTACCGGCGGATGTGAAGCCGAAGCTCAATCCCGCACCGGCCATGGTGACGAGAAATCCGCGCCGGCTCAGCGTAGAGCCTGAAAGGGCAGGGCGTACGATGCGGTTCATGAGCGGCCTCCTCCCGATACGGCGGCCTTCTTGATGGCCTCGCGGATGCGCGCATAGGTCATGCAGCGGCACAGGTTTCCGGCCATGCCCGCGGAGATATCTTCATCGGTCGGCGCGGGGAAGTCCTTCAGCAGCGCGACGGCTTGCATGATCTGGCCGGACTGGCAGTAGCCGCATTGCGGCACCTGCAGATCCTGCCAGGCTTTCTGCACGGGGTGTGCGCCCGCCGGATCGAGACCTTCGATCGTGGTGATCTCCGCGCCGGCAATGGCGCCGACCGGAGTGATGCAGGAGCGCGTCGCGCGTCCGCCGACATGGACGGTGCAGGCGCCGCACAATCCGATGCCGCAGCCGAACTTGGTGCCGGTGAGGCCGATATCGTCGCGGATCACCCAGAGCAGGGGAGTGTCGTCGTCGGCGTCGACGGTGACGCTGCGGCCGTTGATGGTGAATGTGGTCATGTCTGTCGAAGCTCCCGCTCTACGGCTTCAATGCTGTGCGGTGCCGCGCGCGCGAACCTCGGCGACGGTCTTGTCGAGATCGTGCCAGGGCGGCTGTGCGGTGCGCGTCGCGCGAAGATAGGATGCGATGCGGACGATATCGCTATCGCTCAACGCCTGTCCGAACGCCGGCATCACGATGCCCGGTGCGCCTTCCTTCGCGCCGACACCATGGAGAATGACCTGAATGAGATTGGTCGGGTCGTTCATGTTCACAGCGCTGTTGAGGGCGAGATCGGGGCGCAGCGGATTGAGATCCTTGCCGCCGTTGAAGTGACAGGTTCCACAGGCGGCGGTGTAGAGTCGCGCGGCGGGATTGAAGGGCTGATCGAGACCGCGCTTGCTGACGGCAAGCGCCATGTCGAGCGTCGGCTGCATCTCACGTGGCGTGGGGGGTATATTCGCAACGCTCGCCAGATAGACTGTCAGCGCGCGGATATCCGAATCCGGGAGTTTGGCGAGTCCATCGTGGATGACGGGTGACATCGGCCCGGCGGCCACTCCGTGATAGCGGCTCACGCCCTGCCGAAGATAATTGTAGATCTCATCCTCGTTCCACGGCAGCGGTGACGCGTTGGCCTGTGTAAGCGCGGGCGCGATCCAGTTGTCGATCGCCGCGCCCGCATAGGCGTCGCCGCGCTTCTCCGCGCCGAGCGCATTGCGCGGCGTGTGGCATGCGCCGCAGTGGCTGATCCCCTCGGCGAGGTAGGCGCCGCGATTCCAGTCGGCGCTTCGACTCGTGTCCGGTTCGTAACGGCCAGGACGGAAGAACAGCAGTTTCCAGCCCGCCTGCAGCAGCCGCACATTCAGCGGGAACGGCAGCGTGTTTTCACGGGCCCCGGCGCGAACCGGCGCGCGGGTCATGAAGTAGGCGTAGAGCGCCGAGACATCCGCGTCGGTCAGCTTGGTGAAATGGTCGTAGGGGAAGGCCGGGAACAGGTGGGAGCCGTCGCGCGCCACGCCGTCATGCATCGCGCGGCGGAAGGCCTCTTCCGACCATGTTCCGATGCCGGTTTCGCGGTCCGGCGTGATGTTTGTCGAATACAGCGTTCCGAACGGCGTTTCCATCGCGTAGCCGCCGGCATAGGTCTGCCCGCCCTTCGTCGTATGGCACGTTGCGCAATAGCCGGCGGCAGCAAGCACCTCACCACGCGCCACGAGTTCAGTCGCGAACGACGAGGCCGAGGGCGTTGACACCGGCGCAATGGCCGGCTTCCACGCAATCGCAGCAAAACCGGCGATGCCGACCAGGAGAATGGCGAGGGCTATCCGTCTGAACAACTTTAGAACTCCTCGAATTCTCATCGGACAGTTGCAAGTTGATCAGCCGGCCTGTTTCGTCAAGAGGAAAAACGCCACGCATGGCTGTGATGATGGCGTCTTGCTCGTTCAAGAGCTGCGCCTAACATCGATTCCAGTGCTTCGCCCGGTCGCCGAGGTCTGCCTTGTTCCGAAGCGGCGTCGATAGTCGCCCGGCGTCAGACCGGTCAGCTTCACGAACAGTCTGCGGAACGAGGCCGGATCGTCGTAGCCGACGCGCCATCCGACCTGATCGATCGCTGTGGTCGTGGTTTCGAGCATGTCGCGCGCTCTGGCGATCCGGACCTGCTGGCAATATTCGATCGGGCGCAGTCCCGTCGCCGCGCGGAAGCGGCGCAGGAACGTCCGCTCTTCGAGGCCGGCAACATCGGCCATGGCGCCGACCTGAATCGCGCGTGCACCGTTGGCCTGCAGCCAGTGCTGGACTTTCAGAATGGGCCCATCGCCGTGATTGAGGCGGGGCGAAAATGCGCTGTAGTAACGCTGTTCGCGGCCCGGCGGATCCACCAGCAGAAAGCGCGCGGTTTCGATCATTGCGGTCGGGCCGAGCAGGCGCTGGACGAGTCGCAGGCCAAGATCGGTCCATGCCATTACTCCGCCGGCGGTGAGAATGTCGCCGTCGTCGATCAGCAGCTTGTCGGCATCCACATGCACATCCGGGTAGCGTTCCTTGAACATGCGCGCATAGGCCCAATGCGTCGTTGCCGCTCGCCCCGACAGCACGCCGGACTCGGCCAGAAGAAACGCGCCAGCGCACACCGACGCCAGCGCCGTGCCGCGCCCATGCTGGGCGCGCAGCCATGTCGTGAAAGGCCTTGCGATCTCTTCGATGGGCGGAGCCCCAAGGCTCGGCGGCAGAATGAGCACGTCCGGTTCGCCGTCCTCGCCCTCGTGAGTGTCGAAGACCGGCGCAGGGCCCATGGTGTCAGCAGGCGAGACCAGCTGGCTGATGCGCAAGCTTGCGCGCTCATTGCCGGTTCGTTGCCGCTGCAGGCGGTCGGCTACTGCGAACAGGTCGGTCAATCCGTGCACCGCTGCCATTTGCGCGTTGGGATAGACCAGAATGCCGATGTGCGGAGGAGGTGCGGTCATTTGTCGGAAATGCCCCGTTCTTTGTCGGATCAGCCGATCACCAAGATGAGCCTGTCGGCCTAGCCTTTCAATCACGTCCTTGGGAGCATTGGCGCATTGCGGAGGTCAGCATGAGCAAGAAAGCTTTGGTTATCGTCGATCTGCAGAATGATTATTTCCCCGGCGGCAAATTCACGCTGGTCGGGATCGAGGCGGCCGCAGCGAACGCGGCGCGCGTGCTCGCGGCAGCACGGGCGAAGGGCGAAACGGTGATCCACGTTCGTCATGAATCTCTGAGCCCCGACGCGCCGCTGTTCGCGCCGGGGACAGAAGGCGCGGCCATCAACCCGGTCGTCCTGAATTCGGGCGACGAGCCGGTTGTGTTGAAGAACTATCCGAATTCGTTCCGGGACACGAACCTGAAGGACCTGCTGGATCGCGGCGGCATCACCGATGTCACCATCGTCGGGGCGATGAGCCATATGTGCATTGATGCCACCACGCGCGCGGCCGCGGATCTGGGTTACAAGGTCACGGTCATTCAAGATGCCGTGGCGACGCGCGATTTGGAATTCGGCGGGGTTGTCATTCCGGCGGCCAAGGTCCATGCCGCCTTCATGGCCGCGCTGGGCTGGGCCTATGCGGCGATCGTCTCGACCGATGATTATCTGGCGGCCAGTCTTCAATCGGCCGCGTGATCGACTTCGTATGCTCGCAGAAATGGCGCGGCCGGACAATCCGTCGCGCCATTTTGCTGTTTGCTCAGGACCAGTTATCACTCCGCTGCCGTCGGCATGTCCCATTCGTCAGGATCGTTTCGACGATACGGACATGTTATATGTCCGGTGGATGCGACCGGAGGTGCCAGATGATCTGGAAGCCTGTGCTCTTTGCCGCCGTACTTGCAGGTGGATCCGTCCCCGTCTCCAGTTTTGTCGGCGTTCAGGTTCGCTTCGTCAACCCGGAGCAATACACGGATACTGGCTCGTTTGGCGCGATGTCACGAGACGAGACGATCGCTGTATTCAGAGCTTATTTTGCGCAACTCGGAGCGCGTCTTCTGGCTCCCGGTCAGAATTTGACGATCGAGGTGCTGAATATCGATCTCGCGGGTGAGTACGAGCCTTGGCGTCCCAATATGTCCGACGTGCGGATCTTGCGCGATACGACGCCGCCGAGTTTCCGGCTGCGCTACGTCCTCACTCAAAAGGGCAAGCGCGCACAGGCCGGCGAAGACGATGTCACGGATATCAACTATCAAATGAACGCATCGGCGCGCTCGACCAGCGATCGTTATGGCTACGAGAAGGCGTTGCTCGCCGACTGGTTCAGGCGGCTCGTCGGCCGCCCGTGATCCGGAGAGCTTCCTGACGCTTGCGAATTTGCCGTCGTTTGCGGTGAGATCAGACGGTGCGATCTCCTGCTAGCATCCCGTCGGTCAAGGCGCGCACAAGAGGCGCGGCATTGCGCGCGCCGGGCTGGCAGCCGCAGCCAGACAGGTCGTGCCGGCCTGCTGCACCAATCCGTTTCAGATGGATCACGGCGTTGATCCCCGTGATGACGTAGCCGGCCGGAGGTTCCGGAAGCCGTCGGATCCGGAGTGCGTTTTCCGGCATGTCAATGACTCGCTTTTCCGCCTCGATATAAAAGTGATGATGATGGCCAACATGCGTGTCGAAACAGATGATGCCGCCGCATACGGCTACGCGGCGCATGAGCCTGCAATCGGCGAACTCTTTGAGCGCATCGTAGATTGTTGCGAGCGAAACGCGGATGCCGGCCAGCCTTGCCTGCCGATGAAGTTCCGCCGGCACCACGTGCCGGTGCTCTCCGGCGAACAGGATCCGGGCAAGAGCGATGCGCTGGCGTGAGGCGCGGAGGTTCACTTTCTTCAGCAGTGCCCGCGCTTGCGCGACGGAAAGCGTGGAAACCTGACCTTGCCCTGCAGGCGAATGCTCTGCTTCCGCTGGCTGTATCGAGGTGTCTTCAAACATCGCAACAATCATCCTTCCATCGTGCTGTAATGCAGATGAAAATCATTTGCAATAAGGATGATAGTCCTAGTTTGGTGGCTTGGGGGCGTATGTGTGGTTGGTTCCTTGGGAAACCTACTTGGTTCTGAAGAATGGGCGACAGACGGACTGGAGAGGCCACGCGGCGCCGCCGGTCATCTTCGTTCGATTGGAAATCAGTCTTGGCGTGAGGCGATAGTTTTGCCCTGCCTGTCGTCATGTCGCGACCCGGCGACGCGCCGCGCGCTTTTCTGCATATCGTGACGAAGCTTCCTGCGTTCTCATAGCCGAGATCGAGGGCGATCTATTGAATCGTGGCGCCGTTGGCGAGCCATTGCAGCGCGAGCGGTGTCCGAGAGTCCTGCACTGGCCCGTGCGCAATTCTGGCCGGTCACCGACCGACCGGATAATATCGATCCGGCGGCGACATTCGCTGAGCATATCAGGCAGAACAAGACCAACGGTCTTGCGGCCCGGCTGACCGGGCCGGCGCTATCTGTCCCCGGCATGGCGGGTCTCTCGAAGAAAGCCCTGAAGAAGGAATATCGGGACGGACTTTACTAACTGGCACGTTCCAGACGCTATGGTGTGCCGGCCGCGATGCGTCCGAGCCGCGCGACGACGCCGGGAGGATTTCCCGTTTGACTTGTCTTCGGTATTTCTGCCCTTAAGACAAGGGTCCGGGTTGGCTGGCCGCCGAGGCAGCCGGTTCCACCAGAATCCGCACGCCCCGGCTGTCCGGAGTAACGATCGAACGCACCAAAAATGATGAACTATCAATCGTACAGATTTTCCGTGGCGCCGATGATGGACTGGACCGACAGGCATTGTCGCGTCTTCCATCGCCATCTGACGTCGCGCGCGTTGCTGTACACGGAGATGCTGACAACGGGCGCAGTGCTGCACGGCGACCGGAGCCGGCTGCTCGGCTATCACGACGCAGAGCATCCGGTGGCGCTCCAGCTTGGCGGCTCGAACCCGGACGATCTCGCTGCGAGCGCTCGTATCGGCGAGGATTTCGGCTACGACGAAATCAATCTCAATGTCGGCTGCCCGTCCGACCGGGTGCAGGACGGCCGCTTCGGTGCGTGCCTGATGGCGGAGCCGCAACTGGTGGCCGAGTGTATCGCCGCCATGAAAACGGCTGTGCGGGTGCCGGTGACGGTGAAGTGCCGCATCGGCATCGACGATCAGGATCCGGAAGTTGCGCTCGACACGCTGGCCCGTGCGGTGGTGCGGGCCGGTGCCGACGCGCTGATCGTCCACGCACGCAAGGCGTGGCTGAAGGGACTTTCGCCCAAGGAAAATCGTGATATCCCGCCGCTGGATTACGGGCGCGTTTATCGCCTCAAGCAGGCGATGCCGGATATCCCTGTCATCATCAATGGCGGGATCGGCAGCCTCGAAGAGGCGCGTGCTCATCTGCGGCACGTGGATGGCGTGATGCTGGGACGGGCGGCTTATCGCGAGCCGTGGCGTCTGCTGAATGTGGATCGCGAGATCTTCGATGCGCAGCCCCCGCATGCATCGATGAAATCGGCGCTGCTCGCGATGAGGCCTTATATCTCGGAGCAACTGGCGCGGGGAGGGCGGCTGCACGCTATCACCCGGCATATGGTCGGCGCGTTTCACAGCGTGCCGGGTGCGCGGGCGTTTCGCCGGATGCTGGCGGAGAAGGGCGTCGGCGCGGATGCGGGAATGGACGTGCTTCTGGCCGCGATCGAGCTGATCCGCGATGAGGAGCAGGTCGCGGCTTAGGCAGCTTCTCGCCTGCGGTTTGTGTTACGGATAGCCGCGCAGCTTGAGCTTGTCGGCGCGCACTTCCCAGCTTTCGAGCCGGTCCAGAAAACTCATACCGAGCAGGTTGGTTTTCATCTGCCCGCGCGGAACGACAAGCGCGGGCACCGAGCGCTCGACCAGCTTGCCGACCGCGAGCCTGTCGAGGGTCAGCCGCGCCGCGCGGGTTTTTCCCGCCGCGGTATCGACATCCACATTGTAGTTGAGCATTTCCAGCGGAAACCCGGCCGCCTGTGCGGTCTCGTAGGTGAGGACGACCGAGGTCGCGCCGGTGTCGATCACCATCGGCGCGCTGATGCCGTTGATCTTTGCCTGTAGCGTGAAATCGCCGCCGCTGGCGCGCTCGATCTCGACAGTGCGGTCCGGCGGTATCGCGGCGGCAGCGGTCTCGTTGAGAATGTGCGTGATGGTGTGGCGCGCCTTTGCGATGCGATCGGGATCGCCATAGGCCAGCACGACGCCCGCCGTCGCTCCCATGAACAGCACGGCCATGAAGACGCGCGTCATGGGACCTCCGCGATCAGCCGGCGTCGCGACGCGCGGATCAAACACCGGGTTCCGGCTGGGCGCCGGCAAGTCCTGCCTCGGCCATGCGCCGCGACAGCCGCGCCATGATGCGCCGGCGCTCGTCGTCGTCCAGCGCCGGCCACTGCGCGATTTCCGCCAGCGTCCGGCCGCAGCCCGCGCACAGTCCGCTGCGCGCATCGATCGCGCAGATGGAGATGCAGGGTGTAAGCGGGCTCATGCTGCATAATGGCGTGCCGGATCACCGTTGTGAAGCTGTCAGCTCTCTGGTTTGACCTGTTTACGGATCGAGCGCCTTGGCTCGGGCGGAGGTTCTTCCCACTCGGGCTGCAGCGGCGGCGTTTCCTTGACGGGCGCGAGCGCCGACATCACGCGCTCCGGCGGGAAGGTGACGATGATCTCCGTTCCGATCCGCAGCTTCGACTTCAGCGTGAACGTGCCGCCGTGCATGTCGATCAGGCTTTTCGCGATGGGCAGACCTAGTCCCGCACCCTGCTCGGCAGACTTGATCGAATTCGATCCCTGTCCGAACGACGCCAGCACGACGGGAATTTCATCCTCGGGAATCCCCGAGCCATTGTCGCGGACGCTGATGTACTGCCCGCCCGAGGCGGTCCAGCCGACCTTCAGCCAGATTTCGCCGCCGGGCTGGGTGAACTTGATCGCATTCGACAGCAGATTGAGAACCACCTGACGCGTCGCCCGCTCGTCGCCCCATACCCGCGGCATATTCTGCTCGAAGGTCTCGTGGATGGCGATGTTGCGGTTCGAGGCGCGCAGCTTGAGCAAGTGGTGGCAATCCTCCACGATATGCGCGAGCAGGATCGATTCCTCGTTCAGTTCGTAACGGCCGGCCTCGATGCGCGACAGATCGAGGATCTCGTTGATGAGATTCAGAAGGTGCACGCCGGAGTTATGAATGTCGGCGGAATAGTCCTTGTAGACCGCGACGCCATGCGGACCGAAGATTTCGCTTTTCATCACCTCGGAAAAGCCGAGGATCGCGTTGAGCGGCGTGCGCAGTTCGTGGCTCATCTGCGCGAGAAATCGCGATTTGGCGACATTGGCGGATTCGGCGCGGTGGCGCGCCTCGTCCGAAATCGCCTTGGCTTGTTCAAGCTCGCCGATCAGCGCATCCTTTTCCGCGCGCGCCTCCAGCGTCGCCAGCGTCGTCGAATGCAGGCGGAAGGCGAGCACGGCGAAATAGCCTTCCGCGGTCAGAGCGAGGGCGGCGAGGAGATAGTTTTCGAGCGTGTCGCGCAGGGCGAAGGTCACCGCGATCGTGATCGTGATCGGAAGCGTCGCGGCGACGGCTGCCAGCGGCAATCCGGCGGCCAGTGAGCTCGACACCGAGACGGCGAGCAGCATCACCGCCATCATCAGCAGATTGGAAACGAACGGGGCTTCTGAGGGGATCAGCAAAACCGTCGTCCAGCACAGGCCGGACACGAGGTCGAGCAGCGTGAAACGCGTGCGCCACTTTCGCGTCATCATGGGCGAAGGTGTTTCGCTGAGAAAGCGGCTGGCCGCGCGGGCGCTGACGGCCAGAATGCAGAGCACGGCGATCGTCCATTGCGCCGCCGCCAGCGGCGAGAGCCAGATCGCAAAGATCATGCCGGCCGCCAGAACGACAGACCCGACCACGGTCAGCGTCGACAGGCGTGCTCTGGCATACTGGGTCAGAAGTTCGTAGTCGAACGAGGGCCGTGTGCCGCTGGTCGATGTGAGACGGTCGCGCGCTTCACGCACGCGCTGCGCCGCCGCGCGCCGACGGGCCGGCGTTTTCAGGGAGGCCGGATCGGCTGTATCGATCCCGGGCTTGTCGGCTGGCAGACTCATCTCGAAACGCAAAACCCGAACGCAGACTGACGCACATCTGATGCGCGGCGCCCCTGCCGGATGTTCACCGTCGATTGGTGAACAGGCAGGTGACGGAGCGTCGCGCAGATCCACTATCAGCGCCGGATCGATCACGCGGCCATGGCCGGAAGCGATCCATGTGGCACCGGCCCCATCATTGCGGTGAAATTCTTAAGAGCAGGCTTAAATGGCTAAGGAAGCCGGATAATAGCGGGTAAATTTTTCCGCCGATTGTGCCGGAATGAGACACATCGCATCTGTTTTGCTGGAAACCACAGGGAGGTGTCGGGGCGATCGCGTTAAGGTTCCCCGGGGGGAGGGGGGAGCAACGCGCGAGCGAACCTAGCCCACGGCCGGGCTGCCGCCCGGACGCCCCGCGTGCAGTGCCAGGCTCAGCGTTCGAGCCGCGCCAGCAGACTTGATGTATCCCAGCGCCGGCCGCCGAGCTTTTCGACCTCCGCGTAGAAATTGTCCACCAGCGCGGTCACCGGCAGGCTGGCCCCATTGCGCTTGGCCTCGGTCAGGCAGATGCCGAGGTCCTTGCGCATCCATTCGACGGCGAAGCCAAAGTCGTACTGGCCTGCGTCCATGGTCTTATAGCGGTTCTCCATCTGCCAGGACTGGGCCGCGCCCTTGGAGATCGTGTCGATCACGGCGGGTACATCGAGCCCGGCCTTCTTGGCGAAGTGGATGCCCTCCGACAAGGCCTCGACGAGACCGGCGATGCAGATCTGGTTGACCATTTTGGTGAGCTGGCCCGAACCGGCCGGCCCCAGATGCTTGCACATCCGGGCATAGGCCGCGATCACCGGCTCGGCCCTGCTGTAGTCATCCGCGTCGCCGCCGCACATCACGGTCAGAACGCCGTTCTCGGCACCAGCCTGTCCGCCCGACACCGGCGCGTCGATGAAATGAAAACCGCGCGTTTTCGATGCGGCGTCTAGCTCGCGGGCGACTTCGGCAGAGGCCGTGGTATGGTCGACGAAGATCGCGCAAGCCTTCATAGCCCCGAATGCGCCGCCTTCGCCGGTCGTGACGCTGCGCAGGTCGTCGTCGTTGCCGACGCAGGCCATCACGAAGTCTTGTCCGGCGGCCGCGTCGGCGGGTGTCGGCGCAGCCCGGCCACCGAATTTCTCCGTCCAGGCCTTCGATTTCGTTGCGGTGCGGTTATAGACCGTCACCTCGTGGCCCCCCTTCGTGGCGAGATGCCCCGCCATCGGAAAACCCATCACGCCGAGACCGAGAAATGCAACTTTGGCCATGCCTTGACCCTTGTGTTTCTGTATTGAACCAGCCAGACGATGGCCGGTTGGACCGCCACCCGAACGCGAGCCGATGCGGATCGCGTTCGGCGCGCAGCATAGACGGCGATGCTTCCGGGGCAACGGTTAAACCGCCCCGGACCGGAGATACCAAACGCGGTGCGCCGTTTTATGCGGAGGCCGTCGTAGAACGGAGGTTTCTGTGAGTGTAACGCAGCAGCAGGTTCGCGACAGGATCGCCGCGATTCCGACGCCGAGGGGAGTTCCGCTCTCGCAGGCACGTGTGCTGTCGGATATTTCCGTTTCAGATGGACGCGTGATTCTCTCGATCAACGTGCAGGCCGCGGAAGCACGTGCGTGGGAGCCGGTGCGGGCGGAGGTCGAAGCTGCGGTTCGCGCCATTCCGGGGGTGACCGCCGCGATGGTGGCGCTGACGGCCGAACGCGCGCCGGGCGCTGCACCTGCCGCCGGCGGCAGACCCGGCATCGCGCCGGTTTCGGCGCACAAGCCGCCACATCAGCACGGTGGCGGTTCGCCTATGGACAATCAGGCAGAGATTCCCGGTATCCGCGCCGTCATCGCGGTGGCGTCGGGCAAGGGAGGCGTCGGCAAGTCGACCACCGCGATCAATCTGGCGCTCGGCCTGCGGGACGCCGGTTTACGCGTCGGATTGCTTGACGCTGACATCTATGGTCCATCGGTCCCGCGCCTGACCGGGATCACCGAGAAGCCGCAGATCACCGAGGACAAGAAGCTGCTTCCGCTGCGCCGTTTCGGCCTTGCGATCATGTCGATCGGTTTTCTCGTCGATGAAAGCACCGCCATGATCTGGCGGGGGCCGATGGTGATGGCCGCCATCAATCAGATGCTGCGCGATGTGATGTGGGGCGAACTGGATGTGCTGGTGGTGGATATGCCACCCGGTACCGGCGACGCTCAGCTCACGCTGGCGCAGAACGTGCCGCTCAAGGGCGCGGTCATTGTGTCCACCCCGCAGGATCTGGCGCTGATCGACGCCCGCCGGGGCGTCACCATGTTCCGAAAGGTCAATGTCCCGGTCCTCGGGGTGATCGAGAACATGAGCTACTTCCAGTGTCCGCACTGCGGCACGCGGTCCGATATCTTCGGACACGGCGGCGCACGCCACGAGGCGGAGCGTATGGAGATACCGTTCCTCGGCGAAGTGCCGCTCGACATGATGATCCGTACGACGTCGGATTCAGGCGCGCCGGTCGTCGAGAGCGCGCCGAACGGGCCCCATGCTGCGATCTATCGGCGGATGGCGGCGAGCATCAAGGACCAGCTTCGGCCGTTGATTGCCGCCTGAGCGGGCAGCCCAAGCAAGCCCGTCTGTTCGACTTTGGTTGATATCGACGTCTCAACTGTAGCGTTTCCGCCACGGTTGTTCCGTGTTAGAGACCGCACAGCCCCCGTAAAAGGGTCTGGCAAGAAAATTCCAGAGAGGAGATGCCCCTGATGAAACGTCGTGATTTTCTCAAGGCGACCACGGTCGGTGCCGCAGCCTCGGCAGCTGTGGCCGCACCGGCGATCGCGCAATCGTCGCCCGAGATCAAGTGGCGACTGACGTCGAGCTTCCCGAAATCGCTCGACACGATTTACGGCGGCGGCGAGCAGGTCGCCAAATACGTCGCCGAGATGACCGACAACAAGTTTCAGATCCAGGTTTTCTCGGCCGGTGAAATCGTGCCCGGCCTGCAAGCGCTGGACGCGACCTCGAACGGCACGGTCGAAATGGGCCACACCGTGGCCTACTACTATGTGGGCAAGGATCCGACCTTCGCGATCTTTGCCTCGGTGCCATTCGGTCTCAACGCCCGCCAGCAGAACTCCTGGTGGTATCAGGGCGGCGGTGAGGAACTGGGGACCGAATTTTTCAAGAAGTACAACGTCATCGGTTTTCCCGCGGGTAACACCGGCACGCAGATGGGCGGGTGGTTCCGCAAGGAGATCAAGACGGTCGCGGATCTGTCGGGTCTTAAATTCCGCATCGCCGGCATTGCCGGTCAGGTGATGCAGAAACTCGGCGTCGTGCCCCAGCAACTTGCCGGCGGCGATATCTATCCGGCGCTTGAAAAAGGCACCATCGACGCGGCCGAGTGGGTCGGTCCGTACGACGACGAGAAACTCGGTTTCCAGAAGGTCGCGAAGTATTATTACTATCCCGGCTTCTGGGAAGGCGGTCCGATGGTCCACGCCTTTGTGAACAGCGACAAATACAATTCGCTGCCGAAGAATTATCAGGCGGTCCTGCGCAATGCCTGCGTTCATGCCAACCTGTGGATGAACGCGCGCTATGACATGCAAAATCCCAAGGCGTTGAAGCAGCTCGTTGCAAGCGGCACGCAGTTGCGTCCGTTCCCGACCGAGGTGCTTGAGGCCTGCCTCAAATCGACCAACGAATTGTGGGCGGAGATTTCGGCCAAGAATGCCGACTTCAAGAAGACGATCGACGCGATGCAGGCCTATCGCTCCGACGAGTATCTGTGGTGGCAGGTGGCCGAGTACACCTTCGACAGCTTCATGATCCGCTCGCGTACGCGAACCTGATCAGAGCCTCCGCACAAAAAGGAAAAGCCGGCCCCTGAGGGGCCGGCTTTTTTGTTGGGCTATCCATCGCAGGCAGCGGCGGACCATTGTCTGCCGAGCTTATTTGAAGCTCGGCGGCCCGAGATCCAGCTGCGGCATCTCGATCTGCGGCACTTCGATCTTCACCTTGTCGAGATCGATATCCAGCGGCTTGTCGAGCAGCGCCGTTACCGTGATCGGGAAGACGATGATCAGGACAACCAGAAGGAGTTGCAGGCCGAGCCACGGCACGGCGCCCCAATAGATGTCCGAGCTCTTCACCGAGCGCGGGGCGACGCCGCGCAGGTAGAACAAAGCGAAGCCGAACGGCGGGTGCATGAACGAGGTTTGCATGTTCGCGCACAGCATCACGCCGAACCAGATCAGTGCCGCATCGGCTCCCACGACGGGTGCGAGTATCTTCTGCGCGACAGGCGCGATCATCGGCAGGATGATGAAGGCGATCTCGAAGAAATCGAGGAAGAACGCGAGGAAGAAGATGAACAGGTTGATGAAGATCAGGAAGCCCCACACGCCGCCGGGAATCGACGTGAGCAGGTGCTCCAGCCACACGCCGCCGTTGACGCCAAGGAATACGACCGAGAAGCAGGTCGAGCCGATCAGGATGAAGGTCACCATGGTCGTCAGGCGCATGGTGGACTGATAACCCTGCCGGATCAGATCGCGCAGCTCCGGAATCCGCGCCGCCTCGATGCAGATCCACACCACGGCGATGTAACAGACAGCGAACGCCAGCTTGAACCAGATATTGTTGCCGATATAGATCCCGATCATCGTGCCAATGCCACCGGCAATGACGCCGACAATCAGCACCTTCTGGTCGAACCGGGTGAAGCTTTTGTGGTGCAGCGTGGCCAGCACGATGGCCCCGACCGCGCCCATGGCGCCGGCTTCCGTCGGCGTCGCAAGGCCGAGCATCATGGTGCCGAGCACGACGAAGATCAGGACGGCGGAAGGAATAATGCCCATCAGGCATTTGCGCCAGAGCGCCCAGCCCTGCAGCGTGCGGGCCTCGACCGGTACGGGCGGAACGTGATCCGGCTTGATGACGCTCAAGGCAAACGTATAGCCCGCGAACAGCACGATCTGCAGGACGGATGGCCCCCATGCACCGAGATACATGTCGCCGACAGATTTGCCGAGCTGGTCGGCGAGAACGATCAGCACGAGCGAGGGCGGCACCAACTGCGTGATGGTGCCGGAGGCAGCGAGCACGCCGGTGATGTAGCGGATATTGTAGCCGTAGCGCATCATCACGGGCATCGAGATCAGCGCCATGGCGATGACCTGCGCCGCCACCGTGCCGGTGATTGCGCCGAGGATGAAGCCGACGATGATGACCGAATAGCCGAGACCGCCGCGGATCGGCCCGAACAGCTGGCCCATCGAATCCAGCATGTCCTCGGCAAGACCACATCGCTCCAGAATCGCGCCCATGAAGGTGAAGAACGGGATCGCCAACAGCAGCTCGTTGGCGAGAACGCTGCCGAATACGCGGCCCGGAATCGCCTGAAGAAAGTTCAGATCGAAGAAGCCGAGATCAATGGCAAGAAAGCCGAACAGCAATCCGACCGAGGCCAGAGTGAACGCGACCGGAAAGCCGAACAGCATCCCGATGACGAGGCCGCCGAACATCATCGGCGGCATCATGTCGAGGGTGATCATTGCGTCGGCCTCTCGTACTTCGCGTCAATGACAGTTTCGCCGCGAAGGGCCGCCACACGCTTGATCACTTCCGAAGCGCCCTGCAGGGCCAGCATGCCGAAGCCCAGCGGCAGCACGAACTTGATCGGCCAGCGGACCAGGCCGCCGGCGTTGCCGGAATGCTCGGCGATCACATAGGACTGATAGAAGAACGGCCACGACAGATAGCCGAGCAGAAGACAGACCGGGATAAGAAAGAAGAGCGTGCCGATCAGATCGAGCCAGAGCTGGCCGCGCTCCGACAGCATGAGATAGAAAATCTCGACGCGCACGTGCTCGTTCTTCTTGAACGTATAGGCCGCGCCGAACATCACCAGCACAGCGAACATGTACCATTGCAGTTCCAGCCAGGCATTCGACGAGGTGTCGAACGCATAGCGGATCATCGCGTTGCCAGCGCTGACAATGACGGCCAGCAGCACCAGCACGTTGCACAGATCGCCGATTTTTTCATTGAGCCAGTCCACGCCGGCGCTGAAAGAAAGGAGGGCCCGCATGGATCACCTCAGCGTCCAGCGAGCGTCCGGACCTGGCAAGGCCGGCAGACAAAAAACCACCTGCCGGGCGATTGCCGGCCGGCGCATATCTTCAACCAATGGCAACGCATCTCTCCTTGCGCGGCGCTTCCACCAGCTCTTCACGCCAGGTTGCGGCGCGGCGACTTTTGCTGTCGGGCTGGCACGAAATTGCTGCACAATTTCAGCGTCATGCGCGGCCGTCAATTGGAAGTTTGGCGAAGGTGTGACGAATTAATCGGCAGGGAGCCGTCTGCGTCGGCTCAGCCGCCGGTCACGCTCATGTGGCGGCTGACGCTCGGCCGGTTATGGCGGCGGTCGATGATGAAATCGTGCCCCTTTGGCTTGGTGCCGATGGCGCGGTCGATCGCCGCGTTGAGAAGGGTGTCATCGTCCGAGGCACGCAGCGGCGCCCGAAGGTCGGTCGCATCCTCATGACCGAGGCACGTGTGAATGGTGCCGGTGCAGGTGATGCGCACGCGGTTGCATGCCTCGCAGAAATTGTGGGTCATCGGGGTGATGAAGCCCAGTTTCCCGCCTGTTTCGGCCACGCGAACGTAACGTGCCGGCCCGCCGGACGTCTCGTCGAGGTCGGTAAAGGTATAATTGTGAGCCAGCCTTGCGCGGATCAGCGAGAGCGGCAGGTACTGATCGATCCGGCCCGCGCCGACATCGCCCATCGGCATCACCTCGATCAGGGTCAGCGCCATGCCGAGACCATGTGCCCATTCCATCAGAGCGGGGATTTCGTTCTCGTTCATGCCTTTCAGCGCCACGGCATTGATCTTGACCGCCAACCCGGCAGCGCGGGCGGCATCGATCCCTTCCAGGACCTTCGCGAGGTCGCCCCAGCGCGTGATCGCGCGAAACTTGTCCGGATTCAGCGTATCAAGCGAGACATTGATGCGTCGCACCCCGGCATCGGCGAGTTCGCCGGCGAAGCGCGCAAGCTGCGAGCCGTTGGTGGTCAGTGTCAGTTCGTCCAGCGAGCCGCTGCCCAGGTGGCGCGACAGCGAGCGGATCAGCGACATCACGTTGCGGCGCACAAGCGGCTCGCCGCCGGTGAGGCGCAGCTTGCGCACGCCGCGGGCAATGAAGGCGGAGCAGAGCCGGTCCAGTTCCTCAAGCGTGAGAAGGTTGGCCTTCGGCAGGAAGGTCATGTCCTCCGACATGCAATAGAAACAGCGCAGATCGCAGCGGTCGGTCACCGACACCCGCAGATAGCTGATCCGCCGGCCGAATGGGTCGACCATCGCGGCGGTCTCGTGGGCAGTGGTGGGAACGAGTGCGTTCATTCAGGCGCAACGTGACCTCGAGGCGGTCCACAATGGCCCGCGTGCCATCAATCTATGCCTTTGTCGGGGCGGGCACAATCGTGCGGGGCGCGTGCTTTTCCGTCTGAACGTTCTTGTGCCCGCAGCTATCGGCGCGGGCACAGTTTTCATTGGCGGCGCTTACTTGGCGCGTTTGGCTCGCCCACGGCGGGTCGGAGCAGGCTGCAGTTCGGCGGTGACCGGATTGGGGTCGATGGTTGTGGTGGGCGATGTGAAAAGGTTGCCCGGCTTCTGCGTCACCTGCACAGGAATCGTCTGGGTCTCGTACTTCGCCAGTGCGAAGGTGACGCTCAGATTCTCCGTCTGAGTGACTTCGACAGAGCATGGCGTCACGCAACCTGGTCCGGCAGAGGTTTTAGCCTCCGCTCCCGGCGGATTCGATTCGAGTTGCAGCGTGAATGGTTTTGGCTCTGGCGGACCGCCAAAGGAAGACAACGAACTACAGCCCGCAAGGCTGAGCCCGGCCGTAAGGATCACGGCGAGACGATACATGTTGACTGCCCATCTTGATTTGTTGAGTGGCCTGCGACCACTCGTCCCAGCCGGACCATATGGGCGTTGGTGCGCGCCCGCAACCAGCGGGCCGTAACGCGATTGGTTAATGGTTAATAAATGCGAACGGATACAAAACTGAAAAATACAACAATTTCAGTGCATTATATCGTTTTACCGTTCAGGGCCGCTACCGCGCCGGCCAGTTCGCGCATGTGATCGATCACGAGATCGGGATTGAGATCCCGGATCGGCGTCTCGGTGTATCCGAACGATACCCCGATGACCGGGATTCCCGCCCGGCGCGCCGCCCCGACATCGGTGCCAGCATCGCCCACCATGATGGCTGTGGTCAGATCGCCTCCCGCCCTGGCTATCGTCTGACGAAGGATGGCCGGGTCTGGCTTCGAGACACCGAAAGTATCTGCACCGCAGATCGCGTCGAAGCGGGTGGTCAGGTCCAGCGCGTCCAGCAGCTTGCGCGAGAGCCATTCGAGCTTGTTGGTGCACACCGCGAAGCGGCACCCTTCCATGGCCAGATGGTCGAGGGCCTCGGTCAGTCCCTCGAATGGCCGGGATTCGTCCGCGATATGCGCGGCGTAATGGTCGATGAAGTCGCGGGTCAACCGTGCCGTGTCCTCGGGCGTCAGTGGACGGCCTTCGGCCTCGAAGCCGCGCTCGATGAGCTTGCGCGCTCCGGCGCCGATCAGGTTGCGCGCGGAGGCGAGCGGGATCGGCGGCAACTGCTCCCGGCGCAGGATGACGTTCAGCGCCGAGATCAAATCCGGGGCCGTATCGACGAGGGTTCCGTCGAGGTCGAAGACAAGGAGGGGAGCGGAACGGGACATGGCTTCGGGTAGCCGTCCGGACACGGCCGCGCAAGCTTTGCGTGCCGCACAAATCGACATTCCCCTTTCCGGCGGCATGCTCTAGAAGGAGCGCGCGGCGAAACACCCAGGGATTGGTTCCGTGACAAGTATGGATGACCTGAAGCGGCAGGCGGCGGCCCGTGCGCTTGAGGAGGTGCGGCCCGGTATGCGGCTGGGACTGGGAACCGGGTCGACGGCGAAACATTTTGTTGATCTGCTGGGTGAGAAAGTCCGTAGCGGCCTCGACGTCATTGGGGTGCCGACCTCTGAGGCGACCCGGACGCAGGCCGAGCAGGCCGGCATCCACCTCACTACGCTGGACGAGATCGACCGTCTGGACCTCACCGTGGATGGCGCGGACGAGGCTGATGCCAATCTGGACCTTATCAAGGGCGGTGGCGGTGCGCTGCTGCGCGAGAAGATCGTTGCCGCCGCCTCCGATCGGATGATCGTCATCGCCGACGATTCAAAGTGGGTTCAGAAGCTGGGCCGCTTTCCATTGCCGATCGAGGTGATTCCGTTCGGTCTGGCGGCCACCCGCCGCGCGATCGAGGGCGCTTTTTCGGCCAGCGGCGTCGCCGGCCCCATGGCTGTGCGCCAGGGCAAGGATGGCCATCCTTTTGTCACCGACGGCGGCCACTGGATCATCGATGCCCGGCTCGGGCAGATCGGGGATGCGGGGGCGCTGGCGCGGGCGCTCGCCGCGATTCCCGGTGTCGTGGAGCATGGTTTGTTCATCGGGCTGGCCAGCACCGTCATTCTGGCCGGAGCCGAAGGAATTCGCGTTGTCGAGCGGCGCTAACGCCGCATTCAGGGAGACTTACATGAGCCGCTTCTCTCACATTCTGCCGGTAATCGGTGTTGCCGTTGCTCTCGCCCTGCCGGGCACCGCCGCGCTGGCGCAGAACAAGCCGACGCCGGCCGGCATCGCCGCCGCGAAGGAAATTCTGACATTGAAGAACGCGCCGCAGATGTATCAGAGCATCGTGCCGAACATCGTTCAGCGGACCAAGGATACCCTGCTTCAGAGCAATCTGAACTATCAGAAGGATCTGAACGAGGTCGCCGTCAAGGTCGCCCACGACTTCGCCGGGCGCGAGAAGGAAATCACCGAGGAGATGGCGAAGATCTATGCCACCGACTTCACCGAGCAGGAATTGAAGGATCTCGTGACCTTCTACAAATCCGCGCTCGGCAAGAAGTTGCTGGAGCAGGAGCCGAAGTCGATCCAGGCTTCGCTGAGCTACATGAACGAGTGGGCTCAGAAGTTCTCGGAGACCGTCAATGCGGCGTTCCGGTCCGAGATGAGGGCTCGCGGCAAAGAGATCTGACGGCATGGCCTGACCGTTTGCTTCGGCGGGCAGTCGGAATGGCTTGCGGAATGGCCGGGTTTTATCCCGGCCGTTTTCGTCTTATCTAAAGCGTGGTCCCCAGCTCGGGAGCCGCAAACGCAGCGTCAGGAAGCCCGGAGTGCGCCATGGCCGATTATGATGTTGATCTGTTCGTTATCGGAGCAGGGTCAGGCGGCGTGCGGGCGGCCCGGATCGCGGCGACCTACGGCGCGCGCGTCATGATGGCGGAGGAATATCGGGTTGGCGGCACCTGTGTGATCCGCGGCTGCGTGCCGAAGAAACTGATGGTCTATGCTTCGCATGTCGATCACGAGATTGCGGATGCCAAGGGTTTCGGCTGGACGATACCGTCCGCCACGTTCGACTGGTCGAGCCTGATCGCCAACAAGGACAGGGAAATCGACCGCCTCGAAGGGGCCTACGTCTCCAACGCCGAGAATGCGGGCGTGCGGCTCGTTCGCTCGCGGGCGGTGTTCGAGGACGCGCATACTCTGCGCCTGACCGACGGCACGAAAGTCACGGCGAAATACGTGCTGATCGCCACTGGCGGTGCACCGAACCATGGTCCCGACATTCCTGGCATCGAGCACGTGATCTCCTCCAACGAGGTCTTTCATCTGCCGCGGCAGCCGAAAAAGATCCTGATTCAGGGGGGCGGCTATATCGCGCTGGAATTTGCCTGCATCTTTGCCGGTCTCGGCACCGAGGTGGCGGTGGTCTATCGCGGAGACAACATTCTGCGCGGGTTCGACGAGGATGTGCGGGCGCATGTGCGTGCGGAGATGGAGAAGAGCGGAATTACCATCATCACCGGGTGCACGATCGGCGCAATCGAGAAGCATGGCGAGCAGTATACCGCCCGGCTTTCGAGCGGCGCGAGCATCGCGGCCGATCAGGTGATGTTCGCCATTGGCCGCCACCCCAATATCGCCAATCTCGGGCTGGAGACGATTGGGGTGACGATCAATCCGCTGAACGGCGGCATCATGGTCGATGGATATTCGCAGACGTCGGTGCCCCATATCTACGCGGTTGGCGATGTGACCCACCGCATCAACCTGACGCCCGTGGCGATCCGCGAAGGCCATGCCTTCGCTGACACCGTGTTCGGCAACCGCCCGCGATCCGTCGAATACGATGACATCCCGACGGCCGTTTTCACGCAGCCGGAAGTCGGGACTGTCGGCCTCACCGAAATGCAGGCGCGGGCGATGTTCGATGTCGTCGATATCTACAAGACAACATTCCGGCCGATGAAGGCCACCATGTCCGGCCGCGATACGCGCATGCTGATGAAGCTGATCGTGGATGCCGGGACAGATCGCGTCGTCGGCTGCCATATCGTCGGCGATGGCGCGGCGGAGATCATTCAGGCCGTCGCGATCGCGGTGAAGATGAAGGCCACCAAGGCCGATTTCGATGCGACGATGGCCCTGCATCCGACCGCCGCTGAAGAACTCGTGACCATGCGCACGGCGTCCGCGCGCTACGTGAAGCAGGCGGCGGAGTAGATCGCCCAAAAGTTCTCCCGCCCCGCCTTTGGCGTGTCCCGTTTGCCACAAGCAGAGGGTGAGCTTCAACCAAAATACAAGCAATAATTGCTGATACTGTCAATGCAACCCTAAGATGCGCCTGTTGGGCGCGGGGGCGGCAGTGTGAGCCTGAGTGTTGCGGACGCATTCATTGCGCGTTGGCAGGGTGGCGAAGGCGGGCAGGAGCGGGCGAACTATGCCCTCTTTCTGACCGAGCTGTGCGATGTGATCGGCGCGCCGAAGCCGGAGCCCGCCTCCGCCAGTCACGATGGCAACAACTACGTGTTCGAGCGTGTTGTGGCGCGCCACCAGGGCGACCGCGAAAGCCTCGGCCGGATCGACCTTTACAAGAAGGATTGCTTCGTTCTCGAAGCCAAGCAGAGCCGTTGGCGCGGCCAGAAGAACGAAATCCCCGGACAATTCGATCTGATCGGCTCCGACGTGCCGATCGCGGTGCGCGGGCGGCGCGGGGCGGATCGCGCGTGGGACGTGCTGATGCTGCACGCCAAGCAGCAGGCCGAGAACTATGCGCGCGCCTTGCCGACATCCCATGGCTGGCCGCCCTTCATCCTCGTGTGCGACGTCGGCCATTGCATCGAGGTGTTCGCGGATTTTTCCGGGCAGGGGAAGAACTACACCCAGTTTCCGGACCGGCAGAGTTACCGCATCTACCTTGAGGATCTTCGCGACGAGAAAATCCGGGCGCGTCTGAACGGCATCTGGACCGCACCGCACGCGCTCGACCCCGCGCAGGCGTCGGCGAAGGCGACACGCGAAATCGCCGCGCGGCTGGCGCAAGTCTCGCGGGCGCTGGAGCTGCAGAACTTTCCCGCGCATGACGTTGCGCAGTTTCTGATGCGCTGCCTGTTCACGATGTTCGCGGAAGATGTCGGCCTTCTCGAGAACAAGGCATTCGAGAGGGTGCTGGAAGACTGCGAGAAAGACCCGGCGGCCTTTCCCTACATGGTCGGGCAGCTGTGGGAGGCGATGGACAGGGGCGAATGGGCGCACGCCGTGAAGGCGCGTGTGCGCAAGTTCAACGGCGAGTTCTTCAAGGATCGCACCGTGCTGCCATTGGCCCGCGAGGAGATCGGCGAATTGCGCGCGGCGGCGCGATACAACTGGAAGGAGGTCGATCCCTCGATCTTCGGGACGCTGCTGGAACAGGCGCTCGATCCTGTCGAACGCCGCAAGCTCGGGGCGCATTATACGCCGCGCGCCTATGTCGAGCGTCTGGTGATCGCCACCGTGATCGAGCCGCTGCGCGTGGAATGGGGCAATGTGCAGGTCGCGGCGGAGGCCAGACGCGCGGCGGGCGACCGGCATGGTGCTGCGGCGCTGGTGCAGGCCTTTCACGACAGCCTGTGCCAGACGCGTGTGCTGGATCCGGCCTGCGGCACCGGAAATTTTCTGTATGTCTCGCTCGAGCTGATGAAGCGCCTTGAAGGCGAGGTCCTGGAAGCCCTGAACGATCTCGGCGGGCAGGAGGGGCTGCGCGGCCTTGGCTCGCACAGCATCGATCCCCATCAGTTTCTCGGCCTTGAGATCAATCCGCGCGCGGCGGCCATCGCCGAACTTGTGCTCTGGATCGGCTATCTGCAGTGGCATTTCCGGACGCAGGGCGGGCCGCCCGACGAGCCGATCCTGCGCGCGTTCAAGAATATTGTCGTGACCGATGCGGTGCTGACATGGGACGGCGCGCCTGAGGTGAAGGCGGCTGGTGGTCGCAAGGCCTATCCGAATGCACGTCGGCCCGAATGGCCGCAGGCGCACTTCATCGTCGGGAATCCGCCGTTTATTGGCAACAAGCGAATGGGGGCAATCTACTCTGAAGAGTATCTCGCAGCGCTTCGCGCACAGCATTCAATGTTGGATGCGGTGGACCTGGTGATGATCTGGTGGATGATTGCTGCCGATATCGCATCTGCGAAAGAATCCGTACTGAAGCGATTTGGGTTTGTTACGACAAATTCCATTTCTCAGACATTCAACAGGAGGGTTGTTGAGCATTTTACTGGAGAGAAAGGGAAGCTGTACATTCGCCACTGCTTTCCGGATCATCCTTGGACGAAGGCAACGAAAGATACTGCGGCTGTTCGCATTGCCATGACTGTTGTTGAGAAGGGAAGCGATGAGGGTGAACTGCACGAGGTTGTGAGTGAGAGGGGACTAGATGAAGAAAATCCCGAAATCTTATTCTCTCGCAAGAGAGGAATCATAAATTCCGATCTTTCGATTGGGCCAAACGTTGCAAACGCCGGTTCGCTTCGCGCCAATGAAGGGCTCTCGCATCAGGGTGTCATCCTGGTCGGGGAGGGGTTTCGTCTTTCACATAAAGACCTTGCGCAACTTGGATTAAATCCGGAGAAACTGCCCGCGGAAATCAAAAGATACCTCATCGGTCGTGATCTGGTGCAACGCTCTGAGGAGCGTTTTGTGATCGATTTGTACGGATATTCTGCCGAGCAGGCACGCCGACAGCTTCCGAAAATTTTTCAGATAGTTCTTGAGCGGGTAAAGCCGCAGCGTGATCAAGTAAATCGGAAGAGAACTCGCGAGCAATTTTGGATTTATGCAGAGCCTCGAAAAACGATGCGAGACGCGCTGAAGGGGATGAGTCGTTACATTGCTACGTGTCGAACTGCGAAGCATCGCATCTTTGTGTTTGTTGACTCTAAAATTCTGCCCGATGCCAAAGTCATCGCTATAGCGTTAGAGGATGGCTACACTCTCGGAGTGCTCTCTTCGAGAGTTCATCTATTGTGGTCACAAAAATCCGGCGCTTGGCTTGGCGTTGGAAATGACTCCAACTACAACCACTCCGAATGTTTTGCAAAATTTCCCTTCCCCGATGCCTCCGGTCTCGACCGGCATCGTATCCGCACGATCGCCGAGGAACTGGACGCTCATCGCAAGCGCGTGCTGGCCGAGCATTCGCATCTGACGCTGACCGGCCTCTACAACGTCCTCGAAGACCTGCGAGGCGGCACGGCCCCGGATGCGCTCGATCCCAAGGCGCGGCGCATCTTCGACGACGGTCTCGTCCTTATCATGAAGGAACTGCACGACCGGCTCGATGAAGCGGTAGCGCAGGCTTATGGCTGGCCGGCCGATCTGGCCAATGACGACATCCTCGCCCGGCTGGTTACGCTCAACAAGGCGCGCGCCGCCGGGGAGCGGCGTGGCGAGGTTCGCTGGCTGCGGCCGGACTATCAGGCCGCCCGTTTCGGAAAGGGGGCAGATCAGCAGGCGGCGAAAGAGGAGGGAACTCAGATGGCCGTACCGTTGAACGCGGAGCGTGCCCAAAAACCGTCATTTCCCGCAGGGGCCGTGGACCAGGTTGCCGCGGTTTTCGATGTGTTGCTGGATGCGTCGGGGCCACTGGCCGCACCGGAGATTGCGGCACGCTTCCGCCGGACGCGGACCACCGAGGCGGTCATTCAAGGGATATTGGCGTCTTTTGCGCGGGTCGGGCGGGCCAATACCGATGGCCGCGCCTTCGTGGCCGGGCGACCGACATGAGGCGGGGCGGTGTTCGGGTGTGGGCTTAACGTAGCTTTCACTTAGTTCGCATTTTATTCAAATCCGCCTTATTACCGCTTCGTAACGTTGCCATAGGGTTGTCGCATTGCGATGGCCATCGTGCTTCGCAGGCGGGTGGGGCCGGTGGGACGAGTTTGGGTGCACGTCGAATGACTTATCGGGCTGGGGCTATTGGTGGGGGCGGGTTCCGCGAGCCGTCCTCTTCCGTATCGATGTCACCGTCTTCCGCCCGTCGACCATCGTCCCCCATGCGCGGGGTGTTCGCTGCAGGAGCCCTGATCGCGGTCGCGGCCACCGGTGGCTGGACGGTTTCGTATTCATTCGGCAAATCCACGGACATCGAAACCGCGAGCTTTGCTGCCCGTTTTGGGTCGAGCGACGATTTCGGAGTGACCCAATCCGTGCAATCGGCTTTCGCGCGCAACGTGATCGAATCCGCGCGGAAATATTCGACGTCGGCCAACGCCCGCGTTCACGACGCCTTCACGGCCAGCCGGGGCGCGATCCGGGCGCTGGTGCCCTCCGTTCCGGTCAGCGCACCGGCCGTGGCTCCGAAGCATGTGCTGATGGACAAGGTGGCCTTGTTCGATCCTGTCGCATCGATGGGCGAGTCGGCGGACACGTTCTCGAGGCCGATTGTCGTCGCATCCATCGATCCGGCACCGTTGCTGCGGGAGGCGGAGGTCGGAGCTCCGCAGGACATCGCCAAACCGCCGACGATCAAACAGCTGGTGCAGAGCATCCCGCTGCCTCACGCGCGCCCCGCGGCCGAGCGTTTGGCCAAAACCCGTGATGCCGACACGCGTAATCTGGTTCAGCGGGCCCGCGCTGCGCTGATGGCATCCGCATCCACGCGCGAGCAGAGCCTGCTGGAGAAGCTGTTCGGCGCGCCGTCGCGCGGTCCGATGCTGGCCTATGCCGCCCCGAATGGCGGCGTTGCCAGCGATGGGACCGATCTTCAGATCAGCCCGTCCTCCGAACTGGATCGTTACACGGCTGTCTACGATATTACGGCCAAACAGGTTTACATGCCCGACGGCTCCAAACTGGAAGCCCATTCCGGCCTCGGCGCGAAGATGGACGATCCGCGCAATGTGCATATCCGCATGCATGGCGCGACGCCGCCGCACGTCTATGACCTCAAGCTGCGCGAAAGTCTGTTTCACGGCGTGCAGGCGATCCGTCTCACGCCGCTTGGTGGTGAAGGCGCGATCTTCGGACGCACCGGACTTCTGGCTCACACTTATATGCTCGGGCCGCGCGGGGACTCGAACGGATGCGTGTCGTTCAAGAACTACGACGCCTTCCTGCGCGCCTTCCAGCGTGGCGAGGTCAAGCGGCTCGTCGTCGTGGCAAGCCTTGGCTGACGACACGTCAGCATTGTAACAAGCCCGGACAATATTTCTTAGCCCTGAACGCGGGACGTTCATCCTGTAAGTTGTGTTGCGCGAGAACTGAGCTACGATTCGCGCGGTGCTGATTCTTGCGGGTTGAGGTTTATCATGCGGGCGAAATCGCGGATTGCGGCGGCGTTTGCCGTCATATGGGTGATTGCTTTTCTCTCTTTTTTCTCTGCCGCGCAGGCGGCCTCGCCGATCACGCTCGTTTTCGCGAACAACTCAGGGCTCCCCGACTCGAGCGTCTATATCGGCTTCGTGGGTGGCGCCGGGGCGACGCTCTCGGCCACCAACGCCCAGACCGGCGCGCCTCTGTCCCTGAGCACCTTCGCCAGCCCCAGCTGGTACACGCTCGATACGCTGCCGGCCGGCATTTCGCTCAGCTATTTTTCGGGACGCATCTATATCGGATACGGCGCGCCCTGGACCTTCACGCATGCCGGGTATGAGCCGAACCCGACCAGTGCTGCTGATCCCAACTACCTGCTGCGTTTCGACAAGATGGAGCTGACGTATGACGGAAATCCCGCTGACGTGGCCGATACGACGTCCATCGACTACTTCTCCATTCCCCTTGCGCTGAACGCCTATCGCGGCGGCCTGTCCGGGACGCTGGTCGGTTCGGTGAAGGGGCCGACCAGCGACGTGGTCCTCTCGGCGCTTGCCAATGTCACCGCGACGCCGGAAGCGGCGTTCGTTTACAGCAATGGTGATTTCGTTCGGGTCATCGGTCCAGGTATCTATCCGCCATCGCCCGGTCTTCCGGCATCCCCCTACGACAACCTGTCGGCCTATCTGACGTATATTCGCGACAGCTACGCTCCCGCCCATTCCGGCATCGTCGCGACCATCAAGGGGAATTTCGCGGGTGTGGGCTCGGCACCGACGACGCCGCAGACCAAGCCGCAGGCCTACAACTTCACAGCAACCATCGATTCAAATCTGGATATCACCCTGTCCGGAAGCGGCACCGAAATCGGCAGCCATTCCATCGTGATCAGGTTCGCGGACCTCACCGCACCAAGCGGCGTCTATGGCGCCAATCCGGCTTTCTATCTCGACGGCGCGCCGTCTGCGACCCATCCACAGAATGACATCTATGGCTGGATGATTGGTGATCTGCTGGCGGGCTTTAACATCGGCGCGGTGGGCAGTACCGTTCCGGCCAGCGGCGGCGGAGTGGTCGGACAGATGGACAGCCAGACCTGGTTCCAGATGACCAGCTTCTTTTCCGCGCTGCAGCCCACTCAGCCAACCTTCTACAACAGATGGGCGGCCGCGATGGCGCCGATCTCTCAGGCCTACAACTTCGCCTATTCCGACCGCTTCGCGCACGTCACAGCCCCGCTCAATTCGGGCGCTCCCGACTTTGTCGATACGCTGCAGATCGTCATCCAGCCGGATCTGCTCAAGGCATGCACCGTCACGTTCACGGCCACCGAAACGCCGCCCGGGCAGCCTGCGTATAATCTTCCTCTGACCACGTCGATCTGTCAGACGAATCCGCTGACCGGTGCCTGCATCAATCCGGCCGTGCCGGCATCGTCCGTGACGGTGGACATCAGCAAGAACGCCGATGTGTATCTGTCCAGTTTCGTGCAGGGGCAGGGTGTGCCGGTGCCTTACAATCCGGCCGCCAACCGCATCTATATCGTTGCCGAGCAGGGGGCGATCCCGGTCGGCGTTTCGAGTGTCGCGGTCAAGATGGAGGGGGCAGGCGACGAGGCCGCGCGCCCCTCTCCCGATGCAACCAGCATCGTCGCCGCGGTGCTGCCTTACGCCCGGACCACGGAGCCGGGTAACCCGGTGACGGCGTTTGCGAGCATCGTCAACTCCGGATCGGCGGCCGCTTCGGCCTGCATGATCGGGCTGCCGGGCGGTGTCCCCGCGGGGATCCTGTATCAGACGACGAATCCATCCACGAACCTGCCGACGGGGACGCCGAATACGCCGGCCGATATCGCCGCGGGCGGAACGCAGAGCTTCTTCTTTTCTATCACGCCGACCGCCGCCTTCAGCCAGGAGATTCCGCTGGTGTTTTCCTGCACCAACGCCGGTGCGGCGCCGGTTTTCCCCGGGGTGAATACGTTCCTGCTCACTTCCAACGACGCCTCGATGGCCGACATCGTCTCGATCTCGGTGACGCCCAGCCATGACGGCAACGTTGTGCTGGATTCCCCGACCGGGATCGGCGCGATCGCGACCGCCGCGATGAACCTGCGCGGCTGCCCGTAACGCATTCTCCGGAGCCGGAAGTTTCCGAGGCCTGCCCGAAGTCTCTCCGCCTGCGGCTGACGGCCGGCTTTCCACAGCCGCGCTATTGCTGCGATGCCACCAAACTTCTGGCACGATCGGTTGCTCAGGATGCGCCGATTGACGCAGGCATTCGAGGCGATGGCATGACGATGGCGATGACGACGTGGCGGTCCGTAACGGGCGCGCTGGGGCTCCTGGGCGCGGTCGGTTGCGGCAGCCTGCTGGCGGGCGGGGCTGCTTTTGCCCAGGGCACCGAGGCGCAGCGCGAGGCCTGCACGCCGGACGCCTTCCGTCTTTGCAGCACGGCAATGCCCGACGCGAAGCGCGTGGAGAACTGCCTGCGCAATGCCGGCCAGCAGCTGTCGCCGCGCTGCTACGCGGTGTTCTTTCCACCCGCGCCGCAGCCGGACGCCGCGCCGCCGCCCGGGGGCCGGCAGCCGTCCTTCGAGCGAAGGGCTCCGGACCGCGCCCCGATGGGCATGCCGCCGCCGCGCCCTTTGCCCGGCATGGATGACGACGACGATGAGTGAGGATGCGCCGCGCGCCTCCTCACTCCGGCCGGATTACTTGAAGCCCCCGGTCACGTTGATGGCCTCGCCGGTGATGTAGGACGCATCGTCCGAGACCAGGAAGGCGACCGCCCCGGCGATCTCCTCAACCTTGCCGACCCGGCCGAGCGTGGTGATGGCTTCGATCTGGGCGCGTAACTCGCCATGATCAAATCCCGCCGCCTTCACGCCTTCGGTGACGATCATGCCCGGATTGACCGCGTTGACGCGGATCCTGCGGGCCGCCAGCTCCTTGGACAGCACCGAGGTGATCGCATCCACCGACGCCTTGGTCGCGGAATAGACCGCCGAGCCCGGCGGCGTAATCGTCGTGACGCCCGACGAGATGTTGACGATGCTGCCGCCGTTCGCGCTGAAGTGCGGCACGGCTTCCTGCGACACCAGCAGCAGGCCCAGCACGTTGAGGTCGAACTGGCGGTGGAAATGCTCCGGCGTGATGACGTCGAGCGGGGCGAACTCATAGACGCCCGCGTTGTTGACCAGAATGTCGATCGGCCCCAGCGCCTTCACCGTCTCCGCGACGACGGATTTCGCGGCCGGCGGCTGCGACAGGTTGCCGTGAACCGCCACGGCCTTGCCGCCGGCGGCCGTGATCTTCGCCACCACCTCGTCCGCGCCCTGTTTGCTCGACGCGTAGTTGACCGCAACCTGTGCGCCCTCCGCCGCGAGCCGGATGGCGATCTCCGCGCCGATCCCCTTCGAGGCGCCGGTCACCAGCGCCACCTTGCCTTCAAGTTTCCTGGCCATGCTCGTCTTTCCCTGACCTGATTGCCTGCCCACCGATCCGGTCCGGATCGTGACTTCAGTTGTTCGGAAATATTGAACTATTGCGGCCGATCAAGAGGGGGCTATATCTATTTTTATGGCACCTCTCGTTCACCCCGCACGACAGGACATCACGCTGGCCGGCGTGCTCGCCGCGCTGGCCGATCCGGTGCGGCTGCAGATCGTCAAAGGCCTGGTCGGGCAGAAGGGCTGCATGTCCTGCACGGCGGCGGCCCCGTGCCCGACCATCGCCAAATCGACGCTGTCCAACCATTTCCGCGTGCTGCGCGAGGCGGGACTCATTCACACCACCAAGCAGGGGGTGGAGCACCGCAACACTGTGCGCGAGGCCGACATCAACGCACGGTTTCCGGGGCTGTTGAAGGCGATCCTGAAGCACGGGGATGAGAGTCCGGCATAAGGCCGTTCAGGGGGGGAGGTGTGATCCAGATCGAAGTACTTCATTTTTTGATCTCGAAGGGGCCAGGCCGTACGGAGTTTGCGCTTGCGCAAGCGATCCACGGTGATGCCGCGTATCAACAGCGGGTTAATCAGGACCTGCGGATACTGGTGGAGCGTGGCGCAGTTGAGCGACGAGGTGCCGGCGGTTCGGGCGACCCGTACCGATACTATCCGAAGTAATCCGCGCTGGCTGGTAGCGCGCATGAAGCGCAGCGGAATGCGGGGAGGGCCAATCGTCTCGTCCCCGGATTGCGCTTCGCTGCATCCGGGCAGCGCGCGCGGGGCCTGCCCCGTTCGCGCAAACAAAAACCGCGCCGTCGCTGGGCCCACGCCATCGCCCCTGTTGTTGTGACGGCGCCGCGCGCGGGGCTTGCCCCGTTCGCGCAAACCAAAAAAGCCCGCGCCGTCGCGAGGCGCGCGCCATGCCCCTGTTGTTGTGACGGCGCCGCGCGCGGCTTGCCCCGTTCGCGCAAACCAAAAAGCCCGCGCCGTCGCGAGGCGCGCGCCATCGCCCCTGTTGTTGTGACGGCGCGGGGGCGCCCGGTCTCAAATCCTCGCTTCGCCCCCGATGAGGGCGCGCGGAACGCCGGATGCGCGTACGCATCCGCAGCCCCGTGTGCAAAGTTGGAAAGCACACGAGCATCGTCGCCACGGTCGCGCCGGATCATCCGGCGTTCCGCACGCGGTGGGCTCCGGCTTGTTTCGTGCTCTCCCCGGCGAGGTCGAAACCTGACGCCGTCTCCGCGGTACTTTTCGCCTTCGGTCGACGGCGAAAAGAGCAGGCCGGATTTTGGGACCACACGACTTGGGCCGGCGCGGACGCGCCTGTCCTTGCGCGGTTTTCTTCCCGTCCGCCGCAGATTGCCGCGACATGATCTTTCGATCACGACGGGGCGCTGCGGCGACGGAAAATCCACCGCACACGATCAGCGCACAGCGTGGTCCGTCCCGCGCTCGCTCGGGCGGCTCATGCGCTCCTTATAAGGATCGCACCCTGCCGCCTCCGTCCGCGCCTGACGCTGCCGCGCCACCGCATCCCGCCCCGCGCATCGTGACGATCGCGAAACGCCCCTCATCAACGGGGCGGGATGTGTAGGAATATATTCTGATGTGGAAATTTGTCAAGGGACGCGCGTTGACGCTAGGAGCGTATCCGTTGCTTTTGGCAAGCGTCTCAACTGAGACGCCTTGAACTGACCTTCGTCTGGTACCATTTCGACAATTCCCCGGCGGCGCCGAAAGCCGGTGAATAGCGAATAATCCAAGATGTAAGCCTCGTATCGCTCGCCGGCACGATCTGGCGTTATTGACTGATTTATCAAGTGAACTAATCGTAGATCACTCAGCACATGAATGCGCCGTCGAATTTCAGAATTCTCGCTTCTAACCAAGAATCCGTTCGTATGTGCTTCTTGTAGACACAGGTCGTCTAGCACCTCTAGCGCCTCTACAAGTTCACCCTCGGTGTTTCTGGCATCTTCTTCAAGATCAGTCATCTTGAACTGGCCAGATTCGCCAATCGCAGCATTGACGTCAGACAAAGTTACAACGGTATGCCGATTTCGCCGCGCATGCTCTATTGCGCGATCGAACATCTGCAAAAAATCTCTTGGCACGCCAGCATTTGCCCATGCAATTCGCGTGAATGCTTGAGAGGGGAGCACGGAGTTAACATTCGGATAGCCGACCGCGCCAAGAAAATTTTCAAGAATTGCCTTCAAATGGGCTTCAGCTTGCTCTGGATTCTCCAGCGTCAAATCGAGTGAAATTAGTTGTGCGTCCCCTGGGACTTGAAGCCCATACCCGCTTCTTGGTGAGTAATAATTCAAAAGGGAACGTAGTCCCGCAACTTTGATCCAGCCGTTAACCCCCTTTAGGGCGCCGTGGATAAGATGAATTATCCACGGCTGATCGTCGAAATTCAAAAGGTGAAAATCATCCAAAAAAATATAAACATGGCTTTCGCTTGCGGAGGTTATCTTTGCCAGAGCCCGCTTCAGTCGGGGGGGAGCACTCGTGGGTGTTATACGCTCTTCGATTAAGTCGCTCGCGATTTGCTCTAACTCGAGGGGATCAAGTGGTTTGCCAAGCGCTTTTGAAGCGCGGGAGAGGTCAGCGGTTAGGGCTTTAATACAATCGTAAATTACTTCCCGCGCCAATTCATCCCCGGACAGCGACGAATGTGTTTGCACATCGACAATCCCAACGAGAGAGGGAGATGCTCGGATTAGCTCGGATGCCCTTTTTATGAGTGTCGATTTTCCAACTCCGCGTCGCCCAACAAGAACATGTGAGGCGGGTTGTGCGAGCTTGTGGTCTTCACGATTTTGGAACGGAATATATGGCACAGAGAATCCGCGGTATGTCGTATTTTCCGAGACGGCGCGTGTAGATTTAGTCAGAAGAGTCTGCAACGCACCTGCCTCTACTGACTCCGGGAATCTGCCGTTCGCCTTTACTTTTAAGCTTAGTGCGCCCCGTAGGGGATTTTCTGCAGAGAGCGTTTTCTGGGTCTCACGGAGGGCAAAATGGTATAATGGTGCTTCGCGGCCGACCACAAACTTTAGAAAGGGCTGATTTCCCGCGATTGATCTTTCACAGGTAATGCTCGTGCCAATGGCCTGCTCAAAAAGGGCCTTGGCCTCTCGTTCTGCGCCAGCTTCATCGAGTGAAAACAAGTTAGTCATTCCTAGCCATCTTGTCAGCGAGGTATTCTTCGGCAGCGATTATGAAGCTATTAGCGCGCCTTAATGCCTCTTCAGATGTGAGTGCGAACGAGAGCGATGTCCAATTGTCGTAGTCTGCTTTGAGGCGATGCTCATATAGGCTAACGATTGTTGCTGACCACTCGTCAACTTTGGGAAAATCATCGGGTAGATCAGAAGAGGCCTTACCATGGTCGTCGCCCTTCATGCTCACCGAGCCGGCTATAGTGTACCGTACAGCTTTTGACGCATTGTAAGCAGCATAATAGGATCGTGAAAATGTAGATCGTTCGCATCCAGACACGAATGCCGCGCGCGCGTCACGTATATGGTCCTTTGCTAGCAATAACCATCTCCACCCAACGTACCGACTGTAGCTCTGTATATCGTGCGCGGCATGTTCAAGGCCAAGACTTTTCAGTTTTTTTGCATATTCGCCGTGGTTCGATGTGAGTTTAATGAACTCTAGCTCAGATATTGGCGGAGATCTTAAAGTGCTTTGAGTTCGCGCTTTTAGCGAGCCAATAATTCGTTTGTAGCTAGTTTCAATGAATATTGCTTTGAATCCGTTTGACACGACCGCCTCTCACGGCGACAAAAAATCCCAATCTTAAGGATGGCTGACCACCGAGATTGTGTCCAGTCTCAAAAATCAAGCGCAGAAAATTCCTGCGTTTCCGCTGGGCTTCGTTGTTTCGTACTGCTGAGCGAGTGTTTGCTCAACCCTTGTCCCAACCGCTCCCCGCGAGTGGGGAGGGAGGAGACAAATGATCGAAAGTCCATGCCATCCCAAGGGGCATGCGCGGGGCCGTCGGCGCTCGTTTGTCATGCATCGCGCAGCCCCGATCTCCCTTCGCATCCTCCGACCTGCGCCGGCTTGACACCCTGGGATACCGCGCGGATCATTCGCGACCATTGCAAGCGGATGGCCCGGGACAACGATCATGGTTCGGAACTGGATGGCGGCGTTGCTGTGTTGCGTGGCTGTTGCCCTCGCACAGTCGCCGGCGAATGCGAAGGATGCGGCGACGGAAGCCAGCAACAAGCAGGCGGTGCTCGAATTCTACGAGAAGGGGCTCAACCAGAAGGACGCCGACGCGGCGATCGCCTATCTCGGTTCGCGCTATACGCAGCACAACCCCAATGCGGAGGATGGCCCGGAGGGCTTCCGCAAGTTCATCGGCTTCCTGAAGGCGAAGTACCCGCAGTCCCGCAGCGAGTTCAAACAGGCGTTCACCGACGGCGACTACGTGATCCTGCACGTCCATGCGGTGCGCGAGCCGGGCACGCGCGGGAGTGCCATCATCGATATCTTCAAGCTGGAGAACGGCAAGATCGTCGAACACTGGGACGCCGTGCAGCCGATCCCGGAGACGTCGGCGAACGGCAACGGGATGTTTTGAGACAGCGTGTCGTGCTGATCGCACATGAAGTGAGGGACGCCGACGAGCGCGGCCCTTGCTCCAACCCGCCCCCGTTTTCTCCCTCCCTGACCCTTCCCTGTCGCTGGGAGGGCGAGAATGAAGCGCAGGGGGCGGGGCCGGCCGTGGCACCGGATCATTCGTTTCTGAGCAGCGCGTCGTAATCGGCATGCGAGCCGATCCCAGAACCATACGAGCCCGTCATCGGCTTCGACCGCCAGTGCGCGGTAGCGCAGGCCGACGCGGGCGCTGTAATAGGGTCCGACCTGTTTGAAATGCAGCGAGGGATGCCGGGGATCGCTTTTCAACCGCGCGAAATTCTTGTCGGCCAGCGAGCGGACGTTTTCTGGAAGATTGCGGTAGGCGGACCAAAATGCGGGACTGGCGAAATGCCTCACAGGTCGCGGCTGCGGTGCGCGCGATGCGCTGCGCGAGCGTCTTCCGCGAGCCTGTCGAACTTGCCGTCGCGCGCGATCCGTTCATCGAACCGCGCCGCATCGAAGCTGTCGAACCACGCGCGAAATCTGGCGAGGTCGCCGGGTGCGAGCTGCGCCACTGCCTTTTCGAGGTCTTCGACAGTGCTCATGAGGGAAGCCTAGCATTTTCCGATGCGGGCGGAAAGCGGAAGGCCCCAAGCTCTTGGCCGTTGCCCCTCACCCGACCCTCTCCCCGCTTGCGGGGAGAGGGGGAAGAGAGAAGCGGGGGAGGGGTGAGCGAACAGCATAAGCAAAAGAAAAAGCCCGGCGTTTCCGCCGGGCTTCGTTGTTTCGTGTTGTGCTGAGCGAGGATTCTGCCCCACCCCAACTCTCCCCCGCGAACGGGGGAGGGAGGGCGAAAAGATCAGAACTCCATACCGCCACTCAAAGCCGGGCTTGCCCGGCTTTGAGCATTCTTGATTCAGGGGCGGCGATTTCTGGCGCGTTGCGTCAGAAATCCATGCCGCCCATGCCGCCGCCCGGAGGCATCGCGGGGCCGCCGGCGTTCTTCTTCGGCAGCTCGGCGACCATCGCCTCGGTGGTGATGAGCAGGCCAGCCACGGACGCGGCGTTCTGGATCGCGGCGCGCACCACCTTGGTCGGGTCGATGATGCCCTTCTTCACCAGATCGGCGTATTCGCCGCTCTGCGCGTCGAAGCCGAAGTTGTACTGCTCCTTCTCCAGCACCTTGCCGACGATGACCGATCCGTCCTCGCCCGCGTTCAGCGCGATCTGGCGGGCCGGCGCGGACAGCGCCTTGCGCACAATCTCGACGCCGGTCTTCTGGTCGTCGTTCTGGGTGCGGATCTTCTTCAGGGCCTCGGTGGCGCGCAGCAGCGCGACGCCGCCGCCCGGAACGATGCCTTCCTCAACCGCGGCGCGGGTGGCGTGCATCGCGTCATCCACGCGATCCTTGCGCTCCTTCACCTCGACCTCGGTCGCGCCGCCGACGCGGATCACCGCGACGCCGCCCGCGAGCTTGGCCAGACGCTCCTGCAGCTTCTCGCGGTCGTAGTCCGAGGTGGTCTCCTCGATCTGCGCCTTGATCTGCGCGACGCGGGCGTCGATGTCGGCCTTCTTGCCGGCGCCGTTGACGATGGTGGTGTTCTCCTTGTCGATCATCACCTTCTTGGCGCGGCCCAGCATCTGCAGGGTCACGTTCTCAAGCTTGATGCCGAGGTCTTCCGAGATCGCCTGGCCGCCGGTCAGGATCGCGATGTCCTGCAGCATGGCCTTGCGGCGGTCGCCGAAGCCCGGAGCCTTCACCGCCGCGACCTTGAGGCCGCCGCGCAGGCGGTTCACCACGAGGGTGGCGAGCGCCTCGCCCTCGACATCCTCGGCCACGATCACCAGCGGCTTGCCGGTCTGCACCACGGCTTCCAGCAGCGGCAGCAGCTCGTTCAGCGAGGAGAGCTTCTTCTCGTTGATGAGGATGTAGGCGTCGTCCATCTCGACGCGCATCTTGTCGGCGTTGGTGACGAAGTAGGGGGAGATGTAGCCGCGGTCGAACTGCATGCCCTCGACGACGTCGAGTTCGGTCTCGAGCGACTTGGCTTCCTCGACCGTGATGACGCCCTCGTTGCCGACCTTCTTCATGGCGTCGGCGAGGAACTTGCCGATCTCCTGGTCGCCGTTCGCCGAGATGGTGCCGACCTGGGCGATCTCGTCGTTCGAGGTGACCTTCTTGGTGTTCTTCTGCAGGTCGGCGACGACCGCTTCCACCGCGAGGTCGATGCCGCGCTTGAGGTCCATCGGGTTCATGCCGGCCGCGACGGCCTTGGCGCCCTCGCGGACGATGGCCTGCGCGAGCACGGTCGCGGTGGTGGTGCCGTCACCGGCGGCGTCGGCCGACTTCGAGGCGACCTCGCGCACCATCTGCGCGCCCATGTTCTCGAACTTGTCGTCGAGCTCGATTTCCTTGGCGACCGTCACACCGTCCTTGGTGATGCGCGGAGCGCCGAACGACTTCTCGATGACGACGTTGCGGCCCTTCGGGCCGAGGGTGACCTTCACCGCGTTGGCGAGGACGTCGACGCCGCGCAGCATCTTGTCGCGCGCGTCAACCGAGAATTTGACTTCCTTGGCTGCCATTAGCTTTGTCCTTTGTTGTCGCTGATCTCACCCCGGAATCTGCGGCATCAGGAACGCCGCGATGTTTCCAGGTGAGGGATGTTGGAAACGGTTATGCGGCTTGCTTTAAGCGGCTTTCTTGGAGGCGGCGGTGCCTTCGAGTACGCCGAGGATGTCGCTCTCCTTCATGATGAGCACGTCCACGCCGTCGATCTTCACCTCGGTGCCTGACCACTTGCCGAACAGCACCTTGTCGCCGACCTTGAGGTCGATCGGGATCAGCTTGCCGGCCTCGTCGCGGCCGCCCGGGCCGACCGAAAGCACTTCGCCCTGCGACGGCTTTTCCTTCGCCGAGTCGGGAATGATGATGCCGCCAGCGGTCTTCTCTTCGGCGTCGATACGCTTGACCACGACGCGGTCGTGAAGCGGACGGAATTTCATGCAATCCTCCATAAAAGGTTGGTCATATTGGAGTTTTTCGCTGCTTGGCAGTCTGTCGGCCTGAGTGCCAACAGTGCCGGCTTCCACATAGGGCCATGCCGAAATCCCGGCAAGGGGGAAGTCGAAAAAATTCGGCCTTTGGCGGGAACGATCGGGGGCAATCGTTCTCTACGCTTAACGCGCCGCAGGACTCCCGATGCCGCCGGCCGATGTTAGCAATCCGTCACACATGCTGCTAGCATCTTGAATCGGCACGAGAAAATCAAATTTTGCGCTTGAGGCGAATCAGACATCGGTGAACACTTCAACCATGGGCTGTGCCGTCGCGTCTCGGGACCGGACTTAACGGCGGCTCTGCCCAGGTTGGATGTGTCATGAGCGCCGCAGGCGGCGTTTTCGTGACGCGTCCGAGAGCTGGGGCGCATTCGCGAACGGAAAGCCGGGTCCCACGTTGCCGGATGCGCTCCTTGAGGAGGAGGTTCGGCATGGCTTCGGGACATTCGGATTCGGGAAAGACCGCTTCGGGAGACTTCATCAAGCAGCTCTCGGGCTATGGACTGACCACCGCGGAAATTCTCTATCGGCGGCCGGACAGGAACTGGCTGCTGCAGAGCTATGTCTGGCAGGACTACGACCTGTTCCCGAAATTCCCGGCGCTGCAAGAGTTTCTCGACTTCTGGCAGCGCAAGCTGGAAGGACCGCTGTTCTCGGTGACGGTGGCGCATTCGCGGCTCATCAAGCCGGCCGAACTGCGCGCCATGGACGGCGTGTTCCGGCTGCACTGAGCCCGCAGGGCCTCACGCGGGCGGCGTGAGCAGCCCGACGACCGCGCCGATCAGGCACGTCGAGAGCGTGCCGGACACAATCGAGCGCAGGCCGAGCGCATTGATCTCGGCGCGGCGCTCGGGGGCCATGATCCCGAGCCCGCCGACCATGATGCCGAGGCTGCCGAAATTGGCGAAGCCGCACAGCGCATAGAGCATGATCAGGCGCGCGCGGGGATCGAGCGCGTCCGGCGGCAGCCTGGCGAACTCGACATAGGCGATCAGCTCATTGAGTACGGTCTTGATGCCCATCAGCCGGCCGGCGGTGATCGCCTGATCGAACGGCAGGCCGAGCAGCCAGCACACCGGGGCCATGATCCAGCCGAGCAGGCGCTGCAGCGAGATCGCCTCGCCGCCGAGGGCAGGCAGCAGGCCGAGCACCGCGTTGACGAGATAGACCAGCGCCACCAGCACCAGCAGCATCGCCACGATGTTGAACAGCAGGTCTAGGCCGGCCGCCGTGCCCTTGACGATGGCGTCCATGGTGCCGCTGGCGACGACGGGCTCCGCCTCGATCTGTCCGTCCGTCACGTGCCCCTGCGTTTCGGGGATCATGATCAGGCTGATGACGATGGCGGCCGGCGCGCCGAGCACCGAGGCGATGACGAACTGCGCGCCCGAATCCGCAACCAGCGGCGCGAGCAGCGTGGCGTAAAGCACCAGCACCGTCCCGGCGATGCCCGCCATGCCGCCGGTCATCACCAGAAACAGCTCGCTGCGCGTGAGCTTCGCCAGATAGGGACGGATGAACAGCGGGGCTTCCACCATGCCGAGAAAGATGTTCGCGGCGGTGGAGAGGCCGACCGCGCCGCCGATGCCGAGCGTGTGTTGCAGCAGCCATGACAGGCCGCGCACCAGCGGCGGCAGGATGCGCCAGTGAAACAGCAGCGTGGTCAGCACGCTCATCACCAGCACGATGGGCAGCGCCTGAAACGCCAGCACGAATTCGCTGCCCGGTATCTTCGGATCGAACGGCAGCGGCGCGCCGCCGAGATAGCCGAACACGAACGAGGTGCCCGCGCGGGTCGCGGCGCCAAGCGCGCCGACCGCATCGTTGATCAGTCCGAACGCGGCCACGACAGCAGGGATTTTGAGCAGCACGGCGGCGGCCAGGATCGTGATGGCGACGCCGATGGCGATCTGCTTCCAGTTCACCGCGCGGCGGTTCTCGCCGCACGCCCATGCCAGCGCAAGCAGCGCGACGATTCCGAACGCAGACTGAAGTTGCAGCATGGATTCCCCAACGCTCCCGCAACGGAAGTATGGCAGGGGCAGGCAGGCCAGCGCAAACGCGGGATCGCGCGCATTGTTGTCCCCCGCATTTCGCCTTGCTGCATCCGGGCTGCAATCGGCCCGCGCGGCGGGATGGAGCGGCGCGCGATCCGTGCGGTAACGACCGCGCGCCGTTGACACCCGGCGAAACCATCCCCACCACAGATTGCGCGCGCTCGTGCGCCCGGATGCCGGGCATCACCGGGGGCAGACAGGATCGACATGGATGCGCTCTGGCTTGCGATGGCCTTTCTGCTCATCGCGCTGATCTACGCGTCGGTCGGGCAGGCCGGGGCATCCGGCTATATCGCCGTCATGGCCTTGTTCGGCTTTGCGCCGTTGGCCATGAAGACCACCGCGCTCGCCCTCAATCTTGTGGTGGCGGCCATCGGCACGGCGATGTTCCTGAAAGCCGGACGACTGTCGTGGCGAAGCGTCTGGCCCTATGCCATCCTGGGCTTTCCGTTCTCTCTGCTCGGAGGGGCTGTCCAGCTTCCGGCGCACGTTTATTATCCCGCCGTCGGCGTGATCCTCATCCTGTCGGCTGTCCAGATGGCCCGGACGGCCTTGCGCAGGCCCGGAGCATCGGCGACTGTGCCGACCGATCCGCCATTCCTCGCCGCGCTGGCCACGGGCGCGGCGATCGGTTTCATATCCGGCACCACCGGAACCGGCGGGGGTGTATTTCTCGCGCCTGCAATCCTCGCCATGAACTGGGGAACGGCGCGCCAGACAGCGACGACGACCGCAGTCTATAATCTGATGAACTCGGCCGCCGCATTGCTGGGAGCCTATCGCTGGTGGGATGAGATCCCGGGCGCGCTTTCGGGATGGTTGATCGCGGTCGCGGCCGGTGGCGCGCTCGGGGCCTTGATCGGCAGCCGTTATCTGCCGGAGCTTTGGCTGCGGATCATTCTGGCCGCAATCCTGCTGGCTTCCGGCGTGAGGCTGCTGTTCGGCTGACGGCGCGCTGACGCCCGGTGTTTGTCGCCGCATTTCGCGGCGCTGCATGCGGGCTGCATTCTTGAACGCGGAACAAGCTATCCCCGCCCGACGAACGGCATCTTCGTCGCCATCACCGTCATGAACAGCACGTTGGCGTCGAGCGGCAGGCTCGCCATGTAGGCGACCGCGTTGCCCACGGCCTCCACGTCCATGCGCGGTTCGGGCATCACGCGGCCATCGGGTTGCAGCACGCCCTCGGCCATGCGGTCCGTCATCTCCGTGGCGGCGTTGCCGATATCGATCTGGCCGCAGGCGATGTCGTAGGCGCGGCCGTCCAGCGCGGTCGAGCGCGTCAGTCCGCTGATCGCATGCTTGGTCGCGGTGTAAGCGACGCTGAACGGGCGCGGCGCGTGCGCCGAGATCGAGCCGTTGTTGATGATGCGGCCGCCGCGCGGCGACTGGTCCTTCATGATGCGGAACGCATGCTGCGTGCACAGGAACGGGGCGGTGAGGTTGGTGTCCACCACCGTCTTCCAGTGTGCGAGGCTGAGGTCCTCCAGCGGCACCGGCGGCGCGCCCATGCCGGCATTGTTGAACAGAAGATCAAGCCGGGCGAATTGATCCACCGTCTTCGCGAACAGCGCGCCGATGGAGCCGGGGTCGGTCATGTCGGCCGGGACGACGAGGCTTTCGCCCAGTGTCTTGCCGAGGTTCTTCGTCTCGTTGAGCTTGTCGGCGCGGCGGCCGGTAAGCACCACCGTGAAACCCGCCTTCATCAGCGCCAGCGAAGCGGCGCGGCCGACGCCGGTGCCCGCGCCGGTGACGATGGCGATTTTCCTCGATGGACTCATCTCGTTTCCTGCCCGGGTTGTTTCTTTGTTTGCGTGCCGCGCCCGCTACATGTTCGGTTTGTAAGGCGGCCGCGGAATATTCAGATGCGCCGCGCGCAGCGCCGCCGACCAGCGCTCGCGCAGGTCGTGGAAATAAGGTTCGCCCGCTTCGATGCGATGATTGAGGTCGGCGTCGCACACGTCGGTGCGCACCACCAGCACGTCGATCGGAAGGCCGACGCCGAGATTGGAGCGCATCGTCGAATCCATCGAGATCAGACCGATCTTGAGCGCGTCGTAGATCTCGACGTCGTACTGGATCGCGCGATCCAGCACCGGCTTGCCGTATTTGTGCTCGCCGATCTGCAGGTAGGGCGTGTCGATGGTGCATTCGATGAAGTTGCCGGCCGGATAGATCATGAACAGGCGCAGCGGAGCGCCCTTGATCTGTCCGCCGAACAGGAACGAGACATCGAAATTGATGTCTTCGGATTGCAGCGCGGTGCCTTCGTTGTGGTGCACCGAGCGGATGGCGCGGCCGATCCGCTGCGCGGCCTTGAACATGGTCGGGGCGTTCAGCAGCGTTTCGGTTTCGCCCGTCTCGGGGTTTTCCCAGCCTTCGGTCAGCGTCGAAATCACCGACTGGCTGATGGCCAGATTGCCGGACGAGGCGATCGCCATGATGCGCTCGCCGGGGTTGCTGAACACGTGCAGCTTGCGAAAAGTGGAGACGTTGTCGAGACCGGCATTGGTCCGCGTGTCCGCCATCATCACAAGGCCTTCGCGCACGAGTATTCCGCAACAGTAGGTCATTCCAGATTCCTTGCCGGTGGTGATGTCCGTCGCAGAAGGCTCCTGCGACGACAGCCGGTTCCAACGCTCCCGAGGGAGCCTGAACCTACCCGTTTCGGCGAGCGCGTCCAGCCTTGATTGCGCGGCAGGGGAGGGACAGGCGGAGCGGCGAATCAGGACTGGCTCTGACGGCCCGCCTGATCGACCGCGACGGTCACCGACAGCGTCTCGTGGCCGCCGCCGTAACGGGTGCCGCGCACCGGCGCGGCGCCCAGATAGTCCAGCCCGATGGCGACGCGCGCGTGAGCCTCGGTGGTGCAGATGCCGTTCGCCGGATCGAAGCCGACCCAGCCGAGGGCCGGCAGGTGAGCCTCCGCCCAGGCGTGGCCGGCTTCCTGCTGAACCTCGCCGTCGGCGCGCAGGAAGTGGCCCGAGACGAAGCGCGCCGGCACGCCGCCCGCGCGGGCGCAGGCGATGAAGATATGCGCGTAGTCCTGACACACGCCGCGACGCAGATCGAACGCCTCCTGCGCCGAGGTGCTGCTGTGGGTCGGGTCGGTGTCGAAGGTCATGTGGTCGTTGATGCGGACCATCAGCTGGTGAAGAAAGCCGAGATCGTCCGTCGCCGTCTCCGCGCGGATGTCGCGCATCATGTCCTGCATGACGGGGCTGGCGGCTGTCAGATCGGTCGCCCGCAGGAACAGGCTCGGGGGAAAGCGCTCGTCGGTGCCGCGCAGGACGCCGGCGGTATCGGTGGTCTCGATCAGGCCGCTGACATGCACGGTCATGTCGCCGGTCGTGCCGTTTGTAAGAACATGCGTGATGTTGCCGAAGGCATCCTCGTGCATGTCGAGGCGGGAGTCCGTCGAGACGTCGATCTGCCAGTCCACCACGTACTGCCCGTCGTGATTGCTCGGCGTCATCCGCAGGATCTGGATGACGCTGCTGGCGGGCGGATCGTAGCGGTATGTGGTCGAATGGTTGATACGCAGGCGCATTGTTTCAAAAAGCCGTTGTTGTCGCCGGACCCTCCGATCCAGGCGCGCCGGCAGCATCCGGCCGCTAGAGCAGATACTGCTTTGAAATGATGTCGCCAAGGCGACTGTTGTCGGCGATAAATTCCTGAATGAATTCATGCAACCCGCGCTGGAAGATATCATCCATGTTGCTGTGTTCCAGCCGGTTCCGGATACCGCGTGCGTGGCGCTGGGCCGCGCCCTGCCGTCCGTAGGCGACGCCGATCTGGTCGAGGTTGCGCACCAGATTGCTGTAGCAGCTCGCCAGCGAGCGGGGCAGCGATTCGTTCAGAATCAGCAGGTCGGCGATCAGCCACGGCTTCAGCGTCTGCCGGTAGACCCAGTGATAGGCGGTGAGCGCCGACACCGAGCGCAGGATCGAGGTCCACTGATAGTAGTCGAGCGGGCCGCCGACGTGCTCCTCCTCGGGAAGCAGAACGTGGTACTTCACGTCGAGAATGCGCGCGGTGTTGTCGGCGCGCTCCAGATGCAGGCCGAGCCGCGAGAACCAGTAGGCGTCGTTGCGCAGCATGGTGCGGTAGGCGCTGCCGTCGAAGCGCAGCGAGGTCTCCTGCACGAAGCGCAGGAATTTCGTCAGGTCGTCACGGGTCTTGGTGCCGCTGCCCCACGACTCCTGAAACTCGATCCAGGCGCTGTTGATGGTGTCCCACATCGCGCCGGTCAGCGCCGTGCGCACCGAGCGCGCATTGGTGCGCGCGGCCGCGATGCAGTTGCGGATCGAGGAGGGGTTGTTCGGCGCGAACGACAGATACTCGACGACGTTGCGCTCGTTGGCCTCCTCGTAATTCGCATAGAAATTCGCGCCGACGCCGGCGGTGAGCAGCGCGGAATCCCACTCGTTGGTCTGGCCCACATAGGCGACCGGCAGCGAGGTGGCGCGCAGCGTCGCCTCGATGGTCCGCGCCAGATACTCGGCGCGCTCCACATAGCGCGCGAGCCAGAACAGGTTTTCGGCGGTGCGGGACAGCATCGGCCTTACTCCAGAATCCAGGTGTCCTTGGTGCCGCCGCCCTGGCTGGAGTTCACCACCAGCGACCCCTCTTTCAGCGCGACGCGGGTGAGACCGCCCGGCACGATGGTTGTCTTCTCGCGTCCCGTCAGCACGAATGGCCGCAGGTCCACATGGCGCGGCGCGAGGCCCTTCTCGGTGCAGGTCGGGCAGGTGGAGAGCGCCAGCGTCGGCTGGGCGATGAAGCCCTCCGGCTCGCGCTTGAGCTTGTCGCGGAACGCCTCGATGGTGGCCTTGGTCGCGGCCGGGCCGATCAGCATGCCGTAGCCGCCCGACCCGTGCACCTCCTTCACCACCAGATCGCCGAGATGATCCAGCACATAGGCGAGATCCTTCGGCTCGCGGCAGCGCCAGGTCGGCACGTTCTTCAGGATCGGCTCCTCGCCGAGATAGAATTTCACCACGTCGGGCATGTAGCTGTAGATCGCCTTGTCGTCGGCGATGCCGGTGCCGACGGCGTTTGCCAGCGTGACGTTGCCGGCCATGTAGGCGGACATCAGGCCCGGCACGCCGAGCACCGAATCGGGGCGGAAGCTGAGCGGATCGAGGAAGTCGTCGTCGACGCGGCGATAGATCACGTCGATGCGCTTCAGCCCCTCGGTGGTGCGCATCAGCACCTCGTCGTTGCGGACGATGAGGTCGCGGCCCTCGACCAGCTCCACGCCCAGCTTGTCGGCCAGGAACGAGTGTTCGTAATAGGCCGAATTGTAGATGCCGGGCGTGAGCAGGGCGACCGTCGGTTCGGCCTTGGCGCTTTTCGGCGCGACCGAGCGCAGCGCCGACAGCAGTTCGTCCGCATAGTTTTCCACAGGCGCGACGCGATGCCGGGCGAACAGGTCCGGAAACAGCCGCATCATGATCTCGCGGTTTTCCAGCATGTAGGAGACGCCGGACGGGGTCCGGGCATTGTCCTCCAGCACGTAGAAATCGTTCGGATCGGTGCGGATCACGTCGATGCCGGCGATGTGGACATAGACGTCGTGGGGAACATCCTGCCCGTTCATCTCGGGCCGGAACACCGGGTTCTGGAAGATCAGATCGTCCGGAATGACGCCCGCCCGCAGGATGTCGCGGCCGTGATAGATGTCCTTGAGGAACAGGTTCAGCGCCTTGACGCGCTGCTTCAGGCCCTTCTCCAGCCGGGTCCATTCGGAACCGGACAGGATGCGTGGAATCACATCAAACGGGATCAGGCGCTCCGTCGCGTCGGCGTCGCCATAGACCGCGAAGGTGATGCCGATCCGCCGGAACAGCAGTTCGGCCTCCTGCCGGCGGTATTCCAGCGTGTCCGGGGGTGTTTCGCCGAGCCAGCGGGATAATTCCTCATAGGCCGGGCGAATGCCCCCATCGGCCCCATTCATTTCGTCGAACGCAACTGCCATAAATCCGGTTAGCCCCGTTAGAATTGTCGGCGCGTTGAACGATCCTAAATCATGATCCCGGGAAGATGGATGGGAATTCGAGCACGATCATGCCCAAACAAGTGGCTATGATGCAATCGTCGTCATGAGCGGCGGCGGCAGATTTATCGGCGCAGTAGCAACCTTTCCCGGAGCGGGCTATGCAGGGGGAAGCGGTGCCGGCCGGATGGCGACTCTCTTTTGCCTGCGGTTTGGGCGGAGTGTTGCCCTTTCCGTTGGCGGTATCGGAACCCCGAAATGCGGGGGGCGGAGGACTCGATGGACGAAATCGTGACCGCAGGGATCGTCGTGATCGGCGATGAAATCCTGTCTGGCCGGACCAAGGACAAGAACATCGGGTACATCGCCGAGTATCTGACCAATATCGGCATCGACCTGAAGGAAGTGCGGATCGTCGGCGACGAGGAAGCGGAGATCATCGCGGCGCTGAATGCGTTGCGCGAGCGCTATACCTATGTGTTCACCACCGGCGGCATCGGCCCGACCCACGACGACATCACCGCCGACAGCGTCGCCAAGGCGTTCGGCGTCGGCATCGACCTGCACCCGGAGGTGGTCGCGCGCTTCCGCGAGCGGTTCGGCGAGGCGGACCTGAACGAGGCGCGGCTGCGGATGGCGCGCATCCCCGACGGGGCCGAACTGATCCAGAGCGCCACCATCCTCGCGCCGGGCTTCAAGATCGGCAACGTCATCGTCATGGCGGGCGTGCCCCCGATCATGCAGGCGATGATGGACATCATCTCCCCGAAGCTGAAATCCGGCACGCGGATGCTGTCCGAGCAGGTGCGCGCCGACGCGCGCGAGGGCGATATCGGCGGTCCGCTGCGGACCATCGCCGAGACGCATCCGGACACGATCATCGGCAGTTACCCGTTCCTCGACGAGGAGGGCAAGCCGAACACCAATCTGGTGGTGCGCTCCCGCGATCAGGCCAAGCTCACGGCGGCGATGGACGCGGTGAAGGCGATGCTGGCCGGCCTCAAGGTCGCGCGCTGACGCAGGGCAGACCGAAGAGATGGCGGAGCATCCCGAACTCAGTCCTCAGGCGAAAGCCGACAAGGCGTTTCCCGTGTCGTGGGATCAGTTTCACCGCGACTGCCGGGCGCTGACGTGGCGCCTGAACGCGCTGGGACCGTTCGCGGCCGCCATCGCCATCACGCGCGGCGGCCTCGTGCCCGCGGCCATCGTTGCCCGCGAACTCGGCATCCGCGTGATCGACACCATCTCCATCGCGAGCTATGCGCACCAGACACAAAGCGAGCTGCGCGTGCTGAAGGATATTTCCGCCGAGACCCTGAAGCTCGGCAACGCGACGGGGCAGGGGCTGCTGGTGATCGACGACCTCGTCGACACCGGCCGCACCGCGCGCGTGGTGCGGGAGAAACTGCCCGACGCGCATTTCGCCGCGATCTACGCCAAGCCGATGGGACGGCCGCTGGTGGACACCTTCATCACCGAAGTGTCGCAGGATACCTGGATCTTCTTTCCGTGGGATACCGGGCTGACGTTTCAGCCGCCGATCCGCGACGGGGCGGCGTAGCGCCGGGCGGCGGCGCAAGAGGGACGTTGACGAAAGCGGGCCGTCGCGGCACGGTATCGAAATACGCTCAAGTTCGTTGCCAGCCGTTTGCCGCCGGGGGCGGACATCATGTCAGGACGATCTGTCATTGCGGCGGCGCTCGCGCTCGGTGCCGTATTGTCGTGCGTGCCGGTGAGAGCGCAGCAGAGCGGCGGCGGTCCGATCGCCGCGCCGATGGACCACGCCTCGCAACTGATCGACCGGCTTCAGCCGCAGATCGACGCCACCGCCCGGCAACTCGGTCTACCGAAAGCGCCTGTCGAAGCCGATGGCCGGACCGGGCCGACGCTGGCGTTTCCGCTGCGCGCGCGGCCGCCCGCGATCGCAGGCTCGCCCTACGGCATCACCAATTTCCTCGATATCGACAGCAACTCGGGCATCCGCGATTTCGCCTGCGGGCAGCGGACTTACGACGGCCATCGCGGCATCGACTTCTCGCTGAGCGACTTCGCCTGGACGCGCATGGACCAGGGCGACGTCGAGGTGGTCGCGGCGCGCGACGGCGTGATCGTCGCCAGGGACGACGGCAATTCCGATCGCAACTGTTCGATGAACTCGCCGGATACGCCGAACTATTTCGCGATCCGGGCCGATGACGGCAACACGATCTATTATCTTCACATGAAGAGCGGTTCGCTGAGCGCGAAGGCCATCGGCGACCGCGTCAGCGCCGGCGAGTATCTCGGCCTCGTCGGCTCGTCCGGCATCTCGACCGGGCCGCATCTTCATTTCGAAATCCGCCGCGCGAACGGCACCGCCATGGAGCCGTTTGCGGGCGCGTGCGCGGCGTCGGACACGCTGTGGAAACATCAGTGGCACGCCCAGCGCGATCCGCGGCTCGTCGGCGTTGCCACCTCGAATGCCGAGCCGGTCTTCGCCGGCACATGCGGACCGGATATCTCGGACAATCCGCATTACGCCGACAGCTTCCAGCCCGGTGACACCATTTACGGCTCGACCATGCTGCGCGATCAGCCGGCAGGCCAGCGCGCGCAATTGAGCTTCGTTCGTCCCGACGGATCGATTGCGTCCACGACGCAGACGGGGACCGGCGGCACGCTTTATCCGCAGGCGGCGTGGTGGAATACGTTTACGCTGCCCGGCAACGCGGATTCGGGCGTCTGGACGCTGCGCGTGGCGTTCGGCAACGACGAGATGGAGCATGCGTTCGTTGTCGGCTCCGCGCCGCCCGCCACGCAGATCGCCGCGGCCATCCTGCCCGGCGGGCGCTCGGTGACGCCGCCGAACGTCGCAAGCCTGTTCGCCACCATCGTGAACTATGGTCAGGCCACGGCGTATGGCTGCGGCATCGCGCCGGAGACGCCGATCGACGCGGATTTCACCTTCCAGACGACGAATGCGCAGAACGAACTCACCGGCACGGCCAACCGTACTGTCACCATTCCCGCCGGCGGCGCACAGACCTTCTTCATCGGCTTCACGCCGCACAGTGACGCGGGTATCGCGCGCGAATGGAAGACGCGGCTGCGCTTCAAGTGCACTAACGCGCCCGGCGCGCTGGTCTATGAAGACGTCAACGCAGCGCTGATCTCGATGGATACGGCGGGCGCACCCGACATTATCCCGATCGGCACCACGCCCTCCGGCGACAGCGTGGTGCGGATCGCGGGAGCGGGTGGCAGCAATTTGTTCGCCGCCGCCGCGATCAATATCGGCATGGCGGGAGCGTTGACGGCGCGGCCCGTGATCACCGGCGGCGCGGCGGCCAGCGTGACGATCTGCGAAACCACGGGCTCGCCCTCCGCCGCCTGCACCGGGCCGATGGGGCCGACCGCCGCGCGCAGCTTCGCCACCAACGATGTCGCCACCTTCACGGTGTTCGTAACGGCCGCCAGCGCGATCGCTTTTGATCCGCCAATGTCCGGGTCCGGCTCGACTTCGTCGACGCAACGGGCGTGGTGCGCGGCCAGACCAGCGCCGTGCTCGTCGCCCAGTAGCCGGCTGTTTGAAGCCTGATGATCGACGGAAACGCGCGCTCGGCATTCCCGGCGATGTTTCGCGTACGAACTGAAGCGCCTCAGATCGTCCGCCCGGCCTGCTGCCAGTAGGGATCGCGCAGGCGGCGCTTGAAGATCTTTCCGGAATCTTCGCGCGGCAGGCCGGTCTGCACCTCGATGTGCTTCGGCACCTTGTAGTCGGCAAGATGCTCCCGCATCGCGGCGCGCAGCGCGGCGATGTCGAGCGCGACGCCCGGGCGGGGCTCGATCACCGCCATCAGGGATTCGCCGAACTCCGCATCCGGAATGCCGAACACCGCGCAGTCCTGCACGCCGGGCAGGCCGTGGATGACGGCCTCGATCTCGGCCGGATAGATGTTGACGCCGCCGGAAATCACCATGTCGCGCTTGCGGTCGCTGATGAAGACATAGCCGTCGGCGTCGATGTAGCCGACGTCGCCCGAGGTGATGAAGCCGTCGCGCTCGATCTCGGCGCGCTTCTCCGGCTTGTTGTGATAGGTGAAGTCCGCCAGCGAGGGATAGCGCGTATAAATCTCGCCGACCTCGCCCTGCGGGACGTCGCGGCCCTCGTCGTCGAGGAAGCGGATTTCGGCGCCCGGCGAAATTGTCCCGACCGTGCCGGGCTTCTTCAGCGCATCCTCGGAGGTTGCGAAGGTGACGGCGGAGGATTCCGTCGAGCCGTAGAACTCGTAGATCACCGGCCCCCACCACTCGATCATGGCGGTCTTGACGTCGCGCGGGCAGGGCGCGGCGGCATGGATGACATGGCGCAGCGACGACATGTCGTAGCGGCGGCGCACGCTCTCCGGCAGCTTGAGCAGGCGGATGAACATCGTCGGCACCGCGAAGATGGTGTCGATCTTCTCATCCTGGATCAGTCGCAGGAAGTCCTCCGCGTCGAAGCGCGGCATCATCACCAGCGCCTCGCCGAGCCGGGCGGCGCGAATGCCGAACGCATTCGGCGCGGAGTGATACAGCGGGCCGGGCAGCAGCGCGCGGATGCCGGGCCTGAGGCCATAGATCAGGGCGCGCATGGCGTCGGACGCGGCCGCCTGCTCGGGCGTCGGCGCGGCCCGGCGCACGCCTTTCGGATAGCCGGTGGTGCCGGAGGTGTAGATCATGTTGGCCGGCTGCGGCCGCGCGGGACCTGCGAACGGGGTCTGCTTCGCGATCCAGCTTTCGAGATCGTGTGCGCCCGGCGGCGTATGCAGCATGGCCGGATCGATCTTGTAATTGGCAAGGATCTCCGGCGGCGTCGGCACGCTGAGCACCGTCATGCCTTCGGGCACGATCGGGGCGATCTGGTTGAGCATGTCGGTATGGCCGATCAGCACGCGCGCGCCGCAGTCGCGCAGCACATAGCCGATCTCGTCGGGCTTGAAGTGCCAGTTGACCGGCACCGCATAGGCGCCGAGCGTCATCACCCCGAGCGCGGCCTCGATGAAGGCGATGTCGTTGCGCATGATGATGGCGACGCAGTCGCCCGCGCCGACGCCGAGCGCGTCGAGCCCGCCGGCGATGCGCGCCGCACGGTCCTCAAGCTCGGCCTTGCCGCGATGCCGCTCCCCGCTGCGCACTCCCATGGTGAGGACGTGGCCCGCCATGGTCCCTCCCTGTCATTTTGTTCTGTTACGGCTCTTGAAGGCCGTTCCGGAGGCGTTCGCAAGCCACGACGGATGCATGGCCGCATGCCGGGCGGGGAGACCGCCCGGCGAAATATTGATCCCTGACAGTTCGGATTGCGCGGCGCGCGATCCGGGATATCAGGCCGCGTCGGTGAAATTCGGCGCGCGCTTCTCGATGTTGGCGCGCACGGATTCGGTCTGGTTCGGCGCGCCCAGCAGCTTGGCCTGTTCCACCGATTCGGCGAGCAGGGCCGGGGCCGGATCGCCGCCGAGCGCATTGAGCAGGCGCTTGCAGGCGCGGATCGCGTCCGGGCTCTTGCCCGCGATCTCGCGGGCCGCTTCCATCGCCGCGGCGTGCGGGTCGTCGCAGATCCGGGTGGCGAGGCCGTAACTCATCGCCTCCTGCGCGGAAAAGATCCGGCCAGTGAAGGTGAGGTCGCGCAGGATGTCGTCGCGCACGAGGCGCGCCAGAATCGGGGTGCCCGCCATGTCCGGCACGAGGCCCCACTTGATTTCCATGATCGACATTCTTGCATCGGGGCTGAGGAACCGCATGTCCGCGCCGAGCGCGAGCTGGAATCCGCCGCCGAACGCGACGCCGTGCACCGCCGCGATCACCGGCACGGGAAGCTGACGCCAGCCCCACACCGCCTGCTGCGGATCGTTGGTCAGGCCATGGGTGCGTTTGGCGAGGTCGCGCAGATCGCCGTCCGGCCGCCCGTCGCCGCCTTTTTCCGCCATGCCCGCGAAACGGCCCATGTCGAGGCCGGCACAGAAGGCGCGGCCTTCGCCGGACAGCACGACGGCCCGCAGGCCGGGCTCGTTGGCCAGCTTCGCCGAGGTCTCGACCAGCGCCGCGAACATGGCGGCGTCGAGCGCGTTCATCTTGTCCGCACGAACGAGACGGACATCGGCAATGCCGCCCGTCATCGAGACCGTGATGCGGTCGTTCATTCCGATTTCCTTCCCTGGACGTTCTTCCCTAGACTTGGACCGTTCTTGCTTGGACCGTTCAACACATGTCCGTCGTTTGCGAACCTGTGTTGCGGGTCTCCGCTTTATCCGTGCCAGAGCGCAACGTGTTCCGCTGCCTGCCCGGGCGACGTTCTTCCCTAGACTTGGGCCGTTTGAGCATGGCCTTTTCGGTCTTGGTGCTGCCTGCGGACCGTCCCTGGCGGGAGGGGGCAGGCGGCCGGTGCGCGCCGGGTGGAGAACCCAATCCGCGTCGCCGGGCTTTACAGAGCATATTCGGAGCAGTTAATCAAACAACTAACTAAGCAAAATTTCGGGAGGGAAGACATGTTTACCGAGAACCTGCTGGCGGGCCGCAAAATCCTCATTACCGGAGGCGGAACCGGCCTCGGCAAGGCGATGGCCGAGAAGTTCCTGAGCCTTGGCGCGGAGGTGCATATCTGCGGCCGCCGCAAGATCGTCTGCGACGAAACCGCCGACGAACTGATGAAAAAGCACGGCGGCAAGGTGGTCGCGCACGGTCTCGACATCCGCGATTCGGGCGCGGTGGACCATCTGGTCGAGACCATCTTCGAGAGCGGCCCGCTCACCGACCTGATCAACAACGCGGCAGGTAACTTCATTTCCCGGACCGAGGAGCTGTCGCCGCGCGGCTTCGACGCCGTCGCCAACATCGTGATGCGCGGCACGTTCTACGTCACCCACGCCGTCGGCAAGCGCTGGATCGCGGGTGGTCATCGCGGCAACGTGGTGTCGATCACCACCACATGGGTGCGCAACGGCAGCCCCTACGTGGTGCCCTCCACCATGAGCAAGTCGGCAATCCACGCCATGACCATGTCGCTGGCGACGGAGTGGGGCAGATACGGCATCCGCCTCAACACCATCGCGCCGGGCGAAATCCCGACCGAGGGCATGAGCAAACGCATCAAGCCCGGCGACGAGGCGGGCGCGCGCACGCGGGCGGTCAACCCGATGGGCCGGGTCGGGACGATGGAGGAACTGCAGAACGTCGCGACCTTCCTGATCTCCGGCGGCTGCGACTGGATTTCGGGAGAGACCATCGCCATGGACGGCGCGCAGGCGCTGGCGATGGGCGGCAACTTCTATCAGCTGCGCGACTGGAGCGACGACGACTGGACCCGCGCCCGCGAATCCATCGTGGCGCAGAACGAGAAGGACAAGAAACTGCGGGCCTAGAAGCAGCGCAGCCCGGGCACGTCAGGGCGCGAAGAGGTCTCCGGTTCTTACTCGGCCCGCCGGGGAAGGTCGGACTGCGGAGCAATTCGGGCGAAGAGGCCTCTCCATTCGAGAGGCCTTGTGCCTTTCACCCTCGCTGCCTGACCTGGCCCAGCTACTTCGCCCGCGCGTAGTTCGCCACCGCCTGCCCGAAGGCGAGGAACAGCGCCCGGTTGATCGGGTTGGTCTGCGGATCGAATTCGGCATGCCACTGCACGCCGAGCGCGAAGGCGGGCGCATCGGCGATGCTGATCGCCTCGATGGTGCCGTCCTCCGCGATGCCTTCCACCGTCACGCGCGGGCCGGGTTCGAGAATGCCCTGGCCGTGCAGCGAGTTCACGCGGATGACGTCGCGGCCGTAGAGATTGGCCATGATGCCGCCGGGCGTGAGCTGCACGTCGTGCCGGTCCGCGAACACGACCGCGACGTCGGGATGGATCTCGCCGGTTTCGAGCCGGGGCATGCGGTGGTTCATGCGGCCGGGAATCTCGCGGATTTCCGGGTGCAGCGTGCCGCCGAAGGCGACGTTCATTTCCTGCAGTCCCCGGCAGATGCCGAACAGCGGGATTCCGCGCGCGACGCAGGCTTCCGACAGCGCCAGCGCCACGGTGTCGCGGTCCACGTCGTAGGGCTCGTGTGCCTTGTGCGGTTCGACGCCGAAGCGGGAGGGATGAACGTTGGCGCGCGCGCCGGTGAGCAGCACGCCGTCGACCGCATCGAGCAAAGCCTCGATGTCGGTTGAATCCGGCTGGCCCGCGAAGATCAGGGGCAGGGCATCCGCCACGTCCTTGATCGCGCGCAGGTTGCGTTCGCCAGCCCCCTGGACCGCGAACCGCCCTTCGATCACGTGCGGATTGGCGATGATGCCGACGACCGGTTTGCTGGCCACCTTGCGGAAAGTCCTTCTGCGGATCGCGCGGTTTGTGGCGCGATCCTCTTATTCCGGCGATGGGGCCAGAATAATTCACTCTTCAGGACTTGCATCAGGTTTCGCTGCTTCGCAAGAGCGTTGCGGACGCAGGTGGTCTGCGGTCAGCCGGCCGCAGCGTTCGCCGCGCCTGCGGTCCCACTCAGGACGAAGCCGTCATAGCCGCTGGCGGCCACCTCATCGCAGATTTTCCGGTAGCTCCAGACGCCGCCGACATAGGGCATGAAGATGCGCGGCTTGCCGGGAATGTTCGCGCCCATGTACCAGGAGTTGGCCTGTGGAAAGAGCGTGCCGCTCGCCACCTCGTTAACATGGGCGACCCACCGGTCCTCGGCCGGGACTGCGGCCTCGATCCGGCTCAGCCCGTGGCGGCGCATGTGATCGAGGCAACCGGTGATCCAGTCCACGTGCTGCTCGATCGCCAGGATCATGTTGCTGAGCACCGAGGGGCTGCCCGGTCCGGTGATCGTGAACAGGTTCGGAAATCCCGCGCTCATCAGCCCGAGATAGGTGCGCGGGCCGTCCGCCCATTTCTGGTTCAGCGTCTGTCCGCCGACGCCCCGGATGTCGATCTTGGCGACCGAGCCGGTCATGGCGTCGAAGCCGGTGGCGAACACGATGGAATCGAAAACGTGATCCTGCCCGCCCGCCCGGATGCCATGCGCCGTGATGCGCTCGATCGGATTGTCCCGGACATCGACGAGGCTGACGTTCGGCCGGTTGAACGTGGCGTAATAATCCGTGTCCACGCAGATGCGCTTGGAGCCGACCGGATGATCGGTCGGCTGCAGCTTTCGCGCGATCTGCGGATCGGTCACGATCTCCGAGATTTTCTGGCGGATGAACTGCGCCGCGGTCTCGTTGGCGGCGCGGTCCAGAACGAGATTGTTGTAGGCGGACATGAAGGTGATGCCGCCGCGATCCCAGCGCGCCTGATAGCGCCGCGTGCGGTCATCCTCGCCATCGTCCAGCGCGCCGCGATCGGGAAGGTCGGTGACGATGCCGTTGCGCATCTCCTCGCGGGCGCGGCGGCGCATCTCGGGATAGTTCGCGCGCCACCATCGCCGTTCTTCCGCGGTGAGCGGTTCGTTGCGGGCGGGCACCGAGAAGTTGGGCGTGCGCTGGAACACCGTGAGATGGTTCGCCTCCTGCGCGATCAGCGGGATCGACTGAATCGCCGAGGAGCCGGTGCCGATCACCGCCACGCGCTCGTTCGCGAAACTCACCGGCGCGTGCGGCCAGTGGCCGGTGTGGAACACGCGGCCGCGAAAGCTGTCGCGCCCCGCGATATCGGGCATGCGCGCATTCGACAGACATCCGGTGGCGAGAATGACGAAGCGCGCCTGCGCCCGCGCGCCATCGGCCATCGTCACCGTCCAGCGCGCGGTGGCGTCATCGAATGCCATCGCGTTGACTGTGGTTTCAAACCGGATGTCGCGGCGCAGATCGAAGCGGTCGGCGACGTGGTTGGCGTAGGCGAGAATCTCCGGCTGCGGCGCGTATTTCTCGCTCCAGTCCCATTCCTGCTGCAAGTCGTCCGAGAAGGAGTAGGAGTACTGCATGCTCTCGACGTCGCAGCGCGCGCCGGGATAACGGTTCCAGTACCAGGTTCCGCCGACGCCAGCGCCCTGTTCGTAGACGCGCACGCTGAATCCGAGACCGCGCAGACGGTGGAGCGCATACAGGCCGCCGAAGCCGGCGCCGACGACGATGATATCGAAGTCTTCGACAGATGCAGACGGTCCGGCGCCGGTGCCGGCCGCAATCGCGTTCGCGGGCATCGCGTTTCTTCCCTGATTGTTTTTATCGTTTGACGCAGCGTTGCCCCAGTTGTGCCCCGAGCGCAAGCGTCATGCGCGCGTGCGTTGGATGTCGGATGGGGCGTGCCCCGGATGGCTTTTCCCGATCGCATTTTTTGCGGGGACCCGGTTCCCACGTCGCCGGAAAATGCTTTAGCGTGTCAGCGCAAGAAACAGAGGAAACAGACGGGCTCGTTGATATGGGCCTGCGCGAGCAGCATAACAAGAAAAGAGATCGTTCATTCCATGTCGCGAGATTTGCTTCCGCTTCCGCCCGAGCGCACTCCCGTCATCGTCGGTGTCGGCGAGATGGCCGACCACCCGAAGGACATCGCGGCCGGGCTTGAGCCGCTGGCGCTGATGGAGGCGGCGCTGCGCCATGCCGAGCGCGACGCGGGCGGCGCTCTGATCGCCGATCTCGATTCGCTGGACGTCATCAATTTCCTGAGCTGGCGCTATCGCGATCCCGAACAGCAGCTCTGCGCGCGCCTCGGCATCACGCCGGCGCGGGCGTATTACGGCCCGGTCGGCGGCGAGAGCCCGGTGCGCTACATTCACGAGGCGGCGCTGCGGATCGCGCGCGGCGAGAGTCACGTCGCGGCCATCGTCGGCGCGGAGGCGCAGAGCACGGCGACCAAGGCGGAGCGGGCTGGCATCGAACTGCCGTGGACGCCGTTCGCGCACGACGTGCCCGCGCCCAAGCGTGGCGCGGATTTCCAGAGCGCGATGGCGCGCGCGCTCGGTGTGGCGCGGCCGATCACGGTCTACCCGTTCTATGAAGCCGCCTCCGCCGCGCATTGGGGGCAGACGCCGCGCGCGGCGCTGGCGGAGTCCGGCGTGCTGTGGTCGCGCTACTCGCAGGCCGCCGCCGCCAATCCGATGGCGTGGCTGACACGCGTCGTACCGCCGGAGGAGATCACAACGCCGACGCCTGACAATCGTCTCATCGCGTGGCCTTATACCAAACTGATGGTGGCCAATCCGTCGGTCAATCAGGGCGCGGCGATTGTCGTCACTTCGCTGGCGAAGGCGCGGGCGGCGGGAATTTCGGACGACAAGATCGTCCATATCCGAGGCGGTGCGTCGGCGGTCGAGCCGCGCGACTATCTGCATCGCGACCAGTATCACGAGAGCCACGCGCAGAACGAGGTGCTCGAAACGGTCGCGCGCATGGCGGGCGGCCGCGCCGCGTTCGATGCGGTCGAACTCTACAGCTGCTTTCCCTGCGTGCCGAAGATGGCGCGGCGCACGCTCGGCTACGGCGAGGACGTGCAGCCGACCGTGACCGGCGGGCTCACGTTCTTCGGCGCGCCGCTGAACGCCTATATGGCGCATGCGGCCTGCGCCATGGTGCGCCGCATCCGCGCGGGCGCGAAGCTCGGCCTGCTGTACGGGCAGGGCGAATACGTCACCAAGCATCATGCGCTGATTCTTGCGCGCGATGTGCCGGAGGTTGCGCTGTCGCAGGATGTCAGCGTGCAGGAGAAGGCCGACGCGCGGCGCGGCGAGGTGCCGCCGATCGTCACGGAGGCATCGGGCTCCGGCATCGTGGAAAGTTTTACGGTGATCTATGGCCGCAAGGGCGAGGTGGAGCACGGCGTCGTCATGCTGCGCACGGAAGATCGCGCGCGTACGCTCGCCCGGGTGCGGGCCGACGACGCGGCGACGCTCGCCCGGCTCACGGACATGGAGCGCACGCCGATCGGCGCAGGAGGGCCGATCCGCCGTGCGGATGATGGCTTGCTGGAGTGGCGGGCCGCCTAGACTTCGCGATAGCTGTAGCGGTCCCGGATCTCTGTGTTGAAAAAGATCCCGCGTGAGGATGCCTGCGTGAACGCGGCGAACACATCCGGCGGCACGCTCTCGTAGACGTAGCGGCGGCCGGTGATGAACGTCACCCACAGCCGCTGCCGGTCGGGATCGTAGAAGATGCTTCTGATCGCGGTGGACGGCATGGCGCTCCAGCGTTGCAGGCGTTCGTGGCTCTGACAACGTTGGGGCGCGATGAGAGTTTCAGGCGCCATCACGACACCGCTTCAGGAAAAGCTACCTGTCGAATTTGCTCGTCCAGTCCGGCAATGCGCCGGGGAAGGGAAGCGCGCGCGCCTCAAAGACGCCGCGCGCGATGGCCCGCGACAGCGTGTTGGCGGCGAGCGCGCCGAGTTCGGTCAGTCCCAGCAGCGGATCGACCGGCTGCCTGCAGGTGGCGGCGGCGAACACGATGTCGCCATCGGAAGGCGCGTGGACCGGATAGATCGCGCGGGCGAAGCCGGTGTTGGCGATGATCGCCAGACGGCGCGCCTGCGCCTTGGTGAGGATGGCGTCGGTGACGACCACCGCCAGCGTGGTGTTCTCGGTCGCCGTCATCGCCGCCGCGCCCTTGAGGCGCATCGACAGCATCTGCGGCGTGAACGACGGCGGCAGGCCGCGTCCGCCGAACTCGCCGTTCTGCTCGAAGGGAGCCGCCCAGAACCACGGCCCGTCGCCGACATTGGTGCTGCCGACCGGATTGACCACCGCCAGCGCCGCCACGCTCACGCCGTCGCGGGTTTTCGCGGAGGCCGAGCCGAGGCCGCCCTTGAGGATCGAGGTGGTCGCGCCATAGCCAGCGCCGGCGGTGCCGAGCGCGAACGGGCCGGGCGCGGCGCTCGCCGCCGCCGCATAGCCGAGATCGCGATAGGGCGGAAAGCGGCCCCAGTTCTTGTCGCCGCCGTTCAGCAGATCGAAGCAGATCGCGCCCGGCACGATGGGGACCAGCGCCTCGCGGATGCGCAGGCCGCGTCCCTGTTCGGCAAGCCAGGCCTGTACGCCGCCGCCCGCGTCGAGCCCGAGCGCGGAGCCGCCGCTGAGCGCGATGGCGTCGATGCGCTCCACGGTGTTGACGGGATCGAGCATCACCTCGTCGCGGGTGCCCGGCCCGCCGCCGCGCACGTCGACGGAGGCGACCGCCGGCTCGTCGAACACGATAGCGGTGACGCCGGTGGCGACTTTCTGGTCTTCGGCGTGGCCGACGCGCACGCCCGCGATGTCAGTGAGAAGATTTTGCATCGTGTCCTCCGGGTTCGTGCGAACGCTCATGCCAGAGACTTGCCGCGTCGGCCAGATGCGCGAACGGCATGTGGCCCATCCGGCGATGGTGCCGTCGGTGATGCGGCAAAAAAATCCGTAGCCCGGATGAAGCGAAGCGCAATCCGGGGCTCCGCACGACATTGTCCCGCATTCCGCTGCGCTGCATGCGGGCACCATCGCTAGATCGCTTCAAAAAGAAAATGGCCGGGGCGAGCCCGGCCATTCTGCCTGCGACGTTGAAAGAAAAATCAGGTGCCCTTGCCGGCGTCGATCTCGGCGTAGTTACCCTTGGCGTCCCACTTGTAGACGACATAGTCGAGCGCCTTGATGTCGCCCTTGGCATCGAACGCCATCTTGCCGAGCACGGTGTCCCACTCGCCCTCCTTGATGGCGGCGGCGACCTTCTTCGGATCGGTCGAGTTGATCTTGCCGACCGCCTGCGACCACACCTGCATCGCGGCGTAGGTGTAGAGCGTGTAGCCTTCCGGATCGATGCCCTTGGCCTTGAACTTCTCCACGATGGCCTTGGCGGTCGGCTTGTTGCGCGGATCGGGGCCGAAGGTGAACAGCGTGCCTTCCGCCAGCGGGCCGGTGATCGAGGCGAATTCCTTGTCGTTCATGGCGTCGCCCGCCATCAGGATGGTCTTGAGGCCCTGATCGCGCATCTGGCGCAGGATCAGGCCGGCTTCCTGATGGTAGCCGCCGACATAGACGAGATCGATATTGTCGCGCTTCAGGCGGGAGACGATGGAGTTGAAGTCCTTGTCGCCCTTGTTGTAGGACTCGAACATCTTCTCCTTGAAGCCGGCCGCGTTCAGCGCCTTCTTGGTTTCGTCGGCAAGGCCCTTTCCGTAGGTGGTCTTGTCGTTGAGGATCGCGACGTTCTTGTCCTTGAAGTTCTTCAGGATGTACTGCGCGGCGACGAGGCCCTGCTGATCGTCGCGCCCGCACACGCGCAGCGTGTTCCACATCTTGCGCTCGGTGAAGAGCGGGTTGGTGGAGGCGGGGGTGATCTGCAGGACGTTGCCGTCGGCGTAGGCCTCGGAGGCGGGGATCGACGAGGACGAGCAGAAATGCCCGGCCACGAACGGCACGCGCTCGCTGGCGAGCTTCTCGGCGACGGACCGCGCCTGCTTGGGATCGCAGGCATCGTCGCCGACCTTCAAAGCGAGCTTCTTGCCCAGCACGCCGCCGGCGGCGTTGAGGTCTTCCACGGCCTGATCGGCGCCGTTCTTCATCTGCCGGCCGAAGGCGGATTCGCCGCCGGTCATGGGGCCGGCGACCGCGATGCTGATGTCCTGCGCGAAGGCGGACGCTGACATGGCAAGGGTGGCGGCGACGGTGAGGCCAAAGAGTTTCGATGGTTTCATGCGGACATCCTCGCGTGGGTCATCGGCGGATCCGGACGAACGCCGGACGGAACTGGATCTGATTGTCTGTCGAAATGCGCGGTGAGTCATCGGCAAAGTTTTCGGCGACGCCTGTTTCAAGCTGCGCATCTTTGCCGCATGGCCAAATGCTGCGGGGGACCATCAGTGGCGTCCGCCTTCGAGATAGGCGGCGCGGACCTCCGGCCGGGCCAGAAGCTCCGCGCCGCTGCCGCTCATGGTGATCTTGCCGTTGACGAGCACGTAGCCGCGGTGGGCGAGGCGCAGCGCGTGATTGGCGTTCTGTTCCACCACCAGCACGGTGAGGCCGTCCTGCCGGTTGAGGGTGCGTATCGCGTCGAAGATCTGCCGGGTGATGAGCGGGGCGAGGCCGAGCGAGGGCTCGTCCAGCATCAAGAGGCGCGGGTGGCTCATCAGGGCACGGCCGATGGCTAGCATCTGCTGCTCGCCGCCGGACAGCGTGCCGCCGCGCTGGGTCAGCCGCTCGCCGAGCCGGGGGAACAGCGTCATCACCCGCTCGCGCAGCTTGGTGCGCTCGGCTTCCGTGGTGGTCCCGGCGTCCGCGCCCATCTGGAGATTTTCCGCCACCGTCATGCGCGGGAAGATGCGGCGGCCTTCCGGCGACTGGGCGATGCGCAGGCGCGCGACGCGGTGGGGCGGCATCGCGGTGATGTCGTCGCCGTCGAACACGATCGAGCCCTCCTTCGGGCGCGGGCGGCCGAACACGCTCATCATCAACGTCGATTTGCCCGCGCCGTTGGCGCCGATCAGCGTCACGATCTCGCCCTGGCGGATATCGAGATCGACGCCCTTCAGCGCTTCGATATTGCCATAGGCGGCGCGCAGGCCGCGGATCGTGAGGAGGGGAGAACTCACAGCCCCAGCTCCGTTTCCACGTCGGCGACCGCGTCCTCCTCGACGCCGAGATAGGCGCCGATCACCTTCGGATCGTCGCGCACCTGCGCGGGCGTGCCGTCGGCGATCCGCACGCCATGATCCAGCACGACGACGTGGTCGGAGATTTCCATCACCACGCTCATGTCGTGCTCGATCAGAAGGATCGAGGTGCCATGCTCGGAGCGGATCGACAGAATGAGATCGGACAGCGCGGCGCTCTCGCGCGCGTTGAGGCCCGCCGCCGGCTCGTCGAGGCACAACAGCACGGGCTCCGAGCACATCGCGCGTGCGATTTCGAGCCGGCGCTGATCGCCGTAGGGAAGGTTGCCCGCGGCGTCGTCGGCGCGCGGCGTCAGCCCGGTGCGGTCGAGCCAGAATTTCGCGCGGTCGATGGCGGCGCGCTCCGCCTCGCGAAAGCCCGACGCGCCGAGCAGGCCAAGGAATGTATAGCCGGACGCCCGCATCAGGGTGTTGTGCTGGGCGACCATCAGGTTCTCCAGCGCCGTCATGCCGGGGAACAGCCGGATGTTCTGGAACGTGCGCGTGACGCGCGCGCGCTTGGAGATGTTGTGATTGCGCAGCGTTTCGAGCGCATAGGTCGTGCCGTCATCATGGGTGAGACGGATCGCGCCGCTGGTCGGCCGGTAGAATCCGGTGATGCAGTTGAACACCGTGGTCTTGCCCGCGCCGTTGGGGCCGATCAGCGCGGTGATCTCGCCGCGCCGCGCGCCGAACGATACGTTGTTGACGGCGACGATGCCGCCGAACTTCATCGTCAGCCCCTCGACGACGACGATGGGGGTGCTGGCGCTCATCCCTGGCCTTCCTTGACGAGCGACGACGAAATCGTGGTGCGGTTCGACAGGAAGACGCTCGGGGTGCGATGGCCGACGAGGCCGCGCGGCCGCCAGATCATCACCAGCACCATGGCCATGCCGAAGACCAGCATGCGGTATTGTTCGAGGCCTCGGAACAGCTCGAAGCCGCCGATCATGACCAGCGCGGCCAGCGCGACGCCAAGCTGGGAGCCCATGCCGCCGAGCACCACAATGGCAAGCACCAATGCCGATTCGTGGAAGGTGAAGGATTCGGGACTGATGAAGCCCTGACGGGTGGCGAAGAACGCGCCCGCGAAGCCGCCGAACATCGCGCCGGTGGCGAACGCGGTCAGCTTGGTCGTGGTGATGTTGATGCCGAGCGCGCGGCACGCCACCTCGTCCTCGCGCATCGCTTCCCACGCGCGTCCGATCGGCAGGCCGCGCAGCCGGATCGTCACCCAGTTGGTGATCAGCGCCAGCGCGAGGATCAGATAATACAGAAAGATGACGCGGTGATTGGGCGAGTACTCGATGCCGAGACGCGCGGCGAGGCCGTCATCACCCGCCGTCAGCGGAATGCCGAACAGCGTCGGGCGCGGAATGCCGGACAGGCCGTTGGGGCCGCCGGTCAGATCCTGCCAGTTGATGATGACGAGGCGGATGATCTCGCCGAACGCCAGCGTGACAATGGCGAGGTAGTCGCCGCGCAGCCTCAGTACCGGGAAGCCCAGCAATACGCCCCAGAACGCGGCGAGGATTCCGGCGAGCGGGAGGCAGACCCAGAACGAGAATCCGAAATTCACCGCCAGCAGCGCGTAGGAGTATGCGCCGACCGCGTAGAACGCGACATAGCCGAGATCGAGCAGGCCCGCGAGGCCGACCACCACGTTCAGGCCCCAGCCCAGCATCACGTAAGTGAGCACGAGAATGCCGAGGTCGAGCAGATAACGGTTGTCGGGAAACAGGATCGGTAGCAGCACCGTGAAGCCGAGCAGGGCAGGCGCGAGCCACTGGCCGGTGCGCTCCATCGCGCGCGTCACGGCGGCGGGCGGGCTCAGCCGCGCGCGCCGCTCCGGTCCCATCCACAGCCGGATCAGTTCGATCGCGGCGCTGCCGAAGAACACGGCCGCGACGAGCGCCGCCACTTCGCCGAAGCGGGTCCAGTAGATCAACTGGCCTTCGGGGCCGGCTTCGGTGCGCACGCCGACCATCAGCGAGAACAGCACGAGCGCGACGAAGGCGCTGGTGGCTGCGGTCTTCAGGACGTACACCAGTCCGGACGCGGACGGGGTGGTGATCGATGCAGTCTGTCCCTGGACGCGCGCCGCCATGCCGTGGCCGTCAGACTTTTTCGACTTCGGGACGGCCGAGCAGGCCGGTCGGCATGAAGATCAGGACGATGATCAGGATCGAGAAGGCGGCGACGTCCTTATACTCGACGGAGAAATAGGCGGACCACAGCGTCTCGATCAGCCCGATCAGGAGGCCGCCGAGCATCGCGCCGGGCAGCGAGCCGATGCCGCCGAGCACGGCGGCGGTGAAGGCCTTGATGCCGGCGACGAAACCCATGAAGAAGTCGACGACGCCGTAATAGAGCAGGTACATCAGCCCGGCGACGGCGGCGAGCGCGGCGCCGATCACGAAGGTCAGCGAGATGGTGCGGTCGACATCGACGCCGAGCAGCGCGGCCATGGTCTGATCCTGCTCGCAGGCGCGCATGTCGCGCCCGAGCCGGGTGCGCGCCACCAGCCAGGTGAAGATCGCCAGCAGGATCACGGTGGTCAGCACCACCACGATCTGCACGTTGGAGAGTTGCACGACGAAACCGTCGGCGCTTTCATGCAGGGTGTGGCCGCCCGGAATGATCGGCGGCACCGGCTTCACCCGCGCGCCCTGCGCCACCTGTGCGTAATTGCTCAGCACGAACGACATGCCGATGGCCGACAGCATCGGGGCGAGGCGGAACGAATGCCGCAGCGGGCGGTAGGCGATGCGCTCCACCGTCCAGCCGTAGAGCGCGGTGACGGCCATCGCGACCAGCAGCACCAGCAGCAGAATCACCGGAACCGCCGTCAGCCCCAGCGACACCAGAACAAGGAAGCTGATCAGGGCAATGAACCCGCCGATCATGAAGATATCGCCGTGGGCGAAATTGATCATGCCGACGATGCCGTAGACCATGGTGTAGCCGATCGCGATCAGACCGTAGATCGACCCGAGCACCACGCCGTTGATCAATTGCTGTGCAAAATAGTCCATGCACTCTTCTAGAGCGATTTCGCGTCGGCTGACTACCGCGCGGATCGGATTTCAACGAAAAATCGGCATCCACGCCGCTGCGGAACCCGCGAGCCCTTGACGCAGGGCGGCGATGCAAGGAGCGCGCCATAGCCTCAACGCCGCGTGTGGCAATGCCGCAACCGGATGCGCCGCATCATCCCGAAATCGTGAAATGGAACAACGGCTTGGTTGAAAATTCAAGCCGAACTTCCGGCGCAGGTCCGCGTTGATCCCCGTGTTCAAACAGGGAGAACGACAGATGTCGAACGCCAACCAGAACAACCAGCAGAACAACCAGAATCAGCAGACTCAGAACCCGGGCCAGAAGCCGGGGCAGCAGCAGGGTGGCGGGCAGCGCCCCGGCCAGCAGCAACAGCAGCCCGGACAGGGCGGGCAGGGCGGCCAGCATCAGGGCGGCCAGACCCGCTGATTTGAGGATTCCGGACCACGGGTTCGGAACCGGCCCCGCCGAAAGGCGGGGCTTTTTCGTTGCTTTGATCCCTGTGGACGGCGCTCGCCGCGTTAACCTTAACGAATGGTTGACGTTGCGGTCCGGGTTTACGCGGCATTAACCTTTCCGCGACCGCGTGGCCGGGCGACGGAGAGGGCGATGATCGGGACATGGAGGATCGGAACCTTCAACGGGGTTCTGCTCGCGCTGTATTTTATCCCGACGTGGTCGGCGGCGGCCTTCCGCATCATGATCTCGCCGGTCCACGCGCTTTATGAGAAGGCTCATATCGGCCCGACCCTGTTCATGAGCGACCATGTGCAGGTCGCAGGATCGAATCTGGTGCGCTTCGCCTGGCTGTTCGCGCTGGCCAAGCTGACCGTCGCGATCTTTTTCGGGCTGTTCCTGCTGTTCGCCACCCGCCGCTCGCTGCGCCTGTCGCGCGGCTGCGACGAGGCGCTGGCCTTCGCGCTCGGGATCGGCTGTCTGGTCAGCTTCTCCAGCATGCTGATGGCCTCGCGCGTCGGCGCGATCCATGGCCAGCATCTGCACGCCACGGAAGCGCTGATGCTGATCTGCGGCGGCGTGCTGCTGCTGGCCGAGCCGTTCTTCGCGGGGGCGCCCCGTGTCATCGCCGCCCCGGCGGACCATGCGCATGCCGCCGTGCCGCCGTTCGGGTCGACCGCATCTGGTTAACGCGCCGCGCCGCGTTTTCAGCGGGCCGTGAGGAACTCGACCACGGCGCCGGTGAAAGCCTCCGCCTGCTCGACATTCGAAATGTGCGCCGCCTCCAGCATCACCAGTTTCGCGCCCGGAATATGCTGCCGGATGTACTCGCCTTCGGACGGCGGGGTCGCCTTGTCCTGCGTGCCCGCGATCACCAGCGTCGGCCGGGTGATCTTCGGCAGCAGGTCGCGCTGGTCGAGTTTGGTCAGCGCCTCGCAGCAGGCGAGATAACCGTCCACGGGGCTCGCGACCAGCATGGCCTTCATCCACGCGGCGGTCTCCGGCTCGCGGATGCGGAACCCCTCCGTGAGCCAGCCGGCGATCACAGTGTCGGCGATGGCGGGCAACCCCTGTTCCTTCACCGCCTTGATGCGGTTCTGGAAGCCGGTCGGATCGGCGTAATAACAGGTGGTGTTGGCCAGAACGAGCCGGTCGAAGCGGTCCGCCGCATTGGCCCCGAGCCACTGGCCGACCATGCCGCCCATCGACACGCCGCACCAGTGCGCCTTCTCGATCTTCAGGCCGTCGAGGATCGCCAGCACGTCGCGGCCGAACCGCTCGAACGAATACGGCCCCGCCGGGACGCCAGATTTGCCATGCCCGCGGCGGTCATAGCGCACGACGCGGAAGTGTTTTGCGAACTCCGGAATCTGCCGGTCCCACATGCTGAGATTGGTGCCGAGCGAGTTCGACAGCACCAGCGCGGGTGCATCCGCCGGCCCGTCGACCGCGACGTTGATCGGACAGCCATCGGCGTCGATGAAAGGCATTGTCGTCTTCTCCTGTTGGGCGGGCGGCGGCCGTCAGCCGGACATCGACGCCAGCAGGCGGTCGATCAGTTGTTGCGAGATGCCCTGATAGCCGGACGGCTGGAACAGGGCGTCGAGGCGGTCCGGATCGAGATGGGCCGTGACCTGCGGGTCGGCCTTCAGCGCCTCGCGCAGGTGCTGTTTCCGTTCGACCGCGCGGCGGCTCGCCGCCTCGATCAGATGGTGCGCGGCCAATTTGCCGATGCGCTCCGCGAGCGCCATCGTCACGGCCTCCGCCATGATCAGCCCGTGCGTGGCGTCGAGATTGGCGGCCATCCGCGCCGGATCGACCTCAAGTCCCTCGGCGATCTCGACGACGGCGGCGAGCGCGCCGGAGGTGACGAGCATCAGGGTCGGCAGCGTCGGCCATTCGGCGTGCCAGGGTCCGGCGCTGCGCTCGTGCTCCTGAACCTGCGCGGCGAGCAGCGTCGCGGCGAGACTGGGGGCCATGGTCGCGGCCGACAGCGCAACGGCCGACGACACCGGGTTGCGCTTGTGCGGCATGGTGGAGGAACCGCCGCGTCCTTCGCCGGCGGGCTCGAACGCCTCTCCGACATCGGTCTGCATCAGCAGCGAGACGTCGCGGGCGATCTTGCCGCAGGTGCCGGCGAGAATGGCGAGCGCCGCGCCGCTCATGGCGATGCGGTCGCGCTGCGTATGCCACGGCGCATCCGGCAGCGGCAGATCGAGTTCGGTCGCCAGGCACTCGGCGACGGCGAGACCACGATCGCCCAGCGCGGCCAGTGTTCCCGCCGCCCCGCCGAATTGCAGGGCGAGCGCCTCGGCCCGCAGCGCGCGAATGCGGCCACGGTCGCGGTCGAGCGCGGCGGCATATTCGGCAAGCTTCAGCCCGAACGGCATCGGCAGCGCGTGCTGGAGCCAGGTGCGGGCGACCGCCATGGTGTTGCGGTGCTGCTCGGCGAGGCGCGCGAAGCCCGCGATGGCGCAGCCGAGATCGTGGTCGAGCGCATCGATCCCGGCGCGCAGCATCAGCATGGTCGCGGTGTCGATGACGTCCTGACTGGTCGCGCCCCAATGGACATAGCGCGCCGCGTCCGGATCGGCTGTCGCGACTTCGGCGGTCAGCGCCTTGACGAGCGGGATGGCGAGATTGCCCGCGCGGGTTGCCGCCTCCGCCAGCGCCGCGCGGTCGAAACGCGACGCCACGCAGGCTGCGTTGATCGGACCGGCCGCGTCGCGCGGAATCACCCGCGCCGTGACCTCCGCGCGCGCGAGCGCCGCCTCGAAGTCGAGCATGTGCTGAAGATATGCGCCGTCGTCGCAGACGGAACGCATCGCGGGGCTCGACAGCAGCGGGGCAAGGAGAGGCGGCAGGCTCATGGCGGCGCACCGTATCGTCAATGCCGTACCTCTGCCAATCCCGTCCAATGCTGCAATGCGTTGCGTGACAGGGCTCTTTTCTTTGCGGGCCGGCTGCATTAGGTGGACATCTTCGCGAATTTGATCGGGCAAGCTGGAGGACGGCACATGGCGATGACGATGAGTGGCGAGGTTCAGCTTGCGGCCCCGCGCGAGGTGGTGTGGGAAGCGCTCAACGATCCGGCGGTGCTGAAATCCTGCATTCCCGGTTGCGAGGAACTGGAGCGCAGCGCCGACAATGAATTCACCGCCTCGGCGAAAATGAAGGTCGGTCCGGTCTCGGCCCGCTTCAAGGGACGCGTGACGCTGTCCGATCTCGATCCGCCGAACGGCTACAAGATTTCGGGCGAGGGCGAGGGCGGCATCGCCGGTTTCGCCAAGGGCGGCGCGGTGGTCGCGCTTGCAGACAAGGATGGCGGCACGCTGCTCACCTATAATGTCGACGCCCAGATCGGCGGCAAGCTGGCGCAGCTTGGCCAGCGCCTCATCAACGGCACCGCCAAGAAACTGGCCGATGAATTCTTTTTGAAGTTCGCGGACGCCGTGCAGGCCAAGGCAACGTCGTAAAGGGCAACCTCGCAAGCGCCTGCCGAAGCAGGGCTGCCACGCGGCCGCCCAGTGCCGGGCGAGGTTGCCGAGCGCCGTTCCGGCACCTATGATGCCATTGGAAGCGTTTTAAATCAGGCCGCCCCGCAATCGCTGGGGCGGACCGGGAATATCCAATGGCCAAAGTCTCGATGATCGTGAACGGAAACCCGGTTTCCGCGAATGTGGATCCACGCACGCTGCTTGTGCAGTTCCTGCGTGAGCATCTGCGCCTGACCGGCACCCATGTCGGCTGTGACACCTCCCAGTGCGGCGCCTGCGTGGTGCATCTGGACGGCAAGGCCATCAAATCCTGCACCACGCTGGCCGTGATGTGCGAGGGCAAGAACGTCACCACCATCGAGGGACTGGCCCCGGAAGGCGGCCCGCTGCATCCGATGCAGGCGGCGTTCCGCGAGAATCACGGCCTGCAATGCGGCTTCTGCACGCCCGGCATGATCATGACGGCGGTGGATCTGGTGCATCGCAAGGGTCATGATCTCGACGAGCACACCATCCGCGAGGAGCTGGAGGGCAATCTGTGCCGCTGCACCGGCTACCAGAACATCGTGCTGTCGATCTCTGCCGGTGCGAAGGCGATGGCGAAGTCGGATCTGGCCTGAGCGGCTCCTTCGGAAGGGTGAGAGACGGCCATGTATGAATTCAAGTATCATCGTCCCGAAACGGTCCGGCAGGCCGCCGGACTTCTGGCGCGCAACGAGGACGCCAAGCTGGTCGCCGGCGGGCAGACGCTGCTGCCGGTGATGAAGCAGCGGCTCGCCGCGCCGCCGCATCTGATCGACCTCGGCGCGGTCGAGGGCATGAACGAGATCGAGATGAAGGGCCGGGCGCTGTCGATCGGCGCGCTCGCCAAGCACGCGGAGGTCGCGACCTCCGCCGTGGTGGGCGAGGCCATTCCGGCGCTCGCCGAGTTGGCCTCGGTGATCGGCGATCCGGCGGTGCGTCACAAGGGCACCATCGGCGGCTCGCTCGCCAACAACGATCCGACGGCGGACTATCCGGCGGCGTGTCTGGCGCTCGACGCCACCATCGTCACCAACAAGCGCAAGCTGAAGCCGGAAGAGTTTTTCCAGGGCCTGTTCACCACTGCGCTGGAGGCGGACGAGATCATCACCCGCGTCACGTTCCCGCTGCCGAAGAAGGCGGCGTATGTGAAATTCCGCAATCAGGCCTCGCGCTATGCGCTGGTCGGCGTGTTCGTCGCGCGGCGTCCCTCGGAGGTGCGGGTCGCGGTGACGGGCGCAGGCGGCGACGGCGTGTTCCGGGTGCCGGAATTCGAGGAGGCGCTGAAGAAGCGCTTCTCGCCGAAGGCGCTCGATGGTCTCACGGTCTCGCCGGACGGGCTCAACAGCGATCTGCACGGCAGCGCCGAATATCGCGCCCACCTGATCGGCGTGCTGGCGCGCCGCGCCGTCGAGGCCGCGAACGCGCAGGCATAATATCGTTACACCCGGATGCTCTCATGAACGCTCCTGCCAAAGTGCCCGATTCGGTCGACGCCACGCTGACGATGCTGACCGACCACGGCTACTTTGCCGAGCGTTCGCTGGCGACGGTGCTGTTTCTCGCGCTGCGGCTGGGGCGTCCGCTGTTCCTTGAAGGCGAGGCGGGCGTCGGCAAGACCGAGATCGCCAAGGTGCTGTCGGCGACGCTCGGCCGGAAGCTGATCCGCCTGCAATGCTACGAGGGACTGGATCTGGCCTCCGCCGTTTACGAATGGAATTCGTCGGCGCAGATGATCGCGATCCGCCTCGCGGAAGCGGCGGGCGAGACCGACCGCGCGCAGCTTTCCAGCGACATCTTCGCCGATCAGTATCTGATCAAGCGCCCGCTGCTGCAGGCGCTTGAGCCGGATGTCGGCGGCGCGCCGGTGCTGCTGATCGACGAACTCGACCGCGCCGACGAGGCGTTCGAGGCGTTTCTGCTGGAGGTGCTGAGCGACTTCCAGATCACGATCCCCGAGCTTGGAACGGTGAAGGCGCCGCAGCCGCCGATCGTGATCCTGACATCAAATCGCACACGCGAAATCCACGACGCGCTGAAGCGGCGCTGCCTCTATCACTGGGTGGATTATCCCTCCGCCGAGCGTGAGCTGGCCATCGTCAAGTCGCGCGTGCCGGGTATCTCCGCCAAGCTGTCGCAGCAGGTGGTGAGCTTCGTGCAGGCGCTGCGCGAGCAGGATTTCTACAAGTCGCCCGGCGTCGCCGAGACCATCGACTGGGCGACCGCGCTGACGCAGCTCGATGCCCGCGCGCTCACCGCCGAGGTGGTGGGCGACACGCTCGGCACGCTGCTCAAGTATCAGGACGACATCGCGCGCATGCATGCCGGCGCGATGGAGAAGACGCTGAAGCAGGTCGCCGCGCAGACGGGCTAGGGCGTGGCGAGTTGACACCGGATTGCAGCGTCATCCCGAGGTGCGAGCGATGGCACGGCGTTTTCGTCCGAAAGCGCGTTCTGAAAGCCATCGCGAGCCTCGAAGGATGGCGGGTTTGATTCGGCACGATCTTGCGTCGCCGCAAGTGGTGCCGATTTTATCGTGAGGTCTGACGCAATCCATGGCCACCGCAAGTCCCAGTCAGGTCACCGGACGGATCGCCGATAACATCATCGGCTTTGCCCGTGCTCTGCGCGCGGCAGGAATCCCGGTCGGCCCCGGCGCGGTGATCGACGCCATGGAGGCGCTGCGGGTCATCGACATCGGCCGGCGCAGCGACGTGTTCGCGACGCTCGAATCCATCTTCGTCAAGCGGCGCGACCATCGGCTGGTGTTCGCACAGGCGTTCGACCTTTTCTTCCACGTCGCCGAGGAAGAGTGGCAGAACATGCTCGACTCGGTGCCGCTGCCCGATCAGGCCAAACGCAAGCCGCCGCCTGCCGCGCGCCGCGTGCACGAGGCGCTGGCGAAGCTTGAGACCCGCGAGGATCGAGAGACGCAGGAGAAAGAAGTCGAACTCTCGATGTCCGACCGCGAGGTTCTGCAAACCAAGGACTTTGCCCAGATGAGCGCGGCGGAGATCGCCGAGGCGACGCGCGCCATCGAGGCGATGCGGCTGCCGCAGGCCGAGCGGGTGACGCGGCGCTATGCGCCCGATCCGCGCGGGCCGCGCCTCGATCTGCGCCGCACGCTGCGCTCCAGCCTGCGCACCGGCGGCGAGGTGATCGCGCTGCGGCGGCTCGGCCGGATCGAAAAGCCCGCGCCGATCGTGGCGCTGCTCGATATCTCCGGCTCGATGAGCGACTACACCCGCCTGTTCCTGCATTTCCTCCACGGCATCACCGATGCGCGCAAGCGCGTCTCGGTGTTTCTGTTCGGCACCCGGCTGACCAACGTGACGCGGGCGCTGCGCCAGCGTGACCCGGACGAGGCGCTGGCCTCCTGCTCGGCGTCGGTCGCGGACTGGGCGGGCGGCACGCGGATCGCGACCTCGCTGGAGGTGTTCAACCGGCAGTGGGCGCGGCGCGTGTTGGGGCAGGGCGCCATCGTGCTCCTGATCTCGGACGGGCTGGAGCGCGAGGCGGACGAGCGGCTGGCCTTCGAGATGGACCGGCTGCACCGCTCCTGCAGCCGCCTGATCTGGCTCAACCCGCTGCTGCGGTTCTCCGGATTCGAGCCGCGCGCGCAGGGTATCAAAATGATGCTGCCCCACGTTGACGAATTCCGGACCGTACACAATCTGAAGTCGATCCACGACCTGATTGCGGCGCTGTCCGTGCCGGCGCCGCGTCAGGACCGGCTCCAGCCGGTAGCCTGAGCATGTGCCCAATAAGCGGGGGCCGGTTTTCGGATCGGATCATGCTCGATTATAAGAGGACGGCGGACCGACAGCCGCGAAAGCGAGGCCAGCATGCTCAACCGTGACGACGATATCCTGAAAGCCGCCGAGGACTGGCACAAGGCCGGGCGCGGGGTCGCGCTCGCCACCGTGGTCGAGACATGGGGCTCCGCGCCGCGACCGGCCGGATCGAGCCTCGTCATCAACGACGAGGGCACGTTTCTCGGCTCGGTCTCCGGCGGCTGCGTCGAGGGCGCGGTGGTGACCGAGGCGCTGGACGTGATCGACAGCGGCAGGCCGAAGCTGCTGGAGTTCGGCGTCGCGGACGAGACGGCATGGAATGTCGGGCTGTCCTGCGGCGGCACCATCCGCGTCTATCTCGAGAAGGTGGGATCGTGACGCCGGACATGCTCGCAGAGCTGAACGCCGAGCGCGCCGCGCGCCGCCCGGCGATCGTGGTGATCGATATCGAGGCCGGCCGCGAGCGGCTGGTGAAGGCCGCCGGGTTCGGCAGCGATCCGTTGCGCGAGGAACTCGTCAGGCACCTGCGCATGGGCAAGAGCGGCATGGTCGAGGTCGAGGGCCGCAAGCTGTTCCTCAGCGTGCATGCGCCGGTGGCGAAGCTTGTGATCACGGGGGCCGTGCATATCAGTCAGGCGCTCGCGCCGCTGGCCGTCTCGCTCGGTTACGACGTCGCCATCGTCGATCCGCGGACCGCGTTCGCGAGCCCCGAGCGGTTTCCGGACGTGCCGCTGATCGCGGAATGGCCCGACACCGCGCTGCCGCCGCTGAACGTCGACCGCTACACCGCCTTCGTCGCGCTGACCCACGATCCGAAGATCGACGATCCGGCGCTGCTGCACGCGATGTCGCGCGACTGTTTCTACATCGGCGCGCTCGGCTCGCGGAAGACCCACGCCAAGCGCTTTGAGCGGCTGCGGGCGCAGGGCGCGGGCGAGACGGATCTGGCGCGGATTCACTCGCCGATCGGATTGAACATCGGGGCGGTGTCGCCCTCCGAGATCGCGGTGGCGATCATGGCCGAGATCACGGCAGCGCTGCGGCTGCCGAAGGACGTGCAAGAGAAGGCGGCATGAAGTTCGGTCCCGCCAGACCTGCCGACGCGGTCGGCGGCGTCACGGTTCACACCATTCGCGCGGGCGCGCTCGTGCTCAAGAAGGGCACGCTGATCGGTGCGGCCGAAGCGGAGGCGCTGACGCGTGCGGGCGTCGGCGAGGTGGTCGTGGCGCGGCTGGATCCCGGCGACGTCTCCGAGGATGAGGCGGCTGCGGCCGTCGCGCAGGCCGTGGCCGGTGACGGCGTCACGGCGGAGGCGGCCTTCACCGGCCGGTCCAATCTGTTCGCCGAACGGGCCGGCGTGCTGGTGGTCGATCGCGCGGCGGTCGACCGCATCAACGAGATCGACGAGGCCATCACCCTCGCCACGCTGCCTGCCTTCAAGGCGGTGGTCGAGGGCGAGATGGTCGGCACCGTCAAGCTGATCCCGTTCGGCGTCGAGAAGCGGCTGTGCGACGCGGCGGTCGCCGCCGCCGCGCACGATGTGCTGCGCGTCGCCCCTTTCAGGATTCGTCGTGTCGGCGTCGTCTCGACGCTGCTGCCGGGGCTGTCGCCCAAGGTGATCGACAAGACGCTGCGGGTCACCGAGGAGCGCCTCGCCGCCGCGGGCGCGTCAATCGTCGCCGAGCGGCGCGTGCCGCATGACGAGGCGGCGCTCGCCGTCGCGGTCAGGGAGATGCTGGCGCAGGGCGCGGAGATGGTGATCGTGTTCGGCGCCTCCGCCATCGCGGACCGGCGCGACGTGATCCCGGTCGCCATCGAACAGGTCGGGGGCATCGTCGAGCATTTCGGCATGCCGGTCGATCCCGGCAACCTGCTGCTGGTCGGCCGGGTCGGCGACGTGCCGGTGCTCGGCGCGCCGGGCTGCGCGCGCTCGCCAAAGGAAAACGGCTTCGACTGGGTGCTGGTGCGGCTGCTGGCGGGCCTGCCGATCACGCGCGCCGATCTCACCGGCATGGGCGTCGGCGGACTTCTGATGGAGATCGTGACGCGTCCGCAGCCGCGCGCCCCGGCCGGGAGCGAGGGCAACCGCAACGTGGCCGCTATCGTTCTGGCGGCGGGCCGCTCGACCCGCATGGGGGGGCCGAACAAGCTGCTGGCCGAACTCGGCGGACGGCCGCTGGTGCGGCGTGTCGCCGAACAGGCGCTGGCCTCGCGGGCCGCCCCGGTGATCGTCGTCACCGGCCATCAGGCCGAGAAGGTTCGCGCGGCGCTCGCCGGGCTCGATGTGACCTTCGTGCACAACCCGGCCTTCGCCGAAGGGCTGGCGAGTTCGGTGAAGACGGGCATCGCGCAGGTGCCGGCGGCGGCGGACGGCGCGATCGTGTGCCTCGGCGACATGCCGCTCGTGGACCAGGCGCTGATCGATCGGATGATCGACAGCTTTGCCCCAGATCGCGGTGCGCTGATTGTTGTGCCGGTCAGCGAGGGGCGGCGCGGCAATCCGGTGCTGTGGTCGCGCCGGTTCTTCGCCGAACTGATGGCGCTGGAAGGCGATATCGGCGCGCGGAATCTGATCGCGCGCAACGCCGAGGCGGTCGCTGACGTGCCGGTCGACGGCCATGCGGCCTTCCTCGACATCGATACGCCCGAAGCGCTGGATGCCGCGCGCCTCAGCCGGGAGCCGGTCTGAGCGGCGGCGGTCTTCACCAAAAGGAAACCCTGTCCCGATAAATTTCCGCCGTTACCTTCGGGGGAGGGGAAGATTTGCTGACCGGATTCCGAGCGAGCCGCGCGCTGCGTCTTGCGCTGTTCCTGCCGTTCGCGCTTGCCGCGACGATGTCACCGGCCGGGGCCGCGGGCGCGCTCGCCTATGGCAAGTGCGGCGCTTACGGGCAGGCGTTCGATTTCGCGGTGCCCGAGCGGGCGCGCGAGGCGGCGCTGAAGCGCTGCAAGGGCGACTGCACCGCGGTCCCCATTGCAAAGGCCTGCGCGGCGCTGTCGGTCGACATGGCCAACCCCTGCGGTTCCCACGGCTACGCGGTGGCGCCGACGATCTCGACGGCGCAGAACGGGGCCCTGAAGGAATGCTACAGGCAAGGCGGCAAGGACTGCATCATCCGCGCCTGGACCTGCGACGGGCGCGGATAGGACACTAACGCCGCGCCAGCAGGCCGATCCTCGCGTAGACGCCGCTGCGGCTGTAGCTGTCTTCCAGATAGCCGAGCGCTGTGGACCATTCGAGCAGCGGCGCACCTTCCCATGGCATCATCCGCAGGCCGGTGAGATGCGCGCCGGCGCGGTACTGGTCGCTGAACTGGTCGGTGCTCGCCAGCAGCTCGGGGCCGAGCCAGGCCATATCGAACAGGCGAAAGCCCGCCGCGATCCGGCCGCTGGCCGCGTTTCCGATCGTCGTTGCGGTGGCGGACGCCGTGACCATGAAGCCGGGCCTTGGCTCCCACCACACCTCGACCAGACCGCGTGCACCCACATGCGTGCCGTTCAGCGACGAGCCCCAGGGGTCGAACGGCGTCGCCTGCCAGCCCTCGACGTCGAGCCCGCCGAACAGCTTGATCTCGACGCCGTTGCGCGACCAGCGCCAGCCCGGCAGCAGCGACGCGCGCAGAATGTCGGTGCGATTGCTCTGGATCCCGCTGCGATAGTGTTCGATGCTGTTCGACAGCAAGAGGCGCAGCACGAAGCCGTCCTCGTTCAGCGTGTTCGGGGCCCAGTGCAGCCCGCTATAGGCGGCGCGGCCGTGCCGCCATGCATCATAGCCCGCGTAGAACAGGAAATGCTCGGGCTGGCTGCCGCCCCAGAGCAGATCGGGGCCGACGGGAATGTCGGGGGCCATGTCGGAGCCCGCGCGTTCGTCATCCGCGTCATCGTCCCAATCGTCGGTGAGCTGGGCGCGGGCGCTCGCGCACAGGCATGCGGCGAGAAACGCCCCAAGGCAAACGGCAAGGATCGCCGCGATCACTCCACGCAACGCAACACGCCAGCGCATGGCACGCCCCACGCTTTCCGCGCGCGAAGTCCGCAGGCGGAAAGGTCCCCGAACGCCTCAGCCAACACCCGTCGCGTGAAGATTAATGGCAGCACAACCGGATGGTCAAACGATTTGCGGCGGGACGAGATTTTTCACCGCGACGGCGTCGCGCTCGGCAATGGCCTCCGCGATCCATTGCCGGTGGCACCGGGTGTGATCCCGTTCGTAGCAGAGGATGCAGACCGGGCCCCTGGCGATCAGGGCGGACAGGCTGTCCATGTCCTCGCGTGCTTCGGGCGTCGTCAGATGTTTCTTATACAGGGCATGGAGACGGGGCATGTCGCCGGAGCGCGCCGCTAGGCGGCCTTCCTTCGGCGTGCCGAGCCCGCGCAGATGGATATAGCCGATGCCGCGCGCGTCCAGGCCCGCGGCAAGCTGGTTTTTCGAGAAGCCCGGCCGCCGCGAGGACGTCACGGCGCGGACATCGACCAGCAGTTTGACGCCGGCCGATTGCAGTTCGCCGAGCACCGCCTGCACTGGGGTCTGCTCATAGCCGATCGTGAAAAGACGCTTGTCCGCGTGCGCCATCGGCCCGTGTCCTCATTCGACCCGTTTGATCAATTCCATCGCCGCCGCCGGTGCGTAGATCTTGCCTTCGTGGATCACGTAGGCGAACACGTCGCGCGCCTGCTTCTTCGCGGCCTTCGGATGAATGCGCGGCAGATCGTCCGGCGCGCCGCCCGCTGCGAATGTCTTCAGCCGTTCGGCCCAGGCATCCAGAGCCTTCGGCGGATAGGCGGTCTTGATGCTGTCGCTGCCCTTCTGGAGCCGCAGGTAGACGAAGTCGGCGGTGACGTCCGCGATCGCCGGATAATGCGCATGTTCGGCGAACACCACGGCGACGCCCGCCTTGCGCACCAGATCGATGAAAGCCGGCACCATGAAACTGTCGTGACGCACCTCGACGACATGGCGCAGGTTGCGCCCGTCGCGCTCGCGCGGCAGCAGGTCGAGAAACTTTCCGAAATCGTCCTCGTCGTATTTCTTGGTCGGCGCGAACTGCCACAGCACCGGGCCGAGGTGATCGCCAAGCTCCATCAGGCCGCTGTCGTAGAAGCGCTGGATCGAGTCGCCGGCCTCCGCCAGAACCCTGCGGTTCGTCGTGAAGCGCGGACCTTTCACGGAAAATACAAAATCCTCCGGCACCTCGGACGCCCACTTGCGGAACGTCTCCGGCTTCTGGGAGCCGTAATAAGTGCCGTTGATCTCGATCGAGGTCAGCTTGCCGGAGGCGTAACGCAGTTCGTCCGCCTGACGCAGCTTGTCCGGATAGAACACGCCGCGCCACGGCTCGAAGGTCCAGCCGCCGATGCCGATCCGGATTGTGCCTGTCTTGCTCATCTGCCTGTCCTATTTTCCGCCATCCTAGGGCAATTCGGCTTTTCATTGAATCGCCGTACGGCTCCAGTTTCTCGTGGGACGCGTTTTCTTGACGCGAACCGGTACCCACTTCGCTCGAAAACGCTACGGTGCGTCATCCTGTCATGGCGGAGAGGGCGAGGCGCCCTTGAAAAGCTGCAATTGTCCCCCACATTGCATCCAACGACGACGTCGACGCCTTACCGCTCCGTCGCCGGGACGGCCACGAAATGATTTGGCGGCGCCGGATGTACGCGCTCCATCTTGTTCGTGGTCGTTGCTATTTTCGGCCGCTGATCAGCGGCCCGTCAGCATTCCTGCCCTTCATCGTCTGGTGACCATGTTGCCTTGGCTTCCGGCCTCGGCTCGGCTATAGCCGCCGCCATGAACGAGTTGATCAGGCCGGAGCGAATGGTCCCGCCGAAAGCTGCTGACGTCCAGCTCACGGTCGTGGTGCCGACCTTCAACGAGCGCGACAACGTAACGGTGCTGGTCCGGAAGCTGGACGCGGCGCTGGCCGGGATCGCGTGGGAGGTCGTCTTCGTCGACGACAATTCGCCGGACGGAACCTGGCAGGTGCTGCGCGATCTGGCCCAGCGGGATCCGCGGGTGCGCTGCCTGCGCCGGATCGGACGGCGGGGGCTTTCTGGCGCGTGCATCGAGGGGATTCTCTCGGCCGCCGCGCCCTATGCGGCGGTGATCGATGCCGATCTCCAGCACGACGAGACCCGGCTTCCCGCCATGCTGGCGCTGCTGCGCGAGGGCAAGGCCGATCTCGTGGTCGGCAGCCGTTATATCGAGGGCGGCAGCGCGGACAGCTTCGACAAGCGCCGGATGGGTGTCAGCGCCTTCGCGACGAAACTGGCGCAGCAGGTGCTGCGGGTGGAGATCGCCGATCCGATGAGCGGCTTCTTCATGATTCGCCGCGACCGCTTCGAGGCGCTGGCGCCGTCGCTGTCGGTGCAGGGCTTCAAGATCCTGCTGGACATCGTCGCGAGCGCGCGCGGATCGCTGCGCGTCGTCGAGGTGCCTTACGTGTTCGGCACGCGCGTGGCGGGCGAAAGCAAGCTCGATTCGATGGTGATCGTCGATTTCCTCGGGCTGCTGCTGGCCAAGCTCACCAACGACGTGGTGTCGCTGCGCTTTCTTCTGTTCGCGATGGTCGGCACCATCGGATTCGTGGTGCACTTTGCGGTGCTGTATTTCGCGCTCAATGCGCTGTCGGAGCCGTTCGCCGAGGCGCAGGCCGTCGCCTCGCTGTGCGCGATGACCAGCAATTTCCTGCTCAACAATTTCCTGACCTATCGCGACCAGCGGCTGAAGGGCTTCGCGCTGCTGCGCGGCCTGGTGCTGTTCTATCTGGTGTGCAGCGTCGGGCTGCTGGCCAATGTCGGCGTGGCGTTCTCGGTCTACGGCCAGAAGCCGATCTGGTGGCTTGCGGGCGCGGCCGGCGCGCTGATGGGCGTCGTCTGGAACTATGCGATGTCAGGCCTGTTCGTGTGGCGGAAGCGGTAGGGCGGGCGCGACCGGAGCTTCGGCCGTCCCGGCAGGCGTCAGCAGCCACGCGGCGGCGCGCTGCCACAGCGTGTCGCGCTGCTGTGGCCGGAAGAAGCCGAAATGGCCGATCTTCGCCGCGCCGCTCTCCGATGGCGTGATGGTCTGGATCTCCGGCGTCGTCGCGGTGAACTGCGAGCACAGCAGTTCGACGGCGGCGCGGGTCGCCCACGGATCGTCGCTCATGCACAGCGCCCGCAGCGGCTGCTTGTAAGCTGCGAAGTTCGCAATTTCCTTCAGCGACGGATCGTCGAACAGATAACGCGGCTTGTTGATCCACGACGCCCATTGCAGGAACACGCCCTTGGGCAGGCTTTCGCCGATGCCGAGCCGTCCGGGCGCATAGCCCGCGATCCGCGTCAGCGGCACGCCGAGGCCGTTGATCAGCGCATAGATGCGGTAGTTCTCCGGCGGGGTCATCAGCCGCCAGTAGCCCGCCTGCGACGCCACGAACAGCGCACGGGATATCTCGGTGTTGTTCGGCAGCAGCCCCAGCGCCTGGCCGCCGAAGGAGTGGCCGACATACAGCAGGGGCAGGGCGGGATAGCGCTCCCGCATCCACGTCACCGCGCCGGCCACATCCTTGAGAGCCCAGTCGGCCATGGTCGCCTCAAAGCCCTTGAGCGAAGCCGGCCGCGAGCCGCCGACGCCGCGATAGTCGTAGGTGACGACGATGCAGCCCTGCGCCGCAAGAAACGTGGCGAAGCCGCGATAGATCTTGCGCGGCACGGCAGTCGCCGAATTGATCAGGACGGCCTGCGTACGGGCCTGACGGCGGGGCATGAACAGGGTCGCCGCGAGCTTGCGGCCATCGGCCGCCAGCAGCACGATGTCATCCGCGAATACGTCCTCTTCCTGCGGCGTTGCCAAGGGAATCCCTACCTTTGCACCTTCGTCGCAGGAAACGGGAATTGTGCTGTTCCCGCAAGACCTTGACGTGGCGTTCCCGGATTGCCAGCTACGGAGCGGGGCGAACCTGCAACACAGCGCCGAAGCCGTTGATCCGGGAGGGATTTCCCCTTCCGCCCGGAGCGGCGGCGGCGATCCTGATACTGGCGGGCGGCAACGCGCCTGTGTATAACGCTGCGATCCGGCCCGCGTCGCGCGCCGGATTTTTATCCTCGAAGGAGACGACGACGATGGCCGAGCGATGGACGCCGGATAGCTGGCGCACCCGGCCGGTGGTGCAGGTCCCGGACTACCCCGATGCGAAGGCTCTGGCCGACGTGGAGGCGCAGCTCGCGACCTTCCCGCCGCTGGTTTTTGCAGGTGAGGCGCGCAATCTGAAGAAGGCTTTGGCGCGGGTGGCCGCGGGCGAGGCTTTCCTGCTGCAGGGCGGCGATTGCGCCGAGAGCTTTGCGGAGCACGGCGCCAACAACATCCGCGACTTCTTCCGCGTCTTCCTTCAGATGGCGGTGGTGCTGACCTATGCCGGCGCGCTGCCGGTGGTGAAGGTCGGGCGCATCGCCGGCCAGTTCGCCAAGCCGCGTTCCTCTCCGGTCGAGAAGATCGACGGCGTCGAGCTGCCGAGCTATCGCGGCGACATCGTCAACGACATCGCGTTCACGCCGGAGGCGCGCACGCCCGATCCGATGCGCCAGCTGATGGCCTATCGCCAGTCGGCGGCGACGCTGAACCTGCTCCGCGCGTTCGCCAGCGGCGGCTTCGCCAATCTCGGCAGCGTGCATCAGTGGATGCTTGGTTTCCTGAAGGATTCCCAGCAGTCCCGCCGCTACAAGGAACTGGCCGACCGGATCTCGGACGCGCTCGCCTTCATGCGCGCCTGCGGCCTCAATCTGGAGAGCCATCCCGAACTGCGCTCGACGGACATCTACACCAGCCACGAGGCGCTGCTGCTCGGCTACGAGCAGGCGTTCACGCGGGTCGATTCGACGACCGGCGACTGGTATGCGACCTCCGGCCACATGATCTGGATCGGCGACCGCACCCGCCAGCTCGATCATGGCCATGTGGAGTATTTCCGCGGCATCAAGAACCCGATCGGGCTGAAGTGCGGTCCCTCGCTCAAGCCCGACGAACTGATCAAGCTGATCGACGTCCTGAACCCGGACAACGAGCCGGGGCGGCTGACGCTGATCAACCGCTTCGGTTCGGACAAGATCGGCGATTACCTGCCAAGCCTGATCCGGGCGGTGCAGCGCGAAGGGCGTTCGGTCGTGTGGTCGTGCGATCCGATGCACGGCAACACCATCACGTCGAGCACGGGCTACAAGACCCGGCCGTTCGACCGTGTGCTGTCGGAGGTGAAGTCGTTCTTCACCATCCACGCGGCGGAAGGCACCCATGCCGGCGGCGTCCATCTGGAGATGACCGGACAGGACGTCACCGAATGCATCGGCGGCGCGCGCGCGATCACCGACGAGGATCTCAACGACCGTTATCACACGGTCTGCGATCCGCGTCTGAACGCCGAGCAGTCGATCGACATGGCGTTCCTGATCGCCGAGTTCCTGAAGCAGCAGAAGACGGCGCGCGCCGCGCCGCTGGCCGCCGTCTCCGGCCTGTGAGGTGATCCGCGCCTGGCGCGCCACCGTCAACAGCTGGAACGGACTGCATTTCGCCGTCCGTTCCGAGCAGGCGCTGCGGGAGGAACTGTTCGCCCTCCTGCTCGCCGTTCCGCTCTCGTTCGTGATTGGCACGACGGCGGCGCGCCGGATCGAGATGATCGCGGTCGTGATGCTGATCGTGGTGGTCGAACTGCTCAACACCGCCATCGAGAAACTCGCCGACCGCGTGACCATGCAGTCCGACGCGCAGGTGCGCGACGTCAAGGACATGGGCTCGGCGGCGGTTGGCGTGTCCCTCCTGATCGCAGGGCTGGTCTGGCTGTTCGCACTCGCCGAGCGTATCGGGCTGCTGTAGTCTTGCCCAACGAAGGTGTGATGGAACGACTGCCGATGGCTGCCCCGACCCGCTTCAGAACCACGCTCGCGCAACTCAATCCGACGGTCGGCGATATCGCCGGCAACGCCGAGAAAGCACGCGCGGCGCGGGCGCAGGCGGCGGCCGACGGCGCCGACGTCGTGGTGTTCACCGAACTGTTCATCGCTGGCTATCCGCCGGAAGATCTGGTTCTGAAGCCCGCGTTCCAGGCGGCGTGCCGTTTCGCGATTGAAGACCTCGCACGCGACACCGCCGACGGCGGTCCGGCGATGCTGATCGGCACGCCATGGGTGGAGGCCGGCAAGCTTCACAACGCGGTGGCGCTGCTCGACGGCGGGCGCATTGCCGCGCTGCGCTTCAAGGTCAATCTTCCGAACTACGGCGTGTTCGACGAGAAGCGGGTGTTCGCGCGCGGTCCGGTCGCGGGGCCGCTGACCATCCGCGGCGTTCGCGTGGGCGTGCCGATCTGCGAGGACATCTGGCTGGAGGAGTCCGACGAATACGAGAACGTCGTCGAATGCCACGCCGAGACCGGCGCGGAAATCCTGATCGTGCCCAACGGCTCGCCCTATTATCGCGACAAGGACGACGTGCGCCTGTCGGTCGTGGTCGCGCGCGTGACCGAGAGCGGACTGCCGATGGTCTATCTCAACGAGGTGGGCGGGCAGGACGAACTGGTGTTCGACGGCTCCTCGTTCGGCATCAATGCCGACCGCTCGCTGGCATTCCATCTGCCGCAGTTCGCCGAAGCCGTCGTCACGCTCGACTGGACGCGCGATGTCACCGGCTGGCGCTGCGCGGGGCCGCAGGCCGAACTCGTCGACGGCGACAAGGGGGATTACGCCGCCTGCGTGCTGGGCCTGCGCGATTACGTTAACAAAAACCGCTTTCCCGGCATCCTGCTCGGCGTCTCCGGCGGCATCGACTCGGCGCTGTGCGCGGCGCTGGCGGTGGACGCGCTCGGCGCGGACCGCGTGCACGGCATCATGCTGCCGTATCGCTACACCGCGCAGGTTTCGCTGGACGATGCCGCCGCGCTGACGAAGCTGCTCGACATCCGCTACGACATTCTGCCGATCGCGCAGGCGGTCGAGGGCTTCGAGGCCATTCTCGCCAAGCCCTTCGCGGGCCTTGAGCGCGACATCACCGAGGAAAATCTGCAGGCGCGCGCGCGGGGCGTGCTGCTGATGGCGATGTCCAACAAGACCGGCGCGATGCTGGTGACCACGGGCAACAAGTCGGAAATGTCGGTCGGCTACGCGACGCTGTATGGCGACATGAACGGCGGCTTCAATCCGATCAAGGATCTCTACAAGACGCAGGTGTTCCGCCTGTGCCGGCTGCGCAATGCCTGGAATCCGGATGGCGCGCTCGGCCCCTCCGGCCTTGTGATCCCGGAGAACATCATCGTGCGCCCGCCCACGGCGGAGCTGCGCGAAAACCAGACCGATCAGGATTCGCTGCCGCCTTACGATATTCTCGACGGCATTCTGGAGCGGCTGGTCGAGAAGGAGATGCCGCTGGCGGCCATCGTCGAGGACGGCTTCGAGCGCGAGACGGTGGCGCGCATCGACCGGCTGCTCAACATCGCCGAATACAAGCGGCGGCAGGCGGCCCCCGGCGTGAAGGTGACGCGGCGCAATTTCGGGCGCGACCGGCGCTATCCGATCACCAACCGCTTTCGCGATTCCGGCCGCCCGCTGCCGTCGTTCGACGAGGCGCAGGTGCCGCGCGGCACCCAGGCGGCGGTTATCGACGTGTAGGCGTTACGCCGCGCGTTTGTTTCGCGGCCGGACTTTCGACGGACGGCTCGGGCGGATCAAAACTTCGGCCGGGATGCCGAGTTCGTCGTGAAGTCGCCGGATCATCGCGATGGAGAGAGCTCTCCGCCGATTGAGGATTTCCGCCACGCGGTTGCGCGTCCCGAAAATGGGTTCGAGATCCTTTCGCGACAGCCCCTGTTGCTCCATGCGGAACTTGATGGCCTCAATGGGGTCGGGCGGGTCGATGGGATGGTGTTTGGCTTCATAAGCATCGATCAGTGTGGCGAGGATATCGAGCCGGTCGCCCTCTCGTGTGCCGCCTTTCGCGCCCCAGAGCCGGCCGGCTTCCGCAAGCGCCGCTTCATAATCCGCTTCGTCGCGGATCGGTTTCAGCTCAGTCATGGTGCTGCACCTCCGTCACGTCGATCCTGTCGTAGGCCCCATGCGTTCCGATCCATTTGATCCAGACGATCCCCTTCTCGAAATCCACCGATACGACCAGACGATAGGCATTGCCTTTGATGTTGAAGACGATACGCTCGGCTGACACGATGCTCGCGGTCGCGTAGCGGCGCTTGATGTCGGCCGTTCCTGCCCAGTTTGCCTTGCTGACTTCGCCGAACCAAGCATCGAGCGCGGCCTTGACCGCGGCCTGATCCTTATTTCCCGCGAGACTCTCAACGAATGCGCGCAAGGTCCGGCGAGCAATAACTCTCATGCTGTCCAGACTATATCGGTCCCGTTTTGGGATCAATGGGGCGTGCCGACAGCCGGAGTTTGTCGCGGCTATCGGTTCGGCAGGAATGTCGGACCGACCGAGCGGATTTGCCCGCTGGCGCCCTCGCTGGTCGCCGGAGTGGGCGCGGTGGCGGAAGGTGCCGTGGTGGCAGGCGCAGGGGGGGCGGCCGTGGTATCGGCAGCACCGCGCTTCTTGCCGGATGACTTCACCGACGCCGGCTGCGACATCCGCCTGGCGCTTTCCTCGGTGACGATGATGTCGCCCTGCTGCTGGACGGCGGCTTTGTCATCCACGTTCTTGAGCGCATCCGCCCAGGTCTCGCCCGCTGCCTTGCAGGAGCAGGACGGATTGTACTCCTGCCGGTAGCGGAAGGCGTTCGCCAGCGAGGTGTAGGGCTGGCCGTTGATGGACACCGCCGAGTTCATGTCCTCGCCGGGGTTGCGATAGGTGAACAGGGTGGCGTCGGCGGCCGGGCACTGCGCCTTGCAGGTGCGCTCGTCGTCGGCGAAGCGGCCGGGCACGGTCGCGAACGAGATCGGAAAATAGAAGCCGTCGCAGGTGCGCACGCAGACCGTGCGATAGGTGCCGGACTGCGCCTGCAGCGAGGGATCGACGGCCGGCTCGGTGACGCTTTCGCCGCGATTGCCGCCGCCGAACAGGTTGTCGAAGAAGCCGCCGCCGGACTGGCGCGCCGCTGCCGCGTATTGCGGGCCGCAATTGTTCTGCGCGAGCGCCTGGATCACGGAGCGGCGCTGGTTGTCGCGCTCCATGTTGCCCTGGCCGCCGCGCAGCTGTTCGAGGCTGGTGACGATCCGCTCCAGATTGGCCCGCATCTGCTGGATCTGGTTGTTCACGGGACCGCACTGCGCGGATGGCGCGTTGAACAGCGAGAAAAAGCCGGAACTGTCGCAGCCCATCTGCCGCGCCCGGGCCGTCACCCGGTCGAGCTCGGCCTGCTGGCGGCCGGCGGATTCCTCATAGCGGCGAAGCTGGTCGGCGCGGACCGCATCGCCGCCGCCCCTGTCGATGATCGCCAGTTGCCCCTCAAGCCGCACACAGATCGGATTCGATGACGTCATCTGCCCGGGCTGCGGCATGCCCATGGGCGGGCCGTTCTGGGCCAAAGCCTGACCCGCCGGCAGCCCGGCGGCGAGCAGGAAGAAAGCGGCAAGACGGGGGAGTTTAAGGATATCGGGCATGAACCTGCGACCGGCGCGTTCGAACGGATGAACCGCGAAGGCGGCGGCTTTTCCATAACAACGTCATCCCCATAACCGCTTCGCGCGGCGAGGTCACGACGTTTCCGGGGCAGGCTCGTGGCCGATGACGAAGTTGTCAGCGCTCGCAGGTGATGGCGACGTATTCGCCGCACCCGGCGCCGGTGCAGACGCCGCCGGCCTGGGTCGGGACCGCTCCGGTAATCTCGTCCGGATCGACCCGGCGGAATTCGGCGGCGCGGACGAAATCACGCGACTTGCAGTAGGAGCGGGCCGCTGGCAGGCCGCAGCTCTCGCCCTTGGCGAGGCACTGGTCGATGCCGTAGCCGTCGGGCTGGTTGGTGATGATGAAGACCCGGGAATCGGCCAGCGCCGGAACGGCGGCGGCCACGAAGGCGCAGGCGAGAAGGGGCGTGGCGAACCGCATGATGCACCGGCAGCAGAGGGAAGATGGCTCATCAGCGATAAACCGGAAGGGTTAAAAATCATTAACCAAGGCGAAAGTGGGACAGAAGCGGGCGGGGGTCCGGAACAGCCGTTTCATCCCCCGGCTTCCTTGGCTCGCGATGCAAAACGGCCACGCAATGGCCCGCGGACGGCCGCCGAGGCGCGTTTTCGCCCGGTTTCATCCCTTGACGGTTGGCCCCCGGCTGCCCCATGGTGCGCGCCATGAACGGTCTCCTCGCCATGATCGGCATTTGCCGCGGGATTATTTGCTAGCCCTGTCGCTGGCCGAGGCCGTCTTTTCTCAGTCGAGATGAATGGACGCCCCGGGCCGGCGGGTTGCGCTGGCTTGTCCTGTCCTCGTTGCGCTGGACCATGCTGGATTGAGAACCAATGGAATTGCGGCTCTACGATACGCTGACGCGCGAGAAGCGCCCCTTCAGCCCGATCGATCCCAACAATGTGCGGATGTATGTCTGCGGGCCGACGGTCTACGACTATGCGCATATCGGCAACGCACGCCCGGTGATCGTGTTCGACGTGCTGTTCCGTCTGCTGCGGCACGTCTACGGCGCGGACCATGTCACCTATGTCCGCAACATCACCGACGTCGATGACAAGATCAACGCGCGGGCGCTGCGCGATTTTCCGGATCTTCCGCTGAACGAGGCGATCCGCAGGGTGACGGAGACGACCGCGAAGCAGTTTCTCGACGACGCGGCCGCGCTCGGCAGTCTGCCGCCGACCTATCAGCCGCGCGCCACCGAGTTCGTGCTGCCACGCCCGGACGGCAAGGCCGACATGATGACGCTGATCGGCGAACTGATCGCGCGCGGTCACGCCTACGAGGCGGGCGGCGAGGTGCTGTTCGATGTCGGCTCGATGCCGGACTACGGCGCGCTGTCCGGCCGCAGGCTCGAAGACCAGATGGCCGGTGCGCGCGTGGCTGTGGACGCCCACAAGAAGAACCCGGCCGACTTCGTACTCTGGAAACAGTCCTCGGCGGACGAGCCGGGCTGGGAGTCGCCATGGGGACGCGGCCGTCCCGGCTGGCATATCGAATGCTCGGCGATGTCGGCGGCCTATCTCGGCGACATGTTCGACATCCACGGCGGCGGGCTGGACCTGATCTTCCCGCATCATGAGAACGAGATCGCGCAATCGCGCTGCGCCCACGGCACGCACGCGATGGCGAACTACTGGATGCACAACGGCTTCCTGCAGGTCGAAGGCGAGAAGATGTCGAAGAGCCTCGGCAACTTCGTCACCATCCGGGAACTGCTAACAAAATGGCACGGCTACGGATGGCCCGGGGATTCTCTGCGCTTCAATATGATACAAACTCACTATCGACAACCGATCGACTGGACGGAAGCGAGGTTAATCGAATCGCACAGGACGCTCGACAATTGGTTCAAAGAGGTCGTCGATGTCGTACCGGCTAATGAGATTCCAGATAGCGTGCTCTTGCCTCTGGCAGACGATCTGAATTGCTCCGGAGCAATAGCGGCACTTCATCAATTGGGAAAGGTTGGTGATCTGCCGAAATTGCGGGCGGCTCTGGAGTTCTTGGGATTCTCTTGTGACCCGGAAAAAAACCGGCGTGTCCCGCGCGGGGTGAGTCTCGATCTGCCAACTGTCAATCTCAAGCTTACCTTACCGAACTTAACTGTTCTTGCGGGTGATCCAAGTAAAGAACTGATAGATCGGCTGGTTCTCGCCCGCGCCGAAGCCCGCGCACAAAAGAACTGGAAGGAATCCGATCGTATCCGCGACGAACTCGCGGCGATGGGTGTTGTGCTGAAGGACGGCAAGGACGAGAACGGCCAGCCCATCACCACGTGGGAGCTGGCGCGGTGACCGGGCCCGAAACGCCGTTTCCGCGCCACTGGCGCTACGACATCTTCATCAAGTGGGCGGTGATCGTCGGCGCGGTGCCGCTCGTCCTCAAGCTGTTCGGGGTGTGGTGAGGTCATGGCTCAGGCAAATCCTGCTCCCACGCTGCGCCCGATGCTGCCGGACGACGTGCCGCTGCTCGCCGCGATCTTCGTCGCCAGCATCGAGGAACTGACCGAGGACGACTACTCCGAGGCGCAGCGCGAGGCGTGGGCCTCGCGGGCCGATGACGAGGAGGCCTTCGGGGAGAAGCTCGCGGGCGATCTGACGCTGATCGCCTCGCTGGCCGGCGCGCCGGTCGGCTTCGCTTCGCTGAGGAACAACACGCATATCGAGATGCTGTATGTGCATCCGGCGGCGGCGGGCCGGGGCGTTGCCTCGACGCTCTGCGACGCGCTGGAGAAGCTCGCGGCCGCGCGCGGGGCGAGCGCGCTCAGCGTCGACGCCAGCGATACCGCTCACGAGTTCTTCCGCCATCGCGGCTATGCCGACATGCAGCGCAACACCGTTGTTGTGCAGGACGAATGGCTCGCCAACACCACCATGCGCAAGACGCTGACGCCGCCGCAGGCGGCCAACCCAGACGACCAATGACAAAAAAATCCAGGGAACGCCTCTATCTTTTCGACACCACGCTGCGCGACGGCGCGCAGACCAACGGTGTGGACTTTTCGCTGCACGACAAGCGGATGATCGCGCAGATGCTGGACGATCTCGGTCTCGATTACGTCGAGGGCGGATATCCCGGCGCGAACCCGACCGACACCGAGTTCTTTCAGGCCAAGCCGGAGTTCGATCACGCCGCCTTCACCGCGTTCGGCATGACGCGGCGGGCAGGGCGCTCGGCCTCCAACGATCCGGGCGTCGCGGCGCTGCTGGAGGCGAAGGCGGACGCGATCTGCTTCGTCGCCAAATCGTGGGACTATCACGTGCGCGTGGCGCTGGAGACGACCAACGAGGAGAACCTCGCCTCGATCCGCGACAGCGTGAGCGCTGCGAAACAGAAGGGCCGTGAGGTGCTGCTGGACTGCGAGCACTTCTTCGACGGCTACAAGGCCAATCCCGATTACGCTTTGGCTTGTGCGAAAGCCGCCTATGACTCGGGCGCGCGCTGGGTGGTGCTGTGCGACACCAATGGCGGCTCGATGCCGCACGAGATCGAGCGCATCGTCGGCGAGGTGGTGAAGCACATTCCCGGCGACCATGTGGGCGTGCACGCCCATAACGATACCGAGCAGGCGGTGGCCAATTCGCTGGCGGCTGTGCGCGCCGGCGCGCGACAGATTCAGGGCACGCTGAACGGGCTGGGCGAGCGCTGTGGCAACGCCAATCTGTGCTCGATCATTCCGACGCTGAAGCTGAAGGGCGAGTTTGCGGAAAATTTCGAGATTGGCGTGAGCGACGAGAAGCTGGCGACCCTGTCGCAGGTGTCGCGCGCGCTGGACGATATTCTCAATCGCGTGCCGGACCGCCATGCGCCTTACGTCGGCGAGAGCGCCTTCGTCACCAAGACCGGCATTCACGCCTCGGCGCTGATGAAGGATCCGACCACCTACGAGCATATCGATCCGGCATTGGTCGGCAACCAGCGCAAGGTGCTGGTGTCCGATCAGGCGGGCCGGTCCAACGTGCTGGCGGAGCTGGACCGCGCCGGCATTCCCTATGACCGCAACGACCCGAAGCTCGCGCGCTTGATCGAGGTGATGAAGGAGCGCGAGGCGGAGGGCTACGCCTATGAGTCCGCCGACGCCTCGTTCGAGCTGCTGGCGCGGCGCACGCTCGGCAAGGTGCCGGAGTTCTTTCATGTCCTGCAGTTCGATGTGAATGTCGAGCAGCGCTACAACGCGCTGGCGCAGCAGGTGACGGTGGCGATGGCGGTGGTGAAGGTGGAGGTGGAGGGCGAATCCCTGATCTCCGCCGCCGAGGGCAACGGCCCGGTGAATGCGCTGGACCTCGCGCTGCGCAAGGATCTCGGCAAGTACCAGAAATATATCGATGGCCTGCGGCTGGCGGACTATCGCGTGCGGATCCTCAATGGCGGCACCGGCGCGGTGACGCGGGTGCTGATCCAGAGCGAGGACGAGAACGGCGAGCGCTGGACCACGGTCGGCGTCTCGGCGAACATCATCGAGGCCTCGTTCCAGGCGCTGATGGATTCGGTGGTTTACAAGCTGGTGAAATCCGGCGCGCCGGTCTGACGCGGCGATTGCGCTGCGACGTTGGCCGCTCATCCTTCGAGGCTCGCCGCCAGTGCGGCTCGTGCCTCAGGATGACGGAACTCGCGCCGGACGCAACTCTGATCCCGCCCCGCTGAGGCGTGAGTGATATCCGTCGCGAGCCATCGATGATGGAGGGCGGCCGGAAAAATCACTGTCCCTTGAACGTCGCCGGGCGTTTTTCCAGAAACGAGGCCATGCCTTCGCGAAAGTCCTCGCTGCGGAACAGCGGCAGCAGTTGCAGGAAGACATGGTGAACGTGATCGCCGAAGGTCTCGGTGAGGCCCATGCGCATCATGCGCTTGGCGGCCTGCACCGCGAGCGGCGCATTGTCCGCGATTTCTTTCGCAAGAGCCCGCGCGCGCGCCTGCACCCGATCGGCGGGCACCACCTCGTTGACGAGCCCCAGCTCCAGCGACTGCGCGGCGGAGAGCGTGCGCCCGGAGAAAATCAGCTCGGCCGCCTTGGCCCAGCCGAGCATGCGCGGCAACAGCCAGGTGCCGCCGGATTCCGGCACCACGCCGCGCTTGACGAACGCCACCGCCAGTTTGGCGGTGTCGGCCGCGATGCGGATGTCGCAGCCGAGCGCGGTATCGAGGCCGTAGCCCGCCGCCGCGCCGTTCAGCGCGCAGATGGTCGGCGTGTCCATGTTGAACAGCACCGTGGGCGGTGCGGTCTTCAGGTCCAGCGTCGTCATGGCGTTGTTGCGGTCGTTCGAGGAGCCGATGCCGTCGCCGCTGGTGGCGCTGACCATGTCGAGGCCGGCGCAGAACGCGCGTCCCGCCGCCGTGAGGATCACGACCCGTACGTCCGGATCGGCGTCGGCGTCGAGCAGGTGCTGCGACAGCTGCGCCAGCATCGGGCGCGAGATCGTGTTCAGCCGGTCCGGCCGGTTGAGGGTGATGGTCGCGATATGATCGGAAACCTCGTAGAGCACCTCGGCGGTCGTGGCGGAGGTCTCCTGCTGGTGCTGGACGGGCGCGGACATGTGGCGTTCCTCGTATAATTTTTATTGAGCGCGAGGAGACGCCGCCGGCCTGCAAAATGCAAGAATTCCGTGGCGGGGAAAGCGCAGGGAATGATCGCACCGTACGGTCCGGGGCGGGTGGCGCGGCGCATCGACCCGGCCTAACATCGCGAGGATGTCGCGTGCGGACGAGACGGTCGGACCGGCGCCTGTCATCACAAAAAACAAACCGAACGACGGGAGGCAAAATGTCCGACGCCAATTTCAATGCCGACAGGAATGTCCGTGTGCTCGCGACCGGTCTCGAATTTCCGGAAGGGCCGGTTGCGCTGCCCGATGGCTCCGTGGTGCTGGTGGAAATCCGCGCCCAGCGGCTGACGCGGGTGTGGCCGGACGGCCGCAAGGAGACTGTCGCGCAGATTCCGGGCGGGCCGAACGGCGCGGCGCTGGGGCCGGACGGCAAATGCTACATCTGCAACAACGGCGGCTTCGGATGGACAGAGACCGCGCACGGCATCATGCCGGTGACGCCCGCGGCGTCCGAATATATCGGCGGCTCGCTGCAGCGGGTCGATCTGTCGACGGGAAAAATCGAGACGCTGTTCGACCGCTGCGGCGAGCATCCGCTGAAGGGGCCGAACGATCTGGTATTCGATCGGCAGGGCGGGCTGTGGTTCACCGATCTCGGCAAGCGGCGGCACCGCGATATGGATGTCGGCGGGCTCTACTACATGAAGCCCGGCGGCAGCGAACTGGTGGAGGCGGTGCATGGCGTGCTGCCCGCCAACGGCTGCGGCCTGTCGCCGGACGAGAGCACGGTCTATGTCGCCGAGACGCCGACGGCGCGGCTGTGGGCCTATGATCTCTCCGCGCCCGGCGAGATCAGGCCGCGCGACATCATCTATCGCGGCGAGCGCGGCCGGCCGATCGCCGGGCTCGGCGGGTACCAGATGTTCGATTCGCTGGCGGTCGAGGCGTCCGGCAATGTCTGTGTCGCGACGCTGGTGTCCGGCTGCATTTCCGTGATTGCGCCGGACGGCAAACTGGTGGAACAGATTCCAACCGGCGACCGGGTGACGACCAACATCGCGTTCGGCGGCTCCGACCTGAAGACGGCCTATATCACGCTGTCGGGGCGGGGCGAGCTGATCGCGATGGACTGGCCGCGTCCGGGCCTGCCGCTGAATTTCCTCAACAGGTGAGCCTTTTCAACAAGCGAGCTTTGCGATGTCGTTCCTGTCTCCCGTCACGCTGCGCGGTCCTGCGGCTTTGGTCGAACCGCTGTCGCAGGCGCATTGTGCGGATCTGACGGAGGCGGTGAAGGACGGCAGGCTGTGGGAGCTGTGGTACACGGCCATTCCCTCGCCGGAGGGGATGGCCGCCGAGATCGATCGCCGCCTCACGCTTCAGGCGGCGGGATCGATGCTGCCGTTCACCATCCGCGACGAGCAGGGCCGTGTCTGCGGCATGACCACCTATATGAATGTGGATGCCGCCAACCGGCGCGTCGAGATCGGCTCGACCTGGTATGCGAAACGCGTCCAGCGCAGCGCCGTGAACACCCAGTGCAAACTGTTGCTGCTCACCCACGCGTTCGAGGCGCTCGACTGCATCGCGGTGGAATTCCGCACGCATTTCTTCAATCACCAGAGCCGGCGCGGCATCGAGCGGCTCGGCGCCAAGCTTGACGGGGTGCTGCGCAGCCACCAGATCGCGCCGAACGGCACGCTGCGCGATACGGTGGTCTACAGCATCACCGCGTCCGAATGGCCGACGGTGAAGGCGCACCTGACGTTTCAATTGACGCGGCCGCGCGAAGGTTGATGAGATTGAGGTGTCCTGCTTCACCTCTCCCGCCGGGGAGAGGTCGGATCGCCTTAGCGATCCGGGTGAGGGGGACGTCAAATCGAGAGGTCTGATCCGCTCACCCCAACCCTCTCCCAAAGGGAGAGGGAGCGCTCAGCATGGCTTGGACATGTTTGTCGCTAACACAAGCGTTCCAGCAAAATTCGAAACGTTATCCCGTCGGCAAACCACGCGCCCTGAGGGCGGCGCGCAGGCCCTCGACGCCGAGAAAGTGGTGAGTGTCCATGCCGAGCGCCTTCGCGGTCTCGATGTTGGGCAGGGAATCGTCGATGAAGATGCAATCCGCCGGATCGAGATCGTAGCGCTCGAACAGCAGGCGGTAGATCGCGGGATCCGGCTTGGTGATGCGCTCGCGGCCCGAGACGACGATGCCGTCGAAGGAATCCAGAAACGGATAGACCGGCCGCGACAGCTCGAACTTGTCCGCCGGATAGTTGGTGATGCAGTAGGTGGGAATGCCGGCCTGCTGGATCGCCTCCAGCGCGGCGACGCTGCCGGCGATGGGACCGGCCAGCGTTTCCAGCCAGCGCTCGTCATAGGCGCGGATGGCGTCGGCGTGCTCGGGAAACTTCTCGACATGCGCAGCGACGCCTTCGGCGAAGGTCGCGGCATGATCCAGCTGCGTGATCCATGCGATATTGCAGACGTCGCGCAGGAACGCCTCCATCCGCGCCTCGTCGTCGAACAGCTTGCGGTAGAGGTGGCGCGGATCCCAGTCCAGCAGCACGCGGCCGAGATCGAACACGACGATGGAAGGGCGGGGCATGGCGGCTGCCGTGATTGTTAGAGACGAATCTGTGCGGAGTTGCCCGTTATCCTGCGAGGCCGAAAGCGTCCGTAGCCCGGATGAGCGAAGCGCAGTCCGGGGCGGCTTCTCATTGTTGCCCCGCATGTCGCTGCGCTTCATGCGGGCTGCACGTCCTGCGCGGAGTTTGTCATCCTGAGGTGCGAACAACGCGAGCCTCGAAGGATGAACGACCTCCGAAGAAGACGCTGGACTTCGGCCGTCGCCTTCGAGGCCATGGCTTTCGCCATGGCACCTCAGGGTGACGGATCAGGCTCCGGAATCAAGCGCGTTCGCCGCCTTCTCACACCTCGCGGCGGCTGAGGAAGGCAAGCCGCTCGAACAGGTGGACGTCCTGCTCGTTCTTCAGCAGCGCGCCGTGCAGCGGCGGGATCAGCTTGCGCGGGTCGCGCTCGCGCAGGGACTCCGGCGTCATGTCCTCGTTGAGCAGCAGCTTGAGCCAGTCCAGCAGCTCGGAGGTGGAGGGCTTCTTCTTCAGGCCGGGCACGTCGCGGACCTCGAAGAAGATGCGCATGGCTTCCTGAACGAGGCGCTGCTTGATGCCGGGGAAATGCACCTCGACGATCTGCGCCATCGTTTCCTGATCGGGAAACTTGATGAAGTGGAAGAAGCAGCGGCGCAGGAACGCGTCCGGCAGTTCCTTTTCGTTGTTGGAGGTGATGACGACGACGGGGCGCTTGGCGGCGCGGATCGTTTCGCCGGTTTCGTAGACGTGAAACTCCATGCGGTCGAGTTCGAGCAGCAGGTCGTTCGGAAACTCGATGTCGGCCTTGTCGATCTCGTCGATCAGAAGCACCGGGCGCTGCTCGGCGCTGAACGCCTCCCACAGCTTGCCGCGCTTGATGTAGTTCGAGATGTCCGAGACGCGCGGATCGCCAAGCTGGCTGTCGCGCAGGCGCGAAACCGCGTCGTACTCGTAAAGGCCCTGCTGGGCCTTGGTGGTGGACTTGATGTGCCAGGTCAGCAGCGGGGCATTGATCGCCTTGGCGACTTCCTCGGCCAGCACGGTCTTGCCGGTGCCGGGCTCGCCTTTCACCAGCAACGGGCGCTCAAGCACGATCGCCGCGTTCACCGCAACCTTGAGATCGTCGGTTGCGACGTAATCCTTCGTCCCGGTGAATTTCATTGAAGAGTCCGCCCTGTGGTGTGGTCAGTAACCCGCGCTTGCGGTCTGAATTGGTTGGCTTTGGCCTTGCCGGAGGACATCCCTACGACGCGGCGATGACGATATGGTCGGGTTTGCGACCGCCGAGATGGCGAGCGTGCATCGCGGCAAACCCGGCCTCAATATGTTTTGTGAAAAGGCGGGTGTCAAACAGCGGCGAGGTGCGCACCGTCGTGGCGAGGTTTTGCCGCAGGGCGGCCAATCGGCCGGGATCGTTCGCCAGCGCCACAGCCATCTCCTCGAACTCCGCCGGCGAGCCGGCGATCAGGTCGGGAAGTCCGGCGGTGGCGAGCAGGCTCGCCGCCACCCGGCCCGGGAAGGTAGTGCCCTCGCAGGTCAGGACGGGCAGTCCGGCCCACAGCGCATCGCTGGCGGTGGTGTGAGCGTTGTAGGGCAGCGTGTCCAGGAACAGGTCTGCGCAGCGATGCCGCGCCAGATGTTCGGGTGGCGGCACGCGGTCCGCGAACACCAGCCGCTCCGGCGCGATGCCGCGCGCCTCCGCTTCCTTGCGCAGGTTTGCGATGGAAGCCGGTGTGTCGCCGAGCAGCCACAGCACGCTTCCCGGCACCCGCGCGAGAATCCGCATCCAGCCGTCGAACGTGTCCGGCACGATCTTGTAGTTGTTGTTGAAGCAGCAGAACACGAAGGTGGTTTCGGGCAGTCCAAAGGCGGCGCGGTCGGGTGAGTCCGCGCCGATCTCGCGCGCGTCGTCGTTGGCCTGATAGCAGTGCGGCAGCTGCACGACCTTCTCGGTGTAGAACGGCCGCTCGTTCTCGGGGATCACGCGGCCATCGGCGATGATATAGTCGATATAGGGCGCGCCGAGCGTGCCGGGAAAGCCGAGATAGTTCACCTGCACGGGGGCGGGGCGGCGGGCGAACATCCCGGTGCGATGCTCGCCGAAATAGCCGTTGAGGTTGACGAGGATGTCGATGCCTGCGCTGCGGATGGCGGCTGCCGCGTCGTCGTCGGTGAGGTGGTTGATCGGCGTCAGACGATCCACGGCGCGCACGATCCGCCCGCGCATCGCGCTGCCGTCGTCTGCGCCGTTGTCGAAGGCATGAATTTCAAACTTTGTTTTATCGTGGTGCTCCAGCACGCCGATCAGCAGGATCGCGGTGGCCTGATCGCGAAACTCGCCCGACACATAGCCGATGCGGATCCTGCCATCCGCCGCGGGCCGCGTCCTGGCCGCCAGATGTCCATGCGCCGGATATTTGGCGCGATTGAAAATCTCAGCGCAGTGCTGAAGGCTTTGGGGCGAGCGGCTGAGCGCCTGCCAGCCGAAGGGCTCCGCCACCGGCTTGCCGGCCGCGACCTCAAGTTCGAGACCGGCGACCGACCGGTCGACATCGCGCCAGTCGCAGATCAGCATGCGCTGGTGCAGCAGGGTGCCCCGGAGAAACGGGAAGTTCGGCTTCAACTGCAGCAGATGCTCGTAGGACTCTATGGCCTGCGGATACTGTTTCAGCTTGTCGTGGGCGATGCCGAGGCCGAGCCAGGCTTCCGGCCGGTCGGGATCGAGGGCGAGGGCCTTGTGATAGATCGCGAGCGCCTCGGCGTATCGCCTGAGTTCGACAAGCGCTTTGGCCTTGTTGATCAGCGCGGCCGCGTAGGTCGGCCGCAGCGCCAGGGCGCGATCGAAATCGGCAATCGCCTCGCCAAACCGGTGCAGATCGTTGAAGGCGGTGCCGCGGTTGTTCAGCGTTTCGATGTCGTTGGGATTTTGCGCCAGCACGCGGCCGAATGCGCCAGCGGCCTCTGCCGCGCGGCCGAGGGCTTTCAGCGCCAGCCCGTGATTGTAGATGACGGTCGCGGGCGCATCGGCCCGGGCGGCCAGACGCTTGAGGGTCGTCTCGGCTTCGCTGTGTTTCTCGGCACGCACCAGAACCGCGCCGAGCGCGCCGACAAGCGGAGGATGGTCAGGATATTTCCGCAGCAGTTTCCTGAAGGTTTTTTCCGCCGCGAGGAGATTCCCGGCCTGAAACTGTGCCAGACCTTCCGCAAACGCCTGTTCAGGTGATGACATTTGCGGAATGCCGGTTCGGCGCGATCAGGCGCGCCGGATGAGGGACAGGATCACAAGGACGATCACGCCGCCGATGGTGGCGTTGACGATTGACCGGACGAAGCCCGCGCCGATCGAGACACCGAGTTGCGGCAGCAGCCAGCTCGCCAGCAACGCGCCGAGGATACCGACGACGATGTTGCCGACCAGTCCAAGGCCCGCGCCATGCACAATCTTGCCCGCGAGCCATCCCGCGATCGCGCCGACGATCAGCGCAACCAGTAGTGATTCAACCGCCATGCTCTCTTCCCCGTCCCCGATTCCGTTCCAAAGCCAGCACCGAAATCCGCTGGAACCATGACGGTTCCTCGTCGCTTCCGCTGGACGGTATCATTTTATCCCAGAGGGCATGCTGGACGGAAGTGGTTTTCCTTGACGGATGCGAGGAGCCGGGCAAACTGCTCGGCATGTTCCTGCAATTCTTCACATCCCTGCGCGAGGCGCAGGTGCCGGTCACCCTGCGCGAGTACCTCACCTTGATGGAGGCGCTCGATGCGGACATCGCCGACTACTCGGTGGAAAATTTCTACTACCTGTCGCGCACCGCGCTGGTGAAGGACGAGCGCAACCTCGACAAGTTCGACCGCGTGTTCGGCTCCACCTTCAAAGGGCTGGAAAGCCTGCTCGACGCCATGGAAAAGGCGGAGATTCCCGAGGAGTGGCTGAAGAAGCTCGCGGAAAAATATCTCAGCGAGGAAGAAAAGAAGCAGATCGAGGCCATGGGCTGGGACAAGCTCATGGAGACGCTGAGGAAGCGCCTCGAAGAGCAGAAGGGCCGCCATCAGGGCGGCAACAAGTGGATCGGCACGGCGGGCACCTCGCCGTTCGGCGCGCAGGGCTACAATCCCGAAGGCATCCGCATCGGCCAGGAGAAGAGCCGCAACCGCCGCGCCGTCAAGGTGTGGGACCGCCGCGAGTTCAAGGATCTCGACGGCAATGTCGAACTCGGCATCCGCAACATCAAGGTGGCGCTGCGCCGCCTGCGCAAGTTCGCACGCACCGGCGCGCCGGACGAGCTCGATCTCGACACCACGATTCGCGAGACCGCCAATCACGGCTATCTCGACGTGCACATGCGGCCCGAGCGGCGCAACGCGGTGAAGGTTCTGGTGTTCTTCGACATCGGCGGCTCGATGGACTCGCACGTCGCGCAGGTGGAGGAGCTGTTCTCCGCCGCCAAGACCGAGTTCAAGCACATGGAGTATTTCTACTTCCACAACTGCCTTTACGAGGGCGTGTGGAAGCAGAACCGCCGCCGCTTCACCGACCGCACCCCGACATGGGATGTGCTGCACAAGTTTCCGCACGACTACAAGGTCGTGTTCGTCGGCGATGCGTCGATGTCGCCTTATGAGATCGTGATGCCCGGCGGCTCGGTCGAGCACGTCAACGAGGAGGCCGGGCAGGTCTGGCTGGAGCGCGTCACGCGGACCTATCCGCACGCGATCTGGATCAATCCCGTGGCGCAGAAGCACTGGGACTATTCGGAATCCACCAACCTGATCCGCAAGATCTTTTCCAACCGCATGTTCCCGCTGACGCTCGAGGGCCTGGACGGCGCGATGCGCGAGCTGATCCGGTGATGCGCGCGACCGGCGCGGATTGAAGCGTTTCATCCGTCATCCTGAGGCACGAGCTTCTTCCTGCGAGCCTCGAAGGATGAGCGGCCTCCGGGCGGCCGTCGTCCTTCGCGATCCGTGCTGTGCAAGGGCGCCCCAGGGGTGACGGATCGAACCGGTGACAAACGATAAATCAACAACAACCTCGGAGGACACGTCATGGCGCAGAGCATCCACCGCGGCATCAGGGAGATGCTTGACGAGGCGAATGCGCAGATCGAAACCATGAGCGCTGCGCAGGTGATGGAAGTTGCCGGACGCGACGACGTGGTGATCGTCGATATCCGCGATCCGCGCGAGATCGAGCGCGACGGGCGCATTCCCGGTGCGTTCTCGTGCACGCGCGGGATGCTCGAATTCTGGATCGATCCGCAGTCGCCTTACGCCAAGCCGATCTTTCAGCAGGACAAGACGTTCATCTTTCATTGCGCGGGCGGGCTGCGTTCGGCGCTGGCGGCGAAGACCGCCCAGGACATGGGTCTGAGGCCGGTGGCGCATCTCGGCGGCGGCTTCGCGGCCTGGCGCGATGCTGGCGGTCCGGTGGAGCAGGTGCTACCGAAAGCTCCAGGCTAGACGAACATTGCGAAGTCAGAAAGGCGAAGCCGATGAGTGCGGCGGATGATCCTCTCGTTTCCACCGAATGGCTGGCCGCGCGCCTGGACGATCCGCGTGTGAAGGTGCTCGACGCTTCGTTCAAGCTGCCGGGCGCGACGCCGCTGGCGAAAGAGGATTTTCTCGCCGCGCACATTCCCGGCGCCGCCTTCTTCGACGTGGACGAGGTGGCGGACAAAGGCAGTCCGCTGCCGCATATGTTCCCGACCGCGCGCAAGTTCGGCGACGATGTCGGTGCGCTGGGGATCGGCAACGACGACACGGTCGTGCTGTACGATGCCGGGACATGGATGGCGTCCGCCCGCGCATGGTGGATGTTCCTGTCCTTCGGCCATCGCGACGTGCGGATTCTCGATGGCGGCCTGAAGACGTGGCTTGCGGAAGGCCGGCCGGTCGAAAGCGGTCCGGCAGTGCCGAAGCCGGCGGAGTATCAGGCCACTTTCAATGCCGCCGGGCTTCGCGACCGCGCGGCGATGGAGGCGAACGTCGCGAGCCGGGAGGCGCAGGTGATCGATGCGCGCGCGCGGGACCGGTTCGAGGGCAGGGTCGCCGAGCCGCGCCCCGGCCTGCGCAGCGGCCATATTCCCGGCAGCCTCAATCTGCCGTTCAACGAACTGGTCGATCCGGCCACCGGCAAGATGAAGCCGCTCGGTGACCTGCGGGCGGCCTTTGCGGCGGAGGGGGCCGATCTCGCGCGGCCCATCGTCACCAGTTGCGGCTCGGGTGTCTCGGCGGCGGTGCTGACGCTGGCGCTCTACCGGCTCGGCGTGCGCGGCTCGGCGCTCTATGACGGCTCATGGTCCGAATGGGGACTGGCCGATGGTCCCGCGCTGGCGACCGGGAAGGCGTAACCTGCGGGTCAGCGCGAGGTTGTCGCCGGCGCGCTGAAGGGCGTTCCGAACGGATCGGCGCTTTGGACCACGGGCGCGGCGACATCGGCGGTCCGTGCGCGTCGTGTTGCCGCCGTCCGTCGACGCTGTTGTGCGGCCCGTTCCTGTGCGGCGCGGCGCTGCTGCTCGGCCTTCGCGAGCGCGTTCGTGCGCCCGAGCGGGACCGGAACCGTTCCCGCAATCGGCGACAGCATCGTCTCGTGCACCTCGAGATCGACCGCGCTGACGCCGTCCGGCGGATCCAGTGCGGCGTAGCGCTTCTGCGGCGCGGCGGGAACAGGCGGCACCGGAGATGGTTCGACGGACAGGTTGGGGCCCGGTTCGGACGCGGCGGCGACCGGACTGCTCTCAATGGCAGCGACAGGCGGGGCGATCTGGACGGCCGTCGGCGGAACGATCTCGCTGGTCTCGTTGTTCGGTGAGGGCAGCGCAGCCACCACGACGTCGGCGGCTGGTGGCGGGCCGGAGGCGGACAGGGCGTCCGTGCGCGGCGGCAAGGCGGCTTTCGACTCCGCCACGGGGGCCACGTCCCCGGCCGAAGGCGCGGCGGGGGCTGCCGGGGCTGGATGCGTTGCGGTCTCGATGGCACGCACGCCTGCCGTGTGCGGCTCCTCCACGCGCAGCAGGCTGAGCGTCGGCTGGTTGGCGACAACCTCGAAAACCGGATCGGGTGCGGACCGGGCCGTGAGTTCGGCGACGGCGTTTTCGTGCGCGGCGCGCAGCATCGCCGCGGCTCCGAGGCCGAACACGACAACCGACAGGGTCAGCACGACAGCGGCGAACAGGATGCGCAGGCCAGGCAGCATGACGTCGTCCCGCCCCCGCGAGGCGGAGGGCTTTGAGGATTTCGGGGATGTGTTACGCGGGACCATGCCGGCCACTGCACCGGGCAGCGAATCAGCACGATCAGACTACCAGATCGGGCGATCACGATCCTGCGAGAAGAGATGCCGGATCAATCACTTCCGTCGCAATCGGGTCACAGGTCGCGCAAACATTGCCACTCAGGCCGGGTTTTTTGCGATGTTGTCTTGAATGTGCCGCTATCGTAGGCGATGTCGCCATTAACGAAGTGGTCGCGGCTTGGGACTAAAAGAGCAGCATGACAGTTAAGCAGATCTTGACCATCGTGGCGTCGCTGGCAGCGGGCGCATCGGGCGTCAGCCAGGTGTCGGCCCAGACCTACTACCCGTCGGCGACGGTGCAGTCGCCGACGTCGTACGGCAATCGCGACCGCATGCCGAATTTCGATGCGCTCGACGAAGAGGACGAGATGCCGTCCGACCGCCGTCGCGTCGGGACGCTTCCTCCGCCAGGCCCCGTGATGTCGCCGGACGACCCGCGCTACGGCCGCCCGATGAATGCGCCGGTCTATTCGGACCGGATGCCGCAGGGACAAATCGCTCCGGCGGATGATCCGCGTTATGTCCGCCCGACGGATGATCAGCGCTATGTCCGCCCGACGGATGATCAGCGCTATGTCCGCCCGGCGGACGATCCGCGTTACGCGCGCCCGGCCGCGCCGCCGCCCGCGTATAGCGATGGCGGTCCACCGGCGCCGTCCTCCGTGCAGGATGCGATGCTGCGTCCGCCGCAGGGCGTCGGCGCGACCGGCTCGGTGCCGCCGCAGCAGGGCGGCAGCAACCAGCCGATGAGCATCGCGGCCTTGCCGCCCGAGGATCAGCCCGAAACCGGCGAGGCGCAGCTCGATCCGCGCCTGCGCCGGCAGGAGGTGGCTTTCCAGACCAACGAGCCTGCGGGCACGCTGGTCGTCGATACCCCGAACACCTATCTGTATTACGTGCTGGGTGGCGGCCGGGCGATCCGTTATGGCGTGCGTGTCGGTCGCGATGGTTTTACCTGGAATGGCGTGCAGAAAATCACCCGCAAGGCCGAGTGGCCGGACTGGCATCCGCCGACCGAGATGATCGAGCGCCAGCCCTATCTGCCGCGTTTCATGGCCGGTGGCCCCGGAAACCCATTGGGCGCGCGCGCCATGTATCTGGGCAGTACGGTGTATCGCATCCATGGCACCAACCAGCCCTCGACCATCGGCAAGTTCGTCTCGTCGGGCTGCATCGGCATGCTGAACGAGGATGTGTCGGACCTGTTCGAGCGCGTGAAGGTCGGTACCCGCGTCGTGGTGCTGCCGGGGAGCGCGCCGGCCTCGACGCCGGTCGCGAGCGCCCAGCCGGTGCAGCAGATGCCGCCGGCCCAGTCGGCCGCCAACGTCCCCGGCACCGCGCCGCCGGTGATGCAGCCGCTGCCCGCGCCGGTGACGATCCGCTGAGCGGATCCTGATCGGATTTCAGATTTGGAAACGGCCGGGGTGATCCCGGCCGTTTTCGTTTCCGGGATATATTTTACGTCAGCACCCTGACCGGCGCGCCGTCGAGCCAGGCGGAAATATCCGCGACCATGTCGCCATAGTAGCGGCGGTAGTTTTCGCGCGTGACGTAGCCGAGATGCGGCGTCAGCACCACGTTATCGAGCGTGCGCAGCGGATGATCCGGCGGCAGCGGCTCCTGCCAGAAGGTGTCGAGCGCGGCGCCTGCGATGCTTTTGTCCCGCAGCACGCCGAGCAGGGCGGCCTCGTCCACGATGGGACCGCGCGCGGTGTTGACCAGATAGCTCGTCGGCTTCATGCGCCGCAGATCGTTACCTCCGATCAGACCGCGCGTGCGCTCGCCCAGCACCAGATGAATGGTGACGATGTCGGCGGTGGCGAACAGTTCGTCCCTGGTGGCGTAGCCGACGCCGGCCGCATCGCAGGCCTGCGGGGTGAGATTGCTGCTCCATGCGATGACGTTCATGCCCATCGCCTTGGCAATGGCGGCGACGCGCTGGCCGAGCCGGCCGAGGCCGACGATGCCCACTGTCTTGCCCTCGACATCCTCGCCCAGCGTGATCTGCCACGGCGCGCCGCTTTTCATGCGCGCGTTCTCGAAGCCGATTTTCCGCGTGAGTTCGAGCATCAGACCGATGGCGAGGGAAGCGGTCGGATTGCCGGCCGCCCCGGTGCCGCAGACGACGATGCCGCGCCGGCGCGCGGCCTCCAGATCGAACGACGCGTTTCGCGCGCCGGATGTGATGAGCAGCTTCAGGCGGGGCAGGGCGTTGAGGAGGTCTGCGCCGAACGGCGTGCGCTCGCGCATCGCGCAGACGATATCGAACGCCTTCAGCGCGGCGGCCGCCGCTGCCGCATCGGCGAAAGGTTCGTCGAACACCGTCAGCGATACCCGGTCCGTGACCTGCGACCAGTCGGCCAGATCAAGCGCGGCGCGCTGATAGTCATCGAGAATGGCGCAGCGGTACATGGATCGCCAATGTCCGGATCAGCGGATGCGCTCGCCACGCTGGCGCGCCCGGCAGGCCGGGCCGGGGCCGCGCATGTAGTGCTGCTCGGGCCGATAGGGACTGAAAGCGACGCGCGCGAACGTCTTCAGAAACAGGATGAGGCGGTCCATCCGCCGCGCCGCCTGTGGGTCTTGCCTCACGACATGGCCGGGCATGGATGTGCCGGATGCTGCCATGACTTGTACTCCCATCGCGCGGGCGACAGGCCGGCGCGGAATGGCCAAGCTTTCGGCGAATTTGATTAAATTCCGTTATCCATGGGGCGAGACGTCCGGCCGGGCCGGCGCTTTGTCCGCACAGGCTTGATGATGTGTTAACGGCGGTTGCCCTTTGCGGGCCGCATCGTTACATCAGCGGCAGCAAAATTCCCCACAAGCAGGCTTTCAGGAACTTCGATGGCGCGCCAGTTCGTCTATTTCATGCAGGGTCTGACCAAGGCCTATCCGACCCGCAAGGTGCTGGATAACGTCCATCTGTCGTTCTACCCGGACGCCAAGATCGGCGTGCTTGGCGTGAACGGTGCGGGTAAATCGACCCTGCTCAAGATCATGGCGGGCATCGACAAGGATTACACGGGCGAGGCCTGGGTCGCGGAGGGCGCGCGCGTCGGCTACCTCGAGCAGGAGCCGCAGCTCGATCCGACCAAGAGCGTTCGCGAGAACGTCATGGAAGGTGTCGCCAAGCAGAAGGCGATCCTCGATCGCTACAACGAACTGGCGATGAACTACTCGGACGAGACCGCCGATGAGATGACGAAGCTGCAGGACGAGATCGAGGCGCAGGGCCTGTGGGATCTCGACAGCAAGGTCGATCAGGCGATGGACGCGCTGCGCTGCCCGCCGGACGATGCCGACGTCTCCAAGCTCTCGGGCGGCGAGCGCCGCCGCGTCGCGCTGTGCCGCCTGCTGCTGGATCAGCCCGAACTGCTGCTGCTGGACGAGCCGACCAACCATCTCGACGCCGAGTCGGTGTCGTGGCTCGAAGGCCATCTGCGCAACTATCCCGGCGCGATCCTGATCGTCACCCACGACCGCTACTTCCTCGACAACGTGACGGGCTGGATCCTCGAACTCGATCGCGGCCGCGGCATCCCCTACGAGGGCAATTATTCGTCCTGGCTGGTGCAAAAGCAGAAGCGGCTGGAGCAGGAGGGCCGCGAGGATGCCGCGCATCAGAAGACGCTGGCCCGTGAGCAGGAATGGATCGCAGCCTCGCCGAAGGCGCGTCAGGCCAAGTCCAAGGCGCGCTATCAGCGCTACGAGGAACTGCTCGCCAAGGCCAGCGATAAGGCCCCGACCACCGCGCAGATCGTCATTCCGGTGGCCGAGCGCCTCGGCAACAACGTGGTCGATTTCGAGGGGCTGACCAAGGGTTTCGGCGACCGCTTGCTGATCGACAATCTCACCTTCAAGCTGCCGCCGGGCGGCATCGTCGGCGTGATCGGCGCGAACGGCGCGGGCAAGTCCACGCTGTTCCGCATGATCACCGGGCAGGAGAAGCCGGACGCCGGCACCATCACCATCGGCGACTCGGTTCAGCTCGGCTACGTCGATCAGTCGCGCGACGCGCTCGATGCGAAGAAGACCGTGTGGGAGGAAATCTCCGACGGCAACGACATCATCTACCTCGGCAAGAAGGAAGTGAACTCGCGCGGCTACTGCTCGGCGTTCAACTTCAAGGGCGGCGACCAGCAGAAGAAAGTCGGCTCGCTCTCCGGCGGTGAGCGCAACCGCGTGCATCTGGCCAAAATGCTGAAATCGGGCGCCAACGTGCTGCTGCTCGACGAGCCGACCAACGATCTCGACGTCGATACGCTGCGTGCGCTGGAAGAGGCGCTGGAGGATTTTGCCGGCTGCGCCGTCATCATCAGCCATGACCGCTGGTTCCTCGACCGCATCGCCACCCACATGCTGGCCTTCGAGGGCGACAGCCATGTCGAATGGTTCGAGGGCAACTTCCAGGATTACGAGAAGGACAAGATGCGCCGGCTCGGTCAGGACAGCGTGATCCCGAGCCGGGTGAAGTACAAGAAGCTGACGCGGTGAGGGAAACCCGTCGACAAGCTCGCGGAAAAGGCCGGGTGAGCGTTACCCGGCCTTTTCTGCGAGCCATGTCTTGATGAGTGACTGATACGGCACGTCGCGCTTGTTGGCCGCGACCTTGATCCGTTCGAGCAGATCCACGGGAAGCCGTAGCGAGATCGCTGTCGTCGAAGGCTTGAGATTGGGGAGCCGGACCCGTTCCGCCTTCGTCCAATCGACATGCTGCGTCGAGTCGGCCTTCTCCCAATAAATGCGTTCTTCCGCCTCTGATTTGAAATCAGGAATCTGGAGATCAGGAGTTTTGGCGCGCTTCGTCATAGATCTGACGCTCCTTACGGTTCATGTCGCGAGCCGAAATCATCCGGATAAGGCTGTCCTCGGCGCGAAGGGTGAATGTGAGATGCAAATGCCGGTTTTGGGATGTCTGGCCCAGCGCATGAAAACGGATCTCGTCCAGGCTGTGCTTGCGATCCTCCACGAGCAGAAGGGGCTCATTGAAGAAGACGCTTTCGGCCTCAGGCTGAGTGACGCCATGCTTCCGCTCGCTTTTGCGGGCGTTTCCTTCGTCCCAGTCAAAACCTGTGACTTTTCCGAAGTCAATCATTGTATATGATGGTTATATACACAAAGTCGCCATGTTGCAAGGATAGCCATCCATCATAAGCGATCAAAGCAATATGCTCGACTTGAACAGGACAAAACCATGGCCGACTGGTCCGCAGCCCAGTATCTGAAATTCGAGGACGAGCGCACGCGCTCGGCGCGCGATCTGCTCGCGCAGGTCCATGCCGATGTGCGCGAGGCGATCGATCTCGGCTGCGGTCCCGGCAACTCCACCGAGCTGCTGACGCAGCGCTGGCCGCAGGCCAAGGTGTCGGGCGTCGATTCCTCGCCGGACATGTTGCGGCAGGCGCGCGAACGCCTGCCCGGTGTCAGTTTCGCCGAGGCGGATCTCACCACCTGGTCGCCCGCGCGTCCGGTCGATCTGATGTTCGCCAATGCCGTATTCCAGTGGGTGCCGGATCATGTCCGTCATTTCACCCGGCTGGCGGACGGGCTCAACAAGGGCGGCGTGCTGGCGGTCCAGATGCCGGACAATCTGCGCGAGCCCTCGCATGCCCTGATGCGGGAGACGGCGCGGGCGATGCCGTTCGCCGACAAGCTGCTCGAAGCGGTACAATTGCGCGACGTGCTGCCGCCGGTCGCGACCTATTACGACGCGCTGGTGACGGCCTACACCCGCGTCGATATCTGGCATGTCGTCTACAATTTCCGGATGGATGGCGCGGCGGCCATCGTCGAATGGGTGAAGGGCACGGGGCTGCGTCCCTTCGTCAATCCGCTGGACGAGAACGAGCGGGCCACGTTCCTGGCCGACTACACGCGCCGGCTGGAGGCGGCCTATCCCGCCCGCGCGGACGGCAAGATCCTGCTCAGGTTCCCGCGGATGTTCATCGTCGCGACGCGCTGATGACGATAAGGAGCGACCTCACGCCGCGCTGTCCGCGACTCGGCGGAATCTGCTAGAAGAGGCCGCTTCTTGCGCCGCTGGCGGCGTTCCCTGACAAGGCTTTCCCATGTCCTTCACTCCCGAAACTCCGGTTCCGCCGAAGACCGTGAACATGCGCCCGCTGCCGATGCTGATCTTCGGCTCGCGCTGGCTGCAGTTGCCGCTCTATATCGGCCTCATCGTCGCGCAGGGCGTCTATGTTGTCCTGTTCCTCAAGGAGCTGTGGCACCTCATCGCCCATTCGCTGGATTTCAGCGAGCAGCAGATCATGCTGGTCGTTCTCGGCCTGATCGACGTGGTGATGATTTCGAACCTGCTGGTGATGGTGATCGTCGGCGGCTACGAGACGTTCGTGTCGCGCCTGCATCTGGAAGGTCACCCCGACGAGCCGGAATGGCTCAGCCACGTCAATGCCAGCGTGCTCAAGATCAAGCTGGCGATGGCCATCATCGGCATTTCGTCGATCCATCTCTTGCGGACCTTCATCGAGGCCGGCAATCTCGGCGGCGTCGGGCGGACGACCAACTACACCGAGACCGGCGTGATGTGGCAGACGATCATCCATGTCGTCTTCATCCTCTCCGCCATCGGTATCGCCTACGTGGATCGCATCACCACGATGGCGGAACTCGCGGTGCGCGAGAAAGAAGGCGCGCACTGACGCGACCACGCGCCGCGCGCGACATCAGGAGGTGATCTCATGAATCCCGAATTGTTCGGTGCGTTTCTTCTGGTCACGTTCCTTCTGATGATCACGCCGGGGCCGATCGTCACGCTGGTGATCGCGACCGGCGCCACGCGCGGCGTGCGGGCGGCGCTGACCACGGTCGCCGGGACCGTCGCGGGCAATGCGCTGCTGATCGCGGCCATCGCCTTCGGCCTGACATGGGTGCTGAACAGTTCAGCCCTGCTGTTCGAGGTCATCCGCTGGGCGGGGGCAGCCTATCTGGTCTGGCTCGGCGTCCAGCTCTGGCGCAACGCCGGGCGCGGCAGTGACGGGGGGCTTCCGAAACAGGTTCATTTCTGGCGCGGCTTCATGGTCGCGCTGTCCAATCCGAAGACCGCCGCGTTCTTCACCGCGTTCCTGCCGCAGTTCGTCGATCCGGCGCTGCCGGCCGATCGCCAACTGGTCGTGATGTGCGCGGTGAGCGTGGGACTGGCCGCGATCACGGACAGCTGCTGGGCGATGCTGTCCGGTTTCGGCCGGTCATGGTTCATCCGGCCGGGACGCGTGAAGATCCTCGAGCGCCTGTCGGGGACGGCGCTGATCGGCGGCGGCATCTGGCTGTCGCTGATGCGGCGGCCGGCATGAGGGGCGTCTGCCCGTGCCTGCGGGCTCTGCTTGTCACGGCGTTGCTCGTGTGCGGGCCTGTGACCGCTCAGGCGGCCGATGCCAGATTCGCCGCATTCATCGCCTCGCTGTGGCCGGAGGCGCAGAAGGCGGGCGTCTCCCGCGAGACCTTTGTGCGCGAGACGCAGTCCCTGGAGCCTGATTACAAACTGCCTGATCTGCTGCTCCCCGGCCGTCCCGCGACCGGCGCGCCGGCACAGGCCGAATTCGTGCAGGTGCCGGCGGACTATCTGAAAGAGACGCGGATCGCCGCGCTCGCCACCGAGGGGCAGCGCCAGCTGCGCGCGCATCGCAGCGCGCTGACGGCGATCGAGCAGCGTTTCGGCGTGCCTGCGACCGTGGTGCTGGCGATCTGGGGCCGCGAGAGCGATTACGGCCGCTACCGCATGCCCTACGACGCGCTGCGCGTGATGGCCACCCAGGCCTATGTGGGACGGCGCAAGGATCAATACCGCGAGGAGTTCATCGCGGCGCTGAAGATCCTGAGCGAGGGCCATGTGGCGCGCCGCGACTTCCGCTCGTCATGGGCGGGCGCGACCGGGTTGACGCAGTTTCTGCCCACGGAGTACTACAAGCACGGCGTGGACCTCGACGGCGACGGCCGCGTCGATATCTGGCGCTCGGCGCCGGATGCGCTGGCCTCCGCCGCGAAGCAACTGCTCAACAAGGGCTGGAAGCCGGGCCTGCGCTGGGCTTACGAGGTGAAGCCGCCGCACAACGTGGATTGCACGCAAGGCGTTCCGGACATCACCAGACCGCTCGGCGAATGGGTGAGGGCAGGGTACATCCCGGCCTATGGCGCGAAGCTGAGTTCGGCGGAGATGGCCGAGCCAGCCTCGCTCCTGCAGCCGGAGGGGATTTACGGTCCCTCGTTTCTGGTGACGGCGAACTACTTCGTCATCAAGGAATACAATTTCTCGGACCTCTATGTGCTGTTCGTCGGCCATCTCGCCGACCGGATTTCAAACCCGCGTCCGTTCGAGACGCCATGGGCGGCGACCACCCAGATGCGCACAACGGATGTCGAGGCCATGCAGCGCCATCTGACGCGGCTCGGGCTCTACAGCGACAAGGTGGACGGCAAAGCGGGGATGAAAACGCGCGCCGCCGTCGGGGCGTTTCAGAAGTCGGCTGGACTCAAGCTGGACTGCTGGCCGGGGCCGGCGGTGCTCGGCGCGCTCAACGCACGGCGGTGAACCCGAGCATGATCTTGAAAAGTGGGATCCGGCTTTCGGATAAGATCATGCTCTTCCGATTGAATCTGGTTCTCAACAAAAACCCGGCCGAAGTGGCCGGGTTTGCATTCGTCGAAGCGTGCGGGTCTGGCTCAGTCGCAAACCTCGACCCGGCGTACGCGCCAGCCATAGCCGTCCCAGAAGCGTTCGCGCACCCAGCGGCACGGCGGCTCCTCGACATAGACCGGGGCCGGAGCGGCGTAGGGCGGCGGGGGTGGCCTGTTCGCGAGAGCGCCGCCCAGCAGCGCTCCGCCGATCAGTCCGCCGACGACACCGGCGGCGATCTCGCCATCGCGCGCCTGAGCCGCCGGCGCGGTGATCGCCAGCGAGCCAGCGATCGCGGCCATGGCCAGCGCCGTCGAAGCTGCTTTCATCATGTGAGTCTCCTAAGGATGCGCGATCCGCGCTGTCGTGACTGGCGGCGCCGATGCCGCTACGGCCGGATTGATACTGCGTTACGGACGTAGCGGAAAGGGATTCGTCGGTTGCCACATCACGGATACTTTACGGCGCTTTCATGAAGCGCCGTCCGCGATCCGGTGGAAGACCTTGAAAGCCCGGGCTCGGTTCAGCCGCACACGCGGATGCGGCGCACCCGCCAGCCGTAACCATCCCAGAACCGCTGACGCTGCCAGTAGCAGGGCGGACCATAAACCGGGGGACCGGCAACATAAGCCGGGCCGCCGTAATAGCCGGGACCGTAACCCGGACCATAGGCATAGCCCGGACCGTAATAAGGCCGGCTGCCGGCAATCGCGCCACCGACGATCGCACCGCCGAGGATGCCGCCGGCAATCGCGGCGCCGACATCGTTCGCCTTGGCCGGGGTGGGAGTCGCGACAGCCGAGGCCGCCAGCATGGCGGCAGCGGCGATAGCCATCACTGTCTTGTACATGGGAGGACCCTTCAGACCATCCAGTTGCCCGAACCGATCGGGTGACGCAAATTCCCACAGATCCCTTGAACGTTCAATGAACGGGCGTGCCCCAATCGGGCCGCGTGGTAAAATTTCGGCGGCGCGGGTGCGTGATCGCGCCCGAACGCGGGCGAGTGCCCGGACGCAGTTTGGAATCACTTGAAATCGGGCCTTTTCTCTTTGCGTCCGGAGGTCAGGCTCACTATTCCAAGTGCCAGTCCGGCCCCTGAAAGACATCCGTGGCGAAATGATCGTTTGTTCCTGCAACGTCCTGACGGACAGTGATGTTCGCGCGGTTGTGTCCGCGCCGACGACCCGTCCGTTGAGCACCGGGCAGGTCTACGGATGCCTCGGCTGCAGCGCCCAGTGCGGCCGCTGCGCCCGCACCATCCGCGCGATCATGGCGGAGGCGCTGACAGCGGCCTGCAGTTCGGGATGTCAGGCCGGCTGCCCTCACACCAGCCACGATCATCATCATCCGCATGCCCATCCCCACCACCACGCGGGACACGAAGCGCTCCGTGGTGCGTCTGCGGCGGCGGATGCCGGGAACGCGTCGCACGCCTGACCGGCGGCGAACTTCCCCGCCGCGACAAGCAGTTTTTCCCGTCCAGAGTTCCTGTTGGTTCCTCCTGTACGGCCCGCAAGGAGGCTTGCCCTCACCTGAGATTCTCTTTAGAAGAGTTCTAAATTGAATTCCCGGGGCCATTTCGGCCACGCGTCGCGTCAGGAACGGAGCAGGACATGAAGGGTGATCCGAAGGTCATCGACTATCTCAACAAGGGGTTGCGGAGCGAGCTGACCGCCATCAACCAGTACTGGCTCCACTACCGCCTGCTCGACAACTGGGGGCTGATGGAACTGGCCAAGTACTGGCGCAAGGAATCCATCGAGGAAATGCATCACGCGGACCGCTTCACGGATCGCATCCTGTTCCTCGACGGTTTTCCAAACATGCAGGTGCTGGATCCGCTTCGCATCGGACAGGACGTCAAGGAGATCATCGAGTGCGATCTGGCGGCCGAAGTCGGCGCGCGCGCGCTCTATGAGGAGGCGGCCACCTACAGCCACGGCGTCAAGGACTATGTTTCGCGCGATCTGTTCGAGAGCCTGATGAAGGACGAGGAAGGCCATATCGACTTTCTCGAAAAGCAGCTCGATCTGATCAAGCGGATCGGTCTCGAACTCTACACGCAGAAGCATGTCGGCGGGCTCGAGTCGGACGCCGACTGATCCTCGCCGGAGCCACGAGGCCGGGTGCGGTGACGCCCCGGCCTTTTTTTGTTGCTGTCGGCGGCACCTCCCGGTGCCGCGCTATGATGCGGAACGATGTTGCGCCGGGGGCCGAGATTTCCGACATATCCGGCAGATTCTCTTCGCACTCCGGACCCGCCATTGACCGAAGCCACAAAAAAAAGCCGCGCCGATACGCTGCTCGTCGAACGCGGCCTGTTCGAGAGTCGCGCGCGCGCCCAGGCGGCGATCGCGGCGGGTCTCGTCGTGGCTGGCGGCAAGACCGTGTCGAAGCCGTCCGAGATGCTGGCCGTGGACGTGGAGATTTCGGCCGCGCCCGAGCATCCATGGGTGTCGCGTGGCGGCGTGAAACTGGCCGGGGCGCTGGAGCGCTATCCGCTGGAGATCGAGGACCACGTCTGCCTCGATGTCGGCGCGTCCACGGGCGGCTTCACCGAGGTGCTGCTCGCCGAGGGGGCGGCGACCGTGTTCGCCATCGATGTCGGGCATGGCCAGTTGCATCCCAGCCTGCACGGTCATGCCCGGATCGTCTCCATGGAGGAGACGGACATCCGTGACCTTGCGGGCAAACGTCTGCCCGCGCGGCCGGACGTGGTGGTGATCGACGTCAGCTTCATCTCGCTGAAGCAGGTGCTGCCGGTCGCGCTCGAACTCGCGGGCGTGCCGACGCAGCTGCTGGCGCTGATCAAGCCGCAGTTCGAGGCCCCGCGCGGCGCGGCGAAGAAAGGCATCGTGCGCGACGCCGCCGTGCACCGCGCGGTGTGCGACGAGATCGCGGCGCTGGCCGCCACGCTCGGTTGCCGCGACATCGAGGTGTTTCCATCCTCGATCGCGGGCGGCGACGGCAATCTCGAATTCTTTCTCGGCGCGCGCCGTGGCTGATTCCTCCACCATCGAACAGGTGGCGATCGATCACGTCGGTCATCGCGGCGACGGCGTGGTGCGCGGCGCTGGCGCGCCGCTGTTCGTGCCGTATGCGTTGCCGGGGGAGATCGTCTCGGTCGATCTTGCCATGGCGGAGAGTGGCCGCGCGCGTCTCCTTCACATCGCGCGCGCCAGTCCTGAACGCGTCGATCCGTTCTGTGCGCATTTCGGGGTCTGCGGCGGTTGCGCGATCCAGCACTGGCAGCCTGCACCCTATCGCTCGTGGAAGCGTCAGCTCGTGGTCGAGGCGCTGGCGCAGGCCGGGATCGATGGCGCGGTCGATGATCTGATCGATGCCCATGGCGAGGGCCGCCGCCGGCTGACCGCCCATGCGCGGCGTGGCGGCGAGGGAGTGTTGCATACAGGTTTCGCGGCGGCCGGCAGCCATGCCATCGTGCCGCTGGATGGCTGCCCCATTCTGGTGCCGGAGCTGAGCGGCGCGTTCGATATCGCGCGCGCCGTTGCCGAGGTGCTGAAGCCCGCCGCCAAGCCGCTCGACATCCAGATCACCGCCACCGAAACCGGGCCGGACGTGGATGTGCGCGGCTCCGGCCCGCTGTCGCCCGCGATGACTTCGGCGCTGGCGCAACTGGCCGAGCGGCTGCGACTGTCGCGGCTGACGCGCCACGGCGAGCTGGTGCTGATGCGCGCGCCGCCGGTGATCGCGATGGGCCCGGCGCGCGTGACGCTGCCGCCGGCGTCATTTCTGCAGGCGACGCGGGCGGGCGAGGAGACGCTGGGCGATCTTGTCGTGGCGCATTGCGGCAAGGCGTCGAATGTGGCGGATCTGTTTTGCGGCGTCGGGCCGTTTGCCCTGCGGCTGGCGCAGCGCCGCCGTGTGGCGGCGTTCGACAGCGATGCGGGCGCGGTGGAGGCGCTGGCCAAGGCGGTGCGCGGTACGCCGAAGCTGAAGCCCGTGATGGCGAAGCCGCGCGACTTGTTCCGCCGTCCGCTCGCGGTGCCGGAACTGCGATCCTATGACGCCGTGGTGTTTGATCCGCCACGCCAGGGCGCGGCGGCGCAGACGGCGCAACTGGCGAACAGCCGCGTGCCTATTGTGGTGGCGGTTTCCTGCAACGCCGCGACCTTCGCGCGCGACGCGCGGACCCTGATCGACGGCGGCTATCGGCTGGAGCGCATCACGCCGGTCGATCAGTTCCGGCACTCGGCGCATGTCGAGATCGTCGCGCGGTTTGCAAGAGGGTGAGCGAAGATCACCGCCCCCAGCGGTCCTGCCAGATTTTCTCGCCGATCATGCAGTCCGAGCGCGGCGGTCCCGCCGCTGCCGGGACGGTGCGGGGCGCGCTGTCGGCGACCTCCATGATCAGCTTGGTGCGGATCGCCTCCTTGAATTTCTCCCGCTCCTGGATCGGCACGACGAAGGAGCCGGGGCCGCCGATCACGCAGTCCTCGTAATATTGATCAAGGTTCTCGATATCCATCGTCGAGTAGGACGGCTGTTTCACCTGAATGGGCAGGCCGTTGATAATGATTCCTTTCGATGTCGCTTCGTCGCGGGCGATCGTCACCGGCGCGCCGTTGTTGTTCGGCCCGTCGCCGGAAATGTCGATGACGCGGCGAAGTCCCCTGTAGTCGCTCTGGGCGATCAGCGACATGGCGAACTGAATGGCACCGGAGATGGAGGTGCGCGAGGCGCGCCGGATCGGCGTGCGCGAGATTTCCGCGGCGACCGCGTCCGCCGATTCAGGGCCGTCGATGAGACGCCAGGGCAGGATGATCTTCTGATCTGTCGAGGCGGCCCACTCGAAATAGGTCACGGCGATGCGGCCGTTGGGGCCGCTCTTGAGCGCCTGAAGAAAATCCTTGGAGAGGATGGCCTGGGCATACCCCTCGCGTTGCACGGCGAGTTCGTCGAGGTCCATGGAGTAGGACACATCGACCGCCAGAACCAGCAGGACATCGACCTGCCGGGCGTCGTCGCCCTGTTGTGCGAGCAGCGACCCGCCATTTGGGGCCGCGTTGCCGGCCGTGTCGCTGCCGATCAGGGCGGCGAGCACCAGCATGAGTCCGATCGAGACACACCAGCGCATCAGGCCGTCCCCCATCGTTACACCAAAAATGGTGGCACGATGATGCTGTCATGAAAAGGCAGCATTGCGGTTTTCGCACAGGGCTGTGCCAGACCAGCCCTGCGTCCCGCGCATGCGACGAGGCGTGGCGGAAAGCGGGTGGCGGGCGCCTCCGGCCAGCACGACAATGGATGCGATCAGGACAGGAGGCAGCGATGAACAGCCATACGCGGATCGACCCTGCGACCGTCACCAGCGATCCGCGCTGGGCGGCCATGGTGGCGCGGGACCGCCTGGCCGACGGGCGCTTCGTCTATTCGGTCCGCACCACCGGCGTTTATTGCAGGCCGTCATGTTCGGCGCGGCCCAGGCCCGAGAACGTGGCCTTTCATGCGACGCCCGCCGATGCGGAGGCGGCCGGCTTCAGGGCCTGCAGACGCTGCCGGCCGGATCAGCCGCAGAGATGGCGCGCGCCGCGCGGGCCAGCCCCGGATATATCGGCGCAGCCGTGGTCCGAGATCGCCGCGAGCCTCGACCGCAACGGATGGGCGGTGCTGAAGGGGCTGCTCGAACCATCCGCGTGCGAGAAGCTGGCCGCATTATATGATCAGCCCGCCCATTTCCGCAGCAAGATCGTGATGGCGCGGCACGGCTTCGGGCGCGGCGAGTATCAGTACTTTTCTGATCCGCTGCCGGACGCGGTCGCGGCGTTGCGCGAAGCACTTTACGCGCCGCTGGTGGAGGTCGCCAATCGCTGGAACGAGACGCTCGGCAGCGATGTCCGCTATCCGCCGGACCTGCCGTCGTTCCTGCGCCGCTGCCATGAGGCCGGGCAGACCCGTCCGACGCCGCTGCTGCTGCGCTATGGTCCCGGTGATTACAATTGCCTGCATCAGGATCTCTACGGCGCGCATGTGTTTCCGTTGCAGGTGGCGTTCCTGCTGTCGGAGCCGGGCCGCGATTTCGAAGGCGGCGAATTCGTCATCACCGAGCAGCGCCCGCGGATGCAGAGCCGCGCGGCGGTGGTGCCGCTTGCGCAGGGCGATGGCGTGATCTTCGCGGTTCACCATCGGCCGGTGCAGGGCGCGCGGGGCGCCTATCGCGTCAACCTGCGCCACGGCGTCAGCGAAGTCCGCAAGGGACGGCGTCATACTCTCGGCGTGATTTTTCACGACGCCAAGTGATATGACGTCTTCCGACATGCGCGATCTGTTCGAAACGCTGGAAGAACCACGCCCGCCCGCGATGATCGCCGAGGGCGCAATGCTGCTGCCCGGCTTCGCGCTCGCCTTTGAGGACGCGCTGCTCGCGGCACTCGACGCCATCGTCGCGGCTGCGCCGTTCCGGCACATGACGACGCCGGGCGGCTATGTGATGTCGGTGGCGACGACCAGTTGCGGCGAGGTGGGCTGGATCACGGATCGCCGTGGTTATCGTTACGAGCCGTTCGATCCGCTGAGCGGCAAGCCGTGGCCCGCGATGCCGGAGGTGTTTGCATCGCTCGCGGAATGCGCAGCGGAGAGGGCAGGGTTCACAGGGTTCGCGCCCGACTCCTGTCTCGTCAACCGTTATGACCCCGGCGCGAAGATGGCCACGCATCAGGACAAGGACGAGCGCGACGTCACAGCGCCTATCGTCTCGGTGTCGCTGGGGCTGCCTGCAACCTTCCTGTTCGGCGGCCCGGTCCGCAGCGACAAGACACAGCGCATCCCGCTGCATCATGGCGACGTGATGGTGTGGGGCGGGCCGTCGCGGCTGTTCTTCCACGGCATCGCGCCGCTGCGCGAGGGCGAGCATCCGCGCCTCGGCCCCAATCGGATCAACCTGACCTTCCGCAAGGCGCGGTGATGATCTAGAACACGGCCGTCTCTGGTTTGCGATACGGTCCCGATGCCTTCTCCGACGATCTACTACATCCGCCACGGCGAAACCTCCTGGAACGCCGCCGGCCGCTTTCAGGGCGGGCAGGACATTCCTCTCAACGACACCGGCCGCGCACAGGCCTCGGCCGCTGGCGGCATTCTCGGCGACCTCTTGAAGCGCGAGGGGCGCGATCCGGCGGCGCTGCCGTATGTGGCAAGCCCGCTCGGCCGCACCCGCATGACCATGGAACTGCTGCGCGCCGCGCTGGGACTGCCGGCGCAGGGCTATGACCTCGACGACCGGCTGCGCGAAATCCGCTATGGCCGCTGGGAAGGCTTCACGCTGGCCGAGATGGAGGCCGCCGATCCCGCCCTGTTCGCCCGGCGCAGCGCCGACAAGTGGGGCACCGCACCTCCCGGGGGCGAGACCTATGTGACCCTGACCGAGCGGATGCGTGACTGGCACGGCTCGGTCTCATCGGACATCGTCACGGTGGCGCACGGCGGCACGGCACGGGCGCTGATGGTCGCGATGGGCCTGAAGCGGCCCGAGGAGGCCGCCGACCTCTATATCGAGCAGGGCGTGGTTTACGTGTTTTCGGACGGGAAGCTGGCCAAATACGCCTGAGCGCTGTTCAGTTTGAGGAACACCTGCCAACTCATGCTGAGTGCTCCTCTCCCGTTGGGAGAGGGTTGGGGTGAGGGGGGATCAGACCTCTCGATCAGGACTCCCCCTCACCCGGCGCTGTGCGCCGACCCTCCCCCCGGTGGGGAGAGACGAAGAGCCTGTCCGTCGTGACCTGAAACGAACTGGCGTTTGTCGCGCGTTTGACCGGATCGGGCCGGGCCGTTAGTGAACTGTCACTCTCATTCGTTTTCCGGTTTTCCATGTCCCACAACACCTTCGGCCACCTGTTCCGCGTCACGACCTTCGGCGAGAGCCATGGCGTTGCGATCGGCTGCGTGGTCGATGGCTGCCCGCCGCTGATCGAACTGACCGAGGCCGAGATCCAGCTCGATCTCGACCGGCGACGGCCGGGACAGTCGCGCTTCACCACCCAGCGGCAGGAGCCGGATCAGGTGAAGATCCTGTCCGGCGTGATGGCGCATCCGCAAAGCGGCGCGCAGGTGACGACCGGCACGCCGATCGGCCTCTTGATCGAGAACACCGACCAGCGCTCGAAGGACTATTCAGACATCAAGGACAAGTATCGTCCGGGCCACGCCGATTTCACCTATGAGGCCAAATATGGCATCCGCGACTATCGCGGCGGCGGCCGCTCGTCGGCGCGCGAGACCGCGACGCGGGTCGCGGCGGGCGCGATCGCGCGCAAGGTGGTGCCGGGTCTGCGCGTGCGCGGCGCGCTGGTGCAGATGGGCCCGCACAGGATCAACCGCGACAACTGGGACTGGGACGAGATCGACCGCAATCCGTTCTTCTGTCCGGACCAGGAGAAGGCGGCGTTCTTCGCCGACTATCTCGACGGCGTCCGCAAGAACGGTTCGTCCATCGGCGCGGTGATCGAAGTGGTGGCGGAGGGCGTGCCGGCGGGCCTCGGCGCGCCGCTCTATGCCAAGCTCGATGGCGATCTCGCCAGCGCGCTGATGAGCATCAATGCGGTGAAGGGCGTCGAGATCGGCGCGGGATTCGCCGCCGCCGAACTCACCGGCGAGGAGAACGCCGACGAGATGCGCATGGGCAACAACGGTCCCGCGTTCACCTCCAATCATGCAGGCGGCATTCTTGGCGGCATCTCGACGGGCCAGCCGGTGGTCGCGCGCTTTGCCGTGAAGCCGACGTCCTCGATCCTCGCCCCGCGCAGGACAGTGGATCGCACCGGGCGCGACACCGAGATCGTCACCAAGGGGCGCCATGACCCCTGCGTCGGCATCCGCGCGGTGCCGGTGGGCGAGGCGATGGTGGCCTGCGTGATCGCCGACCACTACCTGCGCCATCGCGGGCAGGTGGGGTAGGGCCGCAGAGCCGTTGCCCGCCTCTTCGAGGCGACCCGCAAGGCATGGTGTTTCGGCGGCTCCGGTCTGTCATCGTCTGGTGCTATCCTAAGGCATAGGTTGCGCCCCGCGGAACTGCTATGATCTGTCGTGCGATGCCGGCGGGGACACCAAAGCGCCCACGCTGCAAGCAGACGGTCGCCGTAACCGGATAACCTAAGGAAGGCTGGCCACGGATGGATCAGGCCAAGTTCACTGACCTGCTGACGTGGCTCGGAGACGGTGCGCCGTCGATCGGCTGGGAATCCGACCAGCTCGCCCAGGTCGTCGCCGAATGGGTGTTCGCCTGCGGTATTCCCATAGCGCGGTGCGGCGTCTTCGTTCACACGCTGAATCCCAATTTCGCAGGCCTCAGCTTTGTCTGGCGGCGCGGAAAGAAGGTCGTTCAGGAGCCCGCCAATTTCGACGTGGACGAAACCGACGAATATCGGACCAGCCCGCTGGTGGCTGTGCTCGAAGGCGGAAGGACCGTGCGGCTGCGCAAACGGGAGATCGAGGAGGATACTTACTCGATGTTTCTCGCCGACATGCGCCGCGAGAACATCACCGACTACATCGCGTTTCCCCTGAAATTCATCGATGCGTCCATTCATTCCCTGAGCTGGACGACGCAGGAGCCGGACGGATTTTCCGACGAGCACATCGACGCGCTGCGCCGTCTGGTGGCGCCGCTGACGCGGGTGATCGAGATCGTCGTCCTGCGCCACACCGCCGTCACGCTTCTCGAAACCTATGTCGGCCATCGCCCCGGCGAGCGCATCATGAAGGGGCAGATCCGGCGCGGTCATACCGAGGCGATGGAGGCGGTGATCTGGCTCTCGGATCTACGCGGCTTCACCCGGCTGTCGGACCGTCTGCCGTCCGACGTGGTGGTCGATGTCCTCAATCGTTATTTCGATTGTCAGGTCGCGGCCATCACCGCGCATGGCGGCGAGGTTCTGAAATTCATGGGCGATGGTTTGCTCGCGGTGTTTCCCGTCGCCGAGCAGGGGCGCGACGCGGTCAAAGTCTGCGCGGACGTGATGATGGCGGTGGAATCCTGCTGCGCCGATGTCGGCGCGCTGAATTATGCCGAGCGGGGCTTTGCGGTGGAGCAGTTTCATTTCGCGCTCGCGCTGCATGTCGGCACGGTGCTTTACGGCAATATTGGCGGCGGCAACCGGCTCGACTTCACCTGCATCGGTCCCGCCGTGAATCTCGCCGCGCGGCTGGAGGCTCTGGCCAAGAAGCTGGACAGGACCGTGGTGGCGTCTGCCGATTTCGTCGGTTACGCCGGCGGCGACTGGACCGATCTCGGCGAATTTCCCATCCGGGGCTTTTCACAGATGTCGCGCGTATTCGGACTGCGTGCCGAAGACGAAGCATTGCCGCGCACCGACACGGCGTAAGCCGGTCGGGCGTAAGAGGGCTCGGCGTGAGCTGGCTCGGATGAAGCTGCCTATCCGAGCGCGATATCCGGCGCGTCGGGCCGCTTCATGCCGACCACGTGGTAGCCGGAATCGACGTGGTGCACCTCGCCGGTGACGCCGCGCGACAGGTCGGACAGGAAGTACATGGCGCTGTCGCCGACTTCCTCGGTCGTCACGGTGCGGCGCAGAGGAGCGTTGTATTCGTTCCACTTCAGGATATAGCGGAAATCGCCGATGCCTGAGGCCGCCAGCGTCCTGATGGGGCCGGCAGACAGGGCGTTGACGCGGATGTTCTTCTCGCCGAGGTCGGCCGCGAGGTAGCGCACGCTGGCCTCCAGCGCGGCCTTGGCGACGCCCATCACGTTATAATGCGGCATCCACTTCTCGGCGCCGTAGTAGGTCAGCGTCAGGATCGAGCCTCCGTCGGTCATCAGCTTCTCGGCGCGCTGGGCGATGGCCGTCAGCGAATAGCACGAGATCAGCATGCTCTTCGAGAAATTGTCGGCGGTGGTCTCGATGTAGCGGCCGTCGAGCTGGTCCTTGTCGGAAAAGGCGATGGCGTGAACCACGAAATCGATCTTGCCCCACTGCGCCTTCGCAGCGTCGAACACCGCGTCGATGGTGGCCGGGTCGGTGACGTCGCAGTGACCGAGCACCAGGCCGCCGAGTTCGGCGGCGAGCGGCTCGACGCGCTTTTTCAGCGCATCGCCCTGATAGGTGAAGGCCAGTTCGGCGCCGGCGGTCCGGCAGGCGCGCGCGATGCCGTAGGCGATGGAGCGATTATTGGCGACCCCGAGAACGATGCCGCGCTTGCCGCGCATCAGGCCATGGGTGTTCGTGCCAGCGCTCTCCGCCACTGTCGCCTCCAGAAATTACCGTTTCGGCGCTCCTCTTGGCATAGCGCCCGCGCGGCTTCAAGTTGGGGGCTGGGGAATAGCCTTGCCCGTCCGGTGTTCCCGTCAAGGACGCCGAGGTATGCATGACCGCCTTCCGCCGGAATATCGAGACCATGATCCCGGCCCTGCGCCGCTACGCGCGGGCGCTGGCGCGGGACGCCGACGTCGCCGACGACCTGGTGCAGGACACGCTGGTGCGGGCGTTACGGGCCGAGCGGCTGTTCGTCGGCGGCGATTTGCGGAGCTGGCTCTACACGATCCTGACGAATCTCAACCGCAACCGCCGCCGCTCGCTCGCGCGCCGGCCGCTGTTCGCGCCGCTGAACGAGGGGCCGGCTGACGCCAGCGGGACTGAGGCGGAGGGCCGGGACATCGTCCGGGCGCTGGACGGATTGCCGGCCGACCAGCGCAGCGCGCTGCTGCTCGTGGTGCTTGAAGGGCTCAGCTATCGCGAGGTCGCCGATATCCAGGGCGTGCCTGTCGGGACTGTGATGTCGCGCCTCGCCCGGGCGCGCGGCCATGTCCGGGCGGCGCTGGAAGGCGAGGCGCCGATGGTGCTGCGCCGGGTTAAATAGATTGAGATGAGATCGAGATGGTATCCATGTCCGAGCCGAACATTCCAGTGACCGAGGACGAACTGCACGCCTTCGTGGATGGCGAACTGCCGGCCGAGCGCCTCGCCGACGTGGAGGCCTGGCTCTCGGCTCATCCCGACGACGCGGCAAAGGTGGTTGCATGGCGCGCGATGACGCAATCGATCCGGGCGCGGTTCGATGCGGTGTCCGACGAGCCGTTGCCGCCGAGGCTCGACGTCGAGCGGCTGGCGCGGCGGCCGCGGCGCTGGATCGCTGCCGCAATCGCGGCGAGTTTGGCTGCGTTCGTCGTCGGAGGCGGGGCCGGATGGATCGCGCGGGGTGCGGTCGCGGCGTCGGGTGCGGGTGGAAGTCTTGCCGCCGATGCGCTCGATGCCCATCGTCTCTATGCTGTCGAGGTTCGCCATCCTGTTGAAGTGCCCGGCAGCGAACGAGCGCATCTTGTGCAGTGGCTGTCCAAGCGTTGTGGTTTCGACGTGCGCGCGCCTGAACTTGCGGGCAGCGGGCTGAAGCTTGTCGGCGGACGACTGCTGCCGGGATCGGATGGGCCTGCTGCCTTCCTGATGTATGAGGGACCGACGGGCGATCGCTTCACCCTATACTCTGCGCGAGCGAAGACCGATGCGGTGCAGATGCGCTATTCGACGATGAATGGTAGCGGGGCACTGGCCTGGGCGGAAGGCGGCGTCGGCTATGTTGTGTCTGGGCCGGCATCAGACCGTGACAGGCTGGCGCATGTTGCGAAGCTGGTCGTCGCCGACGATCAGCAAGCGAACTGACGCAAGAGCAATTTGTAAAATTCGGAGAGGACACCCCATTCCTCTACCGCTGGCCACGCTCTATTCCGCACTGCGAAAGACAATTTTTAACATTGCGGCCCCATTTTCCCTTGGTCACAGCACTCCCGAATCGTGGTCGCGCTTATCGGGGATCACGCCGTTTGTTCGGTGTGAGCTTTGGTCTGCGTATCGGGATGTTTGGACGTGGGCGCTACTCAACGAGGATATCTGGGGCAATGAGAAACTTCATTCTGAACTTGAAAATCGGGACCAAGCTGGCGGCCGTCGTGATCGTGAGCCTCCTGGCTGTTGGTGTGATCGTCTTCAATCAGGTGTCGTCGAGCAGGATCGTCCGCTCGACTTATGATGACGCCATGCGGCAGAAGGCCGTTCTGGAGAAGTCCTCCGAGATCAAGACCGTAACCCGCGGAATGAAGATCGCCGTTCGCGATATCCGGCTGGCGCCCTCAATCGAGGCCCTGGCTGCTGCCAGCGCCGATCTGAAGCAGCAGTATGATCTCGCGACGAAGCTGAATAGCCAAATGCTTCAGATCGTGCGGTTGCCCGAGAGCGTGGCGCGCCTGCAGCGGCAGAAGGATCTCGTCGAGCGCTATTACGCAGCGGCGAAGGGGTTCGACAAGCTTCGCGCCGAGGCCCTTAAGCTTGGTCCGGATCAAACCGCCAGATACAATCAGCTGATGCAGCAGATCGCGGAGACCAATGCGGCCGAGGCCGCGCCGCTTGCGGATCAGAACGAAGCGATCGCGACCGAACTCGTCGAGGTCGGGCAGAAGGTTTCGCAGGAGTCCGTTGACAAAGCCAACGCCCAGTCCGAGCGGGCGGAGTGGAACGCGTTCGTCTTTGCCGGAATCGCAACTCTGCTGCTGATCGCCTCGCTGGTTTTCTGTATCGCCGTCATCGCGCGTCCCCTCCGCCAGCTGAATCTGGCCATGCTGAAACTGGCGGAGGGGGACTTCGGTGTCGTTCTGCCGGGGCTCGGCCGCAAGGACGAGGTTGGCGACATCGCCGGCGCCGTCGAGCGCTTCAAGGTCAAGGCGGCCGAAAAGGCGCAGCTCGAAGCCGAGGAGCGCGCCGCGCAGGACCGCAGGCTGGCCGAACAGCGCCGCGCCGACATGCACAAGATGGCGAGCAGCTTCGAGGCCGCCGTCGGCGAGATCATCAACACGGTGTCGTCCGCCTCGACCGAACTCGAAGCCGCGGCCGGCACGCTCACCCGCACCGCCTCGGACACCCAGTCCATGACCGGGATCGTTGCGCAGGCTTCGGAAGAGTCGTCGTCGAATGTTTCGTCGGTTGCGAGCGCGACCGAAGAGATGGCGTCTTCCGTGGGCGAGATCGGCCGTCAGGTGCAGGAGAGTGCCCGCATCGCCAAGAGCGCGGTCGAGCAGGCGCGCGTGACCGATCGGCGGATCAACTCATTGTCGGAATCGGCGACCCGCATCGGCGACGTGGTCAGTCTGATCACCACCATCGCCTCGCAGACCAATCTGCTGGCGCTCAACGCCACCATTGAGGCGGCGCGCGCGGGCGACGCGGGCAAGGGCTTTGCGGTGGTCGCCGCCGAGGTCAAGGCGCTCGCGGATCAGACCGCACGCGCCACCAGCGAAATCGGCCAGCAGGTTCACGGCATCCAGACCGCGACGCAGGAGTCGGTCGGCGCGATCAAGGAAATCGGCACCACGATCGAGCGGATTTCGGAGATCGCGGCGGCGATCGCCTCGGCGGTCGAGCAGCAGGGCGCGGCGACGCAGGAGATCGCGCGCAGCGTTCAGCAGGCTTCGGCCGGCACCGCGCAGGTGGCCTCCAACATCGTCGAGGTGCAGCGTGGCGCCAGCGAAACCGGAACGGCCTCCACTCAGGTTCTGTCATCGGCGCAGGGACTGGCGCAGGATTCCAATCGCCTGAAGATCGAGGTCGACAAGTTCCTGAACACCGTGCGGGCGGCCTGACGCGACAGACAGGATCATTGAAGTGATCCGGGCCAGCGGCTGTTGCCGCTGGCCTTTCTTTTGCTGCTTGCGGCACCGAGGCCCGCATGGCTCGCAAATTCGGTCAGGAACCGCGCATATTCCTGTTTTGCGGGAGGCCGGGTGTTTGTAAAAGCCGTGGCTGGTAAAAGCCTGACCCGGTCAGTCGAGGTCGGCGACATCGGGAGGAACGAATGACGCGTGGATTGCGGAAGGGGCTGACCAGCTATGGCGATCCGGCGTTTTCGCTGTTCCTGCGCAAGGCCTTCATCAAGGCCATGGGCTACTCGGACGACGCGCTGGACCGGCCCATTGTCGGCATCACCAACACCTACAGCGACTTCAACCCCTGCCACGGCAACGTGCCGGTTCTGATCGAGGCGGTGAAGCGCGGTGTGATGCTGGCGGGCGCGATGCCGATGGTGTTTCCCACCATCTCCATCCACGAGAGCTTCGCGCATCCGACCTCGATGTTTCTGCGCAATCTGATGGCGATGGAAACCGAGGAAATGATCCGCGCCCAGCCGATGGACGCGGTGGTGGTGATCGGCGGCTGCGACAAGACGCTGCCGGCACAGATCATGGCGGCGGCGAGCGTCGACCTGCCGACGGTCGTCGTTCCGGTGGGGCCGATGGTGGTCGGCCATCACAAGGGCGAGGTGCTGGGGGCCTGCACCGATTGCCGCCGTCTGTGGGGGGCGCACCGCGCCGGGACCATCGATGCGGACGAGATCGAGGAGATCAACGGCCGCCTCGCGCCATCGGTCGGCACCTGCATGGTGATGGGCACGGCGAGCACCATGGCGTGCATGGCGGAGGCGATGGGGCTGGCGCTGCCGATGAGCGCGACGATCCCTGCGCCCCATGCCGAGCGCGTGCGCCTCGCCGAGGCCAGCGGCCGCCGGGCGGCGCAGATGGCGGTTGCCGGCGGCCCGAGGCCGCGCGAACTGCTCACGCCTGCCGCGTTCCACAATGCGCAGGTGGTGCTTCAGGCCATCGGCGGTTCGACCAACGGCCTGATCCATCTGTCGGCCATCGCGGGCCGCACGCCGCATCGGATTGACCTCGATGCCTTCGATCAATTGGGACGCAGCGTCCCGGTTCTGGTGGATCTGAAACCGACCGGCGCGCACTACATGGAGCACTTTCATCACGCGGGCGGAATGCCCGTGCTGATGCGTGAACTCGGCGATCTGCTGGAGCGTGACGCGATGACCGTTTCGGGACAGACAATCGGCGAGATCGCGGCCGGGGCCGAGGACGTGCCCGGACAGGATGCGGTCCGCTCGCGCAGAACACCGATCCGGCCGGAGGGATCGATGGCTGTGCTGCGCGGCAATCTCGCGCCGCGCGGAGCTGTTATCAAACACGCCGCTGCGACCCCGGCGCTCCTCCAGCATACTGGACGCGCGGTGGTGTTCGATTCAGTCGAGGACATGACGCGGCGGATCGACGACCCGGCTCTGGACGTCCTGCCGGACGATGTGCTCGTGCTGCGCAATGCCGGCCCGAAGGGAGCACCCGGTATGCCGGAGGCTGGTTACATGCCGATTCCGAAGAAACTGGCGGCGCAGGGTGTGAAGGACATGGTCCGCATCTCCGACGCCCGCATGAGCGGGACGGCTTTCGGCACGATTGTGCTGCACATCGCGCCTGAATCCGCGGCCGGTGGTCCGCTGGGCCTCGTGCGCGACGGTGATCTGATACAGCTTGACACGGCGGAACGCCGGATCGACCTGCTGGTTGATGACGAGGAAATTTCGCGACGCGGCAAACGAGCCGAGTCTGGTATGCGGCAGGCGCAACCCTCGCGAGGCTATGCCCGTCTATACGACTTGTCCGTGACGCAGGCGGATCTCGGCTGCGATTTCGATTTCATGATGCTTCAGGAGAAGATGGATGACTGACGTTCCGGCTGGACACGTTGCGGGCGACGCAGCGGACCGGCGCCATCGCATCTGGGCGATCTTCGGATCGTCGTCGGGCAATCTCGTCGAGTGGTACGATTTCTACGCGTACGCGTTCACAGCCCTTTACTTTGCGCCATCCTTCTTTCCGAAGGGCAATCAGACCACGCAGCTTCTGCAGACGGCCGCGATCTTCGCCATCGGGTTTCTGATGCGTCCGATCGGCGGCTACATCTTCGGCGTGATCGCCGATCGTCGCGGTCGCAAGGTCTCGATGGTGACATCGATCCTGATGATGTGCGGCGGCTCGCTCGCCATCGCCTGTCTGCCCACTTACGAATCCATCGGTATTGCCGCGCCCGCCCTGCTGCTGCTCGCGCGCATGCTGCAGGGCCTGTCGGTCGGCGGAGAATACGGCACCAGCGCCACCTACATGAGCGAGGTCGCATTGCCCGGGCAGCGCGGCTTCTTCGCCTCGTTCCAGTATGTGACGCTGATCGGCGGGCAGCTGCTTGCCTCTCTCGTCATTCTCATCGTCCAGCAGTCGATGACCGACGGCGAACTGCGCAGCTGGGGCTGGCGGATCCCGTTCTTCATCGGCGCCGCGCTCGCGATCGTCGCCCTGTTCCTGCGCGCGTCGCTGCGTGAGACCTCGTCGAAACAGACGCGCTCGCATGCCGGCGCGGGAACGCTGCGCGAGGTGTTCACCAAACACGCGAAAGCGTTCTTTCTCGTGCTTGGCTATACCTCGGGCGGCTCGCTGATCTTCTATACGTTCACCACCTACATGCAGAAGTATCTGGTGAACACGGCGCACATGAATGACCGCGTCGCCAACGTGGTGATGACGTGCGTCCTGTTCACCTACATGATCATGCAGCCCCCGTTTGGCGCGCTGTCCGACAAGATCGGCCGCAAGACGTCGATGCTGCTGTTTTCCGGGCTTGCGGTGGTCGGCGTGGTGCCGCTGATGCATGCGATCGGCGGCGTGCAAAACCCTTACGCGGCCTATGGTCTGATCGTGCTGGCTCTGGCGATCGTGTCGTTCTACACCTCGATCAGCGGCATCGTGAAGGCCGAGATGTTCCCGCCCGAGGTGCGCGCCCTGAGCGTTGGATTCGCGTACGCCATCGCCAACGCGGTGTTCGGCGGTTCGGCCGAATACGTCGCGCTGTGGTTCAAGAGCGCTGACATGGAATCGTCGTTCTACTGGTACGTCACCGGCATGTGCGCGATCGCGCTGATCGCCTCGATCCTGATGCCGGATCCCCGCAAGAAGGGGTACCTGCAGGGCGAGGGCACGGAGCACTAGCCGCTCTCTCGTCGGCCAAGACAAGTGCGGGTGGCGCCATGCGCTGCCCGCATCTTTGTTTCAAGGCCTCAGTAGGTCGCGCGGCCGCCCGAGATATCGAACACCGCGCCCGTGGAGAACGAACATTCCGCCGACGCCAGCCAGGCGACCATCGCCGCGACTTCCTCCACGAGAACGAACCGGCCCTTTGGAATCTTCGACAGCATGAAGTCGATATGCTGCTGCGTCATCTGCGCGAAGATCGCGGTGCGGGCCGCGGCGGGGGTCACCGCGTTGACCGCGATATCGTAGTTTGCCAGCTCCTTGCCGAGCGATTTCGTCAGCGCGATCAGGCCCGCCTTCGACGCGGAATAATGCGCCGCGTTCGGATTGCCTTCCTTGCCGGCGATGGAGGCGATGTTGACGATGCGGCCGTAGCCCTGTGCGATCATCGTCGGCGCGAGTGCGTGACAGCAGATGAACGGCCCGTCCAGATTGATGCGCAGCACCTTGCGCCACTCGTTCACATCGGTTTCCCAGACCGTGCGGTTGACGCCTGCAACGCCCGCGTTGTTGACGAGGATGTCGATGCGGCCATGGACGGCGAGGGCGGCGTCGCGGGCGCCATCCACCGCTTCGGGGTTCGTCACGTCGACAGTGTGTGTCGCAACGGCCGTGCCGATCTCGTCCGCCGTCTTGCGCGCCAGCGCCTCGTCGTGATCCCAGATCACCACCTGCGCGCCGGAGGCGACGAAGCGCTCGGTGATGGCGCGGCCAAAGCCCTGCGCGCCGCCGGTGACGACGGCGACGCGGCCTTTGAGATCGATGCTGTTCATCGGACGTCCTGCGTGGTGCGGGCCATGGTGCGGATCAAAGGGTCCAGCCGCCGTCGATGATATGCGCGACGCCGGTGGTGAAGGCGCTTTCGTCGCTCGCCAGATACACCGCGAGCAGGGCGATCTCCTCCGGCGTGCCGAGCCGGCCCATCGGCTGGCGGCTGACGAAGGCGGCGTGTCCGCCGGGGCCGAGCGCGGCGGCGCGGCCGAGCATGGACGGCGTCTCGATGGTGCCCGGACAGATGCAGTTGCAGCGGATGCCGCGCGCGATGAAATCGGCGGCCACCGCGCGGGTGAGGGCGGCCACTGCCGCCTTGGTCGCGCCGTAGACGTAGCGGTTCGGCGCGGCCTTGAAGACGCCCGCGGCCGAGGAGATGTTGACGATCACGCCGCTGCCCCTGTCCAGCATCGCGGGCAGGCAGGAGCGGATCGTGCGGTGCATCGACTTCACGTTCACATCGAACGAAAAGTCCCAGTCGTCGTCGGAGCAGTCCAGCACGGTGCCGTGATGAACGTAGCCGGCTGCGTTCAGAAGAATGTCGAGCGGCCCGGCCAGCGCGGCGAGGGCCTTCACGGCGGCATCGTCGCGCACGTCAAGCCGGGCGGTCTCCCTCACGCCCTGTGCGGAGAGATCGCCGAGCGCGGCCTCGTCGAGATCGGTGGCGATTACATCCGCGCCCTCGCGCGCAAAAGCGATGGCGCAGGCGCGGCCGATTCCGGCGCCCGCGGCCGTGATGAGCGCGCGCTTGCCCTGAAGCCGTCCGGTCATGGCCATCCCGCCGTGTCAGTGATTGTGCCGCGCGGCCACGAGGCGCGGGGCAAGGTTCTGATAGCGCGTCGCGAATTCGAGGCATGCGCCGGTCGACTGCTGGCCGACTGTCGAGCGGTACAGTTCCTGCCACGGCGTCTGGTTCGGCGGATGGCCGAAGCCGCCGCGCGCTTTCAGCGCCGCGCGGCGCTGCGCCAGTTCGTCATCCGGGATCAGGATGTTCGCGGTGCCGTTGTTCAGATCGATGCGCACGCGGTCGCCGGTTTTCAGGAGCGCGAGCCCGCCATCGGCGGCGGCTTCCGGCGAGGCGTTGAGGATCGACGGCGATCCTGACGTGCCGGACTGGCGGCCGTCGCCGATGCAGGGCAGCGAGTGAATGCCCTTCTTGATCAGTGCGGCGGGCGGCTGCATGTTCACCACCTCCGCGCCGCCCGGATAGCCGATCGGGCCGGTGCCGCGCACGAACAGCATGCAGTGTTCGTCGATGTTCAGCGAGGGATCGTCGATCCGCTCGTGATAGTCCTCGGGCCCCTCAAACACGATGGCGCGGCCCTCGAAGGCGTTCGGACTGTTCGGATCGGAGAGATAGCGGTCGCGGAATTCTTTCGAAATGACGCTGGTCTTCATGATCGCGGACTCGAACAGGTTGCCGCTCAGCACCAGAAAGCCGGCGTCCGCCACCAGCGGCTGGTCGTAGGTGTAGATCACGTCACCGTCAGGCGGCGGCGCGCTGCGGCAGTTCTGCCCCATGGTGCGGCCGTTGACCGTGAGGGCATCCTCGTGAATGCGCTTGTGCTTCATCAGTTCGCGGACGACCGAGGGAACGCCGCCGGCACGATGATACTCCTCGCCGAGATAAAATCCGGCGGGCTGCATGTTGACCAGCAGCGGCACGTCGTGTCCGACGCTCTGCCAGTCCTCGATCGACAGTTCCACGCCGACATGGCGGGCCAGCGCGTTGAGGTGGATCGGCGCATTGGTGGAGCCGCCGATGGCGGAGTTGACCACGATGGCGTTCTCGAACGCCTGCCGGGTGAGAATGTCGGACGGCTTCAGGTCTTCCCACACCATGTCGACGATGCGGCGGCCGGTCTCGTAGGAAATCTGGCCGCGCTCGCGATAGGGCGCGGGAATTGCCGCGCAGCCGGGCAGCGACATGCCGAGCGCTTCGGCCAGCGAATTCATGGTCGAGGCCGTGCCCATGGTGTTGCAGTGCCCGACGGACGGTGCGGACGAGGCCACGATGTCCATGAACTCCCGATAGTCGATCTCGCCCGCCGCGAGCCGCTCGCGCGACTTCCAGACCACGGTGCCTGACCCGGAGCGTTCGCCGTTGAACCAGCCGTTCAACATCGGGCCGCCCGAAAGCACGATGGCGGGGATGTTCACGGTCGCCGCCGCCATCAGCATGGCCGGCGTGGTCTTGTCGCAGCCGGTGGTGAGCACCACGCCATCGAGCGGATAGCCGAACAGGATCTCGACGAGCCCGAGATAGGCGAGGTTGCGATCCAGCGCAGCGGTGGGGCGCTTGCCGGTCTCCTGAATGGGGTGGGTCGGAAACTCCATGGCGATGCCGCCCGCCGCGCGGATGCCCTCGCGCACGCGATGCGCCAGCTCCAGATGATGCCGGTTGCAGGGCGACAGATCGTTGCCGCTCTGCGCGATGCCGATGATCGGCTTGCCGGATTGCAGTTCCTCGCGGGTGAGGCCGTAGTTCAGGTACCGTTCCAGGTAGAGTGCCGTCATGCCGGGATTGTGGGGATCGTTGAACCACTGGCTTGATCGCAGCGAACGCTTTTTGGGGTCGAATGGCATGTTCATGACGGACTCATCTTCATGACGGACTCATCGTCGTTATAAGATGTTTTGCGACGCAAATTTTATATCGCGATGCAAACATGATGTCGGCGCGGGGTTTATTGTATGCACGCGCCGCTCCGCTTCGCAACGTGCGTTGTGTTTTGCAATTCGACTTTGATCCAAGGACAATCCGGAAAAAGTCTGCTAGCATTTCCTCAACTTCAAGAGCTGTGCCTGTCTTTGAGCAAGAGTACAGCCGGAAGACATCGGAGGGAACGCATGGCGTCCGTGACCATACGCGACGTGCGCAAGTCGTTTGGCGGCTTCGAGGTGCTGCACGGCGTCTCCATTCCCATCGAAGACGGCGCGTTCGTGGTTCTGGTCGGCCCGTCCGGTTGTGGAAAGTCGACGCTGCTGCGGATGCTGGCCGGGCTTGAAAACATCACGTCCGGAACGATTTCCATCGGCGAGCGCGTGGTCAACAACGTGCAGCCGAAGGAGCGGGACATCGCGATGGTGTTCCAGAACTATGCGCTGTATCCGCACATGACGGTGGCCCAGAACATGGGTTTTTCGCTGAAGCTGCGGGGCGCGGGCACGCAGGATATCGCGGCGCGGGTGCGGCGCGCTGCCGATATTCTGGCTCTGACGCCGCTGCTGGAGCGCTATCCGCGCCAGCTCTCCGGCGGCCAGCGCCAGCGGGTGGCGATGGGGCGCGCCATCGTGCGCGATCCGCAGGTGTTTCTGTTCGACGAGCCGCTGTCGAACCTCGATGCAAAGCTGCGCGTCGCCATGCGCACCGAGATCAAGGAACTGCACCAGCGCCTGCGCACCACGACGGTCTACGTCACCCACGACCAGATCGAGGCCATGACCATGGCCGACAAGATCGTGGTGATGCATGACGGAATCGTGGAGCAGATGGGGGCGCCGCTTGAGCTGTATGATCGCCCCGACAATCGCTTCGTCGCCGGCTTCATCGGCTCGCCAGCGATGAATTTTCTCCATGGCCAGCTCAAGGCGAACGGACATCCCTGCGTGGAGACCGCCAGCGGCGCGCGGCTGCCGCTGATTGATGCGCCACCGGCATCCGAAGGCATGCCGGTTGTCTACGGCGTGCGCCCCGAGCACCTCGAACTCGCCGACGAGGGCATCGAGGCGGAGGTTGCGGTGGTGGAGCCGACCGGCTCGGAGACGCAGATCGTGGCGCGGGTCGGCGATCAGGACATTATCGCAGTGTTTCGTGATCGCCATGCCATCGGACCGGGCGATCGCATCCGGCTGCGGCCGCGCGCGAGCGCCGCGCATCTGTTCGATGAGGACAGCGGCAGGCGATTGCGGACCTGAACGGCGGCTGCGGTCCACTTCGTGCGATCCACTTCGTGCAAATTGAGAGACGAGAGGAATACCGTCGCGACACGATAAAAATTTCACCAAAAAGAAATCAGGGAGAACGACCAATGATGGACTTCAGGACCAGCCGGCGATCTCTTCTCAGGGGCTCCGCCGCAACCGTGGCGGCTGCGGCCACCCTTTCGGCCGAGCAACTGCTCGGCTTCGCCAAGGCCTGGGCGCAGGCGGCGCCCTGGAAGCCGGAGCCCGGCGCGAAGATCAACCTGCTGCGCTGGAAGCGCTTCGTGGAGGCCGAGGATCAGGCCTTCATGGCGATGATCGCCGCGTTCACCAAGGCGACCGGAGTGGAGGTGAATGTCTCCAACGAGTCCTACGACGACATCCAGCCGAAGGCCTCGGTTGCCGCCAACACCGGGCAGGGGCTCGACATGGTGTGGGGGCTCTATTCGCTGCCGCATCTGTTGCCGACCAAGTGCCTCGAAGTGACGGACGTTTCCGACTATCTCGGCAAGAAGTATGGCGGCTGGGCGCCGTCCGCCGAACTGTATGGCAAGTCCGGCAACAAGTGGATCGGCATTCCCGTCGCCGCGACCGGCGCGCTCATCAACTATCGCATCGGCGCGATGGAGAAGGCGGGTTTCAAGGAGTTTCCGAACGACACCGCCGGCTTTCTCGAACTCGTCAAGGGTCTGAACAAGAACGGCACGCCGGCCGGCATGGCGCTGGGTCACGCCTCCGGTGACGCCAACACCTGGCTGCACTGGGCGCTGTGGACCCATGGCGGCAATCTCGTCGACAAGGACAACAAGGTCGTCATCAACTCGCCGGAGACGGCCAAGGCGCTGGAATATGTGAAGGCGCTCTACGACAACTTCATTCCCGGCACGGCGTCGTGGAACGACAGTTCGAACAACAAGGCGTTTCTGGCAGGCCAGCTTCATCTCACCTGCAACGGCATTTCCGTCTACGTAACGGCGCAGAAGGAGAACAAGGCGCTCGCCGAGGACATGAACCACGCCTACATGCCGATCGGCCCGGCGGGACGTCCGACAGAACTGCATCTGCCGTTCACGATGATGACGTTCAATTTTACCAAGTCTCCGCAGGCCTGCAAGGCGCTGACCGCCTTCATGCTGGAGGCCGATCAGTTCAATCCGTGGGTCAGCGCGGCGCAGGGGTATCTGTCGCACTTCCTCAATGCCTACGACGCCAATCCGATCTGGACCTCCGATCCCAAGCGCACGCCGTTCCGCGACGTCGCCAAGCGCACGCTGACGCCGGCGGGGCAGGGCACGCTCGGCGAGCCGGCGGCGGCGGCCATCGCGGACTTTCTGGTCGTCGATATGTTCGCGAACTACTGCACCGGCCGCGAGGATGTGAAGGGGGCGATGGCGAGCGCGGAGCGCTCCGCCAAGCGCATCTATCGCGGAAGCTGACGCGATTTCTCACATGAAGACCTGGAGCAACTCGGCGGCTCCGTGAGAAGCCGAATTGCTCAAGAGACAAGGCGCGAAGCCCATGACGGCAGCGGATATCGTACTGGCGCAGGAAGGAGGGCCGTCGGCGTGGCGGCGGCTCTCCACCAACCGCAACTGGCTGGCGCTGTGGTTCATGCTGCCCGCGGCGGCGTTCCTGATCCTGTTCCTCGCCTACCCGCTGGGACTCGGGATCTGGATGAGTTTCACCGACGACCGCATCGGGCGCGGTGGCGGTTTCGTCGGGCTCGAGAATTACGAGTGGCTGTGGGATGACAACATCTTCTGGCTCTCGGTGTTCAACACGCTGCTCTATACGATTGTCGCCAGCGCCATCAAATTCGCGGTCGGGCTTTATCTGGCGCTGCTTTTGAACCGCCGCATGCCGTTCAAGGGGATGATCCGCGCCATCGTGCTGATCCCCTTCATCGTGCCGACGGTGCTGTCGGCCATCGCGTTCTGGTGGATCTACGACTCGCAGTTCTCGATCATCTCGTGGTCGCTGATCAAGCTCGGCCTGATCTCGGAGAATATCAATTTCCTCGGCGACACCGCGTGGGCGCGCGCCAGCGTGATCTTCGCCAATATCTGGCGCGGCGTGCCGTTCGTCGCCATCACGCTGCTGGCGGGATTGCAGACCGTCTCGCCCTCGCTTTACGAGGCCGCGACGCTCGACGGCGCGACCGGGTGGCAGCGGTTCCGCTACATCACCTATCCGCTGCTGACCCCGATCATCGCGGTGGTGATGACCTTCTCGGTGCTGTTCACCTTCACGGACTTCCAGCTGATCTGGGCGCTGACGCGGGGCGGGCCTGTGAACGCCACCCATCTGATGGCGACGCTGAGCTATCAGCGCGGCATTCTGTCCGGGCGGCTGGGCGAGGGCGCGGCGATCGCCACCGCGATGATCCCGTTCCTGCTCGCGGCCATCGCGATCTCGTGGTTCGGCATGCAGCGGCGCAAGTGGCAGCAAGGGAGCGACAATGACTGATCAGGCCCTGCAGCAGGCACGACCGACGGCCCCGCGCGCGGCGGCGAACGACGACAGCGAGGGCATGAGCTATCTGGAGAGCCTCCCGCGACGGCTGGTGACGCTCTATCTGCCGCTCGTCATCATTCTCTTTATCCTGCTGTTTCCGTTCTATTGGATGGGTCTGACGGCCATCAAGCCGGACGAGCAGCTCATCGACATGGAGCGGTTCAATCCGTTCTGGGTGGTTCACCCGACCTTCAAGCACATCAGCAAGCTGCTGTTCGAGACGTCGTATCCGAAATGGCTCTGGAACACGATGTATGTGGCGGCCGCCGCGACCACGCTCTCGATCATCGCAAGCGTGCTGGCGGCCTACGCGATCTCGCGGCTGCGGTTTCGCGGATCGGGCGCGGTGGGGCTCGCGATCTTCTTCGCCTATCTGGTGCCGCCCTCGATCCTGTTCATTCCGCTGGCGTCGGTGATTCAGGCCTATGGGCTGTTCGATTCGCCGCTGGCGCTGATCCTCGTTTATCCGACGCTGCTGATCCCGTTCTCCACGTGGTTGCTGATGGGATATTTCCGCACCATCCCCTATGAGCTTGAGGAATGCGCGCTGATCGACGGCGCGTCGCGCTGGCAGATTCTGGTGAAGATCATCGTGCCGCTGGCGATCCCCGGCCTGATCTCGGCTTTCATCTTCTCGTTCACGCTGTGCTGGAACGAGTTCATCTATGCGCTGACGTTCCTGCAATCGACGCCGAACAAGACCGTGCCGGTGGCGATCGTCAACGAGTTCGTCGATGGCGATATCTACAAGTGGGGATCGCTGATGGCGGGCGCGCTGGTCGGCTCGCTGCCGCTGGTGATCCTTTACGCCTTTTTCGTCGAGCATTATGTTTCGGCGATGACCGGCGCGGTGAAGGAGTGACGATGCTCCGTCGCCTTTCGAGGCTCGCGTTGCTCGCATCTCAGGATGACGCTGCACGCAGCCATCGAAACAACAATGAAGGAGAGAGCAGGTTGCACATTCTGGTTCTGGGCGCCGCGGGCATGGTGGGGCGCAAGCTGGTCGAGCGTCTGGTGGCCGACGGGCATCTCGGTGACCGGCAGATCGCGCGCCTGACGCTTCAGGATGTCGTCGCGCCACAGCCTCCGGCCGGGGCACGGTGCAAGGTCGATCCCGTCGCGGGCGATTTTGCGGTGCCCGGCTTTGCCGAAAAGCTGATCGCGGATCGGCCGGACATGATCTTCCACCTCGCCGCCATCGTCTCGGGCGAGGCCGAGCTGGACTTCGAGAAGGGCTATCGCATCAATCTCGACGGCACGCGCATGCTGTTCGAGGCGATCCGCAGGACCGGCGACGGCTACCGGCCGCGCCTCGTGTTCACCTCGTCCATCGCCGTGTTCGGCGCGCCGTTTCCCGAGGCCATCGGCGACGAGTTCTTCCACACGCCGCATCTCAGCTACGGCACGCAGAAGGCGATCGGCGAACTGTTGCTGGCGGATTATTCGCGGCGCGGATTTTTCGACGGGATCGGCATCCGCCTGCCCACAATCTGCATCCGTCCCGGCGCACCGAACAAGGCGGCCTCCGGCTTCTTCTCGAATATCCTGCGCGAGCCGCTGGCGGGGCAGGAGGCCGTGCTGCCGGTCTCCGACGACGTGCGACACTGGTATGCCTCGCCGCGCTCGGCGGTGGCGTTCCTCGTTCACGCCGCGACGATGGATCTTGGCCAGGTCGGCCCGCGCCGCAACCTTACGATGCCCGGGCTGACGGCCACCATCGGCGAGGAGATCGCAGCGCTGCGGCGCGTCGCGGGCGAGCGGGTGGCGGCGCGCATCCGCCGCGAGGCCGATCCGTTCATCATCGGCATCGTCGCTGGCTGGCCGCGCAATTTCGATGCGCGCCGCGCGCGGGAACTGGGCTTTGCGACGGTGGAGCGGAGCTTCGACGATATCATCCGCTTCCACATCGAGGACGAACTCGGCGGCCGGATCGCCGCCTGAGGCATGTCTGTCCTGCCGGTTGCAGGGGCAATTTCCGCTATTTATTTCCCGGACAGCGCCGTTATGGTGGCCGCGAACAGCCAGCCGGCTCGCGCCGGTTCCGCGCGCAATCAAGGGAGGATTTCATGACAGCCAGCATCGTCGGATGGGCGCACACGCCCTTCGGCAAATTCGACGCCGAAACCGTGGAGAGCCTCGTGGTCAAGGTCGCCAACGAGGCGATGGCCGATGCGGGCATTGCCGCCACCGAGGTCGACGAGATCATCCTCGGGCACTTCAACGCCGGCTTCTCCCAGCAGGATTTTACCGCGGCGCTGGTGCTGCAGGCCGATCCGAACCTGCGCTTCAAGCCGACGACGCGCGTCGAGAACGCCTGCGCCACCGGCTCGGCCGCCGTGCATCAGGGCGTCAAGTCGATCAAGGCGGGCGTCTCGCGCATCGTGCTGGTGGTCGGGGTCGAGCAGATGACCCGCACGCCCGGCCCCGAGATCGGCAAGAACCTGCTGAAGGCCTCGTATCTGCCGGAGGACGGCGATACCCCGGCGGGCTTCGCGGGCGTGTTCGGCAAGATCGCGCAGAGCTACTTCCAGACCTATGGCGACCAGTCCGACGCGCTGGCGCTGATCGCGGCCAAGAACCACAAGAACGGCGTTGCCAACCCCTACGCGCAGATGCGCAAGGATTTCGGCTTCGAGTTCTGCCGCGCGGAGAGTGACAAGAATCCGTTCGTCGCCGGGCCGCTGAAGCGCACCGACTGTTCGCTGGTGTCCGATGGCGCGGCCGCCATCGTGCTGACCGATGCCGAGACGGCGAAGTCCTTCAAGAAGGCGGTCAACATTCGCGCCACCGCCCACGCGCAGGATTTCCTGCCGATGTCGAAGCGCAACATCCTCGATTTCGAGGGCTGCACGGTGGCGTGGCAGCGGGCGCTGGCGGAGGCGGGCATCTCGCTGTCGGACCTGTCGTTCGTCGAGACGCATGACTGCTTCACCATCGCCGAACTGATCGAATATGAGGCGATGGGGCTCACCCCGAAGGGCCAGGGCGCGCGCGCCATCAAGGAAGGCTGGACCCAGAAGGATGGCAAGCTGCCGGTCAACCCGTCGGGCGGCCTCAAGGCCAAGGGGCATCCGATCGGCGCGACCGGCGTCTCCATGCACGTGATGACGGCGATGCAGTTGCTGGGACAGGCGCCTGAGGGCATGCAGCTTCCCGACGCGAAAATCGGCGGCATCTTCAACATGGGCGGCGCGGCCGTCGCCAACTACGTCTCCGTGCTGGAGCCCGCTAAGTAATTTTTTTTTGCGATAGCCGACGCTGCGCCCTCTCTTCGCTGCGGGGAGAGGGCCTGCGACGGTTCGTCGTTGCTGTCGCCAAAAGCCGGCTCAATAAGAAAAATCACAGGAAACGACCATGGATTTCCGGCTGAGCGACAATCAGCAGGCGATCGTCGATGCTGTCGGCAAGATCTGCGAAAGTTTCGACGATGCCTACTGGCTGAAGAAGGACAAGGACGGCGGCTTCCCGCAGGACTTCCACCGCGCGCTCGCCGACGCCGGCTGGCTCGGCATCTGCATCCCCGAAGAATATGGCGGCTCCGGCCTCGGCATCACCGAGGCGGCGCTGATGATGCGCACCATCTCCGAATCCGGCGCGGGGATGAGCGGCGCATCCGCCGTGCATATGAATGTGTTCGGCCTCAATCCGGTCGTCGTGTTCGGCACGGACGAGCAGCGGCAGCGGATGCTGCCGCCGATTGTCGAGGGACGCGAGCGCGCCTGCTTCGCCGTCACCGAGCCGAACACCGGCCTCAACACCACGCAGCTCAGGACCCGCGCCGAGCGCCGGGGCGACCGCTATGTGGTGAACGGCCAGAAGGTGTGGATTTCGACCGCACAGGTGTCAGAAAAGATTCTGCTGCTGGCGCGCACCACGCCGCTGGAAGATATCAGCAGCCCGACGCAAGGTCTGAGCCTGTTCTATACGGACTTCGACCGCCGGGCGATTACGGTGCACGAAATCGAGAAGATGGGCCGCAAGGCGGTCGACTCGAACGAACTGTTCATCGCCGATTTCGAGATTCCGGTGGAGGACCGCATCGGCGAAGAGGGGCGCGGCTTCGACTATATCCTGCACGGCATGAATCCGGAGCGCATCCTGATCGCTGCGGAGGCCGTCGGGCTCGGCCGCCTCGCGCTGAAGCGGGCCGCGGACTATGCGAAATCCCGCATCGTGTTCAACCGGCCCATCGGACAAAATCAGGCGATCCAGCATCCGCTGGCAAAGAACTGGATGGAGCTGGAAGCCGCCTGGCTGATGACGCTGTCGGCGGGATGGCAATACGACGAGGGACTGTCCTGCGGCCCCGCCGCCAACTCCGCCAAGTATCTGGCGGGAGAGGCGGGCTACAACGCCTGTCAGCAGGCGGTGATGACCCATGGCGGCTTTGGCTATGCGCGCGAGTATCACGTTGAGCGATATTTGCGGGAGTCGCTGATCCCGCGCATCGCGCCGATTAGTCCGCAGCTGATCCTCAGTTTCATCGCCGAGAAGGTGCTCGGTCTGCCGAAGTCGTATTAGTGGGGCGCCCATGAGTTTCATCTGCGGCGTAGGCCTGACCGCGTTCGGGCGGCACGACGGCAAGAGCACGCTGGACCTGATGACGATGGCGGCGGACGCGGCGCTGGCCGACGCAGGTCTCGCGCGGAAGGAGATCGACGGCCTGCTCTGCGGCTATTCGACGACGATGCCGCACATCATGCTCGCTACCGTCTTCGCCGAACACGTCGGCATTCGTCCCTCTTACGCCCATGCGGTACAGGTGGGCGGCGCGACCGGCATGGCGACGCTGATGCTGGCGCATCATCTCGTATCCTCAGGCGCTGCCGAGCGCATTCTCGTGGTGGCGGGCGAGAACCGGCTGACCGGCCAGAGCCGCGACAGCGCGATGCAGGCGCTGGCGCAGGTCGGCCATCCCGACTACGAGGTGCCGCTCGGCCCGACCATCCCGGCCTATTACGGCCTCGTCGCCTCGCGCTACATGCACGACTACGGCGTGAGCGAGGAAGACCTCGCCGAATTCGCCGTGCTGATGCGCACCCATGCGCTGACCCATCCCGGCGCGCAGTTTCACGAGCCGATCACGGTGGCCGACGTGATGGCCTCGAAGCCGATCGCGACGCCGCTCAAGCTGCTGGACTGCTGCCCGGTCTCCGATGGCGGCGCGGCGCTGATCGTGTCGCGCGAACCTCTCGGCGGCAACGCGGTGCGCATTCGCGGCTGCGGACAGGCACACACCCACCAGCACGTGACCATGCTGCCGGCGTTCGACGAGATGGGCGCGGCGAAGGCGTTCGCCCGAGCCTCCGAAACCAGCGGCATCACCATCGGCGATATCCGCTATGCGGCGGTCTATGACAGCTTCACCATCACACTGGCGATGCTGCTGGAAGAGCTCGGCCTCGCGGCGCGTGGTGAGGCAGCGGATCGGGCGCGCTCGGGTTATTTCTCGCAAGGCGGCGCGGTGCCGCTCAACACCCATGGCGGGCTGCTGAGCTACGGCCACTGCGGTGTCGGCGGCGCGATGGCGCATGTGGTGGAGACGCACCTGCAGATGACCGGGCGTGCGGACGTGCGGCAGGTACGCGACGCTTCCATCGCACTGCTGCATGGCGACGGCGGCGTGCTGTCCTCGCACGTCACGATGATGCTGGAGCAGGTGCGATGAGCGGGACGTCCACGAACGACCGGACGCAGGGCGGTGATGCTGTCGTCTATCAGCATTGCGCGCGTTGCGGCGGCGTCCAGTATTTCCAGCGCAGCTTCTGCGCGGCCTGCGGTGCGCCGGAGATCGAGACGCGCACGGCGTCGGGTGAGGGCACGGTGTTCGCGGTCTCGCTGGTGCACCGCGCGGCGACGCCGGAGGCGCGCGCGCACGTGCCGTATCTGATCGTGCTGGTCGATATGGCTGAAGGCTTCCGCGTCATGGGCCACGGCGCGCACGATCTTTCGATCGGCGATGCCGTCATGGCCGGATCGGCGGACTTCGGCGGGCGCTCCGTCCCGTATTTTTCGAAGCGGGCTCCGTGATTGCGGGATCAGGCCTCGATGATCGCGACGGCCTGGCCTTCCTCGATCATGTCGTCGACTTTCACCAGTACGCTCTTGAGCGTTCCGGCGGCGGGAGAGGAGACCGGGATTTCCATCTTCATGGCCTCGACCACGATCACGTCGTCGCCATCGCCAAGGCTCGCGCCCACATCGGCGGAGAGGGAACACACGCGCCCAGCCACTTCCGCCAAGATCTTGATTTCCGCCATGGATGCTCCCGAATTTTGCACGCCGGGATCACCCATGCGCAGCTTCTTGTTGTTCCCGAGCAATACCTGAGCTAGTTTGTCTCGCAAGCGGAATTTTATTCCGTAAAAGGGAATAATGGCGAACCATAAGATCGCCAATGGGATGAACGCGAGAACGGCGCCGGTTGAAACAGCGCGCCGATAACAAGGTGGGAAAGAGATGGGACGTCGCTCCGAACGTTTGGTGGCCCAGAGGCCGGCCGGTGGTGCATCGCGCGCCGATGATGATGTCATTCAGGTCGTCTCCCGTGCCTTCGATATTCTGCGCTGTTTCGACAGCCATGAAGCACGGCTCGGCAATCTGGAAATCGCCAGCCGGAGCCGGCTTCCGCGCTCCACAGTGTCGCGCCTGACCCATACGCTGACCCGCATGGGCCACCTCGTCTACCTGCCGCAGGATCAGAAGTACCGGATCGGGCCGAGCGCGGTGGCGCTCTCTGCATCGATGACGCGCGGCCTCAAATTCCGCGATGCGATCCGCATGCGCCTGCGCGAAGTCGCCGAGCGCGTGCCGGGCACAATCGGCCTCGTGGTGCCGGATCGCTTCCACATGGTCTACCTGCAATACGCGCGTGCTTACAACGCGGTGAGTCTGGAATCGACCACCGGCACGCGGATTCCCATCGCGGAATCGGCGGCCGGTCATGCTTATGTCGCCGCGCTGTCTCCAGCTGTCAGCGACGTGCTGCTGGCTGATCTGGAGCGCGACGCTCCGGATCAGGCGGAGTTGCTGCGCGAGCATATCGAGGCGGATCGCCTCTCGCTGAAGGAGCGCGGCTACGTGGTGAGCTGCGGCCTGTGGAACGAACATATCAACGGCATCGCGCTGCCGATCTGGTCGGAGCAGTACCGGACCTATCTCGTCATCACCATCGGCATTCTCGCCGCGATGTATGACGAGGAGCGGCTGCATCGCGAGGTCGCGCCGCTGCTGCTCGGACTCGGGCAGGCGGCGCGCGTCATGCTTGAAGGTTCTGCGGTCGATCTTGCCGATACGGGAAGCGCCATCGGCGCGTCGTTCCCGGCATCCAATCCGGCACCAAGGCCGGACGTCAAATCACGCGTGGAGGAACTGAATGAGCTGGCAGCCGGAACTGGACGAACTGACGCGACGGGAGACATTCGCCCGGGAGATGGGCGGGCCCGACAAGGTCAAGCGTCAGCACGATCAGGGGCGGCTTACGGTTCGCGAGCGCATCGATAGGATTCTCGACAAGGGGTCGTTTCACGAGATCGGCGCGACGGCGGGCATCGGCGAGTACACCGAGACAGGCGAACTGAAGACGCTGACTCCGGCCAACTGCATCTTCGGACGCGGCAAGGTGGATGGCCGCCCGGTGGTGATCGTGGGCGACGATTTCACCGTGCGCGGCGGCTCGGCGGATGCGTCGATCGCCGCGAAGCCGATCATGGCTGAGCGGATCGCGCACGATTACCGCATGCCGATCATCCGGGTGATCGAGGGATCCGGCGGCGGCGGCTCGGTGAAGACCATCGAGCTGAAGGGCGCGGCCAACCTGCCGGGCGGCATCGGCGGCAACGAGTGGTATGCCTACACGACCGGCAACATGGCGACCGTGCCGGTGGTCGGCCTCGGCCTCGGCTCCATCGCGGGCCTCGGCGCGGCGCGCCTTGCCGCCAGCCACTATTCGGTGATGACGAAAACCTCGGCGATGTTCGTCGCAGGTCCTCCGGTGGTGGCGCGGCTCGGCCAGTCGCTGACCAAGGAAGAACTGGGCGGCTGGCAGATCCAGACGCGTGCCGGCGCGATCGATCATGCGGTCGATACGGAGGAGGAGGCGTTCGCCTGCGCGCGGCGCTTCCTGTCCTATCTGCCGTCGTCCATCGACACGCTGCCGCCGACTGTTCCCTGTGATGACGATCCGGAGCGTGCCGACGAGAAACTCGGCAAGGTCATCCCGCGCAACCGGCGGCAGGTCTACAAGATGCGGCCGATCATCGAGTCCGTGGTGGATCAGGGCTCGTTCTTCGAGATGGGCCAGCACTACGGCCGCTCGGTGATCGTCGGGCTGGCGCGGTTCGACGGCCGCGCGGTGCTGCTGCTGGCGTCCGATCCGTTTCACTATGGCGGGGCGTGGACCTCGGAGGCCTGCCAGAAGGTGATCCGCTTCGTCGACATGGCGGAGACGTTCCACCTGCCGGTTGTCTACCTGATGGATTGCCCCGGCTTCCTGATCGGCCTCGAGTCCGAGAAGGCGGCGACGATCCGCTACGGCGTGCGCGCGATGGCGGCGGTGAACCAGACCACGGTGCCGTGGTGCACGATCATTGTGCGCAACGCGTTCGGCGTCGCGGGCGTGGTGCATCAGCCTGCGGGGCGCTACTCGATGCGGTACGCGTGGCCTTCCGCCTACTGGGGCTCGCTGCCGCTGGAAGGCGGCATCGAGGCGGCCTATCGCGCGGAGATCGAGGCGGCGGACGATCCGAAGGCCAAGCTCTCCGAGATCGAGGAGCGGCTGAACAAGCTGCGCTCGCCGTTCCGCAGCGCGGAGAAGTTCTGGGTCGAGGAGATCATCGATCCGCGTCGCACGCGCTCGCTGCTGTGCGAGTTCGCGCGGCTCGCCGAGCCGCTGCGCAAGCCGGGACCGGCCGCATTCGGCATGCGGCCGTAACGGCTCTGCGACCTCGTGCCCGGCCTTGCGGCGGGCACCTATATCCTGGTCTGTGAAGGCGTGGACGGGCTACGCCGTCGTCGCTTGCGGTCGCGACATGGCCAGCACCGCCAGCGCCGCGACGATGCAGAGCGCACCGGCGAAGAAGAACGCGGGCAGGTAGGTCAGCAGCAGCGTCCGCGACATCCCCGCGCCGAACGCGGCGGTCGCCGCGCCGAGCTGATGGCCGGCGAAGATCCAGCCGAACACGAGGTTCGCGCGCTCGGCGCCGAAATGCGCCGCGGTCAGCCGCACCGTCGGCGGCACCGTCGCGATCCAGTCGAGCCCGTAGAACACAGCGAAGATCGACAGGCCATACAGCGAGAAATCTGTGAACGGCAGGAACAGCAGCGAAAGCCCGCGCAAGCCGTAATACCAGAACAGCAGCCAGCGATTGTCATAGCGGTCCGACAGCCAGCCCGACAGGATCGTGCCGATGAAATCAAAGATGCCGATCGCCGCGAGCAGCCAGGCCGCCTGCACCTCGGGGATTCCGTAGTCCGCGCACATCGGGATCAGATGGATCTGGATCAGGCCGTTGGTGCTGGTGCCGCAAATGAAGAACGTGCCGAACAGAATCCAGAAGACCTTGGTTTTAGCCGCGTCGCGCAGCGCGTTGATCGCGGCCATCGCGATGGAGCCGGCGGGCGGCGGCGGGGCCTGAATGGGCTGGGTGCCGTCATCGCCGAACGGGCGCAGGCCAAGGTCGGAGGGGCGGTCGCGCATCACCAGCATCACAATGAAGGCGGCGACGATCAGCACGGCGCACAGCACCGCGAGCGCCGGACGCCAGCCATAGCTCGCCGAGAGGCCTGAGAGGATCGGCAGAAACACGAGCTGCCCGGTGGCGGAACTCGCGGTGAGGATGCCGACCACGAGGCCGCGTCGCGCATTGAACCAGCGCGTCGCGACCGTCGCGCCGAGCACGAGCGCGGTGAGGCCCGTGCCGATGCCGACGACGAGGCCCCAGAGCAGCACCAGTTGCCAGAGCTGTGTCATCATCAGCGAAATGGTCAACGCGACCGCCACCGTGGTCAGCGCGATGGCTGCGATCATACGCAGTCCGAAACGGTTCATCAGTGCGGCGGCGAACGGGCCCATCAGTCCGTAGAGCGCCAGTCGCAACGACAGGGCGCCCGAAATCTCGGCGGTGCTCCAGCCGAATTCCTTCTGCAGCGGCAGGATGAACACGCCCGGCGCGCCCATCGCACCCGCGCTGAGCAGCGCCGTGAGGAAGGTGGCTGCCACCATTACCCAGCCGTAGTGGATATTGCGGCGGGCGAAGGCCAAGGCGAGGCGATCGGAAATCAAGGCAGGCTCCTGCAAATCGGAGAAACGGCAGCCCGCGATGCGTCGCGGGCTGTGCAGCAACGTTGTGTCGCTGAATCTGCTGCGGTGCAATCTGATTCAGTTCAGCGGCCGCTCGATCGCGATCGCCGTGGCCTCACCGCCGCCGATGCAGAGCGAGGCGATGCCGCGCCGCACGTTCTGCGCTTCCATCGCGTGCAGCAGCGTGACGATCAGGCGCGCGCCGGTCGCGCCGATGGGATGGCCCAGCGCGCAGGCCCCGCCGTTGACGTTGAGCTTGTCGCGCGGAATGCCGAGGTCGCGCTGCGCGGCCATCGGCACCACGGCGAAAGCCTCGTTGATCTCGAACAGGTCGACGTCCTTCACATCCCAGCCGACCTTCTCGAGCAGCTTGCGGATGGCCGGAATGGGGGCGGTGGTGAACCATTGCGGCTCCTGGCTGTGGGTGGCGTGGCCGAGGATCGTGGCGCGCACCGGCAGCCCTTCGCGATCGGCCAGCGAGCGCGCGGCGAGGACCAGCGCCGCCGCGCCATCGGCGTTGGCCGAGGACGCCGCGGGCGTGATGGTGCCGTTGGCGCGGAACGCGGGCTTCAGGGTCGGGATTTTTTCCGGCGCGACCTTGAGCGGATGCTCGTCGTTCTCGATCATGCGCGGCCCGGCCTTTTCCTTGATGCTGATCGGCGCAATCTCGGCGCGGAACGCACCGCTCTCCACCGCCCTGCGGGCGCGCGTGAGAGTCTCCATCGCATAGGCATCCTGATCGGCGCGGGTGAACTGATAGGCTTCGGCCGTCGCCTCGCCGAAATCGCCCATCGAGCGTCCGGTCTCGTAGGCATCCTCCAGCCCGTCCATCATCATGTGATCGATGACCCGGTCGTGGCCGGCGCGATAGCCGCTGCGCGCCTTGGCGAGGAGGTATGGCGCGTTCGACATGCTCTCCATGCCGCCCGTCACCACGACACTGGCCGACCCGGCTTTCAGCAGATCGTGGCCGAGCATGGTGGCCTTCATGCCGGAGCCGCAGACCTTGTTGACGGTGGTCGCGCCAGTGGCGTCGGGCAGTCCCGAACCGCGCGCCGCCTGGCGGGCGGGAGCCTGGCCCTGTCCTGCGGGGAGGACGCAGCCCATCAGCACTTCGTCGATCCGCTCCGGCGCAAGCGTGGCGCGCTCCAGAGCCGTCTTGATCACGTGTGCACCGAGGACCGGCGCGGGAAGCGGCGAGAGGTCGCCCAGAAAACGGCCGAGCGGGGTGCGCACGGCGGACAGGATGGCAACGGGGTCGGGAGTGGGCATGGCGCGTCTCCGCATCGGTGAATATTTTACATGATAGCCATCATATATAATCGCCACGCAACTTCAAGGCGTCGCTCCGTGCATGGGTGTCACCCGCCCGGGGTGGTGCTATTTGTTCTTGCGATCCAGAAATTCGGCCATCAGGCGCTGGGGCTCGCCGGTGCGAAAGCTGTCGCCGAAGACGGGCACGCTGAGATTGACCGATGGGGTGAGCGGCAGTTCCTCCCACTGGCGCAGCAGCGCCTTTTGCGACCGCAACGCCTGCGGGCCGCAGGCCAGCAGATCGGCGAGGGTGGCTTCGACGGCGTCGTCGAGCTGTGCGGATGGCGCGATGACATCGACGAGGCCCCATGACAGCGCGGTCGGCGCGTCGATCGTGGCGGCCGTCATGATCAGCCATCGCGCGCGGCCCCAGCCGATCAGACGCGGCAGCAGCGCAGCATGGATCACGGAGGGGATTCCGATCTTCACCTCGGGCATGGCGAATCTGGCGTTGTCCGCAGCCACCCGGATGTCGCAGGCCGCCGCGACTTCGAGCCCGCCGCCGAGGCACCAGCCGGGTAGGCGGGCGATCACGGGCGCGGGAAACTGCCGGATGGCCTCACACAGATCACGCAGGCCGGAGATGAAACGCTCCGCCGAGGCCGGATCGAGCTTCGCCATCTCCTTGATGTCCGCGCCGCCGATCATGCTTTTCGGGCTCTCGCCGCCAAGCACGAGGGCGCGAATGCTGGCGTCGTCGCGCAGCGAATTGATCCCCGCGATCAGACCCTGAATGACCGGCGTGCCGAGGATGTTCAGCGGCCCGGCGTTACAGATGGTGACGCGGACGACGCCACGTTCGTCGCGCGCAATTCCGCAGTGGTCGTTGACGAGATCCATGTGTCCTCCCGGGCCGCCCGCCGCGCGATGGCGGTCAGGCTGGTTCCGGGACGCTAGCCGATATTGCTTCGCACGGCCAACGCCAGGCGTCCGACGCAAAACTTTACGCTGGCGCGACAATGCACTATGTTTATATGACGATAATCATTTCAGACGGTTCGCGATGCGTTATTCGAAAGAGCACAAGGCCGAGACCCACGCCCGCATCGTCAAGACTGCGGCGATGCGGTTTCGCGAGAAGGGCGCGCGCGGTGTTGGCGTCGCCGATCTCATGAAGGAAGCCGGGCTGACCCATGGCGGCTTCTACGCGCATTTTGACTCGCGCGAGGCACTGCTGATCGAGGCGCTCGCATCGTCCATGGAGCGCGGCCTCGCGCGCTGGCGCAAGCGCACGGCGGACGCCGCCCCGGAGGATCGTCTCGCCGCGATCGTGACCGGCTATCTGTCGACCGCGCATCGCGACGATCCGGGCCACGGCTGCTCCATCCCGGCGCTCGGCGCGGACGCGGTGCGTGAAGGGCCGAAGGTCCGCAAGGCGCTCGCCAGTACGCTGGATGACCTGATCGTGATGATCGCCGAGCAGATTCCCGGCGAGGATCGCAAGGCGGCCCGCAAGCAGGCGGTTGCGACGCTGGCCACGATGGTCGGCGCGATCCTGATGTCGCGTGTCGCAGGCACGGGCGAGTTCTCGAACGAGATCCTCGACGTCGCGCGCGAGCACATCCTGCAAAACGCACCGGCCCAAAGCGACTGACTGGGGCGGGCGATGGCCGGTATGGTGTCAGCCGGCGGTGTCGTTCCGCTCGTCAAAGGATAACCGCGCGGCGTTGATTTCATCCAGGTGGTCGCGTGCCCACGTTCCGAGCGCGGTCACGGGCGTGCGGAGAGACTGGCCGAGCGGCGTCAGTTCGTAGTCGACGCGCGGGGGGATGGTTGGAAAGACGGTGCGTTTCACCAGGCCATCGCGCTCCAGTCCGCGCAGGCACAGCGTCAGCATTCGCTGCGAGATGCCATTGATCGAGCGTTTCAACTCCGAGAACCGGCGCGGTCCGCTCGCCAGCATCATGACGATCAGCACGCTCCATTTCTCGCCGACACGCGCGAGAATCTGGCTGACCTGCCTGCAGTCATGCCCTTCGAAATGGGGGAGTTCGGTTACATCCATGTGGCTGCGTCACATCCATGTGCCTTCTTGTGCCCGGATATAGGTCGGTTACATCGCTAGCGCTAGTCACAATCATATACCGAGGCGCTAAATGAAACTCCTTCAGATCGATGCCAGCATCATGGGCCCCAATTCCGTCAGCCGGCAACTGACCGCCGCGATCGTCGGTCGCATCCGCCAGCTCGATCCCGCCACCGAGGTCGTCTACCGCGATCTCGGCGCGGAGCCGATCGGCCATCTCACCGGGGCACATCTCGCCGTCGCCCATAGCGACGCGGAGCCGGCACCGGAGCTTCGCGACGATCTTGTCCGGGGCGTGGAGGCGCTCGACGAATTTCTCGCCGCCGATGTCGTTGTCATCGGCGCGCCGATGTACAATTTTTCCATTCCCTCGCAGTTGAAGGCGTGGATCGACCGGCTCGCCGTTGCCGGCAAGACGTTCCGCTATTCGGAGAAGGGTGCCGAGGGTCTCGTGGGCGGCAAGAAGGTGATCATCGCCTCGTCGCGCGGCGGATTCTATGGCCCAGAAACGCCGGTGGCGTTTCTGGATCACCAGGAGAGCTACCTGCGCGGCCTGTTCGGCTTCCTCGGCGTCACCGATCTGACGTTCGTGCGCGCGGAAGGCGTCAACCTCGGCCCGGATCAGCGCAAGGCCGCGCTCGATGGAGCCATCGCGGGACTTACGAAACTCGCGGCCTGAGGCTTTCCTGCGATCGGGCGTGGCGGGCAATGGTGGCCGCCACGCCTTGCATCACGTTGTTCAATCCGGATTGAACAGCGCCCATTCGTCGTCGACGAGACGATAGATATAGTCCGCAACGGCGCGGATGCGGGCGAGATCCTTGCTGTCGGCATGCATCAGCAGCCAGAAGCTGCGCGAGATGGCGACGTCCTGCGCCAGCACGCGGACGAGATCGGGATAGGCGCTCGCCACGAAATGCGGCAGCACGCCGATGCCGAAGCCCGAGCGGACGGCGTTCAATTGCGCGATCAGGTTGGCGCTGCGAAACCGCGCCGAGACGCGCGGAAACACCTGAGGCAGGTAGTCCAGCTCGGGCGTGAACAGCAGCTCCTCGATATAGCCGACGAAGCGATGGGCGGGCAGGTCGGCACGGACACTGATGCGTGGCATCTGTTGCAGGTAGGCGGCGGTGGCATAAAGCCCGAGCCCGTAGTCGAGCAGCTTGCGGCCGACAATGCGGCCTTCCTTCGGCATCGACAGGGTGATGGCGATGTCCGCCTCGCGCTTCGACAGGCTGAACAGCCGCGCGGTCGCGACCAGTTGCAGTTCGAGCTTGGGATACTGCTCCGCGAACCGCACCAGCCGCGCCGCGAGGAAGTGGCTGCCGAAGCCGTCCGGCGCGCCGATCCGCACCGCCCCCGTGAGCTGGGCGCGCGAGCCGCCGACGGCATCCTGGCTCGCGGCGACAGTGGATTCCACCGTCTCCGCGCTGGTCGCGACCCGCTGTCCCGCCTCTGTGAGCGAATACCCGCTGCGGCGGCGGTCGAACAGCTTGGCCGACAAGGCTTTTTCCAATCGGTCCACGCGCCGGATCACAGTTGCGTGGTCGACGCCGAGCTGCCGTGCCGCAGCGGAGACCGACCCGCCCCGAACGATGGCGAGGACGATCCGGTAGTCGTCCCAATCGACAGGGCCGGGCTGTTCCTGCATTTTCGCACAACTATCCTGCGGTGGAGCGGAATTGATTGTGCTAAATTGCGGGACGATACGGCGTTGTCAAAAGTTTTGAAGGAGCACCACATGCGTTCAGTCGGCCATTTCATCGGCGGCAAGGAAGTCAAGGGAACGTCGGGACGGTTTGCCGACATCTATGAGCCGATGACCGGCGAGGTGCAGGGGCAGGTCGCGCTGGCGACCAAGGCCGAGGTCCGCGCCGCCGTCGAGAACGCACTGGCCGCGCAGTCCGCCTGGGCCAACACCAATCCGCAGCGCCGTGCCCGCGTGCTGATGAAGTTTCTCGAACTGGCGCAGCGCGACTATGACCAGCTTGCCGAACTGCTGGCCCGCGAGCACGGCAAGACCGTGCCGGACGCCAAGGGCGATATCCAGCGCGGCCTCGAAGTGGTCGAGTTCGCCTGCGGCATTCCCCATCTGATGAAGGGCGAGTACACCGAGGGCGCAGGCCCCGGCATCGACATTTATTCGATGCGCCAGCCGCTCGGCGTCGTGGCGGGCATCACCCCGTTCAACTTCCCGGCGATGATCCCGATGTGGAAGTTCGCCCCGGCCATCGCCTGCGGCAACGCCTTCGTGCTGAAGCCCTCCGAGCGCGATCCGGGCGTGCCGATGCGCCTTGCCGAACTGATGATCGAGGCCGGTCTGCCGCCGGGCGTGCTCAACGTCGTCAACGGCGACAAGGAAGCGGTGGACGCGATCCTCGACGATCCGGACATCAAGGCGGTCGGCTTCGTCGGCTCCTCGCCGATCGCGCAGTATATCTATGAGCGCTCGGCCCAGACCGGCAAGCGCGCCCAGTGCTTCGGCGGCGCGAAGAACCACGCGATCGTGATGCCCGACGCCGACATGGACCAGACCGTCGATGCGCTGATCGGCGCGGGTTATGGCTCGGCGGGCGAGCGCTGCATGGCAATCTCGGTCGCGGTGCCGGTCGGCAAGCAGACCGCCGACAGGCTGATGGAAAAGCTGATTCCGCGCGTCGAGAGCCTGAAGATCGGCCCTTCGACCGATCCGACCGCCGACTACGGTCCGCTCGTCACCAAGGCAGCGCTGGAGCGCGTGAAGAACTACGTCGATATCGGCGTGCAGGAAGGCGCGAAACTTGCCGTCGATGGCCGTGGCTTCAAGCTGCAGGGCTACGAGAACGGCTTCTACATGGGCGGCTGTCTGTTCGACGAGGTGACGCCGGACATGCGCATCTACAAGGAAGAAATCTTCGGCCCGGTGCTCTCGGTGGTGCGCGCCAACGACTATCAGGAAGCGCTGAAGCTGCCGAGCGACCACGACTACGGCAACGGCGTTGCGATCTTCACCCGCGACGGCGATGCGGCCCGCGACTTCGCGGCCCGGGTGAATGTCGGCATGGTCGGCATCAACGTGCCGATCCCGGTGCCGATCGCCTACTACACCTTCGGCGGCTGGAAGAAGTCCGGTTTCGGCGATCTCAACCAGCATGGTCCGGATTCGATCCGCTTCTACACCAAGACCAAGACCGTGACCTCGCGCTGGCCCTCCGGCGTCAAGGACGGTGCCGAGTTCGTCATTCCCACGATGAACTGAGCTTGCGCCGCGCCTTCTCTCACGGAGAGAGCGTTTTTGGAAAGCGATAGCCGGATCGGCCGGCGATCGCTTTCCGCCGATGCCGCGCGAAAGACGCGGAGCAATCACAAGATGATTTAAGGAAGGGCGGAACGCATCGCGATGAGTCAGTTCACCCTCGATGAAGAGCAAATCGCGGTCCGCGACATGGCGCGCGATTTCGCCGCCGAGAAGATCGCGCCGCATGCGGTGAAGTGGGACGAGGAAAAGCACTTCCCGCTGGACGTGATGCGCGAGGCTGCGCAGCTTGGCATGGGCGGCATCTACATCCGCGACGATGTCGGCGGCTCCGCCATGACGCGCTTCGACGCCGCGCTGATCTTTGAGGCGCTGGCGACCGGGTGTCCCGCGGTATCGTCCTTCATCTCCATCCACAACATGGCGTCGTGGATGATCGACTCCTACGGCTCGCAGGCGCAGCGTGCGATGTGGCTGCCGCGCCTGACCACCATGGAACTGGCGGCGAGCTATTGTCTCACCGAGCCCGGCGCGGGCTCGGACGCGGCGGCGCTGCGCACCCGCGCGGTGCGCGACGGCGATCATTATGTCCTCAACGGACAGAAGCAGTTCATCTCCGGCGCGGGCGACACTGACATCTACGTCACCATGGTGCGCACCGGCGGCGAGGGCGCGGGCGGCATCTCGACGCTGGTGATCGAGCGCGACACGCCGGGCGTGTCGTTCGGGGCCAACGAGCGCAAGATGGGATGGAACGCGCAGCCGACGCGCGCGGTGATCTTCGAGAACGCGCGGGTGCCGGTCGCCAATCGACTGGGGGAGGAAGGCATCGGATTCAAGATCGCGATGGCCGGGCTCGACGGCGGGCGCCTCAACATCGCGGCGTGCTCGCTCGGCGGTGCGCAGACGGCGCTCGACAAGGCGCTCGCTTACATGCGCGAGCGCAAGGCCTTCGGCAAACGCCTCGACGAATTTCAGGCGCTGCAATTCCGCCTCGCCGACATGGCGATCGAACTGGAGGCCGCGCGCACGTTCCTGTGGCGCGCCGCCGCCGCGCTGGACCGCAAGGATGCCGACGCGACGCAGCTGTGCGCGATGGCCAAGCGGTTCGTCACCGATATAGGCTTCAAGGTCGCCAACGAGGCGCTGCAACTGCACGGCGGCTACGGCTACCTGTCGGAATATGGCATCGAGAAGATCGTGCGCGACCTGCGCGTGCACCAGATTCTCGAAGGCACCAACGAAATCATGCGGCTGATCGTGGCGCGCAAGCTGGTGGAGGGCGCGCGATGAATGCGGAGCCGGACGTGATCGTCGAGCGCGAAGGGCATGCGGGCATCATCCGCCTCAACCGGCCGAAGGCGCTGAATGCGCTCAACCTTCCGATGGTGCGCGAGATCGACGCGGCGCTGAAGAAATTCGGCGCAGATAATCAGGTTGCGCTGGTGCTGGTGGAGGGCGCGGGCGAACGCGGCCTGTGCGCGGGCGGCGATATCGTCGGGCTGTATCATTCCTCACGCGAGGGCGGCAGGCTCGGCCACGATTTCTTCCGCGAGGAATACATCGTCAACGCGGCCATCGCTGCGTTTCCCAAGCCCTATGTCGCCTATATGGACGGCATCGTGATGGGTGGCGGCGTCGGCCTGTCCGGCCATGGCAGCCATCGCATCGTCACCGAGAAGACGCGGATGGCGATGCCGGAAACCGGAATCGGCTTTTTCCCGGATGTCGGCGGCACGTGGCTGTTGTCGCGTGCGCCCGGCGAGGTCGGCACCTTCTTCGCGCTCACCGCGCACAACCTGAGCGGCGCGGATGCGATCTATGCGGGTCTCGCCGACGTGCAGATCGAAACTGCGTCGTGGCCGGCGCTGCGTGCGCGGCTGTTGGATGTGCCTGCCCATGCCGATGCCGCCATGGTTCGCGTGCTGATGGACGCGGCGGCGGTGAAGACCGGGCCGTCCTATGCCGAACAGAACCGCGCGGCCATCGACCGTCTGTTCGCCCATGACAGCATCGAGCGGATCGTCGCCGCGCTTGAATCCGACGGGTCGGATTTTGCCGCCGAGACGCTGAAGGCGCTGCTGAGCAAGTCTCCCACAAGCCTCAAGGTAACGCTGAAGCTGCTGCGCGAGGCACGTGCCTCGAAGTCGCTGGAAGAGGCATTGGCGCGCGAATATCGCGCCTCGCTCGAAGTGTTCGTGAGTGACGAGTTTCGCGAAGGCGTGCGCGCCGCCGTGATCGACAAGGACCGCAGGCCGAAGTGGTCGCCGGCCCAGATCCGGGATGTCACGCCGGAAATCGTGGGGCGCTACTTCGTGCATCGCGGCCCGCACGAACTGACCTTCAAGTAACACAAGGAATTGTGCGCGCGTGCGCGCCGCAGACGGCAGGGAGGACCTCATGGCGAATATCGCATTCATCGGGCTCGGCAACATGGGCGGGCCGATGGCCGCCAATCTCGTGAAGGCCGGTCACAAGGTGACGGGCTTCGATCTCGCGGCCGCGTCCTGCGCGGCGGCGAAAGGCGAGGGGGTGACCATCGCGCCGTCCGCGCTCGACGCGGTGAAGGGCGCGGAGGTCGTCATCACCATGCTGCCCGCGGGCAAGCATGTGCTGGGCGTGTGGAAGGAGATCATCCCCGCCGTCGGTGCATCCACGCTGCTGATCGACTGCTCAACCATCGACGTGGAGAGCGCGCGCCACGCGCACGATCACGCCACCCAGCGCTCGCTGCCCTCCATCGATGCGCCGGTGTCCGGAGGTACGGGCGGGGCGAAGAACGCCACGCTCACTTTCATGTGCGGCGGCGAGGACGCTGCCTTCGCGCAGGCCAGGCCCATTCTGGAAGCGATGGGCAAGAAGATCGTTCACTGCGGCAAAGGCGGCGCGGGTCAGGCGGCCAAGATCTGCAACAACATGATCCTCGGCATCTCGATGATCGCGGTCTCGGAGGCCTTCGCGCTCGGCGAGAAACTCGGGCTGTCGCATCAGGCGCTGTTCGACGTGGCGTCCACCTCGTCCGGCCAGTGCTGGTCGCTGACGACCTATTGCCCGGTGCCGGGCCCGGTGCCGTCCTCACCCGCGAACAACGAGTACAAGCCCGGCTTCGCGACGGCCCTGATGCTGAAGGATCTCAAGCTGTCGCAGGAGGCGGCGAAGGCGGCGGGGGCCGCGACGCCGCTGGGCGGGCATGCCGAAACGCTCTACGAGGCCTACGAGAAGTCCGGCCATGCCCATGTGGATTTCTCCGGCATCATCCATCACGTTCGCTCGCTCGCCAAGTAAGGCTTCAGCCCGACAAGATCGGGATTGTCTTCCACCTCGACGCGTTTCTTCGCGCGAACGGTGCCGGTCGCGCGAGAACGCCATTTAAGGATGTGCGCCATGACCACCTTTGCCGAAGCTCGCGCGTTCCTGCTCACGCACCGAACGGACTACGACACGGCCGCCCGTGATTTCCGCTGGCCCGATCCCGCGCCGTTCAACTGGGCGCTGGACTGGTTCGACGCTTCTCTCGCATCATCCCGCGATAGCCGCGATCGCACGGCGTTGTGGATCGTCGAGACGGCCACGGGGGCCGAAACGAAATTGTCTTTCGCGGATCTGTCGCGACGCTCGAACCAGACCGCGAATTATCTGCGCGCACTGGGCCTGAAGCGAGGTGACAGACTGGTGTTGCTGCTCGGCAATGTGGTGCCGTTGTGGGAGACCATGCTGGCGGCGATCAAGCTCGGCATCGTCGTCATCCCCGCAACCACCCTGCTGACGTCGGAGGAACTGCGGGACCGGCTGGACCGGGGCAGGGCGCGCGCCGTGGTCGCGGCGGCCGATCAGGTGGCGAAGTTCGATGGTCTCGGCGCAAGCGATCTGCCGCGCATCGTGGTCGGGGCGAAGGAGTTGCCGGCGGGCTGGCGCGATTTCGCCGAAGCCTATTCGTATTCCGAGGCTTTTGCGCCGGATGGCGCGACCCGGCCTGACGATCCGATGCTGCTGTATTTCACCTCGGGCACCACGGCCAAGCCGAAGCTGGTGCTGCACAGCCATCGCAGCTATCCGGTGGGGGCGCTCTCTACCATGTACTGGCTCGGCCTGCAGCCGGGCGACATTCACCTGAATATTTCCTCGCCCGGCTGGGCGAAGCACGCGTGGAGCTGTTTCTTCGCGCCGTGGAACGCAGGCGCGACGGTATTCATCTGCAACCAGCCGCGCTTCGAGGCGAAGGAGTTGCTCGGCGTCCTCGCACGCTGCGGCGTCACGACACTCTGCGCGCCGCCCACGGTGTGGCGGCTGTTCATTCAGGAGAGGCTCGGCGATTACAACACCTCGCTGAGGGAAGTCTGCGGTGCGGGCGAGCCGCTCAATCCGGAGGTGATCGATCAGGTCAAGACCGCCTGGGGCCTGACAATCCGCGACGGCTATGGACAGACCGAGACCACGGCGCTGGCGGGCAATTCGCCGGGCCAGCCGATCAAGATCGGCTCCATGGGGCGGCCGCTGCCCGGCTACAAGGTGCGTGTGCTGGATGCCGACGGACAGGACGTGAAAGAGGGCGAGGTGTCGCTCGTGCTCGGTGCCTCGCGGCCGGCGGGACTGATGAACGGCTATCAGGCCGATGACGGTTCGCTCAAGGGCACCGACGGCGATGTCTATCGCAGCGGCGACGTGGTGTTCGTGGACGAGGACGGCTATTTCACGTTCGTCGGGCGGGCCGACGACGTGTTCAAGTCGTCCGACTACCGCATCAGCCCGTTCGAGCTGGAGAGCGTCTTGATCGAGCACGAGGCGGTGGCGGAAGCCGCCATCGTGCCGAGTCCAGATCCGATCCGCCTCGCCGTACCCAAGGCCTATGTGCTCCTGGTCGCGGGCGTTCCGCGCTCGCGCGAGACCGCGCTGTCGATCTATCAACACCTGCATACCCGCCTCGCACCCTTCAAGCGCGTGCGGCGGCTCGAACTCGTTTCGGAACTGCCGAAAACCATTTCCGGCAAGATCCGTCGTGTGCACTTGCGAAGGCTGGAACATGAGGATAACCGTGCGGATCCAATAAGGGGACAGGAGTTCCGGGAGGAGGAATTTCCTGAGCTGCAATCCCTGAGAACACGACCCACGGAGACCTGATGTGAACGATAGCTGGACCAAGCCGCCGATCTCGCTGGATGCCTATTTGGCTCAGGTGGGACAGGAGATCGGCGTTTCGTCGTGGTTTGTGATCGATCAGAAGCGGATCGACGCATTCGCCGAGGTGACGCAGGACTTTCAGTTCATCCATGTGGACGTCGAGCGCGCGAAGCGCGAGGCGCCGTTCGGCGGCACCATCGCCCATGGATTTCTGACGATGTCGATGCTCAGCGCGATGTCCTATGAGGTGATGCCGCGGGTCGAGGGCATCACCATGGGCGTGAACTACGGCTTCGACAAATTGCGTTTCATCTCTCCCGTTCGCGCCGGCTCGCGCATCCGCGGCCGTTTCACGCTGGCGGAAGCGACCATGCGCAAGCCGAAGGAGCTGCAATCTCGCTCCAGCGTCACGGTCGAGATCGAGGGCGAGGACAAGCCAGCGCTCGTGGCCGACTGGCTCGGCCTGATGTATCTCTCCTGACCATCATCTTATGAATTCGAGAAGGACTGCAAGATGACAATTCGGTTTGATAATCGCGTTGCGATCGTGACGGGCGCCGGTAATGGTCTTGGCCGCTCGCATGCGCTCTCGCTCGCGCAGCGCGGCGCAAAGGTGGTGGTCAACGACTTCGGCGGCGCGCGTGACGGCTCGGGTGGTTCGCTGTCGCCAGCCGAGTCGGTGGTCGAGGAGATCATCAAGGCGGGCGGCGAGGCGATCGCCAATGGCGCGGACGTCTCCAGCATGGCGCAGGTCGAGGACATGGTGAAGCAGGCGACCTCCAAGTGGGGCAAGGTCGATCTGCTCTGCGCCAACGCGGGCATCCTGCGCGACAAATCGTTCGGCAAGATGGACGTCTCTGACTACGAGAAAGTGATCGCGGTGCATCTCACCGGCACCTTCAACTGCTGCAAGGCGGTGTGGGACGGCATGCGCGAGCGTAATTTCGGCCGCATCGTGCTGACGTCCTCGTCGTCGGGACTCTACGGTAATTTCGGCCAGGCCAACTACGGCGCGGCGAAGGCTGCGATGGTCGGCCTGATGAACGTGCTCTCCATCGAGGGCCGCAAGAACGACATCCGCGTCAATATCATCGCGCCGACGGCGGCGACGCGCATGACCGAGGAACTGATCCCGGCCGATGCGCTGGCGCTGCTGAAGCCCGAGGCGATCACGCCGGCGGTGCTCTATATGCTTAGCGACGACGCGCCGTCGCGCACCATCATGGGCGCGGGCGCCGGCTCCTTCGCGGTGGTGAAGGTGCTGGAGAGCGAAGGCATGAACCTGCCGCAGTCCGAATGGACGCCGGACGCCATCGCCGCGAACTTCGCGAAAATCAGCGACATGACGGGTGCGCAGGCGCTGGAAGGCGCATTCTTTCAGACGCAGAAGTATCTTTCGCAGGCCGCCGGCGGCGCGAAGGTCTCCTCGGTCGTCTGAGCGGACTGCTCATCATGACGGGACATGGCGGGGCCCCGGTTGCCGTGATCGGCGCAGGCCCCGCCGGTCTCATGGCCGCGGATGTTCTGACGCACGGCGGTGCAAGGGTCACGGTCTACGACCGGATGCCTTCGGCGGGCCGCAAGCTGCTGATGGCCGGTCGCGGCGGCCTCAATCTCACGCACGGCGAACCGCTGGATCAGTTTCTCGTGCGCTACGGCGCGGCGCGCGACTGGCTGTCGCCCGCGATCGATGCGTTGACGCCTGACCAGTTGCGCGCGTTCAGCGCGTCGCTCGGCGAGGATACATTCGTGGGATCGAGCGGGCGGGTGTTTCCGAAAGCCTTCAAGGCCTCGCCGTTGCTGCGGGCCTGGCTGCGGCGTCTGTCCGATGCGGGCGTCGCGTTCAGATTTCGTCAGCGCTGGACGGGATGGGACACCGGGGGCCGTCTGACGTTCGAGAACGAAACACCCGTGACGGCGGAGGCGATCGTGCTCGCGCTCGGCGGCGCGAGCTGGCCGCGACTCGGCTCCGACGGGCATTGGCAGGACGTGCTGCGGGGCAGGGACGTTGCGGTTTCGCCGCTGCGCCCGGCCAATTGCGGATTCGTCACGTCGTGGTCCGGCGACATGCGCGCGCGGTTCGCCGGAACGCCGCTGAAAACCGTGGCGCTGACATTCGATGGCCGCACCGTGCGCGGCGATGTGATGATCACCGCAAGCGGCATCGAGGGCGGGCCGGTCTATGCGCTGTCGGCGGCGCTGCGCGACTCTGTTCTGGCGAATGGCTCCGCCGCGCTGATGCTGGCGCTGCGTCCGGATCGCGAGGTGCGTGATCTGGCGCAAAGGTTGGCCGCGCCGCGCGGCAAGCAGTCCGTCTCCACGCATCTGCGCAAGGCGACAGGGCTTTCGCCCGCAGCGATTGCGGTATTGCACGAAACGGCCGCTGCATCCGGGCGGAAGCTGGCAGAGTTCTCAGCGTCCGAACTTGCCGCTCTTGTCAATGCTGTGCCGGTGAGGCTTGTTGCGCCTGCGCCGATCGACCGCGCGATCTCGACGGCAGGCGGCATCATGCGCGACGAGGTGGACGATGCTTTCATGCTGCGCCGGTTGCCCGGCGTGTTCGTCGCAGGCGAGATGCTGGACTGGGAAGCGCCGACCGGCGGATATCTTCTGCAAGCCTGCTTCGCGACCGGCGCTGCGGCCGGGCGCGGTGCGCTGGCATGGGTGAGACAGTAGCTCGGACTGATCGCGAGCTTCAAACCTCGACTAATCCGCCTCGATTTCCTCGCGCAGCATTTCCAGTTCGAGCCAGCGGTCCTCCGCTTCGGAGAGCCGCTGCTGCGCGGCGGCGATGGCGGCGCCCGCGGCGTCGAATGCCTTGCGGTCGCGTGTGAACAGCGCCGGATCGTCAAGCTTGGCCTGATGTTTCGCGATCTCTGCGCGCAGATCGTCCATCTGTTTCGGCAGAGTCTCCAGCGCGTGCTTGTCCTTGAAGCTCAGCTTGCGCTTTGAGGACGGGGCGGGAGATATCTTCGACGCGGACTCGCTTGGCGGCGACGCGGCGGATTTTGATTCCGCTGTCCCGCGCTTCAGGTCCGCGCCGCGCTGCGCCAGCATGTCGCTGTAGCCGCCGGCGTATTCGATCCAGCGGCCGTTGCCCTCGGGCACGATCACCGACGTCACCACGCGGTCGAGAAAGTCGCGGTCGTGGCTGATGAGGATTACCGTGCCCTGATAGTCGCCGAGCATTTCCTCAAGCACGTCGAGCGTTTCGAGATCAAGATCGTTGGTCGGCTCGTCGAGCACCAGCAGGTTGGAGGGCTTGGCCAATGCCCGCGCCAGCATCAGCCGGCCGCGTTCGCCGCCGGAGAGCGCTTCAAGCGGCGTGCGCATCTGCTCCTGCGCGAACAGGAAGTCCTTCATGTAGCCGGAGACATGCTTGGTCTTGCCGCCGACCGTGACCGTATCGCCGCGTCCGTCGGTGAGGGCTTCTGCCAGCGTCGAGCGCGGGTCGAGACTCTCGCGGTGCTGATCCAGCGTCGCCATCTGAATGTTGGCGCCGAGCTTGATCCGGCCGGAATCCGGTTGCAGTGCGCCGGTCAGCAGGCTGATCAGCGTGGTCTTGCCCGCGCCGTTGGGGCCGATGATGCCGAGGCGGTCGCCGCGCTGGATGCGGGTGGAGAAGTCGCTCACGATCGGGCGGCCGTCGAAGGCCTTGCTGACGCCCTCGGCCTCGATCACCAGCGTGCCGGACTTGTCGGCCTCGCTCGCGGTGAGATTGGCGCGGCCCTGCGGTCCGCGATGGGTGCGGCGCTGCTCGCGCAGGCTCTGCAGATCGGACAGCCGCTTGACGTTGCGCTTGCGCCGGCCGGAGACGCCGTAGCGCAGCCAGTGTTCCTCCGCGACGATCTTGCGGTCGAGCTTGTGCTGCTGCCGCTCCTCGTCGGCCAGCGTTTCGTCGCGCCATGCCTCGAAGGCGGAGAACCCCTTCTCGATCCGCCGCAGCACGCCGCGGTCGAGCCAGGCCGTTGCGGTCGACAGGTTGGCGAGGAAACGCCGGTCGTGGCTGATCAGAACCAGCGCGCAGCGCCGTGCCTTGAGGTCGCTTTCCAGCCACTCGATCACCGGCAGGTCGAGGTGGTTGGTCGGCTCGTCGAGCAGGAGAATATCGGGCGAGGGCGCGAGTACCCGCGCCAGCGCCGCGCGGCGGGCCTCGCCGCCCGACAGGCGCGAGGGATCCTCGTCGCCGGTCAGCCCAAGCTGTTCGAGCAGATAGCGCGCCTGATAGGCATCGTCGCCGGCCGTCAGTCCCGCCATCACATAGTCGAGCGTGGTCGCCGCGCCGCTGAAGTCCGGCTCCTGTGGCAGGTAACGCACGGTCGCGCCGGGCTGCACGAAGCGCGTGCCGCGATCGGATTCGACGAGGCCTGCGACGATCTTCAGCAGCGTCGATTTGCCGGAGCCGTTGCGGCCGACGAGGCAGAGCCGGTCGCTGGCTTCAACCGACAGTTCGACGCCCTGCAGCAGCGGCGTGCCGCCGAAGGTGAGCGCGATGTCCTTGAGCTGGATCAGAGGGGGGCTCACGGCCGGCTGGCTCCTGCGTGGCCGCGCGTGGCGCGGCGGATGGTCTGGTCGAGGGCGGACAGGAACGCCGAGCGGTCGCGTGGCGAGAAGCCGCGCGGGCCGCCCGTCACCTCGCCGGCCGAGCGCAGGTCGGTCATCAGGTTACGGACCGCGAGCGTCATGCCGATGGACGCTTCGGTGAAAGGTTTGCCGTTCGGCGCGAGCACATGCGCACCCGCCTTCACGCAGCGGCTCGCCAGCGGAATGTCGGAGGTGATGGCGATGTCGTTCGCGGCGATGTGAGCGGCGATCCAGTCGTCGGCGGCGTCCATCCCGCTGCCTGCCGCAATGCGCGAGATCAGCGGGTCGTCCGGCACGCGGATGAAGCCGCCCGCGACCACCACCACGGCAAGGCCGTGGCGCAGCGCGACCCGGTAGATTTCATCTTTGACCGGGCAAGCGTCTGCATCGACATAGATTTTCGGCGCGGCGGCATCAGGGCTCGGGGCATTCATGGCGCTGCTGTTACGCGATCCGGTCACAAATTGCGAGGGGCGGCCTGTTCGCCGCCCTAAGCGCGCAGGATCATGCCGCCCTGCTGGCCTTCGCGTCGCGGATGGCGCGCCAGACGCGCTCGGGCGTCAGCGGCATGTCGATATGCGTGATGCCGTGGTCGGACAGGGCGTCGATGACCGCGTTGACGAGCGAGGCGAGGCTGCCGGCGCAGCCGGCTTCGCCGCAGCCCTTGGTGCCGAGCGGATTGGTCGTGGCGGGCGAGGGGTGATCGCCGACCTGCATGAACGGCACGTCCTCCGCCCGGGGCAGAGCGTAGTCCATCAGCGAGCCGGTGATCGGCTGGCCGTCGGCATCGTAACGCACGAACTCCATGAGTGCCTGGCCGATGCCCTGCACGACGCCGCCATGCAACTGCCCTGCGACGATCATCGGATTGATGACCGTGCCGAAGTCGTTCACGGCGGTATATTTCACAATCTCGATGACGCCGGTGTCGGGATCGATCTCAACCTCGCAGACGTGGCAGCCGTTCGGGAATGCGGAGGGAATGTTGGTCGCGACGTGATCGACGTCGAGCGAGTTCGGCACACCATCCGGCGCGGGTGCTTTGCGGATTGTTTTGGCGAGCTCCATGATATCGATGCTGCGGTCGGTGCCCGCGATGGTGAAGCGGCCGTCGGCAAACTCGATGTCGGCCTCCGACGTTTCCAGAATATGCGCCGCGGCGGTGCGGCCCTTGGCAATGACGAGGTTCGACGCCTCGACAATCGCGGTGCCGCTCGCGGTGATCGAGCGCGAACCGCCGGTGCCGTTGCCGGTGTGGACCAGATCGCTGTCGCCCTGTTCGAGGCGGATGTTGTCGAACGGCACGCCGAGCCGGTCCGCCAGCACCTGCGCGAACGGCGTGGCGTGGCCCTGTCCGTAGTCGAGCGTGCCGGTGGTGATGGTGACGGCGCCGTCCTCGCCGAATTCGATCTTGCCGAGTTCGGGGCTGGAGGGTGCGGTGATTTCCAGATAGGAGCCGACCGCAATGCCACGCAGCTTGCCCGCCTTGCGGCTGTCGCGCTTGCGTTTGGCGAAGCCGGCATAGTCGGAGATGCGCAGCGCCTCGTCGAGAACGCCGCGGAAATCACCGCTGTCGTAGGTCATGCCGGAGGCGGCCCGATAGGGCAATTCGGAAGGCTTGATATAATTGCGGCGGCGCAGCACGAGGCGGTCGATCCCCATCTCGTCGGCGGCGCGGTCGATCAGCCGCTCCATGATGTAGTTGCCCTCGGGGCGGCCCGCGCCGCGATAGGCGTTGGTTGGCGTCGTGTTGGTGACGACGCATTTGATGTCCGACACGATCACCGGCGTGCGGTAGACGCTCGCGGCATTGCGCGCGATATTGGACGACAGCGGAATGGGCGCGACGCCGGTGATGTAGGCGCCGAGATTGCCGTAGCCGGAAATCCGCAGCGCCAGAAAATGTCCCTGCGCATCGAGCGCGAGCTCGGCGTGCAGATCCTGCGCGCGGCCCTGGCTGTCGGACAGGAAGCTGGTCGAGCGTTCGTCGGTCCACTTCACCGGGCGGCCGAGCTCGCGCGCGGCGTGCAGGATGCAGATGTATTCCGGATAGGCGACGCCCTTCATGCCGAACGAGCCGCCGACATTCGGTGTCAGGACGCGGACCTTGCCCGGCCCCATGTTGAGCAGCTTGCGCAGCGTCTCGCGGTTGCCCGCGACGCCCTGCGTCGGCACGTGCAGCGTGAAGTGCTCCTCGGCCTTGTCGTAGACGCCGATGCCCGAGCGCGGCTCCATCGGAACGACCGCGACGCGGGTGGACAGCAGATCGACTTTCGCGACATGCGCGGCCCTGGCGAATGCCGCATCTGCCGCCTCGCTGTCGCCGGAGTGATAATCCAGCGCCACGTTGCCCGGAATAGTGTCATAGAGCTGCGGGGCATCGGGGCCGGCGGCGTCCTCGGCTGAGGTCACGGCGGGGAGCGGATCGATGTCGAGCGCCACGGCCTCGGCTGCATCGCGCGCGTGCATCAAGGTGTCGGCCACCACGAACGCAACCGGATCGCCGACGAACCGCACATGGTCGATTGCGAGCGCCAGACGGTTCGTCTGCAGCAGCGCAGAGCCGTCGCGGCTCTTCAGCGGGACGCCGCAGGTGAAGGGCTGATAGCCGGCGCTCGCGAGGTCCGCCCCGGTCCAGACGCCGAGCACGCCCGGCATCGTTTTCGCCGTCTCGGTGTTGATCGCGCGAATCGCGCCATGGGCATGCGGGCTGCGCACGATCCAGGCATAGGCCTGCCCATCCAGATTGATGTCGTCGGTGTAGCGGCCCCGGCCCCGGACGAGCGTGTCGTCCTCCTTGCGCCGAACCGGCTGCCCGACGCCGAATTTTTGCAGTGCAATAGCGGCGTCCGTTGTGAGGCGGGGAGAGTGATCTTGCATGGTCTTCGGGATGCCGTATCGGGAGGAAAATGCGCGCGAATGGCGCGGCGCTCCGGAACAGATAGGTTACGCGCGGGGAGGCCACAACCGGGCGGCGGACATGGCACCCGTGCCCCGCGGTTGCACGTGGCGGTTCGCCTGCTAAGCTGGAACCAGCAATCGGAATATTCCGGCCGAAACTGGCGCGGCGCTTGCAGGCATGTCGCGGGCCCGGCAGTCATGAAACATTCATGAGAATGCGGCCCTTGAGCGCAGCTCGGCATGTGCAGCGAAGGGAATGGATTTTTGATGATCGGGGAGACCCAGCCCCGCGCGGACTGCGAGCAGCGCGTGGCGTCAAAACAGGCTGGTCTTGCGCATGCCCGTCTCGATGAGGGGCGAAGGAGCGCGGCCGTTTATGCGGCACTCGATCTCGGCACCAACAATTGCCGGCTTCTGATCGCGCGGCCCGAGCACGAGGGGTTTCGCGTCATCGATTCCTTTTCGCGGATCGTCCGCCTCGGCGAGGGCGTGTCGACAACCGGCCGGATGAGCGAGGCGGCGATCAACCGGGCGCTGTCGGCGCTCAGTGTCTGCCGGGACAAGATCGATCTGCGCGGCGCGACGCGCTTGCGGCTGATCGCGACCGAGGCGTGCCGCGCGGCGGCGAACGCCGACGTTTTTCTCGGCCGCGTCGTGGACGAAGTCGGCATGCAGCTGGAGGTGATCGATCGCGAGACCGAGGCGACGCTCGCGGTGGTCGGCTGCTCTCCCTTGCTGGGGCAGGATTCGCGCGGCGCCATCCTGTTCGATATCGGCGGCGGCTCGACCGAACTGGTCCGGGTCGAGCGTGATGCGGATGGTGGTCCGGCGATGAAGGGGTGGACCTCGCTGCCGCTGGGCGTGGTCACGCTCGCAGAGCGGTTCGGAGGCAAGGCCGTCACGCGCCAGAGCTACGACGCCATGATCGCGTTCGTCGCCCAGCACCTCGTGCCGTTCGCCGCCGCCCATGGTCGCGACCTCGATCAGATGCATCTCCTCGGCACCTCCGGAACCGTCACCACTGTCGCAGGCGTTCACCTCGAACTGGCCCGGTATGATCGTCGGCGGGTGGATGGCGTCTGGATGAGCGATGCGGACATCACCGGGGCGGTGGAGCGGCTGCTCGCGATGACCTACGAGGATCGCGCGAGGAACCAGTGCATCGGCGAGGATCGCGCCGATCTGGTGCTGCCGGGTTGCGCCATTCTGGATGCCGTGCGGCAGGCTTTTCCGCTGCCGCGCCTGCGGGTCGCCGATCGCGGCTTGCGCGAAGGCATGCTGGTCGAGATGATGCGGGCGGACGGCACTTTCGCCGCCTGCTGATTCCGGATCGTCTGTACAGATTATGGCCAAGGACACCACAGGGCGTTTGCACGTCACCGTCAAGACGGGAGGCAAGCGCAAGCTGTCCTCGAAACTCTGGCTCGAACGCCAGCTCAACGACCCCTACGTGGCGCAGGCCCGGCGGGAAGGCTATCGCTCGCGCGCGGCCTACAAGCTGATCGAGATGGACGACAAGTATCGCGTGCTGCGTCCCGGACTGACGGTCGCCGATCTCGGCGCGGCGCCCGGCGGCTGGAGCCAGGTCGCGGCGAAGCGCGTCGGGTCCGTCGAAGGCAAGGGACGTGTGGTGGCGATCGACCTGCTGGAGATGCCGGAGATTCCCGGCGTCCAGTTCGCGCAGATCGACTTCCTCGACGACAGCGCGCCGGAGCGGCTGCGCGAGATGCTCGGCGGCGGTGCCGATGTCGTGATGTCGGACATGGCGGCCAATACCACCGGGCATCGCAAGACCGATCAGCTGCGCATCGTGGGTCTGGTCGAAACGGCGGCCGCCTTTGCCGCCGAGGTGCTCAAGCCGGGCGGCACGTTCATCGCAAAGGTCTTTCAGAGCGGGGCGGATGCGGAGCTGGTGGCGCAGCTCAAGCGCGACTATCAGACCGTGCGCCATGTGAAACCCGCCGCAAGCCGGCAGGACTCGGCAGAGCGCTACGTGCTGGCGACGGGCTTTCGCGGCGCGCGGAACGAGGACTGACGCGTCGGGCGCCGCTTCGGCGCGCCGACGCTCACACGCCGCTGAGGACGATGACGGTCGGCGAGGCGGGAAGCGTTCCGGCGGAAATCGTCAGCGAGGATTGTGTCCGCTCTTCCACGGCGAATTGTCCGCGCAGCCGGGTGAGAAGATCGGGCAGCGGCGTGCCGAAGCGATGCATCGGCAGCACCACCGACGAGCGCAGCCGTCGTACGATTTCCGCGACGCCCTCAAGTGACATCGTGTAGGTGCCGTCGACCGGCACCATCACCACGTCGAGACGGCCGATCGCCGCCAGATGGGTTTCGTCGAGCGGATGATGCAGGTGGCCGAGATGGCCGATGCACAGATTGGCGACCTCGAAGATGAAGATCGAATTGCCGTTGGGCTCCATCGCCGCGCTGCTGCCGCTGTCGTAGATGTAGCGGCGGATATCGGTCGGCACGTTGCGGATATGCACGTCGCCGACAACGAGATCATGTTTCGCGCCATCGGGGGTGTCGCTCCAGCCATGCAGCACATGCTTGATGCGCGGATCAGGATGCAGCGTGTAGTGGGTGGAGTGCGCGCGATTCATCGTCACGACGTCCGGCACGCCGCCGGTGTCGTACGTGCCGGTGTAGTCGGTCGCGATCCGCACGCCGCCGGGTGTTTCGATCACGTAGGTCGAGTGGCCCGCATAGGTGATGCGGACATCCTCGTTCGCCGCGACGCGCAGGTTGACGTAAGTCACGTTCGGCAGCGCCTGCGCCATGGCGAGGCATTGGCTGCTTCCGGGAGATTGCGCCCAGCCGGGGCCGCAGACAAGCATCGAGACAAAACCGGCAACCAGCGCGAGCAGGCGCGACATCGAGCATCCCCCGTTCCGCGGACATCACGGATCGCGCAAGCAAATCACGGGCCGGTTTCGATCACAAATGACAGGTCTGCGAGACGCGGCTAACCCAGTCGCTGATCGCGCGCGTCCGATGTCGTCTCCACGGCCTGCTTTTCCGCAGCCTTCTCGGCGGCTTTCGCGGCCGCTTTCGGGCTCGCCACTTCGGCGGCCTGCCGGCCGGACATCTCGCTTCCTGCGTCGTCAGGAAGCTTCCAGAAGAAGTAGGTGGAGATCGCGGACATCGCCGCAACCACCGCGAAGGCCGGTCCGAACGAGCCTGCCGTGAGTTCGGCTTCGCCACGGAACAGCATGGTGCTCTCCACGGCAAAGGCGCCAAGCGCGACGCCTGCGGAAATCGCCAGCTGCTGGTTCACGCTGGCGAATGTCGTCGCGCGGCTCATCTGCTGCGGTTCGACCTCGGCATAGGCGAGGGTGTTGATCGCGGTGAACTGCAGCGAGCGGAAGAAGCCGCCAATGATCAGGATGACGAGGATCAGCAGCAGCGGCGTCGCGGGCGTGAACAGTCCGCACACGGCGAGCAGCACCGAACTCACCAGCGCATTGGCGATCATGATCTGGCGGAAGCCGAAGGCGCGGATGATGCGCGCCGCCAGCGTCTTCATGCCGAGCGAGCCGACGGCGGAACCGAACGTCACCATTCCCGACTGGAACGGCGTCAGTCCGAATCCGATCTGCATCATCAGCGGCAGCAGGAAGGGGAGCGCGCCGAGGCCGAGCCGGAACAGGAAGCCGCCGAGCATGCTGGCGCGCATCGTCGGCAGCCGCAGCAGCGTGAAGTCGAGCACCGGCGAGGCGGTGCGCTTGGCATGGCGCAGATACAGCGCCATGAAGATCGCCCCGCCGACGATCAGCGCGACGACGAACTGCCATGGCAGCAGGTTGAGGCCCGCGACGGAGAGTCCGAAGGCGAGACCCGCAAGCCCCAGTCCCGCCAGCACCAGTCCGACCAGATCGAACGGCTCGGGATGTTCACTCCTGATCGGCGCGATGTAGCGCTGGGCCAGCACGATGCCGACGATTCCGATCGGGATGTTGATCAGGAAGATCCAGTGCCACGAGAAATAGGTGGTGATAAAGCCGCCGAGCGGCGGGCCGATCACGGGCCCGATCAGCGCGGGCACGGTGACCCAGGCCATGGCGCTGACGAGCTTGCTCTTGTCGGTGGAGCGCAACAGCACGAGGCGGCCGACGGGCGTCATCATCGCGCCGCCGAGCCCCTGCACGATGCGCGCGATCACGAAATCGGTGATGGAGGAGGACAGCGCGCAGCCGATCGAGCCGAGCATGAACACGGCGATGGCGCCGCTGAACACGGTGCGCGCGCCGAAGCGGTCGGCGGTCCAGCCGCTCGCCGGAATGAACACGGCCAGCGACAGCAGATAGGACGTGATGGCCAGTTTCAGCGTCAGCGGGTTGGTGCCGATGTCGGCCGCGATCGCGGGCAGCGAGGTGGCGATCACCGTCGAGTCCATGTTCTCCATGAACAGCGCTGCGGCGACGATCAACGGGATGACGCGGTCTTTGAACATGCCGCCTGACGTTCCTCGGAAGGTCGGTTTTCTGAATCACCGGGACCGGCGCTGTAGCATTCTGCCGCGCCGGTGTCGCGCCGCTTGAGCCCGTTTCTGGCGCGACGGGCATTGCACGGGGCGCGGGGCTCCCCACATTGCGATCGAGGGACTGGAGGCCCTGCCATGATTTACATTCTCGCCGCTCTGCTGCCGCCGCTCGGGCTTCTGCTCAACGGCCAGCCGTTTTCGGCCGTTCTGAATGTCGTGCTGATCGTGGTCTGCGTGATCCTCGGGCTGATGTTCCCGATCCTGTTTTTCGTGCCGTCGGCGCACGCGCTGATTGCGGTGCACATGAAGCGTGAGGACCGCCGGCACAGGGAGGTGGTCGAGGCGATCCGCGAGCACGGGCCGCCGCCGGGGTATCCCCGCTGAGGGCAGGGGCGGCCATGCACAGGCCTTATGAAACAGGCCTTATGAAAGGGCATGGCTGATCCCCGCTATGAATCGTCATTTTCCCGTGCTATCGACCGCCGCCAACCCTTCCGACGGATCGCGATTCCACCGCTGAGCGCCGCTCAGCCGGATGCCCGCTCCGTATTTTATCAGAGCGCGGCCGTGGGCCGCCAAGGAGTTGGTGATGGCCGCCGAGCGCCCGAATAGCCGATTTGTCGATGCCTACACGTTTGACGACGTCCTGCTGAAGCCTGGCCTCTCGGACATTCTGCCGTCCGACGCGGATATCCGGTCCTTTCTGACCCGCGCCATCCCGCTGAACGTTCCGATCATCGCCTCCGCCATGGACACCGTGACCGAAGCCCGCATGGCGATCGCCATGGCCCAGGCCGGCTGCATCGGCGTGATCCATCGCAATTTCGATCCCGACGGGCAGGCCGCTCAGGTGCGGCAGGTCAAGAAGTTCGAATCCGGCATGGTCGTGAACCCGCTGACCATCGAGCCCGACGCCACGCTGGCGGACGCGCTGGCGCTGATGAAGACCCATGGGATTTCCGGCATTCCGGTGGTGACCGGCGGCGGCCCGGCGCGGCCCGGCAAGCTGGTCGGCATCCTCACCAACCGCGACGTCCGCTTCGCCACCGATCCGCAGCAGAAGGTCTCAGAACTGATGACCCGCGACAAGCTGGTCACGGTCCGCGAGGGCGTCAGCCAGGAAGAGGCCAAGCGGCTCCTGCATCAGAACCGGATCGAAAAGCTGCTGGTGGTGGACGACCAGTATCGGTGTGTCGGCCTCATCACGGTGAAGGATATCGAGAAGGCGGTGGCCTATCCGCTCGCCAGCAAGGACGAGCAGGGCCGCCTGCGCGTCGCCGCCGCAACCACGGTCGGTGAGGGCGGTTTCGAGCGCACCGAGAAGCTGATCGATGCGGGCGTTGACGTCATCGTGGTGGACACCGCCCACGGCCATTCGGCCCGCGTGCTGGAGGCGGTCAACCGCATCAAGAAGCTGTCGAACGCGGTGCAGGTGGTGGCGGGCAACGTCGCGACCGCCGACGGCACCCAGGCGCTGATCGATTCCGGAGCGGATGCGGTGAAGGTCGGCATCGGTCCGGGCTCGATCTGCACCACGCGCATGGTGGCGGGCGTCGGCGTGCCGCAGCTGACTGCGATCATGGACGCGGTCGAGGCGGCGAAGAAATCGAACACGCCGGTCATCGCCGATGGCGGTATCAAATATTCCGGCGACCTCGCCAAGGCGCTCGCCGCGGGCGCCGACATCGCCATGGTCGGCTCGCTGCTGGCCGGCACCGACGAGACGCCGGGCGAGGTCTTTCTGTGGCAGGGCCGGTCCTACAAGGCCTATCGGGGCATGGGCTCGGTCGGAGCGATGGCACGCGGCTCGGCCGACCGCTACTTCCAGCAGGACATCAAGGACAGCATGAAGCTGGTGCCGGAAGGCATCGAGGGCCAGGTGCCCTACAAGGGGCCGGTCGGCAACGTGCTGCATCAGCTGGCGGGCGGCCTGCGCGCCGCGATGGGCTATGTCGGCGCGAAGACCATCGAGGATTTCCACGACAAGGCGCAGTTCGTTCGCATCACCGGCGCTGGCCTGCGCGAAAGCCACGTCCACGACGTGACGATCACCCGCGAGGCCCCGAACTATCCGGGCGGCCTCGTCGGCTGATCGCCCTCCTCTGCCACGTCGGCGGCATGAATGGCGGATGTGGCGAGGTGTCCCTCGCCACATCCGCATTCGCAGGCGGTGGGGGTATCCGCGTCCTCGCAAGCCATCAGGTTGGTGAGCGTCGCGCCGTGGTCCGGCGCGCGCGTCAGCGCACGCAGAACCTCCAGCAGCAGCGGGCGTGTCATCACGCGGCCTCGCCGCGTCGCCATCCGGGGAAGGGGTCGCGAAGTCCGGTCCATCGCTTCGGTCCCAGCGCCATTTCCGCGCCCGTGAGCTGGCAGCCATCGAGCGCCGCGACGATGCTGTCCTTCGACATGCCCGGCGTGCCGATGAACACCAGTTCCTGCCGCCGGTCGCCATAAGGATCGGACCAGGACTTCATGACGCTTGCGCGCCAGTCGGGATCGGCCGGCCAGCGGCCGGGCTCGGTCGCGGCCCACCACACGCCCGCCGGTTCGTGGCGAACGATGGCTCCCGCACGGGATAACGAGCCGGCGAAATCCATCCGCGAGGCGAGCCAGAAAAAGCCTTTCGCGCGGATCACGCCCGGCCATTCGGACGTGATGAAGCGGTGAAAGCGCTGCGGGTGAAACGGTCGCCGCGAGCGGTAGACGAAGCTCCAGAAGCCGTATTCCTCGGTTTCCGGCGTGTGGCCGAGCCCCTGAAGCTCGCGCATCCAGCCGGCGGACTGGCTCGCTCTTTCATAAGAGAAACGCCGGGTGTTGAGGAGCGCGCGGAGCGGCACCTTGCCGAACTCGCTTTCGATGATCGCGGCTTCGGGATTGAGGCGCTTCAGCGTGCCGATCAGGGCCTCGCGCTGTGCGGGTGTGACGAGGTCGATCTTGTTGACGACAATGACGTCGGCGAATTCAACCTGCTCGATCAGCAGCTCAGCGACTGCACGGGTGTCGTCCTCGCCGGCGATCTGGTCGCGGTCCGCGAGCATGTCGGCGGAGATGGTATCGCGCAGGAAATTCAGCGCATCGACCACCGTGACCATGGTGTCAAGCCGCGCGACGCTGGACAGCGATTGACCGTTCTCGTCCTCGAATTCGAAAGTCGCCGCCACGGGCATCGGCTCGGAGATTCCCGTGGATTCGATCAGCAGGTAGTCGAAACGGCCTTCGCGAGCGAGTGTAGCGACTTCCTTGAGAAGATCCTCGCGCAGCGTGCAGCAGATGCAGCCGTTGGACATCTCCACAAGCCGCTCCTCCTGCCGCTTGAGTTCAGCGCCGCCCTCGCGCACCAGTGCGGCGTCGATATTCACCTCGCTCATGTCGTTGACGATGACCGCGACCCGCAGGTCGTCCCGATTGTTCAGGATGTGGTTGAGGAGGGTGGTCTTTCCTGCTCCAAGGAAGCCGGACAGGACGGTAACGGGTAGCCGCATGCAAGTCTCCATATTTGATATGTTATAACATCACATTTCGAAGCGAAGGGTCAATCCCGGCTAAATTCATGCTTGTGCATGGATCGGGCGGAGGGCTATGGAGGCGCACCCCTTAACCTGAGGAAGCGCATCCATGAGCCAGGCCCAGAGAATCGTTCTTGCCTCCCGCCCCACGGGGGAGCCGAAGCCTGAAAATTTCCGCCTCGAGTCCTTCGATGTTCCGACGCCGGGGGAGGGACAGGTTCTGCTGCGGACGATCTGGCTGTCGCTCGACCCCTACATGCGCGGCCGCATGAGCGAGGGGCCGTCCTACTCGGCTCCGGTGCCGGTCGACGGCGTGATGGAGGGCGGCGCTGTGTGCGAAGTGGTGGCCTCCAGCAACCCGGCCTTCGCCACCGGCGACATCGTGCTCTCGCATACCGGCTGGCAGACCCATGCGCTGTCCGACGGCAAGGGCCTGCGTAAAGTCGATCCGGCGAACGCGCCGATCTCGACGGCCGTCGGCGTGCTCGGCATGCCCGGCATGACGGCCTACACCGGCCTGCTCGCGATCGGCCAGCCGAAGGCGGGCGAGACCGTCGTGGTCGCTGCCGCTTCCGGCGCTGTCGGTTCGGCGGTCGGCCAGATCGCCAAGATCAAGGGCGCGCGGGCCATCGGCATCGCCGGCGGCAAGGAGAAGTGTGATTACGTCAAGAACGAACTCGGCTTCGACGACTGCCTCGACCATCGCGATCCGGATCTTGCCGCCAAGCTGAAGGCCGCGTGCCCGAATGGCATCGACGTGTATTTCGAGAATGTCGGCGGCGCGGTGTTCGAGGCGGTTTATCCGCTGCTCAATTTCTTCGCGCGCATCCCGGTCTGCGGCCTGATCGCCGAGTACAATGCCACGGGCGCCGGACCTGTGCCGAAATGGGCGCACAGCATCATGCGCGCCATTCTGGTGAAGCGGCTGAACTTCCGCGGCTTCATCGTGCGCGATTTCGACAGCATGTATCCGGACTTCATCCGCGACATGTCGCAGTGGCTGCGCGAGGGCAAGCTCAAGCATCGCGAATTCGTCACCGAGGGACTGGCGAGCGCGCCGGAGGCTTTCATCGGCCTGCTGAAGGGTGCGAATTTCGGCAAGCAGCTCGTGCGCGTCGGGCCCGACAAGGCCTGAGCGCGCAACGTCTGAGTGAACAGGTGCGAATGGCCGGGCATGTCCCGGCCATTTTGTTCTGCATGAAAAAGTCTGGCTGATCGGCTCGCGCCCGGTTTAGGGTCGCGCCGGGAGACGACGCAGACGAGGGCGATGCAATGACGGTTCCGATGGTTCTGCTGCCGGTGTTTTGTCTCGTCGGCCTGTCACTGGCGCTGATGGTGGGGCTCGCCGTGACACGGCGTGGCGTGTTCCGCTCCGGCCGGCTGAAGCCGCAGGACATCGCGCTCGGCTGGCCGGACGATGTCGGCCGCGCCGCGCAGGTCGGCAACTGCCTCAACAACCAGTTCCAGCTGCCGGTGCTGTTCTATATGCTGGTGGCGATCGCATTGCCGCTCCGGAAGATGGACCTCTTGCTGGTGCTGCTGTCGTGGGTGTTCGTCATCACCCGCTATGCGCATGCCGGCATCTTCGTGACATCGAACAATGTGAACGCACGCTCGGCCGCTTTCGCGGCGGGCTGCTTCGTGGTGATCGTGATGTGGATCTGGTTGGCGATCCGCATCCTGTTTCCCGTCGTGTGACGGGACTTCTCGCTCAGTATCCGTAGGGTGTGAGATCGACCGCGGCATGCAGGTCGATGTCGTCCTGTCCCGGCGCGCGAACGAAGCGCACCTCGAAACCCTCTGGCCGGAAGCAGTATTCGACCAGCCCGACTTTCTTTTCTCCGACCCGTGCCTGCCGCGCGTCGGAGGCGATCACGAATGTGGTGGATGGCGCCCAGATATGGCGCGTGTGCCCGAATGTATAGTCGTGGCTCTGGTGGACGTGACCGCTCGCAACCAGGCGCAGGTCGGTCGTGCCGAGCAGGTCGAGCAGTTTTGCACGCGCCGGAACCGGGGAATATCTCTGGGCTGTTTCAGGCAATTCAATATCGTCCGGCGCGGTGCGAAACAGCGGCTTGTGGGTGAAGAGCGCCAGCGGCCTGTCGCCGATCCGTGCCAGTTCGGACCCCAGCCAGGCCAATTGATCCTCTTCCTCCGCAAGGCCTGTGTTCATCACGAGTGCATTGATCCCGATGAAGTGCCACCCGGCCGCGCTGAAACTGAAGCGGTCGTCGCCGAGGACCTCGACGAAGGTCCGCAGGCTTTGCCCTGTCGGCGTGTGGCGCGGTGGCGCGCCGGTGCGGGTCGGGTTGTCGCCGATATCGTGGTTGCCGGGGATGAAACGGCACGGCACAGGCAGCTGGTCGTGCATCGCGCGCGCATAGTGCAGGTCCGACGGATCGTTGACGCCATCGAACGAGACATCGCCGGTGTTCACCACGAGATCCGGCCGGGTCCGGTCGATGTGTTCGGCGACGCGCGCGAAGTTGCCCTGAAGCTGCGGCAGCTGTTCGCTCAGGTGGGTGTCCGAGAGTTGGGTCAGGCGGAATTCGGTCATCGCATTTACTCCGTCGCAACCGGGCCGCGCCGCCGCACAGGCAGGCGCATGACCGCCATAGCCTAGCCGTTCCAGACGACTGCATTGTCACGCCGGACCGCCGCCGCTATAGCCGCTGCCTGCGATTGATGTGTCGATCCCGATCCGTGTCGGGTTCCAGCCCGGCCGAAGGTTCGCCATCCCATGACTCCCGCTGCCCGTATTTCCGCCGCCATCGAGGTCCTGTCCGCAATCGTCTCCGATCGCGTGCCGGCCGCCAATGCCTTGAAGGAGTGGGGGACCGCGCACCGCTTCGCCGGCTCCGGCGACCGTGCCGCGATCTCCGGGCTGGTCTATGACGTGCTGCGCCGTTTCGCCTCGAGCGCGTGGCGCATGGGCAGCGAGACGCCGCGTGCGCGCATGATCGGCATGCTGGTGCTGGAGCGCGGTTTTGACGCCGCCCGCATCGAGGCCCTGTTCGACGGCGAGCGCCACAATCCGGCGGGGCTCACCGAGGCGGAACGGGCCGCGCTGGCCGGCCGCTCGCTCGATGGCGCGCCGCCCCACGTTGCGGGCGACTATCCCGAATGGCTGGGCGCGCATGTGGGGCGCGCCTTCGGCGAGGATAGCGTGGCTGAACTCGCGGCCATGGCGCGCCGCGCGCCGCTGGACCTGCGGGTCAACACGCTGAAGGCCAGCCGGGACAAGGCGCTGGCGTCGCTGGCGCATCTCGGGGCGCAGCCGACGCCGTGGTCGCCGCTGGGCCTGCGCATCGCGCTGGGCCCCGATGCCCGCAGCCCCGGGATCCAATCCGAGGAAGCCTTCGTCAAGGGGTGGGTCGAGGTGCAGGACGAGGGCTCGCAGCTGGCGGCGCTGCTGTCCGGCGCAAAGCCGGGCATGACCGTAATCGATCTGTGCGCGGGTGCGGGCGGCAAGACCCTGGCGCTGGCGGCGATGATGGAGGGCCGGGGGCGGCTGGTCGCCACCGACGCCGACAAGCGCCAGCTCGCGCCGATCTTCGAGCGGCTGTCGCGGGCCGGGGTCCACAATGCCGAGGTGCGCCAGCCCAAGGGGGCGGCCGAGCCGCTGTCCGATCTGAACGGCGATGCCGATCTCGTCCTGATCGACGCCCCCTGTACCGGCACCGGGACCTGGCGGCGAAACCCCGACGCCAAATGGCGGATGCGGCCGGGCGCGCTCGACATCCGCGTGAAGGCGCAGGGCGAACTGCTGGATCGCGCCGCCCCGCTGGTCCGGCCGGGCGGGCGGATCGTCTATGTCACCTGCTCGGTGCTGCCGGAGGAGAACGGCGTGCAGGTGAGGGCGTTCGTGGAGCGGAACGCGAATTTCTCCGTGGTGCCGCCAGCCGAGGCCATCGGCGGGCTCGGCGATCGCATCGATCATTTTTCCGCCGCCGACTTTTCAGGCGCCGTCGTGGCCGGGCCGGAGGGGCTGACCATGACCCCGCGCCGGACCGGCACGGACGGGTTTTTCGTCGCCGTCCTCGAACGCGAGCCCTGATCGCCGCAGGGCGGATATCGGCGTCCGCCTTGACGCAGCCCATTGCGGGCGTGGCCTTGCTCGCGTATTTGCAGCGCCATGACCTCAGCATCGACCACCATCCCGACCGCAGCGTCCGCGACGCCGGACGTCGCCGCCGCGCATGAAAAAATCCTCATCGTCGATTTTGGCAGCCAGGTGACTCAGCTCATCGCCCGCCGGGTCCGCGAGGAGGGCGTCTATTCCGAGATCGTGCCGTTCCAGAAGGCCGAGGAGGCGTTCCGCGCCATGCGGCCGAGGGCGGTCATCCTCTCCGGCGGCCCGGCCTCGGTGCTGGACGACAACGCGCCGTCCGCGCCGCTGTCGATCCTCACCGCCGGAATTCCGGTGCTCGGCATCTGCTATGGCGAGCAGACCATGGCGCAGCAGCTCGGCGGCACGGTGGAGGGCGGCCATCACCGCGAGTTCGGCCGGGCCACCATCGAGGTGACGGACGACTGCGCGCTGTTCGAGGGCGTGTGGGAGAAGGGCGGCCATTACGACGTGTGGATGAGCCACGGCGACCGCGTGACCAAGCTGCCGGAGGGCTTTCGCGGCGTGGCGAAGGCTGCCGGTTCGCCGATCTCGGTGATCGCCGATGACGCGCGCAAGTTCTACGCGATGCAGTTTCATCCCGAGGTCGCGCACACGCCGGATGGCGCGAAGCTGCTGCGCAACTTCGTGCGCAAGGTCGCGGGCCTCAAGGGTGACTGGACCATGCGCGCCTTCCGCGAGGAAGCGATCGAGAAAATCCGCGCGCAGGTCGGCAAGGGGCGGGTGATCTGCGGCCTGTCCGGCGGCGTCGATTCGGCGGTCGCGGCGGTGCTGATCCACGAGGCGATCGGCGACCAGCTCACCTGCGTGTTCGTCGATCACGGCCTGCTGCGGCTGGCCGAGGCCGAGACCGTGGTGGACCTGTTTCGCCACCACTACAACATTCCGCTGGTGCATGTGGATGCGTCCGACATGTTCCTCAGCGCGCTGGAGGGCGTCAGCGATCCCGAGCAGAAGCGCAAGATCATCGGCAAGCTGTTCATCGACGTGTTCGACGACGAGGCGAAGAAGATCGGTGGCGCGGAGTTTCTGGCGCAGGGCACGCTCTATCCCGACGTGATCGAGAGCGTGTCGTTCACCGGCGGACCGTCGGTGACGATCAAGTCGCATCATAACGTCGGCGGCCTGCCGGCGCGCATGAACATGAAGCTCGTCGAACCCCTGCGCGAGCTGTTCAAGGACGAGGTGCGCGCGCTTGGCCGCGAGCTCGGCCTGCCGGACGTCTTCGTCGGCCGCCATCCGTTTCCGGGGCCGGGCCTCGCCATCCGCTGCCCCGGCGACATCACGCGCGACAAGCTCGATATCCTGCGCAAGGCCGATGCGATCTATATCGAGGAAATCCGCCGCGCCGGTCTTTACGACATCATCTGGCAGGCGTTCGCGGTGCTGCTGCCGGTGAAGACGGTGGGCGTGATGGGCGACGGCCGAACCTACGATTACGTGGTGGGCCTGCGCGCGGTGACATCGACCGACGGCATGACGGCGGACTTTTATCCATATGACATGCGTTTCCTCGGTGCCACCGCCACCCGCATCATCAACGAGGTCCGCGGCGTCAACCGCGTGGTCTACGATGTCACCTCAAAGCCGCCCGGGACCATCGAGTGGGAGTGACGGCTATACACGGCGGCGATAGCGTAGTTTTGGTGGCGGTTTTCGCCGTTGCTTAATTGTTGCTCTCGTTCGCCTTTCACTCACATTTTGCTGGCCTACTCAATTTCTACCCCGCGGGAGCAGTCTGCCCTTCCTTTCAGGATTATGTAAAGTCCTTCAAAAGTTGATCGTATCAGGCCCACACTCGGCGTTTCAAGCTCTTGTTCCCGTGTTTAAGGCGTTGAGCGATGTCCAATAGCTGAGCGCGCGCTGAGGGTCTTTCGTTGAAGGTCGCTTATGCTTCTTTACGGCGCCGTCCTTCGCTTGAAGGGACGGCGCCGACAGCCACTTCAGCTCCCGACGAACGCCAGGATGTCGGCGTTCAGCACATCAGCGTTCACCGTCAGCATTCCGTGCGAGAGACCGGGATACGTCTTCAGCGAGCCGTTCGTAAGCAGCTTGACCGCTTTCAGGGCCGAGGCGGCGATCGGGACGACCTGGTCGTCCTCGCCATGCAGCACCAAGGTCGGAACGGTGATCGCCTTGAGGTCCTCGGTCTGGTCGGTCTCCGAGAAGGCCTTGATGCCGTCGTAATGCGCCTTGGCACTCCCCATCATGCCCTGGCGCCACCAGTTCTGGATCACGCCCTCGTGCACCGTCGCGCCATCCCGGTTGAAGCCGTAGAACGGCCCCGCAGGGACATCGCGGAAGAACTGCGCGCGGTTGCCGGCCAGCGCGCTCCGAAAGCCGTCGAAGACGGCCTTCGGCGTTCCTTCGGGGTTGTCGCCGGTCTTCAGCATGAGCGGCGGAATGGCGGCGACGAGGACGGCCTTGGCCACCCGGCCCGCCGGCTCGCCGAACATGGCCAGATAGCGCGCTACCTCGCCGCCGCCGGTGGAATGGCCGATGTGAACCGCGCCCTTCAGGTCCAGCGCCCTGACGACGGCAAAGGCGTCGGCCGCGTAATGATCGATGTCGTGACCCTCGGAGACCTGGGCGGAGCGACCATGGCCACGCCGGTCATGCGCCACCACGCGATAGCCCTTCGACAGGAAGAAGAGCATCTGCGCGTCCCAGTCGTCGGAACTGAGCGGCCAGCCATGGTGGAAGACGATCGGCGGGGCGTCCCTCGGGCCCCAGTCCTTGTAGAAGATCTGCACGTCGTCGTCGGTCGTGACAAAGCCCATGGGGTGCCTTCCTGATTGAACATCGTCGACGCATTTCGGCATTCCCCTCGGCGCCGGGCTAGTGCCATAGTCCGGCTAGCTGTGTCGCCGAACGAGGAACGCCGAAATGGACATCGAGGCGCTGCAGACATTCGTCGCGGTCGCGGATGCGGGTGGCGTATCGGCCGCGGCGCGCCGGCTCGGCGTCTCCAAGTCGATCGTCAGCCGGCGGCTTCTGCGCATCGAGGCAGAACTCGGGGTGCAGCTTCTGGCACGCACGACGCGCGGCGCCGCGCTCACGGAAGCGGGCGTGATGTTCCGCGACCATGCCGCCAGAGCCAGCGCCGAGATCGACGCCGCCCGGGAAACGATCCTGCCGACCGGAGACCTCCGCGGCCGGCTGCGGATCGCCATGCCGCTGACCTTCGGGCCGACCCACTTCGCCTCGGTGCTCGCGGACATGGCCCGCCTGCACCCGCAGCTCCACATCCATGCCTCCTACAGCGATCGCTACGTCGATCTCGTCGCCGAGGGCTTCGACTGCGCGATCCGGGGCGCCTACCTGCAGGACTCCAACCTGATCGCCCGGCGGGTCGGGCCGATCCATGGCAAGCTGGTCGCGAGCCCGGACTATATCGAGGCGCAGGGGTCGCCCGAGACGCCGGACGAGATCGCCGGGCACGAGGCGCTCATGCAGGGAACGGAACCCTGGCAGTTCATGGACGGCGACAGGATCGTCACGGTCCAGCCGCAGGGCAGGTTCAAGGCCGACAGCGCCACGGCGCTCGCCTCCGCGGCGGCGGCCGGCCTCGGCATCGCCTGGCTGCCCATCTGCATCATCCACGACTATACGGCCTCGGGCGCGCTGGTCCCGATCATGACGCGCTATCCGGCGCCTCCGGGAGCCGCCTATGTCGTCCGCCCGCCGAGCCCGCATCCGACGCTGAAGGTGCGCGTGCTCACGGAGATGCTGATCGACTACTTCGCGCGCAATCCGGACGTCTGGGGGCTGGACGCCTAAGTCCACGACCGGGCGAGACCCTGTCGAGAACGGCGCGGAGGCGTTGGTCCAGCCGGACGAAGGCGACCGGTGCGTTCCACTTGCCGCGACACAGCGTGGCGCATTGAGGACCTAGTCCGGAACGCAGCCGCTCGCCACTCTTCGTGCTGGTATCTGCAATGGGCGATGCCGCCTGCAGCCCCGGAGAGGACAAGACGCATGAGCTGGAACCCAGCGATCGAACCCGGCTCCTCCGATGGAGCAGGCCTCGACGCGATCGAGACCCTCATCGTTCCGCGAACACGCGACCTCGGCGGCTTCGAGGTCCGGCGCGCCCTGCCGGCGCCGCAGCGGCAGATGGTCGGACCGTTCATCTTCTTCGACCAGGCCGGGCCGGCCGAACTTCTGACCGGACAGGGCGTCGACGTCCGGCCGCACCCTCATATCGGCCTCGCCACCGTCACGTACCTGTTTCGCGGCGACTTCCATCACCGGGACAGCACCGGGGCCGACCAGATCATCCGTCCGGGCGAATTGAACTGGATGGTCGCCGGGCGCGGGGTGACCCATTCCGAGCGCACGTCGGCCGCCGCCCGAAGCGGGCCGAACGGCCTGTTCGGCATCCAGACCTGGCTGGCGCTGCCCGAGCGCAACGAGGATATGGCGCCGCTCTTCGAGCATCATGGCGCGCCGGCCCTGCCGGTGATCGAGGACGGCGGTGTCTCGGTCCGCCTCATCCTCGGGACCGCCTATGGTCAGACGGCCCCCGCGACCCTGTATTCGGAGACCTTCTACGCCGACGTGACGCTCGCCGCCGGAAGCCGGCTGCCGATGCCGCAGGGTCACGAGGACCGCGGCCTCTACATCGTCGAGGGCTCGATCTCGATCGCCGGCCAGGATTTCGAGGCCGGCCGGATGATGGTCTTCCGTCCCGGGGACAGCATCGCGGTCAGGGCCGGCGACCGGGGTGCGCGCCTGATGATCCTCGGCGGCGCCACGCTGCCGGGCCCCCGCTACATCTGGTGGAATTTCGTCGCGTCGTCGCAGGAGCGCATCGAACAGGCCAAGGCCGAATGGCGCGCGCAGGACTGGGGCCATGGCCGCTTCGACCTGCCGGCCGACGACCGGGCCGAGCATATTCCCCTTCCGGACTGACCGGCACAGACGGCGCGATCGCCGGACGCGACCCGGCCGGCAACGCCACGAAGAAGGCCGGGTGGGCGCGTCGCGCCGGCGCTCGGCGGAATTCAGGCCGAGGCTCGACCAAACCGAAAAAAGGGAGAATGCCCCATGGAGGTCCGCAAGTTCACCGTCACCGACGCGGCGCTGGAGCGCAGCCCGGGACAGGACGGGGATCTGGTCGACCAGCGCCACGGCTTCCCGGTCACCATCGGCTATGGGCGCTATGGGCCGGACCAGACGCTCGCGGAGATGATGGCCGTCGATGATGTGATGGTCGTCCTCGAGGGACGGCTCTCGGTGTCGGGCCGATCCGGCATCGTCACCGCAGGTCCCGGCGAGATCGTCCATATGCCCAGGGGCGAGACGGTCACGATCCGCTCACACGAAGAGGGCGCGCTCACCGCCTACGTCACCTATCCCCACTGGCAGGAAGCCCGGGAATAGGCCAACCGGCCCAAGGCCCGGCGTCACGCCGCCATGGAAGCGACGGACGGAGGCTCCGGAACCCTTCGGAAGAGAAAGACCCACCATGACCGATACCGACTTCCGCACGCTCCACCTGTCACGGGCCGGCGGCGTCGCGACGATCACGATCGGCAATCCGCCGGTCAACGTCCTCGACGTTCCCCTGATGAGCGAGATCCGCCGCGTTCTTCTGCAGCTGCGCGACGACCCCGACATCCGCGTCATCGTGTTCGAGAGCGCGGATCCGGAGTTCTTCATCGCCCATGTCGACATGACGCTGATCGACGAGCCGCACGCCTTCGACGATCTGGCGCGCGACACACCCGGCGACCTCAATCCGTTCCAGGCTTTCGGGGAGCTTCTGCGCCAGCAGCCGCAGGTGACGATCGTCAAGCTCGCCGGTCTCGCCCGCGGCGGCGGCGCGGAGTTCGTCGCCGCGGCCGACATGGCCTTCGCCGCGGAAGGACGGGCCGGGCTTGCCCAGTGCGAGGCCTTGATGGGCATCACGCCCGGAGCCGGCGCCACCCAATATCTGTCGGGCCGGATGACGCGCGGCCGCGCGCTGGAAGTGATCCTCGGTGCCGAACTGATCGACGCTCTGACGGCCGAACGCTATGGCTGGATCAATCGCGCGCTGCCGGCGGCGGAGCTCGACGGCTTCGTCGATCGGCTGGCGCGCAACATCGCCGCCCTGCCCGAAGGTGTCATCGCGGCCGCCAAGAAGGCCATGCCCCCCTCAGACCTTCGCGACGGCTATGGTCGCGAGCATGAAGCGTGGGCCGGACTCTTCCAGCGCCCCGCGGCCGAGAAGCTGATCCGCGGCGGGCTGAAGGCCGGAGCGCAGACCAGGGAGGGCGAGCGCGATCTGGAACGCCTGCTGCGGGCGCTCGAGATCTAGCCGGCTCGCCGGGCAGGCGGGTCCGGAATCGCGAGCGAGACCCGAGACCTGCCCGCCCTGTCCCGGACGGAGCGCCATCCGCCCGCGCGTCGTCCTCCAACCCGTGTCCCGCCGGCGCATCGCCGGGCGAGCTTGCAAGGATCAGTCATGGAAATCGGAATCGACAGCTTCGCCGCGATCCTCCCCCACCCGGCGACGGGCAAGCCGCCTTCGGCAACCGATCGCATGGCCGACCTGCTCGAGGAGGTGGAGGTTGCCGATCGGGTCGGGCTCGATGTCTTCGGCATCGGCGAGCATCATCGCGCCGAATTCCTCGATTCGGCGCCCGCCGTCATCCTGGCCGCGGCCGCGGCCCGCACCAGCCGGATCCGACTGACGAGCGCCGTCACGGTGCTGAGCGCCGCCGATCCGGTCCGGATCTTCCAGGAATTCGCGACCCTCGACCTGATCGCGAGGGGTCGCGCCGAGATCGTCGTCGGCCGGGGCTCGTTCGGCGAGGCCTATCCCCTGTTCGGAATGGATCCCCGGCACTACGACGAGCTCTTCGCGGAGAAGCTCGATCTGCTCCGCGAGCTCAACGAGACGACCCACCCGATCTGGAAGGGTCGCTTCCGCGCCGAGCTGAAGGGACAGGGCGTCTACCCGCGCCCGCATCAGCCGCAGCTGCCGCTCTGGGTAGGCGTCGGCGGGACGCCGAAGTCCTTCGCGCGCGCCGGAGCGCTCGGCCTGCCGCTGATGGTGGCGATCATCGGCGGGACGTTCGAGCGCTTCCGCCCGCTCGTCGATCTCTATCGCAAGGCCGGCGCCGCCGCCGGTCACGACCCGGAAACGCTCAAGGTCGGCGTTCATGCGATGGGCTTCGTCGGCGAGAGCGACACGGCGGCGAGGGACGCGTTCTTTCCCGGCTGGGCGCATCTGACCGGGAGCATCGGCCGCGAGCGCGGCTGGTCGACCCCGTCTCGGGCGCAGTTCGACGCCATGGCCGGTCCGGAAGGCGCATTCCTCGTCGGCGATCCGGACACCGTCGCGGCCAAGATGCTCCGCGCCTGCGAAGCGCTCGGCGGCGTCTCGCGCATCACCTTCCAGATGAGCACCGCCGCGCTCGAGACAGCGGCGATGAAGCGCTCGATCGAGCTCCTCGGCGGCGACGTCGCGTCGTGCGTCCGGGCGGCCACCCGCACCAATACGGCTCAGGCCGCGCGAGAGGTGTCCTGATGGCGGATCTGAGCCTCGGGCAGACCATCGCTCCCGCGGCGGTGCTGATGGGGGCGGCCGTGGTCGCCGTGCCGCTGTTCCGGCGGCTCGGGCTCGGCTCGGTCCTCGGCTATTTCGCGGCCGGCCTGCTGGTGGGGCCGTCGATGCTCGGGCTGTTCACCGACGCGCAGTCCATCCTGCATTTCTCGGAGCTCGGGGTCGTGATGTTCCTGTTCGTGATCGGACTGGAGCTGCGCCCGCCCAAGCTCTGGGCCATGCGCGGGCAGATCTTCGGGCTCGGTCTCGCCCAGGTCGCCGGCGCGATCGCGACCCTGACGCTGGCGGGCGCCGTGGTGTTCGGCTTTCCGGCCACGGTCGCCTTCATCGCCGGGTCGGGCTTCGTCCTGTCCTCGACCGCCGTCATCATGTCGGTGCTGCAGGACCGCGGCGAGCTGTCGAGCGCGGAGGGACAGAAGTCGGTCGCGATTCTCCTGTTCGAGGACCTGATGATCGTGCCGCTGCTGGCGGTGGTCGCCTTCCTGTCACCCCTCTCGGACGGCGAGGCGGGATGGACGGGCATCCTGACGGCGGCGGGCGCGCTGTCCGTGCTGCTGGTGGTATCGCGCTGGGCCTTGAACCCGTTCTTCGCCCTGCTGGCGCGGGCACGGACGCGCGAGGTCCTGACGGCGGGCGCGCTGCTGGTCGTCCTTGCCGCGGCGCTGCTGATGGAGGTCGCCGGTCTCTCCATGGCGATGGGCGCTTTCCTCGCCGGGGTGATGCTGTCGAGTTCCAGCTACCGCCACCAGATCGAAGGTGACATCGAGCCGTTTCGCGGCCTGCTGATGGGGCTGTTCTTCCTGGCCGTCGGCATGTCGCTCGACCTCGCCGTCGTGGCGGCCGAGTGGCGGCTGCTGCTGTTGATGCTGGCCGCGTTCACGGTGGCGAAGGGGGCGGTGGTCTATGGCGTCGCCCGGCTGTTCGGCGGCACGGGCCACCAGGCGCTGCACCGCACCTCCATGTTCCTGCAGGGCGGCGAGTTCGCCTTCGTGCTCTACGCGGCGGCCATGGCGGGCGGCGTGATCGACGCGCGGGAGAGCGCGCTGTTCTCCACCGTCGTGATCCTGTCCATGGCCCTGACCCCGCTGCTCATGATCGCCACGGACAGGCTGCTTCGTGCTCGGGAATCGATGGACGGCGTCGACGTCGCCCGCGATCTGAAGGGGCGGATGCTTCTCGTCGGCTTCGGCCGCTTCGGCCAGATCGCCTCGCAGGCGCTGCTCGCCAGGGGCATCGACCTCGCCGTCATCGACAGGGATCCCGACCGGATCCGCGACGCGGCACGATACGGCTTCAAGGTCTATTTCGGCGACGGTGCCCGGCTCGACGTCCTCCGCCACTCCGGCGCCGAGATGGCCGACGCGATCATGATCTGCGTCGACGATCCCAAGGCCGCGATGCAGATCGTGGAACTGGCACGGCACGAATTTCCGCAGGCCCGGCTGCTGGTGCGGAGCCATGACCGCGGACATGCCGTGGACCTGATCCGCGCCGGGGTCGACTATCAGGTCCGCGAGACGGTCGAGTCCGCCTATCTGATGGGGGCGGAGGGCCTGCGGGCGCTGGGCTTCGCCGACGTCGACATCGAGGAGACCGCCGGGGACATCCGCCGGCGCGATACGGAACGGCTGGCCGAGCAGGTGCAGGGCGACGCGATGTCGGGCAGAGACAGGTTGATCCTGCAGCCTGTGGCGGAGCCGCTGACGACACCGCCGACCCATGGCAGGCTGCGGAGTTAGACCGCCGCAGGAAAGCGCGGTCCGCTCCGGCCGCCGAGCGCATGCCGTCGCGTCCGATCGAGGCCGGTGCGCGCGCGGAAACGCGGCCGATCGCGCCGGCATGTTCGCGAGCGCAGCGGCCCTCCATCAATCGGGCGCGTTCGGGTACGAGACTGCCTTCTACCGCGGCAACGCAAGCGGACCGGCCAATCCCGGCTCACCCAGCACAGGACGGTGATCACCATGCAGCAGAACCCAAGCCTGCCCGAGAACGTGGTGAGCGTCGAGGCCCTTCAGGGCAGGTACAACGGCGTGCACATCGACGTGACCGGCTTCCACTGCGTCGGACAGGTCTCCCACAAGCTCAGGCAAACCGAGGAGACCCGGCTGAGCGTCGTGCTAGAGGAGGTCGGCGGCTATTGCGAGCCGAGACTGCGCCCGAACAGACCGAATCCCATCGACCATATGCCGCGCCACATGCATTTCGCGCCGGCCGGGCTGGAGATGTGGGGCTATACCGCCGACGTGCGATTCGTCCGGGACGCCACGCTCAGCTTCGATCTCGGGAAGCTCAGCGAGACAATGGACTCGGTCTTTTCGGAAGACCTGATCAGCGCACCGCGGCTGCGATTTGCCGACGAGCGGCTCTGGACTCTCGTGCGGCTCCTGTCCGACGCCGTCGGCGATACCGATCCCTCGACTCAGCTCTATTGCGACGGGCTCACCACAGCGATCGCGGCAAGGCTCTTCTCGCTGCCGCCGCCATCGCGGATGGAGGACGGTAGCGGGCTGGCGCCCTGGCGCTTGCGCCGGGTCTTCGATTACCTTGACGCTCGTCTGCCAGAGCGGGTGGAACTCACCCATCTCGCAGAGCTGGCCGGTCTGTCGCCCTCGCATTTCAGCCGGGCGTTCAAGGCCTCCACGGGCATGGCGCCTTATCAGTGGCAGCTGGATGCGCGCATCCGGCGAGCGCAGGCCCAGTTGCTGGATACCGACGCATCGCTCGAAGAGGTCGCGGAGGCGACGGGCTTCGCCGACGCGGTGCATTTCGGACGGACGTTCCGGAAACTCACCGGCGGCGCGCCGGCAGCCTGGCGGCGCGAGCGGAAAAGCTGAGGCCGCTCTTCGCAGCAAGATCGAACTGCCGATCGCAGGATCGGACAGGGCCATCCGGACACCACCACGATAACAAATCGCCACTCGGGACGGCATGTGTCGTCCACGGTACCAGCTTTTCATGGTGGTCCATGACTTCGCACGCGGCTGATTACGACGGCATCCTGCAGGCCAATCTCGAGCGCGTCTTCGGCGAGCGGGACGCCACCTTGCGCGCCGCCGCGATCCGCGAGCTCTATGCGCCGGATGCGGTTCTCTACGAGCCCGCCAGCATCGCGACCGGCCATGACCAGATCGCGCATGCGGTCGCGGAGCTGCTGGCTAGCCTGCCGCCGGCTTTCGTCTTCTCGGCGCTCGGCCCAGGCGTGGGCCACCACGGGCTTGCGCGCCTGCGCTGGCGTTCGGGGCCGCCGGAAGGCCCCATCGCTGTAACGGGAATGGACGTCGCCCGTTTCGAGGCCGGACGCATCGCGAGCCTCCACGTCTTCATCGATCCGCCTGACGCCTGACGCGTCATATCATCGAAAGGAATTATCATGACCGCCAAGAACGGCCTCGACGCCCTTCTGCGCCCCGAAGACAGCTTTCTCGTGCTGATCGACCACCAGCCGTTTCAGTTCGCGAATCTGAACAGCCATGAGCCGACGCTGATCATAAACAACGTCATCGGTCTCGCTAAAGCGGCGAAGGTCTTCGAGGTACCCACGATCCTGACCACGGTGCTCGAAGCGCGCGGCGGCTATCTCATCAAGGGTCTGCAGGACGTCTTTCCGGACCAGAAGCCGATCGACCGGACCTTCATCAACACGTGGGAAGACCCCGCCGTCACGGAGATCGTGAAGAAGAGCGGACGCAAGCAGTTGATCCTCGCTGCGCTGTGGACCGAAGTCTGCCTGGCGATGCCGACCATCCAGGCGCTGGCCGAGGGCTACGACGTCTTCATCGTCACTGACGCCTCCGGCGGCGTGTCGAAGGAATCCCACGACATGGCCGTGCGCCGCATGGTCGCCGCGGGCGCGGTGCCGATCACCTGGATGGCGGTGGCGTCCGAATGGCAGCGCGACTGGGCGCGCGAGAAGACGGCTTCGAGCGTGTCCAACGTCCTGCTGGAGAATGGCGGCGGCAGCGGCGTGGCCTTCGCCTGGGAACTTCAACTTCTCGCGACCACGCCCCCTGCGCAGGGCTGAGGCAGGTCATGGCTGGATCCAGTCCCATTCGCATCGGCTATTGCCTGTCGCTGTCGGGTCCGCTCGCGGGCAACAGCAGGTCGGCGCGGCTGGCGCACGAGATCTGGCGGGACGACGTCAACGCACGGGGCGGCCTGCTTGGCCGCCCCGTGGAACTCCTCTGCCATGACGACGGAGCCGATGCGTCGCGCGTCCCCGAGCTGTATCGGCGGCTGATCGAAGTCGACGGCGTCGACCTCGTCATCGGCGGCTACGGCACCAACACCATCCTGCCCGCGATGCCCCTGATCATGGAGCGCGGGCGATTCTTCGTGGGGCTGATGGGGCTCGGGGTCAACAACACCCTCGACTATCCCAACTACTTCGCGATGATCCCGACCGGCCCCGATCCGAATGCGGCGCTGACCGAGGGGTTCTTCGCGCTTGCCGCCGGGCAGACGCCGCGTCCGCGGACGGTGGCCTTGCTCTCGGCCGACGCCGAGTTTTCCCGCAATCCCGTGCTCGGCGCCAAGGCCAATGCCAGGACTTACGGCTTCGAAGTCGTCTTCGAGCAGACGTACCCTCTGGCGACCGAGACCTTCGCGCCCGTGCTCGACGCGGTCGCGGCGAGCGGCTGCGACCTGCTCTGGCTGTGCTCGTATCTGAACGATTCCGTCGGGCTCGTACGCGCCATCCGGGGCCACGCGTTTCGCCCCAAGATGGTGGGCGGCGGGATGATCGGCCCGCAGAACACCACGGTGAAGGCAACGCTCGGCCCGCGGCTCAACGGCTTCGTCAACTACGAGTATTGGGCGCCGGCTCCGGCCCTGATGTTCCCCGGCGTGGCCGCGCTGCTCGACACCTACCGGTCAAGGGCAGCGGCTGCGGATGTCGACGCGCTGGGGCACTACATGGCCCCGCTCGCCTATGCGCAGATGCAGGTCGTCGCCCAGGCGGTGGAGGCGACCGGCGGCCTCGACGACGCGGGCCTCTCCGCCCATGCGCGCGACGCCACCTTCCAGACCGTGATGGGCCCGGTCCGGTTCGGCACGAGGGGCGAATGGCGGGAGCCTCGCGTGCTGCAGGTGCAGTTCCAGGACATCGAGGGCGGCGATGTCGCCCAGTTCGCCGATGGCTCCCGGCAGGTCGTGCTGTCCCCTCCCGGCTTCGCGGCCGGCAGCCTGCGCTACCCGTTTTCCTGAGGCCTAGCCGGCACGCACGGAAGGCCGCCGCGGAGCGCGCCGGCCGCACCTTGGCGCAAAGGACCTTCTCGATGTCGATCGTTCGTTTTCCCGTCGGACTGGAAATGGATGTCTCCTATCCCGACTTCGGCGTCAGCCTGACCCTGCTTTCGACAACCCAGCTGAGGTTCGAGATCAAGGAGGGGCCGTTCGCCCGGACGGAGACGGTCGACATCCACGTCGTGCCCCTCGGCAACAGCCTCTTCGCCGTAAGCTGGCAGGAGGAGAGCGGCGCAACCGTCACGAACGTTCAGGACTACGATCGCCGACTGGTCCATTCGCATGCGACGCTGCCCGGCGGCCGATTCCTGCGGATGACCGGGACCATCGCGATCACGCGCCCGGCCGATCACGCCCTCGACGATCGCCCTCACGGCAACAGGGCGCTGGTGCTCGAGGCGATGACCTCACTGTTCCAGCGTCACGACGCCTCGGCGGTGGACCGGCTCTATGCGAGCAACTACATCCAGCACAATCCCGACATCCCCCAGGGCCGCGACGCCGTGCGGGCTCTCGTTGCCGGGCTCGCAAAGGATGTGTTCTACGAGCCCGGCATCATGGTGGCCGAGCGCGATCTCGTCGCCATCCATGGCCGCATCCGCGGCTGGGCGGACACGCCGCAGGTCGTGATCGATCTCTTCCGGATCGAGGACGGCAAGCTCGCCGAGCATTGGGACGTGCTGCAGAACGAGGCCCCGGCAGTTCCGGCCCAGGGCGGCGTCTCGATGTTCGATCCCGAGGAAGGGTGTACCGAACGGTCGAGAATCGGAACGCCGGTTGTCTGAGGCGCCCGAACGTTCCGAGCAGCACTCCAGGGAGCAGCCATGCCGACCCTCTATTTTGCCGCAGACGCCTGTTCGCTGGCGCCCCACATCGCTCTCGAATGGATCGGCGCGCCCTATGAGGCCGTCAGGGTCCGGTATGGCTCGAAGGAGCTTCTGGTCGTGAATCCGGCAGGCGCCGTACCGACCCTTCGTGAGGATGACGGATGGCTGCTGACGCAGGCCGGCGCGATCCTCGACTACCTCGCCCACAAGCATCCCGAAGCCGGGCTGGCCGGTGGCGAGGGCGTGCGCGCGAGGGCCGAGGCCCATCGCTGGTCGGCGTTCCTGACTTCCGACGTTCACGCCGCCTTCTGGCCGGTCTTCATGCCGCATCGCTACACGAGCGACCCGAGCGAAGCGGCGCGGAAGGCGGTCGTCGAGGCAGCGCACAGGCTGGTCGCGAAGCGGTTCGCCATCCTGGACCGCCATCTCGAAGGGTGGGCGCACATGCTCGATGGCGGGCGCTCTGTCATTGACGCCTATGCCTTCCCGATGATCCGATGGGCGATCAGGCTCCTGCCCGGTGGCCTCGAAGGATACCGCAACGTGCAGGCCCTGCATGACGGGCTGGCCGCTGATCCGGGCGTGCAGAAGGTGCTCGCTCGCGAAGCGGGCGGCTGACCGCCGAAGGACGCGAGAACAATGACGAGCGGCATCCACCACGTCACCGGCATCACGGCCGCAGTGCAGGCGAACGTCGATTTCTATGTCGGCTTTCTCGGTCTCAGGCTCGTGAAACGGACCGCAGGCTTCGCGGATGGCGAGCAGTTGCACCTCATCTATGGCGATCGACTGGGCAGCCCGGGCTCGCTGCTGACCTTCCTCGTCTGGGAAGCCGCCGGCCGCGGCAGCACGGGAATCGGGCAGGTCGCGGAAGTGGCGCTCGCGGTTCCTCTGGACTCCTTCGGCGACTGGCTCACGAGGGCGCTCGCCGCCCATGTTCCGCTCGAGGGCCCCTTCCGCGAGTTCGGCGAGTCGGTCCTCCGGCTGAAGGACCCGGACGGGCTGATCGTGAAGCTGGTCGGCGTCGATATGGCGACCCCGGCTTCGCTTCCCGGCGCGCCCACCCGGCTGCGCGGCATCACGCTCCTGACCGACAGGGCACCGGAAACCGCACGCTTCGTGGCACGCTTCGGCTACAGGAAAAGCGCGCGCGACGGCCTGACCGAGCGCCTGGCTTCCGATACCGATGTCGTCGACATCAGGGACGTGTCGGGCTTCGTGCCGTCCACGGCGGGAGCCGGGGTGCCCGATCACGTGGCTTTCCGCGCGCCGGACGCCGACGCCATCCGGTCCATGGGGCTTTCGCTGAAGGAGCACGGGCCGACCGAGGTGTACGACCGGAAGTATTTCCTGTCGCTCTATGTCCGCGACCCGGCGGGAATACTCATGGAATATGCGACCGACGCACCGGGCATGACCGTCGACGAACCCCCGAACGAACTCGGCCAGACCCTGTTTGTCCCGCCGCATGATTCGGCTCGCGCCGAGGATCTGAAGGCGATGCTGCCGCAATTCGCCTTGCCCGGCGAAGAGAGGTTTCCGACGCGCGACCTCCCCTTTATCCACCGCTTCAACCGGCCGGAGGATCCCGACGGCACGACGCTCGTATTGCTGCACGGCAGCGGCGGAAACGAGGCCGACCTGATGCCGATCGCCCGGCGGATCGCGCCGCGTTCGGTGCTGCTTGGCGTGCGGGGCCGGGCGACCGAGGACGGCACCCATCGCTGGTTCCGTCGTCTCGATGCCGGAAGGCTGGACCAGGTGGATATCCGCAGCGAATCCGAGGCGTTCTCGGCCTTCGTCGAAGGCGCCGTCGCGGGCTACGGGCTCGACGCTGATAGACTCGTCTTCCTCGGCTATTCCAACGGCGCCAACATGCTGGCGGCGATCGTCCAGCTTCATCCTGGCCTCGTGCGCCACGCGGTCCTGATGCGTGGTATTCAGCCGCTGGAAGACCCGCCGGCCGTCGACCTCTTGGCCACCGGCGTGCTGGTGCTCGGCGGGCGCGACGATTCCCATCTCCGCAATTCCCGGGTGTTGGCGGATGCCTTTATGGCAAGGGGCGCTCGCGTGGATTTCTTGGATATCTCGGCAGGTCATGAACTGGCCCATTCGGATGTCATCGAGACATCCGAATGGATCCGCCGAAATCTCCCCGCGAGTTGAGAGTCTCGTCCGCAGGAACAGTGGCATACACCCCCGAGTTTCGGACGGACGGCCGGAGGGTTTCGGGGGGTGATTGCTCAGGCCGACGCGTTGGCTTCTGAGCGTCTCATCAGCTCGATCGGCGGTTTGTGACCGATCGAACTGTGCGGGCGAACCGCGTTATAGTCTCGACGCCAAACCTCCATCTTGGTCCTCGCATCGTGAAGCCTCATGAATCAGTGGGCGTTCAGACACTCGGCGCGGAACTTGCCGTTAAGCAGCTCGATGAAGCCGTTGTCAGTTGGCTTATCAGGTCTCGAGAAGTCGAGCACGACACCCTTCTGGTAGGCCCCATAGGTCGAGGTCCCGGCTGACGATTTCCGAGCCCTGGTCGACCCGGATCGACTGCGGATAGCCAACGTCCCTTCAGATCCGCCCCAGGGTCAGGATCTCGTCTTCGCGTCGGTAGCTGAACCACGGATCGACCGCGGGGGAGAACCGGGTGAAGGTGTCGACGATCGTCAGCACTCGAATCTTGCGGCCCGTGGCGAGCTGGTCATGGACGAGGTCCATCGCCCACCCAAGTCTCGTTGCGTTGTGTCGCCGGACGGCGGTCCTCGCGCAGCTTCGCCTTCATCATCAGGATGCGTACGCGGCTTCGCTTCTTGGTCGTGTCCATCCTCCTGGGTTGGAGAAGGGTTGATGCAGGTTCGGTTTTCTCCAGTCGCGTAGCTATCGTTGGATCGAGGCCTGACGGTACTTTTTGAGCGCGCTCACGCTTTGAACGTCAGACCTGGAAAGGCATGCCGAGCGTCGATAGTAGCCGATAGATGGCTTGCGGAGGTCGATGGAAATTTATCAACGAAATCAAGATGGTAGAATTCTGACGGGCCCTGGGCCGGTAGTATTTAAACGGGAAAATATTTCCTTGAGTAAATTCAGATGGTTGATATGCCCCCGAACAATCGAGTGGGAATGATTTTGGCCTGTCCGGGCGTATCCGAAACTACGCTACGGGGCACAACATAACTCATTGACCCAAAGTAAAATTACCAACCGAAGCGTTCGACGCCTATCGGCGCGTGAGGGTCGCATCTGACGGGTTGCCTGACGGCCAGCCGGGACTTTGTCAGTTCGAATTTCAGCAACTGCCGTCATGGGGCAGGTGGCCGATGCCGGTAGTTTTTATGCCTGAAACATTGGCGCGAAACGGTCTATCCGGGAAAATTCGGATGAGATGGAATTTCGCTGGCGCGAGCCCGGGAGCTGTGCCGGGACGCGAGGCGAGCGATTAGCGAGGGCCGTTCGGACGATCCAGAGCGCTAACTCACCGCAGTTTCGACGCGAGAAGAGGTTCTCGACCAGGAAATCGACAAATACTCTCGCTTTGGGCTTTTGGCGAAAGCTGGCGCCTTGACAGCCACAGCCACCGAAACGTGACGGAATGACTCACATAATCCTCCAGCACGCTTAATCTTCCAGCACGCTCGCCAGCGTGCCGTCGGCGAGTTGGCGTCGGATTGAAACCTCCGGAACGTAAATCAGCCCGAGACCCTGTTCTGCCATGTAGATCAAGAAGGGCTCCAGCGCGCTCGCGACCGCGGCGGTCGGCAATTCCACGCCTTCCGCTTTTTGCTCCCCATCGGCCAGGGCCCGATCAGTCCCGTGCTCGGATAGCGATGGCGAAGGCCGAGATGGTCCTGAGGTCGGCGAGGGATCCTGGTCTTTCCTCTGTCCGAGACAGTTCGGCGAAGCCGCCAGTGAGCTGCCGAGAACGCGCATCATCAGCCGGGAGTCGGTCGCGTCGCCGGTGGCTGCGAACTGACTCTGACGCGCGAGGCCACGATCGCGGCGCGGTTTACAGACGTGACCTGTCGGCCGCTGATCGGTGAAACGTTTCTGTTCAGGCCACCTCGGACGATGCGATAATCTTTTCGGTCCGATCCCACAGATGCCGCGCCAGCCCGGTATCCTGAGCGAATGCAGAAGATTTCGCGGTGCGGCAGTCAGCGAAATAGCGGCCGGAAATACCCGCAAGCGCTGGATGGGCCGCCAGCAGGCAGGTCGTCGCCGCGCCTTGCGGCACTGTCTTGCCGAACAGCATGGCGATGGAGACGGCCCAGTCGAGCGGTCCTTTCATATGCCGGTGCAGGCCGGTCGCACCGATCAGCCCGGGATGTAGCGCGTTCGCGGTGATCCCGTCGTTCGCCAGCCGCCGCGATAGCTCGTTGGCGAACAGGATGTTGGCGAGCTTCGCCTGTCCGTAGAAGCGAAAGCCGCTATAGCTCTTGCGGCCGTCGAAATTGTTGAAGTCTATGCCCTTGCCGCGCGGCGCGAAGTTATGGGAATTGCTGGCCACCACCACGATCCGGCCTGCGGAAGAGCGCCGGATCGCGGGAAGCAGGCGCGTCACCAGCAGATGGTGGGCGACATGGTTGACCAGGAACTGCTTCTCGATGCCGTTCACCGTCTCCAGTGTCGGTAGCGCCATGATCGCGGCATTGGTGACGATGGTGTCGAGCACGACGCCGCTCGCCAGAACCTGATCGGCGGCGCGGGCCACGCTGGCGAGATCGGTGAATTCCGCGCCGATCGCGAGGCCCTCGGCCACGCGGGCGCTGGCCAGCGCCGCGCGCGCCTTGTTTTCATTCCGGGCGACGGCGACGATGCGGGCGCCGCGCAAGGCCAGCACCCGCAGCGTTTCCAGCCCGATCCCCGAATTGCAGCCGGTCAGCAGGATCGTACGGCCCGACAGGTCCACACCCTCGGTCACCTGCTCCGCGGTGCTGCGCTTGCCGAAGCCCAGGGCGTCAACGCGATCGGTCATGTGTTCCTTCCTTGCGGGGTGGCGGGACCGGGTCAGAGCTGTGCTTCGCCGCCATCCACCGCATAGTCGGCGCCGGTGACGAAGCTCGCCTCGCTGGACAGCAGGAAGGCGGCGACGGCCGCGGGCTCCTCCGCCTTGCCCAGCCGCCCCATCGGATTGCCCTGCACGGCATGCGCGATGACGGTGTCCAGCATCTCCCGGGGAAAGCCGATCCTATCGAAGAAAGGCGTTTCGATGGGGCCGGGGCTGACGCTGTTCACCCGGATGCCCTGCGGCGCCAATTCGCGCGCCAGTCCACGGACCAGCGAACGCACCGCGCCCTTGGTCGCGGAATAGATCGCGCCCTGAGGAATGCCCTTGTCCTTGGCGGCCGACGCCGTAACGAGGATCGAGCCGCCCGGGCGGATCAGCGGGGCAAGCGCCTGCGCGCCGAAGATCACGCCGCCCACATTGAGGTCCATCAGGGCGTGATAGAATTCGGGTGTGATCGTGCCCACGGCCGCGCCCTTGCCGATGCCGGCATTGAGGAACACGCCATCGATCTCGCCGAACAGCTCCTTCGCCTTGGCGGCAAGCGCGTCGGCGGCGGCGGGATCGGCCGCGTCGTTCTCCAGCACGTGCATGGAATCGCCGCGCGCGGCCGCCAGCTTCTGCGCGTTGGTGCCGGTGACGAGCGCCTGTCCGCCCTCCGCCACGATGCGCTGGGCAGTGGCCAGCCCGATGCCGCTGGAGCCGCCGGTGATGACGACCGATTTGCCTGTGAAGCGAGCCATGACGCTTTTCTCTTGGAGACGAAGAGTGTGAATATACCAAATATACCAATTTGGTCATTTTGGTCTATATGGTTTTGTGCTATGATTTTGCAATGGCTCCCACCGCATCCGTTACTGCCCCCGGCTCCAAGGCCGATCAGATCATCGCCGCCACCCGTTCGCTGTTCGTCCGTTACGGCTATCGCCGCACGTCTGTGGACGACATCGCGCGCGAGGCGGGGGTCGCGAAGGCGACCCTCTACCTGCATTTCTCTGGGAAGGAGGAGATGTTCAGGGAGATGATCCGGCGCTTCCAGCTTGTGCAGGAGGAGCGCTGCGAGGCGGCGGAAGCGATCGAAACGTCGGTCCAAGACAGGGTGGTGGCCCTGATCGACGCGGTTTACGGCACGACGCTCGAATGGTTCGAAAATACCGCTCATATCGAAGAGCTGAGGTCGGTCGCCCTTCATGAGATCGCCGTGCCGGTCGATGAGCCGGTGCAGGCGTTCCGGCGTCGGTTGACGCGGATGATCGAGGTTGCGGACGAACGCGGACAGCTTCGACTCTCCGCGGCCGGCGCGTCCGCAGAAGATGTCACGCAAGTGCTGCTGTTCGCAGCTTACGGCGCGAAACATGCGGCGCAGGCGACACATGCCAGCTTCCGCGCGGCGTTGCCGGGGATCGTGCATCTGATCCTCAGTGGGATGATCCCCACCGACAGCGCCTAGCGTTGTGATCCGCGCCGGAACGAGGGGCCGCCGGGTGCCTTGCGCAAATATGTTGGCGTGACGAGCAAGGCATCTGGCGTATACTGCCAGTGTCGTGGCGGACTGCCGTGGCTACTGTGCATTCCAGAAAACGCGGTCGTGTCGAAAGGGCCGCGAAGCTGATCGTTTCCAATCACGGAGCCACGCACATGCCCAACAAGGTTGCACTCGTCACCGGCGCCTCTTCAGGTATCGGAGAATCCACCGCACTGAAGCTCAAGGAGCTTGGCTACACGGTCTACGGCGCCGCGCGCCGCGTCGATCGGATGCAGCATCTCACGAAATCCGGCATCCGGATCCTGTCGATGGACGTCACCGACGACGCCTCGATGCGGACCGGGATCGACACCATCGTCGCGGAGATGGGCGGCATCGACGTGCTGGTCAACAATGCCGGCTACGGCTCCTATGGCGCGGTCGAGGACGTGCCGATGGACGAGGCGCGCGCCCAGTTCGACGTCAACGTCTTCGGCGCGGTCCGGCTGATCCAGCTGGTGCTGCCGCATATGCGGGCGCAGCGCTCGGGCACCATCATCAACATCACTTCGATGGGCGGCAAGATCCATACGCCGCTCGGCGCCTGGTATCACGGCACGAAGTTCGCGCTGGAGGCGATCAGCGACTGCCTGCGCATGGAAGTGCAGCCCTTCGGCATCGACGTGGTCGTGATCGAGCCCGGCGGAATCAAGACCGAATGGGCCGGTATCGCCGCCAAGAAGCTGCGCGCGACCTCGGGCCACGGACCCTATGCCGTACAGGCGAACGCCATGGCGGAATCCATGGTGGGCGAGGCCAGCGTCAAGCGCCAGTCGCCGCCGCAGATCATCGCCGACACCATCGCCGAGGCGGTGACCGCGCCCAAGCCCAAGACCCGCTATGCGATCGGCTTCGGCGCCAGGCCGATGATCTTCATGCGTGGCATCCTGTCCGACCGCGCCTTCGACGGCATGATGCGGATGGCGACCGGCATTTCGAAGGCCCTGAAGACTCAAAGGGCATAGTCGGACGAGCCGCCATGCGCGACATCCTGAAGAACTACATCGACGGCGCCTGGGTCACTCCTGCCGGAGAGGCCACGCAGGACATCGTCAATCCCGCGACAGGGGAGGTTTCCGGGCGGCTGGCGCTCAGCCCGGCGGAGGATGTGGGGCGGGCAGTCGTCGCTGCGCGCCTCGCCTTCGAACGCTATTCGCGCAGCAGCGTGGCAGAGCGCGCCGCTCTGCTGAACCGCATCGCCGATGGCCACGACGCGCGCGCGGAAGACATCGCGCAGGCGGTGACGCTGGACATCGGCATGCCGATCGCCTTCGCCCGGATGACCGTGCAGGCCGGTGCAGGTATGTTTCGTTTCCTGGCCGGGGCGCTGGGCGATTATCCTTTCAGCGAGGACCGGGGCAGCACCCGGATCGTCAAGGAGCCGATCGGCGTCGTCGGGCTGATCCCGCCGTGGAATTATCCCTCGCTCCAGTCGGCGGAGAAGATCGCCCCCGCGCTCGCGGCAGGCTGCAGCATGATCCTGAAACCCGGCACGCCCTACACCAATCAGGTGCTGGCCGAGATACTCGATGAGGCCGGGGTGCCCAAGGGCGTGTTCAACCTCGTCAACGGACGCGGATCGGTGATCGGCACGGCCCTCAGCCGGCATCCGGAGGTGGACATGATCGCCTTCACCGGATCGACCGGCGTCGGCATTCAGGTGCAGAAGGATGCGGCCGACACGATCAAGCGCGTGAGCCTCGAACTGGGCGGCAAGTCGCCGCACATCATCCTGCCCGACGCGGATTTCAACGCGGCTGCGCAGGGGGCGGTCGCCAAGGTCATGTCGAACAGCGGACAGACCTGCGCCGCGCCGACGCGCACGCTGATCCCGTCCGCTCACAAGACCGAACTGGAAGCGCTGATCCGCGCGGCGGCCGAAGCGATCCGCGTCGGCGATCCGCTGACCGACGTGTTCATGGGACCGGCCGCCAACGAGGCGCAATGGCATACGGTACAACGCTACATCCAGGCCGGCATCGACGAGGGCGCGAAGCTGCTCACGGGAGGTCCCGGACGACCCGAAGGGCTGGACAGGGGCTGGTTCGAGCGTCCGACCGTCTTCACCGACGTCACCAACGACATGACCATCGCGCGCGAGGAAATCTTCGGGCCGGTCATGTCGCTCATCGCCTATGACACGGTCGATGACGCCGTCGCCATCGCCAACGACACGCCCTATGGCCTTGCCGCCTATATCGACGGCGGGGACCAGGCCGTCGTTCGAGATGTCGCGAGCCGGCTGAGGGCGGGACAGGTCATCCTCAACGGCGCGCAGCCCGATCTTCAGGCGCCGTTCGGCGGTTACAAGCAGTCCGGTAACGGCCGCATCTGGGGGCTGGCGGGTCTTGAGGAATATCTGGAGACCAAGGCGATCGTGGGAGGCCAATGATGGCGCAGATCGATAGGTGCAAGGTGCCGCAGGCCTTCTGGCGGGCGGCCGAACAGTTCGGCATCCGGCCCGCTGCCCTGCTGCGGCAGGCGCGGCTGCCGGCGACGCTACATCTCGGCGGGCAGGTCTTCGTCACCACGGCGCAGTATTTCGCGCTGATGCAGGCGATGGCGAATTTGTCGGGCGATCCCGCGCTCGGCATCCGCATGGTGCAGGCTGTCGATACGGCGCTTCATCCGCCGTCGAGTCTGGCTGCCTTCTATGCCCGCGACTACCGCGACGGGCTGACCCGGCTTGCCCGCTTCAAGCGCCTGTGCACGCCGGAGCAATTGCAGATCGTTGAGGCCAATGGAGATTGCATCATCTCCGTTGAATGGCCTTTCGCCATCGAGGCCGAGCCCGCCATCTCGGTCGATATCACCTTCGCGACTCTCGTCGAATTGGGACGGCGCGCCACAGGACGAGCCATTGTGCCGCGCCGGCTTGACCTGGCCCGACCAGGACCCGTGAGTGCCACCCACGCGGACTACTTCGGCTGTCCTATCCGTACAGGGGCGCCGCGCGATCTGCTGGTGCTCGACACGGCTGATCTCGACAGGCCGTTTCCGGGCCACAATCCGGAAATGCTGGACATGCTCACGCCGGCGCTCAGCGCAGCACTCGGTGAACTGGAGGCGCAGAGCTCGGTGGCCGAACAGGTCAAGATCGTGCTGAAGCGCAGTCTGGCGAGCGGCCAGCCAAGCCTGTCCGATGTGGCAAAACAACTCGGCATGAGCGAGCGAACGCTTCAGCGGCGTATCACCGAGGAGGGCTCGACCTTCCGCGACCTGCTGTCCGACGCGCGCCGGGATCTCGGCCGTCATCTCCTGGCCGATCCTACGACCGACATCGAGGAGGTCGCCTGCCTGCTCGGCTATCAGGACACCACGTCCTTCTACCGCGCCTTCCGCGAATGGGAGGGGATGCCGCCGAACCGCTGGCGAGAGATGCACCAACAGGGACGTGCTGTGTCAAACGGTATCGGCCTTCATTGATAGGGGGTGTACGATAGGCGGCCCCGCCGGTTTGGCGGTTCGTCAAGGAGTGTCCCCGCATGTCCCGACGTGTCCTCCTCGCCGGCAGTACAGGCCTGATCGGCAAACTCGTGAATGCCCGGTTTGCTGGACGACCGGACGTCGACCTCGTCTGCCTCGTTCGGCAGGGTTCGGCCGCATCCGGACACGCAGTCGATTACGAGGCGCTCTGCAGGGGGCCCGAAGACGTATTGCGGCCCATCGCGCCCGATGGCATCGACACCGCCATCTCCTGCCTGGGCACCACCATCCGCACGGCGGGATCGCAGCCGGCGATGTTCCGCGTCGACCACGATTACGTCCTCGCCGTCGCGAAGGGGGCGCGGGCGCTCGGCGCGCGCCAGTTCATCCTCGTGACCGCGGCTGGCGCGGGCGGCCCCGGCTTCTACCTCCAGACCAAGGGCGCGATCGAGCAGGCGGTCGCCGGGCTCGGCTTCGAGCGGCTGGACCTGATCCGTCCCGGCTTCCTGCTCGGAGATCGCAGCGAACGACGGGTGTGGGAGGCGATCGGCCAGAAGGTGTTCGCGGCGCTCACGCCGATCCTGCTCAGTCCGCTCTCGCGCTACGGAGCAATCCCCGCCGAGGCCGCGGCGGACGCGATTGTTTCGCTCGTCGGTGCCGGCGGAGGAGGGCGGCACGTCCATGAGAATCGCGGACTGAGGAAGATGTCAGCAGCGGGCCGAGCTTCGAGCGCGCACAGATAGGACGACGCCTCTCCGGCTTTGCGCCGGAGGGTCATGCTGGCCGCGGAGTTGGACCAGTCCTTGTTCCAGCACGCTTCTTCTGCGGATCGGATATTCGATCGCGTCATCCTGTCGACGCTGCGGGAGCGGAACCCATCGTGGCTGACGGCACCATACGCATGCCGTTTATTCTGAATAATTTTGTCCCGTTTCTCCCGGTACGATAGCCCGCGTCGCGTTGAGGCACAGCCAGGACCACGACTGATCCGGGATTTGCTCAAGCCATGACCGCTCTCGTCGTCCTCATGCTGTTCATATGCATCGCCATGCCGCTCGGCTTTGCTTGGCGGCTGTGGAGGCTTGACGAGCCGAGCCGCCTCGGCTGGTTCATCATCCTCGCTGACAGCCTGGTGTTCATGGCGCTGATCCTGATCCTCGGCCGATGGGACATGGCGGGTCTCTGGACGCGTCTCGTGCTTATCGGTGTGATCGCGGCGGTGATGCTCATCTCCGCCTGCCGGCATCTCCGGCGCACCAGGGCGATCGCGGAACAGCCATCACTCTGGCGTCGCCACATGCCGACGCTTTGCTCGCTTGCCCTGTTCGGGGCAGCGCTTGCCTATGTGCTGTTGGCCGGACTTCTGGTGCGGCACGATCCGCGGGCGCTTGCCTTTCCGCTCGAGGGCGGCCGCTTCATCGTCGCGCAGGGAGGAGGGATCGGTCTCCTCAATCATCACAGCGATCACCGCGCCCAGCGTCATGCGCTCGACATCACCGCGGTGAATGCCGCTGGCTTCCGCGCGTCCGGCCTCCTGCCGGAAGACCCGGCCCGCTACGCCATCTTCGGCAAGACCGTCGTCAGTCCTTGCAGTGGCACCGTCATTGCGGCGAGGAACGAGGCGCCGGATCTGCCGCCGCCAACGCGGGATCGGGGCAATCCCGCCGGCAACCACGTCGTGCTGTCCTGCGACGGCTTGCAGGTCGAACTCGCCCATCTGCGGCGGGGCAGCGTCCTGGTGGAGCGGGGTGCATATCTTCGCGCAGGCGACCGGATCGGCGAGGTCGGCAATTCCGGCAACACCACCGAGCCGCATCTGCACATCCATGCCGTGGATCCGGGCACAGGAGCCGGCGTGCAGATGGCCTTCGATGGCATCATTCCAGCCCGCAACTCGGTCTTCAGCCGATAGCTGAAACGCGTCCGCGCCCCTGCATATCCTTCCGCATCCCGGCATGAGAACACGGCAATCATGATCTCCGGGTTCCGGCCGGTCGTCGGCGTCCAAAGACAGGCTCAGCAACCGGAGAACGGACCCTGGCGGTCGTCTCCCCGCGCGTTTTGTGCTGCATTACTTCTTCAAGCACGAGGCGCGCAGCTGACCGACGTCGAACCGTCGACACCGCTTCCAGCGAACCAGCAATGGAGAATTTCCAATGAGCAAGCGTGACGCCGTCTTCCCCGCCGGCCGGCATGACCTCTACAGGGCGCAGACCTATTCCGCCGCGGTCAGGTCGGGCGATCTCCTGTTCGTGTCCGGCCAGGTCGGCAGTCGCAGCGACGGTTCGCCCGAGCCGGATTTCGAGGCCCAGGTCCGTCTCGCCTTCGCCAACCTCGAAGCGACGCTGAAGGCGGGCGGATGCGGGCTCGACGACATCGTCGACGTGACGAGCTTCCATACCGATCCGGAAAACCAGTTCGGCACGATCATGAAGATCAAAGGCGAAGTCTTCCCGGAGGAGCCCTATCCGAACTGGACGGCGATCGGCGTCAATTGGCTCGCGGGGTTCGACTTCGAGATCAAGGTCATCGCCCGCATTCCCGGCTGAAGGGAGCCCGTCGTGCCCGATCTCGAACGCAACAAGGCGAACGTGGTCGCCTTCTACGAGCTGATGTTCAACGCGTGCCGGCCCGCCGAGGCCGTCGAGCACTTCGTTGGGGACGAATACATCCAGCACAACCCGCACGTGGCCACCGGCAAGGAGGGCTTCATCAGCTATTTCGAGCGCATGGCCCGGGCGTGGCCGGGCAAGCGGGTCGAGATCAAGCGGGTCGTAGCAGAGGGCGAGTATGTCGTTCTGCACTGCTTCCAGCATTGGCCCGGCGATCACGACTATGCCGGTATCGATATTTTCCGGCTCGACGATCAGGGAAGGATCGTCGAGCATTGGGATGTGCTGCAGATCGTCCCCGACCATGCGGCCAATCCGAACGGCATGTTCTGATCGTTCGTCGTCCGGGGGCAGCCGGCAATCTCAAACGACCTTGCTCGCGCAGGCCGGAAGCTCGGCCCCGGCAACATCACGTCGACGATTGCATAGTGGAGCATACAAAAATGCGCACCGCCGCCATCTTCGGGATGGCGACGGTGCGTGCTGGCTGTCTCGCGTCTTCACGTCAGGTTCGAACCCGGCAGACGCGGCTGGTTAGTCCAGACCGATGGTCGTCAGATCCTGAAACCAGTGCTGGGCCTGCGTGAATTTCTTCACCTTGGGCGAGAGCGCGTGCGGGTTGGTGTCGTGGACCACCCAGACCAGAACCGCATCGTCCACGATCTGGCTGTGCGCCTGCGCAAGCAGCTGGTCCTGTTTGGCAGGGTCGAACGTCTGACTGGCCTCGTCGATCAACGCATCGACCTTCGGGTTCTTGTAGCCGCCCCAGTTCACGCCGACCGGCGCGACCTGACCCGAGTGGAAGAAGCGCACGATGGCGTAGAGCGGATCCGACGTGACATAGGCGACGTTATTGGCGGTGACGCCCGCGTTCATCTCGTCGGCCGCGCCCTTGCGCCAGTGCGTATAGAGCGTCTCCTGGTCCATGACCTTGAAATTGATGTCGATGCCGATCTCCTTGAAGCTCTGCTGCAGATATTCGTTCATTGGCAGCGAAAGCATCTGTCCGGTGCCGCCCTGCGCGATAATGAAGGTGGTCTTCAGCGGCTTTTCGGGCGAGTAGCCAGCCTCCTTCACCAGACGCTTGGCCTCGGCGAGGTCGTATTTGATGTCGAAGGTCGGCTTTCCGAACCACGGGCTCGACGAATCCACCTGACCCTTGGCGGGCTTGGCGAGGCCGTTCATCAATCCGACCACACCATCGCGATCGATGGCCAGATTGAGCGCTTTGCGCAGGCGAATATCGGTCCATGGCGAGCCGGGCAGCACGCTCAGGTGATAGTTCCAGACGTGGGGCGTCACATTGTCCACGATCTTCATGCCGGCTGCCTTGAGCTGCGGCACCGCATCGGGCGCGGGGGTCTCGATCAGATCGACCTGTCCCGCCAGCAGCGCATTGGTGCGCGTCAACGCCTCCGGCATCGGGATCAGCACGATCTTGTCGGCCTTCGGAATGCGGTTCTTATCCCAGTAGTCCGGATTCTTGGTCAGCTCGGCGAGCTCGCGAGGCACCAGCTTTGTCAGTTTGAACGGCCCGGTGCCCGAAGGCTGACTGGCGAACTTGTCCCAGTCCTTGCCGAGCTTCTCGTATTGCGCGGGACTCGAAACGAGGAACCAGAGCATCTGATAGGGGAAGAAGGAATCGACCGCCTTGGTGGTAACTTCCACCGTGGAGTCATCGATCTTGCGATAGCTCGCTACCGAGGGAAGACGAGGTCTAACCTGCGCGCTCTGTCGCTTGTCGAACTGCGGCGACTTCTCGTTGAGGACCTTGTCGAAGTTCCAGATCACAGCGTCGGCATTGAAGTCCGAGCCGTCGTGAAACTTGACGTCCTTTCGCAAAGTGAAACGCCACTTCGTCTTGTCGGCGTCGTCGACCTTCCACTCGGTCGCAAGGCCTGGAACCAGTTTGCCGGGGCGGTCGGCGACATTCATCTCCCAGGCGATCAGCGGATCGTAGATGGTGTAGGCGGTGAACTGATAGGCACCGGCGCCGCGATCGGGCTGGCCGGTGGTCAGAGGGATATCGGCCATGGATATGCCGTAGCGGACAACGCTTTCGGCATGCGCGGACCATGTGGTTCCGAGCGTGAACACCAACACGGCGAGTGCTTTAAAGGGACTTTTGATGGGCATCTTCATTTCCTTGCAGGACGCCTTCAACGTCAAGCAAGGTTGATGCCATCTAATGATCGCCCGTTCTTGCAGCAGAGATACGAGCACGACGATTATTAATGTACCAACGATCGACCAGTGGCCCCGCGGGAGTCGAGGAAAAAGCAATAGATTCGGATCATGGCACGGCCGTTGCATAAGTTTTGCGCACTCCAACGTCTCTCGCACATGTCCTGAACCGGGTACTTTTTAATGAAAAAAATCGCCGCCCAGCGTGCAAAGATTGTCGCCGCCGCATTGACGATGGCGTTCTCCGTGGCCATGAACGCGTCGGCTTCGGCCGAGACGGTGTTGCGTATCGGCATGACGGCAGCGGATATTCCCCGCACGCTGGGGCAGCCCGATCAAGGCTTTGAGGGCAACCGCTTCACCGGCCTGACCATGTATGACGGGCTGACGATGTGGGATCTGTCGTCGGCCGAGAAGGCCAGCGTCGTTATTCCGGGACTGGCCACTGAATGGTCGGTCAACGACGCGGACAAGACGAAATGGATTTTCAAGCTGCGGCCCGGCGTGGTGTTTCACGACGGCACCCCGTTCAATGCGGACGCGGTGGTGTGGAACGTGGAGAAGGTGCTGAAGCAGGATGCGCCGCAGTTCGACGCCAGTCAGGTCGGCGTCACGGCATCGCGCATGCCGACGCTGGCATCGGCCCGCAAGATCGATGACCTGACGGTCGAACTGACCACCAAGGAGCCGGACAGCTTCCTGCCGATCAACCTCACCAATCTTTTCATCGCCAGCCCGGCCAAATGGCAGACCCTTTACAACATGGCCGAGGGCGCGGACGCGAAGGCCAAAGCGCAGGCCGCATGGGCCGCGTTCGCGAAGGATGCGGCCGGCACCGGGCCGTGGAAGATGGCGAAGTTCACGCCACGCGAGCGGCTCGAACTGGTGAAGAACGACACCTACTGGGACAAGGCCCGCGTTCCGCATGTGGACCGCATGGTGCTGCTGCCGATGCCCGAGGCCAATGCGCGCACGGCCGCGCTGTTGTCCGGGCAGGTGGACTGGATCGAGGCGCCGGCGCCGGACGCGGTGGCCCAGCTCACCCAGCGCGGCTTCGTCATCCAGAAGAACGAGCAGCCGCACGTATGGCCGTGGCAGTTTTCGCGGATCGAAGGATCGCCCTGGAACGATATCCGGGTGCGCAAGGCCGCCAATCTTTGCGTCGATCGCGAAGGGCTGCGCGACGGCCTGCTGGCCGGATTGATGGTACCCGCGACGGGAACGTTCGAGCCGGGACACCCCTGGCGCGGCAAGCCAGCCTTCCAGATCAAGTATGATCTGCCGGCGGCGCAGGCGCTGATGAAAGAAGCCGGATTCGGCCCAAACAAGAAGCTGAAAGTGAAGGTGCAGACCTCGGCGTCCGGGTCCGGGCAGATGCTGCCGCTGCCGATGAACGAATATCTGCAGCAGGCGCTGGCCGAATGCTATTTCGACGTTCAGCTCGACGTCATCGAGTGGAACACGCTGTTCACCAACTGGCGGCGCGGCGTCAAGGATCCGAGCGCGAACGGATCGGACGCCACCAACGTGACCTATGCGGCGATGGATCCATTCTTCGCCATGGTGCGCTTTCTGCAGTCGTCGATGGCGCCGCCGGTCTCCAACAACTGGGGCTTCATCAACAATCCGAAGTTCGATGAACTGGTGAAGACGGCGCGTCAGACATTCGACCCGGCCGCTCGCGATGCGGCACTGGCCGAACTGCATGCCGCCTCCGTCGACGATGCCGCGTTCCTGTATGTCGCCCATGATGTCGGGCCGCGCGCCATGAGCCCGAAGATCAAGGGCTTCGTGCAGCCGAAAAGCTGGTTCGTCGATTTCTCTCCTGTGACGATCACGCCCTGACGAGGCGATAGCAGCCGGGGCCCGTTGTGTTCTCCTATATCTCGCGCCGCGTCCTTTACGCGGTCCCTATCGTCATCAGCGTGGCGCTCGTCTGCTTCATGCTGGTTCACATCACGCCCGGAGATCCGCTGGTGGCCGTGCTGCCGGCGGATGCCTCCGAGGAACTGGCGCGGCAATTGCGGGCGGCCTATGGCTTCGACCAGCCCTTGCCCGTTCAGTTCGGGCTCTGGCTGTGGCGGGCACTGCACGGCGATCTCGGCTCGTCGATTGCGACCGGACGGCCGGTGCTCGCCGAGGTGATGCGCGCGGTCGGCAACACCGCGATGCTTGCCATTGCGGCCGCGCTCATCGGATTCACGCTCGGACTTCTGCTCGGCCTGATCGCCGGGTACTTCCGCGACACCTGGATCGACAAGATGGCGACCTCCATCGCGATCTCCGGCGTGTCGCTGCCGCATTACTGGCTCGGCATGGTGATGGTCATCATCTTCTCCGTGCAACTGAACTGGCTGCCCGCGGTCGGGGCCGGGCCGGGCGGATCGGGGCAATGGGCGTGGGACTGGGAGCATCTGCGTTATCTGATCCTGCCCGCGGTGACGACAGCGGTGATCCCGATGGGGATCATCACCCGCAGCGTGCGGGCACTGACCGGCGATATCCTCTCGCAGGATTTCGTCGAAGCGTTGCGCGCGAAGGGGCTGCGCGAGACGCAGGTCTTTCGCCACGTCCTGAAGAATGCCGCGCCGACAGCGCTTGCGGTCATGGGCCTGCAGCTCGGCTACATGCTTGGCGGCTCGATTCTGATCGAGACGGTGTTTTCGTGGCCGGGATCCGGCTTTCTGCTGAACTCCGCCATCTTCCAGCGCGATCTGCCCTTGCTTCAAGGTACGATCCTGGTGCTGGCGCTGTTCTTCGTGTTTCTGAATCTGATCGTCGATGTCGCGCAGGCCAGCATCGATCCGCGCATCAAGCGAGGCTGAGATGGCTGTCGTGGTCGAAGCATCATCTGTGGCACCGCCAGCCGCGAAAACCCGCGGCTACTGGGGCACGGTCGCGCGCCGCATCCTGCGCGACAAGATCAGCGTGATCTGCGCGCTGATCCTGCTGGCGATCTTTCTGTCGGCGCTGCTCGCGCCCTATCTTCATCTCGCCGATCCCTATCAGGGCTCGATGATCCGCCGTCTGCGCGCGATCGGTACGGCGAACTATCCGCTCGGCACCGACGAGCTCGGGCGCGACATGCTGGCCCGGCTGATCTATGGCGGCCGGCTGTCATTGCTGATCGGGATCCTGCCGGTCATTTTTGCGTTCGTGATCGGCACGGCGCTGGGATTGCTGGCGGGTTACGCGGGCGGCTGGGTCAACACCGCGATCATGCGCACCATCGACGTGTTCTATGCGTTCCCCTCGGTGCTGCTGGCCATCGCCATTTCCGGCGCGCTCGGAGCGGGCATCATCAACTCCATCGTGTCGCTGACGGTCGTGTTCGTGCCGCAGATCACGCGCGTCGCCGAAAGCGTCACCACGGGCGTGCGCAACATGGACTTCGTCGAGGCCGCGCGTGCATCGGGAGCGGGGGCGCTCACGATCATGCGCGTTCACATGCTCGGCAACGTGCTGGGGCCGATCTTCGTCTACGCCACGGGCCTGATCTCGGTCTCGATGATCCTTGCGGCCGGCTTGTCGTTTCTGGGCCTCGGCACCAAGCCGCCGGAGCCGGAGTGGGGCCTGATGCTCAACACGCTGCGGACCGCGATCTACGTCAATCCATGGGTCGCCGCCTTGCCGGGCGTGATGATCTTCTGCGTGTCGATCTGTTTCAATCTGCTCGCGGATGGACTGCGCAGCGCGATGGATATCCGGAGCTGACGATGACGCAGGCCTCGTTTTCCGCGCAAGCCTTGCCGCCGATCGATGACCGCGGCGGCAAGGCCCAGCCGCTCCTGAAAGTGACGGGACTGAGCAAGCATTTTCCGGTGCGCGGCGGCGCGCTGTTGGGAAAGAAGAAGGTCGTCCGCGCCGTGGACGACGTGTCGTTTGCGGTGGGGAAGGGCGAAACGGTCGGCATCGTCGGGGAATCCGGCTGTGGCAAGTCCACGACCGCGCGCCTGCTCATGCATCTGATGCCGCACGACAGCGGCGAAATCCTGTTCGACGGCCAGATGGTTGGCCCGGACATCTCGCTGCGCGATCTGCGGCGCGGCATGCAGATGGTGTTTCAGGACAGCTACGCCTCGCTCAACCCGCGTCTGACGATCGAGGATTCGATCGCATTCAGCCCCAAGGTCCACGGCATGAAGGACAGCGCGGCGCGCGTATTGGCCCGCGACCTGCTGGGCAAGGTGGGGCTGCGTCCGGAAACGTTCGCCGGGCGTTACCCTCACGAACTGTCAGGTGGACAGCGCCAGCGCGTCAACATCGCGCGCGCGCTGGCTCTGTCACCGCGCCTCGTCATTCTCGATGAAGCTGTCTCGGCGCTCGACAAGTCGGTCGAGGCGCAGGTGCTGAACCTGTTGTCGGATTTGAAGGCCGACCTGGGATTGACCTACCTGTTCATCAGCCACGACCTTAACGTCGTGCGCTATATCTCGGACCGCGTGCTGGTGATGTATCTCGGCGAGGTCGTCGAGTTCGGCCCGGTCGATGCGCTCTGGTCGTCGGCGAAGCATCCTTACACCCGTGCGCTGCTTGCCGCGATGCCTTCGTTCGATCCCGACAACCGCACGCAGTCGCCGCCGATCTCGGGCGACCCGCCCAATCCCATTGATCCGCCGGCAGGTTGCCGCTTCCACCCCCGTTGTCCGTTCGCCGAGCCGGTGTGCAGCGAGACCCATCCCACATTGACAGAGGATGGAGCGGGTCACGCGGTTGCCTGCCACATGGACCGGGCCGGTTCGGGACACAGCCGCGCGCCGGCGGTGCGGGAGGTCGCATGACGGCGCTTGTCGAAGTCAATGATCTGAGGGTTCGCTTCGATGGCGAGCGGACCGTCCACGCCGTCAACGGCGTGACCTTTGCGCTGGGCGAGGGCGAGGTGCTGGGCCTGCTCGGCGAATCCGGCTCCGGCAAGAGCGTGACGCTGCGCGCGCTGATGCGACTCCTGCCGCGAAAGCGGACAAAGATCGATGGTTCTATTCGTGTGGCGGGACAGGATGTGCTGGCCCTGGACGAGGACGCGCTGTCGTCGTTTCGCGGGCGCACGGTCTCGATGATCTTTCAGGAGCCCGCGCTGGCGCTCGATCCGGTCTATACGATCGGCGAGCAGATCGCCGAGACGGTCGTGCGCCACGAGGGCAAGACGCGGAAGGAAGCGCTCGCGCGTGCGCTCGACATGCTGGAGGTGGTGCGCATTCCCTCGGCGAAGCGGCGTCTGGAGGCCTATCCGCACGAGATGTCGGGCGGCATGCGCCAGCGTGCGATGATCGCGCTCGCACTTGCCTGCCGGCCCAGGATTTTGCTTGCCGACGAGCCGACCACCGCGCTCGATGCGACGGTGCAGATCCAGATCCTGCTGCTGCTGCGGGAGTTGCAGCGCGAGTTCGGCATGTCGGTGATTTTCGTGACGCACGATATCGGCGTCGCGGTCGAGGTGTGCGACCGGGTCGCGGTGATGTATGCGGGCCAGATCGTCGAGACCGGGTCGACGCGCGACCTCGTTCGGCAACCCGTCCATCCTTATGCGCGTGGGCTTCTCGCCTCGACGGTGCATGGCGCCGCGCGCGGCACGCGGCTCGAAACCATCGCGGGCTCGCCGCCGTCGCTGAACCAGGCGCCGACAGCGTGCTCGTTCGCGCCGCGCTGCACACTGGTTCAGCCGCGCTGCACGGCGGCCGTTCCGCCTCCGGTCGAGATCGGAGCGGGGCGGATTGCGCGGTGTGTTCTGGCTGAAACCTGATGATGAACGTCCTGCGCGGCTGCGGCGCCCTCGTGATGTGATTTGTCAGGGGCCATGAGCCGGATCATCTCATCGGCTTGCTGTCCGGAGTGGAGCACAAATGCCGATGATGTGATCGCCAACGGGCGTTTGTTCGACCTCCGCCGGATCGACTGATACATGGCCCTGGCGCTAGAAGCGGCACGTTGCCAGGCGCTTTTCCGGATCACACGAGCATGACCATTGATCTCACCCGCCGCCGCCTGCTGGCTCTCGCCGGTGTCTCCACCACGACGGCGGCGCTGGCCGGCGCTATTCGCGCCGAGGGACTTCAGAGTACCGGACCGCAGGCGGCGCCTGCGCCGTTGTTCGCGAGCACGACGCCGGTGAGCGTGGCCGAGGCCGCGCTGCGGGTGCGCGACCTTGATCGCATGGTCGCCTACTATCGGGATTCCATTGGGCTCTCGATCATCGGACGGGACGCGCAAGGTGCGCGCTTGGGCGTGGACGGGCGCACGCTGCTGCATCTGATCGCCGCGCCGGACGCGGCTCTTGAGCCGCCCAGCGCGGCGGGGCTGTATCACATCGCCTTTCTGATGCCGTCGCGCGCGGAACTCGGCCGCTGGCTGGTTCACGCGGCGTTGACGCGCATCCCGCTGACGGGATTCGCCGATCACGCCGTCAGCGAGGCGGTTTATCTGGACGATCCCGAAGGCAACGGACTTGAGGTCTACAGCGACCGGCCGCGCGAGACATGGACATGGCAGGACGGCATCGTGACCATGGGGACCGACCAGCTCGATGTCGATTCGCTGCTGGCGCTTGCGGACACGACGCGGGACACCTTCGTTCGGGCTCCGGCCGGCATGCTGATCGGGCACATTCATCTGCGCGTCGGCGACGTGACGACAGCGCGTGGCTTTTACGAGCAGGGACTGGGTCTCGTTTCCACGCGTGGCGACAGCCGGCGCGGTGCGGCCTTCGTCTCCTCGGGCGGCTATCACCACCACATCGCGATGAACATCTGGAACAGCCGCGGTGCGGGGAAGAGAAAGCCCGCCGAGACCGGCCTTGACTGGTTTTCTCTCAGGGTGCGGGACCGGGAGATTCTGGCGGCGCAATCGGAGCGGCTGCGTGGCGCGGGCGGTCCGGTCACGGATATCGCCGGTGGCCTTGAGGCATCCGACCCTTGGGGGACGCGGGTCAGGCTGATGGGTGTTTAGCCGGGTTTCGCGCGGCGGCGCAATCGTCGCTCGCTGCTTCCCTCCGGAATGCTTTGAGCAATCCGAGTGGGACGAGGACCGCCCGTGAGACCGATCCTATAAAAATTTATCGGGTTGAGTATGCCGTGGGAGCCACCCGCCACATAAACCCTGCCACTGTCGCTCATCCAATGCCAAATAGGCATGTGTCGCGCGCTGCCATTGAGGGTCTACGGAGACAGGCTGGCTGGCACGCTGCGCTGCCTGCTCGTTCTCGCGAACTCGGTCTCCTCGATGCAGGCAGATTGGCTGGGGCGGCCGGCGGACTCTTGGCGCGATCCTGTCGGGCCGCGCCAAGATACAGTTTACGAGACAATCAGGATTTCGTCGCTTCGATCCTGTCCTGCGTCTTCGTCTCGAAATCGCTGGCGTCGTGCCGCTCATGCAGTTGCTCGGACGGCTCCCCCATCACGCGATTGACCATGCGGCCGCGCTTGACCGCGGGGCGGGCGAGGATCGCGTCGGCCCAGCGGATCACGTTCTTATAGTCCTGCACGGAGAGAAATTCTCCCGCGCCATACGACCAGCCTTTCACCATTCCGCCGTACCACGGCATCACCGCCATATCGGCGATCGTGTAGTCGCTGCCGCCAAGATATTCGCTCTCGGCGAGGCGGCGATCCAGAACGTCGAGCTGGCGCTTCACTTCCATGGCGAAGCGGTCGATGGCGTATTCGATCTTGGTCGGCGCATAGGCATAGAAGTGACCGAAGCCGCCGCCGAGATAGGGCGCGCTGCCCATCTGCCAGAACAGCCACGACAGACACTCGGCGCGGGCGGCGGGCGCGGTCGGCAGGAAGGCTCCGAATTTTTCGGCGAGATAGACAAGGATCGCGCCGGACTCGAACACGCGGATGGGTTCGGGGCCCGAGCGGTCCATCAGCGCCGGAATCTTCGAGTTGGGATTGACGGCGACGAAGCCGCTGCCGAACTGGTCGCCCTCGTTGATCCGGATCAGCCAGGCATCGTACTCGGCGCCCTGATGGCCAAGCGCGAGCAGCTCCTCGAGCAGGATCGTGACTTTCTGGCCGTTCGGCGTCGCCAGCGAATAGAGCTGCAGCGGATGCTTGCCGACCGGCAGTTCCTTCTCGTGCGTGGGTCCGGCGATGGGCCGGTTGATGCTGGCGAACCTGCCGCCGCTCGGCTTGTTCCAGGTCCAGACTTTCGGAGGCGTGTATTCGGGAGCATCGGTCATTGTGGGATCCAGAGCAGTTTGCAATTCGTGCGGGGCAGATCGACCGGCCGCACCCTTCAACAGGCGGGAGGCGGGGTCAAGCGAGCCGGTTCAAAGGGGCGTGGGGGCCGGTCTTGCGACCAGCAGCACGCCGATCACGATGACAGCGATCGCCGCGCATTCAGTCGCGGCCGGGATCTCGCCGAGAATCGGGATGGCCAGCAGCGACGTGGTGACGGGAATCAGCGCCAGCAAGGCGGTGGCGGCTGCCGCGCCCAGCAGGGATACGGCGCGGTTGTAGGTGACGATGGCGACGCAGCTCAGCAGGACGCCCTGATACATAGCCTGCAACGCGATTTCCTGTATCGAGGCGCGATGCAGATGGCTCAATCCGAACAGCCAGTAGGCGGGGAGGAACAGCACCGCTGACCAGATGCAGATCAGCGCCGCGGCCTGCAGCGAGGTCAGGCCGCTGCGCTTGAACAGCAATGTATAGATCGCCCACATGGCTGCGGCCGCCAGCAGCGCGCCGAGGCCGACCGGATCGAGCGCGCCGTGGGCGGCTGTCCCCGCAGCGAGCAGTCCCGCGACACCGGCGAAGATCGCGGCATAGCCGAGCCAGCGCAGCGGTCCCTGCCGCTCTCTCAGGAAAACCCACGCGAACAGGCCGGCGAACAGCGGCATCATGGTCGGCGTGATGGAGGCCGCTTGCGCCGCCGAGGTCAGGCGCAGCCCGAGCGCCACCAATAGCACGAACGGCAGGCCCCACAGCATCGTGAAGACGAGGCCTTCGCCCCATGCCGACAGCGGCAGTCGCGTGCCCCGGCGCAATATGGCGGGGGCGAGCACGATGGCGCCGACCCCGAAGCGGAATGCGGTGATGTCCCAGATCTGCAATTCGCGTGTGACGCTGAAGCGCGTGACGACAAACCAGCCGGAGAAGATCGCGACCGTCAGCGCGGCCCAGCCGAGCCCCGCCAGCCGCATGCGGGAAGGCTGCCGTTGCGGCCGGTCCGCTGACATATCCCGGATGATTGCGGATGTGTTGTGGGCATCCGGGCCCGGCTGACCATCGGCATGGTGATGCGCTGGATCGCCGGTCATGGGGCAGCCCAAAACCGGCGTTTCGACGTTCTGTTCCGACTGCACGGACGATCCCCACAAGGCGCGGAGGGCGCCCTTGCTTTTATTCTAGTTCGATCGTTCTATAATGCACGGCACGCTTGCCCGTGGCAAGCCGGCTGCCATGCACGCTGCGAATGGTTGATACGATGGCAAGACCGCGCGAGTTTGACGAAGATGCTGTTCTGGACGTCGCGATCGGCTGCTTCTGGAAGCGCGGCTATCAGGCGACTTCGATCCGCGATCTGATCGACGAGACCGGAATAACCGGCGCCAGTCTCTACAACGCGTTCGGCGACAAGCGGGCGCTCTTCGGGCGTGTCTTCGACCGCTACGTGGAGGAGACCGTCGCCGCGCGCATCCGGCGTTGCGAGCGTCTGCCGCCGCGCGAGGCCATCAGCACGTTCTTTGCCGAGGTATTGAAACGATCGCTGACCGATCGCGAGCACAAGGGCTGCATGATCGTCAATTCGGCCCTGGATGTCGCTCCGCACGATCCGGACTTCCGGATCACGATTTCTGCGGTGCTGGTTCGCATCGAGCAGTTTTTTCTCGCCCACGTGCGCGAAGGGCAGGCGGATGGCACGATTGGGCGCGCCGTGTCGGCCGAGAATCTCGCGCGCCAACTGCTCGGAGCCTTGATGGGCCTTCGCGTGCTGGCGCGCGTGCGCCCCGAGCGCGCGCTGCTGGAAGGAATCGTGACCACGGCCCTGCGGGCTCTCGATGCGAATGGCTGCGACAAATGACAGCGGGCGGCAGCGGGGCGGGTGTTGAAGGATTTCGACACAGCACTTTCGTGCGGCACGTATTGGAATCGATTTGAGACGAATGCGTGCGTCTCGCCGGGCGCCTTGAATATTCTCGTCGTGTCTTGTCCGATACGATCCTGAAGTGGTGTGACTACGAAAATTTCATCCCGACGATCATGACTTATTGGCTTCGTCATTCGATGTGAGAATGCTAAAGCCGGGTCGGAAGCGGTCCTAAATCGTCTCGGGTTCGATCAGTTGCACGATGCCGGGAGCCTGACGATTCCGACTGTGCGGCGTGCGAACCCCGCAGGACGTTGCGCAACGCGCAGTCCGGCGTGGAAGAACTGCGGATCGTTGCCACCCGGTTTCTGAATCTCCCGCATGTCGACATCGGTCGATGTCTTCGAATGTTTCAAAGGAGTGGAGCTCATGCCCTACGTCACCACACAGGACGGCACGGAAATCTTCTATAAGGACTGGGGGCCGAAGACGGCGCAGCCGATCATGTTCCACCACGGCTGGCCGTTGTCGGCCGACGACTGGGACAATCAGATGCTGTTCTTTCTGGCGCAGGGCTACCGCGTGATCGCGCATGACCGGCGCGGCCATGGCCGTTCGACCCAGAGCGCGACGGGGCACGACATGAGCACTTACGCCGCCGACGCCGCGGCGGTCACAGACGCGCTCGATCTGAAGGATGCCGTGCATATCGGTCATTCGACGGGTGGTGGCGAGGTCACGCGTTACGTGGCGCGGGCCAAGCCCGGCCGGGTCGCCAAGGCGGTGCTGGTCAGCGCGGTGCCGCCGCTGATGGTGAAGACGCAAAGCAATCCGGGCGGCACGCCGATCGAGGTGTTCGATGGCTTTCGCAAGGCGCTGGCCGATAATCGCTCGCAGTTTTTTCTCGATGTCGCCGGGGGCCCGTTCTACGGCTTCAACCGTCCGGGCGTGAAGACCATCGATGGCGTCGTCTGGAACTGGTGGCGTCAGGGCATGATGGGTGGAGCGCTGGCGCATTACGAGGGCATCAAGGCCTTCTCCGAGACCGATCAGACCGAAGACCTCAAGGCGATCTCGGTGCCGACGCTGGTGATGCATGGCGATGATGATCAGGTGGTGCCGATCGCGGATGCGGGCCTGCTGTCGGCCAAGCTGGTCAAGGGCGCCGAGCTGAAAGTCTATGAAGGCTTTCCCCACGGCATGCTGACCACGCACGCCGACGTTATCAATCCCGACCTGCTCGCCTTCGTTCGCAAGTAAGGCGGCACGCCGCTCGTAACGCGGTTGGTCCTGAACAAAAAATGCCGGCGCAATCTGCGCCGGCATTTTTCATCGAGCCTGCATCGCGGCGCTGTTCGCCTTGATATAGGCGACCAGCTGCGTGAGGACGGTGCCCCAGCCGTCGTGAAAACCCATCTCCTCGTGGTTCTTGCGCGTCTCCTTGCCGTGCACCGCAATCGCCCTGTAGTGCGTGCCCGAGCCTTGTCGCGTCAGTTCGAGAACGGCGGTGAAGAACGGCTTGGGCGAGGGGCGGTAGCCCGGCAGCAGCGTGTCGGTGAAGATCAGCCGCTGGTTGGGAATCACTTCCAGATAGCAGCCGATATTCGGAAACTCCTGCCCCTCGGGCGAGCGCATCGTGGTGCTGAAGATTCCGCCGGGGCGCAGGTCGATTTCGCAGGCCGTCACGCTCCACGGCTTCGGCACGAACCATTCGCGCAGGTGTTTCGGCGTGGTCCACGCTTTCCAGACCAGTTCGACGGGAACGTCGACGTCCCGTTCGAGTACGAGATCGAGCGCGGGGTCGATCCTGATGACGGATTGGCTCATTCGTTGTCCTCCTCCTTCATGGTTTTGAGATAGCTGTCGAGCCGGTCGAGGCGCCGCTCCCACAATGTGCGCTGCTGGCCGAGCCAGTCTTCCGCAAGCTTCAGGCGTTCCGGCGCCAGCTGGTAGGTGCGCACGCGCCCGGTCTTGCGGGACTGCACGAGGCCGCTGGCTTCCAGAATCCTCAGATGTTCGACGAACGAGGGCAGCGCCATCCTGTAAGGCGCGGCGAGTTCGCTGACCGAGGCCTGTCGGACGCTCAGCCGCGCGATCACGTCGCGCCGCGTCGGATCGGACAGCGCCCGGAAAATTCCGTCGACGGTGGACGAGGCTGTCGCGGTCTGAAGCGCCATGGGTTGATCCTGATCTTCCGAGCGGCGGCATCCTGGGGCAAATTTATACTTAGGTAAATACCTAAGTATAAATTCTTGCCCGGTCGGAGGCGCGATGGCTGCGCCGGCTGACAACGCTTCGCATTCGAATTATCTATTCTTCATGGCAACACAGACGGAAGACACCCTGGCGGTTCGTATCAGCCGGACGCTGGCCGAGCGCATCATTGCGGGCGAGATCGAGCCCGGCGCGCGGCTGCGTCAGGACCATATCGCCGAGGAGTTCGGTGCCAGCCATGTGCCGGTGCGGGAAGCGTTCCGGCGGCTGGAGGCGCAGGGTCTTGCGGTCAGTGAGCCGCGCCGCGGCGTGCGGGTGGCGTCCTTCAACCTCGCGGAGGTGAAGGAGGTGGCGGAAATGCGCGCGGCGCTGGAGGGGCTGGCTTTGCGGCACGCCGCGCCTCACATGACGCCCGCGATCCTCGATGCGGCGGAGGAGGCGACGCGGGCCGGCGACAATTCCCGCAATGTGCGCTCATGGGAGGAGGCGAACCGCCGCTTCCACCGGCTGATCCTGACTCCCTGCGCCATGCCGCGCCTGCTCGCGACCATCGACGATCTCCATGCCGCCAGCGCGCGATTCCTGTTCGTGGCCTGGAAGTCGGACTGGGAGGCGCGGACCGATCACGATCACCGCGTCATTCTCGCGGCCCTGCGCAAGGGGCAGACTGACATGGCCTGCGCCACGCTGGCGAAGCATGTGCAGTGGATCGGCAGGCGCCCGGTCCCGTCGGCCGGAGGCGGCGTGCGGGACGCCTTCGCGATCGTGGGCTGACAAAATCTATAAACGGGGTTGCGGATCGCGCGGCTTTGTGGATTTATTATAGATACTGAAAATAATTATCTATAATTAAAATCCAAGGAGCCGACATGACTGCCGCCGCCCTTCGCAGCCTGACCTCACGGGTCTCGGGCTGGACCATCCTCGCCTTCGTCGCGGGGATCGCCCTCATCACGTTCTCCGCCAAGGTGCAGGTGCCGTTCTGGCCGGTTCCGATGACCCTTCACACGCTGGCGGTGATGATGATCGCGGTGGCCGGCGGCCCGCGTTTCGCGGTCGCGACGTTTCTTGGCTATCTCGCGCTCGGCGCGGCAGGGCTGCCGGTGTTCTCCGGCTCGCCGGAGCGCGGCGTCGGCCTTGCCTATATGGCTGGCCCGACCGGCGGCTATCTCGTCGGCTACCTGATGGCGAGCTGGCTCACCGGCACGCTGGCGCAGTCGCGCGGCGTGCTCGGCCGCTTCGGCGCGATGCTGGCCGGCCTCGCGGTCGTTTACGCGGCGGGACTGGCTTGGCTTGCACTCTACGCTCCGGCCGACAAGCTGCTGATGCTCGGTCTTTATCCGTTCGTGCTCGGCGACCTGTTCAAGATCGCGGTTGTCGCCTTTGGCGCGTCCTTCGTTCCAGCGCGCTGGCTGGGGAGGGACGCCCGATGAGCATCGGCATTCATGCTTCCGCGCCGTCCTTCGTGCCCGGTGCGCTCCGCTCCGACTGGAGCGCGGCCGAGGCGCAGGCGATCTATGATCTGCCGTTGCCGGAGCTGATGTTCCGGGCGCAGACGGTGCACCGCCAGCATTTCGATCCGACCGAGATCGAGACCGCGAGCCTGCTGAGCATCAAGACCGGCGGTTGTCCGGAGGACTGCGGCTACTGCTCGCAGAGCGCCAAATATGACACCGGCGTCAAGGCCTCGAAGCTGATGGAGGTCGAGCAGGTGCTCGCGCAGGCGCGCCGCGCGAAAGAGGGCGGGGCGACCCGCTTCTGCATGGGCGCGGCCTGGCGCAGCCCCAAGGATCGCGATCTCGACAAGGTGTGCGACATGATCGCGGGCGTGCGTGCGCTCGGCATGGAGACCTGTGTGACGCTCGGCATGCTGACCCCGGATCAGGTGAGCCGTCTCGGTGCGGCGGGCCTCGACTACTACAACCACAACGTCGATACCTCGCGCGAATTCTATCCAAGCATCATCACCACGCGCACCATGGATGACCGGCTGGAGACGCTCGCCCACGTGCAGGCGGGCGGCATCAAGGTGTGCTGCGGCGGCATCGTCGGCATGGGCGAGACGGTGCAGGACCGTATCGGCATGCTGGTGCTGCTCGCAAATCTCGACAAGCATCCCGAGAGCGTTCCGATCAACATGTGGAACGAGATCAAGGGCACGCCGGTGATGGACAAAGGCGGGCCGATCGATCCGATCGCGTTCGTTCGTCTGGTGGCGCTGGCGCGCATCCTGATGCCGGCGAGCGTGGTGCGGCTGTCGGCGGGGCGTCATGCCATGAGCGACGAGTTTCAGACGCTGTGCTTCCTCGCGGGCGCGAACTCGATTTTCACCGGCGACGTACTGCTCACCACCGGCAACCCGCAGCGCGACAAGGACGCCGCGCTGCTCGGCAAGCTCGGCATCCGCATGGCGCGGCTCGACGACGAGGACGAGCGCACATGCGGCTGCGGAGATGCCGTTCGGGCGTCCTGAGCTATAGCCGCATGACCTGCGGCGCGAACCCCGGATTGCGCTGCGCTCCAGCGCACACGTGAGGTCAGCCGATCAGCTGCATCTCCTCGGTGCCGGCTTCTTGCGTGCGCTGGAGCACGGAAAACACTTCGGCGACGGCTTGCTCGGCCGCCGCCGCCAGATCCAGCCCGCGCGCCAGATGCGCGGAGACGAGCCCCGCCAGCAGATCGCCGGTGCCGCAGGGGCGGATCGGCAGGCGCGGGGTGCCGATGCGCTTCGGCGCATTCGGATCGCACAGGATCGTCTCGATCCGTCCCGCAGCGGTATCGGTGAGCGTGCAGCCGGTGACGAGGACGGCCGGACTACCGCTCTGTGCGAGCGATGACGCCGCCGCCAGCAGTCTGTCCATGTCGCGCAGCGGATGCCCGGCGACATGTGCGAGTTCGAACTGGTTCGGCGTGATCACCGAGGCCTGCGGAATCAGTCGCTCCCGAAACAGCGGCGGCAATTCGGCCGCGACGAAAAGACCACTGTCGTCGTCGCCCATCACCGGATCGCAGAGATAGATCAGATCCGGATTGAGCCGCTTCGCGCGCTCGACGAAGTCCGCCACCACGGCCGCAACCGCCGGCGAGCCGAGATAGCCGGTGAGCAGCACCTTCGCCTGCTGGATCAGCCCCCGTTCCTCGACGCCCAGCAGCAGTTCAGCCACCATCCCGGCGTCGAGCACGCGTCCGTGCACCGTCGGATAGCGCGGATGGTTCGAGAGCAGGGTGGTGGGAACCGCCGCGACGGTGATGCCATGCGCCTGCATCGGATAGACGGCGGCGCTGTTGCCCACGTGGCCGTGAACCACCTGGCTCTGAATCGAGATGACAAGCACGGGGCGACTTCCTTCGGCAGCGGTGCGACCGCGCCCTCTTTAAGAGGCGGGGGAGTGTCGCGCAATTGCCCGGACAGCGGCGGCCACGTGGCCGCCTTGCCGAACGGTGCGGGATGATATAATATAGTTCTGCCGACTAAGACGCTGCGGGAGAGTTCGGGACTTCAAAACCCCGACGCCGACGGAGCAACCGCCCCGGAAACTCTCAGGCACCGAGAACCGTAGCGTCTGGCAATCTGGAGAGAGATACCGCTCGCGGTATCCGCCGAAGGGGACGTCTGGCTGCATGCGGCCGGACCAAGCTCTCAGGCAACCGGGACAGATGGGGCGTCGCGCTGGTGATGAGCCGGCTGAACGCAACCTGTCTGACGGAGACCTGATCTCATGACCCATATCGCCATCATTGGCGCCGGTATCACCGGCGTGACGACCGCCCATGCCCTGATTGAACGCGGCTACCGCGTCACCGTGCTCGACCGCCATCGCTACGCCGGAATGGAGACCTCGTTCGCCAATGGCGGCCAGTTGTCCGCCAGCAACGCCGAGGTCTGGAACAAGCTGTCCACCATCATGCAGGGGCTGCGCTGGATGCTGCGCGCCGACGCCCCGCTCCTGATGAATCCGCGTCCCGGCTGGCACAAGTATTCGTGGATGGCCGAGTTCGCGGGGCAAATCCTGAACTACCGCAGCAACACCATCGAGACCGTGCGCCTCGCCATCGCTGCGCGCGAGCATCTGTTCTCCATCGCCGAGCGGGAAGGGATCGCGTTCGATCTCGAACAGCGCGGCATCCTGCACGTCTATCGCGACCGCGCGGGCTTCGAGAAGGCCGCGAAGGTCAACGACCTGCTCAGGGAAGGCGGGCTGGATCGCTTCGCGGTGACGCGGGAGGAGATGCGTGGCATCGAGCCCACGTTGCATGGCGATTTCCACGGCGGCTTCTTCACGCCGTCGGATTCCACCGGCGACATCCACAAGTTCACGCGCGGTCTGGCGCAGGCCTGCATGCGGCGCGGAGCAAACTTCATTCATGACGCGACCGTGGAAGCCATCACGCAGGACGGCAACAGTCATCGCATCACGTGGACATCGGGAGCGGGCGAGCGTCACACGCTGGCGGCCGACGCCGTCGTCGTCTGCGCCGGCGTCGCCAGCCGTGACTTTGCGGCGATGCTCGGCGACCGCGTCAACATCTATCCGGTGAAGGGCTATTCGATCACGGTCAACATGCCGGATGAGGCCAGCCAGAACGCCGCGCCGACCGTGAGCCTGCTCGACGACGCGGCCAAGATCGTCACCAGCCGTCTGGGGCGCGATCGTTTTCGCGTGGCGGGAACGGCCGAATTCAACGGCACCAATCGCGACATCCGCGACGACCGCGTGCGGCCGCTGATCGCGTGGACCCGTGATCTGTTTCCCGGCATCGCCACGGATCGCGTGGTGCCGTGGAGCGGGCTGAGGCCCATGATGCCCAACATGCTGCCCCGGGTTGGGCGCGGCAAGCGGCTCGGCGTGTTTTACAACACCGGACACGGCCATCTCGGCTGGACGCTGTCCGCTGCGACCGCGCAAATCGTCGCCGACAGGATCGCCAGCGAGATGGAGCCGGTTCAACTGCTCTCGTCGGCGCCGGATCTTCGCGCGGCCTGAGCAATCAAATGCTCTGACATCGCAGGAGCAGGGAGCATCGCGGCGGTGCTCCCCGTTCCGTTTCCCTTCGTGCGACGAAGACCGGACTTCGTGCCGAAGCAGAATGACTCGATAGCTGGACTACTCGATCGGGGCCGTCAGACGTCCCAGCAGCCAGGCCACTTCCGGCAGGCGCCTGTCGTCGTGGCTCTCGATGGCTGCAGCCAGACGGCGCAGACATTCGTCGTCGCTGATCCGATCGCGCTCCCTGCCGAGTGCTGGAACGATCCCGGGAGCTTCATGCACCGTCATCGTGTCTCGCATCATCGCCATCTCCATCCTTTCTGGATTGAACTTCACGACGCGCCGATCTTTTCCAAAAACTATGCATATCGCATGCCGCTTTTGCGGCGGGAACGTGATAGCACGCGGCTTTTGACACGCGGCTTTCGATGAGCCTCAGTGGATCGACAGGTTCTGCGGCGTCGGCTGCCGAAGCTGGTCCAGTACCGCCTCGATCAACTGGTCCGGGCAGGGCGTATTGAAGCCCGACACGTCCTCCATAGCCGCCACGAGACCGCACAGCCACGCATCGCGCGGTGCGGACCGGTCGGTGATGGGGCGAAGGACGATGGGCACGTGCTCTCTCCTGACCAATCGGACAATGCGGCTGATCGGGTTTCGTTCCATGGGTAGGTTCGGTGCCGCCGCCGAAAGGTTCAACGCCTGCGGGCGGGGCGGCCGGGCGCGGCGGGTGACAAGCCGGGTCCGGCTCGCTATTCGTTTGATCGAAAACAACGATGCCACGGGGACGGCGAAGCGCATGCGCAGCCGGACGCCTGGTCACAAAATCGCGAGGAACGCCGATGATCGACCTGCATTATGCGCCGACCCCGAACGGCTGGAAGATCAGCATCATGCTGGAGGAGTGCGGGCTGCCCTACACTCTGAAGCCGATGCAACTCGGCAAGGGTGACCAGCACACGCCGGACTATCTGAAGCTCAGCCCCAACGGCCGGATGCCGGCCATCGTTGATCACGCGCCGGCTGACGGCGGGCCGCCGCTGTCGATCTTCGAGAGCGGCGCGATCCTGCTTTATCTCGCGGAGAAAAGCGGGCGCTTCCTGCCGCAGGATCTGCGCGGGCGGATGGCTGTCACGCAATGGCTGATGTGGCAGATGGCCGGGCTCGGCCCGATGCTCGGTCAGAACGGCCACTTCCTGCTCTACGCCCCGGAGAAAATTCCGTACGCCATCGAGCGCTATACGCGGGAGGCGAAACGGCTTTACGGCGTGCTGGACGGCCAGCTCGCGACCTCCGACTATGTCGCGGGCGATTATTCGATCGCCGACATGGCATGCTTTCCATGGATCATGACGCACAAGGCGCAGGGGCTGACGCTCGACGAATTCCCGAACGTGAAACGCTGGTTCGCGCTGGTGCGGGCGAGGCCGCTGGTGCAGAAAGGGCTTGAGGTCGGCAAGCAGGAACGCGCACCGATGGACGCCGAAGCGCGGCGCATCATGTTCGGCACTTCGAAGCCTGCGCATGCCGACCGTGCGTAACTATTTCGTGTAAAAAACGACAAGAGATGCCCGCGCAAGGTGTCTCGACCGGAGAGGAAAAATGACACAGGCCATCGAGTTCTTTTTCGATTGCTCCAGCCCCTGGACCTATCTCGCCTTTCACAACATCCAGCCGTTGGCGAAGGAGTTCGGCGTTCCCATTTCGTGGCGCCCCATTCTGGTCGGCGGGATTTTCAACAGCATCAATCCGAGTGTGTATGCGTCGCGCGAGAAGCCGATCGTGCCGAAGGCGCGCTACATGACGAAAGATCTTGGGGACTGGGCGCGCTCGGCGGGCCTTCAGATCAAGATGCCGCCGACGGTGTTTCCGGTGAACAGCGTCAAGGCGATGCGCGGCTGCATCTGGATCGCGGATGACGCGAAGATGGTGGATTTCGCGCGTGCCGCCTTCGAGATCTACTGGGGCGAGGATCAGGACATCTCGAAGGACGAGGTGCTGACCGAGGTGTGCCGACGCGCCGGCATCGATGCGCAGGCGTTCTTCGCGGGCATCGCGCAGCAGGACGTCAAGGATCAGCTCAAGGTCAACACCGACGAGGTGATCGCGCGCGGCGGGTTCGGATCGCCGACGATCTTCCTCGACGGGACCGATATGTATTTCGGCAACGACCGGCTGCCGCTGATCCGCGAGGCGCTGCAGCGCGCCCGCATCGCGGCCTGAGAGGCGGACGATGCCACAGGCTGTTGTTTGCCGGGTGCTGGGGGCGCCCGAGGTGCTGCGCATGGAAACCTTCGCGCCATCGCCGCTTGAATCAAAGCAGGTGCGCGTGGCGGTCCGCGCCGCCGGTCTGAACTTTCCCGACGTGCTGATGGTCGCCGGCGAGTATCAGCTCAAGCCGGAGCTGCCGTTCACGCCGGGCATGGAGGCGGCGGGCGACGTGATCGAGGCGGGCGAAGAGGCCGGTGGCGTGAAGGTCGGCGACCGGGTGATCGTGAAGATGCGCCACGGCGCGTTCGCCGACGAGATCGTCGCCAGCCCCTCGCAGCTTTCGCCGCTGCCGCGCGCGTTCGATTATGCCGAGGGCGCGACGTTTCTCGCCGCGCATGGCACCGCGCATCACGCGCTAGTAGATCGCGCCGCGATCCGGCCCGGCGAGACCTTGCTGGTGCATGGCGCGGCGGGCGGCGTCGGGCTCGCCGCCGTCGAGATCGGCAAGGTGCTCGGGGCCACGGTGATCGCCGCTGCGTCCAGCGAGGAGAAGCTGGAGGTGGCGCGGCGGCGCGGCGCGGATCACCTCGTGCTGTACGCGCGCGAGCCGTTCCGGGATGCTGTGAAGCGGATCACGGACGGGCGGGGCGCGGACGTGGTGTTCGACCCCGTGGGCGGCGAGGTGTTCGAGCAGAGTCTGCGCTGCATTGCGTGGGGCGCGCGCTTGCTCGTGATCGGTTTCACCGGCGGCATCGGCGTGGCGCAGACCAACCTCGTGCTGATCAAGGGCGCGAGCGTGCTCGGCGTGCGCGCGGGCGAGGCGCAACGGCGCGATCCCTCGATCGGCGAGCGGCGCATGGTAACTCTGGAGGCGTGGGCGAACGAGGGGCGCGTGCGACCCAACATCTCGCATCGCGTGCCGCTGGCGGAATGCGCCCGGGCGATGCGGCTTCTGATCGACCGCAAGGCCATCGGTCGCGTCGCGCTGGTGACGTAACAGCCGGAAGCAAGTTCTGGCCGCGGGAGCTCGCGGCCAGAACGAGAAATTTACTTATAGGGCCGCTCGTCCCACCACGGGAAATAGGACGGCATATCCGCCGTCACCTTGTTGCCGAAGCTGGCGGGTCGCTTTTCAAGGAAGGCAACCACGCCTTCCTTGACGTCCTCGGATCGCCCGCGTGCGTAGATGCCGCGACTGTCGATCTTGTGCGCCTCCATCGGATGATCGGCGCCCAGCATGCGCCACAACATCTGGCGAATGAGTGCGACCGAAACCGGCGCGGTCTTGTCGATGAACGAGCGCGCCAGTTCGCGGGCGGTCGCGAGCAACTGATCGGGCGGCACGACGCGGCTGACCAGCCCGCCGGCGAGGGCTTCCTGCGCGGGAAACACCCGGCCCGAATAACACCATTCCAGAGCCTGCGAGATGCCGACGATACGCGGCAGAAACCAGCTCGATGCGGCTTCGGGGACAATTCCGCGCTGGGAAAAAACGAACCCGAACCGGGCGTCCTCTGATGCGATGCGGATATCCATTGCCAGCTGCATGGTCGCGCCGATGCCGACGGCCGGACCATTGACGGCCGCGATCACCGGCTTCAGGCATTCGAAAATGCGCAGCGTCACCTGTCCGCCGCCATCGCGCACCTTCGGGTCGCTGTAGTCCACGTCGCCGTTCGCCAGCCGCCGCACCGGGCCGCGCCGCGCGTCGCGGTCGAATGTGTTCGCTCCGGACGATAGATCCGCGCCCGCGCAGAACGCGCGGCCGGAGCCCGTCACGATGATGGCGCGCACGTTGTCATCCTTGTCGGCGGCGTCGAACGCCTGAATCAGTTCCTCCTGCATCTGGCCGGTGTAGGCGTTCAATTTTTCAGGGCGGTGCAGCGTGATGGTGAGAATCTGATCCTTCACGTCGTAGAGGATGGTTTCAAAGGTCATGGGGCGTCTCCGTCTCTTTTTTGCTTGTGAGCCGTGAGTATCGGCTCGCAGGCGAGGGAGCAAGCGCCTTGCTTGAGCGGCTAGCGGATGGCGTGGCGCGTGATGTCCTTCAGCGTCGGGCAGCCGGTCAGGACCATCGTCGCTTCAAATTCCGCCAGAAGGATACGCAGCACGTGGGCGACGCCAATCGGGCCCGCCGCCGCCAGGCCATGGATAATCGGGCGGCCGACCATGACGGCGCTCGCCCCGAGCGCGAGCGCCTTGAACACGTCGGTGCCGCGCCGGATGCCGCCGTCCATCAGCACCGGCATGCGTTCGGCAACGGCATCCGCGATCTCCGCAAGGACATCGATCGTCGCGGGCTGGGTGTCGAGCACGCGGCCGCCATGGTTGGACACGATGATGCCGCTCGCGCCGGCGTCGATCGCCCGGGCCGCATCTTCGGGCGTCATGATCCCCTTGATGAGCACGGGCAGGGAGGTGAGCTGGCGCAGCCACGCGATGTCGTTCCAGGTGGCAGCAGAGGCGATCAGCGGACTTTGCAGCAGCGACGATCCGTTCTGAACATGGGAGAGCCGGGCCATGCCGCGCAGGTTCACCGCCTCGATGCCGGGCGGCAGCGCGAAGCCGGCCGCCTGCTCGCGGTTGCGGATGCCGCTGATCGGCGCGTCCGCTGTGACGACCAGCGCGCGATAGCCGGCCGCCTCGGCGCGCGCGACGAGCTTGCGCGTGAAATCCCGATCCGGCTGGATATACAGCTGGAACCACAACGGGCCGTGCGCGGCGCGGGCGATGTCCTCGATGGGAAACGTGGCCTGCGTGCTCACCACCATTCCGGCCTGAAGCGCGCCGGCCGCCAGCACGGTGGCGAGTTCGCCGTCGGGATGGGCGAGCTGCTGATAGGCGGTGGGTGCGATCAGGATCGGGTGCGCGAAAGTGTGCCCGAACAGGTCGACGCGGGTATGCGCGCTGGAAAAATCCTGCAGCACGCTGGTCCGCAATCGCAGGCGGGCAAAGGCCGCGCAGTTCTCGCGAGCCGTGATCTCGTCCGCCGCACCCGCCGTGAGATAGGCCCACGACGCTTCGCTCACCCGCTCGCGCGCCAGCGTCTCATAGTCGCCGACGGAACTGACGAATGGCGGGATCTGGTCGAGCTTGGCGAGAGGGGCGGGCATAACCTGGAATATGAGCGGCTGGAGGGCGCGGGATGCGGGCCTCTTTGACTGGTGCGGGCGGTGGGACTCGAACCCACATGACGTTGCCGTCGAGGGATTTTAAGTCCCTTGCGTCTACCGATTCCGCCACGTCCGCGCCGAAAAGCGCTTCTAGCATCGCGCGTGTCGTTCGAGCCAGCCCAATCGCCCGAAGAGTCCGGGGGCGGGCGGATGGGGCCTGAGGCTATTTTGTTGCGGGGGTTTTCACGATGAGCCGGATCGTGCATGTATCGGCCATGATGATCGGGTTTGTTGAAGCTTGCCGCCGACGCGCGGTTGTTGTTGCAATGATGGCCGCCGGGGGCCTGTCGCTTGGCGGTTGCGCGAGTTCGCCCGATTATCTGCCCACAGCCTTCGCCGATCCCGCAGTCTACGACTATCACAACTGCGAGCAACTGACGGCGGAACGCAAGAGTCTCGCCAGCCAGATCGCCACCAATCGCGGACTTGCCGAGAAAGCCGAGACCGGTTTCGCGGGAGCCGCCGTTGCCGAAGCCGCCTATGGCGCGGATTACGCGAAGCTGCGCTCCCGGCTCAATCTTGCGAACGTGAAGTTCGAGGAAAACCGCTGCGGCCAGAGCCAGCCGCCGCCGGCGAAGCGGTAGGCGCGGGCTGTTATCGCTGCCGCCGGGCTATTTCGGCTTCCAGTCGTAAACCCACTTCTGCCGCTGGTGCAGACGCTGGCCGCCGATCATCTTCATCGTCAGATCGCGTGCCAGCGCCATCGGGCCGGTGAGGTGGTAGATCTGCCCGTTCTGACAGGCCAGCCGCTGGACCCGACGCACGCGCTCGCGCCGGAGCCGGCCGTATTGCGCCAGCGCGCCGATCACGTTGTGCGGCTTCTCGTCCATGCAGACGGCGAGCATGGCCGCGTCCTCGATCGCCATCGCGGCCCCCTGGGCGGCGAAGGGGAGCATGGCATGGGCCGCGTCGCCGAGCAGCGCCACTCGGCCGCGGCTCCATGATTCCAGTCCCGGCAGCGTGAAAAGCGCCCACCGCCGCCACTCCGGCACGGCTTCGATGATGGTGCGCGCCGGTGCAGTCCAGCCCGCGGCGGAGAAGCGGCGATGCAGATCCGCCGCGTCCGCCGCATTGTCCCACCCCGGCGTGCTCCATCCGTCGGCCGCGATGGCGACCACGTTGAAGCGCTGCCCGCCCGATACCGGGTAGACGACGAGATGGGCCTTGCGGCCCATCCAGAGCTGGATCCGCAGGTCGCGATCAGTCATCCGGTCCGCCGGGATCGTCCCGCGCCAGGCGATCCGCCCGCTGAACTGCGCTGTGATTTCCGGGAACAGGCCGTTCCGGATCTCCGACCACACGCCGTCCGCGCCGATCAGGGCGCGTCCGCGTTCCTCGTAGGCCGTGGGTCCACTCCTGCATGTCGCTGTCACGTTATCGCCGGCGTCGGAGAAGCCGGTCACCGTGGTGCCGAGGCGCAGTTCGATATCCGGATGCGCTGCCGCAGCAGCCACAAGAGCCGATTGAAGGTCCGCGCGGTGAATCACCCAATAAGGGGCTTCCGGCGATCCTTGCAGGGGAATGCGGGCAAGCTCCCGCCCGGTATGGGCGCTCATGGCGCTGACCGCGCCGGGCGTCACGGCACTTTCCGCAAGCCTCGCGCCGAGCCCGAGATTCACCAGCACGCGGCTGGCATTGGGCGAAATCTGCAATCCGGCCCCGACCTCGTCGAGCTGGACCGCCCTTTCCATGACGATCGACCGCAGGCCTTTGGCAGCGAGGGTCAGGGCGGTGACAAGTCCGCCGATGCCGGCACCTGCGATCAGGACTGGTGCGGCGGCTGTCACGCGGGGTCAGGCGGCTTTGTCGCGCACCACGCATTCGGCCGGACGCGCCGCGCCTGCCGCCAGATCGGCGGCGAAGCGATAGAGCGTCGAGCAATAGGGGCAGATGATCTCGTTGTCGTCACCGAGGTCGAGGAAGACGTGCGGGTGATCGAATGGAGGATTGGCGCCGACGCACATGAATTCCCGGGACCCGATCTCGATCACCGCGACGCCAGCATCGTTGTGAAAGTGGGGGACGACATGGTCGGACATTGATCACCCTTCTGCACAGCCCGTGTCCGCGCGGCGTCCGGGCGGCTCCGGGAAACGTGGCGACTAGCATAATTGTGGCTGCGAGAGATTTCCAGCAATCCGTTCGCGCGTCGAGAGCTGCGCACAATCGACTGATATTCCAAACCTTTCTGTCTCCGACACGGCTCAATCCCTCTGCCGCGGTAGTATTCCGTTCCGGCCGCGCCGCGCGCAGCTTTGCAAAAACGACATATTTGCCGGGTTTCGGAAGGCTCGGCTTCGCCGAAGTGGTTGCGCTCCGGGCCGGACGTGACCATGTCGTGCGAGGCACGGGCGCATGAGGGACATGTGAGCGGCTTGCGGACGGTGGCTTTGCTGGGTCTGGCGGGAACGGCGTGCGCGGCGGCGCTGCTGGTGACGCTGCCGCACGCCCGCGAGGCGGCCGAGGTGTTTTCGGCGCAGGACGATCCGGCCGCGCTGTCCGACATCCAGATGCGCCGCCTCATCGCGCGCGGTTACGGAAGCGCCGACATCACCGGCGCCATCGACGATGCACTCAAGGCCGACGATGCGGATCTCGCCCGGAGTTATCTGGACGTGGCGATGGCGCACGGCATCACCGTTCCGGATGGGCTTGCCGCGCGGGTCGACGATGCGGTCGCGGCCGAGACGTCGCCGGCCCGGATCGCGACGCGGTTCGCAACCGGCTTCGTGACCGGACAGGCCGACGATGCGGCGAGCCTGACCGGCACGGTCGCGGGCGACCTGTTCGTGTTCGGCGACGTGCGCGACGTGATCCGCGAAGGCAAGCATCTGGTCGCGGGCGAGGAGGCCGATCATCTGATCCTCGGTCTTGCGGCGACGGGCCTGGCGGTGACCGCGGCGACCTATGTGTCTGTCGGCGGCGCGGCTCCCGTTCGCACCGGGCTGTCGCTGGTCAAGGATGCGCGCAAGATCGGACGGCTCGGCGAAGGATTGTCGGCATGGGTCGCGCGCTCGGCGCGCGGCGTGGTCGATGCTCCGGCGCTCCGGAACGCGATGACGACCGCCTCGGTGACCCGTCCGGCGCAGACGGTCGACGCCGTCAAGGCGGCCTTCAAGGTGGAGAAGGCGGGCGGGCTGGTGCGTCTTGGCAAGGATGCCGGCCGCCTGTCCGGCAAGCTTGGCGTGCGCGGCACGTTCGATGCGCTCAAGATCGCCGAGAGCCCGAAGGATGTTACGCGCGCGGTGCGTCTCGCCGAGTCGAAGGGTTCGCAGACGCGGGCGCTGTTCAAGATTCTCGGCCGTGGCGCGATCCTGCTGGCGGCCGGCACCTTTCAGCTGGCCTGGTGGTTGTTCGGCGCGCTGATGGCCCTTGTCAGCTTCGTGATCTGGATCAAGGCGACGACCGAACGTCTGACCCAGGCCGTGCTCGACCGCCGCAAGGCAGACCGGCGCGTGGCGTCACCCTCCCATGCGTCCATCCCGGTTGCGGCCGGGCTGTCGACCTGACAATCAGCGCGCTGCTTTTCCCGGAGCCTTTGACCTGATGCCGACGACCGATGTGCTGACGCCCACCTTCCACCATGGCGCGGTGGATATCGCCTATCTCGACGAAGGGGAGGGCGAGCCCATCGTTCTTGTTCATGGCTTCGCGTCGAGCAAGAACGTCAACTGGGTCTATCCGACCTGGGTCTCGGAGCTGAAGAAGGCGGGGCGCCGGGTGATCGCGCTCGACAATCGCGGCCACGGCGAATCGACCAAACTCTATGATTCCGAGAGCTACTCCATCGGCATCATGGCGTCCGACGTCGTCGCGCTGATGACGCATCTCGGCATCGCGCGTGCGGATATCATGGGATACTCGCTCGGCGCGCGGATCACCGCCTACATCGCGAGCAAGCATTCCTCCGTGGTGCGCTCGGCCATTTTCGGCGGACTCGGCATCGGCCTCGTCGTCGGTGGCGGGCCGGGCGAGACTGTCGCCAAGGCGCTCGAAGCCGACACGCTGGACGATGTCACCGATCCGATGGGGCGGACCTTTCGCGCCTTTGCCGACCAGACCCGCTCCGACAGGCGCGCGCTCGCCGCGTGCCTGCGCGGTTCGCGCCGTTTGATGACCCGGGAGGAGGCCGCGAGCATCCGTGCTCCGGTTCTCATCGCCGTCGGGACCAAAGACGATATCGCGGGCTCCGCGCGGGAGCTGGCCGGGATCATCGCGGGCTCGCAGGTTCTCGATATCCCCGAGCGGGATCACATGCGTGCGGTCGGCGATCGGGTTTATAAGGAAGGCGTTCTGGACTTCCTGTCACGGCGCTGAACGGCGTGCCGCGGTGATGAGGCCGCCAGCCTCGCGGATCGCGGCAATGATGACCACAAACGTCGCGATCCAGACCATGCGCGCGCCGTAGCGGTCGTGCGGACCGGAGAACACGCCGCAGATGATCGCGTTGCCCAGCAACGCCAGCACGACCCACCCGGCCAGCAGTGTAAGATCGTCCATCCGGCGTCGGATGGCGGCCAGTGTCATCACGGCGAACAGCAGCAGCATCGAGGCATAGGCCACCGGTACATGGATGGCGTTGACGCCGTCGAAATTGAACTCCCACTTCTGCTGTCGCGCAGCCCGCATCGCCGGAACGTGATCCGGGAGATAGGTTTCGAAGATGCCGTAGGTGTGGGCGATCCAGTTGTGCGAGCCTTCGCCTGTCGCGACCAGCACGAGCTGCTCGGCGGCGGCTTTCGCAGCCATCTCCGCCTGTAATACGGGATAGGCGAAAAGCGCCTCGCGCGCGATGAACGCCATCTCGTCGCCGAGCCCGTTGAAGCGGCCGAGATCGTTGAACATGCTCTTGCCCCAGAGGAAGTCATCCGCGGTGGCCGGAAGCTGGTTCCGGTAGGGACAGAGTTTCAGCTTCTGCTGGTCGCAGTGATCGTTGAGATATTTCGCGACGATGCCGTCCTGCAGCATGCGGCCGAACGTGACGCCAGAGGCGCCCGGCGTCCAGGCCAGCTGGCCCGACAGTGCGAAGTTCGCCGCGAGCAGCATCGCCGCGCCGGCCGGAATGGTAAGCGTGCCTTGAAGCAGGCCGCGAACCGGCAGACGGTTTCGCATCACGGGCCACAGCAGCCACCCCGCAAGGCACAAGCCGGCCAGCACGCCCAGCGTGGCGCTGTGGGTTGCGCCGGAAAACGCGGTGAATACGAACAGGGCAACCTTCTGCCAGACACCGAGACGCCGGTTCTGGCTCACCAGCAGGAACAGGGCGAGCACCGCGAGCCCTGCGAAGATGTCGGTCAGCAGCATGCTCGCGAGCCACGGCAGGGCCGTGGTCAGGGTGAGGGCCGCCACGACGCCGGCCACCTGAATCGCCCGCGTCATGCCGAAGACACGCAGGGTCAGCTGTACGATCCACATCGTGGCCAGGGCCTGCAGGCCGAGGTTGAGCCAGAAATCCCAATGGGTTCCCAGGTGCAGGTAGATGCCGAAGACGGTAGAGCGGCTGGGAACCAGATAGCCTTCGTACCAGCGGGCCAGATAGCCGCCGGTGTCGTATTGCAGCAGCGGATAGCCATTCCAGATGGCCGGGGCGACCAGCATCAGCGGAATGGAAATGGCCGCGACGGCCCACGAGATGGACATCGGAAAGCGGCTGGAGATGGTCCGGACGGTAATGGGAATGACCCTCGTTCGGACCGGCAACTATGCTCAGATCCCGTTTTGGGGCAATCCCTGTCCCGGGGGTATTTTTAACGGGCGTTCAACCAGCACTTGAGCGGTGGCCGGGGATGCCCACTTGCTGTGGAGACAGCGTTGCGCCGGGCGTGCTATAAGGTCGCCCCGCCGCGTGGCGGCCAAGCTGTTCGAAAGGGAGAGTCGCGATGGCTGTCCAGAATACCCAGTCTGTTTCGCCGCGCCTCGCCACCGTGGATCCCGTCTGGCAGCGCGTGCGCGCCGAGGCCGAGGATATCGTGCGACGCGAGCCGGAGCTGGCGAGCTTCATCTATTCCAACGTGCTGCATCACGACCGGCTCGACGCTGCCGTGGTGCATCGCCTGTCCGAGCGCCTCGACCACTCGGCGCTGTCCGCCGACCTGATCCGCCAGACCTACAACGAGGCCCTGAGGGAAGAGCCCGATCTCGGCAATGCGTTTCGCGCCGACATGGTCGCGGTGTTCGACCGCGATCCGGCGACGTCGCGCTTCATCGATCCGCTGCTGTACTTCAAGGGCTTTCACGCAATCCAGACGCACCGGCTGGCGCACTGGCTGTGGACACGGGGGCGCAAGGATTTTGCGCTCTATCTGCAGAGCCGCTCGTCGGCCGCGTTTCAGGTCGACATCCATCCCGCCGCGAAAATCGGACGCGGTATCTTTCTGGATCACGCCACCGGCTTTGTGATGGGCGAGACGGCGGTGATCGATGATGACGTTTCCATTCTGCACGGTGTCACGCTCGGCGGCACCGGCAAGGAGCATGAGGATCGCCACCCGAAGATCCGGCACGGCGTTCTGATCGGCGCGGGCGCGAAGATTCTCGGCAACATCGAGGTCGGCCATTGCGCGCGCATCGCCGCGGGATCGGTGGTAGTCAAGCCTGTGCCGCACAACGTCACGGTGGCCGGTGTTCCCGCGCGCGTCGTGGGCGAAGCGGGATGCGCCGAGCCGTCGCGGACGATGAACCATATTCTTCAGGCGAGCGACACCTGACGGTCTTGCTTTCGTCGGCAACTGCCGCTGACACGCGCGCGGTAGCGCTGGCGTGAACGTGAGGGCGGATATCGAGCTGGGACAACGGCAACAATGTTCTGGCACATGCGGTGCGCCGGCATTACACCATGCCGTCCAAAGCACCGTGCCACCAAGTCGCTCCGGGAGACGCAAGTGAACGTTCAGGAAGTGAGAAAGCTCGACGCGTATCTCAAGCGCGTGTTCGGCAACCCGAAGATTCGCGTGGTGCCGCGGCCGAAGAAGGACGATTCCGCCGAGGTCTATATCGGCGAGGAATTCATCGGCATTCTGTTCGTCGATGACGAGGACGATGACCGCTCGTTCCAGTTTCAGATGGCGATTCTGGAAGACGATCTGCTCGACCAGGAATGACGGCGGCCCGACATGCGCGGACATCGCCGCGCATGTCGGGAGACTCGCGTCAGGATTTTCCTTCCGGTCAGGATTCCCTGTAGTGATGGCTCCGCAGGCGGGCCGTCAACTGATCGAGCGCAGCGGCGACATCTCGCCATTGCGCGAGCCAGGCACGCGGAAAACGAAATGTGAGATCGGCGTCGTCGATCCGTCGCTCGCTGAGGCACATGCCCGGCGTGGATGCGTCGCGCGTGCAGCGCGCAACGAGACTGGCTGCGCCGTCGGCGACGACGAGGTCTTCGCTCGCATAGGGCGTACCCTCCCGGAACGCGCGAACGGTAAGATCATCGTCCGTCTCCGATGTCTCCGAGAGATAGCGCGGATAGATGGTGGCGGATCTCTCGGCCGGTGAGGTCGCCCCGTGATGAGCGACAATCGAGAGGAAGATAAGATCGATCTGCGGCGTGGCCTCCTCGGGGGCGGCCGCCGCCGTCCGGTGTATGGGCTCCGGCGGATCGAGCGAAGGATAGGTGAAGTCGAGATCGACCCGCTCCTGCGGGCCGGACCGTCGCTGCACCTTGCGGCGGATCGCCTTGGCCGGCACGTTGAAGACGGTGTTGCCGATCGCAATCGGAAGAACCTCCGGCGCGCGCGCCGCGCGGCTCTGCCAGGTCGGCCACAGCAGATAGGCAACCAGCGCGATCGCGCCCGCGGTCGCCGCGCCTGACATGCTCAGGAGCAGGAGGTGGCTGCCGGACTTTCGCCGGGGCTGCTGTCGGCGAGGGGGACGGGACTTTCTGTTCGACATGGGACAGCGGGAACCTGTTCGGGCGAACCGGAATCGAATCACCGCGACTATACACGCCGCGCCGAATCGGCGGGCGCATCCGCCTGCGCCGGTTGCCGCATGTCTCGTTAACCCTTTTTTAACGATGCCGTGGCGCGTGTGCCGGAATTTTGCGATGCCTCTGCCGTTCATGTCGGATCAAACTGATGTCGGCCGAAGCACTCAATTCGTTTCTCGCCCTGCTGATCGGATTCTCCACCGCCGGAGCGCTCGTCAGCGGTTTTCAGGCGTTCGGGAAGGGGCAGGCCGGGTTCGGTCTTCTGCAGGACAGGATGACGGTGCGGGCTCTCGCCGCCGTGCCGTTCCTCGTGTTCGCGGCGCCCTTCCTGATCATGCGCAATACGCTGCGCGCCGGCCGCGAGGGCGGCAACACCATGCAGTTCGTTATGATGGCCACGGTGCTGTCCGGTTTCTGGAGCATCATGTCGGGAACGTTCGTGCTCATGGCCTTGCGCACTCTTGGCGTTCTGGTCTGACGGTCATCCTTTCGGATATCCGGCGGTTGCGCCCCTCGTTTCCCGCAAACTTTTTCTGATAAATTGAAGCTGCCCGGCAGCTGCTCGCAGCGGCCGCATCGCGGCGTGCAATCCGAAACGCATTCAATACGACAGACAAGGGGAGGTTATCCGGTGGCGATCTATGAACTCGACGGGATTCGCCCGCAGTTGCCCGCCGATGGCGACTGTTTCATTGCGGACTCGGCGTCCGTGATCGGAAATGTGAAGCTCCATGGCGGGACCAGCGTCTGGTTCGGCGCGGTGCTGCGCGGCGACAATGAGCTGATCGAAATCGGCGAAGGCTCGAATGTGCAGGACAACTGCACCTTCCACACCGATCCGAGTTTTCCCCTGACCGTCGGCAGGCATTGCACCATCGGGCACAACGTCATCCTGCACGGCTGCACCATCGGCGACGGCGCGCTGATCGGCATGGGCGCGATCGTCATGAACGGCGCGCGGATCGGGCCGGGCAGCATTGTCGGGGCGGGCGCGGTCGTCACCGAGGGCAAGGAGTTTCCGGAGAACTCGCTGATCGTCGGCGCGCCGGCGAAGGCGATCCGCACCATCGATCCAGAAGCGTCGGCGCACTTCTTCAAGGGCGCGGCGCATTACACGCTTAACGGCCGCCGCCACAAGGCCGGTCTGAAGAAGATCGGCTGACTGCGGATCGTCAAAGTGCAAGGCCGCCGGACGCAGTATACCGTCGGCGGCCTTGCGACCGGACATCGAAATTGGCTGCGAGTGGCCCGTCCGGCGCATCGATGTCTAGGCCAGCGCCGCGCCGCAGAATGTGAGCCTTGTCACTCATCTCACTCATCGCCGGTGCAGATCGGCTCCGCGATCTGACTTGTTCGCTCCACAAAAGGGAGCGGCCAGCCTTTCGGGGAAAAGGCTGGCCGCGCGCGATCCGGTCTTGGGACGGGGAGGGGTGGGGGTCGACCGGGTCGCGTGTCTCCGTTGTTCTGTTCGGCGCTGTTCAGTTCAGCGCGCGCTGGCCGTGGCCGCGGCGGCCGGACGGTTGTCGCCGAGTGCGACCCACATATTCTGGTCGCTCTGGGACTGGCGCTTGACGAAGCGGTAGCCGGTCTCGGTCCAGGCCACGACCTCCTCGTTCTGATTGTCGAGAATGAACTCGCCCTTGTTGGTCTTCACGGTGAGAACCGCGTGGCCTTCGCCCTTCTTGTCGCGCACCACGGTGATGAGCAGCGCCTCGCGTGGCCATCCGGCATCGATCAGCAGCTTGCGCTTGAGCAGCACGTAGTCCTCGCAGTCGCCGTAGTTGTCGGTCGGATACGACCAGCGCTCGACGACGCCCCAGTGATCGAGATCCGTCATCGGCTTGACCTGATCGTTGACCCAGCGATTGACGCGCAGCAGATCCTTCCATGCAGCCTGCGTCAGCACGATGTCGCGCGGCTGTGTCGGTCCGGACCGGCAATCCTCCGGATTGTCGGCGCAGAATTCGACCCAGCCGATCGGCGGGCGTGTCTGATCGCCAACGCTTGCATAAGTCACGCGCTCACCTGCGTGAGCAGTCGTCAAGCCACCGGCGAACGCCGCAGCCATGATTGCAAAACCAAGTCCCCGTCCAACGCGAAACATTGAAGCCCCCGTTTTTTGTTGGGGCCATACTGCGCAGGGAGGATTTGCATCGCCGCTAAGTCGCTGATGTGCAATTGATTTGTATGAGATTCAAAACTGCGGAAAATACGAACAGCTTTCGAGATAAAATTGATTCAAATTTGAATGATTTCGCTTTGTTTCAAATTGCGCGCGTTAAGCGGCTCAATGCCGGTGGCTTGGGCACATTCTCGCAGCCGGCACGGTCGCGATTAATGCTTCGCGCGGCGAAGATCCCGCGCACAATTGCGCGCAGGCCGTGTCCGGTGCGGTGGAAAAGCACTGATTTGCGGGGCGAAGGACGGTGCGGCCGTTTACCGCCCGGTGACGTTGTCTTCAACTGTCTCGGGCAGTTGCTCGTAAGCGAACTCGATCGCGAAGCCGTCCTCAAGTTGCCGCACGACGCGCGACTGCACGCGGCCGAGGATGACACTGGAGCCGACGATCGGTTTCACCTCGGCCGTCACCGCCGCGCCCGACAGCGAGAGGTCGACGATGCGGCATGGCACGACGCGGCCGTCGGACAGGGTCAGCCGCGACATCGGGTTGCGCGGGACGATACGATCGTGCCGGCGATCCTCGGGCAGATTGAGGATATCGCGGTTGGCGAGCCAGGTGAGCTGCGCCGCGAACTTGTCGCGCTTGCGCGGCGTCGCGCTGATCGTCATGGCAAAGCCGTTGTCGATGATCCGCGCGATGTTGCCTTCGACACGGCCGATGTGATCGAGATAGGCAATCACCCGGTCTCCGACCTGGCCGATTCCGGGGCCGAGCAACGCCAGGCCGCCGGGCGACATGTTGATGACCTGGCAGGGAAATTCGCGACGATCAGGCAGCATGTAGCGCCCGAGCAGATGAATCTTCACCCGCTGGAAACGGCGTCGTTCATGTGGCGCAGGTTGCGCAGCCTGACGTAGCACCGATGCATTCATAGCGGATGTGTCGCCTTTCAGATAGCGAACACTAGTTTGGTCACGGTTAATGCGAAGTTTAGCGTCACCGCGCCGCGTGCTGTCCGGCCGTATCCTCGTACACGGTCAGGCCGTGGGGCAGCTTCAGACGCCGGATCAGACGCAATCCTCCGGCCCGCGAGGGATGGATATGTCGCCAGGACCGCAGCATGAAGTCGTGCAGGGGCCCGCCCCGATCATGCAGGCAGGCCAGCAGGCCGGTGAGGCTGGCCGGGGTGTAGGGCTGCGGGGCGAAGGGCAGGAGCAGCAGTTCGTGCCGCAGTTCCAGGCCGTCCTCTGTCGCGGCGGACAGGCCCGCGACCGTCGGCAGCATCTCGTAGGCAACCACATCGATCAGGGCCCGCAGGTTGGCGCGGCTCTCCGGCTCGACCAGATTGACGAAGTTTTCGCCCTTGATGTCGTGGCCGAACAGGGCGCAAATCCGGGTGCCCGCGACCCGCACCGGGTAACCGCGCACGTCTCCTCCAAGCACGAAGACGTCGCCGAGCAGGTGCCGCAGCCGCTCGGGCGCGATCATGCTGCGCTGGGGCGCTCGCTCGCGTCCTCTCTGGGTATCCCAGTAGGCAAAGAACTCGCGGCTTGCGGCGTGTTTCATGAACTCCATTCCAGGACCGTCTTGCGCCGTTTTGAGACAGGCTTGTCTCGCATCGGCGCGCGGAAAGGCCGGCTTCCGTTGTGGAGGACCACAGGTGCAGCGTCCATGCCGGGCCGCATCCTGGGAGCGGTTGCGCACCGGTTTGTATGGTTAAGGTTAAGTTAATGAGCGGCTTGGCGTTCTTGGGGACCGCGTCGTAGCGTTTGCAGGCTGCGGATGGCTCCAGTGTTCGCAACGCCCCGGGGAGGGGTGGGGGACATCGTCCGGCTGCCGCCGGGAAGGGGAGAGCGTCAGCCGCTCTCCTTTTCTTTTTGCGGGACGGCGGGCCGCCCTTGCGCTGAGGGGGCAAGCCTTCTATCTGGGCGCGTCCACCGCCCGCAGCTGCGGATTACCGAGTTCCAGCGCCTTGGCCACCTCCAGAGAACCGATTCTGAATATTCCCGGCGCGATGACCGCGCTGGTGGGTCTGCTGGTGGCGATCCACCTGTTCCGTCTCGCGCTTCCGGTCGAATCCGACGAGACGATCATCTGGACGTTCGGCTTCGTGCCTGCGCGCTACGACGCCACGCTGCTGGCTTTTCCCATTCCCGGCGGTGCGGGCGCGAAGGTCTGGAGCTTTGTGACCTACGCCCTGCTGCACGCGGACTGGGGGCATCTGGCATTCAATATTCTCTGGTTCCTGCCGTTCGGCAGCGCGCTCGCGCGCCGGCTCAGCGTGCTGCGCTTTCTCGGTCTCATGATCGTCTCCGCGGTCGCGGGGGCGGGGGCGCATCTGCTGACGCATGCCCATGAGATCGCGCCGATGATCGGCGCCTCGGCCATGGTCTCGGGAGCGATGGGGGCGGCGCTGCGCTTTGCCTTCGAACGCGGAAGCTTCCTGTCGTTCCGCAGACGCCGGGACGATGCCGACGCCGCCGCGCAGGTGCCTGCGGTGTCGCTCGTGAAGGCGTTCTCCAATCCGCAGGTGCTCGCCTTTCTCGCGGTGTGGTTCGGCATCAACATCGTTTTCGGCATCGGCTCGATCGCGATTGGAACCCAGGCCCAGAGCATTGCCTGGCAGGCCCATATCGGCGGTTTCCTTGCGGGGCTGCTGCTGTTCTCGTTGTTCGATCCGGTGCCTCGCGCGGGTCAAACCTATCGGGTTCCGTCCGATGCCGGCGATCGGGACGGCCTGGCCTGAAGTCTTTCCGAACCCGAGCCTTGCGGACTTCGCCATTCGGGTTCATCATCGCTTCCCTCGACGACGCTGCGCTGGTTTTTGACGTTCAAAAATCAAAAAGACCGCGTCGGGCGCAAGGCGCGGTCATTTCGCTGGGAGGCGACGATGACGGTACGTGCCGTATTGAATTCGAAAGGCCACGACGTTGCGATGATCGCGCCGGATGCCACCGCGTCCGAGGCGGTGCGCATGCTCGCGCAGATGCGCATCGGCGCTCTGCTCGTGATGTCGCGTCAGGAAATCCACGGCATCCTGTCCGAGCGCGATATCGTTCGCGAACTTGCTGCGCGAGGCGCGGACATGCTGGATGATCCCGTAAGCACGGTGATGACCCGAAAGGTCGTCCATTGCAGCAGCAACGATACGATCGCCAGCATCATGGAAGTCATGACGACCGGCAAGTTCAGGCACCTGCCGGTGATCGATGCCGGACGCCTGTCGGGCCTGATCTCGATTGGCGACGTCGTGAAGTGGCGGGTGCGCGAATTCGAGAAGGAGCAGGAGGCCATGCGCGACTACATCGCCACGGCCTGAGGCCTCCGTCTCGCGGAAAGGAGTTCGCCGGGATCAGAGATGCTCCGGCGGCGCATTCGGATCGGGTGGATCGTTCGCCGTCGGCGCGAGCAGGTGGATCGCTTCCTGCACCGATTCGATGGCGCGCTCGGCTGCGCGCGCGCCGAATGCGATGACATCGCTCGCGCGGTGAAAATCGAACCATCCGATTCGGCCGACGCGTGGCGAGATCAGGACGTCGGGCGGATCGCCCGCGAGGCGCGCGCGCGTGATGCGATCCTGCATGATGTTGAACGCGTCCACCATGACGCGTGAAATGCCGGGGCGCTCGCGGTCGCCGAAAAATTCCTTCTTCACCGTCCGCTCGGCGGAGAACAGCCCGAACCGGCGGCGCGGCGGCGGGGCGGCTTCCTCCTCGGCCGAGACAGGAGCCGCGGGTGGCGTGCCGAACGCGGCGATGGTGCCGCCGTGGCCGCCGAGTTCAGTGCTGACGTTGCACGCGATCACGATCTCGGCGCCGAGCGCACGCGCGGCAGAGACCGGCACCGGGTTGACCATCGCACCGTCCACCAGCCACCGGTCGCCCACGCGAACAGGCGCGAAGATGCCGGGCAGGGCATAGGAGGCTCGCATCGCATCGACGAGCCGGCCGCGCGAGAGCCAGATCTCGTGCCCGGTTTTGATCTCGGTGGCGATGGCGGCGTATTTGACCGGAAGCTCTTCGATTTCGACACGGCCGAGCGTGGCCTCAAGCTGTGCTGCCAGTTTGGTGCCGCCGATCAGGCCCGATCCGTTCAGCCGGATATCGAGATAACCGAGCACGCTGCGCGGCTGCAGGCTCAGGGCCCATTCCTCGAACGTATCGAGGTGGCCGCGGGCGTAGACGCCGCCGACCACCGCGCCGATGGAGGTGCCGACCACGACATCAGGCACGATGCCGTGGGCCAGCAGCGTGCGCAGGATGCCGATATGGGCAAAGCCGCGCGCTGCACCGCCGCCAAGCGCGACGCCGATGACAGGCCGGCGCCTGGCGCCGGGGCTGGCTTTCAGACCGCTGCCGTCCGTGGCTCCCTGCCGCATCAGCTTCTCAAGCACTCTCCGCTCCATCCTGTGGCGGGGTCATCGGACAAGCGTAAAGCCTTTCGAGGCTCGTGGGCCAGCCGGATTCGCGCCTATGGTCAACGGCGGTAGGCCGCGATTGTGGCCGTATCCCGATATTGAAGGGCCAGCCGCTGGACGCGGATTTGAAGGAGTTTACGGTTCAAGGCTTGAATTTGCCGTGTTTTCGGGAAAGAACGCGGCATGATGACGTGGGACAAGGGCAGGCGCCTGCGGTGGGGCTTGATGTGCGCGCTGGGGGCCGTTGCGGTCCTCCTCTCCGTTGCATCTGTCCACGCGCAGATGTTCAGCGACCGTCCGCCGCCGGTTCCTCCCGCGTCGGTGCCTGAAGTCCCCTCGGGCGGCATCATCAGCCTAGCCCCGTCGTCGGGTCCCTCTGCCGCCCCCAGCATCCAGCCCTCGCTCGTGCAGCCCGGCATGCCGGCGCCGCCGTCCGCCGCCGGCGCTGCTCCGGCCGTACCCGGGCAAGCCGTGCTCGCTCTGTCTGCCCGCTACGGCAAGGAGCTGCCGGCCATCAATGGGGGACTGATCTGGCGCATTTACTCTGACCGTCCGGATCCGGCGACCGGGACATTCAAGCTGGTGCGGGAAGAACGAAGCCCGACGCCCAACATCGTGCTGCAGCCCGGCAACTATGTCGTCCATGTCGGACTGGGCCTCGCCAGTGCGGTGCGGACCGTCAGCCTCAAGCAGGAAACGATGCGCGAGTCGTTCGATCTGGCGGCCGGCGGCCTGCGGATCGAGGGGCGTGTCGGGATGGCGCGGATTCCCGCGAACCAGATCTCCTTCAGCATCTTCAAGGGCAGCCAGTTCGACGGCGGTGAAGCTGCGCCGTTGATACCGGCTGTTTCGGCCGGCGACGTCGTGATGCTGCCAGAAGGCACGTACTATATCGTCTCGACCTACGGCGATGCCAACTCCGTGGTGCGCTCCGATATCCGCGTGCAGGCCGGCAAGCTGACGGACGTCTCGGTGACTCATCGGGCGGCGGTGATCACGCTCAAGCTGGTGAGCGAGAAGGGCGGAGAGGCGCTGGCCAACACGGCCTGGTCGGTGCTCACGCCGGGCGGCGACGTGATCAAGGAATCGATCGGCGCATTCCCGAAATTCGTGCTGTCCGAAGGCGAGTATCGCGCCATCGCCAAGAACGAAGGCAAGGTGTCCGAGCGCGGCTTCAATGTTGTGAACGGCGTCGATGGCGAGATCGAGGTGGTCGCGCGCTGAACGTGTCACTGGCATGACGGGCGCGATCATTCGCCGGTTACCATGCATGCATCCATCCTCGCGGACAGTGCGGTCTCCACTGTCATATTCTTTTCTGTTCATACACCGTTAACGGTGGGGAACACCTTTATGCTCCCGCGATACTAGGCGCGGGAATGGCGATGCAGCGGTCCGACGGTCAGGCAGAGTTCAGTTTTCAGGCACTCGTTCCCGACGACATCGCGGTGCTGCATCATCGCTGGCATTCCGCGCTCGGCTTCGCGGCGACGCTGCCGCCCTATGAAGAAATCATGCTGGGAAGCCTTGGCCGTCTCGCCGATCATGTCGCGCTGCTCCGCGGCCCGCTGGATGCGATGCAGATGGTCAATATCGGGCGATACGTTCGCGGGTGGCTGGACAGCGAAGCACCGGCGCTGAGCGTGGCTGATGTGGGCCCTGACCGCGCGCTGGCGATCATGCAGGCGGCCAGATTGGCCGTGGAAACGCGAAGCCCGCAATCCATCAACGCGCATAGCGTGCGTGACGGCGTGGTGCAGGCCTATAACGTTCTCGCGCTGCCGCTGGTGAGCCGCTGGGACGGCGTCGTGATCGGTCTCTACGTGAACAAGAAGGGTGGGCGTTACAACCTGCTCGACGCCTTCGTCGGCGCCACCAACGATGGTGTGGTGTCCGTCGCGGCTGTTCGCGACGCGTCCGGGCGCGTGGTCGATTTCCAGATCGTTCATCTGAACGATGGCGCCGCACGCCTGATAGGGCTCGCGGCCGATCAGTTGATCTGGCACCGCATCCGTTCCGGCAACCATGCGCTTGCATCCGACGATGTCGTGGGACGGCTCGCGGCGGTGATGGAAAGCGGATCGGGCGATCAGTTCGAGATCACCAGCGCGGACAGGGATCTGCGGTTGAGCGCGGCGGTGTTCGGGGATCTGCTGTCGCTCACCATCAGCGATGTCACCGATCTCAAGCGGCGCGAGCGGTCAGTGCGTCTGCTGTTCGAGGACAATCCGATGCCGATGTGGGTCTTCGAACTGGCCTCGAAGTGTTTCGTTGCCGTCAACGATGCCGCCGTCGCGCATTACGGATATGATCGCGACACCTTTCTGCGGATGTCCCTGATCGACATTCTTGCCCCGGGCGAGCACGCCGAGCGGATCGACATGATCGATTATGTCGTGGACGCGGTGCAGGGCGAAAGCTGGCGGCATGCCCGGGCCGACGGCCGCGAGATCGACGTGATGATGTTCGGTCGCCGTGTCGACTTTGATGGACGCGATGCCTGCCTCGTCGCGTGCGTGGACGTGACGGCGCGCCGCAAGGCGGAGAAGCGCATCGTCCACATGGCGCATCACGACGCGCTGACGAACTTGCCGAACCGCGTTGCCTATCGCCGGTTTCTGCGGCGGCAGCTTGGCCGCGCGCGCCGCTCCGGTGCGTCGTTGGCGGTCCTGTGTATCGACCTCGACCTGTTCAAGAATGTCAACGATCAGCTCGGACATCACAGCGGCGACAGGCTGCTGGAACTGGTGTCGGCCCGGCTCCGTGCCGAATGCCGCGATGGCGACTTCGTCGCAAGACTCGGCGGCGATGAATTCGCGGTCGTGCTCGGCCCGGTGGGATCGCGCGAGGCCGTCGCCAGCTGCTGCTCCCGGTTGATCGCCCGGGTCAGCGAGCCCTACGACATCAACGGCAACGAGGTCGTGATCGGAGCCAGCGTCGGTATCGCGATGGCGCCGGATGATGGATACGAGGACGAGCAGCTTCTGCGCCACGCCGATATGGCGCTCTACAAGGCCAAGGCGGACGGTGGTGGAACGTTCTGCTTTTTCTCGCGGGAGATGGACGAGCAGGCGCAGAAGCGCCGGGCGATGGAGAGCGATCTGCGGCGGGCGCAGCCGGCGGGCGAACTGGAAGTGCACTATCAGCCGATCGTGGATGCGCTCTCCGGAAGGGTCGTCGCCTGCGAGGCCCTGCTGCGATGGCGTCATTCGGAACATGGTCTCATTCCTCCCGGCGAGTTCATTCCGGTGGCCGAGCGGTTGGGTATCATCGTGCAGATCGGCGAGTGGGTGCTGGAACAGGCCTGCCGGACCGCGGTGACATGGCCGTCCGATGTGCGGATCGCCGTCAATCTGTCGCCGGTGCAGTTTCGCGCGCGGGGGCTGGCGCGCATGGTCGCCGAGATTCTGGGAAGAACCGGGCTTTCTCCGGAACGGCTCGACCTTGAGATCACCGAGTCCATCCTGCTCGCGGACACCGAGGCCAATCTTGCGACCTTGCATCAGTTGAAGGATCTCGGTGTGGCGATATCGATGGACGATTTCGGCACGGGCTATTCAAGCCTGAGCTACCTGCGCAGCTTTCCGTTCGACAAGATCAAGATCGACCGCAGCTTCATTCGGGACGTGACGTCGCGCCCCGACTGCCTTGCGATCGTTCGCGCGATCACCAGCCTCGGCCGCAGTCTGAACATCTGCACGATCGCCGAGGGCGTGGAAAGCGCGGCGCAACTCGATCAGTTGCGCTCGGAAGGCTGTGCCCAGCTTCAGGGTTTTCTTTTCAGCGCGGCGCGCCCGGCCGGGGAGATAACAAAATTCTTTGCACAGGAAAGCGCGGATCAGGCTGCGGCCTAGAGCCGCTCAGCTTTTCGGATGACTGAACTGCTCGAAGGCTCTTGATCTGATCCGTTTTCTTCGTGGCGGCCGGTGCCCTTCGTTCGAAAACGCCTTGGCGCGCCAGCGCCGCTCAGAAGCGGGTGACGATCTCGTTCAGGGCAGGGCGTGGACGATCCTCCGGCTTCTCCGCGAACCGGCCGATATGGATGAAGCCGGCCAGCTTTTCCTCGGGCGAGAGTCCGAGCTCCGCCAGCACGTCGCGATCGAACGAAAACCACCCCGTCAGCCAGTTCGCGCCGTAGCCGATCGCATTGGCGGCGAGCACGATGTTCATCGCGCTCGCGCCTGCCGACAGTTCCTGTTCCCACGCCGGCACCTTCGGATGGGTCTTCGGCGAACTGACGACGGCGATCACCAGCGGCGCTTCCATCAGGTGGCCGCGCTGGCGTTCGACATCTTCGGTCGGCGCGTCCGGATTCTTCTTCGCAAACACGCGCGCGAAAAGATCGCCCGCGCGTCGCCGCGCCTCTCCCTCGAACACGATGAAGCGCCACGGCGCGATCTTGCCGTGATCGGGCACGCGTGCGCCGATGGTCAGAATGGTCTCGATCTCATCGGGCGTGGGACCGGGGCCGGTCATGTCGCGCGGCTTCACCGAGCGGCGGGTGGTCAGGAGATCGAGGGCACTGGACATCTGTTCGGCCTTGCGTGGTTCGGGGAACTGCAAATCGGCGGGATTGCGAGGAAGAGCGGACGGAGCGCGGAGCCGCTTCAGCGGGCATATGTCCGTTGTTCGCGTGCGGACAAGAGGCGGCCGGCCGATCTCGCGCAGTTCTAAATTGATCCCGGCTCATGCGTGCCGGGCAATGCGCCGATGCCGTGGTGCAAGATCGCGCCCCGGCATCGAACGCGTCCCTCACACCGCCGCGCGGGCGCGCTTGATGTCCGGCGGCGTCGCTTCCTCGACAAGCATCGCAAGAGCCTCATCGAGCGACACCACGGTCTGTCCCTGCTGACCGAGCCGGCGGATCGAGACGCTGCGCGTCTCCGCTTCCTTCTTGCCGACCACGAGCAGGGCAGGGATCTTGGTCAGCGAATGTTCGCGAACCTTGTAGTTGATCTTCTCGTTGCGCAGATCGATGTCGACCCGCAGTCCCGCGCGCCGCGCCGCCGCCATCACGTCCTTGGCGTACCCGTCGGCATCGGACGTGATGGTCGCCACCACCGCCTGCACTGGCGCGAGCCACAGCGGGAAGTGTCCGGAGAAGTGTTCGATCAGGATGCCGGTGAAGCGTTCCAGAGAGCCGCAGATCGCCCGATGCACCATCACCGGCGCTTTCTTTGTGCCGTCGGCGTCGATGTAGAATGCACCGAACCGCTCGGGCAGATTGAAGTCCACCTGCGTGGTGCCACACTGCCAGTCGCGGCCGATGGCGTCGCGCAGCACGTATTCGAACTTCGGTCCGTAGAACGCGCCTTCACCGGGATTGATCTCGGTCCGGATGCGGTTGTGGCCCTGCGCTTTGATCTGCTCGAGTACCCGCGTCATGATCGTCTCGGCGTGATCCCACGCCTCGTCCGAACCGACGCGCTTCTCCGGCCGGGTCGACAGCTTGACGATGAGTTCGCCATCGAAACCGAAATCGGCATAGGTGGAGAGGATCAGGTCGTTGATCTTCAGGCATTCCTCGGCGAGCTGATCCTCGGTGCAGAAGATATGCGCGTCGTCCTGCGTGAAACCGCGCACGCGCAGCAGCCCGTGCATCGCGCCTGACGGCTCGTAGCGATGCACGATGCCGAACTCCGCCATGCGGATCGGCAGCTCGCGGTAGCTCTTCAGGCCATGCTTGAAGATCTGCACGTGACCCGGGCAGTTCATCGGCTTGATCGCGAACCAGCGCTTGTCTTCGGCTTCTTCGCCAGCGGACACCGCGGCAAACATGTTCTCGCGGTACCAGCCCCAGTGACCGGAGGTCTCCCACAACGACTTGTCGAGCAGCTGCGGGGCGTTCACCTCGTCATAGTCGCCCGCGAGGCGGCGGCGCATATAGGCGATGATGGTCTGGAACAGGGTCCAGCCCTTGGCGTGCCAGAACACGACGCCCGGACCTTCCTCCTGGAAGTGGAAGAGATCGAGCTCGCGGCCGAGCCGGCGGTGATCGCGCTTCTCGGCTTCCTCAAGCTGGTGCAGGTAGGCGTCGAGCTCGGCCTGCGTCGAGAACGCGGTGCCGTAGATGCGGGTCAGCATCGGATTTTTCGAATCGCCGCGCCAGTACGCGCCGGCCACCTTCATCAGCTTGAAGGCGTTGCCGATCTTGCCCGTCGAGGTCATGTGCGGGCCACGGCACAGATCGAACCAGTCACCCTGCTTGTAGATGCGGATGGTCTGGTCTTCCGGGATGGCGTCGACCAGCTCGACCTTGAACAGCTCGCCCTTGTCGGCGAACACGCGCTTGGCCTCGTCGCGCGACCAGATCTCCTTGGTGAACGGTTTGTCGCGTGCGATGATCTCGCGCATCCGCTTCTCGATGGCGTCGAAGTCTTCCGGCGTGAAAGGCTCATTGCGGAAGAAGTCGTAGTAGAAGCCGTTGTCGATCACCGGGCCGATGGTCACCTGCGTGCCGGGCCAAAGCGACTGCACGGCCTCCGCCAGCACGTGCGCCGCATCGTGGCGAATCAATTCCAGCGCGCGGGCATCGTCGCGGCCGACGAACTCGATCCGTGAATCCTTTTCGATCTGGTCTGCGAGGTCGGCGAGCTGGCCGTCCAGCGCCATGGCGACGGTGCGCTTGGCGAGCGAGGGCGAGATGCCCTTGGCAATGTCGAGGCCGGTCACGCCTTGCGGAAACGTCCGCTGCGCGCCGTCGGGGAAGGTGAGGGTGATGGAATCGGCGGGCTTCAAATTGGCGAGGCCGAACTGGAATCCTGAAGCGGGCGGCTGCTTGTCGGTCATGTCTGTCTCCTGTGGCTCACTCCTGCGAACGGGCGCAGGTAAGCGTGGGGCCCCGGATATAGCAGCGCTGGCGGACGCTGCAAGCGTCCGGCTGGTCGGCATGGTTTATTTCATGCGCATGCATGAAAAATCATGCTATGGCGCATCATGAGCAAGACCGTACCCTTCGCGCCGACTGTTCTGATGCTCGGCAATATCATCACCGGCATGTGCGTGCTGGCCCCGGCGGGGATGCTGCCGGAACTGGCGGAGGGGCTTGGCGTCACGATCGAGGACGTGGCGCTTCTGATGACCTTCGGCGCCGTTGTGCTTTGCATCGGGTCGCCGCTGATGGCCTGGCTCACCAGTCGCATCGATCGCAGGCTGTTGCTGGGAACCAGCCTGCTGGCCATGGCGCTGATGAGCCTGGCTTCGGCCGTCGCGCCAAGCTACGCAGCGTTGCTGCTGGCCCGTCTCGTCATGCTGGCCGTCGGTGTGCTGTACACGCCGCAGGCGGGCGGCACGGCAACCCTCATCGTGCCGCCCGAGCGGCGGGGCTCGGCGATCGCCTATCTGTTTCTCGGCTGGTCGCTTGCAGCCGCTGCCGGTCTGCCGCTCATCGCTTTCGGCGTGCATCAGATCGGCTGGCGCGCGATCTATGCGGTGATCGGGATTGCGGGCCTCGCAAGCGCGGCGCTGGTGTTCTGGCGCGTTCCGCGCGGCCTCTTCACCGAGCCCGTCGATCTGCGCACCTGGGCCAGCGTTGGCCGCAATCCGCTGATTCTGACACTGCTCGCGATCACGACGCTGCTGATCGGCGGGCAGTTTCTGACCTATACGTTTCTCGGCCCCTTGCTGAAGGCGCTGACCAACGCCGAGCCCGCCGCCATCGCGGCGGTGTTCGCCATCTATGGCTTCGCGGGTGTTGCCGGCAATCTGTTCGCCAGTTCGGTGGTCGGCGGCTGGGGCGCGTACAGGACATCGGCGTTCTTCGCCGTTCTGATCGTGATCGGTTCGGCGGTGTGGTCGTTCGGGGCGGGATCCCTGCCCATCATGTCGCTCGGTGCGGCGTTGTGGGGCTTTGGCTTCGTGGCGAGCAATTCGATGCAGCAGGTCCGGCTGATCGCCGCCGATCCGGCGCTCTCGGGCGCAACGGTGTCGCTGAATACCTCGGCGCTTTATGTCGGTCAGGGGATCGGGTCCGCCATCGGCACCGCGCTCTATACCCAGCAATTGCACCATGCCTTCGGATTTGCTTCGCTGGCGATGGTGACGCTCGCGCTTGTCCTCATTCTGGCGACGCGGCGCGGCGCGCCGTCAGCGTGAGGATCCGGGGTGCTGTCGCGGTTGGCGATCCTGATTGGAACGGCGCTGACGCTATCGGGCTGTGCCACGTCCTATTCGACGTCATGCGCTCCGCCGTCACGCGCGATGGCTCAGGCGGAGATGTTTTTCGGGCGCAACGTCGGACGACACACTGGCGTGAGCGAGGCCGTGTTCTCGGATTTTCTGAAACGCGAGATCGCGCCGCGCTTCCCGCAGGGTTTCACCGTGATCGATGCGCGCGGGCAGTGGCGCGAGCCGGACGGCGCGCTGGTGACGGAGCCGAGCAAGGTCGTCGTGATCGTCTTTGATGACACGCCGCGCGCGCGCGAGGCTCTGGGCGGGATCGCGCAGGCCTATAAGAGCAGGTTCCGTCAGCAGTCGGTTCTGACGACCGTGCGCCCGACCTGCGCAAGCATGTAAGCTCAGTCCGGCTTGCCCGCAGAGGGCGGCGGCGCGTTGACGCCGCGCCAGCGCGCATAGCGCCACGGCATGTACCACCGCGCACGCGGCGAAAGCTGATCCGGCACCAGATCGAGCCCCGACGTCCCGAACGGATTGCAGCGCAGCAGGCGCGCCAGCGTCATCCAGCCGCCGGCCCACAGCCCATATCGGGCGATAGCTTCGTCCCCGTAGGCGGAGCAGGTCGGCACGTGCCGGCAGTGCGCGCCGACGAGCCCCGACAGCGAGTGCCGGTACAGCCAGATCAGCGCACGGCCGCCCTGGGCGGGAAGGCGGGCCAGCTCTGATTCGCAGTACGGGCAGCTTTCGGGTTTCCGGCCGGTCGTCATGCGCATGTCCTGGATGAGTATTCCTTGGATGAGTATTTCCTGGGCGCTCTGCCCTGATCGCCGACAGCGATTGCCGGGTTCCTGCGCCGGGAACAGACTGCACTCTGCAAATGCGCAACAGTGTGCTGTTTATCGCACTTTCTTGATCGCGCCGCAGCAATCGTTTCTGGACGGAAAGGGCAGTCAAGATTACCTTTTTATGACGACGGAATGTCACGTTCGTTGCGGCTGCGAGACACTGCGCCGCGCGAGAAGGAGCCGAACTTTGGACGATGGATTGTCGGCCTGGGCGAACTGGATAAGAGGGATGCTGATCGCATCGACTTTTGCCGCGTTCGCGGTCGCGCCATCGGTCAGTTCGGCGAGTGGTTCAGGTCCGGAGGACCGCAAGCTCCCGATGCGCTTCGCGTGGCACGAAGCGACCGACACCCTGAAGTCCGCCGGCTTGTCGGCGGAGGCGGACTGCGCGCCGTTCTGCCGGGGCTGGGTTTCGGCAGTGGGCACCATCACCGGCGACACCGTGCAGGCCTTCGACAGCTTCGCGCGCGGCCGCGATCTGCGCGGTGCGACCATCGTGCTCGACTCCAGCGGCGGATCGGTGCTCGATGCGATCTCGCTCGGCCGTCGCTGGCGCGACCTGAAGGTTCTGACCACGGTGGGCGCAACGGTTCGGAAAAAAGATGCTCAGCAGGCTGCCGTGCGTCCGGAGGCAGCCTGTGAATCGATGTGCGTGTTCCTGCTGCTGGCCGGTACGACGCGCTATGTGCCGGACGGCGCGCGGGTGCGGGTTCACCAGATCTGGATGGGCGATCGGGCGGACGATGCGCGCGCGGCGACTTACAGTGCGCAGGATCTCATGATCGTGGAGCGCGATGTCGGGCGGCTGGCGAAGTATACGTTCGAGATGGGCGGCACCGGCGATCTGCTGGCGCTGGCGCTCAGCGTGCCGCCATGGGAGCCGCTGCACGAACTGAGCGCGAGTGAGCTGAGAACCGCCAATCTGGTGACCGTCGATACCCCGGCGGGGTTGGCGAGGGTCCCGCAGGACGCGGTGGCGTCGGGGGGCGCGGGCAAACCGGTTCAGGATCGCTTCGCCGGGACGCCGGCACCCGATGCGATTGCCCGGACAAAAACCGCCGAGGCCGGGCCAACCGGCGGCTCGGCGACGGTCCCGGACGCTCGGCCCTAGGCTGATTCCGTCCCGGCGACGGCGCTGCCGGGGTGGCGCTTGCTTTCGATCTGCCCGATGGCATCCACGACGGCGTCGAAGGTCAGCAGGGTCGAGGCATGGCGGGCCTTGTAGTCGCGCACCGGCTCCAGATAGCCGATATCGGCCCACTTGGAATCCGCCGACGGCGGCGCGCCATTCTCCTTCAGCATCCGGCGGACGGTTTCGCGCAAGGCGCGCAATTCGTCGGCCGTGGAGCCGACCACGTGCTGCGCCATGATCGACGACGAGGCCTGCCCGAGTGCGCATGCCTTCACGTCGTGGGCGAAGTCGGTCACGACGTCGCCGTCCATCTTGAGGTCGATCTTGACTGTCGAGCCGCACAGTTTGGAGTGCGCGGTCGCCGACGCGTCCGGGTCGGGAAGGCGTCCCAGGCGCGGAATGTTGCCCGCCAGGGCTATGATCCGCTTGTTGTAAATGTCGTTCAGCATTGTGCTTTCGCCGGAAGGGCGGGCTTGGCGATACCGCCCGGTCCCCTATATAATGCGAGACCCGCCGCGCACCACCGTGTCGAGCGGACCCGGTTGTCGTCAAGCTGCATGGCTGCATGTTGGGTGACTGCCGCGATATCGAAAGTCAGACGTTGGCGGCCGGGAGAGCCGCTTCCGTCTGTCCGGTGACACACCCGGCCGCCGGGACAAGGCCGGTCGAACGGAGACAAGATGGAAGCCCTCGTAAAACCCCTGCGTACTGGCAAGCCTGCCGAGCCTTCCCGGCCCGGGCTGGATCCCGCCGAGTTTCAGTCGGCCGCCGTGCGTCCGGACCAGCCGCGCCCGACCCGCGAGGAAGCGGAAAGCGCGGTGCGGACGCTCATCGCCTATATCGGCGAGGACGGAGACCGGGAAGGGCTGATCGACACGCCCCGCCGCGTGGTCGAGGCCTATGATGAACTGTTCGGCGGCTACCAGAAGTCGCCGGCCGACGTTCTCAACCGGACGTTTGGCGAAACCGCCGGCTACGACGATTTCGTGCTGATGCGCGACATCACCTTCACCTCGCATTGCGAGCATCACATGATGCCGTTCTACGGCAAGGCGCATATCGCCTACACGCCGGTGGATCGCGTGGTGGGTCTGTCGAAGCTGGCGCGGCTGGTCGACATCTTCGCCCGCCGTCTGCAGACGCAGGAGCATCTCACGGCGCAGCTCGCAGCGTCGATCGATACCATCCTGAAGCCGCTTGGCGTGGCGGTGATGATCGAGGCCGAGCACACTTGCATGTCGACGCGTGGCATCGGCAAGGAAGGCGCGCTGACCTTCACGAGCCGCTTCACCGGATCGTTCCGGGACAACCCAGCCGATCAGGAGCGCTTCCGGGCGCTGGTTCGCTCGCCGCGCTAGAGCTATTCGCCACCGCGCCTGAGCGTGCGACATGCGCCGGCCTGAGAGGGCGCACGTCGCGTGCCCTCGTCTCCGCGCCCGTTTGTTGTTTCGGACCCATCCTGGAGGCTCCCGCGTGAGCAGTTCATCGCACTCGGCCGAAATCGAAGAGGGGCTGGAGCTTCGTCCGAAGTTCGACGCCGCCGGCCTCGTGACCTGCGTGACGACGGATGCCGTAAGCGGCGAGGTTCTGATGGTCGCCTACATGAACGAGGAAGCCCTGCGCCGAACAGTGGAGAGCGGCGAGGCGTGGTACTTCAGCCGCTCACGTCAGTCGCTCTGGCACAAGGGCGAAAGCTCGGGACACGTCCAGAAGGTGGTCGAGATCCGAATCGACTGCGATCAGGATGCCATCTGGCTTCGTGTCGACCAGACGGGTGGCGCCGCCTGCCACACCGGACGGCGCTCGTGCTTCTACCGCACCGTCGAGAAGGGAACGGCCGGCGGCGCCGGCTTGCGTTTCGTCGAGGCGGGACGGGTTTTCGATCCGGAGGCCGTATACGGCGCGAAGGAATAGCCGGCGAACAAGCGGCCCGTTTAACTGCGTGTTTACGTGAGTTAACCCTGCATTAACCATAACTGTTCAGGGTCCGGCTGGCCGCAAGAATGCGGCAGGGGAGCAGGGCACCTCACATGCCAGTCGAACTGCTGGCCACCGGCACGACATCGCGGGATCACGTGACCGGCGCGATCCGCCGCGCTGCGGATGCGAGCGGGGTGAGCTTTCAGTACCTGCTGGCGGCGGCCAAGATCGAATCCGACCTCAATCCTCAGGCGGCTGCGAGCACATCGTCCGCGCGGGGCCTGTATCAGTTCATCGAACAGACCTGGCTCGGCACCGTGAAGGAAGCGGGCAATCTGTTCGGCCTCGGGCGCTACGCCGACGCGATCACCCGAACTCCGGATGGCGCCTACGCGGTCGGCGACGCGGCGGCGCGCGAGCAGATTCTCAAGCTACGCGACGATCCTGCAGCCGCCTCGACAATGGCCGGCGTTCTCACACAGTCCAACAGCTTCCGCCTGACCGGCGCGCTCGGGCGGCGGCCCACGGAGGGCGAACTTTACATCGCTCATTTCATGGGAGCGGGCGCTGCGGGCCAGTTGATCTCCACGGCCGAGCGCAATCCGTCGGCTCCCGCCGCGCCGATGTTTCCGGCGGCGGCCGCCGCCAACACGTCGATCTTCTACGACCGCAGCGGTGCGCCGCGCAGCGCGGCGGGTGTCTATCTGGAACTGACCTCCCGCTATGCGCGGGCGGTGAATGCGCCTACGACCCGCACGGCGCTGGCGGCGGCAGGCGAAACGCCGGCAGCGGTCGCACGAACCGCGGATACGGCAGCCTATCTCGCGACCTTTCCGCAGGTGCCGACCCAGCCGGGCCAGCCCTTGGACATCCGCACGACCAGCGTCGCGAGTGCCGGCGCGGCACCTCCCGAGCCGCTGTTTCGCTCGCTGTTTCAGGCTGGGGAGCGCAGCGAACCGCTGTCCTCGACGGTTCGCGACCTGTGGGGCGACAAGGCTGTGTCGCCCGCGTCGGGCTCGGCCGCGCAGCCGTCGCCCGGAGGCGAACGCCGGCCGCTCGATCTGTTCAGCGACAGGACTGGCGCGTATTCGGGCTAGGCGGCTTCGGCTGTTGCCGGCTCGTTAATAAAACAGCAACAATCCCAAACGTTTATGGTGAACGCTTTGTTAAGCGTCGCGAGTCATGATGCTGGCAATGGCAGTTGAGCCAGTTTGTCCATTCCGTTGCGTAGGCCGGCATACCATGATCGTTCGGCATTTCATCGGCTGGGTCCGCACCGCTCCCGCAGGCGAGCGAGCAGAAGCGACGCGGGCATTGGCCCGGGCCTGGCTGGTATCCAACCTCAATGAAGATGACATCGCGGCAGCCGAGGGTGCGCTGCTGATGTTGCTGGACGATCCGTCGCCTCTGGTGCGGCAGGCGATGGCCGAGACATTCGCGTGGAGCGCGGATGCGCCGCCCGCCATCGTCCGCGCGCTGGCCTGTGATCAGCCCTCGGTCGCGCTGCCGATCCTTGAATGCTCGCCGCTGTTGCTTGACGCCGATCTCGTGGACATCGTGGCGCAGGGGGGCGCGGATGTGCAGTGCGCGGTGGCGCGCCGCTTCGATCTGCCATCGCCCGTGGCTGCGGCAATCGCCGAGGTGGGTTGCCCGGCAGCGGTCCTCGAACTTCTGGAAAATCCTGAAGCAGCCGTCTTGCCGTTCTCGATCGAGCGCGTCGCGGAACGTCACGGGCACATCGCGCCGGTTCGCGAGGTCCTGCTTGGGCGAGACGATCTTTCCTCAACCACTCGTTTGAAACTCGTGGCCAAGGTATCGGAAACGCTGCTGGATTTCGTGACGTCGCGCGGCTGGATCTGTCAGGAGCGCGCCGTCACCATCGCCCGCGAGACGGGCGAGCGGGCGACCATGACGATCGCGGCGGATGCGGGCCGTCAACTCGCGGATCTCGTTGAGCACCTTCGTCAGGCCGGGCAGCTCAGTGCGGGCCTGATCCTGCGTGCGCTTCTGTCGGGCAACGTCGCGTTGTTCGAGGCGGCTCTCGCCAATCTGTCGGGATTGTCCAGCGAGCGCGTGGCCGGGATTGTTTCGGATCGCACGGGCAGGGGGCTTGATGCGCTGTTTGTCGCAGCCGGTCTGCCGTCCTCGACGATTCCCGCATTCCGCGCCGCGCTGAATGCCAATCATGAATTCGGCTTCGTCGGCAATGTCGGCGACGCTGCGCGGCTGCGACGCCGCGTGGTCGAGCGCGTGCTGACCCGGTGCGAGTTCGAGGCGGCATTTGAAAGCGGACCTCTGCTGATTCTGCTCCGGCGGTTCGCAACGGAAGCGGCCCGCGAAGAGGCGCGTCTGTTCTGTGACGAACTCGCGTTCGAGGACAGCGTTCAGTTCGCCGCGACCGACTTGCTCGCTGCCTGAGTCCGACATCCGCCGCCTGCCCGTGCAAATAAAAAGAGGCCATCTCTGCAGACGGCCTCTTTTTATTTTGCAATGCTCGCGGTCGATAAATTCGGATCAGTCGTGTGGCACGATGCTTGGAGCGAGCACGGCTTCGAGATGCTCGGGGCGATCCTTGTTGGCGGTCGTGAGGAACTCGTCGGCAAGTCCGCGCAGTTCGCGGGACAACGCTTCGGCGGTCTGGCGCTTGCGTGCATTCGGCCGTTCGCGAATGATGGCCGCAATGGTGTTGACGTGATGCGCGATCATGTCGCTCGGCACTGCGGCGAGGTCGGGAGAATGCTCGATCAGCCGGCAGAGGCTGTCGGCGACCTCGGCAGCCTTGGGATATCCAAAGGTCGCCGCGTCGCCCTTGATGTCATGGGCGGCGAGAAACAGCTCCTCGCGCCGCTTCTTGTCCAAGCCGTGCTGGTCGATGGCGGCGAGGGCGGAGGTAAGTCGCGCGCTTTCCTTCTTCATCCAGCCGCGAAACTCGCTGGCAAGGCCTGCAAGCGCTTTTTCCGCGCGGACGACGGGATCGTCGACCTGGCCGGCCGCGAGCGGGCGGAGCACATGCCGGAGTTCGTTCGGCGGCGTGATGACGAAATGTGTGTCGAACGTCTCGACCTTGATGTTCGCAGGCGTGCGGCGGGTCATTCGTGGCTCCTCAGGACGGCGCGCGGATCTTGTCGAGCAGTGCGGGCTGCGGCACGATCTCGGCGTGCCCGCCATTGCGGCGCTCAGGGCCGATATAGGCAGCATTCCCGCTGCGGCGGCGATCCGGCCCGAAATAGGTCTTGGTCTTGATGAACGGACGAGGATTGGCGATCACGTTCAGGATTCGCTGGTAGAGGCTGTTGGCCGCGATCGGCTTGGCCAGAAATTCGGTCACGCCGGCATCGCGCGCCATCGTGACGCGGCGCTTTTCGGAATGTCCCGTAAGCATGATGATCGGCACGTAAGGGCTTCCCATCGCTTCGGGCTGACGGATGATCTGGGTCAGCTCGATGCCGTCGAAGATCGGCATGGCCCAGTCGGTGATCACGATATCGGGGACGTGGCGGCTGTACATCTCCAGCGCCGATGCGCCGTCCTCGGCCTCGTACACCTCGCGCGCGCCGAAAGAATGCAGCAGCGTCCGAAGGATTCGCCGCATGTGCGCATTGTCATCGCAAACGAGGAAACGGAGTTTGTTGAAGTCGATCTGAAACATCGGAACGAGCCCGCAGCTTCCCCAATATACGCGCGGTTAACTTTAGGGCGGCGCAATTAACGAAAGGTTGCCCCTGCTGCCGGCGCGGAACTTAAAGTGGGCTGCGTAATTCGGCTGGCGCGTGCTTTCAGGCGCCGAACTGTTCGCTGAGGATACGCTCCTCAAGGCTGTGGCCGGGATCGAACAGCATGCGGATCGAAATCGTTCTGTCGGACAGCACTTCCACGCGCGTCACGTCGCGCGCTTCCTCGTGGTCGGCAACGGCGGCGACGGGACGTTTATCGCCTTCCAGCACCTCGATCACGACGAATGCCGTGCTTGGCAGCAGCGCGCCGCGCCAGCGGCGGGGGCGGAACGCGCTGATCGGGGTGAGAGCCAGAAGAGGGGCATTGATCGGCAGGATCGGTCCCTGGGCCGACAGGTTATAGGCTGTCGAACCCGCAGGTGACGCCACCATGACGCCGTCGGCAACAAGCTCCGGCATTCGTTCGCGCTCATCCACCAGAATGCGCAGGCGCGCCGCCTGATGGGTCTGGCGGAACAGATGCACCTCGTTGATGGCGTGATGGATATGCACCGCGTCGTGGATATCGGTCGCGCGCATCAGGAGGGGATTGATCACGGTCACCTGCGCGGCCGCCAGTCGCTCGGGCAGGCCGTGCAGGCTGAACTCGTTCATCAGGAATCCGACGGTGCCGCGATGCATGCCATAGATCGGCTTGTCGGACCGCATATAGCGGTGCAGCGTCTGCAGCATGAGGCCGTCGCCGCCGAGCGCCACGATGACGTCCGCGGTGTTGGGGTCGCAATTGCCATAGGCACTGGTGAGCGCAAGCAGCGCCGCCTGCGCTTCCGCGCTGGTGCTGGCCACGAAAGCGATGCGGTCGAGTTTGCGAACCTGGGACATGGCGGGGTTGTCTATCGCATTTCGCACCGAAGCGAAATGTATTCCGCCCGCAGTCACGCATGTCGCCACGAGATGGCCGGGGCGACGGCGCAAGACCGCCGATGGCTGGCGATCGCGCAAGAACCGGCCGACGTCTGCCCCGGCCCGAAAGCCGGACCGGGGCAGACGTTCAGACAGGACGTATCATCCTTATTCGGCGCTCGCACGAAGGTCGGCTCCGCCTGTGGTCATCACGGCGACGGACGAGCCGCCCCGGACGATTCCGTCCGGCGTGATGAAGCGCAGGTTGAGGCGACTGGCGGCGGGATCAAACGGGACCGTTTCGGCACCCGCCGAGACGAAGGCCGTCAGCGTCACGATCTGGTTGGCCCCGATCGTGATTGGCGTCTTCGCAGTCGGCGTCGTGCCGCCGAGGCACAAGGCGGTGGCCGGATCGCTTTGGCAAAGCGTTGCGGTCAACGGAAGATCCGCGCCGTTGTCGTCGATTTCCGCGGAGAGGGACACGCCCGGACCGATGTTGATGGCGGCTCCCACGAACATCTGCGTTCCCGCAGGCGGCACGCGCACAATGCCGTCCTGCGAGAGTGTCGTGGAGATTGCGATGATGTCGGCGGCTGGCGCGGGCTCTGCCGACAGAATGAGGGTGTTGAGCCCCGATATGACCCGCGTCGGCCCCGCATTGGCGCAGGTAAAGACAAGCGGAATTTCAGCGGCTGCCAGATCGATGGTTGGCGTGACGCCGAACACGAAGGGCTGGCTTCCGCCGGCCGGGATGTCTGCCGGAACGTTCAGGCTTCCGACCGGCAGATTGGTGGCGGCGTCCGTGGTTTGGAAGATAAAGAGGCCGGGAAAGCCCGGGGGCAGGCTGATAGTGCACTGGCTTGCAGCCTCTGAACCGGCGTTGATGAGGGTCGCAAACGCGGTTGCCATCGTTCCGGTGACCACCGATCGCGATGTCGGAAGGGTTGACGAGACCAGCGTCGGGGCCGTCGGCTCCTGCGACCAGTTCAGGAGATAAGAGCCCGCCGCGCCGGCGGTGCCGTCGATCATGATCCGGTAGGTCGTGCCGGCCACGGCATCGAAGCGCACCCTGCTGTGCCTGATCGATCCCGAGAGATCTTTGTTCTCGGCGACCGGCGTCAGGACCTGAAAGCTGGTCCCGGTGTACACCCCCAGAACCGTGTCGAAGGCCGAGCCTGTGGTGTCGAAGACGACGGGGCCGCTCGTGGACGGAGTCCAGGCGCACCAGACCGAGTGGCTTGCGGGCTCTCCGGCGGGAGCAGGTTCGCCGCCTTCGGTCGTCGCCGACGCGCTGTCGCCGAATACGGTACCGGTCCGTTCGGACAGCAGCGGAGCCAGCGCGAAGGCGTCGGTGCAGGCCAGCCGGATCGTCTGCTGAACCGGCGTCGACACCGAGCCGATATAATCCGCCGTTCCTTCGTAGCGGGCTGAAAGGCTGTGAGCGCCCGCGCTCAGTGCATTCGTCGTCAAGGTCGCCGTACCGCCACCGAGCGCACTCGTTCCGATCACGACGTCCTCGCGGAAGAAGGTGACTGTCCCGTCCGGAGTGCCGGAGGGACTGGTGACGCTGACGACGAGGATCAGCGGCTGACCAAGATCGATCAACGGCCCGGGCGAGACGGTCAGGAGTGTTGTCGTGGCCTGCAAGACAGCAAACGACACGGAAGCGGAGGACGAGCCGAGGAAGGTGGCATCCTCGTTATAGACGGCCGTGATGCCGTGGGGGCCGGCCGGGAAGGTGAGGCTGGTGCTGGCCTGGCCGGAACTGTCTGGCGTGGCGGTCGCGATCGGAGTGGCGCCGTCAAAGAAGTTGATGGCCCCCGCGGGTGTTCCTGCGCCGTCTGTCACCACGATTTGCGCTGTCAGTGTCACGCTCTGGCCAGCCAGCACAGGCGAGGCGACCGGAGCCAGGCTGACTGCGGTAACGGCCTTGGAGATGGTGACGTCGCCGGTCGTCAGCGGAAAGCTGCTGGCGAAATTGGTAGATGATGGAAGAAATATCGCTACGATATTGTGGGTGCCGACAGCGAACTCCGTGCTTGTGAAGCTGGCTTCACCGGACGCGTTCACGTCAATCGGTCCGATCGTGTCCGCGCCATCCAGAAGATACACCTGGCCGACCGGAAGGCCTGCCGCGACATTGTTGCTCGTGACGGTCACCGTGACCGTGACCGGCAGGCCGTAGCGCGACGAGGCGGTCGACATCGCGATGACGGACGCCGTCGGCGCTGCGAGGACCGTCTGTGCGAAGGTGCCGGAACTTGGAAGATGATTGACGTCACCCTCAAAGCTGGCGGTGATGGTGTGAGGTCCCGCGGCGAGCTGGGTTGTCGTCGTGGTCACGGTCGCGGTCGCGAACAGCAGGCCGTTCACCGGCGTCGCCGTGTTGCGGTCGATAGTATCTCCGGTTCCAAGCTGACCGAAGTCGTTAGAACCCCAGCATGTCGCCGTCTGATCGGCAGCGAGCGCGCAGCTATGATTATAGCGGATCGCAATGGCCTCCGCGCCGGCGAGATCCGCGGTATTGTCCGAGTTGCGCACAGCCACGGGCAGGGGGCTCGACGCCGCCGTGCCATCTCCGAGCTGGCCGTTGCTGTTGCCGCCCCAGCAGAGAGCGGCTCCCGACGTCAGGACGGCGCAGGTGTGACTGTATCCTGCGGAGAGCGTTCTTATGCCAGTCAGATTTCCTGTCCCCGACGAGTCGAGCACAAAGGCTGGCAGCGAGTTGGCGGGTATGGGAGTTGCAGCGGTGCCGAGCTGGCCGTTGGCATTCAATCCCCAGCAAAGCGCCGTGCTGTCTGGAAGCAATGCGCAGGTGTGGTATGCGCCGCCCCGGACGGCAGCCACGCCCGTCAGATCAGCGGTGTCATCGGTATTGCGAACCGAAACAGGAAGAGGTATCGGCGTCGTCGAGCCGGACTCCGCATTTCCGATCTGGCCAAAGGCATTGTAGCCCCAGCACGACATCGAGCCTCCCGACAGCAGCGCGCACACGTGAAAGCCGCCGGCGCCGATCGCCTGTACGCCGGAGATGTTCGCGGTGTTCGTTGAATTTCGAACCGGCGCGGGGAGGCTTTGAGTAAGGCCGGCGCCGTATGTTCCGTTGCCCAGCTCGCCATAGGTGCCGGCGCCCCAGCAGACCATCTCTTCATTGGAGAGCAGCGCGCAATTCGTCTGCATCGTCGAGATGATGGCCGAGACGCCGGTCAGATATCCGGTGCCGTCGGTGTTGCGTACCCTGACGGGCAAGGCGCGTTGGTCGAATGCGCCATCGCCGACCTCGCCGCTGAGATTATTCCCCCAACACACCACCGACCCATCGATCATGAGAGCGCAGGTGGTATATTGGGTCGACGAAAGCGCGGCGACTCCGGTGAGATTTCCGGTGTTGTCGATGTTGCGAACCGCGCTGGGCAGATGTTGGTCTTGCCCGATGACGCCGATACCGAGCTGGCCGGCAAAGTTCACGCCCCAGCATACGACTTCGGTTGAAGCCAGCAGAGCGCAGGTGTGTCCATATCCGTTTGTCAGCTGCGTGACAGTTCCGCCGGAACCGGAAAGCGTTGCGGCCCCGAGGGGACCAGCAATATCGCTTGCGAAGTTAACGTTACCGGATGGAGCAGCAGCTCCCATCGATGAGATTTTTGCGGTGAACGTGACGGCGTCACCGTAGGTCGATGGTTCGAGAGATGAAATCACGCTTGTGACGGACGTGCTCTGCGCCATGGCGAGCGATGAAGACAATAAGATTAAAAATCCGGCGAAAGTCAGAGATCTTGGCGATTTTCTTGCATTTTTTGAGGGTGCCTGGTGTTTTGATGCGAGAGGAATCCGGATTCTCTGCATAACGCCTGCCTTCCATTTTCAGCATGGGGTAAATTTTATAACAATTTCTTTGTTTAATAATTTTATGGTACGGAATAACAAACAGGAACATATTTTTCTCTGCATTTGGTGGTTGGTGGCATGTTGTGGCCGCTTAATTTAAGACTGTTGGAAAAATTTTCTAAAAAAGATCATTGGTCTTTTCGTTGTTTATTTCTGTTCGGTCGGAGGCAAGCTGATGTTTGTAAGATGATTGGATCTTGTTCGGGCGTGTTTCTAATTTTCTGATTTTATAAGGAGACTTTTTGTAAGATCGCGATTTGTAATAAGATCGCGATTTGTAAGATATGTCCTGTGATGTTGTCTTGCGATCACCGGAGTCCCGCGCGTTGCATGATCGTTGCGCCGCGCAAGAGCGGCGGTGGGGGCACGTTGGTCGATCTTTTGATGGTGTGCTGGTCGCGGCGTGTGGGTGTCCGTCGCCGCAAGTCAGCGCGTCGTTTCCAGCGGCGGCTTTCAACGCGCCGATGTCCGGTCTCGATCTGTCGTGATAAGGGATTGGCCGCTTCTCGGCGGCTCAGACCGGAGCGTTGGTCTGATTAGTGCCGAAGGGATGGAATGATCCGGCCTGACGCGGCCGGGGAGCAAGCCGACCCCGGCTTTCCGCTGCAACCGGCGGCATCATCGGTCATCCCAATCCTGCCGAGGCATCGAAAGCGAAAAACAGGTGTGCTGATCGCCATCGGTTCGTCGTGGTGCCGGCGGAGAGGATCGAACTCCCGACCTTCGGTTTACAAAACCATTGGTTGAGAATCTTTTCTGCCCGAAAAGATTAGCGATCGCAATCAGTTACGCTGATCCACCTTCGCAGAACCTATGCATATGTTCCTGATTTTGTCCCTGCCGTCTTCGCAACTCGCGCTTCTTCCGGCGTCAGATATTCAAGATACATCTCGGTCGTCTTGATCGACGTGTGTCCGAGACGCTTCTGCAAGTCATAGATGGAGTTGCCGTTTTTCAGAAATTGCACGGCGTGCAGATGTCTCAGGTCGTGGAAGCGAAAGGACCGGAAGGACTGTTCCTGTTTTTGTGCCTGCGTCGCGACGGATTTGATGAGGGCTCTGAACTGCCCGGAGGCAGATCGGAAGGGTTCTCCGGAATGGTGCCAGAATAGCCACGAGCCGGTAATGGCGGCAGGCAGATGCTCAAACACGGCGGCATGATCGGCGCTCGAGATATCAATCACCCGACGGCGATTCCGCTTCCCAACAACCGTCAATTGCCTGGCCTTGTGATCCAAGTGAGAGCGGCGCGCACTGACGAGTTCGTCAAGCCGGCAGCCGGTCACCAGCGCGGCACGGATCAGCGTTGAGAAGAGCCCCGGAGCCCTCGCGGCGACTCTTTCGACGTCAGCAAGCGAGGGGAGGATGATGGGGTCTCTCCGCTCCTTGATCCGTGATTTCCGGCGCATCTGCGGGCGCAACCATTCCAGCACCGGATTGGTGTCTCGCCATTCCTGATCGACGGCGAAGTCCATGACAGACGACAGGGCGGTCAGATCCCGCTTGATCGTCGCATCGGTGACCCTGATGGCTTTCTTCTTCCCGGCCGGGACATAGGGTCTGCGGCGCGCCTCCACGATATCGGCAATCTTCCGCTTGTCGATTTCGTCCAGATACAGCCCACTCAGGTAGGGTTCCAGAACGCCTAGAGATGTCGCGTAGCGGGCCACGGTTTTGCCGCTCACATCGTGGCGGATGTGGCGTTCCCACGCCTCGAGCGTCTCCTCGACTGTCCGGCGCTGGTCGCCAAAATGGAACGCGGCTACCTGTCTGTCGCGCTCGGCTTTGCGCCTGCTTTCCGCAACCGCTGGATTGTCTGTGCGTAGCGACCATTTGATGTCGCGGCCACCGGCTTGAATGCGCCCCCAGAGCGTGTTCCCGCGCCAGAAACAGCCTGCCGGTGCCTTGCGCCTTGCCATGCCTCTCGCTCCTGGAATTCGACGAATGCCCGGAGTTTGACGAGATCGAAGGTCCAGGCTCCGCCGATCCTAGCCGCACCCGGTATCTGTCCGCCAGCCGCCATGGCACGGACCGTGCGGTCCTTTTTCCCGAGGATCGCAGCCGCTGCCGATACGGGGACGCGCTCTTGGATCGCTGGCGTCATGCTCATTCCCCCTCCGATCCTGAGCCGGTGAGCGTGCGGTCCCACAGCATTCCAAGCCCTGATTGCCGCAGAGCGTAGCGGGCGGATTCGCCCATGCCGATCAGCACGACGCCGTGTCCTGGCGATTTTCCGACCGAGCCGTCCGGTCTGATGAACTTCGTCTTGCCGCGCGGAAACAGGATCGCTTCAGCGCGCGGCATATAGGCGTGCCACCAGCTTGAGCTGGTGTAAGATCGGACGATCGCGACGCCGTTGGCGTGGTCGAAGAATCTGACGAGCCAAGGCAGGTGGCCGAACCTGCCTCCGAACGGAGGGTTCATGAAGACAAGCCCGCTCCATGGCCGCGACAGGCCGTCGTCGTTGACCGTGTAGACCTTGCGCGCCGGCACCCAATGGTTGGGGCCGGGTGAGCATGGGTCAAGATCGAACAACAGCCCCAGCGCCTCGAAGATCTCTGGCGGCGTATACCAATCGTCCGACTGGCCGATTGACGGCTCGTGTTCGGCCATCATCCCCCCTCCGATCCTGAGGGGGGAGGGGCGTCCGACAGTGCGGCAGCCGCAAAGGCGATGCCGTCGAACCACGCTGAGGTCGGGTCGAACCGGCGGCCCTGCCACCAGTTTTCTTCATTCGCAAAGGCCGCGAGAGCGGTTCGTGCGATCTGCGCTTCTTTCTGATACGCGTTGCGCTGGTCCTTGGCCATCTGGACCTGTGCATGCAGCTTGCCGCACTCTTCGCGCCAGTGACGGACGTTGCGCTGGTGTCTGGCGATTTCGTCGCGCAAGGCGCGGTCGGTTTGACGCCAAAGCACCTCACTGGCCTGCATGACCTCGACAACTCTGCGTAGGTCAGCCAACTCCATGTCGTCCAGCCGCTTTCGTTCAACCGCGTAAGGACAACCCGGCTCCGTGCAATACCCGCGACGGTGCTGATCCTGACAAATGCACACCATCGCCCTACCTCTCATCGCTTGGTGGCGGGGCCGGCAACGGTTGCCAGTGGGTGGCTGATCCGTGGTGGCTCAGATTGCTGTATCCGTTGGCGAGGCGCTTGCCCCAAGATGCCATTCCGGCTTCCATCATCCACGTGCTGGGGATGACCCAATCTCGCCACGCAAGCAGGACGTTCGTCTCGTGCGGCGCGCTCTCGATTGTCCGCCAGCCGGAGTTCTTTGCATTTTTTGCAAATTGCTCGGTCATCCCGTCACCTTTTTGTTGGTTTCGACAACATGGTCAGCACCCGGAGCGGCTGCGAGCATGGCGCGGTAGACAGCCTCAGAATCTATGGTGCTGAAAAACATAGAATCATCATTATCAAGAATGACATCCCGTCCCGCGAGTTGCATCGGCCATGTCGGCTCCACCGGCACGACCGCATAGCCCTTCTCTCGCAGGGCGGTGAGGGCTTGCGCGGCAAGCTGTTTGGCATCTTCGTGCGACCAGAATGATGACCATTCTGTTGAAGATGTCATTGCCCTCGCCATCGCTTCAATCTGTTCATCGTGGGGTGAGGTCATAACCGTTCCCCCGCGTTCTTGAACACGCTTTCGATCCGCGCGCGAACCTTGCCAATGTCCGTGCACAGTTCACCGTCACGGCTTCGAGCGCTGCCGTGCAGTCGATTAAACGCGAAAGCGAGCATGGTGTAAGCATCGCGCAAGGCGGCCAGCGCCGGATCGCGCATGTTCACCGATCGAATGATAAGGTCTGCGTCTCCGGCGCGCGTGTCGTAGTTCGCCTGATAATCTTCTTCGTCCTGGAGTGTGGTTGCCACCACTTGACGGTCAGGCCCAAGGATCAGCGTTTCGTCGGGACCGTTAGCGCTCCACGGGCGTGGGGTCGTTTCCATTCACTTCCTCCCTCTCTCAGCCTCAGCGAGCGCAAGGCGGCCGGCTTCTGTGATCTCGAACATGATTGATGTGCGCGGCTCGAAGAACGCGCCTAACGTTCCATAGTCGGCCTTGACGAGCCATCGGTCCGTCAGCGCCTTGAGTGTGTTGAAGTGCAGGCGCGGATAGGCGCTGCGTCGGCCGCTATCTTTCAGGGCACGAAGGTGCTTGATCTGCGCCTCAGTCAGCCTCATCCCTGATCCCTCCCTGTGCCCGCGCGGATGGCGGCGATGGCGTGGTAGCTCAGGTCTCGCCGGTCGAAAGCTGCGCCATGCGGATGCGGCTTGTAGACTTCCGGGTTGGCGTAGAACGAAAGTGCCGCTCGCAGCCGCTCGTTCTCGGCGCGGAGGCGGGTGATCTCAGGCGCGTAGTGCTGGTGGATTGCATCCAGTACCTGATCCGTCAGAACGATGGCGCCTTGCTTCCAAGTCTCGCTCTCGTCAAGCTCGTCGTCTTCAACACCCGGCTCAAACTCGCTGGCGAGAAATATCGCAAGATTGTCGCCACCGAAAGCATCGGCCTGAACGCCGCCAAGCGTTCGGCGCAACCTCTCCACGATGTCACGATCACTGGTCATGGCTGGTTACTCCGACCAACTCCGCACCACAAAGCGTGCGAGAGCTGAATGAACCCGATCCGGGCCCTTTACCGATTAGCAGAGCTTCAAGTTCGGCGTGCTCGATATCGAAGGTGCGATATGTGGTCTGCGGAGCGCCGCCAACATTGGCAGCCATAGCCGCATCGTCGATACGGACTACAAGCCTAACGGTCATGGCTGACCCCTCCCGTGCTTGCGGTGCTGGTGAGGGTCGGCAACAGCCGGCCCCATTGATCGGCTGCGGCCTCCATCATCCCTGTGTAAGATCGCGATCTTGCGTTCGCGCGATCCGGGCCGGGCGACATCCGGTGAACCCTGTTCCAGGATTTCCATTCGTCGCTGCCATTGACCGGTTCGGGTAGTCGGCTTGTCTCGACCAGCGGGGGAAGACCGCGCAAGTACCAGCCCGTGTTCTTGTATTCCGGCTCGCCGAACCAAAATGGCTGCACCATCTGCGGCTTCGGTAGGCTGGCGGGCATTCGCGCGCGAGCGATGTCGTGCATCTCAGGGTTCTCAATCGCGACACGCTCGACTGAAGAATTCCAGCACGAAAGGAACAGTTCAACACCGAGATCGAATTCAGCGATCATGCTGGCCCAAGTCCGGCCTTTCGGAAGCTTCCTTGGCGGCGTCATGTTGCCCGGCCCAGACAGCCAGCGCCGACCGGACCGACACAGCCGCGTGCACGGTGGGTGAGCCACGACAAGCAAGTCCCAACCCCAATGCAGCACGCTCCTGACGTCATCGACAATGTGGCGATTACTTCCGTCCTCAGCCGGCTGGAGATCGCACGACCAGGTCTCGTGCCCGCGAGCCGCAAAAGCACGGCGTCCCACACCGGATTTTTCGAAGGCAAGGAGGACGCGCCCCATTATCGCTCGCCTCCCGTCGTGCCGAGGGCGGCGCGGGCACGGCGCAGATCGCCTATAGTGAATTTCGATGGGCTGCCGAAATACCTCGCATCATTCTTGCCCATCTCGACATAGACCGGGGCATGGTCTTCTGGCACTTGATCGCCCCACATGTCAGCTTCCGTCGCGAAGGGCCGCAACGCCGCCTCCAACTCCTGAACGCGGAGATCTGGGTGGGTGTAGAGGGGTTCGTCGTTGGCTGGCGTTCTCTCGCGTGAAAGCGTGACAGCCTTGCCACTGATGACGCGACCCCACGCCACAGGCTTGCCCTGATCGGCGGGTGGGGTGGTACCAGACCCAGTCACGGTGACAGGCGTGTACGCCGCGTAAGCGCTTAGTTCATCCGCGCGCTGCTTCGCATTGGCCACATTTCGATCCAGCCAGCCGGGCTCCAACTCGTGCATGTCTTGCACAGGTTGCGCGGTCGTGGGGTCTGACGGGCCGGGCTTGATACCGGCTCCACCCTTCCGCAACTCCCCCGGTTCATCACCTAGGCACCTTGTCATGGGGGCCTCGCGAGCCGTACCACGATCATCAGTCGGCCAGATTACTGCGGGCGAAGTGGGTGGCCTTGCTGTGGCGTGTCCTTCCACGCTGCCGTCAGATTGGTGTGATGCGCTGATGACCGCTTGGATGCCATCGCGAGTTGCCAAGGCGCGTCTTCGTAAATTCCCGACATGCCGCTGTGCCCACGCTAATTCGTCACCTGCGTAATGCGAGGGGCAGTCGGGAATGTTAGAATCGGCAATCTCGCTAAGTGTTCGGTCCGCTTGGTCAATAGCTGCACGAAGCAGGTGGACTTCGCTCTTCGGTGGAGCGCCCGCCTCCGGGATCGCGATGGCGCGGATGGCGAGGGCAAGCGCCTTCACGCTGAGCGCCCGATCTCTCAGGCTTCGCATTTTGGCCTGCTCAAATTGATCACGACAAGCATCTCGTTCTGCGAGATATCTTTTGCGAGCGCGGTCAGCAATCGCCGCCGCCTTCTCAAGCGCCCATCGCGCGGATTCGGGGTGGAAGTTGGGGGGAAGGGTGTCAGACATCAGCATCCTCCATCATCGCAGCCCGAGCGCGCAGCGCTGCGGCGCAGAGAGCAAGGGCGGGGATGGAGGCGCGTGCCGTCCATCTCTTGTCTGTCTTGCTGGCATGAACCCACGCTTCATTGTCGGGCTCTTTGGGCCAATTGCGTCGCCGCGTCTGGTAAAGCGTGAGGGACGCTGGCTCGCCGGGCCAGATCATGAAATCAGTGACGGCGTAACCCTCGGGGACCAGCTTCAACGCCGCGCCGATTGACGAGGTGTAACGAGGCAGCGGTTCGCCACCGTTATGCCAGCAGCGGCCGTCTGAATATTTTTGATAGCAAACGGACTCGCCAACGATATCCCACGAGTACCCGTCATCGCTATCGAGCCCGCGACGATATTCTGTGGTTATGCGAGTCAGATCACTGTTGGGATACAGCATGTTGTGAATGCGGAGGTCTATCTCCCGCGACGGCCCATCTATCCGCTCAACTTCATCCGCGAGCGCGAGAAGGTCAGATTTGGTGTGCTCCACCAGCGCCCTGATCTCGGGGTCAGTCATTCTGGGACTCCTGAACCGTCTGCTAGTTCTGAAGCGCCGCCATTCGCTCAAGGTGATCAACGATCAGCAGCGACTCGTCACCGAGCTTTGTGCCACCACGCGTTGAGCGCCAGTGTTGTCGCGCTTCATCTGGCGTGAAAAACCGACACCCGGCCGTAATCTTCAGAGCGCCGCTCTGCTCAATGAAGATTGTGAAGGTGTACCCGTCGCTGCGAGAAGCTGTGATAATTGGACCGCAGACCCGCGCATCGCCGAAGACCCGCGCATCGCCGTCGACCCGCGCGTTGCCGGTGACCCGCGCGTTGCCGTCGACCCGCGCGTTGCCGTAGACCCACGCGTTGCCGGTGACCCGCGCGTTGCCGTAGACCCACGCGTTGCCGGTGACCCGCGCGTTGCCGGTGACCCGCGCGTTGCCGGTGACCCGCGCGTTGCCGGTGACCCGCGCGTTGCCTGTGACCCACGCGTTGCCTGTGACCCACGCGTCGCCTGTGACCCACGCGTTGCCGGTGACCCGCGCGTTGCCGGTGACCCGCGCGTCGCCTGTGACCCACGCGTTGCCGTCGACCCGCGCGTTGCCGGTGACCCGCGCGTTGCCGGTGACCCGCGCGTTGCCGTAGACCCACGCGTTGCCGTCATGCGAGAGGTTTTTCTCGCTTCCGACCCAGCCACCGAGATCGCCCGCCGCGACACCGATAGCGGCGATAGCGACAAGGGCACGGATTCGATGAAGCTTCACGCCGAATTCGATCTTGGTTTCGCCGGTGAATTCGTATTTCTTCTGCTTAGCCATCTGTGTTTTCTCCACGGGCGAGCGCAAGGGCGCGGCGGGCTTGAGCCTCGGCCTGTACGGCGGCGGTGTAGGCATGAAGGATAGAGTTGTTGCTCACGACACGGCCTCACGGTTGGAGGGGGCGAACGTCGCAGGAATGATCCGGTCCCGCCACATGCTGGCGATCTGCGAGGCGCGCTGCGCATTGATGACCATCAGCGCGCGTTCGATCTTCGCGGCGGCGTGAGCGATATGCCCCTCGTCAGGAACGAACTCGTCGGGATTCTCGTTGACGAGTTCTTCGAGGTTGTCTGCTGCAAAGAGCAGGGCGCGGATTGCGTGGTCGGTGGCGAGGGACATCAGCCTGCTCCCTTGACTGAGCCGACAAGGGGGCCCCGGTATTGAATGCCGGTACCGGCGATCTCAACACGATGTGCATGAGCGTCTGCGAGATTGACAGCTTCACAGAAGGCGCGAGCGTCTTCCGGACGATTGAAGCCTATCGTCACGATCTTCTCGGAACCGTCGTCTCCCTGGCAGCAGAGCTGCACATGACGCTGGCATATCTTATATGGCGGGATAACCGCGACCACGCGATCAACATCGAGAAATGCTACGTTGAGGTGAACGGCATTGCTCATCACACTTCCCCGAACATGCGCGCATCACGGCGCTGTTGAATGAGATAATCGGCGCGAGCGTCTTCGGCGTCTTGCCGGGCGCTTTCGAGTTGCTCGTCCACCGCGTCCTGAACCTGCTGCGCGTACGGCCCGGTGAGGACAGACATGACGATGGCGTGCAGCGGGTGATCGGCTGTCAGCTCGACTTGCTTCCTACGCCCGCGCTTGGGATAGCAATCGAAATGAAGCGCCGCGATTTTGTGCGAGCCGTCGCTGTCCAGCTCAATCTCCACCTGAACGGAGATGAAGGCCGCTTCGTAGCCATGAGGCGCGATGAACAGCGGGAGTTCGTCGAACTCGTGCATGAAATAGGAGGAGGACATCAGGCGGTCCTCCGCAGGCGATCAGCGATAGCGATGTGGTGGCAGTAAAGGTCCAGATCGCCGGAGAGATATGCCTGCATTGCCTTGTCGGCGTGCCATGCCGCGACAGCCTCGAAATTCGGCATCCTTCTTCCCCATCAGGTGCGCAACGCGCTTGGTTGATGGGGAGAGAATATAGGACTATTCCTATCCGTCAATAGGAAAAAACCTATGAACGGAAATTTCCTTCAACGAATCACTTTGGACTCGACACGGAACCGATCTTCAGGAATCCATAGGAACGAAAAGAGAACAAAAGGAGCGGCGCGATGGGGCTGAGCGTGGTGATCCGGTGCCAGGACTGCGGGCGGTCGCGTCGATTGCACGGCGTCCCTCTGGATGGCGGGCCGGCCTATTGGAGGCGTTTCTATTGCTCGGTTTGCGCCGCCGCTGGTGGGAGTGGCCGGAATTTCACGGTAAAACGGGAGACAGCACATGCAGACGGATCATTACGTCCAGACGTTCCACCGCAAAGGGAAGCGGCTCACCAGCTCACAGCCTGAACGATGCAAGAGCCTCGAGCAGGCACTCGTGCGGGCCCGAAGAGCCGCCGAACATTCGGCGGGCGCGGCGGTTATTTCCGTGACTGGCGAGCCCGAATTTGGGGAGTTTGGCGAACCTGTCCTTGTGGCTCACTACGGAGAGATCGCACCGGGACTCAGTCCCACATAACGGACTCGTCCCGCCAGAGGTGAGGGAGGCGGCTTGAGAGGGGCTTGAAGGGAAGCAATCGACAAAGTTAGGGTGTGGAACCCGATTCCCTTCAAAGTATAACCCTATGACCCTTGTGCAACTCTCTGACGCGGACGGCTCTTGGAGTCGTCTCAAAAACGGCTGGGCGCAGCAATGCGCGAATGTGGGTGAAGATTTCGGACTTTACGCTCAGGGCACTTTCGTGGTCCTAAATGAACTTGCCGCCAAGTCTGAAAGGCGGGCTGGAATTTATGCCGTCCAGAGAGGGGATGACATTCCAGACATCATTTGTCAGGCAAACACGACTCCGTTACCCGGACATCCGGAGCCGGTACTGCGCGTGCGGATGGTCACGGTTTGCCCGAACATTGATTTTGGAACTTTCGGACCGAGTCAGTATGTTGAAGTTTTGGCTGACTTGTTTATAGGAATTTTGCAATTATCTCAACAAGATGAGATGGCTGCAAGGGAGTTTAAGCTCCATTTGCGCAGCCCTGCCGACTTTACTTTTTTTCAAACTACTCGCAAATTTTTAGCTGCGATGCCTGGTTTTAAGGACGTTTCTATGCACGGTGCATGGCTGAGTGTCGTCAGAGCATAACCATCTGTTAAAAAATTAATGCAACCACACATAGGGAATGCGCTACACATTGTAGCGTGTGCCCAGTCAAGTGGGTGAAGGGGAAGACCATGAGTGCGGTGCAGCAGGCAGAGTTGAGAATCTCCCTTATCAGGGCTTTCCAACAGGCAATTAATGAGGTCGGTCTCGACGCCCTCAAACGCACGTCATTGTTCGGATCAAACGATCCAGCATTTAGGTTGGCGGTGTTAGAAAAAGCCGCATGATCGCTTCATAACCCCGCTCCGGCGGGGTTTTTCTTTGGCTCACCGCAATCCCAGCACCTTCGCCCCGACTGCGATCACCAGCACCAGAACGCACCCGATCAGGGTTATGCGGGTAGGGCGGTTCATTTGGCTGGCCCTAGCGCGTCTTGCAGGTACTTTGCCCCATTGTTGTAGAGGTCGGTGCATTTCTTTGCGTGCTTAAGAGTGACAACCGAGGTGTTGGCGCAGTTGTTTTCGACGTCTTCCATCATCTCCTGCGTGGCCAACTGCATGCGGGCGTCGATAGCTTTAGGGGACACTTCTGCGATCTGACCCAGTTTTACGCTCCTATCGATAAAGTCGTCGCCAATAGTCTTGAACTTCGCTGCAAGGCCATCTTTCGGGCGATCCTTAGCCAGGCAAACCGCCATCAAATAATGATATGCGGCGCAAATCGTGTTCTGGTGGGAGTAGTTGTTCGCAACCTGCATTATCCGTTTCATTTCAGCTTCTTGGGCAATTGCTGTTTGGCAGAGCCAAATTGAAACGGCCAAAAAAATGCAAGTCCTGACCATTCGATTCTCCAATGATAAGAGGCTAGGAGGCAAGCCCCATGCCTCTCTGGGAGAGGTCGTCATCCCAGCAATTCATTTCTCGGCACAACTCGAAACAGATTTTGGATTTCGTCTATATTGAACGATAGTTTCTTAGCCGGATTAAATTGTTCTACGACCAACGTCTTGCCCTTCCGGGACACCAGACGCTTCAGGAAACTCGGATTGTTGCCTTCATCGCCGGGGCTCTGGGGCTTTAACTCAATCACCACATCGTCGCCGGGGGCGGCAGGTCGGCGGTCCACTGCCACGATGTCAGTGGACGAGTAGGCCGGTATCATGCTTGTGCCGTCCACGTAGAGCGCAAAGGCGGTCTTGGAGCCCTCCAACACGCGAGGACGGCGCGCGACACCGACTTGCTCCCCGTTCATCCAGAAGTCCGGCCCGCGATTATCCGGCCTTCCACCCATCGTAATCCCGAGGATCGGCAGGTCATAGGGTCCAAGTCGGTTCAGGATCGGCTCGGTTTCACCAACCGGGTAAACTTCCTGGACGACGTTGGCGTCCCCCGATGAGCGTAAACGCGCCTCGGAGACCCCAAGCAGATCGGCCAATTTGTGCCGAACTTCCTCGGGCAGCTTCCTTGGGATGCCTCGTTTCACGAACTGCTGAAGATAGGCGTGGTTTTTCCCTGCCGCCTTCGACAGGTCCGATAGAGCCTTTCCCTGCTGGGCGGCCTCTTTGACGATCAATTGGCGAACTGCATCCATGCCTCGATTGTAGGAAATTTCCTGCACAATAGGCGAATAGGAATTTTCCTCTTGATCCATAGGAATAGTCCTATATAGTCAGGGCATGATTTCTCATGCTGAAGCCTTCCGAGACGAGATCGAAGCGTTCCTGTCCAACACAGGGATGAAGGCAGCCGCGTTTGGTCGCGCCGCTGTGAATGACCCAAATTTTGTGTTCGATCTTAGAGACGGAAGATTTCCCAGTTTGCGGCTTGTTGATCGAGTCCATCGTTACATCCGCGAGAACTCCCCCTCCACGGAGACAGCATCATGAGGGGGGTGGCTCCAACCGATCCGCTCCTGATGGAGGGTTTGTTTCGTCGTCTTGACGAGGCGATCCGTCTGTTGCGCCGAATTGATCTGCGGCAGGAAGGCCGGCCAATCCCCGATGACCTGAAGGACGTGGTGTTCGACGATCTCAGTCCGAACGGGGGGGTCATATAGTGGTCAATCCGAGGGCTCACACAAACGATATCACGAACGCGCAGCTTGGGTCATTTCAGAATTATGGCTCGAAATTAATCAGCGATTTAAGCCATGAAGTGCGTTGTTCATTTTGCGCTAAGCAGGCCGATGCTTGCGAGGTACTCATTTCCGGCAATGGAATATTCGGAAGCAGATCATTCATCTGCGAAATCTGCATCGATGTAGCCAAGAGCCGCGTGACCGAGAAAAGGCGCGCCAAGCCCAGCCGATTCCTCCGCGCCTGCCGCGCCTTTGTCAATGCGTGGAGGGTCTGATGTCACCTGCACCCCTTCACCAGCATCCCACCGATCTTGATGGTCTCGTTCTCCGCGCAGTGGCGGACGCCATGAATGTAGATCACGGCCGCCGCGAGAGCGATGAAGATCAGGCCGGTCAGCAGCAGGCGCATTTCATCTCCGGAAAAATATTGCGGCCGATCCCATTACTCCACTCGGGATCGGCCGCGCATGACGAGCGCGGGGGCAATCACGCTGCGTCAATTCTGAAATCTGAGCTTCGCGCTGACGTTGCACCCCGTCAGCGTCCCCACCGTTCGCGTGGTACGCGGTCGAAGAAAGACCACGCGCTTCTCACATCCGAGGATCGTGTCTCGCTCCTGTTCTGGAGCGGGGTGCTCGGAATCGTATTCGTGCTGCCGCTGGTGGCGCTCGCAATATTCTCCGTCTGGATGGAGGGCTGAATGTGTAATGAGCCGTACTGCATTGACGTTGCAAGTGCCGTGGTCGGATGGGCGCTTTCCGCCGCGCTCATCGCCATCTTTTTTGCGATCGCCGTGTTGATCGTTGTCGGGGTCTACCAGGTATTGCGGGGGGACTGAATGGACATTGTGTTCTGGGCACTTCTCGGATTCTCCGCTGGCGTTGCTGCGGGCATCGCCACCGCTTCGATTTGTCTTGCTGTGTTCGACTAACAGCCCTCTCGTCACGCGCGCTGCTGCCAGGCCGATGCGCATGAAGGTGAGGTCTTCGTCATCTGGAATATCCGTCTCCATGTGCGGATCAAATCACATGGAGAATCCAAAATGTGGAAGAAGGCTGCCGAGATGAGTGTGCGTGAGGCAATTGGTGTTGTGGCAGGGCCCCGAGAGTGGGGCGATACCCGCGAGAGCTGGCTTGCCCGAGCCGCGCGCAACACCGGCACCGTTTCTGTTCGCATGATGCGCTCGTTGTGGAGCGGGGAAATTCACAACGACAGCCACTGGGCAGCCCGAGAGGTCCGGCGCTGCGCAGCAGATATCAAATCACGCAAGGAAGCTCGTCAGGCCGCGCTGGACCTGGCAGCGACCTACGAAGGAATCGCGGAGGGGATGAATGCGACGGACTCGGATTTTCATAGCGAAGACATTGCTGCGCTTGTCCACGCGGCTCGCGTTCTTCGCGGTCTGGATCGCGCCGGAGATCAGCGGGAATAAAGCATGACAGGCAAACCGTGGCCAGAACCGATAGTTGATCAGCTCCGCAAGCTATGGAGCGACGGCCTGACCTGTTCTCAGATTGCAAATGAGATCGGCGGCATCAGCAGATGCGCGGTCATCGGGAAGGCGCGCCGGCTGGGGCTCGAATACCGCGCGAAGGAAGGTGCTCCACCGAAAACAAAAGATTCGAAGCCGCGTAAGCCGAAGAAGATCGTTCCAGTCAAGACGCGACGAGTCCTGATCGTGGGCGGCCTTGTCATGCCGGTCACGGAATATAAGCAGGCGAAGGGCAAGGAGGTTGATGTCTCTCCCCTTCATACCAGCCTCATTGATCTGCCCGCGACTGGCTGTCGATACGGTTATGGCGATGGGCCGATTACGTTCTGTGGTCACGAGAAGTTGCCAACCAGCGCCTATTGCCTGCCGCATCACAGGCTTTGCTGGGTTCGGCCGGAAGAACGGCGAAAGGCTGCGGCATGATGGAGCACACGCCGAAGCTAGCCTATCTGACAGAGCCTGAGCCGGGCAACTACGTGCTGAACGTCATGACCAGAGAATCAGAACTATTCCGGTTTAAGATCAATCGCGCGCAGCTTTCCGGGATCATTGTTGCCGGGGTTCGCGCCCTGCTGGACGGATCGCGACAATGACAGGCCCCCAGTCAAAATCAGACCGTGATCGGATCAGGCATCGTGTCTCGAAGTCGCGAGCAACACTGGATGCGATCCGGCGCTTGCTTAAAGACTATGAGCAGGGTCGCGCCGCGTCCTCATGCATGGCGGAGATCGGCAAGCTGCTCAAGGAGGGGAAATGACCACCCTCCAACCAAGCGAGCACATCATTCAGCGCCGGCTGATGGACTATCTGCGAATCGCGCTTCGTCCCGAGCTGGAGGCGCGCGCCGTTCCGAACGGGGAGAAGCGGCACATTTCGGTGGCGAATCGGCTCAAGGCCGAAGGCGTCAAGCGCGGCACGCCGGACATTTTCATATGCCTGCCCGAAGGCCGGATCGCGTGGCTCGAGATGAAAGCCGCGAAGGGCTCGCTGTCGCCGGAGCAGAAAGCATTCCGCGAGAAGGTCGAAGCGTTGGGCCATCGCTACGCGGTAGCGAAGACCGTGGACGAGGCGCTGACCTTCCTGACCGAGATCGATGCTCTCAAGCCTGCCTATCGCGATCAGACATACAGAAGGCCGTAACTAAGCAAAGGAGAAAGAAGTGGAACGAAAACTGAAGATCATTTCCGCCGATGAGCGGATGGCCCAGAACAAGGGTGTCAAGGCCCTTATCGTCGGGCCGGCCGGCGTAGGCAAAACGAGCCTGCTCCGGACTCTTGATCCGGACAAAACGTTGTTCATCGATCTTGAAGCCGGTGATCTTGCCGTTCAGGACGTCAAGATCGATACCTTCCAGCCTCGCACCTGGGAGGAATGCACCGATCTTGCTTGTTACCTGGGTGGTCCCAACCCCGCCCTGCCGCCCACCGCGAAGTTCTCACAGGCTCATTACGACGCTGTCGTGGAGTCGATGGGTGGCACCGAGGCATTGTCGAAATACGACACGTACTTCGTGGACAGCATCACCGTCGCGGGGCGACTCTGTTTCAAATGGTGTGAGCAACAGCCAGAGAGTTTCACGGATCGTGGCAAGAAGGATGTGCGCGGCACCTACGGCTTGATGGGCCGCGAGATGATCGGCTGGCTCACTCATCTCCAGCACACGCGCGGCAAGAACGTCATCTTCGTCGGAATTCTCGAAAATCTCAAGGACGAGTTCAACACCACGTCGTGGGAATTGCAGATCGAGGGCAGCAAGACGGGCAAGGAGTTGCCGGGGATTGTCGATCAGATCGCGACCTTGCAGTTCATCGATTTCGGTGACGGCCACCCGGCGCGTGCGCTGGTCTGCACCGCCCCGAACCCGTGGAGCTATCCGGCCAAAGACCGCGCCGGACGGCTTGAGCAAATCGAAGAACCCCATCTTGGGAAGCTTTTAGCCAAACTCACCGGCAAGGGTGAGCGCAAACCAGTAACTCACGCGTTCCCGAAACCTGACAGCAACGAAGCAGCTTAAGGAGAAAACAGCATGGCATTCGACTTCAACAGTGCAGATCAGCAGCGTGAAGGTGGACTGATCGCGGAAGGTACCATCGCCGTCGTTCATCTTACGATCCGGCCCGGCAATGCGGGCGAGGGCGGATGGCTCAAGCGTTCCAAAGCGGGCGATAGCGCGGCGCTCGACTGTGAGTTCACCGTAGTGGACGGGCCGTTCACCAAGCGCAAGTTCTGGACCCTGTTTACGGTGGAAGGCTCGACAGACGGTCACCAGAAAGCCGCGGATATCTCCGCTTCGCGGATTCGCGCCATTCTCGAAAGCGCGCGCGGCGTCAGGCCTGAAGATGAGACCGAGACGGCCAAGGCGGCGCGCCGGATCAATTCGTGGGGCGACCTGGACGGAATCCGCTTCATCGCCAAGATCGGCATTGAAAAAGGCAAGGACGGCTACAAGGACAAGAACGTCCTTGATGCTGCGGTGACGCCGGACCGTAAGTCGTGGGTGAAAGTCGAGCAGGTGGTGAAGCAAGGGTCGTTCCAGTCTGTCGGAGCGGCCGCATCTGTTGTCGCAGCACAGGCAGGACAGGCGTCTGCTCAGAAGCCGACGTGGGCACAATGAGCCGCGAAGACGACGAGTGGCAGCGACGCGCGACCGCCTCGGCAATCGAGGCGGCTCGCAACGTCGTTGGGAACGGCCTGAACGGTCGCGCCATGGTCTCATCCCTCTCAGATATCGAGTGGGGTTGGATTGCTGCTGCCGCAATTTTTGCCTGGATCAAGACCCGAGCCGAACAGGCTGTCGCGGCAGGACGAGGCTACGACGAGATTGTTCGTTCCATGCCTGGGAATCCGGGGCCGTGGGACGCCGGGGCCGTCGCATCGATCCTGCCAGCGCTTGGTGGACTTGAAGGCGTGGATTGGGGCAAACCGGTTGGTGACTGGTCGAAAGACCAGATCATCGGCTTTGCCTGGCAGATTTATAAACTGGTGGACCAGGCGGTCCTGCATCGTGACGACGGCGCAACGCAAGGCCCGGGCATCATAACGCAACAGCGAGCCGAGAGGATCAACAGCGCCGCGAACGGCGGTCCTCTCATGTCGCGAGCAGAGCTGAACGACGAGGTGCCGTTTTGAAAGATTTCAACCGCGCCAACCTGTCGGAAGGCGATGTGAATACGCTGGTGAACGCGGTCATGGACGCTGCGGCCATGGAAGAGCAGCGCGAGGCGCGCCGGGATTATCTTGGTGCGTCCGGGATCGGCTCCGAGTGTCTGCGCAAGGTTCAGTATGATTGGAAATGCGATCCGGTTTTCCCGGCCCGCACCAAGCGCATATTCTCTCGCGGGCACATGTTCGAGGAAATCTCGGCAAAGGCTCTTGCACAGGCCGGGTTCAGGATGGAGCGCGGCACGCCAGCGACGGGGTTCAGTGCTGTCAATGGTATGTTTCGAGGTCACGCGGACGGGATCATCGTTGACGGCCCCGCAATCGATGGGCTGCGCTATCCGGCTCTCTGGGAACACAAGGCGCTTGGCTCGTCCGGCTGGCGGAAGCTCGAAAAGGACGGCCTACGCAAAGCCTATCCTCAGTACTTCGACCAGGTTCAACTCTATCTCGCCTACCTCGGGCTGGATGAAAACCCGGCGCTGTTCACCGCCGTAAATTCGGACAACTGCGAGATTTTGCATCTGGTTGTGCCTTTCGACGCAGAGGCGGCTCAGGCCGCCTCGGATCGAGCCGTCTCCGTCATCAAGGCAACACAGGACGGGGAATTGCTGCCTCGGATTTCCGAGAAGGTCACAGACTGGCGCTGCAAAATGTGCAGTCACAAGGATCGTTGTTGGGCTTAATCGCAACTAGTAACGCGTAGCGAAGGAGAACGGATAAGAATCAGTGACGGGGCAGGTTCTGGACTTCAACACCGCTAAGCGCCAGGGCGAAGCGGGACGAACATCGGTTGATGCAGACGACATCCGGTCGCGTCTGCACGCTGATCCGCGCTCGTTTGTTGAATGGATGTTTTCAGGACGCGCCTATATTGGGAAAGGTGTCGCCAGGATCGGGGACACAAGCGGAGCGCCAGGAGAGTCCCTTTCTATTCAACTGACGGGGTCCGACGCCGGATTGTGGAAGGACCACGCCACGGATGAAGGTGGCGACCTGATTGCGCTGTACCGCGCATATCGCGGATACCACGACCGATCAAATTTTGTTCTGTCGCTCAAGGAAATCGCTCGGGACTACTTCGGCGACCCGGTCGAAGTCGAACGCGTTGCGTGGCAGCCGACAGCCGTCGAATACATTGCGCAAAAAAAAGCTAAGTTGGGCGACAAGCCACGCGCCGATACCTTGGAGCTTGGGGCCCCCGTCGGGACCTACAATTACTTCGACACGCGCGGCAACATCATTGCCGCCGTCAAGAGATTCGAGCCCGATGGAACGCGCGAATCCAAGACGTTCAGACCCTACTGCTATAAGACTGTCGAAGGTGTGACGAAGTGGGTTCCTGGCGCACCTGACCTAAGGCCTCTTTATCGTCTTCCCGATATCGCGCTGAGCCAGACCGTCGTGCTGTGCGAGGGCGAGGGCTGCGCCGATGCCCTGACCGCCATCGGTATTCCCGCGACCAGCGCAATGCAGGGCGCGAACGCCCCGATAGATAAAACAGACTGGTCGCCTCTGGCCGGCAAGACAGTGATCGTCTGGCCCGACAATGACGAGGCCGGACTCACCTACGCCAGAGCCGTGTCCGACAGGCTCGCCGCGATGGGTTGTAAGGTGCTTGGTGTTACGCCGCCGGCTGGTGCTCCGGCCAAGTGGGATGCAGCGGACTGCGTCGCGGAAGGTGGGGACCCTCACAAGATCATCGCTGGTGCATCCCAGATATCAGCACAGGGAAAGCAACGCGTCCGTCTCGTCTCCATTGCTGAACTCGCGTCGCTGCCGCCCCCGACGTTCCTGATAGATGGAACGATCACCGTAAATGGCTTGTCCATGGTCTGGGGCCGGTCAGGCTCTCTCAAGTCGTTTGTCGCGCTGGACAAGGCCCTATGTGTTGCGACCGGCCTGCCGTGGCATGGCCGGAAAGTCAAACAGGGACGGGTAGTCTATCTGGCGGCGGAAGGAGCGAGCGGGCTCGCCAGTCGCGCGATGGGCTGGCTCCGAACGCGAGGCCGGGATTGCCCTGATCCGGACTTCCAGATCATTCCTCACAGCCTTGCCCTTCCGACGCAATCCGACCTGGACGCGTTGATTGCGGCGTTGAGCGACGGGGCTCCGATCTCCCTTATCGTGATCGATACGCTGAGCCGGACCTTCGGCAAGGGCAACCCGAACCAGCCCGCCGATATGAACATCTTCGTTGAGGCTGTGGAGCGCCTACGTCAGACGACGGGCGCGCATGTCATGGTGATTCATCATGCCGGCAAGGACGCAGCCAACGGAGAGGTTGGAAACGAAGGTCTCCGTAATGCGTCGGATACTATTTTTTTCATCAAACGAACCAGCAAAAACATCGAACTGATCAACGAAGCGCCACAAGGAAAGCAGAAAGATTTCGACGAACTGCCACCGATCAAGCTGACGCCAGTCAAAGTTGCCTTCGATCAAAAAGGAACTGAACGAACAACGCTGATCCTGAATGCCTCAGATGAGGTTGAGCGCGACGACCAGATGGAAGAAGCGCCCAAGGTCGGAAAGAACGAACAGGCCATCCTGAACCTTCTGAAGAAGGTCGGTGAGCCCCTCGGCTTCATGCGCCTGAAGGCGATGATGCCGGGCATCAATAACGGGTCGCTGACCCGGTCCCTGGAAAGCCTCGTTGAAAAGAATCTGGTCTCTGTCGAGTACGACAGTTCCGGAAACACCAAGCTTTGGAGCCTTCAATGTTCATAACATGTTCTGGTTGCGTTTGGTTGCGCGCAACCATCAAACGCACCTTCCCGCAACTAGTTGCGTTTGCCCCCTCTCCCCCGAAGGGGGAGGGGCAACGCATCTAGCGGGACGCAACCAGTGGCCATCTGCTGGTCCCGTCAAACCGTCACTCGCAAGCAAGGGGCAATCACAATCATGGTCGGAAGGCCCAGGAAGATCGGTAAGCGGGAGCGTAACGGCCGGGGCGCCCGTGTGTATGAAAACCCGAAGGCGTTCGTCGCGAAGCAGCCGCACCGCCGCGACCTTCCGGCGGGATGGCGAGACCGGCCCGAGGCGGGGTCCGAGTTTGGCCGCACCATGATCCGCAAGCAGATCACGCCGGCTCAGTACGAAGCGGGATGCCGTTACGCCGCGATTGTGGACTCGTACAGGGCTTTAATCGGAGCGCCTGCTGCTTCCCCGCCCGGGATTGAAATGGACCGTGTAGGCCCCTCGCAGGGCCGGGAAATGCCCATCCACATCGCAAGGCGGATCAGGCGGAGCTACGACGAGGCATTCGAGGCGATGGCGGGCGATGGCCAGAAGGCGCAGCGCGCCGTCGCTCACCACGCCGTGAATGACCGGCCGATCAGCGATTTTGAATCGCTTGGGTATTTGCGCCGGGGGCTATCCACATTGGTTGAACATTTTGGGATTGACAGGAACTTACAAATCGTATTCCGTCAGAAATGCAAAGTGGAGTGATTTGCCCAACAGCCCGCCGCGAGACATCGCTGGCGGGTTTTGTCGTTCTCGGAGATGTCTCATGAATTTCTTCATGGAAACCGCCTTCAGTTGGGCGGAGCGAAATGACGTGCCGGTGTCCGCTGGCCGTGACGAAGCAGGGAAGTGGTTCGTTCGGATGGAATTGCGAGATTCACGCGGTTGGTTCCCGGTGGTCTGCTTTTCTCGTGAGCGCGATCGGAAAAAGCAGACTGAAGATCAATTCGCGCAAGAGGTCGAGAAGCTGCTGGGCAAGACGTGTCAAAAAGCACGCGAGGAACGCATGAAAGCCTATACGAAGACTGAGGTTTTCGGCAAAGCCGCTTGAACAAGCTTCGACACCAAGCCCAGCGATTACGTTGCACCGGAGGAGGATGGGGCGTGAACTGGCAAAATTTGGTTCCAGATCATATTGCGAAGCGGCAGGACGCGTTTGATCGTGGGCGGAAGATTATTGCGATGCGTCGCGCGGGCTTGAAGTGGGGGGATATCGCGCGGCGGTTTTCTTGTTCAGAAACCAACGTTAAGAGGATTGAGGCCAAATACATTTGGCGGGCCACGCAAACAGAACTGTCTCCTGTGGAAATTTATCTTCAAGGAGAGGAGCCAAGGGTGGATGAGCCAAAGCGCACATCATTGTTATCCCGGGATAGAGCCCGCAAAGCTTCGAAAATTCTGGATGGGTTTGTTTTGAGAGAAACGTGTCCGGAGTTTTTCTATTATGGCGCGTAAACCGATCCAGAAATCCTGCCGCACATGCCGCAGCGTAAAGGAATACGATAGCTCGGGTGATCACGGTTTCTGTCGTCGCTTCCCGCCACAAGTCACCGACGCCAACAACTCATCGTTCCCGCCCGTTCATCTCGACAACACTTATTGCGATGAATGGCGGCAGAAGGCGAAGTGATAGGCGATGCCCAAACTAGAGGCAGGTAGACCAAAGACGGGCGGGCGGCAGAAGGGCACGCCGAACAAGACGACCGCGCTTCTCAAGGATGCGATCCTTCAGGCCGCGACCCGCGCGGGAGACAAGGACGGCCTTGTTGGTTATCTCGAGCGGCAGGCGATCGAAAATCCCGGCCCGTTCATGAGCCTTCTGGGCAAGGTTCTGCCGATGCAGCTTACCCCTGTCGGAGAGGGGGATATGTCGGTGACCTTCACATGGCAAAAACCATCGTAATCCCGTATGCGCCGCGCTCGGTGTTCTTCCCGTATCACACGCGGGAACAAAGATGGGCGGCGCTCGTGGCGCATCGGCGCTGCGGCAAGACGGTGGCCTGCATCAACGACCTGATCGCGAGGGCGTTGTCTCTCAGGACGCCGCACGGCCGCTATGCCTATGTCGCGCCGTTCCTGTCGCAGGCGAAGGAGGTGGCGTGGGAGTACCTGAAGCGGTTCTCTCTTCCCGCGATGGCGGACAAGAACGAATCTGAATTGTGGGTTGAACTGGTCAACGGGGCGAGGATCAGGATTCACGGAGCCGACAATCCGGATCGGTTGCGCGGCGCTTATCTCGACGGCGTCGTTATGGACGAATACGCGGACATGCGTCCGAGCGTGTGGGGCGAGGTGATCCGCCCGATGCTGGCGGATCGTCAGGGTTGGGCGACGTTTATCGGGACGCCGAAGGGAAGAAATGACTTCTTCAAGATGCATCAGGAGGCGCAGGCCGATAGCGACTGGTACGCCGCTGTCCTGAAGGCATCGGAAACCGGAATTCTGCCGGACAGCGAGTTGAATGATTCCCGTCGCACCATGACGCCGGAGCAGTACGAACAGGAATTTGAGTGTTCCTTTGAGGCCGCGATTCTAGGGGCTTACTACGGCAAGGAGATTGCGGCGGCGGAGCGGGCCGGACGTATCACGCAACTCCCCTACGAGCCGGCGTTGCCGGTTCATACCGCGTGGGACCTCGGCAAGGGTGCGAACATGGCGGTCTGGATGTTCCAGATCAGTTTCGACGAAATCAGGGTCATCGATCATATCGAGGGTGAACACGATGAGACGATCCCGGACATCGTGGCGGGGCTGAACCGGCTCCCCTACGCATGGGGTACCGACTGGGTGCCGCACGACGCCAAGGTGAAAGAGCTGGGCACCGGCCGCACGCGCGTTGAAACCCTGATCGGGCTGGGGCGCAAGCCGCGCCTGGTGCCGGATCATAACGTGATGGACGGGATCAACGCTGCCCGGATGATCATGTCGAAATGCTGGTTTGACGCTGAACTATGTTCGGTCGGTATCGAGGCATTGCGCCAGTACAAATCGGACTACGACGAGAAGCTGAAGACTTTCAGGAACGAGCCCCGCCACGATTGGGCAAGTCATTCGGCAGATGCTTTCCGGTATCTGGCGATGGCCTACAAGGAAATGATACCGGAGACCGTGCGCCCGCCCGATCGCGCCATGACCGTTGGCAACGTGCCGGTGCCGGGCTTCCAGCTTCCGACCTTCAATGATCTGGCCGCGATGGAAGACCGTCGCACGAGCCACCGCATTTAACAGGACACAGACCTGATGGCCGATGCACCGCAGATCGAAGCGGACAGCGGCCCCGTGGCCGAAAACCAGACAGAGCGGCCGGCGGACACGGTGAAATTCTGGCTGGCTCAGCTGAAATCCTATGAGGATGAGTTCAAGGACTGGGAAAAGCGCTGCAAGCAGATCATCAAGCGCTACCGAGACGAGCGCTCGGAGAACGAAAGCCGCCTCACGCGATTCAACGCGTTGTGGGCGAACATCAACACCCTTGGTCCGGCCGTTTATGCCAAGGCTCCGCAGCCCGTGGTGGAGCGTCGCTATCTCGATAAGGACCAGATGGCGCGGGTCGCGTCCATGATTCTGGAGCGCGCGCTCGAGGTGCAGATAGAGGTCGGATACTATCATTCGTCCGTACAGAAGGCCGTTCTCGACTATCTGTTGACCGGGCGCGGCGTGGTCTGGGAGCGATACGAGCCGACCTACGGCGCTGCTGAAAGGGAAGGTGACCCGGAGCCCGTCACCTACGAGAAGGCCTGCACCGATTACGTCGGCTGGAAGCAGTTCAGGCATTCCCCCGCGCCAGTCTGGGAAGATGTCTGGTGGGTGGCGAAAGAGGAAATGATGACCCGCCGCGAGCTGCGGGACAGGTTCAAGGGAGAAGACCAGCAGACCGGAAAGCTGATCGCAGACCTCGTTCCGATGAGAAAGAAGGGTGCGGACGAATCGGGCAAGGAAGTGCCGCTGGCTACGCCACGTGCCTGCGTCTGGGAAATCTGGAACAAGCGTGACCGGAAGGTGATCTTCATCGCGCCGGATTGGCCGGATGCGCCGCTGGAAGAAGCGGACGATCCGCTTCAGCTTGAGGGCTTCTGGCCTTGTCCAAGGCCTCTCTACGCGACCACGACCAATGACTGTCTGGTCCCGGTTCCGGATTATATCGAATATCAGGATCAGGCGCAGGAGCTGGACGCCCTGACGCAGCGCATTAATGCGCTGACCGACGCGATCAGGGTCAATGGTGTTTACGACGCGAGCTATCCCGAGTTGAAGCGCATCCTCTCGGAGGGGATCGATAACCGGATGATCGGAATCGCGAATTATGCCGAGTTCGCCTCGAAGGGCGGCCTCGATACTGCTGTCGATTTCGTGCCGATCAAGGATGTGGTGGAGGCCCTGGTGCGCCTCTACGAGGCGCGAGATCGCGTCAAGGCGGACATGGCCGAGATCACCGGCATGTCGGACATCATACGCGGGCAGTCGCAGGGCGCATCCGCCACGGCCACTGAGCAACGGATCAAGGGGCAGTTCGCTTCACTCCGGCTTGAGGATAGGAAGAAGGAGGTGGCGCGGTTCGCGCGCGATACGATCAGGATCGCGGCCGAAATCATCGCGGAGCAGTTCTCGCCGGAGATTCTGGCGGAGATGACGGCTATCATGCCGGTCATTCTGGATGAGGTGCAGATGGCCATGCCGCCTGCTCCGCAAATGGGACACAACGGCGGCCCTCCGCTGGAAGCTGCGCCGGGTGTTCCTCCGCCACCCGGCAATGGCGCGCCCGGCGGCGGTCCTCCTCAGCCGTCAGCCGGGCAGCAGCCGACGATGCCTGCGCCGGCGCCACCCGATCCTAACCAGATCGCGCAGCAGATTTTCATGCAGGCCTGTGACCTGCTGAAGAACGACAAGATGCGCACGTTCCGGATCGATATCGAGACGGATTCGACTATCGATATCGACAAGGAGCAGGCGAAACAGTCCGTCGTTGAGTTGTTCACGGCGATCGGCGGATTTCTGGAAAAGGCGCTGATGGTGGGCCAGCAGATGCCGGCGCTGACCCCGGCGTTGGGGCGCTCAATACTCTTTGCGTTCCGCCGGTTCGGTGCAGGCCGCGATATCGAGGGCGTGTGGGAACAGGCCATCGATCAGTTGGAGAAGATGGCGAAGAACCCGCCTCCGAAGCCGCCGTCCCCGGATGAGATCAAGGCACAGGCCGAGCAGCAGAAGCAGCAGGCCGAAAGCCAGAGGATGCAGCAGCAGGCCGCCATCGATCAGCAAAAAGCCCAGACCGATATGGCGCTGGCCCAGCAGAAAGCGCAGCTCGAAATCGAAAAGGGTAAGGCCGAACTCGCTCTTGAGCAGCAGCGCATTCAGCTCGAGCGTGAGAAGATAGACATGGAGCGCCAGAAAATGGCGATGGACATGCAGGCGCAGCAGCAGAAGGCGGCTATCGAGGCCGATTCCGCGATGCGTCAGGAAGAAATCGCGATGGCTGCCGATGCCAGAGAGGCAGAAGCGGGCGAGCGCGACTTTGAACTGTCTCGGCGCGTTTCCGAGGCCAAGGCGAAAGAGGCCATGCGGCCGAAACCACAACCGAAAGGAAAGTAGATGGCGAACGCAGCGCGAATGTCGTCGCTCGGGATGGCGACCGGACTTGCAAGGGAAGTGGTCAACCAGATCGCGGGAGCGTCGGGCGATGTCTCGTGGGACGAGGTGACGGGCAAACCGTTTGGCTCGCTCACTCCGATTCCCGATCCGGGCACGGCCACAGCCGCAGACTGTGCCGCCGCGATCAACGCGATCATCGCCGCCCTGAAGGCTTGATGATGTCGCGCGGGATTTACGTCTACCGGAACGGCAAGATCGTTCCGAAACACAGCGCCCCGCCGCGATATTCAAATGCGAAGATGCGACAGGTGATCTCCGACGATCTCGGGGGCGACCTCGAGCACATGGCCTACGGCGATGGCCGGCGCACCGCCAGCAAGTCGGTTTATCGGCGATGGACGCGGGAGGCCGGATGCGTGGAGAAGGGCAACGACCGCGAAGCGCCGCACGAAGCCGCGACCGACAATTACAGATCGGACGTGATTGAGGCGATCCGGAAGGTCAACGCCGGATACCGTCCGATCATCAGGAGGAAAGATGACTGAGGGCAATCTGCAAGAGGACAATGCTGTCGCAGCACCGGATGCTCCGGCCGCGCAGCGGGACGATGTTCACTCCGACGTTGCGGCTGCCATCGCCAGCCTGAGGGGTGAGGCGACGGAGCCCGACCCGGCAGAACAAGGCGAGACGCGCGCCCGCGCCGATGGAAAATTCATTCAGAAGGACGCAGCGCCGCCGGCCGAAGCCGCGCAGGCCGCCGCTCCCGATCCAAAATCACCGCCTGCGGACAACCTCAAGGCACCCGCTCAGCCGTCAAACGCTGACGAGCCTCCGACAAGTTGGGCGGCTGACGCGAAAACATCCTGGTCATCTCTTCCCCCCGCAATTCAAACGGCGGTGCTCAAGAGGGAAGCGGAGATCACCGAGGGGTTTCGCCAGAAGTCCGACGATCTGCGACGTTATGAATCCGCCCTTGCGCCCCTCCAACAGGAATCTCAGAGGTTCGGCCTGTCCGTGGACGAAGGCATCAAGCGCCTTCTCGATGGCCAGCGCTTCCTCGAGCAGAAGCCGGTTGAGGCAATCCAATGGCTGGCACAGCGTCACGGAATCAACCTCGCTCAACTGGCAACCGACCCCAACGCTGTCGTTCCGCAGCGCCCGGCCGTCGATCCGTCCGTTGCGCATCTGGTCAACACCATCCCGCTTCTTGAGCAGAGGCTCGCGAGCTTTGAAGTCGGTCAGAACATGACCATGGTTCAGAGCTTTGCCGCCAACCACCCGCACTATGCAGAGGTAGAGGACCGCCTCCCTGATCTTATCAAGGAGATCAAGGCCGCCAATCCTCAGATGGACCCGCAGAAAGTGCTGGAATCTGCTTACGAGCGCGCCGTCTGGCTTACCCCTGACGTGCGGGCGAAAGTTATCGCCTCGCAACAGCAGGAGGAAGCCGAGAAGGCACGCGCCGCCGCCGCTGAAAAGGCCAGTCAGGCCAAGCGCGCGGCTGTCAGCATCAAGGGCTCGTCCGGCACGGCTGTGCCGCCCAAGCGCGAAGAGGCTGGTGGGGATGTGTTCGACGATGTGCGGCAGGCGATGAGACAGCTCCGGGCCGGCTGATCGATAGCGATCACCCCCATGGAGCCTTCAAATGGCAAGCCCGAATCCGACGATTGACGATATCGTCGCCACCACCATCGAAAATCGGTCGAAGAAAGCGGCCGATAACGTCACCCGCAACAACGCGCTTTTGAACCGCCTCGCGAAGGCGGGCAATACGCGCGCCTATTCTCCCATCGATGGCGGCACGACCATCTGGGAGGAAATCGAATACGCCCTGAACGGCACGACGATGTGGTATTCCGGGTATGAAACCCTGAATATCTCACCGCAGCAGATTTTCACCGCTGCGGTGTTCCAGATTCGTCAGGCTGCGGTCTCTGTTTCCATCTCCGGTCTGGAAGAACTTCAGAACGCGGGCGAGGAGCGGATGATCGAACTGATCGGCGGCCGCGTGTCGAATGCCGAGCGTTCGCTGGAATCCCTGATCGCGACGGGCATCTATTCTGACGGCACCACGCCGAAAAGCATCGGCGGCCTTCAGTATCTGATCTCGAAGACGCCGTCGTCCGGCTCGGTCGGTGGCATCGACCCCGCGACGTGGGAATTCTGGCGCAACATCAAGTTCGGCACCACGACCGACGGCTCCGGCGCGGCGGATGCGACCAACATCCGCGGCTACATGGATGCTGTCGCCAATCAGCTGATCCGGGGCACCGACAAGGCCGACATCATCGTCACCGACAACAACTTCTGGGAATTCTATAACCAGTCGTTGCAGGCGATCCAGCGGATCGAGACGGTGCGCACCGGTGAGGGCGGCTTCGAGTACCTGAAGTATCGTTCGGCCGACGTCATCCTTGACGGAGGCTTCCAGGGCTACGCGTCCGATCCGGTCCCGGTCGGTGGCTGCCCCGCGAACACCATGTACTTCATCAACTCTCGGTACCTGAAGTATCGGCCGCACCGCGACCGGAACTTCACGTCCATCGGCCCGAAGCGCGTGTCGGTCAATCAGGATGCTTCGGTGAAGCTGATGGGCTGGGCCGGAAACATGACCATCAGCAACCGCCGCCTGCATGGCGTGCTGTTCAACGGTTAAGGAGACGCTCACATGCCTTTTTCAATCGACAACAAGCTGGGCGTGAACCTGTCGGATATCTATCCGGCGGGCTCTGTTCTCCCGATGAAGGTCGGCACCGTCGTTCGCGGCGATGATGGCCGGATGTATGTTCTCGCGACCGCATCCGGTTCGATCAGCAACGCGACCGCTGTGGTCCTGACCGAACCGGCCATGACCATCGCGGCCGGCGCTGGTGCGTGGACAACCCGCAGCGGGGCGCTGACCACCGGTCAGTCCGCATGGGTGCAATCGAACGCGATCTGATCCTGATCGCATCAACCAACAGCCCGTCAGCTTCGCGCTGGCGGGCTTTTTCTATGGAGGATTGAATGGATTTTACAGTGCACGGATTCTCGGGACCGGTGGCGATCCTTGAGAAAGAGGAAAACCTGCTGGTCAAATTTTTCCAGCATCCCGAAATCTCGAAGACGAAATCGCAGAACGCAGGTGTCCCGGTCTACGACAACATCGAGATGATCTCGGTGATTCAGCCGGGCGAGAAGGAGGAAATCAAGGTGATGGCCACGGAGTGGCATCGCCGGCGCTTCCCGAAACAATATGCGGCGTTCAAGGCGGGGCAGGAGATGGTGGCGAGCGGCACGCCGCTGGACCATCTGTTCCCGTCCGAGCCGGGGACCGTTCTCACCCTGAAGTCCTTCAATGTCTATACGGTGCAGCAGCTTGCCGGTCTTCCGGATTCGGCGATCAGCAGCATGCCGATGGGCCGCCAGCTCGTGGACAAGGCGAAGGCCTACCTGTCGAGCGCGGATAGCGGCGCGGACTTCCACAAGCTCAACAACCGGGTTGCCGAGCTTGAGGCGATGCTGGCGGCGCGGGAGGCTGTTGCCGAGGTCAGTGTGACGGCCGGCACGGGTGGCGGTGAAGTCGTCACCACCGAGCCGGCCCGGCGCGGACCCGGCCGCCCTCCGAGGGCGGCTTAAGCCATGAATATTCTCGCCATCGTACAGGACGCAGCAACCGAGCTTGGTCTGCCCGCACCTGCGACGCTGGCGGGTGGCATTGACCTTCAGATCAATCAGCTTCTGGCCCTCGCCAATCGCAACTGCACGCAGTTGGCGCGGGACTACAACTGGACCGATCTTCAAAACCAGTTCGTCATCAGCCCTGCGCCCCCCGTGACGCAGACCGGGAATGTGATCGCTGGCAGCGATATTCTGGCCAACATCCCGAGCACGGCCGGCCTGGACGACAGCTATGCCGTGTCAGGCGAGGGAATGCCGCAGTCTCAGCGGATCGCATCGGTGATCGATGCGTCTTCGGTCAGGCTGGCGATGCCCGCGACCGCTGCGGCCGTGGGCGCGACCTTCACCTTCGCGAAGGACACTTATGCCCTGCCGCCCGACTTCGACCGATACATCGGCAATACCTGGTGGGACCGGACCAACCATTGGCGGCTGATCGGGCCGGATAGCCCGCAGCAAGATCAGTACGTCAGATCGGGGATATTCGCGACCGGGCCGCGCCGCAGGTGGCGACAGCTCGGAGCGGGCGTGAGCAAGTGGCGGGTGTGGCCGCCCCCGTTTGGCACCGATCTCGGGACGCTGGTCTTCGAATATATTTCGCGATCCTGGTGTCAGAAGCAGGACGGCTCGTTCTCGGATCGGATGACGGACGATACGGATGTCCCGCTATTTGATCCGGCGCTGGTCACGCTCGGGGTCAAATGGCGGTTCTGGCAAATCAAGGGGTTCGAATATGCCGCGCTCCAGCAGGAATATCTGGACGCGGTGAGCGCTTCCGTGGCGTCCGATGGCGGGATACCCGATCTCTACATCAACCGTCGCGGCAGCCTTGATCCTCTGATCACAACCGCGAACGTGCAAGACGGAAACTGGCCGGGACCGACGTGACATGCGCGCATCGTATCGGGCATCGGTAACGGGCAAGACGCCGCGCCCGATGGTGGCGCGTGGCGCATCAATGCCAGCACCGGTCGGTGGCTGGGATGCAATTTCACCGCTGGACAACATGGACCCGTCACGGGCCATCACCATGGAGAACTTTTTCCCGCAACCCGGCTGGGTGGAGCTTCGTCGCGGCTCGCTGTCATTCTGTCAGATCGGATCGAATTCACCTGTCGAGACGCTGGTTGCTTATAACGGTGCAACCACGAGCAAGCTGATCGCCGTTACAGGCGGGGCGATTTACGATGTGACGGGTGGCCAGGGCTCTGCGGTGTCGATGCAGACCGGGCTGTCTGGAAATCGCTTCCAGACCGCGAATTTTACTGGCACCGGCGGCAACTACCTCTACATGGTGAATGGGCTCGAATTGCCCTATTATTATAACGGCACGGTATGGGCGCGCCCGACCATCACCGGGGCCGGGATCGATCCCACCAAGTTCATTGGGGTCAACGTTCACAAGGGCCGTATCTGGTTTGTCATCGATGCATCAATGAATGCCGCCTATCTTCCGGTGGACAGTATTCAGGGCGCCGCCGTACGCTTCCCGATGGCAGGCGTATTCAACAAGGGCGGGTATCTCGTCGCGATGGCGACATGGTCGCTGGATGGCGGAACCGGTCTCGACGACTATGCGGTGTTCGTCACCAGCCGTGGGCAGGTTGCGATTTACTCCGGCGTGGACCCGGCGACTGACTTTCAGCTTGTTGGTGTCTTTGATATCGGCGCTCCGATTGGACGGCGCTGCATCACTAAAGTAGGCGCCGATCTGGTATTCATCTGCATTGATGGCGTGCTGCCGCTCTCGAAGGCGATGGTGTTCGAGCGCGCCGCGATGCAGCGTGTGTCGATGACGGACAACATCTCGCGCGAAATGAACATCGCAGCCCGCAGCTACGCGGACAATTTCGGATGGGAATTGATCTCCTATCCGCGCGGCACGCGGGCGCTGCTCAATATCCCCGTAACGGAGGGGGCGGATCAGGTTCAGTTTGTCATGAACACGCTTACTGGAGCTTGGTGCCGATTCACAGGCATGCACGCGAACTGCTGGGAGCTGTTCAATGATTTGCTCTATTTCGGCGGCAATGACGGTACTGTCTATCTCACCGATCAGGGGTCAACGGATAACGGCAAGAACATCCACGCAGAGCTTCAGACCGCGTTCAGCTATTATGGAGCGCGAGGTAATCAAAAGCGTTGGATGATGTCTCGGGTGCATTTGACAACGGATCAGCAGATCACGCCCGGCATCGCCTTCAACGTGGATTTCCGCGACGATGCGCCGATCTACGTGCAGGCATCCTCTGCCGTCAATCCGTCGCTGTGGGATCAGGCGCTGTGGGATGTCTCTGAGTGGCCTCCGGAGTCGGTCACCGTCGCGAACTGGAATTCTGTTTCTGGCATTGGCTACTGTGCATCGATCAAGGTCGCGGTGGATACGGTTAATCCTCTGGCATTGTCAGGCGGGCAGTGGGGTGTGGCGCTCTGGGGCGTCGGGGTGTGGGGATCGTTGCCGCGCCAAAACGTGACCTTCAATGTCAACAGCTTCGATGTGACGATGGAAGCTGGAGGCATGATTTGAGCGGCCTTGTGATTGGTCATGACGAGGCCGTTGCAGGGTGGGTATCGGGGATCACGGGCGTCCCGTTTCACCCGCCTTATAGCGCCATCGGTATCGAGAGCGGCGGCCGGCTAACCGGGGCTTTTGTGTTTACCGGTTTTAACGGGGCGGGGATTGATCTGTCCGTAGCAGGGCAGGGGATCGCGGGCCGCGACGCATGGCGCGCCGCGCTTCACTACGTCTTTGTTCAATGCGGTTGCGTTCGTCTTCAGATGCATACGCGAAAATCCAACAAGAGGGTGTGTCGCATCCTCGGAAAATTTCTCCCGAGGCGCTCTTACGAAGGCATCTCGCGTCGCTACTACGGCGACGAGGACGGGGTGTGCTTCGCGTTGACCGCTGACGATCTCCCCGCCTTTAAGGCCAAATGGGGTTTGTAAATGGAAGCTCCTTCACCGCCCCCGGCTCCTAACCCTGAACAGACTGCTGCGGCCCAGGCCAAGTACAATCAACAGACGGCTGTGTCGCAGTATGGCCTGAACGCGACCAATCAGGTCACACCGCAGGGATCGCTCACCTATCGTCAGATTGGAAACTGGGAAGATGGCACGCCGCGCTTTGAGGCGACTCAGAGCTATTCGCCGGGTGAACAGGGGATTTTCGAGACAAACCAGCGCGCGCGGCAGAACGTCGGCAATATCGCGGAGCAGCAGAGTGCGCGGATTGCTGAGCTTCTTGGCAAGCCGTTCTCGTTTCAGGGGCTACCCGAGAACGTCACCAGTGTGAATGTGGGCGGCATCCAGCCGGCTGGGCAGATCACGTCTTCGATCAACGGGGCCGGCCCGATCCAATCGTCCTTGTCCAGCGGGTCACCTATCACGATGCGCGTGTCAGATACCGGCATGCCTATCCAATCGCAAATTGCCGGTGCCGGCAACATTCAGACCTCTTATGGCCCGACTGATTATTCGTCGGATCGCACCAAGGTTGAGGATGCAATTTATTCGCGGCTTAATCCTCAGCTTGATCGCGACACAGCCGCGCTCCAGACCCAGCTCATCAACAAGGGCATTACGCCGGGCTCGGAACAGTGGAATAACGCGGTTGACGCTGACAATCGATCGCGAACCGACGCGCGGATGCAGGCCGTTCTTGCTGGGGGGCAAGAGCAGTCGCGATTGGCTGGACTGGCTCAGCAGGCGGGGCAGTTCGCCAACAATGCTCAGGCGCAGCAGTTCGGTCAGAATCAGGCGCAGCAGCAGGCGGCTAATGCGGCGCAGTTGCAGGCCTACCAACAGGCGCTGGCCAATGCACAGTTCGCCAATACCGCTCAGCAGCAGGAGTTTAGCCAAGGTCAGGCGATGGGCGAGTTCGCGAATAATGCGCAGGCCCAGCAATATGCACAAAACGCCAATAACGCCTCCTTTGCCAATCAGGCACAGCAGCAGCAATACGCCCAGAACGCCAATAATCAGCAGGTTGCATTCAATCAGGCGCTAACCAATGCAAATCTGACCAACAGTCAGCGTCAGGCGATGATTCAGGAGCAGGCGACGCTCCGCAATCAGCCGATCAACGAGATTTCCGCTCTGATGTCAGGGTCGCAGGTGTCGGCGCCGAACTACACTTCAACACCAACGCCTGGCATCGCGCCTGTCGACTATCTCGGTGCGGTCCAGCAGAACCTCAACCAGCAGAACCTCGGCTACAACGCTCAGATCAATTCAAACAACGCCTTCATGTCGGGCCTTTTTGGCCTTGGCAGCGCGGCACTCGGTGGCTGGATGCGCTCTGACATCGCCTCGAAAGAGGATATCGAGGTCGTGGGTGAACGGGCTGACGGTCTCCACGTGATCGATTTTGATTACAAGCCAGAAGAAGGCCTTGGCAACGGCCGTCATCGCGGCCTTGTCGCTCAGGAAGTGGCACAGGTCTATCCGCGTGCCGTGGCTCGCGACCGGAGCGGCAAGCTTGCTGTGAACTATGATGCGGTGCCGAGCGGATCGATGATGGCTCTCGGTGAATACGCCCGGAGGTTTGCATAATGGCGGCAGATTCTGGAACGTATGACGAAGCTACCATGCTTCGTCGCCGCGCGTTGCTTCAGGCTCTGTCGAGCAATCAGCAGAAGCCCATCCAACACTGGATGCAGGGTCTGGCGCAGCTCGCCAATACGGGCGTGGACAGCTACGAGCTTGCCAGGTTGGACGCCAAGGACGCGGCGGATAAGCGTGGCGACGAGGAGGCGTTGGCCAAGATGCTAGGCCGCCCCGCTCCAGTGGCTTCGGCAGCGTCAACGCCGGGCGCCGCTCAGGTCGCATCAGCGCTCGGTCTGGCGTGGCCGGGGCAGGACGCAGCTTCTTCTCCCGCTCCTCCAACGGCAGCGCCCGCTCAGGGTGTCCCGCCGCCCCAACAATCAACCTCCAACCCGATGGGCCAGGCGAGAATCCCGGCCGGCAAGGAGGGCTTCGTCGAATCCATGATGCCACTCGCCATGGAGGTCTCAAAGAAGACCGGGCTGGATCCTCGCATGGTTGTGGCTCAGGCCGCGCTCGAAACCGGCTGGGGAAAATCCGCGCCGGGGAATAATTACTTCGGGATTAAATCCCACGGTCAGCCCGGCGGCAATACACTGCCGACCACAGAGGTGGTCAATGGCCAGCCTGTGCGAACGCAGGACAGTTTCCGCGCCTACGGATCGCCGGCAGAGAGCGCACAGGGTTACGCGGATTTCGTGACGCAGAACCCGCGCTACAAGCCGATGCTGGCGGCTCAGGGGCTTGACGCTCAGGTCGCAGCGCTCGGCAAGTCGGGATACGCTACCGATCCGGCTTACGGCGATAAGGTGCTTCAGATCGCGCGCGCTCTGCCGCCACCAGGGGGCGGAGCGCAGCCCGCAGTCCAGCGTGGCGATCCTCCGTCAGCTGTGCCAATCCCGAATGCCATTCCGGGGCAGGTACAGGCCACTCCAGCGCAGGGAGGCGGCGGCATTCTGGCCGGAGCGACGCCAGAGCAGCGGCAGATGATCGAAACCGGTATGTCGGCTCGTCCGGGCAGCCGTGCGCGGGCGATCGCGGAGGCTCTCACCACGCAGATCATGAAGACGCAGGCGGCGCAGGCCGATCCGAAATATCAGCTCGAGATCGAGGGGCAGCGGTTGTCGAACGCAAAGGCCAAGAAAGACCTTGAGAGGTCTGATGAGCCAACCTCTGTTCGGGAATACGAATATTATCGGTCAAACCTGCCACCCGATCAAAAACCCATGTCGTATGACGTATGGGCTACGGCGAAAGCGCGGGCGGGAGCGGTGCAGATCACCAACAATGTCGGCAACGAGCCTGCGGATGGTGAGCTTCGGAAAAACCTCGACAAGAACACGGCGAAGGTCTGGTCAGATTATCAGCAGGCCGGCGCGAATTCGGCGGGCAACATGCAAGACATGCAGTTGCTGGACGAACTCATAAAAGTCGCGCCGCAAGGACCGATCCAGGGCCGTCTTGCTCAGGCGCTGCCCGGATACTCGTCCGCCGGCGATGCGTTCCAGTCCATTGTCAAACGAGTAGCCCCGACGCTCCGCGCTCCCGGATCGGGCGCAACGTCTGATATCGAATACGATGGCATGCTGAAGTCGCTCCCGGCGCTTCAGAACAAGCCTGAGGCGAATGTCGCGATTTCCCGCATGATGCAGGCGAAGTCTGCCATCAATATCGAGCGCGCCGAGATCATCAGCCAGTATCGACAGGGCACGATCACCGCCGCGGACGCCGAAAAGCAGATTGCGGCGATCAACAAGCGCAGCATTTTGACCCCGGATATCCGCGCGATGATCGGCGGCCTTGGTGGGGATCAGAACAAATCCTCCGCGCCGCTGGCGGGCGATGTGCAGGATGGATATCGCTTCAAGGGCGGTAACCCGGCCGATCAAAGCTCGTGGGAGAAGGTGCAGTAATGGCCGGCCCGTGGGAAAAATATCAGGGATCGGACGCGTCTGATGGGCCGTGGAAAAAATACGCCACGCCCGTGGAGGAGAAGCCGGACAAGTATCGGGAAGCGGCCATTGCCGAACGTGACAAGCTCAAGGCGGCAGGTGTCGATACAGGCGCAGGTCTGACGCGCCGGGCCGTACAGGGCGCGTCGTTCGGCTTTGGCGACGAAATCATGGCGGCGGCGTCCACGCCGTTGGAAATGATCCGTCAAGGCACGTTTGACCCGCGTGAGGGCTACAACTATGCCAAAGCGCGCGAGAATCTGATCCTTGAGGATGCCCGAAAAAATACTGGCATCGCTGGTGATGTTGCGGAAGGCATTGGCGGCGCGGCAACTGGCGGCACCCTGGCCAAGGGGGGAGTAACGCTTGCGGGCAAGGGCTCTACACTTCTCGGCAAGATGGGGTACGGCGCGGCAGAAGGCGCGGGCTATGGCGCAGCCTATGGCGCGGGCGAGGGCGAGGGGCTGACAGGGCGCGCCACGGAAGCGGCAAAGGGGGCCGCTCTCGGAGGTGTTATTGGAGGTGCATTTCCGCTCGCGACAGAAGGCGTGTCCAGCGCCTATCAGGCCTATCTTAATTCTCGCGCGGGGCAAGAAGCGGCTCGCAAGGCGGGTGTCTCTCCTGATGTTCTTCGCATGCTCGGGAATACAATGGAGGGCGATGGCACGCTCGGCCCGCAGGGCGCGGCGAATATGGCGCGTGCCGGCAAGGATGCGATGCTGGCGGATGCTGGGCCGAATGCGCGCGCCGTGCTCGACACAGCTATTCAGCGTGGCGGGCCGGGCGCAGTAGAGGCACGACAAGCAATCGCCGATCGCACGACACGCGGCGCGCAAGACCTGACGACCGTTCTTGATGATACCTTGGGTGTTCCACAAGGCGTAGACACCGCGCGCGCTGCGATCCGCACCGGATCGTCGCAGGCGCGATCTGCTGCCTATGACGCTGCTTACGCCAGCCCGATCGACTATTCCTCGAAGCCCGGCATTGCGCTTGAAGAACTGGTGAAGACGCGGGTGCCTGCTTCTGCGATCCGCGACGCCAACAACCTGATGCGTCTCGAGGGTAACCAGTCGAATCAGATCCTCGCCAAGCTGGACGACGCGGGTGGTGTGACGTTCGAGCGGATGCCGGACGTTCGGCAACTCGACTATATCAAGCGCGCGCTGGATCAGGCCGCCAGTTCTGGCGAAGGACAAGGCGCGCTCGGTGCGCAGACGCCGCTCGGTGCGGCCTATCAGAACCTGTCCCGCCAGTTGCGGGATTCCCTCAAAGAGGCCGTCCCGGCCTATGCCGAAGCTCTCAAGACCGCTGCCGACCCGATTGGACGGTCCAAGGCCGTCGAACTCGGGTCGAAGATGCTGTCGCCATCCATGCCGCGCGATCGGGTGGCGATGGCTCTCAGCGGGATGACCGATCGTGAGAAGGACGCTGTCGCGCAAGGCGTTCGATCTCGCATCGATGACGTGATGTCCAACGTGACACGGACTGTGCAGGACGGAGATGTTCCGGCCCGGGAGGCTATCAAGGCTCTGAAAGACCTGTCGAGCCGGTCCGCGCGCGAGAAGGTAGCTATGGCACTTGGCGATGCCAAAGCATCAAAGCTATTTGATGAGGTTGATCGTGTCGCCACGTCGTTCGATCTCCGCGCCTCGATAGCCGATAATTCCAAGACGTTCGCGCGGTTGGCGACTTCGCAGAAAATCGATGAATTGACATCGGCGGGCCCGATTGGGCGGGTGGCTCAGGGTGAGCCGGTGAAGGCTGGCAAGCGCGTTGTTCAGCTTCTCACGGGCCAGACGCCGGAGAAGACCGCACGGCGACAGGATCAGCTCTATTCGGATCTCGCGCGGCTTCTGACCCGCGACACAAGCCAATCAATGCCGGTGTTCAATGCCATGCGCGGCTTGCAGCGCAACGACAAGACGAATGAATTGGCGGCACTTCTTATGAACAGTCGGGCTAATCGCCTCTTGCCCGCTTTCGTTGGTCAATCAGCCAACCAAGGAAGAACAGAACTGCCATAAGGGCGGCGCACAGACCCATGAATGGCCAGAAGTCCATACTTTTTGAAAGCGACTTCAGCCACAATCCGAGCGGGATGCAGATAATAAACGCGCCGATTGTTCCAACGAGCTTTGGGTGCATCCCGCCAGCTTAGCCCAACAAGCATCACCAATCCAAGGCCCCTCCGGGGGCCTTTTTCTTTTGGAGCACAGCCTTTGCCCCGAAACGGATCAGGCATTTTCACCCTTGCCCAGCCGCCGTTCACGCCGAACACGCGGATCCAGTCCAGCGCGGTCAATTCCGATCTGGCGGATATCGCGTCGGGACTGACCGGGTCTCTGCCGCGCGACGGTCAGGCCGGGATGACCGGGACGCTGCCGCTCGCGGCGTCCGGCTTCAATTTCACAGTGGATCAGACCACAGGCGTTGAGCGGACCGCAGCCGGTGAAATGTCGTTCAAGTCGAGCGGTGTTGTTGTCGGCAAGTTGACGCCGAACGGCTTTGCTGATGGCGCGGGAAATCTGCTCAACCCATTCGTGCTGGGCGTCCCGTATCCATGGATTTTCCCCAACCCGCCCGCTGGCTGCGTTTTCGTCTACGGACAGCCCTGCACCTCTGCATATCCCCAGCTTCGGGCGCTGCTGATCGCCAATGGTTCGATCTTCGGTAACAACGGTACCGATCCTCTGTTCCCAGACATGCGCGGCCTTGTCGTCGCCGGCAAGGACAACATGGGGGGCGCAGCCGCTGGCCGGCTGACAAATGGCCTGACGCTGGGCGCTGTGATCGGCGCTCAAAGCGTGACGCTGGACGCAACCATGATGCCGGCGCACACGCATTCGGGCACGACAGCCAGCGCAGGCAGTCATAATCACACCGGAGCAAGCGGGGCGGCTGGAACGCACAGCCATACTGGGACGACGGATTCTTCAGGTGACCACTCTCACGGTGGAGCCACCGACACGCAGGGCGATCACTATCACACCGGGACTGGTGGAACATCGAGCGACGGTGACCACAGCCATAGCGTCTCCGGCGGGACGAGCGGCCCGAGCATCAATCTCAACCACAACCACTCAAATCCGAATACGGGATCGATCCCGGCCGATATCGGCGCGTCGGTCGCGCTTTGGACCGCAGGAACTGGTTCGGTAACAAACATCGGCAACACCGGGTTCACCGACCTCAATCACACGCACACCGTGACCGGATCAACAAATACGACGGGCGCGCACACGCACACAGTCTCCGTCACCACGTCCACTAATGGCGCTCACCTTCATAACATCCTGACGGCCACGAACGGCGCCCACACTCACACTTTCACCACGTCCACTGCGCCCGATCATACCCACGCGATCTCAAGCGATGGCGCTCACACCCACACCTTCACCACGTCGTCGGTCGGAGGAGGCGGCTCGCACACCAACGTCCAGCCGACAATCGTTCTCAACTACATCATGAGGGCTGCCTGATGCCTCGCAACAGTTCCACGGGCGTTTTCACGCGCGTCTCGAATTCTTTTTCCAATCCTGTTGCAGGAACGATCATTGATGAGGGCGACGCGGACGATTACTACGACGATATTGATAATGGCCTGACGCAAACCCTTGCCATCGGTGCAGTTCAGACGCTCAGCGCGCCGCAGCAGGCTCAGATTCTCACCAACATCGGGGGCACCTCTGTTGGCCGCGCCGTGTTTCAGTCCGTCAATGCAGCGGCTGGGAGGACGGCGCTGGGGGCAACAACTGTCGGAAGCGATATCTTCACGGCAGCGAATGCCGGCGCGGTCGCGACGATCATCGGTGCGATCCGATCCGTTAACGTTCAGGTCTTCACGGGCTCGGGGACTTACACACCATCGGCCGGGACTGTCTATGCGATCATTGAATGTATCGGTGGCGGCGGCGCAGGTGGCGGAGTCAGCGGTGCAGCCAGCGTAAACTGGTCCGGCGGCGGCGGCGGCGGCGCGGTGTACTCGCGGCGAATGGTGACCGCAGCGGATATCGGCGTATCTCAGAGTGTCACCGTAGGCGCATCTGGTGCAGGGGCTGTCAACGCAAATGGTGGCGCGGGCGGTCAGAGCAGTGTCGGCTCATTGTGCACAGCGCCGGGAGGAGCTGGCGGCATCGTGGGTAATGGCACGACTGGTTTCGGTGGCGGCGCGTCGTCTACCGGGGGCGGCGTGGGCACGTTCCGGGTCGATGGAAGCTATGGCTTTACGCAAGTGACACCATTCGGTGTGGCGGCGGTCGGTGGAGCGGGCGGCGCATCATATTTTGGCGGTGGTGGTGGCGGGGCTCAGAGTGGTGGAACGGCGGTCGGGGGTGGCGTTAGCGGGATACCCGGCGCAGGCGGGGGCGGCGCAGCGGTGGCCAATAACGCTTCAAACGCCGCTGGCGGCAATGGCGGCCCCGGCCTTGTGGTCATCACCGAATATAGATCTCAGTGAGGAGCTTCCCCATGCCTGTTCTTGCAATCCTTGATCAGACCAACACCATCATTAATCGCATCGTCGTCAACGATCCCCAAGACTGGTCTCCTGATGGCGAGGATAACGCCGCGATCCTTGAGAGTGATGAAGCCCCGATGGCGATTGGCGGGACTTACATCGATGGCGTCTATGCGCCCCCGGTTGCCACGCCCGTCGAGCCCCTGCCGCCTGTTGTCCCGGCCACCATCTCAAAGCGGCAGTTCTATCAACAAGCGGCAGTGGATGGCTTCATCACGACGAATGAGGCACTGGCCGCTGTCACGACCGGCGCTATTCCTGAAGCGCTGGACACCTTCATCATGTCCTTGCCCCAGGGCGACCAGTTCGGCGCGCGCATGCTGCTGGCGGGAGCCACGGAATTTCAGCGCAATCATCCCATGACGACAGCAATCGCGGCAGCGTGGGAGATGGACAGCGCGGCCACGGATCAGTTCTTCACGGCGGCGGCGGCGCTATGAAAATCTCCCAGATCGGAATCGCCATCGTCAAGGCGTTCGAGTCTTGTCTGGCGAAGGTCGAAGGCCGGCCCGGCTTCTTCAAGGCCTATCGCGACCCTGTAGGCGTGTTGACCATCGGCTGGGGGCACACCAACCATCATGAGCCGAAATTCACGGTATCCACGATCTGGTCTCAGAAGCAGTGCGACGATGCGCTGGCGGCCGATCTGGCCATCTTCGAAGCGCATGTTTCGAAACAGGCCAAGGTGCCGTTGACCCAGAACGAATTCGACGCGCTGGTGTCGTGGGCCTACAACACGGGCGGCCCGTCAACCGCCACGCTCTGGAAGAAGCTGAATGCTGGTGACAAGCGCGCCGTGCCGGCCGAACTTGCGAAATGGAACAAGGGCGGCGGCAAGGTGCTGAACGGTCTCGTGCGGCGTCGCAAGTCGGAGGGCGAGTTGTTCGCCGGCAATACGGCGGCGGCGTTGAAGACGGCCGGGACAGTCATGCCACAGACCGTGAGCAGGCCTGAGCCTCCGCCTGATCCACCGCCCGCGCCATCACCCGAGCCTGCCCCGCAGCCGTCCTTCTGGACGGCTTTTTTATTGACCGTGAAGAACCTGTTCAGGAGATCAGCATGACGGAATGGATCAAGGCGAAGCTCAAGGCGTTCGCGCTCTGGTTCTACGAATGGGCAACCGTGATTGCCGGAATCGCGACGGGCGTGCTGGCGTTTGTGCCGGACCTGCTGAACATGCTGACCAGCATGGACCTGACCCCGATCCTGCCGCCGAAATACGCGGCCGCGATCACGACTGGCATTGCGCTGGCGAAGGCGCTGGCGGTCTTCGTTCAGAGCAGGCGGGCCGTGAAGTGACATTCTTCACCTGGATATTTGGTTGGCTCGCGTCCGGCCCCCTCGACAGCATCCTGAAATCCATCAACAACTCGGTGGACAACGAGACCGAGCGGGAGAAGCTGCGGACGGAGGCCGTCACGTCGTACCTGTCAGCTCAGGTTTCTGTTCTGACCGGACGAGGGTGGTGGTTTCCGCTGCTGTTCCTCGTCCCGGCCGGGTTTTGGTTCGCGGCAGTGTGCATCTACAGCGTGTTGTTCTGCCGTGGCTGCGCCTTCCCGCAGACGTGGACCATCGCCGCGCTACCGCCCCCGCTGGATCAGTGGATGGGTGCGATTGTCGGCTCTCTCTTCATCGGCAAGGCAGGTGAAGCCCTGCTGGCGAGGCTCAGGAAATGAATGTTGATTGGTCTATCTCGGTCGGGTCACTGATTCAGGTTGTCGCTTTTCTCGGCGGTGGATTGTTCGCGTTCGCCGCGCTGAAAACCAGCGTCGGTCAGCTTCAGAGGGACGTTGGTGGCGTGCAGGAGGAGATCAAGGAGATGGGCAAGATCCTGACCAAGATGGCGGTGGCTGAAACTCGGCTGGATAATGCCGACCGGCGGTTGACCAACGTTGAGAGTGACTTGCGCGATCTGCGTCGGGGAGAGGGGTTCATCAGGGGGCACCGGAACTCGGTGGAGGGCGAATACCCATGATACCAAACCCCAGAAAAGTAAAATCCTCCGGGCGAGGATTATACCAAGTGACAATGGCGGCTTCGGCCGCTTTTTTGTTGTCCGTTGCAGGTGTCGCAGCGCATCAGGCCCCGAGCGGTTGGGCTTACGGACTTGAATGTTGCTCAAATCAGGATTGCCGCCCGGTCGAAGTGGATCAGGTTGAAGACCTTGGCGGCGGCAAATGGCGCTTTGACGGGCTCACCTTCGAGGGAAAGCAGGTCAAGCCGTCGCAGGACAATCGCTTCCACGTCTGCATTTGGAAGCGGAGCGACGGCACCCGCGTTCCGATGTGCATCTACGTGCTTCAGGGGTCTTGATGGATGCCCGACAACGATCTCTCACTGTCCCGTCTGCGAGCCATTGCCGAGGCTCTACAGCCTGAGCAGAGCCTGTTGCAGAAGCTGGGGGAGACGTGGCCGGCTCGTGCGGCGCAAGGTCTCTGGGGAGCCGCGACGTTGCCCGGCGATGTCTATCAGGGTAATGTTTCGATGTATGGTGCAGATGGCCGGACCAATCCTGACGTGATCGGAAGATCAACCGATCTTGCAGGGCTGGCGATGACCGGGACGCTTGGAGCGCCGGCAGGGGCTATGGGGAGTGGGTTCGTGCGGAGACCGGTACGAGAAGCTGCGGAGGATGTTGCAAAGCAGTTCCGAGAGATCGGATACGATGTTGGCGATATCACGCACTGGGGTGGGCAGGCCGGCAACAGTTCCTATTTCCGGCCGTCTTACAAGAATGCGTTCGGCGACATCATGTCGTTGCCAGAGGTCCGGGTTTCTGACCACTCGGTCGGGCCACGCCGGATGCAAGAGCATTTTGCATTGCTGGACGCCGACAATCTCGATACCGCAAAGATCATGGCGCGGGCAAAGGAACTGGCAACTCAGCATGCCGATGCTGGTACGCGGCGGCAGGCAATTGTTGACGGCATAACCGGGAATGAGACGCTGCGATCGGAGGTATTGTCTGCCGGGCGCGATTCCGGCAAGGCGTGGGCGGCTTACAAGCGGTCCGGCCTCCCCGGCACTTATGACGACTTCATGCGGGTGATGACAGCGCTGAAGCGCGGCGGCGACTTCTTATAGTTTTTCCGTTGGAATGAGATTCGCGCCGAAGGTGCGGGCATGAAAGGCCACTTCTTCGAGTGAAGTGTCGCCGGTTGGCGCAAAGCTTCCTTCTGCGCACCGATGTACCGGGCCGCCGAGCCCGCCGATGTATATTCGGCCACGGCTAATCAGATAACTGTAGGATCGGCCACCGGCCGTGAACTGAAAGCCGTCAGGGATTGCCTTAACATTTGAAATTGGGGTCATGTTCCTCACCAGGGAGCTAAAGGGGAGGAGCGACGCCACAGCGGCCGTTAGCGTCGTCATTTTTTGGGCTTGATGGCCGCCCCTTGCTAACGGAAGGCCAAGCGCGAAGCCAGCCAATCGCAGCCCAACCCGCAACGAAGTCACAGACGAACATTCTACCGCTTGCGCGCTAACTGTCAACCCTTACCCATCTCGCCATACCCTTGAACCACATCCGCCCAATGGGTCCGCAGGTCAACACGACCGACCGTTCCGCAGCTCGAGCACTTGAAGCGGCGGCAGACATCCTCCCAGCGCTCTCCCGGCAGATCGTGAACCGAGACGAGCTTGCTGTTCCAGCATGGGGTGCTCCCTCCACAGCAATAGACCCACACGCGAGGCGCATCGGGGCTTCGATCGATGAGGCCGGACCAGTGGTTCATGCCAGTTGTCCTCTTTCTGTTCTGACTCCATCACAGAACGATCTGAGAACAAACTGTTCCTGATTTTGTGGCTGACGAAACCGTTCTGGTTCACCATTTATGCCGACGTTGCCGGGACAAAATCTGAGCGGAAAGTGCCGAAAAATACTGGTTTATATGGTGCCGGCGGAGAGGATCGAACTCCCGACCTTCGGTTTACAAAACCGCTGCACTACCGCTGTGCTACGCCGGCTCACCCCGATGGGTTCAAGGGGAATAGCCGCGATCCGTCCGGCTCGCAAGGCTCTCGCCCCCAGCAAGCCTCACCTGCAGCAAGGCTCACCCGCTGCAAGCCTCTGGCCGAATCGCTATCGCTGAAGAGCCTGGAGTTCGGGGAACGGCGCATAGGCGACGCCGGCGCACAGGTCGCCGGGCGGCTCGATGGCGCGGTCGAGGCGTCCGTCCACGAACACCACGGCGCGTACGCTCGCGCCGCGATAGTTGCCGTCGTTGTCCCGGGCATTGAAGCGCGTGCACACCACGTAACGCGGATTGCCGCCAACCGTGCGCTGAGCCGGCTCGGCGACCACCGCCTCGCGGATTTCGCGCGGATCCTTGAGATACGTGCGGAAAAACGCGGCCATCTGGGCCTTGTAATCGGCGGGAACGGGCTGCTCGACGTTATTCGAGGGGCCGGAAAACAAGGCGCCGCCGCCGCATCCCCCGAGGACTCCCGCGACGAGCAGCACAGCGCCCAGTTTCTTCATTGTCTCCAAACTGCAACTCGCCGGATTGAAACAGGATTCGGCGGGAATCCTAGTCGCGCGAACGTTGACAAGGCAAGTCGCAGCAAGTTGATTAGCCAGACGGCACAGGTGCCGGCGCGAGCCGGCCGAAAAAGGGAATCCGGCCCTGCAAGCCTTCGGGCGATCGGGCTATCCGGAGCTGCCCCCGCAACTGTCAGCGGCGAGCCGTCGTTCAACATGCCACTGGGCTCATCCCCGGGAAGGCGGGCGACGGCAATGACCCGCGAGCCAGGAGACCTGCCTGAGCCGGTCATCCTTCCATGGCACGGGGCGTGCGCGTGGGGCGGGTCTTCCGCAGCGGTGACGTGAAGTGAACCGTTGCGGAGCGCCGTTGGCATTCCGTCCCGGGGATCGCGTTCGACCGCCAGGGCTTTATCCCAAGGCACGACCGATACCGAGACGGCCACGCCCGACATCCTCCGCGACCTCGTCGATCCTGGAGGATATCGTGACTGACAGAATGCCATTGCCAACGACGCTCACAGCCACAGCGGCAGTCTTGCTGTGCGGTGCGTCGATGCTGCCCGCCACTGCCTTCGCGCAGCCGGCGGAAACGCTACCGGCCATCAACGTGACGGCCAGCCGTCTCTACGACACCATCGTCGGAACATCGACGACCATCATCACCTCCGAAGACATCGCCAGCGCGCCGCAATTGACGATTCAGGAGATCATCGCGCAGGCGCCCGGCGTGCAGTTGCAATCGCTCTATGGCGGCGTGAATGGCGTTGGCACGAGTGTCGATCTGCGAGGATTCGGGGCCTTCGCCACCGCCAACACGCTGGTGCTCATCAACGGGCGGCGGTTGAACGATATCGATCTTGCGGGCGTCGATCTGTCCACGCTGCCACGGCAGTCGATCGAGCGCATCGAGATCACCCGCGGCAATTCGGCCGCCGTGCTCTACGGCGACAACGTGGTCGGCGGCGTCATCAACATCGTGACCAAGACCGGGGCGGGCGGGCCGCCGGTCTCGCTTCGCGCCGAAGGCGGGGCCGGTTCCTACGGCCAGCGCGAGGGCAACATCGCGCTCACCACCAACTCCGGCGCGTTTTCCAGTTCGCTGTTCGCCAATGGTGTTGCCTCGAACGGCTATCGCGACAACAACAACCTGAAGCAGGGCAACGCGGTTGGCGAGATCCGCTACACCGGCGTGGATTTCACCAGTTTCCTGAACCTGTCGGCCGACGATCAGCGCATCGGACTGCCCGGCGCACGCCGCGTCTCGCCGACGGTGAACGAACTGGAGACAGATCGCCGCGGCGCCTCGACGCCTTACGACTACGCCGCCAAGCAGGGGCTGAACGCGACGGCCGGATTTACATACAGGCTATGGAGCGATGCCACCCTGATCGTCGATGGCGGCGTGCGCAACAAGAAGCAGCAGGCTGGATTTTTCTCACCGTTTGCCGAGAGCTATGTCGACAGCCGCCTGACGACCTGGTCGATCACGCCGCGCCTTGATATCCGCAACGACCTGTTCGGGCTGTCGTCGAAGATCCTGACTGGTATTGACTACTATGACGCGACCTACAATTCCGACCGCAGCCAGTTTTCAGGGCTCGCGCCGATCCACGCCTATCATCTCACCCAGCGCTCGGTCGCAGGCTACTGGCAGCAGACCATCGGCCTCCTGCCCAGCACGGATTTCTCCTATGGCGGCCGCATCCAGTCCACCAGCCTGAGCGCCCGCGATAAATTCGACCCGCTCGCGCCCGGCGCCTTCGACGCGGAGCACACCCCGCTCGACACGACGGAAACCAACCACGCGCTGCATGTGGGGCTGGAACATCGTTTCAACGACGTCGTCACCGTGTTCGGACGCGCCGCGCGATCGTTCCGCACGCCGAACGTGGACGAGCGGCTCGCCACCGGTCCGGGATTCGATTCGAATTTCAATCCGATCCCGCAGACCTTCCAGCTCAAGACGCAGACGTCCTACGATGTCGAGGGCGGCGTCCGTATCAGGTATGGCGCGTTCAATCTCCAGACCACCGTTTACAACATGGACCTCACCAACGAGATCCATTTCGATCCGGTCAATTTCTATAACTACAATCTCGACCCGACCCGCCGCTTCGGCAGCGAGACACAGGCGAGCTATCGCATCAGCGAGACGCTGCGACTGACCGGCAGCTTCACCTACACCGACGCCACTTTCCGCGACGGTCCCTATGCCGGCAACGAGGTGCCGCTGGTGTCGCGCTATACGGCGAGCGGCGGCGTGCGCTGGAATGCGTGGCAGAACTATCTCGTGGTGGATGCCAGCGTGCGCTACTGGAGCAGCCGGCGCATGGACAACGATCAGCCGAATACCCAGCCGATGATTCCAGCGGATGCCACGGTGGATCTGAAGGTCAGCGGCGCTTACGAGAAGTTCTTCTGGTCGTTCAGCATCAACAATCTGTTCGACCGCTATTATTACGACTATGCGGTCGCGAGCGCCTATTCGGCCAACACCTTCAACGCCTATCCGTTGCCGGGCCGGACCTTCCTGTTCAAGGCGGGCTTCCAGCTTTAGGGCTTTCGACGGCGCGGCGCGAAGGGGGCGTTGTCGCGAGGTGCTGGTGAGCGTCACCTCTCCCGCAAGCGGGGAGGGATGATGTTTCGCGAGCGATGCGCGGGCAACTTTGCCATACGCAGAAAACGCCGGCGCGAGAACGGGATCCGGACTGATCGGATCGGCTCTCGCGCCGGCGTTGTCCATGACACATCATGGTCAATGTCGGTGGCGCGTCGGACACGGGGGGCACATATGTCGCGCCGGATGACGGCGCGGGGCAGGCTCAATACTTCCGATAGAGCCCGACCAGCTTGCCCTGAATCTGCACGCGGTTGGGCGGCAGGATGCGGACCTCGTAGGCCGCGTTCGCGGGCTCCAGCGCGATCGATGCGCCGCGGCGGCGGAAGCGCTTCAGCGTGGCTTCCTCCGCATCGATCAGCGCCACCACGATGTCGCCGGTGTCAGCGGCCTCGCTGCGCTGGATCAGCGCCATGTCGCCGTCGAGAATGCCGGCTTCGACCATTGAGTCGCCGCGCACTTCCAGCGCGTAGTGTTCGCCCATGCCCAGCATGTCCTGCGGTACGCTGATGGTGTGGCTGCGCGTCTGCAGTGCCTCGATCGGCGTACCCGCCGCGATGCGGCCCATCACCGGGACCGGGATCGAGCGGCCGGAATCGTCGGCCTCGACGCCGGTGCGCCGCGCCTTGCCGAGATTGCCCTCGATCACGCTGGGCGTGAAGCCACGCCGCGTGCCGGCGGACTTCTCCGGCAGCTTGATGACCTCGATGGCGCGTGCGCGGTTCGGCAGGCGGCGGATGAACCCGCGCTCCTCCAGTGCCGTAATGAGACGATGAATGCCGGACTTGGAGCGCAGGTCCAGCGCTTCCTTCATCTCGTCGAAAGAGGGCGGAACGCCGCTTTCCTTCAGGCGCTCGTTGATGAATTCGAGAAGTTCAAGCTGCTTGCGCGTCAGCATGGTTGCTCAGTCCCCCGGCACACGCCGCGACGGCAAGGCCAGCGGCTTCCTTCATCTGGTTTTCGGAAGTGTGGATATTCCACAACTTCTTGAAAACAAATCATGAACATACACTATATGTTCCATATGTGTTCCGCAAGGCTTAATTTCTGGTGAACACTGCGGCGATTTCGCCGCGAGGCTGTCAGCCGGGCAGATGCAGGATCGTGCACCGCTCGCCGGCTTTCGCGGCTTCGGCGAAAGGGGGACGGAGGATCAGCGCCTGTGCGCGGGCGAGATTTTTCAGCAGCGAGGAATCCTGCAAGCCCACGGGGGTTGCGACGGGAACACCATCCTCGCCGGGAGCGAGGGTGGCGCGCAGGTAGTCCTGCCGCTTGTCGTTGGCGGCGAGATCCGCGCCGAGCACGGCGGCATCCCGCCGGTGCATGACATCGCTGCGGCCTTCGAGAGCACGCACAAGCGGCACGGCGAACAGGAACGTGCACATGTAGGACGAGACCGGATTACCCGGCACGCCGATCACCCGCATGTCGCCGAGCCGTCCATGCATCATCGGCTTTCCCGGCCGCAGCGCGATCTGCCAGAAGGCGATGGCGGTGCCTTCCGCCTCCAGCGCGCGCTTCACCACATCGTGGTCGCCGACCGACGCGCCGCCGGTCGTGAGCAGGATGTCCGCGCCGCTTTCATGGGCCTTGCGGATCGCGCCTGCGGTTTCGTCCAGCGTGTCGCCTGCGATGCCGAAATCGGCGACGTCCGCGCCTTCGGCGCGCAGCAGCGCGCGCAGCGCGAAGCCGTTGGAATAGACGATCTGGCCGGGCTTCAGCGTGGTGCCGGGCATGACGAGTTCGTCGCCGGTGGCGAGCAGCGCCACGCGCGGCCGGCGCCGCACGGGCAGGGCGGGGTGGTTCATCGCGGCCGCGAGCGAGAGGTCGCGGTCGGTGAGCTTGCGCCCGGCGGGCAGCAGCGTCTCGCCGTGCGAGAAGTCGATGCCGGCCGCCCGGATGTGGCGGCCGGTTCGCGCGTCCTCGTTGATGACGACGATCTGGCCGTCGCGCGCGGTGTCTTCCTGAATCACCACCGCGTCCGCGCCGTCCGGCACCACGCCGCCGGTGAAAATTCGAACCGCTTCGCCCGCGCCGAGCATGCGGTCGAACGGCCGGCCCGCCGGGACTTCGCCGATCACGCTGAGCCGCGCGCCGAGCGTGGCGTCGGCGGCGCGCACCGCATAGCCGTCCATCGCCGACATCGGCTGCGGCGGCTGGGTGCGCAGCGCGGAGATGTCGCGCGCCAGCACGCGATGCAGCGCCTCGTCGAGCGCCACCATCTCTTCGGGGAGCGGCGTCGCGCCGTCGAGCACGGAAGCGAGGGCGTCGGCAACGGGCATCAGCGCCATGATCGGGTCCTGTCAGTCAGCGGCGTCGTTCGTCCTCGTCCATATGCGGAGCGAGACGCGGAACGCCAGGGCGCTTAGTCGTCTGCGCGAAAATGTCCGGATTTGCCGCCCTGCTTTTCGACAAGGCGAATGCCTTCGATGCGCATGCTGCGCTCCACCGCCTTCACCATGTCGTAGATGGTCAGGCACGTGACGGAGACCGCCGTGAGCGCTTCCATCTCGACCCCGGTCGGCCCCTTCACTTTTGCGGTCGCACGCACACGGCAGCCGGGCAGAGCGTCGTCGGTCTCGATGTCCACGGTGACTTTCGACAGCGCCAGCGGATGGCAGAGCGGAATGAGATCGGAGGTGCGCTTGGCGGCCATGATGCCGGCGATACGCGCGGTGCCGAGCACGTCGCCCTTGGCGGCGTCGCCCTTCACGATCAGATCGAGCGTCGCTGGGGACATGACCACGAGACCTTCGGCAACGGCGATGCGCGTGGTGTCGGCCTTCTGCGAAACGTCCACCATATGCGCCTCGCCCTTGGCGTCGATATGGGTGAGGCCGGAGGCGTGCGAGGCTGCCATGGTGTCAGGCCGTGCCGGTGGCGCGCAGCGGCGCTGACCGCGTAAGAAGCGTTCGCGTGGCGGCCTCGACGTCTGCCTGCCGCATCAGGCTCTCGCCGACGAGGAAGGTGGACATGCCGACCTTCTCCAGCCGCGCCAGATCCGCTCCGGTGAAGATGCCGCTTTCGCCCACGGCGATGCGGTCTGCCGGAATCAGCGGCGCGAGCGCCTCGCTGGTCGCGAGCGTCGTTTCAAAAGTGCGCAGGTTGCGGTTGTTGACGCCGACGAGCGGCGAGCGCAGCGCCAGCGCTCGATCGAGTTCGGCGCGGTCGTGGACTTCGAGCAGCACGTCCATGCCCAGACCCAGCGCGGTGTCCTCGATCTCCTTCGCCGCCACATCGTCGAGCGCGGCCATGATGATGAGGATGCAGTCCGCGCCCATCGCGCGCGCTTCCACCACCTGATACGGCTCGAACATGAAGTCTTTGCGGATCACCGGCAGGCCCACGGCGGCGCGCGCCGCGATCAGATAATCCGCGTGCCCCTGAAACGAAGGGGAGTCCGTCAGAATGGAGAGGCAGGCGGCACCGCCTGCCTCGTAGGCGCGGGCCAGCGCCGGCGGATCGAAATCGGCGCGGATCAGCCCCTTGGATGGCGAGGCCTTCTTGATCTCGGCGATCAGCGCGTAGTCGCCGCGCGCGATCCTGTCGCGGATGGCGCGGACGAAGCCGCGCGGGGCGGGCGCGGCCTGCGCGAGCGCTTCAATCTCGCTGAGCGGGCGCGTGCGCTTCGCCGCCGCGATTTCCTCGCGTTTGTAAGCTTCGATCTTCTGGAGGATGTCGGACACGAATCCCTCCGGTCAGCCGTTGGTGATGGCGATAAGCTGCGCAAGTTTGGCCTTCGCCGCGCCACTGTCCAGCGCCTGCGCACCGAGCGCAACCCCGTCCTTGAGGTCTTTGGCGCGCCCGGCCACCATGAGCGCGGCGGCAGCATTGAGCAGGGCAACGTTGCGATACGCGCCGGGCTTGCCGTCGAGCACGGCGAGCAGGGCGGCCGCGTTGACCTCTGCGTCGCCGCCCTTCAGGTCCGAACCGGAGGCGCGCGGCAGTCCGGCGTCGTCGGGCGTCACTTCGAACGTCCGGATGGCGCCGTTGTCCAGAGCCGCGACGAAAGTCGGGCCGGCGAGGGTGATCTCGTCGAGGCCATCGGAGCCGTGCACCACCCACACCTTGTCGGCGCCGAGATTCTTCAAAACCTGCGCCAGCGGCTCGACCCACTGGCGGGAGAACACGCCGACCATCTGCCGCCGCACGCCCGCCGGATTTGACAGCGGGCCGAGCAGATTGAAAATCGTGCGGGTGGCGAGTTCGACGCGCGTCGGGCCGACATTTTTCATCGCCGGATGATGCGTGGGCGCGAACATGAAGCCGATGCCGGCCTCGCGGATGCTGCGTGACACCTCGTCGGGCGTGATGTCCACCTTGACGCCGAGCGCCATCAGCACGTCCGCCGCGCCGGAGCGGGACGACAGCGCGCGGTTGCCGTGCTTTGCGACCGGCACGCCCGCGCCGGCGACGATGAAGGACGCGCAAGTAGAGACGTTGTAGGAGCCCGAGCCGTCGCCGCCGGTGCCGACGATGTCCACCGCATCATCGGGCGCGGCGACACGCAGCATCTTGGCGCGCATCGCCTCGACTGCGCCGGTGATCTCGTCCACCGTCTCCCCGCGCACCCGCAGACCCATCAGCAGCGCGCCCATCTGCGAGGGCGTCGCATCGCCCGACATCACGGCGTTGAACGCGGCGGCGGCTTCCTCGCGCGAGAGCGAGGCACCCGTGGCGACTTTGCCGATCAGAGTTTTGAGGTCGTCCATGGGAGCCTTGAGTCAAGCGTTAGTTGGAACCCGCGCCGGTGATCTGGGCGAAGGCCGCCTGGTTGATCTGGGTGCCGAGCTGCTGTTCCAGCCCGCCCACGTACTCGCCGACCTGTTCGTCCGCCAGCGCGCGGCTGATCGTGTCGCGGATTTTCTTCGCGTCTTCCGAGTTCGGATCGAATGGCGGCGCGACGATGTCCGTGACACGATAGATGATGAAGTCGTTGCCGGCGGCGCGTGCTTCGCCGGTGTCGCCCTTGGCGGCGCGGAAGACCTGCTGCACGACCGATGTCGGCACGCCCGCGAACGCGCCGTCGCGTTTGAAGCCGAGCGCGGTCTCCAGCTTCAGGTCGGCGGATTTGGCGATGTCGGCGAACGGCGTGCCCTTGCCGAGTTGCTCAAGCATCTCCCTGGCCTTGTCGCGCAGACGCTTGGTGATCTGGTCCTCGCGCCAGCGCGCCTCGACCTGATCCCTGACCTGATCGAGCGGGCGCTCCTGCGAGGGCGTGGTGCCGAGCACGTCGAACCACAGATAGCCGCCCTCGAACGAAATCGGATCGTTCTCGACGCCGACATCGCTGTCGAACGCCTTGGCGATGACGTCCGTGCCTGCGGGCAGTCCGGCGACCGGCTTGCCGTCGGGGCCGCGTCCGGAGCGATCCACCGCCTCGATCACGGTCGCCGTCAGGCCGAGCTTGCTGGCCGCGTCGACGACATTCGCGCCGCCGCCGCGCTCGTCCTCCATCTTGTTGCGCAGGTCCTCGATGGTCGCTCGGGCGCGTTCCATCGCCAGATCGTGCCGAAGGGCGGGAGCCTGGCTTTCATAGGTGGGAGTGGAGCCGGCCTCGATCTTGCCCACCCTGGCGAGCACCGCGCCGAAGCGGCCCTGGATCGGCTGGCTGATCTCGTTGGCGGGAAGCGCGAACACCGCGTCCGCGACGGCCGGATCGGCGATCTCGGTCTTGGTGACGAGGCCGAGATCGGTGTCGGCGGCGCTGAAGCCGGCCTCCTTCGCGACGTCGGCGAACGGCGTTCCGGCCACGATCTTCTCGCGCGCTGCTTTGGCCGCGTCCATCGACGGGAAAACGATCTGCGAGACTTCGCGCTTCTCGGGCGTGGAGAGTGTCGCCTTGCGCTGCTCATAAAGCTTCCTCACGTCCTCGTCCGAGATCGCGTCAGCCTTGGTGAGGCTGGCGGGAGTGACCGTCAGGATCGCGATCCTGCGATATTCGGGGGCGCGGAACGCGGTTTTGTTCTCGTCGTAGTAGGTCGCCAGCGCCTCCGGTGAGGGGGCCTCGATGGTGCCCGCCTGCGCCGGCGTCAGCTTGACGTACTCGATCGAGCGCTGCTCGTTCTGGAAGCGAGCCATCGCCTCGACCTGCACGGGATTTGGCTCAAGCCCGTCGGTGACGGTGCCTGCCAACTGGCGGCGCAGCGCGACGCGGCGCTGTTCGCCGATGTAGCGGCTCTCGTTGTAGCCGAACTGCCGGATGATCTGCGCGAAGCGGCTCGGATCGAACTGCCCGTTGATGCCCCTGAAGTTGGGATCGCTGGCGATCGCCTTCAGCACCTCGGCGTCGGACTGGGCGAGGCCGAGCTTGCGGGCGCCTTCGTCCAGCGCGGTTTCCGCGAGGGTCTGCTGCAGGATCGAGCGGTCGAGGCCGAAGGCGCGGGCCTGATCCGGCGTGATCGGGCGACCGAACTGGCGGCTGAGCTGCTGCAGGCGGTCGGTATAAAGCTGCCGGAACTGCTCGATGGAAATCTCGGTGCTGCCGACCTTGGCCAGTGTGGACTGTCCGAAGCCCCGGAAGATGTCGCCGATGCCCCATACGCCGAAGCTGACAATCAGCACGCCCATGACCAGGGTCATGATGGCTTTGCCGAGCAAGTTCGATGAGGCCTTGCGCATTCCTCGGAGCATGATTCCAACTTAACGGTTCGGGGAGTGGGGCCGGAGCGCCGCCGCGCGGCAGCGTTCGGGGTGGAACGCGCCTTATACGGGCCGCCGTTTTCGCCCGCAACCACGGCTGCCGCGACCCGACGCCGCCGAAAAACACCTGTCGACGCAAACCGCGCGGCCGTTTGGTGACTTGAGCATGCGGGTCTCGTCTGGTAGGCGGCCAGACAAAATTCTGTCATGCAAGGAAGCCCATGTCCCAACGCCCCCTGATCGCCGGTAACTGGAAGATGAACGGCCTCAAGGCCTCGCTCTCCGAGATCGGGCTGATTGCGGCGGGAGCGGGCGAGCATTGGCGCAAGGTGGACCTGCTGGTCTGTCCGCCCGCGACGCTGCTGTTCTCGGCGGCGGCCGTGCTGATCGGCTCAAAGGTCGCGCTGGGGGCGCAGGATTGCCACACCGCGGCCTCCGGTGCCCATACCGGCGACCTGTCCGCCGAGATGCTGGCGGATGCGGGGGCGGGCGCGATCATCGTCGGCCATTCCGAGCGGCGGGCCGATCATGGCGAAACCGACGCGGTGGTCCGGTCCAAGGCGGAAGCGGCCTGGCGGGCGGGGGCGGTGGCCATCGTCTGCGTCGGCGAAACGCTGGCAGAGCGCGATGCGGGTCGGGTGCTGGAGGTGGTCGGCGGACAGCTCCTGAACTCGGTTCCGGACGGAGCGACCGCCGAAACGCTGGTGGTGGCCTATGAGCCGGTCTGGGCCATCGGAACCGGCCGCACGCCGACGGCGGGGAACATCGCGGAGGTTCACGCCTTCATCCGGCAGGGCCTCAAAGACCGCTTCGGCGCGGAAGGCGCGGCGATGCGAATCCTCTACGGTGGCTCGGTCAAGCCCTCCAATGCCGCCGAGCTGATGGCGGTGCCCAACGTGAACGGTGCGCTGGTCGGGGGCGCGAGTCTCAAGGCCGCCGATTTCCTTGCGATCGCGACGGCTTGTCCCTAATTAAGGGCAACTTGGTTTCCGGCTGTTTTTTCGGGTGGCAGCGCCCGGATTGATCGTGTAGACAGCCCGCCATTCAGCCCAAGCCGCCATGGTGATGCCGCTCCGGCGGGCATACCGGCGTGCGATGGAAGGTTTTCGATGCAGACCGTCATTATTGTCGTCCACCTGATGATCGTGCTCGCCCTGATCGGGGTGGTGCTGGTGCAGCGTTCCGAGGGCGGCGGGCTCGGCATGGGCGGCGGCGCGGGCTTCATGTCCAGCCGCGGCACCGCGAACCTTCTGACCCGCACGACGGCGATTCTGGCGGTCGGATTCTTCCTCACCAGCATGGTGCTGTCGTGGCTCGCGGGCTACGACCGGCAGCCGGCGTCGATCATTCCTCCCGGAACTCCGGCTACCACCCAGCCCGGCGCGCCGACGCCTCCGCTCGGCACCGGTGGCGGCGTGTTGGACCAGCTGCAGAAGCAGGATCAGCAGTCGCAGACCCCGGCTGTCCCCAGCGTGCCGCGCTCGCAATAAGCATCGCGGCCATGCATCGGCTCCCGGCTTTGTCGAGAGTGCGGTGCAACCGGCTGATTTCGTGAACGAATCAGCGTTTCCCACAGCGGGAGCCCTCGGGCTCCCGTCGCGTTTTTGATTTTGGCGAATCGCATCTCTGGCGTTAAAGGTTAGGCCCCATGGCGCGGTATATCTTCATCACCGGCGGCGTGGTCTCCTCGCTCGGCAAAGGTCTGGCTTCGGCGGCGCTCGGCGCACTGCTGCAGGCGCGCGGCTACAAGGTCCGCCTGCGCAAACTGGACCCGTATCTGAATCTCGATCCCGGCACGATGTCGCCGTATCAGCACGGCGAGGTCTTCGTGACCGACGACGGCGCGGAAACCGACCTCGACCTCGGGCACTATGAGCGGTTCACCGGGCGTCCGGCGACCAAGCAGGACAACATCACCACCGGGCGGATCTATCAGGATATCCTGACCAAGGAGCGGCGCGGCGATTACCTCGGCGCGACCATTCAGGTCGTCCCCCACGTCACCAACGCCATCAAGGACTTCATTCTCGACGGCAACGACGGCTACGACTTCGTGCTGGTCGAGATCGGCGGTACGGTCGGCGACATCGAGGGCCTGCCGTTCTTCGAGGCGATCCGGCAGCTCAAGAACGAACTGCCGCGCGACCATGCGGTCTACATCCATCTGACGCTGCTGCCTTACATTCCGAGCGCGGGCGAACTGAAGACCAAGCCGACCCAGCATTCGGTGAAGGAACTGCGCTCCATCGGCATCCAGCCGGACATCCTGCTGTGCCGGACCGACCGGGAAATCCCGAAGGAAGAGCGTCGCAAACTCGGTCTGTTCTGCAACGTCCGCGAGAGCGCGGTAATCGAGGCGCGCGACGTCGATAATATTTATGCGGTGCCGGAGGCGTACCACGCCGCCGGTCTCGACGACGAGGTGCTGGCCGCGTTCGGGCTCGCCGAGCGCCAGCCGCCGGTGCTGGAAAAATGGCACCTCATCAACGAGCGCGTCCGCAATCCGGAAGGTCAGGTGACGATCGCCATCGTCGGCAAGTACACCGGCATGAAGGACGCCTACAAATCATTGATCGAGGCGCTGTCGCACGGCGGCATCGCCAACAAGGTGAAGGTCAATCTCGACTGGATCGAGAGCGAGGTGTTCGAGAACGAGGATCCCGCGCCGTTCCTCGAACACGTCAACGGCATTCTCGTGCCGGGCGGTTTCGGCCAGCGTGGCGCGGAGGGCAAGATCGAGGCGGCGCGCTTCGCGCGCGAGCGCGCGGTGCCTTATTTCGGCATCTGCTTCGGCATGCAGATGGCGGTGATCGAGGCGGCGCGTAACCTCGTCGGCATCGACAATGCCAACTCCACCGAGTTCGGCGAAACACCCGAACCTGTCGTCGGCCTGATGACCGAATGGGTGCGCGGCAACGAGCTGGAAAAGCGCAATGCCGCCGGCGATCTCGGCGGCACCATGCGGCTCGGCGCCTATCAGGCGGCGTTGCGGCGCGGCAGCCGGGTGTCGCGGATTTATGGCGACGCGCTGGAAATCTCCGAGCGGCATCGCCACCGCTACGAGGTCAACACCGCCTACAAGGATCGCCTCGAACAGCACGGCCTGCGCTTCTCCGGGATGTCGCCCGACGGCGTGCTGCCGGAGATCGTGGAGCACGAGAACCATCCCTGGTTCATCGGCGTGCAGTTTCATCCCGAACTGAAGTCGCGGCCGTTCGAGCCGCACCCGCTGTTCGCCTCGTTCATTCAGGCGGCGATGGTGCAGAGCCGTCTGGTGTGACGGCTGGTCTCGCGCGGGGCTGACTGACCACAACAACGATAAACGGGGGAAACGATGATCTACGAACTGCGCGTCTATCGCTGCCTGCCGGGACGACTGCCGGCGCTGCTGAACCGTTTCGAGACCGTGACGCTCAAGCTGTGGGAGAAGCACGGTCTGCGCCCATCCGGTTTCTTCACCACGCTGATCGGCGAATCCAACCAGGAACTGACTTACATTCTTGCGTGGGACTCGCTGGCCGAGCGCGAGCAGCGCTGGAACGCATTTCAGGCCGATCCCGACTGGATTGCTGCCCGTGCGAAGAGCGAGGAAAGCGGCCAGATCGTCGGCAACATCGTCAGCCAGATTCTGACGCCGACGGCCTTCTCCGCGATGAAGTAGGGCTGCTGGCAGGGAAGGGTTGCGCGGCGCGCCCTTAACAAGCGCGGAGGCTTGGCTTAGGACGAAGCGCCCGCGCGGCACCTGCGCGCGTGGTCAGTGCGAGGATTCGACGTGACCCCCAGCCCGCCCGCATCCGCTGTCGTCGCCATCGGCGATGTTCGTTTCGGCAATGACCTGCCGCTCGCGGTGATCGCCGGGCCGTGCCAGATGGAAAGCCGCGCCCATGCGCTGGAGGTGGCCTCGGAGCTGAAGGCCATTGCCGGGCGGCTCGGCGTCGGACTGGTGTTCAAGACCTCGTTCGACAAGGCCAACCGCACCAGCGCGTCCGCTGCGCGCGGCCTCGGTCTCGATGCGGCGCTGCCGGTGTTCGCCGAAATCCGCGCCTCGCTCGGTCTGCCGGTGCTGACCGACGTGCACGAGCCCGACCAATGCGTGCGCGCCGCCGAGGCAGTGGACGTGCTGCAGATTCCCGCCTTTCTCTGCCGTCAGACCGACCTGCTGCTGGCCGCAGCCGCGACGGGCCGCGCGGTCAACGTCAAGAAGGGGCAATTCCTCGCGCCGTGGGACATGACCAACGTGGTCGCCAAGATCACGGGCGCGGGCAACCCCAACGTGCTCGTCACCGAGCGCGGCGCGTCGTTCGGCTACAACACGCTGGTCTCCGATATGCGGGCATTGCCGATCCTGGCGCGCACCACCGGTGCGCCGGTGATCTTCGATGCCACTCATTCGGTGCAGCAGCCGGGCGGCAAGGGCACGTCCTCCGGCGGGGAGCGGGAGTTCGTGCCGGTGCTGGCGCGGGCCGCCGTCGCGGTCGGCGTCGCGGGTGTCTTCATCGAGACCCATCCCGATCCCGACCACGCGCCGTCCGACGGACCCAACATGGTGCCGCTGAAGGATTTCGAGGCGCTGGTCCGCAACCTGATGGCCTTCGATGCGCTGGCGAAATCCGGGGCAGGGCAGACCGGGACCGGTATTGCCTGATGACGCGGCCCGGCCCGGATGATGTGCGGGAAAAACTTCCGCCGGTGCTGACCATCCTGACGCTGACGTCGTTCACGACCGCGCTGTCCACCAGGGCACTCGATCCGGTGGTCCCGCATATCGCCGAGGATTTGTCCGTTACCATCGCGACGGCGGCCAGTCTCACCGCCGGTGCCGCGCTGTCCTTCGCGGTGGTGCAGCCGATCCTCGGCGCGGCTGCCGACGTCTTCGGCAAGGCGCGGCTGATGCTGATCTGCCTCGCCCTGCTTGGCCTTGCCAATCTCGCGGGCGCGTTCGCCACCAACTACCCGACACTGATGGCGACCCGGATCCTGTGCGGCATCGGCTCGGGCGGCGTCTTTCCCATCGCCATGAGTCTTGTCGGTGATCTGGTTCCGATGCGGGGGCGACAGGTCGGCCTCAGCCGGATTCTGTCGGGCTACATGGCCGGTAATCTGCTGGGCTCCTCGTTCGCCGGCGTTACCGGCGATCTGATCGGCTGGCGCGGGGTTCTGGCGCTGCTGGGCCTGCTGGTGTTCCTTGGTGGGGCGATCAGTTTCTTCGGGCTGCGGGCGATGCTGCGGATTCCGCGCGGGGCGGTCGATCTCGCCCGGCTCCGCACCGGCTACATCAGCATCCTGTCGCATCGCAATACGCCGATCTGCTACGCAGCAGTCTTCATCGAGGGGGTCTGCGTACTGGGTGTCCTGCCGTTTATCGCGGCCTTCCTGACGGAACTGGGCGAGCCGCGCCTGTCCATCGCGGGCGTGGTGATCGCCGGCCTCGCCATCGGTGGGCTGATCTACACGCAACTGGTGCCGTTTCTGCTTCCCAAGCTCGGCATCACGCGCATCATGATGGCGGGCGGCGTGATCGCAGGCACCCAGCTTGCGGCCATGAGCGTGGGTCTGTCATGGCCCTATCAGTTCGTCAGCATGATCGTGCTCGGCAGTGGCTTTTACATGCTGCACGGCTCGTTGCAGGTCTATGCCACCGCGCTCTCGGAAGAGGCGCGCGCGTCGGCGCTGGCGCTGCACTCGTTCTTTTTCTTTTTCGGGCAGGCGGTCGGGCCGGTCGTTTATGGTCTCAGCCTGGCGACGATGGGGAAGACGCCGAGCCTGCTGGCCGCTGCAGTCATTATCGTGGCGACAGGCTTTGTGAGCGCGGTGCTGCTCGGCCGCACGCGCGTCCAGTAGATCTCCGCCGGGTCTCAGGCTGGCCGCCAGGGCTCCGGGTCGAGGTGCAGGTGCAGGACGCGGACATCGACCGCGGCGCAATTCGGCTCGTCAAAGCCGGTGTCGGTGAAGCCGAAGTGCACGAACGGGGCCATATCGGACTGCTCCGCCACCGCGATGACGTCGGTGATGTGCGCCGTGATGCACATCTGCAGCGCGCTGCCGATCAGGCGGAGAACGTCCCTGCGGCCGCTGGTGCGCCGGCGCGTGACGAGCCAGCTCATGACGGCGGTGTCTTCCGCCCGATCCAGCTGATGATCATGAAGCAGCGGATGAAGATAGGGATCGGCCAGCGCATCGTCGAACCTGACCAACCGGACAGCGGCGGTCAGATTCTGGCTGCGCCGGGCGCGCATTAGGAAGTTGAGGCTGACCGCATCGAGCCGATCGAGGATCAGGCGCTTGTTCTCCGCCCGCAATCGGGCGCCCAGCGGACGCATGTAGAAGGTCGGCCGGGTGAAGAAATCGTAGCGCAGCTGTCCGATCTGATGCAGGTCGATGTCGTGCAAAGCGATGCTGACGCCATCTTCGATATCTTGCGGCGCATCCGGCCACCGCCCGAACCATGGCGCAGCCGGATCATGCCACCGCGAACGGGCGAAACTGTCAGTCTGCTCCCTCATTCCCAAAGCCCAACCTTGCAGCCGACGGATGATTTTCAGTTGCCGATACAATGACAGGTTGCCGAACGTCGCGCACCACCCGAATGGGGGAGACGATTTGGCCACCAGCATTAACAAGCGGGTTACGATGTTGGTGTTCCCGGGACGCGGTTTGGTTCAACCACGGCCCCGATAGGGAGCGACCCCCTGTTCGGGAAGCCACAGTCCCCTGGGCGGCTGGCCGGTCTGCCAGAACACGTCGATCGGCATGCCGCCGCGCGGATACCAGTAGCCGCCGATCCGCAGGAAGCGCGGTTTGATCTCCGTCGCCAGCCGCTTGCCGATGGCGATGGTGCAATCCTCGTGGAAGGCTCCGTGGTTGCGGAAGCTGGCGAGATAGAGCTTGAGGGATTTCGATTCCACCAGCCATCGGCCGGGCACATAGTCGATCACCAGATGGGCGAAATCGGGCTGGCCGGTGATCGGGCAGAGCGAGGTGAACTCGGGCGCGGTGAATCGCACCAGATAGGCCACGTCCCCCTGCGGGTTGGGGACGCGGTCGAGCGCCGCCTCTGCAGGAGAGGCGGGGAGGCGCACCTCGCGCCCGAGCTGCAGGGCGGGACGTGATTTTGCTTTGCGGGCCATGGGGATACTCGCGGTCATTTGCGGTTCGCAGCGTGATAGCCAATCCCGGCCGCGAGGTCACCACCGGCGCGGGCTTTTCGCTGGCGGAGGGTTGCGCTAGAAGCTCGCCACCTTCCAACCTTTTTCCAAACACCTCAGGGAACCGTTCATGACTGCAATTGTCGACATCGTTGGCCGCGAAATTCTGGACAGCCGCGGCAATCCGACGATCGAAGTGGACGTGATCCTGGAAGACGGCTCGCTCGGCCGCGCCGCGGTGCCCTCGGGAGCGTCCACCGGCGCGCACGAGGCGGTGGAACTGCGCGACGGCGACAAGGCGCGTTATCTCGGCAAGGGCGTGCAGAAGGCGGTCGCAGCCGTCAATGGCGAGATTTTCGATGCGATCGGCGGGCTGGACGCCGAGTCGCAGGTGCAGATCGACGAGACGATGATCGCGCTCGACGGCACGCCCAACAAGAGCCGGCTCGGGGCCAACGCCATTCTTGGCGTGTCGCTTGCGGTGGCCAAGGCGGCCGCCGATGCCTGCGCCATGCCGCTCTATCGCTATGTCGGCGGGACCTCCGCGCGGCTGCTGCCGGTGCCGATGATGAACATCGTCAACGGCGGCGTACATGCCGACAACCCGATCGATTTTCAGGAGTTCATGATCATGCCGGTCGGCGCGGAGTCCTTCGCCGAGGCGCTGCGCTGCGGATCGGAGATCTTCCACACCCTCAAGGGCGAGCTGAAGAAGGCCGGCCATAACACCAATGTCGGCGACGAGGGTGGTTTTGCCCCCAACCTGCCGTCGGCCGATGCGGCGCTGGACTTCGTCATGGCCGCCATCGACAAGGCCGGCTACAAGGCGGGCGGCGATGTGATGCTGGCGCTGGACTGCGCCTCCACCGAGTTCTTCAAGGACGGCCAATACGTCTACGGCGGCGAGAACAAGACCCGCTCGCGCTCCGAACAGGCCAAGTATCTCGCCGATCTCGTCGCGCGCTATCCGATCGTCTCCATCGAGGACGGCATGGCCGAGGACGACATGGACGGCTGGAAGGAGCTGACCGACCTGATCGGCAGCAAATGCCAGCTTGTCGGCGACGATCTGTTCGTCACCAATGTTCTGCGTCTTGCCGAGGGCATCAAGGCGGGTCGCGCCAACTCCATCCTCGTCAAGGTCAACCAGATCGGCTCGCTCACCGAGACGCTGGCGGCGGTCGAGATGGCGCACAAGTCGGCCTATACGGCGGTGATGTCGCATCGTTCGGGCGAAACGGAGGATTCGACCATCGCCGACCTCGCCGTTGCCACCAACTGCGGTCAGATCAAGACCGGCTCGCTGGCTCGCTCGGATCGCACCGCCAAGTACAACCAGTTGCTGCGCATCGAGCAGGAACTGGGCGATCAGGCCCGGTATGCGGGCCGTGCAGCGCTCAAGGCGCTGGCCTGATCCTGCTTTGCGCCGCTCACGGCTTCGTGCACGGCGTTGCAGCAAACATTTGCGCTGCACCATGAGGATGCACTTGCATCCTCAAAGCGGCGGGGACTACATGACGGTTATTCGATACTCTTTATCGGAAGAGGATGTCCGCCATGTCTGCTCCTGCAAGCGTTGCCGTGATCGTCGGCAGCCTCCGCAAGGATTCCTTCTCTCTCAAAATCGCCAAGGCACTTGCCAAGCTCGCTCCCGCCTCGCTCAAGCTTGAGGTCGTGACGCTCGAAGGCCTGTCGTTCTTCAACCAGGATCTTGAGGCCAATCCGCCGGCAGACTGGATTGCCTTTCGCGAGAAGATCAAGGCGTCGGACGCGGTCGTCTTCGTCACCCCGGAATACAATCGCTCGGTGCCGGGCGTACTCAAGAACGCCATCGACGTTGCGTCGCGCCCCTATGGCAAGAGCGCCTTCAATGGCAAGCCGACCGGCATCGTCTCCAATTCGCCCGGCGCGCTTGGCGGTGTCAGCGCGGCCAAGCATCTCCAGAATATCCTGCCGGGAATTACCGGGCCGATCATGCAGCAGCCGGATCTCTATTATTTCGGTGGGGTCGGCGATGCGTTTGACGACAAGGGTGAATTGACCAAGGAGTCGCTGCGCGGCGTTCTCGCCACATATATCGAGGCCTTCGCTGCGTTCGTGGCGAAGAACAAGGCGTAAAACGTCTGCGACGACAACGCGCCGGGCCGGTTTCACCGTTATTTAACCAGCCCGACGCATCGTCGAATCATGGTTACACGTTCCCGCTTCAAGGCCTTTCTGACAGGCCTCGTGCTCTATGCGATCGCAATCGCCGCGATCGGCTATTTCGGCGTCAACGCCTACACCGGCAAGTACGGACTGACCGCCCGGCAGGAACTGGATCAGGACATCGTTTCGCTGACCTCCGAACTTGCGCGCCTGCACAAGGAGCGGGAGCGGATGGAGCAGCGGGTTTCGCTGCTGCGCAGCGACCGTATCGATCCCGATATGCTCGACGAGCGTGCACGTGTGCAGCTGGACTATGTCGATCCGCGCGAACTGATCAAAATGATCAAGCCGAACTGAGCGGTGTTGCGGCGCAGCAATAACTTCGCCGCTGATCGTGAACGGCTTTGATGCGATTTCGCCGTGTCTGACCTTCGAAACGCGCAGGCGCGACAGGGCTGCGCTTTCATGCGTCGTTGAATTGGGCTATTCAGGCCGAACCTTTCCCCGACAGGTCTGTCCCGAATGGCCGTAGCCAAAAAAAGCGCATCCAAATCCGAGCCCGCCGCCGTCAGCAACGGCAAATCCGGTGGGACCCCGCCCAGCTTCACCAAGGAGCAGGAGCTTGCTGCGCTTCGCGACATGCTGTTGATCCGCCGCTTCGAGGAGAAGGCCGGCCAGCTCTACGGAATGGGGGCCATCGGCGGCTTCTGCCACCTCTACATCGGGCAGGAGGCGGTGGTCGTCGGCATGCAGATGACCCTGAAGGAAGGCGATCAGGTCATCACCGCCTATCGCGACCACGGCCACATGCTGGCCTGCGGAATGGACGCCAAGGGCGTGATGGCCGAACTGACCGGCCGTCGCGGCGGCTATTCCAAAGGCAAGGGCGGCTCCATGCACATGTTCAGCAAGGAGAAGCACTTTTATGGCGGCCACGGCATCGTCGGTGCGCAGGTGTCGCTCGGCACGGGTCTCGCCTTCGCCAACCGCTATCGCGAGAACGACAACGTCAGCATCACCTATTTCGGCGACGGCGCGGCCAATCAGGGCCAGGTCTATGAGAGCTTCAATATGGCGGAGCTGTGGAAGCTCCCCGTGGTCTACGTCGTCGAGAACAATCGCTATGCGATGGGCACCTCGGTGAGCCGCTCCTCCGCGCAGCAGGATTTCTCCAAGCGCGGCGTGTCGTTCAACATTCCCGGCGAACAGGTCGACGGCATGGACGTGCGCGCCGTGAAGGCGGCTGGCGAGAAGGCGGTGAAGTGGTGCCGCGAGGGCAACGGTCCCTACATCCTTGAGATGCAGACCTATCGCTACCGCGGCCACTCGATGTCGGACCCGGCGAAGTATCGCTCGCGCGAGGAAGTAGACAAGGTGCGCCACGATCACGATCCGATCGAGCAGGTGCGCCACCGTCTGCTCGACCTGAAGGTGAGCGAGGACGAACTGAAGAAGATCGACGCGGAGGTCCGCGAGATCGTCAGCGCGGCGGCCGATTTCGCCCAGCACGATCCCGAGCCGGATCCGTCCGAACTCTACACCGACATCTATCGCTGAATCTTTTTGCTTCGCCGCGCCGGCGGAGCCGTGACGGATCAAATGAGAAGCGGTGAGGTCGCGCAGACCACGCGAGGATCGCCGCAGGTTTTCCGGAGCTACCATGCCCATTCAAGTGCTGATGCCCGCGCTGTCGCCCACCATGGAGAAAGGCAATCTCTCCAAGTGGCTGAAGAAGGAAGGCGAAGCGGTGAAGTCCGGCGACGTGATCGCCGAGATCGAGACCGACAAGGCCACCATGGAGGTCGAGGCGACCGACGAAGGGACGCTCGGTAAAATCCTGGTGCCGGAAGGCACCGCCGACGTTGCGGTGAATACGCCGATCGCGACCATCCTCGCGGACGGGGAGAGTGCCGCCGACCTCGGCAAGGCCAGCGCGCCGGCCGCGCAGCAGAAGGCGGCCGAGTCCGCGCCGCCCGCCGAAGCCAAGGCCAGCGTTCCGGCCGAGCCGGCCGCGACCGCCGCTCCCAAGGCTCCCGAGGTCAGCGCGCCGGCCGACCCCGATATTCCGGAAGGCACCGAGTTCGTCACCATCACCATGCGCGAGGCGCTGCGCGATGCCATGGCCGAGGAGATGCGCCGAGACGGCGATGTGTTCGTGATGGGCGAGGAGGTCGCCGAGTATCAGGGCGCCTACAAGATCACGCAGGGCCTGTTGCAGGAATTCGGCGCGCGGCGGGTGATCGACACCCCGATCACCGAGCACGGCTTCACCGGCGTCGGCGTCGGCGCGGGTTTTGCCGGCCTCAAGCCGATCGTCGAATTCATGACCTTCAATTTTGCGATGCAGGCCATCGACCAGATCATCAACTCGGCGGCGAAGACGCTCTATATGTCCGGCGGACAGATGGGCTGCTCCATCGTGTTCCGTGGCCCGAACGGCGCGGCGGCCCGCGTCGCCGCTCAGCACAGCCAGGACTATTCGTCCTGGTACTCACATATTCCGGGTCTGAAGGTGATCGCGCCGTCCACGGCCGCCGACGCCAAGGGGCTGCTCAAGGCGGCGATCCGCGATCCCAATCCGGTGATCTTCCTCGAAAACGAGATCCTCTACGGCCACACCGGCGAAGTGCCCAAGCTCGACGATTTCGTGCTGCCGATCGGCAAGGCGCGCATCGCGCGCACGGGCAAGGACGTCACCCTCGTCGCGTGGGCCCATGGCATGACCTATGCGCTGAAGGCGGCCGAGGAACTGGCAGGCGAAGGCATCGAGGCCGAGGTGATCGACCTGCGGACGCTGCGGCCGATGGATACCGAGACCATCATCGCGTCGGTCAAGAAGACGGGCCGGGCGGTCGTGGTCGAAGAGGGCTGGCAGCAGTCCGGCGTCGGCGCCGAAGTGTCCGCGCGCATCATGGAGCACGCCTTCGACTATCTCGATGCGCCGGTCGCGCGGGTTTCCGGCAAGGATGTGCCGATGCCCTACGCTGCCAATCTCGAAAAGCTCGCGCTGCCGAGCGCCGCCGAGGTCGTCGAGGCGGCCAAAGCCGTCTGCTATCGCTAAGCGAGCGGGGCCGCTGCCATGCCGATCAATATCCTGATGCCCGCGCTGTCGCCGACCATGGAGAAGGGCAACCTCTCCAAATGGCTCAAGAAGGAAGGCGACAAGGTGAAGTCCGGCGACGTGATCGCCGAGATCGAGACCGACAAGGCCACGATGGAAGTGGAAGCCGTCGACGATGGCACCATCGCCAGGATCGTGGTGCCGGAGGGCACCGCCGACGTGCCGGTGAACGATGTCATCGCCGTGCTTGCCGGCGACGGCGAGGACGTGAAGGCCGCCGCGAGCGCCAATGCGCCTGCAGCGTCTTCCAAGTCCGAGTCTTCCAGGTCCGAATCTGCCAAATCCGAGGCGGCGAAGCCGGACCGCAACGCGGAAACCAAGGCGGCAGCCGCGCCGGCTCCCGCCGAGAAATCAGAATCGAAGGCGTCGGGCGAGGGCACAGGTCCAGCCCCTTCCAACGGCGCGCGCGTGTTCGCCTCGCCGCTGGCGAAGCGGCTGGCGAAGGATGCCGGCATTGAGATCGGCCGCATCGAAGGCACCGGCCCGCACGGCCGCGTCATCGCGCGCGATGTCGAGACCGCAAAGTCCGGCAAGGGCCTCAAGGCACCGGCCGCGGGTGCACCGGCGGCGGGCGCGCCTGCGGCTGCACCCTCGATGTCGGACCAGCAGGTCCGCGCGCTGTTCAAGGAGGGCAGCTACGAGGAAATCCCGCACGACAACATCCGCCGCATCATCGCGCAGCGGCTGGTGCAGGCGAAGCAGTCGATCCCGCATTTCTACCTCACGGTGGATTGCGACATCGGCAAGCTCACCGCCGCGCGCGAACAGATCAACGCGGCCGCGCCAAAGGACAAGGACGGCAAGCCGTCTTACAAGATTTCGGTCAACGACTTCATCATCAAGGCGCTTGCGCTGGCGTTGCAGCGAGTGCCCGACGCCAACGTGACCTGGACCGAGGGCGCGATGCTCAAGCACAAGGGCTCCGATGTTGGCGTCGCGGTGTCGATCCCCGGCGGCCTGATCACGCCGGTGGTGCGTGATGCGCACATCAAGCCGGTCTCGGCGATCTCGAACGAGATGAAGGATTTTGCCGCGCGCGCCCGCAACCGCCGGCTCAAGCCGGAGGAGTATCAGGGCGGCACCACGGCGGTGTCCAATCTTGGCATGTTCGGAATCAAGGACTTTGCCGCTGTCATCAACCCGCCGCACGCGACCATCCTCGCGGTGGGCGTGGGCGAGCAGCGCCCGGTGGTGAAGGACGGCAGGATCGAGATCGCGACCATCATGACGGTGACGCTCTCCACGGATCACCGCGCGGTGGACGGCGCGCTCGGCGCGCAGTTCCTCGATGCGTTCAAGACGCTGATCGAAAATCCCGTGATGATGGTGGTGTGATGAACGCCCGGCATGCGCGCGGTGCCATCATCGCCGTATCCGCCTGCGCGGCGGTTGCCGCGCTGTCCTCGCCTGCGCGCGCCGAACTGCCGCCGCAATATGTGGTCTTGAGCGATTTCGCGGCGGTGGCTGGCCAGAGTGAGATTGCTTCGCAGCTTGGCGTGGTCGATCGTATTGAGCGGACCAGCAGCGGCGAATATCTCGTGACCGGCGGCAAGTGCGAACTCACGGCCCGTGTGATGCGCGAAGCGCCGAAGAGCCCCGATGGCAAGCCGATCGTCGGACCGTCGCGGATCGTGCGCGTCGATCTCGGTCCGAAGCGCTGCAATTGAATTGAAGACTGACAGGTACCCGCGATGGCTGACACCTCCTTCGACCTCATCATCATCGGCTCGGGGCCGGGCGGCTATGTCGCGGCGATCCGCGCGGCGCAACTCGGCCTGAAGACCGCCATCGTCGAAAAGTCCTATCTCGGCGGCATCTGTCTGAACTGGGGCTGTATCCCGACCAAGGCGCTGCTGCGCTCGGCCGAGATCTATCATTACATGCAGCACGCCAAGGACTACGGCCTGTCGGCGGACAACGTGTCGTTCGACGCGGAGGCAGTGGTGAAGCGCTCGCGCGGCGTCTCGAAGCGCCTGAACGACGGCGTCGGCTTCCTGATGAAGAAGAACAAGGTCAGCGTGATCTGGGGGCAGGCGTCCATCGACGCGCCGGGCAAGATCACGGTGAAGGCGTCCGAGGCCGAAGCGCCCAAGGGGGCGCTGGGCGCGGGGACGTATCAGGCCAAGCATATCATCGTCGCCACCGGCGCGCGGCCGCGCGTGCTGCCGGGCCTTGAGCCCGACAAGAAGCTGGTGTGGACCTATTTCGAGGCGATGGTGCCGCCGAAGATTCCGAAGTCCCTGCTGGTGGTCGGTTCGGGCGCGATCGGCATCGAGTTCGCTTCGTTCTTCCGCACCATGGGCACCGAGGTCACGGTGGTTGAGGTGCTGCCGCAAATTCTCCCGGTCGAGGACGCAGAGATCGCGACGCTGGCGCGCAAGCGGTTCGAGAAGCAGGGCATCCGCATCCTGACGAACACCAAGGTCGCCAAGCTCGAGAAAAAAAGCGACAGCGTCGTCGCGACCCTCGACGACGGCAAGGGCAAGCCCGAGACGGCCGAGTTCGAGCGTGTGATCTCGGCCGTTGGCGTCGTCGGCAATATCGAAAATCTCGGTCTGGACAAACTCGGCGTGAAGACCGAGCGCGGCTGCATCGTGATCGACGGCGTGGGCCGCTCCAACGTCCCGGGCATCTATGCCATCGGCGACGTCGCCGGTCCCCCGATGCTGGCGCACAAGGCCGAGCATGAGGGCGTGATCTGCGTCGAGGCGATCGCGGGCCAGCATCCGCATCCGATGGACAAGCTCAAGATTCCCGGCTGCACTTATTGCAATCCGCAGATCGCCTCCGTCGGCCTGACCGAGGCCAAGGCGAAGGAAGGCGGCCGGGAGATCCGCGTTGGCCGCTTCCCGTTCGTCGGCAACGGCAAGGCCATCGCGCTCGGCGAGGATCAGGGGCTGGTGAAGGTGATCTTCGACAAGAAGACCGGCCAGTTGCTCGGCGCGCATATGATCGGCGCGGAAGTCACCGAACTGATCCAGGGCTACGTGGTGGCGATGAACCTCGAAACCACCGAGGAAGAACTGATGCACACCGTCTTCCCGCATCCGACGCTGTCGGAGATGATGAAGGAAGCGGTGCTCGACGCCTATGGCCGGGTGCTCAACATCTGACGGCGTCGCGCTCGCCCGAGCCACTCCGCGCGGAGAGACCGGCATCCGGATAACTTCGCCAGACGGGGAAGACGGCTGAATCCCGATGTTTCGATGGTGGCCGGGTGGCAACAACTGTTGCCCGGTTGCAATAGTGCTTGAACATTTCAAAACAGAACCTGTCCGCCTGTGTCCGCGCCCCTATTTGGCCACACGCCTTCGTGAAATGATCGAACCTATGCGGTGCTCGCCGTCATGCATTGGCACGACGATGCGCGAGCAGGACGGATGGGACGATGGACCACGCGACGCACGCGAACAGCCGGCGACCCGGCCCCACGACCGAACGCGCCGGGGCGCGGAAGGGGCGGGGGGCATTCGTCGCAATTGGTGGCATTCCGATCTTCAAAAAGACACCATGTATCGTGGATTTGAACCCGCGCAGCCGCGATGTGGCCAAAGACCTACATGATGTTCAGAATGTCACGTTTCTCATGACACGGCTGTGCAGTCACTCCGTTCGGCGCGTTTCCGTCTTCAACGATGGGGCTGCCGCGCGCGGGATTGCGGCTCCCGTGGACATGAACCTTTCCGGCGCTGTGCTTGCCGCATGGGAAGGTGGACGGACAACGGCAGGGGAGGCTCACGATCCGATCGGCGCCCTGCGGATGCGCGATCGCAAGGTCGGAGGATCGGCGGAAGGCGCGGCGACCGGCCCCGCACGGGACGCGTGAGAAACAGTGCTATGGTGACATCTGCGCGTATTGTTGGAGTGGTGCTCACGGCGGGGATTGTGCTCGCGGGTGCCCCGGTTCTGGCGTTCGACGGACCGTCGCAGAATCATGATGCGACGATTCCTGTCGTCACGGCGCAGCCCGGCGCCGCCTCGGGGGCTGCTGCAGCTCTCAAGAAGGCCGTGCCGACGGCGCCTGCGGCCTTGCCGGCTCCGAATTCGCTGTCGGCGTTGCAGTATGCCGCCGAAGGCGGCCATCCGGTGGCCCAGTGGAAGCTGGGCCGGATGTATGCCAGCGGCGACGGCGTGGCGCAGGACGATCTGCGCGCGTTCGAATATTTCAGCCGGATCGCCAACACCCACGCCGAGGACAGCCCCAACGCGCCGCAGTCCGGCATCGTCGCCAACGCCTTCGTCGCGCTTGGCCGCTACTACCTCGACGGCATCCCGGACTCGAAGGTGCGCCGCGATCCGACGCGTGCGCGCGAGATGTTCGCCTATGCGGCGTCGTATTTCGGCAATGCCGACGCCCAGTACCGGCTGGCGCGGCTTTACCTGGAAGGCGTCGGTGCGCCGCGCGACGCGCGCTATGGCGCGCGCTGGCTCGGTCTTGCCGCCCAGAAGGGGCAGTATCAGGCGCAGGCGCTGCTCGGGCAGATGCTGTTCAACGGCGACAACCTGCAGCGGCAGGCGGCGCGCGGCCTGATGTGGCTGACGCTGGCGAAGGACAGCGCCGGTCCCGACGAAACCTGGATCACCGACAGTTACAACAAGGCGATGGCGAAGGCCTCGGAAGACGACCGGGCCATGGCGCTGACGCTGCTGGAGCGCTGGGTGCAGGGCCGTCGCGATTGAGCCTGCGGTCCCGCGCGGCTGGTTTGTATGGTCGGCCGCGCACTTGATCCCGGGGCAGATCAGTCTCGCGACAGATCGAGATCCACCCACACCGGCACGTGGTCGGAGGGCTTTTCCCAGCTCCGTACGTGCCTGTCGATTCCGGCCGCGGTCATGCGGTCGGCGGCCTGCGGCGACAGCAGCAGGTGGTCGATCCGGATGCCGTTGTTCTTCTGCCAGGCTCCGGCCTGATAATCCCAGAACGTGTATTGCCCCGGGGCGTCGGTCGACGCCCGGATGGCGTCGGTGAAGCCGAGGTTCAGCAGCGACTGGAAGCTGTCGCGGGTTGGCGGCAGGAACAGCGCGTCCCCGGCCCATGCGGCAGGGTTGTAAACGTCGTCCGGTCCCGGGATCACGTTGAAGTCGCCAGCCAGAACCAGCGGTTCCTCGCCCAGAAGGCGCTGACGTGAATAGTCAGCCAGTCGTGACATCCATCTGAGTTTATAAGGATACTTGTCGGTATCTGGCGGGTTTCCGTTCGGCAGATAGAGGCAGGCGACGCGCAGCGTGCCGCTCTTGTGCGACACCACGCCCTCGATGAAGCGGGCATGCAGGTCGTCCTCGTCGCCGGGCAGGCGCGGGGTGGTCTCGTCGAAGGGATGGCGCGACAGGAGGGCGACGCCGTTGAACGTCTTCTGCCCGTGGGTGACGACGTTGTAGCCGAGCGCCTCGATGGGCTCGCGGGGAAACGCCTCGTCGAGGCATTTGATCTCCTGCAGGCAGGCGACATCGGGGCTGCATTCGCGCAGCCAGGTCAACAGATGATCGAGCCGTTGACGGACCGAGTTGACGTTCCAGGTGGCGATGCGCACGGCGTGACCGGAAGCGGGCCGTCAGATCGAAAAGCTGGTGCCGCAGCCGCACGAGGCGGTCGCGTTCGGGTTGTTGACGCGGAATGAGGCCCCGATCAGGTCATCCACGAAATCGAGCTCGGATCCGGCGAGGAACGGAACCGAGGCGGGATCGACCACCACGACCGTGCCATGCTGGGCGATCACCAGATCGTCCTCGGCGCGCTCGCGCTCGACGTCGAACTTGTACTGGAAGCCGGAGCAGCCGCCGCCCTCGACGCTGATGCGCAGCATCGCGCCGTCGCCTTCGGATTTCAGGATCTCGCCGATGCGCCGCGCCGCCCGCTGGCTGATGGTCACGGGATTGATCTGGGCGAGGTCGGTCATGGCTGGTCTCCGGGACACCCGGCCGGGCCGGGGTTTCATTCTTGCGCAGACAATAGTTAAGTGCGCCGGTCTTCGGAATCAAATGCCGGTCATCGCCCCCATATAATCCTCCTGACCCTGAAGGATTTTGAACCGTGTCCGTCGGACGCGCGGCTCCCCGCGCCCCTTGTTCCTGCGATCCCGAGGCGAATCGCGGCCGCCGCCATCACGAGCCGCCGAGCGCGACCCGCAGCGCGTTCCGCCGCGACTGCGACCGGGTGATTCACTCGACCGCGTTCCGCCGTCTGAAGTTCAAGACCCAGGTCTTCATCTTCCATGAGGGCGACCATTTCCGCACGCGCCTGACCCATTCGCTGGAAGTGGCGCAGATCGCCCGCGCGCTGGCGCGCCAGCTCGGCCTCGACGAAGACCTCACCGAGACGCTGGCGCTGGCGCATGACCTCGGACATCCGCCGTTCGGCCATGCCGGGGAGCGGGCGCTGGACGCCTGCCTGCATGATTATGGCGGCTTCGACCACAACGCCCAGACGCTGCGGATCGTGACGCTGCTGGAGCGGCGCTATCCGACCTTCGACGGGCTGAACCTGACGTGGGAAACGCTCGAGGGCATCGTCAAGCACAACGGGCCGCTGCTGACGCGGGACGGTGTGCCGCTCGGCAATGATCGGGAACGCGGCGTGCCGCGGCCGATCACGGACTATTCCCGCGTCCATGATCTGGAACTGTGGAGCTATGCCTCGCTTGAGGCGCAGGTCGCCGCCATCGCCGACGACATCGCTTACGATGCCCACGACATCGACGATGGTCTGCGGGCGGGCCTGTTCCGCGTCGATGAACTGGCCGCGCTGCCGTTGCTGGACGAGATCGTCGCGGAGATCGACGCGCGCTTTCCCGGGCTCGACGACGGTCTGCGAGGTGCGGAGCTGGTGCGCGAACTGATCTCGCGCCTGATCGGCGCGGTCATGACGGAGACCTGCGAGCGCCTTGTGCTGGCACGGCCGGGTTCGCCGGAAGCAGTCCGCCGCCACGATCGCGCCTTCGTGGCGTTTACGCCGGACATCGGGCGCGCGGAAGCGGCGATCAAGGCGTTCCTGTTCGAACGGATGTACCGCCACGACCGGGTGATGCGGATCATGCGCGATGCCCAGAGCATCGTCCATGACCTCTACATGCGCTACGAGCGCTCGCCGGCCGATCTGCCGCCGGAATGGCGGGCCGAGGCCGACAATCCGGCCGGGCCGGGCCGGTCGCGCAAGATCGGCGACTTCATCGCCGGAATGACCGACCGCTTCGCCATCGTCGAGCATCGCCGGCTTTTTGACTCGACCCCCGATTTGCGTTAGCGCCCTCTGCTTCCATTCCAGATTTGACAGGGTTTTCCGTGACTGCGGCCGCCTCCAACATTTTTGCCGACGTTCTTTCGCGTGTGCAGGCCGCCTGCCGGGGGCTGATCGCCGAAGGCCACCTGCCGGAGGGCATCGATCTGTCCCGCGTGGTCGTCGAGCCGCCGCGCGAGGCGTCCCACGGCGACATGGCGACCAATGCGGCGATGGTGCTGGCGAAGGAGGCGAAGGCGAAGCCGCGCGACCTCGCTGAGAAGATCGCGGCGAGCCTGCGCGCCGATCCGCTGGTCGACAAGGTCGAAATCGCCGGGCCGGGCTTTATCAACCTGACGCTGGTGACCTCGGCGTGGGCGGATGCGCTCCGCGCCGTGCTCGCGGCAGGGACGGATTACGGCCGCAGTTCCCTTGGTGCGGGCGAGAAGATCAACGTCGAATACGTCTCGGCCAACCCGACCGGGCCGATGCATGTCGGCCATTGCCGGGGCGCGGTGTTCGGCGACGCGCTGGCGAGCCTGCTCGACTTCGCCGGCTACGACGTCACCCGCGAATATTACATCAACGACGCCGGCGCGCAGGTCGATGTGCTGGCGCGCTCGGCGTTCCTGCGCTACCGCGAGGCGCTGGGCGAGGCCATCGGCGATATCCCGGAAGGGCTTTATCCGGGTGATTATCTCAAGCCGGTGGGGCAGGCGCTCGCTGCCGATTATGGCGACAAACTCAAGGCGATGCCGGAGGCCGAGTGGCTGCCGCTGGTGCGAGCGAAGGCCATTGAAATGATGATGGCGCAGATCCGTATCGATCTCGCCGCCCTCAACATCCGCCACGATGTCTTCTTCTCGGAGAAGTCGCTGACCACCGGCGAGGACCAGGTCGGCGCGACCATCGCCGGGCTGCGCGCCAAGGGCGATGTCTACGAGGGACGGCTGCCGCCGCCGAAAGGCGCACCGGTCGAGGACTATGAGGACCGTGAGCAGACCCTGTTCCGCGCCACCGCCTTCGGCGACGACGTGGATCGGCCGCTGAAGAAGTCCGACGGTTCCTACACCTACTTCGCCTCGGACATCGCCTATCACAAATCCAAGTTCGACCGCGGCTTCCGCAACATGGTCGACGTCTGGGGGGCCGATCACGGCGGCTACATCAAGCGGGTGCAGGCGGCGATCGCGGCCGTCACCGGCGGCGAGGGCGCGCTGGACGTCAAGATCGTTCAGCTCGTGCGTCTGTTGCGCGGTGGCGAGCCGGTCAAAATGTCCAAGCGGGCCGGCGAGTTCGTGACATTACGTGATGTAGTAGATGAAGTCGGCGCCGACGCGGTCCGCTTCATGATGCTGTTCCGCAAGAACGACGCGGTGCTGGATTTCGATCTTGCCAAGGTGCGTGAGCAGTCGCGGGACAACCCGGTATTCTACGTTCAGTACGGCCATGCCCGCGGCTTCTCGATTTTCCGCAACGCCCGCGAGACGTTCCCGAATCTGCCGGAGGATGACGCGGCCCGGATCGCCTATCTGCGGTCGGTGCCGCTGGATCGGCTGGCCGATCCGATGGAACTCAGCCTGATGCGTCGCATCGCGCTCTATCCGCGCACGGTCGATGCGGCGGCGCAGGCGCATGAGCCGCACAGGATCGCATTCTATCTGTATGATCTTGCCAGCGAATTTCACGCGCTCTGGACGCAGGGGCGCGATTTGCCTCATTTACGCTTCATTATCAATAATGATGCACAGATCACGGACGCGCGACTGGCATTGGTCCAGAGCGTTGTCTCGGTCCTGGCATCGGGCCTCGCCCTTCTTGGCGTCCATGCCCCGAACGAGATGCGATAAACGGGGACATGACGCCGGTCACGCGGGGGCTTGTGACGGCGGGTTTCAGCGGTGGCCGCAGGCTCGGTGGGTAGCTTCGGCCTCGCGAGGGGACGCAAGACCACATGGCTGATCGCTATCAGAATGCCGCCCAATCGTCCCGCGAGTCCGCCCCCGGTGCGCGGCGGACCACGGACAATGATCCTCTTGCCGAGCTGGCCCGCCTGATCGGGCAGGCCGATACCTTCGGCGATTTCGCCAAGGAGGCAGGCTTCCCGGCGCAGCCGCCGGCCGCCCGCGCGCCGGACGTCGAGCCGCAGCCGCCAGCCGGCGCGCCGTCCTGGGTGCAGCGGGCCGCCTCGCGTCAGCAGTCGCCCGCCGTGCAGACGCCGGTTCCCCAGTCGCAGTACAGTTCCTACCGGACCGAGCCGCCCGCCGTGCGGGCACCGCAGCCGCCGGCGCCGCCGCTACCGCCGGCCTATGGCGAAAGCGCCCAGGCCTATGACGATGCCGCGCACTATGCCGCTGCACCGCAGGGGTATCAGGGAGCGACCGTCGATCCCGGCGCCGATCCGTATGACCCGTCGCGCTACGACGAGGTGCTGTACGGCCAGCAGGATTCGGCCGCAGATTACGATCCCTATGCCGCGCAGCCGCAGGATGGCTACGCCGACCAGTATGGCCAGTATGACGGCTACGCGGACGCCGCCGAACCGCCGCGCAAGCGCCGGGGGGGTATGATGACCGTCGCCGCCGTGCTCGCGCTGGCGGTGGTTGGCACGGCCGGAGCCTACGGCTATCGCAGCTATGTCGGTTCGCCGCGTAGCGGGGAGCCTCCGATCATCAAGGCCGATCCGGGGCCGACGAAGATCGTGCCGCCGACCCAGGCGGAAGCGTCCGGAAAGCCGATCCAGGATCGTCTGGCCAGCGCCAGCGGCACCGAACGGATGGTGTCCCGAGAGGAGCAGCCGGTGGACGTCACGGACCCGACCCGGGCGGGGCCCAAGGCTGTGCTGCCGGCGTTCAGTCCCGGCGCGACGGCTTCGATCCCGAATACGCGTCCGGCACCGACATCGGGCAACGGGGTCATCTCGGGTGAGGAGCCGCGCCGGGTCCGTACCCTCAGCGTGCGACCCGATCAGCCGGATGTGACACCGAACGGCGTTCCCGCGCCGCAGGCGCAGGGCGCGCGCGTCACGACGACGGCGACACGCCCGGTTCCGGCTCCGGCCGTTCCGACCGCGCCCGCGGCTTCCTCCGGAGGGCCGCTGTCGCTGTCGCCGCAGGGCGCTGCGGATACGCGTTCCGTCCGGACGGCCTCGACGGCTCCGGCGCAGCAGGTGGCGAGCGGCAATTACCTGGTGCAGGTCTCCTCGCAGCGCACGGAAGCCGAGGCGCAGGCGTCCTATCGTGTCCTGCAGGGCAAGTTCCCGTCGGTTCTCGGGTCGCGTTCGCCGGTGATCCGGAAAGCCGATCTCGGCGACAAGGGCGTGTACTACCGCGCCATGGTCGGACCGTTCGGTTCCTCCGAGGAGGCGGCCCAGCTGTGCGGAAGTCTGAAATCCGCCGGCGGGCAGTGCGTCGTCCAAAGGAATTAACGGCCGCTTCCTTGACCGGCCCGGCGCGGAGGGTTTAAGCGCGCCAGATGGCCTTTTCGCGCGCATTCATCACCGGTGTTTCGGGGCTCTCGCTAACCGCAGAGGAGCGCGTTTTTCTGCGCGACACGCAGCCTTGGGGCTTCATTCTCTTCAAGAGAAATGTTCAATCTCCGACACAAGTTTCTGAACTTGTTTCAGATTTAAGGTCTGTAATCGACGTTGATGATGCGCCCGTCCTGATCGATCAGGAAGGCGGGCGGGTGCAGCGGCTGGGACCGCCACACTGGCCGGCTTATCCGCCGGGCGCGGTGTTCGCAGCGCTTTATCAACAGGATCATGATCTCGGGCTGCGGGCGGCCTGGCTCAGCGCGCGCCTGATCGCGGCCGATCTGGCGGATCTTGGCATCGATGTCGATTGTCTGCCGCTGGCGGACGTTCCCGTGCCCGGCGCCAACGACGTGATCGGCAACCGTGCCTATGGCTCGACGCCGGAGCAGGTCGCGGCCATCGCGCGCGCCGTAACGGGCGGCCTTGCCGCCGGGGGCGTGCTGCCGGTGCTCAAGCACATTCCGGGGCATGGGCGGGCGAATGCCGACAGTCACCATCAGCTTCCGGTCGTCACGGCGACCGGGGAGGAGCTCGAGCGCACCGATTTCGCGGCGTTCCGGCCGCTCGCCGATCTGCCCATGGCGATGACCGCACATGTTGTGTTCAACGCCATCGACCCGGCCCATCCCGCGACAACATCTGCGACAATGATTGACCGTGTGATTCGCAGGTCGATTGGGTTCCAAGGTTTGCTGATGAGCGATGACGTCTCGATGAACGCGCTGGCCGGCTCGATCGCCGAGCGGTCGCATGCTGCGATTTCAGCGGGTTGCGACGTGATCCTCCACTGCAATGGGAAGCTCGACGAGATGCGGGAAGTCGCCGCGCAGGCTCCGGTTCTGGCGGGACTCGCGCTGGAGCGGGCTAGCCGCGTTCAGGCTGCGCGGACCGTGGCTGAAACGCTGGACCGCGTCGCCGCCCGCGCCGAACTGGATGAACTTGTCGCAAAGGCAGGAGCCTTGAGCTGATGTCGGCGGAGATTCTTCCTTTCGAGGCAACCCGTCCGGTCGAGGTCGCCGACGACGAGCCGACTCTGATGGTCGATGTCGGCGGCTACGAAGGGCCGCTCGACCTGCTGCTCGCGCTGGCCCGTCAGCAGAAGGTCGATCTCGCCAAGATTTCCATCCTCGCGCTCGCCGAGCAGTACCTCGTATTCGTCGAGGAAGCGCGGAAGCTCCGGCTGGAACTGGCCGCCGACTACCTGGTGATGGCAGCGTGGCTCGCCTTCCTGAAGTCGCGCCTGCTGTTGCCGGAGCCGCCGCAGGCCGAGGGCCCGAGCGCGGAGGAAATGGCCACCGCGCTGGCCAACCGTCTGCGCCGGCTCGAGGCGATCCGCGAGGCGGCCAACCGGCTGATCACACGCCCGCAACTCGGGCGGGATATTTTCGCGCGCGGCGCGCCGGAGGCGATCGCCGAGATCAGGCACCCGAAATGGTCGGCGACGCTTTATGATCTTCTGACGGCCTACGCGACCCAGCGTCAGCAGGGCGTGCTGGCCACGGTGCATCTGGCCAAGAGGTCAGTATGGTCGCTGGTTGAGGCGCGCGCGTCGCTGGAGCGGCTGGTCGGTATGACCGAGACCGCCGACTGGGGCAGTCTCGACAGTTACCTGATGCAGTACGTCCTTGAGCCCTCGCAGAAGGCCACCGTGTTTGCGTCGAGTTTCGCCGCCGCGCTCGAACTGGTGCGCGACGGTTCCCTCGATCTGCAGCAGTCGGGGCCGTTCGCGCCCCTGTATTTCCGCAAGCGTCCCGCCGGCCTTACGCCCGATGCGGCCGCTTCGGCAGAGTGATTTGGGAAGGAGAAGCGCCATGGCAAGCCTGGCAGAGTTTCGCATCGTCGAGGATATCGAGGAGGCGTCCATGGCCGAGGAACCCGTTGCGCGCCCGGAAGAACTGCGCCTTCTGGAAGCCATGCTGTTCGCGTCGGCCGAGCCGCTCGATGCCGCTGCGCTCGCCAAGCGCATGCCCGATGGCGTGGACGTGAAGGCGGCGCTTGAGCTGCTGCAGGCGGATTACGCGTTGCGCGGCGTCAATCTCGTGCGGATCGGCGGCAAATGGGCGTTCCGCACGGCCTCCGACCTGTCGTGGCTGATGACGCGCGAATCCACCGAGACGCGCAAGCTGTCGCGGGCGGCCATCGAGGTGCTGGCGATCATCGCCTATCACCAGCCGGTGACGCGCGCCGAAATCGAGGAAATCCGCGGCGTCGCCACCTCCAAGGGCACGCTGGACGTGCTGCTGGAGACCGGCTGGATCAAGCCGCGCGGCCGCCGCAAGGTGCCGGGCCGCCCGCTGACCTTCGGCACGACGGAAACCTTCCTGTCGCAGTTCAACCTTGAGGCGCTCGGCGATCTGCCGGGCCTTGAGGAACTGAAAGGCACGGGTCTGCTCGATCCCCGACTGCCGTCCGGCTTCAACATTCCGTCACCGTCCGACGACGCGACGCTGCGCGAGGACGAGGAACCGCTGGAAGCGGGCGAGCTCGACTATGGCCTCGCGCCGGCGGTCGAGGTGGAACACGAGGGGGCCGCGCCGGTGGCGGACGTGGTGGATCACACCCCGGACGCCGAGGCGGAGGTCTCGGACGAAGACGGCGCCGATACGGAGTCGGCCGAAGTCTCCGAAGTTGGGCTGGAAGAAGAACTCGTTCTGGAAGAGACGCTTGTGGTCGTGACCGACCTGTCTGACGACGAGGACGGAGAGGCGGCAGACGGCATCGACGAGGCCGAAGCCTTCGACAGTGCGGACGAGTCCGGCGATCCGGACGGAACGGATGCCTCGCCGGCGGGCGACGAAGAGCCCGGCCGCGAGGACGACGAGGCCTGACCGGGCTACCGCTGCCACGAAACTGTGCTGTGCACAATCCGCAGCAATGCGAAGATCGGCCGCTCCCGAAGTCCTTGTTTTTGACACCCCCGGAGCCTAGTTTGAGGAAAATCTGGCCGCGTCATGCGGCCCGCGTGTCTGGAGGGTTGCGGCATGGGTTCGTTGAGTATCTGGCACTGGATCGTCGTCATCGCGGTCGTCCTGCTGCTGTTCGGGCGCGGCAAGATTTCCGACCTGATGGGCGACGTGGCCCAGGGCATCAAGGCCTTCAAGAAGGGCATGCAGGACGACGAGAAGACGGCCGACAAGAACGAGCCGGTGAAGTCCATCGACAACGCCAACTCGACCAACACCCGTTCCGACGTCGGCAGCAAGGTCGTCTGATCGCCTGTGACGGTGCGGAGGCGCGTGATCCACGCGCGTCCGGCAAGCGGAATGTGCCATGTTCGATATCGGCTGGAGTGAACTTGTCGTCATCGGCGTCGTGGCGCTGATCGCCATCGGCCCCAAGGAACTCCCCGGCGTCCTGCGCATGGTTGGCCAGTGGATGGGCAAGGTCCGCCGGATGGCCGCCGAGTTTCAGGGCCAGTTTCAGGAAGCCCTGCGCGAGGCGGAACTGGCCGACGTCAAGAAGCAGTTCGACGATATCAAGGAGACGGCCGGCAATATCACCAGCGGCAACGTCTTCGAGGCGGCCAAGCAGGATGTCGAGGACGCCCTGAAAGCCGGCGATCCGTCCACGCCGGCGACCCCGGCCGAACTGCCGACGACGCCCGAGCAGCCCGCTTTCGAGACCCTGGCGGAAGAAGAGAAGGCGGCGGAGGTGCAGGTCGCCGAGAGCGCGACCGTCGGCGAGCCGTCGCCCGGCGAGGCGGTGGCTTTGGTTCAGCCCGAACCCGTCCCGTCCGAGCCTGTCTCGCTTGGGCCTGCTGCGCTTGAGATCGTTCCGCCCGAGCGGGTCCAGCCTGAGGCGGGCGCTGTGGACGTCGAACCCGAAGTCAAAGCCAAAGCGTCATGAGCCAGGAAGACATCGACGCCAGCAAGGCTCCCCTGATGGATCACCTGATCGAGCTGCGGTCGCGGCTGATCAAGGCGCTCCTGGCGTTCGGCATCGCGTTCATTTTCTGCTTCTTCTTCGCCAAGCAGATCTACAACGTTCTGGTCTGGCCGTTCGTCTGGGTGGCTGGCGCGGACAATTCCAAATTCATCTATACGGCACTGCTCGAATACTTCCTGACCCAGCTCAAGCTGGCGATGTTCGGCGCGGCCTTCATCTCGTTCCCGATCGTCGCGACCCAGATCTACAAGTTCGTCGCGCCGGGGCTTTACCGCAACGAGCGGCAGGCCTTCGTGCCGTATCTGGTGGCGACCCCGTTTTTCTTCGTGCTGGGTTCGCTGGTCGTCTACTTCGTCGTGCTGCCGATGCTGGTGCGTTTCTCGCTGGGCATGCAGCAATCCGGCGGCGACGAGACGGCGCAGATCGCGCTGCTGCCCAAGGTCGGCGAATATCTGTCGCTGATGATGTCGCTGATCTTCGCGTTCGGCGTCGCGTTCCAGCTGCCGGTGATCCTGACGCTGCTCGGCCGGATCGGGATCATCACCTCCAAGCAGTTGAAGGAAAAGCGCCGCTATTTCATCGTCGGCGCCTTCGTCATCGCCGCCGTTCTGACGCCGCCGGACGTGATCAGTCAGGCGTCGCTGGCGATTCCGCTGCTGATTCTCTACGAGGGTGCGGTGATCGCGGTCGGCCTGGTCGAGAAAAAGGCGGCGGCCGAGAAGGCGGCCAAGGACGCAGCCGCCTCAGCCTCCACAAGTCCCGCCGAATAGGGCTTTGCCCGATTGCCCGCGCGGCGGCGATTTTCGCCGGACGCAGCCCTTTGAAAGCGCGGCCATTCGGGGTAGGGATGCCCGCCCGGACGCGCTCTCCGCGTGGAATGTGTCGTGTCCGGCCTCGCAGTTTGCGGCACCGATCCGGACAGATTTCCCATGCACGACATCCGTTTCATTCGAGACAATCCGGAGGCGTTCGACGCTGCACTGAAGCGGCGCGGTCTTGCGCCTCTGTCTGCTTCTCTTTTGGCCATCGATGAGCGACGGCTGGCTATATTGCGCGTCTTGGAAACTTGGAGAGCCAAGCGCAAATCTGCGTCAGGAAGTATCCACCAGGCGATGAAAGCCGGAGACTTGATTGAAGCTGAGCGCTTGAAAGCAGAGGTGCTTAAGTCCAAGGACTCGATTGCGAATCTGGAGGAAGAGGAACGGCGAGTAGTCAGGGAATTGGCCGACAGGCTCGCCGCCATTCCGAACATGCCGCTCGCCGAAGTTCCGGATGGCGCGGACGAACACGACAATGTCGAGCATCACCGCTACGGCGAGCCCCGCAGCTACGCGTTCAAGCCGCAGGACCACACCGCGCTCGGCGAGGCGCTCGGCTTCATGGATTTCGAGGCCGCGGCGAAGATGTCCGGCTCGCGCTTCGTCGTGCTCAAGCGCGGCCTCGCGCGGCTGGAGCGCGCCATCGGCCAGTTCTTTCTCGACGTGCACACCGGCGAGCACGGCTATGCCGAGGTGAGCCCGCCGCTGCTGGTGCGGGACGAGGCGATGTTCGGAACGGCGCAGCTGCCGAAATTCGAGGACGATCAGTTTTTCGCAGCATCCGGATCCTTCAATATCCGGCGCTTGTCCGATGCGCTGTGCGAAGCCGCCGTCGACAAGGAGGGCGATGCGGCCTCGCGCGCCTGGGCGGCGCAGGGCATCGTCGCCGATCTCGATATGGCGGATGAACGGGCGCGGGCCCTGTTCGCCGACATGGTCGAGGATGCACGCAATCGCCACTGGCTCATTCCCACCGCCGAGGTGCCGCTGACCAATCTGGTCCGGGAATCCATTCTCGACGAGAAGGAACTGCCACTGCGCCTCACGGCGCTGACGCACTGCTTCCGCGCCGAGGCGGGAGCGGCCGGCCGCGACACGCGCGGCATGATCCGCCAGCATCAGTTCAGCAAGGTCGAACTGGTTTCGGTCACGACGCCGGAAGCCAGCCTCGACGAGCACGAGCGCATGCTGTCCTGCGCCGAGGAAGTGCTGAAGCGGCTCGGGCTGCACTATCGCGTGGTGACACTGTGCACCGGCGATATGGGCTTCGCCTCGCAGAAGACCTACGACATCGAGGTCTGGATGCCGGGGCAGGGCGAGGGTGGCATGTACCGCGAGATTTCATCCTGCTCGGTGTGCGGAGACTTTCAGGCGCGCCGCATGAATGCGCGCGTGCGCGGCGGCGACGGCAAGCCGCGTTTCGTGCACACGCTGAACGGGTCGGGCACCGCCGTCGGCCGCGCGATGATCGCGGTGATGGAGACCTATCAGCAGGACGGCGGCACGATCGCCGTGCCGGAGGTTTTGCAGCCCTACATGGGCGGGCTGAAAGTCATCGAGAAAGGATCGTGATGCGCATTCTCTGCACCAACGACGACGGCATCAATGCCGACGGATTGAAGATCGTCGAGAAGATCGCGCGCACGCTCACCGAGGACGTCTGGGTCGTCGCGCCCGAGCTTGACCAGTCCGGCGTTTCGCATTCGCTGTCGCTCAACGACCCGCTGCGGCTGCGTCAGGTCGGTCCGCGCCACTTCGCGGTGCGCGGCACGCCGACCGATTGCGTGATCATGGGCTCGCGGCACGTCTGCGCCGACAAGATGCCGGACGCCATTCTCTCCGGCGTCAATCGCGGCCGCAACGTCGCGGAGGATGTTGTCTATTCCGGAACGATCGCAGGTGCGCTCGAAGGCACCATTCTCGGCCTGCCGTCCTTCGCGTTGTCGCAGGAGTTCGGAATCGATTCCCGTCACAAGCCGTTCTGGGATACGGCGCTGAAATTCGGTCCCGATATCGTGCAGCGGATTCTGAAAGTCGGCGTGCCGCGCAACGTCGTCATCAACGTGAACTTCCCGGCGTGTGCGCCGGACGAGGTGCGCGGCGTCGTCGTGACGCGGCAGGGCAAACGCAATCAGGGTTTCCTGCGCATCGACGAGCGGCGCGATGGCCGCAACAATCCCTATTTCTGGATCGGATTCGAGCGCCTCGCGCAGACCGAGCCGCCGCCGGAGGGCACGGATCTCGCGGCGATGGCGGCGCGTTTCGTGTCGGTGACGCCACTGCGTCTGGACCGGACGGACGAGGAGTTCTCGCGCGCGCTGCTCGACGTTCTGAACTGAGCGCCGTCGTCCCGGCTTACAATGACGGCGCTTCTCCGCCCGGAGCGCCGATCAGGCCATCGAGAATTCGCGCCAGCGTTTCGAGCTGAAACGGCTTTTGCAGCGCGGGGCGATTGCGGAACTCCTCCGGCACGCCGGCAGCGCCATATCCGGTTGCGAAAACGAATGGCAACTGGCGCTGCTCGATCACCTCGGCGACCGGCGAGATGATCTTGCCGTTGACATTCACGTCGAGGATCGCGACGTCGAAATCGCAGGTTCGGGCCAACTGGATGGCGTCGTCGATTTCGCCCGCTTCAGCGACGACGGAAAAGCCGAGTTCGTCGAGCATGTCGGACACCATCAGCCGGATCATGGCTTCGTCCTCCACGATCAGGACAGAGCCGCGTCGGGACGATGGGGTCGACATCAAGAGTCCTCATTTTTGTGGGGGGCCAGGATTGTGGCAAGGTGCCAAATAACGCTGCGAAACGCAAATAGCAGCAAGGCTGCGGAGCCTGCAGGAGCCCGGTTCGTGAAAGGAGTTTTCCATGTCGCCCGATCTTTCTCCGGATCCGAGGGCGCTGTTTCAACTGGCGCTGCGTCAGCGCGGTCTCAGTGATCGGGCCGTTTTGCGCGCAATGGAGGAGGTGCCGCGTCAGGCGTTCGTCCGGCCGGAGGATAAGGACGCCGCGCATCTGGATATCGCGCTTCCCATTGCTTGCGGTCAGACCATCAGCCAGCCGTTCGTCGTTGCCTACATGACCGAGCAGTTGCAGGTGCGGTCATCGCATCGCGTGCTCGAGATCGGGACCGGCTCCGGCTATCAGGCGGCTGTGCTGTCGCGGCTGTGCCGCGATGTCATCACCGTCGAGCGGTTCAGGACGCTGGCGGGCTCTGCCCGGGAACGCTTGCGGCGCCTTGGATACGACAATGTCGAGGTCCGTTTCGGCGACGGCTTCGATTTGCCGCAGGAAACGGGAGGCTTCGACCGGATCATCGTCACGGCCGCGATGGAGGACATCCCGGACGCATTGCTCCAGCGGCTTGAACCTGACGGCATTCTGGTCGGGCCGGTCGGGCCGCCGGCTGGCACTCAAACGCTGGTGCGGGTGACGAGAGCGGCTGACCAGTTCAGCCGGCGCGAACTGATCGGCGTCCGCTTCGTGCCCGCTCTGCGCGGGCTCGCGCGCGAACTCTGATCGGGTTCCGGAGATTTGCACCGGAGGAGAACGCGACGGGAGGATGTGGTTAAGCCTTTAGTTACGGGCACGGTGTTTATTTACTTAGCAATTGTGTGGCGTTGCGTACGAGTGAGTAACCATGTCCGGGGTCTTTCATCTATTCGGCTCGCGCCGCGTTCCGCAGGTTGCGGCGCTGGCGCTGGTTTCCATTGGATTTGCTGGGTGCAGCGCCGATACGCAGACCCGCCTGTCCCAGAGTTCTTTTTCAAATCCCTTCGCGGGCCAGAATGAGGCGACCGGTTCGGTCCGGCCTCCACCGCCGCGCGCCTCGTCCGGCTATGTCGAAAGCCGGCCGCTGCCCCAGTATCAGGCTCCCCCGCAGCAGCCGTATTATCAGCAGCCGCAGCCGTACCAGCAGCAGTCCTACCAGCAGCAGTCCTACCAGCAGCCGCAGTATCAGCAGCCCCAGCCGCAATACACGTCCCCGCCGCCGGTGATTTCCGCGCCGAGGTCGTATCCGTCGGCGCAGGCTCCGGCGGTGACGTCGGGCGGCGGGCGCGGAATGGCCTCCTACACGCCGCCGGCGCAGCCGACGCTCGAAACGACGGCATCGACCGCGCCGCGCTCGGTCGCGGCCCGTCCCGCTGCGCCACAGGGCACGAAGATCATCGTCGGCACCAGCGATACGCTTGAGGTGCTGGCCCGCCGTTACAACGTGTCGACCGCCGCGATCCTGCAGGCCAACGGCTACAAGGGGCCGCGCGCGCTGCAGCCTGGCCAGCAACTGATCATCCCGGCACCGGCAGCAGTCGCCGCGCGAGCGACTCCGGCACCCGCAGCGGCTCCGGTCCCCGCGCCGGTTGCGGCGGCTCCGGCCGCGGCGGGCGTCCACGTGGTTAATCGCGGCGATACGTTGGCCGGCATCGCGCGGCGCAACCGGATCAGCGTCGCCGATCTGGCGCGCGCCAACAACATGACGCCGACCACGCCGCTGAGGCTCGGCTCGCGCGTGACGATTCCGGCGCAGACCCGCACGGCTGCGGCGGCCCCTGCGCCGCAGGTTGCGCAGCCCGCGCCGGTCGCCCAGCCGGCTCCCGCTCCCGTGGCCGTCGCTCAGGCCCAGCCGGTGGCGGCCGCACCCGCCGGGCCGGTGCAGAAGGCGCGGCTTGCCAGCGCCACCTCGACACCGCCTGAGGCGGAAGCTGAACCGACGCCGGTCAAGGCAGCGGAAGCGACCGGAGGCCTGCCTTCGTTCCGCTGGCCGGTGCGCGGCCGTGTCATTACCGCCTATGGCGCCAAGACCAATGGCAAGCAGAATGACGGCATCAATGTCGCCGTGCCGGAAGGCACGCCGGTGAAGGCCGCCGAGGATGGCGTGGTCGCCTATGCCGGCAACGAGCTGAAGGGTTACGGCAACCTCGTGCTGGTGCGGCATTCCAATGGTTATGTCACCGCGTATGCCCACGCGAGTGAGGTGCTGGTGAAGCGTGGCGAGACCATCAAGCGTGGTCAGGTGATCGCCAAGTCCGGCCAGTCGGGCGAGGTGGGGTCACCGCAGCTCCACTTCGAGATCCGCAAGGGATCGTCGCCCGTCGATCCGCTCCAGTTTCTCAACGGAGCGTGACGCCGACAGCTTCCCGGCAGAAAAGCCGCCCTTCCGGGCGGCTTTTTGTTGTGTGACGGCGTTCAGTTGGCCGAAAGCCTGACGCCAAGCCGGCCGGCGATCTCCTGAACGAACTGCCAGGCGACGCGGCCCGAGCGCGAGCCGCGCGTGGTGGCCCATTCGAGAGCCTCGCGTTCGAGTTGTTCGGAATCCATGCGGATGCCGAAATGTTCGCAGTAGCCCCGGACCATGGCGAGGTATTCGTCCTGGCTGCAGCGATGGAAGCCGAGCCACAGGCCGAAGCGATCGGACAGCGAAACCTTTTCCTCGACGGCCTCGCCGGGATTGATCGCGGTCGAGCGCTCGTTCTCGACCATCTCGCGCGCCAGCAGATGGCGGCGGTTCGAGGTTGCGTAGAGGATCACGTTGTCGGGGCGCCCTTCGATGCCGCCTTCCAGTACGGCTTTCAGTGACTTGTAGGATGCATCGTTGCCGTCGAACGACAGGTCGTCGCAGAACACGATGAAGCGGCAGTCGGATGCGCGCAGCAGCGCCATCAGCGCCGGCAGGCTCTCGATATCCTCGCGATGAATCTCGATCAGCTTCAGCCGGCCGGCGATGTCGGGGAGCCGGTTCACGGCGGCATGACCCGCCTTGACGAGAGAGGACTTGCCCATGCCGCGCGCACCCCACAACAGGGCGTTGTTGGCGGGCAGGCCGCGCGCGAAACGCTCGGTGTTCTCGATCAGGGTGTCGCGCATGCGGTCGACGCCCTTGAGCAGCATCAGTTCGACCCGGTTGACCCGCGGAACCGGCACGAGCCGCCCCTCCGGATTCCAGATGAAGGCATCGGCGGCGGCGTAAATCTCTGGTCCCGGGGGCTTCGCGGCGGAGGCTCCAAGGTGGGCGGCGATGGATTCGAGCGCCCGGGCGATCCGCTCGTTCACATCAGGCGACGGGGGCGGTGAGGGGCGTTTTGCCGCGGCCGGGCGGGTTGAGACCCTTGCGGCTTTCGCGCGCGCCGGGCGGCCTTTTTTCGGACTATTCTTCTGACTATTCTTGGGCATGTGAGCGTTCCTTGCGGCGCACCCTTAGCGAGCGGGGACAAGGGCTGCAAGCGGCAGTCTGGCGCGGCGGGGCGGCGTTGCAATTGGGGCGCTGGCCGCTATAGTCCGCGCGAATTTGACCCAGACTAGGCCCGCCGCAACCGGATCGCGGCCTGAAGGATCGTCCGAATGCTGATTACTCCTGCCTACGCCCAGGCGGCCGCCGGGGGCGACACCAGCAGCATGTTGATGTCGCTGCTGCCGTTCGTCCTGATCTTCGTGATCATGTACTTCCTGATCCTCCGGCCGCAGCAGAAGAAGGTGCGCGAGCACGCCGACATGGTGAAGAACGTGCGGCGCGGCGACACCATCGTGACGAGCGGCGGTCTGGTCGGCAAGGTGACCAAGGTGGTCGATGACGATCAGGTGGAGTTCGAGATTGCCGACGGCGTTCGCGTTCGCCAGATGCGCCAGATGATCTCCGGCGTGCGGACCAAGGGCGAACCCGCCAAGGAAAAAGCCGAGACAGGCAAGGACAAGGATAAGGACGAGGCGGCCGCGAGCTGATGCTGACGCGCCGCCGGCCGCCTTTTCCGATCTGACAGGTCTACGAGATGTTGTACTTCACGCCGTGGAAGGCGCTCGCAACCGTGCTGACGGCGTTGATCGTCTGCCTGTTCGCTGTTCCGAACTTCTTCCCCGAATCGACGGTGAAGACCTGGCCCGCCTGGGCCCAGCGCCATATCGTGCTCGGCCTCGATCTCCAGGGCGGGTCGCACATCCTGCTGGAAGTGGATTCGAACTCGGTTCGCAAGGACAAGCTCGATCAGGTGCGCGACGACGTGCGCCGCACCCTGCGCGACGCCAAGATCGGATACACCGGCCTGAACGTGCGCAACGACGTGGTCGAGGTCCGGGTCAAGGACACCGATCTGTCGGCCGCGCTGACCAAGCTGCGTGAACTCTCGCAGCCGCTCGGCGGCATTCTCGGATCGTCCGGCCAGCGGACCGTCGAGGTCAGCGACGCGGGCGGCGGACTGATCCGCCTGAGCGTGCCGCAGGCCGCCATCAACGAGCGGATCCGCCAGTCGGTCGAGCAGTCTATCCAGATCGTGGAGCGCCGCGTCAACGAACTCGGCACGGTCGAGCCGCTGATCCAGCGTCAGGGGCTGGATCGCATCCTCGTTCAGGTGCCGGGCCTGCAGGACCCGACCCGCCTGAAGGAACTGCTGGGCAAGACCGCCAAGCTCGATTTCCGCATGGTCGATTCGTCCGTGCCGCCTGAGCAGGCGGCGCAGGGGCGGGTGCCGCCGGAGGATGAGCTCCTGATGAGCGCCTCCTCGCCGAAGGTGCCGTATCTGATCAAGAAGCAGGTGCTGGTCTCCGGCGCGGATCTGACCGATGCCCAGCCGGGCTTCGACCAGCGCACCGGCGAGCCGATCGTGACGTTCCGCTTCAACACCTCCGGCGCCCGCAAGTTCGCGCAGGCGACGACCGAGAATGTCGGCCAGCCCTTCGCCATTGTTCTCGACAACGAGGTGATCTCCGCGCCCGTCATCCGCGAGCCGATCACCGGCGGCTCCGGGCAGATTTCCGGGAGTTTCACGGTGCAGGGCGCCAACGATCTGGCGATCCTGCTGCGCGCCGGCGCGCTGCCGGCGCCGCTGACCATCGTCGAGGAGCGCACAGTCGGTCCCGGCCTTGGTCAGGACTCGATCCAGGCCGGCGAACGCGCCGCCTATGTCGGCTCGATTCTCGTCATCATCTTCATGCTGCTGACCTACCGACTGTTCGGCGTGATCGCCAACATCGCCGTCGCGGTGAACGTCGCGATGATCTTCGGTGTGCTGTCGTTGCTGAACGCCACGCTGACGCTGCCGGGCATCGCGGGTATCGTGCTGACGGTTGGCATCGCGGTGGACTCCAACGTGCTGATCTACGAGCGCATCCGCGAGGAACTGCGAAGCGGCCGCAATGCGATCCAGGCCATCGACGCGGGCTTCAAGCGGGCGCTCGCGACGATCCTCGATTCCAACATCACAACGTTCATCGCAGCGGCGGTGCTGTTTTATATCGGCACAGGCCCAGTGCGCGGTTTTGCCGTAACCTTCGGGATTGGCATCATCACGACGGTTTTCACCGCCTTTACGCTGACGCGGCTGATCGTATCGTGGTGGGTGCGCTGGAAACGGCCGCAGTCAGTGCCGATCTGAGACGACGGGGCTTTCCTTGACACACTGGATTCTTATCGGACTCGGCGTCCTGATTGCGGTGCTCACGGTGGTGAGCATCTTCGGCTGGCTGCCGGCGTTGAGGCTGGTGCCGGACGTCACCAGGTTCGACTTCATGCGCTTCCGGCGCATCAGCTTTCCAATCTCCGCACTGCTGTCGATCGCGGCCATCGTCCTGTTCTTCACTCACGGGCTGAATTTCGGCATCGACTTCCGTGGCGGCACGCTGCTGGAAGTGCAGCAGAAGGCTGGCCCGGCCGACATCGCGACCATGCGCACGACACTGAGCGCTCTTGATCTTGGCGAAGTGCAACTTCAACAGTTCGGCGGACCGTCGGATGTTCTTATCCGTATTGCCGAACAGCCGGGCGGCGATGCCGCGCAGCAGGAGGCCGTGCAGAAGGTGCGTCAGGCGCTCGGCGACAGCGTCGAGTACCGCCGGGTCGAGGTGGTCGGTCCGCGCGTCTCGGGCGAACTGCTCGCCTATGGGATGCTCGGCCTGCTGCTCGCCATTCTCGGCATTCTGATTTATCTCTGGTTCCGGTTCGAATGGCAGTTCGCGCTGGGCGCGATGATCGCCAACGTCCACGATATCGTTCTGACGATCGGGTTCATGTCGATCTTTCAGATCGATTTCGACCTGACCAGTATCGCCGCGCTGCTGACCATTCTCGGCTATTCGCTCAACGACACGGTGGTCATCTACGACCGCATCCGTGAAATTCTGCGCAAGTACAAGAAAATGCCGATGCCGGACGTTCTCAACGAATCGGTCAACTCGACGCTGTCGCGCTCGATCATCACCCACGTCACGGTGACGCTGGCGCTGCTCGCGCTGCTGCTGTTCGGCGGCAACGCCATCCACAGCTTTACGGCGACGATGATGTTCGGCGTGGTGCTGGTGGGCACCTATACCTCGATTTTCATCGCGGCCCCGATCCTGATTTATCTGGGCGTCGGCGCGACGCGGGGAGACGCGGGCGACGAGCCGAAGAAAAAGGCGTAAGGTCGCTCCGGTGGCGTCGGCCGACGATCCGCATCTGCCGCGCGCGGCCGCGATCGACGCCTATGGAAACGGCGGATTCCGCTTCGCCGACATGTCGCACCGTGGCTCGCTGCTGTGCCTGCCGGACAGCATGCGGGCGTGGGAGGTGAGCGATCCGCGCCAGATCGACGAGTATTCGCTGAAGCGGGTGTTCACTGAAGCCGCGCGGATCGACACCCTGCTGATCGGCACCGGAACCGTCGTCTGGATTGCGCCGCAACACCTGCGCGAACTGTGCCGCGCCAACGGGATCTCGCTGGATACCATGATGACCGGACCCGCGATCCGCACTTACAACGTAATGGTCGCCGAGCGGCGACGGGTGGCAGCCGCCCTTATCGCCGTGCCATGACGGAGGCGCGTGACGACGGGAACGCCGCGCATTGTGCCGCGCTCGTCCGCAGCCATGACTTCCCGCGCTACGCCAGCACCCTGTTCGTCGGGCCGGAGCGGCGGCGCGCCTTGCTGGCGCTCCATGCCTTCAACATCGAGGTCGCCGGCGTGCGCGATCACGTCACCCAGCCGCTGGCCGGCGAAATCCGGTTGCAGTGGTGGGGCGATCTGCTGGGCGGGACCGAGCATGGCGCAGCGCAGGGCAATCCCGTTGCGGCGGAGTTGCTGCGCGCGAAGGCCGCGTGCGGCTGGCCGGTCGAAGCGCTGACGCGGATCGTCGATGCCCACCGCTTCGATCTCTACGACGATCCGATGTCCGGAATGGCGGCGCTCGAAGCCTATCTGGAGGCGGCCGAGGGCGTGCTGTTCTCGCTCGCGGCCGAGGGGGCGTCCAGCGAGGCCGTGCGCAGGGCGGCGCTCGCCAGCGGCCTCGCCTGGGTGCTGGAATTGCTGCCGCTCCATGCCTCGCGCGGACAATGCTTTCTGCCGGCCGATGTACTGCGACGTCACGGAGCCGATCTGGACATGGTGCTGTCCGGCCAGGCCAGCGAAGAACTGCGAAAGGTTCTGGACGATCTGCGCGAGATGGCCCGTGCCCACCTCACGGCCGCGCAGGGGCACATCGCGAATCTGCCGCGCGAGACGCGCGTCGCCTTCCTGCCGCTGGCTCTCATCAAGCCGCGTCTCGATCGGATCGATACGGCCCATCCGTTTTCGCGCGCGTCGCTGTCGCGTCTGAAAGTCCTCTGGACGCTGTGGCGCGCGTCGCGCGGATAGATTTCTCTCAGGCTGCCGTCGGCAATCTCGCAATCGCGGCGATCCACTGATCGAAATCGTGCAGCGCTCTCGCGCTGAGGGCCTGTTTGCGCGCGACGGATTTTTCCGGGCCCTTGAGGCGCGTGCCGTCCGCCCGCCGCGTCGGGGAGACGGCGAGGGGCGGGAACAGGCCGAAATTGATGTTCATCGGCTGGAACGAACGCGGCCCGGCATCGATGGTTTCGATGTGGCCGCCGGTGATGTGGCCGAGCAGCGCACCCATCGCCGTGGTCGGCGGGGGCGGCGTCATCGCTTCGCCGCGTGCGTCCGCGGCGGTGAACAGACCGGCCATCAGACCGACCGCCGCCGATTCAACATAGCCCTCGCAGCCGGTCATCTGCCCGGCGAACCGCAGGCGTGGCTGCGCGTGCAGGCGAAGTGTCGGATCGAGCAGATTCGGCGAGTTCAGGAAGGTGTTGCGATGCAGCCCGCCGAGGCGCGCGAACTCGGCAGCCTGCAAGCCGGGAATCATCCGGAAGATGCGGGTCTGCTCGCCGTGCTTCAGCTTGGTCTGGAAACCGACGATGTTGTAGAGCGTGCCGAGCTTGTTGTCCTGACGCAGCTGGACGATCGCGTAAGGCTTGACAGTCGGGTCGCGCGGATTGGTCAGGCCGACAGGTTTCATCGGGCCGTGCCGCAAGGTCTCTGGGCCGCGCTCGGCCATTACTTCGATGGGCAGGCAGCCGTCGAAATAGGGCGTTGTTTCCCAGTCCTTGAACGATGTCTTCTCGCCCGCGATCAGCGCCGCGACAAAGGCCTCGTACTGCTCCCGCGTCATCGGGCAGTTGATGTAGTCCGCTCCGTTGCCGTCGGGACCGACCTTGTCGTAGCGCGATTGAAACCACGCGATCGACATATCGATCGAGTCGCGATGGACGATCGGCGCGATGGCGTCGAAGAAGGCGAGGCTGTCCTCGCCGGTGAGTCCGCGAAGAGCCTCCGCCAGCGGTGCCGATGTCAGCGGGCCGGTGGCAATCACCACCTGACGCCATTCGGCGGGCGGAAGCGCGCCGATCTCGCCTCGTTCGATGGTGATTAGCGGATGCGATGTCAGTGCTGCGCTGACGGTTGATGAAAATCCGTCGCGGTCCACCGCCAGAGCGCCGCCTGCCGGCACCTTGTTGGCGTCGGCCGCGGACATGATCAGCGAGCCGGCCCGCCGCATCTCCTCGTGCAGAAGGCCCACGGCGTTGGTGGCGGCGTCATCCGAGCGGAAGGAATTGGAGCAGACCAGTTCGGCGGGTCCGTCGGTGCGGTGGGCCTCGGTGGTCCGGTGCGGGCGCATCTCGTGCAGCACGACAGGCAGTCCTCGCCGCGCGATCTGCCAGGCAGCTTCCGAGCCGGCAAGTCCGGCGCCGACGACATGGACGGGAGTGCAATGCGGGTCTGTCATGAGGCCCACATCTAAAGCCCGGCTGGTATCGTTGCAACGCGCCGGGAGAGCACAGCGAAGGCTTATCGCCGCACAGACGACAACGCCCGCGCGAGCGGGCGTCATCCGTATCAATCAACGGCCAGTTCGATCAGCCGTTATAGGCACCCGCCGCAACGCGCGGAATGTCCGACCGGTCGAGGCCGATGTCGGCAAGCTCGCGATCGCTGAGCTGGGACAGCTCGGCGAGGTTGCGCTGATAGTCCCTGAAAGCCCGGATCATCCGGATCACTGACAGCAGCATGGTTCTTCTCCTTCTCAGGCGATTCAGCTTTTCAGCTTCGCCTTCCGAAAATGAATATAGATGCTATTTGTGCATTGCAAACTGGCATTGTTGCGATGCAGCTACGTAAAGATTGCATGACTGGCAGAGACACTTTCTTCACTTACGGCGAATCGAAAGGTGTTTCGGTAAGCGGATGTTTTCAACAAAATCCATATCTATCAGATAATTAGATTTATGATGTGTGGTGCATCTTCAGGTTCAACAAGTGAACGAGTGGAAGGGGCGTAGCCGTCCGAACACCCGAAAAAATGAAATAATAATTCAGTTTTAAGCGGATGTTTTACGGGGCCTTGTCCAGCTGAGCAGCGAAACTCGCCACGGTCCGGCTGTAGACGTCGCTCTTGTTCCACTGCTTCAGCACTTCGAAATTCGGCGATCCGGGGGCCCAGTCCTTGCCGCGCTGCCAGCCCTTGGCGGCGAGAAAATTCGCCGTGGAGGCGAGGACGTCGGGCACGCTGCGCAGCAGGTCCGCGTGGCCGTTGCCGTCGAAATCGGCGGCATATTTGAGATAGGACGACGGCATGAACTGGGTCTGGCCGATTTCGCCGGCCCAGGCTCCGCGCATCTCGGCCGGAGCGAGATCGCCTCGCTCGACGATGGCGAGCGCGTCGAGCAGTTCGGTGCCAAACGTCTCGGCGCGCCGGCAGTCATGCGCAAGGGTCGCCAGCGCACGCAGTGTCGGGAATTTGCCGGTGTTGGCGCCGAAATCCGTCTCCAGACCCCATATGGCGACAACGACGCTGCCCGGGACGCCGTAGCGCTCCTCGATCCGGCCGAGCAGCGAGCCGTACTGCTTCATCCTGTTCGAACCCGGCAACAGCCGCGGCGGGATCATGCGGGCGGAGAATTCCTCGAAGCTTTGCTGGAAGACCTTCTGCGAGCGATCGCGTTTAAGCACCGTGTCGTCCGGCGTCAGACCGTCCAGCGTGCTCCGGATGGTCTTGTCGGAAATTCCCTTCGCGGCCGCCTCGCGCCTCACATCGCCGAGCCAGGCGTCGAAGGGAGCGCCGCATGTCGCGGCGAGGATCGGGCCCGGCAAGGAGCACGAGAGTGCGAGGCTGGTCAGAGCGATGCGAATTGAGCGACGGGACATCATGGGTCAGCCATCTTCGGACACTGCGATGGAGCGGAATGTCCGTGGTGACCGCGGCCAAAACGTGGCCCGTCATGCCAACGCCGGAACCAATCTCGCTCCGATGCGTTAAGGCGCGCCTGATCAGTCTCGATCGGGTTCGAGAACGCGGACTGCTGTCATGATGTTGTGGTTTGCCTGTCAGCACGCGGGAGCGTGACGGACAGGACAGGCATTGGATTCGGCGGGACTGTTTTCGGTGAAGCCCGGAATGTCGTTGACAACATTTCGGGACGACTGTCATTGGCAGCCACACCTTGGCGGCCTAGACTGGCGAGGCGGCGTTTGGCAGCGGCGCCATGGCTTCGCAGCGTGGAAGCTGCCGGAATTTTTTGGAGGAGTGAGCGGATGAGCATTTTTGGAAAGATCATGGGCGCGATTTTCGGCACCAAGGCCGAAGCGGCTCCGGCCGACGCGCCCGCCGCTGGCGGCGCCTCGGCTTCGGGCGGTGCTGCTCCGGCAGCCACCGTCGATGTCGCGCCGATCCTCGACAAGGCGGTGGCGGCGAAGGGAGAGAAGCTTGAGTGGCGCACGTCGATCGTCGATCTGATGAAAGCGCTCGATCTCGATTCCAGCCTGTCTGCCCGCAAGGAGCTGGCCAAGGAACTGGGTTACACCGGCGACACGAGCGACTCCGCTTCGATGAACATCTGGCTCCACAAGCAGGTGATGACCAAGCTGGCCGCCAACGGCGGCAAGGTGCCGGCCGAGCTTCAGTAAGACTTTCTCTCTTCGGAGAGCGAAAGGCCCGCCATCGGCGGGCCTTTTTGTTTCCAGTTGCCGGCAGTGCTACAGCAGCGTGCCGCGCAGCACGATGAGCGCGACCGAGAAATAGATCACGAGGCCGGTGACATCGACCAGCGTCGCGACGAAGGGAGCGGATGCGCTGGCCGGATCGAAGCCCAGCCGCTTGAGGATGAACGGTAACATGGAGCCGGCCATCGATCCAAAGGTGACGATTCCGATCAGTGCCAGGCCGACGGTGAGGGCGATCAGGATCCAGTGCTCGCCGTAGTCGAACAGGCCGAACTTCTGCCAGACGGTGATGCGGACGATGCCGATCACCGCCAGAAACGAGCCGAGCGTGATTCCCGTCGGCAGTTCGCGAATGGCGACGCGCCACCAGTCCCCGAGCGTGACGTCGCGCAGCGCCAGCGCGCGGATCAGCAGCGAGGTCGCCTGCGATCCCGAATTGCCGCCCGAGCTCATGATCAGCGGAATGAACAAGGTGAGCACCACCGCCTTTTCCAGCTCCGACTCGAAATGCTGCATGGCGCTGGCGGTGAGCATCTCGCTGAGGAACAGCACGCACAGCCAGCCGGCGCGCTTGCGCAGCATCTCCAGGAAGCCGATGTTGAGATAGGTCTCGTCGGAGGCCACCACGCCGCCGAATTTCTGGACGTCCTCGGTGCCTTCCTCGAAGATGGTGTCGATGATGTCGTCCACCGTGACGATGCCGAGGATATGCCCGACGCTGTCCACCACCGGCACCGCGAGCAGGTCGTATTTCGAAATCAGCCGCGCCACGTCCTCGCGGTCCACCAGTGCGGTGGTGGAGATCGGCTCGCGCGCCACCGACAGGATCGAGGCGCCCGGATCGCCGGTGATCAGCCGGCGCAGCGTGACGAACTGCTGCAGCGTCTTCTTCTGCGGATCGACCACGAAGATCGCGTAGACCGTCTCGCGGGTGCGCTCCACCATGCGGATGTGGTCGATGGTCTGTTGCACGGTCCAGGTGGCCGGCACGCTGACGAACTCGGTGGTCATCAGGCTGCCGGCCGTGTTGGGCGGATAGGTGAGCAGGTGCGCGACCGCCGCGCGGGTCTCGGGATCGAGCCGCTCCAGCAGGGGGGAGCGGACATCTTCCGGCAGCAGCTGCAGGATGTCGGTGACGCGGTCGGCCGACACGTTGTTCAGCACCGCCACGGCCTGATCCTGCGGCAGGGCAGCGACCAGCCCGGCCGGGTCATCCAGCTCGGCGTCGTCCAGCGCTTCCACGAGCCGCTCGGTCGGCAGCAGCGCGAACACCTGCGCGCACTCGTCCGGATCGAGGTTGTTCAGCGCCTCGACGAGGTCGGCGGCATGCTTGGTGCTGGCGAGTTCGGCGGCGATGGCGTGGATGTCACGCGCGCCGTTTGCGAGGTCGGTGTCCATGGCTCACCTCACGCGATCTGCCGATCCGGCAGACCCTGGCGAGCCGATCAGCGATCAGGCCATGTCAGCCGGAAAAGACGGGTTTTCGCTGGTTCTACTGTCGCTGGGCATGAGTGCTTGTGTGATTGCGATGGCCCGGCCAGAGAGCCGGGACCACGCGGGGTGAATTGGACCCGGCCGTCTGGCGTGTCAAGACCATGACGCGTCAAGGCTATGCGCCTTGGAAGCCATGGCGCGTCAGGACGAAGCCGCGCGCATGAACCGGCACGGCCGTGCGATCCTGGGCTCGGACCCGCGTCCGGCCGATGCGGCGCTACATGCCGTTCGGCGGGGCGAAGAAGCAGCGCCGCGTGCCGTCCGGCCGATGGCAGCGCCAGTAGGCGCCGTCCGGCGAGGGCTGGGCCTCGTTCAGCGGCACGAACTCGCCATTGACCATCTGATATCCGGCCGGGCTCAGCTTGACGCTGTTCGGCGGCAGGGCCTCGCAGTCGCCTTCGCCACAGCACCATTCCCCGGCGCCGTTGCGAAAGCCGCCGCGCGATATCCAGCTATCGTGAGCATAAGTAACGGTGAGCGCGGCGGATGCAGTCAGCAGAACGGCCGCAATTCCAAACGTCGATAGGCGCAGCATCAATGGACCTCATTCTGTCCCGGCGTTGCGACTTCAAACGACCTTCCTTGGAACTCCCCCAACGGGTCCGGTTTCGTCCGGCCCGTGCGCGGCGCGGAAACTGGCAGCACGAACATCCGAATCGCGCTTGATGACAGAAGGGTAACAGCGAACCGTCCGGTTCCCGGATCACATTTTGCTGCGAAGCATTGCGCGGGTGTGGATGGCGTCGCGCGCGGTTCGACAAGGCCCGTTCCGCTGGATGTTCGCAGTCGTCCGCAGTGTGGCGAAAACCTGCAGATTGTAAGATGGCCTTTTGCCTCGGTCGGGAGGCCGATCTGTCGTCGCCGGCGGCAAATCGCTGTCCTCATTGGCTGGCAGGTCGGGGGCATGACACGATCGCTCAGGTCCTGCCTCTGCCTCGTCATCGCTGGGCATGACCGTTCGAGCTGCGACATCCTGGTGAATGCCGTTGCCCGGCGACCCCGCTGACAGAGCAGTGCCTCTGATCGGGATTCCCGCCTGCGCGAGGATGACAGGCAGAGTTTTTGTCATGCGCCTTGGGCTTCGCCCCAGACGTGGAGGCCCGGCTTAAGGTCGGGACTGACGCGGCGAGGGAAATGACGGACCTTCCACTTTATCCTTCGCTGGAGACGACAGGCGCAATCGCCAGGTCGCAGGCGCTCTTCGGAGCGCTATCGGGCGGCCAGGTGCGGCGATGATGACGGCGGGGAGAAGGAGCGAGAAAAAACTATCCGACGAGATCGGCGTGCTCGGGATGCTTTTGTAAGTAGTCGACGACGAACGAGCAGCCCGCCACCACCTTGTGGCCGTCCTTGCGGATCAGCGCCAGCGCGCCCTCGACAAGCCGCGAGGCGATGCCGCGTCCGCGCAGCGCCGCCGGCGTCTCGGTGTGGGTGATGATGATGTTGTGTCCCGAGCGCCGGTAGTTCGCGAACGCCACCGCACCGTCAGCCGCAAGCTCGAAGCGGGAGAGGGCGGTGTTGTCGAGGACGGGCATGGCGGCTCCTTTGGTCCTCGGGAGATGGCGTCTTCAATAAGAGTCCACAACTACGAATATTTACTTGCGGCTTAGTGTTGGAGTGCAGTGCAATTATCTTTGTTCAAATGATTCGTGGTTAACTGGGGGAGGGCAGGTTGGCTGAAAAAGACTCGTCACTTGATGTGTGGTTACCTGTAATCGGAAACTGTCTAGCTTATTTGTGCCTAGATAAGTTGTCCGAAAAGAACCCAGATAAAACGGATAGTGTTTTGAAGCGAGTGAAGTTTCTGGAAGGACTGGGACTTCCTTCACGCGAAGCAGCTAGTGCTGCCGGAAGTACGGCCGAGTCTGTTCGTGTAATGAAAATTCAAGGAGCTAAGCGTGGCTCAAGAAAGTGATTCCAATTGGTTAGAAGTCATTGGAAAGGCGCTTGCCTGCCTTTGTGTTCAGGAAATCAGCAGAAGCGATCCGAAACGGGTACCTGATATTCCAACTAAGGTGAGGTTTTTAGAAAGCATTGGGTTGTCCACTAAAGATGCTGCCGAGTTGTTGGGGACGACCGCAAACTCGGTCAAGACTAACCTTCGCCAAAAGGCTCAAAAAGAGGCGGCACGTGGCAAAAAAACTAAAAAATGATCCAGTCGATTCTGTCGAGAAGTTGGCGAGGGTCGTCGCCATAGCTGCTACGAATGGCTTGGACAAGGAGGAGGCTGCGCGCCGATTGCTCGGAGCAGGATTTGATGCTCCAACCATTGGCGTTCTCCTAGACGTTAATCCAAATTTCGCGAACGTCGCAAAAAGTCGAAAACGTGCGGGTAAATCTTGATGGCTGGCGTTGGTGAAAAGCTGCTTGTCGCTCTTGAGAGAAAACTCGGGGTTAGTCGAAGGCAAGTAGATCGACGTATCACAGAGGAAGCTGCAGCTAATCAGCTTTCAAGAAGGTTAGCGGCGATATCACTTGCCCTTAAGAATAGAGTTTCTCTGAATCGGTTGGCATCAGACGACGAGTTGGCCGAACTTCGGAGAGGAGCCACGGCACCTCAGAGTCCTATAGCGCCTCCGTCCGTATCTTCTTTGCGGGTTGCTGGGAAGAGGCCGCCGAAGTCTGGCATTAAGCCGACCAAGGACAACTCAATGTTTGTAGTTCATGGCCGAGATGTGAACCTCAATCGAGATATGTACGCGTTTCTTTCGTCAATCGGGATAGTTCCTATGGAATGGGACCAAGCAATAAAGGCGGCAAAGGGTGGTGCCAACCCGATCGTTGGGGATGTAATTAGTCAGGCGATGGCCCGTGTCCAAGGAGTTATGGTTCTATTCTCACCAGATGAGGAAGCCAAAATGAAAGCGAAGTTTGCTTCCGAGAAGGAGAAGAGAAAGAATCTCCATCTAAAAGGTTATCAGCCGCGTCCGAATGTGATTTTCGAGGCTGGATTAGCGCTTGGTGCGCACTCTGACAAAACAATTCTCGTTCAAGTTGGAGATGTGCGAGAAATAAGCGATATCGCAGGAAAGCATATGGTCCACCTCTCCAATTCGACTTCCGATCGGAGACGGCTGGCTGATCGTCTTGCGTCAAAGCTCAAGTTCAAGATTGATCTGACAGGATCAGTATGGGAGGAGATCGGGGATTTTGATCGAGATTAGTCCCCATTCAGGATTTGCCCCGTTCTATGAAAGAGCGGCGTTACAGACAGATCGTGGCCGTCGCCCTTCGAAGCTCGCTAACGCTCGCACCTCAGGGTGACGGGGAGGGCATCACTGCGGCGCTCACGGCGGTTGCCTCCCGGCATGTTTCACGCCAACCCGCCTCTTGTTTCCGGTCATCCCAGCTTTTCGCGGGGGCCGGCGCCGAAGCGCTGTGCATCCCCGGCGGAGGTGGCCGGACACAAGCGTTCTTCAGAACGCCGTTCTTCGAACGGCTATGCCCGACCATGACGGAGAGGCAATGCCGCGAAGGCGGCAAATTCTTTTCGGTCAGGCCCTCGGGGTGACGGGTGAGGGCATCATCTCATACCTTCAAGATAAATGTCCGAACCCGGCTGCAGATGCCTGAATCCGGCTGAGCGTATCGCCCACGGTTCACTCCGCCGCCTCGCCGCGTTTCTTCTTTCGCTCGCTGCGCTCGCGCCCGGCATCCTTCGCCAGAATGGGCGCGAGGAATTGGCCCGTGTAGCTGCGCGGGGCTTTGGCGATATCCTCCGGCGGGCCCCAGGCGACGATCTCGCCGCCGCCGTCGCCGCCTTCGGGGCCGAGGTCGATCACCCAGTCCGCCGTCTTGATGACTTCGAGATTGTGCTCGATCACCACCACGGTGTTGCCGCCCGCGACCAGCTCGTGCAGCACCTCCAGAAGCTTCGCGACATCGTGGAAGTGCAGGCCGGTGGTCGGCTCGTCGAGAATGTAGAGCGTGCGGCCGGTGGCGCGCTTGGACAATTCCTTGGCGAGCTTGACGCGCTGCGCCTCGCCGCCGGACAGCGTGGTCGCCTGCTGGCCGACCTTGATGTAATCGAGGCCGACGCGATGCAGCGTCTTGAAGGTTTCCCGCACGCGGGGAACGGCTTTGAAAAATTCCGCGGCTTCCTCCACCGTCATGTCGAGCACGTCGGCGATGGACTTGCCTTTGAACAGCACCTCCAGTGTCTCGCGGTTGTAGCGCTTGCCCTTGCAGACATCGCAGGTGACGTAGACGTCGGGCAGGAAGTGCATCTCGATCTTGATGACGCCGTCGCCTTGGCAGGCCTCGCAGCGGCCGCCCTTGACGTTGAAGCTGAAACGACCGGGCTCGTAGCCGCGCGCTTTCGCCTCGGGCAGGCCCGCGAACCACTCGCGGATCGGCGTGAACGCGCCGGTGTAAGTCGCCGGGTTGGAGCGCGGCGTGCGGCCGATCGGCGACTGGTCGATGTCGATGATCTTGTCGATATGCTCCAGCCCTTCGATGCGGTCGAACGGGGCGGGCGCTTCCGAGGCGTTGTTCAGCTTGCGGGCGATGGCGCGGTAGACGGTGTCGATCAGCAGCGTGGACTTGCCGCCGCCGGAGACGCCGGTGACGCAGGTGAACAGGCCGAGCGGAATCTCCGCTGACACGTTCTTCAGGTTATTGCCGCGCGCGTTCACCACCTTGATGGTGCGGCGGTGGTTGGGCGCGCGCCGCTCGGGGATCGGCACGAACTTCTTGCCTGTGAGATACTGCCCCGTGAGCGAGGCCGGGTTGCGCATGATCTCGTCGGGCGTGCCCTGCGCGACGATGCGCCCGCCATGGGTGCCGGCGCCCGGGCCGACATCCACCACATGGTCGGCGAGGCGGATGGCATCCTCGTCGTGCTCCACCACCAGCACGGTGTTGCCGAGGTCGCGCAGCCGCTTCAGCGTCTCCAATAGGCGCGCGTTGTCGCGCTGGTGCAGGCCGATGGACGGCTCGTCCAGCACGTAGAGCACGCCCGTGAGGCCGGAGCCGATCTGCGAGGCGAGGCGGATGCGCTGGCTCTCGCCGCCGGACAGCGTGCCGGAGGCGCGCGCCAGCGTCAGATAGGTGAGGCCGACATCGAGCAGGAAGGAGAGGCGCTCGCGGATTTCCTTCAGGATGCGGACCGCGATCTCGTTCTGCTGCGCGTTGAGGAGAGCGGGTACCGTCTCGAACCACTCGCCGGCGCGGCGCACGGAGAGCTCGGAAATCTCACCGATATGCTTGCCGCCGATCTTGACGCACAAGGCCTCGGGCTTCAGGCGATGGCCGTGGCAGGCCTCGCACGGCACGTCAGAGAAATACTTGCCGAGTTCCTCGCGTGCCCACTCGCTTTCGGTCTCGCGGAAGCGGCGCTCGATATTGGTGACGACGCCCTCGAACGGCTTCTTGGTATCGTAGGAACGCACGCCGTCTTCGTAGGAGAACTTGATCTCGTCGTCGCCGGAGCCATAGAGCAGCGCGTTCTGCGTTTTCTTCGGCAGGTCCTTCCACTTGGTGTCGAGCGTGAACTTGTAGAACTTGCCCAGCGCCTGAAGCGTCTGGATGTAATAGGGCGAGGACGACTTTGCCCACGGCGCGATCGCGCCCTTGCGCAGGGTCTGCTCCTTGTCCGGGATCACCAGTTCGGGATCGATGTGCTGCTCGACGCCGAGGCCGCCGCAGGCCGGGCACGCGCCATAGGGGTTGTTGAACGAGAACAGCCGTGGCTCGATCTCCGGGATCGTGAAGCCGGACACCGGGCAGGCGAATTTTTCCGAGAACATCAGCCGCTCGGGGCCATCCTGCTGCGAATGGATTTTGGCGACTTTTTTCTTCTCACCCTCACCTTGAGGGGGAGGGTCGGCGCGGAGCGCCGGGGTGGGGTGCTCGGCGCTTGCGGTTTCACCCCCTCCCGACCGCTTCGCGGCCGACCTCCCCCCTCCAGGGGGCGGTGAAGAGGCTGGCTTGTCCGCAAACTCCACCACCGCAAGACCGTCGGCGAGCTTCAGCGCCGTCTCGAACGATTCGGCGAGGCGCTGGGCGATATCGGGCCGCACCACGATGCGGTCCACCACCACGTCGATGTCGTGAGGGAATTTCTTGTCGAGCGCCGGAGCCTCGGCCAGTTCGTGAAACACGCCGTCGATCCTGACGCGCTGAAAACCCTTCTTGAGATACTCGGCCAGTTCCCTGCGGTACTCGCCCTTGCGGCCCCGCACGACCGGCGCAAGCAGATAGAGGCGTGTGCCTTCCGGAAGCGCCAGCACGCGGTCCACCATCTGCGAGACAGTCTGGCTCTCGATGGGCAGGCCGGTGGCGGGCGAATAGGGAATGCCGACGCGTGCCCACAAAAGGCGCATGTAGTCGTAGATTTCCGTGACGGTGCCGACCGTGGAGCGCGGATTCTTCGACGTCGTCTTCTGTTCGATGGAGATGGCGGGCGACAGGCCGTCGATCTGGTCGACGTCCGGCTTCTGCATCATCTCCAGGAACTGGCGGGCGTAGGCCGACAGTGATTCGACGTAACGGCGCTGGCCCTCGGCATAGATGGTGTCGAACGCCAGCGACGATTTGCCCGAGCCGGACAGCCCGGTGAGCACCACGAGCCTGTCGCGCGGCAGCTCGATATCGACGTTCTTGAGATTGTGCTCGCGCGCGCCCCGCACGGAAATGACGCGCGACGACGGGCCGGCAGTCTGCTTGCGGCTCGCCTTGAGAACTTCATCCATGCTCGGGCATTCCGGACAGCTTGAGGGCAGGGCCGGTCAAGCGTGCGTGCCGGCAGCTTCCGCCTGCGTCGTTTGCCCGGATACCCCGGAACGTAGGAAGAACGCGGGCGAATTTCCAGTGCCCTGATGCGCCGTCAACCATTTTGATCGTCCCGCGATCGGATTGCGGCGCGGTGGGCCCCGGTTGTCGCGCCACAAGTCATGTGATAATTGAAGTTACATGAAAAGGGATGGCAGACTTTCAGGGGTTCTCCATGTGCTGCTGCATATGGCCGAGCAGGACGGGCCCACCACCTCCGAAACGCTCGCGAAGGCGATGCAGACCAATCCGGCGGTGGTCCGCCGCGTGATGGCAGGCCTGCGCCGGCGTGGCTACGTGCGGTCGGAAAAGGGACACGGAGGCGGGTGGACGCTGTCGTGCGATCTCGCCGCGATCACGCTCCGCGACGTCTACGAGGCGCTGGGCCGCCCGGAATTGCTGGCGGTCGGCAATCGGAACGACGCGCCGGTGTGCCTGGTCGAACAGGCCGTCAATGCCGCGCTGGATCGTGCGTTCGTGGAGGCCGAGGCGATTCTGCTCGCCCGGCTCGGCGAGGTCACGCTGCGGGAGCTGAGCGCCGATTTCCACGCGCGGCTGACGCGCAGATCAGGAAAACAGGACGAGAAGGGGCACGGACATGGCTGAGCAACCTCCCGGCAAGGAGGATCACGCCCTCAAGATGTTCGAGGATCCGGAAGCCATCCGCAACTATGCGCAGGTGCCGCCGCGCTTCGTGCCGGGGTATGCCGCGCTGCATCGCATGACCGCGATCCTGCTGGCCGAACGAGCTCCGGCGAATGCTCGCGTCCTGGTGCTCGGGGCGGGCGGCGGACTGGAGCTCAAGGCGCTCGCTCTGGCGCATCCCGGTTGGACATTTGTCGGCGTGGACCCCTCGCGGCCAATGCTCGATCTGGCCAAGCGCATGCTGGGGCCGCTGATGAGCCGCATCGAACTCGTGGAGGGCTATATCGAGGACGCGCCCGCCGGGCCTTTCGACGCCGCGACGTGCCTTCTGACGCTGCACTTTCTTGACCGGGCGGAGCGGTCGCGAACCGTCGCGGCGATCCATCGCCGGCTCAGGCCGGGCGGTGGGTTCGTGGCGGCCCACAGCAGTTTTCCGCAAGGGATGGACGAGCGCCCGGCCTGGCTGGACCGCTACGCGGCGTTCGCCGTCGCCTCCGGCGCGGATCCCCAGCAGGCCGACGCCGCGCGGGATGCGATCGATGCGAGGTTGACGCTGCTGGACCCCGCCGAGGACGAGGCGATCTTTCAAGATACCGGCTTTGCCGACGTGGCGATGTTTTTCGCGGCGTTCACCTGGCGCGGCTGGATCGGCCACGCCTGAGCAAGCAGGCCGCGCCTTGCATGCCAGCCGTGGTCAGCCCCGCGATTGAATCGAGCCAACACAAAAAAGAGGCCCGCCGAAGCGGGCCTCTGACGTCAAGTCTCGGTAAAACCAAGTTCGGTCAGAACTCAGTAGCGGGCGACCAGCGGACCACCCCAGTTGAAGTGGTAGTTGATACCAGCCTTCACAACGTGGAGATCGGTGCTGCGGATCGTCGCCGGCTCGACCGCGATGCCAGTGATCGGGCTGTAGGTGGTCACGCCCTTGCTGCCGAAGTTGTAGTAGTTGTACTCGACCTTGGCGCTCCAGTTCGGGGCGAACATGTATTCGAGGCCAGCGCCGACCACGTAGCCGTCACGGCCCGACGACGCGCGCTCGGTCACGATGCCCGTGCCGATCGAGGTGATGTCGAGCTTGGTGTTGGTATAGGCGTAACCGCCCTTGGCGTAGATCAGCACGCTGTTCCAGGCGTAGCCGATGCGGCCGGTGCCGGAATAAAGCGAATCGAGCTTGGTGTTGACGACATGAATGCCGCTCGGAGCCAGCGCATTGCCCTTGATGTCGGCCCAGTCGAAGCTGCCTTCGACACCGAACACGAAACCGCCCGGGGTCTGCCAGTTGTAGCCGATCACGCCACCGGCTAGCGGACCCGAGGTGTCATAACGGCCCGTGGTGGTGAGGAATGCGGGGAAATCCACCGCGTCACGGCCCCAGCCGCCGCCGCCTTCACCGCCGATGTAGAAACCGGTCCAGCTCAGCACAGGCGCGATCATCGGAGGCGCCTTGGTGTAGGTGCGCGCCGGCAGATCGGCCGCGAAGGCCGGCGCCATCCCCATGGCGGCAAGAGCGACGGTACCCAGCAAAAACTTCTTCATGGTATTCTCCAGTTGACTGTCGGCCGAGATCTTCGTTCCGGTCGACCAGACCAAAGCGCAAGCGCCCCGATTCCGATTTCGTGGATGCACCATATCCGACGACCGGTAAAAAAGCCGTCTCCGAAATGCAACAGTCGGACAAAAGCGAACGCCACCTAAGTTGAGGTTTTGTTTAGAATATTTTGGAACTCGGGGCACATTTGCGCCACAATGGAGCCGCAATCCGGTACCGCCCGTTGGGGTTCCTTTCGGCTCCCTGACGTGAAGCCCCAGACATCATGGGACTTTTGGGGTTGCGCGAGAACAAAAAAAGAACATACTGAAATCGGTCGCGGGCGGTGGATAACGCGCGGGCATGGCGGCCGGGCGGCACATTCCGGCAAGCTTCGCAAAGCCTGCCGGTGTAGGGTCCATCCCCGAATGTCGAGTTGGTTCGGTCGAGCTGGACGCGGGTGGACGGTTTTCGATGTCCGCCGCAACGTCTGGTGGAAGCTCGGCCCAGATGAGTAGATGAGGAGGCGCCAATGGCTGGCAGCGTAAACAAGGTGATCCTGGTGGGAAATCTGGGGGCGGATCCGGAGATCCGGCGGACCCAGGATGGTCGCCCGATTGCGAATCTGCGGATCGCCACGTCGGAGACCTGGCGCGACAAGGGCACCGGAGAGCGCAAGGAGAAGACCGAGTGGCACCGCGTGGTGATCTTTAACGAGGGGCTGTGCCGCGTCGCGGAGCAGTATCTCAAGAAGGGTGCCAAGGTTTATATCGAAGGTCAGCTCCAGACCCGCAAATGGACCGATCAGAGCGGCGCGGAGCGCTATTCGACGGAAGTCGTGCTGCAGGGCTTCAACGCGCAGCTCACCATGCTGGACGGGCGCGCGGGTGGTGGCAGCTTCGGAGGCGACGACATGGGTGGCGATTTCGGATCGAGCGGCCCGTCGTCGATGGGCGGCGGCCAGCGGCGGGCCGCGGTGCCGGCGGGGGCGCGCAACAGCGATATGGACGACGAGATTCCCTTCTGAGGCGGCCGTTTCAAGGCGATAGCCCCGCCGGTCGGCGCGCGGGGCTGAGCCGCCACCTTTGCCTGGCGGGGGACTGAAATACGTCTTCGCCGGCGCGGTTCGCGGGAACTGTTTTCCCTCTCTAAGTATCTGGAAAATCGGCGCTAAGATCGGTGCGCCAGCAGCGCGCGGGGGTGGTTTCGGCCGCCCCCATGCGCTATATGATTCTGACCAGATTCAGTCCGGATTCCTTTCTTGGCAGACAACGACGATCCCACATCCGGGGAGCCTCCGGCGTCCTCGGATATCCGTCCGGTGTCCATCACCGACGAGATGAAGAAATCGTACCTCGATTACGCGATGAGCGTGATCGTGGCGCGCGCGCTCCCCGATGCCCGCGACGGATTGAAGCCCGTGCATCGCCGCATCCTGTTCGGCATGTACGAGAACGGGTTCGAGTGGAACAAGCCTTACCGCAAGTCGGCGCGCACCGTCGGCGACATCATCGGTAAGTATCATCCGCACGGCGATCAGTCGGTCTACGACGCGCTTGTGCGCATGGCGCAGGACTTTTCCATGCGCGTGCCGCTGATCGACGGACAGGGCAATTTCGGCTCCGTCGACGGCGATCAGCCGGCGGCCATGCGCTATACGGAATCGCGCCTCACCAAGATCGCGCAGTCGCTGCTCGACGATATCGACAAGGACACCGTCGATTTCCAGCCGAACTACGACAACTCCGAGCGCGAGCCGTCGGTTCTTCCGGCGAAATTTCCCAATCTGCTGGTCAACGGCGCCGGCGGCATCGCCGTCGGCATGGCCACCAACATTCCCCCGCACAATCTGGGCGAGGTGATCGACGCCTGCATCGCGCTGATCGAAGATCCCGCGCTCAGCATCGACGACCTCATCAACATCGTGCCAGGTCCGGACTTTCCGACCGGCGGCCTCATCGTCGGCCGGCAGGGAATCCGCTCGGCCTATCACCTTGGGCGCGGCTCCATCGTGATGCGCGGCAAGGTGGCCTTCGAGACGATCCGCAAGGATCGCGAGGCGATCATCATCTCGGAAATTCCCTATCAGGTGAACAAGGCCGGGATGGTGGAGCGCATCGCCGAGCTGGTGCGCGAGAAGAAGATCGAGGGCGTCGCCGACCTGCGCGACGAATCCGATCGCGACGGATTCCGCGTCGTCGTCGAACTGAAGCGCGATGCCGTTCCCGATGTGGTGCTGAACCAGCTCTACCGTTTCACCCCGCTGCAGACCAATTTCGGCGCCAACATGGTTGCGCTCGATGGTGGCCGCCCGCAATTGATGAACCTGAAGGATTTCCTGACGGTGTTCGTCGCGTTCCGCGAGCAGGTGGTGTCGCGGCGGACCAAGTTCCTGCTGAACAAGGCCCGAGACCGCGCCCATATCCTTGTCGGTCTTGCGATTGCGGTCGCCAATATCGACGAGATCATCCGCGTGATCCGCACGTCGCCGGATCCGACGACGGCGCGCGACACCCTGATGTCGCGCGACTGGCCCGCGGCGGACGTCGCGCCGATGATCGCGCTGATCGACGATCCGCGCCACCGCATTTCGCCGGAAGGCACCGCGCGGCTCTCGCTGGAGCAGGCCAGGGCGATTCTCGATCTGCGCCTGCAGCGGCTCACCGCGCTCGGCCGCGAGGAAATCTCCGAAGAGCTCGACAAGCTTGCCATCGAGATCGCCGACTATCTCGATATCCTGCGCTCGCGCGCGCGCATCCAGGGCATCATCAGAACCGAGCTGCAGGACATCAAGGCTGAGTTCGCCACGCCCCGCCGCACCCAGATCGTCGATCAGGAAGGCGAGATCGAGGACGAGGACCTGATCGATAACCTCGACATGGTCGTCACCGTCTCGCACGCGGGCTACGTCAAGCGCGTGCCGCTGTCGACCTACCGCGCGCAGAAGCGCGGCGGCAAGGGCCGCTCCGGCATGCAGACCCGCGACGAGGACTTCGTGATGAAGCTGTTCTCGGCGCGCAACCTGACGCCGGTGCTGTTCTTCTCCTCGCGTGGCCGCGTCTACAAGGAGAAGGTCTGGCGGCTGCCGGAGGCCGCGCCGCAGGCGCGCGGCAAGGCGCTCATCAACATCCTGCCGATGGAGCAGGGCGAGCGCATCACCACCATCATGCCGCTGCCCGAGGACGAAAGCACCTGGGGCGAGCTTGACGTGATGTTCGCGACCACCAGCGGCACCGTCCGGCGCAACAAGCTGTCGGATTTCGTCGACGTGCGGCGCTCCGGCATCATCGCGATGAAGCTGGATGAGGGCGACGCCATCGTCGACGTGCAGATCTGCACGGAGAGGGACGACGTGCTGCTGACCACGGGGCAGGGGCAGTGCATCCGCTTCCCGACCACGGATGTTCGCGTGTTCAAGGGGCGCGATTCCATGGGAGTGCGCGGCATCACGCTCGGCACGGGCGACCGGCTGATCTCGCTGTCGATCCTGCGGCATGTGGAGACCACCGGCGACGAGCGCGTGGCTTATCTCAAGATGCGGCGCGCGCTGGATGGCGCCAGCGACGAGCCGGTCGAGACCGATGCCGAGGAGAACGGCGCCGAGGGCGGATCGGTGCAGGTGTCGCAGGAGCGCTATGTCGAGTTGTCGGCGGCCGAACAGTTCGTGCTGACCATCAGCGAGAACGGCTACGGCAAGCGCACCTCGTCCTACGAGTACCGGACCACCGGGCGCGGCGGCAAAGGCATCGTTGCCATGTCGGTCAATGGCCGCAACGGCAAGCTGGTGGCGTCCTTCCCGGTGGAGCATGCCGACCAGATCATGCTGGTGACCGACAAGGGCCAGCTGATCCGCTGTCCGGTCGAAGGCATCCGCGTCGCGGGCCGCTCGACACAGGGCGTGATCGTGTTCAATACGGCGGACGACGAGTCCGTGGTGTCGGTCGAGCGCATCGAGGAAGAGAGCGAGACCAGCGAAAGCTGACGCGCGGGCTGCCGTTTCGGGGGACTGGCCCGAAACGGCAGCGGCTACTCGCAAGCCGCTGCGTGGCGGGACTCCGCCGCCGGAATGGTTTTGGTCGCAGGCATGCAGGCCGGGCATGCTAATGGGTGGCTATCGTCGCAGCGCCGCTACGACCGGCAACCCTTCGGGCAACCGACCGGAAACGAAAAAGCTGTCCAAACAAAACCGGCCTCTCGCAGGAGAGGCTGGTTTGTTTTGTTTGATCGACGAAGCTCGTCGAGCGCGGGAGTAACGACGGCGAGCGTGCCGCCATCCTTCCGCTTGTCACGCACTTGCGCTTGTCACGAACATCCCGTGGTCGAGCCACAGGTGTCGCACTTCATGCAGGTGCCGTTGCGCACGAGGGTGAAGTTGCCGCACTCCGAACACATCTCGCCCTCGTAGCCCTTGGCCTTGGCTTCGGCGCGGCGCTCGGCCTTGGTCGGGACCGGCGCGGCGATTGCCGCGGCAGTCCCCGCCTTGCTCCAGTTCAGCGCCTCGATCTTCTCGGTCGGCGACAGATCCGTGTCCAGTTCGGCCTTGAGCGCCACCGCGCCCTCGGTCACGTCGCCCGCGCGGGCCGAGGTGATCGACGTCACGCGATGACCGCCGCTCGGCGCATCGTTGCTTGTTGCGCTCACGCTGGTCGATGGGCCACCACGCATCACCACCAGATTGTCGGTGCGCGAACGGGTGAGGCCGCGCGACAGATATTTCGTGGCGCTTTGACCTGCGACCTCGTCCGGCGACTTGCCTTCGGCCACGCCCTTGCCGAGCGCGTCGAAGCCGGTCTCGCTGGGGTCCACATGGCCGAGATCGAAGCGGCCCATGTAGCTCACGGCCAGTTCGCGGAACACGTAGTCGAGGATCGAGGTGGCGTATTTGATCGAGTCGTTGCCCTGCACCGGGCCGGCGGGCTCGAAGCGGGTGAAGGTGAAGGCGTCGACATATTCCTCCAGCGGCACGCCGTATTGCAGGCCGAGCGACACCGCGATGGCGAAGTTGTTGATGAAGGAGCGCAGCGCCGCGCCTTCCTTGTGCATGTCGATGAAGATCTCGCCGAGCCGGCCGTCGTCATATTCGCCGGTGCGCAGATACACCTTGTGGCCGCCGACCACCGCCTTCTGGGTGTAGCCCTTGCGCCGGTGCGGCATCTTCTCACGCTCGCGCAGCACGGTGACGCGCTCCACGATCTTCTCGACCACCCGCTCGGCGACCTGCGCGGCACGGGCGGCCATCGGCGCCTCCATCAGCGCCTCGATCGCGTCATCCTCATCGTCGTCATCGGAGATGAGCTGCGCATTGAGCGGCTGCGACAGCTTGGAGCCGTCGCGATAGAGCGCGTTGGCCTTCAGCGCCAGCTTCCACGACAGCATGTAGGCGGCTTTGCAGTCCTCCACTGTGGCGTCGTTCGGCATGTTGATGGTCTTTGAGATCGCGCCAGAGATGAAGGGCTGCGCCGCCGCCATCATGCGGATATGGCTCTCGACCGACAGATAGCGCTTGCCGATCTTGCCGCAGGGATTGGCGCAGTCGAACACCGCGTAGTGCTCGGCCTTCAGATGCGGCGCGCCTTCCACGGTCATCGCGCCGCAGATGTGCACGTTGGCCGCCTCGATCTCGCGCTTCGAGAAGCCGAGCGCGGCGAGCAGGTCGAAGCCCGGTGCGTTGATCGCCTCCGCGTCGATCTTCAGCGTGTCGCGCAGGAAATCCTCGCCGAACGTCCACTTGTTGAAGGCGAACTTGATGTCGAACGCGGTCGGCAGCGCCTTCTCGACCTTGGCGATGGCCTCGTCGGTGAAGCCCTTGGTCCTGAGCGAGGACGCGTTGATCGCAGGCGCGTTGGCGAGCGAGCCGTGGCCCACCGCATAGGCCTCGATCTCGGCGATCTCGCTCTCGCGATAGCCGAGCGCGCGCAGCGCCTCGGGGACAGCGCGGTTGATGATCTTGAAGTAGCCGCCGCCGGCGAGCTTCTTGAACTTCACCAGCGCGAAGTCGGGCTCGATGCCGGTGGTGTCGCAGTCCATCACGAGACCGATGGTGCCGGTCGGCGCGATCACGGTGACCTGGGCGTTGCGGTAACCGCTGGTCTCGCCGAGCGCCAGCGCGCTGTCCCACGCCGCCTGCGCATGCGATACGAGGTCCGGCTGCGGACAGTTGGCATGGTCGAGCGGCACCGGGTTCACGGCCAGCGCCTCATAGCTCGAGGCGTTGCCGAACGCGGCGCGGCGATGGTTGCGGATCACGCGCAGCATGTGCGCGGCGTTCTTCTTGTAGCCGGGGAAGGGGCCGAGTTCCTTCGCCATCTCCGCCGAGGTGGCGTAGGCGACGCCGGTCATGATCGCGGTGAGCGCGCCGCCGAGCGCGCGGCCTTCCTTGGAGTCGTAGGGAAGGCCCATGGTCATCAACAGGCCGCCGATGTTGGCGTAGCCGAGCCCCAGCGTGCGGAATTCGTAAGACAGCTCCGCGATCGCCTTCGAGGGAAACTGTGCCATCGTCACGGAGATTTCGAGCACGATGGTCCACAGCCGGCACAGGTGCTCATACGCCTCGACATCGAAGCGCCGCGTCGCCGGGTCGTAGAACGGCAGCAGGTTCGCGGAGGCGAGGTTGCAGGCCGTGTCGTCGAGGAACATGTATTCCGAGCACGGATTCGACGCGCGGATGTCGCCGGACGCCTTGCAGGTGTGCCAGTCGTTCATCGTGGTGTTGAAGTGCAGGCCGGGATCGGCGCTCGCCCATGCGGCGTAGCCGATCTTCTCCCACAGGTCGCGGGCCTTGAGGGTCTTCGTCACCTTCTTCGTGGTGCGGCCGACCAGATTCCAGTCGCCGTCGGTTTCGACCGCGCGCAGGAAATCGTCTTTCAGAGACACCGAGTTGTTCGAGTTCTGACCCGAGACGGTGAGATAGGCCTCCGAATCCCAGTCGGTGTCGTAGATGTCGAACTGCATGTCCTTGTAGCCCTGCCGGGCGAACTGGATCACGCGCTTGATGTAGTTGTCGGGCACCAGCGCGCGGCGCGCGAGCTTGATCTCGCGGCGCAGGGCAGGGTTCTTCTCGGGATCGAAGCAGTCGTCGCCCGAGCCTTCGCAGTTGACGCAGGCCTTCAGCACCGCCTTGAGATGCTTCTGGTTGATCTTGGAGCCGGTGACGAGAGCGGCGACCTTCTGCTCCTCCTTCACCTTCCAGTCGATATAGGCTTCGATATCGGGATGGTCGGCATCGACCACCACCATCTTGGCGGCGCGGCGCGTGGTGCCGCCGCTCTTGATCGCGCCCGCGGCGCGGTCCCCGATCTTGAGGAACGACATCAGGCCGGAGGAACGGCCGCCGCCGGACAGCCGCTCGCCTTCGCCGCGCAGGCGCGAGAAGTTCGAGCCGGTGCCGGAGCCGTATTTGAACAGGCGCGCCTCGCGCACCCACAGGTCCATGATGCCGCCCTCGTTGACGAGGTCGTCCTCGATGCCCTGGATGAAGCAGGCGTGCGGCTGCGGATGCTCGTAAGCCGACTTGGACTTGGTCAGCTTGCCGGTCTTCCAGTCCACGTAGTAGTGGCCCTGACCCGGTCCATCGATGCCGTAGGCCCAGTGCAGGCCGGTGTTGAACCACTGCGGCGAGTTGGGCGCGACGCGCTGGGTGGCGAGCATGTAGCGCAACTCGTCGTAGAAGGCGCGCGCGTCCTCCTCGGAGGTGAAGTAGCCACCCTTCCAGCCCCAGTAGGTCCAGCAGCCGGCGAGACGGTCGAACACCTGCCGGGCGCTGATTTCGCCGCCTACGCGCTCGGCCTCGGGCAGGGTGATGAGCGCATCGGTGTCCGGCACCGAGCGCCACAGCCACGATGGAACGGTCTCTTCCTCGACCTTCTTCAGGCGCGCGGCGACACCGGCCTTACGGAAATATTTCTGGGCGAGCACGTCGGAGGCGACCTGCGACCACGTCTCCGGCACCTCGACATTGTCGAGCCGGAACACGACCGAACCATCGGGATTGCGAATCTCGCTCGTAGTCAGCCTGAACGCGAGGTCCGCGTAAGGAGACTGGTCGGGTTTGGTGTAGCGCCGCTCGATTCGCATGGTGGTCTCGCCCCGTCTTGCCGGACCGCCGCCTGTGCACGGCCCGAAGTATAGCTCAAATTTGCGGACATGGGTCCGCGGTTCGCCGGGTGCTCCGGCTCCGTTTGACGCTCCCGGGGTCTTCAGCCGGAGCATCCGCGTCCGGTCACGACGGTTCGTGACACGCACGCAGCAGCCCGCGCCCGTTTGACAGGCGCACATTCATCCGCGGCCTCGACCGGCATGCGGAGCGGCTGTTCCAGACCCATGTGGGAGATTCCGGCGCCAGATACGTTACAGGGCGCCGGACGGGTCTGAAGCTAGGACGACTCCGCGCTGCCCGTCAAGCAATAGTGCGGGTTCCTGAATCAAATACTAAATATGGTGGGAATGTAGGGTGGACAACGTGGAAAACCAAGGGGCGGAGCCTCACCTTGATCAGGTAAGTATCCGTGAGTCCTTGCGGATTCCCAAGCCGGAAATCTGAGGACACGCGGCAGATTTTTATTTTCACCCGCTGTCCACAGCGTGGCCACCGGGCCGGCTCTTAAGGCTGGTTGCACGGGGCGTCGGGATCGCGGGGCCACTGGTCCCAACGCGCATAACCCCAATGCGCGGCACGTGGTCCGCGGGCTCTGGCGCCGGTCGCTGCGGTCTGTACAAGCGGCCTGCCGGCCTCAAGGCCGAATCGAAAATCGTTTGGGGAAGCGGCAATGCCCGCGTCGAAATCGCCTGCGGGCTATGTTTTTCTGCTGATCGCCTCGCTCGGCTGGGGCTTCAACTGGCCGGTGACCAAACAGCTTCTGTCGGCGATGCCGCCGCTGACCATGCGCGGATCGACCGGCGTCGTTGGCGCGCTGCTGCTTGCGGGCATTGCCTTTGCGCGTGGGCAAAGCCTTCAGGTGCCATCCTCCGAATGGCCGCGCGTGATCATCGCCGGGCTGTTGAACGTCACGTGCTGGATGACCTGCATGGCGTTCGGCCTGCTGTGGCTGTCGGCGACCGAGGCGGTGCTCGTCGCCTACACGATGCCGGTGTGGGCGGCGCTGCTGGCGTGGCCGGTTCTGGGAGAACGCCCGACGGTTCTGCGCTTCGTCGCCATCGCGGCTGCTTTCGCCAGCCTCGCGATCGTCATGGGTGGAGGCGGGGTCGCCGCCAGCATGGAGAAACTGCCGGGTTTTCTGCTGGTGCTTTGCGGCGCCTTCGGCTTTGCGCTGGGGACGGTTTTCACCAAGGGCTGGCCGCCGCGCCTGCCGCCGGTCAGTTCGGCGGCCTGGCAGATCTTCGTCGGAGCGCTGCCGATGTTTGTGGTGGGGATTGCGATCGAGCACACCGACTGGCTGAACTTCAGCGGGCAGACATGGCTGCTGCTGTCCTACGGCACTCTCGTCCAGTTCTGCGTTGCCTATGTCGCCTGGTTTGCCGCCCTGGCGCTGCTGCCGGCCTCGATCGCGGCCATTGGCACGATGATCGCGCCGGTCGTCGGCGTTCTCTCTTCGTCCGTCGTGCTCGGGGATCCGCTTGGACCGCTTCAGATCACGGCGCTGATCCTGACGCTGGCCAGCGTCGTGCTTGCCACGCGCTCATAGCAATTCATAGAACAGGACGCTCGCCGGAAACAAAAAAAGCGGCGCCAGAGCGCCGCTTTCCGTGTTGGTCCCAAGCCGTCCTCACGGACAGGGATGACGAAGGCCGTCATAGCCGAGATAGGTCCCGGTACGGGGATTGTAGGACTTGAACCGACGCATGCAGTACGCAACGGAATCGCCACCCGGGGCGACGGCCACGACCGGTTCGTCGTCGTCATAATAATCGTTGTAGTAGTACGGCGAGGCCGCCAGAGCGCTGCCAATCGCGAGGCCGCCGACGAAGCCCGGACCCCAGCCGCCGTAACCGTAGCCGTATCGGTAGCCCGGCCCGCGCCAGCCATAATGCGGACCCGGCCTGAACCCAGGGCCCGGACGGAAGCCCGGACCCGGTCCGAAACCCGGCCGCCCGGCGAAGCCCGGTCCCGGTCCGAAACCCGGCCGTCCGGCAAAGCCCGGCCCGCCGCCGCGGAAACCGCCGCCGCCCATGCCGACCATCGGCCCGCCACCACCGCCGCCGCCACGAAAACCGCCGCCGCCCATGCCGACCATTCCGCCCGGATTGCCGGCCTGTGCCCATGACGAGGCTGGGAAAGCAGCCATGGTCAGCGCAACCGCCGCCGCAGCGCCCAGGATCTTGAGCTTGAACATCTGACAAAACTCCCATGTCTTCCGAACCCAACGCGGCCGGTCGAAGGTTGGTTCCTGCGACCTTGCATTCGTACGGTTCCATCTCATGAATGTGGGAAACTGGAGATGTACCCGCAATGAATGCCGCGGGATTTGGTGAATAACAAATTCGTTCAGTGCGTTGCAGCAGGCTTGCTGGACAAGTGCTGGCGGGAGTGCCATCAAGGCGCGGATCACGGTTGCGGGACTCGCCCCATGAAGCAGTTTTGGCTCAAATTCTTCACCTGGTGGAACGGCCAGACATTCGGCACGCAACGCTGGACGTCCCGGTATGGCGAGCTTGTCGGCGAGGACGAGGGTGGAAACCGTTACTACCGGACGCGCGGCGGCAAGATCGATCCGAGCCTCGGATTCGAGCGCCGCTGGGTGGTCTACAACGGCTATGCGGAGGCTTCCCGCGTGCCGCCGAGCTGGCACGGCTGGCTGCATCACACCGTCGACGTGCCGCCGACCGACGAAAAATACACGCCGCGCGAATGGCAGCAGCCGCACCGTCCCAATATGACGGGCACGCCGGCAGCCTACCGTCCGCAGGGCTCGATGCTGTCCACCGGCCGCCGCCCGAAGGCGACCGGCGACTATCAGGCCTGGACACCGGGTTCGTAAACCGGGCTCGTAAGCCCGGAGGTCTTTTCGGAGAAGGTGTTTTCGGATCTGCGTGTCGGCTCCGCGTGAAAGCCGGCCGCCGCGCGCGTTCTAGCCGAGTCCCTTCAGCCAGTCTCCCATGTCCTTCAGGGCTTCGCCGGCCTTGGGCAGCAGTTTGCCCATGGTGACGAAGCCGTGAAACTGACCCGGATAGGTCTTGTATGTCACCGGCACGCCGGCGGCTGTCAGGCGCTGGGCATATTCGTCGCCTTCGTCGCGAAGCGGATCGGCACCCGCCGTCAGGACATAGGCTCGCGGTAGCCCGGCCAGATTGCTTTCGCGGGCCGGCGAAGCGCGCCGGTCCTGCCCATCCTCGATCGCCGTAAAGTACTGATCGCGAAACCAGCGGATCGACTCGTGCGTCAGCAGGCAGCTTGTTTCCGGCTCGCTGTGCGAGGGATGCGTCATCTCAAAATCGGTCGCCGGATAGATCAGAAGCTGTCCCTGCAGCGCGGGACCGTTGTCGCGGGCGTCGAGCGCGACCACCGCCGACAGGTTGCCGCCCGCGCTGTCGCCGCCGACGCTGATCCGTTTGGCGTCGAGGCCGAACGCCTGCGCGTTGGCTGCGACCCATCGCGTCGCGACGATGGCGTCATCGACGCCGGCCGGAAACGGATGCTCGGGCGCGAGCCGGTAGTCCACCGAGACGACGACAAGTTCGCCGTCGCGCGCCAGCGTCCGGCAGACCACGTCATGCGTGTCGAGATTGCCGATCACCCAGCCCCCGCCGTGGAAAAACACCAGCGCCGGAGCCAGCCCGTCCTTGCGCCGTACGGAAAGCGGCCGATAGACCCGGGCCGGAATCTTGCCCGCTGGTCCCGGAATGGCGATGTCCTCGACAGACGCCATCTCCGGAGGGACGGGGCGGGCGGCTGCGCTGCCCTTGAGATAGAGATCGCGCGCCTCGTCGGGGGTAAGCGTGTCGTAGGGCGGTCGTCCGGCCTCGCGGAAGGCCTTGAGCACGGCTGCGGCATCGGGGTCGAGCACCACGGTCATTCGATTTCACCTCATACAGTCCAGTATGGTTGCAGACGGATCAGGCCGCGATGCGGCCCCCATCGATGGTGTAGGCAGCGCCATTGACATAGCTCGCCTCGTCCGAGGCAAGGAAGGCCACCACGGAGGCGACCTCCGAGGGGAGGCCGAGACGGCGGGACGGAAGGCGCTCGGCGCTTCTGTCGGCGACCTCCGCGACAGCGCCCGGTGCACGCCCTTCGAAGATCGAGAACAGCATCCGCGATTCGATCAATCCGGGGCAGACGCAGTTCACGCGAATCCCGGAGCCCGCACACTCCTGCGCGATGCTTTTGGTCAGGCCGATCACGGCATGCTTGCTGGCGCAGTAAGGCGCAATCGAAGGGGAGCCGATGAGACCCGCGATCGATGCGGCGTTGATGATGCTGCCGCCGCCCTGACGGCGCATCACCGGCAGGACGTGCTTCAGGCCAAGGAAGACGCCGACGACGTTCACGTCGAGCACATGGCGAAACGCGTCGAGCGGATAGCTTTCGAGCGGCGCGATTCGCCCCTCGATCCCGGCATTGTTGAAGAAGATGTCGATTGCGCCGAGCGCGGTGGCGCGCTCGACATAGCGGCGCGTGTCGTCCTCCGACGTCACATCCGCCGTCACCGCCACAGCGGACGCCGAGGCGGGCAGGGATGCGACCGCGCGCTGCAGCGCCTCGCTATCCCTGTCCACGGCGACGATTCGCGCGCCCCGTGCGGCCATCAGGGCAATGGTGGCCGCGCCGATCTGGCCGCCTGCGCCGGTGACAAGGGCGACCTTGCCGTCGAGTCTGATTCGATCTGTCATGAGTGCGGTTTCCCCCGGGCCGCCGACGGTTTTATGGCCGCGAGGTGGCCGGTCGGTCGTGCTCCCCGAACTATCCCATCGCAAGGGCTGTCTGACCAGCGGGCCCGATGGGCCGCCCTTCCGCCGCCGTATTCGACGTGTTAACGGGAACGAGGTGGAATGCCGGAGCGACCGGCGTCCGGGGAAGGTTTTCCGATCCCCCGCATCCAGCGCCCGGGAGCGATTCAGATTCTCGGAAGTTGCCTCTACAATGCGCTGCAATCGAATCGTGGATCTGTGAAACCGATCGTATGAAACGCCTTTCCTTTATTGCCGGATCGGTCGCCGTCGCAGCGGCTGCGGTGCTGGTGTTCACACCGCCGGCTCAGGCGCAGATCGGTACGATCTTCTCCGATCCGCCGCTCCGCCCGCCCGGCAACGTGCCGCGGGGCAATGGGCCCGAGCCCGACGAAGAAGAAGAGGTTCCGGACCTGCCGCGGCAGGGCCGCGTGCTGCCGGCGCCAACGCAGCGCGTCGCTCCGGGGCAGCCTGTTCCGCCGCCGGGGGCTGTCCAGAGCGAGCCGCTGCCGCCCGCCGCTGGCGGCGTAGCGCGCCCGCCGGGAGTTCCGCAGCCACCCGGCGTGGCTGCAACCCCGAACAATGTCCCCCCGGGGCAGAAGCAGCCGCCGCGCAACGCGCCGCCGGTTCCGGCAACGGTGCAGCCCGGCGACGAGATCGTCACCGAGCCGCCCATGCAGAAGATCGTCAACAAGCAGGCGACCTTCTCCGGCCTCGACAAGATCACCGGCCGCATCACCTCGTTCGACGCCGACATGGGCGAGACAGTTCAGTTCGGTGCGCTGCGGATCAAGCCGCAGGCCTGCTACACGCGTCCGGCCACGGAAGCCGCCAACACCGATGCCTTCGTCGAGGTCGACGAGATCACCCTGCAGGGCGAGGTGAAGCGCATTTTTTCCGGATGGATGTTCGCGGCGAGCCCCGGCCTGCACGGCATCGAGCATCCGATCTACGACGTGTGGCTGACCGACTGCAAAGGCCCGGCGCAGACGGTCTCGCTGGCGCCCGAACCCAAGCCTGCGCCGCCACAAGCTCCGCAGCAGACCAAGCAGCGCCCGCAGCGCCAGCAGGTGCAGCAGCAGCGCCCGCCCGCGCAGCTCCCCCCGCCGCAAATGCAGGCACCGCAACCTCAGCCTGAACCGCGTGCGGAGCAGCCCGCGCAGCAGCCGTCGATTTTCAATATCTTCCGATAGTGCGGGCGGCACGCCGGCCACGAGCAAGGCTCAGCGTGCCTGATATCCTGCAACGAGATCGAGCGCGGCCGCTCCGCTGATCGGCGTCGCGATGTCGATCGCGGCAAAGTCAGCGGGCCGCGCGATGGCATCGGCCAGCAGCGCCTTGTAGCGCGCCAGCGAAATCTCGATGGCTCCGAGACTGCTCAGGTGGGCGGTCACGTACTGCGTATCCAGCAGCACGAAGCCGCCCGCGATCAGCCGCGCGGCGAGATGGACCAGCGCGACCTTCGACGCGTCGCGCGCGCGATGAAACATGCTCTCTCCGAAAAACGCTGCGCCGAGGCTGACGCCATACAGTCCGCCGACGAGATCGTCGTCCTGCCACACCTCGATGCTGTGGCCGTGGCCCATCTCGTGCAGCTCGCAGTAAAGCTCGCGGATCCGGCGATTGATCCAGGTGTCCTCGCGCCCAGGTTTCGGCTCTGCGCAACCGGCGACGACCGCCGCGAAAGCACGGTTCGTGGTGACCGTAAACGCGTCGCTGCGCACCGTGCGAGCGAGACGGGACGAGATATGCAGCCTGTCGAGCGGAAAGATGCCGCGCCGTTCGGGCTCGACCCAGAACAGGCCCGGATCGTCGGCACTTTCGGCCATCGGGAAAATGCCGCTGGCATAGGCCCGCAGCAGCAGTTCGGGCGTGATGGCCGTCGAGGCCGAGTCGCGGTTCGTCATGGCGTTACCCTACCATGGCCCGCCTTCGCCCGGGACGTGGCCGCATGGGCTGCGTCAGCCGGCTGCGCCCTTTGCCGGCGAGCGGCGGAAACGGAGAATGACCCGTGTGCCGGTGTGCGCCGGATCGTAGTCCATCGTGGCATCCAGCTTCAGCGCCATCGCGCCGACAATGCGCTGGCCCATGCCCGTGGAGCGCGGATCGTTTTTGGCCGCGCCGATTCCCACACCGTCGTCGGAGATGATCAGTTCGAGTTCCTCGTCCCTCGCATGGAGGTCCACATGGATCGGTCCCGGACCATCGGGATAGGCGTATTTGACCGCGTTCATCACCAGCTCGTTGACGATGATGCCGACCGCGACCGCGCGATCCGGATCAATCTCGACGGGATCGCAATGCAGCGTCAGCCGCGACATCCGGTTGCCTTCCGCAGAACGGCGAAGGTCTTCAAGAAGCGCGCCGAGATACTGGTTCAACAGAACGCTCTTGAGATCATGGGACGTATAGAGGCGGCGGTGCACCTGCGCGACGGCCGCGACACGCCCCATCGCATTGGTCAGCGCGGCCTTGACCTGTTCGTCGGGATTGGAGGTCGCCTGAAGATGCAGCAGCGAGGCGATGATCTGGAGCGAGTTGCCGACGCGATGGTTGACCTCGCGCAGCAGCACCTCGCGCTCGGCGGCGAGTGCCGCATAGCGATCACGCGAGGCGTGAACCTCCGCTTCCGCGGCGTCGCGGGCCTGCCGGATACGGTCCTGCAGGATCGCGTTTGTAAGAGCGACATGCAGCAACGGCACGAAGTCGCCCTGGGTATCCTTGACCAGATAGTCGGCCGCGCCGGCCTTCAGGGCCGTGACGGCGATCTTGCTGTCCTGCGATGCCGTCACGAAGACAACGGGAGGCGCCGAGGAAATCATCATGATTTTTTCGAGCGTCTCGAGACCGTCCATGCCCGGCATGTATTGATCCAGCGCCACCACGTCGATGCCACCTTCGCGGATGCGCTCGATGCCGGTCGCGCCGTCCGGCGCATGGATAACCTGCACGCCCTGACGGGTCAGGCCGCGTTCGACGAGACGCGCCAGCGTGTGGTCGTCGTCGATATAAAGAAGGAGCGGCGTCGTCGTCATACAGTCGCTGGAGGTACCTGGATTACGGAAAAGAACAGGCCGAGCTGACGGATCGCGTTCGCAAAGCTTTCGTAGTTCACCGGCTTGGTAATGTAGACGTTGCAGCCGAGATCGTAGCAGCGCTTGATCTCGCGTTCGTCGTCTGTCGTCGTCAGCACCACGACCGGGGTCGAGCGCGTGTGAACATTGGCTTTCACTCGCTGCAGGATATCGATGCCCGTCATGTCCGGCAAATTCAGGTCGAGCAGGATCAACAGTGCAATGTCCTTGTTGACGGCACCGGATCCATCGGGTCCAAAGATAAAATTGAGCGCATCCGTGCCATTGGCGAACGGAAGGATTTCGTTGTTCACGCCGGACCGACGGATGTTGCGCTCGATCAGGCGGGCGTGACCTTCGTCGTCCTCGATCATGACGATCTTGACTGGCTTGCTCATGCATCCTTCTCCGGCCGCTCCGCGACCCAGTTCAATGGCAATGTAATGGTGAAAGTGCTGCCATTATTCAACTCAGAACTTACAGACATCGATCCGCCCATCCGGCGGACCAGGGCCCGAACATGGGCGAGACCGATGCCTTGTCCCGGCCGATCCTGCGCGCCCGCCCGTCGGAACAGTTCGAAGATGCGCTGATGGTCCTTAGGGTCGATTCCGCGCCCGTTATCGGCGACCTCGAAAATCGCAAAACCCAGCTTCCGCCTGCCGCGGATGACAATTCGGCCCGGCACTCCCGTTTTCAGATATTTCAGCGCGTTGTCGATCAGGTTGGAAAAAATCTGTTCCAGCGCGAGACGGTCGCTGACGATATCGGGTAACTCTTCGACCCGGATTTCAGTTTCGCTCTCCATGGCCTGATGCGCCACGGTCGAAACGATCGTATCGATGAGGTCTTTGACGTCAATTGGTTCCGGATTGAACGGCCGACGGCCCGCGCGGGTCAAATTAAGGATCGCGCTGATCAGGCGATCCATTTTCGCAATCGATGATTTGATGAAGTTGATGGCTTCGGAGAAGTCGTCGGCCAGTTGCTTATCCGCGCCCTGCAACTCCCCGCCAGCCGTGGCGTCGGATGCATCGGAAGCGGTGTTTTCGCCGCGCACGGCTCTGTCCAGTTCGACGAAGCGGCGAAAAATGTCACCGCGAAGTTCGTCGAGTTCGCTTGTGAAGCCCATGATATTGACCAGCGGCGATCGCAGGTCGTGGCTGACGATATATGCGAACCGCTGAATCTCCTCGTTAGCCTCGCGCAAATCCGCGGTTCGCTCGGTGACAGCCGCCTCCAGGTTGACATTGATGTCCCGAAGCTGGGCCTCGGCCTTGTCCCGCAGCTGCTGCGAGCGGCGCACGAGGAATGCGGAAAGCAGCCCCAGCAGGATGACCAGAACCGATCCCAGAATGGTGACGGCCGCGGCCATGGTCTGGCTGCGCTGGGCAGCGGCCGTGCGCAAGGCGAGGAGCCGCTCCTCCTCGTCCCGCATCGCGACCGTGATCGTGCGTATGCGTTCGGTCATTTCGCGGCCTGCCGAACTGCCGATCGAAGCCCGCGCGCTTTCGATATTTCCCGCACGTGCGGTCTCGACCACCCGTGACAGTTCCGCCACGCGGTTCCGCGCGGCTGCCAACATGTCCGCGATGTTCTTGCGTTGGACCGGGTTATCGGCGACCTGAGCCTGAAGCCGCTCAATGACCGGCATGACCTGCGCCTCCGCCTCGCGGAAGTCGGCCAGCAGGTCAGGGGTTTGACGAATAATGAAGCCTCGCTCAGCGCTTTCCGCCCTGCGAAGCTGCAGCAGGACGAGGGAGATCTGGTTTTCGACCTCGATGGTGTGCGTGATCGCCGCCGCATCCTCCTGCGCACGCTGGACGAGGACTACGGAATAGGCGCTGATGAAAACCAGGATGAGGAGGCCGGCCGCCAGAAGGCCGACCTGCCAGAACGACCTGGACGGCCGCTCGCGTGGCGGCGCCGGATCACTCGTCACGATGGGGCGTCTCGCTCAAAGCGGGGAACAAGGAGATGGCTCCGGGAGGGAACTTACGGGCACGGTCGGCTGCAAACGTTACTCCGTGCCGGAAGTTCCCGCTCCTTGCGAATTTTTCTTCAAAGGAGGTCAGTTCCCCGCACTTTTCCTGGCCAGGAAGTTCTCCAGCCAGTGAATATGATAGTCGCCATCAATAATGTCCTGCTCGCGAACGAGTTCCCGGAACAGGGGCAGCGTGGTGTCGATGCCGTCCACGACGATTTCGTCGAGGGCGCGGCGCAGCCGCATCAGGCATTCAGAACGGGTCTTGCCCTGAACGATAAGCTTGCCGACCAGCGAGTCGTAAAACGGCGGAATAACGTAGCCCTGATAGACGGCGGAATCGATCCGCACGCCCAGTCCGCCGGGCGCATAATACTGGGTAATCTTGCCGGGCGACGGCCGGAAGGTCACCGGATCCTCGGCATTGACGCGGCATTCGATGGCGTGACCCGACAGAACGACCTCATCCTGCGTGCAGGGCAGTTCCCCACCTGCGGCGACGCGGATCTGCTCCAGCACGAGGTCGATGCCGGTGATCATCTCGGTCACCGGGTGTTCGACCTGGATGCGCGTATTCATTTCGATGAAATAGAACTCGCCGTCCTCGTAGAGAAACTCGATGGTTCCGACGCCGAGATATTTCAGTTCCCGCATCGCATCGGCGACGATGCCGCCGATCCGCTCCCGCGCCCCGGCATCGATCACCGGGGAGGGGCCTTCCTCCCAGACCTTCTGGTGACGTCGCTGCAACGAGCAATCGCGCTCGCCAAGGTGAATGGCGTTGCCGCGCCCGTCGCCCAGCACCTGAAATTCGATATGGCGGGGCTTTTCGAGGTACTTTTCGAGGTAGACCGATGCGTCGCCGAACGCCGCCTTGGCTTCCGCCCCCGCCGTTGAAATCGCGAGCAACAGATCGTCCGGCGTGCGCGCGACCTTCATGCCACGGCCGCCGCCGCCCGCCGCCGCCTTCACCAGCACGGGGAAGCCGATGTTGCGAGCGATGCTCATCACATCGTCGTCGACATTGACGCCGCCGTCCGAGCCGGGAACGACGGGGATGCCGAGCCGCTGCGCGGTGCGCTTGGCCTCGATCTTGTCGCCCATCAGGCGGATATGTTCGGCCTTCGGTCCGATGAAGGCGAGGTTGTGGTCCGCAAGAATCTCGGCGAACCGCGCATTCTCCGACAGGAACCCGTAGCCGGGATGCACAGCGTCCGCGCCGGTAATCTCGCAGGCGGCCAGCAGCGCGGGAATGTTGAGATAGCTGTCCTTGGACGACGGCGGCCCGATGCACACGCTCTCATCGGCGAGGCGCACATGCATGGCGTCGGCATCCGCCGTGGAGTGCACCGCAACCGTGGCGATGCCGAGCTCCTTGCAGGCGCGCAGCACGCGAAGGGCGATTTCGCCGCGGTTGGCAATCAGGATCTTGTCGAACATCTTGGGCACTCGCGCCGTCACTCGATGATGATCAGCGGCTCGCCGAACTCCACGGGCTGTCCATCCTCGACCAGGATCTGGGTGACCGTGCCGCCGCGCGGCGCGGGAATCTGATTCATGGTCTTCATCGCCTCGACGATCAGCAGGGTATCGCCCGCCTTCACGACGCTGCCGACATCGATGAACGGCTTGGCGCCCGGCGCGGGGGCGAGATAGGCGGTGCCGACCATGGGCGAGGGGACGACGCCCGGATGTTTCGAAATGTCGGCCGGAGAGGCCGGCACGGCCGCAGCAAGCGCCAGAGCGGGTGCGGCGGCAACCGCGGCCGTCGGGACGTTGACGGTCAGGTTGCGGGCGATCCGCACGCGCAGGCCGGCGCGCTCGATCTCGATCTCGCTCAGATTGGTCTCGTCGAGCAGGGCCGCGAGGGTGCGAACGATATCGCTCTCCTCGGTGGTCTTGGGAGAAGTCGTTTCGGCGTCTTTCGGCGAACGGGCCATTTTTCTGTTCTGTTCCGGAATGATTGAAGGTGGCGGCCCGGTCAGGCCACAGGTTTGAGGCCGAGTCTGGCGGCAAGGCCGAGGATCGCGAGGCGATATCCTTCGATGCCGAAACCGCACAGGCTCGCGAACGCGGCTCTCGCCGTATAGGAGTGGTGGCGGAAGCTCTCGCGGGCGTGAATATTGCTCACATGAACCTCGACGGCTGGAATCTGGACGCCAACCAGCGCGTCATGCAGGGCTATTGAGGTATGGGAGTAGCCGCCGGCATTGATGACGATCCCGGCCGCCTTGCTTGCTCCCGCCTCATGGACGAAGTCGATCAGTTCGCCTTCCCGGTTCGATTGCCGGCAGTCGGCGGTCAGGCCAAACCGCGTGGCGGTGTCCCGGCACAGGGCCTCGACATCCGCCAGCGTCTCGCGCCCGTAGATGGCGGGTTCGCGCGTGCCGAGCAGATTGAGATTGGGGCCGTTGAGAACGAAAATCGTTGCCATTCCGCGTCCTGCGCTGGCCGGCGACCGCCGGTGCCGCACGCGTTATAGGTAACCTCGGCGGCCGATGGAAGCCTTCGCCACGCTGCCAGAGCCTTCAAACGGGGGAGACTGCCGTTCTCAATCCTGCGTCGGCAGGCGGCCGGAACACTGTCCGATCAGCCTGCCGCTAGCAGGTCGCCTTGCCGCAGCGGGCCTGCGAAATCTTCTGTCGCAGCGCATCGACGCCGACCGCGCCGACCACGACCTGCCTGCCGACCACGTAGCTCGGCGTGCCGTTCATGCCCATGCCTTCCGCGAGCCGGAAGTTTTCCTCCAGCGTGGCGCGGACCTCGGGGGTCGTCATGTCCTTCTCGATCCGGGCCACGTCGAAGCCGGCGTCCTTGGCCGCGGCGAGCGCGCGCGCCTTGTCGGCCTGTCCGCGGCCGCCGAGCAGCTTCTGGTGGAAGTCGAGATACTTCTTGCCGGTGGGATCCTGCATGCGGACCGCGACCGCGACCTGCGCCGCCTCGACGGAACCCGGGCCAAGCACCGGGAAGTCCTTCAGCGTGATGCGCAGTTTCGGATCGGTCTTCATTAGTTCGATCATGTCGGCCATCGCCCGCTTGCAATAGCCGCAGTTGTAATCGAAGAACTCGACGAAATTGACGTCGCCGTCCTTGTTGCCGAGCACGATCGCCTTGGGCGAGTTGAAGATCAGGTCGGCATTTTTTTCGATGCCTTCGGACTGCTTTTTGGCCTCGGCGGCGGCCTGCCGCTTGCTCAGTTCGGCGGAGACATCCTCGAGGATTTCCGGATGGGCGAGCAGGTAGTTCTTGACGATGCTTTCGATCTCGCCGCGTTGTGCGTCGGTGAAGCTCTGGGCGGAGGCGAGGGCAGGCGCGACGCACAGGGCGGCGGCGACGAGCAGGGCACGGAATGAAACCATCTTCAGAGTCCTTTGCGGCGGACAGCCTTCATTTCTGTCCCGGCTTTGCGGCGATGATGTCGTCGGCCTTCACCCACCCGGGCGAGCCGACGGCGAAACGGGATTTGGCGCGAGAGGCAAGATCCCTTGCGGTCTTGTTGTCGCCGCGGAGATAGGCGGCCTGTGCCGATGCGAGGTCGGCTTCAGCATATTGCCCCTTGCGGCCATAGGCCATCGCCAGTTGCATATAGCCGATCGGTGCCTCGGGCTCGCGCGTGATCGCCAGTTTGAGAATCGAAATCGCCTCGTCGGTGTACGCGTTATTGTTGGTGGCGACCAGCGCCTGTCCAAGTAACATCTCGATGAGCGGGGAACGGCCCGACAGCTGAACCGCGCGGCGCAGCGGGGCGATGGCCTCGGCAGGCCGGCCGCCCTCCAGCAGGGCCTGCCCCTTCAGTTCCTCGAAATAGGGATTGTTCGGCTGAACCTTGATCAGGCCGTCGATCATGGCGACCGCGGTCCGCAGATCGCCATGGCGATAGGTCGAGATCGCCCGCGCGTAACGGGCCGGCAGGCTGTCCACCGATTGCGGGAACAGGCGCTGGACGGTGTCCGGCCGGTCCATGAAGCCGGCGATCTTGGCGCGCATCAAATCGTGGCGGAGCTGGAGCGCCGGGGAATCCTTCTTGTCCCAGTAGGGGCTGGAGCGGGCCATTTCCTGCAGGGCGGCGACGCGATCGGTCGGCATCGGATGCGACTGCATGTAGGGGTCCGAGCCGCGCGCGGCGAACAGACTCTGATCGGCAAAGCGGTGGAAGGTCTCGTACATGCCCTTCGACGACTGCCCGGTGGCGTTGAGGAAACGCACCCCGGCGCGGTCGGCATTCTCCTCCTGCTGCCGCACATAGGACAGCAGCGACCGGCGAATGATCTCCTGCGGCGCGCTGAAGGCGGCCGCGCCGATATTCCCACCCGCGCCCGGCGAGCCGGACCGGCTTCCCGCCACCACCGCGCCTGCGCCGAGCAGCATTGCCACGATCATCTGGGTCTGGGCCTGCGCGACCTGCTCGCGCATCTTGGCGAGATGACCGCCTGCCAGATGGCCGGTCTCGTGCGCGAGAACGCCGATGATCTGGTTCGGTGTCTGGGATTCGAGCAGCGCGCCGATATTCACGAAAATCCGGCGGCCATCGGCCACAAACGCGTTGAAGGCGCGATCGTTGATGATGACGACGTTGATGTTCTGCTTGGCGAGGCCCGCCGCCTGCAGAATCGGGCGGGTGTAGTCGCGCAGGAGTTGTTCGGTCTCCGCATCGCGCAGGATGGGAGGGCCTTTGCGTGGGGCATCCCCCTGTTGCGCCGTCGCCGCATGCGAGGACGCAAGGACGGCGAGGGCGGTCACCACAGCGGTCATGCGCCGGGCGAAACGCGGCGCGCCGGACGGGAGAGGAGGGGCGGGACGAAACGTCATCAGGATCGCAATCAGCCAGTCTGCTGCAAGAGGTCCGGCATCGGAGCCACGATGTCGTCGTGCGGTCAATCAATCCGTGACGTTCGGGACGCGAGGCGATATGCCCATACCAAACCGGCGAATGCGGCGACAGCGCGGCGTACGGTCATTCCTTGTTTCTGTCGCCAGTGGGACACGATGACAGCTGCTCCGACCCTGATCGATCGCACAGGCCGCCTTCTGGTTCCGTCGGGGCGCAGCGAGGTGCCGCCTTTTATCGTCATGGATGTGATGGCCGCCGCCGAACGTATCGAGGCGGCGGGCGGTCACGTCATCCACATGGAAGTTGGTCAGCCCGAGGCGCCGCCGCCACGCAGCGCGATCGCGGCCGCCGAAGCCTGTCTGCGCAGCGGCCGCATCGACTACACCTCCGCGCTGGGGCTGCCTTCGCTGCGGGCCCGGATTTCCCGCCACTACGCGGAGGTCTACGGCTGCCAGGTCGATCCGGCGCGGATCGTCGTCACCACCGGCTCGTCGGGCGCATTCCAGCTTGCCTTCCTGTCGATGTTCGAGCCAGGCGACCGGGTCGCGGTGGCGGTGCCGGGCTATCCGCCGTACCGGCATATTCTGACGGCGCTGGGCTGCGAGCCGGTGCTGATCGAAACGCGGGCGGAGACGCGCCACGCCATCACGGCCGATGCGCTGCTGGCCGCTCATCGCAAGGCCCCGCTGAAGGGTGTGCTGGTCGCGAGCCCCGCCAATCCCACCGGGACGATGATGGGACGCGAGGCGCTGGCCGATCTCATCGCCGCCGCGCACGATGCGGGCATCGCGTTCATCTCCGACGAGATCTATCACGGGCTGGATTATGCGTTTCCTTCCGTGACGGCGGCTTCGCTCTCTGCCGATGCGCTGATCATCAATTCGTTCTCGAAGTATTTCTGCATGACCGGCTGGCGTATCGGCTGGATTGTCGCGCCCGAGTCTCTGGTGCGTCCCATCGAGCGCCTGCAGCAGAACTTCGCGATCTCGGTGCCGACGCTGTCGCAGGTGGCGGCCGAGGCCGCCTTCGACGGCTACGCCGAGATGGAGGCCGTCAAGCGCGGCTACGCCGAGAACCGCACGATCCTGATCGAGGGATTTCCGGCGGCCGGCATCGACCGCTTCCTGCCCGCCGACGGCGCATTCTATCTCTACGCCGACGTGTCGGCCTTCACCGATGACAGCTACGATTTTGCCAAGCGTATGCTGGCCGAGGCCCATGTGGCGGCAACGCCCGGCGTCGATTTCGATCCGATCCACGGTCGCAGCTTCGTCCGCTTTTCCTACGCGCGCTCGGCCGCCGACATGCGCGAGGCCGTCCAGCGGATCGCGCGGTGGCTGCAACGGGGCTGAGTCTGCGGCGTGTGCGAAGAAAGCATGTTGCGGAGCGGCGGGCCGGCCGTTATGGGCTAAAGGCTATCGATAAACAAACAGGGCAGGAGGCTATTCCCGTGTCGTCAGTCAGTCCGCAGAGCAACTCCGCATCCCACACGCTCCTCGCGAGCCTGTTCTGGCCCGTCGGGTCGTCATCCTCAACCTCAGCCGCTTTCTTGCGCAATGCCATTCTGGTGGTCGCCGGCACGGCGCTGCTGACCCTGTCGGCGAAGATCAACATTCCGCTGCCCTACGTGCCGATGACGATGCAGACCCTCGTGGTGCTGATGATCGGCGCGGCCTATGGTACGCGGCTCGGCGTCGCGACGATTGTCGCTTATCTGGCCGAAGGTGCGCTCGGATTGCCGGTGTTTGCCGGTCCCGTAGGCGGCCTCGCGCCGCTGGTCGGTCCGACCGCCGGCTATCTGTTCGGCTTCGTCGTGGCGGCCGGCGCTGTCGGCTGGCTGGCCGAGCGCGGCTTCGACCGCTCCGTCGTGCGCTTGTTCGCTGCGATGGCGCTCGGGCACGCCATCATCCTCGGAATGGGCTTTGTGTGGCTGGCGTTCGGTCTCAACCTCGGTGCGGAGAAGGCGTGGCTGATCGGCGTCGTGCCGTTCATTGCGGGCTCGCTGGTGAAGAATGCACTGGGTTCGCTGATGATGCCCATGCTGCGGCGCGGGATGCGCTGACCTCACGCAATGAGGCATTAAAATACCGTTCAGGGACCCGTCCCTAGACTAAAGGATAGCAACGCCGCGCCTCGGACGCGGCGTTTTGTGCTATTGACCGGGACAAATTCTTCCATCCCGGAAACGCACCATGACAACCACCACCATCGGCCATGTGGCCGCGCCGTCCGCCGGCAAGCGCTGGTATCAAATTCTCTACGTGCAGGTACTGATCGCGATCGGCCTCGGCATCCTCGTCGGGTGGCTCGCGCCGGGCATTGCGACCAACGAATGGGTGAAGGCGCTCGGCGACGGCTTCATCAAGCTGATCAAGATGGTGATCGCGCCGATCATCTTCTGCACGGTGGTGTCCGGCATCGCCCATATCCAGGACGCCAAGAAGGTCGGCCGCGTCGGCATCAAGGCGCTGGTCTATTTCGAGATCGTCTCGACCTTCGCGCTGGTGATCGGCCTCGTCGTCGGCAATCTCTTTCCGGTCGGACACGGACTGGCCGCGCATCCGGACGCTGCGGCGGTGGCGAAATACGTCAAGCAGGCGCAGGAGCACACCACCGTCGAGTTCGTGCTCAACATCATTCCCGACAGCGTGGTCGGAGCGTTCGCCAAAGGGGACATCCTTCAGGTCCTGCTGTTTGCGATCCTGTTCGGGTTCTCGCTGATGGCGCTGGGCGAGCGCGGGCACACCGTCCGGAATCTGATCGACGATGTGGCACACGGGATCTTCGGCGTCATCGCCATCGTGATGAAGGCCGCTCCCGTTGGCGCCTTCGGCGCGATGGCCTACACCGTCGGCAAGTTCGGACCGGCTGCGCTTGGCAATCTCGCCGGACTGATCGTGCTTTTCTACGCGACGGCCGCGCTGTTCGTGTTTGTGGTGCTGGGGCTGATCGCCCGGGTCGTCGGTTTCAACATCTTCCGCTATCTCGGCTACATCCGCGACGAGCTTCTGATTGTGCTCGGCACGTCGTCGTCGGAAAGCGCGCTGCCGCAGTTGATGGAAAAACTTGAGCGGCTCGGCTGTTCGAAGTCCGTCGTGGGGCTGGTGGTGCCGACCGGCTATTCGTTCAACCTCGATGGCACGAACATCTACATGACGCTGGCGACGCTGTTCATCGCGCAGGCGCTCGGGGTCGATCTGTCGTTCAGCCAGCAGGTGACGATCCTTGTGGTGGCCATGCTGACCTCCAAGGGGGCGAGCGGCGTGACCGGCGCGGGCTTTATCACCCTTGCGGCGACGCTCGCCGTCGTCAATCCGATCCTCGTGCCGGGCATGGCGATCGTGTTCTCGATCGACAAGTTCATGAGCGAGGTGCGGGCGCTCACCAACATCACCGGCAACGGCATCGCGACGATCTTTGTCTCATGGTGGGAAGGCGAGTTGGACCGCGAGAAACTCGACGCGGCGCTCAGCCGCAAGGTCGATCCGTCCGATGTGGAGACTGCGGTGACGACGGGTTGAGCCTGTCGCTTCCATATCCATGCCCATAAGGAAAGGCCGCCCTGAGGGCGGCCTTTCTCGTATCCAGCCTGTCGGGCGAAGCGGCTAACCGCCGCCGAACCGCTTGGCCCACCAGCCGACGCGGCGCGGCGCAGCCTCGGCACCCGGCGTCGCTTCTTCGACCGCGTCGCGGACGGACGTTTCAGCCGACGTGGTGGTCTCTGGCGCGGGGCCGCTTTCAACCGAAGGCGCGGTGGAAGCAGGCATCTCATCGGCCGGCGACGGAGCGGAAACCGACTCGGACGGCGACAGGAACGCGCTGAAGCTCACCTTTTCACGCACCGTCGATCCGCGGCGCGCCGGCCTGTCTTCGACCGGGGCGGGGGCAGGGAGGGGCTCGCTGGCGAAAGGCGTCGGCTCGGGCTGCGGCGCTGCGACCGCTTCCGCCGTGTCGGCGGGCGGCGTCTCATCCGTCGCAGACGTTTCGAGATCCGCGACCGCGTCCATCGCCTCGGAGGCTGCGGCCGGAGCTTCGAGATCGTCGACGATCGATCCGACCATGCCTTCGTCCGACGCGTCCTCGAAGGAGGGATCCTGGCCGTTGCGCCGGCGACGTCCGCCGCGCCGTCCGCGCCGCCGGCGCGGACGATCGCCGTCGTCCGGCGCGCCGCTTCCGCTTGTCTCGGCGGTGACGGCATCGCCTTCGGTCTCCGTGTCGGAGTCCTCGCCGGCGTCATCATCGTCCGAAATCTGCGTCGGCTCATCGCCGGCGGCCTGTGCCTCCGGGATCAGCACGGAATCGTCGCGGCCTTCGGTCCGATCGCGTCCGCCACGGCGGCGGCGGCGGCGACGGCGGCGACGGCCTTCACCATCGCTGTCCGCATCGGTTTCGCCCGATGCGTCCTCCACGAGGCCTTCGGTCTCGTCGGTCTCGATCTCCGCCTCGGCCTCGAAATCTTCGTCCTCGGCTTCCTCGGCGCTGAAGGCAGCAGCGGCAGCCGATTGTTTGGTGAGCAGGGCCTTCGCGGCTTCGAGCGTATGCACCTGCTCGCCACGGTCGATGGTGTAGGGGTGGTGTCCGTTGGCCGTAGCGTCGGCGATGATGGACAGCGTGACCTCGAAGCTGTCTTCAAGATTGCGCAGATGCGCGCGCTTGTGATTGAGCACATAGAGCGCGACATCGGTGCGGGTACGCACGACCAGATTGTGGGTCGCGCCTTTCATCAGCACCTCTTCGAGGCTGCGCAGCAGTTGCAGCGCCACGGAGGCGACCGAGCGGACATGGCCGGTGCCGCCGCAATGCGGGCAGATCTCGGTGGAGCTTTCGAGCACGCTGGCGCGGATACGCTGGCGCGACATCTCCAGCAGGCCGAAATGCGAGATGCGCCCGACCTGGATGCGGGCCCGATCCTGCCGCAGGCAGTCGGACAGCTTGCGCTCCACCGCGCGGTTGTTGCGCTTCTCGTCCATGTCGATGAAATCGATGACGATCAGCCCTGCAAGATCGCGCAGGCGCAACTGGCGCGCGACTTCCTCGGCCGCTTCGAGATTGGTTTTGAGCGCGGTGTCCTCGATGTGATGCTCGCGCGTCGAGCGGCCGGAATTGACATCGATGGAGACCAGCGCCTCGGTCTGGTTGATGACGATGTAGCCGCCGGACCTGAGCTGCACGGTCGGCGAGAACATCGCGTCGAGCTGGCTTTCGACGCCCATCTTCGAGAACAGCGGCTGGGCGTCGTGATAGGATTTCACCGCCTTCACGTTGGACGGCATCAGCATCTTCATGAAGTCGCGGGCCTCATGGTAGCCGGCGTCTCCGGCCACCATGATGTCGTCGATCTCCTTGTTGTAGAGGTCGCGAAGCGAGCGCTTGATGAGCGAGCCTTCCTCGTAGACGAGGGTGGGGGCCTGCGACTTCAGCGTGGTGTCACGCACGGTTTCCCAAAGGCGCAGCAGATATTCGAAGTCGCGCTTGATCTCCGGCTTGGTGCGCGAGGCGCCGGCCGTGCGCAGGATGACGCCCATGCCCTCCGGCACGTCGAGATCCTGCACGACTTCCTTGAGGCGCGAGCGGTCCTGCGAGGAAGTGATCTTGCGGCTGATGCCGCCGCCGCGCGCCGTGTTCGGCATCAGCACGGCATAGCGTCCGGCCAGCGACAGGTAGGTCGTCAGTGCCGCGCCCTTGTTGCCGCGCTCTTCCTTCACGACCTGCACCAGCATCACCTGCCGGCGCTTGATGACTTCCTGGATCTTGTACTGCTTGCGCGGACGGTAGGCGCGCTCCGGCACCTCCTCCATGATGTCGTCGCCGCCGACCAGTTCGACCTGCTCCTCGGCGTCGTCCTCGTCCTCATCGTCCTCGGCGTCGTCATCGTCTTCGTCGGCATGAACCTCGTCCGCATGTGCGTCATCCGGATGAGCTTCGTCGCCGTGCTCGTCGTGTTCGATTTCGTCGCTGGACGCGTGATCGTCGTGCGCGACATGATCGCGGGTTTCGATCGCCGCTTCCGGCTCTGACCCGACTTCCGTCGCCCGGGCTTCAGACGTTGCAACGGAGGCTTCAGACTCCGCCGGCTCGGCCGCGACAATCGCGGCTTCAGCCTCGACGACGGGAGCGGCTGCGACGGCGTCCGGCGCATCCGCGTCCACTGGCGTTGCGCTTTCGATAGGGCTCACCTCGGTCGGAGGCGCGCTGCCGGCGGGCTCCGCGGGCGTGTCCAGCAGGACAGGCGGCGTCTCATGACCGGGAGCGGCTTCCGGCTGCTCCTGCGTCGCGGGCGCCGCGATCAGGGCGGCGTCGCCTGTATCCGCCGTGTCCGACGGCGTGGTTTCGGCTGCGAGGGTTTCGGTATCGGCAGCCTCGCCAACGATCTCGCTGCGCACGCGCTCGCCATGACCGCGGCGGCGCGACGAGCGATGCCGCGACCGGCGGCGGCGATCCTTGTGTTCGGCTTCTTCCTCGGCCTCGCGATGGGCCTGTTCTTCGGCCTCGATCAGAGCCTGACGGTCGGCGACGGGGATCTGGTAGTAGTCCGGGTGGATTTCGCTGAAAGCGAGAAAGCCGTGGCGGTTGCCGCCGTATTCGATGAAGGCGGCCTGCAGCGAAGGTTCGACGCGGGTGACCTTGGCGAGGTAGATATTGCCGCGAAGCTGCTTGCGCTGGGCGGACTCGAAATCAAACTCCTCGACGCGGTTTCCGCGAACCACGACAACCCGGGTCTCCTCGGGATGCGTGGCGTCGATCAGCATTTTGTTCGGCATGGTGGAACTCATGGCGGCGACGGTCGGCTGGGGCGGCCCGCATTCTGCGCGCGGCCGCCGGAACCAACGGTCCACCTGATTCGGGGGGAAGGGGAAGGCCAAAACTCGACCCGAGGTGCCCTGTCCGTCTCCCGTCCGCCGGGCGGCGCGCAGCGCCATCGCGCTGGCTGGCCGCAGCTCGGCAAGGGAAGAGGATCAGTTTGGTCTGGCGCATCAAGCGTCGGCCCGTCGAAAGAGGGTGGGCAGCACTGGCGCTGCTCCTGTTGCTGACGGATCTACGGGGTTTGCCCGTCGGCGATGGGCGGGGACGCCCGCGCCTGGCCGATCGAGCAGGTATGCCGCTTGAATCCCCGAGCCGGGGATTCGTCCTGGTGCGCAGCCCAATGGACCGGGGTGCCGTAACCTGCCGCCCTCAATGAAGATCGCCGCGCAACGCGCTGGCAGAGTGCGGAAAACGGGAACGGCGACATTCAGTCATTAGAACATCCGTTGCGCGAGGTTGATACCGTCCTCGGTCACAGCGAATGGGGCGAGCGACGCACGAAGATAATGCGCGACACAACCGGAGGTTTCACCGTCTGCTCTTGTTACATACGAGCATTGGCCCGCTCTGGCAAGGGACGTCACTCAGCCGCAACAATCAGTGTGAAATCGGTGGGCGGTCTTAGGGGGCGGTTAACCGTGCAATCTTATTGCGGTAAGGGATCGTAAAGGCAGGGAACCTGTGGCCAACCGCGATTACCGTGCACTCTTGCTGAGTATGGTGACCCTGGCATGGGGCCTGCCGTCGGCGGCGCTTGCCCAGGTCGAGACCTTGCGCCCGTCGCAGGCGGAGCCGGTGTCCGCATTTCCGGTCGCGAGCGACGTGCGTCTGGCGGGCGACGGAAAGGTCACCCGATTCGTGATGGATCTCGACCGCCGGATCGATGTCAGGGCCTTTGCGCTCGCGAATCCCGATCGGGTGGTTCTCGATATCCCGCAGGTGACTTTCCAGTTTCCGTCAGGGGTGGCCAAGGAGGCCAAGGGGCTCGTCAAGGCTTTCCGCTATGGCCTTGTGATGCCGGGCGGATCGCGGATGGTTTTCGACCTTGCCGGCCCTGCCAGGATCGACAAGGCTTTCGTGCTGGATGCCGCCAGCGGGCAACCGGCGCGTCTTGTGCTGGAACTTGCCGCAACGGACCGCGCCAGTTTCACAGCCTCGCTGGCGGCGAATACCCCGGCGCCGGCCGGGCCTGCCGATGCCGCGAAGGCCCAGGCTACGCCGGGAGCCGATGACGCCAGGCCTGTCGTGGTCATCGATCCGGGCCATGGCGGGATCGATAACGGCACCCAGGCCGCCAGTGGAGAATCAGAAAAGTCCATCGTGCTGGACTTCGCGCTGGCGCTGCGGGAGCGGCTGGAGAAACTCGGCAAGTTCCGGGTGGTGATGACCCGGGCCGATGACACCTTCATCCCGCTCGGGGACCGGGTCCAGATCGCCCGGAACGCCAACGCCGCGCTGTTCGTCTCGATCCATGCCGACGCGCTGCCGCGCGGGGAAGGGGATGCGCAGGGCGCCACGATCTACACCCTGTCCGACAAGGCCTCTGACGCGGAGGCCGAGCGGCTCGCCGAGTCGGAGAACAAGGCCGACGCCATCGCCGGGGTCAATCTCACCGAGGAGCCGACCGAGGTCGCGGACATTCTCATCGATCTCGCGCAGCGGGAGACCAAGGCGTTCTCCCACCGCTTCGCCCATCTCGTCATGAGCGAGATGAAGGGGGTTGCCCGTCTGCACAAAAATCCCCTGAAGTCGGCCGGTTTCAGGGTCCTCAAGGCCCCCGACGTGCCGTCCGTGCTGGTGGAACTCGGCTATGTCTCCAACAAGGGGGATCTCAACCGGCTGGTGTCCGACGACTGGCGGGCCAAGACGTCGGCGTCGATTGCCAAGGCCATCGACACCTTCCTGAGCAAGCGGCTGGTTTCCGCCGGGCCCGCAAACTGACGGGGAACAGCGCTGCGTTGCGCGGGAGCCCTAGTTTGGCCACAGCGCAGGCTCTATAGGATATAACCCTATGCCGGATGCGCGGAATCAGGCGCAGGTGTCGGAAGCGGGCCGTGCAGGGGCGCAGCGGACAGGCTGATTGTCCACGCCGCAGGGATGGATTGGACGGATAGCAACGATGCGACTGCTGCTGCGGTTTTTCGGATTCCTGTTTGCCGCAGGAACCATCGTGTTCCTGGTCGGCGTCGCCGCCGCGGCGGGTCTGATCTGGCATTACTCGCGCGATCTGCCCGACTATTCCCAGCTTCAGGACTACGAGCCGCCGGTGATGACGCGCGTGCACGCGTCGGACGGATCGCTGCTCGGCGAATACTCCAAGGAGCGGCGGCTGTATCTGCCGATCCAGGCTGTGCCGAAGCGCGTGATCAATGCGTTCCTCGCCGCCGAGGACAAGAATTTCTATGAGCATGGCGGCATCGACTTCTCGGGGCTTGCCCGCGCGGTGATGCTTTACGTCCAGAACTACGGTTCGAACCGGCGTCCGCAGGGGGCATCCACCATCACCCAGCAGGTGGCGAAGAACTTCCTGCTCACCAACGAAGTGTCGTTCACCCGCAAGATCAAGGAAGCCTTGCTGGCGATGCGCATCGAGCGGGCGTACTCCAAGGACCGTATCCTTGAGCTCTATCTGAACGAGATCTATCTGGGCCTCGGCGCCTATGGCATCGCGGCGGCCTCGCTCGTCTATTTCGACAAGTCGGTGAACGAACTGACGACGGCGGAGGCTTCCTATCTCGCCGCCCTGCCGAAGGCTCCGGCGGTGCTGCATCCGGTGCGCAACCGTGACCGCGCCATCGAACGCCGCAACTATGTGATCGACCGTCTGCTCGAAAACGGCTGGATCAAGCAGGCCGATGCCGACGCCGCCCGCAAGGAGCCGCTGGTCGTCACCGGGCGCTCGACTGGGGGGCACACCTTTGCCGGCGAATATTTTGCCGAGGAAGTGCGCCGCGACATCTTTGAGCGCTACGGCGAAAAGAAGCTCTATGAGGGCGGCCTGTCGGTGCGCGCGACGCTCGATCCCAAGCTGCAGGTGATGGCGCGAAAGACCATGGTTTCGGGTCTTGTGAAGTTCGACGAGGCACAGGGCTGGCGCGGCGCGCAGCACAAGATCGACCTCGGCAGCGACTGGGGCATCAAGCTCGCCGAAGTCAAGGCGCTGTCCGATATCTCGCCCTGGCGTCTGGCCGTGGTGCTGGAGGTCAGCGATCAGTCGGCGCGGATCGGTTTTCAGCCGGGGCGCGAACTCGGCGGCGCGGTCTCGAAGACGCGCGACACCGGGCTGATCTCGATGGAGGGCGTGCGCTGGGCCAAGGCCGCGTCCGGTCCGCGCCGGGGCAAGGCACCGACGGCGCTGACGCAGGTGTTTGAGCCGGGCGACGTCATTTATGTCGATCCGCTGATCAACAAGGACGGCGCGAAGGTCGAAGGGCAGTATCGCCTGAGGCAGATTCCGGAAGTCTCCGGCGCGATGGTCGCGATGGACCCTTGGACCGGCCGCGTGCTGGCAATGGTCGGTGGCTTCTCGTTCGATCAGAGCCAGTTCAATCGCGCGACGCAGGCTTATCGTCAGCCCGGATCGTCGTTCAAGCCGCTGGTCTATTCGGCGGCGATGGACAACGGCTACACGCCCTCGACTGTGGTCGTCGACGCGCCGATCGAAATCGATCAGGGCACCGGCGGGCAGGTCTGGCGGCCGGAGAACTATTCGACCGGCAAGTATTATGGCCCCGTGACGCTGCGCAACGCCCTGGCGCGTTCGCTGAACACGGTGACCGTGCGTCTTGCGCAGGATGTCGGCATGCCGCTCATCGGCGAATACGCCAAGCGGTTCGGCGTCTATGACGAACTGCCGAACTATCTGTCGTTTGCGCTCGGGGCCGGCGAAACGACGGTGATGCGGATGGTCACCGCCTATTCGATGTTTGCCAATGGCGGACGGCGCGTGAAGGCCACGCTGATCGACCGTATCCAGGATCGCTATGGGCACACCATCTTCAAGCACGACCAGCGCGAGTGCCGCGGCTGCGATGCGCCGGACGGCTGGAAGAACCAGCCTGAACCCTCGCTGATCGACCGGCGCGAGCAGGTGCTCGATCCGATGACCGCCTACCAGATCACCTCGCTGATGGAGGGCGTGGTCCAGTACGGCACCGCGACCGTGGTGAAGGAAGTCGGCAAGCCGATCGCGGGCAAGACCGGCACCACCAACGATGAGAAGGATGCTTGGTTCATCGGCTTCTCCCCCGATCTCGTGGTGGGCATCTACATGGGTTACGACAAGCCGCGGAACATGGGCCGGGGCGCCACGGGCGGCCAGCTGTCCGCGCCCATCGCCAAGGACTTTCTCAAGATGGCGCTGGCCGACAAGCCCGCCGTTCCCTTCAAGGTGCCGGCCGGGATCAAGCTGATCCGGGTCGATGCCAAGAGCGGCATGCGCGCGGGGCCGGGCGATGGCGGCCGCACCATTCTCGAAGCCTTCAAGCCGGGCACCGCGCCGCCGGACAACTACTCGGTGATCGGCGTGGCCGATGCCGACGGGCGTGTGCTGGTGCCGTCGCAGGATGCTGATCGCGCGATCATCCGCTCCGGGACCGGCGGTCTCTACTGAGACGCATTGCGCTTCCCGGTCCGCGAGGCTACATCCTCGCGGACCTTTTATTCGTTTGTTGAAAGACCATGCGCGCGGAAACCGAAAGAACCGTCGAAGAGATCAAGCAGTCGGTCGGGCTGCTGAGGAGGCATCTTTGACGTCGATGCATCCACGGCACGCCTTGCCGAGCTGAACAAGCTCGCGGAAGATCCCGACCTCTGGAACGATCCCCAGAAAGCCCAGCGGTTGATGCAGGAGCGGACCTCGCTGGAGGATTCGCTTTCCGGCATTGGCAAGATCGAGCAGGAACTGGAAGACCAGATCGGCATGATCGAACTCGGCGAGGCTGAGGGCGACGACGCGGTCGTGGCCGAGGCCGAGCAGGCGATCGCGCGCCTGAAGAAGGACGTGGCTCGGCGCGAGCTGGAAGCCTTGCTCTCCGGCGAAGCGGACAAGTTCGATTCCTATCTCGAAGTCCACGCGGGCGCGGGCGGCACCGAGAGTCAGGACTGGGCCGCGATGCTGCTGCGCATGTATACGCGCTGGGCCGAAACCCACGGCTTCAAGATCGAGGTGCTGGAAGAGACGCCGGGCGAAGAAGCGGGGATCAAGTCGGCGACCATTCAGGTTTCCGGCCACAACGCCTACGGCTGGCTCAAGACGGAAGCCGGCGTGCATCGCCTCGTGCGCATCTCGCCGTTCGACTCAAATGCGCGCCGGCACACTTCGTTTTCGAGCGTCACGATCTTTCCGGTCGTGGATGACCGCATCAAGATCGACATCAAGGAAGCGGACGTGCGCGTGGACACCATGCGCTCCGGCGGCGCGGGCGGCCAGCACGTCAACAAGACGGAATCGGCGGTGCGCCTGACGCATATTCCGACCGGCATCGCCGTGGTCTGTCAGGCCGGCCGTTCCCAGCACAAGAATCGGGCGCAGGCGTGGGACATGCTGCGCGCGCGCCTCTATGAACTCGAACTGAAAAAGCGCGAGGAGAAGGCTGCGGCGGACCAGGCGGCCAAGACCGACATCGGCTGGGGCCATCAGATCCGCTCCTATGTGCTGCAGCCCTATCAGATGGTGAAGGATCTGCGTACTGGCGTGCAGACCTCCGACACCTCGGGCGTGCTCGACGGCGACCTCGACGAGTTCATGGCCGCGACGCTGGCGCAGAAGGCGTTCGGGACCTCTCCCGGCGCCGAGATCGAGGACGTCGATTAACGCGCAGGCCGCGCGAGCGGAGTGATGGCACGTTCTGCGCTGCGCCGTCGCGCCTCGCGGTTATTTGAATTTCCCTGTCGCATGATATAGGCCGGGCGGGTCAATACGGCACGGCTGAATTTTTGTGCGCGAATGAGAGAATTTATTCCTCTGATTGCGCATTGGAATATAAGCCTAACCTGCACATCGCGAGGCGGCATGGCGGACGACAGCGACGACTACGTTTACGACGAGGCAACCGGCGAATGGCGTCCGGCATCGGAAATGGCGGCTGCGGCCGCGAAGGCCGCGCAGGTCGTGGTGCGCGATTCCGCCGGCAACGAACTGGCCGATGGCGATTCGGTGGTTCTCACCAAGGATCTGAAGGTGAAGGGCGCCGGCCAGACGCTCAAACAGGGCACCGTCATCAGGTCGATCCGGTTGACCGAGAACCCCGAGGAGATCGATTGCCGGCACGACGCGATCAAGGGCCTCGTGCTGCGCACCGAATTCGTTCGCAAGCGCTGATGGCGTGTCCGGCCGCGGTCAGGTCTCCGAACGTCGGTGCGCCCTTGAGCCCTGCGGGGTAGCGCGTCATCGAGCGGTGGAAGCGCCCTTCCGTCGCGTGCAGGCCGCAGGGTCGTTCTGAACGGGTCGCAGCAGACCCGCCATTCCCGAAAATGGGTGGCGGGTTTTCAAGGGCCGTATAACGTAGCGCCGTCTGCTTTCGGGGGCGCGGCGCGCGGCTGCGGTTTGTTTCACGATGACGATGGACGGGCGCGCCTGGCTGCTTCTGATCGTGCTGTCCGTGCTATGGGGCGGCACGTTTTTTTTCATCGGCGTCGCGATCCGGGAATTGCCGCCGATGACCATCGTGTTCATCCGCCTTGCCGTCGCGGCCGCCGTGTTGGTTCCACTCGGCTTCTGGGCCGGAATTTCGTTTCCATCGACCCGGCGCGAGTGGTCCACCTATATCGGTCTGGCGATCTGCAACACCGTGGTGCCGTTCACGCTCGCGGCGGCGGCGCAGCTTTACATCACGTCCAGCCTGACGTCGGTGCTGAATGCAACGATTCCGGTGTTCACAGTCATCGTGCTGGCGCTGTTCCGCGAAGAGGCGCTGACACCGCGCCGGATCGCCGCGGTGGTCGCCGGTCTTCTCGGCGTCATCGTTCTGCGCGGCTTTGGACTGTCGATCGACACCGGCCAGACCATCGGCATTCTTCTGATCCTGTCGAGCGCCATGCTGTTCGGTCTGTCGAGCGTGTGGGTCAAGCGTCGGCTGGCCGGCATTCCGCCGATCGCGTCGGCGGCCTATCAATGCTTCTGCGGAGCCATTCTCATGATTCCGCTGATGGCGCTGATCGACCGGCCGTGGCTGTTGCCGATGCCGCATATCACCACATGGCTGTCTGTGGTGATCGGCCTCGGCATCTTCTCGACCGCGCTCGGCTTTCTGCTGTTCTTCCGGATCATGGAGACGTCCGGTCCCAGCAATGCGATGCTGGTCACGCTGCTCGTGCCGGTTTCAGCCATCATGCTCGGGCATTTCGTCCTCGGGGATCGCCTCGAGATTCAGCATATCGTCGGTGCGCTGATCATCGGCCTGTCGCTGGTGATCATGGACGGGCGAATACTCCGCCTGTTTTCGCGCACGTCCGGTGGCGCATGATCCGTTCGCGCAGGTTTTACCGCGCGGCGTCAGGGATCGTTCGCAATCCGTCTCAGGCGTCCTGCCTTGCCGTTTCCTGCTGCCATGCCGCGAGCCATGGCAGGAAGCGCCCGCCGCCGTCTTCTCGCCATGCCGCGTAGGCGGTGCCGTCGTCGGCGACGATGATCAGCACGTCGAGTCCCTTGGCGCGCAGCAAGGTCTCCATGGCGTGCACGGGCGTTTGCGCGATGGGGCCGGCGACATTGAACGAGGTGTTCACCGACATCTCGACGCCGATGCGCCGCCCCAGCGCTTTCAGATAGGCGTGGGTGAGGGGATCGGCCTCGGCCCGCACGATCTGAATGCGGCCGGTGCCGTCGGCATGGACGACCGCCGGAATTTTCGCGCGCGCCTGCGGCTTCGCATGCGCCGTCAGCACCATGTAATTGTAGGCGTTGAAGTTGGTGTCCGACGCGCCGTCCTCCAGCACGAAATACGTTTGCGCGGCTTCCAGCGTCGCCATCGGCGCAAGCGGGCGGATGGCCTCGCGATATTTGACCCGCGCGTTGAGATTTTCCCGGGCCTCGGGATCGCAGGGATTGGCGAAGATCGAGCGGTGCCCAAGCGCGCGCGGGCCGGTTTCCGCCGGTCCCTGATGCAGCGCGATCACACCGCTTTTCGACACGAGATAGGCCATCAGGTCGGCGATACTGTCGCGTCCTTCGGCTGTCGTCACATCGCCGATGCGCCGGCTCGCAATGCCGTTCGTCGCGAGCGCGGTTTCGATCTCGCGCGGCGATGCCGCTTCGCCGCAGGCGAAGGCGTGGATCAAGGGCTCGCCGCGCGAGGCCCCCGCCAGATGTGCGAAGCGCCACGCCGCGCCGATCGGCACGCCCGGATCGCCCGGCGTCGGCGGCACCCACAGATGCAGCCGGACGCGACGCCCTTGCGTCTTTTCGAACCAGTCCTCGTTGAAATGCTCAAGCAGCCGCATGTTGGCGAGCGCGTTGAGCGCCACGCCGCCGGTCAGCACCAGCCGGTGCGTTCCGGTGGTTCGCAAAAGATGATCGACGATGTGGATGAGCGCATCCTCGAACACCAGTTGCGTGGCGGCGGCCTTGTCGAGACGCTCCTGTGTCGCCGGACTGTGCTGGATGTCTTCCACGCGCAGAACGGCGTCGGGATTCCACAGTTCGGCCGGCGTCAGCGGGCGGCCGAGGAGGGCAGTCAGGGGCGCTTTGTAAGGATCGTCGAACGGGTCGCAGTACCAGTTCGCCATCGCGCGGTTGAGACGGATCATGCCGTCGTCGCCGAAATGCAGCACCTGGCGCAGCGGGGCATAGAAGCGATTGGTCGCGCGGTTCATGTCCCCCCATGCAGCCGCGCCCATGTAGCGGCCTTCCGACGACAGCCAGGTCCAGCCGCCCTGCGTTGACGAAATCACGCTGTAGAATGCGCCGAGCGAATCGAACACGCTGTCGTTGCCGGCAAGCCGTTCCAGTTCGCCGTTGCGCGCGCGATAGAGCGTCACCGAGCCCGCGTCCCCCGTTCCGTCGAGAACCGCGACGGCCACCGCCTCGCTGCTGTCGTCGAAGGGCGAGGCTGCGAAGGAGAACCACGCATGGTTCTCGTGGTGTGGCATCATGATCAGCGGCACGCGCCGCCCGAGTTTCAAGCGCTTGCCGAGAATCTTTGGCGCGCGCGTCATCTGTTCCAGAAGGCGCGAGTCGACGATGGAGGTGTTGGTGGTCCGCAGCAGCTTGCGGCCGTCGGGCCATTCCTCCATCACCGAGCGCATGATCGTGCCGGCGAGCGCGGCGTAATCCCACGTCGTCACCCAGGCCGCGATGTCTTCCGGTCCGCGTCCGAGCGCGCGCAGCGTGTCCATCGCCGCTTCGAGCGAGAGGCGAGGAAATTCGGTGGTGTGCTTGTTGCCGGAGAAACGCTCTTCCTCGTTGTTGACGAGCAGGCGAGGGCCGTGCGCCTGCGTGACCTCGATGAGCGCTACGCCGGTATTGTGCGTGCCGGGCAGCGCCACAGCCGCGAGGTACACGGTCTCGCGCGTCTGAAGGCGCTTGCGGATCGTCGCGATCTGGTCGCGGGCAAAGCTGCTGCCCGGCGCGTGAAACCCGGCGATGCGCAGAAAGGCGGAGGCAATGCCCCGCATCGCATAAAAGCCGATGTCGCCCAGATATCGATGACGGGGGCCGACGCGCATCTCGTTCATTGCGGATCCTCGGACGCCGAAGCCGGCGCGCGGGCCCATCAACGCGGAAGAGGCGGCAAGGTCAAGCGTGGCGAGGGGTGTTCAGCTCGCGCCAAGCCGCACGCCGGCACGAAGGAACTTTTGCGGATCGACGGGGTCGCCGCCGATGCGGGTTTCATAGTGCAGGTGCGGTCCGGTCGAACGGCCGGTCGAGCCCGCAAGGCCCACCACCTGACCAATACGCACGGTCTCGCCGACCTTCACCTGGATGGCGGAGAGATGACCGTAGCGCGTCGACAGGCCATTGCCGTGATCGACCTCGACCATGCGCCCGTATCCGCCGGCCCAGCCCGCCGACACGACTTTTCCGTTCGCCGTCACACGGACCGGATCGCCGGTCGCGGCACGAAAATCAAGGCCGGTATGCATCGCGGGCCGTCCGAGAAAGGGATCGCTGCGAACACCGAATCCCGATGTGAACTCGACGCTGCCAGTCACCGGCTTGCGATAGGGCACCAGCGAAAGCGTCCGGTTCAGGCGTTCGACCTGCGCGCGCGAAATGTGAACGCGCTGAAGCTGGCGCTCGAACTGGCTCGCATTGGGCGGCAGCTTGACCGGCACGAACGGACCGCCGACGCTGCGCGGCATCGGGGCAGCGGCCTCCATGCGCGCCATGTTCAGACCGAGATCGGTGAAGATGCCCCGCATGCGGCGCGCGCGCCCCTCATAGCTTTCCTCGATGGCGTTGAGGGTGGCGAGTTGGGTCAGTTCGACCTGATCGAGCGAGCGCTGCAGACGGGTGACGATATCGTCCACCGCGCCGGTCTGTTTGGCTTGCGACCGCTCCGCCAGCGCGAGCTGCGTGGCCGGACCACGCGATTCCAGGCGCGCCTCGCGATCGGGCGGAGCCACGAAGATCACCGTGTCGTTGATGGGCGAGGGCTTGAGCGCGGGCGTGTCGCTGGTCAAGGGAGAGCGGGCTGCCGGCTTGATCGAGCCGGTCACGGCCACATCCGGCAGGCTGCTCAGCGCCGAGGCGCGGGCTTCCAGCGCGGACTGCCTGCGAACGACCTGATCGAGCTTCTTGTCGAACTGTTCCTGATCGAGAAGCTGGCGGCTCGTGGTGCGGTCGATCCGCGCCCGCAACTCGGCGATGCGATCCTCGTAGGCGTATTGCATCTGGGCCTGCCGGGCGAGCAGGCGGGTCAGCACGTCGTCGCGGAACGCGAAATAGGTCGCGGTCGCTGCCGACCAGCCCCCCATGATGACGATTGTTCCCACGACGATCCAGAATACGACGGGACCGATGCGAACCTTCCGGCCGTTATGGGCGATGGTGTAGCCGTTGCCGGAGCTATGGTGCTGCCGCGGTCGCGGATCAGGAGCCGCAGCGTGCCGGACCGGCCGGGGCCCATGGGCGTGCGGGTGAGGGCGAGGCGCATGAGAACTGGGACGGGACGACATCGGCACTCCACACGGCGCCGGTCGACTGGTCCCGCCGGCGCGATACATGCCGGCGATTTGAGGGGCTCATGGTTAATTTTTGGCGAACGACATTATTCCGATTGCGCGGATTTCAGCGCGGCGAGAACCTCTTCGGCGTGCCCGGTCACCTTGACGTTCGGCCACTTGCGGCGAATGCGTCCTTTCGGATCGATCAGGACCGTGGATCGAACGACGCCGAGGAACGTCTTGCCGTACATGGACTTTTCGCCCCATGCGCCGAACGCATCGAGCATCGCGTGAGTCTCGTCGGAGGCGAGTTGGACTTTCAGGCCGTGCTTGGTGCGGAAGTTCGCCAGCTTCTTCGGAGGATCGGCCGAGACCCCGAGCACCGCCGCGCCGAGCTTCGCAAAGGAAGGGGCGAGCCGGGTGAAATCATGTGCTTCGAGCGTGCAGCCGGGCGTGTCGGCACGTGGATAGAAATAGAGCACGAGCCATTGGCCGGCGAAATCGCTGAGCGAAACGGTGGTCCCGTCGTCGCGCGTCAGGGTGAAGTCGGGGGCGGCCACCGGCTTTTCTGCCGTGGCCCTTGACTTTGAGGGCGCCTGCCGGGCAGCGCCTGCGGAAGATATCTTCGATGATTTCTCACGTGATTCCTTGGACATGCGCCTTCCTTTCGTCGTTTTCGCACGGTCATAAGGCTATAGTGTCTGGCCTTGTTCAGCCACCAGGGGCGTTTGGCGATGCTGTGCTATACCGCCTTGCGTGATCGTGGCGCGATGGATTCGCCGCACCATGGCGGCGTGGGTTTCGTGAGGGATTAGGTTGCGATGGGGCCAGGCGAGCGCCCGCTCAGGACAGATGCTCTGAACGCGGGACGCTCCGGTACACGGGCGCCTCTCGATTCGCGCTCACGCGGCGATCACCAACAATCGCGCAGCGGAGCCTCGGCCCCGGACGGTTATCACGCTGCGGCATGGGACGACGACGAGGCTGCAGGCAACGATGCACGCCGCCTGCTATCGGGCCCGGCGGCCCGGCTGCGCGATCGCGCAGGTCTGCGATCTGCGGCGAAATCCGGCCGATGGGCGGCCATCGGGCTGGGCGGTGTTTTCCTGATCCTGATTGTCGGCCTCGGCGCGATGTGGTGGCGCCTCGGACAGGGGCCCATCAATCTGGACATGGCGACGCCCTGGCTGGTCTCCGCCATTCAGGGCAATCTCGGGCACGACAACTCGGTCGAGATCGGCGGCACCCAGATCGAGCGGACCGGCCGCATCAGGATCGCGGTCAGGATCACGGATATCGTGGTGAGGGATCGCGACCACGCCATCGTCGCCGTCGCGCCAAAGGCGGAGGTGAAGCTGTCGCCGGTCGCGATGCTGACCGGGCGGCTGCGGGCCCAAAGTCTCAATCTGGTTGACGCCAAGCTGTCCATTCAGGTGACGCCGGATGGCCGGGTCATCGTGTCGGCGGGCGATACCGCCAAGCCTCTGGCCACCGGCACCGCCTCCTCGCGGCGTCCGCCGGGCGGGGCCGTCGCGCCGGGAACGACTGTTCCGGCAGCCGGGACGGCCGCCCCTGCTGCCGTGCCGGCCGATTCCGCCAGCGGGGGGCTGGACACGCTTCTTGTTGGCCTCGAATGGCTCGACAGTCTCAGCCTGTCCGGGCTGGACGGCCAGAACCTCGACGAGATCGGTCTGCGCAACGGCAGTCTCTCTGTGGACGACCAGCAGCGTGGCAACCGCTGGAATCTGGATCACATCACGCTCAGTCTGCGTCGCCCGAGCAGCGGGGGCGTTGCCCTGCGCATCGGCGAGGCGGGGGGCCGGCCGTGGTCGCTGGGGGTGACAGTTGGCCCGCAGAAGGACGGCGTGCGATCCGTCGAGATGAAGGCCGACAGGTTGTCCACCCGTACCGTGCTGCTGGCCCTGCGCACGCGCAACATGACCTTCAACGCCGACCTGCCGGTCACCGGCGAGTTGCGCGGGGAAATCGGCCGCGACGGGCTGCCGACCTTCCTGCAGGGCCGTCTGGTGATGGAGAAGGGCGATATCATCGACAGCGATGCGCCCAACTACCCCATGCATATCGATGGGGCGGAAATGAACGTTGAGTGGGATGCCGGCCGCAGGGTGCTGGTCGCGCCGTTCAAGATCGTCTCGGGAGACAATCGCATTACATTGCTGGCTCATCTTGAGCCCCCGAACGGCAATGTTCAGGACTGGCAGCTTGGTCTCAGCGGCGGCACCGTGGTTCTGGCGGCCCAGGACAAAGCTGAGCCGCTGATCTTCAATCGGATCGATGTGAAGGCCCGCCTCGACATCATGGGACGCCGGATCATGATCACGCAGGCCGACGTGAGCAACGGCCAGGTCGGTGTGGCCGGCAACGCGGTGATCGAATATGCGGACGAGCCGCGCCTGAAACTGGCCCTTGCCGGGACGCCGATGACCGCGACGGCGCTCAAGCAGATGTGGCCGGTCCTGATCGTGCCGGATTTGCGCGCGTGGGTGGTGCAGAGGATCGAGCGGGGAAATATCCAGCGGATCGATCTCGGTCTGAATGCGCCGGTCGCCAATCTCAGCCCGCGCGGGCCGCCGATTCCGGAAGACGGGATGTCCATCAACATCGTGGCGAGCGGCGTGTCGCTGCATCCGATGGACGAGATGCCGTCTATCCGCGACGCGGACTTCCGCGCCAGGGTGACCGGCCGCACGGCGATGGTGAACATCGGGCAGGGCGTCGTGGACACGCCGGCGGGGCGAAGGCTTGCGGTGTCTGACGCGCAGTTCGAGATACCGGACATGGCGCCCAAGCCGATGCCGGCGAAGATTCGCTTCCGCGTGGACGGCCCCGTTCCGGCCGCGGCGGAGATTCTTTCATCGGACCGCCTCAAGGACTTTTCGGCCCCGATCGATCCGAACACCAGCAAGGGGACGGTGTCCGCGCTGGTCACGCTCGGGCTGCCGATCAAAGGCGAACTGACCGCCGCCGACACGACCTATTCGATCGCGGTCGATCTTGGCGGATTCTCCGCCGACAAGCTGGTGATGAACCAGAAGGTCGAGGCCAACGGCATCAAGGTCGTCGCCAGCAATCAGGGCATTCAGGTCAAGGGCGATGTGAAGATCGCAGGTCAGCCGGCGACCATCGACTACCGCAAGGTGAGCGGCGATGGCGATGCCGACATCCGCCTGCAGGCGACGCTCGATGACGCCAGCCGCGCGCGTCTGGGCGCGGATCTCGGACCGCAGGTGTCGGGACCGATTCCATTCAAGCTGACGGGCAAGATCGCGGGCAGCGGTGATCGCGAGAGCCGGATCGGTGTCGAAGCCGATCTGACGCCGGTCCGGATCGACAACATTCTGCCCGGCTGGGTGAAGATGAACGGACGCGGGGCCAAGGTCACGTTCAACGTGGTCCAGAAGCCGCAATCGACCCGTATCGAGGATCTCGTGATCGAGGGAAGCGGCGCGACCATCAAGGGAGTGGTCGAGGTCGATCAGGATGGGGATGTCATCAACGCGGCTTTCCCCGTTTATTCGCCGTCGGAAGGCGACAAGGCGAATCTGAAGGCCGAGCGTGCGCCGGACGGTTCGTACAAGATCGTCGTGCGGGGCGACGTGTTCGATGGCCGCAGCTTCATCAAATATGCGATGTCGGGCAAGGAGCCCGAGACGAGGTCGAGATCCAAGGCGCTGGATTTCGATCTCGATCTGAAACTCGGTGCGGTGGCCGGGTTCAACGGCGAGGCGTTGCGCGCGTTCGATGCGAAGATGACCCGCCGCAACGGCACGATCCGCAGCTTGCAGATGAGCGGAAAGCTCGGACGCGACACGCCGGTCACCAGCGATCTGCGCGGCCGCGGTCAGGGCCGGGAGGTCATCATGGTCGAGACCAACGATGCCGGCGCATTCTTCCGCTTCACCGACACTTACTCGAAGATGTATGGCGGGCAGCTTCAACTCGCGATGGACCCGCCGGCCACGGATAGCTCGGCCAAGGAAGGTCTGCTTAACATTCGCGATTTCACCGTGCGCGGCGAGAACGCGCTGAGCGAAGTCGTTGCCAATGGACCGCCCGGTTCGCGCTCGGGCGTGCAGTTCACCCGCATGCGTGTGGAGTTCGCGCGGCAGGCCGGCATTCTCAAGGTGCGGGAAGGCGTCGTGAAGGGGCCGGCGATCGGCGCGACGATCGAGGGCAGCATCGACTACAATTCCAATCAGGTGCGCATGAGCGGCACCTTCGTTCCGCTTTACGGACTCAACAACATGTTCGGCCAGATTCCCATCGTCGGCCTGTTCCTCGGCGGCGGCAGCAACGAGGGGCTGATCGGCGTGACCTACGAGGTGGTCGGTACTCCCTCGCGGCCGGACATGCGCGTCAATCCGATTTCGGCGATGGCGCCGGGCGTGCTCCGGAAAATCTTCGAGTTCAATACCGGGCGGCAGAACTCCGCGACGGAGTTTCCGGCCGCGCCGAACAACTAGTTTCCGCCGCGCCCACGACGGCGCGGGGACGGCCGTTATTCCGGTTTGAGCAGCACGTGCTTCTTCTTGCCGAGCGAGAGTTTCACGACGCCCTCGCCGGAGAGGTTTGCCTCGGTCAGCACCATCTTGTCGTCGGTAACGGGCGCGTCGTTGACGCGCAGGCCGCCACTCTTGATCTGCCGCCGCGCCTCGCCGTTGGAGGCGACCAGCTTGGCGTATTCGGCAAAGGCCGACAGCACGCCGAGACCCCCGGCGAGCGTTGCCGCCGGAATGGTGACGGTCGGCAGGTCCTGGTCGATCACGCCTTCCTCGAAGGTGCGGCGTGCGGTCTCGGCGGCGGTCTCGGCGGCTTCGCGGCCGTGGATGATCGCGGTCGCCTCGGTGGCGAGCACCTTCTTGGCCTCGTTGATCTCCGCGCCGCCGAGCGCGTCGAGACGCGTGATCTCGTCGAGCGGCAGGCGCGTGAAGATCTTCAGGAAGCGGCCGACGTCGGCGTCCTCGGTGTTGCGGAAATACTGCCAGAACTCATACGGGCTGAAGAGGTCGCCGTTGAGCCACACCGCGCCCTTGGCGGTCTTGCCCATCTTGGCGCCGGACGCTGTCGTCAATAGCGGCGTGGTGAGCGCATAGAGCTGCGGGCCGCCCATGCGGTGGCTGAGATCGACGCCGTTGATGATGTTGCCCCACTGATCGGAGCCGCCCATCTGCAGGATGCAGCCATACCTGCGGTTCAGTTCGGTGAAGTCGTAGCCCTGCATGATCATGTAGTTGAATTCGAGGAACGACAGCGACTGCTCGCGGTCGAGCCGCAGCTTCACGCTGTCGAACGACAGCATGCGGTTCACCGAGAAGTGCCGTCCCACGTCGCGCAGGAATTCGACATAGTTGAGCTTCAGCAGCCAGTCGGCGTTGTTGATCATCAGGGCGTCGGTCGGCCCGTCGCCGTAGCGCAGGATCTTGCCGAAGATCTTCTTGATGCCCTCGATGTTGGTTGCGATCTGCTCCACCGTCAGCAACTGGCGCTGGTCGTCACGGAACGAGGGGTCGCCGACCATCGAGGTTCCGCCGCCCATCAGCGTGATCGGCCGATGCCCGGTGCGCTGCATCCAGTCCAGCATGGTGACGGAGATCAGGTTGCCGATGTGCAGGCTGGTTGCCGTTGCGTCATAGCCGACATAGGCCGTGATCGGTCCCTTCATGCAGGCCGCGTCGAGGCCTTCCGGATCGGAGATCTGGTGGATCAGTCCGCGCTGCTGGAGCACGTTGAGAAAATCGGACTTGAACGTTGTCATGGCGCCGGGTTTTGACGGGATGCTAACGGGTCGGTCCGCATCGTGCGCGTCCGAGCCTTGAGGTCCGCTGGCTTATAAGATGCCGGCGTTCCGCACAAGTTTCCGGTCACGGGGATGGATGCATGCAGACGGCGATCGGACTGATGAGCGGCACCTCGCTCGATGGCGTGGACGTGGCGCTGATCGAGACCGACGGGGAACGCATCGGCGCGTTCGGCCCCACAGGCTATCGGCCCTATCGCGACGCGGAACGCGCGGTTTTGCGGGCGGCGCTCGCCGAGGCCGTGAACCTGACGGAGCGCACTGATCGACCGGGCGTGCTTGGCGAGGCGGAGCGTATCGTCACCGAGGCCCACGCCGGAGCGGTGGAGGATTTTCTGGCCCGGCACGGCCTCGCGCGCGACAGGATCGCGGTCGTCGGGTTTCACGGCCAGACGGTGCTGCACCGGCCCGAGCGGCGGCTGACGGTGCAGATCGGCGACGGAGCGGCGCTGGCGCGGGCTCTCGGGATTCCGGTCATGCACGATTTTCGCGCGGCGGATGTCGCAGCAGGCGGGCAGGGGGCGCCGCTGGTGCCGGTCTACCACCGCGCGCTGGCGCGGACCCTGACGCACGACGGGCCAGTGGTGCTGGTCAATATCGGGGGCGTGTCCAACATCACCTATATCGACGGCGAGACCACGCTGATCGCCTGCGATACCGGCCCCGGCAATGCACTGCTCGACGATTTTATGCTGCGCAACATGGGCGCAGCATTTGATGCGAAAGGATCGCTTGCGGCGCAGGGGCGCGTCGACGAAGCGTGGGTAACGGAATCACTGACGCATCCATTCTTCGCGCAGTCTGCGCCAAAATCGCTGGATCGCAATACCTTCGCGACGCTCGATCTCGGGGTGAAAGCCCCGGCCGACGGCGCGGCGACGCTGACCGCGCTGACCGCGGCGGCGATTGCTGCGGTGCGGCCGCTGCTGCCGGGGCACCCGATGAGGTGGATCGTGAGCGGCGGCGGCAGCCACAATCCGACCATGATGCGGATGCTGTCGGAACGGCTCGCGCCGGCAAAGGTGGAAACGGCAGAGGTGCTCGGCTGGTCGTCGGACGCGGTGGAAGCGCAGGCCTTCGCGTTTCTGGCGGTGCGCGCCCTCAGGGGGCTGCCGCTCAGCTATCCGGCGACCACGGGGGTGCCGGAACCGATGCCGGGCGGGGTTCTGGCCCGCCCGTAAGCTGGCCGCAGCTCAGCGGACGTTGGCAAGCCGCATGTCGAGGTAGCTGGTGACCGATTCCATCAACGGTTCGAGCTTGTTCTCGAAGAAGTGGTTGGCGCCGGGAATGACCTGCTGGTCGATCACGATGCCCTTCTGGGTCTTGAGCTTCTCGACCAGCGTGTTGATGTCCTTGGCGGGGGCGACCAGATCCTTGTCGCCATGGACGATCAGTCCCGACGAGGGACAGGGCGCGAGGAACGAGAAGTCATAGAGATTGGCGGGCGGGGCGATCGAGATGAAGCCCTCGACCTCAGGGCGGCGCATCAGAAGCTGCATGCCGATCCAGGCACCGAACGAGAAGCCTGCCACCCAGCAGGCCCGCGCCTCGGGGTTGATCGACTGTGCCCAGTCGAGCGCGGAGGCGGCGTCGGACAGTTCGCCTGTGCCGTGGTCGAACGACCCCTGACTGCGGCCGACACCGCGAAAATTGAAGCGCAGCACCGAGAAGCCGCGTGCGACGAAGGCGTAATAGACTTGGTAGACGATCTGGTGGTTCATCGTGCCGTGGAACTGCGGATGGGGGTGCAGCACCATGGCGATGGGGGCATTCTTCTGCTTGGCCGGGTGATAGCGGCCTTCAAGGCGGCCAGCCGGGCCAGAGAAAATAACTTCGGGCATGTACAGTCCTTGCGCAATCGGCCGGCACTTGGCGGCCTGTTGGCGCGGCGGGCCGTCGGTCAGACGCCGTCAAGCCAGGCGGCGCGGTGAGAGGTGCGCGTTCTAGCACAGGGCGCAGGCCGAAAAGCAAGCATATTGCGCAGGCTGGCCGTCTGGGCTCATGGAAGGCCGGTTGAACGGAAGGTCTGATGAGCGTGTCCCGACGGGTCTATCTGGACTGGAACGCCACCACGCCGCTGCGGCCGCAGGCCCGGGCGGCGATGCTGGAGGCGTGGGACAGCGTAGGGAATCCGTCCTCCATCCACGAGGAGGGGCGGGCGGCGCGCGCCATCATGGAACGGGCACGGGCGCAGGTGGCGGCTGCCGTGGGCAGCGAGCCGCGCAGCGTGGTGTTCACCTCCGGGGGGACGGAGGCCAATGTGCTCGCGCTCTCACCGCATCTGCGCGCCTCGGCCGGGCCGGTGGAGCGTCTGCTGGTGTCGGCGGTCGAGCATCCCTCGGTGCTTGCCGGAGGGCAGTTCTCGCCTGAGCGTATCGAGCGCATCGCAGTGGATGCGGCAGGTCGGGTCGATCTGGACGATCTTGCCGCTCGTCTGGCGAACGGGCCGCCGGCTCTGGTCTCGGTGATGGTCGCGAACAATGAGACGGGTGCGCTTCAACCGATTCGCGAGGCTGTTGATGTCGTGCGTGAGCACGGCGCGCTGCTGCATGCCGATGCGGTTCAAGGAATTGGTAAAATTGAATTTAATATCAGTGGATTGAACGTCGATCTTGCGACGGTTTCGAGCCACAAGGTCGGCGGCCCGAAGGGATTGGGAGCGCTTGTTCTCGGCCCGCGCGCCGCCGCGCTTCCGGCCCTGGTGCGCGGCGGCGGACAGGAGCGGGGCCGGCGCGCGGGAACCGAGAATGTCGCCGGAATCGCCGGGTTCGGTGCGGCCATAGAGGCCGCTGTGGCGGCGCGACCTGACATCGCGGCGGGGATGATGGAACGTCGCAATCGGTTCGAGGCAGGGTTGAAACGGGTGTCGCCCGACCTTGTTGTCTTTTCGGAAGGGGTGGCGCGGCTGCCCAATACGACCCTGTTCGCAATCCCCGGCTACAAGGCCGAAATGGCGGTGATCGCCTTCGATCTGGCGGGTGTGGCGGTGTCCTCCGGTTCCGCATGCTCGTCGGGCAAGGTCCAGCCCTCCCACGTGGTCACGGCCATGGGCTATCCGGCGGAACTCGCCGGGGGAGCCATTCGCGCAAGTCTTGGCTGGGACACGACGGCGGAAGACGTTGATTTCGCAATCGAGGCTTGGAGAAAGCTGCGGGGCGCATTAGGTAAGGGTACCGCAAGAAACAGTGCTTGAACCGTTCTAAAGGGGTGATTTCCAATCCGGAACCGACTAGAACGGTAAACCAGACACATCCACCGCGGTCCTTGAAACCGTGAGCGGAGGACGGAATGCCGGCTGTACAGGAGACGGTCGATCGGGTTCGCCAGATCGACGTTGATCAATACCGTTATGGGTTTGAGACGCTGATCGAGACGGAGAAGGCCCCGAAGGGTCTTTCCGAAGACACGATCCGTTTCATTTCCGCCAAGAAGAACGAACCGGCG
>JAEYAW010000033.1 GCA_023404675.1 Pseudomonadota bacterium | reverse complement strand
CGCCGGTTCGTTCTTCTTGGCGGAAATGAAACGGATCGTGTCTTCGGAAAGACCCTTCGGGGCCTTCTCCGTCTCGATCAGCGTCTCAAACCCATAACGGTATTGATCAACGTCGATCTGGCGAACCTGCTCAATAGTTTCCTGAACCGCCATCTATCACTCCGTCCGCAATGGAGATCGGGCGGCGACCGCATGACGTTGGCGAGCGTGAGCCGCCGCGCGCGCAATCACCAGCGTCACATGCTGGTCGGGGCCCAGCACCAACCGACCCAGCCGCGTGACGCAATGGCAAACGCCCGCACCCAAACCCTCAATCCAGCCGGAAGCTCTCGACCGCGCCATCGACGTTACCTCAGGCCGGAATGCACGTGTCGGGTACCGGACAGACGACCGCGCATTGCGCCGTGTCGAAATGTCCCTCGCACTCGGTGCACTTCTTCGGATCGATCACGTACATGTCGCGCTTGAGGCTGATGGCGGCGTTCGGGCACTCGAACTCACACGCGCCGCATACCGTGCATTGCGAGGCGACGATCTTGTAGGACATGTGTTCGACTCCTTGAGCAAGCGATGCCTTTGGACATCTCCCTTTCAAGCGTCGTGCCAACCGTGAAGCATTGGAAATTCAACGACTATTCGCGCAAAGCGGCTTGTCGTGGCTCCGACAGCATGTCGCATCTGCGACAGTCGCCCTCAGAGCCGCTTGACCTCGATGCCATGCTTCTTCAGCGCGTAGCCGATCTGCCGCGGCGTCAGACCGAGCAGACGCGCAGCCTTGGCCTGGACCCACCCGGATTTCTCCATCGCCGCCACGACGCGATCGCGGTCGGCGAGGCCGGACGTGTCGGACGAAGGCAGGCCGGCGGGTTCGCCGTTCGCCGGCGATGGTGCGCTCGCCGCGGACTCGACAGCCGGTGCAGGCCGGACCGCGGACAGCGGTACGATCGGCAGGGAGCGTTGCGGCGGCACATCCGAAGTGCCATTCCACAAGATCGCCGACAGGCACTGGCCATGAGAACAGGCGAAGTCATTCCTGACGATCTCGCGTCCCGGTGCCAACGTGGCGGTCCGCTGCACGCAATTCTCGAGCTCGCGCACATTGCCCGGGAAGCCGCAATTCATCAGCACCTCGACGGCGTGCGACCCGAAGCTCAACTCCCGGCCGTTCTCGGCGTTGAAATTCTTGAGGAACGCGCCGGCCAGCAACGGGATGTCGCTCCGCCGATCGCGAAGCGGCGGCACTATCATCGGCACGACGCTGATGCGATAATAGAGATCGGCGCGGAATTCGTTGCGCGCCACCGCCTCCTCCAGATTGCGGTTGGTCGCGGCGATGACGCGGACGTCGACCTTGATGGTCTGGTTGCCGCCGACGCGCTCGAACTCCTGTTCCTGCAGCACCCGCAGCAGCTTGGCCTGGAACGAGGCCGAAATCTCGCCGATCTCGTCCAGGAACAGGGTGCCCTTGTCGGCGAGCTCAAACCTGCCCTTGCGCGAATTGAGCGCGCCGGTAAACGCCCCCTTTTCGTGGCCGAACAGTTCGGATTCCAGTACCGATTCCGGCAGGGCCGCGCAGTTGATCTTGATGAACGGACGCTTGGCCCGCGGCGAGAGCTCATGAATGGCCTTGGCGATCAGCTCTTTGCCGGTGCCGGACTCGCCGCGCAGCAGAACCGTCGAGTTCGACTTGGCCACGACCGCGATCTTGTCAAGCAGCCCCCGCAGGGCAGGACTGTCTCCGATGATCCCGTCGACCTGAACTCTGCGGCGATCACGCGCGGGCTTGAGCTCGGACAGCTCCTTTTGGAGGCGATAGCTCTCGTGCATCAATCGTTCGCGATCCTGCGCGACGACGCGATGCAGCTTCACCGTCTGGCCGACCAGATTGGCGATCATGGTCAGCAGGCGCACGTCGGAATCGAGCCGGTACAACGGCCGCTCGTCCCAGACCCGGTCGATCGTCAGCGTGCCGACGACCCTGGCATCGATCCGAATCGGCACGCCGATGAACGACACCCGCATCGTCTCCGAGGCTCCGAGGGTCTCCACATCTGCGGGACTGAAGGCAGGATGGGTGGCGATGTTCTCCGCGACGAGCGGCATCGCGGTAGCAACGATCTGGTCGACTGCCTTTTGCGGCAACCGGCCGCGATAGCGTTCGTCGCTGCCCTCGCTCCACCCTGCACCCACCGCGAGGTCCGGGACGCCATCGTCGGAGAGCAGCGCGACGACGCCATGACGCATCTGAAGAAACGATTGCAGGAGGTTCACGACGTTGGCGAGAATCATCTCCAGCCGCGTCGGCGCCGTCAATATCTTGGAAATCTCGAATATGCCGGTCAGCGCGATCTCGCTCAGCGGCACGATCGGCGTGGTCTGATCGTCGGGAGAACGTTCAACCAAGGGAACAGCCTGCAGCATGACGGAATCTCCGTTGCCTGTTACATCCTCACCGCGGCCTTCTTTGGAACTTGTCGTATTCTCGTTCATGTCGTGTCGGGAGTCGCGCTCAACTTGTCAGCATCGCTGCAAAAGATTCCGTCGCGCTTGCACGCTTTGTCATCCGATTTTCGGACTTTTCCATCCGGATGCGGGACACGCTCAAAAGCGACATCTCCGCATTGATCCAGCGCAAATCGGCGAAATTTCTTTGGCGATCGGTTTCGGCCGTTTGATCACACGTGCTGCCCTCCGTTGATCGGCACTTCAACACCCGTGACGTAGCTGGCTGCATCCGAGCACAGAAAGAAGATCACCTTGGCGACCTCCTCCGGCGTGCCTACCCGATGCAACGGTATGACCGGCGCCAATTTGGCTTCGGTCTCCGGCGACAGAATATCGGTCTTGATCTCGCCGGGCGCAATTGCGTTGACGCGAATTCCGAACGGCGCATAGTCGTGCGCCATTTCACGGGTCAGGCACGCGAGCGCGGCCTTCGATGTCGCGTAAGCCGTGCCAGCGAACGGATGCACCCGCGAGCCCACGATCGATGTCACGTTGACGATCGAGCCGGCGGTCCGCTTCAGCTCCTCGACCAGGCCCTGCGCGAACAGGATCGGCGCGAGCAGGTTGACGTGAAATACACTCATCCAGGTTTCCACCGGCGTCGTCAGCGAGTTCAACCGGCTGCCGTCGGCGGCCTTGGGCGAAATGCCGGCGTTGTTGATCAGTGCATGCAGCGGCCCACTGTTGAGCCGCGCCTTGATCTCGGCGACCGCCCGCGGTAGCGCGCGATGGTCGCTCAGCTCGACCTGGACATGGTTGTCCATCCCCGAGTCCCAAGGACATCGTTCACCATCGAAGGGCTGCCGGGAACAGGTGATGATTCGCCATCCGGCCTCGGAAAATAGCTTTCCCGTTGCATGGCCGATGCCGCGCGACGCGCCGGTCAGCACCAGCGTCTTCCGCTCGCCGCCTTGCGCGTGCGACTTGTCGCCGTGAAACGGGCACAGGGCGACATCGGGTGCTGACATGCCACCCGGCACAGCATCGCGATCCAGAAGATCGAACCTCACGTCAGCTCCTCACCACGCCCGACCGACAATGACGACATGACAACTTTGCAGGATTTGGTTTGCAGGATTTGGGCCACGCCCCCGATCATTGCGGTTTTCCCTGCGCAATGTCGGCTTTTCGACACGATGGAAGGTTTGCAACACACGCGCGTGTGCTTTCAAACCAAATGAGCCTGTCCCTGCGCGTGACGGCTTCGTGAATGCTGCCCAGCAGTTGAGAGCTCTTTTTCAATCGTTCCAAATGGCCCGGCTCTTGCTCTTCCAGTTCCGGGGCCGGCTCGCCCTTGCTGCACGTTCTTTGCAACCGTCTTTGCAACTGTGGTTTCAAATGTCCCAGCCGAACGACCAACGACTCTTTGCTGTTATCCTCGGCACCAATGAGATCGCCTCGGCGATCGGCATCCAGCTCGTACGCGCAGGATATTGTGTGGTGCTGTCGCACGATCCGGACCCACCGGTGATCCGGCGCAAGATGGCCTTTCACGACGCGCTCTACACCGACACCGCGCAGCTCGAGGAGTTCGTGGCGGAGCGCGTGGACGACGGCGTGCAGGTCTATCAGGCGTTGGGACGGCCACCGCAGATTCTCGTGACTTGGCTTGGCCTGCTCGATCTGCTGCCGGTCCGTCACATCGACCTCCTGATCGATGCGCGTCTTCAGAAGCGCCGGATCACGCCTGACCTCCGTCGGCTAGCCCGGCTGACCATCGGGCTTGGCCCCGGCTTCTCGTCGAACTTCAACTGCGACGTCGCGGTGGAGACCCGGCCCGGCAAGATCGGACTCGTCAGCGACACGCGCTGGACGGATGCGGCCGACGGCGTCGCGAGTTCGCTCGGCGAGGTCGGCGCGGAACGCTTCGTCTACTCGCAATTCTCTGGACGCTGGCACACGCCGATCGAGATCGGCACCCGCGTCTACCGGGATCTCGTGCTCGGCCATCTCTCCGGCATTCCCGTGCTCGCGCCGCGCGACGGCATCCTGCGCGGCATCGTCCGCGACGGCAGCGAAGTTCCGGCTGGCGTCAAGCTGCTGGAGGTCGATCCGCGCGGGCGAGACGCCCAATGGACTGGAACGGACGACCGCGGGCGCGCCATCGCCAGCGCGACGGCGGCCGCCGTCCGGCTCCATGCCGCGCGGCGCACCACCCAGCGGAACCCGGCATGATCGTCTGTTCCTGCAACATCATCAGTGATCACGACATCCGGGACGCCGTCGTCGCGACCGGCGACGAACTGCTTTCGCCTGCGCAGGTCTACAACTGCCTGGGGTGCACCGTCAGGTGCGGAGGATGTTCGCAATCCGTGAGACGGATTATCGAGGAGCTGCCGCCTCATGGCGTGCGATGCACGAGACAACCAAACGCGGAGCCACTGCTGTCAAACTCCACGATCGCCCGGGCTGTGATCGATTCTCGGCCTTAGACGGAATCTCGGTCAGAATCTTTTTCCCTCCGCGCCCACTTGGACCGGCGATGGTTCTGAGGTTGCCCTGAATTGTCGGTGTCCCGCGCAAGCGCCAGGGACCGCGGGAATGCCCACCGCGCGACATCGCTCAAAGGAGCGGGCTGGCGTGCAAAATCGCGCAAATGGCGGAGAGAGCGGGATTCGAACCCGCGATACGGTTTCCCGTATACACACTTTCCAGGCGTGCGCCTTCAACCACTCGGCCACCTCTCCGCGGGCCCCTCTCATGACCTCGGACGGGTGATTTTGCAAGGGCTTATCCTGAGGCGACTGGGGACGATCCGGGGCTGGACCCAACGGAACGGAGAACGACCCGGCCCGGCCGCCAAAACCCGGCAGATCTGCATCAGGTCGGACCCGCGACCGGCGGCCCTGCAAACGCTTCAATCCGCGGGACTGGCCAGCATTCCGCGGCGTGCTCGCAAAACCGCCCCGGATGCCCGGCCACACTGGCTTACCTGGAGCAGCCCACCGGGATGACGGGACCGCACATGCCTGCTGCTTCGTCTCCTCGCGATGCGAGATTCTTTTGAGCGGCCCGACGCAAGGCCGTTGACCAGACTCCGCATCGACTTTGCGCGTTTCACCCCGTCGTCTGATGCGCCTCCGGGCATCCTGCACAAACTTCCGGCAACGACAGCTCCCGCGCTTTTCCCCGTTCGCATTTCGGCAACACCTCATGGCCGCAATTCGACTTTGGCGACGTGCCCTCTCCTGTCACACTTCCTCATTCGTTTTCGCGGGTGGCCGCATCGGGGGCGGCGATGAGAGGAGAGCATCACATGGATAAACCGTACATGGATCGACGGTCATTTCTTGCTGGATCGGTGGCCACAGTCGCGTTGTCGGGCCTTGCGAACGCACAGGACGCAGAGGAAATCCGCGTCGGCGCACCGCTGCCGCTGACCGGCGCGCTCGCGCCCGAAGGCCGCAAGCAGAAGCGTGGCTATGATCTGTGGGCTGCCGAAGTGATGAAGCGTGGCGGCATCGAGGTCGGCGGCAAGAAGCGACCGGTGCGCATCATCTATTCCGACTATCAGTCGGCGACGCCGAAGGGCGTGCAGGCCTGCGAATTCCTGGTCAATCAGGAGAAGGTCCACTTCCTGTTCTCGCCGTTCGGCTCCGGCGCTGCGAAAGCCGGCAGCGCGATCGCCGAGCGCTACAAGATCCCGATGCTGGCGGCCACCGCCTCCTCGCGCGAAGTGTACGATCAGGGCTTCAAATACCTGTTCGGCACCTTCACGCCGAACGAAACGCTCACCGATCCGCTGGCCGACCTCGTGGTCGCCAAGGCCCCGGCGGTGAAGAAGGTCGCGATCCTCTCGCGCAACGACCTGCTGCCGCTGTCGCTGGCGACCGCGCTGCGCGGCGGCGTCAAGCGCCACAACCTCGATCTCGTGTTCGACGAGAAATTCGCGATCGGCGCGCTCGACTTCGCCGCGCCCCTGACGCAACTGCGATCGGCGGCGCCCGACTGGGTGTTCGTCGGCGGCTATATCAACGACCTGATCCTGGTCCGCACCCAGATGCGCGACCTCGGCATCAAGCCGACCGTTCTCACCATGATCGCCGGCCCGGCCTACGAGGAATACATCAAGGCGCTCAACGACGCCGCCGAGAACGTGTCGAGCGCATCCTGGTGGCATCCCTCCGTGCGCTACGAGGGCGAGGACATGTTCGGCTCGACGCAGAAATACGTCGAAACCTTCAAGGCCGCGTATAACGGCGACGTTCCGGACTATGCCGAAGCCTCGGCTTCCGCCGTCGGCGCGATCCTTCAGCTTGCCATCGCCAAGGCCAACACCATCGACGGCCCGGCCGTGCGCGACGCACTCGCCGCGATGAACGTGAAGACCTTCTGGGGTCCGGTGCATTTCGGCCCCTCTGGCCAGATCGACAGCCTGACCCCGCCGGTGTTCCAGATCCAGGGCGGCAAGACCGTCGTGCTGCTGCCGGACGAGGTGAAGCAGGGCGACCTGAAGCTCGGCGGCATCGTCTGAGCCTGATCCGATGAATGCCGCAACGCTTGCGCAGGTGGTGGTCAACGGGCTTCTGCTCGGTGGCCTCTACGCTGCGATCGCAGCCGGATTTTCCCTCGTCTGGGGCGTGCTGAACATCGTCAACATGCTGCACGGTTCGGCTGTCGTGCTCGGCGCCTATGCGGCGTTCTTCGGCTGGCAGATGGGTCTCAACCCGTTTGCCGCGACGCTGATCGTCGGACCGGCCATGGGACTGGGCGGCTGGGCAATCCAGCGTTTCCTGATCCAGCGCGTGATTGCCGCGCCCGTGCTCATCACGCTGGTGCTCACCTTCGCGCTGGATCTCATCCTCAACAACACCATGATCGCTGCCTTCACCGCCGATTATCGCAAGATCGGCTCCGTCACCGGACTGCCGCCGCTGATGTTCGGCTCGGTCGCCGTCTCGGCCGATCGCCTGATCGCGGCGCTGCTCGGCATCATCGCGACCTACGCGGTGCATGTGTATCTGACGCGATCGCGGCTTGGCCGCGCTGTGGTCGCGGTGCGCATGGATATCGAGACAGCGCGCCTGATGGGCGTGAAGGTCGAGCACATCTACGCCCTGACGTTCGGCCTTGGCCTCGCACTCGCGGGGATCGCCGGGTGCCTGATCGGCGCGGTGTTTCCGATCTCGCCGCTGAACAGCGGCAGCTATATCGGCGTCGCCTTCGTCGCCTGCGTGCTCGGCGGTCTCGGCAGCGTGGTTGGCGCCATCGTCGGCGGCCTTGTGCTGGGCGTTGTCGAAAGCCTCGGCGCGATGCTGATCGGCGCGGAATACGGCGTGACCGTCGCATCCGCCCTGCTGATCGTGATGCTGGTGTGGCGTCCGCAAGGACTTCTCGGACGGGCGGGGTACGACTGATGCAATCCGCTCAAACGCGCGGGCCAATGTCCCGCTGGCTCCTGCCTGCCCTCATTCTGCTGATCGGCGCAGTCGTTGCCTATTCCCTGCCGCTGGCTCTCGCCAACCAGACCTATCTGCTGCGGCTGGCGACCTCGCTGGCATTGCTGATCACGTTGTCGGCGGCCTGGAATCAGGTCGGCGGCTTCACCGGCTATCCCTCGTTCGCGACGGCGGCATTCTTCGGCCTCGGAGCCTACGCATCGGCCGTGATGCAGCAGTTCGGCTGGCCCGCGCTGGTCGGCTACGCCGTCGCCGCGTTGTGCTCGGCGCTGCTGGCCGGTCCGTTCGGCTTCCTGATCCTGCGGCTCAAGGGCCATTACTTCGCCGTGGCGAGCCTGATGCTGATGTACATCCTGCGCGAGGTGACGACCGGCTGGGCCGACGTCACCGGCGGCGGCATGGGCCTGAATCTGCCAGGCGCGGGCGGCGATCCGCTCGCGGTGGCGCGCATCTCGTTCGAGATCATGGTGATGCTGGCCGCGTTCTCCGTCGCGCTGTCGCTGGTGATCGCGCGCGGCTGGCTCGGCTTCGGCCTGTCCTGCATCCGCATGAACGAGACGGCAGCCCTGAGCGCAGGCATCGACGCACCGCGCCTCAAGACGCTGGTGTTCACCATCTCGTCGACGATCTGCGGCGTGGCAGGCGCGGCCTATGCGGGATGGATCGGCTATATCGACCCCTCCGACGTCTACGACGTGATGTGGTCGGTGCGCCCGATCATCGCCACGCTGATCGGCGGCGTCGGAACGATCTTCGGGCCGGTGGTCGGCGCCGTCGTCTACCTCGTGTTCGAGGAACTGATGTGGCGCAACCTGCTGACTTTCGGCACCGGCGCACTCGGCATTCTCGTGACGATCCTGATCCTCTTCATGCCGGGCGGCGTGCTGCCCACTCTGCGAAAGGGGAAGACGTCATGAGCACGCTGCTGGAACTGAACGGCGTCACCCGCCGCTTCGGCGGCCTGACGGCGGTCGACAACGTCTCGTTCTCGCTGCAGCCCGGCGAGATCGTCGGGCTGATCGGATCGAACGGCGCGGGCAAGACCACGCTGGTCAATCTTGTCACCGGCCATCTGAAGCCGAGCGCCGGCCGCGTCGCCTTCGACGGCCACGACATCACCGGCCGCGCCCCTTATCATCTGGCACGACTCGGCCTTGTCCGCACGTTTCAGGTGGTGCAGCCGTTCATGCAGCTCACGGTCCGCGATAACGTCGCCTCGGTGGCGCTGTTCGCGGGCGGGGCGTCGGACATGATCGATGCGCGCCGTGCGGCGGATGCGGCGCTGGAGCGGCTCGGCATCGGCGACCTCGCCGACAGGCTGCCGCCCCACATCACGCTGGCCCAGCGCAAGCGGCTCGAACTCGCCAAGGCGCTGGCCGCGAAGCCGAAGCTGCTGTTCCTCGACGAGGTCAATGCCGGCCTCAACTCCGCCGAGATCGACGGCGTGCTCACCATGATCCGCTCCATCGCCGCCGAGGGCGTGACCATCGTCATCATCGAGCATCTGATGAAGGTGGTGCGTGGCCTGTGCAAGCGCCTGGTGGTGCTGCATCAGGGCGCGCTGCTCGCGGACGGGCCGACGGAGCAGGTCGCGCGCGATCCCGCCGTCATTCAGGCCTATCTCGGAACGCGCGGCGCGGCGATGCTGGAGGCGCAGTCATGAGCGCGCTCTCGATCAAAAATCTCTCCGCCGGCTATGGCGATATCGGCGTGCTGAGCGACATCTCGTTCGAGGTGCCGATCCCCGGCATCACCGCCGTGATCGGCTCGAACGGCGCGGGCAAGACCACGCTGCTGCGCAGTCTCTCGGGTCTTGTAAAACCCGCCAGCGGCACCATCGACCTCGACGGCGTGGCCTTGCAGGGCCTGCAACCGGACGGGTTCGTCGCCTCGGGCGTCGCCCACGTGCCGGAAGGACGCCGCCTGTTCGCGGGCATGAGCGTCGAGGACAATCTGCTGATGGGCGCGTTCTCACGTCAGGTGTCCAAGGCCGAAATCGCGCAGGATCTCGAGGCGGTCTACACCCTGTTTCCACGGCTGCGCGAACGGCGTCGGCAGGACGCGGTCTCGATGTCCGGCGGCGAACAGCAGATGTGTGCCATCGGTCGGGGCGTGATGGCGCGTCCGAAAATCATGATGGTTGACGAACTGTCGCTCGGCCTCGCGCCGGTGATGGTGGACGTGCTGATCGCCGCGCTCAAGCAACTGGCCAGCGGCGGCCTTGGCCTGCTGGTCGTAGAGCAGGACATCGCGGTGGCGTTCGATCTCGCCGATCAGGTCATCATCGTCGACCGCGGCCGCGTGACCAAGACAGGGACCAGCCTGGAGATCGCAGCAGACCCCGCGGTGCGAGCGGCCTATCTGGGTGAAATGTAAACTTCAACGACGGACATGATGGAATGACTGCGCAGAACGGCGGCTCCGCCACGTTTGAAACCATTCGCTCGCCTTACGATGGCTCGCCGATCGGCCAGATGCCGGTTGCGGACGAAGCCGCCGTCGCGCGCGCCATCGTCGCGGCCCGGCGCGGCTTCGACGTGATGCGCCGGATGCCCCGCTTCGTGCGCGCCGATATCCTCGCTCGCGCCGCGGAGATCCTGAAGCGGCGCGGCGACGAGGTGGTGAAGACCATCGCCGCCGAGGCCGGCAAACCGCTCTACGACGCGCGCGGCGAACTGGCACGTTCGCTGTTCAACCTCACCAACGCCGCCGCGGAAGCACGGCGGTTCGGCGGCCACGAGGTGCCGCTCGACATGGATGCCGGCGTCTACGAATACCAGACCACGACCGCCGACGGCGCGCCGCTCGACCTTGCAAAGGCCGACACCGCCACGCTGGCGCGCCTGCGCCGCCGCGTCGGTATCGCGCGGCGCTTTCCGATCGGACCGATCCTCGCCATCGCGCCGTTCAACTTTCCGCTCAACCTCGTGCTCCACAAGGTCGCGCCAGCCATCGCGGTCGGCAATTCGGTGGTGCTGAAGCCCGCCCCGCAAACGCCGCTCACCTCGCTGCTGCTGGCGGAGATTTTCGCCGAGGCAGGCCTGCCCGAGGATGCGTTGCAGGTCATCCACTGCCCGGTGCCCTTGGCGGAGAAGATGGTGAAGGACGACCGCTTCGCCATGGTCACCTTCACCGGCTCGGCGAAGGTCGGCTGGCACATCAAGGCGATGGCCGGCCACAAGAAGGTCGCGCTCGAACTCGGCGGCAACGGCGCGGTGATCGTGTGCGCCGACGCCGATCTCGACTATGCGGCGGCGCGCTGCGTGCGCGGCGGTGTCGTCTATGGCGGACAGTATTGCATCGGCGTGCAGCGCATTCTGGTGGAGCGCTCCGTACACGATGCCTTCCGTGACAAGCTGCTGGCGCGGGTGAAGGCCTGCAAGGTCGGCAACCCGATGGAAGAAGGCGTCGATGTCGGTCCCGTCATCGACGAGGGCTCGGCGATCCGCATCGAGAGCTGGATCCGCGAGGCGGAGGCGGCGGGCGCCGACGTGCTTGCCGGCGGCACGCGCGAGCGCGCGGTGGTGCAGCCGACGGTCCTCGCCAACACGCACGCGGGGATGAAGGTCGAGGACGAGGAAATCTTCGGCCCCGTCGTCACGCTCAATCCCTTCGACACGTTCGAGGAGGCGGTGACGCGCGCCAACGACAGCAAATACGGCCTGCAGGGCGGCCTGTTCACCCGCGACGTGACACGGGCTTTCTCCGCCATCGAGGACTGGGATGTCGGCGGTCTCATCGTCAACGACGTACCGATCTACCGGCTCGACAACATGCCGTTCGGCGGCTGGAAGCAATCCGGCCTCGGCCGCGAAGGCACCGTCTATGCCATGGAAGAGATGACCGACATCAAGCATCTCGTCATCAACTACGCCTGATCAACAACCGGAGTTCTTTGGAGTTTCAACATGCCTGAAGTCATCACCTTCGCGCCCGGCGGCTATCGCTACGTTAAGGGCGTGTTTCAGTATTCCGCAGGCGTCGCCGCCGAGCCGGGCTACCGGCTCGAGCGCGTACGCTTCGCCAATCCCGTGCCGCTCGAGGAAGGCTTTCGCCGCATCGAGCAGATCATCAAGGCTTCCGGCCGTCCGCTGACTGCCTTCGCCGCCTGCGAGTTGCGCTCGCCCGCGCCGTTCACAGAGGACGGCTTCGTCGCCTTCAACAAGATCTATGTCGGGACGCTGGAAAAGTGGGGAATCATGGGCGACGACAATCCGGTGGCGCGCAGCAACGTGTGCCCGGAAATCTCGCCGCCGTCGGAGCCGAGCTTCTATGCCTTCTCCTATACGGTGGAAGACGCGCAGGCTGCGCCGAGCTTCGTCGTGGCCGGCAGCGGCGAGGCGCCGGAGGGCAAGGGCACCTACGCCGACCATGCCATCGCGCGCGGCGATGTCAGCCCCTCGGGCCTGCGGAAGAAGGCGAACTGGGTGCTCGGCGAGATGGAGCGGCGGATGGGCGCGCTCGGCTTCGGATGGGAGCAGACCACCGGCGTGCAGCTCTACACGGTGCACGACATCCATCCGTTCCTCGCCGACGAGATCGTCAGGCGCGGCGCGACGCGCGCGGGCCTGACCTGGCACTTCAACCGGCCACCGGTGCGCGAGCTCGAATACGAAATGGATTGCCGCGGCGTGCCGCTGGAGCGGACGGTCTGAGCAGAGATGAAGCGAAGAGGCCGGGTTCGCCCGGCCTTTTCGGTTTGGTGATCGGAGCATGATCTTATCCGAAAACCGGTGCCCGCTTCTCGGGATCATGCTGTCCATTCGCGCATGATCTTGTCCGAAAACCGGTGCCCACTTTTCGGGATCATGCTTTACCCGACGATCTGCGCCTTGCGCATCACCGCCACATCGCGCAGTTGCTTCAGAAACGCCTCCACGGCCGGCGGCTGCCGGCGCGCGCTCAGCACCATGATATCGATCGAGGAGTGACGCAGCGCTGGATTGGTGAGCGGGATCGCGTGAAGCTGGCTGCCCGCGACCTCGCGCCGGACCGAAAGCTGCGTGATGATCGACAGGCCGATGCCGTTCGATGCGAAAGAGCGCAGGGCATCGATGCAATTGGTGACAAGCGCCGGATTGAGGCGCAGCCGCGAGACCCGGCAGGCCTCGTCCACCAGCGTGCGAATACCGAACCCGGACACAGGGATCGCAAGCGGGTGGTTCATCACCTCGCGCAGATTGAGCGACTTCTTCTTCGCGACGGGATGCGTCGGCGCGCAGACCGCGCACACCCGATCGAAGATCTGCATGCGAAACTCGATCTCGGCCTCGGGGCGTCCGTTGAACGCCACGCCGATATCCGCATCGCCGCTCCGCACCGCCCGGACGATATCGTCGGTGCCGAGCACGCCGAGATCGAAGCTCACGCCGGGGTTCGCCGCGCGAAACACCGCGATGGTCTGCATCAGATAGTCGCTGACCATTCCCTCAGCGGAGACCAGACGCACGGTGCCCTGCTTCAGCCCCTTCAGTTCGCCGAGTTCGTGGCGGACCTGCTGCTCGTCCAGCATCGCCAGCTTGGCATAGCGCGCGTAGATCTCGCCGGCGGGCGTCAATCGCATGCCCTGGCTGTTGCGGTCGAACAGCGTCATCCCGATCTGATGCTCAAGCTGCTGGATCTGGCGGCTCAGCGCCGAGGCCGCCACGTTCAGCCGCTCGGATGCCTTGCGGATCGTGCCCGCGCGGGCGACTTCGTGAAAGTAGCGGAGCTGCGTGAAATCCATAACGCCTCGCGATCAAAAAACGGTTCTCCGCCCCGACGAAGCCCGCTCGGTCGCGGAAGGCTTCTAGAATGGCAAAAGCCGATACTTGCGGAACAGATACCATGCCGCGCGCAAAAGCGTGTCCCTCAAACGCCGGTCCCGCGTCAAGGCGATGGAGCGCCCGTAAAGGTTAAGCTCACCGTTTCCATCGACGCTGTTGGCGGCCCATACGGCATCCACCTTGTTGTCGAGAACGATCCGGCGATGAAAGGCTGACTGCCAGTTCTCGATCTCGTTTGCGCGAAGCCGGGCTCGCCGCGGCTCGTAGTTCAGGGCGCGCTTGGTGATCTCGCTGCGATAGCGCAGCGGCAGATGAAACATGTCGAAGGTCTGTGGATCGACCGCCGCCGGCCCCTGAATGAGCCCGTGCTGACCTATCATGATGTTGATCGGCTCATCCGCCCAGATTGCGATCTTTCTCTCCTTCAGATGAACGAATGAACTGGTGAAGTTGCGCACGCCGTCCATGACGTCGGGCCGCGCATCCGCCCGGTACTGCGCGGACAACAGACCAAGGGGCGTAGGGTAGGCGCGATCACGCCGCTGCACGAAGCTCACCCATTCGGCGACGATGATGCGCGGCTCCTGCCGCATGCGAAGCCTGTCGAAAGCATCGGCCGGAATATCCCAGAATTCGTCCGCGTCGAACGGGACGATCAGACGGAAGCCTTCCGCGATCAGTTCGTTGATCGTGGTGTTGAACAGATCGGGCTGAAGAAAGTCGTCCCCGACGACGCGTCGGATCACGATCCTGCCGCGGCCGCGTTCCGCCAGCAATTGAACCCGCTCGAATGTGCCGTCGGAGGAACTGTCATCGATGATGACCAGACGCTCGACACCGAGGCGCAGATAATGGGCGCAGGCGAGCAGGATGATATCCGCGGAGTCGCGGACCACACAAATCGCGGCAGCCTTCGGCTTGACGGCGACTGACATGAAATTCCTTCTCCGCGGGAAACTGATCGGCGGGTGCACGATATACGTCGGAGCATTTTTCCGGCAATCCCGCCGGCTTTTGCCGGAACGACGGCACATGTGCTAGGCACCCCATATTCTATCGCCCTGCCCGCCGGTTCCGTAACGGAAGACGCCCTGATGCATTCTGGAGCTGCTGTGTCCGGCCTGAAAGTTCTTGTTGCCGGTGGTGCCGGGTTTCTCGGCTCGCATCTGATCGACCGCCTGCTCACGCGTCCCGAGATTGCACGGCTCGTCGTGGTGGACAATCTCTGGACCGGCCGGCGGGACAATCTGGCGCACATCGCCGATCCCCGGTTGTACTTCGTCACGCAGGACGTCGAAAGCTTTCAAAGCGACCAGCGCTTTGACGAAATCTATCACCTCGCCTCGCCCGCGTCCCCGGCCTGGTACATGACGTCGCCGTCCCGCACGATCTCGGCCAACGTCGTCGGCGCGATGCGGCTTCTCGAACTGCTCGCGACCCACGGCCGCTTCTGTTTCACATCGACGTCGGAAGTCTATGGTGATCCGCTCATCTCGCCGCAGTCGGAGGACTATTTTGGCAATGTCGACTGCACCGGCCCTCGCGCGGCCTACGACGAGAGCAAGCGGTGCACGGAAGCCCTGCTGTCCGAACACCAGCGCCTGCACGGCCTGAACCTGCGCATCGCGCGCGTGTTCAATGCCTATGGCCCGCGAATGCGCGCCGACGACGGGCGGGCTCTGCCGAACTTCCTGCAGCAGGCCCTCGCGGGACAGTCCCTCACCGTTTACGGCGACGGCCGGCAGACCCGAAGCTGGGGTTACGTCGACGATATCGCCGACGGTCTTGCACAGTTGTTCGGGGCGCGGTCCACGACCTACCCCGGCCCGATCAATATCGGCAGCGACATCGAAATTCCGGTGATGGCCATCGCCGACTACGTGGCATCGCTCGTTCCGGGAAGCCGGATTGAACACACTGCCGCCGCGCCCGGCGATCCCTCGAACCGGCGGCCCGATCTGGCACGGGCAAAGCAGATCATGCCGGGGTGGGCCTGCCACGTCGGCTATCGCGACGGCATCCGGCGCATGATGGACTGGGCAGCGACGGCGTGGCAGATCCCGTCCACGTCATCCACGAATCTCAAGAAGGAGAGACCGGCTGAATGCTAGCCGTCCTTCAGCGCGGATTTGACAGCCTCGGTGAAAGCCACCACCTCCGTCCAGCACGAACTGCGCGAAGCGCCCGAAGTCCCGCAGCCATCTGTCCGCACGTTTGTCCCGGAGTGAAGACCGCGCGGATCGGCATAGCAGACATGGACCCGACGCTCTGCCCGAAACTGGTCATTCCTCGGTCCGATTGATAGTCTTCCCGCTGGTGGGACCTGCGGCTTGCGTCGGAATTCGGTGCGAGTTTGCAACCAAACTCCCCGGCAACGCCCCTGAGCAAAACAAGAAGCAGGATCATGAACGCCTCCGCCGCTGTCACCAGCGAGCTTGTCGAACAGGCCATTACCTGGCGACATCATCTCCACGGCATTCCGGAAATCGCCTATCAGGAGCATGAGACATCGCGCTTCGTCGCGGAACGGCTCGGCGACATGGGACTGTCCGTCACGACCGGCCTCGCCGGCACCGGCCTCGTCGCAACCCTGCGCAAGGGATCGTCCCGCCGCGTGATCGGCCTGCGCGCGGACATGGACGCGCTGCCGATGAACGAGACGGGCGAGCTTCCCTACCGCTCGCGCAATCCCGGCCGTATGCACGCCTGCGGTCACGATGGACACATGTCGATGTTGCTTGGCGCGGCGCAGGCTGCCGCCGGCGTCGACTTCGACGGCACCGTGCATTTCATCTTTCAACCTGCCGAGGAAAACGAAGCCGGCGCGAAGGCGATGATGAACGACGGGCTGTTCAAAAGCTTTCCGGTGGATGCGGTTTTCGGCATTCACAACTGGCCGGGGCTGAAGCCCGGCACCTTCTCGGCCGCGCCCGGCCCGGTGATGGCGGCCTTCTCCACCTTCGACATCACCGTGAACGGAACGGCCGCGCACGGCGCGATGCCGCATCAGGGCGCGGACCCGGTTCTGGCGGCGAGCCAGATCGTCGCCGCGCTGCAGACCATCGTCAGCCGCAACGTCGCGCCCACCGACACGGCGGTGCTGTCGGTCACGCAGATTCACGGCGGCAACGCCTACAACATCATCCCCGCCAGCGTGGTGTTGCGCGGCACCGGCCGCTGGTTCTCCGACAAGGCCGGCGATCTTTTGCAAAACCGACTGACCGACATCGCACGCGCGGTCGCGGCTGCCTACGGATGCACGGCCGAGATCGACTATCAGCGGCGCTATCCGGCCACGGTCAATGCGGCGGCACAAGCCGTCGCCGCGCAGGACGCGGGCACGACGATCGGTCTCGTCCACGCGGCGCAGCCTCCGAGCATGGCCTCGGAAGACTTCGCCTTCATGCTGCAGGAGATTCCCGGCTGTTATGCCTGGCTCGGCGCTGGACGCGAGGGGCACAATCCGGGGCTTCACGCCAGCGACTTCAATTTCAACGATGCCGTGATGGCTGACGGCATCAAGCTGTGGCTGTCGGTCCTGCAAACGCAATTGCCACAGGGCTGACAGCCTGACCGGACATGCGGTCAGGCCTGATCCGTCATCCAGAGACGGCCCCGGCATCGCGAGGGAGGAACACCCTCTCAAAAAGCGAAGGCCCGGCAAGTCTCACACGCCGTACTGCCTGAACCACGCCAGCATGCGCTTCCAGCCGTCTTCGGCTGCTTCCTTGCGATAGCTCGGCCGGTAGTCCGCGTGGAAGGCGTGGGGCGTGTCGGGATAGATCACGATCTCCACGGTCTTGCCCGCCGCTTTGGCCGCATCGCGCTGCTTCTCGACATCGGCAACGGGAATGCCGGTGTCCGCGCCGCCATAGAGGCCCAGGACGGGCGCTTTCAGATCGCCGACCACGTCGCTGGCGGTCTTGGGCTGGATCTCGCTGCGCTGGCCGCCGAGCGGGCCATACCAGGCGACGGCCGCCCTCACCTTCGGATTGTGCGCCGCATAGAGCCACACGGCCCGGCCGCCCCGGCAGAAGCCGGTGACGGCGAGGCGATCGCCATCCGCCTTCGAATCCTTCACCGCCCACGCCACGGCCGCGTCGATATCCGACAGCATCTCGCCATCCGGTTTCTTCGAGATCACCTCGCGGATGATCTGCTGCACGTCGGTCATCCTGGTGAGATCGCCCTGCCGGGCATACAGTTCCGGCGCCACGGCGCAGTAACCCAGCTTGGCGAGACGGCGGCAGGTGTCCTTGATGTACTCATGGACCCCGAAGATTTCCTCGATCACCAGCACCAGCGGAAACGGCCCGTTGCCTTCCGGCATTGCGCGATAGCCCGGCATGTTGCCGTCTGCGGTCGGAATCTGGACGTCGCCCGCGACGAGGCCGTTCGCATCGGTGCTGATCGCCTGCGCCATCACCGTGGTGGTGGCGAGCGTGAAACCCGTGATCAGCGTCGACATGACGAAGCCGCGACGCGAAAAGGGCTCGCGGACGAGGCCATCCAGACCTTCGAGAACGGGAGAGGGGTTGTGGGGGGTGGCAGGCAGAGCCATCGAAACAATCTCCGGGGCATGACATCAGGGTGAGCGGCTGCGGCGGAGCACCCTGGAGCAAAATCATGCTATCAAAGCCGGGTCGCCAAAATCCGCTCTCGACAATACCGAAATCCAAGCCCGGTCCCCATGTCCAGCGCGAAGAAAAATCCCACGCTTCATGACAATCCCGTGAGCCGGATCATCCGCCCCCAATGAAATCTTGGCACGCCTGTCTCCCAGCGGAAGATGCGGTCGGCAATGTTGCGGCGGCGATGGTGCGCGCGGGAATGTCGCGTTGCTGGACACGAATATGCGAGCGATCCGGCCTTCCGCTTCGGGAAAGAGAGCTGACTGCGAAGCTCATCACCGCCATCAAGGCAGCGGCACCGCAGTCGCGGGCTGGGGTGTCAGGACGACGATCCGAAAGCAGAGGCCCACCGGCATCACCGCAGACACAGTCATCCCCACGGCCAAACGAATGTATCGCGTGCCCCACACGAGCCTGATCCCCGTCCCACTCCCATTTTGTCTGCAATTTTTGGTTGCACAAGATAAAAATACACCAAATATTAATAATCTCCCCGCACGGACTCTTCCGCATGGCCCATGCTAAGATTCTTGTGGTCGCGGCGGGATCAACGGTCGTACTGGGCGCGACTGCTGCGGGCACACGCGAGCACCAGTGCAGGGTCGCCGGGCATCAGAATGGAGAGGTTCGCGACTGGGTCTGACATCCGGCGCAGCCGGACCTTAACCTTAACCGGCGAGAGTGGCGCGTGCTCACCAAACGTCTATTAGGCTGCGGCCGCCGGGGACTATAGCTCTGTCATCGGCCGACGATTTGAGACAGCGATGGATTTGATCAGCAGGATTCTGGAGCAGATTTCCGCCACGTCGCTTCTGGCGACGGGGCTGCTGACGCTGACAGCGCTGGGCTGCGCCCTGATCGCCTATTGGCGCGCCGCAGAGAAGAAGAGTTTCCGCGAATTTTTCGACTTCGTGTTTCCCAACGAAATCATCACTCACCCATCCGCACGGGCCGACCTGCTGTTCTGGGTCACACGCAAGGCAATCATGCCGTTTCTGATGCTACCCGCGGGCATCACCTTCGTCGTGGCGGTCGGCTACGGGACCAACCGGATCCTGGCGGCGATCTTCAACATCGACGCGCCACTGATCCCCGGCCCGGCAACGCCGCTGATCACGGTGATCTTCACCATCACGATGCTGCTGGCCTACGACATCTCCTACTATCTCTATCACGTGGCGCAGCACCGCATTCCGATCCTGTGGGAGCTGCACAAGGTGCACCACTCCGCAGAGGTGATGATCGGCCTGACCAAGGATCGGGTTCATCCGCTGGACGAGTTGATGAATCGCGCCTGGGACGGCGTGATCCCAGGCATCTGCTTCGGCATCTGGTCGCTGGTCTGCATGAACCTCGTCGAGCTCACCATCTTCGGCGTCAATGTCTATGTCATGCGCAACATCCTGATGATGGATTTCGTCAGGCATACGCATTTCAAGATTTCGTTCGGGCCGCTGAACAACGTAGTCCTGTGTCCGCACTGGCACCAGTTGCACCACAGCGTCGATCCGCGTCACTATGACAAGAACTTCGGCCTGCTGTTCTCGTTCTGGGACCGGCTGTTCGGGACGCTCTGCGTGCCGAAACCTGACGAGGACTTCAAGTTCGGACTGATCGACCGCGACGTGCGGGAGTATCAGTCGCTGTGGGGTCTTTATCTGATGCCGTTGCGCCGCATGGCGGGCCATGTCCGGCGCTGGCTCGGTCTGCGCATGCCGGAAGCCAATCCGCACTCCGGAGAAGCTCCGCCATGAGCGCCGGGCCGATGACCGGTTACAGGCTGGAGATCGTGACCTCGGAGAGCCGGCTCGCCGCTGTCGCGTCCGTCTGGGACGATCTGTGGCGACGCGCCGACGGACTCGTGTTCCAGAGTCACGCGTGGGTCGATGCATGGTGGCGCACAACGCCACAGCGCGAGCGCCGCGCGCTCCTGATCGGGCTGGTCTGGAAGGGTGAGGCTCTCGACGCCGTGCTTCCGTTTGCAACGGTTCGGCGCAGGAATATCCGCATTCTCGAATGGGCCGCGAAGGATCACACCGACTACGGCGATATCCTGGTGTCGCCGCAGGCCGATCATTCCGCCTTGCGCGCGACGTGGCGCGCGTTCGTCGCGGCGGGCGGCTTCGACATGGCCTACATCAACCGGCTGCTGCCCGACGCGGCGGCAAGGCAACTGGTCGAGCCGCAAAGTGCGGCGCTCGCGCTGCGCACCAATCACCGCAGCGAGACCAGCTACCGCGTCGCCAACGCATGGCCGAGCGGCGCGGCATGGTTCGAGCACTATCCGAAGAAGGTGCGACAGAACTACAAGCGCGGCCGCAAGTTCATGGAGGAGACCGGCGAGGTCAACTTCCGCCTGATGGCTCCCGATGAGCCGCTCGGGCCGCTGCTCGAACAGGTCGCGCACTTCAAACGGAAATGGCTCGCGCGGCACGGCCGCGAATCCGACCTGTTCGACGAGGGCGCGCCTGCGCTCGGTGCGCTGGTCGACGCGATGGCGCGTCTCCGCGTCCTCCACGTCTTCGTGCTCGAATGCGCCGGTGCGGTGGTCGCGATCTCCATCAACCTGATCCAGCGCAACCGGATGATGGCGTTCATCACCACCTACGACCCCGAGTTTGAGCGCTGCTCGCCCGGCATGGTGCTGATGATGGACTACATCCAGTGGTCCTTCGACCGGGGGCTTTCGATGGTCGATTTCATGTGCGGGGGCGAGGACTTCAAGCGCCGGTTCGCCACGGAGTCCGTCACACTGGAATCCATGACCGGCGCGCGGACATTGCTCGGCCGGGCGGCCGTCGCCGCGGACGATGCCGCCTTCGCCTTCAGAACTTGGCGCGCAGGGCGAGTGAAGCCTGCGCCGGCAGCAGAGGCCGCCGCGCCATCCCCGAGCCATCCGTGAATTCGAATCCGCCCGCGCTGTTGAGCGTGTGCTGGCGGCGGCCCGGCCAGCGCGGCCCGGCCCCGATAATGGTCTCGACCTCCTGATCAAAACCTTGCTGATCAAGCCGTGTCACCCGCGCGATGGCGAGCGCCCTGCCATAGCCGAAGCGGCAGTCCTGCACCGGACGCAGCAGTGCGCCGTTGCGGACCACCATTGCGCCGGCCGGGCGCGCCGAGGCGATATCGATCAACACCGGATTGTGCGGATGCGCGGTCCACGGGCCACGGAAGTCGGGCGCGGACCACAGGTGAAGCGCGTCGGAGAACGCACCGCCGCCGTCGCGCACGGTGGCGAACAGCCACCAGAGCCCCCCATGCTCCATGAGGGTGGCGTCGCTGGCAACAACGCCGTCGATCAGCGTGGCCTCGCGGACCCAGCCGCCGGGAAAAGCGGTCGCGCGAAACAGATCGACGCGCCCGGCGCTGCAGCTTTCCGGGATCATCCAGATATCGCCGTCACGCTCGAAGACAAACGGATAGGACAGATGTCCCGGCTGCTCCAGAACCGGCCTCGGTGATCCGAGCGGCCCTTCCGATCCGAACTCCACCGCCGAAATGATGCCCTTGCCGGTCGCATGGGGGTACTCCTCGACGAACAGCGTCACACGCCCGCGGTGGAGAATCGGAAACGGGTCGGCATAGAAGCGCTCGCCGTCGTCCGGCAGGTCGTGCCAGCCCGCTTCCGGATGCTGTCCGAGATCGAACAGATCGGGGCCGTCCAGCTTGCGCCAGCCGACCCGCCAGTGCGGCGCGTGGAACAGCCGGCGATAGACCCTGTCGACGCAGGTCATTGCCAGTTCTTTCGCCATCACCACAGCGACGCTCGCGGCTTCCGTCCGCGATGCCGGCGCACCCGCGACGGGCAAGGCCGGCACGTGCGGTCGTCCGCCCTTCACCGCAACCTCGATCAGGGTGACGAGACGGCTCAGCACGTCGCCAAGCTTCGCAAGAACAATGCCGCCATATTCCGTTCCGAGGCGGCCGGCCGCGATCACCGTGGAGCCCTCGGCCAGCTCCGCGAGCGGCACACGCCCCGCCAGCAGCGATTCGATAAGCGCGTCTTCTCCCGGCCTGCCGTCGATCCGCAGCGTCCAGCACTTTCCAGCGGCCTGCGCGTGGCCGGTGAGATCGATCGCGAGATCCGCGTCGGGAGGCACCGCGACAGGTCGCGCCCGCATGTCCGCAATCCGCGCCTGCGCGTAGGGGCCGGCGGATGTCAGGCCATGGAGAAACTTTTCCATGCCGAAAAGACCGCGCAATCCGGCCCGGTCTTCCGCGTCGCGATCCGCGCGCACGACGGCCAGATCCAGCCCTGCGATGCCATCGAGCCGCGCAATCAGGTCCAGATGCCAGCGCCGTAACGAAGCAATATTTATGTATAAATTCAATCGCATTGCTGAAATCTGTCCCTGTGCCGGCGGGCGGCTTCACGGCAGCAACGGGCACTGTGCGAGCTGCCCGTTTCGATTCGGTTAGCTTTTCACCCGGCGACGGCAGAATCGGAACGCGGCACCTGACCGCAAAATCGCAGGATTTGAGGCAATCTGCACTTGTTAACCAAGTTGATGGCACACTGGCCATCCTCGTGGACTGTGCGAAACAATCCGCGCCGTAATTGCATGGTCTGAGTAGAGGAATGGCAAGTCCAGGTTCCATTGCCCACCGGCTGGAGACGCAGGTGCAGCAGGCCGCCCCGGATGTCCATCATCGGCCGCCGGACGGCACTGTCGACCTGTCCGAGTTGTGGCGCATCCTGCGCCATCGGCTGGTCGCGATCCTCGCGGTGGCGGGCATCCTCACGGCCGCGACTCTCGCCTATTGCCTGGTCACCCCCCGGCTTTACACCGCTGCGACCCAAATCCTGATCGATCCGCGTGATCGCAACGTCGTCAGCAACGACGTCAACCCCAATGCGATGGCGCCCGACGGTGGCATCGCACAGGTCGAAAGCCAGGCCAGCGTTATCCAGTCGACCGGCGTGCTGATGCGCGCGATCCGCGCCACGAAGCTCACCGCCGACAGCGAGTTCAACGGCGCGGGATTCCTGAGCCGCCTGCTGGGGCGCGGCCCGACGGATACGGCAACGACCGACGGCGCGCTGACCCCGCTCGAAGCCCGCACCCTCAACAATCTGCGCCGCAGGATGTCCGTGCGGCGCGCCGACAAGGTGTTCGTGGTCGATGTCGTGGTGACCACCCGCGATCCGGACAAATCGGCGCAGCTCGCCAACGCCATCGCCGAAGCCTATCTCGCCGATCAGGCCGAATCGCGCAGCCAGGCCGCGACCGAGGCGTCCTCGGCCCTGACGGCCCGCCTCGCCGAGCAGCGCAAGCGTGTCGAGGCGGCCGAGAACGCCGTCGAGAGCTACCGCGCCCAGCATAACCTCGTCGCCGCGTCGGGACGCCTGATCAGCGATCAGCAGCTTACCGAGATCAGCAACCAGCTGTCGGCGGCGCAGGCGCGGACGGCGATGCTGAAATCGCAGGTCGAGCAGATCGCGCAGCAGCGCCGGCAGGGCAGCGTGGCCGGCGGCTCGCCCGAAGCCGTGCAGTCGCAGGTGGTATCGCGGCTGCGGGAGCAGGAAGCCGCACTGGTCCAGCGTGAAGCCGATCTACAAAGCCAGTACGGCCCGCGCTATCCGGCGATCGAGGCGGTCCGCAGCCAGATCGCCAACCTGCGCCGACTCATCACCACCGAGATCGACCGCTCCGATCAGGCCGTCCGCGCCGATTACGAGCGGGCGCAGAGCAACGAGAAACTGCTCGCCGCCAAGCTCGATGCGCTGACGCGCCAGACCAAGGACGCCGATCAGGCCATGGTCCGGCTGCGCGATCTGCAGCGCGACCTCGAAGCGGTCCGCGCCGTCTACGCCTCCTTCATGCTGCGCGCGCAGGAGACGAAGGAGCAGGCCAATCTCGACACCAGCAACGTGCGCATCATCAGTCAGGCGCAGCCGCCGCAACAGCCGAGCTGGCCTCCGACCATGCTGCTGGTGCTCGGAGCCGCAGTGCTCGGCCTCGGCTGCGGCGCCGGCTTCGCGCTGCTGCGGGAATATTCCTCGCCGCATCTGTTCTCGATCGCCCAGGCGGAAAACCTGATCGGCGCGCCGGTGATCGGCGTTCTGAAGACCGGACAGGCCGGAGCCACCCGCTGGCCGCTGGGAGCGAAGACATCGTCCGGTCCGCCCGCAGGTCCGCACGCCGCGAACGTGGCCGGGCTCGCGCTCCTGATGCTGTTCAGCGACGAGAGCCGCCGGCCGCGCGAGGCGCGTAGCGTTCTGCTCACATCCGTTGCGGCGGATGTCGCCGACAGGGTGGCAACCGTGGGTCTTCTCGGCGAAGCGGCTTCGTCGCAGGGTGCGCGCGTGCTCTACATCGACGCCGATGCCGAACAGGACGGCGGAGAGCACGAGCCGCCGGGCTTGCTCGATGTCCTGCGCGGCGACTGCACACTGGCGGCGGCGCTGCAACGCCTCGACGGAACGAAGGATGTCGCCCTGCTGCCGACCGGACGGCCGCACACCGCACAGCAGAAGATGCTCGGGCGCGCGTCGGCCGCGCGTCTGCTGGCCGACGCCGGCAACCAGTTCGATCTGGTGGTGGCAGACGGCGGCGTGCTCAGCCAGAATGTGAAGATCGCGCCGCTGATCGGAGCTGTCGAGGAAATCGTCCTCGTCGCCCGCCTGTACGACACCCCGCAGAGCGACATCCTGCGGGTGGTCGAGGCCGCCCGCATCATGGGCCGCTCGATCGGCGGGACCATCCTCCTCGACCCGCAGGCACAGGCCTAGATGAGCGCGCTGGCGCACGGCGTCGCCGGAAGCGCGAGCGTGCCGCGATGGGAGCGGCTGGACCCGCTGACCCGCTTCGGCATTCTCGCTTCGGTGCTGGTGCTGCTCTGCGTGTCCGGCGGCATGCTGTGGCTGGTCGGCTACAACTACGACGGCCTGATGGGGAGCGCGGCCACCAAGATCCACCCCTCGACCTACATGATCGTGCTGGTCTTCGGATGGAGTGTCGTTAGCAGCGGCAACCCGATCCGCCGCACGCTGCATCTGATCGCCGTGCGGCCAGCGACCGTCCTGATGCTCGCGGTCACGATGTTCGCCATCGTCGTCACGGTGATCCGGCAGGGCCCTGGCCTCGGCGGCATGGTCGACACCTACATCGCATCATGCCTTCTGGTGCTGCTGCTCGCGGATGCCGACGACGAGTTGATGGCCGCGCTCACGGCAATGCTGCATGTGGTGATGACGGTCAACGCGCTCATGGCGCTGGTGGAGTTCGCGACCCATCACCTGTTCTTTCCCTACCGCTTCGATGGCATCGCCTTCGCATCCGACACGCGCTCCGCCGCGCTGCAGGGACACCCGCTGGCGAACGCCATGCTGACCGCGTGCTACCTGATGGCGCTGCTCAGCGGCGCGCGCACGCTGACGCCCACCACGCGCACGATCCTCATCGGCCTCCAAAGTGCGGCGCTGGTTGTTTTCGGCGGGCGAACTGCGCTGCTCGCCTCGCTGATGTTCGGTCTCGGCTATGGCCTGTTCGTCCTGCTCGGCGCGCTGCGGGGACGGGTGTCGCTGATCGGAGCAGCAGCGGCGTGCGCCATGGCGGCGCTCGTTCCGCTCGCGGTCGGCGCGCTGATCGCTTTCGGATTCTTCGACGACCTGATGACGCGCTTCGTCTCGGATGGCGGCAGCGCAGAGGCACGCGAAAAGATGTTCTCGCTGCTGAACATGTTCTCGCTCGGCGACCTGATCTTCGGCCCGGATCTCCACCTCGTCGACACGTTGCGGCGCGTGAACGGGCTGGAATGGGGCATCGAGAATCCCGTCGTCCGCATGCTGCTCTATCAGGGCGGCATCATCACCGTGCTGGTGCTCGGCGCGTTCGTCCTGTTCATGGTCGAACTGGTGCGCGTCACCGGGCCCGGCCTGTGGCTGCCGATGGCCGTCTGGTTCATCCTGCTGAACGGCGCGGAGACCATCGCAGTGAAAACCACGCTGCCGGCCAAGTTCGCCGTCGTCGCGCTCTGCCTCTACCGGCGCGAACGCAAGCCCGCACAGACTGTCACGGCATCACCAGCCCCAGCGCCGATACGATGGCGGGATCGGGCTGCCGGGTGACGTCGCTCTCAAACAGACTGAAACCGTCGAACAGATTCCAGTAGGCCCAGGGGAATCCGAACGCCTCCGCGCTCTGCCGCACGTCGCGGATATAGCGGGCGCGATCAGCCGCACCGGACGCAACGTAGCGCGCATCGGACCGAAGCGCGCCGAACTCGCCCAGCAGAATCCGGCCGGGGGCAACGCCCTCCCGCGCGCCCCAGTCGCGCACGCGTCGGAGGTAACTGTCGATGAACGGGCGATCCGGCTGCGCATCGAAATAAACCTTGAGCACGCGCTCGGTCTCCGCGTAGACCGCGCGCCCCGATCCGTCGGCGGGTTGGCCGAGCACGGCCATCCGCGCGCGAACGGCGGCGAGCGTGGCATCGAGGCTGCCTCTTTGGGCCGGCCACGGCACCGCGTTCAGCGCCCGGTAGATCGGCTCGCCCGTCATCCATGGCGCACCCTGATGGGTAAAAAGATACGGCTCGTAGAAATGGAAGGTGAACAGCAGCGGCCCGAACGCCGCCAATGCGCGCGCCGACAGTTTTTCGAGACCATCGATCATGCTGCCACATGATCCCGTCGCCACCAGCGTGAGGCCGGGCGCGGCGCGGCGGGCCGCACCCAACAGCTCCGCCTGCACCCGCGTCCATTCGGTCGCTCCGCAGACCTGAAACGGTTCGTTGACCGGCTCAAGCACGACGCGACGTGACCCGATGTCGCCGAGCCGCATCGCGAGTTCGGCGACAAGATCGCGATAGGCCGGAAAGGCTGGCGCATCGACGCTCGCGAACATGCGCTGCGGAGTCCAGTGATGCGTCGCCGCATTGGCCTGAACGTTGACCACGACGGCCAGATCGTGCTCCAGCGTCAGCCGCACCGCATCCATCACCTGCGCGATCAATTGCTCGCGCTGTGGCGGCAAGGCCGCCAGAAACGGGCCGGGATCGAGCGGAATCCGCGCGAAGTCGAAGCCGATCCGGCGCAGCAGCGCCAGATCGCGCGGAACCGGCACCGGGCGATCGAGCTGAAACGGCGGCCAGGCATAATCCGTCCGGGGCGCCGGAAACTCCCGCGTCAGCGAAAACCACGGCCAGAGATTGATGCCGCGATGCAGGACAGGCCGCGCGGACTCGTCCGCGCTCACCGCTTGGGCGGCCACAAGGCCGGCCGCGCCTGCGATGAAGGAGCGGCGGTCCAGTGCCATCAGGGTGTCTTGCCGAGGGAATCTGCGGGCACGGCCACCCGGGGCTCGCCGCCATGGATCAGCGCAAGCGCTTCCCGTTCATAGGCTTCGAGCACATCGGTCCAGTCGAATTTCTCCCGCGCCTGCGCGCGCGCGGTGGCCTTCAGCCGCGTGGCGAGTTCATCGTCGGCGATCAGCCGCTCCATCGCGGCCTCGCAACTGTCATGATCGCTGAAGAACAGCGCGGCCTCACCGGCGGTCCAGCGATTATAGATGTTGTCGTGGGCGATCACCGGATTGCCGGCCCACAGCGCCTCGACCAGCGACGGATTTGTGCCGCCGACCGTGTGCCCGTGCATGTAGCCGCGCGCATGAAAGCGCAGCGCCTGAACGATGGCGGGATCGTAGATGCCGCCCGGCATGACGACTTCGGGACCGGCCGCCGCCCTGATCTGCCGGTGATAGTCGTTGCTGTCCGAAAAATCGCCGAGCACCACCAGCTTCATCCCGCGCGGCTTGCGGGAGAACGCCTCGACCATGGTCAGGATGGAATTGTCCGGCTCGACGCGCGCGATCGAGATCAGATAGCGCCCCAGCTCCAGCCCGTAGCTTTCGAGCGGCGCGACAGGTGCCGCCTCGATCGGCACGCCGCCATAGGGGATCATCACGATCGCATCGCGCGAGCGGCGGGTGGCGAGGTGATCGGCGATCACCGGATGGTCGGCGACCAGCCGGTGCGACGCCCAGGCCGCGATCCACTCGTTGACCCAGAACCACGCGCGGACCGGGCGCGACCATTTCGGCCGCCGCCATTCGATCCCATCCATGTTGGTCAGGATTTTCCGCCCCGCGAGCCGCAGGTAAGGCAGAAATAGTCCGCTGTTGTAGCCCAGCACAAGACTGAGATCGGGTCGCGTCGCCGCATGGCGCACGCAATGCCAGTCGAAATCGAGCGTCGCCCGCGGGCCGGTCGAGGCGACCTGCGTATGGATGAGCTCGACCCCGCGCCAGATCTCGCTGCGAAAGCGCTGTGTCACGGCCGGCACCTCGTCCTGACAGTACACGCCCACCCGCCAGCCACGCGCGACCAGAAACAGCGCCAGTTTCTCGGCAAAGGTCTCAAATCCGCCATGAGCGGCCGGGATGCCACGCGTGCCGAGAATCAGAAGGCCGGGGGATGTGGCCGTCATACGTTTTTCCGGGATCCGTACAGACAATGGAAAATAAGATCGGATAGGTTGCAATACATCGCCTTGGCGCAAGGTTTTAGCGCCGATGCGCGACATCGTTAAAATTGCCTGCCCGGCATCAACGAAACCGCAGGGCGAGTTCGCCGGCTCGAATGGACGGGATTGTGGCACTTCGTATCGCTTGTGTTCATCAGGGCTACGAACTTTACGGCTCGGACCGCAGCTTCGCCGAAAGCGTGGCGGCGTTCCGGCGCGCCTGGCCTGCGGCGGAGATCGAGGTCGTGCTGCCACGCCAGGGCCCGATCGTGACGCTGCTCGACGGCGTCGCCAGCCGGATCGTCTACGAGCCGCTGTGGGTCTTGCGCCGCAAGAATCTGCCGAAACTGATAGCGACTGCTCCTGTTACGTTAACCCGAGCGGTATTCCGTTCCGCAGCGCGGCTGAGACGCAACGATCTCGTCTACATCAACACCTCGGTGATCATCGATCATGTGCTGGCCGCCCGTTTTTTCCCCGGCAGGGTCATCCAGCACATTCACGAAATTCCGGAAGGCGCGGCCCGTCCCGTGCTGAGACGCCTCGCGCTGTGGGGCAGAGCCCGGCTGATCTTCAACTCGCGCGCCACGGCCGAGGCCTTCGCCGCCCCGCCCGGTTACGCCGCCGACATCGTTTACAATGGACTGGCCGGTCCTGAACAATGGTCTCCGCCCGGCTACGACGGCACGCGGCCGCTGCGCGTGCTGATGCTCGGCCGCATCAACCGGATCAAGGGGCAGGACATCCTGCTCGCCGCGCTCAAAAGCCTGCCCGCCGAACTGCGCGAACGGCTCGACGTGCGGATCGTGGGCAGTGCGTTCGAGGATCCCGGACTTGAGGCAGCCCTGCGCGATTCCGTCGCCGATCTGGGGCTGTCGGCGCAGGTTCGTGTCGAGCCGTTTATCGACGATCCCTCGCCGTTGTATCGTTGGGCCGATATCGTCACCGTACCGTCCGTCCGCCCCGAGTCGCTCGGACGCGTGGCGATAGAGGCCATGGCGTTCGGGCGGCCGCCGGTGGCGTCCGCGATCGGCGGCCTGCGCGAAGTCGTCGACGATGGCATCACCGGCTGGCTCGTCCCGCCGGGCGATCCGGCTGCGCTGGCGCAGGTGCTCGGGCATGTCATCCGCGCGCCGGAATGCCTCGCTCCCATGGCCGCCGATGGCCGCGCGCGCTTCGAGGCCTTGTTCAGCGAACAGGGCGTCGCCGACCGTCTCGCGGCCATCGTCCGTGAGATGCTGAGCCTCAAACAGTCCAGCGACGGGCTGACAACGCCATGAACCTCGCCGCGATCCAGCGCACCCTGCTCAAGCTCGTGGTGATGATCGGCGGCGAGGCGATGCAGAGCGCCTTTCACCTCGCGCTCAACCTGTTGCTGCTGCATTTCGTCTCGGCCCGCGACTATGGCATCTTCGCGCTGGTAATGGTGATCGGCGGCATCGGCCTCACCTATATCCGCGCCTTCACCGCGCTTCCGGCCAGCATCGCGATCTCGCAGAGCCACAGCGAGACGTCGGCCAACGCCTATGAAATCACTTTCGGCACGGCGGCAACGCTGCTGTCCATCACGTTCGGGCTCGCCATGGCCGGCGTGCTCCGGGCCTGGATCGACGAGGGCGAAATGATCGGCGGTGCGTTCGTCGGTCTGTGGACCCTGCGCGCCCACATCCGCACCGTATTCTTCGCGCGCAAGCGCCAGCTGCTGGTCGCGGCCAGCGATCTGGCGTTCACGCTGAGCGGCGCGCTTGGAGCGACGTGGGTGGTGTGGAACGGCCAGCACATCCTCCAGCACACATTCGTGGCGCTCGTGATCGCCAACGCGCTCGGCATCGCGGTGATGCTGGCCTTCAACCGGCGGCGCGTCCGCCTGAGCACGGGCATCCATTTCTGGCGGAGATACAAACGCCTCTGGCGCGATCTGAAATGGTCGCTGCTGAGCGTGACGATCACCAATATCCAGGGGCAGGGCATGGCGCTTCTGGTGGCGGCCATGGCCGGGCCGGCGGCCTATGCGCCGATCGCCGCCGCGCTCGTCTTCTTCGTGCCGCTGCGCATCGTGTCCACCGCCTTCGCCAACATGATCCATCCGGAGATGGCCAGACTGATGGCACGCAGACAGTTCGCGGCTGTCGGACGCCTGCTGCGGCGCTGGCCGTTCCTGCTGGCGGTCTTCGGGCTGTTGTATGGCGCGGCCGTTCTGATCGCACTTCCGTTCATCCAGCCGGAAAGCCTCGACGATACCCGCTTCTTCAAGATTTCAGTGCTGGCATGGATCATGAGCGCGCTGCCGATGCTCTACGTGATGCCGCGCATCTGGCTCGAAATCGCACAGGATTTCCGCGCCATCGCGATCCTCTCGGCCATCGCGGCCGTCGCGGGGCTGCTGCTGGTGCTGGCGATCCTCCTGACAACGACGCCGTCCTGGGCACTGCTCGGCGGCGCGGTGTCGGAGGCCATCGTGCTGATCGGGACATGGGCCATCGTCCGGCCGAGGCAGAAGGCGGAGGAGCGGCGGTCGGCCCATGCCTCTCAGCCTCCCGGCGCGGACGATTCGCCAACGCGATGACGCGACTTGTCATCGCGTGATGAACGCGACCCCGAGATTGCCCTGCGATCCACAGAGGCTCTACAATGCACCACAGCCTGCCGTGAGCAGGGCACATAAGAAATGGAGGAAGCCAGATGTGGGATTTCGAGACCGACCCGCAATTTCAGAAAGAACTCGACTGGATCGATCAGTTTGTGCGCGAGGAGGTCGAACCGCTCGACCACATTCTTGAATTTCCCTACGAGGTCAAGAATCCCAAGCGCAATGCGCTGGTCCGGCCCCTTCAGGCGAAGGTGAAAGAGCGGGGCTTGTGGGCCTGTCATCTTGGACCCGAGCTTGGCGGACAGGGATTCGGACAGGTCAAGCTCGCGTTGATCAACGAGATTCTCGGGCGGTCGCGTTTCGCGCCGACGGTTTTTGGCTGCCAGGCCCCGGACTCGGGCAATGCAGAAATCCTCGCGCACTACGGAACCGAAGATCAGAAATCACGCTATCTCCGTCCACTTCTGGACAACGAGATCGTGTCCTGCTTCGCCATGACCGAGCCACAGGGCGGCGCGGATCCGAAAGTCTTCAAGTTCCGCGCCGAGGAAAGCGAAAACGGCTGGGTGCTGAACGGCGACAAATGGTTCGCCTCGCATGCTCATGTCGCCAGCTTCCTGATCGTCATGGCGGTGACAGACCCCGATGCCGGTGAATACAATCGGCTGTCCACGTTTATCGTGCCGATGGAAACGCCCGGCATCGAGATCCTGCGCAACATGCCTGTCGGCTTCCACGGCGTGCCATCCCACGCCTATCTGCGCTTCAAGGACGTCCGTATTCCGAAGGATCACCTGCTCGGCCCGCGCGGCGGCGGCTTCGTCGTCGCGCAGACACGCCTTGGCGGCGGCCGCATCCACCACGCCATGCGCACCATCGGGCAGGTTCAGCGCTCGTTCGACATGATGTGCGAGCGCGCCCTGAGCCGCCACACGCAAGGCTCGCTGCTGGCGGACAAGCAGATGGTCCAGGAGAAGATCGCCGACTCCTGGATCGAGATCGAACAATTCCGGCTGCTCGTGCTTCGCACCGCCTGGCGCATCGACAAGTACAAGGACTACATGAAGGTCCGGAAAGACATTTCGGCGGTCAAAGCGGTGATGCCGAAGATCTTTCACGACGTGGCGGCGCGCGCCCTGCATCTGCATGGCTCGCTCGGCGTCACGCCGGACATGCCTTTCGCCGAGCAGGTGATCGAGAGCTTCCATATGGGGCTGGCCGACGGCCCCACGGAAGTTCACAAGGTCACGGTCGCGCGACAGGTGCTGCGGGAGAAGAAGGGCACCGACCGGCTGTTCCCGACCGGCTACATCCCCGATCAGGAAAAGGCCGCACTGGAAAAATACGCCGACCTGATCGAACGGCAAGTCGTGGCCGCGGCGTAAGCCGCTGCGAGCGCGAGCCCTGACGCGGCCTTCGGGCGTCCGGTCCTGATGTCCCCGCTCCTGCACAGTTCTGCCGCCCGGAGCCGTTCGGCCGGCATCGGCGGAACTGCGCAGGATTGCTGAACCGATACGTTTTCGGGCGAAGCGGCATTCGCCGCGCCCGAAAACGTAAGACCACCGCAGCTCCCACCCGGCGAAAAGCAGTGGCCGGAGCGCGCCGCCTCTGCTATTTCACGCGCCGTGCGTGAGGTTCGGTCCCGTAGCTCAGCCGGATAGAGCGGCGGTTTCCTAAACCGTAGGTCGGATGTTCGAGTCATCCCGGGATCACCACGCTCCCCCGATTCGGTAGACAGACCAAAAACTTGCACAAAATCACGGCGTTATCGGCTGACTGGTGGTATACAATCCAGGTAGCAACCGATGCGCTTACTGATGAGTCTGGTTAAAAGTCAGCACGGCACTTACTCCGCACAACGGAAGATACCTGAGCGCCTTCAGGAAGCGGTCGCCCGCATTCTTGGCAATGGAAAGCCGCGACAGGTCTTCCTCAAGAAGTCCCTCGGCACCAAAGACCCACGAGAGGCCCGCCAGCGCGCGGTACCCGTGTATCTCGTGTTCGATGACATTGTGCGGCGAGCGGAAGAACTGCTCGCAGAGAGGCCCGTGGCAGAACGTGCAAGCCTCACCCCCGTGGAGATTCAGCGACTAGCCGAATACGTGTTCGCCCGAGAATTGTTCGATGATGAGCGCGTCCGTGTCGGTGGCCGGGACCTCATGAAGCGCCACGCTAACTGGTTGGCCAGAGTCGAAGGTCGCGAGATTGGATCATGGGCCGCCCCCTACGAACAACTGCCGGGCCACGGCATATCGCTGGAGCAACTTGGAGCGATCAGGGAGGGCGTAGCAGATGGCCTACCCGACTATAAGCAGGCAGCGGCCCTTGGGGACTTCACAGTCATTCAGGACCAAATCGCCATCGCGCTGGACGCGTTCGGGCTGGCGCTGAAGCCGGATAGCCCTTCATGGCCTTTGCTCGGCAATGCCGCCCTGAGGGCTTATGTCCGCGCTCTTCAAGCCATACAGGCACGGAACGAGGGCGAGTTTGTCGAGACACCCCCACTGCCCGCACCTGCCCCACATGTGGCTCAGGAAGCCGGTGAGACCCTGCGCACCGCTTGGGCGGGCTGGCTGAAGGCCCGCCAACCGTCCGCGAGCACCCGGGTGGAATACGAGCACGCCGTGGACATGTTTGTTGAGCTTCACGGAAACCTACCGATAGGCACAATCAAGAAGGCTCATGCGCGAACGTTCCGCGAGGCTCTACAGCACATCCCACGCAGGAAGCCCGGGAATCTTCGCGATGCTCCGTTGCCGGTGCTGGCCGAGTACGGTGCGAAACACCCTGAGGTCCCCAAGATTAAGCCCCCCACCATCAACAAGCTCATGGGGGCGATACAGGCCGTCGGAAAGTGGTCGTACATCAACGGCATCATCCCCGATGACATGCCGTGGGCGGACCCGTTTCAACAGATGCGCTTGGAGGAAGAGGACTCCACGCGGGGCCCGTTCGCAGTCGCCGAACTTCAGTGCCTTTTCAATTCCCCAGTGTTTACCGGCCACGAGATTCCCGAGGGAGGCAAGGGACCAACTGCGTTCTGGTTGCCGCTGCTAAGCCTGTTCACAGGGGCCCGATTGGGGGAACTAGCGGGGCTCCGAGCGAGTGACGTGGAAACCGACACGGAAACAGACACTTCTTTTTATCGTGATTGAGAAGAACCGACAGGCAGGCCGGACGCTCAAGACTCGGGCCGCGCGACGTACCGTGGCACTCCATCCCGAACTACGACGATTGGGATTCCTCGACTTCGTAACAACCGTGAAGCGACAAGCGGGGGAGCAAGAGTGGCTGTTTCCGCTAGTCGCCCCGGATGTGAAACACGGGCGCTCCGCATGGAGCCAGTGGTTCGGAAGATACTTGTCCGAACTCGGAATCGATGACGAAGACAAGGTTTTTCACAGTTTCAGACACGGCATATCGGACAGGCTCAGACAGGCGGGCGTAGATATCGAATTGCGTAAGGCGCTTGTGGGGTGGTCCACGCGCTCGACCATGAGCGGGCGCTATGGAGCCAAGGCCATGCTGGAGCGCTACGGAGCTGAGCCGATACGCGCGGCCATCGAGAGCATCTCATACAAGGGCTTGGACCTATCGCGCGTGAAGCCCTTCACGAACACGCGGCCCACACGCGGCCCCAAATGAACCCTCCGGGATGGTCCGGGGTGCACATGGAGAGAAGGTCATGACACTGTATTCTGTGAAATTGTGGCTGATGGCTAAAAGGCATGCGTGGGTCGTAGGCCGCATCTATCGCGCCGAACGAGCTCTGGAGCGAGCCTTGGCGTTGGAAGAGCGGAGCGTGGCCCTAGCGCAGAGGTGGGGCGTTGACGATGAGGACTTGTCTAACGCGGTTTTCCATGGGGGCAGGGCTTAGGCTGGAGCACTCCCGCACCGGCGCACACAGGAGGCCGCGTGGCCTGAACACGACACCAGATACCTGACGAAAAAAAGCCAGCACGGGTGCCCATGTGGGTCCTCATGCTGGCTTTTAGTTTGTCAGGCTGTCGCGTATTTGGCGAGGAAGCTTATGGCTCCCCGCCCGGTGCCTGTCGTTCGATATTCCACACCCATGGCCTTGAGGGCGCGTGTGGTCTCGTGGCTTTCGTCCCTTAGGGCGGTCGCCAGTTTCTTCATTCCACTGCGGGTGAGGTTCAGGACCTTCCGGAGAGATTGAAAGGCCACCTGTCCCGGCAATTGGGTTCTCATGTAGGCCACAAGGGCCGCGTGAGAGGATCCAGCGCGGGGCTTGCGGACCTCGGGTCCATCAAGGTCAAACGCCCAAACAACCACGTTGAGGCCCGGCATATCTCTCCGGATGTCTTCCAAGATGGCGTCCCCGTCGCGGTCTTCGGGAAGCACGATGAAGATGTCAGTGGGCTCACATCTGCCCTCGGCATCGATAACCTTCCTGCACCGGACCCGATTGATTGCCTGGATGATGGACACAGACAATTGCCGTTGCTGCATCACGCGGCGGACATCACCATACTGTTTCCAGCCGGGTGAGCGCAGCCATGCGTCGTCCTGCTCTCCCTGAAGCGCGTAGAACGTGTTCGTGGCCCAGATGTGATCCCGGTAGGGCAGTCCGAAGATGACGGCCACGTCATAGCTCGCCCAGTCATTACGGCCGTCTATTGCGCCCCAGTGCCCCACGGAGAAGTTCTGGAACGGGGTGCCAACGCTCAACACAGCGTGCTCAACGGCCTTGTGGACACACGCGAACACAAAGCGCCCATGAGACACCCCGGCCTCCAGTGAGGCGAGCGCACGGGACCACCGGGACTTGATGTTCGCTATCATCCCGGTCTTTCCCACGCCACGAGCACGGGCGACGTGGAGAGTAACCGGGCTGTAGTCCCGCACATGACTGGGGGTTGGCTCGATGCGCGCGCGTCTCTCAAAGAGGTCCCACAGGAAGTCCGCGCGGGCTGTTGCGTCCAGCACGACGGGACCGGGTAGGCTCTTGGGGACCGCGAGGGCCGCCGTGTTCAGCGAATGCTCGCTCCCCTTCAGCGTGTAGTAGGCCCATTGCGATTGGATGCATTCAGCATCGGTCAATACATCCTCCACGAACCGGGCTATGCGCGCACGCTGGCTGGCATCGTCTGAGGCTACCCACTTGTCATAGGGTAGGTCTGCCATGGCCTTACGAAGGCCTGACATGTCCACAAGGGAAGGTGCGGCCTCAGTACCCCACACCATTTGCGCCTTGCGGTCAGAGCCTTCTGGCGTGTGGGCCAACAGGATCAGGCGTAGTTCCTCCAGCATTATGACTTGCTGAGGGAATGCCGCGCGGAGGTTGACGGGGATGTAACCGATGACCCGTCCAAGGTCGGCCACTGTAAGCTTGCTGGTCTCAACGACGTTGGCCAGAGCCTCATCAATGATGGTCAATAGCCGCTGACCTCCCCGCCATGATAGCAAGCGGTCCCACGCGCTCCCCACGTGATCCCTGAGCCCACGTGCTGCATTGACGTAGGCCTGGTGTGTGATGACCACGACATCGCTGTTATCGAGTAGCTCAGGTGTAGCCCGACTGTCCGAATGGTGAGCCACCGCGACGACACGGCCCGCTAGTGTGTTGATGGTGGAGACTATCTCGTTGGCCTGCTCAATCCGACGCGTGACAATCAGGATGCCCACAGGCTTCCTGTGGTCCACCGCGTCCCTGTTTAGGTCCGCCTGGAGCGCGGCGTATACACAGGCACCCTGTGTCTTCCCTGAGCCTGTCGGGGGTTGCAACACCCGCCACGGAGAAGGGACACCCCGTGCTGTTTCAACTATAGCCGACTGAAAAGTCTCTCCAATGATTTGCCAGAGAGTGCGAAGTTGTTCGGAGGAACACAGGCCCAATGTGGCGGTCCAGTGGTGGTCCATGCGGGCCTTGAAGTCTTCAGGCGACACGAGCGTATATTGCTCACTATCGCCACCAATATCTGTCATTCAGTTTTCTAAACATGAGCCCTCATGAAGACCCTTGGGTCTCATGGGTAGCCCACTCCAGTTTCTATATTTGTCTGTGGTGGTTTTCTGAAATGGGTCCCTGAAGCTCTAAAAGATTACCTTTAGAACTCCAGGGGTCCGTTTCGGTACCGTGTCACCGCTGTCCAGCCGCTAAAGGAATTGGACAAAGGGAATGGGATGAACCGTCCCTAAGGGTGTCGCCAGGATGCCTCTGAGCGACTCAGCGGAGTCCACTGGAGCCCCTGAGCGCCATCGTGCTGGGGTGGATGGCCAAAAGCCCCCAAACGTCTCCATGGGCTTCCTAGGGGCTCCTGTGGCCCCCTCCCTTCGGCAGGCGATGTATAACGGTTTATGTGGGGACTTCTGCCGTGGGTCTCGTGTGCTCCTGAAGCTCAGCGGCGACCACATGTCCCTGCCGCTTGGCTTCCCTGCGGGCCTCACGTCTGGCCTTGTGCCGGTCGCGCCAATAGGCACGGCAGGCAGCACCCCACGCATTGGGATGCACGGGGGAGCCCTCAGGCATCCCGAAGTGGTCCCGTGCCCGCTGGGCAATCATCTCCACAAAGCCGGTTGGATGGAATGGCCAGTAGAGGCATTCGCTATCGATCCCAAACAGTCCCGGAGACCACGAGAGTTCTTCAGGGGGCCGTGGTGGCAGAGGTTTCCCGCCGCGTGCTCGAAACTCCTTGAGCCACAGCTTGGCGTCGTCGCCCTCAAGGAACCACAGGGCTTGCTGATAGCCATAGGACGTTGCCTCATCGCCACCGGGGCGGTGGAAGCACGAGCGCACGTATTCGGTAAGCTCCAGGGGTGTCCAGCCGTCAGCTTGGGCTCGCATGAGGCGCTTGTGGTGCTCGTGGGTACGGCAGGCGGCGCGGGCATCCGCCCATGGGTCAATCTGTTCTGTCTTCTTTGTCATGCTCTGGAAAGAGAAGGACCCCACATGCGGTCAGCACGTGAGGTCCTTGTGGTCATTCAGGTGAGGTTCGTTGTTTTTGTCGTGATGGCTTCCACGAAGGCCGTGGTGGCTTCACGTGTGCTGACTGTCGCTGCTCAGTGGTTTCGCTCCCATATGCGCTTCAGGAAGCGGTCATCCATGTGGCTCGCAACCGCCTTGGCAGCCTCAGGGGACATCTGCTTTGAGAAGTGCTGAATGGCCTGCCGTGCGGACTGAGCCGAACGCACGTGGTGAAGCTCATCAAGCAGCCGCCCAAGAACGTCCGCATCAGCCCCGTGATTGTCCGCAATGTCGCTCAGGATGCTGCGACGCTCCTTGCGGTCGTTGATGATGCTCTGCATATAGGCCTCGGGCACGCCGACCTTGCGGGTCGCCTGAGCGTTCTGAAGTTCCCGAGAGGCGAAGGCTTCATCACTCCAGTTGCGGCCCCACAACTGCTCCGCGGTCAGCGGTGTGTAGTCGGAGCCATCCGCGGAGGCTTGCTCACCAGGCTTTTTGGTGATCTTGCCCGGACGGGGCGGTGTGTCAGCGCCTTCCCGTGCTTCTTCCTGACGGCGCATCCTGTCCGTCCATTCACGAGCCTTCATGAGGGCCTTGGTGCGCTTCAGAAGTTCAGGTGGAACCTCTGCGGAGACAGCATCACCACTGTCCGCTTCTGTCTGCTGTGCTTGCTCTTCGGCCGCACGGGTTTCCTCCTGCTTGCGCATTCGGTCCGCCCACTCACGGGCCTTCATGAGGTCCCGTGTGCGCTTGATGATGTCCGCGTCCACAGTCGTGGGGCGCGAGGCTTCTCGCGTGGTCTCATTGACCGGAGGAACACTCGCGCGGGGCGCGGGGGCCGGACGGGGACCCCATGGGCCATCATCAGGCCCCTGAGGCGTTGGACGGGGACCCCATGGACCTTCTTGAGGCTCTGAGCGTGGTCCTCCCGGCCCCTCTGGCGGGCGCTGAGGGCCTGTGGGTGGCACGCTGGTGGTTGTGCCTGTGCGGTCTTCATTCAGGCCCCTGATAGTCGTGGTGCGCGTGGGGACCTTGGGGTCCGCGAACTTCTCCACGAACGCGCCTGCTGGCGATGTCAGTCCCAGTGTCCGCTCAGCAGCCCTGAGGGCGGTATAGCCACCACCAGCCACCGCTGCTGCCTGAGCGATTCCCGTGGGATCAACCATCGTGGCTGGGAGTATCCCAGTGGCCCGCATCCCTATGCCCGTGCCAAGCGCAGCACCCACGAGCGGGAGAGACGTGAGCCGTCTTCGGATCACCTCGGAAAGGCCTCCGGAGAAGCGCTCCTTATTGGAATCATAGGAGCCCTTGGACTTGAGCCAAGCCAAGGCACTTGCCTGATTGGCGAGTTTCGCCATCGCGTCACCACCCGCAACACCATCCAGTGCCGAGTTCAGCGTTCCCATGTCCTTGGAAGTCGCACGCTCCCCACGGGAAACACGGGCCAACACGTTGTCCGCGTCGGGCGAGAGTGGGGTGGCGAGGCCGTCCTTTGCGCGCTTGAGTTCTTTCAAGACATCGCCAGTGGCCTCGTTGGTGGCCCTATAGGCTTCCTTCGGGTTATTCAGGTCCTTTTCGCTGTTCACCCGCGCAAGCACGCGGTTCGCTACGGCGGCCCGTGCTGCCTGCAACGTTGGATCGTTACCACCCTCGCGGAAGCGCACGGCTCCCGTGGCATCACGGGCAACACGTGGAGCCGCGAGCAGCCCGCCACCGATCCCGCCCAGCACAGCAGCATTCGCCACACGGCTTGGCTCGATGGTGAGAGCCTGCTGGGTGCCCACGGTGGCACCTGCCTGCCCGATGGCGTCCTGTGCTCCGCTTACCGCCAGTTCGGTGCCAGCCGTCTTCACGCCACGGCCGACACTCTCTGCAACTCCCTTCGCACCGACGCTGGGGATTCGCCCGAGCCCAGGCAGGAAGCGTGCGAGGCCCACAGCCTGCGGGATGGCTTCAGCGGCTCCCGTGGCGAGCGAGCGCGGTTTGTCTTGCGTTTCAGGCACGGCATTGGGGTTGCCTGTGCGGATAGCCGCATTTTCTTTTGCGGCATCACCACGAGTTCGCAGCAGGTAAGATGCGATACCCGCCATGAGACCGGGAATCCTTCCGGCCCGGCTGGCAGCCTTTGCGACCCCAATGTCCGCAGCAACTCCCGGAGCGCCTTCCGCGAGACCTTGAGGCACGTTCTGCCAATTGTAGGTACGCGGGTCGTACCAATGGCCTCCTTCGGGGACCACGGGGGCTGGCTTGTAGTCCTTTGGTGCTATCGCCTGTGCAGCAGTCTCAAGGCCTTTGGTATCGGCCCCGGTGAACAGCTTCAGGGTCTCCGCTGTGCCCGTGAGCGCGCTTGTGACCCCTTGCTGCAAACCGGCCATGATGCCCGATGGTTTGTCAGCTTCACCGTTAGCTTTTTCCTGATCCAGGAAATACTGAGCGCCCGCTACTGCGGACTTCTCGTCCATCGCTTCGATATCGAGCGTGCGCCCGTCCGATAAGTCCACTTCGAATATCGGCATCAGATGGATTCCTTTGTCACCAAGGCATGGCAATGCCCGGCGACCGTCATTTGCGACATGTCGTCTCTTTCAGTTTGTTGTGTTGGGGTGCGGAGGGGTCAGTAGATGCTGGCCGGGACACAGGGGAAAGCGAGCGCCCCGGAGCAAAGTCGGCGCATCAAAAGTCGCCGGATATGTGTAAGAGGGGGGATAGTAAATCTGTATCGCATTGACAAAAAAAGAGATTGTGGCAAATTGCGGCTAGTTTTTTGTATTTAAGAAAAGTTATGGATGCCGCCTTTCGATCTGCCCCAGCCGTCCTTCCATGATGCCGCGGCTGCTCTCGCGACATTTGAATCCTTGCGATGGCCCAATGGCCCTGTGTGTCCGCATTGCCAAGCGGGGCCCGAGGCCACTGTTCATATTGAGGGACGCAAGCGCACACATCGCCCAGGTCTCATCTTTTGCCGCCACTGTGCAAATACGTTCACAGTGACAGTGGGCACCATTTTTGAACGGACACGCATTTCGTTGGTTGGTTGGATGCGTTTAGTGGCGCTACTCAGTCGGTCCCAAACCGAAATTACCTTTCCGGAAATCGCCGCGCCTTTGGACATAACTTACCGTTCTGCGCAGATGGCCATTGAGCGAGTGTGCAATGCGCTTACGGCTTACAAGGGGCAGATTAATAACGGCAAATTCGGTGGCGCGGTTACGCGGTATGTCACCAAGAGTCGTGGACGCCAGCCAAGGAAAGGGCCGGGCTATCGTTGGTGGAAGGCTCGCTTGAAGCTAAATCCTTCCGTTAACCCGATCACCACAGGGCTTCTACAGACCGAGGATGGCGAACGGTCACAACTGGCCCAGCTACAGCGGACGGAACGGCTTCTCAGAGTTCTACTGTCTACAGACCCTAAGGAAGCGAAACTGGCCGAAAAGAAGCGAGCGCGTTGGGATTGTGACAGGAGAGCGCTCGCATGTGCCGTTGGCTCCAGTCGCGCGCTAAAGCCTCTCGCCATAAAACGGTGAGTGAAGTGAGATTTATGAACGCGACACAGCAGTCGTCAGCCGAGCAGCAGCAGCGGCTTTAGTCCGAAATTTTGAAGTCGGGTGGCCTGGGGCTGGCCCAAAAGGGGACCCGTGAAAAAGGGGACCCATTTATTTCCGTACGCAATTATCGACGGCGAACGCGCATTGCTCACCGGCCGTTAAGAGACCACCTGTTGGCCCGGAGTAATTGACAGCGGTGACGCTTCCTGCGGACATGACTACGTTGATGTTGCAGTGCCTCTGTGTTGAGACGGCACGGCCGTACCCTGCGGAAACCGCCGTTCCCGATAGGCTGTTACCAAATCTGTTGGCGTTAAGCGCGGTCTTCGTATGCGTGCTGGCGTGTGTCGAAATATGGCCATTGCCAGACTGATAGGACCAAACCTCAGTTTGACCCTCTGCCATCTTATTCGCGGGTGGCCCCATGCACGCAAGAACCTGTTCGCGACTGAGCCCAACCATCTGCGCCTTGGCGTCTTGCGCCACCTGAGCCCGTTGGACCGCACAGCCCGCCACGGTGGCCGCCAAGACAGCCAAAGCAATCACACGCAACATTAGAAGTCCCCATGCCCACGCGGAATCATAGGGGAAGCACTGGGGTCATGTGAAGAGGCTGCAAAGCAAAAGGGCCTGCCGGTTGGTTCGGCAAGCCCTCCGCTGGTTGCTGCTGAGCTAACAGCACGGGGGCGGGAGCAATCCCGTCCTACACTCCGGAGGCTAAGGGAGCCACGTGAGAACCAAAAGAGCCCCTAGTGAAAGCTCCGACTCAACACGCGCTGCACCTGCACGGCCGACCACTTGCCATCCCCTCGTGCTGTCGGGATGCCTCGTTCGTTCAGGCCATCTGCAATCATGCGGAGGCTTGTGGCTCCCTGCTGGCGCAGTTCGGCAATCAGAGGGGCGAGGTCGCTGGCCCGCGAGAGGGCTTTGGAGCGCGTTGCAGCGGCTCCCTTGGCCTGTGTCTGTCTGGAGGGCTTCACACCCCTATCTCCACCGAGGCGCTTCCCACGGCGCTTGGCAGCCGCCAGAGCAGCTTTGGTGCGGGCGCTAATCATGCCTGCTTCCAGTTCAGCCACGGCAACCATCTGCTGGAGCAGAAAGCGCCCTGTAGCGCCTTCAATCTGCGGGAGGCCCGCAAAGCGCACGTCCACGCCAGCCTCAAGCAGACGGCTCAGGAAGGCCACGGAGCGCGTGAGCCGGTCCACCTTAGAGACCACAAGGGGAGCCCTGTGGAGCCGTGCGGCCGCAAGGGCCTTGTCTAGCTCGGGGCGATCCGAGCGCTTACCGCTCTCAACCTCAGTGAACTCTGCGACAATCTTCCAGTCTCCGCCATTGAGGTAGGTGGCGACGGCTGCCTGCTGGGCTTCAATGCCGAGCCCGGACCGTCCCTGTCGGCCGGTGCTCACTCGGTAGTAAGCGACGAATGCCCCTGAACTTGCCATGCCCCATCTCCGTTACAATGCAGCCAACGTCCGTTGATTGATATGTAACAGGGACTACTCAATTTCAATATGCAATTGCGAATCGCTAGGATTCCTATTCCGCATGGCTGAAGGCGAAATTCAATGGAGTAGGCACAGTGCCGCAAAATAAAAAACAACACTTTGTGCCGAAGGTGCTGTTAGAACATTTCGCAAGCGATGATGCCGGAAGACAAATAAACGTAATGAACATTGGCTTGGCGCGCGTCATCCGAAAGGCTTCCCTCAGAGACCAATGTCAGAAGCCCCACTTCTATGGAAAAGATGGCGTAGTTGAAAAGAATTTGGCTGTCCTTGAGGGGGTCTTGGGACAGATCATCGACCAAGTTAAGACCAGCAATACTTTCCCATTAGACGCAATGTTTCGCTGCAAAATCGCGCTGCAACTCGCCTTGCAGCAAGCGAGAACAACTGTAGCTGAGGTAAAACTAAACTCGGCAGTCGAAAAATTCACCAAACTGTTGATGAGCGGCCAATTTACAGCAGAGCAGCTCCAGGGCGTCAAAATATCACTCAACAATGCGTCCGCAATGAATATTGGTCGTGCCATGTTGGCCGCACCCATCATGTACGACCTCAAGCTATTCCTGATTCTAAATAAAGCTAGAATGCCGTTCATCATTTCAGACAATCCGGTGGTCACAACGAATTACTTTTGCCTACAGAAATTCCCATCGCGACCGTCAATGGGAACATCTAAATCGGGCTTTCAAATAACGATGCCTCTCACTCCCCGTCACGCGGTGCTAATGCACGACAGGTATGTGTATGAGACGCGAGCCAATGGAAATGTGATTGTTGTTGAGCGTGATTCTGAGGTTTCGGCCCTCAATAGGGTTCAATGGGAAAATGCGCTTGCCAACGTTTATTTTTCAGATGCGTTTGACGAAAGAGCGATAAATGATTGCCTGTCTTGGGATAGGTCTGCCAACAAAGAGCTACGCTTAACTCGGTTCAGTCCGGTGGATCACGATCCAGGCGCGTTCGTTGCAAGCGATAAATCAATCTACGATGCGCCAGACTCAGGCGTTGATCGTGAGTTAGTCCTTATCTCTGACGCGCCGCCTAAGACTGCGATCCGGATGAGTGCTATCCGAATTAGGTCCAAGCCAAGATATTTTGATGAGGGGTCCGCCGCCGATCCGTTGCGCGATCCCGCGTGGCGAGAAATCGTAAAGGCATTTAGTGCATCGTCGGAACCAAAGGCGCGGGATTTCAACCGCCTTTGGGCCTTTGCAGTCTCACATCCGCTCTTTTCCGAGGTTGGGCCAGAAATCCGCAATGTTGAGCGTGCATTCAGGATCAAGCGATAACGTAACTCTCGGGAAAATCCGTAGATTTCATGCCAAGGCTAAGCGTCTTGCCGGATGGTCTCACTAGGTGGTATCAAATCAACGATAGCCGATTCGACTTGTGCCCATTTTTAGCGAGTTTTCTGGTTCGCTCTATCCCTCATCCCGGGATCACCACCCTCCACGTTGACCGGCCACAGCGTTTTCGAGCGAAGCATGCCCTCTGGCTCGACCGGAGGGTGGAGACCGGTTTGCGCGAAGAAAAAATGCGTCGAATCAAAGACTGGAGTGGTTCAGCGGCGCTGACGACAAGCTGGACTAACGCGCGGTTTCCAGCGTTCCACCCGAGAAATTGCGATAGATGAAGCGGGGCGAGCCCGTCGCGGCTTCCGTTTCGGCGGCCCGGAAGATCGCATCATGCAGCGGCGAGAATGCGCAGGCCGGATCGGTCGCGGCTGCATCGCCTGCCAGCGCGAAGGCCTGACAGCGGCAGCCGCCGAAATCCTCCTCGCGATGATCGCAGCTCCGGCACGGCTCCGGCATCCAGCCGGTGCCGCGATAGCGGTTCAGCGCGGGCGAGTGCTCCCAGATCCACGCAAGCGGATGATCGCGCACCGAATCGAAGGCGAGGCCGGTGATGGTCTCGGCGGCATGGCACGGCAGCACCTTGCCCGAAGGCGAGATGTTGAAGAACTGCCGCCCCCAGCCACCCATGCAGTTCTTCGGCCGCACCGCGTAATAATCCGGCACCACATAGTCGATGGCGAGCACGCCCCGCAGACGCGCCTGCGCGTCGTCCACGATCCGCGTTGCATCCTCGATCTGAACGAGCGAAGGCATCAGCGCCGCGCGGTTCTTCAGCGCCCAGCCGTAATATTGCACGTTCGCGACTTCGAGCCGCGCCGCGCCGAGATCGACCGCCATGGCGATGATCCCGCCAAGCTGATGCAGATTCTGCCGGTGCATCACCGCGTTGACGGTGAGCGGCAGGCCGAGTTCGCGTGCCCATCGCGCCACCGCGAGCTTTCGCGCATGCGCCGCATCGAGCCCGGCGATCCGGTCCGCGCTGTCCGGCTCGCTGCCCTGAAAGCTGATCTGGATGTGGCCGAGCCCCGCATCCGCCAGCGCGGCGAGCTTGTCGCGCGTGAGCAGAACCGCGGAGGTGATGAGATTGGTATAGAGCCCGGCCTGCTCGGCACATCGCACCAGCTCGACGAGATCGCGACGCACTGCGGGCTCGCCGCCCGACAGATGCACCTGCAACACGCCGAGCGCCGCCAGCTCGTCAAACACGCGCCGCCACTCATCGGTGCTCAGTTCGTTGCCCGCCCGTTCCAGCTCCAGCGGATTGGAGCAATAAGGACATTGCAGCGGACAGCGATGGGTCAGCTCGGCCAGCACCGCGAGAGGAATACCGTGGTCGGGGACGCTCATGTCGTCAGGGCCGCGCCGTCGCCGAGAAACGCCTTGTCGGCCAGATCCTGCAGCATGGCAACGATGTCGGCCGCGATCTCCTCGCGCGGCGCAGCATACTTCGCCGCGAGCCCGTCGACGATCTCGCCGACAGTGCGCGCGCCATCGCAAAGCTGCAACACCTCGACAGCCGCCTCGTCCGGCATCAGCACCCGCTCCGGCGCAAGCAGAACCCACCTGTCCCGCACAGCGTCATGGCGCAGCCGGACATGACGCGGCAGCACCGCGCGGGTGGTCTCGCTCACCAGCAGCCGGCTGCGCGTCCCACTCATCCGAAATCCTCCGGAACGAATGCGCCGGGAGGAATGTGCCCGCCGACATAAGCGTGATGAAGCGCATCGAGCTGAACCCACAACACGTCGGTCTTGAAGATCAGCGCATTGCAGACGTCCTCGCGCTGCACCGGAGTCGCCGCGTTGTCCCGGACATAGGCCAGAGCGAATCCCGCATCGCGCGGAGCCTGTTCGAGCCGGCGGCTGAAATAACTCATGATCTGCGGATTGATGAAATCGTAATGCGCCAGCATGCCGGCGATGCGCTGCTCGTGCAGCGTGGGTGCGAACAATTCGGTGAGCGACGAGGCGATCGCTTCCAGCGGCGTCCGGTCGCGGACGAAATGCACATAGGCCTCCACCGCAAAACGCGTCGCGGGCAGGATGCCGTCGGTGGACTCCACATAGGCGGTGTCGAGGCCGAGACCTTCGGTCAGCTTCAGCCAGCGCTCAATGCCGCCTTCCACCCCCCCGCCGCCATCGTGATCGTCGATGCGATGCCGCCACTCGCGGCGAATCGCGCGGTTCCGAAATCGCGAGATGACCACCGCGTCCTTGATCGGGATCGTGCTCTGATAGTAGTAGCGGTTCAGCGCCCAGGCCTGCACCTGCCCCTTGGTCAGCTCGCCGCCGTGCAGCATGCGATGAAACGGATGCAGGCTGTGATAGCGTGTCGCGCCAATGTCACGCAGACGTTCTTCAAGCGCATCTGCGCTGTGAAGCGGCCCGCCACCGGATGCGGGAAAGCGCATCGGCACGTTCATGACCTGCACCTCGCCATCATAGCCGGAACTCCATGCCATCGCGCGCCAGCAGCCAGCCGCGTCGTTTCAGCTCGGCATGCTCGACCGTATCGGGCAGCAGCGCAGGGTTGGAATTGTTGACGTGCAGGAAAACCTTGCGCCGGATGCCGCTCTCCTCAAGGGCCGCCATCACGCCGCCCGGTCCCGACATCGCCATATGCCCCATGCGCTGCGCCGTCTTGTCGGCAAGACCGGCTGCGATCAGTTCGTCATCGCGCCAGACCGTTCCATCGAAGAACACCAGCGGTGCACCTTGCAATATCGCCTGCAATTCCGGCGTCATGGCGGCACAGGCCGTCACCACGAGAACGCGCCCGTTGCCGTTGTCGCTTCGAATATCGAGGCCGAGCGTGTCGCCCTCGCTGCCCGCGCCTGCGGTCTCCAGATAAAGCGCCGGTTTTCCCGGAACAGTAAACGCCGTCACTGTTAACCCGAACGTAGCGCCATCGGCGCCCACCGGCGCAAACGGCACGCCGGGTACCATCGGGATGCGCGGCACCCGCGCTTCTGGCAACACGCCGAAAATGCTGTTGCCGGCGAGAATTCCGAGCACCTGTTCATGCGCATAGATCGTGAACGGCGCGCCCTCCCGCATCGAAAGGAGGCCGGCAATTGCATCGATCTCGCCATTGGTGAGAACAACGGCGCTGATCGGCGTGTGCCGCGTACGCGTCTCTGGCCAGAGCGCCGGCGTCTGCGCGATCTGCTGACGCAAATCCGGCGATGCATTCACCAGCAGCCAGTTGACGTCGTCAACAGAGATCGCAAGCGAGCACTGCGTTGCGCTCAGTTGCAACCGATGCAGCGCGGGTGCACGCGCCACATATTCCTCGCTGCGGGCGGCATCGCACACAGCGCAGCCACAGTTCCACTGGGGTACGCCGCCACCCGCCGCCGAACCGAGAACGATCACGCGCAGCATCCATCGCCCCCGGCGGCAGATGGCTTGACGTTCGTGCTATTTGGGCCGGGCGCAGGCGTACATGTTGATCTCGAGACCAACAGGCACTTCAGCGATTCTTGGAGTCCGCCAAGTCGGCTTTTTTTCAGTCTTGGTCATTGTCATACTCGCCTCCTCCTCGCTCCCTCTCACAACATCCGAAAGCGCGGATGGTTCGCGCCGCGGCGACATTGAGTTTGGCGGCCGCCGGCGCCTTGTCAAGCTGGCAGCGACGACGCGGCGCAGCAAAAAGGCCCCGCAATGCGGGGCCTTGAGTCGGAAGATGCGGCTGCTTGGACAGCTTCTTTATTCTGCGACCGTCGCGAACTCAGGCGCGCGCCGGCCAGTAACGATCGCGCAGATGCCGCTTCACGAGCTTGCCCGTGGGCGTGCGCGGCAATTCGGCTTCGAAATCGATCGATCGCGGGCATTTGATCGGCGACAGCTTGGCGCGGCAGAACGCCATCAGATCGGCGACCAGCTTCTCGTCGGCCGCCGCCATGCTGTGCGGCTGCACCACGGCCTTCACCTCCTCGCCCATGTCGGGGTTCGGCACGCCGAACACAGCAACGTCGGCGACGGCCGGATGGGTGATGAGCACATCTTCGGTTTCCTGCGGATAAATATTCACGCCACCCGAGATGATCATATAGGCCTTGCGATCTGTGAGATACAGAAAGCCTTCGCTGTCCAGATATCCGACATCGCCGAGCGTCGACCACCCCTTGTCGTTAAAGGCCTTCTTCGTCTTCTCCGGATCGTTGTGGTAGGCGAAGGTCGGACCGTCGGCGAAATAGACCGCGCCGATCTCGCCGGTCGGCAGTTCGTTGCCTTCCTCGTCGAGGATCTTGATCGTTCCGACCACCGACTTGCCGACAGTGCCCTTGTGGGTGAGCCATTGCTGCGAGTTGGAGACGGTGACGCCGTTCGCTTCCGAGCCTGCGTAATACTCGATCAGGATCGGTCCCCACCAGTCGATCATCTGCGCCTTCACGTCCACTGGACAAGGCGCGGCCGCATGCACCGCGCCCTTGAGCGAGGATACGTCGTATTGCTTGCGGACGCGCTCCGGCAGCTTCAGCATACGCACGAACATGGTCGGCACCAGCTGCGACTGGGTGACCTTGTGCTTCTCGACGAGACGCAGGAATTCCTCCGCGTCGAACGACTCCATGATGACGGAGGTGCCGCCCAGCGCAATCGCCATCATGTTGAAGCGCAGCGGAGCCGCGTGATAGAGCGGCGCGGGTGACAGATAGACACTGTCCGCATTCATGCCGCACATGTCCGCGCAGAGCATCTTGAGCAGCGGCGACGGCGTTGTGACCGGCACGTTCTCGAACGGCTTCTTGATTCCCTTCGGCCGTCCGGTCGTGCCGGACGAATACAGCATGTCGTTGCCGGCGCATTCGTCGGCAATGGGGGTCGCCGGCTGCCTGGCGCACTCCCCGTCCCAGTCGCGGAATCCCGGCTCCGGCTGCTCGACCATAAAGAACGCCGGCGCGCCCGGCTTGTCGGTGAGCAGCGGCGCGACCTGCGGTGCGCATTTCGGCGAGGTGATGACGACCTTCGCTCCGCAGTCTTCGACGATATAGGCGATCTCGTCCACCTGCAGGTAGCGGCTGATGGCGGTATAATAGAGGCCGGCGCGCTGGGCCGCCCAGCAGATTTCCATGAATTCGAGCCGGTTTTCCATCAGCAGCGCGATATGATCGCCCGCTCTGAGGCCGAGCGAGCGAAACAGTTGCGCGCCCTGGTTGGAGCGTTCGTCCAGTTCGCGATAGGTGATGGCCTTGCCGGAGCCGGCCATCTGATAGGCGATCTTGTCGGGATGGGTGCGGGCGTGAATCGACGGATGAGTGCTCACGAATGAATCCTTGAAGGCGTATCCTCGCAGGTCCGATTGAGCTCGACCGAGCCCCCGGACCCTTTTTGCTTCACCGAAGTGTTTCGACTGAAAAGCATGATCCCGAAAACAGGTCGCCCCTTTTCGGGATCATGCCAAGGCAGAGCGCGACTTGACGTCGCTGTTGTTGTTTGAGCGAACGCGCAGGCTCACAACCATCCCGCGCCCGCCGTTCCGATTAAAGACGCTCGACGATGGTCACGTTCGCCATGCCGCCGCCCTCGCACATGGTCTGCAAACCATAGCGTTTGTTGTTCTGCTTCAGGGCATGGATGAGCGTGGTCATCAGCTTGGTGCCGGACGCGCCGAGCGGATGGCCGAGTGCGATCGCACCGCCATTGACGTTGAGTTTGGCGGGATCGGCGCCGGTATCCTTCAGCCACGCGGTCGGGATCGATGCGAACGCCTCGTTGACCTCGTACAGATCGATGTCGTCGATCGACATGCCGGCCTTCTTCAGCGCGCGATGCGTGGCGGGGAGCGGAGCCTCCAGCATGATCACCGGATCGTGGCCGAGTACGCTCATGTGATGGATGCGCGCGAGCGGCGCGACGCCAAGCGACTTCAGCCCCTTCTCGTTCACCACCATCACGCCGGACGCACCGTCGCAGATCTGGCTGGAGGTGGCGGCGGTGAGCCGGCCGTCCTCGGCGATCAGCTTGACGCCGCGGATGCCGTCGAGGCTCACATCGAAACGAATGCCCTCGTCAACGGTGTGAACGTCGGTGCTGCCGTCGGCGCGCGTGATCTCGACCGGAACGATCTCGTCCTTGAACTTGCCGGCCTGCGTCGCAGCGATGGCGCGCTGATGGCTCTCATAGGCGTAACGGTCGAGCGCATCCTTATCGAAGCCGTACTTCTTCGCCATGGTTTCCGCGCCGGTGAACTGGCTGAACTGGATGTTGGGGTAGCGCTCCTCCATATGGGCGCTCTTGTAGTGGCCGAAGCCGTTCTTGGCGGGCAGCGTCGCGGAGAGGCCCATCGGCACGCGGGTCATGGATTCGACACCGGCCGCGATCACCACGTCCATCGCTCCGGACATCACCGCCTGCGCGGCAAAATGCAGCGATTGCTGCGACGATCCACACTGGCGATCCACCGACGTGCCCGGCACACTCTCGGGCAGTTTCGAGGCAAGAACGGCATTGCGCGCGATATTGGTGGCCTGCTCGCCGACCTGGGATACGCAGCCGAGGATCACGTCCTCCACCTGCGCCGGGTCCGCTCCGGACCGCTCGATCAGCGCATTGAGCACCGTTCCCGCGAGATCGGCGGGGTGCCAGCCCGACAGACGACCGCCTTTGCGACCACCGGCTGTTCGCGCTGCAGCAACGATATAGGCTTCCGCCATGGTTCCTCTCCCTCGAATTCGGCCGTTGTCGAGCCCTGTTGAGGAAACTATAGAGGACTTTGTCGCCATTTAGTCAATCATTCAATTAACGCTTGAGATAGACCCCCTGTTGGGCTTAGGTATCAGTCGACGCGGGCGGCTTCCGCCCGGCACACACGCTTGCCGTGTCCGTTCATCACGATCCTAAAGACCCGTTGTTTCCGAGACCAGCTTTCATGGGGCTTCACCCGCAGACAGATCATGCCGAGGCCAGCCCCGCCGCCCTGAATCCGACGGCGGAAAAGCTGCTTCAGGCCGCCAGCGAGCTGATGATCGAGCGCAGCGCGATCGATATCTCGCTGAGCGAGATCGCGCAGAAGTCCGGCGTGAATTCGGCGCTGGTGAAATACCATTTCGGCAACAAGGACGGCCTGCTGCTGGCGCTGATGGCGCGCAACGCGCGCTCCGAGATCACAAATCTCGAATATCTGCTGAAACAGCCGATCTCGCCCGGCGCGAAGCTGAAGCTTCACATCGCCGGCATCATCAAGGCGTATTACCGCTTTCCGTATCTCAACCGGCTGCTTCACGTGCTGCTGCACGAGCGCAGCGCCGAGGCCGCCAACGAGGTCGCCGAACTGTTCGTGCGGCCGCTGTTCAGTTTCCAGCGCAGGCTGCTCGAAGAAGGCGCGGCGGCTGGCGAGTTTCGCAAGGTCGACCCGGTGCTGTTCTACACCAGCCTGATCGGCTCCTGCGATCATCTGTTCTTCGGCCGGCATGCGATGTCGCGCGCGGTCGGCGTCGGCCCGGTAACGGACGATGTCTGCCGCGATTATATCGCCTACATGACCGATCTGATCTGCGGCGGCCTTGTCATTCCGCCCGCTGAGCGCGACAAGAAGAGCGACCGAGGAAACCCCAATCTCTGAACGATCCAACGTTCGAGGCATAACCCAGTAAGGAAGGGCTTGATCTATGCAGTTGAAGGACGTGTCTGTTCTCATTACCGGCGGCGGCTCGGGACTCGGCGCAGCGACCGCGCGCGCCATGGCGGCCAAGGGCGCCAAGGTGGCCGTGCTCGACATGAACAAGGATAACGCCGAAAAGGTCGCCGCCGAGATCGGCGGCGTCGCCTGCATCGGGGACGTATCGGAGGAATCGCCGGTCAAGGAGGCGATTGCCAAGGCCGAGGCCGCCCACGGCATCGTCCGCGTGCTGGTGAACTGCGCCGGCATCGGCGGCGCGGTGAAGACCGTCAGCAAGAACGGCGCCTATCCGCTCGATCACTTCAGCAAGATCATCAAGGTCAACCTGATCGGCAGCTTCAACTGCATCCGCCTCGTGGCCGAGCGCATGCAGACGGCGGCCCCGATCGGCGAGGAGCGTGGCGTCTGCATCAACACCGCCAGCGTCGCGGCGTTCGATGGCCAGATCGGCCAGGCTGCCTATTCGGCGTCCAAGGGCGGCATCGTCGGCATGACCCTGCCGGTCGCGCGCGACCTCGCCTCCCTGAAGATCCGCGTCATGACCATCGCGCCCGGCCTGTTCCTCACCCCGCTGCTGATGGGGCTCAACGAGGAAGCCCGCGCCAGCCTCGGCGCGCAGGTCCCGCATCCGGCCCGCCTCGGCGATCCGAGCGAATACGGCTCGCTGGCCGTGCAGATCGTCGAAAACCCGATGCTGAACGGCGAGACCATCCGCCTCGACGGCGCGATCCGCATGGCGCCGCGCTAACCGCGCAGCCCGCGACGCCGGACTACAAGAAAGCGGGGCGCGGTTCGCGCCTCGCACAAAACAACAAAAGATGAGCCGCCGCAGCGGATGCCCCCGCTGCATATGGCGGCAAGGAAACGAATCAAGTGCAGGAGTTCAATGGTGGCCGAGCCGCTGCTGATCGAGCACCAAGACGGCCTTGACCGGGTCACGCTGAACCGCCCGGAAAGCCTGAACGCGCTCGACCCATCCCTGATCGAGGCACTGAACGCCTATTTCGACCGCCTGCAACGCGACCGCCGCACCCGCGTGGTGCTGCTCAAGGGCGCGGGCCAGTCATTCTGCGCCGGGCTTGACCTCAAACATGCGCTTGAGCGGCGTGGCGGCCAGAAAGAGCCGCCCGGCGTCACCGAATCGCTGGACCAGCAGCGCAGCATCGCGGATATCGTGCTGAAGATGCGGCGCTGCCCGCAGCCGATCATCACGCTGATCCAGGGCGCGGCGGCGGGCGGCGGTTTCGCGCTGGCGCTCGCCTCCGACATCCGCATCGCCGCGACCAATGCGCGGATGAACTGCGCCTTCATCAAGCTCGGACTCGGCGGCTGCGACATCGGCACCAGCTATTTCCTGCCGCGCCTCGTCGGCGTCTCGGTCGCGTCCGAACTGATTCTCACCGGCCGCTTCATCCATGCCGAACGGGCGCTCGCCGTCGGCCTCGTCTCCGAGGTGGTCGCGCCGGATCAGATGGAAGCCGCCGCGCAGCCTTACATCGACGCCATGCTGACGGCCTCGCCGGTCGGCCTGCGGCTGTCAAAGGAATGCCTCAACATGAGCGTGGACGCGGGCTCCATCGAGGCCGCCATCGCCATGGAGGATCGCAATCAGGTGCTGTGCAGCCGCTCGGAGGATTTCGCCGAGGGCATCGCGGCATTTCTGGAGAAACGAAAGCCGATCTATCGCACGGCCTGAGGCCGGCTCGGAACCAACATAAAAAATTCCGGAGGAATCAGATGAACGTCGCGACAGCAGCCAAGCTTCCCGACAAGGCGCCTTTCCGCAAAGTGCATTGGGGCGAGCGCGACATCGCGGTAGAGCGCCGTCCCGATGGCGTGATCGTGATGAAATCACGGATCCCGCTGCAGGGCGTCAGCACCCATCTGCCCGAGCATCTGACACGGTGGGCGAAAGAAAAGCCCAACGACACCTGGCTGGCGCAGCGCGGCGGACCGGACCGCGCCTGGCGGCGCATCTCGTTCGCGGAAGCCAAGCGCGCGGTGGACGGCCTGACGCAGGGGCTGCTCGATCTCGGCGTCAAGGATCAGCGTCCCGTCGCGATCCTCAGCGGCAACTCCATCGAACACGCGCTGATGACCATGGCCGCGATGCAGGCCCGCCTGCCCGCCGCGCCGGTGTCGCCGGCCTATTCGCTGCTCAGCCACGACCACGCGAAGCTGAAATTCCTGTTCGACCTGATCAAGCCCGCGGTCGTGATGGTGCAGGACGGCCCGGCCTTCGAAAAAGCGCTGAGCGCGCTCGATCTCGATGGCATCACTGTCATTCACGTCGCGCGGCCGCCGCAGTCGGTGACGAGCATCGCCTATAGCGACCTTGCCGCAACGCCCGTGACCGAAGCCGTCGCAGCCTCCATCGGGCAGATCACGCCGGACACGGTGGGCAAGCTCCTGTTCACCTCCGGCTCCACCGGCATGCCGAAGGCCGTGATCAACACCCAGCGCATGATGTGCGCCAACGCCGCCATGATGCGGCAGGTGCGCCCGCGCCAGCCGAACGATCCGCCCGCCACCTATCTCGACTGGATGCCGTGGAATCACACCATGGGCGGCAACGCGCTGTTCAATCCGGTGCTGATCGAGGGCGGCACGCTCTATATCGATGAGGGCAAGCCGGTTCCCGGGCTATTCGACGAGACCATCCGCAATCTGCGCGACATCTCGCCGACCTATTACGCCAACGTGCCGGCGGGCTATGCCGCGCTCGCCACAGCGATGGAGCACGACGACGCACTGGCGCGGACGTTCTTCAAGAATCTCGGCTTCCTCGCCTATGGCGGCGCACGCCTGCCGGACGATCTCTACGACCGGATGCAGGCGCTGGCGGTGCGCACCACCGGCGAGCGGCTGGTGTTCTATACCGGCTGGGGCTCGACCGAGACCGCGCCGACCTCTACCGGCACCTATTGGGACACCGAGCGCGTCGGCCTGATCGGCCTGCCGTTTCCCGGCGTCGAACTCAAGCTCGTGCCGTTCGGGCCGAAATACGAAATCCGCGTGCGCGGCTCGAACGTCACGCCCGGCTACTTCGGGCGGCCCGACCTCACCGAGGCCGCCTTCGACGAGGAAGGCTTCTACAAGATCGGCGATGCGGCGACCTTCGTGGACGACAACGATCCAGCGGCCGGGCTGATCTTCGCCGGCCGCGTGGTGGAGGACTTCAAGCTCACCACCGGCACCTTCGTGCAGGTCGGCACGCTGCGCGTCTCGGCGATCGCCGCCGCGACGCCGGTGGTTCAGGACGCGCTCGTCACCGGGCAGGACCGGCCTTACGTCGGCCTCCTGATCTGGCCGAACATCGACGCCTGCCGACAGCTCATCAACGAGCCGGCGGCGACCCCGGAGACGATCATTCATCATCCGGCGGTGATCGCGGCCGTCCGCGCGGGCCTTGAAGCACACAATGCATCCAGCGAGGGCTCCAGCAGCCTGCGCGTGGCCCGTGCGCTGCTGATGGCCGAGCCGCCCTCCATCGACGGCAATGAATTGACCGACAAGGGCTACATCAACCAGCGCGCCGGGCTCGATCGCCGCGCCGATCTGGTGGAGCGGCTCTACGCCGAGCCACCGGCCGACGACGTGATCGTGCTGTGACGCTCCGACGCATGACAGTCGCGTTCGACAAACTCTCTCCCCGCGAGGGGGAGAGGTGAAAAGGCCAAACACAAAAATAAACTATTAACCGGAAACACCCGCCATGAACTTCGATTTCTCCGACGACCAGAAGCAGCTCCGCGATCAGGCGCGGCGCTTCCTCTCCGAAAAATGCCCGCCGAAGACGGTGCGCGCCGTGCTCGAAGGACAGGCGCCCTATGACAAAGCGCTGTGGCAGGGCCTCGCCGAGATGGGCTTCCTCGGCGTCGCGATCCCGGAGGAATATGGCGGCGCGGGCGCGGGCCATCTCGAACTCTGCGTGATCGCCGAGGAGCTCGGCCGCGCGGTCGCACCCGTGCCATTCGCCTCCACCGTCTATCTCGCCGCCGAGGCGCTGATGCTGGCGGGCAGCGACGAGCAGAAGAAGACATGGCTGCCGAAGATCGCGTCCGGCGAGGCCATCGGCGCGCTGGCGCTGTTCGAGGGCCAGGGCAATCCCTCGCCCAAGGCGATCAAGGCCAGCGTCAGCGGCGGCAAGCTCGACGGCGTGAAGAAGCCGGTGGCGGACGGCGCCATCGCCGATTTCGCCATCGTCGCGGCCCGCACCGGCAATGCCGGCCGCGAGACCGACATCGGTCTGTTTCTCGTCGATCTGAAGGGCGCGGGCGTGACGGCCACATCGCTGACCAGCATCGACCCGACCCATGATCAGGCCGAGATCGTCTTCAAGGGCGCGGCGGCCGAACCGCTCGGGAAGCCGGGCGAAGGCTGGAGCCTGCTCAGCCAGATCCTCGACCGCGCGGCGGTGCTGACCGCGTTCGAGCAGGTCGGCGGCGCGGACCGCGCGCTGGAGATGGCGCGCGACTATGCGCTCGACCGCATTGCGTTCGGCCGCCAGATCGGCTCGTTCCAGGCGATCAAGCATATTCTGGCCGACATGTATGTCTCCGCAACGCTGGCGCGCTCCAACAGCTATTACGGCGCATGGGCGCTCTCCACCAACGCCTCCGAACTGCCGGAGGCTGCCGCCACCGCGCGCATCAGCGCCACGCAGGCGTTCCAGCACTGCGCCAAGCAGAACATCCAGGTGCATGGCGGCATGGGCTTCACCTGGGAGTTCGACTGCCATCTGTATTATCGCCGCGCCAACGCGCTGGCGCTCGGCCTCGGCAGCCAGTCGCACTGGGAAGACGCGCTGATCGAGCGCATGCGCCGCCGCAACGCGGCCTGAACCGGAGGATCGCCCGATGAATTTCGACGACACCCCGCAGGAAGCCGCTTTCCGCGCCGAGGCGCGCCAATGGATCGACGCCAACGCGCCGAAGCAATACGAGGAGGATCTCCGCAAGGCCTCGCTCGGGCGTCTGACGCTGACGAACGCCAATGTCATCGACGCCGCGAAGGCATGGCAGAAGAAGAAATTCGATGCCGGCTGGGCGTGCCTGCACTGGCCGAAGGAATATGGCGGACGCGGCGCGACGCCGATCGAACGCGTGATCTGGCAGCAGGAGGAAGGGCTTTACGGCAAGCTGAGCCACACCTTCATCATCGGCCACGGCATGTGCGGCCCGACGGTGATGGCCTATGCCAGCGAGGAGCAGAAGAAAAAATATCTGCCGCCGCTGGCGGCGGGCGAGACCATCTGGTGCCAGCTGTTCTCCGAACCGGCGGGCGGCTCCGACGTCGCGGGCCTGCGCACGCGCGCGGAACGCGACGGCGACGACTGGATCGTCAACGGCCAGAAGATCTGGACATCCGGCGCGCACCATTCGGACTACGGCATCCTGATCACCCGCACCGATCCGACCGTGCCCAAGCACAAGGGCCTGACCATGTTCTTCCTGAGCATGAAAAGCCCCGGCGTCGAGATCAGGCCGATCAAGCAGGCCAACGGGCAGAGCGAGTTCAACGAGGTCTACTTCACCAATGTGCGGATCCCGGACAGCCAGCGGCTGGGCGCGGTCGGCGACGGCTGGAACGTCTCGCTCACCACGCTGATGAACGAGCGCATGTCGATCGGCGCCAATGTCGCGACCGGATTTCCGGAGCTGTTCGAGTTCTGCAACCGGCTTGTGACCGAGGACGGCGCGGCGCTCGACGATCGGTCGGTACGCTCCAAACTGGCGAACTGGGCGGTGCGCGCCTCGGGCCTGCGCTACACCAGCTACCGCACCATCTCGGCGCTGTCGCGCGGCGAGCGGCCGGGACCGGAGAACTCCATCGGCAAACTGGTTGCGGGCGCGATGATCCAGGATGTCGCGATGTATGCGCTCGACCTGCAGGGCGCGGGCGGCGTGCTGGCCGGCGCGGACAATGACGAGCAGGCCGGAAAATTCCAGGCGATGCTGCTGCGCTCGCCTGCCACGCGCGTCGAGGGCGGCACCGACGAGATCCTGCGCAACATCATCGCCGAACGCGTGCTCGGCCTGCCCGGCGACATCCGGGTCGACAAGGACGTGCCGTTCAACAAGATCCCGACACGCGGGCGCAGCTGACAGGAGCGGAGAGCGAATATGAATTTCGACGACACCCCGCAGGAAGCCGAGTTTCGGGCCAAGGCGCGCGCCTTCGTCGCCGCCAACGCGCCGAAGGACCTGGAAACCGAGCTGTCGCAATCCTCGCTCGGCCGCATCGCGCTGAAGAAGCGCGACATGGTCGAGGCTGGCAAGGAGTGGCAGAAGAAAAAATACGATGGCGGCTGGGCCTGCCTGACATGGCCCGCCGCCTATGGCGGACGCGGCGCATCCCCGATCGAGAAGGTGATCTGGCAGCAGGAAGAAGGCGTCTACGGCAAGCTGACGCAGCCGTTCCAGATCGGCGAGGGCATGTGCGGCCCGACCGTGATGGCCTATGCCAGCGAGGAGCAGAAAAAGAAATATCTGCCGAAGCTTGCCTCCGGCGAGAACATCTGGTGCCAGTTGTTCTCCGAGCCCGCCGGCGGCTCCGACGTCGCGGGCCTGCGCACCCGCGCCGAGCGGGACGGCGACGACTGGATCGTCAACGGCCAGAAGATCTGGACCTCCGGCGCGCATTATTCCGACTACGGCCTGCTCATCACCCGCACCGATCCCACGGTACCCAAGCACAAGGGTCTCACCATGTTCTTTCTGGACATGAAGAGTCCCGGCGTCGAGGTGAAGCCGATCAAGCAGGCCAACGGCATGCAGGAATTCAACGAGGTGTTCTTCACCAACGTGCGGATTCCGGACAGCCAGCGTCTTGGCGCAGTCGGCGACGGCTGGAACGTCTCCCTCACCACACTCATGAACGAGCGCATGTCGATCGGCGCGCGCGGCACCACGGGCTTTCCCGAAATCTTCGACTTCTGTGCCAACCTCGTGACGGAGGATGGCCCTGCCATCGACGACAAGGCGGTGCGTGCGAAGCTCGCGGACTGGGCGGTGAAGGCCAGCGGCCTGAAATACACCAGCTATCGTCTGATCTCCGCGCTGTCGCGCGGCGAGAGGCCGGGGCCGGAGAACTCCATCGGCAAGCTGGTGTCGGGCACGATGCTGCAGGACATCGCGGCCTTCGCCATGGACCTCGAAGGCGCGGCGGGCGTGCTGTCGGGCGAAGCGGCCGAGGCGACCGGAAAATTCCAGGCGATGCTGCTCGGCGCACCCGGCATGCGCATCGCGGGGGGGACGGACGAGATCCTTCGCAATATCATCGCCGAGCGCGTGCTCGGCCTGCCCGGCGACATCCGGGTCGACAAGGACGTGCCGTTCAACAAGATTCCGACCAGGGGACGCAGCTGATGGACATGAAGACCCCGACCGACATCGCTCCGATCGACGTCGTCGAACAGCTTCTGATTGCCCGGCATTCGTGCCGCGCCTTCAAACCGGACCCCGTGCCGCGCGCGACCATCGAGCGCATCCTGAGCGTGGCCCAGCGCAGCGCCTCATGGTGCAACAGCCAGGCCTGGCAGGTGATCATCACCTCCGGCGCGGAAACGCAAAAGTTTCGCGAGCTGATGTACAAGACCGCGTCCAGCGGTACGCCGCAGAGCGGCGACTTCGAGTTTCCGCGCGAGTATCGAGGCGTCTATCTGGAACGGCGGCGCGAGAGCGGCTTCCAGCTCTACAACACGCTCGGCATCGCACGCGGCGACAAGGAAGCGTATGCGAAGCAGGCGCTTGAGAACTTCAACCTGTTCGGCGCACCGCACGTGGCGATCATCACCAGCGATGAGGCGCTCGGCATCTATGGTGCGATCGACTGCGGTCTGTATGTCAGCAATTTCATGCTGGCCGCACAGGCGCTCGGGGTCGCGACCATTCCCCAGGCCGCCATCGCGTTTCATGCCCGCGTCGTACGCAAGCACTTCGGCTTCGGGGACGACCGCAAGGTGGTGTGCGCGATCTCGTTCGGCTATTCGGATACCGAGCACAAGGTCAACAGCTATCGCACCTCGCGCGCCAGCATCGAACAGGCCGCGACGTTCGTGGGGGAATAAAGCAGAGCCTTCCCGTGAGTCCGGCGGGTTTCTGCGGGCGATGGCATTTCATGTCGAGACGGGAATGCCGTCCTCACCTCTCCCCTCTGGGGAGAGGTCGGCGCACCGCGTCGGTGAGGGGCACGTTCTGGTCGAGAGGTCTGCCCCCTCACCCCCAACCCTCTCCCTCAAGGAAGAGGGAGCGCTCAGCCAGCCTGGCAAGCGTTTCCGTCAAAACGACCTGCCCGCATCCGGAATTCATATGCCCTGTGGTGGTTATGGATTGCGGGCTCGCGTCGCTGCGCTCGCGCCCCGGAATGAGGGCGGAAAAAATGTAGCCGGGATGGAGCGAAACGCAATCCGGGATTTTAAGGCCGCACCCACATTTCGCTCCGCGTCATGCGGGCTACAGTTCTGCGAAAGAAAATCAAAACCGCGGCGGACGTTTTTCGGTGATTGCCGCCGCGCCTTCCTTAAGTTCGTCGCCGTTCAGGCTGTCGCGATGGCGGCGGTCGGCCTCGGCCTCATCGAGGCATCCGTGCGCGATCTCGTTAATGGTGCGCTTCATGTTTTGCACGGCGTGCGGCGCATTGGCGCAGAGTGTCTGCGCCAGCGCATCGACCACCTGATCCAGCTCGGCCGACGGCACCAGCTGCGTCAGAAAGCCGATCCGCAGCATCTCGGCCGCGTCGATCCGCTCGGCGGTGAGAAACAGCCGCTTGGCCACGTCGGGCCCCAGCCGCGAGACGTAGCGCACCAGCCCGCTGCGGTAATAGTGCAGGCCCAGCCGGGCGGCGGGCATGAACATCTGGCAGGTCTCGGTGCCGATCCGGAAATCGCAGGCCAGCGCCAGATCGGTCGCGCCGCCATAAACGCCGCCGTTCAGCCGGCAGATGGTCGGCACGCGAAGCGTCTCCAGCCGGTCGGCGACGGTCTCGAACGCCACCCCGTCCTCGCCCTCCTCCGGCGCGCTGGCCTTGATCGCACCGAGGTGAAAGCCCGAACTGAAAATGCGGCCGGTGCCGGTCACGACCAGCACCCGCACGTCGTCCATGGCCTCGATCCGGTCGAACGCCGCCACCAGCGCTGCAAGATCCTCCGGCTGCAGGCGGTTGGCATGGTCCGGCCGGTTGATCCGGATGGTGGCGCGCGGCCCTTCGACCGTCAGCACCGGCGCGCTCGCCGCCTCAAGCTTCATGCCGCTCCCCAAATCCCCCGGGCATCGTCACCGCAATAGGAGCTGCCAAAGCCCGCGGCTTGCCTCTATACACGGGGAGGCCCGTCGGAACACCTGCCAAACCTCGGGGTGGCCGCGTGCAACCAATGTCCGAAATGCCGGACGGCAAGGGTTCCCCGCACCACGGGATCACCTGCGGGCCGGGGTGCAATGATCGAAATCCGGCCATGTCCGGGCAACAGGTTCGCTGACGATGGATACATCGCATTACCTGCATGCTGGCGGTCTGTTCGCGACCATCTTCGTGGTCGCGACCTACACCATGCGGACCATGATCCCGCTGCGCATCTGCGGGATTCTCGCCAACGTCGCACTGATCGCGCTGTCGGTGCCGACCGGGAACTGGCCGACGGCGGCTCTGCACATGATCCTGCTGCCCGTCAACGTCTACCGCCTGCACCAGATGCTGCAGCTCGTGCGCGACGTGAAGAAATCGGTCAACAGCGATCTCTCGATGGACTGGCTGAAGCCGTTCATGCTGGAGCGCAAATGCGCGGCCGGCGAAATCCTGTTCTACAAGGACGAGAAGGCCGAGGACATGTTCTATATCGTCAGCGGCAAGTATCAGCTCGTCGAGTCCGGGATCGAGATTCCGGTGGGAGCCATCGTCGGCGAGCTTGGCATGCTGTCGCCCTCCAACGTCCGCACGCAGACGCTCGAATGCATCGAGCCGGGCGTGGTGCTGAGCGTCAGCTACCGGCAGGTTGAACAGCTCTACGTGCAGAACCCGGAATTCGGCTTCTATTTCCTGCGACTGGCCAGCGCGCGGCTGTTCCAGAACATCGACCGGCTGGAGGAGCGCCTCGCCGAGGCGACGGCCGGCAATGCAGCGGCCAGCCCCGCCCAAGGCGCGGCAAAGGCATGAGGTCCCCATGAGGTCCCTGGCATTGACCGACCGCTTCGCGCCACTGCGCTCGTTCATCGCGGATGTGATTGGCGAGGACGACGATGACGTCCCGGAGCTTCCGGCCGACCTGCCCGCGGGCGTGCGGTCGACGATCGCGCGCGAAGTCGAGATGCTGACCGAATATCAGAGCGACCGTTACGCCAATCTGTACCTGCACCGCATCAGGCGCTTTGCGGACCGGCGCGGCATCGACGCCGCGCGGCTGGAGGCCATCGCCACGCGGCTCGGCCAGCGCATGCGGTTTTCGGATCTGCCGCGTCTGGCCCAGGTCAAGCTCGGCCTCGTCCATGGCACCGGCATTGATGCCGAGACGTCCGACCTCAAGGTTCAGATTCCGCTTGAGGAACTGGCCGCGTTCTGCCCGGCTCGCATGGCCGCCGCCATCAGCCGACGCGTCCAATCGCCGCAGTGGGCCAAGCGAAGGATCACGCTGCGGCTGTCGCCGGCATCCTTTCTCGGGCGACGCAAGCTCGGGCTGCTCGTGACCTTCCGCCGCCTGCGGCTGAGGTCGGCGCGCTACACGCACGAAAAGGATTCCGTCGAGCGCTGGCTGCACATGATCGACCGCAGCCTGACGCGCTGTCCGGCCGCGACGTCCGAAATCATCACCTCGGTCGACTTCGTGCGCGGCTATGGCGGACTGTACAGACAGCGGCTCGCCAACTGGCAGCTGATCATGGACCGCCTCGCCAAACCGGTGTTCGACGGCAGGATCTGTATGAGCGGCCTGGCGGCGGCGCTCGCGCAGGCGAAGGCCGCCGCCGCGACCGATCCCCCGCCGGGCGCGGTGGAAGTGCTGATCGAGGATCTCATCGCAGCAGATCGGCCATTGTCGGCGGCCGCCCCCGGGGCACCCGGGCCCTGATCATGCAACTGTCGGAAAGGCAAGGGGAAAATTTACCGGCTGACGGCTGTAATGTACTCGGCGAGATGCCATAACTGGCGGGATTGAACGCCTTTGAGATACGATTTGCGCGTGTTGCAGGTTCTCTCATCCATGATCCGGCCTGGCGTCTCCCGCCGCGAGCGGAGGGCGCGGGCATGCTGATCCCGTCCATGTCGTCGACGATCTCGGTGGGCGCGCTGACCTGGTGGATGCTGCTGCTCACCCTCAAGCATGTCGTCGGGGACTTTCTGCTTCAGAACACCTGGATGGCAAAGGGCAAGGACCAGAAGACCGGCTGGGCCCTTCCGCTTATCGTGCATTGTGCGATCCACGGCATTCTGACCACTGCGATCATCGCGGTGCTGATGCCGCGCCTGTGGTTTCTCGGGCTGATCGACTTTGTCATCCACATCGCGATCGACCGCTCGAAGGGGTTTCTCGTCGCCCGCTACAACGTGACGCCGGAGCATCAGTGGTTCTGGTGGCTGATCGGCATCGACCAGGCCCTGCATCATCTGACGGGCTTCGGCCTGTCCATCATTCTCGCGCTCAACAGCTGAGCCGGGGACAGCCCGCGGCTGGTTAACGTTTCATTAGCGATTTCGCTCGCATTCTCTCGAACGGGAGAATTGCCCATGTGGTCCAGCCGCGCATTTGACACCGACACCTGCCCGGTCGACGACGACCTGCTCGGCGCGATGTATCGCGCCAACGAGAACGGGCTGGCGACACTGGTGGAAACCGTGTCGTCCGACGTTCGGGCCGTTCTGGCGCTGTTCTGCTACCGGCGCGCCCATCTCCACGATCTCGGCGTCGCCATCGCCGCCACCTGCACGCTTCAGGAGCTTGTGCAGGCCGGAGGACGCGTCGGGACCACGCTTCATGGCCTGTCGCGCGACCAGCGCCGGCCCGCTCCCAGTCACTCAAGCCGCCGCACCATCTCGCTCTCGACCAAACCGCTCAGCGCCGTCGTCCCGCTCGACGACGATATCGACGAGGAGCAGCCGGCCGGCAACTCGCCCGCTGGATAGTCGACGCCCGCGCCCACGCTTCGTATTCTCCGTTCCCTGAAGGCTTCTGTAAGGAGCCGCATGGATGCTGGAGACCATCGATGAATGATGCCGTGCGGATGTCGCTGGCCGAGGTTCATGCCGCGACCAAAGCCGCATTGACGGCGCAGGGCTTCAGCACAGCCCATGCCGATGCCATCGCCAACACGGTGACGATGGCCGAGCGCGACGAATGCCGCCATCACGGGCTTTTCCGCCTGCCGTTCTATGTCAACGCCTTGCATGCCGGACTGGCCTCGCCCGACGCCGAGCCGGAATTGAGCGATCTTGCGCCCGGAATTATCCGGGTGGATGCGAAGTACGGCTTTTCTCCGCTGGCGCTGGAGCGCGCCGATGCGCCGCTGGCCGAGCGCGCGCACACGCAGGGGATTGCGGCGCTGGTCGTCAACAACGCGGTGAACGTCGCCGCGCTCTGGCCGGAGGTCGAGCGCCTGGCGCTGCGCGGCCTTGTGGGATTTTCCTTCGTGGCCTCGATTCCCTACGTCACGCCGGCCGGCGGCAACCGCCCGCTGTTCGGAACGAATCCGATGGCGTTCGCCTGGCCCCGCGCCGGCGGCAAGCCGCCGGTGGTGTTCGATCAGGCGTCGAGCGCCAGCGCGCGGGGCGAGATTCAGGTCCGGCTGCGCGACGGCAAGACGCTGCCCGACGGCTGGGCGGTCGATCCGCAAGGCCGGCCGACCAACGATCCGGCGCAGGCGCTGGCCGGCGCGCAGCTTCCGTTCGGCGGGGTCAAGGGCTCCAACATCGCCATGATGATCGAACTGCTGACGGGGCCGCTGCTCGGCGACCTGCTGAGTTTCGAATCCGGCGAGCGCGACACCGCCAACACCGGATCGCCCTGCGGCGGCGAGCTGATCCTCGCCATCGACCCGCTGCGCTGTGTCTCAGAGGAAAAGCGCGAAGCCCAGCTTCTCCACGGTGAAAAACTGTTCGAGCGGATGCTGGCGCAGGACGGCGTCCGTCTGCCGGGCGCGCGCCGCTACGAGGCGCGGGAGCGCACCACCGCCGAGGGCGTGCTGGTGCCGAAGTCGCTGCACGCATCGCTGATGGCCTATATCGCCGGGGAGACGTCACGTACGCGCGCGGCCTATGAGGGCGACCACCTGACCCACGCCGCGCAGTAAGAGCGGGCTCTCCTACCGCAGGACGTAGGCGACCAGCGGCGCGAGCAGCACGCTGGCGAGACCGGCGAACACCATGACAAGGCCTGCAATGGTGCCCTCCTCGCGGCCGAGTTCGTGGGCCTTGGCGGTGCCCGCGCCATGCGCGGCGACACCGAACAGCGCTCCCCGCGCCAGCGCGGTGCGGACCGGCAGCCAGGCCAGCATCACCTCGCCGATGATCGCCCCAACGACGCCGGTCAGCACCACGAAGAAGGCGGTGAGATCGGGAAATCCGCCGATATCGCCGGAGACTTCCATGGCGAACGGCGTACTGATCGAGCGCGGCAGCAGGCTGAGCCGCAACGTGCCATCAAGCCCGAGCAAGGTGGCGAACAGCCAGCCGGTGGCCAATGCCGTGGCGCTGCCGGCCACCATGCCGATAGCGAGCACGGGCCATTGGCGGCGGATCAGCGCGCGCTGGTCGTAGATCGGAATCGCGAACGCCACCGTGGCCGGGCCGAGCAGGGCGACGAGCCAGCCCGCGCTCCGAAGATAGTCGTGATAGGTGCCGTGAAGCAGCAGAAGCACCACGCCGACGAGCAGCGGCGTCAGCGCCAGCGGCATCAGCCACCACTTCCGCCAGCGCCGATACATGCGCTTCACCACGGCATAGAGCCCGATGGTCAGCACCGACCAGAACACGCCCTGCACCAGCAGGGCCAGCAGCGGACTACTCGTGAGAAGGGCCGGCATGGCGCGTCCTCCAGCGGTACGCCGCCTCGACGCTCAGCGCCGTCACCGCCATCACCGACACCGTGCCCGCCAGGATCACGGCGGCGATCTTGAGGCCAAGCAGGCCAAGAAACTCCTGATGATCGGTCACCGCCAGCACCGCGGGCACAAAGAACAGCAGCATCTCGGCGATGAACCACTCCGCGCCACGGCGCAGGGAGAACGGCGAAACCCACCCCGCCGCAAGCACGAGCAGCACGAGGCCGAGGCCGACCACCCCGCCCGGCACGGGCAGACCCGCCAGCCGCACGATCGCCTCCCCAGCCAGCCAGAACAGCGCGATCAAACCGATCTGCGCGAGGCGATGCCGGTGCAGGCTGCGACGAACGGAAAGGGCGATGGCGCGGGTCATGGTCAATCTCCGCGCATAAGATAATGCGAATCGCATTATGATAAAAATGACTTGTATGAATATTCATTATTCCAATAAGGAATATTGATGGAGCTGCGCACACTCAGGGCTTTCGTCGAGGTGGTTCGTCAGGGCGGGTTTTCCCAGGCGGCGAAGACCGTGTTCGCCACCCAGTCCACCGTCAGCAAGGCGGTCAAACAGCTTGAGGACGAGCTCGGCGTTCCCCTGCTGGACCGGATCGGCCATCGCAGCACGCTCACGGTGGCCGGAGAAGTCGTCTACCGCCGCGCGGTGCAGATGCTGGCGCAGCGCGACGACATGCTGGCCGAACTCGACGACCTGCGCGGGCTGCGGCGCGGCACGCTGCGGCTCGGCCTGCCGCCGATCGGCTCAAGCCTGCTGTTCGCGCCATTGTTCGCCATGTATCGCAAGCGCCATCCGCGCATCGACATCCGCCTCACCGAGCATGGCAGCGCGCGGCTGGAAGAAATTCTGCGCGCCGGCGACATCGACCTCGCCGGCTCCCTGCTGCCCGTCTCCGACGAGTTCGAGTGGCAGGAGGTGCGCCGCGAGCCGCTGGTCGCGGTGCTGCCCGCAAAGCATCCACTGGCCGAGCGCGACAGCGTCCGGCTGATCGATCTCAAGCCGATCCCCTTCGTGCTGTTCGAGAGCGGCTTCGCGCTCAACCGCATCGTGCTCGATCTGTGCCGCCGGCAGGGCTTCGAGCCAGAGATTGCCGCGCGCAGCAGCCAGATCGATTTCATCATCGAGCTTGCAGCCGCAGGTGTCGGTGTTGCCTTCCTTCCGCAGATGGTCATGCTGCGCCATCGCGCGGCAATCAGCGCCATTCCACTGGCCGAGCGCAACGCCAGCTGGAATATGGCGATGATCTGGCGCTCCGGCGCGTTCCTGCCGCACGCGGCGCGTGCGTGGCTCGATATTGTGCGCGAGAACAGCGAGAAAAATAGCCGATAGCCCACCGGACTTTTTGGCACCCCGGCTCTTGCACATCGAAACAATATTCAATATATGATATTATATATCGAATATTGAGGTATCCATGACCCCCGTCAAGATCAGCGACCGCCTTTCCGTCGGTGGCCAGCTCGCAGTCGGCGAGTTCGCGCCCCTGTCCTCGCATGGCTTCCGCGCCGTCATCAACGCGCGGCCCGACGGCGAGGAGGCGGGGCAGCCCGGCAACGCCGCAGAGAGGAGCGCCGCCGCGAATGCGGGACTGGCGTACAGTTTCGTGCCGGTCACGGGCCCGACCCTCACCGAGGCCGATATCCGCGCCTTCCAGCACGCCCTCGACACGACCGACGGGCCGGTGTTCGCACACTGCAAGAGCGGCACGCGGGCGCTGACCCTCTATGCCCTTGGTGAAGTGCTCGACGGCCGGATGAGCCGCGACGATGTCGTCGCATTCGGCAAGCGCCATGGCTACGACCTGGCGGGCGCCATCCGCTGGCTTGACCGCGAGGCGGCGCGCACGCCGGTCGTCAAGGCGTTCTTCGACCCACGCACCTGGAGCATGCAATACGTCGTCTCCGATCCCGCGACGAAGCGCTGCGCGATCATCGATCCCGTCTACGACTTCGACGAGAAATCCGGCTCCACCGGCACCATGAACGCGGACGCCATCCTCGACTATATCGGCAAGGAAGGCCTGAGCGTCGAATGGATTCTCGACACCCACCCGCATGCCGATCATTTCTCCGCCGCGCATTATCTGAAGCAGAAGACCGGCGCGCCGACCGCCATCGGAGAGCACGTCACCGACGTCCAGAAGCTCTGGAAAGGCATCTACAACTGGCCCGAACTGGCAACCGACGGCTCGCAATGGGACCGGCTGTTCGCCGATGGCGATACGTTCAGGGTCGGCAGCATCGAGGGCCGCGTGATGTTCTCGCCGGGCCACACCCTCGCCTCGATCACCTACCTGATCGGCGACGCGGCCTTCGTGCACGACACCATCTTCATGCCGGACTCCGGCACGGCCCGCGCCGACTTCCCCGGCGGCAGCGCCAAGGTGCTGTGGGCCTCGATTTCGGCAATCCTCGCGCTGCCGGACGAGACGCGCGTGTTCACCGGCCACGACTATCAGCCGGGCGGGCGCAATCCGAAATGGGAAAGCACCGTCGGCGAGCAGAAGCGCAGCAATCCGCATCTCTCCGGTATGAGCGAGACGATGTTTGTCGAACTGCGCGAGGCCCGCGACCGCACGCTGCCGATGCCCAAGCTGATCCTGCATGCCCTGCAGGTCAACGTGCGCGGCGGCCGGCTGCCGGAGCCCGAAGCAAACGGCAAACGCTATCTGAAGTTTCCGCTGGATGCGCTGGAGGGAGCCCTATGGTAGCCGCAACCAAATCCGCAGCCGCCGCACCCAAGGTCCGCAAGGACATGGCGAGGAAGGCCGACGATGTCGCCGGCCTTTTGAAGACCCTGGCCCATCCGGTGCGCCTGATGCTCGCCTGCACGCTGGCGGAGGGCGAATATTCCGTTGGCCAGCTCGAAGACATGCTCGACATCCATCAGCCCACGCTCTCGCAGCAACTCGGCGTGCTGCGGGAGGCCGGCATCGTCGAGACGCGGCGCGAGGCGAAGCAGGTCTTCTATCGGCTCACCGAGGCGAAGGCCGCGCAACTGATCGAGGCGCTCTACGCGATCTTCTGCGCGAAATAACAAGGAACGTATGGCAATGACCGCTTATTGGCCTCCACTCGCGGGTGGGATGCTGCTCGGCCTGTCGGCCGTGATCCTGTTGCTCGTCAATGGCCGCATCGCCGGCATCAGCGGCATTGTCGGCCGGCTGCTTGCCGGCCATCGCATCGCGGACAATACAGCTTTCGTGGCGGGGCTCGTGCTGGGCCCGGTCGCCTACGCTCTCGTGTATGGCGGGTTTCCGCCGGTCACCATCGCCGCCTCATGGCCGGTGGTTCTGCTCGCCGGGCTTCTTGTCGGCATCGGCACGCGGATGGGATCGGGCTGTACGTCCGGTCACGGGATTCTGGGCCTTGCCCGCTTCTCGAAACGCTCCATCGCGGCGACCGGCACCTTTCTCATCGCCGGCGTCATCACCGCCACAGTGATGGGACTGTTCTCATGAGCCGCGTTCTTGTTTCGCTCATCGCCGGACTGATCTTCGGCTTCGGCCTGTCGCTCTCCGGCATGGTCGATCCGGCCCGGGTGCTCGGATTTCTCGACATCGCCAGCGGCCACTGGGATCCAAGCCTGATGTTCGTGCTGGGCGGGGCGGTGATCGTCGCCATTCCCGGCGTGCTGTTGCAGCGGCGGCTGGCGCGCCCGGTCCTCGACGACTGCTTCCATCTGCCGGACAGCACGCGCATCGATCGCCGCCTGCTGCTGGGATCGGCGATCTTCGGGGTCGGCTGGGGCATGGCTGGATTCTGCCCCGGCCCCGCGGTTTCCGCGCTCTCGATGGGCCTGCCGCTGGTCTTTCTGTTCGTCGGCGCGATGGCGGCAGGCATGATCGTCCATGACCAGGTGTTGCGCAGGAAAACATCATGACTTTCGCAGCGCTGCTGCCGGCCCTCGGCTCCGGCGGCCTGGTCGGCTTCACGCTCGGCCTCGTCGGCGGCGGCGGATCGATCCTCGCGACTCCGCTGCTGCTCTATGTGGTCGGCGTCGCTAATCCGCACGTCGCGATCGGCACCGGCGCGCTGGCCGTCTCGGTCAACGCCTATGCCAATCTGATCGCGCACGCGCGCGAGGGCCACGTGTGGTGGCGCTGCGCGATCCTCTTCGCGCTGGCCGGAACGCTTGGCGCGCTGCTCGGCTCAACGCTCGGCCTGCTGATGGACGGTCAGCGCCTGCTGTTCCTGTTCGGGCTGGTGATGGTGGTGGTTGGCGGACTGATGCTGCGTCCCCGGTCAAGCGCCGCATACGAAGTCCGGTCGGTCGACACGCGGATGTGTGTCGTTACCGCGATCATGGCGATCCTGACCGGAGCCGCCTCCGGCTTCTTTGGCATCGGCGGCGGGTTTCTGATCGTGCCGGCGCTGATCCTCGCCACCGGCATGCCGACGATCAATGCGGTCGGCTCGTCACTGCTGGCGGTCGGCACCTTCGGTCTCGCGACCGCGCTGAACTACGCGCGCGCCGGCCTCGTCGACTGGACCGCCGCCGCCGAATTCATCGCGGGCGGCATCGGCGGCGGGATCCTCGGCATGTTGCTTGCGACCCGGCTGTCGCGCAGCCGTACCGCACTCAACCGTATCTTCGCGGCGCTGGTCCTCGTTGTCGCGACCTACGTGCTGTATCGGGGCTGGCGCGGATAGATCGCCGCGCGCCACCTATGCCCGGATCGCGAGAAGAACCGCTCCCGCCCCGACAAGCGCGATACCAAGCCAGCCAAGGCCGGACGGCCGCTCACCGAGAAACACAAACGCAAAGATCGCCACAAGCACAACGCTCAGCTTATCGATCGGCGCAACCAGCGTCGCCGGACCAAGCTTCAGCGCCCGGAAATAGCACAGCCAGGACGCACCGGTCGCCAGTCCCGACAGCACGAGGAATATCCATGTCCGCGAGCCGATCTGCGATGGCCACGCCCACTGCCCGGTGAGCGTCAGGAGACACGCGAACGCGACGAGCACGACGCAGGTGCGGATGAACGTCGCGAGATCGGAATCAATTCCCGCCACGCCGATCTTGGCGAAGATCGCGGTCAGGGCCGCAAAGCCCGCCGACAGCAGCGCCCAGATCTGCCAGTTGGAGAACGGATCGCTTTTCATCCGGCGGATGCTCCCGGAGTTCGCCTACTCAATCATCTCGGCGACCGCGTTGCCGCACGCCGCGGTATCGGCGTTGCCGCCGAGATCACGGGTGCGCAACGTGCGCTCGCCCAGCGTACGCTCGATGGCCGCGACGATGGCTTTCGCCGCGTCCTGTTCGCCGAGATGCTCCAGCATCATCGCACCGGACCATATCTGGCCGATCGGATTGGCGATCCCTTGCCCGGCGATGTCGGGCGCGGAGCCGTGCACCGGCTCGAACACCGAGGGAAAATTCCCTTCCGGGTTGATGTTGCCGGACGGCGCGATGCCGATGGTGCCGGTGCAGGCGGGGCCAAGATCGGAGAGAATATCGCCGAACAGGTTGGAGCCGACCACCACGTCGAACCAGTCCGGGTGCAGCACGAAATTCGCGGTCAGGATATCGATGTGATACTTGTCCCACGTCACGTCGGGATAGGCCTTCGCCATCGCCTCCACCCGCTCGTCCCAATAGGGCATCGTGATCGAGATGCCGTTGGACTTGGTGGCCGAGGTGAGATGCCGCTTCGGCCGCGACTGCGCCAGATCGAACGCGAACTTCAGCACGCGATCGACGCCGGTGCGCGTCATCACGGTTTCCTGCACCACGAATTCGCGGTCCGTATCGGGAAACATGCGGCCGCCGATGGAGGAATATTCGCCCTCGGTGTTCTCGCGCACCACCCAGAAGTCGATATCGCCCGGCTTGCGTCCCGCCAGCGGCGAGGGCACGCCGGGCATCAGCCGCACCGGGCGCAGATTGATGTACTGGTCGAACTCGCGGCGAAACTTGATCAGCGAGCCCCACAGCGAGATGTGATCGGGAATCTTCGCGGGCCAGCCGACCGCGCCGAAGAAGATCGCGTCGTGCGAACCGATCTGCGCCTTCCAGTCGTCGGGCAGCATCTGCCCGTGCTGCTCGTAGTAGTCGTAGGAGGCGAAGTCGAAATGGTCGAAGGTGAGATGGATCCGGTGCGTCTTCGCCGCCTTCTCAAGCGCGCGCAGACCTTCCGGCATCACTTCCTTGCCGATGCCGTCGCCGGGAATCACGGCGATACGATATGTCTTGGACGTGGTCATGGGGCCTCCCGGATCTCGCCACCTTATGGTCCGGCCGGATGCGGGACAGCAAGAGCATATCAGCCCTCAGCCCCGCGCACGGCTTCCGGCGACAGGCCCGGCGGCCCCCCGTTCGAGGCTTCCGCCTGCCGGACGCAGTCGATGATCCGCTGAGTCAGGGGAACGGCGACGCCGTGTTTGGTGGCCAGCGCCAGCACCGCGCCCTGCAGATAGTCGATCTCGGTCGGCCGGCGCTGGTTCAGATCCTGCCACATGGAGGTGCGCGCCTTCGGGTCGATGTCCATCATCTTGCCGAGCACGCGCTTGAACAGCGGGTCCGGCAGCCGCAGCAGCCAGGGCGTCACCCAGGGCGGAACGGGCGATGCCGCCACCGGCCGGATGCCGGCCGCGCGATAGGCTCTGAGCGCTTCCGCCATCTGGTCCGCAAGCAGGCGACGCCACGGCCGCTGCGCCAGTTGCGCCCGCAGCGGGAGATCCGACAACGCGTTGAGCGCGTTGTTGAGGTTGAGCAGCAGCTTGCCCCACATCACGTTCTCGATCTCGTCGCTGGCATGAAACGGCAGATCGGCGGTGGACAGGGCTCCGGCCGTTCCGGCGGCATCCCCCGCCAGCACGATGTCGCCGGACGTCGCACGGTGATAGCGCCCCTCGCCCATCCCGATGACGTTGAACGGTACCATGCCGCCGACCACGTTCCGGCCGGGCAAATGCTCCCGCAGCACGGCGACATTGCCGACGCCGTTCTGCAGGCTGACGATGGTGGCGTCGGGCGCCGCATGCCGCGCGAGAAGTTGCGCCATCTCCGGGGTGTCGCGGCTCTTGACGGTCACAAGAATGATACCGGCATCGGCCAGCATGGCCGGATCGGTGGACACCGATATCCCGCCGGGCGGCACGGTCCTGTCCAGCCCCGCGAAACTGGTGACGCGCAGGCCGTTCCGGGCAAGATCGTCCGCCACCCGCTGGCGGGCAAGAAAAGCAACGCGCTTCCCCGACGTGGCGAGGCATCCGCCGACGTAGCAGCCGATGCTGCCCGCGCCCGCGATGGCGATGGGACGTTCCGCAGTCGTTTCAGCCATTGCACAAGTCCCGCCCGGCGTGTCGTCGTGATGTCGACAAGACCGGATAACAGGTCGTAAGCAGAACGGCCATCCACAGATGGAACCGAATTTGAATTCATCCGTTACTTGGGGCTATGTTCAACGTCCGGCAGTATCGAGGGAGACTAAAATGGGTTTGCTAGACATTCTCAACGGCATGCAGAATGGCCCGCGCGGACCGTCAACCCCGTCGCAGGACGAGGGCAAGTCGGAAGGCATGTCGCCGATCACCATGGCGATCCTTGGCCTCATCGCCTACAAGGCGTTCAAGCACCTGACCGCCGGTCAGCCCACACCTGCGCCCGGTAGCGGCCACACGGCTCCCCCGCAATTGCCCACCGGCACCACGACTGCGAACGCGGACACCGGCGGCGGCCTCGGCGGCCTGCTCAAGGGCGGCCTCGGCGGCGGACTTGGTGGAAGTCTTGGTGGGACACTCGGCGGCCTGCTGGCAGGCGGCGCGGCGGGCAGCATCCTCAGCGGCGGCCTCAACGATCTCCTGAAACAGCTGCAGGACAAAGGACAGGGCGACGCCGCCAATTCCTGGGTCAGCAACGACAGCCCGAACAAGAGCATCGAGCCGGGCGATCTGGCCAACGCGCTCGGCGCCGACCAGATCCAGTTGCTGTCGCAGCAGACGGGACTGTCGAGCAACGAACTGCTGGCCGGTCTCGCCCAGCAGCTTCCGGATTTCATCAACAAGCTGACCCCGGACGGCAAGGTGCCGGACGAGCGGGAGCTGTCCCGCTGGCTTTGACGAGAGCTTGATCCGCCCCGCCACTCCGGGGCGGCGGATCGCAAACCTGTTCACGTCTCGCAACGGGCGAGACATTTTGGAGCGTGGCTTCTCGGAAATGGGCTTCGGCTCGCCGCGCGGGGAAGGGATTTCGTTATGGGCGGCATTCTCTGGATCATCGTCGTCGGCTTCGTCGCCGGCATCATCGCGCGGCTGGTGACGCCGGGCGCCAACAAGCCGAGCGGCTTCATCCTCACCACGGTGCTGGGCATCGCCGGCGCTTTTCTCGCGACCTTCGTCGGGCAGACCATCGGGCACTACAGCCCCGAACAGGGCGCGGGCTTCATCACGGCGACTATCGGTGCGATCGTCGTGCTGTTCATCTGGAACCGGCTGGTGGCGAGCGGCGTGATCCCGGACCGCAGCGCGTAATAGCCCGGCATCATTGCCGCGCACGATTCGAACATGGAAAGGGCCGGCAATGCCGGCCCTTTCTTCATTCGCGCTCCCCTCGTTCGCGCTTCATTGGCTCAGATCAGATGCATGCCCGCATCCATGCGGACCAGTTCGCCGGTCATCTGCCCCGAGCGCGGGGTGGCGAGGAAACACACCAGCTCCGCGATTTCTTCCGGCTGCGAGGCTGTCCGCAGCGGCACGCTCTTGACGATCTGATCGCGCACCTGCGCCGCGCCTTCCGCGCCGCGCCCCTTGGTGAACCATGGCGTGTCGATATAGCCGGGGCAGACGGCATTGAGGCGGATCGCCGGCGCGAGCGCGCGGGCCAGCGCGATGGTCGTCATGTTCAGCGCGCCCTTGCTGGCGGAATAGGCGATGGACGAGCCGATGCCGCTCAGTCCCGCCACCGACGACACGTTCACCACCGCCGACGCCCGGCCGCTCGCGGCGTGGCCGGCTTCGAGGAGCGCACGCGCGGCGCGCACCATCTGGAACGGACCGATGGTGTTGACCGCATAGATGCGCTGGAAATCCTCTGCCGAGAGTCCATCGAGATCGCCATGCGGCACATGCTTGGTGACGCCCGCATTGTTGACGAGAACGTCGAGCCGCCCCCAAGGCGCGGCCGCCGCGACGATGCGCTTGCAGTCCTCGTCGCTCGCGACATCGCCCTGCACCACGACGACCTCGGCGCCCTGCGCGCGACACTTTTCGGCCGTCTCGTCCGCAGCCTGCCTGCTCGACGCATAATTGATGACGAGGCGCGCGCCCGGCGTGGCGAGTTTCAGCGCTGTCGCCGCGCCGAGACCCGACGCCGAGCCGGTCACGATCACATTCAGTCCATCTGCCATCACGTTATCCTCCCTGCCCTGCCCCACCTGTTCCAAGGGCGCCGCTTCATCGGCGCGGCACCTTATCCGCTGCGGCCCGCGATACAAGCGCGGCAAATTCCGCAGCACGGACCCTACTCGCGCGCCGGCGCCCTATGTCGCCCGCGCACGCGCGAATGAAGGCGCATGCGCTTGTCAGGCCGGATGCTTTTCACCATCATGCGCCGCAATTGCGCCGCACAGCGTCGCGGACCGAAGATCGGGTGAGGAGACAGCGTGACCGAGGGTGAGAACATCGTCGTCGAGACGGCGGAACGTATTTTCAGCGACCTTGCCGATCCGCAAACCATCAACGGCGACAGCGCTGGCGCGTGGAAGGCACCGCTGTGGCGGGCGTTGACCGAAGCTGGCCTGCCGCTTGCCTGGGTGCCGGACGATCTCGGCGGCTCGGGCACCGAACTTGCCGATGGCTTCGGCGTGCTGAGCGCCGCCGGACGCGCCGCGCTGGCGGTGCCGCTCGCCGAGACGCTGCTGGCGGGCTGGCTGCTGGCGCAGGCACGATTGGCCGCCCCCACAGGCGCGATGACGCTCGCGCCCGCGCATCCAAAGGACCGCATCGCGCTCAATGCCGACGGCACGCTGTCGGGCCACGCCCGCGCCGTGCCCTTCGCACAGGAAGCCGCTTACATCGCGGTGCTGGCGCAGGCGGCCGATGGCCTCAAGATCGCGCTGGTCGATGCAAAGGTCTGCCGCATCGAACCGGGCGAGAACCTCGCCGGCGACCCCTCGGACCACGTGACCTTCGACCGCACGCCGGCCGTGGCGATTGCCGGCGCGCCCAACACGCTCGATCAATCCGCGCTGATGCAAATGGGCATGGTGGCGCGCAGCCTGCAGATCGCGGGCGCACTGGAATCCATGCTGCAGATCAGCGTCGACTACGCCAACGAGCGCGTCGCCTTCGAGAAAAAGATCGGCAAGTTTCAGGCCGTGCAGCACAGCCTTGCCAGGCTCGCGGGCGAGACCGCAGCGGCGGTAACGGCGGCGACCTCGGCGGCCGACGCCATCAACAGCGCGACCAGCTTCGACGACGCCGTTTTTCTGGAGGCAACGGCTGCCAAGATCCGCTGCGCCGAGGCGGCCGAAACCGCATCCGCGATCGCCCACCAGGTGTTCGGCGCGATCGGCTTCACGCAGGAGCACATCCTGCACCGCTTCACCTTACGCGCGCTCGGCTGGCGCGACGACTTCGGCAACGAGAGTTATTGGGCCACCGAGCTTGGACGCCGCGTCGCCGCGAACGGCGCCGACGATCTCTGGCCACTGGTCGCCTCGCGCTGACGCCCGCCTCCATTTCCGAAAGACATCCGATGACCGCCCTTCGTTTCGATCCGATCCGCCTGCCGCCCGTCTGCCAGCAACTGCGCCGGGAGGTGCGCGCCTTCCTCGCCGAGGAGGTGGCGCGCGGCACCTTCGATCCGCACGACCCGAATTCCGAGGATCTGGATTCGCGCGGCTTCTGCCAGCGCGTTGGCGAGCGCGGCTGGATCGGCATGACCTGGCCGAAGCAATATGGCGGCCACGAGCGCAGCTTCCTCGAACGCTACGTCATGACCGAGGAAATGCGCGTCGCCAATGCGCCGGTGCGACGATTCTTCGTCGCCGACCGCCAGAGCGGACCGATCCTCCTGAAATACGCGCCCGAGCACATCAAGATGGATATCCTGCCGCGCATCTGCCGCGGCGAGGTGTGCTTCGCCATCGGCATGAGCGAGCCCAATTCGGGCTCGGACCTGTTCGCGGCGAAGACGAAGGCCACCAAAACCGACGGCGGCTGGCTCATCAACGGCAGCAAGATCTGGACGACCTCGGCGCATATCGCCGATTACATGATCGCGATCTTCCGCACCTCGCCCTCCACGAAAGAGAATCGCCGCCACGGCCTGACCCAGTTCCTTGTCGATATGAAAACGCCCGGCATCACCGTCAATCCGATCATGCAGATGGCCGGGCGTCCCGAATTCAACGAGGTGGTGTTTCAGGACGCTTTCGTGCCGGACGACAACGTGCTCGGCGAGATCGACGGCGCGTGGAAGCAGGCAACCAGCGAACTCGCCTACGAGCGCTCCGGGCCCGAACGCTTTCTCGAAACCTCCTATGTGCTGACCGAGCTGGTTCGCGCGCTTGGCAGGGAGCCTGACGCGCGCGGCGCAGAAGGCATCGGCCGGCTCGTCGCACAGCTCCACACCATGCGCCGCATGTCGGTCTCGGTCGCGGGCATGCTGGAGGCGGGCAGGGAGCCGGTGGTCGAGGCCTCGATCGTCAAGGATATCGGCACGGTGTGGGAGCAGGCGCTGCCGCAACGCGTGCGCCAGCTCGCCGCCTTCATCGAGCCGGAGGACAGCAACCACGAAACGCTCGACGCCGTGCTGCCCTACGCGACGCGGCTCGCGCCCAAGCTCACCATTCAGGGCGGCACCACCGAGGTGCTGCGCGGAATCATCGCGCGCGGATTGGGCCTGCGATGAGCCAGTACACGGAAGCCGCTCTCAAAGAATGTCGAGCCGTCGCGCGCTTACCTCTCCCCACCGGGGAGAGGTCGGATTGCCAAGCAATCCGGGTGAGGGGAGCGAGGACCGTAACACGACACCCCCTCACCCCAACCCTCTCCCCAGCGGGGAGAGGGCAAACCCGACGGCCCGGCTGCCGTTTCCGTCAACAACCAGAAGCCGTCAGGACTTCCTCATGACCCAGTTCAAGGATATCGCCGTCGAAACCCATGGCCACGTCGCGCTGATTGAGATCCGCCGGCCGCCGCTGAACTTCTTCGACATCCTGCTGATCCGGCAGATCGCCGACGCGCTCGACGACATCGATAAGGACATCAACCTGCGCGCGGTGGTGCTGGCCGCACAGGGCAAGGCGTTCTGCGCCGGCGCGAATTTCAATGATCCGTCGCGGCAGGAGAACGACGCTCCCCCCGATCCCGCCGACAGCCTCGGCTCGATCAACCATCTTTATATGGAAGCCGTGCGCATCTTCCGCGCGAAGAAACCGATCATCGCGGCCGTGCATGGCGCGGCCATCGGCGGCGGCCTCGGCCTCGCCGTCTCGGCGGATTTCCGCGTGACCTGCCCGGAGGCGCGCTTCTCGGCCAACTTCACCAAGCTCGGTTTCCATCCGGGCTTCGGGCTCACGGTGACGCTGCCGGAACTGGTCGGCAGGAACAACGCCGAGCTGATGTTCTACACCAGCCGCCGCGTCACCGGCGAGGAGGCGTACAAGATCGGGCTCGCCAACGCGCTGGTGCCGCAGGAGGAAGTCCGCGCCGCCGCGATGAAGCTCGCCTCCGAGATCGCCGAATGCTCGCCGCTCGGTTTGCTGGCGACGCGCGCGACGCTGCGCGCCGGACTCGCCGACCGCGTTCAGGCCGCGACCCGGCACGAACTCGCCGAACAGACGCGCCTGCGCGCCACGGAGGACTTCAAGGAAGGCGTCCGCGCCACCGAGGAGCGCCGCGCCGCGAAATTCGTAGGAAGGTAGTCTGGCGCGGGGCAGAGTCTCCCGATCCTCACACTCACGTTGCGGTCATCCCCGCGCTTGTTGCGGAGATCGCGTGCAGGGACGCAGTGCCCTGCCAAGCGAGATGGCCGGGTCAAGCCCGGCCATGACGAGGAGAGTGCAGTACAAACGGCGTACCTTGTCTCTACTTTGCCGCGCCAGCCGTTTCCCCTGCGGGCTTGGGCCGGATCGCGTCGGCCGTGCCCTGAATGAACGCCTGGATCTTTGTGACGTCCGCCTCGGTCAGCTTGCCGGTGAAATCCGGCATGCCGCGATCCTGAAACGGCCCGTTGAAGACGATGTCCTTCAGGTTGCTGATCGTCTCCGGCGTCGAGTAGCCGAGGTTCTTGACGTTGCCGCCGCGATCCACGCCCGGCACGCCGTGACAGCCGACGCAGCCCGAGACATAGAGCGCGGTGCCCATCTCGACGTCCTTCGGATCATACTTCACGCCCTGCACCAGATTGCCGATCTGATACTTTGTGAACGCGGGCAGCGGCGCCTTGCCGTCGATGACGAACGTATAGACCGTTCCGGCCCCCTCGCGCTCGGTGGCGCGCTGCGAGATGCCGTATACGCCGCCCCAGCCGACCGCGATCGAGACATACTGCTTGCCGTCCACCATATATGTCGCAGGTCCCGCCACCGCGCCGGTGCCGAGCGGCGTCTCCCACAGCTTCTCGCCGGTCTTGGCATGATAGGCGATGAATCGCCCGTCCGCCGTGCCCTGAAACACCAAATTGCCGGCGGTCGTCAGCGTGCCGCCATTCCACGGCGATGCATATTCCGCCCGCCAGACTTCCTTCTGCTGCACCGGATCCCACGCGATCAGCCGGCCGAACGGCTTGCTCTGCGGTGGGACGCTGTTCATCACCTGCCCGAGATTCCAGCCCGTTGTTCCCTGAAAATCGCCGGGCTTCGGCTTGTTGAAGGTGATCTCCTTCTGCGGCATGAAGTTCACAGGAACGTTCTGCGCCGGAAGATAGACAAGGCCGGTCTGCGGATTGAACGACATCGGGTGCCAGTTGTGCGCACCATATGGACCGGGGATGGAATCATACGGCTTGTCGCCGCGCGCCGCCGCGACTTCGATGGGCCGTCCGTTCGCATCGTAGCCCGTCGCCCAGTTCACATCCACGTAGTTCTTCGCCGAGATGAACTGTCCGTTGGTGCGATCCACCACATAGAAGAAGCCGTTCTTCGGCGCGTGCAGGATCACCTTGCGCGGCTGGCCATCGATGGTGATGTCCGCCAGAATCATCGGCTGGGTCGAGGTGTAGTCCCAGTGATCGGCCGGCGTCTCCTGATAGTGCCAGACATATTTTCCGGTGTCGGCGTTCAGCGCCACCAGCGAGGCAAGATAGAGATTGTCGCCGCCCGCAGGGCTGCGCAGCTTGCTGTTCCACGGCGAGCCGTTGCCGGTGCCGATATAGACGAGGTTCAGATCGGGATCGAAGGTGATGGTGTCCCACGCGGTGCCGCCGCCGCCCGCGACCCACCACTTGCCGGCGGGATCCCAGGTCTTCGCGGCCTTCTCCATCGACTCGTCCTCGAACGGCTTCGACGGATCGCCGGGCACCGTGAACCAGCGCCAGGCCTGATTGCCGGTCTCGGCGTCATAGGCCGTCACATAGCCGCGCACACCGTATTCCGCGCCGCCATTCCCGATGACGACCTTGCCATTCACCACGCGCGGCGCGCCGGTGATGGTGTAGGAATGGGCATGATCGATGATGGTGTCTTTCTCCCACACCTTCTTTCCGCTCGCAGCATCCAGTGCGATCAGCCGCCCGTCATAAGCGCCGACGAACACCTTGCCCTTGTAGAGCGCGACGCCCCTGTTCACGACATCGCAGCAGCCGCGATAACCCTTCGAGCGATCAACCTCCGGATCGAACGACCACAGCCGCTTGCCCGTGCGCACATCGATGGCGTGGACCACGCTCCACGACGCGCTAACATACATGATGCCGTCGACGACGATGGGCGTCGCCTCGACGCCGCGAATGGATTCGAGATCATAGGTCCATGCGGGCCCAAGCCGCTTCACATTGTCGGCGTTGATCTGGTCGAGCTTGCTGAAGCGCGTCTCGCCGTAATCGAGGCCGTAGGACAGCCAGTCCCTGGTCGTGGCGGCATTGGACTTGATGGCGGATGTATCCACCGCCGAGGTCACCGCCTTGATGTGCTGCGGCGATCCCTTCGCCGCGTCCTGAGCCCATGCAAAACCGCCGAGCGCCAGCGCGCCGATCCCCGCTGCACCGATCCCTGCTGCAATGACACCCGACACAAAAAAGCCGCCGGCGGAGAAACCGCGGCGGCTTGCGGGAGCGGAATCGCCCGGCGATCCCCGACGCTCATCATGTTCGATGTGTTGATGCAAACGCGCGCGTGCGCGCAAACCCTGCGGCCTCGTCGTCATCGTTTCCTCTCCCTTTGAGCCTCTGCCGGACTCTGGGGATAAGGATAGAATCGCTCAAAAAGAGCGTCAACGATCACCGCATCGCAAAAGCTGCAACTCGCGATGCAGCACTTCCGCGCGCGTGCGCCGCGGTAATGTTTGTAAGTAACATTGCCGCGGCATTTTTCTTATGCCGCACCCCTGAGCGGCAGTACGCCACGCCGGATCTGGTCCTCCTCGATGGACTCGAACAGCGCCTTGAAGTTGCCCTCGCCGAATCCGTCATCACCCTTGCGCTGGATGAACTCGAAGAAGATCGGCCCGATCGCGTTCGCCGAAAAAATCTGCAGCAGAACCTTGGTGTGACCGCCATCGACGACGCCCTCGCCGTCGATCAGGATGCCGTTCTTTTCCAGCCGCGCGATGTCCTCGCCGTGTCCCGGCAGGCGCGCGTCGATGCGCTCGAAATAGGTTGCGGGCGGCGACGGCATGAATGGCAGCCCCTGCGCGCGCAGCGTCTCGATGGCCGAGTAAATATCCTTCACGCCGCAGGCGATGTGCTGGATGCCCTCGCCGCGATAGACATTCAGATATTCCTCGATCTGCCCCGCGTCGCCGGCATCCTCGTTGATCGGAATGCGGATCTTGCCGTCCGGGCTCGTCAGCGCGCGCGAGAACAGCCCCGACGCGCGGCCCTCGATATCGAAGAACCGGATCTGGCGGAAGTTGAACAGCTTCCCGTAGAAGCCCGTCCATACATCCATGCGCCCGCGATGAACATTGTGGGTGAGATGATCGATGTAGTGCAGGCCGACGCCTTCCGGCCTCGGATCGCGCGCACCGATCCACTCGAACTCGGCGTCATAGGGCGAGCCCTTCGCGCCGTAACGATCGACGAAATACAAAAGACTGCCGCCGATTCCCCTGATCGCCGGAACGTCGAGCGTCTTCTGCTGCGATGTCGCGCCCGCCGGCTCTGCGCCGAGGCTGAGAGCCCGCTCGTAAGCCTGCTGCGCGTCGACGACGCGGAACGCCATCGACGGCGCGCAGGGGCCGTGCTCGGTCACGAACATGAAGCCATGCGTGCCGGGCTCCTCGTTGACGAGATAGTTCACGTCGCCCTGACGATACACCGTGATCTTCTTGCTGCGATGGCGCGCAACGGGCGTGTAGCCCATCAGCCTGAACAGCGCGTGCAGTTGCTCCGGCTCGGGATGGGCGTATTCGACGAACTCGAAGCCGTCCGTGCCCATCGGATTCTGCTCGGAGATGGTGGCGGGCGGTGCGTCGTGCGGAAACGGTCCCATGGCGGCTCTCTCCCTGTTTCGGATCAGGATCGCACGGGATGGCCGCATGGAGTGTGCAAAGTCGCCGGCCTATGCCACTATGATGCACGGTTCGTGCATATGTGTTGGATTTTCCGCATGATTGAACTCGATCCCTCCGATCTGAAGCTGCTCGCCGCGCTGCAGGATGACGGCCGCCTCACCAACCAGGAACTGGGCGAGCGGGTCGGACTATCCGCCTCGCAATGCTCGCGGCGGCGCATGCGGCTGGAGCAGGACGGCGTGATCGAGGGCTATCGCGCGATGCTGTCCGCGCCGGCGCTCGGCTTCGACGTGATCGCCTTCGTCCATATCCAGCTCGCCACGCACTCACCGGACAACGCCCAGCATTTCCGCAAGCTGGTGCAGCGCGTGGACGACATTCTGGAGGCCTATGCGCTGACGGGCGACTCGGACTATCTGCTCAAGATCGCGCTGCGCGACCTGAAGGGACTCGCGGACATCGTCAACGACGTGCTGATGCCCCATCGCAGCGTCGCGCATGTCCGTTCGTCCATCGTGCTGGAGCGACTGAAGACAACGCAGAAACTGCCGATCAGACCATCACGATAGCCCCGAGCCGCCGGCTAGACGGCCGGCAGCACCGTCCCCTCCACCTCGCCGAAGCCGATGCGATAGCCGTCGCCCTGACACCAGCCGCGCAGCGTGAGCGAATCGCCATCCTCAAAGAAGGTGCGCGTGACGCCGCCCGGCAGCGCCAACGGCTCTGTGCCATTCCACGAGATTTCGAGCAGGCTGCCACGCTGATCCTTCTCAGGGCCCGAGATGGTGCCCGAGCCGAGCAGGTCTCCGATAGTCATCGCGCAGCCTGATGAGGCGTGATGGACAAGCTGCTGCACCGCCGACCAGTACATGTATTTGAAGTTGGTGCGGGTGATGACGGTCGCCTCATTGGCTCCCGCGGGCCGCAGCGCGGCCTCAAGGTTGATGTCGTAGTTGTTCGCGCCCAGTTGCTGCAGATAGGCGAGCGGCTCCGGATCCTGAGCCGGGCCATGAACGCGGAACGGTTCGAGCGCCTCGCGCGTCACCACCCACGCGCCGATGGTCGTCGCGAAGGCCTTGGCCTGAAACGGCCCCAGCGGCACATACTCCCACGACTGGATGTCGCGCGCGCTCCAGTCGTTCAGCAGCGTGAAGCCGAAGATCATCTCGTCCGCCTCACGCTCGCTCAGCCGCCTTCCCATCGCGGATGAGCCACCGACCACGACACCCATCTCAAGCTCGAAATCGAGCTTCCGGCACGGCGCGAACACCGGGGCCGGGGCCTCGGGCGCCTTCAGCTGCCCGCGCGGGCGATGAAATGGCGTCCCGCTCACCACCACGGTCGAGGCGCGGCCGTTATAGGCGATCGGAATGTAGAACCAGTTCGGCAGCAGTGCATTATCCCGGCCGCGAAACATCGTGCCGGTATTGGTCGCGTGCTCTTTCGAGGCGAAGAAGTCCGTATAGCCGGACACGACGAACGGCCGATGCATCGTCGCCTGCGCGCGGGGGCGCAGGGCGCGGGCGCGCAGCGACGCGTTATCACGTAGTTCGGCAGTGTCGTGGCACAGCAGCTGCGAAATGCGCGCCCGCACCGCCGACCAGACATGCGGCCCCAGCGCCATGAACGGATTCAGCGCCCCTTGCGCGAACACACCCGATCCGCCGTCCGCCTTGAGCAAACCCGCTTCTTCCAACGCGGCAAGATCGAGCACGTATTCGCCGATGGCGACGCCGACGCGCGGCGCATCATCGCCGATCGAGAACACCCCATAAGGCAGGTTCTGGATCGGAAAGTCGGATGCCGGCTCGACATCGATGAACGAGCGCAGTGCTGGATCGTTGGGGTGGGTCACGGAACGTGGTCCTCGGTACAAAAGCGGCCCTCACGCGGAGGAAATGCAGGTGGCACAGTCATTCCGGGTTGTCCCGAAGGGCAGCACGTTGAAGACGCGCGTGAACGCGGCCTGGAGCACGCATCCCGGAATGACGGAAACATTTCCGGAAACTCACGGCCGCGTCGGGTCGAACCGCTTTTCAAGTCCGCTCCAGCAGTCGGCGTAGTTATTCTGCAACGTGGCCGAGGTCATCGCATATTCCGTAACCCGCTGCGGGAACCGCGTCTCGAACATGAAGGCCATGGTGTTGGCAAGCTTCACCGGCTTCAGCTCGCTGAAACTGGCGTGCTCGAACGCATCCCTGTCCGGACCGTGAGGCAGCATCATGTTGTGCAGGCTGATGCCGCCCGGCACAAAGCCCTGCGGCTTGGCGTCGTAGACGCCCTGCACCAGCCCCATGAACTCGGACATGATGTTCATGTGATACCATGGCGGGCGAAAGGTGTTGTCCGCCACCATCCAGCGCTCGGGAAAGATCACGAAGTCGATGTTCGCCGTGCCCGCCGTCTCCGACGGAGACGTCAGCACGGTGAAGATCGACGGGTCCGGATGATCGAAGGCGATGGCGCCGACGGGCGAGAATGTCCGCAGATCGTATTTGTAAGGCGCGTAGTTGCCGTGCCACGCCACGACGTCGATGGGCGAGTGCGGCAGCGTGGTGGAATAGAACGCACCGCCCCACTTCACCACCAGTTCGGTCGGCACGTCGCGATCCTCGTAAGCCGCGATGGGCGTGAGGAAATCGCGTGCGTTGGCGAGACAGTTCGCACCGATCGGACCGCGCTCCGGCAACGTGAACGCGCCGCCGTAGTTCTCGCAGAGATAACCACGCGCCGGTCCGGCCGTCACCTCGACGCGGAATTTGACGCCGCGCGGAATCACCACGATCTCGCAGGGCGAGGCGTCGATCACGCCGAACTCGGTGACGAAACGCAAATTGCCCTGCTGCGGCACGAACAGCATCTCGCCGTCAGCATTGTAAAAGTGCTGATCCACCATCGACGCGGTGATGAGATAGACATGCGCGGCCATCCCGGCCTGCGTGCCGGCGTCACCCGCCGTCGTCATGGTCCGCACGCCCTGAAGGAACGTTACGGCCTCGGACGGGACCGGCTGCGGATCCCAGCGCAACTGGCCGATGGTCTGATCGTATTCGGGACACGGCGCCGTCCGCCACAGCCCGGCGTCGATCTTGCGGAAGCGCCCCGAATGCTTCACCGAGGGGCGGATGCGATAGAGCCACGAGCGCTCATTGGCCCCACGCGGCGCGGTGAAGGGCGAGCCGGACAATTGCTCGGCATAGAGCCCATAGGCGCAGCGCTGCGGCGAGTTGCGCCCGATCGGCAGCGCCCCCGGCAGCGCCTCGGTCTCGAAGCTGTTGCCGAATCCGGACATGTAACCCGGCGTCACCTGCGCGCTGGATTTCGACACGCCGTCAGGAGCCACATTGTAGTTCATGGTCACTCTCCCTGAAGGGCCGCCCACATCTCGCGGTCGCGTTCCGCCGTCCAGATCACCGGATCGTCGATGCCGGACGCCTCATCATAGGCGCGCGAGACATTGAACGGCAGGCAATGCTCGTAGATCGCGAAGCTCGCGAATTTCGGATCCATCACCTCGCGCGTCGCAGCCATGGTCTCCTTGAGGCTGCACGCCTTCGCGACCGATGCTTCCGCGGCACCATAGAGCGTCGTGACGAAATCGCGCGTCATGGCGATGGCCTCGCGGCCGACCCCGATGCCGTTCAGCGCATCGCCGCGCCCCGGCGCGATGGCCTTCGGATTGAACTCGCGAATCTCGCTGAGCGTCATCGGCCACTCGCGCAGATGTGCATCGCCGCAATAGCAGGCCGAATGATATTCGATGAGGTCGCCGGAGAACATCACTTCGGCATCGGGCACCCAGGCGACGATATCGCCGGAGGTGTGGCCCGCGCCGAGATGCATCAGCTTCACCTCGCGCTTGCCGAGATAAAGCGTCATCGCGCTCTCGAATGTCAGTGTCGGCCAGGTCAGGCCGGGGATGCTGCCGGCATCCTGAAACAGGCGCGGGAAGCGGCCATATTCGGACTCCCAGTCCTGTTGGCCGCGTTCGGCAACGAGACGGCGGGTCTCCTGCGAGGCCACGACGTTCTGGGCATCGTAGGCGGACGCGCCGAGCACGCGCACCGCGTGGTAGTGCGACAGCACCACGTATTTGATCGGCTTGTCGGTGACCGTGCGCACGCGCTCCACCACGCCGCGGGCCATCGCGGGCGTCGCCTGTGCATCGAACACGATGCAGCCATCGTCGCCGACGATGACACCCGTGTTGGGATCGCCCTGCGCGGTGAAGGCGTACAGATCTGGGCCGATCTCGGAGAACGTCACAGTCTTCTCGGCGAGATCGCTGGTGGAGGCAAAGCCCTTTGTGCTGGCGGCGGCCGTCATTCGTGATCCTTTATGCAGTTGATGAAGGAGCCGCCGGAGCGAGGCTGCGCCTCGCGAGCGCGATGGCCTCGTCGAGCACGGCGACATCGCCGATGTGGTTGGCGAGAATCAGAAGCAGCGCGGCGTCGAACAGCGTGCTGTCGTCGTCGCTCAGTCCGCGATGCGCCTCCACGATGCGGCGAAACGCCGTATCGGGATCGCTGAAATTCGATGTGGTGGTGAGCGGCATGGCCACCTCTCAGGCCTGCCCCGTCGCGCGCGCATGCGCGGCGGCAACGGCTTCGCGGGTCGGATGGCGGAAGCGCGCAGCGACGTGGCCATCGGGCCGCAGCAGGTAGGCGCTCCCCGGCTTCATGCCATAACGCGCCACGAACAGACCGCCGGTATCCACCAGATCGGATGATTCGATTCGAGCCTCCGATGCGACTGGCGCCTCTGCAATACGCAGCCTCGCAATGCCGTGCGGCACATCGGCGGCCTCCCCATTTGCGGTCTCCAGCAGGACAAAGCCATTGCCCGCCAAACGCGATGCCGCGATGAAAGCCTCCGTCAGATAAACCGCATCGCCTTGCTTGTTCGAGAGCGGCGCATCCTTCAGCGATGAGCCGGGCCGCAGGCCATCCGGCCATGGCGCGTCCTCGGATGTCGACAGCGGCGTGTCATACACCGAGGGCGTGGACAGCCGACCGCCATTGACCATGCGCTTGGCGAATTCTGTCTCGCGGGCCAGCGCCAGCACCGCCTGCCGCAGCCGCGCCTCGTGACGGCTGGCGGGGGCCATGAAATCGGTCGAGCGCGTCGATTCACGGATGTTCTCGTCCGCGGCGGCGCTGCGCTCGATGTGATAGGTCTCCAGCAGCGATACGGGCGACGTGCCGCGCAGCACGCGATCCAGTTTCCACGCGAGATTTTCGGCGTCCTCAAGGCCGGAGTTGGCCCCTCGTGCCCCGAATGGCGAAACCTGATGCGCCGCATCGCCGGCGAAGATCACGCGGCCATGGACGAAGCGCGCCATGCGGCGGCACTGGAATTTGTAGATCGATATCCACTCGAAGGCGAAGTTGTCGTGGCCGAGCATGCGCGCGATCCGCGGCCGCACGTTCTCCGGCTGTTTCTCGGTGGCGGGATCCGCATCGGGACTGAGTTGAAGATCGATCCGCCACACATCGTCCGGCTGGCGATGCAGCAGCGCGGAGCGCCCCGCATGAAACGGCGGATCGAACCAGAACCAGCGCTCGGTCGGGAAGTCCGCCGTCATCTTCACGTCGGCGATCAGGAACTGATCCTCGAACACCTGCCCGTCGAAATCCGCGCCGACCATGCCGCGCAGCGACGACCGGGCGCCATCGCACGCCACCATATAGGCCGCCCCGATTTGATAGGGCCCTTCCGGCGTTTCGATGGTCAGGAGCACGTGATCGTTGCGCTGCTCCAGCGCCACCACCTTGTTGCGCCAGCGCAGATCGATCGACGGCAGTTCGCCGACCCGATCCACCAGATACGCCTCCGCATAATATTGCTGCAGGTTGACGAAGGCGGGCCGCCTGTGCCCGTCCTCGGGCAGAAGGTTGAATTCGTAAAGCTGGCTCGGGCCATGGAAGATGCGACCCACGCTCCACACCACACCCTTGTCCACCATCCGCTGGCCGACGCCGAGCCGGTCCCAGTATTCCAGCGACCGTTTCGAGAAACAGATGGCTCGCGAGCCGTCGCCGATCCGATCCGCGTCGTCGAGCAGAATCACCGGCTGCCCCCGCTGCGCCAGATCGATCGCCAGCGACAGCCCGACCGGCCCCGCGCCGACGACCACGACCGGATGCCGGGCGACGTCCGCCCCACGCCGATCCTGATCGGCGTGGCGGCGATAGCTGAATTGGTACAGCTCTCTCGACATGCAGCGTTTCCAGGCCCTGTCGCGGCGAGGCGTTCGCTCTTGGCGGCAAACGGCCTCTGGTCTCGTCCGGAAGGGAAAGCTACAATAGTTTCATCTGCAACCATTATCGACAAGCGAACACGAACGTCAATGGCCGATGATCGAGCCGAAACGGGCCACCTTCAAAAGCAGGAGAGCGGAGCGGGCATCCTGGAGGACGCGCACGTCGCACAAGCCTCCGGCAACACCGCGGAGCCGCAGACCCTCGATCTGTTCAGCTTCGTCCCGTTCCGTTTGAACCGCCTCGCCGCCGAGGTGAGTTCCGCCCTTGCAGTGGAATACCGGGACCGCTACGCGCTCGACGTTCCGAGCTGGCGGATTCTGGCGACACTCGGATATCGCGGCGATGCCTGCACGGCCCAGTTTATCGCCGCATGCACGCGGACCCATAAGTCCACCATCAGCCGCGCGGTCACCGGCCTGCTCGGGCGCGGCCTGCTGGAGCGGATCGGGAACGCCGATGACCGGCGGGAATTCACGCTCCGACTGACGACGGAAGGGACGAGGCTCTATCGCGAGCTGATTCCGCATCTGCTGGCGCGGGAGACAGCCATCCTCTCGTGCCTGTCGACCGAGGAACAGGCCGAGCTATCCCGGCTTCTCGGCAAGCTGGAGCACAGGCTGGACCTGGTTCAGGCCCGCAAGCCGGCAAGCGGCGCGTAAACGACGCGGGCTTCGCCTGTCGCGTCCCGTCGCAGTCCGCTCGATAGGCGCGCAACAGGCCGAGGCCCACTTGAGCACCCCGAAGCGGGAGCAGGCTGCGGATCAGGTCCCCCGGCGAGAACAGGCCGCCAAAGAAAATCGGCGACTGCTTGCGCAGCCGCCGATTCGCCACCCTGTTTTTGTCCTGAAGGCAGCGGGCGGCGAATGGATCGCCCGCCCGTCTCCCGTGTCGATCAATACTTTTGAAGATCAATACTTGGCGATCACCGGACCCGGCACCGTCGAGAAGCGGTAGTTCAGGCCGATCGTGGAGATGAAGCCCTTGTTGCGGACATCGACCGCCAGCGGCGCGAAAGCGGTCGCGCCAAGATTCTGCGGCTCAGTGAAGCGCGTCGTGCCGAGATCGAAGTAGTTGGATTCGGCGCGAACCGTCCAGTTCTTGTCCAGCGCGAACTCGGTGCCGTAGCCGATGGTCCAGCCCACCGCCGTCTGGCTGTCACCCTGGCCGCAACCGACCAGGCCGAACACGTTGAACGGGCCGGTGTTGCAGCTGGCAACCAGCTTGGTGTTGCCATAGGCGGCACCAGCCCGGACATAGGCCATCTGGCGATCCCAGAAGGAATAACCGACGCGGACCGTCGCCGTGCCGATCCAGTCCATCTTGCTTTCGCAGTTGAAGAACACGTTGTTCGGGCAGGCGCGGGCGCCATGGGCGTCTGCGGCGTAGATATTGCCTTCGACGCCGAGGATCCACTTGCCGAACTGCTGGTCATAGCCGATCTGACCGCCACCGGTCGCGCCGGCATAGCGCGGATTGGTGGTCGCGCCGTTCGCCGGGTACTCGTAATCGGTCTTGCCGTTCAGCAGGCCGAAGCTGCCGCCGATGAAGAAGCCAGTCCAGTTATAAGCGGTCTGCGCGTAGACCGGCGCCTTGACCTTGCCGTACAGCGGCGCGGCGATCTTTTCCGGGCTGAACTGATAGCGAATGCCGCCGTTCAGGCTGTAGCCGTCGATCTTGTCGCCGGTGCGATAGTCCGCACGGACATAACCGAGCCAGCCGGTGTTCAGAACCTGACCGGCCACGCCCACGGCGAACTGGCCGTAGGTGCCGAGGGTGGTCGTCGAATAGGTCGCCGTCATCGGCAGCAGTCCGGTCACGGCGGACGCCTCGAAGCTGTTGATCGACGCCGTCGAGGAGCCCTGGAACTCGTGATAGACGCTGGCGGTCGCAAACGGCTGGAACACGATCTTGTCGGTCACGATGGTGGTGCCGGCGCGAACGCTGAAGCGGCCGAGGGTGCTCTTGATATCGTCGACCTGAAGCTGCCCCGGCCAGGTCAGGCTGGACGAGAAGCTCGCCGGCAGGACGACACCGCCGGTGATGTTGAGCGGATCCACCTTGACCGTCGAGACCACGATGCCGGCCGACGGCTCGATGAACCAGCTGTTGCCGAACGAATGGTTGTAACCGATGTTGCCGCTGAACGCCCAGCCGCGCGCGTCGACCTTCTGGTTGAAGATGCCGTTCACGATCGGGTCGTTGATATTGTTCTGGTAGTAGTCGAGACGGAACTGGCCGTCGATGAAGAAGCCGCCCTTGGTCGCCGCCGCGTAAACGCCGGCGAACGGCACCTGGAGCGAGTCTTGGAAGGTGCCGCCGAGCGGATTCAGCGGACCGGCCGACGAGGTATCGCTGGCCTTGGCGCCGAGATAGCCGACGGTGGAGCCGATGTGGACGTTCCAGCCGTTCCAGTTCAACCGGGCGAAGTCGGTGCCGACCTGCACGCCTGAGAACTGCAGCTTGGTGTCGTTGTTACAATTGATCTGCCCCGGCAGGCCAACCCCGCCCAGGGTGACATTGCTGGTGGTGGTGGTGTTCTTGGTCTTGATCTCGCCGCCGATGCCGCGAGCCCACACGCCGCCGCCTTCCTGGTCCGGCGACGGATTGGCGGGCGAGCCGACGAATGCGGTCGACTGGGTCAGGAACGCCGTGTTCGCGGTGTTGATCGCAGAAACAAGAGAGCTGATGGCGCTGCCACCACCAAACGGCAGGATCGATCCCGCCAGAGCCGCATAGCCGGTCCCCGCGCAATCGGCCATGGCGCCCGTCGAGGCAGAAAGAGCGACAACGAGGCTGGCGCCTGCATAAAAGCGGCGCTTCATCGCCCCGGCCGGTCGGCTCAACGACATATTCATCAAGACCCCCAGATCAAATTCCACAAGAAGCAATCAATAACGATTCCTGCCAAGAGTGTACCTGCCGCTACAGGAGCGGTGAAGTTCGGAAACATACCGGCCACGACTTCCCCGCACGAATCCCCCACCCCTGTGCCCGGCCGGCAACATACCGTTGCACCGAAACCGCATGCCGACAGACCGCGTCCGGCCGTTAGTCAGACAGCAAGGTTAACGAATTTCTAACAAACAGGAACTTGTCCGGCAAAACTCCTTGACCGGAGCCAGCCCCGAAGAGAGGTTTTGCCGTCGGCTGCGGAAATCCGTCCTGGATCCCCGGCCGACCGCAGACAGATCGGGCGGCAGGACGCGTGTGACCTTCATCACAGTCCAGATCGTCCGGTCGGGCAACAATCGTCACGTGAGATTGGTACGGCGAACCATCCGGGATGGCCGGGTGACCAAACGCCAGGAAACGCGGAGAGACGACCATGTCCCATATTCATTCTTTCAAACGGCTCCTGACGGCCACCGCGATCGTGGCCGTGACGATCGCAAGCGCCGGAGCGGCCTTCGCTGCCGAAATGACCCAGCAGCAGATCATTGACGGCCTCAAGCTGAAAAAGCCGCCGGTGACCCGCGGCCTGAGCGCCGCGGATCGGCCGACCGGGCAGAGCTCCGAGGATCAGGCCTTCATCAAGCGCGTCACCGAACAGCCCCGCTCGCTGTCGCCGGCCGACCGCGACCAGATGGCCGCGATGGCCAAGACGCGGCCGAGCATCAACCTCGAAATCAACTTCGAGTACAACTCGGACAAGCTCTCTCGGAACGCGATGCCGCAGCTCGACAATCTCGGCCGCGCGCTGACCAGCGCCGAGATGACCGGCACCGTCATCATGCTCGGCGGCCACACCGACGCCAAGGGCAGCGACGACTACAACCAGAACCTGTCCGAACGCCGGGCGGAAACGGTCAAGCGCTTCCTGGTGGAGACCTACAAGATCCCCGCCGAGAACCTCGTGACCGCCGGTTACGGCGAGCAGAAACTGAAGAACCCGGCGCATCCCAACGCGGCCGAAAATCGCCGCGTGGAAATCGTCAATGTCGCCGAGCGCGAGCAGGCGTCGAACCAGAAGTGACGTTGCACCGCCGGCGCCATCGTCCCGGTGGTGCCGGCATCCTGCGGCAGGCCGCGCTGAAAACCGGCAGCGACATTGATCGAATGCGGATCGGTGATAAGCTGCGCTGCGGCGCGAGCAGCGCCTGTTTGAGCCATTTGGTGCCCGGCCACAGGCGGCCCGTTGTTTTGAACCGCAGGGATTTGAACCGCAGGTGGGACAGATGTCACCCCTGCTTCGTTATTTCGGGCCCGGCATCGCCGCCGGACCATCCAGAGACAGGCATCGACCGAACACGGCCATGATCAAGCGTCTCGCCATATACGCCGCGGCCATCGGAGGAGCCATCATCATGGCCCTCTCGCCCGGTGTTGCGCTCGCCGAGCGGCGGGTGGCGCTGGTGATCGGCAATTCGAAATACGAGACCGTTCCGCAACTGCCCAACCCGACGCGCGACGCCAACGCTGTCGCGAAGATGTTCAAGGACGCCGGTTTCGATTCGGTCGATGTCCAGACCGACCTCGGCAATCTCGATTTCAAGCGCGCGGTCCGCAAGTTTGAAGCCGAGTCCGATCAGGCCGACATTGCCGTGATTTTCTATGCCGGGCACGGCATCGAGATCGGCGGCACCAACTACATCATCCCGACCGACGCCCGGCTCGCCAGCGACCGCGACGCCGAGGACGAGGCCGTGCCGCTGGAGCGGGTGGTGTCCTCCGCCGATGGCGCCAAGAAGCTGCGCATCATCATCCTCGATGCCTGCCGCGACAATCCGTTCACGGTGAAGATGCGCCGCGAGCGCCGCACCGCCTCGCGCGCCGCCGTGTCGTCGGGTCTCGGCAAGGTCGAGCCGACCAGCACGGACACGCTGATCGCCTACGCGGCCAAGGCCGGCTCCACCGCCGAGGACGGCGAAGGCAGCCACAGCCCCTTCACCACCGCCCTGCTGAAGAACCTCACGGTGCCGGGCCTCGACATCCGCCTCGCCTTCGGCCGCATCCGCGACGAGGTGATGAAGTCCACCGGCGCGCGGCAGGAGCCGTTCGTTTACGGATCGCTCGGCGGCGGCAACATTTCGCTGGTCCCCGCTCCGAAGATCGAGCAGGAAGCGCCCTCGGCGGACATCAAGGCGGACTACGAGCTGGTCGCCAAGATCAACTCTCGCCGCGCCTGGGAGGTGTTCCTCGGCACCTACAAGACCGGCTTCTATGCTGATCTGGCGCGCGCCCAGCTCGCCAGCCTGGGCGATCAGGTGCCGCTGCAACCCGCCGCGCCTGCTCCGGGCAATGTCGCCATCGCCGCCGTGCCCCCGGAGACCCTCGCGCCGGGCCGCGCGCCGTCGTCGGCCGAGAGCCTCGACTGGGACAAGATCAAGGACGGCAGCGACCTCGCCGCGTTCCGCGCCTTCATCCGGAAATATCCCAACTCGCCGCTCGCGATCACCGCCAAACAGCGGCTCGATCTGCTTGAGAACGCGGCGCGTGAACGCGAGGAGGCCCGCAAGGCGGCCGAGAAGGCTGCGGAGCAGGAACGGATCGAGGCCGAGCGCCAGAAGAAGCGCGAGGACGAGGCCCGCAAGGCCGCCGAGGCCGAAGCCGCCCGCAAGGCGGCGGAGGAAGCCCGCATCGAGGCCGAGCGGAAGAAAGCGGAACTCGCCGCCCAGAAGGAGCGCGAGGACGACGAGCGCCGCGCCGCCGAGGCCGAGCGCAGGGCGGCCGAAGCGCGCGCCAAGGCCGAGGAGGCCGCCCGCAAGAAGGCCGAGGCCGACGCCGCACGTCAGCGCGCGGAAAACGAGCGGCAGGCCAAACAGGCGGAAGAGCAGCGCAAGAAGGCCGAGGCGGAGGCCGAGCGGCTGCGCGTCGAGAGCGAACGGCAGGCGAAGCAGGCCGAGGAAGAACGCCGCAAGGCCGAGCTCGCCCTCAAGCTTGAGGCGGCGTGCCGGCAGGAAGAGGACCGCCTGAAGGCGATCACCGCCAAGGGCAGCGAAGGGACCGGCCTCGACGACATCAAGGCCTTTGCGAAGGACGTCACCTGCGACCGCGTCAAGCCGCAGGTCGCGCTGACGCTGGATCGCTTCAACACCGAGGTGGCCAAGCGTCTGGCACCGCCCTCAAACACACCGGAGCTGATCCGTTCGGCGCAGACCGAACTGGCCCGGATTGGCTGCTTCGCCGGCACAGTCGACGGCAAGCTGACGGCCGCGACGCGGGTCTCCTTCGCCAGCTACCAGAAGGTGAAGAAACAGAAGCCTTCCGATGACGTCGCGATCACCGGCGACGTGGTGGCCGCGCTCGGCAAGGAGACCGGTCGGGTCTGCCCGCTGGAGTGCAAGGACGGCGAGATCGCCAAGGGCGATGTCTGCGTCGCCAAGCCCGCCCCGGCCACCGCCTCGCGCGGCAAGGACGAGGACGACGACCGCCGCAAGCCGCCGGCCAAGAAGCAGGTCCAGCGCGAGGAACCGCGCCGCAAGCAGCAGGCCGCACAGGAGCCCCGCAAGCCCCAGCCCGCGCCGCAGGCCCGGCAGCAGGCCTCCGGTTCGTCCCGGCCGTCGGGCGGCGGCAGCACGATGATCGGCGTCGGCTTCTGATCCCGGCGGACATGGCGACGGATGCCGTGCTTCCCCGTTTCCGGGCACACAACCGCATCGCCAAGCCCGTTCGACTGAGGTATGATTGTCTCATTGCACCCGGCGCGAGCCGACCGAAATCCGATACCGGGCCTGATCTGATGACCACGACCTCGCTCCGCTTCCCGATTGCGATTGCCGGCTTTGCGCTTGCGCTGAGCCTCCCGGCTGCCCATGCGGAAACGGCCTCCATGCCGACCGCCGCCACGCCGACCGCCGTCGCCACGCAGGCCGACACCCGGGCCGACACCGCGAAACCTGCCGGGCCGGTTCTGGCCGCGAACACCACCGAGGCCATGGCGCGGGAAGCAGCGGCGAGAAAGGCCGCAACGACCCCGCTGCCGGTCGCCAGCCCCGTCCGCAAGCGGATCGCGCGTCCCGCCAGCCTGCGCCGGTCGTGGACGCCGGTGGCCTACCGGCTTCCAGCCGCGCCGGTGTATCGGCTCAGCTATCTTGATCGCCCCTTCGCGTTGATGCTGGGCATCGGCTTCTGAGACGCTGATCCAAACAGCGTCTGTAATTTCTGGTAGCCCGATGAAGCGCAGCGCAATCGTTGGGATGCGCCGCTCTCGTTACTACCCCACATATCACCACGCCTGACGCGGGCGACATTCTGCGGCTTCGGGTCGGGCGCGGGCCTTCACGCGCTGTCGCGGGGGCCGGATCGCGGCCGGAATTAAGCTTTCGGCGACAAACCCGCCCCGCAGGTTTGATAAACCCCGAGGCGTGGAGTAATAGTTTCCTCACGTATTTTCTGACCTTTCGGCACCATTTGTGGATCGGCGTGGCATGTTTTTCCGCCTTTTGATCTGTGCTGCTTTCGCTCTGACCCTGTTCCCCGCCTTCCCGCTCTGGGCCGCTGACGGCCGCACACGGATCGCGCTCGTCATCGGCAACGCCAAGTATCCGGACAGCGAGGCCCCGTTGAAGGATTCGCTCAACGATGCCCGCGATCTCGCCGAGGAACTCAAACGCGACGGCTTCGAGGTCGAGGTCGGCGAGAACCTGACCGGAGACGGCATGCGCCGCGCGCTGGAGCGGCTCTACGGCAAGATCAAGCCGGGCTCGGTGGCGATGCTGTTCTTCAGCGGCTACGGCATCCAGTCGTCGCGGCAGAGCTATCTGATCCCGGTGGATGCCCAGATCTGGACCGAAACCGATGTCCGGCGCGACGGCTTCAGCCTTGAGGCCATTCTCGGCGAGATCAACAGCCGCGGCGCCGGCGTGAAGATCGCGCTGCTCGATGCATCGCGCCGCAACCCGTTCGAGCGCCGCTTCCGCAGTTTCTCGGCGGGCCTCGCCCCCGTCATCGCGCCGAGCGGCACACTGGTCATGTATTCGGCGGCGCTGTCCTCCGTCGTCGCGGACAGCGGGCGCGACCGCAGCCTGTTCGTCGGCGAACTGCTCAAGGAAATCCGCGTCCCCGATCTCAGCGCGGAAGAAACCCTGAACCGCACCCGCGTCGGCGTCACGCGCGCCTCGCAGGGCGAGCAGGTGCCGTGGTTGTCGTCGTCGCTCGCGGAAGACTTCTCGTTCATCCCCGGTGCGAAGGTCAGCGCCCCCGCCGTGATCGCGCGCCCCCGCCCGGACCCCGCGCCCGAACCCAAGCCCGCGCCAGTCGTGGAAGCGCCGAAGCCCGCACCGGCTCCCGCGCCGGCAGCGGAGACCCCGCGACCGGCGTCGACGCCGGCCCCCGCTCCGGCCGCGGAAGCAGCCAAGCCTGCGCCCGCCGACAGCCAGAGCTCGGTCGTCGCCAGCCTGCCGCCAAAGCCGGCCCAGCTTCCGCCCCCAGCGCCCGCGACCATGCCTGACAAGATCGACGCGGCCGCGCTCCAGGCCGACCCGACGGTGAAGGATCTGACCACGCGGCTAGCGGCCAATCCGAGCGATCAGACCTCCTACTACAAGCGCGGGCAGGTCTATGCGAGCCGCGGCGCCTACCGCGCCGCGATCGGCGATTTCGATCAGGCCATCCGCCTCAACGCCCGTGATGTCGAGGCCTTCAACAACCGCTGCTGGACCCGTACCGTGATCGGCGATCTGCAGCCGGCCCGGGCCGATTGCGACGAAGCCCTGCGGCTGCGGCCCGGATTCGTCGACGCGCTCGACAGCCGGGGACTTCTGAACCTGAAGAGCGGCCAGTATCGCGACGCCATCGCAGACTTCGACGCCGCGCTGGCGGCCAACCCCCGCCTGACCTCCTCGCTCTATGGCCGCGGGCTCGCCCGGCTGAGGAACGGACAGGCCGCCGAGGGCGAGCGCGACATCACCAACGCCAAGGCGATGGACCCGAACATCGTCAGGGAATTCGCCGGCTACGGCCTTCAGTAGATCCGCTTCGCAGAAGCCCGACCAGACGCCGTCCCGGGTTCAATTGCCACCGCGCAGGGCGGAGAAAGTCGCGACGGCGGCGTCCGATCCGCCGGGCTCCCCGCCGGGAATCGGATTGCATGGACATGATTTGGGCTCTAACCTTGAACCGGCCCCACACGGACGCAACAAAGCGATGCGAGCATCGGAAGCGCCGTGACTTTTGGCCACAGACGTTATTGCGACATTTTTTGATCCAGACGCCGCGCGCGCAGGAGACAGCAATGGTGAAATCCTTTGATGACGTGCTCCGAATTTCCGCTCGAACGAGCCTTCGATATGTGAGCCTCGGTGCAGCCTTCGCCCTCGCCGCCGGCATCGGCGCCGCGACCGCCGGCGAGATCGGCGCCGACCAGATCGTTAACGCGCTGAAGCCGAAGCCGCGCCTGACGCGCAGCCTTTCCGGCGCGCAGACCAGCGAACCGGCGGCGAATCCGGCAGAAGCCAAATTCGTGAACAGCCTGCGCAACCGCACGACGCGCTCGCTGTCGAGCGGCGAGCGCGAGCAGATCGCGGCCATCGCGCAGGACAAGCCGAACATCGATCTCGAAATCACGTTCGACTACAACTCGGACAGGATCAGCAGCCAGGCCCTCGCTCAAGCGGAGGCACTCGGCAAGGCGCTGTCCGATCCCGCGCTGAAGGGCTCCACCTTCGTCGTGGCCGGTCACACCGACGCCGCAGGCAGCGAAACCTACAATCAGGATCTGTCCGAGCGCCGCGCCGAGACGATCAAGCGCTTCCTCACGGAAAAATATGGCGTGGACGGCAGCGACCTCGTCACCGTCGGCTACGGCGAGTCCAAGCTGAAGGACACCGCCAATCCCAACGATCCGGCCAACCGTCGCGTTCAGGTCGTGACGATGGCGAACAAGACCGCCTCCAAGTGAACCGTCTCCGGGTGACTGAATGCGCCGTCACCGGCGACAGTGAGCGTCCCGCCATCGTGTGGGACGCTTGTGTTTTGTGATCCAGAATAGTCGATGGGCATGCCGCGCCAGTTCATGATCCGGACGCTCGCCACGGGCTTCGCCGCGAGCCTTGTGTTTTCCAGCCTCGCCTTCTCTGCCGCCCACGCTGCGGCCGAGAAGAAGGAAGCGCCGGCACAGGGCGCGCTGGTCATGGTGACGAAGGCCGCCAATGCCTGCTTCTCGGATACGATCCGCGCAACGGGTTTCGTCGTGCCCCGCAAGACGGCCGCGAGCGGCGTCGATACCGAAGGCGGCCGCGTCACCGCGATCACCGTCCGCGAAGGCGATCTCGTCACCGAGGGACAAGAGCTCGCGCGCATCACCATGCCGCCGACCTCGGCCAGCGCGCAGCCGCCGACTCTCGCCCTCCGCGCGCCCGCGCCGGGCCTCGTGATACAGGTTCATACCCGCGCCGGCGCGCCCGCCTCGCCGCAGGGCGGCCCGATGTTCAGGATCGCCGTGAATGGCGAACTCGAACTCGATGCGGAGGTGCCGAGCGTCCATCTGATGAAGCTCAGCCCCGGCGCAACGGCGCGCGTCAGCCTCGACGACGGGCCGGAAGTGTCCGGCCGCGTCCGCGTGATCGCGCCGGAAATCGACCGCGCGACCCAGCTCGGCCGGGTACGTCTCTCCCTCACCCAGAGCCCGGCGCTCAAAGTCGGCATGTTCGCCAAGGCCAGCATCGATGCCCGGCGCAGCTGCGGCGTATCGGTGCCTAAATCGGCGATCGACCACTCCACCGTGCAGGTGGTGAAGGACAACACCGTGGAAACGCGCCGTGTAAAAGTCGGATTGAACTCGCCGACAGCCGTTGAAATCCTCGAAGGGGTGTCGGAGGGCGAGATCGTCGTGGCCAATGCCGGCACCTCGCTTCACGACGGCGACAGGATCCGGACCATGTTCCCCGACGACTTCGAGCGGACGCGAGGACGCTGATGGCTCTGAATATCTCCGCCTGGTCGATCCGCCACCCGCTGCCGTCGGTCGTTTTCTCGATCATCCTGCTGACGCTCGGCTGGATCAGTTTCACCAAGCTCGCCATCACGCGGCTGCCGAGCGCCGACATTCCCGTGGTCTCGGTCGCCGTGGCGCAGTTCGGCGCAGCCCCGGCCGAACTCGAATCGCAGGTGACGAAGATCGTCGAGGACGGCGTGTCGGGCGTCGAGGGCGTACGGCACATCACCTCGACCATCACCGACGGCCTGTCGGTGACGACGATCCAGTTCAGCCTGGAAACCAACACCGACCGCGCCCTGAACGACGTCAAGGACGCGGTGACGCGCGTGCGCGCCAACCTGCCGCAGAACGTCAACGAACCGCTGATCCAGCGCGTCGACGTCATCGGCCTGCCCATCGTCACCTATGCGGCGATCTCGCCGGGCAAGACGCCCGAACAGCTCTCGTGGTTCGTCGACGATGTCGTCAAGCGCGCGTTGCAGGGCGTGCGCGGCGTGGCGCAGGTGGAGCGCATCGGCGGCGTCGAGCGCGAGATTCTGGTCTCGCTCGATCCCGACCGGCTGCAGGCGTTCGGTCTCACTGCGCTCGATGTCAGCCGTCGCCTGCGCGGCACCAATGTGGACGTGGCGGGCGGCCGCGCCGAGATCGGCAGCAACGATCAGGCGATCCGAACCCTCGCAGGCGCCAAGACGCTCGACGAACTCGCCGGCACCATGATCGCGCTCAATTCCGGCGGCGAAGTGCGGCTCGACGATCTCGGCACCGTGACGGACACCATCGCCGGACGCCGCACCTTCGCCCGCTTTAACGGAGAACCGATCGTCGCGCTCGGCATCAAGCGCTCGAAGGGCGCGAGCGACGTGGTGGTCGCCGAAGCCGTCGAGAAGCGCATCCAGCAGCTCAAGGACCAGTATCCCGACGTCGATCTCAAGCTGATCGACACCTCGGTCGAATACACCAAGGGCAATTACGAGGCGGCGATTCACACCCTGTTCGAAGGCGCCATCCTCGCCGTGATCATCGTGTTCCTGTTCCTGCGCGACCTGCGCGCCACGGTGATCGCGGCGGTGTCGCTGCCGCTGTCCATCTTCCCGGCGTTCTGGGCGATGGACATGCTGGGCTTCTCGCTGAATCTCGTCAGCTTCCTCGCCATCACGCTCTCCACCGGCATTCTGGTGGACGACGCCATCGTCGAGATCGAGAACATCGTCCGCCACATGCGCATGGGCAAGTCGCCCTATCGCGCGGCGCTGGAGGCCGCCGACGAGATCGGCCTCGCGGTGATCGCCATCAGCCTCACCATCATCGCGATCTTCGCGCCGGCCAGCTTCATGTCCGGCATCGCCGGGCAGTTCTTCAAGCAGTTCGGCATCACCGTGTCGGTGCAGGTGTTCTTCTCGCTACTCGCCGCGCGTTTCGTCACGCCCGTGCTCGCCGCCTATTTCCTCAAACCTCACCACCACGAGGAGCCACCGCCGGGCCTCATCCTGCGCACCTACCACAAGCTCGTCACGTGGTCGGTGAAGCACTATTTCATCACCGTGCTGGCCGGTCTCGGGGTGTTCGCCGCCTCGATCTGGAGCATCACGCTGCTGCCGCAGGGCTTCCTGCCGGCGCAGGATTCGGCCCGCTCGCTGCTTGCCCTCGAACTGCCGCCCGGCTCACAGCTCTCGGCGACCGAGAAGGTCACCGAGGACATCGTGACGCGGCTGCGCAAGCGGCCCGAGGTGGAAAGCGTGTTCGTCGACGGCGGCCGCGTGCCGCCGGGCACGTTCGAGGTGCGCCGTGCCGCGCTCATCATCAACTACACGCCGAAGGGCGATCGCAGCATCACCCAGCGCGAGCTGGAGCTGTCGATCGGGCAGGAACTGGAGAACGTCCCGGACATCCGCTACTGGTTCCTCGACGAGAACGGCCTGCGCGCGGTGTCGCTGGTCGTCACCGGCAACGACAGCAACATCGTCTCCAACGTCGCCAACGAACTCGCGACGCAGATGAAGCGGATTCCGCTGATCGCCAACGTCACCCCGGAAACCTCGCTCGACCGGCCGGAGCTGCGCATCCGCCCGCGCGCCGATCTGGCCACCCGGCTTGGCGTCTCCACCGAAGGGCTGTCGGAGACCATCCGCGTCGCCACCATCGGCGACGTCGGTCCGGCGCTCGCCAAGTTCAACGCGGGCGACCGGCAGATTCCGATCCGCGTCCAGCTCGAAGACAGCGCGCGCTCCGATCTCCACATGCTGGAGCAGCTGCGCGTGCCCATCGGCGGCGGCAAGGGCTCGGTGCCGCTGGAAGTCATCGCCGACATCACGCTGGATCAGGGACCGACCAGCATCAACCGCTACGACCGCCAGCGGCAGGCGACCGTCGCGGCAGACCTCGTCGGCAACTCCGCGCTCGGCGACGCGACGCGGCAGATCAACGACCTGCCGGTGATGAAGAGCCTGCCCAAGGGCGTGAAGGTCAGCCCCTCGGGCGACGCGGAGAGCCTGAACGAGCTGTCGGAGGGCTTCGCTACCGCCATCAGCGCCGGCCTGATGATGGTCTACGCCGTACTGGTGCTGCTGTTCGGCAATTTCCTGCAGCCGATCACCATCCTGTTCTCGCTGCCGCTCTCCATCGGCGGCGCGATCGGCGCGCTGCTGATCACCGGCAAACAGCTGACGACTCCGGTCTGGATCGGCATCCTCATGCTGATGGGCATCGTCACCAAGAACGCCATCATGCTGGTGGAGTTCGCGGTCGAGGCCGTCCGCGAGGGCCATCCCCGCGATCAGGCCATGATCGACGCCGGCATGAAACGGGCGCGGCCCATCGTGATGACCACCATCGCCATGGCGGCGGGCATGGTGCCGAGCGCGCTGGCCTTCGGAGCCGGCGGCGAATTCCGCTCGCCGATGGCGCTCGCGGTGATCGGCGGCCTGATCTTCTCAACCCTGCTGTCGCTGGTGTTCGTGCCTGCGATGTTCATGGTGATGGACGACATCGGCAGTCTGTTCTACCGGCTCGGCAAACGCCTGATCGTCTCGAACGAGGACAGTGACGGCCCGGCCCATGGGCAGGGAGACGGGCATTCGGCTGATACGCCGGCCGACACGTCGACACCGCCGCCCGGCGCGCACCGCGCCGCGGAGTAACGCGGCGTGCGGCGGGGCTATCCCCGCTCGCTCGCGACGGCCGCGAGGCGATCCTGATCCTTCAGCAGGATGCGCCCGCGCTGCAATTCGAGGATGCCGTCCTTGCGCCACTGCTGAAGCTGGCGGTTCACGCTCTCGCGCGCCGCGCCGACATAGATGCCGAGCTGCTCCTGCGAGATATGGACCTCCGACCCGAAATCATCGGCCAGCGCGCACAGCCGCCGCGCCAACCGCACCGGCAGCGTCTGCAGCACCGATTCCTCCATCCGCTCGCTGACCCAGCGGATCCGCTGGCACAAAAGCTCGATCAGACGGATGGCGATCTTCGGCTCGCGCTCCAGAAACGTCATGAGATCGGACCGCCGCAGCACGAACAGCTCGGTCGGCTCCGCCGCGATGGCGTCGGCGGTGCGACTCTGGCCGTCGAGAACGGCGATCTCGCCGAACAGGTCGCCCGCGCCCTGAAAGTTCAGCGTCAGCCGCGCGCCGTCGGCCGCGCCCGTCTCGATCCGGATCTGGCCGCGCCGGATGCCATAGACCGCATCGCCCCGATCGCCCTTCTGGAACAGCACCTCGTCGGCCCCGAGCTGCTGGGTGTGGCAGAGCGCCGCAATCCGCTGAAGGGCTTCGGTCCCCAGATCGGCGAACAGCGGGTTCATCTTCAGGATGACCGCGAATTCGGCTTGTTTGGTCATGACATGCGGGCTCTCGGCTCGGCCTGATGGCTGCGGATCGGGTCTGACTGTGTCATAAGTCACATAACTTTGCCGCCCTCGTCGATATTTTTGAACCTTCGCGCTCCTCGAAATTTCAGCGGGACATCGCCATGAAGGCCCTGAAGATCGCCTGCCTCGTCGCCGTTCTTCTCGTCGTCGCGGCAGGGGGCATGCTGGTTGTCGCGGGGATTCCGGGGAGGTTCGCGACCGCGCTGCTGCAATCGCGCATCGAGCGCGACACCGGCTACCGGGTGACGATCGACGGAACCGTGCGTGTCGGCCTGTCGCCGCTGCTGACGGTCTCCGCCCGCGACCTCACGGTCGCCGAGCTGAATCCGGTCGCGACACGCGTCGATCTGACGATCCCGCTGGTCACTGCGACCCTCGATCCGTCGAGCCTGTTCGGCGGAAAGCCCCGCATCACCGAACTCGCCATCGACGCGCCGATCGCGCGCCTGCCCCTGCTGCGCCGGCGCTCGCCGGCCGCGTCCTCCGCGACGGCCGCACGATCCACATCCGCGCCGGCAACGATCGATCGCATCACGGTCACGGACGGCACGGCGATCTTCTCGAACCGGGACGACCGCGTCGAGGATCGGATGGAGAAGATTAATCTTGCCGTGCGGATCGAGGACGACCGCCGCATCGTTGTCGGCGGCAACGCCATGATCGGGCCATCGCCGCTCCGGTTCGATCTGGAAGCCACGCCCACCGGCGGCATCGCGGACGGCCAGGCGATCCCGGTCGAACTGCGTGTCGAAATGCCCGATGTCCTGAAGCAGCCGCTGGCCGCGACGGCGGAGGTGAAAACGACCGGCGCGCTGGTGCGCATCAACAGTCTCTCCGGCATGCTGGGCACATCGAAATTCAATGGCTGGGCCTCCGTCGATCTCGCCAGCAAGCCGCTGGTGAAGCTGGATGTGGACTTTCAGCGCCTCGAACTCGCGGGGCCCGTCGCCACCACGACCGGCCCGGGGACCCCGCCCGAGTGGAGCAACCAGCCGCTCGACCTGCGCGGCCTGAACTATGTGGACACGCAGGCGCGAATCTCCGCCGCGCAGTTCGTCATCGGCTCGCTCACCCTCGCGCCCGCCGAGATCAGCCTCACTTTGACCAATGGCGTGCTGGCGTCGGAGTTCGGCAATGCCGGCCTGTATGGCGGCAAGGCATCGGGTGCCGTCGGTCTCGACGTCTCCGGCCCGCAGCCATCCCTCGCGCTGCGCTGCGACCTCACCGACGTGCAGGCGCTGCCGCTGCTGACGAACCTTGCGGATTTTTCCCATATCGAGGGCCGCCTCCAGGCGAAGGTGATCGCGCAGGCCAACGGCGGCACGCCACGGGCGCTGGTCTCGAACCTCGCCGGTACCGCCTTCCTCGATTTCCGCGACGGCGCCATTCGCGGCATCAATGTCGCGCAGATGATCCGTTCGCTGACGGCGAGCACGCTCTCCGGCTGGCAGGACAGCGGGGCTCAGTCCACGGACCTGAGCCAGCTGTCGGCATCCTTCACCATCGACCGGGGACAGGCGGCGACACAGGATCTCGCTCTCGCGGGACCGCTGGTGCGGATGACCGGCACCGGCAGCATCGACCTGCCGAAGCGTTCGCTGGCGTTTCGGGTCGATCCCCGCCTCGTCATGACGCTGGAAGGTCAGGGCAGCCGCGCCGAGCCGGTCGGCCTCGGCGTGCCCGTCATGATCGATGGACCGTGGGACCAGCCGCGCATCTATCCCGACGCCGCCGGAATGCTGGACAATCCGGACGCCGCCTATGCGCGGCTGCGCGACATCGGGCAGGGCCTGTTCGGGCCGGACGGCAAGTCAGGCGTGCTCGGGGGCAGCCTCGGGTCGCTGATACAGGGCCTCGGCGCGAAACCTGACGGAAGCAACCCCGCCGCCCCGGATCGGGCCGACCCCACCAGACCGGGCAGCCCCTCTCCCATCGACGGCATCCTCAAGCAGCTGTTCGGCCGCTGAGGACAGCGCCACACGCCGCGCGTGCGTGACGCACAAGCACCAAACCATGTTACAACTCCCCGCCTTTTCGCGCCGCATGGCGTCAAGACGGGGATATGATGATCCGGTCGATCGACCTGAGCTGGCTACGACGCGGCGGCCTGTTCGCCAAATACGTCATCCTGCTGGTCGGGCTCGTATTCTTCGTGCTGGCCATCAACGGCGCGCTGGAAATCTGGATCACCTACCGCGACACCCAGTCAAGCCTCGTCAACACCATGGACGACCGCGCGGAGGCCACCGCGCACCGCATCGAGGTCGCCATGAGCGATCTGGAACGGCAGATCAGCTGGGTGACCCGCGCCAGCGTGGTGACGACCGAGCAGCGCCGCGCCGACTACGCGCTGCTGATGCAGCAGGTGCCCGCCGTCAGCCAGTTGTCGCATCTGGATGGCGACGGCCGTGAACAGCTGCGGCTGTCGCGCTACACCGTCTCGGTCGGCAGCGACGGCAATTTCTCGCGCGACATCCGCTTCCGGCAGACCGTCGCGCGGGGCGTGTATTTCTCCGAGCCGTTCTTCCGCGACGGCAAGGCTTTCATGTCCATCGGCGTCGCCCATTCGGCGCGCGCGGCCGGCGTGACCATCGCGGACATCGATCTCAAATTCCTCAGCGAGTTTCTGAGCGACGGATCGGCCGGACGAAGCGGACGAGCTTACATCGTGGACGACAAGGGGCAGTTGCTCGCCAGCTCCGACAAGGCGGATGTGCCCGGCACCAACCTCGCCGCGCGTCCTCAGGTCGCCGCCGCGCTCAAGGGAGCCGCAATCCCGCACCGGGGCATCAGCCGCAACGACGAACAGGTGCTCACCGCATCGGAACGGGCGCCGCGGCTCGGCTGGACCGTCTTCTACGAACAACCACTGTCACAGGCGCTCGCGCCGATCCACGATCTGATCGTCCGTCTGCTGATCCTGATCGCGCTCAGCCTGATCGTCGCGATCGTCGCGGGCCTCTTGCTGGCACGCCGTATGCTGACCCCGATCGAAGCATTGCGGGCGGGCGCAAGCCGGTTCGGTGAAGGCGATTTCGCCCACCGCATCAGCGTCGAGACCCACGACGAGTTGCAGGAGCTGGCCGAGCAGTTCAACGGCATGGCGGCCCAGCTCAACGAGAGCTATTCGCGGCTGGAGAGCAAGGTCGAGGAGCGCACGCGCGACCTCGCCCGCTCGGTCAACGAACTGCGCGTGCTGGAAGAGGTCGGCCGCGCCGTCTCGTCCTCGCTCGATCTCGATGCCGTGCTGCCGACGGTCGCCGCCCGCGCGCTCGAAATCACCCACGCCGACGCGGTGCTGATCTACAGCTACGACAGCACGCACGGGCAGTTCGAGCTGGTGGAGGCCAACGGCGTCGCGCGCGCGAACGACGACGCGCACCGCATCATCGCAGAGCCCAGCATCCTCGGCGAGGCGGCGACACGCGGCCGGCCGATCGCGGTGCCGGATCTCGACGCTGCCGACGAGCATCCGCTCAAGGCCATCGTGATCGCGGCGGGCTTCCACGCCGTGCTGGTGGTGCCTCTGGCGGACCAGACCGGCGTGCTCGGTTCGCTGATCGTATTGCGGCGCGCCGCCGGCGATTTTCCGGAAAACGTCATCGGCCTGATGAAGACCTTCGCGCATCAGGCCGTGCTGGCGATGCGCAACGCGCGGCTGTTTCACGAGGTCGATCACAAAGGCCGCGAACTCGCCTCCGCCCACGCCGTGGTGCAGAGCCAGGCGCAGAAGCTGCGCGAGCAGACGGACCAGTTGCTCGACTGGAATAGGTCGCTGGAAGAGCGCGTGCAGAAGCAGCTCTCGGAGATCGAGCGGATCCGCCGCCTCGAACGCTTCCTCGCGCCGCAGGTCGCCCAGCTCATCGCCTCGTCCGACGGACACGACGAGTTGCTCGCCAGCCACCGGCGCGAAGTCACCGTCGTGTTCTGCGATCTGCGCGGCTTCACCGCCTTCACCGAGAGCTCCGAGCCGGAAGAGGTGATGAACGTGCTGCGCGAGTATCACGCGGCGCTGGGCGAATGCATTTTCCGCTACGAGGGCACGCTGGACCGCTACGCCGGCGACGGCGTGATGGTGCTGTTCAATGCACCCATCCAGTTTCCCGATCACGTCCAGCGTGCGGTGCGGATGGCGGTGGAGATGCGCGACAATGTCGGCGCGCTCACCCGCAAATGGACCAACCGGGGACACAATCTCGGCTTCGGCGTCGGCATCGCGCTCGGCTATGCGACGCTCGGCCAGATCGGCTTCGACCGGCGGCTGGAATATGCGGCGGTCGGCAGCGTCACCAATCTCGGCTCGCGGCTCTGCGACGAAGCCAGGGCCGGTCAGATCATCGTCAGCCAGCGCGTTTTCGGCGTCGTCGAGACACAGGTCGAGGCCCGGCCCATCGCGCCGTTGCAGCTGAAAGGCTTCAACCGGCCGGTTCCGGCGGTGGAGATCGTGGCATGGCGCGGCGAAACCGAACTGGCGTCGCCGATTTCGATCTCGCCGGCACTGCCGAATGCATCCTCGCTTTGAACGCAGCAGCACGGCAGTTCAACCAATCCGGGCCGCCTGCTTCATGGGCGCGCTTTCCTGACGAGAACCGGTATCCACGCCGCGCGAAAACGCTATAAGTTCAGCCCTGTTGCGGTGACCAGTTTTTCAACGATGCATGTCCCTGCGGGAGTTTCCATGGCGATTGGAACGGCGACTGGAATTGCGAAGACCACGACGCTGATGTCGGTTGCGCTGGCCGGGGCCATGCTGATCCAGCCGGCAGCCGCGCAGGAAGATGCGAACGCTCCGAAGGGGGCCGCCGTGACAGTCCTGCGCGTGGCCAAATCCTGCTTTCCGGACAATGTGGATGTCTCAGGCATCCTGATCCCGCGTGAGGAAATTTCTGTGCGGCCCGACCGCGACGGCCTGCGCGTGGCCGATACCCTTGCCGATCCCGGCGAGACCGTGAAGGCCGGCCAGCCGCTGGCAAGGCTGACCGCACCGGACGGCGCATCGGTGACGCTGACCGCGCCGGTCGCGGGGCAGGTCAGCGGATCGACGGCCCAGATCGGCATGATCGCCGCGCTGCGTTCGCCCGATCCGCTGTTCCGGATCATTCCGGCGGGCGAGTTCGATCTGGCCGCCATGGCCCCGGCGAAAGACCTGCCGAAGCTGACGCTGCACCAGCCCGCCGCCATCAGGGTGGTCGGCGGACTTGAACTGAGCGGCAAGGTCCGTCAGGTGGCCTCAACGATCGAGCCCAACACCCAGCAGGGGCAGGTGTTCGTTTCCGTCACGTCGGACAAGCCGCTGCTGGTCAATGCCTCGGCGCGCGCTGTCATCAAGACAGGCGAGAGCTGCGGCGTCTCGGTCCCCCTCACCGCCGTGCTTTATGGCGGCGGGGCCACCATCGTTCAGGTCGTGCGCCGCCAGCGCGTCGAGACCCGCCGCGTCGAGACCGGATTGATGTCGGGCAGTCAGGTGGAAATCCGCGAGGGCCTCGCCGAAGGCGACGTGGTCGTCGCGCGCGCCGGCGCACTGCTGCGCGAGGGCGATCCAGTGCGTCCGATCATGGCCGACGCAACGCCCGCGCAGAAATAAGCCACCCCAAAACAAAAAGCCGGGGATCGCCCCCGGCTTTTTGGCTGGAAACCGAAAGCCGGCTTACTGCGCCGAAGCCGCGCGCGCATTGCGGCCGAACGACAGATCGTCCGTCAAGGACGACGACACGCTCGGGATTTGCTCGCCATTGCTCGCGCGCGACACCGCCGCGCGGGTCCGGCTGAACACCGTCTCGGCCGAAACGCCCCCCGCATCGAGATTGCCGAGCAGTTCGCCGACAAGCCGGCTGTTCTGAGCATCGGTATCGCCGACCACCTGCCCCGGCGTCGCCGCCGTGAGGATCAGCGAATTGCCGGGCGCGTTGATTGGCGCAAGGCCATGCGAGTACGTGCGGAAGCGGCGCTCGAACGGATTGCGGCGGGACGCGTCGATCACGGCGACCTTGGCCTTCGCGCCGCGCTCCTTCATGGCGTCCAGCACGGATTCGATGCTGACGCCGTGGCGGCGCACGTCGCGCTCGTTCCAGATCGCCGCATCGACCGGGATCATGTAGCTCTCGCGCCCGGCCTGAATGCCGAAGCCGCCGAAGAACAGCATCGCCACGGAGCCGGGCCTGATCTTGGCCTTCAACCGCTCGACCGCACGCTGCATATCATCGCGGGAGGCATCCTCCACGACCTCGACATCGAAGCCGTCGCGGCGAAGCGCGGTGGTCAGGGCACGTGCGTCGTTGATCGGCTGCAGCAGCGGCGCATTCTCGTCCGGGTAATGGCCGTTGCCGATCACCAGCGCGACGCGGGAGATTTTGTTCGCCTGCTCGCCGATCGAGCCCGTTGCGACGACGTCCGGCCTGCTCAGTTCAGGAGCGCGCTTGTTCAGCGCGGCATGAGCTCCCAGCGCCAGCGACAGCAGGCCCGCCATGGACACCGCGATTGTCAGCGATCGCCGCGAGGTGAGAATCTGCCGGATACTCATGGCACGTCTTCTTTCTTGTTCGCTCAGACTCATTCGTCGAGGCACGCGCACTCACATCGCGTCCATGCCTGACGATGTCCTGAAGGTGGCAGGTTACTGCCGGGGAATTGTGCTCGATTTGCGGCACTGCATTATAACAGACCTTTAACCGGAAGGACTTTCCGGAACAACGTCCGGCGGTGTCACTTGTCGAACACAGCCTTGCAGGCCGGGCTCAGATTGGCCTTCTGCTTGCGCATGCAGGCGGTAATTCCGTCGATATTGGGGATTTCGCTGGAGCACAGCCGGAACGCGTCCGGCGTGCAGGCGACCCGCTGCTCGCTGGTGTAGGCGAAGCCGGTCTCGGCGAAGGCAATCAGCGAAGCAGTGCAGGCGAAGGCGAAAACCGCGCGGCGGATCAGGGTCTTGCACATGGTCGTATCTCGCGTTTGGGCCGTCTTGGCGGCCGGTGAAGATGGCCCCAGAATGTGCCGTTTCGCGACAGCCGACAGTGATTGACGTCACACTTTTCCGTTCAATAGATTCATGCAAGAGATTCGACCATGTATTGCAATGACTTGCAGGCTTCAGCGGACACCGGTCCGGTGCGGCGCAGGCCAGTGCCGGATACCGTCTCGCGCGGTCCGGTCAGGAAGACCCACCGATGACCACCGCCCGCTATTTCGCCGGCGCCACCTGGCGCACCCTGACCTCCGCCAAGGACGGCCCGTCGCTGTACGACGTCTGCGATCCGGTCTTCGGAACCGCGGGCACCGGCGATCCGCATCTCGCCCAGTTCTACCGGACGGCGCTGGCCAACATCGCCCTGCGGCCGCTGCTGTGCCGGTCGGGACTCGCGGAACTCCGCGACCCGGCCCGTCTCGATGCCCTGCGCGGCGCATTGGTCGCGGCGCGCGACCATGCGGAACCGGGCTGGTCCGCAATTGGCCGGCCGGTCGCGGAGTTGCTCGACACGCTCAGGCAGAATCATCCTCGTCCCCCTGCGGCCCAGGCTTCGTCCGCGATGCCGTCCGTTGCTGAGATCGACGCGGCCATCCGGCGCTGCGCCACGCACCTGATGTCGTCCTATGCCTGCAACGGGTTCATCCCGACCTATGCGGCCTTCAACCTGACCGGCGATCCGGACCTGCGCGGCCGGGAATTTCTGATGGCACTGACCGGCCTCAACGCGCGCGGCTACAAGAACTCGACGCTGATGTTCAATCTGGCCCGCGCCTTCATCGTGCGCTCGCCCGCCGCCGCCGTGATCAATCCGCCCTGGCGGGGCATCGCGGAACCGATGTGGGAACCGATGCAGATCCGGCATCGCTCGGCCTATTACGACGCATTCTTCTCCGAGGCGCTGATGAGCTACCTCGAAACCGGCCTCGCCTCGCCGCAGGAAACGGCGGACGCCAGACGCGCCATCGATGCAATGATCCGGTTCTGCCTCGGCCCGAGCCGCGAGCGGGTGCGCGCGCGCGACGGCACGCCGTTCGATGTCATCACCGCGCTCGCCCCTCCTCCGCATCCGCGGTTCAGCCGGTTCTTCGCGGAGATCAAGCACAGGCTCGGCTTTGAAATCTACGTGCCCGACTGCGACACCACCGCGTGCTCGTTCTCGGCGGCCACGCAGTCCGGCTCCGACGATCCGGTCCTCGACCAGCCGCTGCTCGATTTCTACGCCGGCTATCAGGTGGGCGGCCCCGCCAACGAACCGCTGGTCACCGTGCCGATCAACGACAATATCGATTATGACGGCGCGATCGCGACCTGGATCGACAATCTCGACGGCGCACGCCCCTACGGCAACGACCTCGATCCGACACTGAATCTCGACGTGCTGGAAGTCAGCTTCCGCAACTGCGCGCGCTGGAAGGTCGTCGAAACACCGTCGCGTCTGGAGACCGTGCAGCGGATCATCGGATTCCAGCGACGGCTGGTGGAATCCGGCGCGTTCGCCAACCCGCGCTCGCATATCTATTATCTGCCGGAGCTTTACAGCGCCTATTTCGGCCGCTGCTACGCGGCCTTCATGTCGCTCCCGGCAGATACGCGGGGCACAATCGATCCGCACGGCGCATTCGCGGCGATGCGCCCGCTCGTGCTGGCCTATGTCACCGACGAACTCGTCGCGCATGAAATGAACCCGTTCGACGCGGCGCTGGCGCTGATGGCGCTCGGCCACCTCGGCGGCGATCGGACTGCGTTTGCCCCGGCCGTGACCTGTATCCTCGCCGCACTCGGCGAGGGCGGCCGCAAGGGGCCGTTCAGGGCCTATGAATGGAACAAGATGAAAACGCCGACGCGCATTCTCGTCGGCGGTCCCGAGGTGACGTCGGCCTTCGTCCTGATGGGGCTTGCGCTGGCCCGCCGGTCGCTGCGCGCGCAGTCCTGAACGGCTGCGACGCGCCGCATTGGCACCACAATTTCCGGCACCACTTCGCGCGAGCGACAAGTCCACGGGGACACACGACCGAAGGAACAGGCAAGCGGTGATGCGCGGGATTTGGGCCTGCATGGCCATCGCCATTGTAATGACGCTGGCGCCATGGCGCGCGGCCTCGGCCGCCGATGTGACAGGCGTGCCACGGATCGTCAGCGCCGACCGCGTTCAGATCGGCAATGCGCGGATTCGGCTGTCGAGCATCGAGGCTCCGTCTCCGGATCAACTGTGCCTCGACGCCAACGGCAAGCGCTGGACCTGCGGAATCAGCGCCCGCGACGAACTCGCCCGCCACGTCGGCGCCCAGTCATGGACCTGCCACATCACCGGCACCAACCGCTTCGGGCGCTCGCTCGCCCAATGCACGGTGGAGGGCGAGGACATCCAGCGCTGGCTGGTTCAGAACGGCTGGGCGCTCTCGTTCATCCGCCAGCCGCATGCTTACGACGGCGACGAGCAGGCCGCCCGCACGGCGAAGGCGGGCCTGTGGGCCGGGGCCTTCATCGCGCCGTCGGCATGGCGGATCCGCAACCGGCAGGCCCCGGTGCTGGGCATGCCCGCCCTTGCGGAGGGTCAGCGCCGGGTTCTGATGGCGTCCGCATCCGGACCGGTCGCCCCCTCGCCGGTCTGCCGTATCAAGGGCAACGTCAACCGCTCGGGAAACTGTATCTTCCATCAGCCGAGTTCGCGCTGGTATGCCCAGATCAGGATGAGCGTGGACAAGGGAACCCGCTGGTTCTGTTCCGTGGACGAGGCGAAGGCGGCGGGCTGTCGCGAGACCCGGCGCTGATATCGCTGTCACGGATAAAAGAGTAAATTCCGCAACGGCTGCGAGCCGGATCAAACTGAAGGGGACGATGGGTGTCGGTCAAACGGACCGTCTTGATCGTGATCGGGGCACTCGCCGGCGGCGCGGCCGCCGGCGGCGCAATCACGGCCGGCATGTCCCTGTCGATGCCGACGATGTCCATATCGTTGCCTGACCTCTCGATGCCATCGATATCGCTCCCCGCCGCCCTGCGATGGAACAAGCCGACCGCTCCGCCCGGACCAGCAGCCACCACCGATCTCAAGGGCAACCGGCTGACGCCTTCCACGACGCCGGCCCAGCGCTTCGAGGACTTTCCGGTATCGCCTTCGGATATCCTGCGCTCCAGTTTCGACTCCATCGGCCCCGAATCCTCGCAGCCCTCGGCCCCGGCCTATGCGCCGATCCCGAATGCACCGCTGCCGCCGAGCAAGCGGTCAAAGCTGACCAACCCGCTGCTCAACGATGCGCAGATCGCCGCGATCAAGCAGCGGCTGAAACTGACGCCCGCGCAGGAGGTGCATTGGCCGGGCGTCGTGACCGCGCTCAACGACGTCATCGTGCTGCACGAGGCGCAGAAGAGACAGGCCAAGGGCGGCCTCGTCAAACTCGATGGCGGCGCACCGGAGCTGCAGCGCCTGCGGGCGGCGGCAACGCCGCTGTTCGCAAAGCTGCGCACCGATCAGAAGAACGAACTGCGCATGCTCGCCCGCATCATCGGCCTCGAGTCGGTGATTGCCTCGCTCTGACGTCTCAATCTCCCTTGCATGACACAGTCATCGCGCTATATCGGCGCGTGATTTTCAACTCATCTCGCGGGATTTCTGCATGACTGCCGACACCGCTGCGCGGACACAACCCTTTCAGGCCGAGGTCGCGGACCTGCTGCATATGATGGTGCACTCGGTTTATTCCGAGACCGACATCTTTCTGCGCGAACTGATTTCCAACGCGTCCGACGCCTGCGACAAGCTTCGCTACGAAGCCATCGCCAACCCTTCGCTGATGGAAAATGGCGGGCCGCTCGCCATCACCATCACGCCGGACAATGCGTCCGGGACGCTGACCGTCGCCGATACCGGCATCGGCATGGACGAGAAGGAACTGGCCGACAATCTCGGCACCATCGCGCGCTCGGGCACGCGCGCCTTTCTTTCGAAGCTGCAGGAGGCGAAGGACGGCGCGGGCCTGATCGGCCAGTTCGGCGTCGGCTTCTATTCCGCCTTCATGGTCGCCGACCGCATCGAGGTGGTCAGCCGCCGCGCCGACGGCGGCGAGACGTGGGTGTGGTCATCGGCGGGTGGCGCGGGCTTCGAGATCGCGCCCGCGACCGAAGCGCAGGCCGAGGGGCTCGCGCGCGGCACGCGAATCACGCTGCATCTGAAGGACGACGCGAAGCGCTATCTCGAACCGCACGAGATCGAACGGATCGTCTCGGCCTATTCGGACAACATCCAGTTTCCGATCCTGCTCGCCTCCGGCGCGGACGAACCCCGCCAGATCAACAAGGCGAGCGCGCTGTGGCAACGCTCGAAATCCGAACTGGGCGAGGAAGACTATAAGGAAGCCTATCGCTCCATCACCGGCGGGTTCGACGAGCCGGCGATGACGCTGCACTACCGCGCCGAGGGACGGCAGTCTTATGCGGTGATGCTGTTCGCACCGTCGCAGCGGCCGTTCGATCTGTTCGACGCTTCGCGCAAGGGGCGGGTGAAACTTTATGTCCGCCGCGTCTTCATCACGGATGAAGCGGACATCCTGCCTCCATGGCTGCGCTTCATTCGCGGCGTGGTGGACAGCGAGGATCTGCCGCTGAACATCTCGCGCGAGATGCTGCAGAACAATCCGCAGCTTGCGCAAATCCGTCAGGCCATCACCAATCGCATCGTGTCCGAGCTGGAAACGCTGGCGACGAAGGACGCGGACGCGTTCGGGAAGATCTGGAACGCCTTCGGGCCGGTGTTGAAAGAGGGACTGTATGAGGATCCCGCCAAGCGCGAGCAGCTTCTGGCGCTGGCGCGCTTCGACACCACGACGGGCGAGACGCGCACGCTCAGGCAATATCTCGCCGACCTCAAGCCGAACCAGACCGAGATCTATTATCTCGCGGGCGACAGCGCGGAGCGGCTGAAGGCCAACCCCAAGCTGGAAGCGGCGAAGGCGCGCGGCATCGAGGTGCTGCTGCTGACCGATCCGGTGGACGCGTTCTGGACCTCGACGCCGACGGACTTCGAAGGCAAGCCGCTGAAGTCGCTGAGCCAGGGCGACATCGATCTCAGCCTCGTGCCGTTGCTCAACGAAGACGACAAGCCTGCGGAGGCGTCCGAGGACGACGCCGCGACAATTGCAGCGGTCAAGGACAGCCTCGGCGAGCGCATCTCGGATGTCCGCGCCTCGCAGCGCCTCACCGACAGCGCCGCCTGTCTCGTCGCCACCGGCTTCGGCCCGGATCGCGAACTGGCGCGGCTGCTGGCAAAGCAGAGCCAGAGCCTGGGCCTCAAGCCGGTGCTGGAGATCAATCTGCGGCATCCGCTGGTGAGGGCGGTCGGCGCGGCGAAGGCGCAGACGCGGGACGAGGACGTCGCCGACCTGTCAGCGCTGCTGCTGGATCAGGCGCAGATTCTCGACGGCGAGGTGCCCGACGATCCGGCCGCATTCGCGGCGCGCCTGAACCGCGTGATCGTGAAGGGGTTACCGTCGATATAAGATCGCGAACGGCGTGCTGTCTTACGACAGCGCGTCGATGTCGTCGTCCGCGAGATTGCCCGGCACGATGGTGACGGGAATCGGAAACGTTCCCATCGTCTTGGCAATCGCCGTGATGATCGGCCCCGGGCCTTCCGGCCCGGCGCTGGCGGCCAGCACGAGACTCGCGATATCGACATCCTGCTCGATGACATCGAGAATCTGTTCGCTCGACATGCCCTCGCGGATCACGCGCTCCGGCGTGATCGCGGCGATGCCATTGGCGCGGCCCGACGCGCGATCCAGCGCCCTGTTGGCTTCTTCTTCCGCCTCGGCGCGCATGATGTCGGCAACGCCGAGCCATTGCTGATTGCGATCCTCGGTCTCGATCACGCGCAGCATCACCACCCCGCCGCCGACGCGCACCGCCCATCGCGCAGCGTAATACACCGCGCGGTCGCACTCCTGCGTATCGTCGACCACCACCAGACATTTCGGCTTGTGGCCCGACTCATAGCTACGCCGTTTGCTGTTCATATGCGCCCCGGTCGTCTTCGTCTGCCGGCGCGCATGCCCCCCCGCGCGCCAGCTCGGATATCGCGCTGTCGGCAACCCGCGAGGCGGACCACACGCGAAGCAGCGCAGACGGCATGGTGCCACGCCGGGCAGCGGTTCGACAAGACAAGGATGCCTCGCCAATCCGCGCCCAACCGATTGTGGCGATTGCGTGATGGTTTCTAGCGTTTGTGAATGAAACCGACGATGTCCTTCACGTCGCTGATGGTTTTCGACGCGATCGCGTTGGCGCGCTCGGCCCCGTCGATCAGAATGGAATCGACGTAAGCCGGATCCTGCGTCAGCCGCTTCATTTCAGCGGCCAGCGGGCCGAGCTTGGCAACCGCAAGGTCCACCAGATTCGTCTTGAATCCGGAGAACTGCGCGCCGCCGAACTGCTTCAGCACTTCGCCCTTGGGCGTGCCGGACAGCGCGGCATAGATGCCGACCAGATTGTCCGCCTCGGCGCGATGAGCCAGTCCCTTTTCCTCGCTCGGCAGCGGCTCGGGATCGGTCTTCGCCTTCTTCACCTTCTGCGCGATGGTGTCCGCATCGTCGGTGAGATTGATGCGCGAATAATCCGACGCGTCGGACTTCGACATCTTCTTGGTGCCGTCGCGCAGCGACATCACCCGCGTCGCGGGGCCGGTGATCACCGGCTCCGGCTGCGGGAAATAAGCGGCGGCGAGATTGTGCGAAGCAATCGATTCCGCGAAATCGTTGTTGAACTTCTGCGCGATGTCGCGCGCCAGTTCCAGATGCTGTTTCTGATCGTCGCCGACCGGCACATGCGTGGCGCGATACAGCAGAATGTCCGAGGCCATCAGCACCGGATAGTCATACAGACCGACGGACGCGTTCTCGCGGTCCTTGCCGGCCTTCTCCTTGAACTGGGTCATGCGGTTCAGCCAGCCGATGCGGGCGACGCAATTGAAGACCCAGGCGAGTTCGGCGTGGCCCGCCACCTGGCTCTGGTTGAAGATGATGTTCTTCTTCGGGTCGATGCCCGCCGCGACGAACGCCGCCGTCACCTCGCGGGTGGACCGCGCCAGCTCGGCCGGACCGCCCCACACCGACGCCGGCATCGTGATGGCGTGCAGATCGACGACACAATAGATGCAGTCGCTGCTCTCCTGCAGTTTCACGAAATTGACGATGGCGCCGAGATAGTTGCCGAGGTGGAGGTTTCCGGTCGGCTGGACGCCGGAAAACACGAGTGGTTTCGCCGTCATGGCTTGATCCTTCAAAACGCGCGCCGTCCATGCCACGCACGGCCGGATGGCGCAAGCGGCCACCCTGCAACCCGGGGAGAGTCCGGCTTGCTGGGCCGGTTCGGGCCGTGTTAGGTCGCGGCTACATCAAGCGGGATTTTTCAATGACATCGGCAAAATACGACGTGCTGGGGATCGGCAACGCGCTGTTCGACGTGCTGGTCCATACCGACGACGCATTTCTTTCGGCTCACGGCATGGCCAAGGGCGCGATGGCCCTGATCGACGAGGCGCAGGCCGCTGCGATCTACGCCGCCATGGGACCAGCTACCGAGATGTCCGGCGGATCGGCCGCCAACACCATCGTCGGCCTCGCCGATTTCGGCGCCCGCTCGGCCTTCGTCGGCAAGGTCAAGGACGACCAGATCGGCAAGCTCTACGCCCACGACATCAAGGCGGCGGGCGCGGCCTTCGACACCCCTGTCGCCGCCAGCGGACCGGCCACCGGCTGCTCCTATATTCTGGTGACGCCGGACGGCGAGCGGACCATGAACACCTATCTCGGCGCGGCGCAGAACCTGATGCCCGGCGATATCGATCCCGCCCAGATCGCCGCCTCGCAGATCGTCTATCTCGAAGGCTATCTGTGGGATCCGCAGGATGCCAAGGATGCGTTCGTGAAAGCCGCCGACGCCGCGCACAAGGCCGGGCGCAGCGTCGCGCTGACGCTGTCGGATGCGTTCTGCGTCGGCCGCTACCGCGACGAGTTCCTCGCCCTGATGCGGAACGGCACCGTCGATCTCGTGTTCGCCAACGAGGCCGAACTGACCTCGCTCTACAACACCGGCGACTTCGATTCCGCCGCCACGCAGCTGCGCGGCGACGCGGCGCTGGCCGTGGTGACGCGCAGCGAGAAGGGCTGCGTGGTCGTCACGAAGGATGGCGCGACGGCGGTGCCTGCATTCCCGGTCGCGAAGGTCGTGGACACCACGGGCGCGGGCGATCTGTTCGCGGCGGGCTTCCTGTTCGGCCTCGTGCGCGGCTTCGATCACGCGACCTGCGGTCGCCTCGGCGCACTCGCGGCGGCGGAGGTGATCCAGCATATCGGCGCGCGGCCGCAGACCTCGCTGAAGGCGCTGGCGCGGCAGCACGGCCTGCCGGTGTAATCCAACCATATCCGGAGACCTTCCATGGCGGTAAGAGCGGGCCGCGAGTTTCTCGCAATCCCGGGTCCGACGACGATGCCCGACGAGGTGCTGCGCGCGATGCACCGCCCGGCCCTCGACATCTACTCCGATGAGATGGTGCAGCTCTCCGAGAGCCTGCACCGCGATCTCGGCCGCCTGTTCGCGACCGCTGGGCGCTGCTACGTCTACATCGCCAACGGCCATGGCGCGTGGGAAGCGGTGCTCAGCAACGTGCTGTCGTGCGGCGACAAACTGCTGGTGCTGGAAAGCGGACGCTTCGCGCTCGGCTGGGGCGAGGCCGCCCGGCAGATGGGCGTCGAGGTCGAGGTGCTGCCGGGTAGCTGGCGGCGCGCGGTGCGGCCCGATGACGTCGCGGCGCGGCTGAAGCAGGACACCAGGCGCGAAATCCGCGCCATCGTGGTCTCGCAGATCGACACGGCCTCCGGCGTCTACAACGATATCGAGGCCATCGGCCGCGCGGTGAAAGCCTCCGGCCACGATGCGCTGTTCATGGTGGACACCGTCGCCTCGCTTGGCTGCGTGCCGTTCGAAATGGACGCGTGGGGCGTCGATGTCGCGATGTCGGCCTCGCAGAAGGGACTGATGACGCCGCCGGGCCTCGGTTTCGTCGCCGCCAACGACCGCGCGCGCGAGGTGCACAAGCGCGCCGGCCTGCGCACGCCCTACTGGGACTGGACCTTTCGGGAGGGGCCGGAGCACTATCAGAAATACGCCGGCACCGCGCCGGTGCATCTGCTCTACGCGCTGCGGCAGGCGATCGACATGATCTTCGCCGAAGGCCTGCCGCAGGTCTACCTCCGGCACCGGCTGATCGCCGGCGCAGTGCAGGCGGCGCTGACCGAATGGGCGACAGGCGGCGCGCTGGCATTCAACATCACCGATCCGGCCGAGCGATCCGATACGGTTACCACCGTGCGCACCACCGAGGGCGTCGATCCGTTCGCGCTGCAGCGTTTTTGTAAAGAGCGTTGCGGCGTGGTGCTCGGCACCGGCATCGGCGAGTTGCAGAACCGCGCCTTCCGCATCGCGCATATGGGCCACGTCAACGCGCCGATGATCCTCGGCACGCTCGGCGTCGTCGAGGTCGGGCTGAAGGCACTGGGGATTGCGCACGGCAGCGGCGGCGTGACAGCCGCCGTCGATTGTCTCGGACGCGAACTGAGCGCGTGAAACAACGTGTCGTCATCGCCGGGCTTGACCCGGCGATGACGACACGAGACGCGGTACCCCGACACGCGAGAGAGCCGAGCCGGGCCAGGAAACCAGTTACTGCGATTGCCGCCCAAGCTTCGCCGCCGCGCCAAACCTGTCGAACGTCTCCATCGCCAGCAGCGCACCGGCCAGATCGTCAGCCTTCTCGTTCAGCACCGGCCGCGCCAGCTGCAGGAATTTCTGACGCATCGCGGTCGCATCCGGAAACGACGACGGCTCACCCGACGGATCGGCCAGCAGCCGCTCGTAGGTTTCGTCGCCGCTCTCGACGCTGACGCGCGCGCCGAACGGATGGGTGCGGCCAACTTCAAGCCGGTCGTCCTGCACCACGTCGAACCTGTCGGCCAGCGCCTCGATCTGCGGGTCGCCGAGCCGCGCATAATCGTCCCAGCCGAACGAGCCCTGATCGAGCGCGAGCGCGCCGGTGAAGAACATCGAGAACTGGCCGCCGACGATGGTTCGCGGATGGCGCTTGGTGTCCGCATCGCCGACCAGCGTGATGCCGTTGCGATGCAGCCCCACCTCGATGCGTTTGATGCGCTCGGGCGTCAGGTTGTGATCGCGGCGCATGGCGATCAGCGCATCGACCGCCGCGTGGGTGTAGCGACAGCTCGGATACGGCTTCACGCCGATCTTCATCGTCTCATAGACCGAGCCGAGACCGGCGACGGCCTTGTCGGGATGCGCGTCGTCCGTGTAGCCGGCAAGCAGGCCGTGCTTGCCCTCCACCGCCTCGCTCGATCCGAGAAAGCCGTTCTTCACCAGCGTCGCGCCGATCACCCCGTTCATCGCCGCAGCCCCGACCTGATAGCGCTTGTTCCATGCGCCGTTGACGAGGAACTGCAAGGTGCCCGCCGCCTGACTGCCAGCGATGCCGAACGCGGCGGCGATCTGATCGGCGTTGAGACCGTAAAGCTTGGAGGCCGCCGCAGCCGCGCCGAACACACCGGCCGTTGCCGTCGGATGAAAGCCGCGCGCGTAGTGCGAGGTCGGATCGAGCGCGTTGCCGAGACGGCAGCACACTTCATAGCCTGCGACGATCGCGGTCAGCACCTCGCGCCCGCTTGCACCGGTCAGTTCGCCGACCGCGAATGCCGCCGGCACCACCGGCGCGGACGGATGCAGCGAGGAATCGGCGTGGGTGTCGTCGAAGTCGAGCGAATGGCCGAACGCGCCATTGAGCAGCGCGGCGATGGCGGGTGTATAGGTGCGGCTGTCGCCGAACACCGTAATCTCGCCGCCGCCATCGAGGCCGAGCGCCTTCAGCATCCCCAGCAGCGAGGGCGTCGATTCCGCTTCCTTGCGGGCGCGCAGCGCGCTGCCGATGAAATCGAGCGTCAGCATCTTGGCACGCTCGGCGACCTCGTGCGGGATCGCGTCGAAGGTCAGGTCAGCCACATAGCGCGCCAGCGTCGCGGTTTCGTTGGCCATCGTTTGTTTCCTCTTTTGTATTGCGGTTCTTGTTGTTGATCAGACGGGCCGCGCGATCTGGCGCATCATGGCGCGAACGACGAGCCGATGAAACGGCTCGATCAGCATCAGATAGCTGCGGCCGAGCAGATTGTGCGTGAGCACGACGGTCGTGGCGGTGACCTCGGATATTTCTGTTTTCGATGTCACATCGACCACCAGCCGGAAATCGAGATGACTGTCATCGAAGCCCGCGATCAGACGCTGCGGCGTCTCCGCGAGCACGGGAAACATGCCGACCTTGTTGCCGGGCGCATCACGCGCCTCACGCGTCGATCTGAGCCCGAACGGCGAGACCAGAATATCCCGCAGCGCGAGCAGCCCATGCACCCAGACCGGCGAGCGGCTCAGCATGCGCTCCGCCGCCTGCCGGGCATCGATGGTCGGCTCATCTGTCTGCACCACAAACGCATCGGCGAACTGCGCATCGCGCAGCACGCTCCTTGCGTCGGCAGAGGGTTCGATCGGCTGCACACGCATCGTTCTCGTCGCTCCGCTGGCAGGATTGTCGCGATCACACCCGCAATTCGCTGCGAACGCGGCCGAGATCGCCGAACACACGCAGATAACGCTCGATCTCCCTCGGATCGCCGGTCGATTTCTCCGGGTTATCCGACAGCTTCACGGCGGGACGTCCGTTCACCGCGCTGACCTTGCAGACCAGCGAAATCGGATCGAGGCCCTTGCGTCCATCGGGCGCGCAGCCGACAAAATCGTTGGTGAGATTGGTGCCCCAGCCGAACGACAGCCGGACGCGGCCGTTGAAATGGCGGAAGGTCTGCTCGATGGAATCGACGTCCATGCCGTCGGAGAAGATCAGCAGTTTTTCGCGCGGGTCGCGCCCCTTCTGCTGCCACCATGCGATGATCTGCTCGCCGGCGCTGATCGGCGGGGCGCTGTCCGGCCGGAAGCCGGTCCAGTCGGCGACCCAGTCCGGCGCATGGCGCAGGAAAGAGGTGGTGCCGAACGCATCCGGCAACGCGATCAGAAGATTGCCGCCGTACAGATGCCGCCACTGGTCGAGCACGCGATATGGCGCCTCCTGCAATTCCTCGTCGGTATCGGCCAGCGCGGCCGTCACCATCGGCAGCTCGTGCGCGTTGGTGCCGATGGCTTCCAGATCGCTGTCCATCGCCAGCAGGATGTTCGACGTGCCGGTGAAGGCATCGCCGAGCTTCTCCTTCAGCGCCTCCACGCACCAGCGCTGCCAGAGAAAACCGTGGCGGCGGCGGGTGCCGAAATCCGACAGCCGCAGGCCGTCCAGTTCGTGCAGGCGTTCCACCTTGCTCCACAGCTTGGCCTTGGCCCGCGCATACAGCACGTCCAGCGCGAAACGCCCCATCCCGCGCATGGCGTGGCGCGAGCGCAGTTCGTTCACGATGGCGAGCGCCGGAATCTCCCACATCGTGGTGTGAGTCCACGGGCCGTGAAAGTGCAGCTCGTACTGGCCGTCCACCTTGCGCAACTCGTAGTCCGGCAAACGGAAGTTGCCGAGCCAGCGGATATAGTCCGGCGAGAACATCTGGGTCTTGCCGTAGAAGGTGTTGCCGGCGAGCCAGATCAGCTCTTTCTTGGTGAACCGCAGTTCGCGCGCGTGATCGAGCTGCGCGCGCAGTTCGCCCTCGTCGATGACATCGGCGAGCCGGACGCTGCGGCTGCGGTTGATCAGCGAGAAGGTGACGTCGACATCCGGGTACAGCTCGCGGATCATCTGCTGCATCAGCAGCTTGTAGAAATCCGTGTCGAGCAGGCTGCGGATGATGGGATCGAGCCGCCAGCTATGGTCGTAGGTTCGTGTCGCGATATCGGTGACGGGCATGACGCACGGCGCTCGCCGGTGGAAAAGGGAGCCGATAGAAAGGCAGCGCGGGCGGCAGGTCAAGCCGCGTTCGCGCGGACAGGTTAGGGAACATCTACGATCGCAGGTATATCTCCCTCGCCCCGGAATAACGTTGGCGTGAGACCCCGCCCTCTGCGCGGCAATACTCTGAACCGGGTCCGCACCACTCCCGACTGCTCAAGGGAGAGCCTTGCTGAATTCGGTACTCCCGGGAGTGGATGGCACACCATGGTCTCGACGTTTCGCCGCATGCTGCTTTGCACAATAGCTCCCCTGGCCGCGATCCTGTTCGCAGGGGCCGCGCAGGCGGAGGACCGGCTGGCGCTGGTGATCGGCCAGTCCGCGTACCGCGCCGTCACGCCGCTGCCCAATCCCGCCAACGACGCGAAGATGATGAGCAGGATGCTGGGCGAGGCCGGCTTCGAGGTGATCAGCGCCGCCGACCTGTCGCAGACCGAAATGCGTGCCGCCGTCGGCGATTTCGCGGCCAGGGTTGCCGGGAAGGGCCCCGATACCATCGCGCTGGTCTTTTATGCGGGGCACGGTCTGCAGATCGATGGCGAGAACTATCTGGTGCCCGTCGATGTCGACCCCAAGCGCGAGGCCGACATTCCGCTTCAGGCGGTGCGGCTGAACGACGTGCTGAACACGCTCGGCTCGGTGCCGACCCGCATGCGCATCCTGATGCTGGATGCCTGCCGCAACAATCCGTTCCCCGAGATCAACAAGACGGCGGGGCACGGCCTCGCCATCGTCGACGCGAAGGCGGGCGCGGCCGGCACCTTCATCTCGTATTCCACCTCGCCGGGCGCCGAGGCCGAGGACGGCAGCGGCGACAACAGCCCCTATACCGCCGCGCTGCTCAAGGTCGCGCGCGAGCCCGGCCTCTCGATCGAGGAAGCCTTCAAGCGTGTGCGTGTCGAGGTCAATCAGGCCACCGAAGGACGTCAGACGCCGTGGGATTCCTCGTCGCTGACCGCGGCGTTCAACTTCTTCCCGGGCGGCGCTGGCAATGCGACACCCGCCGCTCCGCTGGCACAGGCGCAGAAACAGACGGTGGACACCTGGAAGACAGCACTGCGCGGCCTGAAGCCCGAGACAGCCTACGAACACGTCGTCGCCGAGGATAGCGTGGAAGCCTATGAGGCATTCATCGCGCTGTTCGCCCAGCCGCCCTTCGTCACCCGCGTGCGCTCGCTCTACGACCGCCGACGCGAGATGATCGCCTGGGAAACGGCCGTGCTCCTCAACACCGCCTCGTCCTATGAGACCTTCCTTGCCGCGTTTCCCGCCAGCGATCTCGCCGCGACGGCGCGCAAGCTGGCCGAGCGGATGCGCAACCGGCCGCTGCCGGTGGTCGCCGCCGCGCCGACGGGTCCGCTCGCGCTGGCGGCCGCTGGTCCCACCTGTCCGTGCAGCCAGCCCGATTCCGCACCCGCAAAGAAGCGCGCCGAGCAGAAGAGCAAGCAGAAGAGCGCAGCGACCAGGCCCTCCCGGGCGGTCGAAAACGACCCGCCGCCGCGCCGCCGCCCCGTCGTGATCGAGGAGGAAGAGGTCGTCTACGCCCCGCCGCCTCGCGTTTACGGGCCACCGGTGGTCGGAGGCGGAATCGTGGTCGGCCCCGGCGGCCCCTATGGCCGGCCCCCGATCGTCCGACCGCCCTATGGCGGCGGCTACGACCGGATGCCGGGAGGACCGACCGGCCGCCCGCCGGTAACGGGCGGCAGGCCAGCAGGAATGGGCATGGGCTCGCAGTCCGGCGGCGGCGTCATCATGCGCGGGACCGGATACGGCCGGTAACGCACCCGACCGGCAGACGGCCCTTCCCCGCATTCCTTTCCGTCGCATCGCCGCGCCATGCGCGGTTATCGCGTCCCATAATCTGCGGGCGAACAGCAACTCCCAAATCACGCCAGACATCGCTGTTGCAAGTCATTTGCATTTATGTTTGATGCAAATGCGAGTAGGTCGCAAAAGCGAGAATGGGAATGATGGGCAGGGGTTTGGCCGCCGCGGCGGCCGTGTTGGTGGGGACAGCAGGATTCGAGCCGGCAGAGGCTCAAACCGAACTCCCCGGCATTGTGGTGTCGGCACCAAAGAAAAAGCGGGCCGCGACCCGTCCTTCACGCCCGCCCCGCGAAGCAACCCGCGTCGCCGCCCCGTCCCAACCCGCACCTGCCCCCCCGCCTTGGTGGGGCGCGTCCGTGAGCATGCCCGCGACGGCCGGCTTCAGCTCGACGTCGACCCTCGGCAGCGCCGAGGCCCTCAGCCGCCCCAGCGCTTCGCTCGGCGACGCCCTGAGCACCATGCCCGGCGTGTCCGCGACCTCGTTCGCGCCGCTGGCAAGCCGCCCGGTGATCCGGGGTCTCGGCGGCTTTCGCGTACGCACGCAGGAAAACGGCATCGGTTCCGCCGACATGGCCAATCTCGGCGAGGACCATGCGGTGACGATCGATCCGCTCGCGGCGGAGAAGGTCGAGGTGACGCGCGGCCCGGCCATCCTGCGCTACGGCTCGCAGGCCATCGGCGGCGTGGTCAGTGCCACCACCGCCCGCATTCCGACAGCGATTCCGCGCAACGGCGTGGCGTTCGAGTCGCGCGGCGGCCTCACCACCGTGAATCGCGGCCACGATGGCGTGGTCGCGCTCGACGCGGGCGGCGGCAATTTCGCGATGCATGTGGACGCCTATGAGCGCGCCGCGGGCGACTACCAGATCCCCGGCGGCGGCGTTCAAGCCAATTCCAGCTATCGGTCGCGCGGCTATTCGGCCGGCGGATCCTATATCGACGCGCAGGGCTTCGCCGGTTTCGCGTATCAGAACATCGCGATGAAATATTTCATTCCCGGCATCGATTCCGCTGCGGTGAAGAATCACATCGACCTGCGGCAGGAAAAATGGAGCAGCCGGGGCGAGCGCGCGATCCGCGAATACGGCATCGACACCGTCCGCTACTGGCTGGGCTACAGCGACTACATGCATGACGAAATCAACGGCGTCGGCCTTGATGCGGTCGTCGGCTCCCGGTTCAAGAACCGCGAGATCGAATCTCGCGCCGAAATTTCACATCTGCCGGTGCAAACCGCGCTGGGTTCGCTGAACGGCCTTGCCGGCGTGCAATGGGTACAGCGCAGGATTTCCGTTGCGGGTGCAACGGAAGAACTGCTCGCACCAGCGCGCGCGCAGACCGTCGCGGCCTTCGTGTTCGAGGAACTGCGCATGACCGAGCGGCTGCGCCTGCAGGCGGCCGGTCGCATCGAGAGCACCGGCATTCGCGGCACGGGCGCCAGCTTTCCGGCAACGTTCCTGCCGCCGCCGAACGATCCGGCGCTGTTTCCGGTCAACCGCACCTATGTACCCGCCAGCGTCAGCGGCGGGGTCCTGTACGATCTGCCGTTCGACATGGTCGGCCGGCTGACCGCGCAGCATGTCGAGCGCGCGCCCGATCCGATCGAGCTGTTCTACAAAGGACCGCACGACACGCCGCGCACCTTCGAGATCGGCAGTCCGAACATGACGCTGGAGAAAGCGGACACGATCGAGATCGGCCTCAAGCGCGGCACGGGCGATTTCCGCTTCGAGGCGTCGGCCTATCACACGGCATACAAGAACTTCATCTTCAAGAATTTCACCGGCATCCGCTGCGGCGCGACCTTCGCATCCTGTGGGCAGCCCGGCGCGACCTACGACCAGATCACCTATTCGCAACGCGATGCCCGCTTCATCGGCGCGGAAATTCAGATCGAGAAGGACGTCGGGCCGCTATGGAACGGGATGTGGGGCATCGAGGCGCAGTACGATTTCGTCCGCGCCACTTTCACCGACGGCACTTATGTGCCCAAGATCCCGCCGCACCGTCTGGGCGGAGGCGTCTATTACCGGGATGCGCAATGGGTGGCGCGGATTCACCTGCTCCATGCCTTCGCGCAAAATAATCTCGCCGCGTTCGAGACGTCCACACCCGGCTACAATCTCCTCAACGCGGAGATCAGCCACACCGTGAAGCTCGCGGGCCGCCCGCTGGTGCCTGAAATCACTGTCGGCCTGCGCGGTGAGAACCTGTTGAACGACGACATCCGGCTGCATCAGTCCTACAAAAAGGACGAGGTGCTGCAACCTGGACTCAATGTCCGCTTCTTCGCCTCGGCGCGGCTGAACTGAAGCGGCAGACTGCATCCGGAACCAAAATTTCCTATCAGGAAATAATTTTTCTAACCGATTGAGGTTTGCCGCCGATCCTGCTAAGCGCAATGCCGCCGGCGCGGTTCCATCCCGCGCCGGCCGTCGCCGCCTTCAACGGACAGCCGCAGCCGCCATGACCAAGACCAACTGGGTTCTCACCCTGTCCTGCCAGGACAGGCCCCGCATCGTCGCCACCGTCACCACGGCGATCGCCGACATCGGCGGCAACATCCAGGAAAGCGCGCAGTTCTGGGATCGCGGCACCAACCGCTTCTTCATGCGGATCGCCTTCGAGGCACCGCAGGACGTCGACCGAAGGGCGGTCGAAACCGCGCTCGATCCGGTCTACCAGCGTTTCGAGATGGCGGCGGCACTGACCGACATCGACGCCGTGCCACGCGTCATCATCATGGTGTCGAAGTTCGATCATTGCCTGCAACATCTGCTCTATCAGGTCCGCGTCGGATGGCTGCGCGCCGAGGTGGTGGCCATCGTCTCCAACCATCCGGACAGCGAGAGCACCGCGCGGGCCGCCGGAATCCCCTTTCACCACTGGCCCGTGACGAAAGAGAACAAGGCGGAGCAGGAGCGCAGGCTCTACGATCTCTACCTGAACACCAAGGCCGACCTCGTGGTGCTCGCGCGCTATATGCAGATTCTGTCGAGCGAGATGTCGAGCAAGCTCTACGGTCATGTCATCAACATCCACCACTCGTTCCTGCCGAGCTTCAAGGGCGCCAAGCCCTATCAGCAGGCGCACGAGCGCGGCGTGAAGATCATCGGCGCGACAGCGCATTACGCGACGCCGGATCTCGACGAGGGCCCGATCATCGAGCAGGAGACCGAGCGCGTCTCCCACGCCCTGTCGCCGGACGATTTCGTCGCCGTCGGCCGCGATACGGAATCGCGGGTGCTGGCCCGCGCCGTGAAACATCACCTCGAACGGCGCGTGCTTCTGAACGGCCGCAAGACCGTGGTTTTCTGATTTAATTCTCGTCAAATATTCATCATGAAGTTGTAGTTTCTCAGACACGCAACTCTTGAATCCTTGGGGCAGGGTGCTACCCTCAACCTCCAATTGAGGTCGGGCGGGCGGAGCTTCACGATGCCGGGTGTGCGTGAGACGAGCGAAGCTATTGCTTCGCCCGGTGAGATTCGAATTGTCGCCGATATCGCACCCTCCTTTACCTACGCCTCCTTCCAGAACGCCATTCCCATCGTTCGCGCGATCTCGATCGAAAATCCGACCAGCGAGACGCTCGCCGCCTGCCGGCTCGAACTGACATCGACGCCGTCGTTCCTGCGGCCGAAGACCTGGATCATGGACCATATCGCGGCCGGTGAAACCTGCCTCCTCACCGATCGGCGGGTCGATCTCGACGCATCTTATCTCATGGGACTGAACGAGGCGGAGCGCGGCGACATCGCGCTGCGCCTGTTCGCCGGCGAGCGCCTGGTAACGGAAGCGCATGTGTCGGTGCGCCTGCTGGCGCGCGACGAATGGGGCGGCGTCGCGGACATGCTCCAGCTTCTGCCCGCCTTCGTGATGCCGAACGATCCGGCCGTGCCGCCGATCCTGCGCGACGCCTCGGAACGGCTGCTGCGTCACGGCCACGCGCCGGGGCTCGACGGCTATCAGAGCGGCAATCCGCAACGGGTCTATCTGATCGCGGCCGCGATCTATTCGACGGTCAGCGCGCTGGCGCTGCATTACGCGGAGCCGCCCGCGAGCTTCGAAAGCCGGGGCCAGAAGGTGCGGAGGCCCGGCACGATCACGGGCGATGCGCTGGCGACCTGCCTCGACACGTCGCTGCTGTTCGCGGCGGCGCTGGAAGCGGCCGGGCTGCATCCGATGGTGATGATGTTCAGGGGCCACGCCGCGGTCGGCGTGTGGCTGACCTCCCGGAGCACGCAGGGGACCATCGAGTCCGACGCCATGGAATTGCGCAAGGCGCTGTCCGCGCGCGAGATGATCGTGTTCGAAACCACCGGCGTGACACATCGCCCGCCCCTGCCGTTCGAACATGCGCAGCAGCTCGTCGAAGCGCGTCTCGACGAAAGCGCGGCGGCCGACTTCGTTGCCGCCATCGACATCCGCCGCGCCCGCAGCGGCGGCATCATGCCGCTGGCCTCGCACCAGCCCGCGCCGGCACCGGCGCCCATGGCTGGCGAGAACATCGACCTGCCGCTGCCGGAAGCGCCCGACGACCTCGGCCAGCCGCCCGATATCGTGGAGGTGAAGCCGACGACGGCGCAGGGCCGCATCGACCGCTGGCAGAAGAAGCTGCTCGACCTGACGCTGCGCAACCGGCTGCTGAATCTGCGCGCCAACAGAAAGACCATTCCGTTCCTGTGCACCGACGTTGCCTATCTCGAAGACCGGCTGGCGGAAGGAGCCGCCGTCCGCCTGATCTCGCTGCCCCAGCAGAACCCTGTCGGCGAGCGCGACCAGCAGCTCCACCGCGACGGCGGCGGACGCGACTTCAACCGCACCTTTGCCACCGAGGCGCTGGGCCGTGACGAGCTGGCCTCGCCCTTGCCGCAGGACGAATTGGACAAGCGCCTCATCGAACTGCACCGGCAGGCCCGCAGCGACATCGCGGAGGGCGGCACCAACACGTTGTTCCTCGCGGTCGGCTTCCTGCGCTGGAAGGAGAAGCAGACGGACGAGCGCGTTTTCCTCGCCCCGCTGCTGCTGGTGCCGGTGCGTCTCGACCGCAAAAGCGCATCGTCGCGCTTCGCGTTGCGCGGCCATGAGGACGAGCCGCGCTTCAACGCCACGCTCGTTCAGTTCCTCGAACGGGACTTCGGGCTCAAGCTGACCGGATTCGACGACCTGCCGCGCGACGACAACGGCATCGACGTGCAGCGCATCCTTGGGCAGGTGCGGCAGGCGGTGCGCGACGTCCCGGGCATGGAGGTGGTGGACGACGCCGCGCTTTCCACCTTCTCCTTCGCCAAATTCCTGATGTGGAAAGACCTCGTTGAGCGCACCGACGCGCTCCGCAACAACAGGGTCGTGCGCCATCTGATCGACACGCCCGAGCTGGCGTTCGAGGGAGCGGACGTGCCGTTCCGCGACGGACACGACCTTGACCGCACCTGCGCGCCCGCCGACCTTGTGTCGCTGCTGCCGGCCGATTCCTCGCAGCTCGCCGCCTGTCTCGCCGCGGCGGAAGGGCGCGATTTCGTGATCGTCGGCCCGCCCGGCACCGGCAAAAGCCAGACCATCGCCAACATGATCGCCAACTGTCTCGCGGCCGGCAAGACCGTGCTGTTCGTCGCCGAGAAGACAGCGGCGCTGAACGTCGTCCATCGCCGGCTGCGCGAGCACGGCCTCGGGGCGTCCTGTATCGAGCTGCATTCCAGCAAGGCCGACCGCAAGACCCTGCTCAACCAGTTGAGGGCCTCGTGGGAGAGCCGGACGCGCTTCAACGAGGACGACTGGGTCACGGTCAACGAGCGGCTCAGGGTCCGTCGCGACGAGCTGAACGCCTATGTCGAGGCGCTGCATCGCCGTTACCCGAACGGCCTCTCGGCCTATGCGGCGATGGGCCTCGCGCTGCGGGGGAAGGATCGTGACGCGCCGGTGCTGTCATGGGCCGCGCCCGACGCGCATGACCAAGCCACCCGCCGCAACCTCGAAATGCTGGCGGCCGATCTCGGCCGCGTCTTCGCGGCGGTGGGGGCACGCAATGCGCCGGGACTGGCGCTGGTGGATCGCGACACCTGGTCGGCCTCGTGGCAGGACGACCTGCTCGCCGCCGGTGCGACCTTGCAGGCGGCCAGCGGCGCGCTTCGCACGGCGCTTAGCGAGCTCCTCGCGCGGATCGGCCTTCCGGCCGCAGACGACGGCGCGCTCGACGGACTCCGGCGCCTGTCGGTCTTCGCCGCCGCGTTGCGACAGCGCGGGCCGCGACCATGGCATGATATCCGATCCGCAGCTCAAGCACGCGCGCGCCGCGCTGAGCGATCTGCAATCCGTGATCTCAGGCTATCGCGCCGCCGAGTCCGGCCTGTCCGTTCGCTATGCCCGCGACGCCGTGATGCGCATCCCGGTCGACGAAATCGAGCAGGCCTGGCGCGCCGCATCGGCCTCGTTCTGGCCGATGAGCTGGCTCGGGCGGCGAAGCGTCGTCAAGCGGCTGAGCGGCTATGCGGCGGGCGGGTCGTCCGATCCCGAACGCGACATCGCGCTGCTGCGCCGGATGCAGCAGACCCACGTTGCAGCGACCGCCGCGCCACTGGCCCGCTTCGACGGCTTCGCCGGGCTCGACACCGACATCGCGGCGGTGGAGCACCATATCGCGAGCGCCGAACGCCTGCTCGATTCGCTGGTGAATCTCGGCCGCCCGATCGACGAGATCAAAACCATCGCCCGCGCTATCGGGCCATCGCTCGAACCGGACACGAGCGTGTTTCACGGACCCGATCCGCTGCGGCAGGCGGCCGGCGACCATGTCCGCGCGCTGACCGCGTTCGACGAGGCGGCCGCCGCATTCGCCACGCTGGCTGGCCATGATCCGCGCGTGGGGCAGAGCGAAACGCCGCTGTCGGAGCTGTCGGCGTCACTCGCCGCGCTGAGCCGCGAACGCGGCATGCTGCGCGACTGGTCGTCCTGGTGCGCGGTCCGCCGCAAGGCCATCGCCTCGAACCTTGAGCCGCTGGTCGCGGAGATCGAGGCCGGATCCATCGCCCCGGCGGAAACCGGCGAATCGTTCCGGCTGGCCTATGCGCGCTGGTGGCTGAAGCCGGCGCTGGATGGCGATCCGGTACTCCGCGATTTCCGGCGCTTCCAGCACGAGCACGCGATCACGGATTTCCGCACGATCGACGACCTCGTCCGCGCCGCGACGCCGGCGCGCGTCGCCAGCGCCGTGGCCCACGGGCTTCCCTCGGCGCAGTCCGTGCCGCGACGCTCCGAACTTGGGCTGTTGCGCCACCAGATGGAATTGCGGCGGCCGAGCCGCACCATCCGCGAACTGATCGGCGACATGCCCACGACATTCTCCCGGCTCGCGCCCTGCATGCTGATGTCGCCGCTCTCCATCGCCCAGTATCTGCCGCCGGATCAGGCGCTGTTCGATGTGGTGATCTTCGACGAAGCCTCGCAGATCACCACATGGGACGCCGTCGGGGCCATCGCGCGCGGCCGGCAGACCATTATCGTCGGCGACCCGAAGCAGCTGCCGCCGACCAATTTCTTCGGCGCGAGCGACGGAGATGGCGACGACGAGACGCCATCCTTCCAGCAGGATCTCGAAAGCATTCTCGACGAGGCGCGGGCCTCCGGCATCCCGATGCGCGATCTGCGCTGGCACTATCGCAGCCGGCACGAGTCGCTGATCGCTTTCTCCAACAGTCATTACTATGAGAACCGGCTTGTCACCTTCCCCTCGCCGATGGTCGACGACCGCGCGGTCCGGATGCAGCATCTGCCGCATTCGGTCTATGACGGCGGCACGCGCAAGAGCCGCACCAATCCCATCGAGGCGCGCGCGGTGGCGGACGAAGCCGTGCGCCGGATGCGCGGCTGGCTGAAACTGCCGGAGGGCAAGCGGCCGACGCTCGGCATCATCACCTTCAATGTCCAGCAGCAGACCCTCATCCTCGACCTGCTCGACGAGGCGCGGCGGAATGCGCCGGAACTCGAATGGTTCTTCGCCGACGATCGGTTCGAGCCGACCTTCGTGAAGAACCTCGAGAACGTGCAGGGCGACGAGCGCGACGTGATCCTGTTCTCGGTGACCTTCACCACCGATGCGGCGGGCAAGCTGGGCCTGAACTTCGGCGCGCTGAACAAGACCGGCGGCGAGCGGCGGCTGAACGTCGCGATCACGCGCGCCCGGCAGGAACTGATCGTGTTCTCCGGCATGCTGGCGGACCAGATCGCGGCGGAGCGCTCGAAGTCGCTGGGCGTGCGGCACTTCAAGGCATTCCTCGATTACGCGGCGCGCGGCGCGGCCGCTCTGCCCGCGCAGGACGATGGATCGCTGGGCGATCACGAGTCCCCGTTCGAGGAGATGGTGGCGGAGGCGCTGGACCGGCTCGGCTGGCAGATCGTGCCGCAGGTCGGCATCTCGGGCTTTCGCGTCGATCTCGGCATCAAGCATCCGGACCGCGCGGGCAGCTATCTCGCGGGCATCGAATGCGACGGCGCGGCCTATCACAGCTCGGCGACGGCGCGGGATCGCGACAAGGTGCGCGAGCAGGTGCTGCGCGGGCTCGGCTGGAACATCCTGCGGGTGTGGTCCACCGACTGGTGGTTCGATGCAGATGGCGCGTCGCAGCGCCTGCACGCCGCGCTGAACGATCTGCTCGACCAGTCCCGACGCGTCCAGGCCGATGTGGAACCGACGGACGAGGCGGCAACCGGCTGGGATCTCGGGCACGAGATCGAGCCGGTCGAGCCGGACGCATCGCCCGCCCCGACGGAGCCCGAGGCCACGCCTCCCGGCAGTGATGGCGATGCCCGGGAACCGGAAGACGAATCGCAGCCGTTCGAAGCGGTGAGATCGGCCGCGCGTCCGGCGGAGAGTGTTGCGCCGTACCGGATCACCGATCTGTCGCATATCGCGGCCGAGCCGGACCGCTTCCACGACTTCGACTACCGCGACACGCTGCGCCGCATGATCGAAGCGGTGATCGATTGCGAAGCCCCGCTGCGCGAGGACATTCTCGCCCAGCGCATCGCGCGGGCCCATGGCTGGCTGCGCACCGGAAACCGGATCCGCGAACGCATCGCCCTGCACCTGCGCGAGGCGGACCGCACCATCGAAACCTCCGGCCCGTTCGTCTGGCGCAAGGGCACCGTGGTTGAATTCCTCACCTTCCGCCCGCCGCTCGATGATGATGCGTGGCGCAACATCGCCGAGATTCCGCTGGCCGAACTCGCGGCCGTCGCGGCCGCCAACATGGCGCTGCTGGACGAGCCCGATCCGGCGCTGACGCTGGCGCGGCTTCTGAATGTCGAGCGGCTCACCACGCCCTCGCGCGCGCGGCTGGACGAGGCCATCGCCCGCGCCCGCGAGCGGCACGCGATGCCGGCCTTGAACTGAGCGCCGGGTTCTGGTTTCCCTCCGGTCGCCATGCTTCGTTTCATCCATTCCTCCGATCTGCATCTCGGCAAGCGCTTCGGCCAGTTGCCCGAAGACCTGCGCGGCCGCCTGCGCGAGGCGCGGCACGCCGCGATCCAGCGGCTGGCCGAGCAGGCCCGCGCCCATGGCGCGGACACCGTGCTGCTCGCGGGCGACACCTTCGACACCGAGACCCCGGCTCCCGAAATCCTGCGTCAGGCGCTCGCCGCGATGCGCGACCATGCGCCGCTGCGCTGGATCCTCCTGCCCGGCAATCACGATTCGCTGGCCGCCGATCCACTGTGGACGGCGATGCGCGCCGCCGCGCCCGACAACGTGACGCTGGCGGTCGAGCCCGCGCCGATCGCGCTCGGCGACAACGCGGTGCTGCTGCCCGCGCCCTGCCCGGCCCGCCGGCCCGGCCGCGACCTCACCGAATGGATGGACGGCGCGATCACCCCGGATGGCGCGGTGCGGATCGGCCTCGCCCATGGCGCGATCCAGAGTTTTTCGGAGGACAGCGGCGCATCCGACATCCTCGCGCCGGATCGCGCACAGCGCGCGGGCCTTTCCTATCTCGCGCTCGGCGACTGGCACGGGCGGATGCAGATCAACGAGCGCACTTTCTACAGCGGCACCCCGGAGCCGGATCGCTTCAAGCACGCCGAGCCGGGGCAGGCGCTGCTCGTCGGCATCGACGGCCCCTCCGCGCCGCCGCAGGTGACGCCGCTGCCGACCGGAAGCTTCACCTGGCAGACGCTCGAGCTCGCCCTGATGTCCGGGGACGATGCGGCCGCACGCCTCGCCGGGCATCTCGTCACAGGTGCCGCGCGCCGCCAGACGTTGCTGCGGGTCGTCGCCTCGGGCCGATGCAGCGTCGCCAGCCGCTCCGCGCTCCTGACGGCACTCGACAAGGTCGCACCCGAGTTTGCTTACGCCGCGATCGACGACGACGCGCTGGCGAGCGACTGCACCAGCACCGATCTCGACCTGATCGACCGCTCCGGCGCGCTGCGCAACGCCGCCGAGACATTGCTGACACAAAGCACGGACGAACGACTCGCACTGGAGGAACGCGACATTGCGCGCGCGGCGCTGGCGCGGCTGTTCGCCTATTGCGAGAAGGTGGCGTCGTGAAACTCACCGCGCTCCGCCTCTACAACATCCGCCGCTTCGCCGGCGAAGGCATCGCCATCGAAGGCCTTGCCGATGGCGTCAACGTGCTGTGTGCCACCAACGAACACGGCAAATCGACCTGCTTCGACGCGCTGCATGCGCTGTTCTTTCAGGCGCATACCGGCGCGCCGGCGCTGGTGAAGGGACTGCAGCCCTACAGCGGCGGCAGCCCGCTGATCGAGGCTGACATCACGACCGGCGACGGCGCCTATCGCCTCACCAAGCAATTCCTCAGCGGTCGGCGCGCCACCGTGCGCGATCTCGCCTCCGGACGGCTGCTGGCGCAGGCGGACGAGGCCGAGCGCTTCATCGGCAATCTCGTGCGCGATGGCGGGGCAGGACCAGCGGGGCTGTTGTGGGTGCGGCAGGGCGTCACCGGGCTCGATCTTCGCAAGAAGAGCGAGGAGGAAGACGAAAAGCAGGCGCGTGAAAACGTGCTGTCCTCGGTGCAGGGCGAGGTCGAAGCCATTACCGGCGGGCGACGCATGGTGGAGATTCTCGTCGCCTGCGATGAGGAACTGGCACGGCTCATGACAAGCAGAGGGCCCAAGAAGGATGGCCCTTACGCGCGGGCGATCGCTCTGCACGACGAACTCCTGGCTGAGGAACAACGCCTCGAAGGCGAGGTGCGCGATCTGCGCACGGCGCTCGACACGCGCCGGCAACTGCGCGCGCGGCTCACCGAGATCGAGAATCCGGCGGAGATCGCCGCGCTGCGCGAAGACGCCGCAGCGGCCGAGAAGGCATTCGACGACGCCAAGGCCCGCAAGGGGATGCTCGACGCCGCACGCGCGGAATTGCAGCTCGCCGCCAACACCGGCGAATCGGCGCGCGCCGCGCTGGACTCGTTCCGGGCCGCGCTGTCGCGCGCGCGCGAGCTTCACGGCCTTCATGCGACCGCAGCCGCGCGACAGGAGGAAGCGGCGCGCAACCGGCAGGAGACCTCGACAGCCGAGCTCGGCGCGCGCGAGGCCGTCGAGGTCGCCGAGCAGGAGGAACAGCGCGCGCGCGATCTGCTGGCGCTGTGCGAACGGGCCGAGCGCGCGCGCGAGGCCACGGCGCAACTCGGCGGCCTGCGCGAGGCGCTCGCCGCAGCTGAGGCGGCGCGGCAGGCCGGCGAAAATCACAAGGCCGCCGCGCAGGCGCTCGACGTGCCCGACGCCCTGCTGCGCGAGCTGGAGCAGGCCGACACCGAACTCGTTCGTCAGCGCGCCATCGCGGCGGCAAAGTCCCCGACGGTGCGGATCGACTATCGCGACGGTGTCGCCGCCGGCATCACCCGCGACGGCGAGCCGCTTGCGGGCGGCGAGGACCATCGCGTCGCCGGGCCGCTTCGTCTCGACATCGATGGCATCGGCGCCTTGACGATCGTGCCGCCCGTCGTCGACGGCTCGCAGCTTGCGCGCGCCGAACAGACGCGCCGGGATCTGCTGCAACGGATCGGCGTGGAGGACATCGCGGCCGCGCGCGCGCGGCAGGCGGCGGCGCACGATCAGAAGAGCGCGGCGAGGCTCGCCCACGAACGATTCAGGCTGCTTGCGCCGAACGGACTGGACACCTTGCGCGCCGATATCGCGCGGCTGGCGGCGATCAGCGCGGACGCTCCCGAAACGGCGGAAGAGACCGGCGCGGTCCGGCTGGCGCTGGCCGCCGCCGGACAACGCATCGGCACGGCGCGCCTCGCCGCGCAGAGCGCACAGGCCGCGCTCAAGGCCGCGACGCAGGCGGCTTTCGATGCCGAACGCGCCGTCGATACGCTTGCCGGCGAGATCAGGACCCTCGACGCCCAGCTCGGCCCGATCGCGACACGGGCGGAGCGCGAGGCCGAGCTGATGCGGAGCTTTGGCGAGACCGACGCCGCCCTGACCGCCGCGAAGGAGAAGGTGGCGAGCCTCGAACAGGCGACCGACGATCTGGCGAATGCCGAGGCTGCCCACCGCCGCATGCAATCCGCGCTGAAGAACGCCGAGACGCAGGCGCAGGAGCTCAAACGGCAGCTGGCCGGGCTGGACGAGCGCATCCGCACGCGCTCCGACGATGCGGTCGAGGAAATCTGGCAGGAGACCATCGAGAAGCGCACCGCCGCCGGGGCGGAGGTGGCGCGCTTCGCAAAGGAAGTCAGTGTCCTGACCCGGCTGCGCGACACGCTGGACGCGGCGCGGAGCGAGGCGCGCGATCATTATTTCGAGCCGGTGATGCGCGAGCTGCGCCCGCTGATGAGCGTGCTGTTCGCCGATGCGTCCGTCACCTTCGACGACGCCACGCTGCTGCCGCAGTCGCTGACGCGCAACGGCCAGGACGAGCAGGTGACGGCGCTCAGCGGGGGCATGCGCGAGCAGCTTGCGATCCTCACGCGCCTTGCCTTCGCGCGGTTGCTGGCGCGGGACGGCAAGGCCGCGCCGGTCGTGCTCGACGACGCGCTGGTCTATTCGGACGACGACCGCATCGAGCGGATGTTCGACGCCCTGCACCGCATTGCGCGGGATCAGCAGATCATCGTCTTCTCATGCCGCCAGCGGGCCTTCGCCAAGCTCGGCGGCCACCGGCTGCAGATGACGGACTGGAAGCCCGCCGACTGATCCGCGCCATCGCAGGCTTGCAATCGAACGCTGCTTTCATACCTTCGCGTGGCGCTGGCCTGCCCCGCAGCCCGCATGCGGACGGAGCGATCATGACCGACAGCCTTTCCCGTGACGCGCTGACGTCCGATCCGGCCCACCCGGACGGCAAGGCGATCGCATTGCTGGGCATCCCGCTCGAAGTCGGCGCCTCGCAACGTGGCGCGCTGATGGGGCCGGCGGCGCTGCGCACCGCGGGCCTCGCCGCGACGCTGGAAAGCCTTGGCTACAGCGTCGCCGATCACGGCGATCTCGCCCGCCCCGCGCCCGGGCGGGAACCGGCCGCACCGGCCAATGCCCACCACTATGCCGAGGTGGCCGCATGGACGCGCGCGATCAGCGCGCAGGCGTACGAACTGGCGCGCAACGGCGCGGTGCCGATCTTTCTCGGCGGCGATCACAGCCTGTCCATGGGCTCGGTGAACGGCGTCGCGCGGCACTGGCACGCGCAGGGGCGCGAGCTGTTCGTGCTGTGGCTCGATGCGCACGCCGACTACAACACGCCGCGCACCTCGCCGTCGGGCAACATCCACGGCATGGCGTCGGCGTTCCTGTGCGGAGAGAACGGCCTTGGAAATCTCCTCGGCACGGAGCCTCGCGCGTCGATCCGGCCCGATCGGCTGTCGCTGTTCGGCATCCGCACCATCGATCCGCTGGAGAAGGAGCTGATCCGCGACCGTGCGATCCCGATCGCGGACATGCGCCAGATCGACGAGTTCGGCGTCAGCGTGCTGATCCGCCGCGTGATCGAGCGGGTCAAGGCGCGGAGCGGCGTGCTGCATGTCTCGTTCGACGTGGACTTTCTCGATCCGGCGCTGGCCCCCGGCGTCGGCACCACGGTGCCGGGCGGCGCGACCTATCGCGAGGCGCATCTGGTGATGGAACTGCTGCACGATTCAGGTCTCGTCCGCTCCGTGGACGTCGTGGAACTGAATCCGTTCCTCGACGAGCGCGGCCGCACCGCGCGCGTCGCGGTGGATCTGATCGGCAGCCTGTTCGGGCAGCAGATCATCGCCCGCCAGACCGCGCCGGAGCTGTGACGACGGCCTCGGGCAGGCTCCATTTCGCGCGCAAATGCGCTGGTGTAGCTTTCGAGGGAAGATTTTCGGAGCAGCGCATGATTCGAACCGGCCCCAAGCTCGCCTCAAGGCTCGCCGTCACGTGTCTCGTCTGTGCGGCATCTGCGGCCCGGGCGGAGCGGTTCGATCCGCCGTTCACGCGCACGCTCTCGAACACGCGGCCGCTGGCCTTCGGCATGAGCGCGTCCGACGCGGCCTATGCGCTCGGCATCCCGCTCACTTACGTGCGCGGCCGTCCGGGGCAGGAGCTGTTCATGGTGTATCGGGAGAATGGCGGCAGCGGCTTCTTTCCGCGCCGCGATCCGCTCTACCTGCAGTTCCGAAACGGCGCGCTGACCGGGTGGAAAGGCAGCTGGGGCCGGCGCTGGGTCGCGCCCTGATCGTCGTCCGGAGCGAGCCGGTCAGAACCAGCGTTCGCCGACGACGATGGAATCGCCGGGCGACATCGGCGTCTGCAACGGCACCGCGGCGCGGGTGGAGCCTGCGGCGTTGGAGCGGGTCATCTGCACCTCGTCACGTTTGGCGCGC
>JAEYAW010000041.1 GCA_023404675.1 Pseudomonadota bacterium | reverse complement strand
TCGATCAGGAGCCAGTTGTGCCAATTGCATGTGCTCAAGGCGCTCATTTCCGACAGCCAAAGGTAATCTCACTGTGACGACTTGCGCATCAGGCGCCAATGACCGCCGTCAATGCAGCAATAGCCATGCGCGAACGCTGGCGCATTCCAACTTCACTGCAGGTTCGACTGAGCATCTCGTCCGGCCCGCCGGACCAGAACACTCCCGCACAACATGCTTATGCCGATGGCGATGAACAAGGGACCGCCGAAGCTTGCGGGAAGGAGGCCTGAGGCCATCGAGACCGAAAGCAGCATGAGGCTGAATTCGCCTCCGTGAGCCAGGATGATACCGGTTCGCGCAGCCGCCGGAAGTGGTTCGCCAAACCCGCGAGCGACAGTGAGAAAGATCAGCACCTTGCCGAAGAAGAGGATCGCGAGCCAGGTCAACACAGCGGGCCATGATGACGCCAAGATCCCGAGCGGAAGTTGCGCCCCAATGCCGATGAAGAAGATGCCGACGAAGAGATCGCGAAAAGGCCGGATTTCATTTTCGACGGCATGACGCGCATCGCCTTCCCCTATCACCATCCCGGCGGCGAAGGCAGCGAGCGCCGGAGAGAGCCCGGCGGATGCTGCGGCGATAGCAGAGCCGAGTGCGATCGCGAGCGCGAGAAGCTGTGCAAGCTCTGGGTCGCCAGAGGCTGCAATCCACTTGGCGATCACCTGCAAAGGTCCCCGCGCGATGAAGAGAAGAGCGACCAGCGCCACGGCTCCAAAAATTACGGTAATCGCTCCGAATCCTTCGGCGGCGCCGTTCGATGCATCGTGCAACAACAGGAATGCCACTGCGGCAACATCCTGAAACAGAAGTACGGCGATCGCCATGCGCCCCTGCAGCGATCCAAGGGCGTTCACGCTCGCCAACACCTTGAGGCATAGCGCGGTGGATGACATCGCGACGGCTCCACCGACGAGGATCGCGGGGATGATGTCAAGCCCGAACAGATAGATTGTCACCGCGGAAACGAGGATCGTCGTGACGGCAACCTGCCCCAGGCCGAGACCGAAAACGTGACGCTTGAGAGACGCGAGTTTCTCGAAGGAGAACTCCAAGCCGAGCGCAAACAACAACAGAATCACCCCAAGTTCCCCGATGGCGGTCAGGGCGGCGCTCTCTGAAATCAGACCGAAACTCGACGATCCGATCAATAGCCCCGTGAGAATGTAGCCCACAAGGCTTGGAATGCCAAAGCGTGCGCACATCGTCACGAGCACAAATGCTGCGACAACAAGAAGAGCGCCACTTTCAAGAAAGCCGTTCGTGCCGTGCAAATCGATTACTTTCCACTTTTCTGCAAGCGATGGCCAAGGTCGACAATCAGCCTCGTGACTGAGAGCGCACCCAGGCCGCTATTTGCGAAGCCGTCATTGCGCCGCTGGTTCTGCCAACCTCGCGGCCAGCCTTGAACAGGATCATGGTGGGAATGCTGCGGATTCCGTACCGACCCGCAATCTGTTGTTCCGCCTCCGTATCGAGCTTGCCGAGGCGGACATGCGGCTCCAGTGAACGTGCGGCGGCTTCGAACTGGGGCGCCATCATCTTGCATGGCCCGCACCATTCTGCCCAGAAATCAACGAGCAATGGCAGTTCGGCGCTGGCGTGACGGTCGAAATTGGATGTAGTGAGGATGACCGGCTTTCCCTGGAAGAGCTGAGCCCCACAGCGGCCGCACTTTGGATCGTCGGTCAGGCGCTCTTCGGGCACACGGTTGGTGGTGTTGCACTGCGGGCATGTAAGTGTCGGCATCGCTTTTCTCCAATTGAATTGCCGTCCTGAATGACGCGGCGCTTCTTTCTGCCCCGCAGTCATAGGAGCTATTGTCTGCGTGTTTCCCTCTGTCGTGGCTTTGGAAGGTATTCGACGCCGCCACCCTGGCGCCGCAGGGGCTGCGGATAGAGCGTCATGAGCTCCAGGATCTCGTTGGGCATGTCGGTGCTCACCGGCAGTCCCATGCTCTGCGCCTCTTCGGCGAAGATGGGGTAATCGTGGGTCCAGGTTCCGGTCGCAAGCTTTTCGGCCAGCGACCGGGCGCGGTCCTGGTCCGTGTTTTCCGCGAGCAGCTGCAAAGCCATGGTCTGAACCTGGGTGATCGCCTTGCGGCCGATGTCGGCCATGACCAGCGTCTGGTCATCGACCTCGGCGATCGGCTTCTCCTCGGCAACCTTGATGATTGAAGCCGCCGGCATGCCGCCGAGCTGGGGGTCGATCGGGCCGAGCACAGAATGGCGACACATCACGATCTCGTCGGCCGCAATGGCGATCAGGGTCCCGCCTGACATTGCATAATGCGGCACGAAGACCGTCACCTTGCCCTTGTGCCCCTGGATCGCTTGGGCGATCTGGGTCGCCGCCAGCACGAGGCCGCCAGGCGTATGGAGCACGATGTCGAGAGGAACCTCGTCGCCGGTCATCTGGATGGCGCGCAGGACCTCCTCCGAGTCGTTGACGTCGATGTAGCGCATGAGGGGAAAGCCCAAGAGGTTCATGGTCTCTTGGCGATGGATCAGCAGAATGACGCGGCTGCCGCGCTTCTTCTCGATCTGCGCGATCTTTCGCGTGCGCATCGCTTCGAGATACCGCCGCTGCAGCACGGGCTGTAGCGCCGACACGATGAAGAAAAGCCAGAAGACTTGCATCACGTCCATGGACCTTGTTCTCCTTTCCGGCGTCCATCCGGCAGGAAGCCGTAGACGCCTTCGTCCCGATAGTACTGGCGATAGGCTGCGCTCGGCCTGCGCAACAGTGGCGTGATGAGCCAGCCGGCGACGAAGCCGCCGATATGCGCCCACCAGGCGATCCCGCCCGATGCCTGGACACCCAATGAGAAGAAGCCCGGTACGAGCTGCATGAAGAACCAGATTAGGGCGAACGCGATTGCCCGCACTTCGAAGAACAACGGTATGAACACGATGGGCACCATCACGACCAGCCGGGCCGCCGGGAACATCCGCGCGTAACACCCGATCACGCCAGCGATTGCGCCGGATGCACCGAGCGCGGGCACGGCCGAGTCGGGATTGGCGAGCGCATGGGCCAGCCCGGCCGCCACGCCACAGAACAGGTAGAACAGGATGAACCGCCCGGGGCCGAGACGGTCCTCGACCGCGGGACCGAAAATCCAGAGTGTCCACATGTTGAGGATGAGGTGCAGCCACCCCCCGTGCAGGAACATATTCGTCAGGAAGGGAGTCCAATCAGAGGGGGCGACAAGAC
>JAEYAW010000040.1 GCA_023404675.1 Pseudomonadota bacterium | reverse complement strand
GTCTTGTCGCCCCCTCTGATTGGACTCCCTTCCTGACGAATATGTTCCTGCACGGGGGGTGGCTGCACCTCATCCTCAACATGTGGACACTCTGGATTTTCGGTCCCGCGGTCGAGGACCGTCTCGGTGCTGGGCGGTTCATCCTGTTCTATCTGTTCTGCGGCGTGGCTGCGGGGGTGGCCCATGCGCTCGCGAACCCTGACTCGGTCGTGCCTGCGCTCGGTGCATCCGGCGCGATTGCAGGTGTGATCGGGTGTTACGCGCGGATGTTTCCGGCGGCCCGGCTGGTTATGATCGTGCCCATACTGTTCATACCGTTGTTCTTCGAAGTCCGGGCATTTGTATTCGCCTTGATCTGGTTCCTCATGCAGCTCATCCCGGGATTTATGTCTTTGGGTGACCAGGCGTCGGGCGGGATCGCCTGGTGGGCGCATATCGGCGGCTTCGTCGCCGGCTGGCTCATCACGCCGCTGTTGCGAAGGCCTAGCGCAACCTATCGCCATTACTATCGAGACGAAGGCATCTACGGGTTCTTGCCGGATGGACGCCGGAGAGGAGGACAAAGTCCATGGACATAATGCAGCTGTTTTGGCTGTTCTTCATCATTTCCGCGCTGCAGCCCGTTCTGCAGCGCAGGTATCTCGAAGCAATGCGCACGCGGAAGATCGCGCAGATCGAGAAGAAGTGCGGCAGCCGCGTCATCCTTCTGATCCATCGCCAGGAGACCATGAACCTGCTGGGCTTTCCCCTCATGCGCTACATCGACGTCAACGATTCGGAGGAGGTCCTGCGCGCCATCCAGATGACCGACGACGACGTTCCTCTCGACATCGTGCTGCACACACCGGGCGGCCTGGTGCTGGCCGCGGCCCAGATCGCCCGCGCGATCCAGGGGCACAAGGGCAAGGTGACGGTCTTCGTGCCGCATTACGCGATGTCAGGCGGTACCCTGATCGCCCTTGCGGCCGACGAGATCGTGATGTGTCGCCATTCTGTGCTCGGCCCGATCGACCCGCAGCTCGGCGGCATGCCGGCGGCGTCGATCATCAAGGTTGCCGAGGAGAAGCCGATCGCCGAGGTGGACGACCAGACGCTGGTCATGGCCGATGTCGGACGCAAGGCGATCGCCCAGGTCCAGACCATGGCCATGCAGTTCCTTGCCGAAAACACGGACCAGGAACGCGCCCGGTCGTTGGCCGCAAAGCTGGCGACGGGAACCTGGACTCACGACTACCCCATCTTCGCCGACGAGGCGCGGAACATGGGACTCTCGGTGAGCACCGATATGCCCGACGAAATCCTGGAGCTCATGACGCTCTATCCGCAGCCCGTGCGGCGTCAGGGTGGCGGCGTGGAATACCTTCCCGAGCCGCGGCAGAGGGAAGCACGCAAACAATAGCTCCTGTTGCTACAGGTCAGAAGAAGAACGCCGCTCGTTTACGGCGGTAAAGTCGTTTGGAGGAAGTGTAATGCCCACCATCGTGTGCCCGGAATGCAGCACGACCAACCGCGTTCCCGAAGATCGCCTGGCCGACGATCCCAAGTGCGGCCGTTGTGGGGCTCGGCTCTTCCAGGGGAAGCCGGTCATTCTCACTGCGTCCAATTTTGACCGCCACGCCAGCGCCGAGCTGCCATTGCTCGTGGATTTCTGGGCAGAATGGTGCGGGCCATGCAAGATGATGGCGCCCCAGTTCGAAGCTGCGGCGCGTTCACTGGAGCCGCATGTCCGCCTCGGCAAGCTCGATACGGAAGCGGAACAACAGATCGCGGGCCGGTACGGGATCCGCAGCATTCCCACCATGATCCTGTTCAAGGCCGGCCGCGAGGTTGGCAGAACCAGCGGCGCCATGACGGCTTCGCAAATAACGGCTTGGGTGCGTTCGCAGTCACGAGACTGATTGTCGACCTTGGCCATCGCTCGCAGCGAAGTGGAAAGTAATCGATTTGCACGGCACGACCGGCTTTCTCGAAAGTGGCGCTCTCCTTGTTGTCGCAGCCTTTGTGCTCGTGACGATCTGCGCGCGGATCGGAATTCCAAGCATTGTGGGCTACATTCTCACGGGGCTACTGATCGGACCGTCGGGTCTCGGACTGGTTTCAGAGAGCGCCGCCCTGACCACCATCGGTGAAATCGGGGTGGTCCTTCTGCTGTTTGCGCTCGGCCTGGAATTCTCATTCGAGAAACTCGCGTCTCTCAAGCGTCATGTCTTCGGTGTGGGCATGGCGCAGGTTGCGGTCACGACGATCCTCGTTTCTGCGACGACAATCTCTCTGTTCGGCCTTGGCATCGTCCCCGCGGTCCTCATCGGCGGAGCCGTCGCGATGTCATCCACCGCGCTATGCCTCAAGGTGCTGGCGAGCGTGAACGCCCTTGGCTCGCTGCCGGGGCGCATGGCGATCGCCGTGCTTCTGTTTCAGGACCTTGCCGCCGTGGCACTCCTGTTGTTGTACGATGCATCGAGCGGCGCCGCCGAAGGATTCGGAGCGATTACCGTAATTCTTGGAGCCGTGGCGCTGGTCGCTCTTCTCTTCATCGCGCGGGGACCGTTGCAATTGATCGCCAAGTGGATTGCAGCCTCTGGCGATCCAGAGCTTGCACAGCTACTCGCGCTCGCGATCGCACTCGGCTCCGCTATCGCCGCAGCCTTCGCCGGGCTTTCTCCGGCGCTCGCTGCCTTCGCCGCCGGGATGGTCATAGGTGAAGGCGATGCGCGTCATGCCGTCGAAAGAGAAATCCGACCCTTTCGCGATCTCTTCGTCGGCATCTTCTTCATCGGCATCGGGACGCAAATTCCGCTCGGAACCTTGGCGTCATCCTGGCCCGCTGTGCTGATCTGGCTCGCGATCCTCTTCTTCGGCAAGGCGCTGATCTTTCTCGCTGTCGCTCGCGGGTTTGGCGAACCACTTCCGGCGTCATTGCGAACCGGCATCATCCTGGCTCACGGAGGCGAATTCAGCCTCATGCTGCTTTCGGTCTCATTGGCCTCAGGCCTCCTTCCCGCCAGCTTTGGCGGTCCGCTGTTCATAGCCATCGGCATAAGCATGTTGTGCGGGAGTGTTCTGGTCCGATGGGCCGGACGAGATGCTCAGTCGAACCTGCAGTGAAGTTGGAACGCACCAGCCTTCGCGCTTGGCTATTGCTGCAATGACGGCGGTCATTGGCGCCTTATGCGCAAGTCGTCACAGTGAGGGTGCCTTTGGCTGTCAGAGATGAGCGACTTGAGCACGCGCAATTGGCACAGCTGGATCGTGGTCGCGCTTGGCGGCTGGCTGGTCGTGTCGCCGCTCGTGCTGCAGCAAATGACGCCCGGTGGCGCATGGGCGCCGCTGACAATCTGGAGTTTCGTCATAACGGGTGCGCTGGCGCTTCTGGTTGCTGTTGCTGCCCTTGCGGAGAGGGCGGAATGGCAGGGTTGGCTGGGACTAGCCCTCGGCGCCTGGCTTACTGTCTCGCCTTGGGTGATCGGCTTTGCCGACACGCCGTTTGCTCAAACAAACGCCGTTATTTGCGGCGCCGGAATAGCGTTCCTGTCCGGTTGGGCACTGTGGCGGAAAGGTGGCGCTTCACGACCTTGAATGCGGGCGCGCAGGCTCCCGATCCGAAACCTGCCATGTCACGCGGGTGCTTGTCCCGCAGGTGGAAACTCCACCACCACCCTCAGACCCGGCCGGTTATCGAGAAGTTCGAGGCGCGCTCCGTGGCGGGCGACAATCGCCTGGACAATGGAAAGGCCAAGCCCAGTGCCGCGATTCGCCTTGTCGGCATCGCCGCGGTAAAAGGGTTCTGTCACGCGAGAGCGCTCCTCCTCCGGGATTCCCGGTCCGGTGTCGGCGACGACGAGCGCGACCCTGCCGCCGCTCCGCGGTTCCGCCGAAAGCGTTATCGTTGCGCCTGCCGGACAATAGGCCAGCGCGTTCTCGATCAAATTGGCGACCATCTGGCGGAGCATAGACACGTCGCCGCGCAGCAGGTTCGAATCGTCGGGTGCCGCAAGCTCGAGCTTTATGCCGCGTTCCTCCGCCACGGGGCCGAATATCTCGACCAACTCGGCGAGAAGTGCAGCCGGTTCGATATGCCCGCTGTCCAATGAGGGTTGGCTGCCGATGCGTGCGATGCGCAGAACGGAGTCGAACACGGCGGCGATCCGAGCGAGTTCAGCCTCCACCTCACCGAGCGCTTGCTTTGCCCGGTCGCTCTCTGCGGCGTCGGCGGCGCGCTCAATGGCGAGCGTCGCACGGGCAAGCGGGCTTCGCAGCTCGTGGGCGAGGGTGGCCGACGTCGCGCGTGTCAAGGAGATAAGCGACTCGAGTCGCGCTAACTGGTTGTTAATCTGGCCCGCCAGTTTGTCGGTCGCATCAATCCCGAAATCGACTGGTACTCTGGCCGAAAGATCGCCCAGCGACACGCGCTCCAGCGCCGCGCCGATAGAACTTAGTCTGCGCTGGGCCCGACTGCCGAGGACGATGCCGATGCCGATGAAGGTAATCATGACAAGGAGAGCAAGGCCGGAAACTGAGTACGCGAGCGTCCGCAGCGTCACGTCCCGCGTTTGCAGCGAGCGGCCCGAGAGCACCGTAAAATCGCCGAGCACGCTGACATTGGCAAGAATCCGAGGGTAACTGACAGCCACCGTCAACGCGGGATCATCGATCTCATGCCAACCCTCCGGCGGTGGCGGGATAGCGATGTTGCCGGCCAATCGTTGGCCCTGGGTATCATATACGACGATTGCCTCGCGCCAGGCGCCAAGGCGCAAGGCGATCCGTCGGACGTGATCCAGAAAGGTGTCTCTGCCTTCGGCCGCGTACACCTCGATGAGGGCAGCTCGCGCGGACTCGACCTGGTTGCGAACGTCCTCGTCCAGAGTCGTGCGGACCGTCGAAAAGACAGTTACCCCACTGACGACGAGCGCTGCGACCAGCACCGCGGAGCCATAGACTGCGGTTCGGAATGTTGAGGCCGCAAAGAGGCTAGCTAGGGCCATGCAAAGTGTAGCCCATGCTGCGAACGGTGTTAACGAGCGGCAGGTCGAATGGCTTGTCGATCTTGGCGCGCAGTCGACTGATTTGGGTTTCCAAGATGCTGGTACTCGGCTCGAAATTCAGGTTCCAGACCTTGTCGAGCAGCAGCGTGCGCGGCACGACGCGGCCGGCATTGCGCATCAGAACCTCAAGCAGCGCCAATTCCTTCGATTGAAGGTCGATCTGCTTGCCGCCCCGCTTCGCCGTGCGGGCGAGCAGGTCGAGCGAGAGGTCGTGTACGCTCAGCACATGGGGCTCGAAGGCTTGATGACCACGGCGGGCGAGCGCCGTGATCCGGGCAAGCAGTTCCGCGAAATGGAACGGTTTGCAAAGATAGTCGTCGGCTCCGGCGGCGAGCCCCTCGACCCGGTCGGCGACGTCGCCGAGCGCCGTGAGCATCAGCACGGGAACCTGCTTCCGCGCGCCCCGTAACGCCCGGACCACCGATACCCCGTCGATACCTGGAACCATCCGGTCCACGATCGCCAGGTCGATCTCGGCGTAGAGCGCATGAGAGAGCGCGTCACATCCGTTCGTGAGGTGATCGACGCTGTGTCCGCCCTCTTCGAGACCCCTGTAAACGTAACCGGCGAGCTTTGCGTCGTCCTCCAGAAGCAGGATTTTCATGGGTCTGGGTCCTCGCTTTAGCGCCAGGGTAGCTTCTGACCCGATGGACGTCTTTGATCCAGATCAGATGTCGGTCGCCCCTTTCGCGCGATGGCACGGTGGTCAGCCCCCCATAGCCTACCTTACAGAAACGTGAACTTCGCGCCAGCCAGACGTGAACTTCTTGCCTCATCCTTGGCCTTGCAGTCGCCAGGGAGGGAGTCATGTTCATGCCGCAGTGCGAACCGGTCGCCCCCAAATTGACCCGGAGATCCGGTGGGTCGCAGTTCGCCATACATGAAAGTTCCCGTCTGCACCGCTCCATCTGCGATTGTGGGTGGGTTCGTCGTCTGGAACCGGATGAAGGGCTGATCCACCAGGGCACCGAGCCGAGCTTCGTTGGCGTGGTCCTGTCCGGCGTCTTGCGTCTCCAGAAGCTTCACAAGGACGGCACATATCGCGTGCTGGGATTCCTGTTTCCAGGCGCTCTGTTCGGCAGTCCTGGCCGAGGGGTGCGCGATTGCGGCGTTGAGGCGGCCACGGCTGCCCACGTGGCCTGCCTCGATCATCGGACTTTTATGGCGCTCATGGAAGCGGACAGGGGGCTCGAACGCACGTTCTTTGCAGCAGCACTGGATGAACTGGATGCAGCCTACGAACTGTCGTCCCTGCTGGGCATTCAAAGGCGGGACGCGCGCGTGGCGGCCTATCTGCACTGCCTGATCGCGCGAGGTATCGGGGAGATTACCCCGTCGGGCCGACGGGCCATCGAGTTCCCGGTTCCGCGCCGCGACATGGCGGCCTATCTGGCGATCGCCGGCGAAACGCTCTGCCGGTCCCTTCACGCGCTTGAGCGCGCCGGAGCCATACGGCTGATCGAAGCGAGCCGCATCGAGGTCGTCGATGAGGGAAAGCTACGCCGGATCGCCGGCGACCCGCAGCCCGCAAGGCCTAACGTTCGGGACCGGTGCCCGATCGAAATCTCAGCCCGATGACGGTGGTCAATGCGCCGCGGACGGATCGCCTCCATCGTGGTTTCCGGAAGCGAAGAAGCTTCCCGCACAACCGACGAAAGGAGAGCGTCATGGTCTCATGGTTCCGCACAGATGCTTCGATCAAGAAGGACGTCGAAGACGAGATCAAATATGATCCTTCCATCATCGATGACAGCCACATCGCCGTGGCCGTCAAGGACGGCGTCGTAACG
>JAEYAW010000032.1 GCA_023404675.1 Pseudomonadota bacterium | reverse complement strand
GGTGCTGCGCCCGCTTCCAGCCCTCGATCTTGGCATCCTCGAACGCCGCCCAGTCCGCCTTCTTGTCGCGGAACCGCCCCACATAACGGCCCATGATGTCTTCGAGGCTCGCATCCTCCAGCTCCGGAGGACGCTTGTGACGTGCGGCCATGATCTTTCTCCTTGTTCTTTCAGACTTCAGGCGAGGCGAATGCCGGTGAACTCGGCCGTGCAAACGGAAGCAGCCGCCTTCCACATAAAACTAACTAGTTAGTCAAAATAAACCACGAATGCCGCATCCCTGTCAAAGCAGGTCCCCGCCCGATGTCCGGTCCGGGCCGCTTCAATGGTGGATCGTCATGTCCCGCTGGCCCCCGCGATCTCCTGCACGAAATCCAGAAACGCTCTGACTTTGGCAGGCGGAAGATGGCGCGAGGGATGATAGGCGTGGAGCGGGTAGCGCTCGCCCGACCATTGCGGCAGAACCTGCACGAGTTCGCCGCGCGCCAGCAATGGCGAGAGCCCTATCTCGAGACTCTGGAACAGCCCCTGCCCCGCCAGACAGGCGGATATCGCAACGGATGGATCATCGAGAATCAGACGACCCGACATCCTGATCTCGACACTTTCGTCTCCGCGGCGAAATTCCCATGGAAACGGCAACCCGGTCTGGGGATCGCGAAACAACAGCGCCTCGTGATCTGCCACCTCGTCTGGCGAGCGCGGCTCACCGCGCCTCTCAAGATAGGACGGCGCCGCGACGGTGAGCACGCGGGTCTCCACTAGTTTGCGCACGATGAGGGATGACGCATCCGGCGGACCGAACCGGATCGCGATGTCAACGCCCGCCATCATCTCCTCGCGATAGTTGCTGGTCGCCAGATCGACCGACACCAGCGGATGACGGGCCAGAAACCGCTGCAGTTCAGGCGCAAGCACCATCCGCGCGAACCACGGATCAACCGAGACGCGCAGCCGGCCACGCACGGCCGCGGCGGTGCCCGAGACCTCGGCAGCCGCCTCGTCCAGACTGGCAAGAAGGGGCATCACGCGCGCATGAAAACGCCGTCCTTCCTCGGTGAGGCGGACATCGCGCGGTGTCCGGTCGAACAGCCGCACGCCGACACGCGCTTCAAGACGGGCGATGGCGCGGCTCACCCCCGAAGGCGTCAGGCCGAGAGTCTCCGCGGCGCGGGCGAAATTCCCGGCCTCGGTCACGGCGGCCAGAACACCGATCCCATTCAGCAGCCGCGTATCGAAGGTCATCTGTCGCGGGTCCTTTCCGCCATCAGGCAATTGCGACCATCAAAGGCATGATGATTTTCAGTCATCATAACACTGATATTATTGCGCTAAAATCACAATGAAGCGCGATCTAGATTGAGCCGGCATCGTCGAGACCTCGGCCAATCGGAGACACGTCATGTACGCGATCACTGGAATTTCGGGCAAAGTGGGTGGGGCCGTCGCCCGCGCCCTGCTCGCCGCCAAACTGCCCGTCCGCGCCGTTCTGCGCGACAAGACCAAGGCGGCGGGCTGGGAGAGCAGAGGCTGCACCGTCGCTCTGGCCGACATGGACGACGCGTCAGGCCTTGCCGCCGCCTTCAAAGGCGCCACGGGCGTTTTCATCCTCCCGCCGCCGATCTTCGATCCCGAACCGGGTTTCCCCGAAGCCAGACGCGCGGCCGCCGCAGTGGCAACCGCCCTGACGGAAGCGCGCCCCGGAAAGGTGCTGAGCCTCTCGACAATCGGCGCGGATGCTCCCCGCGAGAATCTGCTGAGCCAGCAGTCGCTGTTCGAACAAGCGCTTGGCGCCCTCGATCTTCCGGTCACGTTCCTTCGGCCAAGCTGGTTCATGGATAACGCAGGCTGGGATGTCGCAACGGCCCGCGACGAAAGCGTCCTGCGCAGTTTCCTGCAACCCGCCGACAAGGCGTTCGCGATGGTGGCCTCGCAGGATGTCGGAACGCAGGCCGCCGCGCTGCTGCGCGAGGACTGGAACGGGACACGCATCGTGGAGCTCGAAGGGCCAGCCCGCGTCTCTCCGAACGATCTCGCGGCCGCCTTTGCAAAAGCGCTCGGACGGCCCGTCGCACTTGAAATCGTGCCGCGCGAAAAATGGGAGCAGATGTTCCGAGCACAGGGGATGCAGAATCCGCAACCACGCATCCGGATGCTCGATGGCTTCAACGAAGGATGGATTGCGTTTCGGGATGACGGCCGATGGACGCTGAAAGGGCATACGCCACTCGGAAGCATCATCGCCGATCTCGTCAAAACAAACCGGACCTAGAGATTGCGCCACGACCACCACCTGAGCAGGCGGATCGCGTGGCGCAATCGGTCAGGATATTTTGATCGGCGGCGCGGCCTTTGTCACCTGCCCTGCGCGCGAGGCACGGCGGCCAGCAATGTGCGCGTATAAGCGTCGTTTGGCGATTCAAACAACGGGGTCGCCTCGCCCTGCTCGACGATCCGGCCGGCATGGAATACGAGCACGCGATCGGAGACGTGGCGGATCACGCCGAGATCATGGGAGATGAACAGCAGCGCCAGGTCTCGCTGCGTCTGCAACTCGGCGAGCAGATCCAGCACCTGCGCCTGAATGCAGATGTCGAGCGCCGACACCGGCTCGTCGCAGACGATGAGCGCCGGCTCCGCCGCGAGCGCCCGGGCGATCGCAACGCGCTGGCGCTGCCCACCCGACAGCGAGCGCGGGCTTCTGGTCAGGTGCTCGCCCTTGAGGCCGACCTGTTCCAGCAGCCCGGCGACCCGCTCGCGACGCGCGGAAGCGGCCGCATGCTCGCGGATGTTCTCCGCGATGATATCGAACACGCTGTAGCGCGGATCGAAACTGCTCAGGGCGTCCTGCGGGATGTATTGCAGCCGCGGACGCAAGTCCCGCCGAGAGGACTCCGTCACGCCCGACCAGCGCTGGCCCAGCAGGCGGACCTCGCCATGATCCGGCGTCAGCAGTCCGAGCACGATCTTCGCACAGGTCGATTTGCCGGAGCCCGATTCGCCGACGATGCCGACCACTTCGCCGGCGCGAACCTGAAAACTCACGTCCTTCACCGCGACGGTCGGTTCGCGGCTGCCCGATGCGCGGCGGCTGGCGAAGCTCTTGGAGACATCGCGCACGTCCAGCACGACATCCGCACCGACCGGGCGACGATCGGGCAGCGGATCGCGGATCACGCGGATCGCCTCTGCGCCGTCGGCGGGCGCGAGACGCGCCGAGCCAAGCCGGTGACCGCGCGAGTCTTCCGACGGAATCGCCGCGATCAGGTCGCGGGTGTAGGTATGACGCGGCCGCGTCAGCACATCGGCCACCGGCCCCTGATCCACGATACGCCCCTCGCGCATTACGATGACGCGGTCCGCGATGCCCGACACCACAGCGAGATCATGACTGATGAGCAGGAGTCCAGCGCCCTCCCGCAGCCGGTCGGCCAGAACCTGCAGCACCTGCGCCTGCACCGTGACATCGAGCGCCGTGGTCGGTTCATCGGCAATGATGAGATCCGGCTCGCCGGCGATGGTGGCAGCGATTAGCGCGCGCTGACGCAAACCGCCCGACAGCTGATGCGCATACTGCTTCGCGCGATCCTGCGGATCGGGTATCCCGACCCTGCCGAGGGTCTCGATGGCGCGGGCCTCGATCTCCCGGCGGCCGCGAAGCAGCCGGTGGCTGGACAGAACCTCCGAGACCTCCTGCCCGATGGTGCGCAGCGGGTCCAGCGACACCAGCGCATCCTGCATGACGAGGCCCGTCACCACGCCGCGCAGGCGACGCCAGTCGGCGGACGAAAATGCGCGCGCGTCGCGGCCCGCGATCTGGAAAAGATCGGCCGACACGTCGGCGCCGTCGCCGGCCAGATTGAGCAGGCTGCGCGCCGTGACGCTCTTGCCGGACCCGGATTCGCCGACCAGCGCGACACACTCGCCGGCATGAACGGTCAGGTCCACGCCCTGCACGACCGGCAGGCCGTCGTTCACGCCCGGAAAGGCGACGGACAGCCCGCGCACATCGACAAGCACGCGCCGCGTTGCTGCGACCGCGGTCTGCGGTTCGGCGGCGCTCATGCGGTCCTCCTTTCAAAGGCCGCCTGCGCGGCGTTGCCGACGATGCTGAACGCAATCACCGTCAGGGTGATCGCGGCACCGGGAAACACGCCGGGCCACCATGCGACCCGCAGCACGTCGCGGCTCTCCGCCAGCATCACACCCCATTCGGGGGTCGGCGGTTGCGGGCCGAGGCCGAGAAAGCTCAGTCCCGAGACGGCGAGAATCGTGCTGCCGATATAGACCGTTGCGATCACCGGCACCGCCACCAGCACGTTGGGCAGAACATGCCGCAGGAAGATCTGCCCACGTCCCAGACCATAGATCGAGGCGTGCGTGACATAGTCGGCATCGCGCACCAGCTGGGTCTGCGCCCGCACGACGCGGCCGAATTTCGGAATGCCGGCAACGCCGACGGCGATCGCCACATTGACCATGCCCTGCCCCAGGAAGGTGACCACCAGCATCGCCAGCAACACGCCGGGAAACGATGACAGCACGTCGAACAGGCGCGAGATCGCCTCGTCCAGCAGCCGGCTGCGCTGTCCCGCCAGAATGCCGAGTACGACGCCAAACGCCAGGCTGACCGCCATGCCGCCGAGGCCGATCAGCAGCGAATAGCGCGCGCCGTAGACCGTCCGCGCGAACACGTCGCGGCCGAGCCGGTCGGTGCCGAACAGATGCTCCCATCCGGGCGGCCTGAGCCCCTGCGAATAATCGCCAAGCAGTGGATCGAAGCGCGTGAACAGCGCCGGCGCAATCACCGCCACAAGCAGCAGCGCAATGAAGAGGACCGACAGGATCAATCCAACCGGCAGGGAGCGCCACCGCGCCGGCGCCAGATCCGGTTGCGGATCGACGATCAGCGCGACGGCTTCGGCGCCGAGGACAGCGGCAGATTCCATGGCTGTACGTGACGAAGCGGTCATTGCGCCCTCAACCTCGGATCGATAACGACATAGAGAATGTCCAGAAGCGTCGACGCCGCGACATGGACGAACGCCGCAAGCAGCACCACGGCGAGCACCACAGGAACGTCGTGGGTCAACACGGCCCCCAGCGTCACCGTGCCGAGACCCGGCCTGCCGAAGACCTTTTCGGTGATGACCGCGCCGCCGAGCAGGCCGCCGATCAACCAGCCGCCCAACGTGGTCGCAGGCAGCAGCGCGTGACGCAGCACATGACGAAACCGCAACGCCAGTTCGCCGACGCCGCGCGACCGCACGGTGATGACGAACGGCTGATTAAGCGTCTTCTCCATGGCTTCACGCAGAACCTGAGCGAGCAGCCCGGCAGTGGGAAGCGCGAGGGTGATGGCCGGCAGCACCAGAGCCTTCCAGCCATCCGCCCCCGCGACCGGAAACCAGCGCAGCGTGAACGAGAATGCCATCAGCAGAAGAATGCCGAGCCAGAACACCGGCGTCGATGCGAACAGCAGTTCGAGCAGTGACGCCGTCTCGCGCGCGAGCGGGCCGCGACCCGCCGTCACCAGCGCGATCAGCCCGGCGAGAACGACTGCCAGCACGCCCGCCGCCAGCGCCAGTTCGACAGTCGGCAGAAGCTGCGAGCCGACGACATCCATCACCGGCTGGCGCAGCACGTAAGATGTGCCGAAATCACCTGTCGCGATCCGGGCGATGAAATCGAGGTACTGCGCCGGAAGGCTGCGATCGAGGCCCCACTCCGCCGCGATGGCTTCGCGCAGGCCCGGATATTCCAGATCGCCCGCAAGGATGTCCTGAATGCGCCCGGGCAAGGCATGCAGCGCGATAAACGTCGCGGACACGCTTGCCCAGGCCACCAGCAGTCCCGTGAGCAGGCGGGAGAGAATACGAGACCACATCGCTGAAGCAGCCCCGCTCACTTCGCTTTCGCGATCCAGAAGTCGTAGGCGCTGGATGGCGAGTCGAGCCCCGCCTCGAAGCCGAGACCGTTCACGTTGCTCTTCGCCGCCAGGAACCAGCTCGGCGCAAACAAGGGAACGATGAATCCCTGATCGACACCGCGCTTCTGAATGGCGTCCGTCAATTCCCGCTTGCGGGCAGCATCAGTGGTGGACAGCGCCTCGTCGATCGCGCCCGTGATCTCCGCATCCGGATTGGGGATCTTGGAATACAGGAAACCCTGCGCGCCAAGCATGTCCCACAATTCCCGCGCCGGGTCCGACGGATTGTCCGTGTTCGGATAGATCTCCCACGTTCCGTTCTGCAGGCTCTTCACCCATTCGCCCGCCGTGGTGAAGCGCAATGCCAAATCCAGCCCGATATTCTTGCGCAACGCCGCCTGAACGCCCTGAATCAGGATGTCCCGGTTGTCGCGCACGAAAGGCTGCGGGTAGCCGACCTCGATACGCAGACGCTTGCCATCCTTCGTGCGAAATCCTTCGGCATCCCGCCCGGTCCACCCCGCCTCGTCCAGAAGCCTGTTCGCGCCGGCGATATCGTTACCCCACGCACCGACAAGGGACTTGTTATAGGCCGCGTTCGCCGGCCCGATGATCGACCAGGCGCGGGGTACCGTGCCGAGATACACCTGCTTCACGATGGGCTCCAGATCGAAGCCGTCGCGCAGAGCCCGGCGGACCCGCACGTCGTCCGTCGGCGGGCGTGTGTAGTTGACATTGAAGGTGAAGGAGGTGCTCGCACCCGACGGGCCCGTCAAAAACTTGAAGCCCGGCTGATCGGCGAACAGCGACACGTCAGTCGCCTGCACGCCCTCGATCAGATCGACCTGTCCTGACGACAGCGCACCGGTCCGAACCGCGTATTCGGGCAGAAAGCGGAATGTCAGACGATCAAGATAGGCCGGGCCGTTGTGGGCCGCATAGCCCGGTGCCCAATTGTATTTCGGGTTACGCACGAACGAGGCCGACTGTCCGCGCGTGTATCTTTCAAAGATGAACGGCCCCGTTCCCGCCAGCGACGGTCCGCCGCCGCACAGATCGCCCTTCTCGAGGGACTTGGGTGAGATGATTCCCAGCTTGACGTTGGACGTGGATTCCAGAAATGACGAATCCGGCGAAGACAGAACAAGCTTGACCGTGTACGGCGACACAATCTCGGCGCGATCGTATTTCTGCAGCAGGGACGCCGCCGTGACGGCGTTGTCCGGCTTCTTCACGAAGTCGAAATTGGCCTTAACGGCCTCGGCGTCGAGCTTCTCGCCGTCGTGAAAGACCACATCTTCCCGCAGCTTGAACGTATACTCCTTGCCGTCGGGCGAGATGTTCCATTCCGTTGCCAGCCACGGCGCGAACGTGCCATCCGCGCGCTTGCCGACCAGCGAATCGATGTAGTTGCGCTCGACGAAGAACGCCGCCTGCTGATTGGACCGATGCGGATCGAAGCAAACCGGCTCCGTCGTCACGCCCCACGTCAGCGCCCCGCCCGACACCGACGTTCCTTCGGATTCACTTGCGGCAAAAGCCACCCCATGACCCGAAGCCGCAACAGCCATGATGCCCGCGAGCAATCCAGCCGGATAAATTTTTCTCATCTCGGATATCTCTCTGCCCGTTTCTTTCCAGAGGCGCTGCGAAACGTGAAATATTTGCTGTGACGCATCTGATATCGCTCGTCATCATCGCGACGAACTTACAGAAAGAAGACGCAGCGTCCGCTCTCTTCCGATCTAATTCGCTCGCGATTTGCAAAGCAACATCGCTTCGCAGCAAAATCGAGGGGGCATCCAAGTTTGAAATAAGCGTTTGGCTTATGAAGTCTACCGTGGACTAAATTGACCGGACACCACGGAAAGTCAGTCATTCATTCTGCGGCAAACGTGGTGAGATGAACTCATCGACAATGATGGGCGCCTCCCATGCCGCAACGACAACTGCACCTGAACGTCAACCTTCTGCACTCGGGCGTCTATCCATCCGCCTGGCGTCTTCCAGACAGCAACCCGCGCGCAGCCTTCGATGCACAGCACTATGTCCGCGTCGCGCAGATTGCCGAACGCGGAAAACTCGACGCCATCTTCCTTGCAGATACGCCCGCGATAACAGACAGGATCGACTATCGGCCTTTCTTTTCGCTGGAGCCCACCATCATACTGGCAACGGTTGCGGCATCGACCAGCCATGTCGGCCTGATCGCAACGGCTTCAACCACCTATAACGAGCCTTACAACATCGCACGGCGCTATGCTTCGCTGGATCTCGCCAGCGGCGGGCGCGCGGGGTGGAACGCGGTGACAACCGCCGACGCCGCGTCCAGCCGCAATTTCGGACTGCCGGGCCCGCTCGAACACAAGTCGCGCTACGACCGGGCGAAGGAATTCACCGAGGTGGTTCATTCGCTCTGGGACAGCTGGGAAGACGACGCCTTCATCGGCGAGAAGAGCACGGGACGTTTCGTGGACACATCCCGGGTTCATCCCATCAATCATCAGGGCGCGCACTATACGGTCGCGGGTCCGCTCACGGTGCCGCGCTCTCCGCAAGGCCGCCCCGTCACCGTGCAGGCGGGCGGCTCCAACGACGGCCGCGATTTCGCGGCGGCCTACGCCGAAGCCGTGTTCACGCTGGCGCAAACGGTCGACGACGGCGTCGCCTATGCCCGCGACCTGCGGGCGCGCGCTGCAGCCTATGGCCGGCCCGGTGATTCCATCGTGGTCCTGCCCGGTCTCGCGACCGTAATCGGCAGCACCGAGGCCGAGGCCAAACGACGACAGGACGAGTTGTGGGAGCTGGTTCCGATCGAATACAGCCTGGCCCGTCTCGCCGGCACCTTGCAGATCGATCCTGCGCGCCTCGTGCTCGACGAGCCGCTGCCGGATCCTCTCCCGGTCCCGGCCAACGCCAATCACACCATGTTTCATGGAACGGTTGCTATCGCCCGGCGCGATAACCTGACCGTTCGCCAGCTCATTCGCGCGCTGGGCGGCGGCGTCGGTCATCGCATCATCGTCGGAACGCCCGAGCAGATTGCCGATGATATCGAGACCTGGTTCCGCGCCGGCGCGGCCGATGGCTTCAACCTGATGCCGGACGTGCTGCCCACCGGCCTTGCCACTTTCGTCGATACGGTCGTGCCGATCCTGCAGAAGCGTGGGCTGTTCCGCACCGATTATACGGGCTCGACCTTGCGCGAGCACTTCGGGCTGGCGCGGCCGCCGAGCCGCTTTGCAGCATCCACATCCCAACGGGCCATCGCGGTCTAGACGCTTCATTGCCCTTCGATTCAACACGATCACCCCTGTCAGGTCTTGCCATGAACAAACCGCAACTCGTCCAGCCCTTCGACCTCCCGGCCAGCGCTCCCTTCGCGCCCGAAACGCTCCAGAATGTCTTCGATCAGATCGCGATCGGCGCGGCCGAGCGCGAACGCAAGCGCATTCTTCCCCATGACGCGATCGATCTCATCCGCCGCGCCCGGATCGGCGCGCTGCGCCTCAAGACGGGCGACGGCGGCGCGGGCTACACGGTGCGCGAGTTGTTCGCCACGGTCATCAAGCTGGCGTCGGCGGATGCCAATGTCGCACACATCCTGCGCAATCATTTCTCCGTCGTGGAAAGGTTCGTCCGCACACCCAAGGATGAGCAGGGCCGCATCTGGCAACGGGCGATTGCCGACGGCGCCATCATCGGCCTGGCGGTGACGGAACTCGCAAGCCCCAAGGTTGGCGATGTCACGCCGGACACCATTCTGTCGCCGCAGGGCGATGGCTACGTGCTGAACGGCACGAAATACTACAGCACGGGAACGCTGTTTTCGGACTTCGTCCTCGTACGCTTCGGCACGACAGATGGCCGGACCGGCGCGGTCCTGATCCCGACCAACCGCAACGGCATCGAACTTGTCGATGACTGGGACGGCATCGGGCAGCGCCTCACCGCGAGCGGCACCACCCATTTCCACAAGGTCGAGGTCCATAGCAGGGAAGTGGTGTTCGATGCGCCGAACGCCGGCTACGGCGTGCCGTATTCCAACACGTTCGCGCAATTGTTTCTCACAAGTGTCAATGCCGGCATCCTGCAGGCCATCGAACGCGATGCCGTCAGCCTGGTGCAGACACGGCATCGCACATTCTACTATGCGCCGGCCGAACGCGCAGCCGACGACCCGATTCTGCAACAGACCGTCGGCGATATCTCCGCAGCCGCCTTCGCCGCCCAGTCCGCGGTGCTGGCTGCTGCCGATGCGCTTGAGGTCGCGACCAACGCCCACGATGCAGGCAGCGCCGCGGCCTATGATGCCGCGCACCGCGCCGCGCTCGTCTCCGCCCAGACCAAGATCATCGTGGACCGTCTCGCCCTGCAGGCCGGCGGCCAGCTGTTCGACGTCGGCGGAGCCTCGGCGGCCGAACGTGTCCGCAACCTCGATCGTCACTGGCGAAACGCCCGCACGCTGTCGTCGCATAACCCGACCACGCTGAAGGCGCGATCTGTCGGCGATTATCTCGTGAACGGGACGCCGCTGCCGGCCAAGGGGTTCTTCTGACAGAGGGTCGCCATGACGCACGCCAGCCCCAGCAACGGTTCGACGCCCCCGGTCATCGACGGGGGGCTGTATCGAGCCGTGATGCGCAGGCTGGCAGGCGGAGTTGTCGTGGTGACGGCGGGATGCGAGGACGATATCTCGGGGATGACGATCTCATCGCTGATCTCGCTGAGCGCGAGCCCGCCAAGAACACTCATCAGCGTGAACCGGGAGTCATCCTCGCTGTCTTTAATTGCCCGCGAGCGACGGCTGGGCCTGAATATCCTCAGCGCAAGCCAGGATTCCATCGCCGCGCGGTTCAGCAACCGCTCTCTTCCCGGTCCCCAGCGGTTCGACGGACTGCTGTGGCATCGTGGCCGTTCGGGTCTGCCTCTGCTGACGGCCACCGTGGCAAGCCTCGAATGCGCCGTCGAGGAGATCATCGAGCGTCACTCCCATGCCCTTATCATCGGCACACCCATCGAGGCGGACCTGTCCGGCGAACTATCGTCGCTCGCCTACTGGAACAGGGATTACCTCGGCATTTTTGACGATCCCGATCTCAGCCGCATCGCAGACGTCAGCCTGCCGTCCGTGCCGCGATTGACGAGGCGAGAGGCGGAGCATTAGCCACCGCAGATCATATCCGATGTGAATCCGACCCATGAAAGAACAAGCTCCATGAGCCATGGTCCTTCCCTCATCCTCAACCTCTTCATCTATCCCGGCGGGCATCATGAGGCAGCGTGGCGTTATCGCGACGCGCGTCCGGACCGCGCCCTCGACATCCGCTTCTATCAGGAGCTGGCGCAGCGCGCCGAGGCCGCGAAATTCGACGCGGTTTTCTTCGCGGACGGGCCTGCGCTCCAGGACAATGTCCGCTACGCCCAGCGATTCCGCCACGAGCCGCTGACGTGGCTGTCCGCCGTAGCCGCCGTCACCGAGCGCATCGGACTGATCGCCACGGCGTCCACCAGCTACACAGAGCCTTACAATCTCGCACGCCTGTTCGCTTCGCTCGATCATCTCAGCAACGGCCGCGCCGGCTGGAATATCGTCACGACGAGCGCCGTGCAGGCGGCACAGAATTTCGGACTCCCGGAACATCCCTCCCATGCAGCCCGTTACGGCCGTGCGCGGGAATTCGTGGATGTCGTCACACGGCTGTGGGACAGCTGGGAGGACGAGGCGATCATCAACGATCCCGCCTCCGGCATCTTCGCCGATACCGACAGGATCCACGCGATTGACCACATCGGTCAGCATTTTCGCGTGCGCGGACCACTCAATATTCCCCGCTCGCCGCAGGGACGCCCGGTCTATGTTCAGGCCGGAGCATCCGATGACGGCCGCTCCTTCGCCGCCCAGTTCGCGGAAGCCATTTTCACTGCGCACCAGACGTTGCCGAGCGCGACAGCCTTCTATGCCGACATCAAGCAGCGAGCCAAGTCCCTTGGACGCGACCCCGGTCACGTCAAGATCCTGCCCGGCATCAGTCCCTATATCGGCTCGACACAGGCGGAAGCCGATCGCCTCAGGGACGAACTCGACGAGTTGATCCAGCCGGACTACTCGCTCACGCAGCTTCGCCAGATGACGGGCCTTGATCTCTCGGGCTTCGATCTCGATGCGCCATTTCCCCGGCATCTGGTCGACACCAATGGTCAGCAGGGCGTCGCAAGCCGCTTCCAGCTCATCATCGATATCGTCGACCGGGAGAAGCCGACCGTGCGGCAATTGATCCAGCGGCTCGCCGGCGCGCGCGGTCACTGGGTCATCGCCGGCACGCCGGATATGATCGCGGATGCGATCCAGCGCTGGGTCGAGCAACGCGCTGCGGACGGCTTCAACGTGATGCCCCCATGGCTGCCAGGCGGCATCGAAGTGTTCATCGACGAAGTGGTGCCGCTGCTGCGGCAACGGGGCCTGTTCCGCACCGACTACTCCGGAACGACGTTGCGCGAGCACTATGGCCTTCCGCGCCCGGCTAGCGCTTTCGCGCAGCCATCGGATCGCATTTCCGCCTGAGTTCTCTTGTCCGCAGCGACCACAACAAGCGCTGTCGACTAAAAATAAGAATCTCTCCCGCCACCACGCACGCGAAATCATTTTCGGTTCCGCGCATAACCGTGAAGCATGTTTCCAAACTTGCGACGAAAGCCTCGTTTCGATGGACTTTGGCATCCAATCACGGAATGCTGCCTGACGATCTTACGCCGTTGGAGTTCAGATGCCGCAGACGAACCTTCGATTCGGAGTATGGGCGCCGGTGCATGGACCACGCGCAGCCTGGCAGGATCCGGCCGAGCCGTTCGATGCGTCATGGACTCACAACAGAAACGTGGTCCTGAAAGCCGAAGCCCTTGGATACGACTCGACGCTGATCGCCCAGCATACGGTCAACCCGCATCTGCCCACGCATGACCAGCTCGAAACCTGGACCAGCGCGGCCGCACTCGCCGCGCTGACAACGCGGATCGAACTGATCGCCGCGATCAAGCCGTTTATCTTCCATCCCGTTTTCCTCGCCAAGATGGCGTTGCAGATCGAGAACATCAGCGGCGGGCGATTTGCGATCAATCTGGTGAACGCCTGGAACAAGCCGGAATTCGAAAAGGCCGGCGTCCCGTTTCCCGAGCATGACAATCGCTATGCCTACGGGCGCGAATGGATCTCGGTGGTGAAGCGTCTCGTGCAGGGCGAGCGCGTCGATCACCGCGGCGAGCATTTCTCGATCACCGACTACAAGCTGACACCCGGCGACCTCTATCGACAGCGACCGCGCATCTATGTCGGCGGCGAGTCCGAGCCCGCACGCGCACTGGTGGCCGATCATGGCGACGTCTGGTTCATCAACGGCCAGCCGCTCGGCGACGTGGCAGCGCTGATCAATGATGTGCGGCGGCGGCCACGCGCCGGAGCGCCGCTCCGTTTCGGGCTGTCGGCCTTCGTCATCGCCCGCGAGACCGAGGCGGAAGCGCAGGCCTATTACCGGCACCTGGCGGCACTGGCCGAGAAGGACAGTCAGACCCGGGCCGCGCAGAAGGCCAACATCGACGACCGCGTCGTGATGTTCCAGACTTTCGCCAAATCGCCGCGCCTCGGCTCGAATGGCGGAACGGCGGCAGGACTCGTCGGCAGCTACGATCAGGTGGCCGAGCGGCTTCTCGCTTTCGGCGAGATCGGGATCGACCTGTTCATGCTTCAGTTCCAGCCGCTGGTCGCTGAGATGGAGAGCTTCGCCAGCGAGATCTTTCCCCGCGTCGGCAAACGGCCCGCCAGCTCCCGTGTGGACGGTCTGCGCCATGTGGAAGCCAGCTAGAGAACCGTCATCATGAGCACGCTGGATTCAACCGCCGCAACGCGCCTCGATGGCGCGCGCGCCTCCTCCACCGGCACGAAGGTCAAGCGCGAGGGGCGGCCTGCCCCGCGGCGGACGATTGGTTCACGGGGCTATCTCGCCATCTCATGGCTGGTTCCAGCCCTGCTGATCATTGTCTGGGAAGCGCTGGCGCAGGCGGGATGGCTGTCTCCGCAGGTGCTCCCCGCTCCCTCCAAGGTGGTGAGAACGGCCTTCAAGCTGACGATCAACGGCACGCTGCTGAGCGACCTCGGCGTCAGCCTGCTGCGGGCGGCTGTTGGATTCGCGATCGGCGGCGGCATCGCCTTCGCTCTCGGCGTCGCGGTCGGATTCTCGCGCCTTGCCGAAGCATTCATCGATCGCACCGTGCAGATGATCCGGGCGATTCCCTTCCTCGCCCTGCTGCCGCTTGTCATCGTGTGGTTCGGCGTCGGCGAGGGCGAGAAAATATTTCTGGTGTCGCTCGGCGTCGCCTTCCCGATCTATATCAACACCGTGCTGGGCATCCGGCAGGTCGATCCGAAGCTGGTCGAACTCGGTCACGTGCAGGGACTGAGCCAGTGGGCGCTGATCCGGCGCATCGTACTGCCGGGCGCGCTGCCCTCGATCCTCACCGGCATCCGCTATTCGCTCGCCACCGCATGGCTCGCCCTTGTCGTGGCCGAGACGGTGGGCGCGCAATCCGGAATCGGGTTTCTGGCGATGGACGCCCGCGAATTTCTCCGCACCGACGTGGTCGTCCTCACCATCGTGATCTACGCGCTGATCGGCGTCGCGGCCGATGCCGTTGCGCGGGCGCTGGAGCGGCGGCTGCTCGCCTGGCACCCCAATTACAGCACGAAGCGATGAGGATCATTGCACATGACACATGATGCGGTGGTGGTCACGGGCCTGCGCCGGGCTTATGGCGACAGGATCGTGATCGACAATCTCGATCTTCGCATCGCACACGGCGAGTTCGTCGCCCTGCTCGGCGAGAGCGGCTGCGGCAAGACCACGCTGCTGCGCGCGCTGGCCGGGCTCGATCCCATTCAGGGCGGGCAGATCGATGCGCCGAAGCGCCCGGCTGTCGTCTTTCAGGAACACCGCCTGCTGCCGTGGGATACGCTCTGGCGCAATGTCTCGCTCGGCATGACGGCACAGAACGCAAGACAGCGTGCCGGGGAAGCGCTCGAAGAAGTCGGCCTTGGCGGCCGTCTGGACGACTGGCCGCGCAATCTCTCCGGCGGGCAGGCTCAGCGCGTCGCGCTCGCGCGGGCGCTGGTGCAGGAGCCGCAACTGCTGCTTCTGGACGAACCGTTCGCGGCGCTCGATGCACTGACCCGCATCCGCATGCACCTGCTGGTCAAGGAGCTTGTCGCGCGGCATCGCCCGGGCGTGCTGCTCGTCACGCACGATGTCGACGAGGCGATCGCGCTGGCGGATCGCGTTCTCGTCATGCGCAACGGCGCCATCGCATTCGAACACATCGCGGACGGACGCCAGACGGCCACCGCCGTGCGTGCGCAGTTGCTGACCGAGCTCGGCGTCGCGAACGACGCCCGCGCGGCCTGATCGGTTCAACAGGGATCACCATCATCATGTCCAAAAACTCTTCCTTCCTGCACACGTCGCGCCGCGACATTCTTCGCGCATCCCTTGCCGGCGCTGTGGCCGGCGGACTTGGCCTGCCGCTGTCGGCGGGTGCAAATCCGAAGAGCCGCAACACCGACACCGTGCGGCTGACGTGGGGATTCTTCGGCCTCACGCTGATCTCGAAAGAACGCGGCGAGTTCGAGAAGCGGCTGGCGCAGGACGGCATCAAAGTCGAATGGCTTGGCCCGTTTCCCAACCATGCGCCGACCCTTCAGGCCGTAACCGGAGGCAGCGCCGATTTCGGCTTCGGCGGCAGCACCACGCCGGCCCTCGCGGCGATGATCGCGGGCTCGCCGCTGGTGTTCTCGCAGTTCGTGATCTACGAGCCACGCACCACGGCCATCATCGCCAAGGACGGCTCCGGCATCGACAAGGTGGAAGACCTCGTCGGCAAGTCGGTCGCGGTCAACCGCTCGGGGCTCGGCGAGTTCCTGCTGATCGCCGCGCTCGAAAAGCACAAGATCGACCGCTCCACGGTCAAGTTCGTCTACCTCAATCCGCCCGATGCCGCGCCCGCGCTCGCCTCGGGCAAGGTCGATGCGTGGTCGATGTGGAGTCCGGGCGTCGATATCGCCCGCCACGAATACAAGGCGCACAACGTGTTTCTGGAAGGCCGCGATCTCGATTTCCAGATCGACTATTCGTCCTACGTGACGTCACGCAAGTTCGTCGCCGAAAACGCCGACATCGTCCGCGCCGTGAACGCGGCGTTCCGCGAGGAAGCCAGGTGGGTCAACGATCACACCCGCGAGGCCGAAACTCTGGTGCAGACGCGCACCAAATACAGCGATGCGATCCGCGACGAATACATCGCGCTGCGGCGGCAATACCGGGTGGTGCCGGTGACGGACGAGAAGTTCATCGGCGAGTTGCAGTTCGCGGCCGACTGGCTGGCGGAGCGCAAGGTGCTCCCCGAGAAGATCAAGATCTCGGAGACACTCGCCAACATCTAGCGACACGTTGCACGGCGCAATCGGCGATGACGGACAGTCGACGTGGCGGCGAAGAATGCCGCGCTGTCCGCGAGCTTCCCATTAACAACGGCATCCAGCCCGCCCCGTGATCGATCGCCGGCGTAGAACCTCAAGATCAGAGCCGCCCATGAGCAAGCGCGAACTCCGCTTCAATGCTTTCAATATGGCCGCGCCAAGCCATACATGGGCCGGGCTCTGGTCTCACCCGCGCGACACCGGCGCCTCCTACAACACCCTCGATTACTGGGTTGATCTGGCACGGACCGCCGAGCGCGGCCTGCTCGATGGCATTTTCATCGCCGACGTGTTCGGCATTTACGACGTCTATGGCGCAAGCCCGGACACAGCGCTGCGCACTGCGGCTCAGGTGCCCAACATCGATCCGTCGCTTGTCATATCGGCCATGGCCCACGTCACCAAACATGTCGGATTCGGTGTGACGGCCAATCTCACTTACGAACACCCCTACCAACTGGCGCGGCGCTTCTCCACGCTCGATCATCTCACGGGCGGGCGCGTCGGGTGGAACATCGTCACCGGCTATCTCGATAGCGGTGCACGCGGCATGGGCTTCGCCACCAACCGCACGCACGACGTCCGCTACGACGCCGCCGAGGATTTTCTCGCGGCGGTCTACAAGCTTTGGGAAGGAAGCTGGGACGAGGACGCCGTCCGCCGCGACAGGCGCAGCAGCATCTTCACCGATCCCTCGAAGGTGCACGCCGTGCACCATGATGGCCCGTTCTATCAGCTCGACGGAATCCATCTCTCCGAGCCCTCCCCCCAACGCACGCCGGTGCTTTATCAGGCCGGCGCGTCGGATCGCGGACGGCTTTTCGCGGCGAAACATTCCGAGGCCATTTTCCTCAATGGTCAGACCAAGCCGATTCTGGCGGAAACCGCCCGCGCGATCCGCACGGCCGCAGCCGGGTTCGGCCGCGATCCCCATGACATCCGTCTGTTCGCCGGCGCGACCGTGATTGTCGCGCCCACCCGCGCAGAGGCCGAGGATCTCGTCGAGGAGTATCGTCCCTATGTGGACGCGGCGGGCCAGCTCGCGCTGCTGTCGGGCTGGACCGGCGTCGATCTTTCGCAAGTCGGACCAGACGAAGCCATCGCCTACGTCAAGAGCAACGCGATCCAGTCGACGCTCGAAAACCTGACCCTGCGGAGCAGGGAGCCGCTGAAGGTCCGCGATCTCGCAAGTCTCAGCCGGACCGGAGCGCGCAGTCCATTCATCGTCGGGTCCCCGGTCGAGGTCGCCGACGAAATCATCTCCTGGATCGAGGACACGGATATCGACGGCTTCAACCTGATCCGTCTGGTGGCGCCGGAAACCCTTGAGGCCTTCGTCAGGCTGGTCGTTCCGGAACTGCAGTCGCGCGGCGTCTACAAGAGCGCCTATGCCGACGGCACCCTCCGCGAAAAACTGTTTCCAGGGCGCGGGCCCCGTCTGGCAGCGTCCCATCCGGGCGCTGCTTTTCGCGGCATTGGCAGAGCGCGCGGGGACCTAACCGAGAAAGGCCCTCAAGACGTTCGGTTCGCGTGAACGCGGTTTGTAATCATTGCGCGCCAAGATCGCCATCGAGGAAACGAATCCTTCACGACCACTCGCTCCAGCATGGCAAAGCGTCAAATCAGCGCTCTGCCTGACCATTCTGAGGATCCTGAAAGACGCCAGATCGCAAGGAGCGGCGGGGTCGATCCAAGATCGGTCAGAACAATCGGGACTCATGGCGAGGGCGCTTCTATCGGCTCTCCCGAACGGGACCAAGTGCGCGCCCAAGCGCCATCATGGGGAAATAGTGCCGGTACAGATCGTAGCGCAGCATGAAGGCGCGCGATAGTTCAGGTCCTTGCATCAAGCGTGCCTGAATATTCGGATCCTGGAGCTTGATCGACTGCCCGACCCCATAACCGGGGAATCCGGTGCCCGTGAATTCGGGCTCGTCCCAGCTTCCGTTGGACTGCCGGTTCGCAAGGAAGAAGCAGCCACGCTGAATCGCATCGCGGTCCTGCGCACGGTTGGCTGCCAGAAGCGCCATCAGCGCCCAAGCTGTTTGCGATGCTGTCGTTGGGCCTCGGCCCGCCATTGCTGCATCCATATACGACGTGCAGCTTTCGCCCCAGCCGCCGTCGGCCTGCTGAGTCGCGACCAGCCATTCACAGGCACGCGCGATATACGGCTGGCTCATGTCTTCGCCGATCGCGGCCAGCGCCGGCAGCACCGCGCCGGTGCCGTAGAGATAATTGACGCCCCAGCGGCCGAACCATGAGCCATCCGGCTCCTGCTCGCGCCGGACGTAATCGAGCGCACGCACCATCGCCGGATGGCTGCGGGATAGACCCAGCTTGCCGAACGCCTCGATGACGTGAGCCGTCACGTCGACCGATGGTGGATCGAGCGCCTCGCCGAAATCGCAGAACGGGATCTTGGTCAGGATGCTTTTGTTGTTGTCCTTGTCGAAAGCGCCCCAGCCACCACCCTTGCTCTGCATGCCGATCAGCCAGTCGACGCCGAGCTGAATGGCGTCCTCGATGCCACGCGCGCGCCATTTGGGATCGCTCCGGAACGGCGACAGTGCAATCAGCGCCACGGCGGTGTCGTCCGTGTCGGGATACCGAATGTTGGCGTACTCGAACGCCCACCCGCCCGGAGCCAGGCGGGGCAGCTTCACAGACCAGTCTCCCGGCACCCGGACCTGCCGGTCTAGCAACCACTGCACGCCCTTCTCGACCACTTCCGGATGCGCCCCGCCGGCTCCCGTGTCGTCGAGGGCGAGAACGGAGAGCATGGTGTCCCACACCGGACTGTTGGTGGCCTGAATCCAACTCGCCTCGCCACGGTCCACCCGCCAGCCCGGACTGTCGAGCGCAGCCAGCGCCTTGGCCATCACAGGATGGTCGGGCGCATAGCCCTCGATATGCAGCGCCATCAGGCCGTAGATCCAGGGCGGCTGGATGCCGCCCCATCCGCCGTCGGCGTCCTGATGACGGACGACCCATTCAAGAACGTGGCGGATAGCCGCCTCGCGCGGGGTCCACCAGCCGATCCGCTGCCCCAGCGACTGCAATCCGTGCAGCACCCGGTCGATTCCCCGGAACAGGGCGTCCCACACACCCGCTCCGGGCCGCCGTGGAAGATCGTAGTCGAACCGGTCGCGCCCTTCGGGAAACAAGGCATCGAGCCTGCTTTCGGACCTCAGCGGTCGCGAAGGCCGGCGCGCCGAGAGAATGGCCAGCGGCATCATGGTTGCGCGCGCCCACTGCGCGAAATTGTAGATAGAGAACGCGAACCACTTGGGCAGCCAGATGACCTCTGGCGGCAGGTTCGGGGTCTTCTCCCAGGGCCACTCGCCGATCAGTGCCAGCCAATAGCGAGTAAACACGCGGATGTTGCGCAGGCCGCCCTTGCTGGCGATCCAGACGCGGGCGCGCACCAGCGCCGGCTCGTCGTCCGAATATCCTATCGAACGCAGTGCCGCATAGGCTTCGACCGTTGCGTTGATATCGCCGTTCGGCGCGCCGTGGAAAATCTGCCAAGAGCCGTCTTCCCGCTGGGCTTCCAGCAGCGACTGCGCGAGGCGCGGACGCAGCGGATGGTCCTCCTGCCCGATGAACCAAAGCGCGAGACACCACTGCGCCTCCATGCACGGATTGGATTCGACGCGCCCCACCCAATGACCGTCGGCCTTCTGCCGCTGCACGAGCCAGTCCACGGCGGCGCTGACCGTCGCCTGCAAGGCCATGTTGTCGTTGCGGGGATGCAAGTTCGGAACGGAAGATTCAACCAAGGCGTTCATCGGTCAGCAGTTCACTCCAGCGGCGCTTTCGCCCATTTCATCTACAAATTTTCGATGCCTTCGACATCACCGAAGACAGGGGCCTTTGCAGAATTGCACGATCAGCCCGCCATATCTCCGGGTCAGGCTGCATGGTGCGGCTCGCTCGACTTGCGCCTTCCAAACTTCCACTCCCGGAGCCTCTGAAACACCACATACAACATCGGGATCAGGAAGATACCGATCGTCGTGGCGCCCAGCATGCCGGCGAAGACCGACGTGCCGACTCCCCGCCGGCTTAACTGAGCCGCGCCATGGGCGATCACTAGCGGCGCCAATCCGAGGATAAAAGCAATAGAGGTCATCACCACGGCGCGGAAGCGCATATGTGCGCCGATTACCGCGGCCTCCTCAATGCTCTTGCCTTGCTCGCGCTGCTCCTTGGCAAACTCGACGATCAGAATGCCATTCTTGGCCGCCAGGGCGATCAGAACCACAAGACCGATCTGGGCATAGAGATCCAGCGTCAGGCCTGCCAGCAAGATTCCCGCAAACGCCGTGAGTACACCAACCACGACCGAAAGCAGAACGGGAATCGGGATCATCCAACTCTCGTAAAGGGCAACGAGGAAGAGATAGGCAAAAAGCAAGGCAAGGGCGAGGATCACGCCAGTCTGCCCGGACGCCTGCCGCTCCTGATAGGCCGAGCCAGTCCATTCGTAGCCATATGACTGGGGCAGCGTCTTGGCCGACACCTCCTCCACCGCCTGCAGTGCCGCGCCTGACGATGAGCCGGGAGCAGAACTCCCGTTGATGGAGACGGTCCGGTAGTTGTTGTAGCGGGAGAGAACCTGGGGGCCCAGAACAATACTGACGCTCGCGATAGAGCGTAACGGCACCATCTCACCCGATCTGTTACGGATCTGAATCTGCCATAGAGCGGAGATGTCCCTCCGATTATATGACTCGCCCTGAATATTGACCTGCCACGTACGACCGAACAGGTTGAAGTTGTTGACGTAGAGCCCACCGAGCGTGGCCTGCAACGCCGTGAAAATTTCGCTCATGTCCAGCCCGAGAGCCTGAGCCTTCTCCCGATCGATATCAAGGAACACCGATGGATTCACTGTCGTGTATGTCGAGAAAACACGCGCCAGACGTGGATCCTGATTCGCGGTCGCGACCAGTCCCTGCATGACACTTCCCATCGAAACAGGATCCTGACCTTCCAGGGCCTCAAGCTGATACTCAAATCCACCACCCGTCGAGAGACCGATGATGGGCGGAAGATTGAACGGAAGCACTTGCGCGGTCCGGATCTGGCTTCCTTCGACGAAGATCTTTTGAATGAGCGCTTGAGCGGAATCGGCTGCCGCTCTCCGGTCCTCGAACGGCTTCAGCCTGGCGACGACAAACGCCGTGTTGGCTCCAGCAGCAGATTCAAGCAACGAGTATCCCAGAATTGAGAACGTGTCCTTGACCTGCGGCATGGAGGAAACAAGTTTTTCGACGCTCCTGACTGCCTCGCTTGTGCGGCTTAGCGAGGCACCATCCGGCAGCTGAACCGCGATGAAGAACGCGCCCTGATCTTCCTCCGGAAGGAAGCTCGTCGGCGTTATTCTCGCCAACCCAAAAATTCCGAGGCCGCACACCGCCACGACGACGAGAGAGACAGTTGAAATACGAACCAAACGCGCAACGATGGACGAATATCCATTCTGCACCGCGCCGATGCCATTCAGGATGCGCGCCATGATCCCTCGTCGAGGGCCGGAGTGGCGCAACAACATTGCACAAAGGGCGGGAGACAAGGTCAAGGCGTTGATTGCGGAAATCAACATGGCCGCGCTTATCGTCACGGCGAATTGACGAAAGAGCTGGCCGGACAGTCCTGGCACGAACGCGATCGGAACGAACACCGATAACAGCACCAAAGTGATGGCGATGATCGGCGCGGTAATCTGTTGCATCGCCTTCTTCGTGGCCTCGGCCGGACTGAGGTCGGGCTCCTCCTCCATAACGCGTTCGACATTCTCGACCACAACGATGGCATCGTCGACGACAATGCCGATCGCCAACACCATCGCAAGGAGCGAGACCGTATTCGCCGAATAGCCCATGGCGAGGAGCACAGCGAATGTACCGATCAGGCTCACCGGTACGGCCACAGCCGGGATAATCGTCGCGCGAAGTTTCCCAAGGAACAGAAAGACCACGACCACGACAAGAACGAACGCCTCAACAAGCGTGCGAATAACTTCGTTGATCGTATCGTTCACGAACGTCGTGGAATCGTGAACGACCTGAGCCGTCATTCCCTCGGGGAAACGCTTGCTCAAACGCTCGATCGCCTCGTTCACCAGAGCCGAGGTCGTCACCGCATTCGCATCCGGCGCAAGGAAGATCGCGGCTGCAACCGTAGGCTTTCCATTCAGCCGGCTGTCGATATCCTCGTTCTGCGCACCGATCTCCACGCGCGCGACGTCCTTCACTCTCAGAAGTGAACCATCCGGATTGGCGCGAAGAACGATCTCGCCAAACTGCTCCGATGTCGTCAGGCGGCCTTGCGTCTGAACGTTCATCTGGATCTGCTGGTCCGAACTTATGGGAGGAGCTCCGATCCGCCCCGTCGGAGCCTGAACGTTCTGCGCCTGGATTGCCGCGGCGACGTCGGACGGCGTCAGATTGAGACTGATGAGCCGCTCCACATCGAACCAGACCCGCATGGAGTAGCTGAGACGCGCGAACAGCTGCGCCTGTCCCACGCCGGGAATGCGCGACAACTCGTCCAGGATGTTGATCGTGATGTAACTGGCAATAAACAGTGTATCGTGCTTATCGCTTGAAAAGCCGATGAACTGCAGAATAGCCGACGAACGCTTACGGACCGTGATTCCCTGGCGCTGAATTTCCTGCGGAAGTTGCGGCAGAGCCGTCTGGACGCGGTTGTTGACGTTAACAGTATTGATGTCGGGATTTGTGCCCAGCGCAAAACTGATGGTCAGATTATAGCTGCCATCGTTGCCGCTGGTCGACTTCATATAGAGTGCTTTGTCGACACCGACGATCTGCGCTTCAAGCGGCTGAGCGACGCTTGCCTCCACGACCGCCGCAGACGCGCCGGGATAGTTCGCGGTCACCTGAACCTGTGGTGGAACGATGTCGGGAAACTGGGCGACCGGAATTCTCGTCATGGCAACGAGGCCAGCGATTGTCATGACAATCGAAATGACGATCGCGAGCCGCGGTCTATCAACAAAAATGGCTGAGATCATGAGTTATTTCCGAGAGTCAACATTCGGAGGCGGCTCTGCAGGCGCAGCCGAAACCTTCTGGCCGGGCCGCACGCGCTGCAGCCCCTCAACAACCACCTGCTCGCCTTCCTCAAGCCCGGAATCCAGAACGGCGAGCGTTGGCGTCGTCGTCGAATTCAGTTTGATGGAACGGCGCACTGCAGTTCCGTCGGCATCGACGACATAGACAAAATCGCCGGCCTGATCGGCAAGCACGGCAAGGCGCGGTATCGTCAACATGCTCACGGACTCGGCCGCCTGCAGCGAAACCGTGACGAGCTGAGAATCCAAAAGCTCGCGCGCTCCGAGCTGCTGCTGTGCGTTTTGGACAGCGGGATTGGCGATGACCGCACGCATCGTGAGCGTGTCCGTATTGCCGGAGACACTATTGTTGAGGAAGTCGAGCTTCCCGACCGGCTCGTATACTCGGCCGTCCGGCAGCTTCAGCTTCACCTTCAGCGCATCGAAACCTTCCCCCTTCGAAACCTTTTCCCGCAATTCAAAGGCTGTGCGCACCGGCACAGGAAAAACCACGTACATCGGATCCTGGCTGACAATGGAGGTCAAAGCTCCGGAAGCCGGACTGACGACGTTTCCTTCCGTTACCGCGGTTCTGCCGATCTTCCCGTCGATGGGCGAGCGGATTTCCGTGTATTCGAGATTGATTTCCGACTGGCGGAGCTGGGCCTTGGCGGCAAGCAGCTGCGCTTGCTGCGATTGCTCGTTCGCGCGCGCGGTGTCGAAGGTCGCGACAGTTCCAGCGGAGGTCTTGAGCAGCTGCTCGGCGCGATCCCTCGCTTGGGTGGCGTTCAGAAGCTGCGCCTCCACCTGCTTGACCGCAGCTTGTCTGGACCTCACATCAGCCTGAAACGGCTCCCGCTCAAGCTCATATAGCAGATCGCCCTTCTTGACTTCTGCGCCTTCAGTGAAAAGCCGCCGGGTCAGAAACGCCGTCACGCGAGGCACGATGTCCACGCGCTCCACAGCCTGAATCCGACCCAGAAATTCGGATGTTTCCGTCACGGGCCGCCGCTCCACCCTGACTATGCCGACCACGGGGGGCGGAGATGCCTCCTGCGCGTGAGCGGAGGTCAGGGCCACAAGCAAAACGGCGGAAGTCAAATAGCGAAACTTCGACATGTCTCTCGCTGTGTAGGATTGACGGGGCGTCATAATACGGTACTGTATCGTTTAAAAATAGCGAGCACAAGGTGTGAATTTCCCCGAAGCAATGGAGACGTAGGCTGCGCACGAAGAACAAAAATCCGCCGCTCCATGGCGACATCGTCCGCCCGGGCAGACCCAGGCTCATCGAGCAGGACGGCCTCAACGACAGACTGTTGCGCGCGGCCAGCCAGGCTTTTCTGCAATCAGGTTTCGACGCGACGTCGATGGACGCCATCGCGGCACTGGCCCGCATGTCAAAGCGCACGCTGTACGCCCGCTATGCGGACAAGACCGCGCTGTTTCGCGCGGTGCTGAACGACCTGATCGAGCGATGGCTGATCCCGCTGGGGCATATCAGTGCCGATTCCAGCGATCTGGAAACCACGCTCCTCAAGATCGCCCGGCATTTAGCGCAATCCGCCCTGCAACCTGAGTTAATCAGTGTCGATCGGGTTGTGGTTTCAGAAAGCGAGCGTTGGCCGGAGTTCGGGAGCATCGTCAATGAAAAGGCGAGAAGGCCGGCACTGAATATTCTCGTGGAGATCCTGTCGCAGCATCGCAATCAGTTGCGGGACATTGATCTCGCTATTGCCGCTGAACAGTTCCTGAGCCTGTCGGTGGATGGCCACCTGCGTCGAGCGCATATCGGCGAGCAGCTGGATGAAACGGCCGTGGAGCGCTGGACGCGGGCGTCGGTAGACTTATTTCTATCGGGGATTCTCACCACGGAAAGCGCGAGCGCGCGCAGCAGAAGCACCGAGAAGACGTTTCGATAGCTGTTCTGCTTCTTGTATGGTGACGGTGACCTCAATGCGACTGCGAGCGGACTTACAGCATTTCGCCCGTGTGCGGCCCCGGCCCAACTGCGCGCACCACTTCGGGCGACCGGCGGCCTGCACCCGGCTGTCCCAGCCGGCGAAGGTCGAGAGCATCGTCACGACCGGACCGGCGGTGACAAATGAAATTGCGCGCTACAACACACGTGGGGGGACTTGCCCCGAACGGGTGAAGCCGTCGATGCCCGTCAGATTGCTAAGTGATTGATTTTACTGGCGGAGACGGAGGGATTCGAACCCTCGATAGGGCTTTACAACCCTATAACGGTTTAGCAAACCGCCGCCTTCAGCCACTCGGCCACATCTCCAGCGCAGACCGATATGCCCGACCCGGTGGCCTCCCGCAAGCCGAGAATGCACCGCGCACGGGTCAGGAATGCCATCTATTGCAATTTTCCCCGTATTCGCAGCGGATTATGGCTCGTCACCTCCCGCTGCGAACGTCCCAACGCGCCAGGCGAATCGTCAGGCCAGCACATGCCTGTCGGGCAGAATCGTCGGCGGCAGTTCCTCGCGCTGCAGCAGCGAAAGCATTTCCCGCTCAATGGTCCGGACCATTGCGTTCAGCGGCAGATCGTTCGGCTCCAGACCGAACGGATCCTCCAACTGGTCACCCAGCGCATCAAGTCCGAAGAAGGTGTAGCTCACCAGCAGGACCGGGAGCATGGTCCACCAGCCGAGCAGCCCCGCAAGCGCGAATGGCAAGGTCAGACAGAAGATATAGGCCGTCCGGTGCAGCAGCAGCGAATAAGCGAAAGGCACCGGCGTCGTCGCGATGCGCTCGCAGCCGGCCTGCACATCGCTCAACCGGACGATCTCGGTTTCGATCACCGAGTAGTGGATGTCGCTCAGCCTGCCGGCCTCCACCAGATCGAGGCAGCGCGCGCCGACCTCGTGAAGAACGGCATTGGTCGGGTTGGGCGAAGCCGACCAATCCGGCCAGGCGTCACCCGGACAGTGGCGTGAAATGGCCTCGGCCTCATCCGCACCACGCAGGCGCGCCGCCAACCCTTGCGCAAAACCGCACAGCCCGAGCAGAAGCCGTTCGCGATCCTGCCGCTCCAGCCGCGCGGTCTGGCGCGCCAACGACCGGCAGCCGATGATCAGAACGCCCCACAGCTTCCGCCCCTCCCACCAGCGGTCGTAGCAGGCGCTGTTCCGGAAGTTCATGAAGACCGAGAGCGCGATCCCGACCAGCGTGAACGGCATGGCGCTGATCTGCGCGAAGATGCCGGGATGCCAGCGGGCAGCTGCGACCGCTGCCGCCGTGACCAGCGCGATGGAGACGAGCCGCCCGGCGATGCGAGGCAGAATCGAGCCGTTGAGTGCGAACGCGATCTCCCACAGACCCGGCTTGGAACGAACGATCATAACTGACGCTCCCGATCAGACGACTGATCCGCGCATTGGCAAATCGCCTCCCGTGCGCCTCCCCTTTTTGGCCCGGGCAGTACACCACAGGGGACAGCGCGGCCAGTCGCCGCCTTGCCTTGCTCCGCCTTGGCCCTGCACAAGGCAGGCCGACGGCCGGCCCTATGCCTCCCGGCAGATTCCGCATATGGGCTGGTCCCCGCAGCATACGAATTCTATAGGGAGACACCGAACCGGAGTCACCAGACGGCATGCAGAGCTTTGTGATCGGCGCGACGGGAATTGTCGGCGGCTATATCGTGGACCATCTGGTCCGGGGCGGCGAACGCCCATTGGCGCTGTCACGGCAGGCGCAGCCGCCCGCGGCGGCTGTCGGCTGGATCGAAGGCGACCTGAAGACCATCACGCGCGCAGATGCGCCGTCCGTCTCGACGATCTTCTGCACCGCGCACGCCATGCTGCTCGCCGAGACGCTGCCGCGTCTTTACACGCCCGCCCTCACCCGCGCGGTGCTGTTCACGTCCACAAGCATCGCCACCAAGCTGAATTCGGAAATTCCGGAAGAACGCGAAGGCTTGCGCCGGCTGGCTGAAGGCGAAGCGCGCTTCATCGCGACCTGCGAGCAGCTCAGTATCGGATGGACGGTGCTGCGGCCCACCATCATCTATGCGGAAGGCCGCGACGGCAACGTCACCCGCCTCTCCCGCTTCATCCGCCGCTTCGGCTTCCTGCCGCTGGCCGGCGGCGGTTCGGGATTGCGCCAGCCCGTGCATGCGGAGGATCTTGCAATCGGCGCAATCGCGGCGTCCCGCAGCGAGGCGGCGATCAACAAGACCTATGCCCTGCCCGGCAGCGACACCATCACCTACCGCGAAATGGCGGGGCGCATCTTCGACGATCTCGGCAAGCCACGCCGGCTCATCAGCCTGCCGCCGTTCGTCTGGCGCGCCGCCTTCGCCGCCGCAAAGCCATTCTTCCCCGGCGCGAACGCGGCGATGGGCATGCGGATGACCAAGGACATGGTGTTCGACGCTACGCCCGCGCAGCGCGACTTCGGCTGGAGCCCGCGCGGGTTTCGGCCACACTTTCCCTGATCCCGGAGCCGTCCTTTCCGAAGGACAGGCCGTCGTTGATCAGTGCATCGCCAGCCAGGCGCGGGCTTCGCGCTGGGCCGCAGCAATCTGAAACTCCGACATCTGCTCGGCAACTTCGCGGCGCAACGCGATGGCATCGACGCGGCCCTTCAGCGCCGCGAGGTTGAACCATTTGTGCGCGGCGACCAGATCGAGCGCACCCGCACGACCCGAAGCGTACAGCAGACCGAGATCGAACAGGGCGTCGGCACTGTCGGCCATCTCGACCGGGAGCGCATCTTCACAAGCGAAAGGCTGAAACAGCATGATCCTTCTCCGTCACCGCGCGGCTCCTGCACCCTGTTCCGCGCCATCCCCAACCGCCGTTGTGCCCGGCGTGTGAGGCGATCATGGCCGTTAAAATTTGAAGGGCAGTTTAAGCGTCGCGCTGAATGAAAGGTGAAGGCCGAACAAGCCCGCCAATGGCACCAAACGAAATACGCTGTAGAATCAATCGATTGATGAGGGCGTTCCGAAGTGATTCACCTTCCCGATTGAGCCCGGGCTAACCAATCGCGCATCAGGGGCCCGCATCGTCACCGCCCCACGACACACAGCTGCCTGCCGCGCAAAACCGGGAGCCGATGCCTCAGGCTCGGCCCAAACAGCCATGTTTCAAGTCCTTGGGGGAAAATTCTTCGCGGCTTGACGCCACGACCGCTCGTCGACCAAGGGTGTCGGCGAACACGTCAGGATCAGAATCTCTCGCAACTTTGCCGTTGCTGAAATCGCGGCCTGTTTGCCGCAACGCTGGAAGAACTGCACCGCGATGAACGCCTGCGCTCTTCTATCGGTCCGGTTCGCGCGAGCTGAACTCTGCAAACCCCGACCGATCGTCTGCCTGATGTCTCGCCGACACCCTCTTCGTCGACAGGAGCAAGGGAGTCTCCGCCCGGTAAGGGCGCTCGATCCCGGATCGCTCTTGTGACATCGCCGGCCGATCGGGCCGGCAAGCTCTCTCTGCGAGAATTACTTCTTCTTGGCGGCCTTCTTCGGAGCCTTCTTGGCGACCTTCTTGGTCTTCTTCGCAGTCTTCTTCACCGCGGACTTGGTCGTCTTCTTGACGGCCTTCTTCGCGGTCTTCGCCTTCGTCGCTTTCTTCGCCGTCTTCGCTTTCTTGGCCATGTTGCCCTCCTGATCCAGTGAGATGGCTGATCGCATGTGCCCCGTGAATCGAGCGCACATCGATTCGATTACACTAACGCGCTAAAAAAACCAGCGTCCCACTTAAGGAAGCGTTGACGCTCGGGTTTTCGCGGCGCTCGCGCACAACATACAACGAAGCTGAAACGACATCGGCGCGTGCGTCGAAAACCCGCACCGAGCTTGCACCGACAAAAGTCAACATCAAGGGAAACCCGCGCCGTTCAATGGTTTCTTACATTCCGGGCGCGTGACATCGATTGTGCGGCACGCGACGGCAGACCGCGCCGGACCGGTCAACGGAGGCCGGGCGAGATCGCGCGCCGAAACCTCCGGCCACGAAATAATTTTTGGGGATGGGCGCTTCGGGCCCTGAATTTCAAGGACGCGCCGAGCTTCACTCGCGCGATTCGCTGGAACCGATTCGGGGTTCGGAAGGCGACAACACGGTTCTCCGCGCCGCGCGAAGGCAGCGCGGAGCGTCCACTTACAAGCCGAGCTTCGCCTTGAGGAGATCGTTGACCGCTTGCGGATTGGCCTTGCCGCCGGACGACTTCATCACCTGTCCGACGAACCAGCCGATCATTGTCGGCTTCGCCTTGGCCTGAGCAACCTTGTCGGGATTGGCGGCGATAATCTCGTCGACGACCTTTTCGATCGCGCCCATGTCTGTGACCTGCTTCAGGCCGCGCTCCTCGACGAGCGCGCGCGGATCGCCGCCCTCGCTCCAGACGATCTCGAACAGATCCTTGGCGATCTTGCCCGAGATGACCTTCGCGCCGATCAGATCGACGATCGCCGCAAGCTGCGCCGCACTCACCGGAGAGGACAGGACATCCTTCCCCTCCTTGTTGAGGCGGCCGAACAGTTCATTGATCACCCAGTTCGCGGCCAGCTTGCCGTCGCGCGCCTTATCCGAGAGGCCGTCGACGACCGCTTCGTAGAAGTCGGCGCTCTCGCGTTCGGCAACCAGCACTCCGGCGTCGTAGTCAGACAGGCCGAACTCGGATACGAACCGCGTCTTCTTCTCGTCGGGAAGTTCCGGCAACGCGGCCTTCAGTCCGTCCACGAAATCCTGGGAGAACTCCAGCGGAAGGAGATCTGGATCGGGGAAATAGCGGTAGTCATGCGCTTCTTCCTTCGAGCGCATGGACCGGGTCTCGCCCTTTCCGGCGTCGAACAGCCGCGTCTCCTGATCGATCACGCCGCCGTCTTCGAGAACGCCGATCTGCCGGCGCGCCTCATAGTCGATCGCCTGACCGATGAAACGGATCGAGTTGACGTTCTTGATCTCGCACCGGGTCCCGAACGGCTCGCCGGGCTTGCGGACTGACACGTTGACGTCGGCGCGCAGGCTGCCCTTCTCCATGTCGCCGTCGCATGTTCCCAGGTAACGCAGGATCGAGCGCAGCTTGGAAACGAACGCCTTGGCCTGTTCGGACGAGCGCAGATCCGGCTTGGAGACGATCTCCATCAGCGCGACGCCCGAGCGGTTGAGATCGACGAACGTCATCGTCGGGTGCTGATCGTGCAGCAACTTGCCGGCATCCTGTTCCAGATGCAGACGCTCGATGCCCACGGTGATCGCGCCGCCATCCGGCAGGTCGACCAGCACCTCGCCCTCGCCCACCACCGGCGACTTGTACTGGCTGATCTGATAGCCCTGCGGCAGATCAGGATAGAAATAGTTCTTGCGGTCGAACACCGAACGCAGGTTGATCTGTGCCTTGAGACCGAGGCCGGTGCGCACAGCCTGCCGAACGCATTCCTCGTTGATCACCGGCAGCATGCCGGGCATCGCCGCATCGACGAGCGAGACGTGCGCATTGGGCGCGCCGCCAAAAGCCGTCGAGGCGCCGGAGAACAGCTTGGCGTTGGACGTGACCTGGGCGTGGATCTCCAGACCGATCACCACTTCCCAGTCGCCGGTTGCGCCCCGAAGGAGCGCCGAGGATTTCACAGGTGCGTTCATGAAGCGGCTTTTAGCGCAGGACGGGACGGGAATGAAGCGGGTTCCGCGCCGGCCTTCACAAACTCGCCGCGAAGGCTTTCACCACCGGGCTTGCCCGGAACACATCGCGCCCGGCCTCGATCACCATATCGACCTGATCGGCTGGCAGGTTGAAACGGGTCGGGACTTTTTCAAGCGAAGCCGCGCGACCGTTTTCGAGCTGATCAAAGCCGAGGCGTCCGACAAAGAACTTGATGTCGCGACAGTTCCAGTTGGCCGGCGCGCCGTAGCGCGCCCGCTCGGCTGCCGAGAGACCGCAGCGCCACCGCGTGAGCGCACCCTGCCAGTCGCTGATTGTCTTCTCGAAGGCGACGAAACTCGCTCCAACGCTGGCATCGATGGCCGTATCGGCCGCGGCCTGAACCAGTTCAACGCCGGTCGGTCCCTGCACGGTCCGGATCCAGTCGCCCTCAAGACCCTTCTTGGAATCCACCACGAGAAACAGTGCCCGACGCATTTTTACAGCCTGCCGCGGCGACATCGGGCCATAGGGCGTATCCGACGACAGTCTCGCAATTGTAAACCCGGACAGACCGTAATTGTCCACCAGACCGCCATCCAGCAGCTTTACATAGGGAATCCCGCCATCGTGATAGCGGCTCAGCGCCTCGGCGAACGAACGCAGCATCGGTGGCGCGTCGCGGTCGCGCGAGCGCGTGACCCATGACGGCAGCGACTTGTTGCATTCGCCCGGGTACGTCTTGATAACGACAGGCGCGAACGCAATCGGCACAGCGGCGGACGCCGCCACCGCGGTCGCCAGTGGGTAAGAGCCGAGATCGCTGCACATCGCGTTGAAGGTCTCGGCGCTGAAGATGAACGGCGTGCGGTTGTAGATGTCCGACGCGTTGATCCAGACGCGGGGACGCCCGATCCGGCGGAATTCCTCGAAGGTCGCACCGTTGAACAGGTTCGCATCGAGCCAGCGGGTCAAACCCGTGGAGTCGTTCACGCCGCCCCCGAGTGCGCGCGACAGCGTGGCGAGCGAAACCGTGGTCGTGAGATTTTCCTCGGCATTGCGGAGCAGGAAGCGCTCGCGGAAATCGCGCAGCCCATCCCGCTTCCTCAGTCCGTAATACGCGGCAGTCACCGATCCGCCGGAAACGCCGGAGATAAATTCAAGGCGTTCGATCATCGGTGCCGAAGCGCCGCGAACCGGCGTGCGCTCCATCTCGTCCAGCACGCCGAACGAGAAGGCCGCGGCGCGGGTGCCGCCACCCGAGAAGGCAAGGCCGACCACCGCGCTCTCCGCGACGTCGGCGTCCTGGAAATTGATGCCGATACGTTCGGCAAGGCCATGTCCGCTGAGCGGCACGTTGACGGGTTCGTTATAGACGACAGTGGCGCAGCCCGCGAGCACCAGTGCGGCGGATGCCGCCACAAGCCAGCTCTTGTACGCACGACCCATATCTCACCCACCCGTAATCCTTGGGAAGCCGCGGCCGCGGGAACCCACGCTTGCACACAAGCCCCGCCTTCGCCCGCGATCACGAGGTCCGCTCGTGGATAACGGCGCTTGTCGCCCCGGTGAGGACTTGCTCACAAAAACCCTGACGCAAGGTTTATGGCCGGGGCAAGGCACGCGCACGAGGCGTTTTCGGCCGGCGACGCCGTGACGCGGCGCTACCACCAGCGCCGGGGCGTGAAACGACCCGCCGCCTGCTCGATCACCTCGCCGAGCGCGAACAGGGTTTCCTCGTCGAACGGGCGGCCGATCAGTTGCAGACCGAGCGGCAGCCCCTGTCCGTCGGTCCCGGCCGGAACCGCGATACCCGGCAAGCCCGCCATGTTCACCGTCACCGTGAAGATGTCGTTCAGATACATCTCGACCGGATCGGCGCCGCCCTTCTCGCCGATTCCAAAGGCGGCCGAAGGCGTCGCGGGCGTCAGCATCGCATGGATCCCGGTGGCGAAGCAGTCCTCGAAGTCCTTCTTGATCAGCGTGCGGACCTTCTGCGCGCGCAGATAATACGCATCATAGTAGCCTGCCGACAGCACGTAGGTGCCGATCATGATGCGGCGGCGGACCTCCGCGCCAAATCCCTTCGCACGCGTGTCCTCGTACATCTCGACGATGTTGCGCCCCTGCCCGCGCTCGCCGTAACGCACGCCGTCGTAGCGCGCCAGGTTCGACGACGCTTCCGCCGGCGCGACGATGTAATACGCCGGCAGCGCGTATTTGGTGTGCGGCAACGAGACCTCGACAAGTTCGGCGCCCGCCGCTTTCAGCCACTGCGCGCCCTGCGTCCAGAGCTTCTCGATCTCGGCGGGCATGCCGTCGAGGCGATATTCCTTCGGGATGCCGATCCGCATGCCCTTGACCGAACGGCCGATGGCGGCCTCGTAGTCCGGCACCGGCATATCGACCGAGGTGGTATCCTTCGGGTCATGGCCTGCCATGGAGCGCAGCAGAATTGCCGAGTCGCGCACCGTGCGCGCGATGGGGCCGGCTTGATCGAGCGAGGACGCGAATGCGACGATGCCCCAGCGCGAGCAGCGGCCATAGGTCGGCTTGATACCGACCGTGCCCGTGAAGGCCGCGGGCTGGCGGATCGACCCGCCGGTGTCGGTCGCGGTCGCGCCAAGGCAAAGCTGTGCGGCCACCGCCGACGCCGAACCTCCGGACGAGCCGCCCGGCACCAGCCTCGTCTCCGACCCGGCTCGCCGCCATGGATTGACAACGTCACCGAACGCCGAGGTTTCGTTGGACGATCCCATCGCGAACTCGTCGTTGTTCAGCTTGCCCAGCATCACCGCGCCGTCGCGCCACAGCTGGCTGGTGACGGTGGACTCGTAGGGCGGCACGAAATTGCCGATGATCTTGGAGCACGCGGTGGTGCGCACGCCTTTGGTCGCGAACAGATCCTTGACGCCGAGCGGCAAGCCTTCCAGCGGCCCGGCCTCGCCCTTCGCGAGGCGGGCGTCGGAGGCGAGCGCCATCGCGCGCGCCTGCTCGGCCGTCTCCAGCACGTAGGCGTTGAGCACCCGCGCCCGTTCGATGGCGGCGAGATGGGCTTCGGTCAGTTCAACGGACGTGAAGGTTTTGGCCGCGAGGCCCTCGCGAGCTTCGGCGAGCGTCAGTGCAGTGAGATCGGTCATTTCTCAATCGGATCGCAGGAGAAAGGAGATGCGGGGCGGCTGGCGGAAGCGCCCGGAGCGCGCACGGGAAACGGAGGCGGGTCGTTGCGCTCGGCCGCTTCCCGGGTGAGCTTGTCAATGAGCGCGTCCATCGCCTTGTCGGGGTCGGCATCGACACCCTGACGCTTCATCTCGTCGAGATAATCCATGTAGGCCTGATAGGCCTTCTCGTCATCACACAACATGCACATGTTGCTGCCCTCGGATCACCCGCTACTCGACGACCTTCGGCACGAGAAAATAGTGATACTCGGTGGCCGGGGCGTTGGCGAGAACCTGATCGACGATCTCGCCGTCGTTGACGACGTCAATGCGCTTCCTCATCTCCATCGGCGTGACGGAGGTCATCGGCTCGACGCCCTCGACATTCACCTCGCCGAGCTGCTCCACGAAGGCCAGCATCGCATTGAGCTCGCCTTCGAGGTGCGGCACCTCGTCCTCGCTGACGCGGATGCGGGCGAGATGGGCGATCCGGCGCACGGTGGCGGCATCGACAGACATATATAAAAGGCTCCGGCGAAGAAGGACGACGCGCTCTCTTACCAGCTTTGGGTTTCGCGCCGCAACCGAGCCTCAGCGGGTCAGCGCTGCAAACCGCTCCTGCGCCGCGCAGGCCAGTGCGCGGGTCAGTTCGGCGGCGGGCCGCTCCGCCGCCAGCGCCACAGCCTGACCGGCCCACAGATTGGTGAAATCCGGCCGCCCCAGCTTCTCCGCCGCTCCCTTCAGGGGCGCGAGCGCCGTCGCCGCGTGGGGAAAAGCCGGAGCATCGGGGCTGATCGGGCCGACTTCCGCCATCAGGCGGTTGACGACGCCCCGCGCGGGCCGCCCTGTCATCACGTTGGTGATCACGGTGGAGACATCACCGGCCCCAGCCAGAGCGGCGCGCGCAGGCGCACTGCCCTTTGCCTCGCGCGAACGAAGATAGGCGGTTCCGATCTGCACACCCGCCGCACCGAGCGCAAAGGCCGCCGCGATGCCGCGCCCGTCGGCAATACCCCCCGCCGCGATCACCGGTACCTTCACCGCGTCCACGACCTGCGGAACAAGGGCGAACAGGCCGGGCTGGCGTGCCACGTCGTCAGTGAGGAACATGCTGCGATGGCCGCCGGCTTCGGCGCCCTGCGCGATCACCACGTCCGCGCCGTGGGCCTCAAGCCAGACCGCCTCCTCGACGATGGTCGCCGACGCGAGCACCACGGCGCCGGCCGCCTTCACCCGCGCCAGCAGCGCCGGCTCCGGCAGGCCGAAATGGAACGAGACAACTGCCGGCTTCAACTCCTCCACCAGCGCGCAAGTCGTCTCGTCGAACGGCGCGCGATTGGCAGCCGCGACCGGCGCGTCGGCATCGATGCCGTATTCCGCATAATAGCTGCCGAGGCGCTTGCGCCAGCGCGCCTCCTGCCCGGCATCGGCGGGCACGGCCTTGTGGCAAAAGAAATTGAGATTGATCGGCGCGCTGACGCGCTGGCGGATCATCGAGACCTGTTCGCGCGCCTTGTCGGCGGAGATCATCGCACAGGGCAAGGAGCCGAGCGCGCCGCCTTCGCATGCGGCAATGACGAGGTCGGCATCCATCACACCCGCCATGGGTGCCTGCACGATGGGATATTCAATGCGCAACAGATCGATGAGCCTGCGGTCGGGCCACATGATCGCACCTCTCAGATGGAGAACTGGCTTGTCGGGGAATGCGCCGCGCCATTGCCACGCGCTCTCACCCTAGCAGACCGAAGCGGCCACCGCCATGCGCTCTCCGCCTGCCTTCCGTGCGCGACCGGACGCCCGTGGCCGTCAGACCTTTGCGGCCTCGGCGCCGGCGTCCCGTATCGGGCTCACATGAAACACGGCGTTGGCACGGGCGCAGGGCTGCCCGTCTGCGGTGACGAAGGCCTGCGCAAAGCACAGCGTCCTCCCCGTTTTCGTGAATGTGGTTCTGAACTCGATCCATTGCCCGATGGTCGCGCTGCCGAGGAAATCCACCGAAAGACTGGCGGTCACGATGCGATTCTGCCCACCCAGTTGATGCGCGCAGGACAGTCCCATGGCGTTGTCGGCCAGCGCCGAGATGAACCCGCCATGCAGGATGCCCTTGGCATTGCAGTGGGCGCGGCGCACGCGAACACCGATCACCACCGCCTCGTCCTCGACCCGGCTGAACAGCGGCTCCCATGGCTCGGTCAAAGGACTTTGCCGGAAGTGCCGCTGAAATCCGTCCGGCGGCGGGACGTCCTCTGCATCCGGCATCGCTTCGGCCATCGCGCCCTCCCTTGCAGCATCCGATTTCAAATTGATCTTGGCTTTGCGCCCATAATAACCGGCGTGGTAGACGGAAGCCATGCCCGCTCCCATCCTTCCCCTCGTCGAAGCCGCAAGTCACTGGCCGCCACGCGGCGCGCTGATCGGCCTCGATCTCGGCACCAAGACGATTGGGGTGGCGGTCTCCGATCCGGACCGGCGGCTCGCGACCGGCGTAGAGACCGTGGCCCGCAAGCAGTTCACGGCGGACGCCGCGCGGCTGCTGGCGCTGGCGGGCGAACGCAGTGTCGTGGGCTTCGTGCTGGGCCTGCCGATCAACATGGACGGCAGCGAAGGACCCCGCGCGCAATCGACGCGCGCCTTCGCCCGCAATTTTTCCAGGCTGACGGAGTGCCCGATCGCACTCTGGGACGAGCGGCTGTCCACGGTCGCCGTCGAGCGCGATCTGATCGCGGCCGATGTCAGCCGCGCGCGCCGCGCCAAGGTGATCGACCAGCATGCGGCGATCTTTATCCTGCAGGGCGCGCTCGACCGCCTGACACGGCTCGCGGAAGACCCCGCCTAAACAGGCAGCGCCCGCTCCAGCAGCGCGCGCGACTGCGCATCGGAGAACTGCGCCGCGCCATAAAAGCCCCCGTGGGGTGCGTCGCCGAGGCGGGTCGCGGCAAACAGCTCGGCATTGCCGAAATGAACCTCGGCGAGCGCGGCAGTTGCCGCCAGCTGCGCGAGGCGCTCCACCGCAAGGCGCGCGTGGCGTTCGCCATCCTGCGAGCGGAACACACGGGAGATCAGCACGATAGCCTCGTCCACGCCGGGAAGCCCCCTGGTTTCGGCGGCCAGCGCCTGCATCACCACGACGGCCGCGTCCGATTCCCGCATCAAGGCGCGCAGCACATCGAGGCACATCACATTGCCGGAGCCTTCCCAGATCGCATTGACCGGCGACTCGCGATAGTGGCGCGCAAGAATGCCCTCCTCCACGTAGCCGTTGCCGCCAAGGCATTCCATCGCCTCGTACAGAAACGGCGGCGCGTTCTTGCACACCCAGTATTTGATCGCCGCCGTGAGCAGCCGCATCCGCGCCGCCTCGTGCGGATCGGTCGGCGCGAGATCGAACGAACGGCACAGCCGCATCACCAGCGCGGTGGATGCCTCCACGTGCAGGGCCATGTCGGCAAGCGTCGCCTGCATCAGCGGCTGATCGGCGAGGCGCTTCTGAAACACGCTGCGATGCCGCGCGTGATGCAGCGCATGCGCAAGGCCCGAGCGCATCAGTCCGGCGGACGAGATCGCGCAATCCTGCCGGGTCAGTTGCACCATCTGGATGATGGTGCGGATGCCCTTGCCTTCCTCGCCGACGCGCTCGGCATAGGCGCCGAGAAACTCGACCTCGGATGACGCGTTGGAGCGGTTGCCGAGCTTGTCCTTGAGACGCTGGAAGCGGATCTCGTTGACCGATCCATCCGGCTTGAAGCGCGGCATCAGGAAACAGGTCAGCCCGTCGGGCGCCTGCGCGAGCACAAGGAATGCGTCGCACATCGGAGCGGACATGAACCATTTGTGGCCTGTGATGCGATAGGCCTCGCCGTCGCGCTCGGCGCGCGTGGCGTTGGAGCGTACGTCGGTGCCGCCCTGCTTCTCGGTCATGCCCATGCCGAGCGTCATGCCACGCTTGTCGCTGAACGGCGCGAAGGATGGATCGTAGCTGCGGGTGGCGATGGTGGGCATCACGCGGGCCAGCACGGCGGGCTCCACCGCCAGCGCGGCAACCGAGGCCCGCGTCATCGTGATCGGACACAGGTGTCCGGACTCGACCTGCGCCGCGATGAAAAATTTAGCAGCGCGCACCACCTCGGCAGGTGCGCCGGCCGGCGCGCCGCTGGAGGCCCAGGTGGAGTTGTGCAGGCCGGCATGTGCGCTCTGCGCCATCAACTCGTGATAGGCTGGATGAAACTCAACCGTGTCGCGCCGGAACCCGCGCTGATCGAACAGTTTCAATTTGGGTGTATTCTCGTTCGCCAGCCGGCCGCGTTCGGCCATCGCGGCCGAGCCCCAATGCGTGCCGAAGGCCGAGATCTCCGCCAGCGCGTCGCCGCCGCCGTTGGCGCGAACGGCATCCACCAGCGGCTGATCGAGTGAGAACAGATCGACATCCTCGAACGGCGTCGACTGGTTGAACACCTCATGCGTGACCGGAAACGCCTGTGCCATCTCTTGAGTCCTCCCTCCGGCCCTGACCGCCGGATGCGGACGGGACCCTAATCCACCGATTTCCGACATTAAAGGCCACCCAGCGCCATGAGGTACCTCAAAAAATCCGGCGGCATCGGTGGGGATAACCCGCCTCCCGCCCCGCAACACGGAAAACAGCCTTGCCCCGCCTGCCCGGTGTCCCTATAGGTCTGGCTTTAATGACCGCCTCACCCAAATCGTCTTTCGTCCTCGGGCACCGGCATCTGCTGGGCATCGAGGGCCTGTCCGCCGCCGACATCACCGGCCTGCTGGACCTCGCCGAAGAATATGTCGAACTGAACCGGCAGGTAGACAAGAAGCGCACCAACCTGCGCGGCCGGACCCAGATCAACCTGTTCTTCGAGGCCTCGACCCGCACGCAGTCGTCATTCGAGATCGCGGGCAAGCGCCTCGGCGCTGACGTGATGAACATGTCGGTGTCATCATCGTCGATGCGCAAGGGCGAAACGCTGATCGACACCGCCGTCACGCTCAACGCGATGCATCCGGATATTCTGGTGGTTCGCCATCACGCCTCGGGCGCGGTGGAGCTGCTGGCACGCAAGGTGGATGGTTCCGTCGTCAACGCCGGCGACGGCGCGCACGAACATCCGACACAGGCCCTGCTCGACGCGCTGACGATCCGCCGCAACAAGGGCCGTCTCGAAGGATTGCTGGTTGCGATCTGCGGCGACGTGCTGCATTCGCGCGTCGCGCGCTCCAACATCCTGCTGCTCAACACCATGGGCGCGCGGGTGCGCGTTGTGGCTCCCTCCACCCTGCTGCCGCCTGGCATCGAGCGGATGGGCGTCGAGGTCGCACGCGACATGCGCGAGGGATTGCATGGCGCGGACATCGTGATGATGCTGCGCCTGCAGCGCGAGCGCATGAACGGCTCGTTCGTGCCGTCGAGCAACGAATACTTCCAGTATTACGGCCTGGACCAGAAGAAGCTGTCCTATGCCAAACCGGATGCGCTGGTGATGCATCCGGGCCCGATGAATCGCGGCGTCGAGATCGACTCCATCGTCGCCGACGGCGCGCAGTCGCTGATCCGCGAACAGGTCGAGATGGGCGTCGCGGTGCGCATGGCGGTGCTGGAGGCGCTGGCGCGCAATCTTCCGAATGCCTGAGCGCAACGATGGGTGAATGTGATGGATGCCGTGCTGGCCGCGATCACGAACCTGATGAAGCGCAAGCTGTTGTTCGTGATGGTCGTCGGCGCGCTTGCACTCGCCGGTCTCTTCTACGCCGACGGCCTCACCGCCTTCAACGTGGTGTTTGCCATCGTTCTCGTCATCTTCGTTGGCCTGTTCGCCCTGCTGGTGGCGTTCTGGACCGCCATCTTCAACCCGATGCGTTCAAAGCGTTGACCTCATGCTGACCAACCGCCGCCCTCTCCTGCTCGCCAACGCGCACCTGATCGATCCCTCGCGCGAGATCGACGGCCCCGGCGACGTGCTGATCGCCGACGGCGTGATCCGCGACGCGCGGCGCGGCATCGGCACGGCGGGCGTGCCGGAAGGCACCGACGTCATCAACTGCGCGGGCAAGGTGGTCGCGCCAGGCCTGATCGACATGCGCGCCTTCGTCGGCGAGCCGGGTGCGAGCCATCGCGAGACCTTCGCCTCGGCCAGCCGCGCTGCGGCGGCAGGCGGTATCACCACCATCATCTGCCAGCCGAACACCTCGCCCGTGATCGACAATTCGGCGACGGTCGATTTCGTGCTGCGCCGCGCCCGCGATACCGCGATCGTCAATATTCATCCGATGGCAGCCCTGACCAAGGGTCTGCGCGGCGTCGAGATGACCGAGATCGGTCTGTTGAAGGCGGCCGGCGCTGTCGCCTTTACCGACGGCGACCGCAGCATCACCAACGCGCAGGTGATGCGCCGCGCCCTCACCTATGCCCGCGACTTCGATGCGCTCATCGTCCATCATACAGAAGACCCTGACCTCGTCGGCGAAGGTGTCATGAACGAGGGCGAGTTCGCCGCGCGTCTCGGCCTTGTGGGTTCGCCCGCGGCGGCGGAAGCGATCCTGCTCGAACGCGACATGCGCCTCGTCGCGTTGACGAAGGGGCGCTACCACGCCGCCGCGCTAACCAGCGCGGACTCCCTCGATATCCTGAAAAAAGCGCGCGAGGCGGGTCTCGCCGTCAGCGCCTCGGCCTCGATCAATCATCTGGCGCTGAACGAGAACGACATCGGCCCCTACCGCACCTACCTGAAACTGTCGCCGCCGCTTCGCACCGAAGAGGATCGTCGGGCGCTGGTCGCCGCCGTCGGCTCCGGGCTCATCGACGTCATCATGTCCGATCACAATCCGCACGATGTCGAGGCCAAGCGGCTTCCGTTCGCGGAGGCCGAGGCCGGCGCCGTGGGACTGGAAACCATGCTCGCGGCGGGGCTGCGTCTCGTCCACAATGGAGAGATCAAGCTTGCAGCGCTGATCCGCGCGATGTCCACGCGCCCGGCCGAACTGCTGGGCCTGCCCGGCGGCTCGCTCCAACCCGGCGCGCCGGCGGATGTCATCGTGATCGATCTCGACACGCCGTGGATCCTCGATCCGGCGAACCTGAACTCTCAGTGCAAGAACACACCGTTCGACGAGGCCCGCTTCAGTGGCCGGGTGATCCGCACCGTCGTCGGCGGCCGCACCGTCTTCGAGCATGTGTGAGGCCCCATGACCGGCATGCTGCTTCTCACTCTTCTAATAGGCTACCTGTTCGGGTCGGTGCCGTTCGGCCTGATCCTCACGCGCCTCGCCGGCACGCAGGACCTGCGCTCCGTCGGATCCGGCAACATCGGTGCGACCAACGTCCTGCGCACCGGCCGCAAGGGCCTCGCAGCCGGCACTCTGCTGCTCGACATGCTCAAGGGTACCGCGGCTGTCATCGTCGGCGGCCTGCTCGCCGGCCCGAACGGCGCAATGCTCGCGGCCCTCGGCGCATTTCTTGGCCACCTCTATCCGGTGTGGCTGAAATTTCGCGGCGGCAAGGGGGTCGCGACCTATATCGGCGTGATGCTCGGCCTGTTCTGGCCGGCCGCCGCCGTGTTCGGCGCGGTCTGGCTGATCGTCGCGTTCTCCTCGCGTTATTCCTCGCTGGCGGCTCTGGTCGCGAGCTTCGCGACCCCTCTCTTTCTCTGGCTGATCGGCCATTCCGCTCTGGGCGCTCTCGGGACCGTGCTGACGCTGCTGCTGTGGTGGGCGCATCGCGGCAACATCGCGCGACTGCGCGACGGCACCGAAGGCAAGATCGGCGCGAAGGGGTAAAATCCGCGAGTTGCCTGCGCGCGCAGGTTGCGCGATGCTTCACCTCTCAAACGGGGCGGGCGCGCGTGGATCAGTCAGTACCGGCGACAATCAGACTGACCGACAGCCAGCGGATCGACTGGCTGCGCCTGATCCGCAGCGACAATGTCGGGCCGCGCACCTTCCGATCGCTCGTCAACCATTGCGGCAGCGCGCGCAGCGCGCTGGAGCGTCTGCCGGACCTGGCGCGGCGCGGCGGCGGATCGCCGCGCATCGCCACCGAAGCAGAAGCGCAGCGCGAGCTGTCGGCGAGCGCGAAACTCGGCGTCCGGCTGGTCGCGCCCGGCGAACCGGGCTATCCGCCACGTCTTGCCGCCATCGAGGATGCGCCACCGCTGCTTGGCGTGCGCGGCAGCGACGCCTTGCTGGCACGGCCGATGATCGCGCTGGTCGGCTCCCGCAATGCCTCCGGCGCGGGCATGAAATTCGCCGCGACCCTTGCGCATGATCTTGGCGCGGCAGGACTGGTGGTGGTGTCGGGTCTGGCGCGTGGCATTGACCGCGCCGCTCACGCCGCGACGCTGCGGAACGGAACGCTTGCCGTCCTCGCCGGCGGGCATGATCGTATCTATCCGTCCGAGCACGAGGCCTTGCTCGGCGATATTCTCGCAAACGATGGCGGCGCGATCTCGGAGATGCCGCTGGGGCACGTGCCCCGCGCCCGCGACTTCCCCCGCCGCAACCGCCTGATCTCGGGCGCATCGCTGGGCGTGGTCGTGATCGAGGCGGCCCACCGCTCGGGCTCGCTCATCACGGCGCGCCTTGCCGCCGAGCAGGGGCGCGAGGTGTTCGCCGTGCCCGGCTCGCCGCTCGATCCGCGCGCGGCGGGCACCAACGATCTGATCAAACAGGGCGCGGCGCTGGTCACGGAAGCCGCGGACATCCTGAACGTGCTGCCCGCGATCATGGGCCTGCCGCCAGATTTGCCGGCGGAAGAACCCGCCGAGGGATACGGCGATACCGATCCGGCGACGGAAGATCGCGCCCGCATCGTCTCGCTGCTTGGTCCTTCGCCCGTCGGCATCGACGACCTGATCCGCCTGAGCGGCGCATCGCCCGCAGTGGTCCGCACGGTCCTGCTGGAACTCGAACTGGCCGGGCGGCTGGAGCGCCACGGCGGCGGACTGGTGGCACTTGTCTGAAGGTCGGGCAATCAGAAAGGCCGGCTGGCCTTCGCTGCCGGACCCTCAGGTGTCGGCCCGCGCGCCGCGCTGCGCCTCGTCGGCCTCCATCTTCACCATGTCCAGAAGATAGGCGAGCGTCCCCAGTCCATGGCGACGCGCCATGATCGCCAGTTCCCCCGACAGTTCCGATATGTAGTTTGCGGCATCGTGACGTTCCGGACTGGACGGATCATCGTGTATACGGCCGGACGATTTCCCGTTCGCCATTGCAACATCTTCTGGATGAATTTTCTTGTGTTGCGCTCATTGCGCACACAATTATTGGTTGTGTCAATAATTCAATACTCCAAAAAATATATACCCCAGGTTCCCTCTCGCGATCCCGCGATTTGACAGAAGGGACCGCATTACCCATGTTCGCCCCGAGCCGGCACCGCGCGACTCTTTTCCGCCGCGACCGGAATTCCCCTTAAGTCGTTGGAAGATCATGAATATCGTTATTGTCGAGTCGCCAGCCAAGGCCAAGACGATCAACAAGTATCTCGGCCCCTCCTACGAGGTTCTGGCGTCGTTCGGCCATGTCCGTGACCTTCCGGCGAAGAACGGATCTGTGGATCCGGACTCCAACTTTCAGATGATCTGGGAGGTCGATCCCAAGGCCGCCAGCCGCCTCAACGATATCGCCCGGGCCGTCAAGGGCGCCGACAAGCTGATTCTCGCCACCGACCCCGATCGCGAGGGTGAAGCCATCTCCTGGCACGTGCTGGAGGTGCTGAAGCAGAAGCGCGCCCTGAAGGATCAGGGGATCGAGCGGGTGGTGTTCAACGCCATCACCAAGCAGGCCGTCACCGACGCCATGAAGCATCCGCGCCAGATCGACGGTGCGCTGGTCGACGCCTACATGGCCCGCCGCGCGCTCGACTATCTGGTCGGCTTCACACTCTCCCCGGTGCTGTGGCGCAAGCTGCCCGGCGCGCGCTCGGCCGGCCGTGTGCAGTCGGTGGCGCTGCGCCTCGTCTGCGACCGCGAGATCGAGATCGAGAAGTTCGTCGCGCGCGAATACTGGTCGCTGATCGCCACGCTGGCGACTCCGCGCGGCGAAAGCTTCGAGGCTCGGCTGGTCGGTGCCGACGGCAAGAAGATTCAGCGGCTCGACATCGGCACCGGCGCGGAGGCCGAGGCGTTCAAGGCCGAGCTGATGCAGGCGCTGTTCTCGGTTGCCGCCGTCGAAGCCAAGCCGGCGCGGCGCAACCCGCAGGCCCCCTTCACAACCTCGACGCTGCAGCAGGAGGCGAGCCGCAAGCTCGGCTTCGCGCCCGCGCACACCATGCGGATCGCCCAGCGCCTTTATGAGGGCATCGATATCGGCGGCGAGACCACCGGCCTCATTACTTATATGCGGACCGACGGCGTGCAGATCGCGCCCGAGGCGATCACACAGGCGCGCAAGGTGATCGGCGAGGAGTTCGGCAAGAACTACGTGCCGGATTCGCCACGCCAGTATCAGACCAAGGCAAAGAACGCGCAGGAAGCCCACGAAGCCATCCGTCCGACCGACATGTCCCGCCGCCCGGCCAGCCTGCGCGCGCGGCTCGAGCCGGACATGGCGCGGCTCTATGAGCTGATCTGGATCCGCACGGTCGCGAGCCAGATGGAATCGGCCGAACTCGAACGCACGACGGTGGACATCACCGCGAAGGCGGGCGGGCGCACGCTCGACCTTCGCGCCACCGGACAGGTGGTGAAGTTCGACGGCTTCCTGAAGCTCTACAGCGAGGGCCGCGACGACGATCCCGAGGACGACGAGAGCCGCCGCCTGCCCGCCATGAGCCAGGGCGAGGCGCTCAAGCGCGAGAAGCTCGACGTCAGCCAGCACTTCACCGAACCGCCGCCGCGCTATTCGGAAGCCTCGCTGGTCAAGCGCATGGAAGAGCTCGGCATCGGCCGTCCGTCCACCTACGCTTCCATCCTTCAGGTGCTGAAGGATCGCGGCTATGTGAAGCTCGACAAGAAGCGTTTGCACGCCGAGGACAAGGGCCGCGTTGTCGTCGCCTTCCTCGAAAACTTCTTCAGCCGCTATGTGGAATACGATTTCACCGCGGCGCTGGAAGACAAGCTCGACAAGATTTCGAACAACGAGGTCGACTGGCGGCAGGTGCTGCAGGACTTCTGGCGCGACTTTATCGGCGCGGTGGACGACATCAAGGACCTGAAGGTCTCGCAGGTGCTGGATGTGCTGGACGACATGCTCGGCCCGCACATCTATCCGCCCCGCGAAGACGGCGGCGATCCGCGTGTCTGCCCGAGCTGTGGCAATGGCCAGTTGCACCTCAAGGCAGGCAAGTTCGGCGCGTTCGTCGGCTGTTCGAATTATCCCGAGTGCCGCTACACCCGTCCGCTCGCCGCCAGCGGCGAGACCGAGAGTGCCGACCGCGTGCTCGGTCAGGATCCGGACACGGGTCTGGAGGTCGCGATCAAGTCCGGCCGCTTCGGACCTTACATTCAGCTCGGCGACGCCAAGGATGTGGCGGAGGGCGAGAAGCCCAAACGCGCGGGCATTCCAAAGGGCACCTCGCCCGGCGATATCGACCTGCAACTGGCGCTCAACCTGTTGGCGCTGCCGCGCGAGATCGGCCTGCATCCGGAAGACGGCGAGCCGATCAAGGCCGGCATCGGCCGCTTCGGTCCTTACGTGCAGCACGGCCGCACCTATGCGAGCCTTGAGGCAGGCGACGACGTGTTCGGCATCGGCCTCAACCGCGCCGTGACGCTGATCGCGGAGAAAGTCGCCAAAGGTCCCGGGCGCGGCCGCTTCAAGGCCGATCCCGGCAAGCCGCTCGGCGATCATCCAACGCGCGGCGGTCCCATCGTCGTGAAGAACGGCCGCTATGGCGCCTATGTCAGCATCGACGGCATCAACGCGACGATCCCCGACGACAAGACGCCGGACACCATCACGCTCGCCGAGGCCATCGCGCTGATCGACGCGCGCGCCGCGAAGGGTGGCGGAGGAAAAGCCAAGGCGACAAAGAAAGCTGCACCAAAGAAGGCTGCCGCCAAGAAAGCCGCTGCCGACGATGGCGAGACCGCGAAGCCCGCCAAGAAGGCTGTAGCAAAGAAGGCCAAGCCCTCTGCCGCTGCGGCCGACAAGGCCCGCGCCCCGGTGACGGGCAAGACCAACGTCAGCAAATCCAAGACGGCGGCGAAAAAGAAAAGCGCTGGATAAAGGTGAGCAAGAGCGGCACGACAGAGTTTCCCAGCCGCGAGGCGCTGCTCGCCTTCGTCCGCGCCCATGCCGGCAATGTCGGCACGCGTGAAATTGCCCGCGAGTTCGGCCTGAAAAATGCTGACCGCGCCGCCTTGCGCCGGATCTTGCGCGAACTCGCCGACGAGGGCGTGATCGCCAAACAGGGCCGCCGCGTCCACGAAGCCGCCAAACTGCCGCCGACGCTGGTCGCCGATATCACGAGCCGCGATTCAGACGGCGAATTCATCGCCACCGTCACCGAATGGGACGAGAGCGAGGCCGGCCCGCCACCCAAGATTCGCCTCCGCCTGCCGCGCTATCCCCGCCCTGGCACGGCCGTCGGCATTGGCGACCGCGCGCTCTTGCGCATCGAGGAAACGGGCGACGACAGCGATGCGCCCTATATCGGCCGCGTCATCAAGGTGATCGACCGCGTGCGCACGCGCGTGCTCGGCATTTTCCGCGCGCTGCCGCAGGGCGGCGGGCGGCTGGTGCCGGTGGACAAGAAGAGCGCCGGCCGCGAAATCGCCATCGCGCCGGAGAACACCGGCGATGCGCAGGACGGCGACCTGATCAGCGTCGATCCGATCCGCGGGCGGGGCTACGGCCTGCCGTCGGGACGGGTGCGCGAGCGGCTCGGCTCGCTGAAGACCGAACGCGCGGTCAGCCTGATCGCGATCCACGCCCACGACATTCCTCTGGAGTTTCCGCGCGCCGCGCTGGAGGAAGCCGACAACGCACAACCCGCCAGTCTGAAGGGGCGCGAGGACTGGCGCGATCTGCCGCTGGTCACCATCGACCCGCCCGACGCCAAGGATCACGACGACGCGGTGCACGCCGTCCCCGACGACGATCCGAAGAACAAGGGCGGTTTCGTCCTCACCGTCGCGATTGCCGACGTCGCGTTCTATGTCCGGCCCGGTTCGGCGCTCGACCGCGAGGCGCTGAAGCGCGGCAATTCGGTGTATTTCCCGGATCGCGTCGTGCCGATGCTGCCGGAGCGCATCTCGAACGATCTGTGCTCGCTGAAGCCCGGCGAGGCGCGCGGCGCACTCGCGGTGCGCATGGTGATCGGCGCGGACGGCCGCAAGCACGGTCACACCTTCCATCGCATCCTGATGCGCTCGGCGGCCAAGCTCGCCTACGCCCAGGCACAGGCCGCCATCGACGGCCGGCCCGACGACATCACCGGGCCCCTGCTCGATCCGGTGCTGAAGCCGCTGTGGGCCGCCTACGCCGCGCTGAAGACGGCCCGCGACGCGCGCGATCCGCTCGACCTCGATCTGCCCGAACGCAAGATCGTGCTCAAGCCGGACGGCACGGTGGACCGCGTGATCGTGCCGGAGCGGCTTGATGCGCATCGTCTGATCGAGGAGTTCATGATCCTCGCCAACGTCGCGGCCGCCGAGACGCTGGAGAAGAAGGCACTGCCGCTGATCTACCGCGTCCATGACGAGCCGACGGTGGAGAAGGTGCACAACCTTCAGGAATTCCTGAAGACCCTCGATATCCCGTTCGCCAAGGATGGCGCGCTGCGGCCCGCGCGGTTCAACCGCATTCTGGCGCAGGTGAAGGGCGAGGATTCCGAGCCGCTGGTGAACGAGGTGGTCCTGCGCTCGCAGGCGCAGGCGGAATATTCCGCCGAGAACTACGGACATTTTGGCCTGAACCTGCGCCGCTATGCACATTTCACCTCGCCGATCCGCCGCTATGCCGACCTCGTCGTGCATCGCGCGCTGATCCGCGCGCTGGGCCTCGGCGACGGCGCGTTGCCGGACAGCACGACGTTTGAAACACTGAGCGAGGTCGCCGCCGAGATTTCGCTCACCGAACGACGCGCGATGAAGGCCGAGCGCGAGACGGTGGACCGGCTGATCGCGCACCATCTCGCCGATCGCATCGGCGCGAGTTTTCAGGCGCGGATTTCCGGCGTCACCAAGGCGGGCCTGTTCGTGCGCCTCGCCGACACCGGCGCAGACGGGCTTATTCCGATCCGCACGCTGGGAACGGAATTTTTCCAGTACGACGAGGCCCGTCATGCCCTTGTCGGCACGCGCAGCCGGACCATCTATCGGCTCGGAGACGTCGTCGATGTGCGTCTGGTGGAAGCCGCCCCCGTCGCAGGCGCATTGCGTTTCGAACTGATTGCGGGCCATCATGCCGATGACGACGAGCGACGGGCGCGCAAGAGCCCCGCCGGGCGCGCCAGGCGGAGCCGCGAAGACACGATGAGCCGGAAAGAGCGCTCCGGCAAAAAGAAGGCTGATGCCAAGCAGGAGCGCAAAGCTCAGAAGAAGGCCCGTGCGACGGGCCGCAAGGGAAGGAAGAACAAGTCATGACCCGGCAAGCCCTGTCGACATGGTCTCCTGACCGCGTCCCGGCGCAGAAGCGCGACCTGTGGAACGCGATGTGGCGCGGCCTGCAATGCCGCTGTCCGAATTGCGGCGAAGGCCGCATGTTCCGCGCCTTTCTCAAGGTGGCCGACGAATGTCCGGTGTGCGGCGAGGAACTGCGCCACCACCGCGCCGACGATCTTCCGGCCTATCTGGTGATCGTCGTGGTCGGCCATATCGTCGTGCCGCTGGCGCTGATGATCGAAACGCACTGGTCTCCGCCCGTCGCGCTGCAACTGGCGATCTATCTGCCGATGACCTTCATTCTGTCGATCCTGCTGTTGCAGCCCGTCAAGGGCGCGGTTGTCGGCTTGCAATGGGCGTTGCGGATGCACGGCTTCGATCCCAACCACCGCGACGATCTGGAGGCGGGACTGGACGGCGGCCGCAAATAGCGGCATCTGTAAGACGCGGGGGTTTGGGCCCTTTGCGAGACGACAAATTCAAAAACAAGACAACACAAAACAAGAAAAGGCTCGGGACGGAAATGAACGTCGTTCGCTTCGATGCAAATGACAGCAAGGAAGAAAACCACCACCCCTATCGACGCCCGCGTGATGCCGCGACCCTGATCCTGATCGACCGCAGCTATGCCAAGCCGCGCGTGCTGGTCGGCAAGCGCCACGACAAGGTGGTGTTCATGCCGGGGAAATACGTCTTCCCCGGCGGCCGCGTGGACAAGACCGATCACCGCATTCCGGTTGCCGCCCCGATCACGCCGGAGCTTGAAGCCAACCTGATGAGGGGCAGCCCGAAGACGCCAGCCTCCCGCGCCCGCGCCCTGCCCATCGCAGCGATCCGCGAGGCCTGCGAGGAAACCGGGCTCTGTCTCGGCCGCAGGATCGAGGGCAAGCTGTCCGGGCTCGAAGGCCCGTGGAAGCCGTTCGCCGACGCGGGCCTCCTGCCCGATCCGTCGAGCCTGTTCCTGATCGCGCGCGCCATCACTCCGCCCGGCCGCGTGCGCCGCTTCGACACCCGCTTCTTCACCGCCGATGCCTCCGCCATCGCACACCATGTGCCGGACGTGGTGCATGCCGAGGCGGAACTGGTCGAACTGGTGTGGGTGGAGATCGGGTCGGAGCCGCTGGCCGAAGCCCACGGCATGACCAAGAAGGTGTTGGCCGAACTCGACCGCCGCCTTGCCACCGGCCCGCTGCGGCATGACGCCCCTGTTCCGTTCTTCCACTTCTACGGCGGCGAGATGCGGATGGATATTCTCGCGGGAGAGTGATCCACGCGCCCGATCGCCTCCGCTCCGCCATCAGAAAGCAACGGCATTTTTCGCTGCCCCCATGCGCGGGGCAGGCGGCGTTGCTATGTTAATGCGGTTGCATCGACGATGGTGATCCCAGATGGCACAGAAACAACTGCGGCTCGGGGCCTTTATGCGCCCCGTCAGCCTTCACACCGGAGCCTGGCGCTATCCGGGCGCCTATCCCGACGCCAACTTCAATTTCAGGCACCTGAAGCAATTCATTCAGACGCTTGAGCGCGGCAAGTTCGACGCCTTCTTCATGGCCGATCATCTCGCCGTGCTGAACATGCCGGTCAACGCGCTCAAGCGCAGCCACACCGTGACGTCGTTCGAGCCGTTTACGCTGCTGTCGGCGCTGTCGCAGGCGACCGACCGTATCGGCCTGATCGCCACCGCATCGACCACCTTCGACGAGCCGTATCATATCGCCCGCCGCTTCGCCTCGCTCGATCACATCTCCGAGGGACGCGCGGGCTGGAACGTCGTCACCACATCCAACCCCGACGCCGCGCTGAATTTCGGTCTCGACGATCACATGGAGCATGACGAGCGCTATCGGCGCGCCCGCGAGTTCTTCGATGTCGTCACCGGCCTGTGGGACTCCTTCGCGGACGATGCCTTCGTGCGCGACGTGGAGAGCGGCATCTATGTCGATCCCGCGCGCATGCATGTGCTGAATCACAAGGGAAAATACCTGTCGGTGCGCGGCCCGCTGAACATCGCCCGGCCGGTGCAGGGCTGGCCGGTGATCGTGCAGGCCGGCGCGTCGGAGCCCGGCAAGCAGCTCGCGGCCGAAACCGCCGAGGTGATCTTCGCCGCGCCAAGCAATCTTGAGGCCGGCAAGGCGTTCTATGCGGACGTGAAGGGCCGTCTCGACAGGCTCGGCCGCCACCGCGACCATCTGAAGATTCTTCCCGGCGCGTTCATCGTGGTTGGCTCCTCCGACGGGGAGGCACGCGAAAAACTCGCGCTGCTCGACAGCAAGGTCCACTACGAGAGCGGCATCGCCTCGCTCTCCATCGCGCTTGGCCACGATGTCTCGCACCTCGATCCGGATGGCCCGCTGCCGGAAATTCCCGAAACCAACGCCAGCCAGAGCGGACGCGCCCGGGTGGTCGAGGCCGCCAGACGCGGCAATCTGACTGTCCGCGAACTGGCGCGGCGGCTGGGCGGTTATTCGGGGCTCAAATTCATGGGAACGCCCCAAACCATCGCCGACCAGATGGAGCAATGGCTGGTGGAGGAAGGCTCCGACGGTTTCAACGTCATGTTCCCCTACCTGCCGGAGGGGCTGAACGACGTGGTCGACAAGGTGATTCCGGAACTCCAGCGGCGCGGAATCTTCCGGAAAGAGTACGAGGGACGGACCCTGCGGGAGCATCTGGGCCTGCCGAGGCCGGAAAACCGGTTCTTTTCCGCCTCCCGGACCGCAATATCAGCCTGAACCGGCCGTAAATCTTGACATTGGGACGTTTCCGGCTAGGTTGCGGCCCAAATCGCGGCCGGGACGCCACGTTCTCCCCGCCTCCGTTTTCCCGATACCCGAAGGTTCTGTCCCATGGCCAAAGCGGTCACCATCAAGGTCAAGCTCGTCTCGAGCGCCGACACCGGCTTCTACTACGTCGCGAAGAAGAACTCGCGCACGATGACCGACAAGCTGGTGAAGAAGAAGTACGATCCGGTCGCCAAGAAGCACGTCGAGTTTCGCGAGGCGAAGATCAAGTAGGCGCGTTTCAAGTAAGCGCTTGGGCGCGGCCCTGCTTCGCGGGCGCAAAAGACTGAAAACAAAACCCCGCCAGCGGCGGGGTTTTTGTTTTGTGAGCTTTAACTTCTGTGGCCAGACGAAAGCGCTGTGCACTCCCCGCAAGTTACGCAGCCGCCGATACCACCCGGTTGCGGCCATCGTTCTTGGCGCGATACAGCGCCTTGTCGGCCCGTTTCACGACATCGGTGATCGGCTCGCCCTTGTGGTGGAGGGTCGTGATCCCGACCGAAATCGTGACCTCGATCGAGTTCCCTCCATTGTTGATGGTGAAGGCCGCCCCCGCGATCGCGCGCCGCAGCCGCTCCGCCACGAGACCCGCAACGGTCAGGTCGGTTTCCGGCATCACGATCACGAACTCCTCGCCGCCGTAGCGACAGGCGAGATCGATGCCGCGAATCGATTTGCGGATCCGGGTCGCGAACTCGCGCAAGACATCGTCGCCCGCATCATGACCGTAGGTGTCGTTGATCGACTTGAAATGATCGATATCGAGAATCATCAGCGCGAGCGGCTTGCCGCGATTCCCCGCCTGCTCGACCAACGTCGCCAGATGGGTCTCCATATAGCGCCGGTTATGCAGGCCTGTCAGAGCGTCGGTGATGGCCATCTCGATCGAGCTTTGCACGTTGTCGCGCAGACGCTCGGCATAGCGGCGGCGGCGAATTTGCGTGCGAGCCCGCGCCAGCAGCTCGTTGCGGTCGACCGGCCGCAGCAGATAGTCGTTCACGCCGATCTCAAGGCCCCGCAGCAGTCGCGGTCCGGCGTCGGCATTGGCAATCGCCAGAATCGGCAGGCTGCGCGTCCGGTCCAGCGAACGGGTCTGGCTGCAGAGGCGCAGGCCGTCGAAATTCTCCAGGTTGAGCGAGACGATCATCAGATCGTAATTGCCCTCTGCGGCCCGGAACACGCCGTCCGCCGGATTGGGCTCGACATCGACCGTATGGTCGACAGCCAGCATCGGACCGAGCCGTTCATAGGATGACGGACGGTCGTCGACAAGCAGGATACGGCCCCCCTTTCCGTTGTCGGCGACGGCCGCGCGCTCGGGGGCCTGCACGCCGATCTCATGGGATGTGATTGCCCGCATGCGCAGTTCGTCGGTCATCATCTTCAGGCGCGTGAGCGAGCGCACCCGCGCGATCAGCACCACGTCGGACACCGGCTTGGTGAGGAAATCGTCCGCGCCAGCCTCAAGCCCGCGAACGCGATCCGCCGGCTGATCGAGCGCGGTCACCATCACCACCGGAATGAAATGCGTCCGCGGATTCGCCTTCAGGCGACGGCACACCTCGAACCCGTCCATGTCCGGCATCATCACGTCGAGCAGCACGATGTCGCAGTCGGCCTGCGAACAGATTTCGAGCGCTTCCGCTCCGGAGCTTGCGGTGATCACATCGAAATACTCGGCGGTCAGGCGCGCTTCCAACAGCTTCACGTTAGCGGGAATGTCATCCACCACGAGAATGCGGGCAGACATGTTTGGCCTCCTAGCCAACGAACCGACGTACTGTCTCTATGAACTTTCCAACGGAGATCGGCTTTGAAAGATAGGCCTCGCAGCCGCCTTGACGGATCCGCTCCTCATCGCCCTTCATGGCGAAGGCCGTGACGGCGACCACGGGGATCGTGCGCAGCTCGGAATCTTCCTTGATCCAGCGCGTCACTTCGAGCCCCGATACCTGCGGAAGCTGGATGTCCATCAGAATAAGATCGGGCCGCACGCTGCGCACGAGATCCAGCGCGTCAATGCCGTTGCTGGTCCCAACGGTATTGTAGCCGTGAGCTTCGAGCAGATCGCGGAAGAGCTTCATGTTCAGCTCGTTGTCTTCCACGATCAGGACGGTCTTCCCCATCCTGCCCCTCCATTCATTGTCGCGCCACACCACGACGGACGGAATCGATTTCAACAATTCCTGTTTCATTTTACGCCAGAATCCAGATCTGCTTTACGGAAAACGGGCGTATCGCGGGCTGGCTGCCGTTCCGCGCGGATGCCCGCGCCAGACCGGCTTCCACGCCCGCTCACCGGACAGGCGTCTGAGGAAAATCCTCGCCAGGCGCGCGCTGGTGGACTCGGGCGTGATGGAGCAGGATAGGATCGATAAGTTACGGAAAGGCAAAGACGAATGAAGACGAAGCGGCCCCTGCAAGCCAACGAAGCCGCTGAAATCGTTGCGATTCAGGCACTCTCGCACCTTGCGGGAACCCCTGAGCTGCTGGGCCGGTTCCTGGCCGAGACGGGTCTCGGGCCGGAGACCCTGCGCAAGGCCGCGAGCGATCCGCAGTTTCTCTCCGCCGTCCTCGACTTCGTGCTGCGCGACGATAACACGGCGGCCGCCTTCGCCACGGCGTCGGGGCTTGAACTGACGACAATCGTGACGGCCCGGCTGGCACTGGGCGGGGAGCGCTGGGAGCGCGACGTCCCATGACGGCTCCGGCGCAATCCCCCTGCTTCTGCCGGGATTGCCTCGCCGACAACCCGCCGGACGTCCCGCGCTGCACCGCCTGCCGCTCGCCGCGCCTCGTTCGCCACGTCGCGCTCGGATCACTCGCCCTCGCCCATATCGATTGCGACGCCTTCTATGCGACGGTCGAAAAGCGAGACAACCCGGATATCGCGGACCGGCCGGTCATCATCGGCGGCGGCCGGCGCGGCGTGGTGTCGGCGGCCTGTTACATCGCCCGCACTTACGGCGTGCGCTCGGCCATGCCGATGTTCAAGGCGCTCGCGCTCTGCCCCGAGGCCGTCGTCATCAGGCCGGATATGGCCAAATATGTCCGCGTCGGCCGGGAGGTACGCCGCGCCATGCAGGCCCTGACACCACTGGTCGAACCGCTTTCGATCGACGAGGCTTTCCTCGACCTGACCGGGACCGAACGCCTTCATGGCACGATCCCGGCCAAGGTGCTGGCACGGTTCGTGCGGGACATCGAACGCGATATCGGCATCACCGCCTCGATCGGCCTGTCGTCCAACAAGTTTCTCGCCAAGATCGCCTCCGATCTCGACAAGCCGCGCGGCTTTGCCGCGCTCGATATCGAGGACGCGCGGAAACTGCTCGCACCGCGCCCGGTGGGCTTCATCTATGGCGTCGGTCCGGCGACCGAGGCACGACTCGCGCAGCGCGGCTTCCGCATAATCGCGGATTTGCAGCGCGCCGACGAAACCGACCTGATGAAACAGTTCGGCGCGGAAGGGCGGCGGCTGTGGCGGCTGGCGCGTGGCATCGACGACCGGCGGGTCGTGCCGGATCGCGGCGCCAAGACCATTTCAAGCGAGACCACGTTCGACGTGGATACCGCCGATCTGCCAACACTGGAGCGCACGCTGTGGCGGCTGTGCGAAAAAACCTCGGCACGGCTGAAGGCCGCCGAGCTGGCGGGCTCGACTCTCACGCTGAAGCTGAAGACCGCGGATTTCCGCCAGCGCACCCGTTCGCGCTCGCTGTCCGCCCCAACCCAGCTCGCACATCGTATTTTCGCGGCAACCCGCGAACTGCTGGCGGCGGAGATCGACGGCACGAAATTCCGCCTGATCGGCGCGGGCGTCAGCGCCCTCACCCAAGCGCGGGCCGGTGACGATGACGACCTGCTCGACCGCCGCTCGGCCAGCGCCGAACGCGCGGTGGATGATCTGCGCAAGCGCTTCGGCAGCGCCGCGGTGATCCGCGGCATCGCCTATGACGGGCCGGCGAAGACCGATTGATCAGGTGACCGCGTCCCGACTATTTGCAGGCCTTCGCCGGCTTCAGATCGAATTTCGACATCGCGCCCGCAATGACGAAATCGTTGTAGTCCAGCACCAGCGCGCGTGAGACGCCATTCTCGTACAGTTCGAACGACATCGCATAGACGGGGGTCTGTTCGCCGCTCTGCTGTTTCGTCTTCTGGTCGTAATAGCTCACGGTCACCGGCCAGCGCGTCATCGCCTTGAGGGCGTCGTTGTCCGAGGCCGCATCGGCCGTGGCGGGAGCCTTGTCGCCCGGAATCGCCCGGCCGATCACGGTCAGCGTGTTGTAGACCTTCTCGCCGTCGTCGGAGCCGTCATAGACCGCCAGCTCAAGCAGCGACTTGCCGTCCTTCGCGGCCTCCACGATGCGCCGGACCTGCTCGGTCGGGAAAACAGTCGCGCCATCGATGGTGAACGTCTTCGTCGCGGGCTTCTTCAGCTTGACCGTGATTCCCTTGTCGGATCGCTCGGCGATGCCGTCCACTTCGGTCGTCGAATCGTTGGTCTGCGTATCGACCTTGAAGCGATAGGTCTTGCCGTCGGCGTCTTCCCATGTCGTCGAGCGCAGATCGCTCAGAATCGAGCGATCCTCTCCGACCTCGAGTTCCGAGACCTGACGAAAGTCGGTCGAAAATCCCTCGCAGGCGCTTCCGGTAAAGTTGTACAGGATCCGCCCCCGCGCGCTGTTGACCGAGACGTTGCCGCGCGATTTCTGCAGAGACAGATCGTAGAGCGCCTGATGCCCCACGAAAGGCGCCGGCTGGGCGCCGGCCGCTCCCGCCCCCTGGGCCGACAGGGGCAGGACCACCAGGGCGAAAAGTCCGACGAGCGAGCGCGAGAACAGCGACATCCGGGTTTCCTGAGAATTGCTCGATTTGCAAGCCTAGCCACGCCCGCGCCGCACCGCAACGCCGCCGCTCGCCTTGCATGTGCGGGCATGATGGGCGAAATAAGGCCCGCCCGGATTGCCGGGGCGTGAAATGACATATGGGGTTCGAAATGGCGGGAACTGTTGAGCAAAAGCTGGCGACGATGGGCATCGTTTTGCCGACACCGGCGAGTCCGGTGGCAAACTATGTCGGGTTCGTTCGGACCGGCAACCTGCTGATCGTCTCCGGCCAGATCTGCTTCGACGCCGAGGGCAAGATGGTCGCCAAGGGCAAGCTGGGCGCGGGCGTGTCGCTTGAGGACGGCGCGGCTGCCGCGCGGGCCTGTGCGATCAACCTGATGGCTCAGGTCAAGGCCGCGCTTGGCGACCTCGACAAGGTGGCGCGCGTCGTCCGCCTCGGCGGCTTCATCAACTCCGCGCCGGACTTCCTGGACGGGCCGAAGGTACTGAACGGCGCGTCCGACCTGATGGTCGCCGCCTTCGGCGACAAGGGCCGCCATGCCCGCACCACGATCGGCGTCGCCGCCCTGCCGGGCGATGCGGCGGTCGAGGTCGAGGGCATGTTCGAAGTCGCGTAAAGGCTTTTCCACACCATGCGCGCCCCGGATTGGCTCACCGCACGGCCGGTCGCCCACCGGGGCCTGCATGATCGCGGCAAGGGCGTGATCGAGAACACGCTCAAGGCCGCGCAGGCGGCTATCGACGGCAATTTCACCATCGAGCTGGACCTGCAATTGTCGGCTGATGGCGAGGCGATGGTCTATCACGATCACGACCTCGCCCGCCTGACCGACGGCACCGGCCTGCTGCGGTCCCGGACCGCCGCCGAGTTGAAGCAGCTTTCATTTCGCGGCACCCCGGACCGGCTTCCGACCTTCGCGGAATTTCTCGATCTCGTCGGCGGCCGGGTGCCGCTGCTGGTCGAACTCAAGAGCTTCTTCGACGGCGACCGCGCGCTGATCGCGCGCGCCGCCAAACTGCTGGCGGCCTATCGCGGCCCGGCCGCGGTGATGTCGTTCGATCCGGATGTCGTTGCCGCGATCCGCGCCCTGATTCCGGATCGCCCGCGCGGCATCACCGCCGAGCGCCGCTACGACGACAGCTACTGGTCGCCGCTCCCGCGCGAAAAGCGCGACACGATGCTGTATCTGCGCCACGGCCTGCGCACGCAGCCGCACTTCGTCGCCTATCGCGTCGACGACCTCCCCGCCCCGCCGCCCTGGATCGCGCGCAACCTGTTCGGCTGCGCCCTGCTGGCCTGGACCGTGCGCACGCCGCAGCAACGGGCACGCGCCGCCGCTCACGCGGACCAGATGATTTTTGAAGGATTTGTTCCGTAAATCCTCCCTCTTGATCGGGCCCTCAACAGGAACCAAGTTGGGGGCAGTTCGAGATGCCGGCCTCGCTTGAGCCATCCCGGCGGAGAGGACTTCATTCGACCTGATGCCGTCATCCGATTTCGTCCTCGAAGCCGTTCCGTCCGTCCACGACATCCCCGCCGCCGACTGGGACGCGTGCGCCAATCCTGCCGTCGCCGATGTTCTCGCGGCCGGGCTGGACGCCAATCCGTGCGGACTGGGAGCGCCGTCGAACTTCGAATACAATCCGTTTCTCTCCCACGCGTTCTTTTCCGCGCTGGAAACCTCGCGTTCCGCGTCCTCCCGCGCCGGATGGGCACCGCGCCATCTTGTGGCGAAGCGCGGCGGGGAGATCTGCGGAATCGTGCCCTGCTATCTGAAATCGCATTCGCAGGGCGAATACGTGTTCGATCACGGCTGGGCCGATGCCTATGAGCGCGCCGGCGGCGATTATTATCCGAAGCTGCAGGCCTCGGTGCCGTTCACACCGGCGACGGGGCGTCGGCTGCTGATCCGCCCCTCCGCCGACATGCAGGCGATCGGTGACGCGCTGGCGCGCGGCCTGATCGGCCTGTGCAAGGCAAGTCAAGCCTCATCGGTTCATCTCACCTTCGCGAAGAAGGCCGAGTGGGAGTTTCTCGGCGAACGCGGATTCCTGCAGCGGACCGACCAGCAGTTTCACTGGCACAACAATGGTTACACCAGCTTCGAGGATTTCCTCGCCAGTCTGAACTCGCGTCACCGCAAGCAGATCAAGCGCGAGCGGCGAGAAGCGCAGGCCAACGGCATCACCATCCATCATCTCACCGGCGGGGACATCACCGCGGACGCGTGGGACGCCTTCTTCGAGTTCTACATGGAGACCGGCTCGCGCAAATGGGGACGGCCCTATCTCAATCGCGAGTTCTTTTCGCTGATCGGTGAAACGATGCCGCAGGACGTGCTGCTGGTGATGGCGCGGCGCAATGGCCGCTGGATCGCGGGCGCGATCAACTTCATCGGCTCGGACACCCTGTTCGGCCGCAACTGGGGGGCGATCGAACACCACCCGTTCCTGCATTTTGAGGTCTGCTATTATCAGGCCATCGACTTCGCCATCGCCCGGGGACTGCGCACCGTCGAGGCTGGCGCGCAGGGCGAGCACAAGATCGTACGCGGCTACCTGCCGCAGACCACCTACTCTGCCCATTACCTCGCTGATCCGGCGCTGCGCCGCGCCGTCAGCGATTATCTGGTGCGCGAGCGCCAATACGTAGAGGAAGCCAGCCGCGCTCTCGCCGAATCCGGCCCGTTCCGAAAAGCCGATGGCGACAGCGGGACGACTTGACCCGCCGCCGACTGGGCCGCAAAGAAATGGCGAAAACGTCCGGGGAGCGACCATGACCGCCTACGATCCGAACAACATCTTCGCCAAGATCCTGCGTGGCGAACTGCCCGCCCACAAGGTCTACGAGGACGAGCACACCCTCGCCTTTCTCGACATCTTCCCGCGCAGCCCCGGCCACACGCTGGTGATCCCGAAGGCGCCAGCCCGCAATATCCTCGACATTCAGCCGGACGACTTCGCCCACGTCGCCCGCACCGCCCAGAAGATTGCGCTCGCCGCGAAAAAGGCCTTCGAGGCCGACGGCATCACGCTCGCGCAGTACAGCGAGACGGCGGGCGGTCAGGTGGTATTCCATCTGCACGTGCACATCATGCCGCGCAAGGACGGCATCGCGCTGCTGCCGCCCGCCAGCCGCAAGGAAGACGTGCAGGTTCTCGAAGACAACGCCACCGCGCTGATCGCCGCGCTGAAAACCGCGTAACCTGTCTCTTCGCGGGATTTGCGATATCGCGGCCGGCCCTCAAGGCCGGCCGTTTTGCCGCGCGCCGAACATCAACCGTTGGACCACAGGCGCGCGCCGTATGCTCCTTCGACATTCGCGTCGATCTGGCGGGCATCGTCTTCCGTGCCGCCCGTGCGCGGCGCGATGATCTTGCCGAAGGAAATCCGCTTCTTCTCGGGCCAGGACTGCGGCTGCCAGAGCTGCGAGCGCAGGATCGCGCGGGCACAGTGAAAGTAGCACTTCTCGATGTGGATGCGGATCGCCAGCAACGCCGGCTTGCCGGCGCTGCCGAGCTGCTGGAGCAGGTCGGCGTCGTCGAACACCTCCGCCGTGCCCGACATGCGCAGCGTTTCGCCAGTGTTCGGGCACAGGAAGATCAGGCCGACCTTGCCGTTCGTAAAAATGTTCTGAAGGCCGAAAGCCAGATTGTTGCCGGTGCGCTCGGGCATCAGCAGCGTGCGATCGTCCTCGATCCGCATGAAGCCCGGCTCGTCACCTTTCGGCGACACCTCGATCTGCCCGTCGGCATTGGCCGTGGACAACAGAACAAACGGGCTCGCGCGGACGAAGTCGCGCGCCTGCTCGTCCAGCCGGTCCAGAATCTTGTACTTCGTGGTCGGGCGCGGCTCCGGCATGATGCGCCGCAGTTCCTCGACAGTCGAAATACGAGCCACGCCATCCTCCAAAGGTCAAACAAGCCGGGCGCAGGCTAACGCAAGATTCGGGCCTTCGGCAAATGCCGTCAGCGCATGCGGCCCTTCAATTGTTCCAAACTCATTCGCTGGCCTGGAAATCGCCGGGCTGCGGCGGCGCAATCGGAGTGAACTGGCAGCGATCCGGCTTCAGGTCGATCAGCGGGGTGCCGTTCAAACAGTCGAGCCCCTGCACCCGGACGATGTTGCCCCTGATCTCCACGAGCTTGCAGAGCGACGTCCCGATCGGGTTCGGCCGCACCGGCGAGCGCAGCGAGAACGTACCGCGCGCATTCCCGTCATTGGCCGGGCACTGGCGCACAAGATCGCGCCGCGACCGGTCCAGCCAGTACAGCACCTCGACGCTTGCGAAATTCTCCAGCCCCTGAAGCGCGGGCACCCACGGCTCGAAGATCTCGATCTCGCAGACCGGGCCATCGAGCCGCCCCTGCCGTGGCGTCTCCAGCCGGGAGGTCCATGGCGAGTGAATCCGCCCGATGAAGACCAGTCCCGCGTCAGTCGGCGGCGGCGCCTCGACGACGGTTTCGCCTTCGCGGATTTCGTTTTCCCGGACCATGCCTCGACCTCGTCTCGCTTCGTCAGAAGTTTACACGCCGAACCACCAGGTTCCAGCGAGCAGAACCAGTTCTCCGCCGATCACGCCGAATAGAATCGATTTTCGCGCCAGCAGGAAGGTGGCAAAACCAGCTGCCACCGCTCCATAACGAATGATGTCGGGCACGCTGGCCAGCGTTCCCGGCGGGTGCACCACGATCTGAGCGAGCACGCCCGCGAGAATTGCGGTCGCGATCGCCCGGACCCAGAGCAGCAGTTCGGAGCCTTCGTCCAGCCCGCCGCCGAGCCACAGGCCGAGCGCGCGCCAGATCTCGTTGGGCAGGAATCCCGCAAGGACGAGAAGCAACAGGGCATGCCAGTCGCCGATGAAGGCGTTCATATCGCCCTCCTCCGCCACCAGTGCACGGCGAACGCCAATGTGCCCGCCATCACGCCACTGATCAGGATGTCCACGCCCGTGTTCAGCATCGCGACCGCAGGATAGATGGCGATCCCGAGCGCGAGTGCGAGCCTGTCGACAAGGAGCTTTGCGTTCCGCGCCGTCGAGAGCAGGAACGACAGGGGTGTCAGCATAAGCATGGCGGAAGCCAGCATCGGCGGCAGTTCGGCCGCGAGACTATAGCCGGCCGTGGTTGCGACGAGGCAGAGCAGCACCAGCCCGGTGCCGAGGCCATTGCAGAAGGCGACGCGCGACGGGCGCGGCACCTGAGGCAGCAACCTGAAACTCTCCACCCAGAACGTCACGGCCGTGAAATGTGTCGGCAGCAGCAGATCGCGCATGCGCGTCGCGGGACCACGCACCACCGGAATCACTGCCGCCACCATCGGCAGCAGCCGGATCGCACTGATCGTGACCGCCAGAGCGGCCTGAACGGGAGCCGCCCCCGAGCCCAGCGACGTAATCAGGATGATCTGGGCCGGCGCCGCCCATACCAGAGCCGTGCTGCCCAGCGCCCATCCGAGGCTGAAGCCCGCATTGTTGGCCAGCGCGCCGACGCCGAGATAGGTCGCGAACAGCACCAGCGACAGGACTGTCGCGCCCACGGAGCGGACGCCCAGCGCAAAGGCCGAGAGCGGGCTGTTCCAGCGTGGCGAGTCGGGTGCAGGAAGCATGACGGGAGGGGTTGGTGGACGGTATCGCGCACATGCCGGACAGGAACCCACCCGTCAACCGCGGGCGGCGCATTGCTACCCCCGGCCGCCCGCAGTGCGGAGCACCAGACAAGCCTGTCCAGCCTTGCGGATCCTCGCACAAAGATCGTTGGCTTCTGAGCGGCTCTCCGCTCCGATCCTCACCTGAAAGAATGTACGCGTGCCGCGGCTGCGAAAGGTCGAACCGAGCAGCATCGGCTCGTGCTCGCCGGTTACGCCTGCGAGGCGCTTCATCGCGCGGGCATACATCGTAAGCGCCAGATCGCGCGAAAAGCCTGCTGCCAGTTGTACGCCCCACGGTTTCTGCTCGCCCAGCCGCACGTGCTCGGCGAGACCCGCGACGAACGGATTGGGCGCGCGGCGCAGCAGCGCGATCAGTTCATTGCAATTCGCGGCTGTCTTCGCAGTCGCGGGCTTGCTCTCGCCCGCCTGCTTCCAGTCCTCGACAGACGAGCCGGTGATGGCGACAACATAGGCGCGGGTTTCCTGCGGCATCCCGCCCTTTCCCGCCAGCCACTCCTCGACGCGGCGCGGCCCGGCATTGTAGGCCGCAGCGGCAAGGCCAAGGTTGCCGAACCGTTCGCGCAATTCGGCCAGGAACTCGGCCGATTTCGGCAGGGCCTGCACAGGATCGAATGGATCCAGCAAACGGCGCTCCTGTGCGGTGCCCGGCATGAACTGGGCGATCCCCTGTGCGCGCTGGCCATAGCGCGTCATCGGGCCGACGGCATCCGCCTGAAACCGGCTCTCCTGCCAGATCACGCGGGCGAAGAACTCCGACGGCAGCCCGTGCGAGCGCGCCGCCGACTCGACCATCAGGCAGATCGCCTCGCGCGAGGCCGCATCCTTCGTCCCGGCGTCCTGCTGTGCCGGTGTCGCCGACGGGGCATCCTCGGCGCGGGCCGGCATGCCGGGGAAAGCCAGCACGGCCGCAGCGATGAGAGCCATATGCGGGATCAGGAGGAACATACAATCCGGGTCAGCGACGCGTGGAACAATGGAATGCAAAGACAACCGCCGATTTGTGTTTGCGTTTTGACGATAAACTCTCTTTGTTCAGCGCCAAGGGAACATGCAGTCGAGGAAACGACAATGACGGGACCGGGGACGCACGAGACAGACGGCTTCGCCGGCGACGACGATGTTCCCATCTGCTACATGCAACGGACGCGCGACTACTACGCGGCGATCGGCTACACGACGGCCTATCGCTGGGCGCATCACGTCGGTGCGCCATTCCAGCCGCTGCGCAAGCCGTTGACGAATGCGCGGGTGACGATCATCACCACCGCCGCGCCCCACGATCCCGGCAAAGGCGATCAGGGGCCGGGCGCGGCCTACAACGGCAGCGCCAAATTCTACCGCGTCTACGACGGCGATACATCCCGCGCGCACGATCTCCGAATCTCCCACATCGCCTATGACCGGGTTCATACCTCGGCCGACGACAGCGGCACATGGTTTCCCCTGCCCGCGCTGCACCGCGCGGCTACCCATGGTTTGATCGGCAATGTGGCGCCGCGCTTCTTCGGCGCACCGACCAACCGCAGCCATCGCGCGACCATGGAGACCGACGCGCCGGACATCCTGGCGCGCTGCAAGGCCGATGGCGTCGACGCGGCGGTGCTGGTGCCGAACTGTCCCGTCTGCCACCAGACCGTGAGCCTCGTCGCGCGGCATCTGGAGGCGAACGGTATCAGCACCGTGGTGATGGGATGCGCGAAGGACATCGTCGAGCACGCCGCCGTGCCGCGCTTTCTGTTCAGCGATTTTCCGCTGGGCAATTCGGCGGGCAAGCCGCATGATATCGCGTCGCAGGATGTCACGCTGGCGCTTGCGCTGCGCGTCCTCGAAAGCGCGCCGGCGGCGCAGACGACGGTTCGATCCCCGCTGCGCTGGAGCGACGATCCATCATGGAAACGCGATTATAACAACGTCGCGCTGCTCAGCGCCGACGAACTCGCGCGACGGCGGCGCGAGTTCGATGAGCAGAAGGCAGCGGCACGCCACGTACGCGAAGGCGTTATATAGCGGCTTCGAGCTGTCCCGCAGCGGCCAGCATGCCCGCGCCCGGATGACAGTTGCGGTTCTCCCGACGGCTCACCGGATCGGTCTGCGACGGCGCAATGCGGTCCCTCATGCCGCCCGCGCGACGCCGTTCACGGGCAGCCGCAGCTGCGCCTATTCCGCTGCCGCCGGCAGTTCGGTCGTCTCGGTATCGAGCGGCAGCGCGAAGTGCTCCACGCGCCGCGCGGGCCGCTTGTTGAGCAGCAGACGCGTCACGTCGGGACGCGAATAGTGTCCCGCTGGATCGGCCGCGTTCTTCGCAACGCCGATCGCGCCGAGATCGATGTCCGCGTAGAGGATGCCTTCCTGATCCGGCGCGAGCTTCTCGGCGAGCGAACTGCCGTCCGGACCGAGGATCATGGCGAAGCCGCCGCCGGCATGCAGCAGCGCATGCTTGTCGGGACGGTCGCACATCTCCTCGATCATCGCCTGCGAGACCGTGGCACACGGCGCGAGCACGAAGCACGACCCCTCGACGGCGTAGACGCGCGAGGCGGCGTTGTTTACCTCGGCGCCAAGCGCAGGCGCGAACGGATCATACAGCGAGAAGCTCGGCCACGACGCCACATGCACCTGCTCGTTCTGTGCGTACATCGCGTATTTCGAAAGCGGTTGCAGATGTTCCCAGCAGCACAGTGCGCCGATACGGCCGATGTCGGGGCAATCGTAGACCGCAAGATCGCTGCCGTCGCCTTCGCCATACACGGTACGCTCGGCATGGGTCGGACGCAGCTTGCGCCGCTTGGCGATGGTCTCGCCATCGGGGCCGATCAGCCACTGCGCGATATAGAGGCTCCCGCCGTCGCGCTCGGAAATGCCGAGCACCGCGGTCAGACCGGCGCGTTTCACGGCGGCCCGGATCCTGTCGGCCTGCGGGCTGTCGTAGCTCAGCGAGTTGTCGAAATAACGCTGCACGAAGCCGCGACCGATCGCCCATGCGGGCGAGTCCAGCCAGATGTACCACGGATAGCCCGGAATGAAGACCTCGGGAAAGCCGATCAGCTTCGCGCCCTTCGCGGCAGCCTCCTCAATGAGGGCGATGGTCTTGTCCACCGTGCCGTCGAGATCCAGCCAGACGGGCGCTGCCTGAACCACCGCCACTTTGTATTTCTGATGCGTGATGCCCATTGTCGTCTCCCTGTCAGAACGCCCGCCGTTCGACGAACGGCCATGGAACGTGGATGACGGGAGTGTAAGAGCGCGCGGCATGGGCACTCGGCCAGCAAGGAACAATTATTCGGCCGGCACGCCCCGAACTGGCAACTTTGATGCGACCACCGCAAATGCGCATGATTTTTGCTTGGGCTCGAAGGATCGCGATCAAAGCCCGCGCGAACGTTGCGGGCCGAAGCCCTCGGAAGGCGGAACCATGAGCATGCGGTTCAGCACCGACGACGCACCTGGCCACAGGCGGCTGGCGCTCTGGCAGGACATCGTCTGTGACGTTTATGTGCAGCTTGACTGCAAATCGGACCTCGGCCTCGACTTTCGCGGCGCGGTGAGCCGCGCGAGCCTCGGCCCCGCGAGTTGCTCGGAAGTCTCGTCCGGCCGCCAGCACGTTCTGCGCACGCCCTCGCGCATCGCGCGCGCGTCCGAGGATTTCATCCTCGTGGCGCTGGGCAAGCACGGCGCAGGCGGAATCACGCAGGACGGGCGCGACGTGCTGGTTCGTCCCGGCGAATTCGCTCTGTATGATACGACGCGGCCGTACGAATTGCATTTCGATGCGCCATTCACCCAGACCATCTTCCAGATTCCGCGCGCCCTGCTGCAGCGCCGCCTCGGCAATTTCGAGATGCTGACAGCGACGCTGTTCTCGTCCGCCCGCCCCATGGAGCGTCTGGCGCACGACTTCATCGCCGCCGCCGTAGACGCCGCGGACAGCGTCGATGCCGACACCGGCGCGCGCCTCGCCGATCAGGCGCTCGATCTGATCGCGATGGCGCTCGGCGAGCGCGTCGGCAACCACCCGCTGCCGACCACGACGCATCGCTCCGCCATGTTGTTCCGGCTCAAGAGTCACATCGCAGCACGCCTCTCCGATCCGCAACTGTCGCTTGCCAGCACCGCGGCGGCGCTCGGCGTGTCGCCCCGCTATGTGAACAACCTGCTGGCCTATGAAGATACCTCGTTTCAACGTCACGTCCTCGCGCAGCGGCTCGTGCGATGCGAGCGCGACCTGACGGCGGCGCATCATGCGCACCGGCAGATCAGCGAGATCGCGTTCGACTGGGGCTTCAACGATCTCACCCATTTCGGGCGCGCATTTCGCGAGCGCTACGGGCAGTCGCCGCGCGACTGGCGGCGCGCACAAGCCGAACGCCTGCCACTGAGCGGACCGCCAAAGCCGCGCTGAAGGTCGCGCGCGCCCTTTCGGCACAAAGCCTGCGTTGAGGCGTTCTCTTCAGGCCGTGGCCGACCGTTATCGTTAACGCACGCACGTCGTCCGCACAGCTTCGGGCTGCGGGCGTTTCGGTATATGGAGTTGGGATCAACTGGAGGTTGTCATGATCGAACGGCGCGGCAACGAGCGCAGGCATGTCGTTTACGGCGCGACGCTCGAATTCCACGGGATGCAATCGACACTGGACTGTACGATCAAAAACATCTCGCCACGTGGCGCGATGCTGGTGTTCGGCTCTGCCTGGGCGTTGCCTCCGTCCTTCCACCTGCATCTGCGCGCCCGAGACGAGATCTACGCCGCCCGGCTGGTGTGGTGCGACAGCCGCACGGCCGGAGTGGCCTTCGAGGCCGCGACAGTCGTCGATCTCAACAAGCGGCGGCAAAGAATCGCGCGCAATTCTGCAAGGCGGTTCGGAGACATCAGGACGTGAACGAGCGGCGGTCAACGCCGCGATGCGATGGCCCGTGCGGCGGGCGGATTCGCGCGGCCCGCCCTTTGCTCGTTGGCAGACCCGAACGGCTTCCACTCTCGCTGCACGCCGGCCCTGATTCCGCCTCCGTACCCTCGAAGATTCGCTATTCCTGACAGGGGACGCCGAACGAAAGTGGCAGCAAAAGCGTCACCTCAGGCAAATGGAACCAGACGCCGATTGGCGCACGAATTTGCGAAAGATAAAATAATTCAGCTAAATCAATTGGATATACCATCAAACTGGTTCCAAGTAGGATGCATGCAATTGCGCAGCGGACGTCATTCCACGAATTGCACGAAATTTGGACATTTCTTGCTGAAAATGATGACAAGGGGAAAAAGATCAGTTAGCGTTTGTAACAGGCTCGCGGATGACGCCAGTCTGGTGGTCCAAGTCTCGGGAGGAATCCTTTGGCGCCCTCAAGCAGCGCCGCCCCGGCTAACGAGTAAAGATCGAAACAACGGGGACAATAAGGGTCGACACAAGTGTTCAGCAGGGCTTCGAGCCCTGCTTTTTTTTGCGAACTTATATTATTTATTTTCGTGATGCGGGATTCCGGACAGCCGCGCCGGAGCAGATGTCTCCAGGCTTCGCCTTCAGTATGGAATGCCCATCATCGTCGACAGACGCTCGATATTCAGATAGCCGGCGCGGAACGCCGCCAGTCCTGCTCCGAACAGCACGGCGGAGATGATCGTGGTCCATAACAGCTTGCGCGCCATGCGCGGCAGGACCGGCGCGCCCGGATCGGAGCCCGGCACGCCCTCGCCCGCCTCTTGCTGGCTGCGCACGCCAAACGGCAGCGTGACGAACAGCACGATCCACCACATCACGAAATAGATCGCGAAGGCTGACGCGATCGAATAGACCATGTCTCAGGCCTGCTCTATCTCGACCAGCGCACCGGAAAAATCCTTCGGGTGAAGGAACAGCACTGGCTTGCCATGCGCGCCGATCTTCGGCTCGCCGTCACCCAGCACGCGCGCGCCCTCGGCCTTCAGGGTCTCGCGCGCGGCGATGATATCCGGCACCTCGTAGCAGACGTGATGGATGCCACCATCGGGATTGCGCTCGACGAATTTGGCGATGGGCGAGTTCTCACCGAGCGGCTGGATGAACTCGATCTTGGTGTTCGGCAGCGTCGCGAATACCGTGATCACGCCGTGCTCCGGCAGCGGCACCGTGCCGGAAATCTCCGCGCCGAACGCCGTGCCATAGATCTTCGCGGCCTTTTCGGCATCCTGCACCGCGATCGCGACGTGGTTCAAACGTCCCAGCATAAAAACCTCCCAGTTTCTTATTACGCTTGATCACGCTCTTATACGGCGAGTGTCTGCACGATGCACAGGGGCTTCTTGCCCCAGTGCTCGGCCAGCGCCGAGCGCACCGCGCGGCGGATCGATTCCGCCACGGCGTCGCCGTCGCGCCGCCGCGCGCGCGGCAGGCTCTCGAAGGTGGACATGACAGCCTCGAACACCAGATCCGACATGTCGGCGCCGCCTCTGTTGCGCTCCGGCACGCCGACCAGATCGACCGTCGGCTCGTCCGCGAGTTCGCCCTTGTCGGTCAGGGCGAGTGCGACGAAGACGCAGCCGGCGAAGCCGAGCCGGCGGCGATCCGCGACGGCACGCGCGGCCTGCGTCTCGATGATGCTGCCGTCCTTGTAGAGACGCCCCGACGGCACCTGATCGATGATCGAGGCGTCGCCCGGCCCGAGCCGCAGCAGATCGCCATTGCGACAGACCAGAACCTTCGGCACGCCGGCGGCGCGGGCCAGCGCCGCGTGCTCGGACAGGTGCAGGGCTTCGCCATGAGCGGGGACCAGCACCTGCGGCCGCACCCAGGAGATCATTTCGCGCAGTTCGTCGCGGCGCGGATGGCCGGAGACATGCACGAGGTGGGTGCGATCGGTGATCACCTCGATCCCCTGCGAAACCAGACCGTTGACGACCGTGCCGACGGCCTTCTCGTTGCCGGGAATGGTGCGCGAGGAGAAGATCACGCAATCGCCCTTGTTGAGCGTGACCTCGGGGTGATTGTCGGTGGCGATGCGCGCCAGCGCCGCGCGGGGCTCGCCCTGGCTGCCGGTGCATAGCGCCAGCACCTTGTCCGCCGGGAAATGCCCGTAATACATCGGGCTGCGGAAGTCCTGCACGCCATCGAGATAGCCGGTCTCCCGCGCCACCTGCACCACGCGCTCCATGGCGCGGCCGACCACCACCACCTCGCGCCCCGCCGCACGCGCGGCGTCCGCCACGGCGCGGATGCGCGCGACGTTGGAGGCGAAGGTGGTGACGGCGACGCGGCCTTTGGCCTGCGAGACGATGGCCGCGATCGAGGCCGCAACCTCTTTCTCCGAGGGGGAGCGCCCCTCGCGCACCGCATTGGTGGAATCGCCGACCAGCGCCAGCACGCCCTCGTCACCGATCTCGCGCAGGCGCTTTTCGTCGGTCGGCTTGCCCGCGACCGGCGTCGGATCGATCTTCCAGTCGCCGGTGTGAAGCACCGTCCCCATCGGCGTGCGGATCGCCAGCGCGTGCGCATCGGGAATCGAATGCGCAACAGGGACGAACTCGACGCTGAACGGGCCGATATCGAGCCGCGCCCCCGACGGCACGATCGTCACGGGAATTTTCGGCGGATCGCGTTCGGACTGGCACTTGGCTTCCAGCAGCGCGGCGCTGAAGGCCGTCGCGTAGATCGGGCATTTCAGGCGCGGCCACAGATCGATGATCGCGCCAAAGTGGTCTTCATGCGCATGGGTGAGGATAAGGCCGACCAGATTCTTGCGCTCGTTTTCGAGGAAACGAATGTCGGGCATCACAAGGTCGATGCCCGGCAGGTGTTCCTCATCCCCGAACGAGACGCCTAGATCGACCGCCAGCCAGCTGCGCTGATGGCGATTGCCAAGCCCATAGATCGACAGGTTCATGCCGATCTCGCCGATGCCGCCGAGCGGCGCGAACATCAATTCGTCCGGACGCGCCATCAGGCCGCTCCCACGGAGGCAACGGCCCCGAAATGCACATCGCCGGCCGCGATCGCGGTTTTCCGGCCGTCCGAAGCCGCGACGATCAGGCTGCCGCTTGCATCGATCGTCTCGAACACCCCATCCACCTGGCCGGAGCCGGTGTTGACGGAAACCGGACCGCCAAGCCCGTGCGCCTGCTCCAGCCAGCGGCGGCGGATCTCCGCGAAGCCCTGGCCCAGATCCCAAATTCCGCGATACTCGGTCCAGCTCTCGCTCAACGCGCCGAACAGATCTTCGGCCGACACGGCAGCGCCCAGCGCATGCAGCGACGTCGCCGGAAACGGCGTGCCTTCCGGCGCCGCGACGACATTCGTGCCCATGCCGACGACGACGGCGAGATCGCCGTTCGCCACCCCTTCGGCTTCCATCAGGATGCCGCACAGCTTGCGGCCATCGGCCAGCACGTCATTCGGCCATTTGAGGGTGAAGCGCGGCCCGCCATGCCCGGCGGCGCGCATGCGCTGTTCCAGCGTCACCCGATCCAGCGCCGCGCCGAGCGCAAGCCCCGCCGCGAACCCGAGCGTCGCGGCCGCGGGGGGCGATACCGGCATGACCTCAAGGATGCTGGCGGCGAGATTGCCGCGCGGGGCGATCCAGGCGCGATTGCGCCGCCCCCGCCCCGCCGTCTGCTCGCTCGTCACGAACCAAAGCGGTCCGCGCTCGCCGTCGCGGGCGCGCGCCATGGCTTCGGCGTTTGTCGAACCTACAGCATCGAAAGCCGCGAGCCGATAGCCCGCCGATGCCGCGCGTGGACCCAGAGAAAATTCCGTGCTCAGAATAATGACCTCGCCGCCGCCGTGGCCGCGCTCACCAGCGGCCCGGGAAATACGGCAAAAAGCAGATTGAAGAGGCTGGCCACCGTCAGCACCGTGCCGAGTTCGACGCGAACGGGATCGACAGGACCGACGGGCTCGTCGAAATACATCGTCTTGACGACCGACAGATAATAGAACGCGCCGACCACGCTGGCCAGCACGCCAATCACAGCGAGCGTAAACAGTCCCGCCTTGATGGCCGCCGCGAAGACGTAGAACTTCGCGAAGAAACCGGCCAGCGGGGGGATGCCCGCCAGCGAGAACAGCAGCATGGCGAAGAAGAACGCCAGCAGCGGATTGGTCCGCGACAGGCCCGCGAAGTCCGAGATGTTCTCGAACCGCTGACCGTTCCGCTTCATGGTCATGATGATGGCGAAGGAGCCCAGCGTCATCGCCACGTAGATCGCGATGTAGATCAGAACGCCCTGCGCGCCTTCGGCGGTGCCCGCCGCGAGGCCGACCAGGGCGAAGCCCATGTGACCGATCGACGAATAGGCCATCAGGCGCTTGATGTTCTTCTGGCCGATGGCGGCGAACGAGCCCAGCACCATCGAGGCAATCGATACGAACACCACGATCTGCTGCCACTGATCGAGCGCACCCGGCAAAGCGGTGAGCGCCACGCGCGTGAACACCGCGAGCGCCGCAACTTTCGGAGCGGAAGCGAAGAACGCCGTCACCGGCGTCGGCGCGCCTTCATAAACGTCCGGCGTCCACATGTGGAACGGCACGGCCGAGATCTTGAAACACAAGCCCGCGAGCAGGAACACGATGCCGAAGATCACGCCCAGCGAGCCGCCCTGTGCGGCCTGCGCGATGCCGGTGAACGTGACCGTGCCGGTGAACCCATAGATCAGCGAAGCGCCGTAGAGCAGCATGCCGGACGACAGCGCGCCGAGCACGAAATACTTCAGGCCGGCCTCGGTGGACTTCGCGTTGGTGCGGTCGCTGGCGGCGACGACGTAAAGCGCGAGGCTCATCAGTTCGAGGCCGAGATACAGCGTGATCAGATCGCCCGCCGAGATCAGCACCATCATGCCCAGCGTCGAGAGCAGGATGAGAACGGCGTATTCGAAAATCCGCCGCGACCCGACCGAGAACAGGAACTCGGTGGAGAGAATGAGCGCGACCGCGGAGCCGGTGAGCGCCAGAATTTTCAGGAACCGCGCGAAATCATCGACGATGAAGCTGCCGCCGAAGGTCACGAGCTTGCCCGCCGGCAACATCAACTCCAGCGTACCGACGATCACCAGGAGGATCACGGCCAGCACCGTGACGAGGCCCGTCGCCTTCTCGCCCCGGAAGGCGCCGAGCATCAGAAGCGCCATCGCGCCCAAAGCGAGCACAAGCTCAGGAACAACCGGCGCCAGCGAATATCCCGCGAAACTCATGATGTATCCGATCCGCCGTTTAGGGCAGCAGCGCGGCCGCCTTCACGGCCGTCACTGCCTGACTGTAATTCGCAACCAACCGCTCGACCGAGGCCGACGACACATCGAGCACCAGATTCGGCCAGACACCGAACAGGATCGTCAGCACCACCAGCGGGGCGAGGATCAACTGCTCGCGCGCCGTCAGATCCTTGATGCTTTCAAGCGCCGGCTTGATCGGCCCGAACACCACCCTGCGATACAGAAACAGCGCGTAGGCCGCCGACAGGATCACGCCGAGCGTGGCGAAGGTCGCGGTCTCCACGCTGACCTTGAAGGTGCCGAGCAGCGTCAGGAACTCACCGACGAATCCCGAAGTGCCGGGCAATCCGACATTGGCCATGGTGAACACCATGAAGACGAAGGCATAGAGCGGCATCTTGTTGACGAGGCCGCCATAGGCCGCGATCTCGCGGGTGTGGAGCCGGTCGTAGATCACGCCAACGCACAGGAACAGCGCGCCCGACACCACGCCGTGCGACACCATCTGGAAGACGCCGCCGGCGACGCCCTGGGTCGTGCCCGCGAAAATCCCCATGGTGACGTAGCCCATGTGGGCCACCGACGAATAGGCGATCAGCTTCTTGATATCCTCCTGCACCAGCGCGACCAGCGAGGTGTAGACGATCGCGATCACCGACAGCGTCAGCACGAACGGCGCGAAATCGTGGGAGGCGAGCGGAAACATCGGCAGCGAGAAGCGCAGGAAACCGTAACCGCCCATCTTCAGCATGATCGCCGCGAGGATCACCGAACCCGCCGTCGGCGCTTCCACGTGCGCATCCGGCAGCCAGGTGTGCACCGGCCACATCGGCATCTTCACCGCGAACGAGGCGAAGAAGGCGAGCCACGCCCAAGTCTGCAGCGTCTTCGGCACGGCTGTCTGCATCAGCGTCGGAATGTCGGTGGTGCCGGCGTTCCAGTACAGCGCCATGATGGCGAGCAGCATCAGCACCGAGCCGAGCAGCGTGTAGAGGAAGAACTTGAAGCTTGCATAGACCCGGCGCGGACCGCCCCAGACGCCGATGATGAGGAACATCGGGATCAGGCCGCCTTCAAAGAACACGTAGAACAGCACGATATCGAGCGCCGAGAAGGTGCCGATCATCAGCGTTTCCAGCGCGAGGAACGCCATCATGTATTCGCGCACCCGCACCTGGATCGATTTCCAGCTCGCGACGATGCAGAACGGCAGCAGCGCCGTGGTCAGGATCACGAACGGCAGCGAAATGCCGTCAACGCCCATGTGATAGGTGATGCCGCTGGACAGCCAGTCCGCCTTCTCGACGAACTGGAAGTCGGGATTGGAAGGATCGAACCCGAACAGCAGCACCAGCGACACCGCGAAGGTGACGAGCGTCGTCCACAAGGCGATCCAGCGCGCGTTGCGCTTGGCCGCTTCGTCCTCCCCCCGAACGATGAAGATCAGCAACGCGCCGACGAGCGGCAGCAGGGTCGTGATCGTAAGCACCGGCCACGTCGCCATTGTCAGCCCCTCACACTGAACATGAACCACGTGATGAGGCCGGCCACACCGACAAGCATCGCGAAGGCATAATGATAGAGATATCCGGTCTGGATGCGCACCACCGCGCGCGTCGTGTCGAGCACGCGGGCCGCGACACCGTTCGGACCGAGCCCGTCGATCAGGAAACCGTCGCCCTGCTTCCACAGGAAGCGGCCAAGCTTCATCGAGGGCTTCACGAAAAGGAAGTCATACAGCTCGTCGAAGTACCACTTGTTGAGCAGGAACTTGTAGAGCAGCGGCTGCTGCCGGGCGAGCTCGACCGGCAGGTAGGGCCTGCGGATGTAGAACAGCCAGGCGATCACGAAGCCGATCACCATCATCACCGTCGGCACGTAGGGCACGATCGGGCTGATGTGATGCATCGCCTCCAGAATATGCGGGTTCATCTTCAGCGACTCGCGGAAGAACTCCTCCACGCCGTGATGATCGGTGAACACGCTCTTGAACGGGAAACCGGAGGCGATGGCGCCGACCGACAGCACAGCCAGCGGGATCAGCATCACCAGCGGCGGCTCGCGCGCGGCCTCGTAGTGATGGCGGTCGTGCGGTTCGCCGTGGAAGGTCTTGAACACCAGACGCCACGAGTAGAACGACGTCAGGAGCGCCGCGACCACGGTCATGATGAAGCCGTAGAGCGCCAGCGGATTGTGCGAGGCGAAGGCCGATTCGATGATCGCGTCCTTGGAGAAGTAGCCTGCCGTCAGCGGGAAGCCCGTCAGCGCCAGCGTGCCGATGAGCATCGCCGCGTAGGTGAACGGGATGCGATCCTTCAGGCCACCCATGTTCCGCATGTCCTGCTCGTGGTGCATCGCATGGATCACCGAGCCGGAGCCGAGGAACAGCAGCGCCTTGAAGAAAGCGTGCGTGAACAGATGGAACACGCCGACCGAATAAGCCCCCGCGCCCATCGCCACGAACATGTAGCCGAGCTGCGAACAGGTCGAATAGGCGACGACGCGTTTGATGTCGTTCTGCACGAGTCCGATGGTCGCGGCGAAGAACGCCGTGGTGCCGCCGAAGAACATCACCACCGCCTGCGCGGTCGGCGACAGTTCGAACAGCGGCGACAGCCGCGCGACCATGAACACGCCGGCCGTCACCATGGTGGCGGCGTGGATCAGCGCCGACACCGGGGTCGGGCCTTCCATCGCGTCCGGCAGCCAGGTGTGCAGAAGGAACTGCGCCGACTTGCCCATGGCCCCCATGAACAGCAGCAGGCAGGCCAGCGTGATGGCATCCACGTCATAGCCGAAGAAGGGGATGGTCTTGCCGACCGAAGCCGGAATGGCGTGGAAGATCGTCTCGAAATCGGTCGAGCCGACCAGCACGTAAACCGCGAAGATGCCGAGGGCGAATCCGAAGTCGCCGACGCGGTTGACCACAAAAGCCTTGATGGCCGCAGCGCTCGCAGACGGCTTCTGGTACCAGAAGCCGATCAGCAGGTAGCTGGCGAGACCGACGCCTTCCCAGCCGAAGAACAGCTGGACGAGGTTGTCGGAGGTCACCAGCATCAGCATCGCGAAGGTGAACAGCGAGAGATAGGCGAAGAAGCGAGGCCGATGCGGATCCTCGTGCATGTACCCCATCGAATAGAGATGCACGAGCGAGGACACGGTGTTCACCACCACCAGCATGACGGCGGTGAGCGTATCGACACGGATCGTCCAGGCGACGTTGAGGTCGCCGGAGGTCATCCACGGCATCAGCGCGATCCGCGCCTCCTGCCCCTGGAAACCCACATTGACGAACACGATCCACGACAGCGCCGCAGAGATGAACAGCAGCGCCGTGGTGATGATCTCGGCTGCGCGTGAGCCGGCGGCCGCCGGCTCGGCCGGGCCGTGCGCGTGTTCATCGTGACCATGGCCGTGGTCGTCATGCCCATGCGCGGCGGATGCATGCGCATCGTGGCCATGATCGCCGTGGCCGTGATCCATCTGGTCGCCGCTCGGGCAGCGCCCATGTGCCCCGACCAGTGCAATCAGCCCGGCAAGGATCGCGCCGACCAGCGGCAGGAAAACGATCGCCTGATACATGCCCCGGTCAGCCTTTCATCATGTTGATGTCTTCCACCGCGATGGTGCCGCGGTTGCGGAAGAACACGACCAGCACTGCGAGGCCGATCGCCGCCTCGGCTGCCGCCACGGTGAGCACCAGAAGCGCAAACACCTGGCCGACGATATCGCCAAGGAAAGAGGAAAACGCCACGAGGTTGATGTTGACCGCGAGCAGGATCAGCTCGATCGACATCAGGATGACGATGACGTTCTTGCGGTTGAGGAAGATGCCAAGGATCCCGAGCGTGAACAGGATCGCGGCGACCGCGAGGTAATGGCCAAGACCGATCGTCATTCCACAACCTCCCGCGAAGGCGCGTCGGAGAGCCCCTGCCCCGGCGCCACCTTGCGCATCTCGATCGCCGTCGCCTTGCTGCGCGCGTTCTGAACGCCGATGTTCTGCCGCCGCACATTGGCGCGGTGATGAAGCGTCAGCACGATTGCGCCGATCATCGCCACCAGCAGCACCGCGCCGGCGAGCTGGAAGTAGTGCACATAGCGCGTGTAGAGCACGAGGCCGAGCGCCTGGGTGTTGGTGACGTCCGTCGGGATCGGCGCGGTGATCGACTTGGCGACGTTCGGGCTGATGACCCAGCCGCCGCCGACCATCAGCAGCTCGGCGAGGAAGATCGCCGCGATCAGAAGACCGAAGGGAAGATACTTGCTGACGCCCGCCTTCAGTTCGGCGAAGTCGACATCCAGCATCATGATGACGAACAAGAACAGAACCGCGACCGCGCCGACATAGACGACGATCAGCATCATCGCCAGGAACTCGGCCGAGAGCAGGATGAAAAGCCCGGCGGCGTTGACGAAGGCGAGGATCAGGAACAGTACGGAATGCACGGGATTGCGCGCCGCGATCACCATCACCGCGGACCCGACGCACACCGCCGAGAACAGATAGAAGAACAGCGCAGGGATCATGCCGACGCCCTCTCTCGCCCTGCGCGGGTCATCGCGCTCGCCCTTGCGGACCTGTCAAACGTCATCATTCCCCGCCCTCACCGGTAAGGCGCGTCGAGCGCGAGGTTCTTGGCGATCTCGCGCTCCCAGCGGTCGCCGTTCGCGAGCAGCCGGGCCTTGTCGTAGTAAAGCTCTTCGCGCGTCTCGGTCGCGAACTCGAAGTTCGGCCCCTCGACGATGGCATCCACCGGGCACGCCTCCTGGCAGAGGCCGCAATAGATGCACTTCACCATATCGATGTCGTAACGCACCGTGCGGCGCGTGCCGTCGTTGCGGCGCGGCCCGGCCTCGATGGTGATGGCCTGCGCCGGGCACACCGCCTCGCACAGCTTGCAGGCGATGCAGCGCTCCTCTCCGTTCGGATAGCGGCGCAGCGCGTGCTCACCACGGAAGCGCGGCGAGATCGGCCCCTTCTCGAACGGATAGTTCAGGGTCGGCTTCGGCTTGAAGAAATAGCGCATGGCCAGGAAGAACGCCGAAACGAACTCCTTGAGCAGCAGCGAATTGGCGGCGGATGCGACACTCATGACAGCCTCATTTCGGTGCGAGCCCCCCGAACTGGAGGACGGCCGCGACAATCACCACCATGGCCAGCGACAACGGCAGGAACACCTTCCAGCCCAGCCGCATCAGCTGGTCGTACCGATAGCGCGGCACGATGGCCTTCGCCATCGCGAACAGGAAGAACATGAACAGCGCCTTGAGCACGAACCAGACGATGCCCGGCACCCAGGTGAAAGGCGCGAACGGGATCGGCGACAGCCAACCGCCGAGGAACAGGATCGTGGCCAGCGCGCACATCGTGGTGATGGCGACATACTCGCCGAGCATGAACAGCAGATACGGGGTGGAGCCGTATTCCACCATGAAGCCCGCGACGAGTTCGGATTCCGCTTCCACCAGATCGAACGGCGGGCGGTTGGTTTCCGCCAGCGCCGAGATGTAGAAGATCACGAACATCGGGAACAGCGGCAGCCAGTACCAGCCGAGAACGCCGAGCTTGGTATCCTGCGCCTGCACGATGGCGGTGAGGTTCAGCGAGCCGACGCACATCAGCACCGTGACGATCACGAAGCCGATCGAGACCTCGTAGGACACCATCTGCGCCGCCGAGCGCAGCGCCGACAGGAACGGGTACTTCGAATTCGACGACCAGCCGGCCATGATGATGCCGTAGATCGACAGCGACGAGATCGCCAGGATGTACAGCACGCCGACATTGATGTCCGCGATCACCCAGTTGGCGTTGACCGGGATCACCGCCCAGGCCGCCAGCGACAGCACGCACGACACCAGCGGCGCGAGCAGGAACACGCCCTTGTTCGAGCTGGCCGGGATGGTCGGCTCCTTCAGCACGAACTTGAGCAGGTCGGCGAAGGATTGCAGCAGGCCGAACGGCCCGACCACGTTGGGACCGCGCCGGATCTGCACGGCCGCCCAGATCTTGCGGTCGGCCAGCAGGATGTAGGCGATCGCCACCAGCAGCACGACGAGCAGCAGCACGCTCTGCGCCAGGATGATGATCAGCGGCCAGAGGTAGGCGGTCCAGATTTCGGCGAACGTCATCTCAGGTCACTCCGCCGCGTTCAGCATGTGGCCGCCCGCGAGCCGCGAGCATTCCGCCATGACCGCCGATGCGCGCGCGATCGGGTTGGTCAGATAGAAGTCTTCGATCGCCGGGGCGAACGGGGTCTTGTCGAACGCGCCGCCCTTCGCTGCCAGCGCCTGCACCGCGCCCGCATCGGCTTCGGCGATCTGGTCGATCCGGATCAGATGCGGCACGGCCTTGAACAGCGCCTGCCGCAGTTGCGACAGCGAGTCGAACGGCAGCGTCTGCCCGACCGCCTGCGACAGCGCGCGCAGGATCGCCCAGTCCTCGCGGGCGTCGCCCGGCGGGAAGCCGGCGCGCTCGGCCATCTGGGCACGCCCTTCGGTGTTGACGTAGATGCCGGCCTTCTCGGTGTAGGCCGCGCCCGGCAGGATGACGTCGGCGCGGTGCGCCCCGCGGTCGCCATGCGTGCCGACATAAACGACGAACGCACCGGCCGGCACCTCGACTTCGTCGGCTCCCAGCAGGAACAGAACATCGAGCGCACCCGCGCCCAGCATCCCTGCCTCGCCGAGCGCACCCTTGCGCGGCGCGAAGCCGATGTCGAGGCCGCCGGCGCGGGACGCCGTCCCTTGCAGCACGGCAAAACCGTTCCAGCCGTCCTTGACCGCGCCGAGATCGAGCGCGGCCTTGGCCGCGAGCGACAGCAGCGCCGCACCGTCGCTCCGCGAGGTCGCTGCCAAACCGACCAGCATGATCGGGTTCTTGGCCCCCTTCAGCACGTCGGCGAAGGAATGCTTGCCCGCGGCGAGATCGGCCAGCGTCTCCGGACCGGCTCCGAGATAATCGTACTTGTAGGTGAGATCGGCCCGCTCGCCGATCACGCCGATCTTGAGCTGACCCGTGCGCCAGCGCTTGCGGATGCGCGCGTTCAGCACCACCGCTTCCTTGCGCGGATTGGAGCCGACGATCAGCAGCGCATCGGCCTGCTCGATGCCTGCGATGGTCGGGTTGAACAGGTAGGACGCCCGGCCGAGCGAGGCGTCGAAGGCCGCCGCGCCCTGCACCGCCAGATTGGCCGAGCCGAGCTTCGCCAGCAGTTCCTTGAGCGCGAACATCTCCTCGACGGCGGCGAGATCGCCCGCGAGCGCGCCGACGCGCTTGCCATCGACGCCCTTCAGCTTCGCCGCGATGGCGGCGAAGGCTTCCGGCCACGAGGCCGCGCGCAGCTTGCCGTTCTCGCGCACATAGGGCCGATCCAGCCGCTGGCTGCGCAGACCATCCGCCACATGCCGCGTCTTGTCGGAAATCCACTCCTCGTTCACCGCCTCGTTGATCCGCGGCAGCACGCGCATCACCTCGCGGCCGCGCGTGTCGACGCGGATCGCCGAACCGACCGCATCCATCACGTCGATGGACTGGGTCTTGTTCAGCTCCCACGGCCGCGCGGAGAACGCGTAGGGCTTCGAGGTCAGCGCGCCCACCGGGCAGATATCGGCGAGATTGCCCTGCAGCTCGGAGGTCAGTGCGGTTTCGAGATAGGTGGTGATCTCCATGTCCTCGCCGCGGCCGGTCGCGCCCATTTCCGGCACGCCGCAGATTTCGGCGGCGAAGCGGACGCAGCGCGTGCACTGGATGCAGCGGTTCATGGAGGTCTTGATCAGCGCGCCGAGATACTTGTCCTCGACCGCGCGCTTGTTCTCGGCGAAGCGGGAGGTATCCACGCCATAGCCCATCGCCTGATCCTGCAGATCGCACTCGCCGCCCTGATCGCAGATCGGGCAGTCGAGCGGATGGTTGATGAGCAGGAACTCCATCACGCCCTCGCGGGCCTTCTTCACCATCGGCGAGCGGGTGACGATTTCCGGCGGCTCGCCATTGGGACCAGGACGGCAGTCGCGCACGCCCCAGGCGCAGCTCGCCACCGGCTTCGGTCCGCCCTTCACCTCGACGAGGCACATGCGGCAGTTGCCCGCGATCGACAGGCGGTCGTGATAGCAGAAGCGCGGCACCTCGACGCCCGCCGCCTCGCACGCCTGAAGCAGCGTGTATTCGGCCGGAACGTCGATCTCGCTGCCGTCGATGATGATCTTGGTCATCTTGTTACTCCGCCGCGATCATGTGATCGGGGTCGAGAATGCCCTGATCGTCCAGCGTCGCCTTGCGTGTGAAATCGTCGATGCGGCGCTCGATCTCCGGCCGGAAGGCGCGGATGAGCCCCTGGATCGGCCAGGCCGCCGCGTCGCCCAGCGCGCAGATGGTGTGGCCTTCGACCTGCTTGGTGACTTCAAGCAGCATGTCGATCTCGCGCTTGTGGGCGCGGCCCTCGACCATGCGCGACAGCACCCGCCACATCCAGCCGGTGCCCTCGCGGCACGGCGTGCACTGGCCGCAGCTTTCGTGCTTGAAGAAATAGGAGATGCGGGCGATGGCCGCGACTACGTCGGTCGACTTGTCCATCACGATCATGCCGGCGGTGCCGAGGCTCGACTTCACCGCACGGGTGCCGTCGAAATCCATGATCAGTTCTTCGCAGTCCGCAGCCGGGATAAGCGGGCACGACGCGCCGCCCGGAATGATCGCCAGCAGATTGTCCCAGCCGCCGCGAATGCCGCCGCCGTGACGCTCGACCAGTTCGCGGAAAGTCGAACCCATGGCATCCTCGACGACGCAGGGCGTGTTCACATGCCCCGAGATGCCGAACAGCTTGGTGCCGACATTGTTGGCGCGGCCGATGCCGGCGAACCACGCCGCGCCACGCCGAAGGATCTCCGGCGCGACCGCGATGGATTCCACGTTGTTCACAGTGGTCGGGCAGCCATAGAGGCCAACATTGGCCGGGAACGGGGGCTTCAGACGCGGCTGTCCCTTTTTGCCTTCAAGGCTTTCGAGCAGGGCGGTCTCCTCGCCGCAGATATAGGCACCCGCGCCGTGGTGAACGTAAAGGTCGAACGGCCAGCCGTTGACGTTGTCCTTGCCGATTAGCTTGGCCTCGTAGGCCTGATCGACCGCCGCCTGCAGGCGCTCGCGCTCGCGGATGAACTCGCCGCGCACGTAGACGTAGCAAGTGTGCGCGCCCATCGCGAAGCTGGCGAGCAGGCAGCCTTCCACGAGCGTATGCGGATCGTGCCGCATGATCTCGCGGTCCTTGCAGGTGCCCGGCTCCGACTCGTCCGCGTTGACGACGAGATAGCTCGGACGGCCGTCAGTCGACTCCTTCGGCATGAAGGACCACTTCATCCCGGTCGGAAAGCCCGCGCCACCCCGGCCGCGCAGGCCGGACGCCTTCATCTCGTTGACGATCCAGTCGCGGCCCTTGTCGATGATGGCCTTTGTTCCGTCCCAGCCGCCGCGACGGCGTGCGCCCTCAAGGCCCCAGTCATCAAGACCGTAGAGGTTGCGGAAGATGCGATCCTTGTCGGCGAGCATGCGCGTTTATCCCCGACGGTCAGCGCTTGGTGTGTTGCCAGGCGAGTCCCGCCGCCATGGCACCAAACGCGAAAGCCCAGACGATGCTCGTTTCCCATGAGGTGCCGAGCACGAAACGATTCAGAATGAAAATAAAGGCGGCGGCCCCTGCCGTGTGCAGGACGATGTAGCGCAGCTTGTCCGCGTTCATGGTCACCTCGCTCATGGCGTTTTCTCCCCGCCCGGCGATGTGCCGCTCACGGCTGTCGCATCACCGGCCGGCCGCTTGGGAGCCGGACGTTCCTGCGCGTTGGCCGCCTCGCCCGGCTTTTTCGGCTCGGCGTCTGCAAGCGCAGGCTCGTGTTTTGCTCCGGACGCGCCGCCAGATGCCGGCAGGTCCGTGAGAGTGGTGGGACCGCCCTGCGGGGCGGAGAATTGCCGGCCGGTCTGCGGCCCCGGCTTCACCGGATTGCCGGAGGCAAAGCCGTCCAAGACCTTGTTGAAGTTATCCGGCGTCAGATCCTCGTAGGTGTCGCTCCAGATCAGAGCCATCGGCGCGTTCACGCAGGCCCCGAGACATTCCACTTCTTCCCACGAAAAGTTGCCATCCGCCGAGAGGTGGAAGGGATCGTGATGGATACGGTGCTGACAGACCTTGATGATGTCCTCGGCGCCGCGCAGCCGGCACGGCGTGGTGCCGCAGACCTGCACATGCGCCTTCTTGCCAACCGGCTGGAGCTGAAACTGGGTGTAGAACGTCGCGACTTCGAGCACGCGGATATAGGGCATGCCGAGATAGTCGGCGACGGTGCGGATCACCGCCTCGGACACCCACCCCTCGTTCTGCTCCTGCGCGCGCCACATCAGCGGGATCACGGCCGAGGCCTGACGGCCGGGCGGATACTTCGCCACGAGCTTCTCGGCCCAAACGATATTCTCCGCGGTAAACGCGAAGGCCTCGGGCTGCAACTCTTTCGGAGCGAGACGGCGTACAGCCATGGCATCAGTCTTTCAGATGCGCCACGCGGGACACGCGCGGCAGTCTTCCATTGGTCTTCAGCGCGGTCACCGATCGACCTCGCCAAACACGATATCGAGAGAGCCCAGGATCGCCGACACGTCGGCGAGCTGATGCCCCCGGCACATGAAATCCATCGCCTGAAGATGCGCAAAACCCGGTGCGCGGATCTTGCACTTGTAGGGCTTGTTGGTGCCGTCGGCGACGAGATAGACGCCGAACTCTCCCTTCGGGGCCTCGACCGCCGCGTAGACTTCGCCGGCCGGCACGTGCACGCCTTCGGTGTAGAGCTTGAAGTGATGGATCAGCGCTTCCATCGAGCGTTTCATGTCGGCCCGGCGCGGCGGCGAGATCTTGTGATCCTCGATCAGCACGGGCCCCTGCCCGTCCGGCGCGCGCAGCTTCTCGATGCACTGCTTCATGATGCGCACGGACTGACGCATCTCCTCGACGCGGATGTGATAGCGGTCGTAGCAATCGCCGTTCTTGCCGACCGGGATGTCGAAATCCATCTCGGCGTAGCACTCGTAGGGCTGCGACTTGCGCAGGTCCCACGCGGCGCCTGAGCCGCGCACCATCACGCCGGAGAAGCCCCACTTCCAGCAGTCGTCCAGCGAGACCACGCCGATGTCGACGTTGCGCTGCTTGAAGATGCGGTTGTCGCTGAGCAGTCCCTCAAGATCGTCGACGACCTGAAGGAACGGGTCGCACCAGTTCCAGATGTCCTCGATCAGCTTCGGCGGCAGATCCTGATGCACTCCGCCGATGCGGAAGAACGCCGCATGCATGCGCGAGCCCGAGGCACGCTCATAGAATATCATGAGCTTCTCGCGCTCCTCGAAACCCCACAGCGGCGGCGTCAGCGCGCCGACGTCCATGGCCTGCGTGGTGACGTTGAGGATGTGCGAGAGGATGCGGCCGATCTCGCAATACAGCACGCGGATCAACTGCGCGCGACGGGGCACTTCGATGCCGAGCAGCTTTTCCGCCGCGAGGCAGAACGCGTGCTCCTGATTCATCGGCGCGACATAGTCGAGGCGATCGAAGTAGGGAATCGCCTGCATGTAGGTCTTCTGCTCGATCAGCTTCTCGGTGCCGCGATGCAAAAGGCCGATATGCGGATCGACGCGCTCGACCACCTCGCCGTCCAGCTCCAGCACGAGGCGCAGCACGCCGTGAGCCGCCGGATGCTGCGGGCCGAAGTTGATCGTGAAGTTGCGCAGGTTGTGTTCGGTCATCAGCTTGCTGCCTTGCCGCCCGCCTTCTCATCGCCCGGCAGCGGATAGTCCGCGCCTTCCCACGGCGAGAGGAAATCGAACTTGCGGAATTCCTGGTTGAGCTTCACCGGCTCGTAGAGCACGCGCTTTTCCTGATCGTCGTAGCGCACCTCGACGAATCCCGTGGTCGGGAAATCCTTGCGCAGCGGATGGCCGTCGAAGCCATAGTCGGTCAGCAGCCGCCGCATGTCCGGATGGCCCGTGAAGATCACGCCGTAGAGATCATAGGCTTCGCGCTCGAACCAGTCGGCGCCCGGGAAAACGCCGATGATCGACGGCACCTGCGTCGTCTCGCTGGCCCGGGCGCGCAGACGCAGCCGCGTGTTGAGCATCGGGGACAGGAAGTGGTAGACGACATCGAACCGCTCGGCGCGGCCCGGATAGTCCACCGCCGTGACGTCCGTGATGTTGACGAAGCGGCAGCGCGGATCGCCGTAGATGAAACGGGCCGCCTCGACCATGGCCTCGACCTTCACCTCGACCGTCAACTGATCGAACGCGACGTCATGACCGAGCGCGACGCCGGGAAGCGCGGCGACGATGGTTTCTCCAAGAGCGCTGAGCTGGGCTGCGTCCATGATTACCGCTCGATCGTTCCGATGCGCCGGATCTTCTTCTGCAACAGCAAGACGCCGTAGAGCAGCGCCTCGGCGGTCGGCGGGCAGCCGGGCACGTAGATATCCACCGGGACGATACGATCGCAGCCGCGCACCACCGAATAGGAATAGTGGTAGTAGCCGCCGCCATTGGCGCAGGAACCCATCGAGATGACGTAGCGCGGCTCCGGCATCTGATCGTAGACCTTGCGCAGCGCCGGCGCCATCTTGTTGGTCAGCGTGCCCGCGACGATCATCACGTCGGACTGGCGCGGCGAGGCGCGCGGCGCGAAGCCGAAGCGCTCGACGTCATAGCGCGGCATCGACACCTGCATCATTTCCACCGCGCAGCAGGCAAGACCGAACGTCATCCACATCAGCGAGCCGGTACGCGCCCAGGTGATCAGATCGTCGGTGGCGGTCACGAAAAAGCCCTTGTCGGCCAGTTCGTTGTTGACCTCGAGAAACAGCTTGTCGTCAGCGCCGACCGGCTTGCCGGTGCGCGGATCGATGATACCGGTTGCCGCCGGCGAGACGAGAGGTCCGGCCGCCGGGCGCTCCGAAGTTTGGCTCAATCCCATTCCAGGGCACCTTTCTTCCACTCGTAGGCGAACCCGACCGTCAGCACTCCGAGGAATATCATCATCGACCAGAATCCGGTCGCCCCAAGGTGGCCAAATGTCACCGCCCACGGAAACAGGAATGCGACTTCCAGATCGAAAATGATGAAAAGAATGGCCACCAGATAGAAGCGGACATCGAACTTCATGCGGGCGTCGTCGAATGCGTTGAACCCGCATTCATACGCCGACAGCTTTTCGGGGTCCGGCTGCTGATAGGCGACGATGAAGGGGGCGATCAACAGCACCGCGCCGATCAAGGTCGCGACTCCGATAAACACCACAAGTGGCAGATAGTTCTGCAAGATTCCGCCCATCGGCGATCCTTCCGCCCGCACTCGCGGACTCGGCAGAGATTGGAATTGTTCTTGCCTTAGCGCAGTGCAACAGGGGTGGCAAGACGCCGCGTTCCGCGCCAGGCGAAACGCCCTTCGCCCTGTGCGCAACGCTTTGTGATCCGTATCGCGCGCCATCAGGATTCCGGCACGCCGCCCTCCGGAGGTCCAGCCTAGAACCGTCCGCAATAATCGAACAGGGCCGGGCGACAGAAAACGATCGCATCGCGCCCCCGTGCGCGGGAATCACGAACCCGCCGGGAGACGAAAACGGAATCGCCCACGCGCGCCAGCCTCTCCCCGGGGGGAAAGCGCACCACCGCACCGGCGGGCGCCGAGGGCGAGTCCGCCGGAACGACGGCGGCCGGGCGAAGGATACGCCCGTCGGGCCACCGCACCCGTTCAAAGGCCAACGCGGCGGAAATGCCCCCGTTCCCCAGCACCGGAAGGACGAGCCCCGCGACGAGCGCGGCGAGAATAAGCCGTCTGGACATGCCGCCACCTGTTTCTTCCCGGACCCGCAAAGCGGCCGGTTGCGAAGTTTCTCCCCTCGCCCGGTTCCAATCAAGGGGCCGCCAAGCCCTTCGGCGGAGATCGGGGCAACCGGGACCCGCAAGGATTTGCACAGAAGCCGAAATGTTCCGCGCAGGGTTCTTGACTTGGAGTCCGCCCCCCTTTAATCGAAGCGCTCCGCGGAACGCGATTACGCGGGAGTAGCTCAGTTGGTTAGAGCGCCGGCCTGTCACGCCGGAGGTCGCGGGTTCGAGCCCCGTCTCTCGCGCCATGTTTTCAGAGGCTTACCCCTCTTCGCTTCCTGCGATTCAACTTTTCCCAATCTGCGATTCAACTTTTTGTTCTCCGATCGGACCCGGGTTCCGATGCATGAGCGACCGCGCCATGCTGGCGGGCTTGCAGCGAAACCACGTCTGGCGATTTCCGCTCCGGACCAATTCGCGACGCCACTCAAACTGGCCGACGCCACTGCAAGCCGCGGCGTCACCCCAACGCGATTTCCGCCGCCTCATGGCGCGCTGCATATCCGAACGTCACGATGCACACGACACGAACACGATCTGCATCATCAACCGTCTGCATAGCCCTCAAACAACGGAACAATTCGGTTGCCGATCTTATACGCTTCCATTAATAGCTAATATTGGAAGTCTTATCGGGAATCGTTCGGCGCGCCAGCTACACGCGTCGCGGAGCATACAAAGTTCGCTTCGCTCAATTTGAGGGACAGAAGACCATGCAACTCGACGTTCGGCGTATCATCTGCTCCATCGACCACAAGGAAGTCGAAGCCGGCAAGCGGCACGACGCCCCGTTGCGCCGCGTGGCCGCGACCGCGATCGTCGCCAACCCTTACGCCGGTCGCTATGTCGAGGATCTCTCGGAGATGATCGAAGCCAGCGTCGAGGTTGGCAAGGTGCTCGCCAAGGCCGCCGTCGAGGCGATGGGGCCGTACAAGATCGAGAGCTATGGCAAGGGCGGCGTCGTCGGCATCGGCGGCGAACTCGAACACGCCAACGCCATGCTGACGACCGTCTTCGCCACGCCGCTGCGCGATGCGGTCGGCGGCGCTCAGGCCTGGATTCCCTCCTTCACCAAGCTTGCGGCGCAAGGATGCAGCATCGACGTTCCGCTGGCGCACAAGGATGCGCTCTACGTCCGCTCACACTATGACGGGGTCACTGTCGTCCTGCCGCCGGACGCGCCGGCCCCCGACGAGGTCGCCCTGATCGTCTGTCTGGCGAATCGCGGCCGCCTCAACGCCCGTGTCGGTGGCCTTGCGGCAGCGGAGATCGGCGGCAAGGACGGACTGCGCTAACTCAGGCTGCAAGACCGGGGGACTCCCATGCGAACGGCCATCGTCAATATCGGCACCATCGTCACCGGCGATCTGAACGCCCCGTTCGCTGCCGGAGACAGCATCCTGATGGCCGACGGCCGCATCAGTGCGATGGGAACGCTGTCGCCGGAGCAGGTCGCCGGCGCCGATGTCGTGATCGACGCGGCCGGAACGACGGCGATCCCCGGCCTGATCGACAGCCATGTCCACATCACCTTCGGCGACTACACCCCACGCCAGCGTGTGGTCGGTTACCTTGAGAGTTATGTCCACGGCGGCACCACCACCTCGATCACCGCGTCGGAAGTCCATACCCCGGGCCGCCCGAAGGATCCCGCAGGGGTCAAGGCGCTGGCGCTCGCCGCCCGCGCCTGTTTCCTCGACTACCGTCCCGGCGGCATGCGCGTGCATGCCGGCTCGATCATCCTCGAACCGGGGCTGAACGAAGCGGACCTCGAAGACCTCGTGAAGTCCGGCCTGTGGCTCGCCAAGGCCGGGTTCGGCGCGTTCGATACCCCGTTCGACTACGCGCCCCTGATGCTGGCGGCGCGCAGGCTCGGCATGGTCACGACCATGCACACGGGAGGCTCGTCGATACCGGGATCGTCCGGCATCTGGGCCGAACATGTGCTGAAATCCAATCCGAGCGTGTCGTTTCACGTCAACGGCGGACCGACCGCGATGCCGGAATCCGGCTTCGCGCGGCTCGTCAACGAGAGCGACATCGCAATGCAGCTCTGCACCGCGGGCAATCTGCGCACCGCGTTGCTGACCGCCAGGCTGCTCGACGAGGCCAACCAGCTTGAGCGCCTGCTTATCGCGACCGACACGCCGACCGGCAGCGGCATCATGCCGCTCGGCATGTTCTACACCATCAGCCACCTCGCCAGCCTCGGCGGCATGCCGCCGGAACTGGCGATCGCCGCTGCGACCGGCAACAACGCCCGGGTCTATCGTCTGAACAGCGGCGTCCTGCAGGTGGGCAAGGATGCAGACGTGGTGCTGATCGACGCCTGCGCCGGCGGTTCGCAGCCGGACGCGCTGTCGGGGCTGCGCAACGGCGACGTGCCTGCCGTCGCCGCCGTGATCACCGATGGCGTGCCGCGCTTCGTTGGCCGCAGCCGCAACACCCCGGCCTCGACGCGCACCGTCCGCGTTGCCGAGAACAGACTCCCGCGCGACTTTTCCGGCGCGTCCGCGCACTGAGGCGCCAGATGGCCAACCAGTGGCCCGCATAAAGCGCAGCGCAATCCCCGGGGTGCCTTTCAGACTATCGCCTGTGCCGGACCCCCGAGGCGCACGTGGGCGCGCCGCGAGGGCGAGAGCCAGACATGTATTGCCTGCGCCATTCATCCTTCGGGCCGCGCGGCGCGCGGCCTCCTCTGGATGACGGATTGAGACAATCTCAGACGGATAGCCTCAGGAGGAGGCGCCAATCACATTTCGGAGCAGACTTTAGGCTTCGAGCCTGATCGCGAGCGCGGGACAGATGCGGATTGCCTCCTGCACCGCCTCGGCCTGATCATCCGGCGGCTCGCTATTCAGCACGACCACGATGCCATCGTCCTCGCGCTGATCGAACACCTGAGGCGCAGCCATGACACACTGTCCGGCCCCGCAGCACTTGTCCTCGTCGACAACAATTCGCATTTTGCCTCCCCGCTTGATCTGCGCCTACCAGGTCACCGGCAGCGTCTCGACGCCGTAGACGAACATGTCGTCCTTGAATTTCAGCTCGGAAAACGGCACGGCCAGACGCACGTCGGGAATGCGACGGAACAGCGTTCCGAACACGGTCTGCAGTTCGGCGCGCGCCATCGGCTGGCCGAGGCATTGATGCACGCCGAAGCCGAACGCCACGTGCCCGCTGGTGTTGCGCCGGATATCGAACGTATCGGCATCCGAGAACATCAGGACATCGCGATTGGCCGAGGGATTGTGCGCGATGATCCCCTCGCCCGCGCGAATTGTCTCGCCTGCGATCTCGATATCCTCCAGCGCGGTCCGGCGGCGGCCCGAATGCGCCACGTCGACATAGCGCAGCACTTCCTCGACCGCGTTGTTGAGCAGCGACGGATCATCCTGCAGCGCCTTCAACTGCTCGGGATGTTGAAGGAAAGCCAGAATGCCCATGCCCATCGTGTTCGCCGATGTTTCATGGCCGGCGACCAGCAGCAGCCGCGACATGCTGATCAGATCCTGCCGGCTGATCTTTCCGGTCTGATACTGCGCCACCACCAGCCGGCTCAGCAGATCGTCCTTCGGCTCCACGTTCTTGCGATCGATCAGATCGCCGATGTAGCCGTCGCACAGTTCCTTGCTGACGGCCATCGCCTCGGACGCCGAAGTGCGCGAGGACGCGATGATGGCCGCGCGGGTCTGAAAGAACTCCTGATCCTCGTAAGGAATGCCCAGAAGATCGCAGATCATCAGCGTCGGCAGCGCCAGCACCAGATCCTCGATCAGTTCCGACGGCGGCCCTTTCGCCAGAATCGCGTCGATCTGCTGGTCCACGATCTGCTGCATCCGGGGACGCCATCCCTCGATCCGCTTCACCGTGAACTCGGCCGTCAGCATGCGCCGGTACTGGCCGTGCTCGGGCGGATCCATCGACATGAAGGTCCGATACTGCTTGCGCATCAGGGCCATGCCGGGGCTCTGGCCCGGAAACCCCTCGTGCCGGCTATCGGCGCTCACACGCGGGTCCGAGAGAATGGCGCGGACATCGTCGTAGCGCGTCGCAAGCCAGACGTCCTGGCCGTTCCAGAGCCTGACCTTCGCCAGCGGCCTGCCGCTCCGCATCTCGCGCAACGCGGGAGGCGGATCGAACGGGCATTCGCGCGGCATGGGATAGGCCGACAGCGCGGCATGATCGACCGGGCATCCCATGGCCGGCGCAGCCTGAGCGATGGACGAACTGTCCTGAAGCGTTTCCTGCGGCACTCTAGCCTCCCAATGGTCCCTGATCGGACGTCAGCCCTACTGCTTCAGGTCGTACTGGCTGGTCAGCCTGCTGGCGAGGCCCGCCGCCTTGGTCCAGTCATAGGTGCGGAAGCTGTGGCCCCGCGTCACGTATTGCGCGCCCGCATAGAACATCTCGTACTGAAGATGGCGGGAGGCGAATTCGGAGCCGACGGCATCCCATGTCAGCTTCAGCATCTTGACGCGATCCTGCCCGGACATCGCCGGCGATATTTGCGTGAGGCCGATGATTTCGGCGAGCTCGGGATTCGAGAAATCCTGAACCGAGGACGGCAGCATCAGGAGCGCGCCGCCCGCAAGCTCGCGGATCGTCGAGATCACCTGCGCGTAGATTTCCTGCGAATGCACCTGCGCGGAATAAAGAAGATGACGGTTCGGAATGAAGTAGTCGCCACGCATCGCACCGCCGGCTTCCATGCCGAGCACCATGCCCTCGATCAGCCCGGCCTGTGAGGCAAGCTTGCCGAGGGTTTCGGTCACGGCCGGGAAATTGACCGTGCCGATTGTGCGCGCGAGATTGTGAGCAAGGCCGACCAGGAACCGCAGCTTCACCGACAGGCGGATCTGCGCCTGATAGTTCTGGTAGACGTGGGCGGGCGTGTCGTGAAGCTGGGCGCGGCACATATCCGTGCTGCGGTACACGAACACGCGCTCCCACGGCACCTTCACATCGTCGAAGAACACCAGCGCGTCGTTCTCGTCGTAGCGATAAGCCAGTGGGTTGTCGAACTCGCTGGTCGCGTTCGCCTCGAAAGATTTGCGCGACAGCATCTTCATGCCCTTGGTACCCATCGGCAACGCGCACGAAAATGCCAGATGCTCCTCGCCCGGCTTGAGCGGCTGGCCCGAGCCCACGAAAATCTCGTTGGCCATGATGGCGCTGGTGGCGAACAGCTTGGCGCCGCGAATGGTGATGCCGGAAGCATCCTCGTCGACGATGCGCGCCACCATGTCCTGCGCCTTCGGTCCCTGATCGCCGAACGCCTTGGAGCGGTCGCCCTGAACGTTGTTGATGACATAAGTCAGAAACAGATCGCTCTTGCGGGCGTAGTCGTACCAGTCGCGGAATGCCTGCGCACGCTTGGGATCATGGCTCTCGAAAACCTCGATCCCCATCATCATGCCGGACATCGAAGAGGCGACGTGATCGGGCGAACGGCCGAGGAAGCCGCACGACAGCTCCGCCCACTCCACGAGCGCCTTGCGCCGCTCCACAAGGTCGGCGTAGCTGTGCGGAAGCTGCCAGCAACGGCTGACCCGCCGGCCCTCGCCGACATCGAACGTCATGCGCTCGATGTTGTCCGGATGAGCCTGGTGATCGTAAAGCGCGCCGGCCGATGCGACCGCGTGGCGATACGCGGGATGCACCGAAACGTCGCCGACGAGCGCGCCATCCAGATAAACGGAGCGTCCATCCCGCACGCTGGCCACGTGCTGCGCACCGTCTTTCACCGATGTCTGCCCGGAGGATGCAAGCTTCTTCGACGGAATCATCTCGTTCATCTTTGTAAGATCCTCGGCCATCCCACCGCGCTCATTGTTACGCGGCTCTATGTTTCCTACAATAGCTTTCTTTAGAAGCTATTACAATCCCCGTCGCTAGCGAACACGCCAGCGCTCCATGGCGGCGTTGACTGCCTCGGGCTGCTCAAGCGTCGACAGGTGGCCGCAGTTTGCCACGATGACCAGTTCGCTCCCTGCAATTCCCGCCGCCATTTCCTCGGCGTGAGCAACGGGAGCAAGAAAATCGCTGTCGCCGACCAGCACCAGCGTCGGGCACGTGATCGACGAGAGCATCGGGCGCGAGTCGATCCGGCCGCGATTGGCTTCCTGCTGGTTGATGTACCCCTCAGGGCCCACCTCCTGCGTCATGCCGCGATGGGTCGCCCGCAGCGCGTCGTCGCTCTGGCGGCTGGGATGAACGTTGCGCGCATAATGCAGCGGCGGCAGTTCCGAGAAACGCCCGTCCCGCGCCATCTGGATACGCTCCGCTCGGATCCGGTCGCCTTCGCCGCCCGGCGTTTCGGGCCGCGCCGAGGTCGACAGCAGCGCCAGATGCGTCACCCGTTCCGGACAGCGCCGCATGATCTCGAATGCGATGAAACCGCCCATCGACAAACCGGCCAGCGCGAATTTCGGCGGCGCATTCGCCAGAACGAGATCGGTCAGCCCGGAGATCGTGTTCGCCTTGCGGTGGTCGCAGACCATCACGGGGCCGAACCGCCACATCAGCGGAATCTGATCGCGAAACAGCACGGCGGAGCAGTTCAGACCGGGAATAAGGAGCGTGGGAACAGTCAATGTTGAAGCTCGGTTGAGGGAGGATAAACGAGATGGCACGCGACAAGCTGATCCGGCAGCAGACGCGGATCGCGCGGCACGATGCTTGAACAGGGCGCGATGGCCCGCGGACAGCGGGGATGGAACTTGCAGCCCGGCGGCGGCGCCATGGCGCTTCCGATCTCCCCACGAATGACATCGACAGGCGGGCGGTGATCGGGATCGGGCCGCGGCACCGAGGCAATCAGTGCATGCGTGTAAGGATGTTCCGGCTTTGCGAAGATGGCGTCGGTGCGCCCCATCTCCACCATGCCGCCGAGATACATTACCGCGACGCTGGAGCTGAAGTGTTCGACCAGCGCAAGGTCATGCGCCACGATCAGATAGGTCAGCCCGAATTCCTGCTGGATGTCCGCCAGCAGATTCAAAATCTGCGCCCTGATCGAAACGTCCAGCGCCGAGATCGGCTCGTCGAGCACCATGAAGGCGGGGCTGAGCGCCAGCGCGCGGGCAATCGCAATGCGCTGGCGCTGGCCGCCGGAGAATTCGTGCGGATACAATTTGGCCGCCGTGGACGGCAGGCCAACGACATCGAGCAGGTCCCGCACCCGCCGGCGGCGGCTTTCGCCATTGCCGATGCCGTGCGCCATCAGCGGCTCGGTGATGATGGTCTCGACCTTCAGGCGCGGATTGAGGGAGGCGAACGGATCCTGAAACACCGCCTGCACCTGACGGCGATAGGCCTTCAGGTCGCGCCTGGTGGCGGTGGCGAGGTCTGTGCCGTCGAAGAAGATCTGGCCCGAGGTCGGCTTCTCCAGCCCCAGCAGCAGCTTGGTGATCGTCGTCTTGCCGCAGCCGGACTCGCCGACCAGCGCCAGCGTCTCGCCCCGGCGGATCGAAAAGCTGATGCCATCGACGGCACGGACGAGGCCACCGCCGCGCACCGGGAAATGTTTGGTGAGGTTGGCGACGTCGAGGATGGTCTCCCCCATCTTTGCGCGCACGCCACCTTGCGTCTCGTTGCTCGCAGCCGACATCACGCCCTCGCCTCCTGAAGCCAGCAAGCGGCCTGATGGCCTTCGGACAGCCGAAACTGCGGCGGGTATTCCTCGTCGCAACGCGGCATGCGATGCTTGCAGCGCGCGGCGAAGCGGCAGCCCGCCGGCGGATCGAGCAGGCTCGGCGGCAGGCCGCTGATCGCTTCCAGCCGATCGCGCTTGCGCCCGAGATGCGGAATCGAATTCAGCAGGCCCTGCGTGTAGGGATGCGCCGGGCGATTGAAGATGTCGTGCACGCTGCCGGTCTCGACCACGCGGCCGCCATACATCACGGCGATGCGGTCGCAGATTCCGGCCGCGACCCCGAGATCGTGGGTGATCAGAATGATCGCGACGCCGGTCTCGCGCTGGATTTCGCGAAACAACTCCATCATCTGGACCTGAATCGTCACATCGAGCGCGCTGGTAGGCTCATCCGCAATCAGAAGCCTCGGCGAACAGGCCATCGCCATCGCCGTGACGACGCGCTGACGCATGCCGCCGGAGAACTGATGCGGATAGTCGCGCAGGCGCTTGGCGGGCGAGGGAATCCGCACCCGGTTCAGCACGCTCACCACGGCCTTGCGCACCATGGCGCGCCCCCGCGCGAGCTTGTGATAGCGAAACGGTGCACCGACCTGATCGCCGACGGTGAACACCGGATTGAGCGAGGTCAGCGGATCCTGCGAGACCATCGCGATCTTGCTGCCCCGCCAGTTCCGCGCCAGCTCGTCATCGTCCAGCAAGGTGAGGTCCGTTCCGTCGAGAACGATCTCGCCCTCGACAATCCGGCCGGTGTCCTTCGGCAGAAGGCGCAGGATGGACAGGCTGGTCATGGTCTTGCCCGACCCGGACTCGCCGACGATGCCGAGCGTCTCGCCCTCACCCACTTCGAGATCGACGCCATCGACCGCCTTCACGACACCGCGGTCGAGAAAGATGTGCGTGCGCAGGTTCTTGATCGAGAGCAGCGGCTTGCGCTCTTTCTTCGCGCTTTCGAACGATGACCTGTCCGGAAGACTGTTCATGTCACCGCTGCCTTCTCTTGGGATCGAGGGTGTCGCGCAGCCAGTCGCCGATCAGGTTCGCCGACAGACAGGCGATCATGATGGCGACGCCCGGCAACGTGATGCACCACCACGCATTGGTGATGTAGCCGCGCGCATCCGCCAGCATCAGTCCCCACGACACATCGGGGCTCTGGATGCCGAGGCCGAGAAAGCTCAGCGAGGCCTCGAAGATGATGACCTGACCGACCTGCAGGGTCGCGAGAACGAGCAGCGTGTTCAGAATATTCGGCAGCAGATGCCGGACGAAGATCATCGGCGTCGAGACGCCCGCGACCTTGGCCAGCGCGACATAGTCACGCTCGCGCAGCGACAGGATTTCGCCGCGAATGATGCGCGCGTACCAGCTCCAGTAGGTCAGCGCGATCACGATGATGACGGTGGAGAGACCGGGCGTCAGAACCGCCGCGATCAGCAGCGCCAATGCGAGAGACGGAATCGACATCTGGATATCGACAATGCGCATCACGATGGCATCGACATACTTGCCGAAATAGCCAGCGATCATTCCCATCAGCGTTCCGATGCCGCCGGCGAAAACAATCGCGTAAAAGGATGTGACCATCGACACGTTGGCTCCCACGACGATCCGGCTGAAGATGTCGCGGCCGAGATTGTCGGTGCCGAGAAAATATTCGAAGGAGCCGCCCTCAAGCCACACCGGCGGCCGGAAGGCCGCGCCGAGGTTCAGCGCGTTGGGATCGTGCGGGGCGAGGTTTTCGCCGCCGACGGCCGCGATGAGGATCAATGCGATGGTGATCAGCGACAGCCATGGCACGCCCTTGCCGCGCAGCTTCGCCAGCCAGAGCCGAGCCTTCGAGGCAGCCAACCCGTCGTGATGGAGCGCTGCGTCAGTCATTGTTGCGAATTCTCGGATCAATGAGGCCGTAGGACAGGTCGACCAGCAGATTGGCGACCACGAACAGCACCGATGTAAAGAGCACGCCGGCCTGCACGACCGTGAAGTCGCGGGCGAAGACGGCATCCACGATCGTCCGCCCCAGCCCAGGCCAGGCGAAGATCACCTCCACGACGAAGGCGCCGCCGAGCATCGAGGCGAAGTAGACGCCGAGCACCGTCACCAGCGGGACGGCCGCGTTGCGGAACGCATATTTCCAGATCAGCAAGCCTTCCGGCGCACCGATCGAACGCCCCATCCGGATGTAGTCGGTGTCGAGCACGTCGAGCATCGCCGAGCGCATGATACGCATCTGCGCCGCGACCGGATACCAGCCGAGCGCGATGGCCGGCAGGATGAGATGCGAGAGGCCGCCCTGACCGAACGCGGGCAACCAGTTCAGCCGGACCGAGAACAGCAAAATCAGCAGAAGGCCGACCCAAAATCCGGGCATCGCCTGCCCGAGCATCGCAAAGCTCTTGCCGATGGTGTCGATCCAGCCGCCGCGATAGACCGCCGACAGCACGCCGAGCGGCACCGAGATCAGAATCGAGAAGAACATGGCCGACAGCGCCAGTTCCAGAGTCGCCGGCACACGTTCCAGAACGATGTCGATCGCCGGCATCTGCCAGCTGTAGGACTGGCCGAAATCTCCGGTCAGCGCCTTGCCTGCGAACATCAGGTATTGCTGCCAGATGGGGAGATCGAGACCAAGCGTCCGACGCATGTCCTCGAGAGCGGAAGGCGGCGCATCCGCCGGCAGCAGAAGCGCCGCCGGATCGCCGCTCATCCGCGAGATCACGAAGATCAGAATGGAAGCGCCGACGATGCTGATGATGCTGTGCAGCACGCGTCGCGCGACAAAGCGCATCATCGCCGCCTCCTTTATCTTACTTGAAGCTGACCTGCTGGAACGCGCGCCAGTTGCCGGGAGCCGGCCAGGGCGTGAAGTTCACGTTGTCCTTCCACGCAAAGGTGATGATCGGCCGATAGGTGCTCAGGCCGCCCAGCACGTTGTCACGCTTGTACTTGGCGATCTCGCGCGCCAGGGCATCCCGCTTCTCGGGGTCCATGGTGTTCTTCAGTTCCTCCACCATGGCGTCAGCCTTCGCATCGGCGGTGTAGGAATAGGTGCCCCAGCCGGTCTTTTCCTTGAAGCTGTGCAGATGGCCGGCCCACGGCGTGGTCGGATCGCCGGGAATATTGTGGCTCCAGAGCGCGACGATGATGCCCTGCATCGGGGACGGACCGGTCGGCGGACGGCGACGCATCTCCACCCATGCGCCATACTCAAGTCCGCGGACCTGACAGCGGATGCCGACCTGGCTGAGATAGGCGAACGTCGCCTCGCCCATCTCCTTGATGTTCGGCTCGCGCGGCGTGTTCAGACCGTAGCACGGCACCTCGAAGCCCTTGGGATAGCCGGCCTCCGCCAGAAGCTGGCGCGCCAGCTTCGGATCGTAGCTGTAGGGCTTCAGGTTGGGATCGTAACCCGTGGTGCCCTCGCCGACCTCGACATAGCGCTGCCCCTGACCGAACAGCACGCTCTTGATGATGGCATCGGTATCGATGGCGTGAGCCAGCGCCTGACGAACCTTCAGCTTGCTGAACGGGGAGTCCGGGTTCTCGGTCGGGAAATCGAGATAGACATTGTTGCCGGACGGCGCAGTGAAGGTCTGGATCCCCTTCATCGCCTTGAACTCGGCGACCATCGCGGGCGGGATGTTCTCCACCCAGTCAACTTCGCCGGACTTGAAGGCCGCGATCCGGGTGAGATCCTCGGGGATGATCTTGATGACCAGGTTCTTGATCTGCGGGCGCTGTTCCTTGTTCCAGTAATCCTCGAAGGCCGTCAGCCGCAGTTCCTTGCGCAGCTCCCGGGACACGAACTTCCACGGCCCGGTGCCGACCGGCGCCTTCTGGAATTGCTCGTCGCCGACCTCCTGCATGTACTTCTTGGGCAGCGCCCAGAGCTGAAGCGAGTCGGCGATATAGGCCCCATCCGCCTGCTTGAAGTGCAGCTTGAAATTCAGGTCGTCGACGACCTCGAATTTCTCGACGTTGGCCTGAAGATGCGCGTAGCGCGAAAGCTTCGGATCGCGGAAGCGCTCGAAGGCGAACTCGAAATCGGCCGAGGTCAGCGGGTCGCCGTTATGAAACTTGACGCCCTTGCGGAGTGTCACATCGATGACAGGCTTGCCGTCAACGGTTTCCAGCTTCCAGGACTCGGCCAGCCAGTTGATCGGCTTGCGATCGGGCCCATAGCGCACCAGCTGCTCGAACATCTGGCTGGCGAACTGCGGATCGACGCCCGCCGTGAACTTCGTGGGGTCCATCACCTGCGCTTCGGCGGCAAACGCGGCCGTCAGGGTATCCTTGTCGGCCGCCTGCACTGCCGCAGACGCGGAGACGACGGCCGTGGTGACGGCAAGCGCGCGGAAGAATCCGCGAACCAAGGACTTTCGATGCACTCTCGACAGACAGACAGACGACATCTTCAAAACCCCTCTGTGTAAGACCTCAACGCGGCAGTGCAGGATCTCGACGGCGGCGCTCAGTGGAAGGTGCGCCCGCCATCCACCGGGATCGCGATTCCCGTGACAAACGCGGACTCCGGACCCGTGACGAACAGCAGCGCCTGCGCGACCTCGAGTGTCGTGCCGATCCGCTTCATGGCGTACTGCTCGCCCTTTCCGGTATGACCGATCGTCATCGCGGTTTCGACCATGCCAGGGCAGATGCTGTTGACGCGGATTTTCGGCGCCAGCTCGCTCGCCATCGAGCGCGTCAGGTTGATCAGTCCGCCCTTCGAGGCGTGATAGGCCGACGCGAGAGGACCGTTCGGAAGCAATCCCTGCCCCGAGGCGACATTGGCTATGGTCGCCGACTCCGCCTTGCGCAGCCAGGGCAGCGCAGCCTTCACGATCATGAAGGGGCCCACCAGGTTGATGGCGATCACACGCTGCCAGGCCGCCATGTCGGTGGTCTCGATCGGCCCCTGCAGCGAGATGCCGGCAGCGTTGACGATGCCGTCGATCGCCCCCATCGAACGCCCGGCCTCTTCGACCGCGGCGTTGACTGCCGCCTCGTTGGTCACGTCGGCGACGACCGGAATCCCTCCGGTCGTGGCGGCGGTCGCCGCCAGCCCATCCTTGTCACGATCCAGCAGCGCGACCGTCGCACCTTCGGCGACGAAAAGCTCGGCGGTGCGGCGGGCAATGCCGGACGCGGCCCCCGTGATCAGAATATGCCTGCCCTGCAACCGCCCGCTCGGGATATGTTCCACCGGGCTGGGCGGGTTCGACTGCTCGTCCATCAAAATTCTCCAGAAATAAGATAACCTGGCAGCACGCTGCTCAGTCCGTCTTCACCCAAACGTCTTCATCCAGACGTCTTCATCCAGACTTGCGCCCAGCCATTGAAGTTGGCGGACGGCTTGCGCGCCAGCGGCTTGTCCGGATCGAGGCTGAGCGTCGGGAAGCGCTCAAGGATCATCGGAATGGCGATCTGCGCCTCCGCCCGCGCCAGCGGCGATCCAAGGCAGAAATGTGCGCCGCCACCGAACGCGATATGCGTCGTGTTCTTGCGCTCGATATCGAACACATCTGGCCTGTCGTGCACCGCCGGGTCGTGATTGGCGGCGAACACCGAGATCGTGACGGACTCGCCGGTTTCCAGCGGCACGCCTCCCACCTCGTGCGGGCAGGCGGTGATGCGGTTGGACAGCGCGATCGGCGAATCGTAGCGCAGGATTTCCTCGATCGTGTTCTGGATCAGGGACGGATTGGCGCGCAGCTTGCTCATCTGCTCCGGGTTTTGCAGCAACGCAACAAGACCGTTCCCCAGAAGATCGGTCGTCGTGACATTTCCGGCCGACAGCAGCAGCTTGCACATATCGACGATCTCGTCGGAGGTCAGACGGTTTCCATCCTCCTCCGCCTCGATCAGGACGCTCACGAGATCGGTGCCGCGATTCTTGCGCCGCTCCTCGACAATCCGCCGGAAGTAGTTGGTGAGATTGCTCTGTCCCCACTCCAGCTCGGCATTCTGCTCGGGCGTGCGCGCCGGATGGTTCTGATACTGTCGCGCCTCCGACCAGAGCTTGAAGTTCCGCTGCTCCGAAGGATCGACACCCAGCATGTCGGCGATGACGAGACACGGCAGCGGCGATGCGAACGTGTCGATAAAGTCGAAACTGTCGCGCCCCTTCAGCGCGTCGAGCAACTCCTCCGACAGCGATTTGATCCGCGGCGTGATGGCCGCCATGGCCTTCGGCGTGAAGGCCCGCATCACCAGCGAGCGAAGACGCCGATGATCCGGATCGTCGATGCGCGTGAGCGTCTGCTCGAAGCGGTCGCCGGTGCCCCGGTCCAGCGTCAGGCGGGCATAAGCCCCCTCGCGCGATTTGCGCGGATCGACCACGAAGTGGGCATCGTCCGTCGAGACCGCACGCGCGTCGGCATATCGGGTGAGGAAGACCCGATCGAAAGCCGGGTCGCGATAAACCGGACTTTCCCGGCGCAGACGGTCAAGGATCGGATAAGGGCAGCGGCGAAACTCCTCGTCGAGCGGTGACAGCTCCAGCCCCGCTGGCAGACGGTCGGAAGATTCAACAGAAGACAGTTCGTCCTTTGCCATGCGATATTTGCTCCTGAAAACGGTACTGATAAAAGCTTCTGATGAAAGCTGTGTCAATTACCGTGTATGATCGAATCATCGGCAGCCGGCGCTTAGAGAGCGTGCAGAGTCCGCAACGGATACCCACAGCATCGACAAAGAGCGGCACATTTCCTCATGGCATGTGATATGCTGGGTAAATGATGCGACGATCTTAGCGTTCGGATTTCGAGAACGCTTCGGTCTCCGGAAGCGATATAAAATGGAAAAGAAAGTGACCAAAAATTCCTTGAAGCCGGCGGTTGAGCGCCCCGCGCGCAATCCCAACCGGAAGGCGCTTCTGACGATCTCCAGACCGGAAATGCTCGTCGATGGCTCTGATGAAAAATTCCGCAGGTTGGTCAACAGCCTTCTGGCCTTTCTCGCCAGACACCAGGCCGTTCGCGAGGGTCACGCCGCGGTCATCGGCCTTGCCGGAATCGAATACACGACACTGATCACGATCCGCCATCTGTCTGCCGGACGAAGCGTCCATGTGCGCGCCGTTGCCGATCACCTGCACCTGAGCGGGGCGTTCGTGACCACGATCACCAACAAGCTGATGCTGAAGGGGCTGATCGAAAAATCCGCTCATCCGACCGACCGCAGACGGCTGTCGCTTACGGTCACGCAGCGGGGCGCCGACCTGCTGGACCGGCTCGCGCCGAGACAAAGCAAGGTCAATGATGTGCAGTTCGACTGTCTGAGCGCGAAGGAATTTGACATCCTTCTGGACTTGGTCGAGCGCATGGTCGATTCGAGCGACCGCGCCGTTGCCCTGCAAAGATATCTGAGCGACCTCGATGCGCGGGCTACATCGATCCCCACGCCGAAGACGCGTAAAAAGGCGGCAGCGAAGCGCTGACCTCGACGGAACCGATTACCGCCGCCGGTAACGATCTGCGCGGCGTCAGGAGAGTCTGCTCCCGGCCGCCCGGCACGCCGTAACGCCCCCGCAGCCCGGAAGCGTCAGGGAACCGGCCCGGATCACGGCGTGGCGGTGGACGTTCCCGCTGAAACCGGATGCCCGCCGAGGAAGGTCTGCGAGATCACCGGATCGTTGGCGAGATCGGCGGCGCGACCCGAGGTGACGACTTGCCCCAGTTCCAGCAGATACGCGCGGTCCGCGACCTTGAGCGTATGACGGGCCTTCTGCTCCACGAGCAGCACCGAAAGGCCGCTGTCGCGCAACGAACTGACCAGGTCGAACACGGCCGCAGTGATCTTCGGAGCCAGCCCGAGCGAGGGCTCGTCGAGCAGCAGCAGCCGCGGCCGCGACAGGAGGGCACGAGCGATGGCAAGCATCTGCTGCTCGCCGCCCGAGAGCAGGCTGGCGAGGCGGTCCCGACGTTCCGACAAAATCGGAAAGCGCGCGTACATCTCCTTGAGATCGTCGGCGGCCTGGCTGTCGCGCCGGCAGTAGAGTCCCAGCAGGAGATTTTCCTCCACCGTCATCTGGCCGAGAATGCCGCGCCCCTCCGGCACCAGGGCAAGGCCGGCGCGCAGATTGTCCTCCGCATGCGACGGCGACAGCGGCTTGCCCTCGAACACCACCTTGCCGGAGAACGGCAGCAGCCCGGCAATCGCCTTGGCGGTGGTCGATTTGCCCGCGCCGTTCGCGCCGATCAGCGCCACGACCTCGCCCGCACCGACCTCGATGTCGATGCCCCGCACCGCGTGGATCGGGCCGTAGCGAACGTGAAGACCCTGCACCGAGAGGATCATGCTTCGCTCCCCAGATAGGCGTCGAGCACGACCGGGTTGACCCGCACCTCGTCGGGCGTGCCCGATGCGATCAGGCGCCCGAAATCGAGAACATACAGCAGATGGCACAGGTTCATCACGAAGGTCATGTCGTGCTCGATCAGAAGGATGGAGAGACCGTCGCCGCACAATTGCTGCAGCAGCAATCGCAGTTCCTCGGCCTCCTCGTGGTTCATGCCGGCGACCGGCTCGTCGAGCAGCAGAAGGCGCGGTCCGGCCGTCAGGGCCCGCGCCATCTCCACCTTGCGCTGGATGCCGTATGGCAGCGCACGCGCGAGCCTGTCCCGGTAGGCAGCCAGGCCGAAGAATTCGAGCGCGCGTTCGGCCTGCTCCACCGCCTTCGTCCGCCTGCCGGCGATGGGCAGAAACCGCTCCAACGTGCCGCCCTCGCCGCGCTGGGCAACGAGCAGATGTTCCCACACGGTCATGCTGGAGAACAGGCGGATGTTCTGAAAGGTGCGCGCAATGCCGACGCGCGCGATCTGGTGCGGCTTCAGGCCGGTCAGGCGCTCCTCGCCGAAATACAGATCGCCCGAACTCGGCGTATATGCGCCAGTGATGATGTTGAACGTGGTCGTCTTGCCGGCTCCGTTCGGACCGATGATCCCCGTGATTTTTCCGGCAGGAATATCGATCGACACATCGGTCAGCGCCTGAACGCCGCCGAAGGTACGGGTGACGTTCGCCAGCGACAGCAATGGCGGGGGCAAAGCGCTCACACGTTTCTCCCGCGCAGCATGGCCATACGGAGCAGGTTGCGGTCCAGAATGCCCTGACGCCGAACCAGCAGAACAAGAACAAGCAGCGCGCCGAATGCCGCCAGACGCCAATCGACGAGGAAACGCAGCGTCTCCGGCAGCAGCACCAGAAGCACCGATCCGATGAGCGCGCCGGGCGCCACGGTCGAGCCGCCGAGAATGACCGCCAGCACGAAATCGATCGACCGGTCGAAGCCGAAATTCGCCGGCTCGATATAAACAGTGTGGTGCGCGAACAACCCGCCTGCGATCGCCGCCACGGCCGCGCCCAGACCAAAAGCGCCGATCTTTGTCCGCGTCGTGTCGAGACCGATCAGGCCGGCGGCGACCTCGTCGTCATTGACCGCGCGAACCTCCAGCCAGAACCGGCTGCGCTCAAGCACGGTCACGACCAGCAGCACGCCGCCCGCCCACAGCCAGATATAGCCGACGCTGGTGTGCTGCATGCCGGAGAAGCCGCCGACGCCGCCGAGCGGCTCGAAACTGAGGAAGAAACTCCGCACCATCTCGCCGAACCCGAGCGTTGCCATGGCAAGATAGATGCCCTTCAGACGCAAGGCCGGGAAACCGACGATGACCCCGATGATCCCGGCCACCATCGCCGCAATGACGAGGGCCAGCGTGAGAGGCAATCCGACGCTCACGGTGAGCCACGAGGCGACATACGCGCCGATTCCCATGAAACCGGCGTTGCCGAGCGAAAGCTGTCCGGTGGCCAGGATGATATAGACGCTCAGCGCGCCGAGCGTGAGAATGCCGCAGTCCGCCAGCAGACCCGCATAATAGGTGGAGATCATACGCGTGGCCCCTGATCGGTTCGCCCGCCGCCCAGCAGCCCCTGCGGGCGCACAAGAAGAATGAAAATCATCAGTCCGTAGACGACGAGATCGCGGATCTGTGCGCCGCCATAGGTGACGACCGCGACTTCGGCCAGCCCGATCAGCGGGCCGGCGATCAGCGCGCCGGACGCCCGCGTCACGCCGCCGATCACCATCACCGCAATCGCTTTCAGGCCGGTTTCGACGCCGATGTAAGGCGTGATCGCCGCATAGTGCAGACTGACGAGCACGCCCGCTGCGCCCGCGAGAAGGCCGGACAGCGCGAACGCGAGGCTGAGAATGCGCGTCGCGCGAATACCCAGCAGGCGGGCAACGTCCGGACTTTCCGCAACCGCCCGCAAGGCGCGGCCCAGCGAGGTGCTGCGGATGAGAAAGGTGATCGCCGCCACCAGCACGATGGTGACACCGATCACCAGAAGCTGCATGCTGCCGATGCTCACCTCGCCCAGCGCCACGCGCGCTCCGAGATACTGATCCGGAAGCTGGAGCGGATCTGAGCCCCAGATGTTGGTCGCGACATTCTGCAGGATGATCGAAAAGCCGAGCGTTGAGAGCATCGGCATCGTGACCGGCGCGCCGCGCAACGGCTCATAACCGATCTTCTCGATCACGAGCGAAATCACGACCGCCGCACCCATCCCCGCCAGCAGCGCCACGGGAAGCGGCGCGCCGCTGAGGATCAGCGTGAAACCGACAAAACCCGCAAACATGAAGATTTCCGCGATGGCGAGATTGAGGATGCCAAGCACCCCCATCACCAGCGAGAACGACAGCGCGATCAACGTATAGATGGCCCCCAGCGTCAAACCATTGACGATCTGCTGGAGCCAAACGGCACCGCTCATGAAAAGCCCGCTGTCTGGAATTGAGTTGAAAGACAGGTTCGGCCGGCCTCGGCCGACCGAACCCCGCACATCCGACGAACGGATGACCTAGATTAAAGTCCGCACGCCGCAGGATTCGGATCGCTGCACTTGTGCACCTTGTCCGCCCACTGGCCGTTCTTGCCTTCGACGATATAGAACAGCTTCACCGCGTCGCCGTCCGCGTTGAACGAGATCGGACCGGCAAGACCTTCGAACTTCTTGAGATTGGTCATGTAGTCGCGGATTTTCACGCGGTCGGCTTCGAGATCCTCGGGCTTGCCGGTGATGCCGGACTTCTTCACCGCGTCGATGTACATGTTGACGGTCTCATAGATGTTCGCGTCATACATGCTCGGCTCGATCTCGGCGGGCAGGTTCGACTGCGCGCGCAGCAGCGGAAGCACGTCGGCGACGAACTTCTTGGCGGCCGGCGTATCCATGCCGACATAGAAGGTGGTCGGCGCCACGATCGGAATCTCCGGCGCGGCCTTGAGAATGGCCGAGGAGATCAGCTGCGTCGCGCCGACGATCGGCTTGTTCAAGCCCTGCCGCTTCATCTCGCGGATCACGGTGACGGCCTGGCTGTAGTCGGCGCTCACCACGATGCCGTCCGCATCGTACGACTTCAGTTTCGTAACCTGGGCGCTGACGTCGAGATCGCCGGTGTTGAACGAGATCAGGCTGTCGGCATTCAACACCTTGACGTCGTTCTCCGCCATCAGGGTGGGCATGATCTTGGTGCCCACCACGTTCGCCGTGGCGTCCTTGGCATCATAGATCACCGCGACGGTCTTGATCTTGTAGGTGTCCTTGAAATAGGGAACCGTCGCCTTTGCAAGGATCAGCTCGTCGATCGTATTGCGGAACGCCCACGGCCGGTTCGCCTTCGCAACGCCCGGCTTGGACGACGCCTGCGACGTGCTCACGATACCGAGCTGGTTCGCGACCGGAAACACCACCTCGCAGGCGCTGCTGGTCAGGGGTCCGGCGACCGCGAGCACCTTGTCGTCGCCCGCCAGCTTGCGCAGCGCGTTGGTGGACTGAGCCGGCTTTGCAGCGTCATCGAGAATCGTCAGGTTCAGCTTGGCGCCGTTGATGCCGCCGGCATCGTTCACCATCTTCTCGACCATCTTCAGGGTCACGGTGTTGGTGCGACCCCACTCCGCAAAATGCCCGCTGCTCGGCACGATGGCGCCGAGATTGATCTGCTGCGCGAACGCGGCTCCGCTCGCCGCCACCGACATACCAAAAAGAAGCGGCGCGCAAAGAGCGAGCCTTTTTGCCTGAGCAAACACTGATCATCCCCTCTTTCATCTGATCCAGATTCAGCCCTGCGCTTCCGGACGCCTCCGAAAGCCCTGCGCCCCGGGGAAACTCAACCCAAGCCACAGCTGTTGATCAGCCGAAGATTGCCAAAGAAAAAAAGCTTCTTCAAGAAGCAATATTGACGTTATATAGAGCACACAAACAGCGAACCGCTGACAAAATAGGCATATTTTGAACTGAGCTGGCGGCTGCCTCCAGCGCGGGCCCGGGCACCGCACAACGCGGCCATCGTGCCGCTCTCCGACGCCAGGATGATGAGAGCGGCCGAACCCAACCGCAGGCATTGCGGCGCATCTGAACGGTGATTGCTCCACGATCCCGCTCGCTCGCACCGAATCGACAGGGCCCGCCCTCGGGCGTTGGTCCGGCGCGCCCGGAGGCGGAGTTAGCGATTGGTCAGCCCGCCGTAGATTTTCGCGCCGATTTCATCGGCGGTCTTCCTGAGCAGATCGAGGTGGCGCGGCTTGTCGTTTTCGACCAGTTGCGCTGTCAGGGTCGTGATGCTCAGGCTCCCGGCGAGCAGTCCGTTCCGGTCGAAGATTGGCACACCGAGCGCCGCAAGCCCGACGACAAAATCATCGACCGCCAATTCCCACCCCCGCTCCCGAATGCGTGCGGCCTCGGCTGCCAGAAGTTTCGAACTGGTCTGACTCTTGATGGTCCGTTTCGGCAGATCGCCTGACAGGGCGTGCTGCAGCTCTCCGGGAGACAGGAAGCCCAGCAGAACCCTTGGGCCGCCCCCGCTGTTCAATGGCGCCAGTGAGCCAACCGTGAACCATGTCGCATCGACGTTGGGGATCGTTGCCCGGACCCGCTCGACGCACAGCGCGCTGCCTTCATGGTGCACCCACAGATAGGCTGTCGTGCCTGTCCGCTCGGCCAGCTCGGTCATGTAGGGGGCGGCGATTTCCCGCAGCTCCCTGCCCGTCTCGACCGCCGAGGCGAGTTCGAGAACGCCGACACCGAGCGAATACAGGCCCGTCATCTCATCATGGTCGACGAGCCCCGCCTGCACCAGCGTATGCAGCAGCCGCCGCGTGGTGCCCTTGTCGAGCTCCGCAGCCTTCGACAGTTCGGTAAGCGTGCGGCGCGGCGCGGCGGCGCTGAACGCTCGCAACAGCGCGATCCCGCGATCCAGCGCCCTGACGATAGGAACGCCGGGCTTCTCAGATTGTGTAGGCGATCGCATGCAAAGACCTGCCGCTCCAGTGGCGCTCGCTGACCCCTCGAATCCGCCGCGCGACAGCAGTGCCGTTCGGTCAGATGGTGAGTGTCATTAAATGACACTATATATCATTGATTGACACATACAACAGCAGATGCCTAGAACCCGCCATCCGGTCGTCAGCAGGGATTTGCGGCTATGGCGCTTGAGCAGGGACTTCGCGACAAGATCATCGCGTCCGTCGAAAGCGGATTCGACGAACAGGTGTCCTACACGCAGGATCTGATCCGCCTGCAATCCGTACGCGGCGAGGAGTACGTCGTTCAGGATCGCGTCTTCAGCGAGTTGCGTCGTCGCGGCTATGCGATGGAGCGGTTCGAGATGGATCAGGAAGCGATCGAGCGTCATCCCGGCGGCGGCCCGTTCTCGGAAGCGCATTCGCGCGCGCCGATCGTGGTGGGTACGCATCGGCCACGCGACGAAATCGGCCGCTCGCTGATCCTGCAGGCCCATGTGGACGTTGTTCCTGCCGGTCCGGAGAGCTTGTGGACGCATCCCCCGTTCGATCCGGTCATCGAGGGCGACTGGCTTTACGGCCGCGGCGGAGCCGACATGAAGGCCGGCCACGCGGCCAATCTTCATGCGCTGGATGCGCTGCGAAGGATCGGCTTTCAACCGGCAGCCACGGTCTACGTGCAGTCGGTGGTCGAGGAGGAGTCAACCGGCAACGGCGCGCTGATGACCCACCTGCGCGGTTACAAGGCCGATGCGGTGCTGATTCCGGAGCCCGAAGACGAGATGCTGGTCCGGGCGAATGTCGGCGTCGTCTGGTTTCAGGTCGAGGTCAGGGGCCTGCCCGTCCATGTCCGCGAGATGGGCACGGGCGCCAATGCGATCGACGCCGCTTACAGGGTGATCGGTGAACTGCGCAAGATCGAAGCCGACTGGAACGCGCGCAAACATGGCCGGCCTCACTTCGAAAGCGAAGAACATCCCATCAATCTGAATGTCGGGACGATCGAGGGCGGCGACTGGGAATCGTCGGTGCCTGCGTGGTGCCGCATCGGCTGCCGCATCTCGATCTATCCGGGCGTCAGCGCCGCCGACGCCGCGCACGAGATCGCAGAGCGGATCAGGGCCTTCGCACTCGCCGATCCGTTCCTCTCCAACATGCCGCCCATCGTCACCTTCCACGGCTTCCACGCGGAGGGCTATGTGCTGGAGCCGGGCTCCGAGGCCGAGCAGGTCCTCGCCGGTGCGCATCGCGCCGCGACCGGCAAAGAGCTGAAGAGCTTCATGACCGCCGGCTATCTCGATACGCGCGTCTACGCGCTCTACGACAAGATTCCGGCGCTCTGCTACGGCCCCTGTTCGGAGAACATCCACGGCTTTGACGAGCGGGTCAGTCTCGCATCGCTGAAGCGCATCACCGCGACGATGGCGCTGTTCATTGCCGAGTGGTGCGGGCTCGAAGCCGTCGCCGAATAAGCGCTGCATCGAGGCCGCGGCAACGCGGCCTCGATGCGGATTGGTGCGACCGGCACCGAAGCGGTCAGATCCGCTGGCCACCCGACGCGTCGATCCGCTGTCCGGTCACCCAGCCGCCGGCCGGCGAGAGCAGAAAGAGAACAACGCCAGCGATGTCGTCCGGCAAACCGAGGCGCTTCAGGGCGACCGTGTCGGCGGTGGCCGCAGCCCGTGCCGGATCCTTGTCGAGCGGATTCATGTCCGTCACGGTCGCACCGGGCAACACGGCGTTGACCGTGATTCCGCGCGGTCCAAGCTGCTTGGCCAGCACCACGCTCAGCGTTTCGAGCGCGGCCTTGGACGGCGCATAGATGCTCATCTCCGGGAACGCGACGCGCGTGCCCATCGAGGAGACATTCACGATCCGCCCGCCATCGCGGATGGCCGGGATCAGCGCGCGCGTCAGAAAGAACGGCGCGCGAAGATTGACGGCGATCATGCGATCGAAGATGTCGTCATCGACCTGATCGATCCGATAGCGGCCGCCATAGCCGGCATTGTTGACGAGAAGATCGAACGCGCGCGCGCCCGTGCGCTTTTCTACCTCGTCGAGAAAGCGCGCCGCCAGCGAGGTGGGCCCGTCCTTCTCCGCGAGATCCGCCTGCAGCAGAAAGCCCTCGCCGCCCGCCGCGCGAATGCCGTCGAGCGTCGTCTGTGCAGCGTCCGCCGCGCCAGAGTAGTGCACGCCGACCAGCGCGCCTTCGCGCGCTGCCCCAATGGCGATGGCCCGGCCAATGCCGCGGCTCGATCCGGTGACCAGCGCGGTCTTTCCGGCCAGCACTCCGCTCATGCCGCCGCCGCCTCGCTGGAGGAGACCGACCAGCCGCTGGAGGCCTCAAGCTCCTTCGCCTTGCGGATCAGCGCGGCGCGATCGATCTTGTTGGTGCCGGCCCACGGCAGTTCGGCCACGAAGCTGACCCGGCGCGGATGCTGATAGGTCGGCCCGTTCTTGAGCGCGAAAGCCTTGATGTCCTCGGTGGTTGCCTGCTGGCCATCGGCGAGCACGAGGAACGCAACCGGCATCTGGCCACGCTCCTCGTCCGCCAGCGGCACGACAGCCGCCTGACGCACCGCAGGATGCGTCTCCAGCATCTTCTCGACATCGCCGGGATAGATGTTCTCGCCGCCGCAGACGAACATGTCATCGGCGCGGCCGACAAAATAATAGAAGCCGTCCTCGTCGCGCTTCATTACGTCGCCGCTGTAATACCAGCCGTCGCGCATGACGGAAGCGGTCTTCTCGGGCATACCGCGATAGCGCGTCATCAGCGCGGGGTTGCGCATCATGAGCACGCCTTCGTTCTCGTCCGGACCATCGACGAGCTTGACCATCGACGGATCGAGCGGATAGCCGATCGTCATCGGGGGCAGCGGCTTGCCCTCCGGATGCGCGCCGAACACCGACGGTCCCGCCTCCGTGGTGCCGTAACCGTGGGTCAGCACCGAGTTCGGGAAAGCCGCGCGGATCTTCTCGGCCATCGCAAGCGTAATCGGGGCCGAGGCCAGCGCGATCCGCTTCAGGCGGGAGTAATCGTTCGACGCCAGCAGATCCGGCTCCTTCAAGAGGCGCGCGAACATGGTCGGCACCGCGGTCACGGCCGTGACGCCGTAGTCCGCCAAGGCCTGCAGGTAGCGCCGGTCATCGAAGCCCGGCATCAGCACGAAGCTCGCGTTGCTGGCGAAAATGCTTTTCGCGCCGAACAGGCCGTTCATGTGAAACAGCGGCTGCGCGATGATGTAGACCTCGCTGGAGCCATTGCCGGCGCTGCCGATGCCCTTGGCGCTCAGCGCCCAGAGCTGGCCATCGTGGCTGAGTTCGACGCCCTTGGGCCGCCCGGTCGATCCCGATGTGTAGAGGATCTGCGCCAGCTCGCCCGGCTCCGCTTCCACCGTCTCGAACGCGCCCGGCCTGATTGTCGCGGCGAAGCTGTGCGCACCCGCGTCGTCGAAGTCGAGGAAAGGCATCCCCTCCGGCAGCAGCTTGCGGCTGGCCGCATCGACGAAGGCGAACTTCGTATCCGAGTCGCTGAGGACGAACGCGATCGTCTCCGGCGGCTGCTTGATGTTGACCGGAAGCGCGACGAAACCCGCGCGCATGATGCCAAAATACACCGCGATATATTCGGCGCGATTCGCGGCAAGGATCGCGACCGTCGTGCCGCGCGGCAAGCCGAGACCCGTCAGATGGATGGCCACGCCATTCGCCAGCGAATCGATCTCGCTGTGCGTCCAGACCCGCGGCTCCCCCGTCCGAAGATCGATGATCGCCGGACGATTCAGATCGCCGGAGCGATCCACCAGATCGCCAAGGTTCTTCCATCGGGAGATCATGCCTGTGCTCCTACCTTGTACATGCTTTTGCCGCTTCCGACGGGCGGCGACGAAGACGTGTTGACCGGATTCGGAAGTTGATCGACGAGATCGTAATGACAGGCCGTCCTGCGATTGTCGCCGAGCGTGCGTAATACGGGCATCTCCTTTTTGCAGCGGTCCGTCGTGAAAGGACAACGGGTCGAGAACGCACAGCCTTCGGGGAGATTGGTCGGGCTTGGCAGGTCCCCCTGCAGCACGAACCGCTCGCGGCTGCGCATCACGTGGGGATCGGCAACCGGCGCGGCGGCCAGCAGCGCCTGCGTGTAGGGATGCGCCGGATGCTTCCAGATCGTCTCGGCCGAACCGGTCTCGACGATGCGGCCGAGATACATCACGATCAGCTTGTCGGCGATGTGCTGCACCATCGTCAGATCGTGGGAAATGAAGAGATAGGACACGCCGAGTTTTTCGGACAGATCCTGCAACAGGTTGATGACCTGCGCGCGGATCGAGACGTCGAGCGCCGAGACCGGCTCGTCGCAGATCACCAGCTTCGGCTTGAGCGCGAGCGCCCGCGCAATTCCGATCCGCTGCCGCTGACCGCCTGAGAATTCGTGCGGATAGCGCGAACCGGCATCAGGCGGCAGCCCAACCTGCGCCATCAGCTCGGACACGCGCGCGGCAATATCCTTCTTGCTGTAGCCTGCGACCTGCAACGGCTGAGCGATCAGATTTCCAACCGTCCGGCGCGGATTCAGCGAGTTGTGCGGATCCTGGAAGATCATCTGCATCTTCGCGCGAATCGACCGCATCGCCGAATAGGACAGATCGGTGATGTCCTGCCCGTCGAGCACAATTCGCCCGTCGGTAGCCGGGATCAGGTGCATGATCGCCTTGCCGAGCGTGGACTTGCCGCAACCCGACTCGCCAACCAGCCCGACCGTCTCGCCCGGCGCGATCTCCAGGCTGACATCGTTGACGGCATGCACAGTGCCTGAAGAGGTCTGGTAATCGACAACCAGACTACGCACTGACAAAAGCGACATCGCGGCTCTCCGTTTCGCTCGCCAGAAAACAGGCGGCCTCTCGTCCCCCGCCCTGACGGATCAGGGGCGGCTCCTCGACGTGACAACGCTCGAACACCTGCGGGCAACGATTGGCGAAGGCGCAGCCCTTGGGACGATCCGAGAGACCTGGAACGGCTCCGGGGATTTCGACCAGTCTGTGCCGGCGCTCGTCGCCCGGCTTCGGCGTCGCGCCGATCAGCCCGCGCGTATAAGGATGGTGCGGGTCATCGAACAGCGCGTCGACCGAGGCCTCCTCCGCCTTCTTGCCCGCATACATCACAGTAACCCTGTCGGCGACGTCAGCGATCACGCCAAGATCGTGGGTGATGAAAATCATCCCCATCTTCGACTCCCGCTGGATCTCCTTCAGAAGCTCGGTGATCTGCGCCTGGATCGTCACGTCGAGCGCGGTCGTCGGCTCATCAGCGATGAGGACCTTCGGCGCGCAGGCGATTGCCATCGCGATCACCACGCGCTGATTCATGCCGCCCGAGAGTTCGTGCGGATAAGCATCCAGCCGCCGCCGCGCATCCGGGATACGCACCCGGTCGAGCAACTCCAGCACCCGCTTCTCGGCGGTACGCCGGTCGACCTTGAAATGCCTGCGGATCACCTCGGCGAGCTGGTACCCGACCGTATAGACCGGATTCAGCGAACTCATGGGATCCTGAAAGATGATGCCGACCTCCTTGCCTCGGATGGCCTGCATCTTCGAGTCGCTCAGCCTGGTGAGGTCGCGCCCTTCGAGCAGAATCGCACCGCCCGTGATCTTGGCGGGCGGCACCGGCAGCAGACCCATGATCGCAAGCGACGTCATGGACTTGCCGCATCCGGATTCGCCCACGAGACCAAGCGTCTCGCCGCGATTGAGGGTCACCGAGAAGCCGTCGATCGCACGCAGAACGCCTCGCCGCGTGAAGAGATCGACTTTCAGATCCCTGATTTCCAGCAGTGCGGCCATCTCAGCGATCCCTCAGTTTGGGATTGAGCGCATCGTTCAGACCATCGCCGATGAGATTCATCGCGAGCACCGTGAACATGATGGCGAGACCGGGAATCGCGCAGATATACCAGGAGCGCCGGATCAGGGTGCGGCCGTCGCCGATCAGCGCGCCCCAGCTTGCGACGTTGGGATCGCCGAGCCCCAGAAATGCGATCGAGCTTTCGAACAGGATCGAGCTGCCGATGATCACCGAGGCCAGCACGATGACGGGCGGAATGGCGTTCGGCAGAATCTCCGCCGCCATGATCCGCAGGTTGCTCATGCCCATCGAGCGGCAGGCCAGCACGAACTCACGGTTCTTCAGCGACAGAAACTCCGCGCGCGTCAACCGCGCGATGCCGGGCCACATCGTGATGCCGATCGCAACCGTGATGTTGTCGATCGTCTGCCCAAGGATCGCAACCACCGTCATGATCAGCAGGATATTCGGCACCGTCTGGAACAGCTCGGTCAGCCGGGTCAGAATCTCGTCAACCCATCCGCCGAACCATGCAGCGGTGGCGCCAATCACCACGCCGATAGCTGTCGCCGTCAGCGCAGCCACGATGCCGATGATCAGCGTCGTGCGCGCGCCGTAGACGATCATCGCGAAGATGTCGCGGCCGATCGAATCCGTACCGAGCGGAAAGCGCGGATTGGTGAAGGGCCATATCTCCGGCCGTGACACGATGCGCAGTGGATTCTTGTCGATCAGCAGCGGCGCCCCAAGCGCAAGCCCGACCACCAGAACGACGATCACCATCCCCAGAAGGGCGCCGCGATTGCGCGCGAAACGAACAGCGAACTCCATCGCCGATGACGAAGATTGATGTGCCATGTTCAGCGCTTCCGGATTCGCGGATCAAGCTGGTAGTAGGCGAGGTCGACGAGCAGGTTCGCAACCGCCACGACCACGGCCGACAGAACAAAGACGCCGAGCACGACCGGGTAGTTGCGGCTCATCACGCTGTCGAGCATGAGACTTCCGATACCAGGCCACGAGAAAACGCTCTCGATCACCACCGATCCGCCAAGCACCGTTCCGAGCTGAAGACCGAGCAGCGTGACGACCGGCAGCAGCGCGTTGCGGAACACATGCGCCAGGATCACCCGCATCTTGCTCAGTCCCTTCGCGCGGGCGGTCCGAACAAAATCGAGCGAGAAGACTTCCAGCATCGAGGCACGCATCACCCGCGTGTAGATTGCTGCATAAAACAGCCCGAGCGACAGCGCAGGCAGGATCAGATGCCGGATGACATCGATGACCTGACCGAACGGCGTGAAATTCTCTCCGATCGTCGTCATGCCGCCGACCGGCAGCCAGTCCAGCTGGACTGCGAAAAAAATGATCAACATGATCCCCAGCCAGAACGTCGGCGCGGCGAAGAAGAACACCGCCGCCAGCGAGATGACAACGTCCCAGAACGTGTTGACCTTCACCGATGCGATGACGCCGGCGATCATGCCCAGCGTCACGGCAACGCCAAGCGAGGTCAGCATCAGCAGCAGCGTCGAGGGGAGCTGCGCCATGATAATGTCGAGCACCGGTGCATTCTGGCGATACGAATAGCCGAGATCGAAGGTGAAGACCGACCACGTATATTTCAGCAGTTGAATGAGCGGCGGCTGGTCGAGACCGTAAAGCACCTTCATGCGCTCCAGCGTCGCCGGGTCGGTCACCTGCTGCTCGGACGTCATAATGTCGAGCAGCGTGCCCGGCGCCATCTGGATGAGCACGAAGTTCATCACGATGACGCCAAGAATCAGAGGGACGATCTGCAATAGCCTGTTCGCTATCAGCCGCTTCATCGATCATCCCTCTGCTTCATCGATCACTCCTTCAAAGATCAGACGTCGAGCCAAACGTCCGACAGACTGTCGCCGGAAATATCGGCGCGATTGCCGAGCCCCTTGACCTTGCTCGCCATCATCGTGGTCGAAACCAGCTCGATGAGCACGGTAATTGGCAGATCGCGCGCTATGATCTCTTGCAATTTGAAGGCCAGATCCTTGCGCTTGGTCTCGTCGGTTTCGACCGACATCTTCGCGACGATCTCGTCCAACTCGGGATTGGAATAGCCGTTGGCGTTACGGAACGCCGCCCCCTTCACGATGCCGCTGGTGGCAACGTAGTCCGTCTGCTTCGGAACCAGTTCGATCTGGGAGGCATAGTTCGACAGCGCGATGTCGTAATCGTAATCGCCATAGATCTGCTTCAGCGAGGTGGCGCGATCCGGCACCGTCAGATTCACCTCGACGCCGATGTCTTCCAGGTTCTGCTTCACGAACTGGCCGACCTTGCCGTTTTCCTCGAACCAGCCGGCCGCCAGCAGGTTGATCTTGAACCGCGTCTTGCCCTTCTTCGGATAGCCCGCATCGTCCAGCATCTTCGCCGCTTTCTTGGGGTCGAACTCGTAGCGCGGCAGTTTCGGATTGTAGAACTTCGGATTGCTCGAATGCACGAACGAGGTGCCCGGCTTGGCGCGTCCGAAATAGACGACGTCGGAGATGGTCTCGCGATCGATCGCCGTCAGCAGCGCACGGCGCACCGCCGGATCCTTGACGATATCGCGACGGCTGTTGAACTCGATCGTGGAAGCCCATGCCGCGCCGAGATAGCCGTCAGTCGCCGCCACGAACTTCTTGGTCTTCGACAGGCGTTCGATGTCAGGCGCGGGAATCGGATTGAAGATTCCAAGCTGCAGTTCATCGGCTTCCAGCGCGGCCGTGCGCGAGGCAGCATCGCGCCAGTAGCGCAGGACGAGACCGTTCAGATAAGGCTTTCCGGCATCCCAGTATTTGTCGTTGGCCGCATATTCGATATGACTGCCACGAACCCACTGCTTGAACTTGAACGGGCCGGTGCCGATGGGCGCGTTATTGGCCGGATTGGTGGCGATCTCCGCACCATCATAGATATGTTTCGGAACGACTACCGACGTGGCGAGAACCGACTTCAGGAAGAACTCGGGAGTCGGCTCGCTGAAAGAAAGACGTACCCCGCTGTCGCCGACGACCTCGGATCCGGAAAAATTCTTCAGCGCAGCCTTGGCTACAGTTGGGAGCCAGTATTTGTTGATGCTGAAGATCACATCATCGGCGGTGAACGGCTTGCCGTCATGCCACGTTACGTCCTTGCGGATCGTGATGTCATAGGCCTTGAAGTCCGCTGACGGCTTCACCTCGGTCGCAAGCACGGGAAGGAAATCGCCCTTGCCGTCCTGGCGAATCAGCGGTTCGAGAATCTTGGTCGAACTGATAAACGGGCTCGACCCGCCACCGGCGGGCACGAACACGGCCTGCGGCTCGAAGCCGCCCCAGGTCGCGACGAGCACGCCACCCTTTTTCGGCGTGCCCTGAGCCAAGGCTCCCGATGTAAAGCTGAACGGTGTTCCGGCAGCGATCGCCGCAAGTGCGGACGTGCCGAGGAAGGCTCTTCTGTTCATTTTGCCAGTCATCTGAAACCTCTGGTTCCGAGTTGATCGATATTTTCGATTGTCCGCGGAGACGCGCTCCGCGGACGTGTTGAAAAGGTCAATTCCCGGGCGTCGGAATCGCGTACGATCCGCGACCGATGGCGACCAGAATTCCCTTGTCGTTGAACACATCGACATCGGCGACGCCGACCGAACGGCCGAGACGGCGCACCGTCGCCGTCGAGGTCAGTCCCGTGTCGATGGCCGGGCGTAGATAATCGACGCGAAAGTTGATCGTCGGCAGTCCACCGCCAATGAGCATGGCGAGCGCGAAGTCTCCAACGGTGTCGATGATCGAGGCGATCGGCCCGCCATGCCACTGGTTGGTGCCGGCGCCGCGCTCGAACTCGGGGCGCAGCGGCGCAAACATGGTCAGCGTCTGCGCGTTGAGGTCGAGCGCCGTCACCTTCAGCCCGCAGAAGGCGATGAAAGGTGAGTTGTCCGCCAGCGCCTGAACGCCGGCGATGTCCAGCGTCTTTGCAGCGCTCACGGCGTCACCACCAGCTTGCCGAGCACCTTGCGCGCCTCGAGAACGCCCATGGCCTCGATCGCCTCGCTCAACGGGAAAGTCTTGTCGACAACAGCCTTCAGCTTGCCGGCGCGGATCAGTTCGAACAGTTTCAGAACGTCTTCACGCTCCCATCCGTTGGAGCCGAGGATCTGCAGTTCAAAAGTCCAGATGAAACGGATATCTTCGGTCGGATCGTAGCCGGCGGTCGCGCCGCAGGTCACGAGCCGGCCGCCCTTGCGCAGGCACTTCAGCGAGGGCACCCAGCTGTCGCCGCCGGTGAAGTTCACCACCATGTCGACGCCGGATCCCTTGGAGGCTTTGCCCGCACGCGGCTTGCCGTGGCGTGCACGGCACTCCTGCATGAAGTCCACCTCGTTGTAGAGGATGATCTCATCGGCGCCGATCTCCGTGAGACGCGCGCCCTTCTCCGCCGAGCCCGCGCAGGCGATGACATAGGCCCCCGCCGCCTTCGCCAGTTGCACGCAGCAGATGCCGACGCCGCCGGAAGCGCCAAGAATCAGCACCTTCTCGCCAGCCGACACCTTGCCGATGGTGGTCATCATGCGCAGCGCGGTGCCATACGCCACCGGCAGACAGGCCGCCTGCTCGAACGAGATATCGTCCGGCAGCGCGATCAGCTGATGCGCGCGGGTGACGCAGAGTTCGGCCAGCCCGCCATTGCGCGTCTCGCCCATCAGGCCGCCCTCGACGCGATTGATCGGATCGATCAGCACGCGATCGCCGACCTTCCAGCCCTCGACGTTGGGGCCAATCGCGGCGATCTCGCCGGCGATGTCGATACCCATGATGATGGGCATCGGAATGCGGATTCCCGGCATTCCGCGACGGGTGAAAATGTCATGATAGTTGTAAGAGGTGGCCTTGACCTTGACGACCACATCGCCCTCGCCCGGCACCGGGTCGGCGAAGTTCTCGACGTAAGCCATTCTGTCGAGACCACCATGTTCGGAAAGCACTACTGCACGCATTCAAGTCTTCCTTTTACTCTTGCAATTTTGTGCCGCGACGGGCGCGGCCGCGAGTGAGGTTAAGCCGCGAATTCGATGGCGACGCCGAACGTGTGCGCCGGACCTACTCGCAGACGTCCATCGACGGCGGTGAACGGCACGCCACCGGCCCTCAGGGCCGCTTCCGCCTGAGCGAGCGACGCCGTCTTGAAGCCGAGCCCGACCATCACCGTCTTGCCGGCTTCGACCGCCGGCATATCGGCTCCGTATTTCTGCGCGGCGGCTTGAGACGTGAGCGCCAGAACACGCGCTTCGGCGGCATCGAAGCCGTACCCGCTGGGGATTTCCTTGACGAGACCGGGACCGAAGAGTCCCTCGAACAGCCCCAGCGCCGCGCGCGGGTCCTCGCCGCAGAACACGAACTCGGAAATGTTCTGCGCGCCGTTCGGATGCGTCTGCCACTCGGGACGCCAGACCAGCTCGGGGGTCTTGTGATGGCAGAAGAACGTCCGGCCGTAGTCGAATCCGACCTTCGGCAGATGCAGCACCGTGAAGGCTGCGTCGAACGTCCCCGCTTCCGTGTCCACGGGCCGGACGAAGTCGAGCGGCGCCTCGGCCGCAACACCCGCCTGCCTGATGTTCAGCTGCGCACGCGCCGGATCCGGACAACGCCAGACGATGCCCGAAAGCCCCTTGGGATCGAGCCACTGCTCGGGACGCATCTGCTTCTTGCCGGGCTCGTAGCCGAGCAGTTCGAGATAGTTGTTCTGGAAGATCGCCAGATTGTTCGAAGACCCCAGCGAATGGTGGCCGCGCGGCGTCAGATAGAATCCCAGCGCCTCATAGGCTTTGGCGGCTTCGTCGAGCTGCCCGTGCACGAGCACGATGACATGATCCAGTCCCGCCGAAAGCACAGCCGCTCCGGCATCACCATTCGATGCAGACATTCCGTTTCCCTGTTGGTTTGCTGACGCACTCAACGTGCGATTGTTGTTCTGTCGCAATTGCGCGGACTTCAATCGCGTTTATGTGCTTCGACGGCTTGCTGCAAAGTATTCAGGAAAGCTATTGAAGCGCACTCTATATTTGTCCGCATTTCGAGTTGTTCAGTCTCTTCACGTTCCGATCCAAAGAGCAATTTTTCTCCTGCGTCCCGAGGTCAGGTCAGCGGCATGCGCTGACGCACCAGAGTGGTCCAGTAGGAACAGCCCCACGGAATCACGTCGTCGTTGAAATCGAACTTCGGGTGGTGAAGCGGCGCGCTGTCGCCATTGCCGATCATGATCATGGCGCCGGGCCGTTCGTTGAGCATGAAGGCGAAGTCCTCGCCGCCGAGCGTGGGCGGCATCGCCGCATCGACATTCGCCTCACCGGCCACCGCGCAGGCCGCCGCGACCGCTCGCGCGGCGCCGGCCTCGTCGTTGCGCATAACCGGATAGTGCCGCAGATAATTGAGATTTCCGGTTGCGCCGAAGCCGGCACAGATGCTTTCCGTCAGGCTGCGCAGACGCGATTCAACAGCGTCGCGCGTTTCCTCGTCGAGGGTGCGCACTGTTCCGCGCAGCGTCACAGTTTGCGGAATGACGTTGAATGCGTCGCCCGCGGTCATCTGGGTGATCGAGATGACTGCCGACTTCAGCGGATCGATATTGCGTGCGACGACGGACTGCGCCGCCTGAATCAGCGATGCCGCCACCACGACCGGATCAATGGTGGCATGCGGCTGGGCGGCATGACCGCCCTTGCCCTCGATGGTGATGACCACCTCGTCAACAGATCCCATCTGCGGTCCGGCAGCGGTTGTGAAGGCGCCCAGGGCAAGTCCGGGACGATTATGCATCCCGTAGAATTCCTGAATCGGGAAACGCATCAGCAGCCCGTCGTCCAGCATGGCTTTCGCGCCAGCGCCGCCCTCTTCGGCCGGCTGGAAGATCAGCGCCACCGCGCCGTCGAAGGCCCGGCTTTCCGCCAGCCCCAGGGCCGCGCCGAGCAGCATGGTGGTATGCCCATCATGACCGCAGGCATGCATCTTCCCGGGCACCTCGGAGGCCCAGTCCGCACCGGTTGCCTCGGCGATCGGCAACGCGTCCATATCCGCGCGAAGCCCGATCATGCGGCCCGACTCGCGCGACTGCCCGTAGATGACACCGACAACGCCCGTCCCGCCGATGCCTTCGTGAACCTCGTCGACACCCGCCTCGCGCAACTTTTGCGCGACCCGCTGCGCGGTCCGATGCACATCGTAGAGGAGCTCGGGGTTCCGGTGCAGGTCGTGGCGAAACTCCCTGAGTTCGTCCAGATAGCGAGATGTCCAGTTTTCTACGGGCATTGAACAGATCCTGACGTTACCAAGTCACAACACATGCAGTTTCATATCACCCTGCAGACGTCCACGCTGAACGGGTGAGCCGCGATCACTGCGCACATTCAAAACCCACGCCACTCTCCGGCATCTCGAACACGCCAGTTTCCAGAAACCGCTCGATCGCCTCGACATAGGGTGCAATGACGATGTTCTGTTCCTGCAGCCAGGCTTCGTTGTAATAGGTGTCGGAGTAGCGCTCGCCGTCATCGCAGATCAGGGTCACCAGCGATCCGGCGCGCCCTTCGCGCAAAAGTCCGGCGGCGCACCAGCACAATCCCATGAAATTCGTGCCGGTCGAACCGCCGACGCGATGCGGCAACCTTTTCGCGAGAACATGCGCCGCAGCGATGGACGCCGCGTCCGGCACCCTGACCATCTGGTCAATCACCGTCGGCACGAAGGATGGCTCGACCCGGGGGCGGCCGATTCCCTCGATGCGCGAACCGCGCACGCATTTCACATCCCGGCTGTGGGACTTGAAGCAGTCGAAGAAACACGAGTTCTCGACATCGACGCCGCAGAGCCGGCTCTCAAGCCTGGCGTGACGAATGTAGCGCCCGATGGTGGCGGACGTTCCACCTGTGCCGGTGCTCATCACGATCCATTCCGGGACGGGATATCGCTCGCCCGCCATCTGCCGGAAAATGCTCTCGGCGATATTGCCTCCGCGCCAGTCCATCGCACGCTCGGCATAGGTGAACTGATCGAGGTAGTGCCCCCCCGTCTCGGCGGCGATCCGCTGCGCGGCGGCGTACACCTCGGACGACTTCTCGACGAAGTGGCACTGTCCGCCAAACCGCTCGATCGCAGAGATCTTCTGCCGCGATGTCGAACGCGGCACGACGGCCACGAACGGAAGCCCGAGCAGATCGGCGAAATAGGCTTCGGATACCGCAGTCGAACCGGACGACGCCTCGACCAGCGTCGTGCCCGGACCGATCAGACCATTGCAAATCCCGAACATGATCAGCGACCGGCCCAGCCGATGCTTGAGGCTGCCGGTGGGATGCGTGCTCTCGTCCTTGAGATAGACGTCGATGCCGTTCAGGCCTGGAAACCGCAGCCTGAACAGATGGGTGTCCGCAGAACGCCGCGCGTCGCCTTCGAGAATGTCGACGGCGCGCCGCACCCACTCGCGTTCAGTCGTTTCCCCGATCAGCGCAGACGAAATCCGCCCCGGTTCGCCGGAGAGAGTCCGCACTGTCGGTATCTGGTACGTCGTCATTTAATTGCTTTGCCTTGCACGGCCTTCCAGATGGCAAAGCGCGCGGACACACGATGGGGACATCGTCCAAATCCGCGTATCGCGGATCACGGCGATTGCCCCGTGCGCCCTCGGTCATTGCTCCCTGAAAAGGCGCGCCGCTGTGGTGTCTGAGCGCCCGCCCGTGCAAAAGATATTAGACATTGAGTTCGCCAAAATATTCACTTATTTTTCGTAATCCAATGCCGAATTTGAGTATTTTGACCACCAAATGGCCGATAAATTAGATCAAATAGACCTTCGCATCCTCGCCGCACTGCAGGCGGACTCGGCCCGCTCGCAGCGCGAGCTCGCCGATGAAGTCGGGCTGTCCCAGAACGCGTTCTGGCGGCGCCTGAAGGCGCTGGAGGCGAGCGGCGCCATCACTGGCTATGGCGCCCGCGTGTCGGCGGAAGCCGTCGGCGTACCCATGACGGTGTTCGTGATGGTGCGGACCCGTCGCCATTCGGCGGAATGGCTCAATCGCTTCCGGGCGCAGATCGAGTCCATCCCGGAAGTGGTTGCATTTTACCGCATCAGCGGCGATTTCGATTACATGCTGAAGATCGCGGCACGCGACATGAGCAACTACGACAAGGTCTATCAGACCATCATCAACAAGACCGAGCTTGAGACGGTGACATCGTATTTTTCGATGGAGGCCATCATCGACGGCAGGCCGCTCCCGGTCGGACGGCCAGCCGGCCCCTAAAGCCGGATTTTGCGGCCTTTTCCGCCGGCTCAGGCCCGGTGGAGCGATATCCAATACCCCGGTGGAGCGACATCCAATATAATGTCTGCGTGACAAATAGGCCGGGGCGCATCGCGGCCCCGAACCTGCTTCCCGACCGCCGGGCACTTAAAAATTCGCCATTTTTCGGGGTTTTTGCACAGCCGCACGCTGAAAATGGCCTGTTTTCAGGGCTTGAAGCGATAGCAGGCGCATCTCGAATCAATTAAGCCCTGATTTACTTGACGTTCCTAGCCACAGTTCCCGAGGAGGATAAGACATGGCGAAGAAAGCAGCTACGAAAGCAGCGACCCCGGCGACCATCACGCTCAAGCACCTGGCCGCGAATCTCGCGGAAGAGCACGAGCTGTCCAAGAAGCAGACCGAGACCATCCTCAGCGATCTCGTCACCCGCATCACCAAGCACCTGAAGAAGGGCGAACGCGTCCGCATCGTCGGCCTCGGCATCCTCCAGGTTCGCAAGCGCGCCGCACGCAAGGGTCGCAACCCGGCCACCGGCGAAGAAATCACGATCAAGGCGAGCAAGAAGGTTGCCTTCCGCGCCGCCAAGGAACTGAAGGAATCGATCTGATCGATTCCGATTTCGGACCATGTCCCACCCCGAAGCCATCCTGCACGGGGTGAGACGTGACCGCCGGCGACAATGCTGATTTGCCGCCGGCTGACCTCGGGCGCGATGCGTTCGCTTCGTTGCGGGATCAGAGACAATACCGGAGTGAACGGTGACCACACTCCCGCCTTTCCGTCACGCCGTGACGGAGCGATTCCTGCGCTACGTGCAGATCGACACCCAGTCTGATCCCGCCTCGCCGACCTGCCCTTCCGCCGAGAAGCAGAAGGATCTTGGCCGCGTGCTGGCCGCAGAGCTGGCGGAGATGGGACTCGGTGACGCTCATCTGGATGAATTCGGTTACGTCTACGCGACCATCCCGGCGACGTCGGCGAAGCCCGTGCCGGTGATCTGTTTCTGCTCGCATATGGACACGTCGCCGGACTGTTCCGGAGCGAACGTCAAGCCGCAGATCATCCGCAACTATCAGGGCGGCGACATCGTGCTTCCCGGCGATCCCTCGCAGGTGATCCGCCCGGTGGACAATCCCGCCCTCGCCGACCAGATCGGCAACGATATCGTCAGCAGCGACGGCACGACGCTGCTCGGCGCCGACAACAAGGCCGGCGTCGCCGCGATCATGGATGCCGCGCGTTTCCTGATCGACAATCCGCAAATCCCTCACGGCACGATCAGGATTCTGTTCACGCCGGACGAGGAGATCGGACGCGGCGTCGACAAGGTCGACCTCGCCAAGCTCGCCGCGGACTTCGCCTATACGATCGACGGCGAAACGGCTGGGCACATCGAGGACGAGACTTTTTCCGCCGATGCCGCCACCGTTACGATCCAGGGCCTGAGCGCGCATCCGGGCTTCGCCAGGGGACGCATGGAGCACGCCATCAAGATCGCGGCAGAGATCGTGGCGCGCCTGCCTCGCGAACTGTCGCCTGAAGCCACCGAAGGCAGGGACGGCTTTCTTCATCCGGTCGGCATCAGCGGCACGCTCGAAAGCGCGACGATCAATCTCATCGTTCGCGATTTCGCCGAACAGGGGCTCAGGGAGAAGGAAGCATTGCTGCAGGGCATCGTGGACGATGTGATGCGCAATTATCCGCGCTCGGCCGCCCGCGTCGATGTCAGCGAGCAATATCGCAACATGAAAGTGGTGCTGGATCATCACCCACAGATCGTCGAACACGCGATGGAAGCGATCCGCCGCGCGGGCCTGACGCCGGTGCGCAGCAGCATTCGCGGCGGCACCGACGGCTCGCGGCTGTCCTTCATGGGCTTGCCGTGCCCGAACATTTTCGCCGGCGAACACGCCTTTCACTCGCGCACCGAATGGGTCAGCGTTCAGGACATGGAAAAGGCATCCGAGACTATCATCCATCTCGCGATGATCTGGGAAGAGCGTGCGGCCTCTTGATGCGGGTCAAGGCACCTCCTTTTTGTCAGGAACATTCAGGTGCCGTTCAAGTTGGCTAGTGCCTATCTGGGTATACGCGCCGCCCGGCTTTCGAACGTGCGACGACCATGACGAGGAGACTTCGATGAGATTACCTCTCTCTTTCTCCGCAGCACTTGTCGCTGCGGCCGGTTTGGCTTCGCTGCTGGCTGTGCCGCAGACGGCTCAGGCTTTTCCGGGCAAGCCACTTGCGGCAGACGTCGGTTCGCCGCTGACGGAGGCGCAATATTATTACGGCGGCCGTCGCTATTGCTGGTATCCGGACGGCTGGCGTGGCCCCGGCTTCTACTGGTGCGGCTACGCCTGGCGTCACGGCTTCGGCTGGGGCGGCGGGCATGGCTGGCGCGGATGGGGTCCTCCGGGACCAGGACCGGGCTTCCGGCCGCGTCCTCCGGGTCCTCCGCCGGGCTACTATCGTCCGCCCGGACGTCCGGGTGGCCCCGGCATGGGTCCGGGACCGCGGCCGGGTGGCCCTGGCATGGGTCCGGGACCTCGACCCGGACGCCCAGGGCCTGGAGCAGGCCCGGGACGACCGCCGGGCGGCGGCATGTCGCCAGGCATCCCTCCGGCCGGCGCACCTGCAGGCTCTCCTTACCGCCCGATGTGACAGAAACAAGGGCAGCAAATTCGGCAGCGCGACCTCAGGTCGCGCTGCTTTTTTGTGGGTGCGATCCCTTCAACCGGATTCCACTTTCCGCGCGGATGCCTTAAACAGGCGGCGGGACACCAGAGCACAATCGGTTGTGCATCGAACAGCGTGGATCCAACGGGCGGTTAGCTCAGCTGGTTAGAGCATCTCGTTTACACCGAGAGGGTCGGGAGTTCGAATCTCTCACCGCCCACCACGGTTCAAGGACCTCGGCCATCCCGCTGCGGAAGCCGGGGAATCGGACATCCGGATCGACTGGCTTTCAGGTCAGTCTTGGTAAAATGCTCAGCCATCGGCGCACGACCTCCGGCAACCAGAAGCCCAACGTACGGAACCGCTGCGGCGACGCTCCGTTGCCCTCCCACATTGGTTCGAAGGAGGACGCGGCATGTCATTCACATCGACGGAATGGCTGTGGGCTGTGATGATTGTGGTGCTGGGTGTGGCAATTGCCTACGCCACTCTTCGTGGACGACGCTCCCGGGCGGAGAAAAGGATGATGGAACAGGCGACGAAGCGCGTCTATCGGGAGGAAGACGACCCCTCGCCTCCCCGATGACAGCGCCTCAGCGCTCGCTCATACGCGGTCCCGCAAGCCGGAAGCTCCGTCGGATTCCGCACAGTGCTTGCAGCAATAAAGCGTGCCGCCATCTTCGACTCCATGGCCGACGATCCTGACCCCGCAATGCTGACAGGTCGGAGCCAGGGCCTGAATCGCGCATTCGAAGCTGTCGAAGGTATGTGTCCGCCCGCTCATGTGCACATCGAACGTCTTGTCGTAGTCGTTGCCGCAGGTTTCACAGGTTGCCATGGCCGCTGCTCCTTTCCGGCTGCCACTTAACAGCTCAATGGGTGTTGCTCTTCTGCCAGGTCTCAAGGTCGTGCGGCGACGCGGGCTCCTCGTCAGGATTTTGAGACTTCTGGCCCGGCCGCTCCCACGGCTTTTCCGTTCCCTTGGTGTTGTCCTTGTCCTGCCGCGGCTCGGATCGATCCTGTGTCGACCGGTCTTGTTCCATAGGTTATCCTCCCGATAAGCGACCTGGGACAATTGACGGCGCGCCGGAGTGTTCCGAACATCGCAATCAATCGGCCACGCTTGCGCCGCGCGCGATCGTCAGGGATCATCGCGCGTTATCATCGACCTCACGCCCGCCAGACCCAAACTCGACCTGAATATTGACAGCCCCCATGGCGACCGAACAGCACGTCCTGCGTATCTCGATCGCCGTCACCGTCATCCTCGCCGGGCTCGGCATCGTGTTTGGCCTGCTGTCCGGCTCATCGTCGATCATCTTCGACGGCATCTATTCCATGACCGATGCGGCGATGACCATCGTCGCCCTGCTGGTGTCGAACCTGATTGCCGCGTCGACCGCGAGCGGCCAGCCGAAGAGCCGATTGGTCGAACACTTCACCATGGGGTTCTGGCACCTCGAACCGATGGTGCTCGGCCTCAACGGCATCCTGCTGATGGGCGCAGCGATCTATGCGCTCATCAACGCGATCGGAAGCCTGCTGGCGGGAGGCCGTCATCTCGCTTTCGACCAGGCCATCATCTACGCCGCCGTGACAGTCGTCGCGGAGATCTGCATGGCGATCTACGAGACGCGAACCAACCGGAAGCTGCGCTCGAACTTTCTGGCGCTCGACGCCAAGGCCTGGCTGATGTCGGCCGCCCTGACCGCCGCCCTGCTCGCGGCGTTCATCTTCGGCGCGCTGATCCAGGGGACACGTCTTGCATGGATGTCGCCTTACGTCGATCCGGCTGTCCTCGCGCTGGTCTGTATCGCCGTCATTCCAGTGCCCGTCAGTACGATCCGGCGGGCGCTGGCCGATGTCCTCCTCGTAACACCAGCGAGCCTCAAGCAGCATGTGGACGACATCGCCGAAGACATCGTCGGGCGTTATGGCTTCGAATCCTATCGGGCCTACGTCGCGCGTGTCGGCCGGGGTCAGCAGATCGAACTGTATTTCATCGTGCCCGCTGGCTGGCCGCCAAAGAGGCTGGAAGAGTGGGACAAACTGCGTGACGAGATCAGCGATATGATCGGCGGCGACACGCCCGACCGCTGGCTCACGATCGTCTTCACCACCGATCCCGAATGGGCCGACGGAACGAAGCGCAAGGCGGGATAAGCGTAAAAAAAAGCGGCGCCCCGAAGGACGCCGCTTCGCTTATCAGCCAGCCGCAGATCAGTGCGCGGTGAGACCGCCGGTTTCCTCGGCCGTATCCGGCTTCGGCGGGATGGCGGTGTTCTCGTCCCACTCGATCGGCTGCGGCTTGCGCACCAGAGCGTTGGCGATCACCTCATCCATCCGCGAGACGGGAATGATCTCCAGCCCGCCCTTGATGGCGTTCGGAATCTCCGTCAGGTCCTTGGCGTTGTCCTCCGGGATCAGCACCGTCTTGATGCCGCCACGGGCGGCCGCAAGCAGCTTCTCCTTCAGACCGCCGATCGGCAGCACCCGGCCGCGCAGCGTGATCTCGCCGGTCATGGCGATGTCGCGCCGCACCGGAATGCCGGTGAGGATCGAGACGATGGCGGTGGCCATCGCCACACCTGCCGACGGGCCATCCTTCGGCGTCGCGCCTTCCGGCACGTGCACGTGGATGTCACGCCGGTCGAACAGCGGCGGCTCGACGCCGAAGGTCACCGCGCGGGAGCGGACATATGAGGCCGCCGCCGAGATCGATTCCTTCATCACGTCGCGCAGATTGCCGGTCACCGTCATGCGGCCCTTGCCCGGCATCATGACGCCTTCGATGGTCAGCAGCTCGCCGCCAACGTCGGTCCATGCCAGACCCGTGACCACGCCGACCTGATCCTCCGTCTCGATCTCGCCGTAGCGGAACTTCGGGACTCCGAGGAAGCCCTCGAGGTTGGCCTCCGTCACCTTCACCGACTTCTTCTTCGAGAGCATCAGCTCCTTGACGGCCTTGCGGGCCAAGGTCGACATCTCGCGCTCAAGGTTGCGCACGCCGGCTTCCCGGGTGTAACGGCGGATCACCTGCAGCAGGGCGCCATCGTCGATGGAGAACTCCTTCGACTCCAGACCATGCTTGCTCACCGCGCTCGGGATCAGATGCTTGCGCGCGATCTCGACCTTCTCCGTCTCGGTGTAGCCCGCGATCCGGATCAGCTCCATGCGGTCCATCAGGGGGCCGGGAATATTCAGCGTATTCGCGGTCGTGATGAACATCACGTTGGAGAGATCGTAGTCCACTTCGAGATAGTGGTCGTTGAACGTGGTGTTCTGTTCGGGGTCGAGCACCTCAAGCAGAGCCGAGGACGGATCGCCGCGGAAATCGGCGCCCATCTTGTCGATCTCGTCCAGCAGGAACAGCGGGTTCGAGGTCTTGGCCTTGCGCATCGACTGGATGATCTTGCCGGGCATCGAGCCGATATAAGTGCGGCGATGACCGCGGATCTCGGCCTCGTCACGCACGCCGCCGAGCGACACGCGCACGAACTCGCGGCCGGTCGCCTTGGCGATCGACTTGCCGAGCGAGGTTTTACCCACGCCCGGAGGGCCGACGAGGCACAGGATCGGTCCGGTCAGCTTGTTGGCGCGGGACTGCACGGCGAGATACTCGACGATGCGGTCCTTGACCTTCTCAAGCCCGTAGTGATCGGCGTCGAGCACCTCCTGCGCGGCATTGAGGTCCTTCTTGACCTTGGACTTCTTGCCCCACGGAATCGACAGCAGCCAGTCGAGATAATTGCGCACCACCGTCGCTTCCGCGGACATCGGCGACATCTGGCGCAGCTTCTTGAGCTCGTGCTGCGCCTTCTCCCGCGCTTCCTTGGAAAGCTTGGTCTTGCTGATCTTCTCTTCCAGATCGGCCAGTTCGTCGCGACCCTCGTCGTCGCCGAGCTCCTTCTGGATCGCCTTCATCTGCTCGTTGAGATAGTATTCGCGCTGGGTCTTCTCCATCTGGCGCTTGACGCGCGAGCGGATCCGCTTCTCCACCTGCAGCACGGAGATCTCGCTCTCCATCAGGCCGAGCACCTTCTCAAGGCGCTGCGAAACGGACAGCGTCTCGAGGATCGCCTGACGATCGGCGATCTTCACTGCGAGGTGGGAGGCGACGGTATCGGCGAGCTTGGCATAGTCGGTGATCTGCTGGACCACGCCGACGACCTCGGCCGAAATCTTCTTGTTGAGCTTCACATAGCTCTCGAAGTCCGACACCACGGAACGGCCGAGCGCTTCCGCCTCGACGCTGCTGCCGTCCTCATCCGCCAGAGCGACGGCGGTGGCTTCGTAATATTCGGAGCGGTCGGAGTATTTGGTGACGCGCGCGCGCTCGCGCCCCTCGACCAGCACCTTCACGGTGTTGTCGGGCAGCTTGAGAAGCTGCAGCACGCTCGCCAGCGTTCCGATTTCGTAGATGGAGTCCGGAGCCGGATCGTCATCGGACGCGTTCTTCTGCGTCGCGAGCATGATGAGGCCGTCGTTCTTCATCACCTCCTCAAGGGCGCGGATCGATTTCTCGCGGCCCACGAAAAGCGGCACGATCATGTGCGGGAAGACGACGATGTCACGCAGCGGCAGCACGGGATAAGCGTGGCTTTCGCCGGGGACGATAGGCGGCCGGTTCTTTGGGGCGATCATGGCCTCATCCTTTTGTTATGCCCCCTTGCTCGCAATCCGCTGAAACAACGCAACTGCCACAAGGTGCCTCGGTTGCCGGAGATGGCGATTTGCACAGCGCGGGAAACTGCCCTGCAATTCCTTGGCCAACTGGCCCCATCGTCCGGGTCGTCATGTCGAATCCGGGCGGACCGAAACATGCCGACAACTGCATTAGGTGGCTACGGCCATGGGGGGTGTCAAGTGAATGACATCAAAGGGGGAACGGCTCTCCACCGCTGCGCTCGTGGGGCCACAGTGGCGGGCAGCGCCCGTCTCGCGGCGATCGTCCGTTCGGTCGCCGCCGACGGAAGCCGGAGCGGGCACCGGTACCGCCGCTCCCCATGAAAAAAGCCGGGCACAAGGCCCGGCTTTTGAACATCCGGTCAGCTCCCGCTCAGGACGCGCTGGCTGTGCTGCCTTCGGCCGTGCGGTCCGCGTAGATGTAGAGCGGCCGCGCAGTTCCATCGACGACCTCCTTGGAGATGACGACCTCCTCGACCCCTTCGAGGCCAGGAAGATCGAACATCGTCTCGAGCAGGATCGCTTCGAGGATCGAGCGCAGGCCGCGCGCGCCGGTCTTCCGCTCGATCGCCTTGCGCGCCACCGCGCCCAGCGCCTCGTCGGCGAAAGTCAGTTCGATGTTCTCCATCTCGAACAGCCGCTGGTACTGTTTCACCAGCGCGTTCTTCGGATCGGTGAGGATCTTCTTCAGCGACGTCTCGTCCAGATCCTCAAGCGTGGCGACCACCGGCAGACGGCCGACGAATTCGGGGATCAGGCCGTACTTGAGCAGATCCTCGGGCTCGACCTGACGGAAGATTTCGCCGGTCTTGCGATCCTCCGGCGCGAGCACACGCGCGGCGAAGCCGATCGAGGTGGTGCGGCCACGGCCGGAAATGATTTTCTCAAGACCCGCGAACGCGCCGCCGCAGATGAACAGGATGTTCGTGGTATCCACCTGCAGGAATTCCTGCTGCGGATGCTTGCGGCCGCCCTGCGGCGGCACCGATGCGACGGTGCCTTCCATGATCTTCAGAAGCGCCTGCTGCACGCCCTCGCCCGACACGTCGCGCGTGATCGACGGATTGTCCGACTTGCGGGAAATCTTGTCGATCTCGTCGATGTAGACGATGCCGCGCTGCGCCCGCTCGACATTGTAGTCGGCGGCCTGCAGCAGCTTCAGGATGATGTTCTCGACGTCCTCGCCGACATAGCCGGCCTCGGTCAGCGTCGTCGCATCCGCCATCGTGAACGGCACGTCGAGAATGCGCGCCAGCGTCTGCGCCAGCAGCGTCTTTCCCGAGCCGGTGGGGCCGATCAGCAGGATGTTCGACTTCGCAAGCTCGACGTCGTTGTGCTTGGTCTGATGGTTGAGGCGCTTGTAGTGGTTGTGCACCGCGACCGAGAGAACCTTCTTCGCATGGCTCTGGCCGATGACATAGTCATCGAGCACCTTGCAGATTTCCTTCGGGGTCGGGATGCCGTCACGCGACTTCACCAGCGAGGATTTGTTCTCCTCGCGAATGATGTCCATGCACAGCTCAACACACTCATCGCAGATGAAGACCGTGGGTCCGGCGATCAGCTTGCGGACCTCATGCTGGCTCTTTCCGCAGAACGAGCAATAGAGAGTGTTCTTCGAGTCGCTATTTCCGACCTTGCTCATTCCTGTCTCCGTCTACCGTCCCACCTGCTCCGGGCCGACCGCCTGTCGCAGAACCGAACGGCCTGATAGTTCGATTTTAGATGTGAGCAAAATCCGTACCAAAAAGACCTCGTTTTTGCAGACCTGCTCCGAACCGTCGAACACCCGATTCGCTCACCGTAGCCTTGTCAACAGCCTAGCCAATCACGCTGTCACCTGACGATCAAGAATTCGCTAATGCCGCAAGGCCACCGGCCGTCGGAAAATTAGCGTGATTTTTCGCCGGCAGCGTCCCCATTCAGACATAGCCGCCTGCGGGAACCGGCCGGGTCTCCCGGCCGCCGACAGCCATTCCGGACTCCTCCCCGATCGGAGGAGAAGTCCGCGACGGCTGTCTTTAGCTGGCCTTTGCGTGCGCCGTCGGATCGTCGGCACGCTTGTCGATCACCTTGTCGATGATGCCGAAATCCCGGGCCATATCGGAGGTCAGGAACTTGTCGCGCTCCAGCGCGTCCTCGATCGCCTGATAATTCTGACCCGTGTGCTTCACGTAGATTTCATTCAACCGCTTCTTCAGGTTCAGGATTTCCTGAGCATGCAGCATGATGTCGGTGGCCTGCCCCTGGAACCCGCCGGATGGCTGGTGAACCATGATTCGTGCATTCGGCAACGCGAAACGCATGTCCTTCTCGCCTGCGGCGAGCAGCAGGGAGCCCATCGACGCCGCCTGCCCGGTGCACAGGGTGGAAACCGGCGGCCGGATGAACTGCATGGTGTCGTAGATGGCCAGACCCGACGTCACCACTCCGCCGGGGGAGTTGATGTACATCGAGATTTCCTTTTTCGGATTTTCCGCCTCAAGGAACAGAAGCTGCGCGACGGCCAGCGTCGCCATGCCGTCCTCGACCGGACCGCTCAGGAAAATGATGCGCTCCTTCAGGAGGCGCGAAAAGATGTCGTAGGCCCTCTCGCCGCGGTTGGTCTGCTCGACCACCATCGGCACGAGGTTCATGTAGGTTTCCACCGGATCGCGCATGTATCACCTGAGGTTTGAATGAGACGCCGCGGCAGGCCTGCGCGTCGGGCGCGAGAACCAGGCATCCCGTGATGCGGGAACTTCCCAACCGGGCCTAAAGATATGTGCCAACAAGGCGGCAACAAGACCCGAAGACTCCGGCCGGCGGGAGGCGGCGCAAGGCCAGCACCCGCCGGGCAGTTCAACCGATTCGCCCGGCGCCCGCCAACCCGGCGGGACGCCATGCGCCCCTTTTCGGGGCATATACTTAACGGCCGCGGACGTGGACGGCGGCCCTCAGGCCGCCACCTCCGCCTCGTCATCCTTGAACAGATCCTCGCGCGAAACCTTTTTCTCGGTCACGTTGGCGAGTTCAAGAATGAAATCGACCACCTTGTCCTCGAAGATCGGGGCACGAAGCTGGGCCAGAGCATTGGCGTTGTTGCGATAGAAGTCCCAGACTTCCTTCTCGCGCCCCGGCATCTGGCGGGCGCGCTCGATCACGGCCTTGCCGACCTCGTCGTCGGTTACAGTGATCTTGTTCTTCTCGCCGATCTCGGAGAGCACGAGACCAAGGCGCACGCGACGATCGGCGATCTTGCGATACTCCTCGCTGGCCTTCTCCTCGGTGGTGTTCTCGTCGGCGAAGGTCTTGCCGGCGGACTCCATCTCGGCCTTGATCGAATTCCACATCAGTTCGAATTCCTGCTCCACCAGCGACGGCGGCGGATCGAACTTGTGGGCTTCGTCGAGACGGTCGAGCAGCGCGCGCTTCAGACGCTGGCGGGTGGCCGCGCCGTATTCGGCGCCGATCCGCTCGCGCACAGCTTCCTTGAGCTTGTCGAGGGATTCCAGACCCAGCGTCTTGGCGAACTCCTCGTCAACCGCGATGTCCTGCGGGGCCTCAAGCAGCGTCGCGGTGGTCTCGAACTCGGCAGGCTTGCCGGCCAGTTCGGCATTGCCGTAGTTGGTCGGGAAAGCGACCTTGAGCGTGCGGGTCTCGCCATTGGCGATACCGATCAGTTGATCCTCGAAACCAGGGATAAAGGTGTTCGAGCCGATCACGACCTGAATGCCTTCGCCAGTGCCGCCGGGGAACGCCACGCCGTCGATCGTACCCTTGAAGCTGACGGTGACACGGTCGCCGCTCTCGGCGGTCGTACCCTCGGCCTTGGCCGCGAACGGACGGTTCTGATCGGCGATACGCTTGATCGCCTCGTCGACATCGGCGTCCGACACGTCGGCAACCGGCTTCTCCACTGAGAAGCTCTTGAAGTCCGCCAGCGCGATCGCCGGCACGACTTCGACCGCCACGGTGTAGCTGAGGTCCGCCTTGCCCGCGAGCAGGTCTTCGACCTCCTTCTCCTCGGACGGCATCGTGACCTTGGGCTCGGTCGCGAGCTTGAAGCCGCGGTCGGTGAAGATCTGATTGTTGGTCTCGCGGATCAGTTGATCGATGGTCTCGGCCATCACGGAGCGGCCGTAGACCTTCTTCAGATGCGCGACCGGAACCTTGCCGGGACGGAAGCCGTTGAGGCGAACTTTGTCCTTCATGTCGACCAGCCGTTCATCGACCTTGGCGTCGATATCGGCCGCCGGCACGCTCACCTGAAACTCATGCTTCAATCCGTCGGCGACGGTTTCCTTCACCTGCATGGCTATCTTCTTCTCACTCGAATCCGGCAACGCCGGGGTCATAGGTCAAAAATCGGTACGGCGCGGCATTGCACCTGCGCCGGCTGATCGCGGTCATTCTTGCCGGAAACGCCATCCTCGCCGGAAACATCGGGCGCTTGCGGCTGGGTTGGTGCGGGCGGAGGGACTCGAACCCCCACAACTTTCGTCACTGGAACCTAAATCCAGCGCGTCTACCAGTTCCGCCACGCCCGCGAAGGCATCTGTCCGGCCGCGATGCCGCGGGCGGCGGCTTATAACATGAGCCTTTCCATATGCAGCAAAAAAATGGGTCGGACGGGATCCGATGCAAGGTCCGATGCAAGGGTTGACCTGCGGCACTGGACAGGGAGCCGCGAACATGATCGGAATCGGCATGCGTTCGATCGCCATCCCATCCCTGACCCGCCGAGGCTTCCTGGCCGGCAGCGCCGCGTGCCTCGCGGTCCGGCCGGCTATGGCAACGCCCTCCGAGGCGAGCCTGCGGGCGACAGTCGGTCGCACGACGATCGCCGCCGATGTCCCCGAGGTGGAGACCTGGATGCTGGCGGGACAGCCCGGTTCGCCATGGCGCTTCCCGCAGAATGCGGACCTGAAGGTCGCGCTGGCCAACGACCTGCCCGTCCCCGTGGTGCTTGACTGGCGCGGCCTCGACGGCGCGCCATCACTGATGCCGCTGCTGTCCACTCCGCCGCTCCAGCCGGGCCAGAGCGCCACGCTCACCGCACCGCTGCGGCAGGCCGGCAGCTTCTATATCGACGCATGGGCGATCGATGACAAAGGCCCTCGCATCATCCGGTCCTGCCCGCTGGTGACCCAGGGGCCGGGCGAGACCGGAGTGGATCGCGACGAGGTTCTGGTGATCGAGGACTGGCCCTCGGGCCCTCCCCAGCCCGACACCGGCGCAACGCCGCCCGCAACCCGCTTCACGTTGAACGGAAAATCGCCGGCCGATATTTCGGTCAGCGCGATGCAGCGGGTGAGACTTCGCTTTATCAATGCCAGCTATCGCTCTGTCGTTGCGCTAAAAATTGACGGACACGAGGTGACGGTTATCGGCTTCGATGGCGCACCGGCCGAACCTTTCCCGGCCCGGGCCGGGCAACTGATTCTGGCGGCGGGAAGCCGGGCCGACGTGATCATCGATGCCACCAAGGCGGCCGGATCCACCTGGCCGATCCTGCTCCATGACGGCACGACAGCCCGCGTGCTCGCCCGCCTCGTCTACGACGCCGCCCCGGTCCGGGCGGCCGCCCTGTCCGATCCGCCGCCTCCGCATCCAGACAACGGGCTTCCGCCCCGCCTCGACCTGCAGCGGGCGGTCCGCGCCGATCTTGCGCTCGGCGATAGCCTTGGCGTTCCCCCCTGGAGCCGGGCGGCCGATTTCAAGATCGCCTCGCCGCCAGCCTTCAAAGCGAAGCGAGACCGGACGGTTTTGCTGACGCTGACCAATCCGGGTCCGCACATCACGACGTTCCGCCTGCACGGCCACCACTTCCGGTTGCTCGACAAACTGGACGACGGATGGAAACCGTTCTGGCTCGATACACTGGCGGTCGAACCCAGCCAGACCCAACGGATCGCCTTCGCCGCCGGGCCTGCAGGCGGCTACATATTGTCTGCCATTTCCATCCAGCCGGAGTCCGAACGGATGGTCCGCTGGTTTGCTGTGGAATAGCGCTCAATAATCAATTCCGAAGGCATCGTAGAGCCTGCGAAAGACCGCCGGCAGCACCTCGGGCAGGTCCTCGGCGATCAGGCCCGGTCCCGCCTCGCCTCCGGCTTCGCCATGCATCCACGCGCCGGCGCACGCCGCCTCGAACCCCGGCATGCCCTGCGCCAGCAGTCCGCCAATGATCCCCGACAGCACGTCGCCCGATCCCGCCGTGGCGAGCCACGGTGGCGCATTGGCACAGATCGCGGCACGCCCGTTCGGCGCGGCGATCACGGTGTCCGGCCCCTTCAGCAGCACGACAGCACCGGAAAGCCGGGCCGCCGTCCTGGCTCGGTCCAGCTTGGATAACTCCCTGCCATCCTCAGATAAATTGCTGAAGAGCCTCGAAAACTCCCCTTCGTGAGGGGTGAGGACAACCTGTGGATAGCTTTGTGGATGACCCTGTGGATGAAGCAGTGAAAACAGGGTGGATGGCTCCTCCGCGAAGCTGGTCAGCGCATCGGCATCGAGCACCAGACGCCGGTCATTGCCCAGCGCGGTCAGCACGAAATTCCGGGTGCGCTCCCCCACTCCGGCGCCGGGGCCAATCACGCAGGCGTTGAGCCGCTTGTCGGACAGCAGCGCCCCGAATTCGACAGGTGTGTCGACCGCGCGCAGCATCACCGCCGTCAGCGCCGCCGCATTGACCGCCAGCGCATCCGTGGGAGACGCCATCGTCACCAGCCCGGCCCCGGCCCGCAGCGCGGCCCGCGCCGACAGACGCGCCGCGCCCGTCGCGGCAAGGCCGCCCGACACCACCACGGCATGACCGCGCGAATATTTATGGCCCTCCGCGCTCGGCACCGGAAAATGCGCCTCCCAGAGATCCGGGACGTTCTCGAACGTCTGCGGCGCGATTTCGCCCAGCACGGCGTCGGGAATCCCGATCTGGGCCAGCCGGACCCGCCCGCACAGCCCGCGCCCGGGCATCAGCAGGTGTCCGGGCTTTTTCCGGAAGAAGGTGACTGTCTCGACCGCCCGGACGGCGGCCCCCATCACCGCCCCGCTGGTACCGTTTACCCCGCTGGGCAGATCGACCGCGAGAACCGGCACGCCGCTCCGGTTGATCGCCTCGATGATCCGGAACGGATCGCCCTTGACCGGCCGGTCCAGCCCGGCGCCGAACAGGGCGTCAACGATGAGATCCGGCTGGCCGAGTTGAGCCGGATCGCAGGGCAGGATTGGCCCCGCCCATAACGCTGCCGCCTGCGCCGCGTCGCCCTTGAGGGTGGCCGGATCGCACAGCAGCATGACCCGAACCCTGAACCCCCAATCGCGCAGGTCGGCGGCGGCGACGAAGCCATCGCCGCCGTTGTTGCCGCGCCCCGCAACCACGAGAATGTTCGCCTCGTCCTGCTCCACAAGGTCGCGCGCGGCCTCGGCCACAGCGCGCCCGGCGTTTCGCATCAGGGTGAAGCCGGGGGTGCCAGCCTCGATCGTGAGGCGATCGGCACGTTGCATTTCAATGGTGGTCAGCAGACTCACAGCTCCATGCCTCTAGCCTTGGCAGCCGCGCCCGGAGGTTCGGCAAAACCAACTCAAGATCGATATGAATCGCCAAAAAATGCACAATAATTAAACATTTTGCTCAAATATTGGGATAAACCCTTCCTGCGACAGCAGACGCTGCCCCCGCGTGGGCGGATTCCCTCGGGAAATCCTTCACTTCGCGGGTTGGCACGGACCCTGCTTAGCGCGCCCTGCGTTTCGTGCGTCTGCTGACGCGGAACGGTCCGTCCTTCCCCGCGGACAGCAGATGCGCATTGTAGAACAATGCGGCGCGGGAATGGGTGGAAACTCGTGGTGCCGGAGAGGTGCAGTGAAGAAAATTGAAGCGATCATCAAACCATTCAAGCTTGATGAGGTGAAGGAAGCCCTTCAGGAAGTCGGATTGCAGGGGATTACCGTCACCGAGGCAAAGGGATTTGGCCGCCAGAAGGGCCATGCAGAATTGTACCGCGGCGCGGAATACATTGTCGATTTCCTTCCCAAGGTGAAAATCGAGATCGTGATTGCGGATGACCTGGTGGAAAAGGCGATCGAGGCGATCCGCCGCGCCGCCCAGACCGGGCGCATCGGCGACGGCAAGATCTTCGTGTCCAGCATTGAGGAGGCTATCCGCATCCGGACCGGCGAATCCGGACTGGACGCCATCTAGAAGCCCGGCCGCCAGAGGCACTGGCTGTTCCCTGCCGACAGGGATATCCGGACCGGCTCAGCCCGTCCGGCGGTGGACCTATTCCATTTTTGAGCGGGATCGCGACCGAAACCACTTTCCAGGTTTCGGGCTGATGCTCTAGATCAGGCGTGGCCGCGGCCGCGCGGGCAGGCTTTGTCCTGCGCTTTTCCACGCCACGACTTTTGCCGGTTAGAACCCACCAGGGAACCCAAGGGGTATTCATGACCAAAGTCCCGACTGCCAAGGATGTCCTGAAACTCATCAAGGACAATGACGTCAAATACGTCGATTTCCGCTTCACCGATCCGCGGGGAAAATGGCAGCACGTCACCTTCGACGTTTCGATGATCGAGGAAGACACCTTCGCCGAAGGCATCATGTTCGACGGCTCCTCGATCGCCGGCTGGAAGGCGATCAACGAGTCCGACATGTGCCTGATGCCCGATCCGGTCACCGCCACGATCGATCCGTTCTTCGCCGAAACCACTCTGGTGCTGACCTGCGACGTGCTCGAGCCGACCACGGGCGAGCCCTACAACCGCGATCCGCGCGGCATGGCCAAGAAGGCCGAGGCCATGGTGAAGTCGTCCGGCATCGGCGACACCGTGTTCTTCGGCCCCGAAGCCGAGTTCTTCGTGTTCGACGACGTGCGCTTCAGCACCACGCCCTACAACACCGGCTTCAAGCTGGACTCCTCCGAGCTTCCGAGCAATTCGGATACCGATTACGAAGGCGGCAATCTCGGCCACCGCATCCGCACCAAGGGCGGCTACTTCCCCGTGCCGCCGCAGGACTCGGTGCAGGACATGCGCTCGGAGATGCTCGGCGCGATGGCGCGCATGGGCGTCAAGGTCGAGAAGCATCATCACGAGGTGGCGTCGGCCCAGCACGAACTCGGCATGAAGTTCGACACGCTGACGCTGATGGCCGACCAGATGCAGATTTATAAGTACTGCATCCATCAGGTCGCGCATATCTACGGCAAGACCGCCACCTTCATGCCAAAGCCCGTCTACGGCGACAACGGCTCGGGCATGCACTGCCACCAGTCGATCTGGAAAGACGGCAAGCCGGTGTTCGCGGGCAACAAGTACGCAGACCTGTCGGAGACCTGCCTCCACTATATCGGCGGCATCATCAAGCACGCCAAGGCGATCAACGCTTTCACCAACCCCTCGACCAACTCCTACAAGCGTCTGGTCCCGGGTTATGAGGCACCGGTGCTGCTCGCCTATTCGGCGCGCAACCGTTCGGCCTCGTGCCGCATCCCCTACACGACGTCGCCGAAGGCCAAGCGCGTGGAAGTCCGCTTCCCGGATCCGATGGCCAATCCGTATCTCGCCTTCGCGGCGATGCTGATGGCCGGCCTCGACGGCATCAAGAACAAGATCGATCCGGGCCCGGCGATGGACAAGGATCTGTACGATCTTCCGAAGGAAGAGCTGAAGCAGATCCCGACTGTGTGCGGCTCGCTGCGCGAGGCACTGGAAAGCCTCGACAAGGATCGCGCGTTCCTCAAGAACGGCGGCGTGTTCGATGACGACTTCATCGACGCCTATATCGAACTGAAGATGACCGAGGTCGAACGCTTCGAAATGACCCCGCACCCGGTCGAGTTCGATATGTACTATTCGGTGTAAGCCGCCGCGAACGTCAGTAGCTCATGGGGGCGCGCCGCAGGGTGCGCCCCCTTTTCGTCTTGGGCCAGTCCTTTTGGGCCAGGCGTTTGCGGGTGCAGGCCTCGTCCAGGACCCAAGCCCGGTGCCGGGCGCCTCCAGATATGGCGGGCTGTTCCGGCCCGAAACTTTATCGTCGGGTCCCCGTTCCCGAATTGCCGTCCGCCACCCGAACGTGCGGTAAGCGGGGCGACGGGCAGACGGATTGGTCCGCCCGGCCCCGCCAGCATACGAGGCGGTTGATCGCGCCCGCAGGATCAGCCACAAACGGAGCAGGCTTCGCGCTGCTGCCGGGGCCTGCCGTGGAAACGGGCGACGCAGCCAACTGCGACGCGCCAGCCCGGCATCCCTGAATCGCATGAAGGTTCCTCGATGTCCGCCGTCCACGGTCCCTCCTCCACTTCGCTGATCAACCGCAGCTGGCGCGACATCGCGGCCGGCGGCATCTGCGTCGTCGCTTTCGCCGCGCTGCTGTGGCTGACATGGTATTCGGCCACGACGCTGCTCATGATGTTTGCAGGCATCCTGTTCGGCGTCTTCCTGAACGCCCTGACCGACCTGCTCGGCCGGGTGATCGGAGGACCTCACGCCCTGCGGCTCGTCATCGTCTGCCTGCTGCTCACCGCGATGATCGTGGGCATCATCGTGCTGGGCGGCGCGACCATCGCCCAGCAGGCCAGCGCACTCAGCGCCACGATCAAATCCCAGATCGGCACCGTCAAAGAGTTTCTGGAGCAGCGCGGCGTCGATACCAGCGTCTTCAACTTCGATCTCTCGACGCCAACCGGCTCCTCCACGGACACCGCGACGCGGATCGGAGAGGCCAGAGGGCCCGGGACATCCAACTTTCCGAGCGCCGGCACCATCGCCAGTTCGACTGGTGCCATTCTCGGGCCGACGCTGAAGATCGTGGTCGGAATCTTCGAAGGCTTCAGCAACATCTTCATCATCCTGTTTCTGGGGGTGATGCTGGCGGCCCAGCCGAAAGTCTATTCGGACGGATTGCAGAGCTTCGTTCTGCGCCGCTACAAGCGGAAGACGCGGGAGGTGATGAACGACCTCGGCGAATCGCTGCGCCGCTGGCTGCTCGGCCAGTTGCTGACGATGCTGTCGATCTTCGCGGTGGTCTGGATCGGCCTGTCGATCATCGGCATTCCCGGCGCGCTGGTGCTGGGCGCGCAGGCGGGGCTGCTGTCCTTCATCCCGACCGTCGGCGCGGTGATGTCAGGCGCGATCATCATCCTCGCCAGCCTCGGCTCGGGATGGGCCGCCGTGGCCAGTTCGTTCGGCCTCTATCTGCTGGTGCAGTTCCTTGAAGGCAACGTGCTCACCCCGCTGATCCAGCGGCAGGCCATCGACATTCCGCCCGCCACGCTGTTCGGCGCGCAGATTTTCCTCGGCGTGCTGTTCGGACTGTGGGGACTGGCGCTGGCCCTTCCCCTCATCGCGATCATCAAGGTGGTGCTGCGCCACGTCTATGCGGAAATGGACCCGCCGGAGAGCGAGGCGCGCGCGGCTTGAGTGCTTGCGATCGCGCCGACCCGCCGCGATCGCCGCCGCCTGCGGAAAATGTCAGGCTACCGTCTGCGTATGCTCGACCTCGGGCGGGCTCGCGAAGAACGGGCCGACGAGTGCGCGCCACTGGGTGAACTGCTCGGAGCCGCGGAAATCCACGGTGTGATTCTCCAGCGTTTCCCACTTCACCAGCAGCCGGTAGCGCTGCGGCTTCTCGATCGAACGATGCAGTTCGAAGCCGTGGAAACCCTTCGACACGCCGAACAGATCCCGCGCCTTCGCGAACGCCGCCTCGAACGCGGCCTCGCAGCCTTCCTTCACATCGATTTGTGCGATCTCGGTGATCATAATGTCCTCCCGCTTCTGAATTGACGCGTTTCCTGCACGCGTACCGGTACCATCCCGGTCAAACCCATGGGCCCGCTTCACGATAAGATTCCCGCCCCTCATCGGCGCTCCGCGCCGGCCTCTCCCCGCAGGGGAGAGGTGAAGTCAGCGGCCCCAAAAGAAAAGGGCGCCCGATGGGCGCCCTTGATAGCGTAAGTCGCGTGACGACGCCTTGAAAAATCAGCGCTTCGAGAACTGGAAGCTGCGGCGGGCCTTCGCCTTGCCGTACTTCTTGCGTTCGACGACACGCGAGTCGCGAGTCAGGAAGCCGCCCTTCTTCAGAACGCTGCGCAGTTCCGGCTCGAAATGCGTCAGCGCCTTCGAGATGCCGTGACGCACCGCGCCCGCCTGACCGGACAGGCCACCGCCGGCGACCGTGCAGACCACGTCGTACTGATCCTGACGGGCAGCCGCGACCAGCGGCTGCTGGATCAGCATGCGCAGCACCGGGCGCGCGAAATAGGTTTCGACCTCGCGGGTGTTGACGATGATCTTGCCGGCGCCCGGCTTGATCCAGACGCGGGCGACCGCGTCCTTGCGCTTGCCAGTGGCATAGGCGCGGCCCTGCTTGTCGACCTTCTTCTCGTAGGTCGGCGCATCGGACGCGGAGACCGCGCCCTTCAGGGCGGAAAGCTGGTCCAGCGATTGAATGGTCTCGGCCATTACGCGGCCCTCGTGTTCTTGCGGTTCAGGGATGCAACGTCGAGCGCTTCGGGCTGCTGAGCTTCATGCGGATGATCCGCACCGCCGTAGACGCGCAGGTTGCCCATCTGCTTGCGGCCGAGCGGACCGCGCGGGATCATGCGCTCCACCGCCTTCTCGACGACGCGCTCCGGGAAGCGGCCTTCGAGGATCGACTTGGCGGTGCGCTCCTTGATGCCACCGATGAAGCCGGTGTGGTGATAGTAGACCTTGTTGTCACGCTTGCGGCCCGTCAGCACCACCTGGGCCGCATTGATGACGATGACATGATCGCCGCAATCGACGTGGGGCGTATAGGTCGGAAGGTGCTTGCCGCGCAGGCGCATCGAGACCAGCGAAGCGAGGCGGCCGACGACCAGACCCTTGGCGTCGATCACAACCCACTTCTTCGTGACCTCGGCAGGCTTTGCCGAAAAGGTTTTCATGAGGATGTCCGTGAAAAAGGATTCCGGCGCAATGCGTCCGGTTGCGCGCCGTTCTAGAGATCGATGCGTGCACAGTCAATGCCGCAGACGCAAATTTATCTCATGAAAATCAATTGGTTACAAATATGGTATTTTGATACCTACAAAATTCCTATGCAACGGGAATGGAATAGGTGGAGGTGACGTGGGCAATCGGGTCCGGCGAGGAGCCCGACAGCAGGGAGACCTCGCCCACCGCCAGCCGCTTGCCGAGCTTCATCAGCTTCGCAGCCGCCAGAATGTCCTGCCCGCTCTGGCCCTTGCGCAGGAAATTGATGTTGAGGCTGGTCGTCACCGCGAGCCCGATCGGCCCGATGGCCGACAGCAGCACGACGTACATGGCAAGGTCCGCCAGCGACATCAGCGTCGGCCCCGAGACCGTGCCGCCCGGACGCAGCATCCGCTCGCTGAATTTCTGACGCAGCAGGCAGGTCTGGCCGTCCGCAGTCTCGATCGAAATATCGCCCGCACCCAGCGCCTGCGGAAACTCCACTTGCAGAAAGGCTTCGAGATCCGCAACGCTCATTTTCGCCCCGGTCATTCCCCTTGTCCCCTCCCTGTGTCTCGCTATGTTCGTGCCACTTACGGCGGAAACTGTCATCCAGCGGACAAACCCATGACACATCAGGCGGCGAAGGCAAACCACCCGGACACGTCGCCGGTCCTGCTTCGGGACGCGGCCGGCTCCGTCGCGGTCCTCACCCTCAATCGCCCGCAAGCCCGCAACAGCCTGTCCGAAGACCTGATCCGCGCCCTGCACGAGGAACTGCGCGCCCTCGCGGACGACCGCGACGTCCGTGCCGTAGTGATCGCCGCAGCGGGCACTGTGTTCTCGGCGGGGCACGACCTGAAGGAACTGACGGCGCGGCGGACTGACGCCGACGGCGGGCGCGCCTACTTCGCGCAGCTCATGACTTCGTGCAGCGAAATGATGCAGGCCATCGTGCATCTGCCGAAGCCCGTGATCGCGGCCGTGCAAGGCATGGCGACGGCGGCGGGCTGCCAGCTCGTCGCGAGCTGCGATCTCGCGGTCGCCTCCGAGCGCGCGCTGTTCGCAACGCCGGGCGTCGATATCGGCCTGTTCTGCTCGACGCCGATGGTGGCGCTGTCGCGCAACGTGCCGCGCAAGCACGCCATGCACATGCTGCTGACCGGCGAGCCGGTCCCTGCGAATACCGCGCGCGAGCTCGGGCTCGTCAATACAGTCGTCGCTCACGGCGAGGAGCGCGCGGCCGCCATCGCGCTGGCGCAGCGGATCGCAGCCAAGTCCGCCTACACGCTCAAGGTCGGCAAGGAGGCGTTCTATCGTCAGGCAGAGATGAATCTCGCCGACGCCTATCGCTACGCGGCGCAGGTGATGACGGAGAACATGATGGCGCGCGACGCCAGCGAGGGCATCTGCGCCTTCATCGACAAGCGCCCGCCGATGTGGGAGGACCGCTAGGGGGCTTCGCGCTTTCATGAAAGCGCCTGTCAAGCCATGCTGAACACTCCCATTGGGAGAGGGCTGGAGTGAGGGGATCAAATCTTTCGATGAGAACTCCCCTCACCCGGATCGCTTGGCGCGATCCGACCTCCCCGGCGGGGAGAGGTGAGGACCACAGCAGTCCATTCGAACTTGAATGCTCCAGAAGCGGATGACAGGCATGAATCACGACAGCTATTCCGACGACTACATCCGCGCGATCCTCAGCGAGGTGAAGACCATCGCGCTGGTCGGCGCGTCGCCGCTCAACGTGCGGCCGAGCTATTTCGTGTTCAAGTATCTGCACGAGCGCGGCTACGACATGATCCCGGTCAACCCGGGGCAGGTCGGAAAATCGCTGCTGGGCAAGCCGTTTGTCCGTTCGCTGAGCGAGATCGACCGCCCGATCGACATGGTGGACATCTTCCGCAACTCGAACGACGCGGCGAAGATCGTCGACGAGGCGCTGACGCTCTCGCCGCTGCCGAAGGTGATCTGGATGCAGCTCACCGTCCGCAACGACGAAGCGGCAGCAAAAGCGGAAGCCGCCGGGGTCAGGGTGGTGATGAACCGCTGTCCGAAAATCGAGTACGGCCGGCTGTCCTCGGAAATCTCGTGGATGGGCGTCAACTCGCGCACGCTCAGTTCAAAGCGCGCCCCGGCCCCGATCCGCGGTCAGCAGCTGTCACTGCAGCGCCAGAGCCTCGGTGGTGGTGCGCTTGCCAGCGCGAACCGTAACGCCAAGGATGGCGAAGCGAGCTGAACGCGCATCGTCGCGGAGAGCAAGGGCTTTTCACAACCGATGGCCCTGGCAAAAAAACATTCCGGGTCCGCGAGATTTCGCAATCGACTTCTGCCGAATTCGTGCGGCGCACTCCGCATGGCTTGACGCGCCGCCTTCGCCGATCAAGCATGCCGCCCCTTTTCAAAGGCAGCTTTCAAAACGGAGGAAACATGGCTGACCGCTCACCGGGATTCGCAACGCTGGCCGTGCACGCGGGCGCGCAACCCGATCCGACCACGGGCGCGCGCGCGACGCCGATCTATCAGACCACCTCCTTCGTGTTCAACGATGCCGATCACGCCGCCTCGCTGTTCGGCCTGCAAAGTTTCGGGAACATCTATACCCGCATCGGAAACCCGACCAACGCGGTGCTGGAGGAGCGGGTCGCAGCGCTCGAAGGCGGCACAGCAGCGCTCGCGGTCGCCTCCGGTCACGCCGCCCAGGTGATCGTCTTCCACGCCCTGCTTCAGCCGGGCGACGAGTTCGTTGCCGCGCGCAAGCTCTATGGCGGCTCGATCAATCAGTTCAGCCACGCGTTCAAGAGCTTCGGCTGGAACGTGGTGTGGGCCGACACCGACGACCTTGCCACCTTCGAGCGCGCGATCACGCCGAAAACCAAGGCGGTCTTCATCGAGTCGATCGCCAATCCCGGCGGCACCGTCACGGACATCGAAGCCATCGCGAAGATCGCTCACGCCGCCGGCGTGCCGCTGATCGTGGACAACACGCTGGCCTCGCCCTACCTGATCCGCCCCATCGACCACGGCGCGGACATCGTGGTGCACTCGCTGACCAAGTTTCTCGGCGGCCATGGCAACTCGATCGGCGGCATCATCGTGGACGCCGGCACGTTCGACTGGTCGGCGACGCCCGGCAAGTTTCCGATCCTGAGCGAGCCGCGCCCGGAATATCACGGCCTGAAACTGCAGGAGACGTTCGGCAATTTCTCCTTCGCCATCGCCGCGCGGGTGCTGGGCCTGCGCGATCTCGGCCCTGCGCTGTCGCCGTTCAACGCATTCCTGATCCTGACCGGCATCGAGACACTGCCGCTGCGCATCCAGCGCCATTCGGACAACGCCAAGGCCATCGCCGAGTGGCTGTCGGGTCGGCCCGAGGTCGCATGGGTCAGCTATGCGGGGCTTCCCAACGACAAGTATCATGCGCTGGCGCGCAAATATTCGCCGAAGGGCGCGGGCGCGGTGTTCACCTTCGGACTCAAGGGCGGCTACGACGCGGGCGTCAGCCTGGTGTCGAACGTCAAGCTGTTCTCACATCTCGCCAATGTCGGCGACACCCGCTCGCTGATCATCCATCCGGCCTCGACGACGCACTCCCAACTCGACGACGCGCAGAAGACGCAGGCGGGCGCCGGCCCCGAGGTGGTGCGCATCTCCGTCGGCATCGAGGACAAGGACGACCTGATCGCCGACCTCGAACAGGGGCTGAAGTAACGCTTCACATCGTACTTATGACCAAGACCGGAGCACTCGGCTCCGGTCTTCTATTTAGAATCTAAAATAGATATCATCTCAAGCGATGCTTTAGAGACCGCTGACTTAAGATTGCACGGCAAGTTTAAGCCAGAAGTCTAGGGATCAATAATAATATCCGATTAGTTTAGAGCGCCCCCGGGGTAGTTTGGATGATGCAGGCATATGCGGACGATAGCGCATCCGCTGATCCGCCAATTCTTGTCTATGCCGCCTATATTGCATCCCCTGCAAACTGGGCTGCGCTGTCTGAGGAGTGGGAAACGTTCAGACTTGCGCCGCCCCGGATCAATTATTTCAAGATGCAGGAAGCCTTCTCAAGGACCAAAGAATTTAGGCGTGGAAATTTCTCCAAAGAGGAGCGAGATGCGAAGGTGGAGGGATTCGGCCGGATCATTCGCAGTTATGTAAAAGGAGCTTCCGTTAACGCCCTACATTTGAGCACCTTCGATCGTATTGTGGTAAAGAGACAAGGCATTCCTCACAGCTTTACCAACAAACACTTTTTTCTGATGTACAACTTAATGCATGATGTCCTCAGGTTTGCTGAACACCTCCACCTCAGTTGGCCGATATCGTTCGTCTTTGACTCGCAGAGCCGTGGAAAGGGACAGTTTCTCGATGCTTGGAACTCATTCGTACGTGGCGCGCCGATCGAGAAAAACAGGTTCGGCGCATCGCCGATCTTCGGGGACGATAGAAAATTTCCACCATTGCAAGCCGCGGACTTGCTCGCCTGGACCTTTAGACGTCATCTAGTGAGTTCTCGCCAGCGCATCCAGGAGTTTCCTTGGATGCGGGACGAATGCTCGCCCCTTCTGGGTATTAAGAGGACGGAGAGAGTCTGGAAACCAGACAATCTTGAATTGTGGGTCCGGCATAGCCTTAATGCTTCGGATAGAGAGGGCTCGCTTCGTTAGCTTGCCGAACCGCGCCTGTCCGAGCGGCCGCTCAATTCCGCAACTCAGAGGGCACCCGCCATGATCGCCATGACGCGAACGCTCAAGGTCTCCCGGGACGGTCATGACGCCGACGTGACAATCCGGGTCAGCTGGCCAATCGATGACCAGACCGCAAGGGCCTGTCAATGGGACATTCAATGGCCCGATCATATCCGGTCGAATGAAGCCCGGGGAGCGGACGCCCTCCAGGCGCGGCTCACCGCGCTCCAGATGATTGGCGCCGAACTCTACTGTAGCGAAGCCCGTCAAACGGGACGCCTGTCCTGGACAGAGGAATGGATCGGCTATGGATTTCCAGTCCCGCCAACCATTCGAGACATGCTCATCGGCAACGACCGCACATCGGTTTAGCGCGCTTCCGACCACACCCCGGCCGGAAGCGCACCATGGCGCCTGCCCTCACCCCGCCGGAGTCGCCGCCTGCGGCTCCGGACGCGGGCCGACGCATTCGCGGATCAGGCCGGTGCAATAGCCGTGGGTGATGTGGGCGCGGGACTTGAAGGGCTCGCGCGTCATCAGGATTTTGTGCAGCTTGGCGAGGTTGAAGCAGGTCACGCCCGGATAGAGATGGTGCTCGAGGTGGTAGTTGAGCCCGTAGGGCGCGATCATCCACTCCTCGAACCAATTCGAGACCACGGTGCGGGTGCGGTCCTTCAGCGGCAGATGGTCGAGCGCGACGTGCTCGGCGCAGTTGCGGATGTAGCGCACCACCGCGAAGCTCGTCATCACCGGCACGACCCAGTAGAGCAGCAACAGCTTCCAGAAGCCGAACCAGATCGACGCGCCGATCAGCGCGATCAGGAACACGGAGCGGATCAGCGACAGCATCCGCGACACGTCCTGAACTTCCTTGGTCTTGTGGAAGTCGGTGAAGGTCTGCCACGTCTTCAGCCCGAGGCCGTAACGCACCAGCGTCCAGGCAAACTGCCGCGCGGGCTGCGGGAAGATGAACTCCCCCGTCAGCATATTGCGGATGTGGTCCGGATCGTCGTCGGTGTTGGTGTTGCGGTGATGGGCGAAATGGTTCTTGCGGTAGCCTTCGAGCGTCGCCGTGGTGGGAAACGCGACGATCTCGCCGACGATGTCGTTCAGCGTGCGGTTGCGATAGGCGCGGTAATGCGAGGCCTCGTGCATCAGCGCGCCGAACGCATGGATTCGCGGGCCGATAATCAGCACGGCCAGCAAATAGCTCCACCAGGTGAAATGGGTCCAGCTCAGATAGACGGCTGCGCCGATCACGGCGAACTCGAACACGACGGCGGCCGTGAACTTGACGCTATCGATCTGCGAAAGCTCGCGAATCTCTTCCTTCGTCGCGACCCTGAGATCCGACGGAATGGATGATTCATCCGAGGTGACGCGTGCGGGTGCGGCGCTGGAAGCGGCAACGCTCGACATGGCAACGGCCTCATTGTCTCAAGTTTATGCTAAACTGTAACTTAAACTTGGAGCAAGCGCCACCGCCCAAATGTCCAGGCGGCCATGCTCGCGCCGGCGCCCGGTGTCAGCTTTCGGAATTGTGCGCGGCCTTGTCCTCGCGGATCAGCCGGCTGCTGCGGTGGTAGATGGAGTAGCTGGCAAGGGCCGCGAGAATGACGAGGAACTGGATCGAGAGCGCTTCCACACTCGGATTGAGGCCGAGCGCGGCCAGCCAGCTGGCGCCGTCCACCTCGGTGAAGGAGACCAGATTCTGTTCCTGAAACTCCTGAATCGCCTCGCCGATGAACTTGATCGCCATCAGGAACAGGAATGCGGAAGTCAGGATGAACAGCGGCCGCAGCGGGATGCGCCGCGCGATCATGTTGATGAAGTAGAACAGCACCGCGAGCGCCAGCGCCCCCGCGATCAGCCCGCCGATCAGCCCGGCCGACCACCCGCCCTCCGTGCTGGCGATGGCCTGGATGAACAGCACGGTCTCGGCGCCTTCGCGGAACACCGCGAAGAAGGCCAACGCGCCGACCGCCCAGGCGGTGTCCTTCTCAAGGGCCTGACTGGCCTTGGACGACAGATAGTCCTGCCAGCCTTTGGGATCCTGCTTCGCCATCAGCCAGCCGCTGACGTAGAGCATCAGCACGGCGGCGGCGAGGATCACGACCGCTTCGAAAAGGTCGTTGTGACCGCCCGAATTGAAGACGGCGAAGATCCACGCCAGCACGATGCTGCACCCGACCGCCGCGAGCGCGCCGATATACAGCGTACGCACCCGGTGCTCGCCCCCTGCCCGCACCAGATAGCCGGCCAGCGCCGCCAGCACGAGCAGCGCCTCCAGCCCCTCGCGAAGCAGAATGACGGCGGCCTGAATGAATGAGCTGGACATGAATCCCTCGGATCGATGGTGCGCGCCCTTCTATCGCCATGGCGGGGAAAGGAAAAGACGCGAACGTGGCCTCAGCGGACGGGATTCGCCGCGAGCCGCGCGACCGCATGCGTCTGCTCGGCACGCGGTGTCAGCCGCTCGGCCTGCAGCACCACCAGAGTCAGAACGACGATCGCCATCGCCTGATGGGCCAGCGCGAGATCGATCGGAACCTGATGCAGCAGCGTCAGGATGCCGAGCGCAGCCTGCAGCGTGATCGCGGCAGCAATCGCCAGCGCCCCCCGGCGGACCGCGTCATCCGCGCCGCGCCGAAACGCATCGACCACATGCCAGATGGCCAGCAGCCACAGCCCGTAGGCGATCATCCGGTGGGAGAACTGCACCGTCAGCACGTTGTCGAAGAAGTTGCGCCACCACGGCTGCTCGAAGAACAGACGATCCGCCGACGGAATGAACGCGCCATCGATCAGCGGCCAGGTGTTGTAGGCCTTGCCCGCGCGCAGACCCGCCACCAGTGCGCCGAAATAGATCTGAACGAAGGTCGCGATCACCAACGCCACCGACATGCCGCGCAGCGCCGGAGCGAGCTGCCGCTCGCCGGCCGGACGTCCCATCCGCCGCGCCGTCCATATGATGGCCGCGAAGATCACCAGCGCCAGAATGAGGTGAACCGCCAGCCTGTATTGCGACACCTCGACGCGATGGGTCAGGCCCGACGCCACCATCCACCATCCGACGGCTCCCTGCAGACCGCCGAGGCCGAAGATGATCCATAGCCGCGTCCGCAGCGGGCCGGTCAACCATCCACGCCAGAGGAAGAACAGGAATGGCAGCAGATAGGCGATCCCGATGAAGCGCCCCAGCAGCCGGTGGCTCCATTCCCACCAGAAGATGTTTTTGAACTCGGCCAGGCTCATGCCCGCGTTGAGTTCGCGGTATTGCGGAATTTTCCGGTAGGCCTCGAAGGCGTCGGTCCATTGCCGCTCGGTGAGCGGCGGAATCGACCCCGTGACCGGTTTCCATTCGACGATCGAGAGCCCGGATTCCGTCAGCCGCGTCGCCCCGCCGACCACCACCATCAGCGCGATCAGCGCCGCCACGGCGATCAACCATGCGCGCACGATCCGGATGGATCGGATTGTATCGGGGGCGTGTCCGGCGACCATTTCGACGACCTTGAACCTGTTGCGGGCGACTTTATAGTCCTCGCCGAGCGGCCCGCCAAGAAAGCCTTAACCATTCGCCTGCCCGCCGGAGGAGCCATCGATGACGATCCGGACCCGCAAATTCCTCGGAACCCTGCTGCTGCTGTTTCTGGTGGTCGTGTGGTCGCTGACCGCGATGGTCCTCGCGCAGGCCCCGTGGCTGGGCGGCTCGCGGCTCGTTCAGGGGGCCTATTACGTCATCGCGGGCATGGGCTGGGTGCTTCCGGCGATGCCGATCGTAAGCTGGATGTCGCGGCCCGACCGGGCGTGATGCGCCGCCGCTAGCGGCCCGAGTTCATCCCGGAGAGCTTGACGCGCAGCGCGCGCACCGGAATTCCGTTGTTCAGGGCGATCCGGGGCAGCGCCGCCGGATCCGCGCCCTTCTTCACCACCGCCGGGACAGCCGTCACGGCGCTCGCAAATCCCGCACGGGCGACGAGACCCCGATGCGACGCCACGGCGTCCCGATCGCCGAACGGAAAGGCGAAATGCGGCACGTCGCGGCCGAGCGCGGCCTCCACCACCGCCCGCCCCATGGTCATTTCCCGCAAAGCGGCCATCTCGTCCACGTTCGACAGCACCGCCATGTTCACAGTGGCGCTGCCGATGGTTGCAAGCTGATCGCGGGCCAGCGAGCGCAGATCGTCCCAGCTCATGCTCGCGTCGGCGGAAACCCGCCGCAGGTCGACCCCATGGCGGCGGCAGAGGTCGTTGATCGCGGCAGACAGTCTTGGGGGATCGAGCGAACGCAGCCAGCCGTACAGATCACCGAAGGCAACGAACTTATCTTGCACGGTCTGCGTGGCCAGCCGGCGCTCGACATCGCCGGCAATCAGAGAAACGCGGTCGTTTCGCGCGATCACCTGCTCCAGCGCCAGCCACCACGCCTCGCCGAGGCCATCGGGAAACGCGCTCGCCACATAGACCGTGAACGGAACCTGATGCCGGGCAAAAACCGGGTAAGCGACCGAGAGAAAATCGCTGTCGCCGCCGTCGCATGTCAGGCAAACGAAGCGCCGCCTCGCGCGCGATTCCGCCGGCTCGGCGAGACGGCCGCAAACTTCGCCGATCGGGACGATGTCGAACGAGCGCCGCAACAAGGAGATCGCCGCATCGAGCGAGTCCGGCGTCACCTCGCGGGACCACAACGGCTGAAACCTGTCGGAGCGCGGTTTCGCCACGCGCCCGATCCGCACAATAGCGCCGAGACCGCCAAGCCAGGGCTCGGTCAGACGGAAAGCGCCCGTGGCGTACAGCCCGCCCAGCGCGATCGTGTTCCAAGACGGCACTACGCCCCTCCCGCCGGCCCAGCATCCCAATGCCGCCTATTGTCCTTACGGTTTGTTGATACATGTTTGCAAAGGTCCCGGCTTCATCATCGGCAGATTGCAACGGGACAACGGGGATTCGTGATGACGATGCTCACGGCTATGCAGGGCCGTCACGGCGCTGCTGGCGCGCGAGATGTCGCACGGATTGCCGGCGTTCACGTGCTGCATTCGGTGGGCGCTGCCGAATCCATCTGGCGCGACCTCGAAGGCGACGCCGGCCTGCTGACGCCGTTCCAGCGCTATGACTTTCTGGCGGCCTGGCAGACCAATGTCGGACGCCGCGAGGGCTACACGCCTCATATCGTCGTGGCGCATGACGGCGCCGGCCTGCCGCTGGCGCTGTTTCCGCTGGTGCGCCGGACCCGCGCGGGCGTGCACTTCGCCAGCTTCATGGGCGACAAGCACGCCACCTTCAACATGCCGCTATGGCGGAAGTCGTTCGCGCAGAGTGCGACGCACGCCGATCTCGCGGCCTTGACCCAGGCGCTGGCGGCGAAAGCCGAGATCGATTTGCTCGCCTTCGAGCGCCAGCCCGCCCGCTGGTGCGAACTGGCCAATCCGATGGCACTGCTCGCCCATCAGGACACCGTCAACGAATGCCCGCTGAAAATTCTCACGCCGGGCGCCGGGGCGGCCGAGAATATCAGCAATTCGTTCCGCCGCCGCCTCAAGGGCAAGGAGCGCAAGCTGCAGGCCCTGCCCGGCTACCGCTACCTGCTGGCGCGTGAGCACGACGACATCACGCGTCTGCTCGACGCATTCTTCATCGTCAAGCCGCAGCACATGGCGGCGCAGAAGCTGCCGAACGTGTTCGCCGATCCGGGTGTGCCGGAGTTCATCCGCGCGGCGAGCCATGCACGCGTCAACGGCGGCTACGCCATCGAAATCCACGCGCTCGAATGCGACAACGAATTGCTGGCGCTGTTCGCCGGCGTCGCGGACGGTCATCGCTTCTCGATGATGTTCAACACCTATACGATGTCAGACTATGGCCGGCACAGCCCCGGCCTGATCCTGCTGCGCTACATCGTCGATCACTACGCGGCGGCAGGTTATACGTCGCTGGATCTCGGCGTGGGTGCGGCGGGCTACAAGCGGCTGTTCTGCAAGGACGACGAGCACCTGTTCGACAGTTTCATTCCGCTGTCGGCGGCCGGGACCGTCGCCGCGGCGATCCTGTCGACGCAAGGCCGCGCAAAACGCTTCGTCAAGCGTAGTCCGTTCCTGATGAAAGCCGCGCAGAGCGCGCGGGGACTGTTCGTCCGCAAGAATTCCGACGACGGCCACGAGTAATCCCGCTGAACGCGGCGCTGTGTGTCAGGCCGCGGCCGCCGTTGCGGCCTGTTCCGCTTCAGCCTGAACGCTGGCGCGATCCAGCATCGTCACGGCGTCGAAGCCGACCGCCTTCAGCTGTTCGGCCATTTCATCGCGCGCCGCCGCGCTCATCGACGGCTCCGGCACCACCACGGCGCGCGCCTGCGCGGTGAGCAGCGCGGCCGGCAGATCGCTCGCCTTGCCCGCGTCGAGCACGATGTGATCGTAGACGCGGCTGAGCGCGTCGAGCGCCAGCGCAAGGCGCGGCAGCTGCAGCACCGCGCGGTCGAATCCGGGGCGTCCCGCGCCGACGATATGCAGCCGGGACAGACGGTCGCGGCTGATGATCTCCCCGAACGAGACCTTTCCCTGCATCAGTTCGGCAAGGCCCGGCGCCTGCGGATCGACCACGGCCGAAGCGATGACCGGCGACGAGGCCGACAGATCGACCAGCACGGTCTTGCCGCCCCGCGCGAGCAGACGCGCCAGCGTCAGCGCGGTGACCGCGACGGACGCCCCTTCCCCGCTGCCAAGAACGGTGACCTTGCGCATCGCGGGGCTGGCTGCGCGCAGCTCGTTCGCAAGCTTCTCAAGTCCGGACGGCGTGGCCGCGACGGAGGGCGCATTGTCCCGCGCCGCGACACGGGGCTCGGTGATCGGCGCGGCAACCGGCGGCTGAGCCGCGGGCGCATGCATGGCAGGGGTGGCCATGGCCGGCGCGACAGGCGCGGCCGTCATGACCGGCGCTTGCACCACCGGAGCTGGCGCGACCGGAGCATATGCGGCCGGCGTTTGCATCGGCTGCGCCGCGATCACCGGTTCGAACCGCCCTGCCGGGCGCGGCGCGGTCAATCGCATCAGTTCGCCGGTCACGATGATCCCGACGGACAGCAGCAGCGTCGCCAGCGTCGCGATCAGAACGATCGGCACCTTCTTCGGATAGGCCGGGGTGTTCGAGACCAGCGCGCGCGAGATGATGCGGCTTTCGGCCGGACTGGACTCCAGCGATTCACGGGCCGTCGCCTCGCGATATTTCGCGAGATAGGATTCGAGCAGATCGCGCTGCGCCTTCGCCTCGCGCTCAAGTGCGCGCAACTGCACATCCTGGCCATTGGCGGACCCGGCCTGTCTCTTGAGCTGTTCGAGATTGTTGCTGAGGCCCTCCACCCTTGCACCCGCGATCCGCGCGTCATTATCGAGCGAGCGCGACAGCTTGCCGGCTTCCTCGCGGATCTGGCGGTCGAGATCGTTGATCTGCGCCCGCAACTCCTTGATGCGCGGATGACCGTCGAGCAACGTCGACGACTGTTCCGCCAGTTGCGCGCGCAGCGTGACGCGCTGCTCCGACAGCCGCCGGATCAGCTCTGAATTGAGAACCTCGGACGCTTCGATGGGACGGCCGCTCTGCAGCATCTCGCGAATGAGGCGGGACTTGGATTCGGCGTCCGACTTCTGCGCCCGCGCGTTGTTGAGCTGGGTGTTGAGTTCGCCCATCTGCTGATTGGAGAGCGAGGTGTTGTTGGTGCCGATGAACAAATTCGACTTCGAACGGAAATCCTCGGCGCGGGATTCCGCCTCGGCCACACGCTTGCGCATGTTGTCGATCTCGCCCTCCAGCCATTGGCTGGCCGCCTTGGCCTGTTGCTGGCGGGCATCCTGCTGCATGACGAGATACTGCTCGGCGATAGAGTTCGCGACACGCGCGGCCAGCTCCGGATTCCATGACTGGAATTCAACGACGATGACCCGCGACTTGTCGACCGCGAAAGCCTGCAGGCGGTCGAAATAGGAATCCAGCACGCGCTCTTCCGGCGTCATCTTGAACGGGTCGCGGACGATTCCGAGCAGCCCGAGAATGGCGGTGAACGGATTGATGCCGCGCAGGACGGGATCGAACTCGGGCATCTCCGCGAGCTTGTTCTTCGCGATGACCGCGCGTGCAAGATCGCGCGACAGCAGAAGCTGGACCTGACTGGTGACGGCTTCCGGATCGGGCGTATTGCGTTCCTCCGGGCGTTCCGCGTTGGCACGGAGAAAGACGTTCTCACGACCGTCGACGAGGATGCGCGCCTCGGACTGATAACGCGGCGTGATAAGATTGACGACCACGAGCGCGAGCACGAAAGCCCACGCGGTCGGCACGATGATCCAGTTCTTCTTGCGATAGAGCTCCCGCCCGATCGCCCGCAGATCGAGATCGCCGCTTACGACCGTCGTTGCTGCCGGTTCAGCGCGGGGCAAGGACGCAACGGGCGCTGTCACAACAGGCTCAGGCTCTGCCATCGCAGGCGCGGCGGAGACCGCAGCTTTCCTGCCCGCGAACCACGTCGCACGCTTGTTCGTTGCCGAAGCCGGCGACGGCTTCGCCTTCCAGAACGCAAACCGCATCACCAAACTCCTGACGGACGCCGAGACGCCGCTCGCAATGGAGCAATTACACCGCGTTATGGTTGCTGCGAGGTTAATCCCATCATATGCGCGGCGCGACGTCGCGGCGACACTTTTTGTTAACCATGACGCCCGTTAAGTGGGTTTCGTCTGATCCGGAACCCGCATGTCCCGTCGCGTCGCGCCCATCGTCCTCCTCTGTGCCCTTGCGGCATCCGGCTGTGTGCATCAGTCGGGACCGGGGGCCGACGCCTATGCGGGACGCGGTCTTGCCAGCGCCTTCGGTCCGTCGTCGACCGGCGCGGTAGGCTTCGCGCCCAATGTGGGCGATCCGGAATACCGGCTGGACGCAGGCGACAAGCTGCGCATCGTCGTCTACGGGCAGGAAGGCCTCACCAACAGCTACACCGTCAGCGTCAACGGCACCATCACCGTGCCGCTGATCGGTACCGTCACCGCCCGCGGCCTCACCCCCGGCCAGCTCGCCAATGTCGTCGCCGGAAAGCTGCGCAACGGCTATATCCGCGAGCCTTACGTTGCGGCCGAGGTCGAGACCTACCGGCCGTTCTTCATCCTCGGCGAGGTCGCAGCGCCCGGCCAGTACCCCTACGTGCCGAACCTCACGGTCGAGACCGCCGTGGCGATTGCCGGCGGCTTCACCCCGCGCGCCAAACGTGACGAGGTGCAGATGACCCGCTCCAACGCCGCAGGCTCCACCCGCGCCGCGGTGCCGTTGCAGACGCCGATGTCGCCCGGCGATTCCA
>JAEYAW010000020.1 GCA_023404675.1 Pseudomonadota bacterium | reverse complement strand
TAACAGGCTGATGACGCCCAAGAGTCCATATCGACGGCGTCGTTTGGCACCTCGATGTCGGCTCATCACATCCTGGGGCTGGAGAAGGTCCCAAGGGTTCGGCTGTTCGCCGATTAAAGTGGTACGTGAGCTGGGTTCAGAACGTCGTGAGACAGTTCGGTCCCTATCTGCCGTGGGTGTTGGAATGTTGAGAGGATTTGCCCCTAGTACGAGAGGACCGGGGTGAACGTACCTCTGGTGGAGCTGTTGTCGCGCCAGCGGCAGTGCAGCATAGCTATGTACGGACGGGATAACCGCTGAAAGCATCTAAGCGGGAAACCCACCTCAAAACGAGCATTCCCTTGAGAACCGTGGAAGACGACCACGTTGATAGGCCGGGTGTGGAAGTGCGGCAACGCATGTAGCTTACCGGTACTAATCGTTCGATCGGCTTGATTGCTCTCATTTTCAATGTCCATCTGTCAGCGCTCAGCTGACTTGGATGAAAAATTAGCTTGCTTCGTATCTCTGTCTTTCGCCGGCCTGGTGGTTCTAGCGAGGAGCCCCAACCCGATCCCATCCCGAACTCGGCCGTTAAACTCCTCAGCGCCAATGGTACTATGGCTTAAGCCCTGGGAGAGTAGGTCACTGCCAGGCCTGCCAAGGACAGAAGATATCCTCTTTACGAACTGTTGCTTCGCGCAACTTCGAAAACGCCGTTTCCTTCGGGAAGCGGCGTTTTTGCGTTCGGCCCCTTCCCTGCCGGGAAGACATTCGTGGTCGCCCGAACGAACCAAATCTTCGGGCCCCCTGGCGCGTTGTTGCCGGCTCGAAAGGCGGCCCTTCCGTCAGGCGGTGCCGAATGTGTCGGAGCTGAGCCGGGTCCAGCGGTCGCCGGCCAATCCCCCGACCAGAATGTCCCGCTCACATAGGGCTTGCCGGATCATGGGGTTGGTGGACCGCACCAACGTCCCGCCTGCGTAACGGAAAACGAGGCCCGGATAGGTGTAAAGCTGCGGCAGGAAATGGTCCTGCGTCTGGCCGGCGACGCCGATGCAGTTCATGTCCCGCGTGACCGCGATGAGGCTGTCGAGCACCTTGTCCCAGTAGCGGCGCGCGGCGAGGATAAGCAGTGTCTGGGCGATATGGCCGGGCTCTCCGTAAAACGCGTAACAGCCGATCGCAGAGCCTCCGCTATCCGTAACGCGGACCAGATTCAACGGCCCGCCGTCGCGTCTCTCGGCCGCCATTTTCAGCAACCACATCAGTTCAGTCCTCTCCCACGCTGGACGCGCTGTGTAGGCGTCGAGAAACTTGGGTACCAAGGCAGCAAATTCCTCGGCATCGATCGCGGAGTGCTCCGGTCGCTGCGATGGGTGACGTGGCGGCGGCAACGCGCCGCCCATCATCGCGAGGTCCAGCGCATGGGCGCATGACGACAGGATCGGGCGCGGGAGTGTCGGCCATTTTCGCCGCAGCTTTTCGGCGAGCACCGCGGCCGGGCGGAAAGCGTAGATCCACTCGAGGCACTGGACGGGAAGAAGCACGTATTTCATCGGGCGGGCGAATGCGAGCGAGATGCGGTTGGCCGAGTCCGTCAATTGCAGATCGAACGCCTCGTGGTTCAGCGCCCGCAGCAACTGCGGGCCGGCTCTGCCCCGATCGATGGCCGCGTTCGCCATCAATGGGCCGATGATGGCGGCATTCAGCGACGCGCCCTTCAGGAGATATCGCGTGGCCAGCACGCCCAGAAAGCCGCTGATGTCTCCTCTTTCGGTCACGTGCACCAGCGCCCTATTGTTTTTGGCGCCGTCCGGGCCGCGAAAATACAGGTTTTCCATATAGCCGGCCGCGTCATAGACCGCGCTCTGGAAGGATGCACGGCGCTGATGACGGAATTTATGCAGGAAAAGCTCCGCCACGGGTTCGAGATCGTCGATCTCGAGAAGGCGTATAGAAGCGAGGCCGACCGCCGAGATGGACGGGCTCTGTGCGCGAAATCCGTGAGGGGTCGAATACTGCATCAAGACCTCCGGCGATTGGGTCGAGGCATCCGCTTTTCTGGTTGTCCTCATGCGTAGCGATTTTTCGTATCTGCAACCTTTAGTGGTCGATGGCGGCGGGAGGCAATGGTCTCCGGGTTTTACCCGGAGGTAACGTTAATCTCTCGGATCCGATACTGCCTGGAGGCTCGGTTTACGCGGGCATTCTCAGATCCCCCGAACGGAGGGCCGATCGCCTGATACCGTGATGGCTGTTGCCTTCGGGCGGCGGCCTTTCTATTCGGAGAGTCAGGATAGGGAGAGCCGGCGTGTTGCTTCGGTCAGACACCATCGTTCTCGGCGCAGGAATTGTTGGTGTGTCGGCGGCGCTGCACCTGCAGGCGCGGGGCCGCAGCGTCGCGCTGATCGACCGGCGCGGCGCGGGCGAGGAAACCTCGTTCGGCAATGCCGGGCTGATCGAACGCTCCAGCGTGATTCCCTATGCCTTTCCGCGCGATCTTGGCATGCTGATCCGCGTCGGGCTCGGATCGGCGACTGCGGCGCGCTATCAGCGCAGCTTTCTCCCCGTGATCGCGCCGTGGCTGCTGCGCTACTGGCGCAATTCGGCGCCCGGCCCTCTGCTGAAGGCGGCGCAGGATATGCTGCCGCTGATCGAGCGTTCGGTGACGGAGCATGTCGCGTTGATGGACGCTGCGGGCGCACGCTCGCTTGTCCGCGATACGGGCTGGATCGAGGTCCACCGCAGCGAGGCGTCGTGGATTGCCGCGCAGGCGAAACTTGCGGGGCTCGCGCCGTACAAGCTCAATTACGATGTGCTGCAACACAATGAACTTCGCGCTGTCGAGCCGGCGCTCCGCGACAGCGTGATCGGCGGGATTCACTGGCGCGATCCCCTTGCGGTCTCCGATCCCGGCGCACTGACGAAAGCCTATGCGGATCTGTTCGCCCGGCGCGGCGGCCGCTGTCTGCGAGGTGATGCACGGACGCTCACCGCCGATGGCGACGCATGGACCGTGGCGAGCGAGGGCGGCCCGGTCCGCGCAAGAGAGGTGATCGTCGCGCTGGGGCCGTGGTCGTCCAACGTCTACGCCCCTCTCGGCTACCGCATTCCCCTTGCGGTGAAGCGCGGCTACCATATGCATTACGCTCCGGTCGAAGGCGCAGCCCCCGTGCATGCGATGATCGATCCTGCCGCGGGATTCGCGCTCGCGCCGATGGCGGGCGGCATCCGTCTCACCACCGGTGCGGAATTCGCGCGGTTCGAATCGCCGGCGACGCCGGTTCAACTGGCGAAGGACGAAATCATCGCGCGGCAGATCATTCCGCTTGGAGCGCGCCGCGATCCCGAGCCCTGGCTCGGCAACCGGCCGTGCCTGCCGGACATGCGTCCTGTGATCGGACCCGCCGCGCGCCATCGCGGCCTGTGGTTCTTGTTCGGCCATGCTCATCACGGCCTGACGCTGGGGCCGGCGACGGGGCGGCTGCTGGCCGAGATGATGACCGGCGAACAGCCGTTCACGGATCCGGCTCCCTACCGCCCCGATCGCTTCTGATCTCCTTCCTGTCGATCGGAGAGGCCACAACCTTCGCTGGAAACGGGGTGGGCTCGAATCCGGATCTTTTCTTTTTGTTCAGACTTTCGGCGGGCGATTTCTTGCTTCCGTCGCCATCGCGCCGCGCGCGGGCAATGATCGCGCCACGATTGAGCGCAAGCTTTCCCTGCAAGGCGTCGATTCAGTGCGCAATGGCGCTGATCGCATTCTCTGCCGGGAGGGCAACGGTTCATGACTATGACAATTGGCAAATCTCTTTCGCTGGCGACCATCGGCGTCGCGTTCGTCACTGTGATCGCCAGCGGTGCGTCGGTTGCCCAGCAGGCGAAACAACCAACGGCGGCACCGACGCCGGTCACGCAGGGCAAGGCGTCAACGGCGCCGGCACAGGCTCCGGCGCTGAAGCAGGTGACGCTGACCGACAAACAGCTCAATGACGTCATCGCCGCGCAGCAGGAGATCGATGCGATCACCGACAAGATTCCGCAGGACGCCAAGGGGCCCGACCCCAAGGTGATGGGGCAGATCGAGGAGGTCGTGAAGAAACACGGCTTTGCCGGGCTTCAGGAGTTCAGCGATGTGTCCGACACCATCGGTCTGGTCATGGCGGGGATTGATCCGAAGACCAAAAGCTATGTCGGCGCGGAGGCGATGATCAAACAGCAGGTCGCCGCCGTACAGGCCGAGAAGAACATTTCGGCAAAGGACAAGAAGGCCGCGCTCGATCAATTGAATACGGCAATGAAATCACCGCCGCCGGCGGTCGAGAACAAGGCAAATATCGAACTGGTGACGAAGTATTACGACAAGCTGGCCCCGACTCTGCAAGGGGATGAATAAATCCCGGTCAGCTGCAGCTACCGCCGGGGCCCATGCCACGGCGGCGGCTTGTTTCGTTTATACGTCGATCTTGAAGCCGAGTTCGATTTAGCTCGCGGGCAGGCCGCGAATTCCCCAGTTCTCCGGCGGGGATTCGATCAGCACCGTCTTGATGTCGGCCGCGGGGATGTCGAAAGCCGCAAGCTCCTCGCACAGTACGGCGTAGAGCCTGCGCTTGGCGTCGATTGAGCGGCCCGAGAACAGCTTGATCTCGATGACCATGTAGCATGCGCCCTTGCCGGGCGGAACGATCATCGCGTCGTGGTCGAATTCTGCAAGGCTGATGCAACGGTCGTGTTCGGGAATCCTGAGGCCGGCGAGCAGCGCGCGCTGGACAGCTTCGATGAGGTCGGCGCGGCGATCACCGATCCAGCCCCGGCGGGTTTCGATTCGTGTGGCAGGCATTCTTTATCCCGAAGGTCTGTGAGCGTTCGTGCGGGCGGAGACGAAGATCAGATCATCTCGCATTTGAAGCCGTCGCCCCAGCGTTTCACGCGTCCCGCTGACGGCGACGGGAAATGTGCCGTACAAAGCAGCGTGTCCGTGTCGCAGCAGCGTTCGAACAGCGCCCGGCGCGTTGCTGCGGCCTGCTCCGGATGATTGTCGAAGCGCGGCGAAAGCTCCGGATAGCGCATTTGCAGCGGTGAATGAACTGCATCGCCGCTCATGATCGCGTCATCGCGGCCACGGCCCAGCGCGATGGCCACATGCCCGGGCGTGTGGCCCGGTGTCGCGAACAGCCGCACGTGATCGCCGATGTTGAAATCGTTGGCGACCAGATCGGCGCGTCGCGCCTCGACCACGGGCAGCACGCTGTCGGCGAAATGCACGAGGTCTTTCGTCTCGTTCTCGACCGACCAATGCTTATATTCGGCATCGCCGAAAATATAGCGCGCGTTTGGAAACGTCGGCACCCAGCGTCCGTTGTCCAGCCGCGTGTTCCATCCGATGTGGTCGGGATGCAGGTGCGTGCACATCACGTAGTCGATGTCCCCGACGCCGACACCCGCGGCATTGAGCGCACGCAGGTAGCTTTCGTCGCTGCGCATGTTCCAGCTCGGCCGGGCGCGTGGTTTGTCGTTGCCGATGCAGGTGTCGATCAGGATCGTATGGTGCGGCGTCTTCACCAGATAGGACTGGAACGCGAACAGCAGGACATCGTCGGCATTCATGGCGCGCGCGGTCCGAAGCCAGTCGCGGTTCTCGGACAGCCGTTCGGCGTCCAGGCCGGGAAACAGGTCGAGCGCCGCGAGGAAAGTGCCTTCCTCTTCGACAATTCGCGTGATGGTGAGATCGCCGACTGCAAAGGATGATGTCATGTCGTCCCCGAACAAGGCTGAACCGATTTCAGAGGCTTCAGCGTCTTCGTTGCCGGGAAATCCGTCAAGCGGGGGGCGGCCGGGTGTCCGCCACCGATGCCCGTCTGAGCATGCTTTCGTTGAATGCGGCCAGTTTGGGAAAATGTTCGCGCCAGTTGCAGTCGGAGAACCGGAAATCGGCGTAGCCGAGCACGCAGGCGAGCGCGATCTGGGTGATGTCGAGGTCGCGGTCCAGAATCTGCGGCCGTGCTTCGAACCACTTCAACCCTTGCCAGGCGCGGTCCCACTGGTCATCGTACCAGACCTGCCAGCGCAACGGCTCGGGCCGCAGCATCTTTTCGTAGCGGCAGAGCAGCATGGCATCCAGCATGCCTTGGGTGATGGTGTGCTCGCTCTTCACCTGCCAGCGGGCGCGGCCGGACAATGGAAGCAGCTTTCCGCCGCCCGCGAGATCGTCGAGATATTCGACGATCGTGAAGGAATCGATCAGCACGTCCCCGTTGTCGAGGATCAGCGCCGGGATCTTGCGCACGGGCGTGATGTCGCGCGCATAGTCGGCATTGGGCTGACCCGGCGTCACCGCCGTCGGAACGACGGTGATGCGGTCCATCAGGCCAAGCTCGGTCGCGGCGATGCGTACCTTCCGCACAAAGGGGGAGGCTGGCGAATATGTCAGTTTCATTGGTCCACCCTCCACCCGGCTTTTTCGCGTGCGCCTGTCAGGCCGCGACCACTTCCTGCCGCTGTTCGCCGAGCCCTTCGATGCCGAGCGTCATGACATCTCCGGCGTTCAGGAACTTCGGCGGCTTCATGCCGACGCCGACGCCCGGCGGCGTGCCGGTGGTGATGACGTCGCCCGGCAGCAGCGTCATGAACTGCGAGACGTAGGACACGCATTTGGCGATGGAGAAAATCATGGTCGATGTCGAGCCGGTCTGGCAGCGCTGGCCGTTGACGTCGAGCCACATCGAAAGATTCTGCACGTCGGCGATGTCGTCCTTGGTCACCAGCCACGGGCCGAGCGGGCCGAACGTGTCGTGGGACTTGCCCTTGGTCCAGGTGCCGCCACGCTCCAACTGGAAGTTGCGCTCGGAGACGTCGTTGCAGATGCAGTAGCCGGCGACGTGGTCGAGCGCTTCGGCCTCGCTGACGTATTTGGCGCGTGTGCCGATCACCGCAGCGATCTCCACCTCCCAGTCGAGCTTGGTCGATCCGCGCGGCTTCTCCACCGCGTCATTGGGGCCGCACAGGCTGGTATTGGCCTTGAGGAAGATGATGGGCTCGGACGGGATGGGCGATCCGGTTTCCTTGGCATGATCCACATAGTTGAGGCCGATGGCCACGAACTTGCTCAGGCCTGTGACCGGTGCGCCGAAGCGGGGCTGGCCGGAGACGGCGGGGAGACTCTGCGGGTCGAGCGTCGCCAGCTTTTGCAGCGCAGCGGGGGACAGCGCTTCGCCGGTGATGTCGCCGACGTGCGCCGAAAGATCGCGCAACCGGCCGGCTCCATCGATGAGGCCGGGCTTTTCCTGACCGATGGCTCCATAACGAACAAGCTTCATGAGGATCTCCCCTGACGTATGACGCCGAGGTTCATGGAACAGGGGACGGTAAAAGACAACTGCTATGGCGCGATGGCCTCCAGACGGAATGCGTGCCCGTCCCGCTTCAGCCTTCCGGCCGAAAAATGGCCGCCGATGACAATCGTATCGGTGTCGGCGAAGCGCGAGAACAGATCGTGCCGGGTGCGGGCCGCCTGCTGCGGATCGAAGTCGACCAAAGTGGACCAGTCCAGATGCGCCATCTGGCAGGGATGGTGCGCCGCATCGCCGGTCAACAACGCTTCGGCGCCGTTTGAACGGACATGGATGCTGACGTGGCCCGGGCTGTGGCCCGGCGTCGGGATCAGCGAAACCTCTTCGCACAGCACGTGATCTCCCGGAACGAGATCGACCACGCCGGCCTCAAATACCGGCTGTACGGAGTCGTCGAAATGAGCCGGAGGGTGCGCAGGGTCGTCGCGGTGATCGCGCCAGTGTTCGTACTCGGTGCGGGCAAAGACATAACGCGCATTGGGAAAGCTCGGGATCCAGCGGCCATCCTGGAGCCGTGTATTCCAGCCGACATGGTCGACATGGAGATGGGTGCACAGGACGGTATCGATTGTCTCGGGGGGATAGCCGGCGCCGCTGAGATATTCGAGGAACGGCGTGTCGCGATGATTCCAGGTCGGAACGTTGCGGCCATCCTTGTCGTTGCCAAGACCGGTATCCACCAGAATCCGGCGGGTCGGCGTCTCAATGACGGTCGGATGGATCGCCATCCTGAGCCGGCCCTCGTCACTGGCGTAGGCCGGGACCAGCCACGGCAGCTTGCGGATTTCCTCCGGGGTTGCCTGCGGTAGGATGAACCGCGTCCCACCGACCGTTTCCATCTCGACCACGCGCGTGATCTTCACATCTCCGACAATCCAGCCCGACGACGGCATTTTTCCTCCCCGCATGTTTTTGTGCCGCCACATTGCGCAGCCGCAACGAACTTGCGCAAGGCCGTACTAGATTTCCGGAACCGGTTGGCTGGAACGGAGTTATATCCAGTCGGTATCCAGATGAAGAGACGCCGAAATGCCAGAGCTATCCATTCCGCGGGATACGTTGGATTTCCTGATCGAGAAGGCGAGAGAGTTTGACGTCAAGGAGCCGGTTTCAGATCCGGATTCTGGCTCCAATGCAACCGATGACGATATGATCGATGTCCTGGAAGACCGGGGCGATGATCCGGTGGTGCGTGAACTGGTTGCCGTGATCGATACACTGAGTGTGGATGAGCGGGTCGATCTGGTCACCCTGATGCGGCTTGGCCGGGGTGATGGGACCATGGACGAATGGGACGATCTTCGCGCGGAAGCTGCGCGCAATCAGGATCTGAGCACAGCCAAATATCTTCTCGGCGAGCCTCTGCTTGCCGATCTCCTGGAAGAGGGGCTGGATGCTTTCGACGCCGCGGGGCCATCGTCGGACACATGAAGTTGGTTCCTTACATGGCCCTGCTTGTCGGACCGCCGACGCCGCGCAACCCTTCCGAAGGAGAGGGCGTTGGGTGGTGACGCGGCTTTTCTGACCGGTGGTGGCCAGGCCGGCGCGATTGTCCGGTCGATGGACTGGTCCGCCACGCTTGGTGCCCCACTGACATGGTCCCAGCCGCTGCGAACGCTCGTTTCGGTTCTGCTCAGTTCCAACCAGCCGATGTTCGTGGTCTGGGGGGACCAGCGAACGCTGATTTACAACGATCCCTACGCGGATATTCTGGCCTCGAAGCATCCCGCTGCGATGGGCCGCGATCTGCTGGATGTCTGGTCCGATGTCAGGACTGTGATCGAGCCGCTTGTGCTGTCGGCGATGAGCGGGACACCAGTTCAGGTCGACGACATCGCATTGATGATGGAGCGGCGCGGCTTTCCCGAGGAGGCGCATTTTTCATTCTCCTACTCCCCGGTCAGGGACGACACCGGCGAGGTGAGGGGAATTTTCTGCACGTGCAGTGAGATCACCGCGAAGGTCGCCGCCGGGCGGAAAGCCGAGGCCGAACGTCAGCGCCAGCGGCTGATGCTGCAGCATATGCCGGGATTCGTTGCGCTGCTCGTGGGGCCGGAGCACCGCTTTTCCTACGTCAACGATGCCTGCGTTGCATTACTTGGGCCTCGCGACTTTGTGGGAAACACGGTTCGCGAGGTGTTGCCGGAGATCGAAGGGCAGGGCTTCTTCGAACTGCTCGATGAGGTTTACCAGACCGGCCAACCCTTCATCACGACATCTGCCGTGCTCCACCTGCGGGAGGAAAAGGAGCGGCGCGTGGTGGAGCTACTCTATCATCCCGTGCGGGACGATAGCGGCGCGGTGACCGGCATCTTCGTGGGTGGCTACGATGTCACGGACAAGGTGCGGACCGAGGAGCAGCTTCGCCGCCTGAATGAGACGCTTGAACAGCGCGTTGCGGAGCGGAGCGCCGAACTTGAGCGGGCGCAGGAGGCGCTGCGGCAGAGTCAGAAGCTTGAGGCCATGGGTCAGCTCACCGGCGGCGTCGCGCACGACTTCAACAATCTCCTGACGCCGATACTCGGAACGCTCGATCTGCTGCGTCGCCGCGCGCCGCTTGATGAACGCACGCAGCGTCTCGTGGCGGGCGCGATGGCCTCGGCCGAGCGCGCGCGCACGCTGGTTCAGCGCCTTCTGGCTTTCGCACGACGCCAACCGTTGCACCCCGCGCCTGTAGATGTCGGCCGCGTCGTTCGAGGCATCGCAGATCTGATCGTGTCGACATCCGGTCCGCGTATCCGCGTCGAGATCGATGCGCCCGATGATCTTCCGCCCGTGCTCGCCGATGCCAACCAGCTCGAAATGGCGGTTCTCAATCTCGCCGTGAACTCTCGCGATGCGATGCCGGATGGGGGGCGGCTGTCGGTCCGGGCCGGACTGGATCGTGTCGGCGCATCTCATGAGTCCCGCCTGCCGCCGGGCCATTGGATGTGCATCGCCGTGACCGATACGGGCGTCGGCATGGACGAGGAGACCCTGAGACGATCCATCGAGCCGTTCTTCAGCACCAAGGGGGTTGGACGCGGCACGGGGCTCGGTTTGTCCATGGTTCATGGGCTGGCATCCCAACTCGGCGGCGCGCTGACATTGCGCAGCCGTCCCGGTTTTGGAACGACTGTCGAACTGTGGCTGCCGCTCGCTGATACGGCGGCGGCCGAGGACGATCACACGGCAAGCGGGGGGCCGGCGCTCACGCCGACCGGGACAGCTCTTCTCGTCGACGACGAGGATATGGTGCGCGCCGCCACGGCAAACATGCTGGCACAACTCGGTTACGATGTCGTGGAGGCGAAGTCCGCAGAGCATGCGCTTTCGGTGATCGCGGAGGGACTGCGCCCGAACCTGCTGGTCAGCGATTATCTGATGCCCGGTCTGACCGGCGTCGAACTGGCCCGGGAAGTTCAGGAGCGTATCCCCGGCATGCCGGTACTGATCGTCACCGGCTATGCGGAAGATGATATCCCCGTGGACCTGTCGCGGTTGAGCAAGCCGTTCGTGCAGGATGATCTGCGTGTCTCCATCGGCCGGCTGGTCGTCCCGGCCAATGGTCGCCACCGCTGAGTGATGCCCTCCGCAAGGAATGGCTTTCAGCTTGATCTCGGGCAATGCGTTGCAGTCGCGCTGACGGCACAATGACCGGCAGAACATCCGGGACTGTCGATGAATCGGCGGCGCTTCATGATCGGCGGAGGGACGGCGGTGCTTGGGACGCTGATCGCACATTCGGCGTGCGCCGGAGCGGACTATGCGAACTACGCCGCAATGTTGCGCAGGCCGTTGCAGCGCGACGGCGGCATGCATGAACTGGTCCGCTACGCGACGCTGGCTCCGAACGGCCACAACACCCAGAGCTGGCTGTTTGCCGAAGACGGCAACCGGATCGTGATCCGGCCCGATCTGTCGCGGCGCACGCCGGTGGTCGATCCGGACGATCATCATGTGTTCGTGTCGCTCGGCGCGGCGCTGGAGAATCTGTCTCTTGCAAGCTTCGCCGCGGGACGTCCGGGCGAGGCCGAGGTCGCGGACGATGGCACGGCGATCTGGACATGGACCAACGGAGCGGGCCGGGATGACCCGCTGCTGGCAGCGATCCCGATCCGGCAGTCGACGCGCACGGTCTATGATAGCAGCTCAGTCGATGCGCAGGTGCTTGCGGCTCTGGAAACACAAGCTCGCGGCGATGGCGTGCGCCTCGTCCTGATCACCGACCGGCCGAGGATCAACGCCGTTCGCGATCTCGTCATCGCAGGCAATGGCCGGCAGATGGACGATCCGGCCTTCATGACGGAGCTTCGCCACTGGATCCGTTTCAATGCCGCCAGCGCCATGACTCATGGCGACGGTCTCTACTCGGCGGCGACCGGCAGTCCGGATCTGCCGGATTTTCTCGGGCCGGCGGCTTTCCGCCTGTTCGTCCGCACGCGCGGCGAGAATGCGAAGTATGCCGCGCAGATCGACAGCTCCGCCGGGCTCGCCGTGCTGTTTGGCGAGCGGGCCGATCCTCGCCACTGGGTCAAGGTGGGGCGGGCGGCGCAGCGCTTCCTGCTGGAGGCGACGCGGCAGAAGTTGTGCAGCGCTTTCGTCAATCAGCCGGTGGAAGTCGAGGCCCTGAGGCCGCAACTGGCGGCGCTGGCAGGAGAGGCGGGTCTGCGCCCCGATCTCGTCATCCGCTTCGGGCACGGGACGCCGATGCCATTCTCGCCGCGCCGTCCGGTGTCGGCGGTGCTGGCGAGGACTTGATAATTTGCTAAGCTTGTTGCCCGGAATACCGTGTTAACCAAGCTGCCGGTTTGAACGTGTTCCATGCTGGAGGTTTCTTATCTCATATCGACCGATCGATGGCCGGTTTTCGTCGGCGGCCGGTTCGGTAAGATACCAGGAGGACGTGTCATGGTTGGACGGATCAATCTGCGCGGCAAGTCGATCGCGGTTGCGGCGGCGCTGGCCGCGATGCTGGGTGGTCTCGGGTCCGCGTCGGCTGTCGGGGGATACTGGGTGATCAAGGACGCGAGTACGGGCAAATGCCCGATCGTCACCGAGAACCCGATCATCGGTGGCAATATTCTGTTCGGAACCGGCCCTTATAACTCGCTGGATGACGCCAAGCTGGCGCGATCGGGAATTTCGGTTTGCCCCAAGGACCAGGACGACAAGTAGCAGCTGTCGTGGCCGCGATGCTGGTGTTCGGGGTCGCGAGTTCCGCCCGCGCCGCGCCGCCGACCGCGCAGGTCTCTCCGGGATATGATCGCAGGCTTGAAGAGTCGCGGCGGCCGAGGTGGGAGGCGCCCGAGCGGGCGGCGCGGCCCCCGGCCACGTCGCCTCTCAGGAAGAAACACAGAACACGTCCGCGACATCGATAGCGAGGCTGGTCAGCGGCGCGTGAGCTGAAATCCCGGAGATCTGTCGGGCTGGGTCGTCACCACGCCGACGGGCATCACGGGATCGCGATCCACAAGCGACACGTGGAATCGTTCGATGAACCTGGCGAGCGCCAGCGTGGCCTCGACCAGCGCAAAGTGTGCGCCGATACAGACGCGCGGCCCGACCCCGAACGGAAGATAGGCGAAGCGATTCGGCTGCGGCGCGCCGGGCATGAAACGTCCCGGCATGAATGCATGCGGATCGTGCCAGAGACGGGTGTGGCGGTGCAGGAGCCACGGCGAGATCAGGATGACGTCGCCGGCGGTGACGTCCTCTCCTGCGATGCGATCCGGCCCCGCCGCGGCGCGCGCGATCAGGAAGGCGGGCGGATAGAGCCGCATGGTCTCGTCCAGCACCGCGCGGGTGAAGCGCAGTGCCTCCAGCTTCGACGCATCGAGATCGCCCGCCGCGCGCGCTTCCGCGGCGACCATCTCCTGCGTTCCGGGATCGAGGCTCAGCAGATACAGTGCCCAGAACAATGCGGTGGCCGTTGTTTCGTGTCCCGCCAGGATCATGGTCGCGACCTGATCGGCGAGCTGCGTGTCCGAAAAGGTGGCTCCGGTTTCCGGATCACGGGCCGCGACCATCAGTTCGAACATGTCACGCGCGCCTTCGCCGGGGCGCATCATCGTCCTGCGCTCGGCGATCAGCTTGCGCACGAATGCGGTCCAGCGTTTCCGGAATCGGGCGCGGGCGATGTCCTGCGGGCTGGGCCAGGACAGCGGCAGCAGAAAGTCCAGCAGATGCGGCTTCGCCAGCCGATGTGCATATTCCATGACGAAACCGCGCAACGTCGCGCCGTCGCCGGCCATGCTGAACGAGAACATCGTGCGGCCGGCGATCGCCAGGGTCATGCGCTGCATGGCCTCGCGCAGGTCGACCGGCCTGTCGGCGCTTGTCTCAAGCTCGTTCAGCGTCTCGCCGATGGCGGACATCATATGCGGGACGAGTGTTTCCACCGCGCGCGGCGTGAAAGCCGGAGCCAGCGTGCGGCGCTGATGTTTCCAGTCCCGCCCCTCGGCGAGCAGCAAGCCTTCCCGCCCGAGGATCGGACGAAGCACGCGCAGGCCCGGTGGCGTGCGTGTGTAATTCTCGTAGTTCTCGATGAGAACGTGTCGGATGGCGTCCGGGCTGTTCAGCGTGAAGCTTTTGCGTCCGAGAAAGCGTCCGCAGAGAATGTCGTCCTCGTAGGCGCGCGCGTCCCAGCTCGCGAGGCCGTTCTCCCGGATGGCGCGCAGTCTGCGCAAGCCCGAGAGCGTCGATGGCGGTGGTGCCGGGCGTGGCGGCGTCAGGGGGCCGCGGACCACAAGGTCGTCGTAAGCTTCGGCCGTGCTCATGGCGCCTCGGAAGAATTTTCTGAGAGAGTTCCAAGCGTTGGCTCAAATAGCGGCGGATCGATGGCGGCGATCCGGAACGACACCGCGCGGGCGCTTGTGGCCTCGATACGATGGCTCTGTGGCCTATCTGTCATGCTGCCAAGAAGAATAAAGATGCGGCATATTTGGACTTTAACGAATCACCAAACTGATTCAGGGTTCAGACTCGAGTCAATCTGGAGGCTTGGCTATGAACATTATTGTTTTTGCGTCGCGTAAAGGGGGCTCGGGAAAAAGTACCTTGTCGGCGCATCTTGCCGCACAAGCCCATAAACCGAATCGCCGCGTTTTGCTGGTTGATGCGGACCCGCAGGGGTCGCTCACTCTCTGGCACAAACTGCGCGGCACCGGTGAGCCGCCGATCAAGACGGCGACCCGTTCGGTCAGCGATATTATCGCCGCCGCCAAGCGCGATGGTTATGAGTGGGTGATCATCGACACGCCGCCGAACACATCGGCCGTCGTCGAGGACGCCATTCGCAACGCCACGCTCGTCGTCATTCCGGCCCGGCCCGGCGTGTTCGATGTCGATGCGGTGCAGGACACGATTTCGACCTGCCGCAGCGCGCGCAAGCCCTATGCCGTCGTGATCAATGGCGCGCCGGCGCGTCGCGACGATGTTGAAAGCCGCCTCGTCACCACCGCGCGCGAGGCGCTGGCGAAGCTGAAAGCTCCGGTCTGGGGCGGACAGATCACCAACCGCGCCGATCTTATCGTCGCGCTCGGACACGGTGAAGGCGCCAAGGAATACTCTGCCGAGGGACGTGCGGCGGAAGAAGTGTCGCGGTTGTGGGCCGCGATCGAAAAGTCCATCAAGGCGATCCGGGGAACGGTCTCGGCCGCGGGCGCGATGCACAAGCAGGCCGCCTGAGGAGTTTTTCAGGCGACCACCACACAAAGGCGCGCGGTTACCGCGCGTTTTCTTTTTTGCGTTGAATGTCCTGAGCTACGCCCGTGCGGCGCGATCTCAGCGATCCGCGCGGCTGATGACCTCCATCAGCTCGGCGATCTTCTGTCGCTGCTCGGTTTTCGAGCCGCTCGCGATGGCATGCTCCACGCAGTGCGCGACGTGATCGCGCAAGATCTCCTCCTCGACACGCCGCAGCGCGGTCCGCGCCGCGGCGATCTGCGTCACGATATCGATACAGTAGCGATCGTCCTCCACCATCCCGGAGAGGCCGCGCACCTGACCCTCGATTCTTTTGAGGCGTTTCAGGACGCCCTGCTTGATTTCATCACGCATGAGGATCATATACCCCCATAGGGTATATTGTTCAAGGGGCGCGCGATGAACCAGGCGCATTCGGAAAAGAGCTGCTGCGGGGGGCATGGCAAGGATGCTCGCCACCACGATCACGCTCATCACCATGCGCATGGCGCGGGTGGGGCAACGGGGGCAGCTCAGGCCGTCGATCCCGTGTGCGGGATGAGCGTCGATCCCGCGACCGCCAAGCACCGCTTCTCCCACGACGGACAGGATTATTATTTCTGCAGCGCACGGTGCCGCGAGCGGTTCGCCGCCGATCCAGCACAGTTTCTGAAGCCGAAGGCTGAGGAGCCGGCGATGCCGGCGGGCTCGATCTACACCTGTCCGATGCATCCGCAGATTCGTCAGGTGGGGCCGGGGTCGTGTCCGATCTGCGGCATGGCGCTGGAGCCGGAGGTCGCGACCGCCGATACGGGTCCGGATCCCGAGCTGGTCGACATGACTCGGCGGTTCTGGTTTGCGCTGGCGCTGACCGTGCCGGTGTTCGCGCTCGAAATGGCGACGCATCTGTTCGGCCTGCATCTTCTGGACCCGGTTCTGATGAACTGGATTTCACTGGCGCTGACGACGCCGGTGGTGGTGTGGGCCGGCGCGCCGTTCTTCGTGCGCGGCTGGCGCTCGGTCGTCACCGGCAACCTCAACATGTTCACGCTGATCGCCATGGGCGTCGGCGTGGCCTACCTCTACAGCGTCGTGGCGACGCTCGTGCCGCAGATCTTTCCCGATGCGTTCCGCGACGGGCACGGGGCGGTGGCGGTCTATTTCGAATCCGCCGCGGTGATCACGGTGCTGGTGCTGCTGGGGCAGGTGCTTGAATTGCGGGCGCGCGCCTCGACATCGGGTGCGATTCGCGCCTTGATCGGCCTTGCGCCGAAGACGGCGCGGCGCATCACGTCTGCCGGCGACGAGGATGTGCCGGTGACGGACATCGCGGTTGGCGACCTTTTGCGCGTGCGTCCGGGCGAGACCATTCCGACGGATGGTCTCGTCACCGAAGGCCGTTCATCGGTCGATGAATCGATGGTGACGGGTGAGTCGATGCCCGTCACGAAGGAAACGGGCGCGAAGGTCGTTGGCGGAACGCTCAACCAGAGTGGTGCGCTGGTGGTCCGCGCCGAACAGGTGGGCCGCGACACGATGCTGGCGCGCATCGTCGACATGGTGTCGCGGGCCCAGCGCTCGCGCGCGCCGATCCAGCGGCTGGCGGATCGCGTGGCGGGCTGGTTCGTGCCGCTGGTGATTGCGATCGCACTGGCGGCGTTCGCCGCCTGGGCCCTGTTCGGTCCGCCGCCGCGGCTCGGCTTTGGCCTGATCGCGGCCGTGACCGTGCTTATTATCGCATGCCCCTGCGCGCTCGGTCTGGCGACGCCGATGTCGATCATGGTCGGTGTCGGGCGCGGGGCGCGCGCCGGCATCCTTGTCCGTGACGCCGAGGCGCTGGAGCGGATGGAAGCGGTCGACACCGTGGTGTTCGACAAGACCGGCACGCTCACCGAAGGCAAGCCGAAAGTGGTTGCGGTCATTGCGGCCGAGGGATTCGCCGAAGCCGATCTGATCCGGTTCGCGGCGGCGGTGGAGCAATCCAGCGAGCACCCGCTGGCGCAGGCGATTCTGCAGTCCGCGAAAGACCGCGGAATGGCTCCGCCTCACGCTACTGAGTTTTCCGCCATCAACGGCAAGGGCGTGTCGGCGAAGGTGGACGGGCGTGACGTCAGTCTCGGTAATGCGCTGTTTCTGGCCGATCTCGGCGTGAGCGGCGGCGCGTTGGCGGATGCGGCGGACGCGCAGCGTCAGCGCGGCGCAACGGCGGTGTATATCGTCGTCGATGGCCGTGCGGCCGGCGCGATCGCGATCGCCGATCCGGTGAAGGTATCGGCACGCGCCGCGCTCAAGGCGCTTCGGGCCGACCGTGTCCGCATCGTGATGCTGACCGGCGACAACGTCACCACCGCGAAAGCGATCGCGTCCGATCTCGACATCGATGAGGTCGAGGCCGACGTGCTGCCGGAGCGCAAGGGCGAGGTCATCGCACGGTTGCGCAAGGAGGGCCGGGTTGTCGCGATGGTGGGCGATGGCATCAACGATGCTCCGGCGCTGGCCGCGGCCGATGTCGGCATCGCCATGGGAACCGGGACCGACGTCGCGATGAAAAGCGCAGGTGTCACGCTGCTGCGTGGCGATCTCGGTGGTGTGGTCGGCGCGCGTCGTCTGTCACATGCCGTGATGCGAAATATCCGGCAGAATCTCGGCTTCGCCTTTGTCTACAATGCAGCGGGTGTGCCGATCGCAGCCGGCGTGCTTTATCCCGTGCTTGGCGTGCTGCTGTCGCCGATGATGGGGGCTCTTGCGATGGCGTTGTCGTCTGTCAGCGTCATCGGCAATGCGCTGCGGTTGTCGCGGATGGAATTGTAAGGGTGCCGAAAAACCAGTCTGCCGCGCAAAAAAAGACCGGGCTCACAGAGCCCGGCTCTTTAGTTTGGCCACGTGGGCCGACACAATCACCTTCCAAGAGGGACAGCTGAATTTCCAACCTGCTGGAGGAGGGGGACATAGGCAGTCCGGAAACTCAGTGCATGGTCATTATGCTGCCGCCTGTTGCGGGCCGTAAACCACAGGCGCTGCATGACAGACATGCGGGGCCGCCGGAGCAATTTTTGGGTCGCCGGATTGCCCGGAGCATCTGATCGGACGCGTTGTCTTCACGCGAACCGCTGTTCCATGCCCCGCTCCGGCCGGGCCGTTTCGCCCGAAGACCGCGAGATGTTCCGATCAGGAAGGCCAGCGCTGCGATTTGCTGACGATAAAGTCGCGGAACACCTGAACGCGGGCCACGCTCTTCAGTTCTTCGGGATAGACGAAGTACGTATCGAGCTGGACGGAATCCTCCGCGCCGAAGAGCTGAACGAGCCTCGTGCTGTCCTCGATCAGATAATCGGGGAGCGAGGCGATGCCGAGTCCCTGCTCGCAGGCCTGCATCAGGCCAAGGATATTGTTGACCTTGAAATAGGCCTCGCGCGGTCCCGAGCCGTTGCGCCCGGCTTCGACCAGCCAGCTCCTGTTCTGCAGGTGTGGCGGCACTTGCGAATCGCTGAGCATGATAATGCGATGCTCGTCGAGTTCCTCAAGCGTGCGCGGTGTTCCGAACCGTTTCACGTATTCCGGCGAACAGTAGGCGTGAAAGCCCATCGCGAACAGCTTGCGCTGAATAAGATCCGGCTGGGTCGGCTTGCGGGTGCGGATCGCGACATCGGCCTCGCGCATCGAGAGATCGAGTTCCTCGTCCGTGACGATCAGCGAGATTCTGATCTCGGGATAAAGCGCTGTAAATTCTCCGAGGCGCGGAATCAGCCAGTTGATGCCGACGCCCGGAGTGGTGGTGACCTTGAGGTCGCCGCTCGGTCGCTCGCGGCTGTCGGTGAGTTTGGCGCGCGCGGCCTGCAATTGCATGAACACATCATGCGCGGTGCGGAACAGAAGATCGCCCTGTTCCGTCAGGATCAGTCCGCGCGCATGGCGATGGAACAGCGAAACTGAAAGCTCCTGTTCCAGCGCGCTGACCTGCCGTGACACGGCGGATTGCGACAGACCGAGTTGTTCGCCCGCATGGGTGAAGCTGCCGGCTTCCGCCGCTGCGTGAAACACCTTCAGCTTGTCCCAATCCATATCCGAAAATCCCGAACGCGACCTTTGCATGGTTACTCCGCTGCGGCGCGTTCGTGGGCGCGTGCCGCCAGAAAACGCTCTGTTTCAAGCGCGGCCATGCAGCCGAGACCGGCGGCCGTGACGGCTTGACGAAATGTTTCATCGGCCACGTCGCCCGCGGCGAACAGGCCGGGAACCGAGGTGGCGGTGGAATGCGAGGCGACCTTCACGTAGCCGGACGGGGTCATCTCGACCTGGCCGGCGACCAGTTCCGTCGCCGGGGCATGACCGATCGCGATGAACACGCCATCGGCTTGATGTTCGCTGATGGCGCCGGTCCGGACGTTCTTGAGGCGGACGCCGGTGACTTTGGCTGGGTTGTCACCGCCGGTGATCTCCTCGACCACCGAATCCCAGATCACGCGCACCTTGGGGTGTTTGAGCAGGCGTTCCTGAAGGATGCGCTCGGCGCGAAAGCTGTCGCGCCGGTGGACGACAGTCACGCGGCTTGCGAAATTGGTGAGGAACAGAGCTTCCTCCACGGCGGTGTTGCCGCCGCCGACCACGAAGACTTCCTTCTCGCGGTAGAAGAAGCCGTCGCAGGTGGCGCAGGCGGAGACGCCGAAGCCTTTGAACGTTTCCTCGGACGGCAGGTCGAGCCAGCGCGCCTGAGCGCCGGTGGCGAGGATGACCGCCTCGGCGAGATAGACGTCGCCGGAATCGCAGGTCAGGCGGAACGGCCGCTGACCGAGGTCCAGCCGGGTCACCAGATCGGTCACGATCCTGGTTCCCATATGCCGCGCCTGCTGCTCCATCTGCTCCATCAGCCAGGGCCCCTGAATGGGATTTGCGAAGCCGGGGTAGTTCTCCACGTCGGTCGTGATGGTGAGCTGGCCGCCGGGCTGCATGCCCTGGATCAGGATGGGCTCAAGCATCGCGCGCGCGGCGTAGACCGCAGCGGTGTAGCCGGCCGGGCCGGAGCCGATGATGATGACCTTGGCGTGAATGGGGGCGGGCATAGCAGAACCTCGACGCGCGCCCGGCTGGTGGTGCAGGCAGAGGTGCCACGATTGCATCGCGGCGGGCGCAGAAAGACCCACCTAATCTAAGTCATCCGGTCAGCCATGCAAGATTTGCAAAGCCATCGGTACGATTTTCCCCTGCTGAACCGGGCCTCGGCTGCTGTCCCAGCTTAATTTTCTCTGAACAGCACCGCGCAATAAAATTGCGCAACATTGCCGATTTCGGTTATGACGACGGAGAAATGGGCAGGGCTTCAGCCCGCTCCCATGTCGTGAGCGGTGGTCGGGGGTTTGATTGGTGCCGAAGGATCTGGATGACATCGATCTGAAAATTCTGCGGGAAATTCAGGACGATGGTCGGATCACCAACGTGGAACTGGCCAAGCGCGTCGGCATCTCGCCGCCGCCCTGCCTTCGCCGGGTCCGCGCCCTGGAGGAGGCCGGCTATATTCAGGGCTATCGCGGCCTGCTCGATCCCCGGCGTCTCGGTTTCGACGTCACTGTCTTCGCCTCGGTGCATTTATCGAGCCAGGCGGAAGCCGATCTGCGGGCGTTCGAGGCTTTCGTGCGCTCCGAGCCGCTGGTTCGCGAATGCTGGATGCTGTCCGGCGACATCGATTTCATCCTGAAATGCGTGGCGCCCGATATGGCGACCTTTCAGGATTTCGTCGCCCGGCTGACCGCCGCCGCCCATGTCCGGAACGTGCGGACCTCCCTGGTGCTGCAGAACTCAAAGAACGAGGCGGCGGTGCCGCTCGAACTTGGATTTCCCCGCGCCTGAGCGCCGGAGCGGTCCACTCCCCTGCTCGAGGAGGAGAACCGCCCCTGGCCTGATTGTTAGCCGTAACGTTTCATATTGACGGCTTGTTTGCTCAGCCCTTACGGCGCGCGGCGTCGATGCTGATCGGACCGGCCCCGGCAAAAATCAGGTAAAGGAAGATGAAGCAGTAGACCGCAGCAAGCTCGCCGCCATTGAGAACCGGATAGAATCCGCGTGGTGCGTGGACCATGAAATAAGCCACGGCGGTGAAGCCCGCCATGATGAAGGCGGCAGGGCGTGTGAACAGCCCGAGGATGATCAGGGCTCCGCCGATCAATTCGATGATGCCCGCAGTCCAGCCCAGTGAGCCGACTGACGGATTGCCGAAGGCCGGCACGTTCGGGAAATTGAGAATCTTGGCGGTACCATGCTCGATGATCGACAGGCCCGTGTAGAAGCGCAGAACGCTGAGCGCATAAGGCTGCCAGCGCGCGAGTAAGGAATTCATTGATAGTTCCCCCAAATACAAGGCCGGTCCGGTCGGCCTTCAACTGCCGTGGCGCGGCATGCGCCCCCGGCTTGTCTCGATTGGCGTTGGCCACATGAAAGAGCAATAAAAAAGCCGCGCAGGCGCGCGGCTTTTTGCACAATTCTTCGCGAGGGGCGGGCCAGGAACATGATCCCTAAAAGCGGGGTCCGATTGTCGGACAGGGATCATGCTTATTTCATTGAAAAATCGAGGGTCAGATTCAGCGAAGCTGAATCTAGATCCATTCGACCTTGGTGATTTCGTAGGCTTTCGCGCCACCCGGCGCCATCACTTCCACCGACGCGCCGGTCTTCTTTCCGATCAGCGCCCGCGCCAGCGGCGAGGTGATGGAGATGCGCCCCTTCTTGGCGTCGGCCTCGGTTTCCCCCACGATCTGCCAGATCGTTTCCTTTTCGGTATCCTCGTCCACCAGCGTGACGGTGGCCCCGAACTTGATGGTGTCGCCAGACAGCTTCGCCACGTCGATCACGTCGGCGCGCGCGAGCTTGTCCTCCAGCTCCGCGATGCGGCCTTCGTTGTGCGACTGGGCTTCCTTCGCGGCATGGTACTCGGCGTTCTCCGACAGGTCGCCATGGCTGCGCGCTTCGGCGATCGCCTCGATGATGCGAGGCCGCTCGATCGACTGGCGCTGCTTGAGTTCCTCTGTCAAAGCAAGATGACCGCCTGCGGTCATCGGCACCTTTTCTACCATTCGTCTGCGTCCTTCCATTTCGGAGCGCGAGCCGGAAACCGGGCTCGGTCTCGCGAAATCGTTGCATTGTATTTGCCCGCCCGCCGAGGCCGGCATTCAGGCGTGATACGCGAACAGGCCCCGGCACGACGCGGGTACGGCTACCCCTGACCCCGCGTCCCGGTCATGCGCTGCTTTAGCTGGCTTCGCCGAAGTAGCTCTGCAGGGTCCGCACTTCGAGGTCGCCGCCCATATAGGCACAAATGCCCTGGGCAGCCGCGATGGCACCCGAAAGAGTGGTGTAATAGGGGACTTTATGCAAGAGCGCCGCGCGTCGCAAGGAGCGGCTGTCGGACAGCGCGCGCGGCCCCTCGGTGGTATTGAACACCAGCTGGATTTCTCCGTTGGTGATCGCGTCCACAATGTGCGGACGGCCTTCCAGCACCTTGTTGATTTTCTCCGCCGCAATGCCGTTGTCGACAAGGAAGCGCTGGGTGCCCGAGGTGGCGAGCACCCGGAAGCCGGCCGAGGCGAGCAGGCGCACCGCTTCGAGAATGCGGATCTTGTCGCCATCGCGCACCGAGACGAACACGGTGCCTTTGCGCGGCACGCGGGTGCCACCGCCGAGCTGGCTCTTGGCGAACGCCACCTCGAAGGAGCGGTCGATGCCCATCACCTCGCCGGTGGAGCGCATCTCCGGTCCCAGCACGGTGTCGACGCCGGGGAAGCGCGCGAACGGGAATACGGATTCCTTCACGCCGACATGTTCGAGCTTCTGCGGCTTCAGGCCGAAGTCGGCCAGCTTTTCGCCCGCCATGATCCGCGCCGCGATCTTGGCGACGGGAATGCCGATCACCTTGGCGACAAACGGCACGGTGCGCGAGGCGCGCGGGTTGACTTCGAGAACGTAGATATCGCCATCCTTGATGGCGTATTGCACGTTCATCAGGCCGACAACGTCGAGGCCGAGTGCAAGGGCGCGGGTCTGCTCCTCCAGCGCGGCGATGGTTTCGGCGGCGAGCGAGCGCGGCGGCAGCGAACAGGCCGAGTCGCCGGAATGAATGCCGGCCTCCTCGATATGCTCCATGATGCCGACCACGAACGTGTCGGTGCCGTCGCTGAGGCAATCGACGTCGATCTCGACGGCGTCTGACAGATAGCGGTCGAACAGCAGCGGATTGTTGCCAAGCACCGTGTTGATCTGGCCGGTCTTGTCGTTGGGGTAGCGCGACTTGACGTCGGCCGGCACCAGCTCCGGCAGCGTGCCGAGCAGGTAGTCGCCGAGCTGGCCTTCCTCGCGGATGATCTGCATCGCGCGGCCGCCGAGCACGTAGGACGGGCGCACCACCAGCGGATAGCCGAGATCGGCGGCGACGAGCCGTGCCTGCTCGACCGAATAGGCGATGCCGTTCTTCGGCTGCTTGAGGCCGAGCTTGTCGAGCACGCGCTTGAAGCGGTCGCGGTCCTCCGCAAGGTCGATGGCGTCCGGCGAGGTGCCGAGGATCGGCACCTTCGCTTCTTCCAGCGCACGCGCCAGCTTGAGCGGCGTCTGGCCGCCGAACTGCACGATCACGCCATGCAGCGTGCCGTTGCTGCGCTCGGTGTCGATGATCGCGAAGACGTCTTCCGCCGTCAGCGGCTCGAAATACAGCCGGTCGGCGGTGTCGTAGTCGGTCGAGACGGTTTCCGGATTGCAGTTGACCATGATGGTCTCGTAGCCGGCGTCCTCCAGCGCGAAGCAGGCATGGCAGCAGCAGTAATCGAACTCGATGCCCTGGCCGATGCGATTCGGCCCGCCGCCGAGGATCACGACCTTCTTGCGGTCGGAGGGCGCGCTCTCGTCGCCGAGCGTGCCGGCGAACGGCGTCTCATAGGTCGAGTACATATAGGCGGTGGGAGAGGCGAACTCGGCCGCGCAGGTGTCGATGCGCTTGTAGGCCGGGCGCACGCCGAGCGCGAGCCGCCGTGTCCGCACGTCGGTCTCGCCCGTGTCGGCGAGCACGGCAAGCCGGGCGTCGGAGAAGCCCATGGCTTTCAGCCTGCGCAGGCCGAACGCGTGCGCGGGCAGGCCGTGCGCCCGCACCTTGTGCTCGGCTTCGACGATGGCGCGGATTTCCGCGAGGAACCACGGGTCGATCTTGCAGGAATTGAAAATCTCCTCGTCCGACCAGCCGAGCCGCATCGCCTGCGCCACCTGCAGAAGGCGGCTGGGCGTCGGCGTGCCGAGCGCGGCGCGGATCGCGTTCTTGTCGTCACCTTTGCCGAGACCGTCGATCTCGATCTCGTCGAGGCCGGTGAGGCCGGTTTCAAGGCCGCGCAGCGCCTTCTGCAGACTCTCCTGGAAGGTGCGGCCGATCGCCATCACCTCGCCGACCGACTTCATCGAGGTGGTCAGTACAGGACTTGCGCCGGGGAATTTCTCGAAGGCGAAGCGCGGGATCTTGGTGACGACGTAATCGATGGTCGGCTCGAACGAGGCCGGTGTCGCACCGCCGGTGATGTCGTTGGCGATCTCGTCGAGCGTGTAGCCGATGGCGAGCTTGGCCGCGACCTTGGCGATCGGGAAGCCCGTGGCCTTCGACGCCAGCGCGGAGGAGCGCGACACGCGCGGATTCATCTCGATCACGACCATGCGGCCGTCGGCGGGATTGATGCCGAACTGCACGTTGGAGCCGCCGGTTTCGACGCCGATCTCGCGCAGCACCGCCAGCGAGGCGTCGCGCATGATCTGGTATTCCTTGTCGGTCAGCGTCAGCGCCGGAGCGATGGTGATCGAATCGCCGGTGTGCACGCCCATCGGATCGACGTTCTCGATCGAGCAGACGATGATGCAGTTGTCCTTCTTGTCGCGGACAACCTCCATCTCGAATTCTTTCCAGCCGAGCACCGATTCCTCGATCAGCACCTCGCTGGTCGGCGAGGCGTCGATGCCGCGCTCGACGATCTCGATGAACTCGGCCTTGGTGTAGGCGATGCCGCCGCCGGTGCCGCCCATCGTGAACGAGGGGCGAATGATCGCGGGCAGGCCGATGTCGTCGAGCGCGCGCAAGGCGTCGGGCAGCGACTTGATCTGGATGGAGCGCGGCGTCTCCAGACCGATCTTGGTCATGGCCTGACGGAACCGCTCGCGATCCTCGGCCTTGTCGATGGCGTCGGCGGTTGCCCCGATCATTTCGACGTCGAACTGGTCCAGCGTGCCGAGCTTGCGCAGCGACAGCGCGCAGTTCAGCGCGGTCTGGCCGCCCATGGTCGGCAGCAGCGCGAAGCCGCCGGGGATAACGTGGCGCTCCTTCTCGATGATCCGGGCGACGATCTCCGGCGTGATCGGCTCGATATAGGTCGCGTCCGCCAGCTCCGGATCGGTCATGATCGTCGCCGGGTTCGAGTTCACCAGGACGATGCGGTAGCCTTCCTCCTTCAGCGTCTTCACCGCCTGCGTGCCGGAATAGTCGAATTCGCAGGCCTGGCCGATCACGATAGGGCCGGCGCCGATGATGAGGATGGTGGAGATGTCGGTTCGTTTGGGCATCGCGTCCTGTCGTAAGCGACGTGGTCGGGCAAGAAAGTGGGCACAAAAAAAGGGCGCGCTGGCCGCGCGTCCCTCAAGCCCCGGCGCGAAGGCGGACCTTGCGCAACGCTGTGTCTAGACCAGAAAGCCGGGCTGGAAAAGGGGCTTGTGCGGTGCCGGTGGACGGAGCGCCGCCACGTGATGGTGTGCAGGACGTCCGCTCAGGCCGCTTTTGGTTCCGTTTCGGGGAAGGCCTGACGGACGCGCAGAACCTTGCGACGGCTGGCCGGGCTGCTGGCCGATGCCCCGAGCCCTGCCTGTCCACAGGCGGATGGCAAGCGCTCCGCAGCGCAGTTTTCCACAAGGGCGTTGAGTAAAATAATGCCGGCAGGATATGCGATTCAGCCACCAAATCGCTATTTACGGCCGGTTTTGCTTGTCATCGGAGGCAATTTTCAGCAAGACAATCCGCACGGGGAGGAGGGCAGCGAAACAGGCAGATTGATGCAACGACGGTTGATTGAACGCCGTGTCACAACCTTTATTGATGCGTTTTACGGAGGCGATGTCGAAGTCGCGACGGCGTGCTGTGCCGACGACTTCAATACCATCACCTATGCGCCTATCGAGCTGTTCCCCCATCTCGGGCTCAAGCACGGCAGGGACTGGGTCGCGCAGGGCATCGCGATTCAGGAAGAGCGTTTCTCGCGCCGCACCCACAAGCTGGCTTTCCTCGTCGCAGACGAAAACAAGGCCGCGACGATGGGCACCGTGCATTTGCAGAAGCGCAACGATAGCCGCATCATCGAACTGACCATCGCGGACCTGTTCTCGCTGCACGACGACCGGATCGTCACGCACCGATCGTTTTACGACTCGTTCAGCCTCGTACAGCAGATTCTCGGCCGTGACCTGTCGGAAGCCTTCGCGTCAAGCCTGACGGCCGCTTTTCGGTCCGACGGTTCGGTTAACCGTTCGTAAATGGTGGGCCTTGGCCGGACCACCGCAGCGCGTTCGCGGACGCAGCAGACCTTCGCAGGCGCCATATTTTTGAACCGAAGTTGTGGCACATGGACGAAACTGCCGTCCTCTGCGAGCGCGGCGGTGGGCCCGTGACCAAAGGCAGCATGGAGAGGGTACTTGCGAAGCGCGATCAGCAGGACCGTGATTTCGGGGCTGGCCTTGGCAGCTTGCACGCTGCCTGGCGTCCATGCGTCGCGCGCGTCCGATACGATCATGGCTTCCATGATGCCGGCCGGCGTTCCGGGAGCCCCTCTTCCGACCATGGAGACGGCGCAGCCTCCTCAGGTTCCGGTGCCGTCCGCGGGCGGCGCGGCCGCGGCCGCAATGGCCCCGGCGAATATCGACTGGAGCCTGCTTGCGCCGGACGCACAGACCGGAATGGTTCCCGCCGAAGCCGTTGCAGGGCGAAGGCGGACCGATGAGGTCCGGCTTCCTTCGGTCAAGACCGATTGGTCGTCGCAAACGAATGCCGATGGTACTTCGGCGGTCTCGATCAAACGCCCACTGACGCCCTATTGGGATGCCCGCGTCGGGGTCGACCTGCGCGTCGCGCCGGCCGACATGACGGCCACCTCGGCGGTGCCTCTGCCCGAGAAACTGGCCAGCGAGCATATCGTGTCGTCCGGAGGCTCGGCCTATGCCTCCGCGACCGCGGCTGGCTTTGCCGGATTGTGGGACAAGACCATGATCGAGGCGCGACTTGATCCCGAAGCGGACACGGGCCGGGTCCGGACGACTGTCAGTAAATCGGTGCCGATCGGCGATCAGTATTCGCTGACCATCCAGAATGGCTACGCAGTCAACCAGCAGATCGGCCTGCCGGGCCGGACGGCGTCGCATTCGGTCGAGGGTGACCGGGTGGCCCGGTTCGGCATCAAGGATACGGGAACCACGCTGATCGCCGGCCAGTCCCTGTCGGCGACCGAGGACAGATGGCGCAGCCGGGTCGGCGCGGAACAGAAGCTGTTCGACGGGGTGACTGTCTCGGCCGAGGTCGTCGAAGCCGCGACAGGCGGTGCGAGCGGGCGTCTCGGAGCAGCCTTCAAGCGGTCCTGGTAACGGAACCTTAAGCTTATTTTCCGAACCCTCGCCTTTGAACCGCCCTATGGCGGCCAAATTGGGCTGAACTGATGCAGCCCTGACTTCGTCGTGCGGGGGACACCGCGCTCGCTCCAATTGCGAACAGAGGGAATAGCCGATGAATACCCTAACCGAGAAGACCGAGATTTCCGAGGACGATGCCAACCTGAATGCCGTGTCCGATGTCGAGGCCGGTATCCGCGACTTCGTCCGGAACGACATTGCGTATCTGCGGCGGCCGTCGCCGAGCGTCCAGAGCAGCGGCGATCCGGCGGTCGAGGCGAGCCCGGAGGCCACCGTCAACAACCTGAATTCGCTGATCCAGCGGGTAGCGGGCACCTCGCTCGGCGAGATCGAGAATCTGATCTCCGAGCTGGAAAGCCTGCGTGAGATGCTCCACGCCGAGGGCCAGCGCGTCCAGCGCGAAATTGCCGGTTATGCTCAGCTCAGCCAGGCGGCGATGAAATCCACCCGGATGATCGCGGACAACGTCGCGCAGTGGAAGGGCCTCGCCAAGCCCGGCGGGACCCATCACGACTGATTCGGCTGATCGCGGCGCCCGCCCCGCCGCGTCTGTTTCCCAATGCCTCGTCCGGATCCGGGCGAGGCATTGTTGCTTCCGGCCGGCTGTCACCGGCTGCGGCTGCCTGCAGGTTAGGCAGTTTTGAACCCCGCCCGCCTCTGAGCCGACTGACCTGCCGGAGCGCTGCCATCGGTAGCGGGGGAGGGCATACGGGGTGAAAATCGTTCGGCCGAACACGACAGGTCCGATTCCGGCGCAACGGGCCGGTTTCGGAACATGGAAAATTCTTGCGCGACTGGGTGTGCTGATTGTTCTGACGGTGGTGGTGGTTCTGGTCGCATCGCGGATACGATGATCCCGGTCGTGCCGGTATTCCGGCCTGACAAGCGTCAGCGCGCCTCGTAGTCGGTCGTCATGGTCTCAAACGAAAAGCTGCCATCGGCGTTGCTTTTCACGACCATCACGGTTGCCAGCATCACAGCCAGCGTCAGGCTCGCAAACAGCAGTCCAAGATATTTGAGTCCCTTTTGATCGGGCATTGTCGTCGTTCCTCAGCGTGCTGCGCTGGGTCGCGCCACGCGTTTGTTCGGTTCAATAAGGTGAAATGGTTAAGGTTCGTTCCCGCGCGCGTCAGGTCGAGGGCCGGCGTTGCGAAAACACGGTGGCGACGAAGGAGAATACCAGCTCGCCGCGCTGGTTGGTTCCCGTGGTGGCAGCCTCCAGCAGTCCCCATTGAGGGCGGGACGCCAGGGGGCGCATGTTCGTCAGTTCGGACTCATAGGTGATGGTGTCGCCGGCGAGGACCGGCTTGATCCAGCGAAGATCGCGAAACCCGGGCGAGGGGCCGCCCGGAACGACGGGCTCGCCGCGCGCGGCGGCCTCTTCGGCTTCGCGCATGGATGTTGCGACCTGAAGCTTCATATAGACCGCGCCGACATGCCAGCCCGACGCGGCGAGACCGCCGAACAACGATCGGCGTCCGGCTTCCTCGTCGAGATGGAAGGGTTGCGGATCGAATTTTGCCGCAAAGCGCTTGATGTCATCCGCCGTGAACGTGTAGCTGCCCAGGACCCGCCGACGGCCGATGGTGTTATCCTCGAAATACGGCATGACGTCAGGCTCCCGCCTCGATTGCGGCGCGTCGCTTGAACATGATCGGAGATACCATCGTCAGGCGCGTCTCGTCGCCGTTGCGCAGTCGGCAGGCGAAGGTCACGAGTCCGATGTCGGGCCGGCTGCGCAGCGGGCGCGCCTCCCTCACCTCCACGTCGAGCATCAGATCGTCGCCGGGCCGCAGCGGCGAAATCCACTTCGCCTCCTCGATGCCGGGCGATCCCAGCGTTACGCTGCGACCGAGAAAGCCATCGACCAGAAGACGCATGGTCAGCGCCGACATGTGCCAGCCCGACCCCGACAGGCTGCGCAGCATGGAGCGGCCGGCGGCCTCGTCGTTGAGATGCATCGGCTGAGGATCGAACTCGGACGCGAATTCGATGATGTCATCGCGCGTCACGTGGAGCGGGCCGAACGTGCCGAACGGTCCCGGCGGAAAATCTTCGAAGGCGAGGGTCATTGCGGTAAGACAGGAGGAATATTCGAAGCCTGATTGTGGCCGCTATTGGCAGCGATCACAACCCCGCAGTCCGTCTGCGCCCTGTCCGGCGCGAGATTGACTCCAGCCTGTGCCGGAGTGGCCACTGTATTGCGAGTATGGCATTCCGGGATACGGCATGCCGATTCGCGGGCCACACTCATTCGCTATCGAGACGCCGCGCGATCCGGTCGGTTCCCCGGTTTCGATGGCGGCGAGACGGGAGATGCTACCGATGTTCGAGTTTCGCGATCTGTTCCAGTGGGACCGGTTCATCACGCCCGCCATCATCAAGACGTTCTACTGGCTGGCGATCGTGCTGATCGTTCTGTTCGGCCTGTCGGGTATATTTTCCGGGCTCGCGGCGATGGCGGTGTCGCCCTTCGCGGGCGTTATCGTGATTCTGTACAGCCTGGCCGGGATCGTGGTCGGCATTGTCTTCGCGCGGATCGCCGCCGAGTTCGTGCTGATCGTCTTCCGCATCAACGAGCATCTCGGCGCGCTGCGCGACGAGGGCCGCCGGCTGCAGTGACCTGACCGGAGCCGTTGCCTTGGACGGCCTCAGTTCGCGAAGCGGAAATGCATCACGTCGCCGTCGGCGACGACGTATTCCTTGCCTTCCAGCCGCAGCTTGCCGGCGTCGCGCGCGCCTGCCTCGCCCCTGAAGGTCACGTAGTCCTCATAGGCGATGGTCTCGGCGCGGATGAAGCCCTTCTCGAAATCGGTATGGATCACGCCGGCCGCCTGCGGGGCCTTGGTGCCCTTGGTGATGGTCCAGGCGCGCGCTTCCTTCGGACCCACGGTGAAGTAGGTGATCAGGTGTAAGAGGTCGTAGCCGGCGCGGATCAGGCGGTCGAGCCCGGCCTCTTCGAGTTCGAGGGTCGCGAGAAAATCGGCGCGCTCCTCGCGTGACAGCGTTGCAATCTCCGACTCGATCTTCGCGGAGATCACGACGGCGGCCGCACCCTCCTGCTTCGCGTACTCGGCAACCTGCGCGGAAAACGAATTGCCGGTCGCGGCTGAGCCTTCTTCGACGTTGCAGACATACAGCACCGGCTTCGAGGACAGCAGGCCGAGCATGCCGAAGTTGCGTTCTTCCTCGGGCTTGCGTTGGAGCAGGCGCGCGGGCTTGCCATCGCGCAGCAGCACCAGCGCCCGGTTGACCAGATCGAGCTGTTCCTTGGCGTCCTTGTCGTTGCCCTTTGCCTTTTTGGTCAGGTTGTCGACGCGTTTTTCGAGGCTGTCGAGATCGGCAAGCATCAGCTCGGTCTCGATGGTCTCGATATCCGCAAGCGGGGCGATCTTGCCCTCGACATGGGTGATGTCGCTGTCCTCGAAGCAGCGCACCACATGCGCCACCGCATCGACTTCGCGGATGTTGGCGAGAAACTGGTTGCCGAGCCCTTCGCCCTTCGATGCGCCGCGCACGAGACCGGCGATATCGACGAAGGTCAGGCGGGTGGGGATGATCTCTTTGGAGCCGGCGATCTCCGCCAGCTTGTCGAGCCGCGAATCCGGCACGGCCACTTCGCCCACGTTGGGCTCGATGGTGCAGAATGGATAGTTCGCCGCCTGTGCTGCGGCCGTTTCGGTCAGCGCGTTGAACAGTGTCGACTTGCCGACGTTCGGCAGTCCGACGATTCCGCATTTGAAGCCCATTGATCGATTCCTGTCAGCGCTCGTGGGCCCGGCCTTGTGCGATGCGCATCAGTCCGGCCGGGCGTCGTTATCGAAAAAACCCTTCGCCTGCATCGCCAGATGCACGCGGTTCTGGAACGTCGAATCCTGCCCCTTGGCGATGAGGCCCGCATGGTCGGCGGCGATGTCGCACAGGGCTTCGACCCAGTCACGCTCATCCTTGGCGAAATCGCCGAGCACGTAATTGTGCACCATCGTCTTCAGGCCGGGGTGGCCGATGCCGAGACGGACGCGGCGATAGTCGTTGCCGATCTGCTCGGTGATGGATTTCAGGCCGTTGTGGCCTGCGTTGCCGCCGCCGGTCTTCACCCGGACCTTGCCGGGCGGCAATTCGAGTTCATCGTGGAAGACCGAGACGTCGGCCGGCGAGAGCTTGAAGAACGTCATGGCCTCGCGCACCGCGCGGCCGGATTCGTTCATATAGGTCGTTGGCTTGAGCAGGATGACCTTCTCGCCGTCCAGCGAGCCGTCGGACGTCTCGCCCTGGAAGCGGCGACGCCACGGCGAGAAGCCGTGGCGTCTGGCAATGGCGTCGGCCGCCATGAAGCCGATATTGTGGCGGTTGCCCTGATATTTCGAGCCCGGGTTGCCGAGTCCGACGAAGAGACGCACGTCGACCTCCGGGCTTTACGGACGCGAGCCGCGTCCAGCTTACTTCTTGCCGCCTGCGGCCGGAGCCTTGGCAGCGGCAGCCTTGGCGGGTGCACCCTTGCCCGCGGCAGGGGCGGCAGCAGCAGCTGCTGCGGCCGCCGCGTCGGCGGCCTTGCCTTCCTCGTAGCCCGACGGCGGGACGATCGTCACCAGCGTCTGCTCCTCGCGCGACACCGGACGCACGCCCTTCGGCAGATCGATCTGGCCGAGATGCACCGAGCTGTTGATTTCGAGCTGGCTGATGTCGATTTCGATGAACTGCGGAATGGCGTCCGCGTCGGCTTCCAGATCGACCGAGTGGGCGACGATGTTGATCGTGCCGCCGCGCTTCACGCCGGGCGAGACGTCAGCGCCCTTGACGTGCAGCGGCACGCTGACGCGGATCGCCGCGCCTTCGCCCAGACGCAGGAAGTCCACATGGATCGGGAAGTCCTTCACCGGATCGAGCGCGTAGTCGCGCGGAATCACCCGGTGCTTCTGACCGTCGAGGTCGATGTTGAAAATCGTGGTGAGGAAGTGCCCGGCGAAGATGCTGAGACGTGCTTCCTTCTCGTCGAGCGAGATCGGCAGCGGGGCCTTGTTGTCACCATAGATCACGGCCGGCACTCGGCCGGCGCGGCGTTCTGCGCGGGCGGCCCCCTTGCCGGCCTTCGGACGCGCGGTCGCCTTCAATTCCTTGACGGTCGCCATAGGTTAAGTCCTTGATTGTAAAAAGTTAAAGGCCGCAAAGCGGCCCGGTTGCGTAACGCCGCGGCAAGCCTCCAGGGGTGCGGGGGCCGCGAACGTGGCCGCGTTCTAGCGCCTCGGGGCGGAAATGACAAGAAAATGCAGCAAATCCGCAGGTGGGCTCAGGCCACGCTCGGCACTTCGATGCCGGCTCCGGACCCCTGCGGCTGCGTGACGGGCGGCCTGCGCCGCGCCTCGGCGGTCAGGCGCCGCACCGCGTCCTCGGCGACGCGGGCAATCTGCTTGCGGTCCGACTCGATGCCGTAGGCGACCGGCTCGCCGAAACTCACCACGACATCGATCGCGCCGGCCGACAGCACGCCCATCAGGTGCGGCATCAGGTCGGCGTCGCCGAACCAGGCCACCCGCTCGCGCAGCGCGCGGCCGGTCGGCACGCCGTTCAGGCCGGTATAGGCCACCGACAGCGGCTGCACGGTAATCGCGTCATGGTGGGAGGAGGCGCCGAGCGCGTGGTGGACCGCGCCGACGAGGGCGGAGCGGAACGGCAGCACGCGCATGCCGTCGCCGGAGGTCCCCTCGGCGAACAGCACCACGGCGTCGCCATTCAGCAACCGGTCGCCGATGGCGCGGGTCTGCTCGCCGGTCCGCCTCCGCCGCTCGCGCTCCACGAACACCGTCCGCTGCAACCGCGCCAGCCAGCCGATCACCGGCCAGGTCTCCACCTCGCTCTTGGCGACGAACACCACCGGCATCGCCGCGGTGATGACACAGATGTCGAGCCAGGAGGTGTGGTTTGAAAGGATCAGCGCCGGCCGGTCGCGGGTCGGGGCTCCGACCCGATGGATCCGCACGCCGATCAGCCGGCAGATGGCGCGATGATACAGATGCGGGACGATCCGCTGCAGCGGCAGGTTGAAGGCCAGTCCGATCAGGTGGAATGGCAGCAGCGCCATGGTGAGGATGGCGACAGCCGCGACGATCAGGATGGTGCGTATCATCGGCGGGCTCGGTGGTGCGGATGCGGGTCGGACGGGATTCGAAATATCCTGTTCCTAGATGGGTCAATCCTGCGACGCCAGCATGACGGTGGGAACCGGAAGCCTTCGGCGGTATTGCTTCGGTCGCCGGTCCTTGCATGCGCCCGGCCATCCTGTCTGGAGCCTCCTATGCCGTTCACGATCCCGCCCGCCGTTCTGCCGATCCTGATGCTGCTCGCCTCCAACATCTTCATGACCTTCGCCTGGTACGGACACCTGAAATTCAAGGGCAGCGCGCTGCCGCTTGTCATCGTCGTCAGCTGGGGTATCGCGTTTTTCGAATATTGTCTGGCCGTCCCCGCCAACCGCTGGGGCAGCGAGGTCTATTCGGCCGCGCAGCTCAAGACCATTCAGGAGGTGGTCACGCTGGTGGTGTTCGCCGGGTTTTCCGTGCTGTACCTGAAGGAGCCGCTGGGCTGGAATCACGCGCTCGGGTTTCTCTTCATCGCGCTCGGGGCTTATTTCATCTTCCACAAATGGGGATGAGCGGGCGTTCTATTTTCCCGGCGGTGAAATCCGCAGAATCCGCCCCTCCCAGTTGTCAGTCAGAAGATAGAGCGCGCCGTCAGGCCCCTGCCGGACGTCGCGGATTCGTTCATTGAGGTTCTGCAGCAGGCGCTCCTCGCCCGTCACGGCGCGGCCGCTGACGGTGAGGCGCACCAGCATCTGTCCGGCGAGGGCGCCAACGAACAGGCTGCCCTTCCATCGCGGAAACAGATCGCCGGTGTAGAACGCCATGCCGGACGGGGCGATGGAGGGCACCCAGTATTTCACCGGCTGCTCCATGCCGGCCTTCGCCGTGCCCTGATGAATCCGCGCGCCGCTGTAGTCGATGCCGTAGCCGATCACGGGCCAGCCGTAGTTCTTGCCCTTTTCAACGATGTTCACCTCGTCGCCGCCGCGCGGGCCGTGCTCGACCTCCCAAAGCTCGCCGGTGCCCGGCCGGAAGGCGAGCGACTGGATGTTGCGGTGGCCATAGCTCCAGACTTCCGGCCTTGCATCCGTGCGCCCGACGAGAGGATTGTCCGGCGGTGCGGATCCATCCGGCGTGATGCGGACGATCTTGCCGAGATGATTGCCGAGATTTTGCGCCTCGTCGCGGTAGGCGTAGTGGTCGCCAAGCCCAATGAACAGATTGCCGTCCTCGCCTTGCGCGATGCGGCAGCCATAGTGGTTTCCGGACGAGAGCGGGCCGTCCTGACGGAAGATCACGCGTACATCGTCGAGGCGCGGGGCAGGGCCCTGCACGAGTTTGCCGCGCGCGACCGAGGTGCGCCCACCCTGTCCGGCTCGCTCTGCAAAGCAAAGGTAGATCGTGGAGCTTTCTCCGAACGCCCGATCGACGGCGACGTCGAGCAGGCCGCCCTGACCCGAGGCCCAGACATTCGGAACGCCGGTGACCGGAGGCGACAGTTCGCCGCCACTGCTCACGATGCGCAGACGGCCCGGCCGTTCGGTCACCAGCATCCGCCCGTCCGGCAGAAAGGCGAGCCCCCACGGATTGACGAGATCGCGCGCGACGGCTTCCACCTGTAACGGGCCGGCGGAGGAGGTGAACGAGGTGTTTTGCCCGCGCGTGGCCGTCGCGACCAGCAGCGAGGTCACGACGACAATAGCCGCGGACAGCGAGGTGGTGACCAGAACCAGGGGCGATTTCATCGGATGCCTCCGTCCGACGGACGGTTGGAAACGAAACCGTTATGAGGTCGAGGGAGCGTTTGGCGGTCGCCGCGCGATCCGGGAGCGGGCCGCTTCGTTCAGGCGGCCAGTCCGGACAGAAGCCGGACTGAGACCATGGCCAGCGTGACAAGGACGCCGAGCGACAGCGTGGCCACGGCCAGCGGCGCGGCGAAGGCGTGGGTCAGCCGCAAGCCGGCTGCGCGGGCATCATGGATCGCAGATGGTGCGGCGTGGGAAAGCCGGCTCATGGGAGATTATCCTGACAGGGTCACGCGAATCACGACTGACAGTTGATAAGTCTCATGAATCGCGGGCGATATTGCGGCGCGCGCAGCGTCGATTGCGGCTGAAGCGTGGCGTGGCGGGCGTCAGTTACCGTTATCCACGCCGCCAGATCGTCCTACTCGGCTGCGAGACGCAGTTCGCCTTCCTGTTCGTTGGGCTTCCACATGATGCTGACATAGCGTGGCTCCTGCTCCACCCGGTGCAGCCAGCGCCGGATCGCCGGAAAGCCCGTCAGGTCGAAATCCGCCAGATGGGCCATATGCGTGTAGGCATAGAGGGCGATGTCGGCGACGGTCAGTTGTCCGGCGGCGAAGTACTCGCGGCTGCTCAGATGCTTGTCCATCACCTGAAGTGCGCCGTAGCCGCGCTCCATCCAGTCCTCCAGCGCGTGCATCTGCAATTCGCGGCCGCCGCGCACCAGCGCCAGCCAGAAATACGCGGCCCCGATGTTCGGTTCGAGCGCGTGCTGTTCGAAGAACATCCATTGCATCGCCTCGGCGCGATCGATGCGATGCTCCGGAGCGAGCGGCGTCCCGGCGGCGATGTACCAGAGGATGGCGTTGGATTCGGCGAGGTACCGGCTCGGCTCGACCTCCAGCAGCGGCACCTGGCCGGACGGATTCTTGGCGAGGAAATCCGGCGTGCGGCTCTCGCCCCTGAGGATATCGATTTCGACGGCGCGATAGGGCTGGTCGAGCAGCGCCATCGCAAGGCGGACCTTGTAGCTGTTGCCGGATCGCTGCATCGAATAGAGCGTATACATCGGTGTGCCTCGGCTCGCGTGCTGGCCGCGCTTCTCCGCCGCCATCGCGGCCAAACAATGGTCGATGCGCGCCTGTTCTCGCAAGGTTGATATCATTGAAAGCGTCGAAATTTTCAGCCTTGCGGAAAAATCCGAAGGCTATGCTACCGCATGCTGCGGTACAGCAAGATCCTGCCATGCGCGCCGCAGGGTCGCAGCGAACAGCACGGCCGTCACGATCAGGCCGAGCGGAAGTCCCGTCGTGCCTGCGATGGACCGGGTCAGCAGCGGCACGAGCCACGCCGCGGCGAGAAGCGTCACCTCATAATCGCCGAAGCCGCGCGCAAGGCCCTGCCGCACGAGGAAGGCGATGGCCACCGACAGCACCATAAGATCGTAGTCCAGCACGTAGGGCGTCGCCAGCAGGCAGGCGGTGGCAAGAGCTGCAGCCTTGAAATCGAAGGCGCTGCGGCTGCGCCACAGCCAGATCAGGCCGATAGCCACGGTCACGGTGAGCAGTCCCTGAAGCAGATACGCGGTCGGGACGCCGGCTCCCCACATGCGGGCGGCGGAGAACATCGACTGGATCTTCTCCCAGCCGGTGGTGCCCTGTTCGAGGACGACGGTTTGAGTGAATTTCGTCGAACCGTAGAATGCCAGCCAGATGTCGACGCCGAACACCAGCGTGCTGGCGGCGATCAGCGCCAGCACGGTTGCCGCAGCCGCCGCGATCGTCACCCAGTAGCCGCCCGCAAGCAGCGCCAGTGGAATGAGCAGTCCGAACTGGGGCTTGTAGACGAGCAGGCCGATCAGTACGCCCGCGAGGATCGGACGGCTGTTGAGAACGAGCATCGCGCCGCCGAGCAGGGCGGCGGTGAAGAAGGCATTCTGGCCGTGGCCGATGGTGATCAGAACGCCGGGAAAGGCCAGCGCCGCCAGCCAGGTCTCGCGGCGCGGCACGATGGCATGGATCACGGCGAGATAGCCCGCGAGACTGGTTCCGAGCCAGAGCAGCAGACCGCCCGCATAAGGCAGCAGGGCCACCAGCGCGGCGATCGCGAAAAAGAACGGCGGATAATGCCAGCCGAAGAAAGGCACGTCGCGGCCGCCGAACACGGCCTTTTCCGCCGCGTGCAGGAGCGCGGGATCATAGGCATCGGCGGCGCGGCCTTCGAGCACCAGCACGCCGGCGGCGTAAGGATTGGAGAAGTCGGTGCCGATCGGCTTGTTGTTGCGGTCGACCAGTCCGTCCGACATGGCGATCCAGACGGCGAAGCCTGCCAGGCCGATGACCAGCAGGATCAGGCAATAGCCGCGCATGCGCTCCGGCGTGAGCCACGCGCCACTGCGCAGGCGGCTGGTGGCCTCATGCCATGATGAGCGCGATGCTGACATCGGTTCCCGACGAGGATGGACGACGCGCCACCGTATTGGAGCGGTTTTAACGCTTCGTTGAAGGACAACCGCCTTGCGGTGCGGGAGTGCCATGCTTATGGTGCGCTCCCGCCCACCAAGACACGCGCTCACGTCAGGCCAAGAGAGCCTCTGCGCCCGTTTGTCAGGAGATTGCAATGTCGTTCCTGTCCGCCGCCCTTTCCCGCGTCAAGCCGTCCGCGACCATCGCGGTCACGGAAAAGGCGCGGCAGCTCAAAGCGGCGGGCCGCAACGTGATCGGCCTCGGCGCAGGCGAGCCGGATTTCGATACGCCCGCCAACATCAAGCTGGCCGCGATTCACGCGATCGAGGCAGGCAAGACCAAGTACACCGCCGTGGACGGCATTCCCGAGTTGAAGGCGGCGATCATCGCCAAGTTCCAGCGCGAGAACGGCCTGACCTACAAGCCGAACCAGGTGTCGGTCGGCACTGGTGGCAAGCAGGTGCTCTACAACGCGCTGATGGCGACGCTCAATCCGGGCGACGAGGTGATCATCCCCGCGCCGTACTGGGTCAGCTATCCCGAAATGGTCGCGCTCGCCGGTGGCGAGCCGGTCTCGGTGGTCTGCACGGCGGAGAACGGCTTCCGTCTGCAGCCGGAGCAGCTCGAAGCGGCCATCACGCCGAAGACGAAGTGGGTGATCCTCAACTCGCCGTCGAACCCGACCGGGGCGGCCTATTCGTGGGCGGACCTGAAGAAACTCACCGAAGTGCTGCTCAAGCATCCGCATGTCTGGATCATGACGGACGACATGTACGAGCACCTTGTCTATGACGACTTCACCTTTGCGACCATCGCACAGGTGGAGCCGGCGCTGTTCGACCGCACGCTGACGGTCAACGGCGTATCCAAGGCCTATTGCATGACCGGCTGGCGCATCGGTTATGCCGCCGGTCCCGCTGAACTCATCACCGCGATGGCGACGATCCAGTCGCAGTCGACCTCGAATCCCTCATCCATCGCACAGTGGGCGGCGGTCGAAGCGCTGAACGGGCCGCAGGACTTCATCGACGACAACAATAAAGTGTTCAAGGAGCGCCGCGATCTCGTGGTCTCGATGCTCAATCAGGCGACGGGGATCGATTGCCCGCGCCCCGAGGGCGCGTTCTACGTCTTCCCGTCCTGTGCGGGGACCATCGGCAGGACCGCCCCGTCGGGCAAGAGAATCGAGACCGACGAGGATTTCGTCACCGAACTGCTGGAGGCGGAAGGCGTCGCGGTGGTGCAGGGCTCGGCCTTCGGGCTTGGCCCGGCATTCCGCATCTCCTATGCCACCAAGACGGCGGATCTTGAGGAAGCCTGCAAGCGCATCCAGCGGTTCTGCGGCAACCTGAAATAAGATTACGGAAAAGAGACCTTTCAAAATGCCCGCGATCTCGCGGGCATTTTTTTGTCCGGTGCCGATAGAATGGGGGCACTGATACGGGTGATGGTCGTGCTTAACGCCTCGTGCACCAATCTGGCCCTTGTCGTAGCGCTGTCGCTGGCAAGCTGCATCGCAGCCATGCTAGATTGATAGGGTCGACTCGCCTGGAGTCGTTTGCACCTCAACCCTTCTGCCGGAGATATTTCATGACCCGTCTTGCTCTTCTCGCCGGGGCCGCTTTGCTCGCGACGACGCTTGGCGCGTCCGCACAGGGTGCCCAAGCCGTTCAGGTCGGCACGCTCGAATGCCGCGGCGGAGCGAGCTTCGGTTTCATCGTCGGATCGGTGACCAATCTCGGCTGCGTGTTCCGTGGCGCGGGACGGCCGGACGATCGCTATGTCGCGACCGTGCGCAAGGTTGGAATCGATCTGGGCTTCACCGCCGAATCGGCGCTGGCGTGGGTCGTGTTCGCTCCGACTGCGCAGCTCGGGCCCGGAGATCTGTCCGGCAATTACGCCGGCGCGCAGAGCAGCGCGTCCGTCGGTGTCGGCGTCGGCGCCAACGCGCTTGTCGGCGGGTCTAACAATTCCATCGCGCTGCAGCCGCTCAGCCTGCAGGGGCAGGTCGGCGTGAATCTCGCGGTCGGCGTCGAGAGCCTCGAACTGCGTCCGGGTCGTTAAGGCCACACTTCGAAACATTCCTGCGTGCGGTGTGCGAATAAGATCGCGCCGCACCGCAGAAGCCCTGTTTCGACCACAATGATGTCCGACGTGCGAAGGCCTCAATGGCTTCATCTTAGTCGGAGTACGTCAATGCGTGGTTTGTCGATGTCGGTTGGTCTCGCAGCGGGATTGCTGCTGGCCTCTTTCGCGGGTGCCAATGCGCAGTCCGTTGTGCCTGCGGGCACGCTGCAATGCCAGGGTGGGCCGACGATCGGTCTGGCCGTCGGTTCGGAGTCGGTGCTGGACTGCACCTTTCAGCGTCCGGGCCGTCGTCCGGAGCCTTATGCCGCGAAGATCAGCCGCGTCGGCGTTGACGTTGGCGTGACCCAGCGCTGGGCGCTTGGCTGGAATGTGCTGACCCCGACCGGCCGCGTGCCCCGCGGTGGACTCGGCGGCCGCTACGGTGGTGTGGGTTCGAGCATGACCATCGGTTTCGGCGCTGGCTCCAACGCCGTGACCGGGGGACCGGGCGGTTCCGTCGTTCTGCAGCCGGTGCCGACGCAGGGCCAGACCGGCCTCAATTTTGCGCTCGGCTTCCAGGGCATGGAATTGCAGCCGGTTGCTCCGGCTCCCCGCCGTCATCGTCATCGCCACTAAGGTGGTGGATCTGTCGCGCCGTTGACAAAACGGCGCGACAGCATGATTCCGGTCTTCAGACGCCCACACGCGATTGGAGACCGACATGGCTGCAGATGTTTCCGGCAACGTCCGGGACTTCATTCCGCTGAACATCGCGGTGCTGACGATCTCGGACACGCGCAGTCTTGCCGACGACAAATCCGGCAATACACTTGTCGATCGTCTGGAAGGGGCGGGACATCGCCTCGCCGCGCGCGATATCGTACCCGATGACATCGAGACGATCCGTGCACGCGTGAGGGCGTGGGTCGCCGATCCGGGCGTCGATGTGGTGATCACCACCGGCGGCACCGGATTCACGGGGCGCGATGTGACCCCCGAGGCTGTCGAACCGCTGTTCGAGAAGCGGATGGATGGCTTCTCGATTGCCTTCCATATGCTGAGCCACGCCAAGATCGGTCCGTCCACGATTCAAAGCCGCGCGACGGCGGGTGTCGCGGGCGCGACCTATATCTTCTGTCTGCCGGGCTCTCCCGGCGCGTGCCGCGATGGCTGGGACGGCATTCTCGCGCATCAGCTCGACTACCGCACGCGGCCCTGCAACTTTGTCGAGATCATGCCGCGTCTTGACGAGCATCTGCGCCGCGACAAGGCGCGGGGGGCGACCGTCTGACCGCGCTGCGTCCGAGATGCTATCGCCGCCGCGTCAGCCTGATGAGGCTGCGAAACAGACGGTGCCAGAAATTGTTGAAGGCCTGCTGGCGCAGCTCGTGAGCGCGCCGCGCATACATCGCGAGTAAATCGGGCGTCACCTGTCGTGGTCTTTCGCCATGATGGTCGCTCACGATCAGGCTCCGAGATCGAGCTCCCACGTCTCGCCGATGAGATCGCGTCCAAAACTGCGGTGCGGCTCGCTGGCCACCAGCCGGAAACCGGCCGCGCCATAGATGGCGCGCGCCGCATCGAGGATGCTCTGCGTCCACAGCGTGATCTTGCGATAGCCGCGGGCCTTCGCGAATTCGATGCCGGCCTGCACGAGCAGCCGTCCGATGCCGTGGCCCCGCGCGTCGGGATCGACATACAGCAGCCGGAACTTGGCGACGTCGTCGGAGGCGCGCACCAGCACGAGCGATCCGACCGGCCGGCCGTCCAGTTCGGCGATCCAGCAGCCTTCGCGCGATGGATCGAACGTGGCGAGGAACTGCCCGGCGATCTGGGCGACGAGGCTTTCGAAACTGGAATCGAAGCCGTATTCGCGGGCGTAAAGCTCGCCGTGAGCCTGCACGATCCGGCCGATGTCGCCGGGCCGGTGCGGCCGCAGGGTCGCTGCCGGGGCTGCCGCGGGTTCGGTCAGCAGCGTCTGGATCGCGGCCATCGCGCCGGTGAGCCGGGCGCGTTGCGACGGCGTCAGCGCGTCGAGCATGGCGGCGACGGCCTGGTTGGAGTTGTTTTCCAGCGTTGCCACCGTCTCGCGGCCTGCGGCGGTCAGGCTCAGCCGGTTCTGCCGGCGGTCTTCCGGCGCCGGGGTGCGGCGGACCAGCTTGCGGTCGGCGAAGGTCTGGATGATGCGGCTGAGATACCCCGAGTCGAGGTCGAGCGCTGCCGCGATTTCGGTCGCCGTCGGCGCGTCGCGGTGGGCGAGCTCGAACAGGATTCGCGCCTCCGTCAGCGAGAACGGGCCGCCAAGCAGATGCGGGTCGAGAATCCCGATTCTGCGCGTATAGAAGCGCGCGAATGCGCGGACGGCGGCGATGTCGTTCATGGCGAGGGCCTGTCGTTTCCTATATATGACGAATACAGACAATTATCTGACTTAGTCAACTAATATCCCGAACCCATCGCGTGGCGGGTCGGTCGCGGGATTCAGGGCACGACGATGATGCTGCTTTGCAGGGTGATCCGGGCGGTGCGTCCGAGCTGCCGCAGGAGCCGGGCCTCGGAGCGGTGCGTGTCGGCACGGTAGCCGCCGAGGCGCTCATAATGGTCGCGGCCGATCAGGAGGCCCTGATCGGCACCCGGCCCCAGCAGCCGCCGCGTGACAAGCCGCAGGGTGTCTCGCAGCCGGGCCTCGCTGTAGGGCGAAGGCGCATAGCGGAAGACCGCAGCGCGCGGCCGGCCGCTGGCTCCGATGGTCTGAACGAAACGGGTCGTCTCCTCGATCCAGCCGGATTCGAGCACTGCGCCGGGGTGCAGGAACATCAGCCAGGGTCCGCGGGCCCTTTTCGCACCGGCCGCAAGCGCCTGCGCGCGCGTTCCGGCCACGCGAATGTACTGGCAGCCGGCTTCATCCGCGACGTGAGCAATGGCGTCCGAGCCCGAGCGGTCCACGAGCAGCACCTCGCGAATAACGCCGGCTGCGGCACCCGGCACGAGGGCCGCGAGAGTTGCGACGACAGGAACTTCGGCGTCCTCGGTCGGTATCACAACGCTCAGCATCAGTGGGGTCGGCTCCACGCGTCATAAGAGGTTGGGCTATTTAGCACCGTTGTCATGGAGGTGAAATAGTTCCACGTGCGGCGAAGGCACGCTCAGGTTGTTGCGGGTTCGCCGATGAGGGAGGCTATCCGCTGCGCCATGCATGCTGGTCAAAGTGCCGCGGCCGGACTATCAAGCCCGTCCCGCGCCGGAAGCCTCGACCTCGGGTGGCGCGAAAGCCCATTCACCATGCTCCCGAACCGAGAATCATGCTCGTCGCCAACCGCCCTAGCGCCTCGCCGCGCGATCTGTGGCTCGGAGAATTCCGGGCGACGCTGGCACTCGGCTGGCCGCTGGTTCTCACCAATCTCGCCCAGGTCGCGCTGACCACCACGGATGTGATCGTGATCGGGCGACTCGGCGCGCAGCCACTCGCCGCCGCGACGCTCGGTGTCAATCTCTACATCGCAATCCTGCTGTTCGGCATCGGTCTGCTGATTGCGACCTCGCCGATGATGGCCGAGGCGATCGGCCGCAAGCGTCGCTATGTGCGCGACGTGCGCCGTACGTTCCGGCAGGGACTGTGGTCGGCGGTGGCGATCTCGCTGCCGAGCTGGATCGTGTTGTGGCACGCCGAGCCGATCCTGTTGCTGCTCGGGCAGACGCCGGATCTGGCTGCGCAGGGGCAGTCCTTCGTGCGCCATCTGCAATGGGGTTTTCTGCCGTTCCTTGGTTTTGTCGTGCTTCGTTCGTTCGTTTCCGCGCTGGAGCGGCCGCTGTGGGCGCTGGCGGTCACGGGCGTCGCGATTGTGTTCAATATCGCCGCGAACTGGGTGCTGGTGTTCGGCCATCTGGGCCTGCCCGCCATGGGCCTCGAAGGCTCGGGACTGGCGACGGCGCTGTCCAACCTGTTTCTGTTCGCGGGCCTTGCAGCGGTCGTGATCTTCAGCCGCAAGTTTCGTCGCTACCGTGTGTTCGGCAACTGGTGGCGTGCGGACTGGCCGCGCTTTGCCAGGCTGTGGCGGATCGGCCTGCCGATCGGCGCGACGCTGGCGTTCGAGGTGACGGTGTTCAGCGCCGCCGTGTTTTTGATGGGACAGTTCGGCCCGCATGCCATCGCGGCGCATTCGATCGCGATCCAGATCGCATCGGCGTTCTTCATGGTGCCGCTCGGGCTGGCGCAGGCCGCGACGGTGCGCGTCGGGCTTGCCTTCGGCGCGCAGGATCGCGATGGAATCGCGCGCGCCGGCTGGAGCGCGTTCGTGCTGGCGGTCGGATTCATGTCGATCACGAGTGTGCTTCTGCTGGCCGCGCCACGGCTGCTGATCTCCATCTTCATCGACACCAACGATCCGGCCAATGCGCTCGTGGTCAGCACGGCCGCGTCGTTCCTTGTGTGGGCTGCGGTGTTCCAGATCGCCGATGGCGCACAGGTGATGGGGGCTGGCATGCTGCGCGGCCTGCAGGATACCCGCGTGCCGATGATCTATGCCGCGCTCGGCTACTGGGGCTTCGGCATGCCGCTCAGCCTGCTGTTTGCGTTCAAGCTCGGGTTCGGTGGCGTCGGCGTCTGGATGGGCCTCGCCGCGGGTCTCGTCGCGGTGGCGGTCGTGATGATCCGGCGCTGGATGCTGCGCGAACGGCTCGGACTCGTCTCGTTCGCGCGACGGCACGGCCCTCTTGTAGCATGACGAATATCATTTTATGGTCCCGGCAAAACGGCCGAGGACGAAATGACGGAATTTTCTGATCTGCTCGGCGCCATCGTGCGCGAGGACGACGCCTTCACCATCACTGTCAGCGACGACTGGTTGCAGGGACGCACGCTTTACGGCGGTCTCGGAGGCGCATTGTGCCTCGAAAGCGCGTTGCGCTTCGTGCCCGATCTGCCACTGCTACGTTCAGCGCAACTGTCCTTCATCGGGCCTGCGACAGGCCGTCTCACGCTCAGGCCGTCCATCCTGCGTCAGGGAAAATCGACCACGTATGTCGGCGTCGATCTGTTTGGTGAGGCGGGTCTTGCGACGCGGGCGATCTTCTGTTTCGGCGCCGCGCGCCGGTCGGCGATCCAGCACGCCGCCGCCCGCGCGCCGGACGTGAAGCCGCCGGACGAATGTCCGAACTTTTTCAGGTCCGCACCGAAGACGCTGTCCTTCGTCAGCCATTTCGACGGAAGGCTCGCCGCTGGAAACATGCCGCTGTCGGGCGGCGATCCGACGATGACGCTGTGGCTGCGTCATCGCGATCCGGTGCCGGCGTCGTCCATCGTCCCGCTGGTGGCGCTGGCGGATGCGCCGCCGCCGGCCGCCATCATCCTGTTCAAGGAGTTCGGCATCATCAGCACCATGACATGGACGCTCGACGTACTGGCCGACGATCTGAACACCGACGACGGATGGTGGCTGCTGCGCACCAGCGCTGATCACGCGGCGCAGGGCTATTCGGGGCAGACCATGCACATCTGGAACGCGCGGGGTGCGCCGATCATCGCAGCGCGCCAGAACATCGCGGTGTTCGCCTGAGGGACGGGACGTCTATCGCGCGGCGCCGACAGTCATCAGCAAGTGCGCCTGCGAGGCGGACAGGTAGGTGTCGAGGGCACCGGGCGTGTAGTTGATCGCCCGGAGCGGTGCCTTGCATCCCGACAGGGTCATCGATCCTGTGCGAAGGCTGCTTACATCGGCATCGCACCTCCGGGCCGCTGCGAAGGAAGCGATCAGGGCGATACCGAGCAGGAGCGTGACAGCGAGGGTTTTCATGGCGGGCACGATGGCCCGCGAAAGCGGCGGCTTCCTTACGGAATCGTTTCCGCCTCGTTACGGTTGGTAACGATCGGAAACAAAGCCTCGGACGTGGCGCTCCGGCACGCCACGTCCGGCTCGGAATTTAGAAGAGCTTGGAATAAGACAAGCTCGGACTTGTATGCGAAGCTTTTGGCGGTGCGGTGGCTCGCCGGATCCGGCGGTTATTTCGCCTGCTCGGCCTTGATCTCGGCGAAGGTCTTGCCCCCCTTCATCTTATCGGTGAGCTTGGCTTCGACGATCTGGACCGTAACGACCTCTGCCGAGACGCCAAGATGGGTCACCACCGCTTCGGTGATGCCCTTCATGACCGCTTTCTTCTGATCGTCGCTACGGCCTTCGGCCATCATGATCGTAACTTCAGGCACTCAATTCTCTCCATGGTCATCATGGCTGCGGGCGTGCAGCCATGTCTTCCGATTCCGGTGGGGAGCAGCGGAAAGATCTCGCGGCCGATCACAGCACGTGGCTGATCCAGCTGTGCGTGTCGGGCACGCGGCCGTACTGGATATCGATCAACTGCTTGCGCAGTTCCATCGCGACGGGCCCGGCGATGCCGCCGTTGATGGTGAAGTCGCCGCTGGTAGAGCAGACCTTGCCGATCGGCGAGATGACGGCCGCCGTCCCGCAGGCGAAGGCTTCCTTCAGCTTTCCGCTGGCGGCGTCCGCCCGCCACTGGTCCATCGTATAGGGCATCTCGCGCACAGTGGTGCCAGCCTCCCGCGCAAGAGCAATGATGGAATCGCGCGTGATGCCTGGCAGGATCGTTCCCAGCGGAGGGGTCAGCAGCGAGCCGTCGTCGAACACGAAGAAGACGTTCATGCCGCCGAGTTCCTCGACATAGCGCCGCTCCAGCGCGTCGAGGAACACCACCTGATCGCAGCCGTGATCTATGGCCTCGGCCTGGGCGCGCAGGCTCGCAGCGTAGTTGCCGCCGCATTTGACGGCGCCCGTGCCGCCCACGGCGGCGCGCGTGTAGTGTTCCGAGACCCAGATCGACACCGGCGCGGGGCCGCCCTTGAAATAGGAGCCGACCGGCGAGGCGATCACCGCGAAGATGTATTCCGCCGACGGCTTGACGCCGAGGAAAACCTCGCTCGCGATCATGAACGGGCGCAGATAGAGGCTGCTGCCTTCACCCTCGGGCACCCATGCCTGATCGGTGCGCACGAGCTGCTTCACCGCCTCGATGAACACCGGCGCCGGCAACGGCGCCATCGCCATGCGGTGGGCTGAATTCAGGAAGCGCTGGGCGTTGGCGTCGGGGCGGAACAGGTTCACGCCGCCGTCGGCGCGCCGGTAAGCCTTCAGACCCTCGAAGATTTCCTGGGCGTAATGCAGCACCGCGACGGCAGGATCGAGCGCGAAATTGGCGCGGGACTCGATCCGCGCGTCATGCCAGCCCTGCTCGTCGTTGTAGCGGACGATGGCCATGTGGTCGGTGAAGATCCGGCCGAAGCCCGGATTGACCAGCTTCGCCGCGCGCTCCTCGTCAGAGGTCGGATTTGACGTCGGCCGGCTTTCGAATTTCAGCCATAAGTCGCCGTCGATCTTGTCGAATGAAACTCCCACGGACCTTCTCCCGGACCCGGACCGCCCTGTGGTTTCCGCTTTGGCGGAACACGCGAAGTCCAGTATGTTTCGTGCGATGTCGAACCACAATCGCTCGAGGATGAGAATAGCGGCGGCCAGCGCCGTTGCGAAGCACCGATCCGCGTCGCGGAACCGGCGGCGCACGCGTCAGGATCGAAAATTTCGCGGCGACGGTCATTTTTGTAATATTGAACTCGGAATGTGTCAATATGGCTGACATAAATTTCAAGCCAGCCATGCGCGCCGGCGCGGCCGGGACCCCGGCACCTGATCCCGCCGTCCCGCGCTGGGACATCATCGAACTGCTGTTTTTTTCCTACCGGGACTTCGTGGGCGACGCCGATCATGTGCTGGAAGCCTTCGGCTTCGGCCGTGCTCATCACCGGGTTCTGCATTTCGTCACGCGCTACCCCGGGCTGAAGGTCGCAGACCTCCTGGAGGTGCTGCGCATCACCAAACAGTCGCTCGGGCGTGTGCTGAAGCAACTGCTCGACGAGGGCTATATCGTCCAGAAATCCGGCGACAGCGACCGCCGCCAGCGCCTTCTTTATGCCACCCCCAAGGGCGAAACGCTGGTGACCAGACTGGCGCAGGTGCAGACGAGGCGGATCGAGCGCGCGCTCGGCGGCTTCGACGAGCGGGATGCGGATGCCGTCCGGCGCTTTCTGCTGGCGATGATCGACCACGACGATCCGGACAAGGTGCTGGACGTTCTGCTGAAGCGCAATCGGGAGGGTGTGAGCAAATGATCGAAGCTGCAATCCCGGCCAGCCGCCGCGTGCAACTGGCCGACGATGCGCCGCATTTGCTGCTGGTCGACGATGACCGGCGCATTCGCGATCTGCTGTCGCGCTTTCTCGCCACCGAGGGCTATCGCGTCACCACGGCATCGAGCGCCGCCGACGCGCGATCAAAGCTGCTGAGCCTGCATTTCGATCTGATGATTCTCGATGTGATGATGCCGGGCGAAACCGGATTCGAGTTTGCGCGGGACATCAGGACGGGCTCGACCGTCCCGATCCTGATGCTCACCGCCCGCCACGAGCCGGAGAGTCGCATCGAGGGATTGCAGATCGGCGCGGACGATTATGTCGCCAAGCCGTTCGAGCCGCGCGAACTGTCGCTGCGCATCGCCAATATCCTCAAGCGCACCGCGCCGAGCGCGCCCGCGCCGGCGGAGTCGGTGGCGTTCGGCCCTTACGTCTATCACCTCGAACGCGGCGAACTGCGCAAGGGCGAGGAGATGATTCATCTCACCGACCGCGAGCGCGAGATGCTGCGTATTCTCGCAGCCGATCCCGGCGAGACGGTGCCGCGCGCGGCGCTCACCGGCAACGGCGTCAACGAGCGCGCGGTGGACGTCCAGATCAATCGCCTGCGGCGCAAGATCGAGCACGATCCGGCCAATCCGCTGTTCCTGCAGGCGGTGCGTGGCATCGGCTACCGGCTGGTGGCCTCGCCGTGAGGCGCGCGTGAGCACGCTCGACACCGGCCTGAATCTGATCCGCACGGCGTCGCGGCGGATGTCCTATGCGTCCGGCCTGCTCGGCCGCGCCTTCAACAGCATCATGCCGAAGGGGCTTTATGCCCGCGTGCTGATGCTGATCATCGTGCCGATGGTCATCCTGCAATCGGTCGTCGCCTTCGTCTTCATGGAGCGGCACTGGAACACGGTGACGCGACGGTTGTCGCAGGCCGTGGTGCAGGACATCGCGGCGCTGATCGACATCTACAAGGGCTATCCGCAGGACAAGGACCGCAGCCTGCTGCGCAAGATCGCACAGCAGCGGCTCAGCCTCGTGGTTGACTTCCTGCCGCCCGGCGACATGCCCGCGCCGGGGCCGAAGCCGTTCTTCTCGCTGCTCGATCAGGCGCTCTCGCGCGAACTCAGCCAGCAGATCGGCCGCCCGTTCTGGATCGATACCGTGGGGCGTTCAAGCTGGGTGGAAATCCGCATCCGCCTCGACGACACGGTGATGCGCATCTTCGCGCTGCGCAGCGCGGCCTATGCGTCAAATTCGGAAATCTTCCTGTTCTGGATGCTCGGCACCTCGTCGCTGCTGCTGCTGGTCGCCATTCTGTTCCTGCGCAACCAGATCAAGCCGATCCTGAAACTGGCGGACGCCGCGGAGAATTTCGGCAAGGGCCGCGACGAGCCGAATTTCCGCGTGCGCGGGGCGCGCGAGGTGCGGCGCGCGGCCTATGCCTTCCTCGAAATGAAGTCGCGCATCGAGCGCTCCATCGAGCAGCGCACCGCGATGCTGGCCGGCGTGTCGCACGACCTGCGCACCGTGCTGACCCGTTTCAAGCTGGAACTGGCGCTGATCGGCGACAGTCCCGAGACCGAGGGCATGCGCAAGGACGTCGACGAGATGGGCGCGATGCTGGAGGCCTATCTCGCCTTCGCGCGCGGCGACAGCGGCGAGCAGGCGCAGCCGACCGACATGGCGCAGGCGCTGGAGGAATTGCGCAGCGACGCCGAACGGCATGGCCACAAGGCCACGGTGACGTTCCACGGCCAGCCGGTGGTGACCGTGAAGCCGGCCGCCTTCAAGCGCTGCCTCGCCAATCTCGTCTCCAATGCCGCGCGTTATGCCGACGAGATCGCGATCACCGGGCATCGCGATCACCGCTATCTCTCCGTGACCATCGATGACGACGGGCCGGGTATTCCGCCTGCGATGCGCGAGGAAGTGTTCAAGCCGTTCCTGCGGCTCGACGATGCGCGCAATCAGGACGAGGGAGGCACCGGGCTTGGCCTCGCTATCGCCCGCGACATCGCGCGTTCCCACGGCGGCGAGATCATGCTCGGCGACAGTCCGCTCGGCGGCCTGCGCGCGACCGTGCGCGTGCCGGTGTAGGGTCTGCGGCTAGCCCGCCAGCTCCTTCGAGCGTGCGGTCGCTGCGGCGATGGCGCGCTTGAGCAGCGGCTCGAAACCATCGTCGGCCATCAGCACGGCGAGCGCGGCGGCTGTGGTGCCGGCCGGCGAGGTGACGTTCTTGCGCAGCGTCGCGGGATCGAGATCGGAGCGGTGCAGCAGTTCGCCAGCGCCCGACACCGTGGCGCGCGCGAGCCGGGCGGCGAGATCGGCCGGAAGGCCAGCCGCTTCGCCGGCTTTCGCCATTTCCTCGGCGAGCAGGAAGACGTAGGCCGGGCCGGAGCCGGACACGGCGGTCACCGCATCGATCATCGCTTCGTCGTCGATCCATTCGACCACGCCGGTCGCGCGCAGCAGCGTATCGGTGACGTCCCGCTGCGCGGCGGTGACGTTCGGTCCTGGAGCCGCGGCGGTGATGCCGCGGCCGATCGCGGCGGGCGTGTTCGGAATGGTGCGCACCACGCTGCCGCCGCAGGCCTGCGTGATCGAGGCAATCGTGATGCCGGCCATCACCGAGATCACGAGCGTCGTCGGCGCGATCAGCGGGCGCACCAGCGGCGCGGCGTCGCGGAAGGTCTGTGGCTTCACGGCCAGCAGGACCGTGGCGGCCGTTCCGATGTCGTCAGCAGGCGGATTGAGTCGGACACCGAGCGCGGCGAGGGCTTTCACCTCGTCGGAGGGATGCGGCTCGATCACCACGACGGATTTCGGGTCGAGGCCGCCGGCGAGCCAGCCTGTCAGCACGGCACTGCCCATTTTGCCCGCGCCGGCGAGAACGATGGGACCGGAAAGGCTGCTGATGGGTGGGGGTGTCATGGTGGGCTTCCTGCGGTGGCGAAGGCGTCACCTATCGCGCCGCATGCCCGCGATGTCCATGGTATTGCCGCGGATCAGAGAGTCTTCTTGAAGAAGAAACGGCGGCCGCCGCGCGGGTGATCGTCGATCACGCCAAACTGCTCGTAGCCATGCCTGCGGTAGAAGTCGGGCGCCTGGAACGCATAGGTGTCGAGCCAGACGCCGGCGCAGTTCCGCGCGCGGGCGACGTCTTCCGCGCGGGCGAGCAGATCGGAGCCGAGGTGCTGGTGGCGCATGGCTTCCGGGATCGCCAGCAATTCGATCAACAGCCAGTCGTAGACGATGCGCCCCCAAAGGCCGCCGCATGTCTCGCCGGTGTCCGGATCCTGAACGAGAACGGCGACCGGATGAAAACCCGAGGGGCCGCCGGCGGCGTCGTTGTAGGCGATCAGCGCACGAAGGATCGCGTCGCGATCCGCCTCGTTCGGGGCATCGGCGACGACGATGGATGGCCGGCTCACGCTTCGCCGGCGGTGTCGAACATCGCGGCGTCCATCGCTTCGCTTGCCGACTTGCCGGACCAGATGACGAACTGGAACGCCGCGAAATAACGCTCGCAGGTGTCGAGCGCGTTGGTCAGCATGCTCTCGCACTGCGCGGTCGAGGCCTGAAGGCCCTCGGGCAGCACCAGCGCCTGCCGGTGCATGATCAGACCGTTCATGCTCCACAGATCGAAGTGGCCGATCCACAGCTGCTCGTTGATGGCCGCGATCAGGCGCTGCACTTCCGCGCGGCGATGTTCGGGGATCTTCATGTCGAAGGCGCAGGCCATGTGCAGCGCCGCGATCTCGTCCATCCACGTGAACGAGATCTGATAGTCGGTCCAGTGGCCGCGCGAGAGGATGGTGACTTCGTCATCGCCCGACCGCTCGAAAGACCAGTCGTTCGTTGCCGCCATGTCCTCGACCGCCGCAAGCGGATGGAGGGTTGAATCGAAACGAATGTCCAAAAGGGACATGCTTTGCGCCCTGTGCTGGTTTCGGGGGAACGCCGACTGAAACGTCGCGACTGGCGACCGTCGTTGCCTGCCCGATCTTGCGGCGGCGACGACACGGGGGATTGATCCGTGATTTGCGACGCCCGCGCAACGCCGCGTTGAGCCGTCCACAGGCCAAATCTGTGAAAAAGGCACCTTGTCCAGAAGATGATGAGAACAAAACGGAATCGGATTCGCGTTTTGCGAGTCGCGGAATGACTGCTCCATCGTCTGGCGAGCCCGGCTTGCTGGCAGTTGCGGCGATAGGGCATAATCCGGCGCCAGCAAGGTGGACGCCAATGACCGACTCCGCGACAGAAGCCTCTCTTTCCGAAGCGCCCGCCGAAATGCAGCCGCGCTTCATGCGGCCGCAGCGCATCGCCTTCGTGCAGTCGTCCTGGCACTACGACGTTGTCGCAGGCTGCCGCGAGGCCTTCTGGCAGGGCATGGCCGAGCGTGGCGTCGCCGACCAGCAGATCGACCTGTTCGAGGTCCCCGGCGCGTTCGAGATTCCGCTGCATGTGCAGCTTCTCGCCAAGACGCGCCGCTATACGGCGCTGGTGGCGGCCGCGCTTGTGGTCGACGGCGGTGGCCGCGGCGATGAACTGATTTCAGGCGCGGTGATTCAGGCGCTGATGGATGTGCAGCTCCGCACCGAGGTGCCGGTGTTCTCGGCTGTGCTCACGGTGCCGCAAGTCGGCGCGGCGGCGGAAGACACCGCGACGCTGTCGCGGCTTTTCAGGGACAAGGGGGGCGAGGTCGCTGCGGCCTGCACGGCGACGCTGCTCAGCCTCGAACGGCTGCGCGGTCAGGTGGCGGCGGGGATCGTGTAAGCGGCGGCGTGCGCGGCGATGTCGCGTCGCTTGTAAGGTCGCGTCGCTTGTAAGGTCGCGTCGCTTGTAAGATCGTGCTCCGCCAAGCATGGAGCGTGGCGGCCCGGCTTCGCCGGAAGGTGTTCAGTCGAACAGGCTCGACACCGATTCTTCCGCGGCGGTGCGGCTGATGGCCTCGCCGATCAGCCCGGCGATCGGCAGCACGCGGATGTTGTGCGCGTTCTGCACCGCCTCGGTCGGCATGATGGAGTCGGTGATGACCAGCTCTTTCAGACGCGAGTTCGTGATGCGCTGGACCGCGCCGCCGGAGAGCACGCCGTGCGTGATGTAGGCGTAGACTTCCGTCGCGCCATTGGCGAGCAGGGCGTCGGCCGCGTTGACCAGCGTGCCGCCCGAGTCGACGATGTCGTCGATCAGGATGCAGGTGTAGCCGGTCGGATCGCCGATCACGTTCATCACCTCGGATTCGCCGGCGCGCTCGCGCCGCTTGTCGATGATGGCGAGCGGCGTGTTGATGCGTTTGGCGAGGCTGCGCGCGCGCACCACGCCGCCGACGTCCGGCGACACCACCATGAGCTTGGAGGAATCGAATCGGTCGCGGATATCGCGCACCATCACCGGCGCCGCGAACAGGTTGTCGGTCGGGATGTCGAAGAAGCCCTGGATCTGTCCGGCGTGCAGGTCCAGCGTCATCACGCGGTCGGCGCCCGCATGGGTGATGAGGTTGGCGACCAGCTTGGCCGAGATCGGCGTGCGCGAGCCGGATTTGCGATCCTGCCGGGCATAGCCGAAATAGGGTACCACCGCCGTGATGCGGCGCGCGGAGGCGCGGCGCAGCGCATCGGTGATGATCAGCAGTTCCATCAGGTGGTCGTTCGCCGGATAGGATGTCGACTGGATGATGAAGACATCCGAGCCGCGCACATTCTCCTGAATCTCGACGAAGATTTCCATGTCGGCAAAGCGCCGGACCACGGCCTTGGTCAGCGGAAGTCCGAGGTTCTCGGCAATCGCCCTGGCAAGCGTGGGGTTGGAATTGCCGGCGACCAGCTTGATCGCACCGTTCTTTCCAGACGACAGCAGCTCGCCTCGGGGCAAGGTGGAAGCGCTCGTCAACATCTCTGACCGTCCGCGGAACGTGGAAGAAATATGTCGGCCGCGTGATATCAAGTAGGAGATGCTGCTGGCAATACGCGCATCCCCATTTTCCCGCCGAAAGGACGCGGATCGTTAAGCAGGTGCGTGCCGGAACCTACTCCGCCGCGAAGCCGAGGCGCTGGCTGGAGCCGGAAACGGCCTGATTTGACGCGATTTGTGGCGCATCGGCCTGCGCGACGGCCGGTCTATCGGATGGCGGGGCCGTCGTCGGGACAGGTTCTGACGAAGGTGTGGGGCCAGTCCCGGACAGCGACGCGAGGCCGCTGAATCCGGCCTGCGCGATCTTGCGCAGAACCATGTCGTCGGCGGCGCCCCAGGCATCCTTGCCGCTTTTCCCGGTCTGTTCCTCGCCGGACAGGCGCAGCGCGCGCTGCTGGCTGCCGTCGTAAACGTCCCAGACCCAGGAGATCACCGTGCGGCCGCGATGGATCTGTGCCGCCATGTAGCTGCGGACCCGATAGGCCGCCGGCGCCTCGCGGGTGACCACGTTCAGGTTTCGAAGCTGGGACTCGGAGTTGAGGATTCCGACCATACGGTCGAACACCTGCGGAGGAGGGCCGTCGACGGATTCGAAGGCGACGGTTCCGGTTTGCGCCGGGGCATAAGCCATCGCGGCCATCGGCCCCTGTTCGCCCTGGCTCACGCAGCCGGCGAGGAGGCCCGCCACCGCGGCCACTGTGACGGCACGAGCCACCGCCCGCAATCCAGCGGAATCGAAACGTCGCATGCGCATCCCCGCACCGTTCGGGCCGGATTGAGATTCCGGCTCCGCAGGTTCGCAGCAAGCGATATCGTTAATCGGCGTTAAGGTCTAGTGACCCGAATCTGAAGTTCGTCACACTGTCGGGCTGGTGCTGGACGAACGTCAGATTCATCAGGGTCACTGGCAAATATATGATTCCAGTGTGGTTTATGGACTTGAAATACGCTCCCGCCTGGCCGCTATCATGCGGCGTATTTCAAATCCACCTCACTAGGGGGAGGGCTCCGACGAGGCTCCGGCAGGGCCAGCCTCATTCGGCAGCGGAGCGCTGGTCGCCGGGCGGCGTATCGGCATCGGTCTCCCGTTTTTCGGTCTCCGGCGCAGCGGCCGCCTGAATGATGATGGTCGGATTCGCGGCGCCGGCGATCTCGATGCCTTCCTCCTGAAAGCGGCGCTTGAGGCGGCGGTTGAATTCGCGCTGGACCGACCAGCGTCCGGCATCCGAGCAGGGAATCTGCCCGACGATGGTGACCATCGCTCCGTCCACTTTGTCGACGCCCCACAGTTGCAGATCGCTGCGGATCAGGTGACGGAATGCCGGGTCCTCGCGCAGGCCCGCTCCGATATCCTTCAGGATCGCGCTGGCGCGGTCGGTGTCTTCCTTGAACGCGATGCTGATATTGACCGATGCGTTGCCGACCCCTCGCGACGCGTTGGTGATCGTGGTGACCGCGCTGAACGGCACGACATGGACGGAGCCGTCCCCCGCCCGCAGCCGGATGGTGCGGATCGAGAGGTTCTCGACGACGCCCGACAGTCCCGAAACCGTGACGGTGTCGCCGACCTGCACGACGTTCTCCAGCAGCAGGAACAGGCCGGTGATGAGATCCTGCACCAGTTTCTGCGAGCCGAAGCCGACCGCCACGCCGACAATGCCTGCACCCGCCAGCAGCGGGGCGACGTTGACGCCGACCTCGCTCAGCGCCGTGAGCCCCACGACGGCAACGATCACGCACAGCAGTGCGGTGCGCAGCATGGGCTGGAAGGTCCGCAGCCGCGCGGCGCGCGCATAATGGCCGTCGCCGGTGAGCTGCTGGAGCTTGCCGTCGATGGCCGCGTTGCTGATCTCCCACACCACCACGGCCGCGAGCGCGGCGATGCCGATGGTGATGACGGCGGACAGCAGCTTGCCCCCGATCTGCCCGCCATAGAACCACACCACCGTGTTGGCTCCCCAGATCTGCAGCAGCGCGATGAAGGTCAGGACGCCGATGATCGCCGTCACCACCTTGCGGAGCAGGGGAAGGTAGAGATTGGCGCGGTTTTCCAGTGCAGGAAATCGGTGCAGCAACTCCGGCGGCACGCGGAACAGCCGGTCGATCAGCCCCAGCGTGACCACGGTCAAAAGGCGGCTGATGACGATCACGGCGAGGGTGCCCGCAAGATACTGCAACAGCAGCGCATAGCCGTCGCGCACGTTGAACGCCCAGATCCCCCAGACCGCGATGACCAGCGCCGACGCCAGCAGGTGCCAGACATCGGCGAGGCGGTTGCGGAACATGCTCGCGGCGCCACGTGCCCCCGGCGCGGGGCGAATGGCATTCGCCACCGGGTGCCGGCACTGCAGGATGATCACGACGATCAGCAGATGCACGATCAGCAGCACGATGCGGATCAGCGCGAAATATCCGACCCGGTACAGGCCGAGCAGGAAAGCGACGTTGGCGACGGCGATGCCGAACACGCCGACATAGACGAGCCGGTGTGTCCACAACTCGACATAGGCGGCGGTTTCCTCCGCGATGGTCACGAGGCTGAGCGGGCCGGAGGACGCCACCATGCGCACCGCGCAGATGATGGCGCGCGAGAGCGCGTAGGCGTTGACGATGGCGAGGATTGCACGGCGCGTGGTGTCGAAATCGCCGATCTCCGTTGCCAGCAGCGCGTTCGCCACGCCGACGAATGCGACCACCGGCAGCAGGTCGAGCAAGAACCGCGCAAGCACGAACGGCAGCCGCAGCAGCGACTGCCAGATCCGCGTCAGATCGAATTGCCGCTTGCGCTCTTCGGCGGCGATGCCGGAACTGGTCGCCAGTTCCGGTGCGTTCTCGATCGCGACGGTCTGGGCCGATTCCCGCGCCCTCCACGGCATGCGCGTTTCCAGCGCCGCGAGCGGCCTGCGCAGCGCCCGCGTGATCAGGAATTCAACGACCAGCGCGCCGCCGAGCACGATGGCCAGTTTCCAGGCGATATCGAGCAGGAGGTTGTAGGATTCGGGGTTGGTGACGGTTGCCACAACCCATCCCCACAACAGCGGCAGGCGGGTTACGTTGCTGGCCGAATCGACGAAGCCTTCGGCCCATTCGCGCATCTGCCTGGAAATGCCGACGAGAAGCTGCGCGCCAAGACCGTCGGCGTCGAGTGTCGCCTCCTTCTTGGCTTCGGCGGGGGGCGAGGCCGCCGCGCCGTTTGCGGCAGCCCCATTGGCCGGCGGCGCCGGGGCGGACGTTGCAGGTGGCGTGGCGGTGGCCGCAGGTGCTGTCGTTGTCGCTGTCGGCGCCGTGGAGCCTGCGGCGGGCGCGGCCGGTGTTGTTTGCGGTGACGCCGGCGCGGCTGCCCGCGGAGCGGTGGTTGGCGCGGCCGGCGTTTCGGCCGGCGGCGGCGCGGCCGGCTTGGGAATCGGCATCGAGACCGTGGCGGAGATCGCCCGCAGCGTGTCGATCAGTTGCGCGCGCTTCTGGTCGTCCTGCAGCATGTCGAGCGCGCGGCGCGCCTCGTCGGGGGTCAGGGCGGGCGTTGCGGCCTGCGCCTGCGGAGCCTGCGCGTCGGGCGTCTGGGCGCGCGCGGGCAGGGCCACCGTGATAAAGAGGGCGCAGGCGAGCAAAAGCGTTCGCAGCATCAAATCCTTCCCGAAGAATCGAATTTTCGGAGCGCGGGGTGTGTGGCTACTGTAGCCCAAGCCGATTCTTCCCGCACCCGTAGGCGTGCTGCGGGTTCGTAGATCGAAAATGGGCCGGTTCGGGGGCAATCCTGCGGGAACTGTCGCCGACGCGGCAGGGCAATAAAGGAATTCGCCATGCAGATCGAGGGATGCACCGCGCTCGTGACGGGGGCCAATCGCGGCCTCGGCAAGGCCTATGCGGCCGCGCTGCTCGATGCCGGCGCGGCAAAGGTCTACGCGGGCGCGCGCGATCCCGCCACCGTCGACGATCCCCGCCTTGTGCCGGTGAAGCTCGATGTCACCTCGTCCGATGATGTCGCGGCCGCGGCGGCGCGCTGCAATGACGTGAATCTTCTCATCAACAACGCCGGCATCATGCTGATGTCGCCGATGCTGGCGGATGGGGCGGATGTTGCCATGCGCCGCGAGATGGAGGTCAACGTCTTCGGCACGCAGGCGATGCTGCGCGCGTTCGCGCCGGTGCTGAAGGCCAATGGCGGCGGTACGGTGGTCAACATGCTGTCGGTGGTGAGCTGGTTCGTCAACGGCATGAACCCGACCTATTGCGCCTCGAAACACGCAGCGCTGGCGGTGAGCGAGGCTGCTCGCATCGAGCTGAAGCAACAGGGCACGCAGGTCGTCGCGGTCTATGCCGGGTTCATCGACACCGACATGGCGGCGGGCGTCGATCAGCCCAAGGTGACGGCGCAGCAAGTGGCCGAAGCCACGCTCAAGGGCGTGCGCGAGAACACCGATCACGTGCATGCCGATCGCCGCGCGGAGGAGATCTGGAAGCTGACGCGCAGCAATCCCGGCCTGCTCGCGGCGCAGATGCAGAGCATGTATCTCGCGCGCAAGCGATAGGGGCGGGCCTTAAGCCTTCCCCACCGCCCACAGCGCGAAGGCATAGACCAGCGCCACCTCGTCGAGGCGGCTGAATCGGCCGGGCGCGCCGCCATGGCCCGCGCCCATGTTGGTGCGCAGCAGCACCGGGCCGCCGCCGGTCATGGTGGCGTGCAGCCGCGCCACCCACTTCGCCGGCTCCCAGTAGGTGACGCGCGGATCGGTGAGGCCCCCGAGCGCGAAGATCGCCGGATAGGGCTTTGCGGCCACGTTATCGTAGGGCGAATAGGACAGGATGGTGCGAAACGCTTCCGCGCTCTCGATCGGGTTGCCCCATTCTGGCCACTCCGGCGGCGTCAGCGGCAGCGTGTCGTCGAGCATCGTATTCAGCACATCGACGAACGGCACTTCCGCGACGATGCCGGCGAACAGTTCGCCCGCGCGGTTGGCGACCGCGCCCATCAGCATGCCGCCCGCGCTGCCGCCGTGGCCGACGATATTTTTCTGCGATGTGTAGCGCGCCGCGACCAGGGCGCGCGCGCAAGCCTCGAAATCGGCGAAGCTGTTGGTCTTTTTCTCGCGCTTGCCGTCGAGATACCATTGCCAGCCCTTGTCCGCGCCGCCGCGAATATGGGCGATGGCATAGACGAAGCCGCGATCCACCAGCGACAGCCGGGTGGTGGAGAATGACGCATCCATCGCATGGCCATAGGAGCCGTAGCCGTAGAGCAGCAGCGGCGCGGAGCCATCGAGGGCGGTGTCGCGGCGATGCAGGATCGACACCGGCACCTGCGCGCCATCGTGCGATGTCGCCATGATGCGGGTGGTGAGGTAGTCGGCCGGATGATGCCCGGACGGCACCTCCTGTTTCTTGCGCAGCACGCGGGCGCGCGTCGCCATGTCGTAGTCGTAGACTTCGGCCGGCGTCGTCATCGACGAATAGCCGAAGCGCAGCGTCGTCGTGTCGAACTCGTAACCGCCGATGGTGTAGAGCGAATAGGCGGTCTCGTCGAAGGCGATGGCGTGCTCCTCGCCGGTGGCCAGATCGCGGATCACCACGGCGGGCAGCGCGTTTGATCGCTCCAGCCGCGCCATGTGGCCCTGATACAGGTCGAAGTCGATCACGTAGACGCCCGCGCGGTACGGGATCAGATCGCGCCAGTTGGCGCGCTCGGGCGCGGCCAGCGGCGCGGTGACGATCTTGAAGTCGATCGCGCCGTCCGCATTGGTGAGGATGAACAGTTCCTCGCCGCGATCGCCCAGCGCATACTGCACGCCGTCCTCGCGCGCCGCGACAAGACGCGGCGGCGCGGTCGGGTCGGTGAGGTCGATCAGTCTGGCTTCCGAGGTTTCGTGATCGCCGCCCGCGATCACGCAGAACCGCCCCGAGGCGCTTTCATGCAGATGCGTGAACCAGCCGGAGTCCCGTTCCTCGTAGACCAGCATGTCGTCGGCCTGCTTCGTGCCGAGGCGATGCAGGAACACCTGCATCGGGCGATGATTCTCATCGAGCTTCACATAGAAGAAGGCCGATGAGTCCTTGGTCCACACCACGTCGCCGTCGGTGTTCTCGACGATGTCCGGCAGATCCTTTCCGCTCTCCCACTCGCGCACGCGGATCGTAAAATATTCCGATCCCTTGAGGTCGGCGCTCCACGCCACGAGGCGGTGATCGAACGAATGGTCGGCGCTGCCGAAGTTGAAATACTCGTGACCTTCCGCCAGCGCGTCGCCGTCGAGAATGATATGCTCCGCCCCGCCGTCGCGCGGAATCCGCGCGATCAGCTCGTGCTGACCGCCGTCGCGATACTTGTGGAAATAGGCGAACGGTCCGTCCGGCGAGGGGACGCTGGAATCGTCCTCCTTGATGCGGCCGCGCATCTCGGCGACGAGCTGCTTTTGCAGCACGGAGGTATGACCCAGAATGCTTTCGGTATAGGCATTCTCCGCTTCCAGCATCGCGCGGATGTCCGGCTTCAGCAGCGACGGATCGCGCAGCACCTCCTGCCAGTTGTCGTCTTTCAGCCACGCATAGTCGTCGGTCACGGTGATGCCATGGCGCGTGAAGCTGTGCGGGCGTTTTTCGGCGACGGGCGGCGCGATGGGAAGACGTGAAGAAGACATCAGAACCTCGTGTTGAGGAAGATCGCGATAGCGTTTTCGAGCGAAAGGGACCCCGGTTCGCGTAAAAAAAAACGTTCTATCAAGAAACCAGAGCAGTTCTGTTTTTCGATGGCAAACGAACTGCCCTAGTCGTCCAGCACGATGGCGTGGACATGGCGGCCGTAGTCGGGCTCTTTCCGGTGCGTGGTGCGGCGATAGGAGAAAAAACGCTCGTCCGCATAGGTGTCGATGCCGAGATCGTCGATCTGCACGAGGCCAGCCGTTTCGAGCCGTGCGCGGATGAAGCCGCCGAGATCGAACATCGCATGGCCTTCGCGCTCGCCGTCGCGGAAGAAACGGGCGTGGCCCGCATCCTTTGCGGTGAACTGGGCCACGAAATCCGCGCCGACCTCGTAGCTCTGCTGACGGATCAGTGGACCGATGGCGGCGACGATACGGCCGCGCTCAGCGCCCAGTTCCTCCATCCGCGCGACCGTCGCCTCCAGCACGCCCCCGAGCGCGCCGCGCCAGCCGGAATGGGCCGCGCCGATCACGCGCGCCTGCGGATCGGCGAACAGGATCGGGCCGCAATCGGCGGCGGTGACGCCGAGCGCAAGGCCCGGCACGTTGGTCACCATGGCATCGGCACGGGGGCGCTCATCCGGGGTCCAGGGCTTCGTCGCCACCGCAACGTCGGGCGAATGAACCTGATAGACCGTCATGAGATGATCGGCCGGCACGTTCATCGCCTCCGCCATACGGCGGCGGTTCTCGGCGACATGAGTCTGGTCGTCGCTGGAGCCGAGGCCGCCGTTGAGGCTTTCATAAATGCCGGTGGAGACGCCGCCTTCCCGGGTGAAGAAGGCGTGGCGCAGACCGGGCATGGTGGTGAGGAGCGACGATTGCAGGATCATTCGGGGTCGGCTCCGGCGGATTCGTTGCGCTCGCTCATGCCCGCGAGCGAGACAAGATGGGGATGCGACACGGCGAGCACCTTGAACATCGAGCCCATGCCGCCGCGTCCGCCTTCGGTCAGGCGCTCCAGCGCGTTGTCGATGTCGCGCGCCTGAGCCGGCGTCGCCTTGGCTTTCAGGGAGGCGGCCCGCGTCCCGATGCCGAGCCGCTTCAGGAACAGGCCCTGCTCGATGGGGCCGAAGACATTCGCGCCCATGTCGTCGGCCGCCCGCGCCAGCGCGGAGAAATCCACGTGCGCGGTGAGATCGGCGAAGCCCGGATCGCGCAGCGGGTCGGCGAAGCTGTGGCGCACGATCGCCTGCAGGGTATCGCCTGCGTCGCTGCGCGCATGGCCGTAGTCGACGATCAGCGCCGCGCCGCCGCTGCGCCGCAGGCGTGTGGCGATCGTCATGATCTCGGTGTCGGGCCGCCACTCGAAGATCGCGCCGATGGGAGCGGCGCGGACCAGCGGCGGCACCAGCACGTCGAAATTCGGAACGGGCGCGGGCGCCATGCCGAAGGCGAGGCGGCCGGTGGAATCGAGCACGACCATACGCTCATGCCAGCCATCCGCCAGCCGCACCATCTGGTGGACCGGCAGCACGTCGAAATATTCGTTGGCGATGATGATGCTGGGGCCGTCCGGCACGTCGTCGAGATGCCGGTGCCAGGCCAGCACGTCGACATTTGCCAGCGTGCGGCGCTGGATGTCGCGCAGCAGCGGATTGATCTCGACCAGATGCACGTTGATGGCTTCGGCGAGGCCAGGCACCACCCGCATGGCGCGCAGCGCGTCCGCCATCAGCGTTCCGCGCCCGGGGCCGAGTTCGATCAGATGCAGCGGCGCGGGTTCGCCCATGGCGCGCCACACCGAGGCGGCCCAGAGGCCGATCAGCTCGCCGAACATCTGGCTGACTTCGGGGGCCGTGATGAAATCGCCCTCGCGGCCGAGCGGATCGCGCGCCACGTAGTAGCCGTGCTCGGGATGGGTGAGGCACAGTTCCATATAGCGGGCCACCGGCATCGGGCCCGCCGATTTGATCAGGCGCTTGATCTCGGTTTCGAGCGGCGAGGTGTCGGTCACGTCTGCCCCTGTACGGCCGCGGGCGATTCGGTTTTCACCTCGCCCTTGCGCCATGCCATCACAGCAACTGCCACGCCTGCAATCACCATCGGTACCGACAGCAGCATGCCCATGGTGAGGCCGCCCCACAGGAAGCCAAGCTGGGGATCAGGCTCGCGGAAGAATTCGCCGACGATGCGGGCCAGGCCATAGACGGCAATGAAGGTGCCGAGGATCAGGCCGGGCCGGCGCAGCGCGCCCTTGCGGATCATGATCGCCAGCACGGTGAACAGCACGATGCCTTCCAGCACCGCTTCGTAAAGCTGGCTCGGATGGCGCGGGAGCGGGCCGCCATTCGGGAACACCATCGCCCACGGCACCAGCGCCGGATCGGCGTATCGTCCCCACAATTCGCTGTTGATGAAATTGGCGATGCGGCCGAGAAACAGGCCGATGGGACCGACCGCCGTCGTTATGTCGCCGAGCGACAGAATGGAGATGCCGTTGCGCCGCGCGAACAGCGTCACCGCGGCGACGCAGCCGAGGAAGCCGCCGTGGAACGACATGCCGCCCTTCCACAGTTCGAAGATTTCCGTCGGGTGATTGAAGAAGAACACCGGATTGTAGAACAGCACGTAGCCGATGCGGCCACCGAGCACGATGCCGAGCGTCACCCACAGGATGAAGTCGTCCATTTGCGGCAGGGTGATCGGCGAGCGTCCTCCCCACAGGGCCGGGGTCTTGATGACCCAGCGCGCATAGAGCCAGCCGAGCACGATGCCGCCGATATAGGCCAGCGCATACCAGCGGATGGCGAACGGTCCGAACGAGACCGCGACGGGATCGATGACGGGGAAGGGCAGGACTAAAAAGGGCATGAGCACGCCGGGTTGTCACGGTCTCGGGGTCGGATACCCGGTTCGGCCCCCATTGCCTAGCGCTTTCGCCCCCGGCGCCATCAAGGTTCCGGGACCGCGGGCGTCATGCCGTTGTTATTCTGAGATTGTTCTGTCCCCGATCCCCGCGCAGGGCTTGAACTGTGCCGCGCGGCTCGCCATTGTCGGAAGACAGATTGATCCCCGACCGGAGTTGCCATCCCATGACCCAGACCACCAATCGTTTCTTCGACGAGATGGCGCGGCTCATGAACGATGCGGCCGGTGCGGCGCAGGGCGTCAAGCGCGAGGCTGAAACCGTCATCCGGCATCAGGCCGAGCGGATTCTGCGCGATCTCGACCTCGTCAAGCGCGAGGAGTTCGAGGTGGTGAAGGACATGGCCCGCCTCGCCCGCGAGGAGAACGAGGCGCTCAAGGCGCGGATCGCGGCGCTGGAGGCGAAGCTCGGCGTCACCTCGCCCCAGGGCTGATACCCCCCGGGGCCGTTGCCACCCGCGCGTTGACCTAAACGATCAGCCCCGCCATCGGCTTCACCGCGCCGCTGTCCGGAAACACGCTGTCGGCCAGCACGCGGCCGCCGAGGCCGAGGTGATCGTGCAGCAGGCCCTTGAGGGCAGCACGCAGGTCCGTGGTCGGCTTCAGATCCCGGTTCTCGTACAGGTCCGGTCCGCGCAGGCCCGGCCAGTCGGCGATCACACGGCCTCCGTTGATCGCCCCGCCCGCGAGCAGGGCCACGGTCCCGGTACCGTGGTCGGTGCCCTGGGTGCCGTTGATGCGTGCGGTGCGGCCAAATTCGGTGGCCACCACGACCGCGGTGTCGCGCCAGCGCGGGCCGAGGCCGCTTTCCAGTTCCGCCAGCGCACCGTCGAGACCCGACAGCAACTGCGCCAGCCGCCCCACCGGCCCGCCTTCGTTGGCATGGGTGTCCCAGCCGTCGAAGGCCAGCGCCCCGATGCGGGGACCGTCGTCCGCCGCCATCAGCCGCGCCGCGCCGCGTGCGGCGATCCGCATGGCGTTGACGCCCGGCGCTGGTTTGACGTCGCCGCTGCGCGCCGCGATCTTGTCGATCTGCACGCCCTGCCCGAGCGCGGTGGCGAGCACCGGGTCGCGGTGACGGTAGAGGTCCATCAGGCGCATGGCCGTGTCGTCGTCAGCCTGCGGCAGGTTGGCGGGCACCCAGCCGACGGTGGGCGCGGGGCCGCGCAGCACCAGCGGCGTGGTGGGTCCGACGCCCAGCCCGCTCGTCACACGCTCGCCGGGCGGCAGCGCCTCCAGGGCCCGGTTGAGCCAGCCGGACTGCACCCGGCCCGGCCCGGAGAAGCCGCTTTCCAGCACGTCCTGCCCGTCGAAATGCGAGCGCTCGCGATAGGGCGTGGCGACCGCGTGAATCACCGCCGCCTGTCTGGCGCGATACATCCGGGCGAATTCCGGCATGGCTGGATGCAGGGCGAACATCGAATCCAGCGGCACGGCCGCGTTCGGGCCATCCTTCGTCAGCGCGATCGCGCCGTGCAGGCCCGCATAGTCGGGGTCACCGACCGGCGCGACGGTGGCAAGGCCATCCAGCGCGCCACGCAGGATGATGACGATCATGCGCGGATCGCGACCATCGGCGGCGCGGGCGAAGGCCGGCAGATGCGCCCATGCGGCGAAGGAGGCGAAGCCGAGCAGCAGCGAGCGGCGCGAGGTCGCAAGGCCTTCAGTGCAGGAGCCTTCCGGGGAACAGGAATGGTCCGTCATCGTCATCTCCTCTGGAACTCGGGCGACATCAGCAGCAGCGCCATCGCCTGCTGCCGCGTTTCGGCGCGCGCCAGCGTCTGGCGGGTTTCGGGCGCGGCGGCCTCGCCCGCGATGGTATCGAGCAGTTCGACCGCGTCGAAACGGTCGCCGAGCCGCGAAGCCAGCTGCGACGACAGATCGAGCCGCAGTTTCATGCCTTCAGGGGCGGCCCATGCGGCCACCGTATCCGGGAAGCCGTTCGGGCCGGCGGGAGTCCACAAGGGCTCGCCAAGCGTGTTCATGCCGCCGAGGATCGCGTTCGGATCCTCCGGCACGCGGCCCAGCAGGCGCGAGGAGGCGATGAAGAACTCGTAGGGGCTGCGCATCTTGGCGAGCGGCGTTTGCCAAGCTTCGTCCGAGTCGATCAGCGCCAGCGTCACCGCCCGCAGGTCGCCGTCGGTCCTGCGGAACGTGTCCGCAAGCCGCGCCACCAGCGCAGGAGGCGGATCGTCCGCCACGAAATGCCGGGCGAGTTTTGTCGCGATGAACTTCGCGGTCGAGGGATGATGCGCGATATCGGCCAGCGCCGCCTCGCCCTGCGTCACGCCGGAATCGAGATAGGTCTTGCCGAGCAGCGTCTGTGATCCCGGCTGATGCGCGTTGGCATTGAACACGAACGTGCCCGGAGTGCCGAGCCGCCCGTCGCGTCCGGCAAAGGTCCAGCCGGTGATGATCGCGGCGAGCGTCGTAACATCGGTCTGCGTGTAGCCGCCACCGACGCCGAGCGTGTGCAGTTCCATGATCTCGCGGGCGAGATTCTCGTTCAAGCCGCGCTTGCCGTTCTGCCCGGCCCGCGAATTCGGGCCGATCGACTGGTTGTTGTCGAGGAAGAACAGCATCGCTGGATGCTGCTCGGCCGCACGCAGCATCTCGCCGAAACGGCCGAGCACGTGCGGGCGGATCGCCTCGCGCTCGAACGCGCCCGCCCACATCCGCGCGGGCTCTCCCTTGTTGGCGGAGACGCAAAAGTGGTTCGACCAGAACGCCACGAGCCGCTCGGTCAGGCCGACCTCGACGGACGCCGCGCGCTGAAAGCGCGCCAGCGCCTCGTTGCGATAGGTTTTCTGTACCACGTTCGGCGGCTTGGGGGGCTCCTTCGGCGCCATCGCCGGGGCGTTCGCGGGCATGGCCTTGTCCGGAGCGGCCATGTTGGGCTGAGGCGCGGGGGAACTATCGATTTTCGCCGCCATCGCATCGGCTTCGCGCTGGCGTTTCACCTCGTCCTGATAGGCGAAGAGGGCGTCGGCGAGAGCGGGGGTCGTGTCGAGCCCCGGCAGTTCCAGAAGCGCTCCCGCCGGCCGCGCGAGGTCGGCCTTCACGAAACCGCGCGGATCGCTGGCCGCACTGAGGAGGTCGCCGGCCGCGCCGCCCCGTGCGCCGTAGCCGAACCTGTTCAACGCGACGAGCGCGGCTTTCGAGTCGCGAGCCATGGGATCCTCATCTTGTCGCGGCCTGTGTTTCGGCGCAGTGTCCTGTCCTATGAGACTGCGGTATCCATGAACCGCACATGAAGGCCATGGCCGAAATTCGACCGGGATGATGACAAATTCGCAAGGAAGGGCTGCGCTGGCGGAACGCGAGCTTGTCTGCGTCCGGTGCGGCGCGGCGTTCGGATGCACTCTCGACGGCAATTGCTGGTGCGCGGACGAAAGTTTTCGCCTGCCGTTGCCGCTCGACGGGACAGACTGTCTGTGTCCGCGATGTCTGAAGGCTGCTGCGGCGTCGTTCGCGGCGACCAAGGCGGGCTGACCAGCGTTACGATCTTGTCGCGGTTCCATCCGGTCCGGTAAGAGAGGCGGGTCGTCGGCGATATCCGGCGGCGGACCGGGACTCATGAAGATGATGCAACACCATGATCGCCGCGCGGCGTGCCTGATCGGCTGGCCGGCCGCGCATTCGCGCTCCCCCATCATCCATCACCACTGGCTGCGGACGCTGGGCATCGAAGGCGGCTACAGCATCGAAGCGATTCCCCCGGAGGGCTTCGCGGAGTTCGTGATGAACCTGTCCGCGCACGGCTATGTCGGAGCCAACATCACGATTCCGCACAAGGAGCGCGCGCTGCAACTGACGCAGCCCGATGCGCGCGCGCGCGCCGTCGGCGCGGCGAATACGCTCTACTACGACGGCGGGGTGCTGCGTTCGACCAACACCGATGTCGAGGGCTTCATCGACAATCTCGACGCCTGCGCGCCGGGCTGGGACGCGGCGGAAGAGGCGGTCGTGCTCGGCGCGGGAGGCTCGGCGCGCGCGGTGGTGTTCGGCCTGATCGAGCGCGGCATCGCGCGCGTGCATGTCGTCAATCGCACCGTTGATCGCGCACAGGCCTTCGCCGATCTGTTCGGGCCGGCTGTCGTGCCGCGCGGCTGGGACGACATGCTGCACGATTTTCTGCCGCGCGCAGGGCTCCTGGTGAACACCACCTCGCTCGGCATGAAGGGCCAGCCGCCGCTCGATGTCCATCTCGATGCGCTGCCGCCGACGGCCGTCGTCGCCGATCTCGTCTACGTGCCGCTGGAGACCGACCTGCTGCGCGCGGCGCGCGCGCGCGCGCTGCGCACCGCCGACGGACTCGGCATGCTGCTGTATCAGGCCGTGCGCGGCTTTCAGCTCTGGTTCGGCGAGCGTCCCTACGTGACGCCCGAGCTGCGCGCACTGGTCGAGGCCGATCTGGCCTGAAGGGCCGTCACCTCCGGCGACGGCTCTTACATCTTCAGCGTCGAGTGGTTGGACAGCACGCGTTGGTCGATCTCCGCCACCGAGTTGACGCCGCACAGGCCCATGGTGACGTTCATTTCCTTGGCGAGGATCTCGATGGCCTTCGCGACGCCCGCTTCGCCACCCGCGCCGAGCCCGTAGGCGTAAGCGCGGCCGATCATGCAGGATTTGGCACCCAGTGCCAGCGCGCGCACGATGTCCTGCCCGGTACGGATGCCGCCGTCGAACATCACCTCCATCTGCGAGCCGACCGCGTCCACCACTTCCGGCAGCACCGCGATCGACGAGGGCGCGCCGTCGAGCTGGCGGCCGCCGTGGTTGGAGACCACGAGCGCCTGCGCGCCGGTCTTCGCCGCCTCCCGGGCATCCTCCACGTCGAGGATGCCCTTGAGGATCAGCTTGCCCGGCCAGATGCTGCGGATCCACTCGACATCCTTCCAGCTCAGCGTCGGATCGAACTGCGAGTTGGTCCACTGCGCGAGACGGGTGACGTTGTCGGTCTTCTTCATCTGGGCGGCGATGTTGCCGAAGGTGCGGCGCTTGCCGCGCATCACGCCCGCGACCCAGGCCGGCTTGGTGGCGAAATCGATCAGCTTCGACAGGCTCCATTCCGGCGGCACCGTCATGCCGTTTTTGATGTCGGCATGGCGCTGGCCGATGATCTGCAGGTCCACGGTGAGAACCAGCGCGCTGCATTTGGCTGCGATGGCGCGCTCGATCAGTTCCTTGATGAAGCCGCGGTCGCGCATGACGTAGAGCTGAAACCAGAACGGCGTCGAGACGTTCGCAGCCACATCCTCGATCGAACAGATCGACATGGTGGAGAGCGTGTAGGGAATGCCGGCGGCCTGCGCCGCGCGGCAGGCGTGGATTTCGCCGTCGCCGTGCTGCATGCCGGTGAGGCCGACCGGGGCCAGGATCAGCGGCAGTGCGGCGGGCTCGCCGAGGATGGGGGCGGCCATGCTCCGCTTGTCCACGTCGATGAGGATGCGCTGACGGAATTTCAGCTTGTCGAGATCGTCGCGGTTCGCCCGAAGGGTGCTTTCGGTATAGGAGCCGCGATCGCAATAATCGAAGAACGCCTTCGGCACCCGGCGCTTGTGAAGCTGGCGCAGGTCCTCAATGCAGGTGATGTTTTTCAATTGCATGGCGCCGCCCCGCTTCCCGTGGAAAAAATGCGATCGTTTGCATATCTTTCCCCTGAACGCCCAGCAAGCGCTCTCATCAGGATTGGAGGCATGTGATGACGTCGATTCCCGGATCAAAGTCTGAACCGCAGCACAGGCCGTCCCGTGATGCGGAGCATCAGAAGCTCGACGACGCGCTGGAGGAAGGGCTGGAAGAAACCTTTCCGGCCTCCGATCCGGTCAGCGTGACCCAGCCGGCGCCCTCGAAAGAGGACAATCACGTACGGCGCTCGGACGACTAGGCGCGTTCGTTCGCCGCGCTGCAGCGCTGAAACCGTTACCGTGCCGCGGCGTTGGTCTCCTGTCCCAGCTACAGAGGAGAGGATCCATGGCCGACACCGCGCCCAAGACCCGTTCCGACGACAAGACCCGTTCCGATCAGATGCAAGAAGACCGGCACGAGGCGCGCGAGAAAAAGAAGCTCGATGACGCGCTTCAGGAGGCTCTGGAAGATTCGTTTCCGGGCTCCGATCCGGTGAATCTCACCCAGCCGCCGCCGTCCCGGCACGATCAGGACATCAAGCGCAAAAGCTGAGGGAAACGCAGGCCGCAGGTTTTTCATAAGTATATCAAATGGTTAAATCTTACCTGCGGCCAGGCTTTCGTAACCATTCATCATATTTTTTGAAGCCCCCGTTACCTGAAAGGGACTATAAGCCCCTGTAAGGACGTGATTTGCCGCCCATCCGCCACACTTGCCGGATGGTGCAGGGGGTTTCATGAAACGCAAATATTTCGGCACTGACGGGATCCGTGGTCGCGCCAACAGCGCCATTACGCCGGAGCTCGCGCTGAAAGTCGGGCAGGCCGCCGGCCTCGTGTTCCAGCGTGGCGAGCACCGCCACCGGGTGGTGATCGGCAAGGACACCCGGCTGTCCGGCTACATGATCGAATACGCCATGGTCGCCGGATTCACCTCGGTCGGCATGGATGTGCTGCTGCTCGGCCCGATTCCGACGCCTGCCGTGGCGATGCTGACCAAATCGATGCGCGCCGACCTCGGCGTCATGATCTCGGCCTCGCACAACCTGTTTGACGACAACGGCATCAAGCTGTTCGGGCCCGACGGCTTCAAGCTGTCGGACGAGGTCGAAATGCAGATCGAGCAGGTGATGGACGAGGACGTGACGCGCAAGCTCGCCGGCAGCGCCGACCTCGGCCGGGCGCGCCGCATCGACGGCGTGCACGACCGCTACATCGAATTCGCCAAGCGCACGCTGCCGCGCACCCTCAGCCTCGACGGACTGCGCGTCGTGATCGATGCTGCCAACGGCGCGGCCTATAAGGTGGTGCCCGAGGCGCTGTGGGAGCTGGGGGCGGATGTGGTGGCGATCGGTGTCGAGCCCGACGGCTTCAACATCAACAAGGAATGCGGCTCCACCTCGCCGGAGGCCCTGAGCCGCAAGGTGCGCGAGATGCGTGCCGACATCGGCATCGCGCTGGATGGCGATGCGGATCGCGTGCTGATCTGCGACGAGCGCGGACACATGATCGATGGCGACCAGCTGCTCGCCGTGATCGCCGAGAGCTGGAAGGACGATGGGCGGCTGGCGAGACCGGGCGTCGTGTCGACCGTGATGGCCAATCTCGGGCTGGAACGCCACCTCGAAAGCCTCGGCCTGTCGCTGGTCCGCACGCCGGTCGGCGACCGCTATGTGCTCGAACAGATGCAGGCGCAGGGATTCAATGTCGGCGGCGAGCCTTCCGGCCACATCATCCTCTCGGACTACACGACGACCGGCGACGGTTTCGTCGCGGCGTTACAGATTCTCGCGGTGGTGCAGAAGCTCGGCCGTCCGGTCTCGGAGGTGTGCCATCGGTTCGACCCGATGCCCCAGATCCTGAAGAACGTTCGTTATCGCGCCGGCAAGCCGCTGGACGATGCGCATGTGAAGTCCGCCATCACGGAGGCCGAGAAGCGCCTCAATGGCCATGGCCGGCTGCTGATCCGTCCCTCCGGAACGGAACCTGTCATCCGTGTGATGGGAGAGGGCGAAGACCGCATTCTGGTCGAGGAGGTGGTGGACACCATCGTCTCGGCGCTCGGCACGGCCGCGGCGGCCGCCGCCTGAGACAGGCCCATAGGTCTGCCGTTTTTGCTGCAAGGCAGCATGAACAGCTGCTGCTTCGGCCCCTGCAATACAGCCATCATGTTTTATTGCTGGCTGGCATGACGACGTTCACCTAGAGATTGCGTCAAGGCTCGCACTGGCGCGGGCTTTTCCGCATCACCGAGACGACGTCCGTGAACAAGCCCGTTGCCGCCAACGAGACCTCCGCCGCTGCGCCTGTCGCAATGGCATCCACGCCTGCCGGCGTCGCCGCCCAGACCACCTATGCGGTGATCTTCGCCATCAGCGCCTCGCATTTCCTCAACGATCTGATGCAGTCGTTGATCCCCTCGCTCTATCCGGTGCTGAAGCAGAACTACGCGCTGGACTTCGGGCAGATCGGTCTCATCACGCTGGCGTTCCAGCTCACGTCCTCTCTGCTGCAGCCGCTGGTCGGGATATATACCGACCGCACGCCGCGGCCGTTCTCGCTGGCGGCGGGCATGGGCATCACGCTGATCGGACTGGTGATGCTCGGTTTCGCGTCGAACTATCCGATGATCCTGCTCTCGGCCGCGCTGGTGGGGACGGGCTCGGCGGTTTTTCATCCCGAAGCCTCGCGGATCGCGCGGCTGGCGTCGGGCGGACGCTTCGGTTTCGCGCAATCGACGTTTCAGGTCGGCGGCAACTTCGGCACGGCTCTCGGTCCGGTGCTGGCGGCGCTCATCATCGTGCCGCTCGGGCAGCACGCAGTCTCGGGATTTGCCATCGTCGCACTGCTTGCCATGGCGATCCTGTGGCGGATCGGCGTCTGGTACAAGCCACGGATCGTGCCACGCAAGGCGGCTCAGGCCGTTCGGCCGCTGCATGACGCCTCGCCGCGGATGGTCACGGCGGCGCTCGTGATCCTCGTGGCGCTGCTGTTCTCCAAGACCTTCTATCTGGCGAGCATCACCAGCTATTACACCTTCTATCTGATGCACAAGTTCGGCGTGTCCACGCAGGCTGCCCAGCTTTATCTGTTCGCGTTCCTCGCCGCGAGCGCGGTTGGCGTGTTCTTCGGCGGACCGCTGGGCGACCGTTTCGGCCGCAAGCACGTGATCTGGTTCTCGATCCTCGGCGTGCTGCCGTTCACGCTGGCGCTGCCCTACGCGTCGCTTCCGGTCAGTGTGGTGCTGACGGTCATCATCGGTTTCATTCTGTCGTCGGCGATGCCGGCCATCGTGGTGTTTGCGCAGGAGCTGATGCCGCATCGGGTCGGCATGATCTCCGGACTGTTCTTCGGCTTCACCTTCGGGCTTGGCGGCATCGGCGCGGCGCTGCTCGGCGAACTCGCCGACCTGACCAGCATCGACTTCGTCTATCAGGTCTGCGCCTTCCTGCCGGCTATCGGCATGCTCGCGATCTTTCTGCCGAAGATTCGCCGCGCACACTGACGTTGCCGGACGCCGGCGGCGTCATCGCTCGATGGCGCGCGCCCACCGGTGCAGAACGTCGAGCGTCGGATCGATCCGTTCGACCCTGGGCTCTCCCGGAAACCAGCCGACAAGCAGATCGCCCTCGGCGCGCAGCGCGATCAGATCGGGCGGCGTGGTCCAATCCCGCAAGGTATCGCGTGCAGTCGGCGGGAGAAGTCGCGGCAGGGCGGCTGCATCGTTGGTGTAGGCACGCCAGCGTTGGTCAAACAGCGTATCGCCGGTGGCGAGCTGCGCTTCCGCGACGGGGCCGGCGGGGAGCGATTGCAGCAGCGCGTTCGGCACGAGCTGGACAATGGCGGGAGCGCGATGCGTCAGACGCAGCCCGACCACATGCCATGATGTGTGTTTTCGCCCGCCGGCCATGATCGTGCTGCGCATGTGACGCCAGCTCAGCGCCTCGCGATCCGTCGAGGGGCCTCGCATGACCTCGGCTGCGGTATGCCGCTTTCCATAGGTGAAGGGGATCGCTGTCAGCACGGTTCGCAGGGTTTCGTCTCTGTCGTGAAAGGACCAGCCGCGCGCCTGAGCCCAGGCCGCGAGCGCGCGCGTGCGCTGCCTGTTGGACTGATAGAGCCACCACAGCAGGGCCGGAGCTCCGCCGAGAAACACGATCCAGATCAGGATGTCGGCCGTGGTCATGGATGGTCCGCGCTGCAATACCGCCCGATGCAATGCCGTTGGGTGCATCGTATCTTGCGTTCAGATTTCGTTAAGTCCTGTGACGGCAGTGCCCACATTATAAGTTACGGAATAACTCTCCATACAAAATCAACCTTAAAAATTAGGGTTAAGTGACGCTTAAGTATTTGCTGGCATCGTCTGGCTACGAGTTTCGAACGCGAGGCCTATCGGGCCTTTTCGACAAGAGGACGAAGCAAATGCGTAGCGTAAAATATCTGCTCGCCGCTTGTGCGGCGACGATGACGGCGACAGGCGCGCTCGCCGCCGACATGCCTTCGATCATGCCGCCGCCGCCCATGTACGCTCCGCCGCCGCCGCCGCAGGATTTCGGCGGCTGGTATCTGCGCGGCGATATCGGCATCTCCCGTCAGGCGGCGAAGTCGATCACGCATCCCAACGACTCCCAGCTGTCCAACGCCGCCTATGTGGGCACGGACTTCTCGGGCGCGGGTCTGTTCGGTGTCGGTGTCGGTTACGCCTTCAACAACTGGTTCCGCGGCGACATCACGGCGGAGTATCGCTCTTCCTCCGCGCTGCGCGGTTCGGTGATCGGCACGTTCAGCAACGGTGGCATTCCGGTTGCGGCGGTCGATAACTACAGCGCCAATGTGTCGAGCGTGGTCGTGATGGCCAACGCCTATGTCGATCTCGGCACCTGGTGGTGCATCACGCCGTTCATCGGCGCCGGCGTCGGCACGGCCTATCACATGGTTTCGGGCTTTCGGGACGATGGTCTGAACTACGCGAACTTCAGCGCCAATCCGGGCGTCTACTTCGGCGAGAACGGCAATCAGGCCAGCCTCGCCTGGGCTGTTCATGCGGGTCTCGCCTACCGGGTGAACCAGAACCTGACGATGGAACTTGCCTATCGCTACATCGACATGGGCAAGGCGATGACCGGCACGGCGGGCTATCCGTTCGACCGTTCCTTCGTCGGCTCGAATGCCTGGACCGTGCGCGATATCACCTCGCACGACCTCAAGGTCGGCCTGCGGTGGACCTGCTGCGACGTTCCCCCGCCGCCTCCGCCGCCGCTCGTGCGCAAGGGCTGATCGTCGCAAACGAGTCGATCGCGTTAATAAGATAAGTTCGATCGTTAACGGCGCGGGCCTGTCCCGCGCCGTTTTGTTTTGCGCGCGGCGGGCAACGACAACCATTGGTTAAGGTTAACAGGCGATGATCGCTGTATATCGAGTATGAAGGAGTTAGCGCATATGCGCCGCATCATTCTGGCCACCGTGATAGCGATCGTGGCGCACAGCGCCCAGGCTGCGGACATGCCGGATCTGCCCATCCTGCGCGGAGCCATGACCGAAGGGTTCAGCACGACGATGCCGGTGTGGCAGGGTTTCTACGTCGGCGGCCAGTGGGGCACGGGCCGTTCCGGCACGGATTTTTCCAGCGCAACCAGCGACATTGCGAACAAGATGACGGCGCTGACAGCGCTCAATCCTTCGCTCGCGCCCTCGCTCGCGCCGGTACTGGATCGCTCGGGCGTCAGCGCCAACGGCTACGGCGCTTTCGTCGGTTACAATTCGCAGTGGGACGATGTGATCGTCGGCCTCGAAGCCAACTACATGCACATCAATTTCAGCAGCTCCGACACCAATCTGGTCGTTCGGCAGTTCACGGATTCGAACAACTTCACCAACACGCTGGCCTATGACGGCACCGCGCGGTTCAACATCACGGACATGGGCACCATCCGCGCCCGCGCCGGATACGCGTTCAGCTGGTTCCTGCCTTACGTGTTCGGCGGCGTCGCGCTCGGGCAGGCAAATATCGAGAAGAGCGCGCACATCTATGGGACGCAGGCCAACAACGTCACGCCGTTCCAGACCGTGCCGTTCGATGCCTCGCTGCGGACCTACTCGAACGGCCGCTTCATCTATGGTTACGCGGCCGGTCTTGGTGTGGATGTCCAGCTGATGGCCGGGCTGTTCCTGCGTGCGGAGTGGGAATACGTCCAGTTCACCAGCGAGTTCAACACCAACATCAATACGGTGCGGGCGGGGCTCGGCTACAAGTTCTGAGCCGGACCGGCGCGGAGATCTTCCGCGCCGGCAAGTCGCCGACGGATCGCTCGCCGCGGCGTCTTGAGCCGGGGAGAAACACGGCGATTGCGAAACGTGACGAATTCAGTCGTCGTGTTTGTGCTTCTTTTTTTTCTTCTTCTTGCCGTCGTCGTCGTTACCCGGTTCATCGTTGTTTTCGGCCGCCGCGAGCGCCTCGGCCTCGGCCCGGGCTTCTGCCTCGATGCGTGCGCGGGCTTCGGCTTCAGCCCGGACCTTCGCTTCGGCCTCGGCGCGCTCCAGCGCGCGCTTTTCCTTGTAGTCCTCGTAGGCCTCGAAGATCAGGTGCAGCCACGGCATCACGGTCTCGATCGACGGCAGTGCCCCCGGCGGACCCGCAGGGCCCTGCGGTCCGGCTTCGCCGCGTGGCCCCGGCGCGCCCTGTTCGCCGCGTGGTCCCTGAGGCCCAGCCTTGCCTTGCGCACCGACAGGACCGGCGGGCCCTGCCTTGCCAACCGGGCCTTGCGGGCCGGCAGGACCTCGCGGGCCTTCGGGGCCCATCTTGCCCGGATGTCCCTGAGGTCCCATCGGACCGCGAGGGCCACGCACGCCTGATCCGCTTCGGCGCTTCGGTGTATCGCTGCTGCTGGCCACGTCGTTTCCCCTCCGATCACGTCACGTCCGCACTGGCTTTGCCATCCACAGATGACAACCGCAATGCAGGCATTTTGCACGAAGCGCACGCTGTGTGGAAACGCGGGTGCTGTCGTGAAAATGGCCGGGACACCGCCCGGCCATTTCGCATATCGAAGCTGGCGTGCCGCTTTACAGCGCCTTGTTGCTTTCCTTCACCTTCTCGGCGTCGAGGTAGACGCTGGCGCCCATGGATTTGAACTTCGCGCTCATCTGCGCCATGCCGGCTTCGGCCTCGGCCGTCGGCATGCCCGCCACCGCGCGGCGTTCCGGATCGTTCAGCGTGGCGGCATAGTCGCGCACGTCCTGCGTGATTTTCATCGAGCAGAATTTCGGTCCGCACATCGAGCAGAAATGCGCGACCTTGTGCGCCTCCTTCGGCAGCGTCTCGTCGTGGAAGGAGCAAGCCGTGTCGGGATCCAGCGACAGGTTGAACTGGTCCTGCCAGCGGAACTCGAAACGCGCGCGCGACAGCGCGTCGTCGCGAACCTGCGCGGCCGGATGGCCCTTGGCGAGGTCGGCGGCGTGGGCGGCGATCTTGTAGGTGATGACGCCGGTCTTCACGTCGTCGCGGTTGGGCAGGCCGAGATGCTCCTTGGGCGTGACGTAGCAGAGCATGGCGCAGCCGAACCAGCCGATCATCGCGGCGCCAATGCCGGAGGTGATGTGGTCGTAGCCCGGCGCGATGTCGGTGGTCAGCGGTCCGAGGGTGTAGAACGGCGCTTCGCCGCACTCCTTGAGCTGCTTGTCCATGTTGATCTTGATCTTGTGCATCGGCACGTGGCCGGGGCCCTCGATCATCGCCTGGCAGCCCTTGTCCCACGCCACCTTGGTGAGTTCGCCGAGCGTTTCCAGCTCGGAGAACTGCGCGCGGTCATTGGCGTCGGCGATGGAGCCGGGACGCAGGCCGTCGCCCAGCGAGAACGAGACGTCATAGCGGCGCATGATGTCGCAGATCTCGTCGAAGCGCTCGTAAAGGAAGCTTTCGCGGTGATGGGCGAGGCACCACTTGGCCATGATCGAGCCACCGCGCGAGACGATGCCGGTGACGCGGCTGGCGGTGAGATGCACATAGCCGAGCCGCACGCCGGCATGGATGGTGAAGTAGTCCACGCCCTGTTCGCATTGCTCGATCAGCGTGTCCTTGTAGACCTCCCAGTCCAGCTTGACCGGATCGCCGTTGACCTTCTCCAGAGCCTGATAGATCGGCACGGTGCCGATCGGCACCGGCGAGTTGCGGATGATCCACTCGCGGGTGGTGTGGATGTTGCGGCCGGTGGAGAGGTCCATCACGGTGTCCGCGCCCCAGCGGATCGCCCACACCATCTTCTCGACTTCCTCCTCGACAGAGGAGGTCACGGCGCTGTTGCCGATGTTGGCGTTGATCTTCACCATGAAGTTGCGGCCGATGATCATCGGCTCCAGCTCGGCATGGTTGATGTTGCAGGGGATGATGGCGCGACCGCGCGCGATCTCGTCGCGCACGAATTCCGGCGTGATGAAGGCCGGCACGCTGGCACCGAAGGACTCGCCGGCGGCAAGCGTCGCCTGCGCGTTGTCCAGCATGGTCTTGCGGCCGAGGTTCTCGCGCTCGGCCACATAGATCATCTCCTTGGTGATGATCCCGGCGCGGGCGAATTCGAGCTGCGTGACCGGCGCGCTGCCGACGCCGCGCATCGGGCGGTGATAGCCCTTGAAGGCGGCGGCCAGATGCGCCGCGCCGACATTGCCGTTGTCCTCCGGCTTCACGCTGCGGCCGTCGTACCCCTCGATGCCGCCGCGCTCCTTCACCCACGCGGCCCGGATGCGGGGCAGGCCCGCATTGACGTCGATCACCACGTCCGGATCGGTGTAGGGGCCGGAGGTGTCGTAGACCACGACGTTCGGCTCGCCCGCGCCTTCGCTGAGCATGATCTCGCGCAGCGGCACGCGGACATCCGCCGCCGTGTCGGGGGTCGAGAAAATCTTGCGCGAAGAGGGCAGCGCGCCCGTCGTCACGGCGGGGACGGTGTCCTTCGGATTGGAACGGATGTTCATGGGCGCTCTCCTTCAAATATCGTTCTGACGATGACTGTCATCCTGACGCGCCCGCGTAAGCGGGCCTCGAAGGATGATGGTCCGCCGCCCTTCGAGGCTCGCTCTGCTGCTCGCACCTCAGGACGACGGGAACAGTTCACTGCGCAGACTCCATCGTTGCTTCCAGCCACGCCTTCACGCGCGCGTCGGGGTCCGGGTTCTGAGTCACGTCGCTGACCACGGCGATGGAATCCGCGCCGGCGGCAAAAATCTCGTCGGCGTGTTCGAGCTTGATGCCGCCGATGGCCACCAGCGGAATGGTGCCGACGCGCTGCTTCCAGACGGTAATCTTCGGCACGCCCTGCGGCGCGAAGCGCATCGCCTTCAGCGTGGTGAAGAAGATCGGGCCGAGCGCGATGTAATCCGGCTTCGCGGCGAGCGCCGTCTCAAGCTCGGCGTCGTCGTGAGTGGACAGCCCGAGCGTCAGCCCCGCGCGGCGGATCGCGGCGACGTCGGCGTCGGCGAGGTCTTCCTGCCCGAGATGCAGATGCTGCGCCTTGGCGTCGATGGCGGCCTGCCAGTAGTCGTTGACCACCAGTTTCGTCGCCGTGCCAGCCGTGATCGCGAGGGCCTCGCGCACCAGCGCGACAGCCTCGTCATGCTGAAGGTTCTTCGCGCGCAGCTGCACCGTGCCGACGCCGAGCGCGGCGAGGCGCTTCAGCCAGTCCAGCGAGTCGATGACGGGATAGAAGCGGTCAGGATACGGCATGCCAGAACGGTGTCCCGATCACAGGGGTTGAGGGAGAGGCGAAGTCGCGCGCACCCATCAGGCCCGCCTCGAAACCCTTGCGGCCGGCCTCTACGGCAAGGCGGAAGGCGTCGGCCATCGCCACCGGGTCGGCGGCCTTGGCGACGGCGGTGTTCAGCAGCACCGCGTCGTAGCCCAGCTCCATGGCGTCTGCGGCGTGCGAGGGCGCGCCGATCCCGGCATCCACCACCAGCGTGATATCGGGCAGCCGGTCGCGCAGCAGCTTGAGGCCGTCGCGGTTGACGATGCCGCGCGCGCTGCCGATCGGCGCGGCCCACGGCATCACCACGCGGCAGCCCGCATCGACGAGGCGCTGCGCGACGCCGAGATCCTCGGTGGTGTAGGGGAAGACCTCGAACCCGTCCTTGATCAGGATGGTCGCGGCTTCCACGAGTCCCACGACGTCCGGCTGCAGCGTGTCGTTGTCGGCGATCACCTCCAGCTTGATCCACGAGGTGCCAAATAACTCGCGCGCGAGCTTCGCGGTGGTCACCGCCTCGCGCACGGTTCGGCATCCGGCCGTGTTCGGCAGCACGGTGACGTCGAGTTCGCGGATCAGCGACCAGAACGCGTTGCCGCTCTTGCCGCCCGCCGCCTCGCGCCGCACCGAGACGGTGACGATGCTGCTGCCGCTGGCGCGGATCGCGTCCTGCATGATGGCGGGCGAGGGATACAGCGCGGTGCCGATCAGAAGCCGCGAGGCGAAGGTCTTGTCGTAGAATGTCAGCATGGCGTTTCTCCGCAATGCAGCGTCATCCTGAGGAGCCAGCCGCGCCTTGCGGCGTGCCTTGCAGGACACGCGGCGGAATGTGCGTCCATCCTTCGAGGCGCGGCGTTGCCGCGCGCCTCAGGATGACGACCGAAGGTTGGGAGCGGCCGCGATTCCATCCTCATCCTCCCTGACGCGGCGAAATGATCTCGATCTCGTCGCCGGCCTTCAGCTCGGTCTCGGCCCAGCGGCTTTTCGGGATCACGTCGAAATTCACCGCGATGGCGACGTGCGTATCCTCGTAGTCCAGCTCGCGCAGCAGGGCGTCGAGCTGCGTCGATGCGATGTCCCGCCATTCGCCGTTGACGATCATCTGCATTCCATCACCTCGTTGTCGAGCGCGCCGCGCGCGACATAGTTTGCGGTCAGCTCGGCCAGGGCGGGGGCCAGCAGATAGCCGTGCCGATAGAGGCCGTTGACGCTGATGCGGTCGCGATCGATCGCGATGCGCGGCAGGTTGTCGGGAAGGGCGGGGCGAAGGCCCGCGTTGAGTTCGAGGATGCGCGCCTCGCCGAACGCGGGATGCACCGCATAGGCGGCGGTGAGGAGTTCGAGCGCCGAGCGGACCGAGACGCTCTTGTCCTCGTTCTCGACGGAGGTTGCGCCCAGCATGAAGCGGCCATTGCCGCGCGGAATGACATAGATCGGCCAGCGCGGGTGCAGCATCCGCACCGGGCGCGCCAGATCGATCTCGTCGCTCTCGATCATGATCATCTCGCCCTTGACGCCGCGCAGCTGCGGCAGGCGATCGCGCGCGCCGAGCCCGCGGCAATCGACGACAAGTCCGTCCAGATCGTCCGGGTTCGCATTCGTCCCGTAGCGAATGGTCACGCCCAGCGAGGCGAGCCGCGCGTGCAGGCCGGGAATTGCGCGGCGCGGATCGACGTGGCCTTCCTCCGGGTAGAACAGCGCATCGCGGAAGCGGCCATCGAGCGACGGCTCAAGCTCGGCGATCCGTGCGGCGTCGATGCGCTGATGATGGCCGGTCATCTTCGCGAAGCGCTCGAAATCGGCGCGGTCGCGCGGGTGCGCGACGACCAGCGATCCGTTGAACGGCGTGTCCGGCATCGCCTCGCGCCACAGGGCGAGCGAGCGCTCGCCGAGCCGCACGATGACAGGTTCGGAGACTTCCTGCTCGCACCATGGCGCGAGCATGCCGCCGGCGACATAGCTCGTCGCCTGCGTCATCGCCGCGCTGTCGCGTTCGAACAACGTCACCTCGTGGCCGAGCCGCGCCAGCATCAGCGCCTGCCACGATCCGCACACGCCGCCGCCCACCACGTTGATGACGCGTTTGGAATCAGATTGTTGAACGACAGATTTCGGCTGTGACGTCATCCCTGTCCCTTCGCCGGCATGACCCGGATCAGGTTCAAAGGGTCACCACGGTCCCGGCTTCCGGCTCCTTGTCGGGGCCATTGCGCGAGCGGTGGTATCTCAGCTCCCTGCCGGAGCTCCCCTCGGAACGAGTCTTAATCTAGACCCGTGGCGGGCCATGTCAATGTGTGGACAATTCGATACGGCGGTCAGGGCTTTTCAGCCTGCACGGCGCTGGCGCTGGTCAGTTCGTCCATGCGCGGCGGCAGCGGTTCCGGCGCGGGTTTATGGTGGCCATGGGGCTGCTGCCCCATGCGCTGGCGCTTGGCTGCGTAATAGTAGCCGCGCGCGTAATAAGACACGGCCTGATCGTGATTGCCGTTCGCGGTGCGATAGGCGCCCGCGAGATATTTGACGCCATAGGTGAGATTCGTCTGCGGATCGCGCAGACCTTCAGCCGTGCCGCCATAGCCGAGGCTGCGCGCGGTCGGCAGCTTGATCTGCATCAGGCCGATGGTTCCACCCTTGCCGATGAGATTCGGCTGATACTTGCTCTCGCGCATGATGACGCGATGCACGAGCGCGACCGGCAATCCGTTGGCTTTCGCATGCGCTTCCACCATCGGCGCGAATTGCGCGCCTTGCGCGAAGGCGCCGGGCGCGAAGGGAACCGAGGCGAGCGCGGCGAGCAGCGGAAAGACTTTGTTCATGCTATGGGAGGTGCCGGTCGTTTCGGTCATTATTGTGGCCGGGATCGTGCGATGGCCTGCCCGGATTTACGCGCCGTTAGCGGCAGCATGCTCAATTCGGACGTCTTTTCGGAGAATTCCCGGAGAATGCGCCGTTGAGCCTTCTCGCTGCTGCGCGTCGCGGCATCGCCGCGATCAGGACCGGAACAGGGTTGCCTGCCGTCCTTGGCACGGCCGTGTATCTGGTGCTGCTGTTGGCGGGGGATAAACTTCTGAACGATCCCGACACCTACTGGCAGGTGACGCTCGGACAGTGGATGCTTGCTCATCGCGTCGTGCCGCATGTCGACATGTTCTCATGGACGATGCAGGGCGAGCCGTGGATTTCGACGCAGTGGCTGGCGCAGGTGATCTTCGCGGCGGCGTTCGATCGCGCGGGCTGGGCCGGCCCCGTGGCGCTGAGCGCGGCGGCGATTGCGTTCGCCGTCGTCCTGCTGGCGCGCGCGTTGCTGCGGCACTGGTCCGTGCGGATGGTTGTGATCGCGGCGGTGTGGGCGCTGCTGCTGGCCGCGCCGCATCTTCTGGTGCGGCCGCACGCGCTGGCGCTGCCTGTAATGGTTGCATGGGTTGCGCTGCTGGTGAATGCGGCGGACCGTCGGAAGGCGCCATCGCTGTTCGCGCTGCCGCTGATGACTTTGTGGGCCAATCTGCACGGTGGCTTCGTGCTTGGCGTTGCGCTGGTCGGAGCTTTCGCGCTGGATGCGGTTGCAAGTTCGGAGCCAGCGGAACGGCGCCCTCTGCTGCTGCGGTGGATCGCATTCGGCATTGCGGCGCTCGTCGCGTCCTGCATCACGCCGTATGGCTACGAGTCGTTGCTTGCCTCGTGCCGCATCCTCACTCTCGGCGATGCTCTGTCGCTGATCGGCGAATGGCGACCGGCGGATTTCAGCCACGCCGGCACGCTGGAGTTCTCCGTGCTCGCGCTCGTGGCGCTGGCGTTGTGGCGCGGCGCGATCCTGCCGCCGGTTCGTCTGGTTCTGGTGATAGGTCTGGCTTTCATGGCACTCGGCCATGTCCGTAACGCAGAGGTCTTCGCCCTGCTCGCGCCGCTTGTCGTCGCGCGCCCGCTGTCCCAGCGATTGGGACCGGGTGTAATTGGTGCAGCGGACGGCGCCCAAACTCGTGGCAGTGCTCGCCTGGTTGCGGTCGTGAGCGCTGCGACGGTGCTGCTGTCGACGCTCGCTATTTTTGTAACGATGTCGTTCGCCCCCGCGGGGCGATCATCTCCGGTTGCGGCAGTAGACAGTCTGAAGTCGCGCGGGATCACGCGCGTTCTCAACGATTATGACTTCGGCGGCTACATGATCGCTGCGGGATTGCCGCCTTACATCGATGGCCGCACCGAGCTTTACGGCGAGAAATTCGTGGTGAACCACCACAACGCGCTTTCTCTCGCCGATCCGGATGCGTTCTTGCGGCTGCTCCGCGATCCGCGCATTGAGGCGACGCTGCTGCGGCCGGCAATTCCGGGCGCGCGCCTGCTGGATCGGATTGGTGGCTGGCGGAAAATCTACGCCGATGATGCGGCGGTCGCGCACGTCCGGGACGCAGCCGTGTTGCCGGAGATGCCTGCCGCGGTTTCCCCCGCCCGCTGATCTCCGTCAGGCCGCCTTGCTCTCCGGCGTGGGGCCTTTCAGGGGCAGTGCGATCTGAACCGTCAGACCGTGAGGACTTCTGTCGTGCAGCGACAGGTCGCCGCCGTGGGCCTGGGCGATCGCGCGAGCAATGGTCAGGCCAAGACCGAATCCCGTGCTGTCGTCCATGTTGCGCGCGGTGTCGGCGCGCACGAACGGCTCCAGCACCTCCGCCTTGTCGGCGTCGGCGAGACCGGGGCCATCGTCGGCGACCTCGATGATGGCGCTGTCCGCCGTGGCGCGCGCGGTCACCGAAATGTCGGTGCCGAACCGGGTCGCGTTCTCGACGATGTTTGTGACGGCGCGGTGCAGGTCGTTGGGACGAGCGTGAATTTCCAGATGCTCCGGTCCCTCATACGACACGTTGTGGCCCATGTCGGCGAACTGATCGCAGATCTGTTGCAGTGCCGCGGGCAAGTCGAGCAGCGTGATCGCTTCGAGATGGCGATCGTCGCGAAGGAAGGCGAGAACGCCGTCGAGCATCGAGCGCATCTGATCGAGATCGCGGATGGTCTGGGTCCGCGTGGCGTCGTTCTCGATGAACTCGGCGCGCAGGCGCAGCCGGGTGATGGGCGTGCGCAGGTCGTGGCTGACGGCGGCCAGCGTGCGCGTGCGTCCTTCCACGAGATTCTGGACGCGCCCGCGCATCCGGTTCAGCGCGCGCGCCAGCGCCCGCACTTCCTGCGGGCCCTTCTCCGGAAGCGGTTCGGCATCGGAATCAAGGCTGAAGTTCTCCGCCATGTCGGCAAAGCGCGTGAGCGGCGCGGTGAGCGCGCGCGCCGCCCACAGCCCGAGCAGGCTCGTGCTGATCACGATGAAGAGAATGGCCGTCGCGAGCGGGCCGCCGAAAAAGAACGCGCGCATCTCCTGCGAGCGTACCGCGATTCTCGCGCCATCAGGCAGCTCGATTCCGATCTCACCGGGCCGCTCACCCGGTGGTGAGGCGGGAAAGACACGATAGCCCTCGCCCAGTCTGATGGCCAGAACCATGTCAGGGCCCCAGCCGCCCGGGCGCGGCGGGGGGCCGCCCCATCCAGGAGGCGGCGGCGGTGGCGGGGCGTCTGCCGGCCGTCCGCCTGTCGACGAAGGCGGCGCCGGCGGAGGCCCTTCGTTGTCTGCCATCAGACGAAGCCCGAGATTCTGGAAGCTGCGATTAAGGGCTTCGATTTCACGCGGCCGCTCGCTGGCGGACGTATCGGCCACCAGTCTGGCGACCGTCAGGATCCGCTCCTCGTTCTCGCGGCGCGTGAGCGGATCGTGAAGAAAAAACGCGGTGGTCAGAACGACGTGGATCAGCAGAATCGAGGCCAGCAGAAGCAACGCGATCTGGCCGCTGATCGCACGCACGCTAAAGATGCGGAGATAGTTCACGCGGAGGCCTGAACGTGGCCCGTCGTGCCCGGCGCGTCGTCGGCCGGCGCGATGCTCGGCGTGAAGAGATAGCCGCCGGAGCGGACGGTCTTGATGATCTCGGACGACTCCGGCGTTTCAGCTTCGCTGCCGAGTTTTTTGCGGATGCGGCTGACCAGCACGTCGATGCTGCGCTCGAATGAGCCGGCGCTGCGGCCTTGCGTCAGGTCCAGCAGGCTCTCGCGCGAGAGCACGCGTCCCGGCCGTTCGCAGAACACCTGCAGCAGATCGAATTCCGCACTGGTGAGCGCGACCCGCGCGCCTGCCGGATTGCGCAGTTCGCGCATCCGCAGATCGATGTGCCAGCCGTCGAATGTCAACGCCTTGGCGGCGGTATTCGTGCTGGCGTTCAGCGCCATCGTCTGACGGCGCAGAACGGCCTTGATGCGGGCCAGCAGTTCCCGCGGGTTGAAGGGTTTTCCGAGATAATCGTCCGCGCCGAGTTCTAGGCCGAGAATGCGGTCGATTTCCTCGGTGCGTGCCGTCAGCATGATGATCGGGACTTCCGAGGTGGCACGAACGCGGCGGCAGATGCTGAGGCCATCCTCGCCCGGCAGCATCACGTCGAGAACGATCAGATCGACGCGGTGGTCGGCCAGCATCCGGTCCATCTGCCGTCCATCGTTCGCGGCGAGCACCTCGAAGTCGTTGTTGCGCAGGTAGCGCGCGATCAGGTCTCGCGTCTCGCGATCGTCCTCGACGACAAGAACATGGGGAAGGGGGGCGGCCATGATGGGTCTGTGTCTGAAATTCGGGCCGTGATCGAGACGAATATGTTTCCAATTATTTCCAGATCGCGTCACGCAATATCATGCAACAACGCGAGCGAAACAGCAAAGGTCTCGTTAACTGGCGCGGCGGATCGTCGGGATGTTCCAATCACACACGATGCATTCGCGGAGCGATCATGACAAGCATTTCCTCGACCAGCGGTTATTCCTCGCCGCTGCAAATGCTGCAGAACGAACTGGCAAAAGAGGTCAGCAACGGAACCGTCAGCGCGAGCGATCAGGACGCGTTGTTGTCGGCATTGACCGATATCGACACGACGCTGACCTCGGAGCGTTCGTCCGCAGGCTCGACCAAGCCGCCATCCCCGGACGAGATGCAGTCCAAGATCGATGACCTGATCTCCCAGCAGGTCGAGAGCGGGACGCTGACCTCCGATCAGGCCGACGAACTGAAGAACGTTTTTGCCAGCACGTTTTCGCAAGGCGCCGGCATGGGTGGCCCCGGCGGCATGGGCGGCCCCGGCGGAGCGGGCGGCCCACCCCCGGGCCCACCGCCGGGCGGCAAAGAGGAGACCTCGGACTCGACGGATTCCACCTCGTCGACCGATTCCTCCGATCTGTTGAAGCAGTTGCTGGAAATGCTCAAGGAGCAGACTTCAACCGTGACAGCTTATGGAGCCAACGGAAGCTCCGGCACCGGATCGGTTTCGATTTCCTCGTTGCTTCTCAACATCGAAGCCTGATCGGCGGCCACGGGCGCTTCCTATCCCGGCTTGCCGACAGAGCGTGCCCGGAGTGCGGCTCTGTTCCTCGCGAACGGAGCCGCTTTTGTTCGGCGCTGCGGTCCTACAATCCGGGCAGCGTGGACACCGTCACGCCGGCAGTGCCGTTCACCTCGGCGATGACACGCAGCGTCTTCGCATCGAAGGCGATGTCCGCGAGATGCAGGTCGGTGACGTCGGCATTCACGCGCGCTCCGTTTCCGGTCTTTTGAAGATCGCCGATCACCTTGGCGATTTCGCCGCGGGCGGTGGCGGCCAAAGGCTTCAGGTCGATGGTGGCGCGTTCGCTCAACGCATCGCGCAGAAACGGCATCGCCGCACGGGCGACCGAGCCGAGCAGGCCGAACATCGCTTCCGACTGCACCTCGACATCGAGGTCGGTCAGTTTCAGAAGCTGCTGTTGCGGATCCACGACCGGACGTCCCCACACCAGCACGGTGGCGTCGCCGTTCAGGCCGAGAAAGCTTTTTGTCTCGGTCCCGCTCACTTTCATCGTCACAAGGAGGCGATCTCCCGCCGGCATGACCGACGCGCTGTGCACGGTCACCTTCACCGCCGCATCGCCGTCCTGCGGGAAGGTCTGTCCCTTCAACTGCGTCTCGATCAGCTTGTTCAGCGTCGTGAACGGGATGTCGATGGGCACGCCGATCCTGATCGCACCTGCGGACGGGGCGGCGACGATATCCAGCGCGGCGGGGAACGGACACTCGATCCGTGCCTTCTCCGGCAGGATGCGCGTTTCGGCCTCCATGCCGAGTGTCAGCACGAGATTGGCCGCATCGACGCGCGGCTGGGCGGCGATGGCGCGCTTCGGCCGCATCTCGAGCCACAGCGGCGGCTGTCCGGCGGCAACCGGCGGCAGCGCGATCACCTGGCAGAGCTTGGCCCACTCCGCCCGTGCGGCCTGTTCGAGCGTGCGGTCGTTTTGCAGACGCTGCTGGAGCGCGGCGAGCTGGTCGTTGATGGCGCGGTCGAGCGTCGGCTTGACCTCGTTGGGCACGTTGACGCGCGCGCCGGCGATGGTGAGCGCGGTGTCGCCGAGGTTGACCTGTGCCTGAAGGTTCGGCGCGATCCGCCAGTTGGCGTCCAGCACGGGCTTTGCGGTGATCGTCACGTCGCCGCGCAGATCCGCGTTGGCGTTGAAGTTCTTGATCTGGATGTTGCCGAGCTGTTTGGCGACATTGCCGCCGAGCAGGTTTCCGAGCGCGCCGCCGAGCGTCTCCTTGTTGACGTTCAGCGCGCCGTTGACTGTCACTGTGCCGGTGAGGGGTGTGGCGAAGGTCAGCGTGTTGTTGCCTCCCGATGCGGCGATCGGACCCCGCGCGGCGTTCCAGCCGATGTCGCCGTTCTGCAGCAGCTGCGGGACCGGATTATTGGCCTTGCCGGCAAATGTGCGCGGGGCGCTTTTCTCGACCCCGTCGCGGATCACGGCGAGCGGGATGGTGATCGGCGCGATGATGGTCGAACTGCGCGTCACGGCCGGCAGCGGCGGCGGCGCGGCAGCGGTGCGGGGAGCGCGGGATGGCGACAGCCAGACCAGCGCAGCCAGACCCACGACAGCGAGACCGACGGCCGCCACGACCGCAATCAGGATGGTTTTCAGCCGCATCGTCCCTCCAGGTCACGCCGGGCTGACCGCGCTCGTTTCAGTTCAGCCATCAAAAGAAAAGTCCCGGTGATGAACCGGGACCGTTTCAACATTGATGTGGCAATAGTGCGGGCGGCGGGGGTACGGCAACAGAAAGAACGATCAGCGGACCGCGCGGCTTCCGCTGTCGGCGCGGCGCTCGATCGGCAGCACCACGACTTTCGTCCCCACATTGATTCGGGAATAGAGGTCGCTGACATCCTCGTTGGTCAGCCGGATGCAGCCCGACGACACGCGATGGCCGATGGTGGAGGGATCGTTGGTGCCGTGAATGCGATAGACCGTCTCGCCGAGATACATCGCGCGGGCGCCGAGCGGATTTCCCGGTCCGCCCGCCATGAAGCGCGGCAGGTAGGGCTGGCGCTGGATCATTTCCGCGGGCGGAATCCAGTTCGGCCATTCGGCCTTGCGGGTGATGGTCTGCACGCCCGACCAGGTGAAGCCCTCGCGGCCGACACCGATGCCATACCGAAGCGCGCGGCCACCCGGCTGGACCAGATAAAGATAGGTGTTGCTGGTGTCGATGATGACGGTGCCGGGGGCTTCACGGCCGTCATAACGTACCATCTGGCGGCGAAGATGAGCCGGCAACTGGAAGGTCGAGCGCTGGTCTTCCGGCTCGAATTGCGGTTCCGGCTGCACCGGCTGCATGGCTCCCGCAAAAGGCGCCGGCATCGGATCGACCGGGAAGAGCGACAGCGGGCCTGCGTTTGCGGCTCCCGCGATCAGAGCGACCATACCGGACACGGCAACGACGATGCCGCAGTGCAGACGTGCGCGATGGGTCATGACGAACTCCTGAACCTGCTACGCTTCCCTTTGCGGTTGCGTCGGCGCAGGCGGGAGAAGGTTCAACTCAGTTTGATCGGGTGCCCCGGCCGCGCGTCACTGCCTTAAACATCCGTGTCCGGAAAAGGTTGCATTGCCCGGGCGCGAATGTCTCCGGCCGAGGCCCTGTCGTGGGCCTTGGCACCTCAGGAGACTTTGCGCCTCAGGAGCCTTGGCGCCTCAGGAGCCTTGGCGCCTCGTCAGAAGCCTGCGAGGCCGATTGTGCCGATGATGATGGCGCCTACGAAGGCGAACGCGGCATACGCCGCCACGATTCCGAGTCTGCCGGATGTCGTCATGGGACTGCTCCCGTCTCGACCTGACTGCCCAGAGAACGCAGACGCTAGCACTGTGTTCCGGGCGGAAAAAGACAGCGAGGCTGCACCATCGCCTGCCGCTCGGGCTCGGCATGGTTAAAAAATTCCTGAAACCAACATGTTGAAGAGTCATTAAATAAATTCGCGCACTGTGCGCGCCATGACGCGTGGAGTGTGGTTGTATCTCGTCGGCTCCGTCGTGCTCGTATCGCTTGCCGGATGCGGCCGTGGCTTCTTTCAGGGCGCGGAGCGCGAACCGTGGCGGCGCGAGGCCGAGGTCGCGTGCCTGAAATCGGGCGCGGTCAAGGAGAGCGCCGAGCTCGTGCGGATCGAGCCGATCTCAGGGCCGGGCATGTGCGGCGCCGAATTCCCGCTCAAGGTGGCGGCGCTCGGGGAAAGTTCCGCGATCGGCTTTGCCAATGATCTCCGCCCGCCGGCGGCGCTGACCCGCCAGCCGCGCTGGCCGATTGCGGACCGCGCGCCGCGCTCCCTCGATGCGCAGGCCTCGACGCTGGAACGCGGGCCGGCATCCGGAAATGCGCCGGTTCCGCTCAATGCGCCCGGCTCGGCGCAGGTGCCGGACGACATCGATCTGCCGCCCGAGGGGCACGCTGACGTGCCCGCCGCCAATCTGCGTTATCCATCGGACGCGCGCGAACCGGACCGTATTCCCACCACGGCTTATCCGTCGGCGCCGCTGCCGCGGCTTGGTCCCGCCAGCGGCAATCATGTCGCCGCGATCGGGCCGGTCGCGGTGAAGCCGGGCGCGACGCTGGCGTGTCCGATCGTGTCCGCGCTCGACCGCTGGATCGTCGAGGCCATGCAGCCCGCCGCAATGCGCTGGTTTGGCTCGCCCGTTGTCGAGATCAAACAGATTTCGGCTTATTCCTGCCGTGGCATGAACGGAAATCCGAACGCGCGCATCTCCGAGCATGCCTTCGGCAACGCGCTCGATATCGCCGGTTTCACGCTGGCCGACGGTCGCCGCATCTCGGTGAAGGATGGCTGGCGCGGCCTGCCGGAGGAGCAGGGCTTCCTGCGCGACGTGCACGCCGCCGCCTGCGATCGCTTCACCACGGTGCTGTCGCCGGGATCGAACATCTACCACTACAATCACATTCACGTGGATCTGATGCGCCGGTCCAGCCGCCGGGTGATCTGCAAGCCGGCCGCCGTCTCCGGCGATCAGATCGCGGCGCGTGCCTCGGGCGGTTCTTATGCCGCTCGGGACGCTGGCGTCACCGGCTCGCTGGGGCGCCGCGCCCCGGCGGCGAAGCTTAACTACGATGCCGAGGACGCCGAGGACGAATAACTTTACTGGCGTCCCTGGTTGCGCGGATCGGCGACGCCGTAGGCGTCCATGAAGACGTCGACCGCGCTGTCCACCACACGCTCGATATTGTCCGGTGCCAGCGCGACGGGCGCCTGAAACAGGTAGGGGAGAAACAGCGTCGCCTGACAGGCCAGCAGGAACTGGGATCCGGCAAGCTGGCAGTCTGGGATGCGCAGCCGGCCCGCTTCAACCTCCTTCGACAGATACTCGCCGACGCGGTGATGGGTTTTCTCGATCACCTCGCTGTAGAAACGGTGGCCAAGTTCCGGCATGCGTTCGGCGATCGCGATGACGGTCCGGATCGCAGAGCCGCCTTCGGGGCGACAGAGAAACGCGATGTAGTTGCGCCCGAAACGCTGCAGCGTCGCACGGGTATCCGACGATCCCTCAAGGACAGCCTCGAAGGCAAGCTGCCCCTGTTCGCGGGCGATCTGCTCGATGAGGGCCACGAACAGGGCATTCTTGTCGGAGAAGTAGACGTAGAGCGTGCCCTTCGATACGCCGGCCGCCTTGGCGATTTCCCCCATGCTTGCCGCATCGAAGCCGAGTTCCATGAAGATGCGCCGCGCGCCGTCCAGAATCTGGCGGCGCTTGGCGTGTCCCTCCTCGACAGGCACGGGGACCGGGTTTATCGCTGTCAATTCGCTAGCCTTTGCATTTGCGCGTGATGGATCTGATCTGCACGCACTGGACGATTTTCGGTCTGCAATGCCACAATGTCGTGAATATATATTGACCGAACCGTTCGGTCAAAGGTAATATAATCAAGGCGGCCCAGTTGCTGCTGCCGCGTCGTCGGGGAAGGGAATAGGACTCATGGCTCGGGATCAGACAGCGCGCCGGTTGCCGCCGGGCCCGGAGGGGCCCGATGATCAGCCGATCCCGCTGGACAGGGAGGCGGCAGAGCAGTCCGCCGAGGCGCCGCTGGCGAAAGGCCCCGCGCCGCAGCCCCCCGCAGGGCCGACGACCGATTCTCAGGCCGGGAAGGCCGCGGCTCCCGCGAAGCCGGGCCGCCGCAAAGTGGTTCTGTTGGGGGTCGGCGCGCTCGCGATTCTCGCCGCAGCCGCCTATGGCACCTATTACGTGATGGTCGGACGGTTCTACGTCTCCACCGACGATGCGTATGTGCGCTCAAACAACTCCACGCTGGGCTCGCGCGTCGCCGGACATATCGCCGCGATCGTGCCGGCGGACAATTCCCAGGTCAAGGCGGGCGACGTGCTGTTCCGCATCGACGACGGCGACTATCGCATTGCTGTCGACTCCGCCAAGGCGCGAATCGCGACGCAGGAAGCCACCATCGATCGCATCGGCCATCAGGTCGAGGCGCAGGGCAGCGCGGTCGATCAGGCGAAAGCGCAGCTCGCCTCGGCCGAGGCGGCGCTCCAGCGCACCGAGGCGGACTACGCCCGTCAACAGGAGCTGAACACGCGTGGCTTCGCCTCGCGCGCCGTCTACGAGACCTCGCTGGCAGGCCGTGACCAGGCGGCCGCGAGTGTACAGGCGGCCAAGGCCGCCTTGGCGGCCGCGCAGGACAATGTCAGCGTGACCAAAGCGCAGCAGGCTGAAGCCCGCGCGCAGCTTGAGGAATTGAAGATGTCGCTGGCGAGGGCGCAGCGTGATCTCGATTTCACCAGCGTGCGCGCGCCGGCCGATGGCATTTTCGCCAACCGCATCGTCAATCTCGGAGATTTCGTGCAGGTCGGCCAGCGCATGGCGAACGTCGTGCCGCTCGATGCCGTCTTCGTCGATGCCAATTTCAAGGAAACGCAGCTTCGCCGCATCAAGCCGGGGCAGCCGGTGACGATCGAGGTGGATGCGCACAGCGGCCGCGAAATCCACGGCGTGGTGGACAGCGTTTCGCCGGCCGCCGGGCAGGTGTTCACGCTGCTGCCGCCGGACAACGCTACCGGCAACTTCACCAAGATCGTGCAGCGCGTGCCGGTGCGCATCCGTATTCCCGCGGACGTGGCGAGAGAAAACATCATGCGCGGCGGCATGTCGGTTTATGTGACCATCGACACGCATGACAACGCGTCGCCCGCGACGCACTGAAGACGGGATCCGGTGCGCGGCGTGCCGGATCCTTTCCTAGTCCAGCAAGCGCAGATTCAAGAATCCTGATCAATGGCCACCGCGACCACAGCCTCGCCCGGTGCACCCGCGATCCCCGCGGCGAACGAGCAGATTCCGGCGCGCCGGCTGATCGCGTTCCTGATCATGGTGTTCGGCATGTTCATGTCGATCCTCGACATTCAGGTCGTGTCGGCCTCGCTGTCGGAGATCCAGGCGGGGCTGTCGGCGAGCTCGAACGAGGTGTCGTGGGTCCAGACCTCGTATCTGATCGCCGAGGTGATCGCGATTCCGCTCTCGGGCTTCCTGTCGCGCGCGCTCGGCACGCGGATTCTGTTCGCGATCTCGGCGGCAGGCTTCACGGTGGCGAGCTTTCTGTGCGGCTTCGCGACCTCGATCGAGCAGATGATCCTGTGGCGCGCGGTGCAGGGTTTTCTCGGCGCGGGCATGATCCCGACCGTATTCGCCTCGGCCTACACGGTCTTTCCGGCCTCCAAACGCTTCATCGTCGCGCCGATGATCGGCCTCGTGGCGACACTGGCGCCGACCATCGGTCCCACGGTCGGCGGCTACATCACCGACCTGATGTCGTGGCACTGGCTGTTCTTCATCAACGTCGTGCCCGGCATCGGCATCACCATCGGTGTGCTCGCGCTGGTGGATTTCGACGAGCCCAATTTCGCGCTGCTCGATCATTTCGACTGGTGGGGCCTTTTGTTCATGGCCGGCTTCCTCGGCTCGCTCGAATACGTGCTTGAGGAAGGCCCGCAATACGGCTGGCTGGAGGATGAATCGATCGCGCTGTTCGCCGCCGTCTGCGCGCTGTCGGCGGTCGCCTTCTTCGCCCGCGTGCTGACGGCGCGCGAGCCGATCGTGGATATCCGCGCCTTCAACAACCGCAATTTCGGGCTCGGCTGCCTGTTCTCGTTCTGCGTCGGCATCGGCCTCTACGGCATGACCTACATCTATCCGCGCTATCTGGCGGAAATTCGCGGCTACAGCGCCACCATGATCGGCGAGACCATGTTCGTCTCGGGCGTCGCCATGTTCCTGATGGCGCCCGTGGTCGGACGGCTGATGCAGAAGGTGGATCCCCGCATCCTGATCGCGACGGGGCTTCTCATCTTCGCCGCCGGCGCCTGGGACATGACCTGGATTACGCGGCACTACGATTTCAACGAACTGCTGGTGCCGCAAATCCTGCGCGGCGTCGGCATGATGCTGTCGATGGTGCCGATCAACAACATCGCGCTCGGCACCCTGCCGCCGGAGCGGGTGAAGAATGCGTCGGGCCTGTTCAACCTGACCCGCAATCTCGGCGGCGCCGTCGGCCTCGCGCTGATCAACCAGATCCTGAACACGCGCACCGATTTCCATATCTCGCGCCTGCACGACAAGGTGACGTGGGGCAACGCGGAAGCGACCGAACTGCTCAACATGTTCACCCAGCGCTTTCAGGGCATGGGCGACGCCGCGATGATGGCGATGAAGCAGTTGTCCCAGATCGTGCACCGCCAGGCCGTGGTGATGGGCTTTGGCGACGCGTTCTTCCTGCTCGCCATCTTCTATTGCGGGCTGAGCTTTCTGGTGGTTCTTCTCGACAGGCCGAATCTCGCGGGCGCCCCCTCCGGCGCGCATTAGCCCGGGATGCGAGAGGCCACGTTTCGGGCACGAAGGACATCGTCGCGGATACTGCCTTTCAAAAGCCGTGATCGCGCGGCAAGGACCAATTGACCGCACGGATCGAATCTGGTCCTCTTGCGGTATTCCATCGGGATTTTTGGGCTCACAGCGCGGGGAGGTCAGTATGAATATGCTTTCGACCGTCACCCCGCCGCCCTCGCGTGCCCGCGGAGCGATCCGTGTCACGCCCCTGAGGGCCCGCCGCTCCGCCATCTGAGCGCGATCGGTTTACAAGCTGGCCGGACTGATCCGGTCATCCCGTTTTTCAGACTGAATATCAGGTCGTCCGGGCATTGCGTGCCTCGCGCATGCCGCCTCGGATTTCATGGAGCCGGATCGCGCATCCCGCATCCGGAAATTGCGATGAGCCAATTGAAGGCAAGGCCGCCCGCCATCCGGCTGGTGCTGCCATTTCTCTTTCGTCACTGGTCGAAGCAGCCGCGGAACGTGGCCCTGATCGCATTCGGTCTGCTGGGCGCGACGATGGCCGACGTGCTCATGCCGCTGTTCTCGGGGCATCTGGTGGACGCGGTGGCGGCGGGCATCGCCGATCCGTCCGCACGCCGCGCTGCGCTCACGGCATTCCTGAGCATCATCGGGCTTGCTCTGCTGTCGATGCTGCTGCGGTTTCTGGGTATCTACGTGATCGTGCCGTTCACGCTGCGCATCATGTCCGATATCGCGCAGGATGCGTTCGTGCGCGTACAGCGGTTCTCGACCGACTGGCATGCCAACGCCTTCGCAGGCTCCACCGTGCGCAAGGTGACGCGGGGCATGTGGGCGGTCGACCTGCTCAACGACACCCTGCTGCTGGCGCTGCTGCCGTCGGTGGCCGTGCTGTTCGGCTCGATGCTGCTGCTCGGCTGGCAATGGCCGGTGCTGGGTCTGATCTTCGGTGTCGGCTCGGTGGCTTACATCGCCATGACGGTGGTGCTGACCACGCGCTACATCGCGCCGGCCGCGCGGACCTCCAACGCCTGGGACACCAGGGTCGGCGGCACGCTGGCGGATGCGCTGACCTGCAATGCGGTGGTGAAATCGTTCGGCGCGGAGCAGCGCGAGGACGCGCGGCTTGCCAGCGTCGTCGGCAAGTGGGCGCAGCGTACTCACCGGACGTGGATCCGCTACAACACCACCTTCGTGGTGCAGCTCGTGGTGCTGCTGGTCATGCGTTCGGCGGTGATCGGCGGTTCGCTGCTGATGTGGCTCTGGGGCCGGGCGACTCCGGGCGATGTCGCCTACGTGCTGACGAGCTACTACGTCATCCACGGCTATCTGCGTGACCTCGGCATGCACATCAACAACCTGCAGCGCTCGGTCAACGACATGGAGGAGCTTGTCGAGATTCACGACGAGCCGATCGGGATCGTCGATGCGCCGCAGGCGCAGCCGTTGACGGTCACCGACGGGCGCGTGGAGTTCGACGACGTGACCTTCCACTACAAGGGCCACGCCGTGCCGCTCTATCGCGGTCTGTCGGTCGGGATCGGCGCGGGCGAGCGCGTCGGGCTCGTCGGCCGGTCGGGCTCGGGCAAGACCACCTTCGTCAAGCTGCTGCAGCGGCTCTACGACATCAACGCCGGTACCATCCGGATCGACGGGCAGGACATCGCGCAGGTGGCGCAGGCCTCGCTGCGCAGCCGGATCGCCATCGTGCAGCAGGAGCCGATCCTGTTTCACCGCTCGCTGGCGGAGAACATCGCCTATGCGAGGCCCTCGGCGTCGATGGCGGAGATCGAGACGGCGGCGCGCCTCGCCAATGCTCACGACTTCATCACGCGGTTGCCGAAGGGTTACGGCACCTTGGTCGGCGAGCGCGGCGTGAAGCTGTCGGGCGGCGAGCGTCAGCGGGTGTCGCTGGCGCGGGCGTTTCTGGCCGACGCGCCGATCCTGGTTCTGGACGAGGCGACCTCCAGCCTCGATTCGGAATCGGAGGCGCTGATCCAGCAGGCGATGGAGCGCCTGATGCGGGGCCGCACCTCGATCGTGATCGCGCACCGGCTGTCTACCGTGCGCGAGATGGATCGCATTCTGGTGTTCGATCACGGCGCGATCGTCGAGCAGGGGAGCCACGCCGCGCTGATGACGCGGACCGGCGGCATCTATCGCGGTCTGTTCGACCGGCAGGTGCTCGGCGGCGACCGGATCGACGCGGCGGAGTGAGAAGTGAAGAAGGCGATGTGGCGAGGGGGCCGGCGATGATCGCCAGCCCCCTCATGATCCGCATCAGCCAGCCTGTAAGCCGGGTTCTGTAGGGCACCGCCGCTTGCGCGGCGATACGTGACGGCCATTCATCTGGGACGCCGGTTGCCCGGCGCCTCAAGCAACCAACCCGGACGGCCGGCTTGACCAACCGCGCGGAGTTATCGCCCAACGGGCGAACTGTCCGCCATGCCGTCCCTATTCGGTTTTGCTCCCGGTGGGGTTTGCCATGCCGTCCCCGTTGCCGGCGACGCGGTGCGCTCTTACCGCACCTTTTCACCCTTGCCCCGTTCGCGAACGGGGCGGTTCGTTCTCTGTGGCACTGTCCCTGGGGTCGCCCCCGCCGGACGTTATCCGGCACGGTCGGTCGATGGAGCCCGGACTTTCCTCTCCGGCGGCCTTTCGGCGATGCGCGGAGCGGCCGTCCAGCCGACTGATGCGGGACTGATGGAGGTTGCGGCGGCGAAGGTCAAGTCCGGCGCGAAACCCATTCAGGTTGCGGCCGGCGCGGCGTGCAGCGCCTTGAGCAGCGCACGCAGGGTCTCGCGGGTCGACAGGTCGGCGATGCCGTCCACGCGTTCGGGCCGGAAATGGCGCTGGAACGCGCCCACCACGTGGGTGGTCTCGGCATCGTACTCGCCGGTGGTCGGCACGCCGTAGCCGTAGCGCGCGAGTTGCTTCTGCAGTGTGAGCACCTCGTCGCCCGAGGCGCCCGGCGCGAGCGTCGCGCCGGGGACGATGGGGGCAGGGGGCACCCACACGCCCACGCCGGAATTCGCCAGCGCCATCCAGGGAAATTTCTCGCCGGGATCCTTCTTGCGCGCGGGCGCGACGTCGGAATGGGCGAGCACCCGGTGCGAGGGAACCGCGCGTCGGATCATGATGCCGCGGCACAGCGCGATCACGGCCGCGATCTGGCGCAACGGAAATTCCGGATAGCCCCAGTCGTGACCGCGATTGATGATCTCGATGCCGATCGAGCAGGAGTTGATGTCGGTCTCCCCCGCCCAGAACGATTCGCCGGCGTGCCATGCGCGATAGGTCTCCTGCACGCATTGCAGCACGCGGCCGTCCTCCATCACGATGTAGTGGGCGGACACGTCGGCGCCGGGCTTGCACAGCCGCTTGATCGCGCCCTCGGCGTCCGGCATGCCGGTGTAGTGCAGCAGGATCATGTTGGGCACGAGGCCGTTGCGGCGCTCGCCGAAATTCGCCGACGGCACGACGTCGGAGACAACGGAGGATTCCGGCATGAACGGCGGAATATCGGCATGCCCCCAATCTGCTGAAACCGCACGGGGCCGCTGTGGCGACATTCCGCCGGGGGAAAACTGACCCAGGGTCATATTGCTTTTCTTAACGGCCCAACGGGCTCGCCTTTCAAGGTTCCACGAGAGCAATCCCTCGCAAATTCAAAAAGAATTATCGGGTGCTTGCGGGCCCTTCGCTAGGGATCGGCGGCCACACCCGGCGACAATTTTAATGGAACTTACACATTTATTTCTGAAACACGCCAGCACTCTGTCCATCACGGGCATTTGCGCCGGATGCTCAACGCTTTCTTAACGTTACCAACCGCTACTGGATCGTTGAAAAGCCGAACCAGCTGGAGCGGCTGCGTTTTGACAGTTCGACATCACTCATGTTTGCCTACCCATCTCGACGCGAAACAGTTGGCGGGCAGGCCCTCGTTCAGCGGCGCACGGCGGCAGCGGCGTGTGCGTCCGAGCGGCTCTGTGTTCCGCTGGTTGCCGGCCGTGGCTAGCCCGGGCGGCCATATTCCCGTGCTCGGTCCGGAGGCCGTCGCGATGCTCGCGCCGCGTGATGGCGGCGTGTATGTCGACGCCACCTTCGGCGGCGGCGGCTACACGCGTCTGATTCTCGCCACCGAAGGCGTGCGCGTGATCGGCATCGATCGCGACCGCACCGCGATCACCGGCGGCTTCGGGCTCGTCGAGGAGGCGGGCGGGCGTCTGACGCTGGTGGAAGATCAATTCTCGAATCTCGCCGAAGTCTGCGCGGCTCAGGGAGCCGGGCAGGTGGACGGCATCGTCATGGATGTCGGTGTCTCGTCGATGCAGCTCGATCAGGCGGCCCGCGGCTTTTCGTTCCGTAACGATGGTCCGCTCGACATGCGGATGGGCGCGAGCGGTCCGACGGCGGCCGACGTCATCGCCGCGGCGTCGGCGGAGGATCTCGCCGACGTCATCTATCATCTCGGCGAGGAGCGGCACTCGCGCGCCGTGGCCCGCGCCATCGTTGCCGCCCGCAGCGAGGCGCCGATCACGACCACGAAAGCGCTGGCCGATCTCGTCGCGCGCGTGGTGCGCGGCAAGCCGGGCGAAATTCATCCGGCGACGCGCACGTTTCAGGCGCTGCGGATTCTCGTCAACGACGAACTCAACGAACTGGAGACGGCGCTCGCCGCCGCCGAAGCCGTGCTGAAGCCGGGCGGGCGGCTGGCGGTGGTGTCGTTCCATTCGCTGGAAGACCGCATCGTCAAGACTTTCCTCGGCACGCGCAGCAAGACCGGCGGCGGCTCGCGCCATCTGCCCGAGGTCGGGCAATCCCCGCCGAGCTTCCGTCTGTTGTCGCGAAAGCCGGTGGTCGCCAGCGACTCAGAGGTCGCGCACAATCCGCGCGCGCGTTCGGCCAAGCTGCGGGGAGCGGAGCGCACCGACGCGCCGCCTCATCGCGAAAACGGCCCATCGTCCTGGCCGTCGTTGGCAGATGTGTTGGGGAGGGGCTGACACATGCGCTTCATCCATCTCTTCGTCATCTGCGCGCTGGTGTTCGCCGCCGCCTATGTCTATCGCATCAAGATGGATTCGACGGTGCGGACCGAGAAGGTCCAGCGCCTGCGCGCCGACATCCGCGAACAGCGCGAGGCCACCGCCGCGCTCAAGGCGGAATGGGCGAAGCTCGAAACGCCGAGCCGCATGCAGGATCTGGCCGAGCGCCATCTCGGCCTGAAACCTGTCGTGGCGAACCAGTACGATCCGTTGAAGAATCTCCCCGAGCGCCCGCCCAACTTCGCCCGTCCGGGTGCGCCCGATCCGATCGGCGCGATCATCGACACCATCGACAACGAGTCGATCACCGGCTCGATTCCCGACAAGGTCAGCAAGGAGGCCGTGCAATGACCGCTGCCGCGCCTCGCGACATTCCGGCCGAGCCCTGGCGTCAGCGTCTGATCCGCGGCCTGCTCTACGGCCGCGACGTCGATCGCGCCGCGAAGGCGCGCGCCCGGGTGGGGCTCGTGATTCTCGCGTTCGCCACCGTGTATCTCGTGATCGCCGGGCGACTGGTGATGTACGGTGTCAGCGACGAAACGCCGAACAGCCGCCGGGCCAGCGGGCAGGAGGCTATCGCCACCGCGCGCCCCGACATCGTCGACCGCAACGGCGCGGTGCTGGCCACCGACGTGAAGTCTCCCTCGCTTTACAGCGAGCCGCGCCGCATCATCGACAAGGACGAGGCGATCGAGCTGCTCACCGCGACGCTGCCGGATCTCGATACGCCGGAGGTGCGCGAGCGCATCAATTCGCGCAAGGGCTTTGCGTGGCTGAAGCGCGAGATCACGCCTGAGCAGCAGCGCCAGATTCACAAGCTCGGCATTCCGGGCATCGGATTCCTGCGCGAGAACCGTCGCATCTATACGTCCGGCTCGACGGTGTCGCACCTGATCGGTCTCGTGAACATCGACAACCAGGGCATTGCGGGCATCGAAAAATGGCTCGACACCAACGGTCTGGCCGATCTGCATCGCGCGGGCTTTGCGACCGACCGTTTGCAGAAGCCGGTTGAACTGGCTGTCGACGTGCGTGTCGAGCATGCGCTGCATGACGAACTGTCGAAGGCGAAGGATCACTTCAGGGCCAAGGCCGCGTCCGGCCTCGTCGTCAATGTCAAGACCGGCGAGATCGTCGCCATGGTGTCGCTGCCCGACTTCGATCCGAACAATCCGAAGGAGGCGAACGATCCGGACCGCATCAACCGCCTCACCACCGGCGTCTACGAGATGGGATCGACCTTCAAGGCGTTTACGCTGGCGATGGTGATGGATGCGGGCAAGGCCGACTTCAACACCATGTGGGATGCGCGCGGCGCGCTGCGCTACGGACGCTTCGCCATCAACGACGATCACAAGATGGGACGCTTCATCAACACCAAGGAGGTCTTCACTTACTCCTCCAACATCGGCGCGGCGCGCATGGCGCTGTCGGTGGGTGTGGAAGGCCATAAGGCGTTCCTGCGTAAGATGGGCCAACTCGACCGGCTCCATACCGAACTGCCGGAGAGCGCCTCGCCGCTGGTGCCGCGCCGCTGGGGTGAACTGAACACGGTAACGATCGCATTCGGTCACGGCATGGCGGTGGCACCGCTGCAGGCGGTGATGGGCATCAATGCGCTGGTCAATGGCGGCCTGCTGATTCCGCCGACCTTCCTGAAGCGCAGCGAGGAAGAGGCGCAGCAGCTCGCCAAGCGCGTGATCAAGAAAGAGACCAGCGACAAGATGCGCTTCCTGATGCGCCTCAACGCGGAAATCGGGACCGCGCGCAAGGCCGACGTCAAGGGCTATTATGTCGGCGGCAAGACCGGCACGGCGGAGAAGGTCATCAACGGCCGCTACGCCAAGAAGAAGGTGCTGACGGCCTTTACCGCCGTCATGCCCTGCGACGATCCGCAATACCAGATCCTGATCATGCTGGACGAGCCGCAGCCCGCCAAGGAGACCTACGGGTTCATCACCTCTGGCTGGAATGCGGTGCCGACCGGCGGCAAGGTGATTGCCAGGATCGCCCCGCTGCTGGGGATGCAGCCCCGCCTTGATCTGCCGCCTGCGGACCGCCTTATTCTTGCGACATCGAGGGAGAGCCGGTAAGCCGCGCCGGCACGGCGGCGCGACCGAATCAGAGGGCCCATGAGACTGCGCGACCTGTTTGACGGGGAAACCGTGGACCAGCCAGCCGGCGATCTCGCCGTGACCGGCATTGCCACGGACAGCCGCGCGGTCCGTCCCGGTGATGTCTTTTTCGGCCTGTCCGGCACCAAAACCGACGGCTCACGATTCGTGGAACAGGCCGTGGCCGCCGGGGCCGTGGCGGTCGCCGCGGCGTCGAGGCCCGAAGGACTCGCCGTTCCGTTCGTCCGGCTGGACAATCCGCGCCGTGCGCTGGCGCTGGCTGCCGCCCGCTTCTATCCCCGACAGCCCGGCGTGATCGCCGCCGTCACCGGCACCAGCGGCAAGACCTCGGTGGCCGGGTTCACCCGCCAGATTTGGGAGCGGCTCGGCCATGCCGCCGCGAGCCTCGGCACCATCGGCCTGATGACGCCGACGCGCAGCGTCTACGGCTCGCTGACGACGCCCGATCCGGTGGTGCTGCATCGCACGCTGGACGAGATCGCGGGCGAGGGCGTAACTCATCTGGCGCTGGAAGCCTCCTCGCACGGGCTACACCAGCATAGGCTCGACGGCGTGCGGGTCAGCGCAGGCGGCTTCACCAACCTGTCGCGCGATCACATGGACTATCATCCGACGGTCGAGCACTATCTCGCCGCCAAGCTGCGGCTGTTCACGACTCTCGTGCTGCCGGGAGGTGCCGCCGTGATCTCCGCCGACCACGATGTCTCCGGGGCCGTGATGGCGGCGGCGAAGGCGCGCGGACTGCGGCTGATCGCCGTGGGCCGGCGGGCGGAAGGCCATGAGGCGATCCGCGTGACGGGCGCGGTGGTCGATGGTTTCGCACAGCGCCTGACTCTGTCCCATTGCGGCGCGACGCATCACGTGCGGTTGCCGCTGGTCGGTTCGTTTCAGATCGAGAACGCGCTGGTGGCCGCCGGGCTCGTCATTGCGACGGACGGGCAGCCGGGCGCCGTGTTCGCGGCGCTCGAACACCTTCAGGGTGCGCCGGGTCGCCTCGAACTGGTCGGCGAGCGCAACGGCGCGCCGGTGTTCATCGACTACGCCCACAAGCCCGACGCGCTGGAGAAGACCCTTGAGGCGCTGCGGCCTTACGCGCGGGGACGCCTCGTGGTGGTATTCGGCGCCGGCGGCGACCGCGACACTGGCAAGCGGCCGCTGATGGGTGAGATCGCTGCCCGCCGGGCCGATGAGGTGATCGTCACCGACGACAATCCCCGCAGCGAGGATCCGGCCGCCATTCGCGCCGCGATCCTGGCCGCCGCGCCCGGTGCGCGCGAGATCGGTGACCGCGCCGAGGCCATTCGCGTGGCGGTGGCGGGCCTGCGGCCGGGGGATGCGCTGGTCGTGGCAGGCAAGGGGCACGAGACCGGCCAGATCGTCGGCGGGCGTGTGCTGCCGTTCAGCGATCACGACGCCGTGGCCGCGGCGCTGGCCTCGAAGGTGGCATGATGGCGCTGTGGCAGACCTACGAGATGGTGCGGGCGATGCGCGCATCGCGGGCGGGCGATCTGCCCGATGTGGTTGGCGGCCTGTCCATCGACAGCCGCACCGTCGCATCGGGCGACGCCTACTTCGCCATCAAGGGCGACGTGCATGACGGACATGACTTCGTCACCGCGGCGCTGGACACGGGCGCGGCCTTCGCGGTGATCGCGGACAGCCAGCGTTCGCGCTTCGGGCCCGACGCGCGTCTTCTGGTGGTGCCGGATGTGCTCGACGGGCTGCGCGATCTTGCGCGGGCCGCGCGCAAGCGCTTGCGGGGACACGTGATCGCCGTGACGGGATCGGTCGGCAAGACCTCGACCAAGGAAATGCTGCGCCATGTCCTGGCCGCGCAGGGGCTGACGCACGCGTCCGTCGCCTCGTTCAACAATCACTGGGGCGTGCCGCTGTCGTTGGCGCGTTGCCCCGCCGATGCGCGCTTCGCGGTGTTCGAGATCGGCATGAATCACGCCGGCGAGATCGAGCCGCTGGTGAAGATGGTGCGCCCGCACGTGGCGATCATCACCACCATCGAGCCGGTTCATCTGGAGTTCTTTTCCGGCATCGAGGCGATCGCGGATGCCAAGGCCGAGATCTTCCTCGGCCTCGAACCGGATGGCGCCGCCATCCTCAACCGCGACAACAGCCAGTTCGGGCGGCTGGCGCGCGCGGCGCAGGCGGCCGGCGCGCGCGTCGTGCCGTTCGGTACGCATGAAACGGCAACGGCGCGGCTGATCGATCTTGCCCTGCACTCCACGTGCTCGGCGCTGCACGCCGACATCATCGGCCACGACATCACCTACAAGCTCGGGATGCCGGGGCGGCATCAGGCGATGAACTCGCTGGCCGTGCTTGCCGCCGTGTCGCTGGCCGGCGGCGATCTGGTGCGTGCCGCGCTGTCGCTGTCGCAGATTCACGCGCCGGCCGGCCGGGGCGTTCGCCATACGCTGGAGGTCGCCGGCGGGACCGCGACGCTGATCGACGAGAGCTACAACGCCAATCCGGCCTCCATGGCGGCGGCGCTGTCGGTGCTCGGCGCGGCGGCGGTCGAAGGCGGCGGTCGTCGGATCGCGGTGCTCGGCGACATGCTCGAACTCGGCCCTGGCGGGCCGGACATGCATCGCGCCCTTGCGAAGGCGGTGGACGACAATCGCATCGACCTCGTCTACTGCTGCGGTCCGCTGATGCAGCAGCTGTGGAATGCGCTTCCTCCCGACCGGCGCGGCGCCCATGCGCCGAATTCGGCGGTCTTGCAGCCGCAGGTGCTCGCCGCCGTGCGCGCGGGCGACGCGCTGATGGTCAAGGGATCGCTCGGTTCGAAGATGAAGCCGATCGTCTCGGCGCTGGAGAAGCGATTTGTGGCTCAGGACGCGCGCGACGATGCCGCGACGTGACGGATTGCCGGACGATCTGGCGGATAGGACGATTTGATGCTGTATTGGTTGATTGATATTTCGGGCTCGGTCCCGGTGTTCAACGTGTTCCGTTATATCACCTTCCGCACTGGCGGCGCGATGGTGACCGGCGCGCTCTTCGTTTTTCTGTTCGGGCCGTGGATCATCGACAATCTGCGCCTGCGGCAGGGCAAGGGCCAACCGATCCGCACGGACGGGCCGCAGTCGCATCTGATGACGAAAAAAGGCACGCCCACCATGGGCGGCCTGATGATCCTGTCGGGCCTCACGGTCAGCACGCTGCTGTGGGCGAACCTGAAGAATCCCTATGTCTGGATCGTGCTCGCCGTGACGCTCGGCTTCGGTCTCGTCGGATTTTACGACGACTATCTGAAGGTCACCAAGCAGAGCCACAACGGATTTTCCGGGCGCAGTCGCCTTGCGATCGAGGGGATCATCGCGGCGTGCGCCTGCCTCGCCATCATCCTGCTGGGTCGCGATCCGTTCGCGACGTCGCTGGTGATTCCGGTCTTCAAGGAGGTTGCGATCAATCTCGGCTGGTTCTTCGTCGTGTTCGCGGCCTTCATCATCGTTGGCGCAGGCAATGCGGTGAATCTCACCGACGGGCTCGACGGGCTCGCCATCGTGCCGGTGATGATCGCCTCCGCGTCCTTCGGCATGATCGCCTATCTGGTCGGCAACGCGGTGTTCGCCGACTATCTTCAGGTTCACTACGTGGCGGGCACCGGCGAGCTGTCGGTGCTGTGCGGCGCGGTGCTCGGCGCGGGTCTCGGCTTCCTGTGGTTCAATGCGCCGCCTGCGTCGATCTTCATGGGCGATACCGGCTCGCTGGCGCTGGGCGGCATGCTGGGCACCATCGCGGTGGCCACCAAGCACGAGATCGTGCTGGCGGTGATCGGCGGGCTGTTCGTGCTGGAAGCGGTGTCGGTGATCGTGCAGGTGGTGTCGTTCAAGCTCACCGGCAAGCGCGTGTTCAAGATGGCGCCGATCCATCATCACTTCGAGCAGCTGGGCTGGACCGAGCCGCAGGTGGTGATCCGGTTCTGGATCATCTCGGTGATGCTGGCGATCGCCGGCCTCTCGACGCTCAAGCTGCGGTGATTGATTGAACGAAGAATCTGGAGACAGATCAATCCGCCGTGGTCCCCCACGTGCCATGGTTTGAGTTTGAAGGACACGGATGGCGGGCACGAGCCCCGGCCATGACGGAGTTTATCAATGATCCCCATCACATCCTTCGCAAGCCGCACCGTGGCCGTGTTCGGTCTCGGCGGTTCGGGGCTGGCGAGCTGTCACGCGCTGCGCGCAGGCGGGGCGGAAGTCATCGCGAGCGACGACAGCTCCGAGCGCATGGCGGAGGCGGCGAAGGCCGGCTTCATCACCGCCAACCTGCGCGGGATGTCGTGGCAGAACCTTGCCGCTCTGGTGCTGACGCCCGGCGTGCCGCTGACCCATCCCGCGCCGCACTGGACGGTGCTCGCCGCGCGCGAGGCGGGCGTCGAGGTGATCGGCGATGTCGAACTGTTCTGCCGCGAGCGGCGGCGGCACGCGCCGAGCGCGCCGTTCGTCGCCATCACCGGGACCAACGGCAAGTCCACCACCACCGCGCTGATCGGCCATCTGATGCAGGCCGCCGGGCACGACGTGCAGGTCGGCGGCAATATCGGCACCGCGATCCTGTCGCTGGAGCCGCCACGGCTCGGCCGCGTGCACGTGATCGAGATGTCGTCCTTCCAGATCGACCTGACGCCCTCGCTCGATCCGTCCGTCGGCATTCTGCTCAACGTCACCGAGGATCACCTCGACCGGCACGGCACCATGGCGCACTACGCCGCGGTGAAGGAGCGCCTCATCATGGGGGTTCAGCGCGGCGGCACTGCTGTCGTCGGGGTGGACGATCAGTGGGCACAGGCAACGGCGGATCGCGCCGAACAGGCGGGCGTGCACACGGTGCGCATTTCCGTGAAGCGGCCGCTGGCTGACGGCCTCTATGCCGATCATGAAATTCTCTACCGCGCCTCGGGCGGGGCGCGCAGCGAGATCGCGCAGATCGGCGGCATCGGTTCGCTGCGCGGGCTGCACAACGCACAGAACGCAGCCTGCGCTGCCGCAGCCGCACTGGCGCTCGGCGTGTCGCTGCCCGTCCTGCAGGGGGGCCTGCGCAGTTTTGCGGGCCTGGCCCATCGCATGGAGCAGGTCGGGCGACGCGCCAACGTGCTGTTCATCAACGACTCGAAGGGCACCAACGCCGATGCCACGGCGCGCGCACTGTCTTCGCTGGGCGACATTTTCTGGATCGCGGGCGGTCAGCAGAAGAGTGGCGGCATTGCCTCGCTCGCGGAGTTCTTTCCGCGCATCCGCAAGGCCTATCTGATCGGCGAGGCGGCGCAGGCGTTCGCCGCGACGCTGGGGGATCGCGTGCCGCACGTGATCTGCGAGACGCTCGAGCGCGCGGTGCCGGAGGCGGCGCAGGATGCAGCGGACTCGGGCCTTGCCGATCCCGTGGTTCTGCTCTCGCCCGCCTGCGCCTCGTTCGATCAGTTCCGCAATTTCGAGATGCGCGGCGCGCGTTTCCGCGAGCTGGTCGAGGCGCTTGGCGGCTTGGTTCCGGTGACGGAGAAATAAGCCGCGATCGCAGCTTCAGATGTCGCTCTCGCCCATGCGGAGCGCGACCGCGCCGCAGCGGGTCAGCGCGTCCCACGCTGCTTCCGCCGTATCGGCGAAGGAGAACAGGTCGAGCTCCGCGCGGTCGATCATTCCGGCCTCGACCATCGCCTCGAAATTGATGACGGAGCGCCAGTAGGCTTCGTCGAACAGCACGATGCCGACCGGCGGCGCCTTGTTCGTCGCGCGCAGGTTCAGAATCTCGAACATCTCGTCCAGCGTGCCGTAGCCGCCCGGAAACACCACCAACGCATTGGCGCGCATGGCCAGATGCATCTTGCGCATCGCGAAGTAGTGAAACTGGAACGTGAGTTCGGGCGTGGAATAAGGGTTGGGCGCCTGCTCGTGCGGCAGGGCGATGTTGAAGCCGATGGACGGGGCGCCGGCATCGTAAGCGCCGCGATTGGCGGCTTCCATCAGGCCCGGCCCGCCTCCGGTCGCGATGACGTTGTCGCGCAGACCACCAGCCGCGCGCATCGCCCCGCCCCGTTCCGAAGCGATGCGGCCGAACGCGCGGGTCTGGTCGTACCAGAATGGTTGGCGGCCGGGGCCGTCCTCGCGCACCCGCGCGGAGCCGAACGCGACGATGGTGGAGCGCACGCCCCCGGCCCGGAGGGCTTCCTCCGCCTTGGCGTATTCCAGCTGGAAGCGGACGCCGCGCATTGAATCGCCGAGCAGGAACTCCTGATCGAGCGCGGGCAGGCGATAGGTGGGAGAGGCAAGGCTGGCGTCGGGTGTCGGAGGTGTCGGCACAATGGTTTCCCGCAGGGGCATGGCGATGTGCGGAAACTATCCAGAACTCGGCCGGAAAAGAAGGTGGCCGCAATTGTTCGCGATCCCTTAACGCTTCGGCAACCATGATGGGGGACGAATGGTCCGATTGTCCGGTCTCGGCCCTCCAGGATTCCGCCCATGATGTCACGCGAGCAGCGCACGCCCTTCAGCGACTGGCTGTGGACCATCGATCGCCCGCTGCTGATCGCCATCAGCAGCCTGATGGTGACCGGGGTGATCCTGTCGCTGGCGGCGAGCCCGCCGGTTGCCACCCGCATCGGGCTCGATCCTTTCCACTTCTTCAACCGTCACATCCTGTTCCTGCTGCCGTCCTTCGCGGTGCTGATCGGCGTGTCGTTCCTGTCGCCGCGCCAGATTCGCCGCTCCGCCCTGATCGTGTTCGCCATCAGCATCGTGCTGATCGTGGCGACGCTGATGTTCGGCGCGGAGGTGAAGGGTGCGCGGCGCTGGATTACCATCCTCGGCATCAACATTCAGGCCTCGGAAGCAGCCAAGCCGGCCTTCACCGTGGTCGTGGCGTGGCTGTTTGCCGAATCCGCACGCCGGCCGGAGATGCCCGCGACGTCGATGGCGATGTCGTTGCTGTTGTTGCTGGTCGCGCTGCTGGTCATGGAGCCGGACTTCGGCCAGACCATGCTGGTGCTGATGGTGTGGGGCGCGCTGTTCTATATCGCGGGCATGCGGATGATCTGGGTGGCCGGGCTGGCGGGAAGCGCTGCCATCGGCCTGTTCACCGCCTACAAGTTCGTGCCGCACGTTGCCGCGCGCATCAAGCGATTCATGGATCCCGCGTCCGGCGATACGTTCCAGATCGACATGGCGAACGAGTCCTTCACCCATGGCGGCTGGTTCGGGCAGGGGCCGGGCGAAGGCACGGTGAAGCGCCTTCTGCCTGACAGCCACACCGACTTCGTGTTCGCCGTCGCGGCCGAGGAATTTGGCATCATCCTGTGTCTGGCGCTGGCGGTGCTGTTCGCCTTCATCGTCATCCGCTCGCTGGCGCGGGCCTACCAGAGCGAAGATCTGTTCACGCGCTTCGCGGCGGCGGGCCTTGCCATCCTGTTCGGCGTTCAGGCGGGCATCAACATGGCGGTGAACCTGCATCTCATTCCGGCCAAGGGTATGACCTTGCCGTTCATCTCCTATGGCGGTTCGTCGATGATCTCGCTGGCCTATGGTGTCGGCATGCTGCTGGCGCTGACGCGGCAGCGCCCGCGCTCCACCATCGCGCCGCTCGACAATGCCGGGCTGGCCGGCAGCTACGCCTGAGCTTTGTTGCGATGAGCGAAGCGCCTCTCATTCTGCTGGCGGCGGGCGGCACCGGCGGGCATCTGTTCCCGGCCGAGGCCGTGGCGGCGTCGCTGCTGCGGCGCGGCTTTCGCGTGCGCCTCGCGACCGACGCGCGGGCGCTGCGCTACAGCGGGCTGTTCACGCCCGACATGATCGATGTGGTGCCGAGCGCGACGGTGCAGGGACGCTCGCCCGTGGCGCTGGCGCGCACCGCAATCACGATCATCTCGGGATTGTCCGTTGCCTACGGCCTGATGCGCCGTCTGCGTCCGGCAGCGGTGGTCGGCTTCGGCGGCTATCCCACGCTGCCGCCGGTGCTGGCGGCGCGGTTCGCGAAGATCCCGACGATCGTCCACGACGCCAACGCCGTGATCGGGCGGGCCAACCGTTTTCTCGCGCGGCGCGCCGATGCCATCGCCACCTCGCTGCCGGGCGTGCTCGATGCCGAGCCGAAGCTGGCGGCGCGCGTCACCATGACCGGCATGCCGCTGCGGCCGGCCGTGCTGGCGGCGGCCGACGTTCCTTACGATCCGCCCGTTGCCGGCGGACCGCTGCGGCTGCTGGTGGTCGGCGGCAGCCAGGGCGCGCGCATCATGGCGGATGTGGTCCCGCCCGCCATCGAGCGGCTGGAGCCGGCTTTGTGGTCACGGCTGTTGCTGGTGCAGCAGGTCCGCGCCGAGGACATGGACCGCGTCCGCACGCTCTACGACCGCCTGAAGATTCGCGCCGAACTCGCGCCGTTCTTCACCGATCTGCCCGCCCGGCTCGCCGCCAGCCATCTGGTGGTGTCGCGCTCGGGGGCCGGAACGGTGGCGGAACTTGCCGCGGTCGGCCGCCCTTCCATTCTGGTGCCGCTGCCCGGCGCGCTGGATCAGGACCAGTTCGCCAACGCCGGCGTGCTGGAAAAGGCCGGCGGGGCGCTCCGCATCGTGCAGGCCGATTTCACCCCGGACCGGCTGGCGGCGGAGATTTCGGCGCTGGCGGCCGAGCCCGCCCGCCTGGCCGGCATGGCGGAGGCAGCCCGCGCCATCGGCCGTTCGGACGCCGCAGAGCGGCTGGCGGAGCTGATCGCAAGGGTTGCGAAGGGCTGATTTGACCGGGGCCGGACTTGTCCCGGCCCGCCGCGTCTGCTCAAAAGGCGCGGATTCGAGAGGGTTATCATGAGACTTCCGCGTGAGATCGGGCCTATCCACTTTGTCGGGATCGGTGGCATCGGCATGAGCGGCATCGCCGAGGTGCTGGTCAATCTCGGCTACACCGTGCAGGGCTCGGACGCGGCCGAGGGCGCCAACGTCCAGCGCCTGCGCGACAAGGGCGTGAAGATCGCCATCGGCCACAAGGCCGAGAACGTCGCGGGCGCGGACGTGCTGGTGGTCTCCACCGCCATCAAGCGCAACAATCCGGAATTGATGGCCGCGCGCGCCGCCCGCATCCCGGTGGTGCGCCGCGCCGAGATGCTGGCCGAACTGATGCGGCTGAAAAGCTGCGTCGCCATTGCCGGCACCCACGGCAAGACCACCACCACATCGATGGTGGCGACGCTGCTCGACGCGGGGAATTTCGATCCGACCGTCATCAACGGCGGCATCATCAACGCCTACGGCACCAACGCGCGGGTCGGCACCGGCGACTGGATGGTGGTCGAGGCCGACGAGAGCGACGGCACTTTCCTGAAGCTGCCGGTGGATGTCGCCATCGTCACCAATGTCGATCCCGAGCATCTCGATCACTTCAAGACCTTCGAGAATGTGCAGGAGGCGTTCCGCAATTTCGTCGAGAGCGTGCCGTTCTACGGCTTCGCGGTGATGTGCATCGATCACCCGGTGGTGCAGGCGCTGGTCGGCCGCATCGAGGATCGCCGCATCATCACCTATGGCGCGAATCCGCAGGCCGACGTGCGGCTCACCGATCTGACGCCCGCCAATGGCGGCTCGCGCTTCAAGGTGACGTTCCGCGACCGCAAGGGCGACACGGTGCACGAGATCGCCGATCTGGTGCTGCCGATGCCGGGGCGGCACAACGCCTCCAACGCCACGGCGGCGATCGCGGTGGCGCACGAACTCGGCATTGCGGACGAGGCAATCCGCAAGGCCATCGCAGGCTTCGGCGGCGTCAAGCGGCGCTTCACCCGCACCGGCGAATGGAACGGCGTCACGGTCATCGACGACTATGGTCATCACCCCGTGGAGATCGCCGCGGTGCTGCGTGCCGCGCGCGAGTCGACGAAGGGCAAGGTGATCGCCGTGGTGCAGCCGCATCGCTATACGCGCCTGCAGTCGCTGTTCGAGGAATTCTGCACCTGCTTCAATGATGCGGATTCGGTGATCGTCGCGGACGTCTATGCCGCGGGCGAAACGCCGATCGATGGCATCGACCGCGATCACTTCGTGCTTGGCCTGCGCGCTCACGGCCACCGCGAGGCAGTCCCGCTGCCCTCGCCGCAGGCGCTGGCGGGTCTCGTGCGCGAGATGGCCGCGCCGGGCGACTATGTCGTGTGTCTGGGCGCAGGCAACATCACGCAGTGGGCCTATGCGTTGCCGGGCGAGTTGAAGGCGCTGGGGTGAAGCGCGTGGCGTTCGCTGACATCACGCCCGATCTGAAAGCCGCGATGCCGGACCTGCGCGGGCGGCTGCTCGCGAACGAGACGCTCGCGCCGTTCACGTGGTTTCGCGTCGGCGGTCCGGCGCAGGCGCTGTTCACGCCCGCCGACGAGGATGATCTCGCGTATTTTCTGGCGCGCCTGCCGCAGGATGTTCCTGTCTACCCGATCGGGGTCGGCTCCAATCTGATCGTGCGCGACGGCGGCGTCGAAGGCGTGGTGATCCGCCTGTCGCCGCGTGCGTTCGGTGCGGTGAGCGTGGACGGCGATCTGGTGGTGGCGGGGACGGCCGCGCTCGACAAGCGCGTGGCGGAAGCGGCCGCGGCCGCGAACCTTTCGGGGCTCGAATTCTATTTCGGCATTCCCGGCACCGTCGGCGGCGCACTGCGGATGAACGCGGGCGCCAATGGCGGAGAGACGAAGGACGTGCTGGTCGAAGCGCACGGCGTCACGCGGGGCGGCGAGGTGCGCAGCTTCACGAACACGGAGATGGGTTTTGTCTATCGCAGCGCCGCCATCACCGACGTGATCTTTACGCGCGCCGTGTTTCGCGGTGTTCCGGCGGATGCCGAAACGATCCGCGCGCGGATGGAGGCGGTCCAGACCCATCGCGAAACTGCGCAACCGATCCGCGAAAAGACCGGCGGCTCCACGTTCAAGAACCCGCCCGGGCACAGCGCATGGAAGCTGGTGGATGCGGCCGGTTGCCGGGGCCTGCGCGTCGGCGGCGCGCAGGTGTCGCAGATGCACTGCAACTTCCTGATCAACACTGGCGACGCGACGGCCGACGATATCGAGACGCTGGGCGAGACCGTACGCGCGCGCGTGAAGGATCAGTCCGGCATCGAGCTGCAGTGGGAAATCAAGCGCATCGGCGTGGCGGCGTGAAAAGCTACGTCTTCGGCGCGGGCGGCGGCAAGATCTCCGGCAGGTCGAGCATGTAGCGCATCGGTTCGGGCTTGAGGCCGAACACGCCGTGGAACGGGTATTCCTGCATGGCGATGATGCCGAGCGCGACCACGACGGCCGTGGAGAACAGAGTCAGGGTCGCAACGAATGCGCGGGGACGTTCGAGGTGGACCATGCCGATGGCGGTCTGTGTGAACAGGCCGAGCAGCAGCACGACGATCCATTTCAGATCGTTGGTGTGGTCTGCCGAGAGAGCGAGTCTGTCGTTGCGCGCGGTGCCGACGCGCACGGTCGCCGACATCAGCGCCGCGTGAACGGCGTTGCCGGAGTCGCGGGCGATGGTCGGATCGCTGACCTCGTGAAGCATTGCGTCGTAGGCGGCATCGGTCGCGGGCGCGTGGTGCCCGGCGTCCATCGCTGGCCATTCATCTCGGATGACGGAGGCGACATAACCCTTGAGCGCGCGGCGGATGCTGCTCATCTCCGAGGCCGAGGCGACGCTGAGCGTATAGACGTTGCGCAGTTCGCCGGCCTCCGCCTGGAGGGCGCGGACCGCCTGCCGGCTGCGGTCGCCGATATCGTTGGCAAGAAAGCCGGTCAGCAGCGCGAACAGCACGGCGATCGATCCGAAGAACGGGGCGACAACGCCATTCAGATGTTGCAGCGGTCGCCGCAGCGGGCTGCGGAACGCAACCAGCGTCAGCAGCAGGGCCATGCCAAAATAGAGAATGGCCAACGAGAGAAAAACGCCCGCAACCGGCAGTTCGAGCCAGGCTCTGATCATGTCCTTTGGTCCCCTGTCCTTTCACGAGGCGGGCCCTGGAATGCCATGGCTTGGTTACAGGGGCAAATCAGCGTAGGAGGGCAGACGGGTAAAGAGGGATCGGACCAGAGCCATGCGCGTGACGATACTGTTCGGCGGCCTGAACAAGGAGCGGCTTGTTTCAGTGGCCACCGCCCAGGCTTTGCATGAGGCGCTGCCGGAGGCCGATCTGTGGTTCTGGGACACGAACGACCGTGTTTACCAGACGACGTCATCCGAACTGATCGGTCACGAATCGCCTTTCGTCGAACCCTTCCATGCCAGCGGCGCCGATCTCGGGCCGGTCGGGGAGGCTCTCGACCTCGCGGCGGCGCAGGAGCGCCTGCTCGTGCTCGGCCTTCACGGCGGCAGAGCCGAGAACGGCGAATTGCAGGCGATGTGCGAGATGCGCGGCATTGCTTTCACGGGCTCGGGCTCCGCATCGTCGCATCTTGCATTCGACAAGGTTTCGGCCAAGCGTTTCGCGGCGCTGGCGGGGGTCGCCTCGGCGCGGCAGGTGCCGCTGCCTGAGATCGAGCAGGGGCTTGCGGACTACGGCAGCCTGATCGCCAAGCCGGCGCGCGATGGCTCCAGCTACGGGCTGATCTTTGTGCACGGGACGCAGAACATCGCCGCCGTCCGCGAGGCGGCACGGCACGAGGAGTATCTGATCGAGCAGTTCATCCAGGGCGTGGAGGCGACCTGTGGCGTTCTCGAACGGCTCGACGGGTCGCTGATCGCGCTGCCGCCAATCGAGATCATCCCCGCCGATGGCGGCTTCGATTACACGGCGAAATATCTGGCGGCATCGACCCAGGAGATCTGTCCGGGCCGCTTCGCCCCCGAGGTCAGCGCGCGGATCATGGACCGAGCGGTTACCGCGCATCGTGCGCTGTCGTGCACGGGTTATTCGCGCTCCGACTTCATCGTCTCGCCGCAGGGGCTGGTCTATCTGGAGACCAACACGCTGCCGGGGCTGACGCGGTCCTCGCTGTATCCCAAGGCGTTGAAGGCGGAGGGGATCGGGTTCGCCGATTTTCTGAAAGACCAGATGGAACTGGCGCTGCGCCGCGCCCGGGCGGCCGCACATCCGGCTGCCTGATCCGCCGGAACCCGGCGCGGTTCCCGCAACGCCTTTCCCCGACTGCGAAAATTACCGTCTGCGTTAACAGACTTTACCATTTGTTTACCAGTAGGAACGAAGGTTAACGCTGGCGGCGCGTGTGGCGTTTGGCTGTCGGGGTGTGAGCGTTGCGGATTTTCCGTGGAGGCGAACCCATCCGGCACGACCGGACTGTCACATGGGCTGGAGCCCGCGAAGGCGGGCACAACGCTGGACGAGTTCGCGCAATGGATGGTGGAGGACACCTCGCACGGTCGCTGAGACAGGCGGGGTTCAAAGCTGTTCCGATTCTGAAAATGGGTGTTGCCCGCGCGGTTGCCGCATGGGCGGGACTGCAGCGCCTGCGCGCGCGCCGCCGTATGCCCGCGCCCATCGCCCGCCAGCCGCAATCGTCCTCGTCCCGTCTGATCGCGCAGTTCGAACGCTATCTGCCCCGGCGCGCGGGAGCGATGCTGACATTTGCCGTGCTGTTGACCAGCGTCTGGCTCGGCGTGGTGCGGGGCGATCATCTGGCCGAGGTCGGCGAGGCCCTGGACGACGTTCGCAACGCCGTCGCCAATGCTGCCGGATTCCAGATCACCGCCATCACGATCACCGGCCGTAAACAGTTGTCGCAGGAGGACGTGCTGGCGATCGGCGGTATCACCGGCCGCTCGTCCTTGCTGTTTCTCGACGCCGCGACGGTGCGCGACCGCCTGAAGGCGAATTCTTGGATCGCCGATGCCACCGTGATGAAGCTCTATCCCGGCCGTTTGCAGATCGACGTGACCGAGCGGCAGGCCTTCGCGCTCTGGCAGAAGGACGGCGCGGTCTCGGTGATCGCCGAGGACGGCGCGATCCTGCAACCCTTCATCTCCCGCCGCTTCACCACCCTGCCGCTGGTGGTTGGCGTGGGCGCGGACAGCGCCGCCAGATATTTCCTGGCGCTGCTCGATCAGTATCCGCAGGTCGCCTCTCAGGTGCGGGCGGCGGTGTATGTTGGAACACGCCGCTGGAATCTGCGCCTGAAGAATGGCCTCGATGTCCGGCTGCCGGAATACGACGTGGGCCGGGCGCTGGCGACGCTGAGCCGGCTGGACCGCGAGGACAGGCTGCTGTCGCGCGACATCGTCTCGGTCGACATGCGGCTGAATGATCGCCTCGTGGTGCGGCTGTCGGATGAAGCCGCCAAGGCGCGCGAAGACCTGCTCAAGGACAAGAAACCCAAGCGCAAGGCGAACGACGCATGAGCGGATTCGATCGCACCTTTGCGCCCAAGCCGCGGCCGATGGCGAGCAACAAGACGACGCTCGTCGCCTCGCTCGATATCGGCACCAGCAAGGTCGCATGCATGATCGCGCGGCTGAAGCCGTGCCGCCCGAACGAGGCCCTGCGCGGCCGCACTCATTTCGTCGAACTGATCGGCTACAGCCAGATTCAGTCCCGCGGCATGAAGGCCGGCGCGGTGATCGATCCCGTCGAGTGCGAGAAGGCGGTCCGCCAAGCCGTCGCGCTGGCGGAGGAAATGGCCAGGGTCCGCGTCGAGGCCGTCATCGTGGCGGTGTCGGGCGGCCGTCAGATCGGCCAGCTTATCGAGGCGTCGGGCGATATCGGCGGAGCGGCGGTCACGCCTGCGGATATCGCGCGGGTCACCAGCATCGGCATGCGGCATGCGACCGGCAACGGACGCACGGTGCTGCACGCGTTCCCGGTCGGCTACGTGCTGGACGGCGTCAAGGGCATCCGCGATCCGCGCGGCATGGTCGCGCAGCAGTTCGGCGTCGAGATGAATGTCGTCACCGCCGACGCCATGGTCGCGCGCAACCTCGGTCTCGTGATCGAGCGCTGCCACCTGAACGTCGAGGCGATGGTGGCGAGTCCTTATGTCGCGGGACTGTCCGTGCTGACGGCGGACGAGGCCGATCTCGGCGCGGCCGTGGTCGATATGGGCGCGGGTACCACGACGATCGCGACCTACTCCGGCGGACGTTTCGTTCACGCCAGCGGATTTGCGCTCGGCGGGCAACACGTGACGATGGATCTTGCGCGCGGGCTCGGAGCCTGCATTGCGGATGCGGAGCGAATCAAGACGTTATATGGCACCGTCCTGACGGGTGGATCTGATTCGCGCGAATTGATGACGGTGCCGTCCGCCGGCGACCACCAGCAGGACGTCCCGCAGGTGGTGTCCCGGGCGACGATCGCGAACATCGTGAGGCATCGGGTCGAGGAGATTTTCGAGATGGTGCGCGACCGGTTGGCACAGTCGCCGTTTGCCGCGGAGCCGCAGGGCCGCATCGTGCTGTGCGGCGGCGCTGCCCAGCTCACCGGCGTGCCGGATCTCGCCAGCCGCATTATCGGCCGGCCGGTTCGTGTCGGGCGGCCGCTCGGCTTCGGCCGGCTGCCTGCGGAAGCCAAGGGGTCATCCTTCGCGGTGCCGACCGGGCTGCTGGTCTACCCGCAATTCGCTCACCTCGAACATGTCGAGCCGCGCCATGTGCGGCATGGCAGGTCCGGAAGCGGCGGTTATTTCGGAAAGGTCGGGCGATGGCTGCGCGAAGGTTTTTGATGATCACCGCCAACTGCAATCCACCCATTTCATCGCGGGCCGCTCGTCCCGCGGCGAACTGCGCGTAATCGAGAGGTATCCATGACCATCAATCTCAACGTTCCCGATATTCGCGAGTTGCGGCCGCGTATCACTGTGTTCGGCGTCGGCGGCGCGGGCGGCAATGCCGTCAACAACATGATCACCGCCGGGTTGCAGGGCGTTGATTTCGTCGTCGCCAATACCGATGCGCAGGCGCTGACGATGTCCAAGGCCCAGCGCATCATCCAGATGGGCACCGAGGTCACCCAGGGGCTCGGCGCGGGTTCGCAGCCGGACGTGGGCGCGGCGGCGGCGCAGGAGGTCATCGACGAAATCCGCGATCATCTGTCGGGCGCGAACATGGTGTTCGTCACCTGCGGCATGGGCGGCGGCACCGGCACCGGCGCGGCCCCCGTGATCGCCAAGACCGCGCGCGAGATGGGCATTCTGACCGTCGGCGTGGTGACGAAGCCGTTCCACTTCGAGGGCCAGCGCCGGATGCGCACCGCCGACGCGGGCATCAGCGAACTGCACAAGGTCGTCGATACGCTTCTTATCATCCCGAACCAGAATCTGTTCCGGATCGCCAACGAGAAGACGACGTTCGCCGACGCCTTCGCGATGGCCGACCAGGTGCTGTATTCGGGCGTGGCCTGCATCACCGACCTGATGGTGAAGGAAGGCCTGATCAATCTCGACTTCGCCGACGTCCGCGCTGTGATGCGCGAGATGGGCAAGGCGATGATGGGCACCGGCGAGGCGACCGGCGAGAAGCGCGCGCTGACCGCGGCGGAAGCCGCGATCGCCAATCCGCTGATCGACGACTCGTCGATGAAGGGCGCGCGCGGCCTGCTGATCTCCATCACCGGCGGCAAGGATCTCACCCTGTTCGAGGTGGACGAGGCGGCGACCCGCATCCGCGAGGAAGTCGATCCCGACGCCAACATCATCGTCGGCGCGACCTTCGACGAGGCGCTGGACGGCGTGATCCGCGTTTCCGTGGTGGCCACCGGCATCGATCAGGGCGCGGTCGCCCGCGCCGCCGCGCCCGCCGCTCCGGCATCGGCGCCGGCCGTTGCCGCACCGGCGCCGGCTGTCACCGGTTCGCCGGATTCCCGCCTCGCCGAACTGACGGCGAAGCTGCGGGCCGACAATCAGCGTCTGGCCGAGCGGCTGGCTGCGACCTCGGCAGCGCCCGCCGCCGCCCCGGTTCCGCAGGCTCCGCGCGGAGGCGCGACCACCATCGAGCGGGCGGCGCTTGCCGCCATCGCAGCCGCGGTGTCGCACGAGCAGGCCCCCCCGGCGCTCGAGCCGGTGCAGGCGGCGGCCTATGGCGACGTCACCGTCCGCCCGGTGGCCCCGAAGCCCTCGCTGTTCCCGGAAGCCAAGCCGGTCGCGACCGCGGCCGAGGATGAGTTCCTGCCGGAGAACTTCATTCCCCCGGCGGCCGAGCGCGCGCCGCTGCGTGCGCCCCGGATGCCGAAGTTCGAGGACCTGCCGATGCCGGCGCAGGCGGAAATCCGTCAGGCGCGCGGCGAGGCCGAGGACGAGCACCCGCAGAAGACCCGGATGTCGCTGCTCCAGCGTCTCGCCAATGTCGGCCTTGGTCGCCGCGACGAGGAGGCCGAGCCTCAGATGGCCGCCCGCCCGGCTCAGCCGCAGATGCCGCCGCTGCCGGAGCGCAAGCCGCAGCGCTCGGTGGCGCAGCAGATGGCCAATGATCCGGTATCGGAATACGCCAAGCGCCCGAATCCGCAGGGGCTCGATATGCATGGCCGCCCCGCGCCTGTTGCTGCAATGCCACAGGGCGACGACCATCTTGATATCCCGGCGTTCCTGCGCCGGCAGGCGACCTAGGGAAACTGTAACAATGTGGCCCCGGCGTCCCGGTCCGAAAGGTCCGGGACGTTGTTGTTTTCGGCCAGGCCACGCTGCGGTGACGTTAATCAAGTATTTGAGAAGTTTTTAGAAAATGGCCTGTCCCGATCGGTCGGGGTGCTTGGATCGCAGGTCCGAATTTGGTTAACAGCGGGCGTCAATGCGGCGGGTTTGGGGTAACAATCCGTAAACAAGCGTGAGTTGGCGGGGTTTATGACAGTGGCTAATGTCACTCGCGACTCGGGGACACCAAGAGGCTTTCCGGCGACCGGACGGTACCGGCAAGACCCGCGGTGGGTCACAAGTGGGCAATGCAGCATGAAATCCAGCCGGCAAACGACACTGCGATCGCAAGTCACGGTCACTGGTGTCGGCGTTCACTCCGGTGCTCCTGCGACCCTGACTATCGGCCCGGCCCCGGTCAACGCCGGATACGTCTTCGTTCGTTCCTGTACGGATGGGCCTGATCGCAGGATCAAGGCAACCGCGCAGTCGGTGGTATCCACCGAACTGGCGACTGTGATTGGCGATCAGGACGGACCGATGGTCTCGACCGCCGAGCATATTCTGGCCGCGCTGCGCGGCATGGGGATCGACAACGCCACCATCGAGGTGGACGGCCCCGAAATCCCGATCATGGATGGCAGCGCCGGTCCCTTCGTGGCCGCCATCGAGAAAGCCGGGATCCTTCAGCAGAGCGCCCAGCGCCGCTATATTGAAATCCTCAAGCCGGTCCGCGTCGCGATCGGCGAAACGGTCGGTGAGTTCAGGCCCCATTCCGGCGGCTTCCGCGTCGAGATCGAAATCGATTTCCGCAACCCCACCATCGGCCGCCAGCAATACGCCCTCGACCTCACCCCCGACAGCTTCCGCCGCGATATCGCCCGTGCCCGTACGTTCGGCATGATGAGCGATGTGGCGCGGCTGTGGGATGCCGGTTACGCGCGCGGCGCGTCGTTCGACAACTCGCTGGTTTTCGACGACGAGCGGCTGCTGAATGCCGAGGGCCTGCGCTATTCCGACGAATGCGTTCGCCACAAGCTGCTTGACGTGATCGGTGACCTCGCGCTGGCGGGTCTGCCGATCGTGGGCTGCTACCGCTCGGTGCGCGGCGGCCACAAGCTCAACAACGCCGTGCTCTCGGCGCTTCTCGCCGACCGTTCAGCCTGGCGGATCGTCGAGCCGCAGCCGTCGGTCGTGCCGCTGACGACGCCTGCCCGCCGCCGCGTGCGCGAGCACGTCGAGGCCATGGGCGGCATGGTGGGCGGCATGGTCGCCCCGGCCTTCGGTCCGGACGTGTCCTGACGATCACCTCCGGGCGTCCTCTCCTGGCGATCCCCCTCCTGACGGTTCCCGCCACGGGCGGCATCCTGATCCCCATTCCTCTCTTTCCGCGCGGTCGTGATCCATCATGGCTGCCGTGACGGTCTGTGGCCGCGCCGCAGCACCTGTCTGCCATCCGTCGACCGTCCGGACGAACCGCCACATTGCGGGCGAAATGTCTGCCTATCCGATCTTCGAGGGTGTTTCCGGCCGGATCATCATGTGTCGCGGTCAGGCCGCCGGGGCGCTTCGGGGATTTGCCGGAACGGTCGACCCGCTGGGTGGTGACGGCGGTTCGGACGGTATCTTGTCGCCATGGAGCTCGATCCCGTCCGAAAACCGGTTTCCCCTTTTCGGGATCATGCTTTAGACGTTCATCACGACGGCAGCGGCAGGGGCCTTGCCAACATGGAAATGTCGGTACGCGGATGACGCACGAAACGTCCAGCCTTTCTCTCGCGCGGCCGCGGTCCCGCACCTTCCGTTCGCTGTGCCCTGTATTCGGCCTGGCTGGTCTTGCGTTGCTGCTCGCGGGATGCGGGACCGGCGAGCTTTGGGACAAGTTCACCGCGAAAGAGGACAAGTTCGTCGATGAACCGGCGGACAAGATCTACAACGAGGGTCTGTATCTTCTGAACAAGAAGAGCGATCCGCGCGCCGCCTCGAAGAAATTCGAGGAGGTGGATCGTCAGCACCCCTATTCCGACTGGGCGCGCAAGTCGCTGCTGATGTCGGCCTATTCCTTCTACGAGGCCGGCGACTACGACAGCTGCATCGGCGCGGCGACGCGTTACGTCACCCTGCATCCGGGAAGCGCGGATGCGGCCTACGCGCAATACCTGATCGGCGCCTCCTATTTCGACCAGATCCCGGACATCTCGCGCGATCAGGGCGGCACCCAGAAGGCCATCGACATGCTGGAAGAGGTCGTGCGCAAGTATCCGACCTCGGAATATGCGACCACGGCCAAACGCAAGATCGAGGCGGCCCGCGACCAGCTTGCCGGCAAGGAGATGGAAGTCGGCCGCTACTACATGAAGCGCCGCGACTACACCGCCGCCATCAACCGCTTCAAGACCGTGGTGACCCGCTATCAGACCACCCGTCATGTCGAGGAAGCGCTGGCCCGCCTGACCGAGGCTTATATGTCGATCGGCATCGTCGGCGAGGCGCAGACCGCGGCCGCCGTACTTGGCCACAACTTTCCTGACAGCAAGTGGTATCAGGACGCATATAATCTAGTAAAATCCGGTGGCCTTCAGCCGAGCGAGAATCAGGGATCCTGGATCAGCAAGGCCTTCAAGAGGGTCGGCCTCGGTTAGGGACAGTTTCCATCCATGCTAGCGCGCCTGTCGATCCGCGACATCGTCCTGATCGAACGGCTCGATATCGACTTCGCGCCGGGCCTTGCGGTGCTGACCGGCGAGACCGGCGCGGGCAAGTCGATCCTGCTGGATGCCTTCGCGCTGGCGCTGGGCGGGCGCGGTGACGCCAGCCTCGTGCGCCATGGCGCGGATCAGGGGCAGGTGACCGCGACCTTCGATGTCCCGAGGGATCATCCCGCCGCCGCGCTGCTCGCCGCCAACGGCCTCGACGACACCGGCGAAATGATCCTGCGGCGCGTGCAGTTTGGCGATGGCCGCACCCGCGCCTTCATCAACGATCAGGCGATCAGCGTGCAGACCATGCGCGCCGTCGGCGCGGCGCTGGTGGAAATCCACGGCCAGCACGACGAACGCGCCCTGGTGGATGCGGCCACCCATCGCCGGTTGCTGGACGCGTTCGCGGGGCTCGAAGGCGACGTGGTTGCGCTCGAAGCGCTATGGGCGGATCGGCGCAAGGCCCGCGCGGCGCTTGACGATCACCGCGCGGCGATGGAGCGCGCGGCGCGCGAGGCCGACTACCTGCGTCATGCCTCGGATGAATTGAAGACACTCGCGCCGGAGGACGGCGAGGAGACCGCGCTCGCCGAACGCCGCACCACGATGATGCAGGGCGAGAAGGTCGCCGGGGATCTGCGCGACGTGCACGACATGATCGGCGGCTCGCAGTCGCCGGTCTCAGCGCTCGCCGGCGCCGCGCGGCGGCTGGAACGACGCGCCGCCAGGTCTCCCAAGCTGATCGAGCCGGCGGTGCGGGCGATCGATACGGCGATCAACGCGCTGGAGGAAGCGGAACAGCATCTGTCGGCCGCATTGTCCGCGATTGACTTCGATCCCGCCGAGCTTGAACGTATCGAGGAGCGGCTGTTCGCGCTGCGCGCGGCGGGCCGCAAATATGCAACGCCGGTGGATGGCCTTGCCGCGCTGGCCACCAAGTTCGCATCCGACGTGGCGCTGATCGACGCCGGCGCGGGCAAGCTGAAGGGCCTGGAGAAGGCCGCTGCCGAGGCCGATGCACGCTATGACGCCGCTGCCGCGAAGCTTTCAGCTGCCCGCAAGAAATCGGCGGAGAAGCTGAACAAGGCGGTGAATGCGGAGCTCGCCCCGCTCAAGCTGGAGCGCGCAAAATTCTCCACCCAGGTGGAGAGCGATGTGGCCAACGCGGGACCGCAGGGTATCGACCGTGTCGAGTTCTGGGTACAGACCAATCCCGGCACGCGGCCCGGCCCGCTGATGAAAGTGGCGTCGGGCGGTGAATTGTCCCGCTTCCTGCTGGCGCTGAAGGTGGTGCTGTCGGATCGCGGCTCCGCGCCGACGCTGGTGTTCGACGAGATCGATACGGGCGTCGGCGGCGCGGTGGCGGATGCCATCGGCGCGCGGCTGGCGCGGCTGTCGTCGCGGGTGCAGGTGATGGCGGTGACCCATGCGCCGCAGGTGGCGGCGCGGGCCAATCAGCATCTGCTGATCTCCAAGGACGCGCTGGACAAGGGGCGGCGCGTCGCGACCAGCGTCGCGACGCTGGCCGCCGACCATCGCCGCGAGGAAATCGCCCGCATGCTGTCCGGGGCGGAGATCACCGCCGAGGCCCGCGCGGCGGCGGACAGGCTGCTCAAGGCCTCGACCGCGTAAAGCGCTTCCCGCTGCGAACGCGTCAATACCCCCGCGTCCGGTCCACCACATTGGCGAGCGGCTCGCCGCGCTCGAAAGCATCGATCTGCGCGGCAACGTAGCGCGAGATCGAATCCGGATCGGTGTCGGCGGCATTGTGCGGCGTCAGCGTCACGTTCGGATGCGTCCAGAACGGGCTGTCAGGGGGCAGCGGCTCGTGCTCGAACACGTCGAGCGTCGCGGCCTTCAGCGTGCCGTCGTCGAGGCAGGCAAGCAGATCCGTTTCGTTCTGCAATCCGCCACGCCCGGCATTGATCAGCACCGGCCCGCCGAGCACGCCGTCGCGCGCGAGCTTCGCGAACAGCCTGCGGTCGAGCAGATGCCGCGTCTCCGGTGTCAGCGGCAGCAGGCAGACAAGAATGTCCGTGCGTGCGAGGAACGCGTCCAGTCCGGCCTGTCCGGCGTAGCACGCGACGCCCGGAATCGTCTTCGGCGTCACGCTCCATCCCGCGACCTGAAAACCGATGCGGCTCAGGACTTCGGCGGCGTCGCGCCCGAGCACGCCGAGCCCCAAGATGCCGACCCGCACCGCGCTCGCTGCCCACTGCTCGCCCGGCGCCCAGATCTTCCGTGCCTGACAGTCCGCGAGATAGGCGTGCTGGCGGTGGTGCATCAGCACGTGCATCACGACATATTCGGTCATCCGCTGGGTGAGGTCGTCCACCGCGACCCGGACCAGCGGCACGTCCGGCATGGTCGGATCGGCCAGCACCGCATCCACACCCGCGCCGAGATTGAAGATCGCCTTGAGGTTCGGGAACCGCGCCAGTTCGCCCGATTGCGGTTTCCATACCGCCGCGTAACGCACGTCCGCCGGGTCGCAATCCTCCTCGGGAATCTGGACGACGGGGCGGCCGGCACAGCCGGCGGCGAAGCGCGCCTTCCAGCGGGCGGCGGACCAGTTGTCGGTGCCGCCGCGGATCAGCAGGGCCAGAGTTCCGGATGACATGAGACGGGGCTTTCGGGAGATGAAGTCGGACAGGATCGCGTGTGGCAGGTGACGGCCGTGCGCGCGTGGACTATAGCCGCAAAAGCCATCCACGCGTCATCCTCGGCATCCCGTCCCGAAACGGGACAGCCGGTGGACAAGTGCCGGAAAATTCCGGGAGACGTTTGTGGATAACCCTGTGAATAACCTGTGAGCCCCGAGCCGCATGACCGACGTTTCCGCCCCTTCGCACCGCGCGAGTTTCACGCTGGCCGATGAAGCCAGCGCCAACGCCGCCGTCAATCTGCTGTCCGAGAGCGTGGACACCAGCGAGATCGCGGTCGCGGCCTTCGAGCGGCCGGACCTGCGCTGGGACGTGACGTTCTATTTCGGCGAGCCGCCGGATCAGGCCTCCGTACGCGCGCTGGTCGCGCTTGCTGTGGGCGATGACGCTGCGGCAGCACTGGTGTTCGACGAGGTCGCGCCAAAGGATTGGGTCAGGGCGAGTCTTGAAGGCCTTGCGCCGGTCGAGGCCGGGCGTTTCATGGTGCATGGCGCGCATGATCGCGACCGCATCCAGCCCAATCGCATCGGCATCGAGATCGAGGCCGCGCTTGCCTTCGGCACCGGCCATCACGGCACAACGCGCGGCTGCCTGCTGCTGCTGGACCACGTGATGAAAAGCTGGCTGCCGCGCCGCGTGCTGGATCTCGGCACCGGCACCGGCGTGCTCGCCATCGCCGCCGCCAAGGTGGACCACCGGGTGATCCTCGCCACCGACATCGACTGGCGCGCGGTGCAGACCACGCGGGAGAATGCGCGCCTGAACGGCGTCGGGCCGTGGATCGAGGCCGTGCACGCGACAGGATTCGGCGATCCGGCCTTCAAGCGGCGCGGACCGTTCGACCTCGTGCTCGCCAACATCCTCGCCAATCCGCTGCGGGCGATGGCGACGCCGATGGCGCGGCATCTCGCACCCGGCGCGTTCGTGATCCTGTCGGGACTGCTGACGCCGCAGGCGCGCGGCGTGATCGCGGCCTATCGCAGTCGTGGCCTTGTGCTGCGCCGGCACATCCGGATCGACGAATGGAGCAGCCTGCTGCTGGAGCGGACCGGCTGACGTCCCGGCGCGAGGGAGCGCAACAGGTTACGACTTCAGACCGGACAGGTGTGTCGGCTTGGCGGGCGTCGACTCCTTGGCGGAGAACGCGCCGAGAATCCGCGACAGCAGGCTTCGGGATGGCGGTGGTGTTTCGACGGGAGCGCGGGACTCGGTGGCGGGCTGCGATGGTGCGAGGCTGGCCGGGGGCGACAGTTTCTCGAACGTAAATGCAGGCATCTTGAACACCGTTTACTTTCGTTGACACACGCTCTTGGGAGCATCCGTCCCTGCGGCAAGTCATGTGCTTGCCTTAATTCTGAGCCTAGGACGATTTTTTGCGCAGCACAACTGCGACATTCTGCTTATTTCAGAATCAACCCTCGCGGCAGCACGCCATTCCATGCGGCGGGCATGCCTGATGTGTCGTGCTTGCGATTGTGAGGTTCCACCCACGCATCTAAGGTCCGGCCATGTTTGAAGCGCATTTCCAGACGTTTGAGGATCCCGAGAGCGGCGTCGCACTGACCGCGCGTCTGTCCGCATTCCGCGAAGAACTGGCGCGACGCAACCTTGCGGGGTTTGTCGTGCCGCGCGCCGATCAGCAGCAGAACGAATACGTGCCGCCATCCGAGGAGCGACTCGCCTGGCTCACGGGATTCACCGGCTCGGCGGGCCTGGCCGCGGTGCTCGTGCACGAGGCCGCGCTGTTCGTCGATGGCCGCTACACCTTGCAGGCGGCGCAGCAGGTCGATGCGAAGGCGTGGGTCGTCGAATCGCTGATCGATCCGCCGCCGGAAGAATGGATCGCCGCGCATCTCAAGCCGGGCGAGCGTCTCGGTTTCGATCCGTGGCTGCATACGACGGCTTCCGCCGAGCGGCTCGCGCGCGCCTGCGCGAAAGCGGGTGCCGAACTGGTCGCGGTCGAGAACAATCCGGTCGATGCGGTGTGGACGGACCGGCCGCTGCCGCCGCTCGGTCCCGTGTCGCTTTATCCGATCGCGCTGGCCGGTGAGGACGAAGCCGGCAAGCTCGCGCGCATTCGCGCCGAGATCGCGCGGAGCGGTGCGGACGCACTGGTCCTGTCCGACTCGCACGCGGTGGCGTGGACTTTCAACATCCGCGGCGCGGATGTGGCGCATACGCCGCTGCCGCTGTCCTACGCGCTGGTGCCGAAGGATGGCCGCGCCATCATCTTCATCGATCACCGCAAGCTGTCCAACAGCGTGCGCGATCATCTGGAAACCGTCGCCACCGTCGAGGAGCCGCTGGCGCTGACGGAGCGGCTGGCGACGCTCGCCGAAGGCGGCACCACCATCGCGCTCGACAGTGCCACGGCGGCCGATGCGCTGAGCCGCCTCATCGCCGAGAATGGCGGCAAGCCGCAGCGCGGTCCCGATCCGGTGGCGCTGCTGAAGGCGCAAAAGAATGCCTCGGAGATCGCGGGCATGCGCGCGGCGCATCTGCGCGATGGCGCGGCGCTCGCGCGGTTCCTCGCCTTCATCGACAGGGAAGCGCCGGCCGGTCATCTGACCGAGATCGACGCGGTCGAGGCGCTGGAGACCTTCCGCCGCGAGTCGGGCGCGCTGAAAGACGTGTCGTTTCCGACCATCTCGGGCACCGGACCGAACGGCGCCATCGTGCATTATCGCGTCACGCGCAAAAGCAACCGTCGCATTGCGCAGGGCGACCTGCTGCTGATCGATTCCGGCGCGCAATACGAAGACGGCACCACCGACGTGACACGCACCATGGCGGTCGGCACTCCGACCGCCGAGATGCGCGACCGCTTCACGCGCGTGCTGCTTGGCCATATGGCGATCGCGCGCGCGGTGTTTCCGGACGGCACCACCGGCGCGCAGATCGATGCCTTCGCGCGGCAGTATCTGTGGCAGGCGGGCCTCGACTTCGAGCACGGCACCGGCCACGGCGTCGGCACCTATCTCTCGGTGCACGAAGGACCGGCGCGGATTTCCAAGCTCGGCACCACGCCGCTGAAGCGCGGCATGGTGCTGTCCAACGAGCCCGGCTATTACAAGACCGGCGGCTTCGGTATCCGCATCGAGAATCTCGAACTGGTGATCGCGGCCGATGTCCCCGGCGCTGAAAAGCCGATGAATGCGTTCGAGCATCTCACGCTCGCGCCGATCGATCGCCGCCTGATCGACACCAGTCTCCTCAATCCCGCCGACATCGCCTGGATCGACGCCTATCACGCGCGGGTGCGCGAGATGGTGCGGCCGCTGGTCGACGAAGCCACCAAGGTCTGGCTGGAAACCGCCACCGCACCCCTGACGCCCGACTCCTGACGTGACCGCCATTCCCCAGCCCAGCAGCCTGTCCACCCGCGAACGAACCTCGACACGAACCCTGCTGCTGCTGGTGGCGATGACCGGCATCGGACCGATCTCGCTCTACATGCTGGTGCCGGTGCTGCCGGTGCTCGCCACCACCTTCGGCCGCGATATCTCCGTCGTGCAAATGACGGTATCGCTGTTCATGCTGGGGCTCGCCATCTCCCAGCTCGTCACCGGGCCGCTGTCGGATCGCTTCGGCCGAAAGCCGGTGTTGATCGCCGGCCTCGGGCTGATGGTGATTGCCGATGTCGGCTGCATTTTCGCGCAGACGCTGCCGCAGCTGATCGCCGCGCGATTCCTGCAGGCGCTCGGCGGCGCGACCGGCATGGTGATCAGCCGCGCCATCGTTCGTGACCTTTACCCGCGCGAGCGGGTCGGCGGCATGATCAGCATCGTCATCGCGGTGATGATGATCGCGCAGATGCTGTCGCCGCTGATCGGGGGTCTGATCGACACGCATTTCGGCTGGCATGGCATCTTCTACCTGCTGACTCTGGCGACGATCCTTGTGCTGGTCAGTATTGCGGTCATGCTGCCGGAAACGCGGCGCGTCGCGACGTCTCCCGCCGGGCAGGCCGGAAGCGGCTTTGCGCGCGATCTTCGCTCACTGCTGGGAAGCCGGGCCTATCTCGGTTATGCCGGCTGCATGGTGCTGGCGTCCTCGCTGATCTTCACCTTCGCGGGCGGCGGACCTTACATCGTGGTCCAGCAGATGGGGCGCAGCACCGCCGAATATGGCGCCTGGTTCGCGACCTCCGGTTTCGGCTATCTGCTCGGGAATATCATCAGCGCGCGCTATTCGCCGCGGCTCGGCCTCGACAAGATGATCTGGACCGGGCTCGCGCTGCAACTGACCGGCGCGGGGCTCAACCTCGTCTGGAGCCTGCTGGGATTCAACTCGGTGCCGTCCGTGCTGTTCGGCACGCATGTCATTGCCATGATCGGCAACGCGCTCATCATGGCGAACGCATCCGCCGCGGCGATCAGCGTGCGCCCGGAAGCCGCCGGCATGGCCTCGGGCATCATGGGATTTCTGCAGATGGGATATGGCGCGTTATGCTCGCAGGTGGGCGCGTGGCTTGGAGCCCATTCGGCGACGCCGCTGCCGCTTACCGCAGGGCTCGTCGTGACCGCGCTGGCCTGCGCCGCGACGATGGTTTTCATCGTGCCGCGCCTCGGCGCACCCGGTCCCATCACGCCGGCCGACGAGAACCCGCCGTAATGCGATCAGGCGGACGCCGGAGGATGACGTCGTGGCGCTGGTGATTACTCCAGCCGCTCCACCTTGCGCAGCGATGGAAACAGCTTCATCCAGAGCAGCGCGATGGCGATTGTCCCGACGCCGCCGATGACGGCGGCCGGAACCACGCCGAACAGCGCCGCCGTGACGCCGCTCTCGAACTCGCCGAGCTGGTTCGAGGCGTTGATGAACAGGTAGTTCACCGCGCCGACGCGGCCGCGCATGTGATCGGGCGTCGAGAGCTGCACGAAGGAGAAGCGGATCACGACGCTGACCGTATCGGCCGCGCCCATCACCGCCAGCGCGATCAGCGAAATCCAGATGCTCTGCGACAGCGCGAACACCACCGTGCCGATGCCGAACACGATCACCGCCTGGAACATGCGCAGGCCGACGCGATGTCTGATGGTGTAGCGCGCCAGCACGAAGGTCATCAGGAGCGCGCCGACGGCGGGGGCGGCACGCAGCAGGCCGAGGCCCCACGGGCCGGTTTCGAGAATGTCGCGCGCATAGATCGGCAGCAGCGCCGTCGCGCCGCCGAGCAGCACCGCGAACAGATCGAGCGAGATCGTTCCGAGCACCGCCGGATGCGAGCGCACGAAGCGCACGCCCTCGAACAGGCTGCTCAGCGTCGGTTTCTCGCGGTTGGCCGCCAACCGCTCCAGCACGATCGCGCCGGTCAGAAAGATGGCGATGCCCCAGAACGCGGCCATTATCAGATAGGGTGCGCCGGGCGAGAGCGCGTAGGCGAAGCCGCCGAGCGCGGGGCCGGCGATGGTCGCGAGCTGATTGCCAGCCGTCGCCAGCGCCATGGCCTGCTGCAGATGCCCCTCGGGCGCCGCAGCGGGCAGCAATGCCGCCGAGGTCGGATGTTCGAAGGCGTTGGCGGCCCCGATCAGCGCCAGCGCCGCATAGATCATGGCGGGTGTCAGCCAGCCCTGAATGGTGCCGAGCGCCAGCAGCGTCGCCACGGCGAGACTGACGGTCTGGCAGCATTGAAGGACGCGGCGGCGGTCGTAGCGATCCGCGACATGGCCCGCGACGAACACCAGAACCAGCGTCGGCAAAAATTGCACGAGACCAGCCAAACCGAGATACAGCGCGCTGCCGGTGAGGTGATAGATCTGCCAGCCGACCGCCACCGTCGCGATCTGAGACGAAAACCGCGACAGCGTGCGGGCGGAGACGAAGAACAGGAATGGCGTGTGCCGCAGCAGGCGCACGCGGGCCGTCCCGGTGGCTGTTGTCGCCTGCGTCATCGCGCGTCGCCGACCAGCACCAGCCACTCGTCCTCGGTCAGCACCGCAACGCCCAGCTCCCGCGCCTTGTCGAGCTTGGAGCCCGCGCTTTCGCCCGCCACTACGTAATCCGTCTTTTTCGACACCGAACCTGCCACCTTCGCACCGAGCCGTTCCGCCATCGCCTTGGCCTCGTCGCGCGTGAAGCGCGTCAGCGTGCCGGTGAACACAACCGTCTTGCCCGAGACGGGCGAGCTTTGCCGAGGCTGTTCGGCCGGCTTCACCCTGATCTGCGCCAGCAGTTCGTCCAGCGCCGTCACGTTGCGCTCTTCAGCGAAGAACTCCACCACCGCTTCCGCCACCACATCGCCGATACCGGCGATATTGTCGAGATCGCGATACGCATCGCTGGTATTGCCCTCGTCGGTCTGGGCGGCGGCGGCCTCCAGCATGGCGGCGCGGAAGCTCTCGATGGTGCCGTAGTGGCGCGCCAGCAACTTGGCGTTGCCCTCGCCGACGTGGCGGATGCCGAGCGCGAAGATCAGGCGGTGCAGATCGATGTCGCGCCGTTCGTCGATGGCGTTGAACAGGTTGCGCACCGAGGTCTCGCCGTAGCCCTCGCGTGTGATAAGTCGCTTGTCTTCCGCCAGCCGGGCGTCGCGCTCGCGCAGCGTGAAGATGTCCACCGGATGCAGGATCAGGCCGTCGGCATAGAACTGCTGGATCTGCTTCTCGCCCAGCCCCTCGATGTCGAAGGCGTTGCGCGAGACGAAGTGCTTCAGGCCCTCGATGGCCTGCGCGGGACACACCAGCGCGCCGGTACAGCGGCGCACCGCCTCGCCTTCCTCGCGCACCGCGTGACTGCCGCACACCGGGCAATGATCGGGGAATTTATACGGCTTCGCGCTGTCAGGTCGCTTCTCCAGCACCACGCTGACGACCTGCGGGATCACATCGCCGGCGCGCTGGACGACCACGGTATCGCCCTCGCGGATGTCGGTGCCGTCGCGGATCGGCGCGCCGTCGTTGCCGATGCCACGAATATAGTCCTCGTTGTGCAGCGTGGCGTTGGAGATCACGACGCCGCCGACCGTGACCGGCGTCAGCCGCGCCACCGGCGTCAGCGCGCCGGTGCGGCCGACCTGGATGTCGATTTTTTCCAGCACCGTGGTCGCCTGCTCGGCGGCGAACTTGTGCGCGATGGCCCAGCGCGGCGAGCGCGACACGAAGCCGAGGCGGGTCTGCCAGTCGAGCCGGTCCACCTTGTAGACGACGCCGTCGATATCGTAGTCGAGCCCCGCGCGTCTCTGCTCGATGTCGCGGTAGTAGGCGAGCAGTTGCTCCGCAGTTTCATGCACGGTGGTGAGTGTGTTGGTCGGCAATCCCGCGTGGTGCATCCATGCCACCATGCCGGACTGCGTATCGCCCGGCATCTCGCTCATTTCGCCCCAGGCATAGGCGAAGAACTTCAGCGGCCGCTGTGCGGTGATGCCGGCATCCTTCTGGCGCAGCGATCCGGCGGCGAAGTTGCGCGGATTGGCGGCGATGTCCTTGCCCGCCGCCTGCTGGCGCTGGTTGAAGGCGAGAAAGTCCTGCTTCTCCACGTAGACCTCGCCGCGCATCTCGCACACGGCGGGAATGTCGCGCCCCTTCAGGCGTTGTGGGATTTCCTGCACAGTTCGCACATTGGCGGTGACGTCCTCGCCCTCGAAGCCGTCGCCGCGCGTCGCCGCCGTGACCAGCTCGCCGTTCTCGTAGCGCAGCGACAGCGACAGGCCGTCGATCTTGGGCTCCGCGACGATGCGCAGATGGTCCTCCTCGCCGAGCCGCAGAAACCGCCGCACGCGCTCGACGAACTCCATCACGTCGCTGTCGCTGAACGCATTGCCGAGCGAAAGCATCGGCACGGCGTGACGAACTTTCCGGAACTTGCTTGACGGCGCGGCACCGACCGTCTGCGTCGGCGATTGTGCCGTGACGAGATCTGGAAACCGCGCCTCGATGGCTTCGACCCGGCGGCGCAGCGCGTCGTAGTCGGCATCCGAGACGCTCGGCTTGTCCTCTTCGTAGTAACGGCGGTTGTGTCCCTCGATTTCGAGCGCGAGCCGCATCAGCTCCACCTTGGCCTGCGCCTTGGTGAGAGTCTCGACGGGTGAGGGGGGCCGTTTCGCGCGCGTCGCCATGGTCAGCCTTGCAATCGTGCTTGCCCGTGCCTCTCACGGGAATGACGATGGGGGAAGGCGTCACATATACGAAAAATGCGGACAGGCGAATGGCCGCGATCCACTGCCGGGATCGCGGAACCGGACACGGGGGCCGGCGCGGCGCGTCAGTTCACGCTGGTGAAGAACCGCGCAAAGCGCAAGCCCGAGAGCCATGACCAGAACGGCTGGTTGCGAGCGGCGAAATCCCACGAGCCGACCACGGTATCGACCCGGCCGACGAGGTTTTCGACCGGCAGCAGGCCGACGCCACCCTGCGAGACGGGAACGCGGCTGTCGGCGGAGTTGTCGCGGTTGTCACCGAGCACGAACAGCCGGTCTTCGGGGACCATCACTTCGCGTGTGTTGTCGAGGAAGCGGTTGTCGCTGACCTTGAGGATGGCGTGGGAGCGTCCGTCGGGCAGCGCCTCGATGTAGCGGGTCGCGGGGGTGACGTCGCCATGCTCGTCCTCGGACCGGCCTTCGCCGTCGGGACGCAGCTGCGCCGGCTGGTCGTTGATGAACAGCTGGCCGCCGCGCATCTGGATGCGGTCGCCGGGCAGGCCGACGACACGTTTCACCCACACCTGCGAGGGATCGCCGGGCCAGCGGAACACCACCACGTCGCCACGCCGCGGCATCGCCGCGAACACCCGCCGCGTCGGCGCGATGGTGATGTTCATCGGCAGCGAGGCGGCGCTGTAGCCGTAAGGGTATTTGCTCGCCAGCAGCGCATCGCCGATCAGCAGCGTCGGCTCCATCGAGCCGGATGGCACATAGAACGGCTCGGCCACGGCACCCTTGCCGACCAGCACCAGCAGGACGACCGCGCCGATCTGACCGGCGGAGCGCATCCACGCCGGAAGCAGCTTCGTTCCGGTCATCGCCTAGCCTCCGGTGCCGCCCACGGTGATGCGATCCATCCGCAGCGTCGGCTGGCCGACGCCGACCGGCACGCCCTGACCCTGCTTGCCGCAGGTGCCGATGCCTGCATCGAGCTGGAGATCATTGCCGACCATGGTGATGCGATGCAGATCGGTCGGGCCGTTGCCGATCAGCATCGCGCCCTTGAGCGGCGCGCCGACCTTGCCGTTCTCGATGCGATAGGCCTCGGTGCACTGGAACACGTATTTGCCGGAGGTGATGTCCACCTGCCCGCCGCCGAAATTCACCGCGTAGATGCCGTTCTTGACCGAGGCGATGATCTCGCCCGGCTCGCGGTCGCCTGCCAGCATGTAGGTGTTGGTCATGCGCGGCATCGGCACATGGGCGTGGCTTTCGCGGCGGCCGTTGCCGGTCGGCTTCATGTTCATCAGGCGCGCGTTCTGGCGGTCCTGCATGTAGCCGACCAGAATGCCGTCCTCGATCAGCACGGTGCGGCTGGTCGGCGTGCCCTCGTCGTCGATCGAGAGCGAGCCGCGCCGCGAGGCGATGGTGCCGTCGTCCACGACCGTTACGCCCTTCGCGGCGACCTGCTGGCCCATCAGTCCGGCGAAGGCCGAGGTCTGCTTGCGGTTGAAGTCGCCTTCCAGGCCATGGCCGACGGCTTCGTGCAGCATCACGCCGGGCCAGCCGGGGCCGAGCACCACGTCCATCTCGCCGGCCGGGGCCGGAACGGATTCGAGGTTCACCAGCGCCTGCCGGACGGCCGAATCGGCCGCGTCGCGCCACGCCTTGGTCTCGATGAAGCGGGCATAGCCCTCCCGGCCGCCGTAGCCGTGGCTGCCGGTTTCCTGCCGGTCGCCGGAGCCGGCGACGACAGAGACGTTGACGCGGACCAGAGGGCGGATGTCGCGATAACTCTCGCCGTCGGGACGCAGGATCTCGACCACCTGCCATGTGGCGCCGAACGACACCGACACCTGTCGCACCCGTGGATCCTTGTCGCGCACATAGGCATCGATCTCGGCGAGCAGCTTCACCTTGGTTTCGAAGTCGGGGCCGTCGAGCGGATTTTCGTCGCCATAGAGGCGGACATTGGTGTGTGCGGGCGGCGCCGCGAACGTGCCATTGTAGCCACCCCGCACAGCCTGCACCGCGTCGGCGGCGCGGATCAGCGCCGGGAGAGAGACATCCGAGGAATGGGCGTAGCCGACCGCGTCATGCTTGACGGCGCGCAGGCCGAATCCCTGCGCGGTGTCGTAGGTCGCCTGCTTCAGGCGGCCGTTGTCGAAGGCCAGCCCCTCGGACTGGCGGTATTCAAGGAAAAGCTCGCCGTCGTCGGCTCCCGAGAGGCCACGGGTCAGCACCTCCCGGACCTTGTCGCGGTCGAGGCCCGCGCGGTCGAGGAGGGAGGTCAGGTCTTGAGAGGACATCGCGAATTTCTCCGGCTTGTTCCGCTCAAGATAGAAGTTCGGGCGGCCGGACGCGAGGGGGCGGACATGAATTGTCCGTCATCCGCTGCGGGGGAAGGCCCGTCAGGGCAGCTTGTCATAGCCCTCGCCGAGGCCGTTCAGGCTGAGCGGGAAGCCGATTCCCTCCTCGGGGGTCTCGAAGATGATGAAGGTGGCTGTCTTGGCGTTGCGCAGCTGGTCGAGCAGCTTGTCGTCCATCACCACCTCGGCCACGCAGCCGTTCGGAAGGCAGCGCACGAAACCGGCGCGGCCGACGTCCTGATTGTCGAGCTTCAGCCCGAGGCCCGAGGGCAGCAGCACGCCGAGCGGGGCGACCACCCGCATCAGCTTGCCCTTCTGATCGGCGGTCTTGAGCACGATCACGGTAAGGCCGGCGTTGGAGCGATCCTCGGCGACCACGCTCTGGATCAGCGCGCATTGCTCGGCCTTGGCACCCGGCGGCGTATCGCAGCGAATCTGCCAGTCGCCATGGGTGGAGCGGACCGCACCCTGCGCGGATGCGGTGTGGCTGAAGCCGAGGACCAGCGCCAGAATGGCCGCCAGCGCCGGAAGCCAGCGGGCGATGGCGGTCCGCTCCGGCTGTCGAGTTGGCCGCCGGACGGGCAGATCGCGGCGAGGAGTTTGGTCCATCGGGTCGGTCCCTGGAAAAGCTGTTGGACACGGCACTCATACGCCAATGACGGCACCTTGAAGGCACAATCGCGCCGGGGACTTTCCCATCGGCGAATCAGGTCGGAGCAGCCAGTTTGCAATGGAGTCACACCGGGCATTCCGGCTGTCAAGGACCCGATTGACCGGGGTGCCGGTCCGCTCGTGGCCGGTGCGCATCGATCTGTCCCAGCCGATGTCGCAACTCGTGTGTGCTCCTGCATTGCGACGAAGCCGGAAGTATGATTTGAGAGGGTGTTTTCGACGCGTTCCAATCTGCCATCGGGAGACCGGCGGCCGGGTTGCGGGGATTACCGGGCGCTGATCGGAACCAATGATGAAACCCGGCGAAACGACCGGGCTCATAAGGATGAGGAGCGTGAGCGGCATGAAGATGTCGATGGGGCTATTTGGGCGTCGCTTCTTGGGAATGCTATTGGCGGGAAGCGCAGTTTCGGCGACCGGCGCCATCCCGGCGGCGGAGGCAGGCCAACCCGCTCCGTGGGAAATCACGCTCCAGCAGGCGGCCTCGCCGGTGATGGAAACCATCACCTGGTTTCACGGCTTCCTGCTCTGGATCATCACCGCCATCGTTCTGTTCGTGCTGGCGCTGCTGGTCATCGTGATGGTGAAGTTCAACGCCAAGAGCAATCCTGTCCCATCGAAAACCACCCACAACACCCTGATCGAGGTGGCGTGGACGCTGATTCCCGTGCTGATTCTGGTGGCGATCGCGGTTCCCTCGTTCCGGCTGCTGTTTCAGCAGCTCGATATTCCGCCGGCCGACATCACGGTGAAGGCGACCGGCAAGCAGTGGTTCTGGACCTACTCGTATCCCGACAACGGCAAGTTCGAGTTCGATTCCCTGCTGGCTCAGGATAAGATGCCGCGACTTCTGGCGGTCGATAACGAGATGGTCGTCCCCGTGAACAAGGTGATCCGGGTGCAGACCACGGCGGCCGACGTGATCCATTCGTTTGCCATTCCCTCATTCGGCATCAAGATCGATGCGATTCCCGGACGGCTCAACGAGACCTGGTTCAAGGCGACCAAGGAAGGCATGTTCTACGGACAGTGCTCGGAACTGTGCGGCAAGGACCATGCCTACATGCCGATCGCCATTCGCGTCGTGAACGATCAGCAGTTCGCGGCCTGGGTCGAGGAGGCGAAGAAGAAGTTCGCCGCCGGGCCGGGCAACGCCTATGCTTCCGTGTCAGCGGCGGCGCGATAACGGCACGACGCGCCGGAACAGGCGCGCGTGAGGGGACAACAAGGGCGGCGGACTTAAAGTCCGGGACTGCACGGTTCGAAGGAAAAGACGATGGCGACCAGCGCTGCGACACATGCCGGAACGGATCACGCTCACGACCATCCGACCGGCTGGCGACGGTATCTCTATTCGACCAATCACAAGGACATCGGCACGATGTACCTTATCTTCGCGATGATCGCCGGCGTCATTGGCGCGGCGATGTCGGTCGCGATTCGTATCGAGCTGATGTATCCGGGCGTCCAGCTGTTCCACGAGGCGCACACCTACAACGTCTTCGTCACCTCGCACGGTCTGATCATGATCTTCTTCATGGTCATGCCCGCGATGATCGGCGGGTTCGGCAACTGGTTCGTGCCGCTGATGATCGGCGCGCCGGACATGGCCTTCCCGCGCATGAACAACGTCTCGTTCTGGCTGCTGCCGGCGTCCTTCGCGCTGCTTCTGATCTCCACCTTCGTGGAGGGCGAGCCGGGCTCCAACGGCGTCGGCGCGGGCTGGACCATGTACGCGCCGCTGTCGACCTCCGGCCATCCCGGCCCGGCCGTGGACTTTGCCATCCTCTCGCTGCACATCGCGGGCGCCTCGTCGATTCTGGGCGCGATCAACTTCATCACCACGATCTTCAACATGCGCGCGCCCGGCATGACGCTGCACAAGATGCCGCTGTTCGTGTGGTCGGTGCTGATCACCGCATTCCTGCTGCTGCTGTCGCTGCCGGTGCTGGCGGGCGGCATCACCATGCTGCTGACCGACCGCAATTTCGGAACCAGTTTTTTCGCGGCCGAAGGCGGCGGCGACCCGGTGCTGTTCCAGCACCTGTTCTGGTTCTTCGGCCATCCCGAGGTGTACATCCTGATCCTGCCGGGCTTCGGCATCATCAGCCAGATCGTCTCGACCTTCTCCCGCAAGCCGGTGTTCGGCTATCTCGGCATGGCCTATGCCATGGTGGCGATCGGCGGCATCGGCTTCGTGGTGTGGGCGCACCACATGTATACGGTCGGCATGTCGAGCGCGACGCAGGCCTATTTCGTCGCGGCGACCATGGTGATCGCGGTGCCGACCGGCGTGAAGATCTTCTCGTGGATCGCCACCATGTGGGGCGGCTCGATCGAGTTCCGCGCGCCGATGGTGTGGGCGATCGGCTTCATCTTCCTGTTCACCGTGGGCGGGGTGACCGGCGTCGTGCTGGCCAATGCTGGCGTCGACCGGGTGCTGCAGGACACCTATTACGTGGTGGCGCATTTCCACTACGTGCTGTCGCTGGGCGCAGTGTTCGCCATCTTCGCGGGCTGGTACTACTGGTTCCCGAAAATGTTCGGCTACATGTACAACGAATTCATCGCCAAGCTGCACTTCTGGGTGACGTTCGTCGGCGTCAACCTGATCTTCTTCCCGCAGCACTTTCTGGGCCTGTCGGGCATGCCGCGCCGCTATATCGACTATCCGGACGCCTTCGCGGGCTGGAACCTGGTGTCGTCGATCGGTTCCTACATCTCGGCTTTCGGCGTGCTGATCTTCCTGTACGGGATCGCGGAGGCTTTCGCGCGCAAGCGTCACGCGGCCGACAACCCTTGGGGCGTGGGAGCCACCACGCTGGAATGGACCCTGTCGTCGCCGCCGCCGTTCCACCAGTTCGAGGTGTTGCCGCGGGTGCAGTAAAGGCGTAACCCACAGGGCGGTCGCAACAATCGCTGGCCCGCCGCCACCACCGGACCCTTCGGGGACGGATCGTGGCGGCCGGTTTTGAGGATATCAGGCTTACCGTGTCGGTTCTCGATCAAAACACCGTGGAACTCCCGCCCCGCGTCTCGGAGGCCGAGGTCGGCGACTTTCTCGCGCTGCTCAAGCCGCGCGTGATGTCGCTGGTGATCTTCACCGCGCTCGTCGGGCTGCTGATGGCCCCGGGCGAACTGCATCCGGTGCTTGCCGTGACGTCGATCCTCTGCATCGCGGTCGGCGCGGGCGCCTCGGGCGCGCTGAACATGTGGTACGAGAGCGACGTCGATGCGCTGATGACGCGCACCGCCAACCGGCCGATCCCGCGCGGCCGCGTCAGCCGGCCCGAGGCGCTGGCCTTCGGCATGATCCTGACGCTGTTCTCCGTGGGCACGCTGGGCGTGCTGGTGAACTGGGTGGCGGCGGCGCTGCTGGCCTTCACGATCTTCTTCTACGTCGTGATCTACACCATCGGGCTGAAGCGGCGGACCGCGCAGAACATCGTGATCGGCGGAGCGGCCGGCGCGCTGCCGCCCGTGGTCGCCTGGGCCGCCGCGACGGGCTCGGTCAGCGCCGAGCCGGTCCTGCTGTTCCTCATCATCTTCTTCTGGACACCGCCGCATTTCTGGGCGCTGGCCCTGTTCCGGTCCGACGACTACGCCCGCGCCGGCATTCCGATGCTGCCGGTGGTCGCCGGTCCAGACGCCACGCGCACGCAGATCCTGCTCTACACGCTGCTGCTGGTTCCGCTCGCCGTCGCGCCCTGGCCGATGGGCTATTTCGATGCCGTCTACGGCGTCACCGCGCTGGTGATGGGGGCCGGCATGCTGTACCTCGCCGTGGACGTCTATCGCCATCGCACCGGCAAGGCCGCGGCGAAGGCGACGCGCCGTCTGTTCGGCTTCTCGATTTTGTATCTGTTTGCGCTGTTCGCCGTGCTGCTGCTTGAGGCGGTGATTCCGCCGCTGGCGCATCTCGTCTGGTAGGAGCACGATGGCGGCATGGACGAGGAGAAACCTCTGCCCGGGATCGTGCTCACCGAAGAGCAGAAGCGCCGCCGGCGTGATCGCTCGATCGCCATCGCGCTGGCGCTCGGAATTCTCGTCGTGCTGTTTTTCGCGGTCACGCTGGTCAAGGGGCCAGCTGTACTGCATCGGCCCATCTAGCAATGGTGACAGGGTGAGGTGATGCCGGACGAAACGCCGCAACCAGAACGCCCGGGCCGCCTTGGCCGCGATACGCTGATCGCCGCCATCTGCGGCGGTGTCGTTGCGCTGATGGTCGGGGCTTCGTTCGCGGCCGTGCCGTTCTATAACTGGTTCTGCCGCGTCACCGGCTTCAACGGCACCACGCAGGTCGCCACGGCCTCGCCGCCCTCGGAGCCGATCGGCCGCCAGATCGCGGTGCGGTTCGACTCGAACGTGAATTCCGGCCTGCCCTGGAAGTTCGAGCCGGAGAAGACCGAAATTTCGGTGCGCATCGGCGAGGTGGTGACGGCCTATTACACCGTGACCAACCAGTCCGCCCGGACCACCACCGCGCAGGCCGCCTACAATGTCGCGCCGCTGACGGCGGGCATCTATTTCCAGAAGATCAATTGCTTCTGCTTCACCGAGCAGACCCTTGGCCCCGGCGAGAAGCGCGAGATGCCGGTTGTGTTCTATGTCGATCCGAAGCTTGCGGACGATCGCGATCAGGACGGGCTCGGTTCGATCACGCTGTCCTATACGTTCTATCCCGTGCGCGATCCGGCTCCGAAGCCGGAATCGGCCGGGCTGGCGCAGAGGGACAAGAGCAACCTCTGAGTCTTCGATACCGAGATCTTGGAAAACAAAGAGGCGCCTCATAAGATCGGCGCAACAAACTGGGGGAGACTGAAATGGCGACGGCCCACGTCAAGCACCACGACTACCATCTGGTCGATCCCAGCCCATGGCCGTTTGTCGGATCGGTGATGGCCTTCGTCATGGCGCTCGGTGCGGTGGCATGGATGCATCACATGTTCGCGGCCGCGCCCATCGTGTTCGGCGTCGGAACCATCGGCGTGCTCTACACCATGGCGAGCTGGTGGGCGGACGTGATCCGCGAGGCCCAGTACAAGGGCGACCACACCCGCGTCGTGCAGATCAGCCACCGCTACGGCATGATCCTGTTCATCGCCTCGGAGGTGATGTTCTTCGTCGCCTGGTTCTGGGCCTACTTCAACGCGGCGCTGTTTCCGGCCGATCCGGTGCATGCGACGCGCGAAGCCCTGTTCGGCGGGGTATGGCCGCCGAAGGGCATCGAGACCTTCGATCCATGGCACCTGCCGCTGCTCAACACCCTGATCCTGCTGACCTCCGGCACCACCGTGACCTGGGCGCATCACGCGCTGCTGGAGAATGACCGGCAGGGACTGAAATACGGCCTGTGGCTCACGGTCATCCTCGGCGTGTGTTTTTCGTTCGTGCAGGCTTACGAATACAGCCACGCGGCCTTCACCTTCAGCGGCAACGTCTATGGCGGCACATTCTTCATGGCGACCGGATTCCATGGTTTCCATGTGCTGGTGGGCACGATCTTCCTGATCGTCTGCCTGTTCCGCGCCTATGCCGGACACTTCACGCCGAAGCAGCATCTCGGCTTCGAGTTCGCGGCCTGGTACTGGCACTTCGTCGACGTGGTGTGGCTGTTCCTGTTCATCTGCATCTATGTCTGGGGTTATGGCGGCCCGGTCGCCGGCGGCGGACACTGATCCGGCCAGCTTCGGATCCGGGGGCGGCCTGCGGGCCGCCCTTCGTATTTGAACGAGTTCGACAGGAGCCGCGCCGGGTCGCAACGACAGGATAAGGGCCATGCAGGATCACCCCCCAACAACCTTGTCGCAAACCATCATGCGGGGGCTCGCTTGCAAGTGCCCGCGATGCGGCAATGGCAAGCTCTACAGCGGGTTTCTGACGCTGCGGCCGTCCTGCGAGGCCTGCGGTCTCGACTATGCGTTCATCGATGCCGGGGACGGGCCGGCGGTGTTCATCATCATGCTCGCGGGCTTCATCGTGGTCGGCTGCGCGCTGGTGGTCGAGATCAAGTATCAGCCGCCGTTCTGGGTGCATGCCGCGTTGTGGCTGCCGTTGGTGATCGCGACGACCGTCCTGCCGCTGCGCTCGATGAAATCGCTGCTGATCGCCCTGCAGTATCATCACAAGGCGTCGGAGGGACGGCTGGTGATGCGCGAGCCGAAATGACCGCGAGCGCATCGACGCGGGGCCGCGTTCTCGGCCTCGGGCTTTTCACGCTGGTGCTGGTCGCGGTTCTCGTCGGCCTCGGCCTGTGGCAGTTGCAGCGCCGGAGCGAAAAACACGCGCTGATCGCGGTGCTGGATACGCGGCTTGCAGCCGCGCCGGTCCCGCTGCCTGATCCCAGGACATGGGCCTCGCTGAGTCCAGCGCGCGATGAATTCCGTCGCATCGTCTTGACTGCCACGTTCGCCAAAGCCCCGCAGGCGCGGGTTTATGCGTCAGGCTCGGCGATCCGGCCGGACGTGTCGGGACCGGGCATCTGGGCATTCGCGCCGGCCCACCTGCCGACCGGCGAGACCATTGCGGTCAATCGCGGCTTCGTGCCGGACCTGATTCAGCAGGGAAAGCCGGCCGAGATCCCTGCGCCGCCGGAGGGTGTGGTTCAGTTGACCGGCTACCTGCGCTTTCCCGAGACGGCTGGCGCACTGACGCCCGCGGCCGATTCCGGCAAGCGCCTGTGGTTCGTCCGCGACCCGCAGGCCATGGGCGCGGCGCTGGGGTGGGGCGCGGACGGCAGCCGCCTCGCGCCGTTCTATGTCGATCTCGAATCGCCGGTGCCGCCCGGAGGCGTGCCGAAGCCGGGGCCGTTGCAGGTGCGGCTCAAGGACGATCACATGCAATATGCGATCACGTGGTTCGGCCTCGCTGCGGTCGTGGCGCTCGCCTTCCTGGCCTGGCTGCGCGGCCAGATGCGCAAGCCTGCCTGATCCGCATCCGCTTTCTTGTGAAGCGGCGAGCTTGTCGATATGGTGCCCGCCTCCGGCGTGGCGCCGGGGACAATGTCTCATGAATCCAAGGACTTCCATGACGATCCGGGCCGGGAGAGGGCTGTGACGCGCTATGTCTCGACACGCGGGCAGGCCCCCGCCCTCGGTTTCTGCGACGCCATGCTCACCGGGCTGGCGCGCGACGGCGGCCTTTATGTGCCGGAGGTCTGGCCGCGCCTGACGCGGGAGGAGATCGCGGCGCTGTTCGGCCGTCCCTATTGGGAAGTGGCGGTCGAGATTCTGCGCCGGTTCGTCGGCGACGAGATTTCGCACGCCGACCTGTCGCGCATGGCCAATGAGGCCTATGCCACTTTCCGCCATCCGGCCGTGGTGCCGTTGACGCAGACCGGCGTGTCGCAGTTCGTGCTCGAACTGTTTCACGGACCGACGCTGGCGTTCAAGGATGTGGCGATGCAGCTGCTGTCGCGGCTGATAGACCATGTGCTGGGCCAGCGCGGCGAGCGCACCACCATTGTCGTCGCCACCTCGGGCGACACCGGCGGCGCGGCCGTCGATGCGTTCGCCGGGCGCGACCATGTCGATCTCGTGGTGCTGTTTCCGCACGGCCGTATCTCCGAAGTGCAGCGGCGGATGATGACGACAACCGGCGCTGCGAACGTGCAGGCGCTGGCGGTGGAAGGCACCTTCGACGATTGCCAGGCGCTGGTGAAGGCGATGTTCAATCATCACGCCTTCCGCGACGAGGTTTCGCTCTCGGGCGTCAACTCCATCAACTGGGCGCGCATCGTCGCGCAGGTGGTCTATTATTTCACGTCTGCGGTGGCGCTGGGCGCGCCGGAGCGAACAGTCGATTTCACCGTGCCCACCGGCAATTTCGGCGACATCTTCGCCGGCTACGTGGCGAAGAAGATGGGCCTGCCGATCGGCCGGCTGCGGATCGCGACCAACGTCAACGACATTCTGGCGCGTACGCTGAAGACCGGCATCTACGAGGTGCGCGGCGTGCATGCCACCGCCTCGCCCTCGATGGACATTCAGGTGTCATCGAATTTCGAGCGCCTGTTGTTCGAGGCGACGGGCCGCGATGCCGCGCATGTGCGGGCGCTGATGGCCTCGCTCGATCAGTCCGGCCGCTTCGTGCTGCCGGATGCGGTGCTGGCGGCGATCCGCGCCGACTTCGAGGCCGGCAGCGCCGGCGAGGAGGAGATGCAGGCGGCGATTCGCGCGGCCTGGCGCGAGGCGGGCGAACTGGTCGATCCGCACACGGCGGTGGCGCTGGCGGTCGCGGACCGAGACATCGTCGATCACACGGTGCCGAGCGTCGTGCTGTCGACCGCGCACGCGGCGAAGTTTCCGGATGCCGTGGAGGAAGCCTGCGGGATGCGTCCGCAACTGCCCGCGTGGCTCGATGGCCTCATGGAGAAGCCGGAGACGATGAGTGTCGTGACCAACGACCGCAACGAGATTGAACGCATCGTGCGCGCGGCCAGCCGCGTGGCGCGTCAGGGAGCCGCCGAATGAGCGTGAAGATCACCAAGCTGCCGTCGGGGCTCACGGTCATCACCGACACCATGGCGCATCTGGAAACCGCGGCGCTCGGGGTATGGGCCGGCGTCGGCGGCCGCGACGAGCGCGAGGACGAGCACGGCATTTCGCATCTGCTCGAACACATGGCGTTCAAGGGAACGACGAACCGCTCCGCGCGCGAGATCGTGGAGACCATCGAGGCGGTGGGCGGCGATCTCAATGCCGCGACCAGCACCGAGTCGACCGCCTATTTCGCGCGCGTGTTGAAGGCCGACGTGCCGCTGGCGCTCGATGTGCTGTCGGACATCCTCGCCAATCCGGCCTTCGATGCCGACGAACTCGAACGCGAAAAGAGCGTCATCGCGCAGGAGATCGGTGCGTCGCAGGATACGCCGGACGACGTGGTGTTCGAGCATCTGAACGAACTTGCGTTTCCCGATCAGCCGATCGGCCGCTCGCTGCTCGGCACCGAGCAGACCCTGAGCGGATTCGATCGCCAGATGCTGCAGAACTATCTGTCGACGCATTATCGCGGCCCCGACATGGTGGTCGCCGCGGCCGGAGCGGTCGAGCACGAGCGCGTCGTGGACGAGGCGTCAAAGCGATTCGCTTCGTTCGAGGCGGCGCAGGCCCCCAAGCCGACGCCCGCGATGTTCGGCAAGGGCGGCTCGAAGATCATCGCCCGCGATCTGGAGCAGGCGCATCTGACGCTGGCGCTGGAAGGACTGCCGCAGCGCGACCATGCGCTGTTCAGCCTTCAGGTCTTCACCAATATCCTGGGCGGCGGCATGTCATCGCGTCTGTTCCAGGAGGTGCGGGAAAAGCGCGGCCTCTGCTATGCGATCTATTCCTTCCATGCATCCTATGCCGACACCGGGTTCTTCGGTCTCTACACCGGGACCGATCCCAACGATGCGCCGGAGATGATGGAGGTCATCGTCGACGTCATCAACGATGCGGCCGAGACGCTGACCGAGGCGGAGATCGCGCGGGCCAAGGCGCAGATGAAGGCGGGTCTGCTGATGGCGCTGGAAAGCTGCAGTGCGCGCGTGGAGCAGCTCGCCCGCCATATTCTCGCCTATGGTCGTCCGCTACCTGCGTCCGAACTGATCGAACGAATCGAGGCGGTGACGCTCGAGTCCACGCAGGCTGCGGCCCATGCGCTCCTGTCCCGGAGCCGGCCGGCAGTCGTTGCCCTCGGAAATGGCCGGGGACTGGACACGGCGGTCGGTTTTGCCGAAGGTTTGACCCGATCGAAGGTCCGCGCGCGCTACCACTGACAGTTGAGTCGCGCGGTCTGCTGGTGTTGAATGGCCGGCGGTTTTCAAGGAGTGCCAGTCATGGCTCTGTTTCGCCTGCCCTCGAGCGCGCCGCCAGCGCTGGCGCCGCGAGGGGAGGGCCTGTTTCTGCGGGCGCCGCAAATGGCCGACTTTCCCCAGTGGGCGCAACTGCGCGAGCGCAGCCGCAATTATCTGACACCCTGGGAGCCGATCTGGCCATCCGACGATTTGACGCGGGCCGGATTTCGCCGCCGGCTCCGTCGTTATGCGGAAGACATCATATCCGACCGCTCCTATCCGTTTCTGATCTTCCGTGAGCAGGACGGGCTCTTGGTGGGCGGCATCACGCTCGCCAATGTCCGCCGTGGCATCGTGCAGGCCGGTACCGTCGGCTATTGGGTCGGGGAGCCGTTCGCGCGGCAGGGCTATATGACGGCCGCGCTGCGGACCCTGCTGCCGTCGCTGTTCGGCGAGCTGGCGCTGCACCGCGTCGAGGCCGCCTGCATTCCGACCAACGCGGCTTCGGTGCGCGTCCTGGAGAAATGCGGCTTCACGCGCGAGGGGCTCGCCCGTCGCTACCTCTGCATCAACGGCGTCTGGCAGGATCATCTGCTGTTCGGACTGCTTCACGACGATCTGCCGCGCTGAGTCTCCACGCGATTCGCTCCGATGTGCCTTTGGTTCGCCCGCTTTGCGCTGCTATAAGGCGCGCAATCTTTCGGCATGGGCATCGGGGGACACGGATACGATGGATCGTTCGCAGCTTTTCGGCCGGGGCCGGGTATCGGCCTCCTGTCGCACGCTGACGTTGCTTGCATTAACTGCAAGTCTGCTTGCCGGGTGTGGAAGCCTGGGTGGCTCCTCCACGGCCAGCAGTCCGTCGATCGGTGATCGGTTCAGCCAGCTTTTCGGATCGCGTTCGCAGGAAGTTGGCAGTCCGGCCCCGCCATCGGCGCCCGACGAGCCGACCTGTCCGAGCGTGGCTGTCCGGGGCGGTGCATCGACGTTCCAGGTCGGACTGCCCGGCAAGCCGGCCAGTGGTGCCGATCTTCGCTACCAGGGCACGATTTCGCGCACGGCGCGCGACTGTACGCTGAGCGCCGGGCAGGTGACGGCCCGGATCGGAATTCAGGGACGCGTTATTGTGGGGCCTGCCGGCGCGCCGCCGACGGTCGAGCTTCCGCTCCGCGTCGCCGTGGTGCAGGAAGGCATCGAGCCGAAGACGATCTTCACCAAGGTCTACCGCACCTCGGTCAACATCGGCGAAACCGACGGCAGCGTTCCGTTCAGCCTGGTCGCGGAAGATGTCGTTTACCCGGTGCCGCAGGGTGATGCCGGTGAGTCCTATGTATTCTATATCGGCTTCGATCCCGAAGGCCTGAAGCCGGAGCCGAGGGCGCGGACGTCCCGCAAGCGCTGAGGCGCCGGCGGCCTGCAGGGTGAATGTCGCCCGCATGACGCGCGGCGAAATGCGGGCAGCGGCGCGGGCAAACCCCGGATCGTGCTCCGGTCCTCCGGGCTGCCGATGCTTCAATCTACTTCGGCTCCGAGACCGGAGCCGGCAACGAAAAAGCCCGCCGCGATGATCGCGGCGGGCTTTTTGATTCTGAAAAGATAGCGCCGCTCAGTTCAGCCGGCTTTTGACATCCGCGATGCCTCGCTCGACAAGGGCGTCCGCAGTCTGTCCCTTCACCGACTGGGACATCACGGCGGCGGCGGCATCGACCGCTGCTTCCGCAGCGGCGGCCCGAACGTCGGCCACGGCCTGCGCCTCGGCCATGGCGATCTTGCTCTCGGCGGCCTTGGTCCGCCGGGCGACAAAATCTTCCATCTTCGCCTTGGTCTCGGCCGCGATACGCTCGGCGTCGGCCTTCGCGTTCGTGACGATCTCCTGCGCCTCGCGTTCGGCGCTTTCACGCCGGGCGCGATACTCGGCCACCAGCTTGGCGGCTTCGTCCTTCAGACGCTTGGCCTCATCGAGCTCGGACTGAATCCGCTCACGGCGACGATCAAGCGCACCAATGATCGTCTTGGGAACGCCAGCCCAGACAAAGACGCCGACCAGGATGAGAAAGGAGACGGCAACCCAGGTTTCTGCTTCCATCAACATCGGATCAGCCTTTCAGGGATGCGTCCACGGCGGTCTCGATCGCGCGGCCGTCCGGCGTAAGGCCGGTCAACTGCTGAACGATCGCGCCGGCGGTGTCGGTCGCGATGCCCCGGACGTTGCCCATGGCGGTGGTGCGCATGGCCGCAATCGATTTCTCGGCCTCGGCGAGCTTGGCCGCGAGCGAGTCCTCGAGCTGCTTGCGCTCGGTTTCCGCCTGTGCGGCGAGCTTTTCGCGCGCCTCGGAGCCGATGGCCTGCGCCTTGGCGCGCGCGGCGGCCAGTTCGCTCTCATAGGCCTTCAGTTCGGCGTCCGACTGATCGCGCATCTTCTGCGCCTCGGCCAGAGCTCCCTCGATCGCCTTCTCGCGATCCGCAAGGATGCCGCCGACGCGCGGAAGCGCGATCCGCGACACGATCAGGTAAAGCGCAACGAAAAAAATGGCGAACGACACCAGTTGCGATGCAAAGGTGTTCGCCTCGAAAGGCGGAAAAGCGCCCTTGTGGCCATCCGCCGCGGTATGAGCGCCGGTGGCGCTGCCGTGATTGTTTTCTGCCACGAGCGTTTCCTCGTCAGCCGGACACGGTCCTTAGCAAAGGACCGTGCAGCATCGTGAAGGTCTCAGATCGCGAACAGCAGAAGCAGGGCGATCAGCAGCGAGAAGATGCCAAGCGCTTCGGTCACCGCGAAGCCGAAGATCAGGTTGGCGAACTGGCCCTGGGCCGCCGACGGATTGCGCAGCGCGCCGGCGAGATACTGGCTGAAGATGGTGCCGACGCCGATGCCCGCGCCGCCCATGCCGAGACAGGCAATGCCGGCGCCGATGTACTTCGCTGCAACTGGATCCATGGTGAACTCCTCTTGGATGTCTCTTGGTGGTTGGTGGAAGGGTGCGCGTCCGGGCTCAGTGACCCGGGTGAAGCGCGTCGTTCAGGTAGATGCAGGTCAGGATCGTGAAGACGTAGGCCTGCAGGAACGCGACCAGCAGCTCAAGGGCGGTCAGGGCCGTGGTCATGCCGAGCGGCAGCAAGGCGCCGACGACGCCGACCGCACCGAGCGAGCCGAGGGAAGCCACGAAGCCGGCGAACACCTTGAGCGTGATGTGACCCGCGAGCATGTTCGCGAACAGACGCACCGAATGCGAGATCGGCCGCGACAGGAACGAGATGACCTCGATCACCATGATCAGCGGCAGGATGTAGATCGGAATGCCGTGCGGGACGAACAGTTTGAAGAAGCCGAGGCCGTTCTTGTAGATGCCGTAGACGATAACGGTCAGGAACACGATCATCGCCAGGGCCAGCGTGACGATCAGGTGGCTGGTGACCGTAAAGGTGTAGGGGATGATGCCGATCAGGTTCGCCGTCAGGATGAACATGAACAGCGTGAAGACCAGCGGGAAGAACACCATGCCCTGTTCGCCGGCAGTGCTTCGCAACGTGCCGGCGACGAATTCGTAACACAATTCGGCGACAGACTGGAAACGGCCGGGAACGAGCTGCCGCGCCGCGCTGCCGCCGATCATGATCAGCGTGATGATGGCGACCGCCGCCAGCATGTAGGCGGACGAATTGGTGAAGGCGATTTCGTGATTGCCGATATGGCCGATCGTGAAGATCTTCTCGATATTGAACTGATGAATCGGATCGCTCATCCGGCCGCTCTCTCGCCCCGTTCGTCGGTCAGGCCGACGCCTGTTGGTTCAATCACGCTTGTCCGGTGAGCGCCGGTAGCCGGGCTCCGGCGCAACGCCCGCGGCTCGCATCAGGTTGATCACGCCGGCCACGAAGCCGAGCAGGAAAAACACAATGAGGCCCCAGGGAGAAGTCGACAGAAGATGATCGAACCCCCAGCCCAGCGCTGTCCCGACCGCAACCCCCGCGATCAGTTCAGACGAGAGCCGGAAACCCCGGGCCATGCCCGAAGCCTGCGCCGCACCATCGCCGTCGCCTTGCCCCACCTGACCACCCTGAGCTTTTCGGCTATCGCGGAGTTGCGACAAACGATCGTTCAGGCGATCAAGTCTTGCAGAAAGCGCAGCCTCGTCAGGACACGGTACGTCGCGGTTTCCATCGCCGTTTCCGCCTTCGCCGCGTGCGCCGCTAGCCATGCCGTCGACACCCGAAACGAGGCCGCTTCAATGGAAATGACGCCCCGACACCCCTAAAAGCCGCGCGGACCATACTGACGGTGCCTAGTCAAGTCAAGATTGTGCGCGCATGATCTATGATATTGATATCGCAAATAAAAGTTCAGAATAGAGTTGCCGGCTGCGCGCGATGGCCGCACCGCGAAAGTGGAAAATGAGACTGCCACTTGTGAAGCTTTCACGGCTCTTCCCGCATCTTTGCCTCGCAACAGGGAGTTTACACAGAAAATGTCGCGCAAGATCGTCTATTTCTTCTCGCTCCAGTCGCCCTGGGCCTACATCGGGCATGGTCCGTTCCGGGAACTGGTCGCGCGATTTGACCTGAGCGTCATCCACAAGCCGGTGATGCTGGCGGAGCTGTTTTCCGAAACCGGCGGATTGCCGCTCGCCAAGCGCCATCCGGTGCGCCAGCGTTACCGGATGGTCGAATTGCAGCGCTGGCGGGATCGGCGCGGTCTGGATTTTCATCTGAAGCCGAAACACTGGCCCTTCAATGCGCGGCTCGCCGATGGCGCGGTGATCGCGGCGATCGAGGCGGGGCTCGATCCCGATGGTTTCCTCGGTCTGGCCTATGCCGCCGTCTGGGAGGGAGAGCGGAACCTGGGTGATGCGCAGACCGTGCGGGACTTGCTCGACCAGGCGGGGCTGCCGGGCGCGGACCTCGTCGGCCGGGCCGAAAGCGACGACATCGCCACGATCTACGAGCAGAACAGGCAGGATGCGCTGGCCGCCGACGTGTTCGGCTCGCCGGCCTATGTGCTCGACGGCGAGGTGTTCTGGGGTCAGGATCGGATCGAGTTGCTGTCCGACGCGTTGGAATCGGGTCGCGCGCCATATCGTCCCGACGTGTGAGGGCACTTGAGGAAAAGCAGAATGCAGAGCTGGCTGAAAGACTACATCCTTGGCCCGATGGGAGTCTGTGCCATCGTCGCCGCGGCCGGTTGCCTGTCGGCTCCCACAGCCGCCGCGGGGCCCGATACGGAAAACGGCCGCTATACGTTGTCGCCCGTGAATGGCGGGTTTCTGCGGCTGGATACCCGCAGCGGCGTCGTCTCCATGTGCACGGAGAAGACCGGCGGCTGGGCGTGCTATGCGGTGCCCGACGAGCGGGCCGCGCTCGACAGCGAAATTGGCCGGTTGCAGGCGGAGAACAGCAGGCTCAAGAGCCAGATCGCGCAGTCGCAGGCTCCGGCCGGGCAACCCGGCGCGGGCTCTCCGGGAGCGGAGAACGGAAAGGGCGCGCAGTCCCCGAACCGGATCGAACTGCCGTTGCCGAGCGATCAGGATCTTGATCGCGCCATGGCGTTCGTTGAGAAAGTCTGGCGGCGTCTGATCGAGATGGTCGGGCGCGTCCAGAAGGACGTATCGGAAAAGCTGTGATGCGCGCGCATCTGCGCGCCCGCGCATCGTCAATGCGTCAGGATAAATAAGACATGGCGGAAGCATTCGTGCGGATGGGAGCACAGCCGGGCCTGCGAACGGCAAGCGTGGAAACGGTCGTCACCACGGTGCTTGCGGTCGAGACCCGGCGTCCGGGTTTCCTCGATATCACGCGGCAGGCGGCGCAGTTTCTCACCGACGCCGGTGCGGCCGATGGAAGTCTCACGGTCTTCGTACGGCACACCTCGGCGTCGCTGACGATTCAGGAAAACGCCGATCCTTCCGTGCTGGTCGATCTGACCAGCGTGCTGCGGCATCTCGCGCCCGAGAACGCCGGCTGGACCCATGACACCGAAGGGCCGGACGACATGCCCGCCCACGTCAAGACAATGCTGACGCAGACCTCGCTTCAGGTGCCGGTGCTGGATGGTCGGATGATGCTCGGAACGTGGCAGGGCATCTATCTGATCGAGCATCGCGCGCGGCCGCATCGCCGTGAAGTCGTGCTCCAGTTTCTCGGCTCCGGCGGGGTGTAATCCGACGGAAAGAAAAGGCCGTGGCGAAGCCACGGCCTTTGCAGTTTGGTTGCGATGCGCCGTTCAGCTATTTGCTGATATCGACATCCTTGGTCTCCGGCAGGAACAGCGCGCCGATCACCACCGTGATGCCGGCGAAGATGATCGGATACCAGAGGCCCGCATAGATATCGCCCGTTGAGGCCACGATGGCGAAGGCGGTTGCGGGCAGAAGTCCGCCGAACCAGCCGTTGCCGATGTGGTAGGGCAGGGACATCGACGTGTAGCGGATGCGGGTCGGGAACAGTTCGACCAGCATCGCCGCGATCGGGCCGTACACCATCGTCACGAAGATCACGAGAACCAGCAGCAGTCCGATGATCGCCGCCACCTGTGGTCGGAAGATATCGAACGGGTTCGACATCTTCACGATCGCGGCGTCTCCCGCCTTTGGATAACCCGCAGCCTGCGCCGCCGCGAGGACGGCCGGGTTGCTGGTCTTTGCGTCGGTGTATGGAATTTCCGTACCGTTCACCAGCACCTTCACGCCGGAGCCGGCTGGGCCGTTCACGGTCGAATACCTCACCGACGACTGGGCGAGATAGGCGCGGGCGGTGTCGCATGGTTTTGTAAAGACACGCGTGCCGACCGGATTGAACAGGTCGCCGCATCCGGCGGGATCCGCCACGACCTCCACCTTCACCGACTCGATCGCCTTTTCCAGCGCCGGGTTGGCGTTGGTGGTGATCATGCGGAAGATCGGGAAGAAGGTCAGGGCCGCGATCAGGCATCCGGCAAGGATGATGGGCTTGCGGCCGATCTTGTCCGACAGCGCGCCGAACAGGATGAAGAAGCCGGTGCCCAGCAGCAGCGACCATGCGATCAGCAGGTTGGACGTGTAGCCGTCCACCTTGAGGATCGATTGCAGGAAGAACAGCGCGTAGAACTGGCCCGTGTACCACACGACGCCCTGACCCATCGTGCCGCCTAGAAGGGCGAGCAACACGTATTTGGCGTTGCTCCAGTTGGCGAAGGATTCCGTGAGAGGGGCTTTCGAACCTTTACCTTCGTCCTTCATGCGCTGGAACACGGGCGATTCATTCAACCGCATCCGGATCCATACGGAAACGCCTAGCAAAACCACTGAGAGAAGGAATGGAATGCGCCAGCCCCATGCGGCGAAATCCGCCTCTCCCACCGCTGTTCGCGTGAACAGAATCACGATGAGTGACAGGAACAGACCCAGCGTCGCCGTGGTCTGAATAAAGGATGTGTAGTAGCCGCGCTTGCCGTGAGGCGCGTGCTCGGCGACATAAGTTGCCGCGCCGCCATACTCACCGCCGAGCGCCAGACCCTGCAGCAGGCGCAGGATGATCAGGATGATCGGGGCCGCGATGCCGATGGTCGCCGCGTTGGGCAGCAGGCCGACGATGAAGGTCGACAGACCCATGATCAGAATGGTGACGAGGAAGGTGTATTTGCGGCCCACGATATCGCCGACCCGGCCGAACACGATGGCGCCGAAGGGACGGACCAGGAAGCCGGCCGCGAAGGCCAGCAGCGCGAAGATGTCGCGTGTTCCGGGCGGATAGGCGCTGAAGAACTGCGCTCCGATGATCGCAGCGAGCGATCCGTAAAGATAGAAATCATACCATTCGAAGACGGTGCCAAGCGACGAAGCGAGAATGACGAAGCGTTCGTCCTTCGTCATTCCCTCGCGCTTGGATGTAGCTGTGACGGCAGTCATCCGTTGATCCTCCCCATGAGCCAAATCGTGAGCCAAGTCGAAAGGCTTGCCCGCTGACGGTCTTCACGCCGCCGCTTGTGGCATTTCGGGGACAGGCTAACATCGCGAGGCGACGCGGCCCATTCGACTTTCGACGCTCTGCAGCGGTCATTTTGGTTGCGTTGCACAATGTCAGGGTCCAGGGTTTTTCGGATATAAGACTCCGCCCTTCGTACGTGTTTTGGCTATGACGGCGCGGCGTGGAAGCGGCGGTGGATGACGGAAGCAACAGGAACGAAGATGGGTGTGGAAGGGTGTGACGCGTGGCGATGACCGACGTGGAGCGCATGCATCTGGTGGTCGCTGACGATCATCCATTGTTTCGCGGTGCGCTGCGCCAGGCGCTGGCGAGCGGCTTTGCCGTGGACAGCGTCGACGAGGCCGGGTCGTTCGAGGAACTGACCGCGCTGCTCGAACGTGATGTCGGCATCGATCTCGTGCTGCTCGATCTCGGCATGCCCGGCGTCAGCGGTTTTTCGGGGCTGGTCTATCTGCGCGCGCAGTACCCGGCGATCCCGGTCATCATCGTGTCCGCCACCGACGATGTCGGCACCATCCGCCGCTCGATGGATTTCGGCGCGTCGGGTTTCATTCCGAAGCGGTTCGGCGTGGAAACCCTGCGCGAGGCCATCACCAGCGTGCTGGGCGGCGATGTCTGGGTTCCGCCGGACGTGGATCTTGCGACGGCGGCGGACCCCGAAACGGCCCAGCTTCGCGAGCGGCTGATGACGCTCACGCCGCAGCAGGTGCGGGTCCTCATGATGCTGTCGCAGGGACTTCTCAACAAGCAGATCGCCTATGAGCTCAGCGTCTCGGAGGCGACCATCAAGGCCCATGTCTCGGCGATCCTGCAGAAGCTCGGCGTGGAAAGCCGCACCCAGGCGGTGATCGCCGCCGCGCGCATTGCGGGCGATCAGTGGCAGGCGGGCAGCTCGCCGCCCTGATGGCTACTCTGCCGCATCTGCTGCGCGCGGGCGCCATTGCCCGATCAGGGCGCGCAGGGCCGCCGGCCGCAGCGGCTTGTTGAGCATAAAGACGTCGGCGTCACGCGCCGCCATGCGCACCTGCGGGCTGCGGTCCGCGGTGATCAGGATGGCCGGGATCGCCGCGCCGAACCTCTGGCGGATGTCGCGGATGGCGTCGATGCCGTTGCCGTGGTCGAGATGATAGTCGACCAGCAGGCCGGTGACGCGCCGGCCGTCGGCCGCGATGGCATTGATGGCCGATGTGACGTCGAGGGCGGCGATGACATCGGCCTTCCAGCCGCTCAGCATCGTGCGCATGCCATCGAGGATCGCCGGATCGTTCTCGATGCAGACGACAAGCGCCCCGCTCATCGGCGCTTTCGTCAGGGGCGTGGAACTGGTCGTCCCCGACACCAGTGCGGCCTCGCTCGCGAGTGGCACCGTGACGGAGAAATGCGACCCTGTCGTGCGGTTGGCATCCAGCGCGATGCCGTGATTGAGCACGCGGGCGATCCGCTCGACGATGGAGAGGCCGAGGCCGAGGCCGCGCGCGATCCGCGCGCCCTGTTCGAGGCGGTGGAATTCCTTGAAGATTTCGCCGCGTTTGACGGGTGGTACGCCGACGCCGGTATCGTACACGCTGATGCGCAGCGCCTGGCCGCTCCGGCGGCAGCCGACGAGAACCTTGCCGCTGGGCGTGTATTTGATCGCGTTGGAGATCAGGTTCTGCAGGACACGTCGCAACAGCGCGCGGTCGGACCGGATCGGGATCGAACAGGGCACGAATGTCAGTTCGAGCTTTTTCTCCTGCGCGATCGGCGCGAACTCGATTTCGAGCGATCGCATCAGATCGCCGATGCGGAAGCTCGTGATCGTGGGCGGCATCGCTCCGGCATCGAGGCGCGAGATATCGAGCAGCGCGCCGAGAATTTCTTCGATGGCCTGCAATGAGTCGTCGATGTTGTCAACGAGACGGGTTTCCTCGACATCGCCGTTGCCCGCGCCGCGCTCCACGAGGCTGGTCGCATAGAGCCGCGCGGCATTCAGCGGCTGCAAAATGTCGTGACTTGCGGCGGCGAGAAACCGCGTCTTGGAATGGTTCGCTTCTTCCGCCGTGCTTTTCGCGTGCGCAAGCTCCGAGTTCAGGCGCATCAGTTCTTCGGTGCGGTCGCGCACGCGTTTTTCGAGCGTCGCGTTGGCCCGCTCAAGGGCTTCCGCGGCCTCGAAGCTCGGCGTGACGTCCGAGAAGGTCAGAACGAGGCCGCCGCCGGGCATGAGGTTGGTGCGGACCTCGATCACGAGATGCCGCTCGGCGAACCGCTCGATGAAGGATTCGCCCTCCGTCGTGTAGGCGGCAAGACGCCGTGCCGCAACGGCCGTGCGGTTCAACTGCGGCGCCGTGCAGCGCTCGCCCATGAACTCCAGCAGTTCGCCCAGCGACATGCCCATCTGTGCCAGATGCGGCGGGAGTTCGAGCAGATCGCTGAACTGCCGGTTGAAGCAGATCAGCTGCTGATCGACGTCGAAGACGGCGATGCCCTGTCGCACGTAGTTCAATGCGGTCTGCAGCATTTCGCGGTTGAAATGCATCGCGGCATGGGAATCGTCGAGCAGCTTGAGGGCGGCTTTGGCGGAGACGGTTCGCTTGCGGAGCAGGAGCGACAGCACGAGGCGTGACGATGGCGCGCCAATCGCGGACGCGATCAGCCGTTCCGCCTGCTGCAGCAGCTCGAAATCGGCGGGAGCGGAGGGATCGAGGTGAACGCGCCGGTCGCGTGCGAACGCCTCGAACGAGGTGCGTGCACGCTCCGGCCCGATATATTGCGCAACCGTCGTGAGAATGTCTTGCACGGTGACGGTGGTGCGCCAGCGCCGGAACGCGGACGGCGTGATCGGGCCAAGACCATTGGGGACGAAGATATCGGCTTGCACCAGTTCGATGCCGGCTGGTTGTCGCATCAGCGACAGCAGAATGTAAGTCAGGAGATTGAGCGTGAGACTCCAGAACACGCCATGCACCAGCGGCGGCAGATCGACGCTCATCAACGCCTGCGGGCGCAGGGCGTCCAGTCCGAACGGTCCGTGCAGCAGCCACTGGGCCCCCAGCGGCGTTGCCTCGACGAAGCTCGGCAGGAACAGGGTGTAGGCCCACACCGCGAAGCCGACGACCATGCCGCCGATGGCTCCGCGCGAGGTGGCCCGGCGCCAGACCAGGCCGCCGAAGAAGGCCGGGGCGAGTTGAGCGATCGCCGCGAAGGACAGCAGGCCAATGGCGGCGAGCTGGGCATTGCCGAGTGCGCGATAATAAACATACGCCATCGCCATGATCAGAAAGATCGCGGCCCGCCGGATGTTGAGCAGCAGGCCTCCGACCTGCCGGTGAGGCCCGGTCAGCGGCTCGCCGCGCCGCAGCAGCAGTGGCAGAAACAGGTCGTTCGAGATCAGGATTGCGAGGGCGACACATTCGACGATCACCATGGCGGTCGCCGCCGACAGGCCGCCGACGAACACCGCGATGGAGATGAACTGCGCGTTGGCCTTCAGCGGCAGCGCGAGAACGTACATGTCGCTGTCGATGCTTCCGAACGGGAACGTGACAAGCCCGGCCAGCGCGATTGGAATGACGAAGATATTGATCGCGATCAGATAGAGAGGAAACAGCCAGCGCGCCTGCGTCACCTCGGCGTCGTTCGAATTCTCGACGACGCTGACATGGAATTGCCGGGGCAGCAGCATGATGGCGAAGAACGACAGCAGCGTCATGGTCAGGAAGCTGCCCGCCGACGGCGTGTAGTCCAGAACACGCATGGCCTGCGCGGATTTCGTCGCCCGTTCGATGAGCTGGCCGGGTGAGAACATCCAGAACGTCACGAACGCGCCCGCGCCGATGAATGCCACGAGCTTGACGATCGATTCGGTCGCGACCGCCAGCATCAGGCCGTGCTGATGCTCGGTGGCATCGATCTGCCGTGTTCCGAACAGCACGGCGAAGGTCGCCATGGCGACGGTGACGACGAGCGCGAGATCGCCGACGAGCGGGATGTGCGAGACGGTGGCGTCGTCGATCAGGATGGTTTCGAGCGAGGAGGACAGCGCCTTCAGTTGCAGCGCGATGTAGGGAACGGAGCCGATCATGGCGATGATCGCCACCGTCGCCGCCACCGCCTGGCTCTTGCCGTAGCGGGCCGCGACGAAATCGGCGATGGAGGTGATGTTCTGCGATTTCGCCAGATGGATGACGCGTCGCAAGAGCGGCGTGCACAGGCCGATCAGCAGGATCGGGCCGACATAGATGGCGAGAAACTCGATGCTGGTCCGCGTCGCGAAACCGACCGATCCGAAGAAGGTCCAGGAGGTGCAGTAGATCGCCAGCGACAGCGGATAGATCAGGCTGCCGCCCGGCCGCGAGCGGGCGCGGCGGTCGCCATAGCTGGCGATCGCGAACAGCAGGCCGATATAGGCCAGCGCCGCCGCGATCACGCTCCAGTCGTGCAGCATCCATGGCTCCCGCAGGTCATGCCGGAGCATAAGATGATTTCATATTTCGCGAAATGGCCGGCCTGTTCCGAACCGGCCAGCCGGCTCATGCACGTCCGGCAGATTTATTCGGCTGCCAGGGCGTGGCCGTGCAGCGGCAGGCCGAGGCGTTCCCACACCTGCACCATGGCGTCCGCCAGCCGGTCGATCAGGACGTCGTCGTGATAGGGCGAGGGCGTGATGCGCAGCCGCTCTGTGCCCTTGGCGACCGTGGGATAGTTGATCGGCTGGATGTAGACGCCGTGCTCTTCCAGCAGCAGGTCCGAGGCCTTTTTGCAGCGCTCCGGATCCCCGACGAACACCGGCACGATGTGGGTGTCGGTGGACATCACCGGCAGGCCTGCGGCGGTCAGGATCGCCTTGACGCGGGCGGCGCGATCCTGATGGCGGTCGCGTTCCCACTGCGAGGTCTTCAGATGCCGGATCGCCGCCGTCGCCGCCGCGCAGACGGCGGGGGGCAGCGAGGTGGTGAAGATGAAGCCCGGCGCGTAGGAGCGCACCGCGTCGATCACGCGGGCCGATCCGGTGATGTAGCCGCCGAGGCAACCGAATGCCTTGGCCAGCGTGCCCTCGATGATATCGATCCGATCCATCAAGCCTTCGCGCTCGGCGATCCCGCCGCCGTGCGGGCCGTACATGCCGACCGCATGGACCTCGTCCAGATACGTCATCGCCCCGTATTTCTCGGCGAGGTCGCAGATCGCCTTCATCGGCGCGATGTCGCCGTCCATCGAATACAGGCTTTCGAACACGACCAGCTTGGGCCGGTCGGCCGCCGCGCGCAGCAGCTCTTCCAGATGCGCCACGTCGTTGTGGCGGAAGATGATCCGCTCGCAGCCGGACTGGCGCACGCCCTCGATCATCGAGTTGTGGTTCAGCGCGTCCGACAGGATCAGGCAGTTCGGAATGAGCTTGGCGAGGGTCGAGATGCCGGTTTGGTTCGAGACATAGCCGGAGGTGAAGACGAGCGCGGCTTCCTTGCCGTGGAGGTCCGCCAGTTCGTTCTCCAGCCGTGTCATCGCGTGATGGGTTCCGGCGATGTTGCGGGTGCCGCCGGCGCCGGTGCCGACGCGCGTCGCGGTCTCGACCATCGCGCCGACGACCTTCGGGTGCTGACCCATGCCGAGATAGTCGTTCGAGCACCAGATCACCACGTCCCGCTTGCCGGTCGGGGTGTGCCATACCGCATGCGGATAACGGCCCGCGAGGCGCTCCAGATCAGCGAACACGCGATAGCGCCGCTCGTCGTGAAGGCGTCCGAGGGCATCGCTGAAAAACTGGTCGTAGTTCATGGCAGATCCCGGCAAAGGTCCGCCCACAGTATCGTGGACGAACCCTTTTTAGAGCGTTTCAAGGATCAGTGTCGAGCCGCAATTGCCCGGCTTTTTCTCTTTTGCAGTGCGCTCGCCGGGCGGCAGAACTGTTTGCAATGCAGGGGAAATTTGACCCCGATCAATGCCGCGCAGGGGCGGGCGCTCCGCGCGTTCACGTGGCGTTGAAGCGCAGCACGCCGTCCGGCTGTTCGCTCGCGCTCAGGCGGCCCTCGACGAGCATGTAGTTGACGTGGGCGATCAGTTCGCCCGCCGCGAAGCCGGTCTGGTGCGCATCGAGCACATGCTTGTGAAAGACGATCGGAACCAGTTCCGCCGAGGTTTTCGGAGCCTGGCGGCAGGCATCGGCGATCATCTGGCAGCGCTCCTCGTGATGATCGGCGAGTTGCTTGATGCGGGTCTTCAGTCCGTAGAATGGAATGCCGTGGCCCGGCAGCACCAGCGCATCGTAAGGCAGCGTGGTGGTGAGGCTGGCGAGCGAGGCCAGATATTCGCCCAGCGAGTTCTGGTCCGGCTCGACGGCCCACACGCTGACATTCGGCGAAATCTTGCTGAGAACCTGATCGGCCGACAGGAACAGCTTTTCGGCGGCACAGTACAGCATCACCTGATCCAGCGCATGGCCGCCGCCGGTGATGACCTTGAAGCGCCGCGATCCGATCTCGATCTCCTCGCCGTGCGAGATGCGCTTGTAGGCCGGCGGCAGGCTCGACACCCGCCTGAGATAGTCCTGCCCCCGGCCGAGCAGTTCGTCGGTGATGGCTTCGTCCATGCCGTGGCGGCGGAAGAACAGGCGCTGGTTCTGCTTGCGATCCTCCGCGCCGCGCTCCTGATGGTAGACGCTTTGCAGATATTCGACCTGCGACATGCAGAAACTGCAGCCGAAGCGCTCGACCAGCCAGCCTGCCAGACCGACATGGTCCGGGTGTGAATGGGTCACGATCAGGCGCTTGATCCGGAAGGATTTCAGCGGGCCGTCGAACAGGCGCGTCCACGCCTCGATGGTTTCCTCGTTGCCGAAGCCCGCATCGATGACGGTCCAGCCGTCGCCGTCCGCCAGCAGGTAGACGTTCACGTGATTGAGCCGGAACGGCAGTTTCAGGCGCACCCAGAGAATGCCCGGGGCGATCTCGATCACCTCTCCCGGTTCGGGCGGGGTTTCGTGGGGGTACCGGAGGGCCTCGGCGGTGCTGAGGCCGGCGCCTGATTTTGAATGCATATAATTTGCTCTCCCTGCAGCCGGCTTACCGGGACCGGGCGGCATGTGCCAGCCGAAAATGCTGGCGGCCGCTGCGAGGAATCGCGTCCGGAACGTTATTTCACCGGGGTTTGGGAAAGCTATGCGCCGACGCCGCATGCCTACGACGCCGGCGCATCGGTATCCGGCGGGGTCAGGCGGCGCGGATATCGGCGAGGAAGTCGTCGACGTCCTGGCGCAGGGCCTCGGCCTCGCGGCGCAACTCGCCGGACGCCTGCAACACCGCGCTCGCGGTGGTGCCGGCCTCCTGCGAAGCTTGGCTGACGCCGACGATATTGCCGGAGACCTCGCTGGTGCCGCTCGCGGCGTGCTGAACGCTGCGGGCGATCTCCTGCGTTGCCGCGCCCTGTTCCTCGACGGCGGCGGCGATGGTGCTGGTCACGTCGTTGATCTCGGTGATGATCGTGCCGATGCCGCGAATGGCGGATACTGCCTGCTCCGCCACCTCCTGCATGCCGTTGATCTGGCCACGGATGTCTTCGGTTGCCTTCGCCGTCTGGGTGGCGAGGTTCTTCACCTCGGAGGCGACCACGGCAAAGCCGCGTCCGGCTTCGCCCGCCCGCGCGGCCTCGATCGTGGCGTTGAGGGCGAGCAGGTTGGTCTGGGAGGCGATGGTCTGGATCAGATCGACGACCACGCTGATGCGGTCGGCGCCCTCTGCCAGCCCCTGCATGGTGCTGTCGGTCTGCTGCGCCTCGGAGACGGCCCGGCGCGCGATGTTCGCAGACGTCGCGACCTGACGGCTGATCTCGGCGATCGACGATGAAAGCTCCTCGGTGCTGGCGGCGACGGTCTGCACGTTGACCGATGTTTCCTCGGCGGCCGCGGCCACCGCGTTGACCTGTGCGCTCGACCGTTCGGCGCTCGACGACATCGACTGCGCGCTCGCCTGCATCGTGTTGGAGGCATCGAGCAGATGCGCGAGCGCACCCCTGACCTTGTCCTCGAACACGCGAATCCGTGCCTCGACGCGCTCGGTCCGTTCGGTGCGTGCGATCCGCTCCTTGTTCTGCTCGGCATCGAGGGTGCGTGAATGAAGCATCGAGTCGCGGAATACGGCGAGCGAGGCTTCCATCGCGGCGACCTCGTCGCCCCGGTTGCTGCGCCGGATCTCGGCGTCCATGTCGCCGGCGGAAAGTCGCTGCATCGCCTGCTGGAGGCTCCCCATGCGGCGCAGGATGTTGCGATCCACGTAGAGCCAGACGAACAGGCCGGAGCCGACACAGGCAAGGCCGCCGAGCGCCAGCATCACGGCCGTCGCGATGGAGACCTTGCGGTGCGCCTGATCGGTCGAGGCGCTGGTCTGGGTCTGGATGCCGCCGACCAGATCGCCGACCGCGCTGCGCAGGCCCTTGTTGAGTTTGTAAGTCTCTTCGAGGATCAGCGAACCGTAGAGACTGTCGTCGAGCTCTTTCTGGCGCACGCGGGCCGCGCCGGTTTTGGCGTCGCCGAGTTCGGTCAGCTTGAGTGTTGCGTCCTTGATGCGGCTGAGACCGGGTGTCGTGCCGGCCTGCTCGATGGCGTCGGCCAGCCTGCCGCCTGCGAGTTCGACGGCGCCCTGAATTCGCTCAAGCTCTTCCGGCGAAGGCGCGGCCAGCACGGCGCTGAGTTCGGCAGCCATCAGATTGGCTTCCGACATCAGCCGCCCGATCACCTCGACGCCGCGCGCGGCCGCCGAGATATCTTCCTGTGAAACGGTGGCCGACGCCAGCACGGCGTTCATCATGGTTTGGGCGTCGAGCATGGCCGGGGTCGCGGCCGCAACGAAAGCGCCATGAATGTTTCTCAGCTCGGTGTATTTCGCCGCGCGGGCGCTGGCTGCCGTGATCTTGCCGTTCGCGGCAGTGCCGAGCAGGGCGACCATGTCGTGCAGGTTCTTCACGATATCCTGCAGCGCGGCCATGGTCTCGGGAGCGCCGCCCAGCCTAACGAGATCCTGCAACTGCCGGCTCGCGGCCTCCTGCGTGCCGTTCAGCGTTGCCATGCGCTCGCGCAGCACGTCGTCGCTGTCGGAGGCCAGCAGCGCAGGAGCCTGATTGGTCAGGCTGGTGCTCAGCGATTCCAGCCGCAGGCCGGCGGCGAGCTTCGGTACATCGCGCCCGCTGAGATCGTCGAGGGTATGGCCGAGCTGATTGAACAGCAGCGCCGCGCCGGCGCTGATCACCACGGACAATCCCGCGACCACCGCAAAGGCGGCGAACAGGTTGCCTCGCAGCCCGATCCGAATTCGCTTCGCGGGAGCGTCCATTGCCCCATTACGCTGCCGCCGGCTCCAAAATGCCAATTTCATTGGCGTCCCCCACTTCCTGCCCCAGGATTTTGCGGGCGAGTATGGGGAACCATGGTTAATAATTCGGGTAACCGGTGTGGAATATGGGCGGGTTTGCAACTCTTGGGCGAGCATCCGCGGCGGCCTTCGGTGCCTGTCGCCCGCCGGCGATCTTACGCGTCGAGCCGGGTGCGCCGCCATGCGCCGGGGCTGGCGCCCACGCAGCGCGAAAACACGCGGGTAAAATAGCTCTGGTCGCCAAAGCCGCAGATCAGCGCGATATCGGCCAGCGGCAGTTTGGTCGCGAGCATCAGCCGCTTGGCTTCCTCGATCCGCAGGCTGGACAGGTATTCGTGCGGAGCCATGCCGACACTGCGCCGGAAGGCGCGGGCGAAATGGCTCGGGGTGAGGCGGCATTCGGCGGCAACATCTGCGATCGACAGATGGCTGGCGAAGCGCACCCGCATGATTTCGCGTGCGCGCCGCTCCTGCCACGGGGCCAGCCCGCCCTGTGCCGCCCCTTCCTGCACCCGCAACCCTCCATAGGTCTGGGCGAAATGGGCCAGCGTGCTCAACGCCAGTTGATCGATGAAAAGCTGGTTGGTGGAGCGGTCTTCGGCGATCGCGTGCAGAAACAGCCGCGACAGATTCGACAGCAGGGGATCGTGGCGATCCCGATTCCAGGACATCGTCGCGATGGGTTTGGCGCCGTTCTCATGAGCGAACTCGTCGATGGCTTGCCGCGGCACGTAGTACTGAAGCGCATCCATGACGCCTCTGAACTCGCATTGCGGATGATCGCGCAGATCGGTGACGCTGGCGGTGCCGGCGGCAAAGGCGCCGGCAAAGCGCGCGCGGCCCGCCAGCCAGCTCGAATGCCAGTCGAGATCGCCCAGCTGGTGGATGATGCTGAAGGCGGATTCCGCGGGGATCGGAGAGCTGCGGTCGCCGTTGAGGCGCTCGGAGGTCAGACGCGTTACCGCCAGCGCCAGGCTGCCCTTGCGCTTGACCTCAAGGAGGCAGCTGCCGTCCATTCCCAGATGCTGGCTGATGCGGCGGCCGTAATATCCGCCCGCATCAGTTTCGATATCGCAAGTCATGATGATCCGCCCCAGGGGCCGGCCCCACTGTCGTAGCGCCTCGAACGAATTTCAGAGCCATGCTTTGGGATTATCATGTGGGACGATGTCCCGCATGCGAGACCATAGCTGGCATGCTGGTGTCCGCGCAAGCCGTCATCATGATCATCATGATATGGCTCACCCCAGCGGAGGCAGAATGCCTTCAAGTTCGTGCCGCCGTTCCTCCAGGAAGACCGGCAGCTTCAGCGCCTCGCCGAGTTGCTCCGAGGCTTCGTCCGCGGTGAAGCCGGGGCCGTCGGTGGCGATCTCGAACAGCACGCCGCAGGGCGCGCGGAAGGCGACCGCCTGGAGATAGGTTCGCTCGATCGGCTCGCTCACGGTGATGCCGTAGACCCGCTGCAACCGCTCCGCCATGGCGCACTGCTCGTTCACGTCGGCCGCGCGGAACGCGACGTGGCGGATCGTGCCGCCGCCCAGCCGTCCGCGCGAGGACCGGCCGATCAGATGCAGATCGAGGGTGCCGCCGGGCTCGTCATGGGCCACGAAACGCATCCAGCCCTCGCGCTGCGAGACGCAGTGGAAGCCGAAAATGTCCTGAAGAATGTCGATGGTGGCGTCGGCCTCGCGCAGGCTCAGCGTTACGCTGTGCAGGCCGCGCACCGCGTTGCCCAGTCCGACACGGGAAGCCCACCACGGGCCTTCCGGCTTCGTCTCGCGCGCGCCGACCAGGGCCAGCGTCGTTCCATCGGGATCGCAGAAGCAGAGCGTTCGCTCGCCGAAGGCCGAATGATCGAACGTGCTGGACACGCCGGCCTGCGTCAGCCGCTCCCGCCACCAGTCGAGCGACTCAACAGGAACGCGCAATGCGGTCTGCACCACCTCGCCGACGCCGATCATGCCGGGCGACACGCAGTTCCAGGTCAGCGCGCTCATCACTGTGCCGGGCTGTCCCAGGCCGTCGCCGTAATAGAGATGATAGCTGCCCGGATCGTCGTAGCAGACGGTTTTCTTGATCAGTCTCAGGCCCAGCACGTCGGCGTAGAAATGCCGCGTGCGGCGTGCGTCCGCGATGATGGTCGTGATGTGATGGAGACCGCGCGAAGACACGTCACTCTTTTCCGATTTCACGTCTCAAACGTAAGTCCGCGCCCCGCGCGGGACCACCGAGAGCCCATTCACCGGAACACGCAATCAGTCGGGTGTTCAACACGGACATGGCGTGTCCGCGTGACCAATCCGTCCTGATGGACGTTTCCACCCTGTTTGTGCTCCGGGAATGCATCTTGTTGCAATCTCCCACGTGGCGCCTCGCCTTCCTAGCGCGTCGGTTGTCGCACATCTTGGACATTCGCGCGACAATAGCGGGCTGCCGGCAACAGCCCCGACGGTGAATGCGGCGGAAACTTCCGGGCTTCGTTGCCTCCCGGCCTGATTTGCAACCTGACCGGCACATCGGCCAAGTCGCAGCCAGAACGGACAATTGCATGGGCTGCCGGGCGGGAACGCCCTTCACGGCGCGCCCTCATTCCGGGGAGACCAATGCGGTACGATATCCGTCGCGCGGCCGCCGCTTCCGCCGCTCCGCCGGAAGACGGATTGAGGCGATTGATCGAAAACAGACGGGCCGCTTACTTCGCGCTGGCCCGGGCGCGAACGGCCGGCGGCGGATCGGATTGCAGCGGCGTATGCTCCGCCATCCTGGTGTCGAACTCGATCAGCGACACCGCGCGGTCCCCGCACGGCACGAGCCGCGACATGATCGAGGACAGCTTTCTGAACTCGTCGGCGCTCAGGCATTCGAACAGCGCATCGTTCACTGGCGCCTGCAGCAGCGTCAGTTCGTCGAGCTGATCGCGCGCCTTTGGGGTCACGGTCAGCAGCACGCGACGCCGGTCGGCGTCGTTGACCCGCTTGTCCACGAGGCCGGCCTTGACGAGTTTCGACACTTCGATCGTGACGAACGCGCCCGAAAGATGAAGGTGTTCGGCGACGCGGCTGACGCCGACGCCTTCCTCGCCCTGAAGATGCGCGATGGAAATCAGCGTGGTGTAGGCGATCCCCGAAATGCCGAGCCGACGACCGAAGCCCGAGCGGCACTGATCGACGCGCGCGCTGAACGCCAGAAAATCATGGATGAAGCTGCGAAACTCCTGATCGTCGCCATCAACCATCAGCTCGGATTTCGAGACCGTCGATCGCATCTTCGGCGCGGATTTTGCGGGTGAGCGCTTCATCGGCATGAGACAGGGCGTCCTGATCGATCATTGCGCTGGCTCGATACAAAGCGGCGGCACGGCGATCCGCCGCCCGCCGATACGTTCACGTTCCGCGAATGATACATATGACGTTTATAGGTGATGGCCGACCGGGGCTGTCAATGGGCTTGGCGGGATCGCAGGCGTGCGGGGGAGTTTCACAAACCCGCGACGGCATCCCCGAATGCTGATCCGCACGCGTTGATGCGTTGATCGCCTTCGCGCGTCCGGGCGATACGGAAAAGGCCCAGCGCGACCTTCGGGCCGCATGCGGCGAAGCGCACAAACTAGTCGCAGCCTGCCCACGAAGCGTGCTTGACTAGCTTTTAATCTTAGCTATCTTTCTTTATAATAATCAGGGTGGCGTCAGTCAGGGCTCATGCTGCAGGAAAAAATTCTCGATACGCGATTTCGTTCGGCATTGGCGCGTCTGGCAGAGCGTGAGCGGATTCTGACATTCGAAAGGGAGGCCGATCCGCATCTCGAGATCGCCGCCATTCTGAAAAAGCACGATGGCCGTCAGACGCTGCTGTTTCCCTCGGTCAAGGGATACGGCGTCCCGCTCGTCGGCAACCTGTTGAGCTGCCGGGAGAATTGCGAGGCTGCCTTTGGCGTCGACTACAGCGGCATCCGTGGTCTCGTGCAGCGCGCAATGGGCAATCCGTTGCCGCCGGAACTGGTCGCGGCCCCGCCGGTTCAGGAGGTCGTGCTCCGCACCGGATTCGACATCACCAGGCTGCTTCCTGCCTTGTTTCATGCGCCGAACGATGCCGGCCGCTACGTGACGGCGGGCATCGTGGTGGTGAGGGATCCGGAAACCGGTATCTACAACGCCTCCTATCACCGCCTGCAGATGCTGGGACCGGATCGCGTCGCCATCAAGCTGGATTTCGGGCGGCACCTGCGCGTGGCTTTCGAGCGCGCCAAGGCGAGGGGCCATGCGTTGCCGGTCGCGGTCTGCATCGGCACCGATCTGGCGCTGCATTTCACCGCCGCGACCATGGGCTCGCAGATGCCGGAAACGGCCGACGAACTGGCTGTTGCCGGTGGTCTGGCCGGTCGTCCGCTGGCGGTTGCGAAGGCCGTGTCGCAGGATCTTCTGGTGCCCGCCGAGAGCGAGTTCGTGCTGGAAGGCGAAATCCTCACCGATACTGTCGCGCCGGAAGGCCCGTTCGGCGAGTTCGTCGGCTTCGCCGCGCCGGCGGCCGACGCGCCGGTGCTGCAGATCACGGCCGTCACGCACCGGCTGCGGCCGATCTATCATGTGATCAACGGTTTCGGCCGTGAGACCATCATCCTGCGCAAATACGTGCTGGAGGCCAGCCTTCTGAAGGTTCTTCAGTCGGCGATTCCGATCGTGACCGATGTCGAGATGACCTCGGGCGGACTGCATCGCTTCCATGCGATCCTTCAGGTGAAGAAGCAGAGCCGCACGCATAACGGGTTGCAGCGCAACGCCATCATGGCCGCGTTCGGCGCGCTGAAGGATCTCGATCTCATCACCGTCGTCGATCACGACATCGACATTCGCGATCCGGTGGACGTCGAATACGCCATCGCCACGCGCATGGAGGCATCGCAGGATCTCATCCTGATCCCCGGTGCGCGAGGTCATGAATATGTTCGCGTCAGCCACGAGGGCATTCGCACCAAGCTCGGCATCGACGCCACGGTGCCATTCGAGGATCAGGACAAGTTCCGCCGGGTCGAGTTCGCAAAGACCGGCATTGAACTCTCCGACTTCGCGACCGGCGAGGACAAGGCGGCGCATGCCCTTGGCCTCGTTGGAACGAACATTGCCTGAGCCTTAAGCGCCTGAATTCAGCTTCTCAAACACGGGAACCGAACTTATGAAACGACTGGTTGTAACGAGCCTGCTCGCGATCTGTACGGGACTGGCCGCCGCGCCCGCCTCGGCTCAGGACTGGCCGAGCAAGGCGGTCAAGCTGGTCGTGCCCTATGCGCCGGGCGGTTACACCGACACGGTCGGTCGCATCACCGCCGAGTATCTCGAAAAGGAACTGGGCCAGTCGGTCATCGTCGATAATCGTCCGGGGGGCGGCGGCATCGTCGGCTCCGATCTGGTGTCGAAGTCGCCGGCCGATGGTTACACGCTGTGCGTCTGCAGCGTCGGCGCGATCTCGATCTCTCCGGTTGCGCAGAAGACCGCTTACGATCCGCTGAAGAGCTTCGCGCCGATCAGCATCGTCAGCACCATTCCGCAGACGGTGATCGTCAATCCGTCGCTGCCGATCAAGTCGATGCAGGATCTCGTCAGCTACGCCAAGGCCAATCCCGGCAAGCTGACCTACGGCTCCAGCGGCGCGGGGGGGCTGATGTATTTCTCGGTGGCGTTGTTCGAGGCGCGGACCGGCACCAAGATGACCCACGTTCCGTTCAAGGGCGGCGCGCCGGCGACCGCGGCGGTCGTCTCCGGCGAGGTGAGCCTGTCGTTCACCAACATGACGGACGCGCTGCCGCAGATGGAAGCCAAGACTGTCGTTGCGCTGGCCGTCACCTCCGCCAAGCGCAGCGAATTCGCGCAGCAGCTTCCGACCGTCGCCGAGACGGTGGTCCCGGGCTATGCGGTGGAATCCTGGAACGGCATCATGGCGCCGGCCGGAACGCCTGACGCGATCATCGCCAAGGTGTCGGCCGCGCTGAAGAAGATGGCAGCCGACCCGGTCATCAAGCAGAAAATGGCGGTGGCCGGCGCATCCACGGTGTTCACCACGCCGGCGGAATACACCGCGCAGATCAAGGGCGAGGTCGAGCAGTGGACCGCGCTGCTGAAGGAAATCGGCACGGCCAAGAACTGATCGCTTCGCAGGCGGGCGGCGGCTGCGCAAGGCGGCTGCCGCCCGTCGTGTATCCGAGGGGGAAGCGAGGGGAGCGCGATGAAGCAGGTCACGCAGCGCGGGAATACCGATCTCTACACCGGCTTGCTGCTGGTCGGCATCGCCGTCGTGGCGCTGCTTTACATCCGCACGCTGACGGTCGGCACCGTGCTGGATATGGGGCCAGGTTATTTTCCGCTGGGCCTTGCGCTGATCCTGCTCGGCATGGGCCTCGTGCTCACCATCAAGGGTTTTGTCGCAGGCGGCGCGCCTGTCGGCAAAATTCATCTCAAGCCGCTTCTGTTCATCCTCGCCTCGTTTCTGGCATTTGGTCTGCTCGTTGAGCGCGCCGGCCTGATCGCCGCCATTCTGGCGCAGGTCGCGCTGGCGCATTTCGCCTCGCCCGAAGCGAAGTGGTACGAGAGCGCCATCACCGGCATCGCGCTCGCGGTAATGTCGTCCATCGTTTTCGTCTGGCTTCTCAAGCTGCCGGTGAGCATTCTGCCATGATCGATCTGTTCGCCGCGCTTGGTCACGGATTCGCGGTTGCCGCGACGCCGATGAATTTGCTGTTCTGCCTGTTCGGCGCGATCTGCGGCACGCTGGTGGGCGTGCTGCCCGGTCTCGGCCCGGTCGCGACCATCTCGCTGCTGCTGCCCGCGACCTATGCGCTTGGCCCGATCGGCGCGATCATCATGCTGGCGGGCATCTATTACGGCGCGCAGTATGGCGGTTCGACCACCGCCATTCTCGTGAACATTCCGGGCGAGTCGACCTCCGTCGTCACCGCCATCGACGGCTACAAGATGGCGCAGCAGGGGCGCGCCGGCGAGGCGCTCGCCATCGCCGCCATCGGCTCCTTCATCGCCGGCTGTTTCGGCACGGTGGTCATCGCACTGATGGGGCCGCCGCTCGCGGCGGTCGCGCAGAAATTCGCATCGCCCGACTATTTCTCGCTGATGGTGCTGGGCCTCGTCTGCGCGGTGGTGCTTGCCAACGGCTCCGTGTTTCACGCGGTCGCGATGATCTTCCTCGGCCTGCTGCTCGGCATGGTGGGGATGGACATCAACACCGGCGAGGCGCGCATGACGTTCGGCCTGATCGAACTGTCGGACGGCATCAACTTCGTCGCGCTGGTGATGGGTCTGTTCGGTGTTGCCGAGGTGATCGCGAATCTCGAAACCGTCACGGCCCGTATCGTCAATCACTCAAGGATCAACAGCATCTGGCCGTCCATGAAGGTGCTGCGCGGCGCGTGGGGCGCGGTGACACGCGGCACGCTGCTCGGCACCGTGTTCGGCATTCTGCCGGGCGGCGGCGCGACCATCGCCTCGTTTTCGTCCTACGCGCTGGAAAAGCGCGTCTCGAAAACCCCGGAGCGTTTCGGCAAGGGCGCGATCGAGGGTGTGGCGGGTCCCGAATCCGCCAACAACGCCGCCGCGCAGACCTCCTTCGTGCCGCTGCTCACGATGGGCATTCCGACCAGCGCCACCATGGCGCTGCTGGTCGGCGCGCTGACCTTGCACGGCATCCAGCCCGGCCCCACCATCATCTCGCGTCAGCCCGATTTGTTCTGGGGCCTGATCGCCAGCATGTTCATCGGCAACACCATGCTGGTGATCATCAATCTGCCGATGATCGGCCTCTGGGTGCGGCTGCTGAACGTGCCTTATCGCATTCTTTACCTCATCATCGTGGTGATCTGCGCGATCGGGGTGTACTCCGTCAACAATTCGAGCTTCGACATCTACATGACCATCGGCTTCACCGCGCTGGGCTACATCCTGCGCAAGCTCGACGCCGAGCCCGCGCCGCTGCTGATGGGATTTGTGCTCGGTCCGATGGTGGAGGAGAATTTCCGCCGCAGCCTGATCATCTCGCACGGCGATCCGATGATCTTCCTGAGCCGTCCCATCAGCCTCGTGCTGCTGCTGCTCGCGGCGGCACTGCTGATCTCCATGGTGATGCCTCAGATCAAGAAGCGGCGCACCGAGGTCTTTCAGGAGTGACCGTTGCCACGGCGTTGCTTCGTACTCCGACTGATTGGGCTTGCGCATGAATCATCACCGGCCGGTTGAATCTCTCGCGGCACACCAGCAGCGCAGCGGCGGCGCGCTGCTGGTGGCGGCCTTGCGGACAAACGGAGCGGACCGCATGTTCGGCGTGCCGGGCGAGAGCGCGCTGCCGGTGTTCGATGCGGTGTATGAGCCCGACTCCGGCCTTCGTTTCGTCACCTGCCGCCATGAAGCCACCGCCTCGCATATGGCCGAAGCCGACGGCAAGCTCACCGGCCGTCCCGGCATCTGCATCGTCAGCCGGGGGCCGGGCGCGATGCACGCCACCGTCGGTCTGCACACGGCATGGCAGGATTCCACGCCGATGATCCTGATCGTCGGGCAGGTGCCGCGCGCTCACTACGGCCGCGAGGCGTTTCAGGAGATGGACTACACGCGTACTTTCGCGGACATGACCAAGTGGTGCGCGCAGATCGAATCCGCGGACCGCATTCCTGAATATGTCAGCCGCGCCTATCATGTCGCGATGCAGGGGCGGCCGGGGCCAGTGGTACTGGTGATCCCGGAGGATGTGCTGAGCGAGGCCAGCACTGCGTCCGATGCCGCGCCGGCCGTGATCGCCGCGCCTGCGCCTTCGGCCGCACAGATGGCGGAGGTTGAGACGCTGCTGCGCAGCGCGCGGCGGCCGGTGGTGATCCTCGGCAATCTCGGTTGGACGGTGGACGCTGCCGCGAAGCTTCGCGCCTTCGTCGAGCGTAACGATCTGCCGGTGGTCGCGGGCTTCCGCTCGCAGGACGTACTCGACAACCGCAGCGAACAGTATATCGGCGACATCAGCCTCGGATGCAGCCGCGCGCTGATGGAGCGTGTGAAGACCGCCGACTGCCTGCTGGTGATCGGCGACCGCTTCGGCGACATCACCACCAATCACTATTCGCTGTTCGACGTGCCGGTGCCGAAACAGACGCTGATTCACGTGTTTCCCGGGCCGGAGGAACTCGGCCGCGTCTATGCGCCCTCGCTCGGTATCGCAGCGACCTCGGCGCAGTTTGCCGCTGCGCTGGACGTCATCGCGCCGCTCGATCCCGCGCCGTGGCGCGACTGGCGGCGTGAAGCGCGCGCAGCCTATGTGGCCTATCAGGCGCCGCGCACGGATAACCCGCCGTTCGATCTCGCGGCCGTCATCGCCCATCTCAACGACGTGCTGCCGGACGATGCCATCGTCACCAACGGCGCGGGCAATTACACCATCTGGCTGCATCGCTATTATCGCTATCGTAATCTCGGCACCCAGCTCGCGCCGAAATCCGGCTCGATGGGCTATGGCCTGCCCGCCGCCATCGCCGCCAAGCTGCGCCATCCCGGACGTCCGGTGGTGTGTCTGGCGGGCGACGGCTGTTTCATGATGGCTTCGCAGGAGTTCGCCACCGCCGTGCAGCAGCGTCTGCCCATCGTGGTGATCATCGTCAACAATGCGATGTACGGCTCGATCCGCATGCATCAGGAGAATCAGTTTCCCGCGCGGCCAAGTGGCACCGATCTGCTCAATCCGGATTTCGCGGCGCTGGCGCGGGCCTACGGCGCGCATGGCGAGAGTATTGACCATCACGACGACTTCCCGGCCGCGTTCGCGCGCGCCGCGGCGGCGGATGGTCCCGCCATCATCGAATTGCGCGTCGCGCGCACGCAGCTGACGCCGGACCGACGGATCTAGGAGAGCCGCCGAAAGGCGAGAGGGCGGTTTCTGTCGTCATACGAGCCATGACGCCTGCCGGCGTGCCCCCCGGCTTCGCGCGTGGCATAGACCATGTCACTGCAACGTCGTCGTGGTTTCTTCCTGATGCGCCTGTCCATCGTCACCTCCGCCGTCGCCGCGGCCCTCGTCAGTTTCGGCGGAACAGTCGCCATCGTGATCGCCGCGGCGCAGGCGGTCGGGGCCAATTCCGCCCAGACGGCATCGGCGGTGATCGGACTGTGCCTGTCGGCCATCGTTTGCTCCACCTATCTCGGCTGGCGCTACCGCATGCCGATCATCACGGCCTGGAGCGCGCCGGGTATCGCGCTGATCGCCGCCTCGCACGGGCTGACGCCAGAGACCGCGGCCGGGGCGTTCGTGTTCGCTGGCCTGCTTATTCTGCTGACCGCAGCGATCAGGCCGCTTAGCGGCCTGATCCAGAAGCTGCCGGTTGCGATTGCCGCGGCGATGCTGGCCGGCGTGCTGTTCCGGTTCTGCACCGAGGTCTTCACCGCTGCCGGCGCGGACCCGATGCTGGTGGCGCCGCTGGTCGTGATCTTCCTGATCGCGCGGCAGATCAGTTCATCCGGCGCGGTGCTGATCGTGTTGCTGTTCGGCGTTGCGATCGCGTTCTTTCTGGGCCAGGTCGGGCCGCTGCCCGCGCATCTGCCCGAACCGGCGCTTGCCTTCACCGTTCCGGCTCTCGATCTGCAGATCATGGTCGGCGTCGGCGTGCCGCTCTACATCGTCACCATGGCCTCGCAGAACCTGCCCGGCTACGCGGTGTTGCAATCCTCGGGCTACAAGCCGCCCTTGTCGCCACTGCTGGCGGTGACCGCGCTTGCCTCCATCGCGACGGCTCCGCTCGGCGCGGTGACCAGCAATCTCGGCGCGCTGTCGGCCGCGATCTGCACAGGCCCCGATTCCCATCCCTCGCCCGAGAAACGCTGGCTGACGACGCCGTTCTACGCGCTCAGCTATGTGGTGTTCGGCATCAGCGGCGCCGCGATCGTCGCCCTCATCGCCGCGCTGCCACCGAACCTGATTGCCGCCTTCGCGGGGCTGGCGCTTCTCGGGCCGCTGGTCAATGCGCTTGGCACGGCCTTGAACGATGGCACGTATCGCTTCCCGGCTGTCTTCACGTTCGTGGTCACCGCGTCCGGCGTCACCGTGTTCGGCATCGGCTCGGCGTTCTGGGGCATTCTTGCCGGTCTCGCCGCGTTGGGAGTCGAACGCGCCAGATATCGCGGGGCTAAAGGAGTGTGAAGGCGGACTGTGCGAGGCGCCGGGCGCGAGTGGATCGCCCGGACGACGCTGTGCAATCAGACCCTTCCCGAATTCCAGCGCTGCGCCGCGCAACTCGTCGGACTTCACGTGGCCAGCAGGGCCGCCGCCGCGATGTTCGCAGGCGAGTGCCGTTGCCGCAGCCGCGAGAGCTGCGCCATCACGGCTTTCGAGTCGGGAGGCGGCTCTGCAGGTCCGCCGGAACGGGTTTCCACGATCACGGGCTATCCGGAATGCACTCGTGACGTCCGCGGACGGGACATCGCTGCGCAGCCGCTGGCCGGCGGGGTTGGAGGGGTGACACAAAACATCGCGGTCACGGTATCATATCCAGCCCTGCCGGACCGTATACGAAGGTTTATTCCAATCAGATACCAGACTGAAACATCTATCCGGCAAGTTGGATGGCAACGGGCCGCGCGGTCCGGCAATGGTTCAAGGTGTCAAACGGATCAGGCCATCCGCCCGTCGGCGGACTCGCGCCTGCGGAGGAGGATCGGATATGGCCGGCAATGTCGCGGAACTCGTCATCTCGACCCTGAGCCAGATCGGCGTCAAACGTATCTATGGCGTGGTCGGCGACAGCCTCAACGGTCTGACCGAGGCCATCCGCAAAACCGCCGCGGTGGAGTGGGTTCATGTTCGCCACGAGGAGGCGGCGGCCTTCGCGGCGGCGGGCGAGTCCCAGATCACCGGCGAGCTTGCGGTGTGCGCCGGGTCCTGCGGGCCGGGCAACCTGCATCTGATCAACGGCCTGTTCGATGCGCAGCGCTCGCGCACCCCGGTGCTCGCCATCGCGGCGCAGATTCCCTCGTCCGAAATCGGCGGCGGCTATTTTCAGGAGACGCATCCGCAGACCCTGTTTCAGGAATGCAGCGTCTACTGCGAACTGGTCTCGGACCCGGCGCAGATGCCCTATGTGCTGGAGAACGCGATCCGCGCCGCCGTCGGCAAGCGCGGAGTCGCCGTCGTGGTCATTCCCGGCGACATTGCGCTGAAGCCGGCCCCGGCCCGCGCTATCTCGCCCAATGCCGGCCTGCTGCCGCCGGTGCCGGTGGTGCGTCCGCGCGAGGACGAGATCGACTGCCTCGCCGCGCTTCTGAACAAGGCGGGCCGGGTCACGCTGTTCTGTGGCCGCGGCTGTGCGGGCGCGCACGACGAACTGATGGCCCTGGCCGACGCGCTCAAGAGCCCGGTGGTGCATGCGCTCGGCGGCAAGGAATATGTCGAATACGACAACCCCTACGATGTCGGCATGACCGGCTTTATCGGCTTCGCCTCGGGCTACGAGGCGATGCACGCCTGCGATACGCTGCTGCTGCTGGGCACCGATTTTCCGTACAAGCAGTTCCTGCCGAACAACATCACCATCGCGCAGGTCGATATCCGGCCCGAACAGCTCGGCCGCCGCTGCAAGCTCGATCTCGGCCTTGTCGGCGACGTGAAGGCGACGCTTGTGGCGCTGCTGCCGAAGCTCCAGACCAAATCGGATCGGCTTCATCTCGACGATGCGCTGACGCGCTATCAAAAGTCGCGCAAGGGGCTGGACGATCTGGCCGTCGGGACGCCCGGCAACAAGCCGATCCATCCGCAATATCTCGCCCGGCTGGTGAGCGAGGCGGCGGCGGACGATGCCGTGTTCACCTTCGATGTCGGCACGCCGACGATCTGGGCGGCACGCTACCTGAAGATGAACGGCCGCAGGCGGCTGGTCGGCTCGCTGGTTCACGGCTCGATGGCGAATGCGATGCCGCAGGCGATCGGCATTCAGGCCGCGCAGCCGGGGCGGCAGGTGATCTCGCTGTCCGGCGACGGCGGCTTCACCATGCTGATGGGCGATCTGATCACGCTGACGCAGCAGAAGCTGCCGGTGAAGATCGTGATCTTCAACAACGGCGTGCTCGGCTTCGTTGCGCTGGAGATGAAGGCGGCGGGCTTCGTCGAGCTCGGCACCGATCTCAAAAATCCCGATTTTGCCGCGATGGCGCGCGCAATGGGTATTCACGGCGTGCGTGTCGAGGACCCCGGCGATCTGCCGGGCGCGGTGAAGGACGTGCTGGCGCATGACGGACCGGCGGTGCTGGACGTCGTTACTGCGACGCAGGAACTATCGATGCCGCCGACCATCGGGCTCGAACAGGCCAAGGGCTTCGGCCTGTGGATGATCCGCGCGGTGATGAGCGGGCGCGGCGACGAGGTGCTGGATCTGGCGAAGACCAACCTGCTGTCGCGATAGCGTTGACTGCGATCGAGCGGACCTTCCGAAAGAGATCGAAGTCACGGGATTGGATCCATTCAATCAAACGAGGCGGCGGGAAAAAAGCCCTGCCGTCTCTTTGCCGTCAACAGGTCGCCGCTCGCTCATAAGAGCCTTGAGTCGGTATCGTCCAAGCCGCGGCGATTTCCTCCAAGCATCGATTGCAGTCACCGTGGCAAGTCTCGCCTCGCGAAATTGCCTTGCCCTGTGCCGCTGCCGAGAGGATGCGCCGATGCCGATCAAGCCGACTCCCGTTCCCGGAAAGAAACTGGTCTCCCCGAAGGATCACACGCTGATCCTGATCGATTTCCAGTCGCAGATGTCGTTCGCTACCAAGTCCATCGACGCTGTGACGCTGCGCAACAATGCCGCGCTGGTCTCCAACGCTGCCGCAGGTTTCGGCGTCTCCACAATTCTGACCACGGTCGCCGAGAAGAGCTTCTCCGGTCCGATGTTCAGTGAGGTCACCGACGCGTTCCCCGGCCAGCCGCTGCTGGACCGCACCTCGATGAACACCTGGGAGGACGCCGCCGTCGTCGCCAAGGTCGGCGAGATCGGCAAGGACCGTCTGGTGTTCGCGGGACTGTGGACCTCGGTCTGCATCGTCGGCCCGACACTGTCGGCGCTCGATCAGGGCTATGAGGTCTATGTGATCGCCGATGCCTGCGGCGACGTCTCCGACGAGGCGCATGAGCGCGCCATGGAGCGCATGATTCAGGCCGGTGTGCGGCCGATGACCTCGCTGCAGTATCTCCTCGAATTGCAGCGCGACTGGGCGCGCACCGAGACCTACGACTTCACCACTGGCGTTGCGAAAAAATACGGCGGTGCCTATGGGCTCGGCATCATCTACGCCAAATCCATGTTCGGCGCCTCCGAAGGTCATTGATCGCTCGCACGACGAAGGCGGCTTCCGATGAAAATGTATGTTCTCTCGTTGGGGGCCGGCGTTCTCGTCGGCATCGTCTACAGCCTGCTTAACGTGCGCTCGCCCGCGCCGCCTCTGGTGGCGCTGGTCGGCCTGCTCGGCATTCTGGTCGGTGAGCAGATCGTCCCGGTCGGTCGCCAGATGCTGGCGGGCCATCCGATTGCGGCGGCGTGGGAACAGGTGAAATGTTCGTCGCATCTGTTCGGCATGCTCCCCGGCCGCCATGCCGGGAAGCCGGACAAGGGAACGGGGAAAGCTGATGACCGGAACGCCTGATCTCATTCTGCATCGCGGGCTGTTCACGACGCTGGATCCCTCCAATCCCGCCGCGAGCGCGGTGGCGGTGAAAGATGGCGCGTTCGTCGCGGTCGGTTACGATCATGATGTGATGAAGCTCGCGGGGCCGCGAACGAAGATCGTCGATCTACGCGGCCGCCGCGTGCTGCCGGGGCTGATCGACAACCATCTGCACATCATTCGCGGCGGGCTGAACTACAACATGGAGCTGCGCTGGGATGGCGTGCGCTCGCTCGCCGTCGCCATGGACATGCTGAAGGCGCAGGTGGCGGTGACGCCGCCGCCGCAATGGGTCCGCGTCGTCGGTGGCTTCACCGAGCACCAGTTCGCCGAAAAGCGCCTGCCGACCATCGACGAGCTCAATGCCGTCGCTCCCGAGACGCCGGTGTTCATTCTCCACCTCTACGATCGCGCGTTGCTGAACGGCGCGGCGCTGCGTGCTGTCGGCTACACCAGGGATACGCCCAATCCGCCGGGCGGCGAGATCACCCGCGACGCCAGCGGCAATCCGACCGGGCTTCTGCTGGCGAAGCCGAACGCCGGCATCCTCTACGCGACGCTGGCGAAGGGGCCGAAGCTGCCGTTCGACTATCAGGTCAATTCCACGCGGCATTTCATGCGCGAGCTGAACCGGCTCGGCGTCACCGGCGCGATCGACGCCGGCGGCGGCTTCCAGAATTATCCGGACGACTATGCCGTTATCCAGAAGCTGTCCGACGAGGGACAGCTCACCATCCGCCTCGCCTACAACCTGTTCACGCAGAAGCCGAAGGGTGAGAAGGACGATTTCCTCAACTGGACCACAACCTCGCGCTACAAGCAGGGCGACGATTATTTCCGCCACAACGGCGCGGGGGAGATGCTGGTGTTCTCCGCCGCCGATTTCGAGGACTTCCGCCAGCCGCGCCCCGACATGCCGCCGGAGATGGAAGGCGAGCTTGAGGACGTGGTGCGCATCCTCGCCGAGAACCGCTGGCCGTGGCGGCTGCACGCGACTTATGACGAAACCATCTCGCGCGCGCTCGATGTGTTCGAGAAGGTCGATCAGGATATCCCGCTTGATGGACTGAACTGGTTCTTCGATCATGCCGAGACGATCTCGGAGCGCTCCATCGACCGCATCGCCGCGCTCGGCGGTGGCATCGCCGTGCAGCATCGCATGGCCTATCAGGGCGAGTATTTCGTCGAGCGTTACGGCTTCGGCGCGGCGGAGGCGACGCCGCCGGTCAGGCGCATCCTCGACAGCGGCGTCAAGACCTCGGCGGGCACCGACGCGACGCGCGTCGCCTCCTACAATCCGTGGGTGTCGCTGTCGTGGCTGGTGACGGGCCGCACCGTTGGCGGCCTGCGCATCACGCCGCAGCGCAACTGCCTCGACCGCGAGACCGCGCTGCGGATGTGGACCGAGAACGTCACCTGGTTCTCCAACGAGGAGGGCAGAAAGGGCCGCGTCGCGGTCGGCCAGCTCGCCGACCTGATCGTGCCGAGCAAGGATTACTTCTCGTGCGCCGAGGCCGAGATCGCGGACTTGACCTCCGATCTGACGCTGGTCGGCGGAAAGGTCGTGTACGGCGCGGGCGAGTTCGCCGCGCTCGATGACAACGCCCCGCCACCCGCCATGCCGGACTGGTCGCCCGCCCGCACCTTCAAGGGGTATGCGGCGTGGGGCGTCGAACCGAAGCCGGACGGCGCGGTGCTGAGGATGGCCGCGCACCTGTGCGGCTGCGCCAAGTCCTGCGGCGTGCATGGTCACGATCACGCGCAGGCCTGGTCGGGGCGGATTCCGGCGGCCGATCTGAAATCGTTCTGGGGCGCGCTCGGCTGCGCCTGCTGGGCCGTGTGAGGATGGTCGCCGCGATCACGGACGCCGCGCGCAGGATCGCAGGAATACGATCAGCGTATGTCATCGCGCTGCTGGCGCTGTGCGCGGCCTATCTGCAGGGCGGTTTCGTCAAGCTGTTCGATTTCGCGGGTGCGCAGGCGGAGATGGTGCAGTTCGGGCTGTCGCCGCCATGGCTGTTTGCTGTCGTTGTGATCGCGCTGGAACTCATCGCGCCGCTGATGATCCTGTCGGGCCGTGGTCGCTGGCTCGGCGCGCTGGCGCTGGGCGTCTTCACGCTGCTGGCGAGTGGTCTTGCCAACCGCTTCTGGGAGGCATCGCCCGCGCAGCGGCCGATGATGATGAACGCGTTCTTTGAGCACATCGGGCTTGCCGGTGGCTTTCTGATGGTCGCCTGTTATGACTTGCGCAGCCGGGCGCGACGAAACCTGAAAGGTGATGGCCGTTGACCGCGCAGGATACAACGCCCGCGAAAGCGAGCAGCTTCGCGCCGCTGCGCCAGCCGGTGTTCGCCGTGCTGTGGGCCGCGACCATCCTCGGCAACACCGGCACCTTCATGCGCGACGTCGCGAGTTCGTGGATCGTCACGGACCTGTCGGCTTCACCGACCGCCGTCGCCATGATTCAGGCGGCGGGCATGCTGCCGGTGTTTCTGCTGGCGCTGCCGGCGGGCGTCTTGTCCGACATCCTCGATCGCCGCCGTTTTCTGATCGGAATCCAGATTTTCCTCGGCTGCGTCAGCGGCCTGCTGATGACGCTGGCCTGGTTCAAGCTGCTCACGGTGAGCGCGCTGGTGACGCTCACCTTCTTGGGGGGCGTCGGCGCGGCACTGATGGCGCCGACCTGGCAATCCATCGTGCCGGAACTGGTGGAGAAGCGCGACCTGCGCAATGCGGTGGCGCTCAACTCGCTCGGCATCAACATCGCTCGGTCCATCGGTCCCGCGCTCGGCGGCCTGATCCTCGCCGGCCTCGGGGCCGCCGCGACCTATGGCGCGGATGTCGCGTCCTATCTCATCGTCATCACCGCATTGCTGTGGTGGAAACGTCCCGCGCAGATCAACGATGAACTGTCGGAGCATTTCGCCGGCGCGTTCCGCGCGGGATTGCGCTACGTGCGCTCCAGCCACGACCTGCATATCGTGCTGCTGCGCGCGGCGATTTTCTTCGCGTTCGCCAGCGCGGTATGGGCGCTGCTGCCGTTCGTGGCGAAGGGGCTCAATGGCGGGCCGGGGTTCTATGGCCTGTTGCTCGGCGCGGTGGGCGCGGGCGCGATCGGCGGCGCTTTGGTGATGCCGGCGCTGCGCGAGAAACTTGGCGCGGACGGGCTTGTTCTGACCGCGTCCATCGTCACCGCGCTGGTGATGGCGGCGCTGACCCTGCCGATTCCGAAATTCGCGGCAGGACTCCTGATGCTGCTGCTTGGCGCGGCGTGGATCACGGTGCTGACCACGTTCAACGGCGTGGCGCAGGCGATCCTGCCCAACTGGGTGCGCGGCCGGGCGCTCGCGGTCTATCTGATGGTGTTCAACGGCGCGATGGCGGGCGGCAGCCTCGCCTGGGGCAGCTTCGCCTCCGCCACCAGCACGATGATCGCGCTGCTGGTCTGCGCCGCCGGGCTGCTGGTTGCCGCGTTCATCATGCACCGCGTGCCGCTCCCCGCGGGCGAGGCCGATCTCGCGCCGTCATCGCACTGGCCGGAGCCGCTGACGGCCAGTGCGGTCGAGCATGATCGCGGACCAGTGCTGATCCTGATCGAGTACCGGATCGCGGTCGCGGACCGATCGAAGTTTCTCGACAGCCTGTCGCGCCTGTCGGACGCGCGGCGGCGCGACGGCGCCTATGCGTGGGGCATCACCGAGGATTCCGCCGATCCCGAGAAGATCGTCGAGTGGTTCATGGTGGAATCGTGGGGCGAGCATCTGCGCCAGCATCGCCGCGTCTCGAAGGCCGCCGCAGATATCCAGCAGGAACTGCTGCGGTGTCATATCGGGCCCGAGCCGCCGGTGGTGCGGCATTTCCTGGCGCTCGAAGCGCGGCCGATGGGAGCGGGTATGGAGCCTCCGCCTGTGTAGGCCGACCTTCGTCAAACGCAGCTGCGACGCCGCATGGCAGTGCGCCTCGAAGCGAGCGAGTCCGTGCATTTTGCCCGCATTCCAAAGGCCGCTGTTGGGCAAGCTCTTTTAGGGATCAACCTCAGTCATGCAATCAGATGCCGCGCCACGGCCTGCTTCATGATCTCGGCGGTCTCGGGCCGGCGTTCGAGACAGCGCGAGGTGGGACCGGCGACCACCACGGACAGGCGGCGTCCCGCGATCGGCAGCGGCAGCGCGACGCCGGCGAGGTCCGCGATATATTCCGATGCGCTCTGATGATAGCCGCGCGCGATGGCGGCGCGCAGTTCGTCCTCGATCGCGGCCACGCTCATCGGTGTCGTGTCCGAGAATTTCTCGAACGTGATCTTGCGATAGATCGCCTCGCGCTCGTTCAAAGTGTATTGCGTGAGAATGGCGCGGCCGACCGAACCCGCATGGATCGGCACCCGGTCGCCGATCTCGGCTGAGTAGCGCACCGACTGACGCGACTCCGCCACATGCAGGAAGATCGCCGAGATTCCCGCCAGTGCGGCGATCGCGGTGGTTTCGCCGGTTCGGGCGGCGATGTCGGCGGCCATCGCCAGCGCAGCCTCTGGCAGCGGTTCGGCGCTGGAGACGGCGCGGGCCAGCGTGAGCCAGCGCGGCGTTGGATAGTAGCCCGCCCGGATGCGCGGCTCGTACAACCAGCCGCGTTCCGCCAGCGTGCTCACCAGATTGAACGTGCTCGAACGGGGCCAGCCGAGATCGTCCGAAATCTCGGCCATTGTTGCCGGACGCTGCCGCTTGGAAAAATACTCCAGTACATCCAGCACGTTGGCGGCCTGCCTGACGAACATGGGACACCCTTAACAACCACGCGGCGCAGCGCCGCTCCCGACGGCGATGCGCGCCCATGGCAATCCGTTTGCCTAGCCAATGTGCTTGACATAAAATTCAGCATCTTGTCGAATGAATTCACGATTGTGAATTTATCGGGGCTGAAAGTGCCTTCAATGCGTTCCGCCCAGGAGGAATGCATTGGCCGTTTGCAGGCCGATGAGTCCGCAGGCGCTTCGATGGCGGTGACCGGAACGAAGGGCGCGACGGTTCATGGGACAACCGCCGTTGCGGGCGATGCAATCCGCGGGCCGTTCGGGCTTTGCGGCTGAAAGTGGAGTGACACGGGTGGAATCGAAGGCTCTGTCGAACGTCGACCAGATCGCGCGCGATCTGGAGGCAGCCATTGCTCGAAATTTCGACAATCAGGTCGAGTTTCTGAAGAGCATGGTCCAGTTCCGTTCCCTGCGTGGACAGGAAGCTCCGCAGCAGGAGTGGCTCGCCGGGCAGTTCGCGGAGCGCGGTTACAAGGTCGATACCTTCAGTCTTGCCGATGTCGACCTGATGAGCCACCCGAAGGCCGCGCCGATGGACACCATCGATCTCGCGGGCTCGAAGCAGGTGGTGGCGACGCTGGAGGGCAAGGGCGAAGGCCGCAGTCTGATCCTGCAGGGCCATATCGACGTCGTGCCGGAAGGGCCGGTCGATCTGTGGACGCATCCGCCCTATGAGGGCGTGGTCAAGGACGGCTGGATGTGGGGCCGCGGCGCGCAGGACATGAAGGCGGGCGTCGCCGCCATGATCTTCGCGCTCGATGCGATCCGCGACGCTGGCTACGCGCCGGAGGGGCGCGTTTATCTTCAGACGGTGACCGAGGAGGAAAGTACCGGCAACGGCGCGCTCTCCACGGTGATGCGCGGCTACAGGGCCGACGCCTGTCTGATCCCGGAGCCGACGGGCCATACGCTCACCCGCGCACAAGTGGGCGCGGTCTGGTTCCGGCTGCGCGTGCGCGGCACGCCCGCCCACGTCGCCTATTCGGAGGAGGGAACCAACGCCATTCTCTCCGCGATGCATCTGGTGCGCGCCTTCCAGGACTATACGAAGCAGCTGAACGCGGCGGCGGCGAGCAACACGTGGTTCGCCGCCATCAAGAACCCGATCAAGTTCAATGTCGGCATCATCAAGGGCGGCGACTGGGCCAGTTCGACGCCCGCATGGTGCGATATGGATTGCCGTCTCGGGCTGTTGCCCGGCGTGACGCCGCAGGAGGCGATGCGCGGCATCGAGGCGTGTCTCGCCGAGGCGCAGAAGACCGATACGTTTCTCGCGGAAAATCCGGCAGAACTGATCTGGAGCGGCTTTCAGGCCGATCCCGCGATCTGCGAGCCCGGCAGCGACGCAGAGGCGACGCTGGCGAGCGTCCATGAGGCGGTGTTCGGCAAAAAGCTCGAAGTGCGCATGTCCACCGCGGTCAACGATACACGCTACTACGCCATCGACGCCGACATGCCGGCCTTGTGCTATGGCCACTACGGCATCGGCCCGCATGCTTTCAACGAGCGCGTGGATCTTGAGAGCGTGCGCAAGACGACGCTGAGCATCGCGCTGTTTGTTGCGCGCTGGTGCGGGCTGAGCAAGCTGTGACGCGGGCCGGCACCGCGGCCAGCGCCGCTCCCGACATCATGACCGGCGCCGACCGGCTGTGCGATGCGCTGCTGGCGCACGATGTCGACGTCTGTTTCGCCAATCCCGGCACGTCGGAGATGCACTTCGTCGCGGCGCTCGACCGCAAGCCGAAGATGCGCTGCATCCTCGGCCTGTTCGAAGGCGTGGTGACCGGCGCAGCCGACGGCTATGCGCGCATGCTGGATCGTCCGGCCGCGACGTTGCTGCATCTGGGGCCGGGTCTCGCCAACGGCCTCGCCAACATGCACAATGCGCGGCGCGCGAATTCGCCGATGATCAATATCGTCGGCGATCACGCGGTGGCGCATCTGCCGCTCGATCCGCCGCTCGCCAGCGATATCGAGAGTCTGGCGCGACCGATGTCCCGTTTTGTCAGACGGATCGGCGATGCCGCGCATATCGACCGCGATGTCGCGGACGCCTGGGCGCAGAGCATGGCGGGCGGCGTGACGACGCTGATCCTGCCGGCCGACATGGCGTGGAACGAACATCGCTATGATCGCGACCTGGTGCGGGGCGAGCGGCTGCCGCGGGAGCCGGTCGACGCGCAGACCATCGGGCATGTCGGTAAGGCGCTGCGTGAGGGAAAGCGCGTCGTGCTGCTGATGAGCGGCCCGGCCTTGCGCGAGGACTCGCTTCGGATCGCCGACGGCATCCGCAAGAAGACCGGCGCGCGCTTGTTCGCGCAGGGCGCGAACGGGCGCATCGCGCGCGGCCGCGGCCGCGCGCCGATTCCGCGTCTCGGTCTGTTTCAGGAATCCGGAGGCCTGTTGTTGCGGGATACCGAGATGCTGGTGCTGATCGGTGCGAAGGAGCCGGTCTCGTTCTTCGCCTATCCGGGACAGCCCGGCAGGCTCGCGCCGCCATCCTGCGAGGTGGTTCATCTGGCAGGGCCGGATCAGGATGCCGCGCAGGCGCTGGCGTGGCTGGCCGACGAGGTGAAGGGCGCGCGGCGCGATGCGGGCGCGTCCGACGTCGCGACGACGCTGCGTGCGTTGCCGTCGGGTGAGACGCTGTCGACCTCGGCCGTCAACCGCATGGTGGCGGAGCGGCTGCCGGAGCAGGCGATCGTGTGTGACGAGGCGCTGACCTCGAGCGGTTTCTTCGAGGACTCCTATAACGCCGCGCCGCACGACTTCCTGCAGATCACCGGCGGTGCGATCGGGATCGGCATTCCCATGGCAGCCGGCGCGGCCATTGCCTGTCCGGATCGTAAGGTGATTAATCTTCAGGCGGATGGTAGCGGAATGTACACGGTGCAAGGCCTGTGGACCCACGCGCGCGAAAGCCTGGATGTGCTCACCATCGTGTTTTCCAATCGCTCCTATGCGACGCTGTGGGGCGAAATGACAAAGGTCGGCGCACAGGATCCGGGCCGCAATGCCCAGCGCATGCTGACGCTGGACGAACCCTATCTCGGCTGGACGAAGATGGCCGAAGGCCTTGGCGTCGAGGCCTATCGCGCCGAGACCGTGACGGATTTCTCGCGCGCGCTCGATGCGGCTCTCGGCAGCCGGGGCCCGCGCCTGATCGAAGCGGTTGTGTGATAAGCTCAGAGTGAGCAGACTGGAATTATTCCATCTGCCATTCATGCGGGCTGGTGTGTTCGGGATGCGGGTGCAATGTGCGCCCTGCGGTCAGGAGGGGTTAAGGAACAGGAGAGATCGCGGGTGCGATCTGCCTCGGGCGGCAATCGCTTGATGCAATTGTATCCGCCGTAAATCCGCGAGTCAGAACTTCAGTCGCTGGAATGGTTCTTGCAAAACAATGTTGCAGACGTAACCGAGTTGAATCGTTGAGGGATGACATGAACAGACGCGAATTCACCAAATTTGGTCTCATGGCGGGCGCGGCCAGCATTGGCGGCATACCGCTCGGCATCACGCGGGCCGCCGGCCAGACGAAAGGCGGCACGCTGAATACGATCATCCAGCCGGAGCCGCCGCTTCTGGTGACCGCGCTCAACCAGCAGCAGCCGACCCTGACGCTCGGCGGCAAGATCTACGAAAGCCTGCTGCGTTACGATTTCGAGCTGAAGCCGATTCCGGGCCTCGCCAAGGAATGGAGCGTGTCGCCGGACGGTCTCGTCTACACGTTCAAGCTTTTCCCGAACATCAAATTCCACGATGGCCATCCGCTGACGTCCGAGGACGTTGTGTTCTCCACGATGAAGATGCTGAGCGAGACGCATGCGCGCGCGCGCGGTACCTTCTCGCGCGTCGAGAAGGCCGAGGCGCCAGATCCGCTCACGGTCGTGTTCACGCTGAAGGCGCCGTTCGCGCCGTTCCTCGGCTCGTTCGACTGCACCTCGGCGCCGATCGTGCCGAAGCACATCTATGACGGCACGGATTATCGGAAGAATCCGGCGAACGACAAGGCGATCGGCTCCGGCCCCTTCAAGCTGAAGGAGTGGGTGCGCGGGTCCCACGTTCATCTCGTCAAGTTCGACGAATATTATCGCCCGGGCGAGCCGCATCTCGACGAGATCATCTACCGCGTGATTCCCGACGCGGCGTCCCGCTCTGTCGCGCTGGAGCAGGGCACGGTGCAGCTCACGCAGTGGTCGGACATCGAGGCATTCGACGTGCAGCGTCTTTCCAAGCTGCCGCATCTGGAGATGACCACGAGGGGCTACGAGTTCTTCGCGCCGCACTCCTGGATCGAGCTGAACAACCGCGTCGCGCCGATGAACGACAAGCGCTTCCGCCAGGCGCTGATGTATGCGCTCGATCGCAAGGCGATGCTGAACCGCGTCTACTTCGGACTCGGCAAGATCGCGACCGGTCCGGTTTCGTCAAAGACCCGTTTCTATGAAAAGAACGTCAAGACCTACGACTACTCGGTCGACAAGGCCAAGGCTCTGCTCGACGAGATGGGCCTGAAGCCGGGGCCGGATGGCAAGCGCGTCACCATTTCCTATCTGGTGCCGCCTTATGGCGAGATCTATCAGCGTGCGGCCGAATTCCTGCGGCAGTCCTATGGGCGCATCGGGGTCGAACTCCAGCTCGAAAACACCGATATGGCCGGCTGGGCCCAGAAGTGCAGCAACTGGGACTTCCAGATGACCTCGAACCTCGTCTATCAGTTCGGCGATCCGGCGCTCGGCGTGTCGCGGACCTACGTGTCATCGAACATCCGCAAGGGTGTGCTGTTCTCAAACACCGCCGGCTACGCCAATCCGGAAGTGGACAAGCTGTTCGACGAGGCTGCGGTCGCGACTTCGGATGCCAAGCGGCAGGAGCTCTACAGCGCCGTGCAGAAGATCCTGGTGGAGGATGTGCCGGTGGTCTGGCTGTACGAGTCCGACTATCCGAACTTCATCGACAAGAAGCTCAAGAATGTCATCACCACGGCCGTGGGCGTCCATGAGACGTTCGGGGCGGTGACGCTCGGATGAGCGAGACGACACTCGATGCGGCGCGAGGACGGACGGTTGCGACCGTCCTCGCTGTCGTTGGCTGGTTCGCCAAGTTCGTCGCGGTCGTACTGGTCATCGCCACGTTCAATTTCATCATCGTGCATCTGGCACCGGGCGATCCGGCGCAGGTGATGGCGGGTCAAAGCGGCGCGGCGGACGAAAAACTGCTCAGCCAGTTACGGGAGCAGTATGGCCTCGACAAGCCGGTCACGGTTCAATACGCCACCTATGTCGGACGCATCCTGTCGCTCGATCTCGGCTATTCCTACCGCCAGCAGCGCCCGGTGCTGACCCTGATCGGCGAACGGTTGCCGGCAACCCTGCTGCTCACCGGAACCGCGTTCATCCTGGCGCTGATCGGCGGCATCTTCTTCGGCACGCTTGCAGGGACGCGGGCGGGATCGTGGTCGGACATGCTGTTCACGGTTCTCTCGCTGCTGTTTTACGCGACGCCGGTGTTCTGGCTCGGTCTGATGCTCGTGCTGGTGTTTTCCGTGTGGCTCGACTGGCTGCCCGCCTTCGGTTACGTCACCATCGGCGTGCAACTGTCTCCGCTCGGGCGGATGCTCGATATCCTGTGGCATCTGATCTTGCCGGCCATTTCGCTGGCGGCGATCTATCTCGCGATCTATGCGCGGCTGATGCGCTCCTCCGTGATTGAGGTGATGCATCAGGATTTCATCAAGACGGCACGCGCCAAGGGTCTGAAACAGGGCCGCATCATTGCGCGGCATGTGCTCCGAAACGCCATCCTGCCGGTCGTCACGGTCGCCGGCATGCAGGCCGGTGCGCTGGTCGGCGGCGCGGTGGTCATCGAAACGGTGTTCGCCTGGCCGGGCCTTGGCCGGTTGATTTATGACGCACTGCTACAGCGCGACTATCCGGTGATGCTCGGCATCTTCCTGGTGATGTCCGTCGTCGTGATCGTGCTCAACCTGATCACGGATGCTCTTTATCGTGTCATCGACCCGCGCGTGTCGATGCGCGCCGCCGCGTAAGGAATCTCGCGATGGACAGGCTCAAGCCGTTTCTTCGCCACCGGACCGGAATGCTGGGACTGGTGATCGTGCTGGCGGTGGTTGCGCTCGCCATCTGCGCGCCGCTGCTGTTCCCCGACGATCCGTGGGACATGGTCGGCGCGCCGTTCCAGCCGCCGCTGAGCGAGGAACTGCCGCTCGGCTCCGACATGCTCGGCCGCAACGTCGCGGCCGGCATCGCCTACGGCGCACGGGTCTCGCTGCTGATCGGCATCGCCTCGACGCTGGCGGCGCTGCTGATCGGCGTGGTGGTCGGCTCCATCGGCGGCTATTTCGGCGGCCGGGTCGACGACGTGATGATGCGCTTCACCGAACTGTTCCAGACCGTTCCGGGTTTCATTCTTGCCATCCTTCTTGTCGCGACGCTGGGGCCGACGCTGACCAACATCATCATCGCCATCGGCGTGGTGAGCTGGCCGCAGATGGCGCGCCTGACACGGGCGGAATTCCTGCGCCTGCGCGGACGTGAGTTCGTGCAGGCGGCGGTGTGTCAGGGGCAGCCGCCGGTGGTCGTGGTGCTGCGCCACATCCTTCCCAACGCGATTTCGCCGATCATCGTCACCGGATCGCTGGCGGTCGCGAGCGCGATCCTGATCGAGAGCGCGCTGAGTTTCATGGGCCTTGGCGATCCCAACTACATGACCTGGGGCTTCATGATCGGCGCCTCGCGCACCGTGATCCGGCAGGCCTGGTGGATGAGCGTGTTTCCGGGACTTGCGATCCTGCTGACCGTGCTCGCCATCAATCTGGTCGGCGAGGGACTGAACGACATTCTCAATCCGCGTCTGGCGCGGCGCGCGAGGCCCGCATGAGCAGCGATCAGCTTCTGTCCATCGAACATCTGTCGGTTGCCCTGCCGCAGGGCGGCGACCGCGGATTCGCGGTCGAGGATGTCACCATCAGCGTGAAGCCGAACGAGATCGTGTGTCTTGTCGGCGAGTCCGGTTCGGGCAAGTCGATCACGGCCCACGCCATTCTCAGCCTGCTGCCGCAGGGCGTGAACGTCGCCTCGGGCGCGATCCGCTTCAAGGGCGAGGACATCGCAACCATGGACGAGGACGCCATGCGCAAGCTGCGCGGCGGCCCGATCTCCATGATCTTCCAGGAGCCGCTCAGCGCGCTCAATCCGCTGGCGCGGGTCGGCGACCAGATCGCCGAGGCGATCCGCGCGCATGCCGATCCGCAGCCCGTGCGGGACGCGCTTGACGCCCGCGTCATCGAGCTGATCGGCGCGGTCGGCCTGCCCGATCCGCCGACGCTGGCGCGCAGCTATCCGTTCCAGCTCTCCGGCGGCCAGCGTCAGCGCATCATGATCGCGATGGCGATGGCCAACAATCCGGCGCTGCTGCTGGCCGACGAGCCGACCACCGCGCTCGACGTCACCACGCAGAAGCAGATTCTCACGTTGATCCGCCAGCTGCAGTCCGAGCGCGGCATGGGCGTGCTGTTCATCACCCACGATTTCGGCGTGGTGGCGGATATCGCGGACCGTGTGATCGTGATGCGCAACGGCCGCGTGGTGGAGCAGGGCTCCGCCAGCGACGTGCTGCGGACGCCGAAGGACGACTATACGAAATCGCTGATCGCGGCCGTGCCCGGCGCGCGGCCCCGTCCCGTGCACGCGGTGCGTGACGATGAGCCGCTGATCCGCATCCGCAAGCTGAACAAGACCTTCGTCACGCGGCAGGGCCTGCTGCGGCCGCCGCGCCGGGTGCAGGCGGTGCGGGACATGACGCTGGCGCTGCATCCGCGCGAGACGGTCGCGGTCGTGGGCGAGTCGGGCTCCGGCAAGTCCACGCTCGGCCGTATCATCATGCGGCTGATCGAGCCGGATGCCGGCGAGATCGATTTCGGCGGCGACGATTTCCTCAAGCTGCGCGGACAGGCGCTGCGCGCGATGCGCCGCAAGATCCAGATCGTGTTTCAGGATCCGTTCGCGGCGCTCGATCCGCGCCAGAAAGTGGGCGATGCCATTGCGTCCGGCCCGGTCGCCTATGGCGCGCCGGCTTCCGAGGCGATGGCCGACGCCAAGCGTCTGCTCGTGCGCGTGGGTCTGAAGGAGAATGCCGCGGAGCGCTATCCGCACGAGTTCTCCGGCGGCCAGCGCCAGCGCATCTGCATCGCGCGCGCGCTCGCATTGAAACCGGTGGTGCTGGTGGCGGACGAGGCCGTGTCGGCGCTCGACGTGTCGGTGCAGGCGCGCATTCTCGAACTGCTGGCTGAACTGCGTGAGGAGATGAACCTCGCGATGCTGTTCATCACGCACGATCTGCGCGTCGCCGCCGAAATCGCGGACCGCATCATCGTCATGCAGCGCGGCGAGATCGTCGAGCAGGGCGACACCCGGACGGTGTTCAGCGCGCCGACCCATGCCTATACCCGCACGCTGCTCGATGCGATCCCGGGCCGCAGCCTGTTCGCCGGGCCCGCGGATGTGCGGACAGCGGGCGCCGCCACGGCTTGACGCAGATTGCGTTTCCGGCTGCGTTTCCATCCCCGATGGAAACGCAGTAGACTTCGGTGTCGTCGACGTCTGGCCAGACCGGGCGGAACCTTATGAGATGTCCGAGGTGCCCCATGAATACCCATCAGCGCAACATCACGACGCCGATCGATCCGGTGCGCCTTGATCGCCTCGCGGAAGTGGCGATCAAGGTCGGTCTGCAACTGGCGCCGGGGCAGGATCTTCTGGTGACCGCGCCATCGGCGGCGCTGCCGCTGGTGCGCAGGATCGCCGAGCATGCCTATCGCTCCGGCGCGGGTCTCGTGACGCCGTTCCTGTCCGACGAGGCGATCACGCTGGCGCGCTATCGCAACGCGCCGGACGAGGCGTTCGATCGCGCGGCGGGCTGGCTTTACGAAGGCATGGCAAAGGCATTCTCCGCCAACACCGCGCGGCTTGCGGTGGTCGGCGACAATCCGATGCTGCTGGCGAACGAGGACCCTGCCAAGGTGGCGCGTGCCAGCAAGGCGAACTCCATGGCCTATCAGCCGGCGCTGGAGAAGATCGTCAATTTCGACATCAACTGGAACATCGTCGCTTACCCGAGCCTGTCATGGGCGAAGCAGGTGTTTCCGGACGACACCGACGACGTCGCCGTGAGCAAGCTGGCGGAGGCGATCTTCGCGGCCTCGCGCGTCAATACAGACGATCCGATCGGCGCATGGGATGCGCACAACGCCGTGCTGCGCGAGCGGACCAACTGGCTTAACGGCCAGCGCTTCAGCGCGCTGAAGTATACCGGCCCCGGCACTGACCTCACCATCGGGCTTGCGGACGGCCACGAATGGGAAGGCGGCGCATCCACCGCGAAGAACGGCGTCATCTGCAACGCCAACATTCCGACCGAAGAGGTGTTCACCACGCCGCATGCGCTGCGGGTGGATGGCCATGTGGTGTCGTCCAAGCCGCTGTCCTATCAGGGCTCGCTGATCGACAACATCGCGGTGAGGTTCGAGGGCGGCCGCATCGTCGATGCGAAGGCGAGCCGCGGCCTTGAGGTGCTCACTAAGGTGCTGGACACCGACGAGGGCGCGCGGCGTCTGGGCGAGGTGGCGCTGGTGCCGCATTCCTCGCCGATCTCGCAGAGCGGACTGCTGTTCTACAACACGCTGTTCGACGAGAACGCCGCGTGCCACATCGCGCTCGGCCAGTGCTATTCGAAATGTTTCATCAACGGCACCTCGCTGACGCCGGAGCAGATCGCGGCGCAGGGCGGTAACAAGAGTCTGATCCACATCGACTGGATGATCGGCAACGGCGAACTTGATATCGACGGCGTCAAGCCGGACGGCACGACGGTGCCAGTCTTCCGCAAGGGTGAGTGGGCCTGATCGGGGTCGGCGCAAGGGGACAGGAATCCGGCAACCAGAAAAAAGGCGCGGCCGATATCGGCCGCGCCTTTTTGATATCGGGTGTCTTCGGTCACGTTCTATTGCGTGCGGACGGCGACGCTGGTCGATCCCCGCGTGACGCCGTCGGCTGATTGCAGGCGGAAAATCAGCCGGTTGTTGGCGGGATCGAATGACACGGGTCCTGTCGCGCGCAGGAAGACCGTAAACGTGCCGGTTTCGTTGGTCGCGAATGGCGATGTCGAAGCAGGCCCGGGCTCGCCGGGATTGATGCATGTGCCGGTTGCCGGTTCGGTGCGGCACAGGGAGATATCGAGCGGCAATCCCGCGCCGCCATCGTCGGTCGTTGCCGTCACGTTGCCCGCGGCGCCGATGTTGACCGCCGCCACGGCGAATGGCGCGTAGCTGCCGTCGGCGGGCAGGTTGAGGATGCCGTCATTGCTCGGCGTCGCGCTGATGGCGATCAGGTCGGGCGTGGCAACGGGCGCGGCGGAGAGTGTCAGCGTATTCAGGCCGGGCACACTGACGGCCGGCGGCGTGTTCGAGCAGGTAAAGGCGAGCGCCACTTCCACGGCATCGAGATCGATGGTCGGAACGATGCCGAACACATAGCCCTGCCTGCCGCCCGGCGGGATACCGGCCGGCATATCAGGCTCGCCGACGCGCGCATTGATTTCGTTGGTGGTCTGGAATGTGAACGTGCCGGGGAAGCCCGGCGGCAGCGACAGTCCGCAATCGTTCGCCTGCACGCTACCGCCGTTGACGATGGTGGCGAAGGCGGTGGCCGGCGTGCCGGTGGCGACGGACCGCGAGGTCGGCAAGACCGCCGCCATGATGGTCTGGGTCGGCGGCGCCTGCGACCATGTCAGCACATAGTCTCCGGCCGCGCCGTGGGCGCCGTCCACCGAGACCGTGTAGGTTGTGCCGGCCACCGCGTTGAAACGGACGCGGCTTTGACGCGTGGTGGGCGAGATATTGTCGTTGGCGGCGATCAGGGTCAGGCCGCCGACGCTGCTGCCGGTGTAGACCGCGACGACGGTGTCGAAGTCCGAGCCGGTGGTGTCGAAGCTGGTCGTGCCCGACGTGGTCGCCTGCCACCGGCACCACACCGAATGGCTCGGGCCGGAGACGCCTGCGTGATTGGGCTCGCCTGGTTCGGCGGTGGCGGCGACCGTGGAGCCGACGGCGGTCGCGGTCAGGATCGACAGCGGGGTCGCATTCGCAAAGGTGTCATTGCAAGCGATGATCACGGTCTGCAGCAGCGCCGCCGATGTGGAGGTCGCGTAAGTCGCATCGCCCTCATAGCTGGCCGTGATGCTGTGCCCGCCGATCGCCAGCGACGAGGTGGTGAATGTCGCCGCCGTGCCGGACAGCGCGACCGATCCGATCACCGCTGCGCCGTCGCGGAACACCACGGTGCCGGTCGGCGTGCCGGCCGAACTGGTGACGCTGGCGGTGAGTGTGATGGTCTCGTTCAGCGTCGAGGGCGTGAGCGAGGAGGTGAGCGTCGTCGTGGTCGGACCCTTCCCCACATTGACGCCGCCCGCGAGCGATCCGGTGCTGGTATTGAATGCGCTGTCGCCGGAATACGCCACGCTCACCGTGCGCAGGCCGACGGCGAGCGTGGTGTCGCTGAGGCTTGCGACGCCGTTGACCAGCGCGACCGGTGCGCGGGGCGTGCCGTCGATGGTGAAGGTGGCCGTGCCGGTCGGCGTGCCGGCGGCCGGCGAGGTTGCGGCGATGGTGGCGGTCAGCGTGACGTTCTGGCCGAATACGGGTGTTGCCGCGCTGGTTGCCACGGTGGTCGTCGTATCGCCCTTGCTGGTGGTCTGGCCGCCGGACAGGGCCGCCGCGCCGGTGTTGAAATCGGCATCGCCGCTGTAGGCGACGCTGACGGTATGGGAGCCGACGGGGAGGCCCGACGTGGCGAGTGTCGCGATTCCGCCGGACAGGGCCACGGGCGGGCGGGGCGTGCCGTCGATGGTGAAGATCGCGGTCCCGGTCGGCGTCCCCGTCGCGGGGGCCAGCGCCGCGACGGTGGCGGTGAAGGTCACAGGCTGACCGCTGACGCTGGTGACGGGCGAGGCCGCCAGCGTCGCCGTGACATCGCCCTTGCTGACAGCATAGCCGCCGCTGATCGTCTGACTCGCGGTGCCGAAAGCGGCATCGCCGCTGTAGGCGACCGACACGGAGTGGGAGCCGGCGCGCAGCGCATTCGTCGTGAAGGACGCCACGCCGGACACCAGCGTCACGGGGCCGTGGGCAACGTTGTCGATGGTGAAGGTCACGGTGCCGCCCGGCGTCGCCGTGGCCGGCGCGATCGGAGCCAGGGTCGCGGTGAATGTTACGCTCTGGCCGGGAACGCTGGTGGCGGGCGAGGGCGTGACGATCACGGCGGCGGACGCGGGCGACACCACCTGGGAGACACTGGCAGTGCTGCCACCGGCGAAGGCGGTGTCGCCGTTGTAAGTTACGCCGAGGGTGAAATTCACGGCATTCGGCGTGATGGTGATGGTCGCCTGTCCGTTGCTGTCGAGTGAAATCGGAGTTGTCGTGGCTCCGACACTAAACATCACCGTGCCCGTCGGCGTGCCCGCGGCTGGAGAAACCGGCGCGACGGTGGCGGTGAAGGTGATGGTTTGCGAGCCGACCGAGGGATTGGCGGACGACACCAGCGTCGTTGTCGTCTGTCCCCGGTTGACGGTCTGGCCGCCGCTCAGGGTTGCCGAACTGCCGTCGAAGTCGGAGCTCGATGGGGTGTAAACCGCCGAGACGTCGTACGTGCCAACGGGCGGGCTCGGGATGGTCAGGGTGGCCACGCCGCCCGTCAGCGTCAGCGCCCCGAAATTCGTACTGCCGATCGTGAACGCGACCGTCCCGTCCGGGGTGCCCCCGCTGGACGTGACCGTCGCCGTGAAAGTGATGCTCTGTCCCGAGACGCTTGGATTGGCCGACGATGCCAGCGTCGTCGTCGTCGTTACGCCGAGGACGTCCTGCGTCAGCATATCCGACGACGCAAGAAGGCTCGCGCCGGCCGGGAAGGACATCTCGATGTCGTGGCTGCCGGACGAAAGGGACGAGGTGGCAAAGCGCGCTCGCGACACTCCGAGACTGGAGAGCGCCGCGACATCCGCGCCGGGCGCGAGGCGCGGGGTCGCGGTGCCATCGCCAAGCTGGCCATAGCTGTTGTCGCCCCAGCAGTTGACGGCGCCGTCGCTGAGCTGCGCGCAGACGTGCCCAGATCCGAGCGCGAGGTTCAGGCCGCCGGTGAAGCCCGAGACAGGGACCGGAGTGGCGCTTGGAGTCACGCTGCCGTTGCCGAGTTGCCCAGACGTGTTGCTGCCCCAGCAGCTTGCCGTTCCGGAGCTCTCCAGGGCGCAGGCGAAAGGAGTTTCGTTGCCGGCCGCGACCGTGGCGGCCGTCGTCATTCCGGCCACGTCGGTTGGGAGGTTGCTGTCGGCGCTGCCGCCGTTGCCGAGTTCGCCGTTCGCGTTGCTGCCCCAGCATTTCGCCGCGCCGTTCGACAGCGCTGCGCAGGTGAAGCCGCTGCCGCTGGCGATGCGGATGACGCCCGACGACAGGCCGGACACCGCCACGGGGCTCAGGCTGGCGTCGTTGCTGCCGTTGCCGAGCTGGCCGCCGGCATTGCCGCCCCAGCACTTGACGCCGTTGGTCGCTGTCAGCGCGCAGGTGTGATCGGCACCGGCCGAAATCTCGGTCACGCCTCCCGTGAGCGAGGCGACGGCGACCGGGCTTTCGCGATTGGTCTGCGAGCCGTCGCCGAGCTGGCCGGACGTGTTGTCGCCCCAGCACTGGACCTGCCCGGTGCGGGTCAGCGCGCAGGTGAAGGCGGGGCCAGCCGTCAGGGTCACCACACCGCTGGCGAGGCTCGGGATTGCCGTCGGCGCGCTGCGGCTTGTGAAAGTGCCGTCGCCGAGCTGGCCGTAACTGTTGTCGCCCCAGCACAGCACGCCGCCGCTGCTGTTCAGCGCGCAGGCGTGGCTCGCGCCAGCGACGACCGAGATCACGTTGCTGCCCAGCGTGGATACGGGCGTCGGCGCGGACTTGCTGACATTCGATCCGTCGCCGAGCTGGCCGGACGTGTTGTCGCCCCAGCACGACAGGGCCATGGTCGAATCGATCGCGCAGGTGAAATAGCGTCCCGCGGCGATGGTCCGGCCGACGCCAGTTGAAATCAGCGGCGAATTGCCGAGCGTTGTCGGCCCGTCCTTGACCGTCACGTTGCCGCTCGGCGCGGGCAATCCGCCGAAGACCCGCGCCGTGAACGCGAGCGGGTCGCCGAAGATGCTCGGCGCTGCGGCCGAGGCCATCAGCAACACGCTGGCCGCGGGGTTGACCGTCTGACTCAGCGGGGCCGAGGTCGAACTGACGAAGTTGGTGTCGCCTTCGAATGTGGCCGTGAGGCTTTGGGCGCCGGCCGGCAGCGCAGCCGTCGTGAATGTGGCCTGCGCCGATCCGTTCAGGTTCGCGGTGCCGAGTGTCGTCGCGCCATTCTTGAACGTGACAGTGCCGGCGGGCGTACCCGCGCCGGGGGACGTCGCGGCGACTGTTGCCGTGAGCGTCACTTTTTGTCCGTTGACCGATGGATTGGCGGACGACGTCAGGGTCGACGTCGTCGCGCTCTGGTTGACGGTCTGGGAAAGGGCGTTGCTGACGCTCGTCACGAAGTTCGCATCGCCTGCATAGCTCACCGTGATCGAATGCGCGCCGACCGACAACGCGCTGGAACTCAGGGTGGCCTGTCCGCCGCTCAGGGCCGTCGAACCGAGCAAGGTTGCGCCGTCGAAGAACGACACGGTCCCCGTTGGAACACCTGCCGCCGGCGCGACGGCGGAGATCGTGGCGGTGAGGCTTGCGGTCTGTCCGAAAACGGACGGATTGGCCGCCGAAACGACCGCAGCCTGCGTGCTGGCCTGTTCGACAACCTGGGAAATTGTCGAGGACGTCGAGCCGTTGAAGTTGTTGTCGCCATTGTACGTGGCAGTGAGACTGCGGGTTCCGACGGCCAGGCCGGACGTAACGAGCGTGGCGACGCCGCCTGCGTTGACACCGACGGTGTCGATCAGCGTTGCGCCGTCGTAGAACGATACAGTTCCGGTGCGTGTACCACTGGACGGCGCGACGGCGTTGACGGTTGCGGTCAGCGTCACGGGCGCGGTTGCGGCCGAGGGAGTGAGCGAGGAGGATAGCGCTGTCGTCGTGTCGCCCTTGTTGATGGTGAGCGTGATGGCACGCGAATCGATCAGCCCGAGACTCAGGTTGCCGGCATCGCCAAGGTCGATGGCCCCTGCGTAAGTTCCGGCGGGGAGACTGTAAGATGCCGTCGGAATCGTGACGATCATGACGGCGGTTGCGCCGACCGTCAGCGAGGAGGGGCCATTTGTGTAAGTGTAGAACTGTGTGCCCTGCGTTCCGAAATAATATGTCACCGGATAATAGATGGTGCGGCCGCTGGTATTGTTGACGATATAAACCTGCTGAGCCTCGGTCACGCCTGACTGCCCATAGACGATGCTCCGGCTCAACGTGTTCGTGGTGTCGAACGACAGATCGGCGGCTTTGGCAGGCGGCGCCCCCATCAGGGCGAATGTCGTGGCGATCAGGCCCAAGACAAAAATCAGGCGGTTGCCGAGGCGTCGAAAAATGTCCCGGGGAAAAAGGTTCTGGAAAAATCGCAAGCGAATACTGCCGACGCTGCCCTCAGCGATAGCCACACGACGCGCAAACATGCATTCCCCCACCAAAATGGATACAGTCAAAAACTGCGCTTGAGACCTGAGAGCTTGAGAAAAGGTGTCTTTCCGATAAACGCTTCATACAGCAAAGCGCTGAGGATGAAAGAATCGCGCCGGCCGGGAATGTCGCAGACGGCCATATTATCCGCATTTTCCCGCCGGTAAACGGGCAAAAACATCTTGTGCGAACGCAATTGCTTCGGGCAGGGTATTCGTGATTAGCTGTTTATGGTTCCTTGGGGAGTGCTCTTCGTATTGGTTTATCTGTTTTTCTCACGATGCCGGTTTGCTATGAAGCGGCACCGAGGCCCCTTTCAGGTTTGAAAGTTTCGATCAGATGTCTGATCCGTTTGTCGCCGAAATCAGGATGGCGGGCTTTAATTTTGCCCCCAGGAACTGGGCGTTTTGCGCGGGTCAGTTGCTGCTGATTACACAGAATACAGCACTCTTCTCGCTGCTCGGTACGACTTATGGTGGAGACGGCAGGGCCACCTTTGCGCTGCCGGACTTTGAGGGACGTGCGCCGATGGGGGTTGGGGAGGGCCCGGGCCTGTCGGAGCGGCTTCTCGGGGATACGGGCGGGAGCGAAACGTTCCAGCCGACCATCGTGGGGACCGCGAGCAACCCGCCCGCGCCGATCACCGCGTTCTCGTTTTCGACAACTCAGGGCAGTGCGATGCCACCTTATCTGGCCCTGAACTTCATTGTTGCGATGCAGGGCGTTTTCCCGCAGCGCCCGTGACGGATTGGAGCTGTCGCATATGTCCGATCATGTCGTTTTGAAAGCGCGAGCCTGCCGATGAGCCAGCCGTTCATGGCCGAGATCAAAGTGTTCAGCTTCGGATTTGCCCCCAACAACTGGGCGCTGACCAATGGCCAGACATTGCCAATCAATCAGAATCAGGCGCTGTTTTCGCTGCTCGGGACAACCTACGGCGGCAACGGGCAGACAACTTTCATGTTGCCCGATTTGCGGGCGCGGATGCCGATTGCCGAGGGTCGTGGGCACGGGCTTGGCGAGAGCGCCGGCGCGCTCACCGCGCAACTGGCGGTGACAACGTCGCGGGTGGGGGGCAGCGCCGCTTCCGGCGGATTGGTTATGGTTCCTCGGTCGCCGTCGTTGAATCCGATTGCGACAACGCCGCCTTATCTCGCAGTGAACTTTTCGATCGCTCTGGCCGGCATTTTTCCGAGCCAGAACTGATGGTGTGGTTCTTGCGGCATGTTGAAGTTCCGACACAGCTATAGAGGTCTGTAAGATGTCCCAGCCCTATGTTGGCGAGATCCGGATGTTCGGCGGAAGTTTCGCCATTTTGGGATGGGCCTTCGCCCGGGGGCAGCTCATTTCGATTTCGGAGCAGGAGACTCTGTTCAATCTGATCGGGACGACCTATGGCGGTGACGGGCAGACGACTTTTGCGCTGCCGAACCTGTCCTCGCGCGTGCCGGTTCATTTTGGTAACGGAATGACGCTCGGCGATACGGGTGGCGGGGAATATGCGGGGGTCACGGGGATGCAGTCAACCGTGCTTTTCGGAGGAGGCGGATCGTCGGCGGCCGTGATCGATACGACGCAGACTGTTCCTACCGTGCCGCCGTTTCTCGCGATCAACTTCATCGTGTCGCTGCTTGGCGTGTTTCCGAGCCAGACCTGATTTCAGGCCGGTCGCGAACGACCAGGAATGACCCACGCTGTGAGCATCAACCCCGCCGATATCTCGATCAGGCCCGCGACGGACAGGGACGAGCCCTTCCTGAAGCAGGTGCACGAGGCCGCGCGGCTGTGGGAGTTCGAGGTTCTGCTGCAGACGGGCCAGGAGGAACTCTATCACAAGGTCGTGGCCCAGCAGTATCGAAGTCAGCTTCAAAGCTACGAAGCGGACTTTCCGCAGGCACACTATGCCGTCATCCAGTGGACGGATCGCCCGATCGGGCGGCTCTATCTGAACTATCGCGAGGACGAGGTGCGCGTGCTCGACATCGGCATTCTGCCGGAGTATCGCGGCCATGGCATCGGCGAGATCGTGCTCAAGGGCATCTGCATCGAGGCGGGCCTGCGCCGGGTGCCGGTGCGGCTGCATGTCCATTATCTCAGCCGTGCGCGGGCGTTCTATCAGTCCGTTGGCTTCCGGCAGACAGCGGAAGTGTTGCCGCATATCGCCATGGAGTGGTTGCATCCCGATCCGGATGCACTGATGCGCGGGGTGTTCGATCCCCGGCAAGCCGCGCCTGTTTCTTGAATTGCGTGCGAAGTGCCGTAAGTTTACTCTTATTGCGAAGGGGCGGATATTATGACTGAGGTAAGTCGCCGCGAGATCAATGGCTGGCTGGTGGTTTCCGCCATCGGAGCGCTGTCGGGAGCCGCATTCACGACGGGGGCGTCGGCGGCCGTTCCGCCGGGCTATCTCCTCCATCCGCAGAAAGGGCTGATCCCCATGACGAAGGACTTGGGCCGGCTCGGTGCCGAGCATTTCGAGGCGCTGGTCGGCGAGACGTTTGTCGTCGGAGGGCAGCCTGTGACGCTGCGCGCGGTGCGTCGCGGCCCGCCGACGCCTGCCCGTTTCCGTCAGCAGTTCGCGCTCACCTTCGACATTCCGGAGGGCTCGGCGATCCGCTCCGAGGTGGTGCCGGTGGCCCATCCCGCCATCGGCGAGCAAAATCTTCTGGTGACGCAGGTGATCGACAGCCAGCATCCGACGGCGCTGGAGATCTGCTTCTCCTGATCGCGAAAGCCTTGCGGCGCGGGTTGGCCCGCCGCGCGTGTCGCGTGATTGCTGCGCTTCGCCTCCGTCGTGCTCCTGCCTTGCCCTTGCACTTGCATCGGCTGACGCGGTTCCCTGCATCGGCTAGATTTTGCCGCGCGAGATCACGCCACGCGGAGCATTGGAATGTACGACACCGTCATCGTCGGAGCCGGCTCGGCCGGTTGCGTCCTGGCCAATCGGCTGTCGGCCGATCAGGGTCGTAAGGTGCTGGTGCTGGAGGCGGGCCGCACGCCGCCGCTCGCCTCCGACATTCCCTCCGACTGGCCCGCGCTGTTCAACACTGCCGCCGACTGGGGTTATTACACCGAGCCGCAGGCGGGCTGCCGGGGGCGCCGCGTGTTCTGGCCGCGCGGCAAAATGGTCGGTGGTTCCGGCGCGATGAACGCGATGATCTATATTCGCGGCCTGCCATCGGACTATGACGGCTGGGAGAAGGCGGGCTGTCCCGGCTGGGCATGGAAGGATGTGCTGCCGGACTTCATCGGCTTCGAGCATAATGCGGTGTTTTCCAACGATCCGCTGCATGGCACCGGTGGGCCGCTGCATGTCGGCCATTCGCCCTATCTCGATGACAACGAATGGCTGTGGCTGGAGGCGGCGAAGGCCGCGGGCCTGAAGCACAATCCTGATTTCAACGGCGTCGAGCAGGAGGGGGCTGGTTTCTTTCAGTTCGTCATCAGGGACGGCGAGCGCTTCGGCACCGGCAAGGCCTACCTGCGGCCGGCGCTGGAGCGCCCCAATCTGGAACTGAAGACCGGCATTCTGGCGACGCGGATCATCGTCGAGAACGGCCGCGCGGTTGGCGTCGAATATCTTGAGAATGGCCGGCTGCAGACCGCGCTCGCGGGCGAGGTGGTGATGGCGTCGGGAGCGATCGGCTCGGCACAGCTGCTGCTATTGTCCGGCATTGGTCCGGCCGATGAACTGAAGCCGCTCGGCATCGCGCCGGTCCACGACCTTCCCGGTGTCGGCAAGGATCTGCAGGACCACATCAACATCCCGATCACCTTCTACACCCACGCACAGATCGGCGTCGGCGCGTGGACCGACGACAGCCTCGCCGCCAGTCTGAAGGAGTGGGAGGACCATCGCACCGGCCCGCGCACCTCGCCCTGGGTCGCGGCGGGCGCGCATGTGCGCTCAAGGCCGGACGTCGAGCCGGACCTGCAGCTTTACGGCGCGGTCAGCCCGCATCGCGATTATGCGCGCTTCCTGTCGTCGAAAGCGGGTTTCTCGCTGCACGCCACGCTGCAACGGCCCAACAGCCGCGGCGAGCTCCGGCTGCGCTCGGCCAATCCGATCGAGTATCCGGCCATCGATCCCCGTTATTTTTCGTCGGATTCAACGGGTCAGGATATCGCGACGCTGGTCGAGGGCGTGCGGATCAATCGCCGGATCGCGGCGCAGTCGCCGCTCAGGGAGATGATCGCCTGCGAGGTGACGCCGAGCGCCGAGGCGCAGAGCGACGCTGAGATTGCCGAATATGTGCGCGGCCATTGCACCACGCTGTATCATGCCGCCTCCACCTGCCGCATGGGCACCGACGCGCGCGCGGTGGTCGATCCGGCCACCTTCCGGGTGCACGGGCTGGATGGATTGCGCGTGGCTGATGCCTCGGTCATTCCCATCATGATTTCCGGCAACATCCAGACTGCGACGATCCTGATCGCTGAGCGCGCGGCGCGCGCCATCGCCGCCGGCTGAGCCGCGCCTTTCATCCCTGATTGTTGCCGGAACCGATCTTGCATTGGGCAGCGGCGGGCCCTGCGGGAGCGCCGTCGCTTGACTCGTGTTCCGGGGCGCGGCTACATGAGTCATGAAAGAAGAACGCCGTGCCGATAGTCGGGACAAGCCCGAGCCAGACCGCGCGCTGAGCCAGTCGGTGGCTCGTGCGCTTGCCGTTCTGGATCTGCTCGCCGACACCGGTGAGGATATCGGCGTCCGCGAGGTGGCGCGCCGCCTCTCCATCGCGCCGAGCATCGCGCAGCGGCTGCTCGCGACGCTGGAGGCGGGCGGCTATGTCGAGCATGCCTCGGACGGGATGCGCTATCGCATCGGTTACCGGGCGTTCCAGGTAGGTCGCGTCTTCCTCGCCAAGAACGATTTGCGAGGCTCCGCGTTGCCGGAACTGCGGGAGATGGCGGAGAGCAAACAGATCAACGCCTATCTCGGCGTGATGCGCGACGGCGCGATGGTCTATCTCGAAGCGTTGCAGAGCACCGGGCCGATCGCGATCACCAGCGCGCCCGGCTCGCGGGGAGCGCTGTATTCGACCGCATTCGGAAAGGCTTTGCTGGCCGAACTGTCTGACGATGAAATTGTTCAGATGCTGGGCCCGGAGCCCTATCGCGCGCTCACGGCCAAGACGAAGACGACGTTCGCGGCTCTTCAGAAGGACCTGAACGAGGTGCGACGGCTCGGATATGCGGTCTCCGATCAGGAAAATCTCGACGCCATCTACTCTGTCGGCGCGGTCATTCGCGACGCAAGCGGGCAGGCCGTTGCCGGGATCAGCGGGGCGCTGCCGCGCAGCCAGCTGCAGAGCAGGGATCGGGACAAGCTCCGCGATGTCGTCACATCCGCAGCCGAGCGGATTTCGCGCCGGCTCGGCGCTGCGCCAGCGCATCTGCGGCGCACCAGAGAATATGCCTGAGTAGTGGAAAGACCCCTGTCAATGCTGATGAACTCGGACCGCCTGTTTGCGGGAATGAAGAAAGAGCGTCTCGACGCCATCGTCGCGACGATGCCGGAGAACGTAACATATTCCAGTGGTTTCTGGGCCATGAGCCAGTGGATCCGGCGTGGTCCGCAGGCCTATGTGCTGACGCCCGGCGAGGGCAAGGGCGAGCCGGTCGTCATCGCCAGCACCGGGTTGATCGATCTTGTCGCCGATCCGGAAGTGTGGGTGAAAGACATTGCCCGCTTCGGCAAGTTCATCGTGGATCGCACGCCGGACGTCGAGCTCGATCCGTGGGACCAGCGGATCGAGGCGCTGCTGGCGCAGGACGATCAGGGCGAGGCGGTCGCCGCGCTGGTCAAGGCGATCAAGGCGCGCGGTCTCGACAAGGCGCGCATCGGCGTCGACGAGATCGGCATCCTTCCGCAATACTGGGACAAGCTCGCCGACGCGCTGCCGGAGGCCACGCTGGTCCGCGCCGCCGACGTCTTTCGTTACGCGCGCGCGATCAAGACGCCGGAAGAAATCGCGCGTCTGCGCCGCTCGGCCCAGATCGCGGACCTTTCCATTCAGGCTGCGCTGGACATCGCGCGCGAAGGCGCGACCGAGATGGATCTGGCGCGGGCGTTCCACACCAGGACCATCACCGAGGGTGGCATGCCGGTGCTCGGCTGCATCGGCGTCGGTCCGCGCGGGGCGATGACCAACGTGCAGCCGTCCGAGCACAAGATCGGCCGCGGCGACGTGATCCGCTTCGACGTCGGCGGACGTTATCAGCATTACCGCGCCGACATCGCGCGCAACGCCGTGATCGGCGAGCCGTCGAAGAAGCTGGCGCAGTATCACCGCGCGATCTTCGTCGGCCTTGAGCGCGCCGTGGAAATGATCAGGCCCGGCGTGCGCGCAGCCGACGTGTTCGAGGCGGCGGTGGAAGCCGTTCGTCGCGAGGGTCTGCCGCACTACCAGCGCAGCCATGTCGGCCACGGCATCGGGCTCGATGGCTACGACGCGCCCAACATCGCGCCTGGCAGCTCCGACGTGTTCGAGGAGGGCATGGTGATCTGCGTCGAGACGCCCTACTATGAGATGGGCTTCGCCGGATTGCAGGTGGAGGATACGATGGTCGTCACCAAGGACGGCATCGACTCCTTCATGATCAGCAGCTCCGCTTTGCGGGTGCTGTGATGGCGGCCGTGCTCGGCCTCGAATGCGTGCGCTGCGGGGCCCGCTATCCCGCGGATCATTACGCTGAAGACTGCCCCGCATGCCGTCCCGTGGCGCGCAGCAACCTGATGGTTGTCTACGATGAGACGCTGCGCCAGCCGCGCAGCAAGCCTGCGGCCGATGCGTCGCGCGGTCTCTGGCGTTACGGCGATCTGTTGCCTGCGAACGCGCAGGAAGGCGTGTCGCTGGGCGAGGGCGGCTCGCCGCTGCATCACATGACGCGCGCGGGCGAGCGTCTCGGTCTCGCCGGCCTCTACGGCAAGGACGAGAGCCGCAATCCGACCTGGTCGTTCAAGGACCGGCTTGCCTGCATGGCGGTGTCGCGCGCCAGGGCCATCGGTGCGAAGGTGATCGTATCAAGTTCGTCCGGCAATGCGGGCGCGGCCGCAGCAGCCTACGCCGCCAAGGCGGGTTTGCCCTGCGTGGTGTTCACCTTCAAGGGCACCACCGGGCCGATGCTGACGCAGATGCGCGCCTATGGCGCGACGGTGGTTGCGGTCGAGAACAAGGCCGACCGCTGGACGCTGATGGAGCATGCGGTCCGCAACTACGGTTGGTTTCCCACCTCGCCGTTCTTTGGGCCGGTCGTCGGCAGCAACCCGTTCGGCATCGAGGGCTACAAGACGCTCGCCTATGAGATCGCCGAGCAACTGGACTGGCAGGTGCCGGACTGGTGCGTGCTGCCGGTGTGCTATGGCGACGCGCTGCTCGGCATGTGGCGCGGATTCGAGGACATGATGGCGTTCGGCTGGACCGACCGCATGCCGAGGATGGTGGCCGCCGAGGTCTATGGTTCGCTCGGCGCGGCGCTCGCGGAAGGCCTCGACGCGCCTCCGGATATGCGGATCAACCAGCAGTCGATTGCTGTGTCCATTGGAGCCACGCGCGGCACCTATCAGGCGCTCGATATCGTCCGTCGTTCGGGCGGTGCCGCGCTCACGATCGGCAATGACGAGATGATGGAGTGGCAGGACGTGCTGTCACGCGGCGAAGGGCTTTTTGTCGAGCCGTCCTCGGCCGCCGGTCCCGCCGCCGTCGCGCAACTTGTCGCAGCCGGTCGTATCGCTCCGCAGGATAAGGTCGTCACGCTGTTGACGGCGGGCGGCCTGAAGGATCCGGCAACGACAGCCGCGCTTCAGCCCGAAATGATTGCCGTCCCGGCGAACATGAACGACGCCGTCGCGGCCCTGAAGGCCGCCGGCATTTTTCCCAACCAGTGACCCACGGAGACGAGACGTGTTGCTTTCGAAAAGCCTGAAAACTGTAGCAGGTATTGCGCTCGCCATCTCAGTCGGGACGGGCGTTGCCCGCGCCGATTATCCGGAGAAGCCGATCACCCTGATCGTGCCGTGGACCGCAGGCGGCAGCACCGACCAGACCGCGCGCGTGCTCGCCAAGGCGGCCGAGGCCTCGCTTGGCCAGCCGATCGTCATCATCAACCAGCCGGGTGCTTCCACCACCATCGGCATGGCCGCGCTCGCCGCTGCCAAGCCCGATGGCTACACCATCGGCACGCTGTCGAGCACCGGCTATCTGGTGGCGCTGCAGGGGCGCCAACTGCCGTTCCATCCGATCGATGCGTTCTCCTACATCAGCTATTATGGCGACAACGTCATCGGCGTCGCCGTGAAGAGCGAGGCGCCGTGGAAGTCGCTGAAGGAACTGGTCGAGGATGGTCAGAAGCGGCCGGGCGCGATCAAGTACGGCACCGCAGGTGTCGGCACGACCCAGCATCTCACCACCGAGGCGATCCAGTTCTCGTCGAAGGCGAAGTTCGTCCACGTCCCGCAGCAGGGATCCGCAGCCTCGATGCCGGCGCTGCTCGGCGGGCATGTTGATTTCCTCACCGAGACATCGGTGTGGGCGCCGTTCGTTGCGGACAAGCAGGTCCGTCTGCTCGCGGTGACGACGCCCCAGCGCGCCAAGGCCTATCCCGACGTGCCGACGCTCAACGAACTCGGCTACAAGTCGCTCCGCTCGGTGCAGGCGATCATCGCTCCGGCCGGATTGCCCGAGCCGGTCCGCGCCAAGCTTGAAACCGCGTTCCGCGCGGCGCTGAAGGACAAGGCGTTCCAGGAGACCATGGAGCGTCTGTCCATGGAGGTCGTCGATATGCCGGGCGCGGACGTCAAGAAGCTCGTCGAGAGCGAGTACGCACTGGCCGGTGAACTCGTCAAAGAAATTGGCAAGGCGAAGTGAACATTGAGATCGGCACGGCACGGCGGGCTCGCGCGATGAAAATCGTTCCAACATATGTTGCGGGGGTCCTGCTTGCCGTGCTCGCGCTGGTGTTCTGCATTGGCGCCTTCAAGCTTGGATTCTGGACCGATGACGGCCCAGGGTCCGGCCTGCTTCCCTTCGCGGCGGGCGCTATCCTGCTGCCGCTCATCGCGATCGCCATGCGCGAGCCAATTCCGGAGGAAGAGACCGCATTCAAGGTCGAGCCGCTCGGCGCGATCGTGCTGATAACGCTGTTCGCGCTGGTGCTGCCGTGGGCCGGATTCGCGCCCGCGACGTTCGTGACCCTGGCGCTCTGGATCCGCCTGTTTCACCAGCAGAGCTGGATGCGCGCGGCGGTGTGCAGCGTTTGTCTGACCGTTCTCGGATATGTGATCTTTCACGTCCTTCTGAAGATTCCCATGCAGATGTTCCCGGAGTTCTGATGTGATCGAGGCTCTTCAACAACTCGGTCACGGCCTGTCGCTGTCGCTGCTGCCCGAAAACCTGATTTACGCGCTGATCGGGTCGGTGCTCGGGACGCTGGTTGGCGTGCTGCCGGGACTCGGCCCGGTCACCACCATTGCGGTGCTGCTGCCGGTGACTTTTCATGCCGGCTCGCCGCTCGGCGCGATCATCATGCTGGCGTCGATCTATTACGGCGCCATGTATGGCGGCTCGACCACGTCGATCTTGCTGAAGGTGCCGGGCGAGGCCGCGTCCGTCATCACCTGCATCGATGGCTACCAGATGGCGAAGAAAGGCCGCGCGGGACCCGCGCTGGCGATCGCCGCCATCGGTTCGTTCATCGCGGGTACGCTTGCGGTCTGCGCGCTGGTATTTGTTGGTCCGCTGTTTGCTAGGTTCGCGGTTGCGTTCGGGCCGCCGGAATATTTCGCTCTGGCGCTGTTCGGTCTCGCGCTCAGCGCCACTCTCTCTGGCGGCTCGCCCGTGCGCGGTCTGTGCATGGTGTTCGCCGGAATACTGCTGGGTCTTGTCGGCACCGACATCATCACGGGGGACGAGCGTTATACGTTCGGCATCATGGCCGTCGCCGATGGCATCGATCTCGTGCCGATGCTGATGGGATTGTTCGGTCTCGGTGAGATTCTGTATAACCTCGAAAGCAAGGGGCAGGGTTCGCTGATCGCCAGCAAGATCGGTCGCCTGTTTCCGAGCCGGGAAGACTGGCGTGAATCGCGCGGACCCATCGCGCGTGGCTCGGTGGTCGGCTTCCTGATTGGCTTGATTCCGGGCGGCGGTGCGATTCTCGCCTCGCTCGTCAGCTACACGATGGAAAAGAAGCTGTCGAAGAAGCCCGAGGAATTCGGGCATGGCGCAATTGCCGGCGTCGCGGGGCCGGAATCGTCCAACAACTCGGCGGCCACCGCATCCTTCATCCCGCTGCTGACTCTGGGACTCCCCGGCAACGCCGTCACCGCCGTGCTGTTCGCGGGACTTCTGATCCAGAACGTGCAGCCCGGTCCGTTGATGCTGGTCAAACATGCCGACGTGTTCTGGGGCGTGATCGCGTCGATGTATGTCGGCAACGTCATGCTGCTGATCCTCAACCTGCCCCTGGTGGGCCTGTGGGTTCAGTTGCTGCGGGTACCGGAGTGGATTCTGGGACCGGCGATCCTGCTGATCGCGATTTTCGGAACCTACAGCCTGCGCAGTAACTATGTCGATGTCCTGATGCTGATGATCTTTGGTGCGATCGGATATCTTTTCCGCAAGGCGCGCCTGGATGCGGGCCCCCTGATCATGGCGTTCATCCTCGCCAACATTCTCGACTCGTCACTGCGGCAGTCGCTGTTGATGGGCGACGGCAGCATGGCCATCATCGTCTCACGGCCGATCTCGGCGACGATTCTGGCGATCGCCGCCATTGTCGTGGCCTCGCAGCTCTACAGCTACGTGCGCGGCAGGAAGGATGGCATCGGTGCGGTGGAGAGCACCGTATGAGCACGGCCGGGCCGGACACACCGCGGGTTGATTTCGCGGACAAGGTGACCGGCCGGGCCGAGTTCATCTCGGATGTCGTGGTGCCCGGAATGCTTCACGGCAAGGTGCTGCGCAGCACGATCCCCCACGGCACGATCCGCAATATCGACGTCGCGCAGGCCGAAGCGATGCCTGGTGTGATCGCGGTGCTGACCGGTGCGGATATCGCGGAGCTGAACGCGCATTGGGGTCTGTTCCTGAAGGACAGGCCGATGATCGCGATCGACCGGGTGCGTTACGTCGGCGAGCCGGTGGCGATGGTCGCGGCCATCGACGAGCGGACGGCGGAAGAGGCGCTTGAACTGATCGATGTCGATTACGAGCCGCTGCCGTTCGTCACCGACGCGATCGAGGCGATGGCGCCGGACGCGCCGCTGATCCACGCGACGCACGAAACGCTGAAGGACTTCTACTTCAAGGGCGAAGCCAAGCCGGTCGCGGGCACCAACATCTTCCAGAACTACAATTATGCGCACGGCGATGTGGATGCCGCCTTCGCGGCGGCGGATCACATATTCGAAAACCGCTTCGATTTTCCCATGGTGTTTCACTACGCCATGGAAGCGCATTGCGCGATTGCATCGTTCGGCGACGACGGTTTGACGGTGTGGAGTTGCGGGCAGTCGCCGACCGCCGTGCAGAAGGTGCTGGCGCGGGTGTTCGACATGCCGCTGGCGCGGGTGCGCATCATCTCGCCGTATGTTGGCGGCGGGTTCGGCGGCAAGGCGTCGGTGAAGATCGACCCGCTGGTTGCGGCGCTGGCGTGGAAGGCAAAACGGCCGGTGCGCGTCTGCCTGTCGATCTCCGAATCCATGCTGACCGCGCGCCGGCTCAGCGCCACCGTGTTCCTGCGCACGGCCGTGAGCGGCGACGGCATGCTGCTGGCCAAGCATGTGCGCGTGGTGATGAACGGCGGGGCCTATGCCGACACGGGGCCGGCTGTTGCGATCAAGGCCGCGAACCGCGCCATCGGGCCATACCACTTCCCTAATCTCAAGCTCGAAAGCACTGCGGTCTACACCAACACCGTGCCGGGTGCAGCGTTCCGCTCCATCGGCGGACCGCAGGCGGTGTGGGCGACGGAATCGCAGATGGACATCATCGCGGAGCGCCTCGGCATCGATCCGGTGGATCTGCGTTACCGCAATATCCTTAAGCGCGGCGCGCCGGTGCGTCCGGATCTGCGGCCCATCGATGTGGACATGGGCGAGGCGATGGGGATCGCCGCGCAGGCCATGAGCCGCATCGATGCAGCCGGGCCAGAGCTGAAACTCGCCAAGGGCACGGCGCTCGGCATTTCCGATCCGGGCATCATGGCCGTCGCCTCGCTGATGGTGCGGCTCAAGATCGACGGCTCGATCCAGGTGGTGTGCAACAGTGTCGAGATCGGGCAGGGCGTGCGCGAGACGCTGCGCCGCCTCGTCTCGCAGGAGATGGGGCAGCCGCTGGATACGGTCAGCGTCGCGACGCCCGACACGGTGGTCGCGCCGTTCGACTGGGGCACGGGCGCCAGCCGCTCGTCGCTCATGATGGGCCTCGCCGCGGAAGATGCGGCGGCCGATATCCGCAAGCAGCTCGCCGAGGTGGCGGCCACCGCATTCGGGGTGCGGGCGTCCGACGTACGGCTGTGCGAAGGCGGAGTGAGCGCGGGCGACCGGTCATGGACCTTCGCCGAACTGCTGCACGCGTATTATGGAATCGACAGCGGCGAGATCATCGGCATCGGCCGCATCTCGCCGCATTCGCGCGACGGACGGCTGGCGCAGGCCCCGCTGTTCTGGGAAACGGCGGCCGGTCAGTGCGGGGTCGAGATCGACGAGGACACCGGCGAGATTCACGTGCGCCGCTATGTCAGCGTCGCCGACGTCGGCCGCGTGATCAATCGCAAGGGCGCCGAGGGGCAGGACGAGGGCGCGGCGATTCAGGGGCTCGGCCACGCGCTTTCGGAAGAGCTGCTTTATGCCGATGGCCAGCCGATCAACGCCACCATGATCGACTATCATGTGCCGACCATCGACGAGGTGCCGGACGTGTTTCATACGGTGCTGATCGAGAACGGTGACGGTCCCGGCCCCGGCGGCATGCGCGGCATGGGCGAGGGCGCGATTCTGCCCGTCGCCCCGGCCATCGCCAATGCTCTGGCGCGCGCGCACGGCGTTCGCGTCACCGAGCTGCCGCTGACGCCCGAGCGGGTGTGGCGCGCACTGCAAGCCAAGAACAAGAAGGGCGCGTGAACGATGGATTTCAGGATGGAGGTCGATCTGCCGCAGCCGCCGGCGAAGGTGTGGGAGGTGATGGTCGATATCGGCCGGATCGCCGGCTGCCTGCCCGGCTGCGAGCAGGTGGAGGAGCAGGACAAGCTCAAGCTCTATCGCGCGGTGATGAAGCAGAAGATCGGGCCGTTCAAGCTGGAAGTGCCCGCCGAGATCGTGGTGGACGAGCATATCGAGCCGAGCCTCGTGCGCGCGCATGCCTCGGGCAAGGACAAGTTCACCGGCACGACCATGAACGTGACCTTCAACGTGGCGCTGACGCCGATCGAGGCTGGCAGTCGCCTAGAAGTGCTGGCCGATCTTCAGATCGCCGGGCGCCTCGCCTCCATGGGCCATTCGATCATCAAGAAGAAGGCCGAGGAGAATTTCGCGCAGTTCGAGACAAAATTTCGCGCCGAGCTGGAGTCGATCTGAATGCTGCTGCCGCCGTTCACGCATCACAGGCCGACCGAACTCGCCGAGGCGCACGAGCTGATCGCGCGCTTCGGCGATGACGCGTCGGTCTATGCGGGCGGCACGGAAATTCTGCTGGCGATGAAGGCGCGCGTGCTGCGCTACGCGCATCTGATCGATCTGAAGCGCATCGCCGCGCTCGACGGCATCCAGCGCGAGGACGGCGAGATCGTGATCGGCGCGCGCGTCTCGCACCATCGCCTTGCGACCGATCCGCTGATCCGCGATCTGCTGCCCGCCTACGCGGCGCTGAGCGACAACGTCGCCAATATCCGCGTGCGTGTGGCGGGTACGCTGGCAGGCAATCTCTGCTTCGCCGAACCGCATGCCGATCCTCCGGCGCTGCTCGCGGTGCTCGGCGCGTCGGTCGAACTCGGCAATGGCGCGACGGAGCGGCGCGTGCCGGTCGCCGAGTTTATCGAGTCCGAATTCACCACGGCACGTGAACCGGACGAATTGCTGATCGCGGTGCGCATTCCCGTGCCGCCGGCGCGGAGCGCGTTCAGCTATCAGAGCTTCGGACATCTGGAGCGCCCGGCCGTCGGGATCGCGGCGGGCTGCATCCGGCAGGATGGCGGGTGGCGCTATCGCGTCTATGCGGGCGCGATCTCCGATCGTCCGACACGCCTCGACGATCTTGAAGCCGCGCTCGAAGACGTGCCGCCGCACAGCGTGATGGACGTGCTGCCGCAGGCCGCGATGGCTGCTGGCGCAGCGCTTGCGGCGCATGACGACATCCATGGCGGTGCGGACTACAAGCAGCATCTGGCGGGCGTGCTGGCGCAACGCGCCGTGCGTGCGGCAGCCGGGGCATGTCTCGCCGGGGAGGCGGCTCATGGCTGATAGGGCCGACGCGTTGCCGATCACGATGTCGCTCAACGGCCGCGATACCGCGCTGAGCGTGCAGCCGTTCGATCTGCTGATCGACGTACTGCGCAATTCTCTGCACCTGAAGGGCACCAAACGCTCCTGCGACGTCGAGGTCTGCGGCGCGTGCACGGTGCTGGTGGATGGGCTGCCGGTGAGCAGTTGCACGACACTCGCGGTGGACGTGGACGGCAGGTCCGTCACCACGGTCGAGGGACTGGCCGAAGATGGCCGGCTCAGCCGCGTGCAGCAGGCCTTCGTCGATCACGCGGGGCTGCAATGTGGCTTCTGCACGCCGGGCATGGTGCTGGCGACCACTGCGCTTTTGGCGACGAACCCCACGCCGAGCGAGGCGGAGATCCGTCATTTCCTGCGCGGCAACATCTGCCGCTGCACCGGCTATGTGAAAATTCTGGAAGCGGTGAAGAGCCTTGTCTGAGATTTCCATTTCCTGCGATGGCCGCGATCCGCCTGCGGCATTCTTCGACAAGATCGCGCGCGGCGAGCGCGGCGGCGCGTCGCGGATGTGGATCGCCAACCACCTGTTCCTGCGCGATCCGGTCGCGCTTGCGGCCGCTGCGCTGGGCGGCAGCGCGCGGATGGATGTCGCGCTGATGGCGGTGAATCCGTTCACGGTGCATCCTGTGCAGGCGGCGATGGCCGCGGCGACGCTCGATGAGTTGTTTCCCGGCCGCGTGACGCTGTGCCTCGGCGTCGGCGCGCCGGCCGATCTCAAGGCGGTGGGGCTCGACGCAGGCAAGCCGCTGAAGGCGATGCGCGAGGCGTTCGAGGCGATCCGCGCGTTGCTCGCGGGTGAGGTTATCACCGTCGCGGGCGAGGTGTTTTCGATTCGCGATCGCAGGCTCGCGACCGGTGCGCGCGCCGTGCCGCTGGCGCTCGCCGCCTCCGGCCCGCAGATGCTGGAACTGGCGGGCGCGATTGCCGACCGGGTCCTGATCAGCGCCGGAGCGTCCGTCGAATTCGTCGAGCGCACGCTGGAGCGCGTGCAGCGTGGCGCGAAGGGCCGTGCCGTGAAGACCTCGGGGCTGGTCTATGCGTCCGTGGACGAGGATCCCCACGCGGCGCATGATCGGCTGCGGCGCGCGTTGGCCATCCTGCTGCGCGGACCTCATCACAAGGACAATCTCGCGAGCGCCGGCAGCGTGCTGGATCAGGAGCAGGTCAATCAGGCCGTGCTTGCCGAGGACTTTCCGCTGGCCGAGAGCCTGATCACGGACGACATCGTGACACGGCATACCGCCAGCGGCACGCCCGATCAGGTGCGCTCGCGCTTCGATGCGTATCGCGCGGCGGGGCTGGATGAAATCGTGATCGCCGGCGCGCGCGACGGCGATCAGATCGCAAAAATCCTACATGCAGTTGAGGGTGGAATATGAAGTTCAGCGTTTGTCTGTCGACCGGTTTTGAGGGCGTGATGTATCCGATCCCGTTCGCGGGACCGGAGGATTTCATCGCGCAGGGCAAGTTGTGCGAAAAGCTCGGTTACGACTCGGTGTGGGGCAACGACCACGTCACCACGCAGAATTATGTCCGCGATCTGTTTCCCGGCAAGCCGCCGAATTTCTACGAGCCGATGATCGTGCTGGCCGCCATCGCGTCGGTCACGACCAGGCTCAAGCTCGGCACCGCGCTCACCGTGCTGCCGATGCACGATCCGGTCTATCTCGCCAAGCAGGCGATCTCGCTCGACCAGATGAGCAATGGCCGCTTCATCATGGCGGTGGGACTCGGCGCCTATCGCGAGGAGTTCCAGGCCTGGGGCGGCTCGCGTGTTGCCAAGGCGCGTCGCGGCGACATGATGGACGAGGGCCTCGCGTCGCTGAAGCTGCTGTTCGAGGAAGACCAGTGCAGCTACGAGGGCAAGTACTACACCTTCAAGGACATCGAGATGTTTCCGAAGAGCCGGGCGCAGCCGTTCCCGCTCTATGTCGGCGGCCACAACCTCGAAGCGGTGGAGCGCGCTGCGCGCTACGGGCAGGGCTGGCTGCCGGGCTGGCGTCCGCTGAAGGAGATGGAGGAGCGCATCGCGGCCCTGAAGGCGCGCGCCGCCGAACTCGGCCGCGATCCTTCCAGGATCGAGATCGCGCCGCAGTTCTCGGTGACGGTCGGCAAGACCATGGAAGAAGCCGAGAAGCGCTACATGGAGAGCGGTCTCGTGGCGCATCGCGTCTCGCTGGCCTATACGGGGCGCGATCTCAGCCATCAGGTGACGGCGAACCTGGTCGGCTCGCCCGACGTGATCCTCGAAAAGATCGACACCCTGCGCAAGATCGGCGTGGATCATTGCAGCGCGCTGATGTTTCCGGCCGATACGGTCGGCGAGATGAACGAGCAGATCGAGTGGTTCGCCAGCGACGTGATGGCGAAGGTGCCCGCATAACGAGGACGGCATGGCTGCGGACCCGACATCGTTCGATCACATCGACCTCGACGCGCTCGGTCGCGCCGAGCGCTACAAGGTGCTGACCAGCACAGTGATCCCGCGGCCGATCGCCTTCGTGACGACGCTCGGGCCGGGCGGCGTGGTGAATGCCGCGCCGTTCAGCCAGTTCATCATTCTCGCCGTCGATCCCGGCCTGCTGGCGTTTTCGGTCGGCCCGCGCCCGGAGGGCACCAAGGATACGCTTGAGAACGTCCGCGCCACCGGCGAGTTCGTTATCAACATGGTGCCGGAGGGCTGGGAGACCATCGTGCAGAAGGCCAGCGAGGAGCATCCGCCGCATGTCAGCGAGGTGGATCTGCTCGGCCTGCGCACGATGCCTTCGGTGCATGTGAAGGTGCCGCGTCTGGCTGACACGAAAATCCAGTTCGAATGCCGGCTTGAGCAGATTCCGCAATTCGGCGATGCGCCAAATCATCTGGTCATCGGTCGCGTGGTGGCTATGCATGCGCGCCGGGGACTGGCGAAAGACTGCAAGATCGACCCTGCTGCCTTCGCGCCGATCGCGCGGATCGGCGGCCGGAACTATGTCCGGCTGGGCGAAGTGATCGAGGTTTAGGAGATGGCGATGAGCCGGACGATGGATCACGCGATGGATTCGGCAACGCAATCGTGGGACGCGCACCACTGGCTCGCCACGCTGGAGGCGATGCCTCTGACCGATTTGCTGGGCCGCGCGCGGGAGCTGCGGGCGCAGCGCCACGGCTGCGTCATCAGCTACTCGCGAAAAGTATTCGTCCCGCTGACCCGGCTGTGCCGCGACGTGTGCAGCTACTGCACCTTCGCCAAGACGCCGCGCGAGACGGGCCATGCCTATCTGACGCCGGACGAGGTGCTGGCCATCGCGCGGGCGGGCGAGAAGGCGGGCTGCCACGAGGCGCTGCTGACGCTCGGCGACAAGCCGGAATTGCGTTACGCGGCGGCGCGCGAGGCGTTGCTGGCGATGGGCTACGCCTCGACCGTCGATTATCTCGAAGCCATCTGCGCGCTGATCCTGAAAGAGACGAGCCTGCTGCCGCACGTCAATGCGGGCGTGATGAGCGAGGACGAGATCGCGCGGCTGCGCAAGGTCAGCGTCTCGCAGGGTATCATGCTGGAGACCATCTCGCCGCGTCTTGGCGAGCGCGGGCAGGCGCATTTCGGCTCGCCCGACAAGGATCCGGCGGTGCGCATGGCGATGATCGAGGCCGCCGGCCGCCAGCGCGTGCCGTTCACCAGCGGCATCCTGATCGGCATCGGCGAGACGCGGCTGGAGCGCATCCAGTCGCTGCTGGCGCTGAAGGCGGTGCATGCCGCGCACGGCCACATTCAGGAAATCATCATCCAGAATTTCCGGGCCAAGGCGGATACGCGCTTTGCGGATCACGCCGAGCCAGATCTCGACGATCTGATGTGGACGGCGGCGGCGGCGCGGCTGATCTTCGGCCCGGCGATGAACATCCAGGTGCCGCCGAATCTCAGCTACGACGACTTTCCGCGTCTGCTGGACAGCGGCATCAATGACTGGGGCGGCATCTCCCCGGTGACGGCGGATCACGTCAATCCCGAAGCGCCGTGGCCGGATCTGGCGCGGCTGCAGTTCGCGAGCGAGGCGGGGGGCTTCTCCCTGCAGCAGCGGCTTGCGATCTATCCGGACTACATGGTCGAACCGCTGATCTGGATGGATCGTGCGCTGGCGTCGAAGGCGCTGCGGCTGGTCGATACCGATGGCTTCGTGCGCGAGGACACATGGGCGCCGGGCTCGCTCGAAGCGCTGCCGATACCGGCGACGGGGTTGCGGCTGGATCGCGGGCTGGATGGTCTGATCGCCCGCGCCACGGACGGCGAACGGCTCTCGCGACCCGAACTGGTGCGGCTGTTTCGTGCACGCGGCGCGGATGTGGAGGCAATCTGCACGGCCGCCGATGACCTGCGCAGGCAGGTGAGCGGCGACGTGGTGCGTTACGTCGTCAACCGCAACATCAACTATACCAATGTCTGCAGCTATCGCTGCACCTTCTGTGCCTTCTCCAAGGGCAAGGCGCACGAGGATCTGCGCGGCAAGCCTTACGATCTGGCACTTGAGGAAGTGGCACGGCGCGCCCGTGAGGCGTGGGATCGCGGCGCGACCGAGGTCTGCATGCAGGGCGGCATCAATCCGCACTACACGGGGCAAACTTACATCGACCTGTTGCGCGCGGTGAAGGACGAGGTGCCGGACATGCATGTCCATGCCTTCTCGCCGCTGGAAGTCTCGCAAGGGGCGGCGACGCTCGGCATTCCGGTGCGGCGTTTCCTCGAAATGCTGCGCGACGCCGGGCTCGGTTCGCTGCCGGGCACGGCGGCCGAAATCCTCGACGACCGGGTGCGGACCATCATCTGCCCGGATAAGCTGAACACCGAGATCTGGCTCGATATCGTCGGCACCGCGCATGACGTGGGCCTGCGCACCACGGCCACCATCATGTTCGGCCACGTGGAGCAGGCCGAGCATTGGGCCGAGCACATCACGCGCATCCGCGATCTTCAGGCGCGAACCGGCGGTTTCACCGAATTCGTCCCGCTGTCGTTCGTGCACATGGAAGCGCCGATGGCGCTGCGCGGCCAGTCGCGGTCCGGCCCGACATGGCGCGAGGTGAAGTTGATCCACGCGGTGGCGCGGCTCGCACTGCACCCGCTCATCACCAACATTCAGGCCTCGTGGGTGAAGCTCGGCGAGGAGGGTATCGCGGCGTTGCTCACCAGCGGTGTCAACGATCTCGGAGGCACGTTGATGAACGAGAGCATTTCGCGCGCTGCCGGTACGCTGCACGGGCAGGAATTCGCGCCGCATCAGATGGAAGGCGTCATCACCTCGCTCGGCCGCAGGCCGGAGCAGCGCACCACGCTGTATCAGCCGGTGTCCGGCGAGCGGCGCAAGGCGAGCTTCGATGCGCCCGCTCTGACCGACATGGTGCTGACGCCGTTCGTGGCGAAACGCAAAAGCGCCGACGTGCACGCCCGGAACTGACGACAGCCAGGCGTCGTTCTCAGAGCCCAACTCAAAAAGCAGTAAGATCGAATATTTTTCCGCAGCCGCCATGTCGGGCATGGCGGCTGGGCGAAACGGCTCGCTGTTGTGTTACGTCCAAAATTTGGGCGGCGATTGCCGCTTTGCTCGCATTGACCCCGCAGCCCGCGCCTGTCATTTTATCGGAACGGTGTGCCGATATTTGCATAGGGGAAAGTGGCAGCGTGAGTGCAGTAACAATTGATCGCGACGAACTGGTCGAACTGGCGCTGGCGCTTTGCAATATCGAAAGCCCGGCGGGGCAGGAGGCCGAGGTCGGCGAATACGTTTACGCCTGGATGAAGCGCGAGGGTTTCCGTCCGCGCAAGATCGGCATGCTGCCCGAGCGGTTCAACGTGCTCGGCGCGCTGCCGGGCGCGGGCGGCGGCCACAGCCTGATCTTCAACAGCCACATGGACACCGGTCGCAGCAAGGAGGATCGCTGGAGCATCCGCGCGCCGGAGGACGAGATCAACCACGGTGCCTGGCGCGAGGGCGAGGTGCTCTACGGCGAGGGCATCGTCAACGACAAGGGGCCGATGGCGGCGTTTCTGATGGCGGCGAAGGCCATCAAGCGTGCCGGCATCACGCTGCGCGGCGATCTTCTGCTCTCCGCAGTGCCCGGCGAGATCGGCTACGAGGCTGTGGACGATTATCCCGCGCCGAAATATCTCAGCAAGGAAGTCGGCACGCGCTATCTGATCCAGCACGGGGGCGTGGCGGATTTCGCGCTGGTCGCCGAGGGGACCGACTTCGGCTATGCCGCCATCGAGGCGGGCAAGGCCTTCTTCAAGATCACCGTGCATGGCGACCCGCAGTTCTATACGCCGTTCGTGCCGAATGCGCCGGTGGATGTGCGGCATCCCAACGCGATCATCCGCGCGGCGCTGTTCACGCCGCATCTGCAGGAATGGGCGCGCCGCTACGAGGAGCGTTTCGTCTATCGCTGCAAGGATGGCGTGATCGCGCCCAAGGCCGTGGTCGGCGCGATCCGCGGCGGCAATCCGTATCACATCACCCGGACATCGGAATTGTGCGCGCTGTATCTCGACTGCCGCCTGACGCCGGTGTCGGATCCGCAGGCGATCCGCCGCGAACTGCTGGCCCTGATGAAGCAGCACGAGATTCCTGGAGAGGTGGAGCTGTTCGTCTATCGCCGCTCCTATGAGGCCGGCGACACCGGCGTGCTGCTCGACTGTCTGAAGAGCGTCCACGCGAAAAGCTTCAGCAAGCCGCTCGAACTCGCCGCCCCGGTGATTTCCAGCATGTGGCGGGACGTGTCGATCTTCAACGAGATGGGCATTCCCTCCATCACTTACGGGCCGCCGCGCAACTTCAAGGGGCAGTCCATGACCGTCGACGACATCGTGCGGACGGCCGAAATCTACGCAAATCTTGCGATCGCGGTCTGCAACACGCCCAAGCCCGCGTCCTGATCTGCCGATCCCGAGCGAACTGCGCCGGGCGCGCGGCGCTCTGCGCCCTCGCGCATTGACTCAGGTCGGGCGACGCGCGACAATAATAGAAACACTGTACCGATATTTGCACAGGCTGACATGCTACTGAACGCGGCGAGACTGGACGACCTGATGGCGCGCGAGCGCCTTGATGCCATGATCGGCACCTCGCCGGAGAACGTGCTCTATCTCGGCGGCTACTGGGCGATGTCGCAGTGGGTGCGGCGCGGCCCGCAGGCTTACGCCGTGCAGCTGCGGCAGGGCCGGGGCGAGCCGGTGGTCGTCACCAATACGGCACTGCTCGATCTCGTCGCCGATCAAAAGATCGGTGGAGATATCCGCCGCTACTCGTTCTTCAGGACCGATGTCGATGCCAGCGCGGCGCTCAGCCCTGCCGATGCGCGGCAGGTCGAGCTGTTCTCGGCGCAGGCCTATCCGGGGCCGGTCGAGGCGCTGGTGAGTGCGCTGAAGGATCGCGGCGTCGCCGAGGGGCGGATCGGCATCGACGAGATCGGCATCACGCCGCAGTGCATGGAGCAGCTTGTCGCCGCCCTGCCGCAGGCGACCTTCGTGCGTTCCTTTGCGCTGCTGGAAAAGGTGCGCGCGATCAAGACGCCGGAGGAAATCGCCCGGCTTCGACGTGCCGCGAGCATCTCCGAACAGGCGATCGACGCGGCACTGGCGTCCGCGACGGTAGGTATGACCGAGATCGAGATGGCGCGGGTGTTTCACAGCCGCACCACCGAGCTGGACGGCGTGCCGGTGACCGGATGTATCGGCTTCGGCGACCGCAGTGCCATGAGCAACGTGCAGCCCTCCGGGCAGAAGCTGAAGCACGGCGGCGTGATCCGGTTCGATGTCGGCTGCCGCTACAAGTACTATCGCTCGGATATTTCGCGCATCGCCGTGCTCGGCGAGCCGTCCGAGAAGGTGCGCCGCTATCACGACGCGCTCTACAAGGGTGTGCAGCGCGCCCACGAGATTCTGAAGCCCGGCCTGAAGGTCGCCCATCTGTTCGATCAGGTGGTCGAGACCGTGCGCCGGGAAGGCATTCCGCACTATGCCCGCAGCCACGTCGGCCACGGCATCGGCATCGAGGGGTACGATCCGCCGAACATCGCCGGCAACGCCACCGACGTGTTCGAGGAGAACATGGTGGTGTGCGTGGAGACGCCCTACTACGAGCTGGGCTTTGCGGGCCTTCAGGTCGAGGACATGATTCTGGTGACGAAGGACGGCGCGGAATCGCTGATGGCGCGCGACGGCCGCCTGCGGATTTTGGGTTGAGAGCGAACGGGCGTCGCGACCGCGCGACGCTGCCCGCTGAATTGAGAGGAACAGCGCAATGAAATTTTCGGTGTGTCTGGCGACCGGCTACGAAGGCTTGTCCTATCCGATCCCGTTCTGCGCCCCGCAGGAGCTGGTGAAGACCGCGCAGCTCTGCGAGCGGATGGGCTACGATTCGGTGTGGGGCAACGACCACATGACGACCCAGCACTATGTGCGGGAGATCTATCCGGATACGCCGCCGAATTTCTTCGAGCCGCTGATCACGCTGGCGATGATCGCGCAGGCGACGACGAAGCTGCGCGTCGGCACGGCGCTGCTGGTGCTGCCGATGCGCGAGCCGGTCTACCTCGCCAAGCAGATCACCACCATCGATCAGCTCTCGGGCGGCCGGTTCATGATGGGGGTCGGCATCGGCGCCTATCGCGAGGAGTTCGAGGCCTGGGCCGGCGAGCGCGCCGGCACCTCTCGCCGCGGCGACATGATGGACGAAGGCCTGCAGGCGCTCGATATCCTGCTGACGCAGAAGGTGTCGTCGCATACGGGCAAATACTATTCGTTCAAGAATGTCGAGCTGTTCCCGAAGACGGTTCAGACCCCGTTCCCGCTGTTCGTCGGCGGTCACAACATGGCCTCCATCGAGCGCGCGGCGCGGGTCGGGCAGGGCTGGCTGCCGGGCTGGCGGCCGTTCAACGAGATCGAGGAGCGCATCAAGCAGCTCAAGGGCCGCGCCGCGGAGCTTGGCCGCGACCCCGACAAGATCGAGATCGCGCCGCAGTTCTCGCTGCTGCTCGGCAAGACCAATGAGGAAGCCGAAGCGACCTACATGAAAAGCGGCCTCGTGGCGCATCGCGTGTCGCTCGCCTATACCGGCCGCGATCCCAAGCATCAGGTCACGGCCAACCTCGTCGGCTCGCCGGCGGCCGTGATCGAGAAAATCCACACGTTGAAGGCGATGGGTGTCGATCACTGCGCCGCCATGGTGGTGGCCGTGAACTCGCTGGAAGAATACAACGAACAGGTGCAGTACTTCGCCGAAGAGGTGATGCCGCACATCAAGTGACGGCGCGCCGCCTCGTGAGGCGCGACAGTCAGAAAGGGTGACGATGTTCGAGAAGAAAAAGATCGCCGTGGTGGGTGGCACCGGGGCCGAAGGCAGCGGACTCGCGATCCGCTGGGCGAATGCAGGTCATGAGGTGACGATCGGCTCGCGTGATGCGGCGAAGGCGCAGGCCGGCGCCGATGAGCTCAACGCCATTCTTGGCCGGCCGGCGCTTTCCGGCAAGACCAACGCCGATGCGGTCGCGGATGCCGATATCGTCGTGCTGACGGTTCCTTACGCATCCCAGCTTTCGACCATTGAAGGTCTCGCGAGTCTGCTGGAGGGCAAGATCCTTGTGGATGTCACGGTGCCGCTGGTGCCGCCGAAGGTGTCCACCGTGCAACTGCCGGCGACCGACTCCGCGGCTGTCGCCCTGCAGGCCAAGGTCGGGCCCGGCGTCAAGGTGGTCTCCGCGTTCCAGAACATTTCGGCGCACAAGCTGAAGAAGCTCGACTTTCAGATCCCCTGCGACGTACTGGTGTGCGCCGACGACAAGGATGCGCGACTGGCCGTGATGGCGCTGGCGGAGGATGCCGGGCTCAAGGGCATCAATGCCGGGCCGCTCGCCAATTCGACCGTGGCGGAAAGCCTCACGTCCGTGCTGATCTGGATCAATCGCGCCTACAAAATTCCGGATGCGGGCATCCGGATCACCGGGCTGGAGTGAGGGGCGGCGGCGCGCGCCCTGCATTCGCCGCGGTTTTGTTCTCGACTGCGGCGATTTATAATTGGATCAGCATCAGGAGCGCGCGTCGAACCCGGCCATGACACGTCTTGCGATCATCATTCCGGTCAAGCCGCTGCACGAGGGCAAGTCCCGGCTTGCCAACGTGCTGAGTCCGGAGGCGCGCCGCGGCCTGAACCGGGAATTGATGCTCCATACGTTCGACCGGGCGGCCACGCTGCGTGACATCGCAGTGATTTACGTCGTCAGTCGCTCGCAGGAAGTGCTGGCGGAGGCGGAGCGCCGGGGATTTCGTGCCTGTCTTGAGACGCGGGATTCGGGATTGAATGCGGCGTTGTCGCAGGCTGCGACGCTGGCCGCCGGCGCCGGCGCAGACCGCGTCATGGTGGTGCCTGTCGATCTGCCACGTCTGTCGGAGGCGGCGCTGCGCGGCCTCGTTGCGGAATTCGAGACAGGGTCCGACGTTCTGATCGTCACCGACCGTCGCCGCGACGGCACCAATGTTCTGCTGTGGCGGCCACTGGTGCGCGCCGCGTTCCGTTACGGCGAGGGCAGCGCACGCCAGCACGCGGAAGCCGCAGCCGCGCAGATGCTTTCGGTCAGCCTGCGCAGCGACCCGCACCTTTCGCTCGATCTCGACACAGCCGAAGACCTGTCGCTGTGGCGGCAGGGCCGCGACAGCCGCGATCCGATCGGCGGTCTCGCGCAGCATGTGGGGCGTGTGACAGATATGCTGGGCGGATCGCTGGCGCGAACCTGAGTGTTCGATCGCGTTGTTACGCGGTGACTGTTCGTGCGCTTTTGCGCCGCGCCGGTTCTCCCGTGCGGGGATGAGTGGTGGGACCTGGCAGGTCGTCCACGCGCGCTCCCATGCGGCGCGAGGCATTGCGCGCGGCTTCGACGACCAGCGCGATCACGCGATTGCGTTCCTTGCGCGTGAGGCCAAGGCTGGGCACGCCGCCGCTCAGTGCGCCGATCGGCCGGTTCTCCGCGTCGCGCACGATGGCGCCCGCCGAATAGACGCCATGCCGATTCTCCTCGTCGTTGGTCGCGTAGCCGAGCTTGCGGACGTCCTTCAATTCCGAGAGCAGTTGCGGGATCGACACCTTGGTCTGCTCGGTGAGCTTCGGCAGCGTGGCTTCTTCCAGCAAGCGGATCACCTGACTGTCCGGCATCGCCGCCAGAATGGCTTTGCCGAGAGCCGTGGAATGCAGATAGGTCTGCACGCCTGGCCGGTGCGTGAGTGCGATGGGGCCGTTGCTCTGGACGGTGGCGAGATAGACGACGGCGTGATCACGCAGCACGCCGAGAAAGCCGTTGATGTGCTGATCCGCCAGCGCGTACAGCTCCGGCATCACCGCCGAATGCAGGCTGTTCTGCGCAACGAAGGAGTTGCCGACCTGGAACGCGCGATAGCCGATGGCGTAGCGCGATGTTTCTCCGGTCTGTTCGAGATAGCCCGCGTTGCAGAGCGTGCGCACGAGACGCTGGGCGATGCTGGGCGCGACGCCGAGCTGGCGTGCGATTTCGCGGACGCCAAGCGGCCCCTGCGCGGATGACAGCAGATCAAGCACGCCGAGCGCGCGCGCGACGGACTGGTTCTCCGATGTTGTCTTGGTCTTCTTATCCATGGATCCCTCGGCGCATCATCGTCTCGGCGGCTTTCCCGCGGCCCTTGAGGAGCCGAATACCTTGTGTTCCGGACACATGCGAGAGCATTCTCTTGCGGAATGCCGTGACCGGTGCTGCTTCATCTTCGTGCATATCTGCTCAAGAAACAGCCGGCTGTCACCGGCGCAAGAGTCGCTCTCGGAAAAACCCTCATTTGCAGCACGTTGGCCGGCGTCACTGTCTGTCGATCTCATTGCGCCGATTATCCTATGCGCGGAATACGGAGTTGACGACCTCGGGCCACCGCGCCTAAGTTAATTGGAACAGTGTACCGTTATTGAGCACGCAACGCAACGCTCGGTCATCACGGCAGGACATGAAGCGCTCACGGCGCTTCCGGGACGTTCGATGAGAAGGTTGATGGCAGTCGAAGCATCCAGTCCGGATGACGCGCGCGGGCGTCCGATGATCGATGTTCGCGCGCTGGAGAAGCGCTTCGCCACGCGTTCGGGTGAAGACGTTCTGGCGCTGACGGCGGTCAATCTGTCCGTGTCCGAAGGCGAGTTTCTGTCCGTCGTGGGGCCGAGCGGCTGTGGCAAGACCACGCTGCTGCGTATTCTGGCTGGCCTCGATACGCCGACCGGCGGGCAGGCGACCATCGATGGCCGGCCGGTGCGTGGATCACGCGACGATGTCGGTGTGGTGTTTCAGGCTGCGACGCTGCTGCCGTGGTACACCGTGCTGGAAAATGTCCTGCTGCCCGCGCAGCTCAAGGGCGATGTCTCGCCCGCCGCGACGGCGCGGGCCCGCGATCTGCTGAAGCTGGTCGATCTCGCCGATTTCGACCGCAAATATCCATTCGAGCTGTCAGGCGGCATGCAGCAGCGCGTCGCGATCTGCCGGGCGCTGATGCGTAATCCGAAGATTCTGCTGATGGACGAGCCGTTCGGCGCGCTGGACGCCATGACGCGCGAGACCATGAACGTGGAGCTGATGCGCTGGTGCTCGGAAGAGAAGAAGACGGTCGTCTTCATCACGCACAGCATTCCGGAGGCGGTTCTGCTCGGTGATCGCGTGGTGGTGATGTCGCCGCGCCCGGGTCGAATTTCGCGCATTCTCGATGTCGGCATCGCGCGTCCGCGCAGCCTGAAGACACTGGCGCTGCCGCAGTTCGGCGCGCTGTGTGACAACGTGCGAACCGTTTTTGGCGCGGACCCCGTCCGCGCGCGCGATCTCTAGAGGGGGATATCACCATGTCGCCGAAAGTCTCCCGTGCCCTGCAATCGCTGCTGTTGCTGGTCGCCGTGCTCGCGGTCTGGGAAGGCGTCTGCCGGCTGTTCGCCATTTCGCCGTTCATCATGCCGATGCCGAGCGCCATTGCCGCGCGTTTCGTGCAACTGATCGCGACCGGCGAGATCTGGCCGCATTTCATCGCGACCCTGACCTCGATCGTGACCGGCCTTGGGCTGGGCGTGGCGGCCGGATTGATCTGCGGCAGTCTGATCGCCACGATCCCAGTGCTGGACCGGCTGGTCTATCCGTATCTGGTTGCCTTGCAGACCGTGCCGAAGATCGCCATCGCGCCGCTGTTCGTGCTGTGGTTCGGTTACGGCCTGACATCGAAGATCGTGATCACGGCACTGCTGTGCTTCTTCCCGATTCTCGTCAGCGTGATCGCGGGCTTCCGCTCCGTCGATTTCAATCAGCTCGAAATGATGCGCGCGTTCGGCGCGACGCGGATTCAGATCCTGCGGCGGCTACGCATTCCCTCGGCGCTGGTGTTGATCTTTGCCGGCCTTGAGATCGCGTCCGTCCTTGCCGTCATCGGCGCCGTCGTCGGCGAGTTCGTCGGCGCGCAGGTCGGGCTTGGCTATCTGATCACGTCGCTGAACTTCAATCTCGACGTGGCCGGCATGTTCGCGGTCCTCGTGTTTCTCGCCTTCATCGGGCTTTCGCTGCACAGCTTCATGCGGTTTGCTAGGAAGCGGCTTGTGTTCTGGGTGCGCTCCGAGGCGGACGACGTTCTGATCTAACCATGTGCAAGGCGGGCGTCAGGTCGTGAAGCTGCCGGAGATCGAGTATGTCAGGCCTGCAACGCTCGACGAGGCGGTGCGCCTGCTGGCCGAACCGGATGCCAAGGTTCTGGCCGGCGGACAGAGCCTGCTGCCGCTGATGGCGTACCGGCTGGCGGCACCGCGCACGCTCGTGGATATCGGACGCCTCGCCGAATTGCGGCGGGTGCGCGCCGATGCGGAGGGTCTTGCGCTGGGCTCGCTGGTGCGCTGGCGCGACATCGAGAACGATCCGCGCATCGCGGCGGCGAATCCGTTGCTCCGCGAGGCGGTGAATCACGTCGCGCACTATCAGATCCGCAACCGCGGAACGGTCGGCGGAAGTCTGGCGCATGCCGATCCGGCGGCCGAGCTGCCCGCCGTCGCACTCGCCTGCGGGGCCGAGATCGTCGCCGTCGGCCCGGCGGGCCGCCGTGTCATCGAGGCAGCGGACTTCTTCCAGGCGCCGCTGACGACGGCGCTGGAATCCGATGAGATCATCGTCGAGCTGAGACTGCCGCACTGGCCGTCCGCGCGGCGTTTCGTGTTCGAGGAGTTTGCGCGCCGTCGCGGCGATTTTGCGCTGGCCGGCGTCTGCCTGTTCTACGATCTCGATAGCGAAGGCCGCATCGCCTCTCCGCGCGTCGCGGCCTTCGGCGTTACCGAAATCCAGCAGCGGGTGCCGATGCTGGAAGATCATCTGACCGGACGCCGGCTCGACGAGGCGGCCTGCGCCGAGGCCGGCGAGATGGCCAGCGTCGTGATCGACGCGGTGGAGGACATGCATGCGCCGCAGGATTACCGGCGCTCGCTGTTCGGCACGCTGGTCGAACGCGCGCTGATCCGCTCCATGAATGATGGCGGCGGCCATGTTCATTGAGATGGTCGTCAACGGGCACCACATGTCCGGCGACGTTCCGCCGCGCACCACGCTCGCGGATTTTCTGCGCGGCACGTTGCGTCTGACGGGGACGCATCTCGGCTGCGAGCATGGCGTGTGCGGCGCCTGCACGGTGATCGTGGACGATGTGGCGGTGCGCGGCTGCCTGACACTCGCGGCGCAGGCCGATGGCTGCGTCGTCACCACGGTGGAAGGGCTGGCGGGAGACGCCGGTCTGTCGCCGCTGCAGGCGGCCTTCCGCAAGAACCACGCCCTGCAATGCGGCTTCTGCACGCCGGGCATCCTGACCACGATGCATGCGCTGCTGTCGTCTGAGCCCGACGCGGACGAGGAGCGTATCCGCGAGGTGCTGACGGGGAACATCTGCCGCTGCACCGGCTACATCCCGATCATCAAGGCCGTGCTGGAGGCACGCGACGCCTATCGCCCGGCCCGCAGGATGAGCGCCGATGCGGCTGAGTAACACGCTCGTCGGCGCGTCCGTTCAGCGGGTCGAGGACCGCCGCTTTCTGCGCGGCGAGGGGACGTATGTCGCCGATGTCACGCGCGAGGGGCTTTGCCACGCCCTCGTTCTGCGCAGCAGCGCCGCGCACGGTACGCTGCGCGCGATCAGTGCTGAGGCAGCCCGCGCGCTGCCCGGCGTGCTGGCGGTGATCACCGCGGCGGATATCGTCGCGAAGCGGGGCGAGGTGCCGAAGATTCCGTTACGCCAGCAGGTGCTGGAGGAAGGGCTTCCCTATCTTCAGCCGGTGATCGCCGAAGGCGCGGTGCGCTATGTGGGCGAGCCGGTGGCGGTCGTCGTCGCCGAAGATGCCGCCATCGCGGAAGACGCGGCGGCGTTGATCGAGCTGGATATCGCGCCGCTGCCGGTGGTGACGAGTACGGGCAGCGCGGCGGCGGACGAGGTGCTGTTGTTCCCGCAGTCGCCCGGCAACCGGCCCATCGTGCTCACGGCCGAAAAGGGCGATGCGGCGGAGGCCTTCGCGCGCGCCGACTACACCCGCCGCGAGCGTTTTTCCATCCAGCGCCATGGCGCGATCCCGATGGAGACGCGCGGGTTGTTCGCTGAGTGGGATGACGCGACCGGCCACCTGACGCTGCATGGCGCGGCCAAGGTGCCGTTCTTCAACCGCAGCCTGCTGGCGAAGATGCTCGGCATGGATCGCAGCGCGGTCGACCTTATTGAGGTCGATGTCGGCGGCGGGTTCGGCGCGCGCGGCGAGTTCTATCCCGAGGACTTTCTGATTCCATTCTGTGCGCGACACCTCAAGCGTCCGGTGCGCTGGATCGAAGACCGGCGCGAGCACTTCACCGCGATGAATCATGCGCGCGAAATGTCCGCCGATGTGGAGATCGCCTGCACGCGGGACGGCATGGTGATCGGCCTGCGCGGCATCGTGGATTGCGATATCGGCGCTTACGTGCGCACCAACGGCTTCACCGGCCCGCGCAACGTGGCGCAGTTCATGTCGGGGCCGTATCACATCCCCAACATTGCCGTGGATGCGGCGGTCTATGTCACCAACAAGACGCCGGCCGGCACCTATCGCGGGCCGGGCCGCTTTGAGGCGAGCTTCTTCTGCGAACGTCTGTTCGACATGGCGGCCTATGATCTCGGCATCGATCCGGCCGAGTTTCGCCGGCGCAATCTCGTGACCGAAGCGCAGATGCCCTACAAGCTGGCGAAGATGCGCCACGTCGATCCAAGCGCCAACACCGAGTGTGACGGTGGCGCGTATGAGATCGTGCTGGATCGCTGCATCGAGGCGTTCGGCTGGCGCGAGCGCGCGAAGCGGCAGGGCGAACTCATCGGCGGCCGCTATCATGGTTACGGCCTTGGTATGTTCATCGAGGGCGGCGCGGCGGGGCCGCGCGAGGGCTGCAGGATCGCGCTCGAACCGGATGGCCGGGTGACGGTCGCGGTCGGCTCGTCCGCGCTCGGGCAGGGCCTGGAAACGGTGCTGAGCCAGATCGCCTCCGATGCGCTGGAAGTGCCGCTGGAGCGCATCCGCCTGCTGCACGGTTCGACGACGCTGGTGGAGGAAGGCTTCGGCTCGTTCCACTCGCGCTCCACCGTGATGGGTGGCAACGCCGTGGTGCAGACCGCGGAAGCCTTGAGGAGCGAAATTCGCAAGGTTGCAGCCGCCAGGTTCGGCTGCGCGGACTCCGACGTGCTCGTCGGCGAAGGCGTCGCACGCCACAGCGAGGATGTCCTGAGTTTCGCCGATCTCGGCGCGCTTGGCGTCTCGGCCGAGACCAGCTTCTCCAACAGCAAGCATACCTACAGCTATGGCGCGCACGCGGTTCACGTCGCGGTCGATCCGAAGACCGGTCACGTCGCGATCCTGGATTATCTCACCGTCGAGGATGTCGGCCGCATCATCAATCCGGCGACGCTGCACGGGCAGGTGCTGGGCGCGGTGGTGCAGGGTCTTGGCAGCGTGTTCCTCGAAGAGATTCAATACGACGCCGACGGCCAGATCATGACCGGTTCCTTTGCGGACTATCTGATGCCGACGGCCGAGGATTTTCCGGCGATCCGTTCGATCTCGCTCGAACTGCGGCCGTGCCCGAACAATCCGCTTGGCGCCAAGGGTGCGGGCGAAGGCGGCCTCATCGCCGTCGGCGGCGCGGTCGGCAACGCGATTGCGGCCGCGCTGCGCGGCATGAAGGTCGAGCCATGTCATCTGCCCTTCAGCCCGCCTCGGCTGTGGCGGCTCATACAGGACAGCCGCCGTGCGGTGGCTTGATATCGGTTGTGTTCAACGAGAGGGGAGTTTGAGGTGTCGAAGTCGAAGAAAACCAATCGTACGATACGGGCGCTGGTGCTCGCCGCCGGACTGCTCGGCCTGATGGCCGGAGCCAGCCGGGCCGAGGACATCAAGGTCAAGGTCCTGATGCCCGCGAAGATCGTCAACGAGGCGTTCTCGCCATTCAGCGTCGCCAAGTACATGGGCTACTTCAGCGAAGAAGGGCTCGACGTCGAGCTCGTTCCGGTCGGCGGCTCCAACGAGGTCGCACTGGCGATCAGCGCGGGCTCGGGCGACGTCGGTCTTGCCTCGCCGGGACAGGCGCTGGTCGGCATGCAGTCGCCGCAGGCGCTGAACCTCAAGTATTTCTTCGAGGCCAATTATCGCAGCATCTGGACGGTCACGGTGAAGCCGGACAGCCCGTTCAAGAGCATGAAGGATCTCAAGGGCAAGAAGATCGGCATCGCCGCCATGGGCAGCGCGGCGACCAATTTCGGCAAGGCGCTGGCGGCGGAGGTCGGGCTGAATCCGGCGACCGACATTGCCTTCATCGCGGTCGGCAGCGGCGCGCAGGCGGTCGGTGCGCTGAACAACGATGCGGTCGATGCGCTGATCTTCTCCTCGCAGGAAACGACGAAGTTCGAGGCCAACGGCTTCAAGATCCGCTATCTCGACATCGGCGAAGGTTTCGCCAGCCTGCCTGACGTCGGTCTTCTCGCGCGCCGGGAAACGGTCGCTGACAAGGCCAAGATGCTGTCCGGCATCGGCCGCGCGGTGGCCAAGGGCTACGTTTTCTCCGTTACGAACTCCGCCGCGGCCGTGAAGATCAGCTGGAAGCTGTTCCCGGAAGCCGAGCCGAAGAACATGAGCCCTGAAGAAGCGCTCAAGGGCGGCGTCATGGTCAACGAGAAGCGGATGGAAATCTGGTCCTCGCCGAAGACCAAGGGCGTGATCGGCCTGTTCGTCGACGAAGACTGGAAGCGTCTGGTCGATTACATGAAGAGCAACGGCATTCTGAAGGAAGACCTGCCGCTGGATCGCATCTACACCAATGCGTTGATTCCGGAGATCAATAACTTCGACAAGGACAAGGTCGTGGCTCAGGCCAAGGCCTTCGACATTGCGACGATGAAATAGAAATAGCGGACTATGGAAGACAGCAACACGAAGGGGATGCCGCGCATCAGCCTGCGCCTTCATGGCGGGCTGACTGCGCGGCACAGCATGGAGCTGGCGCAGGCGGCGGACCGGGCAGGCTTCGCTGCCGCGTGGTTTGCCGAAAACGCATTCGCGCGCGGTATTCTGCCGGCCGCGGCCGTCTGTGCCGCCGCGACGCAACGCCTGAAGATCGGCGCGGGCGTGTTCAATCCGTTCAGCCGCCATCCGAGCATGATGGCGATGGAGATCGGCGCACTTGACGAGTTGTCCGGCGGACGCGCGATGCTGTCCATCGGCGCGGGAATTGGTTCAGCGGTGCAGAAGATCGGGTTCAGCTCGGACAAGCCGGTGGTGGCGCTGCGCGATACGCTGGCGATCCTGCGCCCGCTGCTGCGTGGCGAGGCGGTGTCCTATGAAGGCGCTGCATTTTCCGCGAAAGGCGTGAAGCTCGACTATACGCCACGTGGCGATCTGCCGATCTATCTGGCGGGCCGCGGCGATCTCACGCTGAAGCTGGCGGGCGAGGCTGCCGACGGACAACTCGTCTCCAACATGTGCTCGCTGGCCTTCGCGGCGCGCGGCGCGGCGCGCGTCCGGGCGAGTACAGAGGCGGCGGGCCGGGCCGATGCCGTCGGCGTGGTGCAGTATATGCCCTGCGTCGTTCATCGCGACGCGGAGGAGGCCGAGCGGATCGGCCGCCGGACCATCGCCGAAATGGTGGCGAGCTTCTGGTCGCTGGGCCAGCGGGTGCCGACGGCGAAGGAAGCCCTGCTCGACGGCACCGGGATTCCGGAAGATGAATTCGCCGAGGCCGCGCGGCGTCTCAAGGCCGGGGACGATCCGGTGACGGTGCTGGATCAGCGCTTCACGCGTGCATTTTCTCTCTCAGGTACGCCGGAGGCGTGTCTGGCGCGTGCAGCTGATTACGCGGCGGCTGGAATCAGCGAACTGGCGTTGACGTTCGACGGGCCATCGGCCACGGACGAGATCGCGCTGCTGGGCGAGGCGCTGCAGCGCGGATCATGATCGCCGTGGATGGAATGGAATGACAACCGTGCTGGCACCTGACCTGCCCGTGCTGAGCACCATCGAGACGCCAGCGCTCGTGCTTGACCGCATGGCTCTCGCGCGCAACATCGCGGCGATGGCCGCGAGTGCCAAGGCGCGAGGCATCGCGCTGCGGCCCCACGCCAAGACCCACAAGTCGGCGGAGATCGCCCGGCTTCAGGTCGAGGCGGGGGCGATCGGCATCTGTTGCGCCACGGTGGCCGAGATCGAGGCGATGGCGGCCGCGGGCCTTCCCGGCCTGATGCTGACCACCCCGGTGGCCGACACGCCGAAGCTGGCGCGACTGGCGAAGATCGCGCGCGATATCGAGCTTGCGGTCGTCGTCGATCACCCGGATCAGGTCGCCATGCTGGGTGCGCAGCTCGGCAGCGAGGGCCCGGCGCTTCGCGTGCTGGTGGATATCGATGTCGGCCAGCGGCGCACCGGCGTCTGCGCGCCGGCGGATTCGGTCGAGATGGCGCGTGCGATCGTCGCCGCGCCGTGCATGATATTTGCGGGCATTCAGGGCTTCGCGGGCCACGTTCAGCACATGATCGCGGCGGGCGAGCGGGAAACGGGCGCGGCTGGTGTTGCCGCCATGCTGCGCGCGCATCTGGCGGCGCTGCATGCGGCGGGGTTCGACGCGCAGATCGTCACGGGCAGTGGCACCGGAGCTTCCGCTTTCGACGCACAGGGCCCCTACACCGAATTGCAGGTCGGCTCCTATGTGTTCATGGATGCGGATTACGGCCGGCTCGCCCGCACTGGCGGCGGGCCGCTGCCCTACGAGCCGAGCCTGTTCGTGCTGGCGACGGTGACGTCGGTCAATCGCGAGGGCGAGTTCACCATCGACGCGGGCGTCAAGGCGCTGGCCTTCAACGGCCCGCCGCCGAGCCTGATGAGAGGTGCGCCGGAAGGCTCCACCTATCGCTTCGGCGGCGACGAGCACGGCATGATCACCATGCCGCCCGGCCAGTCGGCGCCCGCGCTCGGCAGCCGCGTGCTGGTGCTGACGACGCATTGCGATCCCACCGTGAACCTGCATGCGCGCTATCACGTGGTGGATGCCGATGGCGGCGTAAGCCAGTGGCCTGTTCTGGCCCGGTACGGGTCCTGATCGCTGTCCCGGCCCGGCGGAGATTGACAGCGCGCCCGGGGTCTGCGAGCCACGCGCAACGTCGGCCGGGAGCGTGATCGGGAGCCCCGGTCCGGCGGCGGAGTTCGAAACGATGTCCACCAGCATCACTTTGACCGCGCTGCCCGGCCTGCCGCTGGTCGAGCCCGGCGACGATGTCGCAGCACTGGTCGCCGCCGGCGCGGAGCGGGCCGGCGTGCGCGTGCAGGCAGGCGATATTTTCGTGATCGCCCAGAAGATCATTTCCAAGGCTGAGAACCGTTACGTCGATCTCGGCTCGGTCACGCCCTCGGCGCGCGCGCTGGAACTGGCGAAGGTGGTCGGCAAGGATCCGCGCCATATCGAGGTGGTGTTGTCGGAATCCACCGAGGTCGTGCGCGCCCGCACCAATGTCATCATCGTCGCCCATCGCCTTGGTTTCGTGATGGCCAATGCCGGCATCGACGAATCGAACATCGATCATTCGGCGGGCGGCGGCCGTGTCCTCCTGCTGCCGCAAAACCCCGACGCCAGCAGCGCCGCTCTGAAAGCCGCGCTCGACGCACGGTTCGGTGTTCCGGTCGGTATCATCATCAACGACAGTTTTGGCCGGCCGTGGCGCAACGGCGTCGTCGGCGTCGCCATCGGCAGTGCCGGGGTGCCCGCGCTTCGTGATATGGTCGGCGCGCCGGATCTGTTCGGGCGCGCCATGCGCGTGACCGAGGTCGCCATCGCCGACGAGCTGGCGGCGGCCGCCTCGCTGGTGATGGGACAGGGTGACGAGGGGCAGCCGGTGGTGCACGTGCGCGGATTCGCGAGCGACGCGCCGGCCAATCCGGCGTCCGCGCTGGTGCGGCCGAAGGAACGGGACATGTTTCGATGACGGCGGATGCAAAGGGCGTGGCGCGCGAGCGCGTGGTGGCGATCTGCGGCGGCGTCGGCGGCGCCAAGCTTGCGCTCGGCTTGCAGGCGGTGCTGGGTGCGAACCTCACGGTCGTCGTCAACATGGCCGACGATTTCGAGCATCTCGGCCTGCACGTCTCGCCTGATCTCGACACCGTGCTCTATACGCTCGGTGGGCTGAACGACACCGAGCGCGGCTGGGGCCGCGCGGGCGAGACCTGGAATTTCATGGAGGCGCTGGCGCAGGTCGGCGGCGAGACCTGGTTCTCGCTCGGCGACCGCGATCTCGCCGTGCATGTGGAGCGCACGCGCTGGCTCCGCGAGGGCGCGACGCTGACGCGGATCGCGGCGAATTTCGCGGCGCGTTTCGGCATCGCGGCGCGCATCCTGCCCGTCACCGACGACGACATCCGCACCATCGTCGTCACGCCCGATGCAGAGCTGGCGTTCCAGCGCTATTTCGTCGAACGGCGCTGCGAGCCGGTGGTGCGCGGCATCCGTTTTGAGGGTGCGCCCGCCGCGCGCATCTCGCTGGATGTTGCCGGGGCGCTGAAGCCCGAAGGCTTGCGCGCCGTCGTGATCTGCCCGTCCAATCCTTTTCTCAGCATCGATCCCATTCTGGCCGTGCCCGGCCTCAAGGCGGCGATCAACGCTGCGAAAGCCCCGGTGGTTGCGGTGTCGCCCGTGATCGGCGGGCAGGCCGTGAAGGGACCGACGCGCAAGATCATGGACGAACTCGGCGTCGAGGCCACCACCTCGTCCATCGCCAGACATTACGACGATCTGATCGATGGTCTTGTGATTGACACGGGCGATGCGGCGGAGGCCGAAGGGCTGGACGTCGCCGCGCATTGCGCGCCGACGCTGATGACCGACATGGTCTCGAAAATCCGGCTGGCGGAAGAGGTGCTGGCGTTCGGCGATCAACTGGCCGCCAAACTCTATGCCTCGTCCTGACTGAAGTTCGTTCAGGACGGATCAAATCCGCCGTGGGGGCGTTGAACGGCCATGAGCGATCCCAAGGTGCACATCCTGAAGCAGACCGAACTCGCACATGCGCGCGGGACGCTGACGCAGGTCGATTATGAATTTCGCACCTTCGGCGGCGGGATGAAAAAACATCGCCGCGAAGTTTACGACAACGGACATTCGGCGGCGGTCTTGCCGTACGATCCGGATCGCGGCACGGTGCTGCTGGCGCGGCAGTTGCGTCTTCCGCCGTTTCTGAAGGATGGCCGCGAGACCATGCTTGAGGCCTGTGCCGGCAAGCTGGATGGCGAGGAGCCGGCGAAGCGGATGGTGATGGAGATCGAGGAAGAACTCGGCTACCGCATCACCAGGCTGGACCGGCTGTTCGATCTCTACATGACGCCGGCGGCGGTGGCGGAGAAGATCACGTTCTTCCGCGCCCGCTATTCGCCTGCGGACCGCATCAATGACGGCGGCGGGCTGGCCGACGAAGGCGAGGACATCGAAGTGGTCGAGATGCCGTTCGATGAAGCCTTCGCGATGATCGCCGGTGGCGAGATCGTGGACGCGAAGACGGTGATCCTGCTGCAGGCGCTGCGGCTGGAATTGGCCGCCACATAACCGGGATTCAGTTACCACATCGAGGCTTTGGCGCGCTCCGGCCATTCGCGGTCGTAAGTCTCGCCGCCGACCGTGTCGTCGCTCATGGCGGCAAGGATTTGTCCCGGCGTCGGCAGCGTGGCGGGATCGATCTGCGCGGCCGGATCCCACAGCCGCGCGCGGATGATGGCGCGGGCGCACTGGAAATATATCTCGCGCACCGTCATCACGATCACCGTGCGCGGCATCTTGCCCTGCACCTCGAAGGATTCGAGCAGCGCCGGATCGGCCGAGACCTGCGCGATGCCATTGACACGCAACGCGTTGCCGCAGCCGGGAATCAGGAACATCAGCGCGACCTGTGGATTGCGCACGATGTTGCGCAGCGAATCGATGCGGTTGTTGCCACGCCGGTCCGGGATCAGCAGCGTGTACTCGTCGGCGATGCGCACGAAGCCGGGCAGATCGCCGCGCGGCGAGCAGTCGAGCCCTTCGGGGCCGGACGTGGCGAGCGCCGCGAAGGGCGCGGCCTCGATCAGCGTGCGATAGTGCGCCGTGATGCGGTCGGCGACCTTCACGGTCGAGGCGTCGTTGGGGAAGCCGTAGATGTCTTCGAGTTGCGCGATGCTGTCGATGATCATGGGCCTCGCCTTTTCAATCGCTCCGGATCGCAGCCAGCAGCACGGCCGCGCCTTCGCTCACCGGGCCGGTGTTGCTGATGGTGATGTCCGGCGCGAGCGCCGCCTCGTCCACGACACGGTTCAGCCGCGCATCGACCGGCCCGTCGCTGGAGCGGGCGCGTCCTGCAAGGCGCTCGGCCAGCACCTCGGGCGGGGCAGTGACCAGCACGACGACCGTGTTGGCATAGCGCGCGCGCAGGTCGCCGATGGCGGCGCGCGATACGTTGGCGACCGCCGTGCGGCCCGCGCGGATCTCGTCGTCGAGATCGCGGCGCAGGCCGTAGCGGTTGCCATGCGCGCCCCAGTGCGCCGCGAACGCGCCCTGGGCGACCGCTTTGCCAAAAGCCTGTGGCGTCATCGCCTCGTTGTCCTCGAACGCCGAGGCCGCGCGTGTCACCACGCGCCGCACGAAGACGATCTCCGGATTTTTCGCGCAAGCCATGCGCGCGTGATCGAGCAGCGTGTCCTTGCCCGCACCGCTGGGGCCGACGACCAGCACGAGGCGGCCCGGTCCCAGTTTGCCGGGCGCCGCCTGCACGATGCTGTCGGGGCAGTCGCTCATGCCACGCGCCGTCCCTCGCGCCACACGCTGCGCACCACGGGAATGCTGCCCGCCATGTGCACGCGGATCAGGTCGGCCCGCTTGCCGACGGCGATCTCGCCGCGATCACTGAGACCGATGGCGTCGGCGGGCGTCTTGGTGACGGTGCGGACCGCGCCGGCGAGGTCGATGCCCTGTACGCGCTCCGGCAGTTGCAGCGCGCCCATCAACAGGCTCGACGGGACGTAGTCGGACGAGAGCACGTCGAGCAGGCCCTCGTTCGCCAGATCGACGGCGGCGATGTTGCCGGAATGCGAGCCGCCGCGCACCACGTTGGGCGCGCCCATCAGGATCGCGATATTGGCGTCGCGCAACTGCCGCGCGGCTTCCAGCGTCGTTGGAAACTCGGCCACGGCGACGCCGTCGCGCACCGCGTCGGCGACGTTCTCGTCGGTGGTGTCATCGTGGCTCGCCAGCGCGATGCCGTGCTGCTTCGCCAACGCGACGATGGCATGCAGGTTGGCGTCGGCATACGCGTCCTTGTAGAACTGGCGCTGGGCGAACAGCGCGTCGAGCTGGGCGTCGGTCATGCCGCCGCCCTTGCCGCGATAGTAGTCGCGGAGCTTGACCTCGTCGCGGAACTGGCGCTGGCCCGGCGTGTGATCCATCAGCGACATCAGCCGCACGTCCGGACGGTCGACCAGTTCCCTGGCTTCGGCGACGATTTGCGGCGAGGGGATTTCGCAGCGCAGATGCAGATAGTGGTCGGCACGCAAAAGTCCTGCCTCGCGCGCGGTGGCGATGGCGCGGGCCAGCAGGGCGGCCTCGCCTTCGCCCGGCTCCATCTCCTCCTCGCGGCAGACTCTCAACGAATCCAGCACCGTGGTGATGCCGCTGGTGGCGAGCTGGCCGTCGTAGGAGACCACGGCGGCGACCGGATCCCACATCACCTTCGGGCGCGGCATGTAGTGCGCTTCGAGGTGATCTGTGTGCAGTTCGATCAACCCGGGCATCACGATGTCGCCGCCGGCGTCCTCGCTGCCTGCCGGCGCGCCGCCGCCTTCACCGAAGGCGACGATCTCGCCGCGATCCATGGCGAGCCAGCCCTGCTCGATGACGCGGTCAGCCAGCACGATCCGTGCGTTCCGGAGGATGATATCTTGCGGTGACGTCATGGTCGGTTGTGTCCTAGGCGGCAAAGGCCGTCACGTCGATCAACTGGTCTGCAATGCGTGAACGCACGTCATCGTCGTGGACAATGGCGAGCATGGCGACGCCTTGGCGTTTCTTGGCGGCGACGAGGTCTATCACCACTTCGCGGTTCGCCGCGTCAAGGGAGGCGGTGGGTTCGTCGAGCAGCAGCACCGGCAAATCCGGGATGAAGCCGCGCGCGATATTGACGCGCTGCTGTTCGCCGCCCGAGAACGTCGCGGGCGGCAGCGGCCACAGCCGCTCGCCGATGTTGAGACGCTTGAGCAGTCTGCCGGCGCATTCGCGGGCCTCCTCGTGCGGAACGCCCTGCGCCAGCAGCGGTTCGGCGACGATGTCCAGCGCCGGAACGCGCGGGATGGCGCGCAGGAACTGGCTGACATAACCGATGGTATGGTTGCGCACGTCCAGCACGCGGCGCGGCGCGGCGCTGGCGATATCCACCCATGTCTCGCCGTGGCGGACGCGGATGTGGCCCGCGTCGCAACGGTAGTTGCCGAAGATCATCTTCAGGATCGACGACTTGCCCGCACCGGAGGGGCCGGACAGCACGGCGCATTCGCCTGCGCGGACCTCGAAATTGACGTTGTTCACCACCGGCAGCCGCAGGCCGCCATGCAGGTGCATGGTGAAGGCTTTCGAGACGTCGGACACTTCGATCGCATTGGTCATGGTCATCTCATGCCGGCAGAATGGAAGACACGAGCAACTGTGTATACGGCTCGCGCGGATCGTCGAACACCTGATCGGTCAGTCCGGTCTCGATCACCCGGCCGCCCTTCATCACCATCACGCGGTGGGAGAGCAGGCGGGCCACGGCCAGGTCATGCGTCACCACGATGGCAGCGAGACCCAGCTCGTCGACCAGGCGCCGCACCAGATCGAGCAGCCGCGCCTGCACCGAGACGTCGAGGCCGCCGGTCGGCTCGTCCATGAAGACGAGGCGCGGGCCGGTGACGAGGTTGCGCGCGATCTGCAGGCGCTGGCGCATGCCGCCGGAATAGGTGCGCGGCGCGTCGTCCATGCGGGCGGTGTCGATCTCGACACGCTCCAGCCAGTCGGCGGCGGTATCGCGGATGTTGCCGTAGTGATTCCAGCCGACCGCCATCAGCCGCTCGCCGACATTGGCTCCGGCCGAAACCGACATGCGCAGGCCCGTCGCGGGATCCTGATGCACGAAGCCCCAGTCGGTGCGGAACAGCAGGCGGCGCTCCGCCTCGCCGAGCGTTGCGAGATCGCGCAGCGCGCCGTCGCGCAGACGATAGGAGACGCGGCCCGCGCTCGGCTCCATCTGGGCTGAGAGCAGACGCAGCAGGGTGGATTTGCCCGAACCGGATTCGCCGACGATGGCGAGCACCTCGCCGCGATAGAGTTCGAACGACACGTCGCGGCAGGCCTTGAGGTGGCCGTAGGATTTCGCCAGACCCTCGGCGACCATCAGCGGCGCTTCGTCCTGCGCGCCGGCCGGAAGCGTCTGCATATGAAGGCCGTCAGCCATGAGCCTGCTCCGTCGAAAGTCCCGCCGGCACCGCTTCGGGGCCGCGATGGCCATCCGCCTGCCGCGCGCCGCAGTAATCGGTGTCCGAACACACGAACAGGCGTGAGCCTTTGTCGTCGGTCACGATCTCGTCGAGATAGGAATCGGTCGCACCGCACAGCCCGCAGCAGGCGTCATGCCGGTAGGGTTCGAAAGGATGGTCCTCGAAGTCGAGCGAGACCACCTGCGTATACGGCGGTACCGCATAGATGCGCTTCTCACGCCCCGCGCCGAACAGTTGCAGCGCCGCGCAGTCGTTCATCTTGGGATTGTCGAATTTCGGCGTCGGCGAGGGATCCATCACATAGCGGCCATTCACCTTCACCGGATAGGCGTAGGCCGTGGCGATGTGGCCGAACCGGGCGATGTCCTCATACAGCTTCACGTGCATCAGGCCGTATTCGGCGAGCGCGTGCATGCGGCGCGTCTCGGTCTCGCGCGGTTCGAGATAGCGCAAGGGTTCGGGGATCGGCACCTGATAGACCAGCACCTGATTCTCCGCCAGCGGCGTTTCCGGAATGCGGTGACGGGTCTGGATCACGGTGGCGTCCGTCGTGATGGTGGTGGTGGCGACGCCCGCGGTCTTCGCAAAAAACTGCCGAATCGAGATCGCGTTGGTGGTGTCGTCCGAGCCCTGATCGATCACCTTGAGTGTATCGGCGGGGCCGAGGATCGCGGCCGTCACCTGGACGCCGCCGGTGCCCCAACCGTAAGGCATCGGCATCTCGCGGCTCGCGAACGGAACCTGATAGCCGGGAATCGCGATCGCCTTGAGGATGGCGCGGCGGATAATCCGCTTCGTCTCCTCGTCGAGATAGGCGAAATTGTACATCGGCGTTTCTGCGGTCTGCGCGGTCATTCCGCAGCCTCCTGAAGTGGGTCGCTCTCATCCTTCGCGGCAAAGAATTCCGCGCGCAGCTTGCGCAGCAGGCCAAGCTCGGACTGGAAGTCGACGTAATGCGGCAGCTTCAGATGCTCGACGAAGCCGGTGGCCTGCACGTTGTCGGAATGCGACAGCACGAATTCCTCGTCCTGCGCAGGAGCCAGCACGTCTTCACCGAGTTCGCGCGCGCGTAAGGCGCGGTCCACCTGCGCCATCGACATCGCCTTGCGCTCGGCCTGCCCGAATACGAGGCCGTAGCCGCGCGTGAAGCAGGGCGCCTCGGTGGCCGAGCCTTTGAACTGCGTCACCATCTGGCATTCGGTGACGGAGATGGTGCCGAGCGGCACCGCGAAGCCGACATCCGGCGCGACGAATTCCACCTCGACTTCGCCGAAACGGATTTCGCCGGCGAACGGATGATTGCGGCCATAGCCGCGCTGCGTGGAATAGCCGAGCGCCAGCAGGAAGCCTTCGTCGCCGCGCGCGAGATTTTGCAGGCGCAGATCGCGATCCGCCGGAAAGCTCAGCGCCTCGCGGGTGAGATCGTTGACCGGTGCGTCGGAGTCCGCAGCGGGCGAGGGCTCGATCAGGCCGTCGTGTCCGAGAATGTCGGTGACGCGCGGCATCGCCTCGCCGTCCGCCGGCATGGTCGCGGGCGCAGGCGGATCGTTCTCGCCGGCCAGCGCCGGATCGAGCAGGCGATGGGTGTAGTCGAAGGTCGGGCCGAGCACCTGACCGCCGGGAATATCCTTGAAGGTCGCGGAGATGCGGCGGCGCACCTGCATCGCGCCGGTGTCCACCGGCTCGGTCGCGCCGAAACGCGGCAGCGTGGCGCGGAACGCGCGCAGCAGGAAGATCGCCTCGATCAGATCGCCACGTGCCTGCTTGACGGCGAGCGCGGCGAGTTCGCGATCATAGAGCGAGCCTTCGCCCATCACGCGATCGACCGCGAGGCCGAGCTGGTTCGCGATCTGATCGAGCGTCAGTTCTGGAACGCTCCGGTCGCCGCGCCGTTGATGCGCCAGCAGGCGGTGGGCATTGGCGATGGCACGTTCGCCGCCTTTCACTGCGACATACATCAGGCGTCTCCCTGCATGGTGAGCCGCGTCGAGCGCGGAAGGGCGATGATTGCGTCGTCTGCAACCAGCAAGGTATCGATGCCGCGCGGGAATAGCGCATGGTTGGCCTGCAGCATCGCGACAAGGTCCGGGGCGATGGCGGCGCGCAGCGTCGCCTCGCCGCGAATGCCCGGCCCGCGCAGCGCGACCGGCCGTCCCTCCGACAGGCTCTCCACCTGCACGATCAATGTCGCGGAGCGGTCTGGATATTCGCTGGTGCCCAGCGCAAGCTGGTTCAGCGACGGCACGCTCGCAGGTGTCGTGCAAAGCACGAAGCTGCCTTGAGTAACGTCGGTCACGATGGGCGCGCCGCTGTGAAAGCGGAGCCAGTTCGCGGTCTCGCCGGTGGCCAGCGCGGCGTCGAGCCAGACCGGCGTCTCGTGATCGGACAGCGCCAGCATCAGCGCGGCACTCGCGGGGGCGAGGTGTGCCGGCGCCCCTGACGGAACGTCGCGGACGCGCTGAAGGGTGCCTGGACGCGCCATCGCATCCATGATCGTGCGGAACGTCGCCTGCGCGGTCGCGACCTTTGCCGGAAGTGCAGGGGTGTCGATCATCGTCATCTCACCCCTCGCCTCGCACCATGGTGAAGAAATCGACGCGCGTTGCCGCGGTCTGCTCGGCCTGCTCACGTCGTCGTGTTTCGAGGCGCTCGCGCAGCGGCGCCAGCACGTTCCGTTCGACGAGATCGGCATGGGTTTTGGTCTGAATCAGCGCATCGCAGAGCGCGATGAGTCGGGCCTTCTCGCGATCGCGGCCAAGTGCGTAGCCGAAGCCGGTCTCCCCGGTCGCAAGACGGACAGCGGCGCGGGACACCGTGGCTTCGCCCATGTTGAAGGGTGCGCCATCGCCGCCGATGCGGCCGCGCACCAGCACGAGGCCGGTCTCGGGCTCGCGAAGGATTTCATTTGGCGGCGCGGAAAACGTTTCCACCAACGGTGCGATGTCGGACGACGGGGTCTGTACCAGAACCGCCATGGCGGCGCGGCGGATGTCTTCCAGGGGGGATGGATGAGCTTGGGTCATGTTTCAAAAGTTATGCGCTTTACTAGACAACTTTACAACCCCGTCGTGACCCCTTTATGACGCGTCGAGCGACTTTTTCCGGGACCGGCGATGAGCATCGAGCACCATCACGACGAGGGCATTGCGCTGTGGCGGCGTGTTGCCAACGCGATCGAGCGCGGCATCGCGGATGGCGTCTATGCGCCGGGCGAGAAGCTGCCCAGCGAAAACGAGATTGCGGATAGTCACGGCGTGAACCGTCACACGGTGCGCCGCGCCATTGCCATGCTGGCCGAGCGTGGACTGGTGCGCGCCGAGCGCGGCAGCGGAACCTATGTGGAGGCGCAGCGCATTTCCTATCCTCTGCGATCGCGCACGCGCTTCTCCGAAATCGTTGGACAGGAAGGGCGGGAGCCGCGCGGGCGGCTGCTGGCGAGCGGTGTCGAGGAAGCAAATCGCGAGCTGGCACGCCGCCTTGGCGTCAAGGCCGGCACGCCCCTGGCGTGGATCGAGACGCTGCGGTTCGCCGATCGCGCGCCGATCTGCGTCGGCACCAACTGGTTCGAGGCCGCGCGGTTTCCCGATGTTGCGGAAATCTATGAGCGGACGCGGACGATGACGGCGCTGCTCGCGCATTACGACATCCGCAACTATCGCCGGACATGGACGCGCATCAGGGCGGCTGTCGCAGACGCGACCGACTGCGCGCGGCTGGACATCGCGCTGGGACGCTCGGTCCTCGTGGTGGATTCGACGGATGTCGATGGCGACGGGCGGCCGGTCGTGACCAAATATTCGCGGTTCGCAGCCGAGCGGGTCGAGTTCATCGTCGATACGTGAGCCGTGTCCGATGATACGCGGGGCCGCTGTCAGGCGACGGCGCGCCGTCCGATGATCGCCATCCGCAGCCGGCTCGAGATCTGATCGATCACCGCGACCGCGATCAGGATCATCAGGATCAGGAACGAGACCTTCTGCCATTCCAGCACGCGGATCTGTTCGGCCAGTTGCAGCCCGATGCCGCCCGCGCCGACGATGCCGATGATGGTGGCGGAGCGGGTGTTCGATTCGAAGAAATACAGTGCCTGACTTGCGATCACGGGAAGGACCTGAGGGATCAATCCGAACCGGATTTCATGCAGGCGGCTGCCGCCGGATGCGCGGATGCCCTCCACCGGTTTGCGGTCGGCCGTCTCGATGGCCTCGGAAAACAGCTTTCCGAACGATCCGAAATCCGAGATCGCGATGGCGAGCACGCCGGCGAACGGCCCGAGGCCGACGACATTGATCCAGACCAGCGCCCAGATCAGCGTATCGACGCCGCGGATGGTGTCGAGGAAACGCCGGACCGGAAAGCGAAAGATCGCCGATGGGATGATATTGCGCGCGGCGAGCAGGCTCACCGGCAGTGCGAACAGCGCGGCGAGCGCGGTGCCGAGCAACGCGATGGACAGCGTCTCGCCCATGGCCGCGATGTAGGCCCGGAATGACGAGCCGGGATCGGGCGGGATCATCATCATGACGATCCAGCCGAGCTGGCTGAAGCCGTTCAGCATCCGCTGCGGCGAAAACTCGAAGCGGACGAGGCCAAAGATAAACAGTCCCGTCAGCGCGGCGGCGACGGCGATGCCGACGAGCCGGCCGCGCCCCGGCGGGGCGAACACCGTCGGATAGCGCTGGCGCATTGTCTCGACGTTCGGGGGCGACAGCTCGCTCATGCCCGTTCCTCGCTGAACAGGCGGCGGCGCAGCCAGCCGGTGGCGATATCGATGGTAAAGACCGTGACGATGATCAGCAGCAGGATGGCGCTGACATCGGAATAATAGAATTTGCGGACCGATACGATCAGTTCCTGGCCGATGCCGCCCGCGCCGACAAAGCCCATGACGGATGCGCCGCGCACGTTGATCTCGAAGCGTAGCAGCGAGTAGCTGGCAAAGCCCGCCAGAACCTGCGGCACCACGGCGAAGCGCATGGAGGAAATCCAGCTCGCGCCGGTGGAGCGCAGCCCCTCGACCGGATTCATGTCGGCGTTCTCGACAATCTCGGTGAACAGCTTGCCGAGCGCGCCGGTGGAATGGATGGCGATGGCCAGCACGCCCGCCATCGGTCCGAGGCCGAAGGCGATGACGAAGACCAGCGCGAACACGATGTCCGGTACCGTACGGCAGAACTCAAGAAAGCGCGGCACGAGCAGTTGTAGCCAGCGATTCGGCGTCGTGTTTTTCGCCGCAAGAAAGTTCAGCGCGAAAGCGAACACGAATCCGATCATCGTGCCGACATAGCTGATGAGCAGCGTTTCGCCGAGCAGCGGCAGCCAGCTCTTCAGGCCCCAGAACCATTCGACGGGATCGTTCCAGACGCGCAGGCCGCTGTCGAGGCGGAAGATGCGGTCGAAATAGCTGAAAAAATTGCCGATCTTGCCAGTAAGAGCCGCGATGTCGACTTCGGCGCCACGCATCGCCAGCGCCAGCATCCCGATGAACACCGCGAGCGCGAGAAAGCTGCGCCTTTGCCGTTTGGCGATGGCCTTGCGGTAGCCTTCATTGAGCGCCGCCAGTTGCGCAGCGGGGAGGATCGCGATGGAATCCGTCATGGAAGATCCGGATAATTGAAGGGAGCCGGATCTCCTGATCCGGCTCCCTTCGGGTTGGCAGAGTCGCTTACGAGGCCCTCTTCTTGCGCAGGCTGTCGACGAACTTGATCAGCTCGATCGTGCCGTCCCAGTCCTTGGTCGTCGCCGGATGGAAGCCGAGCTTCTGGCCGTCGGACAGACGGTCGAACATGTCCTTGTCCTTCTTCGGCGCATCAAGGAACGCCTGACGGATTGCTGCCTTCAGGTCATCCGGCAGATCGGAGTTGTAGGCATAAGGGCCATTGATGATCGGTGCCGATGTGTGGACGATACGGAAGTCGTCCTTCTTCATCGGCGAGCCATCGGCGTTCTTCAGCATGCCCTTGTGCAGCATGGCGGCGAGGGTCGAATCGTTGTCGTTGGTCCACTGGTTGGCGGCCACATCGACGGTGCCCTGAGCGAGCGCGAGCAATGCGTTTTCATGGCTGCCAGTGAACACGACCTTGCTAAAATAGTTTTCAGCATCGGAGATGTTCATCTTGTTCAGTTCGAAGCGCGGCACGTTGTTGCCCGAGGTCGAGTTGGGGTCGACGAGACCGAGGTTCTTGCCTTTGAGATCGTCGATGGATTTGTACGGGCTCGAAGCCTTCACGAAGAACACCGAATAGTAGCCGGTTGAACCGTCCTTGTTGATGTCGTTGGCGAACGCATCGGTCTTCACGCCGGTCAGGCGGGCGCGGGCGAAGGACGCCGAGCCGTAGCTGGCGATCTGGATGTTGCCGGAGCGCTGGCCCTCGATCACGGCGGCGTAGTCGTTGGCGAGGCGCAGGTTCACCTTCACGCCGAGTTCCTTCGACAGATAGTTGACGAAGGGCCCCCATCGCTCGGTCACGCCGGTGGCGTTCTCGGCGGGGATGATGGCGAAGTTCAGTTCGGAGTATTTGGCTTTCCAGTCCTGCGCGAAGGCGCTGGTGGAGGCGAAGGCGAGCGCGGCGGCGCCGGCCACAAGCGTGCGACGGGTGATCATGATCTCTCCTCGGGCTCAGATCGCAGAGCCGGATAAGCCCCTCCGGCAGGGGATTGGTATCAGGCGTAGGCCTCGCCCAGCGCGGGAACATCGCCCGTCTGGCTGCGCGGCTCGCGGATGGCCGGCTCCAGGCCCGGCTCGAGATCGTAGAGTTCGTGTGCGACCTGATCGGTCAGGGCAGCCGGCGCGCCGTCGAACACCACGCGCCCCGACGACATGCCGATCAGCCGGTCGCAATAGCTGCGTGCCAGATCGAGCGAGTGCAGGTTGCAGATCACGGTGATGCCGAAGTGCCTGTTGATGCGCAGCAGCGTGTCCATCACGATCCTGGTGTTGCGCGGGTCGAGCGAGGCGATGGGCTCATCCGCCAGCACGATCTGCGGCTTCTGCACCAGCGCGCGGGCGATGGCGACGCGTTGCTGCTGGCCGCCGGACAGCGAGTCCGCCCGCTGTGCCGCGAGGGCGGCCATGTCGAACTGCTCCAGCGCCGACATGGCGAGCGACTTGTCTGTTTCCGACCACATCTTCGTGAGCGAGCGCCACAGCGGCATCTCGGACAGGCGCCCCATCATCACGTTGGTCAGCACGTCGAGGCGGCCGACCAGATTGAACTGCTGAAAGATCATCGCGCAACGCGCGCGCCATTGGCGAAGCTCCGCTCCGCGCAGCGTCGTCACGTCCTGTCCGTCGAACAGCAACCGTCCGGAAGTGGGCTCGCCAAGCCGGTTTATCGTACGCAGCAGCGTCGATTTCCCGGCGCCCGAGCGTCCGATGACGCCCACGAACGTGCCGGACGGGACGGAAAATGAAACGTTGTCAACGGCGGATTTTTCACCGAAGCGGCAGGTCAATCCTTCGACCACAAGCATGCGATGCCCTCCGCAAGAAACACGGGAGCATCGCTATCCTTGCCGTTTAACAGTCGTGTGACAGCGCCTTGAATGGTCCCTTTCTCCACATCCCGCTCGTGGGATTGTGATTGTCATTATATTGTCACCATAAATGATAAGTACCGGGGCCGCGACGGTTTGGATTATCTAAGCCGTCTCGTGAAGCGGTCGGGCTGCGAGCCGTGCCGTCCGCAAAGACGGCCACGGGAGAAAGTTGAACATGGAATTTCGGATTGCGGGCGGCCGCGTTCTGGTGGACGGCGCGCTTCAGGACACGAGCCTCGGCGTCAACGGCGAGGGGCTGACGTTCTCGCCTGCGGCCGGCGCGACCGAATTGTCCGCCGACGGGCTTCTGGTGCTGCCGGGGATCGTTGATATCCACGGCGATGCGTTCGAGCGGCAGATGATGCCGCGTCCGGGCGTTGATTTTCCCGTCGACCTCGCGCTGGCGGAAAGCGACCGGCAGGCTATCGCCAACGGCATCACCACGGTGTTCCACGCCGTCACCTGGTCGTGGGAGCCGGGCCTGCGCAGCGCGGACAACGCCGAGCGGCTGCTTGGAGGGATCGAGGCGATGCGGCCGCAACTTGCCGCCGACACCCGGTTTCACCTGCGGCACGAGACCTTCAATCTGGCGGCGGAAGAGACGTTGATCCGCTGGATGGGCGAGGGGCGGCTGGATCTGATCGCCTTCAACGATCATATGGACCTGACGCTGATCAACGGCTCCAAGCCGCAGAAGCGGCAGAAGATGGTCGAGCGCAGCGGGCTTTCAGGCGAGGCATTCGACGCGCTGGTCGCGGAGGTGATGGCCGGCGCAAGCGAGGTGCCTGCCTCCATCGCGCGGCTGGCGGCGGCGGCGCGCGCGCATGGCGTGCGGATGCTCTCGCATGACGATGCCACGCCCGGGCAGCGGCGCGAATTTCGTGCGATGGGCATTGCGATTGCCGAGTTTCCGATCAACGAGGAGACCGCGCGGGAGGCGGCGCAGGGCGGAGACTTCATCGTGTTCGGCGCGCCGAACGTGGTGCGCGGCGGCAGTCACACCGGCTGGACCCGCGCCTCGGACATGATCGCCAAGGGCCTGTGCTCGATCCTGTCGTCCGATTACTACTATCCCGCGCCGCTGCTGGCGGCGTTCCGTCTGGCCGGGGATGGTGTTCTCGATCTGCCGGAGGCCTGGCATCTGGTGTCCGGCGCGCCCGCTCTGGCGGCGGGTCTTTCGGATCGCGGCGAACTGCGTGAAGGCGCACGGGCGGACGTGCTGCTGGTGGATGCGGGCATCGCGCTGCGGCCGCGCATCGTCGGCGTTGTTGCCGGCGGTCGTCTTGTGTATCTGAGCGATGGCACGCGGCTGCGCCCGGCGGCCGGTTCGGTGCGGACGATTGCCGCATGATGCCCAGACGAAAAGACTGATGCCGAGTTTTCCCCGTTACGCCATTTATTTCGCGCCCCCCCCGGATGATGCGCTCGCCGCGTTCGGCGCGCAGACATTGGGGTATGACCCGCGGACCGGCACGCCGGTGCCGTTCGCGGCGGACCTTGAGGCGGCCATTTCCGATTGGCGCGGCCTGACGGCTGATCCGCGCGTCTATGGGTTTCACGCGACGCTGAAAGCGCCCTTCGCGCTGGCCTTAGGTCAGGACGCGGAGATGTTGCATGCGGCCTGCAGGCGTTTTTCCGAAACGTCGCGCGTTATCCCGGTGATAGAACCTGTTGTCCGCTCGATCGGCGCGTTCGTCGCCATCGTGCCGTCGGAGCCGGTCGCGGCGTTGCAGGCGCTGGCCGCCGACTGCGTGCGCGAGTTCGACGGGTTTCGCGCGCCGTTGGCGGAGGCCGACCGCGCGCGCCGCAAACCGGATGCGTTGTCGCCAGCGCAGGTCGCGCTGCTGGACCGCTGGGGCTACCCTTACGTGTTCGAGGAATTCCGCTTCCACATGACGCTGACCGGCCGTCTGCCCGCCGAGCGGCGCGAGCATGTGCGCATGGTTCTCGACGCACGGTTCGCCGCGCTGAACCTGCGGTCGCTGCCGATCGACCGGATCGCGCTGTTCAAACAGGACGCGCCCGGCGCGAACTTCCGCATCCGGGCTCACTATCCTCTGACGCCTGCGGGCTGATTCCTCAGGCCGTCTCGCCGATCGCCGCCCTCAGTTCCCCGATGGACTGCGCACGCTGCGCGGCTGGATCATGCAGCGAGAACCGCGGGCCGTCGTAGAGGAACGGGCACTGGTGGATGATGACGTTGCCGCGATCCAGATGCACGAAGCCATAGTCGGGCGGCTCGTGGCTGCCGGGAATGTGGCCTTCGCTGTCGAGATCGAATGCGACCTGATGGATCAGCGCACGCTGGATGTGAAACGGCACGCCGCGCCAGGTTCCGGCGATGGGACGGTGGACATGGCCCATGAACATCTGGTCCGGCTTGCGGGTTCGCTCGAACACCGCCCACTCGTCGTCGCCGTTGGCGAGCTTGATGCCGTCCATGTAGCGCAGGCCGGTATCGAAGGGCGGGTGATGCTGGAACAGCAGAACAGGCCGGTCGGCCGGGGCCGAGCGCAGCGCGTCCTCCAGAAATGCAAGGCGTGCTTCGCAGAGCAGGCCGGCATGGTCCGGCGCGTCTTCGTTGAGAGTGTCGAGCGTGATGACGGTCGCCGCCTCGAAGCGGTGCACGGCCTGCACGAAGCCGGCGTCGTCGCGGTCCGCGCCGGGAAATTGCGCGCGAAACGGGGCGCGCTTGTCATGGTTGCCCATCATCAGGATCACCGGCGCGTTGAAGCGCGATATTTCCGTGCGCAGGCTCTCATAGGCGACCGTCTCGCCCCAGTGGGCGAGGTCGCCGCTGATGATGACGAAGGCGATGTCGGGATGCGCCGCGTTGATCGTATCCACGGCCACGCGCAGGCGCGGCGCGGGATCGAGCCCATAGAGGCGGATGCCGGAGGGAACGAAGTGGGTGTCGGTGAGAATAGCGAACTTCATCGGACCATGGTCTCCCGATTCCAGGTGTTGTAGTCGGGCGAGGCCGAAGTGCGGATCTCGCCGGCGTAGCCGAATTCGATCATGTGCACGGCCGTGTAGTCGTCCGCGATGAATGCGACGCCGTAGGATTCCGGCAGGTCGCACGAGGTCAGCAGCTTTGCTTCCCGGAACAGCGGATAGCTTTGATGGTTGGTGCCGCGCAGCGAGGTGGTCGGCACGCCGCTGACCGAACCCGCCAGCGGCAGGTGACAGTGGCCGAAGAAGATGTGGCGGATGCGGTCGCGATGGCGTCCGATGATGGCGCGGAACGCGACATCGTCGCTGAGGCGGATGCTGTCGATGGGCGCAAGGCCGATCGGCATCGGATGGTGATGCATGAAGATGAAGAACGGCCCGTCGTGTTCGCCAAGGCGGGCATCCAGCCAGTCCTGACGTGCCTCGCAATAGCTGCCGCCATGGCTGCCCGGCTGCACGGTGTCGAGAAACAGACAGCGTCCCATCGAGGTATCGTGGAGGCCCTGCACGAAGCCGTTGGCGTCGGCGGCGTTCGGGAACACTTGCAGGAACGTTTCCCGGCGATCGTGATTGCCGATGCACAGCCGGGTCGGGATCGGGAAGGCGGCGATCCGCTCGCGCAGGCGCGTGTAGTCGGCGAGCTCGCCCCAGTCCGACAGGTCGCCTGTGATGACCATCAGCTCGGCGTCGGCATGATCGGCGAGGATATGGGCGAGCGCGCGGTCGAGATTGGCGTTCGGATCGCGTCCCGAGATGGTCGCACCCGGCGTCGTCAGGTGGATATCGCTCAGGTGGATGAGCTTCATGGCGGCATTTCCAGCGTTACAAAGAACATGGCCCGGCCGCGCGGGGCGGCCGGGCCATGTGGCGTCGGGCTTAGCGGGCGCTGCCCTGGGTGGTGCGCGGCAGCAGGCGCTGCACGTCGGAGGCCATCTCCTTGAGCACCGCGTCCGGCTCCTTGGCGCGCGCGCCGGAGATCACGCTGTTCATGTGATCCTTGATCACGTCGGTGATCTTCAGGCCGTTTTCACCCGGGAATGCATACCACTTGGTGAGCAGCGCGAGCTGGCTCACGGCGGCGTAGTTGTTCGGGTTCTTGACGTAGAAGTCCTTCAGATACAGCTCGTTGGCGAGCTTGTTCGGCGGCATGTAGCCGGTGGTCTCGGCCATGATCGCCGCGCCCTTCGGGCCGGTCCAGAACTTCACGACTTCCCACGCCGCATCGCGCTTGGCCTTGTCCTTGGACAGGATCATCACGACGTTGCCGCCCGCCGGCAGACGGCCGTTGGGCTTGGCGATGTCGGGGAAGGACGAGGTCTTGAGCTCGAACTTGCCGCCGATCATCTGCGTCGTCTTGTTGAGGTCAGACGTCGAGGTGATGTGGATGCCGGTCTTGCCGGCCGCGAAGGTGGAGCGCATCGACGGCTGGTCGAGGTTCGGCATGCCGGCCTCGGTCACCAGACGCGCGATGGTGCGCATCGCGAACTGGCCTTCCGGACCATCGAACGCAACCTTGGTTTCGTCGGCGTTCAGCATCGTGCCGCCACGCGCGAACACCGGAGCCTGCCACAGCCAGTTGCCGGTGATGTCCCACACATAGGTGACGCCGTTGATGTCGGGACCGAGCGCCTTGATCTTCTTGGCGAGGTCCACCACGCCGTCCCAGGTGGTCGGCAGGTTGTTGACGTCGCCGCCCGCCTGCTTCACGAGGTCCAGGTTGTAGTAGACGATCGGCAGCGAGACGGCGAAGGGCAGCGCGTAGACTTTGTCATTGGCGGTGCCGATGTCGTACATCGCCTGATGGAAGCCCTGCTTGTCGAAATCCTTCTCGGCGGCGATGTACCCATCGAGCGGCTGGGCGATGTTCTTGTCGACCAGCACGCGGACGCGGTTGAGACCCTGGAAAGTGACGTCGGGGATCTGGTTGGTCACCGCCTCGCGCAGCACCTTCTGCGTCGCTTCCTCGTAGGAATCGTAAGGAGCGCGCATCGTCACCTTGATCTCGGGGTGGATCTTGGCGAACTCCTCGCTGATCTTCTTGTGAGTCTCGGTGAACAGTTCCGGATAAGGATACTGCATCACGATCTCGACGTCGGCGGCGCGCGCCCCCGCCACTCCCATCAGCAGCGCGAGAGCGCCGCCCAGCAACAGCTTCTTCATCGTCTTCCCTCCAGTAAGCCGGAATGCGGGTTTACTTCATTCCGGAGAACGTGATGCCCTCGACGAAGCGGCGCTGGGCGAGCAGGAAGGCGATCACCAGCGGGGCGATGATCACCATGGCTGCTGCCATCAGCGGACCGTAGTCGGTGCCGGCTTCGTTGTTGCGGAAGTCCGCGACGCCGAGCGGCGGGGTGCGCAGCTGTTCGCTGTTGAGCACGATCAGCGGCCAGAAATAGTCGTTCCAGTGTGCGATCAGCGAGAAGATGCCGAAGGCGACCAGCGCCGGGATCGTCGCCGGCAGCATCACGCGCCAGACGATGGCGAACTCCGACAGGCCATCCATCCGCGCGGCGTCGATCAGGTCATCCGGCACGGTACGGAAGAACTGGCGCATCAGGAAAACGCCGAAGGCGGAGATGGTGAACGGCAGCACCAGCGAGGCGTAGGTGTCGAGAATGCCGATCTGATGGAACATCAGGAAAACCGGGATGGCGGTGGCCTGAGGCGGGATCAGGATGCAGAACAGGATCAGCGCGAACACGGTGTTGCGGCCGAGAAAACGCAGCTTGGCGAGCGCGTAGGCGGCGGGCATCGCCACCAGAACCTGCAGCACGAAGATCGAGACGGTGACGATCACGCCATTGATCAGGAAGCGCACGAGATGCGATTTGCCGAACGCGGTCGCCAGATTGTCCCACAGCGCGAACTGGTGCGGGATCAGGTGGATGTCCTTGGTGAAGATCTCGGTCGGCGGCTTGGCGGCCGTCGAGATCATCCAGATGAAGGGCATCAGCATCACCAGCGCGCCGAGACCCAGCACGGCATGGCGGGCGGCGGAGGCGGCGAAGGAACGTGTCATCGGATCAGGCCCTCGTTGCGTCGCGGTCCGCCAGCCACGCCTTGACCAGCGTGAGCGCCAGCACGAAGATCAGGAACACCACCGTCAGCGCGGCCGCGTAGCCGGAGCGGAAGAATTCGAATCCTTCGGAATAGATCGTGTAGATCAGCACTTCCGTGGCCTTGGACGGTCCGCCCTTGGTCAGCACGTGCACGGTGTCGAACACCTGAAACGAGCGGATGCCGCTGATGACCACAACGAACATCGTGACCGGCGCGAGCAGCGGCCATGTCACGAGGCGAAAGCGGGCCCATGGGCTGGATGCGCCGTCGAGCTCGGCGGCCTCGTAAAGGTAGCTCGGGATCGAGATCAGTCCGGCGAGGAACAGCACCATGTTGAAGCCGAGGCTCTGCCAGATGCCGATGGCGGCGAGCGAACCGAGCGCGGTCGAGCGGTCCTGGAGCCAGCTTCGCGGCTCCAGCCCCACGCTGGTGAGCAGCCAGTTCACAAGCCCGAACTGCGGATGCAGCATGAACTCCCACACGATCGCCATGGCGATCAGCGTCGCCATCACGGGGAGGAAGTAGATCGTCCGGTAGAACTCGCGCAGCGAGGTGCCGCCCTGGATCAGCATGGCGACGCCGAGGCCGAGCGCGACGCCGCCCGGCACGACGATCAGCACATAGGTCAGCGTATTGGTGAGCGAGACCCAGAACACGCGGTCCGCGAGCATCTCGCGATAGTTATCAAGCCCGATCCATGCGAGCCCCGGGTTGCCAAGCTGGTAGTCGGTGAACGACAGGGCGATCACCATCACGGTCGGCCCGATCAGCATCAGCATCATCAGCATGAGCGCCGGGCCGAGCAGCGCGGCGACGGTGCCGGTTCTCGCACGATCCTGTGCGGTTGCGCGGGCGCGCCTTGCGCGGCGCGGGCGGGGAAGGGGCGTGGTGATCGCCTGCTCAGCCAACGCTCGCCTCCCGTTTCACACCGTTCGAGGTCAGGGGCGCGAAGGCGACGCATCGTCCGGACTGATCGAACAGACGTGCCGCATCCGTCGAAAATCCGAACGACTGCCAGGCGCCCACGGCCGGAATTTTCTGGACGTCCGGCTGCCGGATCACCACCGGCTGGTCGATGGCGTCGACGCGCAGATGCACGAACGCCTCGGCGCCCATGTTCTCGACATGCACGATGGTGCCGCCAAAGGGACCGTAGGACAGCCCGATGTTTTCCGGCCGCACGCCGATACGGCACGGGCCGGGTTGCGCGGTCGCGGCGCGACCGATGGCATGGTCCATCGCGTAGACGGCTCCGTCCGCGGAAATCCGGCCGGGCAGGATGTTGATTTTCGGGCTGCCGATGAACTCGGCGACGCGGATGTCCTGCGGATTGGCGTAGATGTCGGCGGGCTCGCCGATCTGCACGATCTCGCCGTCCATCATCACCGCGATGCGATCGGACATCGTCATGGCTTCGGCCTGATCGTGGGTGACGTAGATGAATGTCGCTTCGAGCCTGCGATGCAGCTGCGCCAGTTCGCTGCGCATGTGGACGCGCAGCTTGGCGTCTAGGTTGGACAGCGGTTCGTCGAACAGGAAGGCCTTGGGCCTGCGCACGATGGCGCGGGCCACGGCGACGCGCTGCTTCTGGCCGCCGGACAACTGCGCGGGCTTGCGCGTCAGGAGATGCTCGATATCGAGCTGGCGCGAGATGGCGCGCACCTCCTCGTCGATGGTCCGCTCTTCGCGGCGGCGGCCCGGCATGACCGAGCCGACCAGCGGCGCGCGCTGCAGGGTCGACAGCCGCTGCATGCGCAGGGGCACGGCGATGTTGTCGAACACCGACAGGTGCGGATAGAGCGCGTAGGACTGGAACACCATCGCCAGGTTGCGCGAGGCGGGCCGCACGCCCTCCATGCGCCGGCCATCCACCGCCACCTCGCCCGAGGTCTGGGTCTCAAGACCGGCGATGATGCGCAGAAGCGTTGACTTTCCGCAGCCGGACGGTCCGACCAGCGAAATGAATTGTCCATTCTCGATTGTAAGATCGAGGCCCTTCAGCACGTCGGTCTCGCCGAAGGTTTTGCGAATGTTTCGAAGCGCGATCGTTGCCATTGCTCAAGCCGCAGATGATTTCGGGCAATCCGGCTTTAGCCAGCGCGAATAACAACGGCGTGACAGACGGGCGCAAGTCCTGCAAAAATGGACGTCTCTGCTGCGTCAAAGTTGTGCATGTGATGCGACAACTTCCTGAGCGGCAACGAAATTCCAAAAGCTCTCGGATGGTGCGTGGCAAGTTCGCGCGGCCTGGCTTTTTTCGCTTCTGAGGCCCGGCGGGCCGGCGCGAGGATTTTTACTGCGCCGCCGGTGACAGGGGCATGATGGGTTCGCCCGTGATCGGACGAACCGCCGCGCCGAGGCCGAGGATCGTCGCGGCCGCCGGCAGCGTGGCGTCGGCCATGGCAGCATGGCCTTCGGCGGTCGGATGAATCGCGCCGCCATAGACTGCCGACAACACGCCCCAGGTTGCGTCATGGATGTCGGCGGGCTGGATCGCGACGCCGAGCGGATAGGTCATCGCGGAGAAATAACTGTCGTTGGCGTCGCGGATCCAGCGGCCGCGCGGCAGATAGGCGCGATAGCTGCTGGCCGACAGGCCACAGGCCATCGGCGAGGTGGGCGCGGTGGCGAGGTCGGTGTTGAAGCTTTTGCCATCAGACGAGAAGCATTGCCGGTCGAATGCGGGATCGCTCTGCGAGCGAACGCAGAAGCCGTGCGTGGCGAATGCGGTCTGGTGACCGTCGACGAAGGTAAAGCGGTCGCGTCGCGCATCGCGGCACAACACGCCGCCCTGACAGAGGGCGAGGCTTTTCAGATAGGGCAGAAATTCGTCGTCGACGAAGGAGGCGACGCGCTCCAGCCTGGCAGGATCCGCGTTGAAGGCCGGATGGATGTCGAAGCCGGCCGGACCTCCCGCGCACGGTGCGCCGTTCGCGAGCGCCGGATTGCCGTAGGCGGCATAGACGACGCGGGACAGATCGTCGCCGACCAGCGGGCGCAATGCCTCGCGCAGCCGGGAAAAGCCGCGCGGCAGGTCGCGCCGGAGCGCCGCGCGGGAGGCCTCCACGGATCCGAGCACCCCCGCGCCCTTGAACATCGCGCGCTCGGCGGTGTTGTTGACGATCACCTCGGCGACCAGCCCGGAAAAATCGACATCGTTGGCGCCGACCGACAGCAGCACGAGATCGAGCTGCCGGTCTGGCTGGCGGCGTTTGGCGGCCGCGAGGGCGTCGCGCAATTCGGCGATCTGTGCGGGAACGCTGGTCGGGCAATTGGTATTGCCGCGGCCCTGATAGCATTCGCGGGCGCGCTGCGATCCGAGCAGGCCATCGGCGATGGTTGCGCCCGTGCAGGCGAGCGGCAGATAGGTGACGGCGATGTGGGGATTCCTCACAGCCAGCGCCAGCGCGGTCCGCGTCTGGTAGCTGTAGAGCGAGCGGTGGCAGGCGGCGTTGAACCATTCCGCGCTGCGCCGCTGCCAGGCGGCGAGGCCGTTGGCGCCGTCGGTGCCGGCGTCGCAGGTCCGGTCGCCCTTGTAGCCCGCGCGGCCGGGCCGGTAGTAAGGAGGGATCGAACTGCCGATGAAGGAGCGGAAACAGAAGCCGTCGTCGCTGATTCCCACCGGTCGGTCCGGGTTGCCTTCGCCGGAGGCAATGGAATCGCCGAGCCCGGCGATCAGAACATCGCGGACCTGGATTTCTGCGGACAGGCGCTGCGCGGTCTCCGGTCCGGCGACCTCGACCGTCGCGACGGTCGGACGGCCATAGCGGGCGCGAAAGTTGATCGGCTCGCCGCAATCCACCGTCGATTGCCGCGGCGGCCCTTCGCCTTCGTCGAAACTCCACGCACAGGTCGCGCCCACCGGGATCGGGCCGGCGAGCCGGACCGTCACCGGGTGCTCGCCCGGCGTGAGATAGCTCTCCTTCGCGCCTTCCCGGGTGCAAGGCTCGCTGATCTTGCCGCCCATGTCGATGCACAAGCGGCCGACCGTGTTGCGGGCCCATCCGCGCCCGTCGCTCTGCACGGCCAGAGCTTGCTCGGCGGCCAGAATGGTCTGGCCGCGCTGGGCTTCGACGTGGAGCTGGAAGTCGCGCTCCTCCTTGAACAGCCGGAAGCGGTTGCGGACCTCCCAGGTGATCTGCAGAGGGTTTTCGGCCGGCGGGACCGCTTGCTGCGCGCGCGCGCCGGTCAACGGGGCAAGCAGCGCTGCAATCAGGGCAGCGGCACCGAATTTCAGGATGGGAACCATGCCGTGGTTTCACCGCATGGTTGGGGCGAAATTAAGAGGACGATGCCGGATCAGGCGTGCGGCTGCGGTGTCTTGACGGTCTGTCGGATGGCAGCCTGCGGAGCCATGGTCGCACGCATGTGCTGTGCGGCCTTCTGACGTCGAATCCGCCACGGCACGATCACGTTGAGCCACAGTTCGCGCGATCCCATGATGGTGATCGAGATCGCAAACGGAATGAAGAAATAGAGGATGCGGAAGACCAGCAGCGTGGCCAGCAACTCCTCCGTGGGAAACTGCGACAGCGCTACCAGCATCGCCGCGTCGAACACTCCGAGGCTGCCCGGCGCATGGCTCGCGAAACCCAGAAGGGTCGCAAGGATGAAGACCACCGACAGCGACACGAAGTCGATATAGGGGGTCGACGGCATCAGGATGTACATCGCCAGCGCGCAGAAGCCGAGATCGACGACGCCGATCAGGATTTGTAGCAGCGTGAGCGGCGCGGACGGAAGAATGACTTTCCACCCGTTCTGGCCGAGTTCGCGTTTGCCGCCGCGCAGCCAGAACAGATAGGCGAAGATCGCGACAATGCCGGCGATTCCGATCGCCTGGATCAGGGGCGGCGGCAGCAGCACGATCGAACTGGCGGCCTCGGGGTGAACGATCATGCCGATGCCGAGCACGAACGAGTTTCCGAGCCAGAACGTGAGGCCGGAAATGAAGCAGATCTTCGCGACATCGATGGCGTTGAGACCCCATTCCGAATAGATCCGGAATCGGATCGCGCCACCGGTGAAGACCGTCGCGCCGATATTATGACCGATTGTGTAGCTGCAGAAGCTGGAGAGCGCGGCGATCCGGTAGGGAACGTGGTTCTTGTGGATCGTGCGCAGCGCGAACAGATCGTAAAACGTCAGGGTGAAGAACGCCCCGACAACGCAAAGCGCCGCCAAGCCGACCTGGCTGAGCGACTTCTCGGTCAGGGCAACCATCACCACGTTGCCGTCGACGCCCTTGAGTGCTTTGACCAGGGTCAGAATTGCGAGCGTGATGATCGCCAGACTCGCGACGATTCCCACGCGTTTCCAGCCGATCCGTTCCTTGAAGACACGGCTCAGCGTCGTCAGCAGTCGATGCATTCGTCCTCCCGGCCGGGTGCGCTCAGGATGTAAGCCGATTGAGGTGTCTGGAAGCAAGCGGCTGCACGGATACTCATGGGCTACTACTCAACAGCCAAAATAAGCGCTTTTGGTTGCGGAGGGAAGTCCGCAACCTCGGGTAAATCGGCCGCGCGGAGCAGTTGCCAGCATTGCGCATTGCCAGTTGCAAATTGATTGCGGCTAAAGCAGCCTGACAGAGGTTAATTCAAGCACGTTGTTGCACTGTCGTCATGCGCCCGGCAAGGTCACGGATCCTTCATGGTTTGAAGGTGCGGCGTTGGTGCAACAGGTGGTCCCGGCGGCGGGCCGGGCCATCAGGCGTTTCCCGGTCCATTGCCGGATCGTATCTGGCAATGGTTGCAGCTGTTTCACAGGATGATGCGGTGTGGCCCTTTGCCACGCGAGGGCGGAGAGTCGGCATGCCTGCCGGCCCGACCGCAAGGTTCTCAGCGGGTCGATGTGGCTCTGGCCTGGCGGAGTGCGAAGGTGGCTCCGCAAAAGGCCATCACGCCGCCCAGCACCAGCGCCGTGAGGCCGGCCCCGACCATGGCGGCGGTCGGCATCACCTGCGAGGAGGTGGCCGATTGCCCGGCGCCCGCCAGCAGCAGGACGCCGATCCCGATCAGCACCTGCCACAGCCGGGACGGAATATGTCCCGCGGCGGCTTTATCCAGCATCGTCGCGGTGGCGTAGCCGGCGACGAACGACACCGACGCGATCAGCCACCACGCCAGCGCCGCGCCGACCGGTACGAGATCCGCGCCGCCGGTCCACAGACCGCTGAGGTCCAGGCCGATCGCCAGTCCCAGCATATGGACTGCAAGCGCCAGCAGCACGCCGAGCAAAATGGAGCCTGCGAGAACAAGACTGCGCGGAAAGGACGCTGTGGCGGACATCGTCCATTTGTAGGATAGCGGTGGAGGGCAAGGCAAGCGACAGCGGCCGCAGCCTGATACGGAGTTGCCATTGCCTTCGATACAGTCCGATCCCGGATCCCCCGTCGAATACAGCTACAGGCCATCGCTGTTCGGCGCCGCGTGCCGTTTTGTTCTCCGCGAGGATGGACTTGAATGGCAGATCGGCAGGGCATCGGGGATCACGCCCTACGACCGGATCGCCCGGATCACGCTGTCGTTTCGTCCGATGTCGATGCAGTCGCGGCGATATCAGGTCGCGATCCGGTGCCGTGACGGACGGCGGTTCGTCATCATGTCGGCGACCTGGCGAACGGTCGCGCTGGTCGCGCCGCAGGATGAAAGCTATCGCGTATTCGTCAGGGCGCTGCACGAGCGCGCGGCGGCGTCCGGCGCGGCTATCGAATTCAGGGCCGGGCTGCAGCCGGCCATGTATGGCGGCGTGGTCGCAATGGTCTCGCTGGTGGCCTTTGCGATGGTCGGGTTGTTCGTGCGCGCTATCATGCAGCCGTTCTGGACTGCGGCGCTTTTCGTGGCCGGTTTCGCGGCGCTGTTTGTCTGGCAGATCGGCGGATATGTTCTTCGCAACCGGCCGCGCAGTTATAGCGCGGGCGATATTCCGCAGGACCTTTTGCCATAGGAGAAGGCAAAGCCTTCACTGGCGGACCACGAGGACCGAGCAGCGGGCATAGCGCACCACATAGCCCGCATTCGATCCGAGGAAGTAGGTGCGCATCGCAGGCCTGTGCGAACTCATGACGATGAGGTCCGCCCCCGCGTCTGACGCCTCTTCGAGAATCTCGTGATAGATGCCGCCCTGCCGCACGACGGATGACACACGCGAGGGATCGAGGTCGATCTCGCGCGCGGCGATGGCAAGCGCTTCCTCGGAAGACTGACGCTGCTGGCTGTCGAAATCGGCCGGAACATATTCCGCCAGCATCACCGGCGTCGCCGGCAGGACGTTGAGAATGCGGATGCTGCCGCCGGACATCCGTGCCAGCGAGATGGCGGTCTCGATCGCGGGCGCGGCGAGTTCGGTTTCGCTCAGGTCGATCGGAACGAGAATGGTCTTGAACATGGTCCCCTCCATCACCGGATGGCAGGCTGCCATATCGGCGGCCGGGTGGGGAGGAGATGAATCAATATCGCGGTGCGGCAGGTTGGCTGCTTTCGGGTTCACCGGTTGTCGGCGAGCACCATCATTTCGGCGGACGCCAGAGGCGAGCCATTGTAGACGAAGGTGCCGATGCCCGGCAGGGTTTCCTTCGATCCCGCGACGGACAATCCCGACAGCAGGAAGGCGAGCACGAGGGTCGCTCCCAGAATGCGCATGACGATCTCCGCTGTTGTCTGGCTCCGGTTCGGTGCCTTGTTGCGGAGAGTGAATAGAGGGTTAAGGTTTCAGGCGGTCTGCGCCCACGCGGGAATATGGTTTCCTGCGCGGCGGGATTGTTTCACGGCCCGTGGGTCCACGAAACAGTCGCGGGGCTGGCTTCATGGTTCTCCACGCTCGCGCAGCAACTTGGGGCTCATGAAAAGGTCGAGCCGCCCGCGGCGGAAGCCGATGTCGGTCCAGGCGTCGTCCGCGAAGCTGATGGCGACGAAGCCGGACGTGGGCAGATGGTGCTCCAGTTCGCGCCGCGCGGCGGCGTTGCCATCCGCGCCGAGGGCCAGCGCCAGTTCGTGCAGGCCCGGATTGTGGGCGATGACGAGAACGTGCGGCTTGCTGTCGTCGGCAAGCTGCACCGCACTCAGCAGGTCGCCGGTTTCGGCGGCGTAGAGGTCGTCGCGATGTTCGGCCGGGCAATCGCGGAGCGCGCCGGGCAGCAGATCGTAGGTCTGGCGGGTGCGGACGGCGGTCGAGACCAGAATGAGATCGGGTTTCAGGTCCGGCAGGGAGGCGAGCCAAAGTCCCATCTGTGTTGCATCATGACGCCCGCGTTCGTCGAGGCGGCGGTCGCGATCGCGCCCCGTCGGCGAATCCCGCTCGGTTTTGGCGTGGCGAAGCAGCATGAGGCTGCGCATGAACCCTCCGGGCGAGTGTGCGGCGATCGACAGGCAGCGCATAACGGACTGTCGCCGCGACGACAAGGTGACAAGGCGCACCGCGCTTCGTAAGACTGGCGCATGGCGAGTGACCTCCACGACAGCCCCCAGGACGATCAAGCCGCGAGCCCCGCCCCGCGATCCCGCCCGCCGTTGGGACACGATCTCGACGTCGACGTCTGCGTGATCGGCGCGGGCGTGGCCGGTCTCACCGCGGCGCGGGAGGCGGCGCGGCTCGGCGCCAGCGTCGCCCTGCTCGAATCGCGCGAGGTGGGCGGGGGGGCGTCGGCACACCATCTCGGAACGATTCTGCCGGGCTTCCGGCTGTCGGCCAGCGATCTGATCGCGCGGGTCGGGATCGCCGACGCGCGTGGGATCTGGGCCCTGTCGCGCGAGGGCGTGGACTATGTCCGCGCGGCGGCGGCGGAGGCGCAGGTGCCGGTGACGCCGGCCGGTCTCCTCGAAGCCTCAAATGTCGACATCGGCGATCAGCTCATCGGCCAGTTGCAACTGCTTGGCGGCGAATTCGGCCTCGACGTGGAGGGATGGCAGGTGGAGCGCGTGCGCGCCTCGCTGGGAACCGGCCGCTACTTCCACGGCATTCATTTTCCGTCCTCGTTTCAGGTCGATGCGCGGCAGTATCTCGACGGACTGGCCGCGCTGGCCGAGCAGGCGGGAGCGCGTATCTTCCAGGAAACGCCCCTGGTCGCGCTCGACGCCTCGGGTATCCGCAAACGCATTACGACCCCGCTGGCGAAGCTGCGCGCCGACCACGTCGTTCTGGCGACGGGAGCCAGTCCCGGCGATGCGATGCAGCGGCTTGCCTCGACCCTGCTGCCGGTCTGGCGCTATGGCGCAGTGACCGCGCCGCTGGGCGAGCGGCTGGCCGAAACCGTCCGCTTCAAGGGGGCGGTGATCGACAGCGACGGCGTCGATCATTTCCGCATTGTGGAGGGCGACCGCCTGATGTGGTCCAGCCCCGAAACCACGTGGGCGGCGCGTCCGGAGCAAATGGCCGGCGCGATCCGGCGCAGGATCCGCACGGTTCTGCCGGCGCTGGGGCCGGTGGCGATCGCGGAAACGTTCGGCGCTGCGGTCGGGGAGACGGTGCATGGCATGCCGCAGGTCGGGGCGCTGCGGCCCGGCTTGTGGATCGCGGGCGGCTTCGGTCGCCACGGACTGGCCAACGCTTCCATGGCGGGCCAACTGATCGCGCGGTCGATGCTGCTCGGCGACGACCGGGCGCGGCTGTTCGCCCCGTTCGAGCTGGTATGGGCTGGCGGCAATACCGGGCGCGCCGTGGGATATCTGGTCAGCCTCTGGTCGCGCCGAAGCGCCGCCGTTGCCGGGGCTTTTGCCCGTTCACGCGAGCGGGCGAGGGCGCGAACGCAGGCCCGGGAAGCGCGCCGTCTCGCCGCCAACGCCCGGGTGCGTCCGACGTCTCCGCCGGAATGATGGCAACGTCGTCCGCGCAAACACTCCTCGCGAAAAAGTGAGTGACGCCGCCGCGCGGTGGCGTAACCTGCCGCAACCGGTTGCGTATCTCGTGCAGTTGGCCTTCCGCGTTGCCCAAGGTCGCTTTTGGAGAGACCACCATGATTGATCGCCGCATCCTGCTGACATCCGCCGCGGCCGTCGCGGGCTTTGCCGGCCTGCGCTGGCTGCGTCCGCTCGCCGCCGAGGCGGGCGATACGCCCGCGCAGAAATTCGAGATCGAGAAGACGCCGGAGGAGTGGCGCAGGCAGCTCACGCCGATGCAGTACAAAATCCTGCGCGAGCACGGCACCGAGACGCCGGGTTCCAGTCCGCTGCTGCATGAAAAGCGCAAGGGCGTTTTCTCCTGTGCGGGGTGCGACCTTCCGTTGTTCGCCTCTGAGACCAAGTTCGAAAGCGGCACCGGCTGGCCGAGCTTTTACAAACCGATCGATAACGCCATCGGCGAGACGGTCGACAAGAGCTACGGCATGGTGCGAACCGAAGTGCATTGCCGCCGTTGCGGTGGACATATGGGGCATGTGTTCGATGACGGACCGCCGCCGACAGGGCTGCGCTACTGCATCGACGGTTTCGGTCTCACCTTCAAGCCGGCCTCACCATCGGCGACATAGTCCGATTCATTCGTGTCACGGCGGCGGGATTGTCGCGGCCGCGCGTTCAGGGCCCCGGCGGATGAAAGTCGCCCCGCGCATGCCGCACGCGCGGGGTCATTTGGCCGGACTGACCCGGCAACACTTGCCGGCTAGGCAATTGTGCTCCGGCCGAACAGCCGGAGCATTTTTCTTATATATTTGAAATCATAACAAAAATATCTCTGGCACGGCCCTTGCGATGTCCGTCTCGCATATGGCGAGCGGACGCGGGTCCGGGTTGAAGCTGGAGAGGGATTGTTATGGGTATCTTCGGGGCACTGACGACATCGGTGGCGGGATTGAAGAGTCAATCCTACGCGCTCGAGAACATCTCGGGCAACATCGCGAACTCGCAGACGACGGCTTTCAAGCGGATCGATACGAGCTTCATCGATCTCATCCCCGACACCAGCGTCAGCCAGCAGCTTGCGGGCAGCGTGAACTCGAATTCGCGCAGCACCAATACGGTGGCCGGCAGCGTGCAGTCGGCCTCGGTTGCGACCTATATGGCCATCAGCGGCAGCGGCTTCTTCGTCGTTCAGCAGCCGGGCAACGTCACGGACGGCACACCGACATTCACCGGAACGGACCTGTACACGCGTCGCGGCGACTTCACGCTCGACAAGAACGGATATCTCGTGAACGGTGCCGGCTATTATCTTTCAGGTATCGGGATCGATCCCTCGACCGGAAATCCGACCGGAAATTCTCCGGAAGTCCTCCGGTTCCAGAACGATTTCCTTCCGGCCCAGCAGACCACAACGGTGACTTACCGGGCCAACCTCGCAAAGGTTCCGGCAACGTCCAAATACGACTCCTCGGTTCCTGGTTCCGAACTGCTCAACCCGGCTGATTTCACCAGTAATCCGCTCATTGCCGGCACCGGGAACGTTATCGGCTCCGATGCCCAGACCTTCATCGATTCGTCCGTCGCTGGTGGCGCGGTGACGGCCTACGACGCATCCGGTTCGCCCGTGAACATTCAATTCCGCTGGGCTAAGACCGATAGCGCTGATCTTGGCACCGGGCACACCGATACATGGAATCTGTTCTATCAGGTGGACTCGACCGCGACCGGCACGAACGTGGCCTGGAAGAACGCCGGCACCAACTTCACCTTCGGCGCCAACAATCAGCTGAACCCGCCGATCGCGTCGATCACCCTGACGGGTGCGACGGTGAACGGCGTGGCACTGGGGAATCCGGTCGTTAACTTCGGCACGGGCAGCCTCACCCAGTACGCGGACTCCAACGGCAACGTGAAGATCAACCAGCTTGAGGCGAACGGCTTCTCCGCGGGACAGCTCGAGTCGGTCTCGATCAGCGATGACGGCCGCGTGGTCGGCAACTATTCCAACGGCCGCAAGCTCGATCTGGCTCAGGTGGTTCTCGCCAACTTCAACGGGCCTGATTTCCTCAAGCGTATCGATGGCGGCGCATTCGAGGCGACCAGCGATTCGGGCCAGGCGATCTATGGCGGCACCGGAAAGATCGTGTCCTCCTCGCTGGAGAGTTCGAATACGGACATCGCCGACGAGTTCACCAAGCTCATCGTCACCCAGCAGGCTTACTCGGCCAACACCAAGGTCATTACCACCACCAACTCGATGGTGCAGGATCTCCTGAACGTGATGCGGTAACGGCAGCCTCAACCTGAGATGGATCGTCCGTCATGAGTCTAAGTGAAGCTCTCTCCTCTGCGCTCGCGGGTTTGCGCGCCAATCAGGCCGCGCTGGCGCTGGTCTCATCCAACGTTTCGAATTCGCAGACACCGGGCTACACGCGCAAGACGATCAATCAGGTCGAGACCGTCAACGGCAGTTCGAGCATCGGTGTTCTCGTCACCGGTGTGAACCGCGAACTGGACAAGTATCTCCAGGCGCAGGTTCTCACGGAAAAGTCCGGCGCGGCCTATGCCAATACCCGCGCCAGTTTCCTCAGCAACCTGCAAAGCATCTACGGTAACCCGGGGTCGACCGGCACGCTGGAGGCTGCGCTCAGCGGCTTCACCACCGCCATGCAGGCGCTGTCGACCTCGCCCGATTCCGTTTCGGCGCGCACCGATGCGGTCAATGCGGCACAGCGGTTGACGGTCGCGCTGAATACGACCACGGACGGGATCCAGGCTCTGCGCGCCAGCGCTGAAACCGGCATCAACGATTCCGTGCAGGTCGCCAACAATGCGATGTCGCAGATCGCGAACATCAACAAGCAGCTGAAGCTGCTGCCCTCGACCACCGGGGCGGAGGCTGCGGCCCTGCTGGACCAGCGCGATCTCTACATCAGCCAGTTGTCCGAGCTGATGGACGTTCGTGTCATCGATAACGGCGACAACTCGGTGTCGGTCTTTACCGGCTCGGGCACGCAACTGGTCGGCGACCAGGCGGCGAAGCTCTCGTTCAATCCGCAAGGCACGGTGACGCCGAATACGCAATGGAGCGCCGATCCGAGCCAGAGCGCCATGGGCTCGCTGACGGTGACCTTCCCGAGCGGCGGCACCATGGACCTGACCGCGCCGGGCGCGATCAGGTCCGGTAAACTGGCTGCCTATCTTGAACTGCGCGACAAGACGCTGGTGCAGGCACAGGCGCAGGTCGATCAGCTCGCCGCCTCTTTGGCCAGCGGCATGTCCGACCAGACCACCAGCGGCACGGCCGCGACCGCGGGTGCGCAGACCGGATTCGACCTCGACCTCGCGGGGATGAAGACCGGAAATATCGTGCATCTGAGCTACACCGACACGGTGACCGGAACGACGCACAACGTGTCCATCGTTCGTGTCGACGATCCTTCGGTCCTGCCGCTGTCGGACACGGCGACGGCCGATACCGGCGACAAGGTGATCGGGATCGACTTCAGCGGCGGCCTGGCTTCGGTCGTCACGCAACTGAACGCGGCGCTGGGGTCGGCGAACCTGCAGTTCTCCAATCCGGCCGGATCGACGCTGCGGGTTCTCGACGATGGCGCGGCCGGTCTCTCCGATGTGAACTCGGCCTCCGTGACGAAAACAGTCTCGTCGCTCACCGGAAGTACCCAGCTTCCGCTGTTCATGGATGGCGGCTCGCTCTACACCGGCGCGACCACGGCATCCGGCGCGCAGCAGACGGGACTGGCCGGTCGCATCACGGTGAACACTGCCGTGCTGGCGAGCCCTTCCACCCTGGTGGCCTATGATGCCTCGACCCCGTCGGGCGACACGACGCGGGTGGATTTCATTCTGAACCAGCTCACCACCGCGAAATACACGTTTGATCCAGCGACCGGCGTCGGCAGCAAGAATGCGCCGCTCACCGGAACGCTGCTGTCCTTCACGCAGCAGTTTCTCGGCTTGCAGGGAAGCGCGGCCGCGGCCGCGCAGCAACTCGCGGATGGTCAGAACGTGGTTCTGAGCACGCTCGAAGGAAAGATGGCGGACGGGTCAGGCGTCAATATCGACGAAGAGATGGCCAAGCTGCTCGCTCTGCAGAATGCCTATTCGGCGAATGCGCGCGTGATGTCCGCGGTCAAGGATATGTACGATCTGTTGATGAGATCGATGTGAGGCGGCGATGGCTATTGATGGTGTAAGCGCGAAAACCACGTATCTCAGCTCCACGGTCATCGGCATGAAGAGCCAGCTCGAGGATCTGCAGCGGCAGATCTCGACCGGCAAGGTGTCCGAAACCTATGCGGGGCAGGGGATCGACCGGACTCTCGGCGTCAGCCTGCGTTCGCAGATTGCCGGCTATGAGGCCTATGCGAGCACGGCGACCAATGTGAACACCCGCATCGGCGTAGCGAACCTGTCATTGCAGAGCCTTGTCAATGTCGCCACCCAGGTCAAGTCATCCACCAACAACGCCAACCTGACGATTGGCAGCGGCGGCCAGACATCCGGGCAGACGTCGGCGCTCGGCGCGTTCTCGCAGATGATCTCGGCGCTCAACGTGCAATCCGGCGATCGTTATCTGTTCTCCGGACAGGCGACGGATCAGCCCGCGACCGAAACGTCGGAGGTCATTCTCTACGGAAACGGGGCGCAGGCCGGATTGCAGCAGGTGATGGCCGAACGCAAGATCGCCGATCTCGGCACGACCGGCATGGGACGGCTTGCGGTGACGTCGCCGACCGCCACATCCGTGAGCGTCGCCGAAGACGGATCGGCCTTCGGGCTGAAGCTGAACTCGGTGTCCTCGAACCTGACCGGCGCCACGGTGACGGGGCCGACCGGCACGCCGCCAGCGGTGTCGGTCGATCTGACGGCCAATCCCAATGCCGGCGAGAAGATCAGCTTCACGTTCGATCTGCCGGACGGAACAAGCGAAAGCTTCTCGCTGACCGCGACCACGGAGTCGCCTGCTCCCGCCGGCAGCTTCACGATCGGCGCGACGGCGGCCGACACCGCGGCCAACATGCAGACCGCGCTGTCGTCGTCGGTGAGCAAGCTGGCCAATACGTCGCTGGTCGCGGCGTCCGCCATGCAGGCATCGAACGAGTTCTTCGACTCGCCGCCGCAGCGTGTCGCGGGTCCGCCTTTCGACACGGCGACGACGCTGGTGGCGGGCACTGCCGCCAACACCGTGATGTGGTACACGGGCGAAGACAATGGTGGCTCCGCCCGCGCCACGGCGACGGCACAGGTCGATCAGGGCGTGAGCGTGCAATACGGCATCCGCGCCAACGAGGATGCCATCAAGAACCAGATCAAGGCTGTGGCCGCCTATGCATTGATGACCGCAACGCCCGGCGATACCAACGCCAATGCGCAACTCGCGGAACTGAACGAACGGGTCTCGCAGCAGTTGTCCAGCCAGCCGGGCAAGCCGTCTGTGGAGGAGATACAGGCGGATCTCGCCGGGGCGCAGAGCACGATCAAGTCCGCGACGACCCGCCAGACCCAGGCAAAGGCGATGGCGCAGAGCATGCTCGATGGCATCGAGAACGTTGACGCGAACGAGGCCATCACCAAATTCCTCGCGCTGCAAACCAGCCTGTCGGCGTCGTATCAGACAACGGCGATGCTCTATCAGATCAGTCTGACGAAATATCTGCCGATCTGATCCCGGGATTCTAGCGCGGTTCTGACCGGAGCTGCGCGTCGTCTGCTTATCCGGGACGTACAAACATGAAAGCCTCTGCCCCACGGCCGGGACAGAGGCTTTTTCGTTTCGTGCCCGGTGCGGAGGCGCGGCGTCCGCGCCCCGGCTGAAGCGCGGGCGTTCAGAGATCAGGCGGACTTCTGAAGAGCGTCAAGAGCGATTTTGCTTTGTTCCTTCGACAAGCGCGCTTCGTCGAGCAGTTCGGCTTCGTAGGCGATCAGGCGGCGGGCTTCCTTCAGCGCCTTGTAGAGATCGCCATTGAGGATGAAGTTGTTGACGCTCTCGATCGCCGGCCAGGTCGCCGGCGCGGCAACCAGCATGTCGCGCACCAGGCTGAAATAGACCGGATGGTGCTCCTGCGGCTCCGGCGCGAGATACATCAGCTGCACCGCCAGATAGATGAGCTTGGCCGGCGTGTTGGCCGTCTCCGGCGTCATAATGTCCTTTTCCCGCAGGATCGGAATCTTCTCGCCTTCAATGAGGAGCTTGGCGCGCTGGTCGGTATTGGTGATGACACAGGACCCGATGATGACGCGCTCGTGGGGTTTAAGTTCGACTTTCAGGGCCATGGTTCCGTATCTCCGTACAAGAGCCCTATCCGCCAACGCATGGATCGGCCCATTCAGTCCGACCTTTCAGCATCGTGGTTAACGTGCGGTAAACAACCGCCGGCATCACGTTGTTCGCGCCAAGAAAAAAGCGCTTTGAAATCAGGTGGTTTGGGAACTCCCCGGTTCCATCGTCGCCCCGGAAGGCGCTTACAAACGTGCACGCCTGTTTCAACCTTTCTTAGACCTTCGCCGTCAATCTGGCCCGGCTCCGAAGAACTTCGGCGCACGCTGTTGACCCCAGACCAGAAAGGTTTGTAACGATGTCTGATATCGTCCTCTCGGCTTCGGTTCGTCAGAACCTCCTCTCCCTCCAGTCCACCGCGGAACTGCTGTCGACCACGCAGAGCCGTCTTGCCACCGGCAAGAAGGTGAACACCGCTCTCGACAATCCGACCAACTTCTTCACCGCCGCCTCGCTCGACGCCCGCGCCAGCGACATCAACAACCTGCTCGATGGCATCGGCAACGGTGTGCAGATCCTGCAGGCCGCCAACACCGGCATTACCTCGCTGCAGAAGCTTGTCGACAGCGCCAAGTCTGTCGCCAACCAGGCCCTGCAGACCACGATCGGCTACTCGCAGAAGTCCAGCGTGACGTCTGCGGCCGTGACCGGCGCCACTGCCGACAACCTGCTCGGCACCGTGACCTACTCCTCCGCTAACGCCACGGGCACTGCGATCAACAACAACCTGACCGCGGCGGCTCCGATTACGGCAAGCACGCTGCTGGTTTCGGCGACCAACGCCGACACGCTGGCGACGACCGCAAGCGGCAGCTTCACGGTGAATGGTAAGTCGATCACGTTCTCGACCTCCCAGACCACCGTGACCACCGACGCTAGCGGAAACGTCACCATCGGCACCGGCGCGGCCAGCACCCTGACGGTTGGCGATGTTCTCTCGGCCATCGATGGTATCACCGGCGGCACCTCCTCCGTCAACGGCACCGGCCAGCTCGTCATCGGCACCGGTACGGCTTCGGACCTCACGCTCGGCGGTGCAGGCCTGGCGCAGTTCGGCCTCACGGCTGGCCCGACGGCCCGCACGACCACCGGCGGCCTCACCGGTCTGACCTTGACGATCGGCGCGACGGCTGGCGGCACCGCCACCAACATCACGTTCGGCACCGGCGCTGGTCAGGTCAGCACGCTCAACGGACTGAACGATGCCCTGAAGGCCAACAACCTGCAGGCTTCGATCAGCACCACCGGCGCGATCACCCTGACCACCACCAACGACGCCGCTTCCGCCACGATCGGTGCGATCGCTGGTACGGCGGCGGGCGCTGGCGAAGCGTTCAACGGCCTCACGGCTGCGGCTCCGGTCTCCGATCCGGTTGCGACCTCGACCCGCAACAGCCTCGTTGCCCAGTACAACAACATCATTGATCAGATCCGCACGACGGCTCAGGACGCGTCCTTTAACGGCGTGAACCTGCTGAACAATGACACGCTGAAGCTGGTGTTCAACGAGACCGGCAAGTCCACGCTTTCGATCACCGGCGTCAACTTCGCACCGGAAGGTCTCGGCCTGGCGGCGCTGGCGGATGGTTCGTTCAAGGACAACCAGGCCACCAACGCGATCCTGAGCTCGCTCAACACGGCGTCCACCACGCTGCGCGCGCAGGCTTCGGCGTTTGGTTCGAACCTCTCCGTGGTGCAGATCCGTCAGGACTTCAACAAGAACCTGATCAACGTGCTGCAGACCGGTTCGTCCAACCTGACGCTGGCCGATACCAATGAGGAAGCGGCCAACAGCCAGGCGCTGTCGACCCGCCAGTCGATCGCGGTCTCCGCGCTGGCCCTCGCCAACCAGTCGCAGCAGAGCGTTCTCCAGCTCCTGCGCTGATCCCGGCGAAAGACCGGACAACCAAACAACGCGAAGCGGCGGGGCAAAAGCCCCGCCGTTTTTTTATGCGCCAGAATTCTGAAATTATGACGTTATTTACCTTATCGGATAAGGTCCGATTAACCATAATTTAAGGGCAAACGCCGTACGGTTCCTTTGTCATCTCGGGGACGTTCAAAGGAGTTGAAGGATGTCCGATATTGTTCTTTCGGCGTCGACGCGGCAGAATCTGCTTTCCCTTCAGAATACTGCCGAGTTGCTCGCAACAACGCAGAACCGGTTGTCCACCGGCAAGAAGGTGAACACGGCGCTCGATAATCCGACCAACTTCTTCACCGCTGCTTCGCTCGACGCCCGCGCCAGTGACATCAACAACCTGCTCGACGGAATCGGAAACGGCGTGCAGATCCTGCAGGCCGCCAATACCGGCATCACCTCGCTGCAGAAGCTGGTGGACAGCGCCAAGTCGGTCGCCAATCAGGCCCTGCAGACCACGATCGGCTATTCGCCGAAGTCCAAGATCACCGCCGCGGCCGTTCCCGGCGCGACGCCCGCCAACCTGCTGGGGACGCCAACCTACAGCAGCGTTGCGGTGAACGGCACCGCCGTGACCGCCAAGAACGCTGCGGCCATTACGACCGCGACGACCCTCTCGGGCGCCGCTGGCACCGACTCGCTGCCGACGGATCTGACGACCGGCGATACGCTGACCATCAACAACAAGACGGTGACCTTCGTGGCGACGGGCGCGGCCAGCGTCGATGCCGGCGGCAACGTCACGATCGGTCTCGACCAGACGGTCGGCGCGCTGCTCACCTCGATCAACGGCATCACCGGCGGCTCCTCGTCGATCACCGGCGGCGCGATTACCCTCAACACCGGCACGACCTCGGACCTGACGATAGCGGGCACCGCGCTCGCCAAGCTCGGCCTGACGCCGGGCACGACGCCTCGCACCGCGACAACTCCGATGGGCGGCGAGACCCTGACCATCGCCGCGACCGGCAACGGCACCGCGACCAGCATCACCTTCGGTACGGGCGTCAATCAGGTCTCGAACCTGAACGAGTTGAACGCCGCGCTGGCTCCGAACAATCTGATCGCCTCGATCGATACCGAGGGCGCGATCACGATCACGACGAGCAACGATGCGGCCTCGTCCACGATCGGGGCGGTGGGCGGCTCGCTTGCAGCGGTCGGCAAGCCGTTCTCCGGCCTGGTCGGCAGCACGCCGATTGCCGACCCGGTGGCGCAGGCGACCCGTGCCAACCTCGTCAATCAGTACAACAACATCATGGCGCAGATCACGACGACATCGCAGGATGCCTCGTTCAACGGGATCAACCTGCTCGGCGGCGACACGCTGAAGCTGGTGTTCAACGAGACCGGCAAATCCACGCTGACGATCAATGGTCTGATGCTGGATGCGAATGGACTTGGCCTGGCCAACCTGAAGGCCGGAACGGACTTCATCGACAACAACAGCACCAACGCGATCGTGGATCGTCTCAACGCCGCCAGCTCGCGCCTGCGGGCCGAAGCGTCCAATCTCGGCTCGAACCTGTCGGTCGTTCAAATTCGCCAGGACTTTTCCAAGAATCTGATCAATGTTCTGCAGACCGGTTCGTCCAATCTGACGCTGGCCGATACCAACGAGGAAGCAGCCAACAGCCAGGCGCTGGCAACCCGCCAGTCCATCGCGGTGTCCGCGCTGGCTCTGGCCAACCAGTCGCAGCAGAGCGTTCTTCAGCTTCTCCGCTAGTAGCGCGCCGCAACATTCGGAAACACGAAAACGCCTCGCACGTCGTGCGGGGCGTTGAATTGAGGAGGGTACGCTAACCCTCCTTTAGTGAAGAGAAGCTAGCTTCGACGATGTCGCAGCCGGCGATTATGTTGTGTTGTAAAAGAGTGTCCGAGGAAGTGCATGTCCAATGCCGCGCAAGCTTACGCCCGTGTATCCCAGGCGTCGTCTTCTCCCCGTGAAATTGAAGCTCAGGCATTGTTGAAGGCAGCGCGTCAACTGCGGGAAGTGCGGGACAACTGGACCGGTCCCGACATGAGCATGCACAATGCGTTGCTGTTCAATCGTCGTCTGTGGTCGATCTTCATGAGCGCGGCGGAGAGCAACGACAATCCACAGTCGGTCGAGGTGCGTCAGAACATTGCGAATATCGGCGTGTTCGTGATGAAGCAGACAGTCGACATGCAGATGAATCCGGATCCCGAAAAGCTGAAGTCGCTGATCGAGATCAACTGCAATCTGGCCGCGGGTCTTTCCGGTCGCGCCTGATCGTTTGCCCCGGCACACCGTATGCTCCCGGCATGCGGTGTTCCGAATGACGCAGAGGAGCCAGGTATGGCCGACTTCATGAGCATCCTGTCCTCGAACTACCTGACGGTCGGAAACAACATCGCTTCCACGTCGAGTTCGAAGTATGTCGACGTCGATCGTGAGGCCTATCAGGGGTCGTGGGAGGGCAAATACGCCAATGGGGACCGCTTTTCGATCTCCATCTCCAACGTGACCGGCTTTCGTGCCACCGTCAAATATCAGAGCGGCGCCACGACGAAGTATCAGCAGGTGCTGATCCGCGACAATGCCTTCAAGATCGGCGACTCCAAGTTCACGCTGGCCCGGGAAGGCGTTGCCCAGGTCAAGACGGTCATGACAAATGCGGCCACAGGCGCTTCAACGCTGGAGACAGCGTACGCCGAACGCAAGACCTGAGGATGGATCGGGGGATGGGCCGCGCCGGACGAATGCCGGCGCTGTCAGGAGGGCGTGCGCTAGACGCGGACGTCCGCAGCGGGAGTCTGCTGCTCAAGCTCCTGCTTCAGCTCCTGCGCCCGGAAGTAGGCGCGCCGGGTGAGAACGGCCTGATCCGGAAACTGCCGGATCACGGTCCCGCTCCGGTTATCGACGACTTGATAGACGATCGCGGCCGCGTCGCGGTCGATTGTCACCTGTCGGGACAATTCGTCGCCGTGCTGCTGGGTGTTATGCTGAATAGCGGGTTGCTGGTCGGCGGTCGCAGGCGCGGTGACGGCCTGCTGGGCGGGCAATTGTGTCGATACACCTGACTCGGGGGTGTCGAGTCCGACGCGTACAATCGGAGTTTGCACCGGCGCACCCGCCGGCTTGATGCTGAAATCTGCGCTCATGGGGCCTCCTGGCCATCCGGATTAGGCAAAAAAGCCTTCCGGCGATCAATATGAGATCGGTCCCATGAATCTCAGGTTAGGGAACATAGTGAACGGGCGCGTCTGCAGGCGGTTCCAATTCAGCGCATGGTTGATTTAAATTGGCTCGACGTCGTGCCGCGCCGTTCCGGCGAGGGCCTGTGATGCCCGTTGGCCGGGTCCGGTCCGAGGTCGGCGTGCCGGTTTTGCGCGCGCTTTCCGCGCACAACGCGCTTTACGTTCCGACGGTGATGGCTCTCCGTCGAACGGCGCAGCGCTCCCTCGGCGCAAGGCGCGCGCACGATCAACCGTCGCCGCCGGATCCGGGGCGACCATGATCGAGGATGATGCCGCCCCGGACGCGCGGCATCATCGCGCCGTCACATCGAGCGGCTGACGCTGAGCGGCACGGCATGCCGCCGGTTCGGCACCGCGCGCGTGCCGGTCGCAGTGTAGGTCTGCGGCGTATTGCGGCGCTGGAGTTCGCCGTTGACGCCGCGGATCAGGCCTTCCGAGACGGCGTGAGCCGTGGCCAGCACGGTGAGGTTCATCTGCAGCCTTGACCGGAAGGTTTCGTGATGGCGATGCAGGGTCTTGAGAAGGTCCGGCGCGACCTTCCGCAGGGCGGGCTGGCTGACCTTCAGACGGCCGATGCCCTTGAGATACTGGCGCGAGAGGTCGGCCTTGCGGCCTTCCAGCGCCATCGCTTCGCGGATGTTGCCTGCTTTCACCAGCTCGGTTTCGCGTTCGCTGAGCGAGAGCAGCGCATCCATGATTTGCGCCATCTCCTCCGCGAATTTCTGTGCTTCCGACTCGAGAAGAGGAGCGGGAGCGAGGGGGGTGGGATTGGACTGCTGACTCATGTGACGATCCTTGTACTCAACAAACTACGCTCAGCCGGCGCTGCCTGCCTGCTGGAGAATGAGGGTGCGGAAGACGGCGTCGGAGATGCCGACGCCTCCCGCCTTGGCGAACGACTTCGAATATTCTTCCGTCAGCATCGAGCGCCATACGCCGGTGCCGGGCGTATCGCCGAACGGGCCATCGCCCTTCACGCCGCTGGTCATCTGCGAGAACATCGTGTTGAGGAACATCGCCTCGAAGTCGGTCGCCGTCTCGCGAGCCTTGGCCTGCTTCTCCGGGGAAACCTTTTCCAGCGCCGCGGTGAGTTGAAGGTCCGAGCGGCTGACGACGGGGGCGCTCTGCGGGATGGTGCTCATCACATCACCTCGATGTCGGCCTGGATCGCGCCCGCCGCCTTGATCGCCTGCAGAATGCCGATCAGGTCGCGCGGGCCGATGCCGAGGCCGTTCAGGCCGTCGACCAGTTGCTGTAGCGAGACGCCGTCCTTGACCACGGCGAGTTTCTTGCCGTCCTCCTGCACACCGATCCGGGTGTTGGGCGTTACGACCGTCTGGCCGTTCGAGAAGGCGTTGGGCTGGCTGACCTGCGGGCTTTCCGAGATGGTCACCGTGAGGTTGCCCTGCGCAACGGCGACCGTCGCCACCCGCACGTCGCGTCCCATCACAATGATGCCGGAGCGCTCGTCGATGATGATCTTGGCGGCCAGATCCGGCTCGACCTGCAACTGCTCGATATCGGTGAGCAGCGCGACCACGTTGCCCTTGAACTCGGAGGGAATGTTGAGCTGGACCGTGGAGGGGTCCATCGGCTCTGCCGTCTTGGTGCCAAGGAAATCGTTCACGGCGGCGGCAATCCGCTTGGCCGTGGTGAAGTCGGCGTTGCGCAGGGCAAGGCGGACGGTCGGCAGCCTGTTCAGCGCGAACTCGATCTCGCGCTCGATGATCGCTCCGTTGGCGATGCGGCCGACGGTCGGCACGCCGCGGGTGATGCTGGCGGCCTGTCCTTCAGCCTGAAAGCCGCCGATGGCGAGCGAGCCCTGCGCGACCGCGTAGACGTTGCCGTCGGCGCCGAGCAGCGGTGTCACCAGCAGCGTGCCGCCTTGCAGGCTCTTGGCGTCGCCGAGCGCGGACACCGTCACGTCCATGCGCGTGCCCTGCGCGCCGAAGGCGGGCAGATTGCCCGTCACCATCACCGCGGCGACGTTGCCGGTACGGATGGTCGCGCCGCGAATGTTGACACCCATGCGTTCCAGCATCGCCTGGAGCGACTGGCGGGTGAACGGGATGTTGTTCAGCGTGTCGCCGGATCCGTTGAGGCCGACGACGAGGCCGTAGCCGATCAACTGGTTCTGGCGCACGCCCTCGAAGTTCGCCAGATCCTTGATCCGCGAGGTGGCATGAGCCGGTAGGCCTGACAAGGCTGCAATCACGGCTGCGATCACGGCCAAAAAGAAACGTCGCATGGTCTGCTCCCCAAACCGCCAAGGCCGCCGCGCTCCCACATGGCGGCCGGGCAGCAGCGACGATGCCAGTGCCGTGCCAACGTATAACATATTGAATTATAACAATTTAATTGATCTTTAGCTGGTGCCTGTCACGGCAAAATCGCCCTCGTCCGGCAGTTTTTGCCGGCTCTTTACGAGCCGTTAACCATAAACGTTCAGGTTCCGTCACAAGGACGCGGACGGACTCCGTCGTTCGGCGAGAGATGGAATCATGCGCATTTACGGACCAACTGGGACAACCACCGGCGTACCCGGGTCCGGCCTGCGACGGGCGGGAACCGGAAGCTTCACGCTACCGGAGACGGGCTTGGCGGCAGAGGCGCGCCCCAGCATGGCCACGCGGCCTGCCGGCAACATCGAGGCCCTGCTGGCACTGCAGAGCGTCGAGGATGCGACCGAGCGCCGGAAACGGTCGGTCGCGCGGGGGCGCAATGCGCTCGATACGCTCGACGATCTGAAACTCAGCCTGCTTTCGGGCGCGCTGGACGGCGCGACGGTGAGCCGGCTGCGCGCTGCCGCCGCCGATCTCAAACTATCGTCGGGGGATCCGGGCCTCGACGCCGTGCTGGCCGAAATCGAGCTGCGGGTGGAGGTTGAACTCGCCAAGGCCGGGCAGGCCTGATCTGACGCTACCCATTGAACGGATGACGAGTGGCCCCCTGCGCTGCTGCGTGCTGCCTTTTTTGCAAGCTGTGAGTGCCGCGCGCTTCAGCGCACACCCATATTGTGCGCGCTCCGGCCCCGCTATATAAGCTGCGCCGCGACAGGCTGACGGGGTCTGTCGCCGGAACATCCGGTACCGATTCGGGCCGAGATGTTGCGAGACGAGGGCGGCGCGATTCCGATCGAGAGCCGGACCGGCTCGTGGTGTGCGCGCCGGCAGCGACGGGTGGGACTGGCCTTGGAAAAACTGAAAAATTACCGCCCTTCCGAGAAAGAGCCGTTCATGAACGATCGGCAGCGCGAGTATTTTCGCGCCAAGTTGCTGGCATGGAAGGACGACATCCTCCGGGAAGCGAAGACGACCCTGCAGCAGCTCCAGGAAGAGAACGTCAATCTGCCCGATCTCGCGGACCGGGCTTCGTCCGAGACCGACCGCGCGATTGAGCTGCGGGCGAGGGACCGGCAGCGCAAGCTGATCTCCAAGATCGACGCCGCCTTGCAGCGGATCGAGGACAATACGTACGGCTATTGCGAGGAGACCGGCGAGCCGATCTCGCTCAAGCGGCTGGAAGCGCGCCCTATCGCGACGCTGTCCGTTGAGGCGCAGGAGCGTCACGAGAAGCGCGAGAAGGTCTACCGCGACGAATAGGTCGGGCGTGGCGGAGGTTCCCGCCGCCCCTTGGTGACTGCCCCGATGCCGAACCGCGAGCAAATCCCGGCCGCGAGTGGCGGATCGTCGGACCGGCCCTTCATTTATATTTTCCTGATCGATGTGTTCTGTATGTCGTTTTGTCAGAGATCTCGTGTGAGGTCGTCATTTCAGGATAGCCTTCATGATCTTGTCGGGCCGCCTGGATCTGGAAATCTATCGCAGGGAAAATCCTGATCTCGCCCATCTGTCGAGCAGAGAGCTTCGCTCGCATTTTGGGCAGCATGGGTTTCGCGAGCGCCGATCGTTTACAAGGACGCATGACGCCGCATCGCATTTTTCCATGCGCTGGCTGCGCGGCGATGGAATCGAGATCGGCGCGGGATCTTCGCCGACGCCCCTGTTCGGCGGGGCGACCGCCGTTCTCGCGGATAGCGATCCGACGCTGAAATATGGCGGCAGCCGCGCCGATTCGATCTTCTCGATCGACGACGATAATCTGGCTGCGGCGATCGGCCGGACATTCGATTTCGTGGTGGCTTCGCATGTGCTCGAACATGCGGACAGCTTCATCCGGGCGGTGAAGAATACTTGCGATATCGTCGCGCCGGGCGGGGTGGTCTACATCGTCCTGCCGGATATCGACTTTCTGCATGATCGGGAATGGATGCCATCTTTCTCCTTCGAGCATCATGTCGAGGAATTTTCCGACCGCCTTGTCCACGCGGAAATGCACGACGATCTGATCAAGGCGGAGCATCGCCGTCTGCATGGGAACGATCTTCAGATCCCGCCAGACGAGCGGTTCCTGCACCACAAGCACAACTACCGTTTCCACGGCTGGACCAAACTGCTTGTCGAGGCGCTGACGTTTCTGGGCACGCCGGCGACGCTGGCGGATGCCGGCTACGGCCGGAACCGCTATGATTGCCACTACATTCTCTTGAAGTGAGTTGCACCGCGTGTTTCCGGCGCGCTTCGGCTTCAAGAATTGGGAAGCCTGCACGATGAGCGCGCGCCCGCGCGATGATGTTTTCCGAAGGCGCTATTTTCCGAGCACGTGCTCGGCCGCGTTGACGATGCTGGTGGTCGGATTTTTTCCGCAATAGGCACCGATCTGCCGCGCGTTCTCGACGAAGACATCGGTGTCGATCTTGGCTTCGTCGCTGTCGCCTTTATACCAGCCGTCGAGCCAGGCCAGCATGATCGAGACGGTGTCCTTGTCCGATTCCACGAACTGCTGGCAGGTCATCGTGTAAAGGTCGAGCACCGCCGCGGGGGCTGATGCGGTCGAAATGGTCAGGGCAATCGAGACAAGAAACACGCGAAATATCGTCATGATGTTTCGTCCTGAAATCGACGTCACAAGTTCCACCAGACATTGCCGTGTCCGCACGACGTTTGTAAATCGTTTTCGTGATCATTTAAAACGAACGCGGCCGCCGTCAGGGGAGCTAACGGCAGCCGCGTCGTGAACATCCATCTGGCGCCTAGGTTCACCGGATGGACGGGGAGCTCGTGCGACGCGATCGGCCCGGCGGCCGCGTCATGTGTTCCTTAGAAGGGCAGCAGCACGTCGAGAACCTGCTGGCCGTAGCGGGGCTGCTGCACGTCGGTGATCTGGCCGCGGCCGCCATAGGCGATGCGGGCCTGGGCGATCTTCGACGAGTCGATGGTGTTGTCGCTCTGGATATCCTCCGGCCGGACGATGCCCGCGACGATCAGTTCGCGGATTTCGAAGTTCACCCGGATTTCCTGCTTGCCCTCGACCACGAGGTTGCCGTTGGGCAGAACCTGCGTCACCACGGTGGCGACATTGGTCTGCAAGGCCTCCTGTCGTGTCACCGAGCCCTTGCCTTCCGTGGAGGCGGTGGAGTCCAGCGTCAGAATGCGGCCGGGGAGAACCTTGGCGGCGTTGCCCGTGAGCAGCTTGCTGCCGATGAAGTCGTCTATTCCGGAGTCTTCCTTCGCCGAACGGCTGCGCTGGGTATCGTTGGCGATATTGGCGCGGTCGGTGAAGTTCACCTGAACCGTCAAAAGGTCGCCGACCTGATGCGCGCGCTGGTCCTTGAAGAAGGCCCGCGATCCGTTCCGCCACAGCGAGTTCGGGTTGTAGGAAGCCAGTTGCGGTGCCGGCATCGGCATCTGGACGGGCTTGTAGCCAGGCTGCGTGGTCGGATTGTCGATGGCGGACAGCGGCGGTTTCTCACCGAGCTGGGCCATGCGTTCGAGGGAGGAGCATCCGCCGCCGAAAGCCGCCAAAGTCAGGCCGGACGTCAGCAGCGCGAAGCGCCGGAGTGTTTTGAAAATCGGCATGGCGGTTACTCGGCTTGGGCGGACTTGGTGGTGGGCATGATGCGGTCCTGGGTCTTCGCCCGCTCGGACGATGCGGTCTGTTGGGCAGGCGCAGCCGCGGAGATCGCGACAGGCGCGGATTGAGGCGCTGCGGGCGGCGAGATCGACACGCGTCCGGGGCCGATCACGATGCCGGTCACGGTGCGTTTGGACTGGAGGTTGAGCACGTTCACCGTGTCGCCCTCCGCGCCGTTGTCGAGCGTCTTGCCGCGCATGGTCAGATAGAGGCCGGGCGCTTCATAGATCAGCATCACCGGCTGGTCCTTCTGAACCAGATCCGCCTTGCCGAGATCGGCCTGTTTCAGCGGCTGCCCGAGCCGTAATGTCCGGCGGGCCTGAAGTCCCTGCGCGCGCTCGGCCGGGAACGTTTCAGGGCCGACCTCCGTCCGGGGCCGGCGTTCCATCGCGACGTCGCCGGCCTTCAGGACTTCGCCGCGTTCCACCGTGCGGGTCAGGACGGCGGTCTCGACCGTTTCGACAGCGGTGCCGGTGTAGCGCAGGCGGACCGGCGCGTTGTTCGCGGCGCCCGCGATCTCGAAGGTCACGTCGAAGCGGGCGCTGCGCGGATCGCGGCGGGTTGCGATCGCACGAAGCGGCGCGGTCATCGCCGCGTCGAGCTGCAGCGGGCGCGGCTCGCGATCGAAGGTCAGCGCGATGTCCGCTGCATCGCCGATCCCGCCTTGCTGCGCGAGCGCGCGGGCAATCTCGGCCTCGATCTCCCGGGTGGAGATGGTGCGAGCGTTGCGGGTGATGGCAACGGTCTGAAGATCGCGGGTGTCCACGCCGAACAGCTGGTAATTGCGCAGCACGTCGAGCACCTGCGCGACCGGCAGCGTGCCGGTGGTTCCGGGATCCGGCGCGCGGTAGACGGCGATGCGCGCCGACGCGCCCGCGTTCTCCACCAGATCGCCGATCCGGACGATGTCGGAGGACACTAGGACCTCGGCGCGCAGGGCGGGCGTGCCCAGCCGCTCGCTGAGGCTCTGCGCGTTCGCGGCTGTCGCGTAGCCGGCTGCGAGAGCACCGACGAGAAGATAGCGGAACATGATCACCCTCCCTTAGGCCCGGAACAGGTTGGCGGCGGACTGCATCATCTGGTCGGCGGCGCTGACGACCTTGGCGTTCATCTCATAGGCGCGCTGGGCCGCGATCAGGTCGGAGATTTCCGACACCACTTCCACGTTCGCCTGTTCGAGATTGGATTGCTGGATGTCGCCGAGACCATCGACGTTGGCGGTGCCGTCCTGCGGCGGGCCGGAGGCCGGTGTTTCGGTGAACATGTTGTCGCCGACCGGCTGCAAACCCGCCTTGTTGAGGAAGCGGGTCAGGCCGATCTGGCCGAGCACGCTCGGCGTCGTGGACCCCGGCAGGGTGACGGAGACCTGGCCCTGCGCGTTGATGGTGATGCTGGTGGCGTTGGTCGGAATGGTGATGGTGGGCTGCACCGGGTTGCCCTGAGCGGTGACGATGCGGCCCTGATTGTCCGTGGTGAACGAACCGTCGCGGGTATAGGCATAGGTGCTGTCCGGCAGCTGAATCTTGAAGAAGCCTTCGCCGCGGACCGCGAGATCGAGGTCGTTGCCGGTTGCGGACAGGGTGCCTTGCGTCATCAGGCGCGGGGTGCCGACCGTCTTGACGCCGCCGCCGAGATCGACGCCGACCGGCAGGATCGTGCCCTGCGTGGAAGCCTGCGCGCCGACGCGGCGCACGTGCTCGTAGATCAGGTCCTGGAACGCCGCCCGCTGCTTCTTGTAGCCGGTGGTCCGCACGTTCGCGATGTTGTTGGAAATAACCTGAACGTTCAGCTCCTGGGCTGCCATTCCGGTCGCTGCGGTCTGAAGTGCACGCATGGGACTGTCTCCTTAGGCCGGAACGTCGGCGAGCTTGTCGATGGAGCCGCGGCGCAGTTCGCCCTGCTGCTGCAACAGTGTTGAGATCTGGGAGTAGGAACGGGTGATCTCGATCATGCGGCTCATCTCCGCGACCGAGTTGACGTTGGAGCGTTCGAGGAAGCCCTGCCTCACGCGCGAGGCGGTGTCCGGCTGGCCGGTGACGCCGGTAGCGGTATAAAGATTGGAGCCTTCCTTCTTGAGCTGCTGCGTGTCGGCGAAGTTGACGAGGCGCAGCCGCCCGCGGATCGAATCCGTGATCGTATTGGTGCCTTCCAGCACGGTGATCGTGCCGTCGGCCGAAACCGTGATGTCGTGGTCGGTCTGCTGAAAGGTGATGGGGCCGGCGATGCCGAGAACCTGATGGCCGGCAGCCGTCACCAGTTGTCCCTGCGCGTTGATCTGGAAACTGCCATCGCGGGTGTAGCGCTCGCCCGCCGGCGTCTGAACCACCAGAAACGCATTGCCGTCGATGGCGACATCGAGTGGGTTGGTGGTCTTCTGCAGCGGGCCGGGCGTGAAGTCCCTGAACGTGGCGCGGTCCTGGACATAGCTCGGCCGCCGGTCGCGGCCCCTGAAATCGTCCATGCTCGCTCCTGGCATGAGGAATTCCTCAAACAGCGAGCGATCCGCCTTGTAGCCGGCCGTGTTGACGTTGGCGACGTTGTTGGCGACGACATCGAGATGTCGTTCCAGCACCATCTGCCGCGATAGCCCGATGAGAAGCGCGTTCTCCATCGCCTCGATCTCCCCTGATGGGACGCTCCCGGTTCTCCCAAACCGTTAACGGCCCCGCTCGGCGCCGGCTCTCCCAAGCCTGCGTCTGCCAGGAGATCAGCGAAGATCGTGCCAAACGAGAAATGTTATATATTTCAATATATTGATTTGTTTCTCCCCGACGGAGGGCCCCGGCAAGAAACGGTTCGTTGACCAATCTTGCCGGCAAATTTTTCCCAGTTGCGGGTTCCCGGAAAGATTTCGTTAACCATTGGGGCCCTACGGTTTCCCGTATGGGGCGCTTGAAGCGTGTCAGCAGCTTTGTTTTGCGTTTTCTGTCTGGCGGCATCGAGCTCATCCCACAATGTGGCGGGTGAGCGATGGCAGAGAACGACGATACCGGGGCGGAGTCCGCGGGCGATGCGGCCCCGAAGAGCAGGAAGAAGCTGATCATCATCGCGGCGGTCGCGCTGCTTGTGATCGCTGGCGGTGGCGGCGTCTTCTTCAAGCTGAAGTCCAGCCATCACGATGAGGCGAAGACCGCCGAAGCCCAGCCCGCGAAATCCGTGTTCATGGATGTACCGGAGGTGCTGGTGAATCTCGCGGGAAGCCCCGGCGAACGCATCCAGTATCTCAAGGTCAAGGCGGTGCTGGAGGTGAAGGATCACGGCCAGGTCGAGAAGATCCAGCCCGCGATGCCGCGCATCACCGACATTTTCCAGACCTATCTGCGCGAACTGCGATCGGCCGATCTGAATGGCTCGGCAGGCCTGTTCCGGCTGAAGGAGGAGTTGACGCGGCGCGTCAACGTCGCCGCGGCGCCGGGGCAGGTCAACGCCGTACTGTTCAAGGAAGTCGTGATCCAGTGAGCCTACGGATTTAAAGACATGGCAGGCGATCAGGTCGACCAGGACGAAATTGCCGCGCAGTGGGAAGCCTCCCTCGGCGCGGACGATGCCGGAGTTTCATCCTCCTCGCAGGATGGCGAACTGACCGGCACCATGGCGGACCAGTGGGCCGCGATGGTCGGCGGCGAGAACAGCAAGGGCGAGATCAGCAACGGCGAGCGTATCCTCTCCCAGGAGGAGATCGACAACCTGCTCGGCTTCAGCGCGAGCGAGGTCAGGCTCGACGATCACTCGGGCATCCGCGCCATCATCGATTCGGCCATGGTGTCCTACGAGCGCCTGCCGATGCTTGAAATCGTCTTCGACCGGCTGGTCCGGCTGATGACGGCAAGTCTTCGCAACCTGACCTCCGACAACGTCGAGGTCACGCTCGACCGCATCACCTCGGTGCGGTTCGGCGACTACATGAATTCGATTCCGTTGCCCGCCGTGCTCGCGGTCTTCAAGGCCGAGGAGTGGGAAAACTTCGGCATGGCGATGGTCGATTCCAACCTGATCTATTCGATCATCGACGTGCTGCTGGGTGGGCGCCGCGGTTCGACCTCGCCGCGCATTGAGGGACGTCCTTACACCACGATCGAGACCAATCTGGTCAAGCGTCTCGTCGAAGTGGTGCTGGCCGACGCCGAACAGGCGTTCCGGCCGCTGTCGCCGGTGACGCTCCGCATCGATCGTCTGGAGACGAACCCTCGTTTTGCTGCGATCAGCCGGCCCGCCAACGCGGCCATTCTGGTGCGTCTGCGGATCGACATGGAGGATCGCGGCGGCAACATCGAGCTGCTGCTGCCCTATGCGACGATCGAGCCGATCCGCGATGTTCTGCTGCAGATGTTCATGGGCGAAAAGTTCGGCCGTGATCCGATCTGGGAAGGGCATCTGGCGACCGAGATTTCACGGTCGCAGGTTGCCGTGCAGGCGGTGCTCTACGAAAGCGAGCTGCCGCTAAAGCAGCTGATGAATCTCAAGGTCGGCGACACGCTGCCGCTCGACATGCGCAGCGACGCGCCGATCGCGGTGCGATGCGGCAGCGTCACCCTCACGGAGGGGCGGATGGGCCGTGTCGGCGACCGCGTGGCAATCCGCGTGACCCGGCCGTTGCGCAAACCTTCGACCACCTACGCGATGTTCGAGAAGGCTGACGAAAAGAGCAAGATGATGGAGGCACAATGAGCCACTCATACGGACTTCTGATCGAATCCCTCGTGGCAGTGCTGCTTGTGCTGACCATCGGCTATTGCATGCTGCTGAACAAGCGGCTCAAGGCGCTGAAGGCCGACGAGCATTCGCTGAAGGCGACCATCGCCGAGCTGATCACCGCGACCGAGATCGCGGAGCGGGCGATCGGCGGCCTCAAGGTCACGGTGCGCGAATGCAACACCGATCTCGGTGGCCGCATCGAACTGGCGTCGTCGCTGGTCGAGCGCCTCGAAGGTCAGATCGACCTCGGCAATGACATCGTGCGGCGGCTGTCGCGCATCGCGCTCGCGGCGCGGCCGGCCAACGACCCGATCCTGGAGACGCGCCTTGAGCGTAAGGCCGAACCGAAGGCGGTGGCCAAGCCGGAACCCCGCATCGAGCGGCGGGCCGAGCCGAAGATCGAGACGCCCCGCGTGAGCAACCCGCAAGCCATCGCGGCGGCGGCCCGCGCCTTCTCCGAACGTCGGCGGGCCGGCAGCATCGCAGCATGAGCATTCTTCGCGACATTCGCGTCACGCCGGTCATTCTGGCGGCGATCATCGGTCTGGCGGTGCTCAAGGTCTCCGGGCTTCTGATCGACGGGGGCTATGTTCTGGGCGGCAGTGATACGGCGCAGACCGGACAGCAGACTGGAAAGTTGTCCTGGGCTCAGGACATGTTCAGTTTTCCCGGCGGCAAACGCGTTGCCGAGGATACGGACGATGTGACGGGATCGGTGTCCGCCAAGAAGGAGGACGCGAAGCCCGAGGCTGCGAAGGTCGAAACCACCCGTCCCGTCGAGCCGCTGCCGCAGCCCAACGAGCCGGTCGTATCGTCGGCGGAGCGCGCGGTGCTTGAGCGGTTGCAGGCGCGGCGGCAGGAACTCGACGCCCGCGCCCGCGAGATCGAAATCCGCGAGAATCTTCTCAAGGCGGCGGAGAAGCGCAACGAGGCACGCGTCGAGGAGATGAAAGCGATCGAGGCCCGCATCACCACCGCCACGGAGCAGAAGGAGCAGGCCGACACCAACCGGCTCAAGGGCATCGTGACGATGTACGAGGGCATGCGGGCCAAGGATGCCGCGCGGATTTTCGACCGGCTCGACATGGCGGTTCTGATTCAGGTGGCGACCCAGATCGCGCCGCGAAAGATGGCCGACATTCTCGGGCAGATGCAGCCCGAGGCCGCCGAGCGGCTGACCATCGAAATGGCGCGCCGGGCGTCGGGCGACAAGATCCCCATGGGCGGCGATCTTCCCAAGATCGAAGGCAGGCCCCAGGCGCATTGAGACTTTGGTCATTGCGTTAACAGCGGCTTAAACGGTCGCATCTAGGCTCGCCGCGAGCGCGGATCATCGCGGCCATGACGGGATAGCTGATGAGGCGCGGCGCGGCGGGACACACCATGACGAGAGAAGGCGCAATCACGACGACGCAGCGGCGCGCGCGCTGGCTCTGCGGCGCGGCGCTTGCAGTGACGTTGTGGCCGGCCGCGATTGTCGCGCAGCCGCTGCAGCCGGTGAGGGGCGAAGCGCAACTGACCGCGTCCGGCGGCTTCGCCCGTCTCGTCATCAGCTTGCGGGAGGACGTCGACGCAGACGTGTCGGTCGCAGGCTCCGTTCTCGTGCTTCGCTTCAAGCGGCCCGTCGATGTTCCGGTCGATGCGCTTGGCGCGTCGGTGCCCGACTACGTGAATGCGGCCCGCCGCGATCCTGACGGATCGGCGATCCGGCTGGCCCTGCAACGCAAGGTCAGCGTCAACACGATGGTCGCGGGCGAACGCCTGTTCATTGACCTGCTGCCGGATGGCTGGAAGGGACCGCCGCCGCCTCTGCCGCAGGAGGTCGTGCGCGAACTTGCCGAACGCGCGCGCGCGGCCGAGCGCGCGTTACGGGCCCAGCGCGCGTCGCAGGAGGCGAAGAAGATTCCGCCCGTCCGCGTGCGCGTCTCGACGATGCCGACCTTCGTGCGCTTCGTGTTCGATCTGCCGGAGGGGACGACGACATCGTCGGCGCTGGGCGAGCAGAAGCTGACGCTCGTCTTCAATGCGCCGCTGCAATTCGACTTCGCCGACGTCAAGGTTCAAGCTCCCACCAATATCGGCAAGATCACGCAGGAGATCGACGGCAACACGGCCAGGGTCGATATCGGCCTGGTCGGCGGAGCCGAGGTGCGTGCGTTCCGCGAGGACAAGAGCTACGTGGTCGATTTCTCGACCGGCGAAGATATCAAGATCCCGGCGCTTCCGCCGGCGGCCGCGGCCACCCCCGCTCCGCCGCAGGCTAAACCCGGCGGCAACGTCGCCTCGCCTTCGCCGAAGGCCGAGGCCGCGCCGCCCGCTCCGGCAGTTTCTCCGGCGCGCGACCGGGGTAGCCAGCAAGCCACGGAGCGCCCTGCGCCTGAGCAGCCGGCCCCCGTGGCCGCCGCGCCGGCCGAAGCGCCGCCGCGGCAATCCGCAACATCGGCGGCTCGTCCGGCCGAGGCAACCAGGACATCGGCCGAGCAGAAGGCGGGCGTGCTGGAGTTCTCCTTCCGGTTCGCCGCGCCGACGCCGGCCGCGATGTTCCGCAGGGCGGATGCGATCTGGCTGTTGTTCGACGCCGCCCAGCCGGTGGATGTCGAGGGGCTCCGCCGGGGCGGGGGAAGCACTGTCGCCGAGGTGACCACGGCTGTCGAAGACAACGCCCAGCTTCTGCGAATTCGGCTCAACAGGCCGCAGCTGGCGTCGCTGAGTGGCGAGACGTCTGCCGATGGCCGCACCCTGTGGCAACTGCAACTGGCTGACAGCGTACAGGCTCCGGCCGAAGCGCTGCAGGTCATGCGCAACGTGTCGGATCCGGCGCGCGCAACGGTTTCCGTGCCGCTCGCGTCGGCGGGCAGGCTGCACCGGCTGGTCGATCCGGGCGCTGGCAGCACGCTGACCGTCGCGACGGCCTTGCCGCCCGGCCGGGGCATCGTGCGGAGGCAGGATTTCGTCGAGTTCTCGCTGCTCGAAACCATGCACGGTATTGCGATCCAGACCAATGCCGACGACGTGAAGGTCGACCTGACGGCGGAGCAGGTCGTGATCGGCCGGCCGGGTGGGCTTGCGATCTCCCCATCCGATGCCGCGCCGGGGCGCGGAGCATCGGCGGCAAGGCCGATGTTCGATCCCGACGCGTGGCGGCAGGATCAGGTCGCGGCATTCGCTCCGGCTGTCGACCGGCTGATCGCTGTCGCGGGGGCGGCGAATCCGAACGAGCGGCTGGCGGCCCGCATGGATCTGGCGCGCTTCTATATGGCGCGCGGCTTCTACCACGAGGCCAAGGGCGTTCTCGATCTTGCGCTGTCGTCCGATCAGGGGCGCGACGCGCCCCACGTTCTGAAGATGCATGCGCTCGCGAGCCTTCTGTGTGGCCGCACCGATGCGGCGCAGAAGGATCTCGCCAGTCCGGCGCTTGCGACCGCCGGCGACACCGAACTGCTGAAGGCGCTCGTCGCGGTGCGCAAGGAGCGCTGGGCGGAAGCGCGGGAAAAATTCAAGACCAGCGATTTCGCCATCACCATGTTGCCGCCGGACATCCAGCGCCCGATCATCGTCGATGCCGCGCGCGCATCGCTCGAAAGCCGCGACTATGCCGGGGCTGCGGCGCGCGTCAACGATCTCTCGCTGCTCGGCGTGCCCGACGGGATGCAGCCGCGCGTCGCGGTGCTGCGCGGTCAGATCGCGCAGGCTTTCGGGCGCAACAAGGATGCGCTGGCCGATTATCAGGCGGCCGCCGCCTCGCCGGACCGCTTGGCCGCAACCGAAGCCAGGCTTCTTGAACTCGCGCTGCGCCACAAGACAGACGGCGTCGACGACGACGAGATGCTGCGCCAGGCCGAAACCCTGCAGGCGACATGGCGCGGCGATGCCCTCGAAGTTCGCGCCCTGCACATGATGGCGAAGCTCTACGATCGCAAGGGCCGCTATCGCGAGGCGCTGATGGCGGCGCGAACGGCCACGCAGTTGCAGCCGGATTCGGAGCTGTCCCGTGAGCTACAGGACGACGCGTCCACGTTGTTCTCGCAGGTCTTCCGCGGCTCGAAGGGCGACGAACTGCCGCCTGTCGAGGCGCTGGCGATGTTCTACGAGTTTCGCGAACTGACGCCGATCGGCCGGCGCGGCGACGAGATGATCCGGCGGCTCGCGGACCGGCTGGTGGCTGTCGATCTGCTCGATCAGGCCTCGGAGTTGCTGCAGTATCAGGTCGACAACCGGCTGGAAGGCGCGGCCCGTGCGCAGGTCGCCGCGCGCCTTGCGATGGTCTACCTGATGAACCGCAAGCCGGATCGTGCGGCGGGGGTGCTGCGCTCGACCCGCATTGCCGATCTCGCCGGCGAACTGCGTCAGCAACGGCTTCTGCTCGAAGCCCGCGCGCAATCCGACCTCGGACGGCACGATCTGGCGCTGGATATCGTCTCGACGCTCGACGGCCGCGAGGCGATCCGGCTGAAATCCGATATCTATTGGGCCGCGCGCCGCTGGCGTGAATCGGCCGAGCAGGTCGAACTGCTTTACGGTGATCGCTGGCGCGAGTTTCAGCCGCTCAGCACGGACGAGAAGAGCGATATCCTGCGGGCCACGATCGGATACGCGCTCGCGGAAGATGCGCTCGGGCTGACGCGGCTGCGCGAAAAATATGCGCCGAAGATGAGCGAGGCGGGCGACCGTCTGGCGTTCGATCTCGCCAGCAAGCCAGCGGATGCCAGCAGCGCCGAGTTTACCCAGATCGCGAAGATGGCGGCGGCGGTGGATACGCTGGATGGCTTCCTGCGCGAACTGCGCGCCCGCTTCCCCGACAACACCTCGAAGTTGCCGCCCTCCGAGGCGACGCATCCCGATCCGTCGCCGACGGGAGCGCTGCCTGCGGCCACGCGCTACAAGAGCGCCGACATGCGATAAGCGCCGGAGAACGGCGTTCGGCGGAGATGGGTGCGGTCCATTTCGCTCCGCCTTTTGACGGCGCGTTCTTGCCGATCAACGGGAGCGACTAACTCCCGTAACTCTGCACCAGGCTTCCGGCGACCAGCGACCAGCCGTCCACGAGCACGAAGAAGATCAGCTTGAACGGCAGCGACACCACGACCGGCGGGAGCATCATCATGCCCATCGACATGAGGACCGATGCGACCACGAGGTCGATGATCAGGAATGGCAGGAACAGCAGGAAGCCGATCTCGAAGGCGCGCCGCAATTCGGAGATCATGAACGCCGGCATCAGGATGCGCAGCGACATTTCCTCCGGTGTGGCGGGCGGGGCTTCGCCGGAAAGATCCATGAACATCTTCAGATCTTTCTCGCGCACGTTCTTCTGCATGAAGGTGCGCAGCGGCGCCGCGCCGCGCTCCAGCGCCTGCTCCACGGTGATGTCGTTGGCGATCAGCGGCTTGACGCCGTCGTCATAGGATTTCTGCAGCGTCGGCCCCATCACGAAGGTGGTGAGGAACAGCGCCAGCGCGATCATCACCGAGTTCGGCGGCGCGGTGGCGGTGCCGAGCGCGGTGCGCAGCAGAGACAGGACGACCACGATCCGGGTGAATGAGGTCATCATCACCAGGATCGAGGGTGCGATGGACAGGACGGTGAGCACCGCGATGAGCTGGATCGCGCGCTCGGTGGTGCCGCCGCCCTGGCCGAGATTGATCGAGATGTCCTGGGCGAACGCGGCCGCTGTGAGCGAGACCGTCGCCGCCAGGATTGTCAGGAAAAGAACAACTCTACGCTGGACGCCAGTCCGGCTCACGAAGGAGACTTTGGACGGCCGAGCAGGCTGGCCATCTCGTCTTCGAGATTCTCGAACGCGCCCTTGACCGAGGCGGCCGGTGGTACCGGCTCGTCATTGCGTGTCACGCCGCCGATGATCGGATCGGGGCCGGGCCGGGGTGCACGAGGCGGCAGCGGAGGCGCTTCGGGTGCCACCGGAGGCGCGCGATCGGCGAAAGACGGGGGCTCGGCGGGCGCGCGCGGGGCTTCGGCCGCAGGCCGGCGCAGGGCCGCTTCCAGCCGCTGCGCCATCTCCGCCAGATTCTGGTCAGCCGACGGCGGCAGAGGGGGCACCGGCGGCGGAGGCTCGGCGGCGCGCGGCTCGGGAG
>JAEYAW010000001.1 GCA_023404675.1 Pseudomonadota bacterium | reverse complement strand
CGTCAGGACGTCGACGTACTGGTACGATTGACGCGCCTTGCGGCCGCGTTTCTCGATAGTTTCGACGATGAAGAGGGAATTGTGAGCCTGGGTGAGGACACCCTCGCGCTCGATGATCTTGGAACGGCCCATGTTCGCGCGCACGCGCAGGCGCTTGCCCGTGTAGCCCACCAGCGTCTCGTGGATGGAGTTGACGGTGGTGGCCTGCCTGACGATAGTTTCTTCCATTAAGTGATTGCCTCCTGCGACAGATGAAGCATTAGTGTAGCATTTCTGCAACTACTTGTCATGTATTATACTTTGACAGATTCAAGCTCTCCACCACAGCGGTGGATTGTAAACAGAATGCAATAAAACACCGAGGAAACTACCATGGCTTTTATCGACAGCAAGACCCTTGGCGAGACCGAAAGCGCGAAGCGCCTCATCGAGAACAGGGTCGCCTCGAGGATGGCTGCCAAAGACGGCTCCGTCTTTGACTTTGACCCCGCTGCGGCCGAATGCGCGAACACACGCCTGGGGTGGACGACGCTCGCAAGTGAACCCCCGACCGACCCGGCCCAGATCGCCGTCATCGCCCAGCAGGCGCGTGGCGAGAAGCTCGACGCGGTCGTCCTGATCGGCCAGGGCGGCTCCACCCAGGCCTCGCAGACCATCACCAAGCTGCGCAGCCTCGAGCTCACCGACGAGGTCCCGTTCCGCACGATGGACTCGCTCTCGCCGGTCTACGTCAACCACATCCTCGGCTCGTCCGACCCGGCCCACACGATCTACATCGTCTCGAGCAAATCTGGCTCCACGCTCGAACCGACGCTCCTGAGCCACGTCGCGTGGACGTACGTGAGCGCCCATCTGGGCGAGGAGAACGCGGGCAGCCGCTTCATCGCGATCACCGACCCGGGCAGCGAGCTCGAGCAGACGGCCAAGAAGAACGGGTGGCGCGCGGTCTTGCACGGGCAGCCCGACGTGGGCGGCCGCTACTCCGCTCTGTCCGTCTTCGGCCTGCTTCCGATGTCCATGGTTGGCGTCGACCCGGTCAAGACGCTGATTGACGCGACCCCGATGGAGCACCTGTGCGCCACCGACTCGGCAGACAACCCCGCCATCTGGCTCGCCTGCTTCCTGTACGAGTGCCTGCTCGAGGGGCGTGACAAGTTCTCGCTGCTCATGCCAGCGCGCAACCAGGTCTTCGGCCTGTGGGTCGAGCAGCTCGTCGCCGAATCGCTCGGCAAGCTGGGACACGGCATCCTTCCCAACGTCGAAATCGACGCGGGCATCCTGTCCGACAACTTCACCGACCGCTCCGCTATCTTGTGCAACATGAACAACGACCAGGCGTTCGAGCACGCGCGCACCTGCCTGAACCCGCAAATCCCGGTCTTCAGGCTCGACATCCCCGACAGCACGGCGATGACGCGCTACTTCATCATCTGGGAGTACGCCGTCGCCATGTGCGGGTGGCTCATGCAGATCAACCCGTTTGACCAGCCCGACGTCGAGAGCACCAAGATCGCCGCCCGCCAGCTGCTGTTCAACCAGGACGGCGGCTTCAGCGTCCCGCAAAACGCGCTTGGCCGCAATGCATACGAGGAATACCAGCTCGACGACTGCCTGTACGCGGACAAGGTATACGGCAGCGCCGAGCTGCACGACCGCATGCCGCTGCACGACAAGCGCATCGACGTCAACGCAGCCTTCCGCATGCTGTTCGGCTCGATCGAGGAGGGCGACTACTTCAGCCTCAACGCCTTCCTGCCATTCAAGGGGACGGGTCGCCGCGAATGCCTCGAGAGGATTCGCCACCGTGTGGCCGACCGCCTCGACGCGTGCTCGTGCCTCGAAATCGGCCCGCGCTACCTCCACTCCACCGGGCAGCTGCACAAAGGCGGCCCCGATCGCGGCGTGTTCCTGATGGTGAGCAGCGACGAGACCTTCGATATCACCGTCCCGCACGAGAGCTTCACGCTGGGCGACGCCGCGATGGCAGAGGCGCTCGGCGATTTCTCCGCGCTTTCGAGCCGTGGGCGCCGTGCCGTCTACATCCACCTGCGCAACAACGATGCCGAGACGCTCTCTCTCATGGCCGACGACGCGTGCTCGGCGATTTCCGCCGCGTACGCAGAACGCACGCGCGCGAAGTACCTCCAGTAGGCACGAGGACATAGGGCCTGCGACAAGAGGCGGTCAGCTTTGAACTGCAACCCAAAACCTGGACGGCCTGAATAAAGAGCGGCTAGGCCGCTAAGGACTGATTCCGGAACTCCTCCGGGGTCAGTCCTTTTAGTTTAACCTGCCTCCGCCTCGTGTTCCAATGGACCACGTACGCGTCGAGGTCTCGCTTGAACTCCTCGAAACTCGGCCACCTCCGGCCGCGGAAGAACTCGTCCTTGATATGGCCGAAAACCTGCTCGGTGGCGCCGTTGTCGATGCAGTTGCCCTTCCTCGACATGCTCTGGACGATGCCGGCGTCCTTCAATCTGGCGACCCAGCCCGCATTCTGGTACTGCCAGCCCATATCGGAATGCAAGACGGGATGCGCGCCGTCGGGCATCTTCGCCACGAGCTGGTCCAGCACGCTGAACTGCTGCGCCATGTTCGGGGACAGCGACGTCGACCACGCCACTATCTCCTTGCTGCCGAAGTCGTACACGGGCGCGAAGTACGCCTTGCCCCAGGGCT
>JAEYAW010000023.1 GCA_023404675.1 Pseudomonadota bacterium | reverse complement strand
CCGCGTCTGAAGAAAGTGCGATCGCGATTTTCGAGAACGCGCGAGACAGCGTTGTGTTTATCACGACGGAAAAGCGCATGGTCGATCCCTGGACGCGAAGCGTTTACGACGTGCCGAGCGGAAGCGGATCGGGATTCGTCTGGGATGGGTTTGGCCATGCGGTAACGAACAACCATGTCATCGCCGGTGCCAGCCGCGCGATCGTGCGATTGGCGGATGGTCGCGGCTTTCCCGCGCGCCTCGTCGGACGTGCACCGGAGCACGATCTGGCGGTACTGCATATCGGCATCGGCGCGGGCCGCCCGGCGCCGATATCGGTGGGGACCATCAAGGATTTGCGTGTTGGGCAGAACGTCTTCGCCATTGGCAACCCATTCGGTCTCGACTGGACGATGACGACGGGGATCGTCTCGGCCCTCAACCGCGAGTTGCCAGGCGACGGCGATCTGCCGATCCGTGGTCTGATTCAGACGGATGCGGCGATCAACCCTGGCAATTCCGGGGGGCCTCTCCTCGACAGCGCCGGCCGCCTGCTAGGTGTCAACACCGCCATTTTCAGTCCGTCTGGCGGCAGCGCCGGTATCGGATTCGCGGTGCCAGTCGACACTGTCAATCGGGTCGTGCCGCAGCTGATCGCCCGCGGTCGTTACGCGCCCCCGAGGCTCGGTATCCGATTCGATCCGCAAGTTGATGCGGCCCTCGCCCGAAACGGCACTCCGGGGGTCCTCGTGCTCGCGATCGATCCCGAAGGTGTTCATTTGGCTCCCCCGCCGGCACATGATATCCATTGCGAAAATACGGGAAATATCGGGAGTAACAAGAAAAATGCCGGCCTTACGGGAATTTTCGGGAAAGCGACCATTCAGGCATTCCGCGTTATCGCATTTGCAATCCGCTCGATTTCCCCAACCGACCTCAAGATCGCCTGAAAATCCGGGGCGACGCCAAAGATCATCGCGGTGGTGTTGGCGTAGTCACGGCTGAGCGCATCGATCATCGCACCGGTCGGCGCGACGGCGAATGAGCCCGGAACGGCGGAAGCCAGATCATAGTCGGGGCGGTCGAAGAACATGCGCGCGTGTCGCACGCAATCGGCGCCGAGGCTGGGGTCCGCAAGCGCCACTCGCCCGACCTCCGAGCCGAGCAGGCAATGGAGGTCGTAATAGTGCCGCGACACGCGCTGGCCTTCCTGCCGGAGCACGCCGCGTCGCTCGTACCAGAGCCGCAAGCCATGGGCGATCACAACCTTGTCCCAGAAGGTACGGGTGGCTTCGATCGTTGTGACGTCAGCGATCGCCAGTTCGAGCCCGCCGGCCTCCTCACTGACATAGGGTCGAATCGTAACAGGACGGTTGGGGTCAAGAGCTGACTTCGCGCCGGACTCGATCCGCACGGCCGGCCGCACATAGGCTCCGTCGCGTGGCTCGACCTCGGGATACCAGACGAGCAGTGTCTGTCCGTCGGGATCGGCTTCGTCGACCTCGACACGTCCGGCCCCATTGGTGACGTCGGCGAGCTGTGCGCCTAGGAATTCGTGGAGCGGGCCTGTAATATAGGCACAGCACGCATCCCGTATCGCATCGAGCTTGGCACGGCGCTTTTTGTTCGACAGAGCCTCCAGTTCCTCGACCGAAGCAGCCTCGTCAAGGTCGTTACGGAAGACCGTGACGTCGATGTCCTCGGAAAAGCGCTCGATCAGGTTATAGGCCTTCGACAGCGAGGTGCCGCCCTTGAACAGGAGGCGCGGTCCTCCATCAGGCCGCTCGTGATAGAGCGCATTCAGCGTCCAGCAGACCCAGAAATCCTTCTCCACATTGCCGATCGGCGTGCCAAGCCGATTGGCGGTGGTGAGAAACAGGTCAAGCCGGTCACTCGGCGGCGCGGCGATGACCTGCCTGTACGCGGTGCTGGTCATGACTGGCCCTCGTCCGCATCGGTTGCGCTGAGCAGGCCTCGCAAGAACTCCTGCATCCAGATCGGAAGCGCGGATAGGCCGGCGCGTAGATCGTCACGGATCGCCTGCCCGTGCTGCGGGTCGCCGAAAAGGCGGCGCAGCGCGGCCTGGACGCGGGCGCGCTCATCGTCCTGCGCAAGCATGTCCTGCATCCAGTGCAGCGCCTGGACAACGCGCATGGCTGGCCGGCCGGCCCAATAGAGGCGGCTAGGCGCGGCGAACTTGAAGTGGATCTCTTGGCTACCGAGCTTGATTGGTTTCAGACGCGCGTCGACCAGCACCTCGATGCGCGCCGGGACGGCGGTGGTGAGGCCGAGATCGTTGGCAGCGGTCATGCCGTCCACCACGGCGCGCGCCTGGTCGCGGCGGGTGACGGCGCGGATGACGGCGCGATAGTCGGGCACGGTGGGGCGGCTGGTCAGATCATTCTTGCGGGGCTGGTCGTAGAGACCGCGGTCGATACGGCGCAGCTCGCCTGCGGTGGCGAGGCGCTGCAGGGTCTTGTCGACGGCGGCGCGGCTGCCAAGGTCGGCAAAATCGCCGGGCGTCCAGACCTCGTTCGGGCTGGAGGCGATCCGGGCGAGCAGCCGGGAGCGAAGGTCGGTTTCATGCGCTAAGGTCGTCATGTCCGAAATATGATACATTTTTCGGACATGACGCAAGCTGGTGTCCGAAGAATACTACATTTTTCGGACAAAGCGCGCGAACCCTGGTGTCCGAAGTTTGTCGCAAACTTCGGACACTCACACCCTGGTCGGTTCCAGGTTCCGCTCGGACCGATCCCGGCGAGCGGAGCGAGAGCGTGTGGGCGTCGCCCGCCCATCGAGCAGGTCGGCCATCTCGTCGGCAACCCGGTCAGCCGTCATCCTAAGCGCTTCGTCGATATGAACGTAGCGTTGCGTGACGCCCCTGGCGGAATGGCCGAGCAGCGCCGCGATCGTCAGCTCGGAGAAGCCGAGATCGCCCGCAAGGCTCGCGTAGGTGTGGCGCAACGTGTGCGGAGTGATGTCCGCCAGCTCGGCCTTCTGACAGACGCGATCGAGAACGCGCACGACGCCGATGAAATGCCCTTCACCCCAATCGGCCGGAAAAAAGAAGGGGGACTTGGTTTTCGGCTGGTCGAGAAGCAGATCGATAGCGGCTTGGCCGATCACGCGAATCTGCGCGCCGCTCTTGGTATCCGGAAAGCGAATGGCGCATTCCTCTTCATCGAGCCAGGTGCCCTGTAGCCCGAGCGCTTCCATGCGCCGGAAGCCGGTCAGGAGGAGGAAGCGAATAGCCGCGAGCCCCGTCGGATGCTCACCCTCCTCCGCGGCCGCCCGCAGCGTCTTGCCCAGCCGTTCGATCTCGCTCCGGCTGAGCCGCCGTTCACGCGGTGCGCTGGCGAGCCTGCGCACGCCCTTCGCGGGATTGGCTTCGATCTTCCCGAGGCGAACCGCGTGCTCAAGGATGGAATGCAGCGTCGACATGGTCCGCGCGGCCACGCCTTCCCCGCCGGTGGTGGCGCCGCCGCGGCTGCCCGCGCGAGGCTTCGAGGTCTTGCCGGCCGCGATGTCCGCCTGCGCGCCTTCGACGTCGCCGAGCTTGAGCGATGCGACCTGGCGGCGGCCGAGGAGCGGCTTGATGTGCGCCTCGATGCGGCTGCGGTCCATCGCCAGCGTGGACGACTTGATCGGTCGCCGGCGGCGGCCGAGGATCCGCCCGGCCTCCGCTTCGGCCAGATACCAGTCGCAGACTTCGGCGACGGTGAGCAGGCCGGCCGCCTTGGCCTCCTCGGCGACCGGATCGACACCCTTGGAGACGGCCACCAGCTTCTCATGGGCGAGCTTGCGAGCGTCTTCGACCGTCATCAGCCCATAGCGCCCGATGACGGCTCTCCGGTTCCTCCCTTCCAGGGTGCGATACTGGATGACGAAGCTCTTGAGACCCGACGGCATGACCTGCACGCCGAACCCGCGCAGCTCGCGATCCCACACGAAATGCTCCCGAACCTTGACCCCATCTCTCGAAGGTTTCGGAGCCTTGAGCGCGTCCACGATCCGCCTTGTGATCTTTTCCGTCGCCATATCAATACCTTGTCGAATTTTTGCTTAGAATTTCCCTACCATACCCTCTATCGAAGCCGATTCCAAGCATTTCGAAGCAAGTCGGCGGCTACCTCCCGGATAGGCTCGGCGGGACTGATGTCAATTAATATCTTGAGTTATATAGTTAAATCGTACCGTAGCGTGAAGTCGGGTATGGCGGCGCAAGCGCGTCGGGCACCTTGCCAAGGTTGGGGTCGTGGGTTCGAATCCCATCGCCCGCTCCAGTCGACCTTATTGTCGTTTTCGGGCAGTTGAAATCGCAGGCGCCGGAAGGGCTCGCGAGAGCTGCGGTCACCATCGGGTTACAGGTTCGGCGCGTAGATCAGCCCGCCGCGCTGCTCTCCCGGCCGACAAGCGCGCCTGCCATCCTCGACAGCGGCGGCCTCTGCCGGCTGTGCCGGCCTTGACCCGCATGGCCCGGCGCCGCAGCGTTCACGCAATGCCTCGATCGCCGCATCCTGCCGGGCGAGCTTGCGCGACAGGGCGTCGATCTCGGGCTGGCGCTCGGCCGTGATGGCGGCGAGGTTCGAGCGGTAGCGCTCGAGGAACGCGCTCGGATCGGCGGGCTTGCCGCGGCGATATGCGGCACGCTTGCGACCGAGCTGTGGAATCAGCGCCGTCATGCGACAGATGATCTGCCGGTCGATCATGTCGAGCTGGCGCTGCGTCTGGCGGCGCGCCTCTTCCATGCGCGAGAGCTGCGCGATGCGTTGCGGGGAAGCTGTCATCGCGCCCTCCCCTGCCAGCCGATGAAGCTCGACGGGCCGGAATGGACCGGATGACGCGCCTCATCGACGACGAAGCCGAAGCGTCCGACCTGGTACTCGCCGGACGGCACGAGGAAGCGCCGTTCCTCGGTGCCCGCACCGCGGCGGCCGCCGGGCGTGGCGACGACTTCGACAAAGCCCGGCTGCTGATCCGATGTAATCGCCGATACGACGATCCAGTCGTCGGCGTGCCGCTGCTCGAAGGCGCGGCGATCCTTTTCCAGAGACTCGCCGGGCTGAAGGATCGTGCCGAAGATCGCTTCCCAGGCGTCCGGCCAGCTATCCTTGATCGTGCGCTCGGCGCAGCGCCGCTCATAGCTGGTGAAGAGATGCGGGAAGGTGAGCGCGGCGATCGCCCAGCCTGCATCTTCCTCGTACCAGCCGCCGCGCGACCGCAGCACGGAATGGACCTTGCGATTGCGCTCGGCCGAGAGGTGGAAGCCGCCATGACCGGCGGTCGAATGGCAGACGACACCCTCGGCATAGAGGGTCGCGCCCTGCGAGCGGCCCCACGGCGTATTCGCCGTGGAGCCGATCTCGCGGCGGCCGAGCGCGCGCTTCTCGCGCTGATGCTCCGCGTTTTCCGCGACCTTGCAGCGGAACGCCGCCTCGTCGGCGAGCTCGCCGGCATGACCGTAAAAGTCGGATCGCTTCCATTCGGCCATCGGCCGGCCGATGCGCCAGCCGGTGGCGAGATA
>JAEYAW010000007.1 GCA_023404675.1 Pseudomonadota bacterium | reverse complement strand
ATTCCACGCTCAAGCAGCATTTCCTCAACTTCACGCAGACTAAGGTTGAACCGCAGATAAAGCCACACCGCATGAGCAATAATCTGTGGCGGAAAACGGTGACGCTTGAAGATGATATCTGATGTCTGCATCGCCAAAATTTACGCCCAAACCGTCAGGCAGGCAACTGTAGCCCAGTTAACGTGACAACACCCTGCCCGAACATGCTCTGGCTGGCGAAGGGCGGCGGCGGAATTCGCAACTGGCGGGAATTCCTGGCGGCCGCCGAGGTTGCCAGGCCGGCCATGGGCATCAGCCCGAGCGCCTGGGAGGAGGCGCGAACGGCGCTGGGTGAGCAGCAAGCGGCGATCACCATTGCTGCGATCTACCAGCGGCAAGACAAGATCAACAGCGCCGGCGGCTATTTGCGCAGCCTGACGGATCGGGCCAAGGACGGAAAGTTCTCGGTCTGGCCGATGATCATGGCCCTGCTGCGGGCAAAGCTTGAGGCGTCGAAGGCCGCCGGGAACGGCGTTGAAGCCGCTGCCGTCGATCTGGATATGGTGGGGAGGGTTGTTCGCACCGAATCTCGACTTGAAATTAGCGATGCGTTGCGCCGCAGCCTCGACAAGCCGGGGCGCGGCTCATGATGAGCTGCGCCGTATGCGAGCATCGACGACATGAAAAACGAACACCACTGGGAACCGACGCCCGATGAAACCGCCGGGATGGCGTGGTGGAACTCTCTACCGAGGCCGATCGTGCGGATTGGCTGGCGCGTACCGGCAGCGCTGTTCCAGCCGATGCCTGGGCGGCGTACAAGCGGAACGGAGATGTTGATCGTCAGCCGCGGATCGTAAGCTAAGGCCTGTTCAGCAAAGGGGATGACGCCCTGGGGAACCGGTCACGGCATAGGCGGTTCGCCAGCGAGACCAAGCCGGCGGGCCCGATCGAGCAGGTTCTTGACCGATGAGGCCGACCATTTCGCGCTCCCTCGTGGAGTTCGCTCATGCAGGCGTTCGAGCTGGCTAGCGATATCGCGTAGCGATAGGTCTGGGTTGGATTGTGAAATCCCTGCCACGAGGATCATCAGGCGATCCTCAGGAAGCTGGGGAGACGCCCGCGTTAGCAATGCGGAATCAGCCAGGCGTTCGGCAACGAGCCATTTCACTGCCCGTCGTAGTCGTTCGGGCGTCCACCTCGCGCCTTTCTGGTTCAAGACGCGCACCACATCGTCCCAGGGATGGTCCGGCCTCATCCGTCGTACCGTAGGCAACCAGTCGTTCATGGAAGCCTGGATGCGGGCGCCATATGAGGCTCGCCGCGCCGCGGCGGTCTTCGCCAGGGCAGCAGGACGTCGCTCCCGGATGCCCGGATTGCCGGGCAGCCTCCCCTTCTTCCGGGCGGCCGCGATTCCGGCTTTGGTCCGCTCCGAAATCAGCGCGCGTTCCAGCTGTGCGACGGCGCCGAGGACCTGCAGGGAAAACATGCCCTGCGGCGTCGATGTGTCGATCGGGTCCCGCAGTGAACGGAAATGCGCTCCCTTGTCGGTCAGATCCTCGATCACGGCTAGGAGATGGCTCACCGAGCGTGCGAGGCGATCGAGGCGAACGACAACAAGGACATCGCCGTCGCTGATCTCCTTGACCAGCTTTGCGAGCGCCGGCCGAGCTCTCGATGCGCCCGATCCATGTTCCACGACGATAGTCTCGCAGCCGGCCGTCCGGAGCTCCATTTCCTGCGCTTCCGTTGCCTGTTCGTCCGTCGAGACGCGGGCATAGCCGATGAGCCGTTGCTTGGCGTTTGGATGCTTCATCGCTCAGGCTTCGCTGGCGGTCGCTCACTGAGAAGAGCGAGTAGGGCTGGATTGATGTAGAGGTTTTCCCGGCCGGCCTTCATCTCCTGCAGCAGACCCTGCTCGGCGAGGGTCTTCAGATAAACCGATGCCGCCTGTCTTTTAGCGATGCCTGCCGCAACGAGATCACCAATGCGGCAATAGGGGTGCACGAAGATCACTTCGGCCAGCTCGCGCGAATAGATTTTCGGAAGGTTGCTCCTGATGCGCTCCGCGGTTTGATTGAGCAGGTCACGGATGGCGCGAATGCGCGCCGTCGACCAATTGGCCGTCTCTCGGATCGCCCCGAGCATGTAGAGGATCCAGTCCTCCCATGCGGACTCGGTCGTGACGGCCAGAAGCCGGTCGTAATAGGCGCGTTTGTTGCCGATGATATAGCGGCTGAGATAGAGCACCGGAATGTCCAGCAAGCCCTTGTCGACCAGGTAGAGCAGGTTAAGCGCCCGTCCGGTTCGACCGTTGCCGTCGGTAAAAGGGTGGATCGCCTCGAACTGGTAGTGCATCACGGCGAGCCGGATAAGCGGGTCGACGTCCTCGGCCTCATGGATATAGCGTTCCCAGTTCGCCAGCTTGTCGCGCAGCAGTGCCTGTCCCTCCGGTGGGGTGTAAATGACCGCGCCGGTCGCCTCATTCATCAAAGCCGTGCCCGGTGTCGCGCGGATATCAAGATCGACGCCCTTGATGGTCCGGCAGACGGCGATTGCCGTGGACGTCGACACCGGGCGCCGTTTGAGCGTCTGAAAACCTTCGCTGAGGGCGGTTCGATAACGCAGCGCCTCTTTCGTTGCCGGATCGGCCTGGTTGCCGGCCTCGTTGGCGAAACGGAACAGCCTGTCGGTCGTGGTGACGATGTTTTCGATTTCCGAGCTCGCCTGCGCCTCAAGCAGTGGGATCGAATTGATCAGCACGGCCTGGTTGGGGATGAGCTGTCCGGACACGCGGAGTTCTGCCAATGCTGCTCGCGCCGCGATACAGGCCTTCAGCACCGCCTTCGTCTCCACATCCTCGCGCGGCGGAAGGGGAGGGAGGTCGTTGTAGGGGCGATCCGGGCGAAACGGCATGTCGATCAATCCTCGTGCGATCGACATGTCGGGCGGATATGTCGTCGACATCGACACGTCGTTAAATCATGTCGATAGAATCGCAATCTATCGACATATCGTGAGCATCGCAAGCCGTCTGTACAAATTCATGAGACACGAAGAAATGATCGTTTGTAAACGTCTCTTGAGGCGGGTTCGCGCTCGCTCAGGCGTGAAAATGCGCTGAAAAACAACGTTTTTGGGCGCTGCAAGACACGCTGCCGGTCCCGCTGTACAGTCCGGAGCGCCAACCCGCTCTATATATGATATGGGCGAAAATTCTATCACCTATGACTGAAGTCAATGCTATGATAGCTTCAATATCAACAATTTTATTAAGATAGAACAATGGCTTATGAGATCGGTGATTTGCCTCTGGCGACCCTATTTCCGGGTAAGCGGGGCATATCCGTTGGCGGTGCCATTTTGTTGTGCAGTTGCACGGTGAGTTGCAATCTACCATAATTCCTTTTGCCCAAGAAGGTCGTATAGATTGCACGATGAAGAAGACTCCGATTACCGAGCTCGATATTGATAGTCTTGATGAAGCCACGCTGATGGAATTGAACCGGCACATCGTTGAGCGATTGCAGTTTCTCCATCAACAAAAGACAGCCGCTGTGCTGCAGGAGATTAAGATCGGCAGTGGCGTGATGTTTGAAGGGCCAGATGGTACGATGGTTCGAGGCTTTGTTATTCGTCGCAATCGCAAGACGGTGACGGTGCACACGGATGACGACAAACAGTGGAATGTTTCACCGTCATTACTGAGCTTGACGGGTGGTCATATTATGGATGAAGCACCAACAAGAGCAGGTCGGGTGGTGCCATTCTCAAAGCCTGACAGTCGGAAGTAAGTGGGATCAGGCTTTGGCGATAATGAGGCCTGCAAGCTCCGGAATGGCTGTTTGTTGACTGGATATACCAAGCCGGTCGCCGAGATAATGCCAGAAGGAAAGCCGAAGCTTTTTGCAGGTCTTCATAAGGCCCAGCATGGTATCGCGGGCAATGCGTCCATCGTTGCTCATGGTGCCACCCGAGATTTTGCGTTTGGTGACGCAACTGCGCAGATCGTTCTCGGAGGCGTTGGTGTGCAACGGAATTTCCGGGCGTTCGAGAACCTTGAGCAGTTCTTCCTTGCGGCGTAGCAGGCGTGCCAACAGCTTGTCCAGCTCCATACAACCCGTCCGGATAGAGAAGATGCGGTCAAACCGTTGCCGGAAAGCGCTGATTGATCCTGGTGAGGGGCTCTTCTGCCTGAATGCCTTGAGCGCCTTGTAGAAGCTCCAAATGAGATCGCGTATATTTTCCACCCACCGGACGTGCTGTGGCGTCGCCGGCATCAGCTTTTGCAGCAGCCGCTCCGCATGCACCCAGCACAGCGCATGATTGCCAACCCGGAACTGGCCGGCATCGTCGGAGATAATGACGGCATTGCCCAGCAGGCCGTGGTGGCGAACAGAACCCCAGATGCCCGCTTCCGCGACGACCCGAACCATGTCCTTATCGAAGATGTCGACACCTTTTTGCGCCAGGTGTTCCAGAAAGGGGACCTGGTTGCTAAAGCGTTGAGGCGTGCGTGTTTGCAGCCTGGCGATGACTGTCGGATCCACGCCATGTCGCGTCTTCAGATAATCAGAAGTAGCATCGTTAAGCACATAATCCTGATAATTGCCGCGCAAGAGCGACAGGAAGTTCAGGCGGGATTTTGTTTTCGTGGTGCGAAAGACGGTAAAATGCTCGCCGCCAATATGGGTGGTATAGAAGTTATCACGCGCATGACGGGCCCCGGTGTCATCGACCGTTACATAGGCTTCCGACACCAGGCCAGCATGCAGAACGGCAGCATCCTCAGCAACAAAGCCATCCAGCCCCTTGGTGAGCAAACGCACAACCTGGCGTTTGGAGATGTCCATGCCGATGTCATTAAGCAGGGTCGACAACCGTTGCGCTGTGACCTGACCTTGCGCATGCAGCATCAGGCAGAGCCGCCTGAGGTTTGGGCCATAACCACCGACGATTCCGGCAGGTAACGGCGCAAGAATAGTCTTACCGTTCGGAGCAACCCAGCATTCGCGCCGGTAGTGAATAACCTCAGCGCGCAAAACTATATCGCGCACGTAATAGCTCTTGTAGCCCTTGAAGCGTGAACCGTCCGGAACACGGGCATGAAGAACCACATCCCGATCAACGCGCTCGACATCCAGTTTCGGTCCACGCGGCTTCTTCTTGCCCGCCTGCTTGTCCTGAGCTTTCGCGTCCGTTGCCTTATCCATGCCCGACGGTTTGAACGGCGGCCGTGGCGGCAGGTTTTTCAGTCGCGCAATTTCATCGCGAAGGAGTTGGTTCTCAACTTTAAGCCGGGTGTTTTCCAGACGGAGCTCGGCATTCTCCTTACGGAGTGCTGTATTCTCAGCTTCCAGTTTTTCAAGCCGAGCCTCTGCACGTTCGGTTTTCTCAACCAAACCCGTGACCAGACTGCGCAACGCGTTCAGTGAAAGCGTGTCAGCATGCTTGGGCGAGGGAAGCATTCTCTTCGGCATCGCAAAAGAGAATCATGATTTGCCAAAACCGGGAATCCACGGGCCCAAAATGATCGACAAACTTCGGCGTTATGCACAAGTCTTGAGTAAAAAGCATTTCTGACTCCAACTCTAAATCAGAAACATCCCACCGGATTTGCCCCACGTACTATTTCCGGCGGTCGCTCATGCCGAGGATCAACTGGCGCGCCTCGATGAAATCGTGCGGCGCAGTTCAGCTGGACCGGGGTTTATCGAGCGGGCGCACTTCTATGATGCGGCCGCCAGCATGTGGGTCGCCGGCGAACTCGTGCACGTCGAAGATCTTGTTCTCCACGATGCCGAACGCGATGTTCGGGCTCCCACGCACGACATTACGATTGCCCACTCTATCCTCCGGACACGACGACGTATAGCCGGGGCAGAGGCGGATTGGGCGACCAGCCAAGCAGGGATCGAAAACCTGATTGGACGAGCTTCTATCCCGCCCAGGCGCGAGGAGTTAGAGGAGCGGGCGTCGTTCGCAGAGGCGGCGTTGGATGAGGACCATGATGGTTTCGCCGCCGAGATGGCGGAAATCGACGCGCTTCTTGACCGTTCGGCTCGCACGCTCGCAGCCGAGACGGGGAAGGACCAGGAACACAACACGGGATCATTGGCCGTGGGCGAACTGATCATCTGGGATCCGGACTGGGACGAAGGAGGCCGGCTTTCGGAATGGAAAGCCGTGATGCAGCAGGTTGAGGCGATGCCGCCGACGCTTGGTTCTGCGATCCTCTGGGATGCGTGGGAAACTCTGGAACCGCTGCAAAGACAACATTGGCTCGGTGCGCAACTGGTGAGTTCCTATCTTCGCGCGCGCGGCAAGCTCGCGTCGCACCTGTTCGGGCTCAATTTCGGCCTGAAGGCTGTTCCGCGCGAGCGTCGCCGATCGCGTGATCGCGGTGTGCGGCTGCTAGCTGCGCTTGAAGCGATGGCCCTAGGCGCCGATCTGGCGATGAAGGAGATCATCCGGCTCGGTCAGGTGCGCGATCGTTTCGAACGAAAGCTGCAGGGAAAACGCTCGTCGAGTAGCTTGCCCGGCGTCGTCGAACTTTTCATTGCGCGGCCGATCGTGTCCTCGTCGATGATCACCAAGGAATTGAAGGTGAGCCATCGAGCAGCTCTCAATCTCGTCGCTGAACTTGGCGTCCGTGAAGTGACGGGGCGGGGAAGTTTCCGTGCCTGGGCCTTAATTTGAGGTGGATGCATTTTATCGGAAACGGATCTGTCTGGTCCTTGCGTCCGGTGTCCTGGGACCAAGGACGGGTGACATGGTAAGATGATAATCGAGCCGTTCGACGGCGAATTGAGGGAATTTACGCTCCTCGTCGCAGCCCGGAGGGTCACGGCGTTGACAACGCAACGAGCCACATGCTTATCTGTCCTTGGTCCGAGGACAGAGGACAGAGGACAGCGGTGCTTTCGATGATGAAGAGCCAGGATGTGGTCGTCCTGCTCAAGCTGGCGAGCTTGGAGGACGGTGAGCAAGAGATCGGTCAGCGACCCGCACGGTATGGCGTGGCGACGGGAGAAGATCCCTATTCCGTGCGCGGCCTCGAGGCGGCGCTCGGAATCAGCAAGACCGAGGTCAGTGCTTCGATCAAGCGCAGTCTCGGTTCAGGCCTTGCCATCAAGGATAGGAAGTCCGGGCGGCCGAAGCCGAGCCGGCGCCAGCTCCGCGAGTTCATTGTTCATGGTCTGAAGTTCGTCTTTCCCGCCCAGCCGGGCGCTATGCAGCGTGGTGTACCTACCGCATTTGCCGCGCCTGTGCTTCGGGAATTCTTGCATAGCGCCGGCAGCGTCATCAGCGTGTGGCCCTATGCGCGTGGGCAGGAAATGGGGCAATCGATCGAGCCGCTCTTCAAAACGGTCCCGGAAGCCGCAGAAAAGGACGAGCGCCTATACGCCTATCTTGCGCTTATCGATGCCATCCGCCTCGGCAATCAACGCGAAGCCGGTGTGGCCGCCAAACTGCTGACGGAGAGGTTGGGATGACAGTACAGGGCCAATTGAAGGAAATGCTGAAGGCCGTCGCAGTGGCGCTCGGTGACGAGCTTCGGGCGCGCCTTGTCTTTGTCGGTGGCTGCACGACCGCTCTCTACATTACCGATCCGATCACACTGGAAGGCGTCAGGGCGACCGACGACGTCGACCTGATCGTAGATCTCGCCGGTTTTGCGGAATGGGCGGAACTGATGGATCGGCTACGAGAGCGCGGTTTCGCGGAGGCAGCGGACGACCATGTCATCTGCCGCATGAAGCTTGGCGAGCTCAAGGTCGACTTCATGCCGGACGATGCGGCGATCCTCGGCTTCAGCAATCGCTGGTACGCCAAAGGGGTCGAAACGGCGGTCCCGGCAATGCTGGAGGAAGCGCTCGAGATCCGACACCTCACGCCTCCTCTCTTCATCGCGACGAAGCTGGAAGCCTATCGCGGGCGTGGCGCAGGCGACCTCATCGGCAGTCGCGATGCGGAGGACATCCTCTTGCTCGTTGACGGCCGCGAGGGGCTCGTGGAGGAGATCGCGGCGGCCCCTCCCGAAATCCGAATCTATATCGCCGAGCAGACAACGGGCCTGCTGGCAGATCCCAATTTCGAGCATTTCCTTCAGGGAAATGTTCGGGGACCTGCAGGTCGTGCCGACATCGTCTACGAGCGCCTCGTCGCGATCAGCCGGTTGGACGGTCGCTGACATGGCGTTCGCGATCCAATGGCACTGTCAGCAGGGAACGAGAACGGCCGACAATCGCGACCACGTTGGTATCGGCATTCGTGTCGATTCAATCCTGGCAATCGTTCTCGATGGATCGACGGCAGGATCGGCCAGTGGTCTGTTTGCGCGCGAGATTGCGCGTCGCGTCGTCGACTGGTTCGTGACTACGGTCGCCGAGATCACTGTCGAGACCGTGACCGAACAGCTTCGCACGACCCATGCGGCCCTTGCCGCGGACTTCGGGAAAGACTCCGCAAGCTATGCCCTGGTGTACGCGGCGGCCTCGCGGCCTGCTATCGTGCTACACGCAGGCGATTGCCTGCTTGGCCATCGCGATGCCGAAGGACGGATATCATGGCTTTTGCAGCCTCATACGCTCGCGAATGCGCTCACGGCTGTTCCGCACGACGTTCTCGCGAAGTCGGACGCTCGGCATGTTCTCACGCGAAGTTTCCGATCTCGGAGCTTCATCGCTCCCGATCTGACGATGATCGACCTGCGGGATCAGACGTTGTTTGTCGCGACCGACGGATTCTGGGCAGACCTCGATCTCGACGGGCAGAATGCCTTTGTTGAAGGGCGGTTTCCCTCGAATGACGCGGAGCGGGATGATCGCGGTGTTCTCTCCATTTCTAGAACAACAGCGACGTCTTTGACCTCGGTCGCGGGCACCTACGCGCCGGAAAGCATTTATCTGCGAAGAACCTGAGAGGCCAGGGGCCCACCAGACCAATCAATCATGTCAGAAAGTCTGGATGTAGCGCCGAGATCGCAACATGATTTGTGACGCTGTGCCGCGTCAAAGCGGCGATCCCGGACTCTCCCGAAATCACGTACCCAGGAACGGTAGGCTTCCCATTTCAATGAGATTGGCGCCTTCACTAGCCAGTGAAAGCCTGCTTTCCGGTGAAATCGATGGCGGCTACGCCTTTTCGGGGGGGCAGCTCACGTCCAAGGGCGTTGCGGTTGTCCAGGCGAAGCCAATGACCCCGAGCTGGGTGAGAGCATCGAAAAGAAGGTTAGCGAGAAGGGGTCGCTCGACGCGTCCGCCTATACAAAAATCGGCTCATTCGTTGGCGGCCTCATTGGCGGTGTCACACAGGCACTGGCCGGCTAGGACTCGAGCGTTTCAATGACGGCCTTATACGCGACCCCCAGCATCGCTGCGGTGTGGCCGTCATAAACGTGGAAATCGGCCTCGTGTGGCACCTCGACCTCAAACCCATCGTGCCACGGGGAACGGTCGGTCACGATCACCGGCGCCTGGTCCGGGAACTGGTCGGCCGTGATGTCGACGACGATCCTGCCCTGTCGGAGCCACGCATGGGAGTACCGCTCCCTATCGTCATCGGTGGCCATGCCGAGAACGTAATCGAACGTCCCGAATCCGTGGGTTTTGAGATAATAGCCGAGGAGAAGGGTGGCGTCGCCACAAGTCCCGTGGGGAAACTCCTGCAAGGTGACTGGTAGTTTTTCCGGTCGGGTGTTTGCCATCGCGGCCCGGAACGCTTCGGCCGCTTTAGTCAGATCCTCCATGGTGTCACGGTTCAGAAGCACTTGAGACTGCGGCGTGCTCGTCGGGCGGCAATGCCTTGGCTTGTGGCACAAATTTCTCCATCCATTCCCGCGTCTCTTTCGTTGGCTGGAATGTCCAGCCCTCGCCCTCTCTCTTCCAATAGCGATGGTTCTCTATATCGGTGGCAAAAATTACCTCGGTTACGATATCGAGTAACATGGCCATCAGCTTCATGGTGGTGATCACGAAATCGAGACGCTGATCCCCCTTGGTGTAGGGCGTAGCGCCTTCAACCGAGTCCTGCAGTGCGCCGATATGTACGAAGTTGTTGCTGAGCTGGCCGTTCAGCTGGCCGATAAACGGTAGAGCCCTCTTTGCAATGCCAGTGCATTTCGTCGTTTCCAGATTGCCCTTGTGAAACTTTTCAAGCGCGGGGCCACCATCGATCGCGATCGCCAGAACCGTCGCGATTGTTTCGACGATGATGCGCATGAGAGCGCCGTGCTCTCTGGGGTAGCCCTTGCGCGCGACTTCGATTGCCGCGACATACGAGTGTGCCGCGCTGTAGAGCAGCCGGGCGCAAGTAGCCTCCGAGCCCTTGTCCTCGGTCTTCGGCAAATGCCTGACCAGCATCGCCTGGGCCGCGGACATGACCTCACTGCACTCGCGGACAGTTGCGCGGGCCAATTCATCGAACGAGGCCGCAATGCGCGGACCGTCCCGATAGATTTGGTTCGTCAGCATGTCTTTGGTAACGACCATCACCTGCTTCGACTTCTTGTCGACGATGATGGCGGCGATGTTGTCTTTCTTGGGCATCCGCCGCCGATTCTTGGGTCGATGCTTCTTCACGAATCAGTCCGCCTTTGCGAGTTCGTCGATCTTGTTGCTCATGGGAAAAGGTCCCGCACAGGCACATGAACGTGCCCGGTTTCCACGGCTCGCCGTGCCTTGCGGGCAATGACGCGCTCGAACGGCAGTTGGCGGCTGAGGGTTTCGTGCAGATCGAACCCGTCCATGCAGATGATGCTGGAACGCGCCTGATGGAAGGCATCAAGCCCCGGAACGGAAAATCCGCTGTAGCTGATGAACAGGCCGCGCGACCAGCTCGGGCGGCTTGCGAGCTTCCCGGCAAAGACGAGCAGGTCGGCCGCCGGGGTTTGCTCATTCTTCCATTTGGCCTCGAGCAGGTAGGTTTCGTTGTCGAGTTCAAAGCTGCCGTCGATCTGCTCGCCAGCACGCGGACGGAAGGAGGCGCGGGGCATCAGCCCGTAAGCATCAAAGAGCCCGTGCAGAAACCGTTCGAAGGCAAAGCCCCGCTCCTGTGGAGCAAGGCCATTCAGGTCGAGTAACCCGCGAGCCAAGATTGCCAGCCTTGCCGCGTCGGGTGCGGAGGGCGTCGCCGGCGCCGGACTGCCGGACGCCGTCGCAGGCGAGCCGGGGAGGGTGGCGAGGAACGTCGGCTCGAGCAGGTCGGGGATCTTGAAGCCGACCCCCGGCAACAGTGTGTTGAGCTGGTCAATCTCGGCGCGCGTCAGCGGCTCGCGTTTGCCGCGCCAGGTCATGGACTGTTTCACCACTTCGAGGATGAGCGGGCAGAACTGGCCGCGCCGCCGTTCCAGGGTGAGGGTGAGCAGCTGCGTCACGGCAGGCAGCTTGCTGCCGCCCGGCCAGAACTCGGCGACGCCGACCTTCTGGGCGGCCAGCGGAAACGCCGTCATGTTGTTCCCGCTGCCCGGGAGGAAATCGTAGAGGAGGTTTGCCAGCGCCGCGACCGTGCTGGCTTCTTTCATATTCAGAGACATCGCCGCCCAAGTAATCCTTGCCACTCATGCGAGAGTACAGGTTCGGCCGGACAGTCGGCAACCAACACCCCGCGAGAACAAGCAGTTTTCCGGCATATATTGGTGGCGCCCCGAAGGGCCTGGCATTATACCCTGTCGCCGACCAACCGACTTGCCCGCGGAATCGTGGCGTGCTTGTGCTTAGTCTTGAGGGGGGCGAGGCAATGCGGTGATTTATTGCTATTTTGTGCTCGGCAACGCCATTCAGCGGCTGCCCTCCAATGGCATCGCAATACTCTCTGGCATTCAAGGCTGGCGTGTTCTTTTTGGTGGTATTCGGTTCACTTGGCTTTGTTGGCAGTTCAACTGCCGACTCGTGCTGGTCTCCCACCACTGGTTACACGTGTTTGGGAAGCGAGCCGCCGGCGGATGACCCGCCGCCAGCCGAATATTCCAATCCTCCAGAAACTGAAGGAGATCCTTCCTATTACGAGGACAACACGGATCAGCTCCAGGATGAAAGCGGTGAGGACGACAGCGAATACATTGACAGCCCATCAGAAGCGGACGCCTGCTCGGGGCAGGAGACTCCGGATGCGAAGACCCAACCTGATGGTTGCCAGCTAAGCGGCGTATACGCACCCGCGACATCTACGTTCCCGACCTGCACATCGACACCATCAAGGTGAAGGCGCGGAATTTTCACTAGTCGGTGAGCTTCGGCTTCCCAGTTATACTTTCTCCCGCCGCCGTGTTGTTTTCTGCGGACAAGTCAGTGGACAGCGCGACGATATATTGCGCGGCGCTAGTTTCAGGAAATATTCCTACGATAGAATGCACGGCGCTGCGCTACCGTGCAGTTGCATCACGGGCGACGAAGCGGGACAACTGAAGGAAGGACACCAGGGGGGCATATGATCACTCGCGGCTCGGAATGGCACCGTTGGGAGCCGCATATTCATGCGCCTGGCACGATCCTCAACAACCAGTTCGGTTCAGCGGATCCCTGGGGTGCATACCTCACGTCGCTCGAAGGGCTGACGCCCAAGATCGAAGCGATCGCCGTTACCGACTATTACGTCACCGACACCTACGAGCAATTCCTCAAGCACAAGGCTGCCGGCCGCTTGCCCGGCGTGAAGCTGCTGTTCCCGAACATCGAGCTGCGGCTCGATGTGGCGGCAAAGTCCGGCTTCGTGAACATCCATCTCTTGGTGAGCCCCGAGGACCCAGACCATGTCGACGAAGTCAAGCGTATCCTCAAACGGCTGCAATTCGGCGCCCATAACGATCGCTTCGATTGCACGCGCGAGGAACTGATCAAGCTCGGCAAGCGCTCCGACCCGACCATCACCGATGAGGGGGCAGCGCTCCGCCACGGCGCGACCCAGGTGAAGGTCAACTTCGACCAATTGCGCAAAGTCATCCATGAGAGTGAATGGGCAAAAAAGAATATCCTGATCGCCGTCGCTGGCGGCGCTGGAGACGGCACGTCCGGCCTGCGGCAGGCCGCCGACGCGACGATGCGTCAGGAAATCGAAAAGTTCGCTCACATCATCTTTTCCAGCAGCCCGGCGCAGCGCGAATTCTGGATTGGCCAGCGCGGCGTGACCATCGAAGAGCTGCGGTCGCGCTACGACGGGTGCAAGCCATGTCTCCATGGCAGCGACTCCCATGACCAGAAATCCGTGGGCCAGCCCGTCGAGAACCGCTTCTCGTGGATCAAGGGCGCACTTGAGTTCGATGCTCTCCGACAAGCCTGCATCGACCCAGAAGGCCGCGCCTATGTCGGCGAGCGGCCGCCGCGCTCGGCAATGCCATCTCAGGTCATCTCGCATGTCAGGATCGACGATGCGGATTGGGCAATCACGCCGGACATTCCGCTCAACCCCGGATTGGTCGCCATCATAGGCGCACGAGGCTCTGGGAAGACCGCCCTGGCGGACGTCATCGCGGCGGGCTGTGATGCGATCACTCCGTCGGGATGGGAGGCGGACGAGAACGTCAGCCCGTCCTTCCTGGCGCGCGCGCGCCGGCTGATCGGGGACGCGACGACAACGTTGACCTGGGGCGGAGGCGCGACGGTCACGCGCGCACTCGATGGCGCCGACGCCAATGGCCATATGTCGTTCCCACGAGCCCGCTATTTGTCCCAGCAATTCGTAGAGGAGCTTTGCTCGGCAAAAGGCGTCTCCGACGGCTTGATCGAGGAAATCGAGCGCGTGATCTTCGAGTCCCACTCGCAGGACGATCGCGAATGGGCGCTCGACTTCGCCGAGCTGCGCGACCAGCAGACGTCACGGTTTCAGCAGGCGCGCGAGCGCGAGGCCGAGGCGATTTCCGACATCTCGGATCGCATCGCGACCGAGTTCGAAAAAGAGAGCCTCGTGGCCTCGCTGACCACCCAGGTCGGGCAGAAGAACAAGCTTATCGCCGACTATACGGCCGATCGCGCGAAGCTCGTCGTCAAGGGTACCGAAGTTCAGGTTGCACGCCATACCCAGCTCAGCGAGGCGGCGCAAAAACTCAGGAACAAAATCCAGAACTTGGGGAATCAGCGCCGCACCTTCGTCGCCTTGCAGGACGAGGTCCGCAGCATGCGGGCGACGGGAGCGCCTGAAATACTCCGCCAAGCACAGGCGCGACACGCCAATAGCGGCCTCGATGCGAAGCAGTGGGAGGACTTCCTGCTGATCTACAAAGGGGACGTCGATAAGAGCCTAGCGGCCTACATCACTTGGGTTGACGGCGAAGTTGGCAAGCTCAACGGTGTGCCGCCACTGCCTGGCGATCCGATCGTCGCACTGATCGCCGACACTGCCGACGTCTCGACGCTACCGCTTGCGCCGATCGCCGCCGAGATGACGCGCCTGGAAGCGTTGTTCAGCGCCGACAAGCTGGTGCGCGAGCAATATGCGGCACTGACCGGACGCATCGCACAGGAGAATTCCGCCCTTCAAACCCTCGAAACCCGTCTTACCGATGCGCAGGGTGCCGCCGCACGACGGAAGGACCTGCAGACCGAGCGGGATGACACCTACGGCCGGGTGTTCGAGGCGATCATCAACGAGCAGAATGCGCTGGCCGGCCTTTATGCGCCTCTGATGGCACGCCTAGCTGCATCCTCGGGCACTCTGAAGAAGCTCAGCTTCTCCGTCCGCAGGATCGCCGATGTCCAGGCTTGGGGCACCATCGCAGAGGAAGAACTTCTCGACCGACGCAAGACCGGCCCCTTCTATGGGCGCGGTTCGCTCATTGCTGCAGCCACGGAAGCGCTGAAGTCTGCATGGGAGACCGGAACAGCGGTCGAGGTTCAGGCGGCCATGACCGCCTTCATGGCGAAATACTTGCGGGACCTGCTGTCGCATGCGCCTTACGCGCCGACGCAGCAGGCCGATTTCCGAACCTGGTCGAAGCAGTTCGCGCACTGGCTTTTCAGCACCGACCACATCACCGTCCGATACGAGATTTCCTATGACGGGGTGGACATCCGCAAGCTCTCGCCCGGCACGCGAGGCATCGTGCTTCTGTTGCTCTATCTGGCGCTCGACGACTCCGATGATCGGCCGCTGATCATCGACCAGCCTGAAGAGAATCTCGATCCCAAGTCCGTCTTCGACGAGCTTGTCGCGCTCTTCATCGCCGCGAAGGCGAAGCGCCAGGTGATCATGGTTACGCACAATGCCAACCTCGTCATCAACACCGACGCGGATCAGATTATCGTCGCCGAAGCAGGACCGCATCCCTCGGGCGGTCTGCCGCCGATCAGCTATGTGGCGGGCGGGCTGGAGAACGCGGCAATCCGCAAGGCGGTTTGCGACATTCTTGAAGGTGGCGAAGCCGCCTTCCGCGAGCGCGCTCGGCGTCTTCGTGTCCGCCTCGACCGATAGGACAGCGAGATGGCTATACGCGACATCGCTGTCACCGTTCCTCGACAGATTTTCGGCTCGCTGGCGGAGCGCGGCTGGTCTCGTCACAGCAGCGAAGGCGCGGACGCCGACTCGATCGTCCGCGAGTTAGGCCGGCTCGGTGATCGGCTCGGCTCGCGTGTTCCGGGCCGTGCAGGGTCGCTCGACGAGGTCGTCCAGCCGCATGCATCCGAGGATGCACATCCTCGATCCTTGAGTGCGCGCTACGGTCTGGGCGACTTGCCGTTCCATACAGAACTCAGCCATCGCACCAGACCCTGCCGTTACCTCCTTCTCGGCTGTATCGATCCCGGATCGCCCGCTGCAGCGACGATGCTCCTCGACCGGCGAACGCTTGGCTTTTCGCGCGGGGAGCTTGACCTTCTAGAAAACGCTCCTGTCCTCGTCCGCACGGGTCGGCGCTCCTTCTACTCCACGATCCTGTCGCCGGGCGGAGCCTTTTTGCGGTACGATCCCGGCGCACCTTTGGCAGCACCATTTCGGCAAGCCGTCGCGCGCCGGCTACCACAACAAGGAATGGGCGGCGAAAATGCACGCGATCGGGCTGCATCCTTCCGATCCCGGCCGGCCGGGCGGCAAGGAAACGGGCCAATCGTGCAGCCATTACATTGTCCAGGCCGGACCCTACGCCCGCGCCTTTGCCGAGCTGGCCGCGCAGCCTGACTTTTCCGTCCTCTATGTCGAGCTTTGGGATGACGCCGACGCCCGGAAGAAGCGCAAGGCGAAATCGGCCAGCAAGACCCGCTACACCTGCCCGAGCTGCGAGCTTCACGCTTGGGCGAAACCGGGTGTGCGCCTGGTCTGCGGTGAATGCGACGAGCCGATGGCGGCCGAGGACGGCGACGATGGTTAACCCGATATAAATGTAAACATGATTTTATGCTTGAGAGAAAGCATGTAGGTTGCCTTGCATGAAAGGATGCAACCATGATTACAGTAGCCTTCTGCACGCAAAAGGGCGGGACCGGCAAGACCACGATCGCGACGGCGCTTGCGGTCGCGGCGCATCTGGCGGGGAAGAAATCGGCCCTGCTCGACCTCGATCCTCAGACGAACGCCGTCAACTGGTTTGACCGGCGAGAAGGCGACGGCCCGGACGTTGCCTCGATCCAGCCCGGCGCTATCCCGCGCTCCTTGGATGCCTATCGCGGCCTTGGCATGGATTGGGTGTTCATCGACACGCCCGGCAAGATGGACAGCGCCTCGACCGAGGCGGCCAAGCACGCCGACATAGTGTTGATCCCGACCCAAGCGCAGATATTTGCGATCGACACCTTGGAGCCTCTAAAGCGGCTGCTCGACATGGCCGGCAACCCGCCGGCCTTTGTGGTGCTAAATCTCGTGCATCCGAACGCCGGGGGTAGGGCGGCCGACGACGCCGCCGCGATCACAGAGCGTTTCAACGTGCCGGTCGCGCCCATCCATCTGTCGCGCCTGAAAGCCTACGAGGATGAGCCGGCCCTGGGGCAGACGCCGCAAGAGCTGGAACCGCAGGGACGTGCCGCCCAAGAAGTCGCCGGCCTGTTTAGCTTCCTTTCAGAGCAGGCAAGCATGATTACAGGTAAGCATGAAAGGATGAAAGCATGAGCCGCAAGCCTTCCCTTCTGGCCACCGCGATCAAGACGGCGGAGTCGCCGGCGACCGAGCCAGCAGCTCCCGCCCTTTTCGACACGCCGACCGAGCCGAAGCGGCCGGCTCGCGGCCAGCAGTCGGGCGGAACTTACGTTCCGCCGTCGAGGGCGAACAAGAGCGCCAAAACGCATCACCTGCCGCCGGCCTATTGGGAGACGCTGGAAGAACTCAGCTTCCGAACGCGCGATGACAAAGGCAAGCGGGTTACGCAGGAGCGGCTTGTGGCCGAGGCGCTGAACCTGCTTTTCGCGAAATACAATTTCCCGGTCGTTCGAGAGGATGGGGAATAGCGGGCAAACATGCGAACAGGTAAGCATGTAACCATCCGCCCCCGGCCGTCCCTACGGCCCTAGATGATGAGAGCGGGCCGGCCGGGGGCTACCGCCGAGCTAGTAGGCGCTTGAAACTATAACAATATGCACTATAGTTTATGGTGCTATAGCGGAGGTTCCGTGCGGATTTTCTTGACCAGAGGCGTTATGCGGTTCGCCCGCCGGCAACGCATTGCCGACGCCAGCTTGAGCGAGGCTGTCGAGCGGGCCGAGCGTGGCACTATCGACGCCGATCTTGGCGGCGGCCTCATCAAGCAGCGCGTGGCGCGGCCTGGTCAGGGGCGCTCCGGCGGGTATCGGATGATCGTCGCCTATCGGGCGGCCGGGCGCGCGGTGTTTCTGTATGCGTTCGCCAAGAGCGACCGCGATAACATTGACGATGACGAGTTGGCGGCCCTGCGCACGATCGGGGCGAACTGGCTTGCAGCGTCGGCCGAGCTGGTCGGGCAAGCCATTGAGGACGGAGATTTGAAGGAGATCGAGCATGACGACGACGAAGCCTAGCCGCCTTGTCCGCGAGATCGCGGAAATGGCGGACGCACAGCGCCGCCTTGGGATCATGGACGAGGCGACCTATGAGAAGATCACGGCGCGGCACCTTGGAGAGAAAATCTTGCCGACTGAAACGCCAATGACCGGCGCGGAGGTGCGGGCCGTGCGCGAGCGGGCGCACCTTAGCCAAGCCGCGTTCGGCCGCTATCTCAATGTGACGCCCGGCTATGTGTCGCAGCTTGAGCGCGGCGAGGCGCAGGCCAAAGGGCCGGCTCTGGCCTTGTTGAACGTGATCCGGCGGCGGGGCATCGAGGCGCTGCACTAACCCTACGGGCCAATATGATAAGAGCGGGCCGGCCGGGGCAGGGCGCAGGACGCGGCGATAGCCGCGCCGGCCCGGAGGCGAACGCACTCCCATCTAGTGCCGTAGTGAGCCGGAGGGCCGCCAGTAACAAAGTCCCGGTGCGTCAGCACCGGGACCGCTTGGAGATGGCAGGATAGGCTAACGGTATACCGTCAACCGTTTCGCCCGAGGGGCGGCCAGGTGAATACGAGAATCTGCCGTTGTGCTTTTCAGCGATTGCGTGAATCGGTGAATGAGTGAATGAGCGAACAGGATCAGCTTGAGGATGCGGCCGCGCTTGCCCTTCATGGAGAGCTTGGTTTTCAAGGCATCGTCAAATTCATCGAACAGGATCGCGGCGACCCGTTCCAGCTCGCGGCGCTTCCTGTCGGGCAGATGGGCGAGGCGTTCAGGGAGCGTCATACAGCCCCTGGAACTCGGAATCGGCGTAATAGGCCAGCTTGCCGGCGACGATCGGCCGTTGTCCGGCCAGGAACAGCAATTCGATGTTCTGCGGCATGTTGCGAACCTCATCCGGGGTCAGCAGCGGCCGGGCCGTGTGTTGCTCGCCGTAGGTGATTCCGGTCTGTTCGGCATCGAGCGCCCGGCTCATGGTCTGGAACACCACGGTTTCCTGCCCGAGCAGATCGGAGACGAGGCGGGCGCTGTCGTGATCGTTGACGCCGAAGACCTGCAGGACGCCGGCATTTGACAGGAAGGTTCCGGCGCGCTGCCCGTAGGTGGCGCGGAGCTGGTGAACGTCCTGCAGGATGGGCCAGAGCTGGACGCCGTAGCCGGCCATGAGGCCCATTGCGCGCTCGACTGGGGCCAGATGGCCGAGGGCGGCGAACTCATCCAGCAGGTAGAGGACCGGGGCGGCCGGCTTGGCGGGATCGCGGGCCATGTCGGTAAGGCTTTGCGCGACGAGCAGGCGCAGCCAGCGCGAATAGGTGGACAGGCGATCGGGTGGCAGAACGAGGAACACCGAGACGTTGCGGCGCTTGAGATCGGCAAAGCGGAAATCGGAGCGGCCGAGGACTACGACCATGCGCGGGCTGTCGAGGAAATGGGTATGGCGCTGCGCGGCCGAGAGGACGCCGGCCGCTTCCCGGTCGGATTTGCCGACGTGGCGGTTTGCGGCGCGGGCAATCAGGCCGCGCGCTGCCGTGCTGGCCTGCATGTCCTTCAGCATCGTGAGGAAGGCGTCAGGGGCGGCGGTCAGGCAGTAGCGGACCATTTCCAGGGTGCGGTCTTCCGCCGAATTGTGGCACACGACATAGAGGATGATGCCGGCAATGAGCGCCTTGGCTTCCTCGTTCCAATGCGCTTCTCCGGCCATGCCCGGCTCATCGAACACTAGGGCGTCGGCAAGGGTGCTGGCGTCTTCCGCGACATCGAGGCTGGTAGGGTCGAGCTGGCCGAGCGGATTGAAGGCGGCCGAGGGCTGGCCGGTGACGCCGAAGGGGTCGAGGACGTGGACCGGTCCGAACTTCTGGCGGGCGCGGCCGGCGATCCTGGCATTCTCGCCCTTGGGGTCGATGCAGATCATGGAGCGGTCGGCGGTGAGCAGGTTGGGGATGATGGTCCCCACGCCCTTGCCGGTGCGGGTCGGTGCCATCGTCAGCAGATGGGCCGGGCCGTCATAGCGCAGCAGCTTTTATTTCGGATCGCGGCCGATCAGCAGACCGGAATCGGCGCGGGTGAGGGCGGCGGATTCCTTGCTGGTGGCGAAGCGAGCCGAGCCGTGGGTCTCCCCTTCCATATCTCCGAAGTGGATAATCAGCGGATTGGTGACGAGCCGGAAGGTGATCGCGGCCAGCACCAGCAGCGTGACGAGATCGAGCGCGATGAAGGGAATCGAGCCAGGACCGAAGCCCATATTTTCGAGGAAGAACCGGCCGCCCATGCCGATGATGAACGTCACAATGATAAGGAGGAACAAAAGCCCGAGAAGCGGTTTCCAGACGCGGAAAGGCATGGCGATCAAAGAGAGGAACGCCCATAGCGGATCGCGGGCGGCCGCGCGAAGCATGTTCTTGAACGCACCCCATGCAAGTCTAGCCTGACTCATGAAGCGGCCCCCTCGTTGCTCCCTGCGCTTGGCGCGTGCGGGGCTTTGCCGAGCAGATCGGAAAACAGTTCCTTGTCGCCGTCGCGCGTCAGGAAGTCGGGTAGCTCGCGGCGCAACCAGTCACCGAGCCGCTTGGTGAAATCGGGATCGTTGGAGTTTTCGAGCCGATGCAGAACGAGCGCGCCGAGCAGCACCTTGCGGCGCGTGTCGTTGGCGCGCTCCTGTTTGCCGAGCCTCGCTTTGAGGCTGGCGCGCTGCGCGTCCAGTTCGGCCAGCCGCTGTTCGATCGTCTTGCGCGCCATGTGTCGCTTCCTCTATTTCGCGGGACGGGTGGTAGCCTTATTCTTGAGGCGAACCATGATGATTTTTGGGTTGTCGCCAATGCGCTCGACCTCGACAATGCCAGATGCCTCCACCAACTCGGAGAGACGCGGGAAGCCGAAATTGCGTGCATCGAAATCGGGCGATTGTTTCGCAAGGTGCGCGCCGACGCGGGCGAGATTGGCGCGGCCGTCTTCATCGGCCGAGGCCGTGACAGCCTTCGTCAGCATTTCCAGGGCGGCACGATCGAGCGTCGCTTTCGCTGGTGCAGGTTTGGCAGCGATCGCTTTGGGCGCGGCGGCTTCCGCTTCCTTTTGTTCCCCGGCCGAATTGAGCACGTCGCAATATACGAACTTGTCGCAAGCGGTGATGAAGGGGCGAGGCGTCTTGCGCTCCCCGAAGCCATAGACGGTGACGCCTTGCTCCCGGATGCGGGCGGCGAGGCGAGCGAAATCACTGTCGCTTGAGACGATGCAGAAGCCGGAAAAGCGGCCGGTATAGAGCAGGTCCATTGCGTCGATAATCATCGCGCCATCGGTCGCGTTCTTGCCGGTTGTGTAGGCGAATTGCTGGACCGGCTGGATAGAGTGTTCCAGCAGGCACTCTTTCCAGCCGTTGAGGTTCGGCTTGGTCCAATCGCCATAGATGCGCTTGACGCTGGCGGTTCCGTAGTTGGCTATTTCAGCGAGAAGGCCGGCGACGATCTTGGACGAAGCATTGTCGCCGTCGATCAGAAGCGCCAATGCCGGGCTATTGTCATTTGCCATCTTCTTTTCCCTCCGCTGGCCGCCAGACTATACGAAGACACGCCCGGCTCAAGTGTTTCCTCCCGCAGAACCTCACGCGATCTTGCAAATCTGACGGTTCTGCCGCAAAATCCGGACTTCAGCTCATTGCATCGACATTGCTGCAAGCGCCACACCGAGCGACGAAAGAGCGAAGCGATTAAGTTGAGAAGGGCGCACTTACGAGTTGCTGCGCAACTCAGCGCGCTGCCAGGTTGGAGACTGGCGGGAAAGGCGGAAGCAAGATCGAGGCAATGGGTTGGCAATCTACCATTTAAGCATGAAGCCAGTTTCGAGGGCGACCGGCCGTAGCGCCGTCGCCTCTATGGCTTATCGCGCCGGGGAGAAGCTGACCAACGAGCGCGACGGGATCACGCATGACTACACGGCCAAGCAGGGCGTGGAACATGCGGAGATTGTCTTGCCAGAAGGCGTCAACGCCGAATGGGCGCGGGATCGGTCGGACTTGTGGAACGCTGCCGAGTTTGCCGAGAAGCGGAAAGATGCGCGTGTAGCCCGCGAATTTGAGATTGCCTTGCCGCATGAGCTTTCGGCCGAGCAGCGACTAGAGGCAACGCGGGAGTTTGCGCAGGATTTGGCGAACCGCTACGGCGCGGCCGTGGACTTCGCCATTCATGCGCCGCACGAGGCGAGTGACGTTCGCAATCACCATGCCCATATCCTTATGACCACGCGGCAGGTGACGGAGAACGGGTTAGGCGAAAAGACCTACCTTGAGCGCGAAAACAAATGGCTGTTGGCGCACGACCTGCCGACGACCGACATGCAGCTTCGTGACCTTCGGCAGACGTGGGAGGAGATCGCCAACGAGCGGCTGGCGATTGCCGGGCTAGATATTCGGATCGACCATCGTTCGCACATGGAGCGCGGGCTAGAGATTTCGCCAACCGAGCATATGGGCGTCCATGCCACGCAGATGGAGCGGCGCGGCCTTGACGTGGACCGCGCGCGGTTGGACGCGGAAGCGGCGCAGCGCAACGCCGATCTTATCCGCGAGAAGCCGGAGCAGGTTCTTACCCTCATCACCGGCGAAAAGAGCGTGTTCGACCGGCGCGACATTGCGCGGACGCTGCATCGCTACATCAACGATGATGTTCAGGAGTTCCAAAGCGCGTTTGCAAAGGTGATGGCCTCGCCGGCGCTTGTGGAGTTGCAGGCCGAGCGGGCGGACCCGGCAACGGGTGAGATCGAGCTTGCCCGGTATTCGACGCGGGAAATGGTCGAGATCGAATCCGGCATGGTCGAGAGCGCGCAGCGGATGCACGCGGCGCAGTCTCATGGCGTCGATCGCCGGCATGTCGAGCGCGCCATAGACGCCCAAGACGCCGCCATTCAGCGCAGCGCCGGCGATGCTTCCGCCCGGCTGTCCGACGAGCAGCGCCGGGCGATCGAGCATATCACCGGGCCGGAGCGGATTGCCGCCGTGGTCGGGTTCGCCGGCGCTGGCAAGTCCACCATGCTTGCGGCCGCGCGGGAGGCATGGGAGGCCGAGGGCTATACGGTTCACGGCGCGGCGTTGTCGGGCAAGGCGGCCGAGGGCCTGGAGGAAAGTTCCGGCATCCAGAGCCGCACCCTCGCGTCATGGTCCCGCGGTTGGGAGAACGACCGCGGCACGATCGGCCGCGGCGACGTGTTCGTGATCGACGAGGCGGGCATGGTCGGGAGCCGCCAGCTCGCCCGCTTCGTTGGCGAGGCCGAGGCGCGCGGGGCGAAGATCGTCCTTGTAGGCGACCATGAGCAGTTGCAGGCGATCGGGGCGGGCGCACCGTTCCGGGCGATCACGGAGAAAATCGGCCATGCCGAGCTTTCCGAGATACGCCGGCAGCGCGTGGACTGGCAACGGGAGGCGTCCGTTGCCTTCGCCACCCACCGGACGGCCGAGGGGCTTTCCGCCTATCGGGATCACGGCAATATCAGCTTTGCCGAGACGGGCGAGGACGCGCGCGGCCAGATCGTGCGCGATTATCTTGCCGATCGCGACGAGCGCCCGGACGGCACCCGGATTGCGATGGCGCATCGCCGGGCCGATGTGCGCGCCATCAATGACGCGATCCGGACAGAGCTACAGGACCGGGGCGAGCTGGCGCAGGGCGAGGACGCCGGCGCGCTGACCTTCCAGACCAATGACGGCAAGCGCGAGTTCGCGCCGGGCGACCGCATCGTGTTCCTTGAGAACAACCGCGACCTTGGCGTGAAAAACGGGATGCTAGGCACCGTCGAGCGTGTCGAAGCCGGCCGACCGGGTGCCGGCCCCATGATCGTCGCGCAGCTCGACGGCCGGGGCGGCGAGAGGGTTTCCGTGCCGATGGGCGACTATCAGGCGATCGACCACGGCTATGCGACGACGATTCACAAGAACCAGGGCGCGACCGTCGATCGGAGTTTCGTGCTGGCGTCGGGGACGATGGACCGGCACCTAACCTATGTCGCCATGACCCGGCATCGCGACGGGGCGCAGCTCTATGCCGCCCAGGACGAGTTTACCGACCGGCAGGCGGGCCGGCTGGTCGAGCATGGGGCCGCGCCCTTCGAGCATAAGGACGGCAACCGGCCGAGCTACTTCGTCACCCTGGAGAACGACAAGGGCGAGCGGCGCACCACATGGGGCGTGGACCTGGAACGCGCCATGTCGGAGGCCGCGCCCCAGACCGGGGAGAAGATCGGCCTTCAGCATATCGGCGCCACCCCCGTCACCCTGCCCGATGGCACCGAGACACAGCGCTATGCCTGGAAGGTGCGCGGTGCCGGCGAGCTGGCCTATGACCAGCTAGAGCGGCGGCTGTCGCGGTCTGGCGCGAAGGAAACCACGCTCGATTATACCCGCGATTTTGCCGAACGGCGCGGGATCGCGGAGCAAATGGGCGTCCGTAGCGAGATCGAAATTCCGGCCGAGCGCGCCGGGCTACGTGCGGAGCGGAAGCACATCGAGGACCGCGCGCCGAGATCCTCGCAAAAAGTCCGCGCAGATCTCGCGCAGGATCTTCGTGCAGATCCGCGCGAGGATCTCGCTGCCGATCGCCAGCAGCAGCGCCGTGGCGCGGCCGAGCTGCCAAAGCTGGACCGCGCCGGCGAGGACGGCCCGCAGATCGACCAGAAACGGGCACAGCAGGCCGAGAAGCAGCGTGGCGGCATGTTCGCCGGCCTCAAGCTCAATGCCCGTCCTCAGCCCTCCCAGGAGCGCGGCGAGCCTTCGCAGGTGGAGCAGCGGCCGGAAAGAGAGGGGAGCTTGCGGCAGGCGCCGGCGCCCGACCGGCTGGCCGAGCGGGCGCGGGGGCAGTCGCCGCTTGAGGCGGCTGTTGACCGCTATTCGCGGGCTTATGAATCGGTCGTGCAGCACCGGCGCGGGGGCTTGCCGGTTCTCGACATGCAGCGGCAGGAAATGCGCGATGCCGGCCAGCAGCTCGACCAGGTGCAGGGCGGCATGAAAGATTTGATGCGCTCGACGCTGCAACATGATCCGGCGACGGCGCGCGCCATGACCGAGCTTTCCGGTCGGGAGCGTGTCGCGCAGGTCATCGACGGGATGAAGCGCGAAAACGCCGCGCTGCAGGACCCGAATGTCAGGGCCGAGCGGTTCGTTGAACGCTGGCAAGAGCTACAGGGCCAGCGCCGGGAGCTTCGCGGTTGGCAGCATGACGACGCCCGCGCCAAGGTCGAAAGCCAGATGAGCAGCCTTGCCGAGAGCCTTGAACGCGACCCGCAGGCGGAATCCCTCGTGCGCAATCGCAGCCGGGAGCTTGGAATCGGGCAGGAGCTTCGCCGGGAACAGAGCATTGCCCGCGCGCTGCAAGACGAAATGACACGCGGCCACCGGCTTAGTCGGGGTATCGGAATGGAAAGGTAGGCACGGAGAATATGGCGGAGCTGGACGACGACAGGGAAGAAATCGAGCCGGAAGCACTGGACGAGGACGCCGGCGACCCGGCCGTCGCGTTCGACGCGCTCCGGCGCACGATCGAGACGCAGGGCGCGCAGATCGGCGCGGAAATGACCGTGATGCGGCGCGGGCTGGAAGCTGCTTTCGACCAGCTCGAACGGATCGAGCCACAGGCCGATTACAAGCCCCAGCTCGCCCAGCTCGTGCAGCAGCTCGGCGTTGTCGCGGAGCGCCTGCACGGCGTAGAGCAATCGCCCATTCTCCGGCAGGGCACGCAACACTATGCGGCCGCCCTCGAGCGCAGCGGCGAGGCCCTGATACGCACCGCCGCGCAGCAGCTCGAGCGGCAGGCGTCTGACCTTGAGCGCGCCTGCCGGAACCTCGCCGCCCACACGAAAAGCGCCTACGACCGGAAAAGTCAGGATTTTCGCATGTCGATGGCCGGCCTTGTCGGGCTGTTCGTCGGCATATTCCTGATTTTGCTGCTGCCACGCTTCCTGCCCTTTTCGGCCGACAGCCATGTTGCCAGCCTGGTCATGGGGTATGATCGCGTCAGCGCCGGCCGTGCCATGATCGAGGCGGCAGACCCGAAGCGCGCGGAGGCCATCGTGACGGCCGGGTGGGTCTATGAGACGAACCGCGCGGCGCTGGATAAGTGCATTGCGGATATGTTCCAGAGCCAGAAGGAGCAGCGTTGCCCGGTTGTCCTGCCCGTAGTCGAGAGCAATTCGCGCCGGTAGAGGTGTTGCAAATAGGGGTTCCGTGGACATTTCTGCAATAAAACCCGCTAAGGGAAAGCTAAGTTGTTTGGGTTGAAACGGTTAGCGCGGATCGGCCTGAAGCGTTCGAGGGGGCCGTCAATTTCGTTCCAGAGATAGTCGCTGGTGAGTGCGATATGGGCCCAGGGAAGCGGTGCGACCTGGGAGAGCAGTTCGGCGGGAATATCGATGCTCTGGGTGCGAACATAATCGACAGCGCGGCTGCGATAGACTGTGTTCCACAGGATATCCCTTCGGCCCGTGATGACCGCAATGGGGGCCGAAGGCTGACTTTGCTTGGTTAGAGTGTCAGCATTTCTCGCTTTGGCCGCCGCAAAGATATGGCTGCCATACTTTGTCAACAGAGCCTAATGTCGATTGGTCCTAGGCCTGACCCCGCCCATCTAATCATAAGACTTCCAGCCAACATGCTCACTCCAATCGCGAGGAGGAGGGGGCCGGCGAACTCGTTGGCGACAATGCCCGATGCCGAAGAAACCGACAGCAGCATCAGGCTGAATTCTCCTCCATGGGCCAGGATGATCCCAGTGCGCCAAGAGGTCTGAAGCGACTCGCCGAATAGTCGGGCGACGACCAAAACGATCAGCGTCTTGCCCGCGAATATAATCGCGAGCCAGATCAGCACGACAGGCCATGCAGATGGAATGATCCAAAGTGGCAATTGCGTTCCGATGCCGACAAAGAAAATCCCGACAAACAAATCGCGGAAGGGCCGAATCTCGTTCTCGACAGCATGGCGCGCGTCACCCTCGCCGATAATCATGCCGGCCGTGAATGCAGCGAGTGCCGGAGAAAGACCGGCGGAGGCCGCGACAATCGCAGACCCGAGCGCAATGGTAAGTGCGAGGAGTTGGGCAAGCTCCGGATCGCCACGCGACGCTACCCAACGGGCAAGCACCTGCAACGGGCCACGGGCAGTGAACAGAGCTGCAACCAATGCCATTGCACTGGCGACGACCGTTATCACGCCATGTCCCTCGGCGGCTCCACTCATCGAATCGTGCAGAAGCAGGAATGCGACAGCTGCCAAGTCTTGAAACAGAAGCACTGCGATGGCCAAGCGCCCATGAGCCGATCCAAGAGCGTTCGCGCCTGCGAGCACCTTGAGGCACATGGCTGTGGATGACATCGCAACGGCCCCGCCGATGAGGATTGCGGAAA
>JAEYAW010000022.1 GCA_023404675.1 Pseudomonadota bacterium | reverse complement strand
CAGCCGCTACGAGCAGTTCACCGAGGCGCTGACCTCGATCACCGACTTCATGTATTCCTGCGCAAACCTGCGCACGGAGTATCGGTTGATCCCGCTCGACACCGGCACACCGAACCATATGCGCGGGCCCGGCGAGGCGAGCGGGGCCTTCGCGCTCGAATGCGCCATGGACGAATTGTCCTATTCGCTTGGCCTCGATCCCATCGAACTGCGCCGTCGGAACGAGCCGAAACAGGACGAATCGGAGAACCGGCCGTTCTCCAGTCGTTCGCTGATGGCTTGCTATGATCTCGCCGCCGAGCGCTTCGGCTGGTCGCGGCGCATGGCGGCGCCGCGCTCCATGCGCGATGGCCGCTTGCTGATCGGCATGGGCACGGCGACGGCCTCCTATCCGGCCTTCCATGCTCCGGCGAATGCACGCGTCCGGCTGCTCGCTGATGGCACGGCCGAGGTTGAGGCGGCAGCGAGTGACATGGGTCCCGGCACCTACACCTCAATGACGCAAGTGGCGGCCGAATTCCTCGGCCTGCCGCCGGATAAGATCCACTTCCGTCTTGGTCGGACGGACTACCCCGCCACCCCGTCTCATGGCGGCTCCTGGACGATGGCCTCGGTCGGTTCGGCAATTCGGGCCGGCTGCCTGGCGGTACGCGAGGAAATGGCGAAGCTGGCGGTCGCGGATCAGCGCTTGCCGATGTTCGGAGCTTCGCTCGATGCGCTCGAATGGAGCGGAGACAGACTGCAGCGGCGGGGCGATGCGACCTCGGCCCGGTCCTATGGGGACATCGTGACAAGCGCCGGTCGGCCGATCGAAGCGACGGGATCAGCCCAGCGCGATGCGAACGTCGCGGCGCGTTATTCGATGCATTCGTTCGGTGCGATCTTCGCCGAAGTCGCAATCGATCCCGATGTTGGCACGATTACCGTGAGACGCCTCACCGGCGCCTATGGCATCGGCCGTGTGGTCAATCCGCTGTTGGCGCGTAGCCAGTGCAACGGCGGCATGATCGGCGGGATGGGCATGGCGCTGATGGAGCGAACCGCGCTCGATCCGCGCGACGGCCGCCCGGTCAACGCGCACATGGCGGATTATCTGATGCCGGTGAATCTCGACATACCCAAGCTTGAAGCGCTGTTTGTCGACGAGACCGATCCGCATGTGAACCCGCTCGGCGTCAAGGGCCTCGGCGAAATCGCTCTCGTCGGGACTGCGCCTGCCATCGCCAATGCCGTCTTCCATGCAACCGGTAAGCGCGTGCGGACGCTGCCGATTCGCATCGAGGATGTGTTGAGCGCCTGACCCGGCCGAATCGCATCGGGTCGGATCGCGAAGCCGGGGTCGGATCGCCGGATTGGCGGTGACGCGAAAGGATTTATACAAGCATCGAGCCCGCACAGACTTGAAGGCAATAGCGCATTTCGATTATGGTGCACGCAAGGGGTTATTCGCGATTACCCCGTGAGGCGGCAGCCCAAAGATCGCGTCCATGGACCCTAAGAAGGGATGGACGCCGTGCCGTCAAATACTGAGATCACACCCTCGCAGCTTGCCCGTCTCGTCGGGCTTCCTGGTGCGCCTGCAATCATTGACGTCCGAACCCCGGCGGACTTCGAGGCCGATCCGCGCCTCCTGCCGGGCGCCGTTCGCCGCGACGCCTTGCAGGTGGCCGCCGGGGCTCCGGAATTGGCCGGACGCGACGTCGTCGTGGTCTGCCAGAAGGGCCTGAAGCTCAGCCAGGGCGTTACGGCCTGGCTGCTCCATCAGGGCATCAAGGCCGAGACCCTTGAGGGCGGTTTCGAGGCATGGCGTGCCGCCAGAGGGCCGCTCGTGAAGACCGACAAGCTGCCGCCGCGGGACGACGCTGGCCGGACTGTCTGGGTCACGCGGGCGCGACCCAAGGTCGACCGCATCGCCTGCCCCTGGCTGATCCGACGTTTCATCGATCCGAAGGCGGTCTTCCTGTTCGTCGCGGCATCGGAGGTGACCGCCGTCGCCGAGCGTTTCAAGGCCACGCCTTTCGACATCGACGGCGTGTTCTGGAGCCACCGTGGCGATCGCTGCACGTTCGACGCCATGATCGAGGAGTTCGACCTCAGCTCGGGGCCGCTCGATCGGCTCGCGACCATTGTGCGTGGCGCCGACACGGCGCGGCTCGATCTTGTGCCGCAGGCCGCCGGATTCCTCGCCGCCTCGCTCGGCCTCTCCCGTATGTTCCGCGACGACCTCGAACAACTCGAGGCGGGCATGCTGCTCTATGACGCCTTCTATCGCTGGTGCCGCGACGCCACCGAGGAAACGCATAACTGGCCTTCCGGCCAGAAGCCGGCATAAGGGAGGCGGCCATGTCGATCACGGCAGCGACGGACAAACCGTGCGTAGAGCCTTCCGTTCCCACTCTTGCAGAGGCCACTAGGGTCTGGGCCAGGATCGGCCTGCTGAGCTTCGGCGGCCCGGCCGGGCAAATTGCGCTCATGCACAAGGAACTGGTCGAAGAGCGCCGCTGGATCGGCGAGCAGCGCTTCCTGCATGCGCTCAATTACTGCATGCTGCTGCCCGGTCCGGAAGCGCAGCAACTTGCCACCTATATCGGCTGGCTGATGCACCGCACGGCAGGCGGCCTTGTGGCCGGCGTCCTGTTCGTCCTGCCAGGCGCCCTGGTGATGCTGGGGCTTAGCGTCCTTTATGCGGTCTACCGCCATGTCCCGCTGATTGACGCCGTGTTCTTTGGCGTGAAGGCAGCGGTGCTCGCTGTCGTCGTCGAGGCGGTTCTCCGTATTGGCAAGCGGGCTTTGAAGAACCGCGCCATGGTCGGGATCGCCGTTGCCGCCTTCATCGGCATCTATGTCTTTCGCGTCCCGTTTCCGATCATCATCCTTGCCGCCGGCCTGATCGGCTGGCTCGGCAGCCGGTACGCGCCGCAGGTCTTTGCTGGCGGCGGGCATGGCGGCAAGGGTGCCGCGCCGGACTTCAAGGGCATCATCGATCGCATGTTCGAACGCGGCGAGCTTGCCCACGCCGCCCCGTCGTGGAGGCGGACAATCAAAGTGCTGGCGCTATGGCTGCCGATCTGGCTCGGACCGGTCCTGCTGCTGTGGCTCGTGACCGGTTCCTCCAGCGTCTGGACGCAGATCGGCACCTTCTTCAGCACGATGGCGATCGTCACTTTCGGCGGCGCCTATGCGGTGCTCGCCTATGTCGCGCAGTCGGCCGTCGAGAGCTTCGGCTGGCTCGCTCCAGGCGAGATGGTCGACGGGCTTGGCCTTGCGGAGACGACACCCGGCCCGCTGATCATGGTGTTGCAGTTCGTCGGCTTCCTCGCGGCCTATCGAGCACCCGGAACGCTCGACCCACTGCTGGCAGGTGGGCTCGGGGCTGCGCTCACAACCTGGGTGACTTTCGCACCGTCATTTATGTTCATCTTCGTCGGCGCGCCCTACAGCGAAGCCCTACGCGGCAACAAAGCGGCCTCCGCGGTCCTGTCCGCCATCACCGCCGCCGTCGTTGGCGTGGTCATGAATCTGGCGATCTGGTTCGCTCTGCACGTCGTGTTCCGGGAGGTGCGGACCATCAGCTTGTTCGGCGCCTGTCCTGATCTGCCGGTGCTCAGTTCGATGGATTGGCAGGCCGCGCTCCTGGCCACAGCCGCGATGGTTGCGATGCTGCGTTTCAAGGTCGGGATGATTCCCACACTCGCGGCCTGCGCGGTGGCTGGACTTGTGCTTCGGGGCCTCGCGGGCTCGCTGTAGATGAGACAATCATCAATTAACGTTCCGTGCCGTACGGCGTCTGTGCGAAGTGCTCGATCATCAGGTCGGTGAAGACCTGCACCTTGCGCGCGGGATACGGACTTGGCGGGCGGATGACATACACTCCCGCCGAGGGCGGCGGATGGCGTGTCATCACGGGCACAAGCGCGCCGGAGGCGACATATTCATCGATGAGGCAATCCGGAAGCGACGCGATGCCAAGACCCGCCGCCGCTGCGATAGCGAGAGCCGTGCCGTTATCGGCCTTGAAGCGCCCTTGCGGCTGCACCGTGACGATCTTGTCCCCATCCATGAGCTGCCAGGTTTCGGTTCCCTGCATGAGAGACTGATGTGCGATGAGTTCCTCCAGCGTTTCGGGGGAACCGTGCGCCTTGATGTAATCAGGACTCGCGACGAACTTCCCATAAATGGGACCGACGCGTCTTGCGATCAGGTTGGAGTCCGGGAGGTAGCCGACCCGGATCGAACAATCAAAACCCTCCGCAACGAGATCAACGAAGCGATCGCTGTAGGAGGTGTGGACATCGAGCCGCGGATGCCGTCGCGCCATCTCCGCGATTGTCGGCGCAAACTGGCTCGGGCCTAAAGAAAGCGGGACCGCAATTCGCAAGCGGCCGCGAAGATCGCCGGCAGGCAGGATCGTTTCCTTGGCCATGTCGATTTCGGCACAGGCTCTGGCCGCATGCTCGCGAAAGGAAGCGCCGGCGTCCGTGAGCGCCGCGCCACGTGTGGTCCGCGCGAGAAGCTGTACGCCAAGTTCCGCTTCAAGTCGCCCGAGACTCCGGCTGACCACCGACTTGGAGACGCCGAGCCGGCGGGCGGCGGGCGAAATGCCCCCGGCGTCTGCAATTTCCACGAATGTCCGCAGATCTTCGATGTCCAATTCGGCGTTCCCGTTCTGCGACACAGCTTGGCACGACAGGGCACTACCGCACCACGCTCGGGATGACAATTCCCGGCTCGGGCAGTGCCGTCCTCGGCGCATGTCTGCCCAAAATCCAGTCCGCTCCACAACAGCAACACAGGATGTATTCATGACCTTTCGCAACGGCCTTGCCTCGCTTCTTCGCCCTGAAGATTCCGTGTTGGTTCTGATCGACCATCAGCCTTACCAGCTTGCAAATCTGAACAGCCACGAACCGCAGATGGTGGTGAACAACACGGCGGGTCTGGCGAAGGTCGCCAAGGCCTTCGGCGTGCCGACGATCCTGACCAGCGTGCTCGCCGAGCGCGGCGGCCTCCTCTTCCCCCAGATCACCGATGTATTCCCCGGCCAGGAGGTGATCGACCGGACGCTCATCAACACCTGGGAAGACAAGAAGGTGGTGGATGCGGTCAAGGCGACGGGCCGCAAACAGTTGGTCATCGCGGGCCTGTGGACCGAGGTCTGCGTCGCGATGCCGACGATTCAGGCCCTCGGCGAAGGCTGGGATGTGACGGTCATCACCGATGCATCCGGCGGCGTTTCGGTCGAGTCCCATCAGGTCGCCATTCAGCGCATGATCGCGGCCGGCGCGAATATGATGACGTGGATCGCGCTGGCAGCGGAATGGCAGCGCGATTGGGCCCGGAGCGAGACCGCTGCCAAGATGACCGAGATCTTCGCGCAACATGCCGGCGGCAGCGGCATCGCGTATCTGTGGGAGCAGCAATTGCTCAACACGCCGGTGCCGCGCGCCGCGCGCTGATCCGGACGGGGATGACGGAATTCCGAGCGAGGTGCCGCGAAGGCCGCCAGTCGATCGGATCTCGTCATCCCCTTCTTATGGCTGGTTATGGCTGGTCAGACCGGAAGCACGTTTCATCCGGCCTCCGGAGGAGGTTCGGGAAAAAGATACCGGCGATCGGGCGGTCGGCCGTAACAGGCTCACGGCGATCCATCCACACCGTCCGCTCATGTTTTGCGGTTGCCCGGCCGTTCCTGTATCTGCTGCGCGGCAGATCACGGAGGGCGGCGTTTCGATGGTGGCGATCAGGATCGTTCTTCATGGCAAGGCGGCGGCCAATCCAGCGGTGCGGAAGGCGGTGTCGTCCGTGCGCAATCACGGCCACACCGTGCAGGTCGGCGTGACATGGGAGGCCGGCGATGCCGCACGGCTGACCGAGGAAGCGGTTGTCGATGCGCGGCGCGGACTGGTCGATCGAATCGTGGCAGGCGGCGGCGACGGAACGATCAACGAGGTGTTCGCCGCGGCCTATCTCGCGGGGATTCCCGAGAACTGCTCGCTCGGCGTGCTGCCGCTTGGAACGGCCAACGACTTCGCGCACGCGACCGAGATCCCGGTCGACGATCTGACGACGGCGCTGGAACTCGTCGCCGAAGGCCCGAGCCATGCGATGGATGTCGGGCTTCTGGACGGGCGGCCGTTCTTCAACATGCTGACCGGCGGATTTGGCTCGCGCATCACCGTCGAGACCGATCCTGAACTGAAGAAGTATCTCGGTGGACTGGCCTATGTGCTCACCGGCGTGACCCGATTCTCCGAACTGGCGGCGAGCCGCGGACGTTTCCAGGCCCCAGGCTTTTCGTGGGAGGGTCCCTTCGTTGCTCTCGCGGTCGGCAATGGGCGGCAGGCCGGCGGCGGTATCCCGCTCTGTCCCGATGCGCTGCTCGACGATGGTCTGCTCGATCTGATGATCCTTCCGGATATCGATCCGGCCGAGCGTTTCGATGCTTTCACCTCTCTCCTGCGGCAGGGAGCCGACAGCATTCGGGCGCGGCTGGTCACTGCGCGCGTGCCGTGGATCGCATACGAGGCGGAAGATGTTCTCGACGTCAATCTGGACGGCGAGCCGTTGAGGCTCCGACAGTTCCGTGTGGACTGCCAGGAGAGTGCGCTCCGCATTCAACTGCGCCCAGGCGCGCTTCTTTCGAAGAGAGCTTTGTAAGACCGTCCGGTTCGTTGCACGCGGCTTGATCCACTGCGAGCGAGCAATTTTTTCGGGCCGGGGCCGAAGCGGGGACTGCCGGGCGCAGTTCGATCACGCGCGCATGCTGATCGGCGACGGAAATATCGCCGAAGCCATCGATTGGTTCGACAAGGCGCTGGAAAGCGGCTTTCCGGACTTTTGGACCACCATGGCCGAGGTCCTGTCGGCGCAGCCGGATGTCGGATTGCAGGCGATTGGCCGCAAGGCAAAGGCCGCGTCCACGCGAAGGCCGCGCCCACGCATAGGCTGGCGCGATCGTCGCGGTTCGAGGCGGCGGCCGTTGCACCGCGCGTGTACGGTGCAACGGCGCTATTCGAGAAGCCTTAAGCTGCCTGCTTGGTCGCTTCGATCTGGCGGACGCCAGATTGTTGCAGCACCTCAATCGGTATCTGGCGTGGCTTCTTTTCCTCGGGCAGTTCTCGCTTCAGCTCGATGGTGAGCAGCCCGTTGGACAGCTCTGCACCGATGATCTTCACGTGGTCGGCCAACTCGAAACGGCGCTCAAAGTCGCGACGGGAAATACCCCGGTGGAGATAGTTGCCCTCTTGCCCACCGGCTTTCTTGCCTGTGACGAGAAGCAGGTTCCGGTCGTGGGTGATGGCCAGCTCGGATCGATCAAAGCCGGCCACAGCCATTGTGATCCGATAGTCTTCTTCTCCCGCCTTCAGAATATCGTAGGGCGGCCAGTTCTCGATCGTTTCAACGCGACTGGCGGCCTCCAGAGCCCCCAGCATGCGGTCGAATCCGATGGTCGAGCGAAACAGAGGAGAGAAATCAAAGGAAGTGCGCATCGTCTTTCTCCATTGTGTTTCCAAAGGTCGCGAGAGTCAGCAACCTGCCGGCATCATGCTGCGGACAGCTGCATCGCTTCCTGATCGAGGGAGCGAGCCAAGGCCGGTGAACCAGTGGGTGGAGGATCGTCTGTCTCGTCGTCGTCAAGGCTTCGCAAAGCCTTCATGATGTCCCCGATGGGGATGGGCTCAGCGGCATTTGGCAGTTGCCGGAGCCACGGCGAGTCCTCGACAGCGAATGCGTCGGAAGCCCACGCCGCCAGGATGCAGCGCTTTTCCGAGGAGGAAAGGACGGGATTGGAAAGAACCTCGTCAGGCGCGCTGTAAACCGAGGCCAGGAGTGAATGTGCATGAATGTCGATAGGCTGAATTCCGGATCCAACTCGCATAGTCGCCTCCTTTTGCTCCTTTCTCGATGAAGACGGCGCGAAAAAAATTAGGAGAGCGACTTTGGCTGTCAAGAGGTCCCAGGCGCAAAAATGAGTCGGGCTTCGACCGTGAAGTTAACGGCTCGCCGCCGCCCCCTGTCGTCGCCGCCAGCCGCGACAGGTGTCGCAGCGTGTCCTCCACGCTTTCGCCATCACCTGCGAAGACGTCGGTGCCCAGCTTGCCGGCATAGGCCGGCATGGCCGCTGCGCCCTCCGGCGCCCTCGGTGAGGTGAGAGACAGCACACGGAGCGCCGTTCAGGAGCCGTCGATGGCGGACCTTGCTTCGGCCCGCGCCGCAACGAGGCCGCTCGCTCGGCGCGCTGCATCCGGTCACGCGGCGGTTCCTGACAGGCAGCCCATTCCGTTGGGCGAGCCGCGCCAATCAGAAATTTCTAGGAATCCGGGGGTGTTGTCTGGTGCCGCAAGAGGGATTCGAACCCCCGACCCCGTCATTACGAATGACGTGCTCTACCAGCTGAGCTATTGCGGCGAACCGCGCCCTGATTATCGGGAGCGGGATGGGTTGGCAAGCGTTCCGCGCGCACAAGAGGATTTCATCCGCCCCACCGGGTGAGGAAACCGCGCCATCCGCCGGGCTGGCCCGGGCCGGGCTCGTGATCGGCCTCGCCCGCGCGGCCCTGTTCGTCGACGCCGGGATCGTCCGGCGGGCGAAGCACGGGAATCACCGGCTCGACCGGCGCGATCCGGATCGGTTCCTTGCGGGGACGGAACAGCGGCGTCACCACGGTCTCGGGCTCGGGCGAGATGTCCACTGGCGTCGAAGTCTCGGCGCCGGGCGCGTCGGCCGGCGTGGTGTCGGCGGTCGCGGCATCGGCCGGTGGTGAGGTCTCGTCGGCGGTTCCGACAGGGGCGACCGGCACGTCGGCTGCGTCGACAGGCGCGGAGGGGGCGGGCAGGATTTCCGGCGGGGCGGCGGGCCGGGGCGGCTCGGTCTCCGGCTCCATCAAAATCGGCGGCGAAGTCTCGGACGACAGCGCGACCAGCGGCGTGGTCCAGCGGAACGCATCGAGCTTGCCGGTCACCGGCGAGACCGGCAGCCAGCGGTCCGAGATGTAGCCGTCGGCCGTCCAGACCGGATCCTGTGCGGCGCGCACCGCGCGCAGCATCCAGGCCCGCGCCCGGCCGGTGTCGCCGTGCTCGGTGCGTTCGATCTCCGCCATCAGCATCGCGACCCGCTGGGTCGGCGCGCTGAGGAACGGCTCCAGCGCCGTCCGGGCCTTGCCGAACTCGCTGGCCTCGATGGCGGCGCGCGCCACCGCGAGCGCGCCCTCGATCTGGCCCGGCGTGCGTGCGGCCAGCGCCTCGACCCGCGCCAGACGCTCGCGCGAGGCGTCGCCGAGGCGCACATGGGCATAGGCATCGGCGAGATCGGGATGCGGCTGCGTCGCCCAGGCCTGCTCGACGATGCGCATGGCGCGGCGCACCTGCCCGGCCTCGCTCTGGAATTTCGCGGCCAGCACGGCTGCGGGCACCAGCGAGGGCGCGAGCTTGATCGCTTCGGCAACGCTCTCGCGCGCCGCATCGCGATCGGATGTTTCGAGCGATTGCGCGCGCGCGGTCAGCAGCACGGCGCGCCAGCGCCGATGCAGCGCGCGGTCGATCAGCCCGGTCGCCAGATTGTCGTCGATCAGTTTCAGCGCGCCGTCCCAGTCGCTTTCGGCGCAGCGGAAACCGAGCACGGCCTGCGAGGCCCATTGCGCGCCCGGCGACTGCTTCAGCGCCTCCTGCGCGATGGCGATGGCCGCATGCGGATCGTCGGCGCGCTGCGCCTCGACGAACAGTCCGCGCAGGCCGAGCAGACGCGTATCCTTGCGCTCCGCCATGGCGTGGAAGGCGCGGGCGGCGGCCTCGCGGTCGCCTTCGAGCTGCGCCGTCTGCGCGCGCAGCAGCAGCGCCAGAGGATCGTGGCCGACCAGCTTCATGGCGGTCTCGGCGTTGCCGCGCGCAGCGAACGAATCGCCCGTGCCGATTGCGATCAGACCCCGCGTGATGGCCTGCCGGCCGCGCGCCATGCGCTTGTCGTGGCGCGAGCGGCGCATCCGCTTCGGCACCCGCCACAGGCCGAGCACGAGAACCCACAGCGCCATCGCCAGCACGATGACGATGCCGAGCAGCAGCACGAAGATCGGCAGCGAGACCGTCGCGCGCCAGCCCTGCCAGGCCAGCACCACTTCGCCCGGCTGATCCGCCACCCACGCCGCGCCGAAGGCAACGGCGGCGATCAGCACAAGATAGACAATGACGCGCACCATGAGCCTGACCTTATCGCACCGGCGTGCCGAATGCCGACATGGAATCCGCGGCGAACTGGCGGGATGCGGCGAGCGCCTTGTCGCGTGCCTCGACCTTGTCGAGCCACGGCTGGACCGGGCCGCGCTCGGCCGGCGACAGCGTCGACAGTTCGCGCACGGCGGACGCGAGATCGTCGCGCTTTGCTGCGGCCGAAGCCCGCGCGAACACCGCGTCGCGGCCTGCAGCCGGCGAGGTGTCGTCGTCGCGCTCGATGCGAATCAGACGCGAGGCATTGGCTTCGAGACGCGCCAGCCATCCGGCATCGGCGGGTGCCGGCTTGGGCGCCGGCGCGGAGGATTTCGGGATCAGCGGAAGCAATTCCCGGCACAGCGCGGCGATGCTCGGGACGCCCGTTGCGGCAAACGGTTCGAGCGGCGCGAGGCCCGCGGGATTTTGCGCCAGCGCGCGCCCGGCCCCGAGCGCGGCGCCATAGGGATCGCCCTGCCGGACGGCGGCGTCGAGCATTCCGGCGACCACCATCCGCCGCAGCGGCGCATCGTCCGCCGGGGCGGCGGCGCGTTTGGCGGCATCGGCGACCGCGCGGTCGAGCTGGTCGATACGGTTCGTCAGGGGCGACAGATCGACGGGCGGTGGAGGGGACGCTGTCTCGCGCAGCGCGTTTTTGATGTCTTCGACGGACGCGGCGAGCTGGGTGATGTCCTTGCGCAGCGTCGCCGCGCCCTCGCGCAGCGTCGTCACCGCCTTGTCGAGTGCGTCGATGCGCCCAACCAGCGCCGGATCGGTCGCGGCCGGGGCCGCTGCGGCAGACGACGGCTGCGCGGCTTCGAGGCGGGCGAGGCGCGCGGTGACGACATCCAGAGCGGCCGCATTGTCGATCGGGGAGGGGGCCGCGTCCGGTCCCGCAAAGCTCCATCCAGCGAACCATGCCACGGCGATCACGGCGGCCGCAGCGAGGCCGCCGCTCAGGGCCGGAGCCACCAGACCGGGACGGGGAGGCGTTTGCGGGCGCTGCGTCGACGCCGTTTCGGCGGTGGCGGAAGCCGGGGATGGGTCATCGTTCTGTCCGCCGCCATATCCGGTCGTGACCGGCTCCGGTTCGGCAGGCGACGGGTCGGGCGACGGCTCCGGCGGGGCTTCGCCTGTCGCAGCCGTATCGGCGGACGAAGCGGTCTCGGCAGGCGGGGTCTTGTCGGTCACCTCGGACGGATCGAGATCGATGGTCGGCGGCTGGCGTTTGCGCCGGGCCGCATCACCCGGTCCGGCGGGGGTATCCTGATCCATCCCGGCGACTCCTCTGGACGTGCGATCCACGCGGCCGGGACGCATGATTCTCCGGCCGCACCATCAGGTTTCAATAGAGCATGGGGGGCGAAAGGGGAAACCGCTTTGTGTCGCGTTCAGTCCGCAGGGGGGCGGACGAGACGGTCCAGCGTTGCGAACAGCGCGGTCTCCGTGGGTTTCGCCGCAACCATCACGCGTGCGGCCCCGGCCTCATGCGCGACGCCGGCCACTGCCTGCGACAGGCAGCACTGGGCGATGCCGAGCGCCGTAATCTCCATTCCCGCGATACTTGCGGCCTCGAAGAAGGCGCGGGCGCTGCGCCGCGAATAATGCAGAATCGCGTTGATCTGTTGCAACGCCAGCGCCGCCACGATGGCGTCGGGCAGGGTCCCGGCCATGGTCATCCGGTAGGCCGTGCGGGTGATGATATCGAAACCATCACGCGCCAGCGGGCCGGCAAGATCCTGCGCCAGATCGGCTCCGGCCAGATAGAGCAGCGGACGGGTCCGGGCGGGATCGAGTTCTTCCGCGATCTTCTTGCGCAGGGCGTCCGCATCGCCGTCCGCGGTGTGGATGTCGCCGAAGCCGGCCTTCCGCGCGACGGACGCGGTATGTTTGCCGACCGCGAACAACGGCACCTCGGCGATCCGCCGCAGCAGCGGATGTCCTTCCAGAACGCGCAGCGCATTGGCGCTGGTGACGATCACCGCGCCATAGCTCTCATCGCCGGTGTCGAGGACGGGAACCGGCTCGCAGCGGAGCATGGGCGCGAGAAAGACCTCGTGCCCGCGTCTGCGCAGCGCGGCGGCGGTCGTTTCGTTATCCGGCTCGGGACGGGTGACGAGAATGCCCACGCGCGAATGGCTCCATCTGGTTTGTCCGGACCGAAGGCCCATGTTAGAGGGTGACGCCGGCCCTAAACATGATGGGCGGCGCAATCAAGAGGCCCCGTTGATCCACGAAACGCCCAAACTCGTCCTCGGGATCGAGACCACCTGTGACGAGACGTCGGCCGCGGTGATCGAGCGGCAGGTCGATGGCAGCGGGCGCATCCTGTCCAACGTGGTGCGGACCCAGATCAGGGAGCATACGCCGTTTGGCGGCGTGGTGCCCGAAATCGCGGCCCGCGCCCATGTCGAATTGCTGGATGGCATCATCGCCAGCGCGATGAACGAGGCCGGAATCAGCTTCACGCGCCTCAACGCCGTCGCGGCGGCGGCAGGGCCGGGCCTGATCGGCGGGGTGATCGTGGGGCTGACCACCGCCAAGGCCATCGCTCTGGTGCACGATACGCCGCTGGTGGCGGTGAATCATCTGGAAGCCCACGCGCTGACGCCGCGCCTGATCTGCGCGCTGCCGTTCCCTTACTGCCTGTTCCTCGCCTCGGGCGGTCACACCCAGATCGTAGCCGTGCTCGGCGTCGGCAAGTATGTGCGGCTCGGCACCACGGTGGATGACGCCATGGGCGAGGCGTTCGACAAGGTCGCCAAGATGCTGGGCCTGCCTTATCCGGGCGGGCCGCAGGTGGAGAAGGCGGCGGCGGACGGCGATCCGAAGCGCTTCGCGTTTCCGCGCCCGATGCAGGGGCGCAAGGATGCGAATTTTTCCCTCTCCGGCTTGAAGACGGCGGTGCGCAACGAGGCGAGCCGCATCGCGCCGCTGACGCCGCAGGATATCGCCGATCTCTGCGCCGGCTTTCAGGCGGCGGTTCTGGAGATGACGGCGGACCGGCTCGCCATGGGCCTGAAGCTGTTCGAGCAGCAGTTCGGGCCGCCCCGCGCGCTGGTGGCGGCGGGCGGTGTCGCGGCCAACCGCGCGGTGCGCGGCGCGCTGCAGGATGTCGCGGCGAAAGCGCAGACCACGCTGATCGTGCCGCCGCCCGCTCTGTGCACGGACAACGGCGCGATGATCGCGTGGGCGGGCGCTGAGAAATTCGCCATCGGCATATCCGATCCGCTCGATATCTCGCCGCGCGCCCGCTGGCCGCTCGACGACGACATCGTGGTGCCCGCGAAATTCGCCAATACGCGCGCGGCGTTCTAGGGCGAAACATGTTGCAGCGGACTCGGAGGATTGTTTCACCTCTCCCCGCCGGGGAGAGGTCGGATTGCAGAGCAATCCGGGTGAGGGAGCTTGATCCGCCGGGCCGGCGATCCCCCTCCCCCCGACCCTCTCCCCGGCGGGGAGAGTTGGCATGCCGTACGGCTGGGCGACGGCCCTTGTTGCAACGGAACAGATGTCGGGTTTCATGAGGGGCGCGCTTCAAGCTGTTGCCGTCGTCGGCGCGGGTGCGTGGGGCACGGCGCTCGCCAACGTCGCCGCGCGCGCGGGGCGCGACGTCTCCATCGTCGCGCGCGACGATGCGGCGAGGGCTCAGCTTGCGAAGACTCGCGAAAGCCCGCATCTGCCGGGCATTCGTCTCGAACCCGGCGTCACCGTTGCGCCTCCTGACGCCGTCGAGGCGGCGCAAGTCGTGCTGCTCGCCGTGCCCGCGCAGGCGTCGCGCGCAGTGCTTGCGGGCATCGCGCCGCACATCGCGCCGCAGACCTGCGTCGTCACCTGCGCCAAGGGTATCGAGCGCGGCACCCATCGCTTCATGACCGAGATCATCACTGAAGCCGCGCCGCAGGCGATCCCCGCGATCCTCTCCGGCCCGAGTTTCGCGAGCGACGTGGCGCGCGGCCTGCCGACTGCCGTGACGCTGGCCGCGCCGGACGGCGCAGCGGCGGAAGCGCTGTGCCATGCGATCGGCTCCGCCACCTTCCGGCCCTATCACACGAGCGACGTGCGCGGTGTCGAGATCGGAGGCGCGGCCAAGAATGTGCTCGCCATCGCGGTCGGCATCGTTGCGGGGCGCAGGCTCGGCGCATCGGCGCAGGCGGCGCTGACGACGCGCGGTTTCGCCGAACTGTCGCGCTTCGCGCTGTCCTGCGGCGCCCGCGCGGAAACGCTGGCCGGACTTTCCGGCCTTGGCGATCTGGTGCTGTCCTGCGCCAGCGCGCAGTCGCGCAACTTCGCGCTCGGCTTCGCGCTCGGCGCGGGCGAGGCGGCGCAGGCTCAGCTCGCCGAGGGTGCCTTCACCGCCGCCGTGTTGCGCGACATGGCACGGAAGAAAGACATCGATATGCCGGTCACCGAGGCTGTCGCCGCCGTGCTCGACCGGCGGCTCGGCATCGACGAGGCGATCACGCAATTGCTGGCCCGGCCGTTCCGGGCGGAGGGATGACGATGGTGTCGTACTGGCTGGTGAAATCCGAACCGACGGTCTGGTCATGGGACCAGCAGGTTGCGAAAGGCGCGAAGGGCGAGGCCTGGACCGGCGTGCGCAACCACACGGCCAAGCAGAACATGGAGAAGATGAAGAAGGGCGACAAGGCATTCTTCTATCACTCCAACGAGGGCAAGGAGATTGTGGGCATCGCCGAGATCGTCCGCGAGGCCTATCCCGATCCGACCGACGCCAGCGGCAAGTTCGTCTGCGTGGATATCAAGGCCGACAAGCCGCTGAAGAACGCCGTCACCCTGCAGGCCGTGAAGGGCGAGCCGAAGCTCGCGGAGATGGCGCTGTTGAAATATTCGCGGCTGTCGGTGCAGCCTGTGACGGCCGAGGAATGGAAGATCGTCTGCAAGATGGGCGGGCTGTAGCTTCTCCCGCATGGCCCCGATCCCCGACCGCCTTGCCTTCATCCGCGCCAACACCCGGCCCCGCGAGGTGCCGCTGGTGCCGGAGATCACGCTGCATGTGGCGGACGAGGCGGTGCCGATCTGGCAGAAGACCGAGGAGGAGCTGAACGCGATCGGCCTGCCGCCGCCGTTCTGGGCCTTCGCCTGGGCGGGCGGACAGGCGCTGGCGCGCTACGTGCTGGACCATCCGCAGTGCGTTGCGGGACAAGGCGTGCTGGATTTCGCGTCGGGCTCGGGGCTGGTCGGCATCGCGGCCATGAAGGCGGGCGCGCGCGCGGTGCTCTGCGCCGATATCGATCCGTTCGCGACCGTCGCCATTGCCCTGAACGCCGAAACGAATGACGTCTGCGTGACGCACCACGGCCACGATGTGCTTTCGGCTGGCGAAGGCGACTGGAACACCATTCTCGCGGGCGACATCTTCTACGAGCAGGACCTGGCCGAGCGGGTCTTTGCCTTTCTCGGCGCCCATGCTGCGCGCGGCGCAACCATCCTGATCGGCGATCCCGGCCGCAGTTATCTGCCGCGTGAGCGCCTGCACAAACTGGCCGAATACTCCGTTCCGGTCACGCGCGAGCTGGAGGACAGCGAGATCAAGCGCACGGCGGTGTGGACCCTGCTCACATCTCGTTGACCAGAGACCAAAGTGTTAAGCGCGGGCCGCTTGTCGGGGCTTGCGGCGGCGGCACATAATGACCAGAAAACCTGCGGGGTTGCCGGAAAGCACCCGCCGTGACGTGGAGGAACGCGAGATGTCCGAGAAGATTTATGACGTGCCGGCTGAATGGGCCAAGCGCGCCTGGGTGGACGACGCCAAATACCAGGAAATGTATCAGCGTTCGATCAGCGATCCGGACAGCTTCTGGGCGGAACACGGCAAGCGGGTCGACTGGATCGAGCCGTTCACCGTGGTGAACAACAGCTCCTACGTGCCCGGCGATATCTCGATCAAGTGGTTCGAGGACGGCGTGCTGAACGCCGCCTATAACTGCATCGACCGCCATCTCGACACGCGTGGCGATCAGGTCGCGATCATCTGGGAAGGCGACAGTCCGAACGAGTCGCGCCGCATCACCTATCGCGAACTCCATGACGAAGTGTGCCGGATGGCGAATATCCTGCGCACCCGCAACGTCGAGAAGGGCGACCGCGTCACCATCTATCTGCCGATGATTCCGGAAGCGGCGTTCGCGCTCCTCGCCTGCGCGCGCATCGGCGCGATTCACTCGGTGGTGTTCGCCGGCTTCTCGCCGGACAGTCTCGCGGGGCGCATCGAGGATTGCGGCTCCAAGGTCGTCATCACCGCAGACGAAGGCTTGCGCGGCGGGCGCAAGGTGCCGCTGAAGGCCAATGTGGACGCGGCGATCGCCAAGATCGGCGGCGTCGACTGGGTGGTGGTGGTGAAACGCACCGGAGGCAAGGTGGACATGGATCCGGTGCGCGACCTCTGGTACCACGAGGCCGCCGAGATGGTGACCACCGAGTGCCCGTGCGCGCCGATGAACGCGGAGGATCCGCTGTTCATCCTCTACACCTCGGGCTCGACCGGCAAGCCGAAGGGCGTGCTGCACACCACCGGCGGCTATCTCGTGTTCGCGTCGATGACGCATCAATACGTCTTCGACTATCACGACGGCGACATCTACTGGTGCACAGCGGACGTCGGCTGGGTGACGGGCCACAGCTACATTGTCTATGGGCCGCTCGCCAATGGCGCGACCACGCTGATGTTCGAGGGCGTGCCGAACTATCCGGACAATTCGCGGTTCTGGCAGGTCGTCGACAAGCACAAGGTCAATATCTTCTACACCGCGCCGACAGCGATCCGCGCGTTGATGCAGGCCGGCGACGAGCCGGTGAAGAAAACCTCCCGCGCGAGCCTGCGGCTGCTCGGCTCGGTCGGCGAGCCGATCAATCCCGAGGCGTGGGAGTGGTATTATCGCGTGGTCGGCGAGAATCGTTGCCCGATCGTCGATACCTGGTGGCAGACCGAGACCGGCGGCATCCTCATCACGCCGCTGCCCGGCGCGACGAAGCTGAAGCCCGGATCGGCGACGCGGCCGTTCTTCGGCGTGGTGCCGGAAATCGTCGATGCGGAAGGCAAGGTGATCGAGGGCGCGGCCACTGGCAACCTGTGCATCGCGCGCTCGTGGCCCGGCCAGATGCGCACCGTCTATGGCGATCACGAGCGCTTCGAGCAGACTTACTTTTCGACTTACAAGGGCAAGTATTTCACCGGCGACGGCTGCCGCCGCGACGAGGACGGCTATTACTGGATCACCGGCCGCGTCGACGACGTCATCAACGTCTCGGGCCACCGCATGGGCACGGCCGAAGTCGAAAGCTCGCTGGTCGCGCATGCTTTGGTGTCGGAAGCGGCCGTGGTCGGCTTCCCGCACGATATCAAGGGGCAGGGCATCTACGCCTATGTCACGCTGATGGCCGGCACCGAACCGAGCGAGGATTTGCGCAAGGAACTGGTGGCGTGGGTGCGCAGGGACATCGGACCGATCGCCTCGCCGGACGTGATCCAGTTCGCGCCCGGCCTGCCCAAGACGCGCTCGGGCAAGATCATGCGCCGCATCCTGCGCAAGATCGCCGAGGACGAGCCGTCGAGCCTCGGCGACACCTCGACGCTGGCCGATCCGGCCGTGGTGGACGATCTGGTGAAGAATCGTCACACCAAGAACCCGGCGGCGACGTAAAGCGTTCCTCTCCTCGCGCGTTTGTTGATCCGTCACTCCGAGGCGCTCGCGATGGTGGGCCTCGAAGGGGGCGGTCTTCAATCATCCTTCGAGGGCCGCGCCTTGCGCGGCCGCCTCGGGATGAGGCCGTGCATGAAAAGGGTCTTATAAAATCTCGGCCGTCAGCCGCGTCCCGTCATGGCCGGTGATGCGCATGGCGCGAACCTCGCCGGGGACAGCATCCGTCAATGCAACGGGCACGAAATGCTCGGTGCGGCCCTGCGTGAGGCTTTCCGCAAGCACCGAGCGTTCCGCGCCGATCTCCGATTCAAGCCTCTGACGCAAAGCCTGCTCCCCCGCGCCCCGCAGGCGGCGCGCTCGCTCGCGCACCACGGCGCCCTGAACCTGCGGCATCCGCGCGGCCGGCGTTCCGGGACGGGCGGAGAACGGAAACACATGCAGGAAGGTCAGGCCGCAGTTATCGACCAGATCGAGCGAGCGCGCGAACATCTCTTCCGTCTCGGTGGGAAACCCCGCAATGATGTCCGCGCCGAACGCGATGTCCGGCCGTAGCCTGCGTACCTGCTCGCAGAACGCCACCGCGTCGGCATGAGAGTGGCGGCGCTTCATGCGCTTGAGGATCAGGTCGTCGCCCGCCTGCAATGACAGGTGCAGATGCGGCATCAGGCGCTCGTCGCTCGCGATGACGTCCAGCAGGTCGCGGTCTGCTTCCACCGAATCGATCGACGACAGCCGCAGGCGGCGCAGCTCCGGCACATGGCGCAGGATCTGCTTGACCAGTTGTCCAAGCGGCGGCGTGCGGGGCAGGTCCGCGCCATAGCTGGTCAGGTCGACGCCGGTCAGCACGATCTCGGCATGCCCCGCCTTAGTGAGGCGGCGTATGTTGTCCACCACCGCGCCCATCGGCAGCGAGCGCGACGGGCCGCGTCCGTACGGAATGATGCAGAAGGTGCAGCGATGGTCGCAGCCGTTCTGCACCTGCACGAAGGCGCGCGGCAATCCGGTTGCATAGCCTTCCACCAGATGCGGGGCCATCTCGCGCACCGCCATGATGTCCGATACCGCGACGCGCGCGCCGACGCCGGTGTCGAAACTCACGCGTGCCTCGCGCCAGGCGGAGGCCAGCATCTTGTCGGCGTTGCCGATCAGTCGGTCCACCTCCGGCATTGCGGCGAACGTGTCGCTTGCCGTCTGCGCGGCGCAGCCGGTGACGACGATGCGCGCATCGGGCCGCTCGCGCTTCAGCTTGCGGATCGTCTGCCGCGCCTGCGCCACCGCTTCGTTGGTGACGGCGCAGGTGTTGACGACGATGGTGCCGGACAGACCTGCCGCCGTGGCGTGGCTGCGCATCGTCTCCGACTCGCAGGCGTTGAGGCGGCAGCCGAAGGTGACGACCTCGACGTCCGGGACGGGGCGCTGATCCATCACGCCACGGAGGACGCGGCGAACAGCGCCGGATCGAACCGGCCTTCGAATTCGAGCACGGCCGGGCCGGTCATCAGCACGTGATCGTCGCCCACTCGCCATTCGATGGTGAGATCGCCGCCGGGCAGGCTCATATGCACGGTGCGCTCGGTGCGCCGCAGCCGCGCGGCGGAGACGGCGGTGGCGCAGGCGGCCGAGCCGCAGGCGCGCGTCAGGCCCGCGCCGCGCTCCCACGTCCGCATCCGGATGTGATCGCGGTCGATGATCTGCGCCAGCGTGATGTTGGCGCGCTCGGGAAAGATCGGGTGGTTTTCCAACAGCGGTCCGAAGCGGCCGAGATCGTGGGCGTCGATGTCGTCCACCCAGAAGATCGCGTGCGGATTGCCCATGCTGGCGACCGAGGGGGTGTGCAGCACCGGCGCGTCGATCGGGCCGATCTGCAATTCGATCGAACGGGTGTCGCGGAACTCCTCGGCCAGCGGAATGTCCTGCCAGCCGAACTTCGGCGCGCCCATGTCCACGGTGAAGGAGCCTTCCACCGGTCCGAGCCAGCAGTTCAGCAAGCCTGCCCGCGTCTCGAACGACAGCGCCTGCGCGGCGCCGGCTCCGAACACCTGGCTCGCCACACAGCGCATGCCGTTGCCGCAGGCCCCGGATTCGGAGCCGTCATTGTTGTAGATGCGCACGAACGCCGCCGTGCCTTGCACGCGGGGTGGCTGCAACACCATCAACTGGTCGTAGGGAATGCCCGAGGCGATGGCGCGGGCATCGTCCGGCGTCACGGGTGCGCGGGAGTCGCGGACATCCAGCACGACGATCTCGTTGCCAATGCCGTTCATCTTCGCAAAGGGGTGATTGGCGAGCGCGCTCATGTCCGGTTCATCTCCGCCGTCCTTATATGGCGAGGCGGGCTGGAAAGGCCAGTCCACGCCTCCGCCGGAGATCGGCCGAAATTCTGCCGCAGGACGAATCCAAAGGCGCATGTTAGAGCAGGAACCAGCACGATCCGCGCCGCCGATGGAGTTTGTCCGATGATCCGTCTTCGCTCCGTGACCCTCGCAACGGCTCTGGCGGCCGCGCTGCCGCTCGCGGCGCTAGCCCAGACGACGCCGGCCCCGTCTCCTCCTGCCCAGTCTCCTCCTTCCTCAACCGCGCCGGCCCCGACGGATGCACCCGCCGCGACCCCGCCGGCAGCGTCGCAGCCCGCTCCGGACGCTGCAACCCCGTCCCCGGCTCCGCAGGCAACTCCCGCTCCCGCGCCGCAGCCGCCCGCCGCGGAGGCACCGGCCCCCTCGGCCGAGCCCAAGGTTCAGGCTGCCGATGCCTTCGGCGAGGAGACCACGCTCACGCCACGAAAGTCCGTGATCCTGAAAGGCAAGGCCACCTGGGATTCGGCCTTCGAGACGCTGATGGACGCGTTCAAGAGCGTCGTGACGCATCTGGACAAGCAGGGGGTGACGCCGTCGGGGCCGTTCGTGATCGTCTACACCGCGACCGACGACAGCGGCTTCACCTATCTCGCCGAGGTTCCCGTGGATCAGGATCCGAAGGCGCTCGGCAAGAACATGAGCGTCGGTCAGACGCCCGAAGGAAAGGCGCTGAAGTTCACGCATCGCGGCTCGTACGACAATATGGACAACACCTACGAGGCCATCACCAATTTCCTCGACGAGAAGAAGCTGGAGGCCAAGGATCTGTTCATCGAGGAGTACACCACCGATCCGCTGAAGACGGCCGAGGACAAGCTTGTCATCAATGTCTACGTGCCGCTGAAATGAGGTTTTGCATGTTTCGTTTCGTCACCGTCGCCGCGCTTGCCGCCGCGCTTTCGGGAGTCGCCACCATCGCCCGCGCTGACAATCCGCCGCCCGCCATTACCGTCTCCGGGGAGGCCACCATCTCCGTGCCGCCGGATCTCGCCACCATCGAAGCGGGTGTGACGACCGAGGCGAAAACCGCGAAAGCCGCGTCGGAGGCCAACAACAAGGCGATGGGCGATGTTCTGCTCGCGCTCAAGGGCGCGGGCGTGCCGGAGAAGGACTATCAGACCTCGCGGCTGTCGCTGTCGCCGCAGATGACGCAGAACCGCACGCCGAATGCGCCGATGCAGATCGCCGGCTATCGCGCCAGCAACCGCGTCATCGTCAAGGTCCGCGACATTTCGCAGGTGGCGGGCGTCATCGACACGCTGGTCGGCGCGGGCGCGAACGATGTCGGCGGTATCAATTTCGAGGTGACGCAGGCCTCGAAGCTGCTGGACGAGGCGCGCACGCGCGCGCTGGCCGATGCGCGGCGCAAGGCGGAGATCTATGCTGCGGCCGCCAACGTCAAGCTCGGCATGCCGCTGAGCATCGCGGAGGGCGGGGGAGCGGTCCCGGTGGCTTACAAGGGGCGTCTCGCCGCGGCGGACGCGATGTCTGCTCCCGTCGCGCCGGGCGAGGAAACCCTGCGCGTTTCGGTGAGCGTGACCTACGAGATCAAGCCCGCGACGCCGTAACAAGCGGTCGTTGTTTGCCGTCCCCGCAGTTGTTGCGGCGATCGCGGTAAGGGAGGCTGCGCCTATCTTGCCGGGATGGCCGGGACGAGCCCTGCCATGGCAGCAACTCGTTCTTTCGGAGCGGCGCTCACACCTCGAATACCTGCCCTGGCTTCAGCGCGATAAATTTTTCGCGTCGCACGCCCGCCGCGTCGAGCGCCTCGGCCAGTGCGGTCGTGGGCGCGTCGAATGCCTCGTCGGTGAGCTGGAACGTGCCGTAGTGATGCCCGAGCGCCTGCTGCGCCCCGCAATCGGCCAGTGCCTGCACGGCGTCTTCCGGGTTCATGTGCTGGTCCTGCATGAACCAGCGCGGTTCATAGGCACCGATCGGCAGCAGCGCGAGGCGCGGCGCGCCGAATTTTTCCCGGACGCGCCGGAAATGCAAGCCGGTGCCATAGCTTGAATCGCCGACGGCGTAGATCACGCCCGCCGGGGTTTCGAGGACGAAACTGGCCCACAGCGCTTTGTTGCGGTCGAGCAGGCCGCGCGCGGTCCAGTGCCGCGTCGGCACCAGATTGACGGCCACGTTTTTTCCGAGCACGACGCGGTCGTTCCAGTCGTGGGCCTCGGCGCGAATCGACCGGTCGGCGGCGCGCATGGTCAGATCGTTGCCAAGCGGCGTGATGATCCGCGGCGCGAAGGACCTGTGCAGGCGCGACAGCGTGGCCAGATCGAGATGATCGTAGTGGCCGTGGGTCACCAGCACCACGTCGATTTTCGGTAGCGCCTCGAAGGCGATGCCCGGATCGTTGCATCGCCTGGGTCCGGCGAACGAGAGCGGCGAGGCGCGTTCCGACCAGACCGGATCGATCAGGATGTTGAGGCCCCCACTCTGCAGCAGCCAGCTCGCATGCCCGATGTAACTTAGCCGCGCCCGCGATCCCTCGACCCGCTGCGGCGGCCTGTCCGAATAGGGGCTTGGCGCCCAGTCCGGCCATTTCGCCCGGGTGCGATTGCCGCCGAGCTGCCAGCGCAGCAGTTCGGACAGCGCCTTCGGCGGCGAGCCGTCGGGATCGAAAAAATGCGTGCCATTGAAGTGATCGGAGATCGGACCGGAGTAGGAATGGGCCATGGTGCTCCACAGGAATTGCAGGCTGGTGCCAGCGATGGCCAATGAAGGAAGACCGACGAGAACACGGCGGCGGGAGAGCATTGGTGGGCCTCACGAAGGGCCGATGAGCGCGACACCTTCCGCCGCGGCGGCACCGGCCAGATTGTGATCCAGCGGCGCCAGCGGCGCGCGTTCGCGCAGTGCAAGGTTGAGATAGGCGGCCTCGTAGAAGGTCAGGCGATGGCGCTGGGCGAGCACAAAGATTCTCCCGTCCTCGTCGGGCAAGATAATGTCGATCGTCATTGAGCCCAGCCTGTTCAGAAACTCGTGAACTCGAATTTCGGTGATGCGGTTGCGGCGGATGCCGAGAAGGGCGGTATTGCGAATCTCGAACCACCAGATGCCCGGCACGAGCGCGGTGTCTCCGTTCTCAGCAGCCGCAACGCTGCGTCGGTGATCTCATGATCCTCGTCGCGGAAGCACCAGCACAGAGTGACCGATGCATCAAGAATGAAGCCCATCAGAGGCGGCGGCCTTCGTCGCGCCACTGCAGGATTTCCTCGACAGTGACGCGCGGGGCGGTTTTTCGCGCTTCGGTGATCCCGTCGATCGCCTGCCGGGAAGCCCGCGCCCGCTGGCGCCGCGCCTCATCGTCCGGCTCCAGCCGGGCGATGGACTTGCCGTGCCGCGTGATGATGACGGTTTCGCCCGCCTCGACCTTGTCGAGAAGTTCGGCGAACTTGGCCTTGGCCTTGGCCTCGGTGGCCGTGACGTGCTTCATGGCATTTGACCGGTCATTTTGACCGGTCAAAGCTAGGAACAAGCCGCAATCGGGGCAACTCACAAGGCCGGGACAGTCCTCTTTCCTTGACTTTTGCCTGCTCTGGCCGTTTAAGTGCCGCTCTTTCTCGGAAAGGTTGCCTTTTCGACCCGCCGACCGGCCCCGGAGGCCGGAGGTCAACGCCCGACAGCGCTGTGCGCCCTCGGGCGCGAAAGTGTTTGGTTTGCACGTTGTCCGGCATCGGCCGGGCAGCAGGAAAGGTCTCGGGACGTGTTCGACACCCTGTCGGAGAGGCTTGGCGGAATTCTGGATCGCCTCACGCGGCGCGGCGCGCTGACGGAGGCCGATGTCGATTCCGCCATGCGCGAGGTGCGGCGCGCCCTGCTGGAGGCCGACGTCGCGCTCGAGGTCGTCCGCAGCTTCACCGAACGGGTCCGCGAGCAGGCGGTCGGCGCCACTGTCGTCAAGTCGGTGACGCCGGGCCAGATGGTCGTGAAGATCGTTCACGACGCGCTGGTCGAAACCCTTGGCGCGGGCGAGCCGATCGATCTTCAGGCCGCTCCCCCGGTCGCGATCATGATGGTCGGGTTGCAGGGCTCCGGCAAGACCACCACCACCGCCAAGCTGGCCCGCCGCCTCACCCAGCGCGACAAGCGCAAGGTGCTGATGGCATCGCTCGACGTGCGCCGCCCGGCGGCCATGGAACAGCTCGCGGTGCTCGGCCGCGACATCGAGGTGGATACGCTGCCGATCGTCGCGGGCCAGATGCCGACCCAGATCGCCCAGCGCGCATTGCAGGCGGGCAAGCTCGGCGGCTACGACGTCGTGCTGCTCGACACCGCCGGCCGCACCACCCTCGACGAGGAGATGATGGCGGAAGCGGCGTCGGTGAAGACCGCCGCCAATCCGCATGAGGTGCTGCTGGTCGCCGATGCGCTCACCGGTCAGGACGCCGTCAATCTCGCCCGCGCCTTCAACGATCGTGTCGGTCTCACCGGCATCGTGCTGACCCGCGTCGACGGCGACGGCCGCGGCGGCGCGGCGCTTTCGATGCGCAGCGTCACCGGCAAGCCGATCAAGCTGATCGGCGTCGGCGAAAAGACCGATGCGCTGGAGGACTTCCATCCGGACCGCGTCGCGGGCCGCATTCTCGGCATGGGCGACGTGGTGTCGCTGGTCGAGAAGGCCGCCGCCAATATCGACGCCGAGAAGGCCGCGCGCGTCGCCGAGAAGATGCGCAAGGGCCAGTTCGATCTGGCCGACATGCGCGAGCAGCTTCTGCAGATGCAGAACCTCGGCGGCATCGGCGGGCTGATGGGCATGATGCCCGGCATGGGCAAGATCAAGAACCAGATGGCCAATGCCAACATCGACGACAGGATGCTGAAGCGTCAGGTCGCGATGATCGATTCCATGACGCGGCAGGAGCGCAAGACCCCTGATCTGCTCAAGGCCAGCCGCAAGAAGCGCATCGCCGCCGGCGCGGGCGTGAAGGTCGAGGATCTCAACCGGCTGCTCAAGATGCACCGGAACATGGCGGACATGATGAAGGCCATGGGCGGCGCGAAGCGCGGGCCGCTCGCCGGATTCGCGCAGGCCATGGGCATGGGGCGCGGCATGCCGAGCCCCGAGCAGATGAAGATTATGGCCGAGAAGATGAAGGCCGGCGGTGGCATGCCCGAACTGCCGAAGGACTTCCCCGGCGCGCCGGGCGGATTGCCCGGCCTGCCGAATCTTCCGGGCCTCGGCGGCAAGGGCCTGCCGCCGGGCCTTGGCGGCTTCCCCGGACTGGGGAAAAAGAAATGATTCGTTTGCGCCGTTCCGCCGTCCCGAGGTGCACGTCTTCAGTGCTTCGGGAAGGTTGACGGCAACACACTGAACCCGATCAACACCGAACTTCAAATTCTGACTTCAAGGAGAAACCAATGTCCGTCGTTATCCGTCTCGCCCGTGCGGGCACCAAGAAGCGTCCATTCTATCACGTCGTCGTCGCCGACTCGCGCTTTCCCCGCGACGGCCGCTTCATCGAGCGCCTCGGTTATTTCAACCCGCTGATGCCGAAGGACAATGCCGACCGCCTCAAGCTCGACGAGGAAAAGGTGAAGGCCTGGCTCGCCAAGGGCGCCCAGCCGTCGGATCGCGTGCTGCGTTTCCTTGATGCGGCCGGTCTCGCCAAGCGCCCGGCGCGCAGCAACCCGCAGAAGGCGGTGCCGCGCAAGGAGCGCAAGGCCGCCGCGGCCTGATCATCTTTCGCTGGTAGCACGTCATGCCGTCCGCGCCGGACAAGCGCATCTGTGTCGCACGGATCGGCGCGGCCCATGGCGTACGCGGCGAGGTGCGGCTGTGGCCCTTCACCGCAGACCCGCTCGCGGTCGCGGAGTATGGGCCGCTCGAAAGCAAGGACGGCAGGCGCACGCTGGAAATCGCGCGCCTGCGCGCGGCGAAGGATCACCTCGTCGCCGCGTTCAAGGGTGTCGTCACGCGCGACGAGGCCGAGCGGCTGAACGGCTGCGAGCTTTACATCGACCGTGACAGGCTGCCTCCGGCCGACGACGGCGAATACTATCACGCCGATCTGATCGGCCTGCGCGCCGAGACGGCTGAGGGCACCTTGCTCGGCACCGTGATCGCCGTGCACAATTTCGGCGCGGGCGACATGCTGGATATCGCTCCGCACGCGGGCGGCCCGACGCTGCTGTTGCCCTTTACCGACGCCGTGGTGCCGACGGTCGATCTGGCCGCCGGCCGCGTCGTCATCGTGCGGCCGCACGAGATCGACGGCGAAGACCACGAGGGGTAACCGAAGCGCCGGACTATCTCACCGGACTATCTCACGCCACGGTGTGAAAGCCGTTGTCGGCGTAGACCACCGATCCCGACATCGGCGCGCCCGCGCCGCTGGCGAGAAACGCGGCGATCCGGCCGACATCCTCGATGGTGACGAGCCGGCCCGCCGGTGTGCGCTCGCGCGCCTCGTCGATCAGCGCATCGAAACGGTCGATGCCCGATGCCGCGCGCGTCTTGATCGGTCCCGCCGAGATCGCATGCGCGCGGATGCCCTGCGCGGCGAGATCGGCGGCGATATAGCGGACGCTGGATTCCAGCGCGGCCTTCACCGGCCCCATCAGATTGTAATGCTCCACCACGCGGTCGGCCCCGTAGAAGCTGACGGTGAGCAGCGCGCCGCCGTCCGTCATCAGGGGTGTGGCCAGTTTCGCCATGCGGATGAAAGAGTGGCATGACACGTCCATCGCCAGCGCGAAGCCTTCCGCCGAGCAGTTCACGACGCTGGTGTGCAGATCCTCGCGCGGGGCGAACGCGATCGAGTGCAGCACGAAGTCGAGCCGGCCCCACTGGCGCGCGATGGTGTCGAACACCGCGTCCAGTTCGCCGGGAATGCGCACGTCGCAGGGCACGAAGATCGGCGCGGCGAGTTGCTCCGCCACCGGCTGGACGAAGGGCTTCGCCTTCTCGTTGAGATAGGTGATCGCCAGTTCCGCTCCGGCCTGCCGGAAGGCTTCGGCACAACCCGCCGCGATGCTGTGGCCGTTGGCGATGCCGACCACCAGTCCGCGCTTGCCGTTCAGATCGACGATGGCTGACATGAATGCTCCTTATGCCGCGTCCGGCGTCAGAACCTGCAGGGCCTCGTCCGCGATCACCTGCTCCTCATCGGTCGGGATCACGAACACGCCGACACGGCTCGTTGCGTCGTTGATCGCCGGAGCGTTGCGCGCGTTGGCGGCGTGATCCAGCGTGACGCCGAGCCAGCCAAGACGGTTGCAGACCATGGCGCGGATTTCGGGCTGGTGCTCGCCGATCCCGGCGGTGAACACGATGGCGTCCAGCCCGCCGAGCGTCGCCGCGAGGCGCGCGATTTCCCCCGCGATGCGGAACGCGAAGACCTTCAGGGCTTCCTCCGCCTCGGGCCGCTTGCTCGCGATGAGTTCGCGGCTGTCCGCGCTCAGCCCCGAGAGGCCGAGCAGGCCCGAGCGATGATACAGGGTGTCCTCGACGTCGCCGACGCTCAGGCCCATCTGCTGCTGCAGATGCAGCACGACGCCGGCATCCAGCGCGCCGCAGCGTGTCGCCATCGGAATGCCGTCGAGCGTCGAGAAGCCCATGCTGCTGTCGCGGCTTTCTCCGGCATCGAGTGCGCACAGGCTGGCGCCCGAGCCGAGATGGGCCGCTGCCACCTTGCCGCGCGCGCAGTCGAGGCCGCGCCGCGCCAGCTCGCCCGCGATGAACTTGTAGGACAGGCCGTGAAAGCCGTAACGCTTGATGCCCTTGTCGAAGAGCTCGCGCGGCAGCGCGAAGCGCCGGACCACATCGGTATTGGTGCGATGGAAGGCGGTGTCGAACGAGGCGCTCTGCCGCAGTTCGGGACGAAGCCGCGAGATCGCGCGGATCAGCCGGATCGCCTGAGGCTGATGCAGCGGAGCCAGCGGCACCAGCGCCTCGATCTGTGACAGCACCCCGTCATCGATCGCGACGGGGCCGGCGAATGTGTCGCCGCCGTGCACGACGCGATGACCGACCGCCGCGACCTGCTTGATGTCGTAGTGCCAGGACAATCGGTCGAACGCCTCGGCCAGAACCTCATCGAGTTGCTCGCCGGGTTCGGCGGTCAACTGCACATCGAAGTGGTCCGGTCCCTCAAGAAGTTCGAAGCTCAGTGGTGTTTTCCGGAAGTCGATCTTGCCCTTGCCGATCCGGCGGGCGTGCCCGTTCTCCAGCGCGAACAGCCCGATCTTCACCGTGGATGAGCCGGCGTTGAACGTCGCAAGCAGTTGCTCGTTCATGCCGGCATCTTTCCGGCGAGGGATTTGCGTGCGACGGCAAGCCGTGCCAGCGCCGCCGAGGCGATGCGCACGGTCAGGGGATCGGCCCGGCTGGTGAGCACGATCGGCACGCGCGCGCCGAGCACGAGGCCGGCGGCGGTCGCGCCTGCGAAATAGATCAGTTGCTTGGCCAGCATGTTGCCGGCTTCGAGATCTGGCACGACGAGAATGTCGGCCTGCCCGGCTACCTGTGAGACGATGCCTTTCGTCTTCGCGGCATCGAGACTGATGGCGTTGTCGAAGGCCAGCGGGCCATCGACCTTCGCGCCGGTGATCTGGCCGCGCGCCGCCATCAGCGTCAGTGCCGCCGCATCGAGCGTCGCCGGCATCGCCGGATTGATGGTCTCGACCGCCGCGAGCACCGCGACGCGCGGCTCGGCGATGCCGAGCACGTGCATCAGGTCGATGGCGTTCTGGCAGATGTCGCGCTTGTGCGCGAGCGTCGGCTGGATGTTGATCGCGGCGTCGGTGACGATCAGTGGCTTGCTGTAGGCCGGTACGTCCATGCCGTAGACGTGGCTGATCCGCCGTTCGGTGCGCAGGCCCGATCCGGGCGCGACCACCGCCTCCAGCAGTTCATCGGTGTGCAGGCTGCCTTTCATGAGTGCCGAGACCTTGCCGGCGACCGCGAGCTCGACGGCGCGCGCGGCGGCGGCGTGGCTGTGCGGAACGGCCTCGATCGCCATCCCTGCGATGTCGACCTGCGCGGCCTCGGCCGCCGCACGGATCTTGCCTTCAGGTCCGATCAGCAACGGCGCGAACAATCCTTCGTCGCGGATTTCCACGGCGGCGGCGATCGCCTCGGGCGAGCACGGATGCACGATCGCGGCCGGGATCGGGGGCAGCGCGCGCGCTTCCTTGATGAAGGCGTCGTAGCGGTCGTGGCGCTGGATCGCCACGTCGGGCAGATGCGCGCGCGGCCATGCGATGGTCTTGTCCGGCGCGATCACGGTCGCGGTGCCGGTCAGCACGCTGTCGCCGCGCTGGTTGCTGCACACGGTCTCCAGCAGAACGATCCTCTTCTCCGGCTTCTTTTCCTTCACGCGCACCGTGGCGGTGACGGTGTCGCCCGGCGAGACAGGTTTGAGGAATCGGAAGTCCTGTCCGAGATAGATCGTGCCGGGGCCGGGAAGCTGCGTGCCGAGCACGGCGGAGATCAGCGCGCCGGTCCACATGCCGTGCGCGACGATGTGCCCGAACAGATCGGTCGCGGCGAATGTCGCGTCGAGGTGCGCCGGATTGACGTCGCCCGAGGCCGCCGCGAACAGCTCGATGTCGTCGCGCCCGACGATCCGCACCAGCGAGGCGCTGTCGCCGATCTGCAATTCGTCGAAGGTGCGGTTCTTCAGAAGCGTCTGATCCATTCGTGCCTCATCGCTGGAAGACATAGGTGCCGGGCGCATCGTCGAGCGGCGGCAGGCCCTTGTCGACTGCGCCGAGCGCGGGCGGAGCGACGGGCTCGCCCGAATGGCCGTCCAGCCACCGGCTCCATTCGATCCACCACGATCCCTCCATCACCGGCGCGATCGTCGCCCATTCATCTGGCGACAGCAACGGGTCCGCCGTGCGCTTCAGCGCCATGCGGAAGCGGCGGCCGCGATGCGCCGGCTCGCTGACGATTCCGGCATTGTGGCCGCCGCTGGTCAGCACGAAGGTGACGTCGGTATCGGTCAGTTGATGGATCTTGTAGACCGAGCGCCACGGCGCGACGTGATCGCGCTCGGTGCCGACGGCGAACATCGGCACGCGGATGTTCTGCAACGCGACCGGGCGGCCATCGACGACGAAACGCCCCGTCGCCAGCTCGTTGTCGAGATAGAGCCGCTTCAAATATTCCGCATGCATCCTGTAGGGCATGCGGGTGGAGTCGGCGTTCCATGCCATCAGGTCGTTCATCGGCGTGCGCTCGCCGATCAGATAGTCGTGGACGAGTCGCGACCAGATCAGGTCGTTGCTGCGCAGCAGTTGGAACGCCCCCGCCATCCGGTCGGCGGACAGATAGCCCTTGTTCCACATCATGCTGTCCAGCATGTGCAGCTGGCTGTGGTCGATGAACAGGGCCAATTCGCCTGGCTCGGTGAAATCGGTCTGCGCCGCCAGCAGCGTAACGGATGCCAGCTTCTGCTCATCGTCGCGGCTCATGCCGGCAGCGGCCAGCGCGAGCAGGGTGCCGCCGAGGCAATAGCCGGTGGCGTGCACCTTGCGGCTCGGCGTGATGGTGTGGATCGCATCGAGCGCCGCCATCACCCCCAGCCGGCGGTAATCGTCCATCGTGAGATCGCGGTCGCCCGCGCCGGGGTTGCGCCACGAGATGGCGAAGACCGTATAGCCCTGACCGACCAGATAGCGCACCAGCGAGTTCTGCGGCGACAGATCGAGAATATAATACTTCATGATCCAGGCCGGGACGATCAGCACCGGCTCCGGCCTCACGGTTTCGGTGGTGGGCGTGTACTGGATCAGCTCGATCAGGTGGTTGCGGTAGACCACCTTGCCAGGCGTGGTGGCCACGTCTTTGCCGGGAACGAACTGTTCCGTCCCCGCCGGCGGCTTGCCGCCTGCGGTGTGCGCGATGTCGTCGATCCAGTTTTGAAAACCGCGGATGAAATTCGCGCCGCCGGTGTCGAGGGTTTTCTGCAGCACCTCGGGATTGGTGAAGGGGCTGTTCGATGGCGAGAACATATCGAGCAGTTGCCGCGCGCCGAACGCGACCACGTCCTCGTGATGCGGATTGACGCCGGGAACGCCATGGGTGGCATTGTGCCACCACTGCTGATTCAGCAGGAAGGCCTGCGACAACAGGCCGTAGGGCTGGCGCTTCCACAGGTCAGACCGAAACCGGGTATCTCCCGGCAGCGGCTCGATGCAGGGCCGTGTTGCCGTGTCGCGGACCGTCGCCGACAAATGGAGCAGCAGACGCGCGGCCTTGCGCCCCGCCTTGACCGCCAGCTCCGTGCGCTTGCCGGGCGCGGACGCCAGATGAAGCGCCCAGTCGAACATCGCCAGCGAAAGGGCCGTCGGCGACAGCCCGCCGGAGAACTGTCCGAGTGTCGCCTCGCGAATGCGGTCGATGGCGGCGAACACTTCTTCCGCGCCCGTTGCGTCGGCGAGCAGCGGAGCGGCGGTCGGCTTTCTGGCCGAGGTCGCCGGGGTGGCGACGCCACCTGTGGGCTGCTTCGAATCGGTGGGGCTTGCCTGCATGGTCCCGAAACTCCAGCGCCAGTCCGATATGCCCGGGCCATTCGCCGGGCATGATCGGCCGCACTACATCAGATGTCTGGTTTGCAATTCGTTCATGTCGTGGACATGAACTGGCGCGAAAGAGTGGCGGAAAATATCGACGCATACATCCGCCGTGTGCTGTTCACTGCCTCTCGTTCGCCACGGTTTTTCGTGAAAGGGTGTGCCATCGCGACGTCTGACCGACGTTGACCTGCATCAAGGGGCCTCTTCATTCCTTCGCGCATGAGAAGATCGGAACGTGGTGCGTCATCGTCGGCCCGCCACTCAGTCAGGACCGGATATGGCTCGTTTGAAGAAAAACTGGTGGATCGTCGCGATCGCCATCGTTGCGCTGGCGGGCGGGTATGTCGGCTGGAAGCGGTATGTCGGGAGCGATCTTCCCGCCGGAATTGCGAAGGGCAATGGCCGGATCGAGGCCATCGAGATCGACGTCGCGGCCAGGATCCCGGGGCGCATTCAGGACATCTTCGTCAATGAAGGGGATTTCGTCGACGCGGGCCAGCCGCTCGCCCAGATGGACACGACACAACTCGAAGCCCAGCGCCGTCAGGCGCAGGCACAGCTTGCGCGGGCGAAGGTCAGCGTCGATACGGCGAGGAGTCTGGTCACCCAGCGCGAGGCCGAGCGGACTGCCGCCACCGCGACGATTGCGCAGCGGCAGGCACAGCTCAATGCGGCCGAGCAGAAGTTCAATCGCTCGAACACGCTGGCCGAACGCAACGTGGTGTCGCAGCAGGTGCTGGACGATGACCGCGCCGCCGCCGAGGGTGCCCGTGCGGCGCTCGCCGCCGCGCAGGCGCAGCAGGCCGCCAGCGAGGCCGCCATTGGCGCCGCGAAAGCGCAGGTGATCGACGCGCAGTCGGCGGTCGATGCGGCTGCGGCCGCGATCGAAAGCATCAGTGCCGATATCAACGACAGCATGTTGAAATCGCCTCGTGCCGGCCGCGTGCAGTATCGCGTGGCGCAGCCGGGCGAGGTGCTTGCCGCCGGGGGACGGGTGCTCAACCTCGTCGATCTCGGCGATGTCTACATGACGTTCTTCCTGCCGACGGCGGAAGCTGGCCGCGTCGGGATGGGCACCGACGTGCGCATTGTTCTGGACGCCGCGCCGAAATACATCATTCCCGCCAGGGCCAGCTTCGTCTCGGATGTGGCGCAGTTCACGCCGAGGACGGTGGAAACCGAGGAAGAGCGGCTGAAGCTGATGTTCCGGATCAAGGCGCAGATCGCACCCGATCTTCTGAAGAAACACATCCGGCAGGTGAAGACCGGCCTGCCCGGCGTCGCCTATGTCAAGACCGATCCCGCCGCCGAGTGGCCCGCCACTCTAAATGGTACTCTGCTGCAATGAGCGATCCCGCGCAGCCGGCGAGTCGCCTGGATCTACCGCCAGTGGTCCAGCTCGAGTCTGTCAGCCTGAGCTATGGCAAGACCCGCGCGCTGGATCAGATTACGCTCGATCTGCCGGCTGGCTGCATGATCGGCCTGATCGGACCGGATGGCGTCGGCAAGTCCAGCCTGCTGTCGCTGGTCGCGGGCGCACGCATCATCCAGGATGGCAAGGTGTTCGCGCTCGGCGGCGATATGGCCGATGCCCGGCACCGGCAGGCCGCCTGTCCACGCATCGCCTATATGCCGCAGGGCCTCGGCCGCAATCTCTATCCGACGCTCTCGGTTGAGGAGAATGTCGATTTCTTCGGCCGCCTGTTCGATCAGAACAGGCGCGAACGCAAACGGCGAATCGCCGAACTTCTCGCGCGCACCGGCATGTCGCCGTTCGCGGATCGCCCGGCCGGAAAGCTCTCCGGCGGCATGAAGCAGAAGACCAGCCTGTGCTGTGCGCTGATCCACGATCCGGACCTTCTGATCCTCGACGAACCGACTACGGGTGTCGATCCGCTGTCGCGCCGGCAGTTCTGGGATCTGATCGACGACATCCGCCATGACCGGGACGGCATGAGCGTGATCGTGGCGACCGCCTACATGGAGGAAGCCGCGCGCTTCGACTGGCTGATCGCGATGGATGGCGGCAGGATTCTCGCGACCGGCACGCCTGCCGAACTGCTGGCGCGCACCGGCACGACGAACCTGGATGCGGCCTTCATCGCGCTGCTGCCGGAGGAGCGGCGTGCCGGGCACCACGAGGTGATGATTCCGCCGCGCGCGCCGCACGGTGAGGACGAGATCGCCATCGAGGCCGAGCATCTGTCGAAGCGGTTCGGCGATTTCATCGCCGTGGACGATGTCAGTTTTCGGATTCCGCGCGGGGAAATCTTCGGCTTTCTCGGCTCCAACGGCTGCGGCAAGACCACGACGATGAAGATGCTCACGGGTCTGCTGCCCGTCAGCGAAGGCAGCGCGCGCCTGTTCGGACAGGAGGTAGATCCCGACGACATGGCGATCCGGCGGCGTGTCGGCTACATGTCGCAGGCGTTCTCGCTCTATACGGAGTTGACCGTCAGCCAGAACCTCGAACTGCATGCCCGGCTGTTCGAGATGCCGCGCGAGAAGATCGCGCCGCGGATCAGTGAGATGGCCCGGCGGTTCGATCTTGCCGACGTGATGGATGCGCTGCCCGACAACCTGCCGCTCGGCATCCGCCAGCGCCTGTCGCTCGCGGTGGCGATGATCCACTCGCCGGACATCCTGATTCTCGACGAGCCGACGTCCGGCGTCGATCCGGTCGCGCGCGACAGTTTCTGGCAGATCCTGTCGGACCTGTCGCGCAAGGACAACGTGACCATCTTCGTCTCGACGCATTTCATGAACGAGGCGGAGCTCTGCGACCGCATTTCGCTGATGCATGCGGGCAAGGTGCTGGTGAGCGATACGCCTGCGAACATTGTCGGCAGCCGTGGCGCCGCCAGTCTGGAACAGGCGTTCATCGCCTGCCTCGACGAGGCGATTGGCGATGCGGAAAAGCCCGCGCCGGCTGCGCAGCCCGATCCGGTCGCCAGCCAGCCTGCGGCCGGATCGCAGGCCGCCGCCGGATCAGGCGGGTTCTTCAACCTTCGCCGGATGCTGGCCTATTCGATCCGCGAGGCGCTGGAGTTGCAGCGCGACCCGATCCGTGCGGTGCTGGCCCTGCTGGGCAGCGTGGTGCTGCTGTTCGTGCTCGGCTCCGGCATCAGCGTCGATGTGGAGAACCTGTCGTTCGCGGTGCTGGATCGCGACGACAGCACGCTCAGCCGGGATTACGTGTTGCAGCTCTCCGGATCGCGCTATTTCAGCCAGAAGCCGCCGATCGTTGACTATGAAGACCTCGACCGGCGCATGACGCGTGGCGAGATCAGTCTCGCGCTGGAAATTCCGCCGAACTTTGCCCGCGATGTCGAGCGCGGACGCAATGTTGAGATTGCCGCATGGATCGACGGCGCGATGCCGTCGCGGGCGGAAACCGTGCGCGGCTATGTCCAGGGCATGCACCAGACCTGGCTCATGCAGAAGGCGCGCGAACTTTACGGCGTCACGTCGGCGACGCCGTTCAATCTGGAAATCCGTTACCGCTACAATCCGGATGTGCGCAGCATCGTTGCCATTGTCCCCGGCGTGATTCCGCTTCTGCTGCTGATGTTGCCCGCGATGCTGGCTGCGCTCAGCGTGGTGCGGGAGAAGGAACTCGGGTCCATTGTCAACTTCTACGTCACGCCGGTGACGCGGCTGGAATTTCTGCTCGGCAAACAGCTTCCCTACGTCGTACTGGCGATGGCGAACTTCCTGTTGCTGGTGTTTTTCGCGGTCGCTGCGTTCGGCGTGCCGCTGCGCGGCGACATGCTGGCGCTGATCGCCGCGGCGCTGCCTTATGTGATCCTCGCGACCGGCATGGGGCTCATCATCTCGGCGTTCATGCAGAGCCAGATCGCCGCGATCTTCGGAACGGTGCTGCTCACGATGATCCCGGCGCAGCAATATTCCGGCCTGGTCGATCCGGTGTCCTCGCTGCAGGGCATCGGTGCGTGGATCGGCGCGGTCTATCCCACCACGCATTTCATCACCATTGCGCGCGGCGTCTTTTCCAAGGCGCTGGGCTTTGGCGAACTCGGCAGTTCCTTCATTCCGCTGCTGGTCGAGGTCCCGATCCTGCTCGGGATCGGGGCCCTTCTCGTACGCAAACAGGCGAAGTAATCATGCGCCTGTCCAACACCTTCAATCTCGGCGTCAAGGAATTGCGCGGCCTGCTGCGCGATCCGATGCTGCTGGTGCTGATCGTCTATGCGTTCACGCTGGCGATCTACACCGCCTCGCGCTCCATTCCCCAGACGCTCAATCGCGCGCCGATCGCCGTGGTTGATGAAGACAGCTCGCCGGTGTCGTCACGCATCCTGACGGCATTCTATCCGCCCTATTTCACGATTCCCAACGCGATCTCGCAGGGGGAGATGGATCGGCGGATGGATTTCGGGCTGGACACCTTCGCGATCGACATCCCGCCGAATTTCCAGCGCGATCTGCTGGCGGGTCGTTCGCCGACGATCCAGCTCAATATCGATGCGACGCGCATGAGCCAGGCTTTCACGGGCGGCGGCTATGTGCAGTCGATCTTGAGCGGGGAAATCATTGAATTTCTCAGCCACTATCGCAGCAACATCCAACTGCCCGTCGATCTTGCGTTGCGTGCCCGGTTCAATGCGGAACTGAACAGGGGCTGGTTCGGCGCGATCACCAACGTGATCTCCTCGATCACGATGCTGTCGATCGTCCTCACCGGCGCGGCGCTGATCCGAGAGCGCGAGCACGGCACCATCGAGCATCTGCTGGTGATGCCGGTGACGCCGACCGAGATCATGGTCAGCAAGGTATGGTCGATGGGGCTGGCGGTGCTGATTGCTTCCGCGCTCTCCATCGTTCTTGTCGTGCAGGGCGTGCTTCACGTCCCGGTTCAGGGTTCGGTGGCGCTGTTTCTGATGGGCGCGGCGCTACAATTATTCGCCACGACGTCCATGGGCATCCTGCTTGCCACGCTGGCGGGCTCGATGCCGCAGTTCGGCATGCTGCTGATCCTCGTGCTGCTGCCCCTTCAGATTCTGTCGGGCGCGATGACGCCGCGCGAGAGCATGCCGGAGGTGATCCAGTATCTGATGCTGGCCGCGCCGAACACGCATTTCGTCGCGCTGGCGCAAGCCATTCTGTTTCGCGGCGCGGGCCTCGGCGTGGTGTGGCCGCAATTCGCCGCGCTGCTCGCCATCGGATCGGTGATGTTCGTGATCGCGCTTCAGCGCTTCCGCCAGTTCCTGCGGTGATGTTCCGGCAGGCGGTCAGCGCCAGCCGAGCGCCGGCGCGACATGTTTCAGGATCGCCTCGATGACGTGCGCGTTGTAGTCGACGCCGAGCTGGTTCGGCACGGTCAGCAGCAGTGTGTCGGCCTCGGCGATGGCCTCGTCCTCTGCGAGCTGCTTGACAAGCTCGGTCGGCTCGGCGGCGTAGCTGCGGCCGAAGATGGCGCGCGTCTTCTCGTCGATGAAGCCGACCTGATCGCTGCTCTGATTTTCGTGGCCGAAATAGGCCCGGTCGCGGTCGTCCACCAGCGCGAAGACGCTGCGGCTCACGGAAACGCGCGGCGTGCGGGTGTGGCCCGCCGCCTTCCACGCCTCGCGGTAGAGCCGGATCTGGGCGGCCTGCTGCACGTGGAAGGGCTCGCCGGTTTCGTCGTCCTTGAGGGTCGAGCTTTGCAGGTTCATGCCGAGTTTGGCAGCCCATTGCGCCGTTGCGTTCGATCCCGCGCCCCACCAGATGCGGTCGCGCAGTCCGTCCGAATACGGCTCCAGACGCAGCAATCCCGGCGGATTCGGAAACATCGGGCGCGGATTGGGCTGCGCGAAGCCCCGGCCGAGCAGCACGTCGAGCAGCACCTCGGCGTGGCGGCGGCCCATGTCGGCATCGGTCGCGCCGTCGGCCGGAGTATAGCCGAAGTAGCGCCAGCCATCGATCACCTGTTCGGGCGAGCCCCGGCTGATGCCGAGCTGCAGTCGACCGCCGGCGATCAGGTCGGCCGCACTCGCATCCTCCGCCATGTAGAGCGGATTCTCGTAGCGCATGTCGATGACCGCGGTGCCGATTTCGATCCTGCTGGTCTTCGCTCCGACCGCCGCGAGCAGCGGAAACGGCGAGGCGAGTTGGCGGGCGAAGTGATGCACGCGGAAATACGCGCCGTCGGCGCCGAGCTCCTCGGCAGCGACGGCGAGGTCGATGGACTGCAGCAGCGCATCCGCCGCCGACCGCGTTTGCGATTGCGGTGACGGCGTCCAGTGCCCGAACGAGAGAAAGCCGATCTTCTTCATCAGGGAGTTCTCCCGGTCGAACCTGTGTCGCGGCTCGCCGCTACGCGTCGATATCGACGCCCTTGGTTTCCTTGCCGATTAGCAGCGCGATCAGGGTGAGGCCAGCCATCGTCGACAGGTAGACGCCGACCAGGAACGGGCTGCCCTTGCCCGCGCTCCACAGCGCCACCGCGATGAACGGCGCGACAGCCGCGCCGAGGATCGAGGAGACATTGTAGGAGATGCCCGAGCCGGTGTAGCGCACATTCGCCGGGAACAGCTCGGGGAGCAGCGCGCCCATCGGGCCGAAGGTCATGCCCATCAGCGCGAAGCCTAGGATCAGCCACGCCATCACGCCGATGAAGCCTGCCGACAGCATCGGCACCCAGACGAGACCAAAGGCGGCGATCGCGAGCGTCACCCAGATCAGCGTCTTGCGCCGTCCGAAGCGATCCGCCCACGGGCCGGACACCAGCGTGAAGATGCCGAAGAACACCACGCCGAGGATCATCATCAGCACGAAGGTTTTGTAGTCGTAGCCGAGGCCCGGCAGCGCGCCGTTCACTGCCGCGCGGCCGTAGCTGAGCGAGAAGGTGGTCATCAGGTAGAACAGCACGTAGGTGGCGAGCATGTAGAAGGTGCCGAGGATCAGCTCCCGCCAGTAGGTTTTCACGGCGGCTGCCAGCGGCAGCTTATGCACCTGCCCGGTCTTCACGGTCTTCTCGAACGCCGCGCTCTCGACGAGGTTGAGCCGGACCCAGAGGCCGACGATCACCATCACCGCCGAAAACAGGAACGGGATGCGCCAGCCCCAGTTGAGGAACGCATCGGACGGCCGCGACGGATCGCTCGACGGCAGCAATGCGGCGATGATCAGGAACAGGCCGTTGGCGACGATGAAGCCGATCGGCGCGCCGAGCTGCGGGAAGGTGCCGAAGATGGCGCGCTTTCCTGCGGGCGCGTTCTCGGTCGCGACCAGCGCCGCGCCGCTCCATTCGCCGCCCAGCGCAAATCCCTGCGCCAGACGCAGGATGACGAGCAGCGCGGGAGCGAACCAGCCGGCGACGGCATAGGTCGGAAGCAGGCCGATGAGGAAGGTCGCGATGCCCATGGTCAGCAGCGCGCCGACCAGCGTCACCTTGCGGCCCTTCTTGTCGCCGAGATGGCCGAAGAAGATCGCGCCGAGCGGCCGTGCGATCATCGCAGCGCCGAACACGGCGAACGAGGCCAGCAGGGCCGTGGTGTCGTTGCCGGCGGGAAAGAACAGATGCGGGAACACCAGCACGGCCGCCGTTGCGTAGACATAGAAATCGTAGAACTCAATGGTGGTGCCGACCAGACTCGCAAGGATCACGCGGGAACGCGGATTGGCCGGGACTGCAACCTTCGAAGCTTCGACAGCGATAGACGACATGGAACTCAAGAACTCCCCATGGCCGCGCGACTTCACGGGCTTGCTGACCCCGTGCGCGGCTCGCGAAAATTGAAAACCCTGGAGTCCTCGCCTGTACCCGAAGCTTCCGGACCTGATGTGGCTGGATCCGCTGCCCGGGATTGGTTGTGCGCCCTGTCAGGCGCTGCCGGAGAACCGGCTATGTGGCACGCTATATATCCTTGTCGCGGCATTATCAGGAAAGCGTTTGGCGAATGTCAGAATTGATTGTCGACCCGCCGCATTTGCCCAAAATCATGCCCTGCCGCAGTTTTGATCAGCGCCGACCCCGTCGTCCCGCTCGCGAAATCTCCCTTGTTCAGTTGAAAGGGCCGCCACGCATGGCGTGACGGCCCCTCCGGCTCACAAGGCGCGCTGGTGCGCGAAGTCGTGCGCGGCTACTCGGTCTTGGCGAGCAGGTCGCCGAGGATGTTGACGATGGTGTCGATGTGCGACTTCTCGACGATCAGCGGCGGCGAGAAGGCGAGCGTGTCGCCCGTGTAGCGGATCATCAGGCCCGCCTCGAACGCCTTCACGAAAATCTCGTAGGCGCGCGCGGTCGGTGCGCCGGGGCGCGGCTCCAGCTCGATACCGGCCATCAGACCGATGGTGCGGATGTCGATCACGTTCTTCGAGCTGCGCAGGCTGTGGATCGCCTGATGCCAGGTGTCCTGCAACACGGCACCGCGCGTCAGCAGGCCTTCCTCGCGATAGATGTCGAGGGTGGCGAGGCCGGCGGCGGCGGCGATCGGGTGGCCCGAATAGGTGTAGCCGTGGAACAGCTCGATCATGTTGTCGACGCTGTCGACCAGCGCGTCATGGACCTCGCGCTTGCAGAACACCGCGCCGAGCGGGACCGTGCCGTTGGTGATGCCCTTGGCGGTGGTCATGATATCGGGCGTGACGCCGAAGTAGTTGGCTGCGAACGGCGTGCCGAGGCGGCCGAAGCCGGTGATGACTTCGTCGAAGATCAGCAGGATGCCGTGCTTGGTGCAGAGTTCGCGCAGCCGCTTCAGATAGCCCTTCGGCGGCGGCAGCACGCCGGCCGAACCCGGGACCGGTTCCACGATCACCGCGGCGACGGTGTCCGGCCCGTGCAGGGTAACGAGACGCTCGACGTCGTCCGCCAGCTCCGCGCCATGCTCCGGCTCGCCGATTGAGAAAGCGTTGCGCGCGATATCGTGGGTGTGGCGGATGTGATCGGCGCCAGGCAGATGCAGGAAGGCGCGGCGGTTGTTGCCGATGCCGCCCACGGTCATGCCGCCGAAGCCGACGCCGTGATAGCCGCGCTCGCGGCCGATCAGGCGGGTGCGGGTGCCCTGGCCGATGGAGCGCTGGTAGGCCAGCGCGATCTTCAGCGCGGTGTCGCCGGATTCGGAGCCGGAATTGGTGAAGAAGATGCGGTCGAGGCCGGCGGGCGCGATCTCGGCAAGGCGGGTCGCGAAATCGAACGCGATCGGGTGACCCATCTGGAACGAGGGCGCGTAATCGAGGGTGGCGAGCTGGCGATCCACGGCCTCGCGGATCTGGCGGCGGCCGTGGCCGGCGTTGACGCACCACAGGCCGGCCGTGCCGTCGAGCACCTTCCGGCCGTCGTCGGAGGTGTAATACATGCCTTCTGCGGAGACGAGCATGCGGGGGGCGGCCTTGAACTGCCGGTTGGCCGTGAACGGCATCCAGTAGGCGTCGAGGCTGGGTGAATTCGAGGGAGTCGGGGCGAGCACGGGCGGTCTCCTGTGGCGGATCGAGGGACCGAGCCACACAACATTATTCCGCGCCAGCCGAAAGTCCTTTTCTTCTTTCCTGCAACCTGTTGAAATTACTTGTCTCGATAACCGGGTGTTGTCGAATAATGAACATATTGAACAGGACCGGACCATGGCGGACGTGGATGTCGGCGCGCGACTGCGCTATGTGCGGGAACTTCACGGCCTGTCGCAGCGGCAACTGGCCCGCAAGGCGGGGGTGATGAACTCCACCCTGTCCCTGATCGAATCCGGCAAGACCAACCCGTCCGTGGGGGCGCTGAAGCGCATTCTGGACGCGGTGCCGATCGGCCTGGCCGAATTCTTCGCGCTCCAGCCCGGCGAGGCCGATACCATTTTCTATGCCGCCGAGGAGATGCACGAGATCGGCAAGGGGCCGATCTCGTTCCGTCAGCTCGGTGCCAACCTGTTCGGGCGCTCGTTGCAGATCCTGAAGGAGCGCTACGAGCCCGGCGCGGACACCGGCCGGGTGCCGCTGGTGCATGACGGCGAGGAGGGCGGCATCGTCATCAGCGGGCGGCTGGAGGTCACGGTGAGCGATCAGCGCCGCATTCTCGGCCCCGGCGACGGCTATTATTTTTCGAGCCGAAGGCCGCATCGTTTCCGCTGCGTCGGTCCGACGCCATGCGAGATCATCAGCGCCTGCACGCCGCCGACATTCTGATCTTTCGCGCGACAGTGTGCATCGGAACGGCACGCGTGCCGGGTTGAGAGTGATCCCATCAGAAAAAAAAGCGGGAGCGAAAGAGGCTCCGCCGCACGATTGACGTGCGTTTCGTGATGGATTCTGAACGTTCGCTCGTCATCATGCGCAAAGGGGAGCCAATTCCAGCGCATCGCGTGAGCATTTCGCGGCCTATTAGTCTTCCTTATCCTGCGAATTAGAACTTCTCATTTCCTGATCGAGCCGCCCCGCTGTTAGCGTTCCCGTCGTGAATTTCAGGCGGCACGCGGTTTCAGCTTTCTTTGAGGGAGGTGATGATGGGGAAGAGCACTGGGAAATCCGGCAAGGGAAGCGGCGCGAACAGCGGACTGTCGCGCCGTCAGGTTCTGAAGGGTGCGGCGGTTGTCGCGGGCTCTTCGGTGATCGGCGCGCCGACGATCTGGGCGCAGGAGATCAAGGATATCGAGCTGCGCCATGTCGGCGTATCTTATTCGGTGGTGAAGGCGATCGGCGATCAGGCATCGAAAGACCTTGGTTTCAAGGTCACGATGCAGAATCTCGATACCTCGGCGGCGATCAACCGTTTCATCACGCAGCCGAACACGGTCGACATTCCCGATCTCGAAGGCTGGCAGGCCAAGCTCGCCGCCAAACGCGGCGTGATCCAGGGCATCGAGGTCAAGAAGATCAAGGAATTCGATAACTTCCTGCCGATCTTCACCAAGGGCGAACTGGACGGCCACAAGATTCCGCGCCAGGGCATTTCGCCTTACGAGGCGATGTATATCGCCAAGCCCGATGCGACCGATCTGAACGAAGGCGTGACCGAGTGGGCGACCTTCCTGCCGCAGGTCTATAACGCCGATTCCATCGGCTACCGGCCAGATCTCGTCGATCATCCGGTGACGGAGTGGAAGGATCTGATCGATCCGAAATACAAGGGCAAGGCCGCGATCCTCGATGTGCCGGCCATCGGCATCATGGATGCCGCGCTGTGCTTCGAGAGTGCCGGACTGATCAAGTACGGCAACAAGGGCAACATGACCAAGCAGGAGATCGACTTCACCATCGACAAGCTGATCGAGCTGAAGAAGTCGGGCCACTTCCGCGCCACCTGGACGACGTTCGATCAGTCGGTGCAGCTGATGGCCGCGGGCGAGGTCATCATCCAGTCGATGTGGTCGCCGGCGGTCGCCGCCGTGCGCGTCAAGCAGATCCCCTGCGTCTACGCGCCGGTGAACAAGAAGGGCGACAAGGAAGGCTACCGCGGCTGGTGCAACGGCCTCGGCCTGATGAAGCACCTGTCGGGCAAGAAGCTGGATGCGGCCTACGAATACATCAACTGGTACTATTCCGGCTGGCAGGGCGCGTTCGTCAGCCGCTACGGCTACTACAGCCCCGTGCCTTCCACCGCCAAGAAGCATATGACGCCGACCGAATGGGCGTTCTGGTACGAGGGCAAGCCCGCGCCGGAGGAGATCAAGGATCCCTACGGCGTGCCGATGGAGAAAGCCGGCACGGTGCGTGACGGCGGCTCGTTCATCGAGCGCGTGACGAACATCTCGTGCTGGAACACGCTGATGGACGAGGCGGCCTACATGAACAAGCGCTGGAACGACTTCAAGGTCGCCTGACCGCCGCGTTGTCTGATGGCAGGCTTCACGGATCGAATCTTGCATCGCCGACGAATGAACGGCTGAACGACATGACCGGTGGCGGCTTCGCCGCCATCGGCCGCAGGTTTCCCAACTTCGGGCGCCGTGGTGCCCTTTGGACGCGATGGCTTTGGGTGCGAAGGCTTTGGACGCGAGCGGCATGGCAATTCAGGGACAAGCGCGACGCAATCTCACCGGCTGGCTGTTCGTTCTGCCGCTGGTGCTGGTGCTGATCCCGTTCTTCGTCGCGCCGATTCTCGGCGTGGTCGTCGCGAGCTTCGTGCAGAGCGACGGCTTTGGCGGCATCATCCCGGAGTTCACCTGGGAGAACTACGCCAACCTGTTCACCGCGAAACTGACCTTCGACCTGTACTGGGCGACGCTGAAATTCACGGCGTTCGCATGGTTCTTCTCGCTGCTGATCGGGTTCTGGATCGCATATTTTCTGGTCTTCCATGTCCGCAATCCGCTGCTGGCGCTGGGGCTGTTCCTGCTCTGCACCGTGCCCTTCTGGACCTCGAACATCATCCGCATGATTTCGTGGATCCCCCTGCTCGGCAAGGAAGGGCTGATCAACAGCGCCCTGATCAAGCTGAACATCATCGACGAGCCGATCGGCGTCCTGCTGTTTTCAAGCCTGGCGGTGGTGATCGCCTATGTTCATCAGCTCACGATCTTCATGATCGTGCCGATCTTCAATTCGATGGCGCGGATCGACAAGCGTCTGATCGAGGCGGCGAGCGATGCGGGCGCGTCGCGCTTCGAGATCATGCGCTACATCGTGGTGCCGCTGTCCAAGACCGGCATCGCGCTTGGCACGATCTTCGTGGTCTCGATCGTGATGGGCGACTTTTTCGTGGTCAAGGTGATGTCCGGCGGTGGTTCGGCCTCGGTGGTCGGCGCGTTCTACGAGGACATCGGCGTGCTGCAATATCCGTCCGCCGCGGCAAGCGCGGTCGTGCTCACCATCATCGTCACGATGATGGTGGTGGCGATCCTGCGCACCGTCGATATCCGCAAGGAGCTGACGCGATGAGCAAGGCGTCCACGGCCGTCACCGCGCGGATCGACGACAGGCCGGCGCCGGCCGCCGCGCCGGTTTCCATGACGAAGACGCCTCCGGCTGACGAGGCGACAGCCGCTGCGCCCGCGCGCCGCCGCCGCGCCCTCGCCCCGAGCAAGGGCGGACGGCCGTGGACGTTCTATGTTCTCGCTACCGTCTTCACGCTCTACGTCATCGCGCTCTATGGTCCCATGATCTGCATCTACATCCTGTCGTTTCAGGATGTGCGCGGCGGCCTTGTGTTTCCGATGCGTGGGTTTTCGCTGCACTGGTTCGTCGATCTGTTTACGCAGGTGCGGACCGGCGACGTGAAAGGCGCGTTCGACCGCTCGATCAGGCTGGCGGCGATGGTGACGGTCATCACCGTGGTGGTGTCGTTCATGGCGGGGCTGGCATTCCGCCGCCGCTTCCGGGGTGACAGCATCGTGTTCTATCTGATGATCGGCAGCCTGGTCGCGCCCGGCCTCGTGCTCGGTATCGGCGTCGGCCTGATCTGCAATGCGCTCGGCATTCAGGCCAACTGGTATACCTCTGCGCTCGGCGCGCAGCTGTCGTGGACGCTGCCGTTCGGCGTGCTGGTGATGTTCGCGGTGATGTCGCGTTTCAATCCGGCCTGGGAGGAGGCGGCGCGCGATCTCGGCGCCAGCCCCTGGCAGACCATCCGGATGGTGATCGTGCCGATCCTCGCGCCGGGCCTCGTCGCGGTGGCGCTGTTCGGCTTCACGCTGTCCTACGATGAGTTCGCCCGCACGCTGCTGACGGCGGGATCGCTCAACACGCTGCCGCTCGAAATCTGGAGCATGACGCTCAATGTCACCTCGCCCTCGCTCTATGCGCTCGGCACGGTGACGACGATCATCTCCTTCCTCATCATCGGTGTCTGCCTTGGCTCCATCGCGCTGATTCAGAAGCGTCGCGGGCAGGGCGGACCGTCGCACTAGGGAACGATGGACATGGCGGTTGGCAACGGAAGCATTGAACTGGCGGGGCTGGTCAAGAGCTACGACGGCGTCACGCGCGCGGTGGACGGCGTGAACCTGAAGATTCCCGATGGCGCCTATTGCTGCTTTCTCGGACCGTCCGGCTGCGGCAAGACCACGATCCTGCGCATGATCGCGGGCCACGAGGATCCGACCGACGGCGAAATCCTGATCGGCGGCGAGGATGTGGTCGGGCTGCCGCCCGTCGAGCGGCGCACCGCGATGATGTTCCAGTCCTACGCGCTGTTTCCGCATCTCAACGTGCGCGACAACATCGCCTTCGCCCTGCGCGTGCGCGGCATGGGCGCGGCGGAGCGGCGCAAGGCGGCGAACGAGATGATCGAGAAGGTCCGCCTCACCGAACTGGCGGACCGGCTGCCCGCGCAGCTCTCCGGCGGCCAGCAGCAGCGCGTGGCGCTGGCGCGCGCCGCGATCACCAGCCCCCGCGTTCTGCTGCTCGACGAGCCGCTGTCGGCGCTGGACGAGCAGCTGCGCGTGCAGATGCGCCAGGAGTTGAGCCGGATGCAGCGCGACCTCGGCATCACCTTCATCCATGTGACCCACACCCAGCTGGAAGCCATCGCGCTGGCCGACATGGTGGTGGTAATGGAGAACGGAAAGATCAAGCAGGCCGGTCCCTCGCGCGATGTCTACGACCGCCCGCAGGATCGCTATGTCGCCGAATTCCTTGGCGGGCAGAATGTGCTGAGCGGCAGGATCGACAGGATCGAGGGCGGCGACGCCATCATCGTCGCGCAGGAGATGCGTGACGTGGTGGTGCCGCTCGGCGCGCGCAAAACGCTGTCGCCGGGCGATCAGGTCGACTTCGCCGTCCGCCGCGACGACGTCGATCTGACGCGGCCGGAGAAGGCGGCGGCGATGAAGCGCGCCAAGGTGCCGAGCCGCGTGCGCGCGGTCGAGTATCAGGGCAACTTCGTCAAGGTCATCCTCGACAATATCGGCAGCGACGAACTGATCGCTTACGTGCCGGACCGGGTATTCTACAGCGATCCATTCGCGGTCGGCGACGTCGTGATGGCCGGGTGGGAGAAAGACAAGACGCGGATGCTCGCCTGAGCGGCAGCCGTGGTGCAATGGCGAATACAGGAAAGTGGAGGCGCGGGATGGACATCAGCGTGACGATCAACGGAAAGGCCGTGAAGGCGGATGTGCCGCCCTCGCTGCTGCTGTCCGAGTTTCTTCGCGAGCAGCTCGAACTCACCGGCACCCATATCGGCTGCGACACTTCGCAGTGCGGGGCCTGCGTCGTGCATGTGGACGGCGTCTCGATGAAGAGCTGCACGCTGCTGGCGGTGGCGATGGACGGGGCGTCCGTCACCACCATCGAGGGACTGGCGGCGACCGCCGGGCCTGACGCCGATCTGCATCCGATGCAGGAGGCCTTCCACAAGAAGCACGGTCTGCAATGCGGCTTCTGCACGCCGGGCATGATCATGAGCGCGGTGGACTTCGCCAAGCGCAACCCCTCGCCGACCGAGGCGGAGGTCCGCCACTGGCTGGAAGGCAACATCTGCCGCTGCACCGGCTATCAGAACATCGTCGCGGCCGTGCTTGCGGGTGCCGCCGCCATGCATGCGGGAGCCTGAGCCATGAATGCCCATGCGGATATCACCAAGACGCACACCGGAATCGGCGCCTCGATCCTGCGCAAGGAGGACCGGCGCTTCATCACCGGCAAGGGCAATTACGTCGCCGACATCAAGCGGCCGGGCATGTGCATGGGCGCGTTCCTGCGCTCGCCCCATGCGCATGCGATCATCAAGGGCATCGACATCGCGGCGGCGAAGGCGATGCCGGGCGTGGTCGGCATCTTTACCGGCGCGGATCTCGCGGCCGAGAAGGTCGGCGGGCTGCCCTGCGCCTGGGGCGTGAACAACGCCGACGGCACGCCGATGAAGGAGCCGCCGCGTCTCGCGATCACGGCGGACAAGGTGCGCTTCGTCGGTGACGCGGTGGCGTTCGTGGTGGCCGAGACGCTGGAACAGGCGCGCGAGGCGGCCGACGCCATCGTGGTGGACTACGAGCCGCTGCCGCCCGTGGTCGGCGTGCTGGACTCGTTCCGGCCCGGCGCCGCTCCGGTGTTCGACGACATTCCGGACAACACCTGCTTCGACTGGGAGTGCGGCGACGCCAAGGCGACCGAGGAGGCCTTCGCCAAAGCCGCACATGTCTCGCGCATCAGCCTCGTCAACAACCGCCTCGTCGGCAATCCGATGGAGCCGCGTGCGGCGGTGGGCGATTACGATTCGGGGCGCGATCACTACACGCTGTGGACCACCAGCCAGTTTCCGCATGTTGTGAAGGTGCTGATGGGCAATTTCGCGCTCGGCATTCCGCAGCACAAGCTGCGCGTGGTCGCGCCGGATGTCGGCGGCGGCTTCGGCGTCAAGCAGTTCCTCTATGCGGAGGAAGTCGTTGTCACCTGGGCCTCGGGCAAAGTGAAGCGGCCGGTGAAGTGGGTGAACGAGCGCAGCGAGGGTTTCCTGTCCGATGCGCACGGCCGCGATCACGTCAGCGAGGCGGAACTGGCGCTGGATGCCTCCGGGAAGTTTCTCGGGCTCAAGGTGCGCACCGTCGCCAATATGGGCGGCTATCTCTCGACCTTCGGTCCGAATATTCCGACCAACCTGTATGGCCTGCTGCTCGCGGGCGTCTACACCACGCCCGCGATCCATTGCGAGGTGAAGGGCGTGTTCACCACCACGGTGCCGGTGGACGCCTATCGCGGCGCGGGGCGGCCGGAGGCGACGTTCCTGCTGGAGCGGTTGGTGGATGTCGCGGCCAGCGATCTCAACATGGACAAGGCCGAGATCCGCCGCATCAACATGATCGACGCCTCACAGTATCCGTATCAGACGCCGGTGATCGTCAACTACGACAGCGGCGATCCGAAAGCCTGCCTCGACAAGGCGCTGGAGGTCGCGGACTGGACGGGCTACGCGGCGCGCAAGGCGGAGTCCAAGGCGCGCGGCAAGCTGCGCGGCATCGGGCTGTGTACCTATGTCGAGGCCTGCGGCCTTGCGCCCTCGCGCATCGTGCAGTCGCTGGGCGCGCGCGCCGGCATCTTCGAGAGCGCCACGGTGCGCGTGCATGTCACCGGCGACGTCACGGTGTTGATCGGCACGCACAATCACGGCCAGGGCCACGAGACGACCTTCGCGCAGATCGTCTCGGAGAAGCTGTCGATCCCGGCCGATCGTATCGAGATCGTGTTCGGCGACACCGACAAGGTGCAGTTCGGCCTCGGCACCTACGGCTCGCGCTCGCTGGCGGTGGGCGGCACCGCGCTGGTGAAGGCGACCGACAAGATCATCGCCAAGGGCCGCAAGATCGCCGCGCACATGCTGGAGGCTGCGGACGACGACATCGTCTACGAGAACGGCCAGTTCACCGTGCAGGGCACCGACCGCTCCAAGGGGTTCGGCGACGTGGTGGGCGCGGCCTACGGGCTCGTCAATTTCCCGATCGACGTTCTCGAACCGGGCATGGAGGAGAAGGCGTTTTACGATCCGGTGAACTTCACCTATCCGGGCGGCGCGCATATCGCCGAGGTGGAGATCGATCCCGACACCGGCACCGTCGATCTCGTGTCCTACATCGCGGTGGACGATATCGGCACGGTGATCAATCCGATGATCGTCGGCGGCCAGCTTCATGGCGGCATCGCGCAGGGTGTCGGTCAGGCCCTCTACGAGAACTGCGTCTATGACGAGAGCAGCGGCCAGATCCTGTCCGGCTCGTTCATGGACTACGCCATGCCACGCGCGGACTGCCTGCCGAACATGCACATCGAGACGGTCTCGACGCTCTGCACCCACACCAGCTACGGCGTGAAAGGTTGCGGTGAGGTCGGCACCATCGGCTCGCCCGCCACCGTCATCAACGCGGTGGTGGATGCGCTGGCGCATCTCGGCGTCAATCACGTCGACATGCCGGCGACGCCGAGCCGGGTGTGGCGGATCATCAACAACAATACCAACCAGTTGCGGGCCGCCGAATAGGGAGGATGCGATGAAGGAGTTTGCCTATCACAAGCCGGACAGCATCGCGGCGGCGGTCGCGCTGCTCGGCGCGGGGGATGAAATCCGCCCGCTGTCCGGCGGCATGACCCTGCTGCCGACGATGAAGCAGCGGCTGGCCACGCCGAGCGCGCTGATCGATCTGTCCGGCATCCCCGACATGGCCGGGATCGCCATCACCGGCAGTGCGGTGACCATCGGTGCGATGACGCGCCATGTGGACGTTGCCTCAAGCGCTCCGCTGAAGGCCGTGCTGCCGGCGCTGCCGGTGCTCGCGAGCCTGATCGGCGATCCGCAGGTTCGCCATCGCGGCACCATCGGCGGCTCGATCGCCAATGCCGATCCCGCTGCCGATTATCCGGCGGCGGTGGTCGGGCTCGGCGCGACCATCATCACCGATCGGCGCGAGATCGCGGCGGATGACTTTTTCACCGGTCTGTTTCAGACCGCGCTGGCGCCGGATGAACTTGTCACCGCGATCCGCTTTCCGATTCCGGACAAGGCCGGGTACGCCAAGTTCAAGAGCCAGGCGTCGCGTTTTGCGCTGGTCGGCGTGTTCGTCGCCCGGTTCGGCGACACGGTTCGTGTCGCGGTGACGGGCGCGGGACCGTCGGTGTTTCGGGCGAAGGATATCGAGGGCGTGCTGGCGGCGGACTTCTCCGCCCGCGCGTTGCTGCCGGTCTCCGTCGCGCCGTCGGGTCTGAACTCGGACATGCATGCTGACAGCGAATACCGGGCGCATCTCGTCGTCGTGATGGCGCGCCGCGCCGTGGAAGCTGCTCTCGCAGGATAGATAGACAGGCATACCGCCATGGAAGACCTCAATCGCCGTCCCTCGGCTGCTGCCGAGCGGACCTTCGATCTCGCACGCCTGCCTGCGACCGAACTGCTCGCCGGCTACAGGGCGGGGACCTTCACGCCAGTCGATGTGATCGAGGACGTGATCGGCGCGCTGGACGCGACCGATGCGCTTTGCAATGTCGTCGTCACCGACATGTATGAGACCGCGCGGAGCGATGCGGAGAAAGCCGCGAAGGCGTGGAAGTCCGGCGAGCCGGACGGACCGCTGTGCGGCGTGCCGGTCACGATCAAGGATCTGCTGTTCGTGGCGGGCGTGCCCGCCCATGCCGGCGCGCCGACGCTGGAATCCTTCGTGCCCGATCAGGATTCGGCCGTCGTCTCGTTCCTGAAGGATGCGGGCGCGGTGCTCACCTGCAAGACCACGACCTGCGAGTCCGGTTACAAGCTGACGGCGGATTCGCCGCTGACCGGCATCACCCGCAATCCGTGGCGGCGCGATCGCACCAGCGGCGGATCGAGCGGTGGCGCGACGGCGGCGGTGGCGGCGGGCTGCGGGCCTTTGGCCATCGGCACCGACGCGGTCGGCTCGATCCGGGTGCCGTCGTCGTTCTGCGGCGTGTTCGGCATCAAGCCGACCTTTGGCCTCGTGCCGCGTTCGCCGAGTTTCTTCCCGCCGTCGTGGGGATCGCTGGCGCATACCGGTCCCATCGGCCGCACCGTCGCCGATGTCGCGATGCTGCTCGGCATCATCGCGCGATACGATCAGCGCGACGCGGTCAGCCTGCCGCAACCGCCGCGCCAGTTCTCTGCGGTACCGGGGCCGCTGACCGGCTTGAAGATCGCGGCGAGCGTCGATCTCGGCTTCGCCGCCGTCGATCCGCAGGTCCGGCGGGCGTTCGAGGCCGTGGTTGATGTCCTCGCCAATCTTGGCGCGGAGATCGTTGCGCTTCCCGTGAGCCTCGGCAGCGGGCTGCTCGAAAATGTGTTGCAGCCGGTCGGCTTCACCGAGCAGGCGACCGCCGTGATGTATCGCGAGGCGGCCGATCTTGCCCGCTCCGAGCCGGAGTTTCAGTCGGTGGTCGCCAAGGGCAATACATTTCGCGGCATCGATTACGTCGATGCGCTTCACAGGCGGGCGCAACTGCGCGGACGTTTTGTCGAGACGTTCAAGTCGGTGGATGCGCTGATCACGCCTTCGGTTGCGGTGACGGCGTTCGCCGCTGGAACGATCGGTGTCGATCGCATCGACGGCCAGTCCGTCGACAGGCACCTCGGATGGTCGCCGTTCTCATGGCCGATGAATCTGGCCGGGCTTCCGGGCGCCAGCGTGCCGTGCGGGTTTGACACGGACGGGCTGCCGATCGGTTTCCAGATCGTCGCGCCATGGCTCGACGAGCCGACGATTTTCCGCATCGCCGCCGCGTACGAGGATGCGAGGCCGTGGAGCCATATCTGGCCGGCCTTTTTGGAAGGATAGCGACAGAGTTGCGGGAACGGCCGGTGCTGGACGGTTCTATTCCGCCGCGTTCTGCAGCGGCATGGGCGCGGCCTGCCCGATCTCCGAGAGCCTGATGCGCTCGGAGTGCGAGCCGATATAGCTTTCGAGATACGCATAGAGCGCATCGATTGCCGCGAGATTGCGCCCCGCCGCGCGATACAGCAGCAGATCGACAGTCGGCAGCAGCGGCAATCCTTCGCTCGGCCCGACCTCGCGCATGCCGGAGACCAGCGCGCTGCGGCCGAGCACTGTCACCGCCATGCCCGACAGCGCCGCGGCCTGCAGGCCGGAGGCGCTGGAACTGACACAGCTGATGCGCCAACCCCGGCCCATGCGTTCGAGATGGTCGATGGCATGTTCGCGATAGATGTTGCCGGGCGGCAGCAGCGCCAGCGGCACCGGATCCATGTGATGGGCATCCGAGCTTTCGCCGACCATCCAGATCAGCTGTTCCTTGCCGATCACCTTGCCGCCGGAAAAGCCGTCCATGCGCGTCACCAGCGCCAGGTCGACATCGCCGCGCCGGACCAGATCGACCAGCGGCGTCGACAGCTCGCAGCGCAATTCCACCTGCACGCGAGGGAACGCCTTGCGGAAACGGTTGAGAATCTCCGGCAGGATGAATGCGGCATAGAGGTCCGGCGTGCCGAGCACCACGTTGCCTTCGATGTCCGGGGAGGCCAGCCGCTGCAGCAATTCGTCGTGCAGCCGCAGGATCGACTTGGCGTAGGACAGGATCAGGTCGCCCTCGTCGGTGAGCACCTGCCGCCGTCCCTCGTGACGGAACAGAGTCTTGTTGGTGAGCTCCTCAAGCCGTTGAAGCTGCAGCGAGATCGCGGGCTGGGTGCGCCCGAGCTGACGCGCGGTCTCGGTAATGCTGCCCGTCTTCACCACGGACACGAACGAGCGCAGCATGCGAATATCGAGGCTGATCAACGGCATGGCGATATTCTCCCGGCGGTCCTTCGTTCAAGCACGAAGCATGCCATGAGGGCTGCTTCTGTGGGGACGCCGGAAATGTGCTGTGCGGAGTGATCCGGATATCGGCGACGTTCCGGACGATCATCGCCATTCGGACGCCGGAAGGCATCGATTCAGCCCCGCGCGGAAGGCCGGGGCCGGATTCGCGCGGCGCTACGCCGCAGCCACGGTCGGGGCTTTGCCCGATGGCTTGGACCATCCTGCGTCACATAACGCTTGAAGCGCGGCGCTATTTGCCTTGTTTTGCGGCGCGGGCGTCGGCAACGGCCCGCTTGATCAGCGCGGCGTCGAGCGCGCCGGGCACGCGGAATTTCCCGATGATGAAAGAGGGGGTGCCCTTGAAATCAAACGCGCGAGCCTGCAGCGCGTTGCGGGCGAGGGTGGAATCGATTTCCTTGGCGTTCGCCTTGAGATCGGCTTCGGCGCGCGGCACGTCCACGCCGGCTTTCGCCAGCAGGTCGCGCACGCCATCTTCCGTCAGTTTGGACTTGGCAGTAATGACCGCGTCGTGGGCTTCGACATATTTGTTCTGGTAGCGCGCGGCCTGCACCAGCTTGGCGGCATAGACCGACACGCCCCCGAAGATCGGCCATTCCTTGTAGACGATGCGGATCTTGCCGTCCTCTTTGGCGACCTCCGTGAGATCGGCATGCACCTTCTTGCAATAGGGGCACTGGACGTCGAGATACTCGACGATGGTGATGTCGCCGTCGGGATTCCCGGCCGCCGGGATATTCGGATCCCGCAGCACCCATTCCTCGGTCATGACGAGATCGATCGGATCGTCGTCGGCCGTGGCCGGGGACGCTCCCGTCGCCTGGCTGGTCAGGGCCAGGACGAGGCCCATCGCCAGACCGAGGATCTTGTGGCGTCCGAAATCTACCATTCGTTTACCCCGTCCTGAAAACGTGCCGATTCGCCGGTGGGTGCATCGCTCGCATGTTCCCCGCGCACGGGCGAGGCGAAAGCTGGCCCGTACAGCATTAAATCATGGCTCAGCCGGGATTGCATGGCATGCGCCTTGCTTTTTGTCTTCTCACATCTTGTCTCCTCGCATCTTGCCTGGTCACATCAACTTGAGCCGACATCATGGAATACGACTGGAGCAGCGCCGATTTCACAGTCCTTCTGATTTTGATAACTGCCGGTCTGGGGGCCCTTTTCATCTGGGCATTCTGGCATCTGGAGCGATGGCGCGAGCGTTATGTGCTGGCGCGCCGGCTGGCGGTTCGGAACATCCTCCGCCGGCACTGACGGCGTTCTCATCCGGACGTCCCCTTTACCTCCTCGCCGTCATGCGCCAATAAGGCAAAAAACTGACGGGAGGATTCCATGCTGATTCCGATTGCCGACGTTCCGCGCTGGTACGCCGAGCGCAAGCCGGCGGGCACCATTGCCGTCCGGCATGGCGACGACGCGCTGACCTGGGATCAGCTTGAGCGCAATGCCAACCGTCGGGCGCGGGCCTTTCAGGCCAAGGGCGTAAAGCCCGGCGACTATGTCGCCATCGGCCTGCCCAACAGCAACGCCTTTTACGAGACGACATTCGCGGTGTGGAAATGCGGGGCGACGCCGACCTCGCTGTCCTATCGTCTGCCGCGCGGCGAGGCAGCCGCAGTGCTGGAGATTCTCAAACCATCGCTGGTGGTCGGCGGCGAGCCGGAATGGAACGCGCCGGTTTCGCTTCCGAAGGATTTTACGCCCGAGGGATTTTCGGACGAGCCGCACGAGGCCCCGGTCGCGCGCTACTGGAAGGCGATGACGTCGGGCGGTTCGACCGGGCGCCCGAAAGTCATTCTCGATCACGCGCCCGCCGTGACCGACACGATGGCTCCGCCGCTGCAGATGGAAGTCGGCGCGCGCCTGCTCAATCCCGGTCCGCTCTATCACAACGCGCCGTTCATCGTGTCGCATTTCGCGCTGTTCGTGGGCGGCTCGGTGACCGGCATGACGAAGTTCGACGCCGAGGAGACGCTGCGGCTGATCGACCGCGACCGGCTCGAATGGGTCAACTTCGTGCCGACCATGATGCACCGGATCTGGGCGCTGCCGCCGGAGGTGCGCGCCCGCTACGATGTGTCGAGTCTCAAGACCGTCTTCCACATGGCCGCGCCGATGCCGGTCTGGCTGAAGGAGCGCTGGATCGAGTGGCTCGGCCCTGAAACGATCTATGAGCTTTACGGCGGCACCGAGCGGCAGGGCCGCACCGTGATCTCCGGCACCGAATGGCTCGCGCACAGGGGATCGGTCGGCAAGATCGACGAAGCCTCGGCGCTGCGCATCATCGGCGAGGATGGCAATGACGTCCCGGTCGGCGAATACGGCGAAGTTTATTTTCTTCCGACGGATGGACCGGGCTCGACCTATCATTATCTCGGTGCCGCGCCGAAGCGGCGGCCGGATGGCTGGGAGTCGCTTGGCGACATCGGCCGGCTCGACGAGGAGGGCTATCTGTATCTCGGCGACCGGCTCAGCGACATGATCCTGCGCGGCGGCGCCAACATCTATCCCGCCGAGATCGAGGCCGCGCTGATGGCGCATCCGGACGTGCGATCCTGCGTCGCGCTCGGTCTGCCAGATCCCGAACTCGGGCAGCGCATTCATGCCATCGTCGAATTCGAGGATCCCGCGCGGATGCAGGACAGCATCGCCAGTTTCGGTCCGTTTCTCGATCACAGGCTGAGCCGCAACAAGCACCCGGAGAGCTACGAGCCTGCCACAGAGAGCGTGCGCGACGATTCCGGCAAGGTGCGCCGGACCATGCTGCGCGACGAGCGGCTGGGCTGGCTGAAAGAAGGCCGCGAGTTCCGGCACACGCCGCCCCGGCCGGTGTCCGGGGCACACGCAGCGGGCTGAGGCGGTGGTCCCGGCGAGGCCGCGTTGGCGCGGCCTCTCAGGTTGAAGCCCCGGACGGGGCGTCGTGACAGTCAGGCGCTGGCGGCGTCGAGCGCGGCCATGTCATCATCCGACAACGTCAAGTCCGCGGCCCGGACGAAGCTCTCCACCTGCGCGACGCTGGTGGCGCTGGCGATCGGCGCGGTGACGCCCTCGCGCGCGATCAGCCATGCGAGCGCGACTTCCGCCGGCGTCGCACCATGGCTGGCCGCCACCTCGTGCAGCGTCTTGATGATGGCCTCGCCGCGCGGCGTGAAATAGTTCGTCAGCCGGTGTCCGCGCGGTGATTTCGCTGCCTCTTCCTTGGTCCGGTACTTGCCCGACAGGAAGCCCGACGCCAGACTGAAATAGCCGACGACGCCCATGCGTTCCCGGATGCAGAAGTCGCGCAGCGGACCTTCGTAAGCGCCACGCTCGTAGAGATTGTACTCCGGCTGCAGCACCTGATATGGGGTCAAGCCGTTGTCCCGCGCGACCTTGAGCGCATCGGCAAGCTGCTGCGCGCTGAAGTTCGATGCGCCGATGCTGCGGATCTTGCCGTCTTTCAAAAGTTTGTCATAGGCCCGCAAGGTCTCCTCGTGAGGCGTGTCGGGATCCGGGCTGTGCGAGAAATACAGGTCGATCCGCTCGATGCCGAGCCGCGTCAGCGAGTCCTCGACCGCCTGCGCGATCCATCGCGCGCTGAGACCTTTGCGGGCGTCGCCCATGTCGAAGCCGACCTTGGTGAAGATCGCGACCTTGTCGCGCGCGCCGGGCCGCGCCTTCAGCCATTTGCCGATGATCGTTTCGGATTCGCCGCCCTTGTTGCCGGGGAACCAGCGGGAATAGACGTCGGCGGTGTCGATGGCGTTGAAGCCGTGATCGATGAATGAATCGAGAACGTCGAAGGACGTCTTCTCGTCGATGGTCCAGCCGAACACGTTGCCGCCGAACACGAGCGGGGCGATGTCGATGCCGGTGGAGCCAAGGGGGCGTTTCTGCATGGTGCGGAGTCCTGTTGGCTGATTCGCGAAACCGGAACGGGCGGTCGATGCGCCGGTCCGTGACGAGATGTTGAGCGGATTGGGTTTGCGAGGGCGCCCCGGAGGCGGGACGAGTTGTGTCCGCGATGTTGGCAAATGATGGAACCGCAGGTCAAGGCATGCGGCCTGACACGGGGGCGTGCCATGCAGTTGGTGCAGACATTCCATGTGAGGAATGATATCTGAAATCATAAGCTAGCTTATTATATGACCGGCTCAGGAGTTTGGCCGTGTCCCGCATTCGCCCCCAGGAAGATTTGCTGTTCGCGCTGTTCGAGGTTCAGCGTCTGGTCCGCCAGTACGCCGAACGCGAGGTGCGGAAATTCGGCATCACGCGTGCCCAGTGGGCGGTGGTCGCCAAGCTGGAAAGGTACGAGGGCCTGAAGCAGGCGGAACTCGCCGAACTGATGGAAATGCAGCCGATCACGCTGACGCGTCTGATCGATCGCCTGTGCGAGGCCGATCTGATCGAGCGCCGCAGCGATCCCGACGACCGCCGCGTCAATCGTCTCTATCTTCGTCCGGCGGCGCGGCCGCTGCTGGACCTGCTGCATGACGTGCGCGCCGAAGTGATGCGGACGGCGCTGGGGCGGATGCCGCGTGCGGACGTGCGGCGTCTGGTTGGAGACCTTGAAACAATCCGGAACAACGTCCGCGCCGCGTTGCAGTGCGATGTGCAGGGCGAAGAAAAAACATCTCAGAAAGACAGCAAGAAGGAGCGCCGCTATGGCTGATCCCGTTCTGAAGTCGCCGGCGGGCCAGCCGGTTGCGGCCGCGCCGCGCAAGCCGTTTCGCGACTGGCTGCGGCGCAGGCGGCGCCCGCTGCTGCTCGTGGTATTGCCGATCGTCGCGGTGATCGGTGGCCTCGCGTTCTATCTTATGGGCGGTCGTTATGTGACCACCGATGACGCCTATGTCGGCGCGCAGAAGGTGCTGCTGACCCCCGATGTGTCCGGCAAGATCGTCGATGTCGAGGTGAAGGAGGGACAGAGGGTCAAGGCAGGCGACGTTCTGTTCCGGATCGATCCGGTCCCGTTCGAGCTGGCCCTGCGTCAGTCCGAGGCCGCTCTCGCAACCGCAAGGACCGATTACGAGACCACCAGGAGCAACCTCGACACCTATGACCAGATGATCGCACTCGCGGACGAGGCGACCAGGCTGAGGCAGCGCGATGTCGAGCGCAAGGATGCGCTGGTCAAGAGCAGCTTCGGCTCGCAGCTCGATCTCGACAACGCGCGCGCGACCTTTGTCACGGCCCGGACACAGCTTGAATTTCTCAGGCAGCAGCGCGATTCGGCGCTGAACAGGATGCTCGGTGACGCGAAACTGCCGCTGGAGAAATATCCCGCTTATGCGCAGGCGCTGGCGCGGCGCGACGATGCGCAGCGCAATGTTGATCTGAGCACTTTGCGCGCGCCGATCGACGGCACCGCCGCGCAGGTGGACAACATCCAGCTCGGCCGGTTCGTCTCCGCCGGCACGCCGGTGTTCAGCATCATCGACACGGCGCGTCCTTGGGTCGATGCCAATCCGAAGGAGTCGGATTTCACCTATGTGAGAGCGGGCCAGCCCGTCACGGTGACGGTGGATGCCTTCCCCGATCACGTCTTCAGCGCCACCATCGGCTCGCTCAGCCCGGGCACGGGCGCGCAGTTCGCGATTCTGCCGCCGCAGAACGCGACCGGAAATTTCGTGAAGGTCGTCCAGCGCGTGCCGGTGCGAATCTATTTCGATGAGAACGACAAGCTGGTGAGGCGGCTCAAGGCCGGGATGAGCACTTATGTCTCCATCGATACCGGGCATACGCGCTCGCTCGCCGGGCTGCTCGGCCTGTCGTCTGCGGTCGCCCATCCCAGGGACGACGACGAATGACCGCGGCGGTCGTCAGCTCGGCCGCGGTTCCTGGCCTGCGGCGGACCATGGTGACGATCTGCGCCATGACCGCCACCATCATGCAGGCGCTCGACACCACCATCGCCAATGTCGCGCTGCCCTACATGCAGGGCACCCTGTCGGCGTCGCAGGACCAGATCAACTGGGTTCTGACGTCCTATATCGTCGCTGCGGCGATCATGACCGCGCCGGTCGGTTTCATCGCCAATCGTTTCGGCCGCAAGCGCACCTTCATCATCTGTACCGCCGGTTTCACTGTGGCGTCGGTGATGTGCGGGCTTTCGCAGGACATCACCCAGATGGTGCTGTTCCGGCTGCTGCAGGGCATGTTCGGCGCGGCGCTGGTGCCGCTATCGCAAGCGGTGATGCTGGATTCGTATACGCTGCAGGAACGCCCCAAGGCGATGTCGATCTGGGGCATGGGCGTGATGCTCGGTCCGATCATGGGGCCGTCGCTCGGCGCGTGGCTGACGGAAACATACTCCTGGCACTGGGTGTTTTTCGTCAACCTGCCGTTCGGTCTGTTCACGGTGCTCGGCCTGATGGCCTTCATGGACGAGACCGAACTCGGACACACGATGAAGTTCGACTGGTTCGGCTTCGCGGCGCTCGCGGTCGGCATCGGCGCCATGCAGCTTGCGCTCGATCGCGGCGAGCAACTGGACTGGCTGTCGTCGCCCGAGATCGTCGCGGAGACCATCGTCTCCATCGCGGGCTTCTACTTCTTCTTCGCGCATTCTTTCACGACGGACCGGCCGTTCATCCAGTTCGCGATCTTCACGGATCGCAACTTTCTCGGCGGCGTGATCTTCATGGCGATCATGGGAATCGTGTTGTTCTCCACGATGGCGCTGGCCTCGCCGTTCATGCAGAACGTGATCGGCTATCCGATCATGACGGCGGGTCTGCTGCTGGCGACGCGCGGCTGCGGCACGTTCGTCGCGATGATGCTGGTGGGCCGGGTGATGCGTTTCATCGAGGCGCGCTCGCTGATCATGACCGGTATGGCGCTGATGACGCTGTCGCTGTTCATGATGAGTCAGTGGACGGATCAGGTGCAGGTGTCGAGCATCGTTATCTGGAGTATCGTGCAGGGGTTCGGGCTCGGCCTCGTGTTCGTGCCGTTGTCGACGGTCGCGTTCCTGACCCTGCCGCCGCAACTGCGCACCGACGGCACGGCGATGTTGACGCTGGTGCGCAATGTCGGCAGCTCGGTCGGGATCTCGCTGGTGATCGCGCGGTTGACCGAGGATACCACGCGTTTCCACGCGATGCTGGTCGAGCACGTCACGCCATTCAACAGCGCCCTGCAAATGCCGGACGTCGCCGCCGTGATCAATCTGGGGACACAGACGGGGCTGGCGCTGATGGACAGCATCGTCACGCTGCAAGCGTCGGTTCTCGCCTTCTCGCACGACTATGCGTTCATTTTGCTGCTCACCGGAGGCGCTATTCCGCTGGCCTTCATGATTGGCTCGACCAAGGCCACGCTGCGCGCGCAGGCGCAAGGTGGAGCCGGGCAGGATCATGCCGCCGTGATGGATTAGTTTTTTCCACGCGGCGCGGCGCTATGGCGAGAAACCCGGCGGTGCCAGTTCAAATCCGGAAAAGTCGAAGCCGGGGGCGACAGTGCAGCCGACCAGCGTCCAGTCGCCGCAGCTTTCCGCCGCTTGCCACGCGAAGGTCGGGACGATGGCCTGCGGCTGTTCGCCGGCCAGCACCTCCGCGCCGAGGGTGATCTCGCGACGCTCGGTTCCGTCAATGATCGCGAGGCGCAGCGGCGCGCCAGCGTAATAATGCCAGATCTCCACCGCATCGACGCGATGCCAGTGCGAGTGCTCGCCGCGCGCCAGCAGGAAATAGATCGCCGTCGAGGCGGCACGCTTGCCGTCACTCGTCGCCGTGTCGCGGAACGTCTCGCGGAAGTGCCCGCCTTCGGGGTGTGGCTTCAGGTCGAGTCGCGCGATGATCGCGCGGGCGCCCTCGGGAAGATCGCTCACGACCTGTTCTTCCGTTCGCGCAATTCGCCGAACACCTCGGCCGCGGTGTGCCCGGCAAGCCCGACCGCGGCTGCGACAGACGGCACGTCGGCGCGCAGGAAGACGTTGGCCTGCTTCTCCTCGCCGAGCAGGGTCGGCAGCGTTGGCCGGCCTGCCGCGCGCAGGCGATCCACCTCGGCGGCGCGCGCTTGCAGCGCCGTGTTGTCCGGCTCGATGCCGAGCGCGAATCGCACATTGGACTGCGTATATTCGTGGCCGCAATAGAGGCGCATGTCGTCCGGCAGCGCGCGCAGCTTCAGCAGCGATTGCCACATCATCGGGTGGTCGCCCTCGAACACGCGGCCGCAGCCGATCGAGAACAGCGTGTCGGCGGCAAACAGCGCCTTGTCGTCATCGAATACGTAAGAGATGTGATCGAGCGTATGGCCCGGCGTTTCGAGAACGCGGGCGATGAGCTTGCCGACCGTAACCGCGTCCCGTTCTTTCACGCGCATATCGACATGCGGGATCGGCGTCGTCCTGTCGTGCGGGGCGATGACACGGCAATCGTATTTGGCTTTCAACTCGGCAATTCCGCCGACATGATCGTGATGGTGATGGGTGACGAGAATATCGGTCAGCAGCCATCCGGCCTCGTCCAGCGCGCGGATGATCGGACCGGCCTCGGGCGCATCGATCGAGGCCGTGGCGCCGGTCGCGGGATCGTGGATCAACGTGCCGAAATTATCGGACAGGCAGGTGAACAGACGGATGTCGGCGGCCATGGGAGTCCCTTGTCATTTCGGTGGCTACTCTATCAGTGCGGCCAGCCCGGATCGAATCGAAGCTGCGCTGTGGCGGCGGGACGCATTGCCGCCGGGCGGCAGGGCTGTGCGCGCCGGACCTGCGTGCTACAACGCATCCTATGGATGTGATCGACCTGCGCGATTTCTATTCCCGGCGCCTCGGCGTCGCGGCGCGCCGTCTCATCAATCAGGGGATCAGGGCGCGCTGGCCGGACGCGAAGGGATTGCGTGTGCTGGGGCTCGGATATCCGACGCCTTATCTCGGCCTGTTCCGTGAGGACTCCGAGCGCTGCATCGCCTTCATGCCGGCGGCGCAGGGCGTTCTGAAATGGCCGACGGCGAAGCCGACGCTCGCCTCGCTGGTCGACGAATACGCCATGCCGTTGCCGGATTCGGCCGTGGATCGCGTGCTGCTCGTGCATGCGCTGGAGATGTCGGACGATCCGGCCGGCCTGCTGCGGGAGGTCTGGCGCGTGCTGTCGCCATCGGGGCGGATGGTCGTCATTGTTCCGAACCGGCGCGGCGTGTGGACGCGCACGGACAACACGCCATTCGGGCAGGGGCGGCCCTATTCGCGCTCCCAGATCACGCAGCTTCTGCGCGAGGCGTGGTTCACGCCGACCGGTTGGGGCGAGGCGCTGTTCATTCCCCCGGTCGCACAGGGCTGGTTTCTGCGCACGGCCGGGGCATGGGAACGGGTGGGCTCCGCGTTATCGATGCCGTTCGCGGGCGTGCATATCGTCGAGGCCAGCAAGCAGGTCTATCGGGCGATTCCGGCGCCGCGCGAACGCACACGGCTGATTCCGTCGCTGGAGCCGGCGCTCGTTCCGTCGACACTTCAGCGGTAAAGCACCTTCGGGCGGAGCATGATTTCCGGCTTGGTGTGCGCGCGAAGATCGGATCGCGCGATCGTCGCGGGACGAGAAGCCCGGCTGAACTCACACTGCGAGACAGGCCGGGCCTTGCGAGGATCGGAACGAATCGGAGAGGGGGCGACGGTTCACTCGCCGCCGCCGACGTCCTCCGCCGCTGCAGCCGGTTGAGCTCCCTGCGCCGGCGGGCGGGGCCCCGGCCTGCGGCGACGGCGTTGCGGAAAGCGTTCGGCACCGCCGTTGGCGTGGCCGTTGCCTTCGGGGGCTGCGCCGGCGGTCGGCTGCGCCGGTGCGCCGGTGATGAACGACGGCAGGCGATCCACGTCGCCCACCGGGGCGGCCGGTATCGAAGGCTGCGGCTGGTATTGCGGCTGGGGCTGGGGTTGCGGCTGCTGATAATGCGGGCGCTGCTCGCGGAATTCACGCTGCTCGCGCGGCTGGAATTGCGGCTGCGGCTGCGGCGCGAAACCGGGCTCGGCACCGAAGGCAGAGAAGCCATCCGTCTCGTTATCTTCGTCGCTCTCCGGCGCAAAGTCGCTGTCGTTGCGCAACTGCGGCTGGGGCTGATTCTGGCGGAACTGCTCCTGGGCGGCGGCGATCAGCCGGAAATAATGTTCGGCGTGCTGATAGTAGTTCTCGGCACCGACCGGGTCGCCGGAGGAGCGGGCGTCGCGCGCGAGCTGAACGTATTTTTCAGCGATATGGGAGGCCGTGCCGCGGATCTTGATGTCCGGTCCGTTGGATTCAAACACCCGGGTCAGCGGGTTCTGGCCACGGCGGTTGTTATTGTTGTTGTTATTATTGTTCCGGCCGCGCATGCGCTTGTTGTTCTGACCGTTCCTCATGTCGTCCCTTCTTGCCTGATATTCAGCAACGCACGTCTTCTCACGAGAGGCCTCCGCCCCCAAGAAGCATCCGCCCCCATGAGAGGCACTCGCAGATTCGCAGTCAGCAGCCGCCGGATGCGATGAAGGCATCCCGTCTGAACCGCGCCATTCCTATTCGATCAGTGTCGCCGTTCTTCGCGTTTCAAGACGCGTTCCCCAACAAGCGGCTGTGTGCGCCCGCCGCCCGGATCAATGAGCCCGCCGTGCGTGCTCCAGGTTTCCCGTGTGAGTTCGATAGACAATCTCAAAGGTTTCCGATCGCTTTCAGGTCACCAGCAGCGCGGCTTTTCGCCCTCGCGCTTCGACGAGACCCGTGTCTCTCCGGAACAATGTCCCTGGCGATCCTCGCAACATCTGGGAACCGCTCGTGGACCATCCGCCGGGTCAGTGACGCTCGACCGATGCTGGCCGGAACCTAGTCGTTTGGCGTCGATATTCCAAGCTGTTTTTTTAGTGCGTCCGCGGCTCCCGGGATTACCATTTTACGGCCTGCCACAGCGCGTGGAACTCCGCCCAGATCGATCCCGGCGGGTTCGGGACAGAGCCCCGACAACCGCATCAGGTCGGCGACATCCTTGTCCTGATCTATGCCGACCTCGACCACCAGACAAGCATCGGACCGCAATAATCGTTCCGCCTGCGGAATCAATTTGCGGTAGGCGTCGAGGCCGTCGGGACCGCCATCGAGCGCGAGGTGCGGGTCGTGCTCGCGAACCTCGGCATCCAGTCCGGCGATATTGCCGGACGGGATGTAAGGCGGATTGGCGACGATCAGATCGAACGGCCCGTTTAGCGCGCCGGCCTGATCACACAGCACGAATCCGCTGCGGTCGGCGAGGTCCAGCCGGATCGCGTTGTCTCGGGCGGTGCGCAGCGCGCTCTCGCTGAGATCGGTTCCGACGCCGAAAGCTCCGGGCCATTCCTTCAGCAGCGCCAGCAGCAGGGCGCCTGATCCCGTTCCGAGATCGGCGATGCGCTGCACCGGATCGCGCGCCAGGCGCAGGGCGGTTTCGACCACCGTCTCGGTGTCGGGACGCGGCACCAGCGTCGCGGCCGACAGGCGCAGCGGCAGTCCCCAGAACTCGCGCATGCCGACGATGCGTGCAATCGGCTCGCCGGCGAGGCGGCGCGACACGCTGGTTTCGAGCTGCGCGCTTTCGGCTTCGGTGGCCATGCGCCCGCCGTGGACCGTCAGCCCCGTCAGATCGAGATGAAAGACATGGCCCGCGAGCAGGCGCGCATCGAGCTCCGGCGTGTCCACGCCCGCCTCGCGCAGCCGTGCCGCGATCGCGCGCCGCGCGGCGTCGATGCTGCGCGGCGGGCCCGGCGTGGTCACGCGCCCAGGCCTTGTTCGGCGAGCAGCGCGGCCTGATGTTCGGTGGTCAGGGCGTCGATCAGCTCGCCCAGCGCTTCGCCGGAAATCACCTGCGGCAGCTTATAGAGCGTCAGGTTGATGCGATGGTCGGTGACGCGCCCTTGCGGAAAGTTGTAAGTGCGGATTCGTTCGGATCGGTCGCCGGAGCCGACCTGCCCGCGGCGCTCGGCGGAGCGTTCGGCATGGCGCTTCTGCTGTTCGGCGTCATAGACGCGCGAGCGCAGGATGTTCATCGCGGACGCGCGATTCTTGTGCTGCGAGCGGCTGTCCTGCATCATCACCACGATCCCGGTCGGAATATGGGTGATGCGGATCGCGGATTCGGTCTTGTTGACGTGCTGGCCGCCCGCGCCCTGCGCGCGCATCGTCTCGATCCGCAGGTCGGTGTCCTTGATGTCGATGTCGACATCCTCAGCTTCCGGCAATACGGCCACCGTCGCAGCTGACGTGTGGATGCGGCCCTGCGTTTCGGTGTCGGGCACGCGCTGCACCCGGTGCGTACCTGATTCGAATTTCAGTTTCGCGTAAGCGCCGCGCCCGCGCACCTCCGCGATGATTTCCTTGTAGCCGCCCATGGTGCCGTCGCTCGCCGACATCACGTCGACGGTCCAGCCTTGCAGCGCGGCGAAGCGCTCGTACATGCGGAACAGGTCGCCCGCGAACAGCGACGCCTCGTCGCCACCGGTGCCCGCGCGGATTTCGAGCACCACGTTGCGCTCGTCCATCGCGTCCTTCGGCAGCAGCGCGACGCGAAGCTGGCGTTCGAGTTCGCCGATGCGCGTTTCGATCTGCGGGCGTTCGTCCTCCGCCATGGCGCGCATGTCGGCGTCGGTCGCGGGATCGGCGATCAGCGCGTCGAGATCGGCCAGTTCCTTGCCCGCGCCGCGCCACGCCTTGACCGCGTCCACCACCGGCGCCAGTTCGGCGAGCTCGCGGGAGGCACGCACATAGGCCTCCGCGCCAAGCTGGCCGAGCATTTCGGCTTCCAGCGCGGCGTGGCGGACAACGAGTGAGTCGAGTTTGGCTTCGGGCAACATGATGTGAACTTGCAGGTATATCGGGAGATGCCGCTACAGCGGCAAGCCCTCGGCTTCGGCGAAGCGCTTCAGTCCCTCGCGGACATCGACGCTTCCGGACGGCGCGTCGAGCAGCGGATTGATCTTCGCCGCAGCCTTCGTGGCGTCGAGATCGAGCAGCATGGCCTTCACCGGGCCATGCGCCATCGCCGACACCGACAGCGAGCGATAGCCGAGCGCGATGAGGGCGAGGGCGCCAAGCGTGGTCGAGGCCATCTCGCCGCACAGCGAGACACCCTTGCCGGCGGCCTGCGCCTTGCGGACGATATCGCGCAGCGCCCGCAGGATCGGGGCCGAGAGCGTGTCGAAGCGATCGGAAACCTTGCTGTTGCCGCGGTCGACCGCGAACAGGAACTGGAACAGGTCGTTCGACCCGACCGAGATGAAATCGACGCGCTCCAGCAATTCGTCGAGTTGATAAAGCAGTGCGGGCACCTCGATCATGGTGCCGACGTCAACGCGCTCGGGCAGCGCATGGCCATGCTGGCGCAGATAGGTCAGTTCGCGTTCGATGATCTGCTTGGCCTGATCGAACTCGGCGACATCCGACACCATCGGGAACATGATGCGCAGCGCGCGGCCGCCGCCCGCCCGCAGCAGGGCGCGTATCTGTCCGCGCAGCAGGCCGGGCCGGTCAAGGCCGAGGCGAATGGCGCGCCAGCCGAGGGCCGGATTCTCCTCGATCACCGTTTCCATGTAGGGCAGCGCCTTGTCGCCGCCGATGTCGAGGGTGCGGAAGGTCACCGGCTTGCCGTTCGCAGCGTCCAGCACCGTGCGGTACAGGGCGAGCTGCTCGCTGGCGCGCGGCAGGCTCTGCCCGACCATGAACTGCAGTTCGGTGCGGAACAGGCCGATGCCCGCGCAGCCGGTATCTTCGATATGCGGCAGGTCGATCGCCAGTCCGGCATTGATCAGCAGTTCGACCGGCTGGCCATCTTTCGTGACCGTCGGCCTGTCGCGCAGCGCCAGATATTGCGCGCGCCGCCGCGCCCGGAAGCGCACGCGCTCGGCATAGGCCGATTCGATTTCAGCCGAGGGGCGGACATAAATCTCGCCGGACATGCCATCGACGATGATGGCGTCGCCCGGATCGGCCAAGCCGGCGGCGTTCGGCACCTCGCCGACCGCAGCGATTCCCAGCGCGCGCGCCACGATGGAGACGTGCGAGTTCGCTGTGCCTTCCTCCAGCACGAGACCGCGCAGGCGCTTGCGGTCGTAGTCGAGCAGCGCCGCCGGTCCCATTGCGCGGGCGACTAGAATGGCGTTGTCGGGCAGCTGTTCGCGCGAGGGCGCATGATCCTGCCCCACCAGCTGGCGCAGCAGGCGGTGGCCGAGATCCTCCAGATCGTGAAGCCGGTCGCGAAGATATGCGTCGGTCGAGCGCAGCATGCGCGCGCGCGTGTCGGACTGCACGCGCTCGACCGCGGCCTCGGCGGTGAGGCCGGTGGCGACCGCCTCGTGCAGCCTGTGCGACCAGCCGTGGTCGTTGGCGAACATGCGATAGGCTTCCAGCACCTCGCGGTGCTCGCCGCCCTCGGCGACATCGCCGCGTTCCAGCATGCGGTCGAGATCGGCGCGCAGCTTGGCCAGCGCCGCGTCGAGACGTTTGATCTCCTTCGGCAGATCCTCGGCGATGTAGTTGGTGATGACGACGCGCGGCTCGTGAAGCACCACGTGGCCGAGCGCGATGCCGTCGGACAGGATCGCGCCGCCCTTGTGGACCGTGTGTCGGACCGCGGGTTCGGCTCCCGGCGGGGCGAGGGCGGACAATTCGCCCGATGCGATCATCTCCGCCAGCACCATGGCGGTGGTCTGCAGCGCCTCGACCTCTTCCTCGACATAGGTGCGGTGGGCGCGGTTCTGCACCACCAGCACGCCGAGCGTGTTGCCCGCGCGCAGGATCGGCACGCCGAGGAACGAGTGATAAATCTCCTCGCCCGTTTCCGGCCGGTAGGAGAAGGCCGGATGCGACTGCGCGTTGGACAGGTTCAGTGGCGTCGCCTCGCTGGCGACCAGGCCGACCAGGCCCTCGTGGGCGGTCAGGACGGTGCGGTGGACGGCGTCGCGGTTGAGGCCTTCGGTGGCGTAGAGTTCGAGGGTGTTGTCGACGCGCAGGACATAGACCGAGCACACCTCGGCCACCATGTTGGCCGCGATCAGCACCACGATCTTGTCGAGCCGCTCCTGGGCGCTGACCTGTTCGGCCATCACCTCGCGGAGCCGTCTCAACAGGACGCGGGGACCACCCAGCGCGCTCCGCATCTGATTCTAACCCCCGATCTTCCCGCGCCGGACGCGCGGCCCTCGTTCAAGTCATTGATAGATATAATATCCCGGGCGCGACCGCAGATCGTCCCGGCGCCCCGGAATCAGCGTGAGACAATGAACATTGTGTCAGCGAGTCCGGCGTCACGCCATGTCGGCCCGGGAAAACTCCGCCGGTCTAACGCCAGTCCCGCGTATAGCGAATAAGGACTTGGCTTGCCAAGCAAACGCTGCCATGTGACCCGGCGGCGGGCCATAAAATTGGTCCAGAGGGGAACGGACGGGCATGGCTATGGGGCAAGCGACCTCGTTTGTCGCGCCGGCGTTGATTGTCCGCTGTTCCCGCCTCGCTGCGCTGGCATCTGTCGCGGCGGCGCTGCTGCTGGCGCTCGCGGCGGGCTCGGTTCTCGCCGTTCTGGCGCCTCCCATGAGTGCGCCGGACGAAACCTTCCACTGGATGCGCTCGGTCCAGATTTCGCGGGGCATGCCGATCGGCCGCAAGCTGGGCCCGAACCTGTGGGGCGGCCGAATCGACAATGGCAGCTTCCTGTTCGGCTGGTGGCATACGGATCATTTCGCCAGGCGCCAGCCGATCGATCCGGCCGCGAGCCGGGAGGCGAGCCGGACGATGGCGGCGCAGACCGAGCCGCGAATCGCCGACTTCTCGGCCGCGGCAGTCTATTCGCCGGTCGCCTACCTGCCGCAGGCGGCGGGGGTTCTGCTGGCCCGGCTCGGTGGTGGCGATCTGCTCGCCCGTTTCGGGGCCGGTCGGATCGCCAATCTGGTCGTCTATCTGCTGCTGGTCGGGCTGCTGGTCTGGATCGCCCCGGTGGGCGGGCTGATGATGGCAGCGCTGCTGCTCGGCCCGGAAGCCCTGCATCTGGCGGCCAGCCACAGCGCCGATCCGCTGAACACGGCGCTGCCATTGCTGCTGGCCGCGTGGTGTCTGCGGCTCCGGCTGGATCCGGACGCTCCGTTCGGGATCCATGCAAGGCGTGGCCTGATGGTGCTGACCCTCGTCATGGGGCTGTTGAAGCCGACATCATTCCTGTTCGCGGCGTTCGTGCTGCTGGTGCCGTCCGCGCGGTTCGCGACGGCGCGCGAGCGCTGGCGTTACGCAGGCGTTGCATTCGGCGGGGCGTTCGTGATTGCGGTGGTCTGGACGCTGATCTATCCATTCTCGCCGGGAGTTTATTGGGGCTCGGGGGCCAATCCGCGCGCGATGGCGGCCTCGATCCTCGCCGATCCGCTGTCGGCTGCGAACTTCTTCTGGACGACGCTGCGTGACTGGACGCCGGTGTGGTGGCTCGACGGCTACGGCCGGTTCGGCGGCCATCCCGAGCCGTTCTCGTTCTACACGACGATGCGCTACGGCTGGTGGGCGCTGTTCGGCATTCTGGCCCTTGCGGTGGTCGATACCGGCCCGCGCCGCGACGGCCGTGCCGCCCTGCTGATCGCGGCGGTGGCGCTCGCGGTCTGGATGGCCATCGTGGTGGCGTTCTGGATCGGATTCACCGCGCCCGGCGCGCCGACGATCAATGGCGTGCAGGGGCGCTATCTGCTCGCGATATGGGCGCTGTTCGGTCTCGCCATCGCGCTGGTCGCGCCGCTCGGGCGATGGTTGAGGCCGCTCCGGCTGCCTGTGTTCGCGGCGACGCTCGCGGTCCACGGCCTCGTGCTGTCCGAGGCTTTCGACAAATGGGGGCGGGCCTGGACGACGCCGTGACGCGTCGCCCGTGCCGGATCAGGCCGCCTTGTCGAGGCCGTACAGCGTGTGCAGCGTGCGCACCGCCAGTTCGGTATAGGCGGCGTCGATCAGCAGCGAGAACTTGATCTCGGAGGTGGTGATCGCGCGGATGTTGATGTTGCGCTCCGACAGCGCCTTGAACGCCTGCGCGGCGACGCCGGCATGGCTGCGCATGCCGATGCCGATCACCGAGACCTTGGCGACGTCGATGGCACTGTCCATGGTGGCGTAGCCGATCTTGGCTTTCGCCTTCTCGATGGTGGCCTTGGCCCGGTCGTAGTCGGTCGCGGGCACGGTGAAGGTCAGGTCCGTGGTCTTGCCGTCGGCCGAGACGTTCTGGACGATCATGTCCACGTTGATGTTGGCGTCGGCGAGCGGCACGAAGATCGACGCCGCGATGCCGGGCTTGTCCTCGATCTGCCGGACCGAAATCTGGGCCTCGTCCTTGGAAAAGGCGATACCGGTGACAACCTCGCTCTCCACGATTTCCTCCTCGCTGCAGATCAGCGTTCCCGGCGGCGTGCCGTGCGGGTCAATATCTTCTGGCTTGTCGAAACTGGAACGCACGAACACGCGCACATTGTGCACCATGCCGAGTTCCACGGAGCGGACCTGCAAAACCTTCGCGCCCAGCGAGGCCAGCTCCAGCATTTCCTCGAACGCCACCTTGTCCAGCCGCCGCGCCTTGGGCACGACGCGCGGATCGGTGGTATAGACCCCGTCGACGTCGGTGTAGATGTCGCAGCGGTCGGCCTTGATGGCGGCGGCGATGGCGACGGCGGAGGTGTCCGAGCCGCCGCGGCCCAGCGTCGTGATCCGGCCGGTGTCCTTGTGGATGCCCTGGAAGCCGGCGATCACGGCGACTTCCTTGCGCTCGGTGAAGCGCTTGACGATCTCGCCGCCGTCGATGTCCAGAATCCGTGCCGAGGCATGGGCGTCGCTGGTCAGGATCGGAATTTGCCAGCCCTGCCAGGAACGGGCTTGAACGCCCATGGCCTGCAGCGCGATCGCCAGAAGTCCGGAGGTGACCTGCTCGCCCGAGGCGACCACGGCGTCGTATTCGCGGGCGTCGTGAAGCGGGGAGGCTTCCCGGCACCAGGCCACCAGTTCGTTGGTTTTCCCGGACATGGCCGAGACGACGACGGCGACTTCGTGCCCTGCATCCACCTCGCGCTTGACGTGGCGGGCGACGTTCTGGATGCGCTCGATATTGGCGACCGACGTGCCGCCGAATTTCATCACAAGCCGGGCCATGAGAATGGCAGGATCCCTTGAAGGATGGTGGGGTGGGGCCGCGCAAAAGCCGGGCGCGCAGGCGAAAAGGCGCGTATACAGAACGCCGGCACGGCGGGCAAGCGGGCAGCCCCTTGCAGCGCCGGGCGGAGGTTCAGATCGGGGTGTCTCGGGATGGGGCGCTATATCGACGAAATTCTGCAACCCGGCGAGAAAATCCTGTTCTCGACGAGGGTGCACTGGATGTTCTACCTGCCGGCGATTCTCGCGTGGGCCGGGGCCATCGGATTCTTCGTATTGCAGCGCCAGACCCTTTCGGGGACGCTGACGATGCTGTGGTTCGTCCTGTCGCTGGCCTGCGCCGTGGCGGCGATCATCCTCACCTTGTGGGCGTGGCTCTATCGCCTGACGCGGGAGACCGACGTCACGACCCTGCGCATCGTCCACAAAGAGGGGCTGATCAGCCGCAAGACCTTCGAGATGAGCCTCGACAAGGTGGAAAGCGTCGACGTCACCCAGAGTATTTTTGGACGTATTCTGAATTATGGGGACGTGACGATCATGGGCGTCGGCGACGGACGCAAGACGATCAAGACCATCGCCTCGCCGATCGCGTTTCGCAACCACATCACCGCGCGCTGAAAGGGAACGGGGACGGGTGCACCCGTCCCTCCGAGGCGCTATAGAGGTGTCCATGCAATCCTCAGCCGAATCCCCTGTGTCCTCCGCGCCGTCCGCTCCGTCGGTCGATCCCGACGAGATCGCCCGCTTCTCGAAGCTGTCCGCCGAGTGGTGGGACCCGAAGGGCAAGATGGCGCCGCTGCACCGGATCAATCCGTTGCGGCTGACCTTCATCCGCGACGCCGCCTGCCGGAAGTTCGACCGCAACGTCCGCAGCCTGACCTGCCTGTCGGGCCTGCGCGTGCTCGACATCGGCTGCGGCGCGGGCCTGTTGTGCGAACCCCTGGCGCGGCTTGGCGCCGAGGTGATCGGGATCGATCCTTCGGAGACCAATATCGCCGCCGCCCGGCTTCACGCCGACAAGGCGCATCTGCCGATCGACTATCGCTGCACGACGCTCGAGGAGATGGATGCGCGCGAGCGCTTCGACATCGTGCTCGCCATGGAGGTGGTGGAGCACGTGATCGATGTCGGCGCGTTTCTCGGCCGCTGCGCGGCGATCACCAAGCCCAACGGCCTGATGACTGTGGCGACGCTCAACCGCACATGGAAGAGCTACGCGCTGGCCATCGTCGGCGCGGAATACGTGCTGCGCTGGCTGCCGCGCGGCACCCATCGCTGGGAGAAGTTCGTGACCCCGGAGGAACTGGCGCATCACCTCGGTGCGAGCGGGATGGACATCACCGAGCAGGCGGGAATCGTCTTCAATCCGCTCGCGGACCGGTGGAGCATCGCCACCGACATGGATGTCAACTACATGGTGGTGGCCGAGCGGCTGGGGTGAGTCACTGATGAGGTCAGCCCGGACCGGTGTCGTCATCCTGAGGCGCGGGCGACGTCAGTCGCGGACCTCGAAGGATCGCCGCCGCCTTTCGTGGGCCGCGCTTCGCGCTGCCGCCTCAAGGTGACGGCAATCGTTCCATGCTCACCATCGCCTCGCTCTGGATTCCTTTCACCATTGCCGCCTCGCTGGGGCAGGTCGCGCGCAATGCGATGCAGCGCCAGCTCACCGGCGCGCTCGGAACATGGGGCGCGACCAATATCCGCTTCCTGTTCGGCTTTCCGTTCTCGCTGGTCTTCCTCGCCGTTGTCCTGATCGCGACCGGGGACCGGATCGGCTGGCCGGCGGCCCGCTTCTGGCCGTGGCTTCTGCTCGGAGCGCTGGCGCAGATCGCCGCCACCGGTCTGATGCTCGCAGCCATGAGCGAGCGTTCGTTCGTTGTGACCACCGCCTATCTGAAGACCGAAGCGATCCAGACCGCAGTCTTCGGTTTCGTTTTTCTCGGCGACCGGCTGACGCTGCTGAAGGTCGCCGCGATCCTGATCGCGACGCTGGGCGTCGTCGTCACCGCATTGCGGCCGGGCGGGGCGAAAGGCTTTGGCAGCCTCAGGCCGACGGTGATGGGCCTTGTCGCAGCGGCGTTTTTTGCGTTGTCGGCCGTTGGCTTTCGCGGCGCGATTCTCGAAGTGCCCGAGGTGTCGTTCGTCACCGCCGCATCGTTCGCGCTGGCGTGGGCCCTGTTCGTGCAGACGGCGGTGCTGACCGTCTATCTGCTGGCGCGCGCGCCGCGCACGGTCTCCGAAATTCTCGTGATGTGGCGGCCGTCCATGCTCGCCGGATTCATCGGCGCGCTGGCCTCGCAGTTCTGGTTTCTCGCGTTCGCGCTCACGGCGGCCGCGAATGTACGCACGCTCGCACTGGTCGAGGTGCTGTTCGCGCAGGTCGTCTCTTATTACTCGTTTCGCCAGCCGGTTTCAGCGCGTGAAGTGGCGGGCATCGCGCTGATCGTGATCGGGGTCGCGCTGCTGGTCGCGGGATAGGTGTCCTGCCGCCCTCCGACATGCCCCGGATTCCACTCGGCCTTGTCCTTGCGTCCAGCTTGTGACGAACTGCCGCATCCAGCCCGCGATCATGCAAAGCGGCTGTCATGGAAGCTCCCCATGGTCCGGCGCGCGTGTCACGCTGGACGGCTGCCGGGAAGAAACTCTGATCTCTCGGCAAACCGGGCGTGCATGCCGTGTTCTGGCAAGGAAATCTCAGATGCTCTCTCATTTCTCCCGTCGGGCGGCCATCGCGATGGCCGTGGCCGTCGTTCCGATGGTCGCATCGGTCAACGCTCATGCGATCGACAACAGTTCGTTGTCGTCGGCCGAGTTCCGGCCGCACGCCCGCACCTTCGGCCTCGTCTACACATTGCCGAAGGACGTGAACGACAAGATGGACGTCACCGTCCGCGGATTGCTGCGCGAGAAGCTGCTCAATGCGGGCCTTCTGACCGCAGCGAACATGTACAACATTCCGCACGTCACCGTGGTGCACATTCACAGCGCCGATCCGACCACGCCGCAGAAGATGCTCAAGGCGCTGCCGAAGCCGCCCAAGCCGCTGAACGTCGTGCTGAAGAAGTTCTACACCACGGAAGCGGCCAAGGGTGCCGGACGTCCTTGGTGGTTCGATCTTGGCATCGTCAAGGAAGGCGCCGACTTCGAGGCCATGATGGCCTACAACACGGTTGCCACCGCCGCGCTCGCACCGCTGCGCGATGGTCCGCTGCCGCGCGTCACCGGCCCGGTCTATGCGAAGATGGGCGAGGCGGGGAAGGATCTCGTGAAGACCGTCGGCGTCAGCGGCGTCAACGTCGTGAAGGACGGCAAGGAGCTTCGCTCGCACAATCCGCACAATACCATGGTGTACAGCGTCGCGACGTTCACGCCGGAACTGCAGAAGCAGATGGACGACGTGGCGGCCGAGTTCAACCAGATCCTGCCCGACGGCATTCCGGTGTCGTTCAAGACCATCTCGATCGTCGAGCTTGGTTTTGCGGGCAACGTGTTGCGCGAGGTCTATCGCATCGATCTCGACAACGGTTCGGTGCTGGACATCGCCACCGGCAAGGCGCCGTCGATGTAACGGGCCGTCGGTCGGCGAAAGACCCAGCGGGAGGCGACAGGCGTCGCCTCCCGCTGGTCCTGAAAGAGATTACACGTCCACCGTCGCGCTCAGTGAATTGTCCTGGATGAATTCGCGGCGCGGCTCCACGACATCGCCCATCAGCTTGGTGAAGATGTCGTCGGCCTCGTCGACCTCGCGGACCTTCACCTGCAGCAGCGAGCGGACATTGGTGTCCAGCGTCGTCTCCCAGAGCTGCTCCGGATTCATCTCGCCGAGGCCTTTGTAGCGCTGCAGGGCCACGCCCTTGCGGCCCGCATCCGTGACCGCCTCGAACAGATCGACCGGACCGTGGATGATCGTCTCGGCGTCTTTCCGGCGCAGGGTCGCCGGGTGAAGATAGATCTCCTGAAGGGCGGCGGCATATTCGTCGAGCTTGCGCGCGTCGGCGGAGCCGAGCAGCGCCGCGTCGATCATGGCAACGTCCTTGACGCCGCGCACCGTGCGTTCGAACGAAAAGCCCTCACCCTCGACGAAGTTCCCGATCCAGCCGCGTTCGACATCCTCGGCCAGCACGTCAAGCCGTCTGGCGATATAGGCTGCAGCCTCGGCGGCCGCGGCCGGATTGCCGGTCACACTGGAGTTGAAAACGCCTGCGATGGCAGCCTGCTCGATCACCGCGCGATTGTAGCGGCTGTGCAGATTGTTGAGCGTCGCGCGGATCGCGCGCGCGTCGTCCACCAGCGAAAGCAGGTCGCGGCCGGAGCGTTCCTCGCCCGAGTTCAGACGCAGGATGCAATCGTCGAGGCCGGTGCTGATCAGATAGTCCTCGAGTGCCCGCTCGTCCTTGAGATATTGCTCGGATTTGCCGCGCGTCACCTTGTAGAGCGGCGGCTGGGCGATGAAGAGATGGCCGCGATCGACGATCTCGCGCATCTGCCGGTAGAAGAACGTGAGCAGCAGGGTGCGGATATGGGCGCCGTCCACGTCGGCGTCCGTCATGATGATGATCTTGTGATAGCGCAGCTTGTCGGGGGCGAACTCCTCGCTGATGCCGGTACCGAGCGCGGTGATCAGCGTGCCGATCTGCTCGCTCGACAGCATCTTGTCGCGGCGGACGCGTTCGACGTTGAGGATCTTGCCGCGCAGCGGCAGCACGGCCTGGAAGGCGCGGTTGCGGCCCTGCTTGGCGGAGCCGCCGGCCGAGTCGCCCTCGACGATGAACAGTTCGGCCTTGGCCGGGTCGCGTTCCTGACAGTCCGCCAGCTTGCCCGGCAGCGACGAGACGCTCAGCGGATTCTTGCGGGTGAGTTCGCGGGCGCGCCGCGCGGCCTCACGCGCCGCCGCCGCCTGGATCACCTTGCCGACGATATCCTTGGCCTCGGTGGGATGTTCCTCAAGCCAGGCCGACAGCGCCTCGTTGAGCACGCTTTCGACCACCGGCCGCACCTCCGAGGACACCAGCTTGTCCTTGGTCTGCGAGGAGAACTTCGGATCCGGCACCTTCACCGACAGCACGGCGGTGAGGCCCTCGCGGCAGTCGTCGCCGGTGAGCGAGACCTTCTCGCGCTTCGACAGGCCGCTGGAGTCGGCATAGCCGGTGACCTGCCGCGTCAGCGACGCGCGGAAACCGGCGAGATGGGTGCCGCCGTCGCGCTGCGGGATGTTGTTGGTGAAGCACAGCACGTTCTCGTGGTAGCTGTCGTTCCACCACAGCGCGGCCTCCACGGTGATGCCGTTCTGTTCCGACTTCACCATGATCGGCGCGGTGACGACCGGCTTCTTGTTGCGGTCGAGATAGCGCACGAAGGCCTCGACGCCGCCCTCGTAACGCATTTCCTCGCGCTTGCCGTCCGGGGTGCGGCGGTCTTCCAGAACGATGGTGACGCCGGAGTTGAGGAAGGCGAGTTCGCGCAGGCGGTGTTCGAGCGTGCCGTAGTCGAACTCCACCATGGTGAAGGTCTCGGGGCTCGGCCAGAAGGTGACTTCCGTGCCGCGCTGGCCGTTCGCCGCTCCGACGATCGCGAGCGGCCCCACGGCGTCGCCGTGCCTGAACTCCATGACGTGTTCGTGCTCGCCGCGCCAGATGCGCAGCTGCAGCTTGGTCGAGAGGGCGTTGACGACGGAGACGCCGACGCCGTGCAGACCGCCGGACACCTTGTAGGAGTTCTGGTCGAATTTTCCGCCCGCATGCAGCTGGGTCATGATGACCTCGGCGGCGGAGACGCCTTCCTCCTTGTGGATGTCGGTGGGGATGCCGCGCCCGTCGTCGCGCACCGTGACCGATCCGTCGGCATTGAGCACGACCGTAACCGCCGACGCGTAGCCGGCCAGCGCCTCGTCGATGGCGTTGTCGACCACCTCGTAGACCATGTGGTGCAGGCCCGAGCCGTCATCGGTGTCGCCGATATACATGCCGGGGCGCTTGCGGACGGCATCGAGACCCTTGAGAACCCGGATCGATTCCGCGCCGTACTCGGCTTCAGGAGAATCGTTCGTTTCGAGGGTCTGCTGCCGTGCGGGTTCTGTCATTGAAAGGCCTTGAGGGGCGCGCGAATCAGCGCGTCCATGTTTCAGCGAAGCTGCAAGTTTGTCGCATGAATCGCGTGGTGGGTACAGCGCTAAGTCTGCCCATACAAACCTTTGAATAAATGGGATTTTTTAGCGATGTTGCAAGGCGGCAATCGGGGCGTTTTTGGAGCCCTGTCTGACGCCCCCGGAGCGCGGTTTCAGAGCGCTGAAATCCGGCCCTGTGCGACCTCGAAAAGCTGCGCGGTTCCACCGATCGCGGCGAAGGCGGCGGGGTCGGCGCCGGTCATCCAGACCTGGGCGTCGAGCGCTGCAAGTTCCGCGAACAGGGCGGCGCGGCGGTTCGGATCGAGATGCGCGACGATCTCGTCGAGCAGCAGCAGGGGGACGATCCCGGTCATGTCAGAGACCAGCCCGGCATGGGCGAGGATCAGGCCGATCAGCAGCGCCTTCTGCTCGCCGGTCGAAGCGTCGCGCGCTGGCATTCCCTTGGGGGCGTAGATCACCTCGAGATCGGTGCGGTGCGGACCGTCCAGCGTGCGCCCCGCCGCGGCGTCCCGGAACCGGCTCTCGCGAAGGATGTCGCGATAGCGGTCCTCCACCGCCGTCGCGGCTTCGTCGGCCACCGCCTGCTCCATCCAGCCATCGAGACGGATCAGGGCGCCCGGGAACGGCGAGGCGGCGCTGCGCGCGGCGAGTCTGGCCTGCAACTGGATCAGCGTCTGCGCGCGCGTCGCCGCCACCGCGACAGCCAGTTCCGCCGTTTCGCGCTCCACCGCGTCGAGCCAGTGCGCGTCGAACGGTTTCTGCTCCAGCAGGCGGTTGCGCGAGCGCAGCGCGCGCTCCAGCGCCGACACGCGGCCGGTGTGGTTGGCATCGACCGCTGTCACGAGGCGATCGAAAAACCGCCGCCGGTCCGAAGCCGCGCCGGTGAACAGCCCATCCATGGCGGGCGTCAGCCACACCATGCGCAGGTGATCGCTGAACGCGCTCGCGGAATTGACAGGCTCGCGGTCGATCCTGAACCGGCGCGTCGCGGTTCCGCCCGCCGGCGGCGCGTCGATGCCGGTGCCGAGCGTGGCGAGGCCGAGCGCGCCCTCGACTTCGGCCGCCACCGCCCACGATCCATCGCCTTCGTTGGCGGCGACATCCTCCAGCGTCGCGCGGCGCAGGCCGCGCCCCGGCGCGAGAAACGAGATGGCTTCAAGGCAGTTGGTCTTGCCCGCCCCGTTGGCGCCGACCAGCACCACGAGATCAGCCGACGTGCTCACCGTCGCCGCGCGGTAGCTGCGGACATTGGTCAGGCTCAGACGGCGGATGCGCGAGGGGGTCATCGTCTCGACGGGTTATGCGGCACGGACGCATCATGACCGTACAAAGGCTGGCGGCTTGCCCAACGGCGATGACCCGATCATCCATCGTTTCAGAGGACGATCGGGTCAAGCCCGGCAATCACGATCTTTGATCCGACCTCAGACCCGCATCGGCATCAGCACATAGAGCGCGGAAGCCGCGTCCTTGTCCTGGATCAGCGTCGGCGAGCCGGGATCGGCCAGCCGCAGGATGGCCGCATCGCCCGAGATCTGCGCGGCGATGTCGAGCAGGTAGCGCGAATTGAAACCGATATCGAGCGGGTCGGAGGCGTATTCGACCTCGAGCTCCTCGGTCGCAGTGCCCGAGTCCGGGTTGGTCACCGACAGCACCAGCTTGCCGGCGGAGAGAGCCAGCTTCACCGCGCGGCCGCGCTCGCTGGAGATCGTCGAGACGCGATCGACAGCGGACTCGAAATCCTTCTTGCTGACGACGAGTTCCTTGTCGTTGTTCTGCGGGATCACGCGGCCGTAGTCGGGGAAGGTGCCGTCGATCAGCTTGGAGGTGAGCACGATGTCGCCGAGCGTGAAGCGGATCTTGCTCTGCGACAGCTCGATGCCGATCTCGCCCTCGCCGTCCTCGATCAGGCGCTGGATTTCGCCGACCGTCTTGCGCGGCACGATGACGCCGGGAAGATTTTCCGCGCCGGCCGGCAGCGCGATATCCACCTGCGCGAGCCGGTGGCCGTCGGTCGCGACTGCGCGCAGGCTCGCGGTTTTGGCGTTGCCCGCGCTGTGCAGATAGATGCCGTTCAGATAATAGCGCGTCTCCTCGGTGGAGATCGCGAACTGGGTGCGGTCGATCATGCGCTTGAGATCGCTCGCGGCCAGCGCGAACGAATGGCTCATCTCGCCGGCGGCGAGATCGGGGAAGTCGCTCTCGGGCAGCGTCTGCAACGTGAAGCGCGAGCGGCCGGCACGGATGGTGAGGACCGAACGGTCGCCATCCGCTTCCAACACCACCTGCGAGCCGTCCGGCAGCTTGCGCACGATGTCGTAGAACATGTGGGCCGGCACGGTGGTCGAGCCAGCGGTCGCGACCTCGGCCGGCAATGTCTCGGTCACTTCGAGATCGAGGTCGGTCGCCTTCAACGCCAGCTTGGCGGTTTCGGTCCGGATCAGGACGTTGCCGAGAATCGGGATGGTGTTGCGCCGTTCCACCACGCGATGGACGTGGCCCAGCGATTTCAGGAGCTGCGCACGCTCAACTGTCACCTTCATTGCAAATCCTGCCCGGTTGGTCTGGTCGAAGGGCCGGGCCGGGGAGCCGCGGCGAGGGACCGCGGGATGGCGTCGGCCCGCGGGGGTTCGCAAGATGGCGGGACCCGGCCCCGAGCGCAAGGGCAGAGCCTCGGTGAGGTCGCCCTTTTAACGCTGATAGTCGATTTTTATCGCGGAGGCCGCGGCTGGGCGGCCTCCTGCCGTTCCAGCTCAATCCTGAAGCTGGCGCTTCAGGAGTTCGACCTCGTCGGCGAGCGCGGTGTCCTTGCCGATCAGGCCCTCGATCTTGCGCACGGCATGAAGCACTGTCGTATGATCGCGTCCGCCGAACCGGCGGCCGATCTCGGGGAGAGAGCGCAGCGTCAGCGTCTTGGCGAGGTACATCGCCACCTGACGTGGCTTGACCACGTTGGCGGTGCGCCGCGACGACAGCAGGTCCGAGCGGCTGACGCTGTACTGGCGCGCCACCACGCGCTGGATGTCCTCGATCTTGACGCGCTTGGGCTCCTGCGGCCGCACCAGATCGCGCACCTCGCGCTCGGCCATCTCCAGCGTCACCGGCTGGTTGTTGAGCTTGGAGTGGGCGAGCAGGCGATTGATCGCGCCCTCGAGGTCGCGACCGTTGTGGGTGATGGATTTGGCGAGGTAATCGAGCACATCCGCCGGGACGTCGAAGCCGGCGTGGTGGACGCGCGCCGCCGCCACGCGGGTCTTGAGAATCTCCAGCCGCAGTTCCTCGCCGAGCGATCCCATTTCCACGACGAGACCGCCGGCGAGGCGCGAGCGCACGCGATCGTCGAGGCTCTCGAGATCGGCTGGCGGCCGGTCGGCGGCGATCACGACCTGGCGGCCGGCGTCGATCAGCGCGTTGAGCGTGTGGCAGAACTCGGCCTGTGTGGATTTCCCCTGCAGGAATTGCAGGTCGTCGATCACCAGCACGTCGATGCCGCGCAGCGCTTCCTTGAAGGCGAGCGCCGTCTGGGTCTTCAGCGCGGCGACGAAGCCGTACATGAATTTCTCGGCGGTGAGATAGAGCACCTTGCGATCGGGCACGGCGTTGCCGGCCCAGGTCACGGCCTGCAGCAGATGGGTTTTGCCGAGCCCGACGCCGGCATGAATGTAGAGCGGATTGAACATCACCGGATCGCCCGGCCGGCCTTCGGCGACCTGACGCGCGGCGGCATGCGCGAGCGTGTTGGAGCGTCCCGCCACGAAGCTCGCAAAGGTGAGGCGCGGATCGAGCGGCGAGCCGCCGAGCGATTCGTGGCCCGCGGACGCGGGAGGCGCCATGGAAACGGGGCGCGATTCCGCTGCGGGACGGACCTCAGCGGCATCACTGCGGCGGGCCTCGGCCGCCTGCTTGATGTCCTTGGGCTGAGGGGCCGCGGAGCGGATGGCGGAGCGCACGCTCAGATCCACGCGATGCACCTGCGGCAGCTCGGACTGCCAGCAGCTCAGGACGCGATCGGCATAGTGCGACTGGATCCAGCTCTTGAGGAAACGCGTGGGCACCGAGAGGCGCACGGTCTCGTCGTCGATGCTCTCAAGATCCATCCGCGCGAACCAGCTCGTATACACATCCTCGCCCACGCTGGAACGCAGCCGGCCCTTCACGCGCGACCAGCGATCCTGTTCGTTCTCGTTCATGGGATGGGATGTTCCGAGGTCCATCGTTTTTCTTTCTTGTTGTTGTGTCGTCGAGCGACGGTTGCATTTGGGGACAGCCAGTGACTTTCCCGCGAAAGGCGGGCTGCGAAACGGCCGTCGGTGTGTCGGGTGGTGAAGGCGCGCCGCTTGAGATCAGTTCAGCGCAAGCCAAGTCTCCGGTGGAGAGGCGGCAAGAAATGGCCGAGGACCAAGAAATGGCCGAGGACAATGCTGCCGAGCGCAACAGGAGCGAGCGAGGTCATGCTCAGCCTGCACGGAGCTCGTCCGCGCAATCAAATGCCATGAAACAGACGGCGCGGAGACAACGAACGCGCGAAGCCAGCCGCTCTTTTCAAATGACCAGTGTGACATAACCCCCTCCCGTCGCGGTTTCCCGCGCCAAGTTTGATCTCTATGTTCCCACGAATGGAGATCGAAATTCGCGACGTGCGTCGCATCGCTCAACGTCTTGTCGTGTCGGTTCGCCGCTCCTCGTTCTGTCCACGTCGTGTCGCCAATCCCCAGGCTGGCGGTCGAAGCTTCAGCAATCTGATCACGCGACGCCGCTGCTTCCCGAACTCCAGACAAGCCACCCCGTTCCCATGTTGCCATGGGGGAGGCCTGCTCGCTGCTGGGAGAGCCTCGCTAACGCACCAATCGCCGCCGATCTGCACGTCCGCTGCCAATCTCCGGTCGCACTAACCAGACCATTTGCAAGCGCCGCGAATGACCCAACAAAACCACGTGGCCCGAGGAGCCGCAACGGTTTTGATTTTTATAAGTTGCCGAACACAGCGTGTTTCCGCGCATTCGGTGTGTTCCAACGTGGGACGGTACTTTCAACGTTCTGAATCTGTGCGCAGATTCAGCGCGGGTTCGCCCCGTTGCATTGTCCGTCACACCGAAAAAAAAAGTTCATCAAACATTTACGTTCGTGGGCCTGCGGATGGGCTTTTCAAAGTGCTTTGCCGCACTTTGCCGATAAGTGGCTCACCAGCCGCAGATTTTTTCGCGCGGCGAATGAGGGTAACTCCGGCGCCTTCTTACAGTCCTTGTCGCGGGCGCTCTTGCCATTCGCGAGCAATGATGCATCGCGCGTTTCGCGCGTGCGATGAGGGCTTGCTGGTCGCAGGGATTGTGTGAGCGCCGAACGCAAGGTCGGGAACGACGCCCCTGTCATCGGCAAGGGTGCCCGCTCACACAGGCGGCGTCGGCTGGATGCAGCGCGGGATACGCGATGCGGGCAACGCACGCGCGAAAGACGGGCGGGATCGCGCCGGCAAAGAGAACCGAGAGAAGAAAGACCGAGCAAATAAAAAAGAGGCCCGGTTGTGCCGGGCCTCTTCGAAACTTCCAGCTTCGCGTGAAGCGTCGCCGTGCCCCATAGGACAGGCGTCGCGGGATTACTGCGCGAGCTTCGCGATCTGGTGGGTCAGGCGCGAGACCTTACGGCTCGCGTTGTTCTTATGGATGATGTTGGACTGTGCCGCCTTCATCAGTTCCGGCTCGGCGCTCTGCATCGCCTGCAGGGCGGCGGCGCGGTCACCGCGCTCGATCGCCGCCTCGACGAGACGGACGGAATTGCGCATCCGGGTCCGGCGGGACTTGTTGACGATGGTCCGGCGGGCAATCTTGCGCGTCGCCTTCTTGGCAGAGCTCGTATTTGCCATGCTCTTCAAAATCCTTCGGCAGCCCGTCGGTCCGGACCACGCTGATTATGCCGCCACGTCGGGCAACCGTGTTGGGAATACTGTCGTTCCCGAGTGATGCTCTTCGGAAGCTAAGCAAAAGCCATCCAGAGGAGAGATCGTCTCAAAGAACAGCGGCGGCGGAATGCCCCGCCGCCAGTTCCGGGCCTTATAATGCCCGGGCGCGCCAGCGTCAACGGTTTCCGGAGAACGGTGCCGGCCGATCCGGGTTGAATTTCGCAGGGCGGCCCATTATGGCCAGAGGATCGGGGTTCCGGCAAGGTTGCGATGCCGCAGCAGTGGCCGGACGGTCTGCGCCAGAACAGTTACAGGGGATCCGATGATCCGTGGCCTCTTTCGCCTGCTGGGATTGCTCGCGCTCGCGGCGGCGTTCATCTTCCTTGTCTATGACGGCGCGCGGACCATTGCCGATCAGGCCGTCCGTCTCACCCCGCTCGGCGAATTCTGGAACGACATCCATCAGACCAGCCAGGCGGCGTTCCGGGCCAGCGTCGAGGGACTGTCGCCCTGGCTGTGGGACCACGCTGCCCGCGTGGTGCTGGCACAGCCGGCCTGGGGCGTGCTCGGCGTCGTCGGAATCGTGCTGCTCTTGATCGGGCGGCCGCGCAAGCCGCTGATCGGCTATGCCCGCGACTGAAACGCACCGCCGCGCCGGTGCCCGGGATGCGGTTTTTGCCCGGCGTCCTATATTAGGGATCTCTTAAACCCTTTCGAACGCGGAGACCGCCATGCTGTTCGCCCGCAAGCCCCTCGCCATCCCGAGCGCCCGGGATGCGTTGCCCGGACGCCCCACGCCGATCCCCACCGCCGAGACCCACTATGTCAACGGCCACCCGCTGAAGCCGCCCTATCCGGCCGGGCTGCAGCAGGCCGTGTTCGGTCTCGGCTGCTTCTGGGGCGCCGAGCGCAAGTTCTGGGAACTCGGCGAGGGCATCTATGTCACGGCCGTCGGCTACGCCGGGGGCTCGACCCCGAATCCGACTTACGAGGAAGTCTGCTCCGGCCAGACCGGCCACACCGAGGTGGTGCTGGTCGCGTTCGATCCGGCCAGAATGTCGTACGAGCAACTGCTGAAGACCTTCTGGGAAAGTCACAACCCGACGCAGGGCATGCGGCAGGGCAATGACATCGGCACCCAGTATCGCTCGGCGATCTATACGTTCGACGCGGCGCAGCAGCAGGCGGCCGAGGCCTCGAAGGTGATGTACGGCAAGGCGCTGGCTGACCGTGGCTTGCCGGCCATCACCACCGAGATCGCGCCGGTCGGGCCGTTCTACTTCGCCGAGGACTATCATCAGCAGTACCTCGCCAAGAACCCGTTCGGCTATTGCGGGCTTGGCGGCACCGGCGTCGCCTGCCCGATTGGAACCGGCGTCGCCGCCTGATCCGATCCTCCGAATCTTCCGCGGGCCATCATGGATCGGCCCGCGGATACTGTTTGTTAACCATACCGGCCGCACAACAGTCTCGTCCGCGACAAAGGGATGAGTCCGGTGCGGGTCGTGCGTGTCATTCATATCTGGCTGATTGCTGCGGTCGCCGCGCTCGCGGTGTCGGGCTGCGTGCATCAGTCCGGTCCGGGACCGGGCGCCTACGTGGATGCGAACGGCGTGCCCTACGCGCCGCGTGGACTTCCACTCGCGAGCGCCGCTCCTCGCCCCGTGGTCGTCGACGATCTCGATACCCGTGCCTATGCCGGGCGGGGTATCGTCACCGGCAGCATCGGATCGACCGGCACGGTCGGCTTCGCGCCCAACGTGGGCGATCCGGAATACCGGCTGGATGCGGGCGACAAGCTGCGCATCGTCGTCTACGGGCAGGAAGGCCTCACCAACAGCTACACCGTCAGCGTCAACGGCACCATCACCGTGCCGCTGATCGGCACCGTCACAGCCCGTGGCCTCACTCCCGGCCAGCTCGCCAATGTCGTCGCCGGAAAACTGCGCAACGGCTATATCCGCGAGCCCTATGTGGCGGCCGAGGTCGAGACCTACCGGCCGTTCTTCATCCTCGGCGAGGTTGCCGCCCCGGGTCAGTACCCCTACGTGCCGAACCTCACGGTCGAGACGGCGGTGGCGATTGCCGGCGGCTTCACCCCGCGCGCCAAACGTGACGAGGTGCAGATGACCCGCTCCAACGCCGCAGGCTCCACCCGCGCCGCGGTGCCGTTGCAGACGCCGATGTCGCCCGGCGATTCCA
>JAEYAW010000026.1 GCA_023404675.1 Pseudomonadota bacterium | reverse complement strand
CGCCGGATGCGGGTGCTGCGGTCGCCGCGGGCGCGGCGGGCGCGGCGGGCCGGGTATCACCGAACCGCTTCTGGGCTTCCTGCTCGGCCTTGCGCTTGGCTTCTTCCTCAATCCGGTGGCGCTCGTCCTCGGCCTTCTTGCGGGCTTCGGCGGCTTCGCGCTCGGCAGCTTCGATCTTCTCGCGCTCGGCGCGGCGACGGGCTTCTTCCTCGGCGCGGCGGCGATCTTCCTCGTCGCGCACGCGCGAGTCGGCCAGCGCGCTGGCGCGCGCCTGACGCTCTTCCTCGGTGAGGCTGCGCAGCACGACACCGGAGCCACGCGCCGGACCGCCGCGGCCGGAATCGGAACGGTGGGGAGGCCGGCTCTGGGCCGGGCGTTGCGGCGCGGGCGTGGGTGCGGCCGGAGCCGGCGCGGGCCCGTCCTCGCCGCCGACCCGGCGCTTGGTCTTTTTCTCGACCACGACCTGTTTGCTGCGGCCATGGCTGAAGCTCTGGCGCACCGTGCCCTGCTCGACGCCGCGCTTGAGCGTCAAGGTCTTGCTCGGGCCGACGCTGAGCGTCTTGTCGCCAGGATTTTTCGTGTCAACCATTCAGCCGTCCTAATCTCGTTGTGCCGCGTCCGCCGGTGCGGACCCGGAATTCTTTTTCGTTGTTTTCGCGCCGGAGTGGCCGTCGTCAACCATCCGGTATCGAACCAGGATTTGGCAGCGCGACAGGAACGTCCCGATCGCAGCCCCCGCGATCAGCGCTGCATGTATCACATTTGAACGCCCGAGTGCCAAATCCAATTGCTCGGATGTGAGCGTCTGGATGACCGGGATTTCCATACCGCCCGACTGCCGGGCGATGGCTTCGAGTTTGCGGACCCCGTCGGGGGCGGCGTCGGAGGCGTGGATCAGCGCCACGGCGGCGCCGGCCCTTAAGGCCCTTTCGACATTCGTGAAACCTGCCGTCACAAGTCCGGCCTTGCCCGCGATCGCGAGCGCATCGATGGCAGCCCGGACCAGCAGCGCTTCCACCTCGTCGGCCAGCGCCGGCGAGGTCTTTACGTTACGCTTGAATCCGCGGTTGAACACGCCGCGCTTCGTCGCATCCGCCACCGCCGCGTGATTGGCGCTCAGCCACAATCCGCGCCCCGGCAGCTTGCGCTTCAGGTCGGGCGTGACTTCGTTTTCGGGAGAAACAACGAAGCGGATCAGATCGTCGACCGGCCGCACCTGCCGCGTGAGCGCGCACGTCCGCTCCGTCCCGGACCGCAAGGTCCGGGGGCCGGGATCAAGATCGACGGAGTCGACAGCGGCGTGCATGCGGTGCGCATCTCCTTACGCCGGATGATCTTCAGCCGCCTCGGCCGCTTCGGCGTCGGCCGGCCTGGCGAGGTCGTCTTCCGAAATCCAGCCCGCCTTGACGCGGGCCTGCATGATAAGTTCCTCGGCTTCCTCGCGCGAGACTTCGAGGCCGTCGAGGAAACCGGCGTGCTTGGTCGCCTCGCCGTCCTTGCGCTCGACCCAGCCGGCGAGATCGTCGGTGGCGCAGTCGGCCAGATCCTCGACGGTCTTGACGCCGTTCTCGCCGAGCTTGGCGAGAATCTTCAGCGTGATGCCGGGGACATCCTTGAGTTCGTCCTGCACGCCATATTCCTGAAGCTTGGCTTCCAGCTCGGCTTCCTGCTGCTCCAGAAATTCGCGGGCCCGGGTCTGCAATTCTTCCGCCGTCTCCTCGTCGAAGCCCTCGATGCCGGCGAGTTCGCGGGTTTCCACCAGCGACAATTCCTCGACCGATGAGAAGCCCTCCGACGCCAGCAGCTGGCCGACCACCTCGTCCACGTTCAGCGTGTCCATGAACAGGCGGGTGGCGTTTTCGAAATCGGCCTGGCGGCGCTCGGATTCCTCCTGCTCGGTCAGGATGTCGATATCCCATCCGGTGAGCTGGGAGGCGAGGCGCACGTTCTGGCCGCGGCGGCCGATGGCAAGGGACAACTGGTTATCCGGCACCACGACTTCAATACGCTCGCGGTCCTCGTCGATGACGACCTTGGCGACTTCCGCCGGCGCCAGCGCGTTGACCACGAAGGTCGCGATGTCCGGCGACCACGGAATGATGTCGATCTTCTCGCCCTGCAGTTCGTTCACCACGGCCTGCACGCGCGAGCCGCGCATGCCGACGCAGGCGCCGACCGGATCGACCGAGGAATCGCGGGAGATCACGCCGATCTTGGCGCGCGAGCCCGGATCGCGGGCCACCGCCTTGATCTCGACGATGCCGTCGTAAATTTCGGGCACTTCCTGCGCGAACAGCTTGGCCATGAACTGCGGATGGGTGCGCGACAGGAAGATCTGCGGGCCGCGGGCCTCGCGGCGCACGTCGAAGATATAGGCGCGCACACGGTCGCCGGTGCGCAGCATTTCGCGCGGCAGCATCTCGTCGCGGCGGATGATGCCCTCGCCCCGGCCGAGATCGACGATCACGCTGCCGTATTCGACGCGCTTCACGGTGCCGTTGATGATGTCGCCGATGCGGTCCTTGAATTCCTGATACTGGCGGTCGCGCTCGGCGTCGCGGACCTTCTGCACGATCACCTGCTTGGCCGACTGCGCGGCGATGCGGCCATACTCCAGCGGCGGCAGCGTGTCGGCGATGGTGTCGCCGACCTGCGCGCCCGGATTGTGCCGGCGGGCGTCTTCCAGGGCGATCTGGTTGGCCGGGTTCTCGACGTGATCGACCACTAGCATGTGGCGCGACAGCCGCAGTTCGCCCTTCTTCGGGTCGATCTCGGCATGCACGTCGGTCTCGCTGCCGTAACGGGCGCGGGCGGCCTTGGCGATGGCGTCTTCCATCGCCGACAGCACGATGGTGCGGTCGATGGATTTTTCCCGCGCCACCGCGTCGGCGATCTGCAGAAGCTCCAGCCTGTTGGCGCTGACAGCGGCCATGATTTCAGTCTCCTTCGTGCTGGGCGGCGCGCCGCGCTTCGTCGGCGGCCAGTCGGTGTGCCTTGGTGTTGGTAGGCAGCGGCTTGGTGGTCTTCTTGACCTTGTTTTTTGCGGGCTTCTTCGGCGAGGGTCTGGCTTCCCCCCGCGCCTTGCGCGCATGTTCCGGCGGCGGCGGTTCGAGACCCAGGTCCTCGCGCAGATCGCGCTCGGCCGCCTTGCCGCGCCGCATGGATTCGGCGATCAGCTCGTCGGTCAGCACGAGACGGGCCTCGGCGATGTCCTCCATCACCAGCAGCACGTCGGGATCCTGTCCCTCAGGCACATCCTCGCGGTGCAGCCGCACGCGCTCGCCTTCGACCGGGCCGACGAGGCCACGGAACCGCTTGCGACCTTCGTGGGCGACCGCCATGTCGATCTTGACCAGATGACCGGCGGCACGCTCGAAATCCGAGCGCCGGACCAGCGGGCGGTCGATGCCGGGCGAGGAGATTTCCAGCCGGTAGGCGCGCTCGATCGGGTCGGCGATATCGAGGGCCGGCGACAGCGCGCGCGACACCGCCTCGCAGTCGTCGATCAGCATGGTTCCATCCGGGCGTTCCGCCATGATCTGGACCGTGCAGCCCGCCTCACCGGACACGCGAACCCGCACAAGCCGGTAACCCATCCCGACGAGGACCGGCTCGGCAACGGCGGAGACGCGCGCGGCCAGTCCCGGTTCCACGATCAGCCGGGGCTCGTTGAGCAGGTCCGCATCCGTGATTTCGGCACGGGGTTCGGTCATGTCTGGCGTCAAAACCTTTTCGATCCAGTTGCGGGAGGCCGCCGGCGGCCGGCCCGGAACGTTGCTGGGTCCCCAGCGAGACGGGTGATCCCGGATCTTCCGGGGACGCGCGGATAATAAAAAAGAGCGGGTCCCGGAGGGGCCCACTCTCATCCGGCGATCGGATACCCGACCGTTATGAGACCTCGATTTCGTGGGCAGCATATACGCTCTTTTTCCCGTTGCGACAAGGGGACGGCCATCGGGCTCCGGCCGAGCCCGGGCGGCGCGCATGAAACCCGCGATCGCTCGGGGTTGATCGGTTTCTCTAACCGAACGTTCATCCGCGCGGCCTAGTGTGGGACCATGCGGCCGGCGTCGTCTCAGGGCGTACCGGGTGCGGCTTTGGTGCAGCCGATACGAGGAGCGCACCGGATTTCGGATTGCCGCCGTCTGCGGAGTCCGGTTCGCGGTTGCCGGGGCGTCCGGCTCCGCGGGGCAATCCGTTGCGAGCAAGCAGAGACAGACGCGTGGCCATTCCTTCGCTTATCACCGAACTCGACGATCTGGTCCGTTCGGGCAATACCCCCCGGCAGAACGCGGTGCTGCATCGGATCGGGACGTTCTTCCTCGAAAGCCTCGCGCGGTATCAGCCGCACCACGTGGCGATTTTCGACACGATTTTCACCCAGCTCGCCCCGCACACCAGCGTCGCCAGCCGGGCCCGTCTGTCCGAGCAGCTTGCGCCGTTGGCGAATGGCCCCCGCCACCTGATCGAACTGTTCGCCCATGACGACGAGATCGCCATCGCCGGACCGCCGCTCCGGCTGTCTCCGCTGCTCGACGAGCCGCTGCTGATCGACGTGGCGCGGCTGAAGGGCCAGCCGCATCTGCACGCCATCGCGCTGCGCGCGAGCCTGTCGCCGCCGCTGACCGATGTGATCATCCGGCGCGGCAACCGCGACGTCACGCGAACGGTCGCGGACAATGCCGGAGCGAGTTTTTCCAGCGCGGGCTATGACGGGCTGATCAAGCGCTGCAGCCGCGACAGGGTGCTGGCGCTGGTGGTCGGCCGCCGGGCCGATCTGGTGCCTCACCAGCTTGAGGCGCTGCTCGATACGCTGGCCGAGCCGTTGCGCAGGCGTCTGATCGAGGCTGTCGATACCAATCGGCGCAACGAGATCGCACGCATCGTGTCGCGAAGCGAAAGGACAGACGGCATATCCGCCGCGCCACCGGATTTCACGCAGGCCTATCGCGCCATGCAGGTGCTGCATGCGGATCAGAAGCTGGACGAGATCGCGCTGTTCGCCTTCGCGCGCGAACATCGCTACGAGGAGGTCGTCGCCGCGCTGGCGGTGCTGTCCGATATTTCCCCGCAGGCCGTGGACAGGTTGCTGCGGGGCAGTCGCAGCGATCCCGTGCTGCTGCTGTCGAAGGCCCTTATGCTGCAATGGCCCACGGTTCAGGCGCTGCTCGGCATCCGGCGCGGCGCTCAGCGCGTGATGTCGATAACCGACCTGGACGAGGCGCGCGCCAACTACCAGAATCTCGTGCCGGCTACGGCGGGTCGCATCGTGGCGTTCTGGCGGTCGCAGCCTGCGCTCAGCCAGTCCGCCTGAACACCAGATAAGACGCCCGCCGTCCCTCCCGTTCGGCCTTGCGGCCATAGCGCGTCATGGTGAAGCCGGGCCACGGCGTCCGCCAGTCGTCCGCCCGCTCCGCTGTCCATTCGAAGGCGGGCGCGTTCATGAAGTGGGCGAGGGTCCAGCCGCAATAATCGTCGATATCGCTGACGAAGCGGAACGTGCCCCCCGGTTTCAGGGCGCGCGCCATCGCCGCGATCATGGTGTCCTGCACGAAGCGGCGCTTCCAGTGCCGCCGCTTCGGCCAGGGGTCGGGATGAATGAGATCGATCCGGACCAGCGAGCGGGGCGGCGCCCAGGACAGCAGTTCTGCCGCATCGCCGGCGAACAGACGAATATTCTTCAGATCGCGCTCGGCGATGTGACTGAGGATCTTCGCCATGCCGTTGATATACGGCTCGCAGCCGATGAAGCCGGTTTGCGGCGCGGCCTGTGCCTCTGCGGCGAGATGCTCGCCGCCGCCGAATCCGATTTCGAGACGTACAGCTTCCGTGCGGCCGCCGAACAGGGTTTCGAGAGACGGCGGCGCGGGCTGCGCGATATCCAGCGCGAGATGAGGAAGCAGATCGCTCACCAGCCCGGCTTGCTGGGCACGCAGCTTGTGCCCCTTGCGTCGCCCGAAGAATGCACGCGGCTGGCTGGCGTTCCCGTCCGCGGCGCGGGGATCAATCATGAGACTCACCGGATCGCATGCGTCGTTGTCTGGCGAAAGCAGGGGGTGCCTACGAAGCCGCGATTACATCGATTCCAGTCGGAGAGATAATCGCGACAGCCCACGCCGTCGCCCGGATCCGCGCGTGGCGTCAACTGTTAAAAAATAGCAAAGGGACCAGTTATTCGCAAACTTATGGAGCCAGTGCTCTTTCAAGCCTGAAAATCATGTCTGCCGCGTGGTCGGGAGTCGCTTCTCCGGATGACGCGCTCGACATTTTGCGAATCAGAGTGGGTGAGAAAAGCTTACGCGGCGTCTTCCCGTGCCGCGATCTGCTCCGCCAGCTCGACGATGCTGCGGCGAAGTTTCGGATCCCCGATACGCGAGAAGGCGCGCACCAGCGCGACGCCATCGGAGGTCGACAGCACGTCGGTCACATAAGCGGGCGAGGGACCTTCGGCAAATCCCTCGCCGTTGGTCGTCTTGGTCGGAGCGCCGTCGAACAGAAAAGATACCGGTACCTGAAGGACTTCTGAGATCTGCTGCAGCCGGCTGGCGCCAACGCGGTTGGTGCCTTTCTCGTATTTCTGCACTTGTTGGAACGTCAGACCAAGTGCTTCGCCGAGCTTTTCCTGACTCATCGACAGCATGATACGGCGCATACGGATGCGGCTGCCGACATGCTTGTCCACGGGGTTGGGCGACTTGGTCGACATACGTTCTCCTTAGCCTTGGTTGGCTTGGCCGCTGCATCCGCAGCGCGTCATGAAAATGTGCGCCGGGGTTCACAACGTGCTGCGTCGCCATAGCAAGAAAAGGTTGTCGTGTTCAATGGCGCGGCGGCTCTAGAAACAAAATGGCACCACGGATAAGTCCAAATCATGACCTCAAAGGCACACTTAGAGGCATTGCGGGAACATAAGATCCGAGGCGCTTCCGGAACCTGTGCCGATAGTCGGGCCACGAATGTAAGAAAATACATCAATATAAGAAAGCAGAATGAATCGTCGCTGCGTTTTCTTATGAATCGCGCGCGACTATGATGCGGTCCTGCGCCGCAGGGCGAGGATCAGCCCGGCTATTACGAATACAATTGCGACGGCGTTTCCGAGTGTTGCGTAGATAGTTGGTCCCAATGCCGCGGGCAGGCGCGCATCGAGCACGCCTTCGACGCCAAGGTTGAGACTTGCGACATAACGTCCGGTCGGATCAATAACCGCCGAAACGCCGGTATTGGCGGCGCGAACCAGCGGCAGGCCTTCTTCGATCGCGCGCAGCCGCGCCTGCTGCAGATGCTGGTAGGGGCCGGTGCTGTTGCCGAACCAGCCGTCATTGGTCAGGTTAACCATCCAGTCAGGCCGTGCTCCCTCACCGAGAATCTCGCCGGGAAAGACGGCTTCATAACAGATCAGCGGGAGGGCGGCCGGAGCGCCCGGAATGTCCAGCGGCTTGCGGCTGCGACCTGCGATAAAGCCACCGCGCACGCGGGTCAGCTGTTCGAGACCGATGCTTTCGAGAACAGGCTGGAACGGCAAATATTCGCCGAACGGCACGAGATGCAGCTTGTCGTAGTTCGACAGCAGGGTGCCGTCGTGATCGATCACGTAGATGGAATTGTAAGCACGCGTGATGCGCTGGCCGGGCGGGACGTCCGGCGGCCGCACAGCGCCGGTGATCAGCACTGTGCCTTGCGGCAGCAGTGCTGCGATCTGTGCCATCGCATCGGGCTCGCGCGAGAGGAAGAACGGGAAGGCGGACTCGGGCCAGACCAGGATGGTCGCATCTTTCACGCCGGTCGATTGCGGGCCGGTCGCGCGATCGGACAGCGCGAGGTACTTCTGCATCACCTCGGCTTTCGCGCCATAGTTGAAACGATCGTCCTGTGGAACGTTGGGCTGCATGATGCGCAGCTTCACATCCTTGACGAAGGTGGTCGGCGTCTGGCCCAGCCTGATCGCTCCGAACACGGCCATCGCCACCAGCGTCGCGAGCGCGAGCGCAGGCGCAAGCCAGCGCCGCGGCGTGCGCCGCGAATCCGCCAGCACGGCGGGGCTGGCGAAGATCGCGACGGCGAGGAAGGTCAGGCCCCACAGCCCGATCAGCGAGGCGGTCTGCGCCAGCGCCAGCGGCTCGGTGAGCGCATAGCCGAACGCATTCCACGGAAAGCCGGTGAGCAGATGCCCGCGCAGCCATTCGCTGATGGTGAGGCAGGAGGCGAGTGCGAGAATGCGCGTTGCGCCCGAGCTCCAGAGCCAGCGCGCCAGCGCGCAGCCGAGCGCCGGAAACAGCGCGAGATAGGCGGGAAGGCCGCACACCGCCAGCGGCAGCAGCCAGCCGAAGGTGTCGGCCTCGACCAGGAACGCGTTGCCGATCCAGTAGAGGCCGGGCACGAAATAGCCGAAGCCGAACAGCCAGCCGGTCCACGCCGCGGCCGGAATGCCGCCGAGGCGGCCCGCGCCGGCGCCGTCGATCAGCCAGACCAGAACGGGGAAGGTGACGAACAGCACCGGCCAGGCGTTGAACGGGGCCATCGCCAGTGACGAGACGGCGCCGGCCGCGAGCGCGATCAGCGCTCGCCTCCAGCCCCATGAGAGAATGATTCCGGCGATCAGCGCGCGCAGGCGCGTTGCGGTCATGCGGCATTTCCGGTTGGCGGGGCATTGCCGTCGCCTGCGACAGGCGGCGGAAGCTCGGCGGGACCTTCCGTCCGGCGTCCGCGCGGTGCGGGGCGCTCCCGGCGCGGTCCGATGCGCAGCCGCTTGACGCGGCGCGGATCGGCATCGAGCACCTCGACCTCGTAGTCGCCGGGGCCGGAGATGATCTCGCCGCGCACCGGCAGGCGGCCGACCTTGGAGACCAGATAGCCGCCGAGGGTCTCGACGTCGTCATCGGCGTCGTCGTCGATGAAGTTTTCGCCGATCACCGAGCGCACGTCGTCGAGCGAGGCGCGGGCGTCGGCGATGAAGCTGTTCTCGCCGGTGCGCACGATCGAGGGCGGTTCGTCCGAATCGTGCTCGTCGTCGATCTCGCCGACGATCTGCTCGACGATGTCCTCGATCGAGACCAGTCCATCGGTGCCGCCGTATTCGTCCACCACCAGCGCCAGATGGATGCGTGTCGCCTGCATCTGCGCCAGCAGGTCGATGGCCGGCATCGAGGGCGGCACGTAGAGCAGCTTGCGGACGATTTCCGTTTCCTGAAGCGGCATTGCGAGATTGACCGTGCGCAGGTCGAGGCCCGCCGGAAAAGGCTTCTTGCGCTTGGCGTTGACCTGCGGATCGACCTTGGCGCGCGCGGTGATGAAGGCGAGCAGGTCACGGATGTGCACCATGCCCTCGGGCTCGTCGAGCGTTTCGTCGTAGACGACGAGACGCGAATGGCCGGCGCTCTCGAACACGCCCATCAGCTCGGCCAGCGAGATGTCCCGCTTCACCGCCACGATGTCCGCGCGCGGCACCATGACGTCGGCGATGCGCCGTTCGTGCAGGTGCAGGATATTGCGCAGCATGGTGCGCTCGACGGTGGTGAAGCTCGTTTCGTCGCCGGGCGCGGAGGCTTCCAGCACGCCTTCCAGATCGGCGCGCGCCGATCCGCTCTTCCAGCCGAACAGGGTGCGCAGTGCGCGCCACAGCCACATCTCCGCCGAGGGCCGCATCACCTCGCCGTGCCGCACCGGCACCGGGAGATTGCGGTCGGGAGATATGGCGCTGCTACTGGAAGGGTCCGTGGAAGACATGGATCAACTCACAAGATCTGTGTCGGCATAGGGATCGGGGATGCCGAGTTTTTGCAGGATATGCCGTTCGAGGTCTTCCATTTCGCCCGCTTCCGCGTCGGTCTCGTGATCGTAGCCGACGAGGTGGAGGAAGCCATGGACGGCCAGGTGGCTCAGATGGTCTGCGAAGGGCTTGCCCTCGCTTTCCGCCTCGCGGCGGGTGGTCTCGTAGGCGATGGCGATGTCGCCGAGCGGCGGCGCGCTGCCGTCCGCCGCCGGCATGTCGGGGGCGGGAAACGACAGCACGTTGGTCGGCTTGTCGAAGCCGCGCCAGTCGCGGTTGAGCGCGCGGATGCCTTCGTCGTCGGTGAGCTGGACGGCGACCTCGCCGCCGGCATCCTCGATCTCGCCCGCGGCGGCGGCGATGGCGCGGGTCACGATGGTCGCGGCGTCGGGTTCTGCAGCCCACGCGTCGGCGGCGGAGATGACCTCCGTCGTCGGCAGGATAGGTGGTGATGGTGCGGACATGGCGTGCGCGGATCGGGGCGGAGGGTTATCCCTTCCGGCCTTCCGCTCCCTCATAGGCCGCGACGATGCGCGCCACGAGTTCGTGACGGATCACGTCCTCGGCGGTGAAGCGCACCTGCGCGATGCCCTCGACGCCGTCGAGCAGCCTTGCCGCTTCGGCGAGGCCCGAGGTCTGCCCGTTGGGCAGATCGACCTGGCTCGGATCGCCGGTGATGATCATGCGGCTGTTCTCGCCGAGACGGGTGAGGAACATCTTCATCTGCATCGACGTGGTGTTCTGCGCCTCGTCGAGAATGATCACGGCATTGGTGAGCGTGCGGCCGCGCATGAAGGCGAGCGGCGCGATCTCGATCTCGTTCGTCTGCAGGGCGCGCTCGACGATGCGGGCGTCCATCAGATCATACAACGCGTCGTAGATCGGCCGCAGATACGGATCGACCTTCTCGCGCATGTCGCCGGGGAGGAAGCCGAGGCGCTCGCCCGCTTCCACGGCCGGACGGGAGATGATGAGGCGATCCACCTGGCCCTGCTCCAGGAGCGACACCGCATAGCCCACTGCAAGCCAGGTCTTGCCGGTGCCGGCCGGGCCCTCGGCGAAGACGAGCTCATTGGTCTTGAGCGCCTTGATATAGGTGTTCTGCGACGCGTTGCGGGCCCGAACCGGGCCGCGCCTGCGGGTGGAGATCTGGTCGAAGGCCGTGAGGCCCGTGGCCGGCTGCTCCTCGGCCGCCGGGAAGAGGCTGCCCTGTAGGGTGCTCTCCTCGATGGCGCCGTCCACGTCGCCCGGCCCGAGGGCTCCTCCCTGGCGGGCGCGCTCATAGAGCCCTTCCAGAACCCGGCGCGCCATCTCGGAGCCTTCGGGCGTGCCCTTGACGGTGACCCGGTTGCCGTTGGCGATGGCGGTCACGTTCAGACGCCGCTCCAGATGGGCGAGGTTCTGGTCGTATTGTCCGAAGACGAGGCTGGCGAGACGGTTGTCGTCGAAGGTGAGAATGATCTCCGCCTCTTCCACGACGCCGGGATGCATGCTGTTTGCGTTCCGTCCCTTTTGGGCTCGTGCGGTCGCGTTGTCCGCTGGGCTCAAATGCCTCTCCTCTGAATGTCGGCCGCACGGCGTGCGGCCAACGGATATGGGGTCCTGTCGGACAAAGGGCTAGGCCGCTGCCTGGCTGCCCGACCCGACCCATTCTCCGAACAGGCTGTTGGACCCGGCCTGCGTGATCCGCA
>JAEYAW010000003.1 GCA_023404675.1 Pseudomonadota bacterium | reverse complement strand
GTAGGCGACGATGGCGAGCGACAGCGTCGCCAGCGGAAGGTAGTGCCCCGACAGGCGCGGCGGCAGCGCCAGCGCGCGCAGCCTGCGGCCCTCGTCGGTCAGGCGTCCTGCGTCGTCGAGCGCGCCGAGCTCGTGCAGCAGCGCCCGCGCCTCGGTGAGCGCCGGACGCGGCGGCGGATCCAGAAACGCCAGCGAGGCCGGATCGGTCACGCCCCACTGCGCCAGATCGAGCACCAGAGAGGACAGGTCGGCGCTGAGGATTTCAGGCTGGGTAAAGGCCGGCAGCGAGGCGGTCTGGGGCTCGTCCCACAGCCGGTAGCAGACGCCCGGCGCGGTGCGTCCGGCGCGTCCGCGTCGCTGATCAACCGCCGCGCGCGAGGCCCGCACCGTCTCCAGACGGGTCAGGCCGATATCCGGCTCGTAGCGCGGCACGCGGGCAAGGCCGCTGTCCACCACGATGCGCACGCCGTCGATGGTCAGCGAGGTTTCGGCAATCGACGTCGCCAACACCACCTTGCGCCGCCCAGGCGGAGCTGGCGAGATGGCGCGATCCTGCACCGACGCATCCAGCGCACCGAACAGCGGCACAATGTCGATGGCCGGATCCTGCACGCGCTCGCGCAGCATGGTTTCGGTTCGGCGGATTTCGGCCGCGCCCGGCAGGAAGGCCAACACCGATCCGGCTTCGGCCCGCAGCGCGGTGGCGATAGCGTCCGCCATCTGCGGCTCGATCCGCGCATCGGCCTTGCGGCCGAGATAACGCGTCTCGACCGGAAAGGCGCGGCCCTCGCTCTCGACGACGGGCGCATCGCCCAGCAGCTTCGCCACCCGCGCGCCATCCAGCGTCGCCGACATCACGAGGATGCGCAGGTCCTCGCGCAGGCCGCCTTGCGCGTCCCGCGCCAGCGCAAGGCCGAGATCGGCATCGAGCGAGCGCTCGTGAAACTCGTCGAACAGCACCGCCGCGACGCCGGACAGCTCCGGATCGTCGATGATCTGGCGGGTGAAGATTCCCTCCGTCACCACCTCGATCCGCGTCGCGCGCGAAATCTTCGAGCCGAACCGGACGCGATAGCCGACCGTCTCGCCGACGCGCTCGCCCAAGGTCTGCGCCATCCGCTCGGCGGCGGCACGCGCCGCGATCCGGCGCGGCTCCAGCACGATGATCCTGCCATCCCTCGCCCACGGCTCGGCATGCAGCGCCAGCGGCACGCGCGTGGTCTTGCCCGCGCCGGGGGGCGCGACGAGCACAGCCGTGTTCGCGCGCGCGAGCGTGCCTGTCAGCACGCCGAGCACGGCATCGATCGGTAGCGGTGAAAACGGCGGGGCGATCAAATCGAACTCGTTGCGTGGCCATCGCGGACACAAGCTGCGATGACAACCGGTCTTTCCGGCTCAAATCAAGCCCTGGTGCCCTTCAGGCCTTGGTGCCCTGCCCGACGCCCTCATAGGCAAAGCCGTGTTCGGCCATCACCTCGCGCGGATAGATGTTGCGCAGATCGACGATGATCGGCTGCTTCATCTCGCGCTTAAGCCGGCCGAGATCGAGCGCGCGGAACTGCTCCCACTCGGTCACCAGCACCAGCGCGTCGGCGTCCTTCGCGCACTCATAGGGATTGTCGGCGTATTCGATATCCGGCAGCTCGGCCTTCGCCTGCTCCATCCCGGCCGGATCATAGGCGCGCACGCTCGCGCCCTGATCGCGCAGCGCCGTGATCAGCGGGATCGAAGGGGCCTCGCGCATGTCGTCGGTGTTAGGCTTGAAGGTCAGTCCCAGCACGCCGATCTGCCGGCCGCGCAGGTTGCCGCCGAGCGCGTTCGCCACCTTGCGCGCCATCGCCCGCTTGCGGTGATCGTTGACCGCGACGACGGATTCGACGATGCGCAGCGGCACGTCGTTGTCGAGCGCGGTCTGCAGCAGGGCACGCGTATCCTTCGGAAAGCACGAGCCGCCGAAGCCGGGGCCGGCGTGCAGAAACTTTCCGCCGATGCGGTTGTCGAGCCCGATGCCGCGCGCGACATCCTGCACGTCCGCGCCAACCTTCTCCGCGAGGTCGGCCACCTCGTTGATGAAGGTGATCTTGGTCGCGAGAAAGGCGTTGGCGGCGTACTTGATCAGTTCGGCCGTACGCCGGTCGGTGAACATCAGCGGGGCCTGGTTGAGATACAGCGGTCGATAGATATCCGAGATCACCTTGCGCGCCCGCGCGTCGGCGGTACCGACCACGATGCGGTCAGGCAGCTTGAAATCGCGGATCGCCGCGCCCTCGCGCAGGAATTCCGGATTGGACGCCACCGCGATATCGGCCTGCGGGTTGGTCTCGCGGATCAGCCGTTCCACCTCGTCGCCGGTGCCGACGGGAACCGTGGACTTGGTGATGACGACGGTGAAGCCGGTCAGCGACGCCGCGATTTCCCGCGCCGCCGCATAGACGTAGCTGAGGTCGGCGTGGCCGTCGCCGCGACGCGAGGGCGTTCCGACGGCGATAAACACCGCATCGGCCTCGCTGACCGGGGCGGCAAGATCGGTTGTGAAATCGAGCCGTCCGGCGGCGGCATTGGTGGCGACCAGCGCGTCCAGACCCGGCTCGAAGATCGGGATTTCACCGCGTGACAAAGCGGCGATCTTGCCGGCATCCTTGTCCACGCAGGTCACGTGATGGCCGAAGTCGGCGAGGCACGCGCCCGACACCAGCCCCACATAGCCCGTCCCGATCATTGCTATCCGCATCGAAAAGCCTTCGCATGGTTAACGGGATTGCCCCCGTTTCGGCTGGGTCATACCGGCTTTCCATGACCTTGTCGCGTCCGCCTTCCCGGAAACCATAACGGTCTGTTGAATGGCAAATTGGCGCGCCTCTTGCGATGTCAACGCAGAAGGAACACACATCGTCCATCATGGTGCGCACCTGCACCGAAACGGAACGGTCATGACTGATCTCAGCCAGCGCACCGTCGCCTTCCGTCCCGATCCGGGACGCGTCGACTGGGTCGACTATGCCAAGGGCATCTGCATTGTCCTGGTGGTGATGATGCATTCCGTGCTCGGGGTGGAAGCCGCGACCGATTCGACCGGCTTCATGCACTACGCGGTCGGTTTCGCCCGTCCGTTCCGCATGCCGGACTTCTTCCTGATTTCAGGTCTGTTCCTCGCCCGCGTGATCGACCGCGACTGGCGCACCTATTGCGACCGCAAGGTCGTGCATTTCGCCTATTTTTATGTCCTCTGGGTGACGATCCAGTTCGCCTTCAAGGCCCCCTCTTTTGCGAAGGAGACGGGCTGGGGCGAAGTCGGTCTGGCCTATCTGATGTCCTTTATCGAACCTTTCGGCACCCTGTGGTTCATCTACCTGCTGCCAATCTTCTTCGTGGTGACGAAAGCGACGCGGCGCGTGCCCGCCCCGATCGTCTGGGGCGCCGCGGCCGTGCTGGAGATGATGCAGGTCGCGACCGGCTGGACCGTGATCGACGAATTCTGCGCCCGGTTCGTCTACTTCTATTCGGGCTACCTGTTCGCCGACCGGATTTTCGCCGTCGCGCGCGGCGCGCAGCAGCGTCCTTTCGTGGCCATCGGCTACCTGGCCGTCTGGACGCTGGCCAACGGCCTGCTGATCCACGCGAAAATGGCGATGTGGCCGGTGGTGTCGCTGCTGCTCGGCTATGCGGGCGCGATGGCGGTCATCGTGGTCGCCGCACTGCTGGCGCGCGTGAAGTGGCTCGATGCACTGCGCTACTGCGGCGAGCACTCGCTGATGATCTATCTCGCGTTCTTCCTGCCGATGGCGACAACGCGGGAGGTTCTGCTGAAGACGGGCATCATTCCGGACGTCGGCTGGATGTCACTGACGGTCACCATCATCGGCGTCGCCGGCGCGCTCGCCGTCTGGCGGGCGGCTCTCGCCGCGCGGCTGAACTTCCTGTTCGAGCGCCCCGCGATATTCCGGATCGCCCCGCGCGAGCGCAAGCCAGCGTTTCAACCGGCGGAGTAATCCGCTCCGGCTCCGGCCTGCTCAGGTCTGGAGAAATTCGGCCGCCGTGTAGAGCGAGCGGAACGGGATTCCGGCCTGCGCGAAGGCTTCGGTCGCGCCCTCGTCACGGTCCACCATAGTGAACACCAGCACAACCTCGCCTCCGGCTGCCCTGACGGCGTCGACCGCCTTGATCGCCGAGCCGCCGGTGGTGGTGACGTCCTCGACCACCACGATGCGCTTGCCCGCAAGGCTCTCGCCCGGCGTGAGCCCCTCGACCGCCAGCCGCGCGCCGTGATCCTTCGGCTTCTTGCGCACGAAGAACGCCGCGATCGGATGCCCCTTCATCCACGAGAGCTGGGCCAGCGCGCCGGCGATGGGAACCGCCCCCATTTCGAGGCCGCCGATATAGTCGAGCTGATCGTCCTTCAACGCCTCATAGGTGAGTTCGGCCAGCAGCGTCGCGCCTTCCGGATCCAGCATGGTCGGCTTGAGATTGAAGTAGAAATCGCTCTTGCGGCCCGAGGCGAGCGTGATCTCGCCACGTCCGAACGAGCGCGTGCGGATGATCTCGAACAGGCGGGCGCGGGAGGCGGATTTCGACACGGAGACTCTCTCGGCATTGAAGTTGGCGGATGCGGCTCTTGTCGCGGAGCCCAAAGCTCCACGGACATAAACCGTCTTTCGGCGCAGGATCAACAGGGCAAATCCGGCTCTCTCACGGGCGCGCCGTGCTGAAGGCGAACCAGATGGCGACAACGGCCAGCACCACGGCAAGAATGCGCCGGATCTTCCGGCGCTGCTCCGCCGTGGCGATCAGGCGGTGCGATTGTCCGGCCAATACCACGATGAAAAGGTGGACGGCAGTTGCAACCCCCACGTAGACCGCGGCGAGCGCGATGGTCTGCGCGGCGATTCCGCCCCCTTCGACGGCAATGAAATCCGGCAGCACCGCGATATAGAAGACCGCAGCCTTCGGATTCAGGAGATTGGTGATAAGCCCCCGCCGAAAGGCCATCCTCGGCGAAATATCCGGTGATTGCCGGGACCGGGCCTCGTCACGCTCGCTCGTCCACGCATCCCACGCCAGCCAGAACAGATAGGCGACGCCGGCCCAGCGCAGCCCCTCGTACATCACGGGCGACTGCCCGATAAGCGCCCCGAGGCCGAGCGCGGCCGCGACACCGTAAACCGAGAGACCGAGGGCGACGCCGCCGACAGCCGCGAAGCCGGCGCGGGCGCCCTGTGACAGGGACAGCGCTGCGAGATAGGCCATGTTTGGCCCCGGCGTCAGTTCGATCACCAGCGCCATGATCGCGAAGGCGAGCCAACGGCTGTCGAGGAGAGTGATTGCAGTCATCCCACGATGGGCCACGGAGGAAAAGCTGGAACAGCAGGATGGCACGAGCAATGTCACATCGAAGGTGGCGCTGCCAGAGGCATCGCCGGCCTCCGTCCGGTTTCCGCCGGGAGCGGTCGCTTCATCCCGGAGTCCCCGCCGCCCCGAACCGCGCCAGCCAGCGGCCGAACTCCACGGACCATCGCTCTGTCGGCGTCCCTGGCCGCCCCATGCCGAAACCGTGACCACCCGAGGGAAACAGGTGCCGCACCACCGGCACGCCGGCGCGCTGGCAGGCCGCTTCCAGAATCGCCGTATTCGCCGGATCGGAGATCGGATCGCTGGCCGCCTGGACCAGAAACATCGGCGGGCTTCCGCCGCTCACCCAGGTCTGGACCGACCATTCGGCGGCCAGCTGCTCGCCCGGATGCCGGCCGATCAGAATGCGCCGTGTCGAGGTGTGGTCGTAAGGCGGAAGCAGCGTCACCACCGGATAGATCAGCGCGACGAAATCCGGCCGCGCGGACACTGCATCGGCGGCGTCGCGCGCCGAATAAGACGGAAAATTTGCCCGGACAGCCGCCAGCCCAAGCAGATGGCCGCCCGCCGAAAAGCCAAGCACGCCGATCCTGTCGCGCCGGATATGGAACCGCTCGGCATTGGCCCGGATCAGCCGCACCGCCCGCTGGGCGTCCTGCAAAGGAGCCAGCCGGCCATCGGTCCAGCCCTCGCCCGGCAGTCGATAGGTCAGGGCGAAGGCGGTGACGCCATGCGCAGCCAGCCAGCGCGCCGCCGGATAGACCTCCTTGCCCATCTCGATCCGCTTGTAACCGCCGCCGCCCGTTACCAGCACCGCCATGCCGTTGGGCGCGTCAGGCGCGAACAGCTCAAGACCGGGCAAGGCGATATTGGTCACGGCTCCTTTCGCCGAAACGATGCGTTCGCCGCCCGGCCCTCCGCCGCCGGGCGCGCCATCCGGCCACAGCGCGAGGGTTTGCGAAGCTGCGATTTCGGCAGAAGCCGCAGCCGGAAGACTGGCAGCAGCAGCGCCGATGAGAAATCCGCGTCGTGTCAGCATGGGCCCCAGCATCGAAACCCGGTTCGCAGACGGATTGTCATCCCCAAAGCTGAACGCAGCCTGACGGACCCCGCCTCAGTGCGCCTCGTCCCAGTTCTCGGCCGCCCGTGCATCCACCTGCAACGGCACCGACAGCAGCACTGCCGGGAACGGCGCGTCCTGCATCACGTGCTGCACCACCGGCAGCGTCGCGCCGACCTCCTCGTCCGGCACCTCGAAGATCAGTTCGTCATGCACCTGCAACAGCATCCGCGCGGACAGCTTCTTCTCCGCCAGCGCCTCCTCCATGCGGATCATGGCGCGACGGATGATATCGGCGGCCGTGCCCTGCAGGCGCGCATTGATCGCGGCACGCTCGTTGAACGAGCGCACCGAGGGATTCGACGCCTTGATATCGGGATAGTGGCACTTGCGCCCGAACAGCGTCTCCACATAGCCGTGCGTGCGGCAGAACTCGCGCGTCGCGTCCATGTAGTCGCGGATGCCGGGAAAGCGCTCGAAATACTTCTTGATGTAGGCGCCCGCCTCCTCGCGCGCGATGCCGAGCTGATTGGCGAGGCCGAACGCGGAAATGCCGTAGATGATGCCGAAATTGATCGCCTTGGCCCGCCTGCGCACCTCGCCGGGCATCCCTTCAATGGGCACGCCGAACATTTCGGACGCGGTCATCGCGTGAATGTCCAGCCTGTCGCGGAATGCCTGCTTCAGCACCGGAATATCGGCGATCTCCGCCAGCAGCCGCAGTTCGATCTGCGAGTAGTCGGCCGAGACCAGCTTGTGACCTGGCGTCGCGACGAAAGCGCGACGGATCTTGCGGCCATCCTCGGTGCGCACCGGAATGTTCTGCAGATTCGGCTCGTTCGACGAAAGACGGCCGGTCGTGGTCGCGGCCAGCGCGTAAGTGGTGTGGATGCGGTTCGTCACCGGATGCAGATAGGTCGGCAGCGCGTCGGTGTAGGTGGACTTCAGCTTAGAGACCTGCCGCCACTCCAGAATTTTCTTCGGAAGCTCGTGACCGGCCTCGGCAAGCTCGTCCAGCACCTGCGCGGAGGTGGACCATGCGCCGGTCTTGGTCTTCGATCCGCCCGGCAGGTTCATCTTGCCGAACAGGATGTCGCCCAGCTGCTTCGGGCTGCCGGGATTGATCTCCTCGCCCGCGATTTCGCGAATCTCCGCCTCCACGCGCGCGGCGGTCTGGGCGAAGTCGCCGGACAGCCGCCGCAGCACCTGCGTGTCGATGGCGATGCCGCGCCGCTCCATGCGCGCCAGCACACGGATCAGCGGCCGCTCCAGCGTCTCGTAGACCGTGGCCATGCGCTCGGATACCAGTCGCGGCTTCAACACCCGCCACAGCCGCAGCGCCGCGTCCGCCCCCTCCGCCGCGAAGGTCGTGGCGCGGTCGATCGCGACCTGATCGTAGGTCAGCTTGTTCTTGCCGCTGCCGAGCAGTTCGCCGAGCGACAGCGGGATATGCCCGAACCAGCGTTCGGTGAGCTGTTCGAGGCCGTGCGAGCCGCGCCCGGCATCGAGCGCATAGGACATCAACTGCGGATCGTCGATCGCGCGCAGGGTGATGCCGTGCTGCGCGAACAGAACCGCCGCGAACTTGATGCCGTGGCCGATCTTCAGCACCGCTGCCGATTCGAGAACCGGCCGCAGCGCTGCCAGCGCATCGGCATGAAGCATCTGGCCTTCGGCCGGACCTTCCGCGAACAGACCCGCCCCCTCGCCCGCCTTGCGATGGCCGAGCGGGACATAGGCCGCCTCGTTCGGCGCCAACGCCAGCGCGACGCCGATGAGATCGGCCTGCATCGGATCGATGGAGGAGGCCTTGACCTCGATCGACAGCAGCCGCTGCTCCTGCGCCCGCGCCAGCCATTCGCCGAGACGCGCCGCATCCGAAATCGTCTCGTAGCGCGCGCGGTCGAACGCAAGCTTGCGCAGTTCCTCGGCGCGCGCAGCGGCCAGCGCCTGCGGCGTGAAGACAACGTTGCTGTCCTTGCCGCGCCCGTTGTTGGTCTTCGGCGCGGGAACATCCTGCCGGCCGAACAGATCGCCGCCCGAGGATCCAGTTTCCATCTGCGGCGCACCCTCGCCGAGCGGCGGCGTGGACGGCGAATCCGACGGTGTATCGGCGGGTGCGAACGTGCTCTGCAATTTCGGATCGGCGGCAACCGCGGCGACATCGACCTGCGCATATTCGGCAACCCGCCGCGTCAGCGTCGAGAACTCCATGGCCTTGAGAAAGGCGATCAGGCTGCGCGCATCGACCTCGTGTACGGCGAGATCGTCGAGCGGAACGTCCAGCGCGACGTTGTCGTCGAGCAGCACGAGCTGGCGCGAGATGCGCGCCTTCTCGGCGTTCGCGATCAGCGCCTCGCGCCGCTTCGGCTGCTTGATCTCGCCCGCGCGCGCCAGCAGCGTTTCGAGATCACCATATTCGGTGATCAACTGCGCCGCCGTCTTGATACCGATGCCGGGAACGCCCGGCACGTTGTCGACGGAATCGCCCGCCAGCGCCTGCACCTCGACCACCTTGTCCGGCGGCACGCCGAATTTCTCGATCACCTCGGGGACGCCGATGCGGCGATCCTTCATGGTGTCGTAGAGAGAGACGCTCTCCGTGACCAGCTGCATCAGATCCTTGTCGGACGACACGATGGTCGCGGTCGCGCCGCGCTCGCGCGCCTGCCGCGAATAGGTGGCGATCAGATCGTCGGCCTCGAAGCCGCCCTGCTCCAGACACGGCAGATCGAAGGCCCGCGTTGCTTCCCGGATCAGCGGAAACTGCGGGATCAGGTCGTCCGGCGCGGGCGGCCGGTGCGCCTTGTATTCAGGATAGAGCTTGTTGCGGAACGTGATCTCGGACTTGTCGAACACCACTGCGAGATGGGTCGGCTTCTCGCCCTGCGGCATGTCGCGCAAAAGCTTCCACAGCATGTTGCAGAAGCCGAGCACGGCGTTGACCTGCAACCCGTCCGACTTCCGGTTGAGCGGCGGCAGCGCGTGATAGGCGCGGAAGATATACGACGAGCCGTCCACGAGGAACAGGTGATCGCCCTGTCCCAGCGGAGCGGCGGCGACGGGACTGACGGCGGAAGCGGCGGGCTGCGGGGAAGCTGATTTCGGCATGGGCGTAACTTAAGGACTTTCGCCCCCGACTTCACCTGTTCTTCTCCTGTTCCGAACGGGTTTATTTCGCCGCACCGGTTTCGCTTCAGGCTGTCGCGCCAGCCTGATAAACGAAGGGGATGACTTTCTTCCAGGCCCTCGCCATTCCCGCCGTGATCCTGTTTTTTGCAACCGGCCCGGCCTCAGCCGCCGAGGCGCTGGACGGCGCGCAGCTGAAGGCCGCATGGGGCCTGCCGTTCGCGGGTATCCTGCTCAGCATCGCCCTCTGCCCGCTACTGATCCCGCACACGTGGCACAGACGCTATCCGCTGTTCGCGCTCGGCTGGGCGCTGGCGGTGCTGATTCCGCTGGCGCTGGCTTATGGAGTTCCGACCGCGCTCGGCGCGCTGGTTCACACCACGATCGCCGAGTATCTGTCGTTCATCGTGCTGCTGTTCGCGCTCTATGTGATCGCGGGCGGCATTCTCGTGACCGGCGATCTGCACGGCACGCCGGCAGTCAACACGGTCATTCTCGCCTTCGGCACCGTGATCGCCAGCATCGTCGGCACCACCGGCGCGGCGATGATCCTGATCCGGCCGCTGGTGCGCGCCAACATCGCGCGCAAACACAATGCCCACGTCGTTGTATTCTTCATCTTCCTTGTCTGTAACATCGGCGGTGCGCTGTCGCCGCTCGGCGATCCGCCGCTGTTCCTCGGCTTCCTGCGCGGCGTCGATTTCTTCTGGACCACCGTGCATCTGTGGGAACCGACCCTGTTCGTCGCAGGTATCGTGCTGGCGGTGTTCGTGGTTCTCGACGTGGCGCTCAGCCGCCGCGAGACCGTCGTATGGCAGCGCGGCGACGCCCCCTTGCGTGTGCACGGCCTCGTCAATCTCGTGCTGCTTGCGGGCGTGATCGCGGCCATTCTGGCGTCGGCGCTGTGGAAACCGGGCATTGCCTTCGACATTTATGGCACGCCGCTCGAACTGCAGAACCTGCTGCGCGACATCGCGCTGCTGGCGCTGGCGGGTCTGTCGCTGTGGTGGACGCCGAACGAGCACCGCGCCGCGAACGGTTTCACCTTCGAACCGATCCGCGAGGTCGCGATCCTGTTCGCGGGCATCTTCGTCTGCATCATTCCCGTGATGGCGATGTTGCAGGCCGGGGCAGACGGCGTATTCGCGCCGCTGATCCAACTGGTGACGACCCCGGACGGCGCACAGCACAACGCCATGTATTTCTGGATGACCGGCGCGCTCTCCGGCTTTCTCGACAATGCGCCGACCTACCTCGTGTTCTTCGGCCTCGCGGGCGGCGATCCGCAGGTTCTGATGACCACGCTGGCCCCGACGCTGGCCGCCATCTCCATGGGCGCGGTCTACATGGGCGCGATGACCTATATCGGCAACGCGCCGAACTTCATGGTGTTCGCCATCGCGGTGGGCAGCGGCATCCGCATGCCGGGCTTCCTTGGCTATATGGGCTGGTCCTGCGCGGTTCTGCTGCCGGTGTTCGCGCTGCTGATGCTGGTTTTTTAACGCCCCGGACCGCACCGGCTCCGCGGCCACGCACACCACTCGTTTACCATCCCGCGATAACGTCGCGCTGACCCGCAGCTGATCGTTGCACGATCCGCCGGGCAGTTCCTTCGTGCGCGGGAGTCATCGTTGCGTCATCATCTGCGTCGCCTCCGCCTCGTGCTGCCGATCCTTGCCGGGGCCGTCACGGTCCTGCCGCATCCAGCCGCCAGCGAAGGCCTGTTCGACTTCCTGTTCGGAAACTCGTCCGCGCCAAGCCGTCCGGCGGCTCAGGTCGGCTCCTCTTATCCGGATCAGTATGCCACGCAGGGTGGGCCCGCATCTCCCGCGCCGCAGCCGCGCTCGGCCTCGGTCTCCGGCGGCGGCTCGGGCTTCTGCGTCCGTACCTGCGACGGAAAATATTTTCCGGTGGTCTCGCGCGGCGGCTCGACGCCTGCGCAGATGTGCCAGGCATTCTGCCCGGCCAGCGCCACCAAGGTGTTTTACGGCGGCAACATCGAAGGGGCGGCGACCTCGGGCGGCGAACGTTATTCCGACCTGCCGAACGCCTACGCCTATCGCAAGGCGCTGCGGGCCGACTGCACCTGCAATGGCCGCGATCCGGCCGGGCTCGCGCCCGTCGACCTTGCGGCCGATACCACGCTGCGCGCGGGCGACATCGTGGCAACGAGCGACGGTCTCGTCGCCTATTCCGGCATCCGCCTCGGCCAGAATCAGGCCCCCGATTTCACCCCGGTGAACGACTATCCCGGCCTCACCGCCGAGGTTCGCGCCCGGCTCGGCGAGATGAAGGTCGCGCCGGTCCATGCCGACACCGCCGAGGATCAGACCGAGCTGATGAACGCGCGCGCCGCGATGCCGCGTCCGGATGCTGTTGCCAGCAAGACCGCGCCGCGCTCGCCACTGAAAAAATCGATGGTCAACTGAGCCGCTCCGCGAAACGGCTTTCTTGCAAAATCTTCCGCAACGTCCTGAGATGGGATGGGGAACCAGAACCGATAAGCCCGGTTCTTGTTCCATCCGGGTCCGATCAGTTCAGCGCTTTATTCAAGCGATCAACTGATCGAGGCTTGGATTTGACGCGTTTTCTCCACGCGAACCGGTATCCACTTCGCTCGGAAACGCTGTAGCGCCGCGGAGGAACAGCCGTGCCAGCCAGGAAGCTTGCGACCTATCGCACCAAGCGCGATTTCACCAGGACCCCCGAGCCAAAGGGCGCGGCGAAAGTCGCGGCCTCGAAGCTGCTTCGTTTCGTCGTCCAGAAACATGACGCGACGCGCCTGCACTACGATTTCCGCCTCGAACTCGACGGCGTGTTCAAGTCGTGGGCGGTGACGCGCGGCCCTTCGCTCGATCCCGCCGACAAGCGGCTCGCGGTCGAGGTCGAGGATCACCCGCTCGACTATGGTGATTTCGAGGGCACGATTCCGAAAGGCCAGTATGGCGGCGGCACCGTGATGCTGTGGGACCGCGGCTACTGGCTGTCCGAAGATCCGCATGAGGGCCTGCGCAAGGGCGACCTCAAATTCGCACTGCAAGGCGAACGGCTGCGCGGCGAATGGGTGCTGGTGCGGATGAAGCACGACCGCACCGGGGCCAAGCGCACCAACTGGCTGCTGATCAAGCACCGCGACGACGAAGCGCGGGAGGGCAAGGCCAACACGGTTCTGGACGACGACACCTCGGTGGCCTCCGGCCGCACCATGGACGAGATCGCGGCCGGCACCGGCCGGGCGCCGACGCCCTTCATGCTGAAGACGGCGCGCGCGCAGGCCCGCGCGGTCTGGGACAGCCGTCATGGGCTGGCTGCGTCGGAGCGAAAGAAGGCGGCGAAAACGACGCCATCGACGAAAGCAAAGGCAACCGCGCGAGCACGCAAGACGGCTGCAGCGGCGAAGACAGCGAAAGCGACCAGGACCAGGCCGTCGAAGAAAAAGACTTCGGACGAGCGTGAAACAAAAACCGCGATGCCCGCATTCATCGCGCCCGAACTGTGCAAGCTCGTCGAGCGGCCGCCGGCGGCGGATGGCTGGGCGCATGAGATCAAGTTCGACGGCTATCGCATCCAGATGCGAGTCGAGAGCGGCGAGGTGAAGCTCCTCACCCGCAAGGGACTTGACTGGACGGCGCAGTTTCCGGAGATCGCCAAACAGGCCGCTAGGTTGCCGGACGCACTTCTCGACGGCGAGATCGTCGCCCTCGACACTGACGGCAACCCGGATTTCGCCGCGCTCCAGGCCGCGCTCTCCGACGGCGACACGTCGGACCTGATCTTCTATGCCTTCGATCTGATGTTCGCCGAAGGCAGGGACCTGCGGAGCAAGCCGCTTGCGGAGCGCAAGGCCCGCCTCAAGACGCTGCTCGGGCGTAGCGCGAAGGCGAAGTCGTCGCGCATCCGCTATGTCGAGCACTTCGAGGCCGACGGCGAGGACGTCCTCGATTCCGCGCACAGGCTGAAGCTCGAAGGCATTGTCTCCAAGCGGCTCGATGCGCCCTATCGATCCGGCCGGTCCGGCGCATGGACCAAGACCAAGCTGCGCCCGGGCCATGAGGTCGTGATCGGCGGCTGGAAGACCACGAACGGCAAGTTCCGCTCGCTGCTGGCAGGCGTGCACCGCGACGGCGCGCTGACTTATATCGGCACGGTCGGCACCGGCTATGGCCGCGAGACCGTCAAGCGCCTGATGCCGTCGCTGAAAGCCGCCGCCTCCGGCAAAAATCCCTTCGACGGTCCGAATGCGCCTGAAGGCGGCCGCGACGTGCACTGGCTGAAGCCGACACTGGTGGCCGAGATCGAATTCGCCGGCTGGACCGGAGACGGGATGATCCGTCAGGCCTCGTTCAAGGGTCTGCGCGGCGACAAGCCCGCCGCCGAGGTGGTGGCGGAGGAGGCCATGCGGGCCGCGCCGCCTCCGCTCGCCCGCGCCGCCGCGACGACACGCACGACGACGGCCGACAGGCGCACCCAGCCGGTGGCACGAAAGGCCCCACGCGCCAGCGACAAGGGATCGGCAACGGTGCTCGGCGTTTCGATCTCGAAGCCCGACAAGGCGCTATGGCCGGACGCGGGCGACGGCGCGCCCGGGACCAAGCGCGATCTCGCCGAATATTTCGCGAGCCTCGGCGACTGGATCATCCCGCACATCAAGGGCCGTCCCTGTTCCGTCGTGCGCGCGCCCGACGGCATCGACGGCGAGACCTTCTTCCAGCGCCACGCCATGGCGGGCGGCTCGAAACTCCTGACCGCCGTGAAGGTGAGCGGCGACCGCAAACCCTATCTCCAGATCGACAGCGTGGAGGCGCTGGCTGCAGTGGCCCAGTCCGGCGGCATCGAGCTTCACCCGTGGAATTGTGCGGAGGGCGATCCCGACAGGCCCGGGCGCCTCGTGTTCGACCTCGATCCCGGCCCGGACGTGCCGTTCTCTGCGGTGGTGACGGCTGCGAAGGAGATGCGCGAGCGGCTGGAGCAGATCGGCCTCGCCGCTTTCTGCAAGACCACCGGCGGCAAGGGCATCCATGTCGTGACCCCGCTGGAGGTCGCAAAAGCCGACAAACCCGGCTGGCCGGAGGCCAAGGCCTTCGCGCAGGAGGTGTGCCGCCGCATGAGCGCCGACAGCCCGCAGCGCTATCTCATCAACATGTCCAAGCAGAAGCGCGAGGGAAAGATCTTCCTCGACTATCTGCGCAACGACCGCCTCTCCACCGCCGTCGCGCCGCTGTCGCCCCGCGCGCGGCCGGGCGCGACAGTCTCGATGCCGCTGAACTGGGCGCAGGTTCGCGGCAATCTCGATCCGAAACGCTACACCATCCGCACGGCGCGCGATCTGCTCGCAAAGGGCAAGCCGTGGACCGACTATGATCGCGCCGCCCGCCCGCTCGCCGATGCCATCGCGCGGCTGAGATGAGGCATCGCAACCGCCCTGTGGACGCCAAAGGCGATCCGTGCAATAATATGACTGCCTGCGGGAGGCTTGTCGCCTCGCTTGTCCCGAAAGCTGCGGACCGACACAGGCACGTACACACACTTAAACACACCGGAACTTCATTTTCACGACTGGTCGCCAGACCGTGCCGTTTACGGGCACTGTTGGAGCAAGACCGGCCCGGATCGAGCGTTTGCGATGAACAACACCATCACCAAGCCGCGCAGCCGCGTTCGCGCCAAGGTCGAGCGCCCCCGCCTGCACAAGGTCATTCTGGTCAACGACGATTTCACCCCGCGCGAGTTCGTCGTGACGATCCTCAAGGGCGAATTCCGCATGTCCGAGGATCAGGCCACCAAGGTGATGATCACCGCGCATCAGCGCGGGACCTGCGTCGTCGCGGTGTTCACCCGCGACGTGGCGGAAACCAAGGCGACCGCCGCGACCGATGCCGGACGCGCCAAGGGCTATCCCCTGCTGTTCACCACCGAGCCGGAGGAATAGGCGGGATTTTCGCGGGACGCGGCCGATCGGGCGAACACGCCCTTGACGCGACGCCGCTGGCCGCTTTTGGATGCGTCGCATGCAGACGCGCCTCACCCTCCGCCTTGATTTTCAGAGCGAGCTTCGGCTCGGCCCCGGCAAGATCGCCCTTCTCGAAGCCATCCGCCGCCACGGCTCGATCGCCGCGGCCGGGCGCGAATTCGGCATGTCCTATCGCCGCGCCTGGCTGCTGGTCGACGAACTGAACCGGATGTTTCTCGGACCGCTGGTTGTGACGCGCGGCGGCGGCCGCGACGGCGGCGGCGCGGAGCTGACCGATCTCGGGGCGGATATCGTCACCTATTATCGCCGCGCGGAGGCCAAGGCCCTGCGCCATACCGCCATCGAGGTTGCCAAGATCGAGAACCGGCTGGCCCGCAAGCGCTCTCCCTCCACGCCCCCGCCGCGGAAGAAGATATCGACCGCATCCCGCAAACGCTGACCCTCACGGCCGCTCACTTCACGAGCGCGCAAATGCTGTCCCGGGCAGCCATGTCAGCCGCTCGCGCGCCCGCATCGCTGCTTCGGGCGCGCCACCACGCCAGCAGTGAACCGACATCGCAGGGCAACCGAACGCTCATACCGGCCGCGTAGCGGATCCATTCGGAAAAGCGGCCCTGCGCCACAGCAACCACCACGGGAATGTCGGCCTCCAGCGCCTGCTCGATCAGGAAGCCGAGTCCGCGGCCGTGCTCCTCAAGCTTGCCGAACCTGTTCACGACCAGAAGATCGGTGTCCGGCGCGATCGCGGCGGCGATCTCGACCCCGGCCGCCATCAATTGCGCCGGATCGAGCCGGCACGACTGGGCGCAGCTGCCAAGATCCTGATCCAGCCGGATCCTGCGGCCATCGTGAATGAAGGTGCCGGCGAGCACCGGGCCGCCGGTGCAGTGGCGCCCCTCCTGGATCATGCCGACGACGCGCCGCCCCTGCTCCTGCAGGCCGCGGACGAAGCTTCGCAACACCTCGTCCGGGTCCTCGTCTGGGGCATAGACCACGGCGGCCAGATCGCAATCGGCGTCGAACATCGCTTTACCCTTCATTGCGGCCGCCAAGTCCGACCCCGGCGAGGCCCGCCCGAGCGGGTCTCGCCGGCCGCCGATAGTCAGCGGGCCGCGTTGATGATCTGAAGCTGGGTAAACTCCGCCAGCCCCTCCTCAGCAAACTCCACACCAAGCCCGGACTGCTTCGCGCCGCCGAACGGGATGTGCGGAGCCATGTCGAGATGCTTGTTGATCCAGACGGTGCCGGCCTCGATCTGGCTGGCCACCTTGTGCGCCCGATCGAGATCGGACGACCAGACCGATGCGCCCAGCCCATAGCTGGTATTGTTGGCGCGCCGGATCACATCTGTTTCCTCGGTATACTTGATGACCGGAAGCACCGGACCAAACTGCTCCTCGTCAACCAGCCGCGTGCCTTCCTTGATATCCCGAACAATCGTCGGCTCGATGAAGTAACCCGGCCGGTCCACCGTGTTGCCGCCCGCGATCACGTTGCCGTTCTTGCGCGCGTCGTCGAGGAAGCCCTTCACCTTCTCGTATTGCATCTTGTTCTGCAGCGGCCCGAGCTTGGTGCCCTGCTTCAGCCCATCATCAACGACGGCGCTTCTGGCGAGATCCGCCAGTTCGTTGCAGAGGTCGTCGTAGACTTTCTCGTGTACATAAAGGCGCTTGATGGCGAGGCAGACCTGCCCACTGTTCTGGAATGCCCCCTCGAAGATGCCAGGCGCCACCTTCTTCGGATCCACATCGTCAAGCACCACACCCGCGTCGTTGCCGCCGAGTTCAAGCGTGATGCGCTTGAGCGTTTCGGCCGCGCTGGCCATCACCTTCTGCCCCGTTGCGGTCGAGCCCGTGAAAGAGATCTTGCGCACATCGGGATGGCGGGTGAGTTCGCCGCCGAGATCGTTGGCATCGGCGATGACGTTGAGCACGCCGGCAGGAAGCACGTCCTTGACCAGTTCAGCAAATTTCAGCGTCGAGAGCGGCGTCGTGGGCGCGGGCTTCACAACAAGCGTATTGCCGGCGAGAAGCGCGGGCGGCAGCTTGAAGCCGAGAATCAGCAGCGGGTAATTCCACGGAACGATCGCGCCGACCACGCCGAGCGGCTTGCGATGCGCCTCGACGCGTCGTTCGCCGGAATCCTCGATCACCCTCATCGGCAGATCGAGAGAGGTGAAGTAGCGGAAGAAACCCGCCATCCCCAGCACCTCGCCGGTTGCGTCCTGCGGCGGCTTGCCTTGCTCGCTCGTTAACAGCCGCGCGAGGTCGCCCGCATTGGCCTCGATGATATCGGCCATCGCTCCGATCACCTTGCGGCGCTCGTCGAGCGAGGTGGCCGCCCATGCGGGGAACGCGGCCTTAGCGGCCGCGACGGCCTGGTCCAGTTGAGCCTTGGAGGCGCGCGGGCACTGTGCCAGCACCTCCTCGGTCGCCGGGTTGATCACAGGCATATCCAGATCGCCCGGCACCGATTTACCGCCGATCAGCAGGTTGAAGGCGCTCATTGTGACATTCCTCCAGATTATTTTGGTATGTTGCGGCCCTGACCGCAATATCCAATGATATATTACGCGCTAGGGAAGTCAAAGCACACCGCAGCAACCTGAGATTTCGCAACCGGCGAATTCTTTCCCTTAGATCGATTCTTAGAACCAATCTCGGACACGGTGCGGCGGACGACAGCGTGCCGCAGCTTGCCAAAATGCCTGTTTTGGCCGATTATTCGCTATATTCTTTGGAATATCTCGAAAAATGCGCGAGAGTCTGACGCAAGGGCACCACGCAGGCGGAAGGAATCCGGATGAACATCAAGAGCCGCGAACTGACAACATGCGACATCGCCGCCGACGGCAGCACCCTGTCGCTCGGCTTCATCGATGCCGGAGGCCAGCCTGCCTCGCTGACCTTGCCGATGCAGCAGGCCGGCGCGCTCCTGATGACCCTGCCGCACCTTCTGGAGCAAGCCCTGCGCGTGCAGTATCAGGACGCCAGCCTGCGCTACACCTATCCGCTCGGATCGTGGACGCTGGAGCATTCGTCGGATCCGACCACCGGGATCATGACGCTTGCGACGCCGGACGGCTTCAGCGTCCGCTTCTCGGTCGCCCGCGCGCAGCTTGAAAGTCTCGGCGAGGCGCTGAGCACCTGTCCCGCCGGCGGGCTCGGCAACGCGCGCGCCGCGATTCGATCACAGGACGACAAGACCAGCATGCACTGAGCCACGCCGGCTCCGATGAGCCGCTGTCGGCCAGACAGCAGCGGCAAACAAAAAGGGCGGCCAGACCGGCCGCCCTTTTGCATTCACTATCGACAGGAGCGATTACTCGGCCGCCAGCTTGACGTCGGGTGCGGCGGCGCGGACATCCGCATCCACATGCTCCTCGAACTTGGCGAAGTTCTTCACGAACATTCCGACCAGCTTGCGCGCGGTCGCCTCGAACTCCGCCTTGTCGGCCCAGGTCTTTTCCGGATCGAGGATCGCAGGCTCAATGCCCGGCACCGAGGTCGGCACGGCGAAGCCAAAATATTTGTCGGTGCGGAAGTCAGCATTGCGCAGCGAGCCGTCGAGGGCGGCGGTGAGCAGCGTGCGCGTGACCTTGATCGGCATGCGCTTGCCGACGCCATACTTGCCGCCGGTCCAGCCAGTGTTGACCAGCCAGCAGTCCACCTTGTGCTCGGCGATCAGATCGCGCAGCAGGTTGCCGTATTCCGACGGATGACGCGGCAGGAAGGGCGAGCCGAAGCATGCGGAGAATTCCGGCTCCGGCTCGGTCACGCCGCGCTCGGTGCCCGCGACCTTTGCGGTGTAGCCGGACAGGAAGTGATACATCGCCTGCGCCGGGGTCAGCTTGGCGATCGGCGGCATCACGCCGAACGCGTCGGCGGCGAGCATCACGAGGTTCTTCGGCTGCGGCGCGCGGCCGGTGCGCGAGGCATTCGGGATGAAGTCGAGCGGATAGGCGGAGCGGGTGTTCTCCGTCTTCGAGCCGTCGTCGAAATCCGGAACGCGGCGCTCGTCGAGCACGACGTTCTCAAGCACGGTGCCGAACCGGCGGCTGGCCGCGTAGATGTCCGGCTCGGCTTCCGCCGAAAGCTTGATGCATTTGGCGTAGCAGCCGCCCTCGAAATTGAAGACGCCCTCCGGACCCCAGCCGTGCTCGTCGTCGCCGATCAGCGTGCGCTTCGGATCGGCCGAGAGCGTGGTCTTGCCGGTGCCGGACAGGCCGAAGAAGATCGCGGTGTCGCCGTTCACGCCGACATTGGCCGAGCAGTGCATCGGCATCACGCCCTTCTCGGGCAGGAAGTAGTTGAGCGTGGTGAACACGCTCTTCTTCATCTCGCCGGCATAATAAGACCCGCCGATCAGGACGATCTTGCGGGCGAAGTCGATGGCGACGACATTCTCGGAGCGCACGCCGTGACGTTTCGGATCGGCCTTGAAGCTCGGCAGATCGATGACCGTCAGCTCAGGCACGAAACTGGCCAGTTCGCTGACCTCAGGGCGGATCAGCAGCGTGCGGATAAACAGCGAGTGCCACGCCAGTTCGGTATAGACGCGCGTCCTGATCCGGTAGGTCGGATCGGCGCCGCCATAGAGGTCCTGCGCGAACAGCGCCATTCCCTCGGCGTGCTTGATGAAGTCCTCGTGCAGCGCCTGAAACTGTTCGGAAGTGATGGACTGGTTGCCGCCCCACCACATCGTCTTGTCGGTGACAGCATCGCGGACGGTGAACTTGTCCTTCGGGGAGCGGCCGGTGAAGATGCCGGTCTCGGCGCACAGCGCACCGTCGATGGTCAGCACCGCTTCCTTGCCGGCGATCGCATGCTCGGTGAGTTGCGGCGTGCCGTAATTCCAGCGAACAGCCTTCAGGTTCTTGAAACCGAATTTATCAGCGCCATAGGCGCTGTTGCGTACACCCGTTTCCTGCACGGAATGATCCTCCTTGGAATCCGCGTTTCTGTCGCGCGACTGCCAATCAACGCGGCGACGCGGTTGCTGGCTCAGAGTATGACACCTTGACGTCGGTCGGCACGTCTTAGTTGGGAACGTCCGGCTTGCCAAGACGATCCATCACCACGGCCCCACGCATCGCATGTCCTTCGATGGTTCAGACATCAATTAAGAGTATGTGCGATGCAACATCGAGGTTTTATGCATCAGCTTCGCGCTGCCGCAGCAAGCTGTTTCAGGATCGCGCGCAACCCGCCGGGGCTGGTGACCCGCTCGGGGAAGGTCAGGCGCAGCGTCGCCATTCCGGCGCGCATATCGAGACCATCCGGATCGCACCCCGTGCATGTCCAGTCCGCGTCCTGCGCCCCCAGCAGACGGGTGGCGTAGAGGCGCATGGTGTCGCGGTGATCGGCATTCATGTGCGCGACGATGTCGGGTTCCGCCGCGATCAGCGCCCCGGCATCCGCGAGGTCGCCGAGCACGTCCGCGCCCGTGAGATCGACGATCCGACCGAACCCGGCGACCAGGTGAACGGTCTCGACCGAGAGGTTGAAAAAGCCGAAATCCTTAAAATCCACAAAGAGTTCCGCCGCCGGATGGCGAGCGAGGTAGCGACGGCGGGCCAGCGCCAGAAGATCCCCGCCGAGCCGTTCGGCCACCCCGCCGACCATGATCCGGGCGGCCTCCAGCGGGTCGCCGGCGGTCGGCTCGTCGAGCAGCAGCGACACCCGCGGATCCGCCGCGATGTTCCGGGTATGCAGGGCGAGGCCCGAGATCAGAATCACCGGCGTCCCGTCCGGGAGCGTCGCCACGTTGACCAGCGAGCAGTAGGGCGCGCCGGAGCCGGCGGCGAGCGTCGCCAGCGCCCCGTGAAGCGCCCGCCGCAGCAGCGAGGCCGCGATCCGGGTGGAACTTTCCGGGCTCTGCGATATCATATGCTGATCATATCAATTGATTTCGGGGGTTTTTCTGGCACCCGGCGCAGGATATAAGAGACTGGCTCACAGGCTGGAATCATTGGACGCCCAGAGGCCGTTCGGAACTTGGTCACACTTCAGCCCAGCTTGCATTGCTCGTAGACGGCGTTTGACGGCCCTACAGGCGGCAATAAGCACGATGCCGCGAAGCCACTCCGTCCGGAAAGAGGTCCATGCCAACTATTGCCCTGGTCGATGATGACCGCAACATCCTGACATCCGTTTCAATCGCGCTGGAAGCCGAAGGCTACCGGATCCAGACCTACACGGATGGGGCATCCGCCCTTGATGGCTTTCGCACGTCTTCGCCAGACCTTGCGATTCTCGACATCAAGATGCCTCGCATGGACGGGATGGAGACGCTGCGCCGGCTTCGTCAGAAATCCGATCTGCCGGTGATCTTCCTCACCTCCAAGGACGAGGAGATCGACGAGTTGTTCGGCCTCAAGATGGGCGCCGACGACTTCATCCGGAAGCCGTTTTCGCAGCGTCTGCTGGTCGAGCGGGTGAAGGCGGTGCTGCGGCGTTCGGCGCCGAAGGATCCGACCGCCGCCCCGAAGGAGAACGACGCGGCCAAGGCGCTGGATCGCGGCCCGCTGCGGATGGATCCGGAGCGCCACACCTGCACCTGGAAGAACGAGCCGGTGACGCTCACCGTCACCGAGTTTCTGATCCTGCAGGCACTCGCCACCCGGCCCGGCGTCGTCAAGAGCCGCAACGCCCTGATGGACGCGGCCTATGACGATCAGGTCTATGTGGACGACCGCACCATCGACAGCCACATCAAGCGCCTGCGCAAGAAGTTCAAGGCGGTCGATGACGACTTCGAGATGATCGAGACGCTGTATGGTGTCGGCTACCGCTTCAAGGAAGTCTAGGCGCGGCGCGGTTGATCCAGCCGCAACGCGCGCCGGCACAGGACTGCATCGGAAACAACCGGACAGTGTTGGCTCTTGCTGGACCGACCGATAACCGACCGCACCGACAATAACGGAAGCGCCGGGCGCGATGCGCCGCCGGACGCTTCCGGTCGCGGCGATGCCGCGCATGTCGTCCCCTCGGACGGCGAGCAGGTCCGCGACGATGGCGAGGCTGTGGAAACACCCACATCGCGCGGCGGCTGGCGGCGGCCGCTGGGATGGCTGCGCAGCGCCGGCCAGTACATCTTCGCGCTCAGCTTCTCCAGCCTCACCCGGCGCATCGTCTCGCTCAACCTCGCCGGCCTGATCGCGCTGGTCACCAGCATCCTTTACCTGTCGCAATTCCGCGCGGGCCTGATCGATGCCCGCGCGCAAAGCCTGCTGGTTCAGGCGGAAATCATCGCGGGCGCGATCGCGGCTTCCGCCACCGTCGAAACCAACACCATCACCATCGATCCGGACCGCCTGCTCGAACTGAAACCGGGCGAGACATTCGGCGCGCCGGACGAATTCGGCGGCATCGAATTTCCAATCAATCCGGAGCGCGTCGCGCCGGTGCTGCGCCGGCTGATCTCGCCGACCAACACGCGTGCCCGCATCTACGATCCCTATGGCGCGCTGATTCTCGACAGCCGCAGCCTGTATGGCCGCGGCGACGTGCTGCGTTTCGACCTGCCGCCACCCGAGACCGAAAAGCCGGGCCTCCTCGAAAAAATGGCCATCGCCACCAAGACCTGGCTGAATCGCGGCGACCTGCCCGCCTACAAGGAACTGGGGCCGGAGAACGGCAAGGGCTATCGCGAGGTGACCCACGCGCTGGCCGGTATCAAGAGCAGCATGGTGCGCATCAATGATCGCGGCGAGGTGATCGTCTCCGTCGCCGTGCCGGTGCAGCGCTTCCGCGCGGTGCATGGCGCGCTGATGCTCTCGACACAGGGCGACGACATCGACGATATGGTGACGGCCGAGCGCCTCGCGATCCTCAAGGTGTTCGCTGTCTCCTCGTTTGTGATGATCGTGCTGTCGCTGCTGCTCGCGAGCACCATCGCCGGGCCGGTGCGCCGGCTCGCAGACAGCGCCGAACACGTCCGCCGCCGTATCAAGTCGCGCGTGGAGATTCCGGACTTCACCAGCCGGCGCGACGAGATCGGCCATTTGTCGGGCGCGCTGCGCGAGATGACGGATGCGCTCTACAACCGCATGGAGGCCATCGAGCGGTTCGCCGCTGATGTGTCGCACGAACTGAAGAACCCGCTGACCTCGCTGCGCTCCGCCGTCGAAACGCTGCCGCTCGCGCGCAACAACGAGAGTCGCGGCCGCCTGCTCGCGGTGATCGAGCACGACGTGCGCCGGCTCGACCGGCTGATCTCAGACATCTCCGACGCCAGCCGCCTCGATGCCGAGCTGCAGCGCCAGGACGTCGCACCGGTCGATCTGCGCACGCTGCTCGGCATGATGGCGAGTGTCTCCAACGAGACCAAGCAGGGCAGCAAGGTCGGCGTCGAAGTCCGCTTCGAAGGCCCCGCCAACGACATCTTCTCCGTCCCCGGACACGATTCGCGGCTCGGGCAGGTGATCGCCAATCTGGTTTCCAACGCGCAGTCGTTCTCCGAACCGGGCGGCAAGGTCCGCATCACCTGCCGCCGCCGGCGTCCGCTGGTCGAAATCGTCATCGACGACGACGGACCCGGCATCCGCCCCGACGCGCTGGAAAAGGTCTTCGAGCGCTTCTACACGGACCGCCCGCAGCAGGGCTTCGGCCAGAATTCGGGCCTCGGCCTGTCGATCTCCAAGCAGATCATCGAGGCCCATGGCGGGCGAATCTGGGCCGAAAACCGGCTCGGGCCACCGGACGAGGACGGCGAGCGTCCCGTTGCCGGCGCGCGCTTCGTGGTGCGGCTTCCCGCCACATGAGCGTGGCCGCGAGCATCCACGCTTCGGCCGTGAGCGTCGGCGGACGCGCGGTGCTGATCCGGGGGCCGTCCGGCGCGGGCAAATCGCGACTCGCCTTCGATCTCATTCTGGCCGGGCTCGCGGGCCAGATTCCCGCAACCCGGCTGATCGGGGACGATCGCGTCCTGCTCGCGCGGGCGGACGGCCGGCTGTTCGTCCGGGGGGCTCCTAACCTTCTGGGACTGCTTGAGATTCGCGGCCTTGGCATTCGCCGCTACGCAGCCGTCGAGAATGAGGCCGAGCTCGGCCTGATCGTCGATCTGGCGACGGATGACGGCACCCGTCTTCCCGACCCTGCCACCCTGAGAGCCGAGATCGACGGGATTTCGGCTCCACGCGTTCCGGTTGCATCCGGCTTTCCCGCGCTCCCGCTGGTTCTGGCGGCCCTGCTCACGACACAGGGGCCTGTGGCATTGCATCACGCTCTTGGCTGATTGCGTCAGAAACTGCTAACCATATATGGCCAACAATCGCCACGATCCTCTGCCGGCGCGGCCCACGGAACTGTGCGACAACCTATGAAACCACTAAATGCGCTAGCGCCGCCGCCGGTCTCCCTTGAAGAGGGCTTCCGGATCATCAGGATGTGTGGCCCGTTCGTGCGGCGCACTCAGAAAGCGCCCGCGAGGAGTCTAAAATGATTGGTCTCGTACTCGTGACCCATGGGCGCCTTGCCGACGAATTCCGGGCGGCGCTCGAACATGTGATGGGTCCACAAAAACAAATCGAATCGATCACGATCGGCGCGGAAGATGACGCGGACCTCTGTCGCAGCGACATCATCGAAGCCGTCAATCGCGTCGACAGCGGCGACGGCGTCGCCATCCTCACCGACATGTTCGGCGGCACGCCGTCGAACCTTGCGATCTCCTGCATGAGCCGGCCCAAGGTCGAGGTTCTGGCCGGCATCAACCTTCCGATGCTGGTGAAGCTCGCCAAGGTTCGCGAGGAGCGGCCGCTTCCCGAGGCGATCGCCGCCGCGCAGGAAGCGGGGCGCAAATACGTCACCATCGCCAGCCGCGTCCTCGCCGGGAAATGACCGACATGCCGGACGACCACGGCCCGGACGGGCTTGGGACGTCCCGTCCCGATGCCGAAATTCGCGAACTCACGATCGTCAACAAGCGCGGCCTCCATGCCCGCGCGTCGGCGAAGTTCGTCCAGACGGTCGAACGGTTCGAGGCGGACGTGAAGGTCACCCGCAACGACGAAACCGTCGGCGGCACCTCGATCATGGGCCTGATGATGCTCTCGGCCGGCCCGGGCACGACCATCACGATCAGCGCCACCGGCCCCGACGCCAGCGCCGCCATCGCCGCCATCGCCGAGCTGGTCGAGAGCAAGTTCGGCGAGGAATAGCGCGCACCGACGTCAGTTCGCCGGTGCAACGATATAGACGTGCCATTGCAGGTGCTCGACATCGCCGTTCATCAGGTAGCGCTGCCGGCTCAGTACCATCTGCTCCGCGCCGGACGCATGCTGGGCCATCCAGGCCGTGCACGTTTCGAATCGCCAGTCGTCACGGTCGCAGATTCCGACAAACCCGATTCGCTTCGCGGCATCGAGCGACGTCAGCAGTTCTGACCACGGCTCGCCCGGCACGAACGGCACCGGATGGTCCGGACTGTAAAACGCCAGCGGCGCGGATACATCGGTAATGCCGACAACAACGCTCAGCGGCCGGGCGAAACGCTTGTGCCAGGCCTCGGTGATGGTCAGGGCCATTTCGGACCGCGGTCCTGTGCCATGCAGCACGCGCCCGCCATGCCCGAACTTGACTGCGAGCCACGGCGAGGCCGCCAACGCGCCAAGCGAGACCAGAAGCCACAGGCAGAGCATCCAGGCCATCGCGATCCGCTTCACGCCGAGCAGAGGAAGCGCGATCAGCGCCAGCGGCATGAGGAAGAACAGGGGGATGCCCCAGTCCGACTTCAGGTAGATCGCCAGCGCCCAGGCCGCGAGCGGTGGTCCGAGCGCGATAATCGCCTGGACCAGCCAGACATTCAGCGCGGGTCCCGGCTGAACGACATGGCTTGAGGCGGGAAAAGCCGCCCAGCGCAGCCGGCCGTGCAGGCTCGGCCGCTGCAGGCCGAGCATGAGCACCGTCACAACGATCACCGGGGCCAGCAGCCCGAGGTGATGGCCAAGATAGTCGAGCACCGGCCTGGGATTGGCGCTCCACGCCGGCAGCTTGTAGACATCGCCCGCATAGGTGAAGGGCAGGAAATGCACCTGCGCCAGCCAGACGACGTGGGGCAGCATCGCCAGCGCCAGCACGGTCAGCGCCACCCATGGCGCGGGCGAGCGCAGGAACGCCATGCGCTGCGGATGAATCAGGGCGGCGAGCCCCACCGCGCCGATGGTGGTCACGGCCCAGTATTTCGTCATCAGACCCGCTGCTCCCGCCAGCCCCAGCCAGATGCCCGCGCGCACGGAGCGACGCTCGAAGGCATGGAGGTAGGCGAGAACGATCAGCGGCAGTGTCGCCAGTTGCAGCAGGTCGGCGTTGTACTTGTAGCCCTTGAAATTGAAGATCGGGTACATCGCCAGCGCGACGGTCGCCACGAAAGCGCGGCGCGAATCCACGACCCTGCGCGCGATCGCCCATGTCGCGGCGAGCCCGACTGCCAGCGTGGCCATCGCGAGCCCATACGCCGCCGCATCGGTGGTTGGGAAGATCCGGAACCAGAGCCCGGCGATCCAGCCGCTGAGCGGGGGATGCTTGCCGTATCCGAGCAGAAACTGCTGGCCCCAGGCAAACGCTTCGGCAGTGTCGTAGTGGATATCCTGGCCGGCCTTCATCAGGGTCAGGACCGCGGTCCAGAGCAGCGCATGCGCACCAATGAAGACGACGGCGGGGCGCCAGCCCGGCCATCCGGTGGCCGCACCGCAAATCCACGCCAAAAACCTGTCCATCGCGACTCCGGCCCGGCTTCGCTTGCCACGCCCGGCGCGTTCCGCCACCGCTTCCATTCGTTTGAGGTCCCCCGCCGCACGAGGTGCTAACCCATTTCAGGGTATTAGGGAATCGGGCAGGCCTGAAATCTCTAAAAGGTCGCGCCCCGCGAACCTGCGCAAAGCCCGTAAAATGCGGTGCAATCCGGTTGCCGCGCGGGGGCGCGCGATGGTATCCCGCGCATATGACCACGATGCCCATTTCCAACATTCGCAACTTCTCGATTGTCGCGCATATCGACCACGGCAAATCGACGCTGGCCGACCGGCTGATCCAGCTCACGGGCGGCCTGCAGGCGCGCGAGATGAAGGATCAGGTGCTCGATTCGATGGATATCGAGCGCGAGCGCGGCATCACCATCAAGGCCCAGACCGTCCGCCTGACCTACAAGGCCCATGACGGCCAGACCTACATCCTCAACCTGATGGACACGCCCGGCCACGTCGACTTCGCCTACGAGGTGTCGCGCTCGCTCGCCGCCTGCGAAGGCTCGCTGCTGGTGGTGGACGCCTCGCAGGGCGTCGAGGCCCAGACGCTGGCCAACGTCTATCAGGCGCTCGACAACAACCACGAGATCGTCCCGGTCCTCAACAAGATCGACCTGCCCGCCGCGGAGCCGGACAAGATCAAGCAGCAGATCGAGGACGTGATCGGCATCGACGCCTCCGACGCGGTGATGATCTCGGCGAAAACCGGCATCGGCATCCCGGACGTGCTCGAAGCCATCGTCACCCGCCTGCCGCCGCCGCAGGGCGACCGCGACGCCACGCTGAAGGCGCTGCTGGTCGATTCCTGGTACGACGTCTATCTCGGGGTCGTGGTGCTGGTGCGCGTGGTCGACGGCACCCTGAAGAAGGGCCAGCGCATCCGCATGCTGGGCACCGGCGCGGCCTATGACGTCGAGCGCGTCGGTTTCTTCACGCCGAAGATGCAGCAGGTGGACGAACTCGGCCCCGGCGAGGTCGGCTTCATCACCGCCGCGATCAAGGAAGTCGCGGACACCCGCGTCGGCGACACCATCACCGACGACCGCAAGCCGGTGACGGAGATGCTGGCCGGCTTCAAGCCAGCCGTCCCCGTCGTGTTCTGCGGCCTGTTCCCGGTCGATGCCGACGACTTCGAAACCCTGCGCGCGGCGATGGGCAAGCTGCGGCTCAACGACGCCAGCTTCTCCTTCGAGATGGAAACATCCGCCGCGCTCGGCTTCGGCTTCCGCTGCGGCTTCCTCGGCCTGCTGCATCTCGAAATCATCCAGGAGCGGCTGGAGCGCGAGTTCAACCTCAACCTGATCGCGACGGCGCCGAGCGTCATCTACAAGATGACGATGACGGACGGCGCGGAGATCGAGATCCACAATCCGGTGGACATGCCGGACGTGGTGAAGATCGCCGAGATCCAGGAGCCGTGGATCGAGGCCACCATCATGACGCCGGACGAGTACCTCGGCAGCGTCCTGAAGCTCTGCCAGGACCGTCGCGGCGTTCAAAAAGAGCTGACCTATGTCGGCAACCGCGCCATGGCGAAATACGAGCTGCCGCTCAACGAGGTGGTGTTCGATTTCTACGACCGGCTGAAGTCGGTGTCGAAGGGCTACGCCTCGTTCGATTACCACCTGACCGACTACAAGCCCGCCGACCTCGTCAAGATGCAGATCCTGGTCAACGCCGAGCCGGTGGATGCGCTGTCGATGCTGGTGCACCGCACCCGCGCCGAGGGGCGCGGCCGCGCCATGGTCGAGAAGATGAAAGAGCTGATTCCGCCGCACATGTTCCAGATCCCGATCCAGGCCGCGATCGGCGGCAAGGTGATCGCCCGCGAGACGGTGCGCGCGCTGCGCAAGGACGTCACCGCGAAGTGCTACGGTGGCGACATCACGCGCAAGCGCAAGCTCCTCGAAAAGCAGAAAGAGGGCAAAAAGAAAATGCGCCAGTTCGGCAAGGTCGATATCCCGCAGGAAGCCTTCATCGCCGCGCTCAAGGTCGACAGCTGAGGCCTTCCGGAAGGGCGTCCCGCGCCGGGACGGTGCCGCCCTGCTTGACTTCCCCTTCCGAACCGAACGACCATGCCGGGAGGAAGCGACTCTCGCTTCCGTCGGAGCCGTTCAGCTTTTCGTTGAACCACTGAGCTGTTCTCGGTTCTGATTGACGCATTTTCGTCACGCGAACTGGTCTCCACTTCGCTCGAAAACGCCTTGGGGGAAAATCATGGCTTACAAGTTCGAGGTCTATAAGGATAAGGCGGGGGAATTCCGTTTCCGCTTCAAGGCATCCAACGGCGAGACGATGTTTTCGTCGGAAGGCTACAAGGCCAAGAAATCGGCGGAGGATGCGATCACGTCGATCAAGAAGAACGTTCCCGACGCGACCATCGACGATCAGACCAAGTAACGACGCCGCGCGAGACCGGCAACGACGATCAGGCGATCTGTGTCTTGACCGCCTGCTCGGCCGCCTTGCTCTGGAGTTCGAGAAGCCGCTCGACCTCGCTGTTCGGGCGCGCGGGGCTGAACAGAAAGCCCTGCGCCTCGTCGCATCCTTCGGCCCGCAGGCTGCTCAGTTCGGCCTCAGTCTCCACACCCTCCGCCGTTACGGTCATACGCAGACCGGCGCCGAGCCCGACGATGCTGCGGACGATCGCCTGCGCGTCCGCATTGGCGGACAGCCCGCGCACGAACGACTGGTCGATCTTGATCTTGTCGAACGGGAAGCTCATCAGATAGCTGAGCGACGAATATCCCGTTCCGAAATCGTCCATGCAGATCCGCACGCCCAGCGAGCGCAGCGCGTGCAGGGTCGCCAGCACGTGATCGCTGCGGTCCAGCAGCAACGCCTCGGTGATCTCAAGCTCAAGCCGCCGGGCCGGCAGGCCTGAATGCTTCAGCGCCTCCATGACGACGGCCAGCAGATTGCCGGAGCGGAATTGCGCGGGCGACAGGTTGACCGCCACGCGGACAGGCGACGCCCAGCGTGCGGCGTCATGGCAGGCTCGCCGCAGCACCAGCGTTCCGAGCGGACCGATCAGCCCCGTATCTTCCGCAACCGGAATGAACTCGGAGGGGGGGATCATGCCGCGGTCCGGATGCTCCCAGCGCACGAGGGCCTCGACGCCGGTGATCAGTCCGGTGTGCATGTCGATCAGCGGCTGATAATACGGCTTCAGGACCTCGGACTCGAGCGCCGCCCGCAGTTCGGTCTCGATCTTGCGCCGGCTCTGTGCCCGCGCATCCATCGCCGGCTCGAAGAAACGGTAGGTGCCGCGCGCTTCGGCCTTGGCCCGGGACAGCGCCATGTCGGCGCGCTTGAGCAGGGTCTCCGGCTCATCGCCGTCGCCCGGCGCGATCGCGATGCCGATGCTGCCGGTGATGACAATCGAATGCCCCTCGAACAGAAACGGCTCGCTGATCGCGCTCTGCGTGCGCTGGGCCAGCTTGGCCGCGTCTTCCGGACGGGCCACGCCCGTCATCACGATCGCGAATTCATTGGAGCCGAGACGTGCCACGGAATCGCCGTCCCGGATCACCGACCGCAGGCGCTTGGTCACCCCGCCCAAAAGCTTGTCGCCGATCTCGTGCCCCAGCGCGTCGTTCACCGACTTGAAGTCATCGAGATCGAGCACGACCAGCCCGACCTTCTCGCCGCTGCGGCGGGTCTGCGACATCAGTTCGTCCAGCCGTCTCCGCAGCAAATTGCGGTTCGGCAAGCCGGTCAGCGCATCGTGCTGCGTCATGAACGCCAGCCGCGCCTCGGCACGCTTGCGTTCGGTGATGTCCATCAGCGCGAGCAGCATGGCCGGGCGGCCTTCATAAACCAGCCGGCGCGAATAGACGGCGACGTCGATCAGCGACCCGTCGGCCTTGACGTGCTTCCAGGTCTGCCCGGCCTCGTCCTTGGCCGATTGTTCGACCCAGGGCGGATCGGAATCGAACGCCTGAAGATTGCGGATCGTCAGGTTCAGGAAATCGGCATGAGGATAGCCGTAGTGCTCGATCGCCGCCTCGTTCACCGCGATGATGCGCCCGTCCTCGGTCGAGCACACGATCATCGGAACGGGATTGCCCTCGAACAGCAGACGAAACGAAGCCTCGCGCTGTTTCAGTTCGGTGATATCGACCCGCAGACCGATGATGCTGCCGTCGCGGGTCGCGCGCTCCTCGATCAGAATGCAGCGGCCATCCGCCAGCCATTGCTCGTGCCGATCGCTCGAGGTGTTCTGCTTGAGGAGGCGCTCGGCGAGAAACTCCTCCTCGCGGCCCAGCGCTTCCGGATAGTCGCCGCGCGCGATACCGGCACGCAGCGTGTCCTTGAAACTGCCCCCGACTTTGAACAAATCCGCGCTGCGGTGATAGATGTCGGCGTACTTCTCGTTCCAGAGAATGTAACGGCCTTCGGGATCGAGAAACACCACGCCCTGCGGCAACAGATCGAACGCCTCCTGCAAGCGCTCGTTGGCCTTGCGCGCCTCGGCGATCGCGACCTCGGCCTCGGCCCGCTTGCGGGCGAGATCATCCGCTGCCTCGCGCCCTGCCTTCCGCTTCGTGCCGGACAGCCCGATCTTCCCAACGACACGGCGAATCTCCACGGCGCGTCGCTTCTTGATCAACTTGCTGTATTTTGTCCGTGCCGGAGGCATCGGGACTTTCCCTTGCGATTTTCACATATCTGTGTGCCCGAGACAGTCTGAAAAATTCGTAATCTGAGGAAGATCCTCAGTTGCAGGAAACCAGGGGAGACACCCGGCCCCGGCCCGGCCCGGCCTGTCAGGTTCGGTTACGGCGTAACGTTAAGTTCCTAAAAAATAAGAGCTATCATGCCGCGCCCGGCACTCTTCCAGCATTCGACCGCCGATGCGAACCGGATCAGCGGACCGTGCGGGCCGACATAAAAAGACAGTTAGAAAAACTTTAACAAAACACGGCTCGCGGCGGCATCGTAGCCTGTTTCGTGTGCAGCCGCTGGCATCCGAAAAACTCCCGCTCGCGATGCCGGCCCGGATTGGCGCGTCACCTCGTTTGCCCGCCGATGTTCGGCTATATTGGACACATGTCCGATAACTGGCTGATTCCCCGATCTTGCAGAATCGCCGCGGGATTCGTCCTCGCGATCACGGCGCTCACCACAGCACCAGACGCCCGCGCGCAGACCAAAGGCACGCTCGAACCGAAGCCGCTCCCGCCGCTGGCGAACCCGAACGATCCCTCGACGCCTGCAAAGGAACTGTTCGGCCGCAAGGCCACCGCGGCGCAACTGGCGACTCATTCCATCGGCTTTTACGCCAAGGGCTGCATCGCAGGGGCACAGGCGCTGCCGATCAACGGCGAGACCTGGCAGGTGATGCGCCTGTCGCGCAATCGCAACTGGGGGCATCCGCGCCTGCTCGCATTGCTCGAACGGCTCTCGGACAAGGTTCGCCGGGAAGCGGGCTGGCCCGGCCTGCTCGTTGGCGACATCTCCCAGCCACGCGGCGGGCCGATGCTGACCGGCCACGCCAGCCACCAGATCGGACTCGACGCCGACATCTGGCTGACGCCGATGCCGAACCGCCGCCTGTCGCGCAACGAACGCGAGGAAATGTCGGCCGTCATGATGGTGCGGCCGGACCGGCTCGACATCGATCCCGGCGCATGGACCCCCACCCATATAAAGGCCATCCGCGCGGCGGCGGCGGAGCCGGAGGTCGAGCGCATCTTCGTCAATGCGGCAATCAAGAAGGCGCTGTGCCGCGAGGCCGGCCGCAACAATGCGTGGCTCTCCAAGGTGCGGCCGATGTATGGACACGACTATCATTTCCACATCCGCATCGGATGTGTGCCGGGCGAGGCCGACTGCACGTCGCAGCCGCCTCCGTCGTCTGATCCGGGCTGCGCTCCCGGCGATCTCGCCTACTGGTTCAGCGACGCCGTGCTGCACCCCAAACCGCCCAAGGAACCGCCCAAGCCGAAGCCGCCGATGACCATGGCTGATCTGCCCGCCGCCTGCCGCCAGGTGCTGCTGGCGCCGTGAGAAGGGGCTGTTTACTCGCACACACACCGCGCCTATGCTTCGTGCGGCGTGTCATCGTGAATGCGCGCAAACCTCGGGGACGGCGGTCCTTTCAATCAATCCGGACGGCAGCCGGCTGATTGGCGGCCGTTTGAGCTCGCCTGACGGCGCAGTATGAAAGGATATCTCCAATGCGGATCAGCGCACGCAACCAGATCAAGGGCAAGGTGGTCGAGGTCACGAAGGGGGCGACCACATCGCACGTCCGCGTCGATGTCGGTAACGGGCAGATCGTGACGTCGTCGATCACCAACGAGGCCGTTGACGATCTCGCGCTGAAAGCCGGCGCGCCGGTGATCGTCGTGATCAAGGCCTCCGACGTGATGATCGCAGTGGACTGACCCATGCGCCGCCTCGCCGCGCTTGCATGGATCGCCGGCATCGCCTGGAGCCAGTCCGCGCTCGCCGCCGAGCCAGGCGGCTGCGACGGCTTCAAGTGGCCGGTCGCCCGCGAACGCGCGCTGCTGCTCGCGCCTGATCACACGCCGCTCGGCGCGGGCAGCGAGATCACGCTGCCCGCCGCACAGGCGATCAGGCTGACTCTCCTGCCGGCGGCTGAAGCAAAACTTCCCATGCCGCCCGAGCGTGCCCCCAAAGACGGGACGTTTGCCGGATTCGTCAGCGTTCCCGCTCCTCCGGCAGGCACCCTCATCGTCAGCATGTCCTCCTCCGCCTGGATCGACGTGGTTCAGGACGGACACTTTCTGAAGCCAGCCTCATTCAGCGGCGCAACCGGTTGCGACGGGCTGCGCAAGACCATGAAATTCTCGCTCCGTCCGCACCCCGCAACGATTCAGATCAGTGGCGTGCGAGACCCTTTTATCTCAATCGCATTGTCCGCCCCGGCTGAATGACAGACCGGGACCTTTACGTGCGACCGTGACCTGCGTACATTCCGCCGCACGGCGTCCCTGCCGGTCGTAAACCGGACGGGGACCGCGGAACGGCGCTTCCGCTTGTCGTCATCCTTGACCATCAAGCTGTCGCAGTGCTTTTGCGCGCGACGCGGAGCGCCATCATGTCCGTCATTTCGTCCGCCATTGCTTTCCGTTTCACGCGTCTGTCGTTCGGGCTTTCCCTGAGCCTGCTGGCCGGCCTTCAGTTGATGCCGCCAGCCCATGCGCAGGACGCCAAGCCGAGCGCGCCGGCACCGGCTGCGGTCGGGACCACGCTGACGGCCTTCGCCGCCGCGTCCATGAAGAACGCCCTCGATGACGTGAACGCGGCCTACGCGGCCAAGTCCGGCGTCAAGGTCACGTCGAGCTACGCGGCCAGTTCCGTGCTCGCCAAGCAGCTGGAGCAGGGTGCTCCGGCGGATGTCTTCATTTCCGCCGACACCGCGTGGATGGACTACGCCATCCAGAAAAAATCCATCAACGAAGCGACCCGCGTCGATCTGCTCGGCAACAAGATCGTCCTGATCGCACCGAAGGATTCGAAGATCGGCAACGTCAGCATCGGAGCGGGCTTCGATCTCGCCAAGCTCGCCGGCGACAGCCGCATCGCCACCGGCGACGTGACGTCGGTCCCGGTCGGCAAATACGCAAAGTCCGCTCTCGAGAAACTCGGTGCATGGACGGCGGCCGAGCCGAAATTCGCGATGGCCGACAGCGTGCGCGCAGCCTTGACGCTGGTCTCGCGCGGCGAGGCCGGCCTCGGCATCGTTTACGAAACCGACGCGAAGGTCGATCCCGGCGTCAAGATCGTCGGCACCTTCCCGGCCGACTCCCATCCGGCGATCATCTATCCGGTGGCGGCCACCGTCACGGCCAAACCGGACACCAAGGCCTATCTCGACTTCCTGCGCACCGATCCGGCGCGCGCAATCTTCGAGAAGTACGGCTTCACCGTGCTGGTCAAGCCCACGACCTGATCGAACGTCGGTGTTCGATTTTTCTCCGGCCGAGTGGACGGCGATCACGCTCTCGCTGCGGATCGCCGTCGTCGCTATCATCGCCGCGACGCCGATCGCGGTCGCCGTCGCGTGGCTGCTGTCGCGAACGAACTTCTGGGGCAAGGCTGCGCTGGACGCGGTCGTGCATCTGCCGCTCGTCCTGCCACCTGTGGTCACCGGTTATCTTCTGCTGCTCACCTTCGGCAAGCGGGGCGTGCTTGGCGAATATCTCGCCGAGATCGGTATCGTCTTCGCATTCCGCTGGACCGGCGCGGCACTGGCCTGCGCCGTGATGTCGTTTCCCCTGCTGGTCCGTCCGATCCGGCTGTCGCTCGATGCGGTGGACCGCAGGCTCGAACAGGCGGCCAACACGCTCGGCGCATCGCCGTGGCGCGTGTTCACAACCGTGACGCTGCCGCTGGCGCTCCCCGGCATCATCGCCGGCATGGTGCTCGGCTTTGCCAAGGCGCTCGGCGAGTTCGGCGCCACGATCACCTTCGTCTCCAACATTCCCGGCGAAACACAGACCATCTCGTCGGCGATCTACACGCTGCTGCAAACCCCGGACGGCGATGCCGCCGCGGGCCGCCTGATGCTGGTCTCGATCGTCATCGCCATGGGCGCGCTGATCGCGTCCGAATGGCTGGCCCGCCGCGCCGCCGCGCGCACGCACGGGATGTGACATGCTCCGCGTCGATCTGGCCAAGAACTTCGGATCCTTCACGCTGGACGCGGCGTTCGAGAACGACGGCCGCGCCCTCGGCCTTTTCGGCGCGTCCGGCACCGGCAAGACCTCGATCATCAACATGATCGCAGGTTTGCTGCCGCCCGATCGCGGCACGATCATCCTCGACGGCGAGACGCTCGACGACACCGGGCGCGGCATCCATGTCCCGACGCATCTGCGCCGGATCGGCTACGTCTTTCAGGACCTGCGGCTGTTTCCGCACCTGAACGTCGGCCAGAATCTCGACTACGGGCGGCGCATGCGCGGCCTGCCTCGCGATGCGGCGCAGGAAGAACGGATTGTTTCGCTGCTGGATATCGGCCACCTGCTGGACCGCCGGCCCGGCGCGTTGTCGGGCGGCGAGCGCCAGCGCATCGCGCTCGGCCGTGCGCTGCTGTCGAAGCCGCGCCTGCTGCTGCTCGACGAGCCGCTCGGCGCGCTGGACGAGCAGCGCAAGTCCGAAATCCTGCCTTACCTCGTTCGCCTGCGCGACGAGGGCGGGGTGCCCATGGTGATGGTGAGCCACGATCCCGACGAACTGCGCCGGATCGCCGACCGCGTGGTGCTGATGAAGCGCGGCCGGATCGCCGCGATCGGCGGGGTCGAACTGCTTCCGGAAGCGGCGGCGGTGTAGATCGGGCCTATCGCTGAATCCGCAGTTCGGCCGGATTGATCTTCGCCGTCTCGATCACAAGCGTCGCCAGCGCGCGCCCGACGCAATCGTGGACGCGCTTGGCGAGGTCGAGGCCCGGCGTCGTGGCGGACAGATCGAAATCGCCTTCGTCGTTCCAGTGCCGCATCGCCGAGAAGCGGTCGAACACCGGAATCTCGAACTGTTGCGCCACCGCGCGGATGATATCGAGGTAGCCCGACAGCGAGAACATCGCTTCGGTTCGGGGACTGTATTGCGGGTTGACGAGAATGACATCCGCGCCCGCCTTCTGGATGGCGCTCACGCCGTCGTCGAGGGCGGTGTGAAACTCGTCGGGATCGACAGCGCGCACCGCATCCGACGTTCCGGTCTGCCAGATCACCAGCACCGGCTTGTGATCCTCCAGAAACCTGGCGAGCATCGGCTGTACGTCAGCCGCGCTCTTCTTGGGCAGGAGTTCCGTGTCGACCTTCACGTCGATGCCCGGCAACCGTTCGGCGAGCGCCGCCTGCAGCCGCACCGGATATGCGGCGGCGACACCATCCTTGCCGGGAAGCATCGACGACATCGTGCCCACCACCAGAATGGGAAGGGCCTTTTTCTCGCTCACGCTGGCGGCGACGTTCTTCAGGACGCTGTCGCTGGTCACGAGATAGGCCGGCAGATCGCAGGATTTGCCCGGAAGCGGCTCCGCGCGTGCCGGCAGCGGCGCGAGCAGCAAGCCCGCCACAGTCGCCAGCAACACAGCGACAGCCGCCTTCATGTCCCGCCTCCTGCCGGATCCACCTGCGCTGTCTGCCCAGCGCGGCGCGATCCACCTTTGCCCGCGGCCCCTTTGTACCATGCAAACAGCCATGCCGCGCAGGACATGATGACGATCCCGGCCGCGCTGACAAGGAAATGCATTGCCGCACCGCCACCAAATTCGGCCAGGACGAAATGGCCGGCGAAGGCCAGGAAGACGCCGATGCAGAATATTTCGAGCGAATGCTGGCCGCACAGGACGAGAGGTCGCAGCCAGCGCGATTTCAGCCCGGGCCAATCGGTCGGAATGAGATAGACGGCGACCGTCGCCAGCGCGAGGAAATGAACGAAGCGCAGAATGTCGAGGTCGGTCTTGTTGATCGGATACATCCACAGGTTGAGCCATCGCGGCATCAGGAATTCGAGGCGCGGAACGAACCAGGTCATGGTTACGCAGAACGCAAACGCAAGGTAGCCGGCCGCCAGCCATAACGTGACGGGAGACGACAACAGCCGGCGCATGCGCCGCGCACCTCCGAGCGCGCACCAGGCTCCGAAGACGAACAGCGCCTGCCAGGCAAACGGATTGAAGACCCAGAAGCCGCTCGGATAGGCGGACAGATACAGATCGAACTGCCACGTCGCGACATAGAGCAGAACCGACAGGCCAAGCGCGAGGTCCGCCTTGCGCAACAGCAGCCACAACATCGGCGGAAAGAACAGCATCAGCACGATATAAAGCGGCAGCACATCCATGTTGACCGGCTTGAACCGCAAGAGCAGCGCCTGAACGATCGTGACATCGGGCTGCTTCAGAAAATCAAGAATCCCCATTTCTTCGGCATAGAGCGGGTTTTCGAAGCTCTGTGCGACATAGGCGATCTCGGCGAGATAGATCGTGAACAGAAAAATATGCGCCACGTAGATCTGCCAGACGCGCCTGATGATGCGGGCGCTGGAGAGTACGAAACCCTGCTGCCGCATCGCGCGGCCATACACCAGGGCGGCGGTGTAGCCGGAAATGAAAATGAAGATTTCGGTGGCATCGCTGAAACCGTAGTTGCGGGTCGTCAGCCACGTGAAAACGTTCGTCGGCAGATGATTGATGAAAATCATCCACAGCGCGATCCCCCGGAACAGATCCAGGCGCAGCTCGCGCTGGCCGTCCGCGCCTCCTGTCAAAGCTGCAATGTCGTCCCTGACGGGAGCGGGTGAAGCGAGGTCAGCCCGGGGTGCGGGCTCGGCGAGCGAGGACATTCACTCGAATCCGTCTGACGTTTCCTGTTCACCCGGCGAGAGTGGGCTTTGAGCGATTCTGACAGTTTCCGAAGGACGGGTAGATCACAACTATGTTCAAAGGGCGATAGGACAGGCTGCCGGCTTGCGGCAACTCGTCCTGTGTCATTTGGTTGCTGGCCGGCGACGCTCTATACTGCCACCTTCGTTATCAGGTTTGTTCCCATGTATCGCGCTACCACCCGCCAGATCGAGGTCACCGTCGAGCCGAGCTTCATGCCCGAGCGGTCCGACAAGGGGCAGTACTTCTGGGCCTACACCATCGTGATCCTCAACAATGGCGGGGAAACCGTCCAGTTGCAGCGGCGGCACTGGGTCATCACCGACGCGACCGGACGCCAGCAGGAGGTCCGCGGCGAAGGCGTGGTGGGGGAGCAGCCCGTGCTCGGCCCGGGAGAGCAGTTCGAGTACACCAGCGGCGTGCCGCTCACCACCGCCTCCGGCTTCATGGGCGGGCACTATCAGATGGTGAGCGAGAGCGGCGAGCGCTTCGAGATCGAAATCCCGACCTTCTCGCTCGACAGCCCGGACTTCCGCCGCACGCTGAATTAGGCGCGTTTCAGGATCGGATGGAAACGCCGGCTCCGCCCCTCCCGCATCCGGGGAGAGGGAGCGTTCGGCGCGAGAGATGCTCCCGTCTAGACACTCCGGTCTCTTACGGCACCTGCCGGACCGCGCCTTTGGCGGCGCTGGTGGTGAGCGCGGCATAGGCCCTGAGCGCGGTGGAAATCTTCCGCTTGCGCGGCTGCGCCGGATGCCAGCCCGCCTCCTCGCGCGCCTGCCGCCGGGCCGCCAGCGTGGCGTCGTCAACCCGGAGCTGGATGATGCGGTTCGGGATATCGATGTCGATCATGTCGCCGCTCTCGACGAGGCCGATGGTGCCGCCCTCGGCCGCTTCCGGCGAGACGTGGCCGATCGACAGTCCGGACGAGCCGCCGGAGAAGCGCCCGTCCGTCACCAGCGCGCAGGCCTTGCCGAGCCCCTTCGACTTCAGATAGCTCGTGGGATAGAGCATTTCCTGCATGCCGGGGCCGCCGCGCGGCCCCTCGTAGCGGATCACCACGACCTCGCCCGCCTTCACCTTGCCGGTGAGGATGCCGGACACCGCGTCGTCCTGACTCTCGAACAGATGGGCCGGGCCGGAGAACTTGAGGATCGACTCGTCGACGCCCGCCGTCTTCACGATACAGCCCTCCTCGGCGAGATTGCCATAGAGCACCGCAAGACCGCCGTCCTTGGCGAAGGCGTGCTCGGCATCGCGGATCACGCCGCCCTTGCGATCGAGATCGAGGTCGTCGTAGCGGCGCTCCTGCGAGAACGCGACCTGCGTCGGCACGCCGCCCGGCGCCGCGCGATAGAAGTCCTGCACCGTGCGGCTGCTGGTCCGCACGACGTCCCAGCGGTCGAGCGCATGCCCGAGCGTCTCGGCGTGAACGCTCGGCACCGAGGTGTCGAGCAGTCCCGCGCGATCCAGCTCGCCGAGGATCGCCATCACGCCGCCGGCGCGATGCACGTCCTCCATGTGGACGTCGGACTTGGCGGGCGCGACCTTGCACAGCACCGGCACCTTGCGCGACAGCCGGTCGATGTCGGACATGGTGAAGTTCACCTCGCCCTCATAGGCCGCGGCGAGCAGATGCAGCACCGTGTTGGTCGAGCCGCCCATGGCGATATCGAGCGTCATCGCGTTCTCGAACGCGGCGAAGGTCGCGATATTGCGCGGCAGGACGCGCTCGTCGTTGCCTTCGTAATAACGCCGCGCGAGATCGACGATCAGGTGCCCGGCCTCGACGAACAGGCGGCGGCGGTCCGCATGGGTCGCCAGCACCGAGCCATTGCCGGGCAGTGAGAGCCCGAGCGCCTCGGTGAGGCAGTTCATCGAATTGGCGGTGAACATGCCCGAGCACGAGCCGCAGGTCGGACAGGCCGAGCGTTCGATGGTCTGCACCTCGGCGTCGCTCACCTTGTCGTCGGCGGCCGCGACCATGGCGTCGATCAGGTCGAGCGACTTCTGCTGGCCGTCGAGGCGGACCTTGCCGGCCTCCATCGGGCCGCCCGACACAAACACCACCGGAATGTTCAGCCGCAGCGCCGCCATCAGCATGCCGGGCGTGATCTTGTCGCAGTTGGAGATGCAGACCATGGCGTCGGCGCAATGCGCCTGAACCATGTACTCGACCGAGTCCGCGATGATCTCGCGGGACGGCAGCGAATACAGCATGCCGTCGTGGCCCATGGCGATGCCGTCGTCCACCGCGATGGTGTTGAACTCCTTGGCGACGCCGCCCGCCGCCTCGACCTCGCGCGCCACCAGCTGGCCCAGATCCTTGAGGTGGACATGCCCCGGCACGAACTGGGTGAAGGAATTGACAATGGCGATGATCGGCTTGCCGAAATCCTCGTCCTTCATCCCGGTGGCGCGCCACAGGCCGCGCGCGCCCGCCATGTTGCGGCCATGCGTCGTGGTTCGGGATCGGTAGGTGGGCATTTCGCTGTCCCTGACAAACGTTCGTAGAATTTAGAATTCACCTAGCCCAGCGGCCGGCGGGAGGAAACCCCGAATTGCGCAGGCCTCCGGCCGGCAGCCGGCATTCCTCCACGCAGCGAACGACGGCCCGTACGGCGAAGCTTATTCGGCTTCCGCGCCAGCCTCCTCGGCCGAGAACTCGTAGACCGAGTTGCAGAACTCGCATGTTACGACAATCCGGCCGTCCTTGACCATGTCGGCCCGGTCCTGCGCCGGGAAGCTGGCCAGCATCGACGCCACCGCCTCGCGCGAGCAGGAGCATTTGGCCCGGATCGGCTGGTGATCGAACACCCGCACGCCGCGCTCATGGAACAGACGGAACAGCAGCCGCTCGCCCGACAGATCCGGGTCGATCAGTTCCACGTCCTCGATGGTCGAGGCCAGCGACTGGCCCTCGACCCAGGCCTCGTCCTCGGGAACCAGATGCCGGGTGCTGCCCTCAGGGGCGTCGCCGGGATCGAGGTCGGGCTGGCGCATGCGCTCCGGCGCCTTGGGCAGGAACTGCAGCAGCATGCCGCCACCGCGCCAGGCATGGCGCGGTCCGTCTCCGCCGCGAAGGAACTCCTCGCCGACGGCGAGCCGGACGCGGGTCGGAATCTGTTCCGAGCGCAGGAAATATTCGTGCGCGGCATCTTCCAGCGTGCCGCCGTCCAGCGCCACCATGCCCTGATAGCGGTTGGTCCGCGGCCCCTGATCGATGGTCATCGCCAGATGGCCCTTGCCGAGCAACTGGCCCGGCGTCAGGCCATCGGTCAGACGGTCCTTGTCGAAGCGGGCATAGCCGCGCAGCCGGTCGGGAGCCGCATAATCGACCACGATCAGCGAGACCGGCCCATCGGTCTGGGTCTGGAGAATGAAACGGCCCTCGAACTTCACCGACGAGCCCAGCAGCGTCGTCAGCACGATGGCCTCGCCGAGCAGCTTGGCGACCGGCTGCGGATAGGCGTGTTTGCCGAGAATGTCGTCGAGCGAGGGGCCGAGCCGGATCAGCCGCCCCCGCAAATCCAGCGGGGCGACCTCGAACGGCAGCACGGCGTCGTCGACAGGCGTCGCCGACGGGGCGCGGATCGGGCTTTGATCAGTCATGAGCCAGCCTCGCGCGGCGTCGGAGTGAAACAGCAAAAGCGGTGAATCTCATCGGCCCTATCTAGGGCCTCCGGCCGCCGCTCGAAAGGGGCGGCTGCCACGCACCGAACGCAGACGGTCCGGAGCGAGTGCCCGGCCTACGCCACCGTTCCGAAACACCAGGCCAGAATCCCCTTCTGCGCGTGCAGACGGTTCTCCGCCTCGTCGAACACCACCGACTGCGGGCCGTCCATCACCTCGTCGGTGACTTCCTCGCCGCGATGCGCCGGAAGGCAGTGCATGAACAGCGCGTCGGGACTGGCGAGCGACATCAGCTTGGCGTTGACCTGATACGGCTTCAGCAGGTTGTGCCGATGCTCGCTGTCCTTGTCGCCCATGGAGACCCAGGTGTCGGTCACGACGCAGTCCACGCCACGCACCGCCTCTTCCGGATCGGTCCCGATGACGATCGGCGCGTCCACCGCCTTGATCCAGTCCCGGAAGGCCTTCTTCGGCGCAAGTTCGGGCGGCGTCGCGACGCGCAGATCGAAACGGAAGCGCTCGGCCGCATGCGCCCAGGACGCCAGCACGTTGTTGTCGTCGCCGACCCAGGCCACGGTCCGGCCCTTGATCGGGCCGCGATGCTCCTCGAACGTCATCAGGTCCGCCATCACCTGACACGGATGCGAGCGCCGCGTCAGGCCGTTGATCACCGGCACGGTGGCGTTGGCCGCCAGTTCGAGCAGCGCGTCGTGATTGAGGATGCGGATCATGATCGCATCGACGAAGCGCGACAGCACGCGCGCCGTGTCCGCGATGGTCTCGCCGCGCCCGAGCTGCATTTCCTGCCCGGTGAGCATGATGACGTCGCCGCCGAGCTGACGCATCCCGACGTCGAACGACACGCGCGTGCGCGTCGACGGCTTCTCGAAGATCATCGCCAGGGTCTTGCCGACCAACGGCTTGTCACCATCGGCGGCGTTCGGCCGCGCCTTGCGCCGCGCCTTCATGGCGAGGCCGGCGTCCAGCATGGAGCGCAACTCGATGGTGGGCAGTTCGTTGAGGTCGAGAAAATGCCGCGGAGCGCTCATGCCACCGCTCCCTGAATCCGCGGCTGCGACAGCACCGCGCAGGCCTGCTCGAAGCGGCGCACGCCTTCCTCGATCTCCGCCTCGGTCACGATCAGCGGCGGCAGCAGACGCACGACGTTGTCGCCCGCGCCGACGCTGAGCAGCTTCTGGTCACGCATCGCCGCCACCAGATCCGCCGACGGGACGACAGCCTTGACGCCAAGCAGCAACCCCTCGCCGCGCACCTGGCTCACCACGTCGGGATATCGGTCGACCACGGACGCCAGCTTCTGCTTCATGACCAGCGACATCTTGCGCAGGCGATCGAAGAACCCCGGCTTCAGCATCACGTCGAGCACGGCATTGGCCGCCGCAACGGCCAGCGGATTGCCGCCGAACGTCGAGCCGTGCGTGCCCGCGGTCATGCCTGCAGCCGCCTCGCGCGTGGCGAGACACGCGCCGATCGGAAAGCCGCCGCCGAGCGCCTTGGCCAGCGCCATCACGTCCGGCGTCACGCCACAATGCATGTAGGCGAACAGATCGCCGGTGCGACCCATGCCGGTCTGCACCTCGTCGAACACCAGCAGCAGGCCGTGCTGGTCACACAGCTCGCGCAGCGCCTTGAAGAAGGACTGCGGCGCGGAGCGCACGCCGCCCTCGCCCTGCAACGGCTCGATCAGGATGCCCGCCGTCTGCGGGCCGATGGCCTTGCGGGTGGCTTCGATATCGCCATGCGGCACCTGATCGAAGCCCTCGACCGGCGGGCCGAAGCCTTCGAGATATTTCTGCTGGCCGCCAGCGGCGAGCGTCGCCAGCGTCCGGCCGTGGAACGCGCCCTCGAAGGTGATGATGCGGTAGCGCTCGGGGTGGCCCTTCGACGCATGATAGTGGCGCGTCACCTTGATCGCGCACTCCATGGCTTCCGCGCCGGAATTGGCGAAGAACACGAAATCCGCGAAACTCGCCCCGCACAGCCGCGCCGCGAGCCGCTCGCCGTCCGGGCTCTTGAACAGGTTGGACATGTGCCACAGCTTGCCGGCCTGCTCCTGCAGCGCCGCGACGAGATGCGGATGGGCGTGGCCGAGCGCGTTGACGGCGACACCGCTGGTGAAATCGAGATAACGCTCGCCGTCCGTCGAGGTCAGCCAGGCTCCTTCACCGCGCGAAAAGGCCAGATCCGCTCGGGCGAATACGGGCAAAAGATGGGTCTGCGCGATCTGGCTCATGGTGGTCCAACCAAGTCATCGAAAAACGGCGGCGACCCGCGCCGCGACATGTCTGCGGAGCAGACCAGTCTCGCGGAACGGGGGCATTCACGCGGGACAACCTGTCCCGGAAACGAAACGTGCCGCCTTTCGCAGGCGGCACGAGCGGATATTCTATTGCTGGGCCAACGGCTGTCAACATGCATACGCATGTCGGCGACGGGCATGACATTGCGAAGACACCGCTCAAAAAGCCGATTTCTTTGCTTTTTAAGCTGGAACATGTGGACGCGGACTCGGGGACTCTTGCGCGCGAGTCACGCCATATTGTAGCGTTTTCCTTGTCGGATACGACATCTCGTGCGGCAGATTTGATCCTCTCGGTCTTTGGTAAAGGCGTAACGCCGAAGCGCGCTCACTGCGCGGCCGGCGAGGGTTAAGGGATTCTGCCCGCAGGTATTTTTGGAAACCGATGCCGCGCGGCCAGATCGAGATCGCCGCGCCGGGCGCGAAGGGAACAGGGCCATGACGACTATCGCCTGGACCGACGAGCGGGTCGAGCAACTCAGGAAACTCTGGGAGAGCGGTCTGTCCGCCAGCCAGATCGCCGCCGAACTCGGCAACGTCACCCGCAACGCGGTGATCGGCAAGGTTCACCGCCTCGGCCTGTCGGGGCGCGCCAAAGCCCCCTCGTCGGCCGCCCCCCGCCCGCGCAAGCCGCGTCCCGCCCAGCAGATGGTCCGCGTCACCCGCCCGGTGGCGCGCGGCAACACCGCCCTGGCGCAAGCCTTCGAGGTCGAGGTCGAGGCGGATCCGATCGCCATCGACAACGTGGTTCCGATCAGCCAGCGCCGCACGCTGCTCGAACTCACCGAGGCGACCTGTCACTGGCCGATCGGGGATCCGTCCAATCCGGAATTCTACTTCTGCGGCGGCAAGGCCCTGACCGGCCTGCCCTACTGCGCCCAGCACTCGCGCGTCGCCTATCAGCCCGCCGCCGACCGTCGCCGCCAGCCGCCCAAGCAGCGGTAGGGGCTCCCGCCGGTCTGTTGCTGACACCTTAAAAACGGAAAGGCCGGAGCCTGAGGCTCCGGCCTTTCCGTTTTTCGCCTTCCGCCCGGCGAAGATACGGGCCGGCGAGGCTGTTCCGCCGCCCGGCCCCGCGAGCTTCAGTCCGTCTTCTCGAAGCGGTCGTCGAGCGCATAGCCGGCGCCACGCACCGTGCGGATCGGATCGCGTTCGCGGCCCAGATTGAGCAGCTTGCGCAGGCGGCCGATGTGAACGTCGACCGTGCGCTCGTCGATGTAGATGTCACGGCCCCAGACTCCGTCGAGCAGCTGTTCGCGGCTGAAGACGCGGCCCGGATGCTCCATGAAGAACTCAAGCAGCCGGTACTCCGTCGGACCAAGATCGATGGGCCGCCCGGAGCGCGCGACACGGCGCTTTTCGCGGTCCAGTTCGATGTCGCCATAAGCAAGGATGTCGGCCAGCCGCTCGGGACTGGCCCGGCGCAGCAGGCCGCGGACGCGCGCCAGCAGTTCGGGCACCGAGAACGGCTTGACGATATAATCGTCCGCGCCGGTCGCAAGGCCCCGCACCCGCTCGCTTTCCTCGCCACGCGCCGTGAGCATGATGATCGGCAGTTGCTTCGTCTCCGGGCGGGCCCGGAGACGACGGCACAGCTCGATCCCTGACAGACCCGGGAGCATCCAGTCGAGAACCACGAGATCGGGCACACGCTCCTTGAGGCGCGTATCGGCTTCGTCGCCCCGGCCGACAGTCTCGACATCGTAACCCTCGGCGTCGAGGTTGTAGCGCAGCAGGGTCGTCAGCGCCTCTTCGTCCTCAACCACCAGAATGCGTGCGGCCATCTTGTCCTCAGGTCTGCGGCACAGGCGCCGTGAAAGACGTCATGTCACCTTTGGGGCGCTTGTCGGAAAGAACCTGCCCTTCGATCATATAAAACACCGTTTCAGCGATGTTCGTCGCGTGATCGCCGATCCGCTCGATGTTCTTGGCGCAGAACATCATGTGGATGCAGAAGGAAATATTCCGCGGATCTTCCATCATATAAGTGAGAAGTTCGCGGAACAAAGACGTGCAGATCGCGTCGACTTCCTCATCGCCCTTCCACACTTCCATGGCCGCCGGGAGGTCGTGGGCGGCGTAGGCGTCGAGGACGGCCTTCACCTGCGACTGGACCAGCGTGGTCATGTGCTCCAGGCCCCGCATCAGGGGCATGGGGTGGAACTCGTTGTCGAGCGACGATACCCGTTTGGCGATATTCTTGGACAGATCGCCGATCCGTTCGAGATCGGTTGCGACGCGCATGGCGCCGATGATCTCGCGGAGGTCGACAGCCATCGGCTGCCGGCGGGCGATGGTGAGCACCACCCGCTCCTCGATATCGCGCTGCAACTGATCGACGCGCGCATCGTCCGCGACGACGCGCGTCGCAAGCGCTGCATCCTGGCGGATCAGCGCATCGACGGAGTCGCCGATCTGCCGCTCCGTCAGTCCGCCCATCTCCGCCACGAGCCGGGTGAGCTCCTGCAGATCGCTGTCAAAAGCCTTGGCCGTATGTTCAAAAGCCATGTCTGATCTCCCACAGGGCGGCGTCAGCCGAAGCGGCCCGTGATATAGTCCTGAGTGCGTCTGTCGGACGGCGAGGTGAAGATCTTGTTCGTCGCGTCGAACTCGATCAATTCGCCGAGATACATGAAGGCCGTGTAATCGGACACGCGCGCGGCCTGCTGCATGTTGTGGGTCACGATCGCGATCGTGTAGTTGTCCTTCAGTTCGGCGATGAGCTCCTCGATCCGGGCGGTCGAGATCGGATCGAGCGCCGAGCAAGGTTCGTCGAACAGAATCACTTCCGGCCGGATGGCGACCGTGCGCGCGATGCACAGACGCTGCTGCTGGCCGCCCGACAGGCTGAGGCCCGAGGCGTTGAGCTTGTCCTTGACCTCGTTCCACAACGCGCCGGCGCGCAGGGCGGCCTCGACACGATTATCCATCTCCGATTTCGAGAGCTTCTCATAGAGCCGGATACCGAACGCGATGTTGTCATAGATCGTCATCGGGAACGGAGTCGGCTTCTGGAACACCATGCCGATGCGGGCGCGGAGCAGGTTGAGATCGATCTTCGGATCAAGAATGTCGGTCTTGTCGAGCAGGACCTGACCTTCCGCGCGCTGGCCCGGATAGAGATCGTACATCCGGTTGAAGATGCGCAGCAGCGTGGACTTGCCACAGCCCGACGGGCCGATGAAGGCTGTCACCCGGTTGGTCCCGAGCACAAGGTTGATGTGCTTCAGCGCGTGAGCCTGACCGTAATAGAAGTTCAGGTCGCGGACCGTGACCTTCGGCGTCGCCTCCGGCACGGGGGCCATGGACATCGTCGGAAAGGCCTTGGTTTCAGTGACGGCGGAGAGTTCGGTCATTTCGGGCTCCTCTCGGCACCGATCAGCCGGGCGCCGATGTTGAGTGCAAGCACGGTGATGGTGATGATCAGAGCGCCGCTCCAGGCGAGCTGCTTCCAGTAGTCGTAGGGGCTCTGCACGAAGTTGTTGATGGTCACCGGCAGGTTGGCGATCGTGTGCGTCAGGTCGAGGCTGAAGAACTGATTGCTCAGAGCGGTGAACAGCAGCGGCGCGGTCTCACCCGTCACACGGGCCGTGGCGAGCAGAAGGCCGGTGATGAGGCCGGCGCGCGCGGCGCGATAGGCGACGCGGCGGATCACCAGCGACCGCGGCAGGCCGAGCGCCGAGGCCGCCTCGCGCAACGCGTTCGGCACCAGCAGCAGCATGTCCTCGGTGGTACGCAGCACCACCGGAATGACGATCACCGCGAGAGCCAGTGCACCCGCGAGCGCCGAGAACCGGCCCATCGGCACCACCACCGCTCCGTAGATGAACAAACCGATGATGATCGACGGCGCGCTGAGCAGGATGTCGTTGATGAAGCGCACCACCGAGGTGAGCTTGTCGTGACGGCCGTACTCGGCAAGATATGTTCCTGCCAGCAGCCCGAGCGGCGCGCCGATCGCGACGCCGATCACCGTCATGATCAGCGACCCGACGATGGCGTTCAGCAGACCGCCCGAATTCGAGCCGGGCGGCGGCGTGTTCTCGGTGAAGATCTGGAGGCTCAGTCCCGCAAAGCCGTTGTACAGCAGCGTGAACAGGATCAGGGCCAGCCAGGTGACGCCGAAGATGGCGGCGGCGATGCAGAGACCCCGGACGATGAGGTCGCTGCGGCGACGTGAGGCGTATCGTGCATTCATGATGTCAGTTCCCTGCCTTGCGTTCCAGACGCGCAAGCATCAGACGGGCCGCAGCGAGGACGAGAAAGGTAAGAACGAACAGGAGCAGACCGAGCAGCATCAGCGCGGACTGATGCAGACCATCGCTCTCGGCGAATTCGCTCGCGATCGCCGCCGAGATGGTCGTTCCCGGCGCGAACAGGGACGATGAGATCCGGAACGAGTTGCCGATGATGAAGGTCACGGCCATCGTCTCGCCAAGTGCGCGGCCCAGCGCCAGCATGATGCCGCCGATCACGCCGACCCGGGTGTAGGGGATCACGACGTTGCGGACCACTTCCCAGGTGGTGCAGCCGACGCCGTAGGCGGCCTCCTTCAGCACCGGCGGAACGGTGGAGAACACGTCGCGCGAGATCGCGGTGATGAACGGCAGTACCATGATCGCCAGAATCAGCGAGGCGTTGAACACGCTGAGATAGGAGGGCGGCCCGCCGAAGATCTGGCCCAGCACCGGGACACCCTCGAAGGTGTTGATCAGCGTCGGCTGAATGGTGTTCGCAAGGAAGGGCCCGAGCACGAAGAAGCCCCACATGCCGTAGATGATCGAGGGAATGCCGGCCAGCAGCTCGACGGCCATGCCGATCGGCTGGCGGAGCCACTGCGGGCAGAGCTCGGTCAGGAAAACGGCGATGCCAATGCCGACCGGAATCGCGATCGCCATGGCGATCACGGAGGTGAGCAATGTGCCATAGATCGGGCCGAGCGCGCCGAACACCGGCGGATCGGCCGACGGCGCCCAGCGTTGCGTCGTCAGGAAGCCAAATCCGTAGGCCTGAAGGGCGGGCCACGCACCGGCGATCAGCGAGAGGATAATGCCGCCCAGGATGAGCAGCACGCAAATCGCGCAGATGCGCGTTGCCCAGTAGAAAACAACGTCGCCAGTCTTAAAGGCGCTGAGCGCCCTGGCCCGGTCGTGAGGGCCGGCCGCTTCCATCGCGGCTGAATTAACGGCGATCTCGGCCATTTCGGAGCGCTCCTGCGCGCCCGTCGATTCAATCGTACCGACAGGCTGGGAATGGGGATGAGACAAGATACAAATTCCAGCGAACGACCGGAGAGGAGGCCCTCCCCGGTCGATGACCATCGCAGCTTACGACTTGATGTCGGCCGCCCAGGTCTTCTTGATCAGCTCGACCACCGACGCCGGCATCGGGATGTAGTCGAGCTCCTCGGCCATCTTCTCACCCTTCTCGAACGACCAGCTGAAGAACTTCAGCGCTTCGGCAGCGGCCGCCTTGTCGACCGGAACCTTGTGCATCAGGATGAAGGTCGCAGCCGTGATCGGCCAGGATTCGTCGCCCGGCTGGTTGGTGAGGATCACATAGTAACCGGGCGAGTTGGCCCAGTCGGCATGCGCCGCAGCGGACTGGAAGCTCGCGACGGTCGGCTGCACGGTCTTGCCGGCGCTGTTGACGAGGCCCGTATAGGTCAGCTTGTTCTGCTTGGCATAAGCGTACTCGACATAACCGATCGAGTTCTTGGTCTGGCCGACGTTGGCCGCGACACCTTCGTTACCCTTGGCGCCGACGCCAACCGGCCACTCGACGGCGGTCGCCGCACCGAGCTTCGTCTTCCACTCGGGGCTGACCTTGGAGAGGTAGTCGGTGAAGTTGAAGGTCGTCCCCGAACCGTCCGAACGACGGACGACGGCGATCGAAGTCGCGGGCAGAGCCAGCTTCGGATTCAGCTTCTTGATCGCGGCGTCGTCCCACTTGGTGATCTTGCCGAGATAGATGTCCGCAAGCGTCGTGCCATCCAGCACCAGTTCGCCCGGCTTGATGCCGTCGAGATTGACGACCGGCACGATCGCGCCCATCACCATCGGCCATTGCACGAGACCATCCTTCTCGAGCTGCTCGGCCTTCAGTGGCGCGTCGGTCGCGCCGAAGGTCACGGTCTTGGCCTGGATCTGCTTGATGCCGGCACCTGAGCCGATCGACTGATAGTTCAGGCCGTTGCCGGTTTCCTTCTTATAGGCATCGGCCCACTTCGAGTAGACCGGAAACGGGAAGGTGGCGCCAGCGCCGGTGATGTCAGCCGCGAAGGCGGCGGTCGATGCGGCGGCAATCATGCCTGCAGCGACGACGGTTTTGATGAAATTCACTGTTCTCTCCATCCTATGGGGCAGGATTCTATGGGGCGGACCGCGGACCCGGACGATGCCGCGCTCGCCTCGGCTCCCTTAGAGCCCGGCTGTGCCAGACATATGATGGTTAGATGACACTTGGATGACGAATTAACCAATTGAAATTACGTCTGTTTTTTTGACAGACTCATCGTCTTGGGGCGCGGAAGACAGGCCGTGAAGGTTGCTCCCTTGCCGGGCGCGCTCTCAATCAGCAGGCGGCCATGGTGCCGGTTGAGAATATGCTTGACCAGCGAGAGGCCCAGCCCGGTCCCCCCTTGGGCCCGGCTGTCGCCGACGCTGACGCGGTAAAACCGCTCGGTCAGCCGGGGGAGATGCTCGGGAGCGATGCCAGGACCGAAATCGCGCACCGAAATACGATATTCCGGCGTGCCGTCCGGCGTCGCGGCCTCGCCGAGGCTCACCTCGACACGCCGACCGGACGCACCGTATTTCAACGCGTTCTCGATCAGGTTCTCGAACAGCCGCAGCAGCTCCTCCCGCTCGCCGGCGACTGTCACCGGGACCGCCGGCAGCGTCAGGACGATCTCGACGCCGCGCTCCTCGGCCAGCAGTTCGAGGCCTTCGGCGACCTGCTGGATCAGCGGAATCACGTCGATGGTCTTGTCCGGCCGCACATGCGCGGAGAGTTCGACGCGCGACAGCGACAGCAGATCGTCGATCAGCCTCGCCATGCGCGTGGCCTGCGCCTGCATGATGCCCAGAAAACGCTCCTGCGCCTTCGGATCGTGCCGGGCCGGGCCTTGCAGCGTTTCGATGAAGCCGGAGAGAGCCGCCAGCGGCGTGCGCAGTTCATGGCTGGCGTTGGCGACGAAATCCGCGCGCATTTCCTCCACCCGACGCAGCGGCGTCTGATCGTGGAACGTCATCAGCAGATGCGTGTCGGATCCGCCGAAAGCCGCCGGAACCGGCATCGGCGTGATGATCATTTCCATCCACCGATCAGCCGGCACATGCTCCACATATGTCACGCGCCGGCTCTGGGCCGAGGCGATGGCCTCGCGCAACGCCGTCACGATCTCCGGCGCCCGCAGCGCGAACAGCGCCAGTTCGTTGCGCCGCAGCGCCGGCACCAGCTGCGCGGCGGCGGCGTTGAGATGCAGCACACGGCCGGCACGATCGAGCAGCACGGCAGGGTCCGGCATTCCGTTCACGATGGCTTCGGCCATTTCGGACTGAAGGAGGCCGGTCGCATGTTCATCGCGCGAGACCGCGGCCGGCGGCTGAATGCGCCAGGGCACGAGGCTGGCGAGTGCAATGCACAGCCAGGCGATCACCGCGTGGGCGACCCTGAGTTCGCCGGATACGATGAGCCAGATGAAAACCAGAGCCGAGACGATCAGAACGATCGTCGCTCCCAACAGACGGTCCACCCACCTGTTGGACACGGGGACGCCGGCCGCGACCGGGCTCTCCTTGGGTTCAGCGGCTGGCATCGGTCACGTCGCGAAACACTTACGCCCCAAGGTGGTCATGCCGGGTTGTGTGCAGCCCCGGCGCTTGCGTTTCGGCGCGACGCCGTGAACTGGCGAGGGCTTCGCGCACGGCCAGCAACAGCAGCGACAGAATGAAGGGCACGATATAGTACAGCAGCCGGAACAGCAGCATCCCGGCCAGCAGATCCTCGCGATCCAGATGCGACAGCCCGACCAGCATCGCCGCATCGAACACGCCGAGTCCGCCCGGCGAGTGACTGGCGAACCCGAGCAGCGTCGCCGTCACGAAAATCACCGCAACCGACACGAAATCCACGAACGGCTCGTCCGGCACCAGCATGTACATCGCCAGCGCGCACAGCGCGAGATCGACGATCCCGATCAGGATCTGCAGCAGCGTCAGCGGCCCCCCGGGCAGCGTGACGGTCCACGATCCGCGCCCGACCTGACGCGGCTTGGCGGACACCCATGCGACATAGCCCGCCAGGGCGACCAGCAGGGTGACGGCCACGATCTGATTCAGCCAGATCGGCATCTGGTTGATCGCCGCCGCGGCTTCCGGATGGTAGGCCGCGCCAAGGCCGAGGACGGCCACGTTTCCGAGCCAGAAGGTGAGCCCCGCGAGGAAACAGACCTTGGCGACATCGATGGCGGTCAGCCCCCAGGCGGAATAGATTCTGTAGCGCACCGCCGCGCCAGTGAGGGCGCTGGCGCCGACATTGTGCCCGATCGAATAGCTGGTGAACGCGGCCAAAGCCGTGACGCGGTACGGTACGTCCGACCGGCCGATGGCCCGCGTCGCAAAGAAATCGTAGAAGGTCAGCGTGAAATAGGCCCCGGCGACGAACAGAGCTGCCAGCGCCACATCGCGCGGCGCGATCGCCTTGATCGCATCAACCACGTGCCCTGCGTCGATCCCGCGCAGCAGCTTGTAGAGCACGTAGCAGGCAAACCCGATCACGAGAATGCTGATCACGACACCCAGCTTGTGCAAGACGTTCTTCTCTTGCAGCAAAGAGAGCGCTCCACGCAGGGATGCCAGCATCTAGATCCTCGACTTCCGTCGCGTTCCGGTGGCCCGCGCAGGCAGACTCACCGGTCTTCCGCCGCAGCCGTCATGCACTCTGTCGCCCGCCGCTCCTACCAGACCACCACACGGATCGCGAGCCCAGGGCTCGGACTTAAATGATGGCTCTGCCGGAGGAGGCAATGTTCCCACGAATCTATCAGACGAAGGTCGCTTCTCACGGGGCGGCATTCGGTCGCGTGACAATCCTTTCCCGCAGCCAGGAACCGATCACGCACCCTAAGAGATAGGCTGCGAACATCACGAGGCCAAGATCGAGCCAGTATCCGAATCGCCCCGGCAGCAGTCGCGCGATCGCGACGACGATCAGGACGGCGACGACGATCGCCAGCCAGCGCAACTGGCGGATGGACAGCCCCTCGCCCCGCTGGACCACGGCGATCCAGCCCATCGCCAGCCCCAGAACCGCGGCGCCGAGCAGCCAGCCCCAATGGAACGCCAGAAAATAGCTCATGGATCTACCTTACCAGAAACTCGATGCGACGGTTCTCGGCCTTCCCTTCCGGCGTGTCGTTCGAGGCGACGGGGCGGGTGCTGCCATAGCCGACAGCGGCGAACCGGGTGGGCGCAAGGCCGCCGCGCACCAGATAGTCCTCGACAGCCTGGGCCCGTTCTTCGGACAACTTCTGGTTGGCATCCCCGTCCCCGTCGGTGTCGGTGTGCCCGGCAATCTCGATCATCGCGTTCGGGCAGCGCAGGGCGGTCTCGATCAGCCGGTCCAGCAAGCCTGCTGAATCCGGATCGATCGCCGCGCTGCCGGACCGGAACTGGATTTTCCCCTTTTTCAGAAGATCGGACAGCAGCTGCTGGCAGACGGTGGCATCGACCGGGCTGGCGGGTGGCTTGACCGACATTTCGGTCCGCACCCGCCACCCCTGCGGCACCCCGGATCCCAGGCCCGCCTTGATCTGGTCGATGGCGGTCTCGTAGAGGGCATCGCCCGAGACCCGGATCTCCCGGTCGGTGACCGCGAGCGTGCCCGTCGAGACGCGGGACAGCGCCTCCATGGCGGCGATGACGCCCTGCATGAACCCGGTCGGAGCCCCGTTGCTGACCTTCAGATTGTCGACCACCCGCTCGGAGAAGAACTTGCGCTCCGCTGCCGCCACCAGAGCGGCGTGCACGGTCGGATCGGGCACATAGCCGGTCAATGTCAGCGTTCCCGATACCGGATCCTTGTTGGCCTGGAAGATGTAGGGCGGCGCCATCACCGAGTTTTCGGCGACGGTGTATCCTTCCGGCAGATTGCGGAGCGCGGCCACGATGGCCTCGCGCCCGCCCACGTCACGCGCCTGGCCCGACAGGTTGATCACCGTGTCCGTCAGCGTGATCTTGCCTTCCTTCAGTTTCGAAATCTGATCGATCAGGATCAGCGTCGCCGCATCGAACCGCGCCGGAGCTCCGCGCGCCAGCGCGATCCTGTCCACCACCTCGACATTGCCCAGCGCGGCGTGCGCCGAATCGAGCAGACGCGCCTTCACCGCCGGCAACGGCGCATTGCCGCTCAGCGTGACCCTGACGACGTCGCGCTCGGCGGTAAAGATATAAGGCTTGGCGACCGGCACCAGCTGCGTCTGATCGATGACGAGACGGACACCCGGCACAGCCTCGACCGAAGAGACCGCGCTGCGCCGCCCCTCTTCCGAAAACGCCTCCGCGCCGAACCGGACGTCGCGCCCGGACACCACCACGCGCAGCTTGTCCAGCACGGTGTCCTTGAGCGTCGTCCTGACATGAGACGCCAGGTCGCTTTCGATGGGCGACATGCCGGTCCAGGCGGCGACGACCCAGAGAATGGCCAGCGGAATGAATCCCGGCCACCACTTGCGGCTCCACCTCAACAATCGGCGCATGATCTTTCCTGGCCCAAGTCGCTGGCGCCCGGGTCACTGGCCCGGGCGGCGGGCCGGCGCTGCGCCTGAACACGCACGCAACATGGTCATGCGGCCAGGTGAGCAATCGCCGATTGCAGAAACCTCGCCAGCCGACCCCGTTTTCGCGCGTTTCAGAGCATGTGCCGGTGGCAGAGACAAAACAAACCCCTGCAACGCTGTCAATTTGGAAATGGCCGCCGCCCGCTCCAGCGGCGCCATCCTTGACTCGCGTCCGGATCCTGCCGCAAACGAGCCATCAACATGACGATGGGAGGACGCTTTGGAGACGGATCTGTTTTCGCTGAACGGGCGCATCGCGCTGATCACCGGAGGATCTCGCGGCATCGGCCGCATGATCGCGGAAGGCTTCCTGATGCAGGGCGCGGCGAAGGTCTACATCACCGCGCGCAAGGCCGGCCCCTGCGAGGAAACCGCGAAAGCCCTCACTGCGGCCTATCCCGGCGAATGCATCGCGCTGCCGCTCGATGTCTCCACCGTCGAGGGATGCGAACGGCTCGCAAAGGAGTTCAGCGCGCGCGAGCCGAAGCTGGACATTCTGGTGAACAATGCAGGCGCGGCATGGGGCGCGCAGTTCGATGAGTTTCCCGAAAGCGGCTGGGACAAGGTCGTCGACCTCAACATGAAGACGCCGTTCTTCCTCACCAAGGCGCTTGCCGGTCCGCTGCGCGCGGCAGGGTCGGCAGCCCGGCCCGCGAAGGTCATCAACATCGCCTCGATCGACGGGATCTCGGTCAATCCGCTGGAAACCTATTCCTACGCCGCCAGCAAGGCCGGACTGATCCATCTGACGCGCCGCATGGCGGCACGGCTGATCAGGGAGCATATCGCAGTCTCCGGCATCGCGCCGGGCGCTTTCAAGTCGGACATGAACCGCGTCGCGCGCGATCACGGCGACGAGATCGCAGGCCTCATTCCAGCCGGCCGCGTCGGCACCGACGAGGACATGGCGGGCGTCGCGATCTTCCTCGCCTCGCGCGCGGGCGATTACGTGGTCGGCAACACGATCACGGTCGATGGCGGCGTCGCCTTCGCCGACACCAGCGCGCCGGCGGCGGGCGAGTGAGGGCCGCCACCGGATCGCATCAAGGTCCGAAGAGCGGCGAGAGCCGCCCTTCGGATATCACCTGACTCAGGCATGGACCGGCGGAAGCCGATCCTTCCACGGCGTCTCGGCTTCAAGCCGCGCCGCCAGCCGCAGCAGGGTCGCCTCGTCGCCGAACCGGCCCGCGAACATCATGCCGATCGGCAGACCGCTCGCGCTCATGCCGAGCGGCAGCGAGACCGCCGGCTGGCCTGAAATGTTGTACATCGACGTGCCCGGCATATAGCGCCGCAGCACCGTTGGAATGTGGCCGAGATCTTCCGCCATGGTGTTGATTTCGCCGATCCGCACCGGCAGCGCGCACAGCGTCGGCGACAGCACGACATCGAAGCTCTGGAAGAACTCCGCCAGCGCGCGGCCGATGCGGAAACCATCGACCTGCGCCGCGATGTAATCCATCGGCGTCGCCTTGGCGGCAGCCGCCGCGCTGGCCAGCGTCAGGTTCTCAAAATCTGCCCCGGTGACCGGCCGCCCGAATGCCTTTTCCGCGTTGCGCACGGTCAGCGCGACGCTGCAGGCCACGATCGTGCTCATGACCTGCGCCGGATCGACCGGCAGTTGCGGTGCGCGCTCCTCGACATGGTGCCCGAGCTTTTCGAGCAGCGCCGCGGTCCGGCGGACCGTCGCCGCGATCTCCGGGTCGATCGGCTCGCCGAACGGATCGCGATCCGTGAAGGCGATGCGCAGCTTGCCCGGCTCGCGGCGGATTTCCTCCGCATAAGGCCGCTCCGGCGCGGGGGCGACATAGGGACTCCACGGCTCCGGCCCCTGAATCGCGTCCAGCATCGTGGCCGTGTCGCGCACGCTGATGCTCACCACATGGCCGCAGGAGAAGCCGCCCCAGCCCTCGCCCCGATCGGGGCCGAGCGGCGTGCGGGCCCGCGTCGGCTTCAGCCCGACGAGGCCGTTGACCGAGGCGGGAATGCGGATCGAGCCGCCGCCGTCGGTGGCGTGGGCGACTGGAATGATGCGCGCGGCGACGACCGCGCCCGCGCCACCGGACGAGCCGCCCGGCGAGTGCTCCGGATTCCAAGGGTTGCGGGTCGGGCCATGCAGCCGCGTGTCGGTGGTCGGCATCAGGCCGAATTCCGGACTCGAACTCTTGCCGAACAGCGTCAGCCCCGCCGCAATGAAGCGATCCACCACGGTATCGTTGTGATCGGGCACGAAATCCTTGAAGGCGGACGCGCCATAGGTGGTGCGGGTGCCGGCAACCAGATTCAGATCCTTGATGAGGAACGGCACGCCGCTGAACGGCCCGTCCGGCAGCCCCTGTTCGATCTGCTTGCGTGCGTAGTCATAGTGCTTCACCACGACCGCATTGATCTTCGGATCGACCGCCTCGGTGCGCGCGATCGCCTCGTCCAGCAGTTCGGTGGCGCTGACTTCTTTCTTGCGCACCAGCTCCGCCAGTCCGACGCCATCAAAATCCGCGTATTGCTTGAACCCCATGCCATGTCCCTTCCGTCAATTGGCGCGGGGAGCGTATCCGCCACACATCGCAGCGCAACAGGCATCACGGGACGGTCTGCCATCCCGCAGACGCGGAGACGATTGATCGCGATGCCATGTTGCTCCGGCTAATACCCCGTCATCTCCAGATAACCGACGCCCGGATGCGAGCCGGATATCCGGATCGGCCCTTCCCAGTAGGCAAAGCCGGTGCCCATCCAGCTCTGCGGATTGAGCGCGGCGCAGGAGATTCGCAGGCCGCGCGAGGCCATCTCGAGCGTCCATTGCGTCGGCAGGCGGCGGCCCGCCACGTCGCTCGACGCGCCGGGAGTCATCACCACGTCGCCCGGCGAGAGTTGCGAGGTCGCGCCGTCGCGTCCGATGAAGGTGCCAGCGACAAACGCGCCGCCCGTCGCATCGCGCAGGCGGAACAGCATCAGCTTGTTTCCGTCGTCGAAATGCAGCGAGAACCAGTCCCAGCCTTTCTGGTCGGCGGCCAGCGGCTGGCTGCTCCATTCGCGGTCCATCCATGCGAGCCCCTTCACGGTGCGCGCGACGCCGTCGATGGTCAGCGCGCCCTCGGCCGCGAAGAACGGCTGGCTGTAGTAATACGAGGCCTGTCCCCGCTCGGACTTGCGGCTGAATCCATTGTCGCCCTGCAGAACCAGCGGGCGGTCCGCGCCGAGACGAAGCCGATAGGAGAAATCCTTTCCCGACGCGCGGACATCCAGCGGCACGATGCGCATCGGATCGATGTCACTGGCGGCCTGCCGCAACTCCCATGCGTCGATGAAGGCATGAAACGGCGACGCCTCGGCGCCCGCCTGTCCGACCCCGCCGCGCGCGAAGGTCTCCGCGAAGCGATGCGTGTCCGCGCGCGTCACGGCGGCATGCGCCATCCAGACCTGCGGATCGTCCCAGCCCTCGCCCTGCGCGCCGGGACGCGCGGCCTGCCGGAACAGCGTCCATTGCAGGCCGCACGGCGCGCCGGTGTCGTCGGTGAGGTTGGCGGTGAGGTACCACCACTCGATCCGGAAGTCCGGATGCGGGCCGTGATCCGCGGGAAAGGCAAACATGCGCCCCGGCACGACCGGCGCATAGCCTTCGCCGGATTCGCCGAGCCCGCCATAACCCTGCGCGCCCGCACGGGATGCAGCGAGCGCGGCCGCACCCGCCAGAACGAACGAACGACGATCGAGGCCACAAGGGCCTCTTCCTTCGCTCGAAAACGCTCTACCGCGCATCGGAAAACACCTTCATCAGTTCGACCGGCCTGATGCGCGCCAACCGGGCGGCGGGCAGCAGCATCGCGACCAGCGAGGCCGCCACGGCGACAACGAACAGCACCGCCAGACGATCCGGAAATACATGCATCGGCACCCGCCAGCCGAATGCAGTGACGTTCACCACAGCCAGCAGGCACCATGCCACCACAAGCCCCAGCGGCAATGCCAGCAACGCGGTGAACATCGCCAGCGCCAGCGTCTTGGCGAGTTCGATCCACGCCAGTTGCCGCCGTCCGATGCCCATCGCCCACAGCGGCGCCAGTTGCGGCAGGCGGCTGCCGCTCAGCGTCAGCAGGCTGGTCAGCAGCGCGATGCCGGCGACGATCAGCGTCAGGGTGTTGAGGCTCGCAGTCACGGCGAAGGTGCGCTCGAAGATGCGCATCGATTCCGCCTTCAGCGTGGCCTGATCGATCAGATGCCGCTCATCCAGCGCGAAGCGGCGCTGCAGTTCGGTCATGAGCGTCGCAACGGCGGCGGGCGGCACGCGCAGGCTCAGCCGCACCGGCGGCGCATCCGGGAAATGTCGTGCGAACGGGCCGATCGCGACGCTGACCTGGCCTTTCGGATTGCCGTAGTCGGGGTAGATCGCCGCGACGCGCAGCGACCAGCTTTCACGCGGCGTCGGCAGATGCACGATGTCACCCAGCGACAGGCCGAGCCGGCGCGCCAGTTGTTCGCTGACCAGCGCGGCCTCACCCGCGTCCACCGCCTCCCACACATCCGCCGCGCGCGCGAGCAAAGGCCAGCGGTCGCGATAGGTGGCGTGATCGGTGAAGGCCGCCACCTCGACGGGCTCATCGCCGAGCCGCGTCTCGGCGCGCGCGCCGACGAGAACGGCCGTCACCTCGGGACGCGTCGTCAGAAAACTCGTCACTTCCCGCGCCTGTGCGGCATCCGTGGCGGTGAGATAGATCTCCGCCGCCAGCCGGTTGTCGAGCCAGCCCCGGAAGGTGCGGCTGAAGCTTTCCACCATGGTGGAGACACCGACATTGACGGCCAGCGCCAGCAGCAGCGCCATCAGGGCGAGTGAGAGGCCCGGCAGTTGCTGGCGTCCATCGGCCCAGAACCACTTGAGCAGCGGGCGGCCCGCCAGCCCTTCGCCAAGCCGCAGCAGCGCGGCGAGCGCGACCGGCAGCAGCAACGCCGCGCCCAGCATCAGCGCCGCCAGCAATCCGAAGCCCGCGATCAGGCTCTGGCCGAGCCAAAGGATGACGCTCGCTCCGGCGAGAATCAGGACGGCGAGCATGGCCTGCCACGCCAGCGTGCGCTGCTGCGCCGCGCGCCAGGCCTGCGGCTGCGCCGACACCAGCAGCGGCAGGCGCTGCACCCGCCAGAGACTTCCAGCCGCCGCAGCCAGCGCACCGAGCGCGCTGATCGCGAGACTCGCGAACCACCACGAGGGCTGCAATGTCAGGCGGCCCGGGACCTGCGCACCGTAGAGGCCGCGCAGGCTGGCCGCGACGTCCGGCAGCAGTGCGGCCGCGATGGCGTAGCCGATCAGACAGCCAAACAGTCCGCACACCAGCGCGGTGGACAAGAGTTCGAGCATCAGCGCGATCGTGAGGCTGCCGGTCGAGACGCCGCAGGCCCGCAGCGTGCGCAGCATCGGCAGCCGCTGCTCAAACGCCAGACCGATCGCCGCGTGGGTGATGAACAGACCGACCACGAACGACAGCAGGCCGAATGCCGTGAGGTTGATGTGGAAGCTGTCGGTAAGGCGTTCGAGGTCGGTCTCGCTGCCTGCCTCGACAAAGCGCAGCCGCTCCCGCCACGCTGGCGGCAGATCGCCGGGCGGCGGAGCGGGATTTGCAACCAGCAGCCGCGAAATCTGACCGGGACGGTCCAGCAGCCGCTGCGCGATGCCGATATCGACCACGAGCACGCCCGGCGGCAGCGAGGCCTCGGATTGCAGCGGCGGCAGGCGCCTGCCGTTGTCGAGCGGCAGCGCCGCACCGCCCGCTCCGCCAATATCGGAGATCGTGTCCGGTGCGGCCAGCGCGCGACCGGGCGGGGCGAGAAACGCCGAGACCTGCTGCGGTTGCATTTCCTGCATCGGGCCGCCGCCGCGCGGCAGCGTCACGGGCTCGACGCCGATCAGGCGCATCGATCGCCCGGACACGACGATGCGTCCTTCGAGCACCGGCGACACCGGCCATCCCGCTCGGCGCAGATCGACGAATGCCTGCTGCGGCAGCAGCGCGCCATCCCGCGCAACCAGCATCGGCGTGCGCGCGCCGCCGAACGCCGCGGCAGCGCCCGCATAGCTCGCGCGGGCCTGCGCGTTGATGGCCTGCACACCGCTCCACAGCGCGGTGGCTGCGATCAGACCGATCACAAGCGTGACGAACTGCATCGGATGCCGCCGCCAGTGGCTGGCCAGCACCTTCAGCACGAAGCCGAGCCGGCTCATGCCAGCCGTCCGGCGCGCAGATGAATGCGGCGGTCCAGCATCGCCGCCAGCCGCTCGCTGTGCGTCACCATCAGGAACGCACAGCCTGTCTGCGCCACGAGGTCGCGCGTCAGCGCCATCACCTCGTCGGCGGTCGCCTCGTCAAGATTGCCGGTGGGCTCGTCCGCCAGCAGCAATTGCGGCTTCGCCGCCAGCGCGCGGCCGAGCGCGACGCGCTGCTGCTGGCCGCCGGACAGTTGCTCAGGATAGCGATCCATCAGGTCCGCAAGACCCAGCCGCTCCGTCAGCGCGGCGAGCCAGACCTCATCCACGCGCCCGGCGATGCGCGCCTGAAACGCGAGATTGTCGGCGACGCTGAGGCTCGGCACCAGATTGAACTGCTGAAAGACGAGGCCGATGCGGTCGCGCCGCAGCGCCGCGCGCGCACTGTCGGACAGGTTGTCGATACGGGTTTCGTCCAGATGGATGGTGCCGCCATCCGGATCGTCGAGCCCGGCGACGAGATGCAGCAGCGTGCTCTTGCCGCTACCGGACTCGCCGGTCAGCGCGACGCTCTCCGCCGCCGCCAGTTGCAGATCGACGCCCCGCAGCACGGGAAGGCTGCCCTGCGGCGTGAGATAGCTCTTGGTCAGGCTCTCGACGCGCAGCATCGCTGCTAAACCCGCGAACCGGGCGGCGCCATCAGGCCAGCAGCACAAGCACGAGGGCAACCGCCGCCGGCACAGCCTGGACGAACACGATCCGCCGGCTCACCGAATAGCCGCCGTAGAGACCTGCCACGATCACGCAGAGCAGAAAGAACACCTTGATCTGAAACGCGAACGCAGGATCGGGATGCAGCACGCCCCAGACGAGGCCTGCGACGAGAAAGCCGTTGTAAAGTCCCTGATTGGCGGCGAGCACCGCCGTGTCGTCGGCCTTCTGCTGCGTGTTGTTGAAGACCCTGAGCCCCATCGGCCTGGTCCACAAAAACATCTCCAGCACCAGAAAGTAGGCGTGCAGCACCGCGATCAGGAGAACTGCCGCATTGGCGAGATAGATCATCGTTTGATTCCTTGCATCAGGCTGGCACCGCCGCACGCTGTCCGTCGGCCAGCAGATGCACCAGCGCGCTCTTGATCGCGGCCTGCCGGGTCGGCGCCATGATCTGCGCGCCCAGAAGGTCGGTGACATAGAACACGTCGCGCGCCCGCTCGCCGAACGTCGCCACGTGCGCCGAGGCGATGTTGAGGTTCAGCTTGGACAGCGCCGTGGTCAGTTCGTACAGCAGACCCGGACGGTCGAGCCCCGACACCTCGATCACCGTATAGAGTTCGGACCACTGGTTGTTGACCGACACTTCGGGCTCGATCACGAACGGCTTCGGCTTGGCACGGCTTCCGGCACGCTTGGCCACCGCCTCGGGCAGCTTGAGCCGGCCTTCGAGAATGTTCTCGATGGTCTCGCCGATGCGGGTGGCGCGGCGCGCCTCGTCCTCGTCGCGATCGTACTCCCGCGAGATCGACACCGTGTCGAGCGCGATGCCGTCGGTCGTGGTGTAGATCTGCGCGTCCACGATGTTGGCGTTCGCCGACACGCACGCGCCCGCAATTACCGACAGCAGCCATGGATGGTCGGGCGCGAGAATCGTCAGTTCGGTCACGCCGCGCGCCTCGTCGAAACCGACATTGATCGCGAGCTTGTGCCCGGCCTGCTCGCTCGAGCGCACGAACTTGGCGTGCCGCAGCTTGCGCGGCAGATCGACCTTAAGCCAGTACGGCGGATAGTGCCGGTCGATGTAGGCATTGACCTCCGCCTCGGGCCAGTCCGGGACATGCGCGCGAAACTCGGCCTGCGACGCGGCAATGCGCTTGGCGCGGTCGACCTCGGAGAAGCCGCCGGTCAGCACCGGCTCGGTTTCGTAGTACAGCGTGCGCAGGAGCTGAGCTTTCCAACCGTTCCAGACCCCGGGGCCAACGCCGCGGATGTCCGCGGTGGTGAGGATGGTGAGAAGCTTCATCTGTTCGACCGACTGCACCACGGCCGCGAAATTCTCGATGGTCCTCCGGTCCGACAGGTCGCGCGACTGCGCGACCGTGGACATCGTCAGGTGCTCCTGAATCAGCCAAGCCACCAGTTCGGTATCGGCCGCGTTGAACCCGAAGCGCGGGCACAGCCGGCGCGCCACCTTTGCACCGGCGATGGAGTGGTCCTCCGGCCGGCCCTTGGCGATGTCATGCAGGAACACCGCGACATACAGCACCGCGCGGTGCTCGGGCCGGATCTTGCGCATCAGATCGCTGGCCACCACGAACTCGTCGGTGCCGCCGCGCTCGATGTCCTGAAGGATGCCGATGCAGCGCAGCAGATGCTCGTCAACCGTGTAGTGATGATACATGTTGAACTGCATCATCGACACGATCTGGCCGAACGCGCGGATGAACTGGCCGAGCACCCCGGTCTCGTTCATCCGGCGCAGCACCATCTCGGCATTGTCCGAGGTGAGAATTTCCAGAAAGATTTCGTTGGCTTCGGGGTTTTCGCGCAGCTCCGCGTCGATCAGGCGAAGCGAGCGCGTCGCCAGCCGCATGGCATCCGGATGGAACGCGAGGGTGTGCTTCTGCGCGAGACGGAAAATGCGGATCAGGTTGATCGGATCCTTCCGGAAGACCTCCTGATGCACGACATTGATGCGATTGTTGTCGACGATGAAGTCGTCGCTCTCCGGCACACGGCGACGAGCGCGGACCGAGGGGCGCAGCTTCGCCATCATCCGGCTCACCACCGGGGCGGGCTTGGCCTGCTCGTCCTCCAGCTTCGCGCACAGGATCGCGGTGAGGTTGCCCACTTCCTTGGCAATCAGGAAATAGTGCTTCATGAAGCGCTCGACATCCTGCATGCCCGGATGCGAGGTGTAGCCGAGACGCTGGGCGATCTCGCGCTGCAGATCGAACGACAGGCGCTCTTCGGCGCGGTTGGCGACGAAGTGCATATTGCAGCGAACCGACCACAGGAAATCGTTGCAGCGGCGGAACGTGCGATACTCCTGCATGTCGAACACGCCGCGCTGGAGCAGCTCCTCGGTCTCGCGCACGCGATAGACGTATTTGGCGATCCAGAACAGGGTATGCAGGTCGCGCAGGCCGCCCTTGCCGTCCTTGACGTTGGGCTCGACCAGATAGCGCGACTGGCCCGCCCGGCGGTGCCGCTCCTCGCGCTCGGCGAGCTTGGCCGCGACGAACTCGGCGGCGGTTCCCTGCACCACTTCCAGATCGAACCGGGTCACCAGTTCGTCGTAGAGAACCTGATCGCCGGCCAGATAACGCGTCTCAAGAATTGCGGTGCGGATCGTCATGTCCGCCCGCGCCTGACGGATCGATTCGTCGACCGACCGCGTGGCATGGCCGACCTTGAGACCCATGTCCCACAGGCAATACAGGATCGCCTCGGCCACCTGTTCGCCCCAGGCAGTCTGCTTGTACGGCAGGATGAACAACAGATCGATGTCCGATTCCGGCGCGAGCTGGCCGCGGCCGTAGCCGCCGGTCGCCACCACCGCCATGCGCTCGGCCTCGGAGGGAAGCTGCGACCGGTAAAGATGCCGGGTCGCGGCCTCGAACAGCACGCGGATGATCTCGTCCTGAACATGGCAGAGCCATTCCGCGCAGCGGCGGCCATGGCGGTCGCGGAGCAGGGCCGCTTCGGCCTGCTTGCGCGCCTGACCCAGTTCGGCCTTCAGAAACTGGGCGACCGCATTCCGGAAAAGGTCATCCTGTCCGGCATGCTGGGCGGCCAGACTGTCGATATGCTTCGCGATCCGGGCCGTCTCGAACGTGTTGGCGGCCTGCGCCGGCTTCGACGCCAGAATATTATCCATGCCAAGACGGGATATCCGACTGCAGGCGCGAAGTCACGGACGTTCGTCGGGGCCGCACCCGCCGCAAGCCCCGATCGCGTCTCGAAAACGACATCCTGGAAACGGTCGATCCGGAATAGACGGCTTCCAGCTCCGGCGACGACCAGCCAGGGACGGCGCGCGGCCGGCGGCTCCGCCGGAAAGCAGCCGCCGCCCGCCCGGCATTACCGGATCGGCGGCGCGTACTGGATGCCGCCTGCGCTCCAGAGCTGATTGAGCCCGCGCGGAATTTTCAGCGGCGACTGTTCGCCGATATTGCGCTCATAGACCTCGCCGTAATTGCCGACATGGCGAATGATGCGCGCCGCCCAGTCCTTCGGCAGGTCCAGTTCCTCGCCATAGGCGCCTTCCGTGCCGAGCAGGCGCATCACGTCCGGCTTCTTCGACTTCAGTGCCTCGTCGATGTTCTGGGAGGTGATGCCAAGCTCTTCCGCGTTGAGCATCGCATAGAGCGTCCACTTGACGATCAGAAGCCATTCGTCGTCGCGCTGGCGCACCACCGGAGCGAGCGGCTCCTTGGAGATCACGTCCGCGAGGATGATGTGACCCGCCGGCTTCGACAGCTTGAGCCGCTGCGCATAAAGCTGGGAGACATCGGCCGTCATGGTATCGCACTGGCCGGCATCGTAAGCCTTCACCATGTCGTCCAGCTTGTCGAATTTCACTTCCTGAAACTTCATGTTGTTGGTGCGGAAGTGATCGGCGAGATTGAGCTGGGTGGTGGTGCCGGTCTGCACGCACACTTTGCTGCCGTCGAGTTCGAGCGCGGAATCGATCTTGCGCGCCTCGGGCACCATGAAGCCCTGCCCGTCATAATAGGATACGCCCGCGAAGTTGAGCGCGTAGGTGGTCTCACGCGACATGCTCCAGGTCGAGTTTCGCGCCAGCACATCGACAGTGCGGTTCTGCAGTTCCTTGAAGCGCTGGTTGGCATCCAGCGGCGTGAACTTCACCTTGTTCGGGTCGTTGAAGATGGCCGCGGCGATCGCCCGGCAGAAATCGACGTCGAAGCCGCTCCACTTGCCGCTCGCATCCGGGTTCGAGAAGCCGGGAACGCCGGTGGAAACGCCGCACAGCACCGCGTCGCGACGCACGGTTCGCTTGAGGGTGCGGGTGTCGTAGCGCTCATAGGTGATCGCGGCGGCCGCCACTGCGATGGCGACGGCAAGGCCGATCAGCAGGCCGCTTCGAAAACTCTTCATGGAATGCAATCCCGGAAATGCGAGGAACAGGCACTATGACTCGTGAACAGCAATTCCCGCCGGAGCGCTCCGGCGGGCCGCACTCACAATTCAGGCTTCTGACGAACGACGACCTTGGTGCCGACCGGCACGCGGCTATAGAGATCCATCACGTCCGCATTGACCAGACGGAAGCATCCCGACGATACCGCCGTGCCGATGGTGTCGGGACGGTTGGTTCCATGAATGCGATAGACGGTCGCGCCGAGATACAGCGCACGCGCACCGAGCGGATTGCCCGGGCCGCCAGCCATGAAGCGCGGCAGATACGGCTGACGCTGAATCATTTCCGGCGGCGGCACCCAGTCCGGCCACTCGGCCTTGCGCGAGATGCTCAGCAGTCCCTGCCACTGGAAGCCTTCCCGCCCCACACCGATGCCGTAGCGCAGCGCACGACCATTGCCCTGCACCAGATAGAGTTTGCGTTCCGCCGTCTGCACGATGATGGTCCCCGGCGGCTCGTTGGTGCGGTAGAATACCACCTGCCGCTTGAATTCGGGAGCAAGCTCATACCCGTCGTCGGCGATGAGACCCGGCTGATCGCCATCGTCCGACTGCTGAGCCATCACCTGCGATGCACCGAACGACAGGATCGCCATTGAAAATGCGACCCGCAGGAAGGCCGACCGAAACATCATCTGCAGAACTCCCGTCTTGGTCGTGGATTCTGTGCTGTCTTCGGGCCTTCCGTACCATGAATTGGTGAATCGCCGGAATAGCAAATCGCGCACGATCCGGAGCTCGCGCGATGATCCTTGCGACAGGTCCTGTCGGGGACATCACAGTAATTTTCACCCGGATGATCGGCGCTTCGTATAAATGATCCCGAATGTTTCGGGCTCGTCGGCCCGATAACCAACCCCTCGGAGCGATCGGCGGTGAAACGCAGCAGAGTGTGCCTGTTTCATATCGGGACACACAAGACCGGCACAACGTCCATCCAGTACGCCCTTTCGCAGGCCGCGCCTCAACTCGCGGAGGCTGGGTTCGTCTTTCCGAAAGAGGGCAGGCTGGACGACGGGAGCGGACATCACCGCGTCGCGCTCCAGCTCTACGGCAGCCCGCTGGCTCAAGGCGATGACAGCGTGGCGGCGCTGCTGGCGGAACTCGCATCGAGCGACATGAACGCGATCATTTCCAGCGAGGAATTCACAAAGGCGCTCTATCTCAATCCGGAAGGCTTCCAGCTTTTCGTAAATCGATTGCGGGAGATGTTCTCCGACATCACCGTCGTCCTCTACCTGCGAAAACAGACGGGCTTCATCCTGAGCAACTATCTCCAGCGCCTGCGAAGCGGCTTCTGGATCACGTTCAGGGACTACGCCTGGCAAAGACTGCATCAGGATCTGGACGAGTATCCGCTCGATTATGCGATCCTGACATCCGCGCTTGAGCGGCTGCACGGCGTCAGGCTGATCGTCCGTTCCTACGAGGTCGCCGCGCGCAATGGCGCTGTCCGCGACTTTACGAGCCTTTTCGACCCTTCCGGCAGACTGGGTATCGCTGAGAGCCGACGCAATGAATCGTCAAACCTGATCGAGGACCTCAGGTTCTTCTATCAGAACCGGACCGGGGCAGCTCTCGACGCGGAAGAAGCTTTCATGATCGAGCTGATCGGCAGCGCGCTGGGCAGCAAGCGCCTCGTGATGCACGACGCCACGCGGTCCATGATCGTCGATCGGTTCGCGGCGTCGAACGAAGCCCTCGCGCAGCGATGGACTATTCCGGATCTGATCGACACCCAGACGCCTCCGCCGGACGACACCACGATCATCGCCGATGAGCTCTTTTCAAATGCATTCGGCATGATGATCGACGTGCTCGCCCAGCGTTTTGCAAGCGAGTGCCGCGCGCGCGAACAGGCCCAGCGGCTTGCCGTCGCGCGCTATCATGAGATCCGGCAACTCGAAGGACAGCTGGAGCAGAGCCTCCATTCCGCGGAATCCGAGCGGGCGCGATTGGGCTCCTTACAGGCCGCGCTCGACGAGACGCAGGCGCTCGCATGGGATCGGCAGGCTCAAATCAACCGGCTTCAGGCCGCGCTGACCGAAGCGCAGATTCTGGTTCGCAGCGCAGGCGTCGATCGGGATGACCGCTGAACGACACAGGATGGCCGCCGGAACAGCATCAAACAGCCATCCGGCATCCCGCCCCACATATGGGGAGGCATCGCGGGCCGCGCGCACACGACCTGCGATGCCTTCCGCATGCAACCCGTTACTTCGACATCTTGTCCTTGCTCATGCCGTCCTTCGACATGGTGTCGTGCCCCTTCGACATTCCATCCTTCTTCATGGCGTCGTGAGACATCGCGCCTTTTGACATGGAATCCTTCGACATTGTGTCCTTCGACATGGAGCCCTTGGACATCCCGTCCTTGCTCATGCTGTCCTGCGCGAACGCGGCTGGAGCTGCGGCAACGGAAATAGCAAGCGCCAGCGCGGCGGCGGACAGCACACGGATGGAGTTCTTCATCGATCTTCTCCCGAAGATGTTTTTTGAAATCGGGCGGCGACCTGCCACCCGATTGGCCTTTCGCGCGCGAACGACGCTTGTTACGCACGGCGCGATAATTCCCCTCACAGCTGCGTGAATTCGTCTCGCCGAAACGACATTTCCAAATGAAATGACCCTGACCGGGGGGCATCCCGGTCAGGGTCTGGAGGTGAAGATTATAGTTTGAATGAAATAGGTGAATGATTGGCTTTGCGGAGGAGTCCCAGCGACATCCGTCACGCGCATTCATTCCAACGAACAACCGCATCATCTGGTTCCATGTCACGCCGCCAATATTCGCGCGTGATCTCCAGAGCCGCGGCAGAACTCATCTACCAGCCGATTTTTTCAGCAACATGTCGCTCATGTTGATGCGCGCGGGAACCGCGACCTCTATCTCAGGCGGCAAGATCTCAGGCGGCAAGGCTCCCGACGCCCGCCACCTTCAGAAGATCGAGCAATTGCTTGCGCGCGTAAAACATGCGCGTCTTCACGGTGGCCTGCGGAATGCCGATGATCTGTCCGGCCTCCTCCACCGATTTCTCGTGATAGTAGACGAGATCGATGATCTCGCGGTGAGCCGGCGACAGCTGGTTGATGCAGGAACGGAGAATGGCGGAGGTGCGGTTGCGTTCGAGCGCGCCTTCCGGGGTCTCGCCCTCGTCCGCGATCTGGCGGACATCGTCCTGGTCAATGTCTTCGTACTGGCGCTGACGCAACGCCGTCAGGGCCTTGAACCGGGCGATAGACAGGAGCCACGTCGACACCTGCGAGCGCCCCTGAAACTGTCCGCAGGTGCGCCACACGTCGAGGAACACCTGGCTCACCAGATCCTCGGCCGTGGCCTGATTGCGCACCATGCGCATGATGAAACGATAGACCCGCACGTTGTGGCGGGCATAGAACGTATGCATCGCGGCCTTTTCGCCGGCAGCGATGCCTTCGAGCAGGGCCTCGTCCGACGCCGCAGCGGCAAGCGCCGCGATCTGGCGTGTCGGACGGGTGATGGCAATGGCGCTCTGCATGACTGAAATCTCCCCTGAGGCGCGTTGGCCGCGCTTCGATGGGGGAGATTGATATCCAGCAGCGGTTTCAGAACATCTGCGCCAAAGGCGGAAAATGGTTTCGTGGAACCGGGAAATGTTTCGTCAGCGTCGCCACGACGAAACAATCGGGACGGAAATTTGAATAAAATCCGAACGACCTCGCTGCCAGCCACGATGTCTCGGATGAAATCCGCTGCCGCGAAGGCGGCCCGAGGCCGTTTTGCGGGTCGGAAGGGCACCGGCTAGAGCTTGGCATCCGCCGGGGAGAACAGGTACCCGCCGCCGCGAACGGTGCGGATCACCATCGGCTTGCCTGGATCCGGCTCGATCTTGCGTCGGATTCGCATGATCCGCAGGTCGACGGCGCGGTCGAAGGCCTCGGCGTCCCGCGCGTTGGCCAGTTCAAGCAGGCGCTCGCGGGACAAGACACGCTTGGGATTGGCGGCGAAAACCTTCAGAAGCCCGAATTCGGAGGCGGTGAGCGGATGCTCGTTGCCGTCGTCGTCGCGCAGGCTCTGCGCCTCCAGATCCAGCCACTTGGTCCCGAACCGGACAAGTTGCTCGGGCGGGGCCTTCGCCGCTGCGGCCTTCGAGGCGACAACGGCCGCCGATGTCGCGGTGCGGCGCAGCACCGAACGGATGCGGGCCATCAGCTCACGCAATTCGCAGGGCTTGGCGATATAATCGTCGGCCCCAAGTTCAAGCCCGACAACCCTGTCGATCGGGCTCGCCGTCGCGGTCAGCATGATGACCGGCACGTTGGTGCGGCTCTTCAGATCGCGGATGATCGAAAGACCATCTTCCTCCGGCATGTTGAGGTCCAGCACCACCAGATCGGGCGCGGCTTCCTCAAACACGCAACGCAGGCTTTTTCCGCCATCGCACAGCGTGACGTTGAAGCCATGCATGCGCAGATAGTCGCCGACCATCTCCCGCGCCGGCGCCTCGTCATCGACAATAACGATATGTGAATTCTGGCTCATGTCTCCGGCAACACAATCGTGAATGTCGCGCCCTGACCCGGTCCCGGGCTTTCCGCCATCACCTGTCCCCCGTGCATGTCGACGATCCGCTTGACGATGGACAGGCCGAGGCCCGTTGAACTCTCGCCGCCGGTCGGCTTCGCCGACAGCCGCTGGAAGCGCCCGAACAAGCGGCCAAGATCTTCCGGGGACAGGCCGGCGCCTTCGTCCGTGATCCGGACGATGACCGTCTCGCCCTGATCGGCGCCGGACACGACGATCCCGATCCGGCCACCGACCGGACTGTACTTTATGGCGTTGCTGAGGAGATTGTCGATGGCTTCGCGCATCCGATCGCCGTCGCACGACACCAGTTGCTCCTGCGGTACCGACAGTTCGATGGACTGCTGCTTGTTATCCGCCAGCGGACGGTTGGCCTCGGCCACCTCCACCACCAGAGCCACCATATCCACCGGCTCGCGGCGGATGCTGATGTCGAATGCGTCAGCCATGGCATCGGAAATCAGATGGTCGACCATGGCGGTGAGGCGCTTGGCGGCCTCCCGGATATGGGCGACCTGGGCAATGCTGTGCTCCGTCGCCACGCCGGTCGAGACCAGTTCGGTGAGCATCTCCGTCCGCCCCAGAATGACGCTGAGCGGATTCTTCAGGTCGTGGGCGACGGTGCCGAGAATCTCGTTCTTGAAGGCGTTGGCGCGCTGCAACCGCATCCACTGCGCGGAAAGACGGCGGTTGGCCGACATCAGCGCGCGGGTGCGCTGGGCCACGCGCTCCTCAAGCTGCGCGTTGGCGTCCTGAAGCTGCTGGTAGAGAATGACGTTGTCGAAGGCGATGGAAAGCCGGCTCCCGAAGATCTCCACCAGCGCCCGGTCGGTGTCGGACAGTTCGCGCTCCGCCTCCAGCAGCACGACGACCTCGCGGCCGCTGCCGGTGCGGATGTAGAGCACCGAGCGCTGGTCGTGAAACTCATGCGCCCGCCGGCGGAATGCGGCCTCCACCATCTGGCGCAGATCGGTGCTGAGGTCGCGGGCGGCGGCGCAGCCGATGAACCGGCTGTAGCAACCCGAACCGGCCAGCACGGCGAAGTCGTCCCCTGTCTGCCCGCCGTCGCGCAGCACCAGAATGCCCTCGCAATCGACATTGAGGACGGAGGCGATCTGCGTCAGCACGCCCTCCGCCAGCCGCTGCATGGAGCGGAAATCATAAAGCGTCGAGGCCGCGTCGATGATGATCTCCAGCCCGCGGCGGGTCTGCACCATCCGTTCGAGCTGCTGGAAGCTGCGCAGGGAGGCGGTGAGCGAGGTGAACAGCTTGTCGGCCGTCAGTTCGGTCTTGGCCTTGTAATCGTTGATGTCGTAATCGACGATGACCCGCCGCTCGGGAGCCTGGCCCGGCTGTCCGGTGCGCAGGATGATCCGCACCGTTTCGTTGTGAAGTTCGTTGCGGATATATTCGACGAGTTCGAGACCGGCATTGTCCGTCTCCATGATCACGTCGAGCAGAACGGCCGCCACGTCCGGATGCTGACGCATCAGGTCCCGGCCCTCCGCCGCCGAATAGGCCGACAGAATCTCCAGTCCCTGCCCGTTCAGTGCATAATCGCTAAGGGCGAACCGCGTCCCCTCATGCACGGCCTGATCGTCGTCGATGATCGCCACCTTCCACCGGCGCGCATTGGTCACTTCAGCGGGCAGGCCGCTGTCGTCGATCAGTTGGAGGACATCGTCCTGGTCGGCCATTGCACAGTCTCACGGCTGGTCGAAATCGTCCCGGACGACCCGCGCGGCGTCACGGTCCGGGGCATGATAATCCGAAAAGTGGCTCCGTGTCCCGGCCGCGACTCCAGCATCATCCGGCCGCCGAGCTGCTGCGTGACAAGATTGTAAACGATGTGGAGGCCAAGACCCGTGCCGCCATCATTCCGCCGAGTGGTAAAAAACGGGTCGAAGGCCTGCCGCTGCACCTCCGGCGCCATACCGACGCCGTCGTCACTGAACGTGATTTCAAGATCGTCCGCCCCGCGCGGCCGCGCCATGATCCCGATCCGTCCGGCGCGGCCATCGGGGAAGGCGTGATTGGCGGCATTCAGAAACAGGTTGGTCAGAATCTGACCGTAGGACCCGGGATAGCTGGTGACGACAAGGCCGGCGGGCACATCGACATCGACCGCGATAGGGGCCTTTTTCAAAACCGGCTTCACGCTGGCGATGATCTGCTCGGTCGCCTCCGCCAGCTCGAACTGCCGGACCTCAGCATGCGAGCGGTCCACCGCGACCTGCTTGAACGACTGGATCAGTTCGGCCGCCCGCTGCAGGTTGCCGACCAGTTGCCGGGACGCATCCCGGCAGGTCGCGATGAACTCGTCGAGCTGCGACTTGCGCACCGGGCGGCCGGATTTCAGATCCGTCTCGAACAGACCGGCGCGGCGGTCGAGGCTGGACGCCACCGTCAGGCTGATGCCGATCGGATTGTTGACCTCGTGCGCGACGCCGGCGACGAGACCGCCCAGCGCCGCGAGCCGCTCGGCGTCGATCAGATTCTGCTGCGCGGCGCTCAGTTCGGCGAGCGCCTTCTCGGCGCGCTCCTTGGCCGCGCGCAATTCCTCCTCGGCCGCCCGCTTGGCGATGGCGCTCTCGCGGAAGGTCTCGACCGCCCGCGCCATCGCGCCGATCTCGTCGGATGCGCGCAGTCCACGCACCTTGCGGTCGAGGTCGCCCGACATGATGGCGCGCATCGCCGTCATCAGCTGACGTAGCGGAATACGGATCGACAGCGCCGTGATGATGCCCGCCGAGATGATGATCGCGATAAAGACCGCCGCGGTGCCCAGCACGCGCGAGGAAATCGCCTTCAGCGTCCTGTCGAAGGTGGCCTGCGCTGCCTGCTCGCGCTGTCGCATGCGCGACGACAGTTCGTCGATGGCCGCGAGCGCCTGCGCCTGGCTCGCATCGACGGAATCGCGCAGGACCGCCGTCCGCGAGGCGAATTGCTCGGCGAGGAGATCGAGCCCCCGCCGCAATACGCCCGTCCGCTCCCCGAGCTGGCCCAGCGCCGCGCGCTGCGCGTCGTCATCGGCCAGCCCGGTCATCGCCGGAACGCTCCGTGCGATGATGTCCGTGCTGTTGCGCGCCTCCTCGGCGGACGAGGTGGCCAGCGACAGGTAGTAGGCGTTCGCGGCGACCAGCATGGCCGTGAAGGCCTCGCGCGATGTCACGAGCGGCGCCCAGATCGGGCGATCCGGGGAGGCCGTCTTCTCGATCACCGCGTAGAGGCGGGCCATGTCCCTGGCTGGCGACAGGACCTGCTCGTCATAGGTCTTGGCGATGGTGGCCTGAACGGTTCGCAGTTCGCCGAATCCGTTGAGAAAGCGGTCGGTCACGCGCTCCAGCTCTTCCACCGAGCCCGACAGCATCGGGTCGGTGGCGGCGCGCTTCGTCAGGGTGCCGAGCACCGCTTCCCGCAACAGCAGGATCTCGGCGAAAAGCTCCGGGCTCGGCTGATTGATATAGCGGTGGATCAGGTTCTGCAGCCGGCCGGTCTCGCTTTCCAGCAGCGCCAGCACGCGATCGGATTCGCGCACCTGCCTCACGTCGTCCCACGCCGCCGACAGGGTCTTGGAGCCGCTCCAGATCAGCATGGCGAGAACGAGCGCCACCGCCGAATTGACCGCCGCGATGGACAGGATGCGCCAGCGGATCGGAATCGCCCGCGCCAGATGGATCACGCGTTGCCGCAACCGGACGGAGAAGCCCGGCACCATCGTTGGTCTGGGAGGCGGCAATGGCAAGCTAGGACACCATGTGCGTCTTCAAGACTGGCCGCTCCTGCCCGGTCGATCCGCCTGCGGACGACCTGGCTCCGCTCCACAGGCAGAACGCCGCGTTGTGATGTCGCAGCTGGACAGAAACAAGTTCATCCTCTTATGTTACCCTGAGTTTCGAGCGCATTTTCCTGTTTTGAGCCGAAAATCCGGTCGAGGATATTGGGCGGCTCCGGTCCTTTTATCTGTCGGCTCGTCCGGAGCGTCTTGAACTCGGCAAGGCACCCCCGATCGCCCCGGCGACGAACACTACCAGAAGGGTGCATCCGAAGGCCATGCCGTCGGAGCCCATACCTCGTTCGGGTGTCATGATTTTGCGAACCACGGCACGCATCAGGCAGGCAGGCGGACGAGCGCTTCGGCTCGCCGTGACCGGCCTGATGGGCATGGCGTTTCTGGCTTCCACCCCGGTGGCCGGATCGGCCGCCACCGACATCATGTGGTGGCACGCCATGTCCGGCCAGCTCGGCAAAGAACTCGAACAGGTGGCCGAGGCGTTCAACGCGTCGCAGACCGACTATCGCATCGTGCCGGTCTACAAGGGCAACTATGCCGAGACCGTAACCGCGGCGATCTTCGCATTCCGCTCGCGCAGCCAGCCCGCCATCGTGCAGGTCAACGAAGTCGCGACCGCCACGATGATGGCGGCCAAGGGCGCGATCTATCCCGTCGCTTACCTGATGCGGGACGAAGGCGCTCCCTTCACGCCGGACGACTATCTGCCCGCGGTAACGAGCTACTATACCGACATCGCCGGCAACATGCTGTCGTTCCCGTTCAATTCCTCGACGCCCATTCTGTATTATAACAAGGCGCTGTTCGCCGCCGCTGGTCTCGACCCCGACAAACCGCCCAGGACATGGCCCGAGGTCGGCGCGGCCGCCCACCGCCTGCGTTCGACCGGCGCGCTGTGCGGCTTCACGACGCACTGGCCATCGTGGATTCACGTCGAGAACTTCTCCGCCTATCACAACCTGCCGCTGGCGACCCGCGCCAACGGCATGCTCGGGCTCGATGCCGAGCTGACGTTCAACAACCGGACGGCCGAGCGGCACATCGCGCAGCTGGCGGAATGGCAGACAACGCGAAAGTTCGACTACAGCGGACGCGCGACCGCCGCCGAGCCGCGGTTCCAGAACGGCGAGTGCGGCATCTTCATCGGCTCGTCCGCGACCCGCGCCGACATCATGAAGAACGCCAAATTCCCGGTCGGATTCGGGATGATGCCCTACTGGCCCGATGTCGAGGGCGCGCCGCAGAACACCATTATCGGCGGAGCCTCGCTCTGGGTGCTGCGCGACCGGCCACGTGCCGAATACAAGGGCGTCGCACGGTTCTTCACCTATCTGTCACAACCGAAGGTTCAGGCACAATGGCATCAGCGAACCGGATATCTTCCGGTGACCCGCGCCGCCTACGACCTGACCCGGGCGCAGGGCTTCTATGACCGCAATCCAGGCTCCGATATCGCGATCGAGCAGATCAACCTGAAGCCGCCGACCGAAAATTCGCGCGGCCTGCGGCTCGGCTCGTTCGGCCTCGTGCGGGATGTGATCGAGGACGAGCTCGAACAGGCGTTCAGCGGAAAGAAGCCGGCGAAGGACGCGCTGGCCTCCGCTGTCGCACGGGGCAATCGTCTGCTGCGGCAATTCGAACGCGCGAACTACTAGGGCTTCGGTTCCGATCGAATCAGAACCGAAGCCCTGGATTGTTTTGACGCGTTTTCTTTACGCGAACCGGTGTCCACTTCGCTCGAAAACGCTCCAGGCCGCGTCAGCGGATCGAGAACCGCACCGGTACCGAGAAGCTCATGGACGCCTGTCTGATCTCCGGCGGAAACGCCGGCAATGGCTGGGCTCGGCTGATCATCGCCATGGTGGCCGCGTCGAGCGCGGCCGAACCGGAGGAGCGCGCGAGCCGGCTCGACAGCACCTGGCCGTTGCGATTGACGGTGAACGCGAGCGTGGCGGTGCCCTGTTCGCCGGCGGCCCGGGATGCGGGCGGATAGTCCTTGTAGCGCTGCAGGTGCGCCAGCAGACGGGCGCGGTAGTCCGGCAGCATCGCAGCCGCCGCGGCGCCGGCCGCGGCAGCCGAGGTCACGGCCGCGACGCGCTCGGCACGCTGCGGGGCGGTGGTGCGGGGAGCCGGCGTCGCCTCGACCGGCTTGCGCGTTTCGCGCGGCTTAGGCTTCCGTTTGACCAGCGTCGGCCTGTCCTCCTTCGGCTTCGCCAGTTCGGGCTTCGGCTCCGGCGGCTTCTCCTCGGCCGGCCGGGGCGCGGGCTCGGGCGGCGCGGCGACGACCGGATTGTCCTGCACCGGGGTCGACGGAATCTGCTCCGGCAGGGCGGCTGTCTGCGGCGCGGGCTCCGGAGGCGGCGCGGAGTCCGCAGCCTCCTGCATCTGCGGCCCCGGCGCGAGATCCAGTTCCGATGCCTGCGGCGACGCCGAGACCGGCTGCATGTCGATCATCACCGCCGGCAATTTCACGCCGGGCAGCTTGACGGCGGCGGGCCAGGCAATCGCAAGCGCGACCAGCGCGCCATGGACCGCGATCACCGCAGTCCCCGCCAGCAGCCAGCGTGGCCAGGACGGGCGCTCGGGCCGGGCATGGAGCGCGAAAACATTCATTGCGGCGCGCCCGGCGTTTCGAGCCCGACCAGCGCGACCTTGAGATAGCCGGCATCGCGCAGGATGTTCATGACCGCCATCAGGTCGCCATAGCTCACGGCCTTGTCCGCACGCAGAAAGATGCGCTCGCCCTTGTTCTGCTTCGTCGCGGCATCCAGTGCGCCCGCCAGCGCCTCGCGTGCGATGGGATCATCTCCCACCGCCAGCGTCAGGTCCGGCTTCACCGTGACGAAGACCGGCTTGTCAGGGCGTGGCTGCGGTGTCGTCGTGCTGGCAGGCAGATCGACAGCGACATCCACGGTCGCCAGCGGCGCGGCGACCATGAAGATGATCAGCAGCACCAGCATGACATCGATGAACGGCGTCACGTTGATCTCGTGGGCTTCCTCGAGATCGTCCGCGCCGCCGCGCCGGCCACCGAGACGCGCGCCCACCCGCTCCTCCGTTTATTCGGCCGCCCGCGCCAGCACGCGGGAGAGGCGACTGTGGTCGCGGCTCGCCAGCAGCAGCACCTGCGCAGACGCATCGGTGAGCAGCGCGCGATAGGCCGCGATGGTGCGGGCGAGACGGTTGTAGATCACCACGGCGGGAATCGCCGCGACCAGCCCGAGCGCCGTGGCCAGCAGCGCCTCGGCGATACCGGGCGCGACCACGGCAAGATTGGTGGTGTTGGCTTCGGAAATGCCGATGAACGAATTCATGATGCCCCACACCGTGCCGAACAGGCCGACGAACGGGGCTGTCGCGCCGATGGTGGCCAGCGCGCCGGTGCCCCGCCCGATCTCGCGCGACTTGGCCGCCTCGACCCGCTCAAGGCGGAGCGCGATCCGCTCCTTGGTGTCGTCGTCCAGCACGCCGCCGGACAGCTCGATCTCGCTCGTTGCACAGCGCACCAGCTGCGCCACCGCATCGTTGTGCGATCCGGTCTCGCGCGCCACCTCGCGCAATGACGTGTCCCGTTCCAGCGCGGCGATCCCCCGGCGGGTCCGGCGGGTCTCGCGCCACAGCTCGAAGGCCTTGGCGACCCACACCGTCCATGTCACCAGCGAGGCAAGCGCGAGGCCGACCATGACGACCTTCACGACGACGTCCGCGCCGAGGAACATGCCCCAGGGCGACAAATTGCGCGGCAGCGTCGCCATGTCGGTCGCAGCCGAGGCCGCGCGCGGCCCCGCCGCAATCATGACCGCGGCGACGGCGGTTCTCCATCGCGATGCCCGAGGCTGCTGCTTCATCGTCTCACGCCGATACGGTTTTCCGGAGTCCCGTCACTACGCCCTTGCCTTCGCGGCACGCAATGCGGCGAAGCATCGATTGAGAGGCTTTCTAAACGCGTATCCATTCGGTAGTGGAGCACACTACAAATGATGAATCTGAAATCATTCTTGTGCATGGTTCGTGATCCAGGTTCCCAACCCACCCCGTCATCTTGAAACGGGACCCCTGCGGCGAGACCAGCCGGAAACCGGACACCACCGGTTCGCCGGAAGCGAGCCTCATCCCGGCCAGATTTGGCGGGTTGTTGACGTCCGCCTGACCCCGTACAAGGGGCCCGCTTCACCCCGACCACACCCAGGTTCCCGTGAATATTGATTTCTTCGCGGCCATGGCGGCCCGCTCGGATGCCGCGCCCAAACGATGGCGACGGCTGTTCTGGCGCTGGCTCGACGGCATCGAAACCGGCTGGTCGATACCACTCCTCCTGGCTGCATTTGTCATCATCTGGACCGGATTCCTGATGATCGCCTATGCGGGTGGCGATCTGCACCCCGACGTCCTCGAAACCTGGACCATGGGGCGCGAGTTCGCCTTCGGCTACACCAAGCATCCGCCGCTGATGGCGTGGATCGCGCGGGCGTGGACGACGGTCTTCCCGCTGACGAACTGGTCGTTCCAGTTGCTGGCGATGGTGAATGCGGCGCTGGCGCTGTGGATTGTCGATCTGATCGCGCGGCGCTTCGTGCGCGGCGACAAGCGCGCCATCGTGCTGATGATGCTGATGATCCTGCCGGTCTATCAGTTTCACGCCCAGCGCTTCAACGCCAACGCCGTCCTGCTCGCGACATGGCCGCTGGCGACCTACTGCTTCCTGCGCTCGTTCGAGGCCCCGCGCAGCCTGCTCTGGGCCATCGCCGCGGGCGCAGCCGCCGCGCTTGCCATGCTCGGCAAGTACTATTCGGGCTTTCTGATCGCCGGCTTCGGCTTCGCCGCGCTGATGCACCCGCAGCGCCGCGCCTACCTGCTGTCGCCGGCGCCGTGGATCGCGGCCGTGGCCGGCTTCATCGTTCTCGCGCCGCATATCGCCTGGCTGATCCGCCACGACTTCGCGCCCTTCGACTACGCCATGGCAGTGCACAGCAAGCTCGCGCTCGGCCCGGCGCTGTCGTCGGCGTTGAACTTCCTGCTGGGCCTCGTCGCGTATTTCCTGCTGCCGGCCCTGATCTGGTTTCTGATGACCGGCTCGCGGCTCGCACGGATGCTGTCCGATTTCTGCGCCGCACCGCCGGGGCTTCATCTGCTCGCTTACATCCTGATCGCGACCAGCCTGCTGCCGCCTCTGGTCACCATCGCGCTCGGCAGCAACCTGCCGCCGCTGTGGGCGCTGCAGGGCCTCTATCTCGTGCCGATCCTCGTGGTCTGCAGCACGCGCTATCCGATCGAGCGCCTCTACACGGTCAACCTCGCGGTGATCGTGCTGCTGTCCATCGTCGTGTCCTATATCGGGGCGCCGTTCTATGCGTTACGGCAGAACGCCGATGGCGGCCTCGAAGGCGGACGCATCTATTTCCGTCAGGCCGCAGAGAAGCTCACGGCGCAGTGGCACCTGAGCACCGAGCGGCCGCTGGCCATCATCAGCGGCGACGAGAACCTCGCCTTCGCCGCCGCTTTCTACGGCAAGGACCATCCGCGCAACGTGCCGATCTGGAAGCAGGCCCCGGCCGAAGGGGACTGGGCGGCGATGTGTTTCGCCGACGACGAGCCCTGCATGACGTGGCTGCGATTCGCCGCCTCCTCCGCCTCCGGTGCGATCAACGTGCAGTTCGTGGTGCAGCCCACGCTGTGGGGCCATGCCGGCAAGCCTGCGCGCATCGCGGCGGTGATGGTGCCGCGATGAAGCAGGAGTTTCCGCTTCGCGGCGCGATCGCCATCCTGCTCGCGCTGATCGCTCTGCGGCTGGTTGGAGCCGCCATCACGCCGATCGCCTTCGACGAGGCCTATTACTGGACGTGGTCCAAACATCTGGCGAGCGGCTATTACGACCATCCGCCGATGGTGGCGATCGTGATCCGGCTCGGCACGATGATCTTCGGCGATACGCCGCTCGGCGTGCGGTTTGTGTCGGTGCTGCTCGGCCTGCCGATGACCTATGCCGTGTACCGGACAGCGGAGATCCTGTTCGCCAGCCGGCAGACGGCGGCAGGCGCCGCCGTCCTGCTGAACGCGACACTCGTCGCCGCCGCCGGCACAATGATCGTGACGCCGGACGCGCCGCTGATGGTGGCGTCCGCCTTCGTGCTGTTCTTTCTGGCGAAGATCTATCAGACCGGAAACGGCGCATGGTGGCTCGCGGTCGGGATCGCCGTCGGAGCAGCGCTGTATTCGAAATACACCGCGCTGTTTTTCGGACTGGAAATTCTGCTGTGGCTGCTGCTGGCGCCGCGCATGCGGCACTGGCTGGTCTCGCCATGGCCCTATGTCGGCGGCATCCTGGCCTTCTCGCTGTTCGCGCCGGTGATCCTGTGGAACGCCAACCACGAATGGGTGTCGTTCGCCAAGCAGCTCGGGCGCGCGCGGATGGATCAGCTCACGCTGCGCTTCATCGGCGAATTGCTGCCGGCGCAGGTGATGTTCGCGACGCCCGCAATCTTCGTCCTCGGCGTGATGGGCCTGTATGCATTGGCCCGCAGCCGGACCGGAAACGCCGAAACGCGCACGCTGATCGCCGTCAGCGTCGGGACCATTCTGATCTATTTTCTGATCCACTCCCTCCATGCCCGCGTGGAGGCCAACTGGCTCGGACCGATCTATCCGGCCTTCGCCATTGCGGCCGCCGCCGCGGCGGATCAGGTGTCATGGGGACCGCGCGTCAAGCGCTTCGTCAAGCTCAATGCGAAATGGGCCGTGCCCGGCGGCTCGCTGTTGCTGGCGCTTCTGATCGTGCAGGCGAACACCGGCCTGCTCTCGGGCTTTCGCCGCGATCCGACCGTTCGCAGCATCGGCGTTGGCTGGCCCGACCTGGCAAGGGAGATCGAGACGAAGCGGCGCGAGGTCGGCGCGACCTGCGTCGTCGCCGCCGATTACGGCACGACATCGTGGCTGAAGTTCTATCTCCCGAAAGGCACCTGCGTCGAACAGCCCGGCGAGCGCATCCGCTGGGTCAACATGCCGCCCCTCGATGCCGAGGCTTTCGCGGGCCGGAGCCTGCTGGTCGACGAGGTGTGGGGCGACGGTCCGATCATCCTGCGCGAGGCGTGCTCGGGCGGCAAGAAAGTGGGAGAGGCCCAGCGCAAGCGCGGGCCTCTCGTGATCGAAACCTACAAGCTGGTCCTGATCGACTGCCGCGTCGCCGACATGAAGTGACGTAGCAGGCTGTCCTGGCTCAGCCCGGAAGAACGGACGGCGTCGCCTGTGCGCCCGGCGCGGGCGTGGCCGAATCGCTGGCCGGAACCGTGCCGGGAACCGGCGGCGGGGTTGCACCCTTCGACAGGACCTCCTGCAGCTTGGCCTCCTGCTCCGGGGAGATCGATGTGCGCAGGATGTGTCCGTGGAATCCCTCGAACTCCTTGAGCACCTTTTCGGGCTGCACCTTGCGCACCAGCACGAACAGCGCCGAGCTGTTCGGCGCCATCTTGTCCGACAGCGAGCGAATGAAATTGTCGTCGATGCCGTAATCCACCATCGAGCCCGACAGCGCGCCGGCCCCCATGCCGATCAGGCCGCCGAACGCGAAGCCCGCAAGCGGATTGAGAAACAGCAGTCCCACCAGCGATCCCCACAGCGCGCCGGACAGCCCGCCGGAGGCGGCTCCGATCCCGACCGTGTTGACGCTCTGTTTCAACTTGATCTTGCCGTCCTCGAAGCGAAGCACGATCACCGCGTCTTCCAGATCGACCAGATACTCCTTCTGCAACTGCGTGAGCTTGTTGAGCGCACGGTCAGCCTCGTTGAAATCGTCGAATGCGATTGCGATCAGTTCAGCCATGAGGGGACTCCCGGAAGGTTTGGTATCGGCCGCGAACAGCAAGGACGCATCGCACGGGCCCCGCGACAACGCTCCATAACCACTGCTGTTCCAGTGTGGGCCGCGGCGATTGTGAAACGATGACGCGGATCAATAAACTTGCTGATTTTGCGGCGGACGGTCCCCGCGCGCCTTCGCCGCAAATCCGGCGTCAGGCCAGCACGATATCCACGCCCGCGATCGCAAAGCGGTCGCCTCGTACCGCGTATCCGCATGCGCAGGCCTGCGCCCGGACGACGTCCGCATCGCGAACCCTGAAGGTCAGGGCCGTCAGGGCGTCGCCCGGACCTTCCACAAAGCCCAGCGTGCAGTTTGGCAGCGCGATCGCGGCTGCGCCCGCACTGTCCGCACGGACCGGCGCGCCGAGGATGTCGCCCCACAGCCTCGCGAGCTCGCCGGGCTCGGGACTCTGCAGTTCGACTGCCGTGAGCGCCTCGGTCACATCCTTGCGGATCGCCGTCTGCCAGTCGGGACCAGCCGGCGGGTAGGGACCGAGGATGTTGTCGCTGCCAGCCGTGTGATTAAATTCGATGAAGGCCGCCCGGCAATCACGCGGATGCAACTGCACTCCGTGATAGGGCGGATGGTCGATGGTATGCGCCACGCGCACGCCGATACTCTGGGCGTGACGGCCGCGCTCGTCCGGATCCCTGCACGAGAAGATGGCCATATAGCCACCGCGTCCACCCGTCTTGGCGAGGAAGCGCCCGGCCGCCGTGCCGTCCTGCACCGGCGCGACGATCTCCAGCAGCGTCGAATCCACCGGCAGCAGCGCGTTCTCAAGGCCGTATTTGCCGACCTGCGGATCGCGGTAACAGATCGCGAGCCCCATGATCGCGGCAAGATCGTCCGCGACGGGTGCGAGCGTCGGCGCGACGAGGCAGATCTGACGAAGCCGCAGGGTCGGATCCATGGCACTCAGCGCCCGTGAAACACGGCGGCCCGCTTTTCCATGAAGGCCGTGGCCGCCTCCTTGTGATCGGCGGTTTCGGAGCAGCGTGAGTGATGCAGCGCCTCGCCATCGAAGCAGGCTTCGAGCGACAGCGTTTCGGCGTTGTTGATGTTGCGCTTGATGTAGCCGAGCGTGATCGACGGCCCCTGCGCCAGCGACATGGCAAGTTCGTGCGCCGCCGCGCCGACCTCGCCATCCGGCACCACGCGCGTCACCATGCCGAGCCCCAGCGCCTCCTGCGCCGTCAGCACGGGCGACATCAGATAGAGTTCGCGCGCCTTCGCGCTGCCGAGCATCTGCGTGAGGAAATGGGTGCCGCCGAAGTCGCCGGAATACCCAACCTTTGCGAAGGCCGTCGTGATCTTGACCGATTCCGAGGCGACCCGCAGGTCGCAGGCCAGCGCCATCGACAGTCCGGCGCCCGCCGCCGCGCCGTCCACCTGTGCGACGACCGGCTTCGGCATCTGGTGCAGGATGCGCGACACCTCCATGCCCCGGCGGAGAACGGCGACCTTCTGCTCCAGCCCCAGCGGCGGCCGCGACGGATCGGCCATCGAGCGCACGTCGCCGCCGACACAGAACGTCCCGCCCGCGCCCCTGAACAGCACCGCACGCACCTGCGGATCGTCGGCGGCCCGCTGCGCGGCCGCGATCAATCCCGCGATCATCTCCGGGTTGAGCGCGTTGCGTCGCTCCGGCCGGTTCATGGTGATGGTGAGAAGCCCGCGATCAAGCTCCTGCAGGACCATATCGCCCATCGTCTGCTCTCCTTACGCTCAGCCTGTCGTTATTTCTTCACCAGCGGACAGCGCGACTGCGACAGCGGCTGGAACGCCTGATCGCCAGGCACGGTGGCAAGCAGCTTGTAAACGTCCCATCGTCCCTTCGATTCCGACGGCGTCTTCACTTCGAACAGATACATGTCGTGGACCATGCGGCCATCCTCGCGGATATGACCGTTCTTCGCGAACATATCGTTGATCGGCATCTCCTTCATCACCTTCATCACGGCCGCCGAGTCGACCGTGCCGGCTGTCCTGACCGAATTGAGATAGTGCAGCGTCGCGGAATAGATGCCAGCCTGCGCCGAGGTCGGCGCCCGTTTCGTCCGCTCCATGAACCGCTTCGAGAACGCGCGGGTCTCGTCGTTCAGATCCCAGTAGAACGCCTCGGCCAGCAGCAGCCCCTGCGCCGTCTCCAGCCCGACCGAGTCGATATCGGAGATAAAGGCCAGCAAGGGCGACAGTTTCTGGCCCGACTTGGTCAGACCGAATTCCGCCGCCTGCTTGATCGAGTTGATGGTGTCGCCTCCGGCATTGGCGAGCCCGACCACCTTGGCGCCGGAGCCTTGCGCCTGAAGCAGGAACGATGAGAAATCCGACGTGTTGATCGGATGGCGCACGCTGCCGAGCACCTTGCCGCCATTGGCCTTCACCACATTGGCGGTGTCGCGCTCCAGTTCGTGACCGAAGGCATAATCGGCAGCCAGAAAGAACCACGAGTCGAGGCCGCGCTTCACCGTTGCAAGTCCCGTCACCGTGGCCTGTGCATAGGTGTCGTAGGAATAGTGCACGGTATAAGGACCGCAGGCTTCGTTGGTGAGCCGCACCGCGCCGGGGCCGGTGAACACCATGATCTTGCCGCGCGCCTTGCCGATCTCCCCGGCCGCGAGCGCTGTCGCGGAAGCCGCGACGTCCATGATCGCTTCGACGCCCTGGTTGTCGAACAGATCGCGCGCGAGATTGGCCGCGATGTCGGCCTTGTTGAGATGATCGACCGCGACGATCTCGATCTTGCGTCCGAGCACCTCGCCGCCGAAATCCTCGGCGGCCATCTTCGCGGCCGTCTCGCTGCCGGGGCCGGTGATGTCGGCGTAAAGGCCGGACATGTCGAGGATGGCGCCGATCTTCAGCGGCTTTGTCTGCGCAAGGCCAAGCGATGGCGACAGGATGATCAATGCCGCAACGGCGCGGCTCAGCAAATTCCTCAAGACGTCCTCCCGGTTGCGCATTGTCTCGTCGCGCATTGATTCGATCATGTCGCATCGGAAAGACCACGGCAAGACAACGGTGTAGCGTGGGTTTGAAAAATGAATAAACTCGCGCGCAGCTTCCGTGGTGCGGAATGCAGGACGATCAAACGTTCTTCGTGCGGATCGGACGAATGCAGAAGGTGCAGAAGCGTCGCGCAATCGCCGGGCCGATGGTCGCAGCCTCGCTGTGCTGGGGCGTACACTCGCACGCGCTTGCCGCCTGCGCCGCCGTTGCGTCGTCCGATATCGCCGAGGTCGCGAGCGTGGTCGATGCGCGCACGCTGCGCCTGTCCGATGGCCGCGACATCCGCCTTGCCGGAATCGAGCCTGCTGGCGGAGAGGCGGACCGCGACCGGAGCCGAAACGTGCTCGCTGCGCTCGGCTCCGGCCGGGCCGTGGTGATTCACATCCTTGACGACGCGCCCGATCGCTACGGACGCCAGGCGGCCCTCGTCCTGATCGCTGCGGAAGGCCCTTCGCTGCAAACGCAACTGGTGCGCGCAGGCGCCGCACTCGCCTCCCCGTTCGCACTGCCGTCCGATTGTCTGAAGGATTTGCTGGCCGCGGAGGATGAAGCGAAGCGCGCCAGACGGGGAATCTGGGCAACCGCCGCCTTAAAAAACGCGGAAAGGTCCGACGATATTTTGGCGAGGAACGGGCAATTTACGGTGATCGAAGGGCGCGTCGCATCGGTTCGGCAGTCGGGGACCATCACCTACCTGAATTTCGGGCGGCGCCGGGCGGACAATCTCGCGGCAACAATTCCGCGACAGATTGCAGCATCCATGGCCGATATGGGCGTGAGCCCGCAGACGCTGGCAGGCCGTCACGTCGAGGTTCGGGGGTGGGTCCAGACTCAAGGCGGAAGGCCGCGGATCGCGATCTCGCATGCGGGCCAGATCAGGATGGCACCAGCCGCCGGCCAGCATTGAGACGCAGGCGACATCGAGCAATTCGATTGCGCCACCCCGGAGCAATTCCTGTAGAGTGCGTCCCGGTTCCTGCAGCGCGTGTCGCGGACTTTTGCCGCCGCGCGCAAGGGAACCAGGAATTGAAGCATCGGTCGGACGATTTGAGGGCGCAACGGATTTGAGGCAAGTGCGGCACGACATCAGCGGACGACGCAGAGCCGATGCGCGCTTGTGGCGCGGGCTGCTGCCCGTCGCGCTGTGCGCCGCCCTGCTCGGCGGATGCAGCGACGCCAGCCGCTTCCAGACCGCGTCCCGAGGCACGACATCCAGCGTCTCGACGCCAAGCAAGCCGGCGCGCACCATTGCCCACTCGCCCGCGACCGACCGCGAGAACGACCGCATCATCGCCTCCTACGGCGGGGTCTATCAGGATCCCAAGCTCGAAGCGCTGATCACGAGGACAGTCAACCGGCTGGTGGAAGCCTCGGACCGGCCGGATCTCGCCTACAAGGTCACGATCCTGAATTCCGGCGCGGTGAATGCCTTCGCGCTGCCGACCGGGCATCTTTACGTGACACGCGGGCTGCTGGCCCTTGCCAACGACACTTCCGAACTGTCGTCAGTGCTGGCGCACGAGATGGCCCACGTGCTGGCGCGGCACGCGGCGATCCGCGAGGAGCAGGCCCGGCAGGCCGCCATCGTCACCCGCGTCGTGGCCGAACTCGGCAACGATCCGGACCTCACAGCGCTGGCGCTCGCCAAATCGAAGCTCACCATGGCGAGTTTCTCCCGCTCGCAGGAGTTCGAGGCCGACGGCATCGGCGTCAGCCTGTCGGCCAAAGCCAATTTCGATCCGTTCGGCGCGTCGCGGTTCCTCTCCGCCATGGAGCGCAGCAGCGCCCTGCGGGCCTCGCGCGCCGGGCTCGATCCGCGCGCGCAGGACTTCACGTCGTCACATCCTGCGACACCCGAACGCATCCAGAATGCACAGGCCGCCGCCCGGCAGCATGCGAGCCCCGGCAGCGAGCGCGACCGCGAGGAATATCTTTCTGCCATCGACAACATCGTCTACGGCGAGGATCCCAACGAAGGCTTCGTCCGCGGGCGCCGCTTCCTGCATCCCAAGCTCGGCTTCACGTTCCAGGCGCCGGAGAGCTTCGCCCTCGACAACACCGCGCAGGCCGTGATCGGCGTGCGCGAGGGCGGCATGCAGGCGATGCGCTTCGATGTCGTGCGGGTGCCGGTCGAGCAGTCGCTGGTCGATTATCTGAATTCCGGCTGGATGGAGAATGTCGACCGCAATACGGCCCAAGATCTCGTCGTCAACGGGATGCCGGCGGCGACCGCCATCGCGCGCGGCGACCAGTGGCAGTTCCGCATCTACGTGCTGCGGATCGAGGGCGAGGTCTACCGCTTCATCTTCGCCAGCAAGCAGCGCTCCGGCGACGACAAGGCCTATCGCGACACGGTCAATTCATTCCGGCGGCTAACCCTTGAGGAGATCCAGGCCGCCCGGCCGCTGCGGATCAAGGTCGTCACGGTTCAGCCCGGCGACACGGTCGAAACATTGGCGCATCGGATGGGCAGCGTGGACCGTCCCGTCGAGCGCTTCCGCATTCTGAACGGTCTCGATGCCAAGGCCACCGTGAAGCCGAACGACCGCGTGAAGATCGTCGTGGAATAGCGCCGCGATTTTCGCACCTGTCGCTCAGCTTCGATTCGCCCCGATGCGGGAACGCCCCTCGGACAAGACCCGGCAAAGAAAAACCCCGCCGTTTCCGGCGGGGTTTTTTATTCTGTTGCCGTGCGACAGGCGCAGCTTACGCGGCCTCGTCGGCGACCTCATCGTCGCCGTCGGCATCGTCCTCGCCGGCCGCATCGTCCTCGGCTCCGGCCTCGGCCTTCGCACCACGGCGCGGGCTCTTGGCAAGCTGCCCCTCGATCTCCTTGACCGCCTCGGTCTCGGTGAGATGCTGGACGGCCGCGATCTCGCGGGACAGGCGATCCAGCGCCGCTTCATAGAGCTGCCGCTCGCTGTAGGACTGCTCGGGCTGCGACTCCGAACGATACAGATCGCGGACCACCTCGGCGATGGCGACGATATCGCCCGAGTTGATCTTCGCCTCGTATTCCTGCGCGCGACGCGACCACATGGTGCGCTTGATGCGGGCGCGGCCCTTCAGCGTCTCCAGCGCTTTCTTCACCATGGCCGGTTCGGACAGCTTGCGCATGCCGACATTGGTCACCTTGGCGGTGGGAACCCGCAGCGTCATCTTGTCCTTGATGAAGTTGATGACGAACAGTTCAAGTTTCGCGCCGGCGATCTCCTGCTCCTCGATCGCCAGAATCTGGCCGACGCCGTGAGCGGGATAAACAATGAATTCGTTGGTCTTGAAGCCCTGACGCTGCGTCATGGCCTTTTTCTGCTCCTCCACGCGCGGGGCAGCCGCCGGCTTCGCGGCAGCGGCCACAGGCTTCGCAGCCGGTTTGGGCGCAACAGCAGCGGCGGGCTTGGCGGCGGCAACCGGCGCCTTCGGCGCGGCCGGCTTCGAACCAGGAACCTTCGCGGCAGTCACCTTCGCGGCAGTCTTCGGAGCAGCTTTTGTCATTTCACTTCTTTTGTTTTTCAAGGACTTGACCGCAGTCGCCTTGGCGGCGACCGTGGTAGCGGACGTTCGGGTGCGTGCACCCTTCGTGGCAGCCCCTTTCGAGGAACTCTTTACTGCGGAACCCTTGGCGGAACCTTTACTGACGACCCCTTTTGCCGCGCTCCTGCGCGACGCAATCGCGGTTGTCTTGGAACCCTTCTTCAGACCCTTGGAACTCTTGCTGCGTGCTGTGCTGGACACGGCCCTGTACGCGGAACTGCCACGCCTCTGTTCGATGATTTTTCGGGAACCCTTGGGAGGCCAAAGGGGCTCATCAGGTCGCGGCCTCCTATCATGTGACTATATTAGCACATTTCCCGCGAAAATCAATGATTTATGGCCGCGAACGCCATGCATTCGCAGCCTGAGGGCCACTCGTCGCCGTTAGGGTTAAACAGGCCGATTTTTATAAGAAACCTGCAAATTCCACCCAACGGGCAGAAGGCTTCTCAGCACAGCAAATCAGTCTCCAGACCCAGGAGCCGCAGAAAAATATTTTTCGTACTTGCCGTCCTGACCATCAAATTCGGCCGCCTCAGGCAACGAATCTTTCTTCTGGGTGATATTCGGCCAGAGCTTGGCGTGATCCTTGTTGATCGACAGCCACTTCTCAAGATTCGGTTCGGTGTCGGGCTTGATCGCGTCAGCCGGACATTCGGGCTCGCAAACGCCGCAATCGATGCACTCGTCGGGATGAATGACGAGCATATTCTCCCCCTCATAGAAACAATCGACGGGGCACACCTCGACACAGTCGGTGTACTTGCACTTGATGCAGTTGTCCGTGACGACGTAAGTCATCCAAGGCTCCGAAACGACGCGGTTTGAACCGACCAGAAATCAGCGACGCATGCCACAGGCCGCGCCAGCCGGAGAGATCGTGCTCCCGCTAGAAGATGGCGGGCCGCCGCAGCGCACTGCGACAGGTCCGGGCTGCTGCGTAGCGCAGCCCGGCCGCTGCCGCAAGGGAGCGGCCACGAGCGGATAGCAACTATTCGGCTGACGCATCGACACTTTCGTACAACTCCCGGACGCTTGCCGCATCGCCGCGCCGCTCGGCGAATCCGGTCACCTTGAGCAGCCTGACGCCGCGATCGAGCGACACGGTCAGAACGTCGCCGCGCTTCACGGCATGCCCGGGCGAGGTCTGACGCACGGCGTTGAGCCTGACGTGGCCCGCGGCAACAAGCGCCGCCGCATCGCTTCGCGTCTTCACGACGCGCGCGTGCCAGAGCCATTTGTCGAGACGCTGGCGGTCCAGGCGCTACCGGTCCTTCTGATTCGCCGCCAGTTGCTCCTTGAGGGCGGCCAGCTTGGCAAACGGCGAATTCGGATCGATCGGCCGCTCGCGCTCGCGCGGAGCCCCGCCGCCGCGATGGTCCCCTCGGTGATCCTGACGATGATCGCCGCGACGCGGCCCGTCGTTCTTGCCCTTGTCGCCGCCCTTGAAGCGGTTGTCCCGCCCCTGCTGGTCGCGCGGCTTGCCCCGGAAGCCGCCACGCCCCTCGGCGTTGCTCGGCGTCCCGGTCGCATCGCCGGACGTACCGGAGCCGGGGCGCGCCTCGAAGCGGCGGCCGCCATGCCGATCACGGCGGCGCTGCTGATGCTCGCGCTCCCGCGGCTCGCCTTCCGGCCTTGCCTCGCCCGCCGCTGCGGCCGGCTGCGAGTCCGGGCGACGATGATTCGGACGGCGATCATGGCGGGGACGGCGATCCTCGGAGCGGCCGCCGGGCCGCCAGACCTCGATCAGGGCCGGCTCGGCCGGAACCGCCTCGGCGGCGGCCTCCTCGCCGGGCGGCACAGCGGCAGCCTCGGGCGACCCCGCTTCGGCGCGCTCCGGCTCAACGGGCGCAACCACGTCGGCGTCGGCCGGGGCGGCGACGGCCACCTCGACAACTTCCGGCCGGGGCGCCTCGGAGATTACATCCGGCTCGACAGCGACCTCGGCGATGCTTTCGTCCACCAGCTCGGTCTCGGCAGGCTCACCCTCGCTCGCCTCGACCGGTGCGGCTTCGAGAGCTTCGAGAGCTTCGACAACAGGCGCCGCATCGGCGTCCGCGACGATTTCGGCAGTTTCGGCACTGGCGTCCGTGGCGGTCTCGGCAACATCACCGGACGGCACAACAGCCTCCTCGGAACCGGGCGCAGCTGTCTCGGCAGCCGCTTCAACCGGGGCAGCCGTCGGAGCCGGCGGCGGAGCGGGCCGCTTCTCCATGCGATAGCCGAGCGCGCGCAGGATCGAGGCGAAATCCTCGCCCGCCGACCCCGTCAGCGACGTCATGGCCTGCGTCACGACGAAACCGCGCCCGTCGAACGCGCCGGCCGGCTTCTCGCCGGGCGCGCCGTCGCGCCAGCCCAGCGCCGGGCGGATCAGATCGGCCAGCCGTTCGAGGATATCGACGCGCACCGCCCGCTCGCCGCACTGGCGGTAGCCCAGCACGCGATAGGCATCGCGATCCAGCGACTTGTCGACCGGGAACGACGTCCGGCCGCTGCCGGCCAGTTGCTGCGCGCCAAGCAGCGCGGAGAAGTCCACATGATCCTGCTTCAGCGCCCACAGCAGCGAGGCCATCGCGCGTCCCGCCGGCTTCAGCAGCGACGGCACATAGATATGATACGCACCGAAACGCACGCCGTATTTGCGCAGCGTGGCGCGGGCGGTCTGATCGAGATCCTTCATCTCGGTGGCGATCTTCTGCCGTTCGAGAACGCCCAGTGCCTCGACAAGCTGGAACGCGATGCCCCTGCCGATGCCGGTGATATCCTCGGCCTTGGCCAGCTCGTAAAGCGGCCCCAGCAGCTTCTCGCAATGCGTCTTGAGCCATAGGTCGAGCCGCGCCTGTACCGCCTCGCGCGACGCCCCGGCCAGCCGATCGTCCGCGACGATACGGATGCGCGGATGCAGAATGGCGTCGGCGCCCATCAGCTTGGCGACGGCGTCGCCGGTCCACCGCAACGTCCCGTCCGACGCCAGCACGAACTGGTCGTCCGGCGCGCTCGCCAGTTTCGCGGCGCGCGCGTCGATCTCGCCGGCCAGCGCCTTCTGGGCCGCGGCCTGAAGCGCCTTCGCTTCGGAGCCGGCCTCGGCCGCATCTGGCGCGAACATGAAGCCGTCGAGCCGCCCGATCAGGTGGCCCTCAACAGTAACGTCGCCGGTCTTGCCAATCTCAGTATTCAGCATGGTGTTTTCCCGCAGGCGGCGCATCAATACACTGGTCCGGCGATCAACGAAACGTTCAGTCAGACGTTCATGAAGCGCATCCGATAATTTATTCTCTATTTCGCGGGTAATACCCTGCCAATGATCAGGATCGGCGAGCCAGTCCGGCCGGTTGGCGACGAAAGTCCAGGTGCGGATTTGCGCAATACGCCCCGACAACGTGTCGATATCGCCGTCCGTCCGGTCCGAATGGGCAACCTGCGCTGCAAACCATGCATCAGGAATGCGGCCGCGTCGCGTCAGGAAGCCGAACAGGGTCGCCACCAGCTCCGCATGCGCTGCCGGCGCGATCTTCCGGTAATCGGGTAGCTGACACGCGTCCCACAGCCGCTCGACCATCGCGGCCGTGGTGGCGCTGTCGCGAACCTCGGGATCGCGCACGACATGATCCAGCACACGGATGTCGTCGGCGATCGGTGCGCGCGTGAGCATATCCCGCGAAGGAGAAATATTGAGCGACACCTGAAGCGCCGCGAGCGAGGAGAAATCCAGCGCCGAATTGCGCCACTGCAGCATCTTCACGTTGTCGAAGGTGTGGTTCTGCAGCGCGTTGACCAGTTCGGGCTCGAAAGGCGCACAGCGCCCCGTCGTCCCGAAGGTGCCGTCCCGGGAGGCGCGGCCCGCGCGGCCCGCGATCTGGGCGAACTCCGCCGGGTTGAGCCTGCGGAATTGATAGCCGTCGAACTTGCGGTCCGAGGCGAAGGCCACGTGATCGACGTCGAGGTTGAGCCCCATGCCCACCGCATCGGTGGCTATCAGATAATCCACCTCGCCGGACTGAAACATCGCGACCTGCGCGTTGCGCGTGCGCGGCGACAGCGAGCCGAGCACCACCGCCGCGCCGCCGTGCTGGCGGCGGATCAGCTCGGCGATGGCGTAGACCTCGTCGGCGGAGAACGCGACGATGGCGGTGCGGCGCGGCTGGCGTGTCAGCTTGCGATCACCCGCGAAGGTCAGTTGCGACAGGCGCGGCCGCGTCACAACACTGACGCCCGGCAACAGTTTCTCGATGGCCGGACGCATCGTCGCCGCGCCGAGCAGCAGCGTTTCGTCGCGGCCCCGCCGGTTCAGGATGCGGTCCGTAAAGACATGGCCGCGTTCGAGATCGGCGGCGATCTGCACCTCGTCCACGGCGAGGAACGACACGTCCAGATCGCGGGGCATCGCCTCGACGGTCGAGACCCAGTAGCGCGGATGCGGCGGCTTGATCTTCTCCTCGCCGGTGACGAGCGCCACCGCATTCTCGCCCGCGCGCGCGACAATCCGGTTGTAGACCTCGCGGGCCAGCAACCGCAGCGGCAAGCCGATGATCCCGGAGGAATGCGCCAGCATCCGCTCGATGGCGAGATGGGTCTTGCCGGTATTGGTCGGTCCGAGCACAGCCGTGACGCCCGCGCCGGGAGCGCGACCATGACGCCCCGGCGAGGATGAAGCCGGCGAGGAGGAGACGATTGTCATTGCGGCGATGCTTTCCGGCGAGAGCGGCGGGCGAAAAAAGGTTTAGGACTCACGCCAACATCCGGCGCGCACGATGCCGTTTTCGCCCGAAAACATGCATCTCTGTCCCATTCTGCAACGCATGAAAGCTCCGCTTTTTAAGCGTTGGAACGAGTCCGGAACGAATCGCGCCCGAATCGCTGACTCGCTTCACTCGCCGCTCCGTCAGCGCAATATCTCGGCAGAGGTCCGGCAACCCACCACAACATCAAGCAACGACGCACGCCCTTCGCGCGCCTCTCCGCACATAATGACCAATCTCTCCGAAGGCAACGGAACGCGGATGAGTCAACATGATTCTTGCTGAACGCTCGGGCGCGTTTATTGCGCGGTCATGCGCGAGGCGGAAAGCGGTGCCGCCACCGACGTGACGAACTCGGTTGCCTCGAGGATGCCCGGCCCCAGCGGCGTCGGGATCGCCATCCGGAACGGCACCATGATCCGGGTTCCGGCAATGGGGGCGAGCCACACTTCCATATCGTCGCGTGCCACGAGATACTTGATAGCCGGCCGATCCGGCACATAGCCCGCGATCGGAACCAGCGAAATGCCGCAGACCACGACAGGCCCCTGATAGCCCTTGCCGGCCTTCACCTGCTCGATGCGTTTGTAATCCAGCCTCAGATCGTAACGCATCCGGCCATCGAACACCGCAGCCGTCCTGCACGCCTCCTCGCCGAACAGACTTCCGGTGCCAGGAACCTGGCGCAGAGCGGCGGTCATCGGATCCTGTACGCCGTGGCGATGCGCTTCCGTCACCGGCAGGCGCGCCGGATCGTCGTTGACCACCTCGGGCTCGATCGAGGCGTCCTTCACCACGCCCCCCTCAAGCACCATCTTGATGGTCTCGTTCTTTCGTCCCGACGTGGTGAAGGACGTATACGCCGCCGGCGTCAGCTTCCCGTCCACGATCTGCCCGAGCGCCGCGCCGGCCCCGTGGCCGCCGCTGAAGGCCTTCAGAATGCCGGCCGTGCCGCCCGTGACCGTAGCGCGGTACTGGTCGGGCCCGATATCGATCAACCAGTCGCCCGCTCCAACGGAGAAGCCGGCGATCGTTGCAACATAATGAGCCTCGAGCTTGCCCTGTGCGCGGGCCGTCCCCGCCGCCGCGCAGGACACCGTTACCGCCGCGATCAGGCAGAGCCCTGTCCGAACGAACCTAAGCCAATGATACAATTGAAGAGTCTCGGTTGGACGACGCCACCCGCCGGATCGGCCGGGTTGAGATCGCAACAGGGGCGTCCTTGCCCGCACCATCGCCTTGCGCGCCATGACCAGTCATTTCGGGAACTTGCGACGCCGATTGCGCCAATTATATGGTTGCAACTACGGACGAACCCGGCCCCGGCCCGCGGTCGCGCCGGCGAGGTTCACCGCAGTCAGCTTGACGATTGGGCATTCGCCCCTTATACGTCGCCCGCTCCTGAAAATGGACACAAGTTTTCCCCCGCGCCGACGCGCGTTGCGCTTGGCTTTGGACGGGGACGAGAGAGGATTTTCGCCATGTCGCGGCGTTGTGAACTGACGGCCAAGGGCCCGCAAGTGGGCCACAAGGTTAGCCACTCGAACATCAAGACGAAGCGCCGGTTCCTGCCGAACCTGACCAACGTCACCCTGATCTCCGATGCGCTCGGCCGTTCCGTGCGCCTGCGCGTCTCGACCAATGCGCTGAAGTCGGTCGATCACCGCGGCGGCCTCGACGCCTTCCTGCTGAAGGCGAACGCGGACGATCTGTCGCCCCGCGCGCTGATCCTCAAGCGCGAGATTCAGAAGAAGGTCGCAGCCGCGAGCTGAAACGCGGCGTATCGGACTGAAGACTGAAAAGCCGGGCCAGTGCCCGGCTTTTTGCTTGGCCGAAGCAGTCCGGTCCTGCACCGGGACGCCGACACTTATCCCACCATGCGCTCGCGGCCGACCCAGAACTGCGCGCGCAGGGCTTTCTTGTCGACCTTGCCGACGCCGGTCATCGGCATCTGCTCGACGAACCGGATCTGCTTGGGCGCCTGGGCCGATCCCTTGCGCTTCCTGACGAGATCGATCAGTTCGTCGCTGGACGGAGTGGTGCCCGCGCGCGCCACCACCACCGCCGTCACCGCCTCACCCCACTTGTCGTCCGGTACGCCGACGACAGCGACGACCGACACGTCCGGATGCGTGGCCAGCACGTCCTCGATCTCGCGCGGGAAAACGTTGAACCCTCCGGTGACGATCATGTCCTTCTTGCGGTCGAGGATATACATGTAGCCGCGCTCGTCCTTGCGGGCGATATCGCCGGTATGCAGCCAGCCGCCTTTCAGCGCCTGCGCGTTCTCCGCCGGACGCTTCCAGTATTCCAGCATCACATGCGGCGCGCGCACGCAGATTTCGCCCGCCTCGCCCGTGGCGACCTCCTGATCGTCGTCGTCGAGAATTTTCACCTCGCAGGCGGCGAGCGGGAATCCGCACGACAGGAAAAGCTCGGGCCGCTTCGGATCATGATCGGCCTTGCTCAGCACCGACACGGGATAACACTCGGTCTGGCCGTAGAGCTGGGCGAAGACCGGACCGATCCGCTCGATGCCTTCGACCAGCCTGCTCGGCGCCATCGGCGACGCACCGTAGAGAAGATACTCCAGCGACGACAGATCCGCCTTGTCGAGCCCCGGATGATCCAGCAGCACATAGATCATCGTCGGCACGAACAGCGCGAAGTTGATCTTTTCCCGTTCGATGGTGGAGAACACCGCCTCCGGATCGAAGCCCTTCAGCATATGCACCGTACCGCCGCGCATCAGCACTGGCAGAACCTTGGTGCCCGCCACGTGGCTGATCGGCGCGACTGTCAGATAGCGCGGCGCTTCGGGGATTTCGAAGTCGGCGAGAATAGCACCCGCGAACGGCGCGTATTCGCGATGCGTGCGCAGCGCCCCTTTCGATTTTCCCGTGGTGCCGCCGGTGTAGTTCAGCGTGCAGACATCGCCCGGCACGGCGAGATCGAGCGGCGAAACGCTGCCGGCCGCCTGAGCCGCCTCCAGAAGATCGATGCCGTACTCGGCCGGTCCCATCGTGTAGACGCGCGACACGCCCTGCGCGCGCGAGGCCAGTTCGCCGCCGCGCGCGCCGAAATTCGCGGCATCGATGACGAGAATCTCCGATTCCGAATCCTCGACCTGATCGATCTGGTCGGCGAGCGATCCCATCGGATGCAGCCATGTGATCGCCATGCGCGACAGCTGCGCGGCGACGCCCGCACACCAGGTGTCGGCGCGATTGGCGGTGAGCAGCGCAACGCGCGTGCCGGGCCTGCATCCCGACGTGATGAACACGCTCTGAAACCGGCCGATCAGTTCGCTCGCGCCGCGATAGGTGAGCGACCCGCCGGGCCATGCGAACGCGATCCGGTCCGGATAGCGTGCGAGCGCACGCAGGGTCTGCGTGCCGAGTGTCGACAGAGCATAAAGATCTGGATGACTGATATGCATGGCGTCCTCCCGGGTGCGGCGGCCATTTGCGTGAATGGCCGCTCGTGTCATTGTTTGTTTCTAACAAGCTAGCACGGCGCGGAAGCCGCGCAACTGCAGGCCGGGAGGAATGATGTCGCATCATCAAACAAAGTTTGAGCAGATCACGTCGCGGCTCTCCCTGCCGCTGATCGCAGCGCCCATGTTCCTCGTATCCGGCCCGGACCTTGTCGTCGCCGCCTGCCGCGCAGGTGTGATCGGCTCGTTTCCGACCGTCAATTGCCGCACCACGGAACAGCTCGATGCATGGCTTGACGACATCGCACGTCAGCTCGCGGAAACAGCCGAGGCGACGGGGCGTGCGCCAGCACCCGTCTGTCCCAACCTTATTGTCCATCGCAGCAATGTGCGGCTCGCCGACGATCTGCGCATCGTACTGAAGCATCGCCCCGAGATCGTCATCACCAGCGTCGGTTCGCCTGCGGACGTGCTCGCACCGCTGCACGACGCCGGGGCATTCGTGCTCGCGGATGTCGCCAGCGTGCGCCACGCCGAGCGCGCAGCCGCGGCGGGCGCGGACGGGCTGGTGCTGCTCACGGCGGGCGCGGGCGGCCAGACCGGATGGCTCAATCCGTTCGCCTTCGTGCGTGCGGTGCGGCGTTTCTTTGACGGACCTCTCGTCCTGGCCGGCGGCATCAGCGACGGACACGCCTTGCGCGCCGCACGGGCGCTCGGCTGCGAACTGGCCTATATGGGCACGAAATTCATCGCCACCCACGAAAGCCTGGCCGACGCGCGCTACAAGGCGATGCTGGTCGCAAGCAATGCGGACGACATTCTTCTGACGCGGGCTTTCACCGGACTGCCGACCAACATGTTGCGTCCGTCGATCGTTGCGGCGGACCTCGATCCCGATTCATTGCCGGAACGTGGCGCAATCGAGATCGGCAAGGATATCGACGTCGGCGCGCGCGAGAACAAGCCGACAAGATGGCGCGACATCTGGAGCGCGGGCCACTCGGTATCGGGCGTTACGTCCATACACACAGTCGCCGAACTTGTGACACAAACCCTTGCGGAATACCGCTCGCCAACATGAACAACGGTTAAGCCTGCGTTCATTACAAAGCCTTAAAGTCCGGTTTAACAACTTGGAAACTGATCATGGTCACTGAATGGTCAATCCAACGCGGGAGACTTCGACGTGAGCGATCCGAATTTCGTTCTGCGCAACGACGACAGCGAACAGCCGAACGGGAACACCGCTCAGCCGTCCGAATCCACGACACCGCCAGCGGCGGACGAGACTGCTGCACAGGCGCCGCGCGAGCCGACCGATCTGGTCGTCATGCGCAAGGCACAGAGCCGCTCGGACGACTTCCGCGCCGATTTCAACGAAGAGCGCTTCAGTCATCTGAATGCGACGCAGGAGCGCGCCAGCGGCGGCGGCAGCCTTCGCATGGTCGCGGTGATCGCAGTGGCGGCGATCTGCGGTGCGATGGGCGGCGCGCTGGCGACCGGCGCGGTGAGCCAGTTCGGTGCTCGCGCCTCTTCGCCGGCGGCCCCGGTGGCGACGGCGGAGGATATTCAATCGCTCAATGCGTCGGTTGCGAAGATCAATGACGACCTCGCCGCCTTGAAAAGCACGGCCGATCAGGCCGGCAAGACCCGCAGCACCCAGATCGACAAGCTCGACGACCGGCTCGACAAGATCGAGAAGGCGCAGGGCGACCTCACCTCCCGGATCGGCAAACTCGCCGAAGCGCAGGACAAGCTCCGCACTGCCGCGGCCACCCCCGCGCCCGCGGCACAGACGCCGACCCGGGTCGCGTCGGCCGAGACCACCGCCGCAGTTCCGGCGGCCAGGCCCGACCCGCGCAGACCGCAGATCGTTGACGGCTGGTCCCTCAACCGCGTCGGCCGGGGCGGAGCCATCGTCGAGGGACATGGCGGGCTTTACGAGGTGTATCCCGGCGATCCCCTCCCCGGCCTCGGCACGGTGCAGGATGTCCGCTACGTCGACGGCCGCTGGGCGGTCGTCACCAGCCGCGGGCTGATCGTGCGCCGCTGACGGACCGCAGCGTTCCGGCCCGCGACGGCGCGGATCGGACCTCCGGAGCATCCCGATATGCTGGACCCGGCTTAGCCAGCGTAAATTCGTCTCGACGATTCTTGTTTTGTTCGCTCGCGATTCTCATCCCGAGCGCTTACTTAAGGAGGATCATGAGCACACCCGACAAATCACTGGCCGACCGCAAGGCGGCGCAGAAAGCCGACGGCGCCAAGGCGATGTCGGAATACGAGGCCGAGCAGGCAGCCGTCCGCAAGAACATGGAGCGCCTGCGCGCCCTCCGCATGGCCCGCGAAGCCGAAGCCCCGGCGCCTCCGGCCCGCAAGACGGCCGCCCGCAAGACCGGATCGAAGAAGGCAACCGGTTCCGCCGCCTCGACCCGAGCAACTGCGCAGCGACTGTCCGACTGGCTGGCCTCGAAACGCGACAGCGGACACCACAGCTGACGCGTGCCGGCGTCTGGAAGCCGGCTTCGGCCGTTCGGCCCGCATCCTACTGCATGTGTCCTGCTGCACGTGTCCTACTGCAGGCGTGGCCCCTTGAGGAATTTGGCACGATCCGACGAGACGACGGCGACGTCGAACGTCAGGCCGTCGCGATGCAGCGTCAGGGGAACATCAACGCCGGCCGGGCCAAGCGCCCATATCGCCCGGTAAAGGTCGGCCAGCGTGCTGACCCGTTGTCCCGCCACCGCAATGATGGCATCGCCCTCGCGCAATTCCGCGCGCGAGGCAGGACCGCGCGTCGCCACACCGGCGATCAGGACCTTGTCTTCGGCTTCCGTCGCGTACAGACCAAGCCAGGGGCGCGGCGGCGCGTTCACGCCGCCATAGCGCCGCAGATCGTCGAGGATCGGTTTCAGCAGATCGGTCGGCACCACCATGTTGTAACGGTCGGCCTTGCCGACTGACGATGGCCGTTCGAGCTGGAGCGAGCCGATTCCGATCAGCGTACCCGCCTCGGAAATCAATCCCGCACCACCCCAGTTCGGATGCGCGGGGTGCGTGAAGATCGCATCTTCGAGATAATACTCCCAGTAGCCGGCGAATTCCTGCCGCGCCATGATCCGGCCCGCCAGCGAGCGCGCCCGGCCGCCATGCCCCGCCAGGATGATCCGGTCGCCGACCTTCGCGGCATCCGACACGCCGAGCGGCAGTGGATCGATATTGGCCTGGCCGATGACCTGAACGAGCCCGAACCCGGTGGCCGCATCGAATCCGAGCGCATCACCCTCGACCACGCGGCCGTCATGCAGATGAATCCAGACCGTCGCGGCTTCCGTGATCAGGTATCCGATGGTGAGAACCAGATCCTCGTCGATCAGCACGCCATGTCCGGCGCGCTCCGTGCCCAGCGTGTCGGCGGTGAAGGCATCCGGCGTCACGGTCGCGTGTAGGCCGACAACGGCCTTCAGCGCGCGGTCCAGATCGAACGCATAGTCTTCCGGGCGCGGCTGGATGGACGGCGGAAGGCGCCATTCGGTCGTCGAGGGCATCGCGAACTCCCAGAAGCCTCTTTGATGCGGGGGACGGGCCGACCTCAGCCTATCAGATCGGTCGTGGAGGGAAAGCCGCAGGGGCGACAGTGCGTCACACAGGCTCACAGGAGCGCGTCGGACGAAAGCCGTGCTCTGATCTGCGCGCCATCCCGCCCCGGCGGAACGCCGAACAGGCGACGATAGTCCCGGCTGAACTGCGACAGGCTCTCGTAGCCGATGGCATAGCCGACCGCAGCGATCTCACGGTTGACCAGCAGCAGCCGGCGCGCCTCCTGAAGCCGGATCTGCTTCTGGAACTGCACCGGCGTCATGGTCGTCACCGCCTTGAAATGGCGGTGGAACGACGGCACGCTCATGTTGGCGATGTCGGCCAGCGACGACACCCGCAGCGGCTCGGCATAATGCTCCCGGATCCACGCCGTGGCCCGGCTGATCCGTGCGGCATGGCCGTCGCGCAGGCCGATCTGCCTCAGCGTCGGGCCGAGCGAGCCGCACAGCAGACGCCACACGATCTCGCGCTGGACCAGAGGCGCGAGCACCGGCAGATCGCGCGGCGCATCGAGAAGATCCAGCAAGCGCGCGAGAGGATCGCACAGATCGGCCGTCAGCGCCGACATGCTCAGCGGCGCGAAATCCGCGACCTGACCAAGCGCGGTGGCCTGCTCGATCATGAAGTCGGCGACCATTGCGGTATCGATCGCGAGGCTGAATGCCAGATACGGCCGCTCGGGCGAAGCCTCGGTGATCTGGGCAGTCACCGGGACATCGACCGACGCCAGCAGGCATTGGCCTGCCGTATAGCGAAACATCTGGTCGCCCAGCGCGCTGATCTTCGCGCCCTGAACAACCACGCAGAAGGACGGCCGGTAGACCGCGCCGATCCGCTCGCTCGGCGCGCAGGCGCGCGTCAGCATCAGGCCATCGAGCGGCGTCTCGCGGCCGAACCGCTCCCACTGCCGCGAGATGCGCCGGGCCAATTCGTCAAGCTTCGCGTCCATGGGGCGAATATAGCGGAAGGCTTTCGCCTTCGCACGCCGCGCCCGTTCACGTTGATAGGATCGTGCAACAGTGTGAGAGGATCGGCGTCGTCACGGCCGGGCCCGCCTTCTATCTCCACATCGTCATTCCCATCACCTTCAGGAATCACGACATGCGATATCGTCCCTTGGGCCATAGCGGTCTTTTCGTTTCGGAACTTTGCCTCGGCACCATGACCTTCGGCGGCAAGGAAGGCATGTGGGGCCAGATCGGCCAGCTCGACCAGAGTGAGGCCGATGCACTTATCAAGGCCTCGCTCGATGCCGGCATCAATTTCATCGACACCGCCAATGTCTACGCGGGCGGCAACAGCGAGTTGATTCTCGGTCAGTCGATCAGGAATCTCGGCATCGCCCGCGACGACGTGGTGATCGCCACCAAGGTGCTCGGGTCTGTGGGCGAGGGACCGAATGCACGTGGCGCATCCCGCCGCCATATCCTCGCGCAGGCCGACGCCAGCCTGAAGCGCCTGCAGCTCGATCATATCGACCTCTACCAGATCCATGGCTTCGATCCGGTCACGCCGATCGCGGAAACGCTCGAAGCGCTGGACACGCTGGTCCGCAGCGGCCGGGTCCGCTACGTTGGCCTGTCGAACTGGGCCGCCTGGCAGGTCGTGAAGGCGGTCGGCATCGTCGAGGCGCGCAAGCTCGCGCCGATCCTGTCGCTGCAGGCCTATTACACGCTGGCGGGACGCGACCTCGAACGCGAAATCGTCCCCATGCTGATCTCCGAAAAGATCGGGCTGATGGTGTGGAGCCCGCTTGCGGGCGGCCTGCTGTCGGGAAAGTATGATCGCGAGGGCAAGGGCGCGGACGGCCGCCGCGCGACCTTCGACTTTCCGCCGGTCAATCGCGACCGCGCCTTCGCCGCCATCGACATGATGCGCGGCATCGCGGCCACCAAGGGGTGCACCATCGCGCAGCTGGCGCTGGCCTGGCTGCTGCACCAGGAAGTGGTTAAGACCGTGATCATCGGTGCCAAGCGTGCCGACCAGCTGCACGACAACATCGCGGCGACGGGCGTGCAGCTCACGCCGGAAGACCTCGCCGCGTTCGACGTGGTTACAAAACTTCCGGCCGAGTATCCCGGCTGGATGCTGGAGCGACAGAGCGCGGGCCGCGCATGACCTGAGCTGAAACCAACCGGGCCGCAGCCCACGCTGCGGCCCGGTTGCGTGGTCAAGGTTACCTTAACCGACCGCGTAGCGCAGTGCAGGCTTGCCGGTGCGCGCCGCCAGAAACAACGCCTGCCCCGCCGCACTGAAATTATCCCACAACGCCGCATCGGCGACCGGCGGCAGCGTCACCGCCTCGCCGCTGTCGAGCCCCGCCAGCGCCGCGTCCACCATGTTCTCGGCCGTCATCACGGTGCTGGCGTCGAGCGAGGATACCGCCATTCCCGCCCCGTCCCAGATCTCGGTCGCCGTGACCGCCGGCAGGACCGCCTGAACCGTCACGCCGGTCTCCGCCAGCTCGGCCTGCAGGGCCCTGCTGAAACTGAGCACGAAGCTCTTCGTGCCGCTGTAGACGGCGCTCACCGGCAATGTCTGAACGCCGAGGATCGACGAGATGTTGATGATGGTGCCGTGATTGCGGGCCACGAAGCCCGGCAGCACGGCCTGCGTGAGGCGGACCACCGCCGTGATGTTGAGGTTGATCTGATCGAGCGAATCTCCAACCGATGACTTCGCGACCGGCACCATCCGCGCCAGACCCGCATTATTGACCAGCAGATCGATATCGGCATTCGCCGCAAGCAGCGCGGCAACACGATCCAGATCCGCCGTGTTCCCGAGATCGGCCTGCACGACCTCGACCCTGCGGCCGTAAGCTGCGGAGAGCTTCCCGGCCAGCGCGTTCAGGCGATCGATGCGGCGCGCCACCAGAATCAGATCGTGACCCCGCTTGGCGAGCCGATCGGCATAGACCGCTCCAATTCCCGATGACGCGCCGGTCACCACCGCGACTTTCCTGAGATCCGTCATGACACATCCATTTATTGAGCGCTAAACTATTTAGCGATCCCGATATGGAGGCCTGCGCGCCCCTTTCAATACTCCGGCACTCAACTATTTAAAGCGGATGAAGAAGACATCAGACCCGGGCGGGGACGGCGACAGGGTGACGATCGCCCCTCCCGGAGTTCCACCAGATCCCGTCGTCTGCACCAACCTGTCGCTGCGCGTTGCGGCCCGCCAGCTGGGGCATCTCTATGACGAGTTGCTCGCTCCGGCGGGCCTGACCGCGACGCAGCTCAGGCTTCTGAGCCTCATCAGGCAGCATCCGGGCAAGGATGGGCCGGCGCTCCAGTCTCTCGCCGATCAACTCGCCATCCGCCTTTCGGCGCTGACGCATGCGCTGCGGCCCTTGTCGCGCGAGCGGCTGGTCACGCTGCAACCCGACCCGGAGGACAGGCGGATCAAGCACGCCGCGCTGACCGCATCCGGCATCGAACGGTTCGAACACGGCGTGAAGCTTTGGAGAGAGGCGAACGCACGGGTCGAGACCGTGCTCGGCGCGGAAACGGCACAGGCGCTGCGCTCGCTCGCGGAGCAGGTTTCATCGGGAGAGTTTCTGCGCGCCTTCCGGGCGCGGGAGCGCATGCAAGACGCCTCCGCGCCGAAGTCCGACTAGTAAATCCCGGCGGAGCGGCAACCGGTCCGGCGTCCTGAAACGCCGGGCCATTCATATTCCACTCCGAAAAGACCTGCCGATCAGTAGCGCGCCGGCACGTGCACGTCCTGCGGGACCGGGCCGCGCAGATAGTCGGGGTTGCGCACGCGCGGCGGCAACACCACCGGCTCGTGGATCACGTCCTGATATGGAATCTGCGTCAGCAGATGGCTGATGCAGTTGAGCCGCGCGCGCTTCTTGTCCACGGCCTCCACCACCCACCACGGCGCTTCCGGAATATGGGTGTGCTCCAGCATTGCTTCCTTGGCCTTGGTGTAGGCCTCCCAGCGCGCCCGCGACTGCACGTCCATCGGGCTGAGCTTCCACTGCTTGAGCGGATCGTGAATCCGCATCATGAAGCGGGCCTGCTGCTCCTCGTCGGTGATCGAGAACCAGTACTTCACCAGAATGATGCCCGAACGCACCAGCATGCGCTCGAACTCCGGCACCGAGCGGAAGAACTCCTCGACGTCCGCGTCCGAGCAGAAGCCCATCACCCGCTCGACGCCGGCACGGTTGTACCAGCTGCGGTCGAACAGCACCATTTCACCGCCGGCCGGCAGATGGGAAACGTAACGCTGGAAATACCACTGCGTGCGCTCGCGCTCGTTCGGCGCGGGCAGCGCCGCGACCCGGCAGACGCGCGGATTGAGACGCTGGGTGATCCGCTTGATGACGCCGCCCTTGCCGGCGGAATCGCGTCCCTCGAAGATCACCACCACCTTGAGCTTCTGGTTCTGCACCCAGTCCTGCAGCTTCACGAGCTCCCGCTGAAGCCGCAGCAGCTCCTGGAAATAGACCCGGCGATCGAGCGAGATGGCGTCGGGCCGCTGCGTGGTCTCGCCCAGGAGATCCTCAAGGCGCTGGTCGTCGAACTCCAGTTCCAGTTCCTCATCGAAGCTGTCCAGCAGTTCGGCATTGATCCAGTCGCGCATTGCAGCCGAACCGTTCGGCTTGTCCTGATCCATTGTCGGGTCCTTGAGTTGGGCTGGCGGCGGCACGCACAATGCTGATGATGGTCAACAATTCTGTGACAGCCGCCGCGCGATCGCCGGCCCGCCGGAGGCGTGAGCCCCGGCCGGCTTGCGATCAGAATTGCGCCCGAAGACCGACGTTTCCCTTGAGGATATAGCTGTTGCCGAAATCGTCGAGCGATGTGTCGGCGGAGGCCTCACCATAGAACGTGAGGTTCGGACGCCAGCTCACGCTCGCCCCCACACCGAACTCGCCCCACAGCCTCTGGTTGGCATGATCGATGGAGATCCCCGAGACCAGCGCGCGAGAGCCACCCAGCCATTCGTAGCTGAGATTGGCGATTCCATAGACGCGGCTGCGGTTGCCTTCCCGGGCGCTCTGATAATCGAACGCCGCGCCCCAGCGCGTTTTCAGGCTGCCGTTCCTGTCGGCCCCCACGATCGCGCCGACAGCATCGGCAAACTGATCGAACCTGACATTGGAGTAGGCCACCTGAACCTGAGGCGTGATGCCAAGCCTGTCGCCGACCGGGATCCGCTGGCCGGCTTCAAGACTGAACGCTTCGCCGTGACCATTATTGCCGCGGGTGAGCGTTCCGAGGACGTCGGAGTTGAGGGAGCTGTTGTAGAAGCTCGCCTGCGCCTGCCCATCGACGTAGAAGCCCCTGAGCCCATACCAGGTCAATGACGCGCCGAGGCCATAACCGTCGGTCCTGACCGCGCCATTGCCAAAGATGGAGCGAATCCGGCTGTTGGCCTCGCCATAGGTGGCGTTGACGCTGGCCACCAGACGCCCGCTCCGGTCATTATCGATGAGCACGCCATCCACACCCGTCTGCATCTTCCACGTGTCGATGCTCTGATACAGGCCAGACGTGGAGACGGCGGGATTGAACCGGCCGTGCGTGCCTTCCGCACGCCCCCAGATTCCATTGCCGTCGGTGCCGGCACCGGGCGCCCAGATGCGGTTGCCCACACGTTGCTGAAGCGTCGGCAGGGCGTTGAGCGCCTGCAGATTCGCACCATAAACCTCATAGATCGGCACGCCGGGCTGATAGACCGGCCCGGAGAACGGTGGATTGGTGGGCAGCGGCGGATTGGTCGGAGGCGGATTGGTTGGTGGAGGGGTGGTCGGTGGAGGATTGGTGGGCGGCGGGTTGGTTGGTGGAGGATTGGTCGGAGGAGGGTTGGTCGGAGGCGGATTGGTTGGTGGAGGATTGGTCGGTGGCGGGTTGGGTGGAGAGGGGGGATCGGTCAAATCCGACCGCAAATACCAATTCCCATCCGAAGGATTGGCGACGCTGCCCTTGTAGAGACGATAGGAATAGGCTCCCGCGATCACCGCGGGCGCGCCCTGGAAAATATAATCGCCATCGAGCACGAAGCTGCCATTCGATGCCCCGCCCACCTCGATGATCCTGATGCCTTGCACCGTCTGCGCACCAAGACCACCGCGGTTGACGACCCCGACATGCGTCGTGCCCGAGGTCCCGCCATCCACCACGAGGCGGCTGGTCTGCGAGTCGTCGTCGCCGAGAACGGTCACGATTTCAAGGCGGCCACCGTTGCCGACGTAATTGCCCTGGACAGTCAGCGTCCCTATCTCGCCCCCGTAGCCCGGGGCAACAATCCCGTTGTTGACGACGTTGCCCACCCGGCCCGTGCCCACGAGCCGCCCGTTCGGATCGACCAGCATGTCGCCGCCGAGCACGCCGTTGACGGCCAGCGTGCCGCCCGACACGGTCGACGCGCCGGTAAAGCCGGAGCTGTCCCCGGTCAGGGTGAGTTGACCGACCCCCAGCTTGTTGAAACTCGACGAGCCGGAAAAATTGGTGCTGACGGTGATGTCGTAGGAGTTGGTGTCGAACCAGGCACCGCCCGTCGCCACGGTCAGGGACGTAAACCCGTTCAGAAAATTCTCCTCGTTGCGCAATGCGCGCAAGATGCCGCCGTTGAGGTCAAGGGTGGCACTGCCAGCGCCCTTGATGACCGAGCCTGTTTCGAGAACGCCGCGCCCGCCGGCATCGCCATTGAGATGAAGCGTTCCGGTGCTGCCGCTACCATAGGCGACAACGGTGTTGCGGCTGCCGGTGACGACGCCGCCTTTCTCGATGGTCATCGTGGCGGCGCCATAATAGCCGACGGCAACCTGATCGCTCGCGCTCAGGCGCGAGACGTCGCCGGTGCTGCTCGAAACAGTCACCGCGCCGATACTGCCGCCGTCATAGCCGATGAAGACGCTTGCAGCTCCGCCGCCCGGCAGGCTCGAAACCACGGACGCGCCGTCCGAGACGGTGAGCGTACCGTTGCCGGTATACCCGACGTAGATATTGTTGGAGGCCGCCCAGGTCGAGGCGCCGCCGTTGCTGTTGCGTCCGGACACCGTCACCGTGCCGGTGCCGCCATAACTGCCGATGAGCCCCTGATCGGTTCTCATCACGCCGCCATTCTCGACGCGGACCTCGCCCGTGCCCTCGTCGCCGACATAGAGCTGGTTGGTGATATTCCAGACCGAAGCAGTCCCGCTGGCGCCCACGCCCGTAACGACAGCCTTGCCGGATCCTCCGGCACGATTGCCGACATTGGCCCAGCCGCTGTTTACCTGGCCGCCGTCCTCGACGTGAAGCTCGCCCGAACCTTCGTCTCCGATGTAAATCGTCTGGGTGTTGGTCAGGGTCGAGGCGTTGCCGTGGCTGTCCTGCCCGGAGACGACGACGGTCCCCTGCCCGGTGGGGCCGTTGCCGATATAGACGGAATCGATCCCGGTGACGGTGCCGCCGCCCGTGATGGCGAGTGCGCCGTTGCTCCAGGGACCAACTTCGAGAGTACCACCGACGACCCAATGCGGCGTCTGGATCGGGCCGGGAGATACGTTGGTGCCGGTCACCGACTGCGCATTCGCTGACCGCATGTCGGCGAACGCGGAGAAAAGCGTGACGATTGCCGTTGTCAGAAGAAGCGTGCGACGGCCATTGACGACTTTGGCGACAATCACGGACCCGTTCATAACCCTTCCCCCACGCAACCACGACCTCAGCCCTGGCCTGATTTTTTGAGATCAAGGTTAATTTTGGGTTCCACACCTCGTTTGCGCACCTCGATACCGGCCTCAGTCCGCGCGTCGCCACGAGCGTTCGCTGGAAAGCCACGGACTGTTCGACGATCCACCGCACGGCGCGCGCGATGCGACGCTGCCGGATGCGCTCACGTGGCGGGGCTTTGAGTCACGCCGACATGTGTCGCACAAACGACAGACGTTGTTGGACGAAGCGGATGGTCTGAGGATGAGATCGGGGTCGAGCACGAGGTCATCGATAGTGGTCGACTGTCGCTCGTGGCGCCCAAGAGGCGATCCGGCACATAGCGGTCGAGTCCCCGTCATGATTTCGACGTAAGGCCGAAATCATGACGAGGTGGCGTCGAGGAATGCGAGCGGCGGATCGATCAGAGCCGAATATAGGCCGCGGTAAGTGGATCGTAGTTCGGTGCCTTGATGATGCTGTGCAACTGACGGCGGCGCGCGCCGAGATTTCCGCCGTCGTAAAGCGGGAAGCACATGGCATCCGTCATGAGTTGCATCAGCGGGTGCGATTTCATGTAGCTATCCACGCCCACGATCTTCATCGCATCATAGCAGACATCGACGCACGTTTCCGAGCAGTAGACCTTCGCCATCACGGCCAATTCCTGGTCCTGTCCGCCGGACACGTCGAATTGCTGGCACGCCTTCCAGCTCAGATACCGGCAGGCCTCGATCTTCATCTTCATATCGGCGAACTTGTAGCCGATGACGGAGTAGTCGACGATCGGATGGGGACCAGATTTTGTCTCCCGCTTCGCCCAGTCCAGCGCGTATTCGAATGCGGCCCGCATGACGCCGACGCAGGACGCGCCGATCAACGCGGCCGTCCAAGCAAAGTTTTGCTGCACCATGCGAACGCCGTCTCCCGGCTTGCCGAGAATGTTCGACGCAGGCACGCGGACATTGGTGAACCGGATGCGAGGTGTAACTGATGCGGTGTGTCCAGCCGGTTCGAGCACCGTCTCAACCGTAATTCCCGGAGTGCTCCCGGGCACCATGATGATCGCCAGGGACTCTTGCGCACCCTTGGTTGGATCGGTGCGACAAACGACTGCGAAGAGGTGGCAGCCCTTGCCATCCCATCCGGTTCCGTTTGTCGTATAGTGCTTGTGACCGTTGATGACCCACTCGTCACCCTCGAGACGGGCGATCGTCTGGACGCCGCCCTGCGGATCCGGGGAGTCGAAATTTGCGCCGCCAACCGTATCAGTGAAGGCGAGTGCCGCGAGGAGGTGCCCATCCTCTATGAAGTCGGGAATGAAGCGCTTCTTCTGTTCATCGGTGCCAAACCAGATGACAGGCTTCGTGCCCAGTCCGGTGCCGAGAATTGTGCCGGGCAAACTGGTGTCGACAGCACAAAACTCCTCGGCCGCGAGGGCAAATTCCAGGGTCGACGTGTCCGTGCCGCCGAACTCCTTCGGGAAAAGCCCCTTGACCAGACCGGCAGCGACCGCCGCCTCATGGTGAGGCTTCGTCGCCAGGAAGCGCTTAAACGGATCGTCGATCTCGCCGATCGTCTTACGAATGTCCTTCATCACGTTTGTGGCAAAGGCGCGGGCGCCGGCTTGGAGAGCAAGTTGATCGTCGCTGAGCTGGAAGTCGATAGGCATCTTGATTACCCCTGACCGTGGTTGCGATCAGGCAAGGGTAATTTGCCTCGCGGTCGACCGTCTCGGCTGCGAGTGTCAGATTTCTAGGCAATTCGTGCCAGCCTGTTCGTGACCGCCTATTCGTTGCGCGAGGTCGGCTGAAGCGCGCCCATCTTGTCGCGATATTCACGGGGCGAGAGATCGAACTGCTTACGGAACTGTCGGTTGAAGCTCGAGAGATCTCCAAACCCACCCGCGAAGGCGATGGATGCGATCGACCTTTCCGGGTTGGTACGTATGGTCTCGGCGCACTTGTTCAATCGGCGCGTCGTTATCGCTTGAGAAAACGTCATTCCTTCCGACTCGAACAGGCGATGGAGGGTGCGCGACGACATACCGAAACGGCGGCAGACGGACTCCACGCCGAGCCCCGCCGTCGTGCAATTCTGATCGATGTAGTTAAGGATGGATTGAAGGAGTGCTTGCCGCTTCGAATGCCAGAGCGCAGGCGCGTGTCGCTCCGGCGGGCTGAGCGCAAGGGCGATCAGATCGGCTGCTATTCGCGCCATCGCGGACTGGGCTGTCGCGGGAATGGAATCCGATTGCCTGGCGAGGCTCTTGAGAAAATCCACGGCGAGCGCGCCCGTGGTCGTGTCCTGCGCAACACGCACTCCCATTGCCTTGTCGTTGCCGGACAGAAGCGGACCAAGGAGACTTTTCGGCATGCGGAAGGAGGCCGTGCGGATGTTTCCCCCGTCCCGCCGATAGGCCAGTTCGTAAGGCTCGGCGGCGTCGACAACGTAGAACTGGCTCGGGCCGACCCGGATGCTCCTCCCCTGGTGCTCGACATGCACGTCGCCCTCGATTTGCATGTTCACGAAAAAACAATCGCGCGGCATCCTGCTGATCTCGTGCCGCGTTCGGAAGATATTGTGCTCGTCTGTTACGAGACGGCATACGTTCACATCTGCCACGCGATTGGCGACGACATGAGCCCGGAAGCCGCCGCCGAACTCGCGGGTCGAATTCAGGGCGATGAAGGCTTCGCAGAGAACCTCTCGCCAAAACCCGAACTGCTCACGAACATTGTGGTCCTGTGTATTCCATTCTGGCATGGCGAGGCTCGTCGAAATGACGCCGCCGGGCTTTTAGCGATCGTGCCCTTCGGGCTGGTCTGAACCAGCGCCACGGCAGAAGCAGTTATCGTGCCAATCACGACGGTCGATCTGCGTCGGCCTGTTCCTCACTGGCAGTAAGACCCGCGTCGCCGCCCGAACAGGTCGGCACAGCGCTCGCGGTTGCGTTGGCGACGAGTCCGAGGGTCGGTGATCTCACCGCCGAGGACATGCTCCTGGAGCAACGCGCGCTGTCAGGCCTCAAAAGCAACGGATTCGACGTCGCCGAGGCGAAGAAAGCCATGCGGCAGCGCCGCATTCGGCTCGCGGATCCAGCCGGCCGCATCGGTGAGGACCTGCGCGGCACCGATCCGCACCGCACCTTGCGGAAAGGCGCTGCTTTATAGGGAGCGTCAGACTCGTCGTTCTCCCGTGCGTTGGCGCTGGGCGAGACGCCGGCGGCCCTGAACACTTCGAAGCCAAGGCTCGGGGCTGAACAATCTGGAGGTTTGGAGGCCGAGCGCTTTGGGCCTTCTTTTTTGCGCAGTTGATGTTGACCCGGCCGAAGACCGGGCGATCGCCATCGTGTTCAGCCGATCAATCCATTCGCCTCCGTCGAGGACCATGCTGACCTGAAGCCCGCCGTCCTTCCCTTCAGAAAGATCCCCGGCGGGACTTCCTGCCTTTCAGGCGAGTGGACTCGTACTCGTTTCGCCGCACCGTTACCCGCAAGCTGCTGAAAACAGGGTTGAACGCGCGCGGAACCCGGCCGTCGCCTGCCTCACCGTGACTTTGAGCCCTGGCGATCGTCGCCATGACCGTCCGGACGCTGTTCCTTTTGAGACAAATTCTCGGGCTCTCGCAAGCAAGAACCCGTGTGCCCCAGCAGATAGTCTCCCATCCATCGCGTCCTCGGACGTCCTTGCAGCACGGGAGATAACCATGAGAAAACGCCTTATCTTCAATTGCTTCTCGATGAACGTGGTATCCCATATCTACCACGGCCTGTGGCGTCATCCGGACAGCACGCAGATGCACTTCGACAAGCTGGAAACCTGGAAGGAGCTCACAGGTCTGCTCGAGAAGGGCAAGTTTGACGCGCTGTTCCTGGCCGACGTGATCGGCATCGATCCGGCCTACAAAGGTTCTTGGGATACCTACATCAAGGAAGGCCTTCAGATTCCCTGCAACGATTCGGGGGCTCTCTGCGCCACACTCGTCGGCGTGACCGAGAATCTCGGCCTGACCTTCACCAGCTCGATCATGTCAGAGCACCCGTTCAGCTTTGCTCGGCGCTTGTCGACGCTCGACCATTTGAGCAATGGCCGCATTGGCTGGAACATCGTCACCAGCGTGAGCCATAACGCCGCTCAAAATTTTGGTTTCAACGAAATCGTCCCTCACGACGACCGCTACAAGTGGGCCGACGAATACATGGAGGTCGTTTACAAGCTGTGGGAAGGCTCCTGGGATGAGGGAGCCGTGCTCGGCGATAAGTTGAACGGTGTGTACGCCGATGCCGACAAGATCCACCGCATCTATCACTCCGGCGAACGCTATCGCGTGCTGGGCCCGCACCTTTGCTCGCCGTCCGCGCAGCGAACGCCCATGCTTTACCAGGCAGGCTCCTCCCCTGTCGGCCAGTCCTTCGCTGCCCGTAACGCGGAAGGCACGTTCATCCTCTATCCCACCATCGAAGGCGCGCGCAAGGGAATCGCGGCCACGCGCGCTGTTGTGCAGGCCAACGGTCGAAATCCGGACGATCTCAAGTTCATTCAGGGTTTCTCGTTCGTGGTAGGTAGCACGGAAGAAGAAGCGTGGCGCAAGTCGGAAGAAATCGACCAGGGCGTCAGCTACGACGGGCTCGCGGCACACATCAGCCGCGATCTCAGCATCGACCTCGGCATGATGGATAAGGAAATGCCGATCGAGGAAGCTCAGGTTGACGGTCTCCGCGGCTTCATCACGATGTTCGAGGCGAGCAATCCCGGCAAGAAGGCGCGCGTGAAGGACCTCGCTTACGCACTTTCCTACAACAGCCGGATGGTCGGCACTCCTGAATCCATCGCCGACCAGCTCGAGGCATGGCAGGATGCGGGCATCGACGGTGTCAACATGATCTGCCAATACTTCCCGGGCTCGTATCGTGATTTCATCGAGCAGGTCATGCCGGTCCTTCAAAAGCGTGGCCTGGCTCAGAAGGAATATGCGCCCGGATCGCTTCGCGAGAAGATGTTTCCTGGTAGCGGCGGCCGGCTGAACGAACGGCACCCGGCTGCAAAGTATCGCGGTGCCTTCATGCGTGCGGCCGAGACCAGCTCGGGCGGCACCGGCGTGGCGTGGGCCAAAGAGCCGGCGTAGGTGCACCATGCCATCATTAGCCTTGCAATCGGCACCGACCATGACGACACCAGCGTGCGAACCTGCTCAATTCAAAGCCGGAATGCGCCGATTGGCTTCAGGTGTCACGCTCATCACCGGTGCCCAAGCGGGCGTGCGCGTTGGGCTGATCGCGACTGCGGTCAGCTCGGTGAGCACCTCGCCTCCGACCTTGCTGATTTGCGTCAACCGCTCTGCATCAGCTCACGATGTGATCGACCAGACCGGCGGGTTCGCGGTGAACCTCCTGTCAGCGGCAGATTTGCATTTGGTTGATACATTCAGCAAGTCTGCGCTCCGCGAGGAACGCTTCAAGGCCGGAGTCTGGACGAAGTTATCGTCCGGCGCACCGATCCTTGAGTCGTCGCTTGCCGCGTTCGACTGCAAAGTCGTCCAACGCATTGCGTACGAGAGCCACACCATCTTCCTCGGAGAAGTGAAGAAAGTGCATCTCGCAGAGGCCGACGTCGACCCGCTGCTCCATATAGACAGCACATTCAGGCGGCTCGAGCGAGCCGCCCCCTGATCTTACTCGGCTGCCTCACCAAGGAAGGGGAGCTCAGGCTGCGCAGGCGGGACCTGGGCTCCCTCGCTTCTATACTCCCGCGGGCTTACCCCAAAGCGCTGCCTGAACGTTCGGCTGAAATGCGAGAGGTCGTTAAAGCCCCAGCACAAGGCAACGTCAGTGATAGATTTCCCACCTGTCGTCACCAGATCCTCGGCGCACCTGTCAAGGCGTCCTTCGAGGAGAAGTCGCCCAAATGACTTGCCGCCCTCCTCAAGCACCTTGTGCAGGTAGCGAGGGGTTATACCGAATTGACCTGCTACTCCGGCCGGACTCAGATCCGGGTCGGCGATATTCAGTTCGATATGCTTGATCAGCGACGCACATAACGCCTGCCGAGCAACTCCCCTCCCGTGTTCCGTTGCCTCAGCACTACCTCCCACGGCCATAGCGACGAGATCAACCATGCTTCTTGCCAAGGCCGTGCCGGTTGGGGACAGGCCGCCGACATTCTTCGCTATCGAGGTCAGATATTCGACCGTCACAGTTTCGATGCCACCGCCGCTACCGATCCTTACGCCCGTCGCGCGGTCGGGATTCTTGAGCAGCGGCCGCAGCAGATGTCTCGGGATGCGAAACGAATGCTGCTCCCAGTCGTCGCTGCAGTAATCATTGAGGTACGGCTCGGTTGAATCAACCAGGGCGAATTCACCGGGGTTGAGCAGCGCAGCTCGGCCGCCTTGCTGCATGCAGCATTGCCCGCGGACCTGGAGATTGAGGAAATACACTTCGAGCGGCATCCGGCTGATCTCCGGCCGGCCACGATAGATCTTCTGGCGCTCGGATGTGATCGTGGTGACATTGACGCCCGAGATCGGGCGCGCCTTCACGTGGCCAACAAAGCCAGCTCCGGCCGTGGCGGTCCGGATCGGATTAAGAGCGATATAGGCTTCGCAAAGAACTTCGCGCCAGTAGCTAAACTGGTCCTTCTCGGAGAGGTTGGCAGTTGTCCAGGTCTCCATGCGGGTCCCCTGAAGATGTTGCGGAAATAACTAAGCATTTCCTGTGCCAGCAGCGGCCGGGATTCCGCACAAAGTTCGTGCAAAAAGCTTCGAATACGGCCAAGAAACGGTCGGGAAGCCCGTCGCAAGATCTGTCAGAAAACCCGCAAAATAGAAACAAAACAGAACATGCGCGCCGAGCAAATAGCTCAGAGCATGATCATCGTCATGTTGGCTGACTTTCATTGCGCAGCCGATCAGGACCGTGTTGTTAGCCGAGCGCGGAGATTGCCGAAGGGGATACGGCGAAGGGAAACCGCGATGACGATGGCAGCGGCTTGAACGAAAAGCTGCTCGGCTGCGCCAGCACCAAGCGCGAGAACCATCTGGCCCAGCTGAGCCATGAACAGCGCCGCCGCTCCGCTGGCGATCAAGCTGCCGTTGCCGCCGGCAAACGATGTGCCGCCGATCACCACAGCTGCAATTCCAGGCAGGAGATAATCGTCGCCAGCCGTGGCCGATGCGTAGCCGATGAATGACGCCAGCAGCATACCGGCAAGGGCATAAAGCGCTCCCGCCACTGCATAGGTCGCGATTTCATAGCGTATAGCGCGCGTTCCGGACGCGATGGCTGTTTGGCGATTGACACCGACGGCGACGAAGCGGCGGCCGACGATCGTGCGCTTAACGAGGGTCGCCATGCCAACAATAAGCGCGACGGCGACAAGAACAGTGAAAGGGACGCCGAGAAACGCGGCGTGAGAGATACTTTGCAGGATTGGAGGAATCGGCAAAGCGCTGCCACCCGTGGCAAGCCGCGCCAGACCCGACAGTACAGCTGCGCTCGCAAGCGTCGCAACGATTGGACTTATTCCGATCCGGGCGACGAGCACGCCGTTGATCGCACCAAAAGCACCACATATCAGCAGCGCGAAGACCACGGCGAGGATTGGCGATCCAATCAAAGCGGCGCATTTGGCAAGCAGGACCCCACCCATTCCAACCAACGCCGCTGCCGACAAATCGAGTCCGCGCTGTTGAATGACCAGAGTCTGGCTGGCAGCCACTAATGACAACATCGCGGCAAAGGGCAGCATCGCCGCAATCGAGCCGATTCTCAACGTGCCAGGAGCCAGCACGGCGCTGGCAACCCCAAGTAACACGAGGGCAAGCCAAATCCACGAGAACTCGCTGACAACAAATCCTGTTCGGCGTACCGCTGGCGACAAAACGGGTAGGGCCTCGACCATCTTGTTCATCGCGCAATAACCAGCTGACGCCCACGGGAATAGAATGCGACCGCGAGCACAATGAGTGCCCCGAGAAGCATCGAGCGCCACGCATCGTTGAGACCGATAAATGCTGTGACGGCATTGACCTGCGATATCAGGAGCGCGCCAAGCAGCACGCCAATAAACGATCCGCGGGCGCCGAACAGGCTCGCTCCGCCGACGACCGCTGCTGCGATGCTGGCCAGCGTATAGTTGACGCCCCCTTTGGGGTCGCCAACACCGATCTGCCCCATCATGCAGACGGCAGCCAGCGCCGCTATGAGAGAGCATGAAACGTAGGCGAAGATCTTGATCGTACGGGGGGCGATGCCGGCGAGCCGCGCCGCGTCGGGCTTCGATCCGAACCCGCGCAGCTTCATGCCCCATCCGGTCTTCAGGAGCATATATTCGAGCGCAAGCGCTGCTGTCATAGCGGCGATGAGCGTCGCGGGTACTATCCCAAAGCGTGAGTTTACGACGTCCATAATATCATCGTCGATGAGACCTCCGGGGGTCGGCCGAAGCATGAGCGAGACGGCCTGAAGCGCCATGAATGTGGAAAGGGTCGCTATCATCGGATGGAGACCGAGCGGGTCGACCAGAAGCCAGTTGATGAGGCCCACAGAGACCGCGACGACAATGACCAGGGCCCAACCAAGCGCCTGGAATTCCGGCGATACGCCCGGCACCAGAAAGAATGACTGCACAACGACGACGAGGCCCATGAGAGGCCCGATCGAGAGGTCGATGCCGCCGATGAGGAGCAGCATTTGCTGCGCGCACCCGGCCACGATGAGGGTTGCCGCAACTGCCATGATGCCATTGAGATTACGTGACGAAAGGTAGAACTCATTCGTGAGTGAGGCATACGTCCCGAGCAGCAGAATGATGGAGGCGACCATCGCTATCGGCGCCCAGTAGCCGGCAAGCCAGTTTAGAACGAGCTCCCATTTCGCGTTCACTGAGCTGTGACGTTCGCGCGTGCTGCCGGATGTCAATACAGCTTCTGTGATCGCGCTCTCGCTCACTTCCGCGCCGTCAAGCTGGCGCACAATCTGGCCGCGCGAAAAGATCGCCACGCGGTTGCTGAGACCTGCCAACTCCGAGGCATCCGAGGACACGAGAATTACCGTGGCAGTCTGCGCCGCCTTCGTCAAAACATCGTAGATGACAGCACGCGCGCCGACGTCGACGCCTTGCGTGGGCTCGTCGACCAGCAGGATCTTTGGCTGGGCTGCAAGCACACCCGCCATTGTAACTTTCTGCTGGTTGCCTCCTGACAGCGAGGCGATAGCCGTCTCTGGCGTCGGCGTTTTGATCTCAAACTGCGCGATTGCGCTTGATACGCGATCATGCTCGGAAGACCCGCTAATAAAGCCAGCGATCGCATCGGCCCCCAGGCTTCGGTATGAGAAGTTTTCGCGAACGGAAAGGCTGCCGAAAATTCCCTCCCGCGCTCTCGCTCCCGAAAGATAGCAGATGCCGCTTTCGTTTGCCGTGCGCGTGTCGGATATTGCAATCGGCGTTCCCTCAACAACAACTTCGCCGCTTGAGGCCTGTATGCCGGCCAGCGCGCGCATGAATTCTCGCTTGCCGTTGCCGTCCATGCCACCAAGCCCAAGGATTCCGCCGCGTCGGACTTCCAGCGAGATCGGCCCGAATCCTTCGCCGCGAAAATCCTTAATGAAGAGCGAGGGCTGACCTATTTGCACGGGATCGGGCTTCGGGGGAAACTCCTGATCCAACTCTTTGCCGACGATTAATTCAACGATTTGGGTCTCCGAAAGATCGGACGAATCGAAAGTTCCTCGCGTGATTCCGTCTCGAAGCACGGTAATCCGATCGGTGATGCTCTTCACTTCGCGAATTCGATGAGAAATGTAGACGATGCCAGCACCTCGGGACGCTGCCCGCCGGATATGCTGAAAGAGACGTTCCACATCGTCGATCAGCAAATGCTCCGTTGGTTCGTCGAGAATGAGAACACGCGGATCGGTCGCAAGGGCTTTGGTGATTTCAATAATGAACCGCTGTTCCGAATTCATCTGCTCGACGCGACGGCCAGGGTCGATCGTTGTTGCCGGATCCCATTGACGGAGGATTTCCATGGCCCAGCCTTCCAGGCCGGAGCGCGCTTTCGGTCGTTTCGCGGCAGGCATGCCGAGATAGAGATTCTCCGCCACGGTCAGCTCAGGCATGAGCGCCGGCTCCTGACGCACGATAGCCAGGCCCGCCTCCCGGGCGGCCTCGGGATCACCCAGAATTGGCCTCCCGGCGATGGAGACTTGTCCTTCCTCGGGGACAAGCGCCCCCGAGGCGACAGCCATCAACGTTGACTTTCCTGCTCCATTCTCGCCGACGAGCCCATGAACCTCTCCGGGAGCGACGGAGAAGGTCACGCCGCGCATCGCCCACACGCCAGGAAACCATTTCGAGACGCCCGAGATATCGAGCACGACGTGACTTTGCATGCTCCTCTCCGTTACGGCGCGAGCAGCTTTTTGAGCTTCTCATCCCCGAGTTGGCCAGACATATCGGCATCCGGCGGCAGGCTGGGATCGCACTTCGGGTCAAGACCCGTCGTACTGTCGGCGTACACGAAGGGTTGCACAGCGACCGGTTCAGTATCTGGCGTCCCCTCATAGATCGACATGGCGCGGCGGGCAGCGAACCGGACCAAAGTGGTCGTGCCGTCCAGGCTGTAGTATCGCCAAGCCTTCCCCTGCTTCTTGAGATCGAGATATTTGCAGTTGAGCTCGTTGTTGCTGGCGATTGATGCTTGAGCCGGCACCGGCAGGCCTGCTTGTTCGTAGGCCTTGATGGCAGCCATGGTTGTCACACCATAGTCGGTGGCGATGCCGTCGATCTTATCGTATTTCGCAATTAGAGCGGCGACGGCCTTTTGAGCGTCGACTGGATTCCAATTCGTGACGACGTAGTGCTCGTCAAGCAGCTTGAGATCCGGGTATTTCGCAAGCCCCTTCTTCAGGCCAGCCAAAAAGCGCTCCGACGACGTCGCACCGGGAGTCCCCCCGAGAAAGATCACGTTTCCTTTCACGACGGACTTGCTGAACCAGTCGGCCCAGCGCAGTCCTGCGGACTCTTGGTCCATCAGAACTGTGCCGTCGTAGTCCTTTCCGATCTCGCCGCCGATCTTCGAGAAGTACGGCACCATCACGACGCCGGCCCTTTTTACGCTCTTGAAGAGCGGGAGAGACGAATCACCGAAATGTGCGAATGTGATAACAATGTTGGCGCCCTGAGCGACGATACCGTTGATGTCAGAGTTGTATCTCTGCTGATCATTGTTGGCGTCGAGATATACGAACTTTGTGACCGTCGGGCACTTGCTCAGTTCGTCCTTCACTTCCGCGGCCGCCGTCTTAAACCAGGTGGCGCCCCCGAAGCCGTCCTGGAAGGCGACAAATGCCGGCTTCTTTCCGCACATCGCCGTGATATCGCCGTGCTTATCCAGTGAGGCTATCTCATCAGCGAATGCGGTCGTCGTTGAAAGGATGGAAGCGGATATGGCCGCGAACAGACAGGCTCTGCCTTGCTTTAACATTGTGACCTCTCGGGCAAACTCCGATGACTAACACGCCAAGCCTGATGAGAATCGGCAGATGTGTCTTGTTCGACAGCGCCCGAGTTTTTTGCTGACAGAGAACAGCCGCAACTTGCGGACTTTGATCCATACGCATAGCGATCCGGAAATCGTATGCCGAGTTTTTGATCGATCTGGTTGACCTTTGGGCATCCAGTCGTGCCCGCGCCCACTGTCTCGCCGCACGTTGCTCAAACAATGGATCGCGCCAGCGTTGCGCGGCTCGTCAGCCAAGCCGTGGATGCAAGGCTGCGGCGTGCCGTCTGTCCATCGGGATTCTGTCCATCAGGATCAGGCCGACGGCAACTCCCGATGTCGGCTGACGCGATACTCTCGCGGGGAGACGCCGAATTGCTTTCGGAAGCAGTGGTTGAAATGTGAAATATCACCGAAGCCGCATGCTAGGGCGATCTGCGCAATTGAACCACTAGGCCGACGCGACAACTCCAGGGCGCAGAGCCGCAGTCTCTCCGACCGTACGTATTCGCCAAAACTGACGCCCGTGGCCTCGAAAGCCTTGTGCAGGTACCTGGGCGAGATTCCGAAACGGCGACACACGGCTTCGACTGACAGATCGAGCCTGTGCAGATTGGCGTCGACGAATTTTAGAATGGAATTCAAGAGTGCCGCGCGGGCGGAAGCACGTAGATCGGCCGCGTCCGTCAAGCCCGGGCTATCGCCAATGAGTGACAAGGCGACCATTTCCGCAATCATACTGGCAATCGACTTGCCGGCAGCACGTGGGATTGTGTCGGATTGTTTCACAACCGACTGCAAAAAGTCGACGGCCAGCAAGCCCATCGGGGTGTCCCGCGACACGCGCTTGGTCGTGAGCAAGGAAGTATCGCGGACCAGAGAATCGAGCATTATCTTTGGCATTCTAAACGAGAAGGTCTTGGGACTTCCCGAGTAGTCGAGAGCATAGGGTTCGGTCGAGTCCACGATATAAAACTCGTTTGGACCGATAAGCACGGGTCTGCCGCGCTGTTCTGCCAGGACCTCACCGTCGATTTGCATGTTTACGAAATAGTATTCGAGCGGCCGCTTCCGGATCTCCGCTGGCCCGCGAACAATAAGATGCGCTTCATGCCGAAGACTGGTGATGTTTACTTCTGAAATCAGGTTGGCTGATACGCTGCCAACAAAACCCGAACTGTTCATCTCTACTTGGCGCCGTGGATCAAGCGTGATGAACGCCTCGCACAAGACTTCCCGCCAAAAACTGAACTGTTCGTGTTTCCGAAGAGTTTCGGTTGTCCAGAAGGGCATGGCACTGATCCTCCCAAAAGCGAGATTCAGCCGGCTCTTGCGGCGTGTTGGCAAAAATATCTTTCAAAAAATCCGGCAAATAGCGTGCCAACTTCTTCGCGGGCAGGCAATACGCAGTGCACTCTGGACCAATTGCTTTGTCCCGGCAGCCCAAGATTGCCGTCGCCATCTGTGACAGCCTCCCGCTCTCCGCAACATTAAGAGAGATTCCGATGGGTATCGATTTCAACCTGAGTGCAAGCCAGACAGCTTTGAGGGAGGGAGCGCGGGAGTTCGCCAGACAAGTCCTTAAGGACGTTCGACCGACGATCCGAAAGTTGGCAAATCCCGACGAGCGTTTTTACGCGATCAAACCCTTTTTTCAGAAGGCGGCCGATGCCGGCTTCGTAAAGGGCCTCATTCCCAAGGACTACGGCGGCACCGACATCCCCGCACTCGATTTCGCACTTGCGGCAGAGGAATTGTCTGCCGTCGACATTAACGTGCCCACGGCTGTCCTTGGTAACGGTCTTGGCCTTAAACCAATTTCGATGTTCGGTACGGAAGAGCAAAAGCAGCGGTTCTTCCCTGATTTTGTCGAGGACGGCACGCGCCTCGCTGCCTTCGCCTACACAGAGGTCACTGGAGGAGCAAACTACGATACGCCGGATCCGCGCTTCGGCGTGCGAACATTCGCGATTCGCGAGGGTGACGAATGGGTCGTTAACGGCGAGAAGCACTACACCACCAACGGTTCTGGCTGGGATGGTAACAATTGTCATCTTTTTGCGGTCGTTTGCCGGACAGACCCCAATAAGAGCCCTCAGGAGTCGCTGGCCGTCATTATGGTGCCGGGTAACACGCCCGGCGTGAAGATGACGGGGGTGCTCGACACGATCGGACATCGGGCGACGATCTCTCCCCGCATGAAGTTTGAGAATGTCCGCGTTCCGGCAAGCAATATCCTTGGCAAGCCTGGTGACGGCTTGAAGATCGTTTCCACGAATTTTGCGTGGACCGCCGCATTGATCGGTGCCGCCTGCGTCGGAATTATGCGAGCCGCCTTCGATCACGCCCTTGATTTTGCCAAGGCGGATAGCCGTTCAGGACCGCATCCTATCATCGAATATCCGACCGTTGGCTACATGCTCGCTGACATGAAGATGCGGATCGAGGCTTGTCGATATCTCACCTGGAAGTCGTGCCAGCAATTTGATGCCTCAGGCGGACGGGAGCACGAATTGGCGGTTATGACGAAAGTCTTCTGCTCCGAAACATGCGTCGATGTCGTCTACGATACGATGCGGACCGTCGGCGTCGATAGCTATACGGACATGCATCCACTGGCGGAACTGATGAACGACGCAATGTGCTTCCCACTCTATGACGGTGGCAACATGGGAGCTCGCCGCAGGCAGTTGCACAGCATCATCAAGAACCCCAAATACGATCCCCACTTCGCTCCCTTCGGCCGGTTTGGCGACTGAGGTCGGCGGCACGAATGCAGATTTGAATCCAAGTTGGTCCGTTCACAGCGGACCAACGCTTGCCAGACGAACACGCGGCGCCTCTCGAATCTTTAGGCACACCCACCCAAGGTTTGCCGATCCGCCGGCCGCAAGAGTGGAGGATGGGGGACTAGCCAGACATCTCGCGAAACGACATCGCGACGCCCCCAGATCGTGACGCGTTCGAATGGCACGCAAACATCTTCAGGCAGCCGGTCGGGACAAGGCCGCCGAGGCCCTCGACCATGCCAAAAAATCCTGCGCACCCCCGATCGAAATCGATCCGGCCGCTATCGACAGATTTAGCTGCCTGATGCGCGAGCAGCTCACGTCGGGCGACGTCGCCGCTTGCACGGCTTACCGGGCAAGCGTGGTGGACGCGGCCATTGTATCGGGGGATAAGATCCGAATCGTCGGCTCAAACGGCAACATCCGGTCCACGTGCGGCCCCAAGGCCAACCCCCGCCTCGGGTTCGTAGATCTGTTCAGGAATGGTGCCCCTGGCCGGGATCGAACCAGCACTCCTTGCGGAACTCGATTTTGAGTCGAGCGCGTCTACCAGTTCCGCCACAGGGGCCATCGGACCCTGCACCGGCCAGAGGCCGGGGCGGGTGCGAAGCGGCGCGGATCATAGCGGCCAAGCCCCGCGGGTCAAGGCTGCGGCCATCGCCAAGGGCGGGCTTACGCCTGAATTTGTGATGGCTCCGCGCTCGACAGCACGGCACCCGGCGCGATAGGAGCCGGACAGGAGCCGCCAATGACCTCGCACAGCCTTGAGACCGTCCGCTCGCCCGTACCGAGTATGTCCCCCGCCGCCATCGCCGCGTTCGGCGTGGCCGCCATCGGCACGGCGACGATCGCCGGAGCCTGGTTCTTCCAGCTGGTGCTCGACATCCGGCCCTGCCCGCTCTGCCTCGAACAGCGTTACGCCTATTATCTGACGATCCCCCTCGCGCTCGTGATCGGCTTCGCGGCCCTGCGCCGCGCGCCCCGGCCGCTGGTGATCGGGGGCCTCTTCATCGTCGCGCTGGCCCTGCTCGCCAACGCTGTGCTCGGCGGCTATCACTCCGGCGTCGAATGGGGCTTCTGGCCCGGCCCGACCGATTGCTCCGGCCCGATCGCCGATCTCGGCAGCGCTGGCAGCCTGCTCGAGCGCCTCGACACCGTGAAGGTGATCCGCTGCGACGAGGTGCAGTGGCGTTTTCTCGGGCTCTCGCTCGCCGGCTACAATGTGCTGATCTCGCTCGCCATGGCCGCGCTGGCGCTGTGGGGCATGGTCCGCTCGCGCGGCTGACCCGCGGACGGCGCGCGCTCTTCAAGACAATTAATCGTCGGCGTCGGCCTGCTGACGCCCGAACAGATGCACGATGCCCGGCGTCGCGACCGAGACGAACACGAAGCGCGCGAGATGGTGTGCGCCGACGAAGATCGGGTCGATATGCAGCGTGAGCGCCAGCGCCAGCATCGCGTCCATCGCGCCGGGCGCATAGGCGACGATGACATCGGCGAAATGGCCGCTGGTGAAGGTGAGCGTGATCGCCACGAAGATCGCCGAGATCACGATGGCCACGCCGAAAGAGCCGACGGCGGCGATCAGATGATTGACGATGGTGCGCGGCGCGATCCTGGCGAAGCGCGTGCCGATCAGAATGCCGATTCCCACCACCGCGCAGACATAGGCCCATAACGGCAGACCGCCGTCGACCCAGCCGACGCCGTGCAGCACGCTGGAGCCGAGCATAGCGCCGAACATCCAGCTCGCCGGAAAATTGAGCCAGCGCAGAACAAGCGCGGCCGCGATGGAGGCAACCACAAGCCCGGCCAGCGCGAGCGGCGTCGCGGGCTCCGCCAGATGCGGCAGCGCGCCCCCCGCACTCAGCCCTGCCGCCGCCAGCAGCAATGGCAGCGCGGCGGTGAGGATCATCACCCGCATGATCTGCACCACCGCGATACCTGGCACGTCCGCGCCGCGCTCGGTGGCGAGCATGATGATCTGCGACAACGCACCGGGACTGCCCGCCAGCAGCGCCGAGGTCCGGTCCCAGCCGTGAAAGCGCTGCAGATAGGCCGCGCTGCCGAACACCGAGCAGAACGTCGCAGCCGCCAGCAGTGCGATGCTGAGCGGATAGGCGGCCGCATTGGCCAGCATCTTCGGCGAGACCATCGAGCCCAGCGAGATCCCGAGCGTCATCAGGATGACGTGCGCCATGAACGGCGGCAGACCGAGCGGCCGCCCGGCCATGGAGGCCGCCGCCACCGCGATCATCGCGCCGGTGATCAGTCCGCCCGGCAGATGTAGCCAGCGAAACACAAAGCTGCCGATCGCGCCGATCAGGAGCGTTTCGCAGACGTGAGCGAGCTGGCGAAGGCTGGGACGATGAAGCCGCATGAACCGGGACTTGGACGGACGGGCAGCCGTTATGGCAAATCCGTTCCGGCGCGACAAATGCCGCCGCCGCGTGGCGTCATGCGCGGGCGCGCCGCAGCACGGCGAGACGCCCGCGTTCATAACGGGTTCATTGTGCAAGGCGCAGCCTTGGGTAGAGTAATCTCGGGCAGATCACGCAGGCCGGATGGCCGGAAGGGGAGACGACCATGATGTCGAAGGGATTGATTGCAAGTCTGATTCTGGCGGGTGCGATGACGGCCGCCGTCTCGGCGCCGTCGCAGGCGCTGACCATGCAGGAATGCAGCGCGAAGTATAAGGCCGCGCAGACCGCAGGGACGCTGAACGGCCAGAAATGGAACGACTTCCGCAAGAGCCAGTGCGGCGCTGACGCGGCCGCCGCGCCCGCACCCACGACCGCAGCGGCCAAGCCTGCGACGCCCGCAGCCACTCCGGCTCCCGCCCCGGCGGCATCGGGCGCAGCCACGTTCCCGAAGGAGATCGCTCCGAAATATTCGAGCGAGAAACCGAGCAAGGCGCGCATGCACACCTGCGTCGATCAATACAACGCCAACAAGTCGGCCAACGCCAATGGCGGCCTGAAATGGATTCAGAAGGGCGGCGGCTATTACAGCGAGTGCAACAAGCGCCTGAAGGGCGCGGCCTGAGGACTTTTCCGTTGGCAACAGGGCCTCGCCGCACCGGCGCGGCCCTGTTTCGCTCGAATCACGCCCATTCGACTCCCGCCTCGGCCGCAAGGTCGATGGTGCTCTGCTGGCCGATATCGTTGAAATGCTGATCGAGAAACCGCTTGGCGGCACGTACGCCCGCGCGGTGCAGCAATTCGAGAAACTCGTAATCGGTTTTCAGCTTCGATGATCCCGCAAGACGGGTGCCGAGCTGGCCGAGATCGATCCGGTGAATGTTGAGCCGGCGATACTGGCCCGGCTCGAAGCCGCGCGGCAATCGACCATCGTCCACCAGTTGCGTGACGAAATCCATGGCGCGCAATTCGGCGATCAACGCCGAGTTGAACGTGATTTCGTTGAGCCGGTTGATGATCTCGGCGGAGGTGTGCGGCGTCGCAGGCCGCGACACCGGATTGATCTGCACCACCAGCACGTCCTCGGCCTCGGTGTTGGTGAGAAACGGAAAGATCGCGGGGTTGCCGAGATAGCCGCCGTCCCACAACGGCACGCCGTCGATCTCGACCGCCTGAAACAGGAACGGCAGCGCCGCCGATGCCATCACCACGTCCGCCGTCACCTTCTCGCGCGAAAACAGCCGCAGGCGGCCGGTGTGAACATTGGTGGTCGCGACGAACAGCGGCAGCGGGCTCTGACGGACCAGATCGAAATCGACGAAACGGCCGATCAGATCCTTCAGCGGATTGATGTTGAGCGGATTGAGTTCGTAGGGCGAGAAATAGCGCGACATCGCGGTGAACCAGTCCGCCATCGACGTCGCGCCGAAAGGCATGAACGAGAACAGGCGGTCCGTCACCGCCCGCTGCATCGGCGGCAGATCGCCGCCAGCGCTCGCGGCTCGCCAGAAATCGGCGAGACGCTGGCGCGCTTCGGCCGGCCCGCCCCGCGCCAACCCGTCCATCACCAGCACTGCGTTGACGGCCCCGGCCGACGCGCCCGAGAGACCGGAAATCGCGATCCGCGGATCGCTGAGCAGATGGTCCAGCACGCCCCAGGTGAACGCGCCATGGGCACCGCCCCCCTGCAGGGCGAGGTTGAGCTTCTTGATCGCCGATTTCTTGCGCCGTTTGGCTGGAGGCTTGGTCCAGCCGGTCAGCGATCCGAGATAGGATTGAAGGGTGGTGTTCACGAATAGGATCCCTATGGACGCGCAAAAAAGCAGGGCGCGGGCTTCGAGGTTCTTTGATGTGGCAACGCAGCATATTTATGATGCATCGCGAAAAGATCACTGCGATGTGAAATGATTGGAACTCAACGAAATTTCGAGCAAACCGGGCGCTCAGACACTAAATTGAGTCCATGACGCAAGGTCCTACCCTCTTTCCCGCCCCCGATCACGATCACAACCGCTGCGCCGCGGATGGGATGGGACACGCCGAAACGGTCTGCGAGCGTCGTGGCCAGCGGCTGACGCCGATGCGGCGGAACGTACTGAACGCCCTGCTCGCCAACCACCGGCCGCTCGGAGCTTACGAGATCATCGATATCCTCGCCCGGGAGATGTCACGCCCGGCCCCGATCACGATCTACCGCGCGCTGGATTTTCTGATGGAGAACGGGCTGGTTCACCGCATCGCCAGCCGCAATGCCTATATCGCCTGCGCGCACGATCACGCCCGCGATGCGCAGGTGGCCTTCCTGATCTGCGACGGCTGCGGCACCGTCGGCGAAATGCCGATTGCCTCGATCGCCCATCTTCTCACGGATGCCATGCGCCAGGCAGGCTTTACGCCAACGCTCTCGGTGGTAGAGATTTCAGGGCTGTGCGCGCGTTGCCAGAGCGAGCCTCGCCCGCCTCAGGAAGACTGAACGCCTTGCATTTTTGTTTCCCGCCGCCTTTCGGCCGGCAGGATTTTTCAGACAAGACAACACGATATTCCGGCAAGACAAAAAAGACGCCCAGGAAACGCCCATCAGGAACTCGCCTGTCCCCATGTCCGTACCCTCGTCCCCAGCCGCCGTCGCGCGCCCGCTCGGCGCGGGCGCAATCGCTCTCGTTTTACTGCTCTGCCTGAGCTGGGGGCTGAATCAGGTCTCGGTCAAACTCGTCCTTCCCGATATCCCGCCGATCCTGCAGGCCGCGGTTCGTTCCGCCGGCGCGCTGGTGGTGATCTGCGCGATCGCCTGGGCCCGCGGCGTCAAGCTGTTCGCGCGGGACGGGACCATCGGCCCGGGCATTCTGATGGGCCTGCTGTTCGGCATCGAGTTCGCGCTGATCTACCGAGGTCTGCTTTACACCAGCGCCTCGCGGGCTTCGCTGTTTCTCTATGTCGCCCCGTTCTTCGTGGCGATCGGCGCATCCCGGCTGCTCGGCGAACGGATGGGCCTGCTGCAATGGGGTGGTCTGGGCCTGTGTTTCGCCGGCGTTGCGCTGGCGATGGGGATTCCCCAATCGAATGTTGATTCACATGTTCTGCTCGGGGACCTGATGGTGGTCGGCGGCGGCGCGCTGTGGGCCGCGACCACCCTGATGGTCAAGCTGACACGGCTGAAAACAGCGACCCCCGAAAAGGCTCTCGCCTACCAAGTCGCCGTTTCCATTCCCGTTTTACTCTTCGCCGCATGGCTGGCGGGCGAACGCCTGCCGCTTGCCGTGCCGAGCACGCTGACGGTCGCCATGATCGCCTACCAGTCGATCTGGGTGGTCGGGCTGACCTATCTGATATGGTTCGGGATGCTGAAGACCTATTCTGCCAGCAAATTGTCGGCATTTACCTTCATCACCCCTTTATTCGGTGTGGCGGCAGGCTATTTCATCCTGCACGATGCACTGACCGCCACGTTTGGCGTGGCGGCCGCACTGGTGATCGCGGGTCTGGTCCTGGTGAACCGGCCGGGTCCGTCCACCACCCCAATGGTGACTGTCACAAAAACCTGATATTCAAGCCATCATGAACAAGCCAGAGATGCTGTCGCAGACCGACGTTGCGGGCCCCGCCCCGCGGCACCACACCACCCGCGTCATGGTCGGCAATGTCGCCGTCGGCGGCGGCGCGCCGATCGTGGTGCAGTCGATGACCAACACCGACACCGCCGATATCGACGGCACCATCGCGCAGGTCGCTGCGCTGGCCCGGGCCGGCTCGGAACTGGTGCGCATCACCGTGGACCGGGACGAGGCAGCGGCTGCCGTTCCGAAAATCCGCGAGGGCCTCGACCGGCGCGGCATCGACGTGCCGCTGGTCGGCGACTTCCACTATATCGGCCACAAGCTGCTGGCGGATCATCCGGCCTGCGCCGAGGCGCTGGGGAAGTACCGCATCAATCCGGGCAATGTCGGCTTCAAGGACAAGCGCGACAGGCAGTTCTCCGACATCGTCGAGATGGCGATCCGCTACGGCAAGCCGGTGCGCATCGGCGCCAACTGGGGCTCGCTGGATCAGGAACTGCTCACGCACCTGATGGAAGAGAACGCCAAATCGCCGACCCCGCTGGACGCGCGCGCGGTGATGCGCGAGGCGATGGTGCAGTCCGCGCTGTCGTCGGCGGCGCGCGCCGAGGAGATCGGCCTGTCGCGGGACCGGATCATCCTCTCGGCCAAAGTCTCGGCGGTGCAGGATCTGATCGCGGTCTATCGTGATCTCGCCTCGCGGTCGGACTACGCCATCCATCTCGGCCTCACCGAGGCCGGCATGGGCTCCAAGGGCATCGTCGCCTCTTCGGCCGCCCTCGGCATCCTGCTGCAGGAAGGCATCGGCGACACCATCCGCATCTCGCTGACGCCGGAGCCCGGCGGCGACCGCACCCGCGAGGTGCAGGTCGGCCAGGAACTGCTGCAGACCATGGGCTTCCGCACCTTCGTGCCGCTGGTCGCGGCCTGCCCCGGCTGCGGCCGCACCACGTCGACCACGTTCCAGGAACTGGCGCGCTCGATCCAGGATTTCATCCGCGACGAGATGCCGGAATGGAAGACCCGCTATCCCGGCGTCGAGGCGCTCAACGTCGCGGTGATGGGCTGCATCGTCAACGGTCCCGGCGAATCCAAGCACGCCAATATCGGCATCTCGCTGCCGGGCACGGGCGAGGCGCCGTCCGCTCCCGTGTTCGTCGACGGCAAGAAGTTCCGCACGCTGCGGGGCCCGACCATCGCCGCCGACTTCAAGGCGCTGGTGATCGACTATATCGACCAGCGCTACGGGACCGGCGCGCAGCCGCCCGCCGCCGCGGAGTAATTTCCGCACACGTTTGAAACGCGGAGAATCGGGCTGAGCGGGACGTCGGCCCGTTCTGCTTCAATCGGCCCGTTCTGCTTCAATCGGCCACTTCTCTCAGTCGTCGTGCCCGGCCTTGTGCCGGGCATCCACGTCTTGGCTGAAATGCCGCGAGAAAGACGTGGATGGCCACGTCCGCTGAGCCAGCTTCGAGTAGCCCCACTACAGCGGCGTGCGCGCATATTCGCGGTTGGCGAGGCCGGCTTCTTCCAGATCGAGGTCGCGCTCGATCCGCCGCCGGCTCTCGTCAGTGATGCGGCCTTCGCGCAGCAGCCGGTGGATGAATTTCCGCTCGTCGGCGATCAGTTGCCGGACGATATCGGTCCCCACCACCGACGCCTGCCCGTTGTCGTCGAACGCGGAGGGCAGCTGATTCCAGCGGACCTCGTGACGCGCGCGCAAAATCTTACGCACCTCGTCGGACAGTTCGCCGTCGTCGGTCATCGCATCGAGGGACGCGAGCGCGGACGCCAGCGCCTCCCGCCGCGCCGCGATCTCGGCCGCCCGCTCGTTGCGATCTTCGTTCATGCCCGATTGCGCCACGCCCAGGGCCTTCACCACGAACGGCAGGGTCAGGCCGAGGCCGATCATGGTGACGACGATAACGCCGAACGCCACGAACAGGATCAGTTCGCGATAGGGAAACAGGCTGCCGTCGGAGATGGTGAGCGGCAGCGCCAGCGCGGCAGCCAGCGAGACCGCGCCGCGCACGCCGGTGAACGCGATAATGAAGACATGCCGCCACGGCGGTGGCGGATCGGCGGTCGCGAGCTTCCGGCTCAGCGCGCGCGGCAGATAGACGGCCGGGAAGACCCACGCGAACCGCGCCACGATGACGATCACCGAGACCAGCGCGATGATCCCGAGCACGTCCTGAATCGGGTAAAGATGCGACTTCTCGATCAGCACGCGCATCTCGAAGCCGGTCAGCAGGAACAGCAAGCCCTCGATCAGATAGACGATGAGATCCCAGAAGAAGATGCCCTGAAGCCGCGTCGCGGCCGAAATCAGCAGCGGGCCGTTCCAGCTCGCATAGAGGCCGCAGGCCACGGTGGCGATCACACCCGAGCCGCCGAAATGTTCGGGAATCCAGTAGGCGACATAGGGCGTGATCAGCGACAGCGTCAGCTCGATCTGCGGATCGCGCGACCACCGCCGCAGCCGCAGGCTGATCCAGCCGACACCGATGCCGAACGCGATTTCCGCCGCCACGATGACGCCGAACGACGACGCGGCCTGCGGCAGCGAAAACACGCCGGTCGAGATCGCGACCACCGCGAACCGATAGAGCGTCAGCGCGGTGGCATCGTTGGCGAGCCCCTCGCCTTCGAGCACCACCCGGATCCGGCGCGGCAGATGCAGCCGCCGGGCGATCGCAAGCGGGGCGACCGCATCGGGCGGGGCGACCACCGCGCCGAGCAGGAAGCCGACCGGCCACGGCAGGCCGACCAGATAGTGGCAGGCGGCGGCCACCGCCCAGGTGGTGAAGATCACGCAGCCCACCGCCAGCAGCGAGATCGTGCGCAGATAGGCCCTGAACTCGCGCCAGCTCATGGCGACGCTGGCCGAATAGATCAGCGGTGGCAGCACCACCAGCAGGATGAGCTCGGGCGGCAGCTCGATTTCCGGGACGGCGGGGACATAGGCGAGGCCGATGCCGGCCAGCAGCAGCACGATGGCAGGGGCGACGTTAAGCCGTCGCGCCACCAGCGCGCCCACCGCGAGCACGCCGAGCAGCATCAGATAGACTTCGAATTTGCTTTCGAGCACGGCCGCCTCCGCGCCTTCAAATCACCGAAAGCGCGATTGCGTCAATGAAAGACACAACCGTGGCAGCCTGCGGGCCGTGCGCATCGGCAAAGAGGATTTATTCGCGCAGGTCGAAACGATAGGCCTTGGAGACGATGGTCCAGCCATCCTTCAGTTTCATCGCGACGAGATAGTCCGTGAAATAGCGCGGCGGCAGCTGGCACTTCACCTTGATGAAAGCCGTCCTGTCGTCAGAGCGATCGATGCTGAGGATCTTGTCCTCGCGCGCCTGGCCCTGCGCCTTGGCGGAGGGGCGGCTGCGAACGAGGCCGAGCCAGTCCGGCAGCGTGAGAATCTTCAGATCGCCGGCCGAATCCTGCCAGCGCAGGTCGGCCGTCGGATGGAAGATCGCTGCCAGCTTATCGGCATCGCCTTCGTACAGGCCGTCGAAATAATGCTGCGCAACGGCTTCAACGCTGGATCGGTCGATGGTCATTCCTGCCCCTCAAGATGGATTTGCAGATCACGCCTAGCACACTTGCGGTCTCCGGGGCGAACCCGGCATTTCGGGCCACGCGCCATCACGCTTCGAGGGCTCACAGCACTTGCGCCCTCGGATAGGATCCGCGAACGCGACCGCGTCAGTCCCGTCCTCCTGAAGTGCGCGCCATTCCTTGGGGCGAGCCGCGAAAGACGAGCGCCCCCGCACATCGGCCGATCCTCTCACATCGCGCTGGCGGCGATGTTGATCGTCAGCGCCAGCAGCGCGGTGTTGAATATGAAGGAGACGACGCCGTGAGCCGTCACCGTGCGCCGGATCGTGCGGCTGGTGATCCCGACATCGGCGACCTGTGCGGTCATGCCGATGACGAAGGAGAAATAGACGAAATCCCAGTAATCCGGCTCTGCCTCCTCACCGGGGAACGCGAGGCCGCCCGCCTGCGCCCCGCGATAATAATCGTGCGCGTAATGCAGGGCGAAGACCGTATGAATCCCGGTCCACGACAGCGCGATGGTGCCGATCGCGAGACCGGCTCCGGCCGAGCCGCGCTGTGATCCCGCCAGCTCCCACACGATGGCGGCAAGGCTGGCGAAGGCGCCGAGCGCGGTCACGATCAGGATCAGGAAGCGGCCGTCATCCTGCATGATCGCATTGCGACGGATATGGGCGATGCCGGTTCGCGCGAACAGACCGAAGGCAAGTACGAGATAGAGCGCGAGGAACACGTCCCACGCGATCAAGAGGCGCGTAGCCATTCGCAGGGGTGCCACCGACAGCAGCAGCAGCACGGCGATGCCGACGGCGAGCGCGACCACCAGACGGGGCCGCGCGTAGAAGATGCGAACCGGCTTGGGCAGCCGGCGGAAGCGCTGGAGCAGGTGATCAGCTTCGCTGCCCACCGCCTTCGCTCAGTTCTTGCGGGCGGCGACGAAATGCGCGGCCGCGCGCAGCACGTCACCTCTTGCGCCGAACGGCGCGAGCGCCGCATCGGCCTGACCCAGCAAGTCGCGCACACGCGCCTTTGCACCGTCGATGCCAAGCTGCGTAACGAAGGTGGTTTTGCCGAGCGCCGCGTCCTGCCCGGTCTGCTTGCCGAGCGTGGCGGCGTCGCCCTCGACATCGAGCAGGTCGTCGGCGATCTGGAAGGCTTCGCCGAGCGCGCGGCCGTACATATCGAGCGCCTCATATTCGGCAGGCTTTGCCTCGCCGAGAATCGCGCCCGCGATGCAGCCGAAGCGCAGCAGCGCGCCGGTCTTCATCTGCTGCAGGCGCGCGACGTCCACCGGCTCCCGGTCGCCGAAACGGCCCTCGCCCGCAAGGTCCAGCATCTGGCCGCCAACCATGCCGCCGATGCCGGCGCAGCGCGCCAGCGCCCGCGTGAGCGCCAGCCGCACCTTCGGATCGGCATGCACCTCGTCGCGGGTGATGACATCGAAGGCCAGCGTCAGAAGCCCGTCGCCGGCGAGGATCGCGGTGGCGTCGTCATACTTCTTGTGCAGCGTGGGACGGCCGCGCCGCAGGTCGGAATTGTCCATCGCCGGAAGATCGTCATGGATCAGCGAATAACAATGAATGCATTCCAGCGCCGCGCCGGCGAGCAGGGCCGCATCGCGGCCGATGCCGAAAATCGCCGCGCTCTCCACCACGAGAAACGGGCGCAGCCGTTTGCCGCCGGCGAGCGTCGAATAGCGCATGGCCTCCATCAGGCGGCGCGGGCGGGCGATCTCGTCGGCCAGAACGTCGTCGGACAGCAGGCTGGCCAGCACGGCCTCGGTGTCCTCGGCGGTCTTGTCGAGGCGGCGCGCAAAATCCGGGCTCAAAGTTTCGGTCGTCATTCAGGAAAGCTCCCGATAAAATTCAGGCGCGACAAGCCCGGACCGTCTGATTTCCGCCCTCGCGGTCGTGCGACAGTCGGAGGTATGGCGCGGGATCGAGACTGGTCGGTGTGGCTCTTGGCTAATTCTGGAAATCTTCTGAGGAGGCCCGTTCTGGACCAGCCCTTGTCCGCCGTCAATTCGTCGCAGACCGCCGCGACGGCCCGCCCGTTCGGCCGGTGCACGGCCGTCCATCCCGCCGGCATGGCCTGACCGCACGCGATGTGGCGGCTGATACGGATCGTTGTCGGAATCGCGCTCGCTGTCTTGGCGCTGCCTTACGTCCTGACCCCGCTTTACGTGGCCGGACACCCGGTCTCAACCTTGATGATCGGCCGCTGGGTCACCGGCCAGCCAGTCACCCGGACCTGGCGCGATATCGGGGAGATGGCCGCGATCCTGCCGCGAACCGTCGTGGTGGCCGAGGATTCCTTGTTCTGCACCCATCAGGGGGTCGACTGGGCCGCGCTGCAGGAGGTGATCGACGACGCACAGGACGGCGCTCCCTCGCGGGGCGGTTCCACCATCACCCAGCAGGTCGCCAAGAACCTGTTCCTGTGGCCGGGCCGCAGCTTCATCCGCAAGGCGCTGGAGCTGCCCCTGGCGCTCTGGATCGATTTCATCCTGCCGAAACAAAGGGTTCTTGAGATCTATCTGAACATCGCCGAGTGGGGCCCGAACGGCGAATTCGGCGCGGAAGCCGGCGCGCAGGCGGCTTTCGGCCGGTCGGCGGCACAATTGTCCGCCCAGCAGGCGGCCCTGATGGCCGCCATCCTGCCCAACCCGATCGTCCGGAATGCCGGCAGGCCCAGCACCGGCGTTCGCCGCAGGGCCGGAATTTACGTGGCGCGCGCGCGGGTCTATGACGGCCCCGCCTGCTGGGCGGATCAACCCAACAAAAAATGAATTAAAATTCACAAACGGTGTGTGATCAAGCGCGCCGTGTCGCGCGACGTAACGTCGTCACCTTCGATACGAATCGGCTCTGGCATTGCGGCGCATCCTCCTTTATAAGCGCCACCTCATTCGCATTGCTGCGCGCAGCGCGCTCGCCCTTCGGGCGAACGACCCGGACTGCGACCAACGATCTGCAAGGACTTTGATATGGCCGTTCCGAGAAGAAAAACCTCGCCGTCGCGGCGTGGCATGCGTCGTTCCGCCGACGCGATCAAGTCCCCGACCTATGTCGAGGACAAGGATTCCGGCGAACTGCGCCGCCCGCACCACCTCGACCTCAAGACCGGCATGTACAAGGGCCGGCAGGTGCTGAAGAAGAAGGACGCCTGATGGGCGCGGCGCCTCGCGCCGCATCCAGGGCTGCCGTCGCGGTGCGCCGGAACGTCACGGCAAGCAAGCGATTCCTGTACGAAATCCTGCACGGAACGGAGCGCCGACGCGCATGATCGGTTTTCCTCTGCTGCTGATTCCGCTCGCCGTCTTCAACATCATCGTCTTCCTGATGCCCGGCGTCGCCTTCACGGCGGCGCTTTTCGCGTTGCCTCTGCCGTCCGGCGCACAGTGGGATGTCACTCTCGGCGACATCCTGATCGCCGGCTCGATTCTTCTGCTGCTGCTCGAAGTGATCAAGGGCGCGCGGCCGTTCGCGAAATATTTCACCGACCACCTGCTGGCGTTTCTCGTCATGGCGGCGGCCTTCGCGGAATTCATCCTGCTGCCGCAGTTCGGCACCTCGACGTTCTTCCTGCTCTGCGTGCTGACCTTCGTGGACTTCGTCTCGGGCATCGCCCTTCATGCGCGGCGCGGCGGAGCGTCCCGCAAGCCAGCGCCGGCCCCTGTTCCGGCCCCTATCCAGTCTCCTGCGCCCGCCGGGTCCGCGTCCGAGCCTGCCCCGGCGACATCGGCACAGCCTGTCGAGCCGGTCATCATTCCGGCTCCGGTCCCCACTGTTCCGGCGGTGGAGCCTGCCCCTCCGGTCCCGACGCCGGCACCTTCGGACACTCCGTCAGCGACGGAGGCCGGGGAAACCAACCAGCCGAAGCCGGACGAACCTCGCAGCCCCGACGCGCCCAAGCCCTGAGTCGGGACAAGTCGTCGGGACAGGTCCGTTCCGCCCGCAAGCGAAGACCGTCTCAGGCCATCCGCAGAACGCGCGGCTGACGCGGGGTTTCGCGCATGCCCTGCACAGTCGCCCGATAATTCGACGACGCGGCTTCCGGACTCTCCCGACGTAGCGGCCGTGCCTGCGGATACCGGCCCGCCGCAGCGATGAGTTGCGCGACGAAGGCTGCATCGGGCCGTGCACCGCGCGCGGCCGGCCGGCGGCGGTCGGACGAATTCGAAACGGCAACTGGCAGGGACACCATACGACTCCAACTTGCTCGCGGCTGTCCCGTTCCGGAACAGGAAAGGGACCGCTTCAGTACGGATCGCAATGCGCGTGCCAGATGGCGAGAGACCCGCGCTACGGGAAACCATTCGTAATTTGTTAGCCATTCGGTCCCTAGAGTGCCGCCGATTCCCAGCAATGGATCGAGCATGTCTCAGGCCCCGTGCCAGAATGAAACGGCCGCGGAGTTCCACAGCGCGCCCGGCCTCTCACCGTCCCTCTCCGCCAGTCTCCCCGCTTCACGGCTCGCCGACAGCGAAATCGCTGCGATCCAACGCGACATCGCGCAGGCGTCTTTCGTATGGGACGTGGCTAGCGACACCCAGGCCTGGAGCAGCAATGTCTCGCAGGTTCTGCATGACGTCGCTCCGGCATCGCTCAAGACCGGGTACGAGTTTTCGCGGTTGATCGGGCACTCGCTCGGAGAACGCCTGAAATCCATCGCGAGCGCCTGCGGCTCCGCAGACGACGGCTGCTACCGCATCGAATACGGCCTCCACGCGGCCGCAGGGACCCCGCTCTGGATCGAGGAGAGCGGACTTTGCATCAATGGCCCGGACGGAAAGCCCGCCAGCATCCGCGGCGCTGTCCGGGTCATCAACGAACGGCGCGCGCGCGAGGAGGCGCTGCTTCGACTGGCCGAGCGCGACCCGCTCACCGGTGAATTGAATCGCGCCCAACTGCTCGCCGCGCTGGGGCAGACGCTGGAAGAAGCTCTGCGCTTCCGTTCGAGTTTCGCATTCCTGATCTTCGGCATCGACCATCTGGCGCGCGTCAACGATGCGTTCGGCTTTGCGATTGCCGACGAGTTGATCCGCAAGGTGGCCCACCGGATCCAGGCGCGGCTGCGCGGCGGGGACACGCTGGGCCGCTTCTCCGGCAACAAGTTCGGGCTGATCCTGCGCAATTGCTCCCCTGGAGAAATGAGGGTCGCAGCGGAGCGTTTTCTCGCGGCGATCCGCGACGATGTCGTCCTCACCGCCTCGGGACCGGTATCCGCGACCGTCTCCATCGGCGGCCTTGCCGTCCCCCGTTTTGCCCGGACGCTGGACGACATTCTGAACCGCACGCAGGAAGCTTTGCAGATCGCCAAGGATCGCCACGCCGGGAGCCTGTATGTCTGGAGCCCGGATGAAGAACGCGACGCGCAGCGACGCGCCAACATCCGGGTGACCGAGGAAATCGTTGCCGCCCTCAACGAACGCCGGCTCACCATCGCCTTTGAGCCGGTCGTGGAGGCGAGCACGGGCAAGGTGAGATTCTACGAGTGCCTCGTCCGGATGAAGCAAAACGATGGCCGTCTTGCCCTTGCGCCGGATATCGTGCCGGTCGCCGAAAGACTGGGCCTGATCCGGCTCGTCGACCACAGAGTGTTTCATCTCGTCGTCAGCGAACTGAGGGCTTCGCCCGGCATCCAGCTCAGCCTCAACATCTCGCCGGACACGACCCTCGATTCGGACTGGTGGACCACCGTCGAAACGATGCTGAGCAGTTGTCCGGATGTCGCCCAACGGCTGATCGTCGAGATCACCGAGACGGTCGCCATTCAGGACCTCGACAAGGTGCGCGATCTGGTGGCGCGGCTGAAAGCTCTCGGCTGCCGCATCGCGATCGACGATTTCGGCGCAGGCTTCACCTCGTTCCGCAATCTTCGCAAGCTTGGCGTCGATATCGTGAAGATCGACGGCGCATTCGTCCAGAACATCATGAACTCGCCGGACGATCAGGCCTTCGTACAGACCCTGATCGACCTCGCACGACGGCTCGGTATCCTCACCGTCGCCGAATGGGTTCAGGACGAGAGCTCGGCCGCGCTGCTGCGCGGCTGGGGCTGCGACTTCATTCAGGGTCGCCTGACCGGCCTTGCGTCTCTGGAACGTTCATGGCGTACAGAGCCATGGGAAACTGCAGGGCAGCAAAACAAACGCGTGCTCGCCGTGTAAACCTTGCAAAGGCAAATCCCGGCCGAAGCGCATAAAGCACTTCGACGCCCGAACATTCCCCGACTCACCGTCGTGGCCCGCGATGCGGGACATCGCCCGCATCGCCCTGCCCGACGTCGCCTCAGGTCTTGTCTTTTTCCGGCTCCTGCGAGAGGCGCTCAAGGCGCTCCTGCATGTCCTTCATCTGCTTGCGCAGATCGTCGATATTTTCCGCTCCGGTGGCGGCAGCGGCCTTCGCCTCGTCGCCAGCCGGCGCATCCTTGCGCTGCGGAACGAACGGCTTGAACATCGAGAACGTGTTCTCGAATAGCTCCATGTTCCGCCGTACGTGCTCTTCGAGCGGCGCGAAAGGCCCCATTCCGAAAGCGGTCGTGAGCTGCTGGCGGAATTTCTCCTGCTCCCGCGTCAGCGTATCGATCGACTGTTCAAGATAGCGCGGCACGACCATCTGCATGCTGTCGCCGTAGAACCGGATCAGCTGGCGCAGGAAAGTGGTCGGCAGCAGGTTCTGGCCCGCCTTGTTCTCCTGCTCGAAGATGATCTGCGCCAGCACCTGGCGCGTGATGTCGTCTCCCGTCTTGGCGTCAAAAACCTGAAAATCCTCGCCGTCCTTCACCATGGCGGCCAGGTCTTCCAGCGTGACATACGTGCTCGTACCCGTGTTGTAGAGCCGACGGTTGGCGTATTTTTTGATTGTCGTCGGTTGCTCGTTCTTGGCCATTGCTTCCACCCTTTGTGCGCAGCAAGTCTTGGCAAGCAAAGCACTTTCAGCCGCCGACGGCTACCGTTTTGTGCAATACGGACGGCCGCAGCATGAGGCGCAGGCAGTCTTTGCCTGGCGATTGTGCGGTTGACAGCCTCAGGCGGTCCCAACAGGATGGCGCCACGTTGCAGCGCCGCGCGCCTCCCGCCCGGCGCTTTGTCTGTTTCATCAAGACTAGGAGATGTCCATGTCCGACGATGTCGTCATCGTCAGTGCTGCCCGCACCCCGGTGGGTAGCTTCAACGGCGCATTCGCCACCACCCCCGCGCACGAACTCGGCGCAATCGCCATCAAGGGCGCGCTTGAGCGCGCCGGCGTCGATCCGGCCCGCGTGTCTGAGGTCATTCTGGGCCAGATCCTCACCGCAGCCCAGGGACAAAACCCCGCACGGCAGGCGTCGATCAAGTCCGGCATTCCGGTCGAAAGCCCGGCCTGGATCGTCAACCAGCTCTGTGGCTCGGGCCTGCGCTCTGTTGCGCTCGGCTATCAGGCCCTCGTGAACGGCGACTCGGACATCGTCGTCGCGGGCGGCCAGGAATCCATGAGCATGGCGCCTCACGCCCAGTATCTGCGCGGCGGCGTGAAGATGGGCAATGTCGAGTTCATCGACACGATGATCAAGGACGGCCTGTGGGACGCCTTCAACGGCTACCACATGGGCAACACCGCCGAGAACGTCGCCAAGCAGTATCAGATCACCCGCCAGCAGCAGGACGAGTTCGCGGTCGGCTCGCAGCAGAAGGCGGAAGCGGCGCAGAAGGCCGGCAAGTTCAAGGACGAGATCGTCCCGGTCACGATCGCGTCGCGCAAGGGTGATGTGGTCGTCGACACCGACGAGTATCCGCGTCACGGGGCGACGATCGAGGCGATGACCAAGCTGCGTCCGGCCTTCGCCAAGGACGGCAGCGTCACGGCGGGCAACGCGTCGGGCATCAACGACGGCGCCGCCGCCGTGCTGCTGATGCGCGCCAGCCAGGCTGCGAAAGAAGGCCTGACCCCGATCGCCCGCATCGCGTCATGGGGGCAGGCGGGCGTCGATCCGGCCATCATGGGCACTGGGCCGATCCCGGCCTCCCGCACTGCACTCAAGAAGGCGGGCTGGAAGATCGACGATCTGGATCTGATCGAAGCCAACGAGGCCTTCGCGGCTCAGGCCTGCGCCGTGAACAAGGATCTCGGCTGGGATCCGGCCAAGGTGAACGTCAATGGCGGTGCGATTGCGATCGGTCATCCGATCGGCGCATCGGGCGCGCGCGTGCTCGTCACGCTGCTGCACGAAATGCAGAAGCGCGATTCGAAGAAGGGCCTTGCGACATTGTGTATCGGTGGCGGCATGGGTATCGCCATGTGCATCGAGCGCAATTGATCGCGATCAAACTTTCATCGCAACGCACAATCGAATCTTCGCAATGCCCGGCCTTGTGCCGGGCATTTTCTATTGCCGAACCACCACGCGTTTGGATAACTCGATTTGCAAACACTGTGAGGCAAACGATGGCTCGGGTTGCGGTGGTGACGGGGGGAACACGCGGAATTGGCGGTGCGATCAGCAAGGCACTGCAGGCCGCGGGTTATAAGGTGGCGGCGACGTATGCCGGTAACGACGAAGCCGCTTCGCGTTTCCACGGCGAGACTGGAATCCCCGTCTACAAATGGGACGTCGCATCGTTCGAAGCCTGCGGCGAAGGCCTCAAGAAAGTTGAGGCCGATCTCGGTCCGGTGGACGTGCTCGTGAACAATGCGGGCATCACCAAGGACAATGCCCTGCACAAGATGACGCTGGAGCAATGGACCTCCGTCATCAACACCAACCTCGGTTCGCTGTTCAACATGACGCGCCACGTCATCGAGGGCATGCGCGCGCGCAAGTTCGGGCGCATCATCAACATCTCCTCGATCAACGGGCAGAAGGGCCAGTTCGGGCAGGTGAATTATTCGGCCGCGAAGGCGGGCGACCTCGGCTTCACCAAGGCGCTGGCGCTGGAAACCGCGCGCAGCGGCATCACCGTCAATGCGATCTGCCCCGGCTACGTCAACACCGAAATGGTGCAGGTCGTGCCGAAGGAGGTTCTGGAAAAATCCGTGCTGCCGCAGATCCCGATGAACCGGCTCGGCGAGCCGGAGGAGATCGCGCGCGCCGTGCTGTTCCTCGCCGCCGACGATGCCGGATTTGTTTCCGGCTCGACCATGACCATCAATGGCGGCCAGTACATGACCTGATTCGTCGCGCGACGTTTGACAGACAATCACGCGCTGCGGCATCACCGTGGCGATGACCTCCCACACCGCAACGCTGACCGGCCTCACCGCGATTCTCATGTGGTCGCTGCTGTCGGTGATGACGGTGGCGACCGGGCGCGTGCCGCCATTCCAGCTCGCGGCCATGACATTTGCAATCGGCGCGCTGGTCGGCCCGCTGAGCTGGCTGCTGCGCGGCAAGGTGCCAGCCTCGCTGCGGCTGCCATGGATCGCCTGGGCGGTCGGCGTCGGCGGTCTGTTCGGCTATCACGCGCTGTACTTCATCGCGCTGCGGCTCGCGCCGCCCGCCGAAGCCGGCCTGCTGAACTATCTCTGGCCGCTGCTCATCGTGCTGTTCTCCGCCCTGCTGCCGGGCGAGCGGCTGGCGCCGCACCATATCGTCGGCGCGCTGCTCGGGCTGACCGGAACGATCGTGCTGTTCGCTGGCCGCCTCGGGACGTTCAATCCCGATCACGCCGCGGGATTTGCGGCCGCCTTCGTCGCAGCCTTCATCTGGGCTGGCTATTCGGTGATCTCGCGCCGCCTCGCCAGCGTCCCGACCGATGCGGTCGCCGGATTCTGCGCCGCCACCGCCGTGCTGTCGATGCTCTGTCACCTGACGCTCGAAACGACGGTCTGGCCCGAAGGCACGCTGGCGTGGCTGGCGGTGATCGGCCTCGGCGTCGGACCGGTCGGCGCGGCGTTCTACGTCTGGGACATCGGCATGAAGCGCGGCGATATCCGCGTGCTGGGCGCGCTGTCCTACGCGACGCCGCTGCTCTCGACCGGCTTTCTGATTCTCGCGGGCTTTACGGCGATGACATCCACGCTGCTGCTCGCCGCACTTCTGATCGCGGGCGGCGGGCTGATCGCCGCGAAGGATCTGTTTCGCGCGAGAACGAAATAGGCGCGCGCGACTTTGCCGCACGCGCCCATGCACATCGCGGATTGCTACGCGTTCGCAGCCAGCGCCGCCGCGATCACCTTCGCAATCGGCGTCGTCGGATGGCCGATCAGCTTGCCGAGCGTGCCGCTGTCGTCGAACAGCGCGCCCTTCGCCGCCTGCGCGTCGGAGTCGGACAGCAAGGTCGCGAGCCCTTCAGGCAGGCCGGCACCGACCAGCGCTGCCTTGTAAGCGGCCTCCGGCATGTCCTGATAGGTGATCGGCTTGCCGGTCTGCTTCGCAAGTTCGGCCGCGAAGTCCGCAAGCGTGATGGCGGTGTCGCCCGCCAGTTCATACACCTGCCCGGCCTGATCGTCGGCCGAAGCGAGGACGGCGGCGGCGGCCTCTGCGTAGTCGCCACGCGCCGCCAGCGAGAGCTTGCCGTTTCCGGCGCTCCCGAACACCGCGTTGAACTGCAAGGCCGAGGGAATCGAGGCCGCGTAGTTCTCCGCATACCAGCCGTTGCGCAGCAGCGCGAACGGCACGCCGGACGCCTTCAGCAGGGCCTCGGTCTGGCGGTGCTCCTCGGCAAGGCCCAGCGTCGACTTATCCGCATGCAGGACGCTGGTGTAGGCGATCAGCTTCACGCCCGCGCGCTTCGCCGCCTCGATGGCATTGCGATGCTGCGGCACGCGCTGGCCGATGGCGCTCGACGAGATCAGCAGCACGCGATCGACGCCGGCAAAGGCCGCATCGAGGGTGTCGGACTTCTCGTAGTCCGCGGCGCGAACGATGACGCCCTTCGCCGCAACATCGGCCAGGCGGCCGGGATCGCGCGCGGTGGCGACGATCTGCGCCGCCGGAACGGCCCTGAGCAGGGCTTCGACGGTGAGACGGCCAAGCTGGCCGCTTGCGGCGGTGACGAGAAGGCGGGGAGAGGAACTGGACATGGCTGGCAACTCCGATATGGTCTCATGCTGAAAGCAGGTCTAGATTAGAGACCATACGGGCTCGCCGTAAGGAGGCACGTTTTCGTCGCCAGGTTACGCGCAGGGAACCACCCGGAGGATGCCATGTCCGCCAGCACGAAACTATCCGCCCGGCTCGCCGAGTGGCGCCGGCTCGAACTGGATCCGGCCGGGTGCCCGGTCCGCAACGTTCTGGATCACGTCGGGGACAAGTGGACCACGCTGATCCTGATCTCGCTCGCCGCCGGACCGATCCGCTTCAACAGCCTGAATCGCGCGATCCCGGACATCTCAAAACGAATGCTGACGCAGTCGCTGCGCAATCTGGAACGCGACGGCCTGATCGAACGCGAGGTTTTTCCGACCAAGCCGCCGGGCGTCGAGTACCGGCTGTCGCCGCTGGGTCATTCGGTCCTTCAGCCGCTGGTGGCGCTGGTCGAATGGGCCGAAGCGAATTTCGCGGCGATCCAGCGCTCGCGGGACAACTACGATGCCATGGAGAACGGCCAACCGCAGCGGCCGGCTGCCTGACCCTTTGACGGCGGGGCGCCGCCGCGCCATGGAAGGCGCATGATCTGGCGCGCGACAGTCCACACCCTGTTTCCCGAGATGTTCCCCGGCCCGCTTGGCGTCAGTCTCGCAGGACGCGGGCTCGCGTCCGGCATCTGGTCCCTGACTGCGCGCGACATCCGCGACGCGGCGACCGACAGGCACCGCAGCGTGGACGACACGCCGGCCGGCGGCGGCCCCGGCATGGTGCTGCGTGCCGACGTGCTGGCCCGTGCCATCGACGCCGCCGAGGCAACCGAAGCTGACGGCCCGCAGCGCCCCCGCCTTGTGATGAGCCCGCGCGGGGTGCCGCTGACGCAGGTCCGCGTCCGCGACTGGGCGGCCGGACCGGGCCTGACCATCGTCTGCGGACGGTTCGAGGGCATCGACCAGCGGGTGATCGATGCGAGGGGCCTGATCGAGGTCTCAATCGGAGACTACGTCCTGTCCGGTGGCGAGATCGCCGCCATGGCCCTGATCGACGCCTGTGTCCGGCTGCTTCCGGGCGTCATGGGGCAACCGCTTTCCGGCGAAGACGAGAGCTTTTCCAACGGGTTACTGGAATACCCGCAATATACCCGGCCGCAGGAGTTCGAGGGACGGCCGATCCCGGAGGTGCTGCTGTCGGGCAATCATGCCCGGGTCGCGGCCTGGCGGCGGGCCGAAGCGGAGGCGCTAACACGGGCACGGCGACCGGACCTGCTGGGACCGGACGAATCTGAGCCGGCCGGGCTGGAAAACCATCCCGCCCGACGCTAACTGAATCGGGACGGACAAAAATGGCCCGAAACAACGACAGACGGGTGACATCGGCGCGAAGATAGCTTATAGGACGCGCCGACCAATCCGTCCGTGCAGGATTTTGCTGATTGCGCAGCGCCTGATGCGCGCGCCGCCGCTGGAGATTTCCATGAACCTCATCCAACAGCTCGAACAGGAGCAGCTCGAAAAGCTGTCCGCGGGCCGCCAGATTCCGGAATTCGGTCCGGGCGATACCGTGATCGTCAACGTCAAGGTCAAGGAAGGCGAGCGCACGCGCGTTCAGGCCTATGAGGGCGTTTGCATCGGCCGTTCCGGCGGCGGGCTCAACGAGAGCTTCACGGTGCGCAAGATTTCCTATGGCGAGGGCGTGGAGCGCGTGTTCCCGATCTACTCGCCGATGATCGACTCGATCAAGGTCGTGCGCCGCGGCAAGGTTCGCCGCGCCAAGCTTTATTATCTTCGCGGCCTTCGCGGAAAGTCCGCCCGCATCGTCGAAAAGCAGGATCACAAGCAGGCCGCCGCGGCCCGCTGATCCGGACCCGAAAGGGTCACTCCTTCAAAGCGCGGCTCCGGCCGCGCTTTTTTGTTGGTGCGGCCTTCCTTCTTGCTGCGTTTGCCTTGCCTTGTGCTGCGTCCGCCGTGTGATACAAACGAGAATGTTTCCAAACAGCCGCCATATCCGCTCCGCAGCCGCGCCGGTCGTCCTCGACGATCACCGCCGCCTGCCGTGGCGTTTCTACGGGCGGTTCACCGCGTCGATCGCAGCCGGCCTTAGCCCCGCGCGCTGACCGCCTTCGGGCGAGACCGGCGCGCATGGTCTGTCGATCGCGCAACATCCTCCTGTCATTCGAGCTCCTGTCATTCGAGGCTTTGTCTCATGTCCGCCCCCACCACACTCTACGATAAGATCTGGAACGACCATCTGGTCGACGAGCAGCCGGACGGCACCTGTCTGCTTTATATCGACCGTCATCTGGTGCACGAGGTCACCTCGCCGCAGGCCTTCGAGGGACTGCGCACCACCGGCCGCAAGGTTCACGCGCCCGCCAAGACGCTGGCGGTGGTCGATCACAACGTGCCGACCTCGGATCGCAGCAAGCCCAATCCCGATCCCGAAAGCGCCGAGCAGATCAGGACGCTCGCCGAGAACGCGCGCGACTTCGGCATCGAATATTACAACGAGTTCGACAAGCGGCAGGGCGTCGTGCACATCGTCGGCCCCGAGCAGGGCTTCACCCTGCCCGGCACCACCATCGTCTGCGGCGACAGCCACACCTCGACCCACGGCGCATTCGGCGCGCTGGCCCACGGCATCGGCACCTCGGAGGTGGAGCACGTGCTCGCCACCCAGACGCTGATCCAGAAGAAGGCCAAGAACATGCTGGTGCAGGTCGACGGCGCATTGCCGGACGGCGTCACCGCGAAAGACATCATCCTCGCCATCATCGGCGAGATCGGCACCGCCGGCGGCACCGGCCACGTCATCGAGTTCGCCGGCGAGGCGATCCGCTCGCTGTCGATGGAAGGCCGCATGACAGTCTGCAACATGACCATCGAGGGCGGCGCGCGCGCCGGCCTGATCGCGCCGGACGAAACCGCCTATGCCTTCCTCAAGGATCGCCCGAAGTCGCCGAAGGGCGCCGCATGGGAGGCCGCGCGCCGCTACTGGGACACGCTGCGCACCGACGACGGCGCGCATTTCGATACGACAGTGCGCCTCGACGCGGCGTCGCTGCCGCCGATCGTGACCTGGGGCACGTCGCCGGAAGACGTGATCGCCATCACCGGCGCAGTGCCCGACCCGGCGCAGATCGCGGACGAGGCCAAGCGTCTCTCCAAGGAGCGCGCGCTGGCCTATATGGGCCTGAAGGCGGGCACCAAGATCACCGACATCGCGATCGACCGTGTCTTCATCGGCTCGTGCACCAATGGCCGCATCGAGGATTTGCGCGCGGCCGCAAAGATGGTGGACGGCAAGACCGTGAACGGCAACGTCAACGCGATGATCGTGCCGGGCTCCGGTCTTGTGAAGGAGCAGGCGGAAGCGGAAGGCCTCGACAAGATTTTCAAGCAGGCCGGCTTCGACTGGCGCGAGCCGGGCTGTTCGATGTGCCTTGCCATGAATCCGGACAAGCTGGCTCCGGAAGAACGCTGCGCGTCCACCTCGAACCGCAACTTCGAAGGACGGCAGGGGTTCAAGGGCCGCACGCATCTGGTCTCGCCGGCCATGGCGGCGGCGGCGGCGATCGCCGGCCACTTCGTCGATATCCGCGACTGGCACTGAGCGCCGATCGGTCCCAAGCCCATTCGTATTGACGTCGGATTCCGGGCGGTCTCGCGAGAGGCCGCCCGGAACTTTGTTCGACGCCCCGCGTTGCTGAACTCATGAGCCCGCGCCTTTGCTTGTCCTGCTCATTGCGGGAGAGAACGACCCCCGGAGCTTTCGCAGGGCGATGAAGCAGTTCCCGCAGTCAGGACTGCCTGTGCCTCCAATACCGTCATCCATCACTCATCAATCATCCATGTCGATGCTTCCGCCCGGCGCGCCAGTTGACCTGACGAATTGCGACCGGGAACCGATCCATATCCCCGGCAGCATCCAGTCTCATGGATGCCTTCTGGCCTGCGATCCGTCCGTCACCACGATCTGGCAGCACTCCGCCAATGCCCCCGGCATGTTGGGCGTGGAACGCCAGCTCAATGGCATGGCGCTTGTCGACATCCTCGGCCCCGAGGCGCTTCATACGCTGCGCAACGCCGTGATCGCCAGCAGGGGCGCATCGCATCCCTCGCTGATCTTTGCTCTGCCGCTTGCCAACGGCCGCGCCTTCGACATCGCCGTCCATGAACACAGATCGATAGTGATCATCGAGTTCGAGGTGCCCGGCGCGGGATCGAGCGAGACAATCAACCTGTCGCGGGCGCTCATCAGCCGCATCAGCAACATCGAGGACATCGACAATCTGGTCGCGCACGCCACCCGCCTCATCAGCGGCGCGCTGGGCTATGATCGGGTGATGGCGTACAGGTTCGACGTGTCGGGCGCCGGCAAGGTCATCAGCGAGGTGAAGCGCCCCGATCTGGAGAGCTTTGCGGGACAGTATTTTCCGGCCGGAGACATTCCCCAGCAGGCGCGCGCGCTTTATTTGAAGAATACGATCCGGATCATTTCGGACTCGTCCGGTACGCGCATTCCGATCATCGCAGGGCCGGGCTTCGACCGCGAGCCGCTCGACCTGTCGTTCGCGCACCTGCGCAGCGTCTCGCCGATCCATTGTGAATACCTGCGCAACATGGGCGTTGCCGCTTCGATGTCGATTTCCATCGTGGTGGACGGCGAATTGTGGGGGCTGATCGCCTGCCATCACTACAGCCCGAAAGCGTTGCCGATGATCGCGCGCGTCGCGGCCGAGATGTTCGGCGAGTTCTTCTCGCTTCACCTTCAGGTGCTGCGCCAGAAGCTGAAGCTGGACACCGCCACCAGGGCACGCCAGTCGCTCGACCGCTTCCTCCATCTTACCTCGCAGCATGCCCATGTCGGCGATGTGCTGCGTGAGCATCTCGACGATTTCGCGCGCCTGCTGCCCTGCAACGGCGCGGGCCTCTGGGTGAGCGGACGCTGGAGTGGCGTCGGCGCGACGCCGCCGGACGACGCGATTCCCGGTCTCGCGCGGTTCCTGAACACGGTTGCCGATGGACGGGTCTGGAGCACGCACATGCTCTCGCAGCGATGGGCCGGGGCTGAAGCCTATTATCGCGAGGCTGCGGGGCTGATCGCCATCCCGCTGTCGCGCCTCCCTCGCGACTATCTGTTCTTTTTCCGCAAGGAAGTGATCCAGACCCTCGACTGGGCAGGCAATCCAGACAAGACTTACGCGAGCGGACCGCTCGGCGAGCGGCTGACGCCGCGCACGAGCTTCGCGATCTGGAAACAGACGGTCCACATGCAGTCCGATTTCTGGACTGACACCGATCTCGAAATCGCAGAGGCGGTCCGCGCCGCGCTCGTTGAAACCGTACTCCGCCACAACGAACTCATGGCCGAGGAGCGCGACAAGGCGGACGTGCGCCAGCGCATGCTGAACGAGGAATTGAACCACCGCGTCAAGAATATCCTCGCGATCATCCGCTCGCTGCTCGGGCAGCCGACGCGACAGAACCGCGACCTCGAAGAGTATGTGGCCTCGCTGAGAGGGCGCATTCAGGCTCTGGCCTTCGCCCACGATCAGGTGGTGCGCGGCGACGGCGGCGGCCTGCTGAAAGACCTCCTCGATGCCGAACTGACGCCCTATCGTTCATCGGAAGCGACAGTGACGCTCGCCGGCCCGCCGGTCTGGATTGATTCCCGCGCCTTCTCGGTGATGGCGCTGGTGCTCCACGAATTGTCCACGAACGCCGCGAAATACGGCGCGCTGTCGCGGCAGGGCGGCCGGCTGGCGGTCTCCTGGACCATCGGCGGCGATGGCAATCTTCACCTGAACTGGCAGGAAAGCGGCGGCCCCACGGTCGCGCCGCCGACGCGCGAGGGATTTGGCAGCGCGCTGATCGATCGCAGCATCCCTTACGATCTCGGCGGGACGAGCCGCGTCGACTATGCGCCCGGCGGCGTGCGCGGCGAGTTCCTGATTCCGGCCCGCCATATCGCGGGTATCGATCCAGGAGACCCGGACGACAGCGCCCGCATCGCTGACGCTTCGGATGCTCCCGATATCCCTTCAGGCCTGCACGTGCTTCTGGTCGAGGACCAGATGCTGATCGCCATGGACGCCGAAAACATGCTGGCCGACGGTGGCATGAGCCAGGTCACCACATCGAACTCGGCGGACGAGGCGTTGCGCCGACTCAAGGACTTTACACCCGACGTCGCCGTGCTCGACGTCAATCTTGGCGTCACGACATCGATCCCCGTCGCCGAGGAGTTGGCCCGGCGCGGCGTTCCCTTCGTTTTCGCCACCGGCTATGGCGACAGCCCGGTGATCCCGGCGGCGTTCGCCTCGATCCCGGTCGTTCGCAAACCTTACGATGTCGATATGCTGACGACCGCCATTCATCGCGTGGTGGCGGGTGCGGCGGACTGAAGCATCCGATCCATGCAAGACGAGTGACTTTCACAAGGCTTTCTTAAACCAGCGGCGCAATCGTGGTTCCTTCTGGTGGGAGAAAGAGCCATGACCGACAAGCCGGAATACGTCGATCTCATTCGCGAACGGACACGTCAGAAGTGGCACCGGACAAAGCCTCGCGTCATCGAGGCTCCCGCGAAGGCGGAGGAGCCGCCTGTCGCCCACTGGCCGCCTCCCCATCGCGCCCAGTGGCGCGAGGAACTGTTGCGTCCATGGCGTCTGCGGACCTGGAAGGGTGACCGTTAAGGCGCTCTCGCTCCGTCCCGGCAGACCAGCCCTCGGCGCACGCCGTCTATAACAGCGCCCACGGCTTGCGATTCTGCGGTTCCATATTTACCACCCCTTAATCATGATACCGCAGGCTTCCTCCAAACTCCTGGGGGAAATGGAAATGTTGTTCAAGACCAAGGATTCCGACGCAGTCAGCAAGGCCGAATGGCTCGATACGTTGTCCCATCACTGCGGCATCGGTCTGTGGGACGCTGTGCTGTTCAACGGTGATGCGACCCATCCAAAAGCGCGCTGGACATGGTCGCAGGAATTCCGCCGCCTGTGCGGCTTTTCCAGCGAAGCCGAATTTCCCAACCTCATGAAGTCGTGGTCGGACAGACTCCATCCCGACGACGTGGAGGCGACCTTCGCCGCGTTCGGATCGACCTGCGCAACCGGGACCGGCTATGACGTCAAGTACCGGCTGAAGATGAAAGACGGCTCGTATCGCTGGTTCAGGGCGACCGGCGGCGTCGTGCTGGACGAGAATCGCAAGCCTCGCCGCGCCTGCGGCTCGCTGGTCGATATCGACGATATCGAGAAGGCGGAGATCGAGCGGAAAGCGATGATCGAGCGGCTGGCCAACAATTTCGAGGCCAAACTCGGCCGGCTTGTTTCGACGCTGTCGGCGGCATCGGCCGAAATGGAAGCAACGGCGCGCGGCATGTCCTCGACCGCAACGCAGACGCGGGACCGCGCCGGCACCGTCGCGGGCGCCGCGGCCGAAGCCAGCAGCGGCGCGCAGTCGGCCGCCGCTTCGGCCGAGGAGATGAGCACGTCGCTCGGAGCGATCATCCGTCAGGCTAAGGAATCGACCCTCATCACCGAAAAGGCCGTGCTGGACGCACGGCGCACCGACACGATCGTCGCCGAGCTGGCGTCGGCAGCACAGCGTATCGGCGACATCGTCAGCCTGATCAACAACGTCGCCGGCCAGACCAACCTGCTGGCGCTGAACGCGACCATCGAAGCAGCACGCGCTGGCGAAGCCGGACGCGGCTTCGCCGTGGTCGCTTCCGAGGTCAAGGCGCTGGCGGAGCAGACCGGCAACGCCACCAAGGAAATCAGCACGCAGATCGCGCAGATTCAGAACACCACCCAGGAAGCCGTCGGCGCGATCAAGGACATCACGACCCAGATCGAATCCGTCAGTGGCATCGCAAGGATCATCGCCACCGCCATCGACCGGCAGAACGCTTCAAGTTCGGAAATCGTTCGTTCGATCCATCAGACCGCCGCGCGGTCACGGGACGTGACAACGAATATCGCCGGCGTGAACGATGCCGCGATTGAAACGGGCGCTGCGTCCAATCAGGTTCTCAGCGCGGCCAGCGAGCTTTCGCGGCAGGCCGAGCAACTGTCGAGCGAGGTCCGCGACTTCGTTGACAATATTCGCGCGGCCTGACCGCTCCGTCCCGAGAGAGATCGCAGCGTGAGCTGCCATCGCTCCGGGCGGCTTTTCAAAAGATGAGGGGCAGGCCTGCCATTCGCAGGTCTGCCCCTCTCGCCGTCAGGGATTCATCGTCAGTAACGATAGACGCGGTGATGCCGGTGGTGGACATGAGGCCGATGGTAGTGGTGCGGCCGATAGTGATGATGATGCCGGTGAACGCGATGCGGCCGATGATAGTGCCGGGGGCGGTGGCCGTGATGGTGGTGGCGATACTGCACCTGCGTCGTCAGGCCATCGGATGCGGCTTTGACAGGCGCCGCGGCGGCCGGGGTGCTGAGCGTCACGGCCTGAGCCCGTTCGCTCGGCGCGGCAATCGCCATCAGCCCGCCGACGGCAAGCAGACCAAGCATCTTCTTGAACGAAATCATCTGGCAAGTCCTCCTTGGGTAAAACGACAACGCACGGCAACGGAGAAGTTCCCGAGGCCATGCCTCTCGCTTGGTCCCGACGCTAGAAATCGCGAGGTGAACCGTGAATGAATGTATTTGCCGAATAGATGAACGTGCGTGCGGCGATCGCAAAAAACCGCGCCAAACGGGCACTTCCGAGATGCGCGCGAGCCCGCCACGCGGCCAAACGTCACACGTATCGCGTCGATATGATCTTGATGATCTTACGTGCGCAGTGCCCGTCACCGCGCATATCGCACACCCGCCTTCAACCCCGGCTCAACGGCTCAGGTCGGAACTGCGGCGACATCAGCCCGGTCAGAAGAACGGCGCGAGCGAGCGATGATCTAGCCGCGCTCCCACCAGCAGTGCATGTCCGGCACGATCACGGTGCCGCTCGGCCTGTGCTCCTGCACCAGCCGGGACGTGCACTGACGCACCGCGTTCGGACCCGGATAGGAACGCTCGCGATAAATTCGCACGCGCGCCGGCCTGCGCTGCTCGCGGGCCTGCGAGGAGAACTCGGTGACGGACAGCCCGTCGCCGGCCCGTGCGGGCGTGGTTCCCGTAGAGAAAGCGCCGAACACAGCCACGGCTCCCGCCGCCACAAGCCCGAAGAAAATACGTCCCGACATCGGCCCAGCCCCTGTTCCCGCTCCATCCCGACCGGGACGGCCTACGCTTGCCCATCCCGGTGCCGGCCGTCAACTCCGTCGGTGGCCGGATTCAGCGGTTTTGCCTTTATCCGGCCCGTGCTTGGCGCTATGACGTCCGCCTACTGGCTGTCGCCAGCCGAAGACCTTTGGGAAATCCGCGCCATGGACAAGTTCACCGTGCTGGAGGGCGTCGCCGCCCCGCTGAAGATCATCAATGTCGATACCGACATGATCATTCCGAAGCAGTACCTGAAGACCATCAAGCGCACCGGTCTCGGCAAGGGCCTGTTCTCGGAACAGCGCTACAAGGACGATGGCAGCGAGAACCCGGATTTCGTGCTGAACCAGCCGGCCTATCGCAACGCCAAAATTCTGGTCGCGGGCGACAATTTCGGCTGCGGATCGAGCCGCGAGCACGCGCCCTGGGCGCTGCTCGATTTCGGCATCCGCTGCGTGATCTCCACCTCGTTCGGCGATATCTTCTACAACAACTGCTTCAAGAACGGGATTTTGCCGATCCGCGTGTCGCAGGCAGACCTCGACAAGCTGTTCGACGACGCCGAGCGCGGCGCCAATGCGACGCTGACGGTGGATCTCGCGAATCAGGAAATCCGCGGTCCCGACGGCGGCGCCGTGACGTTCGAGATCGATCCGTTCCGCAAGCATTGCCTGCTCAACGGCCTCGACGACATCGGTCTGACCCTGCAGAAGAACGCCTCGATCAACGCCTTCGAGCAGAAGGCGGCCGGCGCGCGCCCCTGGCTCTGAGCGCCGGCGGTATCGGGCGGATGCGGCCGTTGCCGCTGAATGCACATCCCCGGACTCCGGCCCGGAGCCATCCATGACTTCGGCCGACCTGCCCGAGATCGTCACCTTCTGGCGCGGCCCGCTGGACCGGCTGCGCCGGCTCTGCCTCGCCTCGCAAGTCGCGGCCGGTCACCGCGTCACCGTCTACAGTTTCGAGCCCATCGACGGCCTGCCGGCCGGCGTCGCGCAGGCCGATGCGGGAGCCGTGCTGCCGAAGGCTTTCGCGGAGCGGCTGCGCCCCTCCGGGCCGAACGGCGAATGGATCGACTGGACCATGCTGCAGTTCAGCGATTTCTTCCGCATGCGGCTGTTCGCGCAGGGCCGGGGCGTGTGGCTCGACGCCGACGTGCTGCTGTTGAAGCCGGTGCAGGCTGCGCCGGACAAGCCCTATTTCGCGTGGGAAAAGCCTGCCCAGCTCGGCAACTCGGCGCTCTATCTGCCGCCGGACGATCCGATCGTCGGGGCCTTCGAGCGCCTGATCGCGCAGGACGAACTGACGCCGGACTGGCTGTCGACGCGCCATCGCCTCACGTTCCAGTGGCACAGGCTCACGGGGCGCGCCCGGGGCGTCAGCGATATCCGCGTTTCGATCTTCGGCCCTGCGGCGCTGACCGCGCTGGCCCGCCGCCACGACCGGCTCGGATATGCGCTTCCACGAGGGGCGTTTTATGCCGTCCATGCGGAGCCAAGGCTGTTCTTCGAGCCGCGCGACACCGCCGCGCTGATCGCCGATCCACAGGTGGTCGGCTTTCACATCTCGCCGAAGGGCCGCGGCAACGAGACGCCGCGGTCCGGCAGCCTCTACGCCTGGGCGGCGGAGCGGTTTGCGCCAATGGTCCCCGCATGACCGCCATCGGCCGCGTTCTGATGATTCTGCTTGGCCTGTTTGTCGCGACGCTGGCGGCCAGCGCGGTGATGGTCGCGGCCGTGCTGTTCCCGGACGTCAGCAATCTCCAGCTCGGCCCGATCGACGAGGGCGGACTGGCGATCATTGTCGGCGTCGGCTTCATTTTCGTCAGCGGCTTCGCGCTGCTCCCCGCCTTGATCGTGGTGCTGATCACCGAGGCGTTCTCGATCCGCAGCGTGCTGGCCTATGCGGTCGGCGGCGCAGCGGTGGGGGCTGCCTGTTATCTGTCGCTGGTGCCCTTCGATCCCGCCGCGATGCAGTTCGATGGCATCATCCGCAGGCATCTCGAAGTCATGACCGGCGCCGGCATCGTCGGCGGCCTCGCCTACTGGCTGACCGCAGGCCGCAATGCCGGGCTATGGCGGCGCGCGGCGTCCCGATAACGGATTCGTGGCTCGCCGGGAGTGCCCCGTTTACCGGAAATCGCTATAGACACCCCATGAATCGGACCGGCCTTATCATCGCGCTCGTGCTCGGCGCCATCATCGCCCTGGCGCTCGGCCTGTGGCCGCAGATCGACCTGTGGGCGGCGGCGCTGTTCTTCGACCCGCAGACCAAGACGTTCCCGCTGAAATACGTCGCCTTTGGGGAACTGCTGCGCAACCTCGCCATGGTGGTCTCGTGGACCTTCGTGGTTCCAGCCATCATGGCGCTGATCGTGAAGGCGATTTATCCGCAACGCCCGCTGTTCATGTCGGGGCGTGCCGCGATCTTCCTGATCGTCACCATCGCACTGTCGGCCGGCATCCTGTCGAACCTCACCTTCAAGACGTTCTGGGGCCGTCCGCGTCCGGTTCTGGTCACCGAGTTCGGCGGACCCATGAATTTCGTGCCGTGGTGGGACCCCCGCGGCACCTGCACGCGGAACTGCTCGTTCTTCTCCGGCGAAGGGGCCACCGCGTTCTGGACCTATGCCCCGGCCGCGCTCGCCCCGCCGCACCTCCGTCCGGCGGCCTATGCCGTCGCCACCGTGTTCGGCCTCGCCACCGGGGGATGGCGCATGGCGTTCGGCGGCCACTTCCTGTCGGACGTGCTGCTGTCCGGCGTGGCCAGCTTCCTGGTGATCTGGCTGGTCCACGGGCTGATTTACCGCTGGCGATGGAGCCGGACCACGGACGAGCAGGTCGACGCCACCCTCACACGGCTGTTCTGGCCGGGCTATCGTTGGAGCCAGCGGGTGATCTTCGGCCGCGATGTCGGGCGGATGGCCACGATCAGCACCGCCGCCGCCCGTCTCGATCCGCCGGGCTGACCCGCGCTTTCCTTGTCGGCGGCGATCCGCTATTCGCTCCGCATCCAATTCCTGCAGGAACCCCATGAGCAAGAAGATCACCAAGGTCGTCCTCGCCTATTCCGGCGGCCTCGACACCTCCATCATCCTGAAATGGCTGCAGACTACCTATGGCTGCGAGGTCGTCACCTTCACCGCCGATCTCGGCCAGGGCGAGGAGCTGGAGCCCGCGCGCCAAAAGGCGCTGCTGCTCGGCATCAAGCCGGACAACATCTTCATCGAGGACGTGCGCGAGGAATTCGTGCGCGACTACGTGTTCCCGATGTTCCGCGCCAACGCGGTCTATGAAGGCCAGTACCTGCTCGGCACCTCCATCGCGCGCCCGCTGATCGCCAAGAAGCAGATCGAGATCGCGAAGAAGGTGGGAGCCGACGCCGTCGCTCATGGCGCGACCGGCAAGGGCAATGATCAGGTCCGCTTCGAGCTCGGCTACTATGCGCTGAACCCGGACATCACCATCATCGCGCCGTGGCGCGAGTGGGATCTGCGCTCGCGGGAGCAGCTGATCGAGTTCGCCGAGCAGCACCAGATTCCGATCGCCAAGGACAAGCGCGGCGAAGCCCCGTTCTCGGTGGACGCCAACCTGCTGCACGCCTCCTCGGAGGGCAAGGTGCTGGAAGACCCGGCGCTGGAAGTGCCGGACTACGTCTATTCGCGCACCATCGATCCGGAGAAGGCGCCCGACACGCCGACCATCGTCACCATCGAATTCGAGAAGGGCGACGCGGTCGCCGTCGACGGGGTGAAGCTGTCGCCCGCCACGCTGCTGGCGAAGCTCAACGAGCTCGGCCGCGCCAACGGCATCGGCCGGCTCGATCTGGTCGAGAACCGCTTCGTCGGCATGAAATCGCGCGGCATGTACGAGACCCCCGGCGGCACCATCCTCCTTCAGGCGCATCGCGGCATCGAGCAGATCACGCTCGATCGCGGCGCGGCGCACCTCAAGGATGAGCTGATGCCGAAATATGCCGAGCTGATCTACAACGGCTTCTGGTTCGCGCCCGAGCGCGAGATGCTCCAGGCGGCCATCGATCTCAGCCAGCAGTATGTCACGGGATCGGTGCGGCTGAAGCTCTACAAGGGCAACGTCATCCTGATCGGCCGCGAGAGCAGGTATTCGCTCTACGATCAGGATCTCGTCACCTTCGAGGAAGGCGCGGTCGCCTACGACCACCGCGACGCGGCGGGCTTCATCAAGCTCAACGCGCTGCGGCTGCGCACGCTTGGCAATCGCAGGCGCAAGCTGGGGCTTTAGTCGGCCGCCAACCATACCGAGCTTGCAAATCATCCTCTCTCTTGTGCCCGCCTCCACCACTTCCTAGGCTGGCGCGGGCACGGGAATGAGGGCTGATCATGTTTGCTTGCACGTCCGACGACAGCGACGCACCGCAAAATGCGTTCGGCTGCATCTGTCACACGCCGGCCTTCGCGGCCCTGAATGCGCAGCTGTCGCGGAAAATGTCGCGCCGCGCATTCATCGGCGGCGCGACGGCCATGGGTGCAGCGGCTTTCCTGCCGCGCGGCGCAGCGGCGAAAATTCCGGATGCGCCTAAAACCCCGGTCGCGTTCACCAACATCCGCCTGTTCGACGGAAAGTCCGCTGCGCTGCGCACCGGCCTGCGCGTCGTGGTCGATGGCAACACCATCAAGGCCGTTGAGCCTGCCGACAAGCCTCTCCCCTCCGGCCTCCAGGTGATCGACGGCGGCGGGCGCACGCTCATGCCGGGCATGATCGACGCTCACGTGCACCTGATGATGGCGTCCCTGCCCATGACCGCACTGATGACCGCCGATATCGGCTTCATCAACCTTGCCGCCGCGCAGGAGGCCGAGGCCACGCTGATGCGCGGCTTCACCACCGTGCGCGACATGGCCGGCCCGGCCTTCGGTCTCAAGCGCGCCATCGACATGGGCATGATCGCGGGCCCGCGCATCTACCCCTCCGGCGCGATGATCTCGCAGACCGCCGGGCACGGCGACTACCGGATGCCCTACGAGGTGCCAACGGCTCCGGCCGCGCCGCTCAGCCATGGCGAGGTGATGAATGCCGGCATCATAGCCGACGGCGCGGACGCCGTGCTGAAACGTACCCGCGAGCAGCTCATGCTCGGCGCGACGCAGATCAAGCTCGCGGCCGGCGGGGGCGTCGCCTCGAACTACGATCCGATCGACGTCAGCGAATACACCGAGCCCGAATTCCGCGCGGCCGTGGAAGCGGCGGAGAACTGGGGCACCTATGTCGCCGTCCACGCTTACACCGCGCGCGCGATCCAGACCGCGCTGCGTGCCGGCGTGCGCAGCATCGAGCACGGCCAGCTGATGGACGAGCCGACCGCGAAGATCATCGCCGACAAGGGCGCGTGGTTCTCCTCGCAGCCGTTCCTGCTCGACGAGGACGCCAATCCCTATCCGCCGGGTTCGGCCAATGCCGCCAAGCAGGCGATGGTCGCCCAAGGCACCGACGCCGCGTTCGGCTTCGCCAGGACCTACAAGCTGAAGACGGCATGGGGCACCGATACGCTGTTCTCGCCGCAGCAGACGGTCAAGCAGGGCAAGAAGCTGGCGAAGATGGTGCGCTGGTACACACCCGCCGAAGTGCTGGCGATGGCGACAAGCGCCAATGCCGAACTGTGCGCGATGTGCGGCCCGCGCAATCCTTATCCCGCCAAGCTCGGCGTGATCGAGGACGGCGCTTTCGCAGATATCCTGCTCGTCGACGGCGATCCGATCGCGGATATCCAGTTGATCGCCGATCCGTCGAAGAACCTCGTCGTCATCATGAAGGACGGTCGGATTTTCAAGAACACCCTCGGGTGATCGACCATCAGGGCGCGGGAGCAATCGCCTGCGGGACCATGCCTTACAGCGTCCGCGCCAGATCCGAATTCGTCAACCAGCCCTCGACCGGCTCCTCGGCGCGGCCGGAGCGCGTTAAGAACACGTCCTGCGCGCCCTTGACGGCCAGCATGGCGTCTCGCGCATCGGCGAGGGTTGCGTTCAGGCCGACGAATGCGATCTTGCGTACGAGATTTCCGACCACCTGATCGCCAAATGAAAAGGCCACGAGATCGGCCAGCGTCACGTCTGCGGGCTTGAACCCCGGAACGGACAGCGCCATCCTCGACACATACTTGTCCCAGGTCCCATCGTGAATGACATATTTGACACTGTCGCCCGCATTGAAGACGACAACGCGCGTTGCGCCGAGATTGAAGATGTCGCCAAGTTGAGTGGACGAAACGGAATCGTCGCCTTTGCCGTCCGCGATCACGATTCCCTTGATCGCGTTGCGCGGCTTCATCACCTGCCGCACCGAAGCGTTCTGCGTGCCGTCGGTCGCGGCAAGCTTTGACACAACCTCCCGCACGGACGAGTTGGCGGCGGCGAAGTTCTCCTTCGAGAAATAAAAAGCGAGAACCGTGCCGACCCAGGTGCTCAGGACGGGCACGAGGATATTGAAAATTTCCTTGCGTGTCCCGAATTCGGCTTGTTGATCCGACACGAGCACATAAGAAATTATTGAAATTCCAACACCTGCGGTGATGACAACGATCGCAGCCAGCTGGTCGCGGAACAGGGCACCCCAGAAGGATGTCGTCTGTTGAGTGCTGCCGGCCTGCGAATCCATGGCGGAAAACCCCGCAAAGCGCCCGTTTCGGTCACGCGACCAGCTTGTCAAAGAACTGTTTCTGTTGCGCGCCGAGCTCAACGAACTTGCGCTCGATGTCGGCCGCAAACTCATCGCGCCTTGCGATCAAATCGACCAGCGCCGCTTTTGCTCCGGCGAGATTTTCGTTTTCGTCGGGCACCTTAGCGGCGGTCATGGAAGTGATGCTGGTCTGAAGCAGATTGATGCCATCGCCGAAGCGGTGGAGCGCATCGTTTTTGTTTGTCATCAGATCCTGCCGATAACAATCGAACAGCGCGGTGACATCATGCCCGAGTTCGAGTTGCGCGGTGCTTCGAAACTCTTCCTTCAGCCTCGCAGAGCGGATCGTCGCCTCCTGCGAGAGCGTCTCGCCTTGCTCCTGTGCCTTCTTGGCTTCGACGCTGATGTTCTTGACGACGAACTTCGGCAGATCCAGCGCAAACTTCTGCGTTCTCATCGCAATTTCCGGCACACCCAGTACGAATTCCGTCCTGTCGATCCGGAATTCGGGAATGCCGATCACGATTCTCTGTTCCTGCGGGAACGGCTCTGGAACGTCGATGTAGATTGGCGTCCATCGGACAGTGCATTCCGGCACGTCAATCTTAATGCCGAAGCCGACGTCTCTGGTGGTCATTTTACAAACCGTTTCCGGCTTGGATCCAACCTGCACCGTTTTCATGCGCATCGACGGCGTGTGGAAAATGATGTCCTTGTTCTTCATCGTGACCTGCGGCAGGTCGAGCGACCAGCGCTGATCCACCATCTTCACCTCGGGCAGATCGAGGCTGAATTCCGCGCGCTCCCATTCGATGTCGAAGTCGATGCCGACCCAAGCATCCGGGCCATTGGTGTCGATATCGGGGCTGATTTGCTGGGCGCGCTGCTGGATGTCAGCGGACAGTTCCGCCGACTTCTGCTGAAGCTGTCCGACGAAATGCTGCGTCTTGAGCTCGACCGCTTTCTGAAGGTCTTCGCAGGCCATCATCCCCTCCCGGACGAATTATAGCTTCATTAAACTATAAGTTGTATTTTGTCAATTATTCCCTATTTTGGTGATCGCATCAAAACGGCCGGGGTTTGGCCCCGGCCGTGTCTGATCCTGAAGACCTGCGCGCACGCGCTCAGCGCGGCCCGCCGCCCGCCAGCAGCGGCGTGATCCGGCGCACCGTCACGCGGCGGTTCTGCCGTTCCGGACCACTGGTCGGAATCTTCAGATACTGCGAGCCGTAGCCCTGCGTCGTCAGATTCTCCGGCGGCACCTGGAACTGCGCGGTCAGCACTTCCGCCACCGCCTGCGCGCGGCGGTCCGACAGCGACAGGTTGTCGACGTCATTGCCGGTTGCATCAGTGTGTCCCTCGATCAGGAACACCTCGCGCGGATTGCGCGAGATCGCCCGGTTCATGCCGTCCGCGATCACCTGCAGCTTGGCGGCCTGATCCGGCGTCACCTCCCACGACCCGAGTTCAAAATTGACGGTGTCGAGGTCGATGCGCGGCATCAGGTCGCGAACCGTCGGGCTGTAGCGGATTTCGTCGAGCGAATAGCGCCGCTCGATCCGCTGCACCGGCGGCGCCAGCATGGTCTCGTACACCACGTCCGGCGGGGCGCTGTCGTATTCGACGATGTAACGGTCGCGCGGCATGCGCACCACCGGCGGCGGCAGATCGACATAGAAGTTTGCCCGGTCGCGGGGATCGCGGAAGCTGTTGTCGATGATGACGATCTCGTTGCCCCCGACATCGCGGCGGATGCGGCGGAGCAATTGCCCGTCGCGGTCGGTCACCGTGATGATCTGGCTGCCATCGGGCCGGACAACGACCGTGCGGGTTTCGCCGCCCCGTTCGAACACCTCGACATTGCGCGCCCCGTAACGGAAGCGCTCGACCTCATTGTGCCGGATGAACGCACGTCCGCCCGGTTCCTGAATGATGACGCGGCCGGGCTCGGTGAACACCGTGCGGCCATTCTCCTGGAACTCTCGCCGCTCGCCCCGGAACTGTTCGAGACGATTCGGCCCCTGCTGCCAGCCACCTTGTGGCAGCGGAGTGGTCGCGACAGGCGGCGGGGGCGGCGGCAATGGTCCGCGGACCGGCGGCATGCCACCGCCGGGACCGGGCACTCCCGGCGGGCGCGGTTCGAGGCCGCCCGTCTCGGGACGTCCCCCCGGACCGGGTCCGGGCTGTGGCGGCTGACCGGGACGCGGCTGCATCGCGCCGGACCCGGGACCACCCGGGCGCTGCATGCCCGGTGCCGGCGGCTGGCCGGGCGGCACTTCGCCGGGAGGCTGACCGGGGCGTCCCTGCTCGTTCGGCCGCGGACCGGGCTGGCCAGGTTGACCGGGAGGACCGCCACGGCGGCGCTCCTGCTCGCCGGATTGCGGCGCGGGCGCGGCCGGCGGCCGGACCTGCGCTGGCGGCGGAACGGGCTGAGGCGGCGGAGCGGCTGCTCCACCCGGAACGGGCGGCGGAGGCGCGATCGGGCGC
>JAEYAW010000002.1 GCA_023404675.1 Pseudomonadota bacterium | reverse complement strand
ACCCTTCGAGCGGTAGGGTTGAGAGCGGGTCGTCAGCCGGCGGCCGCAAGCGGCTCAGCGAGCCGGGCGAGCAGCAAGTTCAGGTCCTCGTTCCAATCGCCGGCGCGCGGTCGCGCGCGTGCATAGGTCGCGCTCGTCTGGGCCGCGATCGCCTGGACGCGCTCGGCATAGACATCACCCTGGCGATTGTTGTCGGTCGCCGCGACGAGATGCGTGTTCGGTCGTGCCGCCAAGCGGCGGATCGAATCCTCACTTGCAGGAGACCAGCCGCCGCCGGTGCTGACGTAGAGCGTATCGTGCCGCATGACCTGGATCGCGGCGAGACTCATGGCATCGATCGCCGCTTCAGTGATGCAGACGCGCGCGGCGGCCGACGGGCCGAGCCGGAACAGCTCTTTGGCCCCGCCGGTCGCATATCCGCGCCATTGGGGGCCGCGCTCCTCCCAGCCGACCACGATGCCGTTCTCGCTGCGATGAGCCGCCCACATGCTGCCATGCGGCCCCTCGCGGACCATGCCTTGGCCGACCGCCACGGCGACGATCGTATCGGGAAGCCCGCGTGTCTCGGTGAGATAGCGCCAGGTCGCCGAGCCTGACCTCGGCAGACTCCGACGCGCCCAGCGGTCGGCGATGGAGCTAAGCGGGGAGGACCGGACCTCGCGCTGCCACGCGAGCGGGGTGGGCACGAACCCGACCAGGGACGCGACCCATGCGCAGGCTTCGGGAAAGCCCTGCGCACCGAGATGCTCGGCGAGATCAAACACGTCGCCTTTCGCGGTCGACAACGGGTCAAACCAGCCGCGATCGTTGTGAATGACGATAATGATATTGGCATCGCGGCGGAATTTCACGGCGCGCCGCGTGCTCTCCTTTAGATCGATTTTCCAGCCGTCCTGTTGAAGCAGCGCGGCGCAACCGACCTTGCTTCGCAGTTCTTCGATTTCCCTTTTCTCCATCGCCTTCACCGGGCGCGCATCGCACATACCCCGGTCCCTTCTTCGGTTGACCTGCCTCGCCTTATCCCGAGGGCACGGCGCCCGTCTGCCGCGAAGCGTGCCGGATGCAAGGGCGCGCTGGCAAGCCGTCGCGGCCCGAGATCTCGACCGCGGCGAAGCCTCCCTTGCATCCAGCAACGCGCCAGCGGCATCGATCACCAATTCGACAAAACGGGCACCACGTACTTTGCCGGCAACCTGCGCTCTGGTCGGAATTGGCATGCGGAATGAGAAGCCGAGATCAGCGAAGCCCGGCGGCCTTTTGGGTGGAGGCGAGCGAACGGGCGTCTGGTGTGGTGACGAAGTCGGCGAACGCGGTAGGTCCGCGGCCTATATTCGCCCTCGCTCGCCAGCGGCGGCGACGGAGATCACACACAATCGACGAATTCAAGCTTCAGACTCATCGGACGACGCGAGCGCTCCTTGCCTGGCAATCGATGGTTTACCGAAATTGATCTAGGTCGTGGTGACGATTTAAGGAATTTTGGTTCCGTTTTGGGTGCAAATCAGATTCAACGCTGATTTTTGGGATCAGCGATGGATTGCGACGCGCTTCGTGACGACCAGTGGGAGCGGATCAAGGCTTTCGTGCCGGGCGGCACAAGGGGCAAGCGTGGCCCGCGCACCGACAATCGGCGCTTTCTGAACGCTTTGCTTTGGATGGCGCGCTCGGGAGCCCGCTGGCGCGACCTGCCGGAGCGTTTTGGCGACTATGAAGCGGTGAAGCGGCGCTACTATCGCTGGATCGAGATGGGCGTTCTCGACGACATGCTGGCCGTCCTGGCGCGCGAGGCCGATCTGGAGTGGCTGCTGATCGATTCCACGATCGTGCGGGCGCACCAGCACGCTGCCGGGGCCCGCAAGGTCAAAGGGGGGCGCATGCCCAGGGTCTGGGCCGATCTCGGGGCGGCCTGAGCACCAAAATCCACGCTGCCACCGAGGCTCTGGGCCTTCCTGTCCGCTTGATCGCCTCGCCCGGGCAGCGCAACGACATCGCCCTGGCGCACGACCTCGTCGACCGCATCGAGGCCCAAGCCACTATCGCCGACAAGGGATACGACGCCGATCATCTCGTTGAGCGGATCGCCGAGGCGGGAGGCCAGGTCGTCATCCCGCCCAGGAGCAACCGAAAGGATCGGCGCCCCTACGACGTCAACCTCTACAAAGAGCGCAACCGGATCGAGCGCTTCTTCAACAAACTCAAACACTTCCGGCGCGTCGCAACACGCTACGACAAGCTCCTCGTCAACTTCATGGGCTTCGTCAAACTCGCCGCTATCGCCATCTGGCTCAAATAGTTAAATCGTCACCACGACCTAGAAGCCGAGCGAACGAACGGTTATGAGTCGAGTGGGGCAGTACGCGCTGCCCTGGGGCGTCGAAACCCCTGCTAGCGGTTGGTGCCGGCCGACACGGCACCGCACTCCTTGACCTTATGGTCGGGGAGCCTGTGGCGTATGCAACAGGTTCACCCGAACTAAAGGCCACAGGGCCGTCTAGCACGGTTTCGAACTCCCCGATCACCAAGAGTCAGAGAGGGTTCGTTTGCGGGGGCGTACCGCAGGCACCTCCCCACGGAGGATCGAGTGATCAGGGCCAAGGCGCGAGGGCGCACTTCTCTTGAATCGCGCACGATTGAGGCTCATCGCGCCTATGTGCAGGCGTTGGTGGAGTGGGAACGGGTTTTTCACCTCGGCACCTGCTCGGTCTGCCGCCCCGAGGGTCTCACCGACGAAGAGCACGGCATTCAGTGCGAATTGGCCGAGGCGCAAAAGGAGCGGCGGCGGATGACTTTTCGGGAACGCTGCGACGAATTGGGCTACATGCCGTCAGGGGCAAAAACCTCGCTTCCTCTTCACGCGTCTTGTGGAGCGGTTCCGCGAAGACGAAAAAATTGATTGGCGCAAAGAACCGGGCCGTGGTGCAAAATCTGGCTTTGCGATGCCCCGGCGTAGCGTTATTGGCTAGCGCCGTGTTTATTCGGCGGGTTTCAGGGTCAAAATCTTAGCACGACCAGAAGCGGATCAAGAACAAAGGCAGATGACCTGGCGACCTTTATAGCGATGATAGTGTCGCCGCGATCGCACCTGAGCTAAGTCCGCCGAAGAGTTGCCGTACTAATAGGCGTTTCGTTTTTTCACTTATTGAAATATCTCCAAGAACGGACAACGCGCGCGCTAGTCTGATTGCAATGGACCTTTGTGCCCATACCGCGCTGGCGATGGACATGACCAACTCGGCTCTGTCATCTGGTCGAGGTGTATTTCATGCTGATGGTCATTCCAGGCTCGGACGTCGGTCGATACGAGACATTGATGGACCGCGCCTTTCGGTTTCGGCATTCAATTTTTGTCGAAGAAAAGGGCTGGGAGGAACTGCGCCAGCCGGGCGGTCGCGAGCGCGATCGATTCGACGATCGGCATGCAATCCATCACATCTGTCTGCGCGACGAGGAGATCGTCGGCTATCAGCGGCTGTTACCAACCACTCGCCCGCATTTATTGAGCGATGTGTTGACGGATCTGTGCCGGCACACGCCGCCACGCGGCGAACATGTGTTCGAGTGGACACGCTTCAGCGTTGCGCGTAGCTATCGCGAACACCGACCGCGAGGTGACAGTCCCTTTCTCGAACTCGCCCAAGGCGTCGTCGAATGGGGCATTGAGCATCAGGTTGACACAGTCACGGTCGCGATCGACTGGCGGTTGATGCTAATCGCGATGCAATTGCGGTTCTTCGTCCGATCACTCGGTTTTCCCCAGCGTATTGGCCGCGACGAAGTTGTTGCCCTGCGCATGTCCTTCAACCGCGAGACCCTTGAAACAATCCGGGCCGCGCGAGGCTCCAACGAGTCGGTGCTGCCGATGTCTAACTGGCCGTCAGTTGCCTGATGGTCCGTATCAGCATGGAGTTATTCTATGATAAGAACTGCGGATACCAAGATCATCGCTCACGAACTTCACGCCCGCTATGAACATTCGCGGGCAGTGACGCTGATCGGTCGCACCTTGCAAAAAGCTCTGTTCGCCGGGCGCTCCGACGAGGTTGTGTTTTGGGCCCTGGTTCATGCTCATTATCGTGGCGGAGATCTCTGTTCGTCGACCGAGGAGGAACTCAATTATTTTGCTCCCTGGATCATCCGCGACCCTTCCGAGAAAAACTGATTTGGGCGGTACCTAGACGTCTGTCGGATTGACGATGATCGACGCTGTCGATGGCGGTGGCGGATTGGCGGCTATACCGGTCGAGGTCGGAAAATCGCCCGGCCCGGTCGGCGTCTGCTGGCAAACCGCCGACTGGTCTCCGGTGAAGCAGGAGGCGTCATATCCGGCGCCGCGGATGAGGTAGCTGCATACGCTTACCCCGTTGCCATCCTTGACGTTGCGGGCATTGCAATCGCCGCTCGCAGCGTAGTTTGCGAGCTTCCCGCGCTGGCCGCAGCCGAACTGGCAGGCCATGAGGATGGAAGATTGGTCGATCGTGGCGCAGCGGCCGCCGTAACATACCTGCTGTCCGATCAGCGAGGTCATGCCGTTACTCTGCGCCTTCGACCACTCATTCTGTTCGTACCGGGTCCAGGCGGCGACTTGGGCGGAGGGGTCGTTGAGAAAGCTTTGCGCGCTGCCGCTGTAATAGCGTTCGAAGGTGCCGGGGCAAAATTGGAATGCTCCGAGGCAGCCGAACTGATTTGTGGTGCCGAAATTTCCTTCGCTGCTGGACACTTTCGCAGCGAAATCCGCACAGTTCGACGGGATGCCCGCCGCAGTAAGATTGGCGGCTGATTCTCCGGCGAACGCTGCCGCCCCCGACAGACACAGCAGGAGACCCGCATCGGCCAGGATGCCGCGAACGGCGCGCGCTGTCATGGCTTGCCCTCCGGAATCGCAAAGGTGAAATCGCCGTTGACGAGCGTCTTCCCGTCGTCGGTCAACGCGAAGGGACGCTGTGCGAACGCCGCCTGCGCCTGGTCGGCGGCCATCGCGGCGAAGCGCGGATCATCAGGAGGCACGATCTGATGCATCATATCGTCGACCAGGACGGTCGGCTGCTGATGGGGGGCGACGCGCACAAGGCGGGTAGGGCAGGTGCCGGATGTGCAGTCGTCGTTCCAAATCTGCGAGATCAAGAAGTCGCCGCGCGGCGTGCGCAATTCATATTCGTGAATGGTCACGGTGCCGGACGAGCCGGCCGCGAGCGCATCACCCGTCCAGACCTTGTCGGGGTCCTGGGTCACGTTGCGATACGAGGTCTTGTATCTGAAAGCCGCGTCGGCCGCGGCTGCTGGCACCGCGCCGACAAGGGCGGTCGCAGCAAGCAGACAGATCATCCGAGAGTGCATTTTCTATTGTTCTCCTCAATCCGCGTCGCGGCGGTTCAGCGGCACATCCAGCGAGCAGCCGTCGACAGCCTTATGGTTGACGATCATGCCCGTCTTCAACGTCCGGTTCGGAACGTCGTAGGATGCATAGGCCGCGGACACCGTCGGATCAGGCGATGCGCCTGGCTCAAGCTCAAGGAAGCAAGCGCGGCCGCCCTCGAGAGTGCGCACCTGGATCCCCTCGTAAATCGCAATCCGCATGGGGCAGAGCTTCACCGTCGCACGCGCCTGCGGCACCGCGGTCTTGATCGTGCATCCAATCGCCGTGTTGAGGATACTGAGGACAACGGAACGACCGCGGCTCCAGATGACGAAATGGGCTTCGGTGACGGGCGCATTGCCGCCCGCGAAGCGATGATCCCCACGCTGCCGATAGCCTTGGTTGTTGCGTTCGATCGCGTCCTTCCAGATGTCGGTGTAGGTGGCGGTCGCGCGAGAGGGCAGCTGAAGATCCGCATATGCCATCGGTCGCCACGTCCCCGGATCGGGCGTCACCGTTTGCGCGCGGGCTTGGGTGTTCATCATCCCTGCGATCTCCATCGCCAGGACAAAAATGGCAGAGCTGCGAAAGGCCGGCGATGTACCTTTAATACAACATCTAATATAATGACTCAACTGCCTTGCCGCGCTCATTGTGCCGCCTGCTATTCGTAGCGGTCGCGGCCGGGCAGCCACCGCCAGAAATCCTTCGGCGAACGCTCCCGATTGCGCCATGGCACCACGCTGCGCGGCGGGTAGACGGGCTGCATGTTCCAGACGTCGCCGTAGTAATAGAAATTTACCGCTTCGCGGCGAAGGCGACGGCCACTGCCGTCCAGAAAATCCGTCGCGCAATGGACGACGGGACCACGGTAGCGGATCACACGGGCGGTTTGTTCGTCCAGCGCGCCCGGCTTGCACCCGAACAGCCACACCGATGCGGGGAAGTTGCCTTCCCTGGCAGAGCCGGCGAGAAGCCGACGATAGGCCGCGTTCGCCTCCGGCTGGGTCGGATAGGGAAAACGCTCGGTAAGGATGGGGGCAAACGTCGACCGATCGGGGGCATATTCCAGCCGGCCGGGCTTGACGGCGGCGGGCGTGTACATCGGTTCGCGCGCGGGCGGCCCATAGTCCGTCACCGGCCATGGCTGCGGCGCGGCGCAGGCTGACAGCACGAGCATGATGGGAAGAGAGAGAACGACGGCGATACGGCTCATGGCGTTGTCTCGAACCGGGCGAGCGGCGGCGCGGCCGGGCGTTTGGCACGCCACTCCCAGGGCATCTGGAATGTGCTCGACCAGAGCCCCCGATAGGCTTTGCGCGCGTCCTGCTTGGCTTGGACGTAGGCACGGATCGCCGGGTCCCTGTCCGTTCCGGGGAGCGCTACGGCGATGCCGGCGCGCAACATATCGGCAGCGATGTCGGGATGGCCCGCCGTGGCGCACCGCACCAGGTGCTCTGACGCCTCGTCCCGCAATGTCCTGCAGGCGAGCCAGGCGTTGAGGGTCGCCGTGACGAGCCACGATGTCGCCATCGTGCCGCACGGCCAGCGCTGCCTGCCCAAGCGCGCGGTCTGCTCCGGCGCGCAGGTATCAATGCCGTAGAGCCGGTAGGCCGCGCCCGTCTCGATATCGCGGAACCGCACCCCATCGATGACCTCGACCCGCAGCGGCGGCGATTGAAGCGGCAGCTGCGGCGCGTAAATGCCCTCGTTCCGATCGGCCGGCTGCGCGCCAGCCTCGGTTGTCGTCGCGGTCGCCAGGAGCGAGATGGCGAGAAACACGGTGTCACGCCGCGGCATCGTCGCGCGCACCGAGATCGAGCTTGTGGAAGACGTTGGCGATGATGTCGGTCGTGTAGATCGTCTCGCCGTCCTTCTTGTAGGAGCCGTCGGCGATGCGGCATTCGGCATAGACCGGATCGCCTTTCGCGACATTGGCGATGACCCAGGCCGCGGCTTTTTCATTGAGGATGCTGACCGTTACCCAGTCGGTCTCCTCGTGCCGCTCGCCCTTGGCGTCAGTCCACCCGCGGTCGGTCGCGATGTGGACCTTGGCGGCTTTGTTAAACGCCTTCGGCGCCTGCCCGACAAAGCCACGGACGATGAAGAGATTTGTGGTTCGCATGGTCGCTCCTCGTGCTGACGTTGATCCTATGGGGTCGCTGGGTTTGCTCCTGGCATCCCGGACGCGGGAGCAGGCGAAGCCTGCCGCAGGGCGCGCAGAATGATCGCGTTCGGATCGGGGAGGTCGGCGAACGCCCACAATCCCGCCTTGGATCTCTGGGCTACGAGCTGGGCCACGAAGTACGGCGCGTGAACCGGCTGGCCGTCCGGTTTGAGCGCGGCGAAGGCGAAGCCGGTTGAAATCAGAGCTGTGCCGAGATCGATGCGTGAGCCCGCCGCGGCGCCCTTGCTCGGGCTGGCCAGGCAGAACACGAAGACGGTTCGCAGCTGCGGCGATTCGGCCGCGTCGTAGCACTGCGGTCTGAGATCGCGAACCAGTGCGACAAGCATGGCGAGCGAAGCCTCGCCGCAGTCGCGCTTGAGGCCGTGGCCGTTGGTGAAGCTCGTGTCACGCAGGCAGGCCTGGACGCCATAAAGACGATAGGTCACGTCGCCGGCCGACCAGCTGTCGCCTGTCAGATAGATGGCGTCCGCTGGAACTGGAAACCAGGGCGACGCGGATTGCGCCGTCACCATTGTTGCGGTGAGTGGCAGGGCCAGAATCGCGGCCATCAGCCATGCCCGGCCCATTCTAGTAGCCCTGCAGCGAGAAATAGAAGCGCTGCACGCCGTTGGCCGAGCTGATGTCGACGTAGTAGGGCTCGCTGCGGCGCTGGCGCGGCGGCGTCGGATAGGTCGTCGTGCAACCGCCATCGCTTCCTGAGCACACGCGCTCGGGCTTGGACAGATCGGCGCACAACTCTCCGCTGGCGGATGGCGATGTTTCTCCGCCCGGCAAGCCTGCGACCGGTGTTAGGCCTACCGGACAGGCTTCGTAAGGCTCATAGCCCGGGCCGCTGGCATGCCCTTCAGAACAGGTCGGCCAGCCGCCGCCGCGGGCGAGCCGGCGAAACAATTCCTGCATGACCGGCACGCAGTAGGGGATGCTGGACCATCCCGGATTGCTGGCCGCCGCGCACAGCAAGACCTTGCACCCGAACGAAGCGTCCTGCGCCGCCGCAGGTGGGGCGGGTTGCACGAGGCCGAGGCTGAGGCCGGCCAGCAGGACTGAGCAGCGTTTCATTCCATCCCTCCGGATCGAGCTGGGGACGTCATTCACTAACCTGTTGCCAAGGTAACAACATCTAATATATTGTCTATTGAAAAGTGGAGAGCCTAGGGGCATGTCAAAGCGAATCGCGGCGATCGGATTGGGGATGATGGTGGCCTGCGCCGGCGCAAACGCTCAGGACGCAGCGAACGTTTCGCACCTCGCGACCGTCGATGCCTCCGGCCGCGTCATTCCACTGGACACGCCGCGATTCCGCCTCGACGCGAATGAAGCGGCGCGGCCGTGCGGCGGCGCGAAGGCGATGGCGCCCGACGACGCGCGAGCGCTGGTGGCACGCATCGCCACAGAGGAGAAGTTCTCGCCCGAATTCGCTCAGTCGGTGGCGAAGAGCGAAAGCCAGTACAACTCGATGGCGCTCTCCGGAAAGGGGGCGTTCGGCCTGATGCAGCTGCTTCCGCAGACCGCGCAGCGCTTCAACGTCGACCTCTGCAGCCCCGCCGATAACGTGCGCGGCGGCATCCGCTTCCTGCGCAGCCTCCAAGACAAATACAAGAACCCGTTCTTTATCCTCGCCGCCTACAACGCCGGCGAGGAAGCCGTCGCCAAGAGCCGTGGTGTTCCTCCCTATCCCGAGACCGTCCGGTTCGTCGCCCAAGTCATCAACGATTTCTACAGCTGGCCGGATCCTCGCGGCGCTGGCGCTCTCGCGTCCGCCCAGCCTGACGTCGTCGAACTCGCCACGCGGCCCGATGCGGCGCGTCCCCAAGCCGGAAGGCATTGGAACGATGGTTTCGTCATGCACGTCGATTGACAGGGAGGACTAGATGACTCGATGGATTTCGCGCACGCCCCTCGCTCTGAGCCTTGTGGCGCTCAGCGTCGTCGACGCCGCGGCACAGTCGGGCGGGACGCTGCAACCCGTGCAATCCACGCTCACGCAGTTGGTTCAGGCTTTGACAGGCCCGATCGCCACCGCGCTGGCGACACTGGCCGTCATCGCGTGCGGTCTGTTCGCCTGGTCCGGCCGTCTGACGTGGGGCATCGCCGGTAGCGTCATTTTCGGCATCGTTCTGGTGTTCGGCTCGGCGCAAATCGTCCAATTCTTCCAGTCGGCGGTCGGCCAATGACCGAAGCCGAGCTCGATGATCCGCTTATCACCCCGCTGGTCAAAGCCCTCACTCGCGCGCCGACGCTGATGGGCGTGCCGTATATGTACTTCATGTTCAACGGCGTGGTCTCGAGCGTGTGCTTCCTTGTCACCCACAATCTCTTCATGCTGCTGGTCGCGATTCCGCTCCATCTGTTCGGCTACGTGATGACTCTTCGCGACGACCGTATCTTCGAGATCCTGTTCGTCCGCTCGACAAGATGTCCGCCCCGCTCGCGCTCCTTCTGGGGCGCCGACAGCTACGCCCCGTGAGGCTGCCATGGTCGCCCGCGCCCTTCTCGACGAGCTCACCTTCGGCGCCGTGTCCCGCCGTGAGCGACCGGTGGCGTCGCACATTCCCTATACCCGCCACGTCGACGATCACATCCTCAAGACGCGAGACGGCCTGCTCCTCACGGTGTTGAAGCTCGACGGCTACTCGTTCGAGACATCCGACATGAGCGAGGTCAACGCCCGTCTGCTCGGCCGCAACGACATCGTCCGCACACTCGCCAACTCGCGCTTCGCGCTCGCCGCGCACATCATCCGGCGCGAGGTGCAACCACGGATCGCGTCGACCTTCGACAACGCGTTGTGCCGCGAGATCGACGAGCGCTACGACGCCTCCCTGTCGAAGCGTCGAATGTTCGTCAACGACATCTATCTCACGATCGTGCGCCGGCCGCTCCAGGGCCAGGCCGGAACCTTCGACGTCCTGATGACGAAGGCTCTCGGCCGCAAGGACGAGGCCGGCGAGTCGGTGGCCATTCAGACCGCCCTCAACGAGCTGCGCGATGCCGCGACGGCGGTTCGCGAGAACTTGGCCGCCTATGGCGCGCGGCAACTCGGCGTGGTCCGGCGCGACGGCATCTGGTACTCCGAGCCGCTGGAATTCCTCGTGCAGATCGTGAACGGCGGCCTACCGCGGCCGATGCATCTGCCCCGCATGGACCTTGCGGACGCGCTCTCGACGAAGCGTCTCTTCTTCGGCCGCAACGCCATCGAGATCCGCGGCGCCAGCCGCGACGACACGCGCTTCGGCGCGATGATCTCGATCCGCGAATATCCGGCGCAAAGTGGTCCCGGTTCGTTCGACAATCTCCTGCGGGTGCCGCACGAATTTATCGCCACCCAGACCTTCGCCATCGTCGATCGGCCGGTCGCCGCCAAGCAGATCGATCGCGTGTCGCGGCAAGTCGATATGTCCGACGAGGCCGGTTCGATCGTCGCGGAGCATCTTGACGAGGCCCGGGACGAATTGCTGGCTTCCGAGGCGATCTATGGCGAGCACCACATGACGGTGATGTGCCTCGGCCGCGATCTCGCCGAGGTAGGCGCGGCCGTGACAGCGGCCGGTGCCGCGCTGACGGATCGGTCGGTGATCTGGGTGCGCGAAGACCTCAATTGCGAACCGGCGTTCTGGTCGCAGCTGCCGGGCAATTTCGCCTATATCGCCCGCAAGGCTGTGATCTCGTCGAAAAACTTCGCCGGCTTCGCCTCGCTGCACAACTATCCGAGCGGGCGCCCCGACGGCAACCACTGGGGCCCCGCAATCTCGGTCTTCGAGACAACGTCGCAGACGGCCTACTATTACAATCACCACGTTCGTGACATCGGCAACTTCACCGTCGTCGGGCCGACCGGGTCGGGCAAGACCGTGTTTCTATCGTTCATCGCGGCGCAGACGCAGCGCATCCAGCCGCGCCCCAAACTCGTCTTCGTCGACAAGGATCGTGGCGCTGAGATCTTTATTCGCGCTCTCGGCGGTCAATATGAAGCGCTCATTCCCGGCGAGCCCACCGGGTTCAATCCGCTGTCGCTGCCCGACTCGGCAGCGAACCGCGAGTTTCTGTACCAGCTGTTCGCCTTCATGCTGCGTCCGGCCAAGGGCGGCGATCTCAGCGCTTCCGAAGAGCAGGTGATCCGAAACGCAATCGCAGCGGCGCTTTCAGCGGGTCCGGACGGGCGGACGCTGAAGGCGTTCTCGACCTTGCTGCGCGGTCGCATCCGGGCGGGGGAGGGGGATCTCCTCGCGCGCTTGGAAAGCTGGATGCGGCCGGATCAGCGGGGCTGGCTGTTCAACAACGATGAGGACCAGTTCTCGATTTCGAGCATCTTCGGCTTCGACATGACGCGGGTCCTCGACGATCCCGTCATCCGCACCGCCGCGCTCATGTACATCTTCCACCGCACCGAGGAGTTGCTCACGGGCGATCCGGTGATGATCTTTCTTGATGAAGGCTGGCGGCTGCTCGACGACGAGGTCTTTGCCTTCTTCATCCGCGATAAGCTGAAGACGATCCGCAAGCAGAACGGCATCATCGGCTTCGGCACGCAATCTGCGGCCGATATCGTCCGCTCACGCGCGTCCAACACGCTGATCGAGCAGACCAGCACCAACATCTTCTTTCCGAATCCCAAAGCCGACGACGAGAGCTATCGTCAGGCTTTCCGCCTTTCGGGCCGCGAGGTCGACTGGATTCGCAGCACCGTCCCCGAAAGTCGGTCCTTCCTGATCAAGCACGGCCGGGACAGCGTCGTGGCCCGGCTGAACCTGTCGAGCATGCCCGACCTTATCAAGGTGCTGTCCGGTCGGACCGAGACCGTGGCGGAGCTCGACGCGCTGCGCGCGCGCGTTGGCGACGATCCAGCGGTGTGGCTGCCGATCTTCCTGGGGAGAGACCCTTCATGAAGACCATCCTGATCAGTCTCGCCGCGGCGGCGGCGGCGGCTTTGGCCACCCAGGCGCACGCGGCCATCCCGGTCGACGACGCCGCACAGCTCAGCCAACATTCGCTGACAGCCAGCACGACGGTCAAACTCGTACCGGTGACGACGCAGCGCAAGGACGCCAATAGCGGCGTCAAATGCGCGGTGACCACGGGCAAGAAGGCCAACGTCACCGATCCGACCGTGAAGCCGCAGGCGGGCGCCGGCAGCCAGGCCATTCGCTCCTATGCGCCGGACATGCCCGCCGCTCCCGATCCTGGGGCGCAAGGCGGCGCGTTGAACAGCCAGACATTGTTTCAGTCGAGCGGCAATGTGGTTGCCGGTCTCGATGCCAGTCGCTCGACGCTTGGCGCCGCGCAGTCAGGGTTTCAGGTCGCGGGCCAGCAGGTCGGCACGGGCTCGACCGTGATGGCGGCGATGGACATGAACAGCGCGGGGCGGCTGCAGAACAACCTTGCCTGGAACGGCGTCATCGATTCGACGAACCTTTGGGTCACCGCCCTGAACGCGCTCAACCTCGCCAGAACGAGCGACATGAGCCGGGCGGCCGGGGGCATGCGGGCGGCGACGGTGACGGGAGGACGGCCCGCCTCCGGTCCGGTCTGTCCCGTGGGCATGATCGGGACCGGCTCGCCGACTGACCCTTGCCGGACGCCGACGGGATGCTCGACCACACCGCCGGGCACGAACCCCGACCCTGGATGCGTCAGCGCCCGCTACGTCGACACCGACGGCAACGTCATCTTTTACCTCGCACAGGCGCAAGGCACACCGACGAACGACGGCGCTTCGACCGGGCCCGGCTTGACCGTGGCCGACGTCGCCGCGGCGCTGGCCGCGATCAACAACGACACCCGCTAGGGAGGATTTTCATGCGCACCATCCTTGCCCTCATCGCCATCATCGTGACCGCCCAATTGTCGCCAGCGTTGGCGCAAGTCCCGGTAATCGACAACGCCAACCTGCAAAAGGCCCAGGAGATCGCAACCAGCACCCAGAAGATCCTGACCGCCGATCAGCAGATCATGCAGTTCACCCAGAAGACGCTGCAAGCGGTGACGGGCGATCGCTCGTCCCAGGCGCAAGGAACGCTCGCACAAATGGCCCTCGGCGGCGGCTTCTCCATGGCGCAGGCGCCCTCCCTCGGATCGGTGATCTCGGGCGGGGCGCTGTCTTTCGCCGGCATGGGCTCGAACTCGCAGAACATCGTGTCGACTCTGATCAATGGCCTGCAGCTCGTACAGACGATCACCGGTCTCACCAGCGGCCAGAGCCACCCCGTGGACACGGCTTACAAGAGTTCCGTGAACGTCGCCGCTACGCTCTCGGGGCTCATCAACTCGACACAGAGCGCGGTGCAGCAGCGATCGAGCGCTTTCAAGCAGGGCGGCCAGCAGATCGGCCAAGCGCAGGATCTGAAAGGCAGCATCGATCAGAATACCCAGGTGCAGGTTCAGACCGGCCTGACGATCAATGAACTGAACGGGGTTGCGAACAATGCAGCCGCTGCGGCGAACCAGGCCAATCTCGATCGCATCGCGGCGGAGTCGGCCGCGGCGCGCGCCATGAAATTCACTCAGTAGCGGAGCGGGCGGCGAGCCGCGAAAAGCTTTCGCGCACGCCGCGCAGGACGGCGCAACACAACATCTGGGGGCCCCCATGTCGAAGGCCATTATAATCGCGACAGCCGTGGTTGCGCTCGCCGTGGGCGTCGCGGTCGGACGCTACGCGCTCCGTCCATCCTCATGGCCGGCGACGAGCATCGCTGAAACGTCCCCCAACCGGAACGATGCCGCGGAATCCGCCTCGCGGGCCATGACATTCACGAAACCCAAGGCGCCGCCGCAGTGAGATCGGTATCGCTCCTCATGGCCAGCGCACTACTCACACTCGCGCTCGGCGGCTGTGCCTATAAGCCGCTGAAAGCGCCGTGTTCACCCGACGAGGGCGGCGCGCCGCTGGCCTATGCGCAGCTCCCTCCGGCGCCGCCCGCTCGAGCCGCGGTTGAGGCCGTTGACGCCTGCGGCCCGATGCGGCCGATCTGAGGAGCGCGATGGCCAACAATTTCAATATCACTTCGCTACTGCAATCCGTCGACCAGCTTGGCCAGAATTACGTTTCGACGGCATATCAGGCCCTGGCGAACGCGGCGACATCGGGCGGGACAACCGGCGTCGCCGGTCTGCTCCTGACGCTTTACGTAATCTTCTGGGGCGTCGGGATCTGGCAGGGCACGGCCAGCGGCGGCCCGACGGATCATGCCTTCCGGCTCTTTCGCGCGATGATGATCTATGTCCTGGCGACCCGCTGGGGAGAATTCCAAACCTTCGTGTATGCGATCCTGAATGACGGTCCTTCCGCCATCGGAAACGCGCTGCTGAGCGCCGTCACTTCCGCCAACAATACCGGCACCTCGGCCAATCTCACCTCGGTCAACGCCGTCCAGTCGGCCTTGCAGAACATGTGGGACACGACCAATAGCGCGACCGAGGCGTTTCTACAGAATGCCGGCATTACCAATTGGGGACCCTACATCTTCGCCGCCGTTTTCTACGTTGTCATGGCGATCCTGATCGGTTTCGCCATCTTCCTGATCGTGTTGTCGAAGATGTTCATGTGGCTTCTGCTTGCCCTGGCGCCGCTATTCATCATCCTGCTTCTGTTCGGCGTCACGTCGCGGTTCTTCAGCGGCTGGATGAGCTCACTCGCGCAGTATTTCCTTGTGCAGGTGCTCGTATACGCCTTCCTCGCCTTCTATGTCTCGCTGATCCAGCAATCGATCGACACGCTGAACGGCGTCGCCAACAGCAAGTCTGCCACATGGGCAACAATCGGACCGGTGGTGCTGCTCGCCATCATCGGCATCCTCCTGCTGAGCCAGATCAATAACATGGCGGCCGCTATCGCAGGTGGCGTCCCGATCTTCGCGCCCCGGCTCGGCGCGGTCCTGGCCACGGCCTCCGGCTACCGGATGGGGGCGGCCGCCAACCGAGCGCGCCTCGCCTTCCGCAATCCGTTCAACCCCGCTTCGATGTCGCGGCGGGAGGAGCTGGGCGCGCGGCAGAGAGCGCGCGTCGGCCTCCGCGCCGCGAGCTGGACGCAGTCCGCAGAGTTCCGTCGGCTCGCCGACCAACTCCGCAACTCCGGCGCACCGCCAGCGCAGAGCGGGGGAGGAAGACCGTGACGGATACCACAACCCAGTCCGACCGGGTTGATCCGCGCTATTATGCCGACGGCGCAACCTGGGAGCATGATATCGCCCGGCGCAACCGCAACTCGCGCGCGCTAGCCTGGATCGTCGCCACCGTGATGACCGTGGTTGCCGTCACCGCGCTCGCCGTGCTGGCGCTCCTCGTGCCACTCAAGACCTACGAGCCTTATATGGTCGTCGTCGACAAAACGACGGGGTTCGTCGAGGTCAAGCGACCGACCGCGGAGGGACCGCTGACGCAGGACGAGGCGGTGACGATGTTCAATGTCGTGCGCTACATCAAAGCGCGCGAGACCTACGATCCGAAGGCGCTGAAGGATAATTTTGATCTCGCCCAACTCCTCGCCGCCGGAGACGCGGCGCGCGAGCTCACCGAGATTTACTCGCCCGCCAATCCCAATAACCCGGTGAAGATCTACGGGACGAACACCGAGGTCAGCGTCACCATCAAGTCGGTGACCTTTCCGAACAACCGCACCGCTCTGGTCCGCTTCTCCACCGACGAAAAGTCGGCCACCAACATCGTGACTCGGCACTGGGTTTCTCTGGTGCGCTTCCGTTACACGTCCGCGCCCATGCGCAACGAATGGCGTTTCGACAATCCGCTGGGCTTCCAGGTGCTCGAATATCGGCGTGACCAGGAATCGGCGCCATCTCCGCGCAGCGTGGGGCAGCAGCCGTGATGCGGCCGTCCGCTCTTGCGCTTCTTACCCTCTTACTGTCGACGGGCGCGGCGCTTGCCGAATCGACGCCGCGTCCCGGCCGCCTCGACCCGCGTGTGCGCGACGTCGTCTACAGCCGGGACAACGTCACCGCAATCGACGCCACCTACGGCACGTCGACGATGATCCAGCTGCAGCCTGACGAAAAGATCGAGACGTTGGCGCTCGGCGATTCCATTGCCTGGCGCGTCGAGCCGAACCGAAAAGGCGACATCATCTTCATCAAACCCGTGGAGAAGAACGCGCAATCCAATCTCAACGTGGTGACCGACAAGCGAGTCTACTCGTTCCTGCTGCGCTCGAACACGCGCCCGCCATCGAATCAGATCTACGCCGTGCGGTTTCGCTTCCCGGATGACGAAGCCAGCGCCCGGCTGCTTGCCGAAGCCAAGGAGCGCGCCGCCAATCCGAACTTGAAGGCGCTCAACATCGCGAACGCCAACAGCAACTACGGCTACAAGGGGTCTTCCACCAACAAGCCGGTCGCCGTCTTCGACGACGGCACCAAGACCTGGTTTCGGTTCGAGGGCGAGACACCGGCGATCTTCATCGTCGACGCGGATCGCAATGAGAGCCTCGTCAATTTCCGGACAGAGGGACCCTATGTCGTCGTCGACAAGGTCTCCGCGCAATGGACCCTGCGCAACGGCCAGGAATCGACCTGCATCTTCAACCGCCGTCTGACCAACGTGCATGAGCCGACAGGCCTTGAGCCTTACGCGCCGCAGCGCGTGGGCGCGGCCACCGCCTCGGGAGGTTGAGCGCGCATGCCGACGGCCGACGATTATCGTTCACTGGAGCTCGAGGCGGCCGCCGCCAGCTCTGTCGCCCGGGGGCGAACCGCTCTCGGCGGTTTTTTGAAGATCGCCATACCGCTTGGGGCGCTGGCGATTGCCGCCTGGCTCATCTACGGATCGCTGGCCCGCCGGACTCCCACGTTTACGACGCCGGACAAAGAAGAATTCACGACCACCCAGTTTCCGGCGCCGTCGCTTTCGACGCCCCGTCCGCAAACCGATCAGGGCACGATCGTCGTGCCGCCGGCGCCGCCCGAACCCGCTCCGCCTGCTCCTCCGGTCGCACCGCCCCTGGCGCTGCCGCCGCCGCCGGCACCGGAACCGCCCCTTGTCGCGGCACCGCCCAACGATGACGAGGCGCGGCGGCTCGCGGAGCTCGAGCGGCAACGCCAGGAGGAAGAGCGACGGCGCTGGGAGCGGCTGCGCGCGCCACAGGTGATCGCTGACAACGCCTCGGCGGCCGCCGCTACGAATGGCGAGGACGGACCTCGTGGTCCGGCAGGCAACGAAGACGATCCCAATAGGCGCTTCCTCGCATCGGTCTCCGCCGCAGGGGTCGAAGTGGCCCGCGCATCAAAGAACGACCGCATCGACGCGCTGGTGGCGCAGGGCACGCTGATCCGCGGCGTGCTGGAAACGGCCGTACAGAGCGATCTGCCCGGCATGGTGCGGGCTGTCGTGACCGAGAATGTCTGGTCGTTCGACGGCCGACGCGTGCTTATTCCATCGGGCAGCCGCCTGATCGGCGAGTATCGGTCCGGCATCGCCCAGGGCCAGACCCGGGTCTTTATCGTCTGGACCCGAATGTTGCGGTCCGACGGCGTGTCGGTGCAACTCGGTTCGAACGGCGCCGACGAGCTCGGCCGTGCCGGCAACGCTGGCTTCGTCGACAATCATTATCTCGAGCGCTTCGGCTCGGCGATCGTGCTGTCGCTGGTCGGCGGGGGAGCACAATTCCTCAGCGCATACGGACAGAACACCGACGGCTATGGCAACGGCACGGTCATCACGACCACCGACCCCGTGACCGGCGTCGTGACGCAGACCCAAACCGGCGTGAACCAGAACCAGCTTTCCCTGCAGGCCCGTCAGATCGCCGCACAGAACATCTCCCAAACTTTGACCAACATCGCTCAGGAGGCCCTGCGCAACTCGATCAACATTCCACCGACGATCTACCTCGACCAGGGAACGCGGATCATCGTGTTCGTGCGGCGCGATCTCGATTTCTCGGCATTGTATCCCGATCCGGTCAAGGAAGCCCTCAGGGAGCTGAAGCGTGAGCGTAGTGGCGCGAAGCCTGACGGTCTTCATTGATCGCGCGCTGGAGCCGATCCGACCTTGGCTCGAGGACGATCAGGTCGTCGAGATCTGCGCCAATGGGCCTGGGGAAGTCTGGGTCGAACGGTTTGGACAATCGGCGATGGAAAGGCACGAGGTGCCAGCGCTCAGCGAACACGCGATCCGCCACTTGGCCGAGCGCGTCGCGGGTCATTCGGGGCAAAGCGTCAACGAAGAACATCCGCTTCTGTCCGCGGCCTTGCCAACGGGGGAGCGCTTCCAAGGCGTCATTCCCCCAGCGACGACCTCGGGCGGTGCGTTTGCCATCCGCAAGCAGGTCATCAAGGAGATGCGGCTCGACGATTATCGCCGCATGGGATCGTTCGACAAGGTCGCGATGGCCGAAGAGGGCGCCTTGTCCGACGTCGATCGCCGCCTGTGCGAGCATCTCGACGCAGGCCGCATCGAGGACTTTATCAAGCTGGCCGTTGTCAGTCGATATTCGATCCTGCTTTCGGGAGGGACAAGCTCCGGAAAGACGACGTTCCTGAACGCGATACTCAAGGAAGTGCCGGCCGACGAGCGCATCATCACGATCGAGGACACGCGTGAGGTCAATCCGATCCAGAAGAACTACCTTCCCTTGGTGGCCTCGAAGGGGGACCAGGGCGAAGCGCGAGTTACGGTCGAAATGCTCCTGCAGGCTTCCATGCGGCTGCGTCCGGACCGCATTTTTCTCGGCGAGATCCGCGGCGCCGAAGCCTATTCGTTTCTGCGCGCGATCAATACGGGACATCCCGGCAGCATCACGACGGTCCATGCCGACAGTTCGGCCGGCGCCTTCGAACAGCTGGCGCTGATGGTGATGCAGGCCGGGCTTGGTCTGCGGCGTGACGAGATCATCGCGTACATCAAGTCCGTTCTTCCGATCGTGGTTCAACAAACCAAGGTTGGCGGCTGGCGCGGCACATCCGAGATCTATTTCTCGCGCATGCCCGACTGGCGACGCGAGCACGCCGCGAGGTATGACCGATGAGCCGCATCATCGCATTCCGCATTGGCATCGGGCTTCTCGTGCTTCTGGCGTTCTGCTTGTTCTGGAGCCTGGCGTATGAGGTGGTGGTCGCGCTGCGCTGGGCGCCCCACCGGTTCCCGAGCGAGGGCGCCGGCCGCTGGGCGCTGTTCGCGATGCAGAATGCCGACCGCTCCGCCGACTTTTTTCTGGTGGCATGGCGCCATTTTTATGAGCGGCTGGTCTATCCGCCGACGCGCGCCGAGGCACTCATCCGTGCCGGATACGCCGCCGCCGCAGTGGTCGCCCTTGGCCTCGCCGGCGCGCTCTTCGCCTACATCAACCGTCGACAGATGCCGTACGGAGCGGCTCGCTTCGGCAATCTGATGGAAGCGGCGAAGCGGGGTTTGACCAGCAAACGTGGAATCGTCCTCGGATTGCTCAGTGGTGTCACCATCCGTTCCGACGAACCTGCGCATATCCTCGTGGTCGGACCATCGCGGTCCGGCAAAGGGACGGGCTTCGTCCTGCCCAATGGTTATGTGTGGCAAGGTTCGGCAGTCTTCTTCGACCCGAAGCGCGAGAACTTCGAGGCCCTCGCCAACCATCGCACGGCGATGGGCAATAAGGTTTTCATGTTCTCGCCGGGATCGAACGACACACACCGCTACAATCCTCTCGACTTCGTGCGCCGCGACGAGCGCATGGCTACCGACTGTCTCGTGGTCGCCTCCTTCGTCATTCCAGAAAAGGCCGACGACACTTGGGCCGGCGCCGGTCGGCTCTTGCTCTCCGCCCTGATCGGCTATGTGCTTTCCTCGCCGCTGATCGAGGGCGCTCAGCACATGCGCACGGTGGCCCGTATGACGACCACCGGGAAGGACATCTCGACGGTGCTGCGGGCCATCGTCCGCACCGAGCGACAAAATCTGCCGACATGGGTGGTCGACAGCTTCAATCAATACATCGCGCTCGAGCCGGAGACGCGCAACAGCGCGGTCTTCAACGTCAACATGGCGATGAGCCTTTGGAACAACGGTCTCATCTCGGCCGCGACGGAAACCTCGGACTTCGACATCCGGGAGCTGCGGCGCACGCCGATGACAATCTTCATCGGATGCACGATCGCCGAGCTTTCAATCTTCCGGCCGCTCATTCGCATCTTGTTCCAGCAAATCCACGACCTTCTAATGGTCAAGATTCCCGGCGACGACGAGCCGCATCAGGTTCTGCTGATGCTCGACGAGTTCTATCACGTCGGCCGAATGGATTCGCTGATTTCCAAGATCACGATCAGCGCCGGATATGGCTTCCGGATGGCAATCGTCATGCAGGACCTCGCGCAGCTCGACGAGCTTTACGGCAAGAACACCCGCATCACCACAGTCTCTGGCTCGCAGATCAAGCTGTTCATCCAGATCAACGATCTTGAGACTTCGGACTTCGTTTCCAAAATGCTTGGTGAGACCACGCAGGTCTATAAGACGCCGATCCAGCGGCCGGGCCAGGGCATCTTCGCGCCGCGAGTCTGGTCGCCGCACTACAC
>JAEYAW010000039.1 GCA_023404675.1 Pseudomonadota bacterium | reverse complement strand
CGCACCGCCCGTCTCCGCAAGAATCTTCGTGATCGCCGCCGTCAGGGACGTCTTGCCGTGGTCAACGTGACCAATCGTGCCGATGTTGCAGTGCGGCTTATTGCGCTCAAACTTCTCTTTCGCCATCTGTCTTCCTCGACGCCGGCGCCCGTGCGCGGCTCCAAACCGGCGGGTGGTTACTAGGGAAAACGCCCCTGTTCAAGCCCCGAAATCTGGTCCAAGTTTCGGGTCCCGCGCGGGGCCGGGTTCCCGCGCGGCTCGCAAGTGGAAAATCGGAGACACCATGACCGCCCAGCCCCTCCCGAAGCAGGCGACCGCGCCGCGCACTCCGCATCTCCCCGAGGCCAGGCCGGAGACCGTCGGCCTCTCCCCGGCCCGGCTGCAGAAGCTCGGCGACGCGTTCAAGCGCGAGGTGGAGGCGGGCACCATTCCGGGCGTCACCGTGCTGATCGGCCGGCGGGGCCAGGTCGGCTATTTCGAGGCGTTCGGCAAGCAGGATCCGGCGGCGGGTGCCGCTATGAGCCGCGACAGCCTGTTCCGTATCTTCTCCATGACCAAGCCGATCGTGTCGGTCGCGATCATGATGCTCGTCGAGGACGGCAGGCTGCTGCTCAACGATCCGCTGTCGAAGTTCGTGCCGGAATTCGCCAGCACGCGCGTCGCCATCGAGCACAAGGGCGCGCTTGAATATGCCCTGCCGGTCCGCCCGATCACGATTCAGGATCTGCTGCGCCACACCTCCGGCCTCACCTACGAGATCACCGGCAACGGCCTCGTGCAGCGGATGTACCAGAAGGGAAATGTCTTCAGCCGCGACATCACCAACGAGGAGCACGCCAAGCTGATCGCGTCGCTGCCGCTGATCTGCCAGCCCGGCGCGGAGTGGAATTACAGCCGCTCGACCGACATCCTCGGCCGCGTGATCGAGGTGGTCTCCGGAAAGACGCTGGGCGCGTTCCTCACCGAAAACATTCTCGCACCGCTGCAGATGACGGAGACCGCGTTCTTCGCCACGGATGACAAGAAAGACCGCCTCGCCCAGCCCTTCGACAAGGATCCGTGGAGCGGCGCTCCCGTGAAACTGTTCGATCCGCTCGAACGGCCGAAGATGGAATCCGGCGGTGGCGGCCTGATGTCGACCACGATGGACTATGCGCGGTTCTGCCAGATGCTCGCCAATGGCGGAACGCTGGACGGCCAGCGCATTCTCGGCCGCGCCACGCTGGCGCTGATGGCGTCGAACCATCTCGCGCCGGGCGTGAAGGCGGAGTCGATGCTGATGCCCGCAGGTCACGGCTTCGGCCTCGGCTTCGCGGTGCGCACGTCCGACGGGCTTGCGCCGTTCGCGGGTTCGGCCGGCAACTTCTTCTGGAGCGGCATGGCCGGAACGTTCTTCTGGATCGATCCGAAGGAAGAGCTGTTCGCGGTGTTCATGTCGCAGGGACCCGGACAGCGCGACTATTACCGCACGCTGATCCGCGGTCTCGTCTACGCGGCGCTTGACTGAGCGCCGCGTCCCGGATTGTAAGAAAACTTACTGCCTGCCGGACATATAGGCGGGCAGCCAGCCCTCGAAGCCCTTGCGCAAGGCTTCGATGGTGACGGCACGCTCGCCCGCGATGGCGACAGCATTGCCACCCGTGCGTCCGATCTGCACGCACGGCACGCCGACAGCCTTGAGCTTGCTGAGCACCGTCAGCAAATCGCCATCGGCGACCGTCACGACGTAACGCGCCTGATCCTCGCCGAACCACCAGGCGTGCGGCACCACGGCGTCCGGCGCGGCATCCAGCACCGCGCCGATGCCACCCGCCATCGCCATCTCGGCGAGCGCCACCAGAAGGCCGCCATCCGACAGATCGTGCACCGCCGTCGCGGTGCCGCCGTGGATCATGCCGCGCACCACGTCGCCCACGCGCTTCTCGGCGGCGAGATCGACCGGCGGCGGCGCGCCTTCCTCGCGGCCACAAATCTCGCGCAGGTACATCGACTGGCCGAGCCAGCCATGGGTGTCGCCGATCAGCAGAATGGCCTCGCCTTCCGCCTTGAACGCCAGCGTCGCGGACTTGCGGAAATCGTCCAGCAGCCCGACGCCGCCGATCGAGGGCGTCGGCAGGATGCCGCGTCCGTTGGTCTCGTTGTAGAGCGAGACGTTGCCGGACACGACGGGGAAATCGAGCGCGCGGCAAGCCTCGGAGATTCCTTTCAGACAGCCGACGAACTGACCCATGATCTCCGGACGCTCGGGGTTGCCGAAATTCAGGTTGTCGGTGATCGCGAGCGGCTTACCGCCGACCGCCGTGATGTTGCGCCACGCCTCGGCCACCGCCTGCTTGCCGCCCTCGAACGGATCGGCCTCGCAATAGCGCGGCGTGACGTCCACGGTCAGCGCGAGCCCCTTCGGCCCGTCCTCAACGCGCACTACCGCCGCGTCGCCGCCGGGGCGCTGCACGGTGTTGCCGCCGATGACGTGATCATACTGCTCCCACACCCAGCGCCGCGAGCACATGTCCGGCGCAGCCATCAGCTTTTCCAGCGCATCCATCACCGACACCGGCGCGACGACGTCGCGCGCATGAACCACCGGGAGTTTCGGACTCTCGACCCACGGCCGATCATAGAGCGGAGCTTCGTCGCCCAGTTCCTTGATCGGAAGATCGGCCATCACGTCGCCGCCGTGCTTGACGACGAATCGCTTCGACGGCGTGGTGTAGCCGACCACCGCGAAGTCGAGGCCCCATTTCCGGAAGATCGCCTCGGCTTCCTTTTCCTTCTCGGGCTTGAGCACCATGAGCATGCGCTCCTGGCTCTCCGAAAGCATCATCTCGTAGGCGCTCATGCCGGTTTCGCGGGTCGGCACCGCATCGAGATCGAGATCGACGCCGAGATCGCCCTTGGCGCCCATCTCCACCGCCGAGCAGGTCAGACCGGCCGCGCCCATGTCCTGGATCGCGATGACGCAGTCCTTCGCCATGATCTCGAGGCAGGCCTCAAGCAACAGCTTTTCGGCGAACGGATCGCCGACCTGCACCGTGGGGCGCTTCTCCTCGCTGGCGTCGTCGAACTCGGCGGAGGCCATGGTCGCGCCGTGGATGCCGTCGCGCCCGGTCTTGGAGCCGAGATAGACGATCGGCATGTTCACACCGGAAGCGGCCGCGTAGAAAATCTTGTCGGCATCCGCGAGGCCAACGGCCATCGCATTGACAAGGATGTTGCCATCGTAGCGGGTGTGGAAGCGCACCTGCCCGCCGACCGTCGGCACGCCAAACGAATTGCCGTAACCGCCGACACCGGCCACCACGCCCGACACCAGATGGCGCGTGCGCGGATGCTGCGGATCGCCGAACGACAGCGCATTCAGACAGGCGATGGGCCGCGCGCCCATGGTGAACACGTCGCGCAGAATACCGCCGACGCCGGTGGTCGCACCCTGATAGGGCTCGATGAAGCTCGGATGGTTGTGGCTCTCCATCTTGAAGACCACCGCCTGCCCGTCGCCGATGTCAATGACGCCGGCATTTTCCCCCGGCCCCTGGATCACCCACGGCGCCTTGGTCGGCAGCCCGCGCAGGTGAATGCGCGACGACTTGTAGGAGCAGTGCTCGTTCCACATCGCCGAGAAGATGCCGAGTTCGGTCAGGCTCGGCTCGCGGCCGATCAACTGTAGAATCCGCTCGTACTCGTCCGGCTTCAGGCCATGCTGCGCGACGAGCTCGGGTGTGATCTTGGGTTCGTTCGGAATCGTCATCGGGATTGCGGTTCCACGCCCTCGCGGGGCCGGGTCAGAACGTGAAGCTCAGGGCGGAGAGCCCCTTGTGCACGGGCCGTCCGGCGGCTGCAAGCGTGCAGATAGGAGCAAAAGCGGCAAATGCCCAGTGCGGTGGTTGCATTGCACCCGCCCAACGCCCTAAGACGGTCACCCGATCCACAGCTTAGCGAGGAGACGCCGTGAACGTCGCGCCGCCCCGGACAACCCGCCCTGATGCCATGATCGCCACCGACGGCGAATTCGCCGGCTGGCGAACCTGGGTCCGCGACACGTTCGAGGCGCACAACGGGCCGTTCTGGCACCGGACGGAAGAGGACGGCAGCATCCGGGCCGCTTTCAGGGTCGACCAGCGGCATCTGAACGGGCTCGGCGTGGTGCACGGCGGATGCTACATGACGTTCGCGGATTACAGCCTGTTCGCCTTCGCCTCACCCATTCTCGAGGGTCCCGGCGTCACCGTCAGCTTCGCCTGCGAGTTTCTGGATGCAGCGCGCGAAGGTGATCTGGTCGAGGCGACCGGCGAAGTTACGAGGGGTGGCAAGTCGCTCGTCTTCGTTCGCGGTCTTCTGCATACGGGCGAGCGGCCGCTGTTCAGCTTCTCGGGCACAATCAAGCGGATCAATCGCAACCCTCGGTAGTCGGGAGCGGGTTGTTCGAAATTTCCATAAAATTAAATACTTGGAAACTGCAATGTGAAATTTCTTTCACCTGACGGCAGCGTTCCTTGACCGCGCCTGGCGTCCGATCTGCCTGCGGCCGGCGTGGCCGTTTCGACAATACGGCCCGGCTATGAATTCTGCATATGCGACCGAACGTCGTCTGGCGTTCGCAGATATCGATTCGACCACCATTGCGTTGCTCAGGGAAGCAGCCCCGCTCGTCACAAACGCGCTCCCTGCGATCCTCGACAGGTTCTACACCGACCTCAGCACCTTTCCCGAAGTCGCCCGCTTCTTTCCGAACGCCGCGATCATTGCGCATGCAAGGCAGCGGCAGATCGAGCATTGGGCGGTGATCCTGTCCGGGCGCTTCGACCATCGGTACGTCGAATCCGTCACCAGGATCGGCGAGACGCATCATCGTCTCGGCCTCGCACCCGGCCTGTACATCGCCGGATATAGCCGCCTCATTGCGGGTCTTGTCCGCGAGGTCGAAGCCAACACCAGCGGCTGGCGTGGCAAATCGGCCGATCAGCGCGCGGCGCTGATCAATGCGATCGTCAAGGCTGCGCTGCTCGACATGGACTACGCCATCTGCGTCTATCTCGAAGCCGGCAACCGCGAAAAGCGCGAGCTGGTCGAAAATATCGGCACCATGTTCAAGACCACCATCGGGAACACGGTGGACGCGGTCTCGACCGTCGCCAACGACCTGCAGCGTCACGCCGGTGGCCTGCAGCAGAATGCATCGACCACCCAGTCGCTTGCCGTGAACGTTGCCGCGGCTTCCGAGGAAGCCTCGGCCAATGTTCAGACCGTGGCGGCCGCAAGCGAGGAGCTGGGCTCGTCGGTCTCCGAGATCGCCCGGCAAGTGCGTGATTCGCTCTCGATCGCAAAAAACGCCGTGGGCCAGGCCGACGACGCCAATAGCCGGATCGCGACGCTCAGTCAGGCCGCCGGCCAGATCGGCGAAGTCGTCAAGATGATCACCGCCATTGCCGAGCAGACCAACCTGCTCGCCCTCAACGCCACGATCGAGGCCGCCCGTGCCGGCGAGGCAGGACGCGGTTTCGCTGTCGTGGCGCAGGAGGTCAAGGCGCTGGCGGCCCAGACCGCCAAGGCGACCGAACAGATCGGCGTCCAGGTCACCGGGATGCAGTCGGCCACCGATGACACGGTGCGAGTGATCGCCGAAGTCAGCAAGACCATCGGCCGCATTTCGGAGATCACTTCGGCGATCTCCGATGCTGTCAGCCAGCAGGATCTCGCCACACGCGAGATCGCCCACAGCGTCCATCAGGCCGCGCAGGGCGCGAGCGGTGTTGCCGAGAACATCGTGCAGGTCAACCGCGGGGCCGAGGATACCGGCGCTGCCGCAGCGGAAGTTGCCAATTGCGCCCAGTCGCTCGCGATCGAGAATGGCCGCCTGCGCTCGAACGTGGATGAGTTTCTGGCGAAGCTGAAGACCGCCTGAACTTCAACGATCTGCGCGGCAGCGCCGCCTCTCGCGCAGGTCCTGTTTGTTCGGCAAGAAGCTGCGACGTACCGCGAGCGTCTCGGTTCGATGCGGTGAAGCCGCTCAGGCTGCCCGTTCCAGGTGCGCGACAAGACCGGCGAACAATCCGCGTCCGTCCGTGCACCCCATCACATCCTCGACGTGATTTTCCGGATGCGGCATCATGCCGAGGACATTGCCGCGCTCGCTGATGATGCCGGCGATCGAGTTCGCAGCACCATTGATGTTGGCGCTCTCGCTGACTTCACCTGATGCGGTGCAGTAGCGATAGAGCACCCGGCCCTCGCCCTCGATCCGCGCCAGCGTGTCGGCATCCGCGGTGAAGTTGCCCTCGCCGTGGGCGACGGGCACCCGGATCACCTGTCCTGCATTATAGCCGCGTGTGAACGGGGTGTCCGAGCGCTCCACCCGCAGATGCACGTCGTGGCACAGGAATTTGAGCCGCGAGTTGCGCATCAGAACGCCGGGCAGCAATCCACTCTCGCACAGAATCTGGAATCCGTTGCAGACGCCGAGAACCAATCCGCCCTTCGCCGCGAAAGCACGCACCGCGTCCATCACCGGCGCGCGCGCGGCGATGGCGCCGCAGCGCAGATAATCTCCATAGGAAAAGCCGCCGGGCACGACGACGAGATCGGTCCCGGCGGGCAGCTCGGTCTCGGCGTGCCAGACCATCGCCGGCGCGTGGCCCGAAACAAGCTTCAGCGCGCGCGCCATGTCGCGCTCGCGATTGATGCCGGGAAAAACGAGAATGGCGGCTTTCATGTCAGACTGGAGACTCTTGAAGATCAAGACGCTGCTCTATCCGATCAAATCTGAGCTCATGCCGCCCCAAGATCGCATAGATGTTATGGGTATCCTGCTGAAGCGAAATCATATGTCCGCGCAAAGCGCCCATCTCGCTCTTGAGCTCATCCACCTTGTGATCGACCCGGTCGGGGCGCTGCTGGACCTGTTTGAGCACCTCGAAAATCCGTTCGTTGGTGATCTCTGCCATGGCGAACCCTCGACTATGCCCTCATCACCTCGATCGCATAATTCTCGATCACCGTGTTCGCCAGCAGCTTGTCGGCGGCGGCCTTCAGCGCCGCTTCCGCCTTGGCGCTGTCGGCGGCGGCGACCTCGATATCGAACACCTTGCCCTGCCGGACGCTGGCAATGCCCTCGACACCAAGCGACTTCAGCGCGCCCTCGATCGCCTTTCCCTGCGGATCGAGGACGCCGTTCTTCAACGTGACGGTGACTCGCGCTTTCATCTCAACTCAACCGATCTCATCGACCGCACGCGGTCACCCTGGACTCAACCGACTTCAGCCCTTCACCAGCACCGGGCCGGGACCGGCCGGACGCTCGTTCTCGCTGAGGATGCCGAGGCGGCGGGCCACCTCGGTATAGGCCTCCACGAGCCCGCCGAGATCGCGGCGGAAGCGGTCCTTGTCGAGCTTCTCGTTGGACTTGATGTCCCACAGCCGGCACGAATCGGGGGAAATCTCGTCGGCGACAATGATTCGCATCATGTCGTTCTCGAACAGCCGGCCACACTCCATCTTGAAGTCGACAAGACGGATGCCGATGCCGAGGAACAGGCCGGACAGGAAATCATTGACGCGGATGGCCAGCGCCATGATGTCGTCGATCTCCTGCGGCGTCGCCCAGCCGAACGCGGTGATATGCTCTTCCGACACCATCGGGTCGTTGAGCTGGTCGTTCTTGTAGTAGAACTCGATGATCGAGCGCGGCAGCTGGGTGCCCTCCTCGATCCCGAGCCGCTGCGACAGCGAGCCGGCGGCGACGTTGCGCACCACCACCTCAAGCGGCACGATCTCGACCTCGCGGATCAGTTGTTCGCGCATGTTGAGGCGGCGGATGAAATGCGTCGGCACCCCGATATCGTTGAGGTGCTGGAAGACGTATTCCGAAATCCGGTTGTTCAGGACCCCCTTGCCTTCGATGACCTGATGTTTCTTGGCGTTGAACGCCGTCGCATCGTCCTTGAAATGCTGGATCAGGGTGCCAGGCTCCGGACCTTCATAGAGGACCTTGGCCTTGCCTTCGTAAATGCGACGCCGACGGCTCATAGGGATGTACCGTGTGTTGTTGAAGTCCATGAACTGGGTTTGCTCCTGTGCCAGACGCGTTCCGCAGCGGAGCTGCCACGAAGGTCTCACGGCGAACGGGCCGAGAGGCGAACCTCGCCGCAACCTATCCCATTGGCCTGCCCAGCACAATCGACCGCAAGGCGGCCGTTTGGGGTTTTACCCGGCCGGCTGCGACCTCGCGCCGGTTGCCGTCGCCGGTCCGTCCGTCTATCTAGGCACCGAATCCCACCGCCGCAACGCCGGCTGCCTGCCCCAGATGGACGGAACCCCTGCCATGACGACGTTCGACAAGCGCGAAGAAGGCTTTGAACGCAAGTTTGCGCTGGACGCGGAACTGAAATTCAAGGCGGAAGCCCGCCGCAACCGGCTTCTGGGCGTCTGGGTGGCCGAAAAGCTCGGTCTGTCCGGCGATGACGTGACGGCCTACGCCAAGGAGGTCGTGGCGGCCGACTTCGAGGAAGCCGGCTCGGAGGACGTATTCCGCAAGGTTAAAACGGACCTCGATGCCAAGGGCATCGCCGTCTCGGAGACCGAGATCCGGACCAAGATGGACGAGTTGATGGCCACGGCCGTGGAGCAGGTGAAGGCCGGGCAGTAACGCCCCGGTCCCCGGGAGGCCGAATCGCCGGTCGCCCACGTCCGGATCGGCGTTCCGAGCGCAGCAAAACGACCTACAGAAATCCTGAACAAAGACAGCCGGGCCGCTCGCGACCCGGCTGTCTTTGTTTTCGGCTGTCGCCGCGCCTGATTGAACAGGCCAGCATCGGGGCGTGCGCCACGCAGAGCGTGCAGGTCATCGAGCGCCTTGATCCCGCACTGGCGACAGGCCTCGCCCGTTTCGGGCGAGGCAAGCCCGGCGACATCATCCGCTGTTGCGAAGCCCCGCCGAAATGCCATTGATGGTGAGCTGAATGCCGCGCAGCACCTGCGGATCGTCGTTCTGCGCCCGGTGCTTCTTGAGCAGTTCGACCTGCACGTGGTTGAGCGGATCGAGATACGGAAAGCGGTTGCGGATCGAGCGTTCGAGCTGCGGATTGCGCTCCAGCAACCGGTCCTGCGCCATGATGTCCAGCAGCGTCTCGATCGCCAGATGCCATTCCCGGCGAATGCGGGTGAAAATGCGCGTGCGCAGCTCGGTATCCTGCACCAGGTCGGCGTAGCGTGAGGCAACCGCGATGTTGCTCTTGGCCAGCACCATGTCCATGTTCGACAGCAGCGTGCGGAAGAACGGCCACTCGCGGTACATCTCCTGAAAGAACGCGATGCCCTTGTCCGGATGCGCGGCGACCCATTGCTCGATCGCCGTACCGAAGCCATACCAGCCCGGCAGCATCAGCCGGCACTGCGCCCAGCTGAACACCCACGGGATCGCGCGAAGATCGTCGATCCGGCGCGTTTTGGTCCGCGAGGCCGGACGGCTTCCGATATTCAGCGTCGCGATCTCGGTGATGACGGTCGACGCCCAGAAGTAGTCCTCGAACCCGTCGGTCTCGTAGACGAGATTGCGATAGGCCGCATAGGCCAGCGCCGAAAGCTCCTCCATCGCGGCGAGATATTCGTCACGCGGCGCGCGATGCCTCGGCTGGAGCAGGCTGGCCTCCAGCGTGGCAGCCGCGAGAATTTCCAGATTGCCGCGTCCGACCTCGGGATTGGAATATTTGCTGGAGATGATCTCGCCCTGCTCGGTGATGCGGATCTGGCCGTCCACCGCCCCGCCCGGCTGCGCGATGATCGCGTCATAGCTCGGACCACCGCCGCGCCCGACCGATCCGCCGCGTCCGTGAAACAGGCGCAGCCGCACACCATGGCGCGCGAAAACCTCGATGAGGCCAATCTCGGCCTTGTAAAGCTCCCAGCCCGACGTGACGAAGCCGCCATCCTTGTTGCTGTCGGAATACCCCAGCATCACTTCCTGCACATCGCCCCGGCTGGCGACGAGGCGGCGATATTCCGGCAGCGCGAACGCCGCCTCCATGATGCGCGCGGATTCCTGCAAGTCCGCGATGGTTTCGAACAGTGGCACAATGGTGAGCGCGGCGCGCCCGGACGCATCGACCAGTCCCGCCTCCTTAAGCAACACCGCCACTTCCAGAAGGTCAGAGACGCCCGCCGCCTTGGAGATGATGCTGTGAGGAATGACCGCCGGCCCGAATTTGCGATGCGCTTCGGCCGCCGCCTGAAACACCGCGAGTTCGCCCTTCGTCTCCTCGCCATAGAGCAGGAATGGCGACACCAGCGGCCGCGCGGTCGTCAGTTCGCGCGCAAGCAGCGCGATGCGCGCATCCTCGTCGAGCGTCAGATAGTTCGTGCCGGGAGCCACGGCCTCAAGCAGCTCGGCTATGGTGCGCTCATGCACGTCCGAGTTCTGCCGCATGTCGAGCTGTGCAAGGTGAAAGCCGAAGCAGTCGATGGCGCGGCGCAAACGTCGCAGGCGCCCGCGCGCCACAACAGCTGAGTTGTTCGCGATCAGCGAGCGATGAACCACATCGAGATCGGCCTTGAACGCGGCGGGCCCGTCATAGGCCGCTGCCTCCCCGACCGGCTCGCGCGCGATATCTGGATGGCCGAGCGCCGCCGCCGTGGCGGCCAGTCGCGCATAGACGCCGGTGACCGCACGGCGATACGGCTCGCCGGAGCGATGCTGGGAGGCGTCGGGCGAATGGTCCGCGAGCGCCTGCAAGTCCTGTGACACCTCGACCAGCGCACTCGCCAGCGACAGCTCCGAGCCGAGCACATGCAGCTCTTCGAGATAGAACCGCAGGATCCTCGCACTCTGCAAACGCAGCGCGCCGCGCATCACATGCGCCGTGACGAACGGATTTCCGTCGCGGTCGCCGCCGATCCAGCTTCCCATCCGCAGGAAGCTTGCAAGCTCCGGCGCCTCGCTCTCGTCTCCACGGAGTTGATCCTCCAGCGCGCAATACAGCCGCGGCAGTTCGCGCAGGAACGAGTAGTCGTAAAACGACAGTCCGTTGGCGACCTCGTCGAGCACCGTCAGCTTGGTCCGGCGCAGCAGGTTGGTCTGCCACAAGGTCAGCACCGCGCGCGACAGGCGCTCGGCCACATCCTCCTCCTCGGCCGGAACAAGCTGGGTCCGCTCGCGATATTCGAGCAGCCGCGCGATCTCCATTTCCCGGTCCATCGTGCTCTTGCGCCGGACCTCGGTCGGGTGCGCGGTAAGAACCGGACTCACCAGCGCGCCATCGAAAAACGCCCGAAGCGCTGTAACTGTATTGCCCGCCGTCAGCGCACGGCCGACCGCCTCTGCAAGCGTGCCGACGCGGGGCGCCTGCCCGGAACGGTCCTGCATCCGCGCCTGCCGGATCAGGTTCTGATCCTCGGCGATATTGGCGAGATGCGAAAAATAGCTGTAGGCGCGAACGATCTGCACGGTCTCGGCGACGCTCAGGCCATCCAGGATCTGTTCGAGTTCCTGCCGGGCCGGACGATCATCGTCGCGATGGAAGCGGACCGATGTCTGGCGGATGCGCTCGACGAGATCGAAAATCGTCTCGCCTTCCTGGTCGCGGACTGTGTCCCCGAGGATTCGCCCAAGCAACCGGATATCGGCCCGCAGCTGCGCGTCCTCGGCCGTGTCAACGCCGCGATTGCCCAGATTCTCAGCATCCATGCCGCGCGTCCTCCCGTGGGTCAGGGAAGGACACCATCACCCGCGGAAACATGCAAGCACGAGGCAAACACAATGGCGCGCGACCATCGAAAAACGAATGGCCGGAGCAGACCCCGGCCATTCGACGCTGAAATATCTGTCACGAAAACTGCTAGCTGATGGTGGCGCCGCCATCGATCACAATGGTCTGGCCGGTGGTGAAATTGCCGGCCTTCGAGGCGAGGAACACCGCCGCGCCCGCGATCTCGTCCGGCTCGCCGATCCGCTGCAACGGCGAGCGGGCCGTCGAGGCCTTCAGCGTCGCGGGATCCTCCCACAGCGCGCGGGCGAAATCGGTCTTGATCAGACCCGGCGCGATGCAGTTCACGCGGATATTGTCCGGCCCATATTCGCACGCGAGGTTGCGCGCGAGCTGCATGTCGGCAGCCTTGGAAATGCAGTAGGCCCCGATGATGGTGGAACCCTTGAGGCCGCCGATCGACGACACGATGATGATCGAGCCATCCTTGCGTTCCTTCATCTGCGGCACGGCGAGCGAGATCAGCCAGTGGTTGGCGACGATGTTGTTGTCGAGAATCTTGCGAAACTGATCGTCGGAAATCCCGGCCTGCGGGCCATAGTAGGGATTGGACGCCGCGTTGCAGACCACGATGTCGATCTTGCCGAAGGCCGCGTTGGTCTGCTCGACGAGGTTCTGCAGATCGTCCTTGGTCGAAATATTCGCAGGGACCGAGATCGCGACCTTCTGCCCGGCCTTGGCGTTGATGGCGTCGGCAACCTCATCGCAAGGCTCTTTCTTCCGCGATGAGATCACGACCTTCGCGCCATGCTCGGCCATGCGCTCGGCGATGGCCCGGCCAATGCCGCGCGACGAGCCGGTGATGATCGCGACCTTTCCGGTCAAGTCGAACAAAGTCATGCTTCCTCCTTGAGTGACGTTTCCTGAAATCGCACGCCGTCTGGCTCAGGCGAGCTTGATGTCGGTCCGGACTTCCGGACCGGCCGGCTGATGCATGACCGCGTGCGCCTCGTGGGCAACCCATGGCTGCTGGTTGATCATCGGCACGCGCCAGCCGATCTGCCGCTCGCCGGCGAGATGATCGAGCCGGGTGATCGAGCAGTTTTCGATCGCAAAGGCAAAGCCCGCCTTCGGCTCCGCGCCGAGGGCATGAGCGATCGCCGCCTTGATCGGCCCGCCGTGCGAGACGACAACGATATCCTTGCCCCGGTGCAGCGCGTTGATGCGCTCGATTCCGGCGCGCACGCGCTCGGCCAGATCGTTGAAGCTCTCGCCGCCCGGCGCGCGCACGTCCGCCGGCGAAAACCAGTAGCTCGTGATCTCCGGCGGGCGGCTGGCGAAGAAGGCGGCGCGGTTGGTGCCCTGCCATTCGCCGAGATCCTGCTCGGCAAACGCAGGCTCGCGGATGTATTCAACATGAGGCATTCCGGCTGCGAAGATCGCGTCGGCGGTCTGATGCGTTCTTTGCAGATTGCTCGAATACCAGACCGCACCCCGCGGCAGGATCTTCGCGACCGCATTGAACACGACACGGTCGGTGCAATCGCAGGGCAGATCGAGCTGGCCGTAAATGTTGCCGTTGTCCACGCGCACCGGCGCATGGCGGACCCACCACCAGCGGGTGATCTCGACGCCGGGCGGCTGCAACGGAATTCCCGCAAGGCGGACTTCGTGCGGAGCGGACATCAAAAACCTCTCTTGTGTTTCCTTACGCCGTCAGGCAGAGCCGCTGGACAACGCACGACTGCGACGAAGGATAGCGGAGAACAACATGGGTCGTCTGGAAGGCAAATCGATCATCATCACCGGCGCCGGCAGCGGGATCGGCCGGGCCGCCGCGTCCATGTTCGCAAAGGAAGGTGCCAGTCTTGTGATTGTCGACCGGTCCGAGAGCGTCCACGAAACGGCCGAGACCGTGCGCAAGGCCGGAGGCAAGGTCGAGGCGCTCACCGCCGACGTCGGAATCGAGGCGGAGGTCAAAGACTATATCGCCAAGGCGATCTCGACCTACGGCAAGCTGGACGGACTCTGGGCCAATGCCGGCGTCAGCGGCGGGCTCGTCCAGTTGCTCGACCAGACTCCCGAGCAGTGGCAGGAAATCCTGCGCATCAATCTGATCGGGCCGTTCATGGCCGTGAAATACGCGGTTCCGCATCTCACCGCCCAGGGACACGGCGCGATCGTCTGCACCGCCTCGGTCGCGGGCCTGAAGGCGGGTGCGAGCGGCCATCCCTATGCGGCCAGCAAGGCCGGCGTCATCAGCCTGGTGCAGACCACGGCCTATTCGCTGGCCGGCACCAATGTGCGCATCAACGCGGTGTGTCCGGGCCTGATCGAGACCGGCATGACCAAGCCGATCTTCGACCATGCGAAAATGCGCGGTACCGAGGAGAAGATCGGCCAGATCAATCCGCTCAAGCGCGCGGGCCAGCCCGAGGAAATCGCCGCGATGGGCCTGTTCCTGATCAGCGACGAGGCGTCCTATGTGAACGGTCAGGCGTTCCCGGTGGACGGCGGCCTGACGGCGTCGATGCCGTATGTTGGCCGCCACCTCTAGCCGACGAGAAGACCGCCGCAGGCGCGGCGGACTGCTGACCGTCCGATAATTTAAATCATCGAACGCCGCGCCACCGGGCGCGGCGTTCGTCTTTATGCGGGACACGCGCGGGCGCGTCACACGGCCCCCGCCTTCTGTGCATAGGCCCACGACTCCTTCGCCAGCGGTACGATCCGCGTGATCGATTCCTTCGCCTTGGCGCTCGATGCGGTACCATCGCGCACGCGGCCGGCAATACCCTGGAGAATGCAGGCCAGCCGGAACAGATTGTAAGAAAAATACCAGTCGAGATTGTCGATCCCGGATCGTCCGGTGGCGCGGCAGTAGATCGCGGTCGCCTCCTGCATGTCGGGAATGTTCAGGCTCTTGAGGTCCGCGCCCTGCAGTCCCGGCATGATCCACTGCGCCAGCAGATAGGTGAAATCCGCAAGCGGATCGCCCAGCGTCGAGAGCTCCCAGTCCAGCACCGCGATCACGCGCGGCTCGCTGGCGTGGAAGATCATGTTGTCGAGGCGATAATCACCGTGCACCACCGAGACGCGCTCCTGCGTCGGCACGGTCTTCGGCAGCCACGCGATCAGCTTCTCGATCTCGGGGATGATCTCGGTCTCTGACGCCTTGTACTGCTTGGTCCAGCGATCGATCTGCCGCGCGAAATAATTTCCGGGCTTGCCGAAATCGCCGAGGCCGATTGCCTCGGGATCATACTGGTGAAGACCGGCCAGCGTTTCGATCTTGGCGTCAAAGATCGCGCGGCGGCTCTCCGGCGTCTGGGTCGGCAACAGCGGATCCCAGAACACCCGCCCCTCTTCCATCGACATGATGTAGAACGCCGAGCCGATCACCGCGTCGTCGGTGCAGAGCGCATAGGCGTGTGCGACCGGAAAGCCCTGCTTGCCCAGCGCCGAGATCACGCGGAACTCGCGGTCCACCGCATGGGCCGACGGCAACAGCTTGCCGAACGGTTTGCGGCGCATCACGTAGGATCGCGTTGGCGTATTCAGACGGTAGGTTGGATTGGACTGTCCGCCCTTGAATTGCAGAACGGTCAGCGGGCCGGCATAGCCGTCCACATGCTCCTGCATCCAGGCGTCGAGGCTGGCCTCGTTGACCCGATGCCGTTCCTCGACTTCCTTGGTACCCGAATAATCTTCGTCTCGCCTTTGTCCGACCACTGCGGCGCTCCCCATCGTTTCTTTGATCGGCGAGCGCCGCGTGGACGCCCGCTTAATGCGTTACGGGTGAGTTTGCATACTTCCGCAGTTCAAGTCTGGCAATCGCCCTGTTGTGGACCTCGTCCGGACCGTCCGCGAGGCGCATGGTGCGCATCGAGGCGTAGTCGCGGGCGAGACCTGCGTCGTCCGACACGCCGGCGGCGCCATAGGCCTGAATCGCCTCGTCGATGATCTTGAGCGCCATGCGGGGGGCGGCGACCTTGATCATGGCGATTTCGAGCTGGGCGGTCTTGTTACCGACCTTGTCCATCATGTCCGCCGCCTTCAGGCACAGCAGGCGGTTCATCTCGATATCGGTCCGGGCTTCGGCGATGCGCTGCTCCCAGATCGAATATTCGATGATCTTCTTGCCGAAGGCGGAGCGCGACGACAGACGCTTGACCATCTTCTCCAGCGCCTCCTCGGCCTTGCCGATCGTGCGCATGCAGTGATGGATGCGGCCCGGACCGAGACGGCCCTGCGCGATTTCGAAGCCACGCCCCTCGCCGAGGAGCAGATTGCTCGCGGGCACGCGAACGTTGTCCAGCAGCACCTGCGCATGGCCATGCGGCGCATCGTCGAAACCGAACACCGGCAGCATCTTCTCGACCTTGATGCCGGGAGTATCGAGCGGCACCAGGATTTGCGACTGCTGCTGATGGCGCGGCGCGTTAAGATCGGTCTTGCCCATCACAATCGCGATCTTGCAGCGCGGATCGCCGACACCCGACGACCACCACTTGCGACCATTGATCACGTAGTGATCGCCGTCGCGCACGATGCGCGTCTCGATGTTGGTGGCGTCGGACGAAGCCACCGCCGGCTCGGTCATCAGGAAGGCGGAGCGGATCTCGCCGTCCATCAGCGGACGAAGCCACTGGCGCTTCTGCTCCTTGGAGCCGTAACGCATCAAGACTTCCATGTTGCCGGTGTCCGGCGCAGAACAGTTGAACACCTCGGACGCCCAGCCGATGTGACCCATCTGCTCGGCCAGCATCGCGTATTCGAGATTGGACAGACCCGCACCGCGGAACTCGTCGTCCTCGTGCGAGGACGGGGGCATGAACAGGTTCCAGAGGCCTTCGGCCTTCGCCTTCTTCTTCAGGTCCTCGACGACCGGAATGACCTTCCAGCGCTCGCCGGTCTCGTCCTGCTCGCGGTAGACCGGAACGGCGGGGCGGACGTGCTTGTCCATGAAGCTTGTGACGCGGTTGAGCCAGTCGCGCTGGCGCTCCGACATGGTGAAATCCATCGAACGATCCTCACTCGGTTGAATCCTCGTCGAGCCGCGTCACCCACCCGGAAGGCGCAGCAGCGAACCGCGCCGCGCTGCAGCAGGCGCTTTCGCGCGTGCAACCAGAGCGGCGGCGGAAAGGTCGGCCCTGCTGCGGACTGTGCGCCGCGTTTGACATCGGTCAACCTTCAAGCGATAGTTTCATACAAATGTTTGAATTGCAATCGCCGAGATTTTCCGCACAGCGAACAGCATGGCCTCAGACCAGACCCGCTCCGCTATCCTGACCGCCGCCGAACGGCTCTACGCCGATCGCAGCTTCGGCGATGTGACGTTGCGCGACATCGTCTCCGCAGCCGATGTGAATCTGGCGGCGGTCAACTATCATTTCGGGTCGAAGGACGAACTGATCGCCGAGCTTTACGTGTCGCGCTCGCTCGCGCTCAACCGCGAGCGCTTCGATGAGCTCAAGGCCGCGCAGGCCGCCGCCGGCGGCACCGCCCCCATCGACGCGGTGCTCCGCGCCCTGATCGGCCCCTCGTTGCGCGGCTGCCTCGACCCGGACCGCGAGCGCTCCGCCGCATCGCGTTTCATGATCCGCGCCGCGCTGGAGTCTGTGCCGCCGATCCGAAAGATCCGCGACCGCGAGATCGGCCATCTGCGCAAATTCGCCGCCGCGATGCAGCAGGCCCTTCCCAGCCGCAGCATGACCGATATTTACTGGGCGCTGCATTTCGCGCTCGCCATGGCGCAGCAGACCATCCGCGACCGCGACCGGCTTCATAAACTGTCGGACGGGAAGTGCGATCTCAAGGACGTCTCGGGAATTGTCGAGCGGATCGTCGCAGTCACGGTCGGCGCGCTGGACGCGCCGCAGACCACGGCACGTCAGACGCGCTGAGCGAACTCTACAAAATGCCCTTTTCCCGCAGCGCCGCAATTTTCGCCGCGTCGTAACCGAGCTTGCCCGCGAGCACGTCTTCGGTGTGCTCGCCAAGCAGCGGCGGCGCGCGATAGTCCGTCACCGGCGTCTCCGAAAAGCGCAGCGGATTGCGGATGAGTTTCAGCGCCGGCTCGAAGGGATGGGCCACCTCCACCGAGAGCTTGCGCTCCTTCACGTGCGGGTCCGCATAAACCTGCGCGAAATCATTGATCGGGCCGCACGGAACGCCGACCTTCTCCAGCTCCGCGTACCAATACGATGCGGGCTTTTTCAGAAACAGATCGGCGAAGATCGCCATGATCTCCTCGCCATGCGCCACGCGGTCGTTGTTCTTGACGAAGCGCGGATCGCTCGCCAGCTCCGGCTGTCCGAGCACGGCGCAGGTGCGCGCGAACTGCGTGTCGTTGCCGACCACCAGCATCAGTTCGCCCTCGGAGCACGCAAACGCGCCGGCTGGCATGCCGCCGTTGCCCCAGGTCCCGCGCCGGGGCGGCGTGTTGCCGCTGATCAGATAGATCTGCATGTAGTGCGAAAGCGCTGCGACCACGGTATCGAGCAGGCAGACGTCGATGTGCTGCCCCGGCCCGCCATTGGCCTTGCGATGAAACAGCGCCGCGAGAATGGCGGTCGAGGCGTTCATGCCGGTCATCACGTCGACAATGCTGGGACCGACCTTCATCGGCCCCGCGCCCGGCTGACCATCCGGAATACCGGTCACGCTCATCAGCCCGCCCATGGCCTGAAAGATCGCGTCATACCCTGCGCGCTTGGCGTAAGGTCCGGTCTGTCCGAAGCCGGTGACGGAACAATAGATGATGCCGGGATTGATCGCCTTGATGGTCTCGTAGTCGAGGCCGTAGCGCTTCAGATCGCCGACCTTGAAGTTCTCCATCATCACGTCGGCGTCTTTCGCCAGTTCGCGAATGATCTCCTGCCCTTCGGGCTTGGAAATATCGACCGTCACCGACTTCTTGCCGCGATTGGCGCTGATGAAGAACGAGTTGTTGTTGTTCGGCCCGCCGGCGGGATTTTTCAAGTAGGGAGGACCGAAGGCCCGGGAATCATCGCCGCCGCCGGGCCGTTCGACCTTGATGACCTCTGCCCCGAGATCAGCCAGCATCTGAGCCGACATCGGCCCGGCCAGCACGCGCGTGAGATCGAGAACCTTGATGCCTTCGAGGGGCAAAGCCGCCATGAACCGTTTCCTCCGAACCTGCGTGATGTGCGGCGGCATCTTTGTCCGCCTGCAGAGCAAATCCGGATACACCATTTTCGGAAACGGCGCATTGCGCGCCCGGCATACGCATATACGCGGCCGGACATGCTTTCCGCAGGTTGGAATGTTTTGCGAAATCAAATACTCATGGACAATGACGGCGCGCCGGCTCCCGCAAAACCCGTCTCCATCAGTTGCTGCATCAGGCTGTAGGACGCCAGTTCGGGCGAGAAATTGACGCTGTCGGCAAGCAGCTCTCTTCCTCCGGTTTCCGCGGGGCTTTGCGCTTCGGCGCCGCCTGTCGTTGGAGCCACAGGCTCGAGGCTGCCCGTCATCACCGGGGGGCTTTCAAGGCCGCCCGTCGATGGCTGCAGCGCCGCTTCCGTCCCGCCGGTCGCCGGCGAAGATTCCGTCGTCGCCACAACGGCCGAGGGCAGCGAATTGCCGAGCAGGACCGAAAGCTCGTCCGCTCCGAGTGACCCGTCGCCATTCCGGTCCAGCGCGCCGAACGTGTCCGCCACCGTCGCCTCGTCCGCGCCGAGCCCCGAAGCAAATTCGCCGCGAGAGACGAGGCCGCTGCCGTCCCGGTCAAACTGATCGAGCAGAACCTGAAGCTGGCTTTTCTGGGCGGAGTTCGCTTGTCCCGTCGCGCCGATCAACGCGGACAACGTGCCGCTGGAGAGGCTTCCGCCGCTCCCGGTGCCCATGGCGACCGCTGTCGAAGCATCCTCGGTCCCATCGAGAGAAAAACCTCCCTTTCCGGCCGGCGCGGATGTGCTCGCGGTCGTCAGCGCGGATGCGACATCGAAAGCCGCAGCCGCCACTCCCATCGCCCAAAGCATGCCGTTCTCCCATGTCGCGATGCGCTACAACCGACGAAGCAACCGACATGCCGGAACAAAAATCCTTATAATTCAGAGGATTACAACTTGATGACCGGGACATGGCGCGGCAATTGCTGCCTGCGCCGGTAAAATTTGCCGAACCCGCCGATCAGCGGGGCCGGTTGCAGGGCAAACGGGCCACGTGGTAGGCGGGCGCGAACCGACCCCGAGAGACATCGACATGACCTCCCCCTTCCCGCCCCGCCCGCTGGCGATCGCTCCTTCCATTCTGGCGTCGGATTTTTCGCGTCTGGGCGAGGAGGTTCGCGCCATCGATGAAGCCGGGGCGGACTGGATCCACCTCGACGTGATGGACGGCCATTTCGTTCCGAACATCTCGTTCGGCCCCGATGTGATCAAGGCGCTGCGTCCGCATACGAAGAAGTTCTTTGACGCGCATCTGATGATCGCGCCCTGCGATCCGTATCTCGAAGCCTTCGCCAAGGCCGGATGCGATCGCATCACGGTACATGCCGAGGCGGGCCCGCATCTGCACCGCTCGCTTCAGGCCATCCGCGCGCTCGGGCCCCGTGCCGGCGTCTCGCTCAACCCGGCGACGCCGCTGTCGGCCATCGAGTACATCCTCGACATGGTCGATCTGGTGCTGGTGATGTCGGTCAATCCGGGTTTCGGCGGACAGGCCTATATCCCCGCCGCCACCGAGAAGATCGCGCAGCTCCGTGCCATGGTTGCAGGCCGCGCGATCGAGATCGAGGTGGACGGCGGCATCACCGCCGCCAACGCCGGAGAGGTCGTTGCGGCGGGTGCCAATGCGCTCGTTGCCGGATCTGCGGTGTTCAAGGGCGGAACGCCGCAAGCTTACAAGGCCAACATCGCCGCCATCCGCCACGCAGCAGAACTGGCGCGCGGCGAGGCGATCTAGATCAATTTCACCGCTCCGGTCGCAAGGTCGTAGACACCGCCGACCACCGTCAGTTTCTTCTCGGCGACGCGCTGCGACAGGATCGGACCGGCGGACTTCAGGCGCTCGACGTTCAGCCGAACATTGGCCCGCGTCGCGGCCTCCAGCCGGTCCTGAGCCTTCTCCTTGTCGGCGGCCAGCACCGCCGGCTTGATGGCGTTCACCAGCGAGGGAAGATGGCCCGGCAAGGCGGTGTTGTTGTCGACAACATCGATCGTGGCGGAGATCGCGCCGCAGCGCGAGTGTCCGAGCACGAGGATCAGCGGCGACCGCAGGACGGCAGCTCCGAATTCGAGACTGGCAAGACCGTCCTCGTTGACGAAATTTCCGGCGACCCTGACCACGAACAGGTCGCCCGCGCTCTGATCGAAGGCGAGTTCCGGCGCAACACGTGAATCCGAGCAGCTCACGATCGACGCGAACGGATGCTGCGATTGCGTGCGTGCCGCACGGCCCGCCGAGAAGTCCCGCTCGTTCGGCGTATTCGCTACGTAGCGCGCATTGCCGTCCATCAACCGCTTGAGCGCTTCGTCACCGGATATCGCGGGCGGCGCATCGGAATACTGCGCATGTGCGGGACGCACATGCGCCGACAGCAGGCCGGCAGCCGCAAGGCCGGCCCCCATCGCGAGGAAAGATCGACGCGAACGCACCGAACGCTCGCCTGAGATACAACGATCGCACATGAGAGCAGCCCCTTTCATTCAAATGGCGGCCGCGCACAGACGCGGCTTCTGCAAAATACCGCCCCATGCTAGAAATCCGCGTTCGGAGAGCCAGTCCAAAATCTGCATCGATCTTGACCGCGCATCACACCGCTAACGCTTCACTAACGGATCCCGTCGAATTCGCCGTGCCGGAGAAGCGCGGCGATACCCGCGCCGCCATGCGTGATGCCTACCCGGCAGCCATCGCCCATTGCGCTGACTCAATTCTGCGGATGCACGCGGCGGAAAAAATGGCGAACAAGATTTTCGGCCGCAACCTGCAATCCCATGCGGCCGGTCTTCTGCTCGTCATGCATTGCGAGGCCGAATTCGGGCTCGGTGCGCCACCGACGCTTGCCGCACTCTCGCGCGAGATGGGACGCTCGCGAAGTCTTGCGACATTCTTCGGCGTGCTCCGGCTGGCAGGCTATGTGAAACGGCAACCTGTGCCGGGCGACGCCCGCTCCTACGTGCTAGTTCCGTCGAGCCAGTTGTTCGACGGACTGCGCGGATGGCTGACCACGCACGCGCGTTGCTGCGAGATCATGGGCCTGACCCCGCCCGGCTTCGCACGCAGGCTGGAGGACGCCAACTGGCTCAGGCTCTATCTCGCCTCCGCGCGCGATCTCCTGCAGCGAACGCGCGAGGCGACGAACGGCGATGGCGCCTGGGCGTGGTTCGACCGTTTCGACTGTGGAGACCGCGTCGCCATGCTGTTGCTGCGGACACACCATGACGCCGCGGCCGGGCCGGACGAAAACGGATTGATCTGGTTCGCGTTCGACGGATCCTCACTCGGGCGAACTCTCGGAATATCCCGGTCTCACGTCCGTAACATCATCAACGGGGCGGAAGCCGCAGGTTACCTCGTACAGAATCACGCGGCCGGGCGCATCGCGCTTCGCGCGTCGTTTCTCGATGAAATGAATGCGTGGTTTTGCCGGTTCTGGGGCTGGGTCGCGGAGACGCACGACCGGACCGCGCTGCGTGTTGCCGGCGGCGCCGCCGTGCCTCCTAAAGGTCAGGAGGATTGCTTCGCCGATCTGCGAAAGGGTCGGGCGTCGACTGAAGATGGCTAAAGCGATCCCGACCGTGAACTAGCCGCCAGCCTGTCCGGGCCTCGCCACGATTCCGCGCATGATCAGCGTGATCACCGCATCGACCCGGACGTGACATTCCGTTTCGCTCCACTCGCTGGCAAAGCCCGGGTGATGGAAGCGCGAGGTCGCATCGAAGATCGCCTGAGCCGTTGCGTCGGGAGCCTCGATCGCGAGGCTGCCTTCCTCAACACCCTGACGGAGGATCTGCGCGATCTGACCCACGAGGCAGCCCTTGTGATCCTTCACCACCTCGCAGGCCTCGCGTGCCAATGCGAGGTAGGTGTTGAACATCTCAGGGTCTTCCGACACGCGCCGATGTTTGCTGTCGAACAGCGCCCGGAGCCACAGGTCGAGCTTCTTCGGCGCCGGCTCCGATCCCTCAAGAATGGCGACGAGCGGAGCGTTGACGCGATCGAGCCAGCGTTTGGCGACCGCGTTGCGGAGCGAAGCCTTGCTGGAAAAGTGCCGGTAGACGCTGCCGTGGCTGACGTCCAGCGCACGCGCCACGTCCACGACCGTCGCCTTGGCGAGGCCATAGCGCCGCAGCACGTCCTCCGTGACGTCCAGAACTTTTTCCGGTGTGAGAACCGCTTCGTTCATGGTGCCCCTCGACCCCGTTCGACTTCATGACCAGCATACGACGATCAGACCGCTCGCCAAGCCCCCAGAGCGCGGAGGCCAAGCGACCCTGCGCTAGCAGCACGAGGACTGATAAGTCTCCGCGTCGTCCTCAAGATTCGCCTCGGCAGCCTCGGAGCTGCCCTCGCCGCGGCTGAACCGCTGCCCGATCCATGTTGCAAGCCATTGTTCACAAAGGAGGAAAAACCCTCCGAGTTCCAACACCGACATCACCCTGCTCCTTCTGCCTCTGCATGAGCGCCGCGCAGGGCATAACCCGCAGCCTCATGCCGTCCGTCTGTTGGAGAGTGACTTAGAACTTTGACTGACAGATTTCAATATCTGTCAGTCACCATCGCGTGAGTGATGGACGATTTCTCCCTTCGCAATCTCCGGAGGGCGCCCGCCGATGATGTTTGTACCTGCGGCGCGCCTCTGCTAACGGATGGCCGAAAGGAATTCCGTCCATGATCCCGCGCTATACCCGCCCCGAGATGGCGTCCATCTGGGAGCCGCAGACCCGTTTCAAGATCTGGTTCGAGATCGAGGCGCATGCCGCTGATGCCATGGCGGAATTGGGCGTTATCCCGAAGGATTCCGCGAAGACGATCTGGGCCAAGGCGAAGGATGCCGTGTTCGATGTGGACCGGATCGACGCCATCGAGCGCGAGACCAAGCACGACGTCATCGCCTTCCTGACCCATCTGGCCGAGATCGTCGGCCCCGATGCCCGTTTCGTCCATCAGGGCATGACCTCCTCGGATGTGCTGGACACCTGCCTGAACGTCCAGCTCACCCGCGCCGCCGATATCCTGATCAAGGACGTGGACAACCTGCTGGCCGCGCTGAAGCGCCGAGCGTTCGAGCACAAGCTCACCCCGACCATCGGCCGCTCCCACGGCATCCATGCGGAGCCGGTCACCTTCGGTCTCAAGCTCGCCTATGCCTATGCCGAATTCACCCGCGCCCGCGACCGGCTGGTCGCCGCGCGCAAGGAGGTCGCGACCTGCGCCATTTCGGGGGCGGTGGGCACCTTCGCCCAGATCGACCCGCGCGTGGAGGAACATGTCGCCAGGGCGATGGGTCTGGAGCCCGAGCCGATCTCGACGCAGGTGATCCCGCGCGACCGCCACGCCATGTTCTTCGCGACCCTTGGCGTGGTCGCCTCCTCCATGGAGCGCCTCGCGGTCGAAGTGCGGCACATGCAGCGCACCGAGGTGCTGGAAGCGGAAGAGTTCTTCTCGGAGGGCCAGAAAGGCTCGTCGGCGATGCCGCACAAGCGCAACCCGGTGCTGACCGAGAACATCACCGGCCTGTCGCGCATGGTGCGGGCCTATGTGACGCCGGCGCTTGAGAACGTTGTGCTGTGGCACGAGCGGGACATTTCCCACTCCTCGGCCGAGCGCATGTTCGGACCGGACGCCACGGTGACGCTCGACTTCGCGCTGAACCGCCTCACCGGCGTGATCGACAAGCTGCTGGTCTATCCGCAGAACATGATGAAGAACCTCGACCGCCTCGGCGGGCTGGTGCATTCCCAGCGCGTGCTGCTGGCACTGACCCAGAAGGGCGCGAGCCGCGAGGATTCCTACAGGCTCGTGCAGCGCAACGCGATGCCGGTCTGGCGCGGCGAAGGCGACTTCCGCACCCTGCTCAAGGCCGATGGGGACGTGCGCAAGTACCTGAGCGAGGCCGATATCGACGAGCAGTTCGACCTCGGCTACCATTTCAAGCACGTCGATACGATCTTCCGCCGGGTGTTCGGCGAAGTCTGAGGCGCCGCAATCCCGCCGCCGTTGCACGCGACATCTCATGCGCGGCAGCGGCGACAACCGAAAAGTAACGCTGACCGAGCTAAGGTACCCGGGTGGCTCATCCCGCGACCATTCTTGTCTTCGATTCCGGCCTGGGCGGCCTCACGGTGCTGCGCGAACTGGTGAACGCGCGCCCCGGCTACCGCTATGTCTATGTCGCGGACGATGCCTTCTTTCCCTATGGGCTGAAGACCGAGACGGCGCTGGTCGAGCGCCTCGTACCGCTGATGGGCGGCCTGATTGCCGAACATCAGCCCAACGTTATTGTCATCGCCTGCAACACCGCTTCGACACTGGTGCTGCCGCAACTCCGCGCCGCTTATTCAGTGCCTTTCGTCGGCACGGTTCCCGCCATCAAGCCGGCCTGTGCTCGCTCGAAGAGCCACCGCGTCTCGGTGCTCGGCACTGAGGGCACCGTGCAGCGCGAATACACGCGCCGTCTGATCCGCGATTTCGGGCAGGGCTGCGAGGTCACGCTGGTCGGCTCGACGAGGCTGGCGACCCTGGCCGAGACGGTGCTGGCGGGCGGCACCGTGCCCGATGACGCCATCGTCTCCGAGATCGCGCCATGCTTCCTCGACGGTGCGGCGCGGACCGACACGGTCGTGCTGGCCTGCACCCACTATCCGCTGCTGCTGGACCGCCTCGCCGCGCTTGCCCCGTGGCCGGTGGACTGGATCGACCCCGCTCCCGCTATCGCCCGCCGCACCTTCGATCTGCTCGGCAGCACGCCTGCCGCGCCCGCGAGCGAATGCCGGTTGATCTTCACTTCCGGACGGACGCATCCCATCGCGGGCCACCTGAACGCTTTTCTGCGCGGCACGCTGGCCGCCTGAGCCGGATGCCGATCCGGCTTCTTCTGCGGCTTCCCGTTGTCTGATACCGTCGCGATGGCCTCAGAGCCAAACAACAATCAGACCATCGGGAGGAACGAATGAGACTGATCGCCGGAATCGGCCTCGCCGCTGTCGTTGTCATTGGCGGGACCGCGCTCGCGCAGCAGGGCGGCATCAAGCGGACGCCGCTGCAGAAGATCGAGTTCCCTGACAACTACACGACCTATACGGCCATCGCCGAGGTCCCGCCCGGTGGCGCGGCGGGACGGCACACGCACCCCGGCATCGAAACCGGCTATATGCTGGAAGGCGAGGCCGAACTCGTGGTGGACGGCCAGCCGACCAAGGTCATCAAGGCCGGCGATTCCTATGTCATCCCGGCCGGCGTGGTTCATGACGCCAAGGTCCATGGCGACAAAAGCATGAAGGTGCTCGGCATCTACGTGGTCGAGCGCGGCAAGCCGCTGGCAACGCCGGCCCCGTGAGTCCGGTCGGCGGCAGGTGTCGGATATTTGACAGTCCGCCCCGTTCCGCATAGAAGCACCCTGCTTCGCGGGCCGTTTACGGCCCGCGTTGCGTTTCGCGACCCGCGGCTCGCCTTTTTCGCTTGATGAGGTGAGCCTGTCGGCCCGGAAAGTCCTTTCGAGACTTCCCGCGCACAGGAGGGCGCGTTTCCTCAAACCCTGACTCCTTAACCTGAGGACGCGATGACAAAGCGTAGTGAAGCCAAGTACAAAATCGACCGCCGGATGGGCCAGAATATCTGGGGCCGTCCCAAGAGCCCGGTCAACAAGCGCGAATACGGCCCCGGCCAGCACGGCCAGCGCCGCAAGGGCAAGCTCTCCGACTTTGGCGTGCAGCTTCGCGCCAAGCAGAAGCTCAAGGGCTATTATGCCAACATCTCCGAGCGGCAGTTCCACGCCATCTACGTGGAGGCGACCCGCCTCAAGGGCGACTCGGGCGAGAATCTGATCGGCCTCTTGGAGCGCCGCCTCGACACCGTGGTCTATCGCGCCAAGTTCGTGTCGACCATGTTCGCCGCGCGCCAGTTCATCAACCACGGCCACATCAAGGTGAACGGCCGCCGGGTCAACATCCCGAGCTATCGCCTGAAGGTCGGCGACGTGATCGAGGTCAAGGAAGCCTCCAAGCAGCTCACGCTGGTTCTGGAAGCCAACCAGCTCGCCGAGCGCGACGTGCCGGACTTCATCGAGTTCGACCACGGCAAGCAGACCGCCAAGTTCCAGCGTATCCCCGGCCTGTCGGATGTACCGTTCCCGGTGCAGATGGAACCGCACCTGATCGTCGAATTCTATTCGCGCTGATTTTTCGCGCGACGATCCCCGATCCTCTACAAAAGGCCGCCCTTCGAGGCGGCCTTTTTGTTGCGACCACGCCTCAGTCCACCGCGCCCAGCCGCGCCGCCGCCCTTATCGCGATCTCCTCGCGCTTGGCCTGAAAGGGCGCGACCCGGCTGCGGACTTTTTCCACCAGCACAGCGTCGGCGACCGTCGGCGAGCCGGACCGGAACGGCGGCTTCGGATCGTACTCCATCGCGAGTTGCGCGGCGCGTGCCCGCTCCTCTCCGAACAGATGCGCGCACAGCGTCAACGCGAAATCGATGCCCGACGTGACGCCCGCGCCGGTGACGCGGTTGCGGTCCACCACGACGCGCTCGGCCACCGGCACGCAGCCGAAATAGCCGAGCTGGCCAAGCGACAGCCAGTGGCAGGTTGCGCGGTAGCCCGTCAGAAGTCCGGCAGCCGCCAGCACCAGCGATCCGGTGCAGACCGACGTGACGTAAGCTGCGCCCTGCGCTTGCCGCCGCAGGAAGGCAAGCGTCTCCTCGTCGTCCATCAACGCCGCCTGCCCCGGCCCGCCGGGCACGAACAGAATGTCCGCCTGCGGACAGGAGGCGAAATCGGTCGACGGCAGAAGGCGCAGGCCACCGCCGTCCGGCACGGCGTCGGTCGTCTTCCAGACGAGGTGACGTTCGAGTTCCTGAAAACGTGCAAAGACCTCGAACGGCCCGGTCAGATCGAGTTGGGTCAAACGGGGATAGAGCAGCATCACGACGCGCATCGCAGACCTCCGGTCCATGGGAGACGATGCCCAGGCGCGCGGCTCACAACGATCCGCGCTTCCCGATGGTGGCCCATCTTCGTGCAGCGCCAGTCACGCGGATGGCGGGAACGTGCGGCCGATCACGCCGGCTGTCAATCAGCCATCACACCAGCGCGTCATAGATCATCCGCTTGAGAGCAGGCTTGATGCGCTCGCGCTCGGTCGGGGTCTGGATCATCAGCACCATGAACATGTCCTGCGCCGGATCGACGATGAAATAGGTGCCCCCCGCCCCATCCCATTTCAGTTCGCCGAGCGAGCCCGGCGGCGGCGGCTTGGCGTTGCCGGGATCAGTCCGGACCGCGAGGCCATAGCCGAAGCCAAAGCCGTCACCGGGGAAATAGAAATAGTCGCGCGCGACGCCGGAGCCCGGACCGATGTGATCGGTGGCCATCGCTGCGAATGTCTCCGGCTTGAGATACTGCCGGCCATCCAGCGTGCCCTTGTGCAGGATGAGGCGCGCAAAGGTGGAGAAGTCCCGGATCGTCGACACCAGGCCTCCGGTGCCGGATTGCCATTTTTTCCAAACCCGCGGATTACGCACCATGCCGGTGCGGAAATCGCCGTCCTTTGGAAGCGGCTCCGCGATCCGATCCCATTTGGACTTGTCGTAGACGTAGTATCCGGTGTCCTTCATGCCGAGCGGATCGAACAGCCGCTCCTTCTCGAACTCATACAGCGACTTGCCGGACACGATCTCGAGGATACGGCCAAGCACGTCGGTGGAATGGCCATAGTCCCACAGCGTGCCGGGCTGCTCTTGCGTGGGCAGGCGTGCGATGCGCTCCACGAACTCGGCGTTGTCGAAATCGCCGGCGTAGATCTCGGCGGCCTTGTAGGCCTTGCGCACCAGCGAGTCGCCGTAAAATCCGTAAGTGATGCCCGATGTATGCAGCAGCAGATCGCGCACCAGGATCGGGCGCTTCAGCGGCTCCAGCTTCAGCGTCGGCTGGCCGTCCTCGCCCTTCACCTCGACGCCGACCTTGGTCTCGGCAAACGCGGGGATGAATTTCGCGACCGGATCGTCCAGTTTCAGCCTGCCCTCTTCGATCAGCATCATCGCCGCGACCGAGGTCACCGGCTTGGTCATCGAATAGATGCGGAAGATCGTATCCGGCGTCATCGGCTCGTTGGTCGCGACGTTGCGGACGCCGAAATAGCCGTCGAACACCGGCTTGCCGTACTGCTCGATGTAGACGATCGCCCCGGGGATCTTGTCGGTGGCGATCTCGTTGCGGAAATAGTCACCGATGGCGTCGAGCTTCGCCTTCGACAGCACACCGCCTTTGGGCGGATCGAAATTCGCCGCCGTCGCCCGGCCCGTCAGGATGGCGGGAGCGCCCAGCGCCACGCCCATACCAACCAGAGCCTGACGGCGTGACAATCCGGAGCGGCGTTTCTCGAATCCAGTCATGCAATTGTGACCTTCATTGGAAGCTCGATACGCCCGGATAGCACCGGTCGCGAAAGCTGATCAATTTAACAAATTGTAGTGAAGGCCGATGTCCGCATGCAAGCGGTCAAAGGCGCGCCAGCGCCTCGGCATGCAACCGGGCGCTTGCCTCGGAAAAACAGCAGAATATGACATTGGAGATGCTTGCCGCGTCCGTCAGGCTGTCACGGACAGTCTGCGTTGCGATGGTCGCCGCCCGGCGCGGCGGAAACCGGTAAACGCCCGTGGAGATGGCAGGGAACCCGATCGAGCCGAGGCGGTGGGCCCCGGCGATCTCCAGACTGCGGCGGTAGCAGGAGGACAGCAGTTCGTCCTCGTCATCCAGTCCGCCGTGCCAGACCGGCCCGACCGCGTGGATCACATGGCGCGCCAGCAGGTTGTAGCCGCGGGTCATTTTGGCATCCCCGGTGGCGCATCCGTTGAGCGTCCGGCACTCATCGAGAAGGCCGGGACCCGCAGCCCGGTGAATCGCGCCGTCAACGCCGCCCCCGCCCAGCAGCGAGGTGTTGGCGGCGTTCACGATAGCGTCAACAGCCAGGATCGTGATGTCGGCCACCACGATCTCAAGTCGCGCGGCGCCGAATATTCGCCGCCCGACCGGCTGGATCACTCGGCAGCCTGATCCACCGCGATGCCATTCTCGGCGAACAGCGCCTGCAACTCGCCAGCCTGGAACATCTCGCGCACGATATCGCAGCCGCCGACAAACTCGCCCTTCACGTAGAGCTGGGGGATGGTCGGCCAGTTCGAGTAGACCTTGATGCCGTCGCGAAGATCGGCGGAGTCCAGCACGTTGAGGCCCTTATAGGGCACGCCGATGTGGTCGAGGATCTGCACGACCTGACCGGAAAAGCCGCACTGCGGAAACTGCGGCGTGCCCTTCATGAACAGCACGACGTCGTTGGACTTCACTTCGTTGTCGATGAATTGCTCGATGCTCATGGCTTTTTCCCTGCGAGCGGCGAAGGCCACTCGAAACCGCTGACGGCGCAGTCCCGCAGCCGTTCTGATGTTGAATATATAGATAGCCCGATTTGCGGCGCCATCCCACTGGAAAATGGGAGAAATCACCCCAGCTACCCTGATGGGTTGCGGAGCAGGGGAAATTTCCTATTTACGGGCGACTTTCGTGGGCCAGTGTTTTACGGAACAGGCCGAGCGGAAACACGTTCTCCTCTTCAAAAGCTGGAGATATCCTTGGCCCTCACAGCCCCCCGCCCCGCCGCCTCCGACGATCCCCCGCCCGGCCGTCTTCGTTCCGGCCTGCGCACGCGGTATCGAGCCGTGCGCTCGGAGACGGGGCGGCGCGCCAGCCCGCTGTCGCCGGAAGACCAGGTCGTGCAGTCGATGCCCGATGCGAGCCCGACGAAGTGGCATTGCGCGCACACGACATGGTTCTTCGAGCAGTTTCTGCTCGGCCCCCACGCGCCGGGCTATAAGGTGTTCCATCCGGACTACGCATTCCTGTTCAACTCGTACTATGTGTCGGCGGGCCCCCGTCATGCGCGCGACCAGCGTGGCCTCCTCACCCGCCCCGGCGCAGGAGAGATCGCCGCCTATCGCGCCTATGTGGACGCGGCGATGGACGCCTTTCTGACGGAGGCGGACGAGACACTGCTGGCGAACATCGCCCCGCTGATGGAGGTCGGCCTCAACCACGAGCAACAGCATCAGGAATTGCTGCTCACCGACATTCTGCACGCCTTTGCGCAGAACCCGATCCCGCCCGCTTACGATACGAACTGGCAGCCGCCCGCCTCAACCCGGACGAAAGACACCCTCGATCTGACGGAAGGCATTCATACGATCGGCCACCCGGGCGAGGGCTTTCACTTCGACAACGAGGAGCCCGCGCATCGCGCGCTCGTCGGCCCCGTGAAGATCGCGCGCGATCTCGTCACAAATGGCGACTGGCTCGCCTTCATGGCCGACGGCGGCTACCGCACGCCGACGCTGTGGCTGATGGACGGTTTCGCCGCAGCCAGCCGCGAAGACTGGCAGGCTCCCGGCCATTGGCGGCAGATCGACGGAAAATGGCACGTCGTGACGCTCGGCGGCATCCGCCCCGTCGATCCGGACGCCCCCGTCTGCCACGTCAGCTATTATGAGGCCGACGCCTATGCGCGATGGGCTGGCAAGCATCTTCCCACCGAGATGGAATGGGAGGTCGCTGCGCGCACCGGACACCTCAACGGTGCGTTCGGTATCGTCTGGCAGTGGACGCGAAGCGCCTATGCTCCCTATCCCGGCTACCGCGCCGTCGAGGGGGCGCTCGGCGAATACAACGGGAAGTTCATGGTGAACCAGCTGGTGCTGCGCGGCTCCTCGCTCGCCACGCCCGAAGGTCACAGCCGCCTCACCTACCGGAATTTCTTCTATCCCCATCACCGCTGGCAATTCACCGGCCTGCGCCTCGCCGACTACGCGGGCTGATCAGCCCGGCGAGGACCATTCGGAGTGCACCCATGAATGCGCATGTGGCGTCCATCGCCCGCTCGGCCAAACTCGACGAGCGCACAACCGCCTTCGCGTCCGACGTTGTGGATGGCCTGTCGGAAACGCCGAAACGGCTGTCGCCGAAGTATTTCTACGACACCGCCGGCTCGCAATTGTTTGAAAAGATCACCCGGCTTCCCGAATACTATCCGACACGAACCGAACTCGGCATCCTGCGCGACCATGCCGACGACATCGCGCAACTGTTTCCCCGAGGCTCCGCGCTGGTGGAATTCGGAGCAGGCTCCACGACCAAAATCCGTATTCTGCTGGAGCGCTGCCGGTTCGGCGCCTATGTGCCGGTCGACATCTCCGGCGACTTTCTGGAGAGTGAGGCTGCCGCGCTGCGTGCCGACTTTCCCGACCTGCCGGTCCATCCGGTGGTTGCCGACTTCACGGCGCCATTTGCCCTGCCATCAGCCGTAAGCGGCATGACCAAGGTCGGCTTCTTCCCCGGCTCGACCATCGGCAACTTCGATCCGCACGAAGCCAGCCGGTTTCTCGCCAACGCGCGCTCGATCCTGGGCCGGGGAGCGTGGATGATTCTCGGAGCCGATCTCGAAAAGGACGACGCCATCCTGCAGGCCGCCTACAACGACGCTGAAGGGGTGACCGCGCAATTCGACCTCAACCTGCTGAGCCGCATCAATCGCGAACTCGGCGGCAATTTCGATCTGTCGGCCTTCTGCCATCGCGCCGTCTACAACCGGGAGCGGCATCGCGTCGAGATGCACCTGATCAGCCGCAGGCCGCAGAAAGTCCGGATTCTCGGCCAGACCTTCGCATTCCGGGCCGGCGAAAGCATCCATACGGAAAACAGTTACAAGTTCAGCGATTTGCGGCTGAAGGCTCTGGTCGAGGGGGCTGGCTGGAGCATTGGGAGCGTCTGGCGCGACAAGGCCGGGCTGTTTTCCGTATCCGCGCTTCGCGCGGCCTGACCGGAAATGATGAAGCCGGGGACCTCGCCGCTCCCTGCCGCGCAGGCGCAATGCGCCTGGTCAGGACGCAGGGACGCCGGTCTGAAGCGCCAGTGCATGCAGCACGCCGCCCATCTGCCCCTTGAGGGCCTGATAGACGATCTGATGCTGCTGAACCCGGCTCTTGCCGCGAAAGGCCTCCGAGATGACCGTCGCAGCGTAGTGATCGCCGTCTCCCGCGAGATCACGGATCGTCACCTCGGCATCGGGCAGCGCCGCCTTGATCATGCTTTCAATATCGCGGGCATCCATCGGCATCCAAGTCTCTCCTCTCGCAACGTCGCCCGGTCCGATCGAATCTCAGGGATCGACCATGGAACAGGCGCAAATATGACCGGCATCGGGCCATCTGCAAATCGTTCCTCAAGCTTCGCACTTTGCAAAACGTCGCACCAGCGGGCTCCCGCACCGGCAAACTTCACGCGCGCGGCTCCGCCCGCGCCATATGGGAATTCGATCAGAGGACGCCAGCCATGAAAATCCCCGGCCCCGACCATCCGATCACCATCGCACCGGCCCAGCAACGTATCCGCGTCAGCGTGGACGGCCTTGTGCTGGCCGAGACGGCGAATGCCCTGACCCTTCGTGAGGCGAGCTATTCGCCCGTTCACTACATTCCTCGGGCGGACGTGGATATGACGCGCCTGACGCGCACCGATCACACGACCCGCTGTCCGTACAAGGGCGACGCCAGCTACTTCTCGATCCGGACTTCGGATCGCGCGCTGGACAACGCGGTGTGGAGCTACGAGACGCCCTATCCGGCAGTGCAGGCCATCGCCGGTTATCTCGCCTTCTATCCCGACCTCGTTGCCATCGAACCCATACCGTGACGTCGCTTTCGCGGCGGATATCGGCCAATCCGCCGCAGACGGCTCTCTTGCGTTCCGGAGAACGCCCGGCAACACTGGTTCCATACTCGGCTGCTAAGAACCGATGCGACAGGCCCGCCGGCCGTCATCGTTGGCTTGCCGGCCCGCATGGATTACAGAGACGGCGAGCATTGCGATGGTCCTGGTTCCCTACCCGACCGACAAATCCGTCCCGCAGCCTCCGAAGACGTCACGCAATCTTGCGCTCGACCGGGCGCGAACCTTCCTGACACTGGTGGTGCTGGTCCACCACTCGGTGATCCCCTACACCCATTTCGGTCACACCGATCCCGCCTCGTGGATCGGCTTCGACGTCATCGTGCTCGCCACCGACAGTTTCTTCATGGCGGTGTTCTTCTTCCTGTCTGGTCTGTTCGTCTGGCCGAGCCTCGCCCACAAGGTGCCGGGCGCCTTCACCCACGACCGCCTGCTGCGGCTCGGCGTGCCGTTCGTGATCTGCGCCTTCACGGTCATCCCCATCGCGTACTACGCGATCGCGCTGCGCCAGGAGGACATCAGCTTCGCCGCCTACTGGTGGCGGATGATCACGGTCGGGCCGTGGCCCAGCGGACCGATCTGGTTTACCTGGGTTCTGCTGCTGTTCGACGTGTTCGCGGGCGTGATCTTCCGACTCGAACCGACTGTCATCGAGCCGATCAACCGGCTTTCGACGCGCGGCCACAACCGGCCGATCGTCTTCTTCCTCGTGATGGTCGCGGTCACCGCGCTGGTCTACGTTCCCCTGCGCGTCTACTACGGCCCCACCGACTGGTTCGAATTCGGACCGTTCTCCGTGCAGACCAGCCGCGTCTGGCTCTATGCGACCTACTTCTTCTTCGGAGCCGGGATCGGCGCGCTCAATACCGATCGCGGACTGATCGCACCCGATGGCCGCCTTGCGGCCAACTGGTTCACCTGGGCGGCATTCGCGGCCATTCCGTACACGCTGCTGTGGGTGCTGATCTACATCAAGCGCGGTATCCTCGGTAATCCCGACATGCTGCCCGACTGGTACGAAGCCGTTTACGGCCTCGTCTTCGTGATCTTCAGCGCCGCGATCATGTTTGCGATCCTTGGATTCTTCCTGCGCTTCATGACGACGCAGTTCAATCTGCTCGACGCGCTTCAGAACGATGCCTACGGCATCTTCCTTGTCCACTATCCCTTCGTGCTCTGGCTGCAGTACTGGCTTTACGACATGAACTGGCCGGCCATCGCCAAGGCCACGGTGGTGTTCCTGCTGGCGCTTCCGCTGAGCTGGGCAACGACCGCAGCCCTGAGGAAAATTCCGGGGGCGAAGCGGATTCTCTGAGAAAACGCATTCTCTGAGAACGATGTCTTGCCGCTATCCGCCGAGCAAAGCCGCATGGCGTCTCTGACGCCTACGCACCCTCAGACTGAAATAGATCGCGGCAACGATAAACCCGATTACGACGATCACAGCCAAGCCAATCTGCGCGATCGATATCGCATCGTCGCGAACGACGTCGTCATGCCGTTGCCACTGCATGTCGTGAGCGAACTTGATCGCATCCAGTGGATTGCTGTCCCACAGCCGATCGAGCGCGGTCCGATAAGCCTCCTCAAACGCGACAACCGGAATTTGCTGAAGAAAAACGCGTTGTCGTTCGAGACAACTTCCCATCAGGAAACCGAACTGCCGATCCGAACGAATCGCATGACAGATGTGGATCCAGCTTCGGAAGGGGATCGCTCTTTCCACGTAAGCCGCAACCATCTCGGCAGTGGACAGTGCAGTCCATCTGTCGCCGAGAGCCGCGGATGACGTTCTGAAAATATCCTGCTTCGACCGGAGGGTCTCGGCCGCCTCCGCCCGAACCGGGCCAACCAGGACCAGCAGGAAAATCCCGACAGCCACTCCCCAGATTGTCCTCATACGGCGCATCCGACGTCAGCTTGCTCACCTGACCGCGAGCCGCATCTCGCCCGAGGGCATCCCTCCTCCCAAACAGGCCGCATGACCTCACGCCCCGGATCGGGGAGGAGACCACGAACGCGATCAGTTTTGGAAATTGGAGGGGATATAACTCGAGGAAACGCGATTCTTTGAAATCGAAACAACGTGTACCACACGTTGTCCCGACAAAAAGCTGCAACGCGGGAATCTCGTGTCCCCAAACATGATAAGGTCAACACATGGCCGTACGCGGCGGCAGGCGACCGCCCCGTCCGGTGTTTTGATCTTCCGAGGAAAAGCTGGAGCGGGTGAAGGGAATCGAACCCTCGTATTCAGCTTGGAAGGCTGCTGCTCTACCATTGAGCTACACCCGCGCAGGCGCTTGGTATGCAACGGCGGCGGCCCGATTGCAACGGCGAATGACACCCCGAAAGGAGGTATATAAACACCTATTGCGAACCCCGGATTCCTCCGCGACATTCCCGCCAACCCGTCCGGCGATCGGGTCTATTTCGAGTTCATCGATGACGGCGGCGTGGTGCGGGGATCGACATCGACGGCGGTCACGACCGCGTCGCGATAAAGTCAGCTCAGTTACACCGACCTCGCTGGCGGAGCGGCGAGGAGCGATCATCCTTGCCGGAAGAACTGCTGATAGGCCTCCGGCTTGAAACCGACAAGAACATCCTCGCCGCGCTCCACGACGGGGCGCTTGATCAGCGACGGATGGGCGATCATCAACGCCAGCGCCCTGGCCTTGGTCAGATCCTGCTTGTCGGCGTCATCGAGTTTGCGGAACGTGGTGCCGGCCTTGTTGAGCAGGACCTCCCAACCAACCGCCTTGCTCCAGCGGTCGAGATGGGCGCGATCGATACCGGAGACTTTATAGTCATGAAAGGCGTAGGCTATCCCGGCGGCGTCGAGCCAGGTGCGCGCCTTTTTCATCGTGTCGCAATTCTTGATGCCGAAAATCGTGATGGCCATCATCGGTCCGTCTGATGCCGCTCCGCCCAGCGATCTCGGCGCAACTCACCGGGACAACCGCGATTCCCGCTGCATTATCAGGCCAGACACCGCTCCGCCCACGCCCAACAGTCAGGCGGCAAGCAGACTCCTGTGGACAAATCACGCGCTAACCGGCCTTGCGCTGCCGGCCGGACTTCGCAGACGCCTTGCGCGCCGGCGTTTTGGAGACGGGAGCCTTCGCCGACGAAGCCTCCCTGGCTGCGCCCTTCCCCGAGATCGGCAGCAGCATCTCGCGCTGCCCCTCCACACGCTTGCGGGAAGTCTTGCGGCCTTTGGCCGGAGCCTTCTTCTTCCCGGCCGGCGCATCCGCCTTGACGGCAGACGACGCGTCGTCTCCCTTCCCAAGGCTGCGGCGCAGCGCATCCATCAGGCTGATGACATTGCCTTCCTGACGCGGCTTCGCCTTGGGCATGGGTTGCCCCGCATTCTTGCGGTTGATCAGGTCGATCAGCGCGCTCTCGTACTCGTCCTTGAAATCTTCAGGTGCGAAATGCGCGGACTTGCTCTCGACGATATGGCGGGCAAGATCGAGCATCTCCCTCGTGACCTTCACGTCCTGAATGTCGTCAAAATAGTCATGCTCGTCGCGCACCTCGTATGGATAGCGCAGCAGAATGCCGACCAGTCCCTTGCCGCGCGGCTGCAGCGCGATGACATGCTCGCGGTTGGTGAGCACGAGACGCGCCAGCGCCACCTTGTCCATCGCCTTGATGGTGTCGCGGATCACGGCGTAGGCATCGTGCCCCACCTTGCCGTCCGGCACGATGTAATACGGACGCATCAGATAGAGATCGTCGATCTCCTGCTTGGGAACGAACTGGTCGATCTCGATGGTATGGCCGGACTCGGGCAGGATCGCCTCGATCTCGTCCGGCGTCACCTCGATGTACTGATCGGTGTCGACCTTGTAGCCCTTCATGATGTCGGCGGCCTCGACCTCGTCGCCGGTCTCCGCATCGACCTTCAGATACCTGATCCGGTTGCCGGTCTTGCGGTTGATCTGGTTGAAGCTGACCTTCTCGCTCTCCGAGGTCGCGGGAAACAGCGCGACCGGACAGGTCACGAGCGACAGGCGCAGAAAGCCCTTCCAGTTCGCACGCGGAGCCATATGCGACCTCTCCACAAACGCCGCCCCCGGACCAGACAGCGGAGACGCGCACAAAATTACCGCCGATGACAGAAAACCGGCCTGCACGGTCCCGGCCGTCTGCCAGGACGGTTAATGCGCGCCCACGGTTTCGGTTCCGGCGCTGCCGCCGATCAGCCACGAAGCCGGAACGGCAGCCCGCTGGCGAGAGCCCGCACATAGCGTGCCTTCTGGAAGTGACCGTTCAGCGAGACGCGCGGCCATGCAGTCGGCCGGCGCAGGCTGTCCGTGGTCAGAACCCCGGGCTGAGTGGTGACGGCGACCGAGAAGCCGAGTTCCGCCGCGACGCGCTGCTCCCGCTCGCCCACCGCCGCCGGACTGCCGTAGGGATAGGCCAGCGCCAGCGGAACGCGGTCGCAATAGACCGCGATCTGCGCCGCCGAATGGATCAGTTCGTGCCGCAGGCGGTCCTCGCTGACCCGCGCCAGCGCCGGATGGGTCATCGTGTGCGCGCCGAGCCGGACCAGCGGATCGCCTTCGCTCAAAACGCGCAATTCATCGGCCGTCATGATCTCGTCGTTGACGATGGCCATGGCGTCGATGCCCGCCTGTGCGGCCGCCGCGCCGTCGATCCGCGCCACCGCCATGTCCTCGTCGGCCGCCTGCACGAAGGCCACCAGCCGCTCGAAGGCGGCCATCTTGTCCGCCACGTCCGTGCAGCCCAGCGCCTCCTCGCCTCGCCCGAAATCGAACCGCAGTTGCGGAACCGCGCGCACCAGCGCTTCTGCGGTCTCCCACCACATCGTCCGGCTGCGCGTCACGAAACCGGGAGTCACAAAAATCGTGTAGGGCACACCGTGCCTGCGAAACACCGGCGCGGCAAAGGCGGCATTGTCGCGATAGCCGTCGTCGAGCGTGAAACAGACAAAGCGGCGCTCGTCCGCAGGTTGCGCCAGCAGCCCCGGCAGATCCTCCAGATGCACCGGATGCAGGCCGCACTCCGTCGCGGCGACGATGGCCTCGCTCAGAAAGTCCGGCGTCACCGACAGATGCGCGTTCGGATCGAAGACCTGTCCACGGTCCGGCCGGACATGATGCAGCGTGAAAATGATCGCGCGGCCGGCTGCGGCCGGAAACCATCGTCCCGCCCCCGTCGCGGCGATTGCCGACAGCACCCCGCGCATTGCAGCCCGTCTGGCCCCCGAACGGAGCAGAAGCTTGAAGGATTCCGGCGTCATGTCTCCCCGAACGGCTATGAGATCGCCGCTAGGGGGCAGCAAACCTGTTGAGATTTCCTTGCCGCGACCGGGTTATCAACACACTGACAATTGCCGCGCCGCGGATCAGGACCGCAGGCTGTACTGACGGCTCAACTGGTCGCCGATCTGAACCAGCAGGGCCACCGCTTCCGGATAGCCGGCTCTTGCCCTGGTCTCCTCGTCGGCCGACACACGGAATTCAAATCCATCGCCGTCGGAGAGGACGGACACCACAATCCCCTCGGGATAGGGCATGTGGGCCTGCAATTCCGATTTGGCGAGTTCGATCAGTTCGGCAGCGGTCTTGGCGGGTTTCGTCACTGGCTCGCTCCTCCTTCTAAAATACCTGTCTTTTTAGTCTCTTACCCCAGACGGCACCGTCGGCCTTGCGAGAGCGCAAGCTGGCGCCGCGCCGGATCGCCGCAGCATGGCCGCGCCGGACCGATGCGGATGCGGATGACGAAATCGCGTCACACTCGGTTGACTTCCATACCGACCTTCGCCCATAAACGCGCCCGACCGGGAGCCCGTTGATCGGGCAATCCTTTCAGCCTCATCGCCATGCGCAGCACCGCCCGTACGGTGGCGGCGCGCCGATGATGCCGGAACGGGGGAGTGTCCCGAGTGGCAAAGGGAGCTGACTGTAAATCAGCCGCCTCATGGCTTCGCAGGTTCGAGTCCTGCCTCCCCCACCACCATATTGAAATTGCTCCAAAATTTCCGAACTTGTCGCTCGCCGTCATCGCGACACCTTCCGCAGCGGCGGCTCCATCCTTCCAGAAAAGCCTGCCTTCCAGACAAGCCTGGCCTTCCCTGCAAACGCCCGGCTCGTGTCCCCCCGGCGCAAAATACTCTGGCCTCCAACTTGCAGATCCGCCTGCGGCCAGGCCGACGAAAGACGTTCGGGCAACTGTTCGTGCAATCCCTGGGGGCGCCCGTTCTCCACAGCCGGATTTTTGCTGTTACGTTTTGCCGGCGACGGGCGGCATTGGCCGGCGGGACGAGGGCCGACCGCGAGGCGATTAAGCAATCGCCGCGGCCGCTTCGAACGACACAGGTTGGAAAAGGGGAAATGGGAATGTCCTGGCTCGAAAGCTCGATCATGTCACGCAAGGGACTGGCCAAAGGCAAGGCCGGCGCAGAGCACATGATCACTGAAGCAACGCAGGGAACGTATCATTACGTTTATGGTCCCTATGCGAGCCCGGTGCTGACCATCAATCCCGGCGACGTCGTATCGGCCGAGACCCACGACGCCTTCGAGGGCAAGATCAAGAGCGAGAGCGACAAGCCGAGCGAGATCCTGACCTTTCCCTATCTCAATCCCCAGAACGGGCCGATCTACGTGAACGGCGCGGAGAAAGGCGATACGCTCGCGGTCTACATCAAAAGCATCGTGCCCCGTGGCGAGCAGCCGCGCGGCACGACCGTGGTGATGCCGGACTTCGGCGGGCTGGTTTCGACCGGCGATACGGCGCTGCTCAATCCCCCGCTGCCCGAGCGCGTGAAGAAGCTCTACGTCGATGCCGAGACCGGCACGAAGTGGAGCGACAAGATCACCCTGCCCTACGAGCCGTTCATCGGCACCATCGGGACGTCGCCGGAGATCGAGGCAATCTCGTCGCTGCATCCGGATTACTATGGCGGCAACATGGATCTTCCCGACGTCGGCGTCGGCGCCGTGGTCTACCTGCCGGTGAACATCAAGGGCGCGCTTCTCTATCTCGGCGACTGCCACGCCGCGCAGGGCGACGGCGAACTGTGCGGCGTCGCGCTTGAGCATCCGACCGTGACGACGCTGCAGGTCGATCTCATCAAGGGCTGGACCATCAAGTGGCCGCGCCTCGAAACGCCGGACTTCATCATGACGATCGGCTCCGCGCGCCCGATGGAGGATGCCGCCCGCATCGCCTATCGCGAACTGGTGCGCTGGATGGCCGCCGACTACGGCTTCGACGAGATCGACGCGTATATGCTGCTGACGCAGGCGGGCCGCGTCCGGCTCGGCAACATGGTCGATCCGAAATACACGCTCGGCGCGTCGATCAAGAAAGCGTACCTCGTCTGAGCGAGCCCGAGAATCCCCGAAAGGTCAGCACCATGCCCACGCTCCACAAGGTTGCAACCATCCAGTTCGAGCCGACGATGTTCGAGAAGGAGCGCAACATCGCGCGGCTTCTCGACATGGTGACGGAAGCCGCCGAAAACGGCGCGCGCCTGATCGTGACGCCGGAGATGGGCACGACGGGATACTGCTGGTTCGACCGCGCCGAGGTGTCGCCCTTCGTCGAGACCATCCCCGGCCCGACCACCGGGCGCTTTCACGAGATCGCCCGCGCGCATGACTGTTACATCGTGATCGGCATGCCGGAGATCGATGCGACGACGGGCCTGTATTATAACGCCGCCGCGCTGATCGGGCCGGACGGCGTGATCGGCACGCACCGCAAATCACATCCTTACATCTCGGAGCCGAAGTGGTCCGCGCCGGGCAATCTCGGCCATCAGGTGTTCGAGACCCCGATCGGCCGCATCGCGATGCTGATCTGCATGGATATCCATTTCATCGAGACCGCGCGGCTCGCGGCACTCGGCGGCGCAGACGTGATCTGCCACATCTCGAACTGGCTGGCGGAGCGTACCCCGGCCCCATACTGGATCAGCCGCGCGTTTGAGAACGGCTGCTACGTGATCGAAAGCAACCGCTGGGGACTCGAGCGGACCGTGCAATTCTCCGGTGGCTCCTGCGTAATCGCACCCGACGCCGGCATCGAGGCCGTGATCGATTCCGGCGACGGCATCGCCTATGCCGACATCGATCTTGAGCGCGCCCGCGCGCGCCGGGTGCTGGACGAGCCGGTGTTCGAGCAGCGGCGGCCGGACCTGTATATGGAATTGCCGACCACCACGTTCGCGTGGAATCCGCTGGATTTCTTCGGCCTGTATGGCCATCGGCCACTGCCGAAGGGCATCAGGTCACGCGTTGCCGTCGCGCAATTTGCGCCGGGCGATGACATCGGCGCAAATCTCGCAACGATGGAAACCATGGCCCGCGCCGCAAAGACCGAGCATGACGCGGACATGGTGGTGTTTCCCGAGCGCGCGCTGACCGGCCTCGGCGCCCCGGCTCCCGAAAGTGTCGGTGGCCCTGCCGTGCGGCAACTCGTGGCGCTCGCGGCACAACTTGGTCTCTACATCGTCACCGGCTTCGCCGAGGCGGATGGCGAGCGCGTCTACAACAGCGCGCTGCTGGCCGGCCCTGAAGGCCTGATCGGCGTTCACCGCAAGCTGCACCTGAGCGGCAAGGACGGCAACTGGGCCAGCGCAGGTGACGAATGGACAGTGTGCGACACCCGCATCGGCCGCGTCGGCCTGCTGGTGGGTCACGACGCGTCGTTTCCGGAGTCGGGCCGTGTGCTCGCGCTGCGCGGCTGCGATATCGTGGCCTGTCCGGCCGCGATCGGAGGGCGCTTCACGCAGGCTCACGCGGGAACGACGATCGCGCAAAACTATCCGATCCCGACCGGCGCGGATCCGCACCACTGGCATCACTTCCGCGCCCGCGCCGGGGAGAACAACGTGTTCCTCGCCTTCGCCAATGTCTGCGACGAAGCGGCCGGCTATGCGGGCAAGAGCGGCGTGTTCGGTCCCGACACGTTCGAGTTTCCCCGCCGCGAAGCCATCGTCGCCGATGGTGCGGGCCTTGCGTCCACCGAAGTCGATACCACCAATCTCGACAGCCGCTATCCGACCAACGTCGTGCGTCGCAAGGACATCATGGTGATGCGCCTGCCGCATCACTACGAGCCGCTGGTCGCGCCCGGCGAACACCCGGCTGCGGCCGAGTGATCCGCGCCGCGGCGCGGGCGTGACTACGTCACCAAGGTTGCCTGCCGCTCCGGTTCGGCTATGTATCCGGCCATGAACGAGCGCAAATACCGCGGACCGAAACGGCCCGGTTCATCTCTACAGCGTCGCAACTGGCGCGACCGTCCCGAGCGTGACCGGGACGGTCCGGTGATCCTTTACGGCTGGCATACGGTCAGCGCGGCGCTGGCCAATCCCGACCGCACCATCCTCAAGCTGCTCCTCACCGAGAATGCGGCCAGGCGGCTGGAGGAAGAGCAGATCGAGACCCGCGTGACGCCGGAGATCGTCCGGCCATCGGACATCGATTCCCGGCTCGGGCCGGACGCCGTGCATCAGGGCCTGCTGGCCGAGGCCGAGCCGCTGCCCTCGCCCACTCTTCAAACCCTTCCGGACGACGGCATCGTGCTGGTGCTCGACCAGATTACCGACCCCCACAATGTCGGAGCCATCCTGCGATCGGCGGCCGCCTTCGCGGTCAAGGCCGTCGTCCTCACCGCCCGCCACAGCCCGGAGGCGACGGGCGTCCTTGCCAAATCCGCGTCGGGCGCGCTGGAACTTGTGCCGCTGGTGAGTGTCCAGAACCTCGCGCGTGCGCTGACCGAAATGAACGAGCGCGGATTCCTCACCGTCGGACTCGACAGCGCTGGCGAGGACGATCTCTCTAAAATCCCCCTGCGCCAACCTTTGGCGCTGGTGCTGGGCGCCGAGGGCAAGGGCCTGCGCCAGCTCACGCGCGAGACCTGCGCCTGCGTGGCGCGTCTCGACCTGCCGGGCGACATCAAGAGCCTCAACGTCTCGAATGCGGCGGCACTGTCGCTGTATATCGGCGCGTCCCGGCTCGGCCTGATGGGCTGAAAGGAAAACGCCCGCTCGCGTAGTCGAACGGGCGCTTGTCGTGGCAGTGCTCTCAAGCGGATCAGCGCGGGCGACGCTCCAGTCCGCCCGTTCCGGAATGCATCGGGCGTCCCGCGTAGCCACCATGATAGGCCGGGCCGCGATAGCCCTGCCGCGGCATGGCGTACGAATAGCCGCCGCGATAGGCCGAGCGGCCGTGCATCGCCGGCACGCCGTAACGAACGCTCGGCCGCGCGTAACCGTAGCGCGGGGCATAGCCCGAGCGCACGCCGTAGCTGCGATAGCCGTAGGTCGGCGAATAGGCCGCACGGCGAACGCCGTAGTAACGGGGGCTCGCCCGGTACGGGCGGTAGGCAGCGCCGCGAACATAGGGATTGCGGTAGATCGCCGGGCCGGACCAGCGAGGCGCACCATCATAGTAATGGCTGGTGGCGTTGGCATACGGACCGCCATAATAGCCGTAGTAGTATGGGCTGGAGACACCCTGCCAGCCGGACACGGCGCGCTCCTGATAGGTCGGGTACGGCGCGAACGCGCCCGGCCCCGTATAGGTCGGCCCCTGGTTGACGTAGTAATATTGCGGCACGTTGATCGAGGGCAGACGCTCATAGGTGCCGTAGCTCAGGCCGTAGCTGTAGACGCCCGGACCGCCGCAGGGGTTGTAAACCGGCGCCGAGCAAGGCGAACCGCAGCCCGAGGAAAAGCCGCAGGCTTTGGCGGGGGCCGCGCTCAGACCGACCACGGCGACCGCCGCGACCAGCCCCGAAATCATCTGACGCATAGTGTCTCTCCTGTTGGATATTATCGTTTTGTCGTTGTCGTATCGGCTAGCGTGGAAAGCCCGGCCGCGGTCCCATGACGGGGGGATACGGCGGATAGGGTGGATAAGGCAGCCCGCCGCCGATCTGCGGGGCGACGATCACGGGCGGCGATTCCTGCGTGATCACCGCGGGCGGCGGTGCGGACTCGGCGCTCCACGAGCGGCTGTAGCTCGCGGCCGGCTTCGGCAATTTCCGGTCCGGCGACGGCTCGATTTCGAGGCGGCCATAACCCGGCTTGTGTCCCAGCGTCGGATAGTAATGGCCGACCTTCTTGGGCGGATAGGGATCGTAGCCGCCATACACGATCGGCTGGATCTGGATATTCTTGGCAAGGCCCCATTCGCCCTCGACAACGGCATAAGATGCGTCGCGACCGGAGATGATCACCGGCACGCCGGGCCGGCCGGGAATGACGAGAACGGTCCCATCGCCCGCGACTGCGGCAGCGGAGGACGCGATCAGAACGGCGAGCGTCAGGGCGGTACGCATGTTGAACTCCTTGCGCGCAGGACACTAGACGAAACCAAATTCCGACGGGTTAAGACCGCAGCGCTATTTTCCGGTAAGCCTAACGCGCAAGGGCATGCGGCCGTTCAATTGCGATCATGCACGCAAGAAACGTTAACGGCGCAGAGCGGATTGCGCCTTCGCGTCGCGCCCGGCGGGACTGGCTGCCCTGATCCGGACATGCGAAGAGGACATGTCACCACGCTCGGAATGGTGACGTCCGCTCCGTCCGCCATGCCGTCCAGACGTCCACGAGCAATGCCGCCATGTCCCTGACGCCCGCCGCAATCGACATCCTGATCGCCGTCGCGGGCGCGACGATCCTCGCGGGACTGTTGCTTGAATACGGCGGCGATCTCCTGCGCGTCATCGACACCCGCCGGATCGTGCCGCCGCGTATCGGCCCCGCTCTGATCGTCGGCGGCCTCGTCGCCGCTGCCGCCCTGCACATCGCAGCCGAACGCACGGCGTCCCGCACACTGTCGGAGTTGCGGATCAGGGAGACCTCGCAGGCGCGCGCCATCACGGCGCTGACCGGGCAGGTTCGCGAACTCGAACAGGGGACGTCCACCGCGGGCCGCCGCCTCGTCGCGGCCGAAGCGGAAATCGCCAGGCTGCGTGCGACGCGCTCGCTCACGCCGGAGCAGCAGAGCGCGATTGCGGAGAAGCTGAAGCCTTTCGCTGGCACACCCTACGACTTCACCGTCCATCCCGAAGCCGAGCCGGAAGCGCTGATGGAAGACATCGCCTCTGCGCTGGGCAAAGCGGGTTGGGTGCGGCGTCCGCGCGACGGATCGGTTCCGCTCCGCACCCTCTCCGGCCGCCCGGCGGTCGGAACCATCACCACGTTCTCAGGCGTACAGGTCGAGATCGCCGAGACCCGCACCGGTGATTTCGGCAATGCGGCGCTGACCTTGCGCGACATGCTTGGCGTCGCCGGGCTACCGACCACGGCCCTGCGCTTTCCGGACGGCAACGACACCGCGGATGCCGTGCATATCTTCATCGGCAAGAAGCCGTGAGCATGCTTCAATATCTGCAACGTGGTTGAGAGACGTCATGCCCGACAAGGAGCGCGCGCCCGGAAACCGCACACTCACATTGAATGACGCGGACAGGGAGCGACTGCGCGGCAAGCTCCTCGCTCCGGAGGACGTCAGCCCGGCGAGCGAGAACTGCACGATCCTCGCCGATTGTCGGCTGATATCGCCGCTGCTGCAGGCGGGCACTGTCGATCTCCTCATCCTCGATCCGCCCTACAACCTCAACAAGCGTTTCGGCGAGACGGCTTTCACCCGGAAATCCGTCGATGCCTACGCCAAGTGGCTCGGTGACGTGCTCGACGTTCTGCTGCCGCTGCTGAAGCCGGACGCGAGCGTCTATGTCTGCGGTGACTGGCACACCTCGAACTCGATCTTCGCGGCGATCACGCCGCGCCTGAAGGTCCGCAACCGGATCACATGGGAACGGGAGAAGGGGCGCGGCGCGAAGGCGAACTGGAAGAACGCCAGCGAGGACATCTGGTTCTGTACGGTCGGCGACCGCTACACCTTCAACGTCGACGAGGTGAAGCTGCGCCGTCGCGTCATCGCGCCCTACCGCAATGAGGATGGTTCGCCCAAGGACTGGTCGCGATCCGACGACGGAAATTGGCGCGACACCCATCCCTCCAACTTCTGGTCGGACATCACCATCCCGTTCTGGTCGATGCCCGAGAACACCGACCACCCGACACAGAAGAGCGAAAAGCTGCTCGCGAAGCTGATCCTTGCAAGCTCCAATCCGAACGATCTGGTGCTCGACCCGTTTCTCGGCAGCGGGACGAGTTCGGTGGCCGCAAAGAAACTCGGTCGCCGTTTCATCGGGATCGAGTCGGAGGAAGAATACGCGCTGCTCGCCGAGCGCCGGCTGGAACTGGCGGAGCGGGACCGAACGATCCAGGGCTATGCAGAGGGCGTGTTCTGGGAACGCAACACGCCGGGAATCGCGACCGGCCGCGCCAGACGATCCGAGAATTCCGAAGAAAAATAACGCGCTCCGGCTAATCGTCCGCCTCGCGAACAGTGTCCGCCGGCGTGGCATCGGGATTGCGCGGCGCTATGACGATGTCCCGCGCGGTGCCCGTCCACGGCCGCCGCGCGGATGAGGGACGCGCGGCGGTGACGCGATAGCTCTCGCCTTCCGCATGAAGCGCAACCGCCCCTTCCCGATCCAGCCGTTCGCGATCAAACGCCAGCGCCGCGCAGTCGCCCGGCGGCTGTCCCGTCGTCACGATCAGATGCGTGCGCGCGCAATCATCGACGAAGGCGGACGGGTGCAGCGACAGCGCAACCAGGCGGCCCTTCGCATCCGGCGCGACACAGCCGAGCTCGTCGCACGAGACACCCGAGGTCAATGACGGATCGTCAGCGCCGCGCGCATCGGCATCGGCGGCAAGCCATTCGCGCGCGACGAACGTGTCGCCGCCTGTGCGCATCAGGCTGAACCGCCCGTCGCGGCCACGCACCGCGACCGCCGTGCCATCGCCAGCGATCAGAACATCCGGCTGCGGCGTCAGCACGGCGACGGCAACGCCGCCCGCGACGGAAACCGCGCCGATCCAGCGCAACGGCGTGCGCAGCAGACCGAGCAGCACAATGCCCGCGGTCATCAGCAGCAATGCGCCAGTGCCGAATGCCGGCACCCGCCCGACCGCGCCGGGCAGAGCCGCGACCCACTGCGCCACCGCGATCATCCAGCCGATGCCGAGATTCATCAGCCACCAGAAGAAGCCGTCGAATCCGAACGGGATCGCGGCGAGACCCAGCAGCCCCGCCGGCATGACCACGCCGGACACCACCGGCATCGCCGCGAGATTGGCCAGCAGCCCGTACGGCGCGAGCCGGTGGAAGTGATAGGCGGCGAACGGCATGGTCGCGAGACCCGCGACCAGCGAGGCCAGCAGCAGCACGGCGATCTCGCGTCCTCCCCACAGCGCCGCGCGCGCCGCCAGCGAATTGTCGGGCGAGGCGAACAGGCGCGGCATCCCGAACTGCACCAGCGTCACGAGGCCAAGCGTGGCGGCGAACGACATCTGGAAACTCGGATGCACCAGCGCTTCGGGCGCGAGCGCCAGCACCACAAGCGCCGCCACCGCCAGCGTGCGCACCGTCACCGCGCGGCGGTCCACCATCACCGCCAGCAGCACCACAGCCGTCATCAGATAGGAGCGGCGCGTGGCGACCTCCGCACCGGACAGCAGCAGATAGAACGTGGCGGCGAGCAACGCTGCGCACGCCGCCCATTTCTTGATGGGGAACGTCGCGGTGAGTGCCGGTACCAGCGCAAGCAGTCCGCGCACCGCGAAGAACACGACGCCCGCCACCACCGCCATGTGGTAGCCGGAGATGGACAGGATATGGCCGAGCCCGGACACGAACATTGCATCGTTCACCGGCGTCGTGATCGCGTCACGCCGCCCGGTCAGCAGCGCGGTGGCGATGGCGCGCGCGTCGCCGGACAACTGCGCGCGGATGCGCGCGTCGATGCCGTCGCGCATCGCCTGCATCGCCGCCGCATAGCGCAGGGCCCATCCGGCCGCGACGGGCGGGCTCTCGTCGTGAATGCGTCCGAGCACGAAGCCGGACGCGCCGATGCCCTGAAAATAAAGATCGCGCGCGAAATCATAGCCGCCGGGCCGCAACGGCGCGAGCGGCGGTGTCAGCCGCGCGGTCAGCGCGACGAAGCTGCCGACCTCGGGCGCGGTGCCCTTGCGCACCGAGAGCCGGACGCGCTCCATGGTTGGACCGGCGCGCGGCGTCTCGAACCGCTCCACGCGCAGCACGAAGCGATCCGACCGCTCGCGCTCCTCGCGCGTCTCGACGAAGCCCGCGAGACGGACGCCGGACAACGGCCGCTCCAGCACGGGGTGCGCGACGTGCATTGCCTTTAGCACCGGCACCGCGAAGCCGCTCGCCACCACCGCCAGCAGAATGGCCGGGACGAAGGCGCGGTGCCGCCGCGCCGCAATGGCGCCGCCGCCGAGCAGCAGCGCAACTGCCACGGCGGCCGGCATCGACGGCTCGTTGTCGGCGGTGAAATACAGCGCGATGCCGACGCCGAACGCGATCGCGAGCCATGGCAGCAGTTGCGCCTGCGCGGCCTCCGCCGCGATCAGGGCGTTGAGACGGGCGCGAAACGCCTCTCCGGTATCGGCAAGCCACGGCCATCGCACGGCGGCGGTTGCGGCAACGCCGCGCGGCCATGTGAGCGCCCGCGCCCATGTCCTGCCCTGTTGCCTGCCCCAGTCCGCCACGGCCGCCCCCGCTCCGCCCGGCGTCGATCTTATCGAAACGCGGGCGATTGTCAGGCCCGAACGGCGCGGGGCAGAGGAAAGCGGCTATCCCTTGGCGACTTCCTTGGCGAAGGTATCGCGCAGGCCGATGGTGCGGTTGAACACCGGCCTGTCCGGCGTCGAGTCCTTGTCGCGGGTGAAATAGCCCTGCCGCTCGAACTGCAACGCCTCCGGCGCGCCGCTGTGCGCCACGCCGGGCTCGACCCGCGCGCCCGGCAGAACCTCAAGGGATTCCGGATTGAGATCGGCAACGAAGTCCGCCGCATTGGGGCTCGGATTTGTGAACAGCTGATTGTAAATCCGGACCTCCGCCGGCACCGAATGCTCGGCCGACAGCCAGTGGATCGTCGCCTTCACCTTTCGTCCGTCCGGCGCATTGCCGCCGCGCGTTGCGGGATCGTAGGTGCAGCGCAGTTCGACGATCTGGCCGGACGCATCCTTCACCACCTCGCGGCAGGTGATGAAGTACGCATAGCGCAGCCGCACTTCCCTTCCCGGCGACAGGCGGAAGAATTTTTTCGGCGGGTCTTCCATGAAGTCGTCGCGCTCGATGTAAAGCTCGCGGCCGAACGAAACCTTGCGCACGCCTGCGGCCGGATTGTCCGGATGGTTGACCGCCTCAAGCTCCTCGCTCTGCCCTTCCGGATAATTCTCGATGACGACCTTCAGCGGCCGCAGCACAGCCATCCGCCGCTGCGCGGTGCGGTTCAGCACTTCGCGGATCGAAAATTCCAGCATACCGACATCGACCACGGAGTTGGCCTTGGCGACGCCGATCCGCTTGATGAAATCGCGCACCGCCTCCGGCGGCACGCCGCGCCGCCGCAGCCCCGCCATCGTCGGCATGCGCGGATCGTCCCAGCCGGAGACATGGCCGCCGCGCACGAGTTCGGTCAGCACGCGCTTGGACAGCAGCGTGTAGGTGAGATTGAGCCGCGCGAACTCGTACTGCTTCGGCACCGCCGGCACCGGCAGCTTCGACAGCAGCCACTCGTAGAGCGGCCGGTGGTCCTCGAACTCAAGCGTGCAGATCGAGTGCGTGACGCCCTCGATGGCATCGGACTGGCCGTGCGCGAAATCGTAACTCGGATAGATCTTCCACGTCTCGCCGGTGCGCGGATGCTTCGCATGGATGATGCGGTAGAGCACCGGATCGCGCAGGTTGATGTTGCCGGAGCCCATGTCGATCTTCGCACGCAGCACGCGCGCGCCGTTCGGAAACTCGCCCGCGCGCATGCGGCGGAACAGGTCGAGATTGTCCGCCACGCTGCGGTCGCGGAACGGACTGTTCTGCCCCGCTTCCGTCAGCGTGCCGCGCGTCAGGCGGATCTCCTCCTGTGTCTGGTCGTCGACGTAAGCGTCGCCTTTCCTGATCAGGATTTCGGCCCATTCGTAGAGACGTTCGAAATAGTCGGAGGCGAAGAACAGGTTGTCGCCCCACTCGTAGCCGAGCCAGCGCACGTCGCGCTGGATGGCGTCGATATATTCCTGCTCTTCCTTGGTCGGGTTGGTGTCGTCGAAGCGCAGGTTGCACTTGCCGCCGAACTCCTGCGCGATGCCGAAATTCAGCCCGATCGACTTGGCGTGGCCGATATGCAGATAGCCGTTCGGCTCAGGCGGGAACCGGGTCACGATGCGCGAGTGCCGCCCCGCGTCGAGATCGGCCTGCACGACGTCGCGGATGAAATCGCGACCGGCCTCGATCTCTGTACTCTCTGCCGTCATTCCTGAATATCCCTGACTTCGATTCCCAAGGTCTTATAGCGTTTTCGAGCGACATGGAGACCCGTTCGCGTAAAGAAAACGCGTCAAATCAGAACCCTGAACCGCTCGGCGTTTCAGCGGGGGCCGAACTGCTCTCCTGCCAAATCCCGAAACCGCCGCCAAGCCCGGCCGTTTGTGTAAAAGGCTTCAGTTGCCGCCCGTTCCTGCTATACACGCGCTCCCCCGTTTGCGCCGACTTCTCCTGAAAAGACCACCCGATCATGACCCAGCCCGTCGTCACCCGCTTTGCTCCCTCCCCGACCGGATTTCTGCACATCGGAGGGGCCCGCACGGCACTGTTTTCGTGGCTGTATGCGCGGGGCCGGGGCGGCAAGATGCTGCTGCGGATCGAGGACACCGACCGGGAACGCTCCACGAAGGAGGCCATCGACGCCATTCTGGACGGCCTGACCTGGCTCGGACTGACGTGGGACGGCGACGTCGTCTACCAGTTCTCGCGCGCCGCCCGCCACCGCGAGGTCGCCGAGCAGTTGCTGGCGCAGGGCCGCGCCTATCGCTGCTACGCCACGCCGGAGGAACTGGCAGCCATGCGCGAGAAGGCGCGCGCCGAGGGCCGCACCCGCCTCTACAACGGGCTGTGGCGTGACCGCGATCCCTCCGAAGCCCCGGCGGGCGTCGCTCCGGTGATCCGCCTCAAGGCCCCGCTGACCGGCGAGACGGTGATCGAGGACGAGGTGCAGGGCCGCGTCGTCTGGCAGAACGAGAACCTCGACGATCTGGTGCTGCTACGCTCGGACGGCACCCCGACCTACATGCTGGCGGTCGTGGTGGACGACCACGACATGGACATCACCCATATCATCCGGGGCGACGACCACCTGACCAACGCCGCCCGCCAGAAGCAGATCTACGAGGCGCTCGGCTGGAACGTCCCGAACATGGCGCACATCCCGCTGATCCACGGACCGGACGGATCGAAGCTGTCCAAGCGCCACGGCGCGCTTGGCGTCGATGCCTACCGCGCGATGGGTTACCTGCCGGCCGCCCTGCGCAACTATCTGGTCCGGCTCGGCTGGAGCCACGGCGATCAGGAGATCTTCACCACCGACGAGATGATCCGGCTGTTCGACCTGCCGCAGGTCGGCCGCTCGGCCGCGCGGTTCGATTTCGCCAAGCTGGAAAACCTGAACGGCCATTACATCCGTCACAGCGACGATCAATCCCTCGTGACCGCGCTGGAAGGCGTGCTGCCTTACATCCCCGGCGGCGACAGGCTGAAAGCCGTGCTGAACGAGCGGACGCGGGCACAACTGCTGCGCGCCATGGCGGGACTGAAGGAGCGGGCCAAGACACTGGTCGAACTCGCCGACAGCGCCGGGTTTATTTTCGCCGCCCGGCCGCTGGCGCTCGACGCCAAGGCCGCCGCCCTGCTGACGCCGGACGCACGCGCCACCATCGCACGCCTGTATGACGGGCTGAGCGCCGTCGACCCATGGACCGACGCGTCGGTGGAAGCCGCCGTCCGTGCATTCGCGGAAAGCTCCGGCCTCAAGCTCGGGAACGTGGCCCAGCCCCTGCGCGCCGCGCTGACAGGCAAAACCACCTCCCCCGGCATTTTCGACGTGATCGCGGCTCTCGGGCGGGAGGAGACGCTCGGCCGGCTCGCCGATCAGTCATCCAGCTGACATATCAGACAAAAGCTGCCGCCTTGCGGTGCACTGAGCAATACGATACGCATCTGCGCGGCGCTACCGGACTGCCTGGCGCGCCCTCGCCCTCCCGGCGATCGCGTCGGCTGCCCTCCTTCAACCTGTCATCGGGGATCATACGATGGACGCAAAAACCAACACCAAAACCGCAACGCTGACGGTGGGCGACAAGAGTTACGATTTTCCCATCAAGAGCGGCACGATCGGCCCCGATGTCATCGACATCAGCAAGCTCTACGCGCAGTCCGGTATGTTTACTTACGATCCGGGGTTCACATCGACCGCCAGCTGCGAATCCAAGATCACCTATATCGACGGCGACGAAGGTGTCCTGCTTTATCGCGGCTATCCGATCGAACAACTCGCCGAGAAGGGCGACTTCCTCGAGACCTGCTATCTCCTGCTTTACGGTGAGCTTCCGACCGCCGCACAGAAGGCCGACTTCGTCCAGCGCGTGACCTATCACACGATGGTCCACGACCAGATGACGCGCTTCTTCCAGGGGTTCCGCCGCGACGCGCATCCGATGGCGGTGATGGTGGCCTCGGTCGGCGCGCTCGCCGCCTTCTATCACGACTCCACCGACATCAACGATCCGCAGCAGCGCATGATCGCCTCGATGCGGATGATCGCGAAGATTCCGACGCTGGCGGCGATGGCCTACAAGTACACGGTCGGCCAGCCCTTCATGTATCCGAAGAACGAGCTTGGCTTCGCCGCCAACTTCCTGCAGATGTGCTTCGGCGTTCCCTGCGAGGACTACAAGGTCAACCCGGTGCTCGCGGATGCGCTGGACAAGATCTTCATCCTGCACGCCGACCATGAGCAGAACGCCTCGACCTCGACGGTGCGTATCGCCGGCTCGTCGGGCGCCAACCCGTTCGCCTGCATCGCGGCCGGCATCGCCTGCCTGTGGGGCCCGGCGCACGGCGGCGCGAACGAGGCGGCGCTCGCCATGCTCGCAGAGATCGGCACGGTCGATCACATTCCTGACTTCATCGCCAAGGTGAAGGACAAGAACTCGTCGGTCCGGCTGATGGGCTTCGGTCACCGCGTCTACAAGAACTACGATCCGCGCGCGAAGATGATGCAGAAGATGTGTCACGCGGTGCTCAAGGAGACCGGCCACGGCGACGACCCGCTGCTGAAGGTCGCGATGGAGCTGGAGAAGATCGCGCTGAGCGATCCTTACTTCATCGACCGCAAGCTGTACCCGAACGTCGACTTCTATTCAGGCATCACCCTGAAGGCGATGGGTTTCCCGACCTCGATGTTCACGGTGCTGTTCGCGGTCGCCCGCACCGTCGGCTGGATCAGCCAGTGGAGCGAAATGATCGAGGACCCGCAGCAGAAGATCGGCCGGCCGCGTCAGCTTTTCACCGGCGCGACCGCCCGCGACTATGTGGAAATCGCCAAGCGCGGCTGATCCTGCCTCTTCTGGAGATATTCTGGATTGGCGTTATCGATATTCTGAAACGGCCGGGCCCGCCCCGGCCGTTTTATTTTGCGCCGCGCCTTCGCCTCGAAGCGGAGTAATATCAAGCGCCGTGGTCAAGTCGAAACTCCCCTGATTGACACGCGCGGAGCTGTGTCCGGCGAACTTTCGCCAGCTGTCCACTGGTCCCGATCAGCCAGATGATCGCCGCGCCCCGTTGAACCGCATTATCGCGCGAGACGCGCCCCTTCCCTTGCGGTCTGCCCAACCGCCGCAGCCGGACCATTGCCAACGGCGAACGACGCGGAGAAGTCGCCGCCGGAGTCCCGGGGGCGCTGCGCCATCGGACCGGTGGGACGTTCAGTCCTGGCGAAGTCCAGCGGCCATTTCACCGGGACTGAATTTGCCGGAAAGCACACGGATGTGCACGCCTTCCGGCTATGGCTGTCTCGGGACAGGAACATGAGCCTGGGGCGCGACCTGAAACAGCAGGACGGCGTCCGGCAGCGAGATGACGAGGGCGATCAGGTTCCCGCCCCCGGGGGAAAAACCGTCTGACTGCCTGACGGAGCGCTACGCAGCTGGTCCACAGTCCGGACCGGGCGAGCCAGTCATGCGGTCAAAAAGCATTCAGTGAAAAAAAGAACCCCGGCGAAAACGCCGGGGTTCGTAAGTCCGATAGACGAGGTCAGATCAGAACACGCGGTTGACGCGCAGGATGCCCGAGAGCGTTCCCTGATCCTTGAACTCGTAGGTCGCGGTCGGCTTGAAACCGCCCGGCGAAAGGGTCGCCGTGCCGGAGAAGCCGGTGTCGAGCCACGTGTACATGACTTCGCCCGAGAACGCCAAGCCCTTGACCGGGGTCCAGCGGAGAACGCCGCCGAGCTGGGCAATCTGGAAGTCCGGGTTACAGGTGTAGCTCACGCCCTGACCAGCCGCGATACCGGCATAAGCACCGCAATACAGCGCCTTGGCGTTGCTGCTGTACTCAGCCTTGGCCCACGAACCGAACAGAGACGCCGACCAGTAGGGGTCGAAGTTGTGGTTGAAGGCGCCGCGAACACCGTAGGTGGTGATCGTTTCGATGCCCGTGCCCACACCATAGACGCCGTCCACCGCGTTGCCGAAGGCAAGGCTCTGGTAGGCGCCAGGCGCGCCGCTGCTGCCGAACATGAAGTAGCTGCCGGAGCCCGACACACCACCGAACACATAGCGGCTTGCGCCCTGCGCGTAGGTACCGGTGATGTTGATCGAGTCACCCGGTCCGGTCGGCAGGTTCTTCAGCGACAGGGCACCCTGAACCGCGAAGCCCCACTTGTCGCTCGGATGACCGGTCAGCTCGGTCGCACCGTAGTACAGGCTGTGGATGTTGTGGGCCGCAGCCGACACCTGGAAGAGACCCCAGGCCTGATCGATACGAACGTGACCGACGATGTCCGGAGCAACGAAGCCGCCATAGACGTTGTTCACGCCGAGGGTGGTGACCGCGTTGGCCAGGTTGTTGCGGGTGTAGGAGGTCGGATCCTCAACCGAGATCGATGCCTGAATACCGTTGCCGAACTGGGCGGTGTAGGCCAACTGGTTGATGCCCGTCACGTCGTCGTAGCCGCCGATCAGGAACGAGGTGTTGTTGCCCGGATAACCGGTCCAGGGCGTATCGAACTGCGACACGGCCTTACCGATGGTGAACCCGGCGAACTGCACGAAGGCATAGTACACGCCAAGCGAACCGCCGGCGACGCCGTCACCCGAGGTCCAGTTGAACGTCACGTCCGCGAAGGTGCGAACGACGCCGTATTCCGTGGCCGTGCGGGTATCGATGTTGAAGTCGAGACGCGAACGGGCCAGAAAGAAGCTGCGGTCACGGGTGCCATAAGCAGCGCCACCGCTCCACGCCGGCATGTTATAGGCACCGCCACCGTTGAAGGTGGTGTCAGCGCGCAGATAACCGCCAAGCTTGATGCAGGTGTCGGTGCCCGGGATGTAGTAGAAGCCAGCGCCGTACAGCGAGCAGACCTTCACGTACTCGACCGCTTTGGCCTTGACGGGAAGATCGGCTGCCTGGGCCCCGGTCATCGCGACGAGACCCGCCGCCGAGCCGAGGATAAGGCTCTTAACCATCTTCATTTAAACCTCCAAAGTTGCTCTAGGGGGAGCTTCCGGATCCGCCGGGTGAAAACCACCCGGGATAGTTCCCTCAAGTCCCTGTTGAAACCGCCTAGCCGCTTCGCGCTTTCGGACACCCGCTAACGCGAGGGACTTAAGCGAACCACCTAAGACGGGACGACCTCGGGATGCCCCCCTCCGTCGCTCATTCGAGAATGAGGCATCACCCATGCACACGCAACAAAGGACCGCCTCAGAATGACGCGGTTCCGGCCGTTTTTAGACCTGTGTTGCAAAAAAAACACGACAACTCCCGGTTTTGTGATCGCCTAACCTACTGATGTAAAACAATAAATACATGTTCATGATTTACCCTGACTCAAAGCTGTCGGATGGCAGCTCCCAGTGCGGGAACCGCATGAGGCGGATTGCAGGCCGGAATCAACCGCAGAATCCCCTCGAAACCACCCGAATTGGTTCGATTCGATTTCAGGCGGCATGGTTGAGATGCATGGTTTAGCGATCATGCCGCCGGCACGCGACGCACGCCCATATTGATCCGCAGTCGCCACGCGCATGAGGGGCTTTCCGGATGTCGCGTGGTCGGCGGGGCGCAGAGCGAGGACCAGCCAGCCTCAGGTTCGGGGTCGTCCCGAAGGCGCTAGCCGGCGAGAACAGCCAGATCCTGATTCAGGAACTGGTCGGCGAACAATGGGGCGGGCACGGGCTTGCCGAAATAGTAGCCCTGCCCCTTCTCGCAGCCGAGACTCCGCAGAAAGTCGGCATCCACACCGGTCTCGACTCCCTCGGCCACAACCCGCAGATCGAGTTGCCGGGCGAGGCCGATCAGCGAAGTGATGATGGCCCGATCCTTTTGCGAGGTCTGCACCACCTGGGTAAAGCTCTTGTCGATCTTGATGTGTGTCACCGGGTAATCGCGCAGCAGGTTTAGCGAGGCGAATCCGGTGCCGAAATCATCGAAGGACAATCCGACACCCGCCTGCCGCAACTGCTTCAGTTGCATGAGGACGGATTCCTGCTGATCCAGAATAATGTTTTCCGTGATCTCGAGCTCGAGCGCATCCGCAGGCAACTGGTAGGCCATCAGCATGTCCAACACGATCGCCGGCAGCTCTCCCGAGCGGAACTGCGCCGCGAACAGGTTGACGCTCATCCGGAATTTTGGGTTTGTTACGCGCCAGGATTTCGCCTGGGCGCAGGCCGTCTCAAGAACCCACCTGCCGGTCGCGTCCGCCAGGACGCCCGCTTCGAGCGCGGGCAGAAAAGCTGCAGGCGCGAGCACGCCCCGCACCGGATGCTTCCAGCGGATCAGCGCTTCGGCGCTCACCACGGTCCTATCGCTCAATCTGACCTGCGGCTGATAGAACAGAAGAAACTCATTCCGCTCCAGCGCGCGGTGCAGCTCGGCGTCATACATGCGCCGCGCCACCGCTTCAGCCCGGAGCGCGGGAACGAAGAGAAATGCGCCACCGCGCCCCAATCCTCGCGATTGAAACAGCGCCAGCTCGGCACTGCTCATCAGTTCGTCGACGTCCGTACCGTGCGCGGGCGCGAGCGCGATCCCGCAATTGCCCGCGATCATGATCTCGTGCCCGTCAACCTCGATCGGTCGTGTAATCGCGGCGTTGATCTCGCGTGCGATCCCGCTGATCCGGACAGGGTCGCTCCCGCCCAGGACGAGCGTCGCGAATTTGCCGCCGCCTATCCTGAACACAGTCCCCTGCTCGGAAATCACTTCGCGAATCCGGGTGGCGATCAGGCGCAACACCCCGTCGCCCGCGGCATGGCCGAGTGTGTTGTTGATGTCGGTAAAGCCGTCCAGATCCGTGACGATCAGCGCCAACTGCTGGCTCTCAGCCATCGAGTCCGCCATGTGCTGCTGCAGCAGGTTGCGGTTGGGCAGGCCGGTGAGCGCATCATAATTGGCCAGATGATACAGAACGTCCCGATCTTTCAATCTCTCGGTCAGGTCGTGAACAAGCACGCCGAAATGCACCTCGTCGGCATCGAACCAGCGCGACCATCGCAATTCAGCCGAGAAATGCTCGCCATTCGAACGGACGCCGGTCACTTCCGTTCCCTCGACCCGCGGCGCGCCGCCCCCGAGAACGTGGTCGATGCCCTCGTGGAGGATGACCCTGTCCTTGTCGGCCACGAGCCGATCCATGGACTGGCCCACGATCTCGCGGTCGGTGTAGCCGAACATCGCCGCCGCGGCCTCGTTCCAGGCCACGACCCGTGCAGCGGCGTCCAAACGCAGAATTCCGTGCGGCTGCTCGGCGACACCGGACTCCGATTTCGAGCGCGAGGCGGCCGATATCTGAAGACGCCGCAGCTCCAGCTTATCCTGAACAAAGCCCGCGAGCTCTCTCAGCCGCCGACGATCCTCTACCGAGAAACGGGCATGAGGTTTGGTATCGATAACGCACAGCGCCCCGAGGGCATGGCCGGAGAGCGTCCTGAGCGGAATGCCGGCGTAAAACCGTATGGCTCCGGATTCGACGATCGGGTTGTCGTGAAACCGGACATCCAGCTTGGCGTCCTCGACAACCATGACATCGTTCTGATTGATGGCGTGGGCGCAGAACGAATAATCACGCGAGCGCTCATAGTCGTCATCGAATCCGTCGCTTGAGGCGAGAAAAACACTCTCCTCGCCGATGATATTGACCGCCGCTGCGGGGCAATCAAACATTCGCGCGGCGATGTGGATGACCGGGTCGAGCTCGGACACACGCTCATGGTCGAGCCCGTATTCAACGACAGCGCGGAGACGCTCGATCTCGTCTCCCGTCTTGTTAGGGCACCGCATCAGTCCCGCTCCCAGCCATCGCGGCTTCCGTAGCGCGCGATTCATCAAATTTTATACCGGGAATAAAAGTTTCGGCCAGCTTCATCTTATTTCGTAAACAACCTTCTTGGAAAACGTCTTCGGGCTCCTCGATCGACCTGCGGGAATGATAAGATACGGAGCGTGAAGAGTAAGTTGAAGACAAATGCGCATTTCGCGGCTGATGCGGCCAGAATCCACACCCGACCTTAAACGAATCATATGAAAGGAAGGAACAGTTTTCCGAAATGACTTCGACTTTCAGGGAAACCGGCACCCCGACGGATACCGCGCCTTTCAGAACTCGCTGGTTTTCTTCGCGACCCCTTGCACGGTATTTTTATAGGGCGTGCCCCGGCCATTGCCACCGGTCGCGCGATATCTGCCGCACCGCGGCTTCCTCCCTATTCCCTGCGAAACAAAACCATGCCGCCGTGGTGGAGTACGCCGTCGATAAACTCACCGTCCGCCGTAAAGCCGGTATCGTCCCAATAGTCGATATGATTTCCCGTGACCCGATACCGTCCTTGATAGGCGCTTTCACGGGTGCCCCTCGCCTCGTCATAACGTCCGTGCGGGAGCAGGTTATGACGGGCATAGCCGTCCGCCGTGGCCCACATTCCCGCATAGGGATGATCGGGGACCGGGCCGGACGGCGGGGTCTGATCCGCGATCACCGTCATCGGGCCACTCTGCAACCGGGCCGGGATCGCGCCCGCGAAAACCATGCGGCCGCAAACGTGGACATGATGATATCCTCAGCGCGGTTCGTTGGCGGCCGCGCGGCGCTCGGCGAACAACTCGGAGAGAACCTGCGAAGCACTGATCGCGCGCGGAAATCCTGCCGGGACGGTGACCATGTAGACGATCTCCTTCAGTTCATCCTCGGAGACACCGACATTGAGTGCGTAGCCGGCATGTATCTTCATGAACCGTGGCTCACCTATCGCGGCGAACACGGCAACGGCCGCAAGCTGGCGCGTCCGGTTGTCGAGACCCGGGCGGGACCAGACATCGCCGAGTGCATAGCCTTCGGTGGCGTCGGCGAGAAACGGAAACTCCCGCCGCATGCCTTCCAGAGTCGGTTGCGATAAGTCATTGTTAAGGCTTCGCACGACGTCGCCGCCGCGCCGCAAGCGCTCTTGCGTCGTCTGCGCATACGCGCCAGCGGGCACCAGCGTCAGTGCGGCGCCTGCGACGATGGCCCTCGCAACAAAAGCAGAACCGAATCTCATATTGGTCTCTCCCGGATTACATGCTGGCTGTCGGACGGACGACGATTTCGCTGACATCGACGTCGTCGGGCTGCTCGATCGCGAACCGCACCGCGCGGCCGATCGCATCCGGCTTCAGCGCAATGGCCCGATAGGACGTCATCATCTCCGCCGCGGCTGGATCGGTGATCGTCCCGGCCAGTTCGCTTTCCACGACGCCGGGATGAATGCAGGTCACCCGCAGATCGCGGTGTTCCTGCCGCAGGCCGTCGGAGATGGCACGTACAGCGAATTTCGTCGCGCAGTAAACGGCCGCCGTTGGCACCACACTCAGCGCGCCGATCGAGGCCATATTGATGATGTGACCCGAGCGCCGCGCGACCATATCCGGCAGTACGGCGGCAATGCCATGGAGGACGCCCCTGATGTTGACGTCGATCATGCGGTCCCATTCGTCGACCTTCATCGAGGCCATGGGCGAGAGCGGCATGATGCCGGCATTGTTGACGATCACGTCAACACGTCCCCACGCCTCGCGAGCCGCGTCGGCAAAGGCCGCGACATCGGCGCGGTCGGCCACATCGAGCCGACGCGTCCTTGCCTCGCCGCCCGCGGCCTTGATCTCATCCGCAAGCGCCTCAAGGCGCTCGGTACGGCGCGCGCCGAGCATCACGCGTGCTCCCGCGCCGCCCAGTTCGCGGGCGATCGCGGCTCCGATCCCGCTCGACGCGCCGGTCACAAGAACAATTTTTGACGAGGTCACGGGCATCTCCGTCGTTGGACATATCGCCATCCTGCGATTGCCAGCACGATAGATCTGCCGCATTGTCGCGATAATCCGTCATTCTCTGCACTCGCTGGCAAGAAATGCTAATCAATGACGCCTGACTACAACGCACTGGCCGTCTTTGTTCTCGTCGCGCAGGAAAGGAGCTTCCGCGCCGCGGCAGACCGGATGGGCGTGACCCGCTCCGCGGTAAGCCAGACGATCCGAAGGCTTGAGGAGATGATCGGAACGCCGCTCCTCCAGCGCACCACCCGCAGCGTCGGCCTGACCGAAGCCGGCGAACACCTTTACGCACAAGCCCGGCCAGCCATCGCCGAGATGCGCGGCGCCCTCGACGCCGCCAGACAGGCGCGCGGCCAGCCGCGCGGGCAACTCCGCCTGGCCGTCTCCTCGATCGCGGAACACTTCCTGGCGGGACCACTGCTGGCCGACTTCGCCGCGACCTATCCTGAAATCCAGATCGACATCACGGTGACAGACGAGGAATTCGATATCATCGCCGAAGGCTACGATGCCGGCGTCCGTCTCGGTGAAGTGATCGAGCAGGATATGATCGCGATCCCCGTGTCCGGCGATCAGCGGCAGTTTCCGGTCTGTTCAGAATCCTACCGTGAGCGGTTCGGGATTCCCGATCATCCCCGCGAACTGGTGAGGCATCGCTGCATCGGCTGGCGGCCCGCGCCTCGGGTTGCGCCCTATCGCTGGGAATTTACGGAAGACGACAGGGACTTCACGGTCGCTGTGGAGCCGGAGATCACAACCAATGACATGGCTCTGATGATCAAGCTGGCCGCGGCCGGAGCCGGCATCACCTTCGGGATGGAGGAAAGCTTCCGTGACGCCATCGATCGCGGTGCGTTGATGCCGATTTTAACGGAGTACTGCCCGCGTTTTTCCGGATTCTATCTGTATTTCCCAAGCAGGAACGCCGCACCGAAACTTCGCGCACTCGTCGCGCATCTACAGAGTCCGCCAGCCGCCACATGGCGCAGCGGTCCATCGAATAGTGTTTCCGAGTGAAGCGATAAATTAGCACCTGCGGTTCAGAGTTGAAGTTTGGAGGGCTATCCGAGCTGAAACACCATGGACCTGACCGGATCTCTCGTTCTCGATCTGATGCGCAGCTCCGGCGCGCTGATCTCAGTGTTCGACGACAACGACCGCCTGAGGTTTGCCAACCCGGGCTTTCGCAACGCCTTTGGCCTGTCGGAAAACGACTGGCCGACCTGGGCCGAGATGATGCGCGCAAACTGGGAGAAGCGGCAGGGGGCGGCCATCGAGGCAGTCGACTTTGAAAAGTGGCTCTCGTCGACGCAGTCGCGGCGTGGCAAGTTGCCGTTTCGCGGGTTCGAGGCCGATCTGTTCGGCGGCACCTGGATCTGGATGACGGAAACCGTCGGCGACAACGGCTGGATGCTCTGCCTCGCCGTCGACATCACCTCCCTCGCCTCCAAGGATCGCGACGTCCGCTATGCCCGCGATCTGGCTCTTCGCGCGTCGCGCACTGACGACCTCACCGGCGTGGCGAACCGCCGCCAGATGATGGAGAGGCTGGAGGACATGGTGGCGCAGCAGGCGGGCGGCAGCATCGCCATTCTCGACATCGACCACTTCAAGTCCATCAACGACACGTTCGGCCACGCCGGCGGCGATGCCGTGCTGATCGATTTCGCCCGCCGTGTCAGCCAATCCGTGCGACGTTCGGATTGTTTCGGCCGGATTGGCGGCGAGGAATTCCTGTTCATCATGCCGGACGCCTGTCCGCAGACGGCCACCGACGTGCTGGACCGTATCCGCAGTGAGTTGCGCGACAGCCAGCCGCTGCCGGACAATCAGGATTTTCGCTACACATTCTCCGTCGGCGTGACCGCCCTTGCGGACATTGATTCCGCTCAAACCATCCTCTCGCGTGCCGACGAGGCGTGCTACGCCGCCAAGAAATCCGGTCGCGATCGCATCGTGCAGGCCTAGCACCGCCGCGCCCGCGCACCGACCCTGTCAGAAAATCTGTATCTCCTCGGCGGCTTCGCCTCCGTCTTCCGCCGGCGGTCGCGCGGATTGTTCATCGAAGACTTTCACCGATACCGATGCGACCTGCCGCAGAGCCGCCCGGTCGGCTCCCGACCCCGCCATCACGCCCATGCCCACCGACACGGCCGAGAGATAGCGCGCCAGAGCGACCGGATCGGCGCTCTCCTTCAGATCACCCTCGGCCTTCGCGCGGACGAAACGTTCCCGCAACTGCTCCTCGGTCTGGGCGCGGCGCGCGGCGAGTTCAAACGGAACGTTCTCCGAGCCGGTCCCGCAGGCGATACCGCCCTGAACCAGCAGGCAGCCGGGCGGATTGGCAGGGTCGGTCTGGTTGTCGGCCGTATCCATCAGCATGCGCTCGGCGACACCTCGCGCGGTCGGCGCGCTCAGCACCGTTTCCATCCAGGCGGAGCGCTTGGCGGTGTAGCGGTCGAGGGCTGCCCTGAGCAGCCCCTCCTTGTTGCCGAAAGCGGCATAAAGACTCGGCGGATTGATCCCCATGGCATGCGTCAGCTCGGCGATCGTCGCGCCCTCGTAACCGTGCCGCCAGAACACCTCCATCGCCTGATCCAACGCCGCATCGGCGTCAAATCCGCGGGGCCGACCCATGCCCATCTCACCCTCCTTCACGACAACACTGCCAAACACAGCCAGCTATCGCATTGTTTAAGTTTCACTTTTCTATCGTTTTTTGCTCTGCACAAAAAAAGATCGCAACTTTCGTAGCAAGTGGTACATAAGTGCCTTGCGGATCAACGTCCAGCTCCACATCTGTAGCGCTCGCTACATTTTGGAGCCCTCCATGTCTTTCTTTTCCAAGCATCCGCGTTCCGGTCGCCTGCGATGGACCATCGGTGGTCTGCTTGTCTTCGGAGCCCTCGCCACCGCAGGCATCACGGGGCGCCAGCTTCTTCCCGTTTCGCAGGCGGCCCCCGCGGCCGCGGAAGAGCAAGCCGTCGCTGTCACGGTTGCGGAGATCAGACCCCGGCAGACCAGTCTCTGGGATGACTTCTCGGGCCGGCTGGAAGCCATCGAGCGCGTCGAGCTTCGTCCTCGCGTCTCGGGCGCGATCCTTTCCACGAACTTCACCGAGGGCGCGCTGGTTAAATCCGGCGACGTTCTCTTCAAGATTGATCCCGCGCCCTATGCGGCCGAGGTCGAGCGGGCCAGCGCGCAGCTCGACGCAGCCAAGGCACGCGCGGTGTTTGCCGCCAACGAACTCGAACGCGCCTCGCAACTGGTCGGTAACGCCGTCGTCACCCGCCGGGAGTTCGACCAGCGCCAGAACGGCAACCGCGAGGCCATCGCCAACGTGAAGGCTGCGGAGGCCAGCCTGCGGACCGCCCAGCTCAATCTCGACTACACGGAAGTCCGCGCGCCGGTCGATGGCCGCGTCGGCAGGATCGAAGTGACGGTCGGCAACCTCGTCGCGGCCGGGACCGCGTCTCCCGTTCTCACATCGCTGGTATCGGTAAACCCGATCTATGCCAGCTTCGACGCGGACGAAAATGTCGTGCTGCGCGCGCTGAAAGCGATCAGCGACACTGCGGGCAAGCGCGGCAATCTCGATCTGATCCCGGTCGAGATCACCACCTCGGGCGACACCACCGTCAAGGGCCACGTACAGCTGATCGACAATCAGGTGAACACGCAGAGCGGCACCATCCGCGTCCGGGCCGTCTTCCGCAATGAGGACGGCCGCCTGATCCCCGGCCAGTTCGCCCGCGTGCGGCTCGGCCAGCCCGAGAAGCAGACGCTGGTTCTGCTCGACGAGCGCGCCATCGGCACCGATCAGGACAAGCGGTTCGTGATGATCGTCGGCGACGACAACCGCGCCGCCTATCGCCAGGTCACGCTCGGCGGATCGGTGGACGGGCTGCGGATCATCAGTTCGGGCCTCAAGGCCGGCGAGCGCGTGGTGGTGAACGGCCTGCAGCGCGTGCGCCCCGGTGCGCTCCTGAAAACGGAAGTCACGCAGATGGGCGTGCGCGGATCGCAGCAGGCCTCCAATCAGTGATCGGCGGGTGGCGCTCTGCCCTGAGCGCCGCCATCAATCGCACGGGGAAATCCCATGAATATTTCCAAGTTCTTTATCGACCGGCCGATATTCGCAGGCGTTCTCTCGGTCCTGATCTTTCTTGCAGGTCTGATTTCGCTGCTTGCGATGCCGATCTCCGAATATCCGGACGTTGTGCCGCCTTCGGTCGTGGTCCGCGCCACCTATCCCGGCGCGAACCCGAAGGTGATCGCCGAGACGGTGGCAACACCCATCGAGGAACAGATCAACGGCGTCGAGGGCATGCTCTACATGAGCAGCCAGTCGACCACCGACGGCGCGATGACGCTCACCGTCACGTTCCGTCTCGGCACCGATCCCGACAAGGCGCAGCAACTGGTGCAGAACCGCGTGCAGCAGGCCGAACCACGCCTGCCCGCCGTGGTGCGCCAGCTCGGCATCACCACCAAGAAAAGCTCGCCGGACCTGACCATGGTCGTGCATCTGCTGTCGCCGGACGGCCGCTATGATACGACTTACCTGCGCAACTATGCGGTCATCAACGTGAAGGATCGGCTGGCGCGCATCGACGGCGTCGGCGATGTCCAGCTGTTCGGCGCGGGCGACTACTCGATGCGCGTGTGGGTCGATCCGCAGAAGGCCGCCGAGCACGGCTTGAGCGCAAACGACGTGGTGCGCGCAATCCAGTCCCAGAACGTCGAGGCCGCAGCCGGCGTGGTTGGTTCATCGCCCAACGTGAAGGGCATCGATCTTCAGCTCTCCGTCAACGCCGAAGGGCGTCTGACGACGGAGGACCAGTTCAACGATATCGTCGTCAAGACCGGTGCGCGCGGCGAGGTGGTCCGGCTGCGCGATATCGCGCGCACCGAACTCGGCGCATCGACCTACGGCCTGCGCGCGCTGCTCGACAACAAGCAGGCCGTGGCGATTCCGATCTTTCAGGCGCCGGGCTCGAACGCGCTGCAGATCTCCGACAATGTCCGCGCCACCATGGCCGAAATCTCGAAGAACATGCCGGAGGGCGTGACCTACCAGATCGTCTACGATCCGACGCAGTTCGTGCGCCATTCGATCGAGGCGGTGATCCATACCCTGCTCGAAGCCATCGTGCTGGTTGTGCTGGTCGTCATCCTGTTCCTGCAGACGTGGCGCGCCTCGATCATCCCGCTGCTGGCCGTGCCCGTTTCGATCATCGGCACCTTCGCGGTGATGCATCTGTTCGGCTTCTCGATCAACACGCTCAGTCTGTTCGGCCTGGTGCTCGCCATCGGCATCGTGGTCGACGACGCTATCGTCGTGGTGGAAAACGTCGAGCGCAATATCGAGAACGGCCTGTCGCCACGCGACGCCACCTATCAGGCCATGAAGGAGGTGTCCGGACCGATCATCGCCATCGCGCTGGTTCTGGTCGCGGTGTTCGTGCCGCTCGCCTTCATCAGCGGCCTCACCGGACAGTTCTACAAGCAGTTCGCGCTGACGATCGCGATCTCGACCGTAATCTCGGCGATCAACTCGCTGACGCTGTCGCCCGCGCTCGCGGCCCTGCTGCTGAAGGGTCACGACGCTCCAAAGGATCGCCTGACGCGTATTCTTGACGCCGCCCTTGGCTGGTTCTTCCGCCGGTTTAATCGCGCCTTCGCCCGCGCCTCCGACAACTACAGCGGCAGCGTCAAGGGCGTGATCTCGGGCAAGGTGCTCGTGATCGGCCTTTACCTGTTGCTGGTCGGCGTGACGGGCGTGTTGTTCAAGCAGGTGCCGGGCGGCTTCGTGCCCGGTCAGGACAAGCAGTATCTCGTCGGCTTCGCCCAGTTGCCGGACGGTGCAACGCTGGACCGCAGCGAGGAGGTCATCCGCAAGATGAGCGACATCGCCCTGGCCCAGCCCGGCGTGCAGAACTCGATCGCCTTTCCGGGACTGTCGATCAGCGGATTCACCAACAGCTCGAATGCAGGCATCGTGTTTTCGGGCCTGAAGCCGTTCGAGGAGCGCACCGATCCCTCGCTCAGCGGACCAGCGATCGCGGGCGAACTGAACAAGAAGTACGCGCAAATTCAGGAGGCCTATATTGCGATATTCCCGCCACCGCCGGTCAATGGGCTCGGCACCATCGGCGGATTCAAGCTGCAGATCGAGGACCGCGCGGGCCGCGGCTACGACGAACTCAGCGAGGTGACCAACGCATTCCTCGCCGCCATGCAGAAGGCTCCCGAGATCGCCAGCGTGTTCTCAAGCTTTCAGGTGAACGTGCCGCAGCTGTTCGCCGATATCGACCGCACCAAGGCGCTGCAGCTCAACGTGCCGGTCACGGAAGTGTTCAACACGCTGCAGATCTACCTCGGCTCCTACTACGTCAACGACTTCAACCGCTTCGGCCGGACCTATTCGGTCTATGTGCAGGCCGATGCGCCGTACCGCGCCCGGCCTGACGATATCCGGCAACTGAAGGTGCGCTCCAACTCGGGCGAGATGATCCCGCTGTCAGCGCTGCTGACAGTCCGCCAGAGCGCGGGGCCGGAGCGTGCCATGCGCTACAACGGCTTCCTGTCGTCCGACATCAACGCCGCGGCCGCGCCCGGCTATTCGTCCGGCCAGGCGCAGGCCGCCGCCGAGCGGATCGCCGCCGAAGTCCTGCCGCCGGGTTTCGCGTTCGAATGGACCGACCTCACCTATCAGGAGTTCATCGCCGGAAATTCGAGCCTGATCGTTTTCCCGCTGTCGATCCTGCTGGTGTTTCTGGTGCTCGCCGCGCTGTATGAGAGCCTCACGCTGCCGCTGTCGATCATCATGATCGTGCCGATGGCGCTGCTGGCTGCCATGTTCGGCGTGTGGATGACCGGCGGCGACAACAATGTCTTCACCCAGATCGGCCTGATCGTGCTGGTGGGGCTGTCGGCGAAGAACGCGATCCTGATCGTCGAGTTCGCGCGTGAGCTCGAATTCGCCGGGCACACGCCGGTTCGCGCTGCGATCGAGGCGAGCCGGCTGCGGCTGCGGCCGATCCTGATGACGTCGATGGCGTTCATCATGGGCGTGCTGCCGCTGGTGCTGTCCACCGGCGCGGGCTCGGAGATGCGGCGCGCGATGGGTGTCGCGGTGTTCTCCGGCATGATCGGCGTGACCATCTTCGGTCTGTTCCTGACGCCGGTGTTCTATGTGCTGCTGCGTGCCGTGACCGGCATGAAACCCCTCACCCAGCATGGCGGCAGCGCTCCGGACATCCATGTGCAGGGACCGGGGCACCACAGCCCGGCCCAGCCGGCGGAGTAGACTCGTCCCCCCTCCGGCTCACCGGCGAAAGAGGCGCTCTGCGGAGCGCCTCTTTTTTTCGTCTTCGCCGATCGATGGCAGCGGCGACCTTGCGGACGCAAAAGAGAGATGAAACGACCCGGGCGGCAGCGAATGCACAGCATCCCGGATCGGATGCTGCGCCGGTCAGCCGCGTGCCAACAACAACTCCGGCGCGTCGGGATCAGGCGACGCCATCTTCCTCTTCGAGGTGCGCGCCGCGGCGCTGGAACAGCCGGTCGTCGGCATAACCCATGGTTTCGGGGCGGCCACGTCCCAGCATCACCTGGAAATACACCGGCTCAAGGCTGTTGTTGTCGTAGCCAT
>JAEYAW010000035.1 GCA_023404675.1 Pseudomonadota bacterium | reverse complement strand
AAATGTCGTCGAAGGCCTTCAACTGCCAGCCTGGCGCGGAGCCGTATCTGGCGACAACCGCCGCCGCGCTGGAAAAGCGGTTCGGCCAGACCTCCGCCATCCGCTTGGCGGTATAATTGATATTTTCAGTCAACCCCTTGAGCGCGAAGCCCCCGCACTCGTGCTCGATGTTGGCGAAAAAATAAGCCAGCCGCGTGCGCGTCGCGCTGATGCCGGCAGCCGTGAGCAGATGCTGCTTCGCCGCGAACGCATCGATCACGGCCCGCGGCGCCTTCGGGAAGATGGCGCGGAGGTCAGACGTGGTGAGGCAGATGGGCATTTATTCACTCATCCTTTGATAAGCTAACCGAACGTGCACAACCAATTCTGTTGCGCGCTGTGGGTGCATCGTGCTAGTTCCCTCTCAGGGCTGGGCCATGTTAGATTTTGCCAAAAAGAACGCTTTTCTCGTTGTCTCTGGGATTATCTTTTCCATCACCTACGCGCTCCACAGTGATGTTAGTGGCAGCGTCAGCAGGGTCTACACCCTCGGCACCTTCACGTCGTTCTGGCCTTATGCGCCGCGTTTTCTGGTGGCTTGGGCGGCTCATAATGTTTTTGGAGGATGGGCAGAGACGGCATATTTCCGCGCCCTTCTATGCTTTACCTGCTGGATTCCCACTGCACTGCTCTCGCTCAAGCTTGGGCAACGACTGGGGCTGACAGAACTGCAGCAACAATTCATCGTCCCCGGCGTTCTGTTGGTCAGCCTAGGACACTACGCCCTTCCAAATGTTGCCGCGCAGTTCGTTGTCTACGATCTGCCGGCCACTGTCTTCTATCTGACTACCGTCCTTCTGCTGACATCGAGCAAAACTTACGAACAATTCCTTGGCGCTCTACTGCTACCGATATTTTATCTCAACAATGAAGGCATTACCGTAGCGCTCTTCCATGCCGCAGCTTTTTGGCTGGCACCGGTGAGTTTATCGATAAGTGAGATTCGGTATCGAATTCGAGCGTCGTGGCTGCCACTCTCAATCGTTGCAGCGCTATTCCTAGTCACGATCGTCGAGCGGAGCGCCCTTCTTCACTATTTGCATGGCAATAGTCGCACCATCATGCTCGTCACCTTCTATGAAGGCGACCGCATACGCTTTGTGGCAAACCTATCCCGTGTGTTCTCGGAACTTGGAAATTTCCAGCAATTCGCCGCAACGGGCTTTGGCGCCGTCCTCCTGATACCGCTAGTTCTGACGGGCAAAAACACTCAGCTCAGAGCCTGGGCCCTGTTGAGCCTGCCGCCCATGGTCTTGCTCTTTCTCTTCGGAAATTTTTTCACCGAGCTGCGAATTTACAAAGAGTTCGTTCCCCTCTTCGGAATCTACTTGGCTGTAGCCATGAGTTGGCCAGCCGAATATCGCCTCACAAATCAGACCTCCGTCACCACATGAGATCGACGAGCATTGCTCTTCTCTATATCGCGTTCGCTGCAGCATCAGGTGCTGCTAATCTGATGGCGCAATATGCCGCAAATATTGCGTATGTTGGCCCGCGATCGATCGAATTCGGAATGATGCTTGGGACTTTGGTCGGGGTCGCAGTGAAATACTTTCTCGACAGAACCTACATATTCCGCTTCTCGGCAAAGACACTTTCACGCAACATTACGTCCGCCGCACAATACGTCACCGCAAGCGTCTTAACGACACTCGTATTCTGGATCACCGAATACATCTTCGATCAATCCTTCAGCACGCTCCCGATGCGTTACTTTGGCGCGGCCATAGGCCTTGGGATAGGATATTCCATCAAGTATCAAATCGATAAGCGCTTCGCTTTCCGTTAAGTTCATTGGAGAATACAAGCCACATCAAACTAGATAGCCCAAGCAAACAGAATGACAGAATACGCTTACGATAAAATTACCGATCCGGTCTACCGACATAAGCTGATCGATGTTCCCAACATCATTGCCGACTGGCTTGCTCCTGTCGGTGGCCTCTCCGATAAAACCATCCTGGATTTCGGCTGTGGCGAAGCCACGATGGCCTTGGGCATGGCCCTTTTGCATTCGCCCAAACGCGTGGTCGGCACCGAAATTCACGGCGAGATCAACAGGTGTCTTCCCGACGCGCAAATGCACCTCGGCCTGAACACGCTGCCGTCCAACCTCGAATTGATCAGGACCGGCGAAAGTTCGTCGCTCAGAGAACTCGGCCCCTTCGATATCGTTTACAGCTGGTCGGTGTTTGAACACGTCGGTCAGGATCTGATCGCCGGATGTATGGCGACACTCTTCGACGCGCTACACCCAGGCGGATACATGTTCCTTCAGACGACCCCGCTCTACTATTCGGCGTGGGGCGCGCATATGCGGCCGCAGATTCCAAGGCCATGGGTTCATCTCGAACTTCAGCGAAGCCGCCTCTACGACGAGCTTCGGTCACAGTTTCCATCGCCACAGGATGCAGATCACCTCATCTGGGTTTACGAGACACTGAACCGCGCGACCGCTAACCAGCTTCTGTCGGCAGCGACGAGCGCCGGATTCGAGATCGTCAATCGGTACGTCACCTATGACGACGATGAAATTCCAGGCCAGCTTCTTGAGATTTACACCGAAGACGCGCTCAGAACCGCCCAGCTCGTCTTTCTTGCAAGACGACCGGCTTCATAGAACTATCCGCCCGTTCGATTTCCGACCCGCCCCAAAGAACAGTAGCTCGCACCGTCCCGCGAAAGAGCGACGAAGCTGACGTTTCCGGATCTCCGGAGCAGGCCCGCGTTGAAATCAGCAATCAGTTAATCGCTGCGCGCGCAAACCACCGCGACCACCTATAGCCCCGCCGCCTCACGAAAAAACTCATCCACCTGCTCGCTCGTCATCCCCCACGCCGCCCCGATCGCGGCCGTCATCGGATGCGCGCGCTCGAAGACGGTCGCGCCAGACAGCAGCATGCGGGCGTTGAACTGATCGCCCCCGGGCAGGCCCGACACGAAGGTCTCAAGCGCGTCAGGGATTGCGCCGGTTGCGACAGCCGCCAGCGCCTCGGCCTCGGTGATAAAGCCGCCGATTGCGGCCTGTTGGAAGAACTGCCGATCCGAGATCGTCGCAGGGACCGGCTCCGGTGGCGGCTCGTAGGGCTCCGGCGCGCCGCCCGCCGCGAGCCACGCCTCATAGGCCATGCGATCGACGTTGAGCGGATCGGGCGGAATCGAAGCACCATCCAGCGCCCGGATAACGAGCGCGCCTTCAGTCAAACGATATTCACTCATGAGAGCCTCGCATTGGCTGACCAGTTACCAGCGATGATGTACGGTTGAATATTCAGGCCAGAAACGGTTAACACTGCAGCGAATGCTTGAGAGCTAACGTCAAGAACCGCTGTGGCAGATGAATCGGTCCAGCCGCCGGGTCCATAATATTGCCAGACACCAGCTCCAGAACTGCCCAAATTTGTCGAATAAAACGTCATCGTCGGGATTGCGCGCTTCTTCACGCGTAAACGAATGACATCTGAGTAAATTGCCGAAGAAAAGACGGCTCCGCCAGAAGTGCGATTGAGATCGCTGCCGTTACCATTTGCGGGAGTGCCATCGGTGGATGTCTCCCAATACCTCTGACACCGCGCAAGCGCCTCATCGAACGGCAAGTTTACAAATGCCGCCCGCGCCGAGTCCGGCAATTCCACGCCCGGCAGCGCGATCACATTGCTGACGTGGAACACATCGCTTGTGGCCGCGACACCGTTCGTTGTGCCGGTCGCGCCGGAATAATCCGCGCCGGCCCAGGCACCGTCCGTGCCGATGCGAGACGCGCCGCCAGCGAGACAGATCGTGATGTATTGCCCAACATTGACGTCGTTCGCCCACGTCCCGCTGGTGTCCCCGGCAATGTTCGTCAGCGACACCCATTGCGGTGTGTTCGCCGTCGTGATCGTAAAACTGAACGGCCGCGAGCGGTTCTTGGCGCCGTTGCGGATCGAGCCGGAATAGGTGCCGGTGCGGTTAGCCTGGATCCAGAAACCCAGCGACTGCGGCGCGGCGTTCGACGTGCCCATCGCAAGGCGAGCGCATCTCGTGCCCTCGATCGGGAGCACGACCGATAACTCATCGTTTGTGCCCATCGAAGCCTGAGCGACGGACACTGTGAGCCGGAGCGCGTAGCGCGTGCCCGCGAATGGCGACGACACCTGCTGGCCGGCCGCGACGAAGGAGCCGCGGTAATGAGCCATCACGCCATCGACGAGATATCGCGTCTGAAGCGATGACGTCGCCGTCAGCGTCACCGCAGTGGTGCCGACCTCCTGACTGACTTCCATCGCCGGGTTGATGGCCAGATTCAGGCCGGCCAGCGCCTCGACAGGAGCGCCGAGGACCGCGGCCCTGAACTCACTCTTCTTCGTCGCGGTGGACGTATCGAGTTTCACCGCCGTGATCTGCCCGTCATTGATGCCGGAGCCGATCGCGGACCAGGCTGAAGCCGTGTAGCGATAATGCGATCCGTCCGCGCGATTATAGACCATCGACTGGTCGTTTGTCGGCGTCACGAAGGCCCATACCGGCCCGGTCGCATTGCTGCACACGGCCAGCGCCTTGGCGTTACTCGCCCATGCGCCCGTCGGGGAGGTTCCGACCACGTAGGCATCGCCCGTCGCAGGCGACGCGGGCGGCGTGTTGAGCCCGACGCTGATGACCGGCGGGCAGCGCCGCTGCAGGTTATCGAGCGCCGCCTGAATATCACCGACGCGCAGCGTCTCGGTCGGATTGTAAGTCAGCGCCACGGCGGGCGTGCCGAACCAGCACCATCGGTTGATCGCGCCGGCGCGGTACCTGAACAACTGCACTGAACCCGGCGTCAGGCGCAAATCGCGCCCGATGAGGAAGCGGTTGCTCGCCGAGGAACTGCTGCTGGCGTCCTTGATCGTGATCGCGCCGGGCGACGAACTCTCCACCGCGATCGAGATTATGCGATCCGCGACGCCGTCAGGGAATTGCGAGATGTCGATGCCCGTCAGATCGCGATCCGCATCGGCGGACAGGATCATCAACCCGGCATTGAGCAGGCCGGCCGGCGCATAGTCGTTGGTGTTCCCGCCGAGCTGGTTCGGCGTGATGATCTGGCTGCGATTGTCGAATGCAAGCGCACGGCCAGCGACCGTCGAGCCATCTCCGATGCGCGCCGACTTCTTCGTCTTGTCATAGACGATCTGGCCTTCAGCGGGCGTGATCGTCGCCCAGTTCGTTTTCCGCGCCAGCCGGCGGGTGGTGTAAGTCATTGCCCTGTTCTCCGATCAGATATCAGCATCGCCGTCATCGACGGTCGCGGCAGAGCCGGTTTCGTCATCAGCGTCGCCGTCATCGGCGGCCTGCGCGGCGATCGCGAGCGCGGTGTCAATCAGACCCTCCACGGTGTCCGCAGAGCCTGCCGCCGCCGTCGCGGATGCCTCCGCATTGCTTGCCGCGGTCTCGGCATCGGCCCGGTCGCTGGCAACCTGCGCCGCCGTCGCGTCGATATCGTCCTGAATCCCCTCGACGGCGGCCTGTGCCGCCAGCGCCTGATCGCGCGCCGCGACCGCCGCATCGATCACGGTCGGCGAGACGCCGCGCGAAGCCAATCCCCATCGAGTCGGATCGGTGCCGGGTGTCACCCCGGTGACGGAAGACAGCAGACAGGTCCACGTCTGCCCGTCATGAATGACGCGATCGATGAAGGTGGCATTGTTGACGTAGGTGACGGCGGGGTCATAGACCCGCTCGCGATAGCTGACACCCTGCGGGCCGGTGATGCTGTCGCCCTTATCGCCGACAGGGGCGAAGGCGATCACCAGCGCGTCTCCGTTGGTGAAAGGATTCGCGCTGCTCGCGCCGAACACCTCGCACGCCAGCGACCGGAATCCAGTGGCAACACCAACGGCCGTGATCCGGGCAAGGATGAACCGTGTCTGATCATCGGCCCTGTAGATCCGAACGATCTGCTTGGCCGCCGACGATCCGCCGCCCAGCGCGTCCAGAACTGCCGTGAAATCGATGCCCCGATTGTCGAGCAGGTCGGCATAGATCGAGGTGCTTGTATTCTGCGTCGCCTGATTGAGGCGCACCTTGCCATTTCCGGGATCGGCTGGCGCGGTCAGGCTGTCGAAAGTGTACGGGATGGTAACGCTGCCGCCATCGACGCCACGAATGCTCCCGGTTTTCGACCAGACCCCCGCGACGCGTTCATACACATCCCAGAGCGGGCGGAGAACGAACTGGTCGCCGTTCTGGCCCGTCGCATTTGAGGGGACGACAGTCCCGCTCGTCCACGTGTTGCCGCGATCACCCTTCGCGCCGGCCTGCGCGAAGACATCCCAGTAGGTCGCGTTCGGCGGTTGCTGATTGGTGCTGGCTGCCTTGGCGATATAGGCCGCGCCGTTCAGCGTAACGAGGTCGTTGGCGCCGTAGGTAGCGGCGGAATACCATGTCCCGCGATAGTTGGTGCCGACAGGAATGCCGAGAAAAATCCATTCTCCGCCTGTCTTGACCCATTGCTGCCAGGCCCCGGAATTGGTCTTCAGAGCCATCTGGCCCTCTTCGCCCAGAGACGGATCGGGCGCCGCTCCGGTGACGATATAAAACACTGTTGCGCCGTTCAGAATGTCGAACAGCGCCTTGACGTCCGCCATCGCATCCGCGCCTGCGAAGCGCAGCGGCGAATACGGATAGATTTCATAGGCTGCGCCGGTCAGCGCCGTGCCGCGCCAAGCTGGAACCGTCAGATGCGTCGCGTCGGTCCGCGCAAGGATGACCGTGACGTAGCCGGTCGCCGGATCGCGCAGCCAGTCGCCTTCACGCGCGCTGGAATTGGTAAACAGCGTGTCGGTGCCGGTGACGGTCGTGCCGCCTGCCGCAACGCTGATCGTTCCGGTGATGTAGGGAGGAAGAAGAGGCATGGATTACCTGCGCAAGTCCTGAACGCGAAGGACGCCGTCAGACACGGTCGTGTTGCCGAGAACGTCGTAAATTCGGATCGCGAACGTATGGCCGCCTGCGGCTAGTCCACCGATCATCGCTGTCGGCGTGATGGGAGTGGAGATCACAAATGCGCCGCCGATCTGAAACGGCGTCAGTGTCCACGATTTCCGCTCAACACCGTCCACATCAATCTTGACGGTGACGAATCCCGTCACCGTGTTCGACGCGTTAATGATCGCGGTATATGAGACGAAGGCGCGCGACGACTTGATCTCAAGCGTGACGCTGGTAAGCGTTGTGTTCGGCGGCACGCTGCGTCCGGGGTGTTCGGCCCACCCCTCGTTCGTGGCGGCACCGACAGCAAGATTCTCAAGCGAAACGCCGCCGACCGTGATCTTGCTTGCGTCAATCTGGTTGGCCTGAATCTTGTCAGCCGTGATAGCGCCTGCTGAAATTTTATCCGCCGTGACGGCACCTGCAGCAAGGCGATACGCGTCAATCGAGCCGGCTGCGATCTGAACGGCTGTGACTTGCCCAACACCGATCTTGCTGGCGGTGATCGAACCATCGACAATAACATTGCCCTTGATCGCTAGCTCGTATGATACCGTCCCGTCCAGCTTTTTTATTCCCGAGAAGACATAGCCTCCCGTCTGCCCGTCGATCGTAATCAAAACGCCATATTGCGCTTTGACTCCGTCGATGCTGGCACCGATGATCGACAACTGCGAGGTATGACCATTAACAGTGGTCGTCAGCGTCGTCAGCGACGACGAAATCGCTCCGATCTGATTGGCCTGAACCAACAGGCTCTGATTGACCGATGCGAAGCTGTTGTTCGTCGAGGCGCTCAGGGTATCGATTCGGGCTGACAGCGCGCCGGTCTCTGTTGACCGCGTCACAATCTCGGTATCAATGCGCCCATTCACCGTGCCGAACTGCGAGATGAAGTTCTGGGTCTGCTGCGAAACACTCTCGGTCAGCGTCGAAAGCGCAGTGTTGGTGATGGTGATCCGCGAATTTGCTTCTTCGATCCCCGCCTCGAGTTCCAGCGTGGTCTGTGCCAGCGCCGCCTCGGTGTTTGTCGCGACGGTCCAGACCTCAGTGATCCGAGCATTGGCCTTGCCATAGACCGAAGCCAGTTCGCGCCGCTGCTCCTTCTTGTCGAGCCAGTTGCGCGCCGTATTGATTGATCCGAGCGAGGCCAGCTTGGCGTTGACCCAATCGATGATCTCCTGAACCGAGTCGATCTCCTCGGTGACGCGCTCCTTAATGCCGGCGTTGAACTCGACTAGACTCAGATTGACGTCCGGCGTCGTGACGCCCAGCCAGTCGCTCCAGAGCGTGTCGCGCGGAGAATTCGTCAGATAGCGCCCGCGCGCCTCGTAGTTCATGTTCGGCAGAAGATTCTGCGAGATCAGGATCGAGCCGGCTTGCGGATTGTCAGTACGGCCGCGATGCACGACGGTGCCATCGCTGTATTTCCGCACCTCGAAGGCGACACCCACCACGTCCTGCTTGTTGCCGTCCCACGACAACATGATGGCCGGGCGCCGCGGCAGGCCGTCATCATCATTGATGATCGCGCCTTGCGCGAACCAGTCGATGATGGGCTGTGGTGCCGGCCGCGAGATGATGATCGGCGCGACCACAACAGGCGTGTAGTCGCCGGGCTCCCAGTCGTAGTCGGACGGGTCGACCTCGGTGCAATCGACGAGGATATCGAGGTTCGCCTTGTCAGAAATTCCATCAACGCGGAACAGCTTGGAGTCATAGCCGTTGCGGTCGCTGGAATAAGCGAAGATGTCGCCGGGCTCCAGCAGCCAGCAGGACGGCGGCAGCGTGAAGGTGTGGCGGCGCGCCCGCCGCGCCTCCTCCAGCGCCGATTTCATCAGGCGCTGGACCTGCACCGAGTAAGGCACGGCGTCGAATGATACATCCGCCATCAGGCGGCGGGCGCCGTCCTGCGCCTCGAACTCGGCGTTGTAGAGCGGCGGCGCGGTCTGGGTCTCCCAGCCCTGCGCCGGGTCGGGATAGCGGCCCGAGATGCCGTTGATGGTGCTGGCGAGGCCGAAGAATGGCGTGAAGCTCTGCTCCTCCGTCGAGAGGATATCGCCGTCAGTGACGGTCAGCACCGCCGCCTCCGGCGCGCCGAGCCGGATCTTGTAGATGCCGCCCATCTCTGCCAGCTTGCCCTGACAGCCCGTCAGAATCGCCTGAATGATGTCGGCCGGTTGCGACGACACATTGACCTGCAGGCCGGTGCGATAGGCCGGCTCCGCGTCGCCGCCGCCGATATCGACAGCCGCGCGGCACTTGTTGATCTGCGCGATCCAGTCCGCCGCAGGCAGCCGTGCCGCGGCCAAGTTCTGCAGGCCGTAGAGCCACTGGCCGCCATAGCTGATGCCGCGCAGCAGGTTGTAAATCTGCACGGCCGGATAGTCGTCGCCGTCGCCACCCCAGGTGGACGGATCGGCCCAGCGCTGCGGGCCATCGCCACCGGCCGTGGTGTCCTTCGATACGTCGTAAAGCGGGATTCCTTTCAGCGCGAATTTGTATTGTGGGAAGCCGGAAAAGAGCCCGTCATTCACCACAGCCGTGACGATGGCGTAGGTGATGCCCTTCGCGATGCGATCGGCGCCATAGGGATGCGTCGGGTGTGCGCCGAACACCAGCGGAGACGACAGGAAGCTGTCCGCCGCGGTCTGCGTCCCGTCGTAGAATTTCACATAAAGGTGCGGATAACCTTCCTTAAAATACTCGTTGACCGGATAGCCGAGTCCGGTGTCGGTAGCCGACCAGTTGATGGTGCACTTCTCGCCGTTGCACCAGAATTCCTTCAGGCTCGCATTGCCGCCGCCCACCGGCAGATCGCTCAGCGCGATCACCTGAAACAGGAACGCGTTCGGCGTATCCTGTCCGGTCTGACCCCAGGTGTTGGCATAGACCAGCGAGCCCGCCGTCAGGCTCGACCCCAGCATGAAGGCGCGCGGCACATCGGCGCCAGCCGAGAGCTTGCCCTGCACGCCGAATTGGCTCTCGGTCGATTGATCCGACGAGCCCGACAGAGCGCGCGCGGCATAACTCAGACCGATTCCGGTGACGACCTGCAGCGCGAAGGCCGTCGCGCTGATGAACGTTGTCGAGGCGACGCCGATAGCCGTCGCGATCGACGTCGCCAGCGCGGTGAAAACGGCCATGGCGTCAGAGTGCTTTCAGATAGTGCGTTTCGGCCGCGCGGTAGCCGCGCCGCTCGTAGAGCCGCCCGACGTCGGGCGAGGCTCCGAGCCCGGCCATGCCGATGAACCGGCAACCGTGATCGCGCGCCCACGCCTCATAGCCATCCAGCATCTTGATCGCCGCCGGCCCGCGATGGTCTGGATCGATCCACCACAGCCGTTCCTGCGCGCAGCGGCTGCCGTCGAAATCATGCTCGAAGGCGTGCGCCAGCAGGATGCCCTGCGCGGCACCAGCCACATCCAGTACCAGCGCAAGCCGGTCTGGCACGCGACTGTAGCCATCGAACAGGCGCACCGCGTAGGCCGGATCGAAGGTAACCGGAAACACATCCCGGCCGGCCTCGCAGAACGCGCGGAGCAGTTCGACGGCGCGGAGACGGTCATGCGGCTCGGCGAGGCGGATCACATCGCGCCTCCTCCTGCCCCCGCGCCCACCCGTCCCGCCGGGACGGTCGGAATGCTGGTATCCTGCTTGCCCCAGAAGATCGGCCAGTTGCCGACGACAGCGGCATCGTTGAAGAACGCATCGCCCGGATCGCGCAGCACCTGATAGGCCGCCGAGCGCGTCTCGCTGTTGGCTCGGGTCAGCTCCTGCGTCGATGACTTGCAGGTCAGCGCGACACCGCCCTCGCCCCCTTCAGCCGGAGTGGTGATGCGGATTTCATCGATGTACCCGACGAAGCGGCAGATCGCCGGAGCCACCATGTTGCGGCTGTCGGGATCGAACAGGCCCCGGAAGATTTCGACCCGGCCCTGCTTGGCCTCGTATCCCCGAATCAGATCATTGACGCGATCGGCGATCTGCGACAGCCGCACCTCGACCGACTGCACGGTCAGGTTCGCCACCATCGGGATATCGGCGATAGAGATCAGGCCGCCAGCGCCGTAGAACGTGCGCGTCACTGCCGCGCCGCTGTCAGGGCTGATCACCTGCGCCGAGACATTGCCGACATCGGACCAGTAGCCCTCCGTCACCGCCGCGCCGGTCTCGCGGTCCTTGACGACGAACCAGATGAAATCCCGCGCCACCAGCCGGCGCTGCTCCAACGCGGATTGAACGGCGGGATCGAGATAGCGGCTCATCGCGCTTCCATCCCCTGAAACGCGATGGTGCCTCGTCCCGTCGCCATGTCCGCCAGCGCCGAGACCGAGCCTGGCACCACGGTCATCAGGCAATGCGGCCGCCTGACCGAGACCGCCGCTCCGGCGATCACGCCCGGCCACAAGTTCGGCCAGATTTCGAAATCGCCCGTCTCGCCGCCGCCGCCCGCCAGGGCGGCCTGCCGGAGGCGGTGCAGGTCCGACGCCCCGATCCGGATCAGGTCGCCCACGGTCAGCCGGAAGCCGGCCGGGAGGCCATCCACCTGAATGGTCTTGCGGTCCGGGGCGATGACCGCCAGCGCCGCCGTGCCGCTGAACGCGCCGCCTGTCGGCCAGGTGCCGCGCGGGTAGGCCGTGGGCCAGCACCGCGCGAGCGAGTATCCGAGAAAGGTCTGCTGTGTCCCCGCCAGCGCCTCCAACCTCGCCCGCCATTCCTCCAGCTCGGTCGGTTTCAGAGCCCGCGATGTATGCGTCGCGGTCCAGAGCGCAGGCCCCAGATCCTTCACGTAGGTCCGGCCGGCCGCAGAAGTGGATTGCTCCTGCCGCATGCGCGGCGCGAAGGATGTCGTCCAGCCGGGGAATTCGGCCAGGATGTCGAACGGCTCGGACAGCGCCATCTAGAGATTCCGGGTTTCGCGCGCACGCCGTACGCCGTCGAGAATCTTCGGCTGCAGCTGCTGGTCATAGCGCGACAGCGCCGCGCTGATCAGGCCGAGCGTCCGCTCGCTGGCATCGCCCTGCACCACGACCGTGGAGCCGCCGACATTCACCATGGTGCCGCCGAGTCTCCGCATGACGGAGTTCGGGATCACCTGCGCGCCACGCGGCAGGTTCACCAGTTCTGGACCGCGCTCGCCGACGATGGCCGGGCCGCCCGGCGCGAAGTCGGTTCCCGTCGCGAATTTCGGGAAGGTCTGGCTTCCGACCGTGAACGATCCGGTCGCACCCGTGCCGCCGAACAGACCGCTGAGCCCCTCCGCGATCGGCCCGACGATGGCCTTCTTGATCGCGATGCGCGCCAGCTCGTTGATGATGGTCTGCGCCATCCGCTTGAACGCATCCTCGACGCTCTGCGCGCCGGTCACGACATCGGCGAGACTGTCGGTCACGCTCTCCAGCGAACCCGCCGCCCATTCATTCAGCCGCGCATTGGTGTCCGAGGCCTCGCGGGCCAGCCGGTTCAGCGGCGAGTTGGCCTCCTCCGCCTTCGCGGCGGCCAGCGCGTAGGCCTCGGCCAGCTCGGTGATCTTCTTGCGCTGCGCCTCGGTGACCTCGGTGTTTTTCAAGCCGGCATCGGCGTTCGCCTTCTTCGCGGCAGTCTCAAGCTCCACCGTGGCCCGAGCCTTAGCCCGCGCATCTGCGCCCTGTCCGACCACGGCGGTTTCCGCATTCAGAACCTCGATACGCTTCTGCAGCGCCGCCGTCGCACGCTCGAAGGCATCGGTGTCGGCATCGGAATCCTTCTTCGATTTGACCGCATAATCCTTCAGCGAGACAGGATTGATCTTCGGAGCGGCAAGCGCTTGCCCCGATGGATCGCGCGCGCCCTCGGCGATGCGCCCGCCTGGTCCCGACTGGTTGACCGGCGAGAGACCGTAGCGCGCCATTTCCTCTGGAGAGAAATCAGCACCGAAAAATTTGGCAATGGACTTCCAGATCCCGTTGTTTCCGATTGCGGTCAGGTACGACTGGAAGGTCTCCAGCTTCTTGTTGGCGGCATCAAAATATCCACCAACCTTATCGATGACGTCAGCGACGCCGTTAAGGCTCTTTGCGGCATTACCCGACGCGCCCGTCACCTGATCGATGTGGCCAACTAGCGCGAGAAACGCATTCGAGATGCGCGCCTGCGCCTGACCGATGGTGCCATCGGCCTTCGCCACCTGGGCCTCAAGCTGCGGCATGCCCGCGAGAAAGGCGCGGAAGAACGCTTCCGACGAGACCTTTCCGTCATTCACCAGATTTTTCAGCGTAGAGACCGAGCCGCCCGCTTCTTTCAACCCCGCGGCAACCGCCTGCAGGATCGGCCGAGCGCCTTCGTTGACGGAGTTGAATTCCTCGGCGCGCACCGTGCCGCTGCCCAGCGCCTGCGACAGCTGCAGAAGCGCGCCAGCAGCTTGCGTCGAATCCGTGCCCGCCACGCGCAGCGCCTGCGCGATGCCGTCGGTGAAGCGCAGCATGTCGGTGGAATTGGTGTTAAGTTCCTTCTGCGCCTGAGACAGCCGGCTATAGAGCGTGGTCAACGGCTCGATCGCGGTTCCGTTCTTCTGTGCAATTTGAAAAAGCGCCGAGAACGTCTTTTCGAGTTGCGCTCCCTCGAGACCGGTCACCTTCAATTCGTTCTGCAATTTCGTGAACTGCTGCGCAGCATCGGAGATTGCCTTGAAGGCTGCGGTGCCGGAAAGTCCAATACCGAGCAGCCCGGCCGAGCGCGTCAGCGCGCCGCCGAAATCGAACGAGTCACCAACCTTCTTGTTCATGTCGGTGAAGCGCTTTTCAATCTGCCGGGCGGACGTGTTGGTCTGGTTCAGCGCTTTCGCCAGCGATCGCTCGTACTTCGCGATGTTGGCTTCAAGGCTCACCACCAGCCGCTCGATGTCAGTCGCCATTCGATCAGCCCTGCAACCAGTCCCATATCTCGTCCGCCTCTGCGGCAGAGAGCGAATTGCCGTCGTCCATCGCGCCGGCGACCATGGCAAAGAACTGCCACATCGACATGCGGTCGATATCCTGCGGCGTCATGTTCAGCTTTGAGCCGAGTCCGTAGAGCGCTCCGAACCGGATTTTTCCTCGTGGGAGGTCGTCAACACGTCGTCCCGATCCGGAGCCGCGGATTTTTTTTCGATGCCCTCCTCCGGCGCGCCGTAGCAGGCGGCGGACAGCACCGCATAGGCCGTGAGGCGATTGTCGGCCGGCGGGACGCCCTCGACGAACAGCCGCACCGTCTTCGCCGCATCGACCGGCGGCAGGCCGCCGCCGATCAGGCCCCAGCGGATCACGCCGGAGATATCCTCCAGCCGGCATGCGCCGGAATTCAGCCGCTCCAGCACGACGAACGGCCCGGCGTCGCAGGCCTCCTGCAGTTTCGCCAGCTCGCCCCAGCCGAGCCGGAAGTGACTGGTGCCGCCGGCCCAGTCCAGCGTGATCGAGGCGTCACGGCTCAAGGCGTCACCACGCGCTCGAGTTCACCGTCGCTCTGCATCTCGATATTGGCCGTCACGCGCCCGCCCTGCTCGGCGCCGGCCGTGAAGGTCGCGATGTGCATGCGTCCGGTCCAGGTGATGGTCTTGGCCGGGAATTCGACCTCGATCTTGACCGCGACGCTCTCGACATTCTCCCACGCATCGAGCCAGGTCTCGACGGACTCGGAGGCGAGCACGCCCTCGCCCGTGATCGAGGCCGACAGGCTGGTCGCATCGCGACCAACCCACGCCACCTGATCGGGATCGTCGCAATCGGGCAGGTTCACCTCGGAGAGGTTTTTCGTCAGCGTCAACGACTTCGACGTGAAGCCGCAGGGATTGGCGAAGGTCTCGGGCGATGCGCCGTCGCCGAGCAGCACCTTGAACTTGCCAAACTTGACTGTCGTCGGGGTTGCCATCACGGCCTCCTTTAAGGTTGTTCGATGAACGCGACGAATTCCAGCGCCGCATGACTGGTAGCCCGTCCGGATCACGCAGCATTCGGGTCTGACGATGGACGATGGAAACAAGCGCGTTGTCGCCGAGCGGCAGATCGTTCTCGTGGAGCGCGGCACGCACCGCCTCCGCCACACGTTTCGCCTCAGGGAATCCGACAGCGCGTGACCAGACATCGATCTGCAGCGTGATCTCGAATCCCGTGATGCAATCGGCGTCGTCGCTGACGCTCTGGTCGGGCCCCAGCGAGACGTAAGGGAAGGCGACCGTCTCCGGCACATTGTCGTAGATACGGCCCGCGACCAGCGCGCCGAGCCCGGCATGCGCCTTCAGCGCGGCCACGACCGCGCCCTGCAATTCCAGCGATGGGCTCGTCATTTGCCTTGCGCCGCCACCGTCTTCGCTGCTTTCGTCGTGGCCCGTGTCACGCGCGATCGGATGCGCTTTTTCAGCGCGCGATAGGAAGGAAAGAAAAACGGGCGCGCCGCGCTGCCGGGATGAAAGCGGCCGATCCGCTTGTTGCGCGGCTGGCTGTGAGGCTCCGTTCCAAACTCGACGAAGGCCGCATAATACGCCTTGGCATTCCCGGCGTGAACGGTCACGGACAGATCGGGATCGTCGAGACCCGCCGACGCCGACACGCCGCGAACATTGGAATTCTCCGCCTGATACTTTCCGAACGTGTAACCGATGCTGTCGCGCAGCGCGCCGCTGTCGACCTGCACCAGCCGCTTCTGCATCGCGACCAGTTCCTCAGCGCCCTCGCGCAGCGCCTTCTTCATCTCCGCACGCACTTCTTTCGGAAGTGCCAGCAGCTTCGCGCGCAGGCGATCCTTGCGTTCGATCTTGACGGCCATCGATCACCCTTCCCGCATCCGCGGCCACGATCGCGCGGACCGCCGCTTCCGGCACCCGCGCGTAGCGACGCCCCTGGCGATATTCGACGATGACGCCCGCGCGCGGCCGGTAGGAGTAGGTCCGCGTCATCTCGACTGACTTCACGTCGCAACCCCCGCCTGACACAACAGCTCCAGCCATGCGCCTCGATCATCGGGATCGACGATCGAGCGGATGTTGTAGAGCATTCCGCTCTCGGCATCGCGGGCGCGCCACGCCTCGGTCACCTGCAGGGTGCGCGAGTTCTGCCGCACCATGATCGTGACGGGCTGCTGGCCCGAGAGACGCGCAGCCATCACCGTTTCGCCACCGAACCGCGCCTGCACCTTCGCCCAGACGATGAAGCGCTCCTCGAAGGCGCCGCGCGCATTGCCGTAGCCGTCCGATTGCAGCGCGCGTTCTTCGAAGGCGATGCGATGGCTGAGTTCGCCGGCGGCCATCACACCACCTCGAACGCCAGCCAGGTGTTCTCGACGTGCTGGATCGGCGCGCCCCAGCGGGAGAAGCCCTCGAGCACGCGGCGCACGTCCACGGTGTCGAGACCGTGATAATCGTGCCAGATAATGATCGCGCCGGGCCGCGCCAGCGCGCGCGCCAGCATGGTGTCGTGCAGCACGGCTTCGAATCCGTGATCGCCGTCGATGAAGAAGGCGCCTGCCTCCGGCAGATCGTCAGGCATCAGATCGAGCGACCCGCGCGGCCGCAGCACGAGATCAAACCGCGCATCCTCGCGCGCAAGATGTCCCGCATCGCGCGGCACCTCGCGGCGCTGCACAGCCTTCGCGGTGACATAACCGGGCTCGACATCGACGCCGACATAGCGCGCCAGCGACGGCACATTGTCGAGCAGTGCGCGGGCCGTGCGGCCCTCGTTGACGCCGAACTCGATCATCACCTTCGGCTCGGCGCGCCGCACCAGCGCAACCAGAACCTCCAGCTCGCCCGGATTCATGAAGCGCCGCGGCAGACCACCCCAGTCGATCGGACGAACGTCAAGCCGCGACTGCGCGACCGCGGGCAGCAGTAGCGGCGAAGGTTTCGAGGCGGCGGCGGGCGGCCGGGAGATCAATCGACTTGTCGCGGCTGGCGTCATGGCGGAAATCATCACAGGGGTTGATCGGCTCGATGCCGAGATAGGGCGAGAAGCGCGCGCCAGCCGAAAACGAATAGGCGCGCTCGTAGTGGCCGAAGATGCAGGCCGCAGCAGCGCCGACCGCCTGCGCGAGGATGACCGCGAAACCGGGCGAGCAGTACACGAGGCTCGCGAGCGAAAAGAGCCCGGCCAGCGCCTCGAAATCGAACTCGCCGCGGTGGAATTCCTGATCCGCATCGGCCGGAGCCGACGCCAGCCACTCGACGTTCGGCACGAGGTCCGCGATGCTGATCACGTGGAAGCCGGCGCGGATCGCGGCATACAGCGCCGTATAGTCGAAACGGTTCGGGTTGCGCGCGGCGCATCCGCCCCACTCCCGGCGCTCCACCAACGGGCGATAGACCATGATCGGCCGGTCCGGCGCGCCGATCAGCGCCCGTGCCCTGTCGCGCCACCGGTCCGGCACCGGCATCCGGAAATCGGACGCCTCGAAATCGGTCCCGGTGTTGCGGCACATCGCGCCCAGCACCGAGCCGGCGGCCCGGACCTCATCGGGCCGATACCACACTTGCAGCGGCTTCGCGGAACGCGGTGGCCGCGCCTTCGTAAACTGCCGCCGCTCGCGCTGCGCGTTCTTCGCCTGCGTCCGCAGCGCGGTCGGCTTCTGGATCACCTTGAGGCCCTGCGCGACCAGATCGTGATAGGGCGCGACCCAGGACGACTCCAGCCACACCTCATGGCGCTGCATCAACTGCCGCAATACGGCGCGCTGGTGCAGATTGTCGCCGAGACCGTGCATGCCTCTCACCAGCAGCGCCGTCATCGGAACACCTTCATCTGCCCCAGCAGCTTCTCGACGCCGAGCGGCAGCTTGGCCTTCACGCTGTCCGAGACGGCCTCGCGGTTCTCGTACCAGTGCCCCGCCAGCATCAGCACCGCGAGGCGGAGCCGCACCGGCAGCCTCAGCTCGGGATCGTCGCCACTGCCGCTCGCGCCTGCGAGATCGTATCCCGCCTCGACCTCGATCTCGACAGCATCCGCTGCCGGCCAGTCATGACCGGGCGCGACCTCGACCGCGCCGCCGGCCGGCGTGCGTCGCCAGCTCCATCCATCGACAACGACGCGCTCGCCGCTGCCATCGATGATGGTCATCTCCACCACATCGCGCAGCGGCGCAAGCGGAATATCAATGCAGCCGCTGCCGAAGCCGGGACGGCGGACGAGCCACACCGAAGGTGCGAGCGTGCGGCCGGTTTCGCGCGCGACGTATTCGACCGCGCTGCGCAGATAAATGCCGAGCACGTCGTCGTCATCGTCAAAATCGACGCGGCAATGCCGCTTCAGATCCTCCAGCGAGACGGGCAGATCATCGCCGCCCTCGAACAGCGTCAGCATGCGAGCGCCTCGCGCAGCGAGCGTTTCGGGTACGCGGTCAAAGCCGATTCCGCGCTGCAATTGATCACCTCGACACCGGCGGCGGCATAGGCCGGCGCGGCTGCATCCAGCACCCGCCGCCAGCGCGCGATATTCGCCGGCGAGGGATTGTTGAGTCCGCGCGGGTGCAGACCATGCCAGTGCACGCCCCGCGCGAGGCTCATGTCGAAACCCACCAGCAGGATTCGCGACGCGCCGAACTGGGCCGCGAGATTGATCGCCTGAAAGCCGCTGTTGCCGCCGTCGCCGATCACGCCCTGCGCGCCGAGCAGCGGCACGTCCGCCCCGCGCCTCACATGCACGCGCTTCAGCTCCGGATAGGCCGCGCACGCGGCGGCGTCCTGGGTAATCTTCAATTGTCCGAACTCCTGGACGCCGGCGCGGGCGCGCCACCAGGCGGCGTCGCAGGCGTAGAGCGCGTCGGCGCTGGGGACGAGCCGCCAGCTTTCGTTGACGGCGATGATGCGCGCGCCGCTGGCGGGCGCGAGGTCGGTTTCGCCGGCGCTGGGGCCACCGGCGATGACGACGGCGGTATCGCCCCGCCAGTCCGGCCACCACGAGCGGCAAAAGGGCGCGGCGTGTCTCCCGCGCCGACAGGATCGGCCATGCGCCGGCGCTGATACTGCCGGCCGGCGCGATCGCTGACCTCGAATTCGTCGCCCGGCGACACGACAACACCGGTCGCGGCGACCCGGAACGATCTGGCGGCGCGCATCAGCATGAACAGGATCTCGCATGAATGAGTGCCCGCCGCCTCGCGGCGGCGGGCGATGTCGCCTGCGATCAGGTCGCGTCGGAGAACGGACCGTGGATGAACGCCTCGGGGCGGAACACGGCGAGCGCCACGCGCTCCTCGCACCGCATCGTGACCATGTTTTTCACGAAGTCGTCCTCGTTCTCGGTCGCGATCTCGACGTTCATCTCCTCGCGATCATAGATCTGCGCGCCGCCCTGGAACGCGCCTGTGAGGAAGTTGCCCTCGAACTCCGCGATCTCGGTCGCGACGACCGGCAGGCCCCAGAGCGACGGGCCAGCCAAGCGCAGCGGATTGGCGAAGATATACTGACCATTGACGTCCTTGGTCAGCTCGGCTTTGGCCCAGTCGATGAAGTGCATCACGATGCCGGTCGCCGGCAGCCGCGCCAGCTGCGCCTGCAGCATGGCGAGGCGGATGTCGTCGATGCGGTTGTGGTGATCGGCGACGAAAGCCGGAGCGAAGGCCTCGGCCTGCGGAACGATGCCATGCAGATGCACCCCGGTCCCATCGCCGAACAGCAGCTCCTGCTCCTCGACATATTTGAGGCCGTACCGCATCTCGCGATCGACATCGCTCTGCAGCTGCTTGAAGTCGTCGAGGATCTGTTTCGACGCCTTGAAGGTGTGGGCGATGGTCGTCACCGGCGTGATCTTGGAGTCGTACTCGATGGTCGACTCGGGCTTGCGGGTGCTTTCCGACACCACGCGCGCGGCGTTGGTGAAGCCGGTCTGCTGCACCCAGAAGATCGCGGGCGCGCCGGTCTGGCCCACAGGGATCAGGTCGCGGATGAACAGGCGCTGCTTCGGCGCGACCTGAATGCCGGGAAGACGATCCGGCTCGACGATGCTCGGCGACTCCGCCGGGAAATCGACGCTGGTGATCGCGGCATTAACGCTGAAGCGATGTTTGCCGCGCACCCCGCCGGAACCGCTTTGCGCGAACTCCTTGAACTTGGCGTCCGCGACCAGCCGCGCGCCGATGGACTGACGTTTCTCCGCGCCGGGGCCGCCGGGGCGTTTGGCGATCTCCTGCTCGGCGGCGGTGAGCCGCGCCTGCGCCTGGTTGAGGTCACCCTTGAGCTTGGTCTGCTCGACCAGCAGCTTGTCCACCTCGGCCTTGGTGCCGGCGAGCAGTTCGCCCTTCGCCTTCACCTCGGTCAAGGCCTCATCGGCCTTCTTGGTCAGCTCGTCGCTCTTGGCGTTGAACTGCCGGGTGATGTCGGCGAACTTTTCGGACAGCGCCTTGACGTCTGCGGCCGAGGCCGCCGCGCCAGCTTCGGCGGCGTAGAGCGAGAATGAATGCGCCTGCGCCGGATCGTAGCCGGCCAGCACGCAGACAACGGCGATGGCGACCATGGCCGCGATGGCCAGGCCGAAGGAATGGATCTTCATGATTGTCCCTTTCAGGGTATGACGTCAGGTGATGCTGATCCCGGCGAGGATCGCCGCGATCTCGGAGCCAGCGCCGGGCGTGGCGGACGGGGCAGCGCCGGGCGTGCCCTTGATGCGATTGATGCGCTCGCGCGCATCGCTCCGCGTGAGCCCTGCCGACACCAGCGTCAGCTCCAGCGCGCGCAGATCGTTCATGGTGCGATCCGACGCGCGGGCGTCCGGATCGACTTTGACGCGGTCGGCGGCCAGCAGCGCATCGGCAAATCCGCGCGCGACGGCCTGCGAGCCGGACATGTAGGTCTCGGCGTCCATCCACTTCGCGATGTCCGCCGGCTTCTGGCCGGTGCGCGCCGCGTAAAGATCGACCATTGCCTGATCGAAGGGCTTGAGCCATTCGGCCATGTCGGCGAGATCGTTGCGATTGCCGATGGCGAGCACCCAGCAATTGTGAATCATCACGAACGACGCGGCGCCGACCTCGATGCTGTCGCCAGCCATGGCGATGATCGACGCCGCCGAGGCGGCCATGCCCATCACCTTGACCGTGACCGGCTGCGGATGCTCGCGCAGCACGTTATAGATCGCAATGCCCTCGAACATGTCGCCGCCGGGCGAATTGACCTGCACCTCCACCGGCCTATCGCCGATGGCGCGCAGCTGCGCCGCGACGCTCTTGGCGGTGATGCCGCCGCCGCTCCAGAAGTCCTCGCCGATCACGTCGAACATCGTGATGACGTTATCGCCCTGCTCGAGGGCGCGGATGCCGGCGGCATCTTTCGCCCATCGCTCCAGCACGTGCGGACGCGTGAAGGCGTGGATGTTCTGCCGCGCCGGCACCGGCAAGGCGCCAGGCCGCGCCATCGCGAACACCCGTGGACGATGAATGGTCATGCCGCCTTGTCCTTCTTCGCCGCCTCGCCGCGCTCATCGACCAGCCAGGCGCGCAGGGCGTTGCGCACCGTCTCGGCATTGCCGGTCTGGGCGCCGAGCTGATCGAGACGCACGAGATTGGATTGCACCGTGAGATCGTTTCCGCCTTCGACGGCCGCCATGTTGTCGAGCCTCCGCAGCTCGTTGCGGGTGCGCAGCCCGTTCTGCGCCAGCGATGCCATCAGCCGCGCTCGCCCCTCGCTGTCCGCTCGCAACAGCCCCTCGAAATTGAACTCGAAATAGAGGCCCGCGAGACGATCCGCCGCCGGCATCAACCGGGTGTTGACGGCGGACTCGATGCGCTTGAGATAGGCCCGCAGGCCGAGCACCAGCCAGCCCAGAATGATCTGCTCCACGCCGGAGCCCCACATCGTCTGGCCCTGCGAGGAATGCCCGATCAGGATCGGCGGCACACCCATCCAGCGGCACACATCCTCGACGCTGAAGGCGCGCGACATCAGCAGCTCGGCGTCTTTCGGCGTGATGTTGAACGCCGCCCAGTCGAAGCCAGGCGGCATGATCGTGGTCTTGCCCTCGCCGCCCGCGCCCTGCAGCGGATTGATGTAATTCTTCATGAACTGCGCGCGCTGCGCTTCGTCCATGTCGAGCGGCGCCTTGAAGAATCCCGCCCCGCGCAGCCCGCGGCTGTAGACCTGATTGGCGGCGCGGTCCGTCGCCAGCGCCGTGGCGATCGAGCGCCGCGCGTGCTGGACCGGCGAGAGACCCACGATCTCGTCTTCGCCGAATCCCTTGATGTGAAACATCTTGTCGGCCGGCAGCGTCTCGGTCTTGCCGCGATCGGTGACGCGATACTTGATGCGCCAGCCGTCTTGCTGGTCGCGGAACGGATCGACCTGATCGACCTTCAGCGGCTCGAGCGCCACCACGCGATCGCCGACACGCAGGATCTCGGAATAAGAGTTGCCGTCGGAACACAGCGGCGCGACCCGCCCCTCCCACCACTCCACCGGAGTCTGCCAGCCGTTCGGCAGATCATGCAGCCGCTCATACAGCGCGTGATCGGCGCGCGGGCGAGGATCGCCGCCATCGTCCTTCTGGTAGATCCCGCACGGCAGCGTCGCGATGGTCTCCGCGATCAGCCGCGTGCAGGCCCACCAGGCCGACAGGTTCAGCGCCGCCTGCGGCGAGACCATCTCGCCGGACTCCGGATCGAGACCGTAGATGGCGCGCCACTTGCCGTAATCGCTGAAGCGCAGCGTCAGCCGCTCTTTCACCCAGCGCCACAGCGCCATCAGACCCTCACGGGATTGTCGAGCCAGGCGCTGATGTTCGGCCGGCCGGCCGGATTCCAGCTCATCAGGATCGCGGCACAGAAGCTCGCGATCAGCGGATCGATCTTGGCCCGCCCCGCGGCCTGCTTCGTCACCAGATTGCCATTGCCGCGCAACTCGACCTTGGCGTTACCGACACACCAGTTCATCAGCGTGGTGCCGCCATGAGCGATCGAGCGATCGCTCAGTTTGTGTTCGAGACCCCAGATCGCCGGGGACAGCGCCGGTCCCTGCAGCAGCCGGCGCAGCATCGGCCCGCCAATGCCGCGGGTGGCGAGCGCGTCGATGAAGGCCGCGATGTTGTTCGGGTCGAATCCAACCGCGTCCTTCGCCGGCAGCAGGCCCCGCTCGCGGATCTCCGCGACCGTCGACGCTATCCGCGCCACGTAATCCGACACCTCGCAGAAGGTCAGCGAGCCTTCCTGCTCGAAGTCCCGCAGCAGCGATGCGATCTCCTTGCGCGTCTCGAGGATCTTCGGATGCGCGAAGGCATGATTCCACATCAGCCATTTGCGCGTCGACTTCTCGCGGCCGATCACGGCTAGGCCGAACAGATCGTCGAGGCCGCCGCCATCGCACCCGACTGTCACCACCTCGGATCGCTCGAGCAGCGCGTCGAGCGTGAGCGTCGGTTCGGCGCAACTTTCCCAATAATCCGCGCCGCGCCAGCTTTCATCGCCCGTTCCGACGCCGATCTCGATGTTGAGATGCTGCGAGACCCAGATGCGCTCCGCCTCGTCGGTCGCGGTGCCGTTGTTCTGATAATCGGCGATCAGCCGCGCCGGGCTGATCGAACGGTTGAGGTTCGGCAGCAGCAGCGGCCAGTTCTTCTGATCGCGCCAGTAATTCTGATCGCGCTGCTGCTGCTGTGGGAATTCATACAACACAGGCAGCATGATCGGCGTGGGACCGCCCTCGCCGTCGCGGATTTGACGCGCCTTCTTCAGTTCGCTTTTCCAGATCCCCGCCGGCTGCTCGTCTGACTGCGTCGTGATCATCAGCACCTGACCGCCCTGCATGGTGATGCCGCCGCCGCGGATCTGCTGCATCACCGCCGCCGCCTTCGCCTTCTTGCCGAGCTCGTGCAGCTCGTCGATGATCGTCAGCACCGGGATCTCGCCGGTGACGATCGAGGTGTCGAAGGTCTTGACGTCGAGCTTCGTGCCGGTCTTGCGGCGCTCGATGCACTTCAGGTGATCCTGCACCTTGAAGATTGCGTTGAGGCGCGAGTCGAGACGGATCATGCCCTGCGCCTGGTCGAAGCAGCGCTCGGAGATGTTCTGGCTCGGCGCGACGATCAGCATCTGCCGGTTCGGCGCGTCTTCCATGAACAGCGCCGTGAGGCCGAGCGCAGCGACATAGGTGGTCTTTGAATTCTTCTTCGGCACCATGCACAGCAGCTCCCAGACCAGGCGCTGCTTGGTCACGGGATCCTCGCTGGCGAGGAAGGCGCAGAGGATATCGCGGAACCACTCGCCGCAGGCCTCGGACAGCGGCGGGTTGCCGGCGACATCCGGCAGCCGCAGGCGGTTGAAGAAGGCCAGCGCCTTCGCGGCGCGCGCATGGTTCAGCGGCACATCCGCCATCGGCGTCTCGCCGGCCTGAATCTTCTCCCACCAGTCCGGGCAGGCGAAGCGCGGCAGCGGCGCTGCTTTAGTGGACGGCTGCGCCATTGCCCTCTTCCGCCTCGCGCTCCAGCTCCGCCATCAGGTCGGCGTCGGCATCGATCGCGCGCTGCGCGTCGGTCACCTTCTTGCCGACCCGCTCGGCCTGCGGCTTGTCGGTCGATGGCGCCGAGCCCATCGCGCGCTCGGCTTCCATGCGGTCGTTCTTCTCCAGCAGGCGGTCCAGTTGCTTCAAGGCGCCTATGTTACCGGCGTTGGCTTGGTCCATAGCGATCTCGAGCATCCGCGCCGTGAGACGGTCGCGCATCGCCTCACGCTCTTTCAGCTCGGGAATAAAATAGCGCTTGAGAGTCTTGAGATGAATGCCGAGCGTTCGCGCAATGCGCTCATTTGCCCAGCCGCTGGCAAGCAACAGCTTGACCTTGCTGCGGTCTCTCTCGCTTGGCACGAATGGAGGGCGGCCTCGCTTACCGAAGCCAGGCCGCACAGGGTTGCCGAACAGGTCCGAATTTTCGTCCATACGAGAAAAAAATCCGCGAATGAGGGGGACGCGGGTCCAGTCGAAAGGCGTTGCCGGAGTTTTGACCCGCCCCCCGCGCCACCTGCTTTTCACGAGGATCGCGAAAATTAGCTTGTAAGCTTATCCTCGCCTTGTGAGGTCTCGCCTCACCACCAGACCCCGCGCTGATGCAGGCTGACCTGCTCCTCGCGCTGCTTCGCGCCGTCATGGCAGGGCTTGCAGAGGGTCTGGAGATTGGTGTCATCCCAGAACAGGCGTTCGTCGCCCCGATGCGGGGTTCTGTGATCGCAGACCAGCTGCGAGGTATCGCCATTCAGCGCGGCGCAGCGCTGGCAGGTGAACAGGTCCCGCTCGAACACGGCGAGGCGCAGCCGCTGCCAGCGGACGCTCTTGTACCAGCGCTTCCATGGCGGCTGCGACATGTGATCGATGAAGGGGAGCGGCCGATGCCGGGGGGAATCGGCCGCTCAAGTCAGGGGATGGAAACGCCCAAGGAGGGCAGCGACGGCGGATGCCGGCGCACATCCATAGCCCTGAAACGACGAAAGCCCCGCGCATCACTGCCGGGGCTCTCTGACGTTCCATTGCGCAGCACCCCGGGTGGTTACCGGGGTGGCTGAAAGGGTGGCTGCGTCTAGCTGATCCTTTCGATCTGGCCGAGCTCAATGTTGAGCGGCGTCCATCGACCGAATATCTCGACAGCAAGACTCGCACACATCGATTCGTCAAGCTCGTCGAGCTGGCCTGTGCGAACCTGCTTCTGCAGGCCGGCCGGAAGCCGCTCCACGATCCCCTCAAAGCTGGCGAACGGCCCGCTCAGGATCCGCGCGCGGTCACCCACGTTAAACAGCTGCGCCACAGGGGTTTCGCCGGGCACAGCGCCATCGACCTCGAGCCCCTGCCATTTGGCGACGAACGCGTCATCCACTTCAGCGGGCAGGCGACCGTTACACACAAGCCCTGCGACACCGGCGAGATCGAACAGCTCATGCCAGCGCGGCGCGCCCATATCGAAATTGACGAGAATGTAACCCGGGAACAGCGGCACCAGCTTCGGCTTGCGCACAACGGCTCCATTGCGGCGCTGCTTGTGCGACAGCAGCTTGCGCGGCACCAGTTTCATCACCCGCGTCATCGGATAATACACACCGAAGCCGTGATCCTTCAGGAACGCCGCGGTGCCCTGCTCCGCGCCGGTGCGCGAGACCGCGAGATACCAGTGCGGCTGGTCGTTACGTCGCGGTGTGACGTAACCGACCACGTCGCCCTTCTTCCACTCCCTTGCCATCGCCATCCCTCGCCTCACAGATCCGCCGCATCGTCGTCGCCGTCGCCCGCAGGCGGATCGTGATGATCCGCGCCGTAGAGCGTGCCGTCGCGCTTCGGCGGCCAGGGGCATGGCACCCGGATCACGTCCTCGAAGTCCCGTAGCCGGAAGTCGGGATGAACGGCGGAAAGCCGATGCTCGGGCCGCTCCTCCTCCAGCCAGCGCCGTTCGGTCGCGAGCGCGCGCCCGCACCAGTCCTCGAAGCGCTTCTGCCAGGCGGCGAAGCCGGCCGAGCCCTTGGGCAGCGTCAGCCAGCCCGCGCGATCATCGCCCTCGAACGCCAGCATCGCGCGCATGTCGGCGCCTATGGCGGCCTTGCGCGGATAGCCGCGCTCCTGATCGGCTCCCTGGCCGCGCTGGATCTTCACCGGCGCGCCGAGCCCCGCCAGCCGCAGCACGAAGGCATGCGCCCGCGCCTCCTCGGAGCCCTCGGCGATCCACACCGGCTCGGGCGCTGGCGGAGCGAGTTTCGCATGCGGGAATTCCTCGAAGCCCGCGCGCCGCAGCCACAGATGGAAATGCGGCGGGGCGACGCTGCGCCGCGCCTTGCGCCACGCCTCGACGAACAGCGGCACCGCCGCCCGTGCCAGCAGCTGCCTGTCGGGGGCGAGCTGCCGGAATTCCCGCAAAGCGAGATCGCGCCGCATGGTCTCGTGCCCCGGCCATCCGGCCCAGGCCGGGCCGAAATGCTCCGGCTCCTGATCTTCCCCCTTCCCTTGCGCAGCGCTCTCTCTCGCCCCCGGAGGGGGGAAGGGGGGAGAATCTTTTAAGTGGGGGTTCAATGGTGGTTCTAGGGGTGGCTGGAGTGCCACCCCCGGGGTAGCAGACTGCGACCCCGCCCCTTGCTGATAGCTACCCATGGGTGGCTGCTGGCTAGGGTAGCCAATAGCTACCCCTCCCCCCGCGCCGGCCGTGTCGTCAGCGCAGGATTGCGACGCCGCATCGGGCGCAGCGTCCGCGCCACCCTCATCCTCCGGATCGGGCCGCCGCCGCTTCACCTGCAACAGGCACTGGATGTCGCGCGAGGTCTCGCGCCCGCGCCCATCGTGATTGCGCCGGCCATGCTCGTCCATCCACGCGCGGCGCGTGGCGATCACGCCGATCTCCTCCAGCACCTTCAGCCGCCGCCGCACGCTGTCCACCGACATGTCGCAGTCGTCGGCGAGCCGGCCGAGCGAGGGCCAGCCCAGCCCCGCCTCGTCGGCATAGTCGCCGATCGCCCGCAGCAGCGATTTCGCCATCGCGTCGCCGCAGTGGGTTTTGCGCGCCCAATTCAGCGCTTCTATGCTCATGCCGATGCCTCCGATTGGCCTTCGGCACCATGGGCCTCAAACGGGCACGCATCGCCCCTGAAGCGCTTCAGCCCCACTGCCCTCTCGACAGTTTCATCGGCGGAAGGCACAAAAGTCGCGGGCTGGGGAGAAATGCGAATGCAAATCGACAAGTTTGGCCTATGGCCGGTCGTGATCATACTTCTGTTGGTCACGTCGATCGTCTGGGGTGGCGTGTTTGGACCGTCAGCGAGCTTTGATGGTTGGCTAGCCTTTGCCGGGAATATCCTCGGCGCGGCCGCAACAATCGTTGCAGCCGCGATCGCGTGGATCGGGCTGCAACGCCAGCAACAATGGGCCTTCCTCACGCGAGAAGAGGAGCGCCTCGAATCCGAAATGATCGGCCTAAAGCAGGCGACGGACCTCATTATACTTCTGCTGGGAAAGGTCGTCGACGCGTTTGAGCCGACGCTGCATATCGAACTCAACACGCTCGGACTTCTGGACTCCGCCGGGCGCTTCAGTCCAATTCGATTGAAAGAGACCCTCTCGCAAACACCCGATCGATTTCGTGATCCTATCGTTACGGTGCTTCGACAAGGCGCACAATTGAGCGTCGATATACCTCGCACGCTAGAGATTTGGCGCAAAACCGATGCAACCGACAGCCGACATCGAATTCTCGAGTTGCGGCTACACTCAGAGCGGGACGCACTTTCTAGAACAGACGGCGCTCTCAATGAAATTATGCGCCAGATTTTTGAGCGGCAGGAGGCTGTCGCGCAACTGCTCCGCTCGTACCGTAGCGAGATCGAAAAAGGATCGCGGCGCGGGCAAGAAACGAAGGATAGGGCTGGGTCCAAGCCAGCAAGAAGCGACCAAGCGCCAAGACCATGAAGATCGACAAGTTCGGCCTGTGGCCGCTCGCAACGATGCTGCTTGCGGTCGCGCTCATCATTTGGGGCGGATTGTACGGCCCGATCGCGACCATCGTCATCGGCGCGAGTTTTGACGGCTGGCTCGCGTTCTTCGGAAATGTCCTTGGCGCGGTGGCAACAGTCGGAGCCGCAGGCTGGGCATGGTACAGCATTCGACATCAACAGAGGCTGGACTTCCTGTTGCGGGAAGAACAGCGGCTCGATTTCGAGATGGATGGACTCGCCCAGGCGAACAACCTGCTGAGAGCTATTATCCCGGTGGAGCGAGCCCCGGACAATTTTCAGGAAGAGATACGAAAGGCCGGCCTGACAACGCCGGATGGCTCGGTTTCCAGAGGCCTCGTCATGGCGGCGATACCACAGACGCCGGAGCCATATCGTCTGAGCATCATCAATTGCATCGAAGGGCTGGCTAACAATCACAAGGCCTTGAACAAAGTCCCTGTTCTCTACCCGGACATAACCACCCCGCCTCTTCGAATTCGCAACGATTCCGACCTCCGCGACGCCCTGTGGCAAGCAATTGAAGCTCTGAGTAAACGACTGCGCCAAATCGATATCGACGTTCGAAAGCGGCAAAATGCCATTTGGGAGGAGCGAGCAGCCAACCGCAAAGAGATTGCCCGACTTGCGCGCTGACAGCCATAACTCCTCGATCATGCCGCATCCCCTTCCGGATTCAACTGCGCCGGATTGAACACGTGCAGGATGCCGTCATCGTTCTCGACGACGACGCGCAGCGCGCCGGAGCGTTTGTGAAACGCCGCGACCACCTCGCCGCGAAACACATAATCGCCGCCGGTCTTGATCACGCGCGTGCCAGGAATCAGCCACCACGCGAGGCGTGCCGGCTCTCTCGTCACCGTCATGTCAGCCCCACTTCCTTCTCCGCGTCCATCTGCACTCGGTCGATCACGATGAAGCCGGGGCAGCGTTCGTCGAGATCGGCGCTGCACACATCGGCATAGGTGGCATAGCGGGCGCCGCACCGGCTGCAGATCACGCCCGGCCCGACACGCGCGCGCACCAGCGCAGCGACGCGCGCGCGCAATTCGCGGATCCGGTTCGGAACCTTCCGGTGCGGCACCAGCATTGTTGCGCGCTCCGCTCAGCCGAGTTTGCCGCTGACGGCGAGCACGCCCGTCGCCTCGACCACCCGCGTGACGATGGTCTTGAACGCCGCCTGCCGGATATATTCGGCGCGGTGCAGCTTGATGCCGAGGCCGAGCTGTCCGTCATCGAGCTTCCAGCGCAGGAACGCGCTCACCTCGGTCGGCGGCTCGCCGAAATACACCGGGATGGTGAGCAGGAATTTGGTCGGCAGTTCGAGATCGCCCTTGGTCCGCGCCTCGGTCGAGTCGGTGTACTCGAAGCTTTCATTGTCGCTGGAGGTCCGCACCGCCTTGATGAAATTGACGCTGCGCCGGGCCTGCAGGTCGCGCACGGCTTCCAGCAGATCGGCTGCGGCGGGCGCCTTAATGTCGGGCGCGTTCTCCTCGATGAACCGCGCGAATTCCAGCTGCGGCATCAGCTTGCCGTTGATGCCGCTCCAGGTCTTCCACTCCTCGGCATACTGCAGCTGCAGCGCCGCCGTGTGCGTCACCAGCGCGGCCTTGTCCTTCGCGTGATAGTCGATCGCGGCGAGGATCGCGCTGCCAGCGACATCGGCGAACATCAGCGATGGGTCGCCGCTGAAGCGGTCGAGATACTCCACCAGCGCGTCGGAATCCTGCAGCGTCACGCGCTGGTCGATCGCTTTCGGCAGCAGCAGCGGCGCGGCATGATCGGGCGTGATGTTCTCGCTCACAAAGCCGCTCGGTTTGACCAGATATTCGCGGCCATCCTCGGCCTTCAGAATCGACGGCGCGCCGGCCGCCTTCACGGCGAGATCGCGGATGGTCTCCGCCTCGTTCGGGGTCTCTTTCGACATAAAGCTCTCCTGTGCGCCGGCAAGGCCGGTCGCGGTTGCAGTCAACAATCGTGGTTACGCAGCTACTGAAACGAAGGCGTCAGGCCGAGCCGGTGCTGCGCACCACAGCCAGCGGCATATCCATCTGCGCGGGATCAGTGCGATGCAGGTTGCCCTCGGTGTCCGAGAAGAACACCGCCTCGGGGATATCGTACTCGGGGCGCTTCGACTTCACGACGATCGACGAGGTCTTGCCCGAGCCGCCGCCCTTGTCCGGCTTCACCTTGATGACGATCGTCACCTCGCCGGCCTTGCCGGTTTCATCCACCGCCCGCGTCACCTCCGCCAGCCGCTCGGAAATCAGGTCGATCGCGCGGCCGTTGCGATACTCCCGCAGAAAATCCAGAACCGTTTTCATCCGTTGCTCCTTATAAAGCCCTTGCCTCTTGCAGAACCCGGCTCTCCACCGGCTCGCAGGCCGGCGTGCGGGCGGCCTCGACGCGCGCGTCGCCGCGCCGCCATTCCACCCAGTGCACGGCGCGCGGCCCGTCGAATTCGTGGCGCGTGCGTTTGATCAGCCCGCAGTCCCAGCACACCCGGTCGCTGTGCTGCGCGTAGCGCTCCGGCTCCGACCAGCTGTGGCGCTTGCCGCTCATGTGGACGCCCTCGCCTGCTTCCGGTCGAGCGCGCTGCGCCCCGGCGGCGGATCGCCGAGCAATTCCGCCGAGAGCGAGACATGCGGGCGCGGCAGCATGTCGGGCAGGATCACGGGCCGCGCCGCTGGCGGCGCCATCCGCGCGACGCCGTAGCGGCTGCGCAGGATCTTGAGCCGTTCATGGACGGAGCCGAGCGAGCGGTGCATCTGCCGCGCCGCCGTCTCCGCGGAGCGGCGCTCCGCATTGCACAGCCGCCACAGCGTCGCATCGTCCTCCGGGTCCCACAATTCGCTCGCGCGGATCATTCGCACCCCCGCCCGACGCTGCCGGAATCTTTTCCGTCCACGAATTGTTGCCACGGCCGCCAGCCGGCCGGGCAGTGAAAGCCCCAGTTCCGCAGCACCGGCCCGGTGATGAACAGCGTCCAGCACGACCCTTCGTCGAGCTCGATCCGATGCGCCGCCGTCGCGCCGCGCAGCCTGATATCGCCGTCGACATAGCGCGCGCGATGGTTGACGCCGCCCTGGGCAATCGTGTGCTCGGTATAGGAGCCGTCGAGCAGGATCGAGACGTTCCACCACGGATGATCGTGCAGCGCGCGGTCATCGTCGGAGCGCAGGAAGTGATGCAGGTAGATGTTGAACCAGCGATTGCGCGGGATCACCCACCAGCGCAGCAGATAGGGATTATCCCGCCCGCCGATGACGAAATCGGGCGGCCGCGTGTCCGCCACGCGCGCGAACAGGGCCCTGCGCAGCCCGCGCAGCATCACGTCAGGCAGCCGCATCGACGCCTCCTAAAAATCGTTTCACGTGGAATGAATCCGGATTGTAAGATCGTGTTCAAGCCGGCACCCCGCGAATCCAGATGAACCGTCCCGGGAGTCTCGAGCGTTTGAGCAGCACGGCGTCCCTGCCGCCGAACGCCGCCAATACTACAGGCGCGCCGGAATTCGCGGGCTTGCCGAAATGTTTCGAGTGCGGATCGGCGATCGTCTGCGACGAACCATCTTCTTTGCAGAAGACCACGCGGGTGGTTAAAAACAGCAGCGCGTCGGCGTGATCCCAAATGCGGGCGAACCATGCCGTGTCGGTGCGTGCATGCACCAGAACGGTGCCATGGCGATGCGCCGCCATTCTGTCGAGCCAGCGCACAATGTCGTAGCGATGGAACGGCGGGTTGAGCCAAACGCGCCCCCCCCACGGCCTAGACAATCCATCCTCGTGCGCCGTGATGTTTTCACGCGCGCAATCCCACGGACGCGGATCGGATGCGCATGGATCGAGGTCGAACGGACCGAGAGGATCGAGAATCCAGCGCGGCGTCAGATGCACCTGGCTCTTGCCGATGGCCTGTTGATGCGAACCGAGCGTCACGATACCCTCCGCAGGAAGGCCGGAATCTCGAGCGGATCATCAGCCGGGGCTATCGCAGCGAATTCTCCGGCACTTCGGCAGGCGCAGGAGACGATGTCATCGTCTCCGGGATCGCCCCAGTCGTCATCATCGCCATCGTCCCAGTCGTCGTCGCGGCATGCGGGCTCGACACAGTCGCAGCCGCAGCGACTGAATCCGTCATAGCCGCAGCAGAGGAATCCGCAGGCATTGCACATGAAATGTCTCCGGTTTGATTGGCCTGATTGCCCCACGCCGCCCAGCCGGGGCGCGGGTCTCGCGAAAACAGTTCGATCTTCGGCAGCGATGGCCAGATGCGCTCGATCGCTTGCGCGAAATACGCCGGCTTCTCCGAGTGCTCGCCCTTGCGCTCGCGATACAGCGAGCGCGGCTGCGTGCCGGGCAAGGGAGCTGGAAAGTTGCCGCGCGTCGCGATCAGCAGCGGCTCATGCTGGTTGAAGCCCCAGTGCCCGGTGCCGTGATCGACCTTGTCCCAGCACCATTCCGAGACGTAGGAGAACCCCCAGGCCTCGATGATGCGCAGCGTGTTCGCCAGCTGCGGCACCGTCGACCAGACGAACAGCACCGCGTCCTTCGTCGCCAGATCGGAGACCGGCAGCGCGCATAGCTCGTCGATCGTCATGGTCGGATAATGGTTTTCGATCGAGCGGTCGCCGAAGCCCGAAACATATTTCGTCGCCGGGTCCGCATAGATGATCGGATATTTCTGGGCCGTCGGCAGCGGGCCGGAATTCTTAGATATCTCGGCGAGCTTCGCATTGACCTGTTCGAACCGCACCGCGCGCTGGCGGGCGCGGATGATCTTCGCCTCCGCCAGAATCTCCTTCTCGCCGCGCGCGACGATCTCGCTCTGCTGATCCTGCGGCAGCGTGGCGATCGCCTCCGCCGCCGACACCGCGACCTTGCCCTGCTCTACCGCCGCGACAAGATCGGCCGCGCCTTTACCTTGCACCGCCTTCGCCGCGCGAATGGCCCGTTCCGACACGTTGAGCATCCGCGCCGCATCGGCCTGCGTGACGCGCGCCTCCCCTCCCCCCGCCTGCGGTGGGGAGGGGTCGGGGGTGGGGGGATTTTCCGACGAATAAACCGGCAAATTTGCCGGTTTTTCCGGGCGGCCCTGCTTCAGGTTCGCGATCCTCGCCGCCACCATCGCGCGCTGGCTCTCGTCGAGATGCCGGCGCTTGAGGTTCTTGCTCAGCACCCACGCCAGCGCATCGCCGTCGAGCGCGGCATTGAACGCGCAGAACCACGGCTTCGGCCCGTCGAGCGCGTCGCGCGTCAGCCGCTCGCCGGCGCGATGGCCCCAGCCCGCGCCCAGAACCTCGCCAGTCGCGATCAGTTCTTCCAGCGCGCGATAGCGGTTGCGGCCGTCCAGAATTTTTTGCTCGAGGATCGTGATCCGCTCGCGCACGCCATGCACGCGGATGTCTTCGACCAGTTCGTCGAACTCCGCGCCCAAAATCAGCGGAAACAGCTCGGCGAAGGGATGCGCGGTGAAGGTCACGCCGCCCTCCATTCGATATCGACCAGTTTGAATCCAACGCCGCGCACCCGCGCGATGGCGAGGTTCAGCCGCTTCAGCACGGCGAGATCGGCGAGCACCATGTCGAGGTGCGTGGTGACGCCGGAAGGCTTCACCGGCCACAGCCTGCTGACAATGAAGCCCTCATCCACCGGCTGGCCTTTCACCTTCGCCAGCATCTGCACCAGTTTCGCGCCGCGCGCGGAGACATCGATGATCGCGCCCGGCTCGCTGGCGAGCCAGATGCGCTCATGACCGGAGGTGAGATCGAAGCGCAGATCGCCTTCGGCGTGGTGCGCCACCGGCGCCGGCGGCCCGGCGGCGGCCGTCTTCGCGCCCGTCTTTTTGAGTCCCGAGGGCTTAGCCGCAGGCGGCCCCCCTCCCCCCGCATGCGGTGGGGAGGGGTCGGGGGTGGGGGGCGAGACGCCGGTGGATGCGCGAGGGACGGGCCGGCCCGCGCTCCACGGCCAGGTCAGTTCAACGCCGCAGGAGATCACGCACGCGGCGGCGGGCGTGCGCGCCCGCATCTCGTCGCCGAGCCATTTTGGCGCGGCGAACCGCACGCATAAGGTTTCGCCCCGCATTTTCTGCAGCACGAATTCGCCGCCGGGCTCGACGCAGATGCGCAGCCTGTCGGCATCCTCGCCGCTGCCGACATAGACATTGACGTGATCGCCCGCGCTCATCCCCGCCTTTGCGGCGAGCGACACCCGCACCGTCGCGGCGCAGGAGATCACGCTGCGGAACCATCTCACCGACAGCGTCGCCTGCGCCCGGTTCGGATCGGATTTCAGGACGCGATCAAACCCCATGGTCGCGCGCCTCCGCTTCCACGGCGCGCAGATGGCGCAGCTTGGCCCTGTCCAGGTCCGCCTCCACCGCCTGCAGCGACAGCTCGGGCGCGAGCCGCAGCGCGGCGCGGATCATCGCCGCGCCCAGCCGCAGCGCGGCCTCCGGCGCAAAGCCGGTATACTTGGCGGTCTCGCCCTTGCCCTCGATGCGCACCACGGCGTAATCGCCGTGCAGCGCCACGATCATCTCGCGGTCCAGCAGCGCGCAGGGCGCCCGCGCGAGTTCGGTCTCGGTGTCCAGTGGCGCGGCGTCCGTCATCGGCCGCCCTCCGCGCGCGAGGGCGTCAAAGGGTCCGCCGGCGCGGCGCGGGGATCGTGGACCCGGCCGCGCCGACGGAGATCATCGCGGCCGGGGGCGCGGAGCCGCGATGGAGCGGAATCGATGATCAGGGCCAGCAGCAGCACGCTGCCGGTGAGCAGCAGCGCCGCCGCGATCAGCGCCGCGCGGGCGAGCACGAGGGGATCGGTCTCGACGAGCGCGCCCATCACTCGCCCTCCAGCGCTTCGAGCCGGCGCTTGGTGGCGCGCAATTCCCGCTCGATCTGACCGATCTCCTGACGGCGGATCACATCCACCAGCCAGTCGGGACGGGCCTGCCCCATCAGGGCGACGAACAGGTCAAAGCCCTGCTTGCCCGGCACGCGGGCAAGCAGGCTGAGGGTGAAATCCAGACCGAGATCGCGCGTCCCGGCGAGGCAGCGCTCGCAGTGACGCACATCGGCGCCAGTCTTCAGCGCCAGTTCGATCGCCGTTTGTTCTGGATACAACTCCTTGAACTTTAACAGGATTGGAGAAATCGACCGGCCATTTGGCCGTAATTTACCGGCCATGTGGCCGGCCAACTGGCCGGTACGCGGTTTTGACGCCGCAGCCTTCCGCGAGTCAGATCGCGCCATGAGTGCCCTCCACATCAATGAGCTGATCCGAGTGCGCGGGCTCGCCGAACACGTCGGGCCGCAGTTCACCGCGCCCGACGCCGGTCGCTGCCTCGATGCGGATGCACATCTCGGCGGGCACGCCCTTTTTCGATTTTTCGAGCCAGTACCAGACCTGCGACTGGGTCGTGCCGATACGGTCGGCCAGCGGCTTCTGGCCGCCAGCGGCCTCGCAGGCTCGTTTCAGGGCAAGCTTTCGCGAATCAAAATCAGCCATGCCCGAAATCGTTACCGAATTTTCGGTGGTTTGCAACCGAATGAACCGAATTCTCTGTTGGCGATTCGTTACCAATTTTTCGGTAACTTCACCTCATGAAAACGGTAACACGACACCCGCTCGGCGCGCGCGTAGCGATGCGGCGCAGCGAACTGGGGCTCAGCCAGGAGAAGCTGGCCGATGCTATAGGCATGAAGCAACAAGGGATCGCCAGCATTGAAAAGGGCGAGGTTCGCCGCCCCCGCCAGCTCCGCGAACTCAGCGAGGCCCTGCATTCGCCAATCGAATGGCTGCTCGACGGCGAGGGACCGAAAGAGATCGACGGCGATCACCCACCCTCTGCCGCTGAAAATCCGCGTCCGAAGCACGGGATCATCGAAATCGACGTGCGCGCCGGAATGGGTGGCGGCGGTTCGGTCGATCAGACATTATCATGGCAGGATGGCCAGTTCACTGATCCGGTGAAGGCGGAAAGTTGGCGATTTCCCGAGCGCTTCATGCGCGAGGAGTTGCGCGCGCCAGAGAGCCGGGTGCTGATCCTCGAGACCCAGGGCGACAGCATGTCGCCGACCATTCTCGCGGGCGATCGCGTGATCGTGGATACCGGCCATCGCATTCCCTCGCCGGACGGGATCTATGCGATCAGGGACCGCTACGGCAGCATCGTGGTGAAGCGCCTGCAGACGCTGCGACGCGGCGATCCCCCGATTCTCAAGGTGATTTCCGACAATCCGCACCATGATTCTGAGGAAGTTTCAGTGGACGACATCGCAATTGTCGGCCGCGTCCTATGGAGCCTGAAGCGTCTTTAACCGAATTTTCGGTTGACGTTCACCATATTTTCGGTAGCAATATCTCCCGTCACCAACGGGAGACGAGCCGGTGCACGCCCTACCTCAGATCGAGCTTCCAGCTTTCGCGGTAACCGTCCGTCAGGACCACCTCCGTGAAGCCCAGCTCGCGCCAGCGGCTGATGAGCGTGGTATTCTTGCCGATCTGGTGCGCCATCGGCCGCCCCATGAGCACGTATTTCACCTTCAGCCGGCGCGCATCCTTGCCCTCGACGGTCAGATACACATCCTTGCCTTCGTCGAGGAACGCCTCTTCCGCCTGGGTCGGATAGGCGCGGCGTTCCGCCAGCAGATTTTTCTCGCGCGCGGCAAGGTCGCGCTGCCGTCGCGCCTCGTCCGCCACTCTGTAGGCCTTCTCGATCGCCGGGCGCTCGGCGCGCAGCCGCTTGACGAGATCGATCGCAGCCTCCGCCTGAGGCCAGTCCAGCGGGATTTCGCCGATCTGCCGATCGATCCGGTCGACCTCGTAAGGGCCCGGCGGCATCACGCTCTTATCAGCCTGAGCCTGCTTCCACTGCGCTTCGAGCGCCAGCCCCGCATCGTAGGCGCGCTGATGCGCCTGCCCCGGCGGCGCTGCCGGCGGGGTGTCCTTCGCGCCGGGCGACGAGAACCACACGGCCGCCGCCACCAGCGCGGCGAACACCGCAAGATTTCCGATCAGCTTCCCCATCGCCCCTCCCCGTGCCTCAGCGCGGCGAGCCTATCACCCCTTCAACCCTGACGGGAGACCCTCCATGCCTGCCCCTGCTGTATCCCCTGCCCCGCATCCGTTCCGCGACATCACGGCCAGCAACCGTTACCGGCCGCGCTCGCTGATCCGCGGCGAACCCGCCGTCGAGGCCATGGCCGACGACATGCGCGTCGCGGTCACCCGCACCGGCGCCGTCACCATCGACGACCTGAAGGTGATCGGCTGGACCGCCCTGCAGATCACGCTCTATGGCGACAAGGCCCGCGAGCGCGCGCAGCGCGATTTCGGCGCGGTGCTGTGATGATGGCGCCGCTCCCGAATCCGGAAGAGGTGCGGCTCGCCGCCCCGGCCATGCTGGAGGCGCTGAAGCAGGTCTGGCTCGTTCGTCCGATTAACTGGGACGACGATGACGATCCCGATCAGGCCGCCGCGTGGCGCGCCGTCGAGTCCAGCATCAAGCAGGCGGAGGGCCGCTCATGAGCCGCGATCCCGTCATCGACGACATGGCGCTCCACCTCGCCGGATCAACCTGCGATCTGGCCGACGAGCGGGCCGCGCTGAAAGCGCTGGTGGACGCCGGCTTCCACTCCGGCGACATCATCGTCAACGGCGATCTCGCGATCCAGCGGGCGCGCGAACAGCGCGTCGGCCAGGCCATGGGGGCGCGCCGATGAGCGGCGGTTTTCCCGGCAGCGCGCCGATCGACGAAGGCTACCGCGCCATCGCCCGCCAGCTCGATCTCTGCTTCAACGGCAGCGGCGCGGCGAAGCGGATCGGCTTCTGCCTGTTCGTTTTCGAATTCGGAAAAATCGACGCGGGCCGCGTCAATTACATCAGCAACGCCAATCGCGCCGACATGATCGTCGCGGTGAAAGAGTGGCTGGCGCGCGCCGAGGGCCGCGTGCCGACGACACCGGAGACGCCGCAATGATCGCCCCGATCGATCTCACCGCCGACGAGATGCGTGCGCTGAAGCCCGCGCATCGCGAGATCATCGCCGTCGTGATCGATGGCACCTCCTACGCCGACATCGCGGCGGCGCTGAACATCCCGCTCGGCACCGTGCGCTCGCGTCTTAGCCGCGCCCGCGCCGCGCTGGCGAAACTGCGCGGCCAAAGCGAAGTGGAGGCGGCCGCATGACCGCGCTCGGCGACCTGTCGAAACATTCGTCCACGGCGCTGCTCGCCGCGCTGGAGGCGCCGCTGATCGAGACGATCGGCGGCACGCTCTACACCGCGCGCGACGGCAGGCGCTTCATTCGACCGACGGTCAACCGGCTCCGCCGGCAGGGCCTGGTCGTCATCGTCCGGGCCCGGCCGCCCCGCGCCGCGCTCACCCGCCGCGGCGAAAGCCTCGCCCGCGCGCTGACCACCGTCGCCGACATCCTCGCCCGCAGCAGGAGGCCGCAGCCATGATTCTGACCCGCGCTCTGATGGCCCGCCGCATGGCCGATCTGACGTCCCGCGCCGCCAGCTGGACCACCGACCTGCTCGCGGCGCAGCACCTCGGCGAGGCGATCGACGATCGCGAGCGCGAGCATTTCCGCAGCCAACTGCGGGCACTGACCGATCATATCGTTGATGGCCCGCAGCCGCCCCGACCCGCGCTCGATCACACGACCGGCGAGCGCACTGGCTACGCGCCATGGCATCCGGCCGCCGGCATCGATCTGCGCAACATTCACAACTCGCGTGAAACCACCGCGCTGATGATGTCGCAGCATCAGCGCGAGCGCGACAGCGGCTGGACCATCGTCCCCGTCATCGTGCGGAAGGCGCCCGAACATGGCTGACGCACAGCGCGATTTCACCGATCTGACGATCTTCGGCTTTCCCGGCTGGGAGGCCGCGCGCATGGAGCCATGGCCTGACGGATCATGGCGGCAGACCCTCCGCCTCACATCCGCTCCGCAGGCCCGGCGCCTGCTCGAGGCCGGCAGTCCGGCGGCCCTGTGGGATGCGATGGCGGCGGCGATCATCGCCATCGACGCCCTGCTGCACGGCGACAGGCCGCGGCGCTGGATCAACGGCGAAGGCCGCGTCGTCGCGTACGAGCCGGAAGCCCCGGCCCGCCCCAGACCCGCAACAATCCAGCAGCCGCCCCCGCCGCCACCATCCGGCGCGGCAGCGCAACTCGATTTATTCTGAGGGCGTCGCCATGACGAAGATCGAATGGACCGAGCGCACCTGGAATCCCATCGTCGGCTGCTCGCTGGTCTCGCCGGGCTGCACCAATTGCTACGCGATGCAGATGGCCTATCGGCTCGCGGCGATGACGAACGAGAGCTTCCAGCGCGGCCACGGCGCGACCACGGCGCACTATCTCGGCACGGTGCAGCGGGTGAATGGCCACGCGGTGTGGACCGGCAAGGTCCGGCTGGCGAGCGACGCGACGATCCTCGCGCCGCTGAAGCGCAGGAAGCCGACGATGTATTTCGTCAACTCGATGGGCGATCTGTTTCATGAGCAGATCCCGGACGCGTGGATCGACCGCGTGTTCGCGGTGATGGCGCTCGCGCCGCAGCACACATTTCAGGTGCTGACCAAGCGCAGCGCGCGGATGCGCGATTATCTGACGGAAGTGCGCGAGACGTGGTGCCATCGCGGATTTTCGACGCCCGGAAACGAGAGAATTCATGAGGCCGCGCTCGCGATAACCGGAGAGGGATGGCTTCCCGAAACACCGGGCGAGTGGCCCTTGAAGAACGTCTGGCTCGGCGTCTCGACCGAGGATCAGGCGCGCGCGTACGAGCGCATCCCCGACCTTCTGGCGACGCCGGCCGCCGTGCGATTCATCAGCGCCGAGCCGCTGCTCGGGCCGATTGATCTATCGCGATGGCTGGAGATGGGTGGACTCAACACGGATCTCGGCCTCTCGAACCCCGGCCTCGACTGGGTGATCGCCGGTGGTGAGAGCGGCACCGGCGCGCGGCCGATGCATCCGGACTGGGCGCGATCGCTACGCGATCAATGCGCTGCAGCGGGCACGCCGTTCTTCTTCAAGCAGTGGGGCGCGTGGAAGGACGGCAGCGACTTCGCTACCGACGATTCCGTGCGGATTGTCTGTAACGACGGACGCGTCCTGAAGCCAGATCTCGCCAGCATCGAGGTCGCCGACCGCGTGCAGCCTGTACCCCCGGCCCATCCAACCATGATGCGCCGCGTCGGCAAGGCCCGCGCCGGCCGACTGCTCGACGGCGTCGAACACAATGGGATGCCGGCGCGATGACGGACCTTCCCGAAGCCATCCGGGCCGCCTTCGGCGCCCGCGCCACCCTGGGCGCGCCAGAACTGGCCGCGCTGATCCCTATGGACGAGAAGACGCTGAGGAAGCATCGTAGGGCGGGCAACCTGACCGGCCGCATCAAGGGGTTCGGGCTGGCGAAGCCGCGCTACGTCTACACCATCGAGGATGTCACCCGCTTCTTTCAACGCCTGGCGGACCCGCAATGTCAGTCTATCGCGCCTCCGGATCCCGCTTCTTCCAGTACGATTTCCAAATCGCGGGTTATCGCTTTTCCGGCTCCACGCGCTGCACCGATGAACGTGACGCGCAGGCCGTCGAGACCGCGAAAAAAGCTGAAGCTCGCGCCCTGCTCGCCACCCTCGCCGTAACCGCCAGCGAGCCGATGCGGCTCGGCGCGGCCTGCGAGCGCTGGTGGCAGGAAGTCGGATCGCAGGGCTCCGAGCGCGACCTGAAACACTCGCTCGACTGGATCTGCGATCACCTCGGACCGCGCACATTCCTCCACGCGATCACCGACGATATGGTCTCCCGCATGGTGCAGGCGCGCAGGCAGAGCCGCGTCAAGGCCGGGCGGGTGACGGAGCCGGACGGACGGGTCACCCAGCTTTGGCGGCCGATCTCGAACCGCCGGGTGAATCTCACCACAATCAGCCTGCTGCGCCGGGTGATGCGCCGCGCCCGCGACAACTGGGACGTCGCGCTGATGCGCGAGCCCCGCTGGAAAAAGCACTGGCTCAAAGAGACCCGCCGCCATGTGCGGGAGCTGCTGCCCTCCGAGGAATCCGCGCTCGACGCGGTCGAGGATCGGGATTTCTCCGATCTGCGACGCTTCGCCATCATCACCGGCCTGCGCCGCCGCGACGTGCTGCTCACCTGGCCGCAGGTCGATTTCGAGCAGGCCGTGATTCGGGTGATGACCAAGGGCGGCGTGCCGCGCGTGCTGCCGCTGACGAAGGAGGCCTATGCGATCCTGTGGTCGCGGCGCGGCGACCACCCGACCCATGTCTTCACTTTCAAGGCGCAGCGCACCCGCCGCTGTCCGAAATCGCGTGATCCAAAGACGGGACAGCCGTTCCTGTTCGTGCGCGGCCAGCGCTACCCGATCAGCTACCATGGCGTGAATTCGAACAAGCGCAAATGGGGTAAGGCCGGCGTCGACGCCCGCCTACACGACCTGCGTCACACCACCGGGATGCGCACGCTGCGCTCCACCGGCAATCTCCGCGTGGTGCAGAAGCTGCTCGGGCACAGCGACATCGCCATCACGGCGCGGTTCTACACCGACGCCACGCTGGACGATCTGCGCGGCGCGATGGAGGCCACCGGCGCGGCGACAAAGCCGGCCGCCGGCAAGCGCAAATCGCGCCGCGACCGCAGCTGATCTCGGGAAAAACTCCCGAGGAAAGTCCCGAGGCTGCCGTCAGGCGTTCTCTATGACCCTGAAATAACAGCAGCTTCTCGCCGTGGAGCGAAGGATTTCTACTCCGCGGGTTGCAGGTTCGAGTCCTGCTGGGATCGCCAGCCGACGAGCGCATGGCTCGTCTCGCCCTTGGGGCACAGAACGGGCGCGCCCTGCCGCCGAACAATCCGCCGGCCGATGGACCAGGGAATATCCCGGGTTCGTGATCAAACCTCTTCTGTCCGTTAGAGAAAATTAAAAGAGGTAATTCGATATTCCCCGAATGGGAAACCTGAAGGTGAGCCAGAGCAACCACCCCTCCACGCGGGTTCCGCTTCTCGATGTCCTGCGCCTGGCGGCGGTCGGGGGCGTGATCCTCTATCACTTCGGATTCTGGGGCCCGGCGTCGCGGGGCGTGCCGCAAGTTGCCCTGCCCTACCTGGCGCCGGTCGCACAGTATGGCTTTCTCGGCGTCCCGGTCTTCTTCGCGATCAGCGGGTTCGTGATTGCGTACTCGGCCGAAGGACGCTCGCCCGTCGGCTTTGCCATCGCCCGCTTCTGCCGCATCTACCCGACGTTCGTCCTCTGCATGACGCTGACGTTCCTCGGAACGGTCTTCATCGGGGCAGGCCATTTCGAAGCCACCGGGTCGCAATGGCTCGCAAATCTGTTGATCGCATCGACGATCGTGGATCAGCCCTATGTCGATGGCACGTACTGGAGTCTCGTCATTGAAATCGTGTTCTACGCGTGGGTGACCTGCTTCATCGCGTTCGGCCTGTTTCCACGGCGCATCGATACCATCATCGTCGCGTGGCTCGCCATCACGCTCGCCAACGAACTGACGATCGACGCGAATGTCGTCGAGAAGATCTTCCTGGCCGATGACAGCGGGTTCTTCATATCCGGCCTGCTGATGTACGAGTATTATCGCGGCCGGCGCGACGCGCGTCTGTGGGCACTCGGCGCGCTCGCGTTCGGGACGGCCATTTTCCAGGCGGTGCACCGGCTGCACTGGCTCGGCGTTCATACGCACAACACCTTCGATCCGAACGTCGTCGCCGTCATTTGCGCCGTGGCGCTGGGAGCCGTCTTCGCGGCGACGCGCATAGAGCGGCTGCCCATCCCGGCGCGATGGACGCTGGCCGCGGGCGGAATCACCTACCCGCTTTATCTGCTGCACATGCAGCTCGGCTACGTCATTTTCACCGCGACCGCTCCCCATCGATCGGCAGAAATCTCGACGGTCGCGATCATCGCGGCCATCGTCTTCATCGCGTGGGTGATCTGGCGATACTTTGAACACTACACACAAGCCCCGCTGAAGGCGATGCTGACCGAAACGGCCGGGAGGCTCGGGATCGTCCCGATGAAGCAAACACCCCGATAGCAGCCACCTCCCGCCCGGGCCGGCAACTGACACGCGCACGGCCCTCCCGTTCCGCCGACATTTTCCCGGTTGCCACGCAGTTGCCGAGTTCCGACGCCCCGCATAGGCTGCGCGCGCGATCGCGGGCGCTCGTCCCAACGGGCCCCGCGACGGAGCCTTCTCAAGGAGATCGTGGTGGCGAAATCGGAATGGAGCTTCAGGAGCGCGGCGGAGTTGTCGGCGGCGCTGGCGGCGAAGAAAGTGTCGGCGGTCGAACTGGCCACGGACGTCATCGCCCGCATCGAACGGCATGACGACAAGATCAACGCCATCTGCGTGCGCGATTTCGAGCGGGGGCTGGCAGCGGCGAAGGCGGCCGACGAGGCGCTGGCGCGCGGCGAAAGCAAGCCGCTGCTCGGCATTCCGACCACGGTGAAGGAATCCTACAACATGGCCGGGCTGCCCACGACCTGGGGCTTTCCGCCGTGCAAAGACTTCATCGCGAAGGAGGACGCGCTGTCGGTCACCCGCGTCAAGGACGCCGGCGGCGTCATCCTTGGCAAGACCAATGTCCCGGTCGCGCTCAGCGACTGGCAGAGCTACAATGACATCTACGGCACCACCAACAATCCGTTCGATCTCGGCCGCACGCCGGGCGGCTCGTCCGGCGGCTCCTCGGCCGCGCTGGCCGCAGGTTTCGGCGCGCTGTCGCTCGGCTCGGACATCGGCGGCTCGCTGCGCGTGCCCGCCTTCCACTGCGGCGTCTACGCCCACAAGCCGACCTTCGAGCTGTGCTCCAACCGCGGCCATGTCGCCCCGCCGAACGATCCGCTGCCGTTCGAGCGCGATCTCTCCGTGGTCGGCCCGATGGCCCGCAGCGCCGACGATCTCGCCCTGCTGCTCGACCTGATGGCCGAGCCCGACCCCATCGACGTCGGCATCGCCTACAAGCTGGCCCTGCCCGGCCCGCGCCACGACACCTTCAAGGGCTTCCGGGCGCTGGTGCTCGACAGCCACCCGCTGCTGCCAACCTCGGCGGAGATCCGAGGCTGCATCGAGAAGCTCGCCGGGCAACTGGCATCGGAAGGCGTCAGCATCGCGCGTCACAGCCCGCTGTTGCCGGATCTCGATGCCTCGACGCGGCTCTACATGCGGATGCTGATCTCGTTCCTCGCCGCCAGCTTCCCGCCCGAAGTCTATGACGGCGCGATCGCGCAGGCGAAGGCGCTTCCCGCCGGCGACACCAGCCTCGTGGCCGAGCGGGCGCGCGCGGTCGGTCTCAGCCATCGCGACTGGATCGTGGACAACGCCAAGCGCACGCGCCTGCGCGCGGCCTGGCGCGAGCTGTTCAAGTCGTTCGATGTGGTGATCTGCCCGATCATGCCGATCCCCGCCTATCCGCACGATCACGCGCCGGATCAGGAGCTGCGCCGGATCGATATCGACGGCCAGTCCTGCGTTTACACCGACCAGCTGTGCTGGCCGGGCATCGCGACGCTGCCGGGCCTGCCCGCGACAGCGATTCCGCTGGGTCTGTCGAAGGACGGCCTGCCGCTCGGCGTCCAGATCGTCGGGCCGTGGCTGGAGGACAAGACGCCGATCAAGCTCGCCTCGCTGATCGAGAAGGCGTTCGGCGGATTCGTCCCGCCGCCGCTGTTCAACGATTGAGGCGTCTCGGTGCTCTTGGTGCTCTTGGCGAAAACATGCGCCCGGAGCGCTACGTCGCGGCGCGCCGTTTGGCGTTCATCGCCGAAGCGACGCGGCTGACGGGCGGCCGTCCAAGGGTTTCGCTGATCGCATTGGTCGCCGCCAGCAGGCGGTCGAGATCGATCCCGGTGCCGATGCCCATGCCGTTGAGCATGTACACCACGTCCTCGGTCGCGACGTTGCCCGTCGCGCCCGGCGCATAGGGGCAGCCTCCAAGGCCACCGGCGGCGCTGTCGATGACACGCGCGCCCTCCTCCATGCCTGCATAGAGATTGGCGAGCGCCTGCCCGTAGGTGTCGTGGAAGTGCATCGCCAGCCTTTCGACCGGCACCTCCTGCGCGCAGGCGCGCAGCATCGCCTTGGTCTTCTCCGGCGTGCCGACACCGATGGTGTCGCCGAGCGACACCTCGTAGCAACCCAGCTCCCACAGCTTCGCGGCGACGCGCGCGACCTGCGCCGGCGCGACTGCGCCGTCGTAAGGACAGCCGAGCACGCACGATACATAGCCGCGCACGCGGATGCCGTCCGCTTTCGCCCGCGCCAGCACCGGCTCGAAGCGGGCAATGGACTCGGCGATGCTGCAGTTGATGTTGGCGCGGGAAAATCCCTCCGAGGCCGAGGCGAATACGGCGATGACCTTCGCACCCGCCGCCTTCGCGGCCTCAAAGCCCTTCTCGTTCGGCACCAGCACGTGAAACTCGTGGCCCGGCCGCGCGCCGAGCGCGCGCAGCACCTCGTCGGAATTGGCCATCTGCGGGATCGCCTTCGGCGAGACGAAGCTGCCGACCTCGATGATCGGGCAGCCCGCCGCGATCAGCGCCTCGATGAAGGCGATGCGGCCGGCCGCGCTGACCGGCGTCTTCTCGTTCTGGAGACCGTCGCGGGGGCCGACCTCGACGATGCGAACCTCGTTGCTCATGACTGCCTCACGCGGCCGGCTCGATCTCGGCCAGTTCGACGCCCTCCTGCACGATATCGCCGACCTTGCACCTGATCCGCTTCACCGTGCCCTCGAACGGCGCGCGCAGCGTCTGCTCCATCTTCATCACCTCGAGCGTGATGATCGCGGCCCCCTTCTCGACCTTCGCGCCCTCCTGCGCCAGCAGCGCGACAACCGTGCCGGGCAGCGGCGCGACGATGCGGTCCTCGCCTGCATGCTCGTCCTCCTCCACGCCGAACGGATCGGCCCAATGCAGGTCGAAACGGCCGTTGAGGGTGCGGACATAGACATCGCGGCCATCGACGACACCAGCGGCGCGCGTCGAACGCTCGCCAAGCCTCACATCCACTTCGCCGCTGTCCCGTGCGGTCCAGTCGAACGGCACGTCCTGATCGCCGAAGGCGAGCGTCGCCGGTCCCTTGCCATAGCGCAGGATGGCGACGTGCTCGGCCGCCCCCGCGCGAAAGACGAAGCGGCGGCTGCGCCGGCCGACCGGCGTCCATCCGCCGGCGAGCCAGGGCGAGTCAGACTCTGTCCCGGCCGTGTCGCGCTCGGAGCGGAGCACGGCCGCGACGGCCGCCGCGATCTCGCTGATGGAGACCTCCGCCGACGCCTTCGTCAGCGCTTCGAGATGCCGCTCGATGAAGCCGGTATCGATGGCATTGGCACGCACATCGGGATGCGTGACCAGCGCCGACAGGAACGCCAGATTGGTGACGACGCCACGCACATCGATCTCGTCCAGCGCGCGGCCGAGCCGGCTGATCGCCGCCTCGCGCGTGGGTGCGCAGGTGATGACCTTCGCCAGCATCGCGTCGTAATACGGCGAGACCGCGTTGCCCTCGCCGTAGCCGCCGTCGATTCGCAGGCCCTCTCCCGCCGGCGGCGTGCGCCAGGTGCGGATGGACCCCACCGACGGCATGAAATTGCGCGCCGGATTTTCCGCATAGACCCGCGCCTCGATGGCGTGACCATTGAGCGTGATCTGATCCTGTGTCAGCGGCAGCGCCTCGCCGAACGCCACGCGCAACTGCCACTCCACCAGATCGACACCGGTGATCAGCTCGGTCACCGGATGCTCGACCTGCAAACGCGTGTTCATCTCGATGAAGAAGAAGTCGCGGCCGTCGGAGACGAACTCGATGGTGCCCGCGCCGACATAGTTCACCGCGCCAGCGGCCTTGCGTGCGGCGGCGCAGATCGCCTCGCGCTGCGCCGGGTTCAGCGTCGGCGACGGCGCTTCCTCCACCACCTTCTGATGGCGCCGCTGCAGCGTGCATTCGCGCTCGAACAGCGACAGCAGATGGCCGTGGCTGTCGCCGATCACCTGCACCTCGATATGGCGCGGGTTGTCGACATACTTCTCGATCAGCAGGCGATCATCGCCGAACGCGGCCTTGGCCTCGCGCTTGGCGCTGACGATGGCGGCGGAGAGGTCGCCATCGGTGCGGACGACGCGCATGCCGCGGCCGCCGCCGCCGGCCGAGGCCTTGACCAGAACCGGAAAGCCGATCCGCGCGGCCTCCCCCGCCAGCGTCGGCTCGTCCTGCGCCTCGCCGTGGAAGCCCGGCACCAGCGGCACGCCCGCCGCCTCCATCAGCGCCTTGGAGCCGGACTTCGAGCCCATGGCGCGGATCATCTGCGCCGTCGGCCCGACGAAAACCAATCCGGCGGCCGCGCAGGCCTCGGCAAACTCGGCGCTCTCCGACAGGAAGCCGTAACCCGGATGCACGGCTTCCGCGCCGGTCTGACGTGCGGCTTCGATCAGCCGTTCGATGTTGAGATAGCTGTCGCGCGCGCGGGCCGGTCCCAGCAGCACCGCGTCGTCGGCCATGCGCACATGCAGCGCGCCGGCGTCGGCTTCGGAATAGACGGCGACCGTGCGCAGGCCCATGGCGCGCGCGGTGCGGATGACGCGGCAGGCGATCTCGCCGCGATTGGCGATCAGGAGCGTGCCGAAGCGGCGATACAGCGGCTTCGCGGATGTCGGGGATGCGGGCATGGTGTCGCTCATCATCACATCCTGAACAGGCCGAACCGGGTGTCGCCGACCGGCTGGTTCGCCGCCGCCGACAGGCCGAGCCCCAGCACGAGCCGCGTATCGGCGGGATCGATCACGCCGTCGTCCCACAGCCGCGCGGTGGCGTAATACGGATGGCCCTGCTTCTCGTACTGTCCGCGGATCGGCGCGCGGAATTCGTTCTCCTCCTCCGCCGACCACGTGCCGCCCTTGCCCTCGATGGCATCGCGGCGCAGCGTCGAGAGCACGATGGCGGCCTGCTCGCCGCCCATCACCGAGATGCGCGCGTTCGGCCACATCCACATGAAGCGCGGCGAGTAAGCCCGCCCGCACATGCCGTAATTGCCTGCGCCGTGCGAGCCGCCGATCACCACGGTGAACTTCGGCACGCCCGCGGTGGCGACGGCCGTCACCAGCTTGGCGCCGTCGCGCGCGATGCCGCCCGCCTCGTATTTCTTGCCGACCATGAAGCCGGTGATGTTCTGCAGGAACAGCAAGGGAATCTTGCGCTGGCAGCACAGCTCGATGAAGTGCGCGCCCTTCAGGGAGCTTTCGCTGAACAGGATGCCGTTGTTGGCGACGATGCCGACGGGATAACCCCAGATGTGGGCGAAGCCGCAGACCAGCGTCTGGCCATAGAGCTTCTTGAACTCGTCGAACTCCGAGCCGTCGACAAGGCGCGCGATGATATCGCGCACGTCGAACGGCTTGCGGCCGTCCGAGGGAACGATTCCGTAGATCTCCTCCGCCGGATACAGCGGCTCGCGTGGCGCGCGGCGACCTTGCGCGCGCTCCGGCGGATTGAAGTTCGCGACAATGCTGCGCGCGATGCCGATGGCATGCGCGTCGTTCTGCGCATAGTGGTCCGTGACGCCCGACTGGCGCGAATGCACGTCCGCGCCGCCGAGTTCCTCGGCACTGACGATCTCGCCGGTCGCGGCCTTCACCAGCGGCGGTCCACCGAGGAAGATCGTGCCCTGATTGCGCACGATGATGCTCTCGTCCGACATCGCCGGCACGTAGGCGCCGCCGGCGGTGCAGGAGCCCATCACGATGGCGATCTGCGGAATGCCCTCCGCCGACATCTGCGCCTGATTGTAGAAGATGCGGCCGAAATGCCGCTCGTCCGGGAAGATGTCGTCCTGCTGCGGCAGGAACGCGCCGCCGGAGTCCACCATGTAGATGCACGGCAGCCGGTTCTGCCGCGCGATATCCTGCGCCCGCAGATGCTTCTTCACCGTCATCGGATAATAGGTGCCGCCCTTGATGGTGGCATCGTTGGCGACGATCATGCACTCGCGGCCCGACACCCGGCCGATGCCGGTGACAATGCTCGCCGAATGAACATCGCCGCCATAGAGGCCGAACCCCGCCAGCGGCGACAGTTCGAGGAAGGCGGTGCCGGGATCGACCAAAAGATCGACGCGATCCCGCGCCAGCATCTTGCCGCGGGACACGTGGCGCGCGCGCGAGGCCTCGCCGCCGCCCTCGGACACCTCAGCAAGCCTCTGGCGCAAGTCGTCCACGAGGCCGCGCATGGCTTGCGCGTTCTGCGCGAAATCCGGCGACGCCGGATCGACGGTCGAATGAAGGGGCATTGTCTCCCGCACGGCTGGCTTGTCGGCCGCACGCGGCGGCCTTTGCGCCATGGTGTAACCGGACGGCGAGATGAATCAAGTTCATTTTTGCCGGACGGTCACCGGCGGCGACCGGCTCCGGCGCGAACCGCGGGACGGCGGCGGGTCGCAGGGTCAGCAGGTTGCTGGGCTCAGTGGGCCCAAGGGCTCAATGCGTCCAGGGCTCCAGCCGCTTGAACACGAAATTGTCCGCGTAGGCCACTTGACGCGGTGCCCGGACCTTCGGCTCGATAACCTGATAGGGAATCCCGCGATGCTCGCAATAGGCGACCGCTTCCTCGCGGGTACCGAAATGCAGCGTCACCTGCTGCTTCATGTCGCCCGAACTCGTCCAGCCCATCAAAGGTTCCACCACGCGGGGCTGCTCGGGCTCGAATTCGAGACACCACTCCTCAGTGGAGGCAGTTCCGGATTGCATGGCGTTCTTCGCCGGCTTGAAAATCCGCGCGGTCATCCTGTCCCTCAAATCGCAGCCCGAAGCGGGGCCCTTCCTGTGAAGCCTCATTGGTGAAATGCCGGCCTTGATATAGTGTGGCGGAACTTCACCGGTCGCAGCCCTTTCCGGGCCGGCAAGATATAGCTTTTCAGATTTGCAAGAACAATCGCGTCGCCGCTCGCCGGACGACGCGCCCAGGATGAACGATCCAAGGCTGACCCATGGAAATTCACGCAACTCTTCCGCCGAAAGGGCGCGACCTTCGACTGGACTTCTTCCGGGGAATTGCAAACTGGGCGATCTTTCTCGATCATATCCCCAACAATGTGGTGAACTGGATCACCACCCGAAACTACGGCTTCAGCGACGCCGCCGACCTGTTCGTGTTCATCTCGGGCTACACCGCCTCGTTCGTCTACGCCCGGATCATGCTGGATCGCGGCTTCATCGTCGGCGCCACGCGCCTGACGAAGCGCGTCTGGCAGCTCTACGTGGCCCATATCCTGCTGTTCGTGATCTACATCGTCGCGATCGGCTATGTGGCGCTGCGCTACAGCGACCCGGACATCATCAACGAGTTCAACGTCGCGGGGCTTGTCGCCGCCCCGATCGAAACGCTGCGTCAGGGGCTGCTGCTCAAGTTCAAGCCGGTCAATCTGGACGTGCTGCCGCTCTATATCGTCCTGATGGGCTTTTTCCCGCTGGCCCTGTGGGCCATGCTCCGTCGCCCCGACATCACCATGCTGGGATCGGTCGCGCTGTACTTCGCGGCCCGCTATTTCGGCTGGAATCTGCCCGCCTACCCTTACGGAACCTGGTACTTCAATCCGTTCACCTGGCAGCTCCTGTTTATGTTCGGAGCCTGGTTCGCGCTGGGCGGTGCCGAGGAATCACGCTGGATCATCCGCTCGCGGGCCCTGGTCTGGCTCGGGGTCGCCTACCTGATCTTCGCCGCGGTGATGACCTTCGCGGGCCGGTTCCCCGAATTCGGGGCCATGTTCCCGACCTGGCTCTACGACGCGTTCAATCCGAACGACAAGACCAATCTGGCCCCCTACCGCTTCATCCACTTCGTGGTGATCGCCTTTCTGGTGACGCGCTTCGTGCCGAAGGACTGGCCGGGACTGGAGTGGCGGATCTTCCGCCCGATCATCAAATGCGGCCAGCAGTCGCTGGCGGTGTTCTGCGTCGGCATCTTCCTGTCGTTCGTCGCCCATTTCATGCTGATGCTGAGTTCCGGCTCGTTTCTTGCTCAGCTTCTTGTGAGCGTGATCGGCATCGCAATCCTGTGCATCGTTGCCTATTATATCTCGTGGTCGAAGAAGCAGGATAAGCCGCTTCCCAAGGCGGCGCCGGCCGGACGGTCGACTGCCCCACAACCCAGCCAGAGCGCAGCGGAATAGCCATCGATCAGCTGTTCCCGTTCCACCATGTTGTTCACGATGGACCATCTTATCGCCGGCCAGCTGCCGGGCACCGCCCGCCCGATGCGCTCCCTCCTCGCGGCCACGGCCTTCGCCATGGTCGCGCTTTCCGGATTCAGCGCATCGGCCGATCCCGCTGCGACGAAACCGGAAACGGTGGCGGCGTTGACGCTGAACGATGCCTTCAGACAGACGTCCTGCCGCGCGCAGCCGCATGCTCTGGTCGGGGATCTGGGACGAACCGCCCGGCTCCTGCTGGCTCATGAGCCCGTCAAGATCGTCGCGCTCGGATCGTCGTCGACGGCGGGAGCCGGCGCGAGCTCACCCGACCACTCCTATCCGAGCCGTCTTGCCGCCGAACTGCGTGCACGTTTTCCGCTGTCCCCGATCACGCTCATCAACCGCGGCGTCAACGGCGAGGAATGCAGCGACATGCTGGCGCGCCTCGATCGCGACGTCCTCGCCGAAAAGCCCGATCTCGTGCTGTGGCAGGTCGGCTCCAACGCCCTGCTCCGCAACAAGGACTTCAAACCCGTCGGGGACGGCGTCGAGATCGGCGTCCGGGACATGCGCGCCATCGGCGCCAATGTGCTGCTGATCGATCCGCAGTACTCGCCGGGCGTGATCGCCAATCCCCGCCGGATGGACATGATCGACATGCTTGGCTCCTTGGGCAAACGCCTGGGCGTGCCGGTGTTCGAGCGCTACGAATCGATGCGCCACTGGCACGAGGATCAGTCGATCCCGTTCCAGACCTTCATGACCAACGACGGCGTCCATCTCAACGATTGGGGCTATGCCTGTTTCGCGCGCCTCATGGCCGACGACATCGCCGACGCCGTGAACCGGACACGCGCCATCGCGACAGCCAGCCCCGCGGGACGCTGACCGCACGCTGTTAACCTTTTGGTAACCATGGATCGGCGAGCATCCGCTCGTCCCTGAATGGATTCAGGGCGAAACGCGGTGATGCCATGCTCGATTTTGAACCGTCCGCCTTCAAGACCTCAGCCTCCATCGACGAAATCCGTGCGCGCGTCGCCGCCGCGTTCCGCAGCAATCCGCTCTGCAGGCGGATCGATTTCGATGTTCTGGCCGTGCCTCGCACGCGCAAGGGCAGCAACTGGACCGTCACGATCCGTGCCGTGAACCCTGAGGCGGTCTGGGAGATTCCCGAGATCGTGGCCGACGTGCAGGCCGCCTACGATCTCGCGGCGTAAAACGACGCGGCGCCGGCGCATGCCGGCGGAGCTCTGGAAGCCAGCCTTATTTGTTGACCAGCCGGCGGCGGACCGCCTTCTTTTCCACCACCACCGTGCGCTGCGAACCACGATTCACTTCGATCTGGCGAATCGTTCCTCCGGCCAGTCCGGCCGAGCGCGGCTGCGTCTTGGCGATCTCTCCGCGAATGGTGTCGGGAGCAACGCCCATCAAGGACGCCGCAATCTCAACCTGCTCATCAAGATTGTCGGTTAAGCCCTTGGCTGCAAAGATGGCTTCCTCAAGCGTCGGCGGATCCCGCCTCACTCGCCTGACTCCATATTTGGTATTCCAAGTCTCGCTCACGACAGTTCTCCATTGGATCCTCAAGCCTTGCCCGAGGGTTTGCTGCACCGCAGTATAGCACAGCCCAAAGCAGAATGAACCCGGATTCCACGAGCTAAACGGCGACCGATCTGCGCCCGCCTGCCCGCTCAATCAGCCGCGCCAACTGCTTTCTGGCATAGAACATGCGCGTCTTCACCGTGTTTCGCGGGATGCCGACAATCCTTGCGACCTCTTCGACCGACATCTCCTGATAGTATACCAGATCGATGATCTCGCGATGTGCGTCAGAGAGTTGCAGCAGGCAGTTGCGCATCAGTCCTGCGACATCGTCCCGCTCAAGCTTCCGGTCGGCGCTTTCGGTGAGGTCGGGAATGGAGTCCGCCTGTTCGTCGCTCAGATGCTCCAGCGGCCTCTGACGGAGTACCGCCAGCGCCTTGTTGCGCGCGATCGACAGCAGCCAGGTCAGGACCTGCGAACGTCCCTCGAAGCGGTCGGCTGCCCGATACACGTCGACGAACACCTGGCTGACCACGTCGTCGGCAGTATGGGGATCGCCGACGATGCGCGCGATGAAGCGGAACACACGCCGGTTGTGGCGGGCGTAAAGGGCGTGCATCGCCGTCCTGTCGCCTGCGGCGATCTGCTGAAGAAGAGCGGCGTCGGTGAGCTGCTGGGCAGCCACGATCATCTGATAGGTTGTCGCACCGGGCATGGTGGCCTCCTGTTGTGTGAGGCGCACCATGGTCGGCCGGACCGGCGATCTCTGTGATTGGCATCACACTTCCAGACGGCCCATCCGCCGGGAGGTGAACCGGGAACCGGCATCCGCCCGGCACGAACGCCAGCGCAACGGCGTCGGCGGTAACGTGACCCTCCTCACAGTCCCGCGCGGGCCCATGATGCCAGGGTCGGAAACCTCGCCCGGATGGCCGGGCTGGTCCAAACTGAACGTGAGGCAGCGATGAAGACGACGAGCAATCGAACGACCCTGCTGATCGGCACCGCCATTGTTCTGGGACTGCTGTCCCTCGCGGGCGCCGCTCAGGCCCAGAGCGATGGCCGCCCCGGCTCGCCGGCCCAGCGCAAGGCCTGCACGCCGGATGTGTACAGGCTCTGCGCCGGGGAAATCCCCAGCGTCTCGAAGATCACGGCCTGTCTGCGCCGCAAGCGGGACAACCTGAGTCCCGCCTGCGCGGCCGTTTTTGAACAGTGATCGAAGGCCGGCCACTCCTGCGGCGAAATGGGCGGCCGCGGCCGCCCGTTTCGTTTCGCCCCCGGACCCTGCCTTTGCCTTAGCGGTGCCGCCGCCGTCCGTGACGTCCGCCGCCGCCTGTATTGGCGAGGCTGATGAGCTGGGGGATCATCGCCATCATCTGCCCGTTGCCCATCAGCGCGCTCATGTCGCCGCCGCCCATGCCGCCCAGCCCGGCACCGCCCATCATGCCTCCGAGATTCATGCCCCCGAGATTCATCCCGGGCCCCGCTCCTCCCATCATGCCGCCGAAACCGCCGCCGCCGTTTTCCATCATCCCGCTCATCATGGGTCCGACGGTCTGCATCAGCTGCGCGAAACGCTTCTTGCCCATCTTGGCCTTCATCATCTCCAGCATCGGCGCGAACTGCGTCATCATGTCCGCGTCGCCGCCGCCGAACTGAGCCTTGGCTGGCGTGGCCGCCAGCGGAGCCAGCAGCAGCGCGGACGCCACGAGGCAGGCGAACGTCATCCTTCCGGTCATCTCCATCTCCCTGATCGGCGGGCCGCACCAGCCCGGAGCAACAGCCGCGCCAGCCGATTGACGGACGCCCTGCCGATCTGTGACAGGCGGGCTGCGCACGGTTCGAACAAAATTGGCGGAAACGCTTGACCCCGGGTCATATTGGCTGGGAATAGTCGCCGTCCGACTGTTCCCAAGCGAGCCCGCCTGCCGGACAATCGGCAGAAGATTCAGGCGACCGAGGAAACGACAAGGGATGTCCGACAGCACGAGAAACGGCCTCTATTCCGTCCACGTGGACATGCTGGACGGCCATCCGGGCCGCGGAAGCGGAGTCGTCGTCTTCCATGACGGCAAGATTCTCGGCGGTGACGCGATGCTGTTCTATACGGGCTCCTATACCGTCCGCGGCCCGACCCTGAAGGGCGAGGTCCTGGTGAACCAGCACACACGGATCGCGGGGACCAACCCGCTGTTCGGCGGCCAGCAGGTCAGCATCGGATTTTCGGGCACTTTCAGCGACACCGGAGCCAAGGTGAGCGGATCGGCGCTGGTCGGCAAGAACAGTCAGCTCTTCGAGGCCAGCCTACGCAAGCTGGCGGAGTGACGAGGACGGCCACCACAGTCGCGGCCGTCCCTTGTCCTGCGCATCGCTGCGTTAGCTAGATCCCCTCGAACAGCGCCGTGGACAGATAGCGCTCCGAGAACGACGGCACGATCGCGACGATCATCTTGCCCGCATTCTCGGGCCGCGCGCCCAGCTCCATGGCCGCCGCGATGGCGGCTCCCGACGAGATGCCGCCCGGAATCCCCTCGGCGCGCGCCATCGCGCGCGACGTCTCGATCGCGGTGCTGCTGCCGATCTTTACGATCTCGTCGATGACAGACCGATCGAGAATGTCGGGCACGAAGCCCGCGCCGATGCCCTGGATCTTGTGCGGCGCAGGCGCGCCGCCGGACAGCACCGGGCTTTCCTCCGGCTCGACCGCGACCATCCTCAGCGACGCCTTGCGCGGCTTGAGCACCTGCCCGACGCCGGTGATGGTGCCGCCGGTGCCGACGCCCGCCACGACGATATCAACGCCGCCCCTGGTGTCGTTCCAGATCTCCTCGGCCGTGGTGCGGCGGTGGATCTCAGGATTGGCGAGGTTCTTGAACTGCTGCGGCATCACCGTATTGGGCGTGGTGCGCACCAGCTCTTCGGCCATCGCGATCGCTCCCTTCATGCCCTGCGCCGCCGGCGTCAGCACCAGTTCGGCCCCGAGGAACGCCAGCATCTTGCGCCGCTCGATCGACATCGATTCCGGCATCACCAGCTTGAGCCGATAGCCGCGCGCCGCCGCCACCATCGCCAGCGCGATTCCGGTGTTGCCCGAGGTCGGCTCGATCAGCACCGAATCCGGCTTGATAACGCCTTCGCGTTCCATCGCCGCGATCATTGCAGAGCCGATGCGATCCTTCACGCTGGCCGCCGGATTGAAATATTCAAGTTTGGCGAGAATGGCCGCCTTCACGCCGCGCTGCTGGGGCAGGTGGTTGAGGCGCACCAGCGGCGTGTCTCCGATCGCGTCCGCGATGCTGTCGTAAATTCGGCCACGGCCGGGAACGTGGGTCGCCGACGCGGCAGGGCTCGCTGTGTCCATCGCTGATCTCCGTTCTGTTCGAGGTCTCGTTACAGGATGACCGATATCATCCGGGTGGACGATGTTTCACGCAAGCACACGAGGTGCTCACGGAGCGTTGCGCCGCAATACCGAATTTCCCGATTGTGAACGCATTTATGTTGCGCTCCCGTCAAGGATTTCATTCAATGTTCGAGGTGCAAATCACATCGAGAGGAGGTCGCGTATGGCAGCCATTGCTGAAATCCGCCCGTCCGATGCGTCACGTACCGCGCCGCCCCTTCCCCTCCGTCTTGCGGAGATGCCGGCGTGCCCGGTGTGTGCCGATTCGATGATTGCGGCGGAAGCGTCCGCCCTCGTCGCCGAGGATGTCGTCACATATCTGTGGACCTGCGACACGTGTGGTTACGGGCATGTCACGCATCACACGGTGACGGCGTTCGCCTGCACGTGAGATCAGCCGAACGCGATGCGCCGGTCAGAGCGGTGCAATGTCGCCGCGTGCCCAGTTCGCTTTGGTCTCGTCACGAAACGCCGCGAAGGTGCCTGCCGCGATGGCGGCGCGCATGCCGCCCATCAGCGACTGGAAATAGGCGATATTGATTTCGGACAGCAGCGTCGCACCAAGCGCCTCGCCGGCCTTGATGAGATGGTGAAGATAGGCGCGCGCGTAGCCGTTCGCGCCCGGCCATTCGCTGGCCTCGTCGAGCGGACGCGGATCGTCGGCGTGGCGGGCGTTGCGCAGATTGACCGGGCCGAACCGGGTGAACGCGACGCCGTGGCGGCCGTTGCGCGTCGGCAGCACGCAGTCGAATAGATCGATGCCGCGCGCGACGGATTCCAGAAGATCGTCCGGCGTGCCGACGCCCATCAGATAACGCGGCCGGTCCACCGGCAGGCGCGGCGCGACCTCCTCGATCATCGCCAGCATCACCGCTTGCGGCTCGCCCACCGCGAGGCCGCCGACGGCATATCCATGAAAGCCGATATCGACCAGGCGATCGGCGCTCGCATGACGCAGCGCCGGGATATCGCCGCCCTGCACGATGCCGAACAGCATGCGCCCTTCAGGCGCGCCCTCGAAGGCGCGGCGGCAGCGCTCCGCCCAGCGCAGCGACAACTCCATGGCGCGCGCGATCTCGGCGCGCTCGGCCGGAAGCCGCACGCATTCGTCGAGCTGCATGGCGATGTCGGAGCCGAGCAGACGCTGGACCTCGATGGCGCGTTCCGGCGTGAGATCGATCTTCGCGCCATCGATGTGCGAGCGGAATGCAACGCCCTGCTCCGTGACCTTCCGCAACTGCGCCAGCGACATCACCTGAAAGCCGCCGGAGTCGGTCAGCATCGGACCGTTCCAGCCGGTGAAGCGCTGCAGCCCGCCAAGCGCCGCGATCCGCTTCGCGCCGGGCCGCAGCATCAGATGATAGGTGTTGCCGAGCACGATATCCGCGCCCGCCTCGCGCACGTCGCGCCAGTGGATGCCTTTCATCGCGCCGGCGGTGCCGACCGGCATGAAGGCGGGCGTGCGGACGTCGCCGTGCGGCGTCGTCAGAACTCCGGTACGTGCCGCGCCGTCCCGCGCGCGCAGTTGAAAATGGTTCGGAAGGCTCATGGCTCGGTTGACCGGAACAACAAACTGGCGTCGCCATAGGAATAGAAGCGATAGCCGCTCGCGATGGCGTGTGCATAGGCCCGCTTCATGGTGTCGAGGCCGCTGAACGCGCTGACCAGCATAAACAGCGTCGAGCGCGGCAGGTGGAAATTCGTCATCAGCATATCGACCGCGCGGAAGCGATAGCCCGGCGTGATGAAGATCGAGGTCTCGTCCGCGAACGGCGCGACGGTCCCGTCCTCCCGCGCCGCGCTCTCCAGCAGCCGCAGCGATGTGGTGCCGACCGCGACGATACGGCCGCCTTTCGCGCGCGCCTCGTTCAGCGCCGCCGCCGTGTCGGCGGAGATCGTGCCCCACTCGGCATGCATGCGATGGTCGTGCGTGTCGTCCGCCTTGACCGGCAGGAAGGTGCCCGCGCCGACGTGCAGCGTGATCCGCTGGATCGCGACGCCGCGCGCGGCGAGCGCCGCCTCAAGCTGCGGCGTGAAATGCAGGCCGGCCGTCGGCGCGGCCACCGCGCCTTCGTTCGCCGCGAACATGGTCTGATAATCCGCATCGTCCTTGTCATCGGGTGCACGCCGGGCGGCGATGTAGGGCGGCAGCGGCACCGCGCCGACCTCGGCAATGGCCTGATCCAGCGCCGGCCCATGAAACACGAAGGCCAGCGTCACCTCGCCCGCCTCGCCCTTGTGTTCCACGCTGGCGTCGAGATGCCCCAGCAGGCACACCCGCCCCTCGTTGCCGAACCGCACGGCGTCGCCGACCGCCAGCCGCTTGGCGGGCTTCACCAGCGCCTGCCAGCGCGAACCATCGATCCGCTTGATCAGCGTCGCCTCGATCCGAGGCTCCGCCTCGCCGCGCCCGATGCGGCGGCCGGTCAGCTGCGCCGAAATCACCCGCGTGTCGTTGACGACGATCTGGTCGCCCGCCCGCAGCAGGCCCGGCAGGTCGCGGACATGCAGGTCCGTCAGGCTGGCGCCGTTCGGCTTTTCTTCGAACCGCTGACCTGCCCCGGGCTCTCGATTTGATGCGCTGTCTTCACGCGAACCGGTCTCCGCTTCGCTCGAAAACGCCATGGACGGCGGCCGCACCACCAGCATCCGCGCCGCATCACGCGGAACGGCCGGCCGCAGGGCAATGCGGTCGGCCGGAAGGTCGAAGTCGAAGAGATCGGTACGCATGGCGCCTGCCTGTCACACGCAGGCGGGATCGGCAAGCGCCCTGTCGCGACGCAGGCTTTACGCCGCCTCGTCGATCGCCATGCGCGCCTTGACGATCTTGTCCGGGTTCTGGACCGGCTCGCCGCGCTTGATCTTGTCGACGTTCTCCATGCCTTCGGTCACCTTGCCCCACACCGTGTACTGGCGGTCGAGGAAGCGGGCGTCGTCGAAGCAGATGAAGAACTGGCTGTCGCCGGAATCCGGATTGGCGGCGCGGGCCATCGAGGCCGTGCCGCGCACGTGCGGCTCCTCGTTGAACTCGGCCTTCAGCTTCTTGCCGGAACCGCCGGTGCCGGTGCCGTGCGGGCAGCCGGTCTGCGCCATGAAGCCCTCGATCACGCGATGGAACACGATGCCGTCATAGAAGCCCTCGCGGACCAGTTCCTTGATGCGCGCGACATGGTTCGGGGCGAGATCGGGACGCATCTCGATGGTGACGGGGCCCTGCGTGGTGTCGAGAATGAGGGTGTTTTCGGTAGCGGCCATGACTGTTCTTTCTTCTGGTCCGGGAGAGAGAGGCGGCAGCGCATGCCGCCCTTGCGATTACTTGATGTCGGAAGCGACCTGCACCTTCACCATCTTGTCGGGATCGGTCACGGCTCCGCTCGGCGAGCCCTGCGGGGCTTTCTTCAGCTTGTCGACCACGTCCATGCCGGACGCCACCTCGCCGATCACGGTGTACTGTCCGTTCAGGCTCGGCGCGTCGCCGAACATGATGAAGAACTGCGAATTGGCGGAATCGACGCTGTCGCCGCGCCGCGCCATGCCGACGACGCCGCGCTTGAACTGGGTCGGGGTGAATTCGGCCTTCAGGTTCGGATATTTCGAGCCGCCGGTGCCGTTGAAGTTCTGGCCGTCGCCGGTCTGCGCCATGAACCCGCCCATCACGCGATGGAACGGCACGTTGTTATAGAAGCCCTCGCGCGCCAGCGTCTTCAGCCGCTCGGCGTGGTTCGGAGCCAGATCGGTCCGCAGCTTGATGACGATGCGGCCCTGCGTCGTGTCGATCACGAGCGCGTTGGCCTTGTCGAGATTGGCGGGGAGCGGCTGGGCGAACGCCGGAACGGCGAACATCAGCGCGGCGACGATGGCGAGCAGTCGGATCATGAACGACTCCAGGAGGGAAAACGGCGGTCAGCCGGGGAATTTGATTTTCAGGCGGTCCGCGACCGGCGCGGGGACGAAGTTCGAAACGTTGCCGCCCATACTGGCGATCTGGCGCACGAGTGTGGCCGTGATCGGGCGGACGGTCGCGGAAGCCGGCAGGAACACGGTGCGCAGATCCGGCGCCATGCTCTCGTTCATGCCGGCGATCTGCATTTCATAGTCGAGGTCCGTCCCGTCGCGCAGGCCGCGAATGAGGATCGTCGCGCCCGCACGTTGCGCCGCCGTGACAGTGAGGTCGTCGAACGTCACGCAGTCGAGTTCGCATCCCGCGTCACCGACCGCCGGTCCGAACACCTCGCGCACCATCTGCAGCCGCTCCTCTGTCGTGAACAGCGGCTTCTTGCCCGGGTGAATGCCGATGGCAACCACAAGCCGGTCGACGAGGCTCGCGGCCTGCCGCACCACGTCGAGATGGCCGTTGGTCACGGGATCGAACGAGCCGGGATAGAAAGCTGTACGGGTCGTCATGCGAGACTCCGGCCTCCCTTTCGGTGCCGCTGGAGCGCGCCGCCGCCCGCGACCGCACACAACGGCCGCCGGGGCAACGACGACCCCGCCAGCCGCCACTGTTTTCAGGCCGATGCTCTAGCCCGAGCGGTGGGCTCCCGGCAAGCGCCGCGCCCGCCGCTGCTCCGCCTCCGGTCTTCGCCGCTGCGTCACCAGACTGCCGCAGAAGCAGGCGCCCCTTTGGGAAAACGGGATTTTTGGGGCTTTTGGGGACTTTTATGTCGTGGCATGCCGCGGGACGAAACATCTCTCCCGGACGACGAAACCATTTCGTCCCATCACGAAGACGGGTGGAAACCGGATCGGCCTATCAATGGTTTCATAAACGTAAAAACCAATGACAGGGGACCGTCATGATCAAGGCTCTTTCCGCGATTGCCGTTGCGGCCTTCATCGCCGCAGCCCTGACCGTACTCCCGGGATTCGCCCCCCGGGTCGAGGCGAGCGTTCCCGCGCCGCTCGCCAAGGCCGACCGCCTCGACATCCGCCCGGTCGGGCGGGACTGTTCCGAACAGGCCTGGCCGAACTTCGAGGCCTCCTGCCTGCGCAAGGAAGGCTCCAAACTGGTGGTGATGCAGGCGCGCGTGGTCACGACCGACCGCCACTGATGACGCCAGCCAGAAACAATCCCGGGACCCGTGCGTTTCCCGACGGGGCCGATCACGGGAGGACCACATGGTGAATGCATCGCAGATCCGGGAACACATGGATGTGGTGGCCTCCGACGGACAGACCGTCGGAAAGGTCGATCACCTCGAAGGCCAGGACAAGATCAAGCTGACGAAAAACAACGCGCCGGACGGCAAGCACCATTTCGTGCCGCTGGCCTGGGTTTCTCGCGTCGATGAGCACGTCCACCTCAGCAAGGCGGCGAACGAAGTGGCGCGCGAATGGAGTTCCGCGGCCTGATCAGGCTGCACATCGGTCGGACCGGAACGTCCCGATCGAAACACGCGGGCGGGTCTGAGGGGCCCGCCCGCGTCTGTTCCGGTTGCCCATAGCTCGCAGGCTATCAATGCCCCGGCGACGGCTTGGGCGGGCCAAAGGATTCGCCCTGTTCCACCGCCGCGCGCTGCGCCTGCCGCTCCTCACGCGAGAACAGCCGCATCACGACGACAAAGAACACCGGCACCATCAGCAGGGCCAGAACGACCACGGCGATCATGCCGCCCATCACGCTGGTGCCGAGCGCCTGCTGGCTTCTCGCGCCCGCACCGCTCGCGATCACCATCGGAAGCACACCGCAGGAGAACGCCAGACCCGTCATCAGGATGGGGCGGAAGCGCAGTTTGCAAGCCTCCAGCGTCGCATCGATCAATGACTTGCCGTGACTGCGCAGCTCCTTGGCGAACTCGATGATGAGAATGCCGTCCTTTGCCGCAAGACCGATGATCGTGATGAGGCCGACGGTGAAGTAGACGTCATTCGGCAGGCCACGCATCGTCGCCGCCAGCACCGCGCCGGTGATGCCGAGCGGCACCGTGAGCATGACCGCGAGCGGAATGGTCCAGCTTTCATACAAGGCCGCCAGACACAGGAACACGATCAGCGCCGACAGCGCGAGCAGCAGCGGCGCCTGCGACCCCGACAGCTTTTCCTGCAGCGACTGTCCGGTCCAGTCATAGCCGAACCCGCGCGGCAGCTGGCCGGCCAGCCGCTCCATCTCGGCGATCGCATCGCCGGAGGTGAACCCCGGCTTCGCCTCACCCGAGATGCGCACCGAGGGATAGTAGTTGAAACCGACGATCTGCGTCGGCCCCACCGACCATTCCAGCGTCGCGAACGACGACAGCGGCACGAGCTGCCCGCGGCTGTTCTTGACATTGTACGTTAGAATATCGTTCGCGTTCATGCGGCCTAAAGTGTCGCTCTGAACGATCACACGCTGCATGCGGCCGCGATTGGGGAAGTCGTTGACGTAAGCCGAGCCGAGATTGGTCGAGATGGTATTGTTGATGTCCTCGAACGTCACGCCGAACGCGCCCGCCTTCTCGCGGTCGACGTTCAGATTGACGATGGGCGCGGGCGGCAAACCTTCCACATAGACGTTGCGCAGCACGGGACTTGCGTTGGCGGCCTTGATCAACTGATCGGAGGCCTCCATCAGGGCCGGATAGCCCTTCTGGCCGCGGTCCTGCAGGCGGAAGGAGAAGCCGGACGAGTTGCCGAGATTGTCGATCGGCGGCGGTTCGAGCGCCGAGATCTTCGCGTCGCGGATCGATGACAGGCTCGAATTGATATCCCTGACGATGGCGGCGGCGGATTCGTTGGGACCACGCTCGGACCAGTCGTCGAGGGTGATGAACGCCTGCGCGGTGTTCATTCCCTGGCCCAGGAAGCTGAAGCCGGTGAGGAACGTGACCTCGGCGATGCCCGGACGATCCAAAAGATACTTCTCGACCTTCTCGATCGCAGCCTCGGTTCGATTGAACGAGGAATCCGCCGGGGTCTGGACGTCCGTCGTGATGAAGCCCTGATCGTCGATGGGAAGGAAGCCGCCCGGCATGCGCACCAGGGCCAGCGACAGACCGACCAGCAGCACCGCATAGAGCACCATCAGCCGGCCGGTGCGCTTCAACGACCAGCCTACGGTCGTCGCATAGCGGCTGGTCGCGGCATCCATGAACCGATTGAACAGCCCGAATACGCCCTTCCTGGCGTGACCATGCCCCGCCGCGACCGGCTTGAGCAGGGTGGCGCACAGGGCCGGCGTCAGCGACAGCGCCATCAGCGCGGAGAATCCGATCGCGGACACCATCGTAACCGAGAACTGGCGATAGATGATGCCGACCGAGCCCGGAAAAAACGCCATCGGAATGAACACGGCCATCAGCACCAGCGTGATGCCGACGATCGCGCTGGTGATCTGCGTCATCGCCTTGCGGGTGGCCTCCTTCGGCGACAGCCCCTCCTCGGCCATGATGCGTTCGACGTTCTCGACCACGACGATGGCGTCGTCCACCAGAATGCCGATGGCCAGCACCATGCCGAACATGGTGAGCATGTTGATCGAGTAGCCGGTCAGCAGAAGCACGGCACAGGTGCCGAGCAGCGCTACCGGCACCACGATGGTGGGAATGATGGTATAGCGGATGTTCTGCAGGAAGAGGAACATCACGACGAACACCAGCACCACCGCCTCGACCAGCGTCGTCAGCACCTTGTTGATCGAGGCCTCGACGACCGGCGTGACGTTGTAGGGAATGCTGTAGGTGATGTTGGCAGGGAAGAAGCGGGACAGCTCCTTCATCTTCTCCTCGACCGCCGTCGCCGTCGCCAGCGCGTTGCCGGTCGGCGACATCAGCACAGACAGGCCGGCCGTGGATTTCCCGTTGACGCGGGTGGTGAACTGATAGCTCAGGCCGCCGATTTCGAGGCGCGCGACGTCGCGCAGCCGCACGGTCGATCCGTCGGGATTGGCGCGCAGCACGATCGCGCCGAACTCATCCGGCGACGACAACTGCCCTTTCACCAGCACCAGAGCCGACGTCGGATGCCCCGGCCGCGAGGGCTCGGCGCCGACGCTGCCCGAGGCGACCTGCGCGTTCTGCGCGGTGATCGCCTTCGTGACGTCGTCGGCGGTCAGATTGAAACCGACAAGCTTGGCCGGATCGATCCAGATGCGCAGCGAACGCTCGGTGGAATACAGCGTCGCGCGGCCGACACCCGGGATGCGCCGGATTTCGCCGAGCACGTTGCGGATCATGAAGTCGCCGAGGCCGACCTCGTCGAGACTTCCATCGGTCGAGTTCAGCGTGATGATCTGCAGCACCGCTGCCGAGGCTTCCTCGACCAGAATGCCCTGTTGCAGCACGGCGCGCGGCAGGCGCGGTTCGATACGCTTCAGCCGGTTCTGCACCTCGACCTGCGCCATGCTCGAATCGGTGCCGGGCTGAAAGTTGGCGATGATCTCGACCTGCCCCAGCGAGTCGCTCGTGGACTCGAAGTTGAGGATGCCGGACGCGCCGTTGAGCTCTTCCTCAATCAGCTTGGTTACGCTGTTGTAGAGATTTTCCGGCGACGCGCCCGGGTAGCTGGTCGCAATGGAGATCGAGGGCGGCGCGATGATCGGATACTGCGCGATCGGCAGAAGCGGAACGGAGATCGCGCCGATCAGACAGATGAACAGCGCAACGACCCAGGCGAAGATCGGCCTGTCGATGAAAAAACTCGGCATGACGGCGCGCTACTTCTGCGGCGTCGCGGGCAGTTCGGCGCGCGCGGCCGAGGCGGCTGGAGATGCCTCGGCCTGTTTCGGCTTCCAGTCACGCGGCTGCACGAGATCGCCAGGCGCGAATTTCTGGAAGCCCTCGACAACCACCCTGTCGCCGGGCTTCAGCCCCTCAAGCACGGTCCAGTGTCCGTCGTGCACCGAGCCGGCGCGGATCGGCTGGACGATAACGCGGTTGTCGTCCTTGACCAGAAACACCTCGCTTCCGCCGCCCGCATTGCGCTGAACCGCCTGCTGCGGGATGTCGATCGCGTCGGTGTCGATGCCCTGCTCGATCTTGACGCGGACATACATGCCGGGAAGCAGTTCGCGGCCGGGATTGGCGAACTCGCCGCGCAGTGTCACCTGCCCCGTGAAGGAATCGACCTTCGCGTCCGAGAACAACAGCTTGCCCGCGCTCGGATAGATCGACCCGTCATCCAGAACCAGCTTCACCTTCGCCGCATCCGGCGCGATCTGTTCGAGATCGCCGTTGGCGAATGCGCGGCGCAACGCGTTCAGGTCCGAAACCGATTGTGTGAAGTCGGCGTATACCGGATCGAGCTGCTGAATCTGGGCCAGATTGGTGTTGTCGTTCTGCACGACGAGAGCGCCCTCGCTGATCAGCGCGGCACCGATCACACCCGAAATGGGCGCGCGGATGGTGGCGTACTCGACATTGAGGCGTGCGCGCGCAAGCTCGGCCTGACGCGCGGCGACTTCAGCCTCGGCCTGCTTCAGCGTGGCGACCGTCCTCTCGTGTTCGGCTTCCGAGACCGCTTTCTGGTGGAACAGGGTCGCAATGCGGCGCGCCTGCTGCTGGGCCTGCTCGAACGAAGCCACCGCCTTGTCGAGCGCCGCTTCCTGAGCCTGAACCTCGACCTCGAACGGACGCGGATCGACCTGATAAAGCGGATCGCCCGCCTTCACTTCGCTGCCCTGCTGGAACAGCCGGGCGACGACAATGCCGGACACGCGGGAGCGAACATCAGCCACGCGGGTCGGCGCGATCCGGCCTGGCAGCTCCCGCACGATCGCGCGGGGATGTTCGACGACGGAAACGACGCTGATCTCCGGGGCGGGTGGCTGTGAAGCCGAAGCGGCCGTGGGCTCGTTGCAGCCTCCGAGCAGCGGCGTCAGCCCCGCCATCAGCAAAGCCACCGTCACCACTCTCATGTCCGACCTCATTTCCTGACCCCGGTTGATGGTTTGCGGGTCGTCTCATGGACCCTCCCGCAAACCGAGCAAATTTCACACCACCACGCCCATCGCGCGTAGTGGGTGATGTAAAACGAATCTTCCGACAAATGCCCTTCGACTGCGACAAATCTAGGTTATGAAAGGTGCGTCGCAACAAAAGCGGCCGGCGGCGAACTGTCACACAGGATGCAACCCGTTGGCCCCACGTCGCTATTTACGGCTCACAAGCCCGTGAGTCCCGGACAGCCTCGCCGGCGAAACCAATGTTACAGGTACGTTGGTGCCATTTGGGCAACGTGGACGAGCCGACAAAAGTTCCCGGCGGAAAAGCTCAAAAATCCGGCATCGTGCAGCAATTGTGCACGATGCCGGTCGCGCTCACGCAGGAGCGAGCCGCCCGCTTTGCTGAGGATGTCAGCCCGCCTTCTTCAATTGCGCGGCCTGGATCGCCTGCCAGATTTTGACCGCCGTCAGAGGCGTTTCCAGATTGACGATGCCGAGCGGAGCCAGCGCGTCCATCACGCCGTTGACGATACAGGGCGGGCCACCGATCGCACCTGACTCGCCACAGCCCTTGGCCCCCAGCGGATTGGTGCGGCAGGGCGCCGAGTCATCCAGCGTCACATTGAGCGGCGGCAGATCACTGGCGCGCGGCATCGCGTAATCCTGGAACGTCGCCGTCAGCAACTGACCGCTGCCGTCATAGGTCACACCCTCGCACAACGCCTGCCCAACGCCCTGCGCAACACCGCCGTGGATCTGGCCTGTGACCAGCATCGGATTGATCGGCACGCCGACGTCGTCGACCGTGGTGTAGCGCACAACCCGCGTGACGCCGGTCTCGGGATCGATCTCGAGCTCGCAGATATGGCTGCCGTTCGGCCAGCTCGGCGCGTCGGCGTCGGCTTCGCTGTCGACACTGAGCTGACCGCCATCTTCCTTTGCAGCGATCTCGAACAAGCTGGTCTGACGATCCGTGCCCGCGACCTTCAGCATACCGTCGGCATACTCGATATCCGAGACGCTTGCCTCGAACACGTCGGCCGCCTTCTGACGCGCTTTCTCCATCAGGTCGGCGCTGCCGGCCGCGATCGCGCTGCCGCCGACGAACATCGAGCGCGAGCCGACGCTGCCGAAACCCGCAGCGCGATCGGTATCACCCTGCACGATCTCGATCTTGTCCATCGCAATGCCGAGCGCGTCCGCGATCATCTGGGAATACGCGGTCTCCAGTCCCTGCCCCATCGCCTGGGTCTGCGACACGGCGATCACCCGCCCGTCGGCGGTGGCCTGCATCTTCACATATTCCTTGAGCTGCGAGCCGCCGGTCCATTCGATGTAGCTCGCAAGACCCCGGCCATAGAGCATGCCGCGCTTTTCGGCCTCGCGCTTGCGGGCCTTGAAGCCGTTCCAGTCGGCGAGTTCGGAGGCGCGGTCCAGCATATGAGCGAACTGGCCGCTGTCGTAAGTCTGCCCGACCGCATTCTTGTAGGGCATCTGCTCGGGCTTGATGAAATTCGCCTTGCGCAGCTTGCGCGGGTCCATCCCGATCTGGCGCGCGGCCGCATCCATCATGCGTTCGACCAGAAACACCGCTTCGGGACGCCCCGCGCCACGGTAGGCCCCCGTCGGCGCGGTGTGGGTCATCACCGCGCGGATATCGAAGTGCACCAGCGGCAGATCATAGAGACCGGTCGCGACGAACGGACCGAGCACCAGCGGAATGATGACTCCCGTGCCGCTGACATACGCGCCCGTGTTGGCGACCGAGCGGACGCGATAGGCCAGGATGCGTCCTTTCGCATCGAGCGCCATTTCCGCCTTGGAGGTCAGATCGCGCCCATGGGTGCCGCCGACGAACTCATCGCCCCGCTCGCCGCGCCAGCGTACCGTCTGGGCGAGCTTCGTCGCGGCGTAGGCGACGATGCCGTCTTCCGGATAGACGCCGGTCTTCTGGCCGAAGCCGCCGCCGATATCGCGCACCAGAACACGGATGCTCTCCTTCGCCACCTTGAGGACATCGGTGGCGAGGCTGTCGCGCGTCCGCCCCGGCGTCTGGGTCTGCATATGCATCGTCAGACGCTTCGTCTTGCGATCGATCTCGCCGACCACCGCGCGCGGCTCCATCGCCGCCGGAACGAGCCTCTGGCTGACCACGTGATCCAGCCGAACAATGTGCACGGCTTTCGCGAAGGCCTCGTCGACCGCCTTCGCATCGCCATAGCTCGTGGCCGCCGCGACATTATCCGGCGCGCCCGGCCACACCACCGGAGAGCCGCCTTCGATGGCGGTGAGCGGATCGGTCACCGCAGGCAGCTCCTCATAATCGACCGCGACGGCCTCGCCGGCGGCCTGCGCCTGCGCGAGCGTCTCCGCGACGATCGCGGCGACCGCCTCTCCGACGAAGCGCACCGTGTCGCCAGCCAGAATGCGGCGCGGCGGCACCGTCATCGGCGAGCCGTCCGGCCGCTTGAAGATCGAAAGGGTCGGAATGCTCCCGATGCCATCGGCATCAAGGTCCGCCCCCGTGTACACCGCCTTGACGCCGGGCATCGTCTTCGCCGCGTCGACATCAATGGCGCGGATTTTCGCGTGAGCATGGGGCGAGCGCACCAGATGCAACCAGAGCGCGCCATCGGCCGCCATATCGTCCGTGAAACGTCCCTTTCCAGTGACAAGCCGCTGGTCCTCGACCCGCTTGACTGGCTGCCGCGCTCCGAAGCGCAGTGTCGGAGGGAGAATTTTCATGGACTGGTCCTTGGCTTGATCGCGCAACATTTCGAAGGCGGGCGCGCCCTGCTCTTAGCGGAGGTTCGGCGCGTCGCGCAACACGGCCCGCCTTCCCGGATCTGGCCCGGCGGCATCGACAGGAACGACAAAGGCCGCCCGCGGGCGGCCTTTCGCGTTTCAGTCGCCCGTGCCGCGTTACTCCGCCGCGTCGGCGGCCGGCGCATCCCAGTTCGGCATGCCGAGCGCATCGGCAACGCCCCTGGCATAGGCAGGATCGGCGCGGTGGAAGTGCACGAGCTGACGCTTGACGATGTGCTCCGGCACGCCGTCCATCGCCGCCTTGATGTTGTGGAAAAGCTGCTGCTTCTGATCCGCCGACATCAGGCGGAACAGGTCGCCGGGCTGGCGATAGTCATCATTGCCCTCGCGATGATTGTAGCGATCCGCAGCTCCCGAGATCTGCAGCGGCGGCTCGCGGTAGCGCTCGTCCTCGGCCGGCCCGCCGACCGAATTGGGCTCGTAATACGCGTCCGGATTGGAATGACCGGCGAGCCGCATCGTGCCGTCCGCATTGTAGGTGTGCACCGGGCATCGCGGCTTGTTGACCGGCAGCTGGTCGGCGTTGACGCCGACGCGATAGCGATGCGCGTCCGCGTAGGAGAAGATGCGGGCCTGCAGCATCTTGTCCGGCGAATGCCCGACGCCCGGCACGATGTTGGAGGGCGCCAGCGCCGCCTGCTCGACCTCGGCGAAGTAGTTTTCGGGGTTGCGATTGAGTTCGAGCACGCCGACCTCGATCAGCGGATAGTCGCCATGCGGCCAGACCTTGGTGAGGTCGAACGGATTGTACCAGTGCTTGCCGACGTCGGCCTCCGGCATGATCTGAACGCTGAACGTCCAGCGCGGATACTCGCCGCGCTCGATCGCCTCGAACAGGTCGCGCTGATGCGTCTCGCGGTCATGGGCGATCTTTTCGGCCGCCTCCGCATTGGTCCAATTCTTGATTCCCTGCTGGTTCTTGAAGTGAAACTTCACCCAGAAGCGTTCATTCTTGTCGTTGATGAACGCGTAGGTGTGCGAGCCGAACCCATGCAGATTCCGATAGCTCTGCGGAATGCCCCGGTCGGACATCAGGATCGTCACCTGATGCAGGCTTTCCGGCGACAGCGACCAGAAATCCCACATCGCGGTCGCCGAGCGCAGGTTGGTCTTGGGATGGCGCTTCTGCGTGTGGATGAAGTCCGGAAACTTGAGCGGATCGCGCACGAAGAACACCGGGGTGTTGTTGCCAACGATGTCCCAGTTGCCCTCGCTGGTGTAGAAGCGCAGCGCGAAGCCGCGCACGTCGCGCTCCGCATCGGCCGCGCCACGCTCGCCCGCCACCGTCGAGAAGCGCAGGAAGGCCTCGGTCTTGGTGCCGGGCTTCAGCGCCGCCGCCTTGGTGTAGCGGGTGATGTCCTTGGTGATCGTCAGCGTGCCATAGGCCGCCGATCCCTTGGCGTGGACGGTGCGCTCCGGAATCCGCTCCCGGTTCTGGTGCGCGAGCTTTTCGAGCAGGAGGAAGTCCTGCATCAGCACGGGCCCGAACGGCCCCGCGGTGATCGAGTTCTGGTTGTCGGCGACCGGTGCGCCCGACGTGGTGGTCATCGTGATCTTGTCAGCCATGGATGCTCTCCCGATTGCGGTTGGCTACGGCGGTTCAAGAAGGCTAGAGCGACTTGCACATCAGGTCCAATCGCATTAAAAAACGTTCTAGATAAGAAAATCTGATGACAATCTCGCTGAAGCAACTTCGCTATTTTGACGCGGTGGCCCGGATCGGCAGCTTCGGCGCCGCCGCCGACGCCTGCGCGATCACCCAGCCGGCGCTGTCGATGCAAATCCAGGCGCTGGAACGTTATCTGGGCGTCCAGTTGCTGGAGCGCGGCCGTGCCGGCGTGCTGCTCACGGAGTGCGGCCGGGACGTGGCGCAACGCGCCGCCAAGATCCTCGGCGACGTGCGCGATATCGTCGATGTCACCCGAAGCCAGACGGACATTCCTTCCGGCCCGCTGTCGCTCGGCGTCATTCCGTCTGTCGCGCCCTATCTGCTTCCCGCCCTGCTTCCGCTGGCTCAGGACGCCTATCCCGATCTCGATCTGCACATCCGGGAAACCCAGACTCACCAGTTGCTTCACGAACTGGCAGCCGGCGATCTCGAACTGCTGCTGCTCGCCCTGCCGGTGGAGCCGACCGACATCGAGGTCGAACCGCTGTTCGAGGATCGTTTCCTGCTGGCGGTCCCGGCCGAGCGGGCCGTGCTCAAGATCGCGCACGCCACGCCCGAACTGTTACAGACGGATCGGCTGCTGCTGCTGGAGGAAGGCCATTGCCTGCGCGATCAGGCGCTCGCCTTCTGCAATCTCCGGCAGGTCGGCAACATCAACACGTTCGGCGCATCCAGCCTGTCCACCATCGCACAGATGGTGGTGAACGGACTCGGCATGACGCTGCTGCCCGAACTCTGCCTGCCGCTGGAGAACCGCAACGGCGAGATGCATCTGATCCGTTTTTCCGATCCGGAGCCGCAGCGCACGATCGGCCTCGCCTGGCGCAAAAGCTCGCCGCGCAAACATCACTTTCTCAAGCTGGCCGAGACCATCCGGCAAGCGGGAGAGCGGCAGCTGGCTCTAGCCCACCGGATCGAGAGCTCCAGCATCGACAGGTCGCGGGACTACGCGAGCGTCGCCAGCGGATCATAGCCCGGTGATCGGAGCAGGTCGTGCATCTGCCGGCGACGGATCCCCATATTGCCGCCGTCGAACAGCGGCAGCGCGATCGCATCCTGCAGCAGCCCGGCGAGCGGCAACTGGCAGTCGTAGCTATCGATACCAACGACGCGCATCAGATCGGTAATCACGCGGACCGCCGTTTCCGAACCGAAGATTTTCGACTGCAATGCCAGCTCGAATGCGCCGGGCGCCTGCGTATCGAGCGCATGACACGCCTTCCAGCCGAGATAACGTGCCGCCTCGATCGCGGTCTTGGCGTCAGCCAGCGCGTAGCCCACGGCCTGATAATCGATGATGGGAGAGCTGCCGCCCCGACGCTCGGACCGGGCGAAGTTCCAGGCGAACTCGAAAGCTGCGCGCATCAAGGCCACGCCAAATATTCCGACAAGCGCCGCTGTTCCGGCGAAAGACATGGCGACCAGTCGTTCGCCGGAGCCGACGTCGCCAAGGACATTCCGTTTTGACGTGCGCACGCCGGCAAGCCTGAACTGGGGCACCAGATGGGCGCGGTGTCCCATCGCGTCGATGGCATGATCGAGCACAATCCCCTGCTTCGGCTTCGGCACGGCGATGATCGAGAGTCCCCGATCAGGAGGCGCAGCCGGATCCGTCCGACAGACGACGCAAAGCAGGTCGGCACCCGTTCCGTCCCAGCCGGTCGCGCAGGACACCCACTTCTTGGCTCCGTCGATCACCCAGTCATCGCCATCGGGCCGCGCCGTGGTGCGCAGGCCAGCCGCCGGTGCCGGAGCCGCAAAATTGGCGCTTCCGCCTGGTTCGCTGAATGCGAAGGCGGCCAATGGCGCCCCACGCCGTTCCAGAAATGGCGCGATAAACTGCTTTTGCTGCTCGGGCGACCCGGCCAGCATCACGGGAGTTAACCCCAGCATCGTCGCCAGCAATGTCAGTGAGGTGCTTGCATCAACGGCGTGAAACTCTTCCGCGAGAAGAGCCATGTCGAGCGCGCCCGTGCAACTGCCGCCAAACGGCACCGGAATGAGGGCCTCAAGAAATCCCTCCCGAACCATTTCCTCGTAAACCGGCCTGGTCGCCACGAACCGCTCTTGCGGCGTCGCGAGATCGCGCGTCTGCGCCGAAACCCCGGAGAGCGTCTTGCGCGCAAACATCCTCGCCCGCTGCTGAAGATTTTTCTGCTCAATCGTCAATGTGAAATCGATCGCCATCCCGGTCTCTCCCTGCACGCTGCCGCCGCACGTCAGCCGCGTCTGGCGGTTCCTCGTCGCGCGCAATCTACGTGCCGGACCGCGAATGTCGTTGGCATTGCGTCCACAGTAATTTGGCCATTTGTCCACGAGCGTGGCACGGGATTTGATTGGCATTCCCTGCAAGATGTCCTGGCGGATTGGAGCGGCCGAATGAGAAACGTGTTGTGGGACACCGTCGATGTGCCGGCGAAGGAACGGTTTACTTATTGGCGCGAGGCTGTTTGCCAGGCGTATCTTCCGCTCGAACCGGGCCGCCTGTCTGACCGCATCTTTCACGGCCAGATCAGCGGAGCCAGCACGGACGCCCTGCAATGCACGCGCGTCCACACTTGCGAAGCCACCATCAATCGCACCGCACGCGGGATCAAGACGCTTCAGGACGACACGTTTTTCGCGAACCTTCAGCTCGAAGGCACAGCGATGGTCGAACAGCGCGGCCGGCGTCGTCTCGCCCGGGCGGGCGATATCGTCCTTGTCGACACCAATGCTCCCTTCTCGATCAAATTCGAGGAAGGCTGTCATCTGATTTGCGTGACCTTGCCGGGGGACTGGATCGGGCGGCGTCTTCGCCATGACCCCGAGCTGATCATCTCGAACCGCCTGGCGGCGGGATACATTCGCGCCCTCGAAGACGCCCCGAACGACCTCGACGCGCTGGACGATCTGGCCGGCGAACAACTTGCCGCCCTTCTCACCCGTTCGTCCAGCACATCGCCGTTCCGCGACCGTCCGCGCGACCGACGCCTGCTGCTTCAGCGCATTCTGGATTTCATTACCGCCGAATTAAGCAACCCGGCGCTTTCAGCGAAATACACATGCGCACGGCTCGGAATTTCGCGCAGTCATCTGTTCGCGGTGCTGGAGCAAGCGGGAATGACGTTCGCGGGGCATGTCAGGAAAGAGCGGCTCCGTCATTGCCGCATGGAGATCGCCGATCCACGTCTTGCGGACACTCCCATCGCGGCGATCGCCGAAAGATGGGGATTCACCGATGGCGCGGCATTCACCCGTACGTTCCGCAGGGTATACGGCGTCCCGCCCAGCAGGTGTCGGCCGCACGCCTGATCAATCGGAACAACAAGCCATCGATGGAGCTTATCACGTCTCCACGACGAGCGGCGGCCTTGCCGAACGTGCGAGAGAAACCATCCGGGGCGCCGCAAACAAGAAAGGCCGGAATGATCCGGCCTTTCTCTTTGTCATTGGCGTTTCAGATTGTCATTGGCGTTTCAGACAACCAGGCTCACGCCTTCACCAGCGCATCCTTCGAGCCCTTCGGAGACTTGCGCGAGGCGGTACGCTTGCGCGTCGCCGGCAGCTTCTCAGGCTTCGGCGTGACCGGCCCGTCCGGATATTCGAAGCCGATCTTCTCGGCGCCGCTTTCATCCGTGACCAACGCGACCCGCACATGCCCGCCACCCTTCAGGCGGCCAAAGAGCACTTCGTCCGCCAGCGGCTTCTTGATGTACTCCTGAATCACGCGGCCCATCGGACGCGCGCCCATCTGCTCGTCGTAGCCTTCCTTGATGAGCCAGTTCTTGGCCGGCTCGGACAGTTCGATCGTCACCTCGCGGTCGGCGAGTTGCGCCTCGAGCTGCAGGACGAACTTCTCCACCACCATGCCGATCACGTCGGCCGACAGGTGGGTGAACGAGACGATCGCATCCAGACGGTTGCGGAATTCCGGCGAGAAGGTGCGGTTGATCGCCTCCGCGTCGTCCCCTTCCCGCTTGTTGCGGGTGAAGCCGAACGCCTGACGCGCCAGATCGGCCGCGCCCGCATTCGTCGTCATGATCAGGATGACGTTGCGGAAGTTCACCTGCTTGCCGTTGTGATCCGTCAGCCGGCCGTGATCCATGATCTGCAGGAGCACGTTGTAAAGATCGGGATGCGCCTTCTCGATCTCGTCCAGCAGCACCACGCAATGCGGATGCTGATCGACGCCATCGGTGAGCAGGCCGCCCTGATCGAAACCGACATAGCCCGGAGGCGCGCCGATCAGGCGCGACACCGTATGCCGCTCCATGTACTCCGACATATCGAAGCGCAGCAGCTCGACACCCAGCGACGCCGCGAGCTGCTTCGCCACCTCGGTCTTGCCAACGCCGGTCGGACCGGAGAACAGGTAGCTGCCGATCGGCTTCTCCGGCTCGCGCAGGCCCGCGCGCGCCAGCTTGATCGAGGCCGACAGCGCCTCGATGGCGCGATCCTGCCCGAACACCACGCGCTTGAGCGTCTGCTCCAGGTGCTTGAGCACCTCGGCATCGTCCTTCGAGACCGACTTGGGCGGAATCCGCGCCATGGTCGCGATGGTGGTCTCGATCTCCTTGATGCCGATGGTTTTCTTGCGCTTGTTCTCCGGCACCAGCATCTGCGCCGCGCCCGACTCGTCGATCACGTCGATCGCCTTGTCCGGCAGCTTGCGGTCGTGGATATAGCGCGCCGACAGATTCACCGCCGCCTCGATGGCGTCGTTGGTGTATTTCAGCTTGTGGTAATCCTCGAAGTAGGGCTTGAGGCCCTTGAGGATTCCGATCGCGTCTTCCACCGACGGCTCGTTGACGTCGATCTTCTGGAAGCGGCGCACCAGCGCGCGATCCTTCTCGAAGTGCTGGCGGTACTCCTTGTAGGTCGTGGAGCCCATGCAGCGGATCGAGCCGGAGGCCAGCGCTGGCTTCAGCAGGTTCGAGGCATCCATCGCTCCGCCCGAGGTCGCGCCCGCACCGATCACGGTGTGAATCTCGTCGATGAACAGGATCGCGTTGGGGTGCGCCTCCAGCTCCTTGACGACCTGCTTCAGCCGCTCCTCGAAGTCGCCGCGATAGCGTGTGCCTGCGAGCAGCGTGCCCATGTCCAGCGAGAACACGGTGGCGGCGCTGAGCACCTCGGGCACCTCGCCGTCCACGATGCGCTTGGCGATGCCTTCGGCGATTGCAGTCTTGCCGACGCCGGCTTCGCCGACGAACAGCGGGTTGTTCTTCTGCCGACGGCACAGGATCTGGATCGCGCGGCTGATCTCGGCATCGCGGCCGATCACCGGATCGATCTTGCCGTCGCGGGCCTTGCGGTTGAGGTTGACGCAATAGGTTTCGAGCGCGTCGCCCTTCTTCTTGGTGTCCTCGCCGCCGCCCTTCGACTCGGCCTCCTCGTCGACGCCGCGCACCGGGCGCGCCTCGGACACGCCGGGCCGCTTGGCGATGCCATGGCTGATGTAGTTCACCGCATCATAGCGCGTCATGTCCTGCTCCTGCAGGAAATACGCGGCATGGCTCTCGCGCTCGGCGAAGATCGCGATCAGCACGTTGGCGCCGGTCACTTCCTCGCGGCCCGACGACTGCACGTGGATCACCGCGCGCTGGATCACGCGCTGGAATCCAGCCGTCGGCTTCGCATCCTCGGAGCCATCGGTGACGAGGTTCTCGAATTCCGTATCGAGATAAGACACAAGGCTCGCGCGCAGCTTGTCGAGATCAACGCTGCACGCCCGCATCACGGCCGCGGCGTCTGCATCATCGACGAGCGACAGCAGCAGATGTTCGAGCGTCGCATACTGGTGGTGCCGCTCATTCGCGATCGCCAGCGCACGATGCAGGGATTGTTCAAGGCTCTGAGAGAATGTCGGCATTCCGCGTCCTTTGTGGCCCCCGCCAGCTTCAGAGTTTTACGATGAAGACGGAGGACGAAAGCCCGCCGGCCGCTTCGCAACAGGAGTCTACTTCTTTTCCATCACGCATTGCAAAGGATGCTGATGTTTGCGCGCGAAGTCCATCACCTGCGTCACTTTGGTCTCGGCGATTTCGTAGGTGTAAACCCCGCACTCGCCGATCCCGTGATGATGCACATGCAGCATGATCTTGGTCGCCGCCTCCACATCCTTCTGAAAGAACCGTTCCAGAACGTGAACCACGAACTCCATCGGCGTGTAGTCGTCGTTGAGGATCAACACGCGATACAGGTTCGGCCGCTTCACGCGCGGCTTGACTTTGGTGATGACCGAGGTTCCGGGTCCGCCGGACCCGCCAGAACTGTTTCGGTTGTCGTCGTTCGTCATGAGAATGTTCGTAGCAAATCCAATGCCAGCAACGCCCCCCGGATCGGGGACACAACACCAAACCGGAGCTTCGTCGCGGCGATCCCCGTTCAAGCGACCAGCGGCGCGAAACCGGAGTTGATTCCCCGGTTACCAGCGGCTGCCCGAACAAACGATGTCCGCACAGAACCCCTGCATGGCCCTATCGACAGTCGGCCGCTCCATCCCAGCGCTGCCAGCGAATATGGGTTTGTCATCCCTCCTTCGCAAGCGGCCCCCGAAGATGCCGGGAGCACGGCTGCCTGACCAGTTGCCGAACACCACACTTCGTCAACGTAAACAGTCCGCCCGACAGTCTGCAAGGAAATTGGACCCCGCGGCAATCCGGGATTCACCAGAATAAAGCAAAAACAGGCAGCTTCACGATGCAACCCGGCGTTGCCCCCGGATTCGCCCGAACAATTTTACAGGCCGTTTAGCAGCGTGGCGGAAGCTGGCACAAACAGCAAAACCGGAGGTCACATGCTCCGCCGGCTCAACATGCGCAATCGCGTCGCACACAGGATAACAGCCTTTCGCGAGTCGCGTCAGGGAAACGTCGCGTTCCTTTTTGCACTGACCATCGTGCCGATCCTCGGGTTCGTCGGCGCGGCCATCGATTACACCCGCGCCAACAACGCGCGAACGGCCATGCAGGCGGCGCTCGACTCCACGGCCCTGATGTTGTCGCGAGACAACGCGGCCGGTGACATGACGGCCGACGAAGTCACTGCAAAGGCGCGCACCTACTTCAACGCCCTGTTTCACGATCCAAACACGTCCGGGGTGAACATCGCCGCATCCTATGCCAACGATCCCGGCAAGGGATCGACGATCCAGATCAGCGGATCCGGCTCCGTCCCCACCGAGTTTCTGAAGATCGTGGGCTTTCCGCAGATCGACTTCACCACCAGCTCCGCGACGACCTGGGGCATGACGAAACTTCGCGTCGCGCTGGCCCTCGACAACACCGGTTCCATGAGCAGCGACGGCAAGATGGCCGCCCTGCAGACCGCTGCCAAGAACCTGATCGACCAGTTGAGGGCCACGGCCAGGTCGCCGGGCGACGTCTACATCTCGATCATTCCGTTCGCGACCAACGTCAATGTCGGCCCCGCCAGCTACAATGCATCGTGGCTCACCGGCTGGACCGGCTCATCGACCGCCTCGCCTCCCGGCTGGGAAGCAGAGCCCGCATTTCTCGCCAGTTCGAAACCGAGCAGCTGGAGCAGGACCGGGCCAGGCTCCTCCTGCCCGCTGACCAGCCCGACCTACGCCAAATGCGCCTCGTCGCCCCCGGCGGATGCGAACAACATCACCACGACAATCCCGTCGTCGGGCACCTACCGGGGCTATATCTGCCCGGCGCTCGATCCGGCGCGGTGGACCTACACAACGACGCCACCGGCGAACTACAACGGCTGCTATACGACAACGGGCTCCTCTCCGAACTATGTGCACAGCTGGGTCCCGAACGATCACAGCACCTGGAACGGCTGCGTGTCGGATCGCGACCAGCCCTACGACACCACGAACGCCGCGCCGGCCTCGGCGGCGACATCGTTCTACGTCGAGCAGGCGACATCCTGTCCCGTCGCGCTCGCGCCGCTCAGCTACGACTGGACGTCGTTGAAGAGTACCATCGATGCGATGAAGCCGGTCGGCGCGACGAACCAGCCGATCGGACTTGCATGGGCCTGGCACTCCCTGAGCCAGAACGCGCCCCTGAACGCTCCGGCTGAAAGCACCAACTTCTCCTACAAGAAGGCGATCATCCTGCTTTCCGACGGACTCAATACGAAAAACCGCTGGTACGGAGACGGAGCCAGCTACTCATCGAGCGTCGACGACCGGCAGAAGCTGCTGTGCGACAACGTCAAGGCCGCCGGGATCACGATCTACACAATCCAGGTGAACACGACGAGCGATCCGACCTCCAGCGTGCTGCAATATTGCGCGAGCGGATCACAGAATTTCTTCATGCTGACGTCGGCCAATCAGGTGATATCGACCTTCAACCAGATCGGAACGGCGCTATCGAAACTGCGCGTATCGCACTGAATGGCGGCGCCGGACCGATCGCGCCGGTCCCACGATTCGTCCAGAACACGATCCGTTCCGGAAAAAGAAAGACCCGGCTTGAGCCGGGCCGTAACCTTCGAATGACCAGCGCAGTCGTCCCGCCAGCACTTGCTCCGTCGGGCGGGATCGGGGCTTAGTGCGCGGCCGGAGGCGTCATCTTCGAAACGTAGCTCTCGAACGGCTTGTAAGCTTCCTTGGCCAGACCGGAATAGATCTCGCCGATCTTCTGGGCCTCGGCCACGAACGCCTCGTAAGCCGACTTGGTGTACTCGCTCTGCAGCTCGACAGCCTTGTCGAACGACTTGACGCCCGTCAGCTTCTCGACGAACGAGTTGCCGTCCTCGAACGACTTCTTGGTGTAATCGCCGAGCGACGCCGCGATGGCCTGGAAACCCTTGGTCAGCGAGCTGACCGAAGAAACGGCGGCCTCGTACTGATCCTTGCCGTATTGCTGGAAGTCCTCAACTTTTATCATCGCCTAGACCTTTCCCCACACGTGACGGTATGCGCCCTTAAGCTGCTCGGGCACGACGGTGCAACTGACTATTCGGGCACCCTCGCGCCCAAAATTAGTGCAGCGCACCAGAGGCGTCAAGAAAATTGTGCATTGCACAATTGTCAATTGCATTCAATATTTCACGTGCAGCGCAACACTTGCTTAAGGATTTCGAAACCCCGCACCGGCTACCTTGAGGACGTCATCCGCACGCGTTGCTTCCAGCATGCGCTTGGTGAAACTCGCCTTTCTCGCTTCGATCCCCGGCGAATGTTCCCGACCGCTGCTGAACACCGCGAGCTTTCGCCCTCGCGAGCATAATTTAGCCTCACGGGCCGGTGAATAACTTGGACATCAGACGGGGAAGTCCATGCTTCGCATCACCTCTGCTCCCCGAGCGCTCCGTTACTGTTTTCTGGGCCTCGCCACGCTGAGTTTCGCCGTTATCGTAACGACCGACACGGCCGATGCGCGTAAACGTTCCAAGCATCGCACGCATCATGCGCGCAAGGTCGATCGCTCGGCTTACAATCCGGCATTTGCCTCGATCATCGTCGACGCCAATTCCGGAGCCGTCCTTCAGTCGTCGAACGCCGACGCGCCCCGGCATCCCGCGTCCCTGACCAAGATCATGACGCTGTATTTGCTGTTCGAGCAGATCGAGGCCGGGCGACTGAAACTCGATTCCGAACTGGAAGTGTCCGAGTTCGCCTCAAGGCAGGCGCCCACCAAACTTGGGCTGCGCCCTGGGCAGACGCTGCGGGTGGAAGACGCCATCAAGGGCCTCGTGACGCGCTCGGCGAACGATGCTGCGGTCGTGATCGCCGAAGCCATCGGGGGCGATGAGGATTCCTTCGCCAGAATGATGACGCGCAAGGCGCGCGCGCTCGGCATGACGCGGACGGTTTACCGCAACGCGTCGGGCCTTCCGAACGACAGCCAGATCACCACGGCCCGCGACCAGTCGACCCTCGGCCGGGCGATCCAGGACCGCTTCCCCCGCCACTACCGCTACTTCGCCACGGCCTCGTTCAATTACCGCGGCCAGAATATCCGCAATCACAACCGTCTGATCGGATCGGTGGAAGGCGTCGACGGCATCAAGACCGGCTATACGCGCGCGTCCGGCTTCAACCTCGTGACATCGATCCGCAGAGGCAACCGGCATCTGGTCGGGGTCGTTCTCGGCGGCCGCAGCGGCGGCGCGCGCGATGCGAAGATGCGCAGCCTGCTGGCCGAACATATCGAGGAAGGCGCGACGCGCCGCACCGTTGCGGCGATTTCCGAGCGCAACCCGGCCAACACGGCGCTGGCCGACGCCGATGACGAGAAGTCGAACCGGCCAGCGCAGACCATTCAGGTTCAGGGCGCCGTTCAGGTGGCCTCGGCGGAGAGCGCCAAACCCGTGCCGATGCCGTTGCCCACGCCTGTCACGCGCTCGATTGCTCCTCCTCCCGCCGCCATCGAGGCCACCTCCATTCCGACTCCCCAGCCCAAGCCTGCCCCCGCCCCGATGACAAGCGGCGTCGTCTCGTCGGAGCCGACAATGGCGGCGGTCCCCGGCTCTTCTGCCCCGATCACGCCCGTTCGTGTGAAAACGCTTCAGGTCCGCGCCCCGCAGGTGAAGGTCGCATCAGTCTCTCCGACCGTGCCCGTCGCAGCGCCGGGCAGCGCCGTTCAGGATCAGCCGCGCACGACGGCCGCCAGCGACGCCTCCCAGTCGATCGGCGGCGGACGCAGCGCCATGCCGCCTCAGCAGCCCGCCAATCACGGCACCGGCCAGGGGGTTCTGGGCGTGCTTCCGGCATCCTCGGTGAACAACGCCATGGCCTCGGCCGGCAGCAACACCGCAACCGCGCTGGTTCAGCAGAACGGCGCGATCAAACCGGCGGCCGCCGCGCGATCGGTGGCTCACTCGGGCTGGATCGTTCAGATCGGCGCGCTTGAAAACGAAGATCAGGCCCGCGCCCGCCTCGAAGCCGCACGCGACCGTGCCCACGGCCTGCTGAGCAAGGCCGAGCCGTTCACCGAGCCTGTCGCGAAGGGCGAGAAGACGCTCTATCGCGCGCGCTTCGCCGGCGGGTTCGAACGCAGCGAAGCCGAGGCGGTTTGCCGCGCGCTCAAGCGCTCGGATTTCTCCTGCATCGCCATCAAGAACTAATTCGCAAGATTTTATCGTTAGCATCCGGTTGTCGCCCGCACATTGAAAACAATGGCGGCGGCACCGGTTCACGGCGCGCGGCCTCGCCTGTCAGTCGATGCGCGCGCGGCGATCCAGGATCAGGGATGTTTCGACAGAGCGGCCGGCTGCCTGTGGCGTAGCGTTGCGTGCCGGAGTTCGTCTAGAGATGCGTGCGAAGAAGAGTGTCCTTGGCCTCGTTCACCCGGGCAGCCAGGTATGTCGACCCCCCTTGGTCGGGATGCAGTTTCTTCATGAGGGATCGGTGCGCGCGGGTAATATCGTCCCGTCCCGCGCCCGGTTGCAGGCCAAGGATCTGATAGGCTTCCTCGTCCGTCATTTTTCCGGACGACGCCCTGCCTCCGTTCCTACCTGCCGCATTGCCCTGCGCGTTCTCACGCCAGGCGGGAAACCGGCGGTCCAGATAGCTTTCAAGTAACGCCTGACTTTCCACGTCGAAATCGGACATCAGGGCTGCAAGCTGCGGCAGGTCGAACGCATCGAGCGACTGGCCCGCATGCCGCCCGGCGATGATCGTGCCGCTCAACCGGCCGGTGTCGTGGTCCATCGTCATGTCGATGAAGGACGACCGGACGCGCGACGTCTTGCCGCTTGAGCGGCCGCCGCCCCAGTTGCTGAAACCCGAGGCGCCGAAGGGAGCCCAGCCCAGAAGCCCGGCGCCGAACACACCGAGCGGAATGGCGACGGCGAGCTGGCCCCGGATGCCGACGAACGCCGCCATCGCAAGTGCGATCACGCCGCCGCCGATCTTGATGACGCGCGCGAGAAATTTCGGATCGGCCCCCTTCAGGACATTCAGGGCGGCATAGATCAGGGCGACTGCAACGATACCGGCGATCAGCGTGGGCATGGCGTCACGTTAGGTCACTCCGCGCAATTGTCCACGGGATCACACGTCGCAGCGACGTCGACTGCCGAAGACCGCAGCTCTCACCGCATCTGGCTGAGCAGGAACTGCGCCCGTCCGCCGGACTGCGCGAGGCGAGCCAGCGCGCGCTGCCCTCCGGCGGCGTAAGCCGCGACCGCGCGCAGCAGATCACGCAACTGGGCTGCAGCCCCCGGATCAAAACGGCACCATGCACCGCCGCTCAGCCGCGCGATCTCCCGGAACGCCGATTCGGTGCCGGGATCGGCCCCCTCCTGGAACATGAAGACCGGCACCTTCAGCAGGCCGAGCTCGCCGGCGGTGGCACACAAATCATCGACGTTCTCTTCCATCGCGTCGCCGACGAACACCAGCGCGCGCACGCCCGCCGCCACCGCCTCGCGGCGGGTCTCGGACAAGACGCGTCCGATCTGGGTGTGGCCCCCCGCCACGTGTATCTTCTGCATCAGCCGGGCGAGCTCGCCTGCGTCGGACACCCATCGGCTGGCCCGGCACTCATTCAGGCCGCGGTAGTAGACGAGGCGAACGTTGAGCCCGCCAATCGCCGCGGCCTCGCCGAACATGTCCGCCTGCAGCTCGCAGGCCATGTCCCAGGTCGGCTGCCGGCTCATGGTCGCGTCGAGCGCGAAGATCAGCCGCCCGCCAGCCGTCGTCCCTGCCGGGTTCTCCACGGGCATGGCTTTCGTCCGCGCAAGGAATGCCGCGATCTCTCCGGACGTCGAAAGCGCGCCGGATCTGTCATCGGCAGGCGGAGCGGGGCGACGCGTTCGAGTCTCATCCAGTGGATTGCGTGAAATGACTGCCTCGCAAATTGCCCGTGACACCGCCGAGATGTGGCGGCGATCCGATCATGTCAATGACTGCGGATCAAAAGCTGCGGATTGCCGGGCGCGACAGGCCACGCCGCGATCCGCCGCAGGAAAGACGAAACCAAGGAACGGAACCAAAACGGAACCAAGAAAAAGGCCCCCGCCGTTCCGGCGAGGGCCTTCGCAACCCGACTGTTCTGTCGCGCCTCACGGCGTGACCGGGGTGTATCCAGCCATCGAGCGCGGTTCGGTGGTGCCGGCCGGTCCCTTGTCCCTGCTCTCGCCCTTGACCTTCGACTTGATGCTGTCGACCTTGTCGACGAACTGGTCGAGCAGCGCGGCGATCTTCTCCTTGACCTTCTCGGGTCCGCGATCGCTCATATCGGTGTGCTGGGCGTCGGTCCGCACGACCTCGATACCGGCTTCCTTGCACAATTCGTCGCTCGGCACGACGCCGGCGTCCGGCTTCCAGTCGTTGGAGCGGAACGACAGAATCTTCGCCTTGCTGTTCATCAGGAACGGCACGCGCAGATTGTCCAGCGTCACGACCTTGGCGACCATATCGGGATGCTGCCCGGCAAAGAACATGGAGATGTCGCCGCCGTTGGAGTGCCCGATCATGGTCAGATCGTCGTAGTCGGCATTCGGCTCGATCTTCTTCAGCTCCGCGACAGCGAACATGATGTTCTGCACGCCGCGCTCATAGACCGGCAGCCGGCCGACATAGGGCCAGCCCGCCTGCGACAGCGGCGGGTCGCTCGGCAGATCGTGCTGGATGCTGACCACGAGATAGCCCCGCGCCGCCATCACGTTCGCCAGGAACGAGTATTCGGTGTTCTTCACGGTATTGCCGTGGTTGATGACCGCCACGGGAAGCGTCCGCATGCCCGCCATGGCCTTCATCTCGGCGTCACGGCGCACGGCGATGTCCACCGTCACCGGCCGGTCGCGCGACTTGTCGACCCAGGCGAAGGTTTCGTGACGGATCAGCCACTTGCTCGCCGAGACGTATCCGATCCCGACGACCGCAACCACCGCAGCGAGAGCGAGAAGTATACGCTTCATTTCCGAACCAGCCTCACGTCATCAGAGTAACGCAATTACCGCTCACCCCCATAGATATCGATAACGCCCAGGTGATTAAAGACCAAATATTGTGAACTTTCTGATATGTTCTTGTGCATCGCAGCGCGCTGGCGAAAGTTTTTGCTCTGCGATAAGGCGATCCGCGCAGCGGTTTTCTGACGCCACCCCGGAGGGCCTCATCCTCCCGGGCGTCACGAATCAAAAATGTCCTGCAATTCCAGCGGCGTGCGGGCACGCGCGGACCATTCGGCGCGGTTGGCGGCCCGCCGGCGGCCACGCTCGTCCAGCGGCAATCTGAGCTGACGCAAAAAACTGTTCACCTCCTCGCGAGCACCAAGGTGCCCGAGGCTTGGCGTCCGCCCCAGCAGCAGCCCGTCGAGGTCGTCCAGAGCCGTCAGCCCCCGGGGAAAGAACTCGCGGTAGACGACTCGCTCTGCCAGACCGTCGGCGGGCCGGAACCCGAGGGAGGCGGCAAGTTCCTTCAGCGCCCGCGCGATCACCTGGCGGGTCCGCGGCCCGTTCTCGCTGAGGCGGTTGCGCACCACGATCCAGTCGGTGGTCGCGCCATCGATCTGGCGACGCTTGCGGCGGGCCTCGCGGACCATGGTGGCGTATTGCCCTTCCCCGAGCACACGCAGCGTTTCCGGATCGACCTGTCCCAGCATGTCGAAGTCCACGAAGCTGTCGTTGATCGGCGTCACCAGCGTGTCGGCGACCGAATGCGCAAGGCGCATCAGATAGCTGTCCGTGCCGGGCGTATCGATGACGATGAAATCGGCGGCGCTTTCGACCGCGCCGACCGCCGTCATGAACGCCTCGCACTCCTTCGCCTCGTTGTCGGCGATCTGCATGCTGTCGCCGGGCGCGATACAGATATGGTGCGGCAATTCGAGCTCACGGCCGACGCGATGGGCCCAGGCCCTGCGATTGTCGAACGAGCGCGTCAGGGAGCGCTGCCGGCTGTCGAGATCAATGGTCGCGACCCGCTGGCCCGCCTTCAGCAGGGCAACGGCAATATGAAACGCGGTGGTCGACTTGCCCGATCCGCCCTTTTCGTTGCCCACGACGATGACGTGAGCCACCCCGGGCCGCCCGCTTGTTGCCTGAACCAGCATCCCTGTCCTCCTCCGGCATCTCAGATCGGACGCTCAGGGCGGTCAAGCTTAATCGATGGTAAACGCAAGACGCGGACCGACAAATCCCGGCTCATGATGAATCGCCCGTCCCGGCAGCCGGAATACTTTGCTGCTCCAGGCAGCCCTGATAGAGACTCGCCGACGTCGTCCGCATTCCCACGCTGGTCCTTCATGCCCTCCCCAAAGCCGCGCAAACTGAACGTCGCCCGCACCCTTCCCGCGCTCCGGCGCGCGACGGAGACCTTGCGCGAACGCAAGGCGACCCTCGCGCTGGTGCCGACCATGGGCGCGCTCCACGACGGACATCTGGCGCTCGTGCGGCTGGCGAAGCGGCGCGCCAGACGCGTCGTCGTCTCGATCTTCGTCAATCCCGCCCAGTTCGCGCCGACCGAGGATTTCGGCTCCTATCCCCGCACCTTCAAGGCCGATGCGGCCAAGCTGGCGGCGGAAGGCGTCGACCTGATCTGGAATCCCTCGGCCGAGGTGATGTATCCGCCCGAATTCGCCACCCGCGTCGCGCCGGAGGGACCGGCCAGGGTGGATCTGGAAGACCGCTTCCGGCCGCACTTCTTCGGCGGCGTGGCGACGGTCGTGACCAAGCTGTTCACGCAGGTCCGGCCGGATTTCGCGATTTTCGGCGAGAAGGATTTCCAGCAACTGGCCGTGGTCCGGCAGATGGCACGCGATCTCGATCTCGGGGTGCAGGTCATCGGCGCGCCGGTGGTGCGCGAGCGCGACGGGCTGGCGATGTCCTCGCGCAACGTCTACCTCTCGCCCGACGAGCGCGCGGCCGCGCCCGTGCTCTATCGCGTTCTGAAGCAGTCCGCCTCGCGCTGCCGCGCCGGCGAGGAGCCCGCCGCCGCGCTGGCGGAAGGCATCGAGGCGATCAGCCGGGCCGGCTTCGCGCTGGACTATCTCGAACTGCGCGACGCCCAGACGCTGGCCCCGCTCGCGACGCTGTCGAAGGCCCCGGCCCGGCTGCTGGTCGCGGCCAGGATCGGCAAAACCCGGCTGATCGACAACGTGAAGGTGTAACTGCGCCAATTTTTGATTTGGCGCATTTTCTTCACGCGAGCCGGTATCCGCTTCGGTTGAAAACGCTCTGTCAGAGCAGGCCGAGTTCGCGCAGTTCGCGCCGCATCGGCTCCGGCATGGCCTCCAGACCGGAAGCCGCCGATTTGCCGAGATCCGGCGGCGCGTCCTTGGCCTGCAGATAGCGCCATCCCTGGAACGGCCGCATCGGGCGCGGCGAGACCGAAATCACCTGCGGCTCCAGCACCAGCCCGCAGCGGCCGATCCCCTCGCCATCGCGAAACGGCTCGATCGCCAGCAGTTTCTGGCGCGCGGCGATCTCGCCGCGGATCACCCAGTACAGCGATCCGCCATCGAGCAGTTCGGCGTCCCGCTTCGGCGTCATGCGCGTCACGTGAACGTGGCGCGTGGCGGCGCGTTTGCGGTCGGCAACCCAGCCTTTCAGCTCCTTGACCGAGTCGCAGCCGACGCAGAGTTTGATCAGGTGAAGCGGCATGAGGTCAGGCGAACGTGGTCCGGCGCAGCGTATCGGGATGATCAGTTATCATCGGCCTGGGCTGGCGGCGGGGCAAGCTGGGTCGGCGCGGCCGGACGCGATTTCTGTGCAGAAGGCGCGCGGGGCTGCCTGGGCGCGGGCTGAGGTGCCGGCACGGCCGCATGGGCATTGCTCGCCGCCGGCGACGGCGCGGCGGCCGCCGGTGCGTTTTTCACCGGCTCGGGATTCATGATGTTGACCGGCGGGATCGAGTTCGCGGTCGGAAAATCGATGGTCGTCGGCTTGCCCGTCGGCACGGAGGGGGCCGCCATCGGCAGCGCGCCGGGTTCCGTCATCGCGGCGCCCGATGCGACGGTGCCCGCCGAGGTCGACCAGGCCAGCATCGCGCGGCCCACCAGATTGTCGTAGGCGTGCTCGTTCATGTTGGCGACGATGCGGCTGCTGTCCGCGAACGAGGAGAACGCGGCACACAGCGCGGGCGTGCAGCCGTCGCGGACAGTCAGAACCTGCGCGACGAGGCCATAGCGGTCCCGCTCCAGCGTCCGGCGCAGCGTGGCCAGATCGGAGGGCGCCGCCTGCCCCGGTCGCGCCGGACCGAACGCGCTCAGGCGCGTGAGTTGCGCGGCCGTATAGGAGACGGCTGCCGCCGTCGTCTCGGCCGAACCGAATATCACCCTCTCGCAGGCTGCCTCGACATTGTCGCCGGCGATGCCATCGAGGCAGGCCAGCGCGGGAACCTGACTGGCGACAGCGGTCTGGGGAACTCCGGCGCGTCCGGCATCGAAGCTGCGGATCAGCGACGTGATCGCGATCGCGATCGCCAGCAGCGTGATCACCGTCAGCGCGCCGTTGGCGACCGATTTTTCGGCCCGCACCAGGGTGATCAGCAGCACCAGCGCGAAAAACGCCGCAGCAGCCAGCGTCATCCACATGGGAAACGCTGGCGAACGCCACAGCTGATCAATGGAATTGGCCCAGGCCCAGTTCATCACCACCCGTCCGCTTGGTAGTCCCCGAACGCGAAACCATCACGGGAAGGTGACGGCAAGAGGGCCGAAACGTCAGAGGCCCTCTGCCGACGCAGGTCTGTCAGGCCGCCGCAAGCTGGCTCTCTTTGGCCACGCGCTCAAAGGCTTCCGTGGTGCTCTTGATGCGATACTGGAAGTCGTCGCCGTCAGTCGGGAGAAGCCGCACGACTTCGTAGGCACCGCTGGCCGCGGGGCGCGCGACATTGCTTGCGGTAAAATAGACGGTCTCTCCAATTCCGAACTTATGCATTACGCGCATCTCCTTGACGCATACGTCCAATTTGACGGCTCCTCGCCGTCGCCGGCCCCATGGTCGAGCGACACGCTTATAGCATACCGGGCCAAATTTTGGCCATCCGGTGTTCGCATGGCAAATGATCGCTTTTCGCAGGGAATTCAGCACCCTAGCGATCTGGCACCCTATTTCCGGGACTGGCGATGCTGCCGGCTTCAGGCGTCTTCGAAGCGCGGAATGACCAGCGTTTCGGCAAGACCGGCATCGGTCCATTCCCGGAAGGCGGGAAACGCCTGCATGGTCTCCATATAGGTTCGTGCGACCGGCCCCACATCGACGGCGTAGGAGCGGAAGCGATGCACGACCGGAGCGAACATTGCATCGGCCGCGCCGAACGCGCCGAACAGGAAAGGCCCGTCCGCGCCATAGCGCGCACGGCAATCGGTCCAGATTTCATCAATGCGCGCGACGTTCTGCAGGGCGTCGGCGGACAATGGCTTCGCGGCGACAGGCCGGTGGAGATTCATGCCGCACTCGTTGCGCAACGGCATGAAGCCGGAATGCATCTCGGCGGAGATTGCGCGGGCATGGGCGCGCCGTGCGCGATCCTGCGGCCACAGCCCGGCCTCCGGGTGCTTCTCGGCGACGTATTCGATGATCGCCAGCGAATCCCACACGGTGATGTCGCCATCGACCAGCACCGGCACCTTGCCGGACTTCGTGAAGGCGAGAATCCGCGCCTTGTCGGCCGGTCCCGTGTACAGCGGAATGAAGACTTCCTCGAACGGAATGCCGGCACCGCGCAGCGCCACCCAGGGACGCATCGACCAAGACGAGTAGTTCTTGTTTCCAATCGCCAACGTCATCGTCATGGGCCGGTCTCCTCGCGGGAGCTGCGATGTCGCACACCCAAGCAGCGCGATCAACGAAAACGCATTCAGGAACACGTGCCGGGCTTGCCCATCACCGGCCGAATCCGACATGGCTGGCCCATGCCTTCCTCATCCGCCGCCGCGCACCCCGATCCGCAATCCCTCGAAGACGCCATCCTCGCGACCCTCCGCGACAGCGGTGCGGCCACGTTGAGCGCCCCCGAGATCGCGCTCGCCATTGCGCGGGACGGCGAGTGGCACGACCTGCTCGCGCCGATCCGGCGCACCGCCGTCGCGCTCGCGCAGGCCGGACGCCTCGTCATCTACCGCAAGGGAAAGCCGGTGGACCCCGCCGACTTTCGCGGCGTCTACCGGCTCGGCCTTCCCCGCGTCGACTGAGCTGCGGCGATCACGGGACTACGGCTTCGGAAACAGCGTCGACGTTCGCCCGGTCAGCCAGTAGGCGAGCAGCCCGACCCATTCGTGCACGGCGACGTCCGAGCGCGCCAGCCCCGCGCTCAGCTTGTCGAACGGCACCCAGGCGTCCTCCCATCCGCGCGTGCGCCAGTCCACCGGATACGCCTCGACGTCGAAGCCGGCGGCGCGGAACGTGCCGATGGAGCGCGGCATGTGGAAGGCGGACGTCACCAGCAGCCAGCGCTCGCCCCGCTTCGGCTGCAGGATCGCCTTGGACTGCTCGGCGTTCTCCGCGGTGGTGCGGGAATCGTTTTCAAGGACCAGCCGGTCCCCGGCGAGCCCGAGCTCGGTCAGCAGGCGCCCTGCGAACTGAGCCTCCGGCACCGGCGTCGCGACCACGTTGGCGCTGCCGCCGCTGAAGACGATTTTCGCTTCGGGATAGCGGCGCGCGAGTTGCAGCATGGCGATCACGCGATCGCCCGACGAGTCGATCTCGATGCTTCCCCGCGCCAGCGTGTTGTCTGGATCGATCGCGCCGCCCAGAATGATGATGCCATCCGGAGCCGGGCCATTCATGGGCGACGGCGGAAACCGCTCGCTGAGCGCCAGCAGCAGCATCGTCGCCAGCGGCGAGAAGCCGAACAGCAGCAGAAGGACCAGCCCCGAGGCGACCACCTGCGCACCGCTTCGCCGCCAGCCGAGCACGAAGATCACACCGCCGCCGAACAGCACCACGGCAATCAGGTTCGATGGCAGCGTGAGGAAGCCGACGATCTTGGACAGCAGGAAGAACATGGCGGGTCTCGGTCATGGGACACGCGCCTGCATGAGCGATGGTGCCCGTGCGATCAACCCCGTTCTCAGTCCCAGTCGGGCGCGAACGCAAAATTGACCAGCCGCCCGTCCCGGCTGCCGAGCGCGGCAATGGAGGCCATCTCCTCGGCCGTCAGTTCGAAGTCGAAAATATCGATGTTCTCGGACAGGCGTTCGAGCTTCGAGGTCCGGGGAATGGCCACCACGTTCTGCTGCACCAGCCAGCGCAGGCACACCTGCGCCGCGCTCTTGCCGTGACGCGCCCCGATCGCGTCCAGCACCGCGTTGCCCTTGATCTTGCCCTTGGCGATCGGGCTGTAGGCGACAACGGCCATGTCGTTCTGCACGCAGGCCTTGCGGACCTTGGTCTGATCGAGGAAAGGATGGTACTCGACCTGATCGCACACCAGCGGCTCGCTGCTCGCAGCCACCGCCTGCTCGATCAGCGCAACAGTGAAGTTCGAAACGCCGATATGGCGCGTCATCTCCAACCGCTTGACCCGGGCCAGCGCGGCAAGAGTTTCCCGCAGCGGCACCTGCGGATTCGGCCAATGCAGAAGCAGCAGATCGACATGGGTCATGCGCAGCCGCTTCAGGCTGTCCTTCACCGAGCGTTCGAGATCGTGCGGGGCAAAATGCGTGGTCCACACCTTGGTCGTCACGAAGATATCCTCGCGGCGAATCCCGGAGGCGCGGACGGCCTGACCGACCTCCGCCTCGTTCTCGTACATTTGAGCCGTATCGATATGCCGATATCCCAGACGCAAGGCCTGTTCGACGATTCGCGCGCAGGCCTTGCCACGCAACTCCCAGGTCCCCAGCCCGATCGCGGGGATGCTGGCCCCGTTGGCCTCGATAACCTGCATGACGCCCCTCCCGGCCGTTTCGTCTTGCAACCTCAGGCATGCCAGACTGCGCGGCGAAGCGCGCGACGGCAAGGGCTGTTGCAGCGCATGCTTCCGGCTGCGGCCGCGGCGATGTTGCTTGGCCTCGTACCGATGGCCAGCGCTGCCGACTGCCCGCGCAACGGCGCGCTCGGCACCTCGCGCGTGCTGGCCGTCGATCCGGCCACGACCCCGCGGGTCGGGCTGAAGAGCTTTCCCCAGACCCTGCCGCTGGCCGACAAGGAGATCGTCCTGACCTTCGACGACGGCCCCCATCCACCGACCACGCGGCGCGTGCTGGCAGCGCTGGCGGCCGAGTGCGTCCGCGCGACGTTCTTCCTGGTCGGCCGCAACTCGGCAGCCAGTCCCCAGCTTGTGCGCGAGATTGCTGCGGCCGGCCATACCGTGGCGCACCACAGCTGGTCGCATCCGAGCATGGTGAAGATCACCGACGGTGCAGCGCGTGAGGATATCGAACGCGGCATGGCCGCCGACACCGGCGCATTGCGCGGCTCGGGCCTTGAGAGCGCGGCCGCGCCGTTCTTCCGGTTCCCCGGCTTCGAATCGAGCCCGGCCCTGCTCGCGTGGCTGGACCAACGGCGCATCGGCGTGTTCGGGGCCGATTTCTGGGCCAGCGACTGGAACCCGATGACCCCCGCCGAACAGCTCCGGCTGATCAGCGAACGAACCCTGCATGCCGGGCGTGGCATCGTGCTGTTCCACGACACCAAGCAGCAGACCGCCGCAATGCTGGCAGACTACCTCAAGTTCCTGCGCGACAACGGCTTTCGCATCGTGCACATCGTCGGGCCGGCGCCCCGCCCGCGCAGTTGACGGCGCGCCCAAAAACGCCCGATTGTCGGATGATTAAGCGTGTATTCATCGCGCCGGCCCTAATGTGATGTCCTGAAGGTCGCTTCATTGCACCGGCAAGTTCTTCGAGCGAGCTTCTGAAGCGGGACATCGCTCCCGACATGCTTCCTGATCGAGTTGTTGCAGTTTCATGGCGATGTTTTCTCCCTTCAGATCCCTCCGCCTTCGGGCGCTGCTCCTGACCAGCGCGCTGCTCTCGATCTCCGCGCCGGCGTTCGCCGCCGAATGTCATGGCCGCCCCGACGCGCTGGGGACCTCCCGCACGCTGGTGGTCGATCCGATGGCCCACCCGCGCCTCGGCACCATGCAGTATCCCGAAACGCTGCCGCTCGCCGACCACGAGGTGGTGCTGACCTTCGACGACGGCCCGCTGCCTCCGCATTCCAGCAAGGTGCTGGACATGCTGAAGGCCGAGTGCGTGAAGGCGACCTTCTTCATCATCGGCCGGATGGCGCGGCAGTTTCCGTCGGAACTGAAACGGATCGCGGCCGAAGGCCACACCATCGCCACCCACAGCGAGAACCATCCGCTGGCGTTCGAGCGGATGTCCATCGACAAGGTCAGGCAGGAGGTGGAGACCGGCATCCACTCCACCAAAACGGCGCTCGGCGACGCCGGCACGGTCGCCCCCTTCTTCCGCATCCCCGGTCTTCTGCGCGCCCCGGCGGTCGAGGACTATCTGGCCTCGCAGGGCCTTCAGGCCTGGAGCGCGGATTTTCCCGCCGACGACTGGAAACATATCTCCGCGTCGGAGGTCGCCAGTCTCGCCATCAGCCGCCTTGAGGCGAAGAAGAAAGGCGTCCTGCTGCTCCACGACATTCAGGCCCGCACCGTCGGCGCGATGCCCACGATCCTGCGGGAGTTGAAGGCGCGCGGCTATCGCGTGGTTCACGTCGTCCCGTCCGGCCCCGGCCTGCCGCCGACGCCGACCGAGCCCGGCCAGTGGCGCTTGCGCCCCCTGCGCGATGTTCCGCTTGCCACCCGCTGGCCGCAGGTGCCGCGTTTCGTCTTCACGACCGTGAGCACGCTGCCCGCGCCGGAAGTGACGGCGAGCGAAACAACGCGCGGCCTGCTGCATCCATCCTCCACCGCCGTCCCGCGCGTGAAGGGAAAATCCGCGAAGCCCGTCGTGCGGACGGATTGGCCGCACCCCAACCTCGATCCCGAGCTGATCCGGCTGGCATCGCTGCCCGTCCCGGCCGCCGACCTGTTCGAGCTTCGCAGCATCGCCGATCCGGAACAACGTCCCCGCGCGGCCGTGGTGCGCGCCGTCTCCGCTTCAGCCGTGCGGCCGATGCAAGCCGCCGCCACTTCCCTGCCTCCCATCGGTCAGTTCGTTTCGGCTGAACCGTTTTCGGCCCCGCACGGCGGCGCGGACACGGTCCATCGCCTGCTGCCGGGAAGCGTCGCCATCAATCCCGGCGCCCTGCAGCGCGGATCGGCCGGCGCACGATAGAGACCGGAAGCTGTCTTGCCTCAGGCGCCGGCCGACCGCGGCGCTTCCCGAGCATGAAGAGAATGACGGTCGATGCAACGCCGACAAAAGACGATAGCAACAGCGCATGATCGTGTTCGCTGTTGAACACGGCATCGTAGACTTCGAGCGACATCGTGTTGGCTCGCCCGACGAGATTGCCGCCCGGCATCAACGCAATTTCGACTTCGCCCGGCGCACGCGCCGTTCGCGGCATCACGCGACGGAAACGCCGCGCCTCGGCCGCGCGCGCAATTGCAGCCCTGCGGGTCAGGCCCCAAGAGACATGAAAACCGGCCACGATGTATCGATCCCGTTGCAACGTGGGCCCGGCCACCGTGTGGACGTTCGCCAGCTCTCACGTCTCCTAAGTTTTTATGAAGCCATCGTTCAGACCGGGTTCATCCGCAATTGCGATGGTCATGGCCCAACAAACAAGAAGGATTTTCGATCATGAAACTTCGCAGCATCTTCGCGGCCGGCGCGTTCCTCATCGCTTCCGCTATCGTCGCGGTGCCGGCTTCGGCACAGCCCGCCGGTGCGCATGGCCACCGGGCGCCGCACGCTGTTCCGATGCGCCCGCATGCCGTTCCGATGCGTCCGCACGTCGCACCGCGGCACCATCATGTTCGGCCGCGCCAGATCTGTCGCACCGAGCGCGTCGTTCGCCGCGGTCCCCACGGTCATCCGATCGTGCGTCACGTCCGCGTCTGCCGCTAGGTCGTCCGGCGCAGGCCCCGCATTCTCGCGGGGCCTGTCCGCGACGTCATTGTGCCGCGACGTCATTGTGCCGCGACGGCGCGCCTTGATCCTTCGCCATCATCAGGGCAGCCGGACAACGCTCCGATCGCCCCGGAATCGAAGGCGATCCGGCAGCGATGCGCAGCACGCCGCGCGCTCCGCCCTCTCGACAATCACTCGGTCGAAAATACGCTGGCCTCGCCGTCCACGCGGTCGGGAAGGTCGACCAAATCCGCAACGAGCGAACGTCCTGCCGGGTGCCAGCTGGATGCGGAGAGCGATTTGATTTTTCGGGTGCCTGGTGCGCTCGGAGGGACTCGAACCCCCACGATTTTACTCACTGCCACCTCAAGGCAGCGCGTCTACCAATTCCGCCACGAGCGCAGGAAATGGCCCGGCCGAAACGGCAGGGCAAAGATCACGGCGCCCATGTAACAAATCGGACTCGTGGGGACAAGGCCGCAATTGATGCAAAGTGGCGCCGGTGGACAAACTCAGCGCTGATCGGGAGAGCGCGGCAGCATCCGCTTGACTTCGACCGCGATGCGATTGCGATTGACGACCACGACCCCGGTCGCGACCGGAAGCCCGTTCGCGTGGATTTTCAGCTCATCCTGCTCGGTGGTGTCGAGTTCGATGATCGCGCCCCGGCTCAGCCGCATGACCTGATGAACGGGCATCCACGTCGTCCCGAGAACGACCTTGAGATCGACGGCGACTTTATCGAGGGTTGGCATCGACACGGCAAGCTTCCAAATACGGGTCAGTGACCCGTTCACATCACCACGCTATGGTTAGCCAATGGTTAAACCCCCACGTTCGAGTTCCACCGCCTTCCTCCGCGCCGATCAGGCCGTGGACTGGAGCGTTTCGGACAGTCCGGTTCCTTACCCGGATGCCGTCACGGCGATGGAGGCCCGGGTCGCAGCCATCGCCGCCGGCGCCGCGCGCGAATCTGTCTGGCTGCTCGAGCATCCCCCGCTCTACACCGCAGGGACCAGCGCCCAGTCCGGCGACCTGCTCGACCCGCGCTTTCCGGTGTTCGCCACCGGCCGGGGCGGCCAGTTCACCTATCACGGGCCCGGCCAGCGGGTGGCCTATGTGATGCTGAACCTCAAGGTCCGCCAGCCCGATGTGCGGGCCTTCATCGGCAGCCTTGAGGAATGGATCATCGCTGCGCTGGATCGCTTCAACGTGCGCGGCGAGCGGCGCGAGGACCGGGTCGGCATCTGGGTCCGGCGTCCGGACAAGGGACCCGGCTTCGAGGACAAGATCGCCGCCATCGGTGTTCGCCTGCGCCGCTGGGTCTCGTTCCATGGCATTGCGATCAATGTTGATCCGGACCTGTCGCATTTCGGCGGCATCGTACCGTGCGGGGTCGGCGACCCGCGCTATGGCGTCACCAGCCTCACCGACCTCGGCCTGCCGGTGACCATGACGGACATGGACGTCGCGCTGCGGCAGGCTTTCGGCGAAGTGTTCGGCGCGTCGGAGCCCGTCAGGGTGTCGGTTCCCGCCTGAACGGATCAGGCCGTCTCGATCATGGCGAAGCCGCCGCCCGAGGGCGGACGAAGCGCGAGCAGCGACGGCACGCCCGGCTCGTCCCGAACCGTCTCCACCCGGGCGCCGACCGGCCCGCGCCGGCAGTCGGAGATCATCTGCGAGATGGTGTCGGGCGGTCCGGCGAACACCGCCTCGACCGTTCCGTCGCGGCGGTTGCGGACCCAACCGTCCAGTCCGAGCATGCGCGCCCGGCTGGCCGTCCAGGCGCGATAGCCGACGCCCTGAACCCGGCCGGAGATCACCACGCGGCGAATGACATCCGGCATCGCGCCTGCCTCGATATCACATCATGAAACCCAGATATTTATCTGATTTCACAACGAAATATACACCTCTAATGCTTTATCACGCAAACTCAAGAATCAGCGCGTCGACCGCCAGCGTCGCGCCCGGCTTGGCGTGAACGGCCTTCACGGTGCCGTCGCGCTCGGCCCGCAGCACGTTCTGCATCTTCATGGCCTCGACCACGGCCAGCGTCTCGCCGGCCTTGACCTCCTGCCCCTCGCTCACGTCGATGGAGATCACGAGACCCGGCATCGGGCAGAGCAGCTTCTTGCCGCTGTCGGCCTGGCTGCTCACGGGCATCAGGCGCGCGGCGGCCGCCTCGGTCTCGGTATAGACATGAACCGGCACCTCGAAGCCGTGATGGGCGAGGTGCAGGCCGTTGGCCTTCGGCCGGACCTGAACGGCCAGTCTGAGACCATCGATGGTGCCCTGCCAGACCGGATCGCCGGCCTTCCAGTCCGAGACCAGCTTGCGGGCCGGCCCCGGCCGACCGTCGCCGTCCAGCATCCGCACGACAATCGCATCGCCCTCACGCGCGACCTCAAGTCCCAGTTCGGTCTGGTCGAGCCAGACGCTGCGCCGCTGCGCCCGGATGACGGGACGGCCGTTCATCTGGCCCGAGATCATGCGTTTGCGCTCGCCGAGCACGTGGTCGATCGCCGCGCCGACGGCGGCGATCCGAACCGCCGTCTCACCTTCCGGCGTGCGCGGGGCAAACCCCTTCGGATATTCCTCGGCGATGAAACCCGTGGACAGCTGCCCCGAACGCCAGCGTGGATGCGCCATCAGCGCTGACAGGAACGGAATATTGTGGCGGATGCCATCGACGTAAAACAGATCGAGCGCGTGGGTGTGCGCCTCGATCGCCGCCGCGCGCGAGGGCGCGTGGGTGACGAGCTTGGCGATCATTGGATCGTAGAAGATCGAAATCTCCCCGCCCTCCTGCACGCCCGTGTCGTTGCGCACCGTGACCTCGCCCCGGCTCTCGGCGGGCGGCCGGTACTTCACCAGCCGGCCGATGGAGGGCAGGAAGTTGCGGAACGGGTCTTCGGCATAGACGCGCGACTCCACGGCCCATCCGGTAAGCGCCACATCCTTCTGTGCGATGGACAGCGGCTCGCCCGCCGCCACCCGGATCATCTGCTCGACGAGATCGACCCCCGTGATCAGTTCCGTCACCGGGTGCTCGACCTGCAGGCGGGTGTTCATTTCGAGGAAATAAAAGCTCTTGTCCTGCCCGGCGACGAACTCGACCGTTCCGGCGGAATCGTAGTTCACGGCCTTGGCGAGCGCGACCGCCTGCTCGCCCATCTTGCGGCGCGTGGCCTCGTCGAGCAGCGGCGACGGCGCTTCCTCGATCACCTTCTGGTTGCGGCGCTGGATCGAGCATTCGCGCTCGCCCAGATAAATCACGTTGCCGTGCTTGTCGCCCAGCACCTGAATCTCGATGTGGCGCGGATCGACGATGAACTTCTCGATGAAGACCCGGTCGTCGCCGAACGAGGCCTTCGCCTCGGCGCGCGCCAGCTTGAAGCCTTCCGCCACCTCGTCCTTCGAATGGGCGATGCGCATGCCCTTGCCGCCGCCGCCGGCGGAGGCCTTGATCATCACCGGATAGCCGATCTCGTCGGCGATCCGGACGGCCTGCCTGTCGTCCCCGATCTCGCCGAGGTATCCCGGAACCGTCGAAACCTTCGCCTGGGCCGCCGCCTTCTTCGATTCGATCTTGTCGCCCATGGCGGCGATCGCGCCGGGATTGGGTCCGATGAAAACCACCCCCGCCTCGGCCAGCGCGCGCGGAAATGCCTCGCGCTCGGACAGGAAGCCGTAGCCCGGATGCACGGCCTCGGCACCCGTCTGCCGGCACGCCTCGACGATCTTGTCGATCACGAGATAGCTCTCGGCGGCAGCCGGAGGCCCGATCCAGACCGCCTCGTCAGCCATCTCGACATGGAGCGCGTCACGATCGGCGTCCGAATAGACAGCGACTGTCTTGATACCCATGCGACGCGCGGACTTGATGACCCGGCAGGCGATCTCGCCGCGATTGGCGATCAGGATTTTCTTGAACATCGGCTTTGCTTGGACCTTCAGGCAGGGCACGGACCCGGATGGCACGACGACAGTTTGTCGCAGCTGCGCGGCGCAACACTCCCACAGCCAGGATCATCTGCAGGGATCCCAACCGGATCGCCCTGCCCGCCTCCTCACCAAGGTCCTGCTGGCCGAGCTTTCCACCCGGTCCCGTTCTGGTTTCGCCCAAAACGACGACGAGCGCAACCATGCGGCCGCGCCCGTGACGATTTCAGCATTTCCTGCCGGACCAGGGTCACATGCCGAGGTCGAAGACGCCGGGAAGCTGGGTCAGCGGCAGGGTCGCGGCCCCGATCAGGGTGGCGACCATCATGATCAGCGTCGGATTGCTGCGGCGGGTCCCGCGCATCTGGGCGGACACCCATTCCAGCACCTCGACATTGACGCCGACTGCCTTGGTCGGCGCCCAGCTGTCGATGGCGACATCGGGGGCCAGCGCGATATCGCGCGAGGGCACCGGCAGGCCGGAGGCCGCGGCGGCGTGATGAACCACCGCCTTGGCGAACAGATCGTCGAACAGGCCGGCGTCACTGCGCTCGGTGGCCGCCCCGCAAATCCCGAACAGCGCTTCGGCCTCGGCGCGGCTGACGGGCTGGCGGGTCAGCGGCTGCGCCCTGAGGATACGCGCGCACCATTCGGCATCCTGCCGGTCGAGGGCGCGGGAGAAATGGATTCGTCCCGCGGTCGTCGGCCCCTCGCCGGTAATGACCCCCTGCCGGACCAAGGCCAGAGCCCTGGCGGCCTGCTCACGGTCGGTGATGGAAGAGATCTCGATGACATCGTTGGCGGCGATGACGTTGAGGGCTGCGGTCGACATGGTACGCGTCTCGATTTCCTGTTGGGCCAGCATTTTCATACCGGCGCGTAAATCAAAGCTTAAGGAGTGGTTTCACCGTTCATTACACTTTGAAACATCGCGGATGGGTTGGTCCGGCAACGCTCTCGGTTCAGGTGAAATCGCAAGCGCTCCCGGCGGCCAGAGGGCCGATCAAAGGCATTCTCGGGGCAAGTCGTTAACGTCTGCGCGACGAGCTTTTCCGGTCACGCGAGCCTGCCAGAAAATTCTTCCCTGCCGGAACATGTCCGCAGAACCTTCTACCCTTTTTCGGGAGACCAGTTCCGTCCGCCATGTGTCGGCGCTATAGAATCCCCTCGCCAGCGCGGCTTCGATCGAAGCGGGCACCGGCTCACGCGAGGAAACGCGTCAGATCACCACGCGGGGGCAGTCCGGCGGCTCGATGAGACGCTGAATTGCTTCTGTCTGTTCAATAGAGGTCCACCATGACGTTCCAGATCGGCGCGACTGCGCCCGACTTCGAGGCCGAGACAACCGAAGGCCATATCCGTTTTCACGACTGGATCGGCGACAGCTGGGCTCTCCTGTTCTCGCACCCGAAGGACTTCACTCCGGTCTGCACCACCGAGCTGGGCGCGCTGGCGCGCCTGAAGCCGGAATTCGACAAGCGCGGCGTCAAACTGATCGGCCTCAGCGTCGATCCGGTGGACCGTCATTCGCTGTGGGCGGACGACATCCGCGAGACGCAGGGCGTCGCGCCGAACTATCCGCTGATCGGCGACACCGATCTGAAGGTCGCCAAGCTCTACAACATGCTCCCGGCCTCGACGACGGGCGACGCCTCGGGCCGCACCGCGGCCGACAACGCCACCGTCCGCACCGTGTTCGTGATCGGCCCGGACAAGAAGATCAAGCTGGCGCTCGCCTATCCGATGACCACCGGCCGCAACTTCCAGGAAATCCTGCGCACGATCGACTCGCTGCAGCTGACCGCCAAGCATCGGGTCGCGACGCCGGCCGACTGGAAGCAGGGCGACGATGTCATCATCGCGGGCTCGGTGAGCGACGACGAGGCCAAGACCATCTACCCCGATGGCTGGAAGTCTCCCCGCCCCTATCTGCGCATCGTGCCGCAGCCGAAGTAATTGCACCTTCAGAACACGCAACGAAAGGACGCCGCTTCGGCGTCCCTTTTTCTTTGGCCGCGTGCCGCATGCCTCAGCCGTGCGAGGGACGGCTGACCAGAAACACCGCGCCCGCGCAGACGATCATCCCCGCGATCGAGATCCAGTCGAGCCGTTCGCCGAACAGCACATAGGCCATCAGGGCCGTCGTTGCCGGCACGAGATAAAACATGCTCGCGACCTGCGTCGCGGCGGTGCGGCGGATCAGCCAGTACAGCAGGCCGATCGAGCCGATGGTCAGCACGACGGCGAGCCACGTGATCGACAGGACGAACCGGAGCGTCCAGTCGATGTGGCCGGTTTCCAGCAGCAGCGACCCGAGCATGAAGAGCGCCGCCACGACCGCATACTGGACGAGATTGCCGGCCCGCCAGTCGATGCCGCCGCAGAACCGCTTCTGATAGAGCGTGCCGAGCGTGATGCTGACCAGCGACACGCCCGAGGCGAGCCAGCCCCAGCCCAGATCGCCACCGAGCGGACGGTCGTGCAGGATGGTCAGCGCGCCGCCCACGCCGAGCAGCAACCCGATCCACTGGCGGCCGCTCACTCTCTCGCCGAGAAAGCGGTTGGCGAGCGTCGATGTCAGAATGGGTTGCAGACCCGGAATCAACGCCGACAGCCCGGCAGGCACGGAATGTGCGATCGCGACCGCCGTTCCGCCGAGATAAAAGCCGTGGACGAGCAAACCGGCCACGGCGCTGTGGGCGATGCCGCGCCGGTTCGGCCAGACCGGACGCATCCAGAGCGCCCAGGCGCCCAGCACGACCAGGGCGAGCACCATCCGCACGGCAAGAAGCGCGAACGGCTCCGCGTCGTAGAGCGCATATTTCATGCCGATGAAGCCGGTGCTCCACAGCACGACGAACAGCGCCGGGATCGCATGGGCGATCGTCGCGTCATCAGGTTGCTTCATCGCTGCCGGCCTTGAACTCCCCCGTATTGCCATGCCCGATCGGACGGGCACAGGCAATCCGGTATCCCGACCCGTCGGACGTGTTTGAAGGGGACAACCGGCGGGCAAGGACGCCGGCGCGGTGCGGGCGCGTCAGAACTCCTCGGGGCACGGATCGACGATCTTCCAAAGGTCGATACCGTTCCGGATCTTCTTCATATCCGTGGTCAGGCCGCCGTTGCGGCGGATCCAGTCCTTCACCCGCGCCGGGTAGTACGACATCAGGTCCGACGTCCCTTCGGCGCTCGTCACCTTGATGCCGAACGTATAGGCCTTGTCGTAATAGGCCTGATGAAAGCCGAGGCTGGCGCGCGGGGTGACGCATATCTTGTTCGGCGCGACGATTCCGAACACCAGCGTGCAGGCCGAGTTGCAGATGCCGTCGATGATGACCCGCTCGCCGCGCGCGCGGACACGATTGTACTTGGCCTTGTATTCCTCGACATAGCCGCCGTGATCGCGCGTGATCCGCAGGTCGGCCTGCGCGGGCGATGCGGCGGTCGCGAGGGCGGCGGTCATCAGGACCAGAATGAAACGCATGGGCGTACTGGGATTTCACAGGACCGGTTGAACGGGCAACCGTTTCAAAAGCCGGATAATTCTGGCGCGACTATGATTGGCGGATGGTAAACGGGCGGGCTTGAAGCTGGAGTCCCGTGCGCAGTTCGCGGCGGGCCACGTCGCAAACGACGAATCCCGGCTCCGCGCGAACGGAACCGGGATGCCCGGGAAGACGGCCCGTCAGACCCGTTTACGCCGCGCGCACGCGGGCGAGGAACCGATCCACGTCGGACCGCAGCGTGGCCGCGTGCGTGCTCAGATGCTCGGCCGACGCCAGAACCTGCCCGGCCGCCGCGCCGGTTTCGTTCGCCGCCTGATTGACGCCGAGGATGTTGCTGGACACCTGCCCGGTGCCTTGCGCGGCCTGCTGAACGTTGCGGGCGATCTCGCGGGTCGCCGAGCCCTGCTCCTCCACCGCCGAGGCGATGACCGTGGCAATCTCGTTGATCGAGGAGATGGTGTCGCCAATCGTGCCGATCGCCTGCACGGCTTCGGCCGTCGCCTCCTGCATCGCCGCGACCTGAGCGGAAATATCCTCGGTCGCCTTGGCGGTCTGGCTGGCCAGCGACTTGACCTCGCTGGCCACCACGGCGAAGCCACGCCCGGCTTCGCCGGCCCGCGCCGCCTCGATGGTGGCGTTGAGCGCCAGCAGGTTGGTCTGGCTGGCGATATCGTTGATCAGGCTGACCACGGTTCCGATCTTCTGGGCCGCGTCGGACAGGCCCTGAATGGTGACGTTGGTCCGCGTCGCCTGCTCCACCGCCTGCCCGGCGATCCGCGCCGACTCGGTCATCTGCCGGCCGATCTCACCCACCGACGACGACAGTTCCTCGGTCGCCGCGGCGACAGTCTGCACGTTGACCGAAGCCTCTTCCGCTGCCGCCGCCACCGTGGTCGCCTGATTGCTGGTCTCCTCCGCGGTCGCCGACATGCTCTGCGAGGTCGCCCGCATTTCGGTCGCCGCACCCGCGAGGGTGTCGAGCGACTGGCGCACGCCCTTCTCGAATTCGTCGGCCATGGTCCGAAGAACCTTCTTCTTCTCGATCTCGGCCTGGGCTTTCATCGCCTCCTGCTCGTCACGCAGGCGCGCCGCCTCGATCATGTTCTCCTTGAACACCTGCACCGACTTCGCCATGCCGCCGACCTCGTCCCGACGCTCCCGGGCCGGAACCACGATCGAGGTATCGCCTTCGGAAATGCCACGCATCACTTTGGTCATGGCCACGATGGGATTGACGATGCTCCGGCCGAGCAGAACCGACATCCCGATAACCAGCAGCAGCGCGATTGCCGCCAGACCGCCGGTCCGCATCGCCTGCTGCCAGAAGATGGTGTCGACGTCGTCGACATAGATTCCGCTTCCGATCACCCAGTCGTAGGGCTTGAACATGGAGGCGTAGGACAGCTTGGGCAGCGGCTCACCCGTACCGCCGCGCGGATAGCGATAGGTCACGAAACCACCGCCGCTGCGACCGACCTCGATCAGATCACGCGTGAAATAGACGCCGTCGGCATCGGCAGTCCCCAGAAGGTTCTGACCTTCGACCTTCGGATTCGGATGAGCGGTCGTGATGCCATCCGGCCCGAAGGCGAACATATAGTCATCCTTGCCGAAGCGCAGCGCGCGGATGATCGCGCGGCCACGCTCCTTGATCTCGGCATCCCCGAGGCCGGCTGTTTTCGAAGCCTTGTAGTCCTGTTCAAGCGCATGAATCGTGACGTTGACGACGTCCTGCAGCTTGACCTTGCGGTCGCTGAGCAGGTTGTCCTTCAGGACCAGCAGACCGACGATGGCCACGGCAACAATGCCCAGTGCAGACAATCCAACCATCAGAAGAAGCTTGTACGAAATCCGCATATTTCCGAGCATTTTGAGCCTTGTTCAGAACAGCTGCGTGGGAAGGGAACAAATGTCCCGCAATTCAAACTTTAAAGGAATTTGGTGAAACAGTTCCTAACTCACGGAACCTGACTGCCGACCGGAGCGACCGGATCCGCGCGACAAACTTGCGCAGGCACAGGGTCGTGGAATTCATCCCATCAACCCTGATCGTCATGGCGCTGCCGCGCGCTGCCGCCTCTGCCGGGGAACGGGATGTTGCTGAAGGAAGGATCGGGCAGCGAAGCGAACGATCCTTCATCGTTGCGCGGTTTTGACCTTCGTCAACGTTTTTTCACCGGTTCGGTCGCAACTGGACTCGAAGAAACACGAGACAGGGAGCGACACATGTCGGCATCGTCGATCGCAGAGCACCACCTTCAACTCGCGCTGAATGCCGCCAGGGCGGAGGCAATCGACGGCGATGCGGTGTGCCGCGCCCTGCTCGGTCTCGTGGTTGCCAAATATCTGGAGAGCCGCAGCGTCGCGGACGTGCAGTCCGAACTGCACTTCCTCGCTGACAACTGCGATCCCGATACCGACTTCGCATTCATGCGGCCGTAGGCGGCCGTCATTGCGGGCTCCTGGCAGCCGCCGGGAAAATTCAGAGCCCATCAGGAGGCGTGGCGCGACAGCAGCGTCGTTTTCCATCCAAACCGTCATCGCTGGTTTCATGCTCGCATCGAAATCAACAACGTAAATTCATTTTGCGGCGACCGACTTACAGTTCCTGCCACGCAAGCGGCTGCCGGGCGCGGCCGAGTGGTAATCAGGAACCCGCAATGACACGAATCCGGCTGTCCCTCTTTGGTCTTTTGTTTCTCTCGCTCGCCTCCCCCGCCCTCGCGGATCCGACCACGGCACGTCCCGCCAAGGCGGAGCTGAAGGTCGGCTTCGTCCCCGGACCTTACATCGATGAATTCAAGGCGGGCGTTGAACCGGAGCTGAAAACCAAGGGCTACAGCATTCGCTACTTCGAGTTCTCGACAGGTCTGGAAGCGAACAACGCGGTGTTCAAGGGAGAGATCGACGCCAATGTGATGCAGCATACGATCTTTCTGAATTCCTATAACGAGCGTCAGAAGACCGACCTTGTCGGCATCGTGCATGTTCCCACACCGCCGATGGGCCTGTATTCCAAGAAGCATCCGCTCGGGACGCCGATCAAATCCGGTTCGAGCGTCGCCGTCCCGAATGATCCGGTGAACCTGCAGCGAGCGCTTTGGGTTCTGCGAGACCTCGGTCTGATCGAAATCCGGGACAGCAAGCCGATCGATGTCACCGAGCTTGACGTGATCAAGAACCCCGGCGGGATCAAGATCATCCCGCTCGAGGCGGCTCAGGCGCCGCGCGCGCTGGAGGACGTCGATTTCGCCGCCATCCAGGGCAATTTCGCGATTTACAGCGGATTGAAACTCACAAACGCATTCGGGCTCGAGAAGATGACGACGCCCTACATCAACGTGGTGGCGGTCAAGCAGGCGAACGCAAATGCGGATTGGGCGCAGGATATCGTCGCGGCGTATAAGTCCCCGACATTCAAAAAGGCCATCCTGTCCGACCGCTTTTATGATGGCTTCGCCTTGCCGGATTATCTGAAGTAGAGCGCGTCTCGGTTGGCTCGGAGCTCGCCGCCTTCCTCAGCTCAAGCCGCGCCGCGTGCCAGCGCGGATGATCGTCCATGGAGGTCGAGATGAAATCGCACGACGTCGCTGTCACGCGGCCGTGACGACAGGCGCAGGCGTCACTTGATCCTTGCGATCACTTCGCGGAAGCGCGGATGTTCAGCCGTTCCCAGCCACTCGAACGCGACCATCTCCGCGGTGACGATGTCCGCGCCGTGCGCGCTCATGCGGCGCAAGCCTGCGGCCTTGTTCGCAGGCGTCCGCGAGCCCACCGCATCCTCGACAACGAACACCTTGCGGCCGGCGTCGAGCAGGCCGAGCACGGTCTGCAAGACGCAGACATGCGTCTCGCTGCCAACAGCAACCACGTCGCCTTGCGGCAGCCAGTCGACGAAACCGGGCTTGCGGCAGGAATCGAACGTCACCTTCGCGGCAACGTGCGAGCGGTCGTCCGGATGCAGCGCCGGGACCACGGTTCCAAGCTTCTCGGGCCGTTGCTCGGTGAAGCGCACCGGCACGCCAAGTATTCCGGCGATGTCGATCAGGCGGCGGGCCTCGACCATCGCGGCCTCTCCGCCATGGATCGCGGGCATCAGGCGCTCCTGGAAATCGATCACCAGCAGCAGACTGTTGTCGGCGCGCAATATTCGCATCCCGGAATCTCCCCGACACGTCTTCCCGTGGACTTGAAGGACGACTGGCGTCGCCCTCAGGGTTTACAACAGAGGCTCACGCGCGGAGCACCGGAACAGGCCCCAACGCCCCCGGCACGGCACGCATCAGGCAGGAGAACATTGAACAATGCCCGCATCCAATTCAACCGAGCGCTACAGCGCGGTGATCCAGGCGCTGCACTGGACCACCGTCATCCTCGTCCTGCTGGCCTGGGGCATCGGCATCGGAGGCGATGCACTTCCGCGCGCGGTGCAGGGACCCGCATGGTTCATCCATATGAACGCGGGTGTTGCCGTGATCGTCCTGACGGCCTTGCGCCTCGGCTGGCGGAGCAGCAGCCCGTCCCCCGCTCCTCTGGGCCACGCCGGCCCGATGGGCAGTCTTCTCGGCCTGGGAGCCAAACTCACCCACGCGGCGCTCTACATCCTGCTGCTCGCCGTGCCGGTGCTCGGAATCATGGTCCAGTTCGCGCGGGGACGCGGCGTGCCGGTGCTCGGCCTGTTCGAGATCGCCTCCCCCTGGGTCCCGGACCGGGCCTTCGCGCGGACGGTGTTCGGCGTTCACGAACTCGCCGCGCACACCTTGCTCGCTCTTGCCGGCCTGCACGCCGCCACCGCGCTCGTGCGCCATTTCATCCTGCGGGATCGCACGCTGGCGCGGATGCTGCCCGGCCGGTGAACCAGAGCCGGCGCAACCGGGTCAGGCCAGCCGCGCCGCGTGCCAGCGCAGATGATCGTCCATGAAGGTCGAGATGAAATTGTAGGAGTGGTCGTAGCCATCGCGCATGTTCAGCGTCAGCGCGATGCCGGCCTTGTCGCACGCGGCCTTGAGAAGCTGCGGCATCAGGCCGTTCTCAAGGAACGAATCCGCCGCGCCCTGATCGACCAGCACCTCGCCATAGCGCGCGCCGTCCTCGATCAGCAGGCATGCATCATAGGCACGCCACGCCGCGCGGTCGGGGCCGAGATATTTTGCCAGCGACGGCTCGGACCAGAACGCCACGGAGGGCTTTGCGATCGGCGCGAAGGCCGAGACGCTCCGGAACCGCGCGGGATTCTTCAGCGCGATGGTCAGCGCGCCATGACCGCCCATCGAGTGGCCGAAGATGCCCTGCCGCGTCATGTCCGCCGGAAAATGTTCCGCAACGAGCGCCGGCAGTTCTTCGGTGACGTAGCTGTACATCCGGTAGTTCGCGGCATAAGGCGCCTGCGTGGCGTCGAGATAGAAACCCGCGCCCTGCCCGAACTGCCAGTTGTCGGCCTCGTCCGGCACGCCCTCGCCGCGCGGCGAGGTGTCCGGCAGCACGACGATCAGGCCGAGTTCGGCGGCAAGGCGGCGATACTCGCCCTTGTCCATGCAGTTGGCATGCGTGCAGGTGAGGCCCGACAGATACCACAGCACGGGCAGCTTCGCGCCGTCCGCATGGGGCGGCACGAACACCGCAAAGGTCATCGGCGTCTTCGTCTCTTTTGAGACGTGACGATAGACGCCCTGCACCCCGCCATGGGCTTTCGCAGTGGAGACCGTCTCCAGCGTCATCGCAAACCTCCATAGCGTTTTCGAGCGAGGTGGATGACGGCTCGCGTGAAGAAAACGCGTCAAAGAAAAACCTGGAGCCGTTCAGCGCTTCGGAGAAAGCGGAACGGCTCTAATAGATCACGACGGAGCGGATCGACTTGCCCTCGTGCATCAGATCGAATGCGGTGTTGATCTGGTCGAGCGGCATGGTGTGCGTGATCAGGCTGTCGATGTCGATCTTGCCTTCCATGTACCAGTCCACGATCTTCGGCACGTCGGTGCGGCCGCGTGCGCCGCCGAACGCCGAGCCCTTCCACACCCGTCCGGTGACGAGCTGGAACGGGCGCGTCGAAATCTCGGTGCCCGAAGGCGCCACGCCGATGATGATGCTCTCGCCCCAGCCGCGATGGCAGCATTCCAGCGCCTGCCGCATGGTGTGAACGTTGCCGATGCACTCGAAGGAAAAATCCGCGCCGCCGCCGGTGAGATCGACGATGGCCTGCACCACCTTGTCGCGGCCGACCTCGTCCGGATTGACGAAATGCGTCATGCCGAACTTCTTCGCCATCTCCGCCTTGGCGGGATTGAGATCGACGCCGATGATCTTGTCGGCACCGACCATGCGCGCGCCCTGGATCACGTTGAGGCCGATGCCGCCGAGACCGAACACCACCACATTCGCGCCGGGCCAGACCTTGCCGGTGTAGACCACCGCGCCGATGCCCGTGGTGACGCCGCAGCCGATGTAACAGATCTTGTCGAAGGGCGCGTCCTCGCGCACCTTCGCCACCGCGATCTCCGGCAGCACGGTGAAGTTGGAGAACGTCGAGCAGCCCATGTAGTGGAACACCTCGCCGCCGTCGCAGGAGAAGCGCGAGGTGTTGTCCGGCATCAGCCCCTGCCCCTGCGTCGCGCGGATCGAGGTACAAAGATTCGAGCGCTGAGACAGGCAGGTTTTGCACTGCCGGCATTCGGGCGTGTAGAGCGGGATCACGTGGTCGCCGACCTTCACCGAGGTGACGCCCGCGCCGATCTCACGCACGATGCCCGCGCCCTCATGGCCGAGGATCGCCGGAAACTTGCCCTCGGAATCCAGCCCCGACAGCGTGTAGGCGTCGGTGTGGCACACACCGGTTGCCATGATCTCCACCAGCACCTCGCCGGGCTTCGGCCCTCCGATCTCGACGGTCTCGATGGTCAGGGGCTTGTTGGCTTCCCAGGCGACAGCCGCGCGCGACTTCATAGGTTTCCTCCGAGGCGTTCAAAGCAATCCGGCGTTCGGCCTAGCCGTAATGTTTCCGGGCCCAACAGTCCAGAACGCATCGGTCTGTTGAAAGTCCGCGAGACTTAGGAATCGGGCGGAACGGGAATCGGTGAAGCGGCTGGCGCCGCCGAGACTGCCGGTACGCCGCGAGCACGACGCATCGCGGCATCGCAGATCATCAATCGCGGCGATTGCACGGCCTCCCGGGCCGGCGCGCGCGATCACACTCACGGACCGCGCATGCAGGCCGGCGCAGCCGTCCGGGCCGTTCCGCTGTTGTTGCTCATGTTGGAGGGGCGTGCGAGATCGCGACGATGCGGCCCGCATGGCGGGCCGCATCGTCGTTTGCGCTTTGACGGCGTTCTCGCTCAGAGGCGATAGAGAATCTGGTCGGTCCAGAAACGCTCAAGGCGGTGCAGCGACTTGTTGAGGCTGACGAACTCAGCGTCCGAGATGCCGCCGACCTGCTCCACCGTGCGCATATGCTTCTGATACAGCGCATCGACGATGTGGCGGATTTCCTGGCCCTTGGCGGTCAGGCGGATCCGCACCGAGCGGCGGTCCACGCGCGAGCGCTGATGATCGAGGAAACCGAGCTCGACGAGTTTCTTCAGATTGTAGGACACGTTCGAGCCGAGATAGTAACCGCGCGTGCGCAGTTCGCCGGCGGTCAGCTCCTTGTCCCCGATGTTGTAGAGCAGCAGCGCCTGCACCGAGTTGATGTCGGAGCGACCGCGGCGGTCGAATTCGTCCTTGATGACATCGAGAAGGCGGCGATGCAGCCGCTCTACCAGCGTGAGAGCTTCGAGATAGAGCGGCTGCACCTTGCTGGTGCCTGCATCGCGCGCGCTTTCGACCGTCGCAACGGCTTTGTTCATGACACTTCCCCTGTCGTCGTTTTTCGACGTATACGGCGAAACTTGTGTCCCGCCTTTGATGGAGCGAACCTAGCCCGCGGCTTTGAACATCAGCTTAAACAACAGCATAAAGAGAGCGTTTATTTGAGACGGTAAATCATTGATTGCGCCTACAAAATCCGCCCATTCCGTAACCTCGCGTTGACGATGCCCGAACTGTGTTCACGCTTCGTCTGCATGCGCTGTCGCATTTGAAGACAGCTTGTTTCGAATTCGACAGATTGTCGTAACGCTGTTGGACCGAGGGCGGCCCGCAACCCCTTCATGGATGCCAGAAGGGCCGGATTTATCGTCAACAGAATCGGAATCGGTCCATGGCCGCGGCAGGATGCCTTCCCGGGTAACCCGGGTTCCATACGCAACGGGGGCGATGCAAAGCGCATCGCCCCCGCGATTCGTCCGGAATGGAACACTGGTCTGCGCTGCGGCCCCCTACGGCGGCCGCTCGCGCGCCGCCAGCCAGGCCAGCGTGAGATAGGCCGCGATGAACGCGACCTCGATCACCACGACGAGCAGGCTGCCGCCATAGATCGCCGGGAACATCAGTTCGATCACCGCCATGGAGACGACGGTTGTCAGCCACACCACGGCGCCCCACGGGGTCGCCAGCCACAACCCCACCGCCGCGACCGGCTCCATGACCGCAAAATAGACGGTCGCGGTTTGCCAGGCCGAGGATTGCATCTCGAAGCCATCATCTTCGCCGCCGACGAAGCCCGTCACCTGCGCCCAGTGGAACAGCCCCTTCGCCACTGCGACGATCGCCATCGCGCGCAGGAACAGCACCAGCCGCTGCGTCCAGACGCTGTTGCCGTCCTCGGTGGTCTCGGCGTCGGCGGGGCCGGTCAGGCCGGCAGGGCGCGCCGAGATCGCTTCACGCGGTTGAAAATCGCTCATGCCTCCCTTTACCGCTTTTTCGGCTCCGGCGGAATCCCGCGACGAGGACCATTCACCGTGACGGCCGCCCGTCAGGGTGGTAGAAACGGACGACATCCTGCACGCGCGGAGACATGACCATGGCGATCAAGTTCGGACGTCCAATCGAGATGAGGGATGGCCCCCGCCCGGTCGCCACGCCGCAGGCCGAGCCGCTCGATCTCGTCATGCGCCCGCGCCGCAATCGCAAATCGGAATGGGCACGCCGGCTGGTTCGCGAGAACGTCCTGACGACCGACGACCTGATCTGGCCGCTGTTCGTATCGGGAGGCGACGCGGCGCGCACGCCGGTGGCGTCGATGCCCGGCGTCGACCGGCTCAGCGTCGCCGAGTGCGTGCGCGAGGCCGAGCGCGCCATGCGGTTGTCGATTCCCTGCATCGCGCTGTTTCCCTACACCGATCCGGCGCTGCGGGACGAGACCGGGAGCGAGGCGCTCAATCCGGACAATCTGGTCTGCGCGGCGGTGCGCGCGATCAAGAAGGAATTCCCGGATCTCGGAATCCTCTGCGACGTCGCGCTCGATCCCTACACCAGCCACGGCCATGACGGCCTGCTGCAGAACGAGCGCATCCTCAACGACGAGACGGTGGCCGTGCTGGCTCAGCAGGCGCTGGTTCAGGCCGAGGCCGGCTGCGACATCATCGCGCCCTCGGACATGATGGACGGCCGCGTCGGAGCGATCCGCGCCGCGCTGGACGATGCAGGTTATGGCGACGTGCAGATCATGGCCTATGCGGCGAAATTCGCCTCCGCCTTTTACGGCCCGTTCCGGGACGCCATCGGTTCGGCCAAGACGCTCACGGGAGACAAGCGGACCTACCAGATGGACCCCGCCAATACGGACGAGGCGCTGCGCGAGGTCGAGCTCGACATCGCCGAGGGCGCGGACATGGTGATGGTCAAGCCGGGCATGCCCTATCTCGATATCGTGCGCCGCGTGAAGGACACCTTTGCGGTGCCGACCTTTGCCTATCAGGTCTCCGGCGAATACGCGATGATCGCGGGCGCGATCGCCAACGGCTGGCTCGATGGCGACCGCGTCGTGATGGAAAGCCTGATCGGTTTCAAGCGCGCCGGCGCGGACGGCGTGCTGACCTATTTCGCCCCGCAGGCCGCCGAGCGCATCAGGGCCGGCCGCTGAAACTGTCCAAACTTTAATCCGGGCGCATCGGCCCGGATCGCCGCCGTCTCTTGCGGGCGGAGGGCATGGTCGCCATGTTTTCGGCGCACGGCCACTGGCACGGATCATCGTGCACCGGAGGGGAACCCATCCATGTCCGACAGCTCCCGCATCGACGCGCGCGATTCCGCCGGATACCGGCCGCACGCCTTCGATCCCTATCTCGAACCCGAACTGTTTCGCGGCGTGCTGACGCGGCGGGTGTTTGCGTTCCTGATCGATCTCGTGGTGCTGTCGATCCCGATCGTACTGGCCACGATCTTCATCGCCGTATTCGGCCTCGTGACGCTGGGCCTCGGCTGGGCGCTGTTCTGGCTGGTCTCCCCCGCCTCCGTCGTCTGGGCCGTGATCTATTACGGCTGGACACTGGGCGGCCCGAATTCGGCCACGGTCGGCATGCGGGTGATGGATCTGCAACTGCGCACCTGGTACGGCGAGCCGGCCTATTTTCTGCTCGGCGCAACGCATGCCGTGCTGTTCTGGCTGTCGGTCTCGTTCCTGACGCCGTTCGTGCTCCTGATCGGGCTGTTCAACGGCCGCCGTCGGCTGCTGCACGATGTCGTCCTCGGAACCGTGGTCATCAACAGCTCGGTGACGGCCCCCGAATTCCGCGCCCAGCGCCCTTATTGATTTGATTTCAATCAAGGCCGGGCGCGGTCTGCCTCGCGCAGACTTGCTGCGACCAAATCCAATTGACCCGCCGCAGGCGCGGCGCGATGCTGAGTCCGGCCCGGCCCGAACAGGGTGGATTCGCCCAGCCTCGCGCCGGTCCGAATTTTGACGACGATCCCAACACCGCAGACCGTGACTCAACATTCGCGCGATACACCGCAGTTCTATCTGACCGCGCCCTCGCCGTGCCCCTATCTGCCGGGCCGGCAGGAGCGAAAGGTGTTCACGCATCTCGTCGGCAGCAAGGCGGGCGAACTCAACGACCTGCTGACCCACGGCGGCTTCCGGCGCAGCCAGTCGATCGCCTATCGCCCGGCCTGCGACCAGTGCCGCGCCTGCGTGTCGGTGCGCGTGCTCGCCAACGAATTCCGCCCCTCCCGCACCTTCCGCCGCGTGCTCGCCCGCAACGCGGACGTCAGCGGCGAAATGCGCAACCCGGTGCCGACCTCCGAACAGTATTCGGTCTTCCGTGCCTATCTTGATGCGCGCCACCACGACGGCGGCATGGCCGACATGACCGTGCTCGATTACGCGATGATGGTGGAAGACAGTCACGTCAACACCCGCGTGATCGAATACCGGCGCAAGGGCGTGATCGAGAAGACGGGGCGCATCAGCGATCTGGTCGCGGTGGCGCTGACGGACATCCTGAACGACGGGCTCTCGATGGTCTATTCGTTCTACGAGCCGGACGAAGAGAGCCTGTCGCTGGGCTCGTTCATGATCCTCGATCACATCGCCCGCGCCCGCCGCATGGGCCTGCCCTATGTGTATCTCGGCTACTGGATCGAGGGCTCGCGCAAGATGGATTACAAGAGCCGCTTCATGCCGCAGCAGCGGCTCGCGCCGACCGGCTGGCGGCGGATCGACGTCGACGGCCACGAGTCCGAGCCGCAGGATTAACTGCCTGTCCCGCCCCGGCCTCGACAAAGTGGCGCTCAGCCGAACATAAAATCCAGCACCAGCTTCACGTTCAGCGCGATGACGATCGCGGCGATCAGGGTGGCGGCGGCCGTCAGCCAGCGCGGCGCGACGAAGACGCCCATCTTGGCGCGGCTGGCGGTAAACATCACCAGCGGCACGATCGCGAACGGCAACTGCAAACTCAGCACCACCTGACTGAGGATCAGCAGTTCGCCGGTCCCCTTCTCCCCGTACCAGATCGTCACCAGTGCCGCCGGCACGATGGCGATGGCGCGCGTCATCAATCGGCGCAGCCATGGCTGCACGCGGATGTTGATGAAGCCTTCCATCACGATCTGACCCGAAAGCGTCGCGGTCACGGTCGAATTCAACCCGCAGCACAGGAGCGCGATGCCGAACAGCGTCGGGGCAAGCGATGATCCCATCAGCGGCGAAAGCAGCGCATGCGCCTGATCGAGTTCGGCGACCTCGGTCCGCCCGGCCTTGTGGAACGTCGCCGCGGCGAGAACCAGAATGGACCCGTTGATCAGAAGCGCCAGACAAAGCGCGAATGTCGAATCGATGGTGGCGAGGCGGATCGCCTCGCGCTTCTCGGGCACGCTGGGCCCATAGCCGCGTGTCTGCACCAGACCCGAGTGGAGATAGAGATTGTGCGGCATCACCGTCGCGCCGAGAATCCCGAGCGCGAGATAGAGCATCTCGGGATTGCGCACGATCTCGACGGTCGGCGCGAAGCCGCGGATCACCTCGCCCCAGTCGGGATCGGCCATCAGGATCTGGATGCCGAAGCAGGCGGCGATCACGCCGAACAGCGCCACCACGAAGGCTTCGATCCAGCGGAAGCCGAGCGCCTGCAGCCCGAGGATCAGAAACACATCGGCGGCGGTGATCAGCACGCCGATCTCGAGCGGAATGCCGAACAACAAATTCAGTCCGATGGCGGTGCCGATGATCTCGGCGAGGTCCGTCGCGGCGATGGCGATCTCGGCGAGCAGCCACAGCGGCCATGAGGCCCAGCGCGGAAAGGCGTCGCGGCACGCCTGCGCCAGATCGCGCCCCGCGCCGACGCCGAGCCGCGCGCACAGCGCCTGAAGGATCACCGCCATGATGTTGGAGATCAGCGCGATGCTCAGCAGCGCGTAACCGAACTTCGAGCCGCCCGCGAGCGAGGTCGCCCAGTTGCCCGGATCCATGTAGCCGACGGCGACGAGGTACCCGGGGCCGAGAAATGCGGCGAGCTTGCGCCAGAACGAGCCGGAGGGGGCGACACGGATGGTCGCGAACATGTCCGCGAGCGACGGCTCGCCCCGCTCGCTGCGCCAGCCGCCCCTGGCAGTCTGTGCTGTCGAAGGACGCCCCCCGGGATTGGCCGACGAATCTGGAAGAGCATCCATCTCAAAGCATCATCCGCTGCGACGTGACCCACTTAATGCAACTCATTTGCAAAAGCAACACTCGCAAGCAACGCCCCCCTTGCGATAGCGGCGCCGGCCGGCCGCCGCGCATTCCAAATTCGTGTTGCATCGCTCCTTTTGTATGATATCCATCATTCAAAAGGAGCCATAATAAATGACCGTCATCCGCGATCCGCTCGCCGCGGCGCCCGCCGAGGCTACCCCGACCGCGATCCGGATCGCGGTGCTGGCCGCTCTCGCCGCCGTTGGAACCCTGGCGACCAACATCATGCTGCCGTCCCTGCCCGGCATCGGTCGCGATCTGGCCGTGTCGAGTGCCGAAGTGACGGCCGCCATCACCGTTTTCCTCGCGGTCTTCGCGGCGGGCCAACTGGCGATCGGCCCGATCTCGGACCGCTTTGGACGCAGCATCCCTGTCGTGGCGGGACTGATCGTGTTCGTCGCCGGCACCATTCTGTGCGCGCTGGCGAACGATCTGCCAACGCTGCTGGCGGGCCGCGCCGTGCAGGCGATCGGGGCCTGCGCCGCCTCGGTGCTGTCCCGCGCCATCGCGCGCGACCTGTTCAGCGGCGAGGCGCTGGCGCGGGCGCTCAGCCTCGTCACCATCGCGATGGCGACCGCCCCGGGGTTCTCGCCCCTGCTCGGCGGCGCGCTGGACCATCTGTGGGGATGGCGCGCGGGCTTCGTGTTCGTCGCGATCTTCGGCGCTCTGGCGGCGACAACCTATCTGATGGTGATGGGCGAGACCCATCACGCGACGCGCTCGCCGATCAATCCGGCGGCCATCGCGCGAACATATATCGGCCTCGCCGGAGACCGCCGCTTCCTCGTCCCGGCCGCCTCGGTCAGCCTGATCATGGGTGCGCTGTTCGCGATGTTCTCGGCAATGCCGCGGGTGCTGATCGACGACCTGCACTTCAGCCCGATCCAGTTGGGACTGTTCTTCGCCGGGACCGTGTTCATCGTGTTCGCCGCCGGCATCGGCGCGACGCGTCTGGTGCCGAAGCTCGGTCTGCCCCGCGCGCTTCAGCTGGCGCTGCTGCTCGCGGCCGCCGGAGGCGCGGGCGTGCTGCTGACCGGACTGAGCAGCAACACGTTCCTGCCGTTCCTGATCTGCGTCAGCATTTTTCTGCTCGGCATGGGCATGGTCAATCCGCTCGGCACCGCGCAGACGCTCTCCCCGTTCGGGGAGCGCGCGGGCGCGGCCTCGGCGCTGCTCGGATTCTGGCAGATGGCCTGCGCCGCCTTCGGCGTATGGGCGGCGGCCAAACTGCCGCTCGGCGCGATGGCGGCGCTGGGCGCGGTTCTCACCACGGCGTCGGCGCTCGCACTCCTGACCTACGCCTGCCGCGCAAGGCAAGCGTAGCCGTCGCGGAAAAAATCAGGAGACCGTGAAGCCGAACTTGTTCGAGCGGGGAAAACCCTTCGGCGGCAGCCGCCCGGCGTCGGCACGGTTGCCGCGCCACTCGGCCAGTTCCTTCATCGAGGCGGAGAACTCGCGGCCCGCGCCGTCGCGCCACACGAGCCCGGTCCTGGCCGCAAAGGTCACGATGTCGGACAGGCCGCCGTCCTTGTACTTCTGCAGCCGCACGCCCTTGCCGCGCGCCATCTCCGGTACCTGATCGAGCGCGAACACCAGCATCTTGCGGTTCTCGCCGATCACCGCGACCGTGTCGCCGCTGACCTCGGTGATGGCCTTCGCCTCGTTCGGCAGCTCGACGTTGAGGATCTGCTTGCCCTTGCGGGTGTTGGCGACGCAATCGTCCTCGCCGACGACAAAGCCCTGCCCGTCATGGCTGGCGACCAGGAATTTTCGGCCGCCCTTGTGCACGAACATCGCGACCGGCGCGGCCTCGCCCTCCATGTCGATGAACATGCGGATCGGCTCGCCATGGCCGCGCCCGCCCGGCAGCTTCGCCGCATCCAGCGTGTAGAAGCGGCCATTGGTCGCGAACAGCAGCAGCTTCGAGGTGGTCTCGGCGAAGAACGCGTAGCCGAGCTTGTCGTCGGTCTTGAATGCGAGACTGGACACATCGGTGACATGGCCCTTCAGCGTACGGATCCAGCCCTTGTCGGATACGACGACCGTGATCGGCTCGCGCTCGACCAGCGCCTCCTCGATGGCGGCGAGGTCGTGCTCGGGGGCCTCCGCGAACGTCGTGCGGCGCTTGCCGAGCTGTGTCTTCGGTCCGAACAGGTCGCGGACCTTCTGCACCTGCTCGCCGACCTTGCTCCACTGCTCGGCCTCGGAGGCGAGCACGGACTTGATGCCCTTCAGCTCGGCGCGGAGGGTCTTGTCCTCCTTGCGGATCTCCATTTCCTCAAGCTTGCGCAGCGAACGCAGGCGCATGTTGAGGATGGCGTCGGCCTGCACCTCGGTGAGCGTGAACGCCTTCATCAGCACCGGCTTGGGCTCGTCCTCGCTGCGGATGATGCGGATCACCTCGTCGAGGTTGAGATAGGCGATCAGGTAGCCGCCCAGCACTTCGAGCCGGTTCTCGATCTGGCTCTCACGATAGCGGTAGCGGCGCTGAAGCACGTCGCGCAGATGGTCCAGCCATTCGCGCAGCGCCTCGGCGATGCTGACCACCTTCGGCACCTTGCCGCCCTTCACCAGCACGTTGAGGTTCAGGGGAATGCGGCTTTCAAGCTCGGTGAGCTTGAACAGCGACTCCATCAGGAGCGCCGGATCGACGTTGCGCGTCTTCGGCTCGATGACGATGCGAATATCTTCCGCCGACTCGTCGCGGATGTCGCCGACCAGCGGCAGTTTCCGTTCGTTCAGAAGCTCGGCGATCTTCTCGATCAGGCGCGACTTCTGCACCAGCCAGGGAATCTCGGTGACGACGACGCTCCACGCGCCGCGCGCGCCCTCTTCCTGCACCCACCGCGCACGGACCCGGAACGAGCCCCTGCCCGTGGTATAGGCCTCCGCCATCGCATCGCGGGAATCGACCACGATACCGCCGGTCGGGAAATCCGGTCCCTTGATCCAGCGCATCAGGCCGCGCGAGGTGGCCTCCGGCTTCTCAATCAGATGCAGCGCGGCGTCGCACAGTTCGGCGGCGTTGTGCGGTGGGATCGCCGTCGCCATGCCGACCGCGATGCCCTGCGCGCCGTTGGCGAGCAGGTTCGGAAAGCCGCCCGGCAGCACCACCGGCTCGGTCTTCTGGCCATCGTAATTGGGACGGAACGCGACCGCGTCCTCGTCGATGCCATCCAGCAGCAGGCGCGCCACATCGGTCAGCCGGGCCTCGGTGTAGCGGTAGGCGGCCGCGCCGTCGCCGTCGATGTTGCCGAAGTTGCCCTGTCCGTCGACCAGCGGATAGCGCGAGGAAAAGTCCTGCGCCAGACGCACCAGCGCGTCATAGATCGCCTGATCGCCATGCGGATGGAAATCGCCCATCACGTCGCCGACGATCTTGGCGGATTTCTTCGGCTGCGAGCCGGGATCGAGCCGCAGCAGGCGCATGCCGTACAGGATGCGCCGGTGCACCGGCTTCAGGCCGTCGCGCGCGTCGGGGAGCGCGCGGTGCATGATCGTGGACAGCGCGTAGGCGAGATAGCGCTCTTCCAGCGCCTCGCGCAGTGCGATGTCGATCGGTTCGGATGGCTCGGAGGGAATCAGTCTTTTGCCCATGGCGGCTCAATTAAAGGCTGTGTGGAGCGCAAACAAGGCGGGATTTTGTGCTTGTCCGCCAGCTACTTGGCGACCGTTTCCGCAGCCGGCCCGGAAAATTTCGCGCGCTGGCGGATCACCGCGGCGATGAATCCCTCGCGGGCGTCGGAATGGGCAAGACCGCGCGGCTCCAGCACGTGCCGCATCAGGAACAGGCCGGTCAGCAGAAATCCGTCGCGCAGATCGTCGTCGGAGCATTGACTGTCGCTGCCTCTCTCCTCCCGCAGGAACGACGGCAACCGCAGCAGCCTGTCGCGCCACGGCTCGCCCGCCGCGCGCGACACCGCCCCGCCCGACTTCGGCGAGACGTAGACCAGATCCTCCGTCGCGCCGCTGGCGACGCACGTGGTGAGATCGAGGCCGAAGCCGAGCTCGGCCAGCAGGGCGAGCTCGAAGCGCACCAGATGCAGCCCCGCGCCGCTGGCGTCGTCGAAATCGTCGAGCACATGCATCACGAGTTCATACATCTCCTCGTGCGGATCGCGCTCGGGCAACAGCCGCACCAGCGAAGCCAGATGCGTGATGCCGTAAGCGGCATAGGGCAGCGCCAGCATGGTCGCGGCGCGCATCCGCGTCGCCTCGATCTGATACATACCGAGATGATCCTCCAGCCGCGCGCGCCACACCGCGCTCACGGTGTTGCCGGGCTGAAGCACCGGGCGCATCCGCACGCCGCTGCCGCCCCGGACCATGCCGAGATGCCGCCCGTGACCACGCGTGAGCAGTTCGACGATGGCGCCGGATTCGCCATGCCGCCGCACGCCCAGCACGATGCCTTCGTCGGTCCATTCCATGGCGGTCCTTATAGCCGAGAGCATGCCCGCCGGCAGCAGTCTTGCGGCCTCGGTTCCGGACGCCGCTACGGCCGTCGCCCTTCGAGGCTCGCTCCGCTCGCGCCTCAGAGCCCGACCGGAAAATCCATTCCCCCTCTCCTTCGTCATTCCGGGATGCGTGTTCTTCACACGCAGGACTGGAATCCATACTCCCTGCGGGGGTTATGGGTTCCGGGCTCGCATCGCGGAGCCTGTCCTTGGGCGGCTTGCGCCGACCCGTGGGCTCGCGCACCGGAACGACAGCAGGAGAGACAGCGCCAGATGGGGCAGCGGCGCGGCCGAACGCGACGATGGCGGGCAAGCATCCGGACCTCGGGCCATCGGATGCCCATCTTGACTTTTTTCGAATTGGATTATATTCCTATTCATTCCTGCTCGTGAGGGGCGTCGTCCGGAGGCGTTCTGAGCGGTGGAGCAGGATGCGGCGCCCGCGGATCCGTGACGCACACGGATACTCGGGGAACCGGAGTGGCCCCGTCCGCCTCCACTACGGGAGGATGCCGCTTGCGGCGTGGGACGGAGCGGAGCCGGCGGGACGAAAGTCCGGCCCGGCGGATGGCGTGTGGCGTCGGCAACGGCATCACACGGATCCGTCCCGCTCCCGACTTGCACGGGTCTCCGGCGCTTGAAAGCCGCAGCGGATGCGCCCTCGCGTCGATGGCGCGGGCGACGACATCCGCGCGCCCGAGGGTATGCTTCCGCGCTGCCCGCGGGCGTCGGTGGAGCGCCGCAAGGCGACGCGCGCGCCGCAGTCCGTCGGTCCTCGCAAGACCGAAGCGGCGCGCGACACGACACACCGATGCGCCTTGCGGCGCTCCATCTCCCCTCGCCTTGTGCTTTGCGCGAGGGCTCTTGCGGCTCCGGCCCGCGCACAGAACGCGGGCACGCCGACGCATGCCTGCGCCTCGAGGCCCGTTGTCTGACAATCGAATCCGGATCAATGAAACGGCGTCAGCGATGCGCGCAAACGCTCACCCCGAGCTGCCCGCGATCTTTATCGCGGCCCTCGACAGAGCAATCGGCACAGAACCGTAGCGGATGACAGGCTCAGCTGCGGCGTGCGCCGTCCCGGTCGGGCTCGAACCAGCCCTGCGCATCGCCCGTGAATGAATAATACAACCCGGCCGCCGTCAGCACGGAGGAGACGATATCGAACAGCACGCCCGCACCGGCGTCGCCGCTCGTGATCGTCGCAAGAACCGCCACGCAGGACAGCGCAAACGCCGCAATCAGCACCCAGCGCGCCCAGTTCTGGCGCTTGCGCGCCGCGAGCCAGACGAGGCCGACGAACACCAGAATGAGCAGCGCGCTGACGCCACGCTCGGTGCCGCTGCTGGCGGCTTCCAGATCGCCGCCATCATCGCGCACCACCATGGAGAGCGTGTCGAGCAGCAGCGAGGCATAGAGCAGAGCCTCGAAGCGCAGAATGTTGTGCGGCACCATCATCGCGGTCAGTCCTTGGGAAATTCCAGCCCCATCTCGCGATAACGCTCGGGATCGTCACCCCAGCCCTCCCGCACCTTCACGAACAGGAACAGATGTACGGGACGCTCCAGAATGTCGGTCAGTTCCTTGCGGGCCTGTGCGCCGATCGACTTGATGGTCGCACCGCCCTTGCCGAGCACGATCTTGCGCTGGCTCTCGCGCTCGACAAAAATCGTCTGCTCGACGCGGGTCGAGCCGTCGGGGCGGTCCTGCCAGCTCACGGTCTCGACCGTGGACTGATACGGCAGCTCCTGATGCAGGTGGCTGTAGATCTTTTCGCGCGTGATCTCCGCCGCCAGATGCCGCAGCGGCGCATCCGACAACTGGTCCTCGGGATAGTGGAACGGACCGGGCGGCATCGCCGCCGCCAGCGTCTGGCGCAGGTCCTCGACGCCATCGCCCGACAGCGCCGAGACCATGAAGGTGTGCGCGAACGGCAGCTTCGCGTTGGCGGCCTGCGCCAGCGCCAGCAGTTCGGCGCGCGGCACGAGATCGATCTTGTTGAGGATCAGATATTTCGGATGTCCGACATTGGCGAGCCGCGAGAAGATCGCCTCGGCCTCCTCGTCCAGCCCCTTGCGCGCGTCCAGCAGCACGCAGACGAGATCGGCATCGTGCGCGCCGCTCCAGGCGGTCGTCACCATGGCGCGATCCAGCCGGCGCTTCGGCGAGAAAATCCCCGGCGTATCCACCAGGATGATCTGCGCGTGATCGACAATGGCGATGCCGCGGATCAGCGCGCGCGTGGTCTGCACCTTGCGCGAGACGATGGTGACCTTGGCGCCCACCAGGGCGTTGACGAGGGTGGACTTGCCGACATTCGGCGCGCCGATCAGCGCGACGAAGCCACAGCGCGTGTCGTTCGCTGTCCCCTCAGACATCGCTGCCTCCCGGCACGCCCTCGCGGGCCAGCAGCGCGGAAGCCGCCGCCTTTTCGGCCGCGCGCTTGCTGGAGCCTATCCCTTCCGCGCTCTCGAGACCGGGCAGATCGACGGCGATGCGGAACTGCGGATCGTGATGCGGGCCGGTGCGCTCGACCTCGCGATAGGTCGGCGTCGGCAGGCCGCGCCCCTGCGCCCATTCCTGCAGGATGGTCTTGGGATCGCGCAACGCCCGCACCGGCTTGCGCATTCGCTCCGACCAGTGCGCCTCGACGAAACGCGCCGCAGCCGCATAGCCCCCGTCGAGGTAGATCGCGCCGATCACCGCCTCGCAGACATCGCCGAGCACCGACTTGCGCAATCGCGCGCCGGCCCCCGCGCTCACCGTGCCGAGCTTGATCGTCTCCGCAAGGCCCAGCGAGCGCGCCACGTCGGCGCAGCTCTCAAGCCGCACGAGATCGGCCAGCCGCCGCGACAGCTCGCCTTCGTCCGCCTTGGGAAACGTCCGGTACAGCATGTCCGACACCGCAAGGCCAAGCACGTGATCCCCGAGAAACTCCAGCCGCTGGTAGCTGTCGGTCCGGCTGTGCGAGGACTTCAGTGCCGACACATGCGTGAAGGCGACGGCCAGCAGCGCGGGATCCTTGAAGCTGTAGCCGATCTTCGCCTCGACCTCGGGAAAAGCTGCCTTCGCGCCGGACTTGCGCTTGCGTGCCGGGCGCGGCGCTTCCGCCGGCTCGCTTCGCGTGGCTTCGTCGCCGGCCGTCTTGTCGCCCGTGATCGTCGTATCGTCACTCATCGCACAAAGGTGAACAGACGATTCCATCGCACGGCAGTCGGCCAGCGCCAGATCGCCCACGCCGGCTCGCCCTCCGCAATGGAGAAGAAGATCATCTGCGCCCGCCCGACGAGATTTTCGTACGGCACGTAACCGACCGCGCTCAGCACGCGCGAGTCCGTCGAGTTGTCGCGGTTGTCGCCCATCATGAAGAAATGGCCGGGCGGCACGGTGTAGACATTGGTGTTGTCGTAGAATCCGTTGTCGACGCAATCCAGCGTGTCGTAGCTGATGCCGTTGGGCAGCGTTTCCTTCCAGCGCTTCACGCGGGCGGTGGCGTCGGTGCCGCACGGATCCTCGCCGACGAAATCAGGAAGCCGCTCGCGCTGAACGGCCTTGTCGTTGATGTACAGCAGGCCGTCGCGCATCTGCACCCGATCGCCGGGCAGACCGATCACGCGCTTGATGTAATCGACGGAGTCGTCCTTCGGCAGACGGAAGACGACGATGTCGCCCCGGCTCGGATCCGACCCGAGAATACGCCCCGAGAACAGCGGCGGCGAAAACGGAAACGAGAACCGGCTGTATCCGTAGGAATACTTCGAGACGAACAGATAATCGCCGACCAGCAGCGTCGCCTTCATCGATCCGGACGGGATGTTGAAGGGCTGAAACAGAAAGGTGCGGATGACCAGGGCAATCAGCAGCGCGTGGACGATGACCCTGATGGTCTCGCCAATGCCGCCCTCGGATTTCGTTCCGGATGTCACGCTCATTTGGTCCCGTTCGAGTTCTCTGCCGAGCACGATCGTGCCGCGTGGCTCTCTGCAGATTGACTGCCCGCCGCCCCGCCGCGGTCGCCATCACGAAGCGGCTGACCAGCGTCGGCGACGCTTGTAGACGGTTGTCAGGTGCGGCGCAATCAAGGCCCAAGCGACATTCGTCTAATCAACTGAAATTGCGAAGATTTTCGACTTGACGATCACCTGTTTCCGGGCCCCGGATCAGATTCGCCGCTCCTCAGGGCGGAAATGATCACAACCGCCTGCGCCAATGGCCAGTCATCGGTCATGGTGAGGTCGATCCTCGCCTCGAAACCAGCCGGCGTCAGGGCCTCAAGACGGACCTTCGCGCCGCCCGTGAGAAACAGGGTCGGACGCCCGCCGGGCAGGTTGACGACGCCCATGTCGCGCCACCAGACCCCCTGCCGGATTCCGGTGCCGAGCGCCTTCGAGCAGGCTTCCTTGGCCGCGAACCGCTTGGCATAGGTTGCCACCACCAGCTTGTGCATCTTGGCGCGGCGCTCGGCCTTGGCGCGCTCGGCGTCGGTGAAAATCCGGTCGAGAAACCGCTCGCCGTGCCGCTCGATCACCTTGTCGATCCGGCGGATGTCGATCAGGTCCGATCCCATACCGATAATCATCGGGCCGGCTCCGTCTGGAGGCCACTCGCGGCGAGCGCGGCGCGCCCGCGCGTCATCGCCGCCCGCATCTGCCGCACAGTCTCGGCCAGGCCCACGAACAGCGCCTCGCCGACCATGAAATAACCGATGTTCAGTTCGGCGATCTGCGGCAGCGCGGAGATGGTCTGCGCGGTCGCGTAGTTCAGGCCATGGCCGGCGTGGACCTCCAGGCCTTCCGATGCGGCCAGTTCAGCTCCCGCGACGATGCGCTGCCACTCCTTGTTGGCTTTGTCAGGGTCGCTGGATTCCAGTGCATCACACCACGCGCCCGTGTGAATCTCGATCACCGGCGCGCCGAGCTTCGCGGCCATGACGATCTGGGCGGGATCGGCGGAAATAAACAGCGACACCCGGATGCCGGCGTCGTTCAGTTGCGCGATCATCGGCGCAAGCACAGCCTGCTGGCCAACGACGTCGAGCCCGCCTTCCGTCGTCAATTCTTCACGCCGCTCGGGGACGAGGCAGACCGCATGCGGCCTGGTCGCGAGTGCGATGCGCAGCATATCGTCGGTAGCCGCCATCTCGAAGTTCAGCGGCTTGGAAATCCCGGCCTTCAGACGCGCCATGTCGGCATCGCGGATGTGACGGCGATCCTCCCGCAGATGCGCCGTGATGCCATCGGCACCCGCCTCGATCACCGTCAGCGCCGCGCGGAGCGGATCGGGCTGTACGCCGCCGCGCGCATTGCGCAGGGTCGCGATGTGATCGACGTTGATACCAAGACGGATGGGCAGAGGCTGGGACATGGCAAGTGTTCTGGGGCAAGTGTTCTGAGGCAAGCGTTCTGAGGCAAGCGTTCTGGATCAGGTGTTCTGGATCATAGCGGATAACGGGACCGGCACGTGCCGCTGCTCAACCGTTCACGCGTTCGACGCGCGACACGACGGGCTTGGCCCGCAATTGCGAGATGATGGCGCTGAGGTGCTTCAGATCATAGACCTCAAGATCGATCGTCAGTTCGGTGAAGTCGGGCGACCGGCGGAACATGCTGATGTTGTCGATATTGCCATCGTGCTCGGCGATCACCGTGGCCACCTGCGCCAGACTGCCGGGCTCATTGACGTTTTCGACGAACAGCCGCGCCGGGAAACGCTGCGGCGAGTTTTCATCCACATCCCAGCGCACGTCGAGCCAGCGCTCCGGCATCTCCTCAAAATCCATCAGTGCCGGCGACTGGATCGGATAGATCGTGATGCCCTCGCCCGGCGTGACGATCCCGACGATACGGTCGCCCGGCACCGCGCCGCCGTTCGGCGCGAACTTCACCGGCAGATCGCTGTTCAGGCCCCGGATCGGGATCGCGACCGCGCCCGGCGCAAGTGACGGAGACTTACGAACCGAGAGCGCCTTCTTCGGCCCGAAGCGCGCGATGCGTTCCTCCTTGTAGTCGGGATACATCGCGCGGGCCACATCGGAAGCTTTCAGCTCTCCGCGCCCGACCGACACCATGACATCGTCGATCGAACTCCGCGCCAGACGCGGCAGCGCACCCTTGAGCTTCTCGTCGCTGTATTCGCGCTTGGCGCGCGTGAACAGCCGTTCGACGATCCTGCGGCCAAGGGCGGCATACTGATCGCGCACGGCCGCCCGCGTCGCCCTGCGGATCGCGGCACGGGCCTTTCCGGTGACGGCCAGCGTCTCCCACGCCGATGGCGGCGTCGATTGCGCACGCGAGGTGAGAACCTCGACTTCGTCGCCATTCTGCAACTCGGAGGCCAGCGGCGCGAACTTGCCGTTGATCTTGCAGCCCACCGCGCTGTTGCCGACGTCGGTATGCACCGCGTAGGCGAAATCGATCACGTTGGCATGGCGCGGCAGCGCGATCAGCTTGCCCTTCGGGGTGAAGCAGAACACCTGATCATGGAACAGCTCGAGCTTGGTGTGCTCCAGAAACTCTTCCGGATTGGCACTTTCCGACAAAATTTCGATGGTGTGCCGAAGCCAGGCGAACGCGTTTGACTCGCGCTTGAGCAGTTCCGTCGGCGAGCCCACGCCATCCTTGTAGAACGCGTGCGCAGCGATACCGTATTCGGCGACGCGGTCCATCTCCTCGGTGCGGATCTGCAGTTCGACGCGCTGCTTGCCCGGACCGATCACGGTGGTGTGGATCGAACGATAGTCGTTCTGCTTCGGCGTCGAGATGTAGTCCTTGAAGCGGCCGGGCACGACCGGCCACGTGGTATGCACCACGCCGAGCGCCGCGTAACACTCCTCCGTCCGTTTCAGGATGATGCGAAATCCGAAAATGTCGGACAGTTGCTCGAAGCCGACGGATTTGCGCTCCATCTTGTTCCAGATGGAGAACGGGCGCTTGCGGCGGCCGATCACGCGCGCCGCCATTCCGCTCTTGGCCAGCTTGGCCGAGAGCTGCACCTCGATCTCGCCGACAAGATTGCGGTTGCGCTCGGTCAGCGCATCGAGCCGCTGCTGGATCACCGTATAGGCTTCGGGGTCCAGCGAATGGAATGCGAGATCTTCCAGTTCCTCGCGCATTTCCTGCATGCCCATGCGGCCCGCAAGCGGCGCGTAGATGTCGAGCGTTTCTTCCGCGATGCGCTGGCGCGACGCGGGCGGAACGAAATCCAGCGTGCGCATGTTGTGCAGCCGGTCCGCCAGCTTGACCAGCAGCACCCTCACGTCGTCCGAGATGGCGAGCAGCAGCTTGCGCAGGTTCTCGGCCTGCTTGGCTTCCCGCGACACCAGTTCGAGCCGCTTGAGCTTGGTCAGGCCCTCGACCAGACCGCCAATCTCGGGGCCGAACAAATGATCGATCTCGGCGCGCGTCGCCTCGGTATCCTCGATCGTGTCGTGGAGCAGTGCGGCGACGATGGTCGCATCGTCCAGCTTGAGATCGGTCAGGATCGCCGCCACTTCCAGCGGGTGCGAGAAGTACGGATCGCCCGAGGCCCGCTTCTGCTCGCCATGGGCCACCATGGCGTAGACATAGGCCCGGTTGAGCAGATCCTCGTCCGTGTCGGGATTGTAGGCGCGGACCCGGTCCACCAGTTCGTACTGGCGCATCATCTTGGTGCGGGCCGGACGGGTCGGGCGCGCCGGGACCGGAGCAGCCCGCGGCGAAGCCGGCGCCTGCGCGGACGAGCCTTGCAGGCTGGCCGAGACAGACCCGGCTGGATCTCCGCCCGCCGGCGCCGGCACGGATGGTTCCTGCGGTTGTGCGTCCGGCATGGCTGCGGGGGTAGCCACAGCCTGCATCTGTTGTCGGGTCTGGCGGCGCTTTAAGGCCATCTCATCCGTCGCTGCCCTCGCCTTGAGGGGCATTCGCTCTGCACCACTACTATGACGCCGACCGCGACGTTAGCAATGCGCGAGTTGGCAAGAGCCCCACGTTCGCGAGCCCTCCCGGCAACCCACCTCCGGAAACAAAAAAGGGCTCCGAAGAGCCCTTTTTGCAATTGTGCATTTACGATTTGTTGAACGACCAACCGAGACGGCAGGAAGCCCTACTCGTCGTCCTCGGGCTGCTCCTCCGGCGGCGTCAGCCCTTCCAGGCCCTTGAGCAGCTCTTCTTCGGTCATCCGCTCGACGGCGACTTCCGTGTCATCGGCATCGATGCTGCCGCCGACCGAGCCAACCAACGGAACGGTATCGGGTTCCGGTTCGTCAACTTCGACATACTTCTGCAGGGAATGTACGAGTTCCTCGCGCAAATCCTCCGGCGAGATTGTCTGGTCAGCAATTTCCCGCAACGAAACAACCGGATTTTTGTCATTATCGCGATCGACCGTAAGCGGCGATCCGGACGAAATCATACGCGCCCGGTGCGCGGCCAGAAGAACAAGGTCAAACCGATTGTCCACCTTGTCGATGCAGTCTTCGACGGTCACGCGCGCCATGAACTGTCGCTCCGTTCTGAAAGGGTTTCGAATGTCCAGCGATAAACGGGCTACCTATCTGGCTCGTCCACGCGATGCAACAACGATTTTATGCAATTCAGCCCTGCGACAGGATTCCGGTCACAATGTTTTGGCCCTGGGCCCTGCACTGCGCCCTTCCGCGACAAGAAATCGGCTTATTGCTCTGTCATAAGACTGGCAAATTGGTCTATTCCCTATTTGGCTGCGGGCGGATTGACCGCCGGCTTCCCAAGTATCCTAGAGCCAGAGGCGCGCGTTTGGCGCGCCCGCGGCAGTGATTTGCGGTACCAAGAAAATCAACGACATCAATGCGAGAATCTTATGTCAGCCTCTCCCACCAATAAAATCGCGCTGTTCATCGACGGGGCTAACCTGTACGCGACCGCGAAAACGCTGGGCTTCGATATCGACTACAAGCGCCTGCTCCGCGAGTTTCAGGGACGTGGCACTCTGGTTCGCGCGTTCTACTACACCGCGATCATCGAGGATCAGGAGTATTCCTCCATCCGCCCGCTGATCGATTGGCTCGATTACAACGGCTATACCGTCGTCACCAAGGCGACGAAGGAGTTCGTCGACGCCAGCGGCCGCCGCAAGGTGAAGGGCAACATGGACATCGAACTCGCGGTCGATGCCATGGAACTGGCGGAGCACGTCGACCAGATCGTCCTGTTCTCCGGCGACGGCGATTTCCGCTCGCTGGTCGAGGCCGTCCAGCGCCGCGGCGTCCGCGTCACGGTTGTGTCCACCATTTCGAGCCAGCCGCCGATGATCGCCGACGAGTTGCGGCGTCAGGCCGATGTTTTCATCGACCTCGTCGAATTGCAACCGAAGCTGGGGCGCGACCCGTCTGAGCGTCCGGCTCCGCGCGACCGCGAGGCTCGACATCACGCGCCCCACGGCGTCGGCGGCCACACCCCGCAGTTCCTGCAGCGGAGCACCGTTCCAGCGCGTAGCGATGACGAAGACTTCGACTGAAATCTTCCTGAGAGTCCGCTGACATACCTCTACGGCCGCCGTCTGATCGACGGCGGCCGTATTTTCTTCCCCGTGCTTCCGATGGCATAACGCGGCAGGAGTCGTTCAGCCTCCCTCATGTCGGCGAGCCGGCTCCCCTCTTCGCCAACGCTGCGCCAGCGAGGACGCCCCGCACCATGTCTGCCATTCCCCAGTCCGCCGCTGCCGGGACCGAGCCCGGACGGGATTGCCCGCTGTGTCCCCGCCTCGTCGCGTTCCGCCAGAGCGCGCGCGAACGCGAGCCGTCCTGGTTCAATGCGCCGGTGCCGTCGTTCGGCGACGCCGACGCCGAACTGCTGATCGTGGGCCTCGCCCCCGGTCTTCAGGGCGCCAACCGCACCGGACGCCCCTTCACCGGCGACTATGCCGGCGACCTTCTTTATGCGACCCTGCTCGAATATGGCTTTGCGACCGGCACCTATGCCGCCCGGCCCGACGATGGCCTGCGGCTGCGCAACTGCCGCATCACCAATGGCGTGCGTTGCGTACCCCCGCAGAACAAGCCGCTTCCGGTCGAGATCAAGACCTGCCGGGCCTTTCTGAGCATGACGCTCGGAGAAATGACCCGCCTGCGGGCCATCGTCGCGCTGGGCCGCATCGCGCACGACACCACACTGAAGGCTTTGGGGATTCGCACGGCCGCCGCCCCCTTCGGGCACGGCGCGATTCACGAGGCGGGGCACCTGCGCCTGTTCGACAGCTATCACTGCTCCCGCTACAACACGAACACTGGCGTTCTTACGCCCGCCATGTTTCGCGCCGTGTTCGCGGCCGTACGGGATCAGCTGGCGGCGGCAACCACCGCATCCTGAGGCCGGCGCACTCAGCCGCGCAAGCGCATCAGCCGGCTCTTCTCGCGCGACCAGTCGCGCTTCTTCTCGGTCTCGCGCTTGTCGTGGAGCTTCTTGCCCTTGGCCAGCGCAAGCTGAAGTTTCGCCCGGCCCCGTTCGTTGAAATAGAGCTTGAGCGGGATCAGCGTCATCCCTTCCCGCTCGACCGCGCCGATCAGCTTGTTGATCTGCTTGCGATGCAACAGCAGTTTGCGCGGACGCTTGGGCTCGTGGTTGAAGCGATTGGCCTGCAGGTATTCGGGGATATTGGCGTTAACGAGCCAAATCTCCCCGCCCCGCGTATCGGCATACGACTCGGCGATGGTCGTCTTGCCGTTCCGGATCGATTTGACCTCGGTGCCGGTCAGGGCAATGCCAACCTCCAACGTATCGTCGATGGCGTAGTTGAAGCGCGCCTTGCGATTCTCTGCCACGACCTTGATGGCGCGCTCGTTCTTTTCGGCCATGCCTCACATGCTTCCCCGGCGGATCGGCCCTCGCCTCGCAAGTACGAGAGCCCGCATCGCCTCTTACGCCTTGGTCTTCAGAAGATCGCGGATCTCGGTCAGCAGTTCCTGATCCTTGGTCGGCTTCGGCGGCTCGGCGGGAGCTGCCGCCTCGTTCCGCTTCAGCCTGTTCATACCCTTGATAACAAGGAACAGGACGAACGCGATGATAAGGAAGTTCAGAACCAGGGTCAGAAAACTGCCCCAAGCCAAAACAGCACCCTGCTTTTTGGCATCGGTGAGGTTGGTTGCCGTCACCGTGCTCGACAGAGCGGTAAAGTAGTTCGAAAAATCGAGACCACCAGTGATCGCGCCGATAATCGGCATGATGATGTCGCCCACCATCGAATTGACGATCGCACCGAACGCAGCACCAATAATGACGCCGACCGCCAGATCGACGACATTCCCCTTCATCGCGAATTCGCGAAACTCTTTCAGCACGTGCACCTCCTCGATTTTCCCGGTGCTCTGCCGGGTCCGCCCACCTTGCGTGGGAGCCCCCAGGCGCGGTCACGGAGACATGGATTCCATCAGGTGAAGCGCCACAGCAGCGGCGAAAGCTTAAAAGGCCTTAACCCCACGTGAGTTCCCACCCGACTCAGCTTTTCAGTTGATAAGGCCTGCGTGAACCATCGCGTCCCGCACCAGCACGCGGGTCGGCTCGCTCACCGACACCATCGGAAGCCGCAGCCGGTCCTCGCACTTGCCAAGCAGGGACAGCGCATATTTCACCGGGGCCGGGTTAGCCTCGGCGAACAGGTTCAGATGAAGGGGCATCAGCTTGTCGTGGATCGCCAGCGCGGCGTTCACGTCCCCGCGCTGCCACGCCTTGTGGAACTCCGAGCACAGCCGGGGGGCGACGTTCGACGTCACGGAAATGCAGCCATGGCCGCCATGAGCCATGTAGCCGATCACCATCGCATCCTCGCCGGAGAGCTGATTGAAGTCCTCGCCCATCGCGGCGCGTTGCTGGGAGACACGCACCACGCTGCCGGTCGCGTCCTTCACGCCGGCAATGTTCTTCAACTCATACAGCCGAGCCATGGTGTCGACCGACATGTCGATCACCGACCGAGGCGGAATATTGTAGATAATGACAGGAATATCAATGGCATCATTGATCGCCTTGAAGTGCTGGTAGAGCCCTTCCTGAGTCGGCTTGTTGTAATAAGGCGTAACCACCAGCACGGCATCAGCGCCGGCCTTCCCGGCGTGCTGCGCCAACTCGATCGCCTCGCGAGTCGAGTTCGAGCCGGCCCCCGCGATCACGGGCACGCGCCCCCCGGTCTCCTCGATGCACCACTCGACGACACGCTTGTGTTCATCATGGCTCAGGGTCGGACTCTCGCCGGTGGTCCCGACCGGCACGAGGCCATTGACCCCCTCCTCGATCTGCCAGTTCACCAGCGACCGGAAAGCCGCCTCGTCCAGCGATCCGTTTTTGAAGGGCGTAACCAAGGCGGTGAACGATCCTCTGAAATTCGTCTTGGCTGCCATGATTGAAATCTCCGCTGTTCTCCGGGCGGTGATCCGCCGCGCCGGAAGCGGCCTTGATAGCCTGTCTGGGTGCGGCCGTCAGCCGCGATTTTGCCGTGGTCCGGTGGCACAAGCCATCTGATTGGATTTCGTTAAGATATTTGCGCTGTTCTGCGAAAGGCTCGCTTAAGCATTTTTGGTCCGTTCGCGACCCCTGACATACCGCCAAAGGAGCGCCGTGACCTCGCGCCTTTCTGCATCGCCGGAGACTCCTCACCGACGCCCTGTCCTGCGCCGGAGCCTTCTCGGCGCGACCAGCCTTGTCGCCCTGCTGTGCGCCTCCTGCGCCGGCTGGGCCGGTCCGAAAGTACCCCTGCCCAAGCCGCGGCCTGCGGCCCGGGTCGCCGTCACACCATCCGCCCTGCAACCGCCAGCGGCCGTACCGGCACCACAGAGACTCGCCGTCGCTTCCGCCGACCCCGGTGCCGTCCTGAGCGTTCGCCCACGGACCGAGCCGATGGGCCGCGCCTCAGCACCGATGGCGACGGCTCCGACATCCTCCACGTCGTCCGGTGATCTTGCCGCGCTGGAGCGCGCGATCACGCTGGTCCGCGCCGGAAAGCAAAGTGCGGCAACCGAAACTGCGTCCGCGATCGAAGACCCGGTCGCGCGCAAGGTTGCCGAATGGATAACCCTGCGCAGCGACAACAACGGTGTCAGCGTCGAGCGTTACCGCGCCTTCGTGCAGTCCAATCCCGATTGGCCGTCCCAGATCTTCTTCCGCCGCCGCGCGGAGGCCGCGCTGTGGGACGACCGCCGTGACGACGCGACCGTGCTGAAGTGGTTCGAGACCGAGGAGCCGCTGTCGGCCAAAGGTCGCCTCGCATTGGCCGGCGCGATGCTCAATCGCGGCGATCGGCGCGGTGCGGAAAAGCTCGTGCGCGAAGCCTGGCGCAGCGATTCCATGACCGCCGCGCTGGAAAGCGCCGCACTCGACCGCTTCGGTCCCCTGCTCGCGCCCGGCGATCACAAGGCGCGGATGGACATGCTGTGCTACGGCAGCGACTCGGATGGCGCGTTGCGCGCCGCCAGGCGCCTCGGTGCCGGCTATGTCGCCCTGGCCCGCGCCCGGATTGCGGCGGCGAAACGGGACAGCAACGCCAAGGCACTGCTCTCCTCCGTTCCAAGCGAACTGCAGAGCGATCCCGGCCATATCTTCGCGCGCATCCAGCTCCTGCGCCGCGACGACAAGATTGTCGAGGCCGGACAGCTCATGCTCTCTGCGCCCCGCGACCAGTCCCGCCTGCACAATGTGGACGAATGGTGGATCGAGCGCCGCCTCGTCGCGCGCAAGCTGCTCGATATCGGCCAGCCGCGCCTTGCCTATCAGGTCGCGCGTGACGCGGTGCTGCCCGACCGCGATATTTACAAGACCGAGCAGGAATTCACCGCAGGGTGGATCGCGTTGCGGTTTCTGAACGATCCGGCAACGGCGATCCGGCACTTCGACCGCATCGACACGCGGACCGAGAACCCGACAGCACTGGCGCGCGCCGGCTACTGGCTCGGTCGCGCCTACGAGGCCTCGGGCCAGACGCAGCGCGCCCGTTCCTCCTACGAAACGTCGGCCCAGCACGCGACAAGCTACTACGGCCAGCTTTCGCGTGCCCGGCTGGGCCTGCCGCAGCTTGGACTGAACCCGCAGCCACGCTCGGGACGCGGCGAGCGTTACGAAGTCGTGCGGGCCGCCGAACTGCTCTATCGCCTCGATGAACGGGATCTGGCCGCAACCATGATGGCCGATCTCGGCGAGAAGTCCGACCCCGATGCGCTGGTCGCGCTGGGCGAGCTCGCCACGCGCCACAACGACGCGCGCGGCATGCTGCTGATGGGCAAGGCCGCGCTCAATCGCGGCCTTCCGTTCGATCACTACGCCTATCCCCTGAAAGGCATTCCCTCGTTCAGGCCGATCGCACCCGAGGTGGAACCGAGCATCATCTACGCCATCTCCCGGCAGGAAAGCGGCTTCAATCCGCGCGTCGTCTCGCCGGCGCAGGCTTATGGCCTGATGCAGGTCACCCCTGCGGCCGGGCGTTACATCGCAAAGCGCTACGGCATCGGATTCGACCTCAATCGCATGAAGACGGACTCGGTCTACAATGCGACGCTTGGCGCCGCCGAACTGGCGAGCCTGCTCGACGACTATCGTGGCTCCTATGTCATGTCGTTCGCCGCCTACAATGCCGGGCGCGGCAGCGTGCGAAAATGGGTCGAGCGCTACGGCGATCCGCGCGATCCTAAAGTCGACACGGTCGACTGGGTGGAATCGATCCCGTTCGCCGAAACGCGCAATTACGTGCAGCGGATCATGGAAAATCTGCAGGTCTACCGCGCGCGCTTCGGCGGCGGCTCGCGCTTGCAGATCGAAGCCGACCTGCGACGGGGCGAGATGTCGAACTGAGTTCGCACACCCCTGCCCAGCAGTTTCCTTCGCTCGATCCGCACGGTATAGGCAGGCATTCTCTTGAGCCGACCGCCAAGGAAGAGCCGCCCATGACCGCCAGCTTCCGCGATGTCTACGTCAACGCCCCCGACGGACTGAAACTCCACGCCTGGGACACGGGTCCGATTGCAGGCGATCGCCTTCCGGTGGTCTGCCTGCCGGGACTGACCCGCACGGTGGAGGACTTCGAGGCGCTGGGACTGGCGCTCGCCAACGATACGGCAACGCCACGCCGTGTCGTTGCGATCGAGTATCGTGGCCGGGGCCTGTCGGGTTACGACCCCGATCCGTCGAAATACTCGGTGCCTGTCGAGGCCGGAGATGTGCTCACCATTCTCGGCGCGCTTGGCCTGTCGCGTGTTATTGCCGTCGGCACTTCGCGCGGCGGCCTGATCTCCATGGGGCTGTCCGCGACCCACCCCGACCTGTGGGGCGGCGTTGTGCTGAACGACATCGGCCCCGCGCTGGAAATCGACGGGCTCGTGCGCATCAAGGGCTATGTCGGTTCTGATCGTGCGATGCCCGCGAGCTGGGACGAAGCCGTCGCGGCGGCGAAAACCATGTTCGGCCGTGACTTCCCCAATCTCACCGACGCCGAATGGATGGCATGGGCCCGGCGCGCTTTCCGCGAACGCGATGGCCGCTTCGAGCGCACCTACGACGCGGCGCTCGCGGCCACGCTCGCCGCCGTCACAAGAGACAATCCGCTGCCGACGATCTGGGAGCTGTTCGACGCGATGCAGGGCAAGCCGCTGATGGTGGTTCACGGCAAGCTGTCGGACCTGCTGTCGGCGCAGGGCGTGCAGGACATGAAGGCGCGGCGGCCCGACATGGAGATCGTCGAGGTCGCCGATCAGGGCCACGCGCCGTTGCTTGCAGATGCCCCGACCATCGCGCGGATCGCCGCCTTCTGCGCGCGCTGCGACGCGGCGTGAGGGCCCGAAGCCCTTCGGCGGGCTGAACAGCCCGCCTACTTACTTCATCATCGACAGAACAATATCGGCGGCGCGGGCGCTGGGCGGCCGGCCGCTCATCTCCATGATCGCATCGAGCTGTGCAAACGCCTCGATCTGCCGCCGGCGCAACGGCGTGTCGGCCAGCACCTCCTCCAGCGTCGCCGCGAGAATTTCCGGCGTGGCTCTCGTCTGCAAAAATTCGGGCACGACGTTCTCGCCGATCACGAGATTGGCGAGGATCACCGACGAGGTGCGGATCAGCGGCTTGGCGATCACCGCCTCCATCGCCCCGACCTTGTAGGCCGCGACTGTTGGAACGCCCGAGAGCGCCAGTTCGAGCGTGACCGTGCCGGACTTCGCCAGCGCCGCGCGCGCGGAGCGAAACGCCGCCCGCTTCTCCTCTTCGGTCGTGACGATATGCGGCGTCAGCGGCCAGCCGGCGGTGGCTGCGACGACCATCTCGCGCAGGTGCGGCGTGGTCGGCAACGTAACATCGAGTTTTGCGCCTGCCGCAAGCAGACGCGCCAGCGTCGCGCCGAACGTTGCCATGTGATGGCGAACCTCGCTGCGCCGGCTGCCCGGCAGCACCAGCAAACGTGCCGGATCGGTGGCTTCGCGCGCCCGTGCTTCGCCGGCATCGGGCCGCAGGCTCGCGGCCTGCTGCGCCAGCGGATGGCCGACATAACTACATGGCGGCCCCTTGAGGCGGCTGAACGCCTCAGGCTCGAACGGCAAGAGCGCCAGCACGTGGTCGACATAAGCCCGCATCCGCTTGGCGCGACCGGGCCGCCATGCCCACACGGTGGGCGCAACGTAGTCCACGACCGGAAGCCCGGGCCGCTTCTTCTTCACGCGACGCGCCACACGATGGGTGAAATCGGGGCTGTCCACGATCACCAGCATATCCGGTTCGGCAGCAAGAGCCGCCTGGGCCACCTCGTCGATGCGGCGCAGGATCATCCGCAGGTTCCTGACGACGGCGGAAAAGCCGATGATCGACAGGTCGCTGATGGGAAACTGCGATTTCAGCCCCTGCGCGATCATCCGGCTGCCACCCACGCCCGAAAACCTGATCGTCTCGCCGCGCCGTGTACGCAGCTCCGCCATCAGTCCGGCACCGAGCCGGTCGCCGGACTCCTCGGTCGCCACGATGAAGATATGCCGGGATCGCATGGTCTCGTTCGGCATCGGCGACGTCCTTATGCAGTCCAGCCGGTGATGAAGAGACCTGCCTTGTCGGCCAGCCGCACCATCTCCTGGGCATCGGCCAGCAGCGTGCCGCCGGCGGCAACCGCAATTCCGGCAAGCCCAGCCGCAACGACGCCCTCGATGGTGCGCGGACCAAGCGTGGGCATATCGAAGCGGCGATCCTGCGCGGGCTTCGGCAACTTGACCAGCACACCCTTTCCTTTGGGCGCGCGAATCCGTCCCTCGCTCCGCAGCCGCGCCACGCGCGCGAGCAGCGCGTCGGTACCCTCGATGTCCTCCATGGCGACCACATGGCCATCGATTACGACGACCGCCTGCCCGACATCGAACGGGCCGATGGCGTCCAGCAACGCACGCCCCTTTGCCATGTCCGACGACGCGATGGCGTCGGGCGCCGCGGCGGTGAGCCGTCCATCCGGCATCAGCAGCTGCGGAGCGACATCCGATGCACCGATCAGACGAAAACCATGCTGTTCGAAGATGCGGCCGACGCCGGTCAGCAGGTGATCGTCGCCGCCGCGAAACGCCGCGACCACGCGCGGGATGACGCGGATCGTCTCCCAGTCGAGCCGCAGCTCTGAGATTGCGGGCCGCACAAGCGTGCCGATAAAAACAAGATCGTGGCAGCCCTCGCTGCGCGCGAGCTTGAGAAAGCGTCCAAGCTGTCCGAGCGCGATCCAGTGATGGCGAAAAGCCTTCACACGCTCCTTATCGCAGAAGCCGCGCAGCGCGAAGAGGATAGCCCTGCCGCCATTGGCCTCGACCGTTTCCGCGACTGCGAACGGCACACTGCCGCCACCCGCGATGATTCCGATCGGTGCCGGTGGCGCGGCCGTGTCCGACATGGCCGCCGGTCAGCCCGTGCTGACGCCGCGCTGCCTGCCCTCGCCGGGCGGGAAGCAAAGACGGCGATGCTGGGCGCTGTCGACGAAAGCGAGAATTTCCGCGTTTGCGGCATCCTCCCCCGCGAGAGCACGCGCACTTTCGAGGCGTTCGGCGAATAAGCCTTTGCCGAGGAACAGGTGCTCGTAGAACGAGCGCACCCGATGCAGACGCTCCTTGGTGAAGCCGCGCCGGCGCATGCCGATCACGTTGAGGCCTTCGAGCGTGGCATGCTGACCGCTGGCAAGCGCATAGGGAATAACGTCGCCGAGCAACCCGCTGCATCCGCCCATCATCACCTGTGAGCCGATGCGCACGAACTGATGCACCGCCGTCAGCCCGCCCATGAAGACGTGGTCGCCGACCTCACAGTGGCCGCCGAGTGTCGCGGAAGTGGCGAAGATCACATCGTTCCCCACCTTGCAATCGTGGCCGATGTGCACGCAGTTCATGAAGTACCCGCGCGCGCCGACGCGCGTCACGCCGCCACCGCCCACCGTTCCGGCACTCATCGTCACCTGCTCGCGGATGGTGCAATCCTCGCCGATCTCGAGCTGTGTGATTTCACCCTTCCAGGCGAGCGACTGCGGCGGCGTGCCGAGCGAAGCAAACGGATAGATCGTGCAGCGCGCACCGATCGTCGTCTTGCCGGCGACGTTGACATGCGAGATCAGCCGCGTTTGCGGGCCGATCGTCACCTCCGGCCCGATGATGCAATAGGGTCCGATCTCGACCTCATCACCGATCACCGCGCCATCCGCGATGCGCGCGGTCGGATCAATCTTAGCCATGTCGCCTATTCTCAGTCTGTCAGCATCGCGCCGACATCAGCCTCTGCAACCACCTGCCCGCGCACTTTGGCCTCGCCGTGAAACCACCACATGGTCTTGCGGCGGCCAATGCTGGCCATGTGATACTCGATGGTGTCCCCGGGGATCACGGGCTTGCGGAATTTACACTTGTCGATGGTGAGGAAAAACACCGAGCGCGGACGCGGGGTGTGATCGACCGAGAGAATCCCGACGACGCCGGCCGTCTGCGCCATGCCCTCGATCATCAGGACGCCCGGAAACACCGGACGCTCGGGGAAATGCCCCATGAAGGCGGGCTCGTTCACCGTGACGTTTTTGATGCCGATTCCGCCGACGTTGCGGCGGATCTGGATCACCTTGTCGATCAGAAGAAACGGATAGCGATGCGGCAGCGTCTTGAGGATCTCGCTGATCTCGACTGATTCAATATCGATCGGTACATCCATCAATCACGCCCCTCCTCTTTCGGCCCGTGAGCCGCGCCGCCGCCCGCTCCCTGCCTGGCCAACCGTTCCACCACGATCATCTCGCGAAGCCACTGGCTGGCCGGGCGTGCGAAGATGCCGCCCCATCGCTCGCCTGGCGGTATGCTGTCCTTGATGCCGCTCATGGCGGCGACTTGCGCACCTTCGCCCACGACGACGTGATTGTTCACGCCCACCTTCGCTCCGAGAACCACATTGTCCTCGAAGGTGGAACTGCCAGCGAGGCCGCACTGGGCGAGGATCAGACAATTCCGCCCGATATAGACATTGTGGCCGACCTGCACCTGATTGTCGATTTTGGTTCCCTCGCCGATCATGGTGTCGCGCAGGCTGCCGCGGTCGATGGTCGAGCCCGCGCCGATCTCCACGTTGTGCTGAATGACCACGCGCCCCGTTTGCGGCACCTTCTGGTGTCCTCCGGGGCCCGGAATGTAACCGAAGCCGTCATGGCCGATGTGGCATCCGGGATGGATGACGACGTTATTGCCGATCAGGGCCGCGCGCACCGTGGAGTTCGCGCCGATGTAACAATTCCGGCCGATCCGCACGCCGGGCCCGATGACAGCGCCGGAACCTATGCTGGTGCCCGATCCGATCTCGACGCCCGGACCGACCACGGCCATCGGATCGACCGTCACGTCGTCCTCAAGGCGGACACTCGGGTGGATCACGGCGGTCTGATCGATGCCGTGTCCGCCGTACATTGGACGGGGCTGCAATGAATCCGGGTGGAAAGCCTGGGCGATCGCCACGAAGGCCGGAAACGGGCGCCTCGCCCTGAGCACGGCGACACGGGCTGGAATCCTGCCCTCGAACCGGGGGCTGACCAGACACGCTCCGGCCTGCGTCGCGACGAGTTGGTCGACGTATTTGAGATTGTCGAAGAACGTCAGATGTCCCGGTCCGGCCTCGTCGAGCGAGGCCAGGCCGCGGATCACCAGATCTTTCTTGGCAGGATCGATGACCTCCGCCCCGACCAGCGCGGCAATGTCCGCGAGCTTTCGGGGCTGGGGACGGTCAAAGAAGGATGGTTGGCTCATGCTGCCCGTCACGCGCACCGGCCGCCATCCGGCCGAGATCGTTGCTCGGCGGGACTGAGCAGCCTTTCCGCCGACTGTCAATCGGCATGACGACTGCCTTCGGCAAGCGACCGCTCAATGCACAACCGCGACGGAGAAGCTCCGTCGCGGTTGCCGAAGGATGGATGGAACTCGATCTTAGAAGGAGGTGCCACCACCGAACTTGAACTGCTGCACCTTGTCGTACTGCCCCTTCGTGATCGGAATGGCGTAGTCGAAGCGCAGCGGACCAAACGGCGACTGCCAGATGAGACCCACACCGACCGAACTGCGGATCGTGTTGGTGTCGTCGTAGTTCATCGCACAGCCCGCCGGGAAGGTCGGCGACACCGGGCAGCTCGGCATGATGATCTCGCCCGTCTCCCAGCGCGAGGTCGGACCTTTATAGCCCCAAAGCGAGCCGGCATCCGCAAAGAGCGCACCCTTGAGACCGACTTCCTTCGGCATGAACCAGAACGGCATCTGCACTTCGTACGACGCACCCCAGTACATCGTGCCGCCGAGCGCGTCCTGGGTCGAACCCAGCGTCAGGTCGCGCGGACCGATGCCGACCGGCGCGAAGCCGCGCACGAGGTTCGGGCCCATCTGGAAGTGGTCGAGCATGCGCAGGTTGCTGCCGACACTGGTCAGCACGCCGCCCTGAACATGCAGCACACCAACGATGTCGGCCACGATCGGCGTATAGTACTTGGCGTCGATTGTGGTCTTCAGATAGCTCACGTCGCCGCCGACGCCCGCAAAGTCCTGCTTCCAGTCGATGAGCAGACCGGAGGTCGGGTTCTTGTTGTTGTCGAGCGTGTTGTAGTTCAGCGTGTAGCCGATCATCGAGGTGTAGTAGCCGCCCTGCGCCAGTTCCGCGCGCACCGGCAGCGACGCCTCGCCATCGAAGTAGCAGCCATATCCGTTGGTGCCGCTCAGATTGAGGCCGTTGTAATAGGCGTAGGCGATGGTCGGATTGAACGCCGGGTTGGCTGAGCCATCCGGAAGGAACTGGATGTTGTTACAATTGCTCATCGTGTACGGCAGGTTCACGGACTGCCGATACAATGAATAGCGCAGTTGCAGGTTCAGATCCTCGCGCAGGGCAAAGCCGAGGCGCGGCGAGAAGCCGGCCGTGGTCGTGCCATACGAGATGTACGAATTGGCCAGTTGCTGGCGATAGTAGACATCCAGGCCGAACGCGACACGGTAGTCGAACAGATACGGCTCGACGATCGAGATCGAACCACCGCGCGCATACTGACCGTACTGTACAGTCGCCTTCGCAAACAGGCCGGTGCCGAGGAAATTGCGTTCGGAAACCGAAACCTCGCCGAGCGCGCCTTCCGTCGTGGAGTAACCGCCCGAGACCGAGAAGTCGCCTGTGGATTTCTCTTCCAGATCGACGTTGAGGATCACACGATCGGTCGAAGAGCCCGGCTCGGTCGAGATCTTCACGGTCTTGAAGTAGTCGAGGTTCTTCAAACGCCGCTCGGCGCGATCAGCCAACGCGCGGTTATACGCATCGCCTTCGGCCAGATCGAACTCGCGGCGGATAACGTATTCACGCGTGCGGGTGTTGCCGCGAATATTGATGCGCTCGATGTAGGTCCGCGGGCCTTCTTCCGCAGAGAACACAATGGCGACGGTATGCGCCTGGAAATTGCGCTCGCCCCGGGGACGCACAGTCGCGAAGGCATAGCCACGCCGCGACAGTTCGACGGTCATGTCCTCCACGGACTTCTCAACGGCCGTGGCATCGTAAATCGACCCGACACCCACTTGCGAGAAGCCTGACAGCGAACGGCCATCCAGGGTCGCGATCGACGACTGATAGTCGACCGAGCCAACCCGGTACTGCGATCCCTCATCGATCTTGAAGGTGATCAGGAAGCCCTTCTGCTGCGGATCGTACTCCGTCAGCGCGGCGACAACCTGCACGTCAGCATAGCCGTTCTTGAGGTAATAGCGCCGGATGAGATCGCGGTCAGCCTCAACGCGGTCGGGATCGTACACGTCTCCCGAACCGAGGAAGCTAAGCCAGTTGGTCTCGCGGGTCTTGATGACGTCCTTCAGGCGGTAGGACGAAAACGCCTTGTTGCCGATGAATTCAATAGAGCTGACACCGGTCTTCCCGCCCTCGGTAACCTCGAACACGAGATCGACGCGATTGTTCGGGTGCTCGATGATCTGCGGATTGACCCGCACATCGTAACGGCCGGAGCGGCGATAAATCTCGCTGATGCGCTGCGCATCCGCCTGCACCATCGGCCGCGAGAGAGTACCGCGCGGCTTGGACTGGATTTCGGCCTGCAGCTGCTCGTCCTTGACCTTCTTGTTGCCCTCGAAGGCGACGCGTCCGATGACCGGGTTCTCGACCACGCTCACGACCAGACGACCGCTAGCATTGTTGATGCGCACGTCCTGAAACAGGCCGGTCTCGATCAACGCCTTGAGGCCGTCGTCGACCGCCAGCGAATCGAGCCGACCGCCCGGGCCAGCCTTGAAGTAGGAGCGAATCGTCTCCGCCTCAACGCGCCGGTTCCCCTCCACGACGATCGACGACACCGTCTGTGCCGCCGCCGGCGAAACAAAAATCGGAGCCATGGTGGCAACAGCCACCGCCGTGACAGCCATCCCACCCGGTGCAGCAATCACCATGAGGGCGGCAGCCATGCCCCGCCGCAGCCAACGCAGTCCCAAGCTCATGCGCAACGCGCCCTCATCATTCATTCCGGTGCCAACCCCTGCCCCCAGAAGGCCGGCAGATTCCCATTCACAGCGCCGCTTGTAGCCAATTTTGCAGAGAGGGCAAACGGGCTTTCGCAGCGCAATTCCAATTTCCTGCCAGCACGTTGCCCATCCGCCACGCCCAACAGGCCGACTCATGACGACGCCAGATGCAGGATGTCGTTGTAGGTTGCAAAGACCATCAGCATCAAGACAAGCGCGAGCCCGACGCGAAATCCCATTTCCTGCGCCCGTTCGGACAGCGGTTTTCCGCGGATGGCTTCAAGCGCGTAGAACAAAAGATGGCCGCCATCGAGCAGGGGCACCGGAAACAGGTTCAGCAGACCGATAGACACCGAGAGAACGGCCGCGAGATGGATCAGCGCGGCGACCCCGACCGTCGCCACCTGCCCGGAGATCTGCGCGATCCTGATCGGCCCCCCGACCTGATCGGCCGATTCGCGTCCGACGAACACGCCGCCGATGTAGGACACCGTCCGGTCCACGACGAACCAGGTCTCCTTGGCTCCGAGCCACAGCGCCGTCGCCGGGTTCACCCGTTCGGTCAGCGCCTCGTCGGGCTTGCTTGTCCGGGTGATGCCGAGCACGCCCATGCGATGCACGTTGCCGAAATTGTCCTTCACCTCGCGCTGCTCAGGCGTTGCCTGCAGTTCGACCGGCACACCGCCGCGCTTCACGGTCACCCGCAGCGACTGGCCCGCGCTCATGCTGACGATCCGTTGCATGTCCGAGAAGCTCTCGATCGCGGATCCGTCGATGGCGGTGATAATATCCCCGGCTTGGAATCCGGCCTTCTCGGCCGCGCTTCCGGCCTGCACGGTGTCCACCTGCGCCAGCGTGCTCGGTTTGCCGAACACTGTGAAAAGGCTGGCGAAAATAACGATCGCCAAAATAAAGTTGGCGATCGGTCCGGCGGCCACGATGGCGGCGCGTTGCGCGACATTCTTGTGGTGAAAACTGACCTTGCGCTCGTCCTCGCTCATGCCGCTGAGCGTTTCAGCCGAGGGGGTCGAGGCCTCGCTCTCGTCGCCGAAGAACTTCACGTAGCCGCCGAGCGGAATCGCGGAGACCTTCCATCGCGTCCCGTGACGGTCGTTGAAGCCGAACAACTCCGGCCCGAAGCCCAGCGAGAACGTCAGAATTTTGACACCGCACCAGCGGCCCACGAGGAAATGGCCCAGTTCGTGGAAAAACACCACGATCGTCAGCACAAACAGGAACGGGATCAGATACCCGAGAAAGCCATGGCTCAACGCACTGATGCCATGGGAAAAAACGTCAGTCATCCCGATCCTCGCCACCAGAGCCCACGAACATAAGGCTCCCCAGTTCCCCGAAGTGTTAGGATGCCTTTACGGCAATTTCAGGCAATAGGTCCGCCGCCATTTTTCTCGCAATATGGTCAACGGCAATCGCATCGTCGGCCGTCGCGAGCGGCGCGGAATTGTTTTTCCGCAGCCACTGATCGAGTGTCGCCTCGACGAGGCGGGCAATGGCCCCGAACCGGATCTTCTCGGCAACAAAGGCCGCGACGGCGATCTCGTTGGCCGCGTTGAATACCGTTGTGGCCCCGCCTCCGGCACGCAGCGCGTCATAGGCCAGCCGCAGTCCCGGAAACCGCTCGAAATCGGGTGATTCGAACGTCAGTTGGCCGATCTTGGCCAGATCGAGCTTCAGCGAAGGTCCCGGAATTCGCTCCGGCCAGCCGAGGCAATGGGCGATCGGAATGCGCATGTCGGGCGTTCCGAGCTGGGCCACTACCGAGCGATCCGAGAACTCCACCATGCCATGAATGATGGATTGCGGGTGGACCAGCACGTCGATCTCGTCCGGGTCAAGCGAGAAAAGATAAGAAGCCTCAATGACTTCGAGGCCCTTGTTCATCATCGATGCGGAATCGATGGTGATCTTCTGGCCCATGCTCCAATTGGGATGCTTGAGCGCCTGCGACAACGTCGCCTGCTCGATATCGGCCGCCGCCCATGTGCGGAACGGGCCACCTGAAGCGGTAATGATGACCCGGGTCAGTTCTTCCCGGTTGCCGGACGCCAGTGCCTGGAACAGAGCGTTATGCTCCGAATCGGCCGGCAGCACCTGCGCCCCCGACGCAGCGGCACGCTGCATGAAGATGTCGCCAGCACAGACCAGACACTCCTTGTTCGCGAGCGCGATGGTCGTGCCCCGGTCGACCGCCGCCAGCGCCGGCTTCAGCCCCGCCGCGCCGCTCACGGCGGCCATCACCCAGTCCGCCGGACGGGCCGCCGCCTCGATCACCGCCGCCTCACCCGCTCCAAACGCGATGCCGGTGCCGGCGAGCGCCTCCTTCAGCTCGGCATAGCGACTCTCGTCACCGATCGCGGCAAAGCCGACATTGAATTCCTTCGCCAGTTTGACGAGCGCCTGCACGTTGCCGTTGGCAGTCACCGCCTCCACCCGGTACCGCTCCGGCGCCATGCGCAGCAGATCCATGGTGCTGTCGCCGATCGAGCCGGTCGCTCCCAGCACGCTCACGACGCGCGGCTCCGCCGTCGTCGCCGTCACCTTGCCCGTCCGAAGTGGAACCGCGCTCATACTCTCACCACACCATCAAACCGCGGCCCATACCATCGATACCGCCGCGAAGCCAACCGATCAGCGCCGCGCAGGCGACGGCGGCCACGAAGCCATCCAGCCGGTCCAGCAAGCCGCCATGGCCCGGAATGATGTGGCTGGAGTCCTTCACGCCGAAATGCCGCTTCACGGCGGATTCAAACAGGTCGCCAAGCTGCGACACCACTGACAGACCGCCGGCCAAAGCCAGCAGCGGCCAGCCCCGTCCAAGTTCAAGACCGGCAAAGATGCCGGCCACCGCAAAACTTCCGGCGAGCCCACCGAGAGCCCCGGCCCAGGTTTTTTTTGGACTGACCCTGACCCAAAGCTTCGGGCCGCCAATTCCCCGGCCGCAGAAATAGCCGAGAATGTCGGTCACCCAGACCACCAGCAGCACCAACATCAGCGCCACGAAGCCCTCGGCCGGATCGCGGCGCAGCAGGATCGATGCGCCGAGCGCGATGGACGCGTACAACGCCCCAAGTGCCGCCCATCCCTGCCGCCGCCCGGAAAGCCCCGCGGCGGCCGCAATGCCGAGGATCAGCGCCAGCCCCGCCATGGCGTCGGCGCCAAGCCCGAGGCAGATCGCGGCAGCCAGCAACGCCATCGCCCCGGCCGCCATCATCAGACGACTCTGCGCATGGCCGACGAGGGTTTGCCATTCGACGAACAGACCGATGGAAACCACCGCAACCAGTGCCAGCCATGCCCAGTCACCGAGCCACGCCAGCAGCAGCGTCAGCGGAGCCAAAATCAGCGCTGCCACGGTACGCAGGAGAAGATTGCGGGACGGTGTTTCCGCGACCGGCGGCAAGGGATCGCTCACGCCTTCTACGATCCAGTGCGGGCCACGAGGCCCCCGAACCGCCGCTCGCGACGCCCATATTCCGCGATCGCCGCTTCCAGCGCCGCCTTGTCGAAATCCGGCCAGTGAGTCGGCACGAAAACCAGCTCGCTGTAGGCGGCCTGCCACATCAGAAAGTTGGAGAGGCGCTGCTCGCCCGAGGTCCGGACGATGAGGTCCGGGTCCGGAATGTCCGACGTGCCCAGATACTGGCCGAGCGTGTCCTCGGTGATGGTCGCCGGATCGCGGCGGCCCTCGGCCACCTCGCGGGCCAGCCGCTGCGCCGCATTGGCGATCTCGCGCCGCGAGCCGTAATTGAAGGCGACCACAAGAGTCATGCGCGTGTTGTTGCGGGTCAGTTCCTCGGCCTCGCCGAGCAGCGCGCAGATATCCGGCTCAAGGCCTTCGCGCTCTCCGATCACCCGCACCCGCACCCCGTCGCGATGCAGCGTCGCCAGATCGTTGCGGATGAAGCGACGCAGGAGGCCGAACAGGTCGCGGATTTCAGTGACCGGCCGCGACCAGTTTTCCGACGAGAACGAGAAGATGGTCAGATAGGCGATACCGAGATCGCTGGCCGCCCGCACCACCCTGCGCAGGGCCTCGACGCCCCGGCGGTGCCCTTCCGCCCGCGGCAGGCCGCGCGCCGCCGCCCAACGTCCGTTGCCATCCATGATGATGGCGACGTGGCGCGGCCCGACAGTCTGGTCAGGTCCGTCCATCGCTGGCATTGCGCCGTTCGACATCTTCTCGGGCCTCGGAGGAGCGACCGCGACGCGATCGTTCCCGGAATGATGGCACGGCGCACTCCGCACGGCCAAGGGGTGTGATCCGGCGGCGGACACCACCGCCGCCGATTAGTGAACGATTCGGTCCTCAGACCGTGAGGATTTCCTTTTCCTTGGCGGCGAGGAGTTGATCGACCTCGGCGATGGCGGCGTCTGTGGCCTTCTGCACCTCGCCCCCCAGCCGCTCCTGATCGTCCTCGGAGATCTTGTGGTCCTTTTCGAGCTTCTTGAGCATGTCGAGACCGTCGCGCCGCACATGACGCACGGCGACGCGCGCCGCTTCGGCATACTTGTGGGCGACCTTGACCAGTTCCTTGCGGCGATCCTGGTTCAGTTCGGGGATACGCAGACGCAGCACCTGACCCTCGGTCGCGGGCGACAGACCGAGATTGGAATCGACAATGGCCTTCTCCACCGCCTTGACCATCGACTTGTCCCACACCTGCACCGAGATCATGCGCGGCTCGGGCACGCTGATGGAGGCGACCTGATTGAGCGGCATGGTGCTGCCATAGGCCTCCACCTGCACCGGCTCCAGCATCGAGGACGATGCACGCCCGGTGCGCAGGCCGCCAAGCTCGTGCTTGAGCGAATCCCTCGCGCCCGTCATCCGGCGCTTCAGGTCATTGATGTCGAATTCTCCGGACGACATGTCCCAATTCTCCCGCACTTCCTGATGCCTTGCGCGGCGAAGCCGCACTTTCAGGGCCGGCGCCGCCGGCCTGTCGCCGCAGGTCATCCCGCGACGATCGTCCCTCGTCCTTCGCCGCTCAGAATCGCGCCGATCGAGCCGGGCTCGGCGAGGGAAAACACGATGATAGGCAGCGATGTCTCGCGGGCAAGCGCGAATGCCGTCGCGTCCATGACCTTGTAGCCGCCGGCCAGCGCCTCCGAATGGCTCAGGCGCTCGAACCGCGTGGCGGATTTGTCGACCTTCGGATCGGCGCTGTAGACGCCATCCACATTGGTTGCCTTCAGCACCGCGTTAGCGCCGATCTCAGCGGCGCGCAGCACGGCGGTGGTGTCCGTGGTGAAGAACGGATTGCCGGTGCCGCCCGCGAGCAGGACGATGCGTCCCTCCGCAAGCGACTGGAACGCGTGGTCGCGGGTGAACAGCTCGCAGATCTGCGGCATCACCATCGACGACAAGGTCCGCGCCGGACAGCCGCGCCGCTCGATCGCCGCCTCCAGCGCGAGGCAGTTCATCACGGTGGCCAGCATGCCCATGGCGTCGCCGGTCGGGCGCGACACGCCGCGCGAGGACACCTCGACGCCGCGAAAGATATTGCCGCCGCCGACGACGACGGCAATCTCGATACCGAGATTCTTGGCCGCGATGAGATCGGCGGCGATGCGGTCGAGAGTCGGCTGATCGATTCCGAACGGCTCCGATCCGGCGAGATACTCGCCCGAGATCTTCACAACCACCCGGCGATAGTCGACCTGCGCCACGATCCGCCCGCCTCCTCCGGCCTTTGGACGCGTTCAGGCGCCCACTCTCAAGACAATCGCGCGGCACACACCGCGCGACGTCGCTTACTTCTTGCCGCTGGCGGCCGCAACCTCGGCCGCGAAGTCGGATTCTTCCTTCTCGATGCCCTCGCCGAGCGCATAACGAACGAAGCCGGCGACCTTGATCGCGCCGCCGACTTTACCCTCGGCTTCCTTGAGTGCCTGGGCGACCGTCTTCTTGTCATCGAAGATGAAGCCCTGCTCGAGCAGGCAGACTTCCTTGTAGTAGGTCTTCAGGCCCGACTCGACGATCTTCTCGATCATCGCTTCCGGCTTGCCCTGCTGGCGATACTTGTCGGCCAGCACGTCCTTCTCGCGGCGCACGACCTCGGGGTCGAGGCCGGCTGCATCGACCGCCTGGGGATTGGTCGAGGCGATGTGCATCGCGACCTGACGGCCAAGCGCGGCGAGTTCGTCGGCGCTGCCCGGCGACTCAAGCGCCACCAGCACGCCCATCTTGCCGAGGCCGTCGCCGACCGAGCCGTGCACATAGTACCCGACCACGCCCTGACCGACCTCAAGCACGGCCGCGCGGCGCAGCGTCATGTTCTCGCCGATGGTGGCGACCGCATCCGAGATCGCCCGCTCGACGGTGAACTCGCCGACCTTGGCGGCCTTGATGGCCTCCACATCCGCGCCGACCTTCATCGCGACCTGCGCGATCATCTTCACGAGGCCCTGGAATTGATCATTACGGGCAACGAAGTCGGTCTCCGAGTTGACCTCGACGACGACACCCTTGCCGCCCTGGGTCAGGACGCCGATCAGGCCCTCGGCCGCGACGCGGCCGGCCTTCTTGGCGGCCTTCGACAGACCCTTCTTGCGCAGCCAGTCGATGGCCTGCTCCAGATCGCCGCCGTTCTCGGCCAGCGCCTGCTTGCAATCCATCATGCCCGCGCCGGTTTTCTCGCGCAGGTCCTTCACCATTGCTGCTGTGATCGTCGTCATGTCGATGTTCCCACTACCTGTCCGCGCACGCGGACGGCGGCCCTCAGAGCCCTCCCGAATCGTCCGCTTGGCGAACGTGGTAAGGCGAAGCGATTTCCGGAAAATGTCAGCGGCCGGGCAAGCCGGCCGCCGCGCTTAAATGGTTATTCCGCCTCGGCGGTCAACTCGCGGGCCTTGGCGACCCACGCATCGGCACGGCCTGGCAGACCGACCTCTTCGGCGATCTTGTGGGCGGTGTCGTGATCCAGCTCGGCGAGTTGCCAGTAGTGGAACACGCCGAGATCGTTGAGCTTCTTCTCGATCGCGCCGGAAACACCGGTGAGCTTCTTGAGATCGTCGGCCACGCCGCGCGGTCCCGCAAGACCCTGGAATCCGGCGGCCGGAGCGGCCTCGGGCAGTTCCTCGGCCAGCGGCGCCACCGACGCGCCGGCGTCATAGCCGCTGTCGCCCTGGGCGCGCGAGATGCCGTCGATGGCCGCGCGGGCGATCAGGTCACAATACAGGCTGATGGCGCGGCCGGCGTCGTCGTTGCCCGGCACCAGATAGGTGATGCCCTTCGGGTCGCAGTTGGTGTCGACGATGGCCGCCACCGGGATGCCAAGGCGCTGGGCCTCCTGGATCGCGATGTCTTCCTTGTTGGTGTCGATCACGAAGATCAGGTCAGGCAGACCGCCCATGTCCTTGATCCCGCCGAGCGAACGATCAAGCTTGTCGCGCTCGCGCTGCAGTTCGAGGCGCTCTTTCTTGGTGTACTGCTGGCCTTCGGCCGAGGCGAGCACCTCGTCGAGGTGGCGCAGGCGCTTGATCGAACCGGAAATGGTTTTCCAGTTGGTTAGCGTGCCGCCGAGCCAGCGCGAATTGACGAAATACTGCGCCGAACGCTTGGCCGCGTCCGCCACGCCGTCCTGCGCCTGCCGCTTGGTGCCGACGAACAGGATACGGCCGCCGCGCGCGACGGTATCGCTCACGGCCTGCAGCGCGCGATGCAGCAGCGGCACCGTCTGGGCAAGGTCGATGATGTGGATGTTGTTGCGGGTGCCGAAGATGAAATCCGCCATCTTCGGGTTCCAGCGGTGGGATTGGTGACCAAAGTGAACGCCAGCCTCAAGCAGCTGGCGCATGCTGAAATCGGGCAGCGCCATTGTGTAGTTCTCCGGTTGTTCCTCCGGAAACGCGTGGGCACCGGGCGCAGGACAGATGATCTGCCTTGCGGTCCGGAGTGCCACCGGACGGCTCGTAAGCCATGTTTCCGTGTGAGATGCGCGGGCTTATACCCGCGTCGGCCCCGGTGCGCAAGCGAGACGCGCCAACCAACTCATCCGCCACACCTCCGCCGAGGGGAATGACGACGGCTGAAATCTGGCTTCGACGGTTAAGCCGAACCGATTTTGTTCTTTATTTGTTCGGCGCACCCTCTACAATCAAACCAGTCGATGAAATGGACGGATCAAAACTGGGGCGGCCGGGACATGGGTTGGCCTCCAACCACTCGGATCCACGCGGAATGATCTTGTCGCGCAGGAACCGCGGACTAGTCGCCCGCCCGCGCGATGAAATTCAGCCCCTCACACCGTCTGGACGTCCACCACCCCCTGCACAGCCTTGATCGCACCGGCGATCTGCGGCGAGACCTTGAAGCGACCTGGCAGCCGCACCTCCACCTCGGTCTGGAGGTCCAGCATCATCACCAGCGTCACCTCGCCGTCGGCCGAGGCGCTGGCGGCGGCAGCGGCACCCTTCACCACCGGTGAGCGCGACCCGAGCGCTGCAGCCGGAACCTCGGGCCCCGCGAGGCGGCGCGCGATCGACTCCAGCGGCTTGTCGTCCCGCACGAAAATCCGCAGGCCCTTCTGTGTCTTGACGGCCGCATCATCGAGCGGCTCGGCATGAGCGATGCGCGCCCTTACCTCCTCGCCCTGCAATTCCGCCGACATCTGCAGCAGCACCGCCCGGCCGGGCTCCAGCAGATCCCGGTATTGGGCCAGCCCCTCGGAGAACAGCACGGACTCGAACTGGCCGGACGGATCCGACAACACGATGATGCCCATCTTGTTGCCGGTCTTGGTGCGTCGCTCCTGACGGCTCACAACGGTCGCAGCGACCCGGCCCGCCGTCGCGCCGCTCTTCACCGCCCGCGAGAATTCCACCCAGGACTGCACCCGCAGCCGCTTCAGCGCGGCCGCGTAGTCGTCGAGCGGATGGCCGGACAGGAAGAAGCCGATGGCATCATATTCTTTCTGCAGCTTGTCGCCGGGCAACCATGACTCGATGGCCGGCAGGATCACCGACGGCGCGTCGGCCGTGTTGCCGAACATATCGTTCTGCCCGCTCTCGACCGCTTCCTGGCTGCGATGGCTGGCGGCGAGGATCGCGTCCGCGCCCGCGAACACCTTCGCCCGGTTCGACTCCAGCGCATCGAACGCGCCGGCCGCGGCGAGCGTTTCGATGATGCGCTTGTTGAGCGCCTTCGGCGGCACGCGCGCGGCGAAGTCGGCAATCGAGGTGAAGCCGCGCTCGCCGCGCGCCTCCACGATCATCTCCACCGCCTGCGGCCCGACGCCTTTCAGCGCCGCCAGCGCATAATGGATGGTGCCGTTGGTCACGTCGAAATTGACGCCGGAGCGGTTGATCGATGGCGGCTCGACCTTGATGCCGAGCCGCTGCGCCTCGGCGCGAAATTCCGACAGCTTGTCGGTGTTGTTCATGTCGAGCGTCATGGACGCGGCGATGAACTCCACCGGATAATGCGCCTTCATGTAGGCGGTCTGGTACGACACCAGCGCGTAGGCCGCCGCATGGCTCTTGTTGAAGCCGTAGTCGGCGAACTTGGCGAGCAGTTCGAAGATCGTCTCCGCCTGCTCCTTGCCGACGCCGTTCTTCATCGCGCCCTCGACGAAGATGGCGCCCTGCTTCTCCATCTCGGCGCGGATCTTCTTGCCCATGGCGCGGCGCAGCAGGTCGGCGTCGCCGAGCGAATAGCCCGCCATCACCTGCGCGATCTGCATCACCTGTTCCTGATAGATGATGACGCCGAAGGTCTCCTTCAGGATCGGCTCCAGCATCGGATGCAGGTATTCGGGCTGCTCGTCCCCGTGCTTGCGCGCGCAATAGGTCGGGATGTTCGCCATCGGACCCGGGCGATACAGCGCCACCAGCGCGATGATGTCCTCGAAGCGGTCGGGGCGCATGTCCACCAGCGCCCGCCGCATGCCCTGACTTTCAACCTGGAAGATGCCGACCACATCGCCCCGCGCCAGCATCGCGTAACTATCGGCGTCCTCAAGGGGCAGCTTCGACAGATCGATATGAATGTCGCGCTGCTTCAGCAGCTTCACCGCCGTGTCCAGCGTCGTCAGCGTCTTCAGGCCGAGGAAGTCGAACTTCACCAGCCCTGCCGGCTCCACCCATTTCATATTGAACTGGGTGACGGGCATATCGGATTTCGGATCGCGGTAGAGCGGCACGAGTTCGCTCAACGGCCGGTCGCCGATCACGATGCCGGCCGCGTGGGTCGACGCGTGGCGGTTCAGCCCCTCCAGCTTCTGGGCGATGTCGAAGGCGCGCGCGACCACGGGGTCTTCATCGCGAAAGGCCTGCAGCTTCGGCTCGCCCTCGATCGCCTGCTTCAGCGTCACGGGCGCGGCGGGATTCTGCGGCACCAGCTTGGTGAGTTTGTCCACCTGCCCGTAGGGCATCTGCAGCACGCGTCCGACGTCGCGCAGCACGCCGCGCGCCTGCAGCGTACCGAAGGTGATGATCTGCGCCACCTGATCGCGGCCGTAACGCTCCTGCACGTAGCGGATCACCTCGTCGCGGCGATCCTGACAGAAGTCGATGTCGAAGTCCGGCATCGACACGCGCTCGGGATTGAGAAAGCGCTCGAACAGCAGGCCGAAACGGATCGGATCGAGGTCGGTGATGGTGAGCGCGTATGCCACCAGCGAGCCCGCGCCCGAACCACGGCCTGGCCCGACCGGAATGCCCTGCGACTTGGCGTGCTTGATGAAGTCCGCGACGATGAGAAAGTAGCCGGGATATTTCATCCGGTTGATGACGTCGATTTCGAAGGCGAGACGCTTGTTGTAATCCTCGACCGTGGTGCCGGGTGCGAGGCCGTGGCGTTCCAGGCGTTTCGCCAGCCCCTCCTCCGCCTGCCGCTTCATTTCGGCGGCCTCGGCCGCGACGGCGTCCGCCACGTCCTCCGCGCCGACGGTGAAGTGCGGCAGGATCGGCTTGTGCTTCATCGGGCGGTAGGCGCAGCGGCGCGCGATCTCCACCGTCGAGGCCAGCGCCTCCGGCAGATCGGCGAACAGCATCGCCATTTCCGCGCGAGTCTTGAAGCGGTGCTCGGGCGTCAGCTGTTTGCGGTCGGTCTCCGCGACCAGACGGCCGCCCGCGATGCACAGCAGCGCGTCGTGGGCTTCATAGTCGTCGGCGCTCGCGAAGAATGGCTCGTTGGTTGCGACCAGCGGAATGCCCTTCGCGTAGGCGATGTCGATCAACGCAGGCTCGGCGCGCCGCTCTTCCGGCACATTGTGCCGCTGCAATTCGACGTAGAGCCGGTCGCCGAACAGGCCGAGCAGCCGCTCGCAACGGCCCTGCGCCAGCGCAAGCTGATCCGAGGCCACGGCAAGCGACACCGGCCCTTCCGGTCCACCGGTCAGCGCAATGAGACCATCGGTCTCGCCATCCAGCCAGTCGATCTTGACGTGCGGCGCCTGATGCGTCGGCGTTTCAAGAAATGCGCGGGAATTGAGCCGCATCAGACTGCGATAGCCGTTCTCGCGGGCGGCCAGCAGAACGACACGCAACGGCACGGCCGCGGGGTTGTTGCGCGTACCAGGATCGACATCGCCGAAATCGATCGCAAGCGCGCAGCCGACGATCGGCTGAATCCCGGCCCCCGCCATCTTGTCGGAGAATTCCAGCGCGCCGAACATATTGTCGGTATCGGTCAGCGCCAGCGCCGGCTGCTTATCCGCCTGAGCCAGCTTGGCAAGCTTGCCAATCGGCAACGCGCCCTGCAGCAGCGAATAGGCCGAGTGGACGTGAAGATGAACGAAGCCGGGCGTGGACATATTTGAAACCTGCCAGATGCCCGCAGGACTCATCGCGGCGGGCTTTCGGTCGCCGGCGCGATTTTGTCGCCCGACTCAACAGACCGAATGGTGGGTACGACGGCGCGGTCTGTCCACCAACCACAACAACCGTCTTGCCCCTTCTTTCCACAGCCCGCGTGCTTCAAAGCTGCTGAAGCACCTGCGCCCAGACCGCGATCATTCCGCCAAACAAAGCCAGCGACGCCAGCGCAGCCGCTTCCTCGATGAAGGTCTTCAACATGGCTTGCCCTCTCGTGAACGAATGAAGAACATAGTTCTCATTTTGTTCTCAAGAGTCAACCCGGGTTGTGCCGCGTCCCCGCTGTCCTCGCATCATCGTTAACAGGGCGGCGATCACGCATTTGTGCAGCGCACAATGACAAGAGAGCGCCTTGCGGGCCCGGCCCACGCCTCCATAGATATGACGTGTATCATTTCAGAGGAACCGACATGTACAAGGCATTGGCACTGGGCGTTTTCATACTCGGCGGCGCGCTGGCCGGGGCCGCTTCGCCGGCCCGCGCCGACGACAACTATCCGGTCTGCATCGGCCGCAGCGGCCTGCCGTTCGATTGCCGCTTCACGAGCATTGCGCAATGTCAGGAGGCGGCGTCCGGCCAGGCGGCATCGTGCTTCTACAATCCGTTCTTGAAGCAGGCCGCACCGGCAAGGCCGGAGCGACGCCGGTAGCATCTCGAACACGCGGGCCGATTTGAGTTGACCGGAAACCGGGTTAGGCGTCTACCGTCGCGCTGACTGATCAGGCCATCTCGTGGTGGGTGAACATCAAATGCGCCGCGCGCTTCTGACGGCACTGGCTCTTTCTGCGTTGACGCAGCCTTGGCAATTCTGGTTGCGGCCGGGCCAGCCCGCGCCGCGCCGGACTATCCGGTCTGCGTCGAGCAGTTCGGACCGTATTATGTGCGCGATTGCCGCTTCGACACGCTCGACCAGTGCCGGATGGTGATGGCCGGCCGCGCCGGGCAATGCGTGGTCAATCCGTTTTATCAGCCACCCGCGAAAACGTCCCGGCCGGGCCGCGGCAAGCATAAATAAGACGGATAAGAACGCGTCAGGCCAGTTCGATCACGCGGCCGTTTTCGAGCGAGACCCGGCGGTCCATGCGGGCAGCCAGATCCATGTTGTGCGTGGCGATCAGCATTGCCACCCGTGTCGCCTTCACAAGCTGCATCAGCGCGCCGAACACATGCTCGGCGGTGTGCGGATCAAGGTTGCCGGTCGGCTCATCCGCGAACAGCACGCGCGGCGCGTTGGCCACCGCCCGCGCGATGGCGACGCGCTGCTGCTCGCCGCCGGAGAGCTCGGCGGGACGATGCGCCATACGCTCGCCGAGGCCCAGATAGGCCAGAATGTCGCGCGCCCGGTCGATGGTTTCCGCACGCTTCAGTCCACGAATCATCTGCGGCAGCATCACGTTCTCCAGGGCGGAGAACTCGGGCAGCAGCCGGTGGGACTGATAGACGAAACCGATCTCGGTCCGCCGGATCCGGGTGCGGTCGGCATCGGACATTGTCGAGGTCGCGGTCCCGCCGACATAGACTTCACCCTCGTCGGGATGTTCGAGCAGCCCCGCGATATGAAGCAACGTCGACTTGCCCGAGCCCGATGGCGCGACAAGCGCGACAGACTGCCCCGCCCACAACGCGAGTTGCGCCCCGTCCAGAATGGTCAGCGTATCGTCGCCCTGGCGATACTGCCGCTTGATATCGTGGAGATAGACGACCGGCGTCTCTTCTGCTGCCCCCTCAGCCATATCTCCCCCGCCCGGTGCCCTCTCATTCATACCGCAGAGCCTCGACCGGATCGAGCCGGGCGGCGCGCCATGACGGGTAAAGCGTGGCGAGGAACGACAGCGTCAACGCCATGATGACGACGGCCGCGGTCTCGCCGACATCCACCTCCGCCGGCAGCCGCGACAGGAAATACAGTTCCGGAGAAAACAGCTCGGTGCTGGTGACCCACGAGATGAATTGCCGGATGGCTTCGATGTTCATGCAGATCAGCAGGCCGACCAGAAATCCCACCAGCGTGCCGACCACCCCGATCGCGGCGCCCGTGATGAGGAACACCCGCATGATCGACCCTTGCGAGGCACCCATGGTGCGCAGCACGGCAATATCCGCGCCCTTGTCCTTCACCAGCATGATGAGGCCGGAAATGATGTTCAGCGCGGCGACCAGCACGATCAGCGTCAGGATCAGGAACATGACATTACGCTCGACCTGCAGCGCGTTGAAGAACGTCGCGTTACGCTGCCGCCAGTCGATCAGAAAGATGGGCCGCTCGACAGCTTCGGTCACGGCCCTGCGGTAGACGTCGACGCGATCGGGATTGCCCGTATAGACCTCGATGGCGGTCACGTCATTGTTGCGGTTGAAATAGGCCTGCGCCTCCGCCATCGGCATGAACACGAAGGTCGAATCGTATTCGGACATGCCGATCTCGAACACGGCGGCGACCTTGTAGGGCTTGATGCGCGGGGTCGTGCCCATCGGCGTCACCGCGCCGCGCGGCGCAACCAGCGTGACCGAATCGCCCGCATGGACGGAGAGCTGATCTGCGAGGCGCCGGCCGATCGCGATCCCCTGCCCGTCGTCGAAACCATCGAGCGTGCCCTGCTTGATGTTCTTCGCGATGGAGGTGACGTTGTCGAGATCGGAGGCGCGGATGCCGCGCACAAACACGCCCGCCGCGTTGAACGGCGAGGATGCCAGCGCCTGTCCGTCCACCACCGGCGCCGCGAGGCGGATGCCGTCGACCTTCGAGATGCGCTCGGCAACCTCTTTCCAGTCCGTTAGCGGCGACTCCAGCGGCTGCACCACGATGTGGCCGTTGAGCCCAAGAATCTTGTCGAGCAGTTCCTTGCGGAAGCCGTTCATCACCGCCATCACGATGATCAGCGTCGCAACGCCGAGCATGATGCCGAGGAAGGAAAATCCGGCGATGACCGAAATGAATCCTTCCTTGCGTCGGGCCCGCAGGTAGCGCCCGGACAGCATCCATTCAAATCGGGAAAACGGCGCGGTGCCGACAGGCTCGCTCATGGCTTTTTCCATGGCCGGGGATTTCATACGAATCGGGCGTATTCTAGCCCACGAAACGCCCCCGCCGCCGGCGACGCATAAATTTGATGGCAGACGCCGATCAAGGCGCCAGCCGCGCCAGCACATCCTCCGGACTCAGCAATTCGCGCGTGCCGTCGCTGCGGCGCTTCAGTTCGACCTTGCCCTCGGCGAGGCTCTTCGGGCCGACCATCACCTGCCACGGGATTCCGATCAGGTCGGCGGTGGCGAACTTGCCGCCGGGACGCTGGTCGGTGTCGTCGTAGAGAACGTCAATGCCCTTGGCGGCCAGCGCCCGATAAAGCTTCTCGCTCGCCGCGTCGGTTTCGGACGCGCCCTGCTTCAGGTTCATCACCGCGACCGTGAAGGGGGCGACCGCCTCCGGCCACTTGATGCCCGCATCGTCATGGCACGCCTCGATGATCGCACCCGCAAGACGAGAAACACCGACACCATAGGAGCCGCCATGGATCGGACGCTCGACGCCATCGGGTCCGGCAACCACGGCCTTCATGGCCTGCGAATATTTGGTGCCGAAATAGAAAATCTGACCGACCTCGATGCCGCGCGTCTCGACGCGCCGATCCTCCGGCACCTCACGTGCGTAGCGTTCCGGCTCGTGCACGTCCTCGGTCGCCGCGTAAAGCGAGGTCCACTGCTTCACGATCGGCGACAGGTCGCCGTCATAATCCACGTTCTCGTCCGGGACCGGCAGATCGAGCACCGCGCGGTCGCAGAACACGCCGGACTCGCCGGTCTCGGCCAGCACGATGAACTCATGGCTGAGGTCGCCGCCGATGGGGCCGGTCTCGGCACGCATCGGAATCCCCTTCAGGCCCATGCGCGCGAAGGTGCGCAAATAGGCGACGAACATCCTGTTGTAGGACAGGCGCGCGGCCTCCTCGTCGATATCGAACGAGTAAGCGTCCTTCATCAGGAATTCGCGGCCGCGCATCACGCCGAAGCGCGGGCGCTGCTCGTCGCGGAACTTCCATTGGATGTGGTAGAGGTTGAGAGGCAGACTCTTGTAGGACTTCACCGACGCGCGGAAGATGTCCGTGATCATCTCCTCGTTGGTCGGACCATAGAGCAGTTCGCGCTTGTGGCGGTCCTGGATGCGCAGCATCTCGGGGCCGTAGGCATCATAGCGGCCGCTCTCGCGCCACAGGTCGGCGAGTTGCAGCGTTGGCATCAGCACCTCGATGGCACCGGCGCGGTTCTGCTCCTCCCGCACGATCTGCTCGATCTTCTTGAGCACGCGCAGGCCGAGCGGCAGCCACGCGTAGATGCCCGCCGCCTCCTGCCGCAGCATGCCGGCGCGCAGCATCAGCCGATGCGAGACGATCTCGGCCTCGTTCGGGTTTTCTTTCAGGATCGGCAGAAAATAGCGCGACAGTCGCATGGAACGCCCGGAATCACTGGAGCATGAAGGAAGGTCGCGCAGTGAAACCGGATCGCGCCGCAAAACACAAGGCGCAAAACTCTCCTCCGCCCGATTGCCCCGCGCCCCGTTCAGGCGGGGCAACGTGTGGCGGCAGGCCGATTCGAGCTCCCGCCTTCCCGGGCCCCGGCCCGCGGGCGTCAGGCGACCCGGGCAGGTTTGAGAGTGGTGTAGATGTCCGAGAGCATCTTCCAGTAGGTCTGGTTGAAGCTGACAGCGGCCGCCGCGAGGTCGGCGGGTCCGACCGGCGGGATACGTCCCATATCGGCCAGTTCCGGCTGGGTCAGATCGATCGTGCCCGTAGATTCGCCGCGATAGAAGGACAGGTTCGCCCCGAACTTGTGCGCCAGCGCGCGCATGCCCTCGTTGCTCGATCCGGTGGTGATGCGCAACTTCTGATAACCGCGGCGCCGCGCCTCGCCGATCAGACGCTCGAACAGCAGCGTACCGACACCAAGCCGACGCAGGCCGCTCTCCACGCTGAAGGCGATTTCCGGCAAATCGTCGGACACCTTCTCCGGCGGATGCAGCTCGGCCGCGGCGCGAACCTTGCCGTCCTCGACATAGGCGATGACGATGGTGCCGTCGTTCCGGCATTTGGCAGCGTAACGGCGCAGGAAGCTCTCGTCGGTGAAGCCGTTGAAACGATCGTGACGGCTTTCCGGATCGAGCCGCAGCAGATGCTGCTCCAGCAGGGGCATCTCGCTCGACAACAGCGGGCGGATGCGGCCTGGAAGCGCGCGATGCAGGGCAGACGTGTCAGCGATCTTGGCCATCTTCTTCCCTCGCAAACCGAGGATCCCGTTCATTCAGTCTCGACGACACCAATATTGTGCATTGCACCGTGAATATCAAGTCACTAATTATCGCACGGCCTGCTTCAAGACCTGACGGCCAATGGAAAATCACTGTCAAGCTACTGTTTTTGCGTGATAAAAATAACTGAACCTCAAATGAATATTATGTTCATTTTTAAGTCTGACACCTCATGCTGCGTCGCGCCAACATCCCTCCTTTAATTCAACGCAATGAATCCAAGAATTCACCCAAATCGCTACGGTCCTACCGGATGCGCCAGATCCAACGTCCCGGGACACCCCTGTCCGGCTAAAGAACCATCTGACTTTGCGTCACCAGCGCCACCAGCTTGCCGTCCTCGGTCTCAAGCCGGGTCTGCCACACCTGCGTGCGACGCCCCCGATGCACCGGGGTCGCGGTCGCGACGACCGCCGTTCCCGCCTTTGCGCCGCCGATGAAATTCGTCTTGCTTTCGAGGGTGGTCGTGCCCTTGGCGTCAGCCGGCAGATTGAGAACGGTCGCGGCCGCACCGACAGCATCCGCCAGCGCCATTGCCGCGCCGCCATGGATCGTGTGCCCGAGCGTGCACAGGTCCTCGCGCACGATCATGCGCGCCACCACCCTGTCGGGCTCCGCTTCCGTGAATTCCACGCCCATCAGCGCGGAAAACGGCATGGGCATGGACCTGATCCGTTCGAGCGGCGTCACCGCACTCCTCCCTCGTGTTTCGTTTTCGCCATCGCGACGACGGCATGTTTGAACGGTAGTGTGCCCGAATGCGCACCTTTCCTCCACAGCGAATTGTCTGTCTAACCGAAGAGACGGTCGAAACCCTTTACCTGCTGGGTCAGGACGATCTCATCGTCGGCGTTTCGGGCTATGCGGTGCGGCCGCCGCGCGTGCGGCGGGAGAAGCCGCGCGTGTCCGCGTTCATCTCGGCCGACGTGCCGAAAATCCTCGCCCTGCAGCCCGATCTGGTGCTGGCGTTCTCGGACATGCAGGCGAACGTCGTCGCCGAGTTGATGCGGGCGGGCGTCGCGGTCCACGGCTTCAATCATCGCGACATCGCGGGCATCCTCGCCATGATCCGTACGGTCGGCGCACTGGTGAACGCCCAGTCAGCCGCCGAAACGCTGGCGCGCGGCTACGAGCAACGGCTGGCCGTTGTCGCGCAGCGAACGGCAGCAGGCGGGCGTCGGCCCAAAGTCTATTTCGAGGAATGGGACGAGCCACTGATATCGGGGATCGGCTGGGTATCGGAACTGATCCGGATCGCAGGCGGCGACGATGTTTTCGCCGCGCTCGCGTCACAACCGTCCGCGAAGGATCGCATCGTCACGCCCGAGGCGGTGATCGCCGCCGCGCCCGACATCATCCTCGCCTCATGGTGCGGAAAGAAAGTGCGGCCCGAAAGAATTCGCGCACGGCCGGGATGGAGTGCGATCCCTGCCGTGCGCGATGATTTGATTATCGAGATCAAGTCGCCGCTGATTCTCCAGCCCGGCCCGGCCGCGCTGACCGACGGGCTCGATGCGATCCTGACCGCACTCGAAAGGCCTCGCGGCTAAACCTTTTCGACGCCGCACCATTCGGCGACGAACAGCGCGGTCGCCTGCGTGCTCCTGCGCAGCGATTCAAGATCCACGTATTCGTTGAAGCCGTGCATCGCCGCCCCGCTCGCGCCGAAACACAGGCTCGGGATGTTGTAGTTGAGGCCGTAGAAGCGCGTGTCGGTCAGCGCTGTGAACGAGAGCTCCGGCACGTTGCCGCCGCCATACACGGCCGCGAACGCCTTTCCGAACGCGGCTTCCTGCTCGCTCGCATTCACAAGCTCGTAGCCTTCGGACAAAAAGCCCGACCACTCCACCTTCGGCGGATTGTTGGACAGGAAACGATGGTCGCGCGAGGCAGCCGCGACGCACGCCAGAATTTCGTCCTGCGCCGCCTTGATGTCCCAGCCCGGCAGCACCGCAATCCGGCAATCGACATCGCACCACGCCGGCACGCTGGACGCCCAGTCGCCGCCCGTGATGATGCCGGGATTGAAGTTGATCGGGTGCACCACGTCCTTGAAATGCTTGTCTGTGACGGCGCGCTTGTTCCACTCCTCCTCCAGCTTCTGGACGGCGTGGATGAGGTGATAAGCCGCCATGATCGCGTTCGCCCCGCTGCCGGCCTCGAACACATGCACGGGAAAGCCGCGCACCTTCAGGCGAAACCAGATCACGCCGACCTGCGAGCGGACCATCGCGCCGTTGGTCGGCTCGGGAATGAAGCAGCAATCGGCGCGGTAGCCACGCTGCAACGTGGACAGCGCGCCGACGCCGGTGCTCTCCTCCTCGATCACCGACTGGAAATGGACACGCCCGGTCGGGGCGAGCCCCGCCGCCTTCAGCGCGTCCAGCGCGTAGAGCGCAGCGATGGTGCCGGACTTCATGTCGCAGGCGCCCCGACCGTACATCCTGCCGTCCTTGATGGTCGGCGAGAACGGCGGCGTCTCCCACATGTCCAGCGGCCCGGCCGGCACCACGTCGCAGTGCCCCTGCAGGATCAGCGAGCGACCAGACGCATTGGCCGGGCGGTACGTTCCACACACCGTGCGTGCGCGAGAAAAGTCGTGCTCGATCGGCCCGAAGCCGCGCATGTCCTTGAGGTCATCGACATTGATGTGCCAGTCGTCGACCTCGTAACCGCGCTCGCGCAGGAGATCGCCGATCATATCCTGGCACGGCCCTTCCGCGCCCCGTGTCGAGGGAATCGCAACGAAATCGCTGGTCGTGCCAAGCTGGGCATCGAACCTGTCGTTCACCGCATCGATGATGCGGCGCTGGGTATCCTGATCAATCATCCTGTCTTACGCCTTTTGCGCCGGTTCCACCGCCGCATCAAATCATCACTTCCGGTTCCCGTACAGCAGCGCATTTCAAAAGCAGCAATGCGCGAATAGATTGGACTTAAGTGATTCACGTCAGGAATTTCGCAAATGAATCGGAACCTGCTTTATCTTCTGCTCGGCGCGCTGATCGTCGTCGTCGCCGTGCTCGGCTACAATCTGTATCAGGAGCGCAAGCAGCCCGAGGGCGTGCAGATCAATGTCGGCCCCGATGGCCTCAAGATCGAGAAGAAATGATGGCCCATCAGACCACGCGTCACGGACGGTGGATTGTGCTCGGTATCCTGCTCTCGACAGCGCTTCCGCAAACCACACACGCCGCAACACCCGTCGCCCGCGAACAGGATATCCCCAGCCTGCGGGTCGGCCAGCGCGTGCTGGTCGATGACGGATCATGCCCCGCGGGAGAGATCAAGGAGATCACGGGAGCGACGCTGACCCCTTCGGGTGTCACGTGGACCCGCAAATGCATTCCGAGATCGGGCACCAAACGCTGAGCCCCATGCGCCGGGGGCAGAACGGCACGGTTTCGGCCCCCGTCCCTTTCTGCTAGGGATGACGCCCCTTTAAGCGGCAGGCGGCGCATCGCGTGTTTCGACTCCCATCGTTCCGGTCTGCGACCGATGTCCTTTTCATGGTCGCCTGCGTCCTGCTGACGCTCGATGTCCTCGTTCCGGAGGTTTTCGGACAGGGCAAGACCAAGGACTATTCCCTCTGGTACTGGGCCGGCCAACAGATTCTGAATGGCGGCGACCTGTACCCGAAGAACGTCTCGGACTATTTCGAATTCATCTATCCTCCGCCCGCCGCCATCCTGCTGGCATTGCCGAGCCTGTTCGGCCCGATCCCGCTTTACATCTTCCTCTGCGTCGTCAACGCCGCGGCCTGGTGGATCACAAGCCATCTGTCGAATGACATGACAGGATCGGGGCGCGAACCCAGTCCGTGGATCGCGGCCGTTCCGAGCTTCGCGATGCTGACTTCGATCTTCGACATGTTCGATCTGGGCCAGCCCAATCTGCTGTTGCTGGCGATGATGCTGTGCGGCTTCTGGCTGATGCTGAAGGGGCGCGGCTGGAGCGCCGGCGCGCTGTTCGCGCTCGCCACCGCGATCAAGGCGTTTCCCGTCGCCGTGCTTCCCTATCTGCTGTGGCGGCGGAAATGGATTCCGGCCGCCAGCATGGCCGCGTTTCTCGTGGCGTTTCTTATCGTACTTCCCGCGCCGATCCGCGGATTCGATCGCAACATCAGCGAATTGACCAACTGGTATCGCGGCATGGTCGGCTCGTCGTCCGAACAGGGTTTCGGTCAGCGCCCCGAACAGAATTGGTCGTGGGTCAACCAGTCGGTGATCGCGATCACCCACCGACTGGTGCGGCCGATCAACTACAATCAGGAAGATCCGAACGATCCCGTCGAAATGATGAACATCATCGACGTGGACTATAAGACTGCCAACGTGATCGTGGCGGTTGTCTGCGGCGTGATCGGACTCGGATTCCTCTGGCTGATGCCGCCGCTGGCGCGGACTACCGCGCGCTCGAACGCGGAAGAAATCGCTATCCTGTTCTGTCTGATGACGATCGCCTCACCGCTTGCACGGCAATATTATTTCATCTGGCTGTTCTTCCCGGTCACGGTGCTGGTGCATCGCGCCGCCTACGATCCACGCAAGGGAGCGCGGCTTCTCAGTTGCGGCGCGCTCGCGCTCGCGGCCGCCCTGATGCTGCTGTCCCTGCCGTTCTTCCCGCACCTGTTTCAGGCGCTGGGCAACAATTTCGCTGCGACGATGATCATCGCCGCAACGCTCGGATGGCACCTGCGCCATCCGCTCGATGCCACTCTGGTCACGCCAGAGAGAACAATGAACGTGCCGGAACTGACTCAGCCGGCTCAAGCCTAGAGTCAAATTCGACTGCGCCGAATCTGCCTCTGATTTTCGACAAGAAGAGCATGATCTTGTCCGAAAACCGGATCCCATTTTTCGGGATCATGCTCTAACTGACACCGCGCGCCGGAATCACACGTCTCGCGGTCGTCCACAGCGGCTCGATCACATGAGACACGAGCGGGACGAGAATCCCGCCCGCGATCAGGCCCACCACGCCGGCGCCGACCGCCTCCGCGATCCATCCGACGGCCGCCTGCGCGGCGGCGGGCACGATGCTCGCCACGGCCTTGCTGACATCGTGAATGAGATGCCCGATCGCGGTGACACCGAATGTCTCCAGACCATGCACGAGAATGCCGCCCCCGACCCAGACCATGGCAGCCGTGCCGACAACGCTGAGTACGTTCAGGACATGCGGCATGCCGGCGACGAGCAGCCGGCCGATCCCGCGTTGCGCGCCACCGGCCATCCCGGTCCGCTGACTGGCCGCTAAGGCCAGCCCGACATCGTCCGCCTTCACGATCAGCGCAACGACACCGTAGACCGCAGCCGTGATGCCGATCGCCACCAGCGCAAGCGCGACCGCCTCCTCGACAATGGTGCCATCCGGAATAGCCGATAGCGCGATGGTCATGATCTCGGCCGACAGAATGAAATCGGTCTTGATCGCACCCGCCACCTTGGCCTCTTCGAGAGCGTCGGGTGTCGTCGGACCCGGCACCGCATTTGCCTTCTCGGCATGGACCTCGCCCGGCCACAATGCGTGAACGACCTTCTCGGCTCCCTCATAACAGAGATACAGACCGCCAAGCATCAAAAGCGGCGTCAGAGCCGAGGGCAGGAAATAATTCAGCGCAAGCGCAGCGGGCAGCAGGATCAGCAGTTTGTTGCGCAGCGAACCGATCGCAATTTTGGCGATGATCGGAAGCTCGCGCTCTGCCGCCAGACCCACCACATAGCGCGGCGTCACCGCCGCATCGTCGATCACGACACCTGCCGCCTTCGCCCCTGCCTTCGCCGCCTGCGCGGCGATGTCATCGACCGACGATGCAGCGACCTTCGCGAGCGAAGCGACGTCGTCGAGCAACGCCATCAGACCAACGGCCACCGAAATCCTCCAGAATGCGTCGAGTGCCGCGCTTATCGACTACCCGACGAGGCAGAACAAGCGGCTCCCGGATGCGGTTCCACGCAACGGATGCTCAAAATAATAAGGCCGCCCGCGCGGCGGGCGGCCGATCCCGTCAAGGAAGATAAAATTACCGCACGAGAGCGGATGAAGCGCTGGCGGTGGCGACCGTCCGGGTCGCCTTGACCACGCCAGCCGTCTGCGTGCCGACGTCAACATTCGGCCGCGCGAAGATACCCGCGCTGAGAATTGCGATGCCGGCCACAAGCGCCATCACCACGATCTTCAGGTGGGTCGAACGATCCGCCGTGTGAATGGAGTGGTTCATGGAAAAGCTCCCCGTCATTGTTGGCCAAGCGTGTAACGGGCCTGCGTTTCAGCTTGGTTTCGTGACGATGAGGAAATGGTTTCGTCCGCATCCGGTTCCGGCGAAACACCCAGGAAACCTGAAAACAAGGCTAAAAGTCGGTTATTTGGCGGCCACAGCGAGGATCAGTCGGCGCTCGGCAGCCGCCGCATGGTGAATTCGATCCGGTCGCCCGGCAGTTCCCGCCAGGTATCGACGGCCGTCAGATAAGCCGCCTTGGGAAACCGGTCGAAATAATCCCGCGCTGTCGCCCGCGCCTCCGGGCGGGGCAGAACGAAGGTGTCGCGCCGGTAGCCATCCGTGGCGGCCTTCCGGCGTCCGGCCATGCGGTCGGCAAGATCGCGGGGGCTTGCGCATGGTCTCTCCATCGCCCGCACCGAGCAGGCGACGAAGAGTGTGGTGATTGTCGCGTCCGGTATCAACAGGTCTTGCAACCGCACCGGGTGCGGCGACAGCGCAAGATGTTCTCCAGTCGCGTCAGTGCGCGTGCTTCGCCTTGCCCATGCCCGTATGGCTGTCATGGCTCATGCCGCCCGCGCCCGCCGCGATACCGCGAACGTCGAATGTGACATCCACCTTTCCGGCCTTCTCGAAACTGAGCGTCACGGGAATCTTGTCACCTTCCTTGAACGGCACCTTGGGCTGCATGAACATCAGGTGGTAGCCGCCGGGCGCCAGCGTCACGGTCTGACCCGGAGCAATCGCCAGTCCCTTGTCGAGCGGACGCATGGTCATGACGCCGTTGTTCATGGCCATCTCGTGAATTTCGCCGCTGGCGGCCCGTTCGGTGGAAACCGCGATGAAATGGTCTTCCGCCGTACCCTTGTTGGTGATCTGAAGATAGCCGGCGGCGACCTTGGCGCCATTCGGCGTCGCCCGGCTCCAGGGCTGGGTGATGACGAGATCGCCGGCCTTGGTTTCCTGCGCCACGGCGGGAAGAGTTGCGAGAGCCACGCCGACGAAAGCGGAAAACGAAGCGAACGCGGCACGCGCTTTGGATTGCATGATCATGATGATGTCCATTTGATGTGTCTGGGGTTTTGCGATCCGGATCATCAGAAGGCATCGCCGGCCTGTCGGCGATATGCTGTCAGGGTGAGATCGGGACCATCGATCGAGCCCGGCCAACGCCTTCGCGAGTGACGGCGCAGGGCTAGGCTTGCAGTGGAGCGGCTTGCGGAGGCGCGCGCGCCTGATGGTGAGACGATCGGCCCGCGATCCGGAACGAGCGGGAAATGCCTGCGAAGGTCAAAGGCCGGGCGACGCGCGAGGGCGCCACAACCGAAGCATCGGGGCCTGTCGCGAAGCCCGCGCCAAGGCACAGCGGGCAATGAACAAGGACGATGCCCTCGCCGGGTTCGCCGTGTGTGGCGTCTGCGGACGTTACGGTCGCCGAAGGCCGGCACAACACGGATGAGAATCCGGCCTCGCCGACATGGCCGGCCGCCAGCACCGATATCAAAATCACCTGCAACATCAGCGCATGGGCAACCGTCCAAGCGACGACACCTGCAACCTTCCGATGTTTTGGACGGTGACCGAACACCCCGCGAACCTCTCAGGACAGCCTTTACTGGCTTATCGGCCGGGCGGGGTTTTGGTCGGAGCGGCGGGATTCGAACCCACGACCCCTAGTCCCCCAGACTAGTGCGCTAACCGGGCTGCGCCACGCTCCGTTCCTTGCGGAGCCGATGCTGTAGCGTCGTTCGCCCCCCAGCGCAAGCGCCCACCGACTTACGCACTGTCGGCCGGCTCCCGCATCGCCGCGTCGAGCGCCTCCCGGCACGCGATCAGCGTCTCGAGCGCGCCCTGAAGCGCTTCGCGCTCGTCATCACGCAATCGTGGAGCCGAAGGAGCGACTGAGGCAGGAGGCCGCGCAATCGCAGCCGGGGACGGCTGCAACGACCGCGGCACGGGCGGCTCCGGAACATGCGGCGAAAACACGGGCTCCGAACGGGGCGCAGGCGCGGCCGTAACCGGCCCCGCCTCGTCCTCAGCCGCGTCGTCCTCATCGAGTTCGTCGCCGGCGTCGATATCCTCGCCGTCCTGCACATCGGCAGCGGTGATGTCGAAATCCTCGTCCAGATCCTCGTCCTCGACCGCCTCAGCGTCGGAGAGATTGGCATCGGCCTCGTCAGATTCATCCCGCATCGACCGGGAATCCGCAAACGACGGCGAAGGTCGCCCATCGGACGCACCGCCCTGCGCCAGCGCCTGCACCGCCTTGATTCCCTGCTCCTTGAGAATGCGCTGCACGCCACGGATCGTGTAGCCCTCGCCATAAAGCAGATGGCGAATCCCCTTCAGCAGTTCGACATCGTCGGGGCGATAGTAGCGGCGTCCGCCGCTCCGCTTCATCGGACGGATTTGTGAGAAGCGCGTCTCCCAGAACCGCAACACGTGCTGGGGCAGTTCGAGGTCGGCCGCCACCTCGCTGATGGTTCGGAAAGCGTCAGGCGCCTTGTCCATGCGCGGCTCCGTTCAATGAGCGACTCGGCATGTCGAGAGTTTCGCTACGCTCCAACGATACGTCCGGCCCTGAGGAAATTCCAGACAAGGCGCCAGGTCTGTCACGTGCGGAGGACGTATTCCGCACGCAGCGGAAGGCAGAGCCTATGCTTCGCCGCCTGCCGTCTCGTCTTCGTCGCCGCCCTTGCCGCCGTTGATCCGATCCTTGAGAATCGCCGAGGGCTTGAACACCATCACACGGCGCGGCGAGATCGGCACTTCGGTGCCGGTCTTCGGATTGCGCCCGATCCGCTGGCCTTTCTGGCGGACCATGAAGGAACCGAACGACGACAGTTTTACCGTCTCGCCCTTCTCCAGGCAGTCGGTGATTTCCTTCAGAACGAGTTCGACAAACGCCGACGATTCCGTTCGCGATAGACCAACCTTCTGATAGACGGCCTCGCACAGATCGACGCGCGTGACTGTCTTTCCCGCGGAAGGTTTTCCGGTTGCTGTCATCGCCTTGCCCCCAAAAAATCACGGCGAACTTGAGCCGCGAAACTATGGGTTTCGCGCAAGAGGGTCAACACCGGTCGCCGCAATGAAGGTGCGAATGCTAGCAATCTTCTGAAAGATTTCAATATCGTAGAGCGACATTCTCACCAGCGAACGAGCGCCGAGCCCCAGGTGAAGCCTCCGCCCATGGCTTCGAGCATCACCAGATCGCCCTTCTTGATGCGTCCGTCGGCGACCGCGGCCGCCAGCGCCAGCGGAATGGACGCGGCCGACGTGTTGCCATGTCGATCGACAGTCAGCACGACTTTCTGCGGGGCAATATGCAGTTTGGTCGCCGATGCATCAATGATGCGCTTGTTGGCCTGATGCGGAACGAACCAGTCGAGATCGTCGGCGCACGTTCCCGTGGCGGCGAAGGCGTCGACGATCACGTCGGTGATCATGCCGACCGCGTGCTTGAAGACCTCGCGGCCCTCCATGCGCAGATGACCGACGGTCTGCGTGGATGACGGGCCGCCGTCCACATACAGTTTCGACTTGTGGCGGCCATCCGATCGCAGGTGCGTGGTCAGCACGCCGCGATCGGCAGTCGTTCCCGACTGCTCCTGAGCCTCGAGCACGACCGCGCCTGCGCCGTCTCCGAACAACACGCATGTCCCCCGATCGGTCCAGTCGAGGATGCGGGAGAACGTTTCCGCGCCGATCACCAGCGCCCGCTTGTACGTGCCGGCCCGCAGAAAATTGTCGGCGGTCGCAAGCGCGAAGATAAAACCGGAGCAGACGGCCTGCAGGTCGAACGCCGCGCCGTGATGAATGCCAAGCTCGTTCTGGATCGCGACGGCGGTAGCAGGAAATGTGTTGTCGGGCGTCGACGTCGCCAGCACGATCAGGTCGATGGACTGCGCATCGACACCAGCATTGGCCAGCGCCGCCTGCGCGGCTCGCGTGCCGAGATGCGAGGTGAATTCGCCCTCGGCCGCGATGTGACGCTGACGGATTCCGGTGCGCTGGACGATCCATTCGTCCGACGTATCGACCATCGCGGCCAGTTCGTTGTTGCTAAGCACCCTGTCCGGCAGATACGCGCCGCACCCTAGGACGACCGAACGCACCACGCTCACGAAGCCGTCCCCTGCATTGCCGGCGTGCGTTCCAAGCTCAGCCCTTCCCTGTCCAGCGTCTGATTGATCTTGTTGAGCAAATCGTAGCGAACCATCTCATAACCCACATCGACCGCGGAGGCGAAGCCTTCCGCATCTGTCCCGCCATGGCTTTTGACGACAATGCCATTAAGCCCTAGGAACACGCCGCCGTTGGATTTGCGCGGATCGAGCTTCTCCTTCAGCGCCTGAAAGGCGCCGCGCGCGAACAGATAGCCGATCTTGGCGCGCCAGGTACGAGACATCGCACTGCGAAGGAATTCCGCCATCTGGCGCGCCGTCCCCTCGGCGGCCTTCAGCGCGATATTGCCGGCAAAGCCTTCGGACACGATCACGTCGGCCGCGCCCCGGCCGATCCCGTCGCCTTCCACGAATCCGATGAACTCAAACGGCGGCGACGGCAGGTTGCGCAGCAACTCGGCCGCCTCCTTGACCTCTTCGACGCCCTTGACCTCCTCGACGCCGATATTGAGCAATCCCACGGTCGGCCGTTCGAGATCGAAGAGAACCCTCGCCATGGCACTGCCCATGATCGCCAGCGCGGCAAGATGGTGGGCGTCGCCTCCGATGGATGCGCCGACATCCAGCACCACGGATTCGCCGCGCATGGTCGGCCAAACGCCCGCGATGGCGGGGCGGTCTATGCCCGGCAGCATGCGCAGCACGAACCGCGCCATGGCCATCAGCGCGCCGGTATTTCCCGCGGAGACCGCGCAATCGGCCTCGCCTTCCTTCACTGCCTCGATCGCCATCCACATCGACGAAGTCTTGCGGCCCCGGCGCAGCGCCTGGCTGGGCTTGTCTTCCATGGAAACCGCGACATCGGTGTGGATCACGCGCGTCACGGCCTTCAACGCAGGATACGCCGCCAGTTCCGGCTCGATCCTGGCCTTGTCGCCGAACATCAGGAATGTGGTGTCCGGCTGGCGCATCAGCGACATGGCAGCCCCGGGGACAACCACGGCCGGGCCGACATCGCCACCCATGGCGTCCAGCGCGATTCGGACCTTTTGAGGCATCAACGTTCCGGAAACTTGTGTCGAACAGACGGAAGACCGCCGCCCTGCGGGTCGTCGCCGCGGACTTGCGGCGTCCGAAGCTGGGAATGGCTTCGGCGCGCGGACAATACCCTGTCCGCGCACCGACACAACAGTCTGACGTTCCAATCGTTATCGGAAACTGTCAGGAGTTCCCCTCGCCGTCGCCCGCACCCGACCGGGCTTTGAGGGCCTTGAGCGCCGCGAAGGGGTGGTCCTCGGGATCGGGCGGCGTGTTCGGAGCCTCGAAAACGGCGCCCGGCTTGCGGGGATAGGGATCGACGCCCAGAAAAAGGTATTCGGCAGCCAGTTCCCCCAGATCGATCGTGCCATTCGCGATCGTTTCCGGGGGCTCCGGCTGATCGTCGTCGTCCGAACCGTGGCTCGCGGCTTTCGCCTGCGTCTCGGCCACCTCGGGGGGCGCGAATTCGAGATCGATGGGCTCGTCGATCTCGGCGGTCATCGGATCGAGCGTGACCACACAGGTCTGACCGATTCGCGCCGTGACGCGTCCGGTGACCCGGACCCTCTCGCCACCGACATGAGCCAGATCAAAGACCCCGCGCGCCTCCGTCACCTCGCGCAGACCTCCGATCCGCGCAAGTTCAGCCCGGACCGCCTCGTCCGCCACGATCTCGCGATGCAGCCCCGTCTCCGGAATCTGGCTGACCATGACCGTATCGCTCCAGATGGCCTGACTGGTCATCGGCCACTCCTCTTTTTCCTGAATTCCAACGTGTCCGCCTTCGGGCTTTACCGGCCGGGAGACGGAAATACGAACCGGCCGTCCCGCACCGCCTCGTCGTCGCTTGCGGACAACACCTTCAGCGCATCCACGGCGTAGGCAGCCAGGCGTTGCCCGTTGCCCGCGCCCCTTCCAAACAGAACATTTTTGTCGATAGCCTGCGCCAGCGCGTCGCCACCAGCATCCAGCGCGGCATCATAGGCCGCCATCCGCCCGTAAAACGCCTCGCCGAATTTACGCATCCGTTTTGGAACGGCCAGATCGCCCACGGCCATCTCCCGCAGATTGCCGTCCATATCCTCGCAGAATCGATCGAACAGGGCCTGCGACAGCGGATCGGGCGGCCCCTCCCGCCTCAGGCGACGCAGAACCAGCCACATGTGAAGCAGCAGCAGATCGAAGCGCCCGCTGACGGTATCCGGGACCCCGAACCGTTCGTAGAACGCCGGTTCACGAGTCTGCGCCACGATCATGCCATAGATGGTCTCAATGGTCCGGCGCGGCGCAACAGTCAGGCTTTCGGAGCGCCTGAAGGGCCAGATCAACGGCGGGATCAGGGATGGCATGCTCTGTTCCGTAAGGCGCGCGGCAATCCTGCGGGCGTTGCAATCGAACGTGGTGCCCGGTACGTCACAACGCCAAACGATGCAAGAGGAAGGCCCAGCCCGCAATGTCGATCCGGAATGACACGATGACGGCTCCCTCCGCCTTCCGCAAGAGCGTGCGCATGGCGGCGGTGGCGCTGGTGGTTGGGCTGGCCGGCGCGGGGGCCGGCTGCACGGGTGAACAGTACCAGAAGGGCTACATTTTGCCGGACGGGGCGCTGGAGCAGATTCCGATCGGCGCCAGCCAGGATCAGGTGCTGCTGGTGATGGGCACGCCCTCAACCGTCGCCACGCTGGATGGCGAGGTATTTTACTACATCTCGCAACGGGCGGAACGGAAAGTCGCCTTCATGAATCAGCAGGTGATCGACCAGCGCGTGATCGCGATCTATTTCGACAAAAACCGGCAGGTTCGCCGGCTGGCCAATTACGGCCTGCAGGACGGCAAGATCTTTGATTTCATCAGCCGCACCACGCCCACGAGCGGCCAGGAAATCAGCTATCTCGCCCCGCTGTTCCGGCTCATCGCGCCCCGCTGAGACGGAACCGGTTCCGCCTCGCGCGGCGGGGTTCCAGGGTGCGCGCCCGGAACAACCCGTCGAAGCCGCCGTTGGTCCCCCGATCGATGGACCATCGGAGGTTTTCATGAAGATCAGGACTGCATTCGCCATTGCCGCGCTGTCGGCGTTGCCGGCCACTGCGTTTGCTCAAAGCACAACCCAAGAAGGCGCCCGCTCGGGTGCCGCCGCCGGCGGCCAGGCGGCAGGTCCACTGGGCGCCGCCGTCGGTGGCACGGTCGGCGCGGCGGTTGGGCTCGGACTGGAAATTCCGAACGCCGTCATCTCCTCGGTCACGGGCGTGAACCGGCCGTCGGTCGTGGTGGAGGAGCCGATCGTTGTCGGCGAGCCGCTGCCATCGCGCGTCGAGGTGTATGAGGTGCCGGACTACAGCGAGTACCGCTATGCCGTGGTGAACAATCGCCGCGTGCTGGTGGAGCCGCGCACCCGCCGCGTGATCCGCGTGATCGAATAAGGGCCTGTGGCACCCTGCGAACAAAGGCCCCGCTGCTGCTGCGGGGCCTTTTATTTTTCGGATGAGCGCGTCAGTGCGCCAGGATCGCCAGCAGCAACAGCGCCACGATGTTGGTGATCTTGATCATCGGATTCACGGCCGGACCGGCCGTGTCCTTGTACGGATCGCCGACGGTATCACCGGTCACCGCCGCTTTGTGGGCGTCGGAGCCCTTGCCGCCGTGATGGCCGTCCTCGATGTACTTCTTGGCGTTGTCCCATGCACCGCCGCCCGAGGTCATCGAGATCGCGACGAACAGTCCGGTGACGATCACGCCGAGCAGCATCGCGCCGACCGCGGAGAACGCCGCCGACTTGCCCGCCGCGCCGCCGCCGGCGATGGCATAGATCACGAAATAGACGACGATGGGCGAGAGCACCGGCAGCAGCGAGGGAATGATCATCTCCTTGATCGCCGCCTTGGTGAGCAGGTCCACCGCCTTCCCGTAGTCCGGCTTGTCCTTGCCCTGCATGATCCCGGGTTTTTCGCGGAACTGGCGACGCACCTCCTCGACGATGGCGCCTGCCGCGCGGCCGACCGCCGTCATGCCCATCGCGCCGAACAGATACGGCAGCAGGCCGCCGAACAGCAGACCGACGACCACGTAAGGATTGTTCAGCGAGAAATCCGGCACCACGCCCTGAAAGTAGGGATGCCGCGCGGAATCGGCGATGAAGAACTTGAGGTCTTCGTTGTACGCGGCAAACAGCACCAGCGCGCCGAGGCCGGCCGAGCCGATGGCATAGCCCTTGGTCACCGCCTTGGTGGTGTTGCCGACTGCATCGAGCGCGTCGGTCGACTTGCGCACCTCTTTCGGCAGGCCCGCCATTTCCGCGATGCCGCCGGCATTGTCCGTCACCGGACCGAACGCGTCGAGAGCCACGATCATGCCCGCCAGCGCCAGCATGGTGGTGGTGGCGATCGCGATGCCGAACAGGCCCGCGAGGCTGTAGGTCACCAGAATGCCCGCGATGATGACGATGGCCGGAAGCGCCGTCGCCTCCATCGAGATCGCAAGTCCCTGGATGACGTTGGTGCCGTGGCCGGTCACAGAGGCCTGCGCGATGGACTTCACCGGACGATAGTCGGTGCCGGTGTAGTATTCGGTGATCCAGATGATGAGCCCGGTGACCGCGAGCCCGACGAGACCGCATTCAAACAGCGCCAGCCCCGTATACGTGGTCCCCGCAATCGCCCCGAATCCCGTCAGCAGATGGATCACCAGCGCGACGCCGATCACAGAGAGAACGCCGGTGGCGATCAGACCCTTGTAGAGCGCGCCCATGATGGACTGGCTCGGCCCCAGCTTGACGAAGAACGTGCCGACGATCGAGGTGATGATGCAGACGCCGCCGATTGCCAGCGGCAAGGTCATGACGCTGAGCAGCGCCGGAGACGACGCAAAGAAGATCGCCGCCAGCACCATGGTCGCCACCGCCGTCACGGCATAGGTCTCGAACAGGTCGGCCGCCATGCCCGCACAGTCGCCGACGTTGTCGCCCACATTGTCCGCGATGGTCGCTGGATTGCGCGGATCATCCTCCGGAATCCCCGCCTCGACCTTGCCGACGAGATCGCCTCCGACATCCGCGCCCTTGGTGAAGATGCCGCCGCCAAGACGCGCGAAGATCGAAATCAGCGACGCGCCGAAGCCGAGCGCCACGAGCGCATCGATCACCACGCGATCGTTGGGCGCCAGCCCCCGCCCCTGCGTCAGATATATGAAATACAGCGTCACGCCGAGCAGCGCGAGACCCGCCACCAGCAGGCCGGTGATCGCGCCCGCCTTGAAGGCCAGTTCCAGCCCCCCCGCGAGCGAGGTGGTCGCCGCCTGCGCGGTGCGCACATTGGCGCGGACCGAGACGTTCATGCCGATGAAACCGGCTGCGCCCGACAGGATTGCCCCGATGGCAAACCCGACGGCGACCGACACTCCGAGGAAATAGGCCAGCAGCACGAAGATCACGACGCCGACGATGCCGATCGTCAGATACTGCCGCCGCAGATAGGCCTGAGCGCCTTCGCGCACGGCCGCAGCAATCTCCTGCATGCGGGCATTTCCGGCATCGGCCCCCAGAACCGACGACGTGGCCCATATTGCGTAGACGATGGAAAGCGCTCCACAGAGCACAATCACCCACAAAGCTGTCATCAGATTTTGCCTTTTGTCCTTGCTTGTTTCCCCTGGCGTCCGGTTCGGAAAAACCTGAGTGGACGCCGCTTCTTTGTTTTGAAGGCGCAATGACCTGATCCGAAAACCGGCTTCCGCTTTTCGGGATCGTGCTCCCCTCGCCCCGCCTGTGTTTTCTGACGTGAGCGCGCGGCAGGCCGGCGTGCAGTGCACACCAGCCTGCCGTCAGCGCGAAGCATGCCAGTTGCACTTGGGCGACGCAATGTCGCCCAAGGTGCGGCGAGGCCCTTTGTGCTGGAATTGTTTTGCAGACGCGAGGGATCCACCGAGAAAGGCGCAAGTCCCCCACCCGGACGTGTCATTCGACAAGACGTCGCGCCGGATAATCGTGCCCCCGTCAGGTGCAACTCCGTCATCTACGCGAAGGAAGGCCGAACTCTCCTTCGCGCTTGCGGCGGAATCCTAGCCGGGGCGCTTGGCGAACTCCTCGGCAGCGATACTCACCGCGCGGTGCACTGCCGGATAGCCGCAATAAGGAAGTAGGTTAACCAGCGTCTCCACGACTTCCCCGCGGCGCGCGCCGACGTTCAACGCTGCATTGATGTGCACACGAAGCGGGGTCTCCGTCGTCGTGGAGCCGGTCGCCGCGAGTGCTGCGCAGGCACTCAGTTCGCGGGATTTGCTATCGAGACCCGGGCGGGAAAAGATCTCGCCATAGGAGTGAGCGACGATCATGCGCCCGAGGTCCGGCGCAATATCGTCGAAGCTGCGCACGACGTCATTGCCGGCTGTCGCCGATGTCGCTGCAAGCAGGGCACCGCCATTTTTCAGACGCTCCGCGGAACTCTGCTCGCCGGCCGGCTCCGCGATATCCGCCCGGGTCACCGCCTGCGGTGCGGCGAAGACATCCCTGGCGACGGAAAACGCATTCAACGCCGCGGGAAATCCACGATAGACGCTGAGCTGGATCAGCACCTCGATGATCTCGTCGCGGGACACACCATGCGCGAGCGCTCCCGCCAGATGAATGCGCAGCGCAGCGGCGCGATTTCCGCGGGCGGCCAGCATGGCAATGATGGCGAGCAATTTTTCCTTCTGATCGAGGCCGTCGCGCCCCAAGGCGTCGCCGAATGCGAACGCGACCGTCAGCCGGGCAAGATCGGGCGAGGCTGCGGAAACACCCTTAAAATAGTCCGCGACGTCATTACCGGTCAGCGCCTCCAGTGCGCTCAGTCCCTTGTCCCATCGTGCCCGGCCGTCGGCATCGGCCGCTCTCGTCGGTTCGACGACTATTGCCCGTTCCGCGAACAGTTCGCGAAGGATTCCAATCCCATGAATGCTTGACGGAAAACCGAGCAGCGCGGCCGATACGAACATCAGTTCAATCAGATGTCCGGGTTCACCGCCGACATTGAGGTACCCGGCCAGGTGAAACTTCAGCTGTGGCCGGGCGCTCCCGTCGGCCAGCAACATCGCGACGGTGCACAATTGTCGCAATCGCAAATCAAGACCGGGCCGAGACAGCACATCTCCATACGGATACTCAACCGTAAATCTCGACAGGTCCGGCGAGGTCTCTGCCAGACTTTTCACAGGCCCGTCGAAATTCTCGCCTCCGATGCGACGCAGAATATCGAACCCTCGCGACAGTCGATCCGTGCCGGAATTGTCCGACCATCCCCGCCCGGTCGAGGCCAAAATACCCGCCAACCCGCCGGCTCCAATTTTTGCGATCCATCGGCGCGAAAATGTTGCGCGCCCGGTCCCGGCCGTCTGATCCGCTTGTCGTCCGAACATCGGCATGTCCCTCTTCGACCGCCGTATCTGGCGGCGGTCGCGAACATGATCCGTTCGTTTCAATCAATCAAATTCATATATATAATGATATTTATGAACGATACGAATTTATCAAAGGTCGATCTCAACCTGCTCGTCGTGTTCGACGCACTGATGTCGGAACGACACGCGACGCGTGCGGGTCAGAAGATCGGGCTGACCCAGCCTGCGGTGAGCCACGCCCTCAATCGCTTGCGGCACATGTTCGGAGATCCGCTGTTCGTGCGCAGCCCACAGGGCATGACCCCGACGCCCGCCGCGCAGCGCATCGCGCCGGCGGTCAGATCCGTGCTGACACGGATCCAGGATGTGCTGCGTGGAAGCCCGCTCTTTGATCCTTCGACCAGCACGCGTCAGTTCACTCTCGGCCTCTCGGACTATGCCGCACTCGTGCTGCTGCCAAGGCTCACCGCCCGTCTTGAACGCGAGGCCCCGAACGTAACGATCGTCGCCCGCAACACCGCGCATGCGATCGGATTCGGCATGCTGGAGAGCGGCGACGTTGAATTGATCGCCGGGAATTTTCCCTCCCCGCCGCCGCACCTGCGGGAAGAACTGCTTTACCTGGAAACCTTCGCGTGCGCCGTGCGCAGCGGCCATCCGGCATTGCGCAGTCTATCCGATCCCGCACGATATCTAAAACTGCGTCACTTGCAGGTTTCGACACGCGGCAACCCACATGGCTACGTCGACGATATTCTGATCAAAGGCGGTCGAGCGCGACAGATTTCGCTGACTGTGAGCCAGTTCCTGATGGCGCCGATGCTGATCGCGACCTCCGACCTCGTAGCAACCGAACCGCATCGGCTATTCGACCCGTACATCGATCCTTTTCAGCTTCGCCTGTTCAAGCCACCTTTCGCCATACCCCCGTTTCGCGTGGTCCAGGCCTGGCACGGCCGCAACGACACCGACGCCGGACATCTTTGGCTACGGCAACGCGTGAAGGAGATCAGTCAGACACCTGCGCCAATATCGGTGGACGGAAACTCCTCCTCCCGCAGGGGCAGACGGTCCTAGAAATGGCTGTAAGAGAGCCTCGCCAGCGGCAGCGGCGCGCCGTGCGCATCGATGAATTGCGGCGCGCCCTCGCCGTCGGCGATCCGGCCGATTGGCATCACCGGAACATCGACGGCTTGTGCTCGCGCCAGAAAGTCCGCCAGACGGGCGTCGGGCACTGTGCAGAGGATTTCATAGTCGTCCCCGCCCGACACGAGGTCCGCGAGCGTCACGGCTCCGGCTGCGACAGCCTCCCGCGCCGGAGCGGACAACGGCACTGCCTCCGCCTCGATCCGTGCGCTGACGCCGGAGACGCCGCAGAGCTTGGCGAGATCGCCAGCGAGACCATCTGACACGTCCATCGCCGCGTTGGCGCAGAGCCGCACGGCCTCGGCCAGCGCGGTGCGCGGCTGCGGCACGCGATAGCGGTCTGCGAGAAAGGCAGCAGCATTGGGCTGGCCCGCGAAAATACCGCCGGCGCGCCCCTGCAAAACACGCAGCCCCAGCGCCGCGTCGCCGATGGTGCCAGTCACCAGCACATGATCGCCTGGCACCGCGCCCCAGCGCTGCACCATGGCGCCGGCCGGCACGCGGCCGAACGCGGTGATCGAGATCGAGACCGGCCCCGGCGTCGAGACGGTGTCGCCGCCCAGCAGCGGACAACCGAACATGGCTGCATCCTCGCCGAGCGCGCGCGCGAACGGTGCAAGCCAGTCTTCCGCGACTTCGCGCAGCGCCAGCGTCACCACGAAGCCCGCTGGCTCCGCGCCCTTGGCCGCGAGGTCGGAGAGATTGACGCGCAAAGCCTTGCGCGCGATCGTGTCGGGCGGATCGTCGGGCAGAAAATGCACGCCCGCGACCACGGCATCCACCGTGACCACGAGGTCGCGCCCGTCCGTCATCAGGATTGCCGCGTCGTCGCGCAGACCGAAAGCGCCGGGATCGGTCGCGACCGGCCGGAAATAGCGCGCGATCAGCGCATCCTCTCCGGAGCCGCTCGCGCGCCCCTCGCCCACTAGCGCGGCCCGAACTCATCGGCGCGGAACTGGCGACCGATCTGGTCGAGCACCGCGTTCACAAGGCCCGTCTCTTCACGGTCGACGAAGGCGTTGGCGACATCGACATATTCGGTGATGACGACACGGCCCGGCACGTCCTTGCGGTTCTGCAGTTCATATGCCCCGGCGCGCAGCACCGCGCGCAGAATCGCGTCGATCCGCTTGAGCGGCCATCCGGCCTGCAGCGCGTCGTCGATGAGAGGATCGATCCGTGTCTGATCCCGCACGACGCCCGACACGATATCGCGAAAGAAGGCGGCTTCAGCCGGCAGATATTGTTCGCCTTCCACCTCGCCACCGAGCCAGAAGCTCTCGAACTCGGCAAAGATGTCGTTGATGCCCGCGCCGCCGATGTCCATCTGGTAGAGCGCCTGCACGGCGGCGAGCCGTGCCGCGCCGCGCTTGTTCGCCTTGCGCTCCAGAGGCTTTTTGTCGAACGGCTTTTTCGGCACAACTTTGTTGGGCTCGGCCATCGCTCAGCCCTTCGCCATGCGTTTCTTGATGCGCAGCACCGCCAGCGCCGCGCGCGCGGCGTCGCCGCCCTTGTTCTGATCCTCGACGCGCGCCCGCGCCCAGGCCTGCTCCTCGGTGTTCACCGTCAGGATGCCGTTGCCGAGCGGCAGCTTGCGCTTCACCGACAGGTCCATGAGGGCACGCGAGGACTCCACCGACACGATCTCGAAATGGAATGTCTCGCCGCGGATGACGCAGCCGAGCGCAATGGCGAGATCGTAGGGCTTGCCCATCAATTCCGCCTCGTCGAGCGCGATGGCGATGGTCGTCGCGATTTCGAGCGAACCCGGCACCGTCAGCACGTCGTGGCTCACGCCCGCCGCCTGCAACTCGGCAATCGCGCCCGCCAGCATGGCGTCCTGAAGATCGTCGTAGAACCGTGCCTCGACGATCAGCGCGCGCGCGCCGGTGAGGTCGGTCTGGTCCTTGAGAGGCGCGCGGCGTGCGTCGGCCATGATGCTTGCTCGGTCTCGTCCACATGAATGTAAAGCGGGACAGCCTTGTAGTCGCCCGCCGCACGGATGCCAACCGCCTCGTGGCGAATGGCGGCTACGCCGTTTCGCTCAGGCGCGCCGCATAGCGCGCCATCAGATCGACCTCGATGTTCACCTTGCTGCCTGTCTGCCAGGCGCTCAGTGTCGTGACGCCCAGCGTATGCGGAATGATCAGCACCGTGAAGGTGTCACGCGTCACCGTGTTCACCGTCAGCGACGCGCCATCGAGCGTCACCGAGCCCTTGGTGGCGACGAAGCGGGCGAGTTCGGGCGCGCAGCGCAGCGTGAAGCGCGCCATGTCCGGCAGATCCTCCCGCGACACGATGGTCGCGATGCCGTCGACGTGACCGGAGACGATATGGCCGCCGAGTTCGTCGCCGATCTTCAGGGCGCGCTCAAGATTGAGGCGCGTGCCGGTCCGCCAGTGCTGCGCGGTCGTCAGGCCGAGCGTTTCGGCCGCCGCATCGACCTCAAACCACGTCCGGCCGTTCTCGACACCGGACTGGACCACCGTCAGGCACACCCCGTTGCAGGCGATCGACGCACCGTCCGCAATGGTGGCACGATCATAGTCGCAGAAAATCCGCAGGCGGTGCAATTGCCCCTGCGCGGTGGGACGAAACTCGGCGATCTCGCCGACATCGGTGACGATACCTGTAAACATGATCTATGCGCGCCGGTAGATGGTGAGCGTATCGGGGCCGAGTTGTGTCGTAGCATGGACCCGGAACGCGGGAGAAGCTGTGATGGTTTCGAGCGGCAACGCATCGAGCGCCGGAACGCCATCTGGCCCGACCGTCTGCGGCGTGCGGAACAGATAAACCTTGTCCACGAGACCCGCCACAAGGAAGGCCGCCGCCACCCGCGCGCCGCCCTCGACAAGGAGCCGCGTGATCCCCTCGCCCGCCAGCGCCCCGAGCACAGCCGGGAGGTTCGTTCCTGAGGCGATGTCGCCGGGAACGCGGTGGACTTTGGCGCCCTCGGCAGCCAGCAGCGCCGCTGCCGGAGCCTCGGCAACCTCGGACGCCATCACCCAGAGCGGGATCTGGCGGGCCGACTTCGCCAGGCGCCCGGCGGGCGACAGCCGCAGATGGGTGTCGAGCACCACCCGCACCGGCGAGCGGTCTTCCATGCCCGGCAGGCGGCAGTTCAGCATCGGATCGTCGGCGCGCGCGGTTCCGATCCCGATCAGGATCGCGTCATGCCTCGCGCGCAGCAGATGCACCTGCGCATTGGCGGCATCGGCCGTCAGCGCAACCGGGCGCCGGCCCGAGAGACCGATTTTTCCATCGGCCGAGACGGCGAGCTTCAATGTCACGTTCGGCCGGCCATCGCGCACCCGGCGGAAATGTCCGGCATGGGCGTGCGCCGCCTCGTCCATGCAGAGCCCGACATCGACCTTGATGCCCGCGGCGCGCAGCCGGGCATGGCCCTGCCCTGCGACCTCCGGATTGGGATCCTCGATGGCGCTGACCACGCGCGCTACGCCTGCCGCGATGATGGCGTCGGCGCAGGGCGGCGAACGGCCGAAATGCGAGCACGGCTCCAGCGTCACATAAAGCGTTGCGCCGCGCGCGGCCTCGCCTGCCCGTGCCAGCGCCTGCGGCTCGGCATGCGGACGGCCGCCCGGCGCGGTCCAGCCGCGCCCGACGATGACGCCATCCTTCACCAGCACCGCACCGACAGCGGGATTTGGCCACGTGCGGCCGAGGCCACGAGCCCCCAGAGCCAGCGCCAGTTGCATGAAACGAAAATCGTCCGCACGCGCCTGCTGGAATCGCTGCGCGACCTGATCTTCGAGAATCCGGAAAATCATTTCGGGACGATCACGCGAAGCGTGCCGTCCTCGTTGGTGAGTTCGCCGAGCAGCGCCTCGAAATCCTTGGCCTCGCGGAAGTCGCGATAGACCGACGCGAAGCGCACATAGGCGACATCGTCGAGCTTGCGCAGATGCTCCATCACGGTCTCTCCGATCACCTCGGACGACACCTCGCTCTCGCCGCTGCTCTCCAGCTCGCGCACGATGGCGGACACCATCTTTTCCAGCTTCTCCGGCTCCACCGGCCGTTTGCGCAGCGAGATCTGCAACGAGCGCACCAGTTTGTCGCGATCGAACGGCACCCTGCGCCCGTTGCGCTTGATGACGGTCAGTTCGCGAAGCTGCACGCGCTCGAAAGTCGTGAAGCGGAAATTACAGGTGATGCAGACGCGGCGGCGGCGAATCACGGACGACTCTTCAGTCGGCCGCGAGTCCTTCACCTGCGTATCGAGGCTGCCGCAATTCGGGCACCGCATGCTGCGTGATCCTGTCTCAGCTGTAGATCGGGAAACGTCCGGTCAGTTCGCGCACGCGCTCCTTGATCGCGTTCTCGACCAGCGTCGCGCCGCCATCCGGCGACTGCGCCACCGCGTTCAGCACCTCGGCGATCATGCTGCCGACCTGCTTGAACTCGGCCACGCCGAAACCGCGCGTGGTGGCCGCGGGCGTGCCGAGGCGCAGACCGGACGTCACCATCGGCTTCTCGGGATCAAACGGAATGCCGTTCTTGTTGACCGTGATCGCGGCACGGCCGAGCGCCTTCTCGGAGATGTTGCCCTTCAGGCCCTTGGGCCGCAGATCCACCAGCATCAGGTGATTGTCGGTGCCACCCGACACGATGTCGAAACCGGCCGCGCGCAGCGTCTCGGCCAGCGCCTTGGCGTTCTCGACGACGTTGCGCGCATAGACCTTGAAGTCCGGCCGCAGCGCCTCGCCGAGCGCCACCGCCTTGGCGGCGACGACATGCATCAGCGGGCCGCCCTGCAAGCCGGGGAAAATCGCCGAATTCAGCTTCTTGGCGATGGCCTCGTCATTGGTGAGGATCAGGCCGCCGCGCGGGCCGCGCAGCGACTTGTGCGTGGTCGTTGTCGTAACGTGCGCATACGGCACCGGCGAGGGATGTACGCCGCCAGCGACGAGACCGGCGAAGTGCGCCATGTCCACCAGGAAATACGCCCCAACCTCGTCCGCGATCTCGCGGAAGCGCTTGAAGTCCCAGACCCGCGAATAGGCCGAGCCGCCGGCAATGATCAGCTTGGGCTTCACCTCGCGCGCCTGCTGCGCCACCGCGTCCATGTCGATGATCTGGTCCTCGCGGCGCACCGTATAGTGCACCGGCGTGAACCATTTACCCGACATGTTCACTTTAGCGCCGTGGGTGAGATGGCCGCCCGCCGCGAGGTCGAGACCCATGAAGGTATCGCCCGGCTGGAGCAGCGCCAGAAACACCGCCTGATTCATCTGGCTGCCCGAGTTCGCCTGCACATTGGCGAAGCCCGCGCCGAACAGCTTCTTGGCGCGCTCGATGGCAAGCCGCTCGGCGACATCGACGAACTCGCAGCCGCCGTAATAGCGCGCGCCCGGATAGCCTTCCGCATACTTGTTCGTCATCACCGAGCCCTGCGCTTCCAGCACGGCGCGGCTGACGATGTTCTCGGAGGCGATCAGTTCGATCTCGTGCTGCTGACGGCCGAGTTCGCCCCGGATCGCCGCGGCGATTTCAGGATCGGCCTGTTCGAGCGTGGCGGAGAAGAACGTGTCGGAGGCGGATGCGGTCTGCGCTGACGATGTGGTCATGGGCGAAATCTCCACCGCCGCGCCCTTCGACAGGACGGCGCGTGCGGATGTCGTTGCGTTTCGGTGGCGGCGGCCGGGAAATAGCATATCGTCGGCGCACGGCCAAGCGGCGGGACGAAATATAGTGTCCCCTCCCGCCTGAATCCAAGATGTTGAGGCTCAGGCCAGAATACCGGGGCGGTCTGACGCGGGCGCAGCCGGGCGGGACAGATAGCCCCTCACCGCCGCGATGGAAGGACCAACCTCCGCGATCGCCGCCGTCAGCTGCTCCCGGCCGACGCCGAGGCGGGATGCCCAATTGGCCATCGCGCCGTCATCTCTGGTATCGATGGACACCGGCGGCTTCTGGGTCGCGGCCAGAACGGAGGCAACGGTCACGAGCTTGATCATACGGGCATGGTAGCGCGAGCGCTGTCTGCCGGCGACGCGAACCACGAGCAGCGGTTAACAGACGGTGACGGCCCCTCCTGCTCCGGAAGATCGTCACCGCCAAATAATCGGGATAAATAACTTTTTCAAAAGCTTACCATGAGCCAGGCAGGCGGCCGGGGATCACGATCGGAACGCCCGCCGGGGCGATCATGGTGCGGGGCGCATAGTAGTTCGGGCCGTAGCCGTATCCGTAGCCAGGGCCGTACTCGACGGCCGCCGCGGTCGCGGCGACGGCCGCACCGGCGACCAGCATCGATGCCATCGCCGGATTCACGGCGGGGCGGGACTGGCGCGACTTGGCTTCGGCGGGCGCAATGGCCGAGGTCGCAGCGACAGCGGCAATGGCGGCGAAAAGAATGGCGGTCCGGGTCATGGCAAATCCCTTCTGTCGGTGGCGGCGGGACGGATCCGGCGCCGGGGCGAATGGGGTTGATCTCCGTCTGACGGAACCGACCCTAGAGGGAATGAGCCCCGCGAACTGTGCGACAGATCACACAGCCTGCGGCTGACCTCCGGAAGCACCGCGAATGTGCTCGACCACGCGATACGCGAAGACGATGGCCGGGCCGAGATTGATGCCGGGTCCGGGATACTGGCCACCCATCACCGACTGCATGTCGTTGCCGCAGGCGTAGAGGCCAGCAATCGGCTGGCCGGAAACGTTCAGCAGGCGGCCGTCGACATCGGTGACGAGTCCCTTCGAGGTGCCGATCTCGCCGGGATAGATTCGCACCGCGTGAAACGGCGGCTCGACCAGAGGGGCCAGCGCCGGGTGCGGCTTATGGTTCGGATCACCCGTGGTGATGCGTTGATAATCCGTTTCGCCCCGACCGAAATCCTCGTCGCGCCCGTTCTCGGCAAAGCGGTTGAACCGCGCCACGGTTTCGGCGAGCGCCGTGGCGTCGATGCCGAGTTGCCCGGCGAGAGCCTCAAGCGTCGGCGCACTCACCAGATAACCATCGCGCTGGAACGCTTCCCGCCCCGAACGCCCGGGCCTGACCATGCCGAGGCCATAGCTGCGCAGCGCCCGCTCATCGGCAATCAGGAATGCCGGAGACACTTTCCGCGGATCATCGACAGCCAGCATGCCCTGCACGAAGCGATGATAGGAGACGTTCTCGTTCACGAAGCGACGGCCCTCTTGCGACACCGCGATCACGCCCGGCTTCCCGCGATCCAGCAGGAAGTGGGAAAACACCGCCGTCGAGCCATCCGGCCGCGGCTTCACCGACATCGGCGTCCAGAACCCCGCATCGCCGCCAGACGAGCCGTGCCGCGCGCCGATGGCGAGCGCGAGATCATGCGCCGCGCCGGTATGGCCCGGCGCGCCTGCGTTGTATCCCGTAACGCCTGGCGGATAGAGCGTCTCTCGAAACGCCGGGTGACGCCCGAGCCCGCCCGTTGCCAGAACCACCGCGCGCTTCGCCGCGATCCGGCGCTCCGTCGCGCCCTGCCTCAGACGGACCGCACCACCCGCCTCGATCTCCACGACCTCGGTCCTGGTCAGGATCGCAACATTGCGTTTGGCGAGCGACAGCAGAAGCCGCGCGGCGAGCGCATTGCCCATCATCAGGCGCATGCTGCGCCGATAGAACAGAAGATCGCGGACGTGCCCGCCGAGAATACGCGCCGCATGGAGCAGCGATGCCGGCGAGCGGTGCATGTTCAGCAGGTGTCCGACATCGGTCTGGTTCACCATCAGTCCGCCGAGAATGGTGAACTCCGGAATCGGCGGGCGCACCAGCGCCAGCAGCGGTCCCAGTTCACGCCCCGAAACCGGCTTCGCCTCCAGCACCCGCCCCCACAGTGTCGACCCCTCGACATCCGTCTCATAGTCGGGATGCAGCGGACGCGCCCGGAAATGCACGTCGGTCTTGTCCTCGAGCAGATCCACGGCGGCAGGCCCCGCCTCGAGAAATGCGCGGCGCATTGCCTCGCTCGACCCGTTGCCGATGACGTTGCGTAAGTAAGTCGCGGCGCGCTCCACGCTGTCGCCAGCGCCCTGCGCATGCCGCGTGTTCGGAATCCAGGCGCTGCCAGCGGAATACGCCGTCGAGCCGCCGACAAATTCTGTACGTTCGACGACAAGCGGCGACAAGCCGGCGAGCGAGGCGAACAGCGCAGTCGCCATGCCCGCCGCGCCCGCGCCAAGAACGACGATGTCGATATTGTCCGCGTCGGCGATCCCGGACAATTCCATCTTGCATCTCTCCGTGGGCGCGAATGCAGAACTGCTCCGGTGCTGATGAAGACACCGGCGCAGATTTCCAAAGGATCAGGATGCGCTGTCCTCTTCGAGGTGCGCGCCGCGGCGCTGGAACAGCCGGTCGTCGGCATAACCCATGGTTTCGGGGCGGCCACGTCCCAGCATCACCTGGAAATACACCGGCTCAAGGCTGTTGTTGTCGTAGCCAT
>JAEYAW010000004.1 GCA_023404675.1 Pseudomonadota bacterium | reverse complement strand
TCAATCACCAGTCCGCTAAACTTTCACCACCTCGCGATAGATCAGGGCCGGGGTTGCGGTTGGCCCTCAATCACCAGTCCGCTAAACTGACAACCTCTATTGGATCAAGACCAAAGATGTTGCGGTTGGCCCTCAATCACCAGTCCGCTAAACTGCCCGGTAAAAACCCTTTTATGGAGCCGCAGTTGCGGTTGGCCCTCAATCACCAGTCCGCTAAACTGGTTCTCTCCCCAAGGCTCTGGAAACAGAGCCTTTTTTCTTGCTCTGCGGGCGATGCAGGCCCCGTGCCTGCTTCAGAAAAGGGCGAACTGGTCAGGATTTTTCGGGCTCTGTTCCCGTTTTCGCCCACGGTAGGTGCGGATGTTTTCATACTGTTTGTCCGTGATGGCGATGATGTGCACCTTGCCGGAGGGTGGCATTGCCTGCTCCACCTTGCGCTCATAGGCCTCAGCCTGCTCCTTGCCCGCACAGAAGCGCAAATATACCGAAAACTGCGTCATCTCGAAACCAAGATCGAGCAGCTTGAGACGAAAACTCGTGGCCGCCTTGCGCTCCCTCTTCGTGCCCACCGGCAGATCAAACAACACAATAAGCCACATGATGCGATAACCCGACAGCGCCGCCGGCTCCCGGCTCATCAGAAGCCCAGCGGCAAACCGGGCTTCGGCAATGCCAGCCGATCGGCCTCGCCGGCATAAGCACGCGCCAGCGAACCCGCCAATCGCTCCAGGCACGTCATGACCGGGCTCATGCCCTCATCCGCCGCCAGATCAATGATCATGACGCGCGCGAGAGCAGCTTTCGTCTCTGCGTTGACCTCGCCAAAGCCTTCGCCATGAAGCCGATGCACCTCGCGATCCACCACCGGTCGGAACGGCTCCATCAGGTCGTCGACCAGCACCATCGCATTGCCTCGGTTCGAATGCATAAGTCCAAGACTCGGGTGCAGGCCGGCCGCCATAATCGCGCGAGCGGTGGCAGCACGCAGGATCGCGTAGCCATAGTTCAGCAGACCGTTAAGTCCATCACCGTCCTGATCGCGCCGGAAGCCGGAGCCGAACAGCAAGGGCCAATAGCGACGCGCGGCCTCGGCCTCGACATTGTCCGGATCGCCCGCGCGGACCTTGCGCGCAAGCAGCCGGAAGCCACCGGACTCGGCCCCAACAGCGGCCAGCGTCGCGCCCTGCGCCAAAATCTTGGCCTGGACAATCTGCTGCCACAGCCGCTTCTTCAGCGGAGCTGAAGCGCGCGCCTGATCGCCCATCCGGCCGGCCTGGGCATGATGCCCATCCACGGGCCACACCACGGCGACCGGACGATGGTGCGGCCCGCACATCACGACAGGCACGCCGCGCGTCGCCAGCGTCACCAGCAGATTGTTCGAATAGGTCAGACCGTGTGCGTTGGCGACCACGGCCGCGAGATCGTCGAGCGGCACCCGGCCGATCTCGCCGTCCTTTTCGGACACCGTCATGAACCCGCGATCGATCGCAAGATGCCGGCCATCCGATGCGACTTCCACGACACGCCCGACCATGACGCCACACGCTGCGTTGCGATGCGACGTTGTGGCACCAAACCGTCAATGCACGCAATACGTGCGTAAAATTTTGGTTAACGGCCCGGCGGCGGCAGCCGCCAGACACGGCCAAGTTCGTCGACACGAACCCTTTCAGCATTCATCGACTTCAGGCTCCCGTAAGATGGCATCAGCCACCGGAAAGGATCGATCTCGTTATCGGCGCCATGGCGCGCATGAAGGTTGCCGGTCTCATTGTGCGGCGCGAGGAAGGTCAATGATTGTCTCAGCTGCCGCACGACCACCACTGTTCGAACGCCCCGATGATCGACCGCCAGTAAATCCCCCTTGAAGAGGCGCATCACTGGCCTCCCCTCGGGCGCAGGCGGAATCGAGCCCGGTTGATTGGCCTGGAAACGCGTGACGGCCCGGCCGACCCAGCGCCCACGTGCATCCTCGATGATGTCCACATAGAGATTTTCGCCCGCGGCATACGCCTTATAGACGCTTCCGTCCCGGCGTGACGCGATTCCCACCGTATAAGCGGGATCTTCGGCGACCAGAACACGAACGCGTCGCAGACCAAGCCGCGTATGCGGCCCGTTCGCCTGATCTCTGAAAGCCAGCAGCGCGGTCTTCGGATCGACGCCGTCCGCCTTCTTGGCCACAATGAAATCGAGAACATCCTTCCTCAGCTTTGGATCGCGAATGTTCACCACTTCCTTCGGCGTCAGTCCCTCGATCAGCTTACGTCGAACAAAGTGGCGCTCCACCGCCTTGCCCTTGTCCTCGACAGTCTCCGGCACCTTCAAAACGCCATAGGCGGTGTCCTCGTGCAGTTTCCCCTGCACGCCGTGATCGGGCTTGTGCGAGACGACCATCGCATCGAGGGCAGCTTTCAGGTCGGATCGCAGCTTGTCCTTGTCCCAGGGTGTCGGGATTTCGATCTTGTCACGATCCACATCATAAGCGCTCGCCATCTTCCACAGCAGCGAGCGATCCGTCATCGCCGCAACGAAGCCGTCGATAGCATGGTGACGATGGTCGGCGCGGTTCTTCACGCCGGAGAATTCGAGATCGTTGGTGGAGGCAGTAAAACTCTCGTCGCGATCGCGCACCCCCGCGTAGTTGTGGTCCGGCAGCAGCGCGTTGAGCCCCCATTTGCCGCGAATCATGCTGGTGAGTCGGCCGGGCACCACCCAGATCGCGTTCGGGTCGGTCACCGCCATCAGATACTTCTTGGCGATGCGTGCCAGCCAACCGGTCTCGTTGAGCTGACGCGCGAGAAAACCGCCCTTGGCCTCGAACTGCTCACGCGCGTCCTTGTCGAAACGCCAGCGCTTGTTTCGCGGCAGCAGCGCGGCACGCGCCGAAATGTCGTCCCAGTTATAACCTGATGGGCTGTTGCCAAAGGCCTCGAACGGCGTGCGCTTGCGCTTGTACCGATTGGCATCGCGCAGACACACCGTCTTGTTGGCGGCGCTGTCGTCCAGAGTCATCTGGAACGGCAGGATGTGATCAATGTCCACCTCAGCCGACAAAAGGCGTCGCACGCTGATCGAATGCCCCGTGTATGGGCACTTGCGGTCAAGGCCATCGCCGGGCGCCAGTTCCTCCCACAGCCGCATCTTGAGGAGATCAGTTGGCGTCGGATCATACTCGTCGCCGAACACCTCGCGAATCTTCGCCTTGCGCTCCTCGTTGCGGCGCTGGTTGCCTGCCTGCTCGCGCTGCTTCTCCGCCTTCTCCTGCTCGCTCAGCTTGAGCTCACGGGTGAACTCGATCACGATCTCCGCCGGCGCGCCATATTCGCGGATCAGCTCGTTCACGACGCGGCGCAACTGGCCAAGCCCTATATGCACGGTCGGGTTCGGATATTGTCCGAATCTTTTTTCTTTCTTGTCGGTGACGTGAGCGGAGCCGACCACATCGTCCTGCAGCCAGTCGCCATAGTACGGCAAATAGTCGAGGATCTCGCCGGTCGGTGCTTTGGCGACGTCGTACATCGGATCTGCGAGCTTTGCGGCGTCATAGAGACGAATGCCGCTCACGCCGTCGTCGGAAAAATTGCCTTCCAGGACCGGCATGATCTTGCGCAGTGCGCGCAGGCCAAATCGGCAGTGCCCGTCCGGCAGCGGCATGTTGGCGACGCGCGTGGCCGCCGCCTCGTCAAGGCCGCATTCGGCCATCAGCCAGCCGACGATCTCGCTGTCGTCCTCGGTGTCCAGCAGGCGGCCAATAATCTCGGCCTGCTTCTCCTGCGGGAAACCACGCCAGGCCTTGCCGAACGCCTTCTTGTCAGAAAGACGCGCGGCGGTCTGGTCGCCATCCAGACCTTTGCGCTTCTCGGATTCGAGGTTGAATCTGGCTTCCGACGAAAGATTCAAATCCGAGCGCATCTTATCAAATGCGAGCGCCTTCTGCGCCAGCAGCGCTCTGGCAATGTAATCGCTCTCGTCCTTGGTGAGACGACGCGAACCCTGCCCGGCCTCCCGCACTTCCAGATTGCGCGCCTCCTGGAAGATCCGGAATCGCTGCGCCAGCGGATGGGACCAGGGCGTGCGATAGCCGTCCGGATCCTTGTCGATCGAGGTTTTCGCCGGATCGAGCGTGCATTTTCCAACGATGGGATCTTTCAGCGGCCGCTGATGGAAGATGACATGATGGATGTGAGCCCGCGCGGCCTCCGTCATTGCCGGGTGATGCGGAGCCTGCGCGGTCCAGATCGCGGTGAATTCCTTTTCCACCAGTTGCCGCGTCGGATAGAATTCATAGGTCGCCTTGGCACCGACCATCTCCGCGCGCGCACGTACGCCCTCCGGAGCGGCTTCTGGCCCGAGCACGGCATCGCCGAACAGCTTCTTGCGTGCTTTCGCCCATGCTTTCTTGCGCGCGTTGCCGGTGAGATGATCCTTGCCGAGCTTCTTCAGCTCGGTGCGGATCGCCTCCTGCCGGTCCACCAGCGGCTTTGGGAGGTGACGGTCGGCGAAATAGGCTCCCATGGTGGGAGCCTTCGCCTCGCCCATCTGCGTCTCGAGCTGTTCCTCGGCCTGTTTGATCGCGCCCTTCTCGCTGTCCTTCCCCCGCTCCGCCTTGCGATTGGAGGAAAAGCCGCGCCGCTGGTTGAGATGGAACAGCGCGCGCCCGACGTGATGGGCGGGTAACGCCCCTGTCAGCGCATCGCGTCGGAGTTGATAGGGGTCGACTGTCTCCAGTGCCTTGCGGGCCGCGACGTCCTCTGGAAACAGGCCATAGCGGACCAGCGCGTTGATGAGATCGCCCTGCCGCTGCAAAAAGCGATCCCGCCGCTTGCGTGCCGACCGCGCAACACGACGCCCGACCGCGTTGGAGGTCTTCGATTGCGGATCGCGCCCGTCCGGGAAAATACGGACACCGCCGGGGCCCTGGGCATCGGGCTCGTAACGCTTCAGTTGCTCGTTCCAGCGGAGCCAGATCACCCACCAGCCAATGCTGTTGGAACCCATATCGAGGCCCAGGCGATACGCCCGATTGCTTCTTTGTAACACTGCGCTCCCCCATTCCCCTTGACAGTTCCATGGAACCATAGCACCATCACAACGTGCAAGCGCGTTATCGGACAGCTTACTGGTTTTAGCGGACTGGTGATTGAGGGCCTCCCGTTAACAAGCGTTTTTAACGCACAAAATGGGGCTCCCTTCGGGGAGCCCCTTCCTGTTTCCCACATGACCTCAGTGTGATATCCGCGCCGTCGGCAGACGAGAGCACCTTGTCCGGCTGCCCCGCGATGCCGCCTGCCTCGCCCCCGCGAGGCCCTTGAAACCGGCGCGCGGACTACAACTTTTGCGAACACGCGCCGCCGCCGAACAATTTAGCCAATCAATTAATTAACTCGCTTGATCTCGCGCCTCCGCGTGCTATCGAAGAGGCGCGAACGATCCCAAGTCCGGCCGAGACCGGGCACCGCGAATGGCCCGGGCCAACGCCCAAACCCAAGTCTCAGAACCCAAGTCTCAAAACCAAAATCGCAAAACCAAAGTCGCAAAAACCCAAGTCTTCGGAGGAAACCATGCCTGAAGCCCTCATCATCGACGCCTGCCGCACGCCGCGTGGCATCGGCAAGGCCGGCAAGGGCGCGCTGACCGAACTGCATCCGCAGCGCATCGCGGCCGCCGTGCTCAAGGCGCTGGCCGAGCGCAACAATCTGAAGACCGAGGAAGTCGACGACATCGTGTGGGGCACCTCCTCGCAGCGCGGCCCGCAGAGCGGCGACCTCGCGCGCATGGCGGCCCTCGATGCCGGCTACGATACCCGCGCCTCCGGCGTGACGCTGGATCGTTTCTGCGGCTCGGGCATCACCAGCGTGAACATGGCGGCCTCCTCGGTGATGGCGGGCGCGGAAGACCTCGTGATCGCGGGCGGCACCGAGATGATGTCGCTGGCGGGCCGCCGCGGCAACGAAGGCCCGATGATGATGGATTCCGGCAACCTGCATCTGCGCGCGATCCATCCGCAGTCGCATCAGGGCATCTGCGCCGACGCCATCGCCACGCTGGAAGGCATCACGCGGCAGGATCTCGACGATCACGCCCTCGCCAGCCAGCAGAAGGCCGGCAAGGCGATCGAGGCCGGGCATTTCAAGAAGAGCCTCGTGCCGGTGTATCACGACGACGGCAAGCTGGCGCTCGACCGCGACGAATATCCGCGCCCGCAGACCACCCGCGAGGCGCTCGCCGGGCTGAAGCCCGCCTTCGAGGCGATGGCGGATTTCCCGCTCGACGAGCAGGGCACCACCTATCGCAAGCTGATCCTGCAGAAGTATCCCGACCTCGACATCAAGTTCGTGCACCATGCCGGCAATTCGTCCGGCGTCGTGGATGGCGCGGGCGCGGTGCTGATTGCCTCGCCCGACTACGCGAAGAAGAACGGGCTGAAGCCGCGCGCACGCGTGGTCGCGATGGCGAACATGGGCGATTCGCCAACCCTGATGCTCAACGCGCCGGTGCCCGCCACGAAGAAGGTGCTCGCCAAGGCGGGGCTCACCGTGGACGATATCGACCTGTTCGAGATCAACGAGGCGTTCGCGGTGGTGTCGGAGAAGTACATCCGCGACCTGAAGCTCAACCGCGACAAGGTGAACGTCAATGGCGGCTCCATCGCGCTCGGCCATCCGATCGGCGCGACCGGCTCGATCCTGATCGGCACGCTGCTGGACGAACTGGAGCGGCGCGATCTCAAGCGCGGCCTCGTCACCATGTGCGCGGCGGGCGGCATGGCGCCTGCGATCATCATCGAGCGCGTGTAAGAACTGACCTTCGCGACCGGGACACCTGCGGGTGTCCCACTGCGACGAAATCAATCCCGGTTGTCGGGCCCCCCCCCCCCCCCGCCCCCACACAAAAA
>JAEYAW010000015.1 GCA_023404675.1 Pseudomonadota bacterium | reverse complement strand
GGTGCTGCGCCCGCTTCCAGCCCTCGATCTTGGCATCCTCGAACGCCGCCCAGTCCGCCTTCTTGTCGCGGAACCGCCCCACATAACGGCCCATGATGTCTTCGAGGCTCGCATCCTCCAGCTCCGGGGGACGCTTATGACGTGCTGCCATGATCTTTCTCCTTGTTCGTTCTGACCTCAGGCGAGGCGAATGCCGGTGAACTTGAGCTGGGTATATTCCTCGAGCGCGTAACGAACGCCTTCGCGTCCGTGCCCGCTCTTGCCCATGCCACCGAACGGATAGTTGTCGAGCCGGAAGCGGCTGCCCTCATTGATCCACACCGAGCCGACGCGCAGCCCCCCGGCGATCTTCAGCGCATCGTCGAGATTGTGCGTGAACACCGCGCCCTGCAGTCCGAACTCGCTGGCGTTGGCGGTGGCGAGCGCCTCGGCAGCGTCCGCAACCTTCAGCACCACAGCGACCGGCCCGAAAATCTCCTCGCACACAATCGGTGCGTCGAGCGGCGCGTCGGCGAGAATGGTCGGGCTGATCATGCAGCCCTGCCGCTCGCCCCCAAGGGCCAGCTTCGCGCCGGCGGCGATCGAGCGCTCGATCGAAGCCATGATGCGATCGGCCGAGCGTGCATGGACAACCGGCCCCAGATCGACGTCCGGCGAATTCGGATCGCCGACCTTGAGTTTGGCCGCGGCCGCCGCGAACGCCTTCAGAAACTCATCATGGACCGCCGCCTCGACAATGATGCGCTGTGCGGAGATGCACTGCTGACCGCTCGCCTCGAAGGCCGACGCGGCGATCCGTTGCGCGGCATCGGCGAGGTCCGCATCCTTCAGCACGATGTTCGGCGAGTTGCCGCCAAGCTCGCCGATGAACTTCTTTGCGCCGGCGGCCCGCGCCAGTGCCTCGCCGGCCGCAGTGCCGCCGGTGATGGTCACCACCGACACGCCTCCATCGGCCGCGAGCGCCAGCGCCTCGGCGGCTCCGCCGGGAACGACGCCATACAATCCTGCGGGAAGACCCGCCTTGCGGAACGCCTCCGCGATGATCAACGCCACACGCGTGCCTTCCGGCGCGGGCTTGACGATCACGGCATTGCCGGTGACGAGCGCGGGCGCGACCTTCTGCATCAGCAGGTTGGCCGGCGCGTTGAACGGCGTCACCGCCGCGACCACGCCGTAAGGCAGACGCTGCACGAAGCCGAGCCGGTTCGCGCCCGTCGCGCTGACATCGAGCGGCAGCATCTCGCCCCGCAGGCCCTGCACTTCGGCCGCGACCGCACGCATGAACGCAACAGTTCGCTTCGCCTCGAACGTAGACGCGCGGCGCGGCTTGCCGATGTCGCCAACCAGCGCGGCGACGATATCCCCTTCCATGGCTTCGAGCGCCGCCGCAGCCCGCTCGATCCAGCCGATGCGGGCGGCGAGCGTTGCACTTTCATTACCCGAGAAAGCCTGCTTCGCCACACGCACGGCCTCCGTCACGCCGGCCGCACCGCCGCCGACGATTACTGCCCGCTGCGATCCATCCCAAGGCGACAGAAGCGGCACACGGTCACCGTTCCCGGCATTCCACACGCCATCGGCGATAAATGAATTGAGATCAGCTCCCGCGGGAAGCACGTCCGATAGGGTCATCTGTTCACTTCCAAAGTCATGACGATCGCTTTGCTGCAATGTCCGATGGGGGCTGATTTTTCAATGCGAATGTTCAATGCCCACCCGACACTCCGCGCTGCGACACATGCCACGGCAGAAGCAGACGTTCGGCGAAATCCACGATGAAAAACAAAACCGTCCCAATGACGCTGAGCAGAACGATGGCCGCAAAGGCGCGCGGCGTGTTGAAAGCCGACTGGCTGTTCAGGATGACGGATCCCAGTCCGCTCTCGCCGGCAACGAACTCGCCGACGATGGCGCCGATCAGCGCAAAGGAAATCCCGACCTTCATTCCGGCAAACAGGCTGGGCAGCGCGTTCGGAAAGCGGATCTTGAACATGACATGACGCCGGGAGGCGCGCGCGGCCTTCGCCATGCTGATCATTTCCGGATCGATGGCGCGCAGACCCAATACCGTGTCGATCACGATGGGGAAGATCGCGATCAGACAGGCGATGGCGACCTTGGGCGCCGAGGACGTGCCGAGCCAGATCACGAACAGCGGCGCGAGCGCCACTTTCGGAACGGCATTGAGCGCCACCAACAGAGTGTAGAGCGTGACGTCGAGGATCCGCGAGGAGACAATCGCGACCGCAAGCGCGATGCCGCCTGCGACCGCGAGCGCAAATCCCGCCAGCGTCACCATCAGCGTGCTCGACGCCTCCGATGCATAGTAGGGAAAGTGGCTGAACAGTTCGACGAGCACGACCGAGGGGGCCGGGAGAATGAACTTGCGAATGCCAAGCCCCTGAACGGCGAGTTCCCAGATCAGAATCGTTGCCAGCAGGACGGCAATCGCCGTCACGGTGGAGCGGACTCGCGACATCGTACTGGTGCCCACCGCTATTCCCCGTGCGCCACGCCACGCGCGGCAAAGACATGACGGATGTGCCGGACATATTCACCGAACAACGGAAGCTCGCGGCAGTCGAGATTGCGCGGGCGCGGAATATCGATCGGAATGATCTCGGCAATGCGTCCGGGATTGCGATCCATGATCACGACGCGGTCGGCGAGATATACTGCCTCGATGATCCCGTGCGTGATGAACACCACCGTCTTCTTGGTCTCGTACCAGAGCCGCTCCAGTTCGTAATTCAGCTGATCGCGGGTCATGGCGTCGAGCGCGCCGAACGGCTCGTCCATCAGCAGCAATTCGGGATCGGTCAGCAGCGCCCGGCAGATCGACGCGCGCTGACGCATGCCTCCAGAAAGCTGCCAGGGATAGCGGTCGGCGGCAGCCTCCAGTCCGAACATCGCGAGCAACTGGCGTGCGCGGCTGGTCAGATCCTTCGCCCTCAAGCCGCGAAACTCCGCCATGATCAGCACGTTGTCGAGGACCGAGCGCCAGTCGAGCAACAGATCGCGCTGGAACACCACCCCCATATTCGCGGGCGGCTCTGTCACTTCCTCGCCCTTGATGCGCAGTCCGCCGGAGCTGATCCGCTCAAGGCCCGCGATGCATTTCAAGAGCGTGCTCTTGCCGCACCCCGAGGGGCCGACGATGCTGACGAATTCGCCCTGCGCGACAGTCAGGTCAACGCCACGAAGCGCCTCGAAGGCCTTCGCGCCGGCGTCGTAGACCTTTCCCGCGTTGACGACGCTCAAATACGGCTGGCCGCCCCCGTTGGGGGCGGCCCTGTCCGGCGCAGATGCGGAAACCAATTCGCTCGTCATGCCTTGAGAAGGTCGTTGGTGTAGAAATCCGAAGGCTTGAAGTCGCCCTTGAGCACCCCGACTTCCGTCATGGACGCGATGGCCCCCTTCCAGTCGGCTTCCGTTTGCCATCCCTGCGGCTTGCCGGACGTGTTCGACGTCTGCAGGAAGTTAAGGCAAAGCTTGGCCTGATCCAGGATCACCACCGGATCGAGCTGCGCGTTGGGCCGTCCCGCGATGATCGCCTTGGCGCCCTCCTCCACCGCTCCGGGGCTCTGCGCAAGCTCGGCCCAGGCCCGCTGCTGAACCTGCGCCAGGCGGCCCAGAACATCCGCGCGCTTGCTCAGAGTTTCGTCGCTGGCAATCAGGCCATAGCTTGGAAAGTGAATTCCCGCATCGACCGCGAGCAGCGAACGGGCCGGACGCGTGGCGGCGACGAGCGGCTCGCCATACGGCTGGATCGACATGAAGCCATCGGCCGCGCCGCTGGCATAAGTGCTCGCCATCGCCTGCGGCGACACCATCACCACGTTGACCTCGCCCGCTCCGGTGCCGCGCTTGAGACCTGCATGCGCGAGATAGCCGTCGATGAAGGGAGCCCACGGACTCGCGGCGAAGCACATGATTTTCTTGCCGGCGAGTTGCTTGGGATCGGTCGGCCCTGTCTTCGCATCGACCATGACGCCGAGATCGCCACGACGCATGAAGCCTGCAAATGACTTCACCGGCAGACCGCCTGCGCGCCCGATCGCCATCGGCCCCAGCTGGACGTAACCGACATCCACGCGCCCCGCGCCCACCAGATTGATCGTGTTCAGCGAGCCCGTTCCATCCTGAATGTCAACGTTCAGACCGGCTTCGCTGAACCATCCCTTCTGCTGCGCGTAATAAATCGCCGCATGCGCGCCCCAGGGGCCGATATCGACCTTCAGCGAAACGGGGACGGCCTGCGCCGACGCGCGCACGACAGGCGTCGCCAAAAATGCCGTGGCTCCAGCAAGAAATGCACGCCGCGATGTCCGCATCGATCGTTCTCCTCAAAAATCCGCCTGAATTGATGATCCGTCGAAGCGCCTTGCAGCCGGCTTCTGTGACTGACTAGTTAGTCATATAAATGCATGATTGATCACACCTGTAAAGGACAGGTGCCTGCAAATAATGCAGGCTAAATCCCGATCAATTTATGTGCATCCAACCACGCCACGAACATACAACAAGATCCAACAGCGCCGCGCCGCGTTTGCACGACAAGCTGTAACAACAATTACCGCCTTCATCGAACACCCGCGTCATTGAAGCTGCCGAAACAGTCCGCCATGAAACACAAGAGGATCACTGCTGCTCGAGTCGAGCGCGAGAACCTCGCCGATATAAAGCTCGTGATCGCCCTGCAGATGACGGCCAACCGTGCGGCACTGAAACTGCGCCGCCGCGCCCCTCAGCAAAGGCACGCCGCCAATTCCTGCGTCATAATCAAGACCGCCGAACTTATCCGGACCGGAGCGCCCGAACCTGTCGCACAGATGCTGCTGATCGCTCGCCAGCACATTGACGGCGAAATAGTCGTGCGCACGGAAAGCATGCAGGCTCGACGATTTCAGACCGATGCTCCACAGCACGAGCGGCGGATCGAGCGACAGCGCATTGAACGAACTGACGGCAAGACCGACGGGTCTCCCCGTCTCTGCGCTCCAGCTCGTAACGATCGTGATGCCAGTCGGGAAACGGCCGAGAACCTCGCGCAGCCGCCTCTGGTCAAACGCCGATTCCGCCATCTGAAAGCTCTGCATCATCGTGGCCCTCGCGCCCTTCCGTCAGCGGGCAATATGCCGGTAGCTGAATTTCTCACCGGGATGCGGAGCACTCAGGCGCGCACCACCCCCGGTGAGCTTTTCACGCAGCGTGCCCTCAGCATATTTCGTATGATAGACGCCGCGCCGCTGAAGCTCCGGCACCACGAGATCGACGAAGTCCTTGTAGGTGTCGTGCGCCACGACATAGGCCAGGTTGAAGCCGTCGATGTCGGTGGCATCCACCCACTCCATCAACTGATCCGCGACCGTCGTGGGCGAGCCCACGAACACCGGGCCGCGCCCGCCAAGACTCTGATGCTCGGCAAGTTCGCGGATGGTCCAGAGCCGGTCCGGATCGGCTGAGGTGAACGAATCGACGGCAGAGCGCATCGAGTCGTTCTCGATGTGCTGGAGCACGTCGTCGAGTCCATACTGCGACAGATCGATGCCCGTGAGACCGGACAGATGCGCCAGTCCGGCCGCATGCTTCACGTTCTTGCGGTAATCTTCGTATTTCACCTGCGCCTCCCGGTCCGTCTCTGCGGTGATCACGGTGGCAAGCGTGTAAATCTTGATGTCGTTCGCATTCCGGCCCGCCGCGACGGCTTCGGCGCGGATATTGCGAACCTGATCGCCGATCACCTTGATGGACGGTCCGGCCGCGAAGATGCCCTCGGCATGCAGCCCTGCAAAGGCGCGGCCGCGTCCCGACGCGCCGGCCTGAAAGAGAACCGGCGTCCGCTGCGGCGACGGCTCGCACAGGTGGATGGTATCGGTCTTGTAATACTCGCCTTCGTAGCGAACCTTGTGAACCTTGCTCGGATCCGCGAAAATGCCGCCCTCACGATCGCGGCAGGCCGCGCCGTCTTCCCAGCTCCCTTCCCACAGCCGATAGACAACCTCCATATACTCTTCGGCGATATCGTATCGCTTGCTGTGCTGGAGAATCTTGCCCTCGCCTGTCGCCTTGCCCGCGCTCTGCAAGAAGCCGGTGACGATGTTCCAGCCGATACGGCCATTCGTCAGATGATCGAGCGTCGACATGCGGCGCGCGAAGATGTGCGGCAGCTCATAGGTCAGCGTGCAGGTGATGCCGAAGCCGAGATTGGTCGTGGAATCGGCCAGTGCGGGGATGAGTTGCACCGGATCCATGATTGGCAGCGAGACCGCATATTTCAGGGCGGCGTCGGGCGAACTGCCATAGACGTCATAGACACCCACGACATCGGCCAGGAACAGCGCGTCGAAAAGGCCGCGTTCGAGGATCTGGCACATCTCCTTCCAGTAGGCCAACGTGTTGTATTGGCTCACCTTGTTTCCCGGGTAGTTCCAGAGCGAGGAAGCCTGCGACCCCGGCGTGAACATGTTGAAGGCATTGAAACGCATCGATTTGGTCATTGAGGACTCCAACATGACGGAGGCAGGTTATTTCCCGTTTTATAACTGACTAGTCAGTCAATTACCAGAGCAAATTTGACGTGGATCATTGCGGAACGAAAAATCCGGTGGGGAAATCGTTCGGCACGCGGGCCCGCAGCACGGCACATCGGTTGGTGCCAGCAGCCATGATTGCGAGGTAACCGACTAGTCTGTAGACAATATCCACCATTGGCATTCAGACAGAAAATCGAAAGAGGGGCATGGCCGGAGGCACCACCAGAAAGGTCACAAAGCGGGCCGCGAAGACAACGGCGGCCAGCCCCCGCCAGAGGCTCGTCCGGGACGCGGACCTCGCCCGCGAGACCATCCTGCGCGTCGCGCGCGAACACTTCGTGTCGAATGGGCTGGCCGGAGCGCGCACCGACGAGATCGCCGCCGCCTCCGGTTACAGCAAGGCGATGATGTATCATTACTTCGGGAGCAAGGAGGCGCTCTACCTTGCCGTGCTCGAGGAAACCTATCGCCGGGATATCACGCCGCGCCGTCCCGTCGACATTGCCGAGGTCGGTCCGGTCGCAGCGCTCAGATCGTTCGTGCGCGAGGGGGCCGAGGCGGTCCGCAAGGATCCCTCGATCCTGAACCTCCTGAGCGTCGAGAACATTCATCAGGGCCAGTATCTGCGACAGACCAACCTGTCCGACACCAGCTACCTCGAACTCAAGAAGCGGCTTCAGGCCATCCTGGACGCAGGCCAGCAGTCAGGCGCGTTCCGCGCCGGCATCGATGTGACGCAGCTCTACCTGCTGCAGGCGTCGCTGATCTTCCACGCCATCAGCAACCGCTTCACGCTGTCCATCATCCTTGGCACCGACATCACGTCGAAGACGTTCATGGACCGCTATATCGATGCCGCCATCGACATGGTCGTCGGCTTCTGCGTCAATCCCCTGCCCTCGCAGCAGCCAGAACGCTGACAATCAGGCGAGCACCGTCTTGCCGTTTTTGATGACCGTGACGCCACGCTCCTTGATCCGCGCCTCGAAGGAGACAACGTTGCCGTCCTTCCACAGATCGACGGTGACCGTCTCGCCCGGATAAACCGGCGAGGAAAACCGCACCGCGTGCTGGCGGAACGCTGTGGGATCATAGTCGGCATAGGTTTGCAGCACCGCGCGACAGGTCAGCCCGTAGGTGCACATGCCGTGCAGGATCGGCCGCGGAAAACCGGCGCGCTTGGCGAACTCGGGATCCGAGTGCAGCGGATTGCGATCACCCGACAGCCGGTAAACCAGCGCCTGATCCGGACGCGTCGGAATATCGACAGACCGGTCCGGCGACCGCGCGGGCACGTTGTGTGGCTCGGGCTGTCCGCCGCCGGGACCGCCGACGCCGCCATCGCCACGCGCGAAGCGCGAAGCGACCAGCGTAGCGAGCTTGTCGCCGCCCTCGTCCCTGATGATCGTCTCATGGATGATGACGACGCCCTTGTCCTTGCCCTTGTCGTAAACGCCGAGCACACGCGAGTCCGCGGCGAGCTTAGCGGCAACCGGCAGCGGCTTGTGGAAGGCGATGTCGCGCTCGCCATCGACAACCATCAGACGGTTGAGCTGCATGTCGCCCGGCCCCGCCCCCCACGTCGCGACCGAGGCGAAGGTCGGTACCACCTTCAGCGGCTGGTCGGTGTAGAACGCCTCGTTGACGAACGGCAGTTCCTTGTCGTCCATCGGATCGGCGCCCATGCCGATCCCCACGGCGTACAGCATCACCTCGCGATCGGTGTACGCGTAAGGCTGGCCGAGATTTTTAAGCGCCATCAACTGGTCATATGGCAGAGCCATCGGTGCGTTTCCTCTTTTGTTTTTGGTTGTTTGTTTTTGCCGGCCCGCTCTACACGGGCGTGAAGAATGGGAGCGGTGCGCCGTCTGTCGGCTTGAACACCAGCTTGACCCGCTGGCCGATCCTGAGCGCCTCAAGCTCGCAATCCACGAAATTGGTCAGCAGCGAGGGACCTTCGTCGAGCGTCACGTAACCAATCGCATACGGCCCCGTCGGCGACTTGCGCATCAGGCTGAACGTGTAGATCTCGCCCTCGCCCTTGCTCTCCTCCCAGACGGTGTCGTCGGAGAAGCAGAACGGGCAGATCGAGCGCGGGAAATAATGCGGCTCGCCACAGGCTTTGCAGCGCTTGATGAGGAACTTGCCCTCGGCGGCGGCGTCCCAGAACGGCTTGGTCTCGGGGTTGACCTGCGGAGCAGGATATTTCTTCTCGGTCATCACACGCGCTCCAAAATGGCTGTCGAGGCGGCGTGACGCACGCCGAGCAGGCCGCCGGTGCCATGCACCAGCGCCAGATCGCAGTTCGGCACCTGCACCTTCGGATGCGCCTCGCCGCGCAGTTGCCGGACGGCTTCGAGAATCTTGGTCATGCCGCCGCGGTTGATCGGATGGTTGTTGCACAGCCCGCCGCCGTCGGTGTTGAACGGCAGCTTCCCGACGCCCGAGATCAGGTTGCCATCGGCAACGAACTTGCCGCCCTGCCCCTTCTCGCAGAAGCCGAGATCCTCGATCTGCATCAGCACCGTGATGGTGAAGCTGTCATAGATCGAGGCGTATTTGATGTCCTTCTGCGTCACGCCCGCTTCCGCGAACGCAGGCGGACCGGACCACACGCCGGCCGAATAGGTCAGGTCGAGATCTTTGCCGCCGCGCGGCCCCTTCAGCGCCTCGCCATGGCCGATCAGGCGCACCACCGGCTTCTTCAGACTTTTGGCGATCTCCGGCGTCGTCACCACGATGGCGCCGCCGCCGTCCGTCACCACGCAGCAGTCGAGCCGGTGCAGCGGATCGGAGATCAGCGGGGAATTGACAACGTCCTCGACGGTCACCACGTCGCGCAGAAACGCATGCGGATTGTATTGCGCGTGATGCGAGGCCGCGACCTTGATCCACGCCAGTTGTTCCGACGTGGTGCCGTAGTCGTGCATGTGGCGCAGCGCGCACATGCCATAGGCGTTGTGCGTCGTCGCGCCATAAGCGGCCTCGAAATCAACCTCGGCTCCGGCGGCGCGCGGCGGCAGCGCGGCCGTGCGCGGCTTGCCCGCCAGCGTCACCAGCGCCACCGAGCATTTGCCCGCCGCGATGGCCTGCGCCGCATGGCCGAGATGGATGATGTAGGACGAGCCGCCGGTTTCGGTGGTGTCGATATGACGGACTTTCAGGCCGAGATAATCGACCATCGGCCACGAGCCGCCCGGCGCATCGCCCGCGCAGAAATAGCCGTCGACATCCTGAATGGTGAGCCCGGCGTCCTCAAGCGCGCCCTTGGCGCATTCGGCGTGAAGCTGGGCGGTGGACTTGTCCGGCGCATGCCGCGTGGGATGCTCATAGATCCCCGCGATGCAGGCCTTTCCCTTGATGCTCAAATTGCAATCTCCGAACGGCGCTTCCTCTGGGCGGCGAACGGACCTTTGAAAACCAGCGACACGTTGTGCGTTCGCAATGGGTCGGTGATCCGGACCATCCTGCCCTGAGGACTGTCTTGGCGCGTCGCCACCCGCTTGGCAAGCGGCGACGCGCGCAAGGGCCTATTCGGCGGCGAGTTGCCTCGGCACTGGCGGCGGCGGATCGACCAGCGCGCGCGCCAATTCCGCATAACGGACTTTGGCGTCCGCAATCGCCTTCTCCTTCACAGGACCATAGCCGCGGATGCGATCCGGCAGCGACAGGATTTCGACAGCGGTCTCGATCGTGGCGGGCGACAGCTTGTCGAGCACGAACGCGACATCCTTCTCGTAGCCCGTGATAAGATCGCGCTCAGTGCGCCGCTCCGCGCTGTAGCCGAACACATCGAGCGGCGTGCCGCGCAGCACCCGCAATTTCGCTAGCAGACGGAAACCACTCAGCATGCGCGGGCCGAAGGTGCGCTTCTTCGGCCGCCCATGCACATCGTTCTCCGCCGACAGGAAGGGCGGCGCGAGATGAAAGCTCATCTTGAAGTCGCCCTCGAATTGGTCGCGGACCATGCGCTGGAATGTGCCGTCCGTGAACAAGCGCGCGACCTCGTACTCGTCCTTGTAGGCGAGCAGCTTGGCGTAATTGACGGCAACAGCGCGCGCGAGTTCCTCGCCATAGCCGCCCTGCTCCGCGGCTGCCCGCACCTTGCCGACGAGATCGCGATAGCGGCGCGCCAGCCGCTTGTTCTGGTAGCCGGTCAGGAAGCTGCTGCGGTGGGCGACCACCTCGTCCAGCGACATCTCGGCAAGCGCCCTCGGCGGGGCGACCTCATCCTTGATCATCGCGCCGACGCGTGCAGGATCGATGCAGGCCAGACGTCCCAGCTTGAACGCCAGGGTGTTCATCTTCACCGACACTCCGTTTACCGCAATCGCCTGCTCGATGGCCTGCGAGCCGACCGGCAGCAGCCCCTTCTGGTAGGCGTAGCCCATCATCATCACGTTGGTGGCGATGGAATCTCCGAGCAGCGCCTCCGCCACATGGGTGAAGTCGAAGAACGTGGAGTCCTTGCGCAACGCCGTCTCCAGCGCGGTATTGACCTTGCGCCGCTGGAAATCGAAGTCGCGGTTGTGGATGAAGTCCGCGATGGGAATGAGGTGGGTGTTAATGATGCCATGCGTGCGTTCGGACGTGCAGAGCGAGATCGTATCCTTGGCGACGGCGACCACCTCGTCGGCGGCCATCACCAGATCGGCGGTTCCGGTCACGATCCGCGAGCAACGCACGTCGTCGGTGGAGCGCGACAGGCGCACATGGCTGAGCACGGCGCCGCCCTTTTGCGCGAGGCCCGACATGTCGAGGATCATACTGGCCTTGCCCTCGATATGCGCAGCCATGCCGAGCAGCGCGCCGATGGTCAGCACGCCGGTGCCGCCGACGCCCGCCACCGCGATGTTGTAAGGCCTGTCGAGCGAAGCCAGCGCCACCGGCTCGGGCAGTTCGCCGAGGTCGCCGAGATCGGCGGGCGCGCGCTTGCGCAATGCGCCGCCGTCGATGGTGACGAACGACGGACAGAAACCCTTCAGGCAGGAATAGTCCTTGTTGCAGGTGGACTGGTTGATGGTGCGCTTGCGCCCGAACTCGGTTTCCAGCGGCTCGACCGAAATACAGTTCGACTGCACCGAGCAATCGCCGCAGCCCTCGCACACCGCCGGATTGATCATCACGCGGCGCGCCGGATCCTCCATCAGGCCGCGCTTGCGCCGGCGGCGCTTCTCGGCCGCGCAGGTCTGGACGAACACGATGGCCGAACAGCCTTTGGTCTCGCGCAGCGTCTTCATCACCGTTTCGAGGTCGTCGCGGTGGGCGACCTTGACGCCCGGCGCGATGTCGGAGGGCGGATAGGCGTCAGGATTTTCCGACACGAGATAGATTTCGCGGATGCCCTCGGCGTGAAGCTGGAAGGTGATCTGCTGCGGCGAGAGATCGCCGTCGTGCTTCTGGCCGCCGGTCATCGCGACCGCGTCGTTGTACAGTATCTTGTACGTGATATTGGCCTTGGATGCGATCGACTGCCGGATCGCAAGGCTGCCCGAATGGAAGTAGGTGCCATCGCCCAGATTGGCGAACACATGCTTCTCGTCGGTGAACGGCGCGATGCCGACCCACGGCACGCCCTCGCCGCCCATATGCGTGAACGTCTCGGTATTGCGGTCCATCCACAGCGTCATGAAGTGACAGCCGATGCCCGCGAAGGCGCGGCTGCCCTCCGGCACCTTGGTGGAGGTGTTGTGCGGGCAGCCGGAGCAGAAATACGGCGTGCGGGCAATAGGCGCGGACGTCTGCACCTGGCTGGCCTGCCGGCCGTGAAACCAGTCGGCCTTGGCACGCAGCAGAGCCCCGACCTCCTCGTCGATCTCCATCGCCAGCAGGCGATCCACCACCGAGGTGGCAACGCTCGCGACGCTGAGATCTTCCGCGAACGGCAGGAACCGCTTGTCGTGCTCGTCCATCTTGCCGACGATGCGCGGGCGCACGTCGTCACGCCAGTTGAACAGGATCTGCTTGACCTGGTTCTCGACGATCTCGCGGCGTTCCTCGAGGATGAGAATCTCCTCAAGGCCCACCGCGAACTGCCGCACGCCCTCCGGCTCCAGGGGCCAGGGCATGCCGATCTTATAGAGGCGCAGGCCGATCCGCGCGGCGACCTCGGGCGTCACACCGAGTTCACGCAGCGCCTGCCGCACATCCTCATAGCTCTTGCCCGACGCCATGATGCCGAACCGCGCCTTCGGCGAATCCATCGTGACGCGATTGATCCGGTTGGCGCGCGCGAAGGCCAGCGCGGCAAATCCCTTGTAGTCCTGCAGGCGGCGGTCCTGCTCGAAGCGGTCGTCCGGCCAGCGCAGGTTCAGCCCGCCCGGCGGCATCTCGAAATCGGTCGGGATCACGAACGGCGTCATCTCGTCGGTCAGGTCGATCTCGGCCGTGGTCTCCACCGTCTCGGTGATGACCTTCATACCGACCCAGCATCCGGAGTAGCGCGACATGGCGATGCCGAGCAGGCCCATCTCGATCATCTCGTGGATGCTCGACGGATAGAGATAGGGCATCAGCGCCGAAATGAACGCATGGTCCGACTGATGCGGCACCGTGGACGACTTTGCCGCGTGGTCGTCGCCCGCAAGACAAAGCACGCCGCCCCTGGCGGCGGAGCCGGCGGCATTGCCGTGACGGAACACATCGCCGCAGCGATCCACGCCCGGCCCCTTGCCGTACCAGATGCCGACCACACCGTCATATTTCGCACCGGGCGAGAGATTGAGCTGCTGCGAGCCCCAGATGGCGGTGGCCGCCAGATCCTCGTTGACGCCGGGCTGGAAGCGGATGCCGTACTGGTCCAGATGACTCCGCGCCGCCATCAGCTGCTGGTCATAGCCGCCAAGCGGCGAGCCGCGATAACCGGAAATGAAGGCGGAGGTATTCAGACCCTGTGCGCGGTCGCGGCGGATCTGCGCCATCGGCAGGCGCACCAGCGCCTGAATGCCGGTCAGGAAAACATGCCCCGACCCCTGCGTGTATTTCTGGTCCAGACTGATCGCGCCTTGGTTGATTCCCATATTCGCCTCTTCGGCCCCGCGATTTCTTTTTATGAGAAGGATTCTAGGTCAGAGAGTATGTCCCTTCCATTTGGAAACGCATCAAGAATCGCGATTGACCAAAGGGCTTGTGAACGAAAGCAATTTCGTTCCGAATGAGCGCCCCTCACTTTTCGCTCCTATCCAGGATGGGCACGTTTCCGAACGGAAATTCCTGCCGCAACGCAACATTCGGATATTCGGCGCCGTCGGCCACCTCCGTGCCACGGTCAGATCCTGCGGCGCAGCATCGGAACAATCCCCGCTCCCGCTGATTAGCCCTTCGTGTTCGACGACGAAGGAGGTCAGCATGGCACGCGATCCGCTCGATCCGGCACGGCCGGATTTCCACGACGACCCGGCGCGGCAACCCCAGCGACTTGACAACGAGTTTCGGGCCGATCCCGAGCTTTCGGACGGGCCTGCCAGCGGCACCCGGATCACGATGTTCGTCGTGGCTGCGGTGATCGTGCTTGGTGCGGTTTTCTACGGACTCAACAGCGCCACGACGGACCGCGACGCCACCACGGCCGCTCAGTCCACACAGACGGCCCCGGCGACAACCGGCCAAAGCGGGAACCCGGCAAATCCGTCCGTCACACAGTCGACGCCCGACCCGGCAAACCCCACACCCGGGCTTCGTGACGTCACCCCGCGCCGCGACAACACGAATCCCGGCGTGACGACGGGAACAGCGCCGCCGACGCAGGAACCTCGTGCGGCCCCCGGTGCCACCGACGGCATGACAAAGACACAATAAGGAGGCCGCCGCGGCGCGACCCGCGTAACGGCGAGGCTGAGGACGGTGGCGGGCCGCACGGGTCCGCCATCGTGTTTTCAGGCCTGTTTCTCAATGCACAGAAGCACGCGACATCAGGTTGATGACCAGCACGCCGGCGATAATCAATCCCATGCCGACGATTGCCGGCGCGTCGAGCTTTTGACCGAACAGAAACAGGCCGATTATCGAGACCAGCACGATGCCGAGGCCGGACCAGATCGCATAGGCGATGCCGACCGGGATGGTCTTGAGCGTCAATGACAGCGCCCCCAGCGCGATGCCATATCCCACGATCGTAATGACGGATGGAACGAGCCGCGTGAAGCCCTCCGCAGCCTTGAGGGCCGAGGTCGCGATGACCTCCGCCACAATGGCCAGCCCCAGAAGAAAATAGGCGTTCATCGATCTTCCTTTGCAACCCGCGGCTGCCATTCATGCGGTTCAACAGACGCCACGCGTTGACGGCTGGACGCACAATTTCATAGGCTCCCCTCATATCGAATGAGGGATTTCATGTCTGGTCGAATTTTCCTTCTGGCCATCACAACGTCGGCGGTATTGGCCCTGCCCGCCGCGGCGCAGACCGCAAAGTCCGTCGGCACAGCTTTCTCGGGAAAGATCAAGCCCGACATCATCGGCCTTTCTCCCGACAGCGATGAGGCCAGCGCGCGGGCGATGCTCGAAGGCCATCTGAAGGAACGCGGCGAAGCCCGAAGCGATGCCCTGAAACGCTCCACCGCCGGCTCCTCCTCCATTCTCGCTCTGACGATTGCACCGGGCGTGCGGGAAAACGGCGAGGCCATTGTCGCCTCCTTCGCGTCCCCGGCCAACGCCAACCGCGCAGTTTTCATCTCGCGAACACTGACCTTCGCACCGGGACGCGAACCGGCCGCGAGTGATATGGTGGAGCAGATCGTCGGCAAATATGGCGCGCCGACTTTGGTCGGATCGCAAAACATCTATTACGTGTTTCGTCGCGGCAAACTTGTCACTGCCGGACAGAAATACGATTCGGCGAGCGCGGCAGGTGCACTTGACAAGCCACCCAACAGCCGTGCCGCGCTGACCCTGAGCGACGCCAAGGGACACGGCAGTTGCATTGCGACGATCAAATCCGTTCCGCAGATGGATAAATCCGTTGCGGCGCTCGAACCGACTGCAAAAGCTTCGAACTGTGACGGCATTCTCAACGTCAGCATCGCCACCAATGCCGATGCACGCGTCGAGAAGGTACAGTTCGTACTCGTCGACTTCAAACGAATCATCGACGCCGCGCTGATCGATGGCGATACGGGTACAAAGCCGTCGGCCGGCAAGAACGCGGCTACGGGCAAGCCGAAACTCTGAGCGCAACGAAAGAATGCGACGAAACCGCCGCCGGAAATCTCTTCTTGATTTCGATTCATACAGCCAGCCAGGATGAGATAATCAATCTGAATACGGCATGAACAATTCGCCAAGAAAAGAAAAAACCGGATGCGACATCTTTCCGCGTTGTTTTCGCACTATAAGATCACACCGCGCCATGTTGTGGGCACGATTGGCCATCACGGCTCAAGAGTTCTCGAAACAGGCGCCCGCGGGCGAAATCAATGAGGAGCGCAGGACAATGAAATCGATATTCGCAGCAACGTTGTTTGGCGGACTGATCGCGGCAGGCGCCGCGCAGGCTTTCCCGGCCGCGCCGATGAGCGGCGGCAATGCAGATGTGATCCACGTCGCTCAGGGCTGCGGCCCCGGCTGGCATCGCGGTCCCGGCGGCCGCTGCCGCCCCAATCGCGGCCCCGTCGTGGTTCGCCCGCCCGTCGTCGTTCGTCCGCCTGTCGTGGTTGCGCCGCGCCGCGCCTGCCCTCCCGGCTTCGTCTTCGTACGCGGCCGCTGCGTCCGCTGACCGATACTGACAAAAGGAAAAGCCCCGCCTGAGGCGGGGCTTTTCTAATGCGCGATTGAGTCTTTCGGGCCGTTTTCAGAGGTTCGAATCCGTCGTTTCGACCAGCGTCAAAATCTCGCGCGTGCGCGGCACGTCGGGCCAGTCCCGATTGAAATCCGCAATCAGTCGCTTCGATCCCTCCCCCTGCGTTCCGCGATCGAGCGCGGCGCGATCGGCGAACTGGTACACGGCGAGATGCTGGGATGGATCGCTCTCGCTCCAATAACGCCATCCCTTGTCCGCACCGAAGGTTTTCACCGCATCCGGCAGATGCTCGCGGCGATACCAGTCGTCGAATGCGGCGCGTCGGTCCGCGTCCGGAACGGTGGCGCGGACGATGTAAAGATGCGGCATGGCTCGCGCCCTCGTCCTACAGCGGCAGGTTGTCGTGCTTCTTCGCCGGCTGCTCGATCTTCTTGTCGCGCAGCATCGCGAGCGCACGGGCGATGCGGCGACGCGTCGAGTGCGGCATGATCACATCGTCGATATAGCCGCGCTCGGCCGCGATGAACGGAGAGAGGAAGCGATCCTCGTACTCCTTGGTGCGCGCGGCGATCTTGTCGGCATCGCCGATATCCTGGCGGAAGATGATCTCCACCGCGCCCTTGGCGCCCATGACGGCGATCTGTGCCGTCGGCCACGCGTAGTTCATGTCCGCGCCGATCTCCTTCGACGCCATCACGTCAAACGCGCCGCCGTAGGCCTTGCGCGTGATGACGGTGACGAGTGGAACTGTGCATTGGGAATACGCGAACAGCAGCTTCGCCCCGTGCTTGATCAGGCCGCCGTATTCCTGCGCCGTGCCCGGCAGGAAGCCCGGCACATCCACGAACGTCACGATCGGAATCTCGAAGGCATCGCAGAAGCGCACGAAACGGGCGGCCTTGCGCGAGGCGTCGCTGTCGAGCACCCCCGCCAGCACCATCGGCTGATTGGCGACGAAACCGACCGTGCGGCCCGCGATGCGGCCGAACCCGGTGACGATGTTGCGCGCGAAGGTTTCGCCGATCTCGAAGAAGTCGCCTTCATCGACAACCTTCAGGATCAGTTCCTTGATGTCGTAAGGCTTGTTCGGATTGTCCGGCACCAGCGTATCGAGCGACATGTCCACACGCTCGATGTCGTCGAAGCTCGGCCACTCCGGCACGCCGTCGGAGTTGTTGGACGGCAGGAAGTCGATCAGCCGGCGCATCTGCAACAGCGCTTCGACATCGTTCTCGTAGGCGCCGTCGGCGATGGAGGATTTGGTCGCGTGCACCGATGCGCCGCCCAGTTCCTCCGCCGTCACCACCTCGTTGGTGACGGTCTTCACCACGTCGGGTCCCGTGACGAACATGTAGCTGGTGTTCTTCACCATGAAGATGAAGTCGGTCATGGCCGGCGAATAGACGTCGCCGCCCGCGCACGGCCCCATGATGACGCTGATCTGCGGAATGACACCCGAGGCCTGAACGTTGCGGCGGAACACGTAGGAATATCCGGCGAGCGCCGCGACGCCCTCCTGAATGCGTGCACCGCCCGCATCGTAAAGGCCGATGATGGGCGCCCGCGCCTTCATCGCCATGTCCTGGATCTTGGTGATCTTCAGCGCGTGCGTCTCGGAGAGCGAACCACCGAACACGGTGAAGTCCTTGGCGAACAGAAACACCTTGCGGCCGTTGACAGTGCCCCAGCCGGTGACGACGCCATCGCCGGGAAACTTGTTCTTCTCCATGCCGAATTCGGTGGAACGGTGCTCGACGAACATGTCGAACTCTTCGAAGGATCCTTTATCGAGAAGAAGCTCGATCCGCTCGCGCGCGGTGAGCTTGCCACGGCCATGCTGCGCTTCGATGCGCTTTTCACCGCCGCCCAGTTTGGCGGCCGCACGGCGTTCGTCGAGTTTCTCCAGAATATCCTTCATCTTGCTTCCAACCCCGGATCTTCGCGCCGGCGACCCACGCGCCGGCTGGTTTCGCGGGGTATCTAGCACGCGCTTTTATCCGCTGGAAACAGGCAGCCATGCACGTTTGGGGCGTGGCAAATCCCCGACGGGGGACTATATCGGCGCCCTCACCTGCCGGTATCCGGCGCATGTACAAAGCGTCCGGAATGTATAAATACGTCGATAAATCAAAATCCTAGAGCTTGGCTCCCAAAGACCCGACCGATCCCCGGATTGCAATCCCGACCGATCAAGCCCCCAACACGGCTGTCGTTTCCCAAAGCGGACAAAGAAGAGGCAACGCCATGAACGACCCCACAACCACCCCGGGCGAGCAGCCGGGGGCTGCGACCGGCGGCGTCCGGCGCCTGCTTCAGGCGGAGGGGCTGGCGCTGTTCGCCTCGGCTCTGCTCTTCTACATGCTCTCGGGATCGTCCTGGTGGTGGTTTCTCGTGTTGTTCTTCGTGCCGGACATCAGCTTCGCTGCCTATCTTGGCGGCCCCCGGATCGGCGCGACCGTCTACAACATCTTCCACGCCACCATCGGGCCGTTCGTGCTCGCCTTCCTCGGCCTGATCCTGCTCTCGCCGCCACTCGAATCGGTGGCGCTGATCTGGCTGGCGCACATCGGCTTCGACCGGATGGTCGGCTACGGGCTGAAGTACAATGCCGGCTTCGGTTTCACCCATCTCGGGCGGATCGGCCGCGCGGCGCAGGACTGAGCGGCGCGCAAAAAACTACAACGCGCCGACGTCTTTCAGCAGTTGCTGCGTCACGGTCATGCGCTCGGCCGTATGACGCGGCTCGCGAATGTCCATGTTCATCGCGAACACGGTCCGTGCGTCGCCCTTTTCCACCCAACCCACCAGCCAGCCGACGGAAGGCTTCATGTCGCCGGTGGCCGTCCTGTCATCGACGCCGACGAGGCCTGTCTTGGCGCGGATGATGCTATCGCCCACTCTGGTAACCGGGAGAATCTCGCGGGTCAGGGTCTGGCTCCGCTCGGACGCCGGCAGAACGCCGCGCCGCAGACGATCGAGAAAATCCACCTGCTGCACCGGATCGATCCGCAATGCGCCGGTAAGCCAGAAGCGGTCGATCCCGCCGCCGATATCGGCATTGCCGTATTCGAACCTGTCGAGATAGTCGCGCATCCGGTCGGGGCCGATCCGGCGCGCGATCTCCTGATAGACCGGCACCGCGGACGCTGCGATGGCAGAGCGCAGCGTGTGGTCCTTGTTCCATTCCGGAATCGAGCGGGTCACGCCATCCCACTTGAAGACGTCCCCGTCCGGATCCTTTACGACGCCGGTATCGAGCGCAATGATCGAATTGGGTATCTTGAAGGTCGAGGCCGGCAGGATATCGCGCCCGGAGCGTTCGGCATCGCTGGCAACGACGAGATAGTCCTCGACCTTGTACGCGACGAACGTGCCTTCGGTGCCCGCATCCTTGAAGCGTGTCGCAAGCGCATCGCGGATTTCGTTGCGCGGGTAAATCACTTCCGCTCGAAGGCGCGATGCCGAGAGTAGCGGTGCAGCACCGATCAAACCCAATATCCGCCGCCGCGATAATCCGCTCATGATGCCCTCTCATTGGAGAGCCGCACGATCATGCGGATCGTGGTCAAACGATGGCCTATTGGTTATCGCGCCGGCCCAGACAAGCCCAGCACGAACACCAGGACGGCGGCGACGGCGGCATAAAGCTCCTGCGGAATCTCGTCGCCGATCTCGACATGGGACAAGGCGCCCGCAAGCACCGCGTTCTCCTCGATCGGAACGTTGTTGGCGCGCGCGACCTCGACGATCCTGTCGCCGACAGCCCCGCGCCCCTTGGCGACGACGCGCGGCGCACTCTTGCGATCATATTCGAGCGCGATGGCGAGGGAGGTCTGAACGGGAGGGATCATAGCGCTCGATCCAAAAAATGCCCGGCGAGCGGCGCGGGCGCGGCCGGAACGCCCTCTCCGATCACGATATCGCCGGGCTCAAGATGCGCCTCGCGCAGCGCTTCGGCGAGTTGATCGGCGCTCGAGCGCAACCGCTCGGCCGTCGCCGGCCGCTCGGCCCACATGCGAACCGAAGCGCGCTCGCCGGCCAGCGCGATCATCGCGTGGACAGGTCCGTTCGGCTCGACATCGAGAGAGAACTTCGCCCGCCAGATACGCTGGGGCGCATCGACGCCGTCGAGGCCACCGCCGTCGCGCGAAATCTCGAACTGCGCCATGGCGGTGCCTTGCGGCGTCGCCAGCGGAATCTCGAAATTCCAGCGGGGCGCATTCATCTCTGTACGGCCTGTCACCGCATCCGGGCGGTCGGGAAGCGAGGCCACCTGCAGCAGTGTCTGCCGCGCGATCGCCGCGTCCGTATCGTCCAGCAACTGCCGCGCGATCTCGGCGGTCTGCGCTTGCGGATTCACGGTCGGATCGGCCACCGGCTGTGGCGCGGGCGAACCTCCGCGAAATGGCGGCGGAGGAACGGTGGTGTGGACCAGCGGTCCCTGATCCACCAGCGCCTTCAGAAGCACCGTTTCGCCTGGCCTGACGCCGACCGGGGTTGCGATCTGCCCGGGCGGATCGTGCGCCAGCGCCAGAAGCTGAGCGAAATTGGCGATGTTCCTGTCCGTTCCCCCGCGCGCCACCAGCGCCGCGATCAGATTGGAGGGAACGCTCGGTATGCTCGGGTTCTGGGAGGTCCGCGCCGGAACCATCGAATTGGGCGGCTCGTCGCCTGGAACAAGAGGGGGCGCTGCCTGCGCCGGCTTTTCCAGAGCCGCCGACACGACATTCGCCAGCGCCTGCCGCAGCACCAGCAGGACGGACTTGAGGTCGGGCGCGACGGGCACATTCCCGCTCTCGGAGGCCAGCCGCGTCTCCATGAACAGTCCGGACGACTGAAAGGCCGCCTTCAGCTTCGCGGCGTCCACACCCTGGTCGAGCGGCAGGCGGAACGCCAGCAATTGCGCCACAGCCCGCTGCACGTCGGGCGGCAGCGCGCCGGCGGACGCGGCCGCCAGCACGTTGGCAAAAAGCGGCGACAGACTTCCCTGCCGGGTGGCGGCCGTCTGCACGGCGGCCGTCACAGCACGCGCCTGCGCCTCCGCGAGAGCCGGCGAACCGGCACTGATCGCCGGAGCAGATGTTGATACGGCTGCGCCCGTGGCCGTCGCACCGGTCGTGGCGCTCCCCGCCCCGCTCTGGCTGACCTGACCCGGCTGCCCCGTCATCTGCAAGCGCAATCCGTCGGGGGTCTGCGATACCGCCAGACGCAGCGTCTGACCGGCCTCCAGAGGCACTTCGGACACGACGTTCAGCGACACGCCCGCGAGCAGGATGCGAACGAGATTGGCCTGCAGCACCTTCTGAACGGTTGCGTCAACCACCGTGCCCGGCACCAGCGCCAGCGCCGGTTCCAACTGAACCGGCGAAACGGGGACAAGGGACTTGGCTGACGCAACTGACGACATCACACTCTCCGCCCGTCAACATAAGGCGAAGGCTGTAAAGCTGCCCTTAACCAGCCGGTTCGGATTGTCGCATTGCGCTCAGAACGAGAGCCGCCGCATCGAAATCCCGCCGGGCCGCCGCGCGGCGCACCATCGCCTCGTCGTCGGCGCCCCACTGGCCGATATTCCAGTCCTCGTCGACATGCGCGGCAGTCCACACGGCATCCGCATCGCGGGCACCATGCGCCAGCGCCAGCGCCAGCAACGCCGAGCCGGTGATCGTGGTCACCAGATGAACCGAGGCCAGCGCCCAGGGATCGGACGACAGCGCGGATCGCACGGCGGTCAGCGTACATTCGGTCTGCGCCGCGTGCACGATTCCCTCGGCGAGAATGAAGTTCGCGCCCAGCGCATCGGCCGCCCAGTACACCACCGGGTCCCAGTGCTCGGCCTGCCGCGCCACCAACCCGTCCGGATGGCCGGCGCGGTAGCAGATGAGATCGGTTCCGGCATATTTCACGACATCATCCGCGACCGCACCCATGCGCTCGGCGACACCATCGAGCACGCTGTTGCCCAGCCGTGTCACCGGCATGGTCTCGGGCGCGATGGTGTCCACCTGCGCCGCCCACTCGGCAGCCATCGCCTCCGCGATGGCGCGATGAGGCGCGGCCAGCAGACGGCGGCCCGGCGTCCGCACGGATTTGCCGTCAAGCACGAGACCAAAACCATCCGGTCCCGCGAGCACTCCCGCTTCCGCATAGAACCGCTTGCGCTGCGGCGCGCGGTCGATCCGCCGCTCCGCCTGCGCGATGGGATCGGGCGGCGTTTCGTTGCGGAAGGTATCGAACAGATTGGACATGGGCCGACGCCTCAGTTCGCGCAGCCACGGGCATAGGCCGAGCGCTCGGTCGGACCAAGCCCGGCCGCGGTCCCCTCGTCAAGGCAGTTCTGGAAACGCTGATTGTACGATCCCCGCCTTGCGGGTGCGACGCGGGGTTGCGAGGGCGCGGCGTCCAGCTTCGGCACCACCGGCACCTCGACACGTGGCGGCGGGGGCGGCGCAGGAGGCGGCGGCGCCAGTGTCGTTGGCGGGACGAACTGGGCCAGCACCGCACCGGGAGCAAGCAGTGGGGCCACGATCATGAAACTGTACAAACGACGGCGATCGGTCATCGCAGGGATGTCGTGACCGATGGAGGCGCGCACAACCCCTGCCCGACCCGGAGTTCGCGCGGATGTGAGGCCGTCGGCGAAAAAGATCACTCCTCCGGCGCATCCTCGACCGGATCGAACCGCTTCAGGTCGAAGCCAAGCAGGTTCCAGCTCTGTGTCATGTGTGGCGGCAGCGGCGCGGTGGCGTCGATGATGCCGCCCCGCGGATGCGGAATCATGATCCGCCGCGCCAGCAGGTGCAGGCGGTTCTGCAATCCGCCCGGCAGCGACCAGTTCTCGATGTTGAAATACTTCGGATCGCCGACAATCGCGTGGCCGATATGGGCCATATGCGCGCGCAACTGGTGGGTGCGGCCGGTGACCGGCTTCAGCGACACCCATGCGAGTTTCTGTGCAGCCGTCTCGACCACGGCGTAATACGTCACCGCATGGCTCGCGCCCTCGTCGCCATGGGCCGCGACGCGCATGATGGTGTCCTCCTCCATCTCCTCGCGTGCGAGATAGGTGGAGATGCGGCCCTGATGCGGACGTGGCACGCCCGCCACCAGCGCCCAGTAAATCTTGCGCGCCGAGCGCTCGCGGAAGGACTTCGTCAGAACCGTCGCGGCGAAGCGCGTCTTGGCAATCAGCAGGCAGCCGGCGGTTTCCTTGTCGAGCCGATGCACGAGGCGCGGACGCTGCCCCTTTGAATCGCGCATCGTCTCCAGCATCTGATCAACATGGCGCGTGGTGCCCGAACCGCCCTGCACCGCAAGGCCTGCGGGCTTGTTCAGCACCATGACGTCGTCATCTTCGAACAGCACCATCGCCTTCAGCGCATCATAGGTCTTCTGCTCGGCCTCGGAGCGCGGCCCGCTGGCTTTTGGAGCATCGAGCTTCAGCGGCGGAATGCGCACGCTCGCGCCTTCTTCGAGACGATCCTTGCTGTCGGCGCGCTTGCCATCGACGCGCAGTTCGCCTTTGCGGACGATCCGCTGGATGTGGGAGAACGACAGCCCAGGAAACCGCGCTTCGAGAAACCGATCGACGCGCATGCCGTTTTCGTCGGCGGTCACCTTCACCGTCTGCACCGAGGTCGGCAGTTGCGCCACGGATTTGGCCTTCGGCGGCTCGCGCTCCTCCACCGGGGCAGGTTTCGGCTTCATGGCCGGGCGCATCGCCCCGCGAATGGCACCAGCCCGTCCCTCGCTCTTGAAGGTTGGCCGCTTGGCCTTGGCGGGCGGACGCGCTGACTTGCCGGCGACCTTGGGGCGCTCGCCCTTACCCGCAGCGGGACGCTTGTCGCGGCTGTCCTTGGTCCGGGCCTCGGCACGCCCACGTTTGGCGTGCGGCGATCCGCCCGACGGCCGCCGTCCCTGCCCTTCATTGCGTGCCATGCCTGTCCCTCATGCGCGCTGCCTGCCTGCGAGCGCGGAAAACTCAAATCAACTTTGGCCGCGCTCGGCGCGAAGCCTTGCCCAGTAGTCGAGCCGCTTGCGAATCTCGCGCTCGAACCCACGCTCCGGCGGATTGTAGAAGTTCTGACGCCCCAGCGCTTCCGGGAAATAGTCCTGTCCCGAAAACGCTTCCGGCGCGTCGTGGTCGTATTCGTAGCCCGAGCCGTAGCCCTCCGACTGCATCAGCTTGGTCGGTGCATTGAGGATGTGCTTGGGCGGCAGCAGCGAACCTGCCTCCTTCGCGACGCGCTTCGCCGCGCCGAACGCCTTGTAGGCCGCGTTGGATTTCGGCGCGGTCGCGACATAGATCACCGCCTGCGCGATGGCCAGTTCGCCCTCGGGCGAGCCGAGAAAGTCATAGGCGTCCTTGGCGGCGTTGGCGATCACCAGCGCTTGCGGATCGGCCAGCCCGATATCCTCCACCGCCATGCGCACGATGCGCCGCGCCAGAAACAGCGGATCCTCGCCCGCATCCAGCATGCGCGCGAAATAATACAGCGCCGCATCGGGATCGCTGCCGCGCACGGATTTATGCAGCGCCGAGATCAGATTGTAATGGCCATCGGCCGACTTGTCGTAGATCGGCGCGCGACGTTGCAAGACGCCCTGCAGCGCCGCGGCATCGAACACCTCGCCCTTGCGGGCGGCGCGCCAGACTTCCTCCGCGAGCGTCAGCGCAGCGCGGCCATCGCCGTCGGCCATGCGCACCAGCACGGCCCGGGCCTCGCCATCGAGCGGCAGCGGCCGCCCCTCGATCTCCTCGGCGCGCGCGAACAGCCTCTCAACGGCCTCGGCATCGAGCGAACGAAACACGAGCACGCGCGCGCGCGACAGCAACGCGGCGTTGAGCTCGAACGAGGGATTTTCGGTGGTGGCGCCGACCAGCACGACGGTGCCGTCCTCCATCACCGGCAGGAACGAGTCCTGCTGTGCCTTGTTGAACCTGTGCACCTCGTCGACGAACAGCAGCGTGCCGGTGCCCATTTCGCGCCGCGCCCGCGCGGCATCGAACACCTTCTTCAGATCGGCCACGCCCGAGAACACCGCCGAGATCTGCTCGAAATGCAGTTCGGTCGCGTCCGCAAGCAGCCGCGCCACCGTGGTCTTGCCGGTGCCGGGCGGTCCCCAGAACACCAGCGAGCCAAGCGTTCGCGTCTCCAGCATGCGCGTGAGCGCGCCGTCGGGGCCGAGGATATGATCCTGCCCGACCACATCGGCGAGGGTCTGCGGCCGCAGCCGGTCCGCCAGCGGCCGGGGCGCATCGTGATCGAGCCCCGCCGCCGCGAACAGGGACTGTCCCGCCTCACCCGCCTTGATTGATCGCTTCGCGCTCATGCGCGTTCCTTATAGCATAGCGTTTCGGAACGAAGCGGGGACCGGTTCGCGCGAAGAAACGCGTCAAATCAAAAAGCCGGAGCAGGTCAGCGCCGGTGTCAGAAGCCGAGCTGCTCTTGGCGGCACTATCCGCCGAACGTGACGTTGATCTGCTGGCCGCCGCGGATCACGGTGATGCGCCAGAGCCGGGCGCCATCGGCCGTCACGCGTGTCAGGTCTGAAGTGGTCCGGATCGTCTTGCCGTTGACGGTCGTGATGATGTCGCCCTTCTGAAAACCGACATTGGCGGCCGAGGTGTCGTCGCCCGGGTCTACCACGACAATCCCTTCGATGCTGGGATCGAGCCGCAACTCGTCCGCCAGCGCGGGCGAGATGTTCGACACTTTCGCGCCCTGGAACGGCGAGCGCGCACGGACCACGATCTCGTCGCGGCCGGTGTCTGGCGCAGTCTCCAGCGCAATCGACAGCCGCATCGGCTTGCCGCTGCGCAGGATGTCGATGGGAACCGTCCCGCCGAGCGGGCGCGTCGCGAAGCGATATTCGAACGCGTTCGGATCGTCGATGATCTGGCCGTCGACGCCCGTGATGAGATCGGACGACTTCAGGCCGGCGCGGGCGGCGGGACTTGCCGGCGTGACGCTGGCGACCAGCGCGCCGGTGGGCCGCTGCAAGCCGAGCGTATCGGCGATGTCCGGCGTCACCGCCTGCAGGCGCGCGCCAAGCCAGGGCCGCGCGACCGCCTTGCCGCCGCGCTCGGCGGAGGCGACGACGACGCGCACCATGTTCGCGGGAATGGCGAAGCCGATGCCCTGCGAGCCTCCGGAGCGCGAGAAGATCGCGGTGTTGATGCCGACCAGACGGCCGTTCATGTCGACCAATGCGCCACCCGAATTACCGGGATTGATCGCGGCGTCGGTCTGGATGAAGAACTGATAGTCGGTAATGCCGACCTGCGTGCGCGCCAGAGCCGACACGATGCCGTGCGTCACGGTCTGGCCGACGCCGAACGGGTTGCCGATGGCGAGCACGAGGTCGCCCACCAGCAGATCATCGGAGTTCGCGAAATCGAGCGTCGGAAATTTCTCGCGGCCGCCTTTCAGGCGCAGCACCGCGAGGTCGCTGCGGGTGTCCTTCAGCACGATCTCCGCTTCGAACTCGCGCTTGTCCGAGAGCGAGACCTTCACCTGATCCGCGCCTTCGATCACGTGGTTGTTGGTCACCACCAGTCCGCGCGAGTCGACGATGACGCCCGAGCCCAGCGAACGCTGCATCTGCTCGGGCTGCTGGCCGGGCGCACCGAAGAAGCGTCGGAAGATCGGATCGTCCAGCAACGGGTTGCGCACCTGCACCGTCTTGGCCGCGTAGACGTTCACCACCGCCGGCTGCACCCGCTGCACGATCGGCGCATAGGACAACTTCACCTCGGCGGCGGAGGCCGGAACGCGGCGATCCTGCGCGGCGGCAGGCAGCGCGGCAGCGAGCGAGACAAGGACGATTGCGACAATGCGGACCAACGTCATGCGGGAAAATCCTGGAGAATCGTTCGGTTGATATAGTCGGCCCCGTGCGGCGGGAGAAGGAAAACCCGGAAAATCTTCGCTAGGCCGCATCTTCCTCGATCTGGTCGTCGACAAGTCCCGACTCTTCTCCGGCGGGCTCCACTTCAGCGACCGGCAGGCTGCTTTTGTGCGCTTCGCCCCATGCCTTGAGCACGTCGATCACCGGCCGCAGGCTCTCGCCGAGCGGCGACAGGCGATACTCCACGCGCGGCGGCACCTCGGCGAAGACGGTACGAACGATCAGCCCGTCTTCTTCCAGCGCGCGAAGCTGCTTGGTGAGCATGCGCTGGGTGATGCCCGGCATCTTGCGTCGCAGATCGCCGAACCGCAGCGTCCCCGCCTGCAGATGGAACAGGATGACGCCCTTCCATTTGCCGTCGATCAGGTCGAGCGCCGTTTCAACCGCACAGCCCGGGCGATGGCCGAAATCGCGACGTTTCATCGAAACCTCCCGCCCCGCGCAATAGTATACATTTGGTCAGTATATCCCTGAAATGATCGTACTTGCAAATATCGTCCTATCCCATCACGTTCCGGGCCGCCCGCCAACGCCAATTGCGACAGGAGACGAGAATGAAAGCGGTCGGATACCGGAGCCCCCAGCCGATCACAGCGGACAACGCCCTCATCGACATCGATATTCCGGAAACCGCGCCCACCGGCCGCGACCTGCGCGTGCGGGTAAAGGCGGTGTCGGTCAATCCGGTAGACACCAAAGTCCGCAAACGCGCCGCGCCCAAAGAGGGCGAGGTGAAGATCCTCGGCTTTGACGCGGCAGGCGTGGTGGACGCCGTCGGCCCGGACGTCACGCTGTTCAAGCCTGGCGACGAGGTGTTCTACGCCGGCTCGATCCTGCGTCAGGGCACCAACTCGGAGCTGCATCTGGTGGACGAGCGCATCGTCGGCCGCAAGCCAGCCTCGCTGTCCTTCACCGAAGCCGCCGCCCTTCCCCTCACCGCCATCACCGCGTGGGAGTTGCTGTTCGACCGGCTCGGCGTCGCGCCGGGCAAGAGCGTCGACCCGCGAACGCTCCTCGTCATCGGCGGCGCGGGCGGCGTCGGCTCGATCCTGATCCAGCTGGCGCGCCGTCTCACCGGACTGACCATTGTCGCCACCGCCTCACGCCCCGAATCCAAGGCCTGGTGCCTCGACCTCGGCGCGCATCACGTGGTCAACCACGCCGAGCCGCTGAAGCCGCAGATCGAGGCGCTGAAGGCACCGCCGGTGGCCCTCATCGCGAGCCTCACCAACACCGAGCAATACTTCAAGGATCTGGCCGACATCATCGCGCCGCAGGGCCGCCTCGGGCTGATCGACGATCCCTCCGCACCGCCCGACATCTTCCTGCTCAAGGGCAAGGCGGTATCGCTGCACTGGGAATCGATGTTCACACGCTCATCGTTCCAGACCGCCGACATGATCGCGCAGCACAGCCTGCTGAACGACGTGGCCGATCTGGTGGACAAGGGCGTGCTGCGCACCACCCTCGCCGACACCTTCGGCACGATCAACGCCGCCAACCTCAAGCGCGCTCACGCCCTGATCGAGAGCGGCCAGTCGCGCGGCAAGATCGTGCTGGAAGGCTGGTAGGCGAACGATCTTACAAAACCACGCTACACCACGCTGCGGACGACGCCGCCATCCACCCGGAGGGCCGCGCCGTTCGTGGCGGAGGCCTCGCGCGAACAGGCATAGACCACCATGTTCGCGACCTCCTCCACCGTGGCGAAGCGCTGGATCAGAGAGGTGGGACGATGCTGCTGCACGAAGGCGCGCGCCGCCTCGTCCACCGTCTTTCCTTCGCGCTTCGCCATCGCGGCGACAAATTCCTCGACGCCCTCCGAGCGCGTCGGCCCCGGCAGAACCGAATTGACCGTAACGCCGGTGCCGGACGTCAGTTCGGCCAGACCACGCGACACGGCGAGCTGCGCGGTCTTCGACATGCCGTAGTGGATCATCTCGGGCGGAATGTTCACGCCCGACTCCGACGAGATGAACACGACGCGGCCCCAGCCGCCCTTCAGCATCGCCGGCATGTACGCCCGCGACAGCCGCACGCCCGACATCACGTTGACATTGAAGAAGCGCAGCCAGTCGGCATCGGGGATTTCAAAAAAATCCTTCGGCTCGAAAATCCCGGCGTTGTTGACGAGAATATCCACCGCGGGCACGGACTTCAGCAGCGCCGCGCAGCCCTCCGCGCTGCCGACATCGCCAGCCGCCCCGCGCAGCTTCGCGTCCGGGACGGCTTTTCCGATCCGGCCCAGCGCGTCGTCGATGCGGGACTGGCTGCGGCCGTTCACGATCACCTCGGCCCCGCATTGCGCCAGTCCGACGGCGATCGCCTGACCGATGCCGCTGGTCGATCCGGTCACCAGCGCGGTCTTGCCCGACAGATCAATTTTCATTTTTCAGATCCCCGCATCTGCGCCGCGCATCCGTAAAAGGTGAAGCGTGAACACCCGCCGCAAATGGCGACGACAACAGGCCAGTCCAGGCTTGCTCCAGCGACGTCACGTCCCGGTGACTGACCGGATGAGCCCATGCGCCGCCGGCGCCACACGAGCTTACGCTCAATACAAAACAAAAAAAGCGGCGCCTGCGCGCCGCTTTTTCACAAATCAGGGAATGCCCGGACCGGCTTACGCCGCTTCGGTTTCCTCAACCTCGGCCACCGGACCCGAATCCTGGCCCTTGGCGTCCACGTCGCGATCGACGAACTCGATCACCGCCATCGGCGCGTTGTCGCCGTAGCGGAAGCCCGCCTTGATGATGCGGGTGTAGCCGCCCTGACGGTCCTTGTAGCGGGGCGCCAGCACGTCGAAGAGCTTCTTGACCTGGGCCTGATCGCGCAGCTCGCCGATCGCCTGCCGGCGCAGCGCGAGTCCGCCGCGCTTGCCGAGCGTGACCAGCTTCTCGACGATCGGGCGAAGCTCCTTCGCCTTCGGCAGCGTGGTGACGATCTGCTCGTGCTTGATCAGAGCGGCCGACATGTTGGCGAACATCGCGCGGCGATGCTCGGCCGTGCGGTTGAGCTTCCGATGAACCTTGCCGTGACGCATTGTCGTATTTCCTCAAATCATTGTCGCGACGGTTCGCCGGACACGTTGCTCAGGTGGGCTTCCTGCGTTCGCCCGTTTCATGATGGCCGGACGACCCGGCCACCACGTCGAATGGCGGATCAGTAGTGATCCTCGAAGCGCTTGGCCAGCTCGTCGATGTTCTCCGGCGGCCAGCCCGGCACCTCCATGCCGAGGTGGAGGCCCATCTGGGCCAGCACTTCCTTGATCTCGTTCAGCGACTTGCGGCCGAAGTTCGGGGTGCGGAGCATTTCCGCCTCGGACTTCTGCACGAGATCGCCGATGTAGACGATGTTGTCGTTCTTCAGGCAGTTCGCGGAACGCACCGACAGCTCCAGCTCGTCCACCTTCTTGAGGAAGGACGGGTTGAAGGCGAGGTCCGGAATGACCTCGGTGGTCACTTCCTTGCGCGGCTCCTCGAAGTTCACGAACACGTTGAGCTGATCCTGCAGGATGCGCGCCGCATAGGCGACCGCGTCCTCCGGCGTCACCGCGCCGTTGGTCTCGACGACCATGGTCAGCTTGTCGTAGTCAAGGATCTGGCCTTCACGCGTATTTTCAACGCGGTAGGAGACCTTCTTCACAGGCGAGAACAGGCTGTCGATCGGAATCAGACCGATCGGTGCGTCCTCGGGACGGTTGCGCTCGGCGGCCACGTAGCCCTTGCCGGTGTTGACGGTGAACTCCATGCGGATTTCGGCGCCATCATCGAGCGTGCAGAGCTGCAACTCGGGATTCAGGACGACGATGTCGCCGACGGTCTGGATGTCGCCCGCCGTCACCGCGCCCGGTCCCTGCTTCTTCACCACCATGCGCTTCGGACCCTCGCCCTGCATCTTGAGCGAGATATCCTTGACGTTGAGCACGATGTCGGTGACGTCCTCGCGCACGCCGGCAATCGAGGAGAACTCATGCAGCACGCCGTCGATATGCACCGACTGCACTGCCGCGCCCTGAAGCGAGGAGAGCAGGATGCGGCGCAGCGCGTTGCCAAGCGTCTGCCCAAAGCCGCGCTCAAGCGGCTCGGCGACCACGGTCGCGATCCGGCTGGGGTCGCTGCCAGGGGTGACCTGAAGCTTGTTGGGGCGAATGAGCTCTTGCCAATTCTTCTGGATCGTCACTGTTTCACCCTTGCTGATCTCGGGCGTCATATCCGGAGCCCAAATGGCTCGCCGGGGCGCCGCTCGCGCGAACCAAACTGTCGCGCCGGACAAAATCTCAAGGCCGCCGCAAGTCTGCGGCGGCCGGAAAGCAAAATCAGACGCGGCGGCGCTTGCGCGGCCGGCAGCCGTTGTGGGGAATGGTCGTCACGTCGCGGATCGACGTCACGGTGAAGCCCGCCGCCTGCAGCGCGCGCAGCGCCGACTCACGGCCCGAACCGGGACCAGCGACCTCGACCTCGAGCGTGCGCATGCCGTGCTCCTGCGCCTTGCGCGACACGTCCTCGGCCGCAACCTGCGCCGCATACGGGGTCGACTTGCGCGAGCCCTTGAAACCCATCGTGCCGGCCGACGACCAGGCGATGGTGTTGCCCTGCGCATCGGTGATGGTGATCGTCGTGTTGTTGAACGACGAGTTCACATGCGCGATGCCGGAGGCGATATTCTTGCGCTCGCGACGGCGAACGCGGGTAGCTTCCTTGCCCATTCAAAGTCCTTCTCTGAGATCTCGTCACCGCCGTGATGCCAGCGGCTCCACCTTCAAAACAGACGACCGGCCAGATTGCGGGCGACAAGCCCGCACCTGCCCGGCAACCCGTCTGCTTACTTTTTCTTGCCTGCGATGGCCTTCGCCGGGCCCTTGCGGGTGCGGGCGTTGGTGTGGGTGCGCTGCCCCCGCACCGGCAGGCCGCGACGATGGCGCAGGCCGCGATAGCAGCCGAGGTCCATCAGGCGCTTGATGTTCATGCCGACTTCGCGCCGCAGGTCGCCCTCGACGAGATAGTCGCGATCGATCACTTCGCGGATCTGCAGCACTTCCTGATCGGACAGCTGCGCGACACGGCGATCAACCGGAATATTCACCTTCTCCAGGATATCGGCCGCATTCTTCTGGCCGATACCGTGGATGTATTGAAGCGCGATCAGAACGCGCTTGTTGGTCGGGATGTTCACGCCGGCGATACGGGCCACGGCTCTTCACTCCTGTTGCCGGATGTCCGGCGCTTCTTTGCTCTTTTCGAGAGCGTCTGTCCACAAACGCGAACACGACGCCCTCCCCTTGTTCCCTCAGGGCCCGGCATCGTCTGGTAGTTATCCGACTGGATGCGGGCTTATTAAGGGATTCAACGTCACTTCGTCAACCGCTCCGCGGCCTGGAAGTCCGTTTTGTTGGCCTCACAGCCAATTTCGACCGGGTAAAGCCGGCAGCTACTTCTTGCCGCCCTTGTGCCTGCCCTTCTTGTCCTTCTTCGACTTGTCCTTTTTGGATTTATCCTTCTTGGACTTGTCCTTCTTCGACTTGTCTTTCTTGTCCTTGACCTTGCCGGATTTGTTCTTGCTGCCCTTGACCGACTTCAACTCGTCGGACCTGGACTTGCCCGGCAACGCCCCCTTGGTCTTTGGGGCCTTCGCCTTCGGAGCTTTGGCCCCTGCAGCTTTGGAAACCCTGGCTTTAGAAACGGCTGCAACAGCCTTAGTCTTTGGTTTAGCCTTTACTGCCTTTGCCTTGACAGTCTTGACCTTTTTGGCGACGGCCTTGGACGCAACCTTCTTCTTGGCTGCGCTCTTGGTCACCTTCTTCGCGGCCGTCGCTTTCTTCGGCGCGGCCTTCTTCTTGGCGGCCGCCTTTGGCGCAACCTTGGCCTTCTTGGCAGCCTTTCTGACGGTCGCCTTCTTCACCGGCGGCGTGACGACCGGCTCGGCCTCAACGGGCACAGCCGGCTCGACGGCCACGGCCTTCGCCGGCTTCCGAGGAGCCGCCTTGCGGACAGGCTTCGCACGAGCCGGCGAAGCCTCCGCGACTGTCTCGCCGCCAAGCGTCGTCGCGGTCAGAATGCGATCGATGGCGGTGGTCACTTCGGCCGGCGACATCATGCCGTCCACGGTCGCAAGCGCCCGCTTGTCGGCATAATAATCCACGAGCGGAGCCGTCTGGGCGCGGTACGCCTCCAGACGGGTCTTCAGCGCTTCAGCGTTGTCATCAGCACGAACCGGCTCGCCCCGTGCTGTCATCTCGGCGATCCGGGTCTCGACGCGCTGCATCAGCGCGGCCTCGTTGACCCGCAGCTCGATCACCGAATCCAGCTTCAGTCCCCGCTCCGCCAGCAGCTTGTCCAGCGCCTCGGCCTGCGGAACCGTCCGCGGAAATCCGTCGAGAATGAAACCACCCGCCGCGTCCGGCTCGCCGATCCGGTCGGCGATGATGCCGATGACAACCTCGTCCGGCACCAGCCCGCCGCTGGCCATGATGTCCCTGGCCTTGAGCCCGATCGGTGTCTCGGCCTTGACGGCGGCACGCAGCATGTCGCCGGTCGAAAGTTGCACGATTCCGTATTTCTGCACCAGCGCCTTGGCCTGGGTTCCCTTACCCGCCCCCGGCGGTCCCAGCAGTATCAGCCTCATCGACGGCGGCCCCTCAGCTTGGATTTGCGGATCAAGCCTTCATACTGGTGGGCCAGCAGGTATCCCTGCACCTGCGCCACCGTATCCATCGTCACACTGACCACAATCAGAAGCGACGTGCCGCCGAAATAGAACGGCACCGACGCATACGAGATGAGGATCTCGGGGATCAGGCAGACGATCGCCAGATAGATGGCACCAACCACGGTGATTCGCGACAGGACGTAATCAATATATTCGGCCGTCCGCTCACCCGGACGGATGCCGGGGATAAACCCGCCATGCTTCTTGAGATTGTCGGCGGTCTCGGTCGGATTGAAAACGATCGCCGTGTAGAAGAACGCGAAAAACACGATCAGCGCCAGATAGAGCACCAGAAACAGCGGCCGGCCGTGGCTGAGTTGCGTCGTCAGCCACTGGAACCACTCCGGACCGGACCCCGCGTTGAAATTCGCGACGGTCGCCGGCAACAGCAGCAGCGACGAGGCGAAGATCGGCGGGATGACACCCGAGGTGTTCAGCTTCAGCGGCAGATGCGAGGTCTGGCCCTCGAACATCTTGTTGCCGACCTGACGCTTCGGGTACTGGATCAGCAGCCGGCGCTGCGCCCGCTCGACGAACACGATGAAGGCGATCACGACGACCGCCATCACGATGATCAGCAGGATGAGGCCGGTGGACATCGCGCCCTGACGGCCAAGTTCCAGCGTGCCGGCAATGGCGGACGGCAGCTCCGCGACGATGCCCGCCAGAATGATCAGCGAGATGCCGTTGCCGATGCCGCGCGAGGTGATCTGCTCGCCGAGCCACATCAGGAACATGGTGCCGCCGACCAGCGTGATGGTGGTCGACAGGCGGAAGAACAAGCCCGGATCGCTGACCACGTTGCCCGCGCCCTCAAGACCCACCGCGATGCCATAGGCCTGGAACACGGCCAGCAGCACAGTGAGATAGCGGGTGTATTGATTCAGCGTCTTGCGCCCGGCCTCGCCTTCCTTCTTCAGCGCTTCGAGCTGCGGCGAGACCGTCGTCAGGAGCTGAATGATGATCGAGGCCGAGATATACGGCATGATGTTCAACGCAAAGATCGCCATGCGGTGGATGCCACCGCCGGCGAACATGTTGAACATGCCGAGAATGCCGCCCGCCTGCGACCGGAACACCTGATCCCAGATGTTCGGATCGATGCCCGGCAGCGGAATGTAGGTGCCAAGCCGATAAACAAGCAGCGCACCCAGTGTAAACCAGATGCGCTTCTTCAGTTCATCGGCCTTGGCGAACGCCGCGAAATTGAGGTTTGCCGCCAGTTGTTCAGCCGCTGAGGCCATTTTATTCTCTCCGCCCTCGCCTTCGCCGGTCGTCACGCGCTCCGCGTGGCGAAGCGTCGTTCCCCGGGGCCTATATGATGCGGAACGGATCCAAGATCAATCGGCCTGGGGTGGGAGCGCCCGCCTGACGCAGGCGCGACCGGTCACGAAGCCTGGGCTTCTTCCACAACCTTCTTCGGCGCCTTGACCGTCACCGAACCGCCAGCCTTCTCGACAGCCTCGATGGCGGTCTTGGTGGCGCCGGCGACCTCGATGGTCACTTTCGCCTTGAGTTCGCCACGGCCCAGCAGCCGCACGCCATCCTTGGCGCGGCGCAGCACGCCGGCCGCCACCAGGCTCTCGGCATTGATGGTCGCCGTGGTGTCGAGCTTCTTGGCGTCGATCGCATCCTGAAGACGGTCGAGATTGATCTCGGCAAAGTCGAGCGCGAAGATGTTGTTGAATCCGCGCTTGGGCAAACGGCGATGCAGCGGCATCTGGCCGCCCTCAAAGCCCTTGATGCGGACGCCCGAGCGCGCGGTCTGGCCCTTGCCGCCGCGTCCCGAGGTCTTGCCCTTGCCGGAACCGATACCACGGCCGACGCGCATACGCTTCTTGCGGGAGCCGGGGTTATCGGCGATTTCGGTGAGCTTCATGATCCTGTCCTCACGTCTGATCGTCATGCCGGGCTTTCGGCCCGCTGGCAGCGCTCCACGATCCGGTCGTCGGACGGGCGCGGCTGGCCGGGACTTGCCCGGCCACGACGGCGAATTGTTACTTGTCCTCCACCACCCGAACGAGGTGCTGGACCTTGCCGATCATGCCGCGAACTTCCGGAGTGTCCGGAAGGTCGGCGACGCGACCGATCTTGTTGAGTTTCAACCCGATCAGCGTGGTGCGCTGCGAGTGATGACGGCGGATCGGCGAACCGATCTGCTCGACCTTGATGGTCTTGGTGGCGGTGGCCATGAAACGTCTCCCTCGCCTGTCTTCAGTCAGCCACGACTTCGGCGTCGCCGCCGACACGGCGCGCCTGCAGCGTCGAGACCTTCAGGTTGCGACGGTTGGCGACCGAACGCGGCGAATCCTGCCGCTTCAGCGCATCGAACGTCGCGCGGATCATGTTGTACGGGTTGGACGAGCCGACCGACTTCGCCACCACGTCCTGAATGCCGAGCGTCTCGAACACGGCGCGCATCGGACCGCCCGCGATGATACCCGTACCGGCCGGGGCCGTGCGCAGGTACACGCGTCCGGCGCCGTGGCGGCCGGCGATGTCGTGATGCAGCGTGCGTCCCTCGCGCAGCGCGACCCGCGTCAGGTTGCGCTTGGCCGAGTCGGTCGCCTTGCGGATCGCCTCCGGCACTTCGCGCGCCTTGCCGTGACCGAAGCCGACGCGCCCCTTCTGATCGCCGACGACCACGAGCGCCGCAAAACCGAAGCGCTTGCCGCCCTTGACGACCTTGGCCACGCGGTTGATGTGGACCAGCTTGTCGACGAACTCGCTGTCGCGCTCCTCGCGCTCCCGCCGTCCGCCGCGCTCTCCGCGTTCGCGTTCACCTGCCATGGTGTGTTCCAATCCTTGCGAGGCTTGCGCCTCTTCCTCTGTCCATGTCGATCCGGCCGAACCGGATCTTAAAAGCTCAACCCGCTCTCGCGCGCCGCATCGGCCAGCGCCCGGACGCGGCCGTGATACAGATACGATCCGCGATCGAACACGACTTCCGTCACGCCATTCTTGACGGCGCGCTCGGCGAGCAGCTTGCCCACCGCCTTCGCCGCCTCGATATCCGCGCCGGTCTTGCCGCCATCGCGCAACGTCTTTTCAAGCGACGACGCTGACGCCAGCGTCTCGCCCTTCTGATCGTCGATCACCTGCGCATAGATGTGCTTCGACGAGCGGAACACCGACAGGCGCGGACGACCGCCACCATTGCGGCGGAGCGACAACCGCACGCGATTCTTGCGGCGGGCATTGGTAACCTTGGCCTTCGTCATCACCCGCTCCGTTACTTCTTCTTGCCTTCCTTGCGGAAGATGAATTCGCCAGCATACTTCACGCCCTTGCCCTTGTAGGGCTCCGGCGGACGATAGCCGCGGATTTCCGCCGCAACCTGGCCGACACGCTGCGGATCGATGCCCGCAACAACGATTTCGGTCGGCTTCGGCACGGTGATGGCGATGCCCTCCGGGATCGGATAGATCACGTCGTGGCTGTAGCCGAGCGCGAGCTGAAGGCTCTTGCCCTGCAACGCCGCGCGATAGCCGACGCCGGTGATTTCCAGCTTCTTCTCGAAACCCTTGGTCACACCTTCAACCAGATTCGCGACCTGGGCGCGCGCCGTGCCGTAGAGCGAACGCGAACGCTTGGTCTCGAAGCGCGGCGCAACCTTCACCGCACCTTCCTCGAACTTCACGTCGACGTCGTCATGCACGACGAACTGCATCTGGCCCTTCGGGCCCTTCACCTTGACGGTCTGACCCTCGACCGTGGCCGTGACGCCCGACGGCATCACGACAGGCTTCTTGCCTACACGAGACATGGCTCAACCCTTCCGAATCAGAACACCGTGAAGAGAATCTCGCCGCCCACGTTCGCGTCACGCGCGTCGTGGTCGGCCATGATTCCCTTCGGGGTCGACAGCACAGAAATGCCGAGTCCGTTGTTCACGCGCGGCAGGTTCTTGACCGAGGCGTAGACACGCCGTCCCGGCTTCGACACCCGCTCGATCTCGCGGATCACAGGCTCGCCGTCGAAATACTTCAGCTCGATCTCAAGCTCGCTGCGGCCGCCAGCATGTTCCACGCTGGTGTAGCCACGGATGTAGCCTTCGCTCTTCAGCACGTCGAGAACGTTGGCGCGCATCCGCGAACCCGGGCTGGTCACCTTGGACTTGCTGCGCATCTGCGCGTTGCGGATCCGGGTGATGAGATCGGCGATCGGATCGTTCACAGACATATCCGCTCCCCCTTACCAGCTCGACTTCAACAGGCCAGGGACGAGACCCTTCGATCCCATCTCGCGCAGCGCGATACGGCTCAGCTTGTGCAGCCGGTAAACCGAGCGCGGGCGGCCCGAGACTTCGCAACGGTTGCGAATGCGGGTCGGCGAGGAATTGCGCGGCATCTCCGCGAGTTTCAACGTCGCCGCAAAACGCTCTTCGAGCGGCTTGGACTTGTCGGCGATGATCGCCTTCAACCGGGCGCGCTTCGGACCGGCGTTCTTCGCCATCGTCTTGCGCCGGTTGTTCTTCTCAACTGAACTCTTCTTCGCCATGCTTGGCTCCTGGGTTTCCGCGTTTGAGAGGCTTGTCAGCCCCTCACTGCCGGAACGGGAAATTGAAAGCATTCAACAGCTCGCGCGCCTCGTCATTGGTGCGAGCCGTCGTGCAGACGGTGATGTCCATACCCCACGATTCCCCGGTCTTGTCGAAATCGATTTCCGGGAAAATGATGTGCTCCTTGATGCCGAGCGAGTAGTTGCCGCGGCCGTCAAAGCTCTTCGGGTTCAGGCCGCGGAAGTCTCGCACGCGCGGCAGCGCGACATTGATCAGACGGTCGATGAACTCGTACATCTTCGCCTTGCGCAGCGTCACCTTGCAGCCGATGGGCTGGTTCTCGCGCAGCTTGAAGGTCGCAATGGCGTTGCGCGAGCGCGTGATCACGGCCTTCTGGCCGGCAATCAGCGTCAGATCGCCGGCGGCAACCTCGACCTTCTTGCGATCGTTGACGGCTTCGCCGATGCCCATGTTCAGCACGACCTTGTCGAGGCGCGGAACCTGCATCACGTTATCGTAGCCGAACTTCTCGGTCAGCCTGGCGCGGATGCTCTTGTCATACTCCGCGCGCAGACGCGGAATGTAAGCTGTCTCAGCCATCGATCTCTGCTCCCGTGCGCTTCTCGACGCGCACCTTCTTGCCGTCCGCCAGAACCTTGAAGCCGACGCGCGTCGCCTTGCCGTCCTTGCCGACGATCGCGATGTTGGACAGGTTGATCGGCGCCTCCTTCGAGATGATGCCGCCTTCCTGACTCTGGCTCTGCTTCTGGTGACGCTTGACCATGTTGACGCCGCGCACCAGGGCGCGGTTCTCGGACGGACGCACCTCGAACACCTCGCCGGTGCGACCCTTGTCGCGGCCGGTGAGCACGATCACGCGGTCGCCCTTGCGAATCTTGGCGGCCATTACAGCACCTCCGGCGCGAGCGAGATGATCTTCATGTGGTTCTTGGCGCGCAGCTCGCGCGGCACCGGTCCGAAGATGCGGGTGCCGATCGGCTCCGACTGATTGTTGATCAGAACGGCAGCGTTGCGGTCGAAGCGGATGACGGAGCCGTCGGCCCGGCGGATGTCCTTCGACACGCGCACGACGACCGCCTTCATGACGTCGCCCTTCTTCACCTTGCCGCGCGGAATCGCTTCCTTGATCGACACCACGATGATGTCGCCAACGGTTGCATACCGGCGCTTGGAGCCTCCAAGCACCTTAATGCACATGACACGGCGCGCACCTGAATTGTCGGCCACGTCGAGGTTGGTCTGCATCTGGATCATTGATGCACCTCGTCCTCTTTCTTTTCTCTGCGCGAATTGCGCGCGTTAAGCGGTTTTCTTCTCACCCTGGATCACGATCCAGCGCTTGAGCTTGGAGATCGGCTTGCTTTCCTCGATCCACACCGTGTCGCCCGTCTTGAACTCGCCGTTCTCGTCGTGCGCATGGTAGTTCTTGGAGCGGCGGATCGTCTTCTTGTAGAGCGGGTGCGTGAAGCGGCGGTCGACGCGCACCACGATCGTCTTGTTCTGCTTGTCGCTGACGACAACGCCCTGAAGAGTTCGCTTCGGCATCGAATGCCCCTTACTTCGTCTTGGCCGCGCGCTTCTGCGCGGCAATGGTCTTGATCCGGGCGATGTCGCGCCGTGCCTCGCGAAGGCGCGACGTGTTCTCGAGCTGGCCCGTCGCGCGCTGGAAGCGCAGGTTGAACCGCTCCTTCTTCAGCTTGACGATGGCGTCGTCGAGCTGGTCTTCCGTCATCGCGCGGATATCGTCGACTTTCATCTCGGCCATGTTGCTTACTCCGCGATGCGCGCGACGAAGCGCGTCTTGATCGGCAGCTTGGCGGCGGCGAGCGTCAGCGCCTCGCGGGCGGTCTGATCAGTCACGCCGTCGATCTCGAACAGGATGCGGCCCGGCTTCACCCGCGCGGTCCACAGCTCCGGTGCACCCTTGCCCGAGCCCATGCGGACTTCGGCCGGCTTCTTCGACACCGGAAGGTCGGGGAACACGCGGATCCAGACGCGGCCGGCACGCTTCATGTGACGGGTCAGCGCGCGGCGGGCCGCCTCGATCTGACGCGCAGTGATGCGCTCGGGCGCCATCGCCTTGAGGCCGAACTGACCGAACGCCAGCGTCGCGCCCGAAGAGGCAACGCCGTGAATCCGGCCCTTGTGGGCCTTCCTGAACTTGGTTTTCTTTGGTTGCATCATGGCGTTACGCCCTCAAACCTCAATGCTGTCTCAGGCCGCGTCGCGGCGCGAACGGCCACCGCCGCTCTCGCCTTCGTTCAGACGCTTGTCCTGAGCCATCGGATCATGTTCCAGGATCTCGCCCTTGAAGATCCAGACCTTCACGCCGCAGGTGCCGAAGGTGGTGAACGCGGTGGCGACGCCGTAATCGACATCTGCGCGCAGCGTGTGCAGCGGCACCCGGCCCTCGCGATACCACTCCATGCGCGCGATCTCCGCGCCGCCCAGACGGCCCGAACAGTTGATACGAATGCCCTCGGCGCCCAGACGGATCGCCGACTGCACCGCACGCTTCATCGCCCGGCGGAACGCCACGCGACGCTCCAGCTGCTGCGCGATCGATTCCGCGACCAGCGTCGCGTCAAGCTCCGGCTTGCGAATCTCGACGATGTTGATGACCACATCCGACGAGGTGATGTCCGCTACCTTCTTGCGCAGCTTGTCGATGTCCGCGCCCTTCTTGCCGATCACCACGCCCGGACGCGCCGAGTGGATGGTGACGCGGCACTTCTTGTGCGGACGCTCGATCACGATGCGCGCTACGGCGGCCTGCTTCAGCTCCTTGTGAAGCAGCTCGCGGATGCGCACGTCCTCGTGCAGCAGCTTGCCGTATTCGGCCTTGCCGGCGTACCAGCGGGAATCCCACGTCCGGTTGATGCCGAGGCGCAGCCCGATCGGATTGATCTTCTGACCCATCGTAGTCTCCTGCCCGCCGTTACGCCGCGGCTTCCGCCTCGACCTGACGAACAACAATCGTCAGCTGGGCGAACGGTTTGAACACACGGCCCGAACGGCCACGGCCGCGCGGCGCGAAACGCTTCATCACGATGCCCTTGCCGACATGGGCCTGCGCGACGACCAGATCGTCGACGTCGAGGTCGTGATTGTTCTCGGCATTGGCGATCGCCGATTCCAGGCACTTCTTGACGTCGACCGCGATCCGCTTGCGCGAGAACTGCAGATCGGCCAGAGCCGACGACACCTTCTTGCCGCGGATCAGTTGCGCCACGAGATTGAGTTTCTGCGGCGAGACACGAAGCATGCGGGCGACCGCCTTCGCTTCATTGTCCGCCAGGGCGCGTTCGCGCTTGGGTTTGCTCATCGCTCTAAATCCTCAAGCCTTATCCGTTCAGCCCTTCTTGGCTTTCTTGTCGCCGGCGTGGCCGTGGAAGGTCCGGGTCGGCGAGAACTCACCGAACTTGTGACCAACCATTTCCTCGTTCACCGCCACCGGCACGTGCTTCTGGCCGTTGTAGACGCCGAAGGTCAGGCCGACGAACTGCGGCAGGATCGTGGAGCGGCGGCTCCAGATCTTGATGACGTCATGACGGCCGGATGCACGCGCGGCATCCGCCTTCTTGAGCAGCGAGGCCTCGACGAACGGGCCCTTCCACACCGAGCGAACCATGGTGCGCGATCCTTACTTCTTCTTCCGCTTGTGGCGGCTGATGAGAATGAACTTGTCGGTCGACTTGTTGCTGCGGGTCTTCTTGCCCTTGGTGGGCTTGCCCCACGGCGTCACCGGATGACGGCCGCCCGACGTGCGCCCTTCACCACCGCCGTGCGGATGGTCGATCGGGTTCATGACGACGCCGCGGTTGTGCGGGCGACGGCCCATCCAGCGCTTGCGTCCGGCCTTGCCGATCGAGGTGTTCATATGGTCCGGGTTCGACACCGCACCGACCGAGGCGACGCACCGGCCGTGAACCAGGCGCTGCTCGCCCGAATTCATGCGGATGATGACGTATTCGTGGTCGCGGCCGACGATCTGGGCGTAGGTGCCGGCCGAACGCGCCAGCTGACCGCCCTTCCCGATCTTCAGCTCGATGTTGTGCACGATCGAACCCACCGGCATGTTGCCGAGCGGCATCACGTTGCCCGGCTTCACGTCGACATAGGCGCCCGCGATCACCGTGTCGCCAACAGCCAGACGCTGCGGCGCCAGGATGTAGGACTGCTCGCCGTCCGCGTACTTGATGAGCGCAATGAACGCCGTGCGGTTCGGATCGTATTCGATCCGCTCGACGGTCGCCGGCACGTCCACCTTGCTGCGCTTGAAGTCGACCAGACGGTAGGCCTGCTTGTGGCCGCCGCCGCGGAAGCGCACGGTGATGCGGCCGGTGTTGTTGCGGCCGCCCGCCGAGGACTTGCCCTCGGTCAGCGCCTTCACCGGCTTGCCCTTGTAGAGGCCGGAACGATCGACCATCACCAGCTGGCGCTGGCCCGGCGTCGTCGGATTGAATGTCTTCAGTGCCATCGCAGTGTCCGCCTTACAGTCCGGTCGTCACGTCGATCCGGTGGCCCTCTTCGAGGGTCACGACCGCGCGCTTGCTGTCGGATTGCGTGCCGAAGGTGCCGCGGAAGGCCTTGGTCTTGCCCTTGCGCACCAGCGTGTTGACGCTCTTCACCTTCACGTCGAACAGCTTCTCGACCGCTTCCTTGATCTGCGGCTTCGTCGCCTTCGCCGCCACCTTGAACACGACCTTGTTGTGCTCGGATGCCGTCGTCGCCTTCTCGGTAATCACCGGCGCGACGATCACATCGTAATGCTTCACGTCGATGGTCATTTGAAGCGCGCCTCCAGCGCATCCACGGCCGCCTTGGTCAGAACCAGCTTCTGGCGACGCAGAATGTCATAGACGTTGATGCCCTGAACCGGCAGCACGTCGATATTCGGAATGTTGCGGGCCGCCGTGGCGAACCCGTCATGCACGCTCGCGCCGTCGATGATCAGCGCATTGGCAAGACCGAGCCCGGAGAAGTGACCGACCAGCGCCTTGGTCTTGGCTTCCTTCACCTCGGCGCTGTCCAGCACCACCAGCGCGCCGCCCTTGGCCTTGGCCGAGAGCGCATGCTTGAGCGCCAGCGCCCGCACCTTCTTCGGCAGATCGAACGCGTGGCTGCGCACGACCGGACCGAAGGCGCGGCCGCCGCCACGGAACTGCGGCACGCGGGCCGAGCCGTGACGGGCGCCGCCGGTGCCCTTCTGCTTGTACATCTTCTTGCCGGTGCGCCAGATCTCGGCGCGGCCCTTGGCTTTGTGCGTCCCGGCCTGGCGCTTGGCGAGCTGCCAGTTGATGCAGCGCTGGATCAGGTCGACACGCGGCTCGAGACCGAAGATCTCGTCGCTGAGCTGAACCGAACCGGCTTCCTTGCCCTCAAGCGTGGTGACTTTGAGTTCCATCACGCACCTTCCTTCTCGGCGACGGCCTCTGCAGGCGCAGCCGTATCTTCGCCGGCAACCTTGAACTTGCCCGGCTTCGGCGCGTCCTTCGGCAGCGGCTTCTTCACCGCGTCGCGGACCATGATCCAGCCGCCCTTCGAGCCCGGCACCGCGCCCTCGACGAGCAGCAGGCCGCGCTCCACGTCCGTCTGCACGACGCGCAGGTTCAGCGTGGTGATGCGATCGACGCCCATGTGACCGGGCATCTTCTTGTTCTTGAAGGTCTTGCCGGGATCCTGACGGCCGCCGGTCGAACCGATCGAGCGGTGCGAGATCGACACACCGTGCGTGGCACGAAGACCGCCGAAGTTCCAGCGCTTCATGCCGCCCGCGAAGCCCTTACCGACCGAGGTGCCGGTGACGTCCACGAACTGGCCGACCACGAAGTGATCCGCCTGAATCTCGGCGCCGACCGGGATCAGCGCATCCTCGGACACGCGGAACTCGACGACCTTGCGCTTCGGCTCGACCTTGGCGACCGCGAACTGGCCGCGTTCGGCCTTCGGCATGTACACCGTCTTGCGGCTACCCGAGCCGACCTGCAGCGCGACATAGCCGTTCTTTTCGGCGGTACGGTGGCCGACCACCTGGCAATTGCTCAGCTTCAGCACGGTCACAGGGACATGTTCGCCGGCGTCCGTGAACACCCGCGTCATCCCGACCTTCTGTGCGATCACTCCGGAGCGCATCGTCGTGCTTCCTGTTCCTTCCGTCCGCTTGCGCAGACCGCGATAAACTTCAATTCGTGGCTGCCATCCGGCTCCGTCACAAGGACGTCACCGCAACTATGGCAATTACAGCTTGATCTCGACGTCCACACCGGCGGCAAGATCGAGCTTCATCAGCGCATCGACCGTTTGCGGCGTCGGGTCGACGATGTCGAGCAGACGCTTGTGGGTGCGCATCTCGAACTGCTCGCGGCTCTTCTTGTCGACGTGCGGCGAGCGGTTCACGGTGAACTTCTCGATGCGGGTCGGCAGCGGAATGGGACCGCGAACCTGCGCACCGGTGCGTTTCGCCGTATTCACGATCTCGCGGGTCGACGTATCGAGAATCCGATGGTCGAACGCCTTGAGCCGAATGCGGATATTCTGGCCGTTCATTGCCTTGTCTTTCTAGCGAGTAGCGAATTCCCGAAACCGAAGAGAACGTCCCGGCCGAACTTTTGTGTGCTCGGCCGGATCGTTTTCGCGTCTCACTCGATGATCGAAGCGACGACGCCGGCGCCCACCGTGCGGCCGCCCTCGCGGATGGCGAAGCGCAGCTTCTCCTCCATCGCGATTGGCACGATCAGGTGCACTTCCATCGCGATGTTGTCACCC
>JAEYAW010000006.1 GCA_023404675.1 Pseudomonadota bacterium | reverse complement strand
GTAGGCCCGGAACTCGCCGAAGTACTTCGTGATCGCCGCCGTCAGCGTCGTCTTGCCGTGGTCGACGTGGCCGATCGTCCCGATGTTGACGTGCGGTTTCGTCCGTTCGAATTTTGCCTTTGCCATCGCAAAGCTCCTTCAAATGTCTGGTGAAGGCCGGGCGGGGATCGCTCCCCGCCCTGGCGCATCAGGCGTATTTCTTCTGGATCTCGTCCGAGATGTTCTGCGGCACGGCGTCGTAATGGTCGAATTGCATCGTGAACACCGCGCGGCCCGAGGACATGGAGCGCAGGTTGTTGATGTAGCCGAACATGTTGGCCAGCGGCACCATCGCGTCGATGACGTTGGCGTTGCCGCGGCTGTCCTGGCCCCGGACCATGCCGCGGCGGCTGGTCAGGTCGCCGATGATCGAACCCGTGTACTCCTCGGGCGTGACCACCTCGACCTTCATGATCGGTTCCAGCAGCTTCGCGCCGGCCTTCTTCAGGCCCTCGCGCATCGCCGCGCGGGACGCGATCTCGAACGCCAGCACCGACGAGTCGACGTCGTGGAACGCGCCGTCGACCAGCGCGACCTTGAAGTCGATGACCGGGAAGCCTGCCAGCGGACCGGAGTCCATGACCGACTTGATCCCCTTCTCGACGCCCGGGATGTATTCCTTGGGCACCGCGCCGCCGACGATCTTCGACTCGAACGTGTAGCCTTCGCCCGGCTCGGTCGGGTTGATCTGCAGCTTGATGCGGGCGAACTGGCCCGTGCCGCCGGTCTGCTTCTTGTGGGTGTAGTCGATCTCGGCCGGCTGCGAGATGGTCTCGCGGTAGGCCACCTGCGGGGCGCCGATGTTCGCCTCGACCTTGAACTCGCGACGCATGCGGTCGACGAGGATGTCGAGGTGAAGTTCGCCCATGCCCTTCATGATGGTCTGGCCCGATTCCAGGTCGGTCTCGACGCGGAACGAGGGGTCTTCGGCGGCCAGGCGCTGAAGGGCGAGGCCCATCTTTTCCTGGTCGGCCTTCGACTTCGGTTCCACCGCGATCTCGATCACCGGCTCCGGGAAGGTCATCGTTTCAAGGACCACCGGCTTGTTGGGATCGCAGAGCGTGTCCCCGGTAGTGGTTTCCTTCAGGCCCGCCAGCGCGATGATGTCGCCCGCGAAGGCTTCTTCGATTTCCTCGCGGTTGATGGCGTGCATCATCATCATGCGGCCGACGCGCTCGCGCTTGCCCTTGGTCGCGTTCATCATCTGGTCGCCCTTCTTCAGCGCGCCCGAATAGATGCGCGTGAAGGTCAGCGAGCCGACGAAGGGGTCGTTCATGATCTTGAACGCCAGCGCCGAGAAGGGCTCCGTGTCCTCGGCCTTGCGGACGATGTTGCGGGTTTCCGACTCGTCGTCGGGCGCGAAGCCCATCAGGTCCGGCACGTCCGTCGGTGCCGGCAGGAAGTCGATCACCGAGTTCAGCAGCGGCTGCACGCCCTTGTTCTTGAAGGACGAACCGGCCGTCACCGGGAAGAACGACAGCGACAGCGTACCCTTGCGGATCAGCGCGCGGAGCGTGTCGATGTCGGGCTCGTTGCCTTCGAGATAGGCTTCCATCGCGGTGTCGTCCTGCTCGACCGCGAGCTCGATCATCTTGCCGCGCCATTCGTCGGCGAGGTCCTGCAGCTCTTCGCGGATCGGCTGGCGGGTCCAGGACGCGCCCAGGTCCTCGCCCTTCCAGACCCACTCTTCCATCTTCACCAGATCGACGATGCCTTCCAGCTTGTCCTCGGCACCGATCGGCAGCGCGATCGGGCACGGGGTGCCGCCGGTGCGGTCCTTGATCATCTCGACGCACTTGAAGAAGTCGGCGCCGATCTTGTCCATCTTGTTGACGAACACGATCCGCGGGACCTTGTAGCGGTCGGCCTGGCGCCACACCGTTTCGGTCTGCGGCTCGACGCCGGCGTTGGCGTCCAGAAGGCAGATCGCACCGTCAAGCACCGCGAGCGAGCGTTCCACCTCGATGGTGAAGTCCACGTGGCCGGGCGTGTCGATGATGTTGAAGCGGTACTTCGTGGCCGACGAGGCGTCGGACGACGGGTCTTCCTGACGCTGCCAGAAGGTGGTGGTGGCGGCGGAGGTGATGGTGATGCCCCGCTCCTGCTCCTGCTCCATCCAGTCCATCGTCGCGGCACCTTCGTGCACTTCGCCGATCTTGTGGCTCTTGCCGGTGTAATACAGAATCCGCTCGGTGGTCGTCGTCTTGCCGGCGTCGATATGCGCCATGATACCGAAGTTACGGTAGTTCTCGATGGCATGTTGGCGGGGCATGGGACTCTTCCTCGAATAGCGTTAGTTCGCCGTCACCAGCGATAGTGCGAGAACGCGCGGTTGGCTTCCGCCATCTTGTGCACGTCTTCCCGCTTCTTGACCGCGTTGCCCCGGTTGTTCGAGGCATCCAGCAACTCGGCGGAGAGCCGCTCGGTCATCGTCTTCTCGTTGCGGGCGCGAGCGGCCGTGATCAGCCAGCGGATGCCGAGCGCCTGACGGCGGCTGGCGCGAACCTCGACCGGCACCTGATAAGTGGCACCGCCGACGCGCCGCGAGCGCACCTCGATGGTCGGCATCACATTGTCCAGCGCCTGCTCGAACACCGAAAGCGGGTCCTGCTTGGTCTTCGACTCGACCATGCTCAGCGCGCCGTAGACGATGCCTTCGGCGACGGACTTCTTGCCGTCATACATCACCGAGTTCATGAACTTGGTGATGATGATGTTCCCGAACTTCGGATCCGGGTTGACTTCACGCTTTTCGGCGGAATGGCGACGCGACATGAGCTAGCTCGTCTTTCAATCTTGGCTTTAAACGCGAATTGCTTATTTCGGCCGCTTCGCGCCGTACTTCGAACGGCGCTGCTTGCGGTTCTTGACGCCCTGGGTATCCAGCACGCCGCGCAGGATGTGATAGCGCACACCCGGGAGATCCTTCACGCGGCCACCGCGGATCATCACCACCGAGTGCTCCTGAAGGTTGTGGCCCTCACCCGGGATGTAACCGATCACCTCGAAGCCGTTGGTCAGACGAACCTTCGCCACCTTGCGCAGCGCCGAGTTCGGCTTCTTCGGCGTCGTCGTGTAGACGCGCGTGCAAACGCCGCGCTTCTGCGGGGACTGCTGCAGCGCCGGCACCTTCTTGCGCGACTTCTGGGCCACGCGCGGATTGGCGATCAGTTGGTTCACCGTAGGCATCGTTCGCCTTCACCCTCGTTCGCGCGAGACCGGAACGGCCTCGCAAATCCTAAAATCCCGGGCTCCCGCCCGACCGGCCACCCCGCGCCAGACGCGGAGCGATCACGCGACACTCGCGCAAAACGAAATCGCGCCAACCGCACATCGCCTGTGCGGAAAGCGCTTCGACGCCACAGAGGACCGCGGATTCCGCCAGCGCGAGCGCTGGATTCCACCGAGGTCATGCATCCGAGCCGATCCCGAGAGATGCCTCAAGAGATCGAAGATCGTCCTGGCAGTACCTGCTTAGATCGACAGCGTTTGAGCGACGTTCGTCGAGGTTGGTGCCGTTCCGGGTCAGGACCGGGGCCCAAAGGCCGTACCTGAAAAATCGGAAGGTGATCCGTACCGACGCGGAAGAAGCTCACCGCCTGTCGTTAAGTGGGCGGTTTTTATAGTCGCACACGCCACAAGTCAAGGCCGAAGTCCGAGAAAGCGGCGTGAAAGAAACCCCGATTTGAAGGGCATTTTCTGACTTTTCCGGAGCAATCCCCCGGCCCGCTCGCCACCCGGGGCGATGCCCCCGCAGACGCGCCTGCCGCGCCGCCCGGTCATTCCAAGATGGCCTTGTGGTGTCGGGATTTCAAGTCATCAGATTGAAATGATTGAAAATTTCATGGCATGGGCCGATCAGGCCACCTGCGCCGCCGGCGAATCTTTCGGTACCGCACCTGCCGGACTCTGGCGCACCAGGAGTCGATTGCGAATCTGGCGGAGCTGCTCGTAGCCGCGCTGGCGCGCCAATTCGAGCATGAAAGCAAATGATCGGCCCTGTCCGACATCCACCAGCGCATCGACCATCATGCGCCGCCCCGACCAGAGCTGGCCCACGAAACTGTCCGCCGCCGAGCACGAATCGATCATTGCGATTCCCCTGCCGGCCAGCAGCATGTCGGCGGTCCGGTCGACCAGCACCGCCCCCGGCGAGTAGCGCGAGAAAGCGGCGTCGAATCCGAGTTTCCACGTATAGGCCGTCGTCCCGCAGTACAGCACGACCATGGCGGCCAGCGCGCGCCCGTCGCATTGCAGCGAGACCACCGAAGCTGCCCCTGCTCCCGCCATGTCCCGGATAAGGCGGCGGGCGAAGGCAGCGTCGGCCGCCTTGCTCAAAAGCGCCGTTCCGTTGGCTCCTTTCCAGCTCCCGGCCTCCAGTGCCAGAAAGCTCTCGATGGCGGCGTCGATGGCCGCCGGATCGCGCGCCTCGACGATTTCGACACGACCTTGCGCGGACAGCCTGTTCCATGCCTGCCGCAGACGCTTGCGCGTCGATCCGCCGGTCTTGCGTCCCGCCTCGCGTGTCGCGATGGGGCGTGCCTCTTCGGTGAGGCGCACGAGCACGTACTCTCCGGCCTCCACCTGTCGCGCCAGCGCGGCAAAGGCCTCGCCTTCCGCGTCGCATTCCTGAAGGCTGATGACGTTCGGGAGTGCCGGATCGGCCCGGATCGCGGCAAGGAAGGCCGCCATCACGTCGTTGGCGTAAGCGGGATCGACCATGGGGCTGCTTTGGAACGCATAATAGTAAGGCAGTCCTTCCAGCACCGCTGGCCACAGCGGCAGGATTCGCCTGACCTGGAGCGCCCAGAGCCCCACCAGCTGCCGCTCCGTCCCCACCCGCCCCCAGGCCTGAAGCACCCGGACATCCGCGAAGCCGGTATCCTGCGCGGCTTTCAGTGCGGCCGGATGCATGAAAGCGTTCGGCGTGGCCCGCGCCGCAAGCGCGTTCCACGGTGCCACCTCCACGTCCGATGGCCGCCCGATCGTTACCGAAATCATCCCGCACCCTGCGCTACGCCATGTCGCGCGACTGTGTCTGGCAAGGTTTTCAGTTCCCTTAAGCATCGCCCCCGACGCCGGGCGCGATGCCTCGCAGTTAATATTAACCGTTGGAACCATTTTTACCGACTGGCGGCACTTTGTAAGAAGCTTCGGGCTAAGGAACGCGGCATGCGTAACGTGGACGTCGTCATCGTTGGTGGAGGTCTGGCCGGCTCGGCCGCGGCCGTGCTGCTCGGCCGCGCCGGGATTCCGGCCCTCGTCGTCGATCCGCACACGGTCTATCCGCCGGACTTCCGCTGCGAGAAGTTCGGCGGCGGCCAGCTCGACGTGATCCGGCGGGCCGGACTTTCCGACGTCATTCTCCCCGCCACGACGCCTGACGGCGAGACCTGGATCGCGCGATACGGCCGCGTGCTCGACCGCCGCCCCGGCGACCAGCGCGGCATCCGCTATGAGGATCTGGTCAACACTATCCGCGCGGCCATTCCACCGCAGACACCCTTCGTTGACGGCAAGGCCGCCGGGATCGCGACCAGCGACGACCGGCAGCTTGTGACGCTGGCCGATGGCGAGACCATTTCGGCGCGCCTCGTGGTGCTCGCCACCGGCCTGAACATCGGCCTGCGCCATCAGCTCGGCATCGAGCGCACCGTGATCAGCGCATGCCACTCGATCACCATCGGCTTCGATATCGCCGCGGTCGGGCGAGCCGCATTTCCGTTCCGGGCGCTGACCTATTATCCGGAGTCGCCCTCTTACCGGATGGCGTATCTCACGCTGTTTCCGATCGGCGCGGCGATGCGTGCCAACCTGATGGTCTATCGCGACATGGACGATCCGTGGCTGCGCGCGATGCGCCAGACGCCGGAAGACGCACTGCGCGAGATCATGCCCGGACTTGAGCGCACCATCGGCGCGTTCACGGTGAACGGCCCGGTCAAAATCCGGCCCGCCGACCTTTATGTCACGAGCGGACACCGGCAAGCCGGCATCGTACTTGTGGGCGATGCGTTCTGCACCTCCTGCCCCGCCGCAGGCACCGGCACCGACAAGGTGTTCACCGATATCGCCCGCCTCTGCCAGGTTCACATCCCGCAGTGGCTCGCAACGCCCGGCATGAATGCCGACAAGATCGCGGCGTTTTACAATGACCCGGCGAAGACCGGCAACGACCGGCGCTGCGAGGAGGCCGCGTTCAACCTGCGCGACCTCTCCGTCAACCCGGGACTGCCGTGGCGCGTCCGGCGCGGCATCCGCTTTGCCGCCCGGCTTGCCACCGGCCTGTTCCGGCGCTGGCGGGGCGGCCCGACGGTGCAGCTGAGCAGTCGCGGCGCCCACCACTACTCCTGAGATCATCCCGGCCGCGATACATCCTGCCGCCGCAATCTTCCGGCATTCTTTCGGACCGGGAGGATTGCCGATGAAAACCCCCGCCAGAAAGATTGGCATCAAGCTGGCTGCTCTGACCGCGCTGATGGCGCCGCTGGCTTTGAGCGAAACCGCACCTGCGGACACCTCTGCCGAGCCGAAAATCCGGCTGGTTCAGGGGTACGGCTATGGGCGCGGCAACAGCGGCTTCAATCCCAGCGATCCTTACTGGTACCAGAACCGACGGCTGGAACAGCCGTGGGAGAAGATCAATCCCGGACGACGACAGGAACAGCCACAGCCCCGCGTCTATTATCAGCAACAACAACCACAGCAATATCAGCAGCGCTGCCGGCTGGTGAACACGGACGACGGGATGCGCAGGATTTGCGACGATTGAACTCTGGAGCGGATGGCAGGGATCGAACCCGCACCTCCGGTTGGGAAACCGTCGCCCGCCTCGGGCCGCATCCGCATCTGTTGTAAGATATCACCGCACCCGCAAAAGGTGCAGGGGGGTGGCGAAAGGCCGGTGGAATTTGCGGCAACGGCGTTAACGAGAACTTACAGTCGCGGGTGTCGGATCCTGCCTGCGCGGCGCGACTGATCACTCCTCGTCGTCTTCATCCTCGTCCTCGTCCTCATCATCGTCTTCATCATCCTCATCGGCGGAGTGATAGCCCTGATCGTCCCAGAGCGTGCGGTACATGCCGCCCTTTTCCAGCAGTTCCTCGTGTGTCCCGCGCTCGACGACACGGCCGGCGCTGATGACGATGATCTCGTCCATCTCCACCACCGATGTCAGCCGGTGCGTGGAGAAGATCATGGTGCGGCCCTTCGCCAGTTTCAGCAGCGTATGGTTGATCGCGGCTTCCGTGGTCTGGTCGAGCGCGGAGGTCGCCTCGTCGAGCAACAGCACGGCGGGATCGCGCACGATGGCGCGGGCGATGGCGAGGCGCTGGCGCTGGCCGCCCGAGAGCGTGTCGCCGCGCTCGCCGACAATGGTGTCGTAGCCATCGGGCAGGCTCGCGATGAAGCTGTGGATCTCGGCCTTGCGCGCAGCCTCCTCCACCTCCTCGTCCGTCGCGCTTTCCTTGCCGAACCGGATGTTCTCGCGGATCGAGACGTTGAACAGCATGTTCTCCTGAAACACCACGGCCATATGCCGGCGCAGCGACTCGCGCGTCACCCGCCGGATGTCGACGCCGTCGATGCTGACGCGGCCCTCGTCCGGCACATAAAGGCGCAGGATCAGGTTGATCAGCGTGCTCTTGCCCGAGCCGCTCGGGCCGACGATGGCGATGCTCTTTCCGACATCCAGCCGCAGGCTGAGATTGTCGAGCACCGTGCGGTCCGTTCCGGGATAAGCGAACGTCACGCGCTCGAAGGAAATGTCGTGCGTGGCACGCGGCAGGTCTGGGGCGCTCGGCCGGTCAGCGCCCCGCGTCGGCTCGCCCAGAAGTTCCTCCATGTGGCGCACGGCGGCCGACGACTGGATCGCCACCGGGATGAAATGCATCAGGTGCGCGATGTTGTAGGATATTTCCCAGAACGCGCTCTCGAAGGTGACGAAAGTGCCGATGGTGATGTGCCCCTGCGTCGCGAGGTAGGCACCCAGCGCCAGCACGACGAGGTGCAGCACCAGCACGGCGATGGTGACGGTGCGCTCCACCATGCTGGACAGAAATGTCGCCGCGACGATGCGGTCCCGCGCGGCGTTGTTGCGCATCGCGAACATGCCGAGCATACGCCGCTGCAGGCTGAACGCCTTCACCACCGCCTGCGCGCCGATGTTTTCCTGCACCACGCCAAGCAGCGACGCCTCGTTGACCTTCTGGTCGTAGTTCGCCTGCACCGCCTTCGGCGTGATGATGCGCGGGCCAATCAGCGTGATCGGAAAGATCAAAAGCGCGACCAGCGCCAGCTGCCAGTTCAGGAAGAACATCAGAATGATGCCGGCAACCAGTTCCATCAGCGGCAGCAGCGCGCTGTTGGCGAGCGAGCGCACAGCGCTGTCGAACGCCGCCAGATCGACCGAGAATCGCGAGAGAATTTCCCCACGTTTGGTACGGGCGAAATAGGACGACGGCAGTTCCTGCACGTGGCCGAACAGCTTTGCGCGCACGTCGGTCACGACGCTGGCCGCAAGACGCGCATCCCAGCGTTCGTACCAGATCGCGACGATGGAGGTGACGATGCCCGCGGCACCAAGGATCGTGAGGATCTTGATCAGCTCCCCGAAATCCTCCTCGCCAAGCGCCTCGTCGATGAGGAACTTGAGGCTTAGCGGCATGATGACGTTGAACAGCGTCTCGATCAGCAGGCCGAAGCCGACGAAGGCCATCATCCGCCGATAGTTGCGCATGTAGGGCCAGGTGAAGTTCCAGAGCGTCGCGAACGCTCCGGCTGCCTCCTGCGCCGTATAGGTCGGAAGCTCTTCCTCCTCGTCTTCGTCGTCGAGAAGATCCTGGAGTTCCTCGTCCAGATCGTTATCGGGCTGCGCGCCGGTCCGCCCCTGATCGGCGGAGCGCGGCCCGGGCGCGTCGGCAGAGGCCGCACTCGTGGACTTGTCGGCGGGTTTGGTCGGCTGTGCGGTCATAGAACCGTCGCAGGATTTCCGGGAGAGTAGAGAACCGCACGCGATGGCGGCCATGCGCCGCCATCGCAGGCCGTTCTTACCGCCTCTAGTCGTCCGCCGCCACCTTGTCGAAGAACGAATAGCGCAGGCTGTCGGCGTCGGCGTACCAGTCGCCGGGCCCCTTCCCCGCCGCCAGCGTTGCCGCCCAGACCGCCTCAGTCCGGTCGCGCTGGTTCATCGACAGATCGAAGCCGTTGCCGAAGAACAGCTCCGACCACTCCCACCACGTCGCCAGCTTGCGCACGCCGCGCAACAGGTCGTAGCGGTCGATCACCGCCGGCGACAGATCGCTGGTGACCGACCCGAACAGCAGGCCCGTCCTTGTGACCCGCCGCAGCTCGCGGATCGCCTTGGGTACCTGCCGCCCGGCCACGTGGCACAGGCTGGTCTCGAACACGATATCGAACTCGTCGTCCGCGAACGGCAGATCCGTGATGCTGCCGAGATGGTTGTAGGGGCGCAGCGCCTCCGGCGTCTGCGCATGGATCGCCCGGTTGTTCTCGACGCCGACGGCATCGATGCCGCGCTCGCGCAGGGCGCCGACCAGTTCGCCACTCGCCGAGCCCGCGACCAGAAGCCGGTAGCCCTTGCGCCTGTCCCACATGATCTCGATCAGATTCGCCAGATAGTCCGGATCGCTGAACTTCTGCCACACCTCGCGGTAAGGCCCCATGTTGCGATAGGTCTCGAAATAATGCCGGTCGATCCGGGTGGGGACCGCGGTGCCGCGCGTGCGCGCGTCGCGCAGCTTCACCGTTTCCGTCAAGATGATGTCGGTGGCGGCGTCGGAGGAATCGAGAAGGCCGTTGAGCGTCGAGTCGAACAGGTAGTCGCCCACGACCACGAGCCCGGGATGCTCCTTCGGCTCCGGCCGATGGTTGGTGATGACGTCGCGCGCCGGCAACCCGCCGGGAATAGCGTTCACCGACGACAGCCAGCGATGGATTTTGGCTTCAACGAAGTGCGCCCTCGCATCGCCCAGCGAAGCAGGAAGCGTCTTCAGCGCCGCATCGATCAACTGCTGATCGGTCAGGTTGGCGAAGGCCAGTGCATCGGAGCCCGGGATCAGCCAGTTCAGCACGCCGTGCGATCCGACATTGTGGCGGGCGCCCTCGACATAGACGCAGCAGCCGCCGAACGCTTCCGACATGAACCACGCGCCCGGAATCTGGTCGCCCCAGAACGGCGCGTCGAACAGCACGGACACCCGCAGATAGTGCGCCGGGCGATCGAAATAAGCGACGTGCTTGACCATCGAACGGCGCAGCAGTTCGCCATCCCAGCCCACCGTCGTCAGCCAGTTGTGCGGCAGGCACATCAGCACGAGATCGAACTCGCGCGTCTCCGGCCCCTTGCCGTTCATCATGTTGAGGCGGTAGCGGCCGTCCTCGCTCTTGCCGACCTTGAGCACGCGATGGTTCAGCTGAATGTCGGCGTCGATCTCGGCACGCAGGCGCTCGATCAACTGCTCGTTGCCGTTCTGGATGGAATAGAGGCCGATATAGCCGTCGATATCCATCACGAAGTTCTTCAACGCATTGAGACCGTTGGTGTTATGCGGTTCGGTCGCGATGTCCGAGCGCGCCATCACCTTGAAGAAGCGCTTGGCGACGGGATCTGCGACTTCGCGATCCAGCAGTTCCTCGCAATTCTCGAACGCCCACGGGTGTTCGTTGTCGTGCGCGCCGACGCCCTCGTAATACTCGGCGGGCGAAATCAGCTCGCTGCAACGCTTGCGGAACGCCTCGATGGCATCCGCCGTCGGCGGGCCGAATTTGCGGCGCATCCCGTCAACATCGTTCAGCAGTTCGCCGTCAAGCATCACCTGTTCCGCATCCATCGGGATGGTCTGCAGACCGAGATGCTGGATCAGTTCCCGCAGCGGATCCGGGCCGATCATCGAGTAATCGTAGATTTCCGCGACGCCCGCCTCGTACATCGCCGGGGCTGCGTCGAACTTGCGGGTGACGATCTTTCCCCCGAGACGGTCGGACGCCTCGAAAATCGTGATGCGGCCGAGACCGCCGAGCTTCTTCTTGAGGTGCCAGGCGCTCATCAAGCCGCCCGGCCCTCCTCCAACAATCGCGAGATCAAGCATGGATGTCCTGCCTTCCGTCCACAAGCCTGATAGTCGCGAACGGGTCTAAGTCCTCCTATCAGAAGCGCTTTGTCATCTGAAGGGAAGATGAACAAAAGCGGGGCGTAAAAACAATATTGCACTGCCGAGAACGATCCGTTAAGGCGCCGGCTGGCGAGTAACTCAACGGTCAGTTCCCGGCGTCCATCCCGCAAGAAGACGGATCAGTTCGCTCTGACGCCGCATCCCGGTCTTGGCGAAAACCCCGCGCAGCTGGCTGCGAACCGTCTCGCGCGACAACCCGTTATCGCCCGCAAGTTGTTCGAGGGTCTTGCCCGCCACAATCCCGGACGCGACCCGGGCTTCAGCTGCCGTGAGATCGAACAAGCCGCGCAGGAGTTGCGCATCCGGCATCATCACACGGTCCACGGGCGTCACCACCAGCAACGCGCTGGACGCCGTAAAGATATCCAGCGCGGCGGCGCGGACCGGGACGAGGTGCAGAATCAGCGGCGGCTGATCCTCGGTGGCAGGAACAGGAACCGAACGCGTCGTTCCGCCTGCATCCCGAAGCACGGACAGAGAGCCGATGGCCACCGCCAGCAGATCGTCGGCGGGCTGGTGAACCAGATGAATCCGATCCCGCCGATCCTGCACGGATTTCGGGACCAGCGCCTCGAATAATGGATTGGCAGCGGCAAGGCGTCCTGTTTCCGTCAGCACGGCTCCGGGAAGGCCAAGCATCTCCATGGTGGCCGCCATGCTTCGGGCACGCTCCAGCCCGAGGCGCGACGCCATCAGCGCGGCCCGCGCGAGGTGCGGCCTGAGATCATTCAGCGCCGGCAGGAATTCGCGCGGCGTCGGCCCATCCCGATAGGCGCGCTCGAACGAGAAGACGATGGAGTCGCCGCTCGGCACGTCCAGCAGCGTACCCGTCGCCCAGCCGAGCCCCCGTTTCCGGAAGAACTCGCTGTAGACGGAATCGGCGTCCATTTCTGCCGCCGTCATGCAATCGGCATCGCGGACGAAGGCGTGGCTTGAATCGGGAAGCGTCGCCATTCTGGGCATGCGCTGGTTGCGCGCCGCCCATCCGTCGCGAACGAACTCGACGAAGTTCTCATAGATGTCGGGAGACGAGGTCCACTGCATCCGATCGAGACGGGAGGTGAACAGCAGGCCCCCGACGCCATCCAGTGACCGGGAAATCCGCCCGAGCACATTCGGCCAACGCTCGGGAACAAGCGCCGCCTCATAAATCGCATCCACCAGATCGGGTGAAAAACGGCTCATGCCGATCCCGTCACACGCACCTACGTCGCAATGGCCATGACGATGATGATGTACGGCAAATAAATAAAGAGGGAATTTTCGTTTCCGGTCTTCGAGACGCTTCCGACCGGCGAGCGCCGTCACAAGAAAAAAGGCCGGCGTTTCCGCCGGCCTTTTCTATCTCGCTATCGCCGCAGCGTTACTCCGCCGGCGGCAGCGCAAGCGGCTGCTCTTCCGGCGCCGACGGCGTGATCGAGGTCTGCTTCTCGCGCTCGTCGAGGATCAGCCGGTCGCGCTTGAGGGCAACCTCGCGGATCCGGGCCATGGAGGCGCCCGTACCGGCCGGGATCAGACGGCCGACGATGACGTTCTCCTTGAGTCCTTCCAGCGGATCTATCTTGCCGTTGACCGCCGCCTCGGTGAGGACGCGGGTGGTCTCCTGGAACGAGGCCGCCGAGAAGAACGAGCGGGTCTGCAGCGAGGCCTTGGTGATGCCGAGCAGCACCGGATTTCCGGTCGCCGGCTTCTTGCCCTCTTCCTTCGCCTTGGCGTTCAGCAGATTGAACTCGATCTTGTCGACCTGCTCGCCGGAGATCATGTCGGTCTCGCCCTGGTCGGTGACCTCGATCTTCTGCAGCATCTGCCGGACAATCACCTCGATGTGCTTGTCGTTGATGAGCACGCCCTGCAGCCGGTAGACCTCCTGGATTTCGTTGACCAGATAGGCCGCGAGTTCCTCGATGCCCTTGATCGCCAGGATGTCGTGCGGAGCCGGATTGCCTTCGACGATGAAGTCACCCTTCTCGACGATATCGCCGTCCTGCAAGTGAATGTGCTTGCCCTTCGGGATCAGATACTCCCGCGGCTCCTCATTCTTGTCGGCCGGCTCGATGCTCAAACGCCGTTTGTTCTTGTAGTCACGGCCGAAGCGGATGATACCCGCCACCTCGGCAATGATCGCGGCATCCTTCGGCTTGCGCGCCTCGAACAGTTCGGCGACGCGCGGCAGACCGCCGGTGATGTCACGCGTCTTGGCGCCTTCCATCGAGATACGCGCGACCACGTCGCCCGGCTTCACCTTCGCTCCGTCGTCAACGGACAGAATGGCATCAACCGAGAGCATGTAGCGGGCGTCGCCGCCACGCGCCAGCTTCAGCACCTTGCCGTCCTTGTCCTTGATGACGATCGCCGGACGCAGGTCCGCGCCGCCGCGGGACGAACGCCAGTCGATGACCATACGCTTGGCGATGCCGGTGGCCTCGTCGAGCGTCTCCGAAATCGACTGACCGTCGACGAGATCCTCGAAGCCGACAATACCCTCGACCTCGGTGAGGATCGGGCGGGTATAAGGCTCCCACTCGGCGATACGCTCGCCGCGCTTGATCATCTGACCATCCTGGACCCGCAGCCGCGAGCCGTACTGGATGCGATGGGTCGCGCGCTCGGTGCCGTCGGCATCCACCACCGCCACGACCATGTTGCGGACCATGACGACGGTATGGCCTTCAGCGTTGGTCGCGATGTTGGCATTCTTGAAGACGATCTTGCCGTCGAAGTTCGACTCCACGAACGACTGCTCGTTGATCTGCGCCGCTCCGCCGATGTGGAACGTACGCATGGTGAGCTGCGTGCCCGGCTCGCCGATCGACTGCGCCGCGATGACACCCACCGCCTCGCCGTGATTGACCGGCGTGCCGCGCGCCAGATCGCGTCCGTAGCACCGCGCGCAGATGCCGTTGACCAGTTCGCAGGTGAGAGCCGAACGGATCTTCACCTCCTGGACGCCTGCCTGCGTGATGGCCTCGACGTGGCTCTCCTCCATCAGCGTGTTGCGCTTGATGAGCACCTTGCCGCTCGCCGGATCGCGGATGTCCTCCGCGGCCGAGCGACCGAGAATACGCGACGACAGCGAGGCCACCACGGTGCCGGCATCGATGATGGCGCGCATCTTGATGCCGAGCTTGGTGCCGCAGTCGTCCTGCGTGATGATGCAGTCCTGTGCCACGTCCACCAGACGACGGGTCAGATAACCGGAGTTCGCCGTCTTCAACGCGGTGTCCGCGAGGCCCTTACGAGCGCCGTGAGTCGAGTTGAAGTATTCGAGAACCGACAGCCCCTCCTTGAAGTTGGAGATGATCGGCGTCTCGATGATCTCGCCGCTCGGCTTGGCCATCAGGCCGCGCATGGCGGCGAGCTGGCGCATCTGCTCGCGCGAACCGCGGGCGCCGGAGTGGGCCATCATGTAGATCGAGTTGATCTGCTGAACAGCGCCTGTCTCGTCCTTCTTGACGGCCGAGATCGACGCCATCATCTCGTCGGCGAGACGCTGCGTGCAGCGGCCCCAGGCATCGACCGCCTTGTTGTACTTCTCGCCCTGCGTGATCAGACCTTCCTGATACTGCTGCTCGAAGTCCTTCACGAGCGCGCGGGTATCCTCGATGATCTTCCACTTGTTCGCCGGAACGACCATGTCGTCCTTGCCGAACGAGATGCCCGCCTTGAACGCGTTGTAGAAGCCAAGCGCCATGATGCGGTCGCAGAAGATCACCGTCTCCTTCTGACCGCAGTGGCGATAGACCTGATCGATGACGCCCGAGATCTCGCGCTTGGTCATCAGCTTGTTGATGACGTCGAACGGCATCTTCGGCGACTTCGGCAGCACCTGGCCAAGCATGACGCGGCCCGGCGTGGTCTCGATCCAGCGCGTCACCTCGTTGCCGTTCTCGTCCAGCCCGCTCCACTGATACTTGATCTTGGTGTGCAGGTGGATGACCTTGGCGTGCAGAGCGTGCTCGAGATCGGAGATCTCGCGGAACGCCTTGCCCTCGCCCGGCAGCCCTTCGCGCATCACCGAGAGATAATACAGACCAAGCACGATGTCCTGGGACGGCACGATGATCGGCTGACCATTGGCCGGATGCAGGATGTTGTTGGTCGACATCATCAGCACGCGCGCTTCCAGCTGCGCTTCGAGCGACAGCGGAACGTGCACGGCCATCTGGTCGCCGTCGAAGTCGGCGTTGAATGCCGAGCAGACCAGCGGATGGAGCTGGATCGCCTTGCCTTCGATCAGGGTCGGCTCGAAGGCCTGAATGCCGAGGCGGTGCAGCGTCGGCGCGCGGTTCAGCAGCACCGGGTGCTCGCGGATCACCTCGTCGAGGATGTCCCACACCTCGGGACGCTCCTTCTCGACGAGCTTCTTCGCCTGCTTCACGGTGGTGGACAGACCTTTGGCGTCGAGCCGCGAGTAGATGAACGGCTTGAACAGCTCGAGCGCCATCTTCTTCGGCAGGCCGCACTGATGCAGCTTCAGCTCGGGACCGACGACGATCACCGAACGGCCGGAATAGTCGACGCGCTTGCCGAGCAGATTCTGGCGGAAGCGGCCCTGCTTGCCCTTCAGCATGTCGGCGAGCGACTTCAGCGGGCGCTTGTTGGCGCCCGTGATGACGCGGCCGCGACGGCCGTTGTCGAACAGCGCGTCCACCGCCTCCTGAAGCATGCGCTTCTCGTTGCGGATGATGATGTCCGGCGCGCGCAGCTCCATCAGCCGCTTCAGACGATTGTTGCGGTTGATGACGCGGCGGTACAGATCGTTGAGGTCCGAGGTCGCGAAACGGCCGCCGTCGAGCGGCACCAGCGGACGCAGATCCGGCGGGATCACCGGCACCACCGTCAGGATCATCCACTCCGGCTTGTTGCCGGACACGCGGAAGGCCTCGACGATCTTCAGCCGCTTGGCGAGCTTCTTGTGCTTGATGTCGGATTCCGTCTCCGCCATCTCCGCGCGCAGTTCGCCCTCGATCTTCTCAAGGTCCATGCCCTTGAGAAGCTCGCGGATCGCCTCGGCGCCGATCATCGCGGTGAACGAATCCTGGCCGTATTCGTCCTGTGCCCGCAGATACTCTTCCTCGGACAGCAGCTGACGCTCCTTGAGCGCGGTCAGGCCCGGCTCAAGCACGACGTAATATTCGAAATACAGGATGCGCTCGAGATCCTTCAGCGTCATGTCGAGCAGAAGGCCGATGCGCGAGGGCAGCGACTTCAGGAACCAGATGTGCGCAACCGGCGCGGCCAGTTCGATATGGCCCATGCGCTCGCGACGGACGCGCGACAGCGTCACCTCGACCGAGCACTTCTCGCAGATGATCCCCTTGTACTTCATCCGCTTGTACTTGCCGCACAGGCACTCGTAGTCCTTGATCGGCCCGAAGATGCGCGCGCAGAACAGGCCGTCGCGCTCGGGCTTGAAGGTGCGGTAATTGATCGTTTCCGGCTTCTTGATCTCGCCGTAGGACCACGACAGGATCTTTTCCGGCGACGCGATCGAGATGCGGATCTGGTCGAAGACCTGAGCCGGCGTCGTCGGATTGAAGAGGTTCATGATCTCTTGGTTCATCTTGCTCTCCTTGGCCGTGGAACAGCCGTCAGAATTTCTGCTCGTCATGCCCGGCCAAAGCCGGTTGAAAGAACGGCGCCGCTTCGCTCGCCCATGTGCCGGGCGTCCACGTCTTCAAGCCGGATCTTCAGCGAAGGCGTGGATGGCCGGGACAAGCCCGGCCATGACAGGGTGGCGTGCGACCTTTACTCGGCCGCCTCGGCGGTCGGCGCCGGATCGATCTTGGAGTTGTGCAGGTCGACGTTGAGGCCGAGCGAGCGCATTTCCTTGACCAGCACGTTGAACGATTCCGGAATACCGGCCTCGAACGTGTCGTCGCCGCGTACGATCGCCTCGTAGACCTTGGTGCGGCCCGCGACGTCGTCGGACTTCACCGTCAACATCTCCTGCAGGGTGTACGCCGCGCCATAAGCCTCGAGCGCCCACACCTCCATTTCGCCGAAGCGCTGGCCACCGAACTGCGCCTTGCCGCCCAGCGGCTGCTGGGTGACGAGCGAGTACGGACCGATCGAGCGTGCATGGATCTTGTCGTCGACCAGATGGTGCAGCTTCAGCATGTAGATGTAGCCCACCGTCACCTTGCGATCGAACTGATCGCCGGTGCGGCCGTCATACACCGTGGACTGCCCCGACTTGTCGAAACCGGCCTCTGTGAGCATCGCCTCGATGTCGGATTCCTTGGCGCCGTCGAACACCGGGGTCGCGATCGGCACGCCGCTGCTGAGGTTACGTCCGAGTTCGATGACCTCGCTGTCGTCCAGCGACTTGATGGTCTCGTCCTCGCCGTAGATCTTCTTCAGCGTCTCCTTCAGCGGCTTCAGGTCCTGCTTGGCATAGTAGGAGTCGATGCACTGACCGATGCGCCGGCCGAGGCCCGCGCAGGCCCAGCCGAGATGCGTCTCAAGAATCTGGCCGACATTCATGCGGCTCGGCACACCGAGCGGATTCAGCACGATATCGGCGTGCGTGCCATCCTCCAGGAACGGCATGTCCTCGATCGGCACGATCTTCGACACGACACCCTTGTTGCCATGGCGGCCGGCCATCTTGTCGCCCGGCTGAATCTTGCGCTTCACCGCGACGAAGACCTTGACCATCTTCATCACGCCGGGCGGAAGTTCGTCGCCGCGCTGCAGCTTCTCGACCTTGTCGAGGAAGCGCTGTTCAAGGCCCTTCTTCGACTCGTCGTACTGCTTCCGCATGGCCTCGATCTCGGCCATCAGCTTGTCGTTCGGGGCAGCGAACATCCACCACTGCGAGCGCGGATATTCATCCAGCACGGCGCGCGTGATCTTGGTGTCCTTCTTGAATCCCTTCGGACCCGCAATGCCCTGACGCCCGTCCAGCAGTTCGGCGAGACGGCCGAACACGTTGCGGTCGAGGATCGCCTGCTCGTCGTCGCGGTCCTTGGCGAGACGCTCGATCTCCTCGCGCTCGATCGCCAGCGCGCGCTCGTCCTTGTCGACGCCGTGGCGGTTGAACACCCGCACCTCGACGATGGTGCCCTGCACGCCCGGCGGCACCCGCAGCGAGGTGTCGCGAACGTCCGAGGCCTTCTCGCCGAAGATGGCGCGCAGCAGCTTTTCTTCCGGCGTCATCGGGCTCTCGCCCTTCGGCGTGATCTTGCCGACCAGGATGTCGCCGGCGCGAACTTCCGCGCCGATATAGACGATGCCGGCTTCGTCGAGGTTCTTCAGCGCCTCTTCCGACACGTTCGGAATGTCGCGCGTGATTTCCTCAGGACCCAGCTTGGTGTCGCGCGCCATCACCTCGAATTCCTCGATGTGAATGGAGGTGAACACGTCTTCCTTCACGATCCGCTCGGAGAGCAGGATCGAGTCCTCGAAGTTATAGCCATTCCACGGCATGAACGCGACGAGCACGTTGCGGCCGAGCGCCAGCTCGCCGAGATCGGTCGACGGACCGTCCGCGATGATGTCGCCCTTCTTCACCCGGTCGCCGACCTTCACCAGCGGACGCTGGTTGATGCAGGTCGACTGGTTCGAGCGCTGGAATTTCATCAGCCGGTAGATATCGACGCCCGACTTGGTCGGATCAAGATCCTCGGTGGCGCGGATGACGATACGCGTGGCGTCGATCTGGTCGATCACGCCGGTGCGGCGCGCGGCGATGGCCGCGCCCGAGTCGCGGGCGACCACGCCTTCCATGCCGGTGCCGACGAACGGCGCCTGCGCGCGCACGAGCGGCACGGCCTGACGCTGCATGTTCGAGCCCATCAGCGCGCGGTTGGCGTCGTCGTTCTCGAGGAACGGGATCAGCGCCGCGGCGACGGAGACGAGCTGCTTCGGCGACACGTCCATGTAGTCGACGCGATCCGGCGTCGCCATCAGCACGTCGCCGGCGTGACGGCAGACCACGAGGTCGTCGGTGAAACGGCCCTTGGCATCGACCGAAACGCTGGCCTGCGCGACGTAGTGCCGGCCCTCTTCCATCGCCGACAGATACACCACCTCATCGGTGACGCGGCCGTCCTTGACGCGGCGGTACGGGGTTTCGACGAAGCCGTACTTGTTCACGCGCGCGAAGGTGGCGAGCGAGTTGATGAGGCCGATGTTCGGACCTTCCGGCGTCTCGATCGGGCAGATGCGGCCGTAATGCGTCGGATGCACGTCGCGCACCTCGAAGCCGGCGCGCTCGCGCGTCAGACCGCCCGGGCCAAGCGCCGACAGGCGGCGCTTGTGGGTGATCTCCGACAGCGGGTTGGTCTGGTCCATGAACTGCGAGAGCTGCGACGAGCCGAAGAACTCGCGCACCGCCGCCGCCGCCGGCTTGGCATTGATCAGGTCCTGCGGCATCACCGTGTCGATATCGACGCTGGACATGCGCTCCTTGATGGCACGCTCCATCCGCAGCAGGCCGATGCGATACTGATTCTCCATCAGTTCGCCGACCGAGCGGACGCGGCGGTTGCCGAGATGGTCGATGTCGTCGATCTCGCCCTTGCCGTCGCGCAGGTCCACCAGGGTCTTGATGACCGAGAGGATGTCCTCCTTGCGCAGGGTGCGGTGCGTGTCCGGCGCATCGAGATCGAGGCGCATGTTCATCTTCACGCGGCCGACCGCGGAAAGGTCGTAGCGCTCGGAATCGAAGAACAGCGACTGGAACATGGCCTGCGCGGATTCGAGCGTCGGCGGCTCGCCCGGACGCATCACCCGGTAGATGTCGAACAGCGCGTCCTCGCGCGTCATGTTCTTGTCGGCGGCGAGCGTGTTGCGGATGTAGGGACCGACATTGACATGATCGATGTCGAGCACCGGCAATTCCTTATAGCCGTGCTCCGTCAGCATCTTCAGCGTCTTGTCTGTGATCTCCTCGCCCGCCTCGGCATAGATTTCGCCGGTCTTCGGGTTGACGAGATCTTCGGCGAGGTACTGCCCGACGAGTTCATCATCGTTCATGCGCAGCGCCTTCAGCCCCTTTTCCTGGAGCTGGCGGGCGGCGCGGACGGTGAGCTTCTTGCCGGCTTCGAGAACGACATCGCCGGTGTCGGCGTCGATCAGGTCGTTGGTCGTGGTGTAGCCACGGAAGCGGCTCGCGTCGAACGGCACGCGCCAGCCTTCCTTGGCGCGCTTGTAGAGAATCTTCTTGTAGAAGGTCGACAGGATTTCTTCGCCGTCGAGACCCAGCGCGAACATCAGCGAGGTCACGGGAAGCTTGCGGCGGCGGTCGATGCGCGCGAACACGATGTCCTTGGCGTCAAACTCGATATCGAGCCACGAGCCGCGATAGGGAATGACGCGCGCGGCAAACAGCAGCTTGCCCGACGAATGGGTCTTGCCCTTGTCGTGATCGAAGAACACGCCCGGCGAGCGGTGCATCTGGGACACGATCACGCGCTCGGTGCCGTTCACGATGAAGGTGCCGTTCATCGTCATGAGCGGGATGTCGCCCATGTAGACGTCCTGCTCCTTGATGTCCTTGACCGACTTCGCGCCGGTTTCCTCGTCGATATCGAACACGATGAGGCGCAGCGTCACCTTGAGCGGAGCCGCATAGGTCATGCCGCGCTGGCGACACTCGTCCACGTCATACTTCGGCGCCTCGAATTCGTAGCGAACGAATTCGAGCATCGAGGTGTTGGAGAAATCCGAGATCGGAAAAACGGAGCGGAAAACAGCCTGAAGGCCTTCGTCCAGCCGACCGCCGGGAGGCTCATCCACCATCAGGAACTGGTCATAGGATGCCTTCTGAACCTCGATGAGGTTCGGCATCTCCGCCACTTCCCGGATATGACCAAAAAACTTGCGGACCCGCTTGCGACCGGTAAACGTTTGCTGCGCCATCGTGGCCTCTCATTTCGCCGCCGGACAGACCGGGGCCCTCTCCGGAGCGCGACCGCCTCGCCCCCGGGATCAATTTCCCAAACGTCCGAGCCTTCCGGGGCTACGGAATCTCAAGACGCAAAATGACGTGCGGGGCACCGCCAGTGCCCAGCCCGTCAAAACCCTGTGTTACGGACTAAAAAGCCCGATAATTGCCCGTCTCCTAACGTCCCGGGACAGGAACGCATCATGATCCCGACCGGTCCGCAGTTCGCTTTCCGCTTCCATGTAGGAAGCAATCGCGACGATTCGAGGGCCCGCGCAACCCCTATCGTCACATTTTTTTGTGCATGACCAGCTTTTAGGCCGCCCCGCACTCTCCCCGGTTCCGGGGACAGGGTGGCCGGATCACTCCGGCCACCCCGATCTCCAAGTCGGAAACCCGGCGCGATATCGCCGGACTTCCGGATAAATATCAGAAGCTTACTTGAGCTCGACCTTGGCGCCAGCCTTCTCGAGCTGGACCTTGAGCTTCTCGGCTTCGTCCTTGGCGACGCCTTCCTTGATCGGCTTCGGGGCGCCTTCGACGAGATCCTTGGCTTCCTTGAGGCCGAGGCCGGTGATTGCGCGGACCTCCTTGATGACCTCGATCTTCTTGTCGCCGGCAGCGGCCAGCACGACCGTGAATTCGGTCTTCTCTTCGGCCGCAGCGGCCGCAGCGCCACCAGCGCCCGGAGCCGCAGCCACAGCGACGGCGGCGGCAGCCGAAACGCCCCACTTCTCTTCGAGCAGCTTGGCGAGCTCGGCCGCCTCAAGCACGGTCAGGCTCGAGAGGTCGTCAACGATCTTCTGAAGGTCAGCCATTGTTCTAAGTCCTTAAGTCGTATGGTTCGAAAGGGTTGATGTTGGAACGGCCTCAGGCCGCCTGATCCTTGGAGGCATAGGCCTGAACCACGCGCGCGACCTTGGCGGCGGGCGCATTGGCGAGCTGGGCGAGCTTGGTTGCCGGCGCCACGAGGAGGCCAACAAGTTTGCCGCGCAGTTCGTCGAGCGAGGGCAGCGAGGCAAGCGCCTTCACACCATCGGGGTTCAGAACAGTCTGGCCCATCGCACCGCCAAGGATGACGAACTTCTCGTTCGCCTTGGCGAAATCGACGGCCACCTTCGGCGCCGCTACCGGATCGTTTGATGTCGCGATCACGGTCGGCCCCTTGAGCAGGGAACCGATTGAAACGACGTCCGTGCCTTCCAGAGCAATCTTGGCGAGGCGGTTCTTCGAGACCTTCACCGAGGCGCCCGCCTGCTTCATCTGCGCACGCAGGGTCTGCATCTGGGCGACGGTGAGGCCGGAGTAATGCGCAACGACCGCGACGCCGGTGGCCTTGAAAAGACCATTCAGCTCCTCGACCGAGGCTTTCTTTGCCGCTTTATCCACGAGCGAAGCTCTCTCCGGTTGGCAACCGTCCGCCACTGGCAGCCGGTCACCGGGTTTCACCCACCGTCCGGCCCGAACCTGGCAAAGGTCACCCCTTGATCCCGACACGGGCCGCACGGCATTCAGAAGCCTGCCCTCCCCAGCCGGAACCGGCCAGAGATGTCGAGTTTCGAACCACATTCACGCTCACCACATCGGGCGAGCTAAAAATCCGGTCTTCACCCGTCTGTGCAGGCCATGCAATTAAGTCTCTGGAAAACAACGGCCCTGAGAGCCGCCAGCCACCGTCGACGCCTGCAGTCTTGGACAGGACAAGGCCATCCGAAGACGGCCCCCGCACACAAAACGAAACCCAACGGCCCCTTCCACGATCCGGACCGGATCAGCGGAAAGACATGGCCTCCTGTGGTACAGGTTTTCGGAATGCGCACGCAGGCGGGCCAGCTACCGCCAGCACGCCCGGAAGGCGCTCTTTAACGAGTCGCGGACCATTTGCCAAGAGGCAATTTGACGATCCCCGGCCACAACTGTGTGCCGGTCTCAGCCGCCGACCGGATGGGCCAGCGGCTTGCCCGCGAAAAACGCATCGAGATTGGCAACGACGCAGCCTTGCATGGCCCTGTGGGATTCCTGGGTGTGCCCGCCGATATGGGGGGTCAGCACCACATTGGGGAGAGCCGTGAGAGCGCCGACGCCATGCGGCTCGGTCTCGTAGACATCAAGCCCCGCCCCCGCGATGGTCTTGTCCGTGAGTGCGGCAACGAGCGCCACCTCGTCGATCGCCGAGCCCCGCGAGATGTTCACGACGAACCCCTCCGGTCCCAGCTTCCGGAGAATATCGGCGTTGACCGCGTGATGCGTCTCCGCCCCGGCGCGTACGGCCACCATCAGCACGTCGGCCCATTCCGCCAGCGCGGCAAGATCCGGCAGGTAGGCATAAGGCAGATCACGATACTGCGTGCGGTTGAAATAGCCGACCTCGGCCTCGAACGCAGCCGCCCGCGCTGCGATCTTGCGGCCGATCGCGCCCATGCCATACACGCCGACGCGCCGTCCGATCAGGCCGGGCGCCGGCGTCATCAATGGCGAGGGCACCGCGCCGGCCCAATCGCCGCTGCGCACATAGGCGTCGGCGACAACGAGACGGCGCGTCGTTGCCAGCAGCAGAGCCATGGCGAGATCGGCGACAGAGGCCGCATTGGCGGCCGGGCTGTTGCCGACCGCAATGCCGCGCGCACTCGCTGCGGCGAGATCAACGCCATCGTAGCCGGTGCCGTAGCAGATGACCGCGCCAAGATTCGGCAGCATGTCCATCACATCGGGCCCAAGCTTCGTTCCTCCGGCCGTGATCAGCGCGCGCACCCTGGCGAGTTGATCAGGCGTAAAAACATCGGCGGGCGGCTTACCGGCGGCATCGAACAATTCAAAGCGCTCGCCGATCCTTGCCATCAGCGACTTCGGAAAACGTGAGTAGATCAGAACCGGGGAAGCCATTGTCATTGCGCGCCTGCGATGTTCGAGCGTCCATGATGCGAAGCAGCATTCCTGTATCCAAGATGCGGCCCATTGTCGCGTCAAAGAATGACTTTCGACGGCAAGGCTGCAATGCGATCGGATATTCGCTCACGCCCTCGAAACCAAGAATTCCATTTCCATGCGACCTGCGGCTGCGTTGACGGCCGCAGCAAGTGCTGCGCTGCTCGTGCGCATGAGGACGCTGCTCGCGCGTTGCAGCGGCTCGAGATTCGCTTTCGCACACCTGCTCCTTTCGCTTTGTTTCAAGGAAACTCACATGGCACTCACCTTCAAACTTCGCAGACCAGTCTTCGCGGCGATTGCCGCGGCGGCCGTCGCCGTGACGGTCGCCTTCACGGGCCACGTCAACGCCAACCCGGCGATACCCGAGGGCCCGCTTGTCAGCACAGACTGGCTGGAAAAAAATCTCGGCAACACCAAGCTGCGCATCGTCGAAGTCAGCGTGGAGCCCGGCGTATTCGAGCGCGGACATATCCCCGGCGCGCAGAACATCGTCTGGCACACCGATCTCGTCGACACCGTCCAGCGCGACATCGCCAAGCAGGACAAATTTCAGGCGCTGGTCCGCAAACTCGGCATCGACCCCGACACCACGGTCATCCTCTACGGCGACAACAACAACTGGTTCGCTGCCTGGGGCGCGTGGGTATTCGACATCTACGGCGTGAAGAACGTGAAGTTGCTCGATGGCGGCCGCAAGAAATGGGAGGCCGACAAGCGTCCGCTGGACACGCGCAGCCCTTCGTTGCCGGAAGGCAAGTTGACAGTCTCAGCCCCCAATACAAAGCTTCGCGCGCGTCTTGCCGAGGTCAGTTCCGCTTCCGGGAGCAACAACGCCACCATCGTCGACATCCGCTCGCCGGACGAGTTCAGCGGCAAGATCTTCGCTCCGCCCGGCTCGCAGGAACTTACAGTCCGTGCAGGTCACGTTCCCAATGCCGTCAATGTGCCGTGGGTCCGCGCAGTGAACGAGGACGGCACCATCAAGCCGGCCGAGGATCTGAAGAAGCTCTATGCGGCGGCGGGCATTGATGGCACCAAGCCGATCATCGTGTATTGCCGGATCGGCGAGCGGTCGAGCCACACCTGGTTCGTGCTCACCAAAATCCTCGGCTACGATGTGAAGAACTATGACGGGTCCTGGACCGAATACGGCAACACGGTCGGACTGCCCATCGTGAACACTGCCGGCACGGTGTGGGGAGCCAAGTGACCATCGCCAATGCGGGCGCGAACGCTCCCGTTCAGGATGACCACAGTCGGACGCCGGCAACGGCGTCCGCACTGGCGAGCGGCCCGGCGCTTGTCGCCGCGGCTGCGATCCTGCTCGGCCTTGCCGGCGGCGCCTATGCGCTTGGCCTGCACGGCGAGACCCGTCTTGCGATTTCGGTCGTGTTCGGTGCGATCTTCGGCGTGACGCTGCAACGATCGCGCTTCTGTTTCTTCTGCATGTTCCGCGATTGGTATGATCGCCGCGATCCGCGTGGCCTGTATGGCCTGATCGTGGCGCTGGCGGTTGGCATCGCCGGCTACACTGTCGTGTTCGGGGCATGGCTGCCTGACGCGACGACCGGACGTCTTCCGCCCGATGCCTTCATCGGGCCTGTCAGCATTGCACTCGTGGCCGCGGGTCTCGTCTTCGGAGCCGGCATGGCCGTTTCCGGCTCGTGCGTCAGCGCCCATCTTTACAGGCTCGGCGAAGGATCGCCGACCGCCCCGTTCGCCCTCGTCGGCACGGCGGTCGGCTTCGCGGCCGGCTACGCCTCGTGGAACGATCTTTATCTTACGGTCATCGCCGACACGCCAACCGTCTGGCTGCCGCGATGGCTCGGCTATTCCGGCGCGCTTGTCGCCGCGCTTTCCGTTCTGGGACTGATCGCGGTGCTGCTGAAGCAGACCAGCAAGCCATACCCGGCGGAGCCCGCTGAGATCGCAGATACTGCCACGCGCTGGCTCGTCACCCGGTGGCCGGCCTGGATCGGGGGCGCCATCATCGGAATGCTCGGGACCGCCGCATATTTCCGGGTCGCACCGCTCGGCGTCACGGCCGAAATCGCCGGACTCGCCAAGCGCGCTGCGAGCCAGACCGGCGTTGCTCCGGATCGGCTGCCGGGCCTCGACACGCTGCGCGGCTGCGTCTCCGTCGCCCGCGATACGTTGCTGTCGCCGAATGGCGCTTTTGTTGTGGCGCTGGTCGCCGCCTCGTTCGCGGCGGCTCTCGCTGCGCGACAGTTCAAACCGGTGACGCCGCAACGCGGTCACATCGTGCGCGGTCTTGCCGGCGGCGTGCTGCTTGGATGGGGCGCGATGACAGCGCTCGGCTGCACCGTCGGGACGCTGCTGTCGGGAATCATGGCGGGGGCGCTCTCCGGCTGGGTCTTTGGCGCCGCGGTGTTCGCCGGTAGCGCCGTTACGCTCCGCATCGGTCGGCGCGCCGGCCTGCTGCCTCTCCCCTGAGCTGACCCTCGTTCAGCCAACGCGTGTGCCGAACGCAAAACAAAAAACGGGGCGGCCAAGGCCACCCCGTCTTTCCGATCTGACGCGTGCTGAAATCCTAGCCGAGCACGCTGCCCGGCTCGACCTTCACGCCCGGTCCCATGGTGGAGGACACCGCGACACGCTGGATATAGGTGCCCTTGGCGCCCGCGGGCTTGGCCTTGGCCACCGCATCGGCCAGCGCCTTGATATTCGCGACAAGGCTCTCTTCCGAGAACGAGGCCTTGCCGACGCCGGCCTGCACGATGCCGGCCTTCTCGACGCGGAACTCGACCGAACCGCCCTTGGCTCCCTTCACCGCGCCAGTGACGTCCATGGTCACGGTGCCGACCTTCGGGTTCGGCATCAGGCCGCGCGGACCCAGCACCTTGCCCAGACGGCCGACCAGCGGCATCAGGTCCGGGGTGGCGATGCAGCGATCGAAATCGATCGTGCCACCCTGGATGCGCTCCAGCAGATCCTCCGCGCCGACGATGTCGGCACCCGCCGCCTTGGCCTCGTCGGCCTTGGCGCCGCGCGCGAATACCGCCACGCGCAGCGTGCGGCCGGTACCGTTCGGCAGCGTAACGACGCCGCGCACCATCTGGTCCGCGTGACGGGGATCGACGCCGAGATTCATCGCGATCTCGATGGTCTCGTCGAACTTGGAAGTGGCGCGCTCCTTGACCAGTTTCACCGCCTCGGCGACCGGGTAGAGCTTCTGGGGATCGACACCTTCATATGCCTTCTTCAGGCGCTTACCAACGAATGCCATCGCCCGTTACCCCGCCACTTCCAGACCCATCGAACGGGCAGAGCCCTCGACCATGCGCATGGCCGACTCGACGGTGTCGCAATTGAGATCCTTCATCTTCTTCTCGGCGATCTCGCGCACCTGCGCCTTGGTCACCGAGCCGGCCTTGTCGCGGCCCGGAGCCTTGGAGCCGGACTGGATCTTGGCCGCCTGCTTGAGGAAGAAGGACATCGGCGGAGTCTTGAGTTCGAAGGTGAACGACCGGTCCGCATAAATGGTGATGACCACCGGGATCGGGGTGTTCTTCTCTTCCTTCTGGGTCTGCGCGTTGAACGCCTTGCAGAACTCCATGATGTTCAGGCCGCGCTGACCAAGCGCGGGACCGATCGGGGGCGAGGGATTCGCCGCACCGGCCGGCACCTGAAGCTTCAGGTATCCGGTCACTTTCTTTGCCATTCTCGTCTCCTGTTAGTGGTGCGGCACTGACGGCTGGCAACCGCCCTCACCTCCCACGGCTTGTCGCGGAAATCGCTTTCCGCACGTCATGGCCGCCCCAGGCGGCCACGCACGTTCCTCTGCACCATCCCGGTCGGGAATGAACCCCGGCCGGACGGCCAATCTCTCAGACCACCTTCTCGACCTGGCCGAATTCGAGCTCGACCGGAGTGGCGCGACCGAAGATCGACACGGCGACCTTGACGCGCGAACGGGCCTCGTCGACTTCCTCGACCACACCAGAGAACGAGGCAAACGGACCATCGGCCACCCGCACGTTCTCGCCGACCTCGAACGTCACCGAGGTCTTCGGCCGCTCCACGCCTTCCTGCACCTGGTGCATGATGCGCATGGCCTCGGCTTCCGAGATCGGCATCGGCTTGTTTTCGGCGCCAAGAAACCCGGTGACCTTCGGCGTGTTCTTGATGAGGTGAAACACCTCGTCGGTAAGGTCCATCTTCGCCAGCACGTAGCCGGGGAACAGCTTGCGCTCGGTGTCGATCTTACGACCGCGGCGCACTTCCGTGACCTTCTCGACCGGAACGAGGATCTGCTCGAACTTTTCTTCGAGATTCCGTTGCTTGGCCTGCTCGCGGATGGACTCCGCGACCTTCTTTTCGAAGTTGGAGTAGGCGTGAACGATATACCAGCGCATGCTCATGATGGGCTCCGCGCCTCAGGCCTTGATGCCGAGAAGGAAGGTCACCAGAAACCGGATGATCTGGTCCGCGGCGAAAAAGAAGATCGATGACGCCGCGACCATGATGAACACCATGATGGTGGTGATCGTGGTCTCGCGCCGGGTCGGCCAGGTGACCTTGGCGGTCTCCTGACGGACTTCCTGCAAAAACTTGAACGGGCTGAACGCCATCCGTTTCGATCCGGCCTTGAAGCTGCTGATGAACCGATCCACGACTGTTGAATCGGCATAGCCCGCATAGCGCCCAATCCTTGGTCAAGTCCCCTTGATGCAAGGATGAGCCGCCGAGCGGGCTCTGATTTCGGGATAATGCCGCGCCGGAAATCCGGCGATCGGGCCGGCTGCGGGTAGCAGTTATCTACTGTGGACGGCCGAAAACGTCAAGTTCGGCCGGTCCCACCCCGCCGTCCGTCATCCGCCCCCCGCATCACTGGGTGGTCACGGCGGTCGAGGTCGAGCCCCTCACGACCCCTCCTGCGTCCACGAACTCGACGAAGACGCGCGCGTGGGCGGGATCCGGCGGAATGGATCCCGTGGCCTGCAGAAAGGCCGTCCAGGTTCCGTTTTCGTTGGCGCCGACATTCACCGTGACTGTGGGAGCCGGGGCGGCCAGACATGCCCCGGTCGACGAATTGGTTTTACAGATCGTGGCGGCCACGGGCACCCCCGCCGGGAGGCGGACGCGGGCCGTCAGCGCGGCCGCCGCCCCGATATTCGCGGTCGCGACGGCGAAAACCCCGGTCCCTCCCGCCCCGCCGGTCCGGGCATAGCCGTCGCCGGACGGGGTCACGCCGACCGAGATCATGTCCGGAACCGGATCGATGCTGAACGACAGGTTCAGCGTGTTGAGCCCGACGACAGTCGGCGCGCCGTCCAGCCCCGCACAATCGAAGCCGAACATGACGTCGCGGGGAGCCATCTCGCTGACGGGCGTGAAAGCCACCACAAAACTCTGTGCACCATTCGCCGGAATGGTCACCCGGGTATTCGGTGTTCCCGTGACGGCGTTCGTCGAGGGGTTGGTCGTCTGGAAGGAAAACCCGCTGTAGACCGGCGTGACCGGCACGATGCCGCAGCCGTTGGCAGCCACGGGGCCGGCGTTCACGATGGTGGCGAAGGCGGTTACCGTCGGGGTCTTCAACGGCGGCCCCTGCACCGATCGGCTTGCGGGCAGCGTCGCAGCGAACAGCGGCCCCGACGAGGCGGGCACCGTCATGCGGACAATCTCATTGCTGTATCGGTCGAGGAACCAGAGCGCTCCGTCGGCCCCCAAAGCGACAGCATCAAGGGTGCTGTCGCTTGTCGGAGGATCGAACTGGGTGAACGATCCATCCGCGACCGAGATGCGGCCGGGCTTTCCGCCGATTTGCCAGGGACCGAACCACATGGCTCCGTCCGGACCAACGGCGATATGGTAGGGAACCGCGTTACCTGCGGGGGCGGGAATCTTGAAATGCGACATCTGCCCACCGGTCGTGATGCGGCCGATGGCTTCGGAGTAAACCTCGGTGAACCAGAGCGCTCCATCGGGGCCAACCGTGATGGAGCCCTCGAAGAAATTGTAGGCGTTGAACCCGATGTTGAAATCAGTGAGCTGCGTACCGTCCGTCCCGATCCGGCGAATTTTGTTCTGAGCGCTGTCGATGAACCAGATCAATCCGTCCGGTCCGGCTGTAATTCCAGATGGCCGGCCTCCCACAGAAAACTCTATCAGCAAGTCTCCCCCAGCGGACACGCCATTCACCTGAAGGCGCGCGACTTTTCCCGCAGATTCCTCGGTGAACCAAAGGGTTCCATTGGTTCCCATCGCGATATCGCGCAAACCGCTGTTCGCCGTCGGAACAGCTGTTTCGGTGATGACGCCTTGCGGTGAGATACGGCCGATCTTGTTGCTTCCGACCTGCGTGAACCATATCGCGCCATCAGGCCCGGCCGTGATCCCCAGCGGATAGCTCCCGATCGCGAGCGGATATTCGGTGATCTGGCCCGATGTCGTGATGCGGCCAATTTTGTTGGCCTGCGTTTGCGTGAACCAAAGCCCGCCGTCAGGTCCGGCTGCGATCTGGGACAAGCCCGCGTTCGCTGTGGGAACCGGGAAGCGTGTGTAAGTCTGAGCCAATGCGGGTGACCCGCAAAGAAAAAGAAACAGCACAACACCTGATCGGCGAAAAAAATCTACGGCCGACATCACGACCTCCGCAATCATCAAAAAGCACATCAACAAACACTGAACTCTCGCACAGAGCTTGTACGAGTCAATTGCAGAGGCTGCATATCAGCGCCCGGCCTGTGGTGTGGGAGCCCGACGAGCCATTGCCCTCGCCGGCGACCGTGTCTGCCGTCCTCCTTTGTGCGCATGGCCTTTCCCGACCATATTCACTTAGAGTATTTTTCGGTGCAAGCCGGGACGAAAGACACGGGCCCAAAGCCCGATAAAATCATAGGGAGGTTCGAGTGAAGCTGTGCGCATTCTCAGCTGTCGCGCTCTTGGGCGCGATATCGGCGGTCGCGCCCGCCGCCGCCCAGGGCGTCAAGATCGGCGTCCTGAACGATCAGTCCGGCGTCTATGCCGATTTCGGCGGCAAATGGTCCATCGAAGCCGCGCGAATGGCAATCGAGGATTTCGGCGGCGAAGCGCTGGGCCGGAAGATCGAACTGGTCACCGCCGATCACCAGAACAAGCCGGACGTCGCGAGCGCCATTGCCCGGCGCTGGTACGAGACCGAGGGCGTGGACATGATCACGGAACTGACGACCTCGTCGGTCGCGCTCGCGATTCACGATCTGTCGAAGCAGTTCAAGAAGATCGACATCGTGGTCGGCGCGGCGTCGTCCCGCCTCACCGGCGATGCCTGCCAGCCGTATGGCTTCCACTGGGCCTACGACACCCGCGCGTTGGCGGAGGGGACCGGCAGCGCGCTGGTGAAAACCGGCGGCGATACCTGGTACTTCATCACGGCCGACTATGCCTTCGGGCATGCCCTCGAAAAAGACACCGGCGACGTGGTGAAGGCATCGGGCGGCAAGGTGCTGGGCGCGGTCCGCCATCCGCTCAACAGTTCCGACTACTCCTCCTTCCTGCTGCAGGCGCAGGGTTCGAAGGCCAAGATCGTTGGGTTGGCCAACGCCGGCCTCGACACCATCAACACCATCAAGCAGGCATCCGAGTTCGGTATCGTGGCGGGCGGGCAGAAACTCGCCGCCCTTCTCGTGACGGCGGCGGAGGTCCATGGCCTCGGCCTGAAGTCGGCGCAGGGACTGACGCTGACGGAATCGTTCTATTGGGACCTCAACGACAGAACCCGCGAATTCTCCGACCGGTACTACAAGCGCACCGGCCGGATGCCGAACATGATCCAGGCCGGCACCTACTCCGCCACCCTCTCCTATTTGAAGGCGGTGAAAGCGGCGGGCACCAAGGACACCGAGGCTGTCGCGGCGAAGCTGAAGGAATTGCCGGTCAACGACGCCTTCACCCAGAACGGCAAAGTGCAGACCAACGGACGGATGGTGTCGGACCTCTATCTGTTCGAGGTCAAGAAGCCGGAAGAGAGCAAGCGCGACTGGGATTATTACAAGCTGCTAGCGACCATTCCCGGAGAAAGCGCCTATCTGAGCGCCGACAAGAGCGGCTGTCCGCTGCCGAAATAGCTCAAGGCCAAATCGAAAGGCGGGCCGCCACCGCGCGGTTCGCCTTCATACGCGTGTCACGCAAGGCTGACATTGTGGAAACGTTTCCAATTCCGGGAACGAGGCCACAACTTGTCAACCCGTATCACCATCAGGGATGTCGCCGAACGCGCCGGATGCGGTGTCGCGTCGGTCAGCCGCGTCCTGAACAATTCCGGTCCGGCGAGCGAAGCCGTGCGCGAACGCGTGCTGGCAGCCGCGAAGGACCTCGGCTTCGAATTCAACGAACTCGGCCGTTCACTGCAAAGCCGGCGCTCGCGCACCCTCGCCGTTCTGGTGCCCTCGCTGCGCAACGATGTCTTCGCGATGGCGATCGAAGGCGTGCAACGGGAAGCCAACGCAGCCGGATATCAGATCCTGCTGGCTTGCGTGAACTACGGCGAGGACAGCGAGATCGAGGCGGTTCGCACGCTCGTGGCAAAGGGCGTCGACGGCGCGATCCTGACGGTCGCCAATCCCAACGACAGCATGGCGCTCGACTATCTCGACAGCCACGCGATCCCCTACTGCCTGATGTTCAACCAGCCGGATCGCGCCGTGCCCAGCGTCGGCGTCGACAACGTCGCGGCGGCAGCGCTGGTCGCCGACGCCCTACGGAAACAGGGGCACGAAACCGTTGGCTTCGTGGCGCTGAACTTCCGTGCGTCGGAGCGCTCGCGCATGCGCTTCGAAGGCCTGCGCACCGCGCTGCTCGCGCAAGGCGCGCCGGAGCCGATGGTCGTCGAAGTCGCCGGCACGCAGGACGACCTCGATAACAGGATCGGCGAGATGCTCGCCAGCGATCCCGGCATCACCGCCATTTTCGCATCGAACGATCTCGTCGCGCTCGCCTGCATCCGCGCCCTGCGCCGACGCCATCGAAGCGTGCCGGACGATATCAGCATCGTCGGCTTCGACGGCATCGACGCGGGCGAACTGGTCGAGCCGACGCTTGCCACCATCGTCACGCCGAACGCGGAGATGGGGCGGCGCGCCGCTGCCAGCGTCATCGCCGCGATCACCGAAGGCAGGCCGGTGGTCCCGCGGCAGGTTCACCTGCCCTTTCACTTTCGCTCCGGCGCCAGCCTTGGCAGGCGGCGGGTCGGGATCGACGTGCCGGCCGATCCCGGGCGTCGGGACACCTCACCTTTTGAACCTCAACCAGCGACCAGGAAGCTCACGCAATGAAACATATTCCAGCGATGGTCTATGCAGCCGGTCTTGCGCTAGCCCTACAGACCACACCGTTCACGGCCGTCACCGCCTCCGCGCAGGAGAACAGGGCCGTTTGCTACAATTGCCCGCCACAGTGGGCGGACTGGGGCACCATGCTGAAGAAGATCCGTGAGCGGCTCGGCATCAGCGTCCCCGAGGACAACAAGAACTCGGGCCAGAGCATGGCGCAGATCATCGCCGAGAAAAACGCGCCGGTCGCGGACGTCGTCTATTACGGCGTCACGTTCGGCATCAAGGCCGCCAATGACGGTCTGGTCACGGCTTACAAGCCGAAAGGCTTCGACGAAATTCCCGAGGGACTGAAAGATCCGCAGGGCCGCTGGTTCGCCGTGCACTACGGCACCATGGGTCTGTTCGTGAACAAGGATGCGCTCGGCGGCAAGCCGGTCCCGGCCTGCTGGGCCGATCTGCTGAAGCCCGACTATGCGGGCATGACCGGCTATCTCGATCCGTCGAGCGCCTTCGTCGGCTATGCCGGCGCGGTCGCCGTCAATCAGGCCATGGGCGGCACTCTCGACAATTTCGATCCGGCCATCGCCTTCTTCAAGAAGCTCGCCGCCAATGGCGCGATCGTGCCGAAGCAGACCTCCTACGCGCGCGTCGTGTCCGGCGAGATTCCGATCCTGTTCGACTACGACTTCAACGCCTACCGCGCGAAATACACCGAAGGCGGCAAGTTCGAATTCGTGCTGCCGTGCGAAGGCACCATCGCGGTGCCCTACGTCATGAGCCAGGTGGCGAACGATCCGAACCCCGAAGCGGCGCGCAAAATCCTCGACTTCGTCGTCTCCGACGAAGGTCAGGCGATCTGGGCCAACGCCTATCTGAAACCCGCCCGCCCGGTGAAGCTGCCGGAAGAGATCGCCGCTCGCTTCCTGCCCGACAGCGATTATGCCCGCGCCAGGCCGGTGGACTATGCCAGGATGGAGCAGGTCCAGAAGGGCTTCGGCGAGCGCTATCTCTCGCAGGTCAAGTAACGTAACCGCCTCCAAACAGAGGAAGGCCGCAGCCCCGGCCTTCCTCTCCGGATCACCCCAATGTCCCGCAACCGAACCCTGCTGATCTGGCTTGCGCCACTGGCCGCATTCGCACTGGCCTTTCTGGCGCTGCCGTTGGTGCGCCTCGTCGCCTCCTCCGCATCGGGCGCGCGTGGCTGGGCGATCTATCTCGATATCCTCACCAATGCCCGCTACCTCGGCACGCTCGTCAACACGGTGATGGTGTCGCTGCTGGTGACCGCCGCATCGCTGGCGATCGCGACGACCGCCGGCCTGTTCCTCGCGCGGCACCGTTTCTTCGGGCGCGGCTTTCTGATCGCCTGCCTCACTTTTCCGCTCGCCTTTCCGGGCGTCGTGGTCGGCTTCCTCGTTATCCTGCTCGGCGGCCGTCAGGGACTGGTCAACGACATCGCGCGGGAGGTATTCAATACCCGCGCCGTGTTCGCCTATTCCTCGCTCGGGCTGTTCGTCGGCTATCTCTACTTCTCGCTGCCGCGCGTGCTGCTGACGGTGATGGCGGCGACCGAAAAACTCGACCGCGATCTGGAGGACGCCGCGCGCGCGCTCGGCGCCTCCGCCTACCGCGTCGTCGTCGACGTGATCCTGCCGGGCCTTGCGCCCGCATTGATCGCCGCCGGCGCCATCGTGTTCGCGACCTCCATGGGCGCGTTCGGCACGGCCTTCACGCTGGCCACCAATATCGACGTGCTGCCGATGGCGATCTACACCGAGTTCACGCTGGCGGCGAATGTCGCCATGGCCTGCGCGCTGTCGGTACTGCTCGGCGTCGTCACGTGGCTCTGTCTGTTCATCGCACGCTCCCTTGCCGGGGGCTCCGTCGCAGCGGCCGGGTGATCCATGACAGGACGAACCTATCTCACCACCGCGCAGGCGACGATCACGGTAATCGCCTGCGCCTTCATGCTGGTGCCGGCGATCCAGTCGGTTCTGGCGGGCCTCACGGTCAACTATTTTCGCGGAATTTCTTCCGGGCTAACGCTGAACTGGCTCGCACAGGTCTGGCAGCTTTATGCCGCGAGCATTTGGCTCTCGATCGGGATCGCCCTCGCCTGCCTCGCCACGACCATCGTGATCGGCGTTCCGGCAGCTTATGCATTGGTGCGCTGGCGCGGCATCGGCGCACGCATCATCGAGGAGTTCGTGGCGCTGCCGGTCGCGGTCCCGGGGCTGGCGCTGGCGCTCGCGCTGCTTCAGCTTTATGGCTCCTATCGCGGCTTTCGCGCCTCGTGGCTGTTCATTCTGGTCGGCCACGTGCTCTACACGCTGCCGTTCATGATCCGCTCGGTGATGGCGGTGCTCTCCCTGATCGATCTCAAGACTCTGGAAGAAGGCGCGGCCTCGTTAGGGGCGGGAAGCTGGCGGCGGTTCTGGGACATCGTGCTGCCGAACGCACGCCCGGGAATCCTGGCCGGCGCGCTCACCGTGGTGACGCTCTCGATCGGCGAGTTCAATCTCACCTGGATGCTGCACACCCCCTATACCAAAACGCTCCCGGTGGGCCTCGCCGACAGCTATGCCTCGATGCGGCTCGAGATCGCGTCGGCCTATACGCTGATCTTCTTCATCATCATCGTTCCGCTGCTGACCCTGATGCAATGGGTCGCCGCGCGGGCGCAGGCAGGCGGATCAAAACCGTGACACAAGGCATGCAGGCATCCGGAACGCAGATCAGGCTCGACGGCTGCGGCAAGACCTTTGCCGACGGCACGCGCGCGCTGCAGGCGACCTCGCTTCAGGTCGAGCCCGGAGAAATTCTAGCGCTGCTCGGCCCGTCGGGCTGCGGCAAGACCACCATGCTGCGAATCATCGCCGGGCTGGAGAACGCCGACGCAGGCGGACGCGTCTTCTTCGACAATGACGACGTGACGCGCGTGCCGATCGAGAAGCGCTCGGTCGGCATGGTGTTCCAGTCCTACGCGCTGTTCCCCAACATGAGCGTGCGGCAGAACATCGCCTATGGTCTGAAAGTGAAAGGCGTTGTGGCCAGCGAAACGAACGAGCGGGTCGAGCGGCTGATGCAGTTCTGCCAGCTGACGCGCTTCGCCGAACGCAACATCGCCCAGCTCTCCGGCGGCCAGCGCCAGCGCGTGGCGCTCGCCCGCGCCGTCGCGCCGCAGCCGCGCGTGCTGCTGCTGGACGAGCCGCTGTCCGCGCTCGATGCCGCACTGCGCGATCAGTTGCGCAACGAACTCGCCGCGCTGCTGCGGCAGTTCTCGATCACCGCGATTTTCGTCACCCACGATCAGGCCGAGGCCATGGCGATCGCCGATCGCGTCTGCGTCATGAGTCATGGCAAGGTTTTGCAGATCGATACCGCCGAGGCCGTCTATCGCAATCCGAAAACGGGCTTCGTCGCGACATTCGTCGGCGGCGCCAATCGTCTGGGCGGGCGCATCGAGGCCGACCGGCTTCATCTGCCCGGCGGCCCGTTATCGCTCGCAGGTCCGGCTTCCGCCGATGTCGAAGCTTTCGCGCGGCCCGAACGCGTGCGCCTTGCCAAGCCCTCGGATCAGATCACGCTGAAGGCCAGCCTTGCCTCGGTGCTGTTTCAGGGCACGCACTATCTCGGCACGGCCACCGGTGCCACCGATGCGCCGATCCTGTTTCACATCACCGACCAGCCACCGCCGCGCCCCGGCGAAACCATCGCGCTCGCCATCGACGCGCGCGATATCATGCTGCTGCCCCGCGACGTACAAGAGTCCGCATGACCCGCATTATCCAGATCACCGACACCCACATCGTCCGCCCCGGCACGCTGGCCTACGGCGTGGTGGATACCGCCGCCGCGCTGCAAGAAGCTGTCGCCACCATCACCCGGCTGCTGCCGATGATCGGGCCGATCGACGCGGTGATCGTCTCCGGCGACCTCACCGACTTCGGCGATCCGGAAGAGTACCGGCGCTTCCGTTCGATCATGTCCGGGCTCACGCTGCCGCTGGCCGTGGTGCCCGGCAATCACGACCGGCGCGAGCCGCTGCGTTCGGCGTTCGCCGATCTGCCGACCATGCCCGCGAGCGGTCCGGTGAACTGGCGGCTGGAGTTTCCAGATCTGCGGGTGATCGGTCTCGACACGCTGGTGGACGGCTTCCCTCACGGCGAACTCGCGCCCGAAACGCTGGTGTGGCTCGCCGAGACGCTGGCGCAAGCGCCCGATGTGCCCGCGCTGGTAGCGATGCATCACCCGCCCTTTCCGACCGGGATCGTCCACATGGACCGGCAGAATCTGCGCAACGGCGAGGCGCTGTTCGCGGCGATCTCGAACCACCGCGCACCGCTGACGCTGGCCTTCGGGCACGTCCATCGCACCATCATGAGCAGCCATCGCGGCACGCCGATGATCATCGCGCCCTCGCCTGCTCATGCCGTCGCGCTCGACCATCGCCCGGACGGCCCGCCGGATCTGATGCGAGAGCCCGGCGGCTTCCTGCTGCATCATACGTCGGGCGACGGTGTTCGGGGTGAGGGTATTCGCGGCGGAATCGTCAGCGAGAGCGTTCCGGTCGGCCGGTTTCCCGGTCCGTATCCGTTTTTCCCAGAAAGTTGAACGAAGCGCGAGAACTCCTCCGCTCCTCCTGAATAATCCCTTTTTCCGGCGACCGATTCCGTCGACCGCCGAGAGAAACAACCTGGAGAATGTTTTCCAAAGGTCACCGTCGCGGTCAAAGATGAGGTATGCAATTTTTTATTGTCATTAATTTTTTCGCTACTAACAATAGAGTTTCGCAATTTTGGGTGAACGCAAGTCATGAAAAATGCGGCGCTTTCTTCCTCACTTAAGCTGATCCGGCGGAGGGATTCATGGGCAACCATCGCGACGCGAAACTGCGCACTATTCTATCTTACAGCGATTTCTGCGCTGGACGTGAACCTGAGCCTTCCAATCCTCTCGAACTGTTCCTTGAAGTCAGTAATCTTTGCGACCTCAGATGCGCAATGTGCACCGAGTTTTCCTTGTTAAGCGCCTATCGCTTCAACACTCTGCAGTCACGAAAGCGAGGTTTTCTTAATCAGGAAGAAATCTGTGGTCACCTCGACAGCGCACTTGCTGGCGCGCTGGTCGTGAATTGCAATGGCTATGGTGAAGCAACCATTCACCCCGAGTTTCGCTCATTGATTTCGCTCGTGAGCAGCTTCGAAGCGATGGCGACCTTCACGACAAACGGCATGCATATCGACGGCGATATGGTGCCATTCCTGGTCGACGAGGCCGTTCACCGCGTCACATTCAGCTTTTCCGGAACAAGCAAAGCCGAATATGAGAACGTCTACATTGGCGGTCATTTCGAGCAGGTCCTGTCCAACATAGAGCGGCTCGCAGCCGAAAAACGTAGGCGCGGCGCTCGCTATCCTCTTATCGAAGTCAACTCTCTGGGGTTCAGACACCACATCGAACATTTCGACCGGTTTGTCTCGATGATGGGAGCGGCCGGAGCCAATGTCATTCAGCTCAAGCCCCTGCAAGCTGTGAAGCATCTGCCAGAACTACACGATCACGTTTCCCTCCCGGCCGCGCGCGAGTTGGAGATCGTGGCACGCGCCAAGGCCATTGGCGATCAGTTGGGCGTATATGTGTCTGCAGAGAAGTATATCCTGAGCGCGACAAGCGCAGGCCAGCCATCGTGCGCACCGGGTATTCCTCTCGATGCTCTGCCGTTGCTGTCAAAGCCGCAAATCCGCAGCTCGACACCTTACTCCATGCCAGAACTGGAAGGCGACGAAAGACAAGCAGCTCAGGCCCTTAATATATCTGCATTGGAAAGCGGTTCGTTCTATTGCATGGAGCCCTTCAAATCATTGTACATCGCGCGTGATGGTACCACGAAGCCATGTTGTTTTTCCGCTCCCATCAATCTTGGCTCGGTCACCAAAAAGGACGCCATGCAGGTTTGGGATGGTGCAGCATCTCGCGCAATCCGCAACGGCGTCCGCGTGTCGTCCTACCCTGATAGCTGCATCGGCTGTCTGGCGGGACAGGTGGGTCCTTCAAACCATCACGCCGGAGAACTCGTCGAAACTTTCGTTGAATGGTACACAGATCGGCACGGAGCAAAACTCGAGACAGCGCTGGAATTGGCCAACGCAGAAATCTTCAAAACACTTTATCGAAGCTCACACCACGTCATCACGGGGAGCCGGGAAGACGACTTTCCCGAGGCTATGCGGGGCGACAACATGAGCGCTCGGGGAAACCTCGATCACATCCGAAACGGGAGAGCGATCGGCTGGGCTTGGATTCCTCACGGCAAGGAAACACGCCTGCCGATCGTCGTCAGAGACCGACGTTCCAACCGGGAACTTGCGCAAGGTATTGCATGCCGCCGTCGGGGCGATCTTCGGGACGCCGGGATCGGAGACGGCTATCACGGCTTCAACATTCCACTTCCGCCCGGAAGTCCTAAGAAAATAAATGATCTTAAGGTCTGCTATTTTGTCTCAGGTCGAGAGCGATTGCTTCAAAAAGAACAGAGCAGCTTTTGGAGAGCAGCTTTTGGGCAAATTGGAAGACGGCTACGGCGCCCCGTGCACGCACCTTGACCCTGATTTCTCAGTTTCATCCAGTGCGAAAAATTGAAGGATCGCTGGCAGGAGTGGCAGGGCTCGAACCTGCGACCCCCGGTTTTGGAGACCGGTGCTCTACCAATTGAGCTACACTCCTAGCGGTCGCTCTCTATAGCGAAGCCAAACGGGTTCGTCACGCCCCTTTTTGTCGCGAAAATCACAGATCCAGCTCGACAATTTTGACACCGCCCGGAACGCATCAGCACGACCGACGGCAAGCAAAACGGGCCGCCCGAGGGCAGCCCGCTTCCCAGCTCAGTGCGCGTCCCGTCCCGGCGGAACAGTTTTGTGCCGGCCGGGTCGTTTTCGCGTCTCACTCGATGATGATGGAGGCGACGATGTCGGCGCCCACCGCAAGTGCGGTTCACCGCACTTGCGCAAATTTCAAAACGGTGGGCGCAGACGGAGCGCGCTTTGATCACTCGATGATCGAAGCGACGACGCCGGCGCCCACCGTGCGGCCGCCCTCGCGGATGGCGAAGCGCAGCTTCTCCTCCATCGCGATTGGCACGATCAGGTGCACTTCCATCGCGATGTTGTCACCC
>JAEYAW010000008.1 GCA_023404675.1 Pseudomonadota bacterium | reverse complement strand
TGCCGATCAGGGAACTTGAGCCGTATCGAACGATAGGGATCGTCGCTTGAGGTATAGCCCATGAGCGGCTCGATCCAGAGCGGTCGCGATGGCTCAAACTCGAGCACCCAGTAATTCGGCCGGGGCGCGGAGGTCATCACCGAGCGCGCCGGCCGGTAGATGATGGCCGTCGGCACGGCCCACGACCTCATGTCGGTCCCAGGCACCTTCGGTGGAAAGGGAGGACGATTATGTCCGAGCATTGCCGTTTTCCTTCTGATGTAGTTCCCTTTCGGAACTACCGAACTCAATCCGGTCGAGATGTTGCATACGGTTCGAGTTTCGAAGAATGGCTTCACGCGTTGTACGCCGATTCCCGGCAGCAATCTCTTCGAGGATATCTCTGCGCATCGCGGAGGTCATTTCTGCGACAGCTTTCATGATATTTGATCCGTCCTCTGAATTTAGTTTTCCGTCCCGCAGACCCGAAATCAGGGTATCAAGGACATTCTCGAAGGAGGCGATGACGTCAGAACTACCCAGCACGGCCAACTTGTGGTTCAAGACGCGCAATTCATCAATCAGGTCGTCGTTGTGCAGAGCGGTCTCCACGATTTGGGCGACCTTCTCGATGCAGGCCATGTAAATATCATTCTTCTTTTGAAGGATGATGACCTGTCCTTCCTTGCGAAGCTCCAGCTCAGTTTGCCTGTTCAGCAAGACCGCTGTCAGATAGATTGTCGCAACGGCCCCGAGAAACACCAGCACTACTTCCCGGGCGAAGGGTACGGGCTCGCTCTCGACGAACATCTCGCGAAAAGCGAGATATGCTGCTCCCCCAATGGCGATAGAGAAAAGCGCATAAGCCAGGTCGCGAGCTCTATATATAGAACGCCTATATACAGGTTGTTTGCTGCCGTTAGACGGACTGCCATCATTCATCTCTGCAATCTCCCGCAGCTTGATTCGGGAGATTGTGCGCCGCCGTCTCTTCTATTGGCTTGTGCCGCAAGAAAACAGGCGTCGGCCCAGAGCCAAACGGATTGAAGCCGACGCGCAAACATCGCTCGAAGATCGTTTCATCCCAACGAGTGAGATCGTCGTCTTCGTCGCCAACGTATCGGTGGTGTTCGGTCGCCACGCTCACGCTTCACTGGGTTTGTTCATAATGTCACTGGAGATGGAGCCGTCGGATCTACGAGCCTTGCGAAGCCGGAGGCCGAGCAACACCATCATCACGCCGAAGAAGGCAGCGTAGAAACCGAGGAGCCAACCGAGCGCAAGAAAGGTCTCGACCGGGCGGGTGAGAAACAGCCAGATTACGGCGACGCTCAGGGCAACCGAGACAAGACCGCTTAGAATAAGCCAGATCTCGCCTTTGATTTCCTTGCGCAGTCGGATCGCCGCGACGATTTCAAAGATGCCGGATAACGCTGACCAGAAAGCGATGCTCGCCCAGAGGAAAGTGGCCAGCACCAATGTAGCGACGAAGGGCGAGACCACCACAACGACACCGGTCGCAATTCCAAGGATGCCGCTGAACATCAGCCAGCCCCAACGTTCGCCCTTGCGGAGGTGCCGTACGGCGGCAATTAGCCCGAACACACCGTCGGCAAAAGAGAACGCCCCGAAGACGAGGGTCAAGGCGAGGAGCGACTCTGCCGGCATGATGAATGCCAGCGCTGCAATCAGGAACGCGAGAATGCCTCGGAGGACAAATGCCCACCAGTTCTTGGAGAGGCTGCAAAGCAGATCCTCACTGCCCCGCACACTTTGTTCCGCCTCAGTGTTCATTTCTCCTCCTCCTTGAATTTTCAGAAGTTTCCTGGAACCGAGTTGCGCCGGCATTTTCTACGCTCATTACCGAGCGCGCCGGCCGGTAGATGATGGCCGTCGGCACGTCCCAAGACCGCATGTCGGTCCCCGGCACCTTCGGTGGAAGGGGAGGACGATTATGTCCGCGCGTCATGACGCTTCTCCCTTCACGTCGCCCAGGAGACCCCTCTCGATCCGATCCCGATCCAGAAGTGGCTGCGGGATGCGCGACGATTCCCTGAACGTCCCGGCGGTGTCAGCCGGGTATCCGGACGCCTGCATCTTCTCGCGAAGCTGCGCCCGCGCGGATTGGGCGATCCGTCGGACGTCATCTTCCGGAATGCCGAGGATTTGGGAGACGTGCTCCGCCGTGTCGTTCTCCAGATCGAGCCGCAGCAGCACCCTGCGCCACAGCGCCGGGAGCGCCGCGACGGCCCGGTGCAGCGCCAGTGCCTCCTCGCGCCGCGCCGCTTCGGCCTCGGGATTGGCGGCGGAGCCGTCGGCCACGACGTCTTCCAGACGCAGGGCTTCGTCGGGCTGATAGAACTCGAACATCTCCTGGTCGGCCTCGGTCGGATCCTGCGCCGGGGCCTCGGGCTCCAAGTCGAGAGAGGCGGCGCTGTCGGGCAGCGCATGGCTGGCCTCCCGTGCCGCAGCGTCGATGCTCTCGAAGGCCAGCCGCGTCAGCCAGGGGCCGACCGAGAACTCTGTCGGCCGCTGCTCGAACCGCTCGAGACCTTTCAGGATCGTCGCATCGACCAGATCGCCGACATCGAGACGGCCTTCGCGGACCGCCCCGCTGGCCTCCAGGTAAGTCAGTTCGCGCCTCACGGTGTCGTAGACCGCATCGAGATGATCCTCGATCAGGCCGAAATAGAGCGTGCGACGTTTGGCCTCGGCTCTGTCCCGTGCGGGCGGCAGCAGCGCCTTGATCCGGGCGCGCCGTGCCCGGCGCTTCCATTGCGGTTCGCCCTTGAGCAGCGCCACCTTCCGATCGACACGTCTGCGCAGATCGGCGAACGCCTTGCGCAGGACAGGTTCGATCTCGAATCCGTCCTCCTGCGCTGCGATCACGCCCGAGGGCAGTTGGAGACGCAGGCTGGCGTGGATGCGGGTCTTGCCCTCCGTCTGCGACACGGAGATCTCCAAACGGACCAGCTCGGGTCGGAAGCGCTTCAGATGACTTTCAAGCTGCCGGACCTCCTCGGCGATCACCTCGGGGGCGCGCTGCCGCCCGTGGCGGTCGAGATTACGAAATGCGGTTCGAATCTTCATTTTCGCTGACTTTTGCGTTGGAGGTCCGGCCGGAGATGGTCGATGTGGCCCGTGTCCGGCCGGGACGCTCGTTTCAGGCGGACGGCTTTTGTTCGCCAGACGAGCTCTTCAGTGACTTCTTGTCGGACTCATCTGCACTTGGCTTGTGTTCTCTGTTCGCCGACTTTCGCTTGCCCTTTTGGCCTGGGGCGCCTTTCGACTCGTCGGCGTCCTCGCTCGACGCATCGGCAGCCTTAGCCCTTTCGAGCTTCTCGAAGACCACCTTCTGCTCGTCCGCCGACCAGGCAACGCGTACCTTGTCGCCGTCCGCGATACGTCCCGAGAGGATCTCGCGAGCGAGCTCGGTCTCGAGTTGCGAGCGGATCAGTCGCCGCAACTCGCGAGCGCCGAATTCGGGGCGGAAGCCGACCGCGCCGAAGTGATCCACGACACTCACGTCGAATTCGAGTTCGACGCCTTGGGTCAGGGCCGTGCGTTTCACCCGGTTCAGCTGCAACTCAACGATCTGGCGGATCTCGGCATGATTCAGCGAATGGAACACGATGATCTCGTCGATCCGGTTGATGAACTCGGGCCGGAAATGTCCGCGCAGCACCTCCATAAGTTCGGCCTTCTGCTTCACCTCGTCGAACTCCTGCGTCCCGCGCTTTTTGAGGTTGCGCTGGATGATGTCGGAACCGAGGTTCGAGGTGGCGATGATAATGGTGTTGGTGAAGTCCACCACGCGGCCCTTGCCATCTGTCAGGCGGCCGTCGTCGAACACCTGAAGCAGGATGTTGTAGACATCCGGATGCGCCTTCTCGATTTCGTCGAGGAGCACGACCGAATAGGGGCGGCGGCGGACCTTCTCGGTCAGCTGGCCGCCCTCGTCATAGCCGACATAACCCGGAGGCGCCCCGACAAGCCGGGCAACGGAGTGCCGCTCGCCATATTCCGACATGTCTATACGGATCATCGCGTCTTGATCGCCGAAGATAACCTCGGCGAGCGTCTTGGCCAGTTCCGTCTTACCAACGCCTGTCGGGCCGAGGAACAGGAAGGTCGCGGTCGGGCCGCGTCCTTCGCGCAAACCCGCACGCGCCAGGCGCACCGCGTCGGCCACGGCTCGGATCGCTTCTTCCTGGCCAATCACGCGCTCGTGCAACTTCTCCTCGAGCTTGAGGAGCTTGTCCTTCTCCTCGGTGGTCAGCTCCGTGACCGGAACACCAGTGATCTTCGAGACGATCTGGGCGACATGGTCGACGCGCACTTCGGCCGTGGCCGATGCCTGGTCGCGTTTCCAGACTTCCAGTAGCTCGTTCAGTTCCTTCTGCTTGGTTTCCAGCTCTCTCTTGAGTTCCGCCGCCCGGTCGAACTGCTTGCGGGCCGCGGCGTAATCCTGCTCGCGCTTGATCTGTTGGACCTCGGCATCGAGCTCCTGCACGTCAACCGGGCGCGCGGTGGCGCTGATCTTCACGCGCGCGGCGGCCTGATCGATGAGATCGATCGCCTTGTCGGGCATGAAGCGGCCGGTGATATACCTGTCCGAAAGCTCTGCCGCCGCGACGATAGCTTCGTCTGTGATCGTAACCTTGTGATGGGCCTCCAGCGTATCACGCAGACCGCGCAGGATCATGATCGTCTGCGCGACCGTCGGTTCGTCAACGTAGACCGGTTGGAAGCGGCGTTCGAGCGCGGCGTCCTTTTCGATATATTTTTGATACTCGTTGAGAGTCGTGGCACCGATCAGGTTCAACTCGCCTCGCGCCAGCGCCGGCTTGAAGGTGTTGGCGATGTCGAGCCCGCCTTCACCGCCGCCCTGGCCCGCGCCCACAATCGTGTGAATCTCGTCGATGAACAGGATCAGGCTGTCCTTCTCCTCGGTGATCTCCTTGAGGATCTTCTGGACTCGTTCCTCGAACTCGCCGCGATATTTCGACCCGGCGACCATAGAGTTGATGTTGAGCTCTACCAACCGCTTGTCGCGCAACGCCTCGGGCACCTCGCCAGCGACGATCCGCTGCGCCAGCCCCTCGACGATTGCGGTCTTGCCCACGCCGGGCTCGCCGATCAGGACGGGATTGTTCTTCTTGCGCCGGGCCAGCACTTCGATCGTCGTCTCGATCTCTCGAGCGCGGCCGATGACGGGGTCGAGCTTGCCCTCGCGGGCGAGTTTGGTCAGGTCACGACTGTATTGGTCGAGATCGGGCGTGCTGGAGGGGGCCTCCACGCGGCCTTCCTCGGCGCCCTTGCCGACGACCTTCGTCACCTGCTGGCGCAGCGCCTGCGGTGTCAATCCGTATTTGCGGAGGATCGACGCGGCGAGACCCTCACCCTCTTCGGCGAGGCCGATCACCAAGTGCTCAGGGCCAACATAGGAGTGGCCCAACTCGTTCGAGGCGATAAAGGCCCGGTTCAGCGCGTCCTTGAGGCGCGGACTGACGCCGATCTCGCCTTGCGGCTTGGCATCGCCGCGCTTTGCCTCTGTCTCGATCTGTCGACGCAGATCGTCCACATCGACCTTGAATTGCTCGAGGATGGTCTTGACGACCTCGGAAGCAGTTAGGGCCAGAAGCAGATGTTCGGTATCGACTTCGCTACGCCCGAACTCTCCGGCCTTTTGCGCCGCTTCCTGCAAAAGCTTGTTGCCCTGCTCGCTCAGCCTGTCGGCGATTGTCCGTCCGCCCCCGCCGCGACGGACGCCGCGCCGGGGGGCGGCATCGTCGAAGGTTGCGTCAACGGCATCGTGGCCGCCCGCAGACCCGAGCGCGCTTCCCGCCAACGGGCTGTCGCCGAAGAGGCTTCCGAATCCGCTGTCGCCGAAGAACTCGTCGAGCAGCGAGTGCCTTCCAAAGAGCGATTCGAGCGGCGACGCGCTGCGGCCAGACCGGCGCACCATCTCGCGATAATGCTGATCGCACAGTTCCATGTCCTGCACGCGGCCGTTGACCGAGGCCCGGACGCGGGCCGTCGCCGGGCGGCCGCACATGTCGCACTTACCGTTTGCCATTTGTGTTCTCCCTTCGCTCATCCAGTTCGATTTGTTCGCGCCATCCGCGCCGCTAAAGACGTCATGCCGCAACCGCTTCCGTTCTTTTCACCTTGAGGCCGATTTCCTTCAGTTCGGTCTCATCCAGCGTTTCTCGTTGCAAGAGATCGCGTGCAGACTGCTCGAGAAGACCTCGGTTGCTTTCAAGAAGCGCCAGCGTGCGCTTGAAGACGCCATCCACGACCTCGCGCACCTTCTGGTCCATGCGCTCGGCCGTCGCCTCGCTGTAGCGTCGGTTGAGCCAGGACGCCTGATCGCCGGTCCCGAGGAAGCCCGGGCGTTCGCTGTCGTAGCTGACATTGCCGAGATCGGGATCCATGCCATAGCGCGCGATCATGGCACGGGCGATGTCGGTGGCCTTCACCAGATCGTCCGCCGCGCCGGTCGAGAGATGGTTATAGACGAGCTTTTCCGCCGCCCGTCCGCCCAACAGCACCGCGATCTTGTTCTCGAGCTCCTCGCGCGTCATCAGGAAGCGGTCCTCGGTCGGCCGCTGGATAGTATAGCCAAGCGCGCCAATGCCGCGGGGGATGATCGAGACCTTGTGCACGGGATCGACGCCTGGCAGGGCCATCGCCACCAGCGCGTGCCCCATTTCGTGATGCGCGACGATCTCGCGTTCGCGCGGGTTCAGAACGCGGTTCTTCTTCTCCAACCCGGCGATAATGCGTTCCACGGCATTGTTGAAGTCGTCCATCGTCACCGCATCGGCCTTGCGGCGTGTGGCGAGCAGCGCCGCCTCGTTGACCAGATTGGCGAGATCAGCGCCCGAAAAGCCCGGCGTCAGTGCCGCCACCTTCTCGGCATCGACGTCCGGGGCGAGCTTCACCTTCTTCATGTGCACGCCGAGAATCTGCACGCGGCCCTTCTTGTCGGGCCGGTCCACCAGAACCTGCCGGTCGAACCGGCCCGCGCGGAGAAGCGCAGGGTCGAGGATCTCGGGCCGGTTGGTCGCGGCCAGGAGCACGATGCCGACCGACGGGTCGAAGCCGTCGAGCTCGGTCAGAAGCTGGTTGAGCGTCTGCTCGCGTTCGTCATGTCCGCCGGCGATCTGGCCTGCCGAGCGCGCGCGACCGAGGGCATCGAGCTCGTCGATGAAGATGATCGCGGGAGCCGCCTTGCGCGCCTGCTCGAACAGGTCGCGGACGCGCGCGGCGCCGACGCCCACGAACATCTCGACGAATTCCGAGCCGGAAATCGAGAAGAAGGCGACGCCCGCCTCTCCGGCCACCGCGCGGGCGAGCAGCGTCTTGCCCGTCCCCGGCGGCCCGACCAGCAGGATGCCCTTGGGAATGCGCGCGCCGAGCTTTCCGTATTCCGCCGGGTTCTTCAAGAACGCGACGACTTCCTCGAGTTCGGCCTTGGCCTCGTCCACGCCGGCGACGTCGGCAAAACTGACGCCGGTCTCCTTCTCCATGTAGACCTTGGCCTTGCTGCGGCCGACCTGCATGAACCCGCCGAAACCCTGCTTGTCGGCAAAGCGGCGGAACAGGAACATCCAGATGGCGAAGAACACGAGCGCCGGCGCCACCCACGAGATCAACGTGCCGAACAGGGTGTTCTGCGGAACGCCCGTGATCTCGACGCCGGCCCGGTCGATCCGCTCGAGGATGGCGGGGTTCACGACGGTCGTGACGAACTGCCTCTTGCCATCGACCGGTTCTGTGAAGCTGCCGGTTATCGTATCTGCTCCGACTGCGACGGAGGCGATCTTGCCGTCATTGAGATACTTTTCGAACTGGCTGTAACTGATCGGTGCGACGGACTGCCAGCTGGCGATCAGGTTCTGGATAAGGATCACAGCCACAAATGCCGCGACCCAGTACCAGATGTTGTATTCGGTCCTTTTCTCCATGGCAGGCTGTCTCCCTCTAGCGTGACAGCCGCGCACGTATGCGCTCCAGAAGCACAAACAGAACGCGTCTCTCTTCGGGCGACAGATCCCGCAAGATCTCATCTTCCAGCAGCAGCTGCCGCGGCTCGATGTCCCGTATGGTAGATCTCGACTTCGCCGTTATCGTGACGATCTGCGATCGCCGGTCGTCCGGTGAAGGCGATCGCTCGACCCAGCCGCCACGCACCATGCGATCCACCAGTTGGCTGGCCGTCGCGTTACCGACCTCCAGCCGGGCCGCCAGGTCGCCGATCGTGAGGCCATCCGCGTCGGCAACATGAGCAGCAGCCATCCAGGACAGGCGTGTGAGCCCGCTGTCGCGGATCTCGTCGTCGATGCGCTGCTGGATGAGCTGAGCGACCCGGTGGATCGTCGTGCCGATCAGAGCCTGTCCGGATGAGATCATCGGTGGTCCTCCAGTTCTATGTGACAACGATCATCATACGTGCGGACGCTTGGTTTGCCAGCATAAATTTTGCTTGCATCATATCCCGCTGCGCATAGGATTGAAGATGCCCGAGAGCCTGCCGGCGCGAGCCTCCGCAAGAACCGCGCGCACGGCTTGATCGGCGTTGCGCTTCAGCTTCAGGAGGTCAGCAATGCTCTATCCAACACGAATCCGCCGCAACGATCCCTTCGCGCTCATGCGCTCCATGATGCGCGATCTTGAGAGCGGCTTCAGGCCGCCAACGTCTCGCGCGGCATTCCCGGCGATGAATGTCTGGCAGGGTCCGGATGCCATCGCCATCACCGCCGAACTGCCCGGGATCGAGCCGGGCGATATCGAGATTTCCGTTAATGACAACGTTCTGACGCTTTCCGGCGAACGCAAGGCTCCAGAAGTCCCGGAGGGTGCGCGGTGGCACCGCAACGAGCGCGCCTATGGCAAATTCTCGCGCGCCATTCGCATTCCGTTCGCAGCCTCCGATGACCTGGTCGAGGCAAGGATGGTCAACGGCGTGTTGAAGATTGTCATTGCCCGGCCCGAGGAGACACGGCCAAAGAAGATCGAGATCAAGGCAGCGTGAGAGGAACTGGAAAGATGAGCACCGACATTACGCAAGCCACAGAGAAAACGGTGACGGACGCGCCTGAGACCACTGGAGGCGGCCGCATCTATCGCCCGCTGACCGATATCATCGAGACCGATCAGGGCGTCTCCATGATGCTCGAGATGCCCGGCGTCGGCCCCGACCATGTGGATATCACGCTCGAAAACCGCGTGCTGACGATCCGCGGCAGGGTCGAACCCATGCAGCCCGAGAACCTGCAACTGTCCTATGCCGAATATGGCGAGGGCGATTTCGAGCGGGCCTTCATGCTTTCCGAAGACTTCGACCCTGACAGGATCGAGGCTGAAATGCACGGGGGCGTTCTTACCGTGACCCTCCCTCGAGCCGCTGAGTCGCAACCGAAAAGGATCGCCGTCAAGGGCGCCTGAGAACCGAAGGAGACCATATCATGCAGATCAAGGACCTCATTCCCTGGGCGCGCAAGGACAACGCGCCGGATGCCAAGAGCAGCGAGGACAACCCGATCGCGACGCTCCAGCGCGAGATGAACCATGTGTTCGAAAACTTCTGGAATCGTGTTGGGAATTTTGACTGGCCATGGGGAAGCGGCGAAGCAAGATCCGACATGGTCGAGACCGACAACGCGATCGAAGTGTCGATCGAGTTGCCTGGCATGGAGATGAAGGACATCGAGGTCACGGTCAACGACGACATGCTGACCGTGAAAGGCGAAAAGAGGATCGAGCGCCAGGAGGAGAAAAAGGGATACTATCTCTCCGAGCGCAGCTACGGCGCGATTTACCGGACCATTCCGCTGCCCCCAGGTGTGGATGGCGAAAAGGCGCAGGCATCCTTCAAGAACGGCGTGCTGACCATCAAGCTTCCCCAGACACCGGAGGCACAGGCGAAGGTCAAGCGCATCGAGGTCAAGAACGGCTGATCCGCGTGATCGAGTAGTCGCCGACGCCTGACATGCATCCTCGATCCACGTGATTTCAGGTGTGATACAGATGCCGAAGCCCCCGGGGAACCCGGTTCCCCGGGGGCCATGTTTGAGGAGAGATCGCAATGGAACGCGACAGACCGCCCGGTTTGACCCGCGAACAATGGTCGGCAATGACGCTCTACGAGAAATTCGAGCAGGTCGTCATCTTCCTGCTCAGCGCCATCATCGCCGTGGTCGTGGTGGCATCTGTATGGGCGCTCCTGCGCGAGGTGCTGAACCGACTGGTTTTGGGCGCGCTCGATACGCTCGATTACAGCACGTTCCAAGTCGTCTTCGGCATGATTTTCACCGTGGTGATCGCGCTGGAGTTCAAACGGTCGCTACTGGTGGCGACTGAGCGCAGGTTCGGAATTCTGCAGGTGCGAACCATCGTCCTCATCGCGTTGCTTGCGATCGCCCGCAAGTTCATCA
>JAEYAW010000027.1 GCA_023404675.1 Pseudomonadota bacterium | reverse complement strand
CAGGTCAGCGATTCAACGAAAAGCTGACCTGCTCTAAAGAGACGTGGGGGCCCCCCCCGCGGGGGGGGCCCCCACGTCTCTTTAGAGCAGGTCAGCTTTTCGTTGAATCGCTGACCTGCTCCAGTTACTTGATTTGATGCGTTTTCTTTACGCGAACCGGTATCCACTTCGCTCGAGAACGCTCTAACGCCGAGCGGCATCCGACGCGCGAGGCTCGATGAACGACAGGATCATCGACGACATCACCGCGCTGCTTCCGCCGCTGCTGCATGCGCTGGATGGGCTTGCCTTCGTTGCGCGCTACTTTCACCCGCCCGAGATCGAAGCCCTGATCCAGGCGCTTGGCGCGCCGGACGCGCCGCTGCGCGAGTTGCGCGCACGTCTCGACACATGGCCCGACGGCTTTTCTGACCTGCGAACAGAGCTTTCAGCCGCGACTGATACGGTGATCGCGGCCCATGCCGGCCTGCGGCACGCGCTGGAGGCAGGCGATCTGCGCGGCATTCTGCGGGCGCTGCGCCTCGCGACACAGGCGCAGGAAACACTCTATCCGTTCTGCGCCCGCCTGCCGCCGGTCGGCGAGTTTTTCCTCGATCCCTCCGTGACGGCGGACGATCCGGTCCGGGCGAAGCTGACCGCCCCGCCTCTGCCCGGCACCGGGGTGTTTCACGAGGCCAACGAATCTGCGCAGCGCGGCGGCTATTCCGTCTACGTCCCTGAATATCCGCCGCCGCCGGCTGGCTGGCCGCTGGTGATGGCGCTGCACGGCGGCAGCGGCCACGGCCGCGCGTTTCTGTGGACCTGGCTACGCGACGCGCGCAGCTTCGGCGCGATCATCGTCGCGCCCACCGCCATCGGCCCGACATGGGCGCTGTCCGGCAACGATGTCGATTCGCCGAATCTCTCGCGCATTCTCGCAAGCGTTCGCGCACGCTGGACGGTAAACGGCTCGCAGTTGCTGCTGACCGGCCTCAGCGACGGCGGCACGTTCTGTTACGTGAGCGGGCTGGACCCAGCCTCTCCCTTCACGCACCTCGCGCCGGTCGCCGCCTCGTTCCATCCGATGCTGGCCAGCATGGCCGACGCGGAGCGGATGAGCGGCCTGCCGGTCTGTCTCGTCCACGGCCAGCACGACTGGATGTTCCCGGTGGAGATCGCGCGCAACGCCCGCGACACACTGACCGAGCGCGGGGCGGACGTCACCTATCGCGAACTGGACAACCTCAGTCACACCTGGCCACGCGAGGAAAATCTCGCGATGCTGCAATGGCTGCGTGAGACAACAAAGGGCTAACCGGCCGCCGCGTTCTTGCGCCACACGAGGTGCACCGCACAGTTGCAGCCGGGCGGATGCGCGGCGAGATCGCTAGCATCCTCGGCGGCCGGCGTCGCCGCTGGCGCATCGTTGGCGTTGGCCGCGGGAATGTAGTTCAGCACCGGGGCCAGCCAGCGCTCGGCCTCGGCCACGCTCCATCCCTTGCGGGCGGCGTAGTCCTCCACCTGATCGCGCTCGATCTTGCCGACGCCGAAATAAAAGCTCTCGGGGTGACTGAAATAAAATCCTGACACCGACGAGCCGGGCCACATCGCATAACTCTCGGTGAGCTTCACGCCTGCGGTGCGCTCCGCATCGAGCAGGTCGAACAACGTCGCCTTCTCGGTATGGTCCGGCTGCGCCGGATAACCCGGCGCCGGACGGATGCCCTTGTAACGTTCGAGAATCAGATCGTCGTTGCCCAGATGCTCGTCGGCCGCATAACCCCAGAACTCGGTGCGCACGCGCTGATGCATCCGCTCGGCGAAAGCCTCCGCCAGACGGTCCGCCAGCGCCTTGACGAGGATCGAGGAGTAATCGTCGTTGGCCTGCTTGAAGCGATCCGCAACCACGTCCTCGCCGAGCCCGGCGGTGACGACGAAGCCCCCGATATAATCGGCGACGCCGCTCGCGCGCGGGGCGATGAAATCCGACAGCGCGGCGTTGTGGCGGCCCTCGCGCTTCTCAAGCTGCTGGCGTAGCGTGTGCAGCGTCGCGATCTTCGTCTGCCGCGTGTCGTCGGCATAGACGGCGATGTCGTCGCCCTCAGTGTTGGCGGGCCACAGGCCGATGGTGGCGGAAGCGGAGAACCACTTCTCGTCCACGATCCGCTTGAGCATCTTCTGCGCGTCGTCATAGAGCGAGCGCGCCACCTCGCCGACCACCTTGTCCTCGAGGATCGCCGGGAAGCGCCCGGTCAACTCCCATGTCTGGAAGAACGGCGTCCAGTCGATATAGGGCACGAGTTCGGCGAGCGGATAATCGGTGAACGTCTTCAATCCGATGAAGGACGGCTTCACGGGCTTTGCCTGCGTCCAGTCGATCGGCTGGGCATTTGCGCGCGCCGCCGCCAGCGTCAGGCGCTTCTTGTCAGCCTGCGCCTTCGCATGGGCCAGCGAAATTTTCGTATATTCGTTGCGGACCTCGCTGGCATAGGCCGCGCGGCGCTCCGGCGACAGCAGCGAGGAGGCAACCCCCACCGCGCGGCTGGCGTCGTTCACATGCACCACCGGACCGCGCTTGTAATTCGGGTCGATCTTCACCGCCGTATGCACGCGGCTGGTGGTCGCGCCGCCGATCAGAAGCGGCATGTCGAGCCCGTTGCGCTCCATCTCCGCAGCCATGTGGCACATCTCGTCCAGCGAGGGCGTGATGAGGCCGGACAGGCCGATGATATCGGCCTGCTCGGCCTTCGCCGTCTCGATGATCCTGGCGGCCGGCACCATCACACCGAGGTCGATCACCTCAAAGTTGTTGCACTGGAGCACGACGCCGACGATGTTCTTGCCGATGTCGTGGACATCGCCCTTCACCGTGGCGAGCACGATCTTGCCCGCCGAGTTGCGGCCCTCGCCGCCGCCATTGGCGGCGTTCCTCGCCTTCTCCTCCTCCATGAACGGCATCAGATAGGCGACCGCCTGCTTCATCACGCGCGCGGACTTCACCACCTGCGGCAGAAACATCTTGCCCGCACCGAACAGATCGCCGACCACGTTCATGCCCGCCATCAGCGGCCCTTCGATCACATGCAGCGGCCGCTCGACAGTCTGTCGCGCGGCTTCCGTATCGGTCTCGATGAACTCGGTGATGCCGTGCACCAGCGCGTGGCTGAGCCGCTTCTCCACCGGCCATTCGCGCCAGGCGAGATCAGCTTCCTTGGTCTGCTTCTCCTGACCGCGGAATTTTTCCGCGAGCGCCAACAGCCGCTCCGCCGCGCCGGGATCGCGGTTGAGCACCACGTCCTCGCACACAGCGCGCAGTTCGGGATCGAGGTCGTCATAGACCGCCATCTGGCCGGCATTGACGATGCCCATGTCCATGCCCGCCTTGATGGCGTGATACAGGAACACCGAATGCATCGCCTCGCGCACCGGCTCGTTGCCGCGGAACGAGAACGACAGGTTCGAGACGCCGCCGGAGATATGCGCGTGCGGCAGGTGCTCGCGGATCCAGCGCGTCGCCTCGATGAAATCGACGCCGTAATTGTTGTGCTCCTCGATGCCCGTGGCAATCGCGAAGATGTTGGGATCGAAGATGATGTCTTCCGGCGGGAAGTTCAGGCGACCGACCAGAATCTCGTAGGCCCGCGCGCAGATTTCGGTCTTGCGTGCGAAGGTGTCGGCCTGCCCCTGCTCGTCGAACGCCATCACCACCACGGCCGCGCCATGGCGGCGCGCGATCCTCGCCTCGTGGATGAACTTCTCTTCGCCCTCCTTCATGGAGATCGAATTGACGATGGGCTTGCCCTGCACGCACTTCAGCCCAGCCTCGATCACGTTGAACTTCGAGGAATCGATCATCACCGGCACGCGGGCGATATCGGGCTCCGAGGCCACAAGGTTGAGGAACGTCACCATCGCGGATTCGGAATCCAGCAGCCCCTCGTCCATGTTGACGTCGATCACCTGCGCGCCGTTCTCCACCTGATCGCGCGCCACCTGCAGCGCGGCGGTGTAGTCGCCATTGGTGATGAGCTTGCGGAAGCGCGCCGAGCCGGTGACGTTGGTGCGCTCGCCGACATTCACGAACGGAATCTCGCTGGTGAGCACGAACGGCTCCAGCCCCGACAGCCGCAGCCGCGGCGCGATCTCCGGCACGGCGCGCGGCTTGTGTGGCGCGACCGCTGCGGCAATGGCGGCGATGTGCGCGGGCGTGGTGCCGCAGCAGCCGCCGACGATGTTGACAAGCCCGCTCTGCGCGAATTCTCCGACCAGCCGCGCCATATACTCGGGCGTTTCGTCGTATTGGCCGAACTCGTTCGGCAGGCCCGCATTGGGATAGGCGCAGACCAGCGTATCGGCAACGCGGCCGATGTCTGCGATATGCGCGCGCAGGTCTTCCGCGCCGAGCGCGCAGTTGAAGCCGATGGTCAGAGGGTTCGCATGACGTACCGAATTCCAGAACGCCTCCGGCATCTGCCCGGACAGCAGGCGGCCCGACTTGTCGGTGATGGTGCCGGAGATCATGATCGGCACGTCGACGCCGCGCTCGTCGAGAACCTCGAAGATCGCGTAGATCGCGGCCTTGGCGTTCAGCGTGTCGAAGATGGTTTCGATCAGCAGGATATCCGCCCCGCCATCAAGCAGGCCGCGCGCCTGTTCGGCATAGGCGATGCGCAGATCGTCGAACGTCACCGCACGATAGCCGGGATTGGACACATCCGGCGAGATCGAGGCGGTGCGGTTGGTCGGGCCGATGGCGCCGACCACGAAGCGCGGCTTGCCGTCCTCGGCCGCCACGCGCTGCGCGGCGTTGCGAGCCAGCCGCGCACCTTCCACGTTCAGTTCGTAGGCGAGATCCGACAGGTCGTAGTCGGCCTGCGCGATAGAGGTCGAGGAGAACGTGTTGGTGGCGACGAGATCCGCGCCCGCGCGCAGATACTGCGCGTGGATGTCCTCGATGGCCGCCGGTTGGGTGAGGATCAGCAGATCGTTGTTGCCGCGCAGGTCGCGATGAAAATCCTTAAAGCGCTCGCCGCGAAACGCCGCTTCATCGAAATGAAGCTGCTGGATCATCGTGCCCATCGCGCCGTCGAGCACGAGGACACGCTCGCGCGCGAGCTTGCGGACAATGTCGGCGATGGAAGACGTGGAGGACATGGCTTTAAGCTTTCACGCGGCCTGCTGCGCGCCGGTGGGGCGGATGCCGAGCAGGTGGCTGATGGCGAACACGAGGTCCGCGCGGTTCATCGTGTAGAAATGAAAGGTATCGATGCCGCGCTTGGCGAGCTTGTGCACCTGCCCGGCTGCCACCGTCGCGGCGACCAGCTTGCGGGTCTCGGCATCGTCATCGAGGCCTTCGAACTTTTCCGCGAGCCAGGCGGGAACGCTCGCGCCGGCGCGCGCGGCAAAGTTCTTCGCCAGCTTGAAGTTCTGCACGGGCAGAATGCCCGGCACGATCGGGATGTCGATGCCGCGCGCCCGGACGCGATCGAGATAGCGCAGATAAAGATCGTTATCGAAGAAAAACTGGGTGATCGCGCGCGTCGCGCCGGCATCCACCTTGGCCTTCAGCATGTCGATATCGGCATCGAGATCGCGGCTCTCGGGATGCTTCTCGGGATAGGCCGAGACCGTGACGTCGATATCGGGAAAGCGTCGCTTGATCGCGGCGACGAGATCGGCCGAACTCTGATAGCCCTCCGGATGCGGCGCATAGGCCGTGCCGATGCCGCCCGCCGGATCGCCGCGCAGCGCCACGATGTGACGGACACCCACCTCATGGTAGCGCGCGACCACGTCGTCCACGTCGGCGCGGGTGGCATCGACGCAGGTCAGATGCGCGGCCGGCCGCAGCGCGGTCTCAGTCAGAATGCGGGCGATGGTCGCGTGCGTGCGTTCGCGGGTCGATCCCCCGGCGCCATAGGTCACCGAGACGAAGCTGGGCGCAAGCGGGGCCAGCCGCTTGATGGTCTCCCACAACCCGCGCTCCATGTCCTCCGTCTTCGGCGGAAAAAACTCGAACGAGATGGCTGGACGCTGCCCGGCCGCCTCGCTCTGAAATTCTGTCCCACTCATGAAACATTCCTCGAAAATTTTAACCCCGACGCATTCGCGAAAAGTGGGCAGATGCTGAGAGGAGTTATGACCGTTAATATAGCGAAACCTGCCGCGGGCAACAGCCCACAATCGCGATGCAGCAAGTGGGAAATTGCCCACTATACACCACAAACCCAGCCGCCCAATTCGTGTTGGTGGGCAAACTCCATGGGCTGCAACCCAGCACGGCATCTCTGGCCAGCGCGGCGCGCCAGCCGTTGAATTCCGGCGGCGACGCCCTAGCTTGGTTTCATGCCGCCGCTTTCAGTCCTCGACCTCTCGGTCGTCACCACCGCCACCTCGCCCGCGCAGTCGCTGCGCAACAGCATCGACCTCGCCCGCCATGTGGATGGGCTGGGCTATGTGCGCTACTGGCTGGCGGAGCATCACAGCCTGCCCTCGGTCGCCAGCCCCTCGCCCGACATCATGATCGGCCAGATCGCGGCGGTGACGAAAAACCTCCGGGTCGGGTCGGGTGGCGTGATGCTGCCCAATCACGCCCCGCTGGCGGTCGCCGAGCGCTTCAAGATGCTGGAAGCGCTGTTCCCGGGCCGGATCGACCTCGGACTCGGCCGCGCGCCGGGAACGGACGGCGCGACCGCCCACGCGCTGCGCCGGCGAATGGACGTGCGCGAGGGCGACGACTTTCTGGAGCGGCTGCACGAACTGATCCTGTGGGAGACCCACGGCTTTCCGTCCGGCCACCCCTACGGTCGTATCGTGGTGATGCCGGATGGGGTGCCGATGCCGCCGATCTGGCTGCTCGGCTCCAGCGGCTATAGCGCGGAGCTGTCCGCGCAGGTGGGCATGGGCTTCGCCTTCGCCCATCATTTCGCGATGCACGACGCCACCGACGCCATGCTCAATTACCGGCGCAGCTTCCAGCCCTCGCAATGGCGCGACAAGCCCCACGCGATCCTCGCCATCGCCGCCGTGGTGGCGGAAACCGATGCGGAAGCTGAACGCCTCGCACTCTCCGCCGACCTCAACCGCCTGCGGCGCGACCGCGGCGAGTATCTGCCGCTGCCGTCGCCCGAAGAGGCGGCCGCATGGCCCTACACCGAGGCCGATCGCGCCAGCATCGCGCGCAACCGCGTCCGGTTCTTCGTCGGCAGCCCGGCGACGGTGCTCGCCAAGGTCGAGCCGCTGGTGCAGGCAACGCAGGCGGACGAGGTGATGGTGTTCTCCACCACCTTCGATCACGAGGCGCGCAAGAGATCGTATTCGCTGCTGGCGCAGGCGTGGGCCGAACGGCGGCAGGCGGCCTGATCCCCTTCTTTCCGAACTCCCTCTGCACCGGAAACATCCCCCCGGTTCGACCGATTCCATCGGCGGATCATGCGCCTGAGCTGTGGAAAAGCAGCGCTTGGCTTGGGCCGCGCGAAGCTCCTATGTTCGGCGCCCGTTTGCTGATTCTGGGATACGCATGGCCACTGACGTCACCCGCATCGCCGCACAGATCGCCACCGAGATCGGCGCGCGGCCCGACCAGACCAAAGTCGCGATCACGCTACTGGACGAAGGCGCGACGGTGCCGTTCATCGCGCGCTATCGCAAGGAGATGACCGGGGGTCTCGACGACAGCCAGCTGCGCCTGCTCACCGAGCGCCTCGCCTATCTGCGCGGCCTCGATGCCCGCCGCGCGACGATCCTCGGCTCGATCCGCGATCAGGGCAAGCTGACGGACGAGCTGGAAACCAAGCTCGCCGCCGCGACGACCATGGCCGAACTGGAAGACATCTATCTTCCCTACAAGCCGAAGCGCCGCACCAAGGCCGAGATCGCCCGCGAGCGCGGCCTGCAGCCTCTGGCCGATGCGATCCTCGCAGACCGCGCAGCGGTGCCCGCCGATCTGGCGCAGGCTTATCTCACCGACGACATCGCCGACGTGAAGGCGGCGCTGGAAGGCGCGCGCGACATTCTCGCCGAACAGTTCGCTGAGAATGCCGGTCTGGTCGGCCGCCTGCGCACCTACATGGAAGAGAATGCGATGCTCCGTGCCCGCGTCGTCGAGGGCAAGGAAGAAGCCGGCGCAAAGTTTTCCGACTATTTCGATCACGTGGAACGCTGGGCCAACGTGCCGAGCCATCGCGCGCTGGCGATGCTACGCGGACGCAACGAGGAAGTTTTGAACCTCGACATCGAGGTCGACGCCGACGACACCTCCACCGTGAAGCCGACCGTGCGCATGGTGGCTGCTGCTTACGACATTCGTGGTGAACTTCCGGGCGATCGCTGGCTGACCGAGGTCGCCACCTGGACCTGGCGTGTCAAGCTGTCGCTGCATCTGACCCTCGACCTGATGCGCATCCTGCGCGAGCGTGCGGAAAAGGAAGCGATCAACGTCTTCGCCCGCAACCTGAAGGATTTGCTGCTGGCCGCGCCCGCCGGCGCGCGGGCGACCATGGGCCTCGATCCCGGCATCCGCACAGGCGTTAAGGTCGCGGTGGTGGACGCCACCGGCAAGCTGCTGGCGACCAGCACGGTCTATCCGTTCCCGCCGCGCAACGACGTGCAGGGCACGATGGCGGAGCTGGCCTCGCTGGTCCGCAAGCACGGCGTCGAGTTGATCGCCATCGGCAACGGCACCGGCAGCCGTGAGACCGAGAAGCTGGTCGCCGACATGCTGGCGGCAATGCCTGCGCCGAAGCCCCTGAAGGTGATCGTCTCGGAGGCCGGCGCGTCGGTCTATTCCGCCTCGGAGACCGCGGCCAACGAATTTCCTAATCTCGACGTCTCGCTGCGCGGCGCGGTGTCGATCGCACGGCGCTTGCAGGATCCGCTCGCCGAACTGGTCAAGATCGAGCCGAAGGCGATCGGCGTCGGGCAGTATCAGCACGATGTCGATCAGTACCAGCTCGCCCGGTCGCTGGACGCGGTGGTGGAAGATGCGGTGAACGCGGTCGGCGTCGATCTCAACATGGCCTCCGCGCCGCTGCTGGCGCGGGTGTCGGGCCTTGGTCCCTCACTGGCGGAAGCCATCGTCGCCCATCGCAACAGCAACGGACCGTTCGGCACCCGCAAGGACCTGTTGCAGGTGACGCGGCTCGGCCAGCGCACCTTCGAGCAGTGCGCGGGCTTCCTGCGTATCACCAATGGCACGGAGCCGCTCGACGCCTCGTCGGTACACCCCGAAGCCTATGGCGTCGCGCGCAAGATCGTCGAAGCCTGCGGCCGCGACGTGCGCACCCTGATGGGCGACAGCGCCGCCCTGAAGGCCCTCGACCCGCGCGTGTTCGTGGACGAGCGTTTCGGTCTGCCGACCGTGCGCGACATTCTCACCGAACTGGAAAAGCCCGGCCGCGATCCGCGTCCCGCCTTCAAGACCGCCGTGTTCGCCGACGGCGTCGACGACATCAAGGATCTGAAGCCCGGCATGCTGCTGGAGGGCACGGTGACCAACGTCGCCGCCTTCGGCGCGTTCGTGGATATCGGCGTGCATCAGGACGGGCTGGTTCACGTCTCGCAACTGGCGGACCGCTTCGTGAAGGATGCGCACGAGGTGGTGAAGGCCGGCGACGTGGTGAAGGTGCGCGTGGTCGAGGTCGACATTAAGCGCAAGCGGATCGGGCTCACCATGCGCAAGGATGGCGGCGGCGACAGCGCCCGCCCCGCGCCGCGCCGCGATGAGCGTCCGGCTCCGGGCGGGACATTCCGCAGCGGTCAAACGTCGGCGAAGGGCCGGGGCAGTGAATCGCAGGGCCAGGGCGCCTTTGCGGCGGCCTTCGCGGACGCATTGCGGCGCAAATAGCCGGCGCGGCTCGCATAATCTCCACAACAAAAACCTCGCGGACTCCGCGAGGTTTTTGTAGCCGGGATTCGCCCGGGAAAGTCTTCAGTGCACCGCGCCGGAGGGCTTCACGGTGACGGCGCGCAGCGCAGGCGCGTCGCAGCCGACGCGGGCAGCCGCACCCTGAAAGCAGTTCATCTCGTAGGCGTCTTCGAGCGCGGAGACGAAGGCATCCAGCCAATGCTCGATGGTGCCGGCACGCAGCTTCTTCATCATCGCCTCGTAGCGCTGGATCCGCTCCTGCCGCGGCATCGAGAACGCCGCAGCGATGGCGCGGGCCATGCCGTCGATGTCGTGTGGATTGACCAGCAGGGCGGCATCGAGTTCGTTGGCCGCGCCTGCGAATTTCGACAGCACCAGCACACCGGGATCGGCCGGATTCTGCGCGGCCACGTATTCCTTGGCGACAAGGTTCATGCCGTCATGCAGCGGCGTCACCACGCCGACCTGCGCCGCGCGATAGAAACCGGCCAGCACCGACTGGCTGAAACCCTTGCCGAGGTAGCGGATCGGTGTCCAGTCCACCTCGCCATGCCGTGCATTCACATCCGTGACGAGGCGCGCGAGTTCGCTCTGCAGTTTGCCGTAAGCCTCGATTGTGCTGCGCGAGGGATTGGCGATCTGCAGCAGCGATACGGTCCGGGACAAGTCCGGCCGCAACGTCAGCATGCGGTCGAACGCCGTCACGCGATTGATCAGCCCTTTGGAATAATCCACACGGTCGACACCGATCGCGAGCTTCTCGCCGTTCAGGCTGCGGCGCAGGCGCGACACCTCCGGGTGCGACACAGCCTTGGCGGCGAGCGCGGCAAAGCCGTCGACGTCGATGCCGATGGGGAACGCCGCCAGTCGCGTCACGCCGCTGGACGAGCGCACGATCCCGTCGTCAACCACAAGTCCCAGTTCCGTTCGCAGATAGTCGGAAAAATTCTCGCAATCGCCCTCGGTCTGGAAGCCGATCAGGTCATAGGCCAGCATCGCCTCGATCAGTTCGCGATGATGCGGCACGCCGGCGATCACCTCCTGGCTCGGCCAGGGGGTATGCAGGAAGAAGCCAATCGGCTCCTTCACGCCGGAGTCGCGAAGATCCGCGCCGAGCGACAGGAAGTGATAGTCCTGAATCCAGAACATGCTGTCCGGGTTGCGAAAACGCATCAAGGCCCGTGCCATGAACGCGTTCACCTCGCGATAGGACTGATAGTCGTCGTGACTGACCTTGATCAGGTCCGGGCGGGAGTGCAGTGCCGGCCACAGAGCCGAATTGGCGAAGCCCTCGTAATATCCGCCGTAATGCGCTGCCGGCAGATCGAGCATCGCCAGCGCGCCGTTGCCAAGCGTTTCGACCTCCGCAAACGGCTCCTTGTGGCCGTCTCTCACCCGCCCGCTCGATCCAACCCAGATGGCCCCGGACCGCTCCACCACCGGGAGCAGCGCCGCAGCCAGCCCGCCTGTCATCGGCTCATTCGCCTTGGCACGCGCGACACGATTGGAAACGACGACGAGATTCACGGCCACCCTCCGGATTACGTCGTAGATAAACGATCGTTCATCATTATGGTTCCGCGCCCATTTTCCATCGAACCCAAAACAGATTCGTGTCAGCAAAGCGCAGATGTTGAATTGTTTCGCCACACTCCTGCATTTTCAACTACGTAGAATCCGCAACCACGCAGAAAATGCGGAACTCTCTCAAATTTGAGCCTTCCTTGGTCGAATTGGCCAAATTGAAGGCAAAATTCGCCCAGTCATCATGCAGTCTCGCCTATCCCGTGTAGGTATGCTCGTCTTCCAGCAACTGGGAGAGCCAGAGTCGTACGTCTCGCGGCGCGTCGAAGTGCCCGGCGACGCCTTGCGCTCGCCGGCCCACGGAGAATGACAGGCCGCGAAACTCGGGCATGATCGCGAACACGGTTTCGTCGGTGACGTCGTCGCCGATGAACACCGGCCGCCGGCCCTGGAACGGGGCATGCTTCATCAACTCGCGAACGCCGGTCGCCTTGGTGAAGCCGGCCTGCTTGATCTCGCAGACCGCCTTGCCCGGCAGCACCTCGATGGGGGCGCCCGGGAGTTCCGACCGGATCTTCGATACCTCCTCGTAGATGGTCTTTTCCATCTGGGGCGCGAGCCGATAGTGCAGGGCCAGCGAATAGCCCTTGTCTTCGAGCAGGATACCGGGAGCGAGCTTGGCGATGGCCGCGAAGCGCCGCTTCAGTTCCTTGTCGAGCGGCGGTGCCGCGGACGACGACGCCTCGCTCGGCTCGGATGACAGCCGCATTTCGGCGCCATGGCCGCCGACGGCCGGAAACTGCATCGGCGCGAAGATCAGATCGATATCGTTGAGCGAGCGGCCGGACACCAGCGCGAGCGCGCCTCCAAGCCTTTGGATCAGCCCCTGCATCGTCGTGGCGAGATCAGGCGGCACCCACACCTCGCGCGGCGTCGGTGCGAGGTCGAGCAGCGTCCCGTCGATGTCCAGCAGCAGCGTGCACTCGTCGAGCAGCGGGATCAGCGCGCCGGGAACGGGAACCGCATCACGGCGGTTACTCGGCTTAAGCGGTGACGGCTCGTGCCGGCTTGTCGTCTTGGTCATCGCCTCACTCCTGATTGGTCGACGCGAGCGGCGGCGCGATGGCTTCAAGCATCTGCCGCTCTGCGCGCACCGCGAACCGCCATGCGACAGCCGCCGCCACGACCATCAATAGCGCGCCGAACAGGTACCCCGCAAATACGCTCACGCGCGAGCCGGTATCGATCAGCGCCCCGAACAGCGCCGGTCCCGCGACGCCGCCGATCGCGGTGCCGATGGCATAGAACACTGCAATCGCCAGCGCGCGGACTTCGAGCGGAAAAGTTTCGCTCACCGTCAGATAGGCCGCGCTCGCTGCCGGTGACGCGAAGAAGAAAATGATCATCCACGCGATGGTCTGGGTCGTGGCGTCCAGCACGCCGATGGAAAACAGATAGCCGGAGCCAGCAAGCAGGACTCCGGACACGCCATAAGTCAGCGCGATCATCGCGCGGCGGCCGATGGTATCGAACAGCCGGCCGAGCAGCAGAGGCCCGAGAAAATTTCCGAGCGCGAAGGGAAGGATATACCAGCCGACCCGATCTGCCGGGATGCCATAAAAATCGTTCAGCACCAGCGCATAAGTGAAAAAGATCGCGTTGTAAAAGAACGCCTGTGCGGCCATCAGCACGAAGCCGACCGCCGAACGTCCGCGATACGTGACGAACAGCGTCCGCGCCACCTCGTGCAGCGGGGTGTGGTCGCGCATGCGCAGCCGCATCACCGGCAGTGGCGCGGAGGGCGGCGCGGCATGCACCTGCGCCTCGATCGACGCCACGATGTCTCGTGCCCGCGCGGGCTGCCCGTGAATCATCAGCCAGCGCGGGCTTTCGGGAATCCACAGCCGCATGAGCAGCACGACGAGCCCCAAAACCGAGCCGATCAGAAACGCGAGCCGCCAGCCATGCTCGGGATCGATCACCGCCGGATCAAGCAGCACGATCGCGGCGACCGCGCCGAGCGCCGCGCCGATCCAGAAGCTGCCGTTGATCACGAGATCGGTGAAGCCCCGGTAGCGCGACGGCACCAGCTCCTGAATCGTCGAGTTGATCGCGGTGTACTCTCCGCCGATCCCCGCGCCCGTAAAGAAACGGCACAGCGCGAAGCTCCAGAGATTCCATGTGAAGGCCGTCGCCGCCGTCGCGACCAGATAGACGGCGAGCGTAATGAAGAACAGCTTCTTGCGCCCGATGCGATCCGTCAGCCAGCCGAAGCCAAGCGCGCCCAGCACTGCGCCCGCGAGATAGGCAGAACCGGCCAGGCCGACATCGACGTTCGAGAATTGCAGACGAGGACTCTCCTTCAGCGCCCCCGCCAGCGAGCCAGCGAGCGTCACCTCAAGTCCGTCCAGTATCCAGGTGATCCCCAACGCCACGATGACGCGCGTGTGAAATCCGCTCCACGGCAGCCGGTCGAGCCGCGCCGGAATGTCCGTCTCGACGATCTCGCCGGAGGACCGGGATATCGCTTCGGCCACCGGCGATCCGGGCAGTGCTTCGGTTTGAACGCCTTGTGAGGGATCCGTCATCCGCGACCGAACGAAGCATACATTTTGAAGGCGCGCTGCGGGCGCGCGCGCCAATCGGTTCGTGATTTCGACATTGATCGATAAACAATGACTTCGGCGGCTTCCGGTTCCATTGCTGCAATGCGCAACGAGGCCTGTCTCCCTGAGCACCCACCGTTCAACTAAAAATCATATTGCAAACTCCAGTTCCCGCGCCTCTAATTGGTCTAATGAAAATATGTCCTGAAGGATTCCCGGGAGGATCGCGTGTCGACGATCAAACTTACAGTCAATGGAAATACGGTTTCGGCTGACGTTGAGGATCGAACCCTTCTCGTCAACCTGTTGCGCGACCATCTGGGTCTCACCGGGACTCATGTCGGCTGCGACACCAGCCAGTGCGGCGCCTGCACCGTGCATATCGACGGAAAGGCCGTAAAATCCTGCACGGTGCTGGTCGGCCAGGCCGACGGCTCCAGCATCACGACCATCGAAGGCATCGCCAAGGGCGATCTTCTGCATCCGATGCAGGCGGCGTTCCGCGACAATCATGGCCTGCAATGCGGCTTCTGCACGCCGGGCATGATCATGGCCTCGATCGATATCGTGCAGCGCCATGGCGGCGATCTCGACGAGGCCACCGTGCGGCAGGAGCTGGAAGGCAACATCTGCCGCTGCACCGGCTATCATAACATCGTGAAATCCGTGCTCGATGCAGCAGGGCGGATGAAAGTCGCGCAGGCAGCCGAATAGCCGCACACTCCGCGCAAAAATTCGCGTCGCACCATAAGCTTGAGATATGGCGCAGCGCTGACAACGACGGGCTCGTCTGATCCGCGATACGCGGCGGTGGGCATGGAATGACGGCCGGGATCGGAGGATCGCAGCCGGACAAAAACAACTCCGATGGGAGAGAAGCATGGGTGTTGAGGGTTTCGGCGCACGCGTTGCGCGCAAGGAAGACAAGCGATTCATCACCGGCAGGGGCCGCTATGTCGACGACATCCGCCTGCAGGGCATGACCTATGCGGCGTTCGTCCGCTCCCCGCATGCTCATGCGAAAATTAAAGGCATCGACAGCTCCGAGGCGCTGAAAATGCCGGGCGTGGTCGCCGTGCTCACCGGGCAGGAACTGGTGGACGACAAGGTCGGCAACCTGATCTGCGGCTGGATGATCCATTCGAAGGACGGTACGCCCATGAAGATGGGCGCATGGCCCGCGATGGCTCCGGAAACGGTGCGCTTCGTCGGGCAGGCGGTCGCGGTGGTGCTGGCGGAGACGCGCAATCAGGCGCGCGACGCCGCCGAGGCGGTCGCGGTGACCTACGACGAACTGACCGCGGTGGCGGACATGCGCGACGCCATCGCACCCGGTGCGCCCCAGCTTCACCCGGAAGCACCCGGCAACGTGATCTACGACTGGACCATCGGCGAGGAGGCCGCGACCAACGCCGCGTTCGACAACGCCGCAAATATCGTGTCGCTGGACATCACCAACAACCGCCTCGTTCCCAACGCGATGGAGCCGCGCGCGGCTCTGGCGGACTACGACGCGGCGGAGGAGCACTTCACGCTCTACACCACCTCGCAGAACCCGCATGTCGCGCGTCTCGTGCTCTCGGCCTTCTACAACATCGCGCCGGAGAACAAGCTGCGGGTGATCGCGCCCGATGTCGGCGGCGGCTTCGGCTCGAAGATCTTCATCTATCCGGAGGAAATGGTCGCGCTCTGGGCCTCGAAGAAGATCGGGCGCCCCGTGAAGTGGACCGGCGACCGCACCGAGGCGTTCCTCACCGATGCCCACGGCCGCGATCACCTCACCCATGCCGAACTGGCGTTCGACAAGGACAACCGGATCACCGGGCTGCGGGTGAAGACCCACGCCAATTTCGGCGCGTATATGTCGCTGTTCTCCTCATCGGTGCCGACCTATCTCTATGCCACGCTGCTGTCGGGCCAGTACAACATCCCGAACATCTTCGCGGAGGTCATCGGCGTCTATACCAACACCGCGCCGGTGGACGCCTATCGTGGCGCGGGCCGACCGGAAGCCAGCTATGTCATCGAGCGGCTGATGGAGACGGCGGCGCGCCAGCTCAAGGTCGACCCGGCAGAATTGCGACGCAAGAACTTCATTACGCAGTTTCCGCACCAGACGCCGGTGATCATGGCCTATGATATCGGCGACTTCAACGCATCGCTGGATGCGGCGATGAAAGCCATCGACTACGCGGGCTTTCCCGCTCGCAAGGCGCAAGCCAAAGCGGAGGGCAAGCTGCGCGGGATCGGCGTATCCTGCTATATCGAGGCCTGCGGCATCGCGCCGTCCAAGGCGGTCGGCAGCCTTGGCGCCGGCGTCGGCCTGTGGGAATCGGCGGAGGTCCGCGTCAATCCGGTCGGCACCATCGAAGTCCTCACCGGCTCGCACAGCCACGGACAAGGCCACGAGACGACCTTCGCGCAGGTGGTCGCTGGTCGGCTCGGCATCCCGCTCGACCAGATCTCCATCGTCCACGGCGACACCGACAAGGTGCAGTTCGGCATGGGCACCTACGGCTCGCGCTCGGCCGCCGTCGGCCTTTCCGCCATCGTCAAGGCGATGGAGAAGATGGAAGCCAAGGCAAAGAAGATCGCCGCGCATCAGCTCGAAGCCTCCGAGGGCGACATCGTCATCGAGGAGGGCCAGTTCAAGGTGACCGGCACCGACAAGGCGCTGCCGCTGGCGATGGTGGCGCTGGCTGCCTACACCGCCCACAACCTGCCCGAGGGTATGGAGCCGGGCCTGAAGGAAAGCGCGTTCTATGATCCGACCAACTTCACTTTCCCGGCCGGAGCTTACCTGTGCGAGGTCGAGGTCGATCCCGGTACCGGCCGGACCAGATTCGTCAACTTCGTGGCGGCGGACGACTTCGGACGGCTGATCAATCCGATGATCGTGGAAGGCCAGGTCCATGGCGGCCTCGCACAGGGCATCGGACAGGCGCTGCTGGAGCACGCGATCTACGACAAGAGCGGCCAGCTCGTGACCGCCTCGTTCATGGATTATGCCATGCCGCGCGCGGAGGACCTGCCTTCCTTCAAGGTCTCTCACACCGAAACGCCCTGCCCCGGCAATCCACTCGGCGTGAAGGGCTGCGGAGAGGCCGGCGCGATCGGCGCATCGGCCGCCGTGATCAACGCCATCACCGACGCGATCGGCCACAACCGGCTGGAGATGCCGGCCTCGCCGGACCGCGTCTGGCACGCGATCCACATGCAACAGGCCGCCGAATAAAGGGAGCGCCGCCATGTACCAGACGACATATCATCGCCCCGCGACCATCGACGAAGCCGCCGCCCTGTTCGCAAAGGGCTCCGAAGCAAAATATCTTTCCGGCGGCCACACGCTGCTGCCGGTGATGAAACAGCGTCTCGCCGCCCCCTCCGACCTGATCGACCTCGCCCGGATCAGGGACATGGTCGGCATCGAGCGCAGCGGCGACACGCTCACCATCCGCGCGGCGACCACCTATCATGACATCCTGTCCAGCCCGGAGGTGAAGAAGGCGATCCCCGCGCTCGTCCATCTCACCTCGGTGCTCGGCGATCCCATGGTCCGCCATCGCGGAACCATCGGCGGCTCCATCGCCAACAACGATCCGGCGGCGGACTATCCGGCCGCCGTGCTGGCACTCGGCGCGAGCGTGAAGACCAACAAGCGCAGTATTTCCGCCGACGATTTCTTTCAGGGCCTGTTTACAACGGCGCTCGGCGACGGCGAGATCATCACCGCCGTCTCGTTTCCCGTTCCCGCGAAAGCGGCTTACGAAAAGATGCGCCATCCGGCGTCGCGCTTCGCGCTGACCGGCGTCTTCGTGACGAAGACGGCGGCGGGCGAGGTTCGCGTCGCCGCCACCGGCGCGTCGCAGAACGGCGTCATGCGCGTGCCGGCGATCGAGTCGGCGCTGAAGGCAAACTGGTCACCCGCCGCGCTGGACGGCGTGGCGATTTCCGAGGATGGCCTGATCGCCGACATCCATGGCTCGGCGGAGTATCGTGCCAATCTCATCAAGGTGCTGGCCCAGCGCGCGGTGAAGCAGGCCGGCTGACCCTCGCCTCGCAACAATTTTCTGGAAGCTGGAAAATGGCCGGAGATGACCCGGCCATTTTGCTGCGCGGCTCCGGCACGCGTGATCGATCATCGCCGGATTCCGCACCGCATCATAACAAACACTTGCCCTGCCGCACCGGAGGCGACAGGTTCGCCCGAGATCGCCTCGGCCATACGGCCCAACAAATGGAAAACGCTCGTGCTCGACAAATCGTCCTCGCAGACCACCGCCCGCGCCTCCGGCCCGCTCGCAGGCATGCGCATTGTCGAATTCGCCGGCATCGGCCCCGGCCCCTTCGCCTGCATGATGCTGGCCGACATGGGTGCGGAGGTCGTCACCTTGGACAGGGTGTCAGGCGGCGACCGGGTCGGCGGCGCGAAGAATCAGAAGTCGGTGGCGGGGCGCGGACGCACCGCGGTTGAAGTCGATCTGAAGGACAAGGCCGAAATCGCCCGCGTGCTCGATCTGCTCGCCAGCGCCGATGCGCTGATCGAAGGCTTCCGGCCCGGCGTGATGGAGCGCCTCGGCCTCGGACCGGACGTGGTGCTGGCGCGCAATCCGCGCCTCGTCTATGGCCGCATGACCGGCTGGGGCCAGAGCGGCCCGCTGGCGTTGGCCGCCGGACACGACATCAACTACATCTCGATCACCGGCGCGCTGGCGGCCATCGGCCCGCGCGAACGGCCGGTGCCGCCGCTCAACCTCGTCGGCGATTTCGGCGGCGGCGCGCTGTATCTCGTGGTCGGCGTGCTCGCCGCGCTGCTGGAAGCGAAAAACTCCGGCAAGGGTCAGGTGGTCGACGCCGCGATGTGCGACGGCGCGGCCTCGCTGATCTCCATGTTCTTCGACATGAGCGCCGTCGGCCGCTGGACCGAGCAGCGCGAGGACAACATGCTCGACGGCGGCGCGCATTTCTACGGCACCTACGCGTGCAAGGACGGCAACTTCATCTCGATCGGCTCCATCGAGCCGCAGTTCTATGCGCTGCTGCGCGAGAAGGCGAACCTCACAGATCCCGCCTTCGACAGGCAGATGGACAAGGCGTCCTGGCCCGCGCTGAAGGAAAAGCTGGTCGCCGTGTTCAAGACCAAGACACGCGACGAGTGGTGCGCGATCATGGAAGGCTCCGACGTGTGCTTCGCGCCGGTGCTGACCATGACGGAAGCGCAGTCGCATCCGCACATGAAAGCGCGCGAGGTGTTCGTCACGCGCCATGGCGTGCCGCAGCCCGCCCCCGCGCCGCGCTTCTCGCGCACGCCCTCGGCGATCCGCGAGCCTGTCTCCGCAAGTCTCGCGGACGTCGCTCAGAGCTGGGCGAAATAACGCACGGACGCCGGCCTCATCGGGCCGGCGTTTCGGGTGCGCGAAGGCCGCCTGAGGTCAGAACGGTCCGCGCGATGCGATATTGGCGATCACGCCGTTGAGCTGGCCAATCCGGGCGTCATACGCCGCGCGGATACAATCCACGTTCGCGCCGCACGCCTCGCGACTGCGGATGAAGGCGCGCTGCTGATCCTGAATGTCGCCGCGCTGCCCCATGGCGACGAGCGAAGTGGCCACGCCATACAGCGCCGCCATGCGCGCCTCGCTCTGGCCAAGCGCATAGTCACCGCAGACTGTCCGGTCGGCCGGCGAGTTCGCCCTGGCGCAATCCATCGGATGATAGTCCGCGGCCATCGCGGGCGAACCAAATGCGAGCTCCGCGAGACACATCACAGCAAAGGCCGCTGCGCGCCCCTTTCGAACGAAGTCCATCGAGAATCCTCCTCATCGCTCTGAACCGGCTGGTGATCGCGTGATTCGACCGCGCAAGAATCGACCGAAGGCGCAACGACCGAAACCCAGCATATGATACGTTCATCTCATGCCTGCTGAAACCAGCATCATCATTCCCGTCCGAAATGGCGCGACCTATATCGCCGCCGCGATCGGATCGGCGCTGCCGCAGCTGGAGCCGGACGACGAGATCATCGTCATCGATGACGGTTCGACGGACGAAAGTTGCGCGGTCGTCCGATCGATCGACGATCCGCGCCTCCGCCTGCTGGCGGCGCCGCAGCCGGGGGGCGTCGCAGCGGCGCGCAATGTGGGGCTGGCGGCGGCAACCGGCCGCTTCATCGCCTTTCTCGATTGCGACGACGAATGGCCGCCGGGCCGGCACGCGGCCATGCGCGCGTACCTGCTGGCGACACCCGATGCTGGCGGCGTCAGCGGCCGCCTGAAGATCCAGGTCGAACCCGGGGCTTCCGCCAATGGCTACGACGCGGCCGACGGCAAGTTCGCCCCGAACGGCGTGCTCGGGACGGGACTATTCCGGCAAGAAGCCATCAAGACGGCGGGCGGTTTTTCGGAGGACATGCTGTCCGCGGAGGATGTCGATTTCTACAATCGCATGGACGAAGCAGGGGTCAAGTTTCACCTGATCGATCTGCCTGCCCTGATCTATCGGCGACACAGCGCGAATATGACGAACGACCGTGAATTCGTCCGCCGCTGGTTCATGGAGATGCTGCGCCGGAAACTCGCGCGAGCCCGCGCCGCAGGTTACAACCCGCCCTGCTGAACGGTTCAGGCGGCAAGGTATCGAATGAAGATTCTCGCGATCACGCCGCAGTTTCTGCCCGTTCGCGGCGGCATTGAAGTATTCAGCGCCGCGCTCGTCCGCGCGCTGCAGGGGCATGGAATAGAAACGGCCATCGTCACCGACCTCGATCCGGGCAGCCTGCTGCCACAGCACGAGATTCTGGATGGAATATCCGTGCACCGGCTGCCGTTCATGAAGACGATGATGTCCCAGGACACGCCGCACATGCTTCGTCTGCTGAGGCAGTTTTTGGAGATCGTCGCTGCGATCAAACCCGATCTGATCCACATGCATTCGGCGGTGCAGCTCAGCGCGTGGTTTGTCGATCGCCTGATTGGCAAGCTGTCGCCGTGTCCTGCCCTGCTTGTCACCCAGCACGGCGTTCTTGAGGCGATCGACCGCCAGAGCGTGGTGCGCTCGCTGCTGCTTCGCGCCGATATGCTCACCGCCGTATCCGAGGCAGCCCTGCAATCGTCGCTGGAGTTCTCTGGACGGCAGAGCGGCACGGTCATCTACAATGGGGTCCGGCCGCTGCGCACGGCGCCGCGGCCGCCTCGCGCAGAATCTCCCTTCTCATTGCTCTGTGTCGGTCGCATCCAGGCGGAAAAGGGCTTCGACCTCGCCGTGCGCGCTCTGGCCGACGTGAGGACGCGCGGCATCGACGCCACGCTGACGATCGTCGGGCAAGGGCACGAAAAACAACAGCTCATCGAACTGGCGGCGGCGCTCGGTGTCGCAGATCACGTCACGTTTCCCGGCGTGCTGTCCCAGCAGGACACCTGGCACGCGATGGCGTGCTCCGATCTGCTGCTGGTGCCGTCCCGCACACGCGAGGGCTTCGGGCTCGTCGTTGTCGAGGCCGCGCTGAGCGGATTGCCATGCATAGCGGCCCGTCTGGGCGGTCTGCCCGAAACCGTGGAGGACGGCGTCACCGGCCTCCTGGTTCCACCGGACGACCATCGGGCCCTGGCCGACGCCATCGTGGAGCTGAGCGGGCAACCGGCACGACTGAAAACACTCGGAAATCAGGCGCGCCGCCGCAGTCTGGACAAGTTCGATATGGACAGATGCGCGGCGCAATACGTACAAATTTACCGTCAACTGACACGCGGCTAATGGATTTTCCATGAGATATTTTGTCGATGCGGTTCGTGTTTCCCACGACCGGCTTCAGGACGAGGTGATCGTCATCAACGTCGCCAGCGGCGCCTACTATTCAGGGTCCGGCACCGCCGCCGACATCTGGAGCCTGATGGCGCAGGGCGCGTCGGCCGCCGAGGCCGCCAGCATTCTCGCGGCAGCATACGCCACGCAAGAGAGCCTCATCGCACACGACATCGACAGCTGCGTGGCAACGCTGATTGAGCGCGGCCTGATCGAAGCGGCTCCCGATACAGCGCAACAAGCCGTGCCGCTGCTGCCCGAATGCGCGCGCCGGGCGTGGACCGCCCCCGTTTTCGACGAATACACCGATATGTGGGAATTGATTAAGCTCGACCCGATCCACGAGGTGGACGAGGTCGGCTGGCCTGTCGCTGCCAAGCCATGACTGGCGGAAAAGCCTACGCCGATTTTGTCGCCGTCCGCGCCAGATCGGCGCTCGCGCGGCGGACATCGCAGACCGATGTCTTTGCCATAGGGCCGCTCACGTTCCGTCTCACCGGACCTTCGGGCGCGCCGTCTGACTGGATGGGACGTGCGTTCGTGACGGACGCTGGCGCGCGCGATGCCGACATTGCCCATCACGTGATGGTCTGGGACGGGACATCGCCCGACGATGTCCACCCGTCGGTGCCATGGGCTATCGAAGACACCCTGCCGCTCGGGCTCGTCGCCAGTCATTCCGACGACATGGTCCGATGCGCGGTCGATATCCATACCGACTCGCTGTTCGTCACCGACTTCGGCGAGGGCCATACCTGCACATGGTATCGCGCCATTCCGGAGCTGCCCGCCTGGGCCAAGGCCTCGCCGTTCAGGATTCCGCTGTCCTGGCTCTGCAACCGCCATCGCATGCAGATCGTTCACGGTGCGGCCGTCGGCATCGACGGGCAGGCCGTCTTGCTGCTGGGAAATGGAGGCTCGGGCAAATCCACCACGGCGCTCGCCTGCGCGCTGGCGGGCTTCGATTATTTGGGCGACGACTACTGTGCGATCGAGCCGGCGGCCGGCAAGGTCCATATGGTTTACCGGACCGCCAAGATGTTCAAGACGACTCTCGCGCTGTTGCCGTCGATCGAGGGGCAGGTCGAGAACCGCGCGCGCATCGAGCAGGAAAAGGGCGTGACCTTTCTCGACCCGCACCGCATCAAGCTCACGCGCTCGGCGAACCTGTCCGCCATCCTGTTGCCTCGCGTCGGCGACGGGGCGACGCCGACGATTTATCCTGCCTCGCGGGCAGACGTCATGAAGGCCGTGCTCCCCAGCACCATCGGCGGATTGATGGGCGGAACAGCCGCGACGCCCGGATTGCTGATGGAACTGGTCCGGAGCGTTCCCGCCTATCATCTCGTGCTCGCACCGGATATGGGCGCCGTCGTCGATGCCGTCGCACTCAAATCGCGGCTGGCGGCCTGAGATGAGCGATCCCATCGTCTCCGCCATCATCTGCGTGCGCGACGGCGAGGCTTATCTTACCGAGGCGCTCGACAGCATCGCAGCCCAGCGGCATCCCTCGCTCGAAACAATCGTGATCGACGACGGCTCGCAGGATCGCTCGGTCGCCATCGCGCAAGTCCACCCTCTGCAACCGCGCGTGATCACGCAAGGACCGCAAGGTCTGAGCGCCGCCTTGAACCATGCTCTCACGCTGGCGCGTGGCGACATCCTCGGTTTTCTCGATTGCGACGACATCTGGCCCGACGGCAGACTGAACGCGATGCTGCCCGTTCTCAACAGCAATCCGGATGTCGAGGCGGTCTACGGCAAGATCGTGAACACAGACTCTGAACTTCGTCCCATCTCCACGCCGCTGGCGGTGCAACTGGCAGGGGCGATGCTAGTCCGTCGCCGCGATGCGCTACGCGTGGGGCCGTTCCGAACCGACATCAAGCACGCCGCGATTCTCGACTGGGTCAGTCGCGCCAACGCGGCCGGCCTTCGTTTCCATACGCTCGACCTGATCGTGCTGCTGCGGCGGATCCACGGCGACAACATGGGCCTGCGCGAGCGGCCCGAGGCGCGTGACGACCTGATGCGCGTGCTGCGCGACCACCTGAAGCGGAAACGATGATGGCGCGCACTTTCACGGAGCGCGAGAAGCTGCTTCTGCGCGCAGCCCTGAATCCTGATGCTTCAGTCGCCACCGCGAGCTGGACGGGCTGGGCCGCGCAGATCGCACTCGAAGTCGCCCCGTATCCGGAGCTTCGGCTGCTCACCGCGGTCTACGCCAATCTGAGCCAAGTCGCCCCCGGATTCAGGCTGCCCAGCAAGCTGAAGGGCAAAGCCCGCGCGACATTCATCCAGAACCATCTGCTGGCCCGCGAGGCATTGCCGACCGTCGAGAAACTGGGCGAGAGCACGCCGGTCCTGATCGCGAAAGGGCTGTCTATCTGCGCCCGGTTCGAGACGTGGTCGGTTCGCACCATGGGCGATGCGGACGTCCATGTGCCGTACGAATCCCTGCCAGCAGCTCTGGACATTCTGGCCGCCATGGGCTGGACGCCGCAATACGGACTCACCATCGACTCGCTCCTGCACCGGACGGCGCTGCGACGAAGCAGCTGGAATTTCATCAAGGGCGAGGCCTGCCTCGATCTGCACTGGCGACCGCAGCCCGAGACATTGTCCCCGGCGATCACGCGGGGCATGTGGGACGTGGCGGAGCCACGATGGTGTCTGGGCCACATGGTGAAGCTGCAAAGCGTGGAATACGCGACCGCGACCGCGCTCGCGCATGGCTTCAAGATCGGCACGCAGGGGGACGCCGTGCAGACCGTGCTCGACGCATCGCTGCTGCTGCCGGCCTGCCGCCCCGATGTGCTGTTGCCCCTGCTCGATGCATTCGATCTGCGCGGCGCGCTCGATACCGCCATAGCAAGTCTGCAAGAAGCCGGAGCAGCGGCGATAACATCCGAGGTTCTCGCACTGCGGACCACAGCCATGGCACCGGCCTCACAGGGCAGCCGCAACGGCTCCGCGACAACGCTTTCCTCCGCGGGGCTCGCGGTCGATGTGGAGACCGCGCTGCTGCGCGATGCGCGCCTGTACGATCGCTGGCAAACAGCCGGGCGAAAGCCATGGATCGAGCGGCAGATCGTCAAATGGAGGGGACCGCTCTCGAAGCCGGTCGCGTGGACCGGCGAGTTCCGCGACAACTACGATCTCACCGATTGCCGCGACATGGATCGCATCGGCGGCCCGGGCTGGGGGTGGCCCGAGCCGGACGGCACCGGCTTCTGGTCGGACCGCGCCGACGCGCGGCTTCTGGTGCCGCTGCGCGACGTCGCCGATCACATGGTGATCCTGGGCCTCAGCGAACAGCAAGGCGATTCGGCGAATCCGTTCATCGACGTCTTTGCCAACGGCCATCGCGTCGGAGCGATGGATCTGAGGCACAACGCAACGACATCGCAGTACTGCTTCTTCGTGCCGCGCGCTGCACTTACAAGTCGCTGGATCGATCTGTCGTTCCGGCCGAAAGCTCACCCCGACCTCAGGCAGGTGCAAACCGAAACCTATGGACGGATGCGGGGACTTCCCGTCACGCGCCTGCGCGTCTATGATGCGGCGGATGCCAGCCGCCTGTTCAGTCAGCAGAGCATCTCGACCCTGCATCTGAAGATTCTGGGCGGCGCGGAGCCGGAGACCTCCACCTTCGCACGCATCCGCGACAGGATATCGTCCTCGCCCTATCGCAACGACCCGGCGCTGCCCGAAGGTTTCGATCCGCTGGTTTATGTGTTCGCCTATCGCGATCTGTTCGACGCCGCTGTCGATCCCTATGAGCACTTCGTTCATCAGGGGCGGATCGAGGGACGCCGCTGGCGATAGATCGCCGGTTCCGCGGTCGCTGCGAGGGATCCGGCGCAGCCGATCAATCTTCCAGTCCGATTTATTGTTCTTGCACAATCATTCCGGGCGATGGAATCGTGCGGAATGACTCTCGAACAACTTCGCATTTTCGTGGCCGTGGCCGAGCGCCAGCACGTGACGAACGCCGCCCGCGCGCTCAATCTGGCGCAATCCGCCGCGAGCCACGCCATCGCAGCGCTCGAAGCGCGGCACGACACCCGACTGTTCGACCGTGTCGGCCGCCGCATCGAGCTGACCGAGGCCGGCCGCGCCTTTCTCGCCGAGGCCCGCACCATCCTTGCGCAGGTCGAGCATGCTGAACTGGCGTTGAGCGAATTCGGCAAGCTCGAACGTGGAACGCTGACGGTTCACGCCAGCCAGACCATCGCCAGCTACTGGCTGCCGCGTCATCTGGTGGCGTTTCGCCGGGCCTATCCGCGCATCGAGATTCGCCTGAGCGTCGGCAACACCGCGCAAGTCGCGGAGGCGATCGAAACCGGCGCATCCGAACTCGGCTTCGTCGAGGGGACAATCGACAACGACGAGCTTGTGACCACGCCCATCGCGCGCGACCAGCTTGTCGTGGTGGTTGCTCCCGAACATCCCTGGGCCGATATCGGCAAGCTGACCCTCGACCGGCTCATCGGCAGCGAGTGGGTGGTGCGCGAGCCCGGCTCGGGCACGCGCTCGGTGTTCGAACAGGCGATGGTCCGCCTCGGTCTGGACCTGAAGGATCTGCGCATCGCGCTGGAGTTGCCGTCGAATGAGGCGGTACGCGCCGCCGTCGAGGCCGGCCTCGGCGCGACGGCGGTGTCGGCGTCCGTTGCGGCCTCGGGAATCGAAGCCGGTCTGCTCCGCCACGTCCCGTTCAGCCTGCCGGAGCGCGCCTTCTACGTTCTCCGACACCGGAACCGCTATCGCAGCCGGATCGCCGACGCCCTGCTGGCCATGATCGAGGGAAAGCCGGAGGCGGCGACGCCGCGATAACGCAGCCCCCGCCGGCCCTGTCAGGCTGCGGGATTCAGCACCCTCGCCCAGATCGCCTTGCTGCGCGTCTGATAAGCCTGCGTCCGCTCGATCAGCACCTGACGCTCGCTCCCCCCCATCATCTCCTTCGGCAGCAGCGGATCGCGGACAATCTGGCTGATGACGTGGCGGCCGAGCAGCAGGCATTCGCGCGCGGCCGCGAGATCGTCGAGCTTCCGCAGGCCTTTTTCGCTGGCGTTCAACTGCTTCAGCAAGTCCGTGTAATTCGCCTGCAGCGCACCGACGTCCCACAGCTTCATGACGGCCTGCGTCTGCGCCTCGGTCAACTGGCTGGCCACGAAGACCGGCGTGTTCTCGACAAGACCGAGATCGTAGAGCTGCGCGCGCATCGCCTGAACGCCGCCGCGCAAATTGTCCGGACGCAGATGAAGACCCGGCGTCCACGTGCGAAACCCGCGCAGCGCCAGCGCGCGGCGATGATGCCGAAGCTGCGTCTTCGACAGCCGCGCCAGTTCCGGATCGTGCACGGCGATCCAGCGTCCGCGCCAGGTCACCATCCAGTTCAGCCGGTCGAGCCAATGCTCGACATCCTCCTGAAGCGAACGGCGCGCGGGATGGATCGTGTAAGCGCCCCGGTCAACCTTCCGGATCTTGTTCTGCTGGCCGAGGCGCGTCAGCGCGACGCGCACCACGGCCTCGCCAAGGCCCATCGCCGCACCGCCGCGGCAGAGATCCTGCACCGTCAGCCGTCCGCCATCGGCGGCGGCAAGCAGATCGAGCATGAGATCGGCGGCGGAGGGGGGAGCGTCGGACATATTTCACTGACTAGCACGCCAATTCCACATCTTGAAACATTTCAATTTATGGAATACAGGGACATCAGAAGAAATATTCAGGGAGGAGTTCCATGTCTGGCGCAAGCGACGCTCCGGTCCGGGTCGAGACCGATGGCCCGGTGACCACCATCATCCTGAACCGGCCCGAGCGGCGGAATGCGGTCGACGGACCGATGGCCGCCGCGCTTCGCGATGCATTCTTCGCCTTCGAGACCGACGAGACCCAGCGCGTCGCGGTGCTGTGGGGACAGGGCGGCGTGTTCTGCGCGGGCGCCGATCTGACCTCTCTGGAAGACCCTGCCCGGACTCACGAACTCGATCCCGAAGGCGGCGGCACGGGCCCGATGGGCCCGACGCGGCTTGCACTGTCCAAGCCGCTGATCGCCGCCGTCGCGGGCTATGCGGTCGCGGGCGGCCTCGAACTCGCCCTGCTCGCCGACATGCGCGTGGCCGAAGGCAGCGCGACATTTGGCGTGTTCTGCCGGCGCTGGGGCGTGCCGCTGATCGACGGCGGCACGGTCCGGCTGCCCCGCGCGATCGGCATGTCGCACGCGCTCGACATGATCCTGACCGGCCGCCCGGTCGGCGCGCAGGAGGCGCTCGCGATGGGCCTCGCCAACCGCGTGGTGCCGGACGGGCAGGCGCGCGCGCAGGGCGAAGAACTGGCGCGGCAGATCGCAGCGTTTCCGCAGGCCTGCATGCTGACGGACCGCCAGTCGGCTTACGCGCAGTGGGACCTGCCGCTCGATGCCGCGCTGCGGCAGGAGGGCAGGCTCGGCGCGCCGATCGTCGCCGCCGAGGGCAAGGCCGGCGCGAAGCGCTTCGTCGGCGGCGCCGGGCGCCAGGGCAAGTTCTCCGAATGACGCAAACCGCGACAATCGAACAAACCAACCGGGAGGAAACATGACAGCTTCAGCGCCGACCTATCTCGACCTCATCGAACGCGGCGCGGCGCAGAACGCATCGCGCGTCGCGCTGATCGTCGGCGACAAGCCGATGACGTTTGCCGAGGTGAACACCCGCGCCAACCAGCTCGCGCATGCGCTGCGCGCGGTCGGCGTCAGCGCGCGTTCGCGCGTTGCGCTGCTGGTCAACAACGGCGAGCATTCGGTACCGCTGGATTTCGCCTGTGTGAAGGCCTCGCTCAACCGCGTGCCGCTGAACTCGCGCCTGTCGGTGCAGGAGCATGCCCGGATGGTGCAGGAGGCAAACTGCGAGGCGCTGGTGTTCGGGCCCGACCTCGCCGAGCGCGCCGCCGATCTCGCCCGCGCGGTGCCGGGCCTGCGCTGCTACGGGCTTGGAGCCGCCCTGTCCGACGGCGGCGACCTGCTGCCGATTGCCGCCATGCAGCCACACACCGCGCCCGAATCCGACGCGCGGCCGGATGACGTCGTGCTGACGCTCTACACTTCCGGCACCACAGGCGTCCTGAAGGCCGCGCAGCACACGCAGGCCTCCTATGCCGGCATCTGCCGCAACATCCTGCTGAATCTCCTGCCGGTGACGCCGGAGGATTCGATGCTGCACTCCGCCTCGCTGATCCACGCCAGCGGCACGTTCATCCTGCCGTTCTGGCTGCGCGGCGCAGTCAGCATCGTGCTGCCCGGCTTCGTGCCCGCGAACTTCCTCGAAGCCATCGAGAAGTACCGCGCGACCGCGATCAATCTCGTCCCCACCATGATGCAGATGTTGCTTGAGCATCCCGACATCGACCGGCGCGACCTGTCCTCGCTGAGCCGCATCATCTACGGGGCATCGCCGATGCCGCGCACGGTTATCAACCGCGCCATGGCGAAGTTCGGTCGGGACAAGTTCTGGCAGTATTACGGGCAGACGGAAGTGCCGCTGTGCCTCGCCGTGCTTCGCCCCGAAGACCATACCGACGACCTGCTCGGTGCTTGCGGGAGACCCGCCATCGACGTGGAGATTCGTCTCGTCAACGAAGCGGGGCAGCCCGTTGCCGAGGGCGAGCCGGGGGAAATTCTCGTCAGGTCGGATTCCGCCGCCGCAGGCTATTTCAACGCGCCCGAACTGACGGCCCAGTCGTTCGACGCGGAGGGCTGGGTGCATACCCGCGATGTCGGCGTGTTCGACGCGCGCGGCTTCCTGCATCTGCGCGACCGCACCTCGGACATGATCATTTCCGGCGGCTACAATGTCTATCCGCGCGAGGTGGAGGATGCACTGCTCACTCACCCCGCCGTTTTCGAGGCGGCCGTCGTCGGCGCGCCTGACGAGAAGTGGGTCGAGGCCGTGGTGGCGTTCGTCGTCCTGAAGCCGGATGCCGCCGTCGAAGAGGCAGATCTCATCCGCCATGTCGCGGGACAGATCGCATCCTATAAGAAACCTCACGCGGTCCGCTTCGTGGCGTCGATTCCGAAAACCGCCGTCGGCAAACTGGACCGGAAAGCCCTGCGCGCGGGCGTTCGCGAGCCGGCATAAACAGGCAGCGTCCCTTTCATCGACCGAGCAAGCGCACGGCGGGCATAGCGGTCCGCCGTGCCGCTATCCTGCCGCGGAGGCCCGCGATATCGGCTGCGACAGAACATCGTGCACGATTTCGCCGCGCACCATGGTGAGCAGAATCCGGGTCTCACGCAGCAGCGGGCGCTCCGCCGCGAACAGGTCACGATCGAGCACGATCAGATCAGCCGCCATGCCCGGCGTCAGGGTGCCGCGCCAGCTTTCCTGCTTCATCGCGATCGCACCGCCGACCGTATAGCTGTGGATCGCCTCGCGCACGCTGACGGCCTCGCCCGGCCCGATGGCCTCGCCGCTGTCGGCCGCGCGCTCGACCGCATCGGCGATGCCGTCCCATGGCGACCACGCGCCGGTCGGCGCATCGGAGCTTCCGATATAGCTGACGCCGGCGTCGATCACCGAGCGGCCGGGATAATACGTCGCCGCCCGCGCGCCGAATGCCTTCGTGATCGCCCGGCGCATCCGGGTCAGAAAACTGGGCTGCGTCACCACCAGCGCGCCAAGCGCCTTCATCCGCGCCAGCCCCCCGGCCGGCGGCACGAAGTAGTGTTCGATGCGATGACGTACGTCCTCGCGCGGATGCGCGGCCTGCGCCTTCTCGTAAGCCTCGATGATGCAGTCGATCGCCCGGTCGCCGGTGCAATGCACCGCGACCTGCCAGCCCGCCGCATGCGCCGCGCCGACGACGCGTTGCAGTTCGGCTTCCTGCCGCATGAACATGCCGGGGGTGCCGGTATCGGCGAACGGCTCGCTGACCGCGGACGAGCGCCCGCTGACGATGCCGTCGGCGAAATATTTCAGCGTCATCGACTGCCAGTCGGGATCACGAACCGGCTTGAGGTTCCGCGCGGCGGCCTCCTCCGGGTCGAGCCCGTTCATGAAACCGATGCGCATCGGCACGCTCGCCCCGGATCGCATCGTCTCCCATACCGCCATCTCGTAATCGAAGCCGACGGTAAATCCGACCGCCGCCTCCACCGCCGCCACAAGCCCCATCGCCGAGCTTTTCGCGATGGTGGCGCGCAGGGCCTCGACCAACTCGTCCCGGTCGAGCGGCGGAGCGGCGCGAAAAATGATCTCGGCCGCGCTTTCCTGCGCGCTTCCGTCGAGACGGCCTGCGGCGTCACGCCCGAAGATGCCACCCTCCGGAGTGACGACATCCTCGCCGATTCCGAGAACCGCGAGCGCCGCGCTGTTGACGATCGCGATGTGGCCGCAGAAGCGGCGGATCATCACCGGGTGATCGGGAACGGCGGCATCGATCTCGGCGCGGGTCGGCCAGCGATGCTCGGCCAGCCCATTCTCGTCGAGACCCGCCGCATAAACCCATTTGCCGGGAGCAAGATTCTGCGCGCGATCCGACAGCAGATCGAGAACAGCCCCGACCGATCCGGCATCGCGCGGTGTCACCGGCACCTGCAGCCGGGCATAGGCGATCGTGAACAGATGGATGTGCGCGTCGGTCAGCCCCGGCAGCACGGTGGCGCCGCCGAGATCGATCGTTCTCGCTGCATCCGGCACGTCGCGCCGCGCGCCGCTCCAGACGACCTTGCCGTCGTTCACGACAATCGCATCGGCCGGGCTCTCGTCAAAGGCAGACCGGAAAATGCGCCCGTTGATCAGCCGGACGGAATGGACGCTGGTTGTCATGAGATATCCGTTTCCGGTTGCGGCGACGCCCCTATTTCGAATCGTTCATCGCAAAATGCCAATGCAGAACTGCCCGCTCGGCGACGAGGAAAATCCGGTTCATCAGATAGCCGAGCGCCGCGAGGCAGATCACGGCAGCGTACATGGCGTCCGCCCGCATCGCGTATTGCATCGTGGTCAGATAGTAGCCGATGCCGCTCGATCCCGCGATCATCTCGCCGATCACGGCGATGATCAGCGCCAGCGACAGGGCCGTTCGCATACCGGCCGTGAGAGCGGGCAAGGTCGCAGGCAGCACGATCTTGCGCAGGATATCAAACCGGTTGAGGCCGAACGTGGCCGCGGTCTGAAGCAGCGTCGTATCGATTCCCCGTACTCCGCCGTAGGTGTTGATGAACACCGGGGGAAATACCGCAAGCACAACGATAAAGATCTTCAGCGCATCCTCGATGCCGAGAAAGAGGATAAGCGGCGGCACGATGGCCGGCGTTGGCAGCGTCCGCTCGATCTCGATCAAGGGACGGATCGCCCAGTCGAGGATCCGGATGTTTCCAAGCAGCACGCCGAGCAGCGCGCCAAGGAAACAGCCGATCGCATAGCCAGCCAGCATCCGGTAGAGGGTCGATCCGAGCGTAGCCGCCAGATCTCCGCTCACCAGCCCCTCGTACGCCGCAACAATGACGGCGCTGAAAGGCGGCCAGTTGTCACTCACCACCCAGCCGCGCGTCGCCGACACCTGCCACAACAACAGCAGCAGGACGATCAGCACGGTGCCCGACAGGCGGGATTTCAACAGCCACCCCAGCCCCGCGCGCGAAGCACGCCGGGACTGCGCCGTACGAGCGGCTTCGAGCGGCTCGGCGAGGCTCATTTCAGGGCCTCGGGCGCGATCATGGCCCGCACATCGACGTCCGTCGCGATCAATCCGTTGGCCTTCATCAACTCGATCGTCTTGTCGGCCGATGTTGGGTCGATGATCTCCGGCCGCGCCTGCGGCGTCAGCTTCGCGACCATCTCGGGCTTCATCTTGCTGAAGCCCGCAATGATCTGGATCAGTTCGGGATCATTCATGTTGTTGTTGAACCAGATCACACCCTTGCGGAAGGCACGATTGAATTTCGTCACAAGATCGCGGTTCTTGTTGAAGTAGTCCTGCGTGGTGATGTAGTGCCCGATCTCAACGCCGGGCTGAACCTCGAGATAGGGAGATGCCACGAAGCTGAACGTGTCCTTTTCGGCAACCGCCGCGGCCATGAACGGATCGACCATGAACGCCGCGTCGACCTGCTTGCCCCGCAATGCATCGGTCATCTGCGGGAACGGCACCTCCTTGAAGGTGACCTTGGCCGGATCACCGCCGGTCTTGGCCACCCAGGCGCGACCATAAAGCCAGATCACGTTGTTGCGGGTGTTGACCGCTACGGTCTTGCCCTCGAGATCCTTGCCGCTCTTGATGCCGTCAGCGGCACGCGCGACCATCCCGGACGTATGCGCGCCCTCCGGATCCAGCTTGGTGCCAGCCGCCAGGATTTCAAGCTTGAACCCCTGCTGCTGCGCCATCACCGTCGAGACGATGTTGCCATACATCACGTCATAGGCGCCCGCCATCAGGCCGGGAATCCCCGCGGCACCGCCGGTCGATGGTGTCGGCACAATGGTAATGCCTTCTTCCTTGAAGAAGCCCTTCTCGATCGCGACAAACAGCGGCGCCACGTCGACGATCGGAATGTAGTTGACGCGGATCGTCTGCGCCGACGCAGAGCCGCCCGTCAGCAACATCCCCGCCGCAAGGAAAACACCGCCGAGAGTTCGCAACAAAGCCATACCATGTCCCCACTTCATGCGTTTGCAACCAAACTTACTTCGCTCGCCACGGAACAGCGCGATCCTCGGCCAATTCGAACAGAGCGTTCAGAACCAGACCAACCACAGCGAGGATGACGACCCAGGCGTACATCGGACGCACCTGGAACGAGCGCTGCATATCGAGGATCAGGAAGCCGATGCCGCTTTCCGCCGCGAGCATCTCGGCGAGAATGACCAGCACCAGTCCCATGCCGAGGCTGACCCGCATGCCCGTCAGAATCATCGGCAGCGAAGCCGGCAGGATGATCTTCCAGATCGTCGCCGCGCGCGAGCAGCCGAGCGTCCGCGCAGTGCCGAGCAAGACGGGATCGACGCCGCGCACACCTTGCAGCGTGTTGATGAGGATCGGAAACATCGCGGCCAGCGCAACGATGGAAATCTCCATCTTCGCGCCGATGCCAAGAAACAGCACGAAGACCGGAATGAGGGCCGGCTTTGGAATCGGACGGATCACCTCGACCAACGGCTCCAGCAAACCGTAGGCCGCCTGGCTGCATCCGAGCAGCAGGCCCAATCCAATTCCGAGAAAGCAGGCGATGACGTAGCCGACCAGCAACATCCCCAGTGTCTGACCAAGCGGCACGATGAAACTGCCCTCGCTCAGGATTTTCCAGAGCACCGGAATGATCTCCGACGGCGGCGGCAGCAGGAACGGATTGACCAGCCCGACGCGGCAGATCGACTCCCACACCAACAGCACCGTGACGATCGAAAGCAGGCCGACGCCGCGCCGGCCGAGCTTAGACACCGACGCTCTCCGCGTTCTGGCGGCGCAGCAGATGTGTCACAAGCTGGTGGCGAAGCTGAAGAAAACGCGGCAATTCGCGCGTCTCCATCGCATCGCGCGGGCGCGGGAGTTCGGCATCGACCATCATCTCCACCGTCGACGGCCGCGACGAGAGCACCGCGATCCGGTCGGCGAGGAAGACCGCCTCGTCCACGTCATGCGTGATCAGCAGGATGGTGAGACCCTGACGATGCCACAGATCGAGAATGAGGGACTGAAGCTCAAGCCGCGTCAGCGCGTCGACCGCGCTGAACGGCTCGTCGAGCAGAAGGACGCGCGGCTGCGCGGCGAGAGCGCGCGCGATCGCGACACGCTGCTGCATGCCGCCGGACAACTGCCATGGGTAGTGTCTGCGGAAGTTTGCCAGGCCGACCATCTGCAGATATTCACCGCAGCGATCGAACATTTCCTTGCGGCCCAGCCCCTTGCCTTCAAGCACCAGCGCAACGTTCTGCTCGATCGTGCGCCAGGGCAGCAGCGACTTGCTGTACTGCTGGAACAGATAGACCATCTCGGGCGGCGGCGCCTTCACGTCCTTGCCGTTCAGGACCACTTCGCCCGAGGTCCGATCGATCAACCCGGCGATGATCTGCAACAGAGTTGACTTACCGCAGCCGGACGGACCGAGAATGGCGAGAAATTCGCCCTGCCTGACATTGATCGAGATGCTTTGCAGCGCCGTGGTCGCTTCGCCGTGCTGACCTGCATAGACCTTCCGAACATCCCGTATCGTCAGATAGTCGGCTGCGGCATCAGTCATGCTGCGTCCTCCCGGCGGCCAGGCCCTTCCCATAGCGCTGCCGAAGCCAGCTGCGTCGCGATAGCGGCAACCCCGCAAGTCCAAGCCTTCGCGTTGCCGTCAGGACCGATGCAGACAAGACGTCACTCCCTACCGCGACAACATGCGACTCGACAAAAAGGCTCAGGTTCAAAAACGCACTGATCCGTTCGCCTATTGAACATTTTGGCGATTTTAGTATTGATCTATTTCCAGGCAAGCCGATCCTTGCGGCAATACTTGGCGCATCATTGGGCAAATGTCCGTAGAGCGAACATGCGTTCGATATTGATAGGGCGACAAAAACAAAAAGACGTCTTCTCCATCGTCGCGCGATCCCGTTCCGAAGGAAGGAGCATGCGGTACGGCAGGTTGATCGAGGCGAACGAGACATGACCAAACTGAAGCGCGTGGACGAGCGCGGCAGTACCGACTTCGTGGAGAGCCTCGATCGCGGCTTGCGGGTGTTCGAGTTGTTTGGCGCGCAATCGCGCCCGATGACCCTCAGCGAGGTCGCCAGAGCCGCCGAGCTCCCCCGCGCCACCGCGCGCCGCATCCTGCTGACGCTGGAACATCGCGGCTATGTCACCAGTGATGGAAAGCTGTTCGCGCTCACGCCGCGGGTTCTCGCTCTCGCCGGCTCCTACATGACCTCCAATCAGGTCGTCACGCTGCTTCAGCCGGTGCTCGACCGGATCTCGACGGCGGCACAGGAAATCTCCTCGCTCGCCGTGCTGGACGGCGATGAGGTGATCTTCATCGCCCGCGCCAGCCCGGTGCGCGTGTTCTCCACCGGCATCGAACTCGGCTACCGCCTGCCGGCCTTCTGCTCGTCGGTCGGCCGCGCGATGCTCAGCAAATATTCCGACGACGAAATCGCGGCGGCCCTCGCAGCCATGAACCTCAAGCCGATGACCCCCTTCACCGTGACGGACAGGGACGTCCTGAGAGCGACCATCATCACCGACCGCGAAAAAGGCTATTCGCTGGTCGATCGCGAGGCCGAGCCGGGCTTTCGATCGATCTCGGTGCCGGTTCGCCGCTACGACGGCGAAATCGTCGCCGCCATCAATATGGGTGCACACGTCGATCGCGTATCCACCGGCGAAATGATCGACCGCTTCCTGCCGCTGCTGCGCGAGGCCGCGGCAGGCGTGAGACCGCTGCTGCTGTAAGCCTCTGCCGGAAGATTCCGTACAGATTCCTTCAGCCGCGCAGCGGTCGTGGCGCAACCGTTGAACTGGCCCGCGCAATCACCCGGTTTTCGGAATCCGTCAACTCGCCCTCGAGAAACGCAATGGAGCGCCCCCAGCGGGTGATCCAGCCTTTGGAGCGATAAATGCCGGGATACGCGGCGAGCAGAAAGCTGACCTTGATCTCCAGACTCGGAATCCCCATCGTGAAGCGGGACTTGGCAACACACGCGTGTGCCATCGCGGCATCGAGCCAGCCGGTGACGAAGCCGCCCTGGACAATTCCCCCACGCGGATGACCTTTCACGGAATGGCAATGCGCCTGCGTCGCGGTCCACTCGATCACGCAGACGTCCGTCGCGGTATCGAAACTGACGATCCGCCCGCTGCCCAGCGTCGCGATGCAGGGATTGGGGTTGACCCGGAAGCCTTCGAGAATCTCCTGCTCCGTCACGCGTCCTCCGATCGATCTGTTCTTGAAGCGGAGGCCTTATGCCGCGCGCCCGGCGGTTCGTGCAACGGCCTTTTTCTTCGGATGCCGGCGCGGGATCAGCACACGTCGACCCATTCGGCGTCGACCAGTTGGGCCATCCGCAGCGGCGCGACCCGCACCGCGCTGTTGACCGAACCGGCCGCCGGGACGACTTCATCGAACGCCCGCAGCGAGACGTCGCAATAGACCGGCAGCGGCGTCGCGAGCCCGAACGGGCAGACGCCGCCGAGCGGATGGCCGGTCAATGCGAGCGTGGTCCCGGCGTCCAGCATCTTCGCCTTGCCGCCGAACACCGCGCGCAGCTTCTTGTTGTCGAGCCGGGCCGTGCCGCAGGTCACGACCAGAAGATCCTTCTCGCCGACCCGCAGCGCCAGCGTCTTGGCGATCCGCTCCGGCGGCACGCCATGCGCGGCCGCAGCCAGCGCGACCGTTGCCGAACTCTCTTCGGTTTCGACGACTGAAAGATCGGGCGCGTGCGCGGCAAAGAAAGCGCGGACCGATTCGACGCTCATGACGTTACCTTGCTGACAGGCAGCCGGAGCACGACGGCGGACACGTCGCGCCGTCCCAGGCGGCCACGAATGAGGGAGACGTCACCATGCCCAAACAGCAGGCGGGGCACAAGCGCGGCTCGTCCGCGCGCAGGACAGGCGCGCAGGGAACGGCACGGCGGTCGGCCAGGCGCTCGACAAAGACACCGCACAAGTGGTCCGCCGAGGTGACCCGGACGAGCGACGCGCTGGATCTGAAGGACAAGGTCTTCAAGCTGGACCGTCCGGCGGATATCGCCCGCTCCCTGAAGCGATCGGCCGAGCAAAGCCATCGCCGCAAAAGCGATCCGTTCCGGTCCGCGATGTCGATGCTGGTATTCTATATCAACCGCGCCGGGACAAACCTGTCGGCGACACGGAAACGCAAGCTCGAAGCGGCAAAGGGTGAGCTGAGAAAAGCCTTTGGCCGCGCGGGCTGAGACGGCGAAAGGACGCCCGGCTGAGGCCGGGCGTTCAAACAGATCAATCGCCGCGGGGAATCCGGCGCGGGCCGCAGGATCAGCCGACGTATTTGACGCTGCAGCCGTAAGGCCGCGTCGTCGCGTTCTTCACCGGTTCACCGCGATTGACTGCGAGCAGCGCCTCGCGGAAGTACGGCTCGGCCTTCTTGATATCGTCCGCCTTCGTGGAGGCGATGCTGTCGATGCCTCCCGCGTAACGCAGCACGCCGTCCTTGTCGATCACATACATATGCGGCGTGGTCATCGCGCCATAGCTGCGGCCGATCTTGCCGTCCGGATCGAGCAGCACGCCGGTCGGCGACGCGTTGCGCGACTCTGTGAGCTTGTTGGCCTCGACGGCCGAAACGAAACCCTGCTCGCCCTTGGCCGAAGACACCACCGACAGCCACACGACGCCCGCGTCGGTGGCTTCCTTCTGCAGCGCCTGCATGTTGCCCGCGCCGTAATGCTTCTTCACGAACGGACAGTCGTGGTTGGTCCATTCCATCACCACCACCTTGCCGCGCAGGTCGGCAAGCGAGCGGGTCACGCCCCTGGTGTCCACGACCGAAAAGTCCGGCGCGGCCTGCCCTGCCTGCGGCGCGGCAAGGGCGGGCGAAGATTTCAGCGATACCATGCCGGTCGCGAGCACGCCGGCCACCGTGCCGGCACCGATCAGAACGCGGCGGCGATCATAGGCAATCGAGGAAAGGGAGTTTGCTTGGCTCGTTGTCATCACAGGCTCTCCTTTGGTCGAGTTCAGTTCGTCGTGGACTGAATTTCACCGAGCACCAGCGCCTCGGTGAGAACCGCCGGCAGCACGACAGGTTCGCGCTGCCCCGCGGGATAGAACGCATAGAACGGCAGGCCGTCGCGATTGAAGCCACGCAGGAACGCCGTGATGTCCGGATCCTGATTGGTCCAGTCGCCCTTCAGATAAGTGATGCCGTTGCTGCGCAACGCATCCTGCACCGCCTGCGTCGACAGCGTGGTGCGCTCGTTGACGAGGCAGGTAATGCACCACGCCGCCGTCATGTTGACGAACACCGGCTTGCCTGCCTGCCGCAACTCGGCCAGCCGCTTGCTGCTGAACGCTTCTGCGCCCCCGGACGACGCGCTGGCCACCGCGGGCGCGCGTGCGGCTTCGTGCAGGAACGGCAGCAGTGCAATAAGTCCCGCGATCGCGGCCGCCGCGAATCCCCGGCTGAGCCACCCCGACCGGCCGCTGTGCTGACCGATCCCGACGAGCCACGCCGCAAGCGCGATCAGCACCGCGCCGCCCAGCGCAATCATCACGCCCAGATCGCCGACCTGCCGGGTGAGCACCCAGACCAACCACGCAGCGGAGGCGAACATCGGAAACGCCATCGCCTGCCGCAGCCGCACCATCCACAGGCCGGGACGCGGCAGCAGCGTCGCCAAACGTGGAAACAGCACCAGCAGCGCATAGGGCGCGGCGAGGCCCAGCGCCATGGCGGCGAACAGGGCGAGCGTCAGCTGCGCGGGCGAGGCGAGCGCCACGCCGATGGCGGCTCCCATGAACGGCGCCGTGCAGGGCGTCGCCAGCACCACAGCCAGCAGGCCTGTGAAGAAGCTGCCGGCATGGCCCTTCTTCTCGGTCAACGACTGACCGGTGCCGGTCACGCCAAGGCCGATCTCGAACACGCCCGACAAATTGAGGCCGATGGCGAGCAGCAGCCAGCTCATCGCCGCCACGAACAGCGGCGACTGGAACTGGAAGCCCCAGCCGACTGCTTCCCCGGCTCCGCGCAGCGCCAGAAGCCCGCCCGCCAGCGCCAGGAACGCGCTCAGCACGCCCAGCGTATAGAACAGGCCTGACATCCGGATTTCCCGCAGCGAACCACCGGACAGCTTCGCCACTGACGTGGCCTTGATCGCCAGAACCGGAAACACGCACGGCATCAGATTGAGGATCAGTCCGCCCACGAAGGCGAACAGAATGGCCTGCCACACGGACAGGGCAGCCGCGGTGGCCGTTCCCACGCCCGGCAGGGACGCGCCTGTCCCGCCGGTTCCGGACGCCGTGCCGGTCTTGCCGGCCGTGGCCGGCGTGGCACCAGCGGTCGCCCCGCCCAAAGAGGGCGACATCTCGAACCAGCGGGTCTTGCCGGCCGCGTCGGTCACGGCCAGCACGCCCGCGACGGAGGTCTGGCCGTTGAAAGCCTGATCCTTCGTCATCGCCAGATGGAGCCGCGTATTCTCCATTGCCAGCCGCTGGTCGGCGGCATGCACGATCACGCCCCATTCGGCAGGGTAGTAGAACGCGCTTTTGACCGCTTCCGGCGACAATCCCTCACCTTCCACGGTCAGGGCCAGCGCGGAGCCCTCGACAACCAGCTTGGCCTGCCACGGAGAGGCAACCGGACGGCGCGCGTCGCTGGCGGCGAAGGCGGCAGCCACCGCGCCGCCCGTGGGCGAGGAGATTTCGGCCACCGGCAGATCCAGCCGGAACGTGCCGGACTCCGGGATGCACTGCTTCTCGCAGACCAGCCAGTTTGCCTCGGCCTCGACCTTGAAGCTCTGGCCCGACTTGACATCCTGCGGCACGCTCACCGTGATCGGCAGGACGACCTCGTCCTCGTAGCCGAAATTGCGCACCGGCCCGACATTGATCGCCTCGGGCGCCGGCCAGACGATCTCGCCCGCCTTCGCCCCGTCAGGCAGCGTGAGAGAGATGTCGGTCGCCGCTCCCGCGTCGCCGGGGTTTTTCCAGTAGGTGTGCCAGTGCGGCGCGAGGCGCTGGCGCAGGCCGATCCGGAACGACTGTCCCGGCGCCACGCTGTCGACGTCGCTGACCAGCGTGACATTGGCCCGGTCGCTCTTGACGGCCGGGCTTTCGGCGGCCTGCGCCGACGGGGACAACAGGGCTGGCATGGCCAGCAAAGCCAGCCCCACCATCGACCGCCAGCCGGACGTCCCACGACGCGTCAAATCCCGCTCTCCTGCCATGCGCGCAACGAGACGACTTTGCCGGGTTCGATGCGGCGCGAGAAGCCCTTGCTTGGACAAATCAATTTCACACTTGGTTGAGCAGAGACAGGTTGTCGCAGAGCGCCCGCCCGCCCACGACGAAATCATTGACGAAACTCAATGCCTGCCTCTTCCGTAAGCAGTTTGGTGTCCCCACATCCTGATCAAGCTGGCGTGATCCAGCGACCGCCTTCCCCGCCTGTTCGTCAGGGCGGGGAAAAGAAAAAATCCAACCCAGTGACGATGCCACCTCCGTGCCTCAGGGGCGGACGCGGCAGGCCGAGGGGCTTATCATGAACATTGAAAAATTTACCGAACGAGCGCGGGGCTTCATCCAGTTGGCGCAGTCGCTCGCGCTGCGCGAGGGGCATCAGCAGTTCACGCCGCTGCACCTCCTCAAGGTGCTGCTGGACGACAACGAGGGTCTGGCCGGCGGCCTGATCGACCGCGCCGGCGGCAATTCCCGCGCAATCCTCACTGCCACCGAACGCGAGCTTGGCAAGATGCCGAAGGTCTCCGGTGGCGGCGCGGGCCAGGTCTATCTCGCGCCCGCCATGGCGCGTGCCTTCGATGCCGCCGAGCAGGCGGCCGAAAAAGCCGGCGACAGCTTCGTCACCGTCGAACGCCTGCTGCAGGCGCTGTCGCTGGACAAGGACAGCGACGCCGGCAAGCTGATGCGCGACGGCGGCCTCTCGCCGCAGAACCTCAACGCCGCGATCAACGCCTTGCGCAAGGGCCGCACCGCCGATTCCGCGTCGGCCGAGAACGCCTACGATGCGCTGAAGAAGTACGCACGCGACCTGACGCAGGCGGCACGCGACGGCAAGCTGGATCCCGTCATCGGCCGCGACGAGGAGATCCGCCGTACCATCCAGGTGCTCTCCCGCCGCACCAAGAACAACCCCGTCCTGATCGGCGAGCCCGGCGTCGGCAAGACCGCCATCGCCGAGGGTCTCGCGCTGCGCATCGTCAACGGCGACGTACCCGAGAGCCTGAAGGACAAGAAGCTGCTGGCCCTCGATCTCGGCGCGCTGATCGCCGGCGCGAAATATCGCGGCGAGTTCGAGGAACGGCTGAAGGCCGTGCTGCAGGAAGTCACCAGCGCCGAGGGCGGCATCGTGCTGTTCATCGACGAGATGCACACGCTGATCGGCGCAGGCAAGGCGGACGGCGCGATGGACGCCTCCAACCTGCTGAAGCCCGCGCTGGCGCGCGGCGAACTGCACTGCATCGGCGCGACCACGCTCGACGAATACCAGAAGCATGTCGAAAAGGACGCGGCGCTGGCGCGGCGCTTTCAGCCGATCTTCGTCTCGGAGCCGAGTGTCGAGGACACCGTCTCGATCCTGCGCGGGCTGAAGGACAAGTACGAGCAGCACCACGGCGTGCGCATCGCGGACTCCGCGCTGGTCGCCGCCGCGACGCTGTCGAACCGCTACATCACCGACCGCTTCCTGCCCGACAAGGCCATCGACCTCGTGGACGAGGCCGCGGCGCGGCTGAAGATGCAGGTCGACTCCAAGCCGGAAGAGCTCGATTCCATCGACCGCGAGATCGTGCGGCTGAAGATCGAGCAGGAGGCGCTGAAGAAGGAGCACGACGCCGGCTCCCGGACGCGGCTGGAAAACCTCGAAACCGAGCTGGTCGATCTGGAAAAGCGCTCCGCCGACCTCACCTCGCGCTGGAGTTCGGAGAAGAACAAGCTCTCCGACGCGGCGAAGCTGAAGGCCGAGCTGGATCAGCTCCGCATCGAACTCGCCAATGCCCAGCGCAAGGGCGAGTACCAGAAGGCGGGCGAACTCGCTTACGGCCGGATTCCCGACCTCGAAAAGCGCCTCGAAGACATCGAGGCCAGCGAAAACACCGGCACGATGCTGAACGAGACCGTCACCGCCGACAGCGTGGCGCAGGTGGTCTCGCGCTGGACCGGCGTGCCGGTGGACAAGATGCTGGAGGGCGAGAAGGAGAAGCTGCTCCGCATGGAGGAGGTGCTTGGCGAACGCGTGGTCGGCCAGACCGAGGCGGTGCGCGCCGTTTCCACCGCCGTGCGCCGCGCCCGCGCGGGATTGCAGGATCCGAACCGGCCGATGGGCTCGTTCATGTTCCTCGGCCCGACCGGTGTCGGCAAGACCGAGCTGACCAAGGCGCTCGCCTCCTACCTGTTCGACAACGAGCAGGCGATGGTGCGCATCGACATGTCCGAATACATGGAGAAGCACTCCGTGGCCCGGCTGATCGGCGCCCCTCCCGGCTATGTCGGCTACGACGAGGGCGGCGCGCTGACCGAAGCGGTGCGGCGGCGGCCCTATCAGGTGGTGCTGTTCGACGAGATCGAGAAGGCGCATCCGGACGTGTTCAACGTCCTGCTGCAGGTGCTCGACGACGGACGCCTGACGGACGGACAGGGCCGCACGGTGGACTTCCGCAACACGCTGATCATCATGACCTCGAACATCGGCTCCGAGTTCCTGGTCAACCAGCCGGAGGGTGAGGAGACCTCGGCAGTGCGCGGGCAGGTGATGGGTCTGGTGCGGGCGCATTTCCGGCCGGAATTCCTGAACCGCATCGACGAGATCATCCTGTTCCACCGACTGCAGCGCAGCGAGATGGGGCGGATCGTCGAAATCCAGTTCGCGCGGATCGCCAAGCTGCTCGACGATCGCAAGATCGTGCTCGACCTCTCGCCCGAAGCCCGCGACTGGCTGGCGGAGAAGGGCTGGGATCCGGCCTACGGCGCGCGTCCGCTGAAGCGGGTGATCCAGCGCTACGTGCAGGATCCGCTCGCCGAGATGCTGCTGGCGGGCAAGGTGAAGGACGGCGATCATGTCGCCATCTCGGCCGGCCCCGCCGGGTTGACCTTCAACGGGCAGAGCGAGGGCCCTGCGGCGAACGACGACGTCGAGGAGATTCCGAAGAAGCGCATGCTGAACTGAGGCGCTCGGCGATCGCGGCAATCTCCGCGATCGCCGAGACCGCGGGAGAACAAAAGGCCGTCGCCCAATCGGGCGGCGGCCTTTGCTTTGTCATCCGTGCAGCCTATGATTGTATCGGGATTGAGGATCGCCTGACCGCAGATCGCGGGAAACGGGGCGGCGCAGGCATTGCGTTTCGGGGCGGAGCATTTCGATGACGGGATTTTTGCGTCGGGCGCGGGGGCGTCAAATCATTGCCGGTCTCATATTCGGCCTTGTTGTTGGTGCTCTTCCGCTTTCGCAAAGCGAGGCGGCAAGCTTCACCGAATTGACCGGCCTGACGGCCGCCAATGCCGTCAGCGCCGACGGCTCAGTCATCGCGGGACAGGCGTCGTCTCAAGCCGCAATCCTTGTCGGCGGCAACGTGACGTTGCTCGGTGCATTTCCTGGAGACACAAGCAGTACCGCGCTAGGGATCAACGCGGACGGGACGGTCGTTGTCGGAATGAGCTCAGCCTCAGGAAGCAATCGGGCCTTTCGCTGGACGTTGTCAGGGGGGATGAATCAAGTGCCGGGACTTCCGGGCTGCTCGTCCGCCTCGGCATCTGCGGTCAGCGATGACGGCAACTTCATTGCGGGAACGTGCACCCGTCCCGACAGCAGTACACGTGGCTTTCGCTACAACGTCGCCACCGGCGTGGCTGACGAGATCGCACCGCTCCCTGGCAACAGCAGCAGCAGTATCAGCGCTATCAGCGCTGATGGGCAAACCATCGCGGGTGAAAGCTCGACAACAAACCGCCAAGCCATTCGATGGAAGCCGACCACATCGACTGCAGGTCTCGGAACTCTACCTTACACGGACAACAGCTTTGCTATCGCAATTTCATCCGATGGCGGAACGATCGTCGGCGGATCTTATATCCCAAGCATATCAATTCTTGGCCCTTCAATTAACGTCGTTCGGTGGTCGCAAATTGGTGGAATGTCCCGCTTAGGAGATAACATAATTTTTCGACCTTCTGGCGCTAGCGGAGATGCCAGGATCATAGTGGGCGCGCGCACCGCGGCCGCTCAGCAGTCAAACGCCGTGCGGTGGACCTACGAAACAGGCAACCAGTCCCTAGAGCGTTTGCTGTCACTCGTGGGCGTAGACGTAAGCGGCATAGCTCTTTACTCAGTCACCGGCATCTCCCGCGATGGAAACGTCATCGTTGGTTTGGGACAGCGTTCTTCTCGTTTTGGTCCGTGGCGGATCGATCTTCCGGCCGACACTCAGTTTCCCTTGATGAGGGTGGAACCAGCGAGTGATATGGCGTTCGCAGGTATCCAAGGTGGCCCTTATACGCCGGGCTCAATCACTTATTCTGTAAGTACGAGCAGTGGAACGGCGAACTATGTGATCCAGGGCATTCCCGACTGGCTTACTGCCTCATCCACGAGCGGCACCGCGACCACCACGCCGACGATCATCACTTTTTCGATCAAACCCGGCGCAGCGCTGCCCGTAGGCACGACCAGCAGTCACATTGCGATTCAGAATACCGACACAGCCATGGGCAGCCGTGGCATCGATGTGTCTGTCATGGTCGACCAGGCACAGCCCACCCTGATCTTCAGCGCGATCGCCCCGACCGCGCGCACCACGACTGTCGGCGTCGGCGTCACGGGCTTTGCGACAATCATCAATGCGGGGCAGAACGTCGCTGCCGCCTGCGCGCTCTCGCTGCCATCGGGCGTGCCCGCGAATTTCTTTTACCAGACCACGGATCCGGTGACGAACCTGCCCACGGGCACCGCCAACGCGCCCGTCAATATTCTCGCCGGCCGGGCGCAGACTTATTACTTCCAGATCACGCCGACGCAGGCTTTCACCCGCGACATCGCGCTGAATTTTTCTTGCAGCAACGCGCCGCAGCCGACCGCCATCTCCGGCGTGAACACCTTCCTGCTGACAGCCGAGGCGACGCCGCTGCCCGACATCCTCTCGGTGTCGGAGACGCCCACGCACGATGGCAACATCCTGCTGAACGCCGGCGGCACCGGCGTGATGGCCGCGGCTGGGATCAATATCAGCGCGCCGGGCACGATCACCTTCACGCCGACGGACACCGCCTATGGTCAGGTCGTCGCCAATCTTCCGGTGACGCTGACTATCTGCCAGACCAGCCCGCAGGGCGTCTGCGTCAACCCGCCCGAGCCCGCCGCGTCGGTGACGTCCACCCTCGGCAACGGCGATGTCGCGACCTTCACGGTGTTCGTTCAGGCCACCGGGCCGATCCCCTATGATCCGGCGAAGAACCGCGTCTTCCTGATCGCCACCAGCAACGGCAAGGTGGTCGGCCAGACCAGCGCCGCGATCCAGATGCCGTAGGCCACCGCCTGCGCATCATATCCAGATCGGTTAGAGCAGTTCCCGTTTTGACGGAAACGCCCGTCGAGCCATGCTGAGCGCTCCCTCTCCCTCGGGGGAGAGGGCTGGGGTGAGGGGATCAAAACTTTCGATCGAGATTTCCCCTCACCCGGATCGCTGCCGCGATCCGACCTCTCCCCGGCGGGCAGAAGTAAAGACAGCGCTGCCGTCTCAACCTGAAACGCACGAGCGATGCGTGGCGCGAAACCGGGCCAGCGCGAGGACCTGCCGCGTCACCGGCATCGGAATGTCGTAGCGCGCGGCAAGCTCCACCACGGCATCGCCGATCGCCCCCAGTTCCAGCGGCGTGCCGCGCTCGTAGTCCTGCAACATCGAGGTCTTGAACGCCCCGAGTTGCCGCGCATTATTCATCACGGTGACCGGATCGAGCGTGAAGCGCGCGCCGTAGGCCGCGCCCACCGCCATCGCTTCCCGCACGATGGCGGCGATGATGGCGCGAAGGCTCTCGTCGTCGTGCATCTCCTGAAGCGTGCCGCCGGTCACCACCGATAGCGGATTGCACGACAGGTTGGAGACGAGCTTGGTCCAGATCGCATCGCGGATCCGCTCGGTCGGCTCGGCGACCACGCCCGCGCCGTTCAGGTAGCGGCAGAGCGCCTCGACCCGCGTGCTCGGCCGATGACTCGGCTCGCCCAGCACCAGCCGGTTGCGGTTGGTGGTGACGACAAGGCCGGGCTCCGGCACGTGCGCGGCGATATAGACGACGCTGCCGACCACGCGCTGCCACGGCAGCAATCTCAGGAGTTCGCCGTCCGGATCGACGGCACGCACCGGCTCGCCCTCGAACCGCTCGCCGGTGCCCTGAAAGTACCACCACGGCACGCCGTTGAGCGTCGGCACCACGATCGTGTGCTCGCCGATCAGCGGCATGATCGTCGGCAGCAGTCCGGCGAGGCTGTGCGCCTTCACCGATACGAACACGACATCCTGCACGCCAAAATCGGCGTGCTGCGAGGCGCGCAGGTCGGCGCGGATCGTGCCGTCGCGATGCTCCAGCCTCAGCCCCGACGCGCGGATCGCCTCCAGTTGTGCGCCCCGGGCCAGCACGCTCACGTCGTGCCCTGCCGCCGCGAGCCGGACGGCCAGCGTACCGCCGACGGCGCCGGATCCGGCGACGCAGATTCGCGCAGGGCGCGGCGAAGGCGCCGTCTTCGGTTCCGGAATCAGATCGTCACGCACCGGATGCGAATTCATTGCCGGCCTCGCTCTCACAGCCGCCCAGCAGCTTCCCGTCAGGCCAGACGATTTGCGGACAAAATCAAAGTCCAAATGTGCGGCAGATTGCCGATCCCTTTGGCTGCGAATTGAGCGCTGCGACCGGCCGGCTCCGGTTGCGGTCGATCCCCGTATTGAAGATATTCAAACGCACGGGCGGCGGGGTGGATGCAACGGATCGCCTGATATAAACGACGCAGTGATGCGCGAGGCTGGACCACACCGGCGGGCGCTGCTCCGGAGCAAGGCGATGACAGACAGTGCGACAGCTTCGGCCGACGTTCTCCCGATCCCGGGTGACCGCTTTCGCCGCGCGCTGGGCCAGTTTCCCACCGGCGTCACAGTCGTGACCGCCGCGCGTGACGGGCAACTCGTGGGAATGACGGCCAACTCGTTCGCATCGGTGTCGCTCGATCCGCCATTGATCCTGTGGAGTGTCGCGAAATCCGCGCACAGCCATGACGCCTATGTGGCCGCCAAAGCGTTCGCCGTTCATTTTCTCGGCGCAGATCACCAGCAGATGGCGCTGCGCTTCGCCTCGCGCGGCAGCAAGTTCGAGGGGCTGCCGCACGCGCCCGGCATCACCGGCGCGCCGCTGATCGACGGCATCGCGCCGATCTTCGAATGCCGCATCTGGGCGCGCTATCCCGGCGGCGATCACACCATCCTCGTTGGCGAGGTGGTGAGGCTGATCGAGAACGTGCAGGAGCCGCTGCTGTTTCATTCGGGCCAGATGCGGCGCATCGAAAGCCCACCGCCGCGCCGGGCGCTCAAGCTGGCGGACAACAGCTTCGCCCGCAACTATCTCGCCTATCTGCTCGCCCGCGCCAGCCACATGGTATCGAACGCCTTCCATGCGTCGCTGCCGCAATGGAACATCACGGTGGAGGAGTGGCGGGTGCTGGCCTGCCTGATGGACGTGGACGGCCTCTCCGTCAGCGAACTCGCCGAGATGGCGCTGGCGAACGAGCCCCGTCTCGCGCAGGTGCTGGAGCAGATGGAAGGCGACGGGCTGATCGAGCGGCGCGGCGCCGGCGGCGATCCCGACCACGCCACCATCCACCTGACGCCGGAAGGGCGCGCCCGCGTGCTCCCGGTGCAACAGGCCGCGAAGGCCCACGAGGCGGAACTGCTGCGCGGCCTGTCCGAGGACGAACGGGCGACGATCAAATTCGCGCTCGATCTTTTGATCGGACAGCAGGCGCCTCCCGAGGCGGATCAGTAGCGTCCAGCGACCGGCCCATCTCCCTTTCGCACCAAAACGCTGTACACTGCCCCGGAGAGATGTCCGTCAGGATTCCTCGCGCAGCCCCTCCCAGTTCACGAGGCTTCATGAGCAGCAACGCCTTCATGTCCGACCTTCTGGCCTCGATCGCTGAACGCGGGCGCGCCCTTCTCGGCGGCAAGCCACGCTCCGGCGATCCGGCCCAGCGCGTGACGGACCTGATCGGCCAGTGCGAAGCCCTGCTGTCCGGCAGCGGCGAAGCCTCAGGGATCGCGCTGGCCCGCGACATGCTCGACCTCTATGCCGGGCTGGACCGCGACAGCCAGCTGGCGTTCTTCCGGGAACTCGCACAGCATTACGGTCCGGATCGGGAGGAGATCACGCGCAGCCTCGCGGCCTGGCAGAACGCCCCATCCGACGAGAGCGCGGCCACCATCCATTTCGCGACCGAGCCCCGTCGGCAGGAGCTGTTCCGGCGGCTCAACCGCGCGCCCGGCGCGACCAGCGATCTGGTCGCCATGCGCGCCGACCTGCTCAAGCTCGCGAGCACCAACAAGGACATCGCGGCCGTGGACCGCGACCTCTCGCATCTTCTGGGCTCTTGGTTCAACAGGGGGTTCCTCGTGCTGCGCCGGATCGACTGGTCATCGCCCGCCAACGTGCTGGAAAAGGTCATCCGCTACGAGGCGGTGCATCAGATCCACGACTGGAACGACCTGCGCCGGCGTATCGATCCGGAAGACCGGCGCTGCTACGCGTTCTTCCATCCCGCCATGGTGGACGAGCCGCTGATCTTCGTCGAAGTCGCGCTCACCGAAACCATTCCCGGCGCGATCGGCCCGCTGCTCGCGGAGGATCGCAGCCCCGTGCCGCTCGCGCGCGCACGGACCGCCGTGTTCTACTCGATCTCCAATTGCCAGCGCGGCCTCGGAGGCATCTCTTTCGGCAACTTCCTCATCAAGCAGGTGGTCGAGGAACTGCGCCGCGATCTGCCCAAGCTCGACACGTTCGTGACGCTCTCGCCGGTGCCCGGCTTCATGGCGTGGCTGCGCAAGGGCGCGGAGACCGGGATTTCCGACGAAGACCGGCCGCTGCTCAATCATCTGGACCGGTCGGACTGGATCGAGGACGCCCAGCTCGTCGCGCAGCTTCGGCCGATCCTGGAGCCGGCAGCCGCGACCTACTTCCTCAAGGCGAAAGCAGCGCGCAACCGCCCTGTCGATCCGGTCGCACGCTTTCACCTCGGCAACGGGGCGCGGCTCGAGCGGATCAACTGGCTCGGCGACGTCTCCCCGAAGGGGCTGCGCGAGGCGGCAGGACTGATGGTGAACTATCTCTACGACCTCGACGATATCGAGCAGAACCACGAGGCGTTCGCCAACACCGGAGAGATCATGGCCTCGTCAGCCGTGCGCAAGCTGCTGAAAACCGAGGGGCGCCGCTATCTTCCGATCAGCCTCGGCTGATGGCCATCAGCTTTGCCGAATATACCCATGCTGCCGCCCTTCGCATCTGCTGAAGGGATACGTCCGACCGCATGGAATCGTCTCATCGGGTCAGTCGCGCGTTGGCGATCGCCTTCTGAAACAGCGCATTCATCGCGTCAGAAATGCCGTCGGTCGGGCTGACCTCGAAATAGAAGCCGTCCGAGGCGCAGGCCTTCATATTCTTGGCGATCTCGCTGTTGGTCGAAGGGTTGTAGGGCCCCGCGTTGAAGGGCGCAATCCACGTATTGTACCAGCTGTTGGTCGGCAGCGCGAGGTACGTGGTGTAAAGGACCGCGATGTTGACGCCGCGCGCCTTGAGCGCGGTGCAGTTCGCCGGCTTCAACGGCTCCTGGCAGCGCCCGCTCGTTGTTTTCTTCGAGCACGTAGCGGGGTAATACGCGTCAGCTACGCCATCGGAGACAACGAACAGCCATTTCTGCGGCAGCAGGGCTGATCCCGGCCCGGGAGTGGTGATCGAGCTGTTGGCCCCGGCGAATGCGCCGTCGAAATCCGTGCACTGATCGTTGTTGTAGCCCTGATAGGGAATCGTCATCAGATCGATTGCGTTGGCCATCGCCTTCGCCGACGACAGGTTCGACGTAAGCGGCGATACCGTATTGATTCCCGGAGCCGTGCACGAAGAACCAAAAGTGAAAATCGCCATTCGGTACTGATTCGGCACCGTCGCCGCCGACTTGGCGGTATCCATCAGTTGCTGCGTGGCCTGCCGGACCACATCGATCCGCATCGTGACGCCGAGCGATTTCGCCTTGTTGTAATAGTTATTCGTCGTCGAAAGATCGTGACACGCGAAAGCGCATTTGTCGGATGTCGCGTTCACCATCTTGGTGACATCAGCCGGCGTTGCCGCCACACCCATGGATGGTGTGTTGTCGAGCAGCAGGTGAAAATCGATATAGATCGGAGTCGGAGCCACAGCAGTCGCGCCGCCGCCCAGACTGATCGTCGGAAAGCCAGCAATTTTCATGAATTCGGTGGCCACGCTCTTGGTGAAGCTGGCAACAGCCGTGCGGCCCTTCACCGGGTCGTCGGTCACCGTCAGGGTCAGTGATACATCCTCGACCCCCGACATCGTGGCCTGGGATTCGAACAGCTTGATCGCGGCCGCCTTCGCTTCGTCCGGCGATGCGGAAAGCTCCGAACGGCTGACCGCGAGAAGAACCGCCGAATCCGCGGCGGCCAGCAGCTTCGAGCGCACGTTGTTGGCGAGGGTGTAATCGATCGCCGCGCCGACAAATCCGAGGATCGGCACAAGAACGATGCCGAACATCATGGCCACGTTGCCACACCTGTCGCCGGCAAAGCCGGCTCCCAGCCGCAGCAACATCGAGCTGCCACGCCGCGTGCGCGCCGCCACCTCAAAAAACACACGCATCGAAACGCTTCCCTGGAACTTGGTTCTTTCGCGCAACCAATCATCCGGGGGTTAACGGAATCGGCTCCGAATAGGAGGGTTTTACGCGAATTCGACAGAGACCGTCGGGAAATGGTTTCCAAGGTATTTCCCCAATCGCAGATTCACGGGCACAAGTGCCGTCCGCCGAAGCCTTGACGCGCGTCCATTACTTTACTATTTAGTTAAGTGTTGGCCCGACACAAAACATGCCGACTGACGCCAGAGCAAGGGATTGCAACACATGGAACAGATTGCGATGACCTCCCCGATCACTCCCTATCTCACTGTCAGGGGAGCCGCCGAGGCGATCGAATTCTACAAGAAGGCGTTCGACGCTACCGAGAACATGCGTATGCCGGCGGAAGACGGGAAGCGGCTGATGCATGCGGACATCAGCGTGAACGGCGGTCGCATTCTGATGTCCGACGAGTTTCCGGACTATTGCGAACAGGATGCGGCAGTGGTTGCGCCGACGGCCGAGCGGCCCGCAGGCGTCGCCATCGCCATCCAGTATGCCAATCCGGCCGACGTGGATGCGACCTTCGCGCGGGCCATCAACGCGGGCTGCAAGCCCACGCAGGAACCGGCCGATATGTTCTGGAATGCGCGCTTCGCCATGCTGCGCGATCCCTACGGACACCGCTGGATGCTGAACGCACCGCTCCCGCCCAAATAACAGGCCGGTGTCAGGGCCGTTTCGCAACAAGACAGCTTCGCCCGATCCTGAATCCGCTATTTTGGAGGAATCAGGGGCTGCACGATCTCGCGAAACGCCGGCAGCGCTTCGCAACGATCAGCGTGGGTTGCCAGCGCCGGATATGCACCCGCGTCGAACAGCGGCCCATGCGCCTCCCGTGTGAACCGAAGCACGCAGGCCGCGGCAATATCGGCATGACCAATGGTCTCGCCAAACCAGAAACGGGATTTCCGCGCGGCCCGGTCCCGTTCAAGCGTCTCCAGCACGCCGCCGATCTGGGCACGGCACCGCTCGATCCAGCGATCCGATTCGTTCTCGTGCAGGACTTTCTCGTAAACAAGGCTGACCGCCTTGTCGCCGAGCCCCGTCGCCAGCGCGCAAATCTTGAGAGCCTGACGGCGTTCCTTGCCGGCTTCGGCGATCATCGCCCGCCCGGGGCCGACGCGCTCGTCGAGATAGTCAAGGATCGCCGTGCTTTCGATCAGCACCTCGCCATCGTCCAGAACCAGTGTCGGCACCCGCATCAGCGGATTGTAGGGAGCGATTTTGTCGCCGTCACCGAAGGTCGACCAGGGCTTGTGATCGAACGGAAGCTCGTAGAGGCGCAGGGCGATCGCCACGCGCCGCACAAAAGGAGAATCGAACTGGCCGATCAAAATCACTTGCTATCTCCACGGGGTCCCGCCACGGATTATCAGGAACCGTCGATCAGAAACAAGGATGAAACGAAATAATGGCGCCCTCGCCTCCAGATCCCCATCAAGCACATAACGTTATGGACTCACACATGGGACCGTGAGCGAACTGAGATCCACTTCCATTCTCACAGCACCGTGAGCGCCTCGAAAATATGAAATTTCTCAAAACGTCGCGAGGAACGAGGGCCACCGACGCGTGTTGAAGCAGCATCAGTTCAACATGCAGAAGGAGGCTCCCATGAAGAAAGCATCGTTGCTTGCAGCCGCCACGGCCGTCGCCGCTCTCGCGATCACGCCCGCCATGGCTAAGGACATGAGGCATTCGCACAAACATGCGGGCCATCATGCGTCCATGAAGCATGACCGCATGAGTGAGCGCCGCGCAGCGCAAGATGCCAATGCCGCCTATCGTGCAGATGCCGGCCCAGCCTACCGCAATGACTTTGCTGGCCCGCGCACGGGCTTTTTCCCGCTTGACGCCACCGGCGCGATCGTCGGCGGCGCGGTCGGCACGGCGGGAGCCATCGCCGGCACCGCAGTCGGAACCGCCGGCGCGGTGGCGGCAGCTCCGTTCGGTCAGGGCCCCTATGCCTATGGCGGACCGGCGGGTTACGGCTATCGCGATCCCGGATACAGCTATAACGGCACCGCAATCCAGACTTCACCGAGCTATGCGGCCCGCAACGGCTTTGTCTGCGAACCGGGCACCTGGTTCCGTGATGACCGCGGCCAGCAGCGCATCTGTCAGTAACTGTTGAACGGCGTTGACCGGTCGGAGCCTCTAACGGCCCCGACCGGTCAATCGTCGCCAGTTGCAGGATCGCTGGCGAGAATGCCCGCGATCGCACGCGACCAGCCGGACAGTTTGCGCGCCCGCGTAGCCGCGCTCATGCTCGGCTGGAAACGCCGTTCCAGCCGCCAATTGTCGGCGAACCGATCAGGTTCGGGAAATACACCCGCCGAGAGCCCGGCAAGATAGGCCGCGCCGAGCGCCGTTGTCTCCGGGATCGTCGGGCGGTCAACCGGCGCGTCCAGCACATCGGCCAGCCGCTGCAGCATCCAGTCAGATGCCGTCATTCCTCCGTCGACGCGCAATACCGTCGCAGTTGGATCGGCAGCGGGCCAGTCCGCGCGCATCGCCGCCCATAAATCGTGAGTCTGATAGCAGACGCTTTCCAGCGCCGCATGAGCAAGCTCCGCAGGCCCGGTGTTGCGCGTGAGCCCGAACAATCCGCCACGCACGCGCGGATTCCAGTACGGCGCGCCGAGGCCGACAAAGGCCGGCACGAGATAGACGTCCTGCGCCGCGTCGGCACGGTCGGCGAGCGGCCCGGTCTCCGCCGCGTCCTCGATGATCTTCAATCCGTCGCGCAGCCACTGCACGGCCGAACCGGCCACGAAGATCGAGCCCTCCAGCGCATAGGTGCGCTTGCCGCCAAGCTGATAGGCGATGGTGGTGAGCAGCTTGTTCTGCGAGACAACCGGCTCTGCGCCCGTGTTGAGCAGCGCGAAGCAGCCCGTGCCATAAGTGGACTTGATCATGCCGGGGCGAAAGCAGGCTTGCCCGATGGTGGCCGCCTGCTGATCGCCCGCGATGCCGCGCACCGCGATGGCACCACCGAACAGCCCGGGCTCGGTGTCGCCGAAATGCGCCGACGAATCCTGTACCCGCGGCAGCATCGACGTCGGCACCCGCAGCAGCGCCAGCAGTTCATCGTCCCATGCGCCGGTGTGAATGTTGAACAGCAGCGTGCGCGCGGCGTTGGTGGCATCGGTCGCATGAACCCTGCCACCGGTCAGCCGCCACAGCAGATAGCTGTCGATGGTGCCGAACAGAAGTTCGCCGCGCTCGGCGCGCGCCCGTGCACCCGGCACGTGATCGAGAATCCAGCCGACCTTGGTGCCGGAGAAATACGGATCGATGATCAGCCCGGTCTTGGCTGTGACCGTGGGTTCGTGGCCCTCCGCCTTGAGGCGCGCGCAGATATCGGCCGTGCGGCGGTCCTGCCAGACGATGGCCCGATGCACCGCCTGCCCTGTGATGCGGTCCCACACCACGGTGGTTTCCCGCTGATTGGTGATCCCGATGGCCGCGATATCCGCGGCTGCCGCGCCTGCCTTGTCCATCGCCTCGCGGCACGTGGCAATGGTCGTCGCCCAGATGTCGTCCGGCTCGTGCTCGACCCAGCCGGACATCGGGAAATGCTGCGGAAACTCGCGCTGGCTGATGGCGGCGACGGAAATCTCCTGCGCCGCCCCATGCCGGAACACGATGGCGCGCGAGGAGGTGGTGCCCTGATCGATTGCCATCACCAGCGAGGCCATCGTCACTTCTCCCGCACAGTCAAAAGCGAACGGCTCTCAGGCCCTCAAACGGAAGCCGTCGTCACGCCACCATCGATGACAATCGTCTGCCCGGTCATGAAGGTGGAGGCGTCGGAAGCGAGATAAACCACGGCTCCGGCGATCTCATCCGGCTCACCGATCCGGCGCAGCGGCGTGGTCGCGGTGCGGCGCTTGAGGGTCTCGGCATCCTCCCACAGCGCGCGGGCAAAATCGGTCTTCACGAGCCCCGGCGCGATGCAGTTCACACGCACGTTCTTCGGCCCCCATTCGCCGGCCAGGCTGCGCGCCAGCGCAAAGTCCGCCGCCTTCGAGATACCGTAGGCGCCGATCACGGTCGAACCACGAAGACCGCCGATGGAGGAAATGATCACCACCGAGCCGCCACCGCGCCTGGCCATGTGCGGAATCGCGCGCGCGCAGAGCCAGACATTGCTCTTGACGTTCGAGCCCATGATCTTGTCGAACGCTTCGTCGGTGATGTCGAGCAGCGGACCATAATAAGGATTCACGGCCGCGTTGCAGACCAGGATGTCGAGCTGGCCGTAGTGATCGACGGTACCGTCCACCAGCGCCTCGACCTCATTTCGGCGCGAGATGTTGCAGGCGATGACATGTGCCTCGCCGCCGGCGCCGCGGATGCCTTTCGCCACCTCCTCGCAGGCATCGGCCTTGCGGCTGGAGACGACGACCTTCGCGCCCATGCGGGCCATCAGTTCCGCCGAGGCGCGGCCGATGCCCCGGCTCGACCCGGTGACGATGGCAACCTTGCCCGCAAGATCGAACGGCGTGCCCTTCATGGCGCTTCCTCGTGTTTTGTTTTTCGGTGACGCGCAACTACGTGGCCAGAAGCGCGCCACGCCGCGCCCGGGCGAAAGCGGCCGCGCATGCGCGGCCGCCGGCGTGGTGGATCAGTCTTTCAGGAGGCCCGTGCTGGACACGCGGCTCAGATGGAAGTCGGTGTCGCCGAAGCTCGACTCGATCATGGTCAGCCGCTTGAAATAATGACCGATCTTGAACTCGTCGGTCATGCCGACGCCGCCATGCAGCTGGATCGACTGCTGGCCGACGAAGCGCGCGGAACGCCCGATCTGCACCTTGGCCGCCGCCACCGCCGTCGCGCGCTCCTGCGCATCGTCGAAGCCGTTCGCCATGGTTGCGAACATCGCCATGCTGCGGCCCTGCTCCAGCGCCACGAACATGTCCGAGGCACGATGCTGGATCGCCTGGAACGTACCGATCGGCACGCCGAACTGCTTGCGGGTCTTGATATACTCGACCGTGGTCTTCAGGCTCTCGTCCATCGCGCCGACGGCCTCGGCGCACAGCGCGGTGCGCGCCTCGTCCACCACGCGCTCGATCAGCACCAGTCCACCAGCCGGATCTCCGATCACGGCATCCGCACCAACCTCGACATCCTTGAAACGGATGTTGGCGGCACGCTGGCCGTCCTGTGTCGGATAACCGGTCACGTCGACGCCCTTGGCATTCGCCGGCACGAGAAACACGCCGATGCCGTTCCGGTCCGTCTGCCCACCCGCCGTGCGGGCTGTCACCACCAGCATGTCGGCGCTGTCGCCGTGACCGACGACGAACTTCTCGCCGCTGATCACGTAGCCATCGCCGCTCTTCTTCGCCATCGTCGCGACATTGGCCAGATCGTAGCGCGAATCCCGCTCAAGCTGCGCGAAAGCAAAGATTTTGCTGCCGTCGATGATGCCCGGCAGATGCGCCGCCTTCTGCCCGGCCGTTCCGCCGTGGCGCAGGAAGCCGCCAGCGAGCACGACGGTGGCGAGATATGGCTCGACCACGAGCGAGCGTCCCATCGCCTCCATCACGATCATGGTCTCGACCGCGCCGCCGCCGAAGCCGCCGTCCTCTTCCGCGAACGGCAGGCCGAGCAGACCCTGCTCGGCCAGCTTGCTCCAGACGGCCTTGCTCCAGCCCTTCGGCTCGGCGCGATATTTCTTGCGGCTCTCGAAATCATAAGAGTCCGCCAGCAACCCCTCGATACTTTCCTTCAGGAGCCGCTGCTCCTCGGACAAATCGAAATCCATTTCCGTTCCTCACATTACGGCACAAAGGCAGCTTCGCCCGCAAGCGGACGAGGCGGACCTCAAAGTCCCAGCACCGCCTTGGCGATGATGTTGCGCTGGATCTCGTTGGAGCCGCCATAGATCGATACCTTGCGGTAATTGAAATAGGCGGGCGCGATCTGCGTGGTCCAGTCGGCGATGTCGTTCGATCCCACCGCGCTTTCCGGCTGAAACGGCGCACCGAACGGACCGATCACCTCAAGCAGAAGTTCGGTGGTGGTCTGCTGGATTTCCGAGCCCTTGATCTTGAGGATCGAGGACGCCGGGTCCGGCTTGCCCTTGCCGTGCCGTCCTTCGGCCGCCACCACGCGCATCTGCGTGATCTCCAGCGCCTTGAGGTCGATCTCGCATTGCGCGAGCTTCTCGCGGAAGCGCGGATCCTCGATCACCGGTCGGCCGTTGGCCTTGACGCTGCTTGCCAGCTCCTTCAGCCGGCGGATGCGCTCCTTGGACATGCCGACGCGAGCGATGTTGGTGCGCTCGTTGCCGAGCAGGAACTTGGCATAGTCCCAGCCCTTGTTCTCCTGGCCGACCAGATTGGTCGCCGGCACCTCGACGTCATCGAAGAACACTTCGTTGACCTCGTGCCCGCCCTCGATGGTGATGATTGGACGCACCGTGATGCCGCGCGACTTCATGTCGATCAGAAGGAAGGAAATACCTTCCTGCTTTTTCACGTTGGCGTCGGTCCGCACCAGACAGAAGATCCAGTCCGCGTGCTGCGCCAGCGTGGTCCAGGTCTTCTGGCCGTTGACGACGTAGACGTCGCCCTTGCGCTTGGCCGTGGTCTTGAGCGAGGCGAGATCGGAGCCCGAGCCCGGCTCCGAGAAGCCCTGGCACCACCAGTCGTCGAGATTGGCGATGCGCGGCAGATAGTATTTTTTCTGCTCTTCGTTGCCGAAGGTGTAGATCACCGGGCCGACCATGTTGACGCCGAACGCCAGCGGCGACGGGGCGGGCGTCATCTGCATCTCTTCGTTGAAGATGTATTGCTGGGCCGCGGTCCATCCGGTGCCACCGTACTCCACCGGCCAGTGCGGAACGCCCCACCCCTTCTTGTTGAGGATGCGGGTCCAGACGACCATGTCTTCCTTGGAGGGATGGCGTCCCTCCTGAAGCTTCTCGCGAAGCTCCGGCGGCACGTTGTCCTTGAAGAAGGCGCGGACCTCATCGCGGAACGCGTTTTCTTCCCTGCTGAAGCTGAGATCCATTGTGTGTTCCTTCCAGTTGTCGGCAGCTTGCTCCGGTCGTCCGGGCCACGCCGCGCGCAGCCCGGACGTTTGACCAGGACTTAGTGCACAATCTCGAACAGACCGGCGGAGCCCATGCCGCCGCCGACGCACATGGTAACGACCGCATACTTCGCCTTGCGGCGACGGCCCTCGATCAGCGCATGGCCGGTGAGGCGCGCGCCTGACATGCCATAGGGGTGGCCGACCGAAATCGCGCCGCCGTTGACGTTGATCTTCTCCGGGTCGATGCCGAGCTTGTCGCGGCAGTAGAGCACCTGAACGGCGAAGGCCTCGTTGAGCTCCCAAAGGTCGATATCGTCGACCTTGAGGCCATGGCGCTGCAAAAGGCGCGGCACGGCGAACACCGGGCCGATGCCCATCTCGTCCGGCTCGCAGCCGGCGGAGACGAAGCCACGGAAGATGCCGAGCGGCTTCAGGTTGCGCTTGGCCGCCTCGGCGTCGGTCATGATCACGGTGGCGCTGGCGCCGTCCGAAAGCTGGCTGGCGTTTCCGGCGGTGATGCAGAAACCTTCGCCGCGCACGGCCTTCAGCCCCGCAAGGCCTTCCGCCGTGGTCTCCGGGCGCGGGCCTTCGTCCTGCGACAGGGTGACTTCCTTGAAGGACACCTGTCCGGTCGCCTTGTCCGCCACCGCCATCTGGGTGGTGATCGGCGCGAGCTCGTCCTTGAACTTGCCGCCCTGCTGGGCGGCTGCCGTGCGGCGCTGACTCTCTAGCGCGTATTCGTCCTGCGCCTCGCGCGAAATGCCATAGCGCTTGGCCACCACCTCGGCGGTATCGATCATGGGCATGTAGACCTCGCCCTTGATCTTCTCCAACATCGGATCGACCGCGTGGAACGTGTTGGCATGCTCGTTCTGCACGAGGCTGATCGACTCGCCGCCACCGCCAACCGCGATCTGAACGCCATCGAACAGCACCGAGCGGGCGGCGAGCGCGATCGCCTGAAGACCTGAGGCGCACTGGCGGTCGATGGTGGTGCCGGCAACCGTCACCGGCAGGCCCGCACGCAGCAGCGCCTTGCGGGCGATGTTGCCGCCGGTCGAACCCTGCTGCAGGGCCGCACCCATCACCACGTCCTCGACTTCCGCCGGATCGAGGCCCGCGCGCTTCACCGCGTGCTCGATGGCATGCCCGAGCAGCGTCGCGCCCCCCGTGTTGTTCAGCGCGCCGCGATAGGCCTTGCCGATCGGGGTGCGGGCGGTGGAGACGATAACTGCGTCTGTCATGATTGGACTCCTGTTGCGATTGGTTTGGATTCGTTGATCGGGGACGGCGACGGCTTCTGCTGTTGTCGCAGTTCGTGGCGGGACAGTTTGCCGACCGGCGTGCGCGGCAGTTCGTCGACGAATTCGACGGCCACGGGAAGTTCGTGCTTGCCAACCTTGCCGGCGAGAAACGCGCGAAGCTCTTCGACCGAAAACGGCGCGGCGCCCGCGCGCAGCTTGACGAAGGCCTTTGCCGCCTCGCCGCGATAGTCATCGGGAATGCCGATCACGATGACCTCCTGGACACCGGGATGCGTATAGATCGCCTGCTCGATCATCTGCGGATAGACATTGAAGCCGCCGGAGATGATCATGTCCTTCTTGCGGTCGACCAGATAGAAATAGCCGTCCGCATCCATGTAACCGATGTCGCCGGTGAGGAAGCGGTCGCCCACGAACGACTCCGCCGTTTCCGCCTCGCGCTTCCAGTAGCCGCGCGTCACGTTCGGGCCGCGAATCCGGATTTCACCGACCTCGCCTACCGGAAGCACGCGCGCGGTGTCTTCAAGCGCCACCACGTCGAGTTCAATGCCCGGCAGCATCAGGCCGATGGAGCCCGGTTTGTCCGGCCCCGCCGGGGGATGCGCCGTGCCCGGCGAACAGGTCTCCGTCATGCCCCAGCCGCTTTTCAGCGCCAGCCCCGTCTTCTGTTCGAAGATGCGTGCGACCTCCACCGGCAGCGGCGCGCCGCCCGATCCGGCGGAGGCGAGCGAGGACAGATCGCGCGTATCGAGGTCGGGCAGGCTGGCGATGGCGATCCACATGGTCGGCACGCCGGGGAAGGACGTGGCGCGCTTCACCTCGATGTCGTGCATCACCGCATCGACATCGAAGCGCTGGTGCAGCGAGATGACGTTGCCGTTGCGCAAGTTCGACAGCAACACGACCGTCAGCGCGTAGATGTGGAACAATGGCAGCACGCAGATCACGCGCTCGATGCGATCGCGCGCGACACGAAGCGGCGCATTCCACACCTGATAGATGCCGACGGCGGAGGTAAGATTGCGATGCGACAGCATCGCGCCCTTTGGCAATCCGGTGGTCCCGCCGGTGTATTGCAGCAGCGCGACGTCTTCCACATCCACGGTCGGCCACACCTCCGGCAACGGCGCACCCGCGATAAAATCTGCGACCGTCACGATGCGCGGATCGTCCGGCAGCGCCGCCAGCCTGTTACCGGCATCGCCCCACCGCGCGTCGCCGCACACGATAAGCCGATCGATCAGACCGCGTTCGAGAAACTTCAGCGCGATCGGCATCAACGCCGCGAGATCGCAGGTCACCAGCGTGCGCGCGCCGCTGTCGGTGATCTTGTGCGCGAGCGCGATCTCACCGTCCAGCGGGCTGAGGTGAACCAGCCGCGCGCCGGCCTTCAGCACACCGAAGAAGTTGATCGGATGATCGGGCGTGTTGCCCAGAAACAGCGCGACCGTCGCCCCCTTGCCGCATCCCGCGCGCAGAAAGGCCGCCGCCGTGGCATCCACCATCTGCTGCAACCGGACGAAGCTGATGGGCTGCTCGCGAAACTCGATAGCGGTTCGCTCGCCGAAGGCGGAAACGGCATTCGCGAGAAGATCGGGAAGCGTGCTCTTCTCGATCGGCGCATCCCAGGACACGCCTGCCGGGTAAAACTTTTCACCGGGATAGTTCATCGGAAAACTCGGCTGCGAGGGCCAGCATCTTGAACGGCCTCCCGCGGATCGGGAGGGCAAGGATGCCTGCCGGGCTTTTCCGGGCCCGGCAGGCCCGCGATCCAATCAGGCGGCCGCCTTGTTCGGCTTGCCAAGCGAGGCGAAGGTCCCGCCTTCGGCGGCGAGTTTCTTCAGGAGCGGCGACGGCTCCAGCGACGGATCGTTGATGGCCTTCGCGTAGTACGACAAGCGCTCGGCGACGTGCTTGAGGCCGACCTGATCGGCATAGAACATCGGGCCGCCGCGATAGATCGGCCAGCCGTAGCCATAGAGCCAGATCACGTCGATATCGCTCGGCCGCGCCGCGATTCCCTCTTCGAGAATCCGCGCACCCTCGTTGATCATCGGATAGACCATGCGCTCGAGAATCTCCTCGTCGCTCACCGCGCGGCGCTTGATGCCAAGCCGGGCGCAGGTCTCCTCGATCAGCTTTTCGACCTCGGGGTCCGGCAGCGGCGCGCGCGAGCCGCCTTCGTACTTGTAGTAGCCCTTGCCGGTCTTCTGGCCGAAGCGACCCGCCTCGCACAACGCATCCGCGATCTCGGACTTGATGCCGCGATCCTTGCGCGAGCGCCAGCCGATATCGAGGCCTGCGAGATCGCCCATCGCGAACGGCCCCATCGGCAGGCCGAACTTGGTGACGACGGCGTCCACCTGCTGCGGCAGCGCGCCCTCGTACAGCAGCTTGTCGGACTGCTTGGATCGGGCCGCCAGCATGCGATTGCCGACGAAGCCGTCGCACACGCCGACCACGGCGGGCACCTTGGCGATACGCTTGGCGATGGTGACGGCGGTCATCAGCACGTCCGGCGCGGTCTTGGCGGCGCGCACGATCTCGCACAGTTTCATCACGTTGGCCGGGCTGAAGAAGTGCATGCCCAGCACGTCCTGCGGCCGCTTGGTGACGGCGGCAATATCGTTGATGTTGAGATAGGACGTGTTGGAGGCCAGCACCGCGCCGGGCTTGGCGTGCGCATCGATCGCCGTGAAGACCTCTTTTTTCACCGCCATGGTCTCGAACACCGCCTCGATGATGAGATCGGCATCCTTGACGTTCTCAAGGCCGACGACCCCCTTGATCAGGCCCATGCGCTTTGCGGGCGCATCCGCGGGAATGCCGCCACGCGCCGCAGTCGCCTCGTAGTTCTTCTGCATCACGCCGAGGCCGCGCTTGAGCTGTTCCTCGCCAGTCTCGATCAGCGTGACCGGGATGCCGGCATTGGCGAACGACATCGCGATGCCGCCGCCCATGGTGCCGGCGCCGATGATGGCGACGCGCTCGACCGGACGCGGCTTGGTGCCCGCCGGGACGCCATCCACCTTGGCGGCCTCACGCTCGGCGAAGAAGGCATAGCGCTGCGCCTTCGACTGATCGCCCGCCACCAGCTTGAGGAACGCCTCGCGCTCCTTCTTGAGCGCTTCGTCGAACGGAGTATCGAGCGACCAGCCGACCGCCTCGGCGCAGACCAGCGGCGCTTCCAGCCCGCGATTGCGCTTGTTGGCTGCGGCCGCCGCGTTGGTGAACAGGCTGCGGTCGGCCTTGGCGGCGGCGAGCTTGGCATCATCGTCGCGCAGCTTGCGCAGCGGGCGCTTCTCGGCCAGCACCTTGCGCGCGAAGGCTTCCGCGCCAGTCGCCTGATGATCGACAATCTCCTCGATCAGCCCGTTCTTGAGCGCCTCGGCGGCGGGGATCGGGTCGCCGGTGACGACCATCTTGACCGCGAGTTCGGGGCCGACCGCGCGCGGCAGGCGCTGCGTGCCGCCCGCGCCGGGCAGAAGCCCGAGCTTCACCTCCGGCAGACCAAGCCTCGCGTCCTTCGTCGCAACCCGGAAATGACAGCCGAGCGCCAGCTCAAGACCGCCGCCGAGCGCCGTGCCGTGAATGCCGGCCACGACGGGCTTCGAACAATTCTCGATCTCGGCGATGACCTCATGAAGGCCGGGGGCCTGCGGCGGCTTGCCGAATTCGGTGATATCGGCACCTGCGACAAATGTACGCCCCCCGCAGGTCAGCACGATCGCCTGAACCTCGGAATCGACGGCAGCCGCCCTGACGCAGTCGCTGATCCCCTTGCGCACTGCGTGGCTGAGCGCATTGACTGGCGGACTGTCGATTGTGACGATGGCAACGCCATTGCTGCGTTCAAGCTTCACCACTTCACTCACGCGCTTCTCCCTTGCGTCTTGCATTCCGGCCGCCGTGCCGCCCGATGGCGGTCACGGCGACTCAGACCCGGCAGGCCTTGCAGCCCACGATTTCGCAGTGCGAAATTTAATTTCGCGACTTGACAGAGAGGGATATTTTGAAGAGCGTCCCTTGTCAACGAGACGGCGGCATGTCTGTCGCCTATAAGATGCATGCGTTCAACGCATGAAGAAAACAAGCGAGCAGATCGCATGAGGAAAACGCCTTTCTATCCTGCAATGGATACGAGCGCTTCGGTCTTGTGTTCAGTCGCTATTGCGACAATCGGCGCGGATTGAAGCAGCTAGCACGCCGCCCGGAGCTCCTTTGCGATCGCCCGCGACGGCATTCATCATAACAACCGCCTTGACGCCTGCTGACGGAACACGCCACGCAATGAAGCGCCCCGCGAAGAAGCCTGCAACCGACCGTAATTTCGTCGTTGCGCTCTCACGCGGCCTGGATGTTTTGCGTGCATTCCACCCTCGTGATGGAATGTTGGGCAATCAGGAAATCGCAGCGCGAACCAATCTTCCGAAACCCACGGTATCGCGCCTCACCTATACGCTGACGCGGCTCGGCTATCTCACCCAGGTGCCGCGTTTCGAAAAATATCAGCTTGCGCCCGCGGTCCTCTCGCTCGGTTACGCCGCGCTGACCAATCTGGGTGTAAGGCACCTGTCGGAGCCGTACCGGAACGAACTGATGCGCCAGACCGGCGGCGCCTGCGCGGTCGGCGGACGCGACCGGCTGAGCATGATCTATTTCGGCCAGAGTCGCGGAGAATTGACCGTCGGTGTGCAGCTCGATGTCGGCTCGCGCGTGCCCATCGCGACCACCGCCATGGGCCGTGCCTATTTTTGGGCCTTGCCTGACGACGAACGCGGTGTCTTGCTTCGCGAGTTGCGCGAGCATTACGGCCATCGCTGGCCGAAAATCCGCGACGGGCTTGAACGATCCGGCGAGATGGTCGCCAAATACGGCTTCGTCATCTCGGCCGGGGAATGGCACGACGACATCCACGCGGCGGGCGTTTCGCTCGCCATGAGCGACGGGACGGGACCGATCGCATTCAATTGCGGCGCGCCTGCCTTCCGCTTCACCGAGGATCGGCTGCGCACTGACATTGGACCGCGATTGCTCGCGATGGTAAGAAGTATCGAACAGGCGATGAACGGAATAACCGTCGGGCCTGCAAAAAAACAAGAAGCCAAGAAACCAAGACCAGGAGGAAGAGTTGCCCGTGTTACAGAGGGGATCAAATAGGCGCGGCTGCGCTGCGGCCAGAGGCCGCGCACGATGATGCAACAAGCTGCGCAGGGGTCGACGCCCCTGCTCGCCGTACAGGACGTCAGCGTCGTGTTCGGCGGCATCGTCGCGCTCAACGGCGTGTCGTTCAACATGCAGCGAGGCCAGATCCTCGGGCTGATCGGCCCGAATGGCGCCGGCAAGACGACGCTGTTCAATTGCCTGAGCCGGCTCTACCAGCCGAGCAAGGGCGAGATCACGATGGAGGGCGAGAGCATTCTCACGCGTCCGGCGCACCGGATCGCGGAGATCGGCATCGGTCGCACTTTCCAGAACGTGGCGCTGTTCGCCAATCTTTCCGTACGCGACAACATCCGCGTCGGCGCGCATTCGCGCACGGACGGCAATGTCGTCAGCGATTCGCTGAAGCTGCCCGGCTCGCGCCGCGTCGAGGCGCAGATCAACAAGAAGGTCGACGAGATAGTCGCCTATCTCGATCTTGAAGACGTCCAGCATAAGATCGTCTCGGGACTGCCGTTCGGCACGCAGAAGCGCGTCGAACTCGGGCGCGCACTCGCGGCCGAGCCGAAGATCCTGCTGCTCGACGAGCCGGCCGGCGGCCTGAACCACGAGGAAGTCTATGTCCTCGGCGACCTGATCCGCCGCATCCGCGATCAGCGCGGCGCGACGGTGCTGCTGGTCGAACACCACATGGGCCTCGTCATGTCGATCGCCGACCATGTCGTCGCGCTGAACTTCGGCAAGAAGCTGGCGGAAGGCACACCCTCGCAGGTGCAGTCCAACCCCGACGTCATCAAGGCCTATCTCGGGAGCAAGGACTCATGAACACGCTTCTGGAAATCGACAATCTGCGCTCCTACTATGGACAGATCCAGGCGCTGCACGGCCTCGCTTTCGGCCTGAAAGAAGGCACCGTGACGACACTGCTCGGCGCCAACGGCGCGGGCAAGACCACGACGCTGCGTGCGATCTGCAACATGATCCGCTCGACCGGCACGATCCAGTTCGAGGGCAAGCCCCTGACCGGCAGGTCGACGGAGAGCATCGTGCGGCTCGGCATCGCCCACGTGCCGCAGGGCCGCGGTACCTTCACCACGATGACGGTGGAGGAGAACCTTCAGCTCGGCGCCATCACCCGCCGCAACATGAAGGACATCGATCAGGACATCGAGCGGATGTACGGGCACTTTCCCGTGCTCAAGCAGCGCCGCACCCAGCAGGCCGGCACGCTCTCCGGCGGCGAACAGCAAATGCTGGCCGTGGCGCGGGCGCTGATGCTGCGGCCGCGCCTGATGCTGCTGGACGAGCCCTCCTTCGGCCTCGCGCCGCTGGTGGTGCGCGATCTGTTCGGCATCCTCGGCAAGATCAACCGCGACGAGAAGGTGACGATCCTTGTCGTCGAGCAGAACGCGCAGCTCGCGCTGGAGATCGCCGAACAGGCCTACGTGATCGAGACCGGCCGGATCGTGATGTCCGGGCCGGCGCAAGAGATCGCCAACAACGAAGATATCCGCAAATCGTATCTCGGCTACTGAGGAACCGGCCATGGAGCTTTTTACCAATCAAGTCCTGGCCGGGATCGCCACCGGCGCGATCTACGCCTGTATGGCGCTCGCCGTCGTGATGATCTACCAGGCCATCGACCATCTGAACTTCGCACAGGGCGAGATGGCGATGTTCGCCACCTTCGTCGCCTGGCAGCTCATGCAGTGGGGCATTCCCTACTGGTGGGCATTCCTTCTCACGTTGGGCTTCGCCTTCATCGGCGGCGTGATCATCGAGCGCGCGCTGTTCAAACCGCTGGCGAATGCGCCGGTGCTGACCCACGTCGCCGGCTTTATCGCGCTGTTTGCGATCATCAACAGCGTCGCCGGCCTGACCTGGGACTTCACCATCAAGCAGTTCCCCTCGCCGTTCGGATCCTCGCCGTTCCTTGGCAGCCAGCTGATCTCGACCCATCAGGCCGGCATGATCGGCGTCACCACGCTGCTGCTGGTGCTGCTCTATCTGTTCTTCCAGTACACCCGCGTCGGTCTTGCGATGCGTGCCGCAGCGTCGATGCCTGAATCCGCCCGTCTCGTCGGCATCAACACCAGCTGGATGGTGGCGCTGGGCTGGGGCATGGCCAGCGCGATCGGCGCCATCGCCGGCATGCTGATCGCTCCCGTCGTGTTCCTTGAACCGAACATGATGGGCGGCGTGCTGCTTTACGGCTTTGCCGCGGCGGTGCTCGGCGGTCTCACAAGCCCGCTCGGTGCAGTGGTCGGCGGCTTCCTCGTCGGCGTCTTCGAGAACCTCGCCGGAACCTACATTCCCGGCGTCGGCAACGAACTGAAACTGCCGATCGCTCTCGCCCTCATCATTGTCGTGCTGGTCTTCAAGCCCACCGGGCTGTTCGGCCGCGCCATCGTTCAGCGAGTCTGACCCCATGACCACGATCCAGGAAACCGCTTCCGAATCCGCCGCCGTGGACGCAGTGCCGCGCAAGGCGATGTCACTCAACTGGACCACGACGCTCGTCGTGCTCGCACTGCTGCTCGTCGTGCCGCTGTTCGTGAAGAACTTCGTCATCTTCCAGATGACGATGTGGCTGATCTACGCCGTCGCGATTCTGGCGCTGAACGTTCTCACCGGTGGCAGCGGCCAGTTCTCGCTCGGCCACAGCGCATTCTACGCGCTGGGCGCCTACACCGCCGGCATCCTGATGGAGCATTCCGGTGTCAACTACGTGCTGACGCTGCCGGTCGCCGGCATCATCTGCTTCATCGCCGGGTTCCTGTTCGGCTTCCCGGCGCTGCGGCTGTCCGGCATCTATCTGGCGCTGGCCACTTTCGCGCTGGCGGTGGCGATGCCGCAGCTTCTCAAGCTGCACGTGTTCGAGCACTGGACCGGCGGCGTGCAGGGGCTCGTCATCACCAAGCCGGACGCACCGTTCGGCCTGCCGATGTCGCAGGACATGTGGCTCTACTACTTCACCCTGATCGTCTCGATCCTGATCTACGTGGCGTCGGTCAACCTGCTTAATTCGCGCTCGGGCCGCGCCCTGTTCGCGATCCGCGACAACCAGATCGCGGCCTCGGCGATGGGCGTCGACGTCTCGCTCTACAAGACGCTGGCGTTCGGCATCAGTGCCGGAATCACCGGCGTCGCGGGCGGCCTCGGCGCCATCGCCGTGCAGTTCGTCGCGCCGGATTCCTACACCTTCCAGCTCGCCATCGCGCTGTTCCTTGGCATGGTGGTCGGCGGCGTCGGCTGGCTGCCCGGCTCGCTCGTCGGATCGGCCTTCATCGTCTTCGTGCCGAACTTCGCGGAAAGTATCTCGAAGGGACTCTCAGGCGCCGTTTTCGGAGCCCTCCTCATTGTCGTGATCTTCGTCGTGCCGCATGGCGCAAGGCAGATCGCGTACATGGTGCCTAATCTCCTGTCCAAACTGAAGAAAGGCTAAAAGATAATGATGAAAAAGAGAGGAATCGCCACCATCTCCGCCGCCATCCTGTCGATGGCAGCACTGAGTTCGACCGCGCTGGCGCAGAAGAAATACGACAGCGGCGCGAGCGATACCGAGATCAAGATCGGCAACGTCATGCCGTATAGCGGCCCGGCGTCGGCCTACGGTGCCATCGGCAAGACCGAGGAAGCCTATTTCAAGATGGTCAACGACAATGGCGGCATCAACGGGCGCAAGGTGAACTTCATCACCTACGACGACGCCTACTCGCCGCCGAAGGCCGTCGAGCACATCCGCAAGCTGGTGGAGAGCGACGAGGTCTTGCTGGTTTTCAACCCGCTCGGCACGCCGTCGAACACCGCCGTCCAGAAATATCTCAACACCAAGAAGGTGCCGCAGCTCTTCGTCGCCACGGGAGCCGCGAAGTGGGATGATCCGAAAAATTTCCCCTGGACCATGGGCTGGCAGCCCAATTACCAGGATGAGGCGCGGATCTATGCCAAGTATGTGCTGAAGGAGAAGCCCGACGCCAAGATCGCGATTCTCTATCAAAACGACGACTTCGGCAAAGACTACTTCAAGGCCTTCAAGGAAGGACTGGGCGACAAGGCCGCCTCGATGATCGTGATCGAGGAGAGCTATGAAATCTCGGAGCCCACGATCGATTCGCACATCGTGAAGATCAAGTCGACCAATGCCGACACGCTGATGAACTTCACCACGCCGAAGTTCGCCGCACAGACCATCAAGAAGGTTGCCGAACTGAACTGGAAGCCGTTCCACATCGTCACCAATGTCAGCATTTCGGTGGGCGCGGTGATGAAGCCGGCCGGCTTCGAGAACGGCCAGGGCGTGCTGTCCGCCGCCTATCTGAAGGACGGCGCCGATCCGCAGTGGGACAACGATCCCGGTATGAAGAAGTGGCACGCGTTCATCGACAAGTACATGCCCGGCGCCAACAAGGCCGATAGCGGCCATGTGTACGGCTACGGCGCCGCCCAGACCCTGCACAAGGTGCTGGAGATGTGCGGTGACGACCTGACCCGCGCGAATGTGATGAAACAGGCCGCCAGCCTGAAGGACTTCGCGCCAGACGTGATCCTGCCCGGAATCAAGATCAACACCAGCCCGACGGACTTCGCCCCGATCCAGCAGGTGCAGATGATGCGCTTCAAGGGCGAGAAGTGGGACCTGTTCGGTGAGATTCTGAGCAGCGAGGTCAGCAACTGACGCGACCTGCCGACTGCAGGCCTGAAAACGCGAAGCCCTCCGCGAAAACCGCGGAGGGCCCTTTTTTACAGACAAGAACAGCGGTCGGGCGATTGACCGTTCCCGTCAGGTTCGGCACATAGCGCAGATGGCCGACCGACGTCCCCTGCTCCGCGCGATGTTCGATGCCGCCGTCAGGGCGGCACATCCGGATCATATCCTCGCGGCGCATCTGCCGCCGCCACCGCCCGGCCGGATCATTGTCCTTGCGGCGGGCAAGGGTGCGGCAGCGATGGCCGCCGCCGCCGAACGGCATTATATCGACACGCTGAATATTGCGCCCGAACGGATCGGAGGCCTCGCCACCACGCGCCACGGCCACCGGCGACCGACCCGACGTATCGAAGTGATCGAGGCCGGGCATCCGGTGCCGGACGAAGCCGGCTTGCAAGCCGCCGAGCGGACGCTGGCACTGGCGGAGGCTGCCGGCGACGGCGACCTCGTGCTGGTGCTGCTCTCGGGCGGCGGATCGGCCAACTGGATCGCGCCGGCCGAAGGCGTTTCGTTCGCGCAGAAACAGCAGATGAACCGGGCGCTGCTGCGCTCCGGCGCGCCGATCGGCGCGATCAACACCGTGCGCAAGCATCTGTCGCGGATCAAGGGCGGGCGGCTGGCGCGCGCCGCGTTTCCCGCGCGGGTCGTCACGCTCGCGATTTCCGACGTGCCGCATGACGACCCGGCCACCATCGCCTCGGGCCCCACGGTGCCGGATCCCACGACGCTGGCCGATGCGCGCGCGATCATCGAAGACCACGGCCTGACGCCGGACGACGCGATCCGCCGGGCGCTCGAGGACCCGCGCAATGAAAGCGCCAAGGCCGACGATCCTGCCTTCGCCCGGACGCGCTTCGACCTGATCTCCCGGCCGCGCGATGCGCTGGACGCAGCGATCGCCCGCGCGCAAGCCGAGGGCTATCAGGTGATCGACCTCGGCGCGGATCTCGAAGGAGAGGCGCGCGAGGTCGCGGCCGCTCACGCGGCGCTCGCCCTGCAATCGCTGGTACGCGGCAGGCGCGTCGCGATCCTGTCGGGCGGCGAGTTGACAGTGACGGTTGAGGGCAGCGGCCGCGGCGGTCCCAATCAGGAATATGCGCTCGCACTCGCCATCCAGTTGAAAGACGCGGACGGCATCGCCGCGCTCGCAGCCGACACCGACGGCGCGGATGGCGGCGGCGGCTCGCCCGACGATCCAGCCGGCGCGATCATCGACGCCCGCACTTTCGCCGCAATGGATGCAAAGCAGCTCGATGCCAAGGCCAGCCTCGCGGATAACGATGCGACCGCCTTCTTCGAGGCGACCGGCGACCTGCTGCACAGCGGCCCGACGCTGACCAACGTCAACGACATCCGCATCATCCTTGTCGATCCCGAGTAAAAGCTGCCCTATAGCGTTTTCGGGCGAAGTGGAAATCGGTTCGCGTGAAGAAACGCGTCACATCAAAGGACTGGAGCAGTTCAGCGATTCAACGAAAAGCTGAACTGCTCTAGAACCCGTCCGCGATGCGCCCGAGATTGTCGAGCAGCGACGCATGCACATCCGCACCGAGCAACTCGCTGAGACGCGCCTCATGGCGCGTTGCGATCAGCCGTTTCGCCCGCGCGAGCACCGTGCGCCCCTCCTCCGCCAGCGACAGGACATGCGAGCGGCGGTCGCTGGGCGAGCGTTTGCGGACGCACAGTCCGCGCTCCTCCATGGCATCCAGCATGGCCACGAAATTCGGCCGCTGAATCCCGAGCGCACTTGCGATCTCGCTCTGGTTGCGGCCCGGGTTCCGATCGATCAGCAGCAGCACGGAGAATTGTGCCGGCGTCAGTTGCAACGGCTCGACGCAGCGCATGAAATCCTCGAACACCCGCAGTTGCGCACGCTTCAGTGCATAGCCGAGAAGACCGCCGAGTTCGCCCATGTCGAGCGCTCCGGCATCAAGCGGACCTTCGCCCGGCGTGCCGGTAACCGGCGGGTCGCGGCGGGCCGGATCGAACGCGTCCCGCCCGGGTTTCGGACGCGACGCTCCCGCCGCCCGCAGTCCGGATGGTGACCGTTTATCGTCGCGCGCCTTGCCCATTCGCCTTGAGGTTATAACAGATAATTGTTATGGCCTATCTTTATTGGGCTCGTGACTTCGGCCATGCCACAGTCCGATTCAACGGACGGGCCGAAGAGCCGGACGCCGAGGGGGAGCGCCGCCGCCGTGGATTCCACCATTCTGCTGTTCCTGTTGCAGGACGGCGTGACGAACGGCGCAATCTACGCGCTGCTTGGCCTCGCTCTCGTGCTGGTGTTTGCGGTCACGCGCGTCATCCTGATCCCACAGGGCGAGTTCATCACCTACGGCGCACTCACCTACGCCCTGTTGTCCACCGGCAAGACGCCGGCCACAGCGCTGCTGGCGCTGGTGATGGGCCTCGTCGCATTCGGCTTCGATCTGCTCAGCCAGCGCAACGCACTCTCGGCGAAAAAACTCGTGCGATCGGCAGGGCTGAACATCGCGCTGCCCGTCCTGGTCGTTCTCATCACATGGGCACTCGCGGGGCGAGACGCCGGGGTCGCGGTCAACATCACGCTGTCACTCGTCATCGTGGCCTGCATCGGCCTTTATCTTTATCGCATCGCCTATCAGCCGCTCGCGCACGCCTCCGTGCTCACGCTGCTGATCGCGTCGGTGGGCGCGCATCTGGCGTTGCAGGGCATCGGCCTCGTGTTCTTCGGTGCCGAGGGCATGCGCGCGCCGGCGTTGTCGGACGCCGCGTTCTCGCTGGGACCGCTGCGCGTCACCGGGCAGAGCATCGCGGTCTACGCCATCACCGCCGCGCTGATCGTCGCGCTGTGGCTGTTCTTCGGCTACACGCTGGTCGGCAAGGCGCTGCGCGCCACCGCGGTCAACCGGCTCGGCGCGCGGCTGGTCGGCATCCGCACCTCGCTGTCCGGCCAGATGGCGTTTCTCCTCGCCGCGGTGATCGGCGCCATTTCCGGCATCCTGATCGTCCCGATCACAACGCTATACTATGACACGGGTTTCCTGATCGGCCTGAAAGGCTTCGTCGCCGCCATCATCGGCGGGCTGATCAGCTATCCGCTGACGGCCGTGGCCGCCATCCTGGTCGGCGTCGTCGAAGCGTTCTCGTCGTTCTACGCCAGCAACTACAAGGAAGTGATCGTTTTCACCCTGATCCTGCCGGTGCTGGTGCTGCGCTCGCTGGCGGCCCCCGCCGTGGAAGAGGATCACGACTGATGGCTCAGCGCTGGCCGATCCTCGTCTTCGCCGCGATCATCGCGGTGATCCCCTTCATCCCCGGCATCCCGCCGTTCTGGCTGGTGCTGCTCGACAATATCGGCCTCGCGGCGCTGGTCGCCATGGGCCTCGTGCTGCTCACCGGCGTCGGCGGCCTCACATCGTTCGGGCAGGCCGCGTTCTGCGGCTTCGGCGCGTACACCACCGCCGTGCTGACGACGGCCTATGGCGTCTCGCCCTGGCTGACGCTGCCGTTGTCGCTGATCGTGAGCGGCTGTTTCGCCGTGCTGCTCGGCCTCATCACCGTTCGGCTGTCGGGACACTACCTGCCGCTCGGCACCATCGCCTGGGGCATCAGCCTGTATTACCTGTTCAGCAAGCTGGAGTTTCTCGGGCGGAACGACGGCATCTCCAACATCCGGCCACTATCCATCGGCGGATTCGAGATGCGCGATGCGGGCACGATCTATTTCGCGATCTGGTTCGCGGTGATCGTCTGCGGCCTGCTGACCATGAACCTGCTGGATTCGCGCACCGGCCGCGCCATCCGCGCGCTGCGGCGCGGCCATGTCGCGGCCGAATCGTTCGGCGTCGAGACCTCGCGCGCCAAGCTGCTGGTCTTCATCTATGCGGCGGTCCTCGCCGGCCTGTCTGGCTGGCTGTACGCGCATTTCCAGCGCGCGGTGAACCCGACGCCGTTCGGCCTTCATGCCGGCATCGAATATCTGTTCATCGCGGTGGTGGGCGGCGCAGGATACGTCTGGGGCGCGGTGCTTGGCGCCGGCATCGTGGTGATCCTGAAGGAGTTGCTGCAACGCTGGCTGCCCATCGTCTTCAACACCGAAGCCCAGCTCGAAACCATCGTGTTCGGCCTGCTGCTGGTGCTGCTGCTCCAGGTCGCACCCACCGGCATCTGGCCGCGCCTGATGGCGCTGCTGCGGATCGAGCCGCCACGGCGCAACCCGCGCGAAGCCGAAGCGCTGCCGCCGCGTGGAGACGACGTCGGCGCGCATGCCGGCACGGCTCCGCTGCTCGACGTGCGTGAGGCGCGCAAGCAGTTCGGCGGCGTGGTCGCGGTCAACAACGTCTCCTTTAATGTCCGCCCGCAGGAGATCGTGGCACTGATCGGACCAAACGGCGCGGGCAAGAGCACGACGTTCAATCTCATCACCGGCGTGCTGGCGGCGACCGCAGGCTCCGTTGCGCTGCGCGACGAGATCATCTCCGGCAAGCGGCCGCAGGAGATCGTGCGGCGAGGCGTGGCGCGCACCTTCCAGCACGTCAAGCTGGTGCCCGACATGACGGTGCTGGAGAATGTCGCGCTCGGCACGCATCAGCGCGGCCACGCAGGCCCGGTGGGCAGCATGCTCCGGCTCGACCGCGCGGACGAAGCGAAACTGCTGGCGGAGGCGGCCCGACAGATCGCCCGTGTCGGCTTGACCAGCGAGATGAACCAGCTCGCGGGCAACCTGTCGCTCGGCCAGCAGCGCATCGTCGAGATCGCCCGCGCACTATGCGCCGATCCGGTGCTGCTGCTGCTGGACGAGCCCGCAGCAGGCCTGCGCCACATGGAAAAGCAGAAACTGGCCGAGTTGCTGCGGCAGTTGCGCGACGGCGGCATGTCGGTGCTGCTGGTCGAGCACGACATGGGCTTCGTGATGAACCTTGCCAGCCGCATCGTCGTGCTGGATTTCGGCGCGAAGATCGCCGAGGGCGTTCCCGCCGAGATCAAGACCAATCCCGACGTCATCAAGGCCTATCTCGGAGGCGCGGCATGACCTCCCCTCTGCTGTCTGTTTCGGATGTCTCGGTGTCCTATGGCAAGGTGGAAGCGGTTCGCTCGGCCTCGCTGACGGTGGGCGCGAACGAGATCGTCACCATCGTCGGCGCCAATGGCGCGGGCAAGACGACGCTGCTCAACGCCATCATGGGCGTCCTGCCGCTCAGCGGCGCCGTGACCTTCGCGGACCGGACCATCTCGCGCCTCGACATCGAGGATCGGGTGGCGGCGGGTCTTTGTCTGGTGCCGGAGCATCGCGAGCTGTTCAGCACCATGACGGTGGAGGACAATCTCCAGCTCGGCGGATTCCGCGTCGCATCAGCGCAGGCGAAGCGTACGCTGGATCAGGTCTACACGCTGTTTCCGCGCCTGAAGGAGCGGCGGCCGCAACTGGCCGGCACGCTGTCCGGCGGCGAGCAGCAGATGCTGGCCATGGGCCGGGCGCTGATGAGCGCACCAACGCTGCTGATGCTGGACGAGCCCTCGCTCGGCCTTGCGCCCAAAATCGTCGCCGACATCTTTGTCACCATCGCCGAACTGCGCCGCGATGGCGTCTCCATCCTGCTGGTCGAGCAGAACGCCAACGCGGCACTGAGGATCGCCGACCGCGCCTATGTGATGGAACTGGGTGAATTCGTCATGCAGGGCGCGGCCTCCGACATCGCGGCCGATCCGCGCGTGGTCGCGAGCTATCTGGGATTCGAGAGCGGGACGGCCGGTTAGGGCATTCACGCCCGTCATCATCCCGGCGAACGTCTGGATCCCGATCAGAGATCGCTGCGCCCTTCGGAGCAGAGGGCCGGCCAATGAAAAGGCCGGGACGAGCGCCCGGCCATTTCACCTCATCAGATGCGTCGCGCCGTCACTTGATCTGGACGTACTTGCCGTCCTTCACCGTCAGCAGGATGCGCGAGCGCTCGTCCACGCCGTAGCGATCCGTTTCGGTGAAATTGTAGACGCCCTGCGAGGCCGCGAGATCCTTTTCCGACAATAGCGCCTGGCGGATCGCTTCGCGAAACTCCGGCGTGCCCGGCTGCGCCGACTTCAGCGCGACCGGGATGACACGCTTGAGAAGCTCGAACGCATCGTAGGAATGCGCCGCGAACTGGCTGCGGCTGCTCGGTCCATGCTTGGCCTCGTAGGCGCTGTTCAGCGCAAGGCCCGGCTTTTTCGTCAGCGCGCTGTCGTCCTGCCCTTCAGGATCCATCACCGGACCGGACACCATGATCACACCTTCAGCCGCCTTGCCGGCGATGCGAATGAAATCCATGCTGGCCGCACCGTGGGTCTGATAGATCAGGCCCTTGTAGCCGCGCTCGCGCAACGCCGATTGCGGCAGTCCGGCGGCGGTGCCGGAGGCGCCGATCAGGATCGCATCGGGATTGGCCGCGACCAGTTTCAGCACTTGTCCCGCGACGGACGTATCGGGCCGCGCGAACCGTTCCTCGGCCACGATCTTGATGCCCATCGGCTCGGTCTGCTTCTTGAGATCGCCGAACCACAGGTCGCCGTAGGAATCGGAAAAGCCGATATAGCCCACGGTCTTCACGTTGCTCTTTTTCATATGGTCGTACAGCGCCTTGCCGACGATCGGCACCGGCTGCGGCATCACCACGGACCACTTGGCGCGCTCCGGCGTGATCGGCAGCGGCGCGAGCGCGAAATGCGGAACGCCCGCCTCGTTGGCGACGTTGGATACCGCGATAGTCGGCGGCGTGACCGACGAGCCCATGATGATATCGGCCTTGGTATCCGTCACGAAACGGCGCGCATTGGTGGTCGCGGTGGCTGGATCGCCACCGTCGTCGAGCACGGTGATCTTGATGGGGACGCCGCCAATCTCCTTCGGCACGAATTCCAGCGCGTTGCGCTCGGGAATGCCGAGGGCGGCTGCCGGTCCCGTGGTCGAGACCGTAATCCCCACATTGATCTCTTTGGTTTGAGCGGCGGCAGGACCGAACGATGCGGGCGCGATCAAGAGCGCCGCGCAGGCGGCCGACATAATCCAGTGCTTCACAGTATCCTCCCTGCAATGCTTTGTTGCCTGCTTGTATCGTCGCGGCGCGCCGATGGCAATTCATCGCACGTCATTGCCGGGGCAACGCACGTGCGGAATCAGCCCACGCTGATGACCTTCGCCTGCGGCTCGCCGCGGTAGATCGCATCGACCAGCGCGGCGCGGGCTTCCAGCACCGCGCGCTGGTTCACCGAGCCCTTGTCGGTGACCTCGCCCCGGTCGATCTGCAGCGGCGTATCGAGCAGCACCGCCTGCGCGATCCGGGTCGACGATCCGGTGGCGGACGCGGCGAAGCGCGCCAGACGATCTGAGAACGCCGCGCGGACGGCCGGATCGGCGGCAGCCGCTGCCGGGTTGTCCACGGGCAGCGCCGGATTGATCGCACGGCAGCCGTCCAGATCGAGCACCACGAGTGCGGCGAGGTCGTCGCGATTGAGGCCGGCAATCACCACGTCCCGCACTAGGGGCGCGCACGCCGCGACGAACCGCGCCCGCAGCGGACCGATGCTGACCCAGGTGCCGCTGGCGAGCTTGAAATCCTCCGAGATGCGGCCGTCGAAATCAAATCCTGCGTGCAGATCGTCAACGACAGCGGGCTTGAGCGCATCGCCGAAACGATAGTAGCCCTCCTCGTCGAACGCCTTCGCGGTCAGATCGGGTTGACGCCAGTAGCCCGGCATCACGTTGGGGCCTCTGGCGCGCACTTCCATCTTGCCCTCGACCGGAACGAGCTTCACCTCGTTGCCGGGCGCCGGCAGGCCGATATGGCCGGAGCGGCTGGTCTGCGGTTTCACCGACATGCAGAACGGCGAGGTTTCCGTCGCGCCGAGGCCCGTGAGCATGGGCACGCGATGGCCGGTCTCCTGCACCGAGAGGTCGTCCAGTCCCTGCCAGATATGCGGCGCCAGCGCCGCACCACTGAAGAACATGGCGTGCAGCTTCGAGAAGAACATCTTCCGCAGGGACGCATCGTCGCGGAGATAAGGCAGCAGGGATTCGTAGCCCTTCGGGACGTTGAAATACACGGTCGGCGCAATTTCGCGCAGATTGCGGACCGTCTCCTCGATGCCGCCCGGCACCGGCTTGCCGCTGTCGAGATACATCGAGCCGCCGTTATAGAGCGTCAACCCGATATTGTGATTGCCGCCGAAGGTGTGATTCCACGGCAGCCAGTCGACGATCACCGGCGGTTCGTCCTTCAGAAACGCCATCACCTCGCGCATCATCACCTGATTGGCGCACAGCATACGCTGGGTGTTGATGACGGCCTTGGGATGGCCGGTGGAGCCAGACGTAAGCAGGAATTTCGCGATGGTGTCCGGCCCGACAGCATCGTGTCGATCGTCGAGCTGCACGTGCTCGGGCGTCGCCAGCAGTTGCGCCAGCGGCGTCACGTCGCGGCCCGGCAGCGTGCCGCGCACGGCGACGATCTCGGTCCCGTCCGGCACCACCGTGGCGAGCGCTGCGGCGAACGGTTCGACATTGTCGACGAACACGAGGCCCGGCGTCAGCAGGCCCATCAGGTATTTCAGCTTGGCGAAGTCCTTCGACACCAGCGAATAGGCCGGCGAGACAGGGCAGAACGGAACGCCTGCATAGAGCGCCCCGAACGCGACCAGCGCATGGTCGATGGAATTTCCGGAGAGGATCACGATCGGCCGCTCGGCGGACAGTCCCCGCGCGATAAACGCGGAGGCCAGCGCGCGGGCTGAGGCCATCAGACCGGCATAGGTGATTTCGCGCCAGCCCGGCGCATCGCCGTGTCGCTCGGCCATGAATATACGGCCAGGCGTCTGCACCGCCCAGTATGTCAGACGATCGGTGATCCGCGACGGATAGTCGGGAAGCGCGCGGCGCGGCTTCAGATGCACCGCACCGTCATCGCGATGCGTGATCTCGACGGAGACGTCGCCAAACGAGATCGGCCGCAGCGGCGCAGCCTGACCGCCGCCAGCAAAATCCGCCTGCACCTCGTGCGGCTGCGCGCTCATGTCAGGTCGGCTTCACTTTCGCTGCCTTGTGCGCCAGAAAATCATTGATCCGCCGCTTCGCCTCCTTGTCGCTCTGCGCCACGGTCGCCATCAGCGCCTCCATGATGAAGCCTGCCTGCGGATTGGCCTCGGCGATCATCGGCAGGGCCTGCAACACGGCAAAATTCGTCAGCGGCGCGTTCTGGGTGATGCGCTGCGCGAGCTCCATGGCTTTCGCATGCGCGCCGCCGGGTTCGGAGAGATACTGGGAGAAGCCGAGCGTGACGCCCTCTGCCGCCGAATAGACGCGGCCCGTGAGCATCATGTCCATCATCGGCGCGACGCCGATCAGCCGCGGCAGCCGCACCGAACCGCCGCCGCCGACGAAGATTCCGCGCTGGCCTTCCGGCAACGCGTAATAGGCACTGGCGTCGGCGACGCGGATATGGGCCGCGCAGGCCAGTTCGAGCCCGCCGCCGATCACCGCGCCCGCCAGCGCCGCGACCACCGGCACCCGGCAATACTGGATACGGTCGAACGCCTGATGCCAGGTCCGCGAGTGAATCAGCCCCTCCGTGGCGTCGCGCTCTGACAGTTCGGACAGATCGAGACCTGCCGAGAAGTGATCGCCGACGCCGCGGAGCACGACGGCCCCGACATCAGACGGTATGTTCGCAAAGCAGGCTTCGATGTCGCTGATAATCCGGTCGTTGAGCGCGTTGCGCTTGGCCGGACGATTGAGGGCAACGTCAAGCACCGATCCGACCTGCCCGATCACGAGCGGCGGCGCATCTCCCGCACCGGCGCGCGCGCCAGTACTTCCTCCGGCCGACGTTTCGGCCACGGCGTTTCCCATCTTCAGAGCATCCGTTTCGGATCGTTGTAAATAGTTATAGTATATAACCATCGGTCGGAGTCAATATGAACCGCCGCCTGCGGCGACGCGCGTGGCGCGCCTGTTCACGACCCTGGTCGCTGTGCAGTTTTTGTTGAGAGTTTGCGGCGCAAAAGCGTTTTGCGAGGACGCAGGCGCCGTGCCATAGGTTTCATGGAACAGTGCTCGCCCAGGGAGGAATGACGGCGTGCGGACTCAGGTGGCGATCATCGGCTCCGGCCCGGCAGGCCTTCTGCTCGGCCAGCTTCTCCATTCCTACGGAATCGACAATGTCATTCTTGAGCGCAAGGACCGTTACTACGTCCTTGGCCGCATCCGCGCGGGCGTCCTTGAGCAGGGAACGGTGGGGCTTCTGGACGAAGTGGGCGCAGCAGGCCGCCTGCATCACGAGGGCCTGATTCATGACGGCGTGGAGCTGGCTTTCAACGGCGCACGCCAGCGTATCGATTTTCGCGAAGCCATCGGCAAGGTCGTGACGATCTATGGCCAGACCGAAGTCACCCGCGACCTGATGGATGCGCGAATCGCCGCCGGGCGTGAAACCATCTACGAGGCCGAGGATGTCGCGCTTCACGATATCGGCAGCGACCATCCCCGCGTCACCTACGTGAAAAACGGTGTCACCCATGAGGTGCACTGCGATTTCATCGCGGGTTGCGACGGCTTTCACGGCGTCAGCCGCCAGAGCATTCCGGAGTCGGCCTTGTCGACCTATGAGCGGGTCTATCCGTTCGGATGGCTGGGGGTCTTGTGCGACGCGCCGCCGGTGTCGAACGAACTGATCTACGTCAACCATCCGCGCGGCTTCGCGCTGTGTTCGATGCGTTCGCCGGCGCGCAGCCGCTACTATGTGCAATGCCCCCTTGATGACAAGGTGGAAGACTGGAGTGATCAGCGCTTCTGGGACGAGTTGCGCAGCCGGCTCGACACCGAGACTGCCGAAACGCTGATCACCGCCCCCTCGATCGAGAAGAGCATCGCACCGCTGCGCAGCTTCGTCGCGGAGCCGATGCGGTTCGGCCGCCTGTTCCTCGCCGGCGACGCCGCCCATATCGTGCCGCCGACCGGCGCCAAGGGTCTCAACCTCGCCGCCAGCGACGTGCACTACCTCGCAACGGCCCTGCGCGAGTTCTACGGCGACAAATCACCGGCCGGGATCGACGCCTATTCGGCGCGCGCGCTGGCGCGGGTATGGAAAGCCGTGCGCTTCTCGTGGTGGATGACCTCCATGCTGCACGTATTTCCGGACAACGGCGCGTTCGGTGCCCGGATTCAGCTTGCCGAACTCGACTACGTCGTCAATTCCCGCGCAGCGACCGCCTCGCTGTCCGAGAATTACGTGGGGCTGCCGTTCTAGCGGCGCACTGTTCGCGGCCGTTCTCCTCGCCGCCACAGCGCCATCCGCCACCAGAAGCCCGCGCCGCTCCGCGCATGGCTCGTGGCGACCGGCGGACCACATGCGACGACAATCGCGGCCTCAAGCGCGTCACTTTGATGCCATCAGCATGACGGATGCTCGCGGCACCTGGCCTGTCAGCCATGGCGCAGCCCAGGCTTCGCCATGGCTGATATGTCGCACGTCGCTTTTCGGATTTCTCTTTCTCTCTCGGCACTTGAGGTAATTCCGGTCTTGTCACCTGCGGCATGAGCCTCATAATAGAGGCGCCCGCGGGCTTTCCCCCGATTCCAATGAAATGAGCGATGTTGCAACACGTGTTCCTGCTTGCCGTGGCCCTGCTCCCCTTCATCGGGAGTCTCGTCACGGCGGTCCTCCCCAGGAACGCGACAAAGGCAGCGGCCACGGTGGCGGGCGCCACCGCTCTTTCGGCACTGGCGCTGACCGCGTCGTTCTACCCGTCCGTCACCAATGGCGGCGTGCTGAAATACAAGATCGAGTGGCTGCCTCAGCTCGGCCTCGACCTGATCCTGCGGATTGACGGCTTCGCCTGGAGCTTCCTGATTTTGATCTTCGGAATCGGGCTGCTGGTGGTGCTGTACGCTCGCTACTATATGTCGCCATCCGATCCGGTCTCGCGATTTTTCTCGCTGCTGCTGGCCTTCATGGGGGCGATGACAGGCATCGTCCTGTCCGGCAACATCATCCAGCTCGTATTCTGCTGGGAGCTGACCAGCATCTTCTCCTTCCTGCTGATCGGCTACTGGCATCAGAACGCACCGGCCCGCGAGGGCGCGCGGATGGCTCTGATCGTGACTGGCGCTGGCGGCCTCTGCCTGTTCTCCGGCATCATTCTGCTCGGCCATGTCGTTGGCAGCTACGATCTCGATGCCGTTCTGGCGGCCGGCCACATCGTCCGGAACCATCCGCTCTATCTTCCCATCCTCATTCTGGTGCTGCTCGGCGCATTCACCAAAAGCGCCCAGTTCCCCTTCCAGTTCTGGCTGCCCGAAGCCATGGCCGCGCCCACCCCCGTCTCGGCCTATCTGCATTCCGCCACCATGGTCAAAGCAGGCGTGTTCCTGCTGGTCCGGTTCTGGCCGGTGCTGGGCGGGACCAACGAGTGGCTGTGGCTGGTGAGTTCCGCCGGGCTGCTGACTTTCGTTCTCGGCGCCTTCATCGCGATCTTCCAGCAGGATCTGAAGGGGCTGCTGGCCTACTCGACGATCAGCCATCTCGGCCTGATCACGCTGCTGATCGGTCTGGACCGGCCGCTGGCACTGATCGCCGCCATCTTCCACATCATCAACCACGCGACGTTCAAGGCGTCGCTGTTCATGGCCGCCGGCATCATCGACCACGAGAGCGGCACCCGCGACATCCGCCGCCTCAGCGGCCTGTGGAAGTTCATGCCGATCACGGCCACGCTGGCGATCGTCGCGGCGGCCTCGATGGCGGGCGTGCCGCTGCTCAACGGCTTCCTGTCGAAGGAAATGTTCTTCGCCGAAACCATCGAGACCCATGACGGCTCGCTCATCGACGATCTGCTGCCCTACATCGTCACGGCCGCCAGCACGTTCAGCGTCGCCTACTCGCTCCGCTTCATCAAGGACGTGTTCTTCGGGCCGCCCGCGACCGATCTGCCGAAAACGCCCCACGAGCCGCCGCGCTGGATGCGGTTTCCGATCGAGTTTCTGGTCGTGCTCTGCCTCGTGATCGGCATCGCACCGGGACTGACCGTCGGCTGGTTCCTGGACACCGCGTCGATCGCGGTGCTCGGAACGGCGACCCCGCATTTCAACCTTGCGGTATGGCACGGCCTGAACTGGCCGCTGCTGATGAGCTTCGTCGCGCTGGTCGGCGGCATCCTGCTCTATGCAGCGCTGCAGCCCTATCTGCGGCTCGGCTTCGATGGCGCGCCGCTGTTCCGGCACCTCGATCCCGCCCGGATCTTCGAACGGCTTCTCCTCGCGCTCTCGACCCGCTGGGCGCGCGGGGTGGAAAACCTGATCAGCTCACGCCATTTGCAGCCGCAACTCCGCCTCATCATCCTGTTCGTCGTGATTGCCGGCGCGGTGCCGCTGGTCTGGGCGGGCCTGCCCAAGCCCGGCCTCGCCAGAACGCCCGTCGCCCCGATCCTCGCCGGCGTCTGGGTGCTCGGCATCGTCTGCGCCGTCGGCAGCGCCTACATGGCCAAGTTTCACCGGCTGGCCGCGCTCGTTCTGCTCGGCGGCGCGGGCATGGCGACCTGCATCACCTTCGTCTGGTTCTCAGCCCCCGATCTCGCCCTCACCCAGCTGGTCGTCGAGGTCGTGACGCTGGTGCTGCTGCTGCTCGGCGTTCGCTGGCTGCCCAAGCGCACGCCCAAGTTTCTAGGTCCAATGCCGTTCTCCGTGATCACGCGCCGCGGGCGCGATCTGACGCTGGCGGCGCTGGCGGGCTTCGGCATGGCCGGACTCGCCTACAGCATGATGACGCAACCGGTGCCGGACAGCATCTCGGAGTTTTTCCTGGAGAACGCCTACGCCAAGGGCGGCGGCACCAACGTGGTCAACGTCATCCTCGTGGATTTCCGTGGCTTCGACACCATGGGCGAGATCACCGTGCTCGGCGTCGTCGCGCTGTCGGTCTTCGCGCTGCTGCGCCGGTTCCGCCCTGCTGCCGACAGCATCCCCGTGCCTGAGCAGCAGCGTCAGGAAGAGCCGCCGGAATGGCACGCCGAGGCGGGCACCGGGACCGACTATCTCGTCGTTCCGGGCCTCGTGATGCAGTTGCTGTTTCCCGTCATCGCCATCGTCGCGGCGTTCTTCTTCCTGCGGGGCCACGATCAGCCGGGCGGCGGCTTCGTCGCCGGCGTGACGATGGCGATCGCCTTCATCCTGCAATACATGGCGACCGGCATTCGCGTCACCGAGCAGCGACTGCGCATCCTGCCGGTGCGCTGGATCGGCTTCGGCCTGCTCACGGCGCTGGCCGCCGGCGCGGGTGCGTGGCTGTTCGGGCGCCCCCTGCTGACCTCCTATGCCACCTACCTGAAGATCCCGCTGATCGGAGATGTTCCGCTCGCCACCGCGATCCTGTTCGATCTCGGCGTCTTCTCGCTCGTGCTCGGGGCAACCATCCTGATGCTGGTCGCGCTGGCCCACCAGTCGATCCGGAGCCATCGCGCATCCCGGGCGGAGGACGCCTGATGGAAATCATGCTGGCACTTGCCATCGGGGCGCTCGCAGGCTCCGGCGTCTGGCTTCTGCTGCGTCCGCGCACCTTTCAGGTCATCGTCGGCCTGATGCTGATGTCCTACGCCGTCAACCTCTTCATCCTGTGCGCCGGCCGGATTCGCGTGAACGACGCGCCGTTCCTTGCCAAGGGACAGGTGGGCGACCTGATGGCCTTCGCCGATCCGCTGCCGCAGGCGCTCGTCCTCACCGCGATCGTGATCGGATTTGCGACGACGGCGCTGTTCCTCGTGGTGCTGCTCGCCTCGCGCGGCCTCACCGGCACCGACCATGTCGACGGCTCGGAGCGGGACACATGAGCTGGACCGGCCATCTCATCATCCTGCCGATCGTGCTGCCGATGCTGGCCGGCGCGGCCATGCTGTTCATCGACGAGCGCCAGGCCGCGCGGAAGGCGGCGATCAGCCTCGCCACGATCGTGGCGCTGATCGCCACCGCAACCACCCTTCTCATCATCGCCAACACGCGCCCGCCCGGAATTTCGCAGGTCTACCGGCTGGCCGACTGGCCGGCCCCCTTCGCCATCGTCCTGGTGAACGACCGGCTGTCCGCGATATTCCTGCTGCTGACGTCGGTCCTCGCGCTCGCCGCCGCGACTTACTCGATCGCGCGGTGGCAGAAGGCGGGCTCCCACTTCCAGTCGCTGTTCCAGTTTCTGCTGATGGGTCTGAACGGCGCGTTCCTGACAGGCGATTTGTTCAACCTGTTCGTTTTCTTCGAACTGCTGCTCGCCGCATCCTATGGTCTGGCGCTGCATGGCTCCGGCCGCACGCGCGTGCGCGCCGGGCTGCATTATATCGCCGTCAATCTCGTCGCCTCGCTGTTCTTCCTGATCGGCGTGAGCCTGATCTATGCGATTACCGGCACGCTCAACATGGCCGACATCGCAACCCGCATTCCGCTGGTTCCGCCCGAGAACCGCGGCATGATGGGAACGGGCGTCGCCATTCTCGGCGTCGCCTTTCTGATCAAGGCTGGCGTCTGGCCGCTGAATTTCTGGCTGCCCCCGGCCTATTCGGCCGCGTCGCCGCCGGTGGCCGCGATTTTCGCGATCATGACAAAGGTCGGCGTCTACGTGATCCTGCGGCTGTGGCTGCTGTCGTTCGGCCCGGGCACCGGAGCCTCGGTGCAGTTCGGCGCGGACTGGCTGCTGTTCGGCGGGATGGCGACGATGATTTTCGGCGCGATCGGAATGCTCGGCGCGCAGACCGGCAGCCGGCTCACCGGCTTCGCGGTCCTGATCTCGTCCGGCACCGTGCTCGCCGTCATCGCATCGGGCCAGCCCGATGCGCTCGCGCCCGCGCTGTTCTACCTCACCAGTTCGACGCTGGCGCTCGGCGCATTGTTCATGCTGGTGGAACTGATCGACCGCGGACGCGACCCGGTGGCCGACATGCTCGCGGTGACGCGCGAGGCATTCGGCGACGAGGACGAGGACGAGGAAGACGAGAGCGAGGTCGGCGTCATCATTCCGGCGACCATGGCATTTCTCGGCTTCTCGTTCATCTGCTGCACGCTGATGATCGCAGGGCTGCCGCCGCTGTCTGGCTTCGTCGGCAAGTTCGCCATCCTCAGCGCGCTGCTGGACCGCACGCCTGATGGTGTCGACATCACGCCGTGGACCACCATCGCCCTGTTCGCGCTGATCGTCGTCACCGGCCTGTTCGCGCTGATCGCCATGCTCCGGATCGGCATCCGCAGCCTGTGGGTCCCGGAAAACGTCGTCACGCCGCAGGTTCGCGTCGTCGAGATGGCCCCTGTCGTCGGACTGCTCGTCATCACCGTGGCAATGACCGTGATGGCCAATCCGGTGATGCGCTACATGCAGGCGACCGCCGGCGAGGCGCAGGACCGGCGCGAATACATCCACCGTGTGCTGCCCGACGCGCGCCTCGTCGTGCCGCCGGCAACGGGGGGCATCCGATGACCTGGCTGCTGCCCTACCCGTTCTTCTCCCTGCTGCTGCTCTGCATGTGGCTGCTTCTCAACCAGTCGATGTCGGTCGGCCAGATTCTGCTCGGCGCGGTGATGTCCATCGTCGGCGGCTGGGTGCTGACGGCGGTGCAGCCGCCGAGCGGGCACGTTCGTCGTCCGGGCGCGATCATCAAGCTCTCTTTCATCGTCCTGATCGACATCGTCCGTTCCAACTTCGCGGTCGCCCGGATCATCCTTGGCAGGCGGCCAAGGCATATGGTCTCCGGCTTCATGGAGGTGCCGCTCGACCTGCGGAACGAATACGCGCTGGCGGTGCTGGCCTGCATCCTCTCGTCGACGCCCGGCACCCTCTGGGTCAATTTCAATCCCGGGACCGGCCAATTGCTCATCCACGTGCTGGATTTCGTCGATCAGAGAACCTGGGTCGACACCATCAAGGGGCGCTACGAGCGACTGCTGCTGGAGATCTTCGAATGAGCGCAACGATTCTCTTGTGGTCCATCACCGCAGCCCAGATCATGTTGCTGCTCGCCATGGCCTGCACGGTCTACCGGCTGCTGGTCGGCCCGCGCGCGCAGGACCGCGTGCTGGGGCTCGACACATTCTATGTCAACGCGATGCTGCTGCTGATCACGTTCGGCATCCGCTCCAGCGTCACCCTCTATTTCGAGGCCGCACTGATCATCAGTCTGCTCGGCTTCGTGGGCACGGTGGCACTGGCGAAATTTCTCATGCGCGGCGAGGTGATCGAATGACGCCGGTCCCTGATCTCCCGCTCTGGGCCGCCATCGTTACGGCCGCCCTGCTGCTTTTCGGCGCGGGCCTGACGCTGATCGGCTCGTTCGGCCTGCTGCGCCTGTCGGGATTCTATCCGCGCCTGCACGCGCCGACGCTGGGCGCCACGCTTGGAGCTGGCTGTATTCTGATCGCCTCGATGCTGTACTTCTCGGTACTGCAGACACGGCCCGTGATCCACGAACTCCTGATCTCGGTGTTCGTCACGCTCACCACCCCGGTGGCCTTCATGCTGCTGACGCGCGCTGCGCTGCTGCGGGACTACGCCGAGCGCACCGCCCCGCCGGTCAAGCAGGACGACGACGGCAGCAGCCCTATCGCGCCGGAAGCGTAAGCAGTCTTTTTCCAGAGAACGTCAGACCATCGCCGAGCCGTCCACCACCAGCGTCGGGCCGGTGACGAAATCGCTCGACGGTCCCGCCAGCCTGCGTGATCGCCGCAGGTGTCGGCAATGTCAGCCACGACGGTTGCCGCACCGTTGACGGCAAGGGCTTCGGCAAAGGCACGGCCGAGCCTGCGCGCTGCGCCGGTCACCAGTGCAACCTTCCCGTCCAACGGGCGCGCGCCCGTCACCATGCCGACACGCCTCCATCCACGGGGATCACGGAACCGGTCATGAAGCTCGACGCGTCGGAAGCGAGCAGCAGCGTCAGTCCCTTGATCTCGTCCGGCGAGCCGATCCGGCCCAGCATCGTATCCTCGGCGAAACTTGCCGCGACGGCGTCGTCATGCAGACGCCCGCCGCCGATGCCGGTCAGGATCGGGCCCGGCGCAATCGCATTGATCGTGATGTTGTCGGGACCGAGCTGCATCGCGGCCTGCCGCACCAGATTGATCACCGCCGCCTTGGTGGCGACGTAGCCGTAGCCGCAATTGCGCTCGGCCTTCAGCCCCGCCTCGGAGGCCGTGACGATGATCCGCCCGCGACGGCGCGGGCGCATGACGGCGCTGGCGGCGCGGATCGTCATCATCACGCCGGTCAGGTTCACGCGCAACACCTTGTCCCAGTGCGCGAGATCGAGGCTGTCGAGACGGCCCTTCTCCGTCATCGGACCCGGGCCCGCCGAAATCCCGGCATTGGCGCAAACAATATCGAGGCCGCCGGAGGCATGGTCGGCATCCGCGATCGCCGTCTCGATGGCTGCCGCGTCGGCGACATCGACCACCGCGGCGCGCACGGAAAGACCGCGCCCGGCCAGCTTCGCATAGGCCGATGTGAGCTGTCCGGCATCGATGTCCGCCATCGTCACCGAGGCGCCGTTGTCGGCCAGCACTTCAGCCATCGCAAAACCGATACCGCTCGCCGCTCCCGTCACGAACGCGCTGCGGCCGCGAAGATCAAACAGGGATTCGGCTTTCACGGAACGCTCTCACCGGTCGGCGGACAACAGTTGCTCGATCTCGGCAGCCATCGCCAGAATACGCACGTCGTCGCCGTGACGGCCCGCGATCATCAGGCCGACCGGAGCCTCGCCGGGCCGCTGGCACGGCAGCGACACCGCACAGCCATCGAGCATGTTGATCACGCTCGGATTGCGCAGCATGAGAAGATTCACCCGGTGGAAGAAGTCTTCATCGTCAAACGCCGCGATTGGCGGCGCGATCGCCGGCACGGTCGGCAACAGCAGCGCATCGACATCGGCCATCGCGGCCATCACGGCCGTGATGAAAGCCTGCCGTCCCGCCTTCAGATTGCGATAGTCTTCCTCGGTCCACTGGCCGCCGGCCTCCAGCCGCACCCGCACGCGCGGATCGAACTGATCGCCGCGCCGCGCCAGCAGTTCGCGGTGGATGGCATAGCCCTCGTGACCCGCAAACGCCCCGCGCGCGTTGATCTGGGGAATCATCGCGAATTCCGAGAACGGCCGGTCCTCGATCTTCAATCCTGCGGCCGACAGCCGCGACAAAGCAGAGGCGAAGGCGGCCGCAACATCCGCGTCCATTCCATCGAGCACCAAGCTTTGCGGGACGGCGAAACGGCAGCCGGCAATATTCAATCGGCCGAAGCCGTTCTCCGACCCGGACAGAACCTGATCGAGCAGAATGCAATCCGCCACCGACTGCGCCAGCGGACCGATAGAATCGAGTGTGGTCGACAGCGGAAACGCGCCGTCCAGCGGCACGCGCGCCTGCGTCGGCTTGAAGCCCGTTACGCCGCACAGCGCAGACGGAATCCGCACCGAGCCGCCGGTATCGGTGCCGATGGCGGCAAGGCACATGCCATCCGTCACCGAGACGGCCGCGCCGGACGACGAACCGCCGGGGACACGGCCGGTGGCGCGGTCGTAAGGATTGCGCGGCGTGCCGTAGTGCGGATTGATGCCGATGCCGGAAAAAGCGAACTCGGTCATGTTCGTCGCGCCGACGATCACCGCCCCGGCCGCCTTCAGCCGCTGCACGATCACGGCATCCGAGGTCGCGGGCGGCGCATCCTTGAGCGCGATCGAACCCGCCGTCGTCACCTCGCCTTCGATATCGAACAGGTCTTTTACCGAGACCGGAATGCCAAGCAGCGGAGCAGCTCCGCCGGCCGCACGCTGCGCATCGGCCGCGCGCGCATCCCGCCTCACCTGCTCCGGATCGTGACGGACGAAGGTCCGTGCCCCTTCGCCCGCAGGATCGGCGATCGCCGCCAGCGCCAGATCGGCCAGCGCCTCGCTTGTGGTCGTACCGGCCGCGAGCGCGGCCATGGTTTCGGTGACAGTTGCCATGTTCAGAGAACCCGCAGGACGTTGTTGCGGAAGGATTCGATGTGCGCGCGGGTTTTCTCGGCCGCCCTGTCCTCGTTCTTCGAGCCGATGGCTTCGAGGATTTCGAGATGCTCGGCCTGCACCTCGCGCGGATGATCGCCTTCACTCAGCGACAGAAACCAGAATCGCGCGGCGCGATCCTGCAGCTTGCTGACGATCCCCGCGAGCACCGCATTGCCGGACGTCCGCGCGATCCAGCTATGAAACGCCTGATCGAGCCGCATCAATTCCTCGACGCCATTGCCGACATCCAGTTCGTGCTGCGCGGCGCTCAGGATGCTCTTCGGCAGTTCGAGATCGGCCCGGCTGACACGGCGCGCGGCAAGCGAGGCACAGAACGGCTCGTTCAGGAGCCGCACCTCGATGATGTGCGCCACCTCGTCCAGAGACACCGGCCGGACGATTACGCCCTTGCGCGGCATCACCGTCACCAGCCCTTCTTCGGCAAGCCGGTGGAGGGCTTGGTGAACGGGCGTGCGGCCGATCTGCAGCTGCTCGGAAATCCGCGCCTCGTTGAGATAGGCACCGGGAGCATACGTCACCGTGAAGATACGATGCTTGATCTCCTGATAGGCCTGCTCGACGAGCGACACCGGCCTTGCCGGCGTCTCGCCGTATCTCGGAGCGGCCTGCTGGTTACTTGGGAGCATAAAAATGGGTCTCTAGCAGAAGGCAGCCCGTCTCGGACTTGAAAGGACCATGATACGCACCCGGCGGCCGGCAGGCATAGGTGGGTCCGGTGAATTTCTCGCCGCCATTCCCAGATTCGTCGTTGCCCACGATGAGATCGCCGGAGACGAGAAAAACCTCCTCCCAGTAGTCGTGAACGAACGGCGTCGTGGTGAAGACGCCCGGATCGAACTTCAGAAACCGGGTGCGGTTTCCTGCCTTGCCGGTCTCGTCGAGAACGCCCGCGATGATCTTCTGCTGGATTCCCTGAGGATAGCCCGGCGGGGTTTCCCACCCCGACGACATATCCAGCGAATGAAATTCAAGATGCGGCTTCATGCTCATGCCAGAACTCCTTCAGTCCGCGATGGTCAGAACGTCGACGTGATAAGTGTGACGCAGCGTGCGCCCGAGAACGGGGTCGGACAGCTCCAGCTCCAGCGTCGGCGCATACTGGATCTCGCCCTGAATGGCGAGCGTGCCGCAGAACATCGCGGCGCCGACGCCGAACGCGCCGCCAGTGGCGCGATAGCGGGAGAGCAGGTCCTGCGGGTCGCGAAGGCCGGCCAGCGTACCCTTCTGATAAAGCCGCCGCTCACCATTCACGGTCGCATACGACACCATCTCAAGCTGATCCCAGTGGGCCGCGACATCCTCGTAGCGCCAGAGCTTGGGACCGACGGGCTTGGCGCACATCTGCTTGGAAACCGTCACGCCGTAGGCCTCGACCTTGCGGTCGGTATGATCGGAGCCGATGCCCACGTAAAGCCCGTCTTCCAGGTGCACGAGAACCGCCTCGGCCTCGCCGCTGCTGTCGCCACCCGCGGCCTGAACCCGGCTGCTCGTGGTCAATAGCGAAGCCGACACGCGATAGAACAGCGGCGTCGCACGAGGACGCTTCACGCCAATGGCCTCCAGCTCGCGGATGTGGTGCTCGATCGCCTCGGCGTCGCGCCCGGCCCATCCGGCCACCACCAGTTCATTCGCCAGCCAGGCCCTGCGTTCTTCCTGCCCCGACAACGGCACCACATCAAAGTCCATAAAACCTCCGCGTGAACGAGAGATACATCACACTGAAATATCAGACTGGTACCTCCCACTACCCCAGATGGCGAGACCCCTCAAGTGCCGGATCGGTATATTTCCAGCCAGAAATGACTTTCAAACAAAGGAAATTGTTGCCAGCCGAAACATGCGGCATTTTGCACAAATTAGCGCCCGCGACCAAAAGGCGTGCGCTCCTGTGTTGACTTCGAGCCAGATCGTCTTGCTAAAATATCAGTGATGTTTCACCGGCCCCCTGTGAAGGTGCAGGCCAAGGAGGAAAATGATGACCCTGACCAAACTCGCGCGCACCGCAGTCCTGGCGGTCGCGGGCCTCGCCGCTGGCCCGGCCTTGGCCGACAGCACCGGCGTGACCGACACAACCATCAAGATCGGCTTCGTCGGCAGTATGACCGGCCCGGCCGCCATCTGGGGGTCCGGCAACATGGCCGGGGCAACGCTCGCCTTCGAGGAAATCAACGCCGCCGGCGGCATCAACGGCCGCAAGATCGAGTTCATCACGGTCGATGATGAAACGTCGGCACCGAAGGGCATCGCGGCCTTCAACCGCCTGGTGCAGAGCGACAAGGTCTTCGCCGTGTTCGGCCCGAGCGCCAGCGCCGTCGGCGTGCCGATGCGCGACACGCTCGCCAAGTCCGGCGTGCCGGTGATGATCCCGAGCTTCTCCTCGCCGCTGATGACCGAACCCCCGATCCCGAACGTCTTCCGCAGCGGCACGCTGAACGACCGCATGCAGGGCCGCGCGATCGCCAACTATTTCGTCCAGAATGAAAAGCGCGACCGGATCGCGATCCTGCGTCAGTCCGATGAATACGGCGCGATGGGCGGCAATTCGGTTGCCGAACGTCTGAAGGAACTGGGCAAGCCCGCCGTCGCCACCGAAATCTTCAACGCCTCGGATACCGACTTCACCTCGCAGGTTCTGCGCGTGCGCGCCGCCAACCCGGACGCGATCGTGATCTACGGCTATCCGGCCGCCAGCGCCGTTGTCACCCGCCAGCTTCGCGAGATGGGCATCAAGGCCGACATCATCGGTTCGTCCGCAACGTCCAACCAGAACTATCCCCAGATGGTCGGCAAGATCGGCGTCGGCGTGAAGTTCGTTTCCAACCTCGCGCACCTGCCGGAATCCGACTATCCGCCGATGGTGAAGTTTCGCGAGGCCTTCCAGAAGCGCTTCCCTGATCTCGCCCGGCAGAACCGCCCCGCCCTCGGCGACGTGATGGGTTACGGCGGCGCCCTGACCATGATCGAAGGCCTGCGTCTCGCCGGCAAGGATCTGACCCGCGAGGGCTACGTGAAGGCGCTGGAGACCTTCAACCCCTACGACAACAAGATCACGCCCCCCAACTATTTCTCGGCCACCCGCCGCGAAGGCAACATCACCACCCAGATCGCCATCATCAAGGAAGACCTCTCGCGCGAGGTTCTGCCCGGCGTGATCACTGGCGAATAACAGCATCCCTCCACCTTCCAGAAGGAGGCGCCCGCGAGGGCGTCTCCCCTTACACGGTCCAGTTTGATGATGGATATTCTCCAGCTGATCGCGAACGGTGTTCCGGCCGGCGTCATGTATTCCCTGGTGGCCCTCGGCATCGTGCTGATTCACAACGGCACCAATGTCGTCCACTTCGGCTACGGCGACCAGGTCACGCTCGCGGCCTATATCGTCGTCATCGCGCAGACGCTGTTCGGCGCGCCGCTCTGGCTGGCGATCACGGCCGGGATCGTGTTGTCTGCACTGATCGGCCTTGCGATCTATCTCGGCCTGCTCGCCCCGATCCGGCGCACGCCGCTTCTGGTGCAGGTGATCGCGACGCTCGCGATCGGCACCGGCATCCGCGAGGGGCTTCGCGGCTTCATGGGCCCCGATCCTTGGCCGTTTCCTTCGCTGGTCACCCAGCAGATCTTCATGATCGGCGACGTCTTCATCACCAGCGCCAACGTCGCCGCGGTGGTGGTCGCGGTGGTGATCGCGTCCCTGCTGTTTCTCTTCTTCCGTTTCTCGAAATACGGCCAGGCGATGCTCGCCGCCTGCGAAAACCCGAAGGGCGCGTCGATCGTCGGCATCTCCGTGACGTCGGTGTTCGCGGCGATCTGGATCGTCGCCTCGGTGCTCGCATCGGTCGCGGCCATCATGATGGCGCCGGTCCTCACTCTGTCTCCCGACATGGGGCACATCGCGATCAAGGGATTCTGCGCCGCGATCCTCGGCGGGTTCAGCAGCCTCCCGGGCGCGATCGTCGGCGGCGTCCTGCTCGGTCTTATCGAAACCGCAGCCGGATACTACATCTCGACGGCCGCCAAGGATGTGGTTGCCTACGCCGTTCTGATCGCTGTCGTCATGCTGATGCCGCATGGCCTCCTCGGCAAGCGCAAGCTCAAGAAAGTCTAGGCCATGAAGGCAACATATCTCATCGCCGCTGTTGTCCTGCTCGCTCTCCTCGCCGGGCCCGCTCTGGTTCCGACCCACATGGTGCTGCTGCTCGCGCTGATCGGAACGACTTCGATCATCACCACCGGCCTCAGCATCGTGACCGGCATCGCCGGTCAGGTCACGCTGGCACAGGCTGCGTTCTGCGCATTCGGCGCCTACGGCGCAACGCTGCTCACGGTCAACACGGGCGTTCCCATGTGGGCGACGATCCCGATCGCGGCCGTTATCTCCGCGATCGTCGGCTATGGCATCGGCATCATGTCGCTGCGGGTGGAAGGCCACTATCTCGCGCTGGTCACGCTGGCCTTCGCGGGGATCGTCAACCTCGGCCTGCTGCACCTGACCGACATCACCGGCGGCGCAGTCGGCCGCCCTGTGGAGCCGCTGGTCGTGTTCGGCTACACGTTCGGCTCTCCCGTCTCGCTGTATTATCTGTCGATCGCCCTCGCGCTGGTCGTCTTCTGGGCAATTTCGAATCTGCTGCGCTCGCGCTGGGGCCGCGCGTTTCACGCGCTTCGCCAGAGCGAGGTCGCCTGCCGCAGCCTCGGCATGGACGTCCGGCAGGTGAAGGCGCTCGCCTTCGCCCTCGGCGCGGGGCTCGGCGCGCTCGGCGGGGCGCTGCAATCGCTGCAGAGCACCTACCTCGATCCGCAGCAGTTCTCGGTCTTCGTCGGCATCTCCTATCTCTCCGTGCTCGTGATCGGCGGATTGCGCAGCCAGTGGGGTGCCATCATCGGCGCCGTGATCTACGTCCTGACGCCCGAGCTCCTCGGCGGGTTCAAGACTTACATGGGCCTGATGTTTTCCATCGTTCTGCTCGTCATCATCCTGCTCGCGCCGCAGGGCCTTGAGGACCTGATCCAGCGCGGACGGACCAAGCTCAGGAAGAAGGTGATGGCATGAATACCCTGTTGTCACTTCAGGATGTGACGGTCCAGTTCGGCGGCCTGATCGCTGTCAATCACGTGAGCATCGACGTTGATTCGGGCACCATTCACAGCCTGATCGGCCCGAACGGCGCGGGCAAGACGACCGTCATCAACACGGTGACGGGCGTCTATGCGCCGACCTCCGGCTCGGTCGCGTTCGGCGGCCGGACCATCAGCGGCATGCCACCCCACCGCATCAGCGCGTTGGGGCTCGCCCGAACCTTCCAGAATACCGAGCTGTTCGGGGAGATGTCGGTCGCCGACAACGTCCGGCTCGGCCTGTTCCGCATCAAGCCCTACGGTCTCGGCTCGGCCGCGACGAATCTTCCGCACGTGCGCCGCACCGAACGGGAGATCGACGAACGCACGAACACCCTGCTCGATCTGGTCAGCCTGTCCGATCAGGCCCATGTGGAGGCCCGTTTTCTTCCGTTCGCCAAGATGCGGCGTCTGGAGCTGGCGCGCGCGCTGGCGACAGAACCGCAACTGCTGCTGCTGGACGAGCCGGCCGCGGGCCTGCGTTCGGGAGAGATCGACGAATTGAACGGCATCCTGACGATGCTGCGCGATCGCCTCGCCATGACAATCCTGCTGGTCGATCACGTCATGCCCGTGGTGATGGGCATCTCCGACCGTATCTCGGTGGTGAACTTCGGCCAGAAGATCGCCGAAGGCACGCCGCAGGAAGTTCGAACCAATCCGGCGGTGATCTCCGCCTATCTGGGACACTGAACGATGCTCTCGGTGACAAACCTCTGCGTCGGCTACGGCGCCGTGCAGGTGCTGGACAACGTTTCGCTGTCCGTGCCGGACAACGCCATCGTGACGCTGCTCGGCGCCAACGGCGCAGGCAAGACCACGGCGTTGAACACCATCGCCGGCCTCATCAGGACATGGTCCGGCGATATCTCCTATCAGGACGCCAGCTGCACGAATATTCCGGCCCACCGGCTGGTCCGCCGCGGACTGGCGCTGGTGGCGGAGCAGCGCGAACTCTTCCTCGACATGAGCGTGATCGAGAACCTGATGCTCGGTGCGTTCACACGTTCCGACCGGGCAGAAATCCAGCAGAGCCTCGAAGACGTGTTCGAGATGTTCCCGCGCCTCGCCGAGCGCCGGCACCAGAACACGCGCACACTCTCCGGCGGCGAGCAGCAGATGCTGGCGATCGGGCGCGGCCTGATGGCGAAACCCTCGCTGCTGCTGCTGGACGAACCCTCGCTCGGCATCGCGCCGATCCTGGTTCAGGAAATCTTCGATCAGATCCGCAAGATCAACCAGCGCGGCGTGGCCGTTCTGGTCGTCGAGCAGAACGCCAACATCGCGCTCGACGTCGCGAGCTACGGCTACGTGATGGAGAACGGGCGCGTCACCATCGAGGGGCCAGTCGATCAGCTCAAGAGCGATCCGCGTATTCAGCAGGCCTATCTCGGCGACGGCTAGCCGTCCTGCGACGATGCACCTCGCGCGCCGCCGCCAAAATTTGCGTTTGAACAAGGACACCTGAAGGATGCCGGCTCGATTTGACCGGACCATCCTTAGGGAACAATTCGGGAGAACCCTATGCCGTCCGTCGCCAGTCAGATTCCGGTCTCCGGCAAATCCGATCCGATCGCCGAGCGATGCCGCGCGGCATTGCGCGACGAAGCCTTGCTGCGCAAGGCGCTGAAGGACGCCGACATCGTTCCACAACTGCTCGTGCAGGCTCAGCTCTCCGGCGACACCGCCCTGCTTGAAGAGGCGGCGCCCCACATCACCGGCGCGTGGAGCTATCAGGAGAGCATCCCGGAGGAACTGCGCGCCCGCATCCGTGACGGACTGGTCGCCGCGCTGGCCCGCGTCGCGGCCGAGGGCAAAGCACCCGCACTGACCCGCGAAGCCTTCGCGCAACTGGTCAGCGGCGGCGCCGGCAAGCCGGTGCCGGACGACTACGTGGCGATGATGATGGAGGAGATGACCGAAGGGACGACGGATGCGCGCTCCATCGCATGGCGGCGACCGCTCCCCAAGGAACAGCGCGACAGGTTGAAGGTCATCGTCATCGGCGCGGGCCTCTCCGGCATCTGCATGGGCATCAAGCTCAAGGAAGCCGGCATTCCGTTCATGATCTACGAGAAGAACAGCGAAGTCGGCGGCACCTGGTTCGAGAACACCTATCCCGGCTGCGCGGTCGACATTCCAAATCACTTCTATTCGTTCTCCTTCGATCTGAAAAACGACTGGTCCCGCCACTTCGCGCGCCACGACGAGTTGTGGGATTACCTCAACCGCTGCGTCGATAAATACGGCATCCGCGAATTCATCCGCTTCAGCAGCTCCGTCGAGGCGGCGAGGTACAATGCGGAGACGGCGACATGGGCGATCGATGTGAAGAAGGCGGATGGCGCGTCCGAGCGCATCGAAGCCAACCTCCTGATTTCCGGCGTCGGCCAGCTCAATCGCCCGGCCTATCCGAAGATTCCCGGCCTTGAAACGTTCAAGGGCCCCGTGATCCACACGGCCGTGTGGGATCATACTGTCGATCTGAAGGGCAAGCGCGTCGCGCTGGTCGGCACCGGCGCATCCAGCATGCAGGTCGGCCCCGCGGTCGCGGCCGATGTCGAGAAGCTTCTTGTCTTCCAGCGCACGCCGAACTGGGCCAATCCGAACCCGAACTATCATCGCACCGTGCCGCCGGGCATGATCTGGGCGCTGCAGAACATTCCGTATCTGGCGCGCTGGCACCGCACGCTGCTGTCGTGGGCCTCCGGCGACGGCTTCCACGCCATGCTCCAGCGCGATCCCGACTGGGATCAGCCGAAGCTGTCGCTCAACGCCGAGAACCACGCGTTCCGCGAGCGCCTTGTCGCGCACATCACATCGCAGGTCGGCGACCGGCCGGACCTGATGGCCAAGGTCGTGCCGGACTATCCGCCCTACGGCAAGCGGATGCTGCGTGACAACAACTGGTATCAGATGCTCCGCCGCGACAATGTCGAACTGATCGACTCCGGCGTCGTCGAGGTGAAGGACGGCAAGCTGGTGGATCGCCACGGTGTCACACACGAGGCCGATGTGATCGTTCTCGCCACCGGATTCCAGACCACGCAGATGCTCGCGCCGATGGACATCACCGGCCTCGGCGGACGCACCATCCGCGATGCATGGGGCGATGAGGATCCGCGCGCCTATCTCGGCATCTCCGTTCCGGGTTTTCCGAACTTCTTCGTGCTGTTCGGACCGAACACGGCGCTGTCGCATGGCGGCAGCCTGTTCTTCCACGCCGAATGTCAGGTCCGCTACGTGATGCAGTGCATCCGCGAATTGCTCGAAACCGGCAACGCCGCCATGGATGTGCGCACCGCCACCTTCGACGATTACAATCGCCGCGTCGACGATGCGCACGAGCGCATGGTGTGGACTCATCCCGGCATGACCAGCTGGTACAAGAACAGCAAGGGCCGCGTCGTCACCAACTCCCCTTGGCGTCTCGTGGATTACTGGAAGCTGACCTACGCGCTCAATCCCTCTGACTACGTGTTCGCGCAGGCCGAGCCAGCGGCCCGCGGAGAATAGAGCACGTCTGATCACATCGGCACGCGCTCTTCCCCGGTTGGCCCCGGGGGAGAGCGCATGTCCGGCAAGACCAAAGGCCGGTTCGCGGAGCTTATGTGAACGCTGCGCTCACGCGAACTTCACGCGGGTGAGCGCGCGCGACGTTTCCCAAAGGCGTTCCGCTACAGAGGTGTCCAGCGCCTGCGGCGGCGGCTTCTCCTCGACCGGATAGCCGCGCGTCCCGCCGAGCCGGTCCGGCCCGTAATAGGCGCCATCCCGTGCAGACGGATCGGTGGCCGCGAACAGCGTCGGCAGGGCGCCCTGCCACGCGGGCTGGAACAGAAACCACAGAAGCTTGCGAAGCATCGCGTTGAAACTCCCCGGACCCGCTCCGTTTGGAATGAGATCCGTACGCGTGACGCCAGGATGCGCGGCCAGACTCTCAATGCCCCACCCCGCCGCCTTGCTGCGCCGGCTGAGTTCGAGGGCGAACAGAATGCAGGCGAGTTTCGACTGGCTGTAGACCGGCATCGGCTCGTAGCCACGCTCGGCCTGCAGGTCGTCGAAATTGATCTTGCCACCCCGCGCCGCCACGCTGCTGACGGTGACGACGCGCGACTTCTGACCCTTCTTCAGCAGCGGAAGCAAATGCGCGGTAAGCGCGAAGTGACCGAGATAGTTGGTGCCGAACTGCAGTTCAAATCCGTCAACGGTCACCCGACGCTCGGGTGGGGTCATGACGCCGGCGTTGTTGATCAGAAGGTCGAGACTGTCCTGCTCCTGCGCGAGTTGCACGGCAAACCGTTCGACCGAAGCGAGGTCGGCGAGGTCGAGCTTGCCGAACCGGATCTTCGCGTCGGGGACTGCGGCCTTGATCGCGGCCACCGCTTCGGCCCCCTTGCGGGAGTTGCGCCCCGCAATCACGACATTCGCGCCGGCGTGCGCCAGCGCCAGCGCGTCTTCGTAGCCCAGCCCGCCTGTTCCGGTGACGACCACCGAACGGCAGCGTTGCGATGGCATGTTCTCGGTTGTCCATCTGGTCATCGATCATCCTTGCGTTCCGGCGGAACGGCGGACCACCAGGCGATGATCGCCCGGGGACCGCCTCGCGCCTTGTCCACAACTTGCTCGCGGGACGGCAGATCTCCATGCCTGAGCCTGCGAAAAATATGCCCAATCCTCCGACCGCGATCGCGGCGGCCAGCAACGCCCACTCACCGATTTCGGCATTGTCCATGTCCTTGTCTTGATGGCAGCGGCAGGCGAGGCCGCCCCGTCTCCGATGGCCGCCCCCTCCACCGATCCGCCCGAAAGCGGTCAGCCTTCCGAAACTAAACGGATATGTCAGAGGCATAGGCGCGAGGCTAAACGCCGCCCGCACGATCCCGAATGCCGAAACACGCAAACTTTCTGCCTGATCCTCCATTCTCCCTTGGTGCCCACGAGCTGGACGGCGGCCATTCTTGACATTTGTTCGGCACCTTACATATTTGCTAGGTAACTAGCGAATTGAGGTGACCTGCGTTGGATGCGGAACAAAAGAGCTCAAGTCGCGACCTCGTCGGAGCTTGGGCAAAACGATGCTACTTCGCCGGCCGGGCTGTGATGGACGCGGCCCTTCGCCCCTACGATCTCGGCTCTGTACAGTGGTACGTGCTCCATCGGCTCGCCACGACCGGGCCTACGATGCAGCGCGATCTCGTCCGAATGCTCGGAATCGAGCGGGCAACCATGAGCGGCATCGTCGCAACGCTCGTACGCAAGGGGCTCATTACACAGGAGGCCAATCAGATTGACCAGCGGCAAAAGCGCCTCCGCCTCACGGACGCAGGCGTGACCCTCTGGAACGAACTGCCGGACCTCTCCTTCATTCGCTCGGTCGCGTTCGACGGCCTCGACGAGACCGAACTCGCGGCCGCCGTCAGGGTTTTGCAGACCGCGACGGAGCGGCTTGAAGATCTTCTTCAGAAAGGAATATCGTCATGACGGTCCTGATCACCGGCGCGACCGGGCTGGTCGGCGCGCGCCTGCTTCCACGTCTCATGGAAGCGGACATTGATTGCCGCGCCCTTGTAAGATCGGGCAAACAGGTCCCTCCCGGGGCGGCGGCGAGTGAAGGCGACCTGCTCGATCCCTCATCGCTGACGACAGCCGTGCAGGGCATCTCCGCTGTCATCCACCTCGCCGCGGTGTTTCGCACACCGGACACCGACCTCATCTGGACCAGCAATCTCGAAGGAACGCGCCATCTCATCGCGGCGGTGAAGGCGCACGCGCCGGATGCGCGCTTTATCATGTCGAGCACATCCCATGTCTACGATGTGGACACGCCGCGCCCGGGCCGGGAAGACGATGTGTCCTCACCCACATTGGCCTATCCGGCCAGCAAGCTGGCGGCCGAAGCCGAGCTGCGGAACAGCGGATTGAACTGGTCGATCCAGCGGTTCGGCTTCGTCTACGGCGATGGAGACGGCCATATCGAGTCGCTTCCGCGCCTGCTGGCGCAGGTCAGGCTGCATCCCGCGCAGCGCATGAGCATGGTCCATCATCGCGACATCGCGACGGCGATGAAGCTGGCCCTGACCGGCGCAATGGACGGGAGGATCGTCAATATCGGCGATGACGCGCCGACATCGATCTATGAGCTGGCGGAACTGGCCGGAGAAGCGATCGAGCCCTCATCCGAGCCGCTGGCGAACCCCTGGCATTTTCACATGGACGGCACGCTCGCCCGCCGTCTCGGCTTTGAGCCGACTGTAAGAACGGTCCATCAGGCGGCCCGGCAAAACCTGCTGTAAGATAAACGTAGGAAACTCCGCTCCACGCCATTGCGGCGTGGAGCGGCCATCGTCCGGACACACGGCCTATGCGCTGCGCAGTTCGCGGCTGCCATAGGTGCTGTAAAGCCGGTGCAGATTCATCGCGTCGCGTTTCGGCGCGACGCCGAACATCCGGGAATATTCGCGGCTGAATTGCGACGCGCTCTCATAACCGACCTGATAGGCTGCCTGCGCCACGCTTGCGGCGTCCGACACCATCAGACGCCGCGCCTCCAAAAGGCGCAGCTGCTTCTGGAACTGAAGCGGCGTCATCGAGGTCAACGCCTTGAAGTGCTGATGGAACGATGATGGGCTCATCCGCGCCGTCTCGGCCAGTTCCTCCACGCGCAACGTCCGCGCGAAATTCTCGCGCAGCATATAGATGGCCCTGACGATCCGCATGATGTTCGATTCCGGCAAGGCCAGATTGCAGAGATCGCCGCCATGCGGACCGCTGAGCAGCCAGTAGCAGATTTCCCGCATGACCGAGGGATAGAGAATCGGAATCGCCTTCGGATTTTCGGACATGCGGATCAGACGTTGAATGCAATCCGCCAGAGGCTCATCCACCTGTCCCACGAACGCGCAAGGGCCGGGACTCGCGGCGGGAACAGGAGGCGCGTCCAGTTGTCCCAGCACCTCGTGCAGCACGGCCACATCGAGATCAACCGTGACGCCGACGAAAGGCGCATCCGGGCTCGCCGCGACAATCCGTCCGCTGGCCGGCAGCTCGACGCTGACGACCAGACATTCCATCGCACCGTAATCCAGCCTGTCCTCGCCGAACAAAATCTGCTTCGCGCCCTGAACCACGACACAGAGCGACGGCCGATAGATCTGCCGCATCGGCATCATGGCCTGAAAGGAGCGCACGATGTTGACGCCATCGATCGGCGTCGGAAACAATCCCTGTCCGCCACCTTGTGCATCGATATAGGCGGTAACTGTCGCAAGAAGCGATGATGGCACATCACTCTCCCGTTGATTTCGGGGCCAGCGTACCGCGCGGTCCAGAGGCCGCAACGTATCGTCGCCTGCAGGATTAGGCAAATTTCTTGCGGGTTCAGGCATTCTGATCACCGGACGCTCCTTCTAGCTTGATGGTGCCAACCCAAGTGAGGAGCGCTCTCAGCATGACAGAGACTGCCGTGAGATCTGTACACGTGTCAAATGCGGAAGCTCCCGCATTCCAACAATCCGACAGTGAGTATCTGAAGGGATGGCGCGCGGTCGCGCTGCTGGCCGGTCTCTTCTTCGTGAGCGCACTGTCGCAGGTGGACCGCATCCTGCCCTTCATCATGGCGGAATCGATCAAGGCGGATCTTGCGCTCAGCGACACCCAGATGGGCCTGCTCACCGGGCTCGCCTTCGCCGTGTGCTATTCGCTGATGTCGCTGCCGCTGGCACGCGCCGCCGACCGGGGATCACCGCGGTTCGTGCTGGTTTCGTGCATCATTGGATGGAGCGCGATGACCATGTTTGGCGGTCTCGCCGCGAGTTTTCTCGTGCTGGCTCTCACGCGGTTCGGCGTCGCCTTCGGTGAAGCCGGTGCAATTCCTGCCGGGCATGCGCTGATCGCCCGCAAGATCAGACCCGAGCGGCGGGGGCTGGCCATCGGCCTGTTCGGCATGGGCATCCCGATCGGCACCATGGTGGGCTTCGCGGCCGGCGGCGCGATCAGCGATGCGGTCGGCTGGCGCAACACGCTCGTTGCCGCGGGCGCGATCGGTGTGCTGGTCGCTCTGCTGGCCTTTGTCGTCGCAGGACCAACGCCGCCGCTCAGGAACACGGCAACCCGCAGCGAGTCCTTCCTGAGATCGAGCGTTCAGCTTCTGTCGTCCCAGTCCTTCCGCTGGCTGTTCGTCGGCGCTGCTGCCGCCAGCTTCGCCGCCGCTCCGTTCTATGCCTTCGCGGCTCCCTTCCTGATCCGCACTCACGGATTGACAGCAGGTCAGGCCGGGACAGCGTTCGGACTCCTGCAGGGCATGATGGGCATCGTCGGAACGGTGCTTGGCGGGCGCCTGTTTGACAGAGCGGTGCGATCGTGCACCGGACGGGTGCTCGAAGCTCCCGGGCTGCTGTTCCTGTTCGCCAGCATGACGACGACCGCCGCACTGTTCGCGCCGGTCGGGTGGATTTCAATCGCGCTGATGGTGCCAAGCATGCTGTCCTTCTCATTTTTGATTCCGTTCGGCTTCGGGGCCGCGCACCTCGTCGCCGGCAAGGGGAAAGAAGCCATGGCAACGAGCCTCGTGATGATGGGCTCCGGCCTTCTCGGCCCGGCATTCGGCCCGCTGCTGGTCGGCATCGTCAGCGATGCGGCAACGGCAGCCGATCTGTCGAACGGCCTCGCATTTGGAATGCTCGTCGTTCCGGTCGCGAGCATTCTGACCGGCATGGCCATGCTCACGGCAAATCGGCGCATCGCGGCTTCGATTCGACAGCACTGACGGGTCCGGGACCAGTTGGTCTTCCGGTCGCATGACGGGAAGCGAGCTTGTGATCGGTTTTTACCTTCGATAGCGCGAAAGATGATTGCCGGACAATTCGGGCGCAGATCGGAAATGCCCGGCATCAGCGCGATCCAGCGCGGCACGACACATCGACCATCTCCCGGAGGTAGTTTCGCGCCTCAAGGAAAAATCTTCCCGGCCCTGACAAGATCGGATCAACCCTGCGCAAAGCTGGCGCGCAGACAATCACAGTCATATTCCAAAAGAGCGGCGCACCGCGTTGCAATCATCTCGCATCATCCCTGTATTTCGGAATTCCATTTCATTGACCTCGTCGTGCCAGCAGAGAATCCTGCGGCGAGCTGGCCGGGATGAATGGTCCTGCATCGACACGCTCCTGATTTTCGTCCGGCCGTCCCCTTCCGCAATTCAAACGTTTCGAGATTCGATCAACATGACCCGCCTTTCGCGTTCAAGATTTCTTGCGATCGCCCTTACCGGCCTCACCACGCTGTCGCTGGCAGTCCCCGCTTTCGCGCAGTCCGCCACGGACAAGCCGCTCAAGGTCGGCGTGTCCGCCGGTCCTTATGGCGATATCCTGCGCGAGGCCGCCCGACTGTCCGAAAAGCAGGGCCTCAAGGCCGAGATCATCGAGTTCAGCGACTGGAACCAGCCGAACGCTGCGCTGCAGGCCGGCGATATCGACCTGAACAATTTCCAGCATCGTTTCTATCTCGCCAGCCAGAGCAAGGCGCGCGGCTACAAGCTTGCGGGCCTCGACGAGTCCATCCTGGTGCCCGCCGGCATCCACTCGAAGAAATATACCAAGGCCTCGGATATTCCCGACGGCGCCAAGATCGCGATCCCGAACGATCCGACCAACGCCGCGCGCGCGCTTCTGCTGTTCGAGAAGGCAGGCCTCCTCACATTGAAGCCCAATGCGGGCCTGTCGGCCAGCGTGCTCGACATCGCGGGCAATCCGAAGAAACTGCAGATTCTCGAGATCGACGCCGCGCAGCTGTCGCGTTCGCTGGACGACGTGGCTGCCGCCTTCGTCTCGTCGAACTATGCCTATCTCGCGGGACTTGACCTGAACAAGGCGCTGGTCGCGGAAACGGCGGACGCCGAAGCGAAGCCGTATTTCACGCTCATCTTCGCGGCCCGCGAGGATCGCAAGGATGATCCGAAGATCCGCAAATTCATCGACATCTACCGCTCGCAGCCGGTGAAGGAATTCATCGAGGCCAAGTTCAAGGGCAGCATCCTGCCTGCCTGGTGATCAAACCGCCGGCCATTTTGTTACTGACTGGCCTGAGCGGCGTGAGTGATCTGTGTGGTGTTTGTTGTTGTAACGGCGACGGATGTTCCGCCTCGTGAGATGGTGTCGGGGGTTGCGAGGCGCAGCTGCAGGCGGTGGCCTGCGGGATCGAAGGCGACGGGCCCTGCGGCCTGCACATAGACGGTGTAGGTGACGACCTCGCCGGCGCCGAGGTCGAGGGTCACCGCGGACGACGGCGCGCCGCCGCCGATGCAGAGCGCGGTGGCCGGATCGCTCTTGCACAGCGTGACGATGAGCGGCAGGCCGGCGCCGTTGTCGTCGACGCTGGCGGTGATGGTGCCGGCCGCGCCGATATTCACTGCCGCCACCACGAACGGCATGGTGCCGCCGACCGGCACTGCGACGATGCCGTCGCCCGACACCGTGGCGCCGATCGCGATCAGGTCCGGCGAGGGCAGCGGCGAGGCGGTGAGCGTGAAGGTATTGACGCCGGCGATGGTGGCGGCCGGGGTGGCGTTGGCGCAGGCGAAGGTCAGCGGGATCGCGGAGGCGTCGAGATCGAGCGTCGGCGTCACCGCGAACACGAACGGCTGGAAGCTGCCCGCGGGAATGTCCACCGGCGTGTTGAGCGTCCCGACCGGAACGTTGACCGCGTTGGTGGTCTGATAGGCGAAGGTGGCGGGGAAGCCGGGCGGCAGCGCCAGATAGCACTGGCTGGCAGCCAGGCTGCCGGTGTTGATCACCGAGGCGAAGGCCGTGGCGGGGGTGCCCGTCAGAACCGAGCGCGAGGTCGGCAGCACGGCAGCGGCGAGCGTGGTGGCCGATCCGGTCAGGGCCCAGCTTACCACATAGGGGCCACTGGCGCCGGCCTTGCCGTCGATGGCGATCTTATAGGTGGTGCCGGCGGCGGCGGCGAAGACGACGCGGCTCTGGCTGACGCTGGCCGAGATGTTGTCGCTGGCGGCGATGACGCTGAGCCCGGCGAGGCTGGCGCCGGTATAGACCGCCAGCGCGGTGTCGAAGCCGGAGCCGGAGGTGTCGATGGCGACCGTGCCGTCGGCGGGGGCGGTCCAGGCGCACCACACCGAGCGCGCGGGCCCGGAGACGCCGGCATGGCTGGGCTCGCCGCTCTCGGCGGTGGCGGTGGCATTGCTGCCGAGCAGGGTGCCGCTGGGGCCGGAGATGGTGAAGGCGTCGCCGAACATGTCGGAGCAGCTGGTCGCCACCGTCTGCAGCAGCGCCGCCGAGGTGGAGGCGCTGTGATCGGCGCTGCCCTCGAAGCGCGCGGTGAGGCTGTGGCCACCGGGCGCGAGGCTGGTGGTGGCGAGGCTCGTGGTGGCAACGTTCGCCGTTCCCGACGCGAGCGCGCCGGTGCCGACGACGGTGGGGCCGTCGAGGAAGGTCACGCTTCCCGTCGGGCTTGCGCTGCCGAAGGCCGCGCCGACGTTGGCGGTGAGCGTAATGCTCTGGCCGTTCTGCGAGGGATTGGCGGAGGAGAGCAGCGCGGTGGTGGTGGCGATCTTCGTCACGGTCTGGCCAAGCCCGGCCGAGGTGGAAGCGTTGAACGAGCCATCGCCCGCATAGCTCGCGGTGATGCTGTGGCTGCCGACGCCGAGGCTCGACGTCGTGAACGTCGCCGTGCCGCCGTTCAGCGTGCCGGTGCCGAGCGTGGTCGTGCCGTCCTTGAAGGTGACGGTGCCGGCGGGCGTGCCGGCCGCCGGTGATATGGCGCTCACGCCCGCCGTGAACGTCACGCTCGTGCCGAAGGGCCCGCTCGCGGCGGCCGACGACACCAGGCTCGTGGTGGTGGAGCCCTTGCCGACCGTCTGCGTCAGCGCGGCGGAGGTCGAGGCATTGAAGTTGCCGTCGGCGCTGTAGGCGGCGGTGACGGCGTGCCCGCCGACCGCGAGATCCGCGCGCGCCAGCGTCGCGACGCCGTTCGCCAGGGTTGCGGGCGGCTGTGGCGTGCCGTCGATGGTGAAGGTCACGGTGCCGGTCGGCGTGCCGGCGGCGGGCGCGGTGGCGCTCACGGTCGCGGTGAAGCTGACGCCCTGGCCGGTGACGCTGGAGGGGACCGAGGAGGCCACGGCGGTCGCGGTCGCGCCCTTGCCGACGCTGAAGGTCACGGGCGGCGAGGTGCTGGCGTCGTGATCGGTGGAGACGTTGTAGCGCGCGCTCATGCTGTGGCTGCCGGTGCCGAGCGCTGCGGTGGCAAAGCTGGCGACGCCGGAGCCGTTCAGGGTTGCGCTGCCGAGCAGGGCCGCGCCGTCGTAGAAGCTGACCGTCCCCGATGGCGTGCCGCCGCCGGGGGCGGTGACGCTCACGGTCGCGGTCAGGGTGGCGCTCTGGCCGAACACGGTGGCCGCGCCGGGGACGAGCGCGGTGGTGGTGGCCGCGCGGCCGACGCTCAAGGCGTGCGCGGCGGTGCTGGCCGTGGCGAAGCTGGCGTCGCCGCCATAGTCGGCGATCAGCGTATGGGGCCCGGTCGCCAGCGCCGAGGTGGTCAGGCTGGCGGCGCCCGCGGTCAGGGTGCGGGTGCCGAGCGTGGTGGTGCCGTCCCGGAACGTCACGGTGCCAGTCGGCGTGCCGGCGGCGGAGGCGAAGGAGGCGGTCAGCGTCACGCTCTCGCCGGAAACGCTCGATGACGCGGAGAGCGCGAGCGCGGCGGCGGGCACAGCCTTGCCGATGGCGAGCGTGGTCGTGGCCGCAGTGGCCGAGGCGGCGAAGCTGGCATCGCCGGAATAGCTCGCGGTGAGGCTGAGGCTGCCGGCCGGCGGCGTGAAGCTGACCGAGGCGATGCCGGAGCCATCCACCGTGCCGCTGCCGAGCAGGGACGCACCGGCATGGAACGCGACCGTGCCGGTGGGTGTGCCCGCGCCCGTGGCGATGCTGACGGCCGCGGTCACAGTCACGCTGTCGCCAAAGGTCGCGGGCGACGGCGAGACGCCGGTGATAGCCGTAGCGGTGGTCGCCTGGTCGACCGTCAGGGACCCGTTCGACAGGCCGCTGCTGCTGCTGGCTTCGTAATTGCCGCTGGAGGGCGTGAAGCTGGCGGTGAGCGTGTAGGGTCCAACCGCCAGTGCCGAACTCTGGCAGCTTCCCGCCCCGTTCGTCACCGTCGCCTGACACACCGCAACGCCGTTCGCGTAGATCTGAGCGCTGCCGTCCGGGGCGCCGGCCCCCGACGCAACCGACGCCGTGAACGTCACCTGCGTTCCGTAAACCGCATGCGGCGAACCGACTGTTACGCCCGTTGTGGTGGGAGCGGGATTGACGGTCTGCGACAGCGCATCCGAACCGGGGCCAAAACTCCCGTCGCCGGAATAGGAGGCGGTGATGGCGTGCGAACCCACGTCGTAAGCCGATGAGCTGAAACTGGCCGTCCCGCGGGTCAAGCCGACCGTCGCGACCGGCACAGCCGACTGCACGGTCTGCGAATTGATGCCGAGCTGGCCATTGCTGTTGTTGCCCCAGCACTGCACCGTGCCCGAGACCAGCGCGCAGCTGTGATAGATGCCGAGCGCAAGAGACGTGACGCCGCTCTCCATCCCGGATACCGCGACCGGAGAGCTGCGCTGCGTGGTCGTGCCGTCGCCGAGCTGGCCGTAGTCGTTGCGGCCCCAGCACTGCAGCGCGCCGGAGACGACGGCACAGGTGTGGTAGTAACTGGCCGCGACGTCGGTCACGCCGCTGGCGATGATCGTCTGCGGCGTGCTGGACTGGGTCGTCGTGCCGTTGCCGAGCTGGCCGTAGTCGTTCCGGCCCCAGCACTGCAGCGCGCCGGAGACGATCGCACAGGTGTGGAATCCGCCGGTCGCGATCTTGGTTACGCCGCTCGGGAACAGCGTGAAGGGCGTGTTGCGATCGTTGTAGGTGCCGTCGCCGAGCTGGCCGTAGCCGTTGTAGCCCCAGCACTGCGCGGCTCCCGTGCTCAGCAGCGCGCAGGTGTGGTTATAGCCGACCGTCATCGCGGCGACGCCGCCGGCGAGGGGCGTCACCGCCGTCAGGCTGTCGTTGTAAGTTCCGTTGCCGAGCTGGCCGCTGATATTGTAACCCCAGCATTGGACGGCGCCCGAACGCGTCAGCACGCAGCTGTGGCCCTGTCCGCTTCCGATCGCGGTCGGATCGTCGACGATCGGCCCAGCATCGGGGGTGGACCTGTTGTTATACGTGCCGTCGCCGAGCTGGCCGAAATTGTTCCGGCCCCAGCATTGCACCGCGCCGGAGACCACCGCGCAGTTGAACGACAGTCCGCCGCCGACGGCGGTGACGCCGCTCGCGATCACCGTCACCGGCTTCAGCCGGGTGGTCGTGGTGCCGTCGCCGAGCTGGCCGTAGTTGCTGTAGCCCCAGCACTGCAAGGCGCCGGTGCCGTCGATCGAGCAAGGCGTGTAGCCGCCCCGGCCGATGGCGACGCTGGAGAGCGACGCATCGACGGAGGTGCCGATCGCGACCATCGCCAGATCGCCCGTGGTGTCCGAGAAGGTGATGGTGCCGGTCGGCGGCCCCAGCTTCGCCGGAGTGACGGTGGAGGTGAAGGTGACGCTCTGGCCGTAGATCGAGGGATCGACCGAGGACATCAGCGCGACCGCGACCGCCGCCCGGGTCACGGTGAAGGCCAGCGCCGCCGAGGTGGAGCCCGCGAAGAGGCCGCTTGCGCCATACTCCGCCGTGAAGCTGTGCGCGCCGAGCGCCAGCGCGGAGGTCGCGAGGCTGGCGCTCCCGGAGGTGAGGCTGGCGGTGCCGAGCACCCCGGAGCCATCGCGGAACGTCACCGTGCCCGCGGGCGTGCCGGACGCCGCACTGACGCTCGCCGTGAGGGTCACGCTCTCGCCGAGCCGGCCCGAGGCGGCCGGCGCGCTGGCCAGCGTCACCGTGGTCGGCTGCAACACCGTGACACTGACCGCGCCGGAGGTCGCCCCGGCATAGTTGGCGTCGCCGCCATAGCTGGCGGTCAGGGCATGCACGCCCGCGCCGAGCGCCGACGTCGACAGCGTCGCCACGCCCGACCCATCCGGCGCGGCGCTGCCGAGCGCGGCCGCGCCGTCGTAGAACGTCACCGTGCCGGCGAAGGGCCCTGCGCCGCTCGCGGGCGTCACTGTCGCCGTCAGCGTCACCGCTCCGCCCAGCAGGGTTGTCGTGGGCGAAGCGGCGAGCGCCGCCGTCGTCGTGTTCTGCGTCACGCTCACGCCGCCGCTTAAGCTGCCCGAACTGACCTCGAAACTCGGATCGGAGGGAATGAACGTCGCGGTGATCGCGTGCGGGCTGCCCGCGACGCCCAGCGCCGCGGTCTGATACGTCGCGACCCCGTTCGACACCGCCACCGGCGATCCGAGATGGGCGCCGTCCACTGCGAACTGCACCGTGCCTGCGGGCGTCGCCGAACTCGCGCTCACGCTCGCGGTGAACGTCACCGCCGTGCCGTACATCACGCTCGCCGCGCTCGCCGTCACGCTCGTCGTCGTCGGCGTGCCGTTCACCACCTGCGACAGCACCGCGGACGTCGCCCCATTGAAATTGCCGTCCCCCACATACGTCGCCGTAATCCCATGCGTCCCAGCGACCAAAGACGATGTCGAAAACGAAAGAGAACTGTAGCTCGCATTCAGCATCGCGGCCGGGGTCGTCTGCGGACTGGTCGTCGTGCCATTGCCCAGCTGCCCACTGCTGTTATCGCCCCACCCCATCACCCCGCCGTCGGCAGTCACGACCAACATCTGCGCGCCGCCGCCGGTGCTGCCGAAAAGACCCGTATTTCCGGCCGGCAGGCCGACGACTGACACCGGGGTCAGGCGATTGGCCGTCGTGCCGTCGCCGATCGTTCCGTACTGACCCAACCCCCAGCACCAGACCGCGCCCGAGGCCGCCATCGCGCAACTCGTTGCGAATCCCCCCGCGATTTCGGTGACGGCGCCGAGACCGCCAACCGCGGTCGGCGATGAACGATCGGTCGTCGTGCCGTCACCGACCGCTCCATAATTATTACGGCCCCAGCAATACGCGGCTCCACCGGCTATCGCGCACGCATGATAGGTGCCGCTGGAAATCCGGCTCACGTTCGAGAGGCCGGGGACCAGTTGCGGCGTAGGGGACGATGTGGTGTTGCCAAGTCCGAGCTGTCCGGCGTTGCCGGTCCCCCAGCAATAGACATTGCCGCCGGACAGGGCGCACATGAAGCCGCTGCCCCCGACAATGTTGGTCGCACTGGCGAGGCCTGACACCTGCTGGGGAAGCGCGACCGCGTTCGAGGTCGATCCGCTGCCAACCTGGCCCTGTCCACTATAACCCCAGCAGTAAAGCGCGCTGCTCGTGCTGGCGCAGATGGTATTTTCCGCACTGCCGATGGCAGTGATGCCCGTCAGCGGAGCCGTACCGGTGGGATCGAGAACGGCCTGTGGCTGGTAGCGGTCACCGCCGCTTCCGATCGGACCGCCATACCCGAGCTGGCCGTTGTAGTTGGAGCCCCAGCAATACATGCCTCCGGCCTGGCTCAACGCGCAGGTATGAACCACGCCGGCGACGATCCGAGTGATCGGCGGCAGCGAAGTGATCGGCTGAAGTACCGAGATTTGGGCCCCGCTGCCCATGGTGCTTCCGCCGCTTTGGCCGTAGGAATTATCGCCGACGCACGAGACGGTGCCGTGATTATCGAGCACGCAGGTGTGCCCTGAGCCAGAAGCGATCTGTACGACATAGGTCGAGGTCAGGGATGTCGGGCCGAGATCGCCGCCGAGCGAATCGGCGAACGTGACATTGCCTGTCGGCGTGGCCCGTCCCGTGACGCCGATCACCCGCGCGCGGAAGCTGACGCCCTGACCGTAGCTGCTCGGATTGAGCGACGACAGCACGGTGACGGTGCTGTCGGATTTGCTGACGGTGTGGGCCGCCGACGTTGACGATGGCAGGTAATTACCGTCGCCGGCATAGCTTGCATTGAGCGTATGCGGGCCGACGCTCAGCCCGGAGGCGAGAAACGTCGCGACGCCGCTGGCGTTGAGCGTACCGGTGCCGAGCGTGGCCGCGCCGTCGCTGAACGTCACCGTGCCGGTCGGGACGCCCGCGCTCGGCGCGTTCGGCGTGACGGTCGCGGTCAGGGTCGCGGTCTGTCCGAGCGCGCTCGGCGACGGCGAAACCCCGAGGCTGGCGCTTGTCCCGCTTGCGCTGACGGTCGTGGTAGCGCTCGCCGAGTTGTTGCCGGTGGACGTCTCCGTCGTGGTGGTCGAGACGCTTGCGGTGTTGGTGAAGCCCGTCGCCGTGTTCAGCCGCGCCACCAGCGTGAATGATGCCGTGCCGGGTGCGAAGGACGGATTGCTGCACGAGACGGTGCCGTTCGCGTTGACCGCCGGCGTCGAGCACGACCAACCCGCCGACGACGTCAGGCTGACGAAGGTGGCGCCTGCGGGCAGGATGTCGTCGAATACGTTGTTCGCGGTGGCGCTCGGCCCGGCGTTGACGATGCTGATCGCGTAAGAGACCTGCTCGCCCGCGACGGCGTTGGCATTGGCGGCGATCGAAATGCTCAGGTCGGTCGATATCTGTACGTCCGTGCTGCCGGTCGCGCTGTTGTTGGCGCTGGTGACATCGACGGCCGCGCTCGACACCGTCGCGGTGTTCGACTGCGTGGTGGTTCGTGCCGGATCGACCCGCGCGACCAGCGTGAAACTGCCGCTGCCAACCGCGAGGGCCGGATTGGTGCAGGACACCGTGCCGTTGCTGCCGACGTCCGGCGTCGTGCAGGTCCAGCCGCTCGGGGCATCGATCGAGACGAAGGTGGCGCCGGCCGGCAAGGGATCGGTGAACGTGGCGAGGCTCGCGGGATCGGGGCCGTTGTTGGTGACGCCGATCGTATAGGTCAGGTTGTTGCCCGCGATCACCGGATCGGGGCTGTCCGACATCGTCACGGCAAGGTCGGCATAGAGCTGCGTCGCTGCACCCACCAGCCCGTACCGCGGACCACCGGGCAAGTCGGCTTTCGCGTTCCATGTGTCGGTCGCCGGATCGTATTCCTCGGCGCTGCCGAGCTGATTGCTGCCGTCGCCGGTGCCGCCTGCCGCATAGACGCGGCCGTTGCGCGTGCCGACCAGCGCGGGCCAGCCGCGCGCGACCGACATCGGCGCTTTCGTGGTCCAGGTGTCGGCGACCGGATCGTATTCCTCCACCGAGGAATAGAAGCCGCTGCTGCCATAGCCGCCGGCGGCATAGATCTTTCCATTGCTGGCGGCGGCCAGACCCAGCGCCCGGCGGGGCGTCGCGAGCGAGGCCTTGGTCGTCCACGCGTTGGTTGCCGGATCGTATTCCTCCACCCTGCCGGTGATGCCGCCGCTGTCGCTGCCGCCGACCGCATAGAGCTTGCCGTTGGTGGCCGCTATCAGGGCAAGATATCCGCGCGCCGAAGGCATCGCCGCCCGCGTCGTGTCCCAGGTGTCGGTCTTCGGATCATAGACTTCGAGAGTGGCGAGATACGTCCCGCCAGCCGTCATGCCGCCAGCGGCGTAGAGCTTGCCGTCCGCGCCGGTCGCAACGCCGAGCGCCAGGCGGGTCGTCGGCATCGGGGTTTTGGTCGTCCAGGTGCGGGTGGCGGGATCGTATTTTTCAAGGGAGTTGGTCGCCTGTCCCGGAGCGGTGTAGCCGCCCATCGCATAGACCGCGCCGTCGGCCGTGGTGGCGACGCCATGATAATTCCGGTTCGAGGTCATGGCGGCGCGGCCGGACCATGTATTGCTGGCCGGATCGAACATCTCGACACGGTTGATGATGAGGCCGTTCGCGTAACCGCCCGCGGCCACCAGCGCGGGGCCATCCACCATCCGCATCGGCGGAGTTCCGACCGCGACAAGGCCATAGCGGGTGCCGCCCGGCAGACTGGCCTTCAGGGCCCAGGTGTTGGTGGCCGGATCATATTCGCCCACACGGCCTTCGCTGGATTGCCCGGCGACCGAATAGAGGCGGCCGTTGTCCGACGCGGCGAGGGCTTGATTGACGTCTCCCAGATACACCCCGAGTTGCAGCGACGAGGCCTTGTTGGCCCATGTATCGGCGGCGGGATTGTACTCGACGAGGGTGTAGGCGGGCGAAGGCCCCCCGGACACGCCAAACCCTCCCGCCGCATAGAGCCTGCCGTTCGGGGCGGCAGCCATGGCGAAGTCCGTTCGCGCCGCCGGGACCGGAGTCCTGGTGGTCCAGCGGTCGGTCGCCGGATCATACTCCTCCACCACGTCGATCGTGTTGCCGCTGCTGTTCCGGCCGCCGACCACATAAATCCTGCCGTTGGTCGCCGTTGCGGCGGCGTGACCGAACCGGGGCGTCGGCATCGGCGATTTGGTCGTCCAGACGTTTGTCGCCGGATCGTACTGCTCGACCGTTCCAACCACCCCGGCTGACGTGATACCGCCGATCGCATAGATCCTGCCGTCCGCTGCGGCTACCATGGTGAGATACTCACGCGCCGCCGCCATCGGCGCCCTCACCGTCCACGTGTTGGCGGCGGGGTCGTATTCCTCGAGCGAAGCGTAACGCGTCGTCGGATATTCGTTGCTGACGCCGCCCGCGACATAAATCTTGCCATTGGCCGCCGTGGCTGCACCCGGGAAAGTGCGGGCCGTGTTAAGGGAGGCTCCGGTCGTCCAGGTATTGGTCGCCGGGTCGAAGACCTCAAGGCGCGCGAGCGGGTAATACGCACTGCCGCCGGGCGTCAGCGGGCCATAGCCGGCGATCGCGTAAATCTTGCCGCTGGCGGCCTGCGCCTGCGCGAAACCGCATCCAAGAGCGACAAGACCAATGCCGATGGTTCTTATCAGTCGCGCAAGCTCCGGACGGAAAACACTAAATCGCGACCCTGCCCTGAAGAACATCATTATCGCCCCGCAAAATCTGATGGCCAGCCGAAAAATCTGATGGCCGGCCGATCAAAAAGACGGGTGTTAAAGCACTCCCGGCGGGAGACGTCGTCTCACTCAGCGCATGAACCTGTTTTTTCGCACCGGTCACCCCGGGCAAAGAGACGCAGTATTTTTCGAAGGCAAGGCGCACCTGGTGGCACGGCGCCACACAATCGGGCGGAAACGGGATGCCCTCGCCCAGGGCGACGGTGGTCACCCCTGCTTCCGCCTCCTCGCTTCTTTTTCCCGTCATCGAACGGGTCATCGAGATAGCCTGTATCGCCGCCCCGATGCCTGGCAGGAGTCATCATTAGTGGGCTGGGGCGAGCGGCAGATCATCGCGGAAGCGCATTGCGCGGCGCGTGGCTATCAGCCGTCAATCAACCGCCGGCCAAGCCGTCATTGCTGTCTCAGCCATGCGCAGCAGCCGTTCCCGGGAAGCGCCGTCGCAGGCCAGCACCGACATGCCTTCGACCACCGCGCTGAAGAAGTCTGTCAGCGTTTGCGGCGAAACATCCTTGCCGAGTTCTCCTTCCTTCCGCGCGCGCTCGATCCGCCGATGCACCGCCTCGGCCGAGAGCCGGCGAAGCTCGGCGGTCGCTTCCTCGATGATCCTGTTCTCGCCAGCGCAGCGCAGCGCGCCAACGCCCACCATGCAGCCCGGAGGCAGGTCCGGTTGAGTGAACGACCTGGCCGCGCTCCGCAGCATGGCACGAACCCCGCCCTTTGCGCTCGCGCTCTTTTCCAGGCTCCCGATATCGAGGCGACCCAGAGAGAAGTATTTTTTGACCGCCTCGCGATAGAGCGCCTCCTTGGAGCCGAAGGCGACATAGAGGCTTGCCGGCGCAATCCCCATCGCCGTAGCGAGCTGGGCGACAGGCACGCCGTCATAACCATGCCGCCAGAACAGCAGCATCGCAGTCTTCAGAGCTTCCTCGCGGTCGAATGCGCGGGGGCGTCCGCGCGCTCTTGGCTGGTTTTCCATTTTTTTAGCGATCCGAAAATAATTCTTGTCAGGGCCGTTTTGGGATGTTTCTATAGTGCTTCGAAAATAATTCACGAGGCCGTCGAATGGAAGCCCTGGAAATACATGTGCCGAAGGCGGGCGATGCCAGGATCCTCCAGCCGCGACGGGTTATCTTGCCGCCTCCCGGACCGAGCCAGGTGCGGGTGAAGATCGAGGCCGCTGGCGTCGCCTATGCCGACATCGTCATGCGGCGAGGTCTTTATTCCAGCGCCAAGCCGCCGGTGACGCCGGGTTATGATTTCGTCGGCCGGGTGGAGACGGTCGGCGCCGAGGGTTCCGAATTTCAGATCGGACAGCGCGTCGCGGGCGTCACTGTGTCGGGCTCCTATGCGGACAGGCGCAATGTCGAGGCGCGCTGGCTCGTACCCGCGCCGGAAGGTGCCGATGCGGCGGCATTGGCTGCCGTTGTGCTCAATGGCGTCACCGCGTGGCAGATGCTGCATCGGGTCGTGCAGGCAGAGGCCGGCGAATGGACGCTGGTCCATGGCGCCGCCGGCGGGGTCGGCAGCCTGCTGCTCGATTTCGCCCGCCTTGCCGGGATAAAGGCGATCGGCGCGGCATCGCGCGGCAAGCACGATACCGTGCAAAGCCGGGGCGGCGTGGCGCTCGACTATCAAGCCGAAGACGTGGCGGCCCGCGCACGGGCCATCAGCGGTGGCGGCGTCGTGGCGGCTTTCGATCACATCGGCGGGCAGCATTTCAGGAAAGTCTCGCTACCGGCCCTGAAGCCGACCGGGGTCGGCGTGCTCTATGGCGGCTATGACACGACGCGGGGCGGCAAGGTCCATCCTCTCGCCATCGCCGACATGATGCTGGGCAGCCGCTTTTCGGCCTTCGCGCTGTTCGGCAACAGCCAGAGTGTCGCGACCTATGCCATCCCGGCCTGGCGCGAGGCACGCGCGCAAGCCTATCGCGATGACCTCGCAACCGTGTTGAGGCTCGTCGCCGAAGGCGCGGTCGCACCGCTCATCGGCGAAATCCTGCCACTCCGCGACGCCGCGAAGGCTCATCGCGCGATGGAGAGCCGGTCGGTGAGCGGCAAGATCGTGCTGGTCCCATGAGACGGCGGTCGGCTCGGCAGAACAACTATCCTCGACAAGGAGAATTTCGGATGCCCGTCCTGAAAACCATGACCTTCGTACTCACCCTGCTGCTTCTCGTGGCCCAGGCTGCCCTGGCGCTGCGGGGGATCATTGACCCCGACGCAGGAGCGACGGGCTTCGGCTTGCCTGCCGACGGAAAGACGGCGGAATTCTATCACGCGGTCTACCGCGACCGGAATCTCGTGTTGTCCGTTATCGGTCTTCTGCTGCTCGTCTTCGGCATGTGGCGGGCGCTGGCGGTGGTCTTCGCCGTGAGCATCACCTTGCCGCTCTACGACATCATCGCCCTGAAACTGGCCGACGCGCCCGTCCTGCCGGTCCATTACATCACCTTCGCGGTTCTCGTCGTCCTCACCGGATTGATTGTTGCCCGCGCCAGACAAACATTCTCATAGCCCGGCGGGTTATCTCCCGCGCTCCGTTGTCAAGTCCTCGCCCACGACGACAAACGGCGCCCACGTCGCCGGGTCGGCCGAGCGCTCCATGCTTTTATCATCAAGCAGGGTGACCATCGCACGCCGCAGCGCTTCGGCCCGGCCGATGCCGGGAGCACGTGAAGCCTCTGCCAGAGTGGTCGTAATGAGGCGCGTGGTGGCTTCCGAATCCACCGGCCAGTGCGAGACCAGCAAGGCCCGCGCCCCGGCGTAGAAGAAGGCGCGGGCGAGACCCGACAAGGCCTCCGCGCCGGGAGCATTGCCGGCCGCCGTATTGCAGGCGGACAGGACGACAAAATCCGCATCGAGCACAAGCGTCGCGACGCGGCTTGCCGTCAGCAATCCATCGTCCTCGGCGTTCGGCCGATCCGGCAAGGTGAGGACCAAAGCGGGCTCACCAAGTCCGCTCACCTCGCCGGCCACCAGCGCATGGGTCGCAAACTCAATGGTGCGATAGCGCGAGAGGTCCATGGTCTTGACGGCGGTGACTGTCGCATCGCGGCCGAGTCGCAGATCCCCGGCCCCCAACGCCCTCGCGACCGCCCGCAATTCGTCGGCCGTGTCGGGCAACTGCGGAAGACGATCGCGCAGCGACCCCAGATCGACAGACTGACCCTGATAAAAATCCTTGTAAGACCCGACCACGAGGTTGCGGCGCGAGGGCCCGGCGGCTCCCCCGCGCTTGAACTGCGGATCGCCGAAACCGATGAAGGGCTCGGTCGCGCCGGACGCTTTTGCAAACGTCCGGAGCGCGCGAAGACTGTTCACCGACGGCATCACAGAGGTGGCCTTCTCCCGCACCAGCCAGGCCGCTTTGCGGCGCGCCTCGATTCCGGAAAGAGCCGGATCGGGCTGGCGCATCACCAGGACATGGGGCGGCAGACTGGTGAGTGCGCCAGATGGTACGACGATCCATTTCGCCTTGTTCGCAAGCGCTGCCTCCGCATCGCCAAACAGGAGGCGGTACAGTTCGTAAGAGGCCTGCAGATCAAACGGCGTCTCACCGCCGACCACCAGGCCATCACGAAGATGCGACACTCGCGCTTCGAGTTCGGCCCCGGTCGCAGCTATGCGCCGCCACGCCGCGCCTTCGCGCGTCACCGTGAACGCAAAGCTCTGGCCAGGAAGCGCCAGCAGCATCACCAATGCCTCGTCCGACCTCAGCAGGGCTTGCGTTTGCGCAACCGTCATCGGCTCTGGACTTGACAGCTCGGCGTAGCTCGGAAATTCGCGCGCGAGGTCCGACGACGATCGCTCAAGCGACTGACGTTCCGCCGACACCTGAGCGCGCAGACGTTCGATCAGCGCATCGTTCCGCCCTTGCGGACGCCCCAGCTCGGACACGATACGGTTGTCCAGGCTTGCAAGACTGGCGACAATATCCTGCCGGCGGCGAACGGCCCGCGCCAGCCCGTTGTTTCCCGACGCGAACCGCGCAGCCATCTGCGACAGGGCGGCTCCCGTCCGGCCCGCCAGCGCCCGCTGGGCCGCCATGAACGCTTCATCCGTCTGCCGGACATCCGGCTGGCCGCCTGCGATCTTCCAAAGCGCATCGAGCAGCGCGGGATACACCACCCGCAATCGGGTGTCGTCAGCCTCCCTGTCATCGCCAACCTGCGAGGGCGACACGGCCGCGCTCGCCCGCCGCAGCAGGGACAGCGCCTCGCTCCAGTCGTTCCGACTGCTCTCCACCTCCGCCAGATCAAGCAGTGTAATGGCCGCCGCGCGGCTGCGTTCGCCGTTGAATGCGACAGTGATGGCGAGCGCGCGACGGAAACGCGCGCGCGCAGCGTCGCCGTTGCCGCGTTTCAGCTCCGTCGCGCCGAGGCCGCGCAACGGCGACGTCAGTGCTGGGTGGTCGGGACCATAGGCTTGCTCAGCCACCGCAAGCGCACGCTGGAACATGACGGCGGCTTCATCCAGCCGTCCTGAATCGAGCGCAGCGCCGCCATAGCTGACCACCGCGGGCAACGCCTGAACGCTGTCAGCTCCAAAGCGCCGCTCGAAGATGTCCAGCGCCCGCCGGTACAGCCTGGCCGCATCGTCGTATCGATGCTCGTCGCTAAGGGTGTTGGCGAGATTGCTGACCGCGCGCGCGACGTCCGCGCTGTCGGGACCAGTTGCGGCCTCATAGATCGAGATTGCGCGCTGCTGGAGCGCGCGCGCTTCACCGAGGCGCCCCTGATCGCGATAGTTCGCCGCCAGATTGGTCAGCGCCAGCGCCACCATCGGATGCTCGCGACCAAACGTTTTCTCGTAGACTGCGAGCGATTGCTGGATCAGATCGGCGGCTTCCGCGTAGCGGCCCTGCGCGTTCAGCACCAGTGCGAGGTTGCCCATCGCCGCCGACGTGGAGGGATGCAGCGGGCCCAGACCCTCCCGCGCCCCCGCAAGCGCCTGCCGGAATGCAGCTTCCGCATCCGAGAAACGGCCCGCCTCCTTGTAGAGGTAGCCCAGATCGTTCAGTGTCTTGGCGTAGTTCGAAGCTCGCGCGGCATTGGCACCATACGCCTGCGTGAGAATGCTCAGCGCCTGCTGCAACAGCCGTTCGCCATCGGCGAAGCGGCCGTTGCGGCCATACTGGTCGCCGAGATCATTCAGCGCGTCCGCCAGATCGCGCGGGTCGGGCGATGGATTAGCCCGCTCCGCCGCCAGAGCCTGCGCAAAATACGACTCGGCCTCGCGATCCTGTTCGAGACCCTGCGCGGCCTTGCCGAGCGCCGCGTAAAGACCCTTGAGCTGAGGGCTTTGCGGCGGCAAGACAGCGGTGACACGCGGAAGGGCTCGCTGGCCAAGTTCCATCGCCTCGGTCTCACGGCCAAGCATGACATAAACCGAAATCAGCAGATCGACGCTGCGCAGATAGGAGGCAATGTCCGCCGCCTGCTCCTTGATCTGCAGCGCCGGTTCAAGTCTGGCGGCGGCGTCCCGATAACGACCGGCATTGCTGAGGCACATGCCCTCGTTATGGAGCGTGCCCGCATAATTGAGGCTTTGCGCGCCGGACCGCTTACGTATCAAAGGCGAGAGCCTGGCCGATGCCGAGACACAGGCGGCCCAGTCGCTGCTGGCGATTGCGCGCTCGACCCGCTCGATCAGCGTATTGACCGACTGTGCCCGCGCTCCGGCCGGCAGAAGGGCGGCGGCAACGACAATCGCCGCCAAAAAATTGATACGAAACTCCAACCGAAAGGGCATGGAGAGCCACCTTAACAGGAGCCGCCAACGTCAGATGCTTATCAGCTCCATGCTGCCACGCCCATGTGTTTCCTCCCGATCAAGCCCGGTTCAGGGGTTGAAAGCCCTCATGAAGTCTCGCCTCGGGCCTTTGCCGATGACGCCCCCCGGGACAACGTCGTTGTTGACGCCGGTGGGCCAATCCTCTCTTTTTCTGGGATACAGTCCTCGCTATAAGCGGGTGGAGGAGCGGCTCCTCCAGATTTCAGAGAATTCCGCATGATGATCGCGGCCGGTGGCGCGTCTGCGCCGAAAGACGGGAGCAAAGCGACCTCGGGCGGGCGCGACGCGGGCTCTGTGCGGCCATTGGCGGTGACTGTTGCGGGTGCAATCCTTTCCGCCGGAGCGATCGCCGGGCTTGTCGCTCTCACGACCCCTCCGGCTCAGAGCACGGGCAGCGCCCTTGCTGTCGTGGAAGCCGGTGAACTGACGCCTGCAATCGGCTCGCTCGATGCACGGGCCGGAAAACAGGCCGCCGAAGACGCCAGGGCTTGCCGTGTACCGTTGGCGAAGATCACCATCACCGGTGCGCCGGGTGCGAGCGGAACGATCCGCGTGCGTTCGGGCAGCTATGTTTCGCCGCCAATCACCCTCGCAGATGCCCCACAGCATGTCGCCGTTCCTTTTCCCGCGCCCTACGCGTCCGGTAAAGGCGTGCTGGCCGTGGAAGGCAAGATCAACGCGGCGAGCATCTACCTGACACCGGGCTGGCGGCTGCCTTCGCTCGATGGCACCGCCCAGATCAACGTTTGGTGGACACCTAAGAAAGCCTGCTGACTTCCATACATTCCGACGGATGAGCCGAGCGATGAAGAACTTTGCGACCAAGCATCCCATGACCGCGTTCCTCATCGTCTCGGTTGCGGCCGCGGTGCTGAGCGCGTGGGCATTGAACCCGACCGTCGGACCGGCGGCGCTGTTCACCGGCGCCGCCGGTCAGGTCGCGGTCAAGGTGATCGTCGCCGCTCTTGTGCTGTCGGCGGGTGCGGCATTCACGCTGATCGCCGCGCGCCTCGCCACCAGTCCGGAAGCGCTTGGCCTCGCCCCGGCGGCTGCGGGAGCTGGAGACTTCGCCATCGGCCGCCGTCTCAAGATCGTTCCGCGCCTCGTACCGCCTCCGGCCGCCGCCAAAGTGCGCACGCTCGACGATGCGATGGACGATCTCGACCGCATGGTCGGCCTCACCCCCGTCAAGGAGGAGGTCAACCGGCTGATCGCCAGTCTCGAGGTTGAAAAGAAGCGCCGCGACATGGGTCTGCCCGTCGGCGTCACGTCGCGGCACATGGTGTTCACGGGTCCGCCCGGCGTCGGCAAGACCGTGGTGGCGCGAGCCCTTGGCGAAATCTACAAATCCCTCGGCGTCCTTAAGAAGGGTCATCTGATCGAAACAGGCCGCAACGATTTCGTCGCGGGCTATATCGGCCAGACAGCGCTGAAAACCGCCGAACTTTGCGACAAGGCGATGGACGGCATCCTGTTCATCGACGAAGCCTACGCGCTGGCGAAGGCGGAAGGCGGCTCCGACTTCGGACAGGAAGCCATCGATACGCTGCTGAAATACATGGAGGACAACCGCGAGCGGCTGATCGTGATCGCCGCCGGTTATCCTGATCAGATGCAAACCTTCCTGTCGTCGAATCCGGGGCTCGCCAGTCGCTTCACCAAAACGATCGACTTCCCGCCCTACGACGCCGCTGAACTGACCGAAATTCTGGGCGCCATGGCCAAGAGCGGCGGGTACGAACTGCCCGACGGAATCGCTCCGGTGCTCGCGCCGCTGGTCGAAAATTTCAGCAACGATCCCAACTGGGGCAATGCGCGCAGCATCCGCACCGTGCTGGAGAAGGCGCGCGAAGCCCACGCGGTCCGTGCCAGCAGCGATCCGGATGCGGATCTGCAACGGCTTGAAATCGGCGATATTCAGGCCGGCGCCGCCATCGTCGAACGGGACCTGCGCCAGCAGGCGGAACTGCGGGCCCGGAGAGGCCGATGACATCCTCTCGCGAATGGCACCGCACGTTGTGGCACTACAGCGACGGATACAGGCTGGCCTGGATCATCGGCCCGCAGGCGCTGGCGCTCGCGGTCGTCGCCGGGTTGTTCTGGCCGGGATCGTCGTCGCCGCAATCCTCGCCGGCGGGCGGGAATTGGGCGAAGGCCCCGCCCCCCGCCATCGAATGGGGACGCTGCATCGGCGGAACGGCGCCGCCCCTTGAGCAGATCGTCACCGACTGCACCCGGATCATCAGCAGCGGGAGCGCGCAAGGGAGTGATCTCGCCAACGCCTATTTCCGTCGCGCCAATGCCCGCAACGCAATGAAGGACCTCGACGCCGCGCTGGCCGACTACGACGAGGCGGCACGTCTTGCGCCAGGTGGCGACAACGTCTTCATCAACCGCGGCAATATCTATTACACCCGCTCGCAATGGGCAAAGGCGGAGGCGGATTACAGCCGCGCCATCGAGGCCAACCCACGATCCGCGGTCGCCTACGCCGACCGCGCCAATGCACGGCGCATGCAGGGGCAGCTGGACGATGCGCTGGCCGACACCATGAAGGCCGAAAGCCTCGACAAGTCGCTCGACCACACGTTCTACGTCCGCATGCTGATCTACGAAAACAAGGGGGACTGGCCCGCGGTGATATCGGCGGCGACCTCCCTGTTGCAGATCAATCCCAACGACTCACGCGGCTATCTGAGCCGCGGCTTCGCGCAGATGCGACTGGTGCGGAACGATGCGGCGCGCGCCGATATCGACAAGGCCGCCGAGCTTGGCAACACATCACAGTTTATCCCGCTCGTCCGCGCCCTCCTTGCCCTCCGCAACAACGATGCCGCCACGACGGCGAACGAAGCTTCCCGCTGTCTGCAGATCGCACCGAAGGAGGCTGAGTGCCTGACCACGCGCGCCTATGCCCGGATCATGCAGGCCGACTATCTCGGTGCACAGGACGATGCCACCGCCGCGCTGGCATCGAACCCCAAGACCGCCGAAGGCTATGCGACGCGCGGAAGGGCACGGGCCTTCCTCAACCAGACAGACGCCGCACTCGACGACCTCGCCAAGGCCATCGAGATCGCGCCGCGCTCCGCCCAGTTCCGCTACTTTCGGGCCGACGCATTCCGGATCGGCGAGGAAGCCGCCTACTCCGCATGTCCGGCCTCACGGCAGTCCGCTGGCCCATCAACCGTTATTGGCGGCGGAGGCAGTTCGCGGATTTGCGCCATGGGCCCGGATACAGAGACCGGCATCCGCTATTACAATGAGGCCCTTGCCTTGGAGCCCGGCCATCCGCAGGCGCTGGCGGGACGCGGCATTCTTTACATGATCGCGAAACGGCGTGATCTGGGCGAGGCTGATTTGCGCAAGGCCGCCTCACTGGCTCCCGGCAACGCGTGGATACGAAGCGTGCTGACACATTACGGGATCAGACAATAGGAAAGGCGAAATACCTGTCGCCTTCCCTGCTTTTGGCGGCTTTTCTCGGACATCCTCGGAGAGAAAAGGCCGCCCTGTTGGGAACGCTTGTGGCCGCCAAAGGAGGGACATCGGCGGGACCCAGCGTTCCCGGTTTTGTTCCGAAGTGGCGGAAAGAGCGTCAGTCAGTCGTCGTTGAGAGATCAACTATTTTCGACCTTCGCGTGCCGAAACCCACCGTTCGGGCGACGCCGGGGAAAAGGTTTCGCTCCCGATATTGATCTGTTCCCTCACGATCTGGTCGGCGGGGCCGTTCGAATCCCTGGAGGTCAAACATCTCTCTTCATCCGCTGCAACAATCCGCACCTGCACGTCCTTCGGTTTCGCGAGATAGGGCGACGACGTGACCAGGAGATCGGCGCCGGCTTCTGCATAGGCTGCGGCATTCGCGGCGTTGACGCCACCGGCGGCCGCAACGATCGGACGGGCCCGCGCATCGGCCATGGATGCAATGCGCTTGACCAAAGCGGCGATGTCAGCTGGTGAAAATTTCTCCGCCTGAATAACGTCGAAGCCGGCGACCGCCGCGGCAAACGCGGCATCGGCGGTCTTGACCTCAATCACAAGCTTTTTCTCCGGCGCCACCTGACGCAACCGCTCGACCGCCACAAACAGCGGCAGCTCGCCGAGAAAGGCGCGGTGCTCTGGAAACACCAGCACCGTCTCCGAGAGGCCGAGCCGATGCATCGCGGCGCCTCCGGCCTTTACCGCCGCAACCGCAAAGCGCTTGGTGCCCGGCACGTTCTTGCGCGTGCAGGCGACTGGAATTCGCGGCGCCACCGCCCTCGCCGCGTCGACGATGGCGCGGGTCTCGCTGGCGACACCCGACCATATCTCGATCAGCGTCTGCGCTACCTTCCAACTCCGCAGCAGGCCGGCGGCCGGACCCCGTGCCTTAAGGATCGGCGCACCCTGCTCCAGCGCCGCGCCGGATGCGGCCACCAGCTCGACCTCGCAGCCGGCGAGCGCGATGATCGCAGCGGCATCTTCGGCGAGCGCCAGCACCATCGGCGAGCGCGCGGTAAACTGCATGACGCCGTCGATCCTGCCGATCCCGAGCGCCTCGGTGGTGAGGTCGCCGTAAGGCACATCGTCTTCCAGCAGACGCTCGAGCTCGGCGCGCGATGCAACGGTTGCCATAACCTGCTTCCTTTCATCGGTGTCGGCTTGTCGACGACTTTGTCGCAAACTCGACACGGATCGTCAGTCCCGCCGACGCTGGGCGGGAATACCCTTCTTTTTGCAGTTCATTCCTGCAAGGCGCACACCAGATGTCACCCACGCATCCGGTACGCCGATTGCCGAGCCATCCCTGGCCGGCGCCCCGCAGCAATCAGGCTCACGCGGAGGGGCTTACAATCCGCTGGAGTTCAGCATGAAACTATTTCGCACGATCGCCGTCGCCTCGGGCTTGCTGCCTGCATTCGTCGAGGCGCTGGCCGCGCCGACGCGATCATCTGGTGCTGACGAAACATGCCGTGTCGTCGGCACATAACCGCCGCATCACCTCCATCCGGCACTGCCGGCATCCGCGAGCCGTGATCGGCATGGAGTTTGCTCCGTATGACGGAAGAGCGTAGGAAACCGGACGAGGATGACTTCCATGCCGATCGACTTCCACGACATCGACCCTAACCGCGTTGCCGCGATCCTTTATCGTTCGCAGGACGACGTCGATACCTTGCTCGCCGACTTCGCCGAGAGGCTGGCGCGATCGGGCGAGCGGATCGGCGGGGTCGTCCAGCGCAATATCAAGGACGGCGGCGGCAGCCAGGTCGGCATGAAGGCCGTCGACCTCATGACGGGCCGCGAGATTTCGATCTGCCAGCCGCTGGGCTCGGGCGCGATGGCCTGCAAGCTCGACGCTGCGGGGCTTGCCGAAGCAGCAGTTGCCGTCGCTCGCGCCATCGCGGCGGATGTCGATCTCGTCGTGATCAACAAATTCTCCAAGCAGGAAGCTGCTGGCGACGGCTTGCGCGACGAGCTGGCCGACGCCATCACCGCCGGGATCCCCGTGCTCACGGCCGTGCCGGACAAATGCCTGGATGCCTGGAACGACTTTACCGGCGGGATCGGCACCAGCCTCCTGTGCGATCAAAGTACGATCGAGGGCTGGTGGCAGGATCTGTCGCCGCGCATCAGGCGGGCTCGCGCGGCGCGCCTGCCCGCCGATGCGCCCGCGGCGCTACTTGCCGATCATCACGTCGGATGACTTGATCACCGCCGAGACTGTATCGCCGACTTTCAGGGCGAGATCGTCGACGGCCTCGTTGGTGATCGCGGAAAACACGACGAGACCCGGGGCGAGCTCGATCTTCACATGGGCCGTCGTCGTGCCCTTGGTGACGGCAATAACCCGTCCGGGGAGAATGTTGCGGGCGCTGAGCTTCATCGGTCAACCGAACTTGAACAGTACGCCATAGCCGCCGCGTGGATAACTCCACTCGATGTCACCACTCTCCTCGCAAATCACGCGGCAGGTGCCGCATTCGATGCAGCCGTCGACGGTGATCTCGACCTGCCCCTTGTCGTTGAGCTCGTAGCAGCGCGCCGGGCAGGCCTTCAGCATCGTCAGCAGTTCGGGCGACGGCGTCGTATGCGGCCGCACCTTGATGTGGGCGCGGCCGGCGTCGACCAGATAGCGGTTGTAGAACAGCTTGTCCTCGACACGCACGGATGGTTCGATCGGCATGATTTGGGTCTCCATCGCCAGTGTTGCGTTTCCTAAGAATTACCGCCAGGCGCGCGCGAGGCGGAAGGCGTCACCGAACAGCCCGCTCCATGACCGCGCCTTGATGAACGATTTGAACGTCGTCTTTTCCTTCTCGACCTTCGGCGTGCCGTCGACGCGCAGGAAATTCTGCATCGCCCTGGAGACAAGATCCGGGTAGGTCAGAAAGAAATTCTGGGACTGGGTGTGCATCAGCGCCGGCATATCCTTGTACTTCTTCAGGTCCTTGATGACGAAGGACTCGTCGAGCATGGTCTTGTAGAGCGAGAGGTTCTCCGCCGTCATCGGATCCCTGCGCGACTTGACCTGGAAGATCGCTTCCGCCGCAATGCGGCCCGAGGTCATCGCCAGGTTGGAGCCCTCACGGTGGATGGCGTTGTTGAGCTGGGCGGCGTCGCCGACCACGACCCAGCCGTCGCCATAAAGCTGCGGAATCGCCTTGAAGCCGCCTTCGGGGATGAGATGCGCGGCATATTCCTTCACCTCCGACCCCTCGATCAGCGGAGCAACGGAAGGGTGCCGCTTGAAGCGATCCAGCAGGCCATACGGCGTCTCACCCGTGCGCTGAAAGTCCGCGACGAGGCAGCCGATGCCGAGCGAGATACACTCCTTGTTGGCGTAGATGAAGCCCATGCCGGTCATGCCGCGCGAGATGGTGCCGGCGGCTTCGATCACCATGCCCTCATCGCCCCTGAGATTGAAGCGGGCCTCAATGGTCTCGCGCGGCAGGAAATGCATCTCCTTCACGGCGAGCGCGACCTTGTCGGGTTTGGGCCGTTCGCGCAGTCGCGCCCGCGTGCCGAGCAGACCGTTGACGCCTTCCGCCAGCACCACCACGTCGGCATGGATCTCGCCATCCGCGCGGTCGGTGCGGACGCCGATCACCTTGCCATAGGCGTCCTGCGCAAGCTCCGTCACCGTGGTCTCGCACAGCACGGTCGCGCCGGCTTCGCGGACCTTCTGCGAGAACCATTTGTCGAACTGGGCACGGATGATGGTGTAGCGGTTCGGCTTCTCCTCGTTGAAATCGTCCGAACGATAGTGCAGGCCCGTGTGCGAGCGGTCATCCATCATCCAGAAGCGCTGCTCGACCAGATGCCGCTCCAGCGGTGCATCCTCGCGGAAATCGGGGATCAGCTTCTCCAGCATGTCGGCATAGAGAATCGCGCCCTGCACGTTCTTGGAGCCGGAATACTCGCCGCGCTCGAGCTGAAGCACTTTCAGGCCGCACTGAGCAAGCGTGAGCGCCGCCGCATTGCCGGCCATGCCGGCCCCGACGACGATGGCATCGAACTTCTCCTCGATCATGACGGCTCTCCCTTGCTAACTCGCGATCCGATCGCGCGAATGCGGTGACAGCCTGGCGCGGAACGCCGCGGTCAGGGCCGGAAGCAACCGGATCGCGTCGGCGACGATGCCCATATGGGCAAAATCGAAAATCGGTGCGTTCCGATCGGTGTTGATGGCAACGATCAGGTCGGCCCCCTCCACCCCGACGCGATGCTGGATCGCGCCGGAAATGCCCGCGGCAACGTAGAGCTTCGGCCGGATGGTCTTGCCGGTCTGGCCGATTTGCCGGTCGGAGGTGACCCAGCCCTTCTGCACCAGCGGCCGCGAGCAGCCATATTCGGCGCCCAAGACGGTCGCGAGCTGGCGCACCAGCTGGAAATTTTCCGGCGATCCGAGCCCGAGGCCGCCGGCGACGACGACGTCCGCATAAGCGAGATTGGATTTTTGGGAATCGCGATCGGGCAGGAACGACAGCACCTTGGTCACGATGTCATCCTCGACGAGACCGAGCGGATGGCTGACGATGCGGCCGACCGGACGCATGACGCGCTCCGGCATCGGCATCACGCGCGGCCGCACCGTCGCCATCTGCGGCCGATAATTCAGCGTGTAGATCGTGCAGAGCAGCGAACCGCCGAAAGTCGGGCGCGTCGCGGCGAGCGAGCCGTCGGCGTCAACATCGAGCTCGGTGCAGTCAGCGGTCAGGCCGGTGAGCAGGGTCGTCGCCACCGAGCCCGCGAGATCGCGGCCGAGCGTGGTGGCGCCGAGCAGCAGGATCTCCGGCTTGTAGGTATTGACGACGTCGGTCAACGCCTTGGTGTAGGATTCATTGCGGTAGTCGGCGAGCAGATTGTCGGCGACCATGTAGACGAGGTCGGCGCCGTAGCAAAACGACTCCGCGGCGGCGCTCTGCGTCGCCTCGCCTTCCGGCCCAATCACCACCGCGGCGAGATCGACCTTGAGCTTGTCGGCGAGCTTGCGGCCCGCCCCCATCAGCTCCCAGGACACGGGATGAACCTGGCCGCGCTCCTGCTCGATGAAGACCCAGACATGCTTGTAGGCCTTGAAATGCTCGGGCAACTCTTTCTTGGTCGCGGCGCGGCCGGAAGCAGGAGCTGTGGTTTTCGGTGCGGTGCCCATGGTGTTTGCTCTCCTCGCCTCAATAGCCGCGCGCCAGCGTCGCGAGCTCGGTCTCGAGCGCCGGCTGGCGCTTGAAGATGGCCTCGATCAGCGCCTCCGCCGGTTGCTCGCCCGCCTCGATCAGCACCGCCTTCTCGCTGCGCGCCGCCGGCGCGAACACCCGCTTGACGATGGTGGGCGAGCCGCGCAGGCCGCACTTCGAGATGTCCTCGACGCCGGCATCCTGCGCACTCCATTTCACGATTTCCGCGCGCGCGGCGCGAAGTGCGTCGGCCATCGCGCCGCGGCGGATCTGGTTGGTGGCCTCCAGCATGGTCACAAGGCATGGCAGCCGGGTGCGCAGGATCTGCACCCCGCCCTCGGAGCGCCGCTCGGCGTCAATGGTGCGGGCCGCGAGGTCCAGCGCGCTGATCCTGGCGACATAGGTGAGCTGCAACAGGCCGAGCCGCTTGGCGATGCCGGGGCCGACCTGCGCGGTGTCGCCGTCGATGGTCTGCTTGCCCGTGAAGACGAGATCGGGCGCGCCGAACTCGGTGGAGATCTTGCGGATCGCGGTGGCCAGCGCATAGGTGGTGGCGAGCGTATCCGCGCCGGCAAAGAAGCGGTCGGTCAGCAGCACGGCGCGATCGGCGCCGAAGGTCAGCGCCTTGCGCAAGGAATCCTCGGCCGAAGGCGGGCCCATGGTCAGCACGGTGACCTCCCCTCCGAACTGATCGCGCAGTTCGAGCGCCGCTTCCAGCGCGAACAGATCGTAAGGATTGATGATGGTCGGCACGCCCTGACGCATGATGGTGTTGGTGACGGGATGCACGCGAATCTGCGCGGAGTCGGGGACCTGCTTGATGCAGACGACGATGTGCATGTGCTTCTCCAGGACTCGTCTCCAGAACTTGGCTCAGAGCAAGAACAGCAAGTGTCGTACCAACTGTGCGTGCGATAAAAATAAGACGTCGATACAGAGGCTTAGAAGAGCGGCGGGATCGGCAGCATCCTGTTCAGGCAACTGAGCCGACAACGTTGCTGCGACACGCGTCGCAAATGCGACAGAAAGTCCGGCTCACTTCAGCGTGCCGATCTGCACCAATGTCGGCGTCTGCTTCGGCTGCGGCGCGACCGCATCCTTCAGGACCTTGAACACGCGCTGGTCGATCGGAGCCGAGGCAACGAAGTCCGCATAGGCACGCTCGAGCACGATCTTGCACCGCTCCGCCACGATCTCGTCTGCCGCACCGGAAAAGTCCTCTTTGGCGAGGTACTGGCCCATGCGTCGCAGGATATGGAGCCGCGCCACGTTGACGAGCTTCGGATCGTAATCGACGCCGAGCAGCGTGAAGAACTCTTCGGCCGCCGATGCCTTGTTGAGTTGTACCAGGATTCCGTCAGCCATTGTCGGGCTCCACCGGTTTCTGTGCCGCTCCGCACGTCCCATTCGACGTCGCTGTCTCGCCGTTATCTGGCTCGCCTCTGCATGTGGGTCAGCCGTGCCTCCAGGAATTCGACGCGGTCGAGCAGCACGGCGATGGCGTCGCCGACGGGATCCGGCATCAGATGATGATCGAGATCGATCCGGCCGACGACGCGGCGATGACCGAGCTGCGGACGCACGACGCGCGCGGGAACGCCGACCACGGTGACGTCCGGCGGTGTGTTGTCGATCACCACCGAATTGGCTCCGACGCGCGAGCCCGCGCCGACCGTAATCGGCCCGAGGATCTTCGCGCCGGCCCCGACCACGACGCGATCTTCCAATGTCGGATGGCGCTTGCCCGGGAACCACGAGGTGCCGCCGAGCGTGACGCCGTGATAGAGCGTAACGTCGTCGCCGATCTCCGCCGTCTCGCCGATGACGACGCAGGCGCCGTGATCGATGAAGAAGCGTCGGCCGATGCGTGCACCAGGATGGATGTCCACATTGCTCGCAAAGCGTCCGAACCAGGACAGAAGCCGTGCCGGAAAACGCCAGCCGGCGGTCCACAGGCGGTTCGCGATCCGGTACCAGATCACGGCATGGATACCGGGATAGGTCAGAAGCGTCTCGAGATGGCTGCGTGCGGCCGGATCGCGCTGGCGCACGCAGCCGATGTCCTCGCCGATCAACCTCAGCAAGGACCGCTTGACCGGTCCGGGAGGAGACGGTTCGGCGAGTGGAATGTCGACGACACAGGCCATGACTACCTCAAACGCAATTGAGAAGCGAACGCTCGCGCACCTCGCGCCAGATCTCCGTTACGGTCTCACGCCCCACGGCCCCTTTGTGTTCGACGGCATGCCGGCGGACGCGGGCGAGAACCGACTTTGCCTCTTCCGCGCTGAACGAAAGCTGCAGCTCGGCAAGCAACGCGGTGATTGCAGCGAGCCCGGAATGCTTGCCGATCACGATACGGTTGGACCGGCCGAGGAGACGGGGATCGAGCGCCTGGTAGGTCCGCTGGTCCTTCAGCAGCCCGTCGACGTGAATGCCTGACTCGTGCGTGAAGACGTGCTCGCCGACAATCGCCTTGTTGAGCGGGATGGCGCGCGCTGCCGCGGTGGCGACCACGGACGCAATGTTCTCCAGCTCGGACAGCACCACGCCGGTATCGCAGCCATAGAGCTGTTTCAGCGCGACAGCGACCTCCTCGAGCGGAGCATTTCCGGCGCGCTCGCCGAGGCCGATGACCGTGACGGAAGCATGGGTCGCGCCAGCCTTGATCGCAGCCAGCGTGTTGGCGGTCGCAAGGCCCAGATCGTCGTGGCCGTGAAATTCGAGCTCGAGATCGGTGGTGGCGCGAAGTGCTCCGATCAACGTGAAGGCGGCATCGGGATCGAGCACGCTCAAGGTGTCGGCGATGCGGAAGCGCCGCGCGCCGGCAGCCTTTGCGGTTGCGATCAACTCGACCAGGAAACCGACGTCGGCGCGCGAGGAATCTTCGCCACCGACCGCGATGTCGAGGCCCTTGTCGCGCGCGTAGCCGACAACCCGCCTCACCTGCTCCAGCGCCGCCGGCCGGCCGCCGCCGAGCTTGGCGGCAATCTGCACGTCGGAGGCAGGGATCGAGACGTTCACCATCGAGACGCCGGCCTCGATGGCCGCGTCGACATCGGACGACTTCATCCTGCACCAGCCGATGATCGTCGCCGGCAGGCCAGCCTCGACGATCGCGCGGATCGCAGTGATCTCCTCTTGTCCCATCGCCGGCGTTCCGGCCTCGATCTCCACGATGCCGGCCCGCGCCAGCGCGCTGGCGATGGATACCTTTTCGGCGGTCGTAAAGGCCACGCCCGGTGCTTGCTCGCCGTCGCGCAATGTCGTGTCGTTGAGAACGGCCGATCTCGACTGCTTGTTGTCGGACAGGATCATCTTGCCGGCGAATGACATCGGGAGGCTCCGTATTCCATCTTCCACCGACATCTCAGCAACCGTCGTGCCATCGCCGATAGCACCGATCAGGCAATTGAAATTGCTCATTTTATCGATCGCAACGGGCTTTGTCGCAAATGCGACAGGGTCGGAAAGGCGACGTCACACGTCGCCAGGCTTGCGGCGGATGTGAATGATGATGTCGAGCCTGGCGATCTCGTGTCCCGGCAAGGCATCCGGCACCTGCTCGAGCACGAGCCTTTCCGGAACGTCGATCAATATTTCCTCACCGACGAAGTAGAAATGCGGATGCACGCTGGTGTTGGTGTCGAAAAAGGACCGCGATCCGTTGGGACCTATCCGCCGCAACAATCCAGCCTGCGTAAACTGATTCAGAGTGTTGTAGACAGTCGCGAGCGACAGATAGACGCCGGCTTCGCGAGCCTCGCTGTGGAGAACCTCGGCCGTGATGTGACGATCACCTTTGCCAAACAACAATTCGGCCAGCCTCGCGCGCTGGCGTGTCGGACGCAGGCCCGCCTCGCGCAACCGCCGCACGGAAGCGGTGTCGTTACCGCAAGCCATCGTTCCAGCAGACGATTCCAGCCACTCCGCAATGTGTCTTTCGCCGATGGTATCCATGTCCATTGGTCTCAGGTCCAGCCACTACCGGCGGTCACGGACTGATCGCCTCGGGCCCGCAAAAATTCCCGCCGGCGTTCGGCCATGCGGCTCTCGCCGTTCTCCTCGCCGAAGCAGAGGTCGAAATCGTTGCATTGCGTGCAGACCGGCGTCGTGCACATCACGAAGCCATCGTCTTCGCACAGCATGCGGTAGAAGAAGCGCTTCCAGCGCATGTTCCTGGTGTTGCGGCTCGCCAGCGGCGCGAAATGACGCATCAACAGGCGCGACAGTTCCGGCCGCTCGCGTAATCCGAGATCTTCCCAAAGATGGTTCGGCTCCATGGCGCGCCGCGCGACCATCGCCGCGAGCCAGCGGCCGACATCGCCATCGGTCGAACGCTGCGCGAGCAGAAGATCGCGCACCATGATGGTCTCGTCGTCAATGTCCACGTCGGACCGCGGCATCCACATGAAGGCGCGGACCGTGGCCGACGGAAAATAGCCGGCGAGCAAATTGTTGAACTCCTGCGCCGAAAGGCCTGCGCGCTCCGCGATCGAACCACCTTCCATCGCGGCGACGGCCAGGATCGAGGCCAGAACGTGGCGGTCGAAATCATCATTCGTGCTGACGTCGGCTTTCGCCGGGTCGCAGCCGGTCAGCAGTTGGTAGAATTCCAGTCCAGCGTGCGGCACGCGAACGTCGGGGCCTGACGGACCACGCGCTGTCGCTTCGATCTCACTCGCTTGCGCCGCAATCACGGAACACTCCGCCGGGTTATGCCGCAGGATCGTCGAGATGTGCCGGCCTCCCCGGTGGGGGGAGGCCGGCAGGAGGGGTCAGGCGGTCGCGAGCTGGGCGGCGGTCATGCCGACCTCGCTCTCGTCGACCGCTTTCATGATGCCGTGCTCCATCAGCATATCTTCGAGCTCGTCCATGGTGATCGGGGTCGGAATGATGCCCTTGCCGCCGTTGGCGTGGATCTTGGTCGCGAGGTTGCGATAGTGATCCGCCTGCTTGGAATCCGGCGCATATTCCAGCACCGTCATGCGGCGCAGCTCCGCGTGCTGCACGATGTTGTCGCGCGGCACGAAGTAGATCAGCTGGGTGCCGAGCTTCTTGGCCAGCGCCTCAGCCAATTCCAGCTCCTTGTCGGTCTGGCGCTCGTTGCAGACCAGGCCGCCGAGGCGCACGCCGCCGGAATTGGCGTATTTCAGAATGCCCTTGGAGATGTTGTTGGCGGCGTACATCGCCATCATCTCGCCGGACATCACGATGTAGATTTCCTGCGCCTTGTTCTCGCGGATCGGCATCGCGAAGCCGCCGCAGACGACGTCGCCGAGCACGTCGTAGGACACGTAATCGATGTCCTCATAGGCGCCGTTCTCTTCCAGGAAGTTGATCGAGGTGATGACGCCGCGGCCGGCACAGCCGACGCCCGGCTCCGGACCGCCCGACTCGACGCAGCGGATATCCCTGTAGCCGACCTTCATGACGTCCTCGATCTCGAGGTCCTCGACGCTGCCGGCGTTGGCTGCCAGGCTCAGAATGGTGTCCTGCGCCTTGGCGTGCAGAATCAGGCGGGTCGAGTCCGCCTTGGGGTCGCAGCCGACGATCAGAATCTTGTGGCCCATCTCGGCAAGCGCCGCGAGCGTGTTCTGCGACGTCGTCGATTTGCCGATACCACCCTTGCCGTAAAACGCGATTTGTCTCAGTGAAGACATGTTGCTCTCCATCAACCGATTGCCAATAACTCCGCGCTTCTCGCGCGGGGTTGCTTCTCTCTCAGAAGCGTGGGCCCGCGGGGTTCGGGAAGGAGAACATCGCTCGCCGTCGGCGTCGGCGTGTTCTCAGCCCTCACTCGTTGTTGCTGCATTCAAATAGCAACTGGCGTGCCATTCGCCGCGCGCGCATTAAGATGCTGATCACGCTCGCAAAATATTTCGACGCGTGGGACCGACAGAAGCTGTGTCGAACCCTACAGAGGCGGGGCCTCTGTTAGAAACCGGACAAGGGTCGCAGTGATGGCGGCGCAAATACACCGCGATTCCCCCGCCTAGCAGGCGGAACGGAAATTGCTAACCCTCATCGCGAAGCGATTTGAGGAGAATGACAGATGCAGATCGGAGTCGAGACAGCCAAGGCCGTCGACCAGCGGCGCGTATTCGTGGTCGACGAAGACGAGATCACCCGCGCGGCGCTGCAATTCATGCTGCATGACGAGATCGAGACGCACGAGCTGGCCACGCCCGAAGAAGCCTACGCCAAGGGCGTGGACTGGCTGAAGCCCGACGTGGTGCTGCTGGGCGTCTCATTCCTGAAGGCGCGTGGTCCCGCCCTGGTCGGCGAGCTCAGCGCGAGATTTCCGGGCGTGCGCATTCTCGTCGTCACCGACAAGTCCGATGAGACCACCGCCGTGGAGGCCATGAAGGCAGGTGCCCACGGCGCAGTGGTGAAGCCGCTGACACTGGAAGGCGTCCGCAAGAAGGTCGACACGATCCTCGGCCGCGGCGGCGCAGCGCCGCTGATCCAGCTCAGCATGATGAAGTAGGAGCCCGGCGTGGCGACAGTGCTGTTCTACCAGAAGCCGGGCTGCGGCACGAACGCCCGGCAGATCCGCGCCCTGGAAGCGGCAGGCCATCAGGTGATCGCAAAGAGCCTTTTGACCGAACCCTGGACCGCACAGGAGCTGCGCGCTTTCTTCGGCGAGACGCCGGTCACATCCTGGTTCAACCCGGCGGCGCCACGGATCAAATCGGGCGAGGTGAAGCCCGATGAGATCGACGCCGCGAGCGCGATCGTGTTGATGCTGGACGATCCCCTGCTGATCCGGCGCCCGCTGATAAAGGTGGGCGATGCCAGATGCGCCGGTTTCGACCGCGAGCCGATTCTGTCGTTGCTCGGCGCTGAGCGAAGCGACCTGTCAGGCTGCACGCGGCGGGACGCGATGCCGCGTTGCGCGGAGCCATGAAGCTCACCTCCGCGCCAGCACCATCACCAGGCGATCAACTCGCCGGCCCTGTTTCAGGTGCTCCTCGACAATCTCGTCGATGTCTTCCAGCGTCGTCGGCCGGTACCAGACCCCGACGGGATAGACCACCATCAGCGGACCGGCGGCGCAGAAGCCGAGACAACCCGATGCGGTGAAGCCGACGTCCGAGAGCCCTCTCTCCTCAATGGCCTTGCTGAGCCGATCCCACAATGGCTCACAGCCGGATGCACCGCAGCTTCCACGCGGATGGGCCGGCGGCCGCTGGGTGTGGCAGGCGAAGACGTGATGGCGGTAGAGCTGTGGAAGCTCGAACTCCTCTGTTATGCCGTCGCTCATGATGCTGCCACCGCGACGCCCTTGTCGTTCAGCACCGCGGCCAGTTCACCCAGCTTGAACATCTCGCGCACGATGTCGCAGCCGCCGAGAAACTCGCCCTTGACGTAGAGCTGGGGAATGGTCGGCCAGTTCGAGAACGATTTGATTCCCTCGCGGATATCAGGGTCGGCGAGCACGTTGATGCCGGTGAAGGGCACGCCGAGGCCGTTCAGGATCTGCACCACGGAGCCCGAGAAGCCGCATTGCGGCGCGGCTGGAACGCCTTTCATAAACAGCACAACGTCGCTGCCAGCAATGATATCCCTGATACGTTGTTCGGTCGGTTCGCTCATGCTTCTATCCTTCGATACTCATTTCGGCACCGCCGTTTCGAGCGCGAGCGCATGCAGCGCCTCGCCCATGCGTCCCTTCAGGGCGGCGTAAACCATCTGGTGCTGCTGGATCCGGCTCTTGCCGGCAAAGGCCCGCGAGACGACGCGGGCGCCGTAGTGATCGCCGTCGCCGGCAAGGTCGGTGACGATCACATGAGCGTCGGGAAACGCTTCCTTGATCAATTGCTCGATGTCGGGCCCCGCCATCGCCATGTCGTACACTCCTGCTCTGCGTTCCATGCCATGCAAGCGCCAAACCAGTTTCGGAACATGTGCATTCAGAGAGACTTGCTTGCCTGACGCCGCCGTGTTGTCCGACTTGCGACAAACACCGCGTGCATTCGTGTCGACGACGTGACGAACGCAGGCCGCCTCGCGCCGGATGCGGAGATGATATCGCGCAGCGCTTCGAAACGACGCGATTTCACGACGTTTCCTGCTCGGCCCGACTTTTGCTTTGCGAAGACATCGCCGTCTTCCGATACGCCAGACGAGGAGCCCGAATGTGTCTCACACAGCGTCCAGCAAATGTCGCAATCGATGCCGGATCCCGACAATGGCGAGCAGCGCATGACGTCCGTTCTCGTCGATTCTGACGGCATCAATTTCGGTGAGCTCGCGCCCGAAATTGACTCGCTGCTTCAGCAGGGCGTGGTCAGCTACCGACGCGACCCGCTCGAGGCCGATCGCATCTTCCGCCAGGCCCTGGACGCGGCGCCGACGGAGCTCGCGGTCTATTTCTGTCTTTACAAGACCCACACCTATCGCGGCCGTCTCGACAAAGCCCAGAGCATCGCCGAACGCGGACTGCGCGAGGCCGCGCAGCAGGCTGGCTGGAGCCCTGATTGGCGAAGCTGGCAGCCGCAGGCCGAACTGCCGGATGGCGCCGGCCGCTTCGCACTCTATACGTTGAAAGCGCTCGCCTTCATCCACCTGCGCAAGGACGAGCAGAAGCAGGCTCACGAATTGCTCGCGGCACTACGCCGGCTCGATCCCACAGGCGCGGTCGGCTGGCCGGTCGTAGCTGCGCTCGCCGAAGGGCTCCAGTGAGGTAGCGATGACGATGACGGAGCTTGCCGACAACGAGACGCTGATCGCCGGTATCACTGCGGCACTGCGCACCGTTCACGATCCGGAAATTCCCGTGAACATCTACGACCTCGGTCTGATCTACCGGATCGAGCCGAGGAGCAGCGGCCTGGTCGAGATCGACATGACGCTGACCGCGCCGGGCTGTCCGGTCGCGGGTGAGATGCTGAGCTGGGTGGAGAAGGCGGTGATCGAGGTCAGCGGCGTCGAGACGGTCGCCGTGCGGCTGGTGTTCGATCCACCCTGGGACTCATCGCGGATGACCGACGACGTCAAACTCGAGCTCGGCCTGCTCTAGAACAACCAGAGGCAACCGGAGGGGAGAGGATGCAATGATCGAACTGACCGCCAGCGACGGAACGAGTTTCACCGCCTACCGCGCCGAGCCTGTGGACGCCCCCAAAGGTGTCGTCGTCGTTCTTCAGGACGTTTTCGGCGTCACGCCCGAAATTCGAAAGGTTGCCGACGCCTTCGCGGCCAAGGGCTATGTCGCGATCGCACCCTCCCTGTTCGATCGGGTGACGCCAGGCGTCAGTCTCGGTCATGACGAAGGCGGCAAGGCCGAGGGCACGGCCATCAGCGCCCAGATCGGTAAAGAGCAGGCGATCTCGGACATCCAGGCGACCGTGAACGCGGTGAAGGACGCCGGCAAGGTCGCGATCGTCGGCTATTGCTGGGGCGGCGACCTCGCCTACACCGCGGCCAACAAGGTCAACGGCATCGCCTGCGTGATCGGCTATGACGGGGCCGAGACCGTCACCGACTATCGCGAGAAGCGCAAGGTGCCGACGCTCCTGCATTTCGGCGAGAGCGATCCGGAATTGCCGCTGGAGGCCATCACGCAATTCCGCGCCTGGCGCCCCGACGTCAGCGCCTTCACCTATCCCGAGGCAGCTCAGGGTTTTGGCTGCGACGAGCGCGGCAGCTTTCGCGAGGACGCGGCGGAGAAGGCGCTGGAACGGACCCTGTTCTGGATCTCGCAATATGTCGAAGGGCAGAAGCCGATCCTGTTGAAGAATGCCGGCGCCTACGCCCAGGCGAAGACCGAGAAGAAGAAAAAGAAGAAGGCCGACGACGATCTCGGACCGCCGATGGATTGAGGAAAGACCGCCAGATGCTGCCGACAACCATCCTCATCGACGACGCGCCACGCTGCGTGGTGCGGCCGACCGACACCAAGGACCTCACCCGCTTCATCCGCAACGGCAAGGGATTTTTGCTGGCCGAGAGACCCGAAGGCAAGATCACGCACCGCGCGGCGAATGAAACGGAGATGCACAGGTGGCAGAGCGGCCTCGCCCTGCACAAGGCATGGGGCGGCGCGGAAGAAGAGTTTTTCGGGCTCCCGCTGTCGGACTGACGCTGCGTCGCTTCAGGCGTGCCCACCGCGCGCATCGTGCGGATTGCCCGCCTGGTTGCGCATCCAGTCGGCGAGCTTGGTGAGCGCGGCGTCGAGCTCGCCTCGCGCGGCGTGGTCGGCAACTGTCTCCTCCAGCGCCTGCCGCATGCAGAGCAGCCACGCGTCGCGCTCGGAACCGCCGATCGCAAACCCCATGTGACGCTGGCGCAGCCGCGGATGGCCCTTCTCCGGCGAATAGAGCTTTGGACCGCCGGTCCATTCGGAGAGATAGCGCTTCAAAACCTGCTTGGTCGATGTGAGGTCGCCCGGATGCATGGCGCGAATGCCGGCGGCTTCAGGAAGCTCATCCATGCAGCGGTAAAAGCTCTCTACCAGACGATCGATGGCGACCGGGCCGCCGATCCGCTCGAACATTGAAACCGTGACCACCGTGTCGCTCATGCCGATGCTTTCTGCTGTGCGTGTCTATTCGTCCATGCTCGGCGACAGGATAACCTCCGCCGGCGCACCGGGGCCTTCATCGGCGACAAACTCCAGAATGGATACGCGCGACAGTCCGACGCCGTTGTCCATCAGCACCACGGCGTCCTCCGGCAATCCCTTCAGCCGATCAAGCAGTTGCGCAACGGTCACGGCCCTGTTCTCCTAGTCCGGATGGATCATGATTTCCATAGTCTCGTCATGGTCGTCGAAGGCGCCGAACGGGCGGTCGTCCTCGACCAGCCGCTCGCCGCACAGACAGACCTCGCCATCGACCACGGCCAACGCGATCGGCACGAGACTCTTGCCATTGCAGGGACCATCGATGCAGAGCCCGCTGTCGATCTCGAACGTGGCGCCGTGACGGCCGCATTTCAGGAACGCACGATCCTGCGTGAAGAAATCACCGCTGCCGATATTGAGCCAGACCCCGTCATGCGGGCAGGCGTTGACATAACCGATATAGTCGTTGTCATGGGTCCGAATCACGACGATCGGGAACGGGCGACTCTCGCCCGACACGTCGATGCGCGACAGGCTGAACGCCTTGGCACCGCCGCGCTCGATCGCATCGTTCGCGCAGATGACAAAGACCTCGATCTCCCCAATGTCCATGCCTGTTTCCCCGAGGACTAGGCCGCCGCTGGCACGGCGGCCTGCTTGAGCGCATCGAGCTCGGCGCGCGTCAGGCGGAACACGCCCCTGCCGCCCGCGAGCGCCTGGTAGACATCGCCGGCCTTGTGGCTGAGGAAATCAAACCAGGCCTGCGGCGTGAGACCTTCAGGCCGCTCGCTGATCTCGACCACGGTGCCGTTCGGAGCAAAGCGAGCGTGAAGGATGACATTCTGCGTGTCCATCGTTGTGCTCCTCGCTCACAGGCCTGACGAGAAGCCGAGCAGCTCGATCTTGACGTCCTCGGTGCCGAGCACGGTGGCCTGGCAGGCCAGCCGCGACTTCGAGCTGACGCCGACGATCGCATCGAGCTTTTCGTTCTCGAGCCGCGCGATCTTCGACAGGCCCTTGCGTCCCTCCTGCACGTAGATGTGGCAGGAGCCGCATTTGGCCTGGCCCTCGCATTTGTGCGGGATCGCAATCGCGGCCCCGAGGAGTGCGGCCAGAAGCGTCGTCCCCTCGGAAACCTCTATGGTCTTGCCCTCGGGCATGATTGTCAGCGTGGTCATGATCCTCGTCCTCTCTCTTGTACAGATCCATGTTTCAGTAGATCGCCGCGCCCGCGCCTACGTTGATCGAGGCATCCTTCATGGTCTCAACGATGAATTCGATCTGGCTGTCGGTGAGATGAGTGTGGAACGGCAGCGCGACGGCGCGATCCGCGATCTTTTCGGTGACCAGCAGGTCGCTGCGGCGATAACCGAGGTCGAAATAGTGCCGCTGCAAATGCAGTGGATGACTGTAGGCAGCGGCCTCGACCTGCTCGACCCGAAGATCTTCGGCGATGGCGTCGCGGCTGGAGCGGGTAAAGCGCGTGCCGAGATGCACGACATAGAGGAACCAGTTCACCTCGGTCACGTCGGGCGCGACATAAGGCGGCTTGATGCCCTCGAACGACTGCACATGGGTCGCATAGAGTTGCTCGACGAGACGGCGGCGCTCGATAATCTCATCGATGCGCTTCAACTGGGCCAGCCCGAGCGCGGCCGCGAGATCGCTGATTCCAGCCTGGTAGGCGGCTGTAGAACTCACCACGACCGAAGAGCGCTCGTTCAGCCGGTGCGAGCGGTGGCGGCGCAGCGCCACCGCGAGGTCGATATCGTCGGTTACGACCATGCCGCCCTCGCCGCAGGTCAGGAGCGATGGCTGCGCGAAATCGAACACAGCGACGTCGCCGAAGCTGCCAACCAGCCTCTCCTTGTAGCGCGAGCCAATCGCCTCAGTGGAATCCTCCAGCAGGACGAGACCGTGCCGGGTCGCGATGTCGCGGAGCTCCGACCAGGGCGCCGGATGGCCGTTAGTGTTGGCTGCGAGAATGGCCCGCGTCGCAGGCGTGATCTGCTCCTCCACTTTCGCAGGCGCCAAGTTGCCGGACCAATAGTCGATATCGGCAAACACCGGCCGCGCGCCGGCAAGGCTGATCGCATGCGCGGTCTCGCGGAACGAATAGGACGAGGCGATGACCTCGTCGCCTGCGCCGATGCCGTAGGCCTTCAGCGCAAGCATGAGGCCGATGGTGCCGCTCGGCACCGCGATCGCATAGGCCCGGCCCACATAGGCGGCAAATGCGGCTTCGAACTCCTCCGCCAGCGGGCCGCTGGAGAGCCGCGGCAAACGCAGGACGGCGTCGACCGCCCTGATTTCCGCCAGCGTAACGTCGGGATCGGAGAGCGGAATGACGTCGTGGCCCGTCTCGACCGGGATCTCACCGGCTTCGGCTATGTCGTCATAGGCGAGAGCGGGATCCGTCATGACACGGCCGCCCGCTTTGCCAATACGATGCCGGTCGCACGCGCCGGATCGTCGGTGATCTGCGCGCAATGATCCGCGCTATCAAGCAGATGCAGGTCGAACGCTCCAAAGCTGCGGTAGGGTGCCTCCATCACATCCGAGGCATCGCAGCGGATCCAGGCAAAGTGGGGGAATTTCTGCCGCAGTTCGAGATAGGCCTGGGATGCGGGATCGGACGACACCAGCACCCGCTCGATTTCAGCCAGTTCGGCCGCCGCAAGCGCCATTTGCCGCCCTCCCACTATTGCCAGAACACGCGTTCGGGATCGGTGTTCAGAACCTCTGTGACCGATGCCAATCGTTGATGCACGCCGTGCAGCTCCCAGGTGTCGGTCGCGTGATCCTTGCGAAACAGCTTCCAGCTCGCGCTCGCGGCATCGTGGTGCAGCAATGCGACGTCGATCACGCCGCCCTCGGCATCGATGTTCCGCGAGCAGCAGGGGCTCTCCACGAGATAACCACCGGTCACGCCCGTGATGATCGGCGAGACGTAACGATAACGGTTGCGCGATCCGAGTGCGCGCTCGATCCGCTTGCGATCAAGCTCGTTGGGATGCGCCGGCAAGTGCGCATCCGGCTGTCTGAGGACCGCGGCGTTCATCATGGTATCCTTACAGTGGACTGATTTCTTCCTCGAGACAGCCGACCACCAGCCGCTCGCCGAACTCAACGAGATAGATCGGCAGATTGGCGTCGGTATGCCGGCCGACCTGGACGATCTCGCCGGTGTGGCCGATGCCGACGAGCAGCCCGTCCGCCGGCGCGTCAGGAAACGAGCCGTCATTGTGCAGATCCACCGCGGCCTTCACGCGCTGGCCCCATTGGTACTTCGGCAATTTGGGTTCGATCATCATGATGCAGCCTCCGGCAACGGAATATCGTCGACCGCATCGCGCGGGGTGACGGGGTCGAGCTCCTTGCGCTTCATCCCGACGCGGTTGCCGCTCTCAAGGAATTCGACGCCATAGATGTAGAATTGCTGAAGGAAAGTGCCGATCGAGACGACGTAGCCAATCTCGCCTTTCTTGGCGAGGATGTCGCCGATCTCCTTGCCGGCATAGGTGCCGTCGTTGCGGATGGTGCGCTTCGCGCGCACCTTCTCGCCGAAGCTGAAGAACGGCGCGGCTGTCAGCTCGACGACGTCGCTGTCGCGGACGATGTTGCTCATGCGGATGTCCCCGTTCCGCGTTCGAGCCGCACCGCAATGCGCGATCGCGCGACCTCTCGCACCAGGCTGTCCTGATCCTCAATGAGCGCCGTGAGCTCGCCGGCTGCTGCGCGGCTCGCAACCTCGTAGCGGATGCGCCAGTCCAGATCACGCCGCATCAGCCCCAGACGATCCGGCGACAGGCGCTGCGCGACCTCGAGCCGCACGGCGGCGTCGCGGTCGCTGATCATGCCGAGCAGCCATTCGTCGGGAACCCGCCGGGCCACGACGCGGCGGACTTCCGCCTCCTCGTCATTGATCATCCGGCCGAGCAGCAGCGGCGGCAGCCTGCGCGCGACGACGAGGCGCACGTAGTAGTCCTCGTCGCCAGCCATCGGCAGCAGCTCGTCGCCCTCGACCAAGGTCGCAACCCGCATCCTGACCTCGCGATGCGGATCCCCACGCAATTGCAGCGCATAGCGTCTGGGCAGGCGACGGACCGCGTTCCAGCGCACGGTCTCGTCGGCGTCGCCGAGCAGCGGCGGAAGCAGGAACAGATTGGCGAATCTTGCCGCGATCGCCCGCACCTCGAAATGCGGATGGCCGAGGTAACCGTCGGCGAGACCGGGATTCCAGTTGAAGAAGCGGTCGATCCGGCGCGCGTAGCGATCGTTGACGCAGGCATGCCTGATCCGGCAGCCGCCGGTGCCGTTGAGCGCCTGATGGGGACAGCCAGTGCAATCGACCTGCTGGCCCTGCCAGTCGAGGGCTTCGTCGATGTCGTCAGTCATCGTCCTGCCCCATGCGCTCGAGCACATCCAGCAACACCCTGGCGCCGATCTTGTCTGAGGGATCGAGCTCCAGCAGCTTTTCGACTGCGAGCCGCCCCTCGTCGGTCTCGCCGAGGCGCATCTGCAAATAGGCGTAGCCCTTCAACGAGAACAGGAAGAAGCGCGCGAGGATGTTTTCATAGCGGCCGAACTCGGCGTCGCTCGTTCGCACCTGGCGCCAGTCGGCGTGAAGATCGTTCTCCTGCGCAGCCTTCGCGAGGCAGCGCCTGGCGATATCGCGCGCATCGGCGAGACGCCCCTTGTAGAAATAGAAGCGATAGAGGCCGATGAGCACGGCAGCATGACCGGGAGCGAGCGCCTCGGCCTCGCGCAGGTGACGTTCCGCGATGTCGTCCAGGTGATAGGAGAGCCCCGCTTCCCACAGATGATATTCTGCCTCCCTCGGCAGCCCGCGGCCGAGCAAAGCGCTGGTGACCAGCGCCTCGTTGATCTCGACCTGCGGGTTGACGAATGTGTCGGGCATCATCTCGCCTGTTCAGTGATGTCCGCAGGAGACCTGTTTCGGATCGTGGAACACGAGCCCGGTCTGGGTCGCCGTATCCGCGAAATCGATGGTCACACCGTCGAGCAGCAGCCGGCTCTCCGCCGGCAGGAACAGCTTGACGCCGTCGCGCTCGACGACAGCGTCGCCGGCCTGCGGCTCGGTGCGCACGCTGATGTCAGCCGCAAGACCCGAGCAGCCGCCCGGACTGACCGCGAGACGGAAGCCACTGCCCGCGCCGCCATCAACGCGGAGCATCATGCGCATGAACTTCTGCGCCGCCGGTGTGATGGTGAAGTTCATCTCTTTTCCCTCCTCAAGCAGGCGCCTGATAGCGCGGCAGCGACGTATCGACGACGCAGGTGTTGTCGACCGGGCAAACCGCCACGCATTGCGGCTCGTCGAAATAGCCGAGGCACTCGGTACACTTCTTCGGATCAATCACGAACGTGCCGTTTTTCTCGGAGATGGCGACGTTCGGGCATTCCGGCTCGCAGGCCGAACAGCTCGTGCACTGCGAGGCGATGATCTTGAACGGCATCGGTCCCTCCTCAAGCCGCCGAGATCAGCGCGCCCTGGCGGATGGCGGCATCGCCGCGTTCCACGTGCTCGATCTCGCCGCTGTTGACCTTGTCGAGATAGGCCTTGAACCAGGCAATCGCCGACTTCTCGATGAACTCATGGGCGTATTGATCGACCGGTTCGATGCCGGCCTTGACCAGATCGGCCTTCGGGCAACCGCCGATCTTGGCCACGAAGACCGCATGGCAGTCGTTGATCGCGCGGATGATCGTCTCAAGGCTGTCCTCCTCGCCGTAACCGCCTTGGCAATAGAGGTCGACGCGGCGATGGCCGACGAACTTCGCACCGGACGTGGAGAGCTCGTAGACCTGGAATTCCTTGGCGTGGCCGAAGTGCTCGTTGATCAGGCCGGAGCCTTTGGTCGCGACCGCGGCCAGCACCTTGATGTCGCTGGAGGCGCCGGCAAGCTCGGCAAGCTCCTCCTGCTTGGCCGCGACCTTGGCGACGCGCTCCTCCTCGACCTTGGCCTGATACGCCTTGCGGGTGTCGGCGTCGTACTTCACCTCCATCGCCATGATCTTCTCGGTGGTGAACTCGGCGCTGCGGTCCTCGCCGAGCAGGCCGACGGCATCAGCGCGGCACTGGCGGCAGTGCCGCATCATGTTCATCTCACCTTCGCAGGAGTCTTGCAGAGCTTTCAGCTCCTGCGCGCTCGGACCGCGCTGGCCGTTCAGGCCGAACACGGTGCCATGCTCCGGCGAAGAGATCAGCGGCATGATGTTGTGCAGGAAGGCGCCGCGCGATTTCACGGCCCTGTTGACCTCGACCAGGTGCTGGTCGTTGATCCCGGGGATCATCACCGAGTTGATCTTGCAGAGGATGCCGCGCTCGGTGAGCATCTCGAGGCCCTGAAGCTGCCGGTCCGTGAGAATCTTGGCGGCCTCGTAGCCGGTGTAGCGTTTGTGCTTGTAGAAGATCCACGGATAGATCTTCGCGCCGATCTCGGGATCGACCATGTTGATGGTGATGGTGACGTGATCGACGTTGAACCGCGCGATGGCGTCGACATGGTCGGGCAGCGTAAGCCCGTTGGTCGACAGGCAGAGCTTGATATCCGGTGCGGTCTGGCTGATCAGCTCGAAGGTCTTGAAGGTTTTTTCCGGATTGGCCAGCGGATCGCCGGGGCCGGCGATGCCAAGCACGGTCATCTGCGGGATCGTGGAGGCGACGGCCAGCACCTTCTTGGCGGCCTGCTCGGGCGTCAGCTTCTCGCTGACCACGCCGGGACGCGATTCATTGGCGCAATCGTACTTGCGATTGCAGTAGTTGCACTGGATGTTGCAGGCTGGCGCGACCGCGACATGCATGCGCGCATAGTGATGATGCGCTTCTTCGCTGTAGCAGGGATGGTTCTTCACCTTCTCCCAGATCTCGGTCGGCAGGTCGCCTTGCCCTGCCTGCGATCCGCAACTTGCCTTGCCGCTGCCGCCGGTAGTGCCGCAGCCTTTGTGTTCGGCGATGGCCTGCATGATCTCGCCGACTTCGGCGACGTGACCGTTGCTGCTGACGTCGCGTTGCGCTGATACGTCCATGTGCCCAGTTCTCCTTGCAAGGCCGAACAGATTTTGCGGGTTTCGAGAAGCGTCCTAAGAGTGGTTCTAGAAAGATATTAGCAACCCGCATGCCATCATCGCGCACGCGACTTTCCCGCCTTTCTTCAAGGAGTTAGCGCACGAGCCGGAGAATGTCGTATTGCCAACGCATGTTGGAAAGGTGACAGAGGCGACATCGTCGACAGGCTGCACCGACGCGCAACGGATCTCCGCGCGAAGACCGGTTCGCACGGAGATATCAGGTCGACAAACTCGATAGAGGTCAGCCCGCCAGCACGATCTCGATCGCGCGCGGGAGTGGAATAGCGAGCGGGGTCAGACCCTGGCTTACCAGGAAACGCAGCTCGTTCTTCGACAGCGCGTCGGGCTCGACCAAGGCGTAATGCGTGTCCGCCGAACGCTTCGACAGCTGTCGCGCGTAGGTTCGCAGGAGCTGGTCGTTGAAACGGCAGCCGAGGAACAGAAAGCTGCGGCCGGTGCGCCGCATCTTCACCTCGTCGGGAATCGGCGTCTGGATATCGATCTCGGTCAGCACTTCGACATAGTCGGCGTCCGAAATCAGGAAGTTCTTGGCCGGCGCGACGCTGCCGTGAGGCTTGTACAGGATCGTGGTCCAGGTCCCGGCCTTTGCGCGGTCGACCTCCTGACCCGCGGCATCGTAGAACCGGTACCAGCGGTCCTCGCCGATGCCGGCGCGGGTGATACCCTGGATCTCGCCCCAGTCGCCGCGCCCAGCAAGCGCGCTCCGCATCGCGCCGTCGTACCAGCTGTCGACGATCAGCGGCAGCGGCATGGCGGCGAGATGGCGATGCAGCGCCGTCGGTGCCACCGGACTGGCAAACGCATCCGCCATCAGCGCCGTTACGGTGGCTCGGTGCCTGGTGCTTTCGATGTGCTGCGCAGAAGCCCAGGCATTGCCGCGGGCACGGCGCGGCAATGCGACCTTTGTGCCGAAATAAGCCGCCAGCGCCTCCGGGTTCATCGGCACAGAAGGTGCGGCGAGTTCGACGACGCCGGGCCCGAGATAGGGAACGACGTCGCCGCCGCGCAGCCGCGCGATGACATCGCGGAGGATAGCTTCCGCATCAGCAGGATTGGCGAAGTCGATCTGTGGAACCGGGGCGTTCATCACTCGTCTCCCTCGCCGCCGCGCTTCTTGGCGTTGATGGTGATCGGCAGATTGGTATCGGCGGCCATCTGCGGCAGGTCGAGCACCCAGCCATTGGCGATCTTGATCCAGCCGCCCCACAGCGTCGCGTGCTCGGAGTCAACGATCGGCTCTTCGAGATCCTTCTTCGGAACGTAAATCGACAGTCCGGTCTCCGGCGAACGGCGAATCATGACTTTCATGAGCTGAGCTCCTCGGTAAGAGAGGTGTCGCTCGCGCGCTCTTGCCACGAAGGAGACAATGCTCTCAGTTGCGATAGAATATCCGGCAGCACGTGCAGGACGCGGTCGATCTCGTCGGCCGTGGTTTCGCGGGACAGCGAGAAACGGATCGCGCCGCGCAACGATCCGGACGGTACGTTCATCGCACGCAGCACGTGCGACGGCTCCATCGATCCGGAGGCGCAGGCCGATCCCAGCGAGGCGGCGATGCCGGCGCGGTTCAGATGGTGGATGATCGCCTCGCCCTCGACATGCGCGAAGGCGATGTTCGACGTATTCGGCAGCCGGCTCTTGACGTCGCCCAGCACCATGCAGTGGCCGAGCGGCAAAATCCCCTGCTCCATCCGGTCGCGCAGCGCAGCCATTCCAGTGCGTTCCTGCGCCAATTGCATTGCCGCAAGCTCGGCCGCCTTGCCAAGACCGACGATGCCAGGCACGTGTTCGGTGCCGGCGCGGCGGCGGCGTTCCTGCGGTCCGCCCAGGATCAGCGGCGTGAATTTCGTTCCCTTGCGCACGTAGAGCGCGCCAACCCCCTTGGGACCGTGCAGCTTGTGGCCGGAGAGTGAGAGCATGTCGATCTCGGTGGTGCTCAGATCGATCGGAATCCGTCCGACCGCCTGCACCGCATCGGTGTGAAACAGCGCGCCGGCCGAACGGGCCATCTTCGCCAGGAATTCGACCGGGAAGACCGTGCCCGTCTCGTTGTTCGCCCACATCACGGAGGCGATCGCCGTGCGCGGGCCGAGCGCGCGCCTGTAGGCCTCGATGTCAAGCCGGCCGCGCCGGTCCACGGGGACGAGATGGCTCTTGATGCCCCGACGGCCGAGATCCTCGACCAGTGACAGCACGGCGGGATGCTCGACCGCGGTGGTGACGATCTCGTCGCGCCCCTCCTGCACAGCGAGCGCCGACAGGATCGCGGCATTGTCGGATTCCGTGCCGCCGGAGGTGAAGACGATCTCATGATCGAACGCCGCCCCTAACAGGCCTTGCACGCTGCGCCGCGCGTCCCTCACCGCCTGGGCGACCTCGCTGCCGAAAGCGTGCGCCGAGGACGCGTTGCCAAACTGATCGGAGAAGAACGGCAGCATCGCCGCGACGACGGACGGATCCGTGCGGGTCGTCGCGTTGTTGTCGAGGTAGATCGGCCGCACGGAATCCCTCTCAGTCTCGGGGGCTGTTCAGTGACGGGGCTTGGCCGCTCCGGCAACGGGGATGAGGCGAACGAATTCGCCGAGCCGCTCTATCAGTCGGGCCTGGATGCCCTCCAGCGTCGCGCTGGCGAGCTTGCAGAACACGCAGGCCCCGGTGAGCCTGACCATGATCTTGTTGCCGTCGATTTCGAGCAGCTCGCAATCGCCGCCGTCACGCTTGAGATTGGGCCTGATCTCGTCGAGCACGGCGCGGATGATGCGCTCACGATCGCCGGGTTCGGCGGTCGTCGCCTGTTTGAGATGTTCGGATTCGACGAGCATTTCAGATTCCCTTTCTGGCGGATCGGGTCGGAGGGATGCGACTCAGCTGAACGACTTGCCGCAGGAGCAGCTCGACTTCGCGTTGGGATTGTCGAAGGTGAAGCCGGACCCCTCCAGCGCGACCACGAAGTCGATGGTGGTGCCGTTGAGATGTTCGTGGCTCGCATTGTCGACGAACACCTTCACGCCGCCGCGCTCGATCACGGTATCGTCGGGCTTGGCCTCCTCAGCGAGGCCCATCATGTATTTGAACCCGGCGCAGCCGCCGGTCTCGACCATGATGCGCAAGCCGCTCGCCGGCTGCGCCGCCGAGGAGATCGCGGTCTTCACCGCATTCACCGCGCTGTCCGTCAAATTGATCATCGCTCACCCTCGCTGTCTGGGTCCGTAGCAAGGAAGATCGCAAGTCCCGTGCCAGAGCGCATAGGCCTGAAACTGCTGCGGTTTCGCGATCGATGTGGCTGTTGCCTTTGCGACGCTTGTCGGATTCGCGACATGCGGCCTTGGCGGCGCCGGGACAAACGAAATGGCATCGCGATGCCGGATATCGCACAGATCGCACCGGATTCCTGCTGCATTCACCCTTCCGGCGCGTGCGCGGGCGGACGGCAAACTCCTTGCATAAGGGCCATCGAAACCTTCGCGTTGGCCGACGGCCGCGCAGCGCTCAAGACGAGGAGAGAATCATGACGTCGATCGACAACACCGCCCTTGGCCGCCTGGACAAGGAGGGACGGCTGCTGAACGCGGTGCTGAAGGGCGACACCACCAAGCCGGGCCGCTTCGGCTTCCGCGGCGACATCGCCCTGAAATTCCAGGCCCAGGTTGCCGACGAGAAGCGTCCGCCAGATTATTCGATCGAGCAGGTGCTGACCGTGGCGCAGGAGGGAGAGGAGACCATTCCGGTGCTCGCCGGCTATCTCCATTCCTACGCTTATCTCGCCGATGTCGCCAAAGTGCTGGACGGCGCACTGAGCCCGAAAGGCAGCTACTTCATGTTTTGCAACAATATCGACTTCCTGGCGAAATACCGCACCAGAATCGGCGACATCGAGTTCCGCATCTTGCCATGCGACGAATCGACGGTGTGGAAGGAGATGATGGACCTTGCCGGCGTCGACAAGAACGACATCAAGAAGCTCGATACTGCCGGCAAGCTCGACTATCTACTCGACGCTGCAAGGGATCTCGACGGCTCCTATACCGAGATCTCTTACGAAGACGGCGTCGCGAAGATGGAGCCGATGAAAAATCGCAACGAGAACCGTCCGGTCTGACGCGCCGGCGTCAGACCTCTTCTTCGCAGGCCGTCGCGTCATCCTCGACCAGCGTCACGCCGGTAACGCAAATATCGCCGTCGAGCACGGCGAGCGCAATCGGCGTCAGGCTCTCGCCCTTGCACGGCCCACCCACGCAATGACCGGTGCCAAGCTCGAAGGTCGCACCATGCTTGCCGCACAGCAAGCGGGTGCCGTTACCATCCAGAAACTGGTTACGTTCCCAATCGAGGTTGACGCCGTGGTGCGGGCAACGGTTGAGATAGCCGAACACCTGTTTGCCCCAGCGTACGATCACGATCGGCCAGGGCCGGTGCGCACCGTCATCGCCAACGATCATGAGATGAAAGCCGATCGCCCGCTGGCTCGGAATGTCGTTGAAGGCGCAGATCGCATAGGCGGCATTCTGTTCCATGCTGTCCTCGTTCGCGGTCGGATATTTCGAACGTTGCAAGAATCGCGCTAGGCTAAAAGGCGTGATGCAGCTCCTCCGTTGGTATGGAATCCGACACGGACGTCTCTGTTGCCACAATGGCTCGATCCGGGTCGTCACGCGGGCACCGATTCCCCCGGTTTCCACGATGCCGTCCCGCTCCGCATGCAAGCGCGACGTGGCATGGAAATTGATGTTGTTCAGTCAGGCCCGTTAGCATGGAGATTGACATGAACGTCGCGTCGGAATTCGCCGCCTGTTCGGAAGATGAGATCAAGGCACTGCTCGACGGCGGCACGCTGACCGTCTATTCGGTCGCGCGCCCGGTCACCGCCGATCGTGCGGTCGATCGGAGCGGCGTGCTCGCCAGTTTCAAGTTTGCAAGCCCAGCCTTTGGCGGCGACGACGCCGGAGCGAACTTTGCGGCCAATCCGGTGCCGGCAAGCAGCGTCGGCACACCGGGCTTTGCCCGCGCCTGCAAGGCGGACGGTACCGTGGTTGCAGATTTTTCCGCCGGGCCCGGCCCGCGCGAGATCAAGTTCGCCGAGGTCTCCTGCTCGCAAGGCGCGCCGGTGAAGATCACCGCGTTCAAGTTCATCGCCGAGGGCGGCTGGCCAGAGCGGCCAGACTATTACGACGCTCATCCTCGCCCCGGCTTCGCCATGCCGATGGTGCCATGACGCACACCCGATCGCAGCAGGAGGTCAACGAACAATGGCGACACTGATCAAGACCACGCAGGACGGCCGCAGGCTTGAGGTCGTGGGACTCGCGATCACGCTGGGCGGCAAGCTCGAAGCGAACGAGCTGATCGAGGTGAAGGATCATCCTTATCGCCGCGCGATCCGCACCGCCGCACCGGATGCGACCCACATGGCCGGCCGCGTGCCTCTGACGAAGGAGGAGGCAGACATCGTGCTTGCCACGTTCAGGCAGGCGGAGGCTGACCTGCTCGCCAATCCCGTCGCCATCCACGAACGCTTCCGGATTGCCGCGATGATGAAGGCGCGCGAACAGGGTATCGAGTAGGCGGATAGCGCAGATCGAGCATCAATCGATCGGGTGTCTCCGTCGACGATAATGACCCTCTTCGCAGGCGGGTCTTGCTAATCGCAGGTTCGGAACGGCGCTCAGGCGGGGAGGCGCTCAGGCGGGAACATGGGTCTGGCAGTTGGTCGGGCAGACCCGCGCGCAGGCGCCGCAGCCGATGCAGGCGCCGTCGTCGTTCATCACCATGACCTTCTTCTCGACCTCGTCATCGTCGTCGTCGAGGTCGATCATCTCGCCGTCCTCGTTGATGCCCTTGAGTGTCATGACCTCGCGGCCGCAGACCTTGTAGCAGCGGCCGCAGCCAATGCACTTCTGGGCATCGATCGACACCAGATAGTCCGGCTTCCAGTCGCGGCCGTCGCGGGTTGCGTAGGACATGATCCGCGTCCGGTTATGCCTTTTCCAGAGTCTTGAGGTCCTCGCGCTTGCGCTCGAGCTCGGCAAAGGCGTCGTGCGCCTTCTGGGCCACGCTCAGGATCGAGGTCCAGTTGATCGGCAGCTCCTCCGAGAGATCATGAAGGTCCATCTTGGCCTGCGTGGCCTTGGCCGACAGCTTCTTGATCTCGGCCTTCAGGGTTTCAAGGTCGCTCATGCACAAACCTCAGTAATTCGCCACGTCGGGGAACTTGCGGATCATCTCGACCCCGCCCGCGACATACTTGTCGCCTTCGGCCGCAAGCTTGCCGAAATTATCGAAGCCGAAGCGGTGCACGTCGCGGAGCTGCTTGTTGACGACGATCAGCCGCCCGCCGATCAGGACCATGCGGCCAAAGCCTTCATGGTGCATCTTCAGCATCGGCGAGATCATCACGCCGGTCGCCTGCTCGATCGAGAGCGCGACCGCGTTGAAGAACAGCTCCACGCGCCAGATCGTGTCCGGGTCGGGGTCGCCGACGATCGGCAGCGCGCGGCGCTTTTCCTTGTCCAGAATATAGGGCTCGAGCAGATCGAGGTCCTTCTTGCCCTCCCAGGCCCCGTGGGTGTCCTGGGCCCGCCAGATCTTGACGAGCTCCCTGACGAAGGGCGCCTCCGCCGCGGCATCGGGTTGAACAAGTTCCGCCGTATCGGCCATGGTGATATCCTCAGTCTTCGAAATCAAAGCTGCGTTCCTGCTCTCTGGACAGCACCTTGCGCAGCCATGGCGGCGGTGCTCCCTTCAGCACGTCCTCGAGCTTGGCGCAGAGATCGTCGATCGCCTCGGGCTGGGTCACCTTCATCGGGTGGATGTTGTTGGCAACGACCCGCGCAGCGCCCGAGCCGCCGATCGCGGCGACATAGAGGATCGTGCAATCCTTGATCGCCTCGATTTTCGGCGCCAGCTTGTCCTCGTTGCCGTCCTCCTTGAGGTCGCCGTCGAACTGGATCGCCTCGAGAAAGCGATGGCCGTCCGGATTGACGTCGTAGATGGCGATGTTCTTGGCCCAACCGAAATGCGCATCGACGCGCTTCATATCCTGGGTGGCAAAGGCGACTTTCATCGATGTGTCCCTCTTGTTCGTCAGTGCAGTTGCGGCGGGACGACCTGGAGGCCGCTGTCCGTGGTCCGCCAAGTATCAGGCGTCGGCTGATGATTGGTCTCGCGGTCGGCGATGACGAGATTGGCGAGATCGAACACGAGATCGCGTGTCCCGCGATAGCCAACCGACAGCTGGTGCCCGGCGCCGAGACGGTCGAACATCGGGAAGCCCGCGCGGTAGAACGGGATGTTCAGCCGCGAGGCCGCCTGGCGGCCGTGCGAATGCGTGATCAGGAGATCGCAGTCGCGGGCCTTTGCAAGATCCTCAAGGTCCTCGAGGTCGCCGATCAAGACCTCCTGTGTCTTGACGCGCTCGAGCACGGGCGAGACCGTCGTGGTCACTGCGACTGAGATTTCGGCACCCATCTCATGCAGCATGCTGGAGAGATCGAACAGCAGGTCGGGCTCGGCACCAATCGCCAGCTTGCGTCCGCCGATATGGAAATGCGTGTCCAGCATCGCATCCGCCAGCTGGCCGCGCAGCCGCCGGTACTTCGCCGGCACCGGACGGCCGCTGATCTCGCTCAGAAAGGCGATGAATTCATCGTTGGGAGTGAGGCCGCAGAGCCGTTCGAACAGGCGAAACGGCACGCCGGCTTTCTGCTGCATGGCTTCGGCCGCGCGCTTCATCTGCGCGCCGATCGCGATCGTCCAGCCCGCCTGCCCCATGGTCGCGATCTCGTCGACCCCGATGCCGCCGATCGTGGTTGGCGTGAACTCGTCCGGGATGTGGCCGTCGAGCGAGCCCGCCAGGTCCGGCAGGAAGGACGGCTTGAGCCCGAAATCCTCCAGGATCGTGCGCAGTTCATCGAGATCACCGGGCGTGAGATGACAGCCCGGCAGAACGTTGACGCGCGCCGGATCGCGCGCCGCTCCTGGCTCGACCGCGTCGACCAGCGCCTCGACCATGCGAGCGACCGTCTTCTCCCAGCCGTCCTGGAAGGCGTCCTTGAAATCGGGCGTCGAGACGTAGACCAACGGAAACTTTTCGAGTTGCGGATGCTTTTGCCGGATCAGGCGGATGAACCCCTCGACATCGTCGCCCTTGGTCTCGGTGACGCCGGTCGAGTTGATGCCGATGATCTCCGGCTTGGTGCGATTGTAGATGTTGAGGATCGCCTGCTCGACATTCTCGTATCCGCCGAGCACGGTCGCGACCTCGCTCATCGCGGTGGTCTGCATCGGTACGGCCTCCTTGAAGTGCCGCACGAACAGCGTCAGGCCGAACGAGGTGCAGCCTTGCGAGCCGTGCAGCAGCGGCATCGCACCGCGCAGGCCCATGAAGGCGAACGAGCCGCCGATCGGCTGGCTCATCTTGAGCGGATTGACCGAACAGGCCTTTTTTGAGCTGGTGACGATCGCCATGAGAATCGCCTCACTCCGCCGCCTGCATCACGGGCGCCGGCTGGGCCGCCAGAACGTCCTCGACCCGGCCCTTGCACGCCCCACAGCCGCCCGAAGCATCGGTATGCTCCTTCACTCCGTCGACGGTGGTCAGGCCATGCGCGGCGATGGCGTCCTCGATGCTGCCGAGATCGACCGTCTTGCAGAAGCAGATCGTCTTCGCCCGCCGCGTCGCCTCGGCAAGCGCCGGATCGGCGGCGATTTCGGCGGCCTGCTCATCCATCTGCGCCATCGCCTTCGCCTGCCAGCTGACCCCCGCCTCGTCCCACGGCGCCGGCTTGCGAAGCTGCTCCCACATCGGGTTGTAGAGCGCCTTCTCGATCTCCTCCATCAGCTTGACCATGCCGATGTAGCCCATATAGCCGTGGCAGCGCTCCTGGTTGATGTCGAGCCAGGGCATCGCGGCCTTCAGCGCGACGAACTGCGACTTGCCTCCGGACAGCATGATGTCCGCCCGCGCGTCCTTCAGCATCTTGTACATTTCGCGCGGCGTCATATCCTCGATCATGTGGGCGTCCTGCCCCATCAGCTCCTTGATCCGCTCCTTGTCTTCCTTAGTGGACTTCTTCACGGAGGTGCCGACGATCTCGAGCCCGGCCTCCTGGAGCGCCGCGACCACCGACCACGACTTCACGCCGCCGGTGATCAAGAGCACCTTCTTGTCCCTGAAGCGCGGCTTGAACCGCTCGATCGCGGCCCAGGCTTTGGCCTCTTCCCGCGCGATCACGGCCTCGGTTCGATCCATCAACTCCACCGGCGCGCCACGCTCGATCAGCATCCGCGCGATCTCGCGCAGTGAATCGCTGGAATCCTGGATCCCGTAGAACGATCCCTCGAAGAACGGGATGCCGTAACGCTCCTCCATCTTGCGGGCGACGTTGATCATCGCCTTGGAGCATACCATCATCGCCGCCTTGGCGCGGTGCGAATAGGCGAGCTCGCGATATTTGCCGTCGCCGGAGATGCAGGAGAGGATGCGGATGCCGAGCTCGTCGAGCACCGGCTTGATCTGCCAGAACTCCCCGGACAGATTGTATTCGCCGATGATGTTGATGTCGTAGGGCGTCGTGTAGTCCGGCTCCTCGGTCCCGATCACGTGCTCCAGCAGGGCTTCGCCTGCGAGCTTGTTGCCGAGGTTCTTCGGGCCGACGAAGCCCGGCGAATTGACGGGAATGACCGGCTTGCCGAACTTGGTCGCGGCGGCCTTGCAGACGGCGTTGATGTCATCGCCGATCATCGCAGGCACGCAGGTCTGGTAGACAAAGATAGCGGGTGGATCGTATTTCTCGATGACTTCCTTGATCGCCTTGTAGAGACGTTTCTCGCCGCCGAACACGATGTCGGTCTCGTTCATGTCGGTGGTGAAGCTGCGCCGCCAGAGATCGGAGCCGGACGACGCGCTGCCGCGATTGTCCCAGGAATTGCCCTCACAGGCGATCGGGCCGTGGACGAGATGCGCGACGTCGGTGAACGGCTGGAGCGCGATCTTGGCGCCGTCGAAGGCACAGCCGCCGGCGGCCCCGCCCGGCTGCAACTGCTTGGTGCAGCCCTTCTTGCGCTCTGCCTCCGTCTTGTTGGCGTTCTTGCCGCAACCCGGCTCGTTGAAGACGTTCTGGATCGTGGTCGACAGCGAGCTCATGCGTCTCTCCTATTCCCTGACCCGCTGCGCGAGCGCTTCGCCCCGCAGTCTCGATCACTCTGGCTAGACTTGTCGTCCGCCGCCGCGCGCCCTCTCGGGGCGGCGGCGGATCCTTTTCGCGACGTCAGCGAATGATGTCGAAGCTGTAATCGGTCTTGGCGGGAACGTTGGTGTTCTTGTCGATCTCGTCAAAGATCTTGTCGAGGATCTTCACCAGAACGTTCATGCCGCCCTGATAGCCCCACACCGGATAGCGGTGGTGATGATGCCGGTCGAACACCGGGAAGCCGATGCGGATCAGCGGGGTGCCGGTGTCGCGCTCAAGATACTTGCCGTACGTGTTGCCGATCAGGAAGTCGACCGGCTCGGTGAACAGCAGCGAGCGCATGTGCCAGAGGTCCTTGCCGGGATAGGCGTGGCAGTTCTTGCCGAACGGCGAGCTGGCGAACAGCCCTTCCATCTTCTCCGCCCACGCCTTGTTGCCGTTGGTGGCCAGCACATGGGTCGGCTCGGCGCCGAGTTCGAGCAGAAAGGCTGCAAGCCCGTAGCAGAGGTCCGGATCGCCGTAGATCGCGAACTTCTTGCCGTGGATATGCGCGCTGGAGTCGGCCATCGCGTCGACAAGACGGCCGCGCTCCTGCTCCAGCGCCTTGGCAATCGGCTTGCCGCTGATGCGCGACAGCGTCATCAGAAAGTCATCGGTGGCGCTGACCCCGACCGGATGGTTGAAGGCGGCGACCTCGTGGCCGTGGTTTTCGATGAACGGCAGCGTCTTCTCGGTGCAATACTGCTGCATCGAGATGGTTGCCTTGGCGTGAACTGCGTTGGCGGCATCTTCCAGCGTGGTGCCGCCGTCATACATGCGGAACTCGCCGTCGGTCGGGGTATCAAACACGTCGCTGTTGTCGGCGAGGATCGTGTACTCGATCCCCATCAGCTCGAAGATGCGCTTGATCTCGCGGATATTGCCGACGGTGTAGCCATCGAAGCCGCCGATGAAGTTGATCTTGCCGTTCTCCTTGCGCTCAAGCTTCGGCGCGGTGCCGGCCTTGCCGTCCCAGAAGTGCTCCAAGATGCCCTTCAATGCGTTGTCGTAGCCGGTCACATGGCTGCCGACGAAGGCCGGCGTATGGGCGAAGGGAACGTCGTACTCCGCCGGAACCGAGCCCTTCTCCTTCGCCGTCTTGATGAAGGCGTTGAGGTCGTCGCCGATCACTTCCGCCATGCAGGTGGTGGAGACCGCGATCATCTTCGGCTTGTACATGCTGTAGGTGTTGGCAAGCCCGTCAACCATGTTGTTCAGGCCACCGAACACGGCTGCGTCCTCCGTCATCGACGAGGACACGCAGGAGCTCGGCTCCTTGAAATGCCGCGACAGGTGGCTGCGATAATAGGCGACGCAGCCTTGCGAGCCGTGCACGAAAGGCAGCGTGCCCTCGAAGCCGACCGCCACGAACACCGCGCCGAGCGGCTGGCAGGCCTTGGCGGGGTTCACGGTCAGTGCTTCCCGAGCAAAGTTCTTCTCACGATATTCGGGTGTCTTGGCCCATTCGCGGATTCGCTCGACTTCCGCCGGATCATGCGGATTCTCGAACAGCGCCTTCTTGTTGGCCAGCATCTGCTGGTATTCCGGACCGCGGAACAGCTCGAAGTGATCGAGCACGTGTTCGGCATTTTGTGTCATCGTGGCACCCTCGTTTGATGTCGTGTTCGATCGTCTGTCCTCGGGCTCTTCCCGATCCTCGGGAAGAGCCCGACGTTGCCTCTGCTATTCGGCCGCCATCAGGCTCGGCCGCGGGGCATCCTTCCAGGGTGCCTTGGTCTTCTTCCAGATCGGGGAGTTGATCGCCATGTCCATGTCGCGCGCGAAGATCGCGAACCCGTCATAGCCGTGATAGGGACCGGAATAGTCCCACGAGTGCATCTGCCGGAACGGCACACCCATCTTCTGGAACACGTACTTTTCCTTGATGCCGGAGCCGACGAGATCGGGCTGGATCTTCTCGACGAAACGCTCGAATTCGTAGCCGGTGACGTCGTCATAGATCAGCGTGCCGTCCTTGACGTAGTGCTGGGCGGTGCGCTGGTAGTCGTCGTTGTGGCCGAACTCGTAGCCGGTGCCGACCACCTCCATGCCGAGGTCTTCATAGGCGCCGATCACGTGGCGTGGACGCAAACCGCCGACGAACAGCATCACTGTCTTGCCTTCCAGGCGTGGGCGGTACTTGGCGATCACCGCATCCATCAGCGGCTGGTATTTCGCGATGACGCGCTCGGCGCCTTCCTTGATCTTGTCGTCGAAGAAGCTCGCGATCTTGCGCAGCGATTCCGCGATTTTGGAAGGACCGAAGAAGTTGTACTCGCACCACGGGATACCGAACTTCTCTTCCATGTGGCGGGAGATGTAGTTCATCGAGCGGTAGCAGTGCAGGACGTTGAGCTTCGCTTTCGGCGTCGCCTCCAGCTCGGCAAGGCTGCCGTCGCCCGACCACTGCGCGATCACGCGCAGGCCCATCTCCTCGAGCAGGATGCGCGATGACCAGGCGTCGCCGCCGATGTTGTAGTCGCCGATGATGGCGACGTCATACGGCGACGGCTCGAACAGGGGGGCCTTGTTCGGGTCGAGCTTGTCGAAAACCCAGTCCCGGATGGCGTCGTTGGCGATGTGGTGGCCCAGCGACTGGGACACGCCACGGAAGCCTTCGCAGCGCACCGGCACGATGGTCTTGCCGTCGTATTCCTTCGACTTGACCTTGGACACGGCCTCGATGTCGTCGCCGATGAGGCCGATGGGGCACTCGGACTGGACGGTGATGCCGTTGTTCAGCGGGAACAGTTCCTGGATTTCGTCCATGATCTTGGCGAGCTTCTTGTCGCCGCCGAAGACGATGTCCTTTTCCTGGAAGTCGGAGGTGAACTGCATCGTCACGAACGTATCGATACCGGTCGTGCCGATGTAGTAGTTGCGGCGGGCGGCCCAGGAATACTGGCCGCAGCCGACCGGGCCGTGGGAGATGTGGATCATGTCCTTGATGGGACCCCACACCACGCCCTTGGAGCCGGCGTAGGCGCAGCCACGGATGGTCATCACGCCGGGGATCGACTTGATGTTGGATTTGACGCCGCAATCGGGCTTGCCTTCCTCGAAGGTGCCCAG
>JAEYAW010000014.1 GCA_023404675.1 Pseudomonadota bacterium | reverse complement strand
CAGCCGCTACGAGCAGTTCACCGAGGCGCTGACCTCGATCACCGACTTCATGTATTCCTGCGCAAACCTGCGCACGGAGTATCGGTTGATCCCGCTCGACACCGGCACACCGAACCATATGCGCGGGTCAGCCGCGGGTTCTCTCGACCGATGCCAGACCGCTCGGCACAGTGCAGGCCGCACTCAATCCCGGGCGGGCTGGACTGTTGCGTGCTCAGGTGGCTCAAGATGTCGGCAGGATTGACATCACCTGTCTCGGGCCTAGCGACCTGTCTGGTGCGTAGCGCACTCCGGTAAGCGTACAATTCTATGCGCGTCCTCTGGAGCCACGAAGCAGGTCAAGCCGGATCAGGCTTTCGGCGGTCGCGACGATAGCGTCTTCCCGCGATCGCGGAGACCAACCCAGCAGGCGGATCGCCTTTTCACTGGTCGCGTTCAAATTGAGGCCGAGCAGCGGCACAGCTCCTCGCATCACGGGACTCTTGAGAGTGCCGAGGCGAACCAGCCAATTGGGCAGGACGCGCGTCGGCACCTTGCTGGCGGCCGCCCCCATGCGCTCGCGCAGCACGCGCGCAATATCGATCACCCACATGCTTTCGCCGGCAATTGCCAGGAAGCGTTCGCCCTTGGCGGCGGGATGGCTCATGGCCCGCAGGTGGAGATCCGCGACATCCCGCACGTCGACAAAGCCGCAATTGATCTTCGGGCAGCCCGGCTGTCCGTCCAGCAGATTCTTGATGAGCCCAATGGAGTGCGAATAATCCGCGCCGAGGACGGGGCCGAGAACCGCGGTCGGGTTGACGACGGACAGCTCGAGCCCGCCGCCCTCCCGTTCGATGAAATCCCATGCGGCCCGTTCGGAAAGCGTCTTCGATTTCTGGTACGGCCAGAGGTTGTGCGCCGTCAGGTCGCTCCAGTCCGTCTCGTTGAAGGGCCTGGTCATCGACTTGTGCCCGGCGCAGATCGCGCCGAAGGCGGAGGTCAGCACCACGCGCTTGACCCCGGCATCCCGCGCCGCGCGCAGCACCCGCAAATTGCCTTCGACGGCGGGCCTGATCCAATCATCTTCGGTGACCTGATCGCCTGTTGGCGTCGGCGAGGCGCCGTGCAGCACGTAGGCGCAGCCGGCGGCGGCCTGCGTCCAACCTTCATCGGCGGTGAGATCGGCGACGACGAAGGACAGGCGATCGCCCGGCTCTGCGCCGCCACCCTTCAGATGCGCTCGCACCTCGGCTTCCCGCGACAGCGACCGAACGGTGGTCCGCACGCGATACCCGGCCTCCAGCAGCGCCAGGATGCAATATTGCGCGATAAATCCCGTGCCGCCGGTGACGAGTACCTGTTGATCGTTCATGTCGCTTTCCCAAGTGTGCGCTGGTCAGGGCGCATGACGCCCCTTCGACGGTCGTTCACCGCTACGACCCAACCGGGATGGCAGCTCCTGCAATTCCTCCTGTGCAGGTAAGACTGCCTGCCCGGACTGTGAATGCTTGAAAGTCCGATTTACTTGCGCGACAGTTCGGAATGAGCGCCGATCCCTTTTCCGACATCCTCAAATTCACCCACGCGGAATCACTCGTGACGGGTGGCTTTACGGCCGGAGGCTCATGGGCCATCCGCTTTCCCGCGCCGGACAAGATCAAGTTCTTCGCCGTCGTGAAGGGCCATTGCTGGGTCAGCGTCGAAGGCGAGGCGGAGCCGATCCATTTCGAAACCGGGGATGTGGGCCTGCTGTCGGCGAAGCGCTCCTTCGTGCTGGCCAGCGATCCGAACCTTCCGCCCGTCGACGCCATGAGCCTGTTTTCCGGCGCCGGCCGGACAATGGCGGCATTGGGCGACGGCAGCGACTTCGCCCATATCGGCGGCCATGTCCTGCTCGATCCGGCGAGCGGCCGGCTGCTCGCGGATGTTCTGCCGCCCTGGATTCATGTGCCGGCGGCATCACCGCAGGCTGCGGCCTTCCGCTGGCTCCTCGACCAACTCGTCGAGGAGCGAGCCACCGAACAACCGGGGACGCAGCTCGCGTCGGCGCAGCTCGCCCAGCTCCTCTTCATTCAGATCTTGCGTGCTCACCTGAAGACATCCGCCCTCATGCCGGCCGGGTGGCTGCGCGCGCTGGGCGATCCGCGCATCGCGCCTGCGCTTCGCCTGATGCATGGCGACCCCGGCCGTCCCTGGCATCTCGACGAATTAGCAAGGGCCTGCGCCATGTCCCGAACGACGTTCGCTTTCCATTTCAAGAACGTCGCCGGCGTCGCGCCGCTGACCTATCTCACGGAATGGCGCATGCGCCTTGCCGAACGTGCCCTGCGGGAGGAGACGACCCCCGTGGCGGTCGTCGGCCAATCGCTTGGCTACGCCTCCGAGAGTGCTTTCAGCAACGCCTTCAAGCGCGTGATGGGTAATTCTCCCAAGGCGCACCGAAATGCCGCGCGAGCTTTGCGCGGCACCGCTCTGCAATAGCCGCCCGCTAGAAGGCCATGCCGCGGGGCGGCTTTGGCTGTTGTGGCCCGTCGGTCAGCCTTGCTTGATCTCGTACCAAGGCGTGCCCGCATTCTCCTCGATCACATCCGTCGAGCAGGCGAGATCGCGCTGCGCTTCCAGCGCCTCGGCCCTTGCCGCATAAGCCTTCTTCGCAATCGCATAGGCGTCGCTGCCAAGCGCGAGCCGCAGTGGGGCGGGCTCTTGCTCCACGCTCGCGATCATGGCGTCGACCATCTTGGCCGGATCGCCGGGCGACTTAATCGTGTCGTCTTTGAGGATGCGGTTGACCATGCGCGAGGGAGAGGCGTCATAGGCCGGATTGACCGGCCCGACGACGGCGCTCCGGTGGCGAAAATCGGTGCGTGCGCCGCCTGGCTCGACGATGGTGCAACCGATACCAAACACGGCCACTTCCTGCGCCACAGCCTCTATGAAGCCCTCAATGCCCCATTTGGTGGCGTGGTAGAGTGATCCGCCCGGAAAGGCGACCTGCCCGCCCATGCTGGAAAGCTGGAGAATGCGGCCGCCGCCCTGCGCGCGCAGATGGGGGAGAGCAGCGCGGACAAGCTGGATCGAGCCCACGAGGTTCGTCTCGATCTGGTGGCGGACCTGCTCGTCCGTGAGTTCCTCGGCCGCACCCATCAGCCCGTAGCCGGCGTTGCTGACGAGCACGTCGATGCGGCCCATCGCCGCCCAGGCCTGATCGACCACGCCGCGGATCGCGCGGGTGTCGGTCAGGTCAAGCGCGGCAAGCCACAGCCGATCGCCATGCTGGCTGCGGAGATCCTCGACCGATTTCAGGTCGCGCACCGTGCCGGCGACGCGATCGCCCGCGGCGAGCAGCTTCTCGGCCATGATCCGGCCGAAGCCGCTGCTGATGCCGGTGATGAGCCAGGTCTTCATGAGGTTGCCTTTCGAGGTTTCGCACCGCTGGATTTGGCGTTAAAATGAGGATGCCTCATATTATATGCGGAGGCATCCTCACTTTAACAAGGGCGACAATCACTCGTGACGAATGCTTCCGCACCATCGACGCCTCGCAAGCCCCGCTCCGATGGCGAACGGAACCGGGCGCGGTTGCTAGAGGTCGCCAAGCAGGCCTTTGCCGATCGGGGCGGGAGCGCGAGCCTGGAGCAGATCGCGCGCGACGCTGGCGTCGCCATCGGCACGCTTTATCGCCACTTTCCGACCCGCGACGCCTTGATCGAGGCGGTGTACCAGCAGGAGACCGACGCCCTGGTCGCCGCGGCCGCGCGGCTCTCCGCCGAACTCCCGCCCGTCGCGGCGCTGCGCGCCTGGCTGCTGCTGTTCGTCGATTTTCTCGTGGCCAAGCAGGACATGGCCGAGGCACTGAAGACGCTGATCGGGGGGGATGCTCTCTCCGCCGACGCCACCGTGCGGATCACCACGACCCTCGAGCAACTGGCCGCCGATGCGGAAGCGACCGGAGCGATACGCATGGAGATCGAGCCGCTCGACCTGCTTCGTGCGATCGGCGGGGTGATCAACCTGAACAGAGGCGCCAACTGGCGGACATCGGCCGTGCGGCTGGTTGACGTTCTTCTCGACGGCCTGCGCCAGGACAGGTGAAGCTCATGAAGAGCCCCGGCGCCGAGGGTGCGAGCGTCATCCTTCGCCTTGGGTGATGACCACCTTGCCGTACAGATCCCGCTCCGCGAACCGTGCCCAGGCCGCCTTCGTGTCCTCGAAGGGAAAGCTGCTGTCGATGACGGGGTGTAGCTGGTGCTGTTCAACGGCCCGCAGCATGTCTTCAAGATCGCGCCGACTGCCGCTCGCGATCGGCTGAAACGTCGCCTGGCTGATGAACATATCCATGAAGCTGGGCATCTCTCCCGAGGCCAGGACACCGACCATCGAAACTTGCCCGCCGACCGCGACAGCCTTGATCGACTGGGCGAGCGTCCCAGGGCCTCCCACCTCGATCACGCGATCGACGCCGCGGCCGCCGGTCAGCGCCTTGGTCTGCTCGCCCCAGTCGGCCTGCTCCCGATAGTTCAGCACATGATGGGCGCCCAGCGCGCGCAGCCGCTCGGCCTTGGCGTCGGAGGAGGTGGTCGCGATCACATGGGCGCCCGCCGCCTGCGCAAATTGCACCGCGAACAGTGATACGCCGCCGGAGCCCTGCGTGAGGACCGTGTGTCCGGGGCCGGCATGGGCGAGCGCCGACCAGGCCGTCAGCGCCGCGCAAGGAAGCGTCGCAGCCTCGGCGAAGGTCAGGAAGTCGGGCATGGCGACGAGTTCCTGCTCGCTGACCACGCGATATTCGGCGAGCCAGCCATCGAGATGCAGGCCATATTGCTGTGGGTGCTCCCGAAAGGGACCGCCGAACCAGTTGGGCATCGTCGAGTTGATGACCCGGTCGCCGACGCTGAAGCGTGTCACGCTTGGTCCGACGGCCTCGACGACGCCCGCTGCGTCCGAGAGAGGAATGCGGCCTTCCTCCACGCCGAAGGGTAGCCATCCCTGGAGAATGGCGAAATCGCGAAAGTTGAGCGAGTTGGCCTTGATGCAAACAAGGACTTCGCTCGCACGCGGCGTCGGCACGGCCTCTTCACACAGCTCCAGCCCATCAATCGAGCCGATCGTCTGCAAGCGATAAGTCTTCATGGAATCCCTCAGAAAACCCGCTCGGATTGCGCGAGATAGAGGAAGGATGAGGGCACCGCCCGCAGCGACTCGAAGGCCGCCGGGTCAACGGCCACGGCCTGCTCGAACAGGGTCAGGCTCGGCCACATGAATTGCCGAATGATGGCTATCTGCGAGTTGGGCTGGACGCTTCGGTTGACCACTTGGCGGAAAGTGCCCATGCGCCGGGAAAGCGCCAGGGATTCCTCCGTTGTCCAGTCGACCGACCGATCACGCACGAACTGGTTCAGCGTGACGTAGAAGTTGGCGTCCTTGTCAGACCAGTAGAGATCGGCGAACGGCGCGTCCGGCGCGACACTGCCGCGGCTCGCCTGGACGATGTCCTCGGCGGTCATCGTGATGATGTGCTTGGACGGGTCGACAAACTTGGGCTCGTCCGGCTGCACATGATTCACGAATTGGGGGTCATGGCTGAGATCTGCTGCGGGCAGGCTGTCCTGCCAGACCTCGGCAATGGCGAGATAGGTCGAATCGGAATCGGTGAAGGCTTTGCTCTTCAGGCGATGGTGCTGCACATATTTCCGATTGCCGCGCATGTCCCGGACCAGCGTGGCATGGGGATGGCGCCAGTGATCGTCAAATTCCTGCGGGCTGATGCCCGCTTTGGGATGCGCAAGCTGGAGCAGCTTGACCGGCCCGACATAGGGACGCGGCGCGGGGTTTTCGGCGGCTTGCGCTCCCGCAGCGGTTACTGCCGCACCTGCCACAACGACAGTGGTGCCAGCGATTACACTGCGGCGCGACAGACCGGCGGATACGGTTTGCTCGTCATGCTTCTGCATGAAACTGTCTCCCCTGAACGCCGGATCAGATCTGCTCAGTCGGAACGATGAACAGCTCCGCCACGTTGACGTGCGTGGGCGCGAGCGCGGCGAACAGGACCGCCTCGGCGATGTCCCCGGGGTCGCGAAAGCGGATCGCGTCACGATAGGCATCGAGCTGCTGGCGCTTCTCGGGATCGGTCGTCTGCTCGGGAAGTTCGGTCGCAACAGCGCCGGGCTGAATGCAGGTGACCCGGATGTTGTGCTTGTTCCCGACCTCCATGCGCAGGACTTCACTGAACGCCGAGACGGCGAATTTTGTCGCCGAATAGACGGTGTACCCCGGCCCGAACACATTGCGGCCGGCGATCGAGGATGTGCTGAAGATATGACCGGAGTGCTTCGCGATCATGTGCGGAAGCACCGTTCCCGTCACGTTGAGAACGCCCTTGATGTTGATGTCGACCTGACTGTTCCACTCGTCGAAGCGGAACTGGTCGATGTCGGAAACCGGCATCACCCCAGCGTTATTGAACAGGATATCGATCGAGCCATACCTATCGATCAATTTGGCCACGCCCGCTTTCACTGACGCGAGGTCGGCGACGTCCATCTCAAGCACCAGTGCCTCGCCGCCTGCAGCGACGATTTCGGCCTTGAGCGCGTTGAGGCGATCGGTCCGCCTGGCAGCGATGCCGACCTTGACGCCGGTCGCCGCGAGCTTGCGTGCGGTGGCGGCGCCGATGCCACTTGATGCGCCCGTAATGAGGGCTACTTTTCCGTTGATACTCATCGAGTCTTGCTCGTTGCAGACAGATCGTGTGCTGCCGGGAGATTTGGGACTGACGACGGGCGGCTCCTAGCCGACTTCTTCCGATTTATTGCCTAATCCCGTCGGGTGATGCTGCCTCGACCGAGGTTGGCGCGCACCAGCATCGGCTTGCGGCCGTATCGATCTCCGAGGTGGCCTCAGATCGGGGCTACCAGTCCGGCGGCCAGGAAGGTTGCGCTGAAGGCGATGCCGGATCACTGGACGATCGCCGCATGATCCTGGACATGGAGATCGGTCCCGGCGAGCGGCTGACCGAGCGATGGATTGAGGCGCGGCTTGGGGGTCTCCCGAACCTCGGTCCGGACTGCGTTGTTCCGTCTTGAGGCCGAAGGTCTGGTCGCTCGCGAAGGACGGGGCTGGATCGTGCCGCCGATCGACCTGGTCGAGATCGAGCAGCTCTTCGCTTCTTGCCGCCTTGCGCAGGGCCGCCGTACCCTGCGTGCCAGGGGGATGATCGTGCAACAGCCGTAGTCGCGCCCGATACGCAAACCGGCTCCACTTCCTATTCGTGGTTCGGGATGGGAAGATCGTCGAACCGCGCGAGTATCTGGATTCCGCCGTGTCCGTGGTTTCGTCTCACCAGACGACTGACGCGGTAGGGCGTTCGCCAGGGCTGGAAAGCAGCTTTGGCTTGGCTATAAGGATATGACGATGGAGCAGTATTCGACCGAGAACGATCAATCTGAACCCGCGACTGACGCAGCGCGCGAAAAGATCGCCGATATCATAAAGCGGCATCTCGCGGGAAAGGGAGAGCATGTCACAGCAATCCCTGGACTGACGATCCATGGTCGGACTTCCTCCGTCGAGCCTGCTTCCTTCGTTTACGACCCTTCCTTTGCGCTTATCGCTCGTGGCTCGAAGCGAGTTGTGCTCGGTGATCAGACCTACGTCTATGATGAATCGCATTTTCTCCTGACGGCGGTCGGCCTGCCAACCATCGTTCAGGTCATCGACGCAAGCGAGGCGACTCCGTATTACTCGCTCAAGATGAACATCGATCTCGATCTTGCGAATGATCTCATCACTGAGGTGGATCAAGCAGGGCCGGACACTGTGACTACCGATGCCGGCATGGCTATTGGCCGCGTGACATCGAAGCTCGCTACGGCAACGCTCCGGCTTCTCGAACTTCTCGACGCCCCGGAGGACATCCCGATCCTCGGCCGTTCACTGCAAAGGGAAATTCTCTACCGGGTTATCACCAGCCCGATCGGCGCAAGACTCCGCCAGGCAGTACAGGTGGGCACTCAGACCAATCGCGTTGCGGTGGCGATCCGCCACATCCAGAAGAATTTCACGAGATCCCTCAGCGTCGAGGAATTGGCGACTATCGCGGGGATGGGCGAGTCCACGCTTCATCATCATTTTCGCGCCCTCACCGCAATGAGTCCGCTTCAATATCAAAAGCACCTTCGACTTCATGAAGCTCGCCGGCTTATGATTAATCAGCGCATAGACGCTGGACGCGCCGCCCATAGAGTTGGCTATGAGAGTGCGACACAGTTTAATCGCGAATACAGCAGGCTATTCGGCATGCCGCCAAAGCGCGATGTGAAATCTATTCTTTCGAATGACGTGACGCTGGCAGACAAGGTTACGGCGTAGGACGTTTCGCAGTGAAAGAGCTGTCGGGACGTTTTTGCTGTCCCAATGGCAAAATTCGACCATCCGGAGAACTGCACTTCGACGCCCGCTCAATCGCGCGCGATCCTGCGATAGCATCAGGCAAATTTCTTTAGCGATCTGAGCTAGGGCCGATCGGCCCGGTGCTGCAGGTCGCGCATGGCAACCGCTCGACCAATTTTGCCGTGCTGACATCCACGTCCAACTGCGGGAGGGCACGCCACACGGAGCGCTGCGCGGCTTGACGGCGGGTGAGCTGGACGTCTCGTTCGTGACGGGCGAGCCGCATATACCGGGCTACGAATCCAAGCTGCCATGGAACGAGGCCATCTTCGTCGTGCTGCCAGTCGCTGACCACCTAGCGAGGCAGGCCGAGGTCACTTGGGATGACCTTCGTGGAGAGGTTTTCATCGTCAGCCGCGGTGGACCAGGCGCCGAGACTCAGGACTACGTGATTGGCAAGCTCAGCCGTCCAGGCTTTCGACCGCGCCTCGACGTTCACGACGTCTCTCGAGGAAGCCTGCACGATCTGGTGGCGATGGATTACGGCATTACGCTCACAAGCACATCCTCGTTTCAGAATGAGAGTGAGCACTTTGCTTTCCGACCGATCGTGGGTGAGACAGATACGTTACCATCGAGCGTGGTCTGGTCGGCAGGAAACGATAATCCTGCGCTCAGGCATTTGCTGTCGCTTGCGGATCGCGTTGCGCGCGAAGGGGTAGGATCAATCATGAACGGTGTGCTGGGCGCCGTCCTGATTACTGCTCTTGCCGTCCGCGCTGGAGACCTCTTCTCCAACCCTCGACCCGTCACGGAAACCCGGTTTGCACTCTCACTCTACAGGGGGCGTTGCGGAGTCTCCCCGCAGAAGGGGTCGGCCGAGACGCCAGTCTCGGCCGCAGGGGAAGGCTTTCTCCTCCAGGACGCGTTCGTTTTCTTAGAAACCTCGGTCCCGGGGGGATCGTTCTCTCAGAGTTTTAGGCAAGAAATAGGAAGGAATAGGCTCACTCATTCCTCGGGCGACCCCCATATCACTTCCGGAAAATATCAACTGATTGTGGAGCTCTGCCCCGTCAAACGTCGGAAGGACGAAGATGAAAACGTGGCTTATAACCGGCGCAAACCGGGGTCTAGGGCTGGAGATTGCACGGGTGGCGCTCGAAGCAGGCGATCAGGTCGTAGCCACGGCTCGCAAGCCGGACGGGATCGCGGCCGCGTTCTTCGAGTTCGGCGACCGCCTTCTCCCGATAGCGCTCGACGTCACGGACGATGCCTCCATCTCGGCCGCGGTTGAGGCGACCTTGGAACGGTTCGGGCGGATTGACGTGCTGGTCAATAATGCCGGCTACGGCCAGCTCGGCTTTTTCGAACAGGTGTCCGTCGACGCCATCGAGCGTCAATTCGCGACCAATGTGTTCGGCGTCTTCGCCGTCACGCGCGCTGTGCTTCCCGTCATGCGGGAGCAGGGTTCCGGCCATATCCTGACACTGTCGTCGATTGGCGGCCTGATCGGTTTCGACGGCTCATCCATCTACTGCGCCACGAAATTCGCCATTGAAGGCTGGTCGGAATCGCTGGGTCTGGAGGTCGCTCGCTTCGGCATCAAGGCCACCATTATCGAGCCGGGCTTCTTCCGTACCGACTTCCTCGATCAAAGCTCAGTGTCCTATGGCAACATCGAGATCGCGGATTACGCGACGCACAAGGCCGAACGCGAGAGCCAGCTCGGCAACCTGAATCATCGGCAACCCGGCGATCCGGCGAAGCTGGGGCAAGCGGTCGTCAAGCTCGTGGCGTCCCCGGAACCGCCGGTTCGCTTCGCGGCGGGCTCGGACGCCTATGAGGTCGTCACTGACCGCAGCAAATCGCTTCAGGCGAATGCCGATAGCTGGCGAGACCTTTCGAGGTCGACTGACATCACGGCCTAACCCCGAGGGTCGATCATGGACACTGTCGAACCGTTATCACGTCGCGGCTTTCTGGTGGGTGGATCGGCGTTGGTAATCGCCGCCTCCATTCCCTTCAAGAAGAGCTGGGCGCAACGCGCCGCGGCCGCGGACACGGCTGACGTCTTCGCACCGAACGCCTTCGTCCGCATTGGGTCGGACGACATCGTGACGGTCCTCAGCAAGCACATCGAGTTCGGCCAGGGCGTGCATACCGGCATGGCGACCCTGGTGGCCGAGGAACTGGATGCGGACTGGTCCAAGGTCCGCGCCGAGACGGCCAAGGCCGATCAGGCCCTTTACGGTCATCTTCTCTATAAATGGCAGGGCACGGGCGGCTCGAGCGCCATCAAGGAGGCGCATGAGCAGATGCGCCGGATGGGTGCCATGGCCCGCCACATGCTCGTCGCGGCCGCCGCCAAACAATGGAATGTCACCCCGGCGGAGATCCGAACCGACAACGGGATTCTGTTTCACTCGCCGTCCGGCAGGCAGGCTCGCTACGGTGAGGTCGCGAGCCTGGCTGCCACGCTCACACCGCCCGACGCTGCCACTCTTCCCTTGAAGTCGCCGGAAGCATTCCGCCTTATCGGCAAGACGTCGTCCTTCGTCCGCGTGGACTCGGCCGCCAAATGCAACGGCAGCGCCATCTTCTCGATGGACGTGCGCGAGCCCGGCATGCTGACCGCCGTCATCGCCAAGCCGCCGCGCTTCGGCGCCAGGCTAGTCTCCTTCGATGCCACGGCGGCGCGCGCCGTCCCCGGTGTCGTCGAGGTCAAGAAGATCGACACCGGCGTCGCGGTTTACGCCACCGGAACCTGGGCGGCGATCAAGGGACGCGAGCGCCTCGACGTCAGGTGGGACGAAACCGGGGCCGAGGCCGACAGCACCCCACAGGTCTGGGATCGCTTCCGCACGGTGGCGAAATCGGCCGGTGCGGTGGCGGCGCAGCGAGGCGAAGTCGAGAAGGCCTTCAGGGAGGCCGACAGGGTCGTCGAGGCGGACTACACCTTTCCCTATATCGCGCACGCGCCCATGGAGCCTCTCAACGGCTACATCCTCTGGGACGGTGCGGGCGTCCGCGCGCGCTACGGCTGCCAGATGACGACCTTCGACCAGCAGCAGCTCGCCCGGCTCTTCGGGCTGCCGGTCGACAAGATCGACATCCAGACCACCTATGTGGGCGGAAGCTTCGGCCGGCGGATCGATCTCGGCAACGACATCATGGGTCCCGATTTCGCAGCCGATCTCGCAGCGGCCGCCAAGGGTCTTGGGCAGGGTCGCGGCGTCAAGGTGGTTTGGACCCGAGAGGACGACATCAGCGGCGGCTGGTATCGGCCGATGATCCTTCATCGCATGCGGGCGGCCATCAAGGCGGGGCGGCTGACCGCCTGGCATGATCGGCTCGTCGGCCATTCCTTCGGCGTCGACAGCGTGCTCCAAGGCCGGATGCCGAGCGGCGTCGACGCGTTGATGGTCGAGGGCTCGTTCAACATGATCTACGACGTCGCCAACTTCCTGTGCGACGCGCATATCGTACCGGGCAAGATTCCGACGTCCTCGTTGCGCTCCGTGGGAAGCACCCATGCGGGCTTCGCGGTCGAGCGCTTCGTTGACGAAATCCTGGATGCAACGGGCCAGGATGCCATCGAAGGCCGCCTCGCCCTTCTGACGGCCGCACCCAGAGAAGCCGGCGTGTTGCGGGCCGTGGCGAAGGCCGCAGGCTGGCGCGGCGGCCGCGCGGAGAACGGTCGGGCCATGGGCGTAGGGGTTGCCCGCGTCTTCGAGACCAGCGTCGCGCAGATTGCCGAGGTCTCGATCGGCCCGGGCGGCATCCCGCGCGTCCACAAGGTGTGGTGCGCCGTCGATTGCGGCATGGTCGTCAACCCGGATGTCATCCGGGCGCAGATGGAAGGTGGCACCGGCTTCGGGCTCGACATTGCCCTGCACGGGCAGATCACGCTCGATGGTGGTCGCATCATGCAGTCCAACTTCAACGACTATCGCGTGCTGCGCCACTACGAGATGCCGGAAGTGGAGGTCATCATGATCCCCTCGGCCGAAAAGCCGACCGGCATCGGCGAAATCGGTGTGCCGCTCGTCGCCCCGGCGGTCGCCAGCGCCCTCTCGAAGCTCGGGTGGACCAAACCCCAACTCCAGCTTCCGCTTGCCGTATCGGCGGCGTCGGATTGAAGGATCGGACTTTGGACAAGACCACTATCGAATCCCAAATCCTGTCGCTCACGGTGAACGGAATGGCCTTCCGTTTCGAGGGCGATCCCACCATGCCGCTGCTCTGGGCTCTCCGGGAAGAGCTGGGGCTGACCGGAACGAAGTACGGTTGCGGCATGGCGATGTGCGGCGCCTGCACGGTGCATCTGGATGGCAGCCCCATCCGCTCGTGCGTCCTGCCGGTCAGCGCCGCCGTGGGGAAGGCGATCACCACTGTCGAGGGTGTTGGCGAAACACCCGTGGGCAAGGCGGTTCAGGACGCCTGGGTCAGCCTCAACGTCGTGCAATGCGGTTATTGCCAATCCGGCCAGATCATGAGCGCCACGGCACTCCTTCGGGAAAAGCGCAACCCAACCGATGCCGAGATTGATGCCGCGATGAGCGGCAACATCTGCCGCTGCGCCACCTATGTGCGGATCAAGGCCGCGATCCACCAGGCCGCGAAGGCCATCGCTTGAACGAAAGGATCGCGTGTTGAAAAAGGGATTGAAGTGGACCGGCGGCCTGGTCGCAGCGATCGTTCTGCTCGTCGGCGCTTATGCGGTCATCGTCATGATGCTCCCGGTGGGGCCAGAACCGCAGGCGCCTGTTTCGGGCGCCCCGGCGGCGATGACCGACGTCGTCAGTCGCGGCGAATATCTCGCCCGTGCCGCCGATTGCACGGCCTGCCACACCGCACCGAACGGAAGGTCGTTTGCAGGCGGGTTATCCTTCAGGCTCCCGTTCGGCACGATCTACGCTACCAACATCACCCCAGATAGAGAAACCGGCATCGGCAACTGGAGCGACGATACCTTCGTGAAGGCCGTGCGCCAGGGCGTTGCGCCGCGGGGCCATCTCTATCCGGCCATGCCCTACACGTCCTATAGCGGCATGAGCCGCGACGATGTGCTGGCCATCAAGGCCTATCTGTTCAGCCTGCCGGCGGTACGTCAGCCAAATCGTGAGAACGAACTGGCCTTTCCGTTCAATCAACGCTGGGGCATGGCGGCTTGGAACCTGGCCTTCTTCCGCGACCACCGCATGTCGGTGGACGGCGCCAGGAGCACCGAATGGAACCGAGGCGCCTATCTTGCAACGGCGCTCGGGCATTGCGCCGAATGCCACACGCCGCGCGGCCTCGCCTTCCAGCTCGACAGGGCCAGGGGCCTGAGCGGTGAATCGATCCAGGGCTGGTTCGCTCCGAACATCACGCCGGATGGGCCGACTGGACTAGGCCGGTGGAGCGACGACCAACTCGTGCAATATCTCTCCTCCGGACACGCGCCGGGCCGAAGCTCGGCTTCCGGTCCCATGGCCGAAGTGGTCGATAACAGTCTGAGGCACCTGAACGAGGCGGACATCCGCGCGCTCGTGACCTATCTGAGAGGCGTCCCGCCGGTGGTGTCCGATCCTGCGGCCGCTGTGAACACGGCCCCCAGACCGGCTGCGGAATCGTCGTCGCTCCTTCTTGCCGATGCCCAGCAGGTCAACCGTGACGTTGGCGCCGCGCTGTTCGCCAGCGACTGCACCGGCTGCCACCAGCCCAATGGTGGCGGACGGCAATCCCGTTACGCGAATCTTTCGGGAAGCACAGCCGTGAACGATCCGCAGGGGCATAGCGTGGTTCAGGTCATACTGAAGGGAACGCGCATTGATAACGGCGGCTGGACCGAAACCATGCCAGGCTTCGGCGGCCGCTACTCCGATGCCGAGGTTGCGGCCTTGGCGAACTTCATCACCAGACAGTTCGGCGAGAAGACAGGGCGTGTGACTGAAGAGCAGGTGCGTCGTCAGCGCCAGCAATGACGTACCGGTAGCCCATCAAAGGTCGCCGGCCTGCTGAATCCAGGGCTGTGGCAAATGCAGCCGAATGCCTGTGGCTGGAGTTCTTCCGCTGACGTGCAGGTATACATCGCGCGCGCTCCCCAATTTCGGTGGCCTGCACACCGGAGGCCGGTCGTCGTTCGCAATCTTAGGACTGCGCCCAACCCGGAGAGCCTGAAGCTCTCAACTCTATTGCCAACGCTCTCTGGAATAGCCTTACGATATGAGAGAGTTCGGAACTATCCGAATCCCGCATCATTTGAAGGAGTGGATTGGAAGCGCTCGTCTGCACCCGAAGTGATTGGCGCACCTGATCCGGACTTGCCGACCTTGTATAAGGGACCGGAAGCCTGCCCTCCATGCTGGAAGGGTTTCACAAACGATAAACTCGTCGAGCAAGATCGTAACGTCTGCGAGTGCCCGCGCGGGAATTGCCTGGCCGAGAGTGCGTGCTCCTGAATTTGGAGAACGCATCTGATCGATGGAATCCATGATCAGGCGCTAAGTTCGTCGTCTTAGAAAACGGCTGCGCTGCAACGTAGCGCTCGGGGGTTCGCCGAATGCTGACTGATAGTAAGCGCTGAAACGGCCCAAATGGGAGAAGCCATACCTCAGCGCCACGGTTGTCACGCCGGTCTCGTCTTCTGCGCGCAGAAGCTGATCTCTCGCGTTCTGCAGTCGGACGCCTCTCAGGAACGCCATTGGCGTCGTGCCACGCCACTGCTGGAATCCGGCCTGCAGCGAGCGCACGCTGACTCCGACTTCGGCCGCCACATCCGAGACCGTGATGGGGACCTCGGCATGGTCGACCATGAAGCGCTCAGCGCGACGCACCATCCCCGGGGCGGCACCCGGTTCTGTTCGCGCGAGTTCATCGCTGTAGTTATGGGGATGATGATGCAGCAACAAGGTCAACAGGTATTCATCGAATGCCGCCTTGGCCATGGGGCCGATTTGCAATGCGCTCTCATCATTGGCCCAAAGATATGAAAGCGTGCGTTGCCATATCTGCTCCAGACCATCAGAAAATGGACGCAGCGAAAGACGGAGCTGTTGTTTCAAGGGGCGGCCGAGCCAACTTGCGCACAACGCCTCCAGTTTGTCCGCGTCTACTGCGATAGATCGCTGCATGCAGGAATCGTCGAACAACAACTGGGTATCAAGCCCTGCCGTGAACGGCATGGTCTGACCGCGACGCCACTCCGCGGAGTGGTATCCTTGTGTGGCGAAAGCTGCCCCGCGCGAGCAATGCATGATCAAAGACAGGCGCATCTTCGTGTCGATTCTGACCGGCGCGCCATATGAAAGATCCACCAAAGGTTGGGTGGTCGGGTGTGAGATCCTTAGGATTCCATCGATGGTTCGCCCGGGCGCGAGCAACTGGAGTCTATGCGGACAGAAGACGCTGCCAACCGCTTCAACAGCCTGATCGAGGTCGCTCATCCGCATAGACGCCCCCTGTATCTTTTCGTTCAGGAACAAGCTTACCGCGACGCGGTTGCATAATCTAGCGCAGATTGGATAGCGCCGCGTAAAACGGCTATCGGAGTGCGCGGGTTTGCCGGGAAGATACACGCACTCGACGTCCGCCCCGGATGCTGCATTTGGCGGGATTTCGAGGGTGCAATTGTATGGACCGATCATGCGCGAAAATAGTGGACGCGGCTGCCCGCAAATTCCCGTTTCCCGCCGCGCGGTGTTGCAACTGGCCGGCGGAACTGTCGCACTCTCAATGCAAGGCGCCGCAGTTCATGCGGCCTCTCCTGGACGAAATGAACATACAAGCCGGGAGGCTGGCGAAATGGTATCGATTCGTTTGAACGTCAACGGCGCCGAACGCGCGCTGGTGGTTGATCCACGTCAGTCGCTCCTCGATGTTCTGCGCGAGCAGCTCGATCTCTCCGGCACGAAGAAGGGCTGCAATCAGGGCGCATGCGGCGCCTGTACTGTTCTGGTGAACGGCAAGCGAATTGTTTCGTGTCTTACGCTCGCAGCCATGCACGATGGCGCCGAGGTGACGACGATCGAGGGCTTGGCGAAGGACGACGCACTGCATCCTCTGCAGGCTGCCTTCATCGAGCATGATGGCCTGCAATGCGGCTTCTGTACGCCCGGACAAATCATGTCTGGCGTGGCATGCATCGCTGAAGGTCACGCCGGTTCTCCGGAGGAGATCAGCTTCTGGATGAGCGGCAATATTTGTCGCTGCGGTGCCTATCCCGGCATCGTTGCGGCAGTAGCCGACGTGGCGGGGAGGGGTTAGCTATGCAACCGTTTTCCCTGGAGAAGGTACGTAGCGCCGAGGACGCCATCGCTGCAGCAGCAACCGGGGGGCGCTACATCGCCGGCGGCACGACGCTGATCGATCTCATGCGTGAGGAGGTCGAGCATCCCGAGCGCCTTATCGACATCAATGCCCTGCCCCTGGATGCGATCCAGGTCGATGATACCAATCTCGTCATCGGCGCGCTCGCGACGATGGCTGAGGTTGCAGCCCACCCCGATGTACAACGGCTTCAGCCGGTAATCGCGGAGGCGTTGATCGAGGGCGCTTCGCCGCAACTGCGCAACATGGCCTCGATGGGCGGCAACCTGCTGCAACGCTGCCGCTGCCCGTATTTCCGCATGCTCGACACCGCCTGCAACAAGCGCAATGAAGGCACCGGGTGCTCGGCAATCGACGGACTCAACGCCGGTCATGCAATCCTTGGCACCAGCACCTCCTGCGTGGCGACGCATCCCTCCGATGTCGCGGTGGCGCTCGTCGCGCTGGGCGCAACCATGCGGGTGCGTGGCCCGAAGGGCGAGCGCAGCTTTCCGGTCGAGGAGCTTTTTCGCCTGCCGGGCGATACGCCGCATCTCGAACATACGCTGCTGCCAGGCGAGCTGATTCTGGACATCCGCGTGCCGGGTGGGCCTCACAGCCGCCGGGCGCGCTATCTGAAGGTGCGCGATCGCGCCTCCTATGAATTCGCGCTCGTGTCGGCGGCCGCCGCTCTGCATGTCGAGAACGGCCGCATCCGCTCTGCGCGCCTCGCAGTGGGAGGCGTCGGGACGAAGCCGTGGCGGCTGCGCGCCTGCGAGGACGCGCTTGCCGGCAAGCCCGCCGATCGGGCGAGCTTTGAGGCGGCCGCTCAACTTTCAACCGAAGGCGCTCGTCCGCTGAGCCATAATCACTACAAGGTCGGGCTGCTGGCGCGGACCATCGTTCGCGCTCTCGAAATGGCGGGAGAGGTCGCATGACGGTCCAGATCATCGGCAAGCCCCGGACCCGCGTTGACGGGCCGCTTAAGGTCACGGGACGCGCTCGATACGCAGCGGATTTCAACCAGCCGGGCCAGGCCTATGCTGTGATTGTCAGCGCGACGGTCGGGCTTGGTCGCGTTATCAGCATGGACAGCGCCGCCGTCGAGCGGATGCCGGGCGTGCTGGCCGTCCTCAACCACGGTAATGCCGGCAAGCTGCCCTATCTCCCGCACAAGGCCGGAATCGATCCGGCCGAGGGCGAGCGTTTGCATGTGCTGCAGGACGATGCTGTCCGTTTCCACGGCCAGCCGGTCGCGGTCATCGTGGCCGACACGCTTGAGCAGGCGGAGCGAGCATCGCAGGCGCTCAAGATCAGCTACGAGGCGCACAGACCTGTCATCGATCCGATGGACCCCGATGCGCAAAAGATCATTCCCGATGCGGCGAGGCAGCCAGATTCGCATGCGATCGCCGGCAAGGGGCGAGGCGATGCCGACGCCGCGGTGTCGGGTGCGCCGGTCAAGGTCGACCAGCGCTACGACATTGCCCGCGAGAATCACAATCCGATGGAGCCGCATGCGACCGTCGCCGCCTGGGATGGCGACCGACTGACGCTGTGGAGCAAGAGTCAGTATCTGGTTAACGAGCAGGCGGAGATCGCTGCCGTCTTCGGCATGCCGGTCGAGAAGGTTCAGGTGATCTGTCCCTTCATCGGCGGGGCCTTTGGGACAAGCCTCAGGACCTGGCCGCATGTGACACTGGCGGCGTTGGCGGCGCGGCATGTCGGGCGGCCGGTGAAGCTCGTGCTCACGCGCAAGCAGATGTTTTTCACCACCGGCCACCGGCCGCGCACCCTGCAGCGCGTCGCGCTCGGTGCCGCGCCGGATGGGCGCCTCCTCGGCTTGGTGCATGAAGGCGCCGGCGAGACCAGCCGCTACGAGCAGTTCACCGAGGCGCTGACCTCGATCACCGACTTCATGTATTCCTGCGCAAACCTGCGCACGGAGTATCGGTTGATCCCGCTCGACACCGGCACACCGAACCATATG
>JAEYAW010000011.1 GCA_023404675.1 Pseudomonadota bacterium | reverse complement strand
CATATGGTTCGGTGTGCCGGTGTCGAGCGGGATCAACCGATACTCCGTGCGCAGGTTTGCGCAGGAATACATGAAGTCGGTGATCGAGGTCAGCGCCTCGGTGAACTGCTCGTAGCGGCTGGTCTCGTCGGCGCCTTCATGCACCAAGCCGAGGAGACGCCCATCCGGCGCGGCACCGCATACGGCGCTGGATGATGCCGTCGCTTACGCGCTTCCAGGCTGATGGCGTTTATCGAACACGGTCGCATCAAAGGCGCGACGGGTTCCGGTTGACCTCCTTCACCGTATCGATGAAGGCCCGCAGCGCGGAAGGGACATGACGATTGCCGGGGTAATAGAGGACGAGGCCCGGAGACGGCGGGCACCAATCCTCCAGAACCATCACCAGGCGCCCTGAACTCAGCATCGGGTGAGCGAAATGCTCCGGCACATAGGCGATGCCGAGCCCATCCGTGGCCGCCTCCACCATCAGATCATTGTCATCCAGGGTCAGCGCGCCCGGCACATCGACGGCTGTTTCCTGGCCATGCCTGGAAAACTCCCAGCGATAGCGTTTCCCACTCGGCAGTCGTTGGCGGATGCAACGGTGCCGCCGCAGATCATGGGGCGTCGCCGGAGCGTTGCGGTCATCCAGATAGGCGGGCGAAGCCACCGCGATGAACCGGACATCGCCGCCGAGCCTGACCGCGATCATGTCCTGGGGCACGGCTTCGGCAAGCCGGACGCCAGCGTCGAAGCCCTCCGCGACAATGTCTACGAGCCTTCCTTCGGAAACAAGGTCGAGACCGACATCCGGATAGCGGGTGAGAAAGTGCGGGACGACCTCGCGCAGGAGCAACCGCGCGGCGCCCTTGTTCGCATTGATGCGCAAGGTCCCGGAAGGCACGCCGCGCGCATCGGCAAGCGTTTCAAGCGCGGCATCGAGGCCCTGGAGCATCGGGCCGAGATGGGTGAGCAGCCGCTCTCCGGCCTCGGTGGGGGAGACACTGCGAGTGGTCCGGTTGAGCAGGCGGATGCCGAGAGTCCGTTCCAGCCCGAGCATGGCGTGGCTCAGCGCCGAGCGCGAGACGCCGAGCGCGTCCGCCGCCTTCCGGAAGCTGCGATGACTGGCGATGGCGGCGAAGGCGGCCAGGTCGTTGAGGCTCGGGCGGCTCATTGGTGAGAATGCTTCACGAGGCTATCCTGTACTGGAAGTATTATAGCATCAATGATCCGTCGCTACATCCCGGGCCTAGCCACCAACGGAGATTCTCATGAGCAAGACCTGGTTCATCACCGGCGCATCCTCCGGCCTCGGCCGCATGATGACGGAGCGGCTGCTGGCGCGGGGCGATCGGGTTGTCGCAACGATACGGCGGGATGGCGTGCTCGCGGATCTTGAGCGGGAGCATGGCGATGCCCTCGTCACGGCGACGCTCGATGTGACGGATACCAACGCCATGCGGACGGTCGTAGCCGAAGCCTTCCGGCGTATGGGCCGGGTGGATGTGGTGGTCAGCAATGCCGGTTACGGGCTGTTCGGCGCGGCCGAGGAACTGGCCGACGCGCAGATCGACCATCAGATCGCCACCAACCTGACCGGCTCCATCCAGCTTATCCGCGCGGTCCTGCCGCATCTGCGCCGGCAGGGCGGCGGGCGGATCGTACAGCTTTCCTCGGAGGGGGGCCAGATCGCCTATCCGAGCTTCAGCCTCTATCACGCGACCAAATGGGGCATCGAGGGCTTTATCGAGGCCGTAGCCCAGGAAGTCGCGCCGTTCGGCATCGATTTCATCATCGCCGAGCCCGGCCCGACCGCGACCAATTTCGCGGCGGGTCTTGTCCGGCCGGCGCCGATGGACGTCTACGACGATACCCCTGCGGGTGCCGTGCGGCGGGCGCTCGATAACGGGAATTTCCCGATCAAGGGCGATGCTGGGCGCACGGTCGACGCGATGATCGACGCTGCCGACAGCGCAAAGCCCGCGCTCCGGCTCGCCCTGGGCAGCATCGCTTATGAGGATATCGTCCGGGAATTGTCGAAGCGGCTTGCCGCGGTTCAGGCGCAGCGCGCCGTCGCCTTCTCCGCCGATCGCGAGGAAGGATAATTCTTCATCGCTTGAGCGAATGATTCGCCGGAACGCCTCAAAGGATCGGCAGTAGTCTTCGAACTTCGAGATGAGGGTGGCGATGCACTGCCTGCGCTGCGCAACCTCCTCGATATGCCGGTTACAGAAAGGGCACGGAATCTGATGGTGAAATTCAGCGCATTGCCTGTAACAATATACATCCAGCATCAGGCGGGTTTCGAGCCGGCAATAACAACAGAAAGGTTAGAGGACGCTTACTAAACAGGCTCATGGCCGGTCCTCTGAAACTATTCCTGCTATGGAACGTCGGGGCAAACAGCCCTTGAGGCCAACGACTGTGGTTGGCGCACCGTCTCAGGCGATGATGCGAACTATTTCTACTCCATAGCCCTCTAAGGCCCTCCTTTTTGCGTAAGGGCCGGCTCAATACTCTCAAATGCGGCCTAGACTCCAGCAACCGGGCGATCATTCTTGCCGGCATCAGCGGATTGGGCTGGCCGTGATTGCACGGACGTGTGAAACCCACATTGGAGGATCATCGTCACGGTCTTCCATCTAACCGGCCGCTAGGGGGTCGATGCCGGCCTGTCAGGTCTCGGCTGGGATTTGCAATAAACTGCCGTTCTGCAGCCGACGCCATTGCCGTCATTGGCGACCAGCGTGGTCTATGTCTGATATTGGCCCCAGAGCGGTCATCGCAGCTTAGGAGCCCGCCCTGAGCGATCCGGTCTTCCCCGGGAACTGCGCCTTCGGATTCTGCCGCCACCAGAACTCTACCGAGACAGGGATGCGGTGGCGCTGCGCGAGGCGGGATACTTCCTTCCAGACGTCCGACGCGGACTGCCCCTGCACCGAGATGCCCAGGTCTTGGTGAAACTTGAAACCGTCGTCCTCGTATCGCTCTGCCTTTGCCGGGACCCCAAGTTCACGCACCAGCTTGTCGCCCTCAAGTCCAGTCTTGGTCTTCACAGCCGCGATGGTTGTCAGCAGGATCGAGGACCAGCGAGGGCTCTGCAGGTTCTTGCCGTTGATCGTGACCTTCAACGGCTTTGTGAAGGAAAGGCCGGGCGTACTCTCGAAGTACATAACGTCCCCAGTGGTCACCACCGCTTCGTCGCCTTCGTCGTCCTGCTCCAAGCCGAGTTGCTCCATGGTTTCTCTGATCACGCGATCGAGTGTCTCGGCGGGCGTTTTGGTGCCCCACCAGGTCGAGATTGACTTCAGGCTGGCGAACGCGGCGTCATTGATACGAATGACAGGCATCATGTGATCCTCCGTGGCTCGATGCAGGAGTTATGTTACATATCTCTTCAGAAACCACAAGAGGATATGTAACGTATTCTCTTGGAGGGTTCGTGGTCGCAGCTTCGACAATCCTGGGCGCCGCCGGCGAGCACTACGTCATGTGCCAACTGCTCCGGCGTGGGCTCATCGCTGCGCTGGCCCCGGTTGGCGTGCCAAATTGCGATATTGTGGTAACGGATGACATCGGCGACCGCCTATGCGCCATCCAGGTGAAGACGCGCGTGGAGAAGGGCAACGACGGCGGCTGGCACATGAGCAGGAAGCACGAGGGGATATCCTCTCAAACGCTGTTCTACACGTTTCTCGACTTCGGCAAGACCCTAACCGATCCGCCAGCCTGCTATGTGGTGCCGAGCGAGGTCGTGGCGGATGTGATCAAGCGATCGCACCAGGTCTGGCTGGCCTCGCCGGGTGCGCGAGGACAGGAGCGCAACGACACCGACTTCCGCCGCTTCCTGCCGGACTACATGCGCACCGGTCTCGACATCGGCTGCGGACCGGGATGGCTAGAGCAATATCGCGAGGCGTGGGATACGTTGGTGCAGCGGACCTAAAATCGAGTACGTCATGGTCGAACTGAATCTCACCTACGTCGATGAATTGATTAGCGTGCGCCAGGTTTTGCACGGCGGCAACCGCGGCGCGCCAAAGAAGGTCGAGGACGGTTCCCGGGAGGGCGCGTCGATCAACCGAAGCTGCATCGTCATGATGAGCGCGCTGCTCCAGGCCTACATGCAGGACGTGTTCGCGATCTGCGCCAAGAAAGCTCTGCCAGCGTTGGCGGACGATACCGTGTGGGCAGCCTACTGGAAAGAAATGAAAAGCTGGGGCAACCCGAGTGCGGAGAACGTCAAGCGCCTGTTCCTCAAGATCGGCGTCGACGACGTTTTCGCCGACCTGACCTGGCAGAAGTGCGATAACGCCACGGTACGGAGCCGGCTCAACCAGCTGAACCACGTGCGCAACAGCATTGCGCACGGAGCCAACCCGCTTCGAGTGAACGACGCCGACTACTCGCTCTCGCTGGCGAAGGTCAGGACGTTTCGCAACTACTCCGAACAGCTTGCCGCCCGGTTCGAAGAGCACGCGTTGGGATTCTTCTGATGGTCCCAACCAAATACGACCTCCCGGTCGGGAGTCTCGAAGACCGCGGATACCTCCTGTTCGACGACGATCTCGAGGAGGACGAGTTGATCGTGTTCCACGCAACTCCAGCCAAAAACCTAGACGGCATCTTGACCGACGGTCTGCACCCGGGTGCGAAGTTCGGCGGGACTCTTAACACCATCAGCTACGGTGAGACCAGCAAGGACGCCATGATCCACCGGCACTACAGCGATACCAAGATCACCGAGGACTGGGTCGTGCTAGTATTGAAGTTCGAGAACCGCGATGAGCTATACGACGATCACGGCACTCTTCGGTCTGGGCCGCTCAGGAAGCAGCCCAAGATCATCGGGGTGATAAAGATCCCCGCCGGGTACGAGACCCACTAGAGTCGGTGGCCGGTTGCTTCGCCTGGCCTCGCTTCGCACTTCCGCTTTTGCGCTAAGCGGTCGAAAGAGCCTCGAAATCGGAATGACCGCTTCCCACCCTATCTGAGACATAGGCGTCGCCTCGCGGACCGGCAGCTTTCAGGAAATCGCGAAGTCGACCTGAGGGGCCGATATGCGGGCGCATATCGGTCGTTCAAAGCCCCATAAACCACGTCTGCGCAGGGTCAAAATCGACCAGATCGACCGGACGCGATTCGAACTTTTTCACCGCCAAACGCCGCCGTTTCTACGCTTTTTCGCGCAAGGACCCGTCTCACGCGCTTTGCGCGGGAGTAGTTTCGGCGGTTATCGACGGCAATAGAGGGCAATCGGCGGTATTTGGCGCACCCGACACGATTCGAACGTGTGACCTTTGCCTTCGGAGCAATTTAGCCTGCCTATCCTAAATGCACGACAGGGCACGCTACAATGCGATATGTAACTGAAGATACTAGACAATTCGTATTTCCGCGCCGAACTGTCTATCCAGAATTTCGCTCCGATATCCATCCGGTTGCTTCCGTGGTGCTTCCGCGGAAGCAGCCCCTCACTAGCGAGGGGAACACCTCATGGCAAAGCTGACCAAGCGGATCGTGGACGCTGCCGATGTTCGCGAGAAGGACTATTTTATCTGGGACGACGAACTGCCCGGTTTCGGCCTCCGCGTGTTCGCCTCCGGCAAGCGCAGCTACCTCATCCAATATCGCGCTGTTGGACGCACGCGACGCTACACCATCGGCCTGCATGGCGTGTGGACGCCGGAGACAGCCCGGCAAGAAGCGAAGGTCCAACTCGGGCGCGTCGCGCGCGGCGACAACCCTTCCGAAGAACGTCAGCTCGATCACAAGGCCATCACGGTCAAGGAGCTTTGCGCCCTCTATACCGCTGATCTGAACGCGGGCCTCATTCTGGGTAAGGGCGGGCGACCGAAAAAGCCCACCACCATCGTCACCGACACTGGCCGTATCGAGCGGCACATCATCCCGCTGATCGGCGGGCGCCGGGTCAAGGATCTCACCAAGGCCGACATCAACAAGGTCTTGAAGGACATCATGGCCGGCAAGACGCGCGTCGCCGTCAAGACGAAAAAGCTGCGAGGAAAGGCCATTGTTCGTGGTGGCGCGGGCACCGCCACGCGCACCGTCGGCCTATTGGGCGGAATCCTCACCTACGCTGTCGATGCTGGGATTATAGAGGTCAATCCGGCGCACGGCATCAAGAAGCCCAAGGACAATGTTCGGAATCGTAGGCTGACCGAGGCGGAGTATCGCACCCTCGGGCAAATGCTTCGCGATGCCGCGGCGAACGAAAAATACGCCATGACCGTGGACATCATCCGGCAGATCGCGCTCACCGGCTGCCGCCGCTCGGAAATGATCTCGCTAATGTGGATCGAAGCTGACACCGACGCGAGCTGCATGCGCCTGGTGGACAGCAAGGAAGGTGAGTCCATTCGTCCAATCGGATTGCCCGTCGTCGAGTATCTGGAGGAACGGCGCAAGACCGCAGCGGGCACCTATGTCTTCCCAGGTCAGGGCGAGGACCATGCGTTCGGCAGCTTCCCGAACCATTGGGAACAGATTTTCAGCGACAGTCCGCTCGCCGGCGTCACCCCGCATGTCCTGCGTCACAGCTTTGCCAGCATCGCCAACGATCTCGGTTTCACCGAGGTGACCATCGCGGCGCTCGTCGGCCACTCCAAGGGCTCGGTGACGAGCAAATACATTCACACGCTCGACACTGCGCTCATCATGGCCGCCGACACGATCTCCGGTTACATCCAAGGGCTACTCGAGGGGATCGAATTCAAACAGACGGCCTACGCATTGGATCGTGATTCTCGTCGAGCTGCGCTTGACCTCTTCCTGACCAAAGCGGTTGGAGAGCCGGGGAACGAAGCCGAGGACGAGGAGCGTCGCTTGGCAGCTTGAGGCTTGCGATCAGCCACTGGTCGGCGAGCAATTCATCGCCGCCCACGATGCAGTCGAAAAAGCTTTTTGAAGAAATCGACGATCTTCGGTTTGGCGCCATCGGCGACCAGGTCATTTGCTCCGAACCGGCAGACCATCCTGACACTCCTGCACACCGAGCGCAGCCGTAGCGGCGCGTTGTCTCGTTCGACCGCTTGATCGCCCGCTGCCGCATTGGCTCCGCCAGCATTGGAGACTTTCTGAGGCAGGAACGTCTCGCAGAGGGGGCATCTGACGCAATCGCCTCACGCCCCCGTTGCGCGCAATTTAGGGCACATATACTTCAAGGATCGGGGCGGAAGGCGCCACCGCTTCGGCCCGACGCTTGGCAACGCGCTTCGCCGCATCGCGGACAAGTGCAAGCTTGCGCCTGTCCTTGTCCACGCATGCCAGAATTTGGTCATCAGTTGCGGCGTCGATCTGTTCGGGCTCACAGAGCTGCGCGGCGGCCAAGCGGCAATAGTCGCCCCGCAGCAAATCGGCTCCAGCGAATTGGGCGAGGTCGACGGCGGCGCTGGGCACGCCATATGTCAACCGGATCGCCAGACGTCTCACACGGTCACCGAGATCGAGCGTGGGGTGCAGGATCTCGGCGACGCGAGCCGCGACCGGCATCAGATCGCAAGTCCGCGCTGCGACCGCGCGTATGGGGCCGGCGGCGCCGCCAAACGCACCACCGAACTGCGTCAGCACGCGCTCGATCTCGCTCATGGCACGACCGGACACGAACAAAAGACAAGCGACCGCCTTCTTCGCACGCAGGGTCGCCTGATGATCTTCTGTTGTCCCGCGCTGAAGCGCGTTCAGGACGTGCCACGGCACATTCTGCCTCTGCAGCTCGTTGGGCCATAGCTGAGGCTCTTTCTGCGTGCTTTTTCGGTTGATCGGAAAAAGGAGTTGATCGACCTCGACCGTCGTTTGAGCTGCGGCAATCAGGACGGGATCGCTGATTTCTTGGGGCTGAAGCGAGCCGAGGCAATCTACGAGCGCGACGATGGACCCGACCTCTGCCGCGCTTTCGCCAGCGAGACGGCCCAGCTTGGTCAATTCATACGCGCCTGTAGCGTTCTTCTGCACCAGGCCGTGGCGTTCCAAATCCGCTAGGGCCGAAAGCAGATCCGGCCGGCTCCACTGCCACGCGCTATGGGCGCGCCGGGCTTGGAACGCGCCGAAGCTCGATTCCAGAAATTCGACAATCTCCTCGCTCGGCACGCCTTCGCCGGCCGCTCGTTGTGCCGCGACTAGGACGCGGATAATCAGGGAGCGTGGGTCGGTTGTACCGTCGAGGAAGCGGGACACCAAGTCTTCCGGCTCCGCGGTCACGTATCGCGACCACAGATCATGCTCGGCGCGCGGATCGAGCGCCAGCAGATACGAAGCTCCCTTCTCGGCGAAGCCAAGCCTTCCCGCGCGACCGACTAGGTTCTTGTATTCGGCTACCGAATAGGGCTCGTCGCCGGGATGATTCAAGCCGGCGATGATGACCGATGACGCGGGCGTGTTCACGCCCATCGCCAGCGTCGTCGTGGCTGCGATGACGCGCAGGCCCGAGCCGCTACGGCGAAATTCTTCCTCGATGACGCGCCGCTCTTCGCGGTCGAGATCCGAGTTGTGGAAAGCGACGCCGCGCCCCAGCGCGCTCCGCAAGTCGGCGCTGGCCTGCGAGGGATCGCCGCCGGGCATCTGCGTCAGCGCCTCGGCAGCCGGAGGCAATCCGAGCGACTCTGCGAGATAGTTGGCGCAGCCGCGGGCTTCGCCCTTGGTTTCGCGAAACACGATCACCTGCTGGCCTTCGGCCACAAGCTTGCGCACCAGCGGGATGATCCAATCCTGGCTGGATCCTTTGCCGCCGACAAGACGCCGAACGAGCGGCCCCTCAACCTGCTCATTGCCATTCTCCGGGTCAAGAAAGCGGAAATGCCCGGTGCCGAGCAACAAGCCCTCCTCAAGCGGAACGGGCCGCTCCGTGCGCCGCAAGAGCCGCGCGCCGAGCCATTGCTCAAGGCCGTTCGTGTCCCCGATCACAGCCGAAAGCGCGATCAGTTGGGGCTCGATCCCCTCACGCCGGCGCATCCGGATGAGCGTCAAAATGAACTCCAGATTCGCGCCGCGGCCACGGTCGGCGATCATCTGCGCTTCGTCGATCACGATCGCGCCGACCTGCGCCAGCACATGAGGGAATGTCAGCGCGATCGCGGCGAACTTCTCATAGGTCAGGAGACCGACATCGTATTGGCCCCGCAGCAGAGGCGCGATGTCGTCCGTCTCGCCCGTCGCTTCCACCGTGCGGACCCCGAAACCGCCATAGACGCTCTCGAAGTGCCGCCGCTTGTCTGCCACAAGGGCCTTAAGCGGCAGCAGAAACAAAGCCCGTTTGCGATCCAGCACGTTCCGGAGCGCCGCGAGCTCGCCCACCATCGTCTTGCCCGAGGATGTCGGGGCCGACACCACCAGGTTCTCGCCGTCCAGCACGCCGAAGTCGGTGATGGCGGAGATCTGAAGCGCATTCAAGGACGGGATCGCTCCAGCCCAGGCGGTGACAAGCGCGTCGGGGAAACCGGCCGACGAGAGGCTGGCAAGATCGGACGTCACCTTGGCAGGCAGACGCGCCGGGAAGGCCGCCCGATACTTAGCGCCCGGCACGAACACGGGCCACGCGACATCGCCGTCGATGCTCCCGCGCATGGTCGGGTTCTGCTCTTTGCCGCCCTGCAGCGCGGCCGCCCGGACGCGGCTCGTGACATGCTCGAGGAGGCGGTAGAGCGAGAGCTTGCCGCCGCTCACGACTTCCTCGGCGCCACATAGCGCCTCAAGCAGAAAGTGGGTCAGAAAGCCGTGCCCGAACCGGCGGTGCTCATAGGCGGGCTCGGTCGCCGCGGAGGCGGTGAAGATGATCCGACCAGCGCCGCCAAGCTGAGCCAGGCGCGCTTCGGCGGACAAAAGGCTGCGCGGCTTCGCATCGACGTGCAGAACCTTCGCCCCAATGCCGCCGGAAAAACAACAGTCGAGGAACAGGATCAGGCGCTTTGCCGGTATCCGCGAGAACCATTCCTGCAACAGCTCGAGCGGGATCGCGGAGCCGGCGAGATCATCTGGATTCGCGTCGTGGGTGACGAGCTCATGTGTCTCCGACCCATGGCCGGAGAACGCGATCACCACCGTATCCTCGGGGCCGCAGCCGGCCAGGTCGGCAAATGCGTCCTCAATCCGCTGCCGCGTGGCCTCCGCATCTGCCAGCAAGACTGTGCTGCCGCCCAGCGTGTCGAAGAACAGTGCCTCCAGCGCCGTCGCGTCGCGACGCGCGCAGGTCAGCTCATCAATGCCGGTCGAGCTATAACGGTCGATGCCGATGAACAGGCCGCGAAACGGCATGAGGCACCACGCTACGCCCGAACGACGCCGACGGAGAACGCGGCTCGTGGCTTCTCAGCCTTCTCCAGCACGACCGGCGCGAACGTGTCTTTCCGCGCGACCTGCTTGTTGCCCACCTTCTCGAACCAGACACACCAGACGGCATCCTCCTCCAGCATGGCCGTCTTCCCGACCTGCTCGACCGTCATGATCGGCCCGCCTGACTTCACCCGCACAAGATCGCCGGGCTTGAATTCGGTAGCATCCATTCTCCACGCTCCTTCTCGATGCCTATCTGTCCTCGCCAGGCACCGGAGGAGGTCGCAAGAAGCTCGCCCACGTCCCCACCACCATGAGTGGAGACGCGCACGTGCTAGGAGATCGCCCCATGCCTAACATCAATATATGGTGTGTCGGTCATTCCTTGCACAAGGATTTCGGCGAAGACCGTGTAAGCTCCTGATAGATGTTCTTGATTTGTCTCTTAGGGCTGCGCTGCGTTCCGAAGCGGGATAGCCCGACGGCAACCTGCCGTCGGGCCTATCGTCACGATCTGCCAGATAGCCAACGCCAGGCGCGGCGCCAGAAGCCGGGAGCCGCCTTGACGGGAGCGGGCTGAACGGCAAGTTCGATCGCTGGCGTCTGCCCGTAGAAGCGCGCTTTGGCAGCGCGGTCACGACGACGCTCGGCTTCGACCTGCTCGTCACTCCAGGGGCCGGCCTCGATCACCTTGCTGCGGTCGATCACATAGTGTGACCGGCATTTCAGCGTCCAATTGCCGATCGACGGCCGAAGGGAGACGGTCTCGCCATCGAACGTCATCTTCCAGTCCGTCGGCGTGAAGGGGGCGACGACCTCCTCGCCGCAACCGCAGCAGCAGCTGTGGGCTGATGTGGCATATTCCATCGAAACATAGAGAATGCCTGCCTCAAGGCGCTCAGGGATGTGTTCGACGAAACGATGTTCGAGTCGCTTGTGCCGTATCACGCGAGATCCCCGTTGATCAGCATGTTGCCGTCGGTGGTGTAGGTGCAGTGATGCTCGCGCTCGAGGTCGCGGTAGAAGCCGCGAATCTTCTTCCACTTGACGACCGCGAGGACAGCATTCAGGGCGTTGAGATCCGCGACCTGGATGTTGGAGGCGTAGATGTCCTTGGCGCCGCCGCCGACGAAGGAAATGCGCTGCCGCGCGTGATCGCGCTTCTCCGGCGTACTGGCGGTGACGCGCAGGATGCCGCCCAGCGACCCCTCGTCGAGCTCGAGCCCCATGCCAACATCGACGAACGCGGCGCCGATCGCCTCGAGCTTCTCTACGATCAGCCGCTTAGCGTCACCCGCATCGAGGGACAGGAACGCGAAGGTGACGCCGTCGAGAAGGTGAATGTTGTCGACGCCGAGCGCGACATCGTGCGCCACGATGTTCCGGTGCATCCGGCTGTAGATGCGCTTCAGGTATTCGACCTTCTTGGGCGCTTCCCGCAATTCCTCCAGGCTCGGAGCGCCCGGCGCGCGAAACGCGTTATGGGTCAGGAACTCGTCGCTGTCGAACAGCCGGATTTCCCGGACAGGCGTCTTGGCGACGAAATCCAGGATGTAGCCGCCGGTCCCCCCGACGCCGATGATGGCGACCCGCTCGTTGACGAGTCGCTCGGTCAGGACGCCGATCCCGACACGGTCGGAGGCGGTCTCGACATAGTTGAAGACGCTGTCCTCCTCCTCTTCCGGTTCGCGGAAGGTGCGAGGCGTCGCGCCGGACTTCAGCACTGCGGCCGGGCCCGCGAGGATATTCGCGTAGCTCGTCATCTTGTGGTGGTAGTCCGAGTAGCCGCCGTCTGGCTTGCTGGAGAAGCTGTGCGTCGCCTTCAGGCCGTGGCCGAGATCGAAGGCGCCGGCCGCATGCGAGATGCCCTGGATGGGCCTGCCGTCGGCGTGGCACGGGAAATCGCCGTCCCAGTGGATGACATGGGTGTCGGGCGGGCGCGTCTGATCTCCGGCCAGCGTGAGGCTGGAGATGAGGGTGCCGATGCGCACCTCCCGGCGCGCATCGACATACGGCACCTCGCGCATAACGAGATACCCGCCCTGCTGCTGGACGAAGTAGCCTTCGTCCCGCAGCCGCTTGAGGTCCGGATTACGACTGAACAGTGCGCGTGACATTGAACACCGTGCCCTTCTTCTTGACGTCGACGGAGCCGCCAACCCCGAGCTCACCGGCGGGCGGCGTCGACGCCGCGTGCCGATAGGTCATCGAGAAGACGACGTTGGGTTCGTGCTGGCCCGGGAAGGCGAGCTGGACGATCTGTTCGAACGTCACCGTGCGGGCGTTCACCGTGCGCGGCCGCGAATTGACGATGATCTCGAACGTCAGCCGCGCGGTGATGAACCGCTCGATGCCGGGCTGGACCAGATCGATCAGCTCGCCATGCTCGATCAGGCGATCTTCACCGCCGGGAACCTCGAGGAAGACGGCCTCCCCCTCGCCGGGCTTGGCGAGGCCGTAGAGCACCGTGCCGCTGATGACCGGCTTGCCCCAGAGCAGCTCGTGGTCGTTGAGGGTCAGCTTGAAGTCGCGGTCGGTCTGGAAGGCGATGAACCGCTCGGCGCCGCGCTCACGCAGGTCGAACGGCTCGTTGAGCCTCACATCCTCGAAATCGCCCGAGGGCAGGATCGCGATGAGGCTGTAACCGTCCCGCGGGTCGAGTGCCGCGGCTTCCAGCAACTGGCGGCCGAGCGGCACGGGATCGCTCACCACACGGGACTGGAAGTTGAGATCGCCCTGCGCGAGGAGAAAGCGATACCCCCGCGCCGGACGCAACGCCCGGCCTTCGCGCAGGGCGTTGCCGAGATCGTCGTAATCAAGAAGTTCTTCGGTGTTCATAAGATTGGGTCCTTAGGTTCGGCCGAGGCAGCGCCGCGGCTCTAAGGGTCCAATCGGAGCGAGGGAGGCCGACCGGTAAGGTCAGACGAACTTTTTTTGCAAGGGGCCGTCGGGGGTCTGCCCGCAGATGAAGAAGGCCGGGCAGTTCGGGCAGGTGCGCGACGAAACCTCGGCCGGAAACCGTCCGGCGCGGATGTCGCCGAGAAACTTTGCGAGCTTGTCCTTGCGCCCCTTCAGCTCCCGATCGGACAAGGCAAGCGCATGTGCCTCGCCGTCGGAAAGATGGACGAGCTCTGCGACCGCGCCGGGAAAGGACTGCCTGACCGCCAGCATCAGCGCCGCCGCGCCGACATCCTTGCCCTCGGCCGACCGCATGTGACCCGTGCGAATGCGGCGCACGGCGCGGATGCCGTCCGGCCGCACCAGCACCTCGTCCGGCCGAACGATGATCTCCTCGCCGCCGAAACTGAGGCTGAGCGCGACCGGCGCTTCGGGGACTGCTTCGGCGCGGTTCGCCAGGAAGAAGCGCAGCATTGCCAGCGCCAGATCGCGGAATTCCGCGCGATAGCCGTGCTCGCCGAGCCCCTCGCCGGCGAGCGCCGCATCGATGCGATCTTGCAGCGCCTGCTCGGACACGGGTCCATCCGACGCGATCACCGCCTCGACCACCACGCGAACCGCCTCATGCAGATGCATGAAGGCGGTCGCGGTTCGCCGGCCGCCGACCTGCAGGACATGCGTGTAGAAGAAGCGACGCGGGCAGGATTCATAAAGAGCGATCTGCGGGGCGCCTAACCGCAGCCGTCCGTCGACCACCAAATCGATATCCCGAGCTTCCGCGGCCACGGGAAGCGGCCGTGCCGGCACGAGCGAACGGCGTGTTAAGGTCGCCCCGAGACGGTCGAGGAATGGCGAAAGCGGTCGGTTGTGGCCGTTACTCTTCTCGGTCGGCGCATAAAGGATCAGGCGATCGCGGGCGCGCGACTGCGCCACGTAAAATAGGCACTCCTGCTCCTCGGCCTGACCTGCGCGGAACGCCTCCAGCGCACTGCCCTCCGCCCCCGCGATCATCCCGTCGGGCGCCGGACAGGGCGGCGCCGGCGGCGTGCGTGGGATCGTGTCGCTGTTAAGCCCAGGAATATGGACGCCACCGAACTCTAGGCCCTTGGCGCCATGGATGGTCATCAGCCGCACGGCGTCGAGATGCTGGGCGGCCGCCGGCAATTGGCGCAGGTCGCGGTCGTCGCCGAGCCGCACGAGCCTGCGCACACGATCGAGCAGGCGCGTGATGGGCAGCCCGCGTCCGGCCGGTTGTACCCGCACAAAGTTGAGGAATTGCCAGATCGCGATGCCCCGTGTGCGGTCGGCGAGATCCTCCGACGCGCCCAGGCGCGCGGCGATGCGTGTGCGATCGAGCAACAGCGTCGCGAGCACGGTCCAGGGCGAGGCCGTCTGATCGAAACCATCGAGCGCAGTCGCGAGCTTGGCAACGGTCTGCCGCCCCCTGTCGCTCAAACCGGGGATCGCCTCGCCATGCCGCAGCCAGCCCGCCGGCGCGTGCTCGGCCGCCCGCAGATGGTCGAAGACCGCGACCACATCGGCAAAGGAGGTGGCGAAGTCTCGCCAGCAGGCAATGCGCACCAGGCCCATGGCGCGCCGATCGACCAGGATCGAGAGGAGAGCCAGGAGATCCTTGACCTCACCCCGCTCGAACAGACTTCCCAGGAAGAGGACCGGCACGCCGAGCCGTTCCAGGTCCTGCCCGATCGTCGACAGCTTTTCGTTGCCGGTGCACAGGACCGCCTGGTCACGATAGGCGTAGCCGTCACGCCGCAGCTCCTCGATAGCGTCGGCCAGGGCGACCTGCTGCTGCTCGGCGCGCTGGACCGTGCGCAACTCGGGCCTATGTCCATTGGCGTCGCGGTCCGCGTCGAGGCCACTATCCGCATCGCCGGCGCGCATCGTGATCGCGAAACTGGAGAAGCTGGCGACAATCTCCGGCACCGAACGATAATTACGCTTCAATCGACCGCGATTGCCACCGGCGAAGTCCTCCTTGCCGAACCGGGTTATGTTGAAGGATGAGGCACCGCGAAACCGGTAGATCGACTGCTTGGCGTCGCCGACCATCCAGAGATTGCGGCCGTCGGGCCGCAGTGCGCTCAGCAGCCGCACGCTGCTGCGGTTCACGTCCTGATACTCATCCACCAGGACATGATCATATTGCGCCTGCAGCGCCGCGCAGATGGCCGCCTCCTTTTCGAGCAGTTGCACCGGCAAGGCGACAAGATCGCCGAAGTCGATGCAATGCGCGTTGCGCTTGAGCTGTTCGTAGGCCGCGTAGACGCGGGCAACCTCGCCGGCGCGTTCCGCCGCCTCGCGCGCATCCGAGTCCTGGGCTTTCGCCTGCATGGCGTCGGCGAGCGCGGCGTAGGTTTCGGCGTCGACCACCTCATCCTTCGCCCGCGATACGGCGGCCAACATGTCGGCAATGATCTGGGTCGGATCGTAAAGATTGCGGTAGTACGCGAGCCTAAGCCGCGGGAACTCCCCCTCGAGGAGTTCGACCGCTTCGGTCCGGTCCATCATCCGCGGGTCCTTCGGCAGGCCGAGCTCCGCATGGAAACGACGGATGATATCGAGGCCGAAGGCATGGAACGTGCCGATCCACATCGCGGCCGCAGCCTCGGGCCGCTTGCGCGCGATCCGCTCGGCCATCTCGCCCGCTGCCTTGTTCGAAAAGGTCAACAGCAGTATGCGCCGTGGATCGACGCCCTCGCCTAGAAGGCCCTCGACGCGCGCGATCAGCGTCTGCGTCTTGCCGGTGCCAGGCCCCGCCTCAAGCAGATAGGCTTCGCCGCGATGCGCCGCAGCGGCCGCTTGCAGCGGATTGAGCGGCCGTTCGACATGCGCCGCAGTCGCGGCGGGAGGCACGGGCGGCAGCAGCAAAGCATCGAACAACTGCTGCGCGACGACCTCGAACGGCGCGCCGAGCTTCGCGGCGATGGCGGACGCGGCGAGCCCTTGGTCGACATGGAGCGCCCGCGCGACGGTGCGCGGAAGCAGCAGTTCGCGCGCGAACAGGTCCATCTGGACTTCGCGGCGTTGCCGGCGTCCATAATCGACAACCCGATCCATTCCGACTGGTGAGGGCTCGGCCGGGCGTGCCGGATCAATCATCGGCGCCGCTTCGCCACCAGGATCGTCGCCCAGCTCGACATGGCCGATCTCATGCGCCACGAGGAAAGCTTGCTCGAACGGAGAGCCCATATTCTCGTGAAGAATCAGATCGTCGGCGGCGACGAAAGTCGCGCGGCCGCCATTGAGGACGGCTGCGCCGGCGGCAGTCCGTTCGACATCAATCCCCCGCCGCTTGGCCTCGGCGACAGCAAAGTCATAGGGCGACCAGGGATCGGCGCCGGATGCAACGAGGCGAGCGTGAAGCTCGGCGGCGACTTGCCTGGCGAGCTCCACACTGTCCATGTCAGTCCGCCTCCGCCAACAGCCGGGCGCGCTTCTCGGCCGGGACGCCGGCATCGATCAGCACTTGCTCGAAGGTGACCTGCTCGCCGGCCACCGGTTTGCTGTCGGCCTTATAGCTGCGCGCGACAATCAGGTGCGCTGGCCCCCAGGACGACTCCAACTGTGCGACAGAGCTGCGCATCGCATCCGCCAATATCGCCAGGAAGCGTCGCGGGATACTGACGAGAGAGACCCGCCGTTCGCGCAGTGCGGTCACGACCTGCCGGGGCACGTCCAGACGCTGCGCGACGGCGCGCCAGTCATCGACCGTCAGCGCCGCGAAAGGGTCGGCTGCTGCCGCCGGCATAACCTTCGCGTGTTGCGACCAGGCAGCGTCGATCAGCGCCCGATCGGTAGCAGAGAGGGGTGCGGCATCTTCATAAGCCTCGCGGCTGAGTTCGCGCGAGAGGTCGATGAGCTCCCCGGCATATTCCGGGTATAGCCGCAGATAGCGTTCCAAGGTCGACCGGCCAGGCTCGCTCTCGACCGCGAACGCGTCGAGCACGGCCTCGCGGGATGGACGTCCGCCGCCGGGGCTCACCGCTCGTCTCCGTCGGCCATGGCAGCTCGCAGGGCGGCGAAGGCCTTGTCGCGGTAGGTTCGGACGGTCTTTTCGGAGCGGCCCAAAGCCTTGGCGATGGTCATGACGTCCGGCTCCTTGGAGTCGATGGGGAAGCCCTGTCTCAACATGTGAATGATCCTGCTTTGTTCTGTCGGTAGAGCTTCAATCGCTGCATCCAGGCGCGACCGGTAAGACGGGTCGTCGAAATCCGACACGGCGAAGGGATCGTGGGTCCCTGCGGCCGCCTCGACCTCCGGTGACAGTTCTCCGCTCTCCTCGTCATATTCGAGGGGCTGGGAACGGTTTTCGTCGCGCCAGGCCTTTTCCTGCGCATCGCGCCGCAGGCTCGCTAGCGCGCCATCGAAGCGCACCTCGAAGTAGTCGACCTTTTCGTCGTAGGCGGCGCGGTCCGCCGAAAAGAGCTCGACGAACCGGCCGAACACCTTGTCGCGCACGACCCCGCGCGTCAGCGATTCCGTCTTTCCATCGGAGCTTTCCGCCCTGGGCAAACTGCGCAGCACCCGTTCGGTCAAGATCCGATAGAGGCGCTCGAACCACACCTCGTTGTTGTCGCGACGGCTCGCGCGAATGAAGTAAACGAGACATTCGCTCGGGACGTAGCCCGGGTCCGAGCGCTTGGTGATTTCCGCCCTGGCGATCAAGCCATCACGCGGCAGGACTGCCAATTCGGCGATGAGGGCTTCTATCTTCGGGTCGCGCTCGTAGAGTTCGCCGCTGAGGCGGCGTTTGCGCAGCGGGGTTACGATCGCTTCGCCCGCGCCACGCGCGTCTGCCTTTTGCCCGGTGTCGAAAGCTCCCTCCAACTGGTTCATCGCGCGGCCCCGCCTCCCGTATCGCCCTTCTTGTTGAGACGCGTCTCGAGCGAGCCGATGCTGTCGAGCACCGCCTCGAAATCCGGTGGATCGCCAAAGATCATGCCCTGCATGGCCCTGTAGTCGACGCGCAGTTGCTCGATCATCGCGTCATGCGGGGCGAGTGCAAACGAGCCAGGCGCAGCGCTCGCGAGATCGAAGTCCGGTCGATTGAAGAACATCCGGGCGTGCGCGACGCAATCCGCACCGAGCGCCGGATCAGCGATGGCGGCGGCGCCGACGCGGGCCGCGGCGAGCTGGTGCAGGTCATAATAGTGACGGGAAACGCGTTGGCCGCCCCCGCGCAGCTCGCCGCGCTTGTCGAACCAGCGCCGCAGCCCATGGAGGATGACAACCTTGTCCCAGAAGGTACGTTCCGGATCGACCGTGCGGACGGCCGGCACGGTCAGGTCGAGCGCCGGCAGATCATCATCGACATAGGGTTTGATCGGCACTTCGCTGTTCGGATCGAGCGCGGATTTCGCGCCCGACTCGATCTTGATCGCTGCCCGCACATAATCCGATCGCGGCGTCGCCGCGGGATACCAGATCAGAAGCGTCTGCCCGTCGGGATCAGCGTCATCGGCTTCCACTCGGGCCGCGCCGGCATCGAGGCCGGCAGCCTGAAGCCGGTCCTGCAGGATCTGCGTCAACTCAGCCCGCAGCGGGCCGTTGATGTAGGCTTGGCAGGCGTCCTTGATCGCATCGAGGCGCGCCCGGCGCTTTTTGCTACTCAGCGCTTCGAGCTCCTCGATGGTCGCCGGCTCGCCGATGTCGTCCCGAAACACCGTGACATCAATGTCTTCGGAGAAGCGATTGATCAAACCAAACCCTTTGGACAGGGAGGTTCCACCTTTGAAGAGGAGGCGGGGTCCGCCCTCTTTCAAGCCATTGAACAAGGCATCCAGCGTCCAGCAGACCCAGAAGTCCTTCTCGATATTCTGAGACGCCGTGCCGAGGCGTAGCGCCGTCGTATCGAAGGCGCTCAACATCGCGTCCGACCCGGCCGCGAGAACCTCGTCGAAAGCCGGATTCATGTCTTCACCGCCCGGGCTGCACCGCGCTTGGCAGTTTGTGCCTTCTGCGGGGAGAGCGGCTTTCGCTTGGGCCGGGCGACGGCAGCATGACGCTGATCATCGGCATCGTCCGCCGTTCTTTGTTGATGACGATCATGATCAGCATCATCACGATCATCATCGACGTGCCGACGACGAACGCCGGCGTCGCTTTCAACGAGCGGCTTGAGAAACACCCACATCCATGTCGGAAGAGCTGTCATACCGGCAGTGAGATCCGCTTTGAGGGGCGGTCCCACCGTGGGATCTTCGAAAAGATTGGCGAGCTTGCGCCTAACCTGATCACTTTCTCCTTCACGAACCAGGAGATCGCGCAGCCAGTGAAGCGCTTGGACGACGCGCATCGCTGGTCGTCCGGCCCAGAATAGCTTGCTGGCCGCGGTTGGACGGAAGGTGATCGTTACGTTGCCGAGCTTGATCGCGCGGCGCCGAGCGTCGGTGTGCACCACGATTTTGGCGGGGACGGCGTCAGTTAGGCCCAGATCGTTCGCCGCGGTCATGCCGTCGACAAGCATCCGGGTTTGGTCACGTCGCCCGACGGCGTCGATGACTGAGCGCGGATCAGGCGGATTGGGTTTCTGGGTGAGTTTGTTGAAGCCAGGCTGATCGTAGAGCCCACGATCAATCCGCCTAAGGATTTCGACCTTCGTCAGCCGCTGCAACGCCTTATCGACCGCGTCCCGCGAGGCGAGATCGACGAAGTCACTGGGCGTCCAGACCTTGCGTGGCGCATCCGCACGGATGCGCTCGAGCATGGCTTTCTTCAGATCGGGCGAGTCGGTGTTCATGTCCGAAAATTGTAGTCCTTTTTCGGACGCGAACCAAGTGGATTGTCCGAAATAAATATACAAATTTCGGACAATCTAAATAGGTAGGCCGCCCACCTGAGAATGGCTCCTTCGGCCGTATGCAACTTTGCCGACCGTCCTGGCGAGCCAGCTCGGTAGCTGGGGCGCGACCGCGACGAGTTCGCCGAACGTGGAAGACGGCAACTTGCGCTTCAACGTCATCAAGGCGGCTTCTGCCTTTTCCGGCCCCAGCCAGGCGAGCGCTCGCACCGCCTGTCCGGCGGGCCGATCGGCCAGCGCCAACTGCCAGCGCGGCGCATGCCGCAGCTCGACGACCTGCTGGCCCAGATTCATCGTCCGGCTACGGCCCGATGTCAGATAGACCGACCGGACCGGCACCTGTGTCGTGAGGCCGAGCGCGTTAGCGGCCGCGGCACCGTTCGACACGATGGTTTCGCCGCGCTGGAGCGCGAGGGCTTCGACGGCCTTCTCGACGGAGGGCGCGCGGACGCCGAACCGACTCGAAACCGGGCGCAGATAGACGCCGCGCCCGGCACGCATCAGCCGGCCACGTTCAGCCAGTCGCGACAAGGCTTGATCCACCGCGGCGCGATTGCCGAGATGGAGCAGGCTCTTCGCCGCGATCGGAGCGCCCTCGGGCAAGCCCTCGGTGTGCGCCAGAATCTGTTCGGTCAGTCGTTGCACGGCACTTCTCCTGTCAGAAATATATGCGGTTTTCTGACAGTTTTCAATCTCCCCCAAACCGACTGGAAGGGCCAGCGATTGAGAGGGGGCCTGGAGGGGAAAGCCTTCCCCTGCGGCCGAGCCCAGGGTCTCGGCCGACCCCTTCTGCGGGGAGACCCCGCAACGCCCTCATTAGAGTGAGAGTGTGGACCGGATTTCCGTGACGGGTTGAGGGTCGGGAGAGAGTCTTCCGGCGCCCGTCATGGAGTTTGATCCCATGAACATGCAGGTTCTCGATGCCCGGCGCGACGTGAGTGGCGGCTGGAAGGTGGACATCAACCGCGGCGAGCGCATCGGTCGGGTTTCCTCGGAGTGGTTCTCGCGACCCGACGACGAGCGCTATCTCTCGCTCGCCGAACTCGGCCGGACCGTCCGCGAGCGCACCGAGCGCAGCCGAACGCGCGTTGTCGAATCCGCGCTTATCCATGTCGAAGCCAGCCGCACCGATCCCGAACGGCTTGCCCTGATCCTACCAGGCGCCGACAAGCCCATCGCTCCGACGCACTGGAGTTTCGGTCAGCTCGCGAGCCAGGTCGGCGCGCCGGCCGCCTATCTGCGGCAGCTCCCCGCCGCGCTCGCCGGCATCAACCTGCAATATGGGCTGACCGCCCACCGCGCCGAGCAGATCAAGACCCTCGAGACCGACGACGGCCGCGTCGAGCTGCGCGCCGTGACCGGCCCCGACTACGGCCGGATCTACGACCACGAGCTGGTCGAAGCCGTGCAGCGCATCGCCGGCAACGGCACCGGCGACACCCGTTGGAAAGTGCCCGGTGTCCTCGACTGGTCGACCGGCGTCTATAATCCGCGCGTCGACATCACCAAGGACACCACGACGCTCTACGCTTCCGATCGCGACGTCTTCCTTTTCCTCGTCGACGATCTGAATCCGATCGAAGCCGGCAAGCTCGCGGATGGATCGCCCGATCTCTATTTCAGGGGCTTCTATGCCTGGAACAGCGAAGTGGGCGCCAAGACCCTTGGTATCGCGTCCTTCTATCTCAGGGCCGTGTGCCAGAATCGCAATTTGTGGGGCGTCGAAGATTTCGAGGAGATCTCCATCCGCCATTCCAAATACGCCGCTTCGCGCTTCGCCCATGAGGCGGCGCCGGCCTTGCTCAGCTTCGCGGACTCCTCACCGCAGCCGTTCATCACCGGCATCAAGGCGGCGCGCGAACGCATCGTCGCGCACAAGGACGAAGAGCGCACCGAATTCCTGCGCCGCCGCGGCTTCTCGAAAGCCGAGACGGGCAAAATCATCGACGCGGTGCTGGCCGAGGAAGGCCGCCCGCCGGAAAGCATCTTCGATTTCGTCCAGGGCATCACCGCCGTCGCGCGCGACAAGCCCCACCAGGACGCGCGGCTCGAGCTCGAAGGCAAGGCCAAGAAGCTGCTCGATCGCGCCGCCTGATCCCCGCAATGCCGGAGATGCGGTTGTCCGTGTCTCCGGCTTTGCGTCCCCTAGCCATACTGTTTCCGGGCTGTCTTGTGGCCCAGATCCAGGTCACCTATTCAGTGGTGCGGCATGGAGCACAATCGCCAAACGAGCGACTGGATACAGAATGCTAGAGCAGGCGCCTGCGGAATATTACATCGATGAAAGCGGCAATACCGGCGACCTGAGCACGGTCAAAATCGACTCCTACTTCGTCGAACAGCGCATGTTCGCCTTGGCTGCATTCGGCTGCACGCTCGACCAGGACTTCACCGATAAATTGGGCGCACTAAAAAAAGGCGCACCGCATCCAGTCGTCGGAGCTCAAATCAAAACAGGCTTATGACAAGCCGCGCTTCATCTTTGATCTTCTGGACCTCCTTGAGACGCGCCGCGCCCCAATCTTTATCGAGCTTGTCGACAAGCACTTCTTCGTTGTCGTGAACATCATCGAGCGAATGGTGGTGCCCTATGTGGGGGAATGTGACACTCAACCTGGCGCCCTTTGGATGAAGGGCGTTATGGCGAACTACATGGCGCTATATGCACCTCCCGAGCTGGCTCACGCCTTTGCCGCATGTTGCCAAAGCAGAGACCACGCGGAAATACGCGAACTTTACAAGCAAATAATTCGGTGGGCGCAGGGAAGCGGAGTTCCGCCTACTGACGTGGCGGCGGGGATCATCCGTTTTGCGCGCGACAGCTTGAAGGACTTCCGCAAGCTGCCGAAAGCCAAGGCCGTCGAGCGGGCATTACCGATTCCCGACAAGAATCCCGCCGGGAAGCTGCTCTGGGTTCTGCCGAACCTGACATCGTTCACCAACATCTACGCCCGGATCAATCGCTTCGCGCGAAAGCAGGTTTCCGGCGTGACGCTGTTCCACGACGAGCAATTGCAGTTCGGAGACATTCTTCTGCACAACAAGAAGCTCGCAGAGGACCTGGCGCAGCTTGGCGTGAAATTGCCCCTGCAGACGGCCGACTTCGAATTCTCGCAGGCGGCCGACCTGCAATTCCAGCGATCGCACGATTCTATCGGCATTCAGGTCGCCGACGTCCTCGCCGGTTTCATCGCGCGATATGTACAGGACGCTGTGTGGGGCGGCGCCCCCATGCATCCTGACAAGGTAGCGATTTTCCGCCGCCTCGTCGCAACAGGCGACCGCAGCTTGGGTTCGGGTGTCAACTTCGTCGCGCCCGACAACATGATCCGCTTCCTCGGCATCGAACCGCGCTCGAATTTCTAGGGCGGCATCAAGCCGTCATGGGCGAATACGAAGGACTGGCGCGGGATCATCGCCGGTTCTGGCAGTGACCTTACCGATGGCGTTTGATGGTGTCGCTGCCCTCCTAGAGTGAGAGGGCGGTGCTTCGCTTCGTGACGGGTTTAGGGTCGAGAGAGAGGCTTTCGGCGCCCGTCGCGGAGTAAGTCTCATGGCAACTGCCATTCAGAAGATCACCCTGTCGTCGGCGCAGGACATCCCCTTCAACAAGCTGGTGCTGAGCCAGTCGAACGTCCGCCGCGTCAAGGCTGGCGTCTCGATCGACGAGCTGGCCGAGTCGATCACCCGGCGCGGTCTCATCCAGTCCCTCCACGTCCGGCCGGTGCTCGATGCCGACGGCCAGGAAACCGGCATGTACGAAGTGCCGGCGGGCGGGCGTCGCTTCCGCGCGCTGCAGCTCCTCGTCAAGCAGAAGCGCCTCACCAAGACCTCCAAGGTGCCGTGCGTGGTGTCGGACGCCAATGCCGACATCCTCGTCGACGAGGTGTCGCTGGCCGAGAATATCGAACGCGCCCCGCTGCATCCTCTCGACCAGTTCCGCGCGTTCCAGGCGATGCGCGAGAAGGGCATGACCGAGGAGGCGATTGCGGCTGCATTCTTCGCGTCCGTCCAGGTCGTGAAGCAGCGGCTTCGCCTCGCGGCCGTCTCGCCGTCATTGCTCGATATCTATGCCGAGGACGGCATCACGCTCGAACAGCTCATGGCCTTCACCGTCACCAACGATCATGCGCGTCAGGAGCAGGTCTGGGAGTCGGTTCGCAATAGCTGGCAGAGGGAACCCTACCAGATCCGGCGCATGCTGACCGAGACCGCCGTCCGCGCATCCGACAAGCGGGCCGTATTCGTCGGCATCGATGCCTATGAAACCAACGGCGGCTGCGTGCTGCGCGATCTCTTCCAGGATGACGACGGCGGCTGGCTGCAGGATCCTGCGCTGCTCGATCGCCTGGTCGCCGACAAGCTGAAAGCCTCCGCCGAAGCGATCGCCGGCGAAGGCTGGAAATGGATCGAGGTGGCGATGAGCTTCCCCTATGGCGCCACCCACGGCCTGCGCGAGATCGTGGGCACGCCGCTCGACCTGACGGCTGACGAACAGGCGACCATCGAGGCGCTCAACGCCGAGTGCGCCAAGCTGGAGGCCGAATATGAGAACGCCGACGAGTTGCCGGACGAGATCGATCAGCGCCTTGGCGAAATCGAAACCGCGCTCGCCAGCTTCGACGAGCGGCCGGTCCACTACGAACCCGCCGACATCGCGATCGCCGGGGTCTTCGTCAGCCTGGACGCCGACGGCACGCTGTCGATCGACCGCGGCTATGTCCGACCCGAGGACGAGATCGCCAACCAGGCGGGCGATGGCGAGGGTGAAGAGCAGGATGGCGGCGACGATGACGCTGACTATCCGGCGTCGCCTTCGGTCCAGCGCGCGGTCATCACCATCTGCGGCAAACCTGCCGAGCCCGAGGAGGAGGACGAGGACGACACGATCAAGCCGCTCCCCGATCGACTGATCACGGAGCTGACCGCCGATCGCACCCTCGCGCTCCGCGACAAGCTCGCCACCGATCCCTCGGTCGCCTTCGTCGCCGTCCTGCACAAGTTCTGCCAGGACGTGTTCTACGGCGGCAGCCAGTACGGCTTCGCGATGGAGGTCAGCGTGCGGGGCACGACCTTCCATTCGCAGCCCGAAGGGCTTCGTGACAGCGTCTATGCCAAGGCGATCGAGGCCCGGCACGATAGCTGGCGCAAACGGCTCCCGGCCAAAGTCGCTGATCTCTGGGATGGGCTGGCCGCACTGACTGGCCCCGAACAGGCCGAACTCTTCGCCCATTGCGCTTCGTTCGGCGTCAATGCGCTTTATGAGCGGGCCGATCGCTACGGTGGCCGTGTCTCGGCGCATAGTGTCGAACAGCGCATCGCCGAAGCCGATCGCCTGTCGCTGGCGGTCGGGCTCGACATGGCCGAAGCCGGGTGGCGGCCGACCGTCGCCAACTATCTCGGCCGCGTCACCAAGCCCCGCATCCTCGAAGCGGTGCGTGAAGGCGCCGGCGAGCGCGCCGCCCAACTCATCGCACATCTGAAGAAGGGCGACATGGCGACCGAAGCCGAACGTCTCCTCGCCGAGACGGGCTGGCTGCCCGAACCGCTGCGCAATTCCGGCGCCGATGCCGAAAGCACCGAGGCGGACTCTGGCGAGGGCGACGAGGCGTTGCCGGACTTCCTCGACGGCGATGACGAGGAGACCAACACCGATGATGAGGAGGAACGGCACCTCGCCGCCGCGGAGTGACGGCGGTCCTCATCTGACTTGACGAGCCCGGCGTCCCTTCGGGGGCGTCGGGCTTTTTTCATGCGCGCCGATCGAGAGGGAGAGTTTGGCCCGGACGTGGCGAGCCGGACATGGAGGAGAGAGCGCCTGCCGGCTCTCCCGTTCCCTGCTCTCCGGGAGTGGCCTCATGGCCGACTATTTCACCCATTTCTCATGCCTGCTCGATGTCGGCACGCCCGAGACCGCAGCCCGCGCGCTCGATCTCTACAACCAACTGTCCGAGGACGGAGCATCCGAGGAACCGCCGTCCGATGGCTTCCTCCTGTCCATCCAGCCCGAGCATGGCGGCTCCAAACTCTGGATGCGCGACGATGTCACCGGCGATCCCGAACGGCTGATCCAGTTCGTCATACGCTGCGCCGCCGAATTCCACCTCACCGGCCGATGGGGCTTTCAGTACGCCAACACCTGCTCCCGGCCGCGTCTCGATGGCTTCGGTGGCGGCGCGCATGTCCTCGATCTCGCGACCGGCGAAACTGTGGCGTGGATCTATACCAACGGTTGGCTCGCCGAGGTGATCGATGGCGGCGATGGTGCCTGACATCATCGAGACCATTGTCTGTCGCTTGATGGCGCGGCCGGGCCGCGCCCCTTGAGAGCGAGAGGAAGGCCGGGACGGGTTTGAGCCCGTCCGGTCCGAGAGAGAGCGCCGGCGGGCTTTCCCGCTCCGCTCTCCCGAGGACGTCTCCCATGAATGCTCACACCCTTGCGGCGGCGCTGCCGACCGCCGCCGATCAGCCGACCGACGCTGCCGCCATCCATGCCGCGGCACTTCTCCTCCTTCCTCACATCGAGCGCGGCGAGCGCATCGACGCCGCGGTCTTGCGCACCGCCATGGAGACCGCCTTCGGCGCGTCCGATACTGCCGGCGCCTGGGACTGGAAGGACGCCTATGACGCCTGCGAAGCCGCAACCGTCCTCATGCTCCGCAAATACGGAAAGGCGCTTTTGCGCAAAGCCGGGTCTCCGGCTGCGGCGGTTCCTCTGTTCGGCAAGATCGCGGGACTTCTGCCCACCCACACGCGCCGCTCCGAGGAGGCGCAGGCCTTCCAGCAATTCTCGACGCCGATCCCGCTCGGCCTGGCCGCGATCACTGCGGCCGCCATCACACCCGCCGATCGCGTGCTCGAACCATCGGCCGGCACCGGCCTGCTCGCCATCCTCGCCGAGATCGCCGGCGGCACGCTTGTCCTCAACGAACTCGCCGAAACCCGGGCCGCACTCATCTCCTCCCTCTTTCCGGCCATTCCCGTGACCCGCTTCGACGCAGCCCAGATCGACGATCATCTCGACCCGGCGACCGTCCCAACAATCGTGGTGATGAACCCGCCATTCTCGGTCCTCGCCAATGTCGAGGGGCGTGTCGCCGACGCAGCCTATCGCCATCTCGCATCCGCGCTCGCGCGGCTCGCCGATGGCGGGCGCCTGGTCGCGATCACCGGCGCGAATTTCGGCCCCGACATACCGGCCTGGCGCGACGCCTTCGTCCGCCTGCAGGAGAGGGGCCGCGTCGTGTTCACCGCCGCCGTCCATGGCTCAGTCTATGCCAAGCACGGCACGACCGTCGAAACCCGGCTGACCGTGATCGACAAGATCCCGGCCGACGAGCCATCCGCATTTCCGGCGTCCCCCGGCACCGCTCCCGACATCGCCACGCTGATGACGTGGATCGCCGAGCATGTGCCGCCGCGCCTGGCTGTCGCGCCTGCTGTTCAGGTCATGCCGACCGGCGCCACGCCGCGCACCGTTCGCGGCTATCTCGCGCGCACCGCGGCGACATCGGCGACCCGCGTGGGCCTCGCCGATCCCGAGGGCGTGCCGCTCGCCTATGAGACCGTCGACTGGACCCCGGCCGAGGGCGCCCGCCTCAGCGACGCGATCTACGAGCAATACGGATTGCAGACGATCCGTATTCCCGGCTCTCAGGCCCATCCCACCAAGCTCGTGCAATCCGCCGCCATGGCCTCGGTCGCCCCGCCCAAGCCGAGCTATCGGCCGACGCTGCCAGCGACCATCATGGACTCGCTCTCAGACTCCCAGCTCGAAACCCTGATCTTCGCGGGCGAAGCCCATTCCGATTTTCTCGCAGGTTCCTGGACCATCGACGACACTTTCGATGTCGTGGCGGCCGCCGCCGATGATGCAAACGGCGTCGTCCGCTTCCGCCGCGGCTTCTTCATCGGCGACGGCACCGGCGTCGGAAAGGGGCGCGAGTCGGCCAGCATCGTGCTCGACAACTGGATGCAGGGCCGGCGCAAGGCGGTCTGGATCTCCAAATCCGACAAGCTGATTGAGGATGCGCAGCGCGACTGGTCCGCACTCGGCATGGAGCGCCTGCTGGTCACGCCGCTCTCGCGCTTCCCGCGGGGCAAGCCGATCGCTCTGCCGGAAGGCGTCCTATTTACAACCTATGCCACGCTGCGTTCCGACGACCGCGGCGAGAAGGTTTCGCGGGTCAAGCAGATCGTCGAATGGTTGGGCTCCGATTTCGACGGAGTGATCATTTTCGACGAGGCGCACGCGATGCAGAACGCTGGCGGCGGCAAGGGAGAACGGGGCGATGTCACGCCCTCGCAGCAAGGGCGCGCGGGGCTTCGCCTGCAGCACGCCTTGCCCAATGCCCGCGTCGTCTATGTCTCCGCCACCGGCGCCACCACGGTCCAGAACCTTGCCTACGCGCAGCGCCTCGGTCTGTGGGGTGGCGACGATTTTCCCTTCTCGACCCGCGCCGAGTTTGTCGAGGCGATCGAGGCCGGCGGCGTCGCGGCGATGGAGGTGCTTGCCCGCGACCTTCGCGCGCTCGGCCTCTACACCGCCCGATCGCTGTCGTTCGACGGCGTCGAATATGAGCTGGTCGAGCACGAGCTGACCGCCGAGCAGCGGCGCATCTACGATGCTTATGCCGGCGCCTTCGCCATCATCCACAACCATCTCGATGCGGCCATGCAGGCGGCCAACATCACCGGCTCGACCGGGACGTTGAACCGCCAGGCCAAATCCGCCGCGCGCTCCGCCTTCGAAAGCGCCAAGCAGCGTTTCTTCGGTCATCTGCTAACATCGATGAAGACGCCGACGTTGATCCGCTCGATCGCGGCGGACCTGGAGGCCGGGCATTCCGCGGTCATCCAGATCGTCTCGACCGGCGAGGCGCTGATGGAACGGCGCTTGGCCGAAGTTCCGACCGAGGAGTGGAATGACATTCGCGTCGACATCACGCCCCGCGAATATGTCCTCGATTATCTCGCCCATTCCTTCCCGGTGCAGCTCTACGAGCCCTTCAGCGACGGCGAGGGCAATATGTCCTCGCGTCCGGTCTTTCGCGACGGCCAGCCGGTCGAGAGCCGCGAGGCGGTCGCCCGCCGCACCGAGCTGATCGAGAAACTCGCGAGCCTTCCGCCGGTGCCGGGCGCGCTCGACCAGATCGTCCAGCATTTCGGCGCGGACGTGGTGGCCGAAGTCACCGGCCGCTCGCGTCGTATCGTGCGCAAGGGACAGCGCCTTGTGGTCGAGACCCGCGCGGCGTCCGCCAATCTCGCCGAGACCCAGGCCTTCATGGACGACATGAAGCGCGTGCTCGTGTTCAGCGATGCCGGCGGTACGGGCCGCAGCTACCATGCGGAGCTGTCGGCACGGAACACGCGGCTTCGCGTCCACTATCTGCTTGAGCCGGGCTGGAAAGCCGACGCCGCGATCCAAGGCCTCGGCCGCACCCACCGCACCAACCAGGCGCAGCCGCCGCTCTTCCGTCCGATCGCGACCAATGTGAAGGCGGAGAAGCGCTTCCTATCGACCATCGCGCGCCGGCTCGACACGCTGGGCGCGATCACGCGCGGACAGCGCCAGACCGGCGGCCAGGGCCTGTTCCGACCCGAGGACAATCTGGAGAGCCACTATGCGCGCGATGCGCTTCGCCAGCTCTACATCCTGATCGTCCGCGGCAAGATCGAAGGGTGCTCGCTCCAGCGGTTCGAGGACACGACCGGCCTGAAGCTGATGGACGACAACGGCATCAAGGACGAGCTCCCGCCGATCACAACCTTTCTCAACCGCCTGCTCGCGCTCACCATCGACCTGCAGGACGTCCTGTTCGCCGCCTTCGAGCAGCTTCTGACCGCCAAGGTCGAGGGCGCGATCGCCGCCGGCATCTACGACATCGGACTGGAGACGCTGCGCGCGGAGAGCTTCGTCGTCACCGATCGCCAGACCATCTACACCCATCCCGGCACCGGCGCGGAAACCAGCCTGCTGACCATCCAACAGCGCGAGCGCAACCGGCCGATGACCGCCGAGGAGGCGATGGCTTGGCTCGACGATCCGGTCGCCAAGTTGCTGGTCAACGAGCGCTCCCACCGCGCCGCGGTTCAGCTTCCAGCGCCTTCGCTGATGCTCGACGACGGGGAGATCGAACGCCGCGTGCGGCTGATCCGGCCGATGGAGCAGCATCACGCCTCCATCCGCATGATGGACGAAAGCCATTGGATCGCCGCCAGTCGCGCCGAGTTCACCGCCGCCTGGAACGCCGAGATCGCGGAGGTGCCAGCCTATTCCGATTCCACGATCCACATCGTCGCTGGCCTGCTGCTGCCGATCTGGAAGCGGCTGCCCAACGAGTCGAGCCGTGTCTATCGGCTCCAGACCGATGACGGGGAACGGATCATCGGCCGCCGCGTGTCGCCCGCATGGGTCGCCAACGCCACGACAGTCGGAACGACGAACCTGTCCGCCGACCATGCCTATGCCGCGCTCATCGAGGGCAAGACAATCCTCGATCTCGCCGAAGGCCTCCAACTCCGTCGCGTGCGCGTCATGGGCGCCGATCGCATCGAACTCTCCGGCTTCACCGACGCGATGCGCGAGCGCCTGCGCGCCTTTGGCCTCTTCAGCGAGATCATCTCGTGGAAGCTCCGCTTCTTCGTGCCCGTCGGCGCGGACGGCGCGACCATCATCGGCAAGCTGATCGGCACCTACCCGATCCAGCGCGTCGGCGAGCGGGAGGCAGCGTGATGGCCCGTCTCGACGCATCCGATCTCGCGCAACGTCTCGGCCGACAGGCCGAGGCGGTGTGCCGCCATTATCTCAGCAATGGCCACCGTCAGGGCAACTACTGGCAGGTGGGCGACGCCCGTAACACTAAGGGCCGCTCGATGTACGTCCGGCTCAAGGACTCGCCCAAAGGCCCCGCCGGGAAATGGACTGACGCCGCTACCGGCGAGCATGGAGACCTCCTCGACGTCATCCGCGAGAGCTGCGGCCTCATCGACTTCAAGGATGTCGCCGACGAGGCTCGGCTCTTCCTCAGCATGCCACCACCAGCGCCGGAACCCTCCGCCTTCCAGCCGCTGGCGCCCGCACCACATGGATCGCCCGAAGCCGCACGGCGCCTCATCCGCATGTCGCAGCCGATTGCGGGCACAATCGTCGCGGCGTATCTCCGGCAACGCGGCATTACGGATCTCCGTGGAGCCGGAAATCTGTATTTCCACCCGCACTGCTATTATCGCCCGGACGAGCATGCGCCGACCGAGACTTGGCCGGCCATGATCGCCGCTGTCACTGACCTCGACGGCATGATCACCGGGGCGCATCGCACCTGGCTCGACTCACGACGCCACGACAAGGCGCCATTCGAAACCCCGCGCCGGGCGATGGGCGATCTCCTCGGCAACGCGGTCCGCTTTGGCGCTGGTGGCGAAGTGATGGCAGCCGGCGAAGGCATCGAGACGGTCCTTTCAATCCGCCAGGTCGTGCCCAACATGCCGATGGTGGCGGCGCTCTCCGCGGCACATCTCGCCGCCATCCTGTTCCCGGACACGCTGCGGCGGCTCTACATCCTGCGCGATGACGATCCGGCAGGCGATGGTGCGCGTGACAGCCTGATCGAACGGGCGAACGCGGCCGGGATCGAGGCGATCGTGATCTCTCCACAGCTCGGGGACTTCAACGAGGATCTCCGCACCCTCGGCATCGCGACATTGCGCAGTCAGACTCGGGTACAGCTCGGGCCGCAGGACGTCGCACGCTTCATGGCGCTGGCGGCATAGCCGGTAAGGAAGCGGCAGCGGCCCCGCCGCCGTACTCGCTCAGACGCAGCGGATCGGAGAGGACCGCGCCTCGGCCTTCGAGAGGGCGATCGGCCCACAGGCAGGCCGGCCCGGCAATGGCTGCGGCCGACTATTTTCCGGCGCGGCCCCAAGGGGCCGCTTTCCATCGCGAAACAAAATAGCCGGCCTCCGCCATCCTCCGCTGACGCTCCGGCCCTCGCTCGCGCTCCGGGTGCAGGGCCGCCCCGCCGGTGTGCTTCGTCGCCATGAAGGCCGCGACGGTCGCGGTCCATCCGACGGAGCATCCGATGCGCGATCTCGACGACTACGAACCGCACCACGAATCCTCACCGACTGACCACGTCCTCAACGAATTGCAGCTCCACGGCTACCGGCCTTTCGCCGACGAACCCGATCAGCGGCTTCTGCCGGACGGCAACGCGGTCGCGGGCGCGGTCGCCGACATCTTCGACGCCCTGATCGTGACCCTGGAGGACACGCGCCTCGAACCCGACCTCGACGATCTCCTCTGGTCGACCGTGAACGTCTTTCATCGCGCCGCCGAACGGATCAACCGCGAGCTCGACGACAACGAGCAGGCCCAAAAGCGCTCCCAACGCGAACAGGACGGCAGCGAGGTGAAGTCGGTCGATCTCGAGCGCCTGATCGCCGAGGGCAAGACACAGGTCGAACGCCAGACCGCCTTCGAACTGATGCGCGACCAGGCCGCCGAGCACTACGAACGCCAGGTCGGCAAAGCCTGGCTCCCGCGGTCAGGATCGAAGGTCAATCATCGCAACCTCACCTCGGCGATGATCGACAGCCGCGACTTCATCATGGCGAAGAAGCGTGCCGAGCAGGAAGTGCTCCTGCCGCCTGGACCGAAGATCGCCGTCACCGGCGGGCTCGATTTCGACAACCATCACCTCATCTGGGCCAAGCTCGACCAGGTTCACGAGAAGCACCCCGACATGGTGCTGATCCACGGCAAGTCGCCGAAGGGTGCCGAGAAGATCGCTTCTCTCTGGGCCAGGAATCGCAATGTCCCACAGATCGGCTTTGCACCCGACTGGACGAAGCACGGCCGGGCAGCACCCTTCAAACGCAATGACGAGATGCTGCAAATCCTGCCGAAGGGCGTGCTGCACTTCCCCGGCACCGGCATCAATGACAACCTCGCCGACAAAGCCAAGAAGCTCGGCATCCCGGTGTGGAAATTCGGCGGCGCGTAAGCGCCGCCGCATCGGGCACCTGCTAAACGGCCAAGCCTATGGCATAACGCAACGAATGCAGCGACTGAAGCCACTCCCGAAACCGGCACGTTCGGACGCCGTTCTCGCTGCGGTTTTCCTGGAGAATGCCACCGTGAAGGCTGCAGCCGCCGAATGGGCGGCGGATCAAGGATTCGACAATCAAGCCCTTCATGCGATTGCAATTGCCATCGAACTCCTCCTCAAATCCTATCTGCTTAACGTCGCGACCGATGATGTTTGGAACCGCGCGAACATCGGGCACGATCTCGCCAAGGCACTCCATTATTCGGCTCAAGCCGGCTTGGTGCCTCCTTCACGCATCGAGTGGATTATCAGCCACCTCCATCCGCATTTTCAGCGTGGCGGGTTTCAGCGCGAGCCGTCGAGGAAATGGCCACCAGGCTTTGCGGATGACGCAGGTGAGGTCGCACGGCAGCTCGCGCAGACAGTACGGCTTCACCAACGTCACGGCCACATCGACTCGGCTTCCAGCCCGGAGAAGACCACTCCCCGCTGAATGGCGCTGGTCCTTGGTCCAGCCGATGGCCTGACGCCATCAACCCGTAAAGGGTCGGACTACGCATAGCGTGCCGCCGCGCCGGCGTTGCCTGCGCGGTGATTGCGGCCATCGGCCGAACACATCGGGCGCCTGTCAGCGGGGGGATGGTCCTCCGCTCGAAACAGGAGCCGGATCGATGTCCTTCCCCGACGCACACGCCTTCGCCTTCAGCCTCGCCACCACGCTGATGGCCGTCATCGTCATCTTCCGCGCGGGCGACGGCACTCTCTCGGTGACACCCGCAAACGAATACGACGGCGACGTCTCGGAGATCGTCCACGAGGTCGATCCCTTCGCGCCATGACGGCGCGCCACCCTTCCAGGCGACGCGGAGACCCCTGCGGTTTCCGCTCCCGACGGAGCACAGCTTTTGCTATGCTCCCGAATGCGCCGTGGTGGTGGTGGAAGGCGCGACCGTCAGAATTTGCTCTTTCGGAGACACCACCATGATTATCCTCGGCATTGTCCTATCCTTCGCAGCCATCGGCATCTTGTGCTGGTTGCTGTTCACGCTCGCGGTGTTCGCACTGCCATTCTTCGCGGGCGTGACCGCCGGCACCTGGGCCTATGACACTGGCGCGGGCTGGCTCGGCGCCATCCTTATCGGCATGCTCGGCGCCGGCCTGACGTTGGGCGTGGGGCAGCTCTTGCTTGGAATTGTCCGCCCGCTCTGGGCACGCCTGCTGATCGCGCTGGCATTTGTCGCACCCGCGGCGATCGCCGGCTTCCACGCCACGCATGGCATCGTGAAACACACCATGCCGTCGGAGACCTGGCAGCTCGTGTTCTCCGTCATCGGTGCGGTCGCGGTCGGCGTCACCGCGTTCGCGCGCGTCGCTGGGATGGCAAGCACCGGCCCGTCCAGCCAGGGCATTGCACCAGCCTGACACCACGACGGAACCGTCGCCGGGACGACCAGTCGGGGGTTTCAGCCCTCAGCGTTGTGCAGTTGGAGAGGGAGCCGCGTCACCGGAACCTGACTGAAGCCCATCGTGCGGCCGCCTCAACAGCGCCCGGATTTCTGCTCGGCGCCTCTGTGCGCGGGAACGGTGCAACACGAAGTCGAGGGCGTCATCTCCACTGGCCGACTTCGAAACGAAAGCTCGACCCTCGCCTGTACAAGGGGAGGACGGGTCGCAGATGATCTTCAGCTTGCGCCGTCTGCTGGTTGCGACCGGGTCGCCATGATCTTCCGTTCCTGATTGTCTCCAGACCGCTCCGAACGGCCTCTCCAATGGCCTGATCTGACCGAAGGACGGCTGCGCCTCGACCGCCTATGCCGCAACGGCGCGTCCCGACTTTCTTCCCCTGCCGGCCAAGGCCGTCATTCCTCGCGAAACAACAAAGTCGTTCCTGCCATCCTCCGCGTTGCTCCGGTCGCAAGCGATGCGGCGTCGGTCGCCTCCGGCCTGTCGATCGCCATCGAGGCCGCAATGGAGCGGTCCCGAAAACGAAACGGAGACTTACAATGGCGACCATCGGCACCTTCAAGAAGACCGGCTCGAACGAGTTCACCGGCGAAATCGTAACCCTCAGCGTCCAAGCCAAGGGCGTGCGCATCGTCCCCGACACCCGCGCCACCGGCGAGAACGCCCCCAGCCACCGGGTTCTGGTCGGCCGCGCGGAAATCGGCGCCGCCTGGTCCAAGCGCTCCAACGAGGGCCGCGACTATCTGGGCCTCAAGCTCGACGATCCGAGCTTCAACGCCCCCATCTACGCCAACCTCTTCGACGACGAGGACGGCGACACCCACTCGCTGATCTGGTCCCGCCCGACCCGCCGCGGCGACTGAGCCCCGAGCAAGGCCCCGGCCGAACAGGCCGGGGCCTTTCCACTGCTAGCGCGAATCACTTCGGCCGCCCGGCGAGGGCACCGCCAGCCCTGAGACGCCGATTACCCTCGCAATGGGCGCAAAGAACGACTATTATAGTCGTAGTTCTGGCAAGCGTGTGTCCGTCGGTGGGAGGTGATCATGCATGATCACCGCCCGACAATCGCGGGCCGCGCGCGCGTTGCTGGGGTGGACACAGGAGACGCTCGCTGACAAGGCCCGGACATCGCTAACCGCGCTCAAGCGCCTTGAGTCCGAAAGTGGATTAGAGGTGTACGAGTCGACGCGCGATCAGGTGCGAAGGGCGCTTGAAACAGCCGGTATCGTCCTGCTTTCCACCGACAAGGGCGAAGGAGTGCTGCTGCTCCATGAGCGGGACGACCGGCCGACGAGGCGTTAGCAGCGCCGTGATCGCGTGGCGCACACCATCCATCGCACGTTGTCACAGTAATGCCGGGCACGAGTGTTAACGAATGCTTTCCGCGCGAATATAGTCGCCTGATGGAATCCGCGATGCCGCCGTTTCTCGATGCGCCTCCGATCAGCCAGACCCTCACGGCCTATGACCGCGAGCATATGGTTCTCTATCTGCGCCTGCTCGATTCCTCGCGCGACGGAGCTGATTGGCGCGAAGCCGTCCAGATTCTCTTTGGCCTCGATACGGCACGTGAGCCGCAGCGGTGCCGCCAGGTCCATGACACGCATCTCGCCCGCGCGCAGTGGATGACCGAGCACGGCTATCGAGACTTGGTCCGCTCCGCACAGTGATCGCCGCGATGCCGTTTCGGCACCACCCTTTGCCGGCCCTCTGACTTCCACTGAACAACCCAGCCGGGAATCCTGACTCTCCCACAAATTCAAAGACTAGGGAGGATCGCGATGACACCAGATGCTTCCGGCTGGCGTTCATCGGAACGCTATGCGCACGTCGCCGACATGACCGCGTCCGACGTCGCGTGGGAATGGCTGCGCCGCAACGAAACCTACGACAGGGATTTTCAAGCGCTCGGCGACAGCGAAAGTGATCTGCGCACGCTGACCGACGGGATCGGGCAGCGGTGGGGGTTGCGATTTCCCCGTAGACCCGATGCAGGCACCTCCCGAAGCGCAGGTGATCTGGCTTCCCCAGGAAGACACAAGCGCCATCGTTCTTGGCCCACCTCCGGATATTCCGTCCGCAAGCGCTGATCCCCAACCGACGATCGACGCCGCCGTAAGCGTCGATGTCGGCAGCGAGACCCATCTGGTTCTCGATCTCGGAAACGGTCAGCGCGTAGCGCTTGTTCATCCGTCCGAGACACGACCCGCCAAATCTCTTGGCGCCTTCATCCCGCTCGGCCTGGAAGGCTTCGACCGGCTCCAATCGGTCGCCCGCTTGCTCTCCGCCCTCCATGGCCGCGCCATACCGCCCGACACCCGACTGACACGGCAGCAACGTGCTCGGCTGTGCCGGATGCTGCAGGCCTTCGACGGTCATCGCGCGGGCGCGACCCAGCAAGAAATTGCGCAGGTCATATTTCGGATCGGCGCTCTCGGTCGCGACGACTGGCAGGCATCTTCCGCCCGCCACGCCACCAAAGCCCTGCTTCGAGATGCCCGCGCGATGATGGTGGGTGGGTATCGCACGTTGCTTCGTCATCGGCGGCAACTTTAGCCGATCTCCATCCGACTCTTGGTGGGCGAATTTAGGCCCCCCTGAATTCGCCCTGCATCTCGCCGGCCCTGCTTCGCCAACGTGGCCTTCGTTACCCGCCGCTTCCCGGCGGCCCCAACGAACCCACGGAGGCCCTCCCATGCGACCTGATCTCGCCGTTCTCCCGCCGCGCTACCTGCGCACCAAGGAAGCCGCCGAATTCCTCAGCCTATCGGCCCGCACCCTCGAAAAGCATCGGACTTACGGAACGGGTCCGGCCTATCGCAAGCTCGGCGGTCGCGTCGTTTATGCGGTCGACGATCTTGAGGCCTGGGCCGAGCGCGGCGCCGTCACCTCCACCTCCGATCCGCGCGGCAGCGTGCTTCCGGCCAAGCGCCATACGCCTGCGCCGCCGGCACATGCCGGACGATACGCGCGCTGATCGCCCCCGGATTCCCGAATGGCGGCGCGACACCAGTCCCTCTCGGAGCGCGGGCAGCTCGATCTGTTCCGTGCGCTCCCCGGCGAGTTCGCAGCACGAGACGCACAGGATCTCATGGCCTATCCGTTTTTCTCCCTCTCCAAATCGCACCGCGTCGCGCCGATCGACTTCGCCGCCGGCAATGTGTCGATCCGCGTCGAGGCCGTGCCCGATCACGGCATGGCGACCATTTGGGACGCCGACATCCTGATCTGGGCGGCGAGCCAGATCGTCGAGGCGCGTGACGCCGGCCTGCGCACGTCGCGCCTGATGGTCGCCACGCCCTATGAAATTCTCAAATTCATCGGCCGCGGCACGTCCTTACGCGACTATCAGCGCTTGAAGGCCGCGCTCGATCGTCTGCAATCCACGACGGTCTGCACCTCGATCCGCCAATCCGCCGAGGGCCGGCGTCATCGCTTCTCGTGGATCAACGAGTGGAAGGAGCGCACCAACCGCAACGGCAAGCCGGACGGGATCGAGATGATCGTCCCGGACTGGTTTTATCAGGCCGTTCTCGACGATGCGCTCGTGCTGACGATCGACCGGGCCTATTTCGATCTCACAGGCGGGCTCGATCGCTGGCTCTATCGCCTGGTGCGCAAGCACGGCGGGCGCCAGCGCAATGGCTGGCGATTCGACTTTCGCCACCTCCACCAGAAATCCGGCGCGTTGTCACCGTACAAACGCTTCGCCTTCGAGCTGCGCGACATCATCCGTCGCCAGCCGCTTCCCGGCTACACGCTGTTCCTCGAGATCGAGGCCGGCGGCCGAACGTTGCTCGCTTTCGAGCGGACGCCGCCCTGTGGAAAAGCTGTGAAAGGCTTCGTGCCATCGGGAACCCGAAAGCGCGTGCCATCAGGAACCGGCCCCTCGTGCCAACGGGAACCGAAACACGGCCTAACCCACGACAGCAGAACCGAAAATCGCCTCGCTAACTTAGAATCTAACAGAGAATCTAACTTTGAAGAGCGCGCGCGAGAGGTGGAAAACCTCGTCCGGCAGGCCGCGAACGCGCTAAGCGCCGCTGGCAAGCGGCGCACCAGCAGCGCCGCTCTTACCAACGCTGGCGCGGCGAGAAACGGGACCTCCGGCCCTCCGCAGCTTCCCTTCGGTCCACGCCCGGGAGGCCGCCGATGATCGTGGCCTTCCTCAACCAGAAGGGCGGCGTCGGCAAGACGACGCTGGCGCTGCACCTAGCCGGCGAATGGGCCGGTAGGGGAAAGCGGGTCACGCTCGTCGATGCGGACCCCCAGGGTTCGGCGCTCGACTGGTCGCAGCAACGCGCCCGCGAGCACGCGCCGCGCCTGTTCGGCGTCGTCGGCCTGGCGCGCGACACGCTCCACCGTGAGGCGCCCGAGCTGGCGCGCGATGTCGATCATGTGGTGATCGACGGGCCGCCGCGCGTCGCCGGGCTGATGCGATCCGCGCTGCTCGCCGCCGACCTCGTGCTGATCCCCGTGCAGCCGTCGCCGCTCGATGGTTGGGCCTCGGCCGAGATGCTGGCGCTCCTGTCGGAGGCGCGCATCTATCGGCCGGAGCTTCGCGCTCGCTTCGTCCTCAATCGCTGCGGCGCGCGCACCGTGATCGCCCGCGAGACGGCCGAGACGCTCGCCGACCACGATCCGCCAGTGCTGCGCACGGCGATCGGACAGCGCGTCATCTACGCCGACGCCGCGCAATCGGGCCGGCTCGCTTTCGAGATCGACGACGACGGACCCGCCGCGCGCGAGATCGCGGCGCTCGTCACCGAGCTCGAAAGGATCTCACCATGAGCGAGCGATCCGAACGGCGCGGCTTTGCGGCACGTCCGACCAATCAAGAGGCCTGGATCAAGGCCGCAGATGCCACCGCGCCGCGCGCGCCGGACGATGAAGCCTTCACCGCCCGCATGACGATCGACGTCACGCCCGCCTTACGTGGACGGATCAAGATCGCTGCCTTCCGGCGCGGCGTTACCGTTGCCGACATGCTGCGCGAGATGCTCGCGCGCGAATTCCCACACATCGAAGGAGACCCCTCATGACCGGCGCCGCGGCCCCCCGCGCGCGCGGCGGCCCGACGCCGACCGCACGCCACCAAGACAATCTCACCCATGTCGAACTGACCTGGGTTGAGAAGAAGATCGAGAACTGGATCCGCTTCGGCACGCACGCCCACGAACAGATTCTCGATCGCCGTCGGCGTGTCCTGTCTTTTCGCCCCGGCGCGGTCTTCGCCTTCGTGCGCTGGGCCTCGAATGACTTCGGAACGATCATCTCGCGCATCGACGTCGTGCGCTCGGTTGCGCGCGGCGAGACGTACCAGACGCTGCCTTTCGTTCGTCCTGGCGGCGAAATCCTGCTGAAGGTCGAGAGCTGGCCCAGGGTCGAGCGCGTGCTGCAGGCGATCGACGCCATCGAGCGCATCGGCATCGATCCCGAAGCGGTTTCGCCCGATCATTGGCGTCACGTCCACAACCGGCTCGCTGCTGGACACGAGCCGCGCACCTACACGCTCGACCATCATCGCGCATTCCTGCTGCGCCGAAAGGCCGAGTCGTGAGCCGCGCCGGACTTCTCCTGGCGACGACGCTCGCCGCGCTCAGCGTCGGCTATCCCGGCCTCACGCCGATGCCCATCAAGCTGATCTGGAACGCATCGGCGAGCGCGCCCATCGGGTTCTATTCGATCGACTTCGACGGGCCGCTCGACGTTACCGATCTCGTTGCGGTCGATGCGCCCGAGCCGCTCGCGACATTCCTCGCCGAGCGCGGCTACCTGCCCAAGGGCGTGCCGCTGATGAAGCGCATCCTCGCCGTCTCCGGGCAGACCGTTTGCCGTTCGAACCTCACTATCACCGTCGATGGTGTGGAGGTCGGTGCGGCACTGGAGCGCGATCGCGCAGGCCGCGATCTTCCCGTCTGGCAAGGCTGCCGCCGGGTCCAGACTGGCGAAGTCTTCCTCATGAACTGGCAGGTCCGCGACAGCCTCGACGGCCGCTACTTCGGCCTGATCTCGACCGACCAGATCATCGGCCGTGCCGTCCCACTGTGGACCGATGAAGACGGCACCGGCCGCTTCGAATGGCGTGCGCCGACACGCTGACCGCCTTCCCATTCGGCGGGAGCGGTGCTCGCCGATGGCTGTCCCAATCCCCACCGCGAAGGAGACTGACATGCCCCAGATTGGCGAATTCACGCGCGACGAGACCGGCTTCGTCGGGCATCTGACGACGCTGGTTTTGAACCAGGACGTCATAATCATCGCAGCCGAACCGACCGAGGTTGAGAACGCACCGCAGTATCGCGTGCATGTCTTCGACGGCATGAACAATGAGCCGGGCGCGGAGATCGGCGCCGGATGGAAACGCTCCGGAGAGAAGGCCGGCGAATACGTCGCGCTGCTGATCGACGATCCGACATTCCCGCACCCGATCCGCGCCAACATGTTCCGCGACGACGATGGCGGCTCGGCCTGGTCGCTGCATTGGTCGCGTCCGCGCGATCGCGGCGAGAAGGACTGAGCGATGCTTGGCTCTCGTCAACCGAGGAGCCGTTCGATTGCGTCCGGGCCGCGCTGCGCTGCCCGGCGCATGGCTCTCCTCCTCCTTTCCGGCCTTAGCCTCGCGAGCATCATGCCGGCGATCACGATGGCGCAGGACTTGGGCGCCGATCGACCGTCGCCACGCGATCCCTATGGCGATCATATCGCCGAGGCTTCGCGGCGCTTCGGCGTTCCGATCGCATGGATCAGGGCGGTGATGCGTGCCGAAAGTGCAGGCGATCCACGCGCCCTTTCGCCGAAGGGCGCGATGGGCCTGATGCAGATCATGCCGCCCACTTGGGCAGGCTTGCGCCTTCGCCACCGTCTCGGCGCTGATCCTTATGATCCGCATGACAACATCATCGCCGGCGCCGGCTACATCCGCGAGCTGTTCGATCGCTACGGATCGCCCGGCTGGATCGCGGCCTACAATGCCGGTCCTGGTCGTTACGAGGACTCGCTGAAGGGCCGGGCGCTGCCCGCGGAAACGCGCGCCTATGTCGCCATCGTCGCGCCGTCGGTGACCAGCGGCGATGCGACTTGGCCGATCGTGGCCGCCGCGGCCGATGCACTCGCCTGGACACGCGCGCCGCTGTTCATCGCGCAAGCTGAGCGCATATCGATACCCGTTCCCGTACCGGCCGAGCGCGCTTCCGATGCCGCGATGACGACATCGTCCGTGCGCGATGTTTCCGCCATCGAGCCGCAGTCGGGCGGGCTGTTTGTCCCGCGTTCGGGCCAAAGGAATGCGCCATGAGCAGCCCGGTTCCTGATCGCACGATAGCGTGCTCAAGCGCGTCATGGTGTGCGTTGAGGGTAGAGGCAGGCAACACGACCGGACGATGGCAGGATAAAAGGCCGCGAGGTGCGGCTTGGGTCGGTTGTGGTTTTTCAATAGGTTATGAGGCGATTTCGCGATGTGCGGGATTTCCCCGCACCTCACGACTACGCCGATTTTCCTGCGATTTCCTGTGCTTGGCGCGATGTGCGAGGCATCAGCCATGACCGGCGACAGTGATTTCCGCATCCGGCCGGGCCGCATCCGCTCGACCCGTGCGCAGCAGGCTCGTCCCTTCATCGCGCAGGCTCTCGCCGCGGCGAAGAAGGCCGGGGCCGGCGTCTCACGCTCCGGCCGGATCGTGTCCGGCAACCGCTCGCGCTTCGGGCGGGGCCAGCGTGCGAGCATCCAGGCGAACCGGCTGCTCACCGCGCGAACGCGCGGCGCTGTCATCAAGGCGCGCGTCGTGCGCCAGACATCGCGCTCGGCGCCGCTCGCGACCCACCTCAATTATCTGCGCCGCGAAGGCGTGACCCGCGATGGGGAGAAGGCCCATCTCTTCGGTCCCGGGGGCGACGACGCCGATCCGAAGGCCTTTGCGGAACGGTGCCAGGACGACCGCCACCATTTCCGGTTCATCGTCTCGCCCGACGATGCGCCCGACATGGCCGACCTGCGGTCCTTCACCCGCGATCTCGTCACGCAGATGGAAAAGGATCTCGACACCCGCCTCGATTGGGTGGCGGTCGACCACTGGAACACCGAGCATCCCCATGTCCACCTGATCGTGCGCGGGGTCCGTGACGACGGGCAGGACCTCGTCATCTCACGCGACTACATCAAGGAAGGAATGCGCGACCGCGCGCGTGACCTCATCACGCAGGAATTAGGGCCGCGCACCGACCTCGACATCCAGCGCAGCCTGAAACGCCAGGTCGATGCCGAGCGCTTCACGCAGCTTGACCGCCAGCTTATCCGCGATGGCCATGCCACGGGCGTCATCGAGACGGCGATCGATCCGAACGTCCGGCTCGACGAATTTCATGCGCTGAAGGTCGGACGGCTCCGCAAGCTGGAAACACTCGGCCTCGCCGAGCAGGTCGGCCCCGGTCAATGGGCGATCGACACGAAGGCCGAGGCGACTCTGCGTGAACTCGGCGAGCGCGGCGACATCATCAAACGCATGCACCGGGCTTTGACGGATCGCGGCATCGAACGCGGCTCGGCGGGCTATGTGCTCGCGGCCGAAAGCCTCGATGCGCCCGTGATCGGCCGATTGGTCGATCGCGGTCTTGATGACGAGCTGAAGGGCTCCGCCTACGCCGTGGTCGACGGCGTCGACGGCCGCACCCATCACATCAAGCTGCCCGATCTCGAAGCCGCCGGTGACAGCGCGGCGGGTTCGATCGTCGAGTTGCGTGCGTTCGATGATGCACAGGGACAGCGCCGGGTCGCAATCGCCGTCCGCTCCGATCTCGATATCGATCGTCAGGTCACGGCAACCGGCGCGACTTGGCTCGATCGGCAGAACATCGCGCGCGAACCTGCCGCCCTGTCCGAGGCCGGCTTCGGCGCCGAGGTACGGCAGGCGCTGGATCGACGCGCGGATCATCTGGTCGGACAGGGCTTCGGCGAGCGACACGGCCAGCGTGTCACCTTCAATCGCGGGCTGATCGACACGCTGCGCCGTCGCGAGCTGGAAGCGGCCGGCGAAAAACTCTCCGCCGAAACAGGCCAGCCGTTCAATCGCGCGGGAAGCGGCGAGTATGTTGCCGGCACCTACCGCCAGCGTTTGGCACTCGCCTCCGGCCGCTTTGCCATGCTGGACGACGGCCTCGGCTTCCAACTCGTGCCCTGGTCACCCTCTCTGGAAAAGCACCTCGGCAAGCATGTTTCCGGCGTCGCCCGCGATGATGGCGGCATCGACTGGAGCTTTGGCCGCAAACGAGGGCTCGGCCTCTAACCTCTCTCCGAAAGGACCGTTCCAATGTCCGCCACGAAGATCCTATGGGGCCAGATCCTCACCGTTTTCCTGATCGTCCTCGCCACCACTTGGGGCGCAACGGAATGGGTGGCTTGGCGATTGGCGTTCCAGCCGGAGTTGGGCGCGCCGTGGTTCACGCTGTTCGGCTTTCCTTTCTATCTGCCACCCTCCTTCTTCTGGTGGTGGTACGGCTTCGACGCCTACGCACCCGCGATCTTCGTCGAAGGCGCTTTCATCGCGGCGTCCGGTGGCTTCATCTCGATCGCCGTCGCCATCGGCATGTCGGTCTGGCGTGCACGCGAGGCCAAGAAGGTCGAGACCTATGGCTCGGCGCGTTGGGCCGAGAAGAAGGAGGTGGAGACGGCCGGCCTTCTCGGTCCCGATGGTGTCGTGCTGGGACGCTACGAGCACGCTTATCTGCGCCATGATGGGCCTGAACATGTTCTGTGCTTCGCGCCCACCCGAAGCGGCAAGGGTGTTGGCCTCGTTGTGCCCTCGCTGTTGACCTGGCCGGGCTCGGCGATTGTTCACGACATCAAGGGCGAGAACTGGCAGCTCACCGCCGGTTTCCGCGCGAGGCACGGCCGCGTGTTGCTGTTCGATCCGACCAACCCGAAATCTTCCGCCTACAATCCGCTGATCGAGGTCCGCCGCGGCGAATGGGAGGTCCGCGACGTCCAGAATATCGCCGACATCCTAGTCGATCCCGAAGGCAGCCTCGAAAAGCGCAACCATTGGGAAAAGACCAGCCATGCGCTGCTGGTCGGCGCGATCCTCCACGTCCTCTATGCCGAGGATGACAAGACGCTAGCCGGCGTCGCGGCGTTCCTGTCCGATCCGAAGCGGCCGATCGAATCCACGCTCGACGCGATGATGAAGACGGCGCATCTCGGCGAGGCCGGGCCACATCCTGTCATTGCCAGCGCCGCACGCGAGCTGCTCAATAAATCCGACAACGAACGATCGGGCGTGCTGTCCACCGCCATGTCCTTCCTCGGCCTCTATCGCGATCCTGTCGTCGCCGAGGTGACGCGGCGCTGTGACTGGCGGATCGCCGACATCGTGGGCGGAAAACGCCCGACGACGCTCTACCTCGTCGTGCCACCCTCCGACATCAACCGGACCAAGCCGCTGATCCGCCTCATCCTCAATCAGATCGGCCGCCGGTTGACCGAGGATCTGCAGGCCAAGGCCGGACGCCACCGCCTCCTGCTGATGCTCGACGAGTTTCCGGCGCTCGGCCGCCTGGACTTCTTCGAGTCGGCGCTAGCGTTCATGGCCGGCTACGGGCTGAAGAGCTTCCTCATCGCCCAGTCGCTCAACCAGATCGAAAAAGCCTACGGCGCGAACAATTCGATCCTCGACAACTGCCATGTGCGCGTGA
>JAEYAW010000028.1 GCA_023404675.1 Pseudomonadota bacterium | reverse complement strand
GCTCCGCCGCCGCGCAACACCACCGCCAAGCCGACCCCGCAGAAGCAGCGCGGCCGCCTCACCGTCGTCACGGCGCTCACCGCCGACGACGTGCGCGAGCGCTCGATCGCCTCGTTCCGCCGCCGCACCCAGCGTCTGAAGGGCCATGCGTCCAACGAGCCGAAGGAAAAGCTGTCGCGCGAGGTCGTGATCCCCGAGGTCATCGCCATCCAGGAGCTGGCCAACCGCATGGCCGAGCGCGCGGTGGACGTCATCCGCCTGCTGATGAAGCAGGGCCAGATGCACAAGATCACCGACGTGATCGATGCCGACACCGCCCAGCTCATCGCCGAGGAACTCGGCCACACCGTCAAGCGCGTCGCCGCGTCCGACGTCGAGGAAGGCCTGTTCGACCTCGCCGAGGATCATGCCTCCGACACCGCGCCGCGCCCGCCGGTCGTGACCGTGATGGGTCATGTCGACCACGGCAAGACCTCGCTGCTCGATGCGCTGCGCCATGCCAATGTGGTCTCCGGCGAAGCCGGCGGCATCACCCAGCATATCGGCGCGTATCAGGTGACGGCGCCGCAGGGTGGCAAGATCACCTTCATCGACACGCCCGGCCACGCCGCGTTCACCGCGATGCGCGCGCGCGGCGCGAAGGTCACGGATATCGTCATCCTCGTGGTGGCGGCCGACGACGGCGTGATGCCGCAGACCATCGAGGCCATCAATCACGCCAAGGCGGCGGGCGTTCCGATCATTGTCGCGATCAACAAGATCGACAAGCCGGACGCCAATCCGCAGCGCGTGCGCACCGAACTGCTGCAGCACGAGGTGCAGGTCGAATCCATGGGCGGCGATGTGATCGACGTCGAGGTGTCGGCGAAGAACAAGACCAACCTCGACAAGCTGCTGGAAATGATCTCGCTGCAGGCCGAACTGCTCGACCTGAAGACCAATCCGGATCGTCCGGCCGAAGGCACCGTGATCGAGGCCAAGCTCGATCGCGGCCGTGGTCCCGTCGCGACTGTGCTGGTCCAGCGCGGCACCCTGCGCGTCGGCGACATCATCGTCGCGGGCGCGGAGATGGGCCGCGTGCGCGCACTGATCTCCGATATCGGCGACACCGTCGACGAAGCCGGTCCCTCGGTGCCGGTCGAGGTGCTCGGCTTCAATGGTCCGCCGGAAGCGGGCGACCGCCTCGCGGTGGTGCCGAACGAAGCCCGCGCCCGCCAGATCACCGATTATCGCTCCCATCAGAAGCGCGAGAAGCAGGCGGCCCGCACCAGCGGCATGCGCGGCTCGCTCGAACAGATGATGAGCCAGTTGAAGACGGCGGGCCGCAAGGAATTCCCGCTGGTCGTCAAGGCCGACGTGCAGGGCTCGCTGGAAGCCATCCTGGGCTCGCTGGAGAAGCTCGGCACCGACGAAGTCGGCGCGCGCGTGCTGCACGCCGGCGTCGGCGGCATCTCCGAGTCCGACGTGACGCTGGCGGAGGGCTTCAACGCCGCGATCATCGGCTTCAACGTCCGCGCCCACAAGGAAGCGGCGGATGCGGCCAAGCGCAACGGCATCGAAATCCGCTACTACAACATCATCTACGACCTCGTGGATGACGTGAAGAAGGCGATGTCCGGCCTGCTCGCGCCCACCCTGCGCGAGACCATGCTGGGCAACGCCGAGATCCTGGAGGTGTTCAACATCTCCAAGGTCGGCAAGATCGCCGGCTGCCGCGTCACCGACGGGACCGTCGAGCGCGGCGCCAATGTGCGCCTGATCCGCGACAATGTCGTCATCCACGAAGGCAAGCTGGGTCAGCTCAAGCGCTTCAAGGACGACGCCAAGGAAGTCGTGGCCGGCCAGGAATGCGGCATGGCGTTCGAGAACTATCAGGACATGCGTCCTGGCGATGTGATCGAGTGCTACCGCGTGGAGACCATCCAGCGCTCGCTGTGAGTCCGATTCTCACATCGATGCGTGGAGGAATGTACGCCCCGGCCTTGCGAGGAGCGTGAGTTCGCAAGGCCATCCGGTTCCGATGAAGCAACCGGATGGCCTTGCTTCCCCGCACGTCTCTTTCGCAATCGCGGCGCGGCCCGTTCTGTTTTGAATGCGGAGAAGAGCCCGGATGCAAATCCGGGCATGTCCGCTTTTTTGAAAGTTTGAAAGAACCACCATGCCCCGCCATCAACGCGGACATAAACCCCAATCCACGACGTCCGGCGGCTCGCAGCGCCAGCTTCGCGTCGGCGAACTCGTGCGCCATGCCATCGCTGAGATTCTGTCGCAGGGCGACGTGCACGATCCCGTGCTCGAAGGTCACCTGATCACCGTGCCTGAGGTCCGCATGAGCCCGGACCTCAAGCTCGCGACGATCTACGTGATGCCGCTCGGCGGCCGCGACCTCGGCGAGGTGATCGCGGCGCTGGACCGCAACAAGCGGTTCCTGCGCGGCGAGATCGCCCATCGCGTCAACCTGAAATTCGCGCCCGACATCCGCTTCCGCGCGGACGAGCGCTTCGACGAGGCGGCCCGCATCGACCGGCTTCTGAAGACGCCGGAGGTGCAGCGCGACCTCACCCCCACCACGGACACAGATTCGGAAGACGAGACCTAAGGAATGACCCCAGCGCAGACCGCCACAGCCGCCGCCCGTGACGACGACGCTGTTATCGAGCCGCCCGGCGAAGCCCGGCAGGAGCCGACCCTCGCGCCCGACGCACAGCAGGCCGCGCAGGAGCCGTCCGGCCCGCAGCAGGGCGAACAGCAGCAGGGGGGCCGCCGCCAGCATCAGAAGAAGCGCGACCGCCGCGACGTTCATGGCTGGGTGGTGCTCGACAAGCCGGTCGGCCTGACCTCGACCCATGCGGTCGCCATCATCAAGCGGCTGTTCAATGCCAAGCGCGCCGGTCACGCCGGCACGCTTGATCCGCTGGCTTCCGGCGGGCTGCCCATCGCCATGGGCGAGGCCACCAAGACCGTGCCGTTCGTGATGGATGGCCGCAAGCGCTACCGCTTCACCGTGCGCTGGGGCGAGGAGCGCGACACCGACGACACCGAGGGGCAGGTGATCGCCACCAGCGACGCCCGGCCGACCGCTGACGAGGTCCGCGCCCTGCTGCCGCGCTTTACCGGCGTGATCGAGCAGGTTCCGCCGAAATTCTCAGCCATCAAGATCCAGGGCGAACGCGCCTACGACCTCGCCCGCGACGGCGAGGTGGTGGAACTCCAGCCGCGTCCGGTCGAAATCCATTCATTAACCCTGATCGACCAGCCGGACGGCGACCATTCGGTGCTCGAAGCCGAGTGCGGCAAGGGAACCTATGTGCGCGCCATCGCCCGGGACCTCGGCCGGCTGATCGGATGCTACGGCCATATCTGCGCGCTCAGACGCACGCTGGTAGGCCCCTACGAGGAAGCCGACATGATTCCGCTGGCGGATCTGGAGGCTTTGTGCGATAGAGCCGCAGCCGGCGAGGGCAACCTCGCCGATGCGCTCTTGCCCGTTGAGACCGCGCTGGACGACATCCCGGCACTGGCCGTCACACGGGCTGATGCGGCAAGGCTCCATCGGGGCCAGGCCGTTTTGTTGCGCGGACGGGATGCGCCCCAATCGAGCGGTACGGTCTATGTCACGGTGGCAGGCCGCCTGCTGGCCCTTGCCGAGATCGATAACGGCGAACTCATCCCCAAGCGCGTGTTCAACCTGACCGGACTGACAGCCAGTTCCGATCGCAATCGAGGTGAATGACGATGTCGGTGACCGCAGAACGTAAAGCGGAAATCATCAAGGACAGTGCGAAGAAGGCCGGCGACACGGGTTCGCCCGAGGTGCAGGTTGCGATCCTTTCGGAACGCATCGCCAACCTGACCGAGCACTTCAAGACCCACGCGAAGGATAACCATTCCCGCCGTGGCCTCCTGAAGCTGGTGTCCACCCGCCGCTCGCTGCTGGACTATGTCAAGAAGAAGGACGAGGCGCGGTATCGGGCCCTGCTCGAGAAGCACAACATCCGCCGCTGATGTCAAAAGACGCGCGCGCATCCCGCGCGCGTTTTTGTTTGAAGTCGTTCGGAGCGATTTTGCTGCCGGATCCGAGCCGCCCTTCCCGGGCAGAACCGTCGGCGGGCCGATCCCGCCCGGGGCCAGACCTGCAAAAGATCGATCCGAATCCTCCCGGAGCCTGATTGCTCCATATACGTCCCACGGCATTCCGGCTGTTGGACGATGACGGGCGACCCGCCCGTCGCGCGGGTCAAGGCCCGCATCGAACGGAGGCACGAGGCTATGGCAGGATCGCCGGACGCTGGCACCCGCGACATTCCGCGACCAGCGTCTCGCCGTCTTGCTCATGGCACCGTGCCGTCCGGAACCCATGAAAGAAAGACGAGATGTTCAATACGCACAAAGTGGAACTGGATTGGGGCGGACGCCCGCTGATCCTCGAAACCGGCAAGGTCGCCCGTCAGGCCGACGGCGCGGTGCTCGCCACCTATGGCCAGAGCGTCGTGCTCGCCACCGTGGTCTCCGCGAAGTCCCCGAAGGAAGGCATCGACTTCCTGCCGCTCACCTGTAACTACCAGGAAAAGGCGTTCGCCGCCGGCCGCATTCCGGGCGGCTACTTCAAGCGCGAGGGCCGTCCGAGCGAGCGCGAGACGCTGGTCTCCCGCCTGATCGACCGCCCGATCCGTCCGCTGTTCGCCGACGGCTATCGCTGCGACACCCAGGTGATCGTCACCACGCTCTCCCATGACATGGAGAACGATCCGGACATTCTGGCGATGGTCGCGGCCTCGGCCGCGCTGACGCTGTCCGGCGTGCCCTTCATGGGCCCGATCGGCGCCGCCCGCGTCGCCTTCATCAACGACGAGTTCGTGCTCAACCCGCAGATCGACGAGATGCCGGAGAGCCAGCTCGATCTCGTGGTCGCCGGCACCGCCAACGCCGTTCTGATGGTCGAGTCGGAAGCCAAGGAACTGCCGGAAGAGGTGATGCTCGCGGCCGTGATGTTCGGCCACAAGCACTTCCAGCCGGTGCTCAAGGCGATCATCGAACTCGCCGAGAAGGCCGCCAAGGAGCCGCGCGACGTCGTCGCCACGGTGAACGAGGATCTCGAAAAGGAAATCCTCAGCATCGCCGAGCAGGATCTGCGTACGGCTTATGCGATCCCGGTGAAGCAGGATCGCTACAAGGCGGTGGACGCGGTGAAGGCCAAGGTGCTCGAGCACTTCTTCCCCGAAGGCGTCGAGCCGCGTTACGAGAAGCTGCGCATTCTCGGCGTGTTCAAGGATCTCGAAGCCAAGATCGTCCGCTGGAACATTCTGGACACCGGCAAGCGCATCGACGGCCGCGACGTCAAGACCGTCCGCCCGATCGTCGCCGAAGTCGGCGTGCTGCCGCGCACCCACGGCTCGGCGCTGTTCACGCGCGGCGAGACACAGGCGCTGGTGGTGACCACGCTGGGCACCGGCGAAGACGAGCAGTTCGTCGATTCGCTGACCGGCACCTACAAAGAAACCTTCATGCTGCACTACAATTTCCCGCCCTTCTCGGTGGGCGAGACCGGCCGCATGGGTTCGCCGGGCCGCCGCGAGATCGGTCACGGCAAGCTGGCGTGGCGCGCGATCCATCCGGTGCTGCCGCTGCATCACGAGTTTCCGTACACGCTGCGTGTCGTCTCCGAGATCACCGAGTCCAACGGCTCGTCCTCGATGGCCACGGTGTGCGGCTCCTCGCTGGCGCTGATGGACGCGGGCGTGCCCTTGAAACGGCCGACCGCCGGCATCGCCATGGGCCTCATCCTTGAAGGCGAGCGCTACGCGGTGCTGTCCGACATCCTCGGCGACGAGGACCACCTCGGCGACATGGACTTCAAGGTGGCCGGCACCGAGCGCGGCGTCACCTCGCTGCAAATGGACATCAAGATCGCCGGCATCACCGAGGAGATCATGAAGGTCGCCCTCGCCCAGGCGAAGGACGGCCGTCTGCACATCCTCGGCGAGATGTCGAAGGCCCTTACCGCCGCGCGTGCCGAACTCGGCGAGCATGCGCCGCGCATCGAGGTGTTCTCGATCCCGACCGACAAGATCCGCGAAGTGATCGGCACCGGTGGCAAGGTGATCCGCGAGATCGTGGAGAAGACCGGCGCCAAGGTGAACATCGAGGACGACGGCACCGTGAAGGTGGCCTCGGCCAGCGGCGACGCCATCAAGGCGGCGATCAAGTGGATCAAGTCGATCGCTTCCGATCCGGAGGTCGGCGAGATCTACGAGGGCACCGTCGTCAAGGTGATGGAGTTCGGCGCGTTCGTGAACTTCTTCGGCGCCAAGGACGGTCTGGTTCATATCAGCCAGCTTGCCGCCGGCCGCGTCCAGAAGACCTCCGACGTCGTCAAGGAAGGCGACAAGGTCAAGGTCAAGCTGCTCGGCTTCGACGATCGCGGCAAGACCCGCCTGTCGATGAAGGCGGTCGATCAGGAGACCGGCGAGGACCTCGAAGCCAAGGCGAAGGCCGAAGACGCCCCGCGCGAGGCCGCCGGCGAGTAAGCCTGCCCTAACCAAAACGATCACAATCCGGAAAGGGCGGCCGAAAGGCCGCCCTTTTTGCATGCGCCCGTCGTCCGGATCGGCTCTGATGCGCGGCGTACGGGAAACCTGCGCGAGCCCATGCGTTGATCCGAACTGACCGACGTCCGACTCCGTTCCGTCACCCTGAGCCGCTGTTGCGCAGCAATGGCCTCGAAGGGCGACGGCCAAACCGAACCTGTCATCCTTCGAGGCCCGCGGTCAGAATCGCTTGCATCTCGGGATGACGGCGAACCGGGCTCGTCGGAATGAAGACTATAAGTCAACTGCTTCACCAAGCCGGGAGAACGTCCATGCCAACTCTGTCTCGCCGCCATCTGATGATTGCCGCCGGAAGTCTTGCCGCCGCAAGCACCCTGCCCGGCGTCTCGTCCCGTGCCGTGTTTGCGCAAAGCCCGGGCGGCCCGTTCAAGCTGCCGCCGCTGCCTTACGCGTTCAACGCGCTGGAGCCGCATATCGACGCCCAGACCATGGAGCTGCATCACGACAGGCACCACGCCGCCTATGTCAACAACGCCAACGCGGCGGCGAAGGATCACCCGCAGTTCGCCGAGAAGCCGATCCACGAGATTCTCGCGAACCTCGCCAGCGTGCCCGAGAGCATCCGCACCACCGTTCGCAACAATCTCGGCGGCCATGCCAATCATTCGATGTTCTGGGAGATCATGGGATCGACGCCGGGCAAACCTGACGGCGACCTCGCTGCCGCCATCACCCGCGACCTCGGCGGCCTCGAGAAACTGCAGACCGATTTCAACGCCGCGGGCGGGCGCGTGTTCGGCTCGGGCTGGGTCTTCGTCACGGTGACGAAGGACGGCCAGCTTGCGCTGGAGAGCCGGCCCAATCAGGACACGCCGCTGATGGACGGGCGGCGCGTGCTGTTCGGCAATGACGTGTGGGAGCACGCCTATTATCTGAAGTATCAGAACCGCCGGCCGGACTACCTCAAGGCATGGTGGAACATCGTGAACTGGCCGAAGGTCGCCGAGCGCTACGCCGCCGCGAAGGCCGGCACGCTGACGATCTGACGGCGACTTCAGAATCCGCGCCATGAAATGACCGGGCCGCAAGCGTTCTCCGGAACGCCGTTCTTCAAATAGCGATGCCCGGCCATTTGTTAAGATGTCGCTGCCAAGATCCGTGCGCCCATTCTTTGCTGCACAGGACTGAACCATGCTGCCCCGCGCCCGGATTCTTGTCGTCACCCTGTTCGCATTGATCGCGATTGCGCCAGCCGCGCATGCGCAGGACTCGGTACAGGTGCAAGTCTCGTCGGGCGTGCAGTATCGCCTGATCGGGCGCTGGGACATCGATCATCTGAACGAAATCCTGCAGAGCGACGCGCCGAAATTTTTCGGCGTCTCCATCAATTACACGCCGGCGCGCAACGCGGTGCGGCTCTATCACGTGACCTACAATTCAGTGATTCCCGAGCGCGGCAACCGGCCGACCGTGGCGAGCGGACTGCTCGCCATTCCCGACACGGCGGACACGAGCTTCCCGATGGTCTCGTACCAGCACGGCACGGTCTATGGGAAACAGGAAGTGCCGTCGTTTCCCGATCAGTCCGGCGAGACAAAGCTGATGATCGCGCAGTTCGCGGCGCAGGGTTACATCATATCCGGCGCGGACTATTTCGGCCTCGGCCAATCGACCGAACCCGAAGGTTATATCGTGAAGGCGAGCCATCAACAGGCGACGTTCGATATGCTGATGGCCAGTCGCGCGGTGCTGGCGCACATGAAGCTGTCGGCCACGCGGCTGCATCTCGCCGGCTGGTCGCAGGGCGGCTTCGTCACCATGGCGTTTCTCGAAAAGCTGGAGAGCGCGGGCGTCGCAGTACGGTCCGCCGCCACCGCAAGCGCGCCGGTGGACGCCTATGTGATCCTCAGCGGCTTTCTCGATTTCCCGCGCAGCAACGATGCGACGTGGGTGCCGACGCTGTTCATCCTGACCGCGTTCTCTTACGAGAATTACTACGGCATTCCGGGCCTTGCCCGCTCCGTCATCAACGACGACCAGTACGAGGTGTCGCGCAAGCTCTATGAACGCACGCTGACCGACATCGCGGCAGTGCCGACCGATCTGCGCAAGCTGGTGCGCGCCGACTATTTCGATCCGCAGTTCTTTGCCGCATCCGCTTACGGAAAGATCGCGGCGCAGACGCAGGCCTATCGCTGGATCATCCGCACGCCGGTGCGCAACTATTACGGCGGGAAAGACGAGGTCATCAGCGAGGGACTCGGCCGGCTGGCGATGACCTATCAGCGCGCGATCGGCAGCGGCAACACCGCCGTGGAGGCGCTCTCCACCGGCGCGACCGACCATCGCGGCACCTTCGCCACCGCGGTGCCGCAATGGAAGACCTGGTTCGACGCGAACTGATTGCCGCGACGCCCCGCATGCGCCTCACGCCGGCATGGGAACGACCGCGCAATCCATTGCGCCGAGATCGGCGATCAGGTCGGGGCCGGTGGGTTGCCAGCCGAGAATTTCACGGGTCTTCGCGCTGGACGCCGGCATATCCGCGCCCGCAAACATGCCCATACAGCCGAAATTCGCCGAGCGGTGACAAAAAAGACAGTAGAAGCGTCGGCTGATGACATTCGCGCCCACCGGATTTTAGATCGGTCATGATGCAGCCTGGTGCGTATCGTTGAGTCGCCGCACCTCTCGGCGACAACAGGAACCTTCAGAATGATGCAGCTCTACTGGGCGCCGCGCACGCGCTCCTTCGCCACGCTCTGGCTGATGGAAGAGGTCGGCGAACCTTACGAGCGTGTGCTGGTGGACATCACCAAAGACGCGAACAAGCAGCCGGATTATCTGGCGATCAATCCGATGGGCAAGGTGCCGGCGCTCAAGGATGGCGAAGCGGTGATGGCCGAAGTTGCGGCGATCTGCACCTATGTGGCGGACACGCGGCCGCAGGCGAAGATCGCGCCACCGATCGGCGATCCGCGCCGCGCGCGCTATCTGCAATGGCTGTTCTTCGCGCCGAGCTGCATCGAGCCTGCGATGACGCAGGCTTATACCAAGCTGGACATGAATGAGACCGCCGCCGGGTGGGGCAGCAGCGATCGCGTGCTCGACGTTCTCAACGGCGCGCTGGCGAGTGGCCCGTGGCTGCTCGGCGAGGATTTTTCCGCAGCCGACATCGCCATCGGCTCAGGGCTGAATTTCGCGGTGCGGCAGTTCAGGATGCTGCCAGACCGGCCGAATTTCGGCCCCTATCTCGACCGCTGCGCCGCGCGCCCCGCGTTCCAGCGCGCGATGCAGCTCACGATGGGCTTAGGGGCTACTCGCCCTTCAGCTCTTCCGGACGCGGCATCGAAATGATGTTGTAGCCGGAGTCCACGAAATGGACTTCGCCGGTGACGCCGCCGGACAGCTCGGAGAGAAAATACAAGGCGGTGCCGCCGAGTTCGGGCAGCGTCACGCCGCGGCCAAGCGGCGAGTGTTTCTGCTGGAACGAGAACATCGCGCGCGCGTCGCCGATGCCGGAGCCCGCCAGCGTGCGCACCGGCCCCGCCGAGATCGCATTGACGCGGATGTTCTGGCGGCCGAAGTCGAAGGCGAGGTAGCGGGTGGCCGCTTCCAGCGCCGCCTTGGCGACGCCCATGACATTATAATTCGGCATCACACGGGTCGCGCCGCCGAAGGTCAGCGTGATCATCGATCCGCCGCTCTCTGGCATCATCGCCGCCGCCCGCTTGGCCGCCTCCACGAAGGAGAAGCAGGAGATCACCATGGTGCGCGAGAAATTGTCGCGCGAGGTGTCGGCGAAGCGGCCCTTCAGTTCGTTCTTGTCGGAGAAAGCGACCGCGTGAACGAGAAAATCCAGCGTACCCCATGTCTCCTTCAGCGCAGCGAACACGGCGTCCACGCTGGCGATATCTTCCACGTCGCAGGGCAGCACCAGTTCGGAGCCGAGCGACTGCGCCAGCGGCTTGACGCGGCGGGCCAGCGCGTCGCCCTGGTAGGTAAAGGCAAGCTCGGCGCCATGCTCGGCGAGGGTCTGTGCGATTCCCCATGCGATGGAGTGATCGTTGGCGACGCCCATGATGAGCCCGCGCTTGCCCTGCATCAGCTTAGTCATGATCAATTCGTCCTGGAATGCCTCGTCCCGCGAGCGGGGAGAGGGAAAGAGGTGGTGCGACCAACCGCCGACGCGTCATCGCGGCCAGTGCCGTTGTCCGGTACAGGCCGCCTTCAGTGACAACGCGCGGGGTCATCGGGTTCTTGTGATCGCGGATTGCTTCGCCAACGTGACAGTCTGCGTGCTGCGCGACAGCAGCGCGCACCAGCTCAGGCGTCCAGCCGCTGAAACACCAGCGTCGCATTGGTGCCGCCGAAGCCGAAAGAGTTGGACAGCACCGTGCTCAGCTTCGCATTGTCGATGCGCTTGCGCACGATCGGCATGTCGGCGAACGCCGGATCCAGCTCCTCGATATTGGCGCTCTCGCAGATGAAGCCGTTGTTCATCATCAGCAGCGAGTAGATGCACTCGTGCACGCCGGTCGCGCCCTGCGAATGTCCGGTCAGCGACTTGGTCGCCGCGATCGGCGGGCAGGCCTCGCCCGTGCCGAACACCTCGCGGATCGCGTTCATCTCGGCGAGATCGCCGACCGGCGTCGAGGTCGCGTGCGGATTGATATAGTCGATCTTGCCCTTCACGGTGCTCATCGCCATGCGCATGCAGCGGGCCGCCCCCTCGCCCGACGGCGCAACCATGTCGACGCCGTCGGAGGTGGCGCCGTAGCCGACCACCTCGCCATAGATCCGCGCGCCGCGCGCCCTGGCATGTTCAAGCTCTTCGAGCACCAGCACGCCCGCACCGGCGGAAATGACAAAGCCGTCGCGGTTCACGTCGTAAGCGCGGGAGGCCTTGGCGGGCGTATCGTTGTACTTCGAGGACAGCGCGCCCATGGCGTCGAACAGCACCGAGAGCGTCCAGTCGAACTCCTCGCAACCGCCCGCGAACATCACATCCTGCTTGCCCATCTGGATGATCTCATAGGCGTTGCCGATGCAGTGGTTGGAGGTCGCGCAGGCCGACGAGATCGAATAGCTGAGGCCCTTGATCTTGAACCACGTCGACAGCGTCGCGGAAGGCGAGGACGACATCGCCTTGGGCACCGCGAACGGGCCGACGCGCTTGGGGCCTTTGGTCCGGGTGATGTCGGCAGACTCGACGATGGTACGGGTCGAAGGACCACCCGACCCCATCACGATGCCCGTGCGCTCGCTGGAGATGTCTTTCTCCTCCAGACCCGCATCGCGGATGGCCTGCTCCAGGGCGACGTGATTCCACGCCGCACCTTCCGCGAGGAAGCGCATCGCGCGGCGATCGACGATCTCGGCGGGGTTCAGCGTTGGCGCACCGCCCACATGGGAGCGGAAACCCAGCTCGGCATATTTCTCGATCCGCGTGATGCCGGATTTCGCCTCGTGCAGGCTGCCCAGCACTTCCTGTGTGTTGTTTCCGATCGAGGAGACAACACCCATACCCGTGACGACAACACGCCTCATGAGCCCTGCCCCATGCCCACTGCCTTCATGATGGTCTGGCCTTTCCCGTTGCGTCGCGCCCGGCTGACGCGGCCGCTCAATCTTCCAAGATGCTCTGTCGCTCGTCGCGAGGATCAGGTTCCCGCCGTCAACGGCGCATCCTGCCGGAACAGGCCAACCTTCAGATCCTTGGCCCGGTAGATAATCACGTCATCGGCCGAAAGCCATCCGTCGGCGATCCCAAGCACCAGCTTGGAGCGCATCACGCGCTTCATGTCGACGTGGTAGACGACCTTTCTGATATTGGGCAGCACTTGTCCCGAAAATTTCAGCTCGGACAGGCCGAGCGCGCGTCCGCGCCCCTCGCCGCCGGTCCAGCCGAGAAAAAAGCCGACCATCTGCCACAGCGCATCGAGCCCGAGGCAGCCCGGCATCACCGGATCACCCTTGAAATGACAGCCGAAAAACCACAGGTCCGGCTTCACTTCGAGTTCGGCATGAACCACGCCCTTGCCGAACTCGCCGCCGGTCTCGGTGATCTCGCTGATCCGGTCGAACATCAGCATGGGAGGCAGCGGGAGCTGGGCGTTGCCAGGTCCGAACATTTCGCCGCGGCCGCAGGCCAGCAGGTCCTCGTACTCGTAGCTGCTTTGCCGCACCTGCATTTCCGCCTGACCCTCCGGAGAACTGGATTGCTGCCCTGCAGGCAGCCTGTGGCAGCCGCAGCCGGAATGGCTGCAGCCTTGAACCGATCAATACCCCGTCCCGGGGCGAAGTTGCTTACCATAGGCGGAATCGGGGGCAAAGCGGCGAAGGACCATTGCGCGGAGCGCATGGGGCCTGCCCTGCGAGGTCAATCAGTTGCGAAACGCTTGCATCTGAATCGCTAAATTCCTATAGTTGCCGCTGGTTGAGTTGGAACAAGGGTGGGCGTTTGCCTGCATCGGTATGACTGATTCGCGCGAGCTGGAAGTTGCCGAGGCCGAGATTTTTGCGGCAAACCGGCAGGCGTTGCTGACCGGATGCCCGTGGCACGACGTCAACGAGATGCTGACGTCGGTGGGCCTGCGCCCGACCCGGCAGCGCATGGCGCTTGGCTGGCTGTTGTTCAGCAAGGGCGGCCGCCATCTGACGGCGGAAATGCTCTACGAGGAAGCCACCAAGGCCAAGGTCCCGGTGTCGCTGGCGACCGTCTACAACACGCTCAACCAGCTGACGGATGCCGGCCTGTTGCGTCAGGTGAGCGTCGACGGCACCAAGACCTATTTCGATACCAACGTCAGCTCGCATCACCACTTCTATATCGAAGGCTCGCACGAGCTGGTGGACATCCCGGATACCAATCTCCAGCTCCATTCGGTACCGGAGGTGCCGGAGGGGTACGAGATCGCCCGTATCGACATGGTGGTCCGCCTGCGCAAGAAGCGCTGAGGCCGCGGCATCGCCGCAAAAGCGGTTGGCGCACAAATGAAACCCGGCTTCTTCGGCCGGGTTTTTATTTTGTCCGCTTTCGTGCGCCCGCTGCCGCGCGTCTGTCGATTCACCGGGCTCGGACACTGATATGCGCGCGTTGATATGCGCGCGTTTGCGAACCGCGACGGCCGGCGGTGCTGACACGCGGCAGAACGCGAGTCTGCTCAGTTGACCTTCTCGTCGGGATAAACGCCCCACAGGCGCTGCTTCTCGATCCAGCCATCGAATCCCGAACCGACGATCCGGCACCAGCTGTCGTTGCAGCGCCTGACCTGCGCCACGACGCCAGCCTCCAGCCGCGCCGCCACGGCGCTGTCGCCATCGGCGCGATCATGCAGCGCGACAAGCCCGTCCTTGTCCTTCAGCGTCACGACGGCGGTGCGCCGGCCCGACAGCAGCGAATGATAGACCCAGCCCTCGGCGCCTTCGGAATCGCGAACCCGCCGCCAGTTCTCGAACTCGGCGGTGACCTCCACGGGCAGGCCCGAGCGGGTGTAAACCCAGGCCACGTCGTTGTCCTTGGTGGGACCGGCGCGAACATTGACGTGGTCGGATTTCAGGCTGACGAAGCGGGGAATCGGCAGGCCGCTCACCGGACCTGCGGGCATGTCGCGCGACCATCCCGACTGGGGAAGCCCGGCGATCGCAACCATTGCCAGCGCGACTGCCCAACCGACTTGCTTCAACGCCATCACATCACTTTCCCGGAACCTGCGAACCCCAACGCGCTGCGATGCAGCAGCCGGCGCACGGCCTTAAGGCGGGCCTCAAGTCCTTGTGTTGGCCGGACCTTCTGCTAGAGAGGACCGCCATCACAAACCCGGAGCGTCTTCGAGACCGGCGCGGAAGCCGCAGTGTCGGCGAGCCTGGTTAAAGACGGCTAAACGGCGCAGCAGGCCGCGAGGGCGAACAATGTCGGTGCGAAAAAAACCTCTGGTGGTCGTCACGCGCAAGCTGCCGGACAGCATCGAGACGCGCATGCGCGAACTGTTCGACACGCGCCTCAATCTCGACGACCGGCCGATGAGCGCCGACGAACTGGCGGAAGCCGTGCGCACCGCCGACGTGCTGGTGCCGACCGTCACCGACGAGGTGAACGCGCAGATTCTCGACCAGAGCGAGGTGAAGCTGAAGCTGATCGCCAATTTCGGCAACGGCGTCGACAACATCGACGTGAAGGCGGCCTACGCGCGGGGCATCACGGTGACCAATACGCCGAAGGTGCTCACCGAGGACACCGCCGACATGACCATGGCGCTCATCCTCGCGGTGCCGCGGCGGATGATGGAGGGCGCGGCGATCATGTCCGACGGCCGCGACTGGCCGGGCTGGTCGCCGACCTGGATGCTCGGCCACCGGCTGGGCGGCAAGCGGCTCGGCATCGTCGGCATGGGGCGGATCGGCCAGGCGCTGGCCCGGCGCGCGAGCGCCTTCGGGCTGCAGATCCACTATCACAACCGCAAGCCGGTCGCGCCGCAGATCGAGGAGGCGCTCGGCGCCACCTACTGGGACAGCCTCGACCAGATGCTGGCGCGGATGGACATCATCTCGGTCAATTGCCCGCACACGCCCGCGACCTTCCATCTGCTCTCGGCACGACGGCTGAAGCTGATCCGCAAGGAGGCCTACATCGTCAACACCGCGCGCGGCGAGATCATCGACGAGGCGACGCTGACGAAACTCATCGAATCCGGCGACATTGCCGGTGCGGGGCTCGACGTCTATGAGAACGAGCCCGCGATCTCGCCGAAGCTCCAGCGCCTTGCGAAGCAGGGCAAGGTGGTGCTGCTGCCGCACATGGGCTCGGCCACCATCGAGGGCCGGGTCGAGATGGGCGAGAAGGTGATGATCAACATCCGCACTTTCCTCGACGGCCACAAGCCCCCGGACCGCATCCTGCCGATGATGGTGTAAGGGGCGGACCGGCTGCTGCATACCTGCGGCCTGTAGCCCCAACCTCCGTCATCGCCGGGCTTGTGCCGGCAATCCCGATCGGGCGCGCAAGCGGCGAGATGGCAAAAGAGTCTGACAGTCCCGTTCTTCATCGAGCTGGCGTTTCGCGCGGCGCGCTCAAGCGATCCGCCACGCCATGCGCGGATCTTCATATCCGCGCTGGTCGGCCTGTTGTCGCAGCAACTGGCCGTTCCGCAGCGCGGCTTTCGAAAGGCGCTGTCCGGCGAGCTTCTGATGCTCGCGAAGGGACTTACAACGCAACCCGTTGAAAATAGAGAACAACAATAGCTCTCGACTCGACTCTTTGTAAGAGTCGCGGCACATTCCAGACGGGTGATTCGTCACCAAATGGGAACGAGCAGCAGGATCGGCTCTTGATTTGGCCGTCAGACCGATCCCGCCGCTTCTACCTTGGCGATCTCAGGTGGATAGAACCCACCGGGACCAAGCAAGCGGCTCATTGGGTATTCCCCTTCGGGCCGCTTGTCTTTTGCGAACCTTTTCGGCGCGCAAATCATTTTGTGCACGATATGCACAGTGGCAACTTGCTACAATAGGGATGTAACCAAACTGGTTACAAATTTCCGCCACGCGTTTTGCGGGGACTCGATTGGATCACATCGCCATCCTCGCCCCATCCCCATTGAGCGGATTGGCGGGATCGCGCGCATAGCGCAGCGTCTCGAAGCGCAGCGCGCGCGCGTCGATCATCAGGAAACGCCCGACCAGCCCCTCGCCGAAGCCGGTGATCTCGCGGATCACCTCCAGCGCCACCATCGAGCCGACCATCCCGGCGAGCGCGCCGAGCACGCCAGCCTCCTCGCAGGTCGGCACCGTGCCGGGTGGCGGCGCTTCGGGAAACAGGCAGCGATAGGTCGGATTGAAGTCGCCCGCAGCATTACGCTCGAACGGGCGCAGCGTCGTCAGCGAAGCGTCGAACACCCCGAGCGCGCCGGTGACCAGCGGCTTCTTCGCGAAGAAGCATGCATCCGACACGAGATAGCGCGTGGCGAAATTGTCCGAGCCATCGGCGACGATGTCGTAGCCGCCGATCAGCTCCATCACGTTGGTGGCATCCAGCCGCGTCGCGTGAGCGACCACGTTCACATGCGGATTGAGCGCCACGATGCGCGCGCGCGCGCTTTCCACCTTCGGCCGGCCGATATCGGGCGTTGCGTGGATCACCTGCCGCTGCAAGTTCGACAGCGACACCTCGTCGTCATCGACAATGCCGAGCGTGCCGACACCGGCGGCGGCGAGATACATCAGCGCGGGCGCGCCGAGCCCGCCCGCGCCGATCACCAGCACGCGCGAAGCCTTCAGCGCGGCCTGTCCGGGCCCGCCGACCTCGCGCAGCACGATATGGCGCGCGTAGCGTTCGATCTCGTCGTCGGTCAGGCTCATGGCGTGTGTCGAGTTCCGATCCTGAAGCGGGCGCGTGAACCGGCGCGCGCTGTCGCAGACCAAGCAGATATGATAAATGGCGGGCCTCCGCCACCACCCGGTCGCCCATGCAGAATCTTCCGCTCAAAGCTGCGCTCGCCATGGTGATCGCCCTCTCCGGGCCGGTTCTGGCGCAGACGCCCGCGCAGACCCCGAAGTCATCCGCCAAACCCACCGCCCCTGCTCCGGCGCGCCCCGCGGCGCAGACGCCGGCCGAGACGGCAAAATCCATGACCCCGGCGGAGCGCACGGCGATCCAGTCCGATCTGGTCTGGACCTCGCATTTCAACGGCATGGTCAATGGCGAGGTGTCGGATCGCATGATCAATGCGATCAAGACGTTCCAGAAGGACCGCGGCGCAAAGCAGACCGGCGTGCTCAATCCGCAGGAGCGCCAGCAACTCGCACAGGCCGCCAGGAAGGCGCAGGAGAATGTCGGCTGGAAGATCGTCACCGATCCGGTGGCGGGCATGCGCCTCGGCCTGCCGACCAAACTGGTGTCGACCTATACCGGCGACACCGATGGCGTGCGCTGGGGCTCGCCGCAGGGCACGGTGCAGGTCATCCTCGCCCGCCGCAAGGAGGCGGCGCCCGCGCTGGCCGCCGCAGCCCAGCGCGAGAGCAAGGAGCCGGGCCGCAAGGTCGAGTACAGCGCGACGCGGCCGGACTTCTTCGTGCTGTCCGGCCTGCAGGGCCTGAAGAAGTTTTATGTTCGCGGCCAGATCAAGGGCGACGAAATCCGCACCCTCACGGTGCTTTACGATCAGGCGACCGAAGGCACCATGGAGCCGGTCGTGATCGCGATGTCGAGCGCCTTCAATCCGTTTCCGGCCGGTGCGCAGGCCGGCCCCCCGCCACGCAGGAAGGTCGAATACGCCACCGGCGTCGTGGTCGGCGCGGACGGCTTCATCGTCACCCAGCGCGAGCCGATGGACGATTGCCTTACCACCGTGGTGCAGGGCCACGGCAATGCCGATCGCATCGCCGAGGACAAGACGCACGACCTGCTGCTGTTGCGCATCTATGGCGCGCGCGACCTCAAGCCGCTGGCGATGGCGGGTGCGGCGGCGAAGCCCGCTGTCACCGTCACCGGCATCGCCGATCCGCAAAGCCAGGGCGGCGGCGCGGCGATCACCGGCGTGGCTGCATCGGTTGCGCCGAACGGCAACGGCGAACCCGCGCTGTCGCCCGCGCCGGGGCTCGGCTTCGGCGGCGGCGCGGCGGTGGATGGCGAGGGCCATTTCGCGGGCCTCGCGGCGCTGAAAACCGTGGTGGTCGCGGGGCCGCCGGCGGCCGCGCCCGCTTCGCAGGCGTCGCTCATCAGCGCCGATCAGGTGCGCGCCTTCCTGAAGGCCAACAACGTCACGGCGGCCGAAGGGTCCGTGGCGGATGCGAAGGCCTCGGTGCTCCGCGTCATCTGCGTCCGCAAGTAAACGTGGGAAAGCCTCAGCTGTCGCCCGGCTGCGGACCGTCGTAGCCCTCGATGATCACGAGGTCGCCGTCCGAATGCGGCGCGCGGATCGCAACGAGGCGCTGGTATTCGGGCGAATTGTAGCAGGCGAGCGCGGTGGCGTAGTCCTTGAACTCCAGCACCACGTTGCGCGAGCGGCCGGTGCCCTCGCGCACTTCGTGCGGGCCGCCGCGCACCAGAAACTTTGCGCCGTATTTGGCGAACACCGCGCCGTTCTGCTGCACGTAAGCCTTGTAGCCGTCCATGTCGTGCACATCCATGCGCGCCACCCAGTAACCCTTGGCCATATTCACCTTCCCTGAGTTTGCAATTGGACGGCGGCGATCTCGCTCACGATGCGCTCGGCGGCGGCCTTCGGATCAGCGGCCTCGACGATCGGACGGCCCACCACGAGATAGTCCGCCCCCGCCGCGATCGAGCGCGCCGGCGTCATGACGCGCTTCTGGTCGCCTGCATCACTGCCTGCGGGCCTGATCCCCGGCGTCACCAGCGTCATGCCCGACCCAACGAAACCACGAATCGTCGCGGCTTCCTCGCCGGAGCAGACCAGACCATCGACGCCCAGCGCCTGTGCCTGCCGCGCCCGCCGCGCGACCAGATCGGAAACGCCGAGGCGATAACCCGCTTCCGCAAGGTCCGCATCGTCGTAGGACGTCAGCACCGTCACGGCCAGCACCTGAAGCGCCGTGCCCGCGCGCGCCCCGGCCGCCGCCTTCATGGTCTGCGGATAGGCATGCACCGTCACAAAGGTCGCACCGAGTTTCGCAACGCTTTCCACGCCGCGCGCCACCGTATTGCCGATGTCGTGCATCTTCAGATCGGCGAACACTTTCTTTCCCGCGTCCGCCAGCTTTCCCACCAGCGACAGGCCGCCCGCATAGGCGAGCTGGTAGCCGATCTTGTAAAACACCACGCTGTCGCCGAGCCGCGCGATCAGGTGCTCGGCGTCCTCGACCGAGGAGACATCGAGCGCGACGATCAGGCGCGAGCGGGAATCGGGCGGAGCAACCATGCGGACTCACATCATCTGCTGGGCGACCGCGATCAGCTGGCGCACCATGGCGCGCATGGCCTCGACATCGCCGGACTGTTTCAGGTGGTCGTTGTCGTCATAGGCCTTGTCGGCGAACGACAGCGCGAGCTGGTTCGGGATCACCGTCGCACGGCACCCCGAGAGAATCAGCCGCAGCGCGGCGAGGCAGCGCGTACCCCCGAGCTTGCCTTCGGACGCGGCGGCGATGGCGAAAGGCCGCTCGCGAAACACCTGTCCCGGCGTCTCGTGCGGATCCTCGACGCGCGTCACCCAGTCGATGGCATTCTTCAGCAGCGGCGGCAGCGAGGAATTGTATTCGGGGGTCACGATCATGACGCCGTGATGCGCGCCGATCATGCGTTTGAGATTGACCGCTTCGCGCGGCACGCCGCGCTCGCTCTCAAGATCCCCGTCGTAGATCGGCAGCGGAAAATCACCGAGGGAAATCCGCGTCACGTCGACGCCTGCCAGCGCGAATTCACGCGCAACCGCGCCGGCCAGCCGCACGTTCAGCGAGCCGGTGCGGAGCGAGCCGGGAATGACGAGGATTTTTGCAACGGCCATCGGGGATGCGCGCTCCGGGACGACAGCCCGCTGCGGCGCAGGCTCAGCCCTTGCGATACACCCACACGCGGGCGGGGGGAAGATTCATCCAGATCCGCTCCGACGCCTCGGTACGCACGCCCGGCAGCGATTTCGGAATCGGCGGCACCACCGAATAGGTGAACTGGATGAACGGTGCGCCCGGCTTGAGAAGCTGGAACGCGTCGCGGATCAGGCGCAGCCGCGTGGTCATAGGCTTGGTCACCAGCGGCAGGCCCGACACGACCGCCGCGCCGCCATGCGCGCCGAGCGCGGCCTGGAGTGTGTTGCGCAGCCCGTAGGCGTCGCCCTGCACCACGGTGGCCTTGGGATAGCGGTCGCGCAGCAACGCGCAGAAACCGGGATTGTACTCGACCAGCAGCAGCCGGCCTTCATCCACGCCATGCTCGACCAGGGCATTCGTGATCGCGCCGGTCCCGGGGCCGAGTTCGACGACCGGGCCGGTGGAATGGGGATCGACATAGTGCGCCATGGTGCGGGCCAGAAGCCTGCCCGATGGCATCACAGCGCCCATGTGCAAGGGCTTCTCGATCCATGAGCGGAGGAAGCGAACCTCGTCGTCCAGACGCGGCTTCTTCGAAACACGCACAGATGAGTGCAATGCCATAATCGCTTACCGGGAGAGACGCCGGGAACGCAGGCGTCAAATGATTGTCACAAGAGGTATAGGGGACCGCCGAGCCGGTCAAGCATCTCGGTTCAGCCGGTTCCCGCGCGAGAGCCGAAGAAATCCTTCACCTTCGAGAAGAAACCCGCCGCTTCCGGCTGGGTTTCACCCGAGGAGAGCTTTTCGAACTCCGCCAGCAGCTCCTGCTGACGTTTTGTGAGGTTCTGTGGCGTTTCGACCACAACCTGCACATACATGTCGCCCATCTGCCGGGAACGCAGCACGGGCATTCCCTTCGAGCCAATCCGGAACCTGCGGCCGGACTGGGTGCCGGACGGCACCTTCACCTTGGCTTTCCCCTTCTCGATGGTCGGCACCTCGAACTCGCCGCCGAGCGCGGCGGTGACCATCGAGATCGGAACCCTGCAATGCAGGTCCGCGCCGTCACGCTGGAAGAACTCGTGCGGCGCGACCGAGAGGAAGATGTAGAGATCGCCGGGCGGCCCGCCGCGCACACCCGCCTCGCCCTCGTTGCCGAGCCGGATGCGGGTGCCATCCTCGACGCCCGCCGGAATGTTGACCGAGAGCGAGCGCTCGCGCGTCACCCGGCCCTGTCCCGAACAGGCCGGACAGGCCTCCTCGATGACCTGGCCACGTCCCTGACAGGCCGGGCAGGTGCGCTCCAGCGTGAAGAAGCCCTGCGCCTGCCGCACCCGGCCGGCGCCCGCGCAGGTGCCGCAGGTCTTCGGCTTGGTCCCGGCCCTGGCGCCGGTGCCCGAGCAGGTCTCACAGGTGACGGAAACCGGAATATCGATCTGGGCGGTCTTGCCGGAGAAGGCTTCCTCCAGCGTGATGTCCATGTTGTAGCGCAGGTCCGCGCCGCGCTCGCGGCCGCCGCCGCGGCGCTGCCCGGCCATGCCGAACAGATCCTCGAAGATATCGGAGAAGGACGAGGCAAAGCCGGAGCCGAAGCCTGCTCCGCCACCCATGCCGCCCGCGCCCTGCTCGAACGCGGCATGGCCGTAGCGGTCATAGGCCGCACGCTTGTCGGGATCCTTGAGGATCTCGTAGGCCTCGTTGATCTCCTTGAAACGGACTTCGCTGTTGCTGTCGCCCGCGTTGCGGTCCGGATGCCACTTCATCGCCAGCTTGCGGAACGCGCTCTTGAGACCGGCCTCGTCGACCGTGCGTTCAACCTCAAGGGTTTCGTAGTAGCAGCGCTTGGTGGACATCCCTTGACCTCGTCGCTCCGCACGGCCTCACGGCTCGCGCGGCAGCCCATGCATCCGGCAAATCTGGTGACCGATCCGAAAAAGCAAAAGGCCCTCATCTGCGTGAGCGCATTGCGCACCCGGGATGAGGGCCATGATCTGCTCCGTCGTGCGCTTACGCCGACTTCTTCTTGTCGTCGTCGACTTCGGTGAACTCGGCGTCCACCACGTCGTCGTCCTTCTTGGCCGAAGCCGAGGCGTCGCCGCCTTCGGTCTGGGCCTTGTACATCGCCTCGCCGAGTTTCATCGAAACTTGCGCCAGCGTGTTGGACTTGGCCTTGATCGCCTCGGCGTCGTCGCCCTTCAGCGCTTCCTTCAGATCGCCGACCGCGTCCTCGATGGCGCGCCGGTCGGTCTCGGAGACCGCCGAACCGTGCTCGGCCAGCGCCTTCTCGGTGGAATGAACCAGCGCGTCGGCGTGGTTCTTGGCGTCCACCGCCTCGCGGCGCTTCTTGTCCTCGGCGGCGTTGGCCTCGGCGTCCTTCACCATCTTCTCGATGTCGGCATCCGACAGACCGCCCGAAGCCTGGATGCGGATCTGCTGCTCCTTGCCGGTGGCCTTGTCCTTCGCCGACACGTTGACGATGCCGTTGGCGTCAATGTCGAACGTCACCTCGATCTGGGGCATGCCGCGCGGGGCCGGCGGAATACCCATCAGGTCGAACTGGCCGAGAATCTTGTTGTCGGCCGCCATCTCGCGCTCACCCTGGAAGACCCGGATGGTGACCGCGTTCTGGTTGTCCTCGGCGGTCGAGAACACCTGGCTCTTCTTGGTCGGGATCGTGGTGTTGCGGTCGATGATGCGGGTGAACACGCCGCCCAGCGTCTCGATGCCCAGCGACAGCGGGGTCACGTCGAGCAGCAGCACGTCCTTCACGTCGCCCTGCAGCACGCCGCCCTGGATCGCCGCGCCGATCGCCACCACCTCGTCGGGGTTGACGCCCTTGTGCGGCTCCTTGCCGAACAGCTGCTTCACCACTTCCTGGACCTTCGGCATGCGGGTCATGCCGCCGACCAGCACCACTTCGCCGATCTCGCCGGCGGTAAGGCCTGCATCCTTCAGCGCCTTGCGGCAGGGCTCGATGGTCTTCTGCACCAGATCATCCACCAGCGCCTCGAACTTGGCGCGGGTCAGCTTCATCGTCAGATGCTTCGGGCCGGTCTGGTCCGCCGTGATGAACGGCAGGTTGATCTCGGTCTGCGTCGTGGACGACAGCTCGATCTTGGCCTTCTCGGCCGCTTCCTTCAGGCGCTGCAACGCGAGCTTGTCGTTGCGCAGGTTGATGCCCTGCTCCTTCTGGAATTCGTCGGCGAGGTAGCCGACCAGACGCATGTCGAAATCCTCACCGCCGAGGAAGGTGTCGCCGTTGGTGGACTTCACCTCGAACACGCCGTCGCCGATTTCGAGGATCGACACGTCGAAGGTGCCGCCGCCGAGATCGTACACCGCGATGGTGCCGCTCTTCGCCTTGTCGAGGCCGTAGGCGAGCGCCGCTGCCGTCGGCTCGTTGATGATGCGCAGCACTTCAAGGCCGGCGATCTTGCCGGCGTCCTTGGTGGCCTGACGCTGGGCGTCGTTGAAATACGCAGGGACGGTGATGACCGCCTGATCGACCTTCTGGCCGAGATGCGCCTCGGCGGTCTCTTTCATCTTCTGCAGAATGAAAGCGGAGACCTGCGAGGGCGAATAGGTTTTGCCGTCGGCCTCGACCCAGGCATCGCCGTTCGACGCCTTGACGATCTTGTAGGGCACGAGGCCCTTGTCCTTCTCGACCATCGGGTCGTCGTAGCGGCGGCCGATAAGGCGCTTCACCGCGAAGAAGGTGCGCTCGGGATTGGTGACGGCCTGACGCTTCGCAGGCTGGCCGACGAGGCGCTCGCCGTCATCGGTAAAAGCCACGATCGAAGGCGTGGTCCGCATGCCCTCGGCATTCTCGATCACCTTCGGATTCTTGCCGTCCATCACGGCGACGCACGAATTGGTCGTGCCGAGATCGATGCCGATCACCTTGCCCATAGTCATGTCCTCTCGTTTGCGGCAGGCTGGCCGGGCCCTTCAAGGCATCCCGATCCTAACCCCCAGAACAACTTCAAATTCGCGGGATTGCGACGATGAGCCTCATATAGGAGGGGGGTCGGCACCCGCAAGGACTTGCAGTCCGCTTTTGCCTACGAAATCAAGGCTTGACGCTGCGGCGATCTGTATCTGGTATCCGCCGACGAAGGTGCCGCACAAATGCCGTCGCCCCGGGGCAGAACCGCCCTCTCCTTTCCGACAAACGGATGTGCCATGCGACAGATCGGACCTGCCCTCCTCACCGCGTTCGTTCTCGCCCTGACGCCTGCCTGGGCCGCCGGTCCCGTCTATCCGCCCGGCTCGCGGGTGGGTCTCCAGCCTGCCGACAACCTCGCGCCCGCCAAGGAATTTCCGGGATTCCAGTCCGCCGACCAGAGCGCGCGCCTGGTGGTGGCCGAGCTGCCCGGCCCGGCTTTCGCGGAGGTCGAAAGCGCCGTGAAGAACGACCAGATTCCGGCCGGCGCCCCGAAGCCCGAAGCCTTCGAAACAGCGGCCGGCACCGGCTATCTCACCGTCGAAAGCGGCCCGAGCCCGGCCGGCAACGTCAAGCGGTACGCGATGATCCTTCCCGGCGACGGCTTCACCGGCTATGTGGCGCTCCAGTTCCCGGAGGACAAGGCGGCCGATTATCCGGACGAGCGCGTGAAGGCCATGTTCAAAACGGCCTCGCTCCGCAAGCAGGTTCCGACCGCCGAGCAGCTTGGCCTTCTGCCCTACGAGGTGAACGAGCTGTCCGGATTCAAAACAGTCCGCACGCTGGCGCCGGGCACTATCATGCTCGCCGACGGCGACGACACCGCCCAGATCGAGAACGCGCCCTTCATGGTGCTCGGCATCATGGGCAGCGCACCCTCGTCGGTCGACGACCGGCCGCGATTCGCCCAGCAGGTCGCCGGCACCATCCCGGGCCTGCGGGAAACCCGCATCACCATGTCCGAGCCGATCCGCATCGACAGCATGCCCGGTTTCGAGACCCGGGTGGATGGGGTGAGCGGCAAGGACAACACGCCCGTCACCGTTGTGCAGTGGCTGCGTTTCGGATCGGGCAGCACCATGCGCATCATCGCCAGTTCGCCGCGCGATGACTGGTCGAAGGCGTTTCCGCGCTTTCGCGCGGTGCGCGACGGCATGAGCCCGCGCTGAGCAGGAGCAGGGCAGCCAGCCATGAGCACTTCCCCCATCGTGCCGGACGACAAATCCGTGCTGATCGTCGTCGACGTGCAGAATGATTTTCTGCCCGGCGGCAATCTCGCCGTCGCGGACGGAGATCAGGTCGTCCCCGTCATCAACGCTCTGGCGCGGCGCTTCGCCCACGTGGTGCTGACGCAGGACTGGCATCCGGAGGGGCACATCTCGTTCGCCTCGCACCATGCGGACAAATCGCCGTTCGACATGGTGCAATTGCCGTATGGGCCGCAGGTGCTATGGCCGGATCACTGCATCCAGGGCAGCGACGGCGCGGCGCTGGCGGCGGACCTTGCGATTCCCCACGCCGAACTCATCATCCGCAAGGGCTACCACGGCCACGCCGACAGCTATTCGGCCTTCACGGAAGCCGACCGGACCACCACCACGGGCCTTGCCGCCTATCTGCGGGCGCGCGGATTCACGTCGGTCTACGTCACGGGTCTCGCCACCGATTTCTGCGTGGCATGGACCGCGCTCGACGCGCGCGAGGCCGGGTTCGAGACGGCCGTGATCGAGGACGCCTGCCGCGGCATCGATGCGCAGGGCTCGCTGGCAAAGGCGTGGGACGACATGGCCGCCGCCGGCGTGCGGCGGATCACCTCGGCCGAGATCGCCCGCTGATTTTTTACGGGGCGGCCCGTCGTCCCCGCACAGGCGGGGACCCATAACCATCGATGTCAGACTGAGCGCAAACGCTGAGGGCGACGACGTCAATTCTTCGGCGTCGAGTAATTGGTGTAGTCGATCTTGAACATCTGCGGATCGAGACGCTGGTTGGCGTCGAGATTGTAGACCGCCACCGTGGTATCGTAGCCCTGCGGATCGGTGATGGTCCACTGCTTCAGCTTGTTGTCCTGGGTGCCGATCATCAGCATCAGGCGGCTCTTGCCGATCAGCGCCTGATTTTCCTCGATGATGATGGTGATGAACATGTCGTCGGAAGAAATGCCGACGACGCTGGTGTCCTTTATAAGATCGATCTTGTCGGACAGCAGATAGCGCAGCGGGGTCTGCGACAGCGGATAGACATCCTGCGTCGCCAGCTTGCGATCGCGCACCACCACGCTCTTGCCGTCCGAAACGATCATGATCGGGCTGGTCTCGTCATACTCGAAACGGATCTTGCCCGGCTTCTGGATATAGAATTCTCCGGTGGTCTTGCTGCCATCCGGACCGACCTGCACGAAATTGCCGACCAGCGTCTGCAACGAGGAGAGATAGGCGCTGGCGCGCGCCGCGAGCGCCTTCTGCCCGGCATCGAAGGTCTGCGGCCCGTTCGCGCTGACCCGGTTGCGCCTGTCGGGAATGACCGGCGTCGGCACCGGATCGTTGCCGACCGGCGCGCTCAGCGCCCCGCCCGTTGCGGGGGCTGGCGCTTGAGACGACGGCCGGGCATCCGCGGTGATGGTCGGACGCGCCTTCGGCGAAGGCCGGGGCAACGGCACCGTCTCGGCAACCGCCCGGGATGCGGACATGTTCCCGGCGACCAACGTTGCCGCTGCGATCAGGCCGAGGGCAGTGGCAATACGGCGACCGCGCCGGAATCCCTTGAAATGCGTCACGCTGGTTTCCACGGGTTGACGCCACGGCAATGCCCCGGCGCTGTGGCGATTTCGCGGCTCGCGCCGCACGGATCGGTTTCGCGCCAGGCCACCGGGGATCAAAATCCCCCCTCGTCCTCTGGCACCAGAATTTCGCGTTTGCCGGCGTGGTTGGCCTGGCCGACGATGCCTTCCTGTTCCATCCGCTCCATCAGCGAGGCGGCGCGATTGTAGCCGATCTGCAACCGGCGCTGAATATAGCTGGTGGAGGCCTTGCGGTCCCGCTTCACGATCGCGACGGCCTGCATGAACAGGTCGGCCTCGCCGCCCTGTCCGGACATGCCGGTCGAATCGAACACCGCGCCGTCCTCGTCGGTGGGCTCCTCGGCGGTGACCGCCTCCAGGTATTCCGGCGCGCCCTGCGCCTTCAGGTGCTTGACGACCTTCTCGACTTCCTCGTCCGACACAAACGGACCATGGACGCGGCTGATCCGCCCGCCGCCCGCCATGTAGAGCATGTCGCCCTGACCGAGCAGCTGTTCCGCGCCCATCTCGCCGAGGATGGTGCGGCTGTCGATCTTCGACGTCACCTGGAAGGAGATGCGGGTCGGGAAGTTGGCCTTGATGGTGCCTGTGATGACGTCCACCGACGGGCGCTGGGTGGCGAGGATCACATGCAGGCCGGCGGCGCGCGCCATCTGCGCGAGGCGCTGCACCGCGCCCTCGATGTCCTTGCCGGCGACCATCATCAGGTCGGCCATCTCGTCGACGATGATGACGATGTAAGGCAACGGCTCGAGATCGAGCGCCTCTTCCTCGTAGATCGCCTTGCCGGTCTCCTTGTCGAAGCCGGTATGCACGGTGCGGGTGAGCTGCTCGCCCTTGCCCTTGGCTTCGGCGACGCGCGTGTTGTAGCCGTCGATGTTGCGCACGCCGAGCTTGGACATCTTCTTGTAGCGTTCCTCCATCTCGCGCACCGCCCATTTGAGCGCGACGACGGCCTTCTTCGGATCGGTGACGACCGGCGTCAGAAGGTGGGGAATGCCGTCATAGACGGAGAGTTCGAGCATCTTCGGATCGACCATGATCAGCCGGCACTGGTCCGGCCGCAGCCGGTACACGAGGCTGAGGATCATGGTGTTGATGGCGACCGACTTGCCCGAGCCGGTGGTGCCGGCGATCAGCATGTGCGGCGTGCGCGCCAGATCGATGATGATGGATTCGCCGCCGATGTTCTTGCCGAGGCACAGCGGCAGCTTGGCCACCGACGCATTGGCGTCCTTCGCGGTAAGCAGTTCGCGCAGGTAGACCTTTTCGCGGTTGGCGTTCGGCAATTCGATGCCGATGGCGTTGCGGCCCGGCACCACCGCGACCCGCGCCGACAGCGCGCTCATCGAGCGGGCGATGTCGTCGGCAAGCCCGATGACGCGCGAGGACTTGATGCCCGGCGCGGGTTCGAGTTCGTACAGCGTCACCACCGGGCCGGGATTGGCCTTCACGATCTCGCCGCGTACGCCGAAGTCCTGCAGCACGCCTTCCAGCGCGCGCGAATTCTGCTCCAGATCGGCCTTGTTGTGCTGGGTTCGGTCGGACGCCTTGGGCTGCGCCAGCACGGCGACCGGCGGCAGTTCGAACTTCGCCGAAGGCTTTCGCGCGGGCTGACGCGGCGGCACGGCGGCGCGCTTGCGTGGCGCGGGCGGGGCCTCGTCCTCATCCTCCTCGTCGATCTCGTCCGCCTCGTCATGGGCCTGACGCTGCATCCGGGGATCGGCTTCGTCCTCGTCGTATTCGTCTTCGTCGCGGTCGCCCGGCGCCAGCGACGGGCTGCCGGCGAGCGTCGGCTCGCGCCGCTCGAAGGACGGGCTGCGGCGCTCGTAAGCGCCGGCCTTGCCCTCATCGCCGCTCGACACCAGCCTGCGATAGGCCACGCCCATCAGCCGGCCGAGCCGCGCCTTGGCGCTCATCAGCGCGTGCACGATAAAGCCGAGCGAGACCGAGCCGCGCGGCTCGCGCTCGTCCTCGATCTCCTCGTCGTCGCCGTCGAGATCGAGGATGGCGGGCTCCTCGTCCTCCGGCTCCTGCGCGCCGAGTCCGCCGGCGAACAACAGGCTCGCGACCATGATGCTCGCCAGAATGATCCCGTAGATCAGCCGATAGACGAATCCCGGCGGCCCGAACGCGACGGCCGGCGCGCGCAGCAGGGCGTCGCCCACCACCCCGCCGAACCCGGTCGGCAGCGGCCATCCGGCGCCATGCGCCCAACAGCTCGCGAAGCCCGAGGCCGTAACGGTCGCCAGCACCCAGCAGCCGAGCCGCAGGGCCTCGCGGTCGATCGGGCGATGGGTCAGCATCCGCCAGCCCCACACCGCGATCAGCAGCACCAGCATGACCGCGCCGAGCCCGAGGATCTGCATCAGCAGGTCGGAGGCAATCGCGCCGGGATAGCCCAGCACGTTGCGGATCGGTCGCGAGGTGGCGTGGCTGAGGCTTGGATCCTGCACCGACCAGGTGATCAGCGCGGCACTGGCAAGGCCGGCGATGCCGATCAGGCCGAGACCGGCCAGTTCGCGCATGCGCTTGCCAAGCATGTCGCGGATCGGCGCCGGCAGATGGCCGACGATGGGAACGACGCGTTCGATCGTGGACATGCTCATGCCCCCCTCCGATCGTCCAGCACCTCGACGATCCGGTGCAGCGCCTCCGCCGTGGTGTCGCGGTCCTGCACCATCGCAACGCGGATGTAGCCCGCGCCGGGATTGGAGCCGTCGGCCTGCATGCGCGCCAGATAGCTGCCGGGGATCACCCGCACGCCGCCCTCGCTGAACAGCCGGACGGTCGCCGCCTCGTCGCCGCCGAATTCCGAAACGTCCAGCCACAGGCAGAAGCCGCCGGCCGGTCGCGCGTAGCCGTAGCGCGTGCCGAGGATCTGGTCGGCAAGGTCGAATTTGGCGCGGTAGAGATCGCGGCTGGCCTCGACATGCGTCTCGTCGCTGTAGGCGGCGATCGCCACATATTGCAGCGGCACCGGTACCTGCGGCGCGGCGACGTTGCGCAGCTCATGCAATGCATGCAGGAACGCGCGGTCACCGGCGACGAAGCCAACGCGCGCACCGGGAATGTTGGAGCGCTTCGACAGCGACTGGAAGGCCACGACGTTACGGAAGTCCGGCCCCGCCACCTCCAGCGCCGAGCCGGGCGGGGCGTGGGTGTAGATTTCCGAATAGCATTCGTCGCTGAGCACCAGAAAACCGTAACGATCCGCCAGCTCGAGCAGCTTGCGAAGGTAGTCAGGCGAGGCCACCGACCCTTGCGGATTGGCCGGCGAGGCGATGAACACCGCCACGGTGCGCGCCAGCACCGCCGGATCCAGCGCGTCGAGATCAGGCAGGAAACCTGTCGCGCGCGTCGCGGGCAGCGGCAGCGGCTCGCAGCCCGCCGCGACGGCGCCTGCCGCGTAGGCCGGATAAAACGGATTCGGCATCAGGATCGCCGGACAGCCGGTGCGCGGCGCAACATAGCGCGCGGCAGCAATCGCGGCGAAGAACAGGCCCTCGCGGCTGCCGTTCAGCACAAGCACCTCGGCCTCGGGATCGACGGCGCGGGGCAATGCGAAACGGCGGCCCAGCCATTCGGCGGCGGCGCGGCGGAACGGCTCGATGCCGCGCGCCATCGGGTAGCGGCCGAATTCGCCGATGTGTTTTTCCAGCGCGGGGCCGACGAAGGCAGGCACGCCATGCGCCGGCTCGCCCAGCGACAGCGCGATCAGCGGCCGGCCGGGTTGATGCGGAGTCAGCAGTTCGGTCAGCCGCGCGAACGGGGAGCGCTCGCTCTCCTTCGCGCCGCCATGCGGTGCCGCAGACTGCGAAGCGGATAGGGCCATGACCAGAACGCCAATACTCTCAACAAAGTGGGGGCGTCCGGAGCAGAACGCCCGCCGATTTAAGCCACCATCGGAAGTCCTGCCGGCTTTCCGACGGTGGGCTTTGAGGAGCAAAATAGGTATGGCGAGGTTAAGGCGCGATTAACCATGGACCGCTTGCGGCAAGTTCCTTGCGCAGAAGCAGAAGAGGTGCCGTCAGGGCCGGCGTTCGTCCCGGTCCTCCAGACAGGACAAGGCACCGCGATCCCTGATCGCGATCCCGCGACAAGCGCGGGAATGACCAAAGAAATCCCGAAAGCGACGAGCGGGCACCGGCCCGCAAGCGCCGTTTGTAATCTTCGCCTCAGTGCCGGAAATGCCGCGTTCCGGTGAGGACCATGGCGATGCCATGCTCGTCGGCGGCGCGGATCACCTCGTCGTCGCGCATCGAGCCGCCGGGCTGGATCACCGCCGTCGCGCCCGCCTCGATCGCCACCAGCAGGCCGTCCGCGAACGGGAAGAACGCGTCGGAAGCGACCACGGAGCCCTTGGTCAGCGGCGCGGACAGCTTCAGCGCCTCGGCCGCATCGATGGCCTTGCGCGCGGCGATGCGCGCCGAATCCACCCGGCTCATCTGGCCCGCGCCGATGCCGACGGTGGCGAGATCCTTCGCATAGACAATGGTGTTCGACTTCACATGCTTGGCGACGCGGAAGGCAAAACGCAGGTCGCGCAACTCGGCCTCGGTCGGGGCGCGCTTCGTCACCGTCTTCAGCACCATGTCGTCGACCACGGCGTTGTCGCGGGTCTGCACCAGCAGGCCACCCGCAACGCTCTTCACCGTGAGCCCCTTCGCGCGCGGATCGGGCAAACCTCCCGCGAGCAGAAGCCGCAGGTTCTTCTTCGCCGCGACGATGGCGACCGCTTCCTCGGTCGCGTCGGGCGCGATGATCACCTCGGTGAAAATCTCGGTGATGGCGCGCGCCGCCTCGGCGTCCAGGGTGCGGTTCAGCGCCACGATGCCGCCGAAGGCCGAGGTGGAATCGCAGGCCAGCGCCTGACGATAGGCGCTGACGAGATCCTTGCCCTCCGCGACGCCGCAGGGGTTGGCATGCTTGACGATGACACAGGCCGCCGTGCGCGCCGGATCGAACTCGGCGATGCACTCATAGGCCGCGTCGGTGTCGTTGATGTTGTTGTAAGATAGCTCCTTGCCCTGCACCTGCCGCGCGGTGGCGACGCCGGTGCGCTTGTCGGGCGTGCGATAGAACGCGGCGCTCTGGTGCGGGTTCTCGCCATAGCGCAGCGGCTGCGCGAGGCGGCCGCCGAATGCGCGAAACTCCGGCGCCTCGATCTGCAAACGACCGGCGAACCAGTTGGAGATCGCCGCATCATAGGCGGCGGTGCGCGCATAAGCCTTGGCGGCGAGCCGGCGACGCAGCGCCAGCGAGGTCGATGCGCCGTGCAGCGCCAGTTCGGCCAGCACCGCATCGTAATCCGACGGCTCGACCACCACCGCGACATCGCCATGGTTCTTGGCAGCGGCGCGGATCATCGCCGGACCGCCGATGTCGATATTCTCGATGCAGTCCTCGTCGCTCGCGCCCTTCTCCACCGTCGCCTCGAACGGGTAGAGATTGACCACCAGCAGATCGATCGGAACGATGCCGTGCGCCTGCGCGGCGGCCGTATGCTCGGCGTTGTCGCGGATCGCCAGCAGCCCACCATGGACGTTCGGGTGCAGGGTCTTGACCCGGCCATCCATCATCTCGGGAAAGCCGGTGAGGTCGGAGACGTCGCGCACGGGAAGACCCGCCTGCGCGATCGCCTTCGCCGTGCCGCCGGTCGAGACCAGCTCGATCCCATGCCCGGCCAGCGCCCTGGCGAAATCGATGAGGCCGGCCTTGTCGGAAACGGAAAGCAGGGCGCGGGTGACGCGCCGGAGGTGTTCGGTCATGATCCTGAGGTCTTGGTTGGGAATGCTGGGCGGGCGTTACCACGAATCCGGCCCCGGAGAAACCGCCATCGCCGCCCGAATCCGCCGGTCTGCCGCGCGTTTTCGCGCCCGCGCGGGCTCCGGCTACTCTCTCGCCCGCGTCTTCTTCCGTGCTGCTTTCGCAGGTTCAGGCTTCACCGGCCCGAGCCGCCTGAGCACGGCGTCGGCGGCCCGCTCGCCACTCTCCCACGCGCCGCCCAGCGTGCCCCAGAGCGTTTCGTGCACCGCCTCACCGGCGAAATAGACTGCGCCGGCCGGTTCCATCAGCGCCCGCCGGCCACCCTGCCCGCCCGGTTCGGCCGCCGACATCGCCCCCATGATCGAGGGCACCGCATCCCAGCGCGTCGCCGCCGAGCGCTTCACGGCCTTGCCGACATCGCTGCCATAGAGCCCCGCCAGCCACTCGGTGGCGAAGGCGGCCATCGCAGCCTCGCCCTGCGCGGCAAGATCGCGCCCGAACGCACCGCCGACATCGACCGAGCACAGTGACGAGCCGCGAAAATTGGCGAGCAGAAGACCGGTGCGGGAATCGCGGCTCTTTTCGATCACGACCTCGTCGCGGCCAAGACCCAGCGGATTGCCATCGAGTTCGAGCACCACGCGGTCACAGCTGCCGAGGCCCAGCTTCGCCGCCGCATCCTGATGACGCTTCGGCAGATCAGGCGCGAACTTCATCGCGCCATTGGTCAGAACGCTGGTGGACACCGTGACGATGGCGGCGCGCGCGGCGATCCGGCCCGCCGGCGTTTCCACCGCGACATCGCGATTGCTCCATGTGACGCGCGTGGCGGGCGTTTCGAGCGCCAGCGGCAGCGGTTCGGCGAGCTTGGCCATCAGCGTGCCGATGCCTTGATGGCAGGTCGTGCCGGTGTCGCGATCCAGCATGCGCGCGGCGTCCACGGCCGACAATCCGGACAGATCGCGCCCTGTCGTCATCGGGCCGAGAATGTAGTTCACGGTCGGCGACCAGGTGTCGAGATCCTTCGGCAGCACGCTCGCGCAGGCGACATCGCGCGGCCCCCGCGAAGCCTCATCGATCGCGCGCTTGGCCCGCACCACGGAGACCAGCAGATCCTCCGCCTCGGCGGGGCGCGCATTGCGCCGGCCGATGCGGATCCGCTGGCCGGCGGGCGCGGGCGTCACATCCATGCCGACGCCGCGCGCCAGCTTCGGCAGCGGATTGCTCTCCGGCGAATAGAACCAGCGCGCGCCGCGCTCGAACTGGCCGGACAGGCTCGTCGCATCGGTGAGACAGCGGCCACCGACGCGATTCATCGCCTCCACCACGATCACGCGGCGGCCCGCCGCGACGATCCTGCGCGCGGCGGCAAGACCGGCAGCGCCCGCGCCGATCACGACAACGTCAGCATCGCGCGGCAGCGGCGCGGCCGACAGCCTCGCGGGCAGAAACGGCAGCGCCGCCGCCGCCAGACCACTGCTCATCACACGGCGGCGGCTGATTGTCATGGCATGGTTTCCGGATACTTGAGAGATGGGCGGGTTCATCGCGAAATTGCCGCAGCTTGTGCTCCATCACAACCATCAGGGTAAAGATTGTCTTGAGGCGCCATGCCGCGCATGAACCAAATTGAAATCAGCCTCGGCGATGATCAGATGAACAGGGACGCGGCGAACGGCCGCCAAGAACAAGCAGGGGAGCGGGGCATGGGTGCAGCCCTCGACATCGTCGGTCGGCTGATCGCGAAATATCTTCAGAAGGAAATGCCCGGCTACGAGCCGTTCACGCCGAGCGACCCGGAGAATCTGCGCAGCATCATGCAGCCGGGCGACGTGCTGCTGGTGGAAGGCAACAACCGCATCTCCGGTATCATCAAGTACCTGACGCAATCGACATGGTCGCATGCCGCGCTGTATGTCGGGCCCGTCGCGGGCGCGCAGACGGACGGCGGCGAGCCGCACGTGCTGGTGGAGGCCAATGTCGGCGAGGGCGTCACCACCGCTCCACTGTCGAAGTATTTTTCGTTTCATACGCGCATCTGCCGCCCGGTCGGCCTGTCTTATGAAGACCGCACCACGGTGTGCCGCTACGCGATCAACCGGATCGGCTTCGGCTACGACACCAAGAACATCGTCGACCTGATGCGTTACCTGATCCCGATGCCGATCCCGCAACGGTTTCGCCGGCGCATGATCGCGCTCGGCTCCGGCGATCCGACCAAGATCATCTGCTCGGCGCTGATCGCGCAGGCGTTCGGCGCGGTGCGCTATCCGATCCTGCCGAAGATTACCACGGCAAAAAGCCGGCAGGCGCGCCGCGAGATTCTTCACATCCGCGATTCCTCGCTCTACATGCCGCGCGATTTCGACATCTCGCCCTATTTCGAGGTGATCAAGCCCACCATCGTGGCGGGCTTCGATTATCTGCGCCTGCACTGGGCCGACCGGCCCCGGCCGCCTGCGGAGGTGGCGGCCGAGTTCGATCCGTTTCCGGATCCTGTCGCGTCACCGCCGCTTGCTCCTGAGACGGCTGGCACGGAGGCGGCGTGCGTTTCAGCGCCGGCTGCGCGGACCTCGACCGTGATCCGGATCGAACGGGCTACGCCCGTGCAGATCGTCCCCTTGCGCCATCGCCGCCCGGACCGGATGATCGAGCCGGCAGCGTGATGCTGCGGACAATACCACTTGCGCGGACGGCAGCCTGCGCTACCTGATTGGCGTCGCCTTCACGAGGTTTCCGCAATGCTCGACGATGCCGCCAAGGCCCTCTCGCAGATTCTTTCCGCGCCGATGCGCGCCATTCTCTGGCGTTCCATCATTCTGGCGCTGGTGCTGATCGTCGCGCTGGCGACCGGCCTGCAACGCGTCCTGAGCTGGCTTGCCACCGCAGCCGCGACGTGGGCGGAAACCGGTCTCGGCTCAAGCTATCATATGCCGATCGAGATTCTCTCCTGGATCGTCTCGATCGCGACCGGCCTCGGCATCGTCGCGGGCGCGGTGTTCCTGATGCCGGCGATCACGGCGCTGGTGGCGAGCGTCTTCGTCGACGACATCGCCGAAGTCGTCGAGCGTGAATACTATCCGGCCGAGACGCCCGGCACGGCGCTGCGGCTGACCGTCTCCATCGTCGAAGGCATCAAGACCGCGCTGCTCGCCATTCTGGTCTACCTGCTGGCGCTGCCGTTCGTCTTCGTCGCGGGCGCCGGCATCATCGCCTTCTTCGTCGCCACCGCCTGGCTGCTCGGGCGCGAATATTTCCAGCTTGCCGCCGCCCGCTTCCGCCCCATGGAGGAAGCCAAGGCCATGCGGCGCGATCATGCGGTCGAGGTGTTCTGCGCCGGACTGATCATCGCCGGCTTCGTCTCGATCCCGATCGTCAATCTGGCCACGCCGCTGTTCGGCACGGCGCTGATGGTCCACATGCACAAGCGCCTGTCCGGCGTGCGCCCGGAACTGATCGAGCCGGCGCCACGGGCCGCCCCGCCGTCGCTGCCGCGCTGAGGCGGACTACACTGTCTTTTCCGGCCACCGGCAGAGATCGTTGATCAGGCAGACCTCGCAGCGCGGCTTGCGGGCGACGCAGGTGTAGCGGCCGTGCAGGATCAGCCAGTGATGCGCATGGCGCTTGAACTCGGCGGGGATCACGCGGTCCAGCTTCAGTTCCACCTCAAGCGGCGTCTTGCCCGGCGCGAGACCCGTGCGGTTGCCGACCCGGAACAGATGCGTGTCCACGGCGATGGTCGGTTCGCCGAATGCGGTGTTGAGTACGACATTCGCGGTCTTTCTTCCGACGCCCGGCAGCTTCTCAAGCGCCTCGCGCGTGCGCGGAATATCGCCGCCATACTCCGCGATCAGCTGCTCGGACAGCCCGATCACGTTCTTCGCCTTGTTGCGGTAGAGGCCAATGCTCTTGATCGCCTCGCGCACCCTCTCCTCGCCGAGCGCCACCATCTTCTGCGGCGTGTCGGCGACGGGAAACAGATTGCGCGTCGCCCGGTTCACGCCGGCATCGGTCGCCTGCGCCGACAGCACCACCGCGACCAGCAGCGTGTAGGGATTGAGATATTCGAGGTCGCCCTTCGGCTCCGGATTGGCCGCACGAAACCGGCGAAACGCCTCCTCGATCTCCGCGGGCGTCCACGGCTTTGGCCGGGCCGCCTTCCGCGCGGGAACGCTCCCGGAGCCTGATCCGCCCGCCTTTGCGGCCCGCGATCCGGCGGTGCGTGCGGCCTGCTTGCGTAGTGAATTCGCCACTTTGGTACTTTTCGCCATGAATGCGGTATACTGACACACCATGACCATCGGCAACGACAGTTCCGACGAGCCCGTGCTGTTTTCGGCGCGCCTGACGCCGCACCGCTCGCTGGACCGGACAGGCTTCACGATCCTGATGATCGCGATCTCGGCCATCAGCTTCGGAGCCGGGCTGATGTTCTTCCTGATGGGCGCGTGGCCGGTGTTTGGATTTTTCGGTCTCGACGTGCTTCTGGTCTATTGGGCGTTTCGCGCCAATTTCAGAAGCGCGCGCGCCAGCGAGGATATCGTCGTCACGCCGGGCGAACTGCGTTTCCGCCGCACCTCCGCGAAAGGACACACGATCGAGTGGAGCGCCAATCCGCTCTGGGTCGGCCTGCACAGGATCGAAAGCGAGGACTTCGGCGTCGAGCGGCTTTATCTGCGGTCCGGCGGGCGCAGCGTCGCCATCGGCAACTTCCTCGCGCCGGAGGAAAAGGCAAGTTTCGCCAATGCTTTGATGGCAGCGCTCCACGCCGCGCGGCGGGGTTATCCGCTACCGGGCTAAACCCTCATCGGCTTTGGCGGAATCCGGGTGGCCCGCGCTTGCAGCTTTGCCTAGACCGGGCTCAACCTGACAGACATATCCGGGACGGACATCATGACCCTCGCCCTCGTGCTCGACCATCCGGTCAGCCCCCCGACGCAGATCGCGCTCCGCGATTACGACAGTGTGCGGCGGGCGATCGCGTTCATTTCCGACAAGTGGCGCAAACAGCCATCGATCGAGGCCATCGCCGATGCATCCGGCCTGACGCCGGACGAGCTCCATCACCTGTTCCGGCGCTGGGCGGGGCTGACGCCCAAGGCCTTCATGCAGGCGCTGACGCTGGATCACGCCAAGTCGCTGCTTCGCGATTCGGCCAGCGTGCTGGACGCCGCGCTGGACTCCGGCCTGTCGGGACCGGGCCGCCTGCACGACCTGTTCGTGACGCACGAGGCGATGTCCCCCGGCGAATGGAAAACCGGCGGCGCGGGCATCACCCTGCGCTACGGCTTCCACCCCTCTCCGTTCGGGACGGCGGTGGTGATCGCCAGCGAGCGCGGGCTTGCGGGTCTGGCCTTCGCCGATGCCGGCGAGGAACAGGACGCGCTGGCCGACATGACGCGGCGCTGGCCGCGTGCGAGCTACGCCGCCGACCAAACCGGCACGGCCGCTCTGGCGCAGCGCATCTTCGAGCCGACGCGCTGGCAGGCCGAACAGCCCCTGCGCGTGGTGCTGATCGGCACCGATTTCGAGGTTCGCGTCTGGGAGACGCTGCTCAGGATTCCGATGGGCCGCGCCAGCACCTATTCGGATATCGCGGCGCATATCGGCAAGCCGGCCGCTTCACGCGCGGTCGGCGCGGCGGTCGGCAAGAATCCGATCTCGTTCGTCGTCCCCTGCCATCGCGCGCTCGGCAAGTCGGGGGCGCTGACAGGATATCACTGGGGGCTGACGCGCAAGCAGGCGATGCTGGGCTGGGAAGCCGGCAAGGTGGCGAGCAGCACCTGAGCGGGATTTCATCCGCGCGAGCGTTATCGCGGCCTGCGGATGCGGACATAAAGAGCGCCCTCGCCGCCATGCGTGACATGCGCTTCCTCGAACCCGATCACGAGGCTACGGAATTCACCGAGCGCCAGCCACTGCGGCACCTGCCGGCGCAGCACGCCGCGCTCGGCATGCGGCGTGCGCCCCTTGCCGGTGATCACCAGAACCAGCGAATGGCCCCTGCCCTGCGCGGTGAAAAGAAAGTTCGACAGCACGGTGAAGGCACGCTCCTGCGTCATGCCGTGCAGATCGAGCCGCGCGTCGATCTCGCGCTGCCCGCGCGACAAACGCGAGCGCTCGCGGCGCGCCAGCGGTGCCAGCGGCGGAGGTTTCCTGACGGATGCAACGACAGGCGTGGCGACGACCGGCGTCGGCACGGGTTTGACCCGTAACGGCTGGTCGTCGTCCTGAGAGAGGACGCCCGGCGCTGTTCGCGGCGTGCGACGCGGCTTGAGCGGTTTGGCCGAGCGAGCCACCGCATCCCACAGCGTCTCTTCTTCCGGCGTCAGCCTCCGGCTGCGGCGCGGCTTGCGCACGGTCGCCGGTTCGTCGGTCTGATCTGAACGACCCGGGCCGCCCTTTTTTCGATCGCGCATGGTTTGATCCGACGCTCGACAACCGCGTCCCCGAAATCGTTGCTATTGAGCACGATCCAGACAGAACCGCTAGCGACGCGCCTTGCGCGGCAGGCTGGCGGCCGCCGGCCGCGCTTCCGGCAGCGGCACCTGCCGCGCATCAGTCCGCCGGTCTTCCGGTGCAGGGTTGGAGCCAGCCGGCGCCTTGCCCTGATCCTTCGCGGATTCGCCTGCCGGAAGTTTCCCGTCATCGCGCGCGGCCGTCTGCGGAAACAGTTTTGCGATCTTCGCCGATGGACGCGAGACCGGCGTCGGCATCGACCGGCCGCGTCCGACCGGATCGAGGCTGCGCGGCATCAGCATCACGAAGCGCGCGGGATGGCGCAGCCGGCCCGAGACGCGGCCCGCTTCCACGCCGGCGCCAAAGTAGATATCGGCGCGCGCCGGCCCGATGATCGCAGACCCGGTGTCCTGCGCCACCATCAGGCGCTGAAACGCTGTTTGTGCGCTCTCGGATTCAAGAGGCAGCTGACCGGAGATGAAGAACGGCGTGCCGTAGACATGGAGGAATCTGTCCACCGCGATGGAGCGGCCCGGCGTCAGCGGCACGCCCTGCGCGCCGAGCGGTTCGTCCTTGTCCGACAGATTGACCTCCCGGAAGAACACATAGGACCGGTTCTGACGCCGCAAGTCCTTCGCGCCGTCGGGATTGTCTTCCATCCACTGGCGGATGCGCTGCATCGACATCTGCTCGCGGGGAATGATGTTACGCTCGATCAGCACGCGGCCGACCGGCGTGTAAGGAAATCCATTGTGGGCGTCGTAGTTCAGCCGGATGACCGAACCGTCGTCGAGCTTCACCCGCGCCGATCCCTGGATCTGCATGAACAGCAGATCGGTCTGGTTCTTCAGCCAGCAGATCTCAAGGCCGCGACCGGCAATCGCGCCATCCTCGATCTCGCCGCGATCATAGTAAGGGACCAGCTTGCGGCGTCCGATCTTGCGAAACACCTGCCCCTTGTTGGGAAGGCTCGAACTCGTCTGCGAGAAGCCCTTCACGAACAGGTTCGAGGGACGCAGGTAAACCGGCACGTTGTAGACATCGGTCCGCGTCCGGGAGCCGTCCACGATCGGTTCGTAATAGCCGGTGACGAATCCGTCGTCTTCGCCGAGCCGGGATATCTGCACCGGCTGAAAGTAGGTCTCGAAGAAATGCCGGGCCGCGTATTCGCTCGCCACGCGCCGGTGCCGTGCGACCGTGCAGGGATGACGCAGCGTGTCGCCGATCACCTTGCTTTCGTCGGGGCGCGGCGTTGCCGCATTGATGGGCCGGCAGCTGTCCTGAAACGTCTTGAACGCCGCAAGATGATCGTCCGTGGCCCATCCCGGAATATCGGCCCATTTCACCGGAAGATACTGAGCGCCGGACACCTCGGGGGGAAATTTGACGGCAGCCGCTTTTGCGGGACGATGGCGGGCCTCCGCAGAAAAAACGGCGGTCGTCGTCAGGACCGCCGTGATGCCGGCCAGCGACAGGGCGCGGCGTAACCAGCCCGGTTTACTGGGCGCTCTCGGTCGCAACCAGCTTCCAGTTCGGATCGCGCGAGGTGATATCGCGGGCAAATGTCCAGACATCCGTGACATCCGTGACCTTTTCCGGGCTTCCATCGACCACCGCGCCGGACTTGTCGCGCGTCACGGTAATCATCTGGGACACGAAACGAACCGTGAGCTGGGCATTGCGGTCACGGACCTCGGCGCCGACCAGATTGGCCTGGTCGATCGAGACGAAACGGGTTTCCGTCTTCTGCTCGAGCTTCTCGCGCTCGCGGATCGCCGCGTCGAAGCCGTCATAGACGTCCTTTGACAGAAGATCTTTCAGGGTGCGGCGATCACCCGACGCGAATGCCAGAACGATCATCTCGTAGGCGCTCTTGGCACCGGTCAGGAAGTATGGCGCGTCGAACGAGGAGTCCCGGGCAAGCACGTCGTCCAGACCTCTCGCCAGGGCGGACTCCGGTTCGGCGATCCCTTTCCACTTGTCGGCCGCCGGGACCGGCTCCGGCGCGGGACCCGTGGTCTGATCGATGACCGCGCCGGGCATCGGGATCACTTTACCGTCGTTCGCGTTGCGCGCCATATCGCGGTTGAGCGGCGGCCGCTCGCTACCGGTTTTCTGGCCCAGAACGCTGCGCAGTCTCAGAAAAATGAAGACCGCGAGCGCGAGGAATATGATCGTATAGATGTCCACGAGGGTCTGCTTTCTGGTCTCGTCAGAGGCCGGAACAGTCGATTCCGTCACCCCGGCCGGCTATCCGGCCCTTCGGGGCACATGTAGCCACGAAACGCGGCTGCGCCAATGGCACCTTTCGACACGCTCCGAAGGCAGTCAACGCCCGCATATCGGATAACGCACAACACTGCCAATGGTTTTCGGCCAATTCTAGACCGGACCGGGTTTTTGGCCAATCGGACGGGATCGGATTGATCCGGCTATCCTTGTGGAGCGGCTGACGGCTGTGTTAGCCACTCCAGCGAACCGGAAGGCCGGCATCGGTCCACGGCCTCCCGCCGTCGAAATCCGACTCCCGGCCGGCACTTCTCGTCTCAGGAGACTTTCATGACCAACGGCAACGGCGCTCCCGCTGAGGCCCCCGCCCCGCAGCTGAACGTTCTGGCCCAATACACCAAGGATCTGTCGTTCGAGAATCCGAACGCTCCTGCCTCGCTCGGGCCGCAGGAGCAGCAGCCGGCCATCAACATCCAGATCAATGTCGGCGCGCAGAACCTTGCCCCCACCGATTTCGAGGTGACGCTGACGGTCGAGGGCAAGGCCGAGAACGCCGGCAAGGTGCTGTTCAGCTTCGAGTTGGTCTATGCGGGCGTATTCCGTCTGCAGGGTGTTCCGCAGGAAAGCCTGCACCCCTTCGTGATGATCGAGTGTCCGCGCCTGCTTTTCCCCTTCGCGCGCGAGATCATCGCCACCGCGGTGCGGGACGGCGGCTTCCCGCCGCTGCTGCTCGATCCGGTGGATTTCGTCGGCCTCTATCGCCAGAACATGGAACAGCAGGCCGCCGCGCAATTCGGCGGAGTCGGCACGGCCTGATCGGACCGACCACTGTTGATCAAAAAAAACTCCGCCTCTGATGGGGCGGAGTTTTTTTTAAATGATGACCTGAGAAAATCCGGTCAGCCCGTATATTCGCGCCAGACAGATGCGTCACCCAGCGTCGCGACAAACGCCGCATGAGCCGTGAGATCCTCGTCTGTCAGACGTGACGGCAGTGGAATGGCCCGCACCCTGCGGCTCACCTCCATTTCGCCGACAACAATAGTTTGCACCGTCTCGGTCAGAATGAGCGAAGCCTGCCGCGCCTCGATGAGCTCGACGTAAACTTCCGCAAGGAGCTCGGCGTCGAGCAATGCGCCGTGCTTGGTGCGGCGCGAATTGTCGATGGCGTAGCGCGAGCAGAGATCGTCCAGCCTGTTGGAGACGCCCGGATGTTTGCGGCGCGCGAGCAGCAGCGTATCAACCAGACGATCGCGCGGAATGGCCGGGCGCGCGACCCGGTCAAGCTCTGCATTGATAAAGCCGATATCGAACGAGGCGTTGTGAATCACCAGCGGCGCATCACCGATGAAATCGATGAAGTCCCCAACGACATCCGCGAACAACGGCTTGTCCGAGAGAAACTCGGCCGACAGGCCGTGGACCGCGAACGCCTCCTGCGGCATGTCGCGCTGGGGATTGATGTAGCGATGAAACACCTGCCCGGTGGGCATGTGATTGATCAGTTCGACGCAGCCGATTTCAACCAGACGATCGCCGCGAAGGGCATCGAGGCCAGTGGTTTCGGTATCGAGAACGATTTCGCGCATGACATCGGAGTCCGAAAGGCGAATCAGGGCCGCCGTCGCGGCAGTCTAGCGACCTGTGCCAGAATGTCCCGGATCTGGGCACGGACCGGCTCCAGTCCGTGCGATGTATCCACGATGAAATCGGCCCGCGCCCGCTTTTCCTCGTCCGGAACCTGCCGGGCAAGGATGGCCTCCAGCTTCTCCAGCGTCATGTTGTCCCGGGCCAGAATGCGTTCGCGCTGGACATGCGGCGCGGTCGAGACCACGACCACCGCGTCGACCCGCTTGTCGCCGCCGGTCTCGAACAGCAGCGGCACGTCGAGCACCGCAACTGCCGCGCCGGATTTCTCGGCATCCGCCAGAAACCTGTCCTGATGGGCACGGAGCAGCGGGTGCACAAGGGTTTCCAGCCTCTTCATCGCGTCGTGATCGTGCACGACTTTCGCGGACAGCTTCTGGCGGTCAACCCGGCCATGCTCGGTGGTGCCGGGAAACGCAGCTTCGATCAGCGGCACCGCCTCGTTCTCATAGACATGATGGACCGTGGCATCCGCGTCGTAGACCGGCACACCGGCTTCCGCGAACAGCCTGGCGGTGGTCGATTTTCCCATCCCGATCGACCCGGTCAGTCCGAGCAGCAGCATTTCATCCCCATAATCCCGGCCCGATGCCGGTCATTTTTGACTAGATCGCCAGCAGATCGAGCCGGCGCAGACTTGCGAGCAACGGCACCAGCGGCAGGCCGAGGATCGTAAAGTAATCGCCCTCGATCCGCTCGAACAGATGAACACCGAGCCCTTCGAGCTGATACGCCCCGACGCTCGACAGGACGACATCGCCTGCAAGATCGAGATAGCGCGCGACGGCAGTCTCATCCAGCACGCGGAACGTCATGCGCGCAACGGCGACGGTTTCATCCAGAACCTGTCCATCCCGCGCGATGGCAATCGCGGAATGAAGTTCGTGGGTTCTCCCGGAGAGAGCCTGCAACTGGGTCATCGCTGCCGCGCGGTCGGCCGGCTTGTTGAAAAGCCTGGCCCCAAGTGCCAGCGTCTGGTCCGCACCGATCACGATGCGGCCCGGGTGCCTGTTCGAGACAACCCGCGCCTTTCCGGCCGCGAGCAGCGCCGCGATCCGCCCGGGGGACACAGGACCCGCTGCGGCCTGAAGCGCGCGCTCGTCGATATCGGCGGGATCGATGTCGAATGGAATGCCGGCGCCTCGAAGGAGGGATTGCCGGGACATGCTCTTCGACGCCAGCACCGGCCGACTTTCGCCGCGCCACAGGGTCATTCGGATATCCGGTTGCGCTGGCGGTCCGCGAACAGCTTCATGATGGCGGCTGCCGTCTCCTCGATCGATCGCCGCGTCACGTCGAGCAGGACCCACTGATGCTTCGCGCTGAGACGGCGGGCATAGGCAACTTCGTCCGTCACGACCTGACGGTCGATATAGGAATCGTTGTTGCCGTCGATGCCGCCGGCGGAGATGCTGAGCAGACGGTTCTGCCGCACCTGAATCAGCCGCTCCGGCGTCGCATGCAGGCTGACGACAAGCGGTTTCTTCAGCGTTTCGAGCTGCTGGGGAATGGGGATACCGAGCACGAGCGGCACATTCGCGGTGCGGATCCCGCGGTTGGCGAGGTAGATCGAGGTCGGCGTCTTCGATGTCCGCGAAACGCCGACGAGCACGACATCGGCATCCTCCAGCCCTTCCACGTGCTGACCATCGTCATGCATCATGGTGTAGTTCAGTGCATCGATCCGCTTGAAATAGTCGGCATTAAGCGTGTGCTGCGCGCCGACGCGGCCGATCGTCGAGGCCCCGAGATAGGCCTGAAACAACTGCATCACCGGCCCGATGATCGACAGGCTCGGGATGTTGATCTCCTGACACTTGGCTTCCAGCCTGTCGACCAGATCCTTTTCAAGAAGCGTGAACAGCACGATCCCGGGCGATTCCTCGATCTCGGCCAGCACGCGATCCAGCTGCTTCTGGCTTCGCACCAGCGGATAGACATGCTCCACGGGCGAGACATTCGCATATTGGGCCGAGACCGCGCGCGACACGGTGATCAACGTCTCGCCGGTCGAGTCGGACACGAGGTGGAGATGAAAGTAACTGCCGGTGTTCAGCGGCATGACAAACTCAAGGCGGGGAAACCTGTGAATCGATGTGGAGTGCGGGGCATCCCGATGCAATCCGGCCGTGACCGCGGGACAAACGGACGTTTATTCACACCGCCTCATGGTTTGGAAAACAATCGGAGCCTCGTGCAATGATAATCCGGGGATGTGGATTTGTCTCTGGACAATCATCCTCTGCCGCGAGCGAACCTCTTCAGCGGAAAGGGATTCCCGCGCCGCCACCCATGCCCCGTGAAAAATCTGGAGAACTGCCGCGGTCCGGCAAAGCCTGTTGATAGCCTGCGGGCAGTTTTGCGCCGGCACAATCCACCGTCACAAACACTACAAACCAGATTCTAGAAATATGATTTGAGAAAGGCATGAGGCATGGATAGACCTTGCCCTGCTCTCATGGTTTAGCGGATCGATCCTTTCAATCCGGTTAACGCGGCAATTGGGCGGAAGTTCAAAACGGTCTGCAATGGAAGAGTGGATCTCGTACAACTGGATCAAGGCTTTCCATGTCATTGCGGTCATCGCCTGGATGGCCGGCATGCTCTATCTGCCACGCCTGTTCGTCTATCATTGCGAGGCCGAACCCGGATCGAGGCAATCCGAGACGTTCAAGGTCATGGAGCGGCGGCTGCTGAAGGCGATCATCAATCCGGCCATGATCGCCACCTGGGTTTTCGGATTGATCCTCGTCTGGCAGGGGGACTGGATCAGATCGCCCTGGTTTCACGCCAAATTCGTGCTGGTGCTGGCCATGAGCGCGATGCACGGATTTTTGACGGCCCGGGTCCGCGATTTTGCACTGGACCGGAATACCAGAAGTCAGAAATTCTATCGGATTATCAACGAGGTCCCGACAGTCCTCATGATTCTGATTGTGATTCTGGTTGTGGTGAAGCCTTTTTAGGCGATCGCTCAATTCTTGCGCGCTGGAGTTATCTTGCGCCGGGCCGCCGAGTTTTCTATATTGGCGGCATCTCACCCCACGCAGGCGCATGCGGGCCTCCCGGTTTCTCGCGGAGGAATCGGCCTCCGCGTCAGGTTTCGGTTACCTTCCGGCCTTCTCTCGCTCAGGGTCTGCGACTCTCCCTTCCTTCAGGCTGGCGCACATCATTCATGTCAGGCGTCCCCCCTATCCCCCCTCAAGATCGCCATCAGGACTCTCCCATGCGGGAAATCAAACTCCAGGATCTCAAATCGAAAACCCCGGCGGAGCTTGTGTCCTTCGCCGAGGAGCTTGGGGTCGAAAACGCCAGCACCATGCGCAAGCAGGAGCTGATGTTCGCCATCCTCAAGATGCTTGCGATCAAGGAGACCGATATCATCGGCGAGGGTGTCGTCGAGGTTCTTGCGGACGGCTTCGGTTTCCTGCGTTCTCCCGACGCCAACTATCTGCCGGGACCGGATGACATCTACGTGTCGCCCTCGCAAATCCGGCGTTTCGGATTGCGGACCGGCGATACGATCGAGGGGCATATCCGCAGCCCGAAAGAGGGCGAGCGCTATTTCGCGCTGCTCAAGGTCAACACTCTCAACTTCGAAGACCCGGAAAAGTCCAGGCACAAGGTCAATTTCGACAACCTGACGCCGCTGTTTCCGGACCAGCGCTTCCGGCTTGAGATTGACGATCCGACCCGCAAGGATCTCTCGACCCGCGTGATCGATATCGTCGCGCCGATCGGCAAGGGCCAGCGCGCATTGATCGTCGCGCCGCCGCGCACCGGCAAGACCGTGCTGATGCAAAACATCGCGCATGCGATCACCGCCAACCATCCGGAATGCTATCTGATCGTGCTCCTGATCGACGAGCGACCGGAAGAAGTCACCGACATGCAGCGCTCGGTGAAGGGCGAGGTGGTGTCGTCCACCTTTGACGAGCCGGCAGTGCGTCACGTGCAGGTCGCCGAAATGGTGATCGAGAAAGCCAAGCGTCTGGTGGAACACGGCCGCGATGTGGTGATCCTGCTCGACTCCATCACGCGTCTGGGACGTGCCTACAACACTGTGGTGCCGTCCTCGGGCAAGGTGCTGACAGGCGGTGTCGACGCCAACGCGCTGCAGCGGCCCAAGCGGTTCTTCGGCGCCGCGCGCAACATCGAGGAGGGCGGCTCGCTCACCATCATCGCCACCGCGCTGATCGACACCGGCAGCCGGATGGACGAGGTGATCTTCGAGGAGTTCAAGGGCACCGGTAACTCCGAGCTTATTCTGGATCGCAAGGTCGCGGACAAGCGCACCTTCCCGGCGATCGACATCGCTCGCTCCGGCACGCGCAAGGAAGAACTCATCACCGAGCCCGTCGTGCTCAAGAAGATGTATGTCCTGCGCCGCATCCTAAATCCGATGGGGACGATGGACGCCATCGACTTCCTGCTCGACAAGTTGCGCAGCACGAAGAACAATTCCGAGTTCTTCGAGTCGATGAACACCTGATGGGGATGGCGTGCATCGCCGTCGGTCGGTGAACCGACGGTGGCGCGGCCTCGACTGAAGGTCGGGGATCCGGCAAGTCCGGATCGTGGCCCTTGGGTTGGGTGCCATTTGGAAGCAGTGTCAGGAGGAGGGTGCGTGCATGCTGGCAACGATCTTCTCCTATGCCTTTTACGGTCTCGCCGGTTTGATGTTCCTGTTCGTGCTGATCGGTTTCTGGCGCGGGCTGTCGTTGCCGACGCACAGGGATGGCCACAGGGCACGGCAAAGCATTCACTGGTGGTATGGCCCACGTGACTGATTTTCGCGGTCCTCGCCGGCTGGCGCAGTCTCGCGAACGGGCCGCGATCAGGATATGCCGGCCATGGCCTTTTCGTGGACCAGCCCTGCGGGATCGGTGATCGGCAGCGAGCAGCTCTGACCGCGGCAGATGAACGCGGCCGCACTCCCGCCCAATGATGTCCCCTTGGCATGGGCGGGATGCGTATCGGGCAAGGCCGTGCCGTTGGCCGCATGGAAGATGATGGTCGTCGCCGGCGGCAGCCGCCGGGCTGCGGCGAGCAGGGAGTCCGCTTCCGGCCCGGTTCCCGTCACGACGATCTCCGCCCCCGAGAGAAAAAGATCCAGCCCGTTCAGCACTGACAGATGGCCGAACACGTTTTCGGAGGCGAGCGGCAGCAGCGCTTCGAAATGGGCATCGCGCCGCCGCGCCCATTCCGCTTGGCCGGTCAGCGAAGCGAGGCGGACGAGGTTCTGGGCGATCAGGCCGTTGTGGTTGGGAATCGCGTCGTCGACCGTCGAATGCGGGCGGACGATCAGGCCGGTCGCGCCGGCCGTCGTCAGATAGTAGCCACCGTGATCGGGATCGGCATAATCGGCGTCGAGCGTTTGCTGCCAGGCGATCGCCTGATCGAGGCAGGCGGAGTCGCCGGTGGCCTCGAACAGCGCCAGCGCGGCGCGGATCATCGCCGCGTAGTCGCTGGCGAGCCCCGGCAGCAGCAGATGGTCCTGCCGCCAGGAATGTCCGAGCTTGCCGTCGCGGGTCATGCGGGACTGAACGAACCGGAACGCGTCGCACGCGGGAGCGAACCAGTCCGGACGATCGAACACCCGCGCGGCATTGGCGAGCGCGGCGATCATCAGTCCGTTCCAGTCGGCGAGCACCTTGTCGTCGAGACCGGGGCGGACCCGTTTGCTGCGCTCTTGCTGCAGCAATTTTCGCATTGCAGCAAAATTCTCATGCTGCGCGGGTGATTGCGGTAAGTCGCTGAGTAAATTGGGGATATTATGCCCTTCGAAATTCCCTTCGGCGCTGATGTCATAGAATTCTGCGAAAAGCGCAGCATTTTCCACCCCGAGAATGCTGCGGATTTCGTCCAGCGACCAGACGTAATACTTGCCTTCCTCGCCCTCGGAATCGGCATCGAGGGATGATGAGAAGCCGCCGTACTGCTGCACCATTTCGCGCAGCAACCAGCCAATCGTCTCGTCGGTCCGCTCTCTGAACAGCGTGTTTCCGGTGCGGGCGGAGCCGAGGGCCAGCAGATCGAGGATCTGGGCGTTGTCGTACAGCATCTTCTCGAAGTGCGGCACCAGCCAGCGCTCGTCCACCGAATAGCGGGCGTAGCCGCCGCCGATATGATCGTAGATGCCGCCGAGGCTCATCCGCGTCAGCGCAAGTTCGGAGGTGATGAAGAACCGCTCGTCGCCGGTGCGCGCGCCCGCACGCCAGAGAAACTCCAGCATCGAGCATTGCGGGAATTTCGGCGCGCCGCGCAGGCCGCCGTTGGTCGGATCGGTGGCGCGGGCGATGGAGACCGCCGCACTGGTCAGCTCATCGGGGCCGAGACTGCCGGGCTTTTCGGCCTTTGCGCGATGGGCGAGGCGGGCGGTGAGGGCGGAGCCGTTCTGCTCCACCGTCTCCGGCTTCTCGTGGTAGACCCGCGACAGCTCCCGCAGCACCTCGGTAAAGGAGGGGCGGCCATATTGCGCCGTCTTCGGGAAATAGGTGCCGCCCCAGAACGGCCGCCCGTCGGGGGCGAGAAACATGGTGAGCGGCCAGCCGCCCTGTTCGCCGAGATGGTGCAGGGCGTTCATATAGATCTGATCGATATCCGGCCGCTCTTCGCGATCCACCTTGATGTTCACGAACAGCTCGTTCATCACCGCCGCCGTGGCGTCGTCCTCGAAGCTTTCATGCGCCATGACGTGGCACCAGTGGCAGGCCGCATACCCGATGGAGAGCAGGATCGGCCGATTGCTGCGCCTTGCCTCGGCCAGCGCGGCGTCGCCCCATGGCCACCAGTCGACAGGATTGTGCTGGTGCTGCAGGAGATAAGGGCTGGTCTCGCCGGACAGGCGGTTGGTGTGCATCGGGAATGTCCAAGGATCCGAGATTGGATCGGTTTACGTTCAGGCGACCACCAGTGGCGTCAGGTCGCGACGTGATGATGAATCTGGAACTCGGAAGATAGGCAATGGGTCCGGCCGCGCAAACCATATTCGCCCTGTCGTCCGGCCGCGTACCTGCGGCCATCGCCGTGGTGCGGATGTCGGGGCCGCAGGCGGGGCAGGCTCTGACGGCGTTGGTTGGGCGTCTGCCCGAACCGCGCCGGGCGATGCGAAGCCGCCTGAAGGCGCGGTCCGGCGAGATGATCGACGATGCGGTGGCGCTGTGGTTTCCGGCACCTGCCAGCGCGACCGGGGAGGATGTCGCCGAACTCCATGTCCATGGCAGCCGTGCGGTGCTGGCGGCCCTGTTCGCCGAACTCGCGGTGCAGCCGGGTCTGCGTCCGGCCGAGCCGGGCGAATTCACCCGGCAGGCCTTTGAGAACGGCAAGATCGACCTGACCGAGGCCGAAGGGCTGGACGATCTGATCCATGCCGACACCGACGTGCAGCGGCGGCTGGCCCTGCGGCAGATGGAGGGGCTTCTGGGTGAGCGCGCACGGGACTGGCGGGCGCGGCTGATCGCCATCGGGGCCCTGCTGGAAGCCGATATCGACTTTTCCGACGAAGGCGACGTGCCGGACGATCTCGCCGGGCCGGCCCTGGAGCGGATTGCGGGGCTCCGCGCGGAGATCGCCGCGGTGCTGGGCGGGGGCGGGCGCAGCGAACGGCTGCGGGGCGGGATGGTGGTGGCCATTGTTGGCGCGCCGAATGTCGGCAAATCGACCCTGATGAACCGGCTGGTGCAGCGCGAAGTCGCCATCGTCTCGCCGATCGCGGGCACCACGCGGGATGTGATCGAGGTTCAGCTCGATATCGGCGGTTATCCGGTCACTCTGGTCGACACCGCCGGACTGCGGGACAGCGACGATCCTGTCGAGCAGGAGGGGGTCCGCCGGGCGCGGGCGCGGGCCGGGCAGGCCGATCTCGTTTTATGGTTAGCAACTGGTAAAGACGAGGACGGTGACGGCGGCCTCGAACCGGCTTTTCAGGCCCCGGTCTGGCGGATCGGTACCAAATCCGATCTGGTTTCGGCGGCGGATGCGGTCGAAGACGTCAGTCACCGGATTTCGGCGGCGTCCGGCGCGGGGATCGAGCCGCTTCTCCGAGATATTGCGAACTTTGCGGCGGAGTTCTTCCAGGTCGATCAGGCGGTGATGACCCGGGAACGGCACCGGGCGGCACTGGCGGAAACCTTCGATGCCCTCGGCCGGGCCGATGCGGCCGCTTCGCGCGGGATCGAACTGCTGGCGGAGGAAGTCCGGCTGGCGCAGCGGGCTTTAGGGCGTCTGCTCGGGCGGATCGACGTGGAGGACGTGCTGGACACGATCTTCCGGGATTTCTGCATAGGGAAGTGAATGTTTCACGTGAAACAGGAGGGAGCGCGCCTCGAAGCAACCAGTGTTTCACGTGAAACAAATCCAGTCGAAATATGCTCGGTAGCTTGCGTCGGCTGTTTCACGTGAAACAGATCGCGCCTCCCGTCTTTCGACCGGCACGAACTCGCGCTAGATACAGGCCGGAATATCGGAGAATGATCCGTGACGACGTCGTTTGATGTGATCGTGGTGGGTGGCGGGCACGCGGGCTGCGAAGCCGCGGCCGCAGCGGCTCGTATGGGCGCGCGGACCGCGCTTCTGACCCATCGGTTCCATACAGTGGGTGCGATGTCGTGCAATCCGGCCATCGGCGGGCTCGGCAAGGGTCATCTTGTCCGGGAAGTCGATGCGCTGGACGGGCTGATGGGCCGGGTGGCGGATGCAGGTGGCATCCAGTTCCGGATGCTGAATCGCCGCAAGGGCCCGGCGGTGCGCGGACCGCGGGCGCAGGCCGACCGCAAGCTTTACGCCGCCGCAATGCAGGCGGCGATCCGTCAAACGGCGGGCCTTGAGGTGATCGAGGGCGAGGCCGATGCGCTCGTCTGGACAGAGGACCGGATATCCGGTCTGCGGCTGGCGGACGGACGCGAATTGAAGGCTGGCGCGGTGGTGATCACCACCGGCACCTTTCTGCGCGGACTGATTCACCTCGGCGAACAGTCCTGGCCTGCCGGGCGGATCGGCGAGGCACCGGCAGTGGGCCTGTCCGGATCGTTTGAGCACCTGGGATTTGCGCTGGCCCGGCTGAAGACCGGGACGCCGCCGCGCCTCGATGGCACCACCATCGACTGGGCGGCGGTGGAGATGCAGCCCGGCGACGATCCGGCCAAGCCGTTTTCCGTGCTGACGGACAAGATCACGACGCCGCAGATCGAATGCGGCATCACCCGAACCACGGCGGCCACCCATGAGGTGATCCGGGCCAATGTGCATCGCTCGCCGATGTATTCCGGCCAGATCCAGAGCCGGGGCCCGCGCTACTGCCCCTCCATCGAGGACAAGATCGTCCGCTTCGGCGACCGCGATGGCCACCAGATCTTTCTGGAGCCGGAAGGGCTGGACGACAGCACCGTTTATCCGAACGGCATCTCCACCTCGCTGCCGGAGGAGGTGCAGGCTGCGATTCTGGCCACGATTCCCGGGCTGGAGCGGGTGCGGATGGTGAGGCCGGGCTATGCCATCGAATACGACCACGTCGACCCGCGCGAATTGACCGCCGGACTGCAAGCGAAGCGCCTGAAGGGCCTGTTTCTGGCCGGACAGATCAACGGCACCACCGGCTACGAGGAGGCGGCGGCACAGGGCATCGTCGCCGGCATCAACGCGGCCCTGTCGGCTGGCGGCGGCGAGACCATCACGTTCGACCGTGCCGATGGCTATCTCGGCGTGATGATCGACGATCTGGTGACGCGCGGCGTCTCCGAGCCGTACCGGATGTTCACCTCGCGCGCCGAGTACCGGCTGACCCTGCGGGCGGACAATGCCGACCAGCGGCTCACCGATCGCGGCCTCGCGCTCGGTGTCATCGGTGCAGGGCGCGCCCGGTTTCATCGCAACAAGATGGCGGCGCTGACCGACGCCAAGACGCGCACCCGCGCGCTGTCCATTACGCCGAATGCCGCCGCCGCTTACGGGCTGGCGCTGAACCGAGACGGCCAGCGCCGCTCGGCCTTCGAACTGCTGGCCTATCCGGAGATCGGCTGGGCCGATGTGGCCCGGATCTGGCCGGAGCTGAACGACATCAGCGCGGCGATCGCCGAGCATGTCGAGATCGACGCGAAGTATGATGTCTATCTCGCCCGCCAGAAGGCCGACGTGGACGCCTTCCGCCGCGATGAAAGCCTGGGGCTGGGCGGCGTGGATTTCGCGGACGTGCCGGGCCTTTCCATCGAGGCGCGGCAGCGGCTGACGGCGGCAAAGCCTGCTACGATTGGGCAGGCGGCGCGGCTCGACGGGCTGACGCCGGCGGCGCTCGGAATCCTCACCGCTTATCTGCGCCGACAGGAGCGCGCGTCACGGCGGACCTCCGTTGCGGATGCGGGCCATGTCGGAGGCTGAGGCGAGGGGGACCGAGCTGTCCGCCGACAAGGCGCGCGCGCTCACGCTCGCGCCTGTTTCACGTGAAACGCAAGCGCGGCTCGACCGCTTCATCGATCTGCTGCTGCTTTGGCAGGCCAAGACCAATCTGGTCGCACCTTCGACGCTGGGAGAAATCTGGACCCGCCACGTCGCCGATTCGCTGCAGCTTCTGCGGCTCGCGCCCGACGCGCGGCGCTGGCTTGACCTCGGCAGCGGCGGTGGATTCCCCGGCATCGTGCTCGGCTGCGTGCTGGCGGACACCGGCGGGCGCATCGATCTGGTGGAGCGCAACGGCAAGAAGGCTGCGTTTCTGCGCGAGGCGATTCGCGTGTCCGGCGCATCGGCTGTTGTTCATCCGTCGGATATCGTGGATTATGTGGATAGCTCGGCGCAGGGTTACGATTGCGTCACGGCGCGCGCGCTGGCGCCGCTACAAATGCTGCTCCAGTGGGTCGAACCGGTGATCGTCAGCGGTGCACGCGCGCTGTTTCTCAAGGGTCAAGATGTAGAGTCGGAATTGACCGAAGCTACTAAATATTGGAATATTGACCTTGGCCTCCATCCCAGTCTGACAGGGCCAGGCTGGATCGTGGATATCCGTGCCCTCGAGCGTAAACAGCGCCAAGGCCATGACCGAGACTGACGATATTTCAACCGGTACGCGAGATGCGGGTGAAAATGCGCGCGCGCCCGATCACGCCACGCCGCGAATCATCGCGATGGCGAATCAGAAGGGTGGTGTCGGCAAGACGACCACCGCCATCAATCTCGGCACCGCGCTGGCCGCCATCGGCGAGCGGGTGCTGATCGTCGATCTCGATCCGCAGGGCAACGCCTCGACCGGGCTCGGCATCGACCGGCAGCATCGCGCGTCTTCCACCTATGACGTGCTGATGGGCGACATGCCGCTGCGCGACGCCGTAATCCCGACCGCCGTGCCGCGCCTGTCGATCGCGCCCTCCACGATGGACCTGTCCGGCCTTGAGCTCGAACTGGGCTCGATGCGCGACCGCGCCTACCGGCTGCGCGACGCCATCGCCCCGCTCAACACCAACATCTCGCCGGAGGCGGACTTCACCTACGTGCTGATCGACTGCCCGCCGTCGCTCAATCTGCTGACGGTCAATGCGATGGCGGCGTCGGATGCGATCCTGGTGCCGCTGCAGTGCGAGTTCTTCGCGCTCGAAGGTCTGTCTCAGCTGCTGCAGACCGTGGAGCAGGTGCGCTCGACGCTGAATCCGAACCTGTCGATCCACGGCATCGTGATGACGATGTTTGATGCGCGCAACAACCTGTCCAATCAGGTGGTCGCCGACGTGCGGCAGTTCATGGGCGAGAAGGTTTACAACACCATGATCCCGCGCAACGTGCGCATCTCCGAAGCGCCGTCCTATGGCAAGCCGGTGCTGGTGTACGATCTCAAATGCGTCGGCAGCGAAGCCTATCTGAAGCTCGCGACCGAAGTGATTCAGCGCGAGCGCGACCTGCGCGCGGCGCATTAGAGCATGATCCCGAAAAGTGGAATCCGGTTTTCGGATACGATCGTGCTCGTCTCAGGGAAATAGTCGGAAGTCAGATTCAGCTTTGCTGAAGCCGACTCCGGGACGGCGCTTTGTAAGATATTTTCTCCGTCGCTCTGCGAGGGCCGCGCCATGCGCGGGCCCCTCGGGGTGAGGGTGTTCCTCTGAGCAGTTGATCGCGCGCCATCGCTGCGTGCGGATATGAAGGAGCAAAAAAAATGGCCGAGGAAGCACGCTCGCGGTTGGGACGTGGTCTCGCGAGCCTGATCGGCGACGTCGGCGGCGAAGCGGCGAAAGCCGCGCCGTCGCGCAGCCCGCGAAAAGTGCCGATCGAGTTCATCAAGCCCAATCCGCGCAATCCGCGCCGGGCATTTTCCGACGCCGAGCTGAACGAACTGGCGGCCTCGATCAAGCAGCACGGTCTGATCCAGCCGATCGTGGTGCGGCCGACGCGTGGCGCCAACGACCGCTTCGAGATCATCGCGGGCGAGCGGCGCTGGCGCGCCTCGCAGCGCGCCGGCCTGCACGAGGTGCCGGTGGTGCAGATGGATGTCGGCGACGGCACCGCGCTCGAGATCGCGATCATCGAGAACGTGCAGCGCTCCGATCTCAATCCGATGGAAGAGGCGCTCGGCTATCACGCCCTCGCCGACGACTTCAACCACGGTGCCGACGACATCGCGCGCCTCGTCGGCAAGAGCCGCAGCCACGTCGCCAACATGATGCGGCTGACGAAGCTGCCCGATCCGGTGCAGGAGATGATTTCCGCCGGCCAGCTGACCATGGGTCATGCGCGCGCGCTGATCGGCGTCGACGATCCGATCGCCGTCGCCAAGCGTATCGTGGAAGAAGGCCTCACCGTGCGTCAGGCGGAAGCGCTGGCGCACGAGGCGGGTGTGCCGGAGCGCAAGCCGCAGACGCCGCGCGCATCGTCCGCGCCGACCGAGAAGGATGCGGACACCCGCGCGCTGGAAAAGCGCGTCAGCGACGCGCTCGGCCTCAAGGTCACGGTGGAGCATCGCGGGCCGGGCGGCTCGATGCAGATCCGCTACCGCGACCTCGACCAGCTCGACGACGTGCTGAAGCGGCTGGAGCGGGGGCGGTAGGGCTTGTTGCAACGGACCTCGCGGGAATCGCGACGTCGCATCGTAGGTTGGCGATCAATCCTCTCGGTTGCAGCCGAAAGACGAGGAATAATAAAAATTGTTTGAGTCATAATCTTCTGCCATGCGGCCTTCGTTCTCGACCGAAGATTCTGATATTTTAAGCGAGAAGTCAAAATTAGAAGAAAATTCTATTGCTAACCTGAGTCTTCCCTGATTCACGTAGGCGGGAAATTTGAATTTTTGGGAAAAAATACTATCTTACTGAACTGATTAGTTTTCCACCGCAGAAACTCACGGACCACCAATCATGGAAAGCACCATCCTCCAAAGCTTCATGCGCTGGTGGAACTCGCTTGCTTTCCGCAATGGAAAGTTGAAGTTTAGGAACCAGCGAGAGGCCGCCGAGTTCGTTCGGCGTGTCCAGAACGAAAACGGCGGGCCAAACGCCAAGATCGTTGGTATGCGGCAGAGGTACGTTGAAATAAATCGTGCCAAGCAAGAACGACCCGCCTCTGGACCTGACGAAAGTCTCGATCGAGCCGTTTTCCGATAAAGCGATCGTCAATCGCTTTTCGAGCGGCAAACGTCCGCTGGATGCATTCCTCAAGAACAAAGCGAAAAAAGCAGTAAGGCGAGGCGAGCACCGGGTCTTCTGTGCTTATCTGCAGAACTCCCCCAACGTAGTCGGCTATTACGCATTGCAGCTCGGAAGTGAGAGCGTTTCCGAGTTGCCTGACGCTGACAAGAAAGAGAATTACTTACAAAACTATACGGCGTTTCCCGCCTTGAATCTTAGCTTCCTCGCTGTCGATGGTGCGTATCAACGACAGGGACTGGGAGAATACCTACTGATGGACGTATTCGTCCGCGCCGCCGCGATTGCCGAGCATGCGGGATACTATGCGCTGACGCTGACTTCGCTCGATGAAGATTCCACGGCTTTCTATGAAAGCCTGAACTTCAGGACATACTCCGAAAATCTGAAAACTCCGAAGATGCTATATCCGCTGCAGGATATTCTAACGCTTGTTAAAACAGTATAGAGCGAAGGCGTATCTGCATGCGGCTTTAAGCTTTCACATCCCAAGGCGTGTTGTGAGATGGAGTTTTCGTCACTCCCTTCTCCTCGCGTTCACCGCGATGGAAAGCAGCGCTCGCTGGGCGATGACGTCGGCGAGCGGGGTCTGCTTGCGCATGTCGAGCACCGCGTCGCCGAGCTGCATGATGACGCGGGCCAGTCGATCCGATGAAAACTGCCGCAGCGCGGTCTGCGCCGCGCCCTTGCGCGAGAAATGCAGGCGCGGATAGCCGCTGTCCAGCACGCTGTCCTCGCTGCCGCCGGCGTCCATCGCCAGTCTTGCCTTGTGCAGGAAACTGGCGTGGCGCTGCGCCGCGAACATGATCGTGCCCGCCGACATGCCGGCGGCGAGCGCCTTGGCCAGACCGCTCTCCATGTCGGCCGGCTTGCCGGCGAACACCGCGTCGATGATCGGATCGAGCTGCAGGTCCGACGCATCGGAAATGCTCGCGGCGACGTCGGCCAGCGTCACTTCGCCGGTGCCGTGCGCGTAGAGCGTGAGTTTGCGGATTTCGTTGCGCGAGGCCTGCCGGTCGCCCCCGAGATGCGCCATCAGCACGGCGCGCGCATCGCCCGCGAGCCGCAGCCCCGCCTCGCGCATCTCGTCGTCGATCAGCTTGGCAAGATCGCGCTCGGTGTCCGGATAGCAGGCGATCGCCACCGCGCTTTTTGCGCGCTCGCAGATTTTGCGCAGCGGCGAATCCGGGCGCAGTTCGCCCGCCTCGATCACGATGCAGCAGTCGGCCGGCGGCGTCTGCGCCAGCGTCTCGACGCCGGCGGAAAAATTGCGCGAGCCCGCGCGCACGCGAATCGCACGGCGGCCGCCGAACAACGGCACCGTCATCGCCTCGTCGACGAGACGGGCTGGGTCGGCGGCGAGGTCGTCGCCCTCAAGCCTCACGAACGAGAACGGATCGTTCGGATCATCCACCGCCGCCTTGATCAGCAGGTCGGCGCGCTCGCGCACAAGACCGGCGTCGGGACCATAGACGAGCGCCAGCGGCCGCGCCGTGTCGGGTTTGGCGAGATAGGTGTCGATCTCCTTGCCGCGCAGCGCAACCATGGCGGTGTCCTAAAACATTTCATTCCAACTGTCTTGCGTCGTCCCCGCGAAGGTGGGGACCCATACGCCGTGGTGTCGCGGGTGCGTGCAAAGAGTTGCTGTCGGATGCGCGAATGGCCCATCGCAATCCGGTCTGCGTCGGGATCATGGATCCCGCCTTCGCGGGGATGACGGCGGAGAGCTCTTTGCCGTCCAAGCGCAATGCGTCGCCTGGATTTCACTGTGCTGTATCCGGGCTACGGATGCTTCGTCCGTCTCCCTGAGGTGCGAGCGTAAACGAGCCTCGGCGATGGCCTGGGCATATCCGCCGCGGTCGTTCATCCTTCGAGAGCCGCGCCATGTGCGGCCACCTCTGGATGACGGAGCAGATACAGCCGCGTGTCGTTCGGCGGGCTGCCTCGCGTGGTCACGTTCCCGCGTAGAAGAACGCCGCCAGGCGCGTGGAGATGTTTTCCGCGATTTCCTTGGAGGCGCGATCCTCGGCGTCGCGCTGGGCGCGCACGCGCGCGAAGCGCTGCTTCCAGCCCGGCGTATCGTAGGTGACGCGCGAGAAGGTGTTGCCGGTGAGCACGACCTTGTCGGTGGCGTTCTCGATCAGCTGGAAGCTGGCGTCGATGCCGTAGTTCTGGATATCGGGCAGCGCGGTGTTCGGATCGACGATCATCGCCACCTGATTGGTGTTGAGCTTCAGCACCAGCCGGTAGAGCGGCGGCGCGCCGGTGGCGGTGCCGTACAGCTTGAACATCAGCTCGTTGCGGACGTTCACGCCGAGGCGGGCAACGGGCGAGGCGTTCGGCACGGCCAGCGGCGGCACCTCGACGCTGGCCAGCTTGTCCCGCAGGCCGGGTTGGCCGTCCAGCGTGCGTTCCGCATACATCGGCTGAAAGCAGCCGGCCGTCAGGGCCGCCAGCGCGACAACCGCCAGCATACGGACCGCCATCACCCGCGTGGCGGCGGTCTTGATCTCAGACCACGACATTCACAATCCTCTGCGGGACGATGATCACCTTGCGCGGCGGCTTGTCCCCCAGCGCGGACTTTACCGCATCGAGCGCCAAAACAGCAGCCTCAATTTCGGGGGTCTGGGCCGACCGCGAAATCGTGAGTTCCGCCCGCTTTTTACCGTTGAGCTGCACCGGCAGCGTCATGGTGTCTTGAACCAGTAACGCGGGCTCGACCACCGGCCACGCGGCCTGCGCCACCAGTCCCGGCTGCCCGAGCGCCTCCCAGCAGGTTTCCGCCAGGTGCGGCATCATCGGGTGGAACAGGTGGATCAGGATGGTGGCGGCCTCGCGCAGCGCGAAGGCCATGTCCGGCGCGGGCGCGTCCGGCTTGCCGGCAGCGTCGGCAAGGGCGTTGGTGAACTCGCGGATATAGGCGAGGCAGACATTGAAATGCAGCCGCTCGATGCCGTTCGACACCTTGTCGAGCGCGCCGTGGGCAGCCTTGCGCAGCGCCAGCGCGTCCGCGCCGAATTCGGCCGGCCGCGCCGGCTCCGTCGGAACCTTCTCCGCCACGTCGCCAACCAGACGCCACAGCCGCTGGATGAAGCGGGCCGCGCCCTGTGCGCCCTGCTCGGTCCAGATCACGTCGCGGTCGGGCGGGGAATCGGACAGCATGAACCAGCGGGCAGTGTCCGCGCCGTAGGTGCCGATGATGTCGTCCGGGTCCACCGTGTTGCGCTTGGACTTCGACATCTTCTCGATCGGGCCGATCTCCACCGGCCCGCCGGTCGCAAGCAACGTGGCGCGGCGCGTGTCGCCATCGCCCTCGATACGAACTTCGGCCGGCGACACGAAGGTGCCGTCGGCGGCGCGGTAGGTCTCGTGGACCACCATACCCTGCGTGAACAGGCCCGCGAACGGCTCGTCCATTGCGATGTGGCCGGTGGCCTTCATCGCGCGGGTGAAGAAGCGGCTGTAGAGCAGATGCAGGATCGCGTGCTCAATGCCGCCGATATACTGGTCCACCGGCATCATGCGGTCGGCAACGCCGCGGGTGGTCGGCGCGTCCTCGTTCCACGGATCGGTGAAGCGGATGAAGTACCAGGACGAATCCACGAAGGTGTCCATGGTGTCCGTCTCGCGCCGCGCGGGCCTGCCGCATTCGGGGCACGCGACGTGCTTCCAGGTCGGGTGGCGGTCGAGCGGATTGCCGGGGCGGTCGAAGGCGACGTCCTCGGGCAGTTCGACCGGCAGATCCTTGATCGGCACCGGCACCGGCCCGCAGGTCTCGCAGTGGATCACCGGGATCGGGCAGCCCCAGTAGCGCTGCCGGGAAATGCCCCAGTCGCGCAGGCGGAAATTGACCTGACGCTGGGCGACGGCGGCGTTGCCGAGCGTGGCGGAAGACAAGACCTTCGCCACGGTTTCCTTCCCCTGCTCCGGCGTCATGCCGTCGAGCGTGATGAATCCGTTGCGCGAATTGATCAGGCGGCCGTCGCCGTCATAGGCGGTGTCGGTGATGACGAAGCTTGCCGGATCCTGCCCCTCCGGACACACCACAGGCAGGTTGCCGAGGCCGTATTTGTTGGCGAAGTCGAGGTCGCGCTGGTCGTGCGCCGGGCAGCCGAAGATGGCGCCGGTGCCGTAATCCATCAGCACGAAGTTGGCCACATAGACCGGCAGCGTCCAGTTCGGATCGAACGGATGCACGGCGCGGATGCCGGTGTCGAAGCCCTGCTTCTCCGCCGTGTCGATGTCCGCTTGCGCGGTGCCGGTGCGCTTGCACTCGGCGATGAAGTCGGCCAGCGCCGGGTTGTTGCGTGCGACAGCCTGCGCCAGCGGATGATCCGGCGACAGCGCCAGAAACTTGGCGCCGAACAACGTGTCCGGGCGCGTGGTGAAAACCTCGACCTCGCTTTCGCGGTCCGGCGTGGTGGCCTCCTCGAGCGCGAAGCGGATCAGGAGCCCTTCGGAGCGGCCGATCCAGTTGCGCTGCATGGTGCGCACTTTTTCCGGCCAGCGGTCGAGGGTGTCGAGCGCGGACAGCAGATCCTGCGCATAGGCGCTGATCCTGAAGAACCACTGGGTCAGTTCGCGCTGCTCGACCAGCGCGCCGGAGCGCCAGCCGCGCCCGTCCACCACCTGCTCGTTGGCGAGCACGGTCTGGTCCACCGGATCCCAGTTGACCTTGGACTGCTTGCGCTCCACCAGCCCGGCTTTCATCATGTCGATGAACATGCGCTGCTGGTGCTTGTAGTAGGTCGGATCGCAGGTCGCGAATTCCCGCGCCCAGTCCAGCGACAGGCCCATGGATTTGAGCTGCGCCTTCATGGTTGCGATATTCTGGTAGGTCCACACCCGCGGATGGACCTTGCCTGCCATCGCGGCGTTTTCCGCCGGCAGGCCGAAGGCGTCCCAGCCCATGGGATGCAGGACGTTGTAGCCCCTCGCGCGCATGTAGCGGGCCTTCACGTCGCCCATGGTGTAGTTGCGCACATGGCCCATATGGATGCGCCCCGACGGATAGGGAAACATCTCAAGAACGTAGTACTTCGGGCGCGAGTCGTCGTTGCGCGTGGCGAAAACCGCCTGCTCGTCCCAGACGCGCTGCCAGCGCTGCTCCGAATCGCGTGCGTTGTACCGTTCGTTCGTCATTGGTTTTGTGGACTTTTTCAATTGACCGGAGGTCCGGCCGAGGCGGCGGGACTAGGCCATAAAAAGCCATGACGGGTCAACGCCTGTGGGGGCCGGGTGCGCGCTCAGTGCAGGGCTTCCCGCGACACCCCGGGGGGAGCCTCCACCGGCTCGATCAGACCGTGCTCGACCAAGGTGTTGCGGCCCCGGTGCTTGGCCGAGTAGAGGGCCGCATCGGCGGCGTCGATCAGACTGTCGGCGGTCTGCGCGGCGACCGGGACCATCGCGGCAACGCCGACGCTGATCGTGACCCGGCGATGATCGCTCTTGGCATGGGCGATATCAAGGGCGGCCACCGCCGTCAGAAGGCTGCGGCCGGTCGCGGCGGCATGTTCGCTGTCGGTGTTGGGCAGCAGCAGGCAGAATTCCTCGCCGCCGTAGCGCGCGGCGAAGCCGCCGGCGTCGATCGCAGCCGCGCCCAGCAATGCGCCGATGCACGCCAGACAGGCGTCGCCCTCGCGGTGGCCATAGGTATCGTTGAACGTCTTGAAATAATCGACGTCGATCATGAGGACCGCAAGACTTTCTCCGGTCTGCTCGCCGCGCTGCCATTCGAAGTCGAGCCGGCTCTGCAATCCGCGCCGATTGGCGATTCCCGACAGCGGATCGTGCGAGGCGAGGACAAGCAACTGATCGTTGGCCTTCAAGAGCTCCTGCTCGCGTTCGCTCAGCTTGCTCGCCATGCTGTTGAAGGCGTTCGCCAGCGGACCGAATTCGGTCGGCAGGCGCAGGATCGCCGCCCGGGCCCCCCAGTCTCCGGCCGCGAAGCGGTTGGCGACTTCCGTCAGGGTGCGGACCGGATGGACGACGAGAAGCTCGGCGATAAACCAGGCGCTCAGCAGCAGCAGCAGGCTGACGATGATGAACTGAGCGTAGGCCTCGGCAACTTCGTTGTTGACCTCGCGGAACATGGTCGCCTCGTCGAGGCTGAGGACCAGGCGGGCGGATCCGGCGACAGTGGCAAAGGAAACCATCTGTCGCCGACCTTCCGGCGAGACGTAGGGAAACGAATCCCCGTTGCCCGCATCGGTTCTGGAAAACACCGTGGAGACGAGGTTCGGATCCTCGAACGGGCGGCCGATATGGCTATGGTCGGCGCCCGAGGTCGCCAGAACGATGCCATTGGCATTGATCAGATAGGCGCTGATCCCCTGCTGGGTGGTCGCCTGGCCGAGAAGTTGGATCAGCCAGTCGATGTTCATGCTGGCGATGACGACGCTCCTGTCGTCCGGTGCGACTGTCGCCACCGGAAATGCCGCGACGACGATGGGTTCCTTGCTGCCGCGTCCGAAGATGTAGTCGCTCAGGACAAAATCCCGCCGCTCGCGGGCCGAGCGCAGATAAGGCCGATCGCTGAGATTGGTCCCGGCGAAATCAGGGATTGTCGAGCATTTGACGATGCCGTCGCCGCCGATAATCGAGACCGACCGCAGCCAGGGAAGTCCCAGCGACTGTCCGAGTGCCAGCACGTTGCAGTCCGGCTCCGGGCTGGCGACATGCAGGGCTGCGGCGCGGAGGAACGATTGCGCCGAGGTCAGAACCTCGCGCTGCGACATGGCGCTTTGCCGGGCCAGGCTGACGAGCTTGTCGGTCGCTGCCTGCATCTGCTGCGTCCGCGCATGTTCGAGGCTGCGCACGCGCTCCAGCATCAGGGGAACCACCAGAATCAGCGCAATCAGGACGATACGGGCCCGGATTCCGGTCAGGCCCGCTGCCAAGGCCTTGCTGTCGAATCGAATACGAGACATCACACTTTCCCGGCCCCCGGGCGGACCCTATGATGGAGCCCTTCAAAATTGCTTTCGAGGTTTCGTTAAAAATCGACGAGTGAGTGCAGATCCTGTGATGTCAGCCGAGCCGACCTTGACGCAGCCTTTCCACGCCGGTCTGTCCGCCGTCGAGACGGAGATCGCGCGCGCCTGCGCCGACGCCGGGCGGGAGCGGTCCTCCGTAACGCTCGTCGCGGTCTCGAAAACCTTCGATGCGGAGGCGATCGTTCCGGTCATTGACGCCGGGCAGAGAGTGTTCGGCGAAAACCGCGTCCAGGAGGCGAAGGGCAAATGGCCCGCGCTGATGGAGACATATCCCGCCCTTTCGCTGCACCTGATCGGCCCGCTGCAATCCAACAAGGCGAAGGAGGCCGTGGCGTTGTTCGACGCAATCCATTCGGTGGATCGCATCAGCCTGTGCGAGGCGCTGGCGAAGGAGATTGCCCGGCAGGGCCGCGCGCCGCAGATGTTCGTGCAGGTCAACACCGGCGAGGAGCCGCAGAAGGCGGGCGTCATCCCGTCCGAGGCCGATGCCTTTATCGCGGCCTGCCGGGACACCTATCATCTCCCCATCGTCGGATTGATGTGCATTCCGCCGGTCGACGAGCCGCCATCGCCGCATTTCGCGATGACGGCGAAGATCGCCGCCCGCAACGGTCTCGGCAAACTCTCGATGGGCATGAGCGCGGATTTCGCCGCGGCCATTCGCCTCGGCGCAACGCACGTGCGTATCGGCTCGGCGATCTTCGGATATCGCCCGCCGATGACTGCGCCCTAAACGCTATCGCAAGGACAGGCATGAGCACGACCAACGATCATCCCGAGCGCAACGTGGATCCCAAGCTTCTGGAGATTCTGGTCTGCCCGCTGACCAAGGGGCCACTGGTGTTCGATGCCGAACGGCAGGAGTTGATTTCGCGCTCGGCCAAGCTCGCTTATCCGATCCGCGACGGCATTCCGATCATGCTGCCGGAGGAAGCGCGCAAGATCGAATGACGAAACGCCGCGGCGGCGGGTGCGGGATTATTTCGCCGACAGCCGCATGACGTTCTGCACGCCGGGATCCGCTTCGATGCGGGTGACGAAGCGGCTGACGTTGCGATAGTCGCGCCACGTCTTCGGCAGCCGGGATGTCCAGCGGATCATGACGTAGGCATAGGAATCCGCCACGGTCCGGCGATTCCGGTAGAGGTGCTCGCTGTCGCCGATGATCCGATCGAGATGCTGCATCACCCGCTCGATCCGCGCATGGGCTGCGGTCCGGACGTTGTCGAGCGCCTGCGGTGCATGGTCCGTCGTATAACGCTGCGGCGAGAAGAATGGCCAGAACGCCGGGTGGAAATCTCCGGTCAGGAATGCAAGCGTCTCCCCGAACTCAAAGCGCCCATTGATGTCGTCATCCGCACCAAGATGGGCGGCGGGATAACGTTCAGCGATGTAGTTCAGGATCGCGTCGGCCTGTGTCATCGCACGGGGCCCGCCGATATCGAGCGCCGGGACCTGGGCTAGCGGATTGACGCGCTGAAACTCGGCGGAACTGTAATTCGCCTTGATGACATCAAATTCGGCGCCAGCCCATTCAAGTGCGATCCAGCAGGCGACTGCGCAGGTTCCGGGCGAGTAGTACAGTTTCATTCGAGCGTTCCGCCGGGTGTTTGATCTGTCTGGTGCGGATTCAAGCCTGTTCAGCGGCTGAGGGCAACCGCCGAAGCCCGGTAACTTGATCGACGACCACACGAGACGGCTGACAGGGCGCGGTGATGTCGCTCAGATCGCCTCGCCACGCAGCAGGCGCGGCACTTCGCCGGAAAGGCCCGCGGCCTGCCGGATGAACGCGCCCTTCAGCGGCGGCAGGCGATCGACAAGGCCCAATCCAAAATCGCGCAGCGGGCGCAGCACCGGCAGATCGTTCGAGAACAGCATGTTCAGCGCATTGGTGGCGACGCCCATCGCCACGGTGTCGAAACGCCGCCACCGCTGATAACGTTCAAGCACATCGTGCGTTCCGGGATCGAGGCCGAGGCGCGCAGCGTCCACGATCACCTCGGCGAGCGCCGCGATGTCCTTCAGGCCCATGTTGAGGCCCTGCCCGGCGATCGGGTGAATCAGGTGGGCGGCGTCGCCGACCAGCGCCAGCCGGTCCGCGATGAAGCTGCGCGCGACGAAATAGCCGAGCGGAAACGCGCGCGGCTTGTCGAGCGGGCGCACCTCGCCCAGATGCAGGCCGAAGCGGCGCTCCAGCTCGAAGCGGAATTCGGCCTCGGGCAGCGCGACGATCCGCTCCGCCTCGCGGCGCTTCTCGGTCCACACCAGCGAAGAACGGTTGCCTTTCAGTGGAAGGATCGCGAACGGGCCGGAGGGAAGAAAGTGTTCTTCGGCACGGCCCTCGTGGTCGCGCTCGTGGCCGACCGTAAGGACGATGCCGGACTGGTCGTAGTCCCAGCCGTGGGTGGCGATGCCGGCGCGTTCGCGCAGATGCGAGCGGGCGCCGTCGGCGGCGACCAGCAGCGTGGCCTCGACGGTCTCGCCGGTGCCGAGCGTGACCGCGATTCCTTCCGCGCCGGCCCTGAATCCGGTCACTGTCGTGGGGCGCAGATCGATGCCCGCCGCCTCACCGTGGCGGACCAGCGCGTCGATCAGCATGCGGTTCTCGACCATGTGCGCGAACGGCTCGCCCGGCGCGACGTCGCCCGCAAAGGTGAGCAGCGTCGGGCGCACCGCATCGTTGGTGCGGCTGTCGGTACAGACCATGTCGAGAATCGGCTGGGATTCGTCCCTCACGTCCGCCCATACGCCGAGTGTGTCGAACAGGCGGCGGCCGGCGGCGACGATGGCGGAGGCGCGGGGATCACGGCTCGGCCGGTCTGCGAGCGCCGGATCGGCGACGATCACCGGCAAATCCCCGCCGAGGCCCCGACGGAGGGCGAGGGCAAGACCCAGTCCGGCGAACGCGCCGCCGCCAATTACCACAGGTTTCTGCGCCGGCATCGTTTCAACTCGCACTTGCCTCGCCCGAACATCCGGGCGACATAGGTCTTCAGTTCATTGCTCCGACATCCTATCAGCCTTTATGGATGCGGGAAAACCTTCGGTCCCGTTTCCGCTTACTGCTGCGCGTCCTGAAAGATCATCATGTCAAAGAGCCTGATCGACCTTCTCGCCATCCTCGATCTCGAAAAGCTGGAGGAGAACCTGTTCCGTGGCGTCAGTCCGCAGACCGGCTGGCAGCGCGTTTATGGAGGTCAGGTCATCGGCCAGGCCATGGTGGCCGCGTGCCGGACGGTGGAGGACGTCGCACACCGGCTGCCGCATTCGCTGCACTGCTATTTCATCCTGCCGGGCGATCCGTCGATTCCGATCGTCTATGAGGTCGAGCGGCTGCGTGACGGCAAGAGCTATTCGACCCGCCGCGTGACGGCGATCCAGCACGGCGCTGCGATCTTTTCGATCATGGTCTCGTTCCATGTGGAGGAAGAGGGGGCGTTCATCCATCAGGACACGATGCCCGATGTGCCGCCGCCGGAGAAACTGACGGCGGAGGAAATCTCGAAACAACCGATCTTCCAGAAGGTGCTGGAGAACATGCCCGAGTTCATCCGGCGCTACTACGAATCGGAGCGGCCGATCGAACTGCGCCCGGTGGAGCTTGGCCGCTATTTCGGCGAGAAGATCGAGAGCGGCCGCATCCACATCTGGATCAAGACGGCGGCGACGTTGCCCGACGATCCGGCGCTGCATATGTGCGCGCTCGCCTATGCCTCGGACTTCTCGCTGCTGGACGCGGCGATGTCGCGCTATGGCCGTACGCTGTTCGACAAGCGGATGATGCCGGCCAGCCTCGATCACGCGATGTGGTTTCACCGCCCGTTCCGCGCCGACGACTGGCTGCTCTATGCGCAGGATTCGCCGAGCGCGCAGGGCGGCCGTGCGCTGACGCGCGGCACCATCTTCAAACCGGACGGCACCCTCGTCGCCTCCGTCGTGCAGGAAGGCTCGATCCGCCTGCGGCGGGAGTAGCAGCGCTTTTCAGATGCTCGGAGGGACGGCGCAAGAAATCAGCTTACCGCCAGCCCTTTAACGCCGTCGGCTTCGTCGAGATACACAGGGCTTTCCGGCAGTGTGCTGCCGCCATCGACAACGATGGTCTGCCCGGTGACGTAGCGCGCCTCGTCGCTGGCGAGGTAGAGCATGGCGTAGGCGATGTCCTCGGGCGCGCCGATAAATCCCATCGGGATATATTTCGCCATGGCCTGCTGGCCCTGCGCGTCCGCGAGCAGATCCATCGCGGGGGTTCTTATAAATCCCGGCTCGACGCCGTTGACCGTGATGCGTTCGCGCGCCAGCTCGATGGCGGCGGTGCGGATGAATCCATTCAGGCCGCTCTTGCTCGCGGCGTAGTAGGATGAGCCCGGCATCGCGACGCGCGGTCCCGTCACCGAAGAGGTGAACAGCAAGCGGCCGCCGCCCGCGCGGCGCAGATGCGGAATGGCCTCGTGCGCGAGGCGGAACGCGCCTTTCAGATTGACGCCGAGCGATTCGTCGAGCGCGGCCTCGTCGAGCTGCTCCACCAGGCCGCCCGCGAACGAGGCGGCGTTGTGCACGACAATGTCGAGCCGGCCATAGGCCGCCACCGTGGTCTCGATTGCCCGGGCGATCTGCGCGCGCTCGCCCATGTCGGTGACGCAGAGCATCGCATCGCCGCCCGCCGCGAGAATCTCGCGCAACGTCGCCTGCCCGTGGCTTTCGGTGCGCGTCACGATGGCGACGCGTGCGCCCTCGTCCGCGAACACCCGCGCAATCGCGGCGCCAATGCCCTGTCCGGAGCCGGTCACCAGCGCCACTTTTCCGGCCAGCCGTTTTGCGCCCATCGCGCCATTCTCCGGAGAAGCACCAATCCGCGCGCAGCAAAGCAAATCCTGCGCCGCGAAGCAGAGGGGGCCGAAACAAGAAAGGGTTGGATCGCGGGGAGTGCTACGACGTCGGCTCGCCGACCGACACCTGAGATGCGATCCAGCGGGCATACCAGCGCACCACCCAGGGAATCGGGATGACGAAGGCCGAGGCGAAGCCGGTGACGAGGCTGCGCCACAAGAGTTCGAATCCGCTGGCGTTGAAATAGACCGGGCGGCGCGTGCCCTCGATGCGGGCGCACATCCAGCGTCCCCACGCGGTGGTGACCCAGGCCCAGCCGATGATGGTGATGATCGAAACGATCAGGAACAGATACCAGCCGAGATACTGCCACCACTCGCCGCTGAAACTCAGCCCGAGCGGCCGCCCGTCCGAGGCGATATTGGACACGAGCCAGCGGATGATGAACCAGGACATCACCGCCTGAACGACGATCGAGCCGACGAGCATGTAGCTTTCATCGGAATAGGAACTGGCGATGTTGGCCAGCCCCATCAGGATGAAGGCGTACCAGATATCGCCGGGCTTGCCGGTGAAACTGAGATTCGGCCGCTGTGGCACCTGCACGAACGGGATCGCCCAGCGATAGAAGGCGGTCGCGGTCCAGGGGGCCGGAATGACGAAGACGAAGCCGATGATATAGAGCAGGCCGTAGCCGATGAACGGCAGCAGCGGGAAATCGACCGACAGGGTGCCGCGCGGGGCGGCGCCGCTTCCCGGCATCGGCGGCGCGGCCGCCCGGCCGCCACCAGCGAGCAGGCCGGGAATGTCGGCTGCGCGCTGCCAGTTGGTCATTCCCTCGCTCCAGACCAGCGTCTCGGCGTTGACCACGCCGTTGGCGAGAAGGTCGCGAAACTCGGTCTCCGAATAGGGGCCTTCCTGCTTGCCGTTGATCGCCACGAACCAGGATGGTCCTGCCATGAGCATTCTCCCTGCGGATGATCCGCCATTCCTCGCCTGCCGCGGATGGTATCGAGGGCGCGCCGGAGCGCAACCGGGAATCCATCGCGCGTCGGGCGATCCGCGGCTGGAGCAAAAATTTTCGTTTCTTCCGGGACCGAAACTGGCAAAGTGGAAAATCGGGACGATCGGAAATCGGTCGCCCTCAATCAATTATTCGGGCTGGAAACGACATCTCCATGAAACTCATCGTCGCCATCATCAAACCCTTCAAGCTCGACGAAGTCCGGCAGGCGCTCACCGTGGTGGGCGTGCACGGCATGACCGTGACCGAGGTGAAGGGCTACGGCCGGCAGAAGGGACACACCGAGGTCTATCGCGGCGCGGAATACATCGTGAATTTCCTGCCGAAGCTGCGGATCGAGGTGGCTGTTCCGTCGGCGCTGGCCGATCAGGTGGTCGAGGTGATCACGACGTCTGCCCGGACCGGCCAGATCGGCGATGGCAAGATCTTCGTGACCCCGATCTCGGGGGCAACCCGGATCCGGACCGGAGAAACCAACGACGACGCGCTCTGAGACGGGCGCGCCGGGCGGTAACCAAAGGACAGGCGCTGCCGCAAGGTCGTCACGGTTTCCCCACAGATCAGATGCCTGCAGAGGCAACGGAACGCACGTCTCTTGGGCGGATGCGCGGCCGCCGCTATGGGCGCAATCAGAATTTCTCCAAATTCTGCACCACGGGTAAGCAACAATACGTCGAATGTCTGGCATGCACCCGTTTTGAGCGATTGTGCCCAATTATTGAGCGCGGCAGAATGGCGCAGCGCCGGAAGTGAGTCGTGCAGCGCAAAAACCCCCGGATTCATAATCCGTTAGGGAATATCGCGCGGGTGGCACGGCATTTGATTCTCTACGCGCGGCTGTGCCCGCGTAGCGAGTTCTCCTCCGCGTGGTGAAAGTCAATCGAAGTCGCCCGGATTGCCGGGCCCAAGCGGGGATACACCCAATGAAAATTGTTATGGCGATCATCAAGCCATTCAAATTGGAAGAGGTGCGCGACGCCCTGACCGCCATCGGCGTTCATGGTCTGACCGTTACCGAGGTGAAGGGCTATGGCCGGCAGAAAGGTCATACCGAAATTTACCGGGGCGCAGAATACGCGGTGAGCTTCCTTCCCAAGATCAAGATCGAAGTCGCGGTGAATTCCGATCAGGTCGACAAGACCATCGAGGCGATCACCGGAGCGGCGAAGACGGGGCAGATCGGCGACGGAAAGATTTTCGTCATCGGCCTCGATCACGCGGTGCGCATCCGCACCGGCGAAGCCGACGCAGCGGCGCTCTGATCCTCAAACGCGCTCACCTACATTCAATCAGGAGACTAAACAGATGACGTTCAAACGTCCCTCCAGCACAGGACTGGCGACGCTCGCCAGTCTGGTGCTTCTCGGCGGCACCGCGCTCGCGCAGGCTCCCGCTGCAGCTGCCCCCGCCGCTGACAAGGGCGACACCGCATGGATGCTGGTCTCGACCGTGCTCGTGCTGCTGATGATCGTGCCGGGCCTGGCGCTGTTCTACGGCGGTCTCGTCCGATCCAAGAACATGCTGTCGGTGCTGACCCAGATTCTCGCCGCGGCCTGCCTGCTGATGATCCTGTGGATCGTGATCGGCTACAGCCTCGCCTTCACCTCGGGATCGGCCTTCATCGGCGGCTTCTCGAAGGCGTTCCTGCTCGGTGTCGACAAGGATGTCGTGAACGACGGCGGCACCATCCCGGAATACGTGTTCTTCGCGTTCCAGATGACCTTCGCGGCGATCACGCCCGTGCTGGCCATCGGCGGCTTCGTCGAGCGCACCAAATTCTCGGCCGTGTTGCTGTTCGCTGTGCTCTGGGCGATCTTCGTCTACTACCCGATCGCGCACATGGTCTGGCAGTCCGACGGCTACCTGTTCAAGCTCGGCGCGCTTGATTTCGCGGGCGGCACGGTGGTGCACATCAACGCCGGCATCGCCGGCCTCGTCGGTGCCCTGATGGTCGGCAAGCGGGTCGGCTACGGCAAGGAGCTGATGGCACCCCACTCGCTGACGCTGACGCTGACCGGCGGCGCCCTGCTGTGGGTCGGCTGGTTCGGCTTCAACGCCGGTTCGGCCCTGCAGGCCAATGGCGTCGCGGCACTGGCGCTGGTCAACACGCTGCTGGCGACGGCGGCTGCCGCGCTCGGCTGGCTGTTCGTGGAGTGGATCGTCAAGGGCAAGCCCTCGCTGCTCGGCACGGTCTCCGGCGTGATCGCCGGCCTCGTCGCCATCACCCCGGCGGCGGGTCTGGTCGGGCCGCTGGGCGGCATCGTGCTCGGCGTGGTCGGCGGCGTCGTGTCCTTCATCTTCTGCACGGCGGTGAAGAACGCGTTCGGCTATGACGACACGGCGGACGTGTTCGGCGTTCACGGCGTCGCCGGTATCGTCGGTTCGATTGGCACCGGCATCTTCGTCGCGAGCTCGCTCGGCGGCGTCGGAGTCGAGGACTACAGCATGGCCGGCCAGCTCTGGAAGCAGATCCTTGCCGTCATCATCGCGGTGGTGTGGTGCGGCGTCGTCTCGGCGATCATCTTCAAGGTCGTCGACGTGATCGTCGGGCTGCGCGTCACGGTGGAAGCCGAGCGCGAGGGTCTCGATCTCGCCGAGCACGGCGAGCGCGCCTACAACATGTAAGCAGAACCGCGCGGCCCCTTCTTCTCCTCGGGGCCGCGCCTTTCGTTGCGGTTGGGGCATAAACCCGGCAATGCCCCCTCCGTCGAAGGGCTCTGGCGCAAGCCGGAGCCCTTCACTTTTTGGAGGCCTTCACCTTTGACGGCGCGGGTGGTCTCGGGATCGTGTCCAGCCGGGTAAGGCGCGATTGCGTCAGTCCGTCATCGCCATGGCGCGCAGCGCCTGCCGCTCGCGGGCGGAGAGCTTTTCGGTCTCGGACTTGAGCTGGCCGCAGGCGGCGAGGATGTCGCGGCCGCGCGGCGTGCGCACCGGCGAGGAATAGCCGGCGTTGAAGATGAATTCCGAGAACTTCTCGATCTGCTCCCAGTCCGAACATTCGTAGGCCGAGCCGGGCCACGGATTGAACGGGATCAGGTTGATCTTCGCCGGAATACCCTTGAGCAGCTTCACCAGCCGCCGCGCATCGTCGAGCGAATCGTTGACGCCCTTCAGCATCACGTATTCGAACGTGATGCGCCGCGCGTTGGATACGCCGGGATAAGTGCGGCACGCCTCCAGCAACTCCGCGATCGGATATTTGCGGTTGAGCGGCACCAGTTCGTTGCGCAGTTCGTCACGCACCGAATGCAGCGAAATGGCGAGCGACACCCCGGTCTCCGCGCCGATCCGCGCGATGTTCGGCACCACGCCCGAGGTCGAGAGCGTGATGCGGCGCTTCGAGATCGAGATGCCGTCGCCGTCGGCCATGATCAGCAGCGCGTCGCGCACCGCGTCGAAATTATAGAGCGGCTCGCCCATGCCCATCATCACGATGTTGGTGACGAGGCGGCCGCCGCCCGGCGTGTCGCGGTCGGTCCAGTCGTTCAGGCGATCGCGCGCCACCAGCACCTGTCCGACGATCTCGCCCGCGGTGAGGTTGCGCACGAGGCGCTGGGTGCCGGTATGGCAGAACGAGCAATTGAGCGTGCAGCCGACCTGCGAGGAGACACAGAGCGTGCCGCGATCGGTCTCCGGGATGTAGACGCACTCCACCTCATGGGCCCGCCCGCCGGCATCGCCGGGCAGCCGCAGCAGCCATTTGCGGGTGCCGTCGCTGGAGATCTGCTCCACCGCCACCTCGGGCCGCGCCAGCGTGAAGTGATCCTCCAGCAGCGCCCGCATCTCCTTGGCGACGTTGGTCATGGCGGCGAAATCCTGCACGCCGCGCACATACATCCAGTGCCAGAGCTGCTGTACCCTCATCTTGCGCTGGCCCATGGGCACGCCAAGCTCGCCGAGCCGGTCGGCCAGCTCCGTGCGCGACAGGCCGATCAGCGAGGGCTTTGCCGGCGGCGTGTAGACTTCCAGGGCCTGCTTTTCCAGCGGCATCTGCGCGGCGAGCGACATCGGTGTGGTCCGTTGCGGAAGCGGGTTGGCCAAAGCGAAAGGGCCGGGACGCGAAGGGCGACTCCCGGCCATGGTTCGACGCTGTGGCTCAGCCGGAGCCTATATCCTGACGTTATATAACGAATTACCTTGCCGATTGCGACTCGGCTGGACCGGCGGCCGTGTCCGGCGTGCTATTTCCGGCACTCCTGCGCCACCCGGTCCAGCGCCTGCGACAGGCCCTTCAGCGAGAACACGTCGGTCGTCTGGGTGCCGCGCGAGGACTGGCCCGTCACCGTCACATCCGCCGATTTGCGCAGGCCTTCGACCAGACGGTCTTCCTCGGCCGCGTTCTTGATCCAGAGCCCGTCACCCTGCGTGTACATGGCATAGCGCTGGCCGCCGACCTCCATGGTGGATTCGGAACCCGGTTTCACCGGGTAGCCGATCATCACGGAAACCTCGTTGACGACCTTTTCGGACGGGCGCGTGGAAATGAAGGCATAGGCCGGATCACGCGGTCTGTTGGGCGGATTGGTCTTGGACGAGGACGGTTTCGCCAGCGCGAAGCAGACTTTCTTGCCGTTCGGCATGGCGACGTAGGCGCCCCAGCTCCCGAACTGCCCGACCAGCGTCGGCTCGGCGCTTCCACCGGGCCCCTTGGCGTTCTTGGCACCCTGCGCGGCTGCGGGGTCGAGCGTTCCAGAAAGCATGGCCAGCGTCGCAGCAAGTCCGATTGTCCGCAGCATCATTCGCGATGGTGTCCCTCTTGACGGTGATGGAATACGGAGCGCCGCCACTCAACAGCAACGGCGCCGATTCGCAAAGCCCGCACGCGACCGCCACACCACGAGTCGCCGGAGCCGAACGGTGAGGATTTGCGTGCAACTGACGGCAACAATGAGTCGCTTTTTGGGCCGCAAGGCCCGGCCGGCACGCGACCCATTGTCCCTGCGTCGGATTAACGGGCAGGCCGGCATCCGGACCGAGCGAGCTGTTCGTGACATCTCCGATCTCCGCAAAGCGGAATTTTGGGCCGCAACGAGCGAACAAAATGTCACGCGACCGGGCGCTCCGGCACGAAGCGATTGTTCGTCGCGGACAAATCCGGCAAGAAGTCTGCAAGCGCTGTCGATGCGGAAGACAGGCGGCACAGGGAGGCCATCCAACAGGCCATTTCATGCTGACCCATCCTTTCGCAGCGGCGCGGCGCTCTCACCAACAAGACCAACAAAGCCAACGCGTCCGCTGAAGGTGCATGATGAAAGCCATTCTCTGCTCGCAGTATTGCGAACCCGATGATCTCGTCCTCGCAGACGTTCCGGACCCGGTGGCCGGTCCCGGCGAGGCGGTGATCGCCATCAAGGCGGCGGCGCTGAACTTCTTCGACATCCTGATGATTCAGGGCAAATACCAGATCAAGCCGCCGTTCCCGTTCTCGCCGGGCGCGGAGGTCGCGGGCGTGATCGAGAGTATCGGTGAAGGCGTCACCGACCTGAAGCCTGGCGACCGCGTCGTCGCCTCCTGCGGCCACAACGGCGCGCGCGAGAAGATCGCGCTGCCCGCGGCGTCCATCGTCAAGATTCCGGACAATCTCGACTACGACCGCGCCGCCGGCATCATCATCATCTACGGTACGGCGCTGCATGCGCTGGAAGACCGCGCGAGCCCCAAGCCCGGCGAGACGCTCGCGGTGCTGGGCGCGGCCGGCGGCACCGGCCTTGCGGCCTGCGAACTGGGCAAGCTGATGGGCCTGAAGGTGATCGCCTGCGCGTCCTCGGACGAGAAGCTGGCTTTCGCGAAGGCGCACGGCGCGGAGCTGACGCTCAACTATGCGAAGGAAGACCTCAAGGAGGGCCTGAAGAAGCTCACCGGCGGCAAGGGCGTCGACATCGTCTTCGATCCGGTCGGCGGTTCGTATGCCGAGCAGGCGCTGCGCTCGATCGCATGGGAAGGCCGTTTCCTCGTCATCGGCTTCGCTGCCGGCGACATTCCGAAGATGCCGCTCAACCTCGCGCTGCTGAAGGGCTGCGACATCCGCGGCGTGTTCTGGGGCGCGTGGACACGGATCAATCCGACGAAGAACCGCGCCAATCTGGAGAAGCTGGTGCAGTGGACGGCGGAAGGAAAGATCTCATCCCACGTCGACCGCACCTTCCCGCTGGCGCAGACCGCCGAGGCGCTCAAGGTGCTCGGCGGACGTCAGGCCATGGGCAAGGTGATCCTGCATCCGTGAGATGGTTGCATGCGCGAGCAATCTTCTTCGGCAAAAGACGGCGTCGTCCCCGCCCGCGCGGGGATGACGGCTGTGGACTTTGCGCAAGGTCGCGTTTGCTTCCGCCTTTATCCTTGGCCCGTCATCCTTGGCCCGTCGCCCGGATGAAGTGCAGCGACACGCGGGCCACGTCTCTACGCGTCGGCGTCTCAGCGTGACGCGACTTCGCCCTTCTCGCCGCGCAGCCCATCCAGCGCCGCCTTCGCGGCCTCGCGATGGTCGGGCCGGATGTGGCTCGACACCAGGCGGATGGCGGTGGCCAGCACCGCCGCGTCGTCGGTGAAGCCGAGCACCGGAAGGAAGTCCGACACCGCGTCCAGCGGCAGGATAAAATAGGCCAGCGCACCCAGCAGCGCCGCCTGCACGTGACGCGGCGTCTGCCGGTCGAACGCGCAGTAATAGGCCGCGATCAGATCCTCGGCGAACGGCAGCTTCGCCGCGACGCGCTTCATCTTCGTCCAGAAGCCACGACGCACACGCTCGCGATCACGCATCTCGGCGGCCGCGCCGAAATCAAACGCCTTGTCGTCGACCGTCCTGTCCATCGTTCGCATCCCCTCCGGCCGGGCGGGCCCGGCCGGATAAAATATGGGGCCGGGCGGGTCGCATCACAATGACGTGCCGGGATTACAGCTTGGCAATCTTGTCCATCGCCCGCGCCAGAGCGATGTCGCGCGCGGTGACGCCATTCGCCTCGTGGGTGGCGAGCGTCACGTCGACGGTCCTGTAGACATTGCTCCACTCCGGATGGTGATCGGCCTTCTCCGCCTCCAGCGCCACCCGCGCCATGAAGCCGAACGCCTCACTGAAATTTCTGAATGTGAAGGTCTTGCAAATGGCATCGCGGTCGGTGGCCTCGCTCCATCCGGAGAGTTCCGCCAGCGCCGTGCGCCGTTCCTGTTCTGTCAGCCGTTCGACCATGCCTTTTCCCTCGCGTCACGGATTGTCTTAACGCGGTTGCGCCCAATAGTTCCGGCTCCGGTAACCATCTGCCATCCGGAACGCGCGCTGCGGCTATAAATCTGCTACAATGTGGGCGCACCGAGCGGCGAGATGAAACAGAGTTTGACGCGCCTGTTTTCCCGATCGCAAGCCTTCGCCGACGCTCCTTACAGCGAGCCGGCGGGCCTCGCCGACGCGCGGGCCGCGCGGCGTGCCAAATCCACGCTGATCGTGATCGCGGGGGCGCTCGCCATCGTCGCCGCCGTGGCGGGATCTTATTATTTCGCCATGCGCCCGGTCACGCTGCGGATCGCGGTAGGGCCATCGAACAGCGACGATTTCAGGATCGTACAGGCCATCGCCCAGACCTTCGCGCGGGACCAGGCTTCCGTCCGGCTGAAGCTGATCGCCACCGACGGAGCGATGGCGAGCGCGACCCTCCTGGGCGAGCAGGGCACGGATCTGGCCGTGGTGCGGGGCGACAACGAGTTGCCGAAGAACGCACAGACCGTCGCCACCCTGCGCAAGAACTGGGTGGTGCTCTGGGTCCCTGCCCAGCCCAGGGGGCGCAAACCCAAGGTCACCAAGGTGGAACAGCTCGGCGGCCAGCGCATCGGCGTGATCGGCCGCTCGCCTGCCAACAGCACGCTGCTGAAGGCCATTCTCGAGCAGTACAACGTGCCCGCGGATCGCGTCGAGTTCGTGCAGTTGCCGACCGCGGGGATCGGCGAGGCCCTGCGCACCCAGAAGATCGACGTGGTGATGGCGGTCGGACCGCTTAACAGCAAAATCACCGCGGAAGCCATCGCCGCCACGTCGCGCGACGGGGCCTCTCCCACGTTCATTCCGATCGATGCGGCCGACGCCATCGCCCAGCGGCGGCCTGTGTTCGAGGCCAGCGAAATTCCGGCCGGGGCCTTCGGCGGCGCGCCCGCCCGGCCGGACGATGCGGTCAAGACCATCAGTTTTGGTCACCACATCGTCGCGCGCAAATCACTGTCCGAAGCCACCGTGGCGACGCTGACCCGCCAGCTGTTCACCATCCGCCAGACCATCCTCGGCGAGTTTCCGCGCAGTGCCCAGCTCGAAGCGCCGGACACCGACAAGGACGCGGCGATTCCGGTTCACCCCGGTGCGGCCGCCTATGTCGATGGCGAGGAAAAGACCTTTCTCGACCGCTACAGCGATTACATCTGGTGGGGCCTGATGGGCGCGTCGGCGTTCGGCTCGCTCGGCGCGTGGTTCGCGAGCTATCTGCGCCGCCCCGAGCAGCAGAGCAATTCAACCCAGCGCGAGCGCCTGCTCGACATGATTACCGCCGCGCGCCGCGCGGATCTGGCGGACCAGCTCGACGAGATGCAGATGGAGGCCGACGCCATCCTGCGCGACACGCTCAACTGCTACGAGAACGGGGCGATCGATTCCGGCGCGCTGACCGCGTTCAGCATCGCGCTGGAGCAGTTTCATAACGCTGTTGCAGACCGCAAGGCGGTGCTGGCGATGATTCCCGCGCCGCCGCTGCCGCAGCGTCCGCCCGCGTCGGCGGGGGCCGGGGAGACGCCTGGCATTCACGTGGTGAAGAGCTGACACGGCGGATTCAGGAGCGTCGTCCGCGCAGTGAAACGTGCAGGGCGGCAACGCGAAAGCCTGCGACACACGGCGGCCGTGCCGGATCGCGCTCCGCCCATCCGGGCTACCGATACGTCCCGCATGGTATCGCCGGGACGGCAAAGGCGGCTCCGAACGCGCCGCTCAGTTGGTCCAGGAGAACGCCACCTTGTCGAGCGACTTGGCGCCGAAGCGCTCGGAGGAGCGCGCGATCATCCGCCCGCCCAGCGCGCGGTAGAAGCCGGTGGCGGTGTCGTTGTCCGACAGCGCCCAGATCACCATGCTCTTCAGTCCGCTCTGCGCCAGATCGCGGCGGGCGGCCGAGAACAGCCGGCGGCCAAAGCCGAGGCCCTGAAATTCCGGCCGCAGGTAAAGCTCGTAAATCTCGCCCTCGAAATGCAGGCTGCGCGCGCGGTTGCGGCCGTAATTGGCGTAGCCCGCCACCGTGTTGCCGAACACCAGCACGCTGATCCGGCTGCCCTTGCGGATCGCGCTGTCCCACCACTGCGGGCCGCGCCGGTTGATGAGCTTTTCCAGCTCCGCGCCGGGAATGATGCCCTGATAGGCGGAGCGCCACGCCTCGTCGTGGGTATCGGCCACGGCGCGGGCGTCGGTCGGTTTGGCTTGCCGGACTTCGATTAGCGTTGTGCTCATGGCCCGATCAAAGCAAGTCGGCGGCCCGCCATCAAGAGACAGCGTTAATAAACGGTTAACATGTGGACTTTGTGCATCAGTTGCCGATTTTCCGTCTCAAAACCGGACATATCGATGGAAAAAGCATCAGAAGATCGCCCGCTGACTGCTGCGGCGTAGCGGAAACCGCCGGGTCAGTCAGCGGTGTGACGCCCCAGCACCTCGCGGGCTGCCCGCTCGCCTGATTCCTTCGCGCCGTGGGCGGTCGAGAAGAACCCGGGCGAGGTCGCCTCGCCGGCGAAAAAGATGCGGCCGTCGACTGGCTCAGCGAGGATCGCGCGGTCGCCGGACTGGCCGGGCAGGGAGTGGGAATAGGAGCCGAGCGCGAACGGATCGTGTGCCCAGCGCGAGGCCATCAGCGGCTTGAGCCGGCTGCGATAGCCGTTGCCGAGCAGCGCGGCGATCTCGTCGATGGCGGCGGCGGCCAGCGCGCCCTCGCCCGCATCCTCAAGCTCGCGGGCGTGGCGACCGCCGAAGAATCCCTCGATGCACGGACTGCCAAACGGCCGGAGCTGATAGCTGCCGGTCGCGGTGCGGGTCTTTGCCCCGCGCAGGAATTCGTCGGCCCGCAGGTCCGCCACGTCTCCCTTGATCTGCAGGATCACCTTGTCGGCAAGGCCGAGCGGCAATCCCGCGGCGGCGGAGGTCTTTTTCGTCAGCGCCGGATAGAAGCGCAGGCGCTCCGTCGCGAGGATGTTGGTCGGCACGGTGACGATCACCTGTCCGGCGGTGAGCGTGCCTTGCGAGGTCTCGATGCGCAGGCGCGTGCCGGTGTGGTCGATCACGGTCGCATCGACGCCGAGCGCGACCGGGCATGACGCACCGAAGGCCTGCACCAGCGCGCCATAGCCGCGCACCACGCGCCAGTTATGGCCGGTGTCCTCGTAGGCGTCCATGTCGTAGACCGACACCTGATCGAGTTCGCAGCCGTTGACGTAGGTCGAGATGGCGTCGATCAGCGGATTCCAGCGATTGCCCGGCTCCAGCCAGGCACTTGCGGGGCCGTCATTCTCGCGCAGCGCGGCCTGTTCGGCGCGGTCATAGAAGGCATCCAGCGCGGCCAGGTAGTCGCGGCGCTCGTCCGGCGAGAAGCCGATGTTGAGGCTCTGCTCGCGCCAGCGCGGCTCGGTGGTGTCGAGATCGAATCCGAGCTGCCGCGCCACCGCGACGAAGCCGTTCCGGTCGGCCGAATGCAGCCAGCCGCAGCCGAGATCGAAACGGATGCCGTGCGGGAAGTTGATGGTGTGGGCGCGTCCGCCGGTGCGCTCGCGCGCTTCCAGCACGATCAACGAGCGTCCGGAACCTTCCAGCACGCGCGCCGCCGCGAGGCCCGCCGCGCCCGCGCCGATGATAGCGATGTCGATGTCGGAAGGAAGGGGCATGGCCTTGGCAAAGCCGGTGATCCGTCATCCGGAGGCGTCCGCGAAGCGGGCCTCGAAGGGTGACGGTCCCGATGGTGCGCGGTGGCCCGTTCGTCCTTCGAGGCGCGCATCAGGCGCGCACCTCAGGATGATGGAATTCAGACTGCAAAGATGGCGCGGCGAAGGCTTGCTTACGCCACCTGCTCCTTGATCTTCTCGGCCCGCTTGCGCTCGTTCGGATCGAGATGGCGCTTGCGCAGGCGGATCGACTTCGGCGTGACCTCGACCAACTCGTCGTCCTCGATATAGGACAGCGCCTTTTCGAGCGTGATCTTGAGCGGCGGGGTCAGGCGCACCGCCTCGTCCTTCGAGGTGGTGCGGATGTTGGTGAGCTGCTTGCCCTTGATGACGTTGATCTCGAGATCGTTGTCGCGGGTGTGCTCGCCGACGATCATGCCCTTGTAGACCTTGGCGCCGGGCTCGATCATCATCGGGCCGCGATCCTCCAGCTTCCACATGGCGTAGGCCACCGCCTCGCCCTGCTCGTTGGAGATCAGGACGCCGTTGCGGCGGCCGGCGATCTCGCCCTTGTACGGCGCATAGCCGTGGAACAGGCGGTTCATGATCGCGGTGCCGCGCGTGTCGGTGAGCAGTTCGCTCTGGTAGCCGATCAGGCCGCGCGTCGGCGCGTAGAACACCAGCCGGAGGCGATTGCCGCCGGATGGCCGCATCTCGATCATCTCCGCCTTGCGTTCGCTCATCTTCTGCACGACGACGCCGGAATGCTCCTCGTCGACGTCGATGACGACCTCCTCGATCGGCTCCTGCCAGGCTCCGGCCTCGTCCTTCTGCAGCACGACGCGCGGACGCGACACCGCCAGCTCGAAGCCCTCGCGGCGCATGGTTTCGATCAGGATCGCGAGCTGCAATTCGCCGCGTCCCGACACTTCCATCGAGTCCTTGTCGGCGGCCTCGACGACGCGCAGCGCGACGTTGCCCTCCGCCTCGCGCAGCAGGCGGTCGCGGATCAGGCGGCTCGTCACCTTGTCGCCTTCGGTGCCGGCGAGCGGCGAGTTGTTGACCATGAAGGTCATCGACACGGTGGGCGGATCGATCGGCTGCGCCTGCAGCGGAATCTCCACCGACGGATCGCAGAAGGTGTCGGCCACGGTGCCCTTGGTAAGGCCCGCGATAGCGACGATGTCGCCGGCGTCGGCGGACTCCAGCGGCACGCGCTCAAGGCCGCGGAAGGCGAGGATCTTGGTGATGCGGCCGGTCTCGACCAGCTTGCCGTCGCGGGCGAGCACCTTCACCGCCTGGTTCGGCTTCACGCTGCCGGAGGCGATGCGGCCGGTGATGATGCGGCCGAGATAGGGGTTTGCCTCGATGATGGTGCCGAGCAGCTGGAACGGACCTTCCTCGACCTGCGGCGGCGCGACGTGCTTCAGCACGAGCTCGAACAGCGGCTTCATGCCGTTGCCGTTGTCCTCGGGGCTGACGCCCATCCAGCCGTTCTTGCCCGAGCCGTAGAGGATCGGGAAATCGAGCTGCTCGTCGGTGGCGTCCAGCGCGGCAAACAGATCGAACACCTCGTTGAGGACTTCGGTGATGCGCGCGTCGGGACGATCGACCTTGTTGATCGCGACGATCGGGCGAAGGCCGAGCTTGAGCGCCTTGCCGACCACGAACTTGGTTTGCGGCATCGGGCCTTCGGCGGCGTCGACCAGCACGATCACGCCGTCGACCATCGACAGGATGCGCTCCACCTCGCCGCCGAAGTCGGCGTGGCCGGGGGTGTCGACGATGTTGATCTGGGTGTCTTCCCACTGCACCGAGGTGCACTTGGCGAGAATGGTGATGCCGCGTTCGCGCTCCAGATCGTTGGAGTCCATGGCGCGTTCGGCGACGCGCTGGTTCTCGCGGTACGTTCCCGATTGCTGCAGCAGCTTGTCCACCAGCGTGGTCTTGCCATGGTCGACGTGGGCGATGATGGCGATGTTACGAAGATTCATTGTCAGTCTTCTGATCTGAAAGCCGGTGGCGTCGGCACATCACGTCGGCGATCGGTTGGCGGTTCGGGTCGGCCGGGCAGCGTCCGGCCCGTCTGTCACGCCTTCGAATGCATGGCCGAAATCCGATCCGTTCGGATTCCGGCAAGAAAATCATGCCTCTAGACCTAAAAATGCCGGTGCCCGGTCCACCGGGGCCGGGCACTGACGACGCATTGCGGCGCAATATAAGGGCGAGCCCTCGAAAAGACAACGAGGGACAGCCTCTATTCCGGACTCTGCCCGTGATCAGAGATGGGAGCCCGGGGTCGGATAGACCCCGCGCAGCACGTCATCGAAGTGGGCCTTCACCTGCTCGTTGCAGCCGCAGGCACGGGCCCGAAGGGCATCCCGGTCCCGGATCACGAGCGCGCCGCGCCGGGTTTCGAGAATGCCTTCCGCCTTGAAAATCTGCATGACGCGGCTGGTGTAGCTGCGCCCGACCCCGAGCATCGTGGACAGCTCTTCGTGGGTGAGCGGAAGGAAGTCGCTGCCGGTCCGCTCGATCGCGGCGACGATCCATTTGGCGGAGCGCTGTTCGATGCTGTGTATGGCGTTGCAGGCGGCGGACTGGAACATCTGGGCCAGCATGCAGTCGGCATAGCGCGCGAACAGGTTGGCGAGCGCGGGCGACGAGGCCTTCGCCGTTTCGAGACGGGCCACGCGCAGGCGGGCAAACGGCCCGTCGAACTTGACCATGATCCGCGAATAGGCCGGCAATCTCCCCTGGCTGACGATGCCGCCGACCGCGCCCTCGCGGCCGACCATGATGACCTCGACATCCTGGCCGTCCTCGCTGGATATCAAAAAGGAAACCAGGCTGGGTCCGCAGGGAAAATAAACGGTCTCGACGGCCTCGCCGGCGGCGTAAAGCCGGTCGCCTTGGGACAGACGCACCGTCTCGATATGCGGAGCGATCAGCTGATAGTCATCTGGCCTGATGAACCGCAACAAGCTGTTGGCAGGCCGCTTGTTCAAGTCCTGCTGCATGTAATTCGCGTCCATCCGAAATGCTTTCTCAAGACGTGCGTAAGAGTTGCTCGCCCCGCACGCGGCATTGGGTTGCTGCTGGCACATGAAGATTTGGATGCGCCCCCGTGTGATTCACGCGGCAGAAATGAGGCGTGTTCACAAGTGGGCAGACAACGCAAATGGGGTGTGATCGGTTCCTTGCAGGGACAGCAAACGCGCCGCCCGGGCGTTTGCGCGTGCGCTGCTCACCGCCGACTCCACGGCAATAGATTGATCCCTGCAAACAAAGGCGCGCGTCGCTCCATGGAACCAGGTCTTCCCGAAGGCCGGCATCCGCCGGCCATGCCCGGCAACGTGCTCATCGTCGAGGATGACGGACTGATCGCGCTGGATTTCGAGGACATTGTCCGCGCATCCGGTGTTCCCGTCGTTCGCGTCGCGGCCCGCGTTGCGCAGGCGCTCGACATGATCGACGACAGCCGGCCGGATTTCGCCTTCCTCAATGTCGCGCTTGCCGGGGACGAGCGGAGCTTCGCGATCGCCGAGCGACTGGCCGGCTACGGGGTGCCGTTCGCCTTCGTGACGGGCGCGCCGGCCCGCTTGCTTCCCGCCGCCTTTATCGGTCGCCCGATGCTCAACAAGCCTTACTCGGCCGACGCCATCAGGGCTCAGCTTCTGGCCTGGAAGGATCCCTTCCCCGGCCGGGACTGATGCGACCGGCCCTCCGTGCCACTCGCAGGACGTGATCACTCCAATCTATCATATTGATATAACTTGATAATTTCTTTGTCAGGCCCGAAACGAAGGCGGTTGAGCCGCCGCGGGCGGGATTCGGCCGAAACAAAATGCTGGCGTGATTTCGCTTTTGCGTTCAAAGGGTGCGCCGCAAACATCCCGTTCCTTCCCAAATTCCTCCCGGAGCCTCCCATGCGCCTTGACGCCATTCCGATCGGCAAGAATCCGCCGCACGAAGTGAACGTCGTGATCGAAGTCCCGGTCGGCGGCGAGCCGATCAAGTACGAACTCGACAAGAAGTCGGGGACGCTGTTCGTCGATCGCTTCCTCTACACAGCGATGCGCTATCCGGGGAATTACGGCTTCATCCCGCACACGCTGTCGGACGACGGCGATCCGTGCGACGTCATCGTCGCCAACACCCGCGCCATCGTGCCGGGCGCGGTGATCGCGGCGCGTCCGATCGGCGTGCTGTACATGGAGGACGAGGCGGGCAACGACGAGAAGATTCTCGCGGTGCCGACCTCCAAGCTGACGCAGCGCTACGACAACGTGAAGAATCACAGCGATCTGCCGGCGATCACGCTGCAGCAGATCCAGCACTTCTTCGAGCACTACAAGGATCTCGAACCCGGCAAGTGGGTGAAGGTGCTGCGCTGGGGCGATGCCGCCGAGGCGCACAAGCTGATCCTGGAAGCCATCGAGCGCGCCGGCAAGACCTGAGCGGCGCAAATATTATCTTACAAACTAAAACGCCCGGCCTTGTGCCGGGCGTTTCTGTTTCGGTGCGATCGATAAAAAACTTACAGAATGAATCGGCTGAGATCGGCGTTCTTCGCCAGGTCGCCGATCTGCCTGCGCACATAGTCGGCATCGATGCGGACGGTTTCGCCGGAACGATCCGGCGCGACGAACGAAATCTCGTCCAGCACCCGCTCCATCACGGTCTGCAAACGCCGTGCGCCGATGTTCTCGACATTGGCATTCACCGATACGGCAATGTCGGCGAGCGCATCGATGGCGTCGTCGGTGATGTCCAGCGCCACGCCTTCGGTTTGCAGCAGCGCGATATACTGCTTGATCAGCGAGGCTTCCGGCTCGGTGAGGATGCGGCGGAAATCGTCGCGGCTCAGCGCCTGCAATTCCACGCGGATCGGCAGGCGGCCCTGCAGTTCCGGCAAGAGGTCCGAGGGCTTCGAGATGTGAAACGCGCCCGAGGCGATAAAGAGGATATGATCGGTCTTCACCGCGCCGTGCTTTGTGGAGACCGTGGTGCCCTCGATCAACGGCAGCAGGTCGCGCTGCACGCCCTCGCGCGAGACGTCACCACCGGCGCGGCCCTCGCGGACGCAGATCTTGTCGATCTCGTCGAGAAACACGATGCCGTTGTTCTCGACCTCGCGGATGGCGTCCTGCACCAGCGCCTCGTCGTCGAGCAGCTTGTCGGATTCCTCATTGACGAGAATCTCGTGCGACGCCTCGACCGTGGTGCGGCGGGTCTTGGTGCGCCCGCCGAGCTTGCCGAAGATGTCGCCGATCGAGAGCGCGCCCATCTGCGCGCCGGGCATGCCGGGAATTTCGAACATCGGCATGCCGCCTCCGCCCGACTGGGTCTCGATCTCGATTTCCTTGTCGTTGAGTTCGCCCGCGCGCAGCTTGCGGCGGAACGAATCGCGGGTCGCCGCGCTGGCATTGGCGCCGACCAGCGCGTCCAGCACACGCTCCTCGGCGGCGATCTGGGCTTTCGCCTGCACGTCCTTGCGCCGCCGCTCGCGGGTCTGGGTGATCGCCACCTCGACCAGATCGCGAATGATCTGCTCGACGTCGCGGCCGACATAGCCGACCTCGGTGAATTTGGTGGCTTCCACCTTCAGGAACGGCGCGCCCGCCAGCCGCGCGAGGCGGCGCGCGATCTCGGTCTTGCCGACGCCGGTCGGGCCGATCATCAGGATGTTCTTGGGCAGCACCTCGTCGCGCAGGTGGCCTTCAAGCTGCAGCCGCCGCCAGCGGTTGCGCAGCGCGATGGCGACCGCGCGCTTGGCATCGGCCTGCCCGACGATGTAGCGGTCCAGCTCGGAAACGATTTCGCGGGGAGAGAAGTCGGTCATTCTTTATTGATCTCTGTCAGACGGCCGTGACCACTCGGGAGCCGCGCCATGCGCAGCGGTCTCGGGGTGACGGGGAGGGGCTGAGCGCGGCCGCATCATGTGCTGGCGTCCAGCGTCTCAAGTGTGACGTTGTGGTTGGTGTAGACGCAGATGTCGGCGGCGATCTGCAACCCACGCCGCACGATGGCCTCGGCGTCACGATCGGTGTCGATCAGGGCGCGGGCGGCGGCGAGCGCGTAATTGCCACCGGATCCGATGGCCATCACGCCCGCCTCCGGCTCCAGCACGTCGCCGGTGCCGGTGAGCACCAGCGAGACATCGCGATCGGCGACGATCATCATGGCCTCCAGCCGGCGCAGATAGCGGTCGGTGCGCCAGTCCTTGGCGAGTTCGACGGCGGCGCGGGTGAGCTGGCCGGGATACTGCTCCAGCTTGCTCTCCAGCCGCTCGAACAGGGTGAAGGCGTCCGCGGTGGCTCCGGCGAAGCCGCCGATCACGTCGCCCTTGCCGACCTTGCGCACCTTGCGGGCATTTGCCTTCATCACGGTCTGGCCGACGGAGACCTGCCCGTCGCCGCCGATCACCACCTTGCCGCCCTTGCGGACGGTCAGGATGGTCGTTCCATGCCACGCCTCGGCGAAAGGCTGGCGGGGGTCGGAATGGGAAATGTGCGTGTCTCCTCAACTGTGGGGCGGATTTAGGCACGATCCGGCAGCGATGCAATCGGCGCCGGGCGGCGCGAAACCGGTCACCATAGAGACAGGTCGCCGCACCGGGGGCGGTCTGCATGGTGGCGCAGCCGTGATCGGCCTGTTAAAAGGGCCGCGATTTCAAAGGGACTAAAGGCCGAGCCATGCGCAGCGCCACCATCACGCGCAAGACCAAGGAAACCGATATCGCGGTGAGCGTCGATCTCGACGGCACCGGCCGGGCGGACATTGCCACCGGAGTCGGCTTCTTCGACCACATGCTCGACCTGCTCGCCCGCCATTCGCGCATCGACATGAGCGTGAAGGCCAACGGCGACCTGCATATCGACGAGCACCACACCGTTGAGGATGTCGGCATCGCGCTCGGGCAGGCCGTCAAGCAGGCGCTCGGCAACATGGCTGGCATCACCCGCTATGCCAGCCTTTACATGCCGATGGACGAGACCTTGACGCGCGTCGCGCTCGATATATCCGGTCGTCCGGTGCTGGTGTTCCGCACGACGTTCGCGCGTGACAAGATCGGGACCTTCGACACCGAGCTGGTGCGCGAGTGGTTCAACGCGTTCGCGATGAATGCCGGGCTGACGCTGCATGTCGAGACGCTATATGGCGAGAACGCCCATCACGTCGCCGAGTCCTGCTTCAAGGGCCTGGCGCGGGCGCTGCGCGCGGCGGTCGCGATCGATCCGAAGACGGCGGGCGAGGTGCCGTCCACCAAGGGACAGCTTGGTGGCTAGGGCGTTTGTGTTTTGATGGAAGCAGCCCCAAGTCATGCTGCGTGCGCCCTCTTCCATCGGGAGAGGGTGGCTGTCGCGATTTCGTCCGAACGTGAAGCGCGCCTGCCGCGCGCCGGAGGTTGACGATGAAAATCTACACCGTGCATGCGCCGATCGCTGCGCTCACCGGCGAGCGGCTTTCGCCCGAGCGTTTCGTGTTTGTGCGCGACGGTTTCCATTTCTGGGCGTTTGCCGCCAGCGCGCTGTGGCTGATCTGGCACCGGCTGTGGCTGGCGCTGCTGGGCTATCTGGTGATCGGCTTCGGCCTCACGGCGGCGCTGCGCATTGTCGGCGCGGGACAGGGCGCGAGCCTTTTGTCGATGCTGCTGCTCGCCATCCAGATGGGTTTCGAAGGCGCGAACCTGCGGCGATGGACGTTGTCGCGCGGCAAGTGGCGGCAGATCGATGTGGTGGTGGCCGACGATCACGAAAGCGCCGAGCGTCGGTTCTTCGACCGCTGGCCGGGCCGTCGCGACGCGGTGCTGCGGATGGTCGGCATGAACCGGGGGTCGCCGCCGCCGCTGCGCGCGCCGGACAGCGGCGATCGTCCGGTGCTGGGCCTGTTTCCCGAACCGGGAGCACGGCGTTGAGCACCGTCGCGATCATCGACTATGGCTCGGGCAACCTGCATTCGGCCGCGAAGGCCTTCGAGCGCGCCGCCCGCAAGCTGCCGGAGCCACCGCGCGTGGTGGTGACGCGCGATCCCGATACCGTGTTTCGCGCCGACCGCGTGGTGCTGCCGGGCGTCGGCGCGTTCGCCGATTGCCGCAAGGGCCTCGATTCGCTGGACGGCATGGTGGAAGCGATGACCGAGGTGGTGCGCGACAAGGCGCGTCCGTTCTTCGGTATCTGCGTCGGCATGCAGCTGATGGCGACGCAGGGCAAGGAGTACGTCACGACGCCGGGGCTCGGCTGGGTGGCGGGCGACGTCGAGAAGATCGAGCCGAGCGACGAGAGTCTGAAGATCCCGCACATGGGCTGGAACACGCTGGAGCCGCTGCGCGAGCATCCGGTGCTGGAGGCGCTGGCGCTGGGCGACAAGGGGTTGCACGCCTATTTCGTGCACTCCTATCACCTCAAGGCTGCGAACGAGGCGGACGTCGTGGCGCGCGCCCAGTATGGCGGGCCTGTCACCGCGATCGTGGCGAGGGACACCGCCATCGGCACGCAATTTCACCCCGAGAAGAGCCAGCGCTTCGGGCTGGCCCTGATCGCGAATTTCCTGCGGTGGAAGCCGTGATGACTTTGTCGAGACGTTGCGGCTCCCCTTTCCCCGCGCGGCGGCGGGGAGAGAAGGTCGCCGCCGTGTCAGTTCGAGTATCAACATGATCCTGTTTCCCGCCATCGATCTGAAGAACGGCCAGTGCGTGCGCCTCGAACAGGGCGATATGGCGCGCGCCACCGTGTTCAACCTCGATCCCGCCGCGCAGGCCCGCGCCTTCGCGGCTCAGGGCTTCGAGTATCTGCATGTGGTCGATCTCGACGGCGCCTTCGCCGGCAAGCCGATGAATGCGCACGCCGTCGAGGCGATGCTGGCCGACGTGACAATGCCGGTGCAGCTCGGCGGCGGCATCCGCGATATCGCGACCATCGAGGCCTGGCTGTCGAAGGGCATTTCGCGCGTCATCATCGGCACCGCGGCGGTGCGCGATCCGGATCTCGTGAAGACGGCAGCCATACAATTTCCCGGTCAGGTCGCGGTGGGGCTGGATGCGCGCGACGGCAAGGTCGCGGTGGAGGGCTGGGCCGAGACCTCGCATGTCACCGCGCTCGACATCGCGCAGCGCTTCGAGGATGCGGGCGTCGCCGCCATCATCTTCACCGACATCGCGCGCGATGGTCTGCTGAAGGGCCTCAATCTGGAGGCGACCATCGCGCTGGCCGATGCGATCTCGATTCCGGTGATCGCCTCCGGCGGGCTTGCCTCGATTGCAGACATCGAGGCGATCCTCGACCCGCGTGCGAAGAAGCTTGAAGGCGCGATCGCGGGCCGCGCGCTCTATGACGGGCGGCTCGATCCGGCGCAGGCGCTGGCGCTGCTCAGGAAGGCGGCCTGATGTGGCCCGGCAGGCGGACGCGTCGAAACGTGTCGTGCGCCGCATGGGCTGGGCGCTGGCGATCATCGCCGGTATCGCGTTGGTCCCGGTCCTGTTCGGTCTGAGCGCGGGCGGCGTCGCGGCGTTGTTCGGATGCGAGTTGAATGAGGGCAATCCTCAGCCGTGCGTCGTGGCAGGCGTCGATATCGGCCTGCCGCTTTATCAGATGGGCCTCATGGTGTGGCTCATGCTGTTCACGATGCCAGCGGCGGCATTGGCGTTTTCGGTGTGGCTGATCGTGGCGCTGGGTCTCGGCGCGCGATGGGTCTGGCGGCAGAGGGCCGCGAAGAAGGTTTAGGCGATGTTCAAGGTCCGTGTCATTCCCTGTCTCGACGTGAAGGACGGTCGCGTCGTCAAGGGCGTCAACTTCGTCGATCTGCGCGATGCCGGCGATCCGGTGGAGGCCGCCATCGCCTATGACGCGGCCGGCGCGGACGAACTGTGCTTCCTCGACATCAACGCCAGCCATGAGAATCGCGGCACCATGCTCGACGTGGTGCGGCGGACGGCGGAGGCCTGCTTCATGCCGCTGACGGTGGGCGGCGGCGTGCGTGCCGTGGACGACATTCGCGCGCTGCTGCGGGCGGGCGCGGACAAGGTGTCGATCAACAGCGCGGCGGTGGCGCGCCGCGAACTGGTGAAGGAAGGCGCGGAGAAGTTCGGCGATCAGTGCATCGTGGTGGCCATCGACGCCAAGCGCGTGACGCGGCCCGGCGGCTCCGGGCGCTGGGAAATCTTCACCCATGGCGGGCGCAAGCCGACCGGGATCGACGCCATCGAATATGCGCAGGAGGTGGTTTCGCTCGGCGCGGGCGAAATCCTGCTGACCTCGATGGACCGCGACGGCACCCGGCAGGGGTTCGATCTGCCGATCACGCGCGCCATCGCCGATGCGGTGAGCGTGCCGGTGATCGCCTCCGGCGGTGTCGGCAATCTCGATCACCTCGTGGACGGCATCCGGCAGGGGCACGCCACCGCCGTGCTGGCCGCCTCGATCTTCCATTTCGGGGAATTCACCATCCGCCAGGCCAAGGAGCACATGCAGCGGGCGGGCCTGCCGATGCGGCTCGATCCGTAAACATGGAAGTTGTCTAGCCGGGCAGACGTATCGCGCGGGACTCCCGGCGCCGGACGTGCTAACGGGGCGCGAAATCGAACGCCGTTCGCCGGCGCTGACCGGAGTTCCGATGCCACAGTTTTCCCTTCATGATCTGGCCGCCACCATCGACGCCCGTGCCGCGGGCGGCGGCGACAGTTCCTACACCCGCAAGCTGCTGGACAAGGGTCCGGCGCAATGCGCGAAGAAGTTCGGCGAGGAGGCCGTGGAGACGGTGATCGCCGCGACGGCGGGTGATCGCGATCATCTGATCGCTGAAAGCGCCGATCTGCTCTACCATTTCCTCGTGATGCTGAAGTCGCGCGGCGTCCTGCTCGCTGAGGTCGAGACAGCGCTCGCCAGACGCACGCAGATGAGCGGCCTTGAGGAAAAGGCGTCCCGCAAGAAGGACTAGATTACTTCGGCTTTTCTCTTTTTTTGGTTGAATCTGGACGATCCTGCTCTTAGACGGTCAGGCGCTTTCGAAACCCGGAAGCGTACGAAGAGAGTGCGAAAGTGCATGACGTTGCCATCACGCTCCTCCCCGGAGCCGTGTCCGGCAGCGTGACGGGGAGGATGTCCGATGGACGCCCGGATCGACCAGTCGCAGAAGTACAACCCCTACCGGACCTTCACGCGCGCCGAATGGGCCAAGCTGCGCGACGATATGCCGATGACGCTGAAGGGCGACGATATCGTCCGGCTGCGCTCGGTGCACGACCGGCTCGATCTGAAGGAAGTCGAGGAAATCTATCTGCCGCTGTCGCGGCTGCTGTCGCTGTACGTGGCGGCGACGCAGAACCTGTTCGTGGCGCAGCGCCGGTTCCTCGGCATCCACGATCGCAAGATGCCCTACATCATCGGCGTGGCCGGTTCGGTGGCGGTCGGCAAGTCCACCACCGCGCGCGTGCTGCAGGCGCTGCTGGCGCGCTGGTCGCCGAAGCCGAAAGTCGACCTCATCACCACCGACGGTTTTCTGTTCCCCAACGCCGTGCTGGAGCGGCAGGGGATCATGCAGAAGAAGGGCTTTCCGGAAAGCTACGATCTGCCGACGCTGCTGGCCTTCCTCAGCGACATCAAGGCGGGCCGCCGCCACGTGCGGGCGCCGATCTATTCGCATCTCACCTACGATATCGTGCCGGATCAGACCGTCGAGGTGGATCAGCCCGACATTCTGATCGTGGAGGGCGTCAACGTGCTGCAGACCGGCCGGCTGCCGCGCGACGGCAAGGCGGTGCCGGTGGTGTCGGACTTCTTCGATTTCTCGGTTTATATCGACGCCGACGAACCGGTGCTGCGCGACTGGTACGTGAAGCGCTTTCTGGCGCTGCGCGATACCGCGTTCCACGATCCGCGATCGTATTTCAATCGCTACGCGCCGCTGTCGGACGAGGAGGCGACCGCGACCGCGCTCGCGATCTGGGAGCGCACCAACCTCGCCAATCTCGAAGACAACATCCTGCCGACGCGGCCGCGCGCGACGCTGATCCTCAAGAAGGGTGCGGACCACGTGATCGAGTCGGTGTCGCTGCGGCGGCTGTAGGATGGATCAGCCTTCGCCGCTTGCGAACACCTGTTCGCCAATGGCTCAGGCGTGATTTAAAAAGAACATCGTTCCTTATCCTATGTCATGGCCGGGACAAGCCGGTCATGACATAGGAAGATCCGTGAGCGGGACGAACTCTTCTTAGTCATGCTCTTCAGCGTGACGGAGACGAGGTTACATCAAGCGGGACTTACCGCCGCCGCTCCTTGCCGCTCAGCACGCCGCGCGATTCAAGATCGGCGATTTCGTCGTCGCTGAAACCGAACTCCGCCAGCACCTCGCGGCCGTTCTGGTTGAAGTCCGGCGGCAGGCTGCGCAGCGTGGCCTTGGTGCGCTCGAAGCGGATCGGCGAGGAGACGCCCTTGTACCAGTCCTGTTCCAGCACATCGCCGCGCGCGACCGTATGGGCGTTGGTCAGTGCCTTGTCGATCGATTGTACGGGGCCTGCGGGCAGGCCTGCGTTCAGCAGGCGGTCGCAGAGCGGCTCGGCGTCGTACTGGCTGAACACGGCTTCCAGCTCGACGCGCAGCGCGGCGCGGTTGGCGACGCGGTCGCGGTTGCGGGCGAAGCGCGGGTCGTCGGCCAGCTCAGGCTTGCCGATTTCCCTGCAGAGCTTGCGGAAGGTGCCGTCGTTGCCGACGCCGGTAAAGATCTTGCCGTCGCGCGCCGCGAAGATCGAATACGGCACGAGATTCGGATGCTCGTTGCCGGTGAGCGCCGGCGGCTTGCCGCTGAGGAAGTAGTTCGCCGTATGCGGATGCATGATGGCGAGGCCGGTCTCGTAGAGCGTGGTTTCGAGAAACTGGCCCTTGCCGGATTTTTGTCGCTCCGACAGCGCCATCAGGATGCCGATGGCCGCATAAAGCCCGGTGGTGATGTCCACCAGCGGCACGCCAATCCGCATCGGCCCGCTCTCCGGCGAGCCGGTTGCCGCGATCATGCCGGTCATGGCCTGGATGATGGCGTCATAGCCCGGATTGCCGCCGCGCGGCCCGTCGCCGCCGAAGCCGGAAATCCGGCAATGCACGAGGCGCGGGAATTTCTCCGCCAGCACGGCGTTGCCGATGCCCCATTTGTCGAGCGTGCCGGGCTTGAAGTTCTCGATCAGCACGTCGGCGTCGGCAAGCAGGCGCATCAGCACCTCGCGGCCGCCGGGCGAGGCGAGGTCGAGGCCGATGGAGCGCTTGTTACGGTTGATGCCGAGGAAGTAGGCGGCGTTGTCGCCGTGGAACGGAGGGCCCCAGTCGCGCACCTCGTCGCCCGCGGGCGGCTCCACCTTGATGACGTCGGCGCCGTGATCGGCGAGGATCTGGGTGCAGTAGGGGCCACCGAGCACGCGCGTCAGATCGATCACGCGCAGACCGGCCATTGCGCCGGGGGCAAAGGGGGTTGTCATCGAGACGGGCTTCCGACCTTGCGATTGTTCTTCTGGCCGCAAGCTTTAGCGGGGCATCGGGATCGGCGCCAGCGCCCGCGCTTCAATTCAGAGGAGCAATGCAGATGGCGAAGCGCAGGCGTTCGCCATCTGCGGAACGCTCACACCACCGAGAGGCGCACGTCCACGTTGTTGCGGGTCGCGTTGGAGTAGGGGCACACCTGATGGGCCTTCTCCACCAGTGCGGTCGCCTGCTCGCGGTCGAGGCCGGGCACGGACACCGCCAGCGCGATGTCGAGGCCGAAGCCGCCTTCCGAGCGCGGGCCGATGCCGACCGTGGCGGTGACCGAGGTGTCTTCCGGCACTTTGGGGCCGCCCTGCGAGGCGACGAACTTCATCGCGCCGATGAAGCAGGCGGCGTAGCCGGCCGCGAACAACTGCTCCGGATTGTTGCCCGCGCCGCCGCCGCCGCCGAGTTCCTTCGGGGTGGCGAGCTTGACGTCGAGCGTGCCGTCGAGGGTTGCGGAGCGGCCGTCGCGGCCGCCGGTGGCCTTGGCGCTGGTCTTGTAGAGAACGTTGACTGACATGGGAGGCCTCGTCAGGTTGTTGTGCGGGAACTAAAATACGCAAAATTAAATTGTGTACAATGAAATTGTCGTGAAAGCGCCCGTCCGCACGACGTTCGTGAATCGGGTGGCGTCCATCCTGAAACTGACCTTCCTGAAGGACCTTCGTGTTCCAGAGGGAAATCCATGTCAGATCCTGCGACGACGCGCCTTCCGGCTGCCTTCCGGCGGCTCGGCTGGTCGAACTTCATCGCCCAGTTCGCCGAACAGATCGCGCTTGCAGCTTCGCCGCTGGTCGCTGTGCTCGTGCTGGCCGCAGGCCCGGTCGAAACCGGCTGGCTCCAGGCGGCGCAGACCCTGCCGTTCCTGTTGCTGTCGATTCCCGCCGGATTGCTGGCCGATCGCTGGTCCCGGCCGCTGCTGATGGTCGGCGCCGAGACCGTCCGGGCCACCTCGCTGGTCCTCACCCTGACTCTGCTCGGCGCGGGTATGTTGAACCTGCCGGTTCTCGCGTTGCTGGGCCTGCTCGGAGCGACGGGCACCGTCTGTTACAGCGTCGCGGCCCCCGCGCTCGTGCCCTCGCTGGTCCCACGAACCCGGCTCGGTGACGCCAATCGCTGGCTCGAACTGGCCCGCAGCGCCGCCTATACGGGCGGCCCGGCTGTCGGTGGCAGCCTCGTCGGCTGGATCGGAGCCTCGCCCGCTTTCGCGCTGGCGACGATGCTGTCAGCGCTGGCCGTTCTGTTCCTCGCCGGGATCGGAGAGCCCCCGCGCGTCGCCCGACCCGACCGGAAGCTTTTGCGGGACTTGAGCGAGGGAATGGCATTCGTGGCGTCGCATGTCCTTCTGCGACCGATTCTCGTCACGGCCGTGGTCTTCAACGTCTCGTGGTTCGTACTGCAGGCGGTATTCGTCGCCTACGCCGTGCAGAATCTCGGCATGGACGCGACGACCGTGGGCGCGATCCTCGGCGTGTACGGCGTCGGCATGGTCGCTGGGGCGCTGGTGGCCCCCATGATCGCCCGGCACCTGAATTTCGGCACGTTGATCGTGATCGGGCCGCTGGCGGGCGCCTGCGCGGCTCTGCTGCTGGCGCTGACGATCTGGCTGCCGGCCGGGCCGCTGGCAGGCCTCAGCTTCTTTCTGTTCGGCGCGGGTCCGATCCTGTGGACCATCACCACCACGACCTTGCGGCAGGCGGTGACGCCGGATGCGATGCTGGGCCGGGTTTCGGCCCTGCTGATGACAGCGACATTCGGGGCGAGGCCGCTGGGCGCGGCGCTCGGCGGTTTCGTGGCGGCAGGTTTCGGGGTGAACGCCTGTCTAATCGTCGCGGCGACGGGGTTCGTGCTGCAACTCGTGTTGATCTGTGCGTCGGCCGTGCCCGGACTTCGCCAGTTGCCCGATGCTGTATGATGGCGATTCCGATTCCCATGTTCGGGACGTTGATCCGCGCGACCCGGGACGCCAGAACAGGTTCATCGATGCCCAGAAAGAAGCCTGCCGATCCAACGTTGCAGCTGGATAACCAGATCTGCTTCGCGCTGTATTCGGCGACCAATGCGTTCAACCGGGTCTACAAGCCGCTGCTGGCGAGCCTCGGGCTCACCTATCCGCAATACCTCGTCATGATGGTGCTGTGGGAGCAGGATCATATTACCGTCTCGCGGATCGGCGAGCGGCTGTTTCTCGATTCCGGCACGTTGACGCCGCTGCTGAAGCGGCTCGAATCAGCCGGGTTGGTGCGGCGCGTGCGCGATGCGCAGGACGAGCGCCGGGTGATGATCGAGCTGACTTCCGCGGGCGCGAACCTGCGGGACAAGGCGAAAAAGGTTCCCGAAGGGATTTTGCAGGCTGCGGCCTGTTCCGTGGACGACCTGATTTCGCTGAAAGAAGCGGTCGTGGCGCTGCGGGACCGCCTGCGGGACGCAGCGAAAGAAGGCGACGGCGACAAACAGAGAAAAAGCTGAAAACCCGGCCACTATCGGCGAAGGGAATTTGGTGGAGCCAGGCGGAATCGAACCGCCGACCTCTTGAATGCCATTCAAGCGCTCTCCCATCTGAGCTATGGCCCCGGACCTGACGCCCGCCGTGGGGCGGCGGGCGTCGTGTAAAATCATAGTTCGGCTACGATCTCAAGTGTCTTCGTCGCCGGACACGTCACCAATGATGTCGGTGACGTCGTCGTCCTCTTCTTCCTCGTCGGCGATGAAGGTCGAATCGTCGTCGTCATCGTCCACGTCGAGGCTGTCGTCGATCTCGATGTCGTCCTCGCTGTCCGGCACGTTCGCCTCGACCTTGCCGCTGGTTTCCTCGGCATCGGCCTCTTCGAGCGACACCAGATCCTCGGACTCGACGGCCTCGGGCGTGGTGTCCTCGTCGGCGGCCGGCCGGGTTTCGTTGCGTGCGCGCGGCGGCGGCGTCACGGCGATCGGAACCACCTCGCCAGTGTAGGGCGAAATCACCGGATTCTTGTTCAGGTCGTAAAACTTTTTGCCTGTGGTCGGGCAAATGCGTTTGGTGCCGAGCTCGGATTTGGCCACGTGCGGATCCTGACGATGTCTGAAAGCGGTGCATCACTTGGCCAGTGAAACAGCCGCTGTCAATAGGTCGTGGCAAAGGATGTGGCCGGCGTGACCGGCGCTCACGCCCATGTTAGAGCGCCCCTCAGACCATCGAGGACAGTGCATCTTGACCCATTCGCATCCGCTCAAGCCCCTCGCCGCCTCCCGCAGCGGCCCGCTGACCGGCCGCGCCCGCGTCGCGGGCGACAAGTCGATCTCGCATCGCGCGCTGATCCTTGGCGCGCTGGCGGTCGGCGAAACCCGCATCACGGGGCTTCTGGAAGGCGAAGATGTCCTGAACACCGCCAAGGCCATGCAGGCCATGGGCGCCAGCGTCGAGCGGACCGGCGAGGGCGCGTGGCTGGTGCGGGGCGTCGGCGTCGGCGGTTTCGCGCAGCCGTCCGGGCCGCTAGATTTCGGCAATTCCGGGACCGGTTGCCGGCTGGTGATGGGCGCGGTCGCCGGGTGTCCGATTACCGCGACCTTCGACGGTGACGCCTCGCTGCGCAAGCGGCCGATGCGGCGGATCCTCGATCCGCTGGCGCTGATGGGCGCGAGGGTGGTGTCCGAGGCGGAGGGCGGCCGGTTGCCGCTGAGCCTGCAGGGCGCCAATCCGCCGGTTCCGGTCGAATACCGCAGCCCGGTCGCCTCGGCGCAGATCAAGTCGGCGGTGCTGCTGGCGGGCCTGTCGGCTCCCGGCGTCACCACGGTGATCGAGCCGGAAGCCAGCCGCGATCACACCGAACTGATGCTGGCGCATTTCGGCGCGACGATCTCGTCGGTTCCCGATGGCCCGCATGGCCGCCGGATCTCGCTGACGGGCGAGCCTGAACTGCGTGGCGCGCCGGTGTCGGTGCCCGCCGATCCCTCGTCCGCCGCGTTCCCGCTGGTGGCGGCCTTGATCGTGCCGGGCTCCGACATTGTGCTGGCGGACGTGATGACCAATCCGCTGCGCACCGGCCTGTTCACCACGCTGCGCGAGATGGGCGCATCCATCGAGGAGACTGACCGGCGCACCGACACCGGCGAGCCGATGGCGGCGCTGCGGGTGCGGGCCTCAAGCCTGCGCGGGGTCGAGGTGCCGCCGGAGCGCGCGCCGTCGATGATCGACGAATATCTGGTGCTGGCGGTCGCGGCCGCCTTCGCCGAGGGCACCACGCGGATGCGCGGCCTGCATGAATTGCGCGTCAAGGAATCCGACCGGCTGGAAGCCACCGCCGACATGCTGCGGGTCAATGGCGTGCGCGTCGAAATCGAGGGCGACGACCTGATCGTCGAGGGGCGCGGCCACGTGCCGGGCGGCGGCGTGGTGGCGACGCACATGGATCACCGCATCGCGATGTCCGCGCTGGCGATGGGACTTGCCGCCGACAAGCCGGTGACGGTGGACGACACCACCTTCATCGCCACCAGCTTTCCCGAGTTCGTGCCGATGATGCAGCGTCTCGGCGCGACGTTTTCGTAAGCGCCGGAAGAAGCCACGGGGGAGTGCGTCATCCTGAGGCGCGCGCCACGTTTGCGGCGAACCTCGAAGGATGCGGGGTTCGCAAAACCGGGGCCGTCGCCCTTCGAGGCCATCGCTTCGCGATGTCACCTCAAAGGGGCGGGTCTGTGTCATTCCGCCCGCAACGCCTTTTCGATCTCCGGCTTCAGCACCTGTTCGACATTGTCCGGCGTGATCGGGCCGACGAGCTTGTAGAGGATCGTGCCGGCGCGGCCGACGACGAAGGTCTCCGGCACGCCGTAGACGCCCCATTCGATCGCCGCGCGGCCGTTGGCGTCGACGCCGACGGCCGTGAACGGATTGCCGTAGCGGCCGAGGAAACGCCGCGCGTTCTCGGCCGTGTCCTTGTAATTGATGCCGACGATCTGGATGCGTTTGTCGCTTTGCAGCCGCGTCAGCAGTGGCGCCTCCTCGTGGCAGGGCGCGCACCACGAGGCCCAGACGTTCACCACCGAGACCTTGCCCCTGAAGATTGCGGGATCGAGCCCTGGCACGCCGGTCAATCCGTCCAGCGCGGGCAGCGGTGTCGCGGGCGCGGGGCGGCCGATCAGCGCCGAGGGCAGCTGCGAGGGATCGCCTGCGCCGAGCCGGATCCAGAACAGCGCGGCCAGCAGTGAGAACACGATCAGCGGCAGCGCGACGAGAGCTACGCGACGACGTGAAGATACGGAGCGCGCGGGCGTTTCCGTCATGGCTTCGGTGCCGTGGTGGAGCGCCGGGTGATGCCCCTGGCCTCGAGGTCGCGCAGGGCCGCGCGCTGGCGGCGATCGTCGATCACGATCCACGCAACGAGCAGCACCACCACGACGCCGACGATGGCGTAGGACGCGACGATGAAAACCCAGTGGGGTCCGAGCATGCTCACGCGGTGCGGCTCGCCTGCATCATCTGAAGGGACCGCACCCGCCGCCGCAGGATTTCGTTGCGCATGGCGGCCACGTGCAGGGTGATGAACAGCAGTGTGAAGGCGAGCGCCATGATCAGCAGCGGCGTCAGGATCGCGGGATGGATGGTGGGTCCGCCCATGCGCATCACGGAGGCGGGCTGGTGCAGCGTATTCCACCAGTCCACCGAGAACTTGATGATCGGCAGATTGATCGCGCCGACCAGCGTCAGCACCGCCGCGGCGCGTGCGGCCCGTATCGGATCCTCCACCGCGCGCCACAGCGCGATGACGCCGAGATACATCAGGAACAGCACCAGCACCGAGGTGAGGCGCGCATCCCATTCCCAGTAAGTGCCCCACATCGGGCGGCCCCACAGCGAGCCGGTGACGAGCGCCAGAAAGGTGAACGCGGCCCCGATCGGCGCGGCGGCCTTGGCGGCCACGTCCGCGAGCGGATGCCGCCACACCAGCGTGCCGAGCGAGGCGATCGTCATCACGCCCCACACGAACATCGCAAGCCACGCGTTCGGCACGTGGATGAACATGATCTTGACCGTCGCGCCCTGCTGGTAGTCGTCGGGGGCCAGCGCTGCCTTGTACAGGCCGACCGCTATCAGGATCGCCGTCGCGCCCGCGAGCCAGGGGAGCGCGCGGGACGCAAACGCGTTGAAGCGCGTCGGGTTGGCAAGGTCGATCAGGGACATTTTTTGCGGCTTCGGCGGTACGGGTGATTGAGGGCCAATCGTAACATCTCGCTGCCCGTGCAGGCGCCGACAATCACCTAAATGGACTGGTGATTGAGGGCCCATCGCAACGGATGTGCTTGCTTTGCAGATAGAAAGCACATCTTAGCGGACTGGTGATTAGGGGCCAACCACAACTCGGGCACAGGATGCGAAGCGTTTAGCGGACTGGTGATTGAGGGCCAACCGCAACTCCTAAGATCGGCGTCGATCCTTGAGCTGCGGTATAATAGCGACGACATCGTCTCGTGTCGAGATATACCGATCTTAGGAGAGAACTTTCGGTTGCAAATCCCGACAAGTTCCTTTTACGCTGCACGGAGCCGGGAGTTTGAGGGAAATCATGTTTAAGTTCGTTTTCGGATTTTTTGTGAACGCGTCCGTTAAGAAGGGACAGTTAGGCTTCAACCTGCGTTTTGAAGTCGGGCGAAACACACGACAGCACCAACGGATTTGATGGTTGTTGGCGCGGCGGATGTAAGTAAGATCGCTCGCATCCTCGTCTCCGTGGCTGATCGCTAGATCATCCCCCGCCGCCCTTCAAACTTGCTGCGGCTGCGAACGGACCGATCACCGCGCTGAGGAGCGACAGCGCGCACAGGATCGAGAACGGCGGGCCGAACGCCATGTCCTCAAGGATGGCGGACTGCGCCGCGGCGACGCCGAAGATCAGCACAGGGATCGACAGCGGCAGGACCAGCACCGCCAGCAGCAGGCCGCCGCGCTGCAGCGTCACTGCGAGCGCTGCGCCGACGAGACCGATGAAGGTCAGCGCCGGGGTTCCCGCCAGCAGCGTCAGCGCCACGGCGAACGTCGTTCCGGCATCGAGATTCAACAGCAGCCCGAGCACCGGCGTCGCGATCACCAGCGGCAGCCCGGCGGCGAGCCAGTGCGCCAGTCCCTTGGCGAGGCAGACCAGCTCGAACGGCGTGCGGCCCATCAGCAGCAGATCGAGCGAGCCGTCCTCGGCGTCCGCCGTGAACAGGCGGTCGAGCGTCAGCAGGCTCGCCAGCATGGCGCCGAGCCACAGGATCGCGGGGCCGAGACGGATCAGGAGCGCAAGGTCCGGTCCGACCGCGAACGGCATCAGCACCACGACGGTGAGGAAGAACAGCACGCCGATCCACGCGCCGCCGCCGACGCGGAAGGCGACGCGCAGATCGCGGCGGATCAGGGCGGCGAGCGCGCTCACGCGGGGTCTCCGATGCGCAGCTCCCGCACCGGCACATCGAGAGCCGCATGGGTCGCGGCGACGATCAGCCCGCCGCCTGCGAGATGAGCGGTCATCGCCTTTGTAAGAAGCGCCTGCCCCGGCGCATCGAGCGCCGCGGCCGGCTCATCCAGCAGCCAGACCGGGCGCGGTACGGCAAGCAGGCGCGCCAGCGACAGCCGCCGCCGCTGGCCGGCGGAGAGATACGCGGCCGGCAGGTGCCCGATCGCACCGAGGCCGACCGTCTCCAGCGCGGCCGCTTCCGGATCGCCGGTTCTGGCGAAATAACCGCGCCAGAATGCGAGGTTCTCCGCGACCGTGAGCGCCGGCTTCAACGCGTCGCGATGGCCGAGATAATGCGCCTGTTCGCCGACCGTGAGTTCGGCGTCTCCGCCGTTCAGCGCGACTGCGCCCGACGTCTGCCGAAGCAGGCCCGCGATGATCCGCAGCAGCGAGGTCTTGCCGGCGCCGTTGCGCCCCGTTACGGCGAGCGTCTCGCCCGCTGCAAGCACGAAGCCGATGCCGGAAAAAATCTCGCGGCCGCCGCGATGGCAGATCAGATCATGGCCGGACAGGCGCAGGGTCATCGCGTCGGGTTCCGCTGGGTTGTTCTGTCGCGCACGCGCTGCGCGGTAACGTGAAATTTGTTATGGCCGGACACCTCATGCCGTGTGGCGGTGCGCTTGGAAAGGTTCTATAGAACGGAACTTGATGCATCACAGCAAAGCACAGTCTGGCGGTCGGGGCATCCGACCGGGGCCGTGCAGCCACACCGCCAGATCGTTCGTTTCCTTGAGAATTGGGATTCGCCTCACATGACCTCGCTCGACAGCTTCAAATGCCGGAAAACCCTGAAAGTCGGGGCTAAGACCTACGTCTATTACAGCCTTCCGCAGGCGGAAAAAAACGGACTCAAGGGCATCTCGAAGCTGCCGTACTCGATGAAGGTTCTGCTGGAGAACCTGCTGCGCAACGAGGACGACCGGACGGTGACCAAGGCGGACATCGTCGCGGTGTCGAAGTGGCTGCGCAAGCGCAAGCTGGAGCATGAAATCGCGTTCCGGCCGGCGCGCGTGCTGATGCAGGACTTCACCGGCGTTCCGGCGGTGGTCGATCTGGCGGCGATGCGCAACGCCATGCAGGCGCTGGGCGGCGACGCCGAGAAGATCAACCCGCTGGTTCCGGTCGATCTCGTCATCGACCACTCGGTGATCGTGAACTTCTTCGGGGACAACAAGGCGTTCAAGAAGAACGTCGAGGAAGAGTACAAGCAGAACCAGGAGCGCTACGAGTTCCTGAAGTGGGGCCAGAGCGCTTTCACCAACTTCTCCGTGGTGCCGCCGGGCACCGGCATCTGCCATCAGGTCAACCTCGAATATCTTGCCCAGACCGTCTGGACCAAGAAGGCGAAGATGACCGTCGGCCGCAAGACCGGCACCTTCGAGGTCGCCTATCCGGACTCGCTGGTCGGCACTGATTCGCACACCACCATGGTCAACGGCCTCGCCGTGCTCGGCTGGGGCGTCGGCGGTATCGAGGCGGAAGCCGCGATGCTCGGCCAGCCGCTGTCGATGCTGCTGCCGGACGTGGTCGGCTTCAAGCTCAAGGGCCAGCTCAAGGAAGGCGTCACCGCCACCGACCTCGTGCTGACCGTGACGCAGATGCTGCGCAAGCAGGGCGTGGTCGGCAAGTTCGTCGAGTTCTTCGGCCCCGGCCTCGATCACCTGTCGGTGGCCGACAAGGCGACCATCGCCAACATGGCCCCGGAATACGGCGCGACCTGCGGCTTCTTCCCGGTCGACAAGGCGGCGCTGGATTATCTCAAGACCTCGGGCCGCGCGCCCTCGCGCGTTGCGCTGGTCGAGAAATACGCCAAGGCGCAGGGCCTGTTCCGCACCTCCACCTCGCCCGATCCGGTGTTCACCGAGACGCTCACGCTCGATCTCGCCGACGTGGTGCCCTCGCTCGCGGGTCCCAAGCGGCCCGAGGGACGCGCGGCGCTGCCGACCATCGCGGAAGGCTTCGCCGCGGCGCTGGCCGGTGAGTACAAGAAACCCACGGGGGCCGACATCCGCTATCCGGTCGAGGGCCGCAATTTCGACGTCGGTCATGGCGACGTGGTGATCGCGGCGATCACCTCCTGCACCAACACCTCGAACCCGAGCGTGCTGATCGCCGCCGGCCTTCTGGCGCGCAACGCCGCCGCCAAGGGTCTGAAGGCCAAGCCGTGGGTCAAGACCTCGTTGGCGCCGGGCAGCCAGGTGGTCGCCGAATATCTGGCGAACTCCGGCCTGCAGCCCGACCTCGACAAGGTGGGCTTCAACCTCGTCGGCTTCGGCTGCACCACCTGCATCGGCAACTCCGGTCCGCTGCCGGAGGAGATTTCCAAGACCATCAATGAGAACGGCATCGTCGCCGCCGCCGTGCTGTCGGGCAACCGCAACTTCGAAGGCCGCGTCTCGCCGGACGTGCAGGCGAACTATCTCGCCTCGCCGCCGCTCGTCGTCGCCTATGCGCTCGCGGGCACCGTGACGAAGGATCTCACCACCGAGCCGATCGGCACCGGCAAGGACGGTAATCCAGTGTACCTCAAGGACATCTGGCCGACCACGAAGGAAATCAACGCCTACATCAAGAAGTTCGTCACTTCGACGATCTTCAAGAAGAAGTATGCGGACGTGTTCAAGGGCGACACCAACTGGCGCAAGGTGAAGACCTCGGGCGGCGAGACCTACCGCTGGAACATGAGCTCCACCTACGTGCAGAACCCCCCTTACTTCGAAGGCATGAAGAAGGAGCCGGAGCCGACCACCGATATCGTGGAGGCCCGCGTGCTGGCGCTGTTCGGTGACAAGATCACCACCGACCACATCTCGCCGGCCGGCTCGATCAAGCTCACCTCCCCGGCTGGGAAGTACCTCACCGAGCATCAGGTGCGTCCGGCCGACTTCAACCAGTACGGCACGCGGCGCGGCAACCATGAAGTGATGATGCGCGGCACCTTCGCCAACATCCGCATCAAGAACTTCATGCTGAAGGGCGCGGACGGCAATATCCCCGAGGGCGGTCTCACCAAGCACTGGCCCGACGGCGAGCAGATGTCGATCTACGACGCGGCGATGAAGTACAAGGACGAGGGCGTGCCGCTGGTGGTGTTCGCCGGCGCCGAATACGGCAACGGCTCGTCGCGCGACTGGGCCGCGAAGGGCACCCGCCTGCTCGGCGTCCGCGCCGTGATCTGCCAGAGCTTCGAGCGTATCCACCGTTCGAATCTGGTTGGCATGGGCGTGCTGCCGCTGACGTTCCATGAGGGAACCTCGTGGGCGTCGCTCGGTCTGAAGGGCGACGAGAAGGTCACCATCCGGGGCCTCGAAGGCGACCTCAAGCCGCGCCAGACGCTGACCGTCGAGATCATGTCCAGCGACGGCAAGGTGCAGAACGTGCCGCTGCTGTGCCGTATCGATACGCTCGACGAGCTGGAATACTACCGCAACGGCGGCATCCTCCATTACGTGCTGCGCAAGCTCGCGGCCTGATCCCTCACTCCCGCTGGCGTGATCACTCTCACTGCGAAGTGAGTGGCGGTCACGCCGGACGCGGCCTATGACAATTTGGTCCTTTGGGCCGTAAGTCACGGGGACAAGGGGCAAATTGCGGCGCGTGGCAAACGATCCCCGGCATCTGGTCAGGACGCTTCGGTCGGCTTTTCGATGCCGATACAGATCGCTGCGCGCCGGTCGGGATCACAACTGACGGAGGCGCGTGTGGCGTTTCGCGAATCCGAGCAGGTCGAGCGGCGGTATCATGTGGCCGCGATCTGGTCGCTTGTTTCAGGGTTGTGCTGTCTGGTTCTGTTGACGGCCCAGGCTTCCGCCCAGTCCCGCGCGGTCGTCGAACTGTTCACGTCGCAGGGGTGCTCGTCCTGTCCTCCGGCCGACAGGCTGGTCGGCGAACTCGCCAAGGACCCATCGGTCATCGCTCTGAGCCTGCCCATCGATTACTGGGATTATCTCGGCTGGAAGGACACCCTGGCCGACGCGAAATTCACCGCGCGCCAGCGCGCCTATGCCCGCGCGCGAGGGGACCGCGAGGTTTACACGCCACAGGCGATCGTGAACGGCGCGGTGCCGGTGGTGGGAAGCGACCGTCCGGGCATCGAGCGGGCGATCGCCGAAACCCGCAAGACCGTTGGTGCGATGTCGGTGCCGGTGTCGGTCACCGTCTCGGGCGGACAGCTCAAGGTCAGCGTTCCGGAGTCGGCCTCCACGGCGGCTGGTGAGGTGTGGATGTGTGCGGTCTCGCGCTCGGTTCCGATCTCCATCACCAAGGGCGAGAATCGCGGCCAGCAGGTCGTCTACCACAACGTGGTCCGCAAATGGGTCAAGGTGGGCGATTTCGCGGGGAAGGCCGCGAACTGGAATGTCCCGGTCGAGGCGATCGCGGGCAATGATGTGGATGCGGCCGTCGTCTATGTGCAGAGCGGCAGCCACGAGAAGCCAGGCCCGATGATGGGTGCGGCTCTGGCAGCGCTGAACTGAGCAATCCGATCCGCCAGGTTCGGAGGCGAAACAAACAACAAAAAAGGGCCAGCTTCCGCCGGCCCATTTCTGGTTCTGCGAACAGGCCCGATCCTGACGACCCCGGGGGGCTGGGGGCTGAGGAATCCGGAACCGAAAGGACCGGGCCAACGCAGTGATCGGACTATCGCGAGGGAGGGCGGCGGGCACTTGGCCGAATTTGGGCGGCAATAAGATTCTGTCTAACGAATCCGTGAGTCCTCTTCCGAATGTTGCCGAACAAGCCTCTTGCGGCCGGGGCGGGGCGGGGCAATCATGTCGTCCCAATGACAGGAGATCCCGGATGGATATTTCGTCGGGAGAGGCTGATCCCATAGCGCTTCGCGGAGCGGAGGCGGGCGCGGCTCCAGTGCCGGGCACCGTGACGTTCAACCGCCACGAACTCAATCGCATTCTCAACCTCTATGGACGCAGGGTCGCGGAAGGCGAATGGCGGGATTACGCTATCGATTTTCTCCGCGAGAAAGCGGTGTTTTCGATTTTCCGGCGGGCGTCCGAGGTGCCGATCTATCGCATCGAAAAAGATCCGCGGCTCTCGCGCAAGCAGGGCGCTTACAGCGTAATTTCGGCGAGCGGGCTGATCCTGCGGCGTGGCCATGACCTCGACCGCGTGTTGCTGGCGATCGATCGCAAGCCGGCGCTGGTTTAGGCGCGTTTCGAAAAGCGCCGCCGGGGTGGCCTGCGCAACTGTGCCGCACCCGCGGGTGGCGGCCGGAAACACCCCGTTACAATTCTTTCCGCAATCGGGCGGTTTTCCGGTTCAGGGATGGGGCCGTCATCCACCTGGACCGCTTCGATGCCTGCTCCGATTCGCTGGACCCGCCGCTCGGCTCTTGCCGGGCTTGCCCTTGCTCCCCTGGCCGCGCACGCCGCCGCTTCCCCTCTCGCGGCGACGCCGTCCTGCGTTCTGACTGCGCAGTCAGTCGAGGGACCGTACTATTTCGATCCGGGACTGCTGCGGCAGGACATCACCGAAAGTCATCCCGGCGCGCCGCTCACGATCAGGATCGTCGTCATGGACATAGCGGGCTGTACGCCGCTGGCCGGCGCGCGGGTGGATGTGTGGCATGCGAGGGCCGACGGGCTCTACTCGGGCTACGCGCATCAGGGCGACGATCACGCCATCGACACCAGCGGCGGGACGTTCATGCGCGGCACCCAGATCGCGGACGCGCAGGGGGAAGCCGTCTTCCGCAGCGTGTATCCGGGCTGGTACGAGGGACGGACCACGCACGTCCATTTCAAGATTTTCGTCGACGCGAAGCATCTGCTGACGGGCCAGATGTTCTTCCCCGATGCGCTCAGCGAGTACATCTACGGGCATGTGAGCGACTACGCACGCAAGCGGACGCGCGACACGTTCAACGCCAATGACGACATCGCGCTGATGGACAAGGCGCGCGGCGGCTACTGCGACCTCCGCGAGGAAGCCACCGGCTATCTCGCGACACTGATCGTCGGGGTTGACCGCACCGCCGCGCCGGTCGCCGCCGAGATGCCCGGTCCGCCGCTGGCAGATGGGACACGGCCGCCTCCGCCGCCGGGCGGCTTTCGCGGGCCGCCACCTGAAGGTCTTCCCCCGCCGCGCATGACGCGTCCTGAGGTCGGGATCGTGCCCGGCATTCCGCTGTCGCGGCAGAAACGAGGGTGAGTGAGTCGGGCGTCATTCCCGCCTTTGTGTGAATTTTTCACACAGAACAAGGCAGGATCCTGAGGGGTCATTCCGGTCAGGACGGCAGGGTGTCCGCGCCCTCGCCGAGCGACAGCTGCATCATCACCGTGTCGAGCCAGCGGCCGAACTTGAAGCCGACGCCGCGGTTGGTGCCGATCATCTCGAATCCGCAGGCCGTATGCAGCGCAATCGAACCGGCATTGGCGGAATCGCCGATCACCGCGATCATCTGCCGGAAGCCGCGCCGGGTGCAATCGTCGATCAGCGCGACAAGCAGCGTCTTGCCGATGCCGCGGCCATGGAAGAGGGGATCGAGATAGATCGAGTTCTCGACGGTGAAGCGGTAGGCGGGCCGCGGCCGGTGCGATCCGGCATAGGCGTAGCCGGCCAGCGTGCCGCCGAAGGTTGCGATCAGATACGGAAAGCCGCCCGCGACCAGCCGCTCGAAGCGCGCCGACATCTCGGCGAGGTTGGGCGGGTCGAGTTCGAACGTCGCCGTCCCGGTGCGGACGGCCTCGGCATAGATCGCGGTGATCGCGGGAAGGTCGGCGAGGGTCGCTGGCCGGACGGCAATGGTGGGCATGGGCCGCACCATGCGGCGGCCATTTCGAAAAGAAAAGCGCCAAAAAAAACCCCGGCCGCGAGGCCGGGGCTGGAGGTTTATGCAGGTATCGGAGCGGCGCTTGCATGCGCCGCGCAGATTTAGTTGTCGCGCTGTCCCAGCAGCTGCAGCAGCAGCGTGAACAGGTTGATGAAGTTCAGGTAGAGCGAGAGCGCGCCCATGATCGCCGCGCGATCCGCGACTTCGCCGCCCGCACCGCCGTAGCCGTAGATGTAGTCGTTCTTCAGCCGCTGCGTATCCCAGGCGGTGAGGCCCGCGAACACCAGCACGCCGACCACGGAGACGATGAACTGCAGCATCGACGAGGCGACGAAGATGTTCACAAGGCTCGCGATGATGATGCCGAACAGGCCCATCATCAGGAACGACCCCATCCCCGTCAGGTCACGCTTGGTGGTGTAGCCGTAGAGGCTCAGCGCACCGAACGAGGCGGCGGTGATGAAGAACACGCGCACGATGGAGGTGTGCGTGTAGACGAGGAAGATCGACGACAGCGAGATGCCCATCAGCGCCGAGAACGCCCAGAACAGAAGCTGGGCCGTCGCCGGCTTCAGCCGCTGGATGCCGAAGGAGATGACGAACACCATCACCAGCGGGGCGAGAATGAACGCCCACTTCAGCGGGCTGACGAACATCGCGTAGCCGAACGAGGTCAGGTAGGTGTTGCCGACCCGCGCCGCGGCGCCGGAGGCGTCGCCGGTCACGGCGGCCATGTACACGCCGAGCGCGGCGAAGCCGGTGATGGCCAGGCCGATCGTCATGTAGTTGTAGATCTTCAGCATGTAGGCCCGCAGGCCCGCGTCGACGGCTGCGCTGTCGACGCGCCCGGCAGCCCTGCCGAAAGGCGAAGCGTAGTTGCGGTCCAAGTCCGACATTGTCGAAACCCTATGTTGACCGGCGACCGTCAGGGGCGCACGACGCCGGTTCGAATTCGTTCCCAAACCCCGGAGCTGCCGCCTCGCCATACTGAGCGCGCAAGGACTGCGGCGTCAGCCTGACTTCGGCGTCGATGCTGCCGGGCTTTGACCCAAGCTGGCATGTGGGAGGCTAACACATCTGCTGCAAGCTTCCACGCGCGGCTGAATGTCGCAAAAACCCCTTGGCGATGCTACATTTTGTCATAACGACCGGAGGATTCTGGCAGGCTTTTGGTTAAGAGCGGTCCATGTTCCGGCAAGGCCCAGTCCGACCGTCACGACAAGGGCCGCGGCGGCCACCGCCAGCGCGCTTGCCCCCTGCCAGACGAAGCTCAGCATCATCAGGCGCGTGACGATCAGCCACGCCGCGACCGAGCCGGCGAGGATGCCGACCACGGCGGTCGCCAGACCGATCAGCAGATATTCCAGCGCATAGGCTCCCACCAGCCGCAGGCGGGTCGCGCCGAGCGTCTTGAGGATCACCGCGTCGTAGACCCGCTGGCGGTGGCCGGCGGCCAGCGCCCCGCCCAGCACCAGAAGCGCGGCGACGAGGGTGATGAGGCTCGCGCCGCGCATGGCCAGAATCAGGTTGTTGACCACCGCGCCGACCGTATCGAGCGCCTCCCGCACCCGGATGCTGGTGACCATCGGGTAGCGGCCGGCCACCTCGCGGATGATGGCGGCGTCCCCGGCGTCGGTCGGGTTGGCCTCGGTCAGGGTGGCGATGTGGGTGTGCGGCGCGCCGCGAAAGGTGTTCGGCGTGAACACCAGCACGAAGTTGATGCCGAGACTCTGCCAGTCCACCGTCCGCAGGTTGGTGATGCGTGCGCTGATGTTGCGGCCGAGCACATTCACCGTGATGTCGTCGCCGACCCTCAGGCCGAGGCCGTCGGCGATCCGTTTCTCCATGGAGACCTGCGGCGGTCCGGCGGCGTCCTCGCCCCACCATGTTCCTTCGACGACCCGCGAGCCTTTCGGGATCGTGTCGGTGTAACTGATCCCGCGGTCGCTCTGCAGCACCCATTCGGCGTCCGGCGTCGGCTTGAGTTCCTCCGCCGGGACGCCCTTCGCGGCGACGATGCGCCCGCGCAGCATCGGCACCCGCTCGATCGTCCCGTCCGGCACCTGCTGTCTCAGATAGGTCGTGAAAGCGTCCGCGCTGTTGGCCGGAATGTCGAGGAAGTAGAAGCTCGGCGCACGGTCCGGCAGCGCCGCCGCGAACTGGCGGCGCAGGTTTCCGTCGATCTGGGTGATCGTGACCAGCACCGAGAGCCCAAGGCCGAGCGACAGCACGACCGACGGGGTCAGCGCGCCGGGGCGGTGAATGTTGGCGACCGCGAGCCGCAGCAGGGTCTGGCGCGCGCGGGGCAGGCGCGCGGCGAGCCGCATCAGCCCAGCCGCCACCAGCCGAAGCACCACCAGCACGGCGGCGGCGGAGGCGACGAAGATCGCGGCGACGCGCCGGTCGTAGGCGAGGCCGACGGCCAGTGCGATGAGGAGCGCGATGGTTGCGGCCATCAGGATCAGATAGCGCGTGCGCGGCCAGCGACGCCCGCCGGTGGCGGCATCGCGGAACAGCGCCGCGACCGGCACCTCGTCCACGCGGCCGAGCGGCCACAGGCCGAAGGCCAGCGCGGTCAGCACGCCATACAGGACCGACAGGGCGAGGCCGCCGGGATGCAGCGTGGCCTCGATCGGCAGCGGGAGCAGATGTCCCGCGAGCGCGACGATGAGATAGGGAATGGCTGCGCCCGCCGCCGCGCCGATCAGCGCGCCGACCAGCGCGATCAGCACGACCTGCGTGAGATAGGTTGCGAAGATATCGCCGCTGGTCGCGCCGACGGCCTTGAGCGTGGCGATGGTGTCGGCGCGCCGGTCCAGATGGCTCTTGATCGCGTTGGCAACGCCGACGCCGCCCACCAGCAGCGCCGCGAGGCCGACCAGCGTCAGGAACTGCGAGAACCGGGTGATGTTGCGCTCAAGCTGCGGCGAGGCGTTGCTGCGGCTGCGGATCTCCCAGCCGGCATTCGGCAGCGCCGCACGCGCCTCCTCTTCGAGGGCGGCAGTGGCGCTGTCGCCGGATGCGGCGTCGGGCAGGCGCAGCCGATAGGTCCAGCGCACCAGCGTGCCCGGCTGCAGCAGGCCGGTGGCGCGCAGGCCGTCCTCCGAGATCAGCAGGCGCGGGCCGAAGCCGATGCCGCCGCTCAGCTTGTCCGGTTCGCTCTTGAGCGTGGTGCGGATGACGAAGGCGGCCTCGCCCACCTTCAGGGTATCGCCGGCCTTGAGGTCGAGCCGCGCCATCAGCACCGGATCGGCCGCCGCGCCGAACGCGCCGTCGCGTTGCGCGAGCGCATCCGCGACCGGCATCTGCGGGTCGAACGCCGGCGCGCCGATCAGGGGATAGCGGCCATCGACCGCCTTGATCTCGACGGTGGCGAAGTCGTCCTTCGGTCCGCCGCGCGCCATCGAGCGCAGCGTGGCGGCGAGCGAAACCTCGCCGCGCGATTGCAGGAAGGCGCGCTCCGGCGCAGTCGCCTCGCGCTGGATCAGCGAGAAGGCGATGTCGCCGCCCAGCAGCGTGCGTCCCTCGCGGGTGATGCCGTCCCCGAGGCTGGAGGCGACCGCGCCGACGCCGGCGATCGCCATCACGCCGAGCGCGATGCAGGCAATGAAGACGCGAAAGCCCGAGAGCCCGCCGCGCAGTTCGCGCAGCGCATAGCGCATCGGAAGAAAGCGCAGGCGACGCGACGGCGTGTGGGCCGGGGCGCGATCGGCAATGGCCGTCATGAAGCGACCGCCTCTGTCGTGGAATCCGTGGCCGCGCCGTCATCGATCCGGCCCGAGCGCAGGCGCACCACGCGGTCGCACCGCGCCGCCAGCGTGGAATCGTGGGTGACGAGCACCAGCGTCATGCCGCGCTCCCTGTGCTTGGTGAACATCAGGTCCATGATCTGCCGCCCGGTGGTCTCGTCGAGATTGCCGGTCGGCTCGTCGGCGACGAGGATCGCGGGATCGGGGGCGAGCGCGCGCGCCAGCGCCACGCGCTGCTGCTCGCCGCCGGAGAGCTGCGAGGGATAGTGATGCAGCCGCGCGCCAAGCCCGACCGCCGTCAGTTCTTGCTCGGCGCGGGCGAAGGCATCGGTTGCGCCCGCGAGTTCGAGCGGGACGGCAACGTTTTCGAGCGCCGTCATGGTCGGAATGAGATGAAAAGACTGGAACACGATGCCGATCTGCCGGCCGCGAAAGCGCGCGAGATCGTCCTCGGAGAGCGTGGCGAAGTCTGTCCCGCCGACTTTCACCGTGCCGCTGTCGGCGCGTTCCAGTCCCGCCATTACCATCAGCAGCGTCGATTTGCCCGAGCCCGATGGACCGATCAGGCCGAGCGCTTCGCCCTTCGCGACCGATAGTGACACATCTTTAAGGATATGCACCCTGGCAGCGCCTTGACCCAGCCATAGATTGATGCCCGAGATTGTCACGGATGACGTTGCCGTGACGGACGGCGACACTGCTGCGATGGGACTGTTCATGGTTCGGTCATATGGGAGTTTTCGGCGTGGGTTCGAGAGCGCGGCCGGTCTATTTGTCGTGACCATGCTTCTCATGTCGCAAATGATGACGGAATTGAGGGCCGAACCCGCGCTGGTCCGCGAGGGCGGGCCGATCCGCATCGTGGCGCTGGGCGATTCGCTCACCGCAGGCCATGAGCTGCTCTACAAGGACGGTTTTCCGGCACAGTTGCAGCGCGCCCTGAGGGAGCGTGGCATCGATACCGTCGTCGCCAATGCCGGGGTGTCGGGCGACACCTCCTCGGGCGGTCGCGACCGGCTGGAATGGTCGGTGCCGCCGGACACGCAGGCGGTGATCGTCGAACTCGGCGCGAACGATGCGCTGCGCGGCATCGATCCCGCGATCACGCGCGCCGCGCTTGAGGACATCATCACGCGGCTGCAGACCAGCGGCATCAAGGTGATGCTCGCCGGCATGTATGCGATCGGAAATTACGGGCCGGATTACGCGGCGAAGTTCAACGCGATCTATCCGGAGCTGGCCAAGAAATACAACGTTCCGCTGTATCCGTTCTTTCTGGAGGGCGTGGCGGGCGACGCCAGGCTCAACAAGCCGGATGGCATTCATCCGACCGCCGAGGGCGTGAGCACGATCGTGAAGAACATCACGCCGACGGTCGAGGCGTTCCTGCGCGATTCAAAGCTGGTGGCCGAGGCTGGCCAGCCGCAATCCAAATCCAACTGAAGCGGGACGGTCTCGCGCGACTGCCGATTTTCGAGTCGGGTTTTGCACAAACTTTGGATGTCACAATCGCGCAGCTTCGCAGTGTAATCGTCCTGCTGTACAAAAAGACATCGGTGATTCGTCACCGGAACATCAGCATCGGAGGATCCTGCGATGCCGCGTTTGTTCGCCGGGCTGGAGATTCCAGCCGATATCGGCCACTCCCTGGCCAGCCTCCGTGGCGGTTTGCCCGGAGCGCGCTGGATTGATCCCGAAAACTATCACGTGACGCTACGCTTCATCGGCGACATCGACATGATGTCCGCCAATGAGATTGCGGACACCCTGATCCGCGTCAATCGCCGTCCATTCGACGTCGAGCTGCAGGGGCTGACGACATTCGGGGGAAAGCAGCCGCGCGCGGTGGTCGCGTCCGTCGCGCCGAGCCGGCCGCTGATGGATCTGCAGGCCGAGGTCGAGCGGCTGATCCAGCGCGTCGGGCTTCAGCCCGAGGGGCGGAAATTCACGCCGCACGTGACGCTGGCGCGATTGCGCCACGCATCGAGCCGGGACGTGGCCGACTATCTGTCGATCCGCGGCTACTTTCCGCGCCGGACCTTCACCGCTTCGCGCTTCGTGCTGTTTTCCTCGCGCGATTCCGTCGGCGGCGGACCGTATCTGGTGGAAGATTCCTACGCGCTGAGCGCGTGAGAGGCTGCGCAGATCGATCGTTTCTATCGTCCCCGCGAAGGCAGGGACCTCGCGCAGGGACGCGGCGCAGAGTCCGGGCAGGACGGCCCGGTCTTGAGCGTTTTTGAGAACGCCGTTCTTCGAACGGCGACGCCGGCCACGGCCGGCAACGTCTTTTATGCATCGGGCTGGCATGCCGCCCGCGTGGGAGATACATCGCCTGCGCCGAGAGCGACTTGATTTTTCCTGCGCGGTGATGCGTTAAGGCGGCCATGGCTGCGTCTTCCTCCCTTCGTTCCTCTTATCAGTCACTGATCTCCTCCGGCGCCATCGAGGCGGACGCCGCGCAGGCGCGCGCCGTCGAGCTGCTGGCGGTGCTGGACGAGCGCCTCGTGGACTATCGTCCCCAGCGCAAGAACGGTCTGCTCGGCCGGCTGTTCTCGGGCAGCAAGTCGGAGCCGCCGCGCGGCCTCTACGTCCACGGCGAGGTCGGCCGCGGCAAGACCATGCTGATGGACCTGTTCTTCAAGACCAGTCCCGTGAAGGAGAAGCGGCGGGCGCATTTCCACGAGTTCATGGCCGACACCCACGAGCGGATTCACGGTTTCCGCAAGAAGATCGCGAGCGGCGAGATTTCGGATACCGATCCGGTGCATCTGGCCGCCCGCTCGATCTTCGACGAGGCGTGGCTGCTGTGCTTCGACGAATTTCACGTCACCGATATCGCCGACGCCATGATCCTCGGGCGGCTGTTCGAGCGGCTGTTCGAGCTGGGAACGGTGGTGGTGGCGACTTCGAACGTCGCGCCGGACGATCTCTATCGGGGCGGCCTCAACCGGGCGTTGTTCTTGCCCTTCATCGCCGGCATCAAGGCGCGGATGGAGGTGGTACGCTTGGACTCCCGCACAGATTTCCGCATGGAGAAGCTGGCCGGCCAGCGCATGTGGCTGGTGCCGGACGATGCCGAGGCGACGCGGGCGCTGGACCAGGCCTTCGCGCGGATGGCGGGGGGTGCGGGCGAGCCCGTCGACCTGCATGTGAAGGGCCGGATTCTGCATGTTCCGCACGCCGCCAACGGCATCGCGCGAATGTCCTTCGCCGATCTGTGCGAGAAGCCGCTGGGCGCCTCCGATTACCTGCGGCTGGCCCATGACTACCATATGCTGGTGCTCGACCATGTTCCGATGATGGAGTACGCCAACCGGAATGCGGCCAAACGCTTCATCGCCCTGATCGATACGCTCTACGACAACGGCGTGAAGCTGATGGCCTCGGCGTCCGCCGAGCCGGCGCGGATCTATCTGGCCGATGACGGCACGGAAGCCTTTGAATTTGCACGCACAGTCTCGCGCCTGACGGAAATGGGCTCGGAGTCCTATCTGGCGCTGCCCCACGGCCGGAGCCCGGATTCGGTGGCCAGCGGTACCTCGACGGGGCTGGCCGAGACCTGACCTCGCGGCCCGGCATGGCTGGTCCGGCGCTGACGCGGACGTGCGGCGACTTGAACGGTCCGCGCGAAAGGGCTAACCACCCATCCGACTTCCTTCCCCCCGCCGAAAGGCTTCCGACCTTTTAAGGCTTCACAGGATAGATTTCCCATGGCGCGCGACAAGATTGCTTTGATTGGCTCCGGCCAGATCGGCGGTACGCTGGCTCATCTCGTGGGCCTGAAAGAGCTGGGTGATGTGGTGATGTTCGACATCGCCGAAGGCATTCCGCAGGGCAAGGCCCTTGATCTCGCCCAGTCCTCGCCGGTCGACGGCTTCGACTCCAAGCTCTCGGGCGCCAATTCCTACGAAGCGATCGAAGGCGCCAAGGTTGTGATCGTCACTGCCGGCGTACCGCGCAAGCCCGGCATGAGCCGCGACGATCTTCTCTCGATCAACCTCAAGGTGATGGAGCAGGTCGGCGCGGGCATTAAGAAGTACGCCCCCGATGCCTTCGTCATCTGCATCACCAATCCGCTCGACGCCATGGTCTGGGCGCTGCAGAAGGCTTCGGGCCTGCCGCCGAAGAAGGTGGTCGGCATGGCCGGCGTGCTCGACTCGGCGCGTTTCCGTTACTTCCTCGCCGACGAGTTCAACGTCTCGGTGGAAGACGTCACCGCCTTCGTGCTCGGCGGCCACGGCGACACCATGGTGCCGCTGGTGAAGTATTCGACCGTCGCCGGCATTCCGCTGCCGGACCTCGTGAAGATGGGCTGGACCTCGCAGGCGCGCCTCGACGAGATCGTCGACCGCACCCGCAACGGCGGCGCGGAGATCGTCAACCTGCTGAAGACCGGCTCGGCGTTCTACGCCCCGGCCTCGTCGGCGATCGCGATGGCGGAGAGCTATCTGAAGGACAAGAAGCGCGTGCTGCCTTGCGCCGCGCATCTCGCCGGCGAGTACGGCGTCAAGGACATGTATGTCGGCGTGCCGGTGGTGATCGGCGACAAGGGCGTCGAGCGCATCGTCGAGATCGAGCTGGCGGGCAAGGACCGCGAGGCGTTCGACAAGTCGGTGGGCGCGGTGCAGGGCCTGGTCGACGCATGCAAGAAAATCGCGCCGGATCTTCTCGGCGGCTGATTTTAAGGGGTGCAGAAGGGCTCGGGTCGCCGGGCCCTTTTCGCATGTGGGCGCAAAAGAGTTTGAGGCTTCACGACGATGAATATCCACGAATATCAGGCGAAGGCACTGCTCAAGGAATTCGGCGTGCCGGTTTCCAAGGGCGTTCCGATCTTCAAGGCGGACGAGGCCGAGGCCGCCGCCAAGGAACTGGGCGGTCCGCTCTGGGTGGTGAAGAGCCAGATCCACGCGGGCGGCCGCGGCAAGGGCAAGTTCAAGGAAGCATCGGCTGGCGAGAAGGGCGGCGTGCGCCTTGCCAAGTCGATCGACGAGGTGAAGGCGTTCGCCGGCCAGATGCTCGGCGCGACGCTCGTCACCGTGCAGACCGGCCCGGCCGGCAAGCAGGTCAACCGTCTCTATGTCGAGGACGGCTCCGACATCGAGAAGGAATTCTATCTCTCGATGCTGGTGGACCGCGAGACCTCCAGGGTCGCCTTCGTCGTCTCCACCGAAGGCGGCATGGACATCGAGGCGGTCGCCCACGACACGCCCGAGAAGATCGTGACCTTCTCGGTCGATCCCGCCACCGGCATCATGGGCCATCATGGCCGCACGGTCGCGCAGGCGCTGAACCTGACCGGCGATCTCGCCAAGCAGGCCGGCACGCTCGTGACCCAGCTCTATGAGGCCTTCGTCGCCAAGGACATGGCGATGCTGGAAATCAATCCGCTGATCGTCACCACGCAGGGCCAGCTCAAGTGTCTGGACGCCAAGGTGTCGTTCGATTCCAATTCGCTGTACCGGCATCCGGATGTCGTCGCGCTGCGCGACGAGACGGAAGAAGACAGCAAGGAAATCGAGGCGTCGAAGTATGACCTCGCCTATATCGCCCTCGACGGCACCATCGGCTGCATGGTGAACGGCGCGGGTCTGGCGATGGCCACGCTCGACATCATCAAGCTGTACGGCGAGAGCCCGGCCAACTTCCTCGACGTCGGCGGCGGCGCGAGCGAAGAGAAGGTGACGGCGGCGTTCAAGATCATCACTGCCGATCCGAACGTGAAGGGCATCCTCGTCAACATCTTCGGCGGCATCATGAAGTGCGACGTCATCGCGCGCGGCGTGATCGCCGCGGTGAAGGCGGTCGGCCTCAAGGTGCCTCTCGTGGTGCGCCTCGAAGGCACCAATGTCGAGGAAGGCAAGACCATCATCCGTGAATCCGGCCTGAACGTGCTGCCCGCCGACGACCTCGACGATGCCGCGCAGAAGATCGTCAACGCCGTGAAGGGAGCCTGAAGCGATGTCCGTCCTCATCGACAAGAACACCAAGGTCATCACCCAGGGTTTCACCGGCAAGAACGGCACCTTCCATTCCGAGGCCGCGATCGCCTACGGCACCAAGATGGTCGGCGGCACCTCGCCGGGCAAAGGCGGCTCGACCCACCTCGGCCTGCCGGTGTTCGACACCGTGCGCGAGGCGAAGGAGAAGACCGGCGCCGACGCCAGCGTGATCTACGTTCCGCCGCCGGGCGCTGCGGACGCCATCTGCGAGGCGATCGACGCGGAAATCCCGCTGATCGTCTGCATCACCGAGGGCATTCCGGTGCTCGACATGGTGAAGGTGAAGCGCTCGCTCTCCGGCTCCAAGTCGCGCCTGATCGGGCCGAACTGCCCGGGTGTCGTGACCGCCGGCGAATCCAAGATCGGCATCATGCCGGCCAACATCTTCAAGCCCGGCAATGTCGGCATCGTGTCGCGCTCCGGCACGCTGACCTATGAGGCGGTGTTCCAGACCACCCAGGCGGGTCTCGGCCAGACCTCGGCGGTGGGCATCGGCGGCGATCCGGTGAAGGGAACCGAGTTCATCGACGTGCTGGAGATGTTCCTGGCCGACGACAAGACCACCTCGATCATCATGATCGGCGAGATCGGCGGGTCGGCCGAAGAAGACGCGGCCCAGTTCCTCAAGGACGAGGCCAAGCGCGGCCGCAAGAAGCCGATGGTCGGTTTCATCGCCGGCCGCACGGCCCCTCCGGGCCGCCGCATGGGCCATGCCGGCGCCATCGTCTCCGGCGGCAAGGGCGACGCCGAATCGAAGATCGCGGCCATGGAGGCCGCCGGCATTATCGTGTCGCCGTCGCCGGCCCGGCTCGGGACCACCCTTGTCGAGTTGCTCAAGGGCACTAAATAATTCCGCATGGGTGCCTCGCGCGCCGCAGTGCCGGATGCCGCATTGCTGCGTTGCGCCAACAGAAAAAGCCCCGCTCTGGCGGGGCTTTTTTGCGAATAAGCAAGCCGATGCAGGGGGTTGGAGACCTCGCTAAAAATTGAAAATTGAATCAATCCTTGGTTCGTTTGAACGCGAAGTTTTCAGCGAATTAGGGTATGGGTGGCGCGACGCCGCTCACTCCCGGCGCGCGGCAGCGTGGCCGCCTGGCATCGTCCGCTGGGCCCCGGGACAACAGCTCAATCAGGACCAACAATGTCTCGCCAGGATGCAAACGCCGCTTTTGCACTGACCTCGTTTCTGAACGGCACCAACGCCACTTACATCGACGAGATCTACGCCCGCTACGAACAGGATCCCTCATCCGTGGATCCCGAGTGGGGCGAGTTTTTCAAAAGCCTCAAGGACCAGCCGGCGGATGTCGCCCGCAACGCCGAGGGGCCGTCATGGGCCCGCAAGAACTGGCCGATCGCGCCTCAGGATGATCTGACCTCCGCGCTCGACGGCAACTGGGCGCAGGTGGAAAAGGCCGTCAGCGCCAAGCTTGCCGCCAAGGGGCAGGCCAAGGGCGCGGACCTCACCGCCGCCGATATCCAGAGCGCGGCCCGCGACTCGGTGCGCGCGCTGATGCTGATCCGGGCCTACCGGATGCGCGGCCACTTCCATGCCAAGCTCGATCCGCTCGGCCTTGAGCCTGCGCGCGATCACGAGGAGCTCGATCCGCGCACCTACGGCTTCACCGATGCCGACATGGATCGCAAGATTTTCATCGACGGCGTGCTCGGCCTTGAAACCGCGACGCTGCGCGAGATGGTCGCGATCTGCGAGCGAACCTACTGCCAGACGCTCGGCGTCGAGTTCATGCACATCTCCAACAGCGCGCAGAAGAGCTGGATTCAGGAGCGGATCGAGGGGCCGGACAAGGAAATCTCCTTCACGCCGGAAGGCCGCCGGGCGATCCTGATGAAGCTGATCGAGGCCGAGGGCTTCGAGAAGTTCTGCGACCTCAAGTTCACCGGCACCAAGCGCTTCGGCCTTGACGGCGGCGAGGCGCTGATCCCGGCGCTGGAGCAGATCATCAAGCGTGGCGGCAATCTGGGCGTGAAGGAAATCGTGGTCGGCATGCCCCACCGCGGCCGCCTCAACGTCCTCACCCAGGTGATGGGCAAGCCGCACCGCGCGCTGTTCCACGAGTTCAAGGGCGGCTCCGCCAATCCCGACTCGGTCGAGGGGTCGGGCGACGTGAAGTACCACCTTGGCGCGTCGTCGGATCGCGAGTTCGACAGCAACAAGGTGCACCTGTCGCTGACCGCCAACCCCTCGCATCTGGAGATCGTCGATCCGGTGGTGCTCGGCAAGGTCCGCGCCAAGCAGGACCAGCACGGCGATCCCCCTGACCAGCGCACCTCGGTGCTGCCGCTCCTGATGCACGGCGACGCGGCTTTCGCGGGTCAGGGCGTCGTGGCCGAGTGCTTCGGCCTGTCCGACCTGAAGGGCTACCGCACCGGCGGCTCGATCCACTTCATCGTCAACAACCAGATCGGCTTCACCACCTATCCGCGCTACTCGCGCTCCTCGCCCTATCCGTCGGACGTGGCGAAGATGATCGACGCGCCGATCTTCCACGTGAACGGCGACGATCCGGAAGCGGTGGTGTTCGCCGCCAAGATCGCGATCGAATTCCGGCAGAAGTTCCACAAGCCGGTCGTGATCGACATGTTCTGCTATCGCCGTCACGGCCACAACGAAGGCGATGAGCCCTCGTTCACGCAGCCGCTGATGTACAAGGCGATCGCCGGCCATCCGACCACGCTGGAAATCTACTCCAAGCGTCTGGTCGCCGACGGCGTCATCAGCGAAGGCGAGGTCGACAAGCTGAAGGCGGACTGGCGATCGCGGCTCGATGCCGAGCTGGAAGCCGGCACGAGCTACAAGCCGAACAAGGCCGACTGGCTCGACGGCAAGTGGGCCGGCATGAAGCTCGCCGAGCAGGAAGAGGAGCCGCGCCGGGGTGTCACCGGCGTCGATCTCACCGAGCTGAAGGCAATCGGCGACAAGATCACCAAGGTGCCGGAAGGGTTCCGCCTGCACCGCACCGTGCTGCGTTTCCTCGAAAACCGCGCCAAGGCCATCGACTCCGGCAACGGGATCGACTGGGCGACGGCGGAAGCGCTGGCGTTCTGTTCGATCCTCAAGGAAGGCAACAACGTGCGCCTCTCCGGCCAGGACAGCGAGCGCGGCACCTTCTCGCAGCGTCATTCCGTGCTGTTCGATCAGGAGGACGAGAGCCGTTACACGCCGTTCAATCATCTCGGTGGCGAGCAGGGGCATTACGAAGTTCTCAACTCCATGCTTTCGGAAGAGGCGGTGCTCGGCTTCGAGTACGGCTACTCGCTGGCCGAACCGCGCACGCTGGTGATGTGGGAAGCCCAGTTCGGCGATTTCGCCAACGGCGCGCAGGTGGTGTTCGACCAGTTCATCTCGTCGAGCGAGCGCAAGTGGCTGCGCCTGTCCGGTCTCGTCTGCCTGCTGCCGCACGGCTATGAAGGGCAGGGGCCGGAGCATTCCTCGGCGCGCCTCGAACGCTTCCTGCAGATGTGCGCGGAAGACAACATGCAGGTCGCCAACTGCACGACGCCTGCGAACTACTTCCACATCCTCCGCCGCCAGCTGCGCCGCGAGATCCGCAAGCCGCTGATCCTGATGACGCCGAAGTCGCTGCTCCGCCACAAGCGGGCGGTGTCGTCGCTCGACCAGCTCGAAGCCGGAACCTCTTTCCACCGCGTGCTGCAGGACGACGCGCAGACATTGCCTGATCAGCCGATCAAGCTGGTGCCGGACGACAAGATCCGCCGCGTCGTGGTGAGCGCCGGCAAGGTCTATTACGACCTCTACGAGGAGCGCGAGAAGCGCGGCGTGGACGATGTCTACCTGCTGCGCGTCGAGCAGCTCTATCCGGTGCCGCTGAAGACGCTGGTGCAGGAGCTGAGCCGCTTCAAGAACGCCGAGGTGGTGTGGTGCCAGGAAGAGCCGCGCAACATGGGCTCCTGGTACTTCATCGAGCCCTATCTGGAATGGGTGCTCAATCAGGCCGGGGGCGTCGCCAAGCGTCCGCGCTATGCGGGACGTCCGGCCTCGGCCGCGACGGCCACGGGCCTGATGTCGAAGCACCTCGCCCAGCTCAAGGCGTTCCTCGAAGAGGCGCTTGGATAAAGGTTTCCACCACCCCGTGAAGGTGCGCGAAAGCGGCCGTCACGGGGTGGTGTTTCGTCTGTAGAGGAATCCCCTCCGGACGACGCTGAAGAAATACAAAAGGAAGCAGACGATGACGGATATTCGCGTTCCCACGCTCGGTGAGTCGGTCACGGAGGCCACCATCGGAAAGTGGTTCAAGAAACCCGGCGACGCGGTGGCGGTGGACGAGCCCCTCGTTGAGCTTGAGACCGACAAGGTGACCATCGAGGTGCCCGCGCCGGCCGCCGGCACGCTCGGCGAGATCGTCGCCAAGGACGGCGAGACGGTCGCCGTGGGCGCATTGCTCGGCCAGATCAGCGACGGCGCGGGCGGCGCCAAGCCGGCCCCGGCCAAGCCCGCCGCTGCCCCCGCGCCGGCTCCGGCTCCCGCCCCTGCGGCGGCAGCTCCGAAGGCGGCGCCGGCCGATGCGCCGCTGGCTCCCTCGGTGCGCAAGCTCTCGGCCGAGAGCGGCATCGACGCCACCACGGTTCCGGGCTCCGGCAAGGACGGCCGCGTCACCAAGGGCGACATGCTGGCCGCCATCGAGAAGGCCGCCTCGGCGCCGACCCCGGTGCAGCAGCCGGCTGCCGCCGTGCAGGTGCGCGCGTCCTCGCCGGCCGACGATGCCGCGCGCGAGGAGCGCGTGAAGATGACGCGCCTGCGTCAGACCATCGCGCGCCGCCTGAAGGACGTGCAGAACACCGCCGCCATGCTCACGACCTTCAACGAGGTCGACATGAGCCACCTGATGGCGCTGCGCACCCAGTACAAGGATCTGTTCGAGAAGAAGCACGGCGTGAAGCTCGGCTTCATGGGCTTCTTCGTGAAGGCCTGCGTCAACGCGCTGAAGGAAATCCCGGCGGTGAACGCCGAGATCGACGGCACCGATCTGATCTACAAGAACTACTATCACATCGGCGTGGCGGTCGGCACCGACAAGGGCCTCGTTGTTCCGGTGGTGCGCGACTGCGACGAGAAGTCGATCGCCGGGATCGAGAAGGGCATCGCCGATTTCGGTCGCCGCGCCCGCGACGGCCAGCTCAAGATCGAGGAGATGCAGGGCGGCACGTTCACGATCTCGAACGGCGGCGTCTACGGCTCGCTGATGTCGACGCCGATCCTCAACGCGCCGCAGTCCGGCATCCTCGGCATGCACAAGATCCAGGAGCGGCCGATCGTGGTCGGCGGCAAGATCGAAGTCCGCCCGATGATGTATCTGGCGCTCTCCTACGATCACCGCGTGATCGACGGCAAGGAAGCGGTGACGTTCCTCGTCCGCGTCAAGGAGAACCTGGAAGATCCCGCGCGGCTCGTGCTGGATCTGTAAGGACAGGCGATCGTGATGAATTGGACCCGTCACCCTGAGGCCCCGTCGCGGAGCGATGGTCTCGAAGGGTGCGGCCATCCTTCGAGGCTCGCGATGAAAGATGGCGGGCATCTGCGGATGACACAGCGGGCGGGCCGCGATTCGTCACCGTTTGGACAGTCCTTCGCGCGGAGAGCCTCATGACCCATCCCGTCGTTGTCATCACCGGAGGCAGCCGCGGAATCGGCCGCGCCACTGCGCTGGCGGCGGCCGCGCGAGGCTTCAAGGTCGTCGTCGGCTATGCCAGCAACAGGGCGGCGGCCGACGAGGTGGTGGCGAAGATCGCGGGCGGCAACGGCAAGGCCGTCGCCGTGAAGTGTGATGTCGCGATCGAGGCGGACATCCTCGCGCTGTTCAAGGCGGCGGATGAGTTCGGCCGGCTCGGCGCGCTGGTCAACAACGCCGGCATTGTCGGCACGACATCCCGCGTCGAGGACATGAGCGCGGACCGCATCCAGCGCATCATGGCGGTGAACGTCACCGGCAGCATCCTGTGCGCGCGGGAGGCCGTGAAGCGGATGTCCACCCGTCACGGCGGCAAGGGCGGCGTCATCGTCAACCTGTCATCGGTTGCGGCCAAGCTCGGCTCGCCGAACACTTACGTCGATTATGCCGCGTCCAAGGGCGCGGTGGATTCGTTCACGGTGGGGCTGGGGCACGAGGTCGCGGCGGAAGGCATCCGCGTCGCCGCGATCCGGCCCGGCCTGATCGATACCGAAATCCATGCCTCCGGCGGCGAGCCTGACCGCGCGCATCGGCTTGCCGGAAACGTGCCGATGCAGCGCGTCGGCACGGCGGAGGAAATCGCCAATGCCGTCGTCTGGCTGATGTCGGACGAGGCCTCCTATGTCACCAGCGCCATTCTCGACGTGTCGGGAGGGCGGTAGGTCAATCATCGTCGTCGTCGTTCGCGGCTTTCGCCGCGCTTCGGCCCTTCCGGATCAAGCTCGGCGTCATCCTGAGGCGCGAGCTTTGAGGGATGCTAATACGAACTGAGCGGCCTCGACGGCTGTTCATGCTAGATCTGAGGTTTGAACTATGGCGTATGATCTTGTTGTTATCGGCACGGGCCCCGGCGGTTATGTCTGCGCGATCCGCGCGGCGCAGCTCGGCATGAAGGTGGCGGTGGTCGAGAAGAACCCGACCTTCGGCGGCACCTGTCTCAATGTCGGCTGCATGCCGTCCAAGGCGTTGCTGCACGCGTCCGAACTGTTCGAGGAAGCCGGCCACGGCTTTGCGAAGATGGGCATCAAGGTGCCCGCGCCGGAGCTCGATCTGCCTTCGATGATGACCTTCAAGCAGCAGGGCATCGACGGCAACGTCAAGGGCGTCGAGTTTCTTCTCAAGAAGAACAAGATCGATTCTTTCGCCGGCACCGGCCGCGTCGTCGGCACCGGCAAGGTCGAGGTGACCGGCGCGGACGGCAAGGCGCAGGCGGTGGAGACGAAGAACATCGTCATCGCGTCGGGTTCGGCCGTGACGCAGCTGCGCGGCATCACCATCGACGAGAAGCGCGTGGTGTCGTCCACCGGCGCGCTGTCGCTCGAGAAGGTGCCCGGCAAGCTGCTCGTGGTCGGCGCGGGCGTGATCGGCCTCGAACTCGGCTCGGTGTGGCACCGTCTCGGCGCGCAGGTCACGGTGGTGGAATTCCTCGACCGCATCCTGCCGGGCATGGACGGCGAGGTCGCCAAGCAGTTCCAGCGGATCCTCGAAAAGCAGGGCTTTGGCTTCAAGCTCGGCGCCAAGGTGACGGGTATCGACACCTCCGGTGCGACGCTGAAGGCGACCGTCGAGCCGGCCGCCGGGGGCGCGGCGGAAACCATCGAGGCCGACGTGGTGCTGGTCGCCATCGGCCGCGTGCCGTTCACGGAAGGTCTCGGCCTGAAGGAAGCGGGCGTCGAGCTCGACGAGCGCGGCCGGGTGAAGATCGACGGTCACTTCGCCACCAACGTGCCGGGCGTCTACGCCATCGGCGACGTGGTGCGCGGCCCGATGCTGGCGCACAAGGCCGAGGACGAGGGCGTGGCCATCGCCGAGATCCTCGCGGGGCAGTCGGGCCACGTGAACTACGACATCATTCCGGGCGTGGTCTACACGACGCCGGAAGTGGCCTCCGTCGGCAAGACCGAGGAAGAGCTGAAGGCCGCCAACGTGGCGTACAATGTCGGCAAGTTCCCGTTCACGGCCAACGGCCGCTCCAAGGTCAACCAGACCACCGACGGCTTCGTGAAGATCCTGGCCGACGCCAGGACCGACCGGGTGCTCGGCGTGCACATCATCGGCCGCGAGGCGGGCGAGATGATCCACGAGGCGGTGATCGCCATGGAGTTCGGCGGCGCGGCGGAGGACATCGCGCGCAGCTGCCACGCCCATCCGACCCGCTCGGAAGCGATCAAGGAGGCCGCGCTCGCCGTGGCCAAGCGCGCGATCCACTTCTGATCCCCGCCTTCCGAACTTCCCGGCTTGCCGGGAGTTCAGGCGATCAGGCCGGGCCGCGGCACACTGTCACGGCCCGCTGCGCGCTCTGGCGGGAGACCGCGTGCATTCCCAGATGGCAATGTCGGTATCGGGATGCGGATCGGTTAACCACGGCTCGCGGTCGATGCCAGTCCGGCCCCGGATCGCGCAATCGGCGCAATGGGGAATTAAGGGATGGGGAGTTCCGCTGTCAGGCGGGCTGTCCCGAGTGCCATCATGACCCGTCTGCTCAAACCGCTCTGGTTCGTTCTCGCGCTCATCTTCCTGATCGAGGCCTGGCTCTGGGACCACCTCGAGCCTTTGGTGGCGCGCATTGTGCGTCTCATTCCGCTGGCGGCGCTCAAGCAGTGGCTGGCGCGGCGCATCGAGGCGCTGCCGCCGTCGTTGGCGCTGGTCGTGTTCCTGCTGCCGACCGCGTTCCTGCTGCCGCTGAAATTCGTCGGCGTCTGGCTGATCGCGCATCACCATTTCATGGCGGCGCTGGCGGTTGCGGCCTTCGTCAAGCTGGCGGGTCTCGGCGTTACCGCCTTCATCTTCGACCTGACCCGGCCGAGGCTGCTGGAGATGCGCTGGTTCCGGCGTCTTTATGAGACGGTTGTCGCCCTGCGCGCCCGCGCCCATGCGCTGGTCGCGCCGATCATGGACGGCATCCGCGCGCAGCTTCGCGCGATCACCGGCGGCCGCGGCGCGCCCCGGCCCCGCCTGCTGCGGGTGATCCGCCGCTACCGGCGGCGGCTGCACATGACGCGCGCGGCGTCTTTGTAGGTCACATCAGGTGCACGGCGTGCGGCGCGAACACACCAAGGCCGAGAAACATCAGTCCGCCGACCCCGAGCAGGCCCGCGATCCAGGCCAGCACCACCATGCCGGTGATGATGGTTGCCGACGCCAGCACGATGGCGATCTGGAATGCGCCTGACGCCAGCTCGAACTGGTGATACTTGGCCAGCGAGGTGTCGCGCTCGTGCTCGGCATGCTTGGCCTTTTCGGCCAGCTGCTCGGAGCCCTCGCCGGTCTCCGGCTCGGTGCGGTAGCGTGCAGCGGTCTTCTGCCATGCCTCGATCTGGGCAGTGACGGCCGGATCGGCGGGTGCGAGTTTGGCCTGCTCGGCGGCGGTCTGCACCACCGTCCTGCGGATCGTCTTGGCCTGAAAGAACGCCCAGTAGTTTGCGGCCTGCACATTCAGGCTGATGGCCTCGGTCTGCGCACCCTTGCCGAGCGTTTCCGAGAACGCGAGGCAGAGAGCCAGCACCGCGATCAGCAGCGCGATCTTCTTGTTTTCCCCGGATGCATGCTGGGCATGCTCCGCATGCTCCATGCTTTCGTGTGCGCTCATGGCCTTGTGCCCCGATTTGTCGGCGGTAACTGATGACCGAAGGCCGGAACCGGCGCAAGGGCGCGGTGGGCTCGCCGACGCAAAACATATTCCGGTGGACAGGCGGGGCAGACATGCTGCCGCCGGCGCGGCCGTCAGACCGCGTCAGGCGCGGGGATGGGCGGTGCGGTAGACGTCGAGCAGCCGCTCGGTGTCGATGCCGGTATAGACCTGCGTGGTGGAGAGCGAGGCGTGGCCGAGCAGCTCCTGGATGGCCCGCAGGTCGCCGCCGCGCGACAGCAGATGCGTCGCGAAGGAATGGCGCAGCGCATGAGGCGTCGCGGTGTCCGGCAGGCCGAGCGCGCCGCGCAGCCGCTCCATGGCGAGCTGGATGATGCGTGGCGACAGCGGGCCGCCGCGCGCGCCGACGAACAGCGGACCGTTCGGGGCCAGCGTGTAGGGGCACAGGCGGATATAGTCGGCGACGGCGTTCAGCACGCCTTGCAGCACCGGCACCATGCGGGTCTTGTTGCCCTTGCCGGTGACGACGATGACGTCGCCTTCGCCCGGCATCGGGACTTCCTGCCGCTTCAGGCCCAGCGCCTCGGAGATGCGCAGGCCCGAGCCGTAGAGCAGCGCCAGCACGGCGGCGTCGCGGGCCAGAATCCACGGGTCTCGCTCTTCGCCGGCGCGGCTGTCCGGATCGACCACCTGCTTCGCCGCCGCCATCTGCAGCGGCTTGGGCAGGCTCTTCTTGATCTTGGGCGCGCGCACAGCGGCGAGCGCGCCGACCTTGCCGGTGCCCTCGCGCTCCAGAAACCGGCCGAACGAGCGCAGCCCCGCCAGCGCCCGCATCAGGGAGCGGCCGGCGATGTCGTCGCCGCGCCGCGCCGCCATGAAGGCGCGCACGTCGGACGTTTCGAGGTCGCGGAAACGCGCCAGCGAGACCGGCTCGCCCCAGTGTTCGCACAGGAACGCGGTGAACTGGCGCAGATCGCGGGCATAGGCCTCCAGCGTCTTCGGCGACAGCCGCCGCTCGGCGCGCAGATGCGCCATCCAGCGCAGCACCGCGTTGGCGGTGTCGGTGCCGATCGACGGATCGAGGTCGCCTTGCGTGGGGGATTCTTTTGGAGGCATGCTTTCTCGTGCGCCTGAAAAACCGTGGGGCCGCGCACCGTTATTCTGAGGTGCGAGCGATTCTGGTCGCGAGCCTCGAAGGATGGACGGCGACGTCATATGTTCAGTCACCCTTCGAGGCCGTCGCATGCATGCCGGCTCCTCAGGGTGACGGTTCCCTTCAACCTCGACAGGTCAGGCCCTACTGTCCCATCGGGATCGTTGATTCTCCATTAAGCTTGGGATTTCCGGATTCTTCATGGCCACGCGGGTCGTCGATGTTCTGGTTCCGGTGGCGCTGGACCACACCTATTCCTACCGGGTGCCGGCCGATGCCGACCTGCGGCCGGGCGCGGTGGTGGTGGTGCCGCTCGGCCCGCGCGAGGCCATCGGCGTGGTGTGGGCCGAAAATCCGTCACCCGATCCGCGCCTGCACAATCGCCTGAAGGATATTTCCGGCGCGGTGGACGTGCCGCCGCTGAAGGAGGAGCTGCGCAAGTTCGTCGACTGGGTCTCGGCCTACACGCTGTCGGCGCGCGGCATGGTGCTGCGCATGACGCTGCGGATGGGCGAGCATCTCGGCCCCGAGCGCATGCGCGTCGGCGTGCGGCTGGTCGGGCCGCATCCGCAGCGCATGACGGCCGCGCGCAACCGCGTGCTGGCCGTGCTGTCCGATGGCCTGTTGCACGGCAAGTCCGACGTCGTGCGCGAGGCCGGCGTCAGTGCGGGCGTGATCGACGGCCTTGTCGATGAAGGCACGCTGGCGACCGAGGCGATGCCGCGCCCGGCCGCGCCGCCGCCGCCCGATCCGGATTTTTCGCCGCCGGATTTTTCGCCGGAGCAGACCGAGGCTGCCGACGCGCTGCGCGCGATGGCGCGGGAGGGCAAGTTTCAGGTCGCGGTGCTCGATGGCGTCACCGGATCGGGCAAGACCGAAGTCTATTTCGAGGCGGTGGCGGAGGCGCTGCGGCGCGGCAAACAGGTGCTGATCCTGATGCCGGAAATCGCGCTGACAGGCCAGTTTCTCGACCGCTTCTCGAAGCGGTTCGGCGAACGGCCGATCGAGTGGCATTCGGAGCTGACGCCGCGCACCCGCGCGCGCAACTGGGCCGCCGTCGCCTCGGGCGAGGCGCGCGTGGTGGTCGGCGCACGCTCGGCGCTGTTCCTGCCCTATGCGGAGCTTGGCCTGATCGTGGTCGATGAGGAGCACGATCAATCTTACAAGCAGGACGACGGCGCGCATTATCACGCGCGCGACATGGCGGTGGTGCGCGGGCGGATCGCGCAGTTTCCGGTGGTGCTCGCCTCCGCGACGCCCTCGGTCGAGACCGAGGTGAATGCGCGGCTCGGTCGTTACACCCGCGTGCCGCTGCCGGCGCGGTTCGGCGGACAGGCGATGCCGCACATCGAGGCCATCGACCTGCGCCGCGAAGGCCCGCCGCGCGGCCGCTTCATCTCGCCGCCGCTCGCGGAAGCCGTGAAGAATTCCATCGCGCGCGGCGAGCAGGCCCTGCTGTTTCTCAACCGGCGCGGCTATGCGCCGCTGACGCTGTGCCGTGCCTGCGGCCATCGCTTCGCCTGCACCATCTGCGACGCGTGGCTGGTCGATCATCGCTTCCGCCAGCGGCTGGTGTGCCATCACTGCGGCTTCTCGATGCCGCGTCCGCATGTTTGCCCGCAATGCGGCGCGGAGGAATCGCTGGCCGCCATCGGTCCCGGCGTCGAGCGTTTGCAGGAAGAGGCGGCGGCGCTGTTTCCGGAAGCGCGCACCATGGTGCTGTCGAGCGATCTCATCACTTCGATGGAGACGATGCGCGCCGAGCTGAGCGAGATCGCGGAGGGCCGCGTCGATATCGTGATCGGCACGCAGCTCGTCGCCAAGGGCCATCACTTTCCGCGGCTCAATCTGGTCGGCGTGGTGGATGCCGATCTGGGGCTCGGCAACGGCGATCCGCGCGCGGCCGAGCGTACCTTTCAACTGCTCAATCAGGTGATCGGGCGCGCCGGACGCGAGCAGGGTCACGGCGTCGGCTACTTGCAAACGCATCAGCCCGAGCATCCGGTGATGAAGGCGCTGGTGGCGTGCGACCGCGAGGCCTTCTACGACAGCGAGATCGAGGCGCGCGAGCGCACCGGCTATCCGCCGTTCGGGCGGTTGGCGAGCCTGGTCGTCTCGGGTGGAGACCGGCCCGCAACGGAGGGGTTTGCGCGCAGTATCGTTGCCAGGGCGCCGCGCGAGGAGCGTGTGCAGGTGCTCGGCCCCGCCGAGGCGCCGCTGGCCGTGATCAAGGGCCGCTACCGGTTTCGCGTGCTGGTGAAGTCGGCGAAGGGATTCGATCTGTCGCGCTACATGCGCGAGTGGATGGCCGCCGCGCCGAAGGCCAAGGGCAATCTCAAGCTTGCGATCGATATCGATCCGCAGAGCTTTTTGTAAGATATTTTTTGGCATATCGCGGCGATGGGATGATCCGTCACCCTGAGGTGCCGTTGCGCAGCAACGGCCCAAGGGCGACGGATCGGATATCTGTGCAGCGGCCGCTCATCCTTCGAGGCTCGCGATCAGGAACGCTCGCACCTGGGGATGACGGACCGATGGCCAGTTTCAGGCCCCTGCATGGGGCCCGGGCGCTGGACTTTACTGCACTTCGGCGACGACGCGGCCGAGGCCGTTGAGGCCGATGGCGCGGGCCGCGCCGTTTGAGAGATCGAGCACGCGCCCCCGGATGAACGGGCCGCGATCGTTGATCGTCACGACGACGCTTCGGTTGCGATGAGTGACGCGCAGTTTGGTGCCGAACGGCAGGGTGCGGTGGGCTGCGGTCATCGCGTGCGGATTCATGCGCTGGCCGGATGCGGTCTTGTTGCCCGCTTCAAGTCCGTAATGAGATGCCACTCCGGAGAACGACCGGCCGCCGGTCTGGGCCGAGGCGTTGGCGTCGAGCCAGCTGTGCTTGAGCTGTTGAGGCTGTCCGCTCCTGGCGTGCCGGCTGTTGGCCGAGCTTGCGGTGACGGTGGATGTGAGCACGACGGCTGCGGCGGTGAGGGTGACGAGCGCGCTGATCGGGCGCATGCGCCGCTGCGAAGTCTTGTTCTGCATTCAAGAGTCCCTGTCCGGTTTCGTTGGCTTGGTTCCGAGTATCTCGCCCCGTACCCGAAGGTGACAGGTCTGGTGTTTGCGAAATGAGGCCGGAATCTGACAGGGTGAACTTGTCTTTAAATCTTCCTAATTGTGATCGTGATTCGAAGTTAGACTAGGATTACTACTAGATATTCGTCTATTAATACATTTTTAACTATGTTATCTGATCGAATACTTGTCGCGGAAGGTTTCATGCGTTTTCGCAAAGTTAAAATTCGGTGACCGGTTCATGCGCTCAGGTTGAGGCTGCCCTGCGCCAGGCGGGACGCGGCGGCGGGAACCACCTCGTTGAAGCCGATCCGTTCCGCCCGCGACGTTTGGGCGCTGTACGCGAGACCCCGTGTTGCGCCCCCGCTGTCACTTATGATAGCAAGACCGCGATTTCGCAGGCGCGGGGGCAAAGCGCGCTGACCGCAAGTCTAAGTTCCGATTGAATCTCAAGGACTTGATCGCGCGGCGACTTGTTTCGCAGCGGCAAATTCCTCCTCGCGGGTTCAACACGAAAAGAGCAGGGTCGTGGCAGCAGAAGATCCGTCTGTTTCAGGGGTAGCAGGCCGTTACGCAACGGCGCTTTTTGAGCTCGCGCGCGACCAGAAGGTCGTCGACGCCGTCAAGGCGGATCTTGACAAGTTCGAGGGTTTGCTCGGCGAGAGCGCCGATCTGACGCGCCTTGTCCGCAGTCCGGTGTTCACCGCCGACGAGCAGGCCAAGGCGCTGTCGGCCGTGCTGGATCAGGCCGGCATCGGCGGGCTCACAGCCAATTTCCTCAAGGTGCTGACCCGCAACCGGCGGCTGTTTGCCGTGCGCGATGTCGTCAAGGCGTTCCGCGTGCTGGTGGCCAAGTTCAAGGGCGAGGCGACGGCCGATGTCACGGTCGCCGAACCGCTCAGCGACAAGAATCTCGAATCCCTGAAGGCGGCTCTCAAGTCGGTCACCGGCAAGGATGTCGATCTCAACGTGAACGTCGATCCCTCGATTATCGGCGGGCTTGTGGTCAAGCTCGGCAGCCGCATGGTCGACTCGTCGCTTCGCACCAAACTCAATTCGATCAAGCACGCGATGAAAGAGGCAGGCTGATGGATATCCGCGCCGCGGAAATTTCCGCGATCCTCAAGGACCAGATCAAGAATTTCGGCCAGGAAGCGGAAGTTTCCGAAGTCGGTCAGGTGCTCTCCGTCGGTGACGGCATCGCCCGCGTTTACGGTCTCGACAACGTCCAGGCGGGCGAAATGGTCGAGTTCGAGAACGGCACGCGCGGCATGGCGCTGAACCTCGAGACCGACAATGTCGGCATCGTGATTTTCGGCGCCGACCGCGAGATCAAGGAAGGCCAGACGGTCAAGCGCACCCGTTCGATCGTGGACGCGCCGGTCGGCAAGGGTCTGCTCGGCCGCGTCGTCGACGCGCTCGGCAATCCGATCGACGGCAAGGGGCCGATCCAGGCGACCGAGCGCAGGCGCGTCGACGTCAAGGCTCCCGGCATCATTCCGCGCAAGTCGGTGCACGAACCGATGGCGACCGGCCTGAAGGCGGTGGACGCGCTGATCCCGATCGGCCGCGGCCAGCGCGAGCTGATCATCGGCGACCGCCAGACCGGCAAGACCGCGATCGCGCTCGACACGATCCTCAACCAGAAGCCGCTCAACGCCACCGGCGACGAGAAGATTAAGCTGTACTGCGTCTATGTCGCGGTCGGCCAGAAGCGCTCGACCGTCGCGCAGTTTGTGAAGGTGCTGGAAGAGCAGGGCGCGCTGGAATATTCCATCGTCGTCGCCGCGACGGCCTCCGATCCGGCCCCGATGCAGTATCTCGCCCCGTTCACCGGCTGCACCATGGGCGAGTACTTCCGCGACAACGGCATGCATGCCGTGATCATCTATGACGACTTGTCCAAGCAGGCCGTCGCCTATCGCCAGATGTCGCTGCTGCTGCGCCGCCCGCCGGGCCGCGAAGCCTATCCGGGCGACGTGTTCTATCTGCATTCCCGCCTGCTCGAGCGCGCGGCGAAGATGAACGACGATCTCGGTGCCGGCTCGCTCACCGCGCTTCCGGTCATCGAGACGCAGGCCAACGACGTGTCGGCCTACATCCCGACCAACGTCATCTCGATCACCGACGGCCAGATCTTCCTTGAGACGGACCTGTTCTTCCAGGGCATCCGCCCGGCGGTGAACGTCGGTCTGTCGGTGTCGCGCGTCGGCTCCTCGGCGCAGACCAAGGCGATGAAGAAGGTCGCCGGCAAGATCAAGGGCGAGCTGGCGCAGTACCGCGAGATGGCGGCGTTCGCGCAGTTCGGCTCCGATCTCGACGCCGCGACCCAGCGCCTGCTGGCGCGCGGTTCGCGCCTCACCGAACTCCTGAAGCAGCCGCAGTTCTCGCCGCTGAAGATGGAAGAGCAGGTGGTCGTGATCTACGCCGGTGTGAACGGCTATCTCGATGCGGTCCCGGTGAACAAGGTCGGCGCCTTCGAGGAAGGGCTGCTGTCGCTGTTCCGCGGCAAGCACGCCGATATTCTCAACGCCATTCGCGACAGCCGCGACCTGCCCGACGATCTCGCCGGCAAGGTCAAGGACGTGGTGGCGGGCTTCGCCAAGACGTTCGCCTAAGTGGGATTTGCACCCACCATTCTCCGTCACCCTGAGGCGCTCGGCGCGGAGCGCCGAGCCTCGAAGGGCGACGGCCAAATTTATCATCCTTCGAGACGCGGCTCCGCCGCGCCTCTCGGGATGACGCTCTGGGCTCGGGGTTGATTTAAGGATGGCTTCTCTCAAGGACATGCGGGTCCGTATCGCCTCCACCAAGGCGACGCAGAAGATCACCAAGGCGATGCAGATGGTCGCCGCCTCCAAGCTGCGCCGCGCGCAGACCGCGGCGGAAGCCGCGCGTCCTTACGCCGAGCGCATGGAAGCAGTGATCTCCAACATCGCCGGTGGCATGGCGGGCTCGGCCAACGCGCCGGTTCTGCTCGCGGGCACGGGCAAGAGCGACGTGCACCTGCTGCTGGTCTGCACCGGCGAGCGCGGCCTTTCGGGGGCGTTCAACTCCTCGATCGTGCGTCTGGCGCGCGAGCGCGCGCTGTCGCTGATGAGCCAGGGCAAGCAGGTCAAGTTCTTCTGCGTCGGCCGCAAGGGCTACGAGCAACTGCGCCGCCAGTTCGACAAGCAGATCGTCGAGCATCTCGATCTGCGTGCGGTGCGCCAGCTTGCTTTCCACAACGCCGAGGACATCGCGCAGAAGGTGATCGCGCGCTTCGAGGCGGGCGAGTTCGATGTCTGTACGCTGTTCTTCGCGCAGTTCAAATCGGTGATCGCGCAGATCCCGACCGCGCAGCAAATTATTCCGCGCGTGGTCGAGGCCTCTTCCGCGCCTGCCGGCGCGGTCGCGACCTACGACTACGAGCCGGAAGAAGACGAGATTCTGAAGAGCCTGCTGCCGCGCAATATCGCAGTGCAGATCTTCCGCGCTTTGCTGGAGAACAACGCCTCGTTCTACGGTGCGCAGATGTCCGCCATGGACAACGCCACCCGCAACGCCGGCGAGATGATCCGCAAGCAGACGCTGACCTACAACCGCACGCGTCAGGCGATGATCACCAAGGAACTGATCGAGATCATCTCGGGCGCGGAAGCGGTCTGACAGGTACGGAGGACGGCGCATGGGTTACGTCACTTCAGCAACGACCAAGGGCGGCCGCAACGGCCGCGCGATGCTCGACAATGGCGGGCTCGCCCTTGCCATGGCGCTGCCGAAGGATCTCGGCGGCGCGGGCGACGGCCACAATCCGGAGCAGCTGTTCGCGCTTGGCTATTCCTCCTGCTTCGGTCAGGCAATCCTCGTGGTCGCCAAGAAACACGGCATCGACGGTCAGGCCGCCAAGGTCACCGCCGAGGTGACGCTCAACACCGACAACGGCTTCTCGCTCGCGGTCGAGCTGAAGGTGTCGGTGCCGGGCGCCGACAAGGACAAGGTTCAGGCGCTGGTCGAGGAGGCGCACACCGTGTGCCCTTACTCGAAAGCGACCAAAGGCAACATTCCGGTCACGTTGACCGTCGTTTAGAATTCGGACGTCAAGGAGAGTTTCATGGCCACGCCAGCTAATCAGGTCGGGCGCATCACCCAGGTCATCGGCGCCGTCGTCGACGTGCAGTTCGAGGGCCACCTGCCCGCCATTCTCAACGCGCTCGAGACCAAGAACGGAAGCACCCGTCTGGTCCTCGAAGTCGCCCAGCATCTCGGTGAATCGACCGTCCGCGCCATCGCGATGGACACCACCGAGGGTCTGGTGCGCGGCCAGGAAGTGACCGACACCGGCGAGCCGATCATGGTGCCGGTGGGCGTGGGCACACTGGGCCGCATCATCAACGTCATCGGCGATCCGATCGATGAATCCGGTCCGGTCAAGGCCGAGGGCAAGCGTCCGATCCACGCGCCCGCGCCGTCCTACACCGACCAATCCACCGAGGCTGAAATCCTCGTGACCGGCATCAAGGTCGTCGACCTGCTCGCGCCTTACGCGAAGGGCGGCAAGATCGGCCTGTTCGGCGGTGCCGGCGTCGGCAAGACGGTGCTGATTCAGGAACTGATCAACAACGTCGCCAAGGCCCACGGCGGCTACTCGGTGTTCGCCGGCGTCGGCGAGCGCACCCGCGAGGGCAACGACCTCTATCACGAGTTCATCGAGTCCAACGTGAACAAGAAGGGCGGCGGCGAAGGCTCCAAGTGCGCCCTCGTGTTCGGCCAGATGAACGAGCCGCCGGGCGCGCGCGCCCGCGTCGCGCTGACCGGCCTGACCATCGCGGAAGACTTCCGCGATCAGGGCCAGGACGTGCTGTTCTTCGTGGATAACATCTTCCGCTTCACCCAGGCCGGCTCGGAAGTGTCGGCGCTGCTCGGCCGTATTCCTTCGGCGGTGGGTTATCAGCCGACGCTCGCCACCGACATGGGCGCGCTGCAGGAGCGCATCACCACCACCACCAAGGGTTCGATCACCTCGGTGCAGGCGATCTACGTCCCGGCCGACGACTTGACCGACCCGGCGCCGGCCGCCTCGTTCGCCCATCTTGACGCGACCACCACGCTGTCGCGCTCGATCGCCGAAAAGGGCATCTATCCGGCGGTGGACCCGCTCGACTCGACCTCGCGCATGCTGTCGCCGCTGGTCGTCGGCGAGGAGCACTACGCGGTCGCCCGTCAGGTGCAGCAGGTGCTCCAGCGTTACAAGGCCCTGCAGGACATCATCGCCATTCTCGGCATGGACGAACTGTCCGAAGAGGACAAGCTGACCGTGGCGCGCGCCCGCAAGGTCGAGCGTTTCATGTCGCAGCCGTTCCACGTCGCCGAAATCTTCACCGGCTCGCCGGGCAAGTTCGTCGAGCTGGCCGATACCATCAAGGGCTTCAAGGGCCTGGTGGAAGGCAAGTACGACTACCTGCCGGAGGCTGCGTTCTACATGGTCGGCACCATTGAAGAAGCGGTCGAGAAGGGCAAGAAGCTCGCCGCCGAGGCGGCCTGATCACGCAACGCCGCGAGCGATCGCGGCGCGCTCCCTCTCCCGCTTGTGCGGAGGAGGGCCGCGTGGGGCCTCGTTGATGTGAAGGCTCTACGAATCGACTGCGCCGTCACCCTGAGGTGCGAGCGCAGCGAGCCTCGAAGGGGGACCGTTTGTCATCCTTCGAGGGCCGCAAGATGCGGCCACCTCAGGATGACGGCTGTGCGTTTCGGCGAAGGTTCATGATGGCCACTTTTCACTTCGATCTCGTGTCGCCTGAAAGTCTCGCCTTCTCCGGCGAAGTCGAGCAGGTCGATCTTCCCGGTCTGGAAGGCGATCTCGGCATTCTCGCCGGCCACTCGCCGCTGGTTGCCGAGCTGCGTCCGGGCCTGCTGACGGTGACAGCGGGTGGCAAGAAGACGCGTCTGGTCGTGCTCGGCGGCGTCGCCGAGGTCTCCGAGAAGGGACTGACCGTGCTGGCCGAAACCGCGACCGATGTCGCCAGTTTCGACGTTGCGGCCTTTGCCGAGCGGATCGGCAAGATGGAAGCTGAGCTCAAGGCTCCCACCGCGACCGGGCAAGCGCTCGATCGCGCATTCACCCGGCTCGATCACTTCAAGCAGGTTCACAGCCAGGTCCAGTCGACGGCCCTGCACTGAGAATCCGCTCCCGGCGCGATCCGGGCCGGGACGATCCCGCTTTATTGCTCCGTCTCTGAAACCGACGTCTTCAACGCGTAGAGCGCCTCAAGCGCGTCGCGCGGCGACATGTCGTCGGGATTGAGCGCTTTCACTTTCTCAAGCAACCGGTCCGCAGGACCCGGCGGCTTCGCGTCCGCCGGCGGCAGCGAGGCGACGGCGAACAGCGGTAGGTCCTCGGCCAGCGCGCGGGTCGTGGCGCTGCGGTCCTGCGCCTCCAGCTTCGCCAGCACCGCTTTCGCGCGCGTGATGACGGGCGGCGGAAGGCCCGCCAGCTTCGCCACCTGAATGCCGTAGGAGCGGTCGGCCGCGCCCGGCATCACCTCGTGCAGGAACACGACGTCGCCGTGCCATTCCTTCACGCGGACCGTGGCGTTGAACAGGCGTGGCAGCTTTGCCCCGAGTGCGGTCAACTCGTGATAATGCGTGGCGAACAGGCCCCGGCAACGGTTCTGCTCGTGCAGATGCTCGATGGTGGCCCACGCGATGGACAGGCCGTCGAAAGTCGCGGTGCCGCGCCCGATCTCGTCGAGGATCACCAGCGCCCGCTCGCCGGCCTGATTGAGGATCGCGGCGGTCTCCACCATCTCCACCATGAAGGTGGAGCGGCCGCGCGCGAGATCGTCGGCCGCGCCGACGCGCGAGAACAGCCGGTCGATCACGCCGATCCGCGCGCGCGTCGCGGGCACGAAACTGCCGCTCTGCGCCATCAGCGCGATCAGCGCGTTCTGGCGCAGGAAGGTGGATTTACCGGCCATGTTCGGGCCGGTGATGAGCCAGATCTGGCCGTTGCTCTGGCCGGGCGTCGGCGACAGATCGCTGGCATTGGCGATGAACGGCTGGCCATCGCGCCGGAGCGCCTGCTCCACCACCGGATGGCGGCCGCCCTCGATGGCGAAAGCCAGCGAATCGTCGACCTCCGGCCGGGCGTAGCTGTTGTCGATGGCGAGTTTCGCCAGCGCGCTCGCCACGTCCAGCACTGCGAAGCCGTCGGCGGCGGCGCGCAGGTCGTCGCTGGCCGCGATAGCTTTTTCCCGCAGCGTGTCGAAAATCTCCAGCTCAAGCCCGAGCGCGCGCTCGCCGGCGTTCGCGATCTTGGCTTCGATCTCGCCGAGCTCCGTGGTCGAGAAGCGGATCTGTCCCGCCATGGTCTGACGATGGATGAACGTGGAATTGAGCGGCGGCGCCATCAGCCGCTCGCCATGCTGCGCGGCCACCTCGATGAAATAGCCGAGCACATTGTTGTGCTTGATCTTCAGCGCCTTGACGCCGGTCTCCTCGGCGTAGCGCGCCTGCATCGCCGCCACCACGCGCCGCGACGCGTCGCGCAGCTCGCGCGCCTCGTCCAGCGGCGCGGAATAACCCTTCGCGACAAAGCCGCCGTCGCGCTTGATCAGCGGCAGTTGCTCGGCGAGCGCGAAAGCGAGCTCCTGCGCCAGGTCGCGCGCGGGCCGGCGCAGCGCGTCCATTGCCTCCGCGATATCCTGCGGCGGCTCGGGCATGTGCCCGAGCTGCGCGAGCGCCTGATCGGCGGCGAGAATGCCGTCGCGCAATGCCGCGAGATCGCGCGGGCCGCCGCGATCCACCGCCAGCCGCGCCAGCGCGCGCGCGATGTCCGGCGCGCCGTGCAGCGTCGCGCGGATGGTGTCGCGCAACGCCGAATCGCCCGCGAACAGCGTCACCGCGTCCAGTCTGCGCGCGATGGCATCGACTTCGGTGAGCGGCGCGGCGAGACGTTGGGCAAGCAGCCGCGATCCGGCGGCGGTGACGGTGCAGTCCATGGCGTCGAGCAGCGAGCCGCTGCGCTCGCCCGACAGCGTGCGCGTCAGTTCGAGATTGGCGCGGGTCGCCGGATCGATCGCCATGGTCGCGCCGATGCTCTCGCGCGCAGGCGGACGCAGCGGCACGCGCTTGCCGACCTGCGTGCGCTCCACATAGGTGACGCAGGCAGCGGCGGCAGTCGCCTCCAGCCGCGACATGCTGCCGAAGCCGTCCATGGTCGCGACGGCGAAATAGTCGCACAGCCGCCGCTCGGCGGTCGCGCCGTCGAACACGTCGCGGGTGGCCGGCGTCACGGCGGCGAGGCCGCGCAGCAGCGGCGCGAGCTCGGCATCGTGATAGATCGAATCGGCGACGATGGCCTCGTTCGGGGCGATGCGCGCCAGCGTCGCGGCCAGTTCGCCCGCGCCGGATTCGGTGATGGTGAAATCCGAGGTCGAGATGTCGATCCAGGCGAGGCCGAACCGGTCGTCGCCGCTGGACGAACGCGCGCGGGCGACAGCAAGCAGAAAATTGTTGGCGCGGGCGTTGAGCAGGTTTTCCTCGGTGAGCGTGCCGGGCGTCACCAGCCGCACCACGCCGCGCTTCACGACGCTCTTCGCGCCGCGCTTTTTGGCGAGCGCGGGGTCCTCCATCTGCTCGCACACCGCGACGCGGTGGCCGAGCGCAATCAGGCGATGAAGGTAGTCCTCCGACTTCTCGACCGGCACGCCGCACATCGGGATATCGAGGCCCTGATGCTTGCCGCGTTTGGTCAGCACGATCCCGAGAGCGCGCGCCGCAGTCTCGGCGTCCTCGAAGAACATCTCGTAGAAATCGCCCATGCGGTAGAACAGCAGCAGGCCGGGGTTGGCGGCCTTCAGCTCCAGATACTGTTCCATCATCGGCGTGACGCGGCCGCTATCGGCGGGCGCGGGGACGGGATCTTGAACGGTCATGATGGGTCAAACTAGCAAATTCCCGGGCTGCGATTCCCGTGGAATCTGCCGGTTGTCCCCGCGTTCCCGCTCGCTTCCGCGCAACCCATGCGTCCCTGCATGGTGCGCCTGCCGGAAATCGGAGCCCGGTGCGCGCCCGCGTGAATTGACCGCGCCGGGGTCCGTTCCTTAAAACTCGCGGCCAACGACAACATGCGGGCACCACAGCCCTTCAACAGGACAGCCCTTCAAGGAGCGCGAACATGCGGGACGTTTACATTTGCGATGCGGTACGGACCCCGATCGGCCGGTTCGGCGGATCGCTCGCCAAGGTCCGCAGCGATGACCTTGCGGCGGTGCCGTTGAAAGCCCTGATCGCGAAGCATCCCTCCCTCGACTGGGCGGCGCTCGACGAGGTGTATTTCGGCTGCGCCAATCAGGCGGGCGAGGACAACCGCAACGTGGCGCGGATGGCGCTGCTGCTTGCGGGCCTGCCGGATTCGGTGCCGGGCGTGACGCTGAACCGGCTCTGCGCCTCGGGCCTCGACGCGGTCGGCGCGGCAGCTCGCGCGATCCGCTCCGGCGAGAGCGAGTTCGCCATCGCGGGCGGCGTCGAATCCATGACGCGTGCGCCGTTCGTGATGGGCAAGGCCGAGAGCGCGTTCTCGCGCTCGGCCGATATCTACGACACCACCATCGGCTGGCGTTTCGTCAATCCGCTGATGAAGCAGCAGTACGGCGTGGATTCGATGCCGGAGACCGGCGAGAATGTCGCCGAGGAGTTCCAGATTTCGCGCGCCGATCAGGACGCGTTCGCGATCCGCTCGCAGCAGCGTGCGGGCGCGGCGATCGCGGCGGGCTATTTCGCGCAGGAAATCACGCCGGTGATGGTGCCGGGCGGCAAGGCGGGGCCGGTCACGGTGGACAAGGACGAGCATCCGCGTCCCGAGACCACGCTGGAGGCACTCGCCAAGCTGAAGCCGGTGGTGCGCAACCCCGGCACGGTGACGGCGGGCAACGCATCGGGCGTCAATGACGGCGCGGCCGCGATGATCCTCGCCTCCGAGGCGGCGGTGAAGAAGCACGGCCTTACGCCGCGCGCGAAAATTCTTGGCCTTGCCTCGGCGGGCGTGCCGCCGCGCATCATGGGCATCGGTCCGGTGCCGGCGACGCGCAAGCTGATGGAGCGTCTCGGCCTGAAGATTTCCGATTTCGATTTGATCGAGCTCAACGAAGCCTTCGCCTCGCAGGGCATAGCCTGCCTGCGTCAGCTCGGCGTGAAGGACGATGCCGATTTCGTCAATCCGCATGGCGGCGCCATCGCGCTCGGTCATCCGCTCGGCATGAGCGGCGCGCGGCTTGCGCTGACGGCGGTGCACGGCATGGAGACGCGCGGCGGCAAGCTGGCGCTGGCCACCATGTGCGTCGGCGTTGGGCAGGGCGTCGCGATGGCGATCGAGAAGCTGAACTGACGCTCAGGCCCCATCACCCGCTTTCCCCGGATGATGGTTATCTTCTATAACTAAAATCGTTCCAGGGAAGGCCGGTCCGGTTCGGCACAGGGAGGTTGGTGAGATGACGCTTCTGTATCCGCTGTCGAGTCTGGCGGCGCATCCCCCACGCCTCTCCCCCGGCTACAAGTCAACCGGACTGCGGTCGCCCACGCGGCCGCTGATCCCGATGCGGCATACCCTGTCCGAACTCACGGGGCCGGTCTACGGCCACGAAACGGTGCGGCCGAACGATCACGACCTCACCATCCAGCACGCGGGCGAGCCGATCGGCGAGCGCATCATCGTGCACGGCCATGTGCTGGACGAGGACGGGCGCGGCGTGCCCAGTGCACTGGTGGAACTGTGGCAGGCCAATTCCTGCGGCCGCTACGTGCATGTGGTCGATCAGCATCCCGCGCCGCTCGATCCGAATTTCACGGGCGCGGGCCGCGCGCAGACGGATGCCGCGGGCTACTACCGTTTCGTCACCATCCGCCCCGGCGCGTATCCGTGGGGCAACCACCCCAATGCCTGGCGGCCGGCGCATATCCACTTCTCGGTGTTCGGACACTCGTTCCTGTCGCGTCTGGTGACGCAGATGTATTTCCCCGGCGATCCGCTGTTTCCATTCGATCCGATCTTCAATTCGGTGCCGGACGAAGCCGCGCGGATGCGCATGGTGTCGAGCTTCGATCTCGAAAACACCCAGCCCGACTGGGCGCTGTGCTTCCGCTTCAACATCGTGCTGCGCGGCCGCAACGCCACGCCCATGGAGTCGTGACGTGATCGGATTGACACCCTCGCAAACCGTCGGCCCCTATTTCGCCTATGGCCTGACGCCGGGCACGCAGTATGCGTGGAACGATCCGTTCTCGAACAATCTGGTGACGCCGGATGTCAGCGGCGAGCGCATCCGCATCGCGGGGAAGGTGTTCGACGGAGCGGGCAATCCGATGCCCGACGCGATGATGGAGATCTGGCAGGCCGATGCGCAGGGACGCTTCGCCGATCCGCAGGATACGCGCGGCCAGCAGAACGCCTCGTTCAAGGGCTTTGGCCGCTGCGGAGCCGATGCCACGGGCACATTCGTCTTCGAGACGATCAAGCCCGGCAGCGTGCCTGATCCGGACGGCAAGCCGCAGGCTCCGCATATCCTGCTCGCGATCTATGCGCGCGGCATTCTGCTGCACCTCTACACGCGTATCTATTTCGAGGACGAGGCCGCCAATGCGGATGATCCGGTGCTGGCGCTCGTGCCGGAAGATCGCCGCGACACGCTGATCGCACGCCGCCTTGATGACGGCACGTATCGTTTCGACGTGCATATGCAGGGCGACAGGGAAACCGTCTTTTTCGACGTGTAAAGTCGACGTTGGATCCGTCACCCTGAGGCGCCATCGCGCGCAGCGACGCGCGGGGCTGAAGAATCCCGGATTGCGTTCGCTCATCCGGGCCACGAATGCCCGAAGTGAAGCGCGGCCTTACGCCTCCTTGCGCGGTGCGTTGCCGATGATGAGGCCGCGGCCGGCGTAAAAGCCACCGGTCACCTCAAGGGCGAGGCGCTCGATGTCGCGGCGGCGGGCATCGGCCATGATGGTCGCGCGTTCCTCCTCGCCGACGCCCATCAGCGCGAGGGCTTCCTCGCTCAGCCGGAATGCCGATTCCAGTGTCTCGCGGATCTGGAAGTCCGCGCCGGCCTTGATCAGTTTGACCGCATGTTCGCGGTCGAGCGCGCGCGCCAGCACCGGGACCAGCGGAAACTCGGCCTTCAGCAGTTCGACGATCTTGACGCACATTTCCGCGTCGTTGACCGCGACGACCACGGCGCGCGCATTGTGCGCGCCAGCGGCATGCAGGATGTCGAGGCGCGTGCCGTCGCCGTAATAGACCTTGAAGCCGAAGTCGCGGCCGTCGCGGATGAAGTCGGGGTTGGTGTCGATGATCGAGATCGAGCAGCCATGCGCCAGCAGCGGCTGGCTGACGATCTGGCCGAAACGGCCGAAGCCGATCAGCAGCACGCTGGCGGAGAGGCCTTCAGCGACGTCGACATCATGCAGCGACTCCGCGGGTTTCGGCAGCCGGTCATGCAGGATGATGGCGAGCGGGGTCAGCGCCATCGACACGATAATGGTCGCGGTGAGGATCGCATTGGCCTCGCCGTCGATGATGTTGACCGAGGTCGCGGCGGCATACAGCACGAAGGCGAACTCGCCGCCCTGTGCCATCAGCACGGCACGCTCGATGGCCTCGCGGTTGCCCGCGCCGAAGAACCGCGCCACCGCGTAGATGCCGAGCGTCTTGAGCGCCATGTAAGCGACCACTGCGACGGCGATCAGCCGCCAGTTGGCGGCGATGACGTTAAGATCCAGCGCCATGCCGACGCTGAGGAAGAACAGGCCGAGCAGGATGCCGCGGAACGGCTCCACATCTGCCTCAAGCTGATGCCGGAACGAGGATTCGGACAGCAGCACGCCTGCGAGAAACGCGCCCATCGCCATCGACAGGCCGCCGAGTTGCATCGCCAGCGCCGCGCCGAGCACGACCAGCAGCGCGGCCGCCGTCATCACCTCGCGCGCCCGCGCCTTGCCGAGCAGCTGGAACAGCGGATCAAGCAGATAGAGGCCCGCGACGATCAGCGCCGCGATGGAGGCGAGGCCGACACCGACGCCGGTCAGCCGCTCGGTCAGCGTCACTGTCTCCGCGCCCGGCGCGAGGAACGCGACCAGCGCCAGCAGCGGCACGATGGCGAGGTCTTCCAGCAGCAGGATCGCGACGATGCGCCGGCCCTTGGGCGACTGCAGTTCGCGCCGCTCCTCCAGCATCTGCATCACGATGGCGGTGGACGTCAGCACGAAGCCGGTGCCGGACACGAAACTCACGGAAACGGGATAGCCGAGCGCGAGACCGACGCAGGTGAGAAGCGCGATGCAGATCACGACCTGCGCGAGGCCGAGACCGAAAATCTCGCCACGCATCGCCCACAGCCGCGAGGGCTGCATTTCAAGCCCGATGATGAACAGGAACAGCACGACGCCCAGCTCGGCGACGTGCAGGATGGATTGCGGATCGGAGAACAGTCCCAGCCCGAACGGGCCGACGATCAGGCCGCCCGCGAGATAGCCGAGCACCGAGCCGAGGCCGAGCCGCTTGAACAGCGGCACCATCACCACCGCTGCGCCGAGCAGCACCACGACGGGCACAAGGCTGAAGCCGTGGGTTGCGGCGTGGGAAGCGGCGTCGGCGGCCATCGATCAACCTTTCACAAACTGCCAGGCAAGAATCGCAGCCACCCCCGCCGGGCCGGCGAAGACAGCGACGAGAACGGGAAACTCCTGCGCGACAGTATACCCGGCGCGTGTCACACCCACCCACATATTTGCCAGCGCGAGGGCGAACCAGACGGGAATGAACAGGCCGATTCCGATGAGCGCGCCGGCAGTTCCATCGCACCACTGGCGGGCGAGGGTAAAGAGACCGAGCAGGACAAGTCCACCGGCGATTACGCGCGCCGTATGCATGCATCCCTCCATACGTGAAAAGCCCCGGCCTGCCGACAGGCCGGGGCTTCGTTGCGGGGCGATAATCTCACTTCGTGGTGTAACCGCCATTCACCAGAATGGTCTGGCCGGTCATCCACCAGCCCTCTGACACCAGCAGCCGGATCCACGGCACGATATCCTCGATGTCGGTGAGGCCCGTCTTCGAGAACTTGGACAGAGCCGCCGCGGTCTTGTGATAGGCGACCGCATCCGCGCCCTCGGCCGGATAGAAGAACGGCGTGTCCATCGGGCCCGGTCCGATCGCGGTCACCGAGATGCCGCGCTCGCCGAATTCCTTCGAGGCGGCGCGCGTGAAGTGCTCCACGGGGGCCTTGGTGCCGGCATAGCTCGCATAGAACGGCGTGTAGGCTCCCAGCAGCGAGGTCACCAGCGTACAGATCTTGCCATTGTCGTTGAGGTGCCTGCCGGCCTCTTTCAGGAAGAAGAACGCGGTCTTGGCGTTCACCGCGCTCATCTCGTCGTATTCGGCCTCGCTGATCTCCAGCATCGGCTTCTTCAGCACCTTGCCGACGGTGTTGATGGCGATGTCCGGCTTGCCGAGCGCAGCGATGGCGTCCGCGAACAGCTTCTCCACGGCGCCGGCGGTGGTGAGGTCGCCCTGCAGGGCCACGGCATGGGCCCCGGCCGCCTTCACCGCCGCGACGGTGGCGTCGGCGTCGGCCTTGCTCGCCGCACTGTTGTAGTGGATCGCGACGGCCTTCGCGCCGTGCGCGGCGAGGTCGCGGGCGATGAGGCCGCCGAGATTCTTCGCTCCGCCCGCGATAATGGCGGTCTTTCCCTTGATGCTGTGATCGGTCATGGGGGCAGCTTCCTTCCGGTTGCAGGGCGCGCGCCCGTTCGCACGCCCCATGGTCCGCATGATGTTATCGTCTAGAATTTCGAGATAAAGCCTGCCAATCTGACATCACTTGTCGGGATTTATGATCAATCGCGGGTGGCAGGCATTGGATCGCATCGACCTGTTCCGGGTGTTCATCCGTGTGGTGGATTGCGCGAGCTTCACGCGGGCCGCCGCGCTGGCGGGTCTGCCCCGTTCGTCGGTCTCGGTGGCCATTGCCGAGCTTGAGGCCCGGGTCGGGACGCGGCTGCTGCATCGGACGACACGCAACGTCGCGCCGACCCAGGACGGCGTGGCGTTCTACGAGCGCTGTCTGCGCCTCATCGCGGATGTCGAAGAAACCGAGGGGCTGTTCCGGACGCCCGGAGCGGAACCGTCGGGCCGGCTGCGGATCGACGTGCCCGGCCGGATCGGCCGCCTCATCATCGCGCCGGCGCTGCCGGCATTTCTGGACGCGCATCCGCAGATCGATGTCGATCTCGGGGTGACGGACCGCGCGGTCAATCTGGTCGAGGACAGTCTGGACTGCGTGCTGCGCGTCGGTCCCCTCGCCGATTCGGGTCTTATCGCCCGCCCGATCGGCCGGCTGCGGCTGATCAATGTCGCGAGCCCGGATTATCTGCTGCGCTACGGCACGCCGCGAACGCCCGGCGATCTCGACGGCCATCTGGCGGTGAACTACGCCTCGCCGTCCACCGGGCGCGTCGAGGACTGGGAATGGATTGCGGAGGGCGAGACGCGGGCGAGGGCGATGCGGGGGCGCGTCACCGTCAACAGCGCCGAGTCCTATATCGCCTGCTGTCTCGCGGGGCTCGGGCTGATCCAGATTCCGGCCTACGATGTGCGGCATCATCTGGCGGCGGGCGAACTGGTGGAGGTGATGCCGCACCATCAGGCCGAGCCGATGCCGATGACGCTGCTCTATCCGCACCGGCGGCATCTGTCGCGGCGCCTGCAGATCTTTGCCGACTGGCTGGAAGGGCTGCTGCGCGAGAAACTGCTGGCGTGAAGGGATCAGGCCTCGCGATCAGGATTCCCCCTCACCCGGATCGCTTTGGTGGTCCGACCCAAGGGTCGGGCGCGAGGACAGGCTCTCTCCCCGGCGGGAGAAGGTGAAGGCAGCGTCCCGAGATATGATTGGCGCGTTCACACCGCCGGCGGCGGCAGTTTTGCGATGCCGCAGGCCGCCCGCACGGTGTTGACCAGCAGGCAGGCGACCGTCATCTGGCCGACGCCGCCCGGAACCGGCGTGATGGCGCCGGCCACCGCGAGCGCCTCCTGATAGGCGACGTCGCCGGTCAGCCGGTCCTTGCCGTTTTCGCCCGGCGTGCGGTTGATGCCGACGTCGATCACGGTCGCGCCGGGCTTGATCCAGTCGCCCTTCACGATCTCCGGCCGGCCGACGGCGGCCAGCACGAGGTCCGCCTGCCGGCACAGGCCCGGCAGGTCGCGCGAGCGCGAATGGGCGATGGTGACGGTGGCGTTCTCGTTCAGCAGCAGCTGCACCAGCGGCCGGCCGACCAGATTGGAGCGGCCGATCACCAGCGCGTTGAGCCCTTCGAGCGAGGGATGTACCGTTTTGGCGAGGATGATGCAGCCCAGCGGCGTGCAGGGCGACAGCGCAGGAAAGCCGCTGGCAAGCCGCCCGGCATTGACCGGATTGAGGCCGTCCACGTCCTTGGCTGGATCGATCGCCGCGATCACCGCATTGGAATCGAGCCCCTTGGGCAGCGGCAACTGCACGAGGATGCCGTGCACGGCCGGGTCCGCGTTCAGCTTCGCAACCAGCGCCAGCAGGTCCGCCTGCGCGACGTCGGCCGGCAGCTTGTGCTCGAACGAGGCCATGCCCGCCGCCTCGGTCTGACGGTGCTTGCTGCGCACATAAACCTCGCTGGCGGGATCGTTGCCGACCAGCACGACCGCGAGGCCCGGCGTCAGGTTATGGTCGCGCTTGAGCCGCGCCACCTCGCCCGCCACCCGCTCGCGCAGGTCCGCTGCGATCTGCTTTCCGTCGATGATCTGCGCCGTCATGGAAGCCTCGTCCGTATTGCCGGTTGGCGGCACGCATCGGCCGCCTGATGTTTTTCCTATCGCGAATGATCGGTTCTTCGCAAGAAAGGTGTCACGCGTCTTTTCGGGCCGCTTTCTCGAGTTCTGCCGCGATCCGCTGCGGATCGCCTGCGATGGCGATCTGCTTGAGCCGGGAGGTCGCGCCCGACAGCACGCTGACGTCGCTCTGGGTCACTCCCGCGGTTTTGGCCAGCAGGCGAATCACCGCGCGGTTGGCCTCGCCGCCATCGGCGATGGCCTTGACCCGCACTTTCAGCACGCTGCGCCCGTCTGACATGGTGTCGATGCCGTCGATCCCGTCGCGTCCGCCGCGCGGCGTGACGCGGACCGCAACGCTGAGGCCGCTTGCGGAATAGCGCCACGGGCCGGCGGGCGAAACAGGCGGCATTTATCTGTCAGACGATCGAATGCGGAAGGCCAAGCCTCAGATGACAGGTCTCAGATGACGTTCGGGTAGATGTAGTACGCGATCACCCGCTGGATGAACATGATGATCAGGATCAGAATCACCGGCGAGATGTCGAGGCCGCCGAGATTGGGCAGGATCGAACGGATCGGCCGCAGCACCGGCTCGGTGATCCGATAGAGGAAATCGGCGATCGCCGAGACGAACTGGTTGCGGGTGTTCACGACGTTGAAGGCGATCAGCCAGGACAGGATCGCCGAGGCGATCAGCAGCCAGACATAGAGATCGAGAACGACCAGGATGATGTCGAGGATCGCGCGCATGGGCTCCGGCTGTGTCGCGAGGAAGGGACGCGCGCAAACTATCGGTTCGGGCGCTTGCGAACAAGGGAGGTTCCTGGCGGCTTCCCGCGAAAGCGCGATAAATCCGGCTGTTCCTGACTTGAGCCGTTCTTGACTTGGCCGGACCGGACCATGTAAATGGCGCGCCTGACTTGGCGGGATGACCGCCGCATCCGGTCAGGGGCCGTAGCTCAGCTGGGAGAGCGCCTCGTTCGCAATGAGGAGGTCAGGGGTTCGATTCCCCTCGGCTCCACCAGGTTCCCCTCCGGAGCCGGTGGTTCGAACCCTTCCCCGAAAACTTAAGCATCAAGATGCGGCTGACCATCAAAAGCGCGGATGCCGGTGACGAATCCGCATTGGTTAACCTGTGGCGGGCCTGCAATCTGGTCGTGAGCTACAACGATCCCGCCGCCGATTTCCGCTTCGCCAAGGCAGGTCCATGTTCGGACGTGCTGGCCGGTGTCGATGCGGATGGTACCATTGCCGGCAGCGTGATGGTCGGACACGACGGCCATCGCGGCTGGCTTTATTACGTCGCGGCCGCGCCCGATGCGCAGGGACACGGGATCGGGCGGCAGATGGTCGAGGCCGGCGAGGCGTGGCTGCGGGACAGGGGCGTCGTCAAGGTCCAGCTCTTGGTGCGCGAGACCAACACCAGAGTCGTCGGCTTCTACGAGCATCTGGGCTTCGAGGTCGCACCGCGCACCGTCATGAGCAAGTGGCTGGACGGGCGGGAATAGCGCGGGCCGCCGCGGTCACAGCGATTCGGTGAAGCGCAGAATCTCGTCGGCCACGTCGGCGTCGTGACCGAGCCAGATGTGACCGCCGCTCGGATAGATCACCAGACGGGCCTGTGGCTGCATGGCCGCGATGGCGCGGGCGGTCTCCGCCGTGCCGAACCTGTCGTCCTCGGTAGACAGCACCAGCATCGGAGTCGTGATGGCCGAATAATCGGTGCCGTCGGGCTGGCCCGCACGAAGCGCGTCGTTGAGCATGCCGCGCGTGCGCAGGCTGACCGGCATGATGTCGGTCAGCAGTCCGATGGCGCGGCTGCGTTCATCGGCAGAGACGTGCTGCAACAAAGCCGGATCGGTGGCGAGGATCAGCCCGATCAGGGTTTCCGGCGCGAGGCGGCGCGCGCTCCAGAACAGGAAATCAGAGCCGAGCACGTCGTTCAGGAGCGCTTTCTGCCATGCCGCCAGCACCACCGGATCTTTCCCCAATACATTGGCGGCGGGAACGAGCAGCACGAGGCACGCGCAGCGATCGGGATGGCGGATCGCGAAGGCTGCCGCCGACAGCGCGCCGGCCGAGCCGCCCGCGACCGGAATCCGGTCGATGCCGAGATGATCGAGCAGCACCGCGAAGGCATCGGCCTGCCGCGCGGACGACGGATCGTCCGGAAGATCGCTGAGCAGATAGCCGAAGCGCGAGGGCGCGATGATACGCCGCCCGGCGGCGATGAGGCGGGCCGAGAACCGCAGGCTCTGGTCGAAGCCGCCGCCGGTGCCGTGGATCATCATCAGCGGCGGTCCCTGACCGACGTCGGCATATTCGATCGCCCCAAAGCGGGAGGCGATGATCTGGCTGCGGCCGCCGACGCGCGCCCTTGCGCGGCGCATGTCGCGGCGGAACGCGCGGCCGACGAGGACGGCCGCCGCCGTGGTGGCAACGGCTCCGGCGATCAGCGCCAAAGCGGCCCGCTGCGATCGGCGTTGCGTCTTGTTGTCGGCAGGCATTGGACGAGGCACCTCCCTGCTTCAAACACTATCAGGACAGGCGGGTGCCGCAGTTGATCCGCATCAGGGAGCGCTGCGGTGTTGCTACACGTCCAGCGCCGTCGTGACCGGCACGTGATCGGAAGGCCGCTCCCAGCCGCGCGCGGCGGTGGCGATGGAGAAATCCGAGACGCGGTCGCTGAGCGCCGGCGAGACCCAGATGTGATCGAGCCGCCGCCCGCGATTGGCGGCGGCCCAGTCCGCCGCGCGATAGCTCCACCACGTGTACACCTTGTCCGACAGCGGAATGCGGTCGCGCGCCACGTCGTGCCATCGTCCCGACGACTGCACCGCCAAAAGCTTCTCGCACTCGATCGGCGTATGCGAGACGACCTTCAGCATCTGCCGGTGCGACCACACGTCGTTCTCGTGCGGCGCCACGTTGAGGTCGCCGACCAGGATGTGCCGCGCGTCGCCTTCCGGATGCAGGCCGTCGCAGGTTTTCATCTCGTCGAGGAACGACAGCTTGTGCGCGAATTTCGGATTCTGTTCGGTGTCGGGAATGTCGCCGCCGGCCGGCACGTAGAAATTATGCACCACCACCGGATCCTTCAGCCCGGCCTGCTCGCCGAACGACACCGAAATGTGCCGCGAATCGATCTTGTCGCAGAAGGTGCGGATGTTGGTCGTGTCGAACGGCACGCGCGAGACGATGGCGACGCCGTGATAGCCCTTCTGCCCGTTGAGAGCGACGTGGGGATAGCCGAGCTGCTTGAGCCGCTTCAGCGGAAACGCGTCGTCGGGGCACTTGGTCTCCTGAAGACACAGCACGTCCGGCCGCGCGGCCTTGATGAACTTGGCGACCAGCTCGATGCGCAGCCGCACCGAATTGATGTTCCAGGTGGAAAGCGTGAGTTTCATGGGATCAGTTCGACATGCTGTTCGCGACAGGACACGAACCGTGACCCAGAGGTGGCCATGCAAGGCATGGCCCTCGAAGGGCGGCGGTTCGGAAGATGTATCCGGGGCCGCTCATCCTTCGAGGCTCGCGATGGCATCGTTGCACCTTGTGAGGGGAGCGCGTGGTCATCGCCCGCACCTCAGGATCACGGGGATATCGACACGAGCAAACAAGCGCTCTACCCCCGCGCAGCGATGGCGTCGGCGATCGCCAGCGTGCGCTTTGCGATCTCGGCGTGCAGCCGCTCGACCATCCGGCCATTCATGGAAATCGCGCCGCGTCCGGCGTTCTCCGGCTGCGCGAACGCGGCGACGATGGCGCGGGCCTGCGCCACCTCGCCCTCTGGCGGCGTGAACGCGGCGTTGCAGGCGGCGATCTGGCTCGGATGGATCAGCGTCTTGCCGTCGAAACCCATGTCATGGCTTTGCGCGCACTCCGCCGCGAAGCCCTCGGCGTCGTTGAAGTCGCTGTAGGGGCCGTCGAGAATATCAAGACCATGCGCACGGGCCGCGACAATGCAGGTCATGTAGAGCGGCAGCATGGTGGCGCGGCCGCTGACCATGCGGATGCGGGTCTCGCGCGCGATATCGTTCGGTCCCATCACGTAGCCGGCGAGTCGGATTGCCGGATCGTGCGCCTGCGCCGACAGCGTTTCGACGCGCAGCAGCGCGAACGCGGTCTCGATCATCGCCCAGACCCTGATCGCGGGGTCGGCGCCCGCCGCATCGAGGCGGGCGGCGATGGTCGCGAGGTCTTCGACGCTGGAGACTTTCGGCACCAGAACGCCATCCGGCGCGGCCTTCGCCGCCATCGCCAGATCGTCCTCCCACCACGGCGTATCGAGGCCGTTGATGCGGATCAGAATCTCGCGCGGGCCGAATCCCTTTGCCGCCACCGCCCCGGCAATCAGATCGCGCGCGGCCCCCTTGGCATCGGGGGCAACCGCGTCTTCCAGATCGAGGATCAGGCCATCGGCGGGCAGGCTGCGGGCCTTGTCCAGCGCGCGGGAGTTGGAGCCCGGCATGAACAGCAGGCTGCGGCGGGGACGGATCATGATGCTGACCTCTTCAGATGTGATGCCCGCGCCTAGCATGCCCGCGCCCCTGCAGGAAGGCTTGCCTGGTCGTGGCGGCTGTGGTTCAACCCTGATGTCTTTTACTTCTTTTTCTGCCCGACGGGATTTGTGCCGGGTGATCGTGCGCGATGTCGCGCGACTGGGGCAGTTCAGCTTCTCGTTGGATCGCTCATGCTCCAGTCTTTTGATTTGACGCGTTTTCTTCACGCGAACCGGTATCGATTTCGCTCGAAAACGCTATAAGGCGGTGCCCATGACCTTGTTTCCCGATCGGCTGCTCGAAGGTTACAAGACCTTCGCCACCACCCGCCTGCCCTCCGAGCAGTCGCGTTATCGCGAACTGTCGGAGCGCGGGCAATCACCCGAGATCATGGTGATCGGCTGCTGCGATTCGCGCGTTTCGCCGGAAGTGATCTTCGACGCGGGGCCGGGTGAACTGTTCGTTGTCCGCAACGTCGCCAATCTGGTGCCGCCCTACGCGCCGGACGGACAGGCGCACGGCGTCTCCGCCGCGCTGGAATTCGCGGTGCAGGTGCTGCGGGTCAAGCACATCGTCGTCCTGGGGCACGCGCAATGCGGCGGCGTGCGCGCCGCGGTCGAGGACAATGCACCCCTGTCCCCCGGCGATTTCATCGGCAGTTGGATGTCGCTGCTGGCGCCGACCGTGAAGGAGGCCGCGCGCGGCGCGGATGAATCGCTTGAGGCGTTCGTCACGCGGCTGGAGCAGCGCGCGATCTCGACCAGCCTGCGCAATCTGATGACGTTCCCCTGCGTGAGCATTCTGGTCGAGCGCGGCAAGCTGCAGCTGCACGGCGCGTATTTCGGCGTGGCGCGGGGATCGCTGTCGGTTCTCGACAGAATCGGCGGCGCGTTTCACGGCATCGATGCTGAAGCGGTCACCGGATAATGCCGACTACCTGACGGTCGACCAGCGCGAGTCGAACGAGTTCGAGGATACGATCGGCTGACCGCCCGAAAGGGTTGCCGTCGACGACGCGGCAGGCCTCGGCGGCTCGGCGACAGCGGTCGCTTGTCTCGGCACCGGATGCGCAGGCGCCGGCTTGCTCGCGGGACGCGCGGCAACGCGGGGCCTCGGGGCGGGAGTCGGCTTGCTCTCGACCGCCCGGGGCGGCGTGGGCGCTGTCGTCTCGTCCGAGCCGCCAAGACCCACCCGGCTGGCCAGACTGGTGAAGAAGCTGGTGGCGGAACTGCCTCCGCTGCTCGCCGCGGCGACCTGCGTGGTCGGGGTGGGCGTGCTGGAGGTTGTGGCGCTGGTATCGTCGGGCGTGAACGCGAAAGCAGCGGGCTGCGAGATCTGGGGCGGCCGAGGCGGATTGACGGTGCCCGGAATGGTGCCCGGCGCGCGCGAATAGGCGGCGAGCGACACCGACGACGGAGCGGGATCGGACAGGCCGGTATGGCCCTCCGGAATCTTGGAGGCGAACACCGCGTTCATGCCGCCATCGATGCCCTGCTTCATCGCGACGGTCGGCGTGCCGCGCGAGATCAGTTCGGCGGTTTGCTGGTCGTCGCGCTGCTGCTTCGCGCGCACCGCGTCGGCGACCTCGGCGGGGATTTGATAGGCCGGGCACTTGCCGGCCGCGCTGAACGCCAGCGGACGGGTCGCGCCGGGGGGCGGCTCGGCGTCGAATACGTAACGCTGCTCGCAGACGTCCACCTTCGGCTCCTGCCGCGTGACCTCGAAGTGATCGTAGCCTTCCTTGATCATCTTCCAGAACGGCATGTTCGGATTGTTCCGGTGCTTGGCCATGTTCTGCGGCGTCATGCGGAACGGATAGGCCTGCACCTGGAAAGCCCGCTGGCCGCCGAAAAACGATTCCCGGCCGATCGAATAAATCTCGGAAATCTGCTCGTCGGTCATGGCGTAGCAGCCGCGCGAGGAACAGTCGCCATGCACCATCAGTTGCGATCCGGTGCGGCCGAGCGAGCGGTCGAACGCGTTCGGGTAGCCCATGTTGAACGAGAGGTAGTAGGCCGACTGCGGATTCATCTGCGCCGGCGTGATCGAGTAGAAGCCCTCGGGCGCCTGCCGGTCGCCTTCCTTGATCTTCGGGCCGAGATCGCCGGACCAGCGGCAGATCGGATAGGTCTTCAAGAGTTCGTACTTGCCTTCGCGGGTCTGCTTCCAGACCTCAAGCTCGGCTTCCTGCTTGAAGAGGCGGACGAGCATCGGCGACTGCACGTCCATGTCCTTCTTCTGCATCTCGGCGACGAGCTTCTCCGGGATGGGCTTCATCGCCTTGGCATTGATGGAGGCGTTCTCGCCGTTGCATCCGGCCAGCGCGAATGCGGTGGCCGCGACTGCGGACAGCAGCAACGCACGACGCGCCGACGAATCCGACACCAAGCTGCGCAGGCGCACGGGCAGGCCCCACTTCAGGAAATTGGGGTGATATCCCCGATAAATCGTTGAGCTATTATTAGCCTTAAGCGCCCCCTCCCGCAACCTGCGGCAAGGTCTGCCCGGATGGCTGCTAAGGCCATGATAAACCGGACGTAAAGACTTCAAGGCAGGCGGCTGAAAAGCCACCTCACAAAGGTCTGAAAAAGGCCGCAAATCCTAACGGCCGGGCGGGCTTCAGGCGAGCTTGCGGCCGATATCGAGGAACTTCTGCCGGCGCTGCTGGCGGACCGCGTCGCGGTCCAGATCCTTCAGCTCGTTAAACGCCGCGGCGATCGCATCGCCGGTGGATGCAATCATCGCGGCGGGGTCGCGGTGCGCGCCGCCGACGGGCTCGGTCAGGATCCTGTCGATGACGCCGAAGCGCAGCAGGTCCTGCGCGGTGATCTTCAGGTTGGTGGCGGCCTCCTGCGCCTTGGCGGCGTCGCGCCACAGGATCGAGGCCGCGCCTTCCGGGGAGATCACGCTGTAGACGGCGTGTTCCAGCATCAGCACGCGGCTGGCGGTGGCGATGGCGATGGCGCCGCCCGAGCCGCCCTCGCCGATCACCACGGCGACGTTGGGAACGCCCAGTTGCAGGCAGGCGTCGGTCGAGCGCGCGATGGCTTCCGCCTGACCGCGTTCCTCGGCTCCGATGCCGGGATAGGCGCCGGCGGTGTCCACCAGCGAGATCACCGGAATGTCGAAGCGGTCGGCCATCTCCATCAGGCGCGCCGCCTTGCGGTAGCCTTCCGGGCGGGCCATGCCGAAATTGTGCCGCAGCCGGGTCTCGGTGGTCGCGCCCTTTTCCTGACCGAGGATGCAGACGCTCTCGCCGCGAAACCGGCCGAAACCGCCGATCATCGCCTCGTCGTCGGCGAATTTGCGGTCGCCGGCCAGCGGGGTGAAATCGGTGATCAGCCCGGCGACGTAGTCGACGCAGTGCGGGCGCTGGGGATGCCGCGCCACCTGGGTTTTCTGCCAGGGCGTCAGATCCTTGTAGAGTTCCGCCAGCGCCTGGGCCGCCTTGTCCTCGATCCGCCCGACTTCTTCTCCGATGTCGCTGCCGCCTTCCGCGAGGGCGCGCAGTTCGTCGATCTTCGAGTCAAGCTCGGCGACCGGCTTTTCAAAATCGAGATAGCTGCGCATGGGGCCCGGCATCGTCTTCCAGTACTGCAATATGGGGAGTTTGGCGGCCGGCGGAATGGGCCGCGCCGGGTTTTCGGGGCTAGATGCCGTCAAGTCAAGCTTGGGTGAGGCGGGTCAGTCGGGCTTTGGTTACTTGTCGGCAAGCGGATGCAGGTCGCGGACGAGGCTTTTCAGGCGCTCCTCCACGACATGCGTGTAGATCTGCGTCGTCGAGATGTCGGCGTGACCGAGCAGGGTCTGGACGATGCGAAGATCGGCCCCATTGTGCAGCAGATGGCTGGCAAAGGCATGGCGCAGCACGTGCGGGCTCACCAGCCGTGCCGGAAGTCCGGTGGCGACTGCCAAATCCTTGAGATCGCGGGCGAAATGCTGCCGGGTCAGGTGGCCGCTCTCGCCCGAGGAGGGAAACAGCCATTTCGATGCCGACGCTTTTCCCTTGGAGTTGCCTTTGGGGGCTGCTGTCCCCAGCGCCGCGAGATAGTCGGCCATCGCGGTCTTGGCGGCGTCGTTGAGCGGCACCAGCCGCTCCTTGTCTCCCTTGCCGCGCACCGCGATCATGCGGGCGTCGCGCCGCGCCGCCGCGCGCGGCAGCGAAACCAGTTCGGAAACGCGCAGGCCGGTGGCGTAGAGCACTTCCAGCAGGCAGTGCAGCCTGAGCGCGCGCAGCCGCTGGCCGGGTTGCAGGGCCGGATCGTCCGCCACCTGACGGGCGTGGGTCAGGAGACGGTCCACGTCGGCGATGGACAGCACCTTCGGCAGGCCGCGGCCGCGCTTGGGGCCGGACAGGATCGCTGCCGGATCGTCCGTCCGCGCGCCCTCGTTCAGCATGAAGCGGAACAGGTGCCGCAGCGAGGACAGCTTGCGGGCCACGCTGGTGGTCTTGAAGCCGCGCACATCCAGATCGGCAAGATAGTCGCGCAGGATGGCGGTATCGGCATGATCGAAGCTCGATTTTCGCGTCCTCAGAAAGCGGGCGAGGTCTTCGAGATCGCTGCGATAGGCCGAAAGCGTGTTCGTCCCCGCGCCCTGCTCGGCCGCCAGCATGTCGAGGAACAGGCCGATCTGCCGGCTGTCGGAGGAAAGGCCGGGCGCCATGGCCACCGCTACTGCTGCTTGAGGAAGCGGTCCGGCGGGACCGTCGCTGTCATTTCGCGCGGCTTGGGATCGACGAAATTGGCCAGCGCGAACAAGGCGCCGTAGATCAGCCCTCCGATCACGGCGACGATGGTCAGAAAGCGAAAAAGGCTCGGCATGTCTGTATCGGGACAGCGATTCTTCGTCGGGGACGGCGATGGCGACGGCTGCGCCGGAGCGCCACGGCTGCACACCACCCACCATGTTCGCGCCCGGCTTGCAAGGGTTTGCCACCGGGCGGGCGGCCCGCAACTTGCTCTGGTCGCGGGAACGATGGGGATAGTATAGGGACAGGGGCGAATTTTTGCGCCCGGATGCTCTTGAACGGTGATGCAGGACCACGGACAACCGCTTCCCCCTTTTCTGCCGCGGGACGCCGCGCTGGTGGCCGCGCTCGGCGCGCGGTCGATCGTGCTCGTCGGCATGATGGGGGCGGGGAAGTCCACGGTGGGTCGTCGCTTGGCGACGCGGCTCGGGCTTCCGTTCATCGACGCCGACCATGAGATCGAGGCCGCTGCCGGCATGACAATACCAGAGATTTTTGCCGCTCACGGCGAAACCTATTTTCGCGACGGCGAGGCGCGCGTGCTGGCGCGCCTGCTGCGCGGCGGACGGCAGGTGCTCGCCACCGGCGGCGGCGCGTTCATGCGCGAGGAGACCCGCGCGCGCGTGAAGGAGAAGGGCGTGTCGATCTGGCTCAAGGCGGACGCCGACGTGGTGATGAGCCGGGTGCGCCGACGACCGACGCGGCCGCTGCTGCAGACCCCGGATCCGGAGGGAACGGTGCGGCGGCTGCTGGATGAGCGCAATCCGTTTTATGCGCAGGCCGATCTCGTGGTGCATTCGCGCGAGGTGCCGCACGATCAGATCGTGGACGAGATCACCGAAGCGCTGTGCGGGCATTTCGGCATCACGGCGGACGCCGAGACTGTCGCGGGAGAGGCGTCGTGACCGCGCCATTGAAACATGCGCCGGAAGAGCCGACGCTGGTGCGCGTCGCGCTCGGCGAGCGGGCCTATGACATCCTGATCGGCCGCAACGCGATCGCGTCACTCGGCCAGCGCATCGCCGCGCTGCGTCCCGGCGTGCGCACGGCCATCGTGACCGACAGGACGGTCGCGCAGCACTGGCTGCCGCGCGTCGAGGCCGTGCTGGCGGAGGCCGGCATTGCGTCCTCGCGCATCGTCGTCGGCGAGGGCGAGGGCTCCAAGAGCTACGGCGTGCTGCAGGAGGTGTGCGAGGGGCTGATCGCCGCGCGCATCGAGCGCAACGATCTGGTGATCGCGCTCGGCGGCGGCGTGATCGGCGATCTCGCAGGCTTTGCCTCCTCCATCGTCCGCCGCGGCGTCGATTTCGTTCAGGTGCCGACTTCGCTGCTGGCGCAGGTCGACTCGTCCGTGGGCGGCAAGACCGGCATCAACTCGCCGCAGGGCAAGAATCTGGTCGGTACGTTTCATCAGCCCGTGCTGGTGATCGCCGACACCGCCGTGCTCGATACGCTGGCCCCGCGTCAGTTCCGCGCCGGCTATGCCGAGGTGGTGAAATACGGCGCGCTCGGCGACGCCGCGTTCTTCGACTGGCTCGACGCGAATCGCGCGGATATTTTCGCAGGCGGCGCGGCGCGCGAGGCGGCGATTGCCGCGAGTTGCCGCGCCAAGGCGGCGATCGTGGCGCGCGACGAACGCGAGACGGGCGAGCGGGCACTTTTAAATCTCGGCCATACCTTCGGTCACGCGCTGGAAGCTGCGACCGGATTTTCCGACCGGCTGTTTCACGGCGAAGGCGTTGCGGTCGGCATGGTGCTCGCCGCCGAGTTCTCCGCCGAGCGCGGCATGATGCCGGAGGCGGACGCCGCGCGGCTGCGCGCACATCTGGCGGCGGCCGGTCTGCCGATCCGGATGCAGGACATCGCGGGCTTCGCACAGGAAGGCCTCGGCGACGCCGACGCGCTGATGGCGCTGATGGCGCAGGACAAGAAGGTGAAGCGTGGCCGTCTGACGTTCATCCTGATGGAGGGGATCGGGCGTGCGGTGATCGCCAACGACGTCGACCCGGCGCTGGTGCGGAATTTCATGCAGCGCAAGTTGCGGGACGTGACGGCGTGAGACTGATGCGCGGCCGCGGCAGCGCGCGCGCATCGATGGACCAGTGATGAATTCGATCTCCCTGCAGATTCTGATCGCGGTGTTTTTGCTCGCGGCCAACGCGTTCTATGTCGCGGCCGAATTCGCGCTGGTGCGCAGCCGTGGCTTCCGCATCAGGGCCATGGTCGAGCAGCAGCGTTTCGGCGCGCGGCTGCTCAGCCAGGTGATGACCAATATCGAAGCCTATCTGGCGTGCTGCCAGCTCGGCATCACCATGGCCTCGCTCGGTCTCGGCTGGGTCGGCGAGCCGACGGTGGCGGCGCTGCTCACGCCGGTGCTGGCGCCGCTGGGTTTCTCGGAATCCGCGCTGCATCTGACGGCCTTCGTCACCGGCTTTCTGGTGTTCTCCTCGCTGCACATCGTGATCGGCGAGCAGGTGCCCAAGACGCTCGCGATTCGTCAGCCCGAACCCGTGTCGCAGTGGATCGTCTACCCGCTCTATGTCTCATACGTCCTGTTCTATCCGCTCAACTGGCTGCTGAACGCGGCCTCGCGCGGCATCCTTCGGCTGATCGGCGTGCAGGAGGCATCGGAACACGAAATCCTCACGAGTGCCGAAATCGAGGGGCTGGTCGGCCAGTCGGCCGAATACGGAACGATCGAGAGCGGCGAAGCCGAATATCTGCAGAACGTGTTTCGATTCGGCGATCTCGCGGTGTCGGACGTGATGGTTCACCGCACGTCCATGGTGATGGCCAACGCCGATCTGCCGTCGGATGAACTGATCCGCGAAGTGCTGGCCAGCGAATACACGCGCATCCCGCTGTGGCGCGAAAAGCCGGAGAATATCGTCGGCGTGCTGCATGCCAAGGATCTGCTGCGGGCGATTCGTGAAGCGGACGGCGACACCTCGAAGGTCGATGTTGCGGGAATCTCGCGGTCGCCATGGTTTGTGCCGGACATGCGGTCGATTTCCGAGCAGCTCAAGGCGTTCCGCCGCCGCAAGACTCATTTCGCGCTGGTGGTCGATGAATACGGCGAGGTGCAGGGCCTCGTGACGCTTGAGGACATTCTTGAGGAGATCGTCGGCGACATTTCCGACGAGCACGACGTCGAGGTCGCGGGCGTGCGGCCGCAGTCCGACGGCTCGGTGATTGTCGAGGGCTCGGTGCCGATCCGCGATCTCAACCGCGCGATGGAATGGCGGCTGCCGGACGAAGAGGCCACCACGGTCGCGGGCCTGGTGATCCACGAGGCGCGCTCGATTCCCGAGCGCGGCCAGAACTTCACGTTCCATGGCTTCCGATTCCGCGTATTGCGGCGCGAGCGCAACCGGATCACGCTGCTGCGGATTCAGCCCGTTCCGGACGAGCGCGGCGGCGCGGCCGCCGGTGCGCCGTCGCGGGCGCGGACCTCCGCGTAGTTCACGCCGCCGTGGTGGCGTGCGGATCTAGCGTGGCGCGGTTTCGCCGGGCGCGCTGGCCTTGATCGCAAGCGCGTGAACCTGATCGGCCATCTCGGCCGCGAGCGTCGCGTTGACGAGGCGGTGCCGCTCGATGCGGCTCTTGCCCTCGAAGGCATGCGATACAATATTGACCCGGAAGTGAGTTTCCCCGCCCGGCCGGTGTCCCATGTGACCCGCGTGCAGATGGGACTCGTCGACGATGTCGAGGAGTTCCGGCGCGAAAGCCTCGGTCAACTTCTTGGTGATTTCATCTTTGATGCGCATGATGTCCGGCCAATGATGTGCCGCCGATGGTCGTTGGCGGCATGGTCGCGGTGGAAACCCGCTGGCATGGATCATACCGCCTCCGCGACGTCGACTCCATCGGGAGCGAAAGGCTTTGATGATGAAGGAATCCGTATTCGCAATGTCAAGACTTGAAGCTTGTCGCGTTGCAGCGTCATAGTCCGCCGCCATGACTTTCGACTCTGCCAAATATTTCGACCGCATCCGCATCAAGCCCCGCACCCGCCAGACCCAGCCGGTGCAGGAGACGAAGCAGGCATGCGAGTGGCCCGGCTGCACCGAGCGCGGGGCGCATCGTGCGCCCAAGGGGCGCGGGCAGGAGCGTGAATACTGGCATTTCTGCACGGCGCATGCGCGGGAATACAACGAGTCCTATAATTTCTTCGCGGGCATGAGCCTTGAGGATGTCGCACGATACCAGAAGGATGCGCTGACGGGACATCGGCCCACCTGGAAGATGGGCGCGAATGGCGGCTCCAAGACCGGTCCGGACATGGACGGAGCAGCCGATCCGTTCGCGATGTTCAACGAGATGAATGGTCGCGGACGGGCCCGCTCCAATGCCGGCCGCGACAACACCAAGGAACGCGCGGAGACGCGGAAGGTCTTCAACGCCGAGCGCAAGGCGCTTCAGGTGATGGGCCTCGAAGACGGCGCGACGCTCGAAATGGTGAAGACGCGTTACAAGGAACTGGTGAAGCTCCACCATCCCGACGCCAATGGTGGCGACCGTTCGACGGAAGATCGCCTGATCGAGGTCATTCAGGCCTACAACTATCTCAAGACGGTCACGCGCAGCGGCGCGTGACGCGCGGATCGTCCGGCGGGATTTTCGTCAGGGCAGGAGCGCTCCGCTCCGCCTGCGCCATCGCCGCGCCAGCAGCCACCCGACGATTCCGAGGATCACGAGGCCGGCCGCGAGCGGCAGCGCGTAGTGCTTCAGCGCGACGCCGTAGCGTTCCAGAACAGTACCGGCCACCGCGCCCGGCACCGTATGGCAGAACGCCCAGGCGACCACGGCGGCGATGTTGACCGGATAGAACGTGCCCGGCGTCATGCCGAGCGCGCCGGCGGTGATCGGGGCGACGGCCCGGACCGGCGCGAGAAACCGGGCGAGAAAGATCGCGAGGCGGCCATAGCGCGCCAGCAGCATCTCGCTTTGTGCCACGAGCTTCGGATAGCGCGACAGCGGCCAGGCGGACAGGATGGCGCGCTGGTTGCGGTGGCCGATCCAGAACGAGACGCCGTCTCCCAGCACCGCGCCGGAGATGGCCGCGAACAGCACGGGCCCGAATGCGAGGCTGCCGCTCGCCAGGAAGGCGGAGAGCGCCAGGATCACGGTCGTGCCGGGGATGAGCGAGCCGATCACGGGGATGGCTTCCAGCAGCGCGGCTGCGAAAATCACCAGATAGGCGGTCGTCGCGTGGGTTCCGACCAGCGAAACGAGGTGATGGATTGTTGCTTCCACAGGGCTCTCCGGCGTTGCAGCGGCATTGTTATTGCTTTGTCATGGGTGCTGGAAGACCGTGCGCAGGGTTGTCCGCCGAATCGCAAGGCAGCCTTACAAAATGTGCAGCAAATGCTTATCTGGATGAAAACACAGAGGAACTTTCGCTCGGCCCTGGGCTTCTGCCCGGCGCGGCTCTCTGCTAGGTTCCTGACGACAACACTCGCAAGAAACTGACCGATTTGGTTTCGGGCGACCCGAGGCCATGGAGGACTGATGACCGCCGCCACGACTGAGCCTGCCATCACCGGACTGCCCGACATGAAGGTGTCGGTTCGACAGGTGTTCGGCATCGATAGCGACCTCGAAGTTCCGGCTTACTCCGAGACCGATCCCCATGTGCCGGACACCGACCCCGACTATCGATTCGATCGGGCGACCACGCTCGCGATCCTCGCCGGTTTCGCCAGAAACCGCCGCGTGATGGTGACGGGCTTCCATGGCACCGGCAAATCGACCCATATCGAGCAGGTCGCCGCGCGCCTCAACTGGCCGTGCGTGCGCGTCAACCTCGACAGCCACATCAGCCGTATCGATCTGGTCGGCAAGGACGCCATCGTCGTGCGCGAAGGCAAGCAGATCACGGAATTCCGCGACGGCATCCTGCCCTGGGCGCTCCAGCACAACGTCGCGCTGGTGTTCGACGAATACGACGCCGGCCGTCCCGACGTGATGTTCGTGATCCAGCGCGTGCTGGAAGTCTCCGGCCGGCTGACGCTGCTCGACCAGAACAAGGTGATCAAGCCGCATCCGGCCTTCCGACTGTTTGCCACCGCCAACACCATCGGCCTCGGCGACACCTCGGGCCTCTATCACGGAACGCAGCAGATCAATCAGGGCCAGATGGACCGCTGGTCGATCGTCACCACGCTGAACTATCTGCCGCATGACGAGGAAGTGGAGATCGTGCTGGCCAAGGCCAAGCACTATCAGACCGCCGAGGGGCGCGACATCGTCAACAAGATGGTGCGGCTCGCGGACCTGACGCGCAATGCCTTCGCCAATGGCGATCTCTCCACGGTGATGAGCCCGCGCACGGTGATCACCTGGGCCGAGAACTCTGACATCTTCGGCGATGTGGGCTTCGCGTTCCGCGTCACCTTCCTCAACAAGTGCGACGAGCTGGAGCGTCCGCTGGTCGCCGAGTTCTACCAGCGCTGCTTCAACGCCGAGCTGCCGGAATCGGCGGTGAACGTCGCCCTGAGCTGATCGGGCTCTGGAAATGATGGTGCCGCCGGATGGGTCCGGCGGCATGAACATAGTCGGTCGAGGAGCTTCGTGGTCTGATCGGTCCCGCCGCTCCTGCGACCTCGCCCTTTCGCCATATGGCAGCGAGGGAGGAGAGCGGGATGAGCACCTCCAACATCAAGTATCGCAGCGGACCGAAGGAAGCGCCGACCGAGCCGTTCAAGCGCGCGGTCACGTCCTGTCTTCGCGCCATTGCGAAATCGCCGGAACTGGAAGTGACGTTCGCCGCCGAGCGGCCGGGGCTGTCGCCCGGCAAGGCGCGGTTGCCCGAGCCCGCGCGCAAGATGTCGAAGCGCGACGCGGCTATCGTCCGTGGCCACGCGGATTCGATCGCGCTGCGGATCGCCTGTCACGATCCCAAGGTGCATCGCAAGCTGATGCCCGGCAATCCGCAGGCGCGCGGCGTGTTCGAGGCGGTGGAGCAGGCCCGCGTCGAGGCGATCGGCTCGCGGCGCATGAGCGGCGTGGCGAAGAACCTCACGGCGATGCTCGACGATCATTTCCATCGCGGCAAATACGACGAGATCACCGACCGCGCCGATGCGCCGCTCGCCGACGCGCTGGCGATGCTGGTGCGCGAGCGCCTCACCGGACAGGCGCCGCCCGCCGCCGCGAAGAAGGTCGTCGATCTGTGGCGGCCGATTCTCGAAGACAAGGTCGGCGCGCGGCTCGACCGGCTGGATCGCCTGATCGAGGATCAGGCGCGATTCAGCGATGCCATGCACGACGTACTCGACGCGCTCGATCTCGGCGACGAGGCCAATGCGGAATCCGAGGAGGACGAGCAGCAGGAGGACAGCCGCGAGGGCGAGAACGACCAGTCCGGGCAGGACGGCTCGCCCGAGAGCGACGCCGCGCAGGAAATGAGCGCTGATCAGGCGCAGTCCACCACGGAGGACCTCTCCGAAAGCGCGATGGAAAGCGCGCAGGCCTCCGCCAGCGACACCATGGACGAAGGCGAACTCGGCGACGACGAGACGCCGGGCGAATCCACCCGCCCGCAGGGGCGCGGCGCCAACGAGCCGCGCGGCCCGGAATATCATGCCTTCGCGCCGAAGTTCGACGAGGTGGTGGCGGCGGAAGACCTGTGCGAGCCGGACGAACTGGAGCGGCTGCGCAGCTATCTCGACAAGCAGCTCGCGCATCTGCAGGGCATCGTCGCGCGTCTCGCCAACCGGCTTCAGAGAAAGCTGATGGCGCAGCAGAACCGCGCCTGGGAGTTCGATCTGGAAGAAGGCATCCTCGATCCCGCGCGGCTGTCGCGCGTGGTGACCGACCCGCATCATCCGCTGTCCTTCATGCATGAGAAGGACGCGACTTTCCGGGATACGGTGGTGACGCTGCTGCTCGATAACTCCGGCTCGATGCGCGGACGGCCGATCACCGTGGCCGCGACTTGCGCCGACATTCTCGCGCGAACGCTGGAGCGCTGCGGCGTGAAGGTGGAGATTCTCGGCTTCACCACGCGCGCGTGGAAGGGCGGGCAGTCGCGCGAGGCGTGGCTGGCGGCCGGCAAGCCGGCCAATCCGGGCCGGCTCAACGACCTGCGCCACATCGTCTACAAGGCGGCCGACGCGCCATGGCGCCGCGCGCGCAAGAATCTCGGCCTGATGATGCGTGAGGGATTGCTGAAGGAGAACATCGACGGCGAGGCGCTGGACTGGGCGCACAAGCGCCTGCTGGCGCGGCCCGAGCAGCGCAAGATCCTGATGATGATCTCTGACGGCGCGCCGGTGGACGATTCGACGCTCTCGGTGAATCCGGGAAATTATCTGGAGCGGCACTTGCGGCACATCATCGAGGACATCGAGACGCGCTCGCCGGTCGAACTGATCGCCATCGGCATCGGCCACGACGTGACGCGCTACTATCGCCGCGCGGTGACCATCGTGGATGCGGAAGAACTCGGCGGCGCAATCACCGAGAAGCTCGCCGAACTGTTCACCGAGACTCACGAACCCGCGCCGAAGCCCGCGCGCCGCCGCCTGCATTCCTGAGCATGCACCTGTCAGGACGGCGCTTCCTTCGCCGCGGCGCGATCGCGCTGGCGCTCGCCATCGTTTGCGGCGGCGCGGCCTATTCTCTTGCCCCGGCGGATCCGATCGCACCGCCGCTTCTCACCGGGCCGACGCCGATCGAGGTCGAGGCGCGGCCCATTGCGGCATTCGATCTGCGCGACCGCGCGCGCACGCGTTTCGGCGAGCTCGAATATCGCGGCGGCGTGGTGCTCACCTCGCCATTCAAGGGGTTCGGCGGACTGTCTGCGTTGCGGCTGGATCCCGCTGGCGAGCGCTTTCTCGCCCTCAGCGACAAGGGCTTCTGGTTCACCGGCCGACTGACCTATAAGGGCCGCGAGCTCTCCGGGCTGGCCGGTGTCGAGGTCGCGCCGATGCGCGGGCCGGACGGGCGGCCGCTGGCGGCACGCGGCTGGTACGATACCGAGTCGATCGCGCGCAGCGGCGACACGGTTTATGTCGGCATCGAGCGCGTCAATCAGATCGTGCGGTTCGATTTCGGCAAGGGCGGCGTGAACGCGCCGGGCCAGCCGATTCCGGTGCCGCCCGCGCTGCGCAAGCTGCCTTACAACGGCGGCATCGAGGCGATGATTCTCGCGCCGAAGACCTCGAAACTCGCCGGCGCCCTGATCGCGTTGTCCGAGCGCGGACACGATAGCGCGGGCAATCACCTTGCCTTCATTCTCAACGGTCCGTCGCAAGGCCAGTTCACGGTCGTCCGCAGCGACAAATACGATATCAGCGGCGCTACGCTGATGCCGAATGGCGAAATTCTGCTGCTGGAGCGAAAGTTCTCGTTGCTCGGCGGGGCGGGCATCCGCATCCGCCGCATTCCGCTGTCGGCCGTCGCTGCCGGCGCGGTGGTGGATGGTCCCGTGATCTTCGAGGCCGACTTCGGCTATGAGATCGATAATTTCGAAGGGATCGACACCCATCGCACCCCTGAGGGCGAGACGGTGGTGACGCTGATCTCCGACAATAACTTTTCGATGCTGCAGCGGACGCTGCTGCTTCAGTTCACGCTGACCGCGCCGTGAGGCCAAGCCCGGACCTGTGATGAGTTTCGGTTTGCCGAGGGCCTCGTCCTGAGGCGCGAGCGCCATCTGTCGCGAGCCTCGAAGGATGGCCGTTGCCCTTCGAGGCCATGGCATGGCGATGGCACTCAGGGTGGCGGAGCGAAGCGAACGGACTTCGTTCCGCCCTATCGTCGCTTCTCGACGACGAGACTCTGGATCGCGCGCCCGAAATAGCCGCGCACGTCGCCAAGGCGGCTCATGGCGAGTCCTGCGCCGTCCGGGCCGATCCACGAGTGGGCATCGAGCAGGATCCATTCCCCGACCGGCTCGCGCGACAGGCTCACGGTGAGATCGGCGTTGAGATAGGTCCACTCATGGAAATCGAGCGCCGCGCCGGTGCCGTTGCTGAAGTCGGACGCGACGACCGCGCGCATCGCCTGCGAGATTGCCTCGCCCGCGATGATCGGGCGGTCGGCGCGAAACCAGATCGCGCCCGGTCCCGGTTCGCCGAAGTCGCCGCGCGCCGCGCGGATGCTCATGCCCGAGACGAATGAACTCGACCCCAGCCCGATGATCGGGCGCGAATCCTCGGGGCCGGGCAGGTCGAGCGCGCTCTCGAATTCGCCATCGGGGAGCGGCAGCGTATCGGTTCGCGTCTTCAGCACTGTGGCGCGGGCGACTTCGGTGCCGTTCGCCCGCAGCCGGACCATGGAAAGCTGGATCTTCCGGCCTTCGCGCAGCACGTCCGTTTCGAACGTCAGCGGCGCGACGGGCACCGGGCGCATGAGGTCGATGGTCATGCGCGTGATCGCCATCGGTGTCGGTGTCGGGATGCGCTCCGCCGCCCAGGTGACGAGCGCCGACGGCGCAGAGCCGTGCTGCATCGTCGGATCCCACGGTCCCGCGGCGTTCACGCTGGTGATCACGTCCGTGCCATCGATGCGGAACACCGGCTCCATGGAGCGGGTGTCTGCATGGGCGGTCTCTTGCGCTGTGTCCGTCTGGCTCATAGCGGCAGGTCGATGGCTTCGTCGTATTCTTTCTTGAAGCGGGCGATCAGCTCGGCCGCCGGCAGGATCTCCCTGACGCTGCCGATGCCCTGGCCCGAACCCCAGATTTCCTTCCAGGCCTTCGGCTTGGCGCGTTCGCCGCTGTCATCGGTCGCGAAATTCATCTTGGAGGGATCGGAGACTTCCAGATTGTCGGGGTCCATGCCGGCCGCGACAATGGAAGGTTTCAGATAATTGCCGTGCACGCCGGTGAAGAGGTTGGAGTAGACGATATCCTCGGCACCGGACGAGGCGATCATCTCCTTGTACTTGTCGACGGCGTTGGCTTCCTTGGTCGCGATGAAGGCGGAGCCGATATAGGCGAAGTCCGCGCCGAGCATGCGGGCCGCACGGATGGCCCGTCCGTTGCCGATGGCGCCCGACAATGCGATGGGGCCATCGAACCAGGCGCGCGTCTCGGCCACGAATGCGAACGGCGACAGCGTGCCGGCGTGTCCGCCCGCACCGGCCGACACCAGCACGAGACCGTCCGCGCCCTTCTCGACCGCCTTGTGCGCGAAGTTCTGATTAATGACGTCGTGGAAAACGATCGCGCCCCAGTTATGGGCCGCCTGATTGAGTTCTTCGCGCGCGCCGAGCGAGGTGATCAGCATCGGCACCTTGTGCTTCTCACAGACCGCGAGGTCGTGATCGAGACGGTTGTTCGATTTGTGGACGATCTGGTTGACGGCGAACGGCGCGGAGAGCCGGTCCGGATGCGCCTTGTCGTGCGCGGCCAGTTCTTCTTTGATGCGCGCGATCCATTCGTCCAGCAGCGAGGCGGGACGCGCATTCAGGGCCGGAAACGATCCGACGACGCCAGCCTTGCACTGGGCGATCACGAGATCAGGGACCGAGATGATGAACAGCGGTGATGCGATAGCGGGGATCGACAGGCGATTTTTGAACAAAGCAGGCATCGACATGGGAAGCAGTTTCCTCGTGCGTTTTCTTTCTCGCGGCCCTTACCCATTGAGCCTGGCGAAGTCGGGCGCGACGATGCCGAAGCGCGGGAACAAAATCAATCGCGCGATTAAAAAAGGGTACGGGCTGCTGTCCGCTTACTGGCACATCGCGCTGGTGACGAAATGGTCGACCCGGCAGGCGCCGGTTTCGTCCTTCTTGCTGGCGATGATGGCCGCGCCCTTGCAGACCTGGGCAGAGTCGGCCTGCAAACTCTTTCCCGCGGAAAATCCCTTGGTCTGGCACAAAAGGTCGGCGGCGATCTGGCAGTTCGCCTTGCCGTCGCTCATTGTAGGACAGATCACCCGGCCCGACACGATCCGCGAGCGCGTGAACTGGGAGAGGCCGTCGGCGGCATCCTTGGTGCGGGCGCCGAGATCGTTCAGCGCCTCGCCCGGGCTCCTGAGCCCCCACGACTCTGCCGGATTGCCGATAATCTTGCCCAGTTCCTCGATCAGGCCCGGCCGGTTCGCGGCGACCGGCGGATCGGCCGGAGGCGGTGGTGCGGCGGGCGGTTGTTCTGCGGCCGGAGCCGTCGAGGCCGGGGCATTTTCCGGTCCCGGGTTCGCGGGCTGAGCGAATCCCCGCCCCTGATTGAGGGTGATCGCGAGCAGGAGGCAGGCCGCAGCCACATACCCGCTCGCTCCGTGGAGCGGAGGAAAGAGAAGGCTCACGATCCGAACAAGGCCATGGGGAGCAATCACGACCCCTCCAGTCTAGCACTAGATGAGCTTCACCGCCGCAACTATGCCTCCGACCAGCAGGACAGTGCCGATCGCAACCCACATGCCAAGCCGCTTCTCAAGCTGGGCTCGGATCTGCGGGCCGAACATGTTCATCAACACGGCGGCGGCGAAGAACCGGCCGCCCCGGGCGATGAACGAGAACAGGATGAACAGCCAGATATTGTAGTCGGCAAAACCGGACGTGATCGTGACGATCTTGTAGGGGATCGGCGTCAGCCCCTTCAGCAGGATGATCCAGGCCCCATACTCCGCATAGGCATGGCGGAAGGCATCCATCTTCTCGTCGTAGCCGTAGAACTGGATCAGCCACTGGCCGACCGAGTCGTAAAGCAGTGCGCCGATGGCATAGCCCACCACACCGCCCGCGACCGACGTCAAGGTGCAGATCAGGGCGTAGAACCATGCCCGCTTCGGCCGCGCCAGCGACATCGGCACCAGCATGACATCCGGCGGGATCGGGAAGAACGAGCTTTCGGCGAACGACACCGCGCCCATGATCCAGATCGCGTAGGGTTTATCCGCCGCGGCGATGCACCAGTCGTAGATTCGTCTCAGCATGAATTCGCCGGAGTGGCGGCCGCGGGAATGGCCGTGGATGGCAGGGCCGGACGATGAAGCGTGTCCGGTTTTGCGGCCGACAGATGCGGGTTCAGCGCCCCTTATGCAAGCGGCGAGGGCGAAGCGCGGCGATCAGCCGCTCCGAACCGTGCGCCTGCCCCGGGGCAGGCTTCGGATTTCTTTTTGGCAGCTTTTCGGCAATGCCAAGCATCGCTTCCCGGCGGCTCATTTCGTCCCAGACGTCCTGGGGCGCGATCCCGGTGGCGGCCCACAGCACGCTGAGATTGTAGAGAAGATCGGCGCTCTCGCGGATGACGGCCGGATTGTCACCTTTGACGGCCTCGATCGCCACCTCGATGGCTTCTTCGGCAAGTTTCTTCGCCATTCGCGACGGGCCGCGCTGCAACAGCCGCGCCGTCCGCGATTGGGCGGGGTCAGCAGTCTGGGCCGCGACGACCGCGCGGTAGAGGCGCTCGAGCGAATCACTCATCAAATCAGCGTATCCGAGAAATCCGGAACCGTGTGTTAAATACTTATGACAGTACGGAAAAATGGAACAAGGACAAAATTTAACGTAAACACCCGCCGCTCCGGGTCGAGCAGCGGGTGTCAAGCGAACGACGGGCCTGAGCTGTGGAAAGTTTTACCAGGCGGGCGAGCCGTAGGGGGCGATGCCGCCATCGTAATAGCCCGGAGCAGCCCGATAGCGCGGCCCGTAATACCCGTAACCGGGACCGTAGGCCGGCGGAGCGCCGTAGTAGCCGTAGCTGTCGTAGTAGCGATCACGCTCGGCCGCCGCGATGGCGGTTCCGATAATTCCCACTGCCGCACCCATCACGGCCATACCGGCGGGCGAGGGACCGCGCCGATGCCGGCGTTGCGAGCTGAACTCCGTTGCGGCCGGATTGGCAGTATGCACCTTTGCGGGGGCGTCGAGCGGCGCGGCCTGAACGACGCGAGGGCCTGCTGCGACAACCGATGAGGCCAGAAGTCCGGCGATCAAAAGGTGCGTCGTTTGGCGCGAGGCGTAGGTCATGATGCGGCTCCCATTGTCGTTGAAAATCCGGCTGTCATCATGAGATGGCCCCCGGTTCCGGTTAATCAAGGTTCCACTTTGCAGCGCGATGCCGGGCCGTTTCTGCTATGACATGCGTCGCCGGTCCGCTCGAAAACAGTCTCGCGGAGCGATTGTTCCATACCGTTTGTTCCGGGCCAGCCATGCGTCTCCTCCCCGGTCGATCTTTTCTGGTTCTGGTTTTGGCGGGCCTCCTTCTGTTGCCCGCCCTGCGCGGCGCGCCGGCCGTCGCGGCGGAGAGCGTTCGCCTGGTTCTCGACCGGCCGGTCGATGCGCTCGCGGCGCCGCTTGTCGCGGCGACCTCGCAGGGCATGTTCCGGGCTGCGGATCTCGATGTGAAGATCGAGGCCGCGCAGGGCACCAAGGCGGCGCTGGACAAGATCGTCTCGGGCGATGCCGATCTCGCGGTCGCCGATCTCAACGCGCTGGTGCGGCTGCGCGACAGCGAGAAATCTCCGGCCGCGAAAGCGGTCTTCGTGCTGTTCAACCGTGCGCCCTATGCCATCGTCGGCCGCAAGAGCCGGGGTATCGGTTCGCTGAGCGAGCTTGCGGGCAAGACGCTCGGCGTGGCCGATGGCGATCTCGCCATTCATTTCTGGCCTGCGCTCGCGCGGATCAACGGCGTTCCGGCCGACAAGGTCAAGCAGGAGAAGATCGGACCGGCCGTTCGCGAGCCGATGCTGGTTGCGGGCCAGGTGGATGCCATCGCCGGATCGGCGCTGCTGTCCGCAATCAACCTGAAGGATCACGGCATTCCGGCCCTGGACATGGCGGTGCTGCGTTTCGCCAGCTTCGGCGTCGATGCCTACGGCCTGGCGATCATCGCCAGCCCGAAACTTCTGGCCGAGAAGCCCGAGGTGATCCGCAGTTTTGTCAGGGCCATCGTCGAGGCGACCCGCGCCGCCATAGCCGATCCCGCGCGGGCGATCGAGGACGTGCTGGGCCAGATGCCGAACGGCGCGCGCGACCTGGAGACGAAACGCTGGGCGGCGGCGGTCTCCGACAACATTCTGACCGACGAGGTTCGCCGCGATGGCCTCGGCGGCGTCGATCCGGCTCGTTTCGACGCGTCCATGCGGCTCATGGGCGAAAGCTTCAGGTTCAGCCACAAGCCGTTGCTGTCCGATGTGTTCGACGGCCGCTTCCTTCCGGCCGAAAGCGAGCGCACGATGAACTGAGGACGGCTCCCGCCGGCCGCTGTATTCCCACGGCAAATTTTGTTTAGATGGCACACGCCGCGCTGGCGGCGCGTTCCGGAAAGCCTGCCCATGTCCATGCTTCGCCTTTACGTTCGCGTCCTTGATCTGCTCGGCAAGGAGGCGCGGCTCGGCTGGATGCTGGCGGTTGCGAACGTGCTGCTCGCCATGGCGCAGTTCGGCGAGCCGGTGCTGTTCGGACGCATCGTCGATGCGCTGTCGAAGCCTTTGGAGTCGAACACCTGGCAGCCGGGCGGGGATCTCTGGTCGTCGCCATGGGCGCTGCTCGGCGCGTGGGTCGGACTGGGCCTGTTCACCATCATCTGCGGCGCGGTGGTGGCCCTGAACGCTGATCGTCTCGCGCATCGTCAGCGTCAGGCGGTGCTGACCGGCTATTTCGAACACATCCTGCAACTGCCGCTGACCTTCCACACCGGCACGCATTCGGGTCGCCTGATGAAGGTGATGCTGCAGGGGACAGACGCCTTGTGGCGGCTGTGGCTGTCGTTCTTCCGCGAGCATCTGGTCTCGATCGTCTCGGTGCTCGTGCTGCTGCCGCTGGCGTTCTATATGAACTGGCGGCTCGCGATCCTGCTGTTCATCCTGTGCGTGGTCTTCACGGTGCTGACGACGCTGGTGGTGCGCAAGACCTACGGCATGCAGAGCGAGGTCGAGGAGCACTACAGCGATCTGTCCGCGCGTGCCTCCGATGCGCTGGGCAACGTCGCGCTGGTGCAGAGCTTCGTGCGGGTCGATGCCGAGGTGCAGGGTTTGCGCGGCGTCGCCGACAAGCTGCTGGCCGTGCAGATGCCGGTGCTGTCGTGGTGGGCGCTCGTCACCGTGATGACGCGCGCGTCGACGACCATCACGATCCTGTCGATCTTCGCGGTCGGCATCCTGCTCTATCAGCAGGGTCTCACCACGGTCGGCGAGATCGTGACCTTCGTGAGCTTCGCGGGGCTTCTGATCCAGAAGCTGGAACAGGTGGTCGGCTTCATCAACAATGTCTTCATGGAAGCGCCGCGTCTGCGCGAGTTCTTCACCGTGCTCGATGCGGTGCCGGCGGTGCGCGACCGGCCGGACGCCATCGATCCCGGCCGCCTCACCGGCCTCGTCGAATTTCAGGACGTGTCGTTCTCCTATGACGGCAAGCGTCCCGCGATCGAGGATCTGTCGTTCACGGCGCTGCCGGGCCAGACCATCGCGCTGGTCGGGCCGACGGGTGCGGGCAAGTCCACGGCCATCGCGCTGCTGCATCGCGCCTTCGATCCGCAATCGGGTCTGATCAGGATCGACGGGATGGATGTGCGCGCCATCAGGCTCGCGGCGCTGCGCCGGAATATCGGCGTCGTGTTTCAGGAGGCGATGCTGTTCAACCGTTCGATCGCCGACAATCTGCGCGTCGGCAAGCCCGACGCCACCGAGGAGCAGATGCGCGTGGCGGCGGAGCGCGCACAGGCGCTGGATTTCATCGAACGCAACGCGACGAAATTCGACACCAATGCCGGCGAGCGCGGCCGCATGCTCTCGGGCGGCGAGCGGCAGCGGCTGTCCATCGCGCGCGCGCTGTTGAAGGATCCGCCGATCCTGATCCTCGACGAGGCCACCAGCGCGCTCGATGCGGTGACGGAGGCGAAGGTGAACGCCGCTCTCGATGAAGTGATGAAGGGCCGCACCACCTTTGTGATCGCGCACCGGCTCTCCACCATCCGCAACGCGACCCGCATTCTCGTGTTCGACAACGGACGCGTGATCGAGAGCGGAACATTCGACGAACTGGTGGCCAAAGGGGGCCATTTTGCCGAGTTGGCCCGCGCGCAGTTCATGGTTCAGCAGGCGCAGACGCCGGCGCTTCCCGTGCAGGAGGATGCCGGCGGCGCGGCCGGATGAATTGTGCGACGGTCGAAATTTGGTCCTTTTCTTTGCGGATTCAGGGGCGGCCCACTGTTATCGCCAGCCATGGCGGTATACGCTTCGACACCGTCGTTCCATGGAGCGGCGAGCGAGGGTCCAGCGCGGCACTGCCGGTCTTCTGCCGGTGTCCACTGCAGTTCGCCCTGCGCGGACGATCGAAAACACGAACGGAAAGATCGGACCGGATGACCTTGTTCGTAGCGTTTGTACGACGTCGTTTTCTGCGTCCCCTTGCCGCCCTCGCGTGTGCCACGCTGCTGACCGGAGCCGTCGCCACCGCCGCGCAGGCGGAGGCGTTGCTGCTGATCGAGGCCGACAGCGGCAAGGTGCTTCGCGCCGAGAACGCGACCTATCCCTGGTATCCGGCCTCCGTCACCAAGATCATGACGGCCTACGTGACGCTGAAGGCGGTGAAGGACAAACGGCTGACGCTCGACACGCTGCTGACGGTGTCGCCGAACGCGGTGGCGCAGCAGCCGTCCAAGATGGGCTTTGCCGCCGGCACCCGCGTGACGGTCGACAACGCCCTCAAGATGATGATGGTGAAGTCGGCCAACGACATCGCCGTGGTGCTGGCCGAAGGCGTCGCCGGATCCATCGACAATTTCTCCGCCGAGATGAACGCGACCGCGCAGCGCCTCGGCATGACGCAGACCAACTACGTCAATCCGAACGGACTGCCGGCCGATGGTCAGGTGACGTCGGCGCGCGATCTCGCCATTCTCGCCCGCGCCTTCATTCGCGACCTGCCCGAATATGAGTACTTCGTGCACGTTCCGGCGATGAAGTTCGGTCAGCGCGTCACCGCGAACTTCAACCGCCTGATCGGCCGCTATCCCGGCGCGGATGGATTTAAGACCGGCTTCATTTGCGCGTCGGGCTTCAATCTCGTCGCCTCGGCGACCCGCGACGGACGACGGCTGATCGCGGTGGTGCTGGGCGCGCCGTCGTCGCAGGCTCGTGCCGTCAAGGCGATCGAACTGCTGGAGCAGGGATTTGGTGGATCGGGTGGTCTGTCCTGGCTGAAGCCGCAGCTCGGCACGGTGGATGCGCTGGTGCCGATCAACGCCGCGCCTCCGAACCTGCGGGACGAGACCTGCGGTCCGAAGCGCAAGCGGCCGGCTTCCGACGGCGAGGAAGAGACGATCGCAGCGGGCAGCGGAACCAACGTCATGACGCTGTTCGCCGCAGGCCTGCAGCCGCCGAGCGTGCGTCCGGCGGATCTTCTGGCGACGCCGGCCGCGGCGGTCGAGCCGGTGGTTGTCTATACCGGACCGACGCGCACCGGCGCGGAACTGATCGCAGCGGTCGAGGCCGACGCGGCGGCTCAGGTCAGGCCAAAGAAGGGTGGCAAGAAGGGCCGCAAGTCGCAGGTCGCCTCTGATGCGAAGGAGAAGCCGGCTGCGGAGGGCAAGCGCAAGACCGCGACCATCGACACCCGGCCGGACAGCAAACCAGCTGCCGCGCAGAAACCGAAGGCGGACGCCAAACCGGCCGCCTCTCAGGGCAAGCCCGCGGCGAAACCCGCCTCGGCGGCAGCAAAGCCCGACGCCGCGCCGGCGGCCGCGAAACCCAAGGCAAAGCCCAAGGATGCGAGCCAGGGCGCGGCGAAGAAGAAGGACGAGGCCGGTTAGGGCGGCGGGACCCGCCGGCCATCCGCTCCGAACACATGCGCTTTCGCACGCGGGATGGCTGCCCTGATCCGGCTGCCAAGCGCCAGTTCGGCGTCGGCGGGCACGCGGACGACCATGTCTCCGCCTTTCGGCAGGGTGCCGTAAACGAATGACTCCGCGCCGACGTGTTCGATGGCGTCGATTCCGACATCGAGCACGATTGCATCCGGCGGCGCGTCGTGCGTGACGAGCGACAGATCCTCCGGCCGCAGTCCGATGGTGGCGTCGCCGGGAATTGCCATTGATCCCAGCGCGTCGCCGAGCCTGTGCGCGGGCAGCAGGTTCATCGGCGGCGCACCGATGAAGGCGGCGACGAAAGTGGTGGCCGGCTCGCGGTAGATATCGAGCGGACGGCCGATCTGCTCGATCACCCCGCCGTTCATCACCACGAGACTATCAGCGAGCGTCATCGCCTCCAGCTGGTCGTGCGTGACATAGACGGACGTGGTGCCGAGCCTTCGTTGCAGCCGGCGGATTTCGACGCGCATGGCAATGCGCAGCTTGGCGTCCAGATTGGACAGCGGCTCGTCGAACAGGAACACTTTCGGCTGCCGCACGATGGCGCGACCCATGGCGACGCGCTGGCGCTGGCCGCCGGAGAGCTGGCGCGGCTTGCGGTCCAGCAGCGCGGCGATCTCCAGCGTCGTCGCCGCCTCGCGCACCCGCGTGTCGATCTCGGCCTTTGGCATGCCGCGATTGCGCAGGCCGTAAGCCATGTTGTTGTAGACGCTCATATGCGGATAGAGCGCATAGTTCTGGAACACCATGGCGATGTCGCGGTCGGCAGGCTCGATGTCGTTGACGACGCGGTCGCCGATCCTGATCTCGCCGCTGGTTGTGGTTTCGAGCCCGGCGATCATGCGCAGCAGCGTCGACTTCCCACAGCCGGACGGGCCGACCAGCACGCAGAACTGGCCGTCACCGATGGCGAGGCTGACGCCCTTGATGGCTTCGACGCCGCCTGGATAGGTCTTGCGCAGGTCGCGCAGCGTGACGTCAGCCATCTATGTCCCCTCGCGCATGTTGTCGTGGGCGAGCGAGTTGCCGAATCGTTTCAGCCCGCGGCCGTGCCAGGTGGCACAACATGCTCCCTCTCCCCGTTGGGGAGAGGGGTGGGGTGAGGGGGCACGCGGTGCACGCAAAAAGAACGTCCCCCTCACCCGGCTTGCTGCGCAATCCGACCTCTCCCCGGTGGGGAGAGGTGAAGCCGGAGCGAGGCTTGCCGGATGAGACCTGCAGCAGTTCAGCTTTTCGCTGAATCGCTGAACTGCTCCAGTTGTTTGATTTGACGCATTCTCTTCACGCGAACCGATTTCCGCTTCGCTCGAAAACGCCATGGACACCACCCTCATTTCTCCGTCTCCACGAGGCCGCGGACGAACAGCTTCTGCATCACGATCACCACCGCCACCGGCGGCAGCATGGCGAGCACGGCGGTCGCCATCACCAGCGGCCATTCGGTGAGCGCGTCGGACGTGGTGATCATCTTGCGGATGCCGATGACGATGGTCTGCATGTCGTCGCGGGTGGTGATGAGCAGCGGCCACAGATACTGGTTCCAGCCATAGATGAAGAGGATCACGAACAGCGCCGCCATGTTGGTGCGCGACAGCGGCAGCAGCGTATCCTTGAAGAAGCGGATCGGCCCCGCGCCATCGATGCGCGAGGCTTCCAGCAATTCGTCCGGCACGGTCATGAAGAACTGCCGGAACAGCAGCGTCGCGGTTGCCGAGGCGATCAGCGGCAGCGCCAGCCCGGCGTAGCTGTCGAGCAGGTTCAGATCGGCTGCGATCTTGTAGGTCGGATAGATGCGCACTTCGACCGGCAGCATCAGGGTGATGAAGATCAGCCAGAACGCGGTCATGCGGAACGGAAAGCGGAAATAGACGATGGCATAGGCCGACAGGATCGAGATCGCGATCTTGCCGAGCGCGATGGCCATCGCCATCACCAGCGAGTTCAGCATCATGGTGCCGACCGGCTCGCGCGTCGAGCCGGACGTGCCGATGAAGATCGTGCGATAATAATTGTCGAGAAAGTGGCTGCCGGGCAGCAGCGACATCTGGCCGTTGGCGATCTGGGACGCCTCCTGCGTCGAGGCGACGATGGCGAGATAGACCGGAAACGCCACGATGGCGATGCCGATCCACAGGATCAGATGCGCAACGTATCGCCGGATGCCCTCGCGCTCGACCATCAGTATGTCACCCTGCGTTCGACGTAGCGGAACTGGATCGCGGTCAATCCGATCACGATCGCCATCAGGATCACGGACTGCGCGGCGGAGGAACCGAGATTGCCGCCGAGCAGGCCATCCAGATAGACCTTGTAGACCAGCGTTTCCGTCGCCTTGGCGGGGCCGCCGCCGGTCATCGCGTCGATGATCCCGAAGGTGTCGAAGAACGCGTAGACGACGTTCATGACGATCAGGAAGAAGATCGTTGGCGACAGCAGCGGGAAGGTGATGGTCCAGAACCGGCGCATCGGCCGCGCGCCGTCGATGGCGGCGGCCTCGTGCACGCTGGCGGGGATGGCCTGAAGGCCGGCCAGGAAGAACAGGAAGTTGTAGGAAATCTGTTTCCACGCGGCGGCCATCACCACGAGGATCACGGCGTGGTCGCCGTTGAGCAGCGGATTCCAGTCGAGCCCCAGCGCGCGCAAGGCCCGCGCCAGCACGCCGAGCGAGGGATGCAGCATGAAGATCCACAGGACGCCCGCGACGGCCGGCGCGACGGCATAAGGCCAGATCAGCAGCGTGCGATAGAGCGGGGCGGCGCGCAGCGGCTTGTCGGCCATCACCGCGAGCAGCAGCGCCAACGACAGCGAGCTGCCCGCGATCAGTCCGGACAGCACGAAGGTGCGGATCAGCGCGTTATAATATTCCGGCTGGCGCAGCACCTCGCCGTAGTTCTCGAACCACACAAAAGTGGTGGAGAGGCCGAACGCATCCTGCAGCAGGAACGATTGCCAGACCGCCTGCACCGCGGGCCAGTAGAAAAACACGGCCACGATGACGAGCTGCGGCGCGAGCAGCGCGACCGCCAGAAGCGGAGCCCGGAAGGTGACCTGTTTGTGCATCGCCTGGTTGATCCGACGTCTGCGGTGAACACGGTGTGCCTCTCTTTCTGCCGCGGGAGAGAGGCGGGGGGAAGGGGGCGTCGGTCGAATTCATGAGACTGTCACCCGACGGATGCCCCCTCGCGTCCGCATTTTGTCGACCCGCGCTGATGGGCGATCAGCCCACCCGGCAGGATGTCGTCCGGTCGATCGACGCCGCGATCGAGACGCTTCATCGATGAAGGACGAGGAGAATGGCTTGCGGGCGGCCGGCTCCATGGCCGCCTTCATTCCTCCGCCGTCACTTCACCGCCGTGCGCTCGAACTGGCGCAGCACCTGATTGCCGCGCTGCACGGCGCTGTCCAGCGCATCCTTCGCGCTCTTCTTGCCGGCCAGCGCCTGTTCGATCTCCTCGGCCCACAGGTCGCGCAACTGCACCATGTTGCCGAGGCGCAGGCCGCGCGAGTTTTCCGTCGGCGGCTTGTTGGTGAGTTCGAGCAGCGGCGTTTCGAGATAGGGCTGTCCCTTGTAGAAGCCCTCCGCCTTGGCCTTCTCGTAGGCCGCCCGGGTGATCGGCAGATAGCCGGAGGCGCGGTGGATCCAGACCTGCCGGTCGGTGTCCGACAGGAAGGCGAGGAACTTGGCGACGCCCTTGTATTCTTCCGGCGTCTTGCCGCCCATCACCCAGAGTGATGCGCCGCCGATGATCGAATTCTGCGGCGCGCCCTTCGCGTCGGGATAATACGGCATCGGTGCGTTGGTGAAGTCGAACCTGGCGTTGGCCTTCACCTGTCCGAAGAACGCCGACGAGGTGAGGAAGATCGGGCATTCGCCCGAGGTGAAACGGCCCTCGCCGGTGTTGGTGCGGCCGGAATAGTCGTAGGTCTTGTCCTTCTGCAGCGCGACCAGCGTTTCGAGGTGGTTCACCTGGAGCGGGGCGTTGAACTCCAGAACGGTGTCGAAGCCGTCGAGACCATTGGCCTTGGTGGCGAGCGGGACATTGTGCCATGCCGAGAGCTGTTCGAGATTGGCCCAGGTCACCCATGCGGTGGAGAAGCCGCAGGTCGCATAGCCCGCCGCCTTCAGCTTCTTCGCATCTTCGAACACCTGCGGCCAGGTCTTCGGAATCTCGGCGATGTCGGCTTTCTTCAGCGCGTCGCGGTTGATCCACATCACCATCGAGGACGAGTTGAACGGGAACGACAGCATCTCGCCTTTCGAGGTCGAGTAGTAGCCGGTGATGGCGGGGAGATAGGCGTTTGGATCGAAGGCTTCGCCGGTTTCCTGCATCAGCTTGTAGACCGGCTTCACAGCGCCGGTCGCGGCCATCATGGTCGCGGTGCCGACCTCGAACACCTGAAGAATGTGCGGCGCGTTGCGGGCGCGAAACGCGGCGATGCCCGCGTTCATGGTGTCCGCATAGCTGCCCTTGTAGGTCGGGATGATCCGGTAGTCCCTCTGGGAGGCGTTGAACTCGTCGGCCAGCTTGACGATGACCTCGTTGTTGGCGCCGGTCATGGCGTGCCACCACTGGATTTCGGTAGTGGCGAGAGCCGGCGCGGCGGACAGGCCCACCCACGCGGCCACGGCAGTCGGGATCAGGCTGAAATTGCACAGTCGCATGAATTCCTCCCTCCGGGGTCATCACCCGGACGCGCGTTAGCCGCGTGCCATGACGACCTCATGACAGTGGATGGTATTGGGGATTCGGGGCCGATGGAAAGTTCCATTTGGTGCTGACCGCGGCGTGCAAGCACGCCGCAATGTCCGACCGTGAGTTTATACAAATTCCACCGGCCAGGCGGTTGCGGTTCCGCGCCTTCGTTGCTCAAAGACGGGCGGACAACATTGGGCTCACGGGGGATTTGCCATGATGGAACGCAACAGGCGCGCGATTCGGGTCGCGATGATCGGGTCTGTCAGCGTGCTCGCCATCGCAGCAAGTCTTCCGGATGCTGTCCACGCCCAGTCTTCGAGCCTGCCTCCCGTGACAGTCGATGCCCCGACCCGTCAGCAGGCGCGTCCGGCCCGTCCCAGCCGTCATGCGGCGCCGGCCCGGAACGCCGTTCGCCGTCCCGCGCTGGCGCCGCAACAGGCGCCGGCGGTCAGTGCGGCGGGGCTCGGCGATCCGCAGCGCCCCGGTGGGCCGGGGGTCGGCTATGTCGCCTCCCGCAGCGTGACCGGGACGAAGACCGACACATCGCTGCTCGAAACGCCTCAGGCCATTTCCGTCGTCACGCGTCAGCAGATCGAGGACCAGGGGGCGCAGACGGTCTCCGAAGCTCTGCGTTATACGCCCGGCCTCTCGCTCGATCTTTATGGCGTGACCGCGTTCTATGATTGGATCAAGATTCGCGGATTTGACGCACCGAGTTACCTCGATGGCCTGCGGTTGCCGGCCGATGCCACGACTTTTGCCGTGGCGCGCATAGAACCTTATGGTCTCGATCGACTCGAAGTTCTCAAGGGACCGTCGTCGGGACTTTACGGACTTTCCGACCCGGGTGGCTTGTTGAACATGACGAGCAAACGGCCGACCGCGACGCCTCACTATGAAGTTGTCGGCACGTTCGGTTCGTTCGACCGGTTTCAGGGTGCGTTCGATATCGGCGGACCGATCGACAAGAACGGCGAGTTTCTCTATCGGCTTGTCGGTCTGGCCCGCGATAGCAATACCCAGATCGACCATGTGCAGGACAACAAGCTGTTCATCGCGCCAAGCCTGACATGGCGGCCGACGACGGACACGAGTTTCACGGTTCTCGCGCAATATCAGAAGGTCGATAACAGGGGCTACCAGCAATACGTTCCCGGCCAGGTTTCGCTGCTGCCGAGCGTCCTCGGGCCGGTGCCGTACAGTCGCTACATCGGTGAGCCGTCCGTCGATCGATACAATCTCGAACATGCCTCGATCGGATACGCGCTGGAACACAGGTTCAACGACATCTTCCAGTTCCGGCAGAATGTCCGCTACATGGATGTGTCGAACAACCTGGCCAGCGTGCGTTCGGAAGGCATGCTGACCGACCGGCTGGTGTCGCGCAGCTACAATTACGTGCAGGCCCGCGCACAGAGCGTCGCGATCGACAATCAGTTTCAGGCCGACGTGCAGACCGGACTCTTCACGCACAAGGTTCTGGTCGGTCTCGATTACTTCTACCAGGTCGGGATGACCGATTATCGAACTGCCGGAATTTCGCCGCTCGATGCCTACGCGCCCGTCTACGGCGTCACGGCTATTCCTTCGTTCAATTCGCTGATCCCGTTTATTGCCCGCGATGATCGTCTGTCGCAGGCCGGCGTCTATGTGCAGGATCAGATCAAGTTCGATCGCTTCACGTTGTCCCTCACGGGCCGTCAGGACTTCGTGACCACATCCTATGTAAGCTCGGGCTTCTATCCTCCCGCCGGGGTTTCTGGCCGAAACGACTCCGCCACGACGGGCCGCGTGGGCCTGAGTTATCTGTTCGACTTCGGGCTCGCTCCCTACGTCAGCTATTCGACCTCGTTCGTGCCGAACCTTGGCGGCGATTCAACCGGAAATTCGTTCAAGCCCACGACAGGCGAAGGCAAGGAAATCGGATTGAAGTTCAATCCGATCGGCACCAACCTGATGTTCACCGTCTCGCTGTTTGAGATCGACAAGAAAGATATCCTGACGGGAAGTCCCCTTAATCCGCTCTTCAACGTTCAGACCGACGCGGCGCGGGTGCGGGGTTTCGAATTTGAAGCCAAGGGAAACGTGACGCGGGAGTTCGAAATCATCGCGGGCTATAGCCACCTCGATCCCAGGGTGACGGAGAGCATTGCCGGAAATGCCGGAAAATATCTCCCGAGCGTCCCGCTCCAGCAGGCGTCGCTCTGGGGCAAGTATACCTGGCATGACGGCCCCGTCGCCGGGCTGGGCATCGGCGCAGGCGTTCGTTATGTGGGCGAGAATTACGGCGATAGCGCGAACACCATCTTCGTCCCGGACTACACGCTGTTCGATGCCGTCGTGAGCTACGATTTCTCCTATCTGAAGCCGGAGATGAAAGGCCTCAGCGCACAGGTCAATCTCACCAATATCGGAGACCGCTACTATGTGGTATCCTGCGCGACGGGTCTCGCCTATTGCAGCCTTGGGCAGGGCCGCACCGTACTCGGTACGTTGAGATATGCCTGGAAGTGAAGCCGCAGAGCAGCGCCAAGCCAGTCGCGCACCGTTCCGCAAATGGAGCTGGGTCCACAAATGGTCCAGCCTCGTCTGTACGGTGTTCATGCTGCTGCTGTGCATCACCGGCCTTCCGCTGATCTTCCATCACGAGATCGACGAGCTTCTGCATGAGGAGGTTCCGGCCGCGATCGTTCCGGCCGGGACGCCGAAGGCCGACCTCGACGTGGTTGTCGCCAACGCGCTCAAGGCCAATCCCGGCAAGGTGCCGCACTTTCTGATCTGGGACCGCGACGAGCCGAATACGATGTGGGTCAGCATCGGTCCCTCGATCGAGGTCAACCCGCAGAACAACCGCCTCGCACGCGTCGATGCGCACACCGGCGCCTATCTGGATTCGCCTGCGTTCGAGGGCCGTTTCACCTACATCATGCTTCGCCTCCACACGGACATGTTCGCGGGGCTGCCGGGCAAACTGTTCCTCGGCCTCATGGGGATTTTGTTCTGCGTCGCGATCATCTCCGGCATCGTGGTCTATGCGCCGGCGATGCGGAAGCTGCGGTTCGGCGCCTATCGCCGCGGCCGCCCGCGCGTGGTGCGCTGGCTCGATTTCCATAACCTCACAGGCATCACGCTGGTGATGTGGATGCTGGTGGTCGGCTTCACCGGGACCATCAACACCTGGGCCGATCTCGCCATCAAGATGTGGCAGTTCGATCAGCTCGCGGACATGACGGCGCAGTACAAGGACAGGCCGCTGGTGACAACCCCGGTCTCGATCGAGGGCGTGGCGCGGGTGTCGCGCGAGACCGAACCCGACATGGTGCCGGCCTTCATCGCCTATCCGGGCTCGCTGTTCAGCAGCAAGACGCACTATGCGGTGTTCATGCGCGGCGACACGCCGCTCACTTCGCGGCTGCTCAAGCCGATTCTCGTCGACGCCGCGACCGGGCAGGTGACCGACAGCCGCAGCATGGCCTGGTATGTCTCCACCGTCCTGCTCTCGCAGCCGCTGCATTTCGGCGACTATGGCGGACTGCCGCTGCGGATCATCTGGGCCATTCTCGACGTGATCACCATCGCGATCCTGATCACGGGACTTTATCTGTGGCTGCGCCGCCGCCAGAGCGTCTCGGCGGTGTCGCGCATGATCCGGACGGATCGCGTTCATGATCGCCCGGCGGTGCCCGCATGATCGAACGTCAGACCGCACGCCCCGCCCGTCAGTCGCTCGGCGACATCTTCGGCACGCCGATCGTGATCGGCGTGCTCTCTACGGTCGGGCTGATCTCGGCGCTGGTCGGCGACGACGTGTGGGACTGGGTGTCCTGGTTCGCGCTCGGCGCACCGATTGCCGTCGCGGCTTTCTGCATCTGGCGAGGACAGAAATAGGCGGACGGAAAAATAGAGCGTACGGGGTACCCCGAGAGGGCGCCGCCGTTTCTTTGGTTGCCATCCCGAGGGTGGCAGGCTTCGCTGGTTATGCGGCGTGACGCGTGGCGTCGACGCCGAAGTGGTCGAGATAGCGCGCCGTGATCGCCGAGACCGGCAGGATGATCAGGACGTCCGTGGTGCCGAACTGGTGGTCGACCACAGCGCCGTCGCCGACGAACGCGCCGAGCCGCAGGTAGCCCTTGATCAGCGGCGGCAGCGCGCGAAGCGCCGCCTTCTGGTCGATGGCCTCTTTCGGCATGCGGTTCATCTCCACATGCCGCCCGGCACGGGCCCGGGTCTGCCATGCTTCCGGGGCCGAGGCGTAATGATGCAGGAACGACAGCGGCAGGGCGAGACGGTCCGGATCGGTGCCCTCGAAACTGGCGCAGCCGATCATCACATCCATGTTGTGCCGGCGCACATAGGTCCAGATGCCGTGCCAGAGCAGTTCGACCGTCCGCTTGTTGCGGTAGGGCGGCAGCACGCAGGAGCGGCCGAGTTCGAGGAAACGCAGGCCCTGGTGGCGCGCCACCAGCGAATCAACATCGTATTCGCTGTTGGAGTAGAAGCCGCTGTGCGCCTCGGCCACGTGCTGGCGCAGCAGGCGATAGGTGCCCGCGATCTTCTGCTTGCCGCTCGCCGTCAGCGGCGCGGCGTGATCGACCACCAGCAGGTGATCGCAGATCTTGTCGAAGCTGTCCTTGTCGCGGCGCGCCAGCATGGTCGGCGCATCCGCAATCGCGGTGCCATTCTTGTAGAACACGCGATAGCGCAGTTTCTGGGCCCGCTTGACGTCGCTTTTCGAATGCGCGAGCCGCACCTCCAGCGAGCCGAGCCGGCCGAGCACCGCGTCCGTCGGCTGCTGCGGCAGGCGCAGGCCGATGATGCGCGCGCGCTCCTCGATCAGGCTGGTGGTGGTGCGGGCAAGGGCGCCCAATCCGGCCGGGGTCATGATCTTCATGAAGCCCGGCTTGAGACGTTGCGAATCGATCTGTGGCATGGAGTGTTTCCGCCCGCTGCCGGATGGCTGCAGCGTGAAACGGAAAACACAGTCGTTCGTCAGTCGCGTGACAGTAACGCTTCAGATCGATGACAGGCGCGCTGTCATCAAGCCGCCGTCGCGGATACCGGCCGCAGCAGGGCCTCCAGTTTCGCCCGGTCCAGCGGCTTGATGAGGACATCGTCCATGCCGGCGTCGAGGCACGCCGTGCGGTCGCTGTCCTGCGCGTTCGCCGTCAGCGCGATGATTCGCGTGCGGGACCGGCTGTCCCGGGCTTCGTGATCGCGAATCCGGCAGGCCAGCGCGAGGCCATCCAGTTTCGGCATTTGCACGTCCATCAGGATCAGATCGTAGGGGACCCCGCCCGCCTGCGCGGCCAGCCACGAATCGAAGGCGGCCTCGCCGTCGTCGGCGATGGTCGGCCGGTGCCCGAGCCGCGTCAGCAGCGCGCGCATCAGCAGCGCGTTGACCGCATTGTCCTCGGCCACGAGGATCGACAGCCCGTGCGGCGATTCCGGCTTGTCGGGCACGATGTCGGCGGGAGCGCCTTCGATCTCGGCGGGTTGCAGCGGCGGCGCGAGGTCCTCGGCCGGCCGCAGCCGCGCCGCGAGTGAGGCCGCCCGGAGCGGCTTGATGAGAAACCCGGTAAAGCCGGCCTCCTCGATGGCGCCGGTGGCCCGCCGCTCGGCTGGCGTCATCACCACGATGCGCTGGGCAGCGTGAGGCGCTGCCATTTCGGCGAGGCGGCGCGCGGTGTCCGCGCCGATCGCCAGATCAAGCAGGATGGCGTGCCAGACCCGCTCGGGCAACAGCGCGCTCGCAACCTCGGCGTCGCTGATGCAGCAGGTCTGTGCGCCCCAGCGTTGCAGCCGGCCCGCGATCAGCGCGGGCTCGATGGCGAGCGGCGACACGATCAGGATCGAGCGGCCGCTCAGGTCCGGCGTGTCGAAGGCAGGCGCGGCGGACGCGGGAGCCGGAGGCAGCGGCACGGCGACCGCGAAGGTGGAGCCGACGCCCGGCGTCGATTCCAGCGTGATGCGGCCGCCCATCCGCTTGATGATCCGCTCGGAGATGGCAAGGCCGAGGCCGGTGCCGCCGTAGTCGCGCGCGACGGTGTCGTCGGCCTGCTCGAATTCGCGGAAGATCCGGGCGCGGGCCTGCGGCGCGATGCCGATGCCGGTGTCGCGCACCATGAAGACGATCTGCCCCTCGCTCTCGCCGGGTTCGGCGATCAGCGCCACGCCGCCGGTCGTGGTGAATTTGATGGCGTTGCCAAGCAGGTTCAGCAGCACCTGGCGCAGCCGCGCGGCGTCGCCGATCACCTCCGCCGGCAACCGTTCGTCCACGAAGGTTGCGATTTCGAGCCCATGGGTCTGGGCGCGGGGCGCGACCAGCTCGGCGATCTCCTCGGCGAAGGTGGCGAGCCGGAACGGATGCGCGTTGACGTCGATGCGATCGGCCTCGATCTTGGAGAAGTCGAGCAGATCCTCGATCAGCGCCAGCAGCGCCTCGCCGGATGATTTCACAGCCGTGGCGTAGGTGGACTGTTCGGGCGTCAGCGGGGTTTCGAGCAGAAGCCCGCTGAGGCCGATGATGCCGTTCAGCGGGTTGCGGATCTCATGTGAGGCCATCGCAAGGAAACGCGACTTGGCGCGGTTGGCGGCGGTCGCCTCGTCGCGCGCCGCTGTCAATGCGCGCTCGGTCTGCGCGCGTTCGGAGACATCGCGGCCGATGCAGAGCCGCTCGGCGGGCTGCCCGGTCTCGACGCGGATCTGGCTTTCCCGCCATGCGATCCAGCGCAGGCCACCCGGCGCGGCGATCTTCTGCTCGCAGGTGCAGATGCCGCCGGGTGAAACCGTCTCGTTCGATTCCTCGATGATCGTCAGCGCCGGCATGCTGCCGATCAGGTTTTCGCGCGTGCTGTCCGCGAGCCTGCAATAGGCCTCGTTGGCGTAGGTGATGAGGCCGGCCGCGTCGCGGCGGATCACCAGATCGCCCTGCATCTCGAACAGCTGGCGGGTTCGTTCGGCCGCTTCCTGTATTTCCCAGTTGCGGTCGCTGAGCCGGTCGTAGCGCTCGGCCATCCGCCTTATCTGCCGGACCATCCAGCGCAGGCGCATGCTGAGCATGGCCAGGCCTACGCAGGCCGCCGCGAACAGAAAACTGGTGCCGATCGCGAACGACTGAGGGTCATAGTTCGAGATGTCGGCCCGGCTGCCCGCGATGAATCCGTAGGCGCCGCCGAACGAGATCGAGAAGATCGTCAGCGCCCGCAGCATGGCGGTCAGCCGCGGATGTTGCCGCGCGAACCGCCGCCATCGAGACCTGATTCGTATTCCCCGCTTCATTCGCGCTGCCTTTGCCTGTCCATGGTGACTTGCCCCGCCAACGCTTGCGAAGTGCTTGAACGGCGACGGGTGTTTCCGCGCGAGGTTAAAGCTTCCTAAAGGGCCGCCGAGCGGATCGGAGCGCGAGGCGCGCGGGCGGTGACGATCAGCGCCGCGGCGTCCCGCGCAGAAAATGTCCGGGACTGGACGTAGACGCGATAGTCCGCGTCTGCGTTGCGGGTCAGCAGGATGACTGGCTCGTTGTTCGCGGCATGGGACGTGATCGACACCAGCCGGGGCGCGCGCCCGCAGTTTTCGGATTCGCTTGCGGACGAAGCGTCATCGACGACCGCGAAATCGGCCATTTCCGGGCCGTCGACGATCTGCACCCGCACCGTGGCGCGCGCGGGATCGTCGGTGAAGCTGACATGCTCCTGCGCTTGCCATTCTGAATGGGTGATCTGGATGGAAGCATCGCCGAGTGCGATGCAGCGCGGGCCGTCCTGATCCGGAAGCGGCATCCGCGTCAAAAGGCCCGCGATCAACAGCGGCACGCCGCTGGCCAGGATCTTGATACGCATGAACTCAACTCGCACAACACGGCTGCCAAACCGCAGCCTATGGTTTGCGCAAGGTAAAGGAAGGTCGTTACCGGACCGTTGACGGCCGGCTGTTTGTAACGATCCCGTCGCATGGCGACGCGGCGTCGGCGCGAGATGACTTTTGTAAGAAGGAAGCGGCTATAGCGTTTTCGAGCGAAGTGGAAATCGGTTCGCGTGAAGAAAACGCGTCAAATCAAAAGACTGGAGCAGTTCAGCGGTTCAACGAAAAACTGAACTGCTCTACGCCGCCGCACTGCGCATATCGTCCGCGAGCACGCGGTAGGACAGGGCCTCCGATAGATGCAGCCGGCCGACATGGGCCTCGCCGCCGAGATCGGCCAGCGTGCGGGCGACGCGCAGCACGCGGTGATAGCCGCGCGCCGACAGCCGCATCCGCTCGGCGGCATCGCGCAGCAGCGCTTCGCCGGCGCCATCGAGCTGGACGATGTCCTGCAGGATCGCGGCCGGCGCCTCGGCATTGGTGCGGACCTTCGGCAGGCCGGCCTCTTCATAGCGCACGCGCTGGATGTCGCGGGCGCGGGCGACGCGTGCGGCGACCTCTGCCGAGCCTTCGGCGGGCGGCGGCAGAATCAGGTCGGCGGCGGAGACGGCGGGCACCTCGATGCGCAGGTCGATCCGGTCCATCAAAGGCCCGGAGATGCGCGCCTGATAGTCGGCGGTGCAGCGGTCGATCCGGCCGCGCTTGCAGGCAAAGCCCGGCTCGAAGGCCTGCCCGCAGCGGCAGGGATTCATCGCCGCGATCAGCATGAATCGCGCCGGATAGGTGACGCGATAATTGGCGCGCGACACCGCAACCTCGCCGTTCTCCAGCGGCTGGCGCAGCGAATCGAGCACGCGCGGATCGAATTCCGGCATCTCGTCGAGAAACAGCACGCCGTTATGGGCCAGCGAAATCTCGCCGGGCCTCGCGCGCATGCCGCCGCCGGTAAGCGCGGCCATGCTGGCCGAGTGGTGCGGCGCGCGGAACGGGCGGCGGGCGGTGAGTTCGCCATTCTCGATCTCGCCGGCGATCGAGGCGATCATCGAGACTTCGAGCAGCTCCTGCGGCGTCAGCGGCGGCAGGATCGAGGGCAGCCGCGCCGCGAGCATCGACTTGCCCGCGCCGGCACTTCCGACCATCAAGAGATGATGGCCGCCGGCCGCGGCGACCTCCAATGCGCGCTTGGCGCTCTCCTGTCCCTTGATGTCGCGCAGGTCGAGCAGGCTGGCTTCCTGCGGGCGGATCGCGGGCTTCGGCCGTGACAGCACCTGATCGCCCTTGAAGTGATTGGCGATCTGGATCAGCGATTCGGCGGCGATGATCTCGGCGTCACTGCCGGCCCACGCGGCCTCCGGCCCGCAGGCGGCCGGGCAGATCAGGCCCTCGCCGCGGGCATTGGCTGCGATGGCGGCGGGCAGTACGCCGGCCACCGGCGCGATGGAGCCGTCGAGTCCGAGCTCGCCGAGCACGGTGAAGCCGTTCAGCGCATCGGCGGGAATCGCGCCGATCGCCGCCATCAGGCCGAGCGCGATCGGCAGATCGTAATGGCTGCCTTCCTTCGGCATGTCGGCGGGGGCGAGATTGACGGTGATGCGCCGCGCCGGCAGCGCCAGCCCCGAGGCGATCAGCGCGGCGCGGACCCGCTCGCGCGCTTCGGACACCGCCTTGTCCGGCAGACCGACCACGGCGAAGGCGGGAAGCCCTGGCGCGACCTGCACCTGCACATCGACCGGCCGCGCCTCGATGCCCTCGAACGCCACCGTGGAAACGCGCTGCACCATGTCCGCCCCGCCCGCGCCGAAAAGGTAGTGACGGGAGTTTAGTGCAACCGGATGCGGGTTTCAAGAACAATACAGGAACATTGCGCGGCGTCGAGCCGATCTGCCGGCTACGTCTTGGCGCCGATCTTGACGTGGATCGCGTCGGCGCTTTCCTGATCATCCGGCACCAGCTTCAAGACCACGGTCAGTCCCTCGTTGCGCAGGGCGTGCAGCAGCGCGGCCGCGGGCTTGCCGGGAGCGCCCCAGTCGGCCTGCCGCGATTCGGTGATCTGGATCTCGACGCCCTTGAATACGACGATACCGGCCGCGGGCTGTCCCGGCGGCACATAGCCGGAGCCGGTGGCCACCGCCTGCCGCTTCCAGCCGGCGGCGGCCAGCGCCTGCCCGACATCGTCCATCAGGGCGACGGCCTCGGGGTCAAGCTCGACCGAGAAATCGAAGGGCGTGTCGGCAAAGCCCTTCAGCGCGGTGGCGATCCGCGCCTGGGACGCGGGACCGATGGTGCGCGGGCTGTCGGCCCAGTAGGCCAGCGCGCAGCCGATCAGCACGAGAACGGCGAAGGTGATCGCCAGTCCCCGCTCCCACGCGCCCTTGGAAATTCCCACGACCAGAAGCGCGACCTCACCGCTCAGCCCGATCAGCAGCAATATTTCCCCCAGATGCCTCAGCCAGCTGAAGGAGATCAGGGAAAAGGCGGCGGTGTTCAGCATCAGGCTCTCCGTGTCGCGCGGTCTCGCGGATGGCGTCAGAAGGCTGCTTGCCGGCACGAGCGCAAGGATCATTTTGACGCTGTTGCCGATTATGCAATGGTCCGGCCGCGCCGTTCGCACGACAGAGGATAGATATGGCCGACCAGACCTCCGACCTTTCGTCCAGCGATCCGGATCGCGTGCCGGAAACGCTGTGCGTCGGCAAGTTCAACATCTCGATCAGCGGCGGCATGGCGACGCTGACCTTCAGCCACGCGCGGCCCAAGTCAGGCCCGTTGCTGGATCAGGGACGGGTCGAGATCGAGAACGTGGTGCGTGCCCGCATCGTGACGACGGTGGAAAATCTCGCTCTGCTGCGCGATGCGCTCGGCCAGATCATTCCTAAGCAGGCCGCACCGGTGGCCACGACGACCGGCAGTGCGCAGCTGAACTGAAAAATCAGATCAATCCGCGCTTCAGTTCGATCCGGTCCCAGATCAGCGCCGCGATATCGGGGCCGCCGAGCCGCGCCACGGCGCGGATGCCGGTGGGCGAGGTGACGTTGATCTCGGTGAGGCGGCCGTCGATCACGTCGATGCCGACGAACAGCAGGCCGCGCTGCCGCAGCGCCGGGCCGAGCCGGCGGCAGATCTCGATCTCCTGCGCCGAGAGGTCGGTCGCCTGCGCCGCGCCGCCACGCACCATGTTGGAACGCAGGTCGTCCTCGGCCGGCACGCGGTTCACGGCGCCCGCGAACTCGCCATCCACCAGGATGATGCGCTTGTCGCCGTGCTTCACCTCGGGGATGAATTTCTGGATCACCCACGGCTCGCGGAACGTGGTGGCGAACATGTCGTAGAGCGAGCCGAAATTCATGTCGCGCGGCGTGATGCGGAACACCGCCGCGCCGCCGTGGCCGTAAAGCGGCTTCATCACCACGTCGCCCTGCTCGGCGCGGAAGGCGTTGATCTCGTCCTTGTCGCGCGAGATCAGCGTCGGCGGCATCAGGTCGGCGAACTCCATCACGAAGATCTTTTCCGGCGCGTTGCGCACGGAGGCCGGATCGTTCACCACCAGTGTATCCGGGTGCACGGTTTCGAGATGATGCGTCGACGTGATGTAGGCGAGGTCGAATGGCGGATCCTGCCGCAGCAGCACGACATCGAACGAGCGGATATGTTCGCGCACCGGCTCGCCGAGCGTGAAATGGTCGCCCTCGACATCGCGCACGTCGAGCTTCTGCACCGGCGCGACGAGATCGCGGCCGCGCAGCGAGAGCCGGTCCGGCGTGTAATAGGAAAGGTCATGCCCGCGCTTCTTCGCCTCCAGCAGGATGGCGAAGGTGGAATCGCCGCGGATGTTGATGCGCGCGATGGGGTCCATCTGGACGGCGACTTTCAAAGGCATGGCGTGGTTCCGGGGGGCCAGTGGCAGGGGGCGGCAATCTGTTCGATTTTGCCCGAACTTGCCAGCCCCTGCGCGCGGGGCTGCCGTGCAGCGGTCGCTTTGTCGAGCGCAGCATGCCTTCGGGCCTGACCCGAGAGCGGTCACCGGTTCGCGTGAAGACAACGCGATAAATCAGACAACCCTGAGCCTTGGACCGTTTCACGTGCTGGCATCGAACGCGCCGCGCAGATGCCGGCCGGGTCCGTTCGGCGCGATCAGGATGGCGTCGAAGCGGCAGTCGCAGGCCGCGTGCTCGGGATGCGCCGCCAGCCAGATCTCGGCCGCCGCGATGATGCGCGCGCGCTGGCGGGGCGTGACGGAATAGGCGGCGTCATCGAGACGGGCGCGCGCCTTCACCTCGATGAAGGTCAGAGTCTCCCCGTGCTGGGCGACGATATCGATCTCGCCCTGGGCGGTGCGGAAGCGCCGCGCCAGAATCCGGTAGCCGCGCGCGATCAGAAACGCCGCCGCCCGGCTCTCCGCCGACAGGCCGGTGTGGAAGGCCGCGACACGGGCAGGGGAGGCGGCCGGAGGAATCCGTGGCCTATCGTCATCCTTCGCCATCGCCGCCGCCATCGGTCTCACGCGCGAGTTCGAGAGCGCGCGCGTAAATCTCCCGCTTCGGGCGGCCCGACGCCTCGACGACCTCGGCGACAGCATCGCGCAGGCTGCGCGCGGCAAGGGCCTCGACGAGCAGACGATCGATCGCGTCGTCGTCAAGCCTGTCGGCGTCGCGCGGCGGCGGGCCGATCACGAGCACGAACTCGCCGCGCGTCTCGTGTTCGCGCGCAGCCAGATCCGGCAATTCACCGCGCGTGATCTCCTCGTGCAGCTTGGTGAGCTCGCGGCAGATCGCAGCCTCGCGCGGGCCCAAACCCTCGCCGAGATCGGTCAGCGTGTCGGCCAGGCGCGGCCCGGTCTCGAACAGCACGAGCGTTGCGGGAACGGCACGAAGCTCCGCGATCCGCGCGCGCCGCGCCGCCTGCTTCGGCGGCAGGAAGCCTTCGAAGAAAAACCTGTCGGTTGGCTGGGCGGCCAGACTCAGCGCCGCGAGCACGGCCGAGGGGCCGGGCAGCGCCGTGACCGGAAAGCCTGCCGCGCTGGCCTCCCGCGCCAGCTTGTAGCCGGGATCGGAGATCAACGGCGTTCCGGCGTCCGACACCAGCGCAATGGACGCGCCCTCGGCGAGGCGGGCGAGCAGTTTTGGCCGCGCCTGCGCCGCGTTGTGCTCGTGATAGGGCGTCAGCGGTGTCGAGATGCCATAGCGATCCAGCAGCCGCCGCGTCATGCGGGTGTCCTCGCAGGCGATCGCATCCACGCCCGCCAATGTCTCCAGCGCGCGGATCGTGATGTCGCCGAGATTGCCGATCGGGGTCGCGACAAGGCTCAGGCCCGGCGCGGCGCGGGGCGCCGTGAGCTGCTGCCCGGACACGAGATAGTGACGTGACGACATGGATGGATCGGGGAGGGGGGCGCGCGCGGACATGACAGCAATCTAGGGGAGCGGGCTCCGGAACCCAAGCGACGGGTTGGGCCGTCCCGCCAGCGAATGGTCGCCAAAAGCCTTTTGGTCTGGTTAACTAATCGCCGACAATATGCCGAAATCCCCGCGCAGAGGGAGCTTGAAGGATGCCGGCGGGTTCCGGCAGGTGGACTGAATATGGATGAGTTTCGCAACCCGGCCCGGGGACGGCCGGGTTCTACGCGTCGAACGGCGCTCGGTCTGATTCTCGGCTCGCCCCTGCTGGCGGCGTGCTCGGGTGTGCAGAATTCGCTGTCGTCGTTCCAGTCGCCCTTCGGTGGCGGATCGCAACCCGCGGCGCCGCCGCAGCAGCCGCAGGCTGTCGGGAGCGGGAAGATCAAGGTCGGACTGGTTCTGCCGCTGTCCGGGCAAGGCAATGCCAGCGTCGCGGCGCAGTCGATGCGCAACGCGGCCGAGATGGCGCTGGCCGAGTTTCAGAACCCCGACATTCAGTTGCTCATCAAGGACGACGGCGGCAATCCGGGCGGCGCGCAGGCCGGGGCGCAACAGGCGGTGGACGAGGGCGCGGAAATCATTCTCGGGCCGCTGTTTGCCGTGTCGGTGCCGTCGGTGGCGCAGGTGGCGCGCAATCGGGGCATTCCGGTGATCGCCTTTTCCACGGACTCCAGTGTCGCCGGGCGCGGCGTGTATCTGCTGAGCTTCCTGCCGGAATCGGATGTCGACCGCATCATCGGCTACGCGTCGAGCACCGGGAAGCGGTCCTTTGCGGCGATGCTGCCGGAAAACGCCTATGGCAACGTCGTCGAGGCGGCGTTCAAGCAGGTGGTGGCGCGGCGCGGCGGCCGGGTCGCGGCGTTCGAGAAATACGGCACCGACCGCAATCAGATCGCGGGCGCTGCCCGCAATATCGCCGCCGCGCTCGGTGGCGCTGATTCGCTGCTGCTCGCAGATGACGGAGAGATGCTCGCGGCGGTGGCTGATTCGCTGACCGCGAACGGAGCCGATCTCAAGCGCGTGCAGCTGCTCGGCACCGGATTGTGGGACAATCCGCGCGTGTTCGCGACGCCCGCGTTGCAGGGCGGGCTCTATGCCGCGCCGGATCCATCAGGTTTCCGCTCTTTCTCACGGCGCTATCGCGAGAAGTTCGGCGGCGAGCCGGTCCGCACCGCGACGCTGGCCTATGACGCGGTGGCGCTGGTGGCGGCGCTGGCGCGCACGCAGGGCACGCAGCGGTTCTCGGCCGATGTCCTGACCAACCCGTCGGGCTTTGCCGGCATCGACGGCGTTTTCCGCTTCCGGCCCGACGGGCTGAACGAGCGGGGACTCGCCGTGATGCGGGTGACATCGGGCGGCGGACAGGCGGTGGCGGGCTCGCCGAAAAGCTTTGGGACTTAAGCCGCCAGATCGGCGACCACCGCGTCCAGCACCGGGAAGCCCGCCTGCGTGACGCGCAGGCGGCCGTTGGCGTCGACCGTGATCGCGCCTTCCTCAAGCAGGGTGGCGATGCGGTCGGGGTCGATATTGCGTCCGGCAAGCGCGGCATAGCGGGCCGGATCGATGCCTTCGACGAGCCGCAGGCCCATCAGCAGATATTCGTCGGCGCGTTCCTCGCGATTGAGGATATCGTCGGTGGTGACGCCGTTGCCGAACGCTTCCACCCGCATCAGCCAGGTTTCCGGCCGCCGCTCGGTGGCGATGGCGTGACGGTCCGGGCCGAGATCGAGGCGGCCATGCGCGCCGGGGCCGATGCCGGCATATTCGTCGCCGCGCCAGTAGACGAGATTATGCCGGGATTCCGCGCCCAGGCGGGCGTGGTTGGAAATCTCGTAGGCCGGCAGGCCGTGCGCGGCGCAGACCTCCTGCGTGACATCGAACAGCGCGCGCGCCACCGCTTCGTCCGGCGTCTTCAGCTTGCCCGCGGCGTGCAGGCCGAAGAACGGCGTGTCCGGCTCGATGGTGAGCTGGTAGAGCGAGAGGTGCTCGGCGGCGTGCGAGATCGCAAGCTTCAACTCGTCTGCCCACATCTGTGGTGTCTGGTCCGGGCGCGCATAGATCAGATCGAATGAGTAGCGCTCGAACGAATTGCGGGCGATGGCGACCGCGTCCAGCGCCTCGCGCGCGCTGTGAAGGCGGCCGAGCGATTTCAGCGAGACATCGTCCAGCGCCTGCACGCCGAGCGAGACGCGGTTGACGCCGGCGCTCCGATAGCCGCGAAACCGGGTCGCCTCGACGCTGGTGGGATTGGCCTCCAGCGTCACCTCGACATCGCCCGCCACCGACCAGTGCCTGGCGATGGTGTCGAGGATGCCGCCCACCGTGCGCGGCTGCATCAGCGAGGGCGTGCCGCCGCCGAGGAAGATCGAGGAGACGGTGCGCGCGCCGGTGCGCATCGCCGTGTGCTCGATCTCGCAGGCGAAGGCCTTGAGGTAGCGCTCTTCATCGACACCGCCGTGGCGGACGTGGCTGTTGAAGTCGCAATACGGGCACTTGGAGAGGCAGAACGGCCAGTGCACGTAGACGCCGAATGCCGGCGGCCTGCTCTGCGGCGTCGGCGGGATGGTGGCCTCAGGGCTCAAGGCACATCTCCGCCAGCTTCACGAACGCGCGGGCGCGATGCGACAGGCCCTTGCCGCGCGGCGGGAGGCCATGTTTCTCCTCCGCCGTCATCTCGCCGAAGGTGCGCTCGTGCCCGTCGGGCAGGAAGGCCGGATCGTAACCGAAGCCGGCGGTGCCGCGCGGCGGCCACACCAGGGTGCCGTCGACGCGCGCTTTGACCTCCTCCAGATGCCCGTCCGGCCAGGCGACGCACAGCGCCGAGACGAAATGCGCGCCCCGCTTGTCGGGGGTTGTCGCGCCGCGCTCCTGCAGCAGGCGCTCGATCCGCGCCATGGCGCCGGCAAAGTCCTTGTCCGGACCGGCCCAGCGGGCGGACAGAATGCCCGGCTGGCCGCCCAGCGCGTCGACCGCGAGTCCCGAATCATCGGCAAAGGCGGGGAGATTCGCTGCCGTCGCGGCCGCGACGGCCTTGATCCGGGCGTTTTCCTGAAAGCTCGTGCCGGTCTCGTCGGGCTCGGGCAGGCCGAGATCGCCCGCCGACACTGCGTCGATGCCGTAGGGGGCGAGCAGATCCCGCATCTCGGCGAGCTTGCCGGGATTGTGGGTGGCGATGACGAGTCGTCCGCTGATTCGGCGATGAGTCATGGTCTATCAATACCCGCGAGCGGCGCGAATGTCGCGCCGGGCGGGCTCAGGAGCGGGACAAAGACGTCAGGCGGCCGCCATTTTCTGCAGATCGACCAGCCGGGAGACGCCCTTCCGGGCGAGCGCCATCAGGGCAAGGAACTCATCCTGCGAGAACGGGGTCTTCTCGGCGGTGCCCTGCACCTCGACGATGCGGCCGTCGCCGGTCATGACGAAATTGGCGTCGGTCTCGGCCTCGGAATCCTCGGCATAGTCGAGGTCCAGCACCGGGGTGCCGTTGTAGATGCCGCAGGAGATCGCCGCGACGTGATCGCGCAGCACGTTGCCGCGCACCATGTTGCGGCCCTTCATCCAGTTGATGCAGTCGGCCAGCGCCACCCAGGCCCCGGTGATGGAGGCGGTGCGGGTGCCGCCGTCGGCCTGAAGCACGTCGCAATCCACCGTGATCTGGCGCTCGCCGAGGGCCTCCAGATCGACGGTGGCGCGCAGCGAACGACCGATCAGGCGCTGGATCTCCACGGTGCGGCCGCTCTGCTTGCCGCTGGAGGCCTCGCGGCGGGTGCGTTCCAGCGTGGCGCGCGGCAGCATGCCGTATTCGGCCGTGACCCAGCCGCGTCCCTGGCCCTTCAGCCAGGGCGGCAGCCGGTCCTCGAGCGTGGCCGTGACCAGCACGTGGGTATCGCCGAATTTCACCAGGCACGAGCCTTCGGCGTACTTGACCACACCGCGTTCGAGGGCCACGGGGCGTAGTTCGTCAGGCGCGCGGCGGCTGGGGCGCATCCGGTCTCTCCAGATTCAATTTCAAGGAACGGGCGGCGGTTTTAGGCGGATCGCAGGTCCGCGACAAGGTCCGCTCCGGCGTAAAGCTTGAATCCGGACCCGAAGATAGACAATTCTGGTGGCCCGTGCCCGGCTGGCACGGGCGAATGCGACAAAGGAGATCGATCCGGTGGCCCAGCACGACGTGTCAGGCCTGATCACGCCCCCGCCGGGCCTTGCCCAGCTCAACGAGCGGACGCGGGAGATTTTCCGCCAGATCGTCGAGAGCTATCTGGCGACCGGCGAGCCGGTGGGATCGCGCAACATCTCGCGCCTGATCGCGATGCCGCTGTCCCCGGCCTCCGTCCGCAACGTGATGTCGGACCTGGAACATCTCGGCCTGATCTACGCGCCGCACACCTCGGCGGGGCGGCTGCCGACAGAACTCGGCCTGCGGTTCTTCGTCGACGCCCTGATGCAGGTCGGCGATCTGTCCGATGCCGAGCGGCAGTCGATCGAGGCGCAACTGGCTGCCGTGGGGCGGGCGCAGTCGGTGGAGGCGGCGCTGGGCGAGGCGATGACCCGGCTGTCCGGCCTGTCGCGCGCCGCGGCCGTGGTGCTCACCGCCAAGGCCAATGTGCGGCTCAAGCACATCGAGTTCCTGCGGCTGGAACCGGAGCGGGCGCTGGTGGTGCTGGTGTCCGAGGATGGGCAGGTCGAGAACCGGGTGCTGGCGCTGCCGCCCGGCGTGCCGACCTCGGCGCTGACCGAGGCCAGCAATTTCCTCAACGCCCATATCCGCGGCCGGACGCTGGCGGAGGTCCGCTCCGAGATCGAGCAGTCGATCACCGCGAGCCGGGCGGAGCTCGACCAGCTCACCCAGAAGGTGATCGAGGCGGGGCTGGCGAGCTGGTCAGGCGGCGAGACCGACGACCGCCGCCTGATCGTGCGCGGCCACTCGAACCTGCTCGAGGACCTGCACGCGCTTGACGATCTGGAACGGGTGCGGCTGCTGTTCGACGACCTCGAAACCAAGCGCGGCGTGATCGACCTGCTCGGCCGGGCCGAGCGCGCGGACGGCGTGCGCATCTTCATCGGATCGGAGAACAAGCTGTTCTCGCTGTCCGGGTCCTCCACCATCATCGCGCCCTATCGCGACGGTGCGGGACACATCGTCGGCGTGCTGGGCGTGATCGGCCCGACGCGGCTGAACTATGCGCGCGTCATTCCCATGGTGGACTATGCCGCGCGCGTCGTCAGCCAGATGCTCGGCGGCTGAGACCACACACGCAAACTTGATTTTTGGGGCCGGAGCCACGATATCCGGCCCAGCACAGCATTGGTTGAGTGACAGGACAGGTGATGACCGACAACAGGCCGCAGGGCGACACGCCGGAAGCGACACAGGACAACGATCAGACCGCGCAGCCGCGCGTCTCGAAGCCCTATGTCATGCCGGACGATCCGGAGCCGAACGAACTCGCGGCGGCGGTGGCGCGCGAAGCGGAGGCGAAGGACCGCATGCTGCGCACGCTTGCCGAGATGGAGAATCTGCGCAAGCGCACCGCGCGTGAGGTTTCCGACGCGCGCACCTATGGCATCACGGGCTTCGCGCGCGACGTGCTCGACATCGCCGACAATCTTCAGCGCGCGTTGGATGCGGTGCCGGCCGAGGCCCGCGCCAGTGCGGATGCGGGACTCAAGGCGCTGATCGAGGGCGTTGAACTCACCGAGCGCTCGCTGCACAACGCGCTGGAAAAGAACGGCGTGAAGAAGTTCGATCCGGCCGGGCAGAAATTCGATCCGAACCTGCATCAGGCGATGTTCGAGATTCCGGATCCGAGCGTGCCGTCGGGCACCGTCGCGCAGGTCGTGCAGACCGGCTATATGATCGGCGAGCGCGTGCTGCGCCCCGCGCTGGTAGGCGTCGCCAAGGGCGGGCCGAAGGCCGAAGCCAAGGCGATGGAAAACTGATCGCAGGATCGAATCACATTTGATGGGTCCGTCACCCTGAGGTGCGCGCAAAGCGCGCCGCGCAGGGCCACGGATATTGTATGTTTGTCATGGCCGTTCATCCTTCGAGGGCCGCGCGACGCGCGGCCGCCTCAGGATGGCGGCGATGGTCTTGAAGCCATCGCTCATTTCGGGGCACGTCCTCAGGATTCCGCCGCGGCTTGAAGCGCGACAGGATCATCCTGCGTCCACCCGCATAGCGCCAGACGCGCGTGCATGTGCGGCGGCGGCGGCGCTTCCACGTGAACCGGCGGCTTGTTGCGTGAGAGCGGAATCGTGATCGCGCGCGCATGCAGATGCAGGACCGGCTCGCCTTCGCGCGGTCCGTTGCCATAGATGTTGTCGCCGACGATCGGCCATCCCATGGCCGCGCAGTGCACGCGCAATTGATGCGTGCGGCCGGTGATCGGCTCCAGGGCCAGCCATGTCAGCCCCTCGCTTCGTCCCATCACGCGCCAACGTGTCTGTGACGGCAGACCATCGGGATCCGGCTTCTGCCACCAGCCGCGTTCGGCATTGCGCTTGCCGATCGGGATATCGATCTCGCCGCTGTCGGCCTCGGGGCCGCCTTCCACGACAGCCCAGTAGGTCTTGTCGATCTTGCTGTGCTTGAACAAAAGCCCCAGCGTCGCGGTGGCCTTGCGGTGGCGGCCCAGCACGAGACAGCCGGAGGTGTCGCGGTCCAGCCGGTGCGCGAGCACGGGCGGTCGCGGCAGGCCGAAGCGCAGCACGTCGAACGAGGCTTCGAGATTCGGCCCGCCCTTCGGACCCTTGTGCACCGGAATCCCCGGAGGCTTGTTGACGACCAGCATCAGCCCGTCGCGGTGAAGCACGCGGGCGAGCATGTCGTCGGGGGTCGGCTGGGGGATGTCCATGTTGTGGTGGCGGCTTTCGTTCGCGGCGCGAAACGGCTAACACAGCCCTCGCATGAGCGACAGTGACGATCAACCCAAGCAGAGCTGGTGGCGGCGGCTTGCCGGCGGCCTCAAACGCACCTCCGCCTCGATCGGGACGGCGGTGGCCGATCTCGTCGTGCGCCGCAAGCTCGACAGCGCGATGCTGGAGGAGATCGAGGATGTGCTGTTGCGCGCCGATCTCGGAACCGAGGTGGCGGCGAAGGTCGCGGGCGCAGTCGGCGAGGGCCGCTACGACAAGTCCATCTCGGCGGACGAGGTGAAAGCCGTCGTCGCCACCGAGGTCGAGAAGGTGATGGCTTCGGTGGCGCAGCCGCTGGCGATCGACACCGCGCACAAGCCGTTCGTGATCCTCGTGGTCGGCGTCAACGGCTCTGGCAAGACCACGACCATCGGCAAGCTGGCGTCGCGCTTCGCCGCCGAGGGCCGCAAGGTGATGCTGGCGGCGGGCGACACGTTCCGCGCCGCCGCCATCGAGCAACTCAAGATCTGGGGCGAACGCACCGGCGCGCCGGTGGTGGCGCGCGCCCATGGCGCGGACGCGGCGGGTCTTGCCTTCGACGCGCTGACGGCCGCGAAGGCCGAGGGCCGCGACGTGCTGCTGATCGACACCGCCGGCCGGTTGCAGAACAAGGCCGAACTGATGAACGAACTGGAGAAGGTCGTTCGCGTGATGAAGAAGGTGGACGCCAGCGCGCCGCACGCGGTGCTGCTGGTGCTGGACGCCACCGTTGGCCAGAACGCGCTGTCGCAGGTCGAGGCGTTCCGCAAGACGGCGGGCGTCACGGGCCTGGTCATGACCAAGCTGGACGGCACCGCGCGGGGCGGCATCCTCGTGGCGATCGCCGCGAAGTTCAAGCTGCCGGTGCATTTCATCGGCGTCGGCGAAAGCGTCGAGGATCTCGCGCCGTTCGCGGCGAAGGATTTCGCCCGCGCCATCGCAGGCATCGAGGATTGAACAGGGACAACACAGTGTCGATGACAAAGCCTCAGCCGCACCCGCTGTTCAAGCTGGCGACCGAGCTCGGTCCGCTGCTTCTGTTCTTCGTCGTCAACGCGAAGTTCGATCTGTTCACGGCGACGGCCGCGTTCATGGTCGCCGTGATCGCAGCGATGATCGCCTCGTATGTCGTGACGCGGCATATTCCGATCATGGCGCTGGTGACGGCGGTGGTCGTCATCGTGTTCGGCACGCTGACGCTGGTGCTGCACGACGAGACCTTCATCAAGGTCAAGCCGACCATCATCTATGGCCTGTTCGCGCTGATCCTCGGCGGCGGTCTGGTGTTCGGCCGCTCGCTGATCGCCGTGCTGTTCGATCAGATGTTCAATCTGACACCGGAAGGATGGCGCAAGCTGACGCTGCGCTGGACCTTGTTCTTCGTCGGCATGGCGGTGCTGAACGAGATCGTCTGGCGCACACAGAGCACGGATTTCTGGGTGGCGTTCAAGGCATTCGGCGCGCTGCCGCTCACGATTGTCTTCACGCTGACGCAGATGCCGCTGATCAACCGCCATACGATCCCGCCGGCAACGTCGGAGGCCGCCGACACCGAGCGCGGCGACATCAGCGGCGGTTGAGCCGCGCATGGGAGCGATGCTCTCGCATCGCAAGCCCCGAACGATGAGCGGCCGGGAGACAGCCCTGCATTTCCGAGGCCACCGTATTGCGATGGCCCCGGAACAGACAATCGCTCAGCTTTTCTGCTTGGCGATGATCTTGTCCTTGATCCCCTCATAGGTCTTCTCGGGGATGATCTTCTTCTGCACCAGTTCGTCCTTGCCCTTGTAGGGGCGGCCCTTGATGATCGCGGCGGAATAGGCCTTGCCGATGCCCGGCAGCGCGTCGAGGTCGGTCGCGGCCGCCGAATTGATGTCGAGCAGGTCTGTCTTCGCGGCATGATCGGTGTGGGTGGCGGCCTTGCCCTGGGTGGCAGGGGCCATCTTCGAGGCGGCCGGCGGCGGCGCCATCCTGTCGGACTTGGGGGTGGGCTGCGGCGACTGCGCCATGGCAGGCGCTCCGGCCAAAAGGGCCAGCGCGAGGGCGGAGGCGGTCAGTGAGGCGAGCGTGAAACGACGCATGGGATGTCCCTCCAAGGACGTGTTGAACGTCACGAAGGTAGCGACGTGTTCATGGCAGACCCATGGCCGCCAAATGAATGCCGGATAAACGGATAAAATATTTTATCCGGAACGGATGCGGTCGCCTGCACCCGGGCCGCGTTCTCCGCACGGCCCGGAACAGCGCGATCGCAGGCTTACTCGGCGGCTTCGGTCAGCGCGTTGACGGAGGCGGCTGCGTCGGCGGCTTCCAGCGCCACTGCGAAGGACTGCATGATCGCCGCGAACCGTACCGCGGTCTGGATCGTGTCCTCGGTGACGCCGGCGTCGATCAAAACCTTCTCGTGCGCGTCGATGCACTTGCCGCAGCCGTTGATCGCGGACACCGCCAGCGACCACAGTTCGAAGTCAGCCTTGTCGACGCCCGGATTGCCGATGACGTTCATGCGCAGCCGCGCGGGCTTGGTCTCGTAGGCCTTGTTCGTGGCCAGATGCTGGAAGCGATAATAGATGTTGTTCATCGCCATGATGGTCGCGGCGGCGCGCGCGGCTTCCTGAGCCGCCGGCGACAGGTGCGCGCGGGCGAGCGCGTCGAACGCGGCCGCGAGGCCGGCATGGCGGGTGGAGATGGCGCAGGCGAGGAACAGGCCGTAGCGCTGCTGCTCGGGGAGGGTCTCATCGCCAAGCATCGAGGAAACGTTCAGCTTCACGTCCTTGGCGAACGAGGGAAGGGCGTTCTTGTAATCGTCGATCGTGGTCATGGCGGAATCCCGGCTGCTGGCAAAACGAGGCAGCGGGCCGAAGCCCGCCGCCATGGCTCAAAAACTGCGGCTCAGGCCGCCTTGAGGACGTCGCCGCCGACCTCGCGGTTGCAGGGGCACAGTTCGTCCGTCTGCAGCGCGTCGAGCACGCGGAGGGTATCCTTCGGGTTGCGGCCGACGTTGAGGTTGGTCGCGTAGACGTGCTGGATCACGTTGTCCGGGTCGACGATGAAGGTGTAGCGGTAGGCGACGCCATCCGGCGAACGGACGCCGAGGCCATCGACCAGCGAGCCGGTGGTGTCGGCGAACTGCCAGATCGGCAGCTTGTTGAGATCCTTGTGATCCCGCCGCCAGGCCAGCTTGACGAATTCGTTGTCGGTGGAACCGCCGAGCACGACCGCGTCGCGGTCCGAGAACTCGTCGTTGAGGCGGGCGAACTCGGCGATCTCGGTCGGGCAGACGAAGGTGAAGTCCTTCGGATAGAAGAAAATAACCTTCCACTTGCTCGGGAAGCTCTGCTCGTTCAGCACTTCAAAAGCTGACTGGCCGTTCTCTTCGTGGTTGTTGAAACCCGGCTTGACGCCCGTAACGGTGAAGGACGGCAGCTTGTCTCCGATGCCCAGCATGGTAGCTCCTTGAATTTACTCGTTGTGCGGCGCGCACCGCTTGTGATCGCGATGCAATATAAGCCTGAACGGTCATATCAGGTCTAATTCTTTATTCTGAAGTTGTGGATCAGAAATTCTGATGATGCTGGCATTGGAGTTCAGAAAATGAACGTGGCATGAAGCCCCGTGCCGGAGGACAGCTTCACGTGATTATCGCCATCGATGGACCCGCCGCGTCGGGAAAAGGCACGCTCGGCAAGCGGATCGCCGCCCATTACGGCCTGCGCCATCTGGATACGGGGCTGATCTACCGCGCGGTCGCCAAGGCCCTGCTGGACGCCGGGCTGCCGCTTGAGGATGAACGTCGCGCCGTGGCGGCGGCGGTCGCGCTCGACGCCGATCAGCTTGGCGATCCCGCGCTGAAGACCGATGCTGTCGGACAGGCCGCCTCGGTGGTCTCGGCCTATCCGGGCGTACGGGCCGCGCTGTTTGATTTCCAACGGGATTTTGCCGCCCGCCCGCCCGGTGCCGTGCTCGACGGCCGCGACATCGGAACCGTGATCTGCCCCTCCGCCGACGTGAAGATTTTTGTCGTCGCGGCCCCGGAGGTGCGCGCCAGCCGCCGGTACCGGGAACTGGTCGGCCGCGGCGAGCCGGCGGACGAGGAGGAGGTGCTGGCCGACATCAAGCGGCGCGATGAGCGCGACAGCAGCCGCGCGGCGGCTCCCCTCAAGGCCGCGCCCGACGCGGCGGTGCTCGACACCTCGGCGCTGGATGTGGAGGGAGCGTTTCAGGCGGCGCTCGCGATCATCGAGCGGGCGCGGTAGTTCCGCCCAGGCCGTTGCTATTTTGGTGTTCTTTTATTCCGCGACAGCGATCCAATTTTCGTACACAGATATTAAGAGAGCGCGATGCGGATCGTGTGGGACGAGCCGAAGCGGCTAATGAACATAGCCAAGCATGGCTTGGACTTTGCCAGCCTCACGCTCGAGTTCTTCGGCGCGGCCTCCATTTCTCCCGCGGCCAGCCGGAAGGAGAGGAGGACGCGGTAATGAAGCCAAAATTTTCGTCTGCACGCCCTCTCACCGATGCGGAAGAGGCGGAGATCCAGCGGATGATCGCGTCGGATCCCGACAGCCCCGAACTGACCGACGAGCAACTCGCGCAAGGCAGGCCGTTCCGCGAGGCGCTGCCGGAACTCTACGCCAGCATCCAGCGCGCGCGGGGACGGCCGCGGGTCGAAAGCCCGAAAGCCGCGGTCACGCTGCGCCTCGATCCCGCTACGCTGGCGCGGTTCAAGGCCACCGGAAAGGATTGGCGGGCGCGCATGGCGAAGATCCTCGATTCGGCTGAACCCTGACCGGGCAAGCATTGATGCCGATTGCAGGGCGCGTCCGGACAGGTACACCCGCGTCACCACTTCTGCTTGCGAGAGCTCCGTTTTCCGCATATATCCACGGCGTCCGGACGCCCATGGCTTTTGTCGAAGTCGTCCGAGCGGGCCGACAGTAGACCTGATTCCGCTGTCGTTTCTGGAGGATCGCCCGCTCCCGCTTCGTTCGCGGCTCCGGATGGAATTCAGCTTTTCGCATGGCATGCAGGCTTTCTGTCGGCCCGCCGAACCTTTTGGGTCAGGCGGCGTCGGAGGCGGCGGACCTCTGACATCCCGCAGGCGATGCGCATTTCAACCCCAATGGCCGACAGCCGCATGTGGAGACCATATGGCTTCTGTTGATTCCTATCATCCGTCCCGCGACGATTTCGCCGCGATGCTCGACGAGTCCTTCTCCGGCGGCAACCTGCAGGAAAGCACGGTTGTTCAGGGCAAGGTTGTTGCGATCGAAAAGGACATGGCCGTCATCGATGTCGGCCTGAAGACCGAAGGCCGCGTCGCGTTGCGCGAGTTCGCTGGCCCCGGCCGTGAGAATGCGATCAAGGTCGGCGACACCGTCGAGGTGTTCCTGGACCGGATCGAGAACGCCCTCGGCGAAGCCGTTCTCTCGCGCGACAAGGCGCGCCGCGAAGAGAGCTGGGGCAAGCTGGAGAAGGCATTCCAGAATAACGAGAAGGTGACCGGCGTCATCTTCAACCAGGTGAAGGGCGGCTTCACCGTCGACCTCGACGGCGCCGTGGCGTTTCTGCCGCGCTCGCAGGTGGACATCCGTCCGATCCGCGACGTCGGCCCGCTGATGAACAATTCGCAGCCGTTCCAGATCCTCAAGATGGACCGCCGCCGCGGCAACATCGTGGTGTCGCGCCGCACGGTTCTCGAAGAGACCCGCGCCGAGCAGCGCCAGGAGTTGGTGCAGAACCTCGAAGAGGGTCAGGTGATCGACGGCGTGGTCAAGAACATCACCGATTACGGTGCGTTCGTCGACCTCGGCGGCATCGACGGCCTGCTGCACGTGACCGATATCGCCTGGCGGCGCGTCAACCACCCGACCGAGGTGCTGACCATCGGCCAGACCGTGAAGGTCAAGATCATCAAGATCAACCACGAGACCCACCGCATCTCGCTGGGCATGAAGCAGCTGCTGGACGATCCGTGGCAGGGCATCGAGGCCAAGTATCCGCTTGGCGCGCGGTTCTCCGGCCGCGTCACGAACATCACCGACTACGGTGCGTTCGTCGAGCTGGAGCCGGGCATCGAGGGTCTGATCCACGTCTCCGAGATGTCGTGGACCAAGAAGAACATGCATCCCGGCAAGATCGTCTCCACCTCCCAGGAGGTCGAGGTGCAGGTGCTCGAGGTGGATTCGGTCAAGCGCCGCATCTCGCTCGGCCTCAAGCAGACCATGCGCAATCCGTGGGAAGTCTTCGTCGAGAAGTACCCGGTCGGTGCGGTGGTCGAGGGCGAGGTCAAGAACAAGACCGAGTTCGGTCTGTTCCTGGGTCTCGACGGCGACGTCGACGGCATGGTTCACCTCTCCGACCTCGACTGGAAGCTGCCGGGCGAGCAGGTGATCGACAACTTCAAGAAGGGCGACATCATCAAGGCGGTGGTGCTCGATGTGGATGTCGAGAAGGAGCGTATCTCCCTCGGCGTGAAGCAGCTTGAAGGCGATCCGTTCGCCGAGCCGGGCGACGTGAAGAAGGGCGCGGTGGTCACCTGCGAGATCATCGACGTGAAGGAATCGGGCATCGACGTGCGAATCGCCGGGACCGAATTCACCACCTTCATCAAGCGTTCGGAACTGGCCCGCGACCGCAACGACCAGCGCGCCGAGCGCTTCGCCGTCGGCGAGAAGGTCGATGCCCGCGTCATCCAGTTCGACAAGAAGGCCCGCAAGGTGCAGGTCTCCATCAAGGCGCTCGAAGTCGCCGAGGAGAAGGAAGCCATCGCGCAGTACGGGTCTTCCGATTCGGGTGCGACGCTCGGCGACATTCTCGGAACCGCCCTCAAGCAGCGGAACGAGAAGTAACGCGCGCCGCTCCCAGCGGCAAATCTGGCAAAGGCCCCGGCATCGCCGGGGCCTTTCGCTTTTTCAGCGTCTCGTGTCACGCGAGCCAAATTTCTTCATATTGCCAAGCAATTGATGTTATCTGCTAACCGCCTGCTAACGCTCGGCGGGACAAGGACAGACCGTGCAGGAGAACCCTTGATGTCGTTCGAGACGGACATGATCGTCGATCGTCGGCGAATTCGGCGCAAGCTCACGTTCTGGCGCGTCATAGCCACGCTGGTTGCGATCGTCGCCATCGTCGCGGTGGCGCTGACGCTGACGCCGTCCGGAACCGGCTCGCTGCCCGGGTCGCGCGAAATCGCGCGCGTCAACATCAACGGACTCATCCGCAGCGACAGTGATCGCGTGGAGGCGCTGGAACGGCTCGGCAAATCGTCCAGCGCGGCGGCCGTGATCGTGCGGATCAATTCGCCCGGCGGCACGACGGCCGGCTCCGAGGAATTGTACGACGCGCTGACACGGTTGAAGGCGAAGAAGCCGCTGGTGGTTGTGGTGGACGGGTTGTGCGCCTCGGGCGGTTATATCACCGCGCTGGCCGCGGATCGCATCGTCGCGCGGCAGACCTCGCTGGTCGGATCGATCGGTGTGCTATTCCAGTTTCCGAACTTCTCCGAACTGATGAAGACGGTCGGGGTGAAGGTCGAGGAGGTGAAGTCCTCGCCGCTGAAGGCCGCGCCGAACGGCTTCGAGCCGACCAGTCCCGAAGCGCGCGCTGCGCTGGATTCGCTGGTGAAGGACAGCTACGCGTGGTTCAGGGATCTGGTGCAGACGCGCCGCGCGATGAACGGCGCGCAGCTCGATACGGTTGCAGACGGGCGCGTGTTCACCGGCCGTCAGGCCCTTGGTTTGAAACTGATCGACGAACTGGGCGACGAGGACACGGCGGTGAGCTGGCTGGTCTCGGAGAAGAAAATTCCGTCCGGCCTGCCCGTGCGTGACTTCAAGCTGACGCCGCGTTTCAGCGACCTGACGTTCCTGCGTGCCGCGACCACGGTCGTTCTCGATGCGGTGGGGCTTGGATCGCTCGCGCGCCGTCTGGAACGAAGTGGTTTTGCCATTGCAGCGGACAGCATGGACCTGACAGGGCTGCTGGCGCTGTGGCAGCCATCGACGGCGAACTGATGAACCGCCACGCTGAATATATGAATGACGGTTCGATGCCCGGTTTGACGAGATAAGTCATGCATCGGAGCACTGCACCGCAATTTGTCGGCTTGACATTCCCGCGCGTTTTCAAGGAAATGAAAGCCTTCCAGGGGCCGCTATCTGCATGATCAAATCCGAACTGGTTCAGCGTATCGCAGAACACAACCCGCATCTCTATCATCGGGATGTGGAGAAGATCGTGAATGCGATCCTGGATGAGATCGTTGCAGCGCTCGCGCGGGGCGACCGCGTCGAGTTGCGGGGCTTCGGTGCCTTCTCGGTCAAGCATCGCCCGGCCCGCTCGGGGCGCAATCCGCGCACCGGCGAGCATGTGCCTGTCGAGCAGAAGAGCGTGCCGTTCTTCAAGACCGGCAAGGAAATGCGCGAGCGTCTCAACCGCGAGCCGTCCAGCGATGGCACGCCTTCGGAAGCCGCCGTTTCGTCAGAGCCGTGAAGGGCGGACGACTGACCGGCGTCTGCCGGTCCGTGGCGTCATGAGGACCATGCCATGAAGAAAGTCCTCGGCCTTGTTCTCCTGATTCCACTCGCGGTGATTCTGATCGCCTTCGCGATCGCCAACCGTCACGTCGTGACCGTTTATCTCGATCCGTTTGACGGCGATCCGGGGGCGGGCATCCGGCTGCCGCTGTTTGCGGTGATGGTGCTGTGCGCCATCGTCGGCGTGATCGCGGGCGGCATCGGGGCCTGGCTGCGGCAGGGCCGGTGGCGGCGGGCCGCACGGCGCAACGCGTCCGAGGCGCGGGCGGCCCAGACCGAACTGGCCTCCCTGCGCGAGCATATGGAGCCCGCCCCTGCGCCGCTCTATCGCATGCTCCCGGGCGTCTCGAACAGCCCCGCGCTGCCCGCGCATGGGGAGCGAGACAAGCGCGACACAGCGTTGTAGAACGCGGGCCATTGGCACGTCCCTGCCGACATGCATGGCCGGCGGGGTCAAAGCCGATCCGCTGAAAACGTTTCCCGTCTCCGATGGCAACCGTCCGATGTTCTTGACCGTGAAGATCTGTGGCCTGTCCACGCGCGAGACGCTTGACGTCGCGCTGGATGCTGGCGCGGACATGGTCGGCTTCGTGTCATTCCCGCGTTCGCCACGCCATGTGGAGCTTGCCGCCATGGCGGACCTCGCGCGGCTGGCGCGCGGCCGGGCCGAGGTCGTGGTTCTGACGGTGGACGCCGATGACGACCTTTTGACGCGCCTCGTCGCCGCGGTGAAGCCGGACTGGCTGCAATTGCACGGCGCGGAAACCCCCGAACGGGTGGCAACGATCCGCGAGACGTTCGGCCTGCGCGTCATGAAGGCGCTGCCCATCGCGGTGCGTGGCGATCTCGGCGCGGTTTCGCCCTATCTCGAAGTTGCTGACAGGCTGTTGTTCGATGCCAAGCCGCCAAAGGACGCGACCCGCCCCGGCGGCCTCGGAACGCCGTTCGACTGGCATCTGCTCGAGGGGCTTGATCCGGCGGTTCCGTTCATGCTGTCCGGCGGCCTCGATCCCGACAACGTGGCGGAGGCACTGCACATCACCCGTGCGCAGGGCGTCGATGTCTCCTCCGGCGTCGAGCGCGCGCCCGGTGTCAAGGATCCCGACAGGATCAGAGCTTTCATCCGTGCTGCGCGCGCCGCTGCGCAGGCACCTATTCCGCAAGTCGTGAGCCGCGCATGAGTGTCCCGCTTCCCAATTCGTTCCGTTCGGGCCCCGACGAGCACGGCCGCTTCGGCCTGTATGGGGGGCGGTTCGTCGCCGAAACCCTGATGCCGCTGATCCTCGATCTGGAGAAGGCGTACAATGAGGCGAAGGTCGATCCGGCCTTCGTGGCCGAAATGGCGCGTCATCGCCGCGACTATATCGGCCGGCCTTCGCCGCTGTATTTCGCCGAGCGGCTGACCGAACACCTCGGCGGCGCGAAAATCTATTTCAAGCGCGAGGAGCTGAATCATACAGGCTCCCACAAGGTGAACAACGTGCTCGGCCAGATCATGGTTGCGCGTCGGATGGGCAAGAAGCGCATCATCGCGGAGACCGGGGCGGGCCAGCATGGCGTCGCCACCGCGACGCTGTGCGCGCGCTTCGGGCTCGAATGCATCGTCTACATGGGCGCGGTGGACGTCGAGCGGCAGCAGCCCAACGTCATCCGCATGGAGATGCTGGGCGCGAGGGTGGTGCCGGTGCAGTCCGGCTCGCGCACGCTGAAGGACGCAATGAACGAGGCGCTGCGCGACTGGGTGACCAATGTCGGCAACACCTTCTACTGCATCGGCACGGTGGCGGGGCCGCATCCCTATCCGACCATGGTGCGCGACTTCCAGTCGGTGATCGGCGACGAGACGCGGGTGCAGATGCAGGAGGCCGAGGGCCGCCTGCCGGATTCGCTGGTCGCCTGCATCGGCGGAGGCTCCAACGCCATGGGGCTGTTTCATCCGTTCCTCGATGATCCGACGGTGGAGATTTTCGGTGTCGAGGCGGCGGGCCACGGTCTCACCAAGCTGCACGCGGCCTCGCTCGCGGGCGGCCGCCCCGGCGTGCTGCACGGCAACCGCACGTATCTCTTGATGGACGCCGACGGACAGATTCAGGACGCGCATTCGATCTCGGCGGGGCTCGACTATCCCGGCATCGGCCCGGAGCACGCCTGGCTCAACGATGTCGGCCGCGCGACCTATCTGTCGGCGACGGACGATGAAGCGCTGGAGGCTTTTCAGTTGCTGTCGCGGCTTGAGGGCATCATCCCGGCGCTGGAGCCCGCGCACGCCATCGCCAAGGTGATGGAGCTGGCGCCGAAGCGCCCGCCGGATCACCTGATGGTCGTCAATCTCTCCGGCCGCGGCGACAAGGACGTGCCGCAGGTCGGCGAGATCCTGAAGGCCAAGAACGCCTGATGTCGTTTGTTCAGGACATCGAAGGCCCCCCTCACCCGGCGGCCCTGCCGCTGACCTCTCCCCGGCGGGGAGAGGTGAGGTTTTGGATGCACCTCGCCGGGGATCAAGCGTCGGCGACAGCCGGAGCGATTGCTGGCGTGAAGCGGCGGCTCCCGCTTCCCCTCTCCCCGTCGGGGAGAGGTCGGCCACGCAGTGGCCGGGTGAGGGGGCTGTCCTTGGACGGCAGGGTCGAGGCAATCAGGTCCAGAACACCATCGATGTTGTCGAACACATCGACATTGTTCACCCGCAGGACGTGGAAGCCGCAGTTCTCCAGAACGCGCGTTCGCACGGCATCGTGCGCCTTGGCTCCAGCGTCGTCGTGGGTCATGCCGTCGACCTCGACGACCAGCCGTCCTTCGAGCGTGACGAAGTCCACCACATATTGTTCGACCGGATGCTGCCGGCGAAATTTCCATCGGGCCAACCTGCGATTGCGCAGTGCTCGCCACAGCTTCGCCTCGGCACAGGTCTGCGCGGCCCGGAGGGATTTCGCCCAAGATTTGAACCGCTGCATGCCCCCTCACCCGGCGGCCTTGCCGCCGACTTCTCCCCGGCGGGGAGAGATTAGCACGGACTGCGACTGCTCATGACCACACGCATCGACGCGCGGTTTGCCGCGCTGAAGCAGGAGGGCCGCGCGGCCTTCGTCACCTTCCTGATGGCGGGCGATCCCGATCCGCAGACCTCGCTCGACGTCATCAGGGCGCTCCCGGCGGCGGGCGCTGACGTGATCGAGATCGGCATGCCGTTCACCGATCCGATGGCGGACGGCCCCTCGATCCAGGCGGCGGGCCTGCGCGCCTTGAAGGCGGGCATGACGCTGAGGAAGACGCTCGATCTGGTGCGCGCGTTCCGCGAGGGCGACCAGACCACGCCGATCGTGCTGATGGGCTACTACAACCCGATCTACATCTACGGGGTGGACCGTTTCCTGCCCGACGCCAAGGCTGCCGGCGTCGACGGGCTGATCGTGGTCGATCTGCCGCCGGAGGAGGACACCGAACTGTGTCTGCCCGCGCTGAAGGCCGGGCTGAACTTCATCCGCCTCGCGACACCGACCACCGACGACAAGCGCCTGCCCGCCGTGCTCGCGAACACCTCGGGCTTTGTCTACTACGTCTCCGTCACCGGCATCACCGGCAGCGCCAGCGCCGACACCGCGCAGGTCGCCATGGCGGTGGAGCGCATCAAGCGCCATGCCAGCCTTCCCGTCTGCGTCGGCTTCGGCATCCGAACGCCCGAGGCGGCGGGGGCCATCGCCCGCCATGCCGACGGCTCGGTGGTCGGAACGGCGCTCGTCGATGCGCTGCGCGGCAGTCTCGACGACAACGGACGGGCGACGCCCGGCACCGTCAAGGCGGTGGCGGATCTGGCGGCGGCGCTGGCGCAGGGGGTGCGGCAGGCCGCGGCATCGAGCCCGGCGGGAGCCGCGGAATAGCCACTTTACCGCGTTCTGTGGTAGCGCGTTTAGCCCCTTGTCAGCCGGACGATGCACCGCACATAAGGGGCGTCCCCGGCGACCCGGAGAGGTTTTGAGATGAACTGGATCACCAACGTCGTCCGCCCGAAAATCCGCAACATGCTGCGGCGGGAGACGCCGGAGAATCTGTGGATCAAGTGCCCCGACAGCGGGCAGCTGGTGTTCTACAAGGATGTCGAGGCCAACCAGTTCGTCATTCCCGGCTCGAACTACCACATGCGCATGGGCGCGACCGCGCGCCTGAAGTCGATCTTCGACAACGAGACCTGGCTCGACGTCGGGCTGCCCGAGGTGGCCGCCGATCCGCTGAAGTTCCGCGACGAGCGCAGATACGCCGACCGCATCAAGGATGCCCGCAGCAAGACCGGCATGAACGATGCGGTGAAGGTCGGGTTTGGCAAGCTGGAGAGCAATCCGGTCGTGGTCGCGGTGCAGGACTTCGACTTCATGGGCGGCTCGCTCGGCATGGCGGCGGGCGAGGCCGTGGTGCGCGGACTTGAACTCGCGCTTGAGAAGCACACGCCCTTCATCATGTTCGCGGCGTCCGGCGGCGCGCGGATGCAGGAAGGCATCCTGTCGCTGATGCAGATGCCGCGCACGACGGTCGCGATCCAGATGCTGCGCGAGGCGAAGCTGCCCTATATCGTCGTGCTGACCAATCCGACCACCGGCGGCGTCACCGCGTCCTACGCCATGCTCGGCGACGTCCAGCTTGCCGAGCCCGGCGCGCTGATCGGCTTCGCCGGCGCCCGCGTGATCGAGCAGACCATTCGCGAGAAGCTGCCTGAAGGCTTCCAGCGCGCGGAGTACCTCAAGGACCACGGCATGGTGGACATGGTGGTGCATCGCCACGATCTGCGGCCCACCCTGGCGCGGTTGTGCCGCCTGCTCACCAAGGCGCCCGCGCAGGCGGAGAGCCCCCGGGCTGTCATGCCGCCGCCACCCGACGCGGTGATCGCCGCGCCCTCGACGTGAACGCGCCCGACCGCGCCCGCCCGCTCGACGACATCCTCGCGCGCCTCTCCGCGCTGCATCCGCGCCGCATCGATCTGACGCTGGACCGGATGTGGCGGATCCTCGAACGTCTCGGCCATCCGGAGCGGTCACTGCCGCCGGTGATCCATGTCGCCGGCACCAACGGCAAGGGCTCCACGGTCGCCTATCTGCGCGCGATGCTGGAAGCGGCGGGTCTGCGCGTCCACACCTATACCTCGCCGCATCTGGTGCGGATCAACGAGCGGTTTCGCCTCGGCCATCCCGGCGGCGGCGTGCTGGTGAGCGACGATGCGCTGCGCGCCGCACTGGAAGAATGCGAGCGCGCCAATGGCGGTGATCCCATCACCGTGTTCGAGATCGAGACGGCGGCAGCGCTGCTGCTGTTCGCCCGCCATCCGGCCGATGCCGTGCTGCTCGAAGTCGGCCTCGGCGGGCGGCTGGATGCCACCAGCGTCGTCGAGCGCCCCGCCGTCAGCGTGATCACGCCGGTCAGCATGGATCATGTCGAGTTTCTCGGCGACAACCTGGTGAAGATCGCGGGCGAGAAGGCGGGCATCATCAGGCGCGGCGTGCCGGTGGTCAGCGCCGAGCAGCCACCCGAGGCTGCCGCGGTGATCGAGCAGCATGCGGCGCGGGCCCGCGCGCCACTTCTTAGCGCCGGGCAGGACTGGCATGTGAGCGTCGAGCGCGGGCGGCTGGTCTATCAGGACGAGCGCGGCCTGCTGGATCTGCCCGCGCCGCGCCTGTTCGGCCGGCATCAGTTCGAGAATGCGGGGCTCGCCATCGTGGCGCTGCGCGCGGCGGCGATCTTTCCGATCGAGACTGCCGCAATCGAGCGGGGACTGACCGAGGCGGAATGGCCGGCGCGGATGCAGCGGCTGGCCCATGGCGCGCTGGTCGCGCTGGCCCCGCCGGGCAGCGAGGTGTGGCTCGACGGCGGCCACAACCCCGATGGCGGGCGTATCGTCGCGGCCGCGCTCGGCGATCTTGAAGAACGCGTGTCGCGTCCGCTGGTGGTGATCGCGGGCATGCTGGCGAACAAGGATGCTCATGGCTTCCTCGCCAATTTCGCGGGGCTGACGCGGCATATCATCGCGGTGCCGATTCCGGGGCAGGACAACGCGATGTCGCCCGACGCGCTGGCGGACGCCGCGCGCGCGCTCGGCATGCGCGTCGAGACCACGCCGGGCGTCGAGGCGGCGCTGCGGCGGCTGACACAACTGGCCTACGAGGTGCCGCCGCGCATCCTGATCACCGGATCGCTGTATCTCGCCGGGCACGTTTTGGCTCTCAACGGCACGCTGCCGGAGTAACTCGAAGATGCGCTTCGCCGCCATCGCCGATATCCACGGCAACAGCGCGGCGCTCGACGCGGTGCTGGCCGATATCCGAGACCACGGCATCGATGCGATCGTCGATCTCGGCGACATCGTCAGCGGGCCGCTCGATGCTGCCGGGACGCTGGACCGCCTCATCGGCCGGGACATCGTGCATGTCCGCGGCAATCACGACCGCTACCTGATCGAGCAGGATCCGGAGGGGATGGGATCATGGGAGCGCCCCGCTTACGCGCAGCTCGATGCGCGGCAGCTGGCATGGCTGCGCGATCTGCCGCTCGCGACGATCTGGCGTGACGAGGTGTTTCTCTGTCATGCGACTCCGCAGGACGACGAAACCTACTGGCTGGAGCAGGTGACGCCCGATGGCATCGTCACGGCAGCAGCGTCCGCCGGGATCGAACGGCGCGCGACCGGTGTCGATCAATCGCTGATTCTGTGCGGGCACAGCCACATCGCGCGCGCGGTCCGTCTGGGCGATGGCCGGATGATCGTCAATCCGGGCAGCGTCGGCTGTCAGGGCTATCTCGATCCCACCCCGCCCCGCCATGTGGTGCAGACCGGCTCGCCCGATGCGCGTTACGCGATTCTGGAGCGGAACGACGGCGCATGGTCGGTGACCTTCCGCCACGTTCGCTACGATCCGGCGGAGATGATCGCGCTGGCGCGCGCGCGTGGCGAACCGGGCTGGGCGCGGGTGCTGGAGACCGGCTGGCTGTAGCGCGCGCGCTGGACCGGGTTCCGGTCCGTATCGAAAACGCGCCGGCTTCCCGACGTTCACGATCTGGACTCTTACCCCGCGAGTCCGCTTAAGGATATTCTCGGGCGATTCGCGAACGGTGCAAGAACGCCGGCGCGGAGTCGTGGACGGTCTTGGGGCAAGCATGTCAGGCGTACTCGCGGCATTCCGTCAGGCGCATCTGTCGTGCAGTGCGCTTGGACGTGGAGCCATCAGCATAGCGGGCGGCGTGGGGGCTGCGGTCGCGGCCATCGGGTCCGCCGCCGCAGCCGTGCCCGCGCTTGCCGCCGATCCATTCGATCTGCCGCTCAACCTCGACCGGCACGAGATGATCGCGGTCGTGCTCGGCTTTGCCATGCTGGGCTTCTCGGTGGTCGCGGCGGTGCTGCTGCTGCGGGCCCGGCTGCGGTCGGCCCGGACCGAGCAGGCTCTCCGGGCCCAGATCCAGACCTTGCAGACCGAGGCGGATCGCTACCGGACGCTGCTGTTCGTCGAGCAGCAGGTGCTGATCGCCTGGGCCGCCGGCGCCGAGATGCCGGAGATCAGCGGCGATCTTTCGATGCTGTCGCCGCGTGCAGCGGATCATCCGCCGCAGCGGATCCTTGCCTTCGCAACGTGGCTGCATCCCGAACAGGCGCTGCAACTCGACCGCGCGGTCGATGCGCTGCGGGATCGCGGCGAGAGTTTTCTGTTTCAGATCGTCACTTCGGTTGGACGGACCGTGGAGGTGATGGGGCGCGCGGTCGGCGGACAGGCCGTTGTCCGCATTCGCGAACTCACGGGTGTGCGCCGCGAACTCTCCGAACTCAGCCAGCGCTTTGCCGCGCTGAATGCCGAGTCCTCGCTGCTGCGCGCCTTCATGCAGGTGCTGCCCTATCCATTGTGGACGCGGCGCGACAACGGCGCGCTGGCCTATGTCAACGACGCCTATGCCCGCGCCACTGATGCGGCTTCGCCCGAGGACGCGCTGGCGCGCAGTCTCGAACTGCTGGACACCGACGATCGCAGCGCGCTGGCGCGTGCGCTCGGAGAGGGAAAGACTTTCGAGGCGCGGCTGCCGGTCATCTCCGGCGGCGAGCGGCGGATGGTCGACATTCGCGCCGCCCGGCTGAGCGAGGGAAGCGCGGGCATCGCCATCGACGCCAGCGAGGCGACCGCGTTGCGCGAGGCGATGACCCGCATGGCCGAGGCGCAGCGGCGCATTCTCGATCAGCTGTCGTCGGGCGTCGCGGTGTTCGACGGCGAGCGCCGGCTGATCTTTCACAACGAGTCCTATCGCCGCCTGTGGGAGCTCGACCCGGCCTTTCTCGAAACCCGGCCCGACGATTCGGCGGTGCTGGATCGCCTGCGCGCCGAGCGCAAGCTGCCCGAGCAGCCCGACTTCCGGCAATGGAAGATGCGCCTGCACGAGGCCTATCGCGCCGTCGAGGCCGCGCGCGACATCTGGTACCTGCCCGACGGGCGCGCGGTCAGCGTTGTCACGACGTCCAATCCGGAAGGCGGCGTCACCTATCTGTTCGACGACGTCACCGAACGGCTCGACCTCGCCCGCCGCTACGATTCGCTGATCCGCGTACAGCGCGAGACGCTCGACAATCTCGTCGAGGGCGTCGCGGTGTTCGGCAGCAACGGCCGTGCCCGCCTGTTCAATCCCGCCTTCGCCCGGATGTGGAAGATCGCGCCCGAGGCGCTGAGCGAGGAGCCGCATATCGAGACGGTGGAGGAATGGTGCCGCCCGCTCTACAGCGACGACACCGGCCTGCAGATGCTGCGCGGGGCCATCACCTCCATCGAGAATCGCAGCCCGATCTCGTTGCGGCTCGAGCGGCGCGACGGCAGCGTGATCGACTGCACCGCGCTGCCGCTGCCGGACGGCGCGACCATGCTGACGTTCCAGGACGTCACCGACACGGTGAACGTGGAGCGGGCGCTGCGCGAGCGCAACGACGCGCTCGAGACCGCCGATCAGATGAAGATCGACTTCGTGCACCACGTTTCCTACGAGCTGCGCTCGCCGCTCACCACCATCATCGGATTCGCGCATCTGATCAGCGATCCGACCACCGGCCCAATGACGTCGAAGCAGAGCGAATATCTCGGCTACATCACCTCCTCGACCAATGCGCTGCTGGCGATCATCAACAATATTCTGGATCTCGCCACCATCGACGCCGGCGCGATGACGCTGACGCTGGGACCGGTGGACGTGCGTGCCGCCATCGAGCAGGCCGCCGCCGGGGTGCAGGACCGGCTCACACATCACAACATCGCGCTGCGCGTTGATATCGGTCCGGGCGTGTCGCGTTTCGTCGCGGACGAGAGCCGCGTGGTGCAGGTGCTCTACAATCTGCTCGCCAATGCCGCAGGCTTCTCGCCGGAGAACAGTGCGATCGACCTGACCGCGCATCGCACCGAGACCAGCATCGTCTTCGCGGTGACCGACCGCGGCCCCGGCATTCCGCAGGACGTGCGCGACCGGGTGTTCGACTGGTTCGAGAGCCATGCCAACGGTTCGCGGCATCGCGGCGCGGGGCTCGGGCTCTCGCTGGTGCGTTCGTTCGTCGAGCTGCACGGCGGCAAGGTGCGCGTCGAGTCGGCGGTGGGGAAGGGCACCACGGTCATCTGCGAGTTTCCGGTCGATCGCATCCTGCATCGCGACGCCGCCGAATGACGTCGCCCTTCGCCTTCTCCGAGAGCCTGGCCGACGAGGCCGCCACGGCCGGGCTGATGGCCGATCTCGGACTGCTGATCTCGGCCGGCGACGTGGTGACGCTGACCGGCGATCTCGGCGCCGGCAAGACGGCGGCGGCCCGCGCGCTGATCCGCTACCTTTCCGGCGACGAGGCGCTTGAAGTCCCAAGCCCGACCTTCACGCTGGTGCAGGGCTACGAGGCGGGGCCGCTCGCGATCGTCCATGCCGATTTGTATCGGATTTCCGATCCCGACGAACTCGACGAACTGGGGCTGAGCCCGCTGCCCGCCGATGCCGTTGCGCTGATCGAATGGCCCGAGCGCGCGCCCGATGCACTGCCGACCGACCGGCTCGATATCGCGCTGACTCATGAGCCGGATACGACGGGCACGGCGCGCAACGTGACCATCACCGGGCATGGCCGCAGCGCCGCGCTCGCCACCCGGCTTCACGCGCTGCGCAGTTTCCTTGACACCGCGGAGATGCGCGAAGCCGTCCGGCATCGCATGGCGGGCGACGCCTCGACTCGCTCCTATGCGAGGCTGATGTCCCAGGGCGTCTCGTGCATCCTGATGAACGCACCGCGCCGGCCGGACGGCCCGCCTGTCCATGGCGACAAGTCCTACAGCGCCGCCGTGCATCTGGCCGAGGATGTCGTACCCTTCGTCGCCATCGCGGAAGGGCTGCGCGCGCAGGGCGTATCGGCACCGGCCATCCTCCACGCCGATCTCGACAATGGCTTTCTTCTCACCGAGGATCTCGGACGCGAGCCGGTCATCGCGGGCGACCCGCCTGAGCCGATTGCCGAGCGCTATCAGGCCGCCACCGATCTGCTGGCCGACCTGCACGGCAGGCAGCTTCCGCAAACGCTCCCGGTCGCAGGTCGCGCCGACTACGCCATCCCGGTCTTCGATCTCGATGCCATGCTGATCGAAATCAGCCTGATGCTCGACTGGTATCTGCCGGACCGGGGCAGAACTCCCGACGAGGCCACCCGCGGTGCCTTCATGGCGCAGTGGCGCGACCTGCTGACGCCGCATATCGGGCCGCACCGCACCTGGGTGCTGCGCGATTATCATTCGCCGAACCTGCTCTGGCTCGCGGACCGGGCGGGGGTGAAGCGGGTCGGCGTCATCGACTTTCAGGACACTGTGCTGGGGCCGGCGGCCTACGATCTTGTGTCGCTGCTGCAGGATGCGCGGATCGACGTGCCGGAGAATCTCGAGATCGCGATGCTGGCCCGTTACGTGAAGGCGCGGGCCGGCGCCGATGCGGGCTTCGATGCGCCGGGTTTCGTCGCGACCTATGCGGTGATGTCGGCGCAGCGTAACACTCGCCTGCTCGGCACCTTCGCCCGCCTCAATCGCCGTGACGGAAAGCCGCAATACCTGCGCCATCAGCCGCGGATCTGGACCTATCTCGGCCGTTCGCTCGATCATCCGGCACTGGGTGGGCTGAAAGCGTGGTACGCCGCACAGGTTCCGCCGCCGGCCGGGCTCTGAGCCGACAGGCGTCCAGGTCCCCGGCCGGCGCCCGGTTTACGTCCTGTTATCCACTGGGCCGGTATCCTGACAGACGGGAGCGGGCGTTCGGCGGGAGCCGGCCGTGCCGCCATTCCGTCATCCCCGGGGCAGGCTATGGTCGAGAAACGAGGCAGCGATCGTGTCATCTTCGAGCGCGGTATCACCGCGCACATGATGGGCATCGATGGAACGTGGCGCCGGACCTGCATCATGGAAGATGTGTCCGAGAGCGGTGCCAAGCTGACGGTCGAGGGCTCGGTCGAAGGGCTGAACCTGAAGGAGTTCTTCCTGTTGCTGTCGTCGACCGGACTGGCCTATCGCCGCTGCGAACTGGCGTGGGTCAACGGCGACCAGATCGGCGTCAATTTCCTGAAGCAGACTTCGGAGAAGAAGCGCCGCTCACGCTCGGGTTCGCAGGTGGTCGAGGTCTGACGCGCGGCGCGCGGTCGTCGCAAATTCGTCACCCCGTCGGTGCTAAAGCGTAACGAATCCGGGCTTGCCAAGGCCTTGCTCCCGTGAGGCTCCTCGCGCGGGCGTGCCGGACTGACAGCCGGTCGGTCCTGGTGCATCCTGCCCGGATGGTTGCGGCTTCGTACGTCTTCCACCAGCCTTGACGCCCGTCGTGTTATGATGGTGCGAATCGTCATCAGGATTGCTCATGCCGGTATCACCCACCACAGCCATGGTTCTCGCGGCCGGTCTCGGCCTGCGCATGCGGCCCCTGACCGAGCATATGCCGAAGCCTCTGGTCAGCGTCGCCGGCAAGCCGCTGCTGGATCACGTGCTGGACAAGCTGGCGGACAACGGTGTCGAGCGCGCTGTGGTGAATGTACATTATCTGCCGGACCAGATCATCGATCATCTCGCCGGCCGCACGCGTCCCGCGATCACCATTTCGGACGAGCGCGATCAGGTGCTCGGCACCGGCGGCGGGGTGGTGAAGGCGTTGCCGCAACTCGGGTCCGCGCCGTTCTTCCACGTCAATTCCGACACGCTGTGGATCGACGGCGTGAAGCCCAATCTGGCGCGGCTTGCCGACGCCTTCGATCCCGCGCGAATGGACGTGCTGCTGCTGCTTGCGCCGACCGCGGGCAGCATCGGCTATGCCGGCAGCGGCGACTATGCGATGGATGTCCACGGCCTCCTGCGCAAGCGCAGGGAGCACGAGGTGGTGCCGTTTGTCTATGCCGGCGTCGCGATCCTGAAGCCGGAGATTTTCGCCGGCGCGCCGCAAGGCGAATTCGCTCTGACGCGAATCTTCGATCAGGCCGAAGCTGAGGGACGCCTGTGCGGCCTGCGGCTCGACGGGTTGTGGATGCATGTCGGCACGCCGGACGCCATTGCCGCCGCCGACGAGGCGTTTCTCGCCAGCGCGGCGTGAGGGCGACCAGCCGCACTTGCCCTCGCCCTTCGGGGCGTGCTGCGCACGCACCTCGGGGTGACGGCGCATCCCTCTCAAACTTCCCGCAACGCGTGCATTTCGTCTCCCTCTCGCCCGTGCGATGATCGCGCGGCCTGACGATTCGGATCCGCATGCGCCTTTTCACGATTCCCGCTTCCTCCCCGTTCCTGCCCACCCTGATCGGCGCGCTGGTCGACGGCGGCCTGATCGAGGGCTTTTCCGCGCGCGCTGCGCCGGAGCGGCTGGCGGACGTGACGCTCTGCCTGCCGACCCGGCGCGCCTGCCGGCTGGCGCGCGATACGTTTCTGGACGTGCTCGGCGGCGAGGCCGTGCTGCTGCCGCGCATCGTGGCGCTGGGCAGCATCGACGAGGACGAGCTGGATTTCGCGCAGGCCGCCTCCGATCTCGGTGCGCCGCTCGACATTCCGCCCGCGCTGGACGGTCTCGAACGCCGCCTGACGCTGGCGCGGCTGGTCTGCGCGTGGGCGGCGCAATTGCGGCCGGACGATCCAGCCGCCGCGCCGTTGGTGGCGAGCGGGCCGGCTTCCATTCTGGCGCTGGCTGACGACCTCGCCCGGCTGATGGACGACATGGTCGCACGGGATGTCGCTTGGGACGATTTCGACAATCTCGTTCCCGACGATCTCGACAGGTACTGGCAGCTCACCTGGCAATTCCTCTCCATCGCGCGTGGCACGTGGCCGGCGCATCTCGCCGAGAGCGGCCGCGTCGAGCCCATGGCGCGCCAGACGCTGCTGATCGCCGCCGAGGCCGCGCGCCTCGCCGCCGCGCCGAAGGGGCCGGTGATCGCGGCGGGATCGACCGGATCGATGCCCGCCACCGCGCGCTTTCTCGAAGCGGTCGCGCGGTTGCCGCAGGGTGCGGTGGTGCTGCCGGGCCTCGATACCGCACTCGACGAGGACGCATGGCGGCTGATCGGCGGCAGCGCGGAGACCGAGCCGGTGCCGAGCCATCCGCAGTTCGCGCTGCACGGTCTGCTGGAACGCTTTGGCGTGGCGCGCGGCGCGGTGGCGACATTGATCGGCGGCGCGCCGGACACCGGGCGCAGCGTGCTGGCCTCCGAGGCGATGCGGCCCTCGGCCGCTACCGGCGACTGGCAGACGCATCTGGCCGCGCCCGCCGTGGTGGATGCTATTGCCCGCAGTCTCGATGGCTTGGCCGTGATCCCGGCGCCCAATCCGGAAGGCGAGGCGCTTGCGATTGCGCTGGCGCTGCGCGAATCCTTCGAAGCCGGCGGCGATACCGCGCTCGCGACGCCCGACCGCGCGCTGGCGCGGCGCGTGATGGTGGCGCTCGACCGCTGGGGTCTGCCTTACGACGATTCCGCCGGCGCGAGCCTGATGGAGACGCCGCCGGGCGTGTTCGCGCGGCTGCTCTCCGAATGTATTGCCGACGGCCTCGCGCCCGCGTCGCTTCTGGCGCTGCTCAAGCATCCGCTGTGCCGGATCGGCGGCGCGAATGGCGCGCGTATCGTTGCGACGCTCGAACTGGCGCTGCTGCGCGGGCCGCGGCCCTCGCCCGGTACGCGCGGCCTGCAACATGATCTCGCCCTGTTCCGCACCGAACTGACGCGCCTCGCGGCGGGCGAGGATACGACGCTGCATCGGGCGGAGCCGCGCGCGCGGCTGCGCGACGACCAGCTCGGCGAGGTTGCGGCATTGCTGTCCGCGCTGGCGGCCGCACTGCGTCCGCTGGAGACGGCGGCGCATGGCAAGCCGCATGATCTTGCAGAACTCGCGGGCTGGCACCGCGAGGTGCTGGTCGCGCTGACGACCGACGACGAGGGGCCGGCGATCTTCGCAGGCTCGGATGGCGAGGCGCTGCTGGATGCATTCGAAGATCTGCTCGCGCTCGGCAATACGGGTCTCACCTCGACATTGCGCGACTATCCAGAGCTGTTTCAGGCGATGCTCGGCGACCGGGTGGTGCGCAGGGCTCCGCGCGAGGATCTGCGCATCCACATCTACGGTCTGCTCGAAGCGCGGCTGACGCATCATGACCGCGTGATTCTCGGTGGCCTGATCGAGACCACGTGGCCGCCTGCGCCGCGCACCGATCCCTGGCTCAGCCGCCCGATGCGGCACCAGCTCGGGCTCGATCTGCCGGAGCGCCGCATCGGCCTCACCGCGCACGACTTCGCGCAGCTGATCGGTGCGCGCGAGGCGATCCTCACTTACGCGGCGCGCGCGGGCGGCGCGCCGACCGTGGCTTCGCGTTTCCTGCATCGCTTGCAGGCCGTCGTCGGTGACGACGCCTGGAAGGAGTTGAAGCAGCGCGGTCAGAAATATCTCGACTGGGCTGACCATCTCGACCGGCCTGCGGGTCTACCCAAGCCGGTCGAACAACCCGCCCCCGCACCGCCGGTGGCCTCGCGGCCGCGGCGGCTGTCGGTGACGCAGATCGAGGACTGGCTGCGCGATCCCTACACGATCTACGCGCGGCATATCCTGAAGCTCGCGCCGCTCGATCCGGTGGACATGCCTCCGTCCGCCGCCGATCGCGGCTCGGCGATCCACGGCTCGCTCGGCGCGTTCGCGCAGAAATATCCCGACAAGCTGCCGCCCGATGCGCTGGCGCAGCTCGAAGCTATCGGCGAAGCGCACTTCGCGCCGCTGATGGAGCATCCCGAGGCGCGCGTCTTGTGGTGGCCGCGCTTCCAGCGCATCGCGCGCTGGTATGTCGGCTGGGAGCGTGCGCGGCGCGAGAACGTGAAAGACATCGCCGCCGAGATTCGCGGCACGCTGCGGATCGAAACTCCGCGCGGCGAATTCGAGCTGAATGCCCGCGCCGACCGCATCGAGCGGCGGTCGGACGGCACCTTCGCCATCGTGGATTTCAAGACCGGCAGTCCGCCGAGCGGCAAGCAGGTGCGACTCGGGCTGTCGCCGCAGCTCTCGCTGGAAGCGGCGATCCTGCGTGACGGCGGTTTCGTCGAGAGCGCGAAAGGTGGATCGGTCTCCGAGCTGACCTATGTGCGCCTGTCCGGCGGGCGCGTGGCGGGCGAGGAAAAGGTTCTGAAGTTGCAGGCGCCGCCCGAACCCGAACTGTTCCCGGACGAGGTGGCGGATCTCGCGCGCGCAGAACTTATCAAGCTGGTGCTCGCCTTCGAGAATGAACAGCAGGGCTATCCCTCGCTGGTGCTGCCGATGTGGAGCAACCGTTACGGCGATTACGACGACCTCGCCCGTATCAAGGAATGGGCGGCAACCGCGGGCGCGGAGGAGCCGGGCTCATGAGCGCGCGTGTCATCCCCGAAGGCATCCGCGCGCCGCAGGAGCGCGCCTCCGATCCCGACGCCTCGGTGTTCGTCGCGGCCAATGCGGGTTCTGGCAAGACGCATGTGCTGGTGCAGCGCGTAATCCGGCTGCTGCTGTCCGGCGTCGCGCCGCAAAAGATTCTCTGCATCACCTTCACCAAGGCCGCCGCCGCCAACATGGCGCAGCGTGTGTTCGGCACGCTCGGCAAGTGGGTGACGCTGGACGATGCGGCGCTGGACGCGGCGCTGCGCGAGTCCGGCGTGAAACATCCCGACGCGAAGATGCGGCGTCGCGCGCGCGAGCTGTTCGCCTCCGCGCTCGATACGCCGGGCGGGCTGAAGGTGCAGACCATCCACGCGCTGTGCACCCGGCTGTTGCAGCAGTTTCCGTTCGAGTCGAACGCGCCCGCGCGTTTTTCCGTGCTTGATGAGCGCGACCAGACCGACATGATGGAGCGGGCCAATCTCGCCGTGCTTCAGAGGGCGGCGGATGATCCGGACAGCGCCGAGGGGCGGGCGCTGGCAGTGGCGATGGCGAGCGCGGCGGATGTCACGTTCCGCGACGTGGTGCAGGAAGCCTGCCTCAGCCGCGATCACTTCATGGGGTGGGCGGCGCGCAGCGGTTCGGCAGACGCCGCCATCGCCGAACTGTCGCGCGCGCTCGATGTCGACGCGAGCGTGACGCCGGACGAGATCGCGCGGCTGATTGTCGACGGTCCGTTGCTGCAGCGCTCCGAGTGGCCGGCGGTCGCCGCCACGCTACGGATGGGCACCGCCAACGACATGAAGCTTGCCGACAGGCTGGATGGCGCGGCGGCGCTGTCCGGCGACGAGCAGGTGGAGAACTATCTCGCGGTGTTTTTCACCGAGCAGAAGGAGGGCGGTTTCGCTCCGCGCAAGTCGCTGATGACCAAGGGGCTGGCCGCCAGCTATCCCGCGCTCGCCACGCGTCTTGCCGATGAGGCCGCGCGCCTCGCGCCGCTGTTGCAGCGGCGGCAGGCCGCGATTGTGCGCGAGCGCACGCGCGCGCTGTTCGTGATCGCAACGGCGGTGGCCGAGCACTATCGCCGCGAGAAGGACGCCCGCGGCGTGCTCGACTACGAAGACCTGATCGAGAAGACGCTGGCGATGCTCGACCGCCACGGGTCGAGCTGGGTGCATTACAAGCTCGACAAGGGCGTCGATCACCTCCTGATCGACGAGGCACAGGACACCAGCCCGCGCCAGTGGGATATCGTCTGGCACATCGTCTCGGAGTTCACCAGCGGCAAGGGCGCGCGCGACGGCGTGCGCCGCACGTTGTTCGCGGTCGGTGACGAGAAGCAGTCGATCTTCTCGTTTCAGGGCGCGGAGCCGCGCGCCTTCGCCGACAAGCGCAGATTTTTCCGCACGAAGTTCGAAGCGGCCGCGCTGAAATTCGATCCGGTGTCCTTCACCTATTCGTTCCGGTCGGGATCGAGCGTGCTGCAATCGGTGGAGAGCACGTTCCGCGATCAGGCGGTCTATCGCAGCATCACCTCGGACACCGACGGCATGCCGCCGCATCAGGCGCTGGCGGATGCGGCGCCGGGCCTCGTCGAACTGTGGGAGCTGGAGAAGCCGGAGGAGCGGCCGGAGATGGAGGGCTGGCGCGCGCCGTTCGACGCGGTGAGCGAGACCGAGCCTTCGGTGAAGCTGGCGCATCGCATCCGCGACGCCATCGCCGGCATGATCGCGCGCGGCGATACCACGGGTCATGGCGGCAAGCGGCGCAGGCTGCGTTACGGCGACATGCTGGTTCTGGTGCGCACGCGCGGCGCGATCTTCGAGACGGTCATTCAGGCGCTCAAGCACGCGGGCATTCCGGTCGCGGGCGCGGACCGTCTCAAGCTCACCGAGCATATCGCGATCATCGACCTGATGCATCTCGCCGACGCCATCCTGCTCGACCATGACGAGCTGGCGCTGGCGGTGGCTCTGAAGAGCCCGCTGTTCGGGCTCGACGACGACGATCTTTATAAGATCGCCTGGGAGCGCAAGGGCACGCTGCGCGCGGCGCTGAGTGCGCACGCGGACGACGATCCGCGTTTCGCCGCAGCGCTGCGGACGCTGGAAGCCTGCGAGGCGCACAAGGCGGCGGCGCCGTTCGATTTCTATGCGTGGCTGCTCGGCGGCGGGCGCGGGCGCGCAAAGATCCTTGGCCGCCTCGGTCCCGAGGCCAACGACGCGCTGGATGAATTTCTGGAGCTGGCGCTGACCTTCGAGCGGCGCGGCCCGGCGACGTTGCAGGGCTTCGTCACGTGGCTGCGCAGCGCCGATACAGATATCAAGCGCGACCTCGAAATCGCGCGCGACGAGGTGCGGGTGATGACGGTGCACGGCGCGAAGGGGCTGGAAGCGCCGGTAGTGTTTCTGGCCGACACCACCGCGACGCCGATGGAGCGCCCGCGCCTTGGCCTCATCAAGGTGCCGTCCGGCCCGCACGCGCCGCCGGGCGCGACCTGCATGGTGTGGGCGGGCGGCAAGGCGGACGATCCGCCCGCGGTCGCCGGCGCGCGCGCGGCGATGATCGCGGACATCGAGGACGAATACCGCCGCCTGCTCTACGTGGCGATGACCCGCGCGGCGGATCGGCTGATCGTTGGCGGCACGCTGGCGCGCCGGCGCAAGGAAGCGTCGGAGGCGTCTTGGTATGCGCTGATCCGGCGGGGACTCGAGAGTTCCGGACTCGACAAAGCCGAGATCGCGACGCCATCCGGCATCGTGCTGCGCTACGGCCGCGTGGAGGACGTCGCGGCGGATGCGCCTGGCGGCGTTGACGCGGCGTCTGACGAAAACAGACTGCCGCCGTGGCTGCATACAATGGCGCGGCCGGTCGCGGCGCCCGGCGTGCTGCGTCCATCTGATTCAGCGTCGACGGCTTCCCGCGCGGCGCATGACAACGCCTCGCTCGATGCGCGGATGCTGGCGCGGCAGCGCGGCGTCCTCACCCACCGCCTGCTGCAATCGTTGCCCGACGTTCCGCCGCATGCGCGGCGCGAGGCGGCGGAACGTTATCTCGTGCGCAACGCCGCAGGCTTCGACACCGGCGCGCAGGCGGATCTCATCGCGCGTGTGCTGGCGATCATCGACGATCCGCGATTCGCGGCCGTGTTCGCGCCCGGCAGCCGTGCCGAGGTTCCGGTCGGCGGGCGATTGAAGGGAGCGGACGGCGCGCTGCTGCGCGTCTCCGGCCAGATCGACCGCCTCGCGGTGACGGACAGTGAGGTCTTGATCGTCGACTTCAAGACCAACCGCGTCCCGCCGCGCCGCGCCGCGGATGCGCCACCGGCCTATGTGGACCAACTGGCGCTGTACCGCGCGATTCTGTTGCGTATCCACCCCGGCCGGACCGTCCGCGCCGCTCTTTTATGGAGCGAAACTGCTGAAATCATGGAGATTTCCGCCGAAGCCATGGTTATGGCGCTGGGCCGCATCACCTCTGCGCGCAGCGAGGCTTGACCCCGCCGCTCCCCCTTCCTAGTTTCAGTCGAACATTCCGGCGCGCGATCCCGCGGGCCGGTTTTTCAATCAACGAGGTTCACTATGTCGGTCGGCAAAGTTTCGGATTCCACGTTCGAATCCGAGGTTCTGAATGCGTCCGGGCCGGTCGTGGTCGATTTCTGGGCCGAATGGTGCGGGCCTTGCCGCATGATCGCTCCCGCGCTCGACGAGATCGCCGGAGCCATGGGCGAGAAGGTCAAGATCGTGAAGCTCAATGTGGACGAGAATCCGCAGACGGCGTCGAAATACGGCGTGATGTCGATTCCCACGCTGATGATCTTCAAGGGTGGCGAGCTCGCCTCGCGCCAGGTCGGCGCGGCCCCCAAGGCGAAGCTGCAGCAGTGGATCACGACCGCGGTCTGATCATCTGATCCAGCGGGTCTGAATACCCCGGAGCGGTTCGGCTTGCTGTGCGGGCCGGACCGCTTCGTTTTCTATGGTTGGGTCTGGAAGGCTCAGGCCCGCGGCACGCGGCCCTTCACGGCGTTGGCCAGCGCGCGATGGCCGACCCGGCCGCTGCCTTCGTCCGCGAGATCGCCGCGCACCCGCTCCTGCAACGTGCCGCGATCCTTGTCGGACAATTGCCGGAGGATCGTGCCCATGCTCGGGCCGCTCTCGGCGATGCGCCAGAACGTATCGAAGCTCTCGAACGTGCGCCGCACTTCGATGGTGCGCAGTTCGATATCCGTCAGCCCGGCATCGGACCAGAGCGCGTGCATATTCTCCGGCGCCGAGGCGTCCGCGCTTGGCGGCGACGGGGTCACGACACCCATGTCGCGCAGCGGCGCGCCGATGATCCGCCACGGAAAGCCGATTTTCATGTCCCACGCATAGGCGGCGACGAGCCCGCCGGGCTTTGTGATGCGCACCATTTCGGCGACGCCCTTGGCGGGATCGGGCACGAAGAAGATCACCAGCGCCATCACGGCGGCGTCGACGCTTCTGTCGGTGAATGGCAGCGCCATGGCGTCGCCGATCTGAAACTCCGCCTGCGCGACATGGGTGCGCGCGTAGGCGATCTGGCCTTCGGACGGATCGACGCCCTGGACTTTCGCCGGCGCGCAGCGGTCCAGAATCAGGTTCGTGAACGCGCCGTTGCCACAGCCGATATCCGCCCAGCCGAGACCCGGCTTCGGCGCGAGCCAGTCGAGAAAAATCGCCCCCGCGGTCTTGCTCCAGATCCCCATGTACTGCTCATAGGCGGCACCGTCGTCGAAGCGAATCTGGGGCGCGGTCACGGGCGTAGTCTCCATCTGATTATTTCTGGCAGGCGGGGCACCAGAAGGTCGAGCGTCCGTTCTGGGTAAACCGCTTCACGGTTCCCGAACAGCCGGATGTGCGGCATGGCTGGCCCTCGCGGTCGTAGACTGAAAAAGAATGCTGGAAGTAGCCGAGTTCGCCGTTGGTCTGGCGATGGTCGCGCAGCGACGAGCCGCCCGCCGCGATGGCCTCGTTCAGCACCGCGTGAATCGCATCCACCAGCCCGCGTGCGCGATCGGTCGGTGCCCCCTTGCGGTCGGCCAGCGTGCGCGCGGCGCGTTTGGGAGAGAGATGCGCGCGAAACAGCGCCTCGCAGACATAGATGTTGCCGAGTCCCGCCACGACGCGCTGGTCGAGCAGCGCAGCCTTGAGGCTGGTCTCCTTGCCCGCGCAGGCGCGCGCCAGCATCGCGGCATCGAAGGCATTGCCGAGCGGTTCGGGGCCGAGCCCCTTCATCAGCGGCTCGCTCGCCAGGTCGGCGCGCGCCACCACCTTCATGTAGCCGAAGCGGCGCGGATCGTTGAACACGATGCGCGCGCCGCCGCTCATGCGGAAGATCACGTGGTCGTGGCCGCGATCCTCGGAGCGCGGATAGTGAAACGTGCCCGGCGTTGCCTGCGCGCCGTCCTGCTCGATGCGAAACGAGCCCGACATGCCCAGATGCATCAGCAGCACGTCCCCGGAATCGAGGTCGGCCACCAGATATTTCGCGCGGCGGCCGAGTCCGCTGACGACATGCCCTTCGAGGCGCTTGCGGAAATCCGGCTGAAACGGAAACCGCAGGTCGCCGCGCCGCAGGTCGAGCGCATCGATGCGCTGGCCCTCCATCGCCGGCTGCAGGCCGCGCCGGACGGTTTCGACCTCGGGGAGCTCGGGCATCAGGACACGATCCCGAAACGTGGGAGCCGGCTTGCGGACAGGATCATGCGTCCCTCATCGCGGTTCGGGATGGCGCTCGGCGAACACCAGCCGGTTGAAGAATGGATCGGTGACGGTCACGGTTCGCGCCCAGCCCTGATCTTCAAGGCCGGGCCGGGCGTAGCCATAGGCCTGCGCCAGCAGGCTGGCCTGAAAGTCCGCGACGCCGCTCATCAGGATCAGCACCTTGCTGCCGGGCGCGGCGTCGCCGTGATGCTCGCTGAGGTGGAGCACCACGCTGTCGCGGCTGACCTGCATGTAGAGCGGCAGGTCCGGCTCGAAGCGATGCTCCCAGTCGGTCTTGAAGCCAAGGAAGCCGCGGTAGAATTCGCGCGCCTTGGCGATGTCGAACATCCGCAGAATGGGAATGACGCCTGTCATCATGGCAACACCTCTCCCTTTCAACCTGTTCGACGGCGCTGGGGTTAACCACGGCTGCCGGCAACCTGCGCGAGACGATCGCGGGTGCGGCCTGCTTGTAGCGCGGCGGCGAGTGGCGCGCTATGGTCCCGCCGTGGAGAGTGCCATGACCCAACCGTCGGATTCGACGACGCATTTCGGCTACCGCGATGTGCCCCTCGGCGACAAGCAGACGCTTGTGAACGAGGTGTTTCACAGCGTGGCGAAGCGCTACGACCTGATGAACGACCTGATGTCCGGGGGCGTGCACCGGCTCTGGAAAGAGGCGATGGTGACCGCGCTCAATCCGCCGCGCGGGCCCGCGTCGTTCGCGCTGCTGGATGTCGCGGGCGGCACCGGCGACATTTCGTTCCGCGCCGCCGGAGCGGCCGGGCCGGGTTTCACCGCGACCGTCTGCGACATCAACGCCGAGATGCTGGCGGTCGGCCGCGAGCGCGCCATTTCCCGCCATCTCGAACATCAGGTGACGTTCGTCGAGGGCAATGCGGAGGCGCTCGCCTTCCCGGATCGCAGCTTCGACGCCTACACCATCGCCTTCGGCATCCGCAACGTGCCGCGCATCCCGCTGGCGCTGCGCGAGGCGTATCGCGTGCTGAAGCCCGGCAGCCATTTCCTCTGCCTTGAGTTCTCGTCGGTGGACGTGCCAGGTCTCGACAAACTCTACGAGCTGTTCTCGTTCAACGTCATTCCGAAGATCGGCAAGGTGGTGACCGGCGACGAGGAGTCCTATCGTTACCTCGTGGAGTCGATCCGCCAGTTTCCCAAGCCCGCCGTGTTTGCGGACATGATCCGCGACGCGGGCTTCTCGCGCGTCAGCGCCACCCCGATGTCCGGCGGCATCGTCGTCCTGCATTCAGGCTGGCGTTTGTGATTTCCGCGATCACCCATGTGGCGCGGCTTGCCCGCGCCGGCTTTGTGCTGGCCCGGGAGGGCGTGTTCGGCGCGATCGACGCCGCCGTGTTGCCGCCGCCGGCGCAGGTCGCGGTGAAGCTCGGCCGGCTGATCGAGCGGCCGGGCGCAGCGCGTTCAGGCGCGCGGTTGTCGCAGGCGCTGGTCCGGCTGGGGCCGGCCTATCTCAAGCTCGGGCAGTTCCTGGCGACGCGGCCGGACGTGGTCGGCGTCACCATGGCGCGCGACCTCGAAAGCCTGCAGGACCGCTTGCCCGCGTTCTCGCAGGCCGAGGCCGAGCAGCAGGTTGCGGCCTCGCTGGAAAAGCCGCTGCCGCAGATCTTCGCGGCGTTCGGCCCGCCGGTGGCGGCGGCCTCCATCGCGCAGGTGCATCAGGCCGAGATCGTGGGCGAGGGCGAGCGCCGCCGTGTCGCGGTGAAGGTGCTGCGGCCCAACGTGGCCGGCCGCTTCCGTCGCGACCTTCAGGATTTCATGTTCGCCGCCGAGAAGGCGGAATCGAATTCGGCCGAGGCGCGCCGGTTGCGGCTCGTCGAGATCATCAACACCATGTCGCGCACCGTCGCCATGGAGATGGACCTGCGGCTGGAGGCGGCGGCGCTCTCGGAGATGGCCGAGAACACCCGCGACGATCCGGATTTCCGGGTGCCGGTGGTGGACTGGGACCGCACCAGCCACAGCGTGCTCACCATGCAGTGGATCGACGGCATCCCGCTGAACGATCGCGCCCGGCTGGAAGCCGCGCAGGTGGATTTTCCCGATCTCGGCCGCAAGGTGATCCAGAGTTTCCTGCGCCACGCGCTGCGCGACGGCTTCTTCCATGCCGACATGCACCCCGGCAACCTGTTCCTCGGCGACGACGGCCGGCTGGTGGCGGTGGATTTCGGCATCATGGGCCGGCTCGGGCTGAAGGAGCGGCGCTTCCTTGCGGAAATCCTGCTCGGCTTCATCACCCGTAACTATCGCCGCGTGGCGGAGGTGCATTTCGAGGCCGGCTATGTGCCGGATCATCATTCCGTGGAGAATTTCGCGCAGGCGATCCGCGCCATCGGCGAGCCGATCCACAACCGCAAGGCCGAGGAAATCTCCATGGCGCGGCTGCTGACGCTGCTGCTGGAGGTCACCGCGCTGTTCGACATGCGCACGCGGCCCGAACTGATCCTTCTGCAGAAGACCATGGTGGTGGTGGAAGGCGTGGCGCGCGGCTTCGATCCGAAGCTCGACATCTGGACCACAGCCGAGCCGGTGGTGCGCGAATGGATCGAGCGCAATCTCGGCCCGCTCGGCAAGGTGCAGGGCGCGCTGGCGGGGGCGGGCGAACTGGCCTATCTCGCCGGGATGCTGCCGAATCTCGCCACCCGCGCGGCGGCCGTCGTCACCCAGATGGAGACCATGACCCGCGAGGGCATCGTGCTGGCCCCGGAGACCGTGGCGGCGATCGGCCGGCTCGACCGCCGCAGCCGGCGCTGGCGCACCGTGGCGCTGTGGGTGATGGCGATCACCTTCCTCGGGATTCTCTGGTCGCTCCGCTACATTTCGATTCCCTGATCGCGTTGCTGTGATTGCATTGCCATCATTGATGGCAGTGCAGAAATTTGCTATCGGCTGTTCTCCGGGGAGGACACAGCGATGGCGAGCCTGACCATCCGCAAACTCGACGACGCCCTGAAAGCCGCGCTGCGCATGCGCGCGGCCCGCAACGGGCGCTCGGTCGAGGACGAGGTGCGCATGATTTTGCGCGACGTCGCCAGCGACGCTGACGCCGAGGCCGTGCCGACTTCTCCGCCGCCGGCGCCGGCCCTCGCGCCATCCGCCGCCAAGCAGCGCGCGACCCTCATCATCGGCGGTGGTATCGCGGCGTATAAATCGCTCGACCTGATCCGCCGCCTGAAGGATCGCGGCTTCGAGGTGCGCTGCGTGCTCACTCGCGCCGCGCAGGAGTTCGTCACGCCGCTGGCGGCCAGCGCACTCGCCAACCAGCGCAGCTACACCGACCTGTTCGACGCGCAGAGCGAGTTCGACGCCGGGCACATCCGGCTCGCCCGCGACTGCGACCTGATCCTGGTCGCGCCCGCCACGGCCGATCTGATGGCGAAGATGGCGCAGGGCCACGCCGACGATCTGGCCACCGCGATCCTGCTTGCCACCAACAGGCCGGTGCTGCTCGCGCCGGCCATGAATCCGCTGATGTGGAGCAACGCCGCCACCAAACGCAATATCGCGCGACTGAAAGCGGACGGCGTCCACATGATCGGCCCCAACAGCGGCACCATGGCCGAACGCGGCGAGGCGGGGCTCGGGCGGATGTCGGAGCCGCTGGAGATCGCCGCCGCCGCCGAGGCGCTGCTGCGCCCTCAGGTCAAGCCGCTCAAGGGCAGACGCGTGCTCATCACGGCCGGGCCGACCCACGAGCCGATCGATCCGGTGCGCTACATCGCCAACCGCTCCTCCGGCAAGCAAGGCTACGCCATCGCCGAAGCCGCGCGCGATGCGGGCGCCGAGGTGGTGCTGGTCTCCGGCCCGGTCGATCTCGCGCCGCCGCCGGGCATCGATCTGATCGCGGTGGAATCGGCGCGCGACATGCTGACGGCAGTCGAGACTGCGCTGCCCGCCGATATCGCGATCTTCGCCGCCGCCGTCGCCGACTGGCGCGTCGCCAGCGAGGGCGCGCAGAAGATCAAGAAGAAGCCCGGCGAAGCCATTCCGCCGCTGTCGCTGGTGGAGAATCCGGACATCCTCGCCACGGTCTCGCACTTCACCGGCAACCGCCCGCCGCTGGTGATCGGCTTCGCGGCCGAGACGGAACACCTGATCGACAACGCCCGCGCCAAACTGCTGCGCAAGGGCTGTGACTGGATCGTCGCGAACGATGTGTCGCCGGCGACCGGCATCATGGGGGGCGACAGCAACACCGTGCACCTGTTACGCCGCGACGGCGACGAGGTGGCGGTGGACTCATGGCCGGCGATGGCCAAGGACGAGGTGGCCCACGCGCTGGTGAAGCGCATCGGCGAAGCGGTGACATCAGAATGAGCGAGACGGGACCGAACGGAACACTCACCCTGCGCATCAAGCGCCTGGCGAATGGCGAGGGCCTGCCGCTGCCCGCCTATCAGACCGCCCACGCGGCCGGGCTCGATCTGCTGGCGGCGGTGCCGGAGGACGCGCCGATCACCATGGCTCCCGGCGCACGGGCGCTGGTGCCGACGGGGCTGGCCATTGCGCTGCCGCCGGGCTTCGAGGCGCAGGTGCGGCCGCGTTCGGGATTGGCGGTGAAGTTCGGCGTCACGGTGCTGAACGCGCCGGGCACGATCGACGCCGATTATCGCGGCGAGGTCGCGGTGCCGCTGATCAATCACGGCGATGCGCCGTTCGTCATCCGGCGCGGCGAGCGCGTCGCGCAGATGGTGATCGCTCCCGTCGCGATGGCGACGCTGGTCGAGGTGAGCGAACTCGACGCCACCGCGCGCGGTGAGGGCGGCTTCGGTTCCACCGGCCGCTGAGCATCCGCCGATCCGGCGGGAAACCTCGCACATGCAGCATCGGCGCGGCGGTTGCCGCGTGCCAACCCGCCCGCTATACCCGCGCCATGAACGGGCATGAGGACAGGCCGCCGATGCGGCTGATCGTGGCGGGCGCAGGCGGCCGGATGGGCCGCGCGCTGGTGCGCGCTATTTCATCGACGCCGGCGGCGGTGCTGGCCGGTGCGCTGGAAGCGCCGGGGTCCGAGGTGATCGGGCAGGACGCGGGCATTCTTGCCGGGCTGCCGGCCTGCGGCGTGCCGGTGTCGGCCGATCTGTGGTCGCTCTCGGCCAATGCCGACGGCATCGTCGATTTCACCGTTCCCGCCGCGACCCTCGCCAATGTGGCGATCGCCGCCGAGCGGCGGCTGGTGCATGTGATCGGCACGACGGGACTGTCGGCGTCGGATGAAGCCGTGATCAAGACCGTCACCTCCCGCGCGACCGTGGTGCGTTCCGGCAATATGAGCCTCGGCGTCAATCTGCTGGCCGCGCTGGTCAAGCAGGTGGCGCGCTCGCTGGACGAGGATTTCGATATCGAGATCGTCGAGATGCATCACAAGGCCAAGGTCGATGCACCCTCCGGTACGGCCTTCATGCTGGGCGAGGCGGCGGCGGAAGGGCGCGGCGTCGATCTCGCCACCCATTCGGCGCGTGGCCGCGACGGCTACACCGGCCCGCGCAAGGATGGCGACATCGGCTTCGCCTCGCTGCGCGGCGGCACCGTGACGGGCGATCACACCGTGATCTTCGCCGGTCCCCACGAGCGGATCGAACTCACTCACAAGGCGGAAGACCGAATGATCTTCGCGCACGGCGCGCTGAAAGCGGCGCTGTGGGCGCATGGCAAGAAGCCCGGCCTCTATTCGATGGCCGACGTGCTGAACCTCTCCAACATCTGACCTCAACCGGACTGTCGATAATGAGCGAACGCCTTCTCGTGCTCGTGCGCCACGGCCAGAGCGAATGGAATCTCAAGAACCTGTTCACCGGCTGGAAGAATCCCGACCTCACCGAGAAGGGCGTCGAGGAAGCCAAGGCCGCCGGGCAGAAGCTGAAGGCGCAGGGGCTGTCGTTCGACGTTGCGTTCACGTCCGATCTGCTGCGCGCGCAGCACACGCTCGATCTCGCGCTCACCGAACTCGGCCAGACCGGGCTGCCGATCCATCGCAATCTGGCGCTGAACGAGCGCGACTACGGCGACCTTGCCGGACTCAACAAGGATGACGCCCGCGTCAAGTGGGGCGAGGAGCAGGTGCTGATCTGGCGGCGCTCCTATGACGTGCCGCCGCCGGGCGGCGAAAGCCTCAAGGATACGCTGGCGCGCGCCTTGCCCTACTATGTGCAGGAGATTTTGCCCGGCGTGCTGCGCGGCGAGCGCACGCTGGTGGCGGCGCACGGCAATTCGCTGCGCGCGCTGATCATGGTGCTGGAGAAGCTGACGCCCGAGCAGATTCTCAAGCGCGAACTCGCGACCGGCGCGCCGGTGATCTATCGCCTCAATGCCGACTCCACCGTCGCGTCCAAGATCGATCTGGCCGAGTGAGACGGGCGGGCCGGCTCGCTCCCGTCGGCTCTCTTCGACATCAGCTATCCCGATCACGCATGATCGCGGGTATGTGGTCAGGCCCCGCGCCATCTGCATCGCGGTCGCGTCGTCTGAGCGACTTCGTTGCGGCGTCGCCGATGGGCGCGACACCATGATCGCCGACGGCGGCGTGACGCTCTCCGGAGGGCAGCGGCAGCGGTCCTGATCGCTGCGGGCCCTCGCGCGTGCCGATCCGCGACGAGGCGACGAGTGCGTTCGACAGCGTGACACAGCAGGCCGTCGTCGAGAATCTTCGCGCGCTCAACTGCACGCAGATCGTCGTCGCGCAGCGGCTGCCCATCATCGTGGCCGCTGATCCGATCTATGTCGTGGACGAGGGGCGCGTGGTCGGGAGCGGAACTTATCTTTAACTGCTCGGCAAACGGCCGAAGTTCAGGGGCGCTTTCGGAACGGCAGACGACGTAAGGTCGCGGAATGCGCTGCCGCCAAGGATCAGCGCAGGTGTCCGGCCTTGGTCAGCCGCTTGACGATCAGCCGGGACGTCGGGGTCAGCTTCACGCGCTTGGGCTTGCGCCAGGCGGCGCGGGTCAGCTCGTTTTTGTCGCCGACCACCAGACGCCCCTTGGCGCCGCGTGCCATGAAGACCGCGTCGCTCATTCTGCGACCCGTCTCCTTATGCTTGCCTTCCAGCGTCAGCCACCGTTCGGGTGAGCGCACCTTCAGCTTCGGAAGTTCTTCTCCGATTTCCCGCTTCAGCACGCGCCTGGGTTTTTCCGTGGCCCGCTTGCGCTTGCCGCCGGGGAACATCCATAAGCCATCGCTGCGCCGCTTCACCAGCAGCACCTTGCCCCGACGGGACACGACGAGTTTGGAAGATATGGTCATGAGGCGCACCTCTAGCGGCCGCGCTGGAAAACCTCTGGTAGATTCAAATAGTGGCTTTCCATCGGGATTTCCAGCACCAATTCGGTGCACGGACGCGCGGGTTCATCCGCCTTGTAATATTGTTGCGGATCGACACGCGACGGCGACGCATGTTAACTGGCCGGCGTCGTTGATCGGACATTCTGACGTGACACCTTTTGCTCGCATATCCCGGATCGGTTCCCTGCGAATCCTGCTCAGGGGTGCGGTCGCATTCGTGCTGACGATCTGTCTACTGGGCAGTGGTCAGCACGGTTTTTGCGGGCTGGATGTCGTCGCCTCTTCCCAGGCTGCGGTCATGTGGACGACAGGAAACGGAGCGGGTGACTCGGGCGGCAGCGATGTCGCGGAACATCATTGCCATGGCTGTTTCCCGGCTTCTTTGCCTGCGTCGATCACGGCGGATCATGTCCAACCGCCAGTGAGCCGGGCTGTCGCGTATTGCGAGGTCGCGCCTTGCGAAACGTCGCACGGGATCGATCCGCCGCCTCCAAAATTCCTGACCTGAGCGCCATCCCCGCAAACGCAACCGTCGGACGTTCGGCACGCCGAGGCCGTCCTTTGTCGGGCTGCAGCATGTTTTCCGGATCGGCACGCGTTTCGCGCATCATGCGCCAGATGTGCTCGTTTGCACCGAAACGCCGTCATTGAGGACTGAAGGATGACGAATGTCAGTGGAATGAGCGCACACGACTCCGGGGAGAGGCGCGCCGCGACCACAACGCGCATGACCGTCGATGGCATGGATTGCGCCAGTTGCGCGATCAAGATCGAGACGGCTCTGCGGCGCGTGCCCGGTGTCGTGGATGTAAGAGTGTCCGTTCCGCGCGGGGTGGTTACGGTCGATCACGACGAGCCGAATGCCGACGTGATGAAGGGATCGATCATCGGACTGGGATACGCGGTGACGGGGTCGGACAGCGTGAGCGATCGGACCGGCGGGAAACGGCCGGACGAGGTGAAGGTTTCATCGCACGCCGATCATGAATCAACGTCGGATGGCAAGAGCTGGTGGCAGACGAAAAAGGGACGGCTGACCATCGCCTCGGGCGTCGCGTTTGCGATTGCCTTCGGTCTCGGCAAGGCCTTCCCTGCCATCGAGCAGTGGGCGTTTCTGGCGGCGATGCTGATCGGACTTGTTCCGATCGCCAGACGCGCGTTCGCAGCAGCCATGGTGGGATCGCCGTTCTCGATCGAGACACTGATGACAATCGCCGCGGTCGGAGCCGTTTTCATCGGCGCGACGGAGGAAGCGGCGGCGGTCGTGTTCCTGTTTCTGATCGGCGAACTGCTTGAGGGCGTCGCAGCCGGCCGGGCGCGCGCCAGCATTCAGGATCTGACGCGGCTGGTGCCGAAGACGGCGCGCCTCGAAGGCACCGATGGACAGGTGCGCGAGGTTCAGGCCGGCACGCTGGCCGTCGGCGCGCTGATCCAGGTGCGCCCCGGCGACCGGATTCCGGCCGATGGCGTCATCGTCTCCGGAGAGAGTTCGATCGATGAGTCGCCGGTGACCGGTGAAAGCAATCCCGTGCTGAAGGGCGCGGATGCGACCGTGTTCGCCGGCACCGTGAACGGCGACGGCGTGCTCAGGGTCCGGGTGACGGCCGCAGCCGCGGACAACACCATCGCCCGCGTCGTGAAGCTGGTCGAGGAGGCGCAGGAATCGAAAGCGCCGACGGAGCGGTTCATCGATCGCTTCTCGCGGTATTACACGCCCGGTGTCGTGGTCGTGGCGGCCCTCGTCGCGATCATCCCGCCGCTGGCGGCGGGAGCCGGGTGGAGCGGCTGGATCTACAAGGGGCTCGCTATTCTGCTGATCGGCTGCCCGTGTGCTCTGGTGATCTCGACGCCGGCAGCCATTGCCGCCAGTCTGGCGGCCGGCGCTCGCCGCGGACTGCTCCTGAAGGGAGGGGCCGTGCTGGAACGGATCGGCAAGGTCACCATGGTGTGCTTCGACAAGACCGGCACGCTCACGCAAGGCAAGCCGCAGGTCACCGATGTCGTCGGCTTTGACCGGGATAAGGACGAAATCCTGCGCCTTGCCGCCGCGCTGGAGACCGGCTCCAGCCATCCGCTGGCCACGGCAATCCTGTCGCGCGCGGCGGAGCGGCAGATCAACGTGCCGCCGACCGACAGGGCTTCGGCCGTCGGCGGCAAGGGCGTGCAGGCGACTGTCGAGGGGCGGCGGGTGTTTCTCGGCTCGCCGAAGGCCGCAGCCGACCTGAGCGCTCTGGCGGCGGACCAGCAACAACGGATCTCGGCGCTCAACGACGAGGGCAAGACCGTTTCCGTGCTGGTCGTGGACGACCTGATTGCGGGCGCGATCGCCATGCGCGACGAGCCGCGCCCCGATGCCGCGCAGGGTCTCGCGACGCTGTCGGATGCGGGAATCAGGACGCGGATGTTGACCGGCGACAATCGCCGGACCGCAGAGGCGATTGGCCGGCAGTTGCGAATCGATATCGAGGCCGAGCTGCTGCCGCAGGACAAGCAGCAGATCGTCAGCCGGCTTCAGGAGGAAGGTTTCGTCGTCGCCAAGGTGGGCGACGGCATCAACGACGCGCCGGCGCTTGCCACAGCCGATGTCGGCATCGCCATGGGTGGCGGCACCGATGTCGCGCTGGAGACCGCCGATGCGGCCGTGCTGCACGGACGCGTGACGGATGTCGCCGCCATGGTCAACCTGTCGAAGCGGACGATGACGAACATCCACCAGAATATCGCGGTCGCGCTCGGCCTCAAGGCGCTGTTTCTCGTCACGACCGTGGTGGGATTGACGGGCCTTTGGCCGGCGATTCTGGCAGATACCGGCGCGACTGTTCTGGTGACGCTGAATGCCCTCCGTCTGCTCAGGACGCCTTCGGCTTGAGGGGCAGCCGGGCCGCTCCAGCGCGGCGCGGGCGGTCAAGTCGTCTCCCAGGCCGGGCGATTCCGGTGTCTGAACAGATCCGCACCGAGACTTGAAACGGCCTCATCGCAAGATTGGGTATGGTAGGCATTCGGGCGGCGCATCCCGTATGGGATCGATGCGGCGTCGTGCAACAAACCTGGAGACAAAAAATGGACTACGTCAAATTCGGCTCCACCGGCCTGGAAGTCTCCAAGCTTTGTCTGGGATGCATGACGTTCGGGGAGCCGACGCGCGGCAGCCACGGCTGGACGCTGACGGAAGAGGACAGCCGCCCGCTGATCCGTCAGGCGATCGAACTCGGAATCAATTTTCTCGACACCGCCAACGTCTATTCGGACGGCTCGTCGGAGGAGATCGTCGGTCGCGCCATTCGTGATTTCGCCCGGCGCGAGGAGATCGTGCTCGCCACCAAGGTGTTCAATCGCATGCGCCCCGGACCGAACGGTGCGGGCCTGTCGCGCAAGGCGATCTTCGCCGAGATCGATGCAAGCTTGCGGCGGCTCGGGACCGACTATGTCGACCTGTACCAGATTCACCGGTGGGATTCGCGTACGCCCATCGAGGAAACGCTGGAAGCGCTGCACGATGTCGTGAAGGCCGGCAAGGCCCGTTACATCGGCGCGTCGTCCATGCCGGCCTGGCGGTTCGCGAAGGCGGTCTACACGTCGCGGCTCCATGGCTGGACGCAGTTTGTCAGCATGCAGAACCATCTCAATCTTCTCTACCGCGAGGAAGAGCGCGAGATGCTGCCGTTCTGCGCGGATCAGGGCATCGCGGTGATTCCCTGGAGCCCGCTCGCCCGTGGCCGACTCGCGCGGGCATGGGACGAATCGACGTATCGCACCGAGACCGACGAATTCGGCAAGACGCTCTATGTCGGCGCCGACGAGCAGGTCGTCGATGCGGTCGGACAGGTTGCGGCAGCGCGCGAGGTGCCCCGCGCCCAGGTGGCGCTGGCCTGGCTGCTGCAGAAAAAGGATGTCACGGGCCCGATTATCGGTGCCTCGAAGCCCGGCCATCTGGCTGACGCAGTCGCCGCGATGTCGCTCACGCTGACCGACGCCGAGATCGCCGCGCTGGAAGCGCCTTACCAGCCGCACCGGGTTGCCGGATTTGTCTGACACCCAGGCCCTCGCTCTCGCGGCGATGTCCGGGGCGCCGGGCTGCCTTCATGTCTGTTTGTTTCTTTCGGCCAACCAAATCTTAACGGAGAGTTGCTAAAGCATGATCCCGAAAAGTGGGGTCCGGTTTTCGGATAAGATCATGCTTTTCTTATAAAAATAGAGATACCGCATATCCGGCGGAAGGAGATGGTCGTGGCCGTGATGGAGGCCCAGCCGACGGTGACCCGATCCCGAACGAGTGGTCTGGCTCGCCTGCGCAGCCTGTTCGGCAGCGCGGACGAGGAATCCGTCACCAATCGTCTCGCCGCTATCGTGTTCGCGATCCGCGTCATCAGCGCGGGCCTTGCCTATGTCTCGCAGGTGATCCTCGCGCGCTGGATGGGCAATAGCGATTACGGCGTCTATGTCTACGTGTGGACCTGGGTTCTGCTGCTGGGCACGCTGTTCGATCTCGGCATTCCCGCATCCGCGCAGAAGATCATTCCGCAATATCGCGCGGCAAACCAGCACGACATGCTGCGCGGCTTCCTGATCGGCAGCCGCTGGCTGGTGTTCTGCGCGTCCGGCGCGGCCGCGCTGCTGCTGGCGGGGGTGGTCTGGACGCTCCGCTCCTCGCTCGACCCCGCTTCGGTGGTGCCGCTCTATATCGGCTGCGCGACGCTGCCGTTCTTCGCGGTCGCCAACATGCAGGACGGCATCTCGCGCTCGCACGACTGGATGGTGCTCGGCCTGTTGCCGCAGTTCATCGTCCGCCAGACGCTGATCATCGCGTTCACGGCCGGTCTGTTTGCGCTCGGTTTCAATCTCGGCGCGACCGGTGCGATGCTGGCGAGCTTCGCCGCCGTCGTGGTCGCGATGGCCGGGCAGATCATCGCTCTCAACCGGCGGCTGGCGAGAACCATCGCAGCCGGAGCGCGCCGCTACGACATCCGGGGATGGCTTGCGATCTCGTTCCCGATCCTGCTGGTCGAGGGATTTTATCTGCTGCTGTCCTACACCGACGTGCTGGTGCTGCAGCAGTTCCGGCCATCCGAGGAGGTCGGCGTCTACTTCGCGGTGGTGAAGACGCTGGCGCTGGTGTCGTTCATTCAATACGCGATGTCGGCCACCACGGCGCATCGTTTCACCGAATATCATGCCGCCGGCGACAAGGCGCGGCTGGAAGCCTATGTCGCGCATTCCATCAAGTGGACGTTCTGGCCGTCGCTTGCGGCGACAGTGGTCTTGCTGGCGCTGGGCAAGCCGCTGCTGTGGCTGTTCGGGCCGCAATTCGTGGCCGGCTACGACATCATGTTCATCGCGGCCATCGGCCTCGTGGTGCGGGCGGCTGTCGGTCCCGTCGAGCGCCTGCTCAACATGCTCGGCCATCAGAATGCGTGCGCGCTGGCCTATGCACTTGCATTCGCGCTGAATCTCGCTCTGGCCTTTGCGCTGATCCCGGCTTACGGCGGCCACGGCGCAGCGGCCGCGACGGCCATCGCGCTGACATTCGAGACTGTTCTGCTGTTCTGGATCACGCGCCGCCGCCTCGGCATCCACGTGCTCGCATTCGGCAAGCGCGGCTGATTTTTTCGGCCGAGGAAAAGCAAGAGCCTCGGCCGTCCCAAGGCCGAGGCTCCCGCTGATGCCGATCTGAAGCGGAGCTATTCGGCCGTCCAGCCGCCGTCGATGGAGAGGTTGGTGCCGGTGATCTGCGCGGCGTCGTCGCTGCACAGATAGAGCGCGAGCGAGGCGACCTGCTCGGAGGTGACGAACTCCTTGGTCGGCTGCGCTTCGAGCAGCACGTCGTTGATGACCTGATCCCGCGTCAGTCCGCGCGCTTTCATCGTGTCCGGGATCTGCTTCTCGACCAGCGGTGTCCACACATAGCCCGGCGAGATGCAGTTGCAGGTGATCTTGTGGGTGGCCACTTCCAGCGCCACGGTCTTGGTCAGGCCGGCGATGCCGTGCTTGGCCGAGACATAGGCCGACTTGAACGGCGAGGCGACCAGCGAATGCGCCGAGGCGGTGTTGATGATGCGGCCCCAGCCGCGCTTCTTCATGCCGGGCACGACGGCGCGAATGCCGTGGAAGGCCGACGACAGGTTGATCGCGATGATGGCGTTCCACTTCTCGATCGGAAATTCCTCGATCGGCGATACGAACTGGATGCCGGCGTTGTTCACGAGGATGTCGACGCTGCCGAACGTGTCCTCGCCGAGCTTGATCATGGCAGCGATCTCATCGGGCTTGGTCATGTCGGCCGGGGAATACAGCGCCTTCACGCCGAAGTCGCTTTCGATGCCGGCGCGCTCTTTCTCGATCTCGGCGGCATCGCCCATGCCGTTGATGACGACGTTGGCGCCGGCCTTGGCGAAGGCCCGCGCATAGGCCAGTCCGATGCCGCTGGTCGAGCCGGTCACCGTCGCCGTCTTGCCTGTCAGGGAAACCATCTCGTGCTCCTGCTGTTGAATGCATGAGTCCGGAAAGAAGAGAGCCTTCTGGATCGGATCATGCTTTGCGTGAAGAAAGTCCAGGTTGGATTTTGGATTCTCAAAAAACGGATTCTAGCGGCTGCCGCCACCCGGACCGTCGGAGGAGTCGCTGGTCAGGTCGAAGGTCTTCATGGTCTCGTCTTCCTGCGGCTCCAGCAGGCCCTCGCGATGGCGCACCGTTTGCTCGACGTCGGCAATGCCGGAAGCCCAGTGTTCCAGCATATTGATGCGGGAGAAGTTGTAGTCCTTCGCGGAGGCCTGCTCGCGGGTTTTCCGTCGGTAGATGAGATGGACCACCGTGACGGTGTTTTCCTTGGACGCTTCGGCGAGATACGCCACGGTCGGATCGTTGCTGAACTCCGGCGGAAGCCTGGCGATCAGATCGCGCACCGCCTTGCGGGCCGTGCGAACGCGACGGTTCTGATCGGTGGTGAAGCGGGTGCGGCTGGAGTAGCGGATGTCCTTCTCGCGCTCCGTGGTATCCATCATCGTTGCCGGGAGCGGTCCGCGCGCGCTGAACAGATCCACCTGAAAGATCAGCAGGTTCTTTCTGTTCTCGGTGTCGAGCACGTAGTCCAGCGGTGTATTGGAAGCGAGCCCGCCGTCCCAATAATATTCGCCATCGACCTCGACCGCCGGAAAGCCCGGCGGCAGCGCGCCGGAGGCCATGATGTGCTCGGGGCCGATGCGCACTTTCGTGTTGTCGAAATAGGCGAAGTTGCCGGTCTTCACATTGACCGCGCCAAGACTCAGCCGGATGCCGTCGTTGTTGAGACGATCGAAATCGATCAGCCGCAGCAGCGTCTCCCGCAGCGGCGTGGTGTCGTAATGGCTGAGATTGGCCGGGTTCGACGTGGGCCAGAACTGGCCCGGCGGAAAGCGCGGCGTGAAGAAGCCCGGAACCCCGAACGAGGCGATCATTGTGGCGCTGAAGCTATTGTAGAGGCTGCGGGCGTTGTCATCCGCAAGCAACGGCTGCCACGGCACCGGCGACGATGTCATGTTCCAGAATTCGCGCAGGCGCTCGACGCGCTTTTCGCGCGGGTTGCCGGCGATGATGGCTGCATTGATCGCACCGATGGAAATCCCCGCGATCCATTTCGGCTCGAAGTCGTAGCGGCAGAGGGCCTCATAGGCTCCGGCCTGATAGGAGCCCAGCGCGCCGCCGCCCTGAAGGACGAGGACACGTTCGGAATCTGCCGGGACGGTCGATTGATCGGTCATGCAGGATAATCCGCCTTGGTCGGTTGCGGTGCAGCGTGGCCCCTCCCGTCCGCGACGTCAATCTCAGGCGCGGCTATTGGCGTGGGGGTGCCGATGACGTTGTGGCAGGCTGATCGGGATCGGCCATGATGAGAGCCCAGAACACCTTATATTTGGTGTTCGGAGCATAGACCGCCGAAATGCCCATTTTGGTGACACCGTTCTTAAGCATGTTGGCACGATGCGGCGGGGAATCGCGCCAACCGGAGAAGGCCTCGGCCAGCGTGTGATATCCGGCCGAGACGTTCTCGACCGCCAGACGCGCGTCATAGCCGGAGGCCTTGATCCGCTCGGTCAGCGTGCCCTTGACGTTGTGATCGAGCTTGTTGCGGCTCGCCATCGCCGAGGCCTGCGCCTCGGCCAGACGGGAGAGGGCGGGATCGACGGTGACGGCGCCGAGGCCGTTGTTGCGGCGATAGCCGGAGATCATGGACGCTGCCATGTTGGCGTCGAGCTTCGCGCCGGGCTGCGTCATGTTGACGTAGAATGCGGGCTGCTCGGGTGTTTCCACCTGACCGGCGCATCCGGCCAGCGCGAGCATGGAGACGGCGAGTGCCGCTCCGCTCAGATGAGCCGCGCCGGACGCAATGCGCCAGGCCGGCTTCGCCCGACCATTGATTCCCCGCGACATACCCGCTCCCGCTTCTGTGGACGCCGGTTGTTGCATACCAACAGTGGCCGAATGGTGAACGGGGGCTGATTTTGTCGGTGAAGCTGACGGGGGGCCTGGCCGCTCAGGCTGCCGCGAAGATGCGGTAGCGGCGCGGTTGCAGGCCGACGGTGTCGCCGGGATGCAGTTCCCGGTCGCGAGGGGCATCGATCTCGATCATGGTGGAATCGTCGCCGGCAAGCGCGACATCAGCGCGTTGCACCGGGCCGAACGCGCGCACGCGCCGGATGGCACCGTCCAGCGAGCCGGATCCTGCCGGACCGATCTGCATGTCATGGCGGCGCACGAACAGGCGAGACGGTCCTGGCTCGGCATCGACGCTGCCCAGCTTCAGCACCTGGCCACCGAACGTTACCTGCCCCTGCTGCACCTCGACCGGCAGCACGATGGATTCGCCGATGAAGCCGTGAACGAAGGCGGTGGCGGGCCGATCGTAGACGTCTTCCGGCGTGCCGACCTGCTCGATCCGGCCCTTGTCCATCACCACGACCCGGTTGGCGACTTCGAGCGCCTCTTCCTGATCGTGGGTGACGAAGATCGAGGTCACGTGGATTTCGTCGTGCAGCGAGCGAAGCCACTGGCGCAGTTCCTTGCGGACTTTGGCGTCGAGCGCGCCGAATGGCTCGTCCAGCAGCAGGATGCGTGGCTCGATGGCGAGCGCGCGCGCCAGCGCGATGCGCTGCCGCTGGCCGCCGGAGAGCTGGCTGGGATAACGATCCGCCAGCCAGCGCAGTTGCACCAGATCGAGCAGATCGTTGACGCGCTTTTTGATCTCCGTCTCGCTCTTGCGGATCGCGCGCGGCTGCACGCGCAGGCCGAATGCCACATTCTCGAACACACTGAGATGACGGAACAGCGCATAATGCTGGAACACGAAGCCCACATGGCGCTCGCCCGCGCCGCGCGACAGCGCATCGCGCCCGTCGAACAGGATTTCGCCCGAGTCCGGAAATTCGAGCCCGGCGATGATGCGCAGCAGGGTTGTCTTGCCGGAGCCGGACGGGCCAAGCAGCGCCAGCAGTTCGCCTTGCGCGACCTTGAGGTCGACGCCGTCGAGCGCGGTGAAGTCGCCAAAGCGCTTGACGATGTTCCTGACTTCGATGCTCACCTGAATCCTCTGCCTGCCCGTCGCGGTCGGCCCGCTGTTACGATCATCGGCCCACGAAAATCCGGTCGAACGAACCGCCATCGCCGAAGTGGGCTTTCTGTGCATTGTCCCATCCGCCGAACTCGCCGTCCACCGTGATGAACTCGGCTTTCTGGAATTTGTCCGGATGCCTGGCGAGGGTCGCTGCATCGCGCGGTCGGTAGAAATTGCGGGCCGCAATTTCCTGTCCTTCCGGCGTATACCAGTATTTGAGATAGGCTTCGGCGGCGGCGCGGGTGCCGTGCCTGTCTACGTTCTTGTCCACCACCGCGAGGGTCGGTTCGGCAAGAATCGAGAGCGGCGGCGTCACGATGTCGAACTTGCCGGGGCCAAGTTCCGCGATCGCGAGATAAGCCTCGTTCTCCCACGCCAGCAACACGTCGCCCGTGCCGCGCTGGGTGAACGTCAGGGTCGCGCCACGAGCGCCTTTGTCCAGCACCGGCACGTGCTGGAACAGATTCTTGATGAAAGCCTCGGCCTTGTCATCTGTGCCATATTTCTTCTTCGCGAAGCCCCATGCGGCGAGATAATTCCAGCGCGCGCCTCCCGAGGTCTTGGGATTCGGGGTGATCACCTCGACGCCCGGCTTGACCAGATCGTCCCAGTCCTTGATGCCCTTCGGGTTTCCCTTGCGGACGAGAAATACGATGGTCGATGTGTAGGGCGCGGAATTGTCCGGCAGGCGCTTCTGCCAGCCAGGCGCAATCAGCCCATGCTTTGCGATGGCCTGCACGTCCGGTTCGAGCGCCAGCGTCACCACGTCGGCCTCAAGCCCGTCGTTCACGGCGCGCGCCTGCGCACCGGATCCGCCATGCGACTGCTTCACGGTGATGGTGTCGCCGGTCTCTTTCTTATAGTGGGCGGCGAAGGCCTTGTTGAAATCAACATAGAGTTCGCGCGTCGGATCGTAAGAAACGTTGAACAACGTGATATCGGCGGCATGGGCGCCGCCTGCGATCAGCATGGCGGTTGCGGCCAGCGCGAAGCGTTTCAACATGGATCATCTCCTCGGGACACACGATCGATAGATCGTATCGTGGTCCGCAAACCTCTGGCATTTGCTGACGCAGATCAACGGCAGCATATTTCAATGATTGTCCGACAACGACATGGTGGTTCTATGAAACCGCCATCGTGTGGATACCGCATTCCGTCTTGCCGCGATCTCGCCACCGGCCGGCGCGCGACTCTTCACCAGACACCGTTCGGCTGGTGCAGGGCATGCAGCCGATCGAGGCGAATCCCTTCGCCTGCAGCGGGTGGCGCGGCAGCTTCGCCTGCTCGAAGATAGCTCGCAGCTCGTGCGGCGTGACGTGCGCGAGGGGATTGAATTTCAGCCGTGCGCCGTCGCTCTCGACCACCGGGATATCGGCGCGGAGCCCGCCCTGAAACCGCTTGCGGCCATTGATCCACGCGGAGAACGGTGCGAGCGCTCGCTTCAGAGGTTCGACCTTGCGAATCGCGCAGCAGCGATCCGGATCGGAGAACCACAGGTCGCCACTGGAATCGTCGCGTTCCAGCTTGCCGGCGTCCGGATGGATCGTGCGCACGTCAGACAGGTTCAGGAGCGCCGCGAGTTCGTCGCGATAGGCGCGGGTTTCCTCAAACAGCCAGCCGGTGTCGAGAAACACAATCGGGGTCGCCGGATCGACATCGGAAACGATCTTGAGCAGCACAGCCGATTCGGTCCCGAACGACGACACCACCGCAAGGTGTTCGCGCCCGGCTGCGCGCAGCGCCGCCTCGACGACGGCGGCCGGCGATGCCGATGCCAGCGCCGCGTCGAGGCGGCGGGCCTGTTCGTCTGTCGTCGATCGATCGGTCGTGGCTGCGTTGATGTCCGACACGGCGAAGCACTCAGTGTGAGCGGGCCTGGGCGAGCTTTGCAGCGCGCAGGCGGAACGCCGGGAGATGCGCGTCGCCGGCGGGCTGGTAGAACACGGTGTAATGCTCCGTGGTGGCTTCGAAAGCCTGCGCGTCCGCCGGCTTCTTCACCTCGAATGCGTTGAAGCCCGCGCGCAGCATGAAGGGAAACTGATCACGCAGCACCTGTCCGGTCGCGCGCAGTTCGCCGCGATAACCGTAGCGTTCGCGCAGGAGCCGCGCCTGGCTGTAGGCCCGTCCGTCGCGGAAGATCGGGAACACCAGCGCCACGGCGGCGAGGCGGTTCAGATAAGGAACGATCGCTTCGACGTCCTGCGTGTTCGGCAGTACGACGCCGACCGGAGCGTCGCGGCGCAGAAGCGCGTCCGGATCGGCGAGCAGACGCGCCGCCGGGATCAGGATCGCGCCCTGCGCCGGGATCGGGGCATCGTCGTCGAGGCGAACGAACGGATCGTTCTGGATTTTTCCGTCTTTAACGAACGGCATAGACACGCTCCTTGAAAGGCTGGACGCCGAGCCGCTTCACGGTGTCGACGAACAGTTCGTCGGGGCTGGAGCGCAGCGCCAGATAGGCTTCCACGATGTCCTCGACCACGTCGGCGACCTCGTCGTATTTCACGGCGGGGCCGATCAGCGTGCCCATCTGCGCGTGCTCGTCGGCGCGGCCGCCGAGGGTGATCTGATAGACCTCCTCGCCGTTCTTCTCGACGCCGAGAATGCCGATATGGCCGACATGGTGATGGCCGCAGGCATTGATGCAGCCGGAAATGTTGACGTGCAGGCGGCCGATCATCCGCGCCACGTCATGGTTGGCGAAACGCCGCGTCAGCTCCTGCGCGAGCGGGATCGAGCGCGCATTCGCCAGCGAGCAGTAATCGAGGCCGGGGCAGGCGATGATGTCGGACACCAGATTGATGTTCGGGGTTGCAAGCCCGACGCGGTCGAGTGCCCGCCACAGCGCTGGCAGATCGCGTTTGGCGACATGCGGCAGCACCAGATTCTGCTCGTGCCCGACGCGGATTTCGCCGAACGAATAGCGGTCCGCGAGATCGGCGACGACATCCATCTGTTCGGCGGTGGCATCGCCCGGAGGCGCGCCGACCGGCTTGAGCGAGATCGTCACGATGCCGTAGCCGGTGACGCGGTGCGGCGCGACCGAGTTGTCCAGCCAGGTCTTGAAGCCGGCATCGGCGGTCGCGCTGATCAGTTCTTCAGGCTGATCCGGCAACGTCTCGTAGTCCGGATAGACGAAGCGTTCGCGGACAGCCTCGATGTCGTCGTCCGTCAGCGCCAGCGGGCCGTTGCGGATCGCGGCCCATTCCCGCTCCACGTCGGCGGCGAACTTCTCCGCGCCGAGTTCGTGAACGAGGATCTTGATCCGCGCCTTGTAAAGATTGTCGCGGCGGCCGTGCAGGTTGTAGACGCGCAGCACTGCTTCCAGATAGGTCAGGATCTCGCGCCCCGCGACGAACGGCTTGATGAGCTTGCCGATGAAGGGCGTGCGCCCGAGCCCGCCGCCCACCAGCACCTCGAAACCGGTCTCGCCCTGCTCGTTCCTGATCAGCCGCAGGCCGATGTCGTGCACCTTGATCGCGGCGCGGTCATGCGCCGAGGCTGTGATCGCGATCTTGAACTTGCGCGGCAGGAACGAAAACTCCGGATGCAGCGCCGTGTGCTGGCGCAGGATTTCCGCCCAGACGCGCGGATCCTCCACCTCGCCCGGCGCGACGCCGGACCACTGGTCGGCGGTGACGTTGCGCATGCAGTTGCCGCTGGTCTGCATCGCGTGGATATCGACGCGGGCGAGATCCTCCAGCGCGTCCGGCAGGTCCTTCAGCTTGATCCAGTTGAACTGGATGTTCTGGCGCGTGGTGAAGTGACCGTAGCCGCGATCGTATGTGCGCGCCACATGCGCGAGCTGGCGCATCTGCCGCGACGACAGCGTGCCATAGGGGATCGCGACGCGGAACATGTAGGCGTGCAGTTGCAGATAGACGCCGTTCATCAGCCGCAGCGATTTGAATTCGTCCTCGGTGAGTTCACCGGAAAGGCGGCGCTTCACCTGATCGCGAAATTCGGAGACGCGTTCGCTGACCAGCGTGCGGTCGAGTTCATCATAGGCGTACATAGGACTTGCTTTCGGAGCTGGCTCTTGAGGCTGGCTTCAGGCGGTCGCGAGCAATTCGATGGTCACGCCGCGATTGCGGATGCGCTCGCGCAGGTTGCCGGGAACGATGGTGCCGTCCGGCTTGCGGATGACGGGCGCGATGTAGGAGCCGACAGCGCCGATATCGTCGGCGACAGCATCGGCGAGCAGCGCGCGCCCGGCGTCCGCCGTCTCGAACACGGCGGCGTCTTTCAGGCTTTCGGACCAGCCGTTCGTGGTCCGGTAGATCACGACGCCATCGCTGGTGCGATTGGCGGTGACAACGGACGGGCCGGTGATCTTGATCTTCTGTTGCAGCGGGGACGTCATTCGGCGGCTACCAGATAATTGGGAAGAATGTTGGCGATTTGCGCACGCCACGGCGCGGAGTGGGACACGACATCGCCGATCACGAGGATGGCGGGGCCGTTCTCAACCTCGCGCACCAGCGCGGGCAGATGATCGAGCGTGCCGACGACCGATTTCGAATCGGGGCGGGTGACGCGGGCGAAGATGCCGACGGGCGTATCCGGCGAGCGGCCTGCGGTGAGCAGGCCCGCTCGGATCGCGGGCGCGGCGGTGATGCCCATGTAGACGACCACGGTCATCTTCTCGTCGGTGAGGGCGGACCAGTCGACCGCCTCGGCATCGCGGGTTTTATGCGCGGTCAGGAAGGTGATGCGCAGCGCCTTGCGGCGGAAGGTGAGAGGAAGTTCGGCTTCCGAGGCCGCGCCGAGCCCGGCGGTGATGCCGGGAATGATCGCGTAAGGCACGCCGGCCTCGCGCAAGGCGTCCACTTCCTCGCCGCCGCGTCCGAAGATGAAGGGATCGCCGCCTTTGAGGCGCACGGCGCGCTTGCCCTCGCGCGCGGCCTCGACCAGCAGCGCGTTGATGGCATCCTGTCCGATGCCCGGTTTGCCGATCCGGCGGCCGACCGACACGCGCGACGCATCACGGCGGGCGCGGTCGAGAATTTCGGGCGTGACAAGGTCGTCATAGAAAATAATGTCGGCGTCCTGCAATGCGCGCAGCGCCTTCAGCGTAAGCAGGTCCGGATCGCCGGGCCCCGCGCCCACCAGCGTGACGAAGCCCGGATTGGCTTCGCCGGCATAGGCCGAAGGATCCGCGATGGATGCGAGCGCGGTTTCGGCCTCGTTTTCCCGTCCGTTCAGCACCGATGCGCCGATCGGGCCATCGACCACGTGCTCCCAGAAGCGACGGCGCAGCAGCGGATTTGAAATCTGATCGTGAATGCGGCGGCGCCAGCGGCCGATCAGGCCGGCCAGATCGCCGATCCGCTGCGGCAGCACCGTCTCGATACGTTCACGCACCCGGCGCGCCACCACGGGCGAGGCTCCCCCGGTGCCGATTGCGACCATGACGTCGCCGCGATCGACGACCGCCGGAAAGATGAAGGTCGAATGGGACGGATCGTCCATCACGTTGACCGGAATGCCGAGCGCGCGCGCCCTGCCTGACATAGCAAGACCTGTCTCGCCGGCTCCGGCGCAGACGATGGCGACCACGCCCGATAAATCCGCCGTCAGCGGATCGTCCCGGGTCACTATGAGTGCCGGATGGCTCTCCGCCACAGCCTCTGCGTCGCTCGCCGTCCGGAACCAGCGCACGCGCGCGCCCGCGGCGAGAAGAATGCGCAGCTTGGCCTGTGCAAGCTCGCCGTCTCCGATCAGGGCGACCGGGCCGTGGTGCAGATCGAGGAAGATCGGCAGGAACCGCATGGATGACTCCGCGCCCCGCTAACTGCGGGGTTGACTAGAATTATTTTCTATATATGTATCTTCAACCGACGGTAAAGAGAAAATTATTTCTTCTTCAACCGGCCGGAGATTTAGAAGTTTCTGCTCTCCGAGTGTCAAACGAGAGATGTTTGTTCTCCAGCCCGTTTGCCCGGCTCGCAGCGTGATCCATCGATGCATCGCGCATGCCAGACCGTTCGCTCCCCGAAAACGTCCGTGAGTTATCCATGGTCTCCACCGTGCAAGAGGTTCGGCAGGTCGTCGCGCCGGCCCGCCCCGCCACCATCGACAACGACCATCTCGATCAGCTCGAGGCGCAGAGCATCTATATCCTGCGCGAGGCATTTGCCCGACTCCGCAAGCTGGCGTTGCTGTGGTCGCTCGGCAAGGACTCCAATGTCATGATCTGGCTGGCGCGCAAGGCCTTCTTCGGCCGCGTGCCCTTCCCGGCGCTTCATGTCGACACCGGCAAGAAATTTCCGGAGATGTATGCGTTCCGCGATGAATATGCCCGCGAATGGAACCTGGACCTGCGCGTCGAGCCTTGCCCGCCGATCGACGCGGTCGACCAGACCCTGCCGCCGGCGGCGCGCTCTGCCGCGCGCAAGACCGAGGGGCTGAAGCTCGCGCTGGCCAAATACGGTTTCGACGGCCTGATCGCCGGCATCCGCCGCGACGAGGAGGCGACCCGTGCGAAGGAGCGTGTGTTCTCGCCACGCGGCACCGAGGGTGGCTGGGACGTGCGCGATCAGCCGCCGGAGTTCTGGGATCAGTTCAACGCGGCCGTGCCGCCCGGTGCGCATTTGCGCGTGCATCCGATCCTGCACTGGACCGAGGCGGATATCTGGGCCTACACAAAGCGCGAGGGCATTCCGATCATCCCGCTTTATCTCGCGAAGGACGGCCAGCGTTATCGTTCGCTGGGCGACGCCGACATCACCTTCCCCGTCGCTTCGGATGCCGCGACCATCGACGACATCCTTCGCGAGCTCCGCGACACGAAAGTGCCCGAGCGCGCCGGCCGTGCCCTCGATCACGAGACCGAAGACGCCTTCGAGCGTCTGCGCGCGTCGGGATATTTGTAAAACCATCTGTCTGTAAGATCATCGCAAGGACATGTCATGACCGTCGCGGTCGCAAATCTTCAACCGGTTGCCGAGGACGAGGCCGCGCGGCGGCCGCAGGTGCGCATCGTCATCGTCGGCCATGTCGATCACGGCAAGTCCACGCTGGTCGGCCGTCTGCTGCATGAGACGGGCAGCCTGCCTGATGGCAAGCTGGAGATGCTGAAGGCGGTCAGCGCGCGGCGCGGCATGCCGTTCGAATGGTCGTTCCTGCTCGATGCGCTGCAGACCGAGCGCGATCAGGGCATCACCATCGACACCACGCAGATCCGCTTCCGCACCAACAACCGCGATGTGGTGCTCATCGACGCACCGGGCCATGCGGAGTTTCTCCGCAACATGATCACCGGCGCCTCGCAGGCCGATGGCGCACTGCTGATCATCGACGCGGTGGAGGGCGTGCGCGACCAGACCCGGCGGCACGGCTATCTGTTGCACCTGCTCGGCGTGAAGCAGGTCGCCATCGTCGTCAACAAGATGGACCGCGTGGGCTACGACGCCGCGCGCTTCCGTGCCATCGCAGACGAGATCACGGACCATCTCGTGCCCCTCGGCGTGACGCCCGCCGCGATCATTCCGATTTCCGCGCGGGAAGGCGATGGCGTGACGCAACGCACGCCTGCCATCGGCTGGTACGACGGTCCGACCGTGGTCGAGGCGCTGGACGGCCTCGAACCGGCGCGTCCGGCGAACGCATTGCCGCTGCGGCTGCCGGTGCAGGCCATCTACAAGTTCGACGATCGCCGCATCGTCGCGGGCCGCATCGAGGCGGGCCAGCTTCAGGCCGGCGACGAGATCGTCATCATGCCGGCCGGCAAGCGCGCGCAGATTCGCAGTGTCGAGGGATGGCCGCATACCCCGGTGAACGGGCCACAGTTCGCCGGCAGCTCGGTCGGCATCACGCTGGACCGGGAGCTGTTCGTCGAGCGCGGCGATATCATCGCCCATATCGGCGCAGGCCCGCGCGACACGCGCCGTTTGCGCGCGCGGATTTTCTGGCTGCATGAAGCGGAGCTGACCAAAGGCGCTTCGCTTCTTGTTCGTCTCGGCACCAAGGAGAGTCGTGCAACTGTCGTCGCCATCGACAAGGCCGTCGATCCCGGCGATCTCGCCAGCGTCGAGACCCAAGCCATCGCGCGCAACCATGTCGGCGAAATCGATCTGTCGCTGGCGCAGCCCATCGCCGCTGATTCTTACGCGGACAATCCGCGCACCGGCCGCCTGGTGATCGAGGTGAACGGCCGCATTGCGGGCGGCGGTCTCGTGCTCAGCGTCGATGCGGGCGAACGCGCCGCGCCGGGCGATATCGTGCCGGTGGAATCCGCGCTCCGTGCCGACGAGCGCAGTGCACGTCATGGCCATAGGGGCGCGGTGCTGTGGCTCACCGGATTGCCGGGTGCGGGCAAGTCCACCATCGCGCGTGCGCTGGAGCGGCGGCTGTTCGAACGCGGCGGCGCGCCGGTGCTGCTCGATGGCGACACGCTGCGCGCGGGCTTGAACAGCGACCTCGGCTTTTCGCCACAGGATCGCCGCGAGAACATCCGTCGGCTCGCCGAGGTGGCCGCGCATCTCGCCCGCAACGGCCAGATCGCTATCGTCGCGGCGGTCTCGCCAGCGCGTGCGGACCGCGAGGCCGCGCGTGCCATCGCTGGCGATCTGTTCCGTGAGATTCACATCGCGACGCCCGCCGAAGTCTGCGAGGCCCGCGACCCCAAGGGACATTACGCCCGTGCGCGGGCCGGGACGCTGGCCAATTTCACCGGCATCGCGGGGGACTACGAGCCGCCGCTTGCGGCCGAGCTTGCCGTCGACACCAGCATTCAGCCGCTGGCGCAGGCCGTGGAGGATATCGAGAGCCTGCTGCTGGCGGACGGCGTGCTGTTCTCGCCGCTCGCGGGGCTTGCCGCCCACATCTGACAGATCGAATCCGACGCGGCCGTGACCGTCATGCCGCGCGACCGACCTACAAGTCTTGCAAGGACAGGGAGTTCAACCGTGCGTCGCTCTTTCAACGCTCTCATCGCGGCTCTCGCCGTCGGCGGATTGCTCGCCGCCTCCGCTCCGGCGCAGGCCCAGACCGCCAACTCGCTGCTCAATGTCTCCTACGACATCGCGCGCGAGCTTTACGTCGAGATCAACGCCGCCTTCACCAAGGCATGGAAGGAGAAGACCGGCCAGGACATCGACATCAAGCAGTCGCATGCCGGATCGTCGCGGCAGGCGCGTTCGATCCTGGAAGGACTGGAAGCGGATGTCGTCACCTTCAATCAGGTGACGGACGTGCAGGTGCTGCACGACAAGGGCAAGCTGATCCCGGCGGACTGGGCCTCGCGCCTGCCGAACAATTCTTCGCCCTATTACTCGCTGCCGGCGTTCCTCGTGCGCGCGGGCAACCCGAAGAACATCAAGGACTGGGGCGATCTGGTGCGTCCTGACGTCAAGGTGGTCTTCCCGAATCCGAAGACCTCGGGTAACGCGCGCTACACCTATCTTGCCGCTTACGCCTATGCAAAGCATACGCTCGGCGCGGACAAGGCCGACGAGTTCATCAAAAAGCTGTTTGCCAACGTGCCGGTGTTCGATACCGGCGGCCGCGCCGCCACCACGACATTCGTCGAGCGTCAGACCGGCGATGTGCTGATCACCTTCGAGGCCGAGACCAATGGCATTCGCGATCTCGCGGGTGCCGACAAGTTCCAGGTGGTGGTGCCCCCGTCCAGCCTGCTCGCCGAGTTCCCCGTGACGGTGGTGGACAAGTACGCCGACAAGCATGGCACGCGGGCGCTGGCGACGGCCTATCTGGAATATCTCTACTCGCCGGCAGGGCAGACCATCCTCGCCAGGCTGCACAATCGCGTGCACGACAAGGCGGTGGTGGCGCAGTTCAAGGACAATTTCCCCAGCGTGAAGCTGTACACGATTGAGGACGAATTCGGCGGCTGGGGCAAGGTCAATGCCGATCATCTCAATCCGGGCGCGAAGCTCGATCAGCTGTTCGGCGCGCGCTGAGTTGCGGGCGGGCGTGCCGTGCGGATACTCCCTCGTTCCACATCGATCCCTGATGATAATTTCGCATGGGCCGAATATGAGGTAAGGGAGGAGCAGCCGGCGCGCGCGTCGCAAGACGACGACGTTGTGTCCGACAGCAGCAGGTTCAGGCGGCCGGTGAGACATCGCGTTATTCCAGGCTTCGGTCTCTCGCTCGGCATCACCCTGTTCTATCTCGGGGTGATCGTGCTGCTGCCCCTCGCCGCCCTTCTGGTGAAGGCGTCGGGGGCCGGGCTAACGCAGTTTATCGCGATCCTGACTTCGCCGCGCACGCTGGCGGCGCTGCAGGTCACGATCTCGATGGCCTTCGTCGCCACGCTGTTCAACGCGTTCTATGGGCTGCTGCTCGCCTGGGCGCTGGCGCGCTATCAGTTCCCCGGCAAGCGGGTGCTGGATGCACTGGTTGATGTTCCGTTCGCGTTGCCGACGGCGGTGGCGGGTCTGGCGCTCACCGCGCTGTTCGCCAAGAACGGGTGGTTCGGCGAGCCGCTGATGGCCATCGGAGTGCCGGTCGCCTATACGCCGCTCGGCATCGCGATTGCGATGGCGTTCACCAGCATTCCCTTCGTGGTGCGCACCGTGCAGCCGGTGCTTGAGGATCTCGGCTCCGATGTCGAGGAGGCCGGGCGTTCGCTCGGCGCGTCCGATTTCCAGATCATCCGCAAGGTGATCTTTCCCGCGATTTTCCCCGCATTCCTCGCCGGCTGCTCACTGTCCTTCGCGCGCAGCCTTGGCGAGTTCGGCGCGGTGATCTTCATCGCGGGCAACCAGCCGATGCGCACCGAGATCGTGGCGCTGCTCACCTATATCCGGCTGGAGGAATACAACTACGAGGCGGCGGCGGCGATCGCCACCGTCATGTTGGCGCTGTCCTTCCTCATGCTGATCGTCATCAACCTCATTCAGGCGTGGCACCTGCGTTACATCGGGGGCGGAGACGAGTGATGGCGCAGCGCCCGCAACAAGCCTGGATGGTGACGCCCGTGGGCGGCGGTCCGACGACGCGCGCCGTGGTGCTGGGTGTGGTTGCCGTGATCACCGCGCTGTTTCTGATCGCGCCGCTGGTGTTGATTCTGGTGTCGGCGCTGCGGCCGGGTCTGGGCGTGTTCCTCGGCAACCTTTCGGACGCCGGGACGCTGCATGCGATTCTGCTCACCGTGATCACCGCGCTGATCGTGGTTCCGATCAACATCGCGTTCGGTCTCGCGGCCGCGTGGGCGGTGACCAAGTTCACGTTTCCGGGGCGGACACTGCTGATCGCGCTGATCGAGCTGCCCTACTCGGTATCGCCCATCGTCGCGGGCGTGGCCTATCTGTTCGTCTATGGTTCGCAGGGGCTGTTCGGACCGATCCTGGAGCAACTCGGCATCAAGGTGATGTTCGCGCTGCCCGCCATCGTGCTGGCCAGCATATTCGTCACGGCGCCTTTTGTCGCACGCGAGCTGATCCCGCTGATGCAGGTGCAGGGCACGGACGAGGAAGAAGCCGCCGTGACGTTGGGAGCCTCGGGCTTTGCCACTTTCCTGCGGGTGACGCTGCCCAATGTCCGCTGGGCGATGGTCTATGGCGCGATTCTGTGCAACGCGCGCGTCATGGGTGAATTCGGGGCAGTTTCGGTCGTCTCCGGAAACATCCGGGGCCAGACCACCACCCTGCCGCTGCAGATCGAGCTTTTGTATCAGGACTATAATGTCCCGGGCGCGTTCGCAGCCGCCCTGGTGCTGACGGCGGTGGCCTTTATGACCATCATCATCAAACTGGTGCTGGAGCGGTTCGGGGCCGGGCAGGGCGGCCGGGCCGCGCATTGACGCACGGCGCGTTGCGGGACGCCAGCCCGGGCCGGTTGCATCACAGGTGGCGAGTTTCCCGGCACCCTGCTAAAACGCCGGACCATTTTCCGCGCGCGCCCGGCCGCCCCCATGGCGGGTCTGGCGCATTCACGTTCCATTCCTGAAAGACTGTCCATGAACGATACCACGGCGCACGGATTGAAGATCGCTCCTGTCCTGACGGATTTTATCGCCGGGGAGGCCGCCCCCGGCACCGGCATTTCAGCCGAAGACTTCTGGAACGGCTTTGCCGGTATCGTTCGTGATCTCGCGCCGCAGGTGCGCGCCGCGCTCGCCAGACGCGACGACCTTCAGGCCAAGATCGACGCGTGGCACCTCGCCAGCAAGGGCAAACCGATCGACATGGACGCCTATACCGCGTTCCTGAAGGAGATCGGCTACCTGCTGCCGGAGCCGGCGACCAAGGAAGTGACGACCTCCAATGTGGATGAGGAGATCGGCCAGATCTGCGGGCCGCAGCTCGTCGTGCCGCTCACCAATGCACGTTACGCGCTGAACGCGGCCAATGCGCGCTGGGGCAGCCTGTACGATGCGTTCTACGGCACCGACGCGATCCCGCAGGATCCCTCCGAAGCAGGGAAGGGCTACAACAAGGCGCGGGGCGCCAAGGTGATCGCGAAGGCAAAGGCGTTCCTGGATCAGGCCGTGCCGCTGGCCGAAGGCAGCCACGCCGACGTCACAGGCTATGCGGTCGAGGGCGGCGCGCTTAAGGCGACGCTCGGCGGCAAGAGTGTCGGCCTGAAGACACCTTCGCAGTTCGCGGGCTATCAGGGTGAGGCGGCCGCGCCGAAAGTGGTGCTGCTGGTCAACAACGGCCTGCATGTCGAGATCGTCGTGAATCGCGAGTCCGCGATCGGCAAGGACGATCCGGCCGGCGTCGCCGACGTCATCATGGAGTCCGCGGTCTCGACCATTCTCGACATGGAGGACAGCGTCGCGGCGGTGGACGCCGAGGACAAGGTTCTGGTCTATCGCAACACGCTGGGCCTGATGAAGGGTACGCTGTCGGCGGACTTCGAGAAGGGCGGCAAGACGCTCACCCGCACCATGAACGAGGACCGCGTTTACACGGGCCCCGACGGCAAGCCGGTGACGCTGCACGGGCGCAGCCTGCTGCTGGTGCGCAATGTCGGCCACCACATGTTCACCGATGCGGTTCTCGATTCGCAGGGACAGGAGATTCCGGAAGGCATTCTCGATGCCGCCGTCACCGGCCTGATGGCCGTGCACGACATCAAGGGCCTGTCGAAGCGCACGAACAGCCGCACCGGCTCGGTCTATATCGTCAAGCCGAAGATGCATGGGCCGGACGAGGTGGCGCTGACATGCGAATTGTTCGGCCGCGTCGAGACGCTGCTCGGCCTGCCCGCCAACACGCTCAAGGTCGGCATCATGGACGAGGAGCGCCGCACCACGGTGAACCTCAAGGCCTGTATCCAGAACGCCTCGGAGCGCGTGGTGTTCATCAACACCGGCTTCCTCGACCGCACCGGCGACGAGATTCACACCTCGATCGAAGCCGGCCCGATGATCCGCAAGAACGACATGAAGGCCCAGCCGTGGATCAAGGCCTACGAGGACTGGAACGTCGACACCGGCCTGATCGACGGACTGCCGGGTCATGCGCAGATCGGCAAGGGCATGTGGGCCGCGCCGGACAAGATGGCGGACATGCTGGCGCAGAAGATCGGCCACCCGCAGGCGGGCGCGACCACCGCATGGGTGCCGTCGCCGACCGCCGCCACGCTGCACGCGCTGCACTATCATCAGGTGAACGTGAAGGCGCGCCAGAACGAACTGAAGTCACGCCCCCGCGCGAAACTCTCGGACATCCTCACCATTCCGGTGTCGCAGTCCAACTGGGCGCCGGACGATGTGAAGCAGGAGATCGACAACAACTGTCAGGGCATCCTCGGCTACGTGGTGCGCTGGATCGATCAGGGTGTCGGCTGTTCCAAGGTGCCGGACATCCACGATGTCGGCCTGATGGAAGACCGCGCCACGCTACGCATCTCCAGCCAGCATCTCGCCAACTGGCTGCACCACGGCGTGGTCAGCGAGGCGCAGGTAATGGAGGCGCTCAAGCGCATGGCAGTGGTGGTGGATCGCCAGAACGCGGATGATCCGCTCTACAAGCCGATGGCGCCGGGCTTCGACGGCGTTGCCTTCAAGGCCGCGTGCGATCTGGTCTTCAAGGGACGCGCGCAGCCGAACGGCTATACGGAGTTCATCCTTCACGCCCGTCGCCGCGAGGCAAAGGCGAGCGCCTGACGCGCTGCGTCCGGCTCCTTTCCAGACACGATGCCGCGCCCGCCTGTGAGGAACAGGCGGGCGCTTTCCTGTGTTGTTCTGACCGGGGCGCTGATGTCTGCGCCCCGAAAATGGAGGGAACACCAGATGGATTGGAACCGGATCGAAGGAAACTGGAAGCAGTTCCGGGGCGCGGCCAAGGAGCAGTGGGGCAAACTCACCGACGATGACCTGAACGTTATCGAGGGGCGTCGCGACCAGTTCGAAGGCAAGTTGCAGGAGCGTTACGGCCTTGCGAAGGATCAGGTGCGCCAGGATGTTGATGACTGGATGAAGCGTCTGTCCTGAGCTCGCACTTCGTGGATGTCACACCGGGATGTCACCTTCCTGTTGCGTCGGGCGTGGCGGGGCGGTGTATCTTGATCCGGCGGCACGTCTCAGGCACTGAGGTCGAGCGACTTCAGATCCTTCAGCGCACTCTGCGCTTTGCGCAGCAGCTTGCGACGCTCCCGGCCATGCTCGAAGGCGAGCAGGGCAGGCAGGGGGGAAAGGCCGATGGCCTGTGCATGTTCGCGATGAACGTTCGCGTCGTTCAGTTTGCCGAGCGTCGTTTGCAAAGTTTTCGTGCTGGCCAGCGCCAGCCGGCGCGTCTTGGTGCGAGCCGAAGGCCAGAAAGTCAGGCCCCATTCCAGCGCGTAACGCAATCGCTTGGCCTTCAGCCGCAGGCGATGGCGTTTGGCCGTACGCATGTCGGCAAGGCGGCGCTTGGATCCGATGATGCGCTGCTGCCATGCGCCCAGTTGCCGCGTGAAAAACGTGCGCGGGCTGCTGTCGCCCGCGAGCGGCCGTTGCGACAGCTTTCTGTGCCAGGACGATAGCGAGCGCATCAGGCGCGTGTAACGCGGCGAACGCAACGCGCGCGTGAACTGCACATGCCGCCGCCGTCGTTCCGCCAGCCAGCGGGTGCGGTCCGGGACGCCTTCGAGGTCTTCGCCCTGAAGGGCGATGGCGGAATCGATGTCCCGCACCCGGCCGAGCTGCCCGCTGAGCCAGTCGGCGTCCAGCCTGATGGCCATCAGATCTTTCGGAGGAAGCACGGGTGCGAAGAAACGGAAGCTGCATCGAAGTTTCGTCATCGCGATGCGCATGGCGTGGATGGCTTCGGGCTTGCCGCGAAGGGCGGCGGCGCGCCGCGCGATCAGTTCGTGGCGGCAGTCTCCGAAAATGGTGGCCAGAACTCCGGCGAGGCTTGTCCGGGTTTCTTTCAAGCCTGTCGTTTCTTCTTTTTTGGTCGGGCTTTTGCCCATCGTCCTCGCGCTCCGGATGGTCCGCAGGCCGGCAGGGTGGAACATTCCGGAGGTGTCCGTCAATGCGACGATGTTGACGGGATGCGGGCTCGGTGCGTGGATCGACGCTGCAACCATAGCAGCGTAAACCCGATCAGGGGAATGATGATGTCGCTGTAGAAGATCACGCCTGCGTTGCCCGGCGCGAAATTGTGGGCGTGGATCATCTGGTAGATGTGTCCCGCAGCCGCGCCGAGCGTGAACAGGCTGGGGCCTGTCACCGCCATCAGGCGCCGGTCGAAGCTGCCAAAGGCCGCGAGAAAGCCGACGGCGGAAAAGCCGAGGCTGGCCGTCGCCACCTCGAACTGGAACGGACTGTCGGCCCAGCCGATGAAGCGCGCGGCCGTTTCTCCGAAGAAGCCATGCATCACGAAGTTATAGAAGTAGGCCACGCCGATGGCCCAGAACAGATGCCAGGACAGCAGCCGGTCGATAACGATGTCGCTCGTGACAGGTCTCGGGGCGCGCGCGAGTGCGGCGGCTGAAAAAATCAGTCCGATGACGACGAAGGTCAGGGTGAAATTCGACACGACGAAAACGATGAGATCGCGGATCATATGGTCCAGCACGCGGTTGAGGTCCGCACGAGCTTGCGCGGCGACTGTGTAAGTCCGGTTGATAAAATTCCGTGGCCGTGTGTCGGCTGAGACGGGACGGCAGGCTATCCGGCCTGCCGGAGGTCGGACAGCTTGCATTTCGGTAATAATGCCGCGCGGCGTTCCGGACATATCGGCGGTTGGTCCGGCTTACCTGACGTGGACCGGCCGCAGGGGGCGAGGGTACCCCGTGGTTCTTCCGGCGTGGAGGACATCCTCATTGTGCTATAAACCGATTGGTCTATAATGAGCTGATTGGTTCAGGAGAATCGTCTGATGAGCGCGCTCGTTCCCCCCTTCACGGAAGAAACGGCCATTGCGAAGATTCGGATGGCGGAGGATGGCTGGAACAGCCGCAATCCGCAGAAGGTGTCACTGGTCTATACGGAAGACAGTCGATGGCGGAATCGGACCGAGTTTCCCGTCGGCCGCCAGCAGATCGTCGAATTTCTTACCCGCAAATGGACGAAGGAACTGGACTATCGCCTGATCAAGGAGCTCTGGGCCTTCACGGATAATCGCATCGCGGTCCGCTTCGCCTATGAATGGCACGACGACAGCGGCAACTGGTTTCGCTCCTACGGTAACGAGAACTGGGAGTTCGACGCAGCCGGCCTGATGCAACGCCGCTTCGCCTGCATCAACGACCTGCCGATCGCGGAGAGCGAACGCAAATTTTTCTGGCCTCTGGGCCGTCGGCCGGACGATCATCCGGGCCTGTCGGATCTGGGACTTTAGGATTTGCGCACCGTCTTCGAGAAGAAGGACACCCTGCCTCTCATCGCCGAGGCGTTTCGCGAACTCGGCTATGAGGGCGCATCGTTCAGCCGGATCACCGAGCGGACCGGTGTCTCGAAAGGCAGCCTGTATCACTTCTTTCCGGGTGGTAAGGAGCAGATGGCGGCCGAGGTGCTGGCGAATATTCGCGGCTGGTTCGAGGCCAATGTCTATCTTCCGCTGGAGCGCGATGCGCCCGAGGCTGCGATCGCGGCGATGTGGGCGAGCGTGCTGCGCTATTTCAACGATGGCGGACGGGTGTGCCTCGTCGGCGTGTTCGCGCTCGACGAGACGCGGGATCGGTTTGCCAACGACGTCCGCGACTATTTCCGCCGGTGGATGGCGTCGCTGGCGGATGCGCTGACAAGGGCGGGACTGGACGAGGCTCAGGCGCGGGCGCTCGCGGAAGACTGCGTGGCCGGCATTCAGGGTGGCCTCGTGCTGGCGCGGGCGATGAACGAGAGCGACGTATTCGTGAGAGCCGTGCAGCGGCTGGCCGGGACGGTCGCCTCCGCCATCTCTGAGGCCGCCGGGTCGGCCCCGCGCTAGCTCGCGCTTGCGCGCCCGTCGCGTATGCCTATATCGACGGTGCTCCAATCCGGGTCCGCCACGTGCACAACACGGCCGATACTCCTTCCCTGACGTCTCCGCGAGTCTATCCTGCCGGGGTGACCATCGTGCGGAATGTCGCCAGAGGGCCGGGCGTTGCGCCTGCAAGTCTCACGATCGACGACATCGGGGACTGGCTGCTCCGCGAGGCGGGCCGGGAGAGCGGCACGCTGGAACTGGTCGAATGCTTTTTCTGGCGGCTGGTGGCGGCGGGCTTTCCGATCGATCGCGCCAGTCTCCATGTCGGCACGCTCCATCCGCAGCTGCGCGGCTTCGCCTGGAACTGGCGCAGCAGCGACGGGCACTGCGAGGAGGTGAAGGTCCAGCACGGCATCGATCGCACCGACAGCTATCGCCGCAATCCGCTGCCGCGCGTTTTCGAACAGGGCCATGCAGTCCGCTGCAATCCGCGCGATCAGGCGGCGCAGAATGAATTCCCGATCATGCGCGAACTGGCCGAGGCCGGTTACCACGACTACATCGCGCTCCCGCTGGGATCGGAAGGCTACCGTCACGCGATGACGTTCGCCACGCTGCGCGAGGGCGGGTTCGACGAGCCGCAGATCGCGCAGTTGAAGTCCCTGCTTGATCTGTTCGCCTTTCATGTCGAGCGGCATATCGCCGATCGCATCGCCAGCAACGCGCTGGGTGCCTATCTCGGCCCCTCTGCGGCCGGCAAGGTTTTGAACGGAGAGATCCGGCGCGGTGGCGGCGAGGCGATCCATGCCGTGATCTGGCTCGCCGATCTGCGCGGCTTCACCGATCTGTCGGACCGGCTCTCGGGGCCCGACATGGTGGCGCTGCTCAACGCCTATTTCGAAGTGCTGGCGGGCGCGGTGCTGGCGCGCGGCGGCGATGTGCTGAAATTCATGGGCGATGGACTGCTCGCGGTGTTTCCGCTGCAACGTAACGAGGGCGACGGTGCCCTGGCCGACGCCGCCCTCGCCGCCGCCGAGGCTGCGCAGCGCGGGCTGGCTGACCTGAATGCGAATCCGCCCGCCGCCCTCGCGGCGATTGACGGTTGGCAGCCGCTATGCGCCGGCATTGCGCTCCATGAAGGCGAAGTGTTCTTCGGCAATATCGGCGCGCCGGAGCGGCTGGATTTCACCGTGATCGGTCCGGCGGTGAACGAGGCCAGCCGGGTGGAGGCGCTGCAAAAGGCGCTTGGCCGCAGCGTGCTCGTGACAGCGGCGGCGGCGCGGCTGATGACGCACCCGCTGGAGTGTCTGGGCGAATTCGCGCTCCGGGGCGTCGCTGCGCCGATGGCGATCTTTTCACCCGCGGCATCCGGCTCGCCGATCTGATTCTGGCCCGTGCGTTGTCTCGGCGCCGGGCGCATGCTAGCCCACGGGCAACGACAATCGCACACGGGCGGACGCATGATCGAGGCAGTGATCTGGGATTTCGGCGGAGTTCTGACTTCTTCGCCGTTCGAGGCCTTCAGCCGGTTCGAGACCGAGCGCGGCCTGCCCGCCGACATCATCCGCCGCACCAACGCCGCCAATCATCTCGAAAATGCCTGGGCGAAATTCGAGCGCGCGGAAATCGATATCGAGACGTTCGACCGTCTGTTCGCGGAGGAATCGCTGGCGCTCGGCGCGGAGGTCCGTGGCCACGACGTGCTGCCGCTGCTGTTCGGCGACCTGCGGCCGGAGATGGTGGAGGCGCTGCGGCGGGTGAAGGCGCAGTGCAAGACCGGCTGCATCACCAATAATCTGCCGGCGAACTCGACAGCCAGCCTGAAGGGACGTACGCTCTACGTGGCCGAGGTGATGGCGCTGTTCGACCACGTCATCGAGTCCGCCAAGATCGGCCTGCGCAAGCCCGACCCGCGCATCTACCAGATGATGGTCGAGGCGCTGGGCGTCGATCCGAAGCGCTGCGTCTACCTCGACGATCTCGGCGTCAACCTGAAGCCGGCGCGCGAGATGGGTATGACAACGATCAAAGTGCTGAATGCCGATCAGGCGATAGCGGAGCTTGAGGCCGCCACCGGGCTCAGCCTGCGCGAGCGCGTGGAGGGGTAGGAACGGCCCGCGCGCGACGCGGCTTTGAGGGCGGAAGCCGGGGCGAGGGGCGGATTGTCAGCCCGTTTTGCCGGCCGTTCCCGGTTCGCCCTCACCCGGTTCGCCCCATTGCCGCGAGCTCCCCTTTCGGTTAAACGGAAAACCTGCACGCACCCGTAGCTCAGCTGGATAGAGCGTTGCCCTCCGAAGGCAAATGCAAGCTCTTTCTGATGGTCGAGGGTGTCGTAAAAAACGAGTGAAACCAAGCGATTGGCGAAACTCGAAGGAAGCACGAAAATCGCATTCGAGGTCGCGGAAGCACCACGGAAGCAAACCGAAAGGAGGTTGTGGAGTACGAATGGCGATGATCGGCGAGGCTTTAGCCCGCGTCGTTTGAGCCATGTCGATTCTAGAATTCGCGATTGACCGTGGTCGATCTCGGACACTATCTGAATATCGATGCGCCCGTAGCTCAGCTGGATAGAGCGCCACCCTCCGAAGGTGGAGGCCACACGTTCGAATCGTGTCGGGCGCGCCAACTTAATATTAGGTTGATATCTTGCATATTTGCGGAGCGCCGTTGCAGAGCAATTCGCCGTATTGACCTCCAGATATTTCAGAGGTCATTCAAGTTGGCAGCGCCGCAGAGCGCGATGTTCAATTCTTGCAGGACGATTTCTTCCGGATAGCGGCTCCTCGTTGCCCTCCCGTGACCGAGTCCGGATCCATCCCGTCCCGTCGATTGCCGCTGCTAGTACATCAAACACCGCTGATGTCTTCATGCTACCAGACTGAGGCTTAGTCCGGGAGTCTTGGATCTGTCCCTGTCGGATGGCACGCACGGCGCTCGCTTGGTAATCTCTATAGCACTCGACGGGTGTACTCTCGTTCGGGAAGCGACCAGATCGGATGTCTCAAACGTCGATTGTCAGGGAAAATTCAGACAGGATTGTTAGAGAACAAACTGGGAATAATATAATGCACGTACTTGAGGCTACTCTTTGCTCATTTGCATTACGCCGCTGTATACGAGAACACGAACTGCATCGATCCTAGCGCGAACCACCCGCTGGAAGCGTTGTGCTCTTACGTTATTGAGCACAACGATATTTATTGCGTACTTTGCAATTAACTCGTCGCCCACATCAGCTTTGAGCGACGAGGATTGGGACTCGTGCGTGCATGCGGCCGAAATCGTACCCGATCGCTCGATCCGGGGATGCACAGCGGTTATCCAGGCAGGCGAGCGGATGATCACCCAGTTGGCGGCGGCTTATAACAATCGCGGTGTCGCGCTGCGGTCGAGTGGAGATATCGACCGTGCCATGGAGGATTACGATCGAGCACTTCGTTTGTCCCCCGACTACTATGTCGCGCTCAACAACCGAGGCGTTGCTTTAATGAGCAAGGGAGAGCTTGATCGCGCGATTTCTGATTTCGATCGCGCCGTACAACTGAGGACTGACTACCTCGGTGCCTATTATAATCGCGGGAAGGCACTCGGGCGTAAAGGACTCTTTGATCGTGCCATCGCGGATTATGATCTGGTCATCAAGGCTGATCCGAAGAATCCGACCTTCTTGTTCGAACGCGGAACGATGAAAGCGAACGCTGGAGATCAGAGCGGCGCGGATGCTGATTTCGAGCGCGCCGAATCGCTCAGGTCGAATGGTGCGCGGACGACGCGGCCACGATGAAACTCGCCCAACCTAGACGCCGTTGAACTTGTCAGGCTGATGGGAGCCGCAACTCCGCGTGAAGGCCTCCATTTCTGCCATTGGATAGTTCGACAGAGCCGCCGTGCAGTGTGGCGAGATCGCGGACGATTGCGAGTCCGAGCCCGCTTCCCGGTTTGGCCTCGTCGAGCCGCTCGCCTGGGGCGAACGCGCGGTTTAGTGCATCAGCCGGGATGCCTGGCCCGTCATCAACGATCGTAATAAGGAGCTGCCCCGTCGGGGTATCGCGCGTAGCCTTGATCGAGACAACACCACGAGCCCACTTGCAGGCATTATCGACCAGGTTGGCGACCATCTCGTCAAGGTCGTTGGGATCGACGGCGGCAAGCAATTCCGTCTCGGCTGTATGGACGATCGTCAGCTCACGATGAGCATAGAGCCGCCGCATCGCCGCGGCTATTGATGCGAAGGCAGGTTCGACCTGCGTGATGACGCCAGGCAGGCCGGCGTTGGCTGCGGCACGGGCTCGGGCAAGCTGGAAATCAATCTGGCGCTGCATCCGCCCTGTTTGCTGAGTCAGGACCGCGGCGCCCTCGGTATCACCTCTCGCGAGCAGCCGGCGCGCTTCGTCCGTCAGCACGGCCAATGGTGTCTTCAGGCCATGCGCGAGATTGCCCGCCTGCGTGCGGGCGCGGCGAACCATCTGGGTATTGGCGTCGATCAGAGCGTTGAGATCATCGACCAGCGGCCGAACTTCGGACGGGAAGTCACCAGGCAGGGTTTCTGCTTTGCCCGCGCGAATGTCGCCCAGCGCGTCGCGCAGACGGCGCATGGGACGCAGACCAAACCAGGCCTGCAACGTGCCGGCCCCAATTAGGGCTATTGCCAGTGTGCCGAGTGACAGGGCCAGCGCCTGATTAAAATGTCTCAGTACATCATCGACGATCCGCTGGTCGGCGCCAATTTGAAGCACGTAACCGTTTTCAGCGGTCTGCCACGGTCGCTCATATGCGATCATCGGCTCACCAGCCGGGCCAGCTTCGACTGAGCGAGTAAGCTGCCGATCCGCCCCCCGCGCGGGTGGCGGAAAACGCCGTTGCGGTTCGAGGGAGGCTGATTGTAGGACGATGCCGTTGCGATCGCTCACCTGCCAGTAATAGCCAGTCCCGGGCTGCGCGAAGCGCGGATCACTGAGCCTTTGTGCCAGAGCGACATGTCCGTCGGCCGTGCGGGCCAACAGACCTTCGAGCTCGTCGAGATGACCGATCAGCTCGGCATTGACAAGCTCCGTGACGTGCGCCCGGAACAGCGCGGAAATCGAAACGCCAGCGACAGCGATACCTGTCACGGTCGTGAGAATAACGCCAACCAGCAGCCGGGCGCGCAGACTTCTGACCATCAGCCGAACCTGTAGCCCAGACCGCGCAGGGTCCTGATGGTATCGCGGCCGATTTTGCGTCGCAGCCGACCGACATAGACCTCGATCGTATTCGAGCTGCGTTCCTCATTCAGGCCGTAGAGATGGTCGAGCAACTCGGCTTGCGTCACGACGCGGCCGACGCGATGCAGGAAGAGGTGGAGCAGGCGAAATTCCTGTGCCGTCAATTCGATCGGCTGGCCCGCAACATTGGCGGTGCCGGCAACGGGGTCAAGCACGATATCTCCGTGGCGCAATTCGGAGGTGGCTTGGCCCGCGACGCGCCGCATCAGCGCGCGCAGGCGAGCTGCGACTTCGTCGACGTGAAACGGCTTCGCCACATAGTCATCAGCCCCTGCATTGAGACCTTCCACCTTCTCAGTCCAGCTGCTGCGCGCCGTCAGGATCAGGACCGGTGTGGCGGCCCCGGTACGTCGCAACCTCCGTAAGACCTCGATGCCTGACAGGCCGGGTAAACCGAGATCGAGAACGATCGCGTCGAATTCTTCTTGCAGCGCGAAGGAAAGGGCGTGCTCACCATCTTCCACATGCTCAACGACAAAGCCAAAGCTGGCCAACCCTTCCTTCAGGCGGGCGCCAATGTCCTGATCGTCTTCGACAAGAAGAATGCGAATGGTCATGTCTCCTGATTGCTGCAGTCCGATACTGGATCAACCTGCATTTACGCTGACAGCTTGTGTTCAGACTAGCGTGGCAATCAGGCGTCTAGAAGTCAGTGTTGAGACTCGTGCCAATGTTAAAATTGCTCCTGATAATCGTTCGCATATCAACAATTATCTTGGTGACCCCAGCCTTCGCTCAGCAGGCCGCCGTGCTGTCGATTGATGCACTTGCCAATTCCGTCGTGGCAAGTAACCCCGAACGACGCTTTTATTTCCAGCAGATCGGGCTTGCAGGTGTTGAGCGCGACGCGGCTGATCGCCTGCCGGACCCTGAAGCTGCATTCGAGTTAGGCGAACGCCGGATGGCCGACGGCCTGACAGGTGCACCGAAAGGCGCCGGGCCGACATATGGCTTGTCGATTATGCAGCCGCTCGACTTTGCCGGACGCGGGGCGCTCCGTCGCGCCATCGCCGAGCATCAGATCGCGCTGGCGCGGCTCGGTCTTGCGCAATTCGACGCAACGCTCGCAAGCCGGGCACGCTCTTTGGGATATGCCTTGTTCGCGGCCGAGCGGAAAGCCGCCGCGGCACGCGACGTTGCCGCGCGGATGCGCGAGCTTGCACGCGTTGTGGAGCAGCGGGATCCGGCGGGCATCGCCACCACGCTGGACACGGCCATTCTGGATGCGGGTGCCATCACGGCGGAGCGAAATGCCGCGATGGCTGATTCCGAGACCAGCACGATCGTCTACGAACTGAATCAACTTCGCGGCGCGCCGCTCAAAGCGCGGCTCCGCATTGCTCCGCCCGATATCACGCTGCCCGGCCTTCCGTCGGTCGAGCGCATGGCGCAACAAGCTGGCATCAACAATTTCGAGATTCAGTCGCTGCGCGCGCAATTGCAGCAGCAAGGGTTGCGCGTTGACCTCGCACAAGCAGCGCGTGTGCCGAACGTCTCAGTCGGTCCCTACTTCAATCGCGCGAAGTCAGACAGCCGCGAGACCAATTTCGGCATACGGCTGACGACGACGTTGCCGCTTTGGAATAGCCAGGCTGCTGGCCTCGCACAGGAGTTGAGCCGTCAATCCCAGGGCGATGCGGCCCTGCTCGCCGCCAACCGACGGATCGCGAGGCAGGTTTACGAACAGGCAGCCTACTACGAGGCGAAGCGTCGAGCCCTTGCGGGCTGGCCAGCCGGGGCCACCGAGAAATTTGCGGCCGCAGCTACCGCCGCCGCCGATAGTTATCGCCAGGGAGCGATCCCGATCGCAACTTACGTCGAGATGCAGCGCCAGTATCTGGACGCGCTGTCGGCTCTGCTCGACACGCGACGTGAGGCTATGGAAGCGATGCTTCAACTTCGGGCGCTCAATGGCGGCCGCAGCTTCGACGGCGTGTCCCGATGACGCGGCGGATTCTGGAATGGACAACCGGTCGACCAGCCACGGTGATGATCATCGCTTTGCTGATCGCTGGTCTTGGAATCTGGTCTTTCGTGAATCTGCAAATCGATGTCATTCCCGACATCACAGGCGTGCAGGTGCAGATCAACACGACTGTTCCTGCCCTGGCGCCAGAGGAAATCGAGCGTCTTGTGACGCTGCCCATCGAGCGCAGCATGGGTGGTCAGCCGGGCCTGCGGGAAATGCGATCGCTCACCAAGACCGGACTGTCACAGGTCACGCTCATCTATCAGGACGGCACGGACCAGCTTCGCGCACGCCAATTCGTCAACGAGCGGCTTTCCGCAGTGCGCGACATGCTGCCAGCCGGATCATCGCCGCGCCTCGCTCCGATCACCACCGGGCTTGGCGAAATCTGGTACTACACACTCGAATGGGCGCAACCGCCGTCCGATTTGGACGAGCGGCAACAACTGATGGAGTTGTTCGAGGCTCAGGAATATATCGTGCGCCCGATGCTGCGCGCGATCGAGGGGGTCGCCGACGTCAATTCCAACGGCGGCCTCGAACGTCAGTTTGTCATCGAGCCTGATCTGAAGAAGCTCACGACAGCGGGCATCACGCCGAGCGAGCTTGCCCAGGCTGTTGGCGCCAACGTCGCCAATGCCGGCGGCGGGACCATCACCAAGAACGGCCAACGCTTCACCGTCCGAACCGAAGCGCGTGTCACGACGGCGGAGATGATCCGCGCATTACCCGTGAAATTCGCAGGTGGCGTGCGGCCGCTGACTGTAGCGGATCTGGCGACCGTGACCATCGGCCATGCTCCACGCGATGGCGCCGCGACCACCAACGGCAAGGAAACCGTGCTCGGCACAGTGATGATGCTGGTCGGGCAGAACAGCCGGGACGTTGCCCGGCGCGTCGATGCGCAATTGCCGAACCTGCGCGCCGCGCTGCCCAAAGGCATGATCCTTCAGGTTCAGTACGATCGTTCAGAATTGGTGGATCGCACCATCGCGACGGTCGAGCGCAACCTTGGCGAGGGAGCGTTGCTGGTCGCCGTCGTATTGCTGATCGTGGTCGGCAACTGGCGCGCGGCATTTATCGTCGCGTCGGTCATCCCGCTGGCCTTTCTCATGATGATCTCGGGCATGCATGCGCTCGGTATATCGGGCAATCTGATGAGCCTCGGCGCGCTCGACTTCGGCCTGGTCGTAGATGGCGCGATCGTCGTCGTGGAAAACACATTGCGTCTGATGGGCGAGGCACAGCGCCTCAAGGGGCGCGAGCTGACGGCCGATGAACGCCGTCGCATCGTCATCAACGCTGCGGGGGGCGTGGCGCGGCCCGTGTTCTTCGGCATGGCCATCATCGCGCTGGTTTATGTGCCGGTACTCAGCCTGGGCGGCGTCGAGGGGAAGCTGTTTCAGCCGATGGCGCAAGCCGTGATGCTGGCGCTGGCAGCGGCGCTGATCGTTACCTTTACGCTAGTGCCGGCGCTGTGCGCCCGGCTGCTACGAGGCGAGAAGGTGCGTCAGCCGAGCGTCAGTGAAAAGGAAGATTCTCTCCCGGAGATAACCGCCGACAACCACATCACGCATAACGGTGGCTTCGCCGGCCTCGTGATCCGGGGCTACCGTCCCGTCCTGGACTTCGCCCTCCGTCATCCCGCTGCCCTTCTCGTTCCATCGGCAGTCCTGTTGGCCGTGGCATTGAGGATATTCCTGACCCTTGGCTCGCAGTTTACGCCACGCCTCGATGAGGGCTCCATCACGGCGATGGTCTACAAGCCCGTGGGGATGTCGCTCGACCGTAGCCTTGAGATCGAGCAGCAAACCGAGCGTGAAATTTTGCGTCGCTTTCCGCAAGTGACCCGAACCTTCTCCCGCATCGGCACCAGCGCGGTTGCGACCGACCCGATGCCGCCGAATGAGAACGACCTCTACATCTTCTACAAGCCGCTCGACCAATGGCCGCAAGGTCCGGACATGCCGCGCAACAAGAGCGAGCTGGTTGCGGCGATCGAAAAGGCTGCCACTGCGCTGGCGCCGGAGCAGTCATTCCTTTTCGCGCAGCCTATCGAGATGCGCTTCAACGAAATGTTGGAGGGCACGCGGGCGGATCTGTCGGTCAAGATATTCGGAGACGACTACGACGTGCTTGAGCGGCTCGCCGCGCAGGCGCGAGAGGAATTGCAAGGCGTGCCCGGCACCGCCAATGCCGCATTCGAAGCGGCCAGCCGCACCCACAGTGTGGTGGTCGAGATCAATCACGACGCGATGGTGCGGTTGGGGCTGGGAACCGCCGAGGTCAACCGTGCCATTGCGTCAGCGATCGGTGGGGACGAGGTCGGCTTCATCGCGGACGGAGAGCATCGACACGCGATCGTCGTTCGTATGCCCGAGTCCTTACGCGCGGACACAAAATCGATCCTCTCCCTTCCATTGCGCGTCGGCGCGTCCGGCCTTGTGCCGCTGGACCGCGTTGCAAGTCTGCGCGAGATGAGAACGGTCGAACCGATCCTGCACGACAATGGTAAGCGCCGCGCCGCCTTGATGGTCAATCTCAACACCAGCGACATCGAAGGTTATGTGACCGCAGCGCGTGCACGCCTCGACGGCAAGCTTGCGCTGCCTGAATCCTATCGCATCGAGTTCGGAGGCCAGTTCCGTCAGCTAGAAGCGGCCCGAGCCCGTCTGATGATCGTCGTGCCGGCGGCGCTGCTGATGATCTTCTTGCTCGTTTATTCGGCGTTGGGGAGCGTCCGTCATGCCGCCGTCGTCTATACCGGTATTCCGTTTGCGATCACCGGTGGCGTGCTGGCACTCTGGCTACGTGACATGCCATTCTCGATCACCGCCGCGATCGGCTTTATCGCGGTCTCCGGCATCGCGATGCTGAATGGTCTCGTTCTGATCGATCATATCAATGCGTTGCGGCGGAAGCTGCCTGTTATCGAGGCAGTCCGGCAAGCCGCCACGGATCGGCTCCGTCCGGTATTGTCGACCGCCATGGTCGCGGGAATCGGCTTCGTACCGATGGCGATTTCACAGGGCGCGGGAGCGGAGGTGCAACGACCGCTCGCCACTGTCGTCATCGGCGGCGTCCTGTCGTCCACCGTTCTGACGCTGCTGCTGTTGCCGGCGATCTACCGATGGATGGAGCGCCGCTCCGCAGCCGTCGTCGAACGAGAGAAACAGCCGTTGGAAGTGGAGGTTTCAGCATGAAAAGATCGAATCGGCTCCGTGACGTGGCAATCTTAGCCGCTATGACGTCACTTTTCTTTGTCTCGCCGGCCCTCTCGCTCGCAAGTTCTCCTGTCCATGACAATCAACCCAGTCCTTTCTACGTGCAAAACCTGCCGGCGGAAGTGCGGGCAGGCCTTCAAAAATACAGGAAGGTATGTGGCGATGAATTGACAACAACGCGTGGCTTCAGCCGCTTCATTGACGTTGGGAACGTTCGTCTCATCGCTCTTCATCTTCATGAACTCAGATGTGGCGACCGCCTTACGTTTTGTAGCAGCGGAAAATGCCTCCATCAGGTCTACATGTCGCACCACGGACGATATCATCTGGTGATGAGTGTCAGGGCAAATGAAGTCACGTTGAGAGGCCTGGACAACACTCCGGCGATTGAAGTTGAATGCGGCTTTGGACTACAGCGTATGTGGCGATGGAACGGTAGGCGTTTCATCGGAAGATAGCATCATTGATCAGCCTGACCGGCCAAGTTTCCAGATCGATCTCGAAGGCAAGGCGCCTTTTCCTATGTGCTCAGCGCCGCGTTACAAAGCCTTAGAAATGTAATTCAGGACCATGTTCCATGCGAGCCCTTCATAAAGAGAACCATCTGATCGAACGAATAGGTTGGCTTCGCGCAGCGGTGCTAGGCGCCAATGACGGGCTGATTTCAACATCGAGTCTGATCGTCGGTGTTGCCGCCGCGACCGCCGCTTCCCACGAAATTCTGGTTGCTGGCGTAGCGGGGCTCGTCGCCGGAGCAATGTCGATGGCTGCAGGCGAATATGTGTCGGTCAGTTCCCAGGCCGATACGGAAGAAGCCGACATGGCGCGTGAGCGCCGCGAACTTGCCACGCAACCTGAAGCGGAGCTGGCCGAACTCGCCGCGATCTACGAGCAGCGTGGTGTAACGCCCGAACTGGCGCGACAGGTCGCCGAGCAGATGATGGCAAAGGACGCCTTCGGGGCCCATGCGCGGGATGAACTCGGACTGACCAGTCATGTGATGGCGAAGCCAGTTCAAGCGGCTTTCACTTCGGCGGTCACCTTCGCATCTGGCGCGACTTTGCCGCTGGCCGTCGCTCTCCTGTCGCCGGCCTGGACCGCCACCTGGACCGTCTCCATTGCCTGCCTCATCGGACTTGGCGTTCTCGGAGCGATCGGCGCTCGCGCTGGCGGCGCCAGCATATGGAAACCCACTCTTCGGGTCGTGTTTTGGGGAGCAGTCGCCATGGCCTCAACTGCGACCATTGGTGCCCTCATCGGTCGAGCCGTCTAGTTCGCGGAGCTCTCTATTTTTTAATCGATTTTGCACTCGATATTTGCATCGCTGCAGAATGGGATTTTCTGCGATGTATTCCAGCGGTACCCAATCACACATGCCGCGGACTTCAGGACTAGGAGAGAGCCACTGCGTACGCGGCCCAGATTTGGAAAGAGCTAGTCATTTCCTCATAGACCCGGGAGAAGCAAAATACCGGATACCTTGTACTTGGTCCGATATCAGCTCCGCGTTCGGTTCGGCGCACCCGTTTGGGTGGGGCTATTGGCGGCAGCCGGCGAACGCTGAAAGATGAGAGGATCACGATGCCCCAAAATAAATTAATCGCAGATTCAATCACATATGCGTTCGCACTTTTATCCAGTACGGCGCGCCATTCTCCTTGTGAGATTGGCTCTTTCCCCCACACATTGTCCTTGTTATTTCTGTAGCCTGCCGTCCGGCCATATCAGCCGTCACGCCTGCAGCGCCGTGCGCGCGGCCAGTATCTCGGGCCAGCGCCTTTACACTCGCCCTTGAAAGTGAAGGCGCGTTCTAGCTTTGTGTCAATCGAACGCCACGCCGATGCGCGTAGCGCTCCGCCAGACTATTCGACACTGTGAGCAAGCGCCGCCAGGTTCTATTTTCAGCTCGAAGGCATCCGGAATGTTCAGGGCAGCAGGAACTTCGAGGCAGGCGCCTGTGTCCGACAAGTTTCGGACGACGCAACTTATCACGGACGATCGCTGATTGAGAATGATCTTCCCCGTCAACAGCGTGCGGCGACGGCGAGTGGTGCGACGCTCCGTCATAACCAATACCAAACGACGCCGCAGGCGGTTGTCGCTGCCCCGCGTCTCGCCTCGACGGCCACCTTCGCGATTCCCGTATCGCGTGGCAGGTTATTGGCGAGTATTTTGAAGACGAGAGCCCCCGGCATAGCGCACTCGCAATACTTCAACGTAGAAACACCATCCGCGCGGTTTGGCCGAGCAGGACAAAGGCCAAAGATTCGTCCCAGTAGCTCAAGACTCCCAATCTGAATCGTTGGTGGTTCATGAGGGCCAAGGCACAGCTGATAGCCGCGCTCATAAACAGCATCATCGTAAGCGCTTTCCCGAATCCCCAGGGCAGCGGGCTTTGAGCACCGGCAAAGATCAGCACGATCAAAAGTTTGAGAGAAAGGCGACGGAGCACAAAGCGCGAGTCCGACGTCATTTTCGGCTCGGCTGCATAACGACGTCGTATCCGCGAAGAGGCAGTACGAAAGAGACACTGCGATAAACGCAATGTCGGTCGGGCAAAGGCATCCAAGCCCGTGCGGCGAAACCGAAACGCCGCTTTCAGAAAGGTTAAGGACAACGAATAAAGCAATCGCCGAAGACGAGGGCTTCGCGCGACGATGCGCTCGACAAGAACCATATCGATACCCACACTAGACCTCGGATCGAAATAAATCAGAGCGATCACATCGCTAGTGAAGTCGACGCGCCCGTGTCCGGTGAGTCTAAGCGGCTTGATATTGCGCAGGTAGTTATCGCCGAAGACCTTACAATATACGATGGTATATCCCGGATATTGTTTTGTATATCGGATCAACCCCGCAAGACACTGTCACTCAAGGAATGACGGTGATATCCAGCCAATGTCATCTAGCGGCTCCAACCCGCTGCCGACGCATGAGGATCAACGAGCAATGCCAAGCGACAGTAGTCGAGCAAGCGTGCCGCTCAGGTCGTTCTCGCGAGTCTGAATCATCAGTCTCGCCTGTGACGGCCGAGCGGCTCGTCACGGAGGTGAGACATGACTCTCCAATTTTTTACTCTGCCGGCTTCGCTCCGCGTTTCGCGGATCGCCTCGCCGAAACGCAATCCCGCATTCGCCGACCCGCGATGCGAGCGTGACCGTCCTTTCACGAAGTCTCCCCGCACGAACCGGACTCGACTGGTCGCGGCGTGGCGTGTCAATGGCGAGACCGGTCGGCTCGAATGCATCTGGATGCTTGACGCCGAACCAGACACGGGCGGCGGGTTGCGCCGATTGATCGAGCGCGCCGGACTCCTTCTTGCAGTTTACCAGCATGGTCGCTTTGCGGCGTGAGGCGTGTGATGCATTCCCTCACGCTGCATAAGGCCAGCACGGCGATGGTTCTGGTGTCCGCCGGCCTGGACGGGCTTCACCCCCGCCGGGGCGGCAATCCGTACTCGCGCAGAATCGCACGGTCGCGCGAAGGTGCGGACCCTCCCTGGTGAAGAGCGGCTGCGCTGCTCAAGCGCGGTCCGAATGCCGAGCGTCGTGAAGATGCATCGGTTTCATTATCCCCTCAGCCGACCAAGACCCCAAGCGCCGAAGACCGTGCCGAGAGGCGCATGGTCTCGGCGCTTGCGGCAGGAGATTCATCCAATGAATGCCCCCATCCTCAAGGCGGCTCTCAAGCCGCGCGGAAAAGACGAACGCAAGCTGTCGATGAAGGCGGTCCGTGAAGCCCAGAATGGGTTGGATGACACCTTCGAAAACGTCAAAGGCGACCGCAACGGCCTGATTGCCCGAGATGCGATCGAACGGCTGGCAAAAGACGGCCCCAATGAGGTTGCGCAAGAGCGACGCCTGCCAGCGGTTGTTCAGTTTTTTGGCGCTTTCAAGAATCCGTTCATTGCAGTGCTGCTGATCCTGGCTGGGATCAGCGCTGTAACGGACATCTGGCTTCGGCTTCAACATGGCGAGGATGCGGATCCGACAAAAGTCACCATCATCATCGTGATGGTGCTTGCCAGCGCCTTGATGCGCTTCGTTCAGGAGTACCGATCGAGCGCTGCGGCCGAAGCTCTGAAGGCGATGGTCCGCACGACGGCGACGGTTCTTCGTCGAGGATCGGCAACGTCAAATCCCGAAGCATTCGAAATCCCGATGCGAGAGATCGTCGCCGGCGACATCGTGCGTCTTTCAGCAGGGGATATGATCCCGGCAGACGTGAGGCTGATCGAATCCCGCGATCTGTTTGTGAGCCAGGCAGTGCTCACCGGTGAGGCCATCCCTGTTGAGAAGTATGACACGCTCGGGTCTGTCGCCGAGAAGTCCGCGGCGAGCGTAGCGTCCAGCGAAATGAACGCGCTCGACATGCCCAACGTCTGCTTCATGGGCACCAACGTCGTGAGCGGCACGGCGACCGCGCTTGTCGTTGCCACGGGTGCTCGCACCTATTTCGGATCGTTAGCCAAGGCGATCGTCGGATCGCGCGCTCAAACGGCGTTCGATCGCGGCATCAACAGTGTGAGCTGGCTGCTCATCCGCTTCATGCTCGTCATGGTTCCTGTCGTCTTTGTCATCAACGGCCTGACCAAAGGCGACTGGGTGGAAGCGCTGTTGTTCGGCCTTGCCGTCGCCGTCGGACTTACCCCCGAAATGCTGCCGATGATCGTTTCCTCGAACCTCGCGAAGGGCGCCGTAGCGATGGCGCGGCGCAAAGTCGTCGTGAAGCGACTCAACGCCATTCAGAACTTCGGCGCGATGGATGTTCTCTGCACGGACAAGACCGGCACGCTGACTCAGGACAAGATCATTCTGGAGCACCACGTCGACGTTACCGGGCAACCCAACGCTGACGTTCTCCGGTTGGGCTGGTTGAACAGCTACCACCAGAGCGGCGTGAAGAACCTGATGGATCAGGCCGTCGTGCGATTCGCCGGGGCGGAGCCAGCCATCACGAACACGGCCGCGAGCTACCGAAAAGTCGATGAACTTCCGTTCGACTTTGTGCGCCGCCGACTCTCAGTGGTCGTCGAGGGCGAGGACGGAGATCACTTGCTCATCTGCAAGGGCGCGGTTGAGGAGATGCTGTCGATCTCTACGCACGTCAGAAGAGGCAAAGATCTGATCCGCCTTGGTGACGTTGAGCGCAAGAATCTGGCTGCGATGGCTCGGGCGTACAACGAGGACGGATTCCGTGTGCTGGTCGTCGCCACCCGAGGGTTTGTGGCGTCCGAGGCCAAGACGCATTATGCCATCGCGGACGAAGCCGATCTCACGATTCAGGGGTTCCTTACTTTTCTCGACCCGCCAAAGGAGACGGCTGGACCAGCAATCGCTGCGCTCGCGGAGCATGGCGTCAAGGTCAAGGTTCTTACGGGCGACAATGCGGTCGTGAGTGCCAAGATCTGCCGTGAAGTAGGACTTGAACCGGGCCAAGCCGTACTCGGGCGCGACATAGAAAAATTGGACGACACCGCGCTTCGCGTTTTGGTCGAGGAGCGGACGATCTTCGCGAAGCTCACTCCGCTCCAGAAGTCGCGTGTATTGCAGGCGCTTCAGGCTAACGGTCATACCGTCGGATTTCTCGGTGACGGCATCAATGACGCCCCGGCGCTGCGCGATGCCGATGTCGGCATTTCCGTCGATAGCGGCGCCGATATTGCGAAGGAGTCGGCCGATATCATCCTGCTCGAGAAGAGCCTGATGGTTCTTGAGGAGGGTGTGCTGAAGGGGCGCGAAACCTTCGGCAACATCATGAAATACCTCAACATGACCGCCAGCTCGAACTTCGGAAACGTGTTTTCAGTGCTGGTGGCGAGCGCATTCATTCCGTTCCTGCCGATGCTGTCGATCCATTTGCTCGTGCAAAACCTGATGTACGACATTTCCCAATTGGCGCTGCCTTGGGATCACATGGACAAGGAGTTTCTCAGCAAACCGCGGAAGTGGGATGCCAAGAATATCGGTCGTTTCATGATCTGGATCGGGCCGACGTCCTCGATCTTCGACATCACGACGTTCGCTCTGATGTGGTTCGTCTTTGCCGCCAATAGCCCGGAGCATCAATCGCTCTTTCAGTCGGGCTGGTTCATCGAGGGCCTGCTTTCTCAAACGCTCGTGGTCCATATGCTGCGTACCCAGAAGATTCCCTTCGTCAACAGCACAGCGGCTTTGCCGGTCTTGCTGATGTCGAGCGTCATCTGCGTACTGGGGATCTATTTGCCGTTCTCTCCGCTGGGAGCAGCCATCGGATTGCAGCCCCTGCCTATCGCCTACTTCCCGTGGCTGGCCGGAACGCTGCTCTGCTACTGCCTCGTCGCTCAACTGATGAAGACCGTCTACATCCGCCGGTTCGGACAATGGTTCTGACGGCCAAGCGCATGAGAGGTCCTGATCATGTCCACATCACCGTTGATCCTGAGATTTGCGCCGCCGCAGGCTGGAGACTGCCCGCGACAAGGGCCGCCACCGCCGAGGCGACAAGCGCCGCGTCCGCCCCACAATCGCGAGCCGGGCGATGCCAGGTCGTCGCTTCGGAATCGGTTGGACAGACGTTTGTGTTGGGCTTTGGCGGTTTTGGCGATGTTCGTGACGCATGCGGCCGTTCACCTTGCTCGTCGCCGTCTGCTGGACGGTTTCAAGCTCAGATTCCTGCTGCGTTGCGGCGCACGGTTGAACAGAGCGGCGATATCGCGAATGCGGCGTTGCCGCTGGTGAGCCACACAAGCGCAAAACGATCGCTTGCATGGAACCAAAGCACGAGGCCCGGACCTGAACCGGACTTCGATCAGCAAGGAGCTTCAAATGGACGACCCATCTAGTCGCGGCGCGACCAACAACTCGCGCCGCTTGAATTCACGAGAAAACTAGGAGGGCAGCTCGCGGCTATTGGCGCCGGGCGCTCTCGCAACCCGACGCCAGGAGTAGCCCATGACTTATTTTACGACCCACGGACTTCCCAATTTCACTATCACCACCGGACTGAAGGTTTTCAGGCGTCGTCGGGTTCTTTTTTGCCGACTGATGGTGATCGCTTTCTACTTGCTGGCGCTCGGTCTTGTAGCGGTTCTTCAGGTAACCAAAGCGCACGCGCAAGAACTTCAAACGACTCCCGGCCATCCGGATGCGGCACGGCTCAACACTAGTGGACCGCAACCCATCCTGGCGATGCCAACGAAGGCACCGGGGGCCTCGCGTGACAATAAGGTGGAATCGGGCGGGCCCGACTGGTCGGGCGTCTATTTTGGCGGACACACCGGTTTCGGGGCTGGCAGCCTTGGCCCGGGAACGAACCCCGTCTTGAATCAGTCCGTTGGCCTGCCGCCTACGGTGACAGGAATGATCGGCGGCTTTCAGGGAGGCTACAACTTTCAGGCCAGCGATCGTTGGGTGCTCGGCGCGGAAGCCGATGTCACTTTTGTGAGCCCGCCCGATGAGACGCGACGGATACCGGCTCCCTTCAACACATCCCTGGATGTCGTGGGGACGGTGCGTGGCAGGATCGGCTATGCTTTTGGCCCATTCCTCCCCTATGCAACGGGAGGCCTCGCTTGGACACGAACGAACGTCGACATCAATGGCGATGACGGCAGCGTTTTGTCAAAACTGGGGCGCTGGCACGCTGGGTGGACGGCAGGCGCAGGTGTCGAAATGGCCTTGGGCGGACCATGGACGGCACGCGTCCAGTACGACTACCTCGATCTGGCTTCCTCGACCTATCGACTCGATGGTGCCGGACTGCGCGATGTGTCCGTCCGCCCCCGAACCCAGAGGTTCACGCTTGGCCTGAACTACCGACTGGGCGATGTGGCCTCGACACTCCCAAGACCACCGGCAACTGTCGAAATGTCGCCGGACTGGAATATTCATGGCCAGACCACATTCATCGCCCAAGGCTATCCCGCGATTCGTTCCCCCTACGCTTCCAGCGCCAGCCTGCCCGGTGGTGGGCAAGTTCGTGAGACGTGGACCGCGGACGCATTTCTTGGCGTGAGGCTTTGGGACGGTGGTGCGTTCTATTTCAATCCCGAGCTAGCCCAAGGCTTCGGGCTGAACGGGACGCTCGGACTCGCAGGCTTTCCAAATGGAGAAGCGCAAAAAGGCGGCGCTGAATTTCCGAAATTTCGGCCACAGCGCTACTATCTTCAGCAGACATTCGGTCTTGGTGGCGAGCAGGAGGATGTCGCAGACGGCCCCCTGCAACTGGCGGGGCGACGCGATATCGATCGCGTCACTGTCACGGTTGGTCGTTTCGCGGTTGGCGATTTCTTCGACGCGAATGCCTATGCCAAGGATCCGCGCGCGGATTTCATGAATTGGGCAATCTGGTCGTCGGGGGCCTATGACTTCCCCGCCGACCTTCCCGGCATGACGCGCGGTGCGGTCATCGAGCTGAATCGTAAGGATTGGGCTGTGCGAGCCGGGGCCTTCCAAGTGCCCAGGGAGCCGAACAGTGATGTTTTGGTCTTCAATGGGGGCGGCGGTGGCGCCGTCGAGTTCGAGGAACGGCACAGCCTGTTCGGGCAGCCGGGTAAGGTTCGGATCGGCGCTTTCATCAACCGTGGTTACACCGGCGCGTATCGCGACGCTATCAACCTCGCGCAAGCGAGCCCTCAAACAGATATCAACGATGCGATGACGGCCCTGCGCCGCAATCAGAATAAGTATGGCTTTTATGGAAATATCGAACAGGCTTTGACAGCTGACCTCGGGCTTTTCGCCCGTGCAAGCTGGAACGACGGCCGCACCGAAATCCTCTCCTTCACGGACATCGACCGCAGCATTTCCGGTGGTTTCTCCCTAAAGGGTTCTGCATGGGGACGGCCTGCGGACACGATCGGAGTCGGTGCTGCGGTCAACGGCCTCTCGAGTGCACATCGTAACTTCCTCGCCGCCGGAGGCACGGGGTTGCTGATCGGTGATGGGAGACTGCGCTACGGCCACGAGTCGATCGTCGAGGCGTATTACGCCTTGCGGGTCAACGGCTGGAGCACCGTCACCTTCGACTATCAGTTTGTTGCAAACCCCGCCTACAACGCCGACCGCGGACCAGCCTCGATTCTGTCGCTTCGCGCCCACGCCGAATTCTGACAGCGAGTGGAGTGGCAATTCCAGCAATAGCGCGGGCTTGCGCCTCGGGAGGGCGCGACCGACGCAACGAGATGGGAACACATTCAGATGGATTGGCAAAGCCTTGGCCACACCGCACTCACGCTCGGGGGCGCATTCCTTCTTGGCGGCTTGATCGGCTTCGAACGGCAATGGCGCCAGCGCCTGGCCGGGCTGCGAACCAATACCCTCGTCGCGCTCGGCGCGGCCATCTTCGTCCTCTTTGCCGGGCTGTTCCCCGGCGAGGCGAGCCCGACGCGCGTTGCGGCCCAGATTGTTTCCGGCATCGGCTTTATGGGCGCCGGCATCATCTTCAAGGAAGGGTTGAATGTGCGCGGGCTCAACACCGCCGCGACGCTGTGGTGCTCCGCCGCGATCGGCGCGCTGTGTGGGGCCGGATTTTTCTTTCATGCATTGATTGCGACGACGTTCGTCATCGCCGTCAACGCAGTTCTGCGCCCGCTCGTGCGCCTCGTTGAGCGCCAGTCATTCGCCGCAAGCCCGTTGGACAGCGCATATGCGATCAGCATCATCTGCCATGGAGAGGCTGAGGCGCATGTTCGGGCGCTTCTTCTTCGCGATCTCGCCGGTGCGCTGCACATCCGCGACCTCGAAAGCACGAATATCGAGGACACAAACCGAGTCCAGGTGAGCGCGACAGTGCGAGCCGACACTCGGCAGGATCGCCTTTTGGAACAGATTATCGGTCGTCTCAGTCTGGAGCCGCTGGTAACATCTGCTCGGTGGCGGTTCGAGCCAGGCGAGTGACCGAGAAGCAATAGTTATCTAGGTACACGGCGGAGTAGATTCTCCAGGGAAGAATATTGAAAGTAGGTAAGTTGATCGAGAAGGTGAACAATGCTCAAGATCGCCAATGATATACGTCCCGGATCGGCGCTGACGTTGATCGCGATGGGCGTTGCGATGGCCGGCATTTTTATCGCCGATACGGTCACGGACTACGCCATCGCAGCGGCCGTATTCTACACAGCGGTCATTCTCGTTGCGACACGCATCTTGTCTGGCACGGCTGTAGTGGCCCTCGCTTGCATTTGTGTCGCGCTGACCCTGATCAGTTTTTTCTTGACCCACTCCGGTGCGTATGAGGTCGGCATCGTCAATACCGGGATTAGTATCGTTGCGATCGGCGTTACAACCTATCTCAGTTTAAGGATGGTGGCTGCGAAGGCCGAGGCGCTGGAGGCGCGCGATCGGCTTTTGCGAATTGCGCGGGTCACGACGCTCGGTCAACTGTCGGCGTCGATCGCGCACGAAGTCAACCAGCCCCTGGCTGCCGTCGTCGCCAGCGGCGGCGCGTGCACCCGATGGCTTGCCCAGGAGCCGCCAAATCTCGACAAGGCCCGCCTCGCGCTCGACCGCATCGTCAGCGATGCCAACCGGGCAAGCCAGGTCATCGCGCGCATTCGCGCCCTTTCGAAGGGCGAGGCGCCGCGCCGACAACCATTCGACCTCAGGGAAGCTGTCATGGAAATCGCGACCTTGTCGCGCGGCGAGATCGAGCGTGGCGGCGTCGCCTTGCAACTGGACCTGCATGACGGCCTACCTCGCGTTTTTGCCGATCGGGTCCAGATCCAGCAGGTCATCAGCAATCTCGTCCTCAATGCGACCGAGGCGATGTCGGACCGCGCATTGCCCGAGCGTCGTCTGCGAATTGCCGCCTCGCAGGATGGACGGGATGCGATCGTTCTCGCGGTGGCCGATTCCGGCACCGGTCTGGCGCCGGGAGCTCGTGAGCACCTCTTTGACGCCTTCTGGACGACGAAAGAGGGAGGCATGGGTCTTGGCCTTACCATCAGTCAGACGATCGTTGAAGCGAATGGCGGACAGATTTCCGCGGCTCCAGTCCCTGGAGGCGGGACCGTATTTGAGGTGCGCCTGCCGCGCCACATGGAGGCAGCCTGATGAAAAATGAACCGACGGCGGATTCGCGGCCGCAGCCCATCGTCTATGTCATCGATGACGATCGGTCCGTTCGCGCCGCGCTCGAAGATTTGCTCGCATCCGTTGGGCTACAGGTGCGCTCGTATAGCTCGGTTGCCGAATTTCTGGAAAGCTCCATGCCGGACGCGCCCGGCTGCCTGCTGCTCGATGTGAGAATGCCCGGACAAAGCGGGATCGATTTTCATCGGCAAATGCCTGAATACGGCATTCATCTGCCGACGATATTCATCACGGGACATGGGGACATCACGATGGGCGTGAACGCCATCAAGAATGGCGCCTTCGAGTTCTTGACCAAGCCGTTTCGCGACCAAGACCTGCTGGATGCTATCCAACAAGCGATCGAAAAAGACCGGCGAAGGCGCGAGAGCGAAGCGCGTTCGCTGGATTTGAATGCGCGTTGGGAGACATTGACGCCCGGCGAACGAGACGTTTTCAAGCTCGTTGTAAAGGGCCTCCTCAATAAACAAATCGCCGCCGACCTGAATGTTAGCGAGATCACGGTGAAGGTTCGCCGTAGCCATCTCATGCAGAAGATGCAGGCCAAGACGATTATTGACCTTGTTAGAATGTCGGACAGTTTGAGCGTTTGAATCTCGACTGAGAGGAGAGCCCCTGCACCGCGAACTGGTGCGCGATCTGCGCGGGCGTGCCACCCCCCCCTTTCAGAACACGGTATATTTCGAAGATACGTTGGTATATCGAATCTATATAAGATCATCGGCCAATGAGCGTCTGTAGCCGTCTATTCTAGGGTGAGAATCGGGAGGTCTTGCCTTAGCTGCGGTCGGGGCGCGATGGTCGTGGTAGATGGTGCTTACAGAGCGATGCTCGCAACGAGCGGACGATGGACCGTCGCGAGGCCAGGAATCATTTCGAATAGATCTCGGTCGCAATTGACCGATGCTTGAATTCCGCCAGATCCGGTATTTTCTTGCGGCGGCCGAATATGGCAGCTTCCGAAAGGCGGCCTTGGCCTTGGGAATACAGGAATCGGCGATCAGCCGTCGCGTTCGCGATCTCGAAGACGAACTCGGCGCTTCCCTATTTCAGAGGCACAACGGCGGCGTCTGCCTGACGTTGGCAGGACAGCAGTTTGTGCGTCGAGCACGCAAAGCACTTCAACAGATCGACTGCGGCGCGAAGGATGTGGCCGCCATAGGTCGCTCCGAGCGGGGGCATATCAAGGTCGGCATCTTTTCGTCGCTCGCGTCTGGATTCCTGTCCGATCTGCTGGGAGCCTACGGCAAGGAGCATGCAAGTGTACGGGTCGAATTTTTTGACGGCGATCCTGCGGATCACGTTGCCTCGATCCGGCGACTTCAACTCGATGTGGCTTTTATCACGGGAACCACACAGTGGTCGGACTGTGAAACAGAGCAACTTTGGTCCGAGCGAGTATTCGCCGTACTTCCCAGCGATCATCCTCTCTCTGAGAAATCGGAGCTTGGCTGGCGTGATCTTGTGGACGAGAGATTCATTGTAAGTGACGGTGCCCCTGGATCGGAAATTCACGACTATTTGGTTCAACGCCTCGCCGATCTTGGGCGTCACCCAGAAATCGATACCCAATACGTCGGGAGGGACAATCTCCTGTCGCTTGTGGCGATCGGCCAAGGCGTCACGGTCATGAGCGAGGCCGGGACGGCGGCTCAGTTTCCGGGAACTGCCTATCGGCAGCTTGCCGGCGAGGTTCTGCCGTTCTGCGCGGTGTGGTCGCCGCGGAATGATAACCCGGCCTGGCGCCGCCTCCTCAGTCTTGCGCGTTCAATGTCGCGCTCGGCTGCCGCCACAATCATTCAGACGGTTTCGGCAGTTCTTTTGACTTCCTCGCTTTCGCAAATCCCCGATCCGTGGCTATGAACCGCTCCAGCATCGGAGCGATGAGGCGAACGGGATCGGCCGGCGGTTGCCTCGCTTCGCGGCCGAGAATTTCTGCGTAGGCCGTTAGGTCGCGATGCAGGCTTGCCGGTAACTCCACCGTGACCTTCACCGGTTTGTCGTCGACGATCGCTCCCAATTTCAGCTTGGTCATGTCAGCCTCCGTAGGGTTCGAGAACGAGATCGCGGGTGACGATGACGCGGACGGGCAAGCCTGGCCGGATGGTGAGGGTCGGTGCGATGTTGAGCTGGCGCTGGACGATCTGCTGGCCGGTTTGACTGACGCTATTGGAGGCACCCTGTCGCAGCGCCCGCACAATATCGCTGTCCTGGCCAGACGAGCCCGCCTCCGCACCGATGCTCAGAATCGTGGAAAGTGCAGCGGCCTTGAACAGTTCGCCCCAGTGATAGTCGACGCCATCCTCAAGGCCCGCATAGCCCTCGGCGTCCGCACCAGGCTGACGCTCCAGAACGATGGAGCGGCCATTGGGGAAGATCAGCCGGTTCCAGACGAGAAGTATGCGCCTCTGACCGAAGCCGACGCCACTGTCATACTGGCCGATAACGCGCGTGCCCTGTGGCACAAGCAGGATCTTGCCGGTCGGGCTGTCATAGATGTTCTCCGTCACCTGTGCGGTGATCTGACCCGGCAGGTCGGAGCGGATGCCGGTGATGAGCGCGGCCGCGATGACGGCGCCGGCCTGCAGGACGTTCTTCGACGCTGGCGCGGCAACGCGATCCGGCGAGACAGTGCGCTTGTCGGGCGTCTGATTGAGGAATGCGAGCTGACGATCCTGCGCGGAGGGTGTCGCTGGCTGCGGCGCAAGGCCGAGGCTGGCGAGATCGGCCGACGGCGTGGCGGTCGCAGTCGGCTGTGTCGAAGCTCCAGCCGTAGCGGGCCGAGTCTCGGTGGATGCGAACAGCCGTGCGGTCCGAGCCGCCTCCAGTTCCTGCGCCCGGCGCTGTTCCTCGGGGCTCGGTCCCGTCGGACCTGATGCCGGTGCGCCGATCGGCGGCACTGTGCCACCGTTCTGCGCGTTGAGGATCGGGCGACCGAGGTCGCCGGGCAGCGGCGGGCCGAGCTTCGGGACGCCGGAATAATCCTTCGGCAATCCAGCCAGACCGTCCGGTGTCGAGCGGTTGTCCGTAGAGTAAAGCTCCTGACCCTGGCCGCTGTGACGAGTCTGGAGCGCATAGATCAGCGCCCCACCGACACCGAGGCTTGCCGCAAGACCCAGACCGGCCAGCACCTTGCGGGACAGGCGGGTCACACGCGGCGGCTCGGCGCGCAGCCGCATGGTCGCGGCCGGCTCGCCGGTCAGCGGCCGAGCGTCGTCGTCGGTCGGCTGAGGCTGGGGCGCCGAACCGGGCGTCCGGCCTTCCTCCTTTTCGGGATCGCGTTCGTCGCTCACGATGCCGGCCTCCCGTCGGTGCGGGAGATGCGGACACGCTTCTGGTTCTTGCCCGCGCCGAACCGCAGTTCGGCGGCGGCGAACAGTCGATCGACGATCATGTAGTTGCCGCGCACGCGATAGTTCACCAGCTCGGAGGTGTCGCCCTCCGGTCCGACCACGAACAAGGGCGGCATCTCGCCCTGTCCGATGCCGCGGGGGAATTCGATGAACACCTGCTTGCCGTCATCGAAGGCGCGCAGCGGCCGCCACGGTGCGCGGTCGCCGGTCACCTCGTAGCGGAAATTGACACGGGCGAGATCGATGCCGCCCGACACCGGCTGCGCGGCCTCGGCTTGGCTGTTCTGGCGGCGCAGCGCGATGAGCTGGTCCTGCGGATATTGCCAAGACACCGATGCCATATAGGTCGATGGCGTCGCGCGCAGCTCCATGTGATAGGTGCGCCGGTCGGTGTTGATGACGAGATTGGTCATCAGCTCGGCCCGCGTTGGCTTCACGAGGATATGGACCTGCTTGGCCGCGCCAACGCCGCTCTCGGTATCGCCGATGATCCAGCGCACTGTGTCGCCAGCGGCGACAGGACCGGAGCCGACGAGCTGCTCGCCGGGCTGAAGCGCGATGTCGGTGATCTGCCCCGGCGAGGCGTAGACCTGATAGAGCGCGCCATCGACGAAGGGATAGACCTGCATCGAGTTGATGAAGCCGTTGCGGACGGGCTGGACGCGCGCTGCGGCATTGGCCTGGTTGACGCGCGCGGCGGGATCGGACGGTTCCGGCTCGGGCTTGCCGTCCTTGCCGATGGGCTTCAACTGACCAGGCAGCGGGAGCGGTTTGGGAAGCTCCACCACCCGGACGGGCGCTGGCGGATCGGAGGTCTGCACAGCCGGCACCGCATTGTCGTAGGAAATCTCCGGCGGCGGGGTGTGAGTGGCGCACCCTGCCAGCGCCGAACCGGCGAGCAAGATTCCCGGCAAAGCGGATTTGCGGAAAACCGGAACTACGTGGATGAGCAAAGCCGGGAGCCCTGCACTCCAAGGGGCGGCTTTGCGGAGTGCGGGCGTCATTGTCCAAGCTCCTTCGACCAGTTGATGGCGTTGATGTAGATTCCGAGTGGGTTCTTCCGCAGCGTGTCGGCGTCGCGTGGGGGCTGCACGACGACGGTGAGGATCGCGGACCAGCGTTCGGTGGAGGCCAGTGAGCCGTCCTGATAGCGTCGCTCGATCCAGGCGATGCGGAAGCTCGACGGCGAGGCGCGGATCACCGACGACACTTCGATCGCGATCTGCTGCTTGCCGACCTTGGTGAAGGGGTCGTTGGCGCGCGCATAATCGTTCAGCGCGAGCGCGCCACCCTGTGTCGTGAAGTCGTAGGCGCGCAGCCAGTTCTGCCGCACGATGATGGCGTCGGACGGGATCGAGCGGACCTGCTCGATGAAGCGCGCGAGGTAGAAGGCGATTTGCGGATCGTTTGGCTGATAGTCGGCGGTCGCCGGCGCGATCGCCTGCGCCTGGCCGAGCCGGTCGACCTGCACTACCCAAGGCACGATCGAGCCGTTGGCGGACTGCCAGACCAGCGCGGCCGAAAGGCCGCCCGCGAGGGCCAATGATCCGAAGGCCATGTAGCGCCAGTTACGGGCCTGCACGCGGGCGGAGCCGATGCGATCGTCCCAGACCTGAGCGGCGCGCTGATAGGGAGTCTCGGGCTGAGGGGCTTTGCCGTAGTGGGTGGATGGTCGCTTGAACATGGTCAGTCGCTTTCGGAGAGGTTGACGGAGGAGCCGCCGCCATGGCTGTCGCCGCTACGCACGGCGTGGGCGGCGGCCTGAACGCCATGGGACATCTGCTGCGAGCGCTTCATGCGTTTCGCCCAGGCCGGCGGCCCGTCGCTGGTGGAAGACGCAGCTCCGGGAGATGCGGCCTCCGCGGTGGCGGTCGTCGCAGCACCGGATGCGCCGGTGGCGATCTCCGTCGCGGCCTGGCCACCGGCCTGATAGCTCTGCTTCAGGCTGTCGGCGGCACGACCGGCTGCGCGCTTCAGCGGTGAGACGGCCGCCTTCGCGCCGGTGCTGGCAACACTGCCAAGACCCGACGCGACGCCGGATGCGCCGGCCTGGCCGGCCGCGCCGAGGCTGTAGGCGGTGGAGGCGCCACCGGCGAGGGCTGCACCGCCACGCGCGGCGGCGGCAGCGCCGCCAGCAAGTGCAGCGCCGCCTGTCACGACGGCGCCGGCAGCGGCCGCGCCTGCTGCGACAACGCCGCCGGCGGCAAGACCAGTGCCAATGGCCGCGCCGGCGCCGAGCTGCGGGCCACCGGAGATGAGGCCGTTAGCGATGCCGGGACCGAAGATGCCGAGACCAAGCAGCGACAGCGCGGCAAGCACGATCGCCATGGCATCGTCGATCGATGGCGTTGCGCCGTTGAAGCCCGAGGTGAACTCGGAGAACAGCGTCGAGCCGATGCCGATGATGACGGCGAGCACCAGCACCTTGATGCCGGAGGAGATGACGTTGCCGAGCACGCGCTCGGCCATGAACGCCGATTTGCCGAACAGGCCGAAGGGAATGAGGACGAAGCCGGCGAGCGTGGTCAGCTTGAACTCGATCAGGGTGACGAAGAGCTGGATCGCCAGGATGAAGAACGCCAGCAGCACCAGCGCCCAGGCGAAAAACATGCAGGCGATCTGGATGAAGTTCTCGAAGAACGACCAGTAGCCCATCAGGCTGGAGATGGAGTCGAGCAGCGGCCGGCCGGCATCGAGACCAGTCTGCGCCACCTTGCCGGGGCGCATGAGATCGCTCACGGCAAAGCCCGTTCCCGAAGCCTTCAGGCCGAGGCCCGCGAAGCTCTCGAAGACGATGCGGGCGAGATTGTTCCAGTTGGAGATCAGGTAGGCGAAGACACCGACGAAGAGCGTCTTCTTGACCAGCCTCGCCATGATGTCGTCGTCGGCGCCCCATGACCAGAAAAGCGCGGCGAGCGTGACGTCGATGACGATCAAGGTGGTGGCGATGAAACCGACTTCGCCGCCGAGCAGCCCGAATCCTCCGTCGATGTAGCGAGTGAAGACCTCGAGGAAATGGTCGATGACACCGGTGCCGCCCATGTCAGCGAACCTCTGGCTGAGCGGGCTCGGCCTGCATCGCAGGCCCGGTCACGTCCGCTGGCGCACTGTCTTTGTGGATGGGAGCGGCCGACGCGGGCGCGCTTGGAAACAGCGTGGTCGGCGCAACCGGCGATGGTGATGAAACGGGGGCCGGCTGGCCGAGGAAGCGGCGCCGGTTCTCTGCCCATGCCTTCAGGCAATTGGGATCGCGCGTGCCGGCCTCGCCGATCTCGGAACAACGAAGCAATTCGGCGGCGAGAGGATCCGATGTTGTGACCGGACGGCCCTGCGTCGCGAGGACGTCCGTCGAAACGTCCTTGCGGTTCATCTCGATCGCGGTCGCCGTGATGGCGACCGCGACGAAGACGATGGCGCCGACGCGAGCGAGGGTCTTGCCGTCCATCGTGCCAGCCTCAGTTGCCGCTGTTCGGGAACATGCGGGCATTGCCGGGCTGGTAGCCCGAGCCCGGCGTCAGGAAACGCCGGCGCTGCTCGCGGCCCTGTTCGGCGGCGGCGGCCTGCTCGGCCGACTGCAAGGCCTGCGCCCGGCCGTTGGCCGCCACGACGGCGGTGAGATCCGCGAGTTGCTGCGCCTGGAGCGCAAGGAGTTGGTTGCCGGCCTGCGTCGCCTGCAGCGCGCCGGTCGCGCCCTGGCTCTGGCCGATCAGCGCCGACATCTGCGTGCGATTGGTGTCGATGTTGCCGACGACGCCCGCCTGCACCCGCATTGCGTCCTGCAGGCCGCCGACCGTGTTCTGCCAGCGCGAGCGGGCATCGGTGACGAGTTGCTGATCCGAAGCGGACAGCGAGACGTTCCCGTACTTCTGCTGGAACATCCGGTCGATCTGCTGGACGTCGTAGGCGATATTCTGCGCCTGGTTGAGAAGCTGCTGCGTGCGCTGGACGGACTGCTGAAGCTGTTGCAGCGACGAGAACGGCAGGCTCGCAAGGTTGCGTGCCTGGTTGATCAGCATTTGCGCTTCGTTCTGAAGCGAGGTGATCTGGTTGGTGATCTGCTGAAGCGATCGCGCCGCCGTGAGCACGTTCTGCGCATAGTTCGAGGGATCGAATACGATGATGGCGTGAGCGGGCGTCGCCAGCATGGGCGCGAGCGCGACGGGAGCGGTCAGCAGCGCGGCAGCAAAACGCGCTGCGCGGGAATTGCGCAGTTTCATTGGGACGTCTCCTTGTTGGTGAGCGTGGGGATGAGATCGGCGGCCCAACCGACCTCACGGTGATCGAGCCATGCGGCGAGGAAGCCGTCGCGGCCGTGTTCGGCGACGATGCGGGCAATGGCCGCCTGGTCGGTCTTCGATGACGCGGCGCACAGAGCGAGCGCGACATCGGACAGACCGAGCTCGAAGAGGCGGTTGCCGCGCCGCGACTGGCAGTAATAGTCGCGCTTGGGCATTGCCCGCGCGATGATCTCGATCTGGCGGTCGTTGAGGCCGAAGCGCCGATAGATCGCCGTGATCTGCGGCTCGATCGCGCGCTCGTTCGGCAGCAGAAGCCGGGTCTGGCAGCTTTCGATGATGGCAGGCGCGATGGCCGAGCCGTCGATGTCGCTGAGCGATTGCGTGGCGAAGATGACGCTGGCGTTCTTCTTGCGCAGCGTCTTCAGCCATTCGCGGAGCTGGCCGGCGAAACCGTCATCGTCCAGCGCCAGCCAGCCTTCGTCGATAATGAGAAGAGTCGGCGAACCGTCGAGCCGATCTTCGATCCGATGGAAGAGATAGGAGAGAACCGCCGGCGCCGCGCCGGTGCCGATCAGCCCCTCAGTCTCGAACGCTTGAACGAACGCCGAGCCAAGATACTCGCGTTCAGCGTCGAGCAGCCGGCCGTAGGGACCGCCGACGCAATAGGGCCTGAGCGCCTGTTTGAGATCGTTCGACTGGAGCAGCACGACCAGGCCGGTGATCGTGCGCTCCTCGACGGGCGCCGATGCCAGCGAGGTCAGCGCCGTCCAGATATGCTCCTTCACCTCGGGCGTGATCGCCACGCCCTCGCGGGTCAGGATCGATACGATCCAGTCGCCCGCCCAGGCGCGCTCGGGCACGTCGTGAACGCGGGCGAGCGGTTGAAGGCTGACGTTATCGGTCGCGCCGTCACTGAGATCGCCGCCGAGGTCATGCCAATCGCCGCCCATGCCGAGCGCCGCCGCGCGGATCGAGCCGCCGAAGTCGAAGGCGAAGACTTGGGCGCGAGCATAGCGTCGGAACTGCAGCGCCATCAGCGCCAGCAGGACCGACTTGCCCGCGCCGGTCGGGCCAACGATCAGCGTGTGGCCGACGTCGCCGACGTGAAGCGAAAGCCGGAACGGGGTGGAGCCTTCGGTCTTGCCGAAGAGCAGTGGGGGCGCTGCAAAATGCTCGTCCCGTTCCGGCCCCGCCCACACCGCCGACAGCGGGATCATGTGGGCGAGATTGAGCGTGGAGATCGGCGGCTGGCGGACGTTCGCATAGACGTGGCCGGGCAATGATCCGAGCCAGGCGTCCACCGCGTTGATCGTCTCGGCCATGGCAGTGAAGTCGCGGCCCTGAATGACCTTCTCGACGAGGCGCAGCTTCTCGTCGGCAGCGCGCGGATCCTCGTCCCACACCGTCACCGTCGCGGTGACGTAGGCCATCCCGGCATAGTCGGCGCCGAGTTCCTGGAGCGCCATGTCGGCATCGGCGGCCTTGTTCGCGGCGTCGGTGTCCACGAGGACGGACGCCTCGTTGGTCATTACCTCCTTGAGGATCGCGGCGATCGACTTGCGCTTGGCGAACCATTGCCGGCGGATCTTGGTCAGCAGCTTGGTCGCGTCGGTCTTGTCGAGCAGGATCGCCCGCGTCGACCAACGATACGGAAATGCGAGACGGTTCAGCTCGTCGAGCAGGCCAGGTGTCGTCGCCGTTGGAAAGCCTGTGACGGTGAGGATGCGCAGATGCGACGCGCCAAGGCGCGGCTCGAGCCCGCCGGTGAGCGGCTGGTCGGCGAGCAGCGCGTCGAGATAGATCGGCGTTTCGGGGACGCGGACACGGTGCCGTTTGGTCGAGACGCAGCCGTGGAGATAGGTGAGCGTCTCCGCGTCATCAAGCCAGCGGCATTCGGGCATGAAGGCTTCGACCAGGCGCAGGATGCGATCGGTGCGATCGGCGAACCCGGTCATCACCTCGTTGGGGTCGAGGCCCGACTTTTCCCGGCCTTCATAGAGCCAGGATTCCGCGCGCGCGGCGTCCTCGGCCGGCGGCAGATAGGTGAAGGTCAGGAAATAGCTCGACTCGAAATGTGCGCCAGCTTCCTCGAAATCCGCTTTGCGCTCGGCGTCGACCAGCGCCGAGGCGGGATCGGGAAAGCGGCTGTCGGGATAGAGGTTCGAAGCTTGCCGCTGCGCCTCGACGAAGATTGCCCAGCCTGATCCAAGGCGACGGAACGCATTGTTGAGGCGGCCGGCGATGGCGACTAGCTCAGCCTGTACGGCGCTGTCGAGATCGGGGCCGCGAAACCGCGCGGTGCGCTGAAAGCTGCCGTCCTTGTTGAGGACGATGCCGGAGCCCACCAGCGCGACCCAGGGGAGGAAGTCGGCCAGGCGGCTGTTGCGATTGCGATATTCGGCAAGGTTCATCATGGCCGCGCTCCCCTCAGACCGAAAGGTGTGCGGGGACGCGCAGATGGCGGCGCACAACGTCGACGAAGAGCGGATCGCGCTTGGCAGCCCACACCGCGGTGACGTGGCCGATCGCCCAGATCGCGATCCCCACCAGCCAGAGGCGAAGCCCTAGGCCGACCGCGCCAGCGAGCGTCCCGTTCATGATGGCGATAGCCCGTGGGGCGCCGCCGAGCAGGATCGGCTCGGTCAGTGCCCGGTGAACGGGGACGGTATAGCCTGGGACGTCGCCGCCCTGATCGACAGCGCCCGTCATCAGACCAGCGCCCCGCCGCCGAACGAGAAGAACGACAGGAAGAAGCTCGACGCGGCGAAGGCAATCGAGAGACCAAACACGATCTGGATCAACCTGCGGAAGCCGCCGGAGGTATCGCCGAAGGCCAGCGTCAGGCCGGTAACGATGATGATGATCACCGCCATGATTTTCGCCACGGGACCTTCAATCGACTGCAGGATCTGTTGGAGAGGCTGTTCCCACGGCATCGACGAACCGGAAGCGTGAGCGGGGGCTGCCATCACCGCCGACAGAGTGGCGATGGAAACGGTCAAGACGAGATGATGGCGCGCGCGCCGCAGGCGTTGGATCACAGGCTTTCTCCTTCAGGTGCTGGGACGAACAAGCTCGAGCTGCCGTCGCCATCCGTGGTGGCCGGCGCGATGCGGTAGTCGCCGTCGAGACCGAGGCCTTCGACGCGCGAGAGTTCGGAGAGTCGCCGCGCGGACCCGCGACCGGAGAGGACGGCAACGAGGTCGATCGTTTCCGCGATCAATGCGCGCGGGACCGTGACGACTGCCTCCTGAATGAGCTGCTCCATGCGGCGCAGTGCGCCGATCGCGCTGCCGGCGTGGATGGTGCCGACCCCGCCAGGATGGCCGGTGCCCCAGGCCTTGAGCAGTTCGAGCGCTTCGGCGCCGCGCACTTCGCCAACGGGTATGCGATCGGGCCGCAGACGCAGCGAAGAGCGAACGAGATCGGAAAGTGAGGCAACGCCATCTTTTGTTCGCATCGCCACGAGGTTCGGCGCGGCGCATTGCAGTTCGCGGGTGTCTTCGATGAGGACGACGCGATCGGCGGTCTTCGCAACTTCGGCGAGCAACGCGTTTGTCAGCGTCGTCTTGCCGGTGGATGTCCCGCCGGCGACGAGGATGTTGGCGCGTGAGGAGACACTCCGGCGGAGTATCTCGGCCTGCGTCGCTGACATGATGCCGGCCGCGACGTAGTCGTCGAGCGTGAACACCGCGACAGCGGGCTTACGGATCGCGAATGCGGGGGCAGCGACGACGGGTGGCAGCAGGCCTTCGAACCGCTCGCCGGTTTCAGGCAACTCTGCGGATACCCGAGGAGCACCAGCATGAACCTCGGCTCCGACATGGTGCGCAACCAAGCGAACGATACGTTCGCCGTCCGCTGGTGACAGCCGCTCACCGGTATCGGAAAGTCCTTCGGAGAGTCGGTCGATCCAGAGGCGCCCATCGGGATTGAGCATCACCTCGACGATGCTGGCGTCATCAAGATAGCGCGCGATTGCAGGACCGAGCGCAGTGCGCAGCATCCTTGCGCCGCGCGCGAGGCCTTCCGAATTGTGGTGTGATGCTGTCATAGTGCCCCGTTTCTATCGGGGCCGATACAGTCCTTCCCCAGACGGGGATGATTAAAGGGGCCAGATTTCGGGGCGATTCAACAAAGATTCATCGACGTAGTAGTGTAGCGTGCAAATACAGGAGAACGGCGGTGTCGGACGCACGATACGCCAATACGCTCGCGGAGCTTGACCGGCTCTGCGCAAGCGTCTGATCCTCGCACAATGACCGCTCAATGCATTTGTTGTGGAGGTGATGGACATCCTCGATCGCGGAGATCATCCGGGGGGTGAGATCCTTCTTAATCGGGATCATGCACGGCGTTAGGCTGAACGGGACGGTACGTACGATAGCATCTTTGCAGCCATGAACCCCAGCCGAGTAGAGTAGCCTATGTTTCTTAGATCGGTTTTGGCCGCCGCCGCATTTGCTGCGGCGGTACTCCCCGCGGAATCGGTGTTCGCCGAGGGCGCCCGAAAAGCCAATCAAGGGCAACAGCGCGAGATCGGCAGCAAGGTAATTGAGAAGGCCAACGCCCTCCTTGACAGTTTAACACCGGCGCGGCGCAATGAAGCCCTCGTCGATTATAGATCACGGTGACGGACCGATCGGCGCGGAAAGAGATTTGTAGGCTTCCTCACCATTCAGCGCTGATTCAAGGCTATTTGACGCGCGATCGAACGCGGAAGAAACATCAACGCGTTTCGGGTAGCTCTGCACGGCTGAGCTTTTTGCGCACGCGCGCATGAATCTGGTCGACCCAAGCCAATCCCAATCGCCTGATGCGACCTTTCGGACACCTTAAGAGGAGAAAGTGTTCGATGCGAGACACCACAAAAAGCAGAAGGCGGATCCGAAGTGGCGGAGGCCAATGCGATAGTTGATTACTCATTGTTTTGGGTCTCCTTTGAGAAAATCTGCCACGGCTTTTTTTTGTTCGATGAATCTCAGGCGCTGGCACGCTATCCTGGCGTGCGCTTCGGCGGCCAGATCAACATGTTTGGAAGTGTCGGATAAAGGCGCAGACGCTCAAACGCCGCGGCTAAAGCCATCTCTCGGCGTCGAGCCGTCCAGCGGATATAATTTGCGATGAGCGCATAGGCGACAACGGGCAGCCTTTCGCCGCGTTGGACAAGGATAGCGATGCAACGTTCTAGTCCGTCATGGAGAGCACGCGTTGCAAAATAATGAAACGTGAACGGATCGCTGCGCGCTTTGGCAAAAGCGATCAGCATAGCGGCGATCAATCCGCAAGCATCGATCTCGCATTGAGAATCGCCGAAACAGCTGTCGACAAAAGCGATAATCTGAAAGCCCTTGGTCTGCTCGACTGAGGTCAGCGAAAAAGAACTACAAGAAGTTGCATCGGAAAGCGCCTGGATGCGTTCGGGAAGAGTCTTGAATTGTTCAGACATGAGGCGCCCCCATCAGCTAGTTAGAACAAAAGAGTTTTGTCTATTCAGATTGTTTCCTTTTCGTTTTGGTTGGCAGGCGACGACGCGGGGTATAGCAACGTCCGCGAGGCTATTGCGGACATGTCGGTGCTCGCGCCCGTGCGTCAACGTCGTCACCCGCCTTCTTGCGTGCTACTTCGAGCCGGTATTGCTTGTAGCAGCGTCGTTGCTGGTTGGCGTTCCGCCGATCTGGGGGATGCTGACCTCGACGCCGGTCGCGGCGACGAAGACCTTGAAGCCGATCAGCGCGACAGCAATCAGAAGATAGCCGCGTAGCACGCCCATCCAGACCTTCGTCATCAACGTCATATGCAGGGCAGGCAGCCGATTAAGCGGCGGCATGCGCCAGTTCCGGCGCTCGAGCATCGTCATCTTGGCGAAGCGGTGATCTTGATCGTTGCCATATGCGGCAGCGGGCACGTCATAACTACGCTTGCGTGCTGCGAACGAAAAGACGAACCCGCAAAGCCCCAGCAAAGAGCCGCCAATCAGTATTTTCAGAATTGTGCTGTCAGCCACATCTGGGAAGACGGTCGCCACGGTGAGGATGATCGAGAGCAACACAAGGGACCAGATTATTGCTCCGGTGAATACATTGAGCTTAGGACCGTTGGACCAGGGGCCGACAACCGCCTTGTCGTTGCAAAGGAGGAGCAGGAAGACCGTGGCACTTGGTAGCAGCACGCCAGCGAGAGCCTGCACGGCACTGACAAAGAGGCCCAGCAGCGCATCACTTGCGAAGGCAACAAGGCCTGCGGCAATGAATATGAGAATCCCGTAAGCAACGTAGAATCCGATGGCATCCGTGACTTTGCGATGCAATGAGTGCCTCACCCTGAGGACGTCGGCGATCGCATAAGACGTCGAGAGCGAGACGGCTGCTGCGCCGATGAGGCAAGCATCCAAAAGAGCGATTGCAAAAATCGTCGCCGAATATGGACCCACATATTTGTCCAGCGCCGTAAGCACCGCACCTGTATCCGTGAAATTGCCGAATTCCGGCCGTCCGGCAAACAATGCGGCACAGAACGCCATCATGGCAACGGCGCCGATTACTACCAGGAGGATCCCGAGGCAAAGATCGACTTTCTCGTAGCCGTTGAAGGCGGGCGTGATCCGCTTATCGACAACATAGCTTTGTTGGAAAAAGAGCTGCCAAGGTGCGACGGTCGTGCCAACGATGCCAATGACAAGCAGCATGACTGCCGCCATGTCGGAGTGAGCGGGCCATTGCGGCACGAGCAGTCCATGGGCGATCTCACCGATTGGTGGATGGATGGCGAGGAGCACAGGTATTAGCAACAGACTGCCAAAGACCAAAACCATCGCGAAGCGTTCAAACCGCTTGAAACTTCCGGTGCTGACGGCGGCCACTATGAGCACCGCCGCGACAATCAGTCCCGGAACTCTTGGCAAACCAAAATATTGGAGTGCGAATACGATGCCGATGAACTCGGTTACAATGGTTAGTCCGTTGAGAAGAACTAGGTCTATAAGGCTGAAGGCACCCCAGAACTTTCCGAAACGTTCGAATATCAGTCGTGCATGGCCAACGCCCGTCACAGCACCTAGCCGTGACACCATCTCCTGATTCACGTAAATCACCGGGATCAAGAGCATCAACGTCCACAGCAGAGAGGTGCCGTAGTTCTGACCTGCCTGCGTATAGGTTCCAAAAGCGCCGGCATCATTGTCGCCGACCATGACAATCAGTCCCGGGCCGACGATTGCCATCAAGGTCGCCAGCCTAGCCCGCCAAGTCTTTCGTACACCGGTGTCGTGCTGCCGGATGGTGCCGAACGCGCCGTGGATGTCGCCAATATGCGCGCTATCCAGGACAGCGGGCGCGCTTGAGGCCAATTCGATTTGTTCAAGCGATGTCGCAGAGGTATCGGACATTTCAAACTCCGTTGAGTTTTGCTCGTTTTTGGGTGAATTCACTGGATCAGAGCGAAGCGGTTGTTGGCTGGCCCCGCTGCGGCGGATGCTTTGCGACTGGGCAAGCTCCAGCCGTGTTGGGCGGAATGGCGAGCACGGCGAGCCCGACGTTGATTGCCCGTTGGACGAGATCGGCGGTGTGGCGCCCCCCTGGGAAAGCCACGACAAAGTCGGGTCGGCTGTCTGTCAGCATGAAATCGCTGCGCAGCCCTTCGGCCTTCTTGCCGTAAAACTCCCAATTTGGCGGGTAACGCACCACAGCGATCCCATGGCGACGCGCCCACGCCTCAGCGATGATGCCGACGCCTGCAATGCTGCCGTGGACCACAACGCTGATTGGCTTTCGCCAATGCAGTGCAGTTAGTTCGTGATGCACCATCTCGGCGTCCTCGAAGTGACGTCCTCCACAGACTAGGAGGCGCATGGCCGTGTCCTTTCGGGCTGCTCTTCGGGACACGGTGCTGGTGCGCGCGAGTTGGCGGTGATGCAGGGCGCAGGTACGCGATTTCCTTCCGAGCTGTCGTTGACCGGGGCGGGATCAGTCGTTCCCCGACGCGGCTTAGGAAGCTTTTCGGCAATGCCCATGCTTTCCACGCGGCGCCGCATCTCGGCCCAGACTTCGCTGGGTTCAATATTGAGTGCGTGCCACAGAACGACCAAGTGATAGAGAAGATCGGCACTTTCGCTGACCGTCTTTTGGGTCCGCTTCCTCACCGCCTCGAGAGCGACCTCGGCAGCCTCCTCGACAACCTTCTGCGAGATCTTCCGCAATCCGGCATTCATCAGCTCTGCCGTGCGAGCATGCTCCGTCAATGTCACATCATTCAGCGCGTTGTAGAGCTGCTCTAAATCGTTGGCGAAGATAGTATTCGCGCAAGTCGTATTAGTGCCTGCGGGGCGCGCAGGCAGCAAAGCCACCACTGCATTCATTAGTTAATCCCTTCGTTTGAACTTTGCTGCCAACAGCAGCGCTACGCTGCGCACGGCATTGCCGTGTGTCGCTATGATCAATCGTCAGGATTCTTCAGAGTGGCGGATGTCTCCAATTGCCAGCCCCCAATCAGCCGGCCATCGGATTCCTGATGCCAATGGGCAAGAAGCTTTGGTCTCGCCAAGTTGCGAGCGCCCAATTTCAAGCCGGGAAACACCCCGGCGAATTGAATATCATCATGGGCGACCACCGGTGGCGCCCGACGTGTGTCGATGTTGAGATGAGCGGCCATGGCCACCTCCGTCTGTTCAAGCAGTTGCTCGAACCCGGGTGGCCTGGACGGACGGTGCTCAGCGTCGAAGTGCTGGCGCAGTTACGTCGGCAGAACCGACCCGAGCGATGATGCAACCCAGCGGAGCGTCGATAGCAGGTGACTGACGCCTACTATCTCCCTCCGAGGGGTCGTTGCTAGATCGCGGGTTCATATGATCCTCTGCTGTGCCAATCCGGATCCAATTCACGACGAACTGGACCACGACGCGAACAACCCTGCCGGTCTTCACTTCGCGCGACATTCATATATACTCTGGGGGGTATATTACAACTATACCCGGGTATAGCGGAGGGACGCGATGGCGCATGCGGTGGCTGAGAAGCAGAAGCTGCTGAATAGGGTCCGACGCCTTCGAGGTCAGGTCGATGCGATTGAACGGGCCCTCATCGCGGATGAGAGTTGCGGCGACGTGATGCGGATAGTCACGGCCACGCGCGGTGCGATCAACGGAATCATGGCCGAAGTCGTCAATGGGCACATTCAAGCGCATATGGTCGATGCGAACCGCACGCCCACAGAAGCTGAACGTAATGCCGCGCTCGAATTAGTCGACGTTTTGCACACCTACATCAAGTGAACTGCGATGGCTCCACAAAAAACACCAGTCAATCAGCCTGCCCACGTCGATCCTATAGATCACGAGGCAAACTTGACGCATCGATACCCGCTCGGCACCCGTTCAAGGGAACTACTGACGTTCATCGATGGGCTATGGCGCCTCGTTAGGTCTGGAACGCTTCCCTTGCTGATCGGCATCCTCACTATCGGCATCTTCATCATCGACACCATAACCCCTTACGAGATATCCGCTGCGACGTTTTATGTGATTGTCGTTCTATTGTCGGCTCGCTTCAGCCACACGCGGGGCATGGGCACGGTCTCTGGAATATGCATCGCGTTGACGATCGCGAGCTACATCCTGACGCCGAGTGGAAGCTTCGGAACCGGAGTCGTCAACACCTCGATCAGCCTGCTGGCGATCGCGGCAACGACCTATCTCGCTGTCAAGATGGAGACCGCTCGTGTGGCGGCCGAACAGGCGCAGACCCGCCTTGCGCACGTCGCTCGGATCACGACTCTCGGCGAGATCGCTGCCTCAATCGCCCATGAGGTCAATCAGCCGCTCGCCGCAATCGTGACCAACGCCAATGCATGTACACGCTGGATTCACGGAGATCCCGCGAACCTAGAAAAAGCCGCGTCTTCGATAGATAGCATCGTCAGCGACGCAAACCGAGCAAGTGAAATCATCAAGCGCGTCCAAGCGCTGTCTATGCGTGCAGAACCAAAGAGGTCCTGGATTGAGATCAACGTCGTAATCAGAGAGGTGCTGGGGCTTTTGCAAAGCCGTTTCCGAGAAAGCCGAGTTTCCGTTTATACGAACCTGTCGAGTGATCTGCCCATGATCTTCGGTGATCGTATTCAACTTCAACAGGTTGCACTCAACCTTCTCGTGAACGCGATAGATGCGATGGGTACGCTGCAGAGCAGTGTTCGTGAGATTCGAATAAACTCCGCTAAATCAAGCGCGTCCGGCGTGATGATCACGATAGAAGACACGGGAGGCGGTATCGATCCTGGCTTCGTAAGGCATCTTTTCGATGCCTTTCACTCCACCAAGAGCGATGGCATGGGAATTGGACTTTCAATATGCCGATCAATTATTGAATCTCACGGCGGTAATATTTGGGCTGAGCCGACCAATCCGCGCGGCGCTACCTTTTGTTTTACTCTGCCTGGCGACAGGGAGAAAATACTATGAGACAGTCGAAACAGCCCGTCGTTGTGGGCGGCACGGTAGCCGTCGTCGACGATGATCTTTCCGTGCGTGAAGCGCTCAGAAATCTCCTGAGTTCTGTCGGACTTGATATTCACACCTTTGCGTCTACGCACGAGTTTTTGGCGTGGTCGATTCCTGATACGCCGATTTGCTTGGTATTGGACGTTAGAATGCCGGGTCAGAACGGCTTGGATTTCCAACAAGAGCTTTTCAGAACGCGTGTGGAGATCCCGGTCGTGTTCATTACGGCGCACGGGGATATCCCGATGTCGGTCCGGGCTATGAAGTTTGGCGCGATCGAATTTCTGACCAAGCCGTTTAGGGACCAAGACCTACTTGATGCGATCTATCTCGGTCTCCAGACTTCGCAAATCCGACGAAACGAGAAGACAATGACAGCTGATCTTCGCGCGCGGTACGATTCGCTTTCTGTTCGCGAGCGCCAAGTTATGGACATGATACTTGATGGAAAACTCACAAAGCAAATTGCTGCGAAGTTTGCACTCAGCGAAATCACGGTGAAGGTGTGTCGGGCGCAGATCATGCGGAAGATGGAGGCGGCATCCTTGCTTGAACTCGGGCGGATGTCCGAGAGATTGGAAAGAATAAGGGATTGAGAGGCAGTCGATTATTGCTGACTTCAATGCGGCCTTGGAGAGCAGCTTGGGCTCACGCAGGAGCGTGCGCGATCTGACGAGCTATTCTGCCTCGCCATCAACGTCCTCAGAAATCTCCTGATGAAGCTTCGGGCCCTTCGCGAGACGGCGGCCGAGAGCTGTGACAAACTGATCATAGCGTTCGCCAGCTTTGGCGCGCGCGGCCTGCGCAGCAGGTTCTGGCAAACTCGGTGTGGTGGTCACCCAGAAGCGCACGAAGACTGCGAGCATCTCGACCGATATTCCGATATCGCGCTCCATCCGCGACATGCGTCGGTCGAGCTGGTCGAGGCGTTTCGTGATGACGGCCTCCTGGCGTTCGGCGGCATCGGGTGAGAGGAATGACTCGATCGCCGCCTCCGCGACCAACGATCGCGAATGGTCGCGGCGCGCGGCGTGATCTGCGAGCCGGTTCATGACAGAGGGGTCGAGATAGACGGAGAGGCGTTGCTTGCGGGGTGGTTTCGTCACGGGCGTCTCACAGCTCCATGCCGTCACCGGGGTCGAGCGAGACCTGGCGCGCGACGCCCTGCATGAGCCGGTTCATACGGCTGGTGCGCACGGCATCGTCGTCAGACTCGTCCCGATCGGTATCGATCTCGAACGGGTTGTCGATTGGCACTTTCTTCTCGACGGGGTTCACCCGATTGAGTTCCGGTTGCTGGCGGCGTTCCGACTCGGTTGGATCTTCATCGGCGGGCTGCGCTAGCAAGGTGGCCTCGGCAATCTGTGGTCGGGCTGGCAACTGGTGCGTGGTCCAATCGTCGGGCTGTCCTTGCTGCGACGTTGTGAGCGCGGGCGGCGGCAGCAGGCGTTCCTTGAACCGAGCATCCTCGTAATAGCGCGCCTTCTTCGCACGAATCGGCGGCGTGCCCGCCGCCATGACGATCTCGTCGGTGGGAGGGAGCTGCATGATTTCGCCAGGTGTGAGCAGTGGCCGAGCTGTTTCCGAGCGCGAAACCATCAGATGGCCAAGCCAGGGGGACAGCCGGTGGCCGGCATAGTTCTTCATGGCCTTCATCTCGGTGGCGGTGCCGAGGGCGTCCGAAACGCGCTTGGCGGTACGCTCGTCGTTGGTCGCGAAGCTGACGCGCACATGGCAATTGTCGAGGATCGAATTGTTCGCCCCGTAGGCCTTTTCGATCTGGTTTAGGGATTGCGCGATCAGGAAGCTCTTCAGACCGTAGCCGGCCATGAAGGCCAGTGCTGACTCAAAGAAGTCGAGCCTCCCCAGCGCCGGAAACTCGTCCAACATCAGCAGGAGACGATGGCGTTCGCCCTTTGCTTGCAGATCCTCGGTCAGGCGTCGGCCGATTTGATTGAGGATCAGTCGGATAAGCGGTTTGGTGCGGTTGATGTCGGATGGTGGCACGACGAGATAGAGTGTTGCCGGGTATTTTCCGCCCACGATATCGGAGATCCGCCAGTCACAGCGCCGCGTCACTTCGGCGACGACGGGATCGCGATAGAGTCCCAGGAACGACATGGCGGTAGAGAGCACGCCTGAGCGTTCGTTGTCGGATTTGTTGAGGAGCTCGCGTGCGGCGCTGGCGATCACGGGATGCGGTCCGGCGTCGCCGAGATGCGCCGTCTTCATCATCGCATCGAGGGTGGATTCAATTGGTCGCTTCGGATCAGAGAGGAACGCCGCGACGCCGGCCAGAGTCTTGTCCTTTTCCGCATAGAGGACGTGGAGGATCGCGCCGACTAGCAGCGCATGGCTCGTCTTTTCCCAATGGTTCCGCTTGTCCAACGACCCTTCTGGGTCGACCAGGATGTCGGCGATGTTCTGGACGTCGCGAACCTCCCATTCGCCGCGGCGCACCTCGAGCAGAGGATTGTAGGCAGCGGATTTTGTGTTGGTCGGGTCAAAGAGCAGCACGCGGCCGTGCCTGGCGCGGAAGCCGGCGGTGAGCTGCCAGTTCTCGCCCTTGATATCGTGGACGATGGCGGAGCCCGGCCAGATGAGCAGCGAGGGGACGACGAGCCCGACCCCCTTGCCGGACCGCGTGGGCGCGAAGCACAGGACATGCTCGGGACCATCATGGCGCAGATAGTCCCCACCAT
>JAEYAW010000025.1 GCA_023404675.1 Pseudomonadota bacterium | reverse complement strand
CCAGCATATAGCGCATGGAGAAATCCTGCGCCAGACGCACCATGGCGTCGTAGACGGCGGTATCACCGTGGGGGTGATATTTACCAAGCACGTCGCCCACGATGCGGGCGCTCTTGCGAAAGGGCTTATCGGGCGTCATGCCCAGCTCCGTCATGGCGTAGAGAATGCGCCGGTGGACGGGCTTGAGGCCGTCGCGCACATCGGGCAGCGCGCGGGAGACGATAACCGCCATGGCATAGGAGATGAACGAGTTTTTCAGCTCGTGCTCGATATCCAGCGGAATCAGGCGTTCGCCCTGATAGTTGTCGTTTTGATCCATAAAGCGGTACTCCTTGCTGTGAAGGGATCTTAAATATCCAGATTCTCCACGAGATTGGCGTTTTCGGTGATGAATTCGCGGCGGGGCTCGACCTTATCGCCCATCAGCAGGTTGAACATGGCGTCGGCGCTGACCGCGTCCTCGAGCTTGACGCGCTTCATGATGCGGCGGGAGGGGTCCATCGTGGTCTCCCAGAGCTGCTCGGCGCTCATTTCGCCAAGGCCTTTGTAGCGCTGCACCGTCACGTCGTTGCCGCGGCCGATTTCGTCCAGGTAGGTCGCCAGCTCCTCGTCGGAATAGACGTAGTGCTCCTTTTTGTTCTTGACGATCTTGAACAGCGGGGGCTGCGCAACGTAGACATAGCCGCCGTCGATCAGCGGGCGCATATAGCGGTAGAAGAAGGTCAGCAGCAGAATGCGGATATGGCTGCCGTCCACATCGGCATCGGTCATGCAGACGATGCGGTGATAGCGCAGCTTTTCGGGATTGAAATCATCGCCTACGCCTGCGCCGAAGGCCGTGATCATCGCCTTGATTTCCGCATTGGCCAGAATCTTGTCCAGGCGGGTCTTTTCGACGTTCAGGATCTTGCCGCGCAGGGGCAGAATCGCCTGGAAGTTGCGGTCGCGGCCGTTCTTGGCGGAGCCGCCGGCCGAATCGCCCTCGACGATGAAGATCTCGGACTTGGCGGGATCGCGCTCCTGGCAGTCCGCGAGCTTGCCGGGGAGCGAGGCGACGTCGAGCGGGCTCTTGCGGCGGGTGAGGTCGCGCGCCTTGCGGGCGGCCTCGCGGGCGGCGGCGGCCTCCACCACCTTGCCGATGACGGCGCGGGCCTCGTTGGGATTCTCCTCGAACCAGTTGCCGAGCGCCTCGCCCACCAGGCTCTCGACCACCGGGCGGACCTCGGAGGACACGAGCTTGTCCTTGGTCTGGGACGAGAACTTGGGGTCCGGCACCTTCACCGAGAGCACGGCGGTGAGGCCCTCGCGGCAGTCCTCGCCGGTGGGCTCCACCTTCTCCTTCTTGGAGATGCCGGAGGTGTTGGCATAGCCCAGCACCTGCCGGGTGAGGGCGGCGGCGAAGCCGGTGAAATGGGTGCCGCGATCACGCTGGGGAATGTTGTTGGTGAAGCACAGCACGTTGTCGTGGTAACCGTCGTTCCACGAGAGCGCGGCCTCCACCGTGATGCCGTCCTTCTCCGCGCGGATCACCACGGGCTTCGGCACGATGGCGGTTTTGTTGCGGTCGAGATACTTCACGAAGGCCTCGACGCCGCCCTCATAGTGCAGCTCCTCGCGCTTCGGCTCGGGGCCACGCGCGTCGGTGAGCACGATGAGCACGCCGGAATTGAGGAAGGCGAGCTCCCGCAGCCGGTGCTCCAGCGTCGCGTAGTCGAATTCGATGCGGGTGAAGGTCTGCGGGCTCGGTGTGAAGGTCACCTTGGTGCCGCGCTTGCCGGCCGGTGCCGGGCCCACCACCTTGAGCGGGGCTTCCGCGTCGCCATGGCGGAAGCGCATGAAGTGCTCCTTGCCGTCCCGCCAGATGGTGAGATCGAGCGTGGTGGACAACGCATTCACCACCGAGACGCCCACGCCATGCAGGCCGCCGGACACCTTGTACGAGTTCTGGTTGAACTTCCCGCCCGCATGCAGCTGGGTCATGATGACCTCGGCCGCCGAGACGCCCTCCTCCGGGTGCAGGTCGGTGGGGATGCCGCGGCCGTCGTCGGTCACGGTCACCGAGCCGTCGGCGTTGAGGGTAACGGTGACCTCCTTCGCCCAGCCGGCCAGCGCCTCGTCGATGGCGTTGTCCACCACCTCGTACACCATGTGGTGCAGGCCCGAGCCGTCGTCGGTGTCGCCGATGTACATGCCGGGGCGCTTGCGCACGGCATCGAGGCCCTTGAGGACCTGGATGGACTGGGCGCCGTAGTCGTCGGGGGACGCGGCAGGCACGGGAGCGGCCATGGAAACTTCCGATTCGGTTCTGGTACGTGTTGCAAATCTAACGCAAAGCGGCGGCTATTTGGTGGCGGTCACGCCTGTTTTCCTGCGTTTTCCAAGGCTCGACAGCCATTTGAGGGCCATTCAGCCGGCGCTGTAGCGTGCAAATCCATCCGCGCGCAACCTGCAGGCGGGGCACTCGCCGCAGCCATAGCCCCAGGCATGGCGCCGGCCGCGCTCGCCCAGGTAGCAGGTGTGTGTGTCCTCGATGATGAGATCCACCAGCGCCGTCCCGCCCAGGGTCTCGGCGAGGCGCCAGGTGTCGGCCTTGTCGATCCACATGAGCGGGGTGTGGAGCACGAAGCGTTTCTCCATGCCGAGGTTCAGCGCCACCTGCATGGCCTTGATGGTGTCATCCCGGCAGTCCGGGTAGCCGGAGAAATCCGTCTCGCACATGCCGCCGACGATGTGGCGGAGCCCGCGCCGGTAGGCGAGCGCCGCGGCGAAGGTGAGGAACACGAGGTTGCGGCCGGGCACGAAGGTGTTGGGCAGGCC
>JAEYAW010000016.1 GCA_023404675.1 Pseudomonadota bacterium | reverse complement strand
TGGCCGGGTTCGGCCAGTGGGTGACGGTGATCCAGGGCGCCATCTTCGTGCTCTGCGTGATCGCCTTCCGCCGCGGCATCGTCGGCGAAATCGCAAACCTCTTCAAACGATCACTCTAAGCGGGGCGCTCAGTCCGTGATCGACTGCGTCTCATCGTGCAGGGGGGACAGCAGGGGCTCGTGCGCGGTGGCGATGATCGTCGTTTCCGGCAGCTTCTGCCGGATCAGCGCGTGCAAGATGCGTTCGCTGTCGTGATCGAGCGCGGACGTCGCTTCATCCAGCAGCAGGATGTCGGGACGAAACAGGATCGCGCGGGCGATGGAGAGGCGCTGCTTCTCGCCTTCCGACAGCCGTGCGTTCCAGTCCTGCTCCGTGTCGAGATGGGGAGCGAGGAGCGATAGGCCGACCGCATCAAGCGTGGCCGTGAGATCGGGCTCGCCATACGTTGCCTCCTCTCTCGGATAGCTCACCACGCGGCGGAGCGATCCCTTGGGGATGTAGGGCCGCTGCGGAAGTGCGAGAATGTCGCTTTCGGCCGCTTCGATCCGCCCGCGCGCATGGGGCCATACGCCGGCCAGCGCTCTCAGCACGCTGGTTTTGCCGGACCCGGACGGGCCGACCAGCAGCCTGGACTCGCCCGGCCTCAAATCCAGCGACGAGAGCTTGCCGATGGTCGCGCCGCCGGGAGCGTGAACGCTCACGTTCTCCGCGACGAAACGTCCGGTGTGCGCCGACGAAGAGACAGAAGCGGGTGGATGTGCGTGTGCGGTTGCAGCCTCGGCGAAACCAGTCAGACGCTGCACCGTCGCGCCGAACTCCGTCAGCTTCAGATAGGACTCGACGAGGTAGGAAAATGCGTCACGTACGATGTTGAAGGCCTGCCCGGCCTGCATCAGCGCGCCGAACGCGAGGCTGCCGCCGAAATACATCGGGGCCATGATCAGATACGGAAAGTAGCGCGAGTAATAGCGATAGGTCGTCGTGAACAGCGAGACGATCTGTTGCAGGTGCATGATGCGATACCAGTTTGCGGCGATGGCCGCGAAACGCCGCATCAGGCCGCGGTGCTCCTCGGCTTCACCGCGCAGCAGCGCGACGGCCTCCGCATGATCGCGCAGCCGGACCAGATCGTGCCGGAAGTCGGCCTCGCGGCGCTCGCGCTCAAAGTCGAGCGGAATCAGCGGCCGTCCGATCAGGTGGGTGACGATGGTACCGAGCACCGCATAGGCCAGCGCCGCCCACACCAGATATCCGGGGATGGCGAGATCGATGCCGAACAGCCGCAGCGGCACAAGGTTTGACAGCGTCCACAGGATCGCGACGAACGAGACCAGTTTGGCGATTGCCCCGATCAGGCCGACGCCGAGCGCGATCAACTGGTCGATATACTGGCGGATATCCTCCGAGAGCCGCTGATCCGGATTGTCGACGGCACCCGCGAGTTGCGCCCGGTAATGCACCGGGCCATCAAGCCACCGCGACAGGAAATGGTCGGTCAGCCAGCGTCGCCAGCGAATGCTGAGCCATTGGGTGAAATAGCGCTGGTAGACATTGCCCGAGATGAAACCGATGCCGATGGCGCAGAACACCCAGAACTGCAGCAGAAAGTCGTCCCAGCTTCGCTGCTGCAGCGCCTCGAAGAACGCGTTGCGCCAGTAGTTTTCCAGAACGGCGATGCCGACCAGCAGCAGCTGAAAGCCGATCACGCAGGCCAGCAAGGCCCACGCGCTCGCCCGTTCGGATGAGCGGAAGTAGGGTGCTGCGAGACGCGCGGCTTCGCCAGTCAGCGCCCTGACGGAGGATCTAGGCGGCATGAGTATCCTCGCGTTCGACCGGGCAGGCCGCGCAATAGCGGCGATCCGGCAGGCGGTATTGCAGACAGCAGACCTTGCGCAGGCGCAGCGGCGGATCGCCGCTATAATGCACCGCGCCTTGCAGCGGATTGGCGCGTCCATCCGCCCAGCGCGGGGCTTTGAGCAGTTCGTCTGCGGAGGCAAGGCGCGGCGAGGGCCCGGAGGTCTGCTCGATCCGGCGCAGCATTGCCTCGAACGTGTTGCCGATATTGCTCCACAGCACCCGCCGGGTCAGTCCGCTGCGCGCATGCAGCAGGGCGACCAGCGGCTCCAGATGATCGAACACCAGCGGCGCGAAGCGGCGAAATGGATCGTCGGCCGGCGATGGCGCGCCCTCGTCCGTACATTTCATTGCAGCGGTTCGCGCATCGTCCGCCCGGATGAACCGCACGTCCGGAAAGCCCAGCGGCAACTGCCAGTGCAGCATGATATCCGCCAGCAGCAGCGGCGGCAGGATCGTGTTGAGATGCCATTTCATCCAGATCGAGAGGGTGGCGCGGCTGTCGAACCGGGAGAACCGTTCCGCGAAGCGCGCGTGGATGCGCGCCTTCGTGGTGTCGTCGAGCAGTGCGCTCGACGGGAAGGATGGACGCGGATCGTCCGGCCCGACGAGATATCCGCGGAAGGTGTGATAGCCTTCCGCGGATGACACCAGTTCCTCGATGCGGGCGAAGATGCTCACGGCTCAGAAGCGGGCACGAATGGTGACATCCGCCGTCCGCCCCGCCCCGTAGTAGCAGTTCAGGGCGTCGTCGCAGGAGCCGACATAGCGTTCGTCCGCGATGTTCTTGACGTTCAGCGCGATGTCCCACCCGGTCAGCGCCTTCGACACCGCGCCGAGCTGATAGCGCAGCATCGCATCGAACAACGTGAACGATGGCACCTCGAACGTGTTCAGGGTGTCGCCATAGGATGTGCCGTTGTAGCGCACGCCGCCGCCCACCGTCAGGCCGTTCAGCACGCTGGTGTCGGCGAAGGTATAAGTGCCCCACAGCGAGGCCTGATGCCGCGCCATGCCGATCGGGTCCTTGCCGATGCCGCCCGCGGTGTTGGTCGCGATGACGACCGGATCGAGATAGGTGTAGCCGCCGGTGACGTTGAAGCCGTGAAGATTGGTGGTCCTGAATTCGATCTCCACGCCGCGCGCGCGCACCGATTGATCCTGAACGGCGAAGCCCGGGTTTCGCAGGTCGGTGGTCAGCAGATTGTTCTGCACGATGTCGAACACCGCGCCGGTGAGGAGAAGGCCAAGACCCGGCGGCAGATATTTGACGCCGGCCTCGTATTGCCGGCCCGTGGACGGATTGAAAGGCCGCCCGGCGGCATCCGATCCCGTGATCGGCGAGAAAGATTCGGAGTAGTTGAAGTAGGGCGCGACGCCGCTGTCGAAGGTGTAGACGATGCCGCCGTGCCAGGTGTCGGCCTCGTCGCGCTTGTTGGTCCAGGCGGGCGTGGAGAACTGTCCGGTCGTGGTGTTGAGCACCTGCGTCTGCTGATCGAGGCTGGCGAAATCCTTGCGCACGCCGCCGATCACGGTGAAGCCGCCGAACTCGATAATGTCCTGCGCGTAGATGCCGGTCTGCGCCTGCCCCTGATAGCGTTTCTGCGTCAGGTTGTTCGCGGCCGCGAGCGACTGGCCGTAGACCGGCGCATAAAGATTCAGGAGATAGTTCGAGGAGCGATTGATCGCCGTTCCCTGATAGTTCGGAGCCATCGAGTAATCGACGCCGAACATCGCGCGATGCGCGAAGGCGCCTGTGCGGAAGTCGGCCTTGAACCGATTGTCCACCTGAAACAGGTCGATCTGATAGGGCTGGTACACCATCTGGCGCACCGCGCTGTTGCCGACCAGCGTGCCCCGGCTCTGCACTTCCTTCAGCTGGATGTCGATGTTCTGATAGGCGAGGTTCTGCTCGAACGAGAAGATGTCGTTGAACCTGTGCTTGAGCTCATAGCCGATCCGCGCCGATTTCTTGTAGCTGTCGTGATAGCTCGGCTCGCCAAGAAACAGGCTCCGCGAAATGTATTGTCCATTCGCTCCGGGCAGAATGGTGCCGGCACGCGGCAGCGGCTGCAATACCGTGAGATTCGGATCGTACTGATAGCTTGCCAGCACCGTGAGGCTGGTGGTTTCGTTGCGGACCGTGACGGACGGCGCGACATAGACGCGGTTTCGTTCGGTGAAGTCGATCTCGCCGTCGCCCATGCGTCCGATGCCGACGATACGATACAGGATTGATCTATCCTCGTTGGCCGGGCCGCCGATATCGAAGCCGCCTTCGAGACGACCATAACTTCCCGTCCGCAACATGAACTCACGAAAGGCGTTTTCAGTCGGCCGCTTGCTCGTCAGATCGATGATGCCGCCGGGGCTGCCCTGCCCATAAAGGGTGGACGCCGGTCCCTTCAGCACGTCGATCCGTTCAAGACCGTAGGGCTCGAAGCCCCAGTTGCTGTCGTGAAGCTTCAGGCCGTCGAGAAACTGCAACGCCTCGAAGCCGCGCACGCGCGTGTATTCGCGGGTGAGGTTGCCCTGACGGAAATTGGTGTTGACGCCGGCGGTGTAGTTGAGCGCCTCTTGAACGGAGAGGGCCTCGCGGTCGGCGATCTCCTTCTCCGTAACGGTCGACACCGAACGTGGGGTGCGCAGGATCGGCAAGCTCGTCTTCGCGGCGGCATTGGAAGCGCCCGCGATATAGGTGCTCCGCATGCTGCCAGCCTGTCCGTCGCTGGAGGGAGCAGCGGTTGAGGGAGCGGTCGCCGCCGCAATCGGGCGTGCAGTCTCGCCGCGCCGTCGGGCGGGCGGTCGTTTGGCCGCGCGCGGCTGTTCAGCCTCTACCGTGACTTGCGGCAGCGTGTCTGGGCGCGGTTGCGCCAGAGCGGGCGTGGTCTCGGTGACGAAGGCGGCCGACAGCAGCAGCCCGGTTGCCGTCAATCCATATTTGCCGGATGATTTCTTGATGAGCATTGTTACCTCAGGACGCGTGTCCGCGCGCCGTCGTTGCTCCTGCGGATCGCCCTGAATGGCGATTATGCAAGAACCGCGCGACACGTGGGCGCCGAAGCGGCCCGCGGTCGATTGGCATTGAGGAGAAGCGGTCAGGCACTTCGATCTCGCGCGGACGTGACACGTCAGCGCAAGCCGCCGGCATCGCTTTCAGCGACATCCGGCACGCACTGGCTCACCCCGGCCAACACGTCTGCGCGTGACCACGAATGACGGCAGGTCTCCTGACTCGCGGGTCTTCGTCATTCACCGCCTTCCCGGGGGAAAGACATCCCAGTGGCTGTGGTGATGGCGCACCGCTCACAGTTGCGGGGGCAGTTGCGGCATGAGGCAAGCAAAGCCCGGCACCGCATTCCCTTTTCATCTCCCGAAGGAGAACCGTCGCGTTCACGTTAGGGGCGAAATTATGGCGGTGTCAATCGGCAGATGTCCCTGAGGACGCAACCTGCAGGCGCGTAAGCCGGGTCGCCGCACCGCTCGCAACGGAAGTTTCTTACGAGAAACCCCGGACCCGTGCGACCATCCGCTCGACATGCGCGATCGGAGTCTCCGGCTGGATGCCGTGGCCGAGATTGAAGATCAGCCGGCCTTGCGCATAATTTTCCAGAACGTCATCGACCGCACGATCCAGAGCACGGCCTCCGGCGATCAGCGCCAGCGGATCGAGATTGCCTTGAACGGCAGCATGGGTCTGCACCCGCCTGCGCACCAGTTCGGGCTCGGCCGTCCAGTCGAGGCCTACCGCGTCAACACCGGTTCCGGCCACATAGGCCGGCAGCAGTGCGCCCGCGCCGCGCGGAAAGCCGATGATCCTCGCGCCCGGCCGTCGTGCCCGCACCCCGTCCACGATCCGCCGTGTTGGCGCAATCGACCACTTGGCGAATTCGGCGGGCGGCAGGATGCCGGCCCAGGTGTCGAAGATCTGCACGGCATCGGCGCCGGCCTCCAGCTGGCCGACGAGGTAGGCGATGGAGGCGGTCACCAGCCGGTCGATCAGGCTGCCGAACGCCTCCGGCTCGCGATAGGCGAGCAGCCGCGCTGGTCCCTGATCGGGGGTGCCTTGTCCCGCGACCATATAGGTTGCGACGGTCCACGGCGCGCCGCAGAAGCCGAGCAGGGCGACATGAGTGTCGAGCGTGCCCTTGACCTGCCGGACCGTCTCATAAACCGGCGCGAAGACCGCCGCATCGGCTTCACCCGGCAGCCCCCTTATGGCCTCCGGCGTATCCAGAGGCTCCAGTCGCGGACCCTCCCCGGTCTCGAAGCGCACGCTCCGGCCGAGTGCATGCGGAACCACCAGAATGTCCGAGAACAGGATCGCGGCGTCGAACCCGAAGCGGCGCACGGGCTGCAGCGTCACCTCCGCCGCCAGCTCGGGCGTGAAGCAGAGATTGAGGAAGCCGCCCGCCTTTTCCCGGACTGCGCGGTATTCAGGAAGGTAGCGGCCCGCCTGGCGCATCATCCAGATCGGCGGGGCCGATTGCCGCTGGCCTGCGAGCACGGCGAGGAGAGGTTTTCCGGAAGCGAGCGATGTCACGCGAAGCCCTGTAGTTTGGCGCCAGTGGCGGGAATCATCCGATACACCGCGCGTTGCCGCGTGGCTATCCGCTGCGATGGCGCGGGTGTCTTTGGAACAGTTCTTTGTTTCCATCCCTTGACCGGCTGCGGCGGTTTTCTACTGTCCGCCCGAACATGTGCGGCTGGGTGACAGGTCCCGGTCCGAAGCGGGACATACGATGCAGGACACCCTGACGGCGGCCGAGGCCGCGAAGCCTCTTACTCTCCTGGAAATGCTGCGGGAGAAGACGGAAGCGCTTCATACCAAGGCGGAGCGGACGGGATTCATCGTCGATATCCTGAAGGGCCGGGTCTCCCCGGCGGACTATGCGCTGTTCCTGCGCAGCCTGCTGCCGGCCTATCGCGCCCTGGAGAATGCGCTTGCGCGTCACGGCGAAACCTCGCTGTTGGGTCCGATCGTGCGGCCGGAACTGAACCGCAGCGCCGCCATCGAGGCGGACCTGCGGCAACTTGTCCCGGACACGGCGATCGCCGATATCGCGCTGCTTCCGGAGGCACGGGCCTACGAGAAGGCCGTGGTCGAGGCCGGTCAGGGTGATGGCGCGCGGCTCGTCGCCCATGCCTACGCGCGCTATCTCGGCGACCTCAGCGGCGGCCAGATCCTCAAGCGTCTTCTGATGAAGTCGCCCGGACTGCCGCCGGAAGCGCTGTCGTTCTACGACTTCCCGGCCATTTCCGATCATGCCGCGTTCAAGGCCGAATATCGCGGTGCGATCATCGCCATTGGCGACCGGATCGACGATCCCGAAGCGGTGGCCGAAGAGGGCGCGCGGGCGTTCGAGCTGAACATCGCGCTGTCGCTGGCCTTGCAGGCAAGGATTGGCGCAAACCAGACCGTATCGTAGCCACCGCAGGTGTTGGAGCGGCGTGCAGGCGCAGCGATGGCCCGCGGGTCAACCCTGACGCAACCCCTCGCGCAACCCCTCGCGCTCGTCGCGGGGATAATCGCGCTGGCGGTCGTCATGCCGGTGATCGGCGTCGCCGGGCTGGCGCTCCGGCCCGGCCCCGACGTGTGGGGTCATCTGCTGGCTTACGTGGTGCCGCAGGCTCTGCGCGATACTGTTCTTCTGCTCGCGGGCGTGTCCATGGTCGCGTTGCTGATCGGAGGCGGCACCGCCTGGCTGGTCACCGGCCATGAATTCCCCATGCGGGCGTGGATGGTGTGGCTGCTGCCGCTGCCGCTCGCGGTGCCGACCTATCTGGCCGCCTATGTCTATGTTGATCTGTTCGAGCCGCTCGGCTGGATTCATCGCGCGCTGATCTCGCTCATGCCCGCGCCGGACGCGCTGCATCTTCTGCCGGATGTCCGCTCGCTTCCCGGCGGGATCGTGCTGATCGGACTGGTGCTCTATCCTTACGTCTTTCTCGCCGTGCGTCCGGTGTTGCAGATGCGGGCCGCCGATGTCGGCGAGGCCGCGCTGACGCTTGGCGCGCGGCCGGGCACGATCTTCCGGCGAGTCACCCTGCCGCTTATGCGCCCGGCGCTGATGGTCGGGCTTGCACTGGTCGCGCTGGAGACGCTCAACGATATCGGCGCGAGCGAGTATCTCGGCATCCGGACGCTGACGGTCTCGATCTACACGCTGTGGCTCAATCAGGGCAGCATCGCCGGCGCGGCGCAGCTCGCGCTGGTGATGCTGGCGATGGTCGGTGTCCTTGTTGCGCTGGAATGGCGATCGCGGCGCGCGGCGGCGGGAGCGGATTCCGAAACGCCGCGGCTCGCAACGCGGACAAGATTGTCCGGCTGGCGGGGCGCACTGGCGTGTGTTGCGTGCGCGCTGCCTGTTCTGTTCGGCTTCGTGGTGCCGGTGATCTGCCTCGCCGGCGAGACCGTCCGGCGCGGACTCGCCGTGATTGACACTGAACTGCTGCGCGCGGCGCTGCATTCGGTCGCGCTGGCGGGTGGAGCGACGGTCTGCGCCTTGCTGGCCGCGTTTCTCGTTGCGATCGCGGTGCGCTGGCAGCCGTCGCGCGCGACGATCCTTGCCGCAACCGTCGCCCGCTCCGGCTATGCCGTGCCGGGGCTGGTGCTCGCGCTCGGCCTGCTCACCCCGGTGCTGATGTTCGAGAACGGACTGATCGCGCTCGCGCGCTGGCTTGGCCTCGGAAATCCGGGCCTGATCCTGACGAGTTCCGGCGCAATCATTGTGCTCGCCTATACGATCCGCTTTCTCGCGGTGCCGGTCCGGTATTTCGGCGCGGCGCTGCAAAACGTTCCGAAGGACTACGACGACGGCGCACGCGCCGCAGGTGCATCGCGGTGGTCGATGCTGCGGCGGATTCATCTGCCGCTGATGACCCCGGCGGTCATCGGCGCGGCCATCGTCGTGTTCGTCGATGGCCTCAAGGAATTGCCGGCAACGCTGCTGCTGCGTCCGCTCAACGTGGAGACACTGGCGACCCACATCTATCAGTATGCGACGCGCGGCAATTTCGAGGAGGGGGCGCCCGCCGCGCTGCTGATCGTGGCGGCGAGCATCGTGCCGGTGTTCTGGCTGTCGCGTCTCGGCGAAGCGCCGCGCGGCCCGGCCTGAGCCGATGTCGGCACGAGCCGCGCCCCGTCTGCCGGGCGCGATGTTTGATCAGCTGTTCTTCAGCGCGACGCGGAAGTTCGCCTCGGTCTTCGACTTGACCTCGTCGAGCGTGACACCATCGGCCAGTTCGATCAGCGCCATGCCGTCCTTGCCGGTCCGGTCGATGGTGAACACCGCCAGATCGGTGATGACCATGTCCACGCAATGCTCGCCGGTCAGCGGCAGGTTGCAGCGGTGCAGCAGTTTCGAGCCGTCCTTGGCGACATGCTCCATCACCACGACGACGCGCTTGACGCCCGCGACGAGATCCATCGCGCCGCCCATGCCCTTCACCATCTTGCCGGGAATCATCCAGTTGGCGAGATCGCCGTTCTCGGCCACCTGCATGGCGCCGAGGATCGACAGGTCGATATGGCCGCCGCGGATCATCGCGAAGGAGTCGGCGCTGGAGAAGAAGCTGGTGCTCGGCAGCTCGCTGACGGTCTGCTTGCCGGCGTTGATGAGGTCGGCATCCTCTTCGCCCTCGTAGGGGAAGGGGCCCATGCCGAGCATGCCGTTCTCGCTCTGGAGCTGAACGTCCACGCCTTCGGGAATGTAGTTCGAGACCAGCGTCGGAATACCGATGCCGAGGTTGACGTAGAAGCCGTCGCGCAATTCCTTGGCAGCGCGGGCGGCCATCTGTTCACGGGTCCAGGCCATGGCAGTTCTCCGTTTCGATCAGGCGGTGCGCTTGCGGGTGGTGCGCTGCTCGATCCGCTTGAGGGCGGGATCGACCGCGATCATGCGCTGGACATAAACGCCCGGCGTATGAATGTGGTCGGGATCGATCTCGCCGGCGGGAACGAGGTGCTCCACCTCAGCGACCGTCACTTTCGCGGCTGTCGCCATCATCGGGTTGAAATTCCGGGCGGTCTTGCGGAACACCAGATTGCCGGCGGTGTCGCCCTTCCAGGCGTGGACGATGGCGAGGTCCGCGAACAGTCCGCGCTCCATGACGTATTTTTCGCCGTCGAATTCGCGCACTTCCTTGCCTTCCGCGACCAGCGTTCCGACGCCGGTCTTGGTGAAGAAGGCCGGGATGCCGGCGCCGCCGGCGCGGATGCGCTCGGCCAGCGTCCCCTGCGGGGTGAATTCAAGCTCCAGCTCGCCTGCCAGAAACTGCTGGGCGAACAGCTTGTTCTCGCCGACATAGGACGAGATCATCTTCTTGATCTGGCGTGTTTCCAGCAGACGGCTGAGGCCAATGCCGTCCACGCCCGCGTTGTTGGAGACGACGGTGAGGTTCTTGACCCCCGACTCGCGCAAGGCGTCCGACAGTGTCTCGGCGATGCCGCAGAGGCCGAAGCCTCCGGACATGATCATCATGCCGTCCTTGAGGATGCCATCAAGCGCCGATTTGGCGTCGGGGTAGACCTTGTTCATCGCGGAGACCTGTGCAGGGGGAAGGCAGCTTGAAGAAGCTCTGCGGGCCTTCTTAGGCGAAATGCCGAACGGGCGTCAATCGCGCCGGGGGCAGGCTGGCTCCGCGTTTCCCGCGCCCGTCCGGCGGCGAAAAGACACGGTTGCGCCGAAGGCGCGGTGCTTGCTATGGCCTTGAAAGCGTCAAGAAAAATAGGTCAACTTGGCGAAGCGTGCGGCGCAGCATCGTCGTGTTCATTCAAGCCCAATCCGGATCGGTTGTTTGATGGCCCAAGGAGCCAAACGCCTGGGAGTGCTGCTGGCGGCCGCAGTCAGCGCCGCGGCGATCGCCCTCGCGCTGACGGCGCTGATGATCGATCGCGCCGCTGTCCGGCAGGCGGTGGAAGCCCAGATCAGGCAGGCGACCGGTCTCGAACTTGTCACCGAAGGCTCGATCGACGTGTCGGTCTTCCCGGGCACCTATGTGACTCTTCACAAGGTGGGTCTCGGCACCCACGACAAGCAGACGCCGGTGCTGACCGTGGAGACGATGACGGCCAATCTCCGGTTGATCCCGTTGTTGATGCACCGTTTCGAGATTGCCGATCTCGGCCTGTTTCAACCGGTCATGGAAGTGCGCCGCGACGCGTCGGGCCAGAGCAACTGGGACGCCCTGATCGCGACGCTGGCGCGTACCATGAAGCCGGGCGGCGGAAGTCCGGTGTCGTTCTCCGAAATCCGGATCAGCGATGGCCGGCTGCTGTATGCCGACGACCGACGCCAGATTGTCGAGCGGATGGGCAGCATCGATCTGTCGCTGGCATGGCCGTCGATTTCCCGGTCGTTCGCCGCGACGGGGCAGTTCGACTGGCGCGGCGAACGGATCGACGGCAGTTTCAGCATCAACGATTTTCGCGCGGCTCTGTCCGGCGATCGCTCCGTCGTCAAGATGCGGGTGGCGTCGGCGCTGGCGAAGTTCGCGTTCGACGGGGCGGTCACCAACCGGTCTAGTCTGCTGCTCGAAGGAACGATCGCCGCGGATTCACCATCGCTGCGCAACGCGTTGCGCTGGGCCGGGCAGGAGCCGCCGGGCACCGGCGGTCTGGGACGCTTCTCGCTCAAGGCGCGCGCCAATCTCGTCGGCACTTCCATGGCGCTGACCAACGTCAATGTCGAGATGGATGGCAACGTCGCCGAGGGCGTGATGACCATCGCCAACAACGAGCGCCAGAGCATTCAGGCGACGCTGGCGGCCGAGGCGCTGGATCTGACCCCCTACGCCTCGACGGTCCGCCTGCTCGCCGGCGGCGCGCGCGACTGGAATCGGCAGTTGTTCGATCTGTCCGGCCTGTCGAGCACCGATCTCGACATGCGCCTCTCGGCGGCGCGTGTCACCATCGGCAGCGCGAAGCTGGGGCGGACCGCGATCGGCGCCAATCTGCGCGGCGGTACGCTGGCGCTCTCGGTCGGCGAGGCGCAGATGTTCGGCGGAACGGCCAAGGGATCGTTCAGCATCGGGCGAGCGGACACGGCCGCTGCCATCAAGGCACAGTTTCAACTCATGGACGTCGATCTCGAAGCGTGCATCGGCGAACTGTTCGGCACGCGAAGGCTCTCCGGACGCGGCAATCTCGCGGTGGCGCTGGAAGCAACGGGCGCCAGTCCGTTCGGGCTGGCGCAGTCGCTCGACGGATCGGCATCTCTCGTGGGGCGCGACGGCGCGCTGAACGGATTCAATGTCGAGCAGCTGCTGCGCCGTCTGGAGCGGCGGCCGCTGTCGGGCGGCGGCGACTACCGCAGCGGGCGAACGCCATTCAATACGCTCGATGTCGCGCTGAAATTCTCCGACGGCATCGCGACGATCGAGAACGTCAACATTGATGGCTCTGCGACGCGGCTGACCCTGTCCGGGACGGCATCGGTGCCCGCCCGCGAACTGGATCTGAAGGGCGTGGCCACCCTCGTCGCCCCCTCGAAGGCCGGAGCGCCGTTCGATCTGCCATTCGTGGTTCAAGGCCCGTGGGACGATCCCCTGATCTTCCCCGATTCCGAGAGCCTGCTGCGGCGTTCGCCCGCCACCGCACCGCTGCTCGATGCGGTGCGTGACCGCAAGACGCGCGATGCCGTCCAGTCGGTGATCGAACGCCTGACCGGCCGCAAGCTTCCGGCGCCCGCGACCGAAGGCAGCGCACCGGCCGGATCCGAATCCGCCGCTCCGAAATAAAACTCCCGTTTGATCTTATAACGGCGCAGCGCTTTCGCCGCGCGCGCTGGACAGCCGCGCAACCAGAGCCGCGACCGCGATCAGCGCCGCGACGAGGGCGACCATCAGCGTGCAGATCGCGTTGATCTCCGGTTTCACGCCGAGCCGGACCTCCGAATAGATGCGGATGGGCAGCGTGGTCGAGCCGGGGCCGGTGGTGAAGCTGGCGATCACGAGATCGTCGAGCGACAGCGTGAAGGCAAGCATCCACGCGGCGACGACGGACGGCGCGATGAAGGGCAGCGTCACGAAAACGAAGGCCTTGACCGGCGGACAACCGAGATCCATCGCGGCTTCTTCCAGGCTGCGATCCATGCCGCGCAGCCTGGCCTGAACCACCACCGCCACGAACGCCATGGTCAGTGTCGCGTGCGCGATCGTGACCGTCCAGAAGCCGCGTCCGATGCCGGAGCCGACGAACAGCAACAACAGCGACAGGCCGGTGATGACTTCCGGCATCACCAGCGGCGCATGCAGCATGCCCGCGAACAGGGTTCGGCCGCGAAAACCCGCGCCACGCGCCAGCGCCAGCGCGGCCATCGTGCCGAGCACGGTTGCCAGCGTGGCGGACGTGAGCGCGACCCGCAGGCTCATCCATGCGGCGTCGAGCATGGCACGGTCGTTGAACAGCTCGCGATACCAGTGCGTCGACCAGCCGCCCCATACCGTGACGAGGCGTGAGGCGTTGAACGAATAGAGGATCAGGATCGCGATCGGCAGATAGAGAAATGCGAGCCCGAGCGCGAGCGCGGCGATATTGAACGGCGAAGGGCGTGTCAGGGCGCGCGACATCATCTCAACGCTCCAGCTGGCGCATCTGAAGGCGCTCGTAGATCAGCACCGGAATCAGCAGCAGGGCGAGCAGGACGACGGCGAGGGCGGATGCGACCGGCCAGTCCTTGTTGGTGAAGAATTCGAGCCACAGGGTCTGGCCGATCATCATCGAATCCGATCCCGCCAGCAGATCGGGAATCACGAACTCGCCGATGATGGGAATGAAGCACAGCAGTGCGCCGGCTCCGAGCCCCGGCAGCGACAGTGGCAGGGTGACGAGCCAGAAGGCCTGCCGCCGCGAACAGCCGAGATCGGCGGCCGCCTCGATCAGGGCGTGATCCAGCCGCGCCAGCGTCGCATAGAGCGGCAGCACCATGAAGGGCAGATAGGAATAGACGAGGCCGATATACATCGCCGTGTCTGTGGCCAGCCACACCTGCGGCGTGCGGATGAGGTGGAGCGCGAGCAGCACGTCGTTCAGCAGTCCGTCGCGCTGAAGCACGTTGATCCAGGCGTAGACGCGGATCAGGAACGAGGTCCAGAACGGGATGATGACGAGGATCATCGCCAGCGGCTGACATCGCACGGGCAGGCGCGCCATGCCATAGGCGACCGGGTATCCGATCGCGATGAGCAGAGCCGTGGAGACGAGCGCCACGCTGACGCTGCGCAGATAGGACGCCAGATACAGGCTGTCCGAGGCAATCAAGCGATAGGTCTCGGCCGACAGCTGGGACAGCGCGGCAATGAGGGCATCCCAGCCCTGCGCCAGATCGAACACCGGCACATAGGGCGGCTGTGCGATCGCGGTCTGCGACAGGCTGATCTTGGCGACGAAGCCGAACGGCACGAGAAAGAAAACCACGAGCCACAGATAGGGCGCGACGGCGGCGAGGCGCGCGGGACGGACGAAATTGCGGTCCTGGCTCATTCCACTAGGGCTCCAGCACAATGGCGTCGTCGGCTGCGAACCACGCGAAGACGCGCTCGCCCGCCGCATAGGCGCCCATTTCGATGCGCGTGCTGTTGGCGACGACGACGCGCAGGGTCGCGCCCGCATCGAGCTGGATACGATAGACGGTGGTACTGCCCAGATAATCGAAATCGATCACCTGCCCCGGCGCGGTGTTGATGGAGATCATCGCGGTCTCGGCGGCGGCCGGGGCGCGGCGCGACAGGCGCACCTTCTCGGGCCGGATCGCGACGCTGGCGGCGGCCGAGCTCAGGGCCTTGCGCGGCTGCGCCGCGACGATGTCGCCGGCGTTGCGCGTCGTCACGCGCACGCGCTGGTCGTCGCGGACCGTGGCCTGTCCTTCGAGCAGGTTGATGTCGCCGACGAATTCCGCGATCCAGCGCGAGGCTGGCGTCTCGTACAGCTCGCGTGGCGTGCCGACCTGTTCGAGGCGCCCGGCGTCCATGACGCCGATCCTGTCGGCCATCGTCATGGCCTCTTCCTGATCGTGGGTGACGATGACGAACGTCATGCCGAGGCGGCGCTGCAGCGCCATCAATTCGCGCTGCATGGTCCCGCGCAGCTTCTTGTCGAGGGCGGCCATCGGTTCGTCGAGCAGAAGAATCTTGGGACGGCGCGCCAGAGCGCGCGCGAGCGCCACCCGCTGGCGCTGCCCGCCTGACAGCTGATCGGGTTTGCGCTTCTGCATGCCGCCCAGTTGGACCAGTGCCAGCATCTCGGCGACGTAGTCGTCGACATCCGCTTTCGGCAGGCCGAGGCGCTTCAATCCGAAGGCGACATTGGCCCCGACGCTGAGATGCGGAAACAGCGCGTAGCTCTGGAACATCATGTTGATGGGGCGCTGATGCGGCGGAATGCCGGTGATGTCCTCGCCGTCGAGCACGATGGCGCCATCGTCGGGGCCCTCGAAGCCCGCCATCGTGCGCAGCAGCGTCGTCTTGCCGCAGCCGCTCGGGCCGAGCAGGGCGAAGAACTCGCCGGCCTTGATATCGAGCGATACGCCATCGACTGCCGTGAAGCCGCCAAATCGCTTCGTCACGGACCGGATCTGGAGGAAGGCCGGGCTTCCATTGCCGGGAACCTGCCTGTCCTCGCGCGCGCCTGTCTCCGCCATTCGCCCCGCCCTGCGTCACGCACTCGTTCGGCTGTAGCGTGACTGGCGGGAACGGACAAGATTGGAGCGCGGGATGCGCCCGCAATTCCGGTGGGACAGGGTCAGGCGATCAGCCTGTTCTCGCTCTCGGGAGGGCTTCCGTCGACGAGCTGGGCGTACTGGATCGCCGGAGCCGGCTTGCCGAGGAAGTAGCCCTGCACGAGGTCGCAGCCTTCCTCGGCGAGGAAGATGAACTGTTCTCGCGTCTCGACGCCTTCCGCGATGACCGGAATGCCGAGGCCGCGGCCGAGACCGACCACCGCGCGCACGATCGCGGCCGATTGCGGATTGCGGCCGAGGTTCATGACGAAGGCGCGGTCGATCTTGATCTTGTCGAACGGGAAGGCCTGAAGGTAGGTGAGGGACGAATAGCCGCTGCCGAAATCATCCATGGCGATGCGCACGCCGAGCGACTTCAGGCGGCGCAGCAGCGACAGGCCGCGATCGAAATCCTCGATGAGCACGCCTTCGGTGATTTCCAGCTCGAGGCGTGCCGGCGCGAGGCCGGTCTCCAGCAGGATGGAGTGAACCAGGCCGACGAGATCGCCATGGAGGAACTGCGCCGGCGACAGATTGACCGCGATGCGCAGCGGCCGGGACCAGGACGCCGCCTCGCGGCAGGCCGCGCGCAGCACCCACTCGCCGAGTTCGACGATCAGCCCGCTCTCCTCCGCGAGCGGAATGAACTCGCTCGGCGGCACGATGCCGCGGACCGGATGGGTCCAGCGGGCGAGCACCTCGAAGCCGACGATCTCATGACCTTCCCCGGTCCCGACGATCCGGCATTGCGGCTGCAGGTGCAGGTTGAGTTCATTGTCGCGCACAGCATTGGCGAGGTCCTGATGCAGCGCGCGCCGGTCGCGGATCAACTGATCGGCCTGCGCCTCGAACAGGCCGATCGATCCGCGCGACTTGGCCTTGGCGCGAAACAGGGCGACATCGGCGTTGGCGAGAAGCGAGGTCGCGTCGGTGCCGTCGGTCGGATAGACCGCAATCCCGGTGGTGATGCTGATCCGGGCGGACTTGCCGTCGATGATGAATTCCTCGCGGATCGCATCGCCCAGCCGCGATGCCAGTTCGCGGCCATTGCCGGGCTGTTCCTCCCCCACGATGATGCCGAATTCGCCGCCGCTGAGACGCGCCAGAATACCTTCCGCGGCCACGCTTGCCAGCCTGTGTCCGACCTCGACAAGCAGTCTGTCACCGAAGGCATGGCCGAAGACGTCGTTGATCTCCTTGAGGCGATCCAGATCGACGGACAGCACGCAGAATTGCCGGGACGTGCTCGCGCAGGCGTCGATCATCTGTGAAAGCGCCTGAATGAACGCGAAGCGGTTGGGCAGATCGGTCAGGCTGTCGTGATGGGCCATGTGCGCCATGCGCAGCTCGGTTTCCCGGCGGTCGGTGATGTCCTCGCATGTCTTGATGAGATACTGCGCCTGACCGTCATTGCCGGCGATCGCGATCCGGCGCGTCAGGAAGTAACGGATGCCGTCGTGCATCCGGACCGGATGCTCTTCCGTATGCAGCCCGCCTTCCTGGATCGCCCGCTCGTCGCGGATCTGCGCGTCGCGCAGGAAGGCTTCCTGCGCCGGATCGTGCTGATCCTGAATCCCGATCAGGTGGGAGGCCGCGCGGTTCACGAGGATGGGCTGGTTGTCGCTGACCTGACGCACGACGATGCCGATCGGCATATGTTCGACGACAAGTTCGAGAAAGCGCTTGGTCGCTTCGAGTTCGGTCGACAGCTTGTAGCGATCGGTCATGTCCTCGAACATGCCGACAATATATCTCTGGCCGTCGTTCTCGCCGTTGACGAGAACCTGGCTGCCGAGAATGCGGCGGAGATCCGTGCCGCCTCGCCTGATCGAATATTCGATCGGCATCTGAGTCGTTTCCGAATGGATCGTGACTGCCTCTGCATCCTCAACGACGTCGATCGTCGATGAGTGAAAGATTTCTTCCGTCGTGTGGCCGATGATGTCGTCGCGGGACAGGCCGCAGAACTTCTCAAAGGCCGGGTTCACCAGGACATATCGCTTGTCGTCGAGAGATTTGGCGGCCACGCAGACCGGGATATTGTCGATCACCGACTCCAGGAAGGTTTTTGCGGTCGCCGCCTGCTCCATGAGCCGGCACTGCTCGGTGCAGTCGTCATGCGTGCCGACCGATCCGCCATCGGGAAGCTTGCGGTATTTTGCCAGGATCCATCGTCCGTCGGCGAGTTGCTGCATCAGCCCTTCCGGACGCGCGGCCAACTCGAAATAGTTTTCGATGGCCGAGCTTTCTTTCGGGGCGCATCCGTGCCGGGCGCGAAGTTGCAGCAATTCCTGGGAGGTTATCTCCGGCCAAAGCTCATGCTCGGCCAGATGATAGATCTCCAGATACCGGTTGTTGCGATAGACCAGCGTGCCGCTGGCGTCGAAGATCACGACGCCCTGGCCGAGGTTGTTCAACGCAGCGGAGACGAATTTCGCGTGGCTGTCATGCGTATGCCGCAACCGGCGTTGCGTTACTTTCAGCCGCAGCACGACGCCGCTGAGGATGAGAATGGCCGCGAGCGTTCCGAACAGGACTGTCCACACGGTGCTTTCAGGATGGGGCTGGCCGGCGTGAATGCCGGGCTCGCGGGCGAGTGCGATGCCGGCTCCAAACAATGAGGATGTGAGAATCAGGACGTGCGTCCTTCCCCAGTTTCTCAACCTCACGTTCCCCCACATTCCAGCCTCGGCTCACTTGCTGCATGCCTCCCAGCCTCGACTCACTCGCAGCATGCCTCGCAGGAAGGGTAGTTGCGCTGTTGTTTTGATCCGGTAAACAACCGGCGCGCCGCATGAAATCATGATGGTTTGATGGCGTAATTGAAAGGGCATGATAAATGACGCCCTAACAAACCTTGGTCGTTCGATGCGGCTTTGGTGAACGATGGGTGTCGAAGGTTTTTCGCTGATGGATCGGGTTGAGTGTGTCGTTGTCGGTGCGGGCGTCGTCGGCCTGGCGATCGCGCGAGGTCTGGCCATGCAGGGCCGCGAGGTCTTGGTCCTGGAGGAGGCCGGCGCTGTCGGCACCGTGACGTCGGCACGCAACAGCGAGGTGATTCACGCGGGCATTTATTATCCCGCGGGGAGTCTGATGGCACAGCTCTGCGTTGCCGGGCGGATTGCTCTTTACGATTACTGCCGTGCGCACGGCGTGCCGCATCGCCGGTGCGGCAAGCTGATCGTCGCCACGACGAAAGACGAGGTCGGACGGCTTGCGGGGATCGGTCAGCGGGCTGCCGCGAACGGGGTCGACGATCTTCGCGAACTGAGCAGCGCGGACGTGCGTGCGCTTGAGCCGTCTCTGCGCGGCGAAGGCGCGTTGCTCTCGCCTTCGACAGGCATCGTCGACAGTCATGCATACATGCTTGCGCTCAGGGGAGACGCCGAGGCCCATGGCGCGATGATCGCTTTCCACGCGCCGCTGCGGTCCGCCGAGGTTCTGGGCGCGGAGGGCTTTGATCTTGTGGTGGGCGACGAAGGTTTGCGGATCGGGGCGAAGGTTCTGGTCAACGCAGCGGGTCTGGCTGCGCCGGCCGTGGCGCATACCATTGTGGGGCTGGGTGCCGCGCACATCCCGAAGGCCTATTTTGCCAAGGGCAATTATTTCTCATGCGGCGTCCGGGCGCCGTTCCAGCATCTGATTTATCCCGTCCCCGAACCCGGCGGGCTTGGGGTCCATCTCACGCTCGATCTGGCCGGCCGGGCGCGCTTCGGCCCGGATGTCCAGTGGATCGATGCGATTGACGTCGATGCCATTGACTATGAGGTGTCGCCGGATCGTGCGGCGCGATTCTATCCGGCGATCCGCCGCTACTGGCCGGACCTCCCGGACGGCGCGCTGGTGCCGGACTATTCGGGAATCCGCCCCAAGATCGTGCCGCCGGAGGTGGCCAGTCAGGACTTCCTGATTCAAGGGCCGTCCGTTCACGGAGTCGGCGGGTTGATCAACCTGTTCGGAATCGAATCACCCGGACTGACCGCCTCGCTCGCCATCGCCAACAAGGTCGCATCGATGCTTTAGGCGGTGAGGGGCAGCCGGGCAGGACGATCCCAGTAAGCGGTGATCAGTGCACGGTGAAGTGCGAGGTCAGGCGCAGCCGCTCGATCTCGTCTTTCACCATCAGTTTTCGTCGCTTGAGTTCGGCTATGCGGAGATCGTCGGTGGAAGGATGAAGCAGTGCTTTATGCAATTCGCCTTCGAGAACGCGGTGTTTCCGTTCCAGTTCAACGAGATGCGCTTCAATTGCCATCCTAAGCCTCCTGTGAGTTGTCATTCTCAGCAACGACCTTGGATGGTTAAGTGTACAGGAGCCCCGACAACTGTCGAGGCCGAATCCTGTCGCAGCGACTCTCATAAATTGGTGTTCGTGGGTAATGAATCGTGAGCGCCCGGGACGGAACCGGCGGGACGCTGGCGAAATCGTCCAAATTCTGCGATGAGCACGTTTCGCGGCCGTTTGCCACCCGGATGGTTCGGCCTTGTGGGGATTTCGGGCGCAGCAATGAGCAATGACAACGAACGCGAACTTGCGATGGAACTGGCGCGTCTGCAGCAGGAACATCGCGATCTGGATGCCGCCATCGACGCATTGCAGCAATCTCCGGCTCCCGATCTGTTGCGGCTCCAGCGCCTGAAGAAGCGCAAGCTTCAGTTGCGGGACCGGATCAGCTTCATCGAGGACCAGATCACCCCCGACATCATCGCCTGACCCCGCGGTTACGGCTGTGGCTCTTGCTGTCCCGATCCGATCCGGCTAGTTGGTCGCCCGGTGCTATCCGCCCCCAGCCGTTTCTTGTACGCTGGTTCTTTCCCCTTTAATTCCATACCGATGCCATGACCGCCCCCGTTGCCATTATCATGGGAAGCCAGTCCGACTGGGAAACGATGCGCCACGCCGCCGAGACCCTGGCCGCGCTGGATGTCGCCGTCGATGCACGTATCGTGTCCGCGCACCGGACGCCGGATCGCCTCTATGCTTTCGCCAAGGGGGCGAAGGCGGCCGGCTATCGCGTGATCGTCGCGGGGGCCGGCGGTGCGGCGCACCTGCCGGGCATGGCGGCGGCGCTGACGGAACTGCCGGTGTTCGGCGTTCCTGTTGAATCGAAGGCGCTGTCCGGCGTGGATTCGCTTTATTCCATCGTGCAGATGCCGGCGGGCATCCCGGTCGGGACGCTTGCGATCGGCAAGGCGGGCGCCATTAACGCGGCGCTGCTGGCGGCCAGCGTTCTGGCGCTGACCGACGAGGTGCTGGCCGCACGTCTGGCGGCGTGGCGGAAGAAGCAGACCGACGCGGTGGCGGAGCGTCCGGAGGGGCAGGCGTGAGCGGATCGGAATCTCTCAAGCTCAAGCCCGGCGACACCATCGGCATTCTCGGGGGCGGGCAACTGGGCCGGATGCTGGCCATGGCCGCGCCGAGGCTCGGGCTGAAATGCGCGGTGTTCTCGCCCGATCCTGATTCCCCGGCCTTCGACGTGGTGCAGTCGGCGACCTGCGCAGAGTATGCCGATGTCGAGGCGCTTGAACTGTTCGCCGCAGACGTCGATGTCATCACTTACGAGTTCGAGAATGTGCCCGCGGCGACGGCTGCCGTGCTCGCCGCCCGCAGGCCGGTGCTTCCGGATACGCGCATTCTCGAAACCACGCAGGATCGCTTGACCGAGAAGGATTTCGTGTCCCGGCTCGGGATCCGCACGACCCCGTATCGCGCCATCGCTTCGCTGGCTGATCTTGAGCGGGCCGTGCTCGAACTCGGATGCCCGGCGGTCATCAAGACGCGCCGTTTCGGCTATGACGGCAAGGGCCAGATCGTGATCCGCGCGGGCGACGACCTGCAGGCGGTGCTGGACGATCTCGGCACCTCGTCGGCGATCCTGGAAGCCTTCGTGCCGTTCGAGCGCGAGGTCTCGGTGATTGCCGCGAGGGGGGCGACGGGCGAGGTGGTATCGTTCGACGTGACCGAGAACGACCACCGCGATCACATCCTGAAGGTCTCGCATGCGCCGGCGCGGATTCCCGAGGCTTTGGCCGTACAGGCGCGCGAGATCGCGAGGACCATCGCCGAGGCGCTGAACTATGTCGGCGTGCTGGCGGTCGAGATGTTCGTGGTGCAGGGCGCGAGCGGCCCGGAACTGATGGTGAATGAAGTCGCGCCGCGTGTGCACAATTCCGGGCACTGGACGCTCGACGGCTGCTCGGTGTCCCAGTTCGAACAGCATATCCGGGCCGTGGCGGGATGGCCGCTGGCCCAGCCGGTGCGTTTCGGGGACGTCACCATGACCAACCTGATCGGCGAGGATATCAACACTTATGCCGACTGGCTCGCCGTGCCGGGAGCCACGGTCCACATCTACGGCAAGGGCTCCGCCCGCGAAGGCCGGAAGATGGGCCATGTCACGCAGGTGAAGCTGCCCGGAACCTGACGCTCCGGGCAGTCCGTCTCGTTCAGGACGTCACTTGCCTTCCACGATGCCGTCCGGTTCGGGGCTCAGCCAGCGATAGACCAGTCCGCCGAGCGCACCGCCGATCAGCGGAGCGACCCAGAACAGCCAGAGCTGCTGGATGGCCCAGGCGCCTGCGAACAGTGCGGGACCCGTGCTGCGGGCCGGATTGACCGAGGTGTTGGTGACCGGAATGCTGATCAGGTGGATCAGCGTCAGGCCAAGGCCGATGGCGATCGGAGCGAAGCCGGCCGGGGCGCGGCCGTGGGTCGATCCCATAATGATGAACAGGAACATCATGGTGAGAACGATCTCGGCGACGAAGCCGGAGGTCAGGCTGTACTTGCCCGGGGAGTGCTCGCCATACCCGTTCGCGGCGAATCCGCCGGAGAGGTCGAAGCCCGGTGCGCCGCTTGCGATCCAGTACAGCACCGCCGCGCCGACGATGGCGCCGATCACCTGCGCGATGATGTAGGGGATCACCTGTCCGCCCGGGAAGCGGCCGCCTGCCGCAAGACCCACCGTCACGGCCGGATTAAGATGGCATCCGGAAATATGGCCGATGGCGTAGGCCATGGTCAGAACGGTCAGGCCGAAGGCGAAGGAGACGCCGACGAGGCCGATCCCAACGTTCGGAAAGCCTGCGGCAATGACCGCACTTCCGCATCCCCCGAAAGTGAGCCAAAAGGTGCCGATCGCCTCGGCGACGTATTTCCTGGTTTGCATGCTCTCGTTCTCCTCAGTTCCGGCAACGAATCGTTGCCGCATTTCGGCCGGAGTCTGGCCTTCCGGGCAGGGGGCAGGAAGTAGATTTTCCCGAAGGAGCCGGAACAGCTGTGGGTTCCCGGGGGCGCAATCCGAAACTCTTTGGCAATATTTTATGTCGCTGACCGCCCCGGCATGGACAAGGTAGCGCCGATCTGGTAGAAGCGCGCCCCTGATGCGAAGCAATCGGTCGATTGCCGGCTGCCGTCGTCTCCCAAATTCTCAAGATGCCATCGGCAATGGTTGGGCATGGGCCCACCCGGCCGTTCAACTTTAAAGGATGCCGCGTGCAGGTTCTCGTTCGCGATAATAACGTCGATCAGGCTCTCAAGGCGCTCAAGAAGAAGATGCAGCGCGAGGGCATTTTCCGCGAGATGAAGCTCCGCGGTCATTACGAGAAGCCGTCCGAGAAGAAGGCCCGCGAAAAGGCGGAAGCCGTTCGCCGCGCCCGCAAGCTGGCGCGCAAGAAGCTGCAGCGCGAAGGTCTGCTGCCGATGAAGCCGAAGCCGGCTTTCGGTGCGGGTGCGGATCGCCGCGGTCCGGGTGGTGCTGGCGCTGCTCCGCGCGCCCCGCGCTGATCGCGATCAGATTCGAGATCGTGAAAGGCGGGCCGCAAGCCCGCCTTTTTTCGTTTTCCGGCCTCTGTCATTTCCGGCCTCTGTCGTTTTCCGGCTTCCGTGATGTCCGGAGCCAGATTCCGCCATGCGCGCGGCCCATTCGCTGCACCGCGCGCCGGTCGTGGTGATCAGTTGTCGAAGCCGACCTTGTCGACCAGCACGGATGCGGCCTTGCGGTTCGCCGCAATGCTGGCGATCGGCATCGGGTCCGGCTTGAGCGCGCCGTAGCCGGCGACGGTCGGATTGACCGGCACGTCCGCGCGCACCGGATATTCGTAGTTCACGTCCGCATACAGCTGCTGCGCCTTGTCGCCGGCCAGCCATTCGATCAGCTTGATCGCATTGGCGCGGTTCGGCGCATGCTTGGCCAGCAGCACGCCCGACAGGTTCACGTGCGTGCCGCCACCCTCGAAGGTCGGCAGGATCACGCGCGTGGCTTCCGCCCACGGCTTCTTGTCGGGATCGTTGTTCATCATCAGCGCCCAGTAATAGGTATTGCCGATGCCGATGTCGCATTTGCCCGCTGCGACATCGCGCGCCGCCTCGCGATCGCCGCCAGACGGCTTCTGCACGAGATTTGCCTTGAGGCCGCGCAACCATTCCTCGGCCTTTGCCTCGCCGTGCTTGGCGACATAGGCCGCGAACAGCGCGTTGTTATAAATATGCTGTCCCGAGCGGATGCAGATCTTGCCCTTCCATTTCGGGTCGGCGAGTTCTTCGTAAGTGATGGCGTCCTGCTTCACCCGATCCTTCGAGGCATAGATCACGCGGGCGCGCATCGATATGCCGGCCCAGTGGCCGTTGGGGTCGCGATACTGGGCAGGCACGGCCTTGTCGAGCGCCTCCGATTTGATCGGCTGTGTGACGCCGGCCTGCACGGCCTCATCGATACGGCCGATGTCGACAGTGAGAAGAACATCGGCCGGGCTGTTTTCGCCTTCGGCCTTGATGCGCTGTTCGAGGCCCGCGCTGGCCGAGATGATATTGACCTTGATGCCGGTGTCGGCGGTGAAGGCCGCGAACAGCGGCTGGACCAGCCGCGTTTCCCGGTAGGTGTAGACATTGACCTCGTCGGCGGCGTGCGCGGCCGGGAGGCCCAGCGCCAGAATGGTCGTGGCGGCGAGAAGGGATCGTCGGATCGTCATGCGGCGGCTCCGGCAGTTGCGGGTTGGTGTCATCGTGTTGCAGAAACCGTTTGCTAGCGCGCTCGCGTTTGTCGGTCCGGGAGGCGAAATGTCGCGCCGGCCCGTCAGGCTGCTGTTTTAGATAGATTCCAGCAGGCTCCCGTCATGGCTCTGTCAGATGTGGAAGACGACCTCGATGAGCGTGCCGGAATTCGCCGCGCGTTTGATGTGAAATGCGGCCTTGTTGGCTTCCGCGAGCGCGCGGGTCAGCGACAGATTGAGACCGGAATTGTCGAGGGACGCCTGGTCGGTGGGATTGTGCAGCGGTTCCATGACCGAGGCCAGTTCGTCTTCGCCCAGACCCGGACCCGTATCGCGAACGCGAAGCGCCACACCGCCGGTATCGGTTGTCACCGTCGAGATGATGACCTGACCGCCAGCCTTGGCGAGCTGGATCGAGGTGCCGAGCATGTTCAGCACGATCTGGCGCAGAATGCGGCCGTCGGCGACCACCTGCGGGAGGTTATGTCCGAGCGAGGAACGGATGATGATGCGCTCGCGGTTGGCCTGCGGCTGCATCATCGCGACGCAATGCTCGGTGATTTCGTTGAGGTTGTGATTTGCGAACGTCAGTTCGAGCTTGCCGCTTTCGACGCGCGAAAGATCGAGGAGATCGTTGATCACGGCCAGCACGCGTTCGCCGGATGCGCGGATGTCCTGCATGTATTCGGCATAGCGGTCGTTGCCGAGCGCGCCGAACCGTTCGTCGATCATCACCTCGGCGAAGCCGATGATGGCGTTCAGCGGCGACCTGATCTGATGGCTGATCCAGGCCACCGTATCGGCCTTGGCCTGCGCCGCGCGCTCCGCCATCCGCTCGGCCTGCTGCTGGAGCGCCTGCTGCGCGTTGTCTCTGGCGTGATCGCGCAGGATCGCGAACAGGTGATCGCTGCCGGCCGAGGAGCGGCCGATCGCAAGCGTCACCGGAACGATCGTGCCATCGCGCGACATGGCGAAGGTCTCGATGGCGCGGCCGGAGTCGGCCGTGCCGTCGCGATGGCCTTCGATATGGCGCATCACGTCGGCGCGGCTGTCCGGCGCGATCATGTCGGCGAATCCGTATTCGGAGATCTCCTGACCGCGATGGCCGAGCAGCAGCTCCGCCGCGCGGTTGCAGGCATGGATGCGGCCGTCCGGATCGAACATCACGACCGCCTCGCCGATATGATCCAGGATCGCGCTGAGATCTTCGGCCAGCCGCTCGGCCTGCCGCAGGCGCGGATCATCGACCGGGACCGGCGGCGGCTGCACGGCGGCCGGGGCGGGGGCGGCCGGATCGAGAATCAGCGCATGGGCAGGTTCGCCGTCCCACTCGATCGCGACCAGCCGTCCCGATGCCGGGCTGGCCGCATTCGCGGCGGCGGTCAGGCGAACGGGTGCGCCGCCTGCGGACATGCTGCTGGCGTCCGAGGTCCCCGGTTCGACCAGCAGCGCATCGAGGCCGCCCGCCGCGACCAGCGCATCGACGTCGGGATGTCCGGCATGGGCCAGAAACGCCTCGTTGGCATAAATTGGCCGGTCGAGCCGATAGATCAGGACTCCGCCGGGCATCAGGTCGAGCAACTGGCGGTCGCGGTGGGCAACGCCGCGCGGTGCGGGCTCCGGCGCCGCCAGCCATGCGGGCGCCGGTGATGGGGCGGTCTCGTCCTTCGCCACCGGCTGTTCGGAAGCGATGGCTTCATTGATATGACCCGCAGCCGGGCTGGCGGGCGGCGAGGCGATGGTTTCGACAGGCGCGTTCGCTGCCGGCGCCTCCGGCGTGGCCGGTTCGGTGTGAAGCCGCTCGGCGAGGCGGCGGGCCAGTTCGTTGAAAGCGTTGTTTTCGACAGGGGTCAGAACAGGCATCCGCACCTCTCCGTTGGGACGGAACGGCAGCACGTTTTCGGGCGTTTCCACGTCAGCTTCCTGATCTGAGTCTGTCGGTGTGGCAGGCGAGGGCGGGACAGCCACTGCCTCGCTGCTGCGAATGTCGGTGAGATGCGACAGCGCGGCGAAATCAGTGCAGACACCGAAGCCGCGATAGCCGCGAAAGGCCCGGTCGCGGTCGAACACCGGAAGGCCTGACAACGTGACCGCGAGCCGGGTTTCGGCTTCGTCGGTCGGCCAGTTGATGACGATCCCGCCAAATGGGGCGCGGGTCGCGACGGCGGCCATCAGACGGTCGTCGGGATCCAGCGCGAACTGGTCGTTCAGCTCCGGCCAGGGGCGGCCGAACGCGGTCGCTGAATGAATGCCGATCAGCCGCGAGAAGCCGTCCGCGCCGAACGAGAAGCGGGCATCGGGATCCATCTGCCAGAGGAAGCGGAGCGGATTGCGGGACGTGTCGTCGGGGCGCTGATCGTCCATGGGCGTCGTCTGCTCCGTGGCAGAGGGCGGCGGCTCGGGCGTTTCGGAGGGCGGACCTTCTTGGGCAATCGCCGGGACTGACGATTGTTTCGTCCAGGCGGGATCGATCAGCGCAATGAGAGCGGTCTCCCGTCCGGCTCCGACGCGGCGGAGGCTCAGCCGCCCGGACGGGGTGGTGGCATTCGCGGTGCCGGTCCGGAAACCGTTTGCAATCGGTTGCGATGCGCCGAGCGCGTTGGCCGACGGCGCGGGGCCGAGAATCGCGCGGGCGTCGGCGTTGACGGCCAGCACGGACTGTTCCTCGTTGAGGGCGAGTGCCGGCCCCTGCAGCGCCGAGACGACGGATTGCAGCCGATCGGCGAAGGACGCGGGCCACCCGGCGGGATCGGCGGCCACGATGAGAATCGCCGGCTGGTTGTCGGCCATGATCAGGCGCGCGCAGGTGCAGGTGACGTACTGTCCGAGCGTGCCGCCGAAGCCGCGCAGCCGTTCGAGCCGCGGCGTATCGACGCCGGCGAGCGCCGCCGCGAGATGGATGACCTGATCGTGGCGCGGATCGGCGGCATCGAAAGACATCGCGAGCAAGGCCGCAATGCTGTCCATTCCGAAGGTTCGCGCGGCCGCCGCGTTCGCCCAGAGGACGCGCTGGCCGTCCTCTCGCCACAGCCATGCCGGGAGCCGGCCCGCCGCATGAAGCGCGAGCCGCGGATCGTCGAGGTAAAGTCGCTGCCGGTCCGTTTCGGTCATGAATTCTGCGCGATCGACTGTCCGTTGCAGCGTAGGGGCCGCGCCTGAAAAACACTGAAGGCCCTATTTCTATGGCCTTGTGGGGGCAAGGTCCATGAATGGCGCGGCTTTGTGTCGCCCAATGCGGGGATAAACCTTAACACGCCTGCGGGATTAAACCTTGGTGGCACACGTTAAGTTGCCCGGTTGTACGGTTGCAATCGGACGGCAACGGTTCAGGATAGGTGGTCTGTTCCGCTGTTGATCGAGGTCAAGAGGCCGGCGGCGCGTGGATGATAAGAGCTGGCATGGCGTGCATGCCGCCACAATCCGGAGGAGGCGAAGATGACTGAGCGCGATCAGTTCGAGATTCCCAAGGATATGCGGTCGATGGCGGAGACGGGCTTCGGTCAGGCCAAACAGGCGATGGAAACGTTCCTGAATGCCGCTCATCAGGCGGCCTCCACCATGGAAGAGCGTGGCGCTGCGGCGCGGGCCAACGTTCGCGAGGTCAGCGCCAAGGCGCTCGCTTTCGCCGAGAAGAATGTGACCGAGTCGCTGGATTACGCGCAGAAGCTGGCGCGGGCCAAGGATGTCGGCGAGGTTCTGAAGCTCCACAGCGAATATGTGCAGGCCCAGATGAAGGCGCTGGCCGATCAGGCGAGCGAACTGGGGCAGGCCATCAGCCGGGCAGCGATGGACATGACCAAGCCGAAATAGGCGCATATCAGACACGCCGGACGATTTGTTGCGGCGCACAAATTTTGTTGATATTTACGCTCCCGCCAAGGGAGCGTGCGCGAATCGGCCTCTCTGCGGCGTTTGCCAATCATTGCCGACAGGGAGTGACCGATGTCGTTTTCCGGAACAACAATGCCGTTCGCCGTGCCTGAAAGCGTGCGCGCCATGGCGGAACAGGGGCTGACGACGGCCCGGGACAATTATGCGCGCCTCAAGCAGGCTGCCGAGAGCGGCAATACCGCAGTCGAGACGGCGCTCGGCAATGCCAGCACGGGGGTTCATGCCTACATGAACCGGATGCTCGACATGGTGAAGTCCAACGCCGAGCTGTCGCTCGACTTCGGCCGCGATCTCGCCAATACGCGTGCGCTGCCCGATGCGATGGACCTGTGGAACGACTATCTTCGCCGCCAGATGGAGGCGCTGACCGACCAGTCGCGTGAACTCGCGCAACTGGGGCAGAAGATCGCGACCGATGCCGTGGAGCCGATCAAGGCGACGGCGGCCAAGACCTTCCAGACCGGCGGCTGAGGTTTGTGCGCGTCCGGCGCGCTGAATTTGTTCCCGAAAGCGTTTTCGGCTGCCTGCTTGCGGCCGAAATCCGGTAATATGCATGGTGACGCCCGGAGGGACTTCGTCCAGTGCCGGGCCAGCAACCCGTGCCGGATATCGCATGCGCATGGACCAGCCGACTTCCAGCAAGCGCCGCATCATTGCGAGCCGCCGATCCGCCGTGGCGATGGCTGTCGCCGGGACGCTCGTGGTCGGCTGGCTGGCTCCGGCGTCCGCGCAGCTTTTCGACTTCGGCTTTGGCCGTCCGACGCCGCCGCGCTCGGTGCCGCAGCGTGGCGGCGATCGCGGCGGTTTCTTTGAAAACCCGTTCTTTACCCCGTTCCAGCAGCAGCCGCCCCCGCAGCAGCGTCAGCAGTCGCGCGAGGATTATTCGCGTGCGCCCCCGCCGGCCAAGCGCGACGGCGTGAGCGAGCAGAGCATTCTGGTTCTTGGCGACGGAATGGCAGACTGGCTGGCCTATGGCCTTGAGGACGCGCTCAGCGAAACGCCAGAATTCGGAGTGGTCCGCAAGCACCGGACAGTTTCCGGCCTGATCCGTTACCAGCCGCGCGGCGAGCCGTCGGACTGGGTCTCGGCCGCCAAGGGCATCCTTGCGACCGAAAAGCCCGCCGCCATCGTGGTGATGCTCGGCCTGCACGATCGCACGGCCATTCGGGAAGCGGCGTCGGACAAGAGGGTGGATCAGAAGGAACGGGCGAAGACGGACGACCGCGACACCGATCTGCCCGACGATCAGGCCAGCCATACCGATCCCAATCTCCAGATCATCGCCCCCGAGAAGTCGGCGCGCGGCGCTGCCGGCGGCACCTTCGATTTCCGCGACGATCAGTGGGCCGAAACCTACAGCCGCAAGATCGACGAGATGATCGCCGTCCTGAAGGCCAAGGGCGTGCCGGTGCTGTGGGTCGGCCTGCCGGCCGTGCGCGGCGCGAAGTCCACTGCCGACATGCTGTATCTGGACCAGCTGTATCGCACGGCCGCCGAGAAGGCCGGCATTACTTATGTGGACGTGTGGGACGGCTTCGTCGATGAAGCGGGACGCTTCCTGTATCAGGGCCCCGACTTCGAGGGCCAGACCCGCCGCCTGCGTACGGCCGACGGCGTCTATTTCACCAAGGCCGGTGCCCGAAAGCTGGCGCACTACGTCGATCGCGAGCTGAAGCGCGTGCTTGGCAACCGCGTGACGCCGGTGGCGCTGCCGAGCGATCCGGTGACGCCGGACCCGGAGGCGAAGCCGGGCGGCCCCGCGCCGCGCCCGCTGGTCGGCCCCGTCGTGCCTCTCGTGGCGACGACGACCAGCGCCACCGAACTGCTGGGCGGACCGAATGCGCGGCCTGCGCCGGTGGATTCGCTGGCGGCCAAGACCATGGTGCGCGGCGAAGCCCTGACGCCGCCGCCGGGCCGGGCTGATGACGCGGTGTGGCCGCGCCGCGAAGTGGGGCGCGAACTGGCGCGCGCCGAGCCGCCTCCGCCGCCGAAGGAAGCGCCGGCCGTATCGTCGAACGCCGGCACCGCAGGCGCTGTCGCCATCGGCGATCCCAACGGGACGCCCGCGCCCGTGAAGCGGCGTTCACGTCCTGTCGCGCAGCAGCAGGACGATGAGCCGGGTTTGTTTGGCGGCGGATCGGCGCGCCGTGCTCCGCCTCCGCAACAGCGGGAGCAGCCGCGTCCGCTCGGCGATTTCTTCTCGCTCTGGCGCTGACGGACGACCTCGCGCCGCCCGGTCGCCGCTACAGGATCAGGCCGCCGTCGACGACCAGCGTATGGCCCTGCACATAGGACGCGAGTGGCGAGGCGAGGAACAGCGCCGCGCCCGCCATGTCCTGCGGCGTGCCGAGACGCTTCATCGGAATGCCGGCGATCGCGCCTTCGAGACGCTTCGGATTGGCGGTTGTGACCTTCGTCATCTTGGTGTCGACGAGCCCCGGCGCGATGCCGTTGACGCGAATGCCATCCTCCGCCCATGCCTGCGCCAGCGTGCGCGTGAGGCCGACAGCGCCGGTCTTCGAGGCGTTGTAGGCCGGATTGCCCTTGGTCGCGTGAAAGCCTGCCGTCGACGATACGATGATCAGGCTGCCGCCTGACGCCTTCAGCATCGGATGAAATTTCGTCGCGCAGGCCATCAGGCTCATCAGGTTGACCTCGACGACCTTTCGAAATCCCTCCATGAGGAATTCGCCGCGGCTGTAGATGACTGCGCCCTGCGCAAGCACGAGAATATCGAGCGTATCGAACGCCGGATGAAACGCCTCGATCGCGCCGGCGCTGCTCACATCGAGCTGTGCATAGCTCAGTCCATCGAGATCCGAGCCATCCTCGATGGAATAATCCGCCGCGCGGGAGCGGGTTCCGCAGACGTGAACGTCCGCGCCACGGGCGCGATAGGCTTGCGCGATTCCGTTGCCGATGCCGCTCGAGCCGCCGACGATCAGCGCGCGCCTGCCGCGAAAATCCAGGTCATCCATGTGCGTTTCCAGTGTTTGCGTTGTTGGTTTTGTCACCCTATTGAGGAAGGCAATCAAACAAAGTCAACATGGGAGGCCGCTGATGGCGGATACGTTCAGGGAGTTGAGCCGTTCTGTCGCGGGACTGAAGGTGCTCGTCACGGGGGCTGCGAGCGGCATGGGGCGCGCCACCGCGCGCGTGTTCGCCCACGATGGCGCGATCGTCGCGGCGACGGATTTCAACGTTGCCGGCGCAAAGGAAGTTGCCGACGAAATCGTTGCGAAAGGCCAGCGCGCGCAGGCGTGGAGGATGGACGTCGCCAATGCGGACGAGGTGCGCGCGGTCGTCGATGATATCGCCGGCAGCCTGGGCGGCCTCGATGTCGTCATCAACAATGCCGGCATTTCCGTTCGCCTGCCGATCGACGATCCCGGCTACGATGCGGCATGGGATCGTGGCATCGCGGTGCTGCTCACCGGACAGCAGCGCGTGATTCGCGCGGCGCTGCCCTACCTTCGCCAGTCGTCCAGTCCGCGCATCGTCAACATTGCCTCCACCGAGGCGCTCGGCGCGACGGCGCTGCACAGCCCTTATTCTGCGGCGAAGGCAGGCGTCACCGGACTCACCCGCTCGCTCGCGGTCGAGCTCGGACGCGAAGGCATTACCGTGAACTGCATCTGCCCGGGTCCGATCACCACCGGCATGACGGATCGCATTCCGGACGAGCAGAAGGCGGTCTATGCCAAGCGCCGCACCGCGCTCGGCCGCTATGGTGCACCCGAGGAGGTCGCGCATATGACCATGAGCCTGTGTTTGCCGGCGGCCTCATTCCTCACCGGGGCCGTGATTCCGGTGGACGGCGGCCTGATGGCGCGCAACGCGTAGGATTTTGGATCGGCTATCGGTTACGGCCCGCGAGATGTGTCGTTGGCCGTGTCTCGCCTAGGTGTTGAGGCGCTTCTTGTAGGCGACCGGGTCCATGTCGCGCACGTCGACGCTGAGGCTTCTGGTCTCGGGCAACAGTTTCGCCATCGCGGCGCGCAGAGCTTCGCTGACGGCGACCTTCTGCGCCGGGGTTCGGCCTTCGAGCAGATAGAGCGAGACGTGGCAGAAGCCGTCTTTTCGTCCCGCGACCAGATAGTCCGAGAATGCAGTCGCGCGGATCTTGATATCCGCCGCCTGCATCACGCCGGTGTCGGCGGCGGTGCGATGCAGGACTTTCATCAACTCGGCGATGTCGAGCAGACCGCCATGGTCTTCGGTCGAATATTCAATGATGAGATGCGGCATGATCGGGAGTCCGGTGATAAGGAGCGCAGAGGCGATGCTTTCCGTCCTGGCGGTGTCGTTAGCTGCGAGCGTGCGTGCGCCCTCATTCTGCGACTTAACGTCCGCGATGGCTTCGGCGGCGTCATCCAGCGCAGCGTCCAGTACTGCTGTCCAGATAACGTCGCAAGCTTTTCCCATCCGCCCTTGGAAGAGTGCTGGTTGCTGTATGCCGAAAGGTACGGAGGCTCGTCTGTCCGGTGGTTGGCGGCATCGTCTGCGGCCTGTCCGCCGCGCTCTGCGGATAGATCATCCTCAAGGACGGGCGCGTTGAGCCGTCGAACTTTGACAATGACCAGGCGCTGCGCGCCGACGAGATGCCCCGTCCGGCACGAACTCGGCGGTAAAGGGGACAGCGGCGTGATGCCTGTGAGGTCACCGCGATCGGTGGCATCTTTGGAGCCTGCGGACCACGCATCAACCAGGCCATGATGGGACGTGACCCTATGGCTGAAGAAGGGTCACCCGAGTTTCCGGTGCAGGCGCCGAGTCTTGCGCGCGCATGTTGGGTCCTGGACCGATCAGGCGATTTTTAACCGCGCCTGCAGACTTTGTAAGGAAATGGTCCGTTCGCGTCCTGGCGTAACGTTAGCCCGAGGTTTGACCAACGGTCAGCACTCGCCGGGCAGTGCCGACGATGGGCGTTCAATCTGGATATCGCGTTGTGCAGACGGGCCATCCTTTCATGAACGGCCCGCCTCGCTTGTGCTGGAAGCAGATCAGTACTTCGCGACGACCGGGCCACCCCAGTTGAAGTGATAGTTCACGCCGGCCTTGACGGTGTGGAACGATGCTTTCACGTCGACGCCGGGAGGAAGGGCTGCTGACAGATAGTTTTCCTTGCCCAGGTCAAGATACTGGTATTCGACCTTTGCCGACCATTGTGGCGCGAACATCCATTCGAGACCGCCGCCGACCGTCCATCCGGAATGAACCTTGGACTGCGAGTAGCTGAAAAACGGGGTGTCGACAGTGAACTTGTTGCTGCCCCACGCATAGCCGCCCTTTGCGTAGAGCAGGACCGTATCGAACGCGACGCCGAGGCGGCCGGTCACGGTCCCGAACGCTTCAAGCTTGTCGGTGCCGGTCAGTGCCAGGATGGTCTGGGATGACTTCAGGCCGGAGCCCGCCGCATCGACTTCGAGACCCCACACGAACTGGCTGCCGGGGAACTGCCAGTTGTAGCCGATCGTTCCGCCGCCAAACCCGCCATCCATGTTGCTGGAGGTGAATGTTCCGGCACCGAAAACATCAGCGCTCAGCTTTTCGGCCCAGCCGTAGCCGCCGAACCCGCCGAGATAGAATCCGCTCCAGTTCGTCGGGGCCGGAGCAATGATCGGCGGCGCCTTGGTATAGGTCCGAGCCGGCAAATCGGCGGCCGACGCGGTGGAAACAAGAGCGAGCGTCGTAGCGCCCACGATGAGAATTTTATTCATTATTGAGTCTCCCACGACACTGATGGGAGAGACTGGTACACGACAACGAAGATCAAACAACCCTACAGGCTCGGCACGAGAAAATTTCTGGTCATGTGCGACGATCGTGCAACGCACCGGCAGAGTCGCGCGAGCCGGAGCCATCGGCAGCGCACCTTCACGGCAGACCTGCAAGAACCAATCACGATGTTCATGGATGATCGTGAGATGGCCCGATCCTGCTGCGCTCTTTCTGCCCGCGTGCAAGCAGTGGATGTCGTCTGACGACAAGACGGCTGCACGCGACGGGGACTGTCACTCTGCGCTTGCGTGCTGATCGGGGGCGGCCGTTGTCATCACGGCGACGGAAGTACCACCGCGGACGATACCATCTGCCGTGATGAAGCGCAGCGCGAGGCGGTTGGCGGCAGGATCGAACGGAATATCCGCCGTGGGCGCGACGAAGGCGGTAAAGGTTGCGGCATCACCGGTCCCGATTGTCAGGGTGACGTTGGCGGCAGGTGAGGCATCGCGTAGGCAGGCGCCGGTCGCCGGATCGCTCTGGCAGAGCGTTGCCGCGAGCGGAAGGCTCGCGCCGTTGTCATCGATCGTCGCCGTCAGCGTCGCCGCTGGACCATTGTTGATGGCGGCGGCGGCGAATCGCGTCGTCTCGCCCACCGCCACGCGCACCACACCATCCTGCGAGAGCGTCGACGTGACCGCGATGATGTCGGGAGTGGGCACGGTCTCCGCCGTCAGTGTCAGCGTGTTGACACCGGAGAACACGGGCGCGGGATCGGTGCTGGCGCAATCGAACACCAGGGGAAGTTCGGCGGCGGTCAGGCCTGTGGTCGGCGTAACGGCGAGTACGAAGCTCTGAAGCCCGCCCGCCGCAATATCGACCGGAGTATCGGCCGCGCCGATCGGCACGTTGGTGGCCGGATCGGTGGTTTGATAGCCGAACAGGGCCGGAGAGCCGGGCGGCAGCGCGATGCCGCATTGTGTGGCTGCGACGTTGCCGGTGTTGATGATGGTGGCGAAGGCTGTGGCGGGCGTGCCGGTGACCACCGAGCGCGAGGACGGCAGAACGGCTGCCACCAGCGTCGGCCTAGGCGATGGCTGCGACCAGTTCAGCAGATAGGCTCCGGACGCGCCGCCCGCGCCATCCAGCGTGATGTGATAGGTGGTGCCGGCCACGGCGTCGAAGCGTACGCGGCTGTGCCGGACGGCGCGACGCCGGGAAGAGGCGAGGGCCCGCCCACGGTTGCGGTCAGCGTCAGGGATTGCCCGGCCGCAGCGATCGGCCCGGGGGCGCTGCTCAGGGTGACGGTGCTCGTTCCGGGCGACACGACCAGCGGCAGGGCCGTCGATTCCGAGCCGAGGAAGCTGGCGTCCTCGACATAGCTGGCGGTGACGCTGTAGCTGCCCGTTGGCACTGTGACGCTCGCGGTGGCCACCCCGGCACCATTCGGGAAGGCGCTGACGGTCATCGCGCCGACATGAAACTCGACAAGCCCGCCGGGTGTGCCTCCACCATCCGTCACCGACACCTGCGCGCTCAAGGTAACGTTCTGGCCGTAGGTCGCAGACGCGGGCGTGACGGAGGTCAGCGCTGTCGCGGTGACCGCCTTGAGCACCGTGACGCTGGTGTGCGCACTGCCAAAGTCCGAGTCGAAGTTCCGATAATCGGAGGCGAGAAAGTCGGCAAGGATGGTTCGGGCTCCTACCGGGATCGCTGACGTGGTGACGCTGGCGACCCCCGAACCGTCGAGGGAGGTATTGGGCAGCGGGACGTCAACCCCGGCCCTGAAAATGACCTGACCGACCGGAACGACCGGACTGGTGACGGGATCCTGGACCGAGACCGTCGCCGTCAGGGTGACGGGCGTGCCATAGCGCACCGTCGTCGCGGAGCTTGCGAGCGACGCGGTGGTGGCGGCCGCATCCACCACCTGGCTCAGTGGCGCCGCGGTATTGTCGCTCGCGGCGTTGTCGGCATCGCCCCCATAGCTCGCCGTGATGCTGTGGGCGCCGCCCGCGAGTTGTGCCGTGGTCGTGGTCAGCGAAGCGGTGGAAGCTGTCGGTATGCTAACGGGCGTCGGCAGGGAGCGATTGATCTGGTCGCCCGTGCCGAGCTGGCCGGATGTGTTGTCGCCCCAGCAGGTCGCCGTCCCGTTCGTGAGCACGGCGCAGGTCTGCTGGAGACCCTGCGCAATAGACTGGACATCGGTGAGAGATCCGGTGTTCGCCGGGTTGCGGACCGCGACGGGCAGCGACCTGTTCTGTCCCGACTGGCCGTTGCCGAGCTGGCCGGCATAATTCTCGCCGGTGCAGACCATGCTGCCGTCCCTCAGAATGGCGCAGGTGTGGTTCCCGTTGGCTGTCATGCTCTCTGCACCAAGCCAGGAGATATTGTCGCTGTCCTGGACCGAGACGGGACGCGAGCTATCCATCGTCGTCCCGTTGCCGAGCTGTCCGGCGAGGTTCTGTCCCCAGCATCGCGTATTACCGTTGAACCACCATGCGCATGAGTGATACGCGCCGACCGCCACGGCCCGTGCACCCTGCAGGGGAGCGGTTCCAAACGCGTCGAGGACGAGTCCCGGCTGCGGGCGGAATGTCACGGGACCCGGTGTGGTGTCGTCGCCGATCTGACCGTTTGAATTGTAACCCCAGCAGGCGATGTTTCCTACTCGCAGCAAGGCGCAGGTGTGATATTCGCCCGCGGCAATATTCTGAACGCCGGTCAGGGTGCCGCCAGCCGTGCCGATCACCTGAACCGGCAGCGGACTGGTGTTGCCTGCGCCCGATGTTCCATCGCCGAGCTGGCCCCAATCATTGAGGCCCCAGCAGACGGCGGTGCCGCCCGTCAGCCCTGCGCAGGCGTGAAAGGCGCCGGCGTCGATGGACTCGACGTTGGCAAGATCGGCCGTGCCGTCGGTGCTGCGAACCCTCACCGGCAACGATTGTTGGGTTCCTGCTCCCCTGCCGAGCCTGCCATATTGATTTCCGCCCCAGCAGGCAACCGAGCCATCCGTCAGCAGCGCGCAGGTATATTCGGAGCCTGCCGTGATGGCGCGCACGCCAGTGAGGTCAGCCGTGCCGTTCATGTTACGCACCATCACGGGTAAGCTCTGCGCAGCGCCAGACGTGCCAATGCCAAGCTGGCCGTAGTCGTTCCTGCCCCAGCACGCCGCCGTGCTGTCCGACAGCACGGCGCAGGTATGGTAGTTGCCGGACGCGATCTGCGTCACGGTCCGTCCGGACAGCGTGGCCGATCCAAGCGCGCCGGCGATACTGCTGGTGAAATCGACTGTGCCCGTGGGGCTGTGCGCGCCAGAGGTCGTGACTTGCGCCGTGAAGGTAACCTGCTGCCCGTAGATCGAGGGGTTGAGCGCGGAGGTCAGGCTCGTGGTGGTCGCATCCTGCGCCAATGCGGAGCAGGACATCGCCATCATACCAGCGCCTAGCAGAAAACGGTAAAAACGAACCGATCCTATGCGCTTCATTTCCAGCCCTCGATATGATCAGCGCGCCGCGACGCTCCCGTGATAAAAAAATTATGAGATGTGATCGCATGCGATCATCGTTGGATTGATCGGTAGCCAATCCAGCTGCGCTTGTCATTACAGCGTTCGCGTGACGTCGGTGCATTGCTCTGGTCTCTGTTCTCTCTTTCCGAGATCGCCATGCTCGACGAGCATCGCTGAACGAGTTGTTTTGTTGACTGTCTCGCGACTCTCTCGCGTTGTCGCAAACGAAGCGCAGGAGACCTGAAATGGATACGCGACAGCAGCTTGCCGCGCGAATTTGCCGCAGCAAATACGACGGAAAGACACCGCCGGGCGAATGGTTCGATGTCCGCGTGATGCACGAGTTCGGCTATTCACTGTGCGTCAAAAACAACAACTATCGCCGGTGCGATGTGACCTTCGTCGTCGGCGCGATGACGGTGAGGTCATGGAGCTGAAATCGTGAAGAAGCTTTCCACGAATCAGGCGCGAACATCTCGTCGCGCTCAAGACAGGCGCGCGTGAACGTCCTACCCGGGAGTCAACCCTGGCACCCTTAACAATCTTCGGCACTGCAGTTCGTCGCACCATGATGCGGCACTGTGCATTCACTTTCCCGCACACCGGCTTCACGTGAAAACTCACAGCAGAAGGGCAGGCGGCAATCGTGACCATTGAAGCGGAGAACGCAGGCACGACCGGAATCCCGAAGCTCAAGGATTGGCGAATTTCAGTTCTCCAATCCTCGATACGATGGCCCTGAGAAGAGGTGATGGATTGGCTTCGTTATAGTCGAGCGACAGCTCGATCGTCGGCGGCACGCCGGCAAGTGGTCTGCCGACGACAGTTTGGGGGCACTAGGTTGAGCGCATAATGCGGCATCAGGGCAATGCCGCGGGTCGAGGTAACCAGCGACATCGCCATCGCAAGACATAATGGTCAGTTGTGAGATCGATGCCGAGTTTGGCACCGTAGGCATCAGTCAACATCGGATGCGATCATCAAGATTTCCGAGCAGCGGACGGTATGAGACGGCAACGCCATTTCGATCTGGGTCGCTTATTTCGAACCGCAAGTTCTGCTCGACAAGCTCGGGATTGTTCATGGCTTGGGCCCACTCTAGGCGGACAAGACAATATCGCGGGCGAGCGAACCCAGCCCCAGCCTTGGAACTGATTTGGGCGTGCGTCATCCTGACGCCGGACGGCGAAGAACTGAAGATCGACGTGCGCGGCGACCTGGCTGGAAGCCTTGCGATTTAGCTGAAAAGCAAAAGGCCCGCCGGAGGGGCGGGCCGATCACAAGTTGAGATGGTTGCGGGGGCCAGATTTGAACTGACGACCTTCAGGTTATGAGCCTGACGAGCTACCGGGCTGCTCCACCCCGCGATAATCGATGCACAACCCGTTTTCAGAAGAGACACCACATCGAACAGCGACATCATCCGCTGTTGCCATGGCTCTGCACTCTGGGAGGGAAACGCGAGCCTCCTTGGCCCGCGGTGCGAGGGCTATGTATCAACGCCATGACGGTTTGGAAAGGCCCATGGCACGCTTTTTTCCATTTTTCCGGCGTGCGGAGACGCGATCCTCTGCCGCGCGCCGGATTGTTACGGAAATTCCAGTTCTATCAATCTGCTAGGGATATGCCGCGGTCGCGATCCTGGCGCGCTGTCGTGGCGTTCGGGCTTCTGCGGTTCGTGGATGAAGACGGCCATGACGACGCGGCCCTGACAACGCGGCCGTGGAACTGCCGGCGTAGGGACGGATCGGCGTGGGGCGCAAGGCTTCCGAAATCCACCGATGCCTCAGTGCAGCGACGCGCGCTGGTCCGTCGCCGCCGTCGTTCGCTCCGCGACGCTCGTCGCGCCGCGCATCACCTGATCCGCGGTCTTGAAGCGCACGATCAGCCGGCTCTTCGCCGGATCGCATGGCACGGCGCCGAAGGTCTGGACCAACACCGGACAGGTGGCGACATCGTTGGTTGCCAGCCTTGCAGTGAACATCGACGGGCCGGTCTCCGGTTCGCGGCGTGAGGGCGATAAAGTCCCGGCCCCGGCAACGCTCCTTCGCCCGCTTGCCCAATATTGAAACTTGAAAATTCAAATAGCTGATGTTGATCTTCCGCCCGTCGTGCAACGCGGTGGAGGCGGACATGGATCTGGGATTGAAGGGGCTGAAGGCGATCGTCACGGGCGGCACCAAGGGAATCGGGCGCGCCATCGTGGATACGCTTGCCCGGGAGGGGGCGGATGTCGCGTTCTGCGCGCGCAACGCCGAGCAGGTGACCGCGGCCGAGGCGACGATCACCAGCACCGGCGTGAGGGCGTTCGGCAGCGCGCTGGATATCGCGGACGGAGCCGCGCTGAAAACGTGGGTGGACGATTCGGCGGCGATGCTCGGCGGCCTCGATATCGTGGTCGCCAATGTCAGCGCGCTCGCCATCGGCGCAGATGAGGAAAGCTGGAAGAAGGCTTTCGAGGTCGACATGCTCGGTACGGTGCGCCTGGTCGATGCAGCCATGCCTTACCTCGAAAAGAGCAAGGCGGCGGCTATCGTCACCATCTCCAGCGTCTCGGGCCGGGAGATCGATTTCGCGGCGGGCCCTTACGGTGCGTTCAAGGCGGCGATCATTCACTATACGCAGGGCCTCGCGAACCAGCTCGCGGCCAGGGGAATCCGCGCCAACACGGTCTCGCCCGGAAACACCTATTTCGAGGGCGGAGTGTGGAATCAGATCAAGGACGGCAATCCCGAGCTTTATAAGACCGCGCTGGCGCTCAATCCCACCGGCCGGATGGGGACGCCGCAGGAAATGGCCAACGGCGTCGTGTTTCTCGCCAGCCCGGCCGCCAGCTTCATCACCGGCGCCAATCTCGTGATCGACGGCGCGCTGACGCGGGGCGTGCAGCTCTAGGCATACGCCGTTCCTTCTCGGCCGGCCGTTCATGCGACGGTCGGCTGGAACATGGTACCTCTCCCGGCGTTAGGGATGCCGCAAGAGGGGATTTGCCATGGACAGCGCGGCGCAGGATGTGGATCGGGCGAGGGTCGGCCGGGCGCTGGATTCGGCCAATTTCTTTCTGGCCGACGTCCGGGACGGCCTTGGTCCTTATCTCGCGATCTATCTGTTGACCGAGCAGAAATGGGACGAGGCCCGGATCGGCCTCGTGATGTCGATCGCGGCCATCGCCGGGATCGCGATGCAGACCCCCGCCGGGGCGCTGGTCGATGCCACGCGCGCCAAGCGGATGGTGATGGTGGTGGCCGCGCTGGTGGTGACGGCGGCGTCCGTCGTGCTGCCGTGGCTGTCGGGATTCGCGGCGGTCGCGTCCTCGCAGGCGATCGCCAACGCGGCCGGCGTCGTGTTCGCGCCGGCGCTCGCCGCGGTCACGCTCGGCATCTATGGCCACCGGGGCTTCACGCGGCGCATCGCCCGCAACGAGAGCTTCAGCCATGCGGGTAACGCCGTCGCCGCCGCGATTGCCGGTGTCGCGGCGTGGTCGTTCGGGCCGTCCGTCGTGTTCTACCTTCTGGCGGCGATGTCGGTCGGCAGCATGATCAGCGTGCTGCTGATTCCGGAACGCGCCATCGACCATGACCTTGCGCGCGGCCTGCACGACGCGGGTGAAGATTCGCAGCAGAAGGACCGGCCGTCCGGCTTGCAGGTTCTGTTGACATGCCGCCCGCTGCTGATTTTCGCCGCCTGCGCGGTGATGTTTCATTTTGCCAACGCGGCCATGCTGCCGCTGGTCGGACAGAAACTGGCGTTGCAGGACAAGAACCTCGGCACCACACTGATGTCGGCGTGCATCGTCGGCGCGCAACTCGTCATGGTGCCGGTGGCGATGCTGGTGGGCGCGAAGGCCGATACCTGGGGCCGCAAGCCGCTGTTTCTCGCCGCGCTCGCGATCCTGCCGGCGCGCGGCGCGCTCTATACGTTCTCTGACGATCCGTTCTGGCTGCTGGCGGTGCAGTTGCTCGACGGCGTCGGCGCCGGAATCTTCGGCGCGATCTTTCCGGTGATCGTTGCTGACCTGATGCGCGGCACCGGGCGCTTCAACGTGGCGCAGGGCGCCGTTATCGCCGCGCAGGGCATCGGCGCGGCGCTGTCGACGACATTCGCCGGCATGATCGTGGTTCATGCCGGCTACAGCGCCGCGTTTCTCGCGCTGGGCGTCGTCGCGGCGCTGGGCTTTTTCATCTATCTGATCGCCATGCCCGAGACCGCAGAGACAACGCGCGGGGATATGCCCGTGTCCGTGCCGGAGGCCGGGCAGCCCGCGCAATGACTTACATTCCAAGCAGCCTGCGTGCGTTGGCCTTGAGCACCTTCGGGCGAATCTCGTCGCGGATGTCGAGCTTGGCGAAATCGGCCATCCAGCGGTCCGGCGTGATGACCGGCCAGTCCGAACCGAACAGCATCTTGTCCTGCAACAGGCCGTTGATGTAGCGCACCAGGATCGGCGGGAAATATTTCGGCGACCAGCCGGAGAGATCGATATAGACGTTCGGCTTGTGGGTCGCGACCGACAGCGCCTCCTCCTGCCAGGGGAAGGAGGGATGGGCGAGGATGATCTTGAGGTCGGGAAAGTCGGCTGCGACGTCGTCCATGTACATCGGGTTTGAATATTTCAGCCGCATGCCCATGCCGCCCGGCATGCCCGAGCCGACTCCGGTCTGCCCGGTATGGAACAGGGCAATCGCGCCGCCTTCGCAGATCGCCTCGTAGAGCGGATAGGCGAGGCGGTCGTTGGCGTAGAAGCCCTGCATGGTGGGGTGGAATTTGAAGCCCTTCACGCCGTATTCGGAGATCAGCTTCCTGGCCTCGCGCACGCCGAGCTTGCCTTTGTGCGGATCGATGGAGGCGAACGGGATCAGCACGTCGCGATGCTCGGAGGCCACCTCCAGCATCTCGTAATTGTTGTAGCGCCGGAATCCGGTCTCGCGCTCGGCGTCCACCGGAAAGATCACGGCGGCGATGTTCTTCGATCGGTAATAGGCGGCGGTTTCCGGCACCGTCGGCGGATGCTTGTGCGGAGACTTGAAGTACTCCGCCATCTGGGCCTGAAAGTCGTCGTAGCCGTCATCGGGATGGGTCCCGCACGGCTCTTCGGCATGGGTGTGGATGTCGATGGCGACGACGTCGTCGAGATTGGGCACGGTGGTTCCCCCGGGGTTACGCTTTTTGAGACCTCGTGCGAGGTTGCAATTAGTTATAGTGTATAACGAATTTTCCGGCCCGCAAGTCGGCGGCCGGATTGACAGCGGCACCCCCGGTGACTAAAAAGCGGGCCTTCCGCCGGGCGCGCTGCGCTGGTGGGTTGATCCCTATTGCACCAGACGTTGCTGGCCTCACCCAGACGGCCTTTCGACGCTTGAGGATGACGCCATGAAAGTCCGTAACTCGCTGAAGTCCCTGCGGGGCCGCAACCGGAACAACCGTCTGGTCCGCCGCAAGGGCCGCGTCTACATCATCAATAAGGTGCAGCGCCGCTTCAAGGCGCGTCAGGGCTGATCTGCCGGCTCTGATCTTTCGGCCTTTGTTTCGTATTGCCCGGCGGGCTCTCACGCCGGTTTGAGACGATTGTGCCTTGCGGCAGGCGCTGCCGCGGGTAAACTTGCCCGATGGCAAGCCTCGCTTCGCGAAGAATCCTGACGTTTGCTCTTGTTGCCGCGCTCGCGGGCACGGCGGGGCCGCTGGCCCGCGCCGCAGGCGTCGATTCGCTCCCCCTCGAACATGTACAGGCCGGGCCCGGACCGGGTCATCCCGGAGCCGGGACTGAAAGGGCCATTCCGCAGGCCCCGGCCAAGCTGCCCCGCGTTCCCGGCGACAGGACCAAGGGCCTTGATTTCCTGTTCGGCGCGCTGAAGGCGGCTCCCGACGAGGCCAGCGCCAAGCATGTTGAGGGCCGGATCTGGGCGCTCTGGCTGGCGACCCCGAGCGACACCGCCGCCCTTCTGATGGCCCGGGCCAAGGTGGCCATGGACCGGAAGGACATGGATGTCGCGCTGAAGCTGCTGGATTCCGTGGTGCGTCTGCGGCCCGACTATGTCGAGGCGTGGAACCGGCGCGCCACGATCTATTACCTGCGCGACGACTACACCCATGCTTTGCAGGACATCCGGCAGGTGCTGGCGCGCGAGCCGCGCCACTTCGGAGCGCTGGCGGGCCTCGGCATGATCATGCAGGAGGTCGGCGATGACAAGCACGCCCTGGAAGCGTTCCGGCGCGCGCTGGAAATCAATCCGTACCTCGAAAAGGTGCCGGACATGGTGAAGAGCCTCACCGAAAAGGTCGAGGGCCGCGACATCTGATTTTGCCGGTTCTTCCAGCGCTACTGTTCGTCCGGATGGGCGGACAGCCATTCCGGGCGCCCCATTGAAAGCAGCCTGTCGGTCGCCGCATCATAGCGCCAGAAGCGTGTGGGCTGCCTGAGGATATCGGCACGGAGTGCCGGACTGGAGAGCACGGTCGCGGAATTGAGGATTTGCGGCGGCGAGGCCGTTTGATAGCTGTCCGCCACCGCGATCTCGAAAAAATATCCGATCAGCAGGTGATGATCCGACATCAATGGCACGTCGCTGACGACGTGCGGATAGCCGTCATTCGACGGAATGGCGCTGCGCACCGCCGCGATGATCGTCCTGGCCTTGCGTTCTGACGCCGCGTGCGACGCCGCTTCGCGGTAGCTGCTTGTGAAAAAGGTCGGCAGCAGCACGGCCAGCAGCAACCCCAGCGCCGGCAGGACGGCACGGCGGGGCAGGGCGAGCGTGCACAACGCCAGCAGGGCACAGGCGGGAGCCTGCAGCGTGTAGAAGAAGCGTCCGCCCGTGCCCGGGTCCTGGCTAAACGGCACAAGGAAGACAATCACCATCATGAGAAGGCACGGTCCGACTGGAAACAGGCGCGGAACGAGCGTCGTGACAACTAGCGCCAGCGCGAGGAGAGCAAGCAGAACGTCTCCGCCCAGCACGCGCGTGAAGGTGAGCAGGTCATCGAGGTGGTGGCGCGTGTTCGCCCACAGATCGAGGCTTGGCACAGCGGTCCGCCCAACGAGCGTGCCGAGCGCGGCCGTTCGCACGATCCAGAATGCCACCAGCGCCGCCAGCATGATGGCGATGGAGCGCAGCACATGCCGCCACGTGATGCCGGGATATTTGACGACGATCGGCGCAAGGCAGGCGCAGAGCGCCGGCGTCACGATGGCGGCTTCATAGGTGGCGAGCCCGAACGCCATCGCGGTGGCAGCGGCCCACGGGGCGCGCTGTTGTTTCAGGCTGACGATCCATAGCAGGAGCGCCAGCAGTACGAAGGTTGTCGAGAGGGCCGCCGTGCGCCCGGAAATCCAGTTGACCGCCTCGCCGCTCAGCGGAGCCAGCGCGAACAGCACGGCGGCGGCGGCTGCGACGGCGACGCGCACGTTGAAGGCGCGCAGGATGGCGGCCAGCAGCAGGGCGTTCGCGGCATGAAGCAGCATGTTGGTCAGGTGCCAGCCGGCCGCATTGCGGCCATGGAGCAGCGCGTCGAGATAGACGCTGAGACGGAAGACCGGGCGATAGGCGAGATGGGCGCCTTGCGTGCCGATGAAGGAGTCGAGCATGCTGCGCCAGTTCGCCAGATGCAGCCACAGGAAGTCGTCGATCAGGAAATAGCCGTCGAACTCCGGCCAGTGTCCGGCGATCGTCAGCGCAATGCATGCGATGACAAGTAGCGACCAGATCAGCCTTTCCCGGGCCGATCTGTTTTGGGCAAACATCCTGCTGAAAAAGATCATGGACATGCCGGCCGCAATGGCCGGCCTGAAAGCGGCTGAAAGATCACGCGGAGCCTAGCCGTGAGTTGCGACACACGGTTGACGAGAAAATTGTGATGTTTTCCCGCGATGAAATCAACCGGCTGCGCGGATCGGGCCAGCCTATATTTCCGTCTCGTTCGGACCGACATAGGCGATGCGCACCATGTTGGTCGCGCCCGGCGTGCCGAGCGGAACGCCGGCGACGATGATCACGCGCTGGCCGGCGCGCGCGAAGCCGTCGCGAAAGGCGATGCGTCCGGCGCGCTCCACCATGTCGTCCTGATCCTTCGCGTCCTCCGCCACGACGCAGTGCACGCCCCACACCACGGACAGCCGACGGCCGGTGGATTCGTTCGGCGTGATCGCCACCACCGGGGGCTTCGGCCGCTCGCGCGCCACGCGCAGTGCGGTCGAGCCCGACGAGGTCCAGCAGATCACCGCCGACAGATCGAGGGTTTCGGCGATCTGCCGCGCCGCGCCCGCGATGGCGTCGCCAGCGGTGGCTTCCGGCTCGGGGCGCTGGGCGTTGAGGATGCCGCGATAGGTCGGGTCGCGCTCGCATTCCTCGCCGATGCGGTTCATGGTGGCGACCGCCTCGACCGGGTACTTGCCGGCAGCCGATTCCGCCGACAGCATGATGGCGTCGGCGCCCTCGTAGACGGCGGTGGCCACGTCAGACACTTCGGCGCGCGTCGGCACCGGGCTCTGGATCATGGATTCCAGCATCTGGGTTGCAACCACCACCGGCTTTCCCGCGCGGCGCGCCATGCGCGTCATCTGCTTCTGCAGGCTCGGCACGCGTTCCACCGGCAGCTCGACGCCGAGGTCGCCGCGAGCCACCATCAGCGCATCGGACACTTCGAGAATGTCGGCGAGCCGCTCGATCGCCTGCGGCTTCTCGATCTTGGCCATCACGGCGGCGCGTCCGCGCGCGATCTTCTTGGTTTCGAGCACGTCCTCGGGCCGCTGCACGAAGGACAGCGCCACCCAGTCGATGCCGGTGTCGAGCGCCGCATCCAGATCGGAGCGGTCCTTCGGCGTCATCGCCGAAACGGGCAGATCGGTGTCGGGGAGGCTGACGCCCTTGCGGTCCGACATCCGGCCGCCGATCACGACGCGCGTCACCGCGCGGTCGGGCGAGGCGTCTTCCACGATCAGCCGCACCTTGCCGTCGTCGAGCAGCAATGCGTGGCCAGGCTGGAGCGCGGCGAGGATTTCCGGATGCGGCAGGCGCACGCGCGACTTGTCGCCGGGCCGCGGATCGGAATCCAGCACGAAGGTGTCGCCGCTGTTGAGCTGGATCGCGCCGCCCTCGAACATGCCGAGCCTCAGCTTCGGCCCCTGCAGGTCGACGAGGATGCCGATGGGGCGGCCATAGCTTGCCTCGACGCTGCGGATGGTCGCGACCAGCTCGCGCATCTTGTCATGCGGCGTATGGCTCATGTTGATGCGGAAGATGTCCGCGCCGGCCTCGAACAGCCGGCGAATCATCGTCGCGTCCGACGAGGCAGGGCCAAGCGTCGCCAGGATCTTGATGCGACGCAGCCGCCTCATTGCGGGGAGCCTTGTGCGGGCGGCGGGGCGGGTGCTGCCGGCGGGCTGCCCTGCGGCGGCGTGAAGTGCGGCAGGCTTCCGGCCGGCGGCATTCCGGGCAGGCGCGGTGCCGCGTTCTCGCTGGTGTCCGTGAGTTGAACGGTCCATGTGCGCTGCTCGCCTGTGTCGACTTCGAAGAACCCGGTCCGGTCATAGCCGCGGGCCAGACAGTTTTCCGTGCCGCGGATGGTGAATTCCTTGTCCCGCGAGCACATGAAGGCCTGCCCGGACCATTCGCCGCCGCGGTCGTAGTCCAGCGCGTAGATGTAGTAGTAGCGGGCGATCAGCGAGCCGCGCAGCAGCGTTTCGCAGGTGCGCGAGGCGATGTTCCACCAGCCTTCGGTGGTCCAGCCCTCGGCGTCCTTGTAGCCGAGCGCGATGCCGACGCGGCTGGAGGTGTTGTTGCACAGGCGGAAATCGGCGGCGGCCGGACGCGTCAGCGCGCACAGGCCGGCGAAAGCGACGACGGCGAAAGCCAGCGCGGATGGCCATCGGCAAAGGTAAGCGGGATTGCGGAAGGTCATGGCGCGGGGTTAGCGTCGACGGGAACGGGAGCGGTGTCGTGCGGGCTGCAATCCCCCGTCAAACTGACCGGGGACTGGTCCGAACGGACCGTCGGCGCGATGTTTCGCGCGAAGTGGCAAAATCTGTGGCAATTCCCATCTTCCGCGTGAGGCAGAGATCATCATCTTCAGACGGTGGAGTCTACACCATGGCGCTTGACGACAAAACCCGGACCGAACTCGAAGCCGCCGCCTTCCGCCGGCTGGTGTCCCATCTGCAATCGCGCACCGACGTGCAAAACATCGACCTGATGAATCTGGCGGGATTCTGCCGCAACTGTCTGTCCAACTGGCTGAAGGATGCTGCGGACGCGCGGAGCGTTCCCCTCACGAAGGACGAGAGCCGCGAGGCCGTCTACGGGATGCCGTACGAGGAGTGGAAGACGCAGCACCAGCGCGAGGCGACGCCTGCGCAGCAGGCCGCTCTCACGAAATCCCATCCGGGGCACTGAATTTGTCCCATCCCGGGGGCGAGGGGCACGATCTTCTGTGGGCGTGCTGTGGATGAAGCCGGCTGCGCCTTGACGCCGCGCCCGGCAATTCCGAGTGTAATTTGAAGAAAAGCCGCGTGACCGCGCGGCCGGGCCGGCAGGCCGGGCACGATCACCCTTTCCGAAAAACGGCATCCGTCACACGGCGTCCGTCGTCGGCAATCGTGCTCGACCTCGCGCCGGGCCCACTGTCTTGTTGAGGAGTTCCAGATGGCCAACGTCGCTGTCGCCAATGAAGAGCCCGCGACCCGTTTCGCGAAGGATCAGCTCAAAGCCATCATCGAACGCATCGAGCGCCTTGAGGAAGAGAAGAAGGCGATCGCGGACGACATCAAGGATGTCTACGCGGAAGCCAAGGGCAACGGCTTCGACACCAAGGCGATCCGCACCATCATCCGCATGCGCAAGCAGGACGCGGACGAGCGCGCCGAGGCAGAAACGATTCTCGAGACCTACATGCAGGCGCTCGGCATGCTGTGAGCGGCGGGCCGTTCGCGGCCTTGCATCAAGCGGCGGCGTGCGAAAGCAGCGAACAGGCGAGCACAAGGAAGACGGCAAACGAAAAGAGCCGGGCGATGGCCCGGCTTTTTCGTCTTGCGCGATCGACAGTTGGCGAAAGCGCCGATGGACAGGCTATCGCAGCGATGCCGTGCGGATGGCGAAGGTTCGGGTCGGCAGCGCGGCGATGGCTGCGCCTGAGAACGTTTCGCAGGTCATGCCAAGATGCGGATCGTCTGAGAAGGTCATGGCGACGGCCACGCGCGGCTTTACGAACAGGCTCTTCATGACGGTCAGGTCCTGATCGCCGAAGCTCGTGGCGAGCATCGCGGTATGGGCGCTGGGGGCGAGGATCATCGCGCGTGTCCAGATATCGTGGGCGATGTTCTTCGCCGACAGCCGGTTCGCGGTGACGATGCGGCCGGCTTGTCCCTTGTTCGCCACCGACATCGTCGGATCGACCGCCATGGGGTCGCGGGCCGGCGAAGCGGGGCGCACGAGGCGGGGCATCGGCGCGCTGGCGGTGACGAGATGCGGGCGTTCGGCGGGGAGCGGCGGTGCGTAGGCCATCGCCTGCATCACCGCGACGCTGGCCGTTGTCTGCGGTTCGCCGCCGACGGCCTGACGTGCCTTCAGCGCGGCCACCTGCGCCGGCGTTGCCTGTCTGGGCGCCGGAATGTCATCCCAGAACCCGCGCGCGTTGATGATGTCGGCCGGCGTCTGTGGCTGGCGCGCGACGGGCAGCGGCGCAGCACTGGCGGCAACCGGGCTGGCATCCGCCGACGCGACCTGGATGCGCGCCGCTGCGGCGGGCTTGGCGCGCGGCATCGGGACCGGATCGGCGCTCGCGACGGCGGCAGGCTCGGCGGCGCTTTTTGAAGGGGCCGCCGGCGCGACGACTGCCGTCGCTTCGTCCTCGTCGTCCGCCTGCGGCGTGCGGCTGAATAGCGAGGCGAAGAAGCCGGGCTTGCCGTTCGCGGCCGCCGAGTCGCCGTTGCCGCGGTTCTGAATATCGGCCAGCGCGAGCTGATAGCCGCGCAGCGGCTGTCCGTTGGTGGGAACGTGGACCGTCCGGCCGTCCGGGAAGACGCGCGCCAGCTGGTCCGGCGTCATGCGCGGCCAGTGCCGGATGCTGCCGGTGTCGAGATGAACGAAGGGCGAGCCCGAGGTGGGGTAGAAGCCGACGCCGCCGCGCTGCAGCCGCAGGCCGGCGAAGCGGATTTTCTCCAGCGCCACGCCCGGGATGTAGAAATCCATGGCGTGTCCCAGCATATGCTGGCTGTGCCGCGCCACGCCCGAGGAGCGCCGCCGCAGCATCGCGTTGGTGGCGGGCGAGCGATAGGAGGAGATCACGTTGATCGGCTGCTTGCCGTCGACATCCCGGTAGACTTCCCACAGGATGTCGAACAGCCGGCGGTCCATGGTGGTCGAATCCTGCGTCCGCCAGTCGCGCAGGAAATGATTGAGCTGTTTGAGGGCTGCTTCGTCGTAGCGTCCGCTGCGCTTGAAGGTGACCGTCAGGTCCTCGCGCGAATGGGTGTGGTGGAACGACAGGGTGCGGGTTTCGCCGACGGCTGTCGCATCCTGCACGGATCCCGCGCCCGCGAGCACCAGGACCGCGATCGCTCCGAAACGGGAGCTGGCGGACCGAACCGCCCTCGCCAGCGGAAACCTTGCCCGCAGCGACACAGCCCAACGATTCCGCTCGAAGCCAGCAGGCACCGATGACGACCCCAAAATTTTGCGCCCGTGGGACATACCCCGGTTCGCCGCACCCAAGCCGGGCCTCGTGAAACGCGCTTTCCCGCTACGACCCGCCAAGGCCGGGAAACCGGTTAAAAAGACCCTCGTACATAATCCGCTAAGGTTAAACGGAGCTTACCGCCCGTTCTGCCTTACCGTCAAAGCTAACCGGGCGAGTATGGCAAAATCGGGCCGGTTGCCAGAATTTCGATGGAGAATAGTTAACGTTAAAGAACTCCGCGCGCTGGCTTTTCCACACCAGTCTGAAATTAATGTTCTTGATATGTTCTTTAATGTGATTATAGTCCCAATCCTCAGCGGGCGAATGCCGCGCAAAACGGATCGGGAACATGGGCCAGGCTTTGGGTCAGGCGTCGGTACAGGGTGCCGCGCTGTCTTTCGAACAGATCGGCGTCGCCATCGATCGGGAGAGGCGGCGCGGGCGCGGAGCGCAGTCCAATGCCAGCGGTCGCTTTGAGGCCGAAGCGCGGGTTGCGTTCGACGACGGCTGGCAGAGCCTCGATGATCTGCCGCCGTTCAAGACCACCGTGGCGGTTGACGCCTCGCGCAAGGTGGTCGCACGCAACGATTCCCCCGATATCGGCTTCGATCGCTCGATCAATCCCTACCGGGGTTGTGAGCACGGCTGCGTCTACTGCTTCGCGCGGCCGACGCATGCCTATCTCGGCCTGTCGCCGGGACTCGATTTCGAAAGCCGGCTGCTGATGAAGCCGGACGCGCCCGCGCTGCTGGAGCGCGAACTGTCCGCTCCGGGCTACGAGCCGCGCACCATCGCGATCGGCACCAACACAGATCCGTATCAGCCGATCGAACGCGAGCACCGCATCATGCGCGGCATTCTTGAGGTGCTGGAACGCGTGGGACATCCGGTCGGGATCGTCACCAAGTCGGCGCTGGTGGTGCGCGACATCGATATCCTGGCGCGGATGGCCAAGCGTAATCTGGTGCGGGTGGCGCTGTCGGTGACGACGCTCGATCCGAAACTCGCCCGGACCATGGAGCCGCGCGCGGCGACGCCGACGAAGCGGCTGGACGCCCTGCGGCAGTTGAGCGAGGCCGGCATTCCGACCACCGTGATGGTCGCGCCGATCATCCCGGCGCTGAACGACGACGAGATCGAGCGCATCCTGGATGCGGCGGCCTTCGCGGGCGTGAAGGAGGCGAGCTATGTGCTGCTGCGCCTGCCGCTGGAGGTCCGGGACCTGTTCCGGGAATGGCTGCTCGCCAACTACCCGGATCGCTATCGCCGGGTGTTCACCCTGATCCGCGACATGCGGGGTGGCAAGGATTACGATTCCCAGTGGGGGACACGGATGAAGGGCACCGGCCCGATGGCCTGGATGATCGGCCGCCGTTTCGAGATCGCCTGCGAAAAGTATGGCCTGAACAAGCGCCGCACCCTGCGGTTGACCACGGAGCATTTCGTCCGGCCGAGCCGCGGCGGCGAGCAGCTCAGCCTGTTCTGACGTGCCGTGCGTCTGAGGGGGCCGCCGCTGGATTGCGGGCAAAGCCTGTGGTTCGGGGTTGCGTTGTGCGCTGACCTGCGGGCAGCATCGGCCCGATGATTCGCGCAAAATCCGGAACCACGGCCTCCAAGGCTGCATCGAAGGCCGAATCCAAAGCTGTGCCTGCGGCCCCTGCGTCGAAGGCCGCTTCGGGGCGGGCGAAGACGTCCGGCGGCGCGCCGGTCTTCCGGCGCGAGCGCGCGCTGCTGAAGACGGGCGTGTGGCCGGTCGCAGGGTGCGACGAGGCCGGTCGCGGTCCGCTGGCGGGGCCGGTCGTCGCGGCGGCGGTGATCCTCGATCCGAAGCGGGTGCCGAAAGGCATCGATGATTCCAAGAAGCTCACGCGCGACCGGCGTGAGGCACTGTTCGAGGAAATCTGCGCCACCGCCATGGTGTCCGTGGTGTCGGCCTCGACGGCCCGGATCGACCGCGACAACATTCTGCGGGCGTCGCTGTGGGCGCTCGCGCAGGCCGTGAAGGCGCTGCCGGATGCGCCACAGCATGTGTTCGTCGACGGACGTGACAGGATCGACGTGCCGTGCGGCTGCGAGGCGGTGATCGGCGGCGACGCCAGCGTGATCTCGATCGCGGCCGCTTCCATCGTCGCCAAGGTGACGCGCGACCGCATGATGGCGCGGCTCGGTGAGGATTATCCCGGCTACGGCTTCGAGCAGCACATGGGTTACGGCGTGCCGCAGCACCTTGAGGCGCTGGACCGGCTCGGCCCGACGCCGCACCATCGCCGCTTCTTCGCGCCCGTCGCGGCGGCGCATGTGAAGCACAACACGGGACTGGTGGTGGTCGAGCGGCAACTCGAACTGACCATCGCGACGACCGAACTGACCGACGCCTGATCCGCCGCGGCGCGGTCCCGCTCGGTTGCCTCGCGGGGCGCATCGCTTTATCACCGCAGGATGATTGTCCGGCCCACCGGTTCAGGCCCCGCATGCGCTTCACCTCCCTGATCGTCGAGCTGATCCGCGCGCGGCCCTATCTGGTGTTCTGGCTCGCGTCGCTGGCGCTGGCGCTGATCTGGGTGATCGTGCCGCTCGTTGTCTATGCCGGTCCGCCCGATGGCGTCGCCAGCGTGCTTGCTTTCGGCCGCGAATACCGGATGGGCACCGCGCTCGGTCCGCCGCTGGCCTACTGGCTGGCGGATATCGCCTACCGCGCGGCGGGCAGCCACATCGTCGGCGTCTATGTGCTGGCGCAGATTTGCTCCGTCGTGACCTTCTGGGCGGTGTTCATGCTGGGCCGCGCCATCGTCGGCGGACCTCACGCGGCCCTGGCGGTCCTGCTGACAGTGACTGTGCTCTCCTTCAGCTATCCCGGTGTTGCGTTCGGTCCGCAAATCCTCGCGCAGCCGCTGTGGGCGCTGGCACTGCTGTATGCGTGGCGCGTGTTCGGACAGGGGCGGCGCAACGCCTGGTTCGCGCTGTCGATCGTCGCAGGCCTGCTGCTGCTCACGACGACCTCCGCCACTCTTCTGCTCGTTCTTCTGCTGGTGTTTGCCCTCGCCACCGAGCGCGGCCGCCGCGCGCTGGCGTCGATCGATCCGGTGCTGGCGCTCATCGTCATCGCCGTTCTCGCCGGTCCCTACGTTGTCTGGCTGGTTCGCGCACAGATGTTTGTGCTGCCGCCCGCGCCGTCGCCGGATCTGCTTCAGGCGCGCATCGCGGGATGGAGCAGGGATGTGGCGCTGATGCTGCTCGGACTTGCCGGCATCGCCATTCTGGTGGTGCTGAACCTGACGCTGCGCCGCGACCGCGATCCGCCGGCGATCACGCGCCATGCCGTCACCTCCGAGGGCCGGCTGTTCGTGGCCTTCTTCGCGCTCGCGCCGCCATTCCTGTTCAGCCTGCCCGGCGCTCTGTTCGCGGACACGCGCTATTCGGTCGGGACCGGGACCATGCTGGCGCTCAGCGGCCTTGCGGTGATTCTGTTCTCGGGCGACATCATCCATCTGCGCCGCCAGCGCATGCTGCGAGCGGTGTGGGCGGCGCTGATTGCCGCGCCGGTCGCGTGGGTGATGCTGCTCGCGCTCGGGCAGCCGCTGACCTCGGGTTCTTATCTGACGACGTCGTTGCCGGCCCGCGATATCTCCCGCTTCTTCGCCGACAGCTTCGAGCGCCGCACCGGCCGCCCGCTGCCCGCGGTTGCGGGCGATCCGCAACTCGCAGCACTGGTGGCGCTGGCTGCGCCCGCGCGGCCGCACCTGTTTCTCGACGCCTCGCCGCAGCTGACGCCTTGGCAGTCGGCGGAGAGGTTTTCGCAGACGGGCGGCGTCGTTGTCTGGTATGCGGCCGACACCGGCGGCGCGCCGCCTGAGGAGATCGCGCGCCGCTTCCCCGGCCTCGTGCCCGAATTGCCGCACAGCTTCAGCCGGCTGCTGCAGGGCCGCCAGCCGCCGCTGCGAGTTGGCTGGTCGATCATCCGGCCGAAAAATCCCTGAACTTCATTCCGCGAATCCGATCCTTGCGCCATAGTCGGCAATCATCGGAGCGGCGCGGGGGCGGTGGATGAACGGGCAGGGCGATAACTTACTCGAACGCTGGTTCGGATTGCGCGCGGCGGGTACGTCCGTGCGCACCGAGTTCGTCGCGGCGGTGACCACGTTCCTGACGATGGTCTATATCGTGTTCGTCAATCCCACCATTCTCGCCAATGCGGGGATGGACAAGGGCGCGGTGTTCACCGCCACCTGCATTGCCGCCGCCGTCTCCACCATGGTGATGGCCCTCTACGCCAATTATCCCATCGCGCTCGCGCCCGGCATGGGGCTCAACGCCTTCTTTGCCTTCACGGTGGTGCTGTCTTACAAATACTCATGGCAACAGGCGCTGGCCGCGGTGTTCTGTTCGGGCGTGCTGTTCTTCCTGCTGTCCGTCTTCAGGATCCGCGAATATGTGATCGACGCGATCCCGAAGAACCTGAAATTTGCGATCTCGGCGGGCGTCGGTCTGTTTCTCGGCATCATCGCGCTGGAGCAGGCGAAGATCGTGGTGGCCTCGCCCGCGACCCTGGTGACGCTCGGGCCGCTGTCCGGGCCTGCCGGTCTCGGGGCCGTGCTGTGTCTCGTCGGTTTCGTGCTGATCGTCGGGCTGAACGCGCGCAACGTTCTCGGCGGCACGCTGATCGGAATCCTGATCGTGTCGCTGGCCGGGCTGCCGCTCGGACTCACCAGCTATGGCGGCCTTGTCGCGCTGCCGCCTTCGCTCGCGCCGACGTTCCTGCAACTGGATTTCTCGCGCGTGAGCGAGCTGGCGTTTCTCACCGTCGTCATCAGCTTTCTGTTCATCGACGTGTTCGACAATGCGGGCACGCTGGTCGGCGTCACCCATCGCGCCGGGCTCACCGACAGGGACGGCAACCTGCCGCGGATGAAGCAGGCGCTGATTTCCGACAGCTTCGCTGCCATGTTCGGCGCGCTGATCGGCACCTCGACCACGACGAGCTATATCGAGAGCGCCTCCGGCGTCGCGGCGGGCGGGCGCACGGGGCTGATGGCGGCGTTCGTCGCGCTGCTGTTCGTGGTGGCGCTGTTCTTCGCGCCGCTCGCGGGGATGGTGCCGGCTTATGCCTCGGCAGCGGCGCTGCTTTACGTGGCCTGTGTGATGACGCGCGGCCTTGCCGAGCTCGACTGGGACGACGCCACCGAATATGCGCCCGCCGTGGTCGCGGCCATCGCGATGCCGCTGACCTATTCCATCGCCACCGGCATCGGGCTCGGCTTCATCACCTATGCGCTGGCGAAACTTGTCGCCGGACGCTGGCGCGACATGCGCCCCGCGGTCGTCCTGCTCGCCGCGCTGTTCGTGCTGAAGTTCGCGGTGGGGTGACGACGCTTCATCCGTCAGCGAGCAGTTGCCCCGTCATGCTGCGCGCTTCCTGTCCCCGGTGGGAGAAGGAGAGGTTGGAGAATCTCGGATATCAGCTGCTCTTCAGCGCCTTGCTGATCGCGCGCAGGTCGAGCCAGGACAGCCGCTTGTAGGACGGCGAGCGCAGCAGATAGGCCGGATGAAAGGTCGCCATGGCGCGAATGGTGCGCGTGCCGGTGTCGTAGTCGAACCAGCGGCCGCGGGTGCGCATGATGCCATCCTTGACGCCGAGCATGGCCTGCGACGACGGCTTGCCGAGGCAGACCAGCACGTCCGGATTGACCAGCTCGACATGCCGCTTGATGAACGGCAGGCAGATTTCCGTCTCCTGCGGCGAGGGATCGCGGTTGCCCGGCGGGCGCCATGGGATGACGTTGGCGATATAGGCGCTGGTGCGGTCGAGGCCGATGGCCTTGAGCATGAGATCGAGCAGCTTGCCGGAGCGGCCGACGAAGGGCAGGCCGGCGATGTCCTCGTCGCGGCCGGGCGCCTCGCCCACGAACATGACCTTCGCCTGCGGGTTGCCGTCGGCGAATACGAGGCGGCTCGCGGTGAATTTCAGCGGACAGCCCTCGAAGCCCTCCATGAGCTGTTTCAGGTCGGCGAGCGTCGCCGCCGAGCGCGCCGCGTCGCGGGCGGCCATCGCCGCGACCTCGGGCACCGCATCCGGCGCTCGTGCCGGGGTCGCCGCGACAATGCGGCGTTCCGGCGCGGCTGCGGAGGGAACCGGCTGCAGGGGAGTCACCGGGGCCGGCAGAGGGGGCTCCGAGAGCCGGTCAACCGGCTCGTCCCCCAGCGCGCAGTCCACCCCCGCTTCCAGATAGAAGGCGAGAAGCTGGCGCAGGCTCGGAGCGGGTTCGGGGATCATCCCGCGACCCTAAACCGGATTGCGGCGGCGGGAAACCGCTCGGATTGGACATTACGGAGGGTTGTTCTCCGGCGAAAAATGGGAAAGAACGGGTAGAACGCTTCAAAAATTGCAGGTTGAGACGCCCCATGAGTGCCGAAGAACTGCCCCCCCGCGAGTCCATGGAATACGACGTCGTCATCGTCGGCGCGGGTCCGTCCGGTCTCAGCGCGGCGATCCGGCTGAAGCAGCTCAATCCCGACCTGTCCGTGGTGGTGGTGGAGAAGGGCTCCGAGGTCGGCGCGCATATCCTGTCCGGTGCGGTGATCGATCCGGTGGCGCTGGACAAGCTGCTGCCGGACTGGCGCGAGGATCCCGAGCGGCCGCTGACGACCCAGGTCCAGCAGGACCGCTTCTACTGGATGACGCAGGTCGGTTCGATCCGCCTGCCGAACTTCATGATGCCGCCGCTGATGAACAATCATCACTGCTTCATCGGTTCTCTGGGCAATGTCTGCCGCTGGCTCGGGCCGAAGGCGGAGGCGCTCGGCGTCGAGATTTACCCCGGCTTTGCGGCCACCGAGGTGCTGTACGACGACAACGGCGCGGTGCGCGGCATCGCCACCGGCGACATGGGCGTCGGCCGCGACGGCCAGCCGAAGGATTCGTTCACGCGCGGCATGGAGCTGATCGGCAAATACACGCTGTTCGCGGAAGGTGCCCGCGGCAGCCTGTCGAAGCAGCTGATCGCGAAGTTTGATCTTGCGGCGAAGTCGGAGCCGCCCAAGTTCGGCATCGGCCTCAAGGAAGTCTGGCAGATCGATCCGGCCAAGCACAAGAAGGGGTTGATCCAGCATTCCTTCGGCTGGCCGCTCGGCAACCGCACCGGCGGCGGCTCGTTCCTGTACCACTACGACGATAATCTCGTCGCGGTCGGCTTCGTGGTGCACCTCAATTACAACGATCCGTATCTGTCGCCGTTCGATGAGTTCCAGCGCTTCAAGACCCATCCCGATATTCGTGGGGTGTTCGAGGGCGGCAAGCGGATTTCCTACGGTGCGCGTGCCATCACCGAGGGCGGCTATCAGTCGGTGCCGCGGCTGACCTTCAAGGGCGGTGCGCTGATCGGCTGCGCGGCGGGCTTCGTCAACGTCGCGCGCATCAAGGGTGTCCACAACGCCATCGGCACCGGCATGCTGGCCGCCGAGCACGTCGCGGCGGCGCTGGCCGAAGGGCGCGCCAACGATGAACTGGTGGCCTACGAGGACGCCTGGCGCGGATCGGCGATTGGCAAGGATCTGTTCCTGGTCCGCAACGTCAAGCCGCTGTGGTCGAAGTTCGGCACCATCATCGGCGTGGCGCTGGGCGGTCTCGACATGTGGATGAACACGCTGTTCGGCGGCTCGCTGTTCGGCACCATGGGTCACAGCAAGTCCGACCCGAAGTCGCTCGATCCGGCCAGGCTGCACAAGCCGATTCCGGGACCGAAGCCGGACGGCAAGCTGACCTTCGACAAGCTGTCGTCGGTGTTCCTGTCCAACACCAACCACGAGGAGGATCAGCCGATCCATCTCAAGGTCGCGGACATGAACCTGCAGAAAACATCCGAGCACGACGTCTTCGCCGGCCCCTCGAACCGCTACTGCCCGGCGGGCGTCTATGAGTGGGTCGAGGAGGGGGCCGAGCCCCGCTATGTCATCAACGCCCAGAACTGCGTCCACTGCAAAACCTGCGACGCCAAGGATCCCAACGGCAACATCACCTGGGTTCCTCCCGAGGGCGGCGGCGGACCGAACTATCAGGGGATGTGAGGCGCGCGGCGCGGGCCACGATGCCGCCACAGTCGGAGCGTTCACGGAACAGTGCGCGCACGGGCGCGCTGCCGGTCGCCGCGCGCTTGCGGCTCTGCGGCAAACACGGCATGGTGCCGTGCCTTCCGAAAGGTCGCCGACGCATGGATGGAGTGTGGTGTGATGTGCCGCGATCTTGCCCCGACCGACCGGGCGGATTGATGCGGTTTCGCTTCGCCCTCCGCTTTTCATCCTGCGATCGGTGATGCACCTCGCAAAGCCATGGAGATAGGCGCGCCAATGTTCTGCCGCTCATATCGTCTCTCAGTCGCCGTTGCTGCTCTCCTGACCCTTGCGGCCCCCGCGCCGTTGCTGGCCCAGACGCCGGATCATCCCTCCGAGACCACGGTGTTTCCGACCAGCCGCGACCTCGCCGGCATGACGACGGCAGGTGCCTATCTTGCCGCGCGTCACGCCAGCATCGAGCGTGACGCCATGTCCGCCTCGGCGTTCTATCGCTCGGCGCTGCGCACCGATCCCAAGAACAACGAACTGCTCGACCGCGCCTTCATTTCCTCGCTGGCCGATGGCGATATCGAAGAGGCGGTGAAGCTCGCCGATCGCATTCTCACGGTTGACAAGAACAACAAGATCGCCCGCCTGGTGCTTGGCGTGCACGGCGTCAAGCAGAAGCGTTACGCCGCTGCGCTGCCGCAGATCACGCAGTCGGTGCGCGGGCCGATCACCGATCTCGTGGCGACGCTGCTGTCGGCGTGGGCGATCTATGGCACGGGCGATGCGAAAGGCGCGGTCGCGTCGATCGACAAGCTGACGGGCCCCGAGTGGTATCCGATCTTCAAGGACCTGCATGCGGGCCTTATTCTCGATCTCGCGGGCCGTCAGAAGGAAGCCGGCGCCCGGTTCGAGCGCGCCTACAAGCTGGACGATTCGGCGCTGCGCGTGGCCGATGCCTATGCGCGCTGGCTGTCTCGCAACAAGGACAGCGCAGCGGCCGGCGAAATCTATCAGGCGTTCGACCGCAAGCTCGCGCGCCATCCGCTGGTGCTGGAAGGCCTGCGCGAGACCAAGGCTGGCAAAAAGATTCCGCCGCTGGTGGATTCGGTTCAGGCCGGCGCGGCGGAGGCGCTCTATGGCATCGGCGCATCGCTGACGCGGCGCGGCGGCGAGGATCTCGCCCTGATCTATCTGCAGCTCGCGCTGCATCTGCAGCCGCAGCATCCGCTGGCGCTGCTGTCGCTCGCCGACCTTTACGAGTCGGTGAAGAAGCCGCAGATGGCCATCAAGGTCTACGAGCGGATGCCCGCGCATTCGGCTCTGAAGCGCAATGCGCAGATCCAGCTCGCCACCGATCTCGATTCGGTCGATCGCAGCGACGAGGCGATCAAGATCCTGAAGGAACTCACCACCGAGGACCCCAAGGATCTCGAAGCGATCATGGCGCTCGGCAATATCGAACGCGGCCGGAAGAAGTTCGCCGATTGCGCCAACACCTACACGCAGGGCATCGACGCCCTGACTGGCACGGACAAGAGCAACTGGGTCTACTATTATTTCCGGGGCATCTGCTTTGAGCGTTCCAAGCAGTGGCCGAAGGCCGAAGCCGACATGAAGAAGGCGCTCGCGTTGCAGCCCGAGCAGCCCCATGTGCTGAATTATCTCGGCTATTCGTGGATCGATCAGGGCATCAATCTCGAAGAGGGCATGAAGATGATCACGCGGGCCGTCGATCAGCGGCCCGACGACGGCTACATCGTCGACTCGCTCGGCTGGGCGCACTACCGCGTCGGCCATTTCGACGAGGCGGTGAAGACGCTGGAGCGCGCGATCGATCTCAAGCCCGAGGATCCCACCATCAACGATCATCTTGGCGATGCCTACTGGCGGGTCGGCCGCACGCTGGAGGCCCGCTTCCAGTGGGCCCATGCGCGCGACCTGAAGCCGGAGCCGGAGGAATTGCCGAAGATCGAGGCCAAGATTCGCGATGGTCTGCCGGACGAGGATCTGCCGGCGGCGGCTGCCGCCGAGAAAACCAAAAAGGACGGCAAGGGCGGCTAGAGTCCGGATTCAGCTTAGGTTCATGGCGAGGGCTGGGCTTGTGCCGGCCCTCGTTCTCTTTATAGCTCGTGCTGGATCGCTTGGCGGAGATCGTGGAATCTCCGCTCTTTTCAACGGTGCTTCCGAAGCCTGTCATGCCATCGTCAGAAGAATACGCCCGCGCCAAGGTCAATCTGTCGCTCCGCGTCGTCGGACGCCGGCCGGACGGCTATCACGACCTCGAAAGCGTGGTCGCCTTCGCCGACGTCGGAGACCATCTGACTCTCGAACCCGGGCCGGCGCTTGAACTCGTGATGGCGGGGCCGGGCGCGCAGGACTGCGGAGCCTCCGACGACAATCTGGTGCTGAAGGCGGCGCGCCTGCTGGCCGAACGGGTCGACGGCCTGAAAGCCGGGCGCCTGACGCTGGACAAGCAGCTGCCGGTTGCGTCGGGCATCGGCGGCGGCTCGGCGGATGCGGCGGCGGCGCTGCGGCTGCTCGCGCGGCTCAACGATATCGCTGCGGACGATGCGCGCATTCTCGATGCGGCGCTCAGGACGGGCGCGGACGTGCCGGTCTGCGTGGGCTCGCGCGCCTGCGTGATGAGCGGCGTCGGCGATCACATCGCGCCGATGGCGCTGCCGTCGCTGCCGTGCGTGCTGGTCAATCCGCGCATTCCGGTCGCGACCGCCGCCGTGTTTCGCACCCTCGGCCTCAAGCCCGGCGAATTGCGCGTCGGCATCACCGATGTCGTGGCCGCAAAGGGATGGCCCGCAGATGGGGCGGATGCGAACGCGTGGTTCGCGGCGCTCAACGCCAGCGGCAACGATCTCGAAGCCCCGGCGCTGGAGGTCGAGCCGCGCATCGGCGACGTGCTCGATGCGTTGCGAGGGCTCGACGGCGTGCAACTGGCGCGGATGTCGGGGTCGGGCGCGACCTGCTTTGCGCTGCTGAAGGACCCCGCGTCAGCGCAGGCGGCGGGAGAGCGTCTGTCTCGCGAGCACCCGAACTGGTGGGTGCACGCGGGTATCCTGAGCTGAAGCGGCTTTTGCCCGGTTCAATGCGAGCGGGCGAGACAGAACGCGACGGCCTGTTCGAGCGCCGCTTTCATCGGAGACGCCGGGAACAGCGCCAGCGCGTCCACGGCCATCGCGCCATAGTGCTGGGCGCGGTGCAGCGTGTCTTCGAGCGCACGGTGCTTGGTCATCAGCCCGACGGCATGATCGAGATCGCTGTCGTCGATCTCGCCGCGCTCCAGCGCCTTGATCCAGAATGCGCGCTCGCTGTCGCTGCCGCGCCGGAAGGCGAGCACCACGGGCAGCGTGATCTTACCCTCCCGGAAGTCGTCGCCGACGTTCTTGCCGAGTTTGGCGGCCTTGCCGCCGTAGTCCAGCGCGTCGTCCACCAGCTGGAAGGCGATCCCGAGATTCATCCCGACCGAGCGGCAGGCGGTCTGTTCCGACTTGGGCCGTCCCGCGATCACCGGCCCGACCTCGCAGGCAGCGGCGAACAGTTCGGCGGTCTTGCCGCGGATCACGGCGAGATATTCGTCCTCGGTGGTGGCGGTGTTCTTGGCGGCGGCGAGCTGGGCGACCTCGCCCTCGGCGATCACCACTGCGGCGGTGGAGAGGATGTCGAGCGCCCGCATGTTGCCGACCTCGACCATCATGCGGAAGGCCTGGCCGAGCAGGAAATCGCCCACGAGCACGCTCGCCTCGTTGCCCCACTTGATGCGGGCGGCGATCTTGCCCCGGCGCATGTCGCTTTCATCCACAACATCGTCGTGGAGGAGGGTGGCCGTGTGCATGAACTCGACGGATGCCGCGAGCTTCACGTGCCCGTCGCCCTCGTAGCCGGAGAGGCCGGCGGTCGCCAGCGTCAGCATGGGCCGCAGGCGCTTACCGCCGGAGGAAATGAGGTGATTGGCCACTTCCGGGATCATCGTGACCTCGGAACCCGTGCGCGACAGGATCATCGCATTGACCCGTTCCATATCGGAGGCCACAAGGGACACGAGCTTCTCGATGCTCGCATTCTTCTCGGGATGCTTGTCTTCGAACGGAACGACGACGCCCACTGTCACTACCCGGGTTGCCGGCCGGGATGGCCGGTAGGAATATGGTTTGGCATGGCACTTTCCATGCTGCAATGCAAACGCTTAGCGCACGGGAAGGATCTCACGCCGATGGTCGAAATCGTCCGCACCAACGATCTCGTTCTGGTCGGTTTCCTACAATCCCTGTTGCAAAACGCCAATATCCCGGTTCTCGTCGCCGACGCGCATATGAGTGCCCTGGAGGGCATGACGGGCGCCTTTCCGCGCCGGATCCTAGTCCCGGAGGACCATCTGCTCCAGGCGCGCCGGCTGATCTCCGAGGCCGGGCTCGAGGCCGAACTGCGCCATGGTTGAGATCACGGAAGATTTATTGCTCGGCGGGCGCGTCCGCCTCGTCCAGCCGGAGAGGGGGCATCGGGCCGGAACCGATGCGGTCCTGCTCGCCGCCTCGGCACCGGTGAAAGCGGGCGATGTGGTGGTGGATGTGGGAGCCGCGACCGGAGCCGTCGGGCTTATGGTGGCCGCTCGGACGAAGGGCGCCCGCTTCATCTTCGTGGAGCGGGATCCCGATCTCGCCGAATTGTGCCGCCGCAACTGCCGGGACAACGGCCTGGACGGGCGGGTTGCCGTCGCCGACCTGCTGGACAGGAACGCGCGACTTGCGGTCGGACTGATCCCTGAGAGCGCCGACCTCGTCCTCACCAATCCGCCGTTCCTGGAGGAGGGGCAGGCC
>JAEYAW010000034.1 GCA_023404675.1 Pseudomonadota bacterium | reverse complement strand
ACGATGACCTGCTTGGCCGACTGGGCGGCGATGCGGCCGAAGTCGAAAGGCGGCAGCGGATCGGCGATCACGTCGCCCGCCTGGGCCGCCGGATTATGGCGCTTGGCCTCGTCGACGGTGATCTCGGTCGCCTGGTTCTCGACCGTGTCGACGACCTGAAGGTGGCGCGCCAGGCGCAGCTCGCCCGTCTTGGCGTTGATTTCGGCATGCACGTCGGTCTCGGCGCCGTAGCGCGAGCGCGCCGCCTTGGCGATGGCGTCCTGCATCGCGTCGATGACGATCTGCCGGTCGATCGATTTCTCGCGTGCGACGGCGTCGGCGATCTGCAGCAGTTCGAGCCTGTTGGCGCTTACGACCATGACGCTCACTCCTCTTCGATGTCGTCTTGCGGAGACGATCCGCGGGTCTTGCGGGGGCGTGGCCCCAGTGATTTTCCGGCGCCCTTCTTCGGCGCGGGGATCTCGTCCGGTGCCGGCATCTCGGGCGGCAGCCCGGATTTGCCGCGGCGCAGCGATTCCGTCACCAGCGCGTCGGTCAGGACGAGGCGGGCCTCGCCGATCAGGCGCATTGGGATCGCGACGTCGCGCTCCTCCTCGCTCTTGGCGTCGTCGCGGGCGAGCAGGGCGTCTCCGCCGTTCACGCCGCGCAGGATGCCGCGAAAGCGCTTTCGGCCCGCCACCGGCTCGACCGTGTCGATCTTGGCGAGATGGCCGGCCCAGCGCTCGAAATCGCCCGCCCGCACCAGCGGCCTGTCGATCCCCGGCGACGACACCTCGAGATAATACGCCGTCTGGACCGGATCGTCGACGTCGAGCGCCGGCGAGACCGCCTGGCTGACGGCCTCGCAATCCTCGACATTCATCGTGCCGTCCGGACGCTCGGCCATGATCTGGACGGTGCAGCCGTTCTGGCCGGTGACGCGCACGCGCACCAGCCGGTAGCCGAGGTCCACGATGGGCGGCTCGACGACGGCGGCGACGCGCGCGGCGACGCCGCTCTCGACGACGATGCGGAGATCCTGATCGGTTTTTGCTGTCGGCTCGTTCATGGCACGGACGATCCCGTCTGCCTCCGGCGGGTCGCGGCCAATAAAAAAGAGCGGGCCGGCAGGCCCGCTCTTGATCGTCGGCGTGAACCGATACCAGAGCTGTTGCCTGCTCTTTAGTCCGGCCCGGCCGCGCATGCAAGCGCCGACTGTCGGCCGTTCCGGTCGGCGTTCGCGCTAACCCGATGGTCATCCTTCGGTGTCATGATGGCGGCTTGGGCGCATGCGGGGATAGAAAATGACGTCGGTCGGCGCGCTTCTTAAGGACCTGGAGGCGGCGATGCTGCGCGGCTCGAGCGACGAGCGCGCGCATATCCTCTCCCGGCTGGCCGACCTGTTTCTGGCCACGGCCACGCATATGGACGAGGATCAGGTCTCGGTCTTTGACGTCGTCATCGGGCGCCTGGCGCGGGCGATCGAATTGCGAGCCCGGATCGAGCTGGCCGAACGGCTGGCTCCCGTGCCGAATGCGCCGGGCGGCGTCGTCCGCCAGCTCGCGCTCGACGAGATCGCCGTCGCGCGGCCGGTTCTGATCAAGTCGCCGCGCCTCACGGACCAGGATCTCGTCGCGATCTCCGCGGCCAAGGGACGCGACCACATGCTCGCCATCACGGAACGCCCCGATCTCGGCGAGCCCGTGACGGATTTCCTGGTTCTGCGCGGAGGCCGGGTCGTCACGCATGCGGTGGCCGCCAACCAGACCGCACGCTTTTCCCGGCAGGGGATGGGCGTGCTCGTGATGCGCGCCGTGCAGGACGAGGCCCTTCAGGCGGCGCTCGGCACCCGCGAGGACATCCCGCCGGAACTGTCCGACCAGCTGATCGCGGCCGCCAAGAGCTCGGCCCGTCGGCGGCTTTCGGCCGGGCTCGAGCCCGCTCTTGCGGGGGCGGTCGAGGGCGCGGTCGAGCGCGGAGCGATGGCCGCTGCCGAAGAGGTCCGGATCACCGAGGACCTCGGCGCGATCGGCGCGGCGTTGGCCGAAATCCGCCGGCTCGAGGATCGCGGCGAGCTCGACGAGGCGAAAGTCGCTGAGCTGGCGGCCGCGGGGCAGACCGAGCATGCGATCTGCGCGGTAGCCCTTCTCGCGGGGTTGGGCCTGCCGTCCGCGGAACACATCATTCTCGGCCCCGACCGTGAGGCGATCCTGCTCGTGGCGCGCGGCCTCGGCTGGTCCTGGGAGACCACGGCGGCGCTCGTCGGTCTGCGCACCGACATGGGCAAGTCGGATGCGGCGGTCGCCCGTGCGAAGGAAAGCTTCCGCAACCTCGCGTCCAGCACCGCCCAGCGGGTGCTCGGCTTCCTCAGGATGCGCGACGCAAGGCCGTGAGATAGCTCGGCACCCGTCCGGCCGCGACCGCCTTCGCCTCGTAGCGGGTGCGGATCCAGCCCGGATAGGGCTGCCGCCACTCCTCGGCGCGCTCGTCCGTCCAGTCGAAATCGGGCGAGCGCAGCAGCCGCGCCAGCGTCCAGCCGACATAGTCGTCGATGTCGCTGGCGAAGCGGAAGCGGCCCCCGGGCCGCAGGGCCCGTGCGAGCAGCCCCAGCGTGCGCTCCGACACGAAGCGCCGCTTGCGCTGGCGTCGCTTGGGCCACGGATCCGGATACAGCAGGTCGACCGCATCGAGCGAGCCTTCAGGCAGGCGCGGCAGCATCAGGGCCGCGTCACTGTCCCAGACGCGGATATTCGTCAGCCCCTCGCGCTCGACGACCGAGAGGAACTTCGCCATGCCGTTGACGAAGGGCTCGACGCCGATGAACCCGATCTGCGGACTCTCGCGCATGCGCATCAGCAGATGCTCGCCCCCGCCGAAGCCGATTTCGAGCCGGACCGCCGTCACCGGGTGAGGAAACAGCGCCGCAGGATCGAGGATGGGGCCTTCGGGCAGGCGCAGCTTCGGCAGCAGCGTCTCGATGACGCCGCTCTGCCCCTCGCGCAGCTGCTTTCCCTTGCGCCGGCCGAAGAAGGCGCGCTCGTCAGTATGTTCGTCGGTCATGGCAGGGCTGATAGAGCAGCTTCTCGTCAACGCAACGAAAAAAGGCCGGGGCGACACCCCGGCCTTTCGATCCATCGGTCGTCCCGAGGGTCAGGCGACGGCCTTCTTCAGAGCGTCGACCAGATCGGTCTTCTCCCAGGAGAAGCTGCCGTCACGTCCCGCCTTGCGGCCGAAATGGCCATAGGCCGAGGTCTTGGCGTAGATCGGCTTGTTCAGGCCGAGATGCGTGCGGATGCCATTGGGCGAGAGGTCGACGATCTTGCCGAGGACCTCTTCCAGCTTGGCCTCGTCGACCTTGCCGGTGCCGTGCAAGTCGACATAGATCGACAGCGGCTTGGCGACGCCGATGGCGTAGGAGAGCTGGATCGTGGCGCGGTCGGCGAGCTTGGCCGCGACGACGTTCTTGGCGAGATAGCGCGCCGCATAGGCGGCCGAACGGTCGACCTTGGTCGGGTCCTTGCCCGAGAAGGCGCCGCCGCCATGCGGGGCCGCTCCGCCATAGGTGTCGACGATGATCTTGCGGCCGGTCAGCCCTGCGTCGCCGTCGGGGCCGCCGATCACAAACTTGCCCGTCGGGTTGATGTGCCAGACCGTGTCCTTGCCGATCCAGCCTTCCGGCAGGGCCGCACGGATATAAGGCTCGACGATCTTGCGGACGTCGGCCGAGCTCAGCGACTCGTCGAGATGCTGGGTCGAGAGCACGATCTGGGTCACGCCGACGGGCTTGCCGTTCTCGTACTTGACGGTCACCTGGCTCTTGGCGTCGGGGCCGAGCTTGGCGGCGTCGCCCTCGCCCTTCTTGCGGGCGAGCGTCAGCGTCTCGAGGATCTTGTGGGCGTAGTAGATCGGGGCGGGCAGGAGCTCGGGCGTCTCGCGGCTGGCATAGCCGAACATGATGCCCTGGTCGCCGGCGCCGACATCCTTGTTGCCGGCTTCGTCGACACCCTGCGCGATGTCGGCGGACTGCGGATGCAGCAGCACGTCGATCTTGCACTTCTTCCAGTGGAAGCCGTCCTGCTCGTAGCCGATGTTGCGGATCGCCTTGCGGGCGACCGACTTCACCTTCGACTTGATCTGCTTCTCGTCGAGATGGGTGCGGACCTCGCCGGCGATGACGACGCGGTTCGTGGTGGCGAGGGTCTCGGCGGCGACGCGGACCTTGGCGGGATCGTAGCCGGCCTTCAGCGCTTCCTTGAAGAAGAGATCCACGATTTCGTCGGAGATGCGGTCGCAGACCTTGTCGGGGTGACCCTCGGAGACGGATTCACTGGTGAAAAGGTAATTCTGGCGTGACACGGTCGCAGACCCTCGGGGCGGGAAGACAAGACCGGCGCCGGAACGGCCGATCGGCGAAAAGACGCATCCTCTTTGCAGCGGACGCGTTCGCCGTCAAGCACAACAATCCGTTTATCGGGAAGGATGTTCGTTATTGCGAACGCAAACCTCTTTGATTCAGGAGGTTTGGCTCTCTTCCTCGGCGAGCGCCTCGACGAGGTCGACGATGCGCCGCCTCACCCGCGGGTTCTTGATGCGGACGAAAGCCTTCGTGAGCTGCACGCCCTCGCTCGTCGAAAGGAAGTCCGAGACATAGGCGGTCGATGCCGCGTCGGAGAAGCCGGCGGTCGGAAGATCGCCGGTCGGCGCTCCCTCGAAGAAGAACGAGACCGGCACGTCGAGCATCTTGGCGATCTGCTGAAGGCGGCTCGCGCTGATGCGGTTCGAGCCCTTCTCGTATTTCTGAACCTGCTGGAACGTCAGGCCGAGGGCTTCCCCGAGCTTTTCCTGGCTGATGCTCGCCAGCATCCGACGCATCCGCACGCGACTGCCGACATGGCGGTCGATCGGATTGGGGACCTTCTTCTGCATCGTTGAATGGCCTCTGGATCGGTTAGGTGCACGCGAAGAGCGATCGGCAGGAAACGGCCGGCTTTTAACATGGTTCCATCTCGAACCACCAGACCGGCGGGATGCGGGGGCGGGATGAGACGGGATCGATCCTATCGCAGGCGGCTCCTGGAGAGCAGCAGGAAGGCGAACAGCAGGACGGCGAAGACGATGTCGCCTGCCCTCGCGTAGAGCGTGCCGGGGCCGGCCTGGGGCAGGCCGGCATCCAGCACGCCTTCGACGCCGAGCGGCAGGCTGGCCGTGACGCGGCCATAGGCGTCGATCACGGCCGAGACGCCGGTATTCGCCACCCGCACCAGCGGCAGGCCCTCCTCGACGCTGCGCAGTCGCGCCTGGGCGAGGTGCTGGTAGGGGCCCGAGGTCTGGCCGAACCAGCCGTCATTGGTCAGGTTGAGCATGAAGCCGGCGCGAGGACCAGCCGCTGCCACCTCACCGGGAAAAATCGCCTCGTAGCAGATGAGCGGGGCGGCCGGCGGCAGGCCGCGTATGGCGAGCGGATTGCGCCGCGAGCCGGCGCTGAAGCCGCCCGGAATGGCGACGAACTCCGAGAGCCCGACGCGGCGGATGAGGGTCTCGAGGATCGGCGGAAGATATTCGCCGAACGGCACGAGGTGAATCTTGTCGTAGCTCGAGACGATGTTGCCCTCGTCGTCGACGACCTGGATCGAGTTGTAGATCGGGGGCCGGCTCTCGCCGGGCAGGACTTCTCCGGCACGGGCGGCGCCCGTGACGAGCGTCACGCCGGGCGGCAGCAGTGCCGCGATGCGGGCGAGCGCCGCCGGCGAGCGCCCGAGCAGGAAGGGAAAGGCCGATTCCGGCCAGATGACATGCGTGGCGTCCTGCACGCCGGTCGTGGTCGGGCTGGTGGCGCGGTCGCTGAGCGCGAGATAATGCGCGAGGATCGTCTCGCCGGCGCGGGCGTTGAATTTCGCGTCCTGCGGCAGGTTTGGTTGCATCAGCCGCAGCTTCACCCCAGCCACGAGGGGAGCGGGGCCGGCGGGGACCCGCAAGAACCCGTAGCCGGCCATGCCGGCGAGCGCCGCGAGCGCCAGCAGCGGAGCGCTCCAGCGCGCCGTCCCGCCCGTTCCCGTGCCGAGAGTCGCCGGAGCGGCCCCGATCGCCACCGCGACGATCGTCAGGCCGTAGAGCCCTCCCAGTGCCGCGAACTGGCCGATCAGGCCCTGCCCGGCGAGCATCATGCCGTAGACGTTCCAGGGGAAGCCGGTCAGCACATGGCCGCGCAGCCATTCGCTGGCCGAGAGCGCGACGGCCAGCATCAGGATCCGGCCCGCCCCGTCCGGCCATGCGAGCCTCGCCAGGCCGAAGGCCAGCGCCGGAAAGAAGGCCAGGAAGGCGGGCAGGGCGACGACGCCGAGCGGCATGGCCCAGGCGAATTTGTCCGCCTCGACGAGGAAGGCGGCTCCGAGCCACCACAGGCCGGCGACGAAATAGCCGAAGCCCCACCACCAGCCGGCAGCGAAGGCGGCGCGGAAGCGCCTGGCCGGGGTTCTCTCCGTGGCGCCGTCGATCAGCCAGACGGCTGTCGTCATCGGAACGACGATGAGCGGCCACAGATCGAGCGGTGCCAGGGCGAGCGCGCCGGAGGCACCCGCGACGAGCGCGATCAGTCGCTTGCGCCAGCCCCAGGCCAGGATGACGCGGTCGGCCAGTCCTGCAAGGCGCATCAGCCGGCTTCCGGCAGGGCGATCGCTTGCGGCTCGGCCTCGCCGCCGCGCCGGATCGTGAGCCGCTTGATGCGGCGGGGGTTCGCATCGAGAATCTCGAATGCGAGCCCGCCGGGACCTTCAACGATCTCGCCCTTGGTCGGCACATGGCCCGCGAGCGTGACGATGAGCCCGCCGAGCGTGTCGACGTCCTCCGCGATCTCGGTCTCGGACAGATCGATGCCGGTCGCGGTCTTCAACTCGTCGAGCGTGGCCCGGGCGTCGGCGACGAAGCTGTCCTCTCCGGACGGCGCGATGGTCGGCGCCTCCTCGAGGTCGTGCTCGTCCTCGATGTCGCCCACGATGATCTCGATCAGGTCCTCGATCGAGACGAGCCCGTCCGTCCCGCCATATTCGTCGATGACCAGCGCGATATGGGTGCGCGTCGCCTGCATCTTCACCAGCAGGTCGACGGCGGGCATCGAGGACGGCACGTAGAGGACCGGGCGCAGGATCTTGGCCGCCGCCAGCGTCATCGACAGGTCGACCGCGGCGAGATCGTGCGTCTCGGCCCCTTCCGGCGTCGCCTTGTTCGCCTTGCCGACGATGTATTCGAGGAAGTCGCGGATATGGACCATGCCGCGCGGGTCGTCGAGCGAGTCGTCGAAGACGGCCAGCCGCGAATGACCCGCCGTCCGGAACTGCGTCATCAGCTCGTCCAGCGTCGCGTCCGCCGGCACGGCGGCGATGTCGACGCGCGGCACCATGACGTCGCCGACGCGCGTCTCGCGCAGCTTCAGGACGTTGGTGAGCATGGCCCGCTCCTGCGGGCTGATATCGGCGGAGTCGTCGCCTCCCTCCGCCAGGGCCTCGACGATTTCCTCGCGGATGCTGCCGCTGCTGCGCAGGCCGAGCCTGTCGAGGAACTGGCCGAGCCAGTGCCCGAGGCCTCGACCTGCCGTTTCGGATGGAGATTGTCGACTGTCGTCGCTCATGGTCGTACGGGTTGCGCCGGAGAGTTGGAAACGGGGTCGGTCAGGAGTTCGCCGTCGGCATAGGGATCGGCGATGCCGAGCCGGGCGAGCGCGGAGACCTCGAGGGCCTCCATCCGCCGTGCCTCGGCATCGGTCTCGTGATCCTCTCCGAGGAGATGCAGCAGGCCGTGGACCACGAGGTGGCTGAGATGGTCCTGGACGCTCTTGCCCTCGGCCAGCGCCTCACGCTCCACGGTCTCGTAGGCCAGCACGATGTCGCCGAGGAGCGGGCTTTCCGCGATCCGGTCGGGCGGCGCCGCCGGGAAGGACAGGACGTTGGTCGCCTTGTCGAAGCCCCGCCAGTCGCGGTTGACGATGCGGATGCGCCGGTCGTCGGTCATCAGCAGGCTGAGTTCGGCGCCGGGCGCGGGCTTGACCGGCGCGACCGCGATCGCGGCGGCGCAGGCGTCCAGCGCGAGCGCCCGCAGGCGCGCCGTATCCCCGGCTTCGCGCCAGCGGCGGGCCTGGATTCTCAGCGCGAGCTCGATGGGAGCGGGAGCAGCCTGGGATCGCGGCGTCGAGCGCCGCGATCGAGGTCGGTCCGTCATCGCGGCCGCTCCCGCGACAGCGTGCGGCGCAGCCCTTCGCTGTCGTCCTCCGAGGCGGGGGAGGACGTCGTGGCGCGCTGGCGCTCCTCGAACTCCGCGCGTTCGCGCCGAGCGGCGCCCTCATAGGCCATGACGATGCGGCGCACGAGGTCGTGGCGGATGACGTCGCCCTCCTCGAAGCGCGCATAGCCGATGCCCTCGACATCCTTCAGCAGGCGCACGGCCTCGATCAGCCCCGAGCGCTGGCCGGGCGGCAGGTCGATTTGCGAAGGGTCGCCGGTGATGATCATGCGCGAGCCCTCGCCGAGGCGCGTCAGGAACATCTTCATCTGCATGGACGTGGCGTTCTGCGCCTCGTCCAGGAGCACGACCGCGTTCGTCAGCGTGCGCCCACGCATGAAGGCGAGCGGCGCGATCTCGATCATGCCGGTCTGCAGCGCGCGCTCGACATGGCGCGCCTCCATGAAATCGTTGAGCGCGTCGTAGATCGGCCTGAGATAGGGGTCGACCTTCTCGCGCATGTCGCCGGGCAGGAAGCCGAGCCGCTCGCCGGCCTCGACCGCAGGGCGCGACAGCACGATGCGATCCACTTCCTTGCGCTCGAACAGCCGCGCGGCATAGGCGACCGCGAGCCATGTCTTGCCGGTGCCGGCCGGACCGATGCCGAACACCAGCTCGTTGCGCTTCAGCGCCCGGATATAGGAATCCTGTGCGGCGGTGCGTGCGCGCACCGGACGCTTGCGCAGGTTGATCTCCTCGAAGGCGGGCTTGCCGGCCTTCGGATCGAACTCGAACAGCGAGCCCTGCGCGATCACCGCGCGGATCGCGCCCTCGACCTCGCCCTGCGAGATATCCTGCCCGCGCATCGCCTGCGCGTAGACATTCTCCAGCACGCGCCGTGCCGCGTCGCAGCCGTCGCGGGATCCGGAAATGGTGATGTGGTTGCCGCGCGAGTCCACCGTCACGCCGAGACGGCGCTCCACCAGCGCGAGGTTCTGGCCATACGGGCCGACCAGTGCTGAAACGGCGCGGTTGTCGTCGAAGGCGATGACCGCCTGGGAGTCCGGCCCCGCCGGGGTGTCGCGTCCGGTCTTGCGGCCGGGGATGAGCACAGTCTGGTCCGATGCACTTTTTGGCAAGGGCGTTCAGGCTCCCGTGGGAAGGAGGGGGGACAGGCGCTGCGAAACAGCGGTCCGGCCATGCGTGGCCGCCGCGACAATATCGCCGAACAGGCTGTAGCGTTCGTGACGGTCGATGGCGACGGGCAGCACCTGCCCGGCGATGCCCGGGTCCGCCATCACATGGACCGGCTGAAGATAGGGAGTGCGGCCAACCATCTGGCCGGGGATGCGCGTTGCGCGCTCGAACAGAACATCCACGGTCCGGCCGACCATGGCCTTGTTGAATGCCGCCAGCTGGCTTTCGATCAGCTCCTGGAGCCGTGCCAATCGTTCGTCCATCACCGCCGCGGGAATCATCTCCCGCATGTCCGCCGCCGGAGTGCCCGGCCGCGGCGAATACTTGAACGAGTAGCAGCCAGCATAGCCGATTTGCTCGACCAGCGCGAGGGTGGCGGCGAAATCGTCCTCGGTTTCGCCGGGGAAACCGACGATGAAATCCGACGAGAATGCAATGGCTTCGCTAGCCATGCGAAAACGCTCGACGATCCGGCGATATTGATCGGCAGTGTGGCGCCGGTTCATCGCCGCCAGAATCCGGTCCGAGCCCGACTGCACCGGCAGGTGCAGGAACGGCATCACCGCCGGAATGTCGCGGTGGGCCGCGATCAGCGCGTCGTCCATGTCCAGCGGGTGGCTGGTGGAGTAGCGCAGCCGCGCGATGCCCGGAATGGCGGCGAGGTGGTGCAGCAGGTTCCCCAGCGACCAGGTTCGCCCGTCGGGCCCGTCGCCGTGATAGCCGTTGACGTTCTGGCCGATCAGCGTGAGCTCGCGCACGCCGTTGTCGGCGAGGCGGCGCGCGTCATCCACGATCTTCGCGACCGGCCGTGAGACTTCCGCGCCGCGCGTGTAAGGCACGACGCAGAAGGTGCAGAACTTGTCGCAGCCTTCCTGCACCGTGACGAAGGCGCTGACGCCGCGCGCGCGGATCGCCCGGGGCGAGGGCTGCGGCAGGAAGTCGAACTTGTCCTGCGCGGGAAACTCGGTATCGAGCGCGCGGCCCTTGCTCCGTGCCTCGGCCACCAGACGGGGCAGGTTGTGATAGCTCTGCGGGCCGACCACGATGTCCACCGTGCTGGCCCGGCGGATGATCTCCTCGCCCTCCGCCTGCGCGACGCAGCCCGCCACCGCGATCTGCACCTGCCGTCCGTGGCGCGCGGCCTCGACCTTCATCTCGCGCAAACGACCGAGTTCCGAGAACACTTTCTCGGACGCCTTTTCGCGGATGTGACAAGTGTTGAGGATCACGAGATCCGCGTCGGCGGCGTCCGCCGTCTCGACAAAGCCTTCCGGGGCCAGCGTGTCCACCATGCGCTGGGCATCGTAGACATTCATCTGACAGCCGTAAGACTTGATGTGCAGTTTCTTCAGCGGGCGGTCCATCGGATCGTCGGTTCGGCGGCGCAGGCCGGTCAGCAAAAAGGCGCGGAAACGGGACATATAGAGCATGCCGGCTGCCGGCGATACGGCAAAGCCCATGATTTCGAAATAGTCTTTCTAAAATAATGACTTATAAGATCACGGCGGGCAGTTCCCGCATGTCGGAGACCACCACGCGGGCCCCGGCGTCCCGCAGAAGCTCGGTGTCCCCGGCGCGGCAGTGGCTGCCGCCGACGAAGCCCACCACGTCCATGCCCGCCGCCCGCGCGGCGCGCACGCCCGAGGGGCTGTCCTCGATCACGATCGTGCGGCCGGGCGCGATGCCCATCTGTCCAGCGGCGAACAGGAACAGGTCCGGCGCCGGCTTGGAGCGCGCCACCTGAACGGCGGAAAAGATATGCGGGGCGAAGCGCTCATAGAGCCCGACGGCCGTCAGCGTCGTGCGGATCTTCTCCGGTCCGCCGCTGGAGGCGACGCACCGCCGCGGTGCAACCGCGTCGATCACGTCGGCGACATGGGCGATGGCGCGAACATCCGATGCGAGCGCGGCGAGCAGCGCGGCCGAGCGGGCCGGCGCGAAATCGGCCGGCAGCGCCACGCCGATCTCGGCCTCGATCTCGCGGTCGGCGTCGCGGGTCGAGCGGCCGAGAAAGCGGCGATGCACGTCGTCCGCCGTGATCGGATAGCCGAACTGCGTCAGCGTCTCGGCGTAGACGCGGCAGGAGATGACCTCGCTGTCCACGAGCACGCCATCGCAGTCGAAGATCGCGAGATCGTAAGGGGGCGGGGAGGCGGTCACGCTCAGGACTTGCCGGCCTCGCCCTCGTCGCCGAGCGGCACGCAATACAGTTCAAGGCGATGATCGACGAGGCGATAGCCGAGCTTGCGGGCGATCTCCGCCTGCAGCTTCTCGATTTCCTCGGAGGTGAACTCGATCACAGTGCCGTCGCGCAGGTTGATGAGGTGATCGTGATGGCTTTCGGGCATTGTCTCGTAGCGCGCCCGTCCCTCGCGGAAATCATGGCGCTCGATGATGCCGGCATCCTCGAACAGCTTCACGGTGCGGTAGACCGTGGAGATCGAAATCTTGTCGTCCACCGCCGAGCAGCGGCGATACAGTTCCTCGACATCCGGATGATCGACCGATTCCGCCAGCACGCGTGCGATGATGCGGCGCTGCTCGGTCATGCGCATGCCGGTGGCGGCGCAGCGCGCCTCGATCCCGGCCGGTCCCGATGGGGCGACGGATTTGAGAGCGGTCATGAGTCCATATCCCGGTGGTTGCCCTGTGCTGGGGCGGCCTGTTCTGCCACCCCGGACAGGTCAGGACAAGTCGCGCCGCATGACGATGGCGTTCAATTGCGTTCCGTCTGCGGTGCGGTAGTAACGCTCGCGCCGCCCAACGATGGCGAAACCCGCCCGGTCGTAGAGCCGCCGGGCCGGCTGGTTATTCTCTTCCACCTCAAGGAAAACCTGCCGGACGCCGCGCCCGGCCAGATGCCCAAGATGGGTCTGCAGCAGGCCGCGTGAAAGACCCCGGCCGCGATGGCGGGCATCCAGCGCGATGGTCAGCAATTCCGCCTCGTCGGCGGCGATGCGCGAGGCGGCGAAGCCGATCACCGCACGCCGCGCCTTCAGAACCTGAACCAGCGTGTTCGTCTCGGTCAGCATGGCGGCGAATTCGTCCTCGCTCCAGCCGCGATGGAATGCCGCGCCGTGCAGGTCCACGAGACGCGGCAGATCGCGGGGCGTGGCCGCTTCGACCGTCGGTGAGGCCGGACTGCCGCCGCACAGGCGGGAGAGCCAGTTCCACATATCAGGCCATCGGCGCGGTGGCGTGCGGCAGGGTGTCAGTCGGCGGCTTGGCGTCCGGCGCGCGCAGGTAATAGGGGCGGGCGGGCGAGGTTTCCGGCTTGACGGCCGCGCCGAGCCAGGCCACCCAGCTGATATCCGGCGCGGACTGCTGGAGAACCTCGACCGGCGGTTTTTCGCCTGGCGGCCATCGGTCGGCGACCAGCCGGGCCGCGTTGCCGACGATGCGCGGCGCGCCGAAACGGGAGGCGGCCAGCACCTGATCGACGGGCGCGACGCGGGGCCGAACCAGCGTGGTGCCGCTGCCGCCGACCACCTGGTAGTAAACCTGATCGTGCCGCGCATCGATGGCGGCGATCACCGGATCGGTGCCGTTCTCGCTGACCAGTGGAGCGGCGAAGGCGGTCAGCGTGGTGACGCCCAGCACCGGCTTGTTGGCCGCGAGCCCGATGCCGCGCGCGGCGGAAATGCCGACCCGCAGGCCGGTGAAGCTTCCCGGCCCTGTCGTCACGGCGATGCGGTCCAGCGCCTCGAACACCACCGAGGCCTTCATCACCCGCGCGATCAGCGGCACCAGCGCTTCGGCGTGACCGCGCGTCATCGGCAGGGATTCCTGCGCGATCAGCCGGCCGGCGGAGGTGTCGAGCACGCCGGCGGCGCAGGCGTCGAGGGCGGTGTCTATGGCGAGAACGAGCATGGTCGCGAACGGATACCTGGAGCATGATCCCGAAAAGCGGCAGCCGGTTTCGGATAAGATCATGCTCCTCTACTTGAAAGAGCGAGAATCAGCCGGAGGATGCCGACGTATCATGAGGTGCCCGTCCACGCGGAGTCCAATGCGAGCGGAAGCTTTCACGCCTCCATGGGACGGACCTCGACGACGTCCGGCACGAAGTGCTTCAGGAGGTTCTGGATGCCGTGCTTGAGCGTCGCGGTGGACGACGGGCAGCCCGAGCACGAACCCTTCATGTCGAGATAGACGATCCCGTCCCGGAAGCCGCGGAAGGTGATGTCCCCGCCGTCATTGGCGACGGCCGGGCGCACGCGGGTCTCGATCAGATCCTTGATCGTGTCCACCGTCTCGGCGTCGGCCTCGTCGTAGAACTCGTCGCCATGGACGTCGTCGGCCGCGACGTGGCGGCCGTCCGCGAACAGCGGATCGCCGGACATATAGTGTTCCATGATCGCGCCGAGGATCGCCGGCTTGAGATGGGGCCATTCTCCGGCCGCCTTGGTCACGGTGACGAAATCGTAGCCGTAGAACACGCCGGACACGCCCGCGACGTCGAACAGCCGGCGGGCCAGCGGCGAGGCGGCGGCCTGCTCGGCGTTGATGAATTCCGCGGTGCCGCTGTCGAGCACGGTGCGGCCGGGAATGAACTTGAGGGTCGCCGGGTTCGGCGTCGCTTCGGTCTGGATGAACATGGAACGTCTCCGCTGCATCGCCGGTTCAAGGCCGGCACGGTCACGGGGTGAATGGAAACCTATCCTTAGCAGATGGCGCGCGCGGGGGGAGGGGTCAAGCGGGGATCGCCCCGGATGTCTCATGTCTTCGGCCGATTCCGCGGTCTGGGGAGCGCCTTGTCCGTGGTTTTCAACTCCGCGATCAGGCGATCCGCCTCCCGTTGGCGCGCGATCTTCCGGGCCGCGCTGAACTTTTCGTACTCGGCTTCTGCGTGTTTCCGGGCGTTGTCCATCCGGACATGGCCGCCGCCCGAGAGAACCCGGCGGCCGAGACCGCGAAGCTGATCGTCCAGCAATGTGGTGGCATCTGCCATTACGATCAGTCTGCCGATGTCGAGCTGGTCCTCGAAAATATCCAGCAGGATCGTCGTCAGCCGGTTGAGTTCCCTGATTTCGCCGTCCGCGAGATAGTTCTTCGAAACGGTCACGTCCGCCTTGCGGATGTTGTCGTTCGGCCAGTTGGTCAGGCCCATGTTCGGGGCGTGGGCATCGGCCCGCGACTGGATCATTTCCGCCGGCGTGTGGCTGGTCACCGCAAAGAGCAGCTTGGCCTGCGTGTTGCGGTAGAACATGACGCAGGCTTCGGAGCCGCTGTCGTAGTCCTGGCACATCGCGCAGATGGCCTTCAACTCGCGATAGACGTTGGCTTCGTCGGAGCGGATGTCGCGAATGATCTCGCGAAGCTCGGCGATCCGGTCGGCATTTTCGGGCTGTTTGAGCCTCGTCGCGTCGATCACGAAGCCCTTGGTCGCGAACTGGACAAGTTTTTCTGTCGCCCATTTACGGAACAGCGTTCCCTGCTTGGACGAAACCCGGTAGCCGACGGAGATAACGACGTCGAGATTGTAATGCTCAATCTGTCGTTCGACGGTCCGAGAACCCTCCTGCCGAACTTGTGCAATTTGTGCACATGTTGGGCTGCGCTCGAGTTCGCCCTCGGCATAGACATTTGTGATGTGCTTTGTGACGACGGATCGGTCGATCCCAAAAAGCTCGGCGATCTGGGCCTGTGTCATCCAGAGCGTGTCGCCCGCGTAGCGGATGTCGAGGCGGATACCCTTGTCGGTCCCGTAGACCAGAAACCGGTCTCCGGTCCGCTCATCCTCGTACAGCACCACGGGCTTTTGATCTTCCATCGGCGCCTCGGCAGTTGGCCTCGGCAATCTCTACCACATTTTGTTCTTGTTTAGTTCTGTATCGTTCATCCAGAGCGAAAATATTTCCAACGGCAACAAGCAGCTTTTCACCCCTCAGTTGCGGTCTTCCGGCAGCACCGGGATCGGAGCGACCTCGATGCCCTCGTCGATCAGGGCTTCCGCCTCGTCCCGCGAGGCTGTGCCATAGATCGGGCGGTGGTCGATATCGCCGTAATGCATCTTGCGGGCTTCTTCCGGAAAACGCTCGCCGACGTTGTCGGCGGTCTTCAGCACGGCGTCGCGCAGTTCGCGCAATTTGGCCCGCAGCTCCTGCTCCTGCGCCATCATCAGCGGCGCGGCTTCAGGCTGCGGAGCGGGCGCTGGCGGCGTTGCCGCCTGTTCCTCGGGTGCGGACACAGCGGCCTTGCGGCCCTTGCGCGCCACGCGGGGGGCCATGATCGCCTTCTCCACTTCGTGGGAGTCGCAGATCGGACACGTCACCAGCCTGCGCTTGCGCTGGCTGTCATAGGCCGACGAACTCTGGAACCAGCTTTCGAACGCGTGGCCCTTCGCGCAGCGCAGCGCGTAGCGAATCATGCCGAGCCCCGCACCACGTGCAGGTGGCCGCTGCCGGTGGCGGCATCGACGACGCTGAAGCGGCGGCCGTTCTGCAGCGAGGGGATGCTCTGGCGCACCTCGGCGACCCGCGCCGGATCGATCCGCGCCATCACGACGCCGGGCTCGGTGCCGCCATCGGCCAGCACGGTGCCCCACGGATCGACGATCAGCGCATGGCCGAAGGTCTCGCGCTTGTTCTCGTGCAGGCCGCATTGCGCCGCGGCCATCACGAAACAGCCGTTCTCGATGGCGCGGGCGCGCAGCAGCGTATGCCAGTGCGCCTCGCCGGTGCGCTTCGTGAAAGCGGCGGGAGCGGCGATGAACAGCGCGCCGTTCTCGGCCAGCGCGCGATAGAGCGCGGGAAAGCGCACGTCGTAGCAGATCGTCAGGCCGAGGCGGCCCCACGGCAGGTCGGTGACCACGGCGGTTTCGCCCGACTGGTAGTTCGCCGACTCGCGATAGCTCTCGCCGCCCGGCAGGTCGATGTCGAACATGTGGATCTTGTCGTAGCGGGCGAGGATGTCGCCGGCCGGATCGATCAGGAACGAGCGGTTGGCGGCGCGATCCGGCGAGGCGCGCAGCGCCAGCGAGCCGACATGGAGGTGAAGCTTGAGTTCGCGCGCGAGGTCGCGATAGGCGGCCAGCGAGATGTCGCTCTCTTCCGGCTGAAGCAGGTCGAACAGCGCCTTGCGGTTCTCCTGCATCATGTTGCTGACCTCGGGGGTCTGCACGTAGTCGGCACCGTCCGCCGCCGCCTGCCGGATCAGCCGCACGCCCTCATCGAGCGAGTCCTCCGGCCGCAGCCGGGTACGCATCTGGATCAGGGCCGCCGTGAAGGCGCGATCGGATTCGGTGCCGGCCATCAGGACACCGCCCCGGCTTCGGTGAGCAGGCCGTCGAGCTTGCCCTCGCGGTCGAGCGCGTAAAGATCGTCGCAGCCGCCGACATGGGTGCCCGCGATGAAAATCTGCGGGAAGGTCGCGCCGCCATTGGCGCGCTTCACCATTTCCGGACGCCAGTCGGCGTTGAGCGCGACGTCGTATTCGGTGAACGCAGCGCCCTTGCGCTGGAGCAGCGACTTCGCGGCGCTGCAGTAGCCGCAGCCGGGGCGGGTATAAATCTCGATGGGCGCTGTCATTTTTCGCTCGGATGTGAAAAAGCGGTGACGGATTATATGGGGCGGCGCGGGATGTCCACAACCCGCGCGAAGACGAGGACATCCACGCGCGACGCTCCGGCGCGCAGCAGGGTGCGGGCGCAGGCGTCGGCGGTCGCGCCCGAGGTCAGCACGTCGTCGATGAGGACGGTGCGGCGGCCATGCAGCAGCGCCGTCTTGTGCAACGGGACCGCGAACGCGCCCTGCACGTTCTGCGCGCGCTCGCTGCGGCTGAGGCCGATCTGCTGCATGGTCGGACGGACACGGCGGAGAACATCGCTGGCGACAGCGACGCCGCTCATCCGGCGGATCGCACTGGCCAGCGCGCCGGACTGGTTGTAGCGCCGCGAGACGCCGCGCCGCCAGTGCAGCGGCACCGGGATCAGCAAATCCGCATCCGCCAGCAGTTCGCGGCCCGCCCGCGCCATCCAGCGGCCCATCACCGGAGCGAGATCGGTGCCGTCCTGATACTTCAGCGCATGCACGAGCGGTTTGGCGGCCTCGTCGTAGCGCACGGCGGCGCGCGCCCGCATATAGGCCGGGGGACGCACGATGGCTTCCTCCGACAGCACGTCCGGTCCGGGGTCATAGACGAACGGAATGCCGAGGCGGGGGCAGTAAGGTTTCTCGATGAAGGACAGCCGCGACCAGCAGGCGGCGCAGACGCCCTCGTCCGCGACCGGCGCGCGGCAGACGGCGCATTGTGGCGGCAGCAGCACGTCGAGCACCGCGCGGGAGACATGCCCCAGCGCGCCGCGCAACGCAGCCGTGCCATCGCGCAGGCGCGCGAGGGGGCCGGCATTGACCGGAATGACGTCCATGGGCCAAGGCTAAAACATGAGAGCGATACATTGGAAGATATTTGGAACGATGTTTTGCGGAGCGAGGCGGTGAGCGGCGCGTCCAGCGTCCCGAAAGTGTTCGACGCGAATGCCGTCGCGGCGCATCAGGCGCGCGCCCGGCATCTGGGTGCGGAGACGTTCCTGCTCGACCGTGTCGCCGAGGACATGGCCGATCGTCTGGCGGCGGTGATGCGGACCTTTGCGCACGGCATCGACGTGGGGACGCCGGCGGACGCGGTGCGCCGCGCACTGGCGTCGCGCAGCGTGCTCGACGCGGTGCCGCTGGCGGACGATCTGCGTCTTGCGCCGCAATCCTGCGATCTCGCGGTCTCGGCGCTGGCGCTGCAATTCGTCGACGATCTGCCCGGCCTGTTCGCGCAGGTGCGCCGCGCGCTGAAGCCCGACGGGCTGCTGCTCGCCGCGCTCGCAGGCGGCGACACGCTCACCGAACTGCGGCAGGCCTTCGCGGCGGCGGAAGCGGAGATCGAGGGCGGCATCTCGCCGCGCGTTGCGCCGTTCGCGGACCTGCGCGATCTCGGCGGGCTGCTGCAGCGCGCCGGCTTCGCGCTGCCGGTGGTGGACACCGATCGCCTCGTCGTGCGCTACGACAGCGCCTTTGCGCTGATGGCCGACCTGCGCCGCATGGGCGCGACCAACGCGCTGGCCGAGCGGCGGCGCGGCTTCACACGCAGGGCGACGCTATTGAGGATGGCGCAGATCTACGCCGAGCGTTTCGCCGATCCTGACGGGCGCATCCGCGCGACCTTCGAGATCGTCTGGCTGTCGGGCTGGGCGCCGCACGCAAGCCAGCAGAAGCCGCTCAAGCCCGGCTCCGCCCAGGCGCGGCTGGAAGACGCCGTGCGCGCGGCGCGGAAGGCGTGACGCAAGCCCGCGACCAATCGCGGGTCGCAGGAAGGGGATGCGCGGCTGCCTTGCGGCATGTAACATGTAAGATGTGGTCACTGCTCGTCTCAGAAGGCCCCGCAACGTGACAGCCGATCCCGCCGCAGATGCTCCCGCGCCCTCCTCCCCGCCGGGACGCTGGCGCCGGATCTGGATCGTCGCGGCCTTTATTGCCGTCGTCGCGTTTCTGTATGTCGTGCCGGGTCTGTTCGTCGCCTACACGGAAGACGCCTATGTGCGCTCGGATTTCGTCGAGGTTGCGCCGGAAGTGGCCGGGGTCGTCGATGCAGTGAGCGTCGAGAACAACCAGCGCGTCGCGGTGGGCGATGCTCTTGTCGGCATTGATCCGAAGCCATTCACGCTCGCGGCCGATCTAGGACAGAAGCGTGTCGATGGCGCGGCGGCCGCCGCAAAGGTGAAGCAGGAGAACGCGCAGGTTCTGGCCGCCGAACTCGATGCCGCGCGCGCAGCGGTGACGCTGGCGCAGCAGGAATATGATCGCTTCGCCGCGCTGGCGAAGGACCAGACCGTGTCGCAGGAGGTCATGGACCGCGCGGTGGATGCGCGCCAGAAGGCGCGCGACGAGGTCACGAAAATGGAGGCCAAAGTCCGTGTCAACGCGAACGAGGCCGCCGCCGCGCTGGCCGACGTGGACGTCGCAAGGGCGGGTCTGGCTCTGGCGCAATACAATCTCTCGCGCACGCATCTCGTCGCGCCGGTGCCGGGATTCGTCACCAACCTGTCGCTGCGCCCTGGCGCCTATGCCAGCGCGGGCGTCGCCGTGGTCGGTCTCGTGGACGATACCCGGTGGCGCGTGGTCGCCAATTTCAAGGAATATGCCGCCGCGCGGCTGAAGCCGGGCATGCGCGCCTGGATCTGGCTCGACAGCCACCCCTGGCAGTTTTTTCCGGCGCGAGTCGCCGGCGTTGGGCGCGGCATCGCCCGCGATGAGTCGGCGGGGCGCCTGCTGCCCTATGTGGCGCCAACCACCGACTGGATCCGGTTGTCCCGCCGCCTGCAGGTGACGCTGGAGTTGGATCCGAAGCCGGATATTCCGCTGTTCATGGGCGCGGATGCGCGCGTGCTGATTTTTTTCTGAGAATAATAACGTAGTCCGCATGCAGCACGGCAAAACGCGGGACGCACCAATTCCGGATCGGGCTGCGCTGCATCCGTGCTATCCGATGTTTTTTGAATCAGCCTTCGAGAGCGGGATGTCGAGCGGCGACTATCATATCCGGCTGGGCGGTGCGCTGAAACGGGAGTTCGGCAGCCTGTCGCTGTCCGGACCCACCGCCGCGCTGGCGTTTCGCACCGCGCTGGCCAGCCTTCTTGCTATGCTGCTTGCGATGCTCCTGCATCTCGACAACCCGTACTGGGCAGCGATCACCGCCATCTCGATCATCCAGCCGGACCGCGCCAGTTCCTTCATCCGCAGTTTCGACCGCTGTCTCGGCACCATCGCGGGAGCCGTGGCGGGCTATTTCGGTGCGCATTTCGTCGCCGATCATCTGATCTTTCAGGCAATCTGCGCTGGTGCGGTGGCCTTCGGGATTTACGGAATGGAACGCAGCGCTCACGGCTATGCGGTGCTGCTCGGTGCGGTCACGGTGATCCTCGTGATGTTCGGCGCGTTGCAGACGCCGGATGCGGCGCTCAGCCTCGCGGTCTATCGCTCGCTCGAAATCATCGTGGGGGTGATCGCGTGTTACGTCGTCGGCCTCGTGTTGCCGCCGACCGCACCATCACCCCCGGCCGCGCCGAAGCCCGGCATCTTCGCTGCGCCCGCCGATCAGGGGTTGCTCGTCATCGCCATCACGGGAGGTATCGCCATCGCCGTCATTCCGGTGATCTGGAACGCGCTGGAGCTTCCCGGTCTCGGCCAGACGCCCATCACGGCCTTCGTCGTTCTGATGGCGATGCGGCGCGAACCGGGCTGGACCGCCGCTAACCGTCTGGCAGGCTGCCTTCTCGGCGGGGCGTATGGCCTGCTCTGCATGCGCTTCGTGGACGACAATGTCTGGCTCTGGCTCGTCCTGCTGTTCGCGGGACTCTACGTCTCCTCGCACGTCAAGCATGGCAACGGAGACGCCGCCTATGCCGGGCATCAGGCGGCAGTCGCGATTCTGTTGTCCATGGTGCAGGGCTTCGCGCCGTCGCCCGATATCCTGCCCGCCATCAACCGGCTCGTGGGAATCGTCGGCGGCATCGTCGTGGTCGTGGCCGCGAACGCACTGCTGATGCCGCTGGTCGCGTGGACGATCTCGGCGATTTTCCGGCGCTCGGCCGCCGCCCGCATCGCGCGCCCACGGGACGGGTGAGGCCGCGATCCGCCTATCCGAGAAACGCCAGCATCTTGTCGTTGAACGCCGCGTCCTCGGTGATGGTGAAGGCGTGGCCGCCCTCGGGCACCAGCCACAGCTCCGCATTCGGCAGGCCGTCCGCCAGCGCCTGCGAGGCGATCCACGGCACCAGCACGTCGTCGCGCGCCGCCATCACCAGCGTCGGCATCGTGACGTCGTTCAGGCGTGCGCTGACGTCGAATGTCAGCAGCGCGCCGAGCCGCTTCAGCAGCGTGTCGACCCCCTGAAAATGGGCGAGGCCGTGCTGCTCCTCGCGGGCGATGCGTTCGGGATTCTGCGACAGCCACGCCGACGGATAAAGAAAGATCGGCTGCGCCTGCACATAGGCCTCCGCGCCGACCGACAGCAGCAGATGCTTGCGCATCGCGAAACACCGCTTGGTGTGCGAATCCGCCTTCGCCCATGCGTTCACAAGGATCAGCCGGTCGAGCAGGTCAGGCTTTTGCAACGCGATCTCAAGACCCACAAGCCCGCCGAGCGCGTGCCCCATGAAATGCGCGCGCGCGATACCGAGCTCGTCCAGGATGCCGATGACGTCCTGCGCCATGTGGCCGATGGTGTAGCCATCCGGAAGGGCTTCCGTGTTGCGGCCCGTGCCGCGCTGGTCGTAGGTGACGACGCGGAAATGCGGGGTGAGCGCCGCGATCTGCGGCTGCCAGAACGCGCCCGCGCCGCCGAGGCCCGCCGACAGCACGATGGTTGCCGCATCGGATTCGGTACGGCCGGTGATTTCATATTTCATGATGGTTCTGCGGTTTGTGCGGCCTGCCGGCTTTAGGCCGCGAGATCGATGCCGAGCTCGGACCAGATCGTTTCATACAGTTCGTTGAAGCGCGGCTGCTTGCGGATTTTCAGCGGATGCCGCAGGTCCGGCGCGATGCCGACCTCGTGCACCGCCTTGACCCGTCCCGGCCGGCTGGTGATGACGACGATGCGGTCGGCCATGGTGATGGCCTCGCCGACGTCGTGCGTCACCAGCACGACGCTGCATTGCCGCTCGCGGATGATCCGCATGACGTCCGATTGCAGGATCAGCCGGGTCTGGCTGTCGAGCGCCGAGAATGGCTCGTCGAGCAGGATCACTTCGGGGCTGAACGCCAGCGTGCGCATGAACGCCACGCGCTGGCGCATGCCGCCCGAGAGCGCGGAGGGATAGCTGTCCTCGAAGCCTTTCAGGCCATAGGCCTCGATCAGCGTGCGGGCGATCTTTTCGGCTTCCCGGCGCGGCGTGTTACGGACCTGAAGCCCGATGATGACGTTGTCCATCACCGTGCGCCACGGCAGCAGCAGATCCTTCTGCAGCATGTAGCCGACATGGCCGGTGGTGTTGTGGACCGGCTTGCCGTTGACGGCGATGCGGCCCTGCGACGGCTCGAGCAGCCCGGCGATGATATTGAACAGCGTGGTCTTGCCGCAGCCCGACGGGCCGACGATGGCGACCACCTCGCCGCGCCGCAATTCGAACGAGATGTCGGCGATCGCCGTCACCGCCTCGGGCGTGTCGGGATTGAACACCATCCCGACACCCTCAGCGTTCAAAACGGTCTGCGCGTCAGGCCTGCTCATGCGCCACCTCTTTGCTCATCGCGTTGCGGGCAAGAAAATCGAGCACGATGTTGTTGAACTGTCCGGGGCATGTGCGCGACAGCGCGTGGCCGCCATAGGGCACCTTGATCAGCTGCGCACCCCTGATGCGGTCCGCCATCAGGTCGGACGAATAGGACGGGGTGAGAATGTCGTCGTCGGCGACCAGCACCAGGGTGGGACAGGCGATGCGGTCGAGATACTGGGTGCCGTCGAAACCGAGGATGCCGGTGATGCGCGCATCCATGATCGACGCGGATGGCGAGCCGGCGATCGCGGCGGCGATTTCCTTCTCGATGGCTGCCTGGTTGTCCCGGTTGTGCAGCGGCGGATAGAGAAACAGCGGGGTGGCGCGGTGATAGTCGGCGACGCCCAGCCCGGCCAGAATCCGCTGGCGCAGCGTCAGGCACTCTTCCATCTGCGCGTCGAGCACGGCCCAGCTCGCATAGATCACGAGGCTGGCGATGCGGTCCGGCGCGGTCGCGCCGAGCACCTGCCCGATCGCGCCGCCGGTCGAGTGGCCGACCAGATGCGCCTTCTCGATGCCGAGCACATCCATGGTGCGGAGCAGGTCGTCTGCCATCAGTTCGACCGAGTAGGGCATCTCCGAACGCGTGCTGCCGCCGGTGCCGCGATGGTCGTGCAGAATCACGCGATATCGTTCGGCGAAGGCGGCGACGTTGGGAGACCAATAGGACGCCGCGCCACCGAGGCCCGCGACCAGCAGGACCGGCTCGCCCTTGCCGATAATCTCGTAGTGAATGTCCGCGTCGGGAATTTTCGCAAGTGGCACGGGTGTCTCCCTCAGCGCCGTTTCATCCGGTGCTCGATCCAGCCGACGGCGCCGTCGAGCACGAGGGCGAGGATCATCAGGGCGAGAATGCCGCCCCACACCGCATTGAGATTGTAGAGCGTGCCCGCATAGTAGATCTGGTAGCCGAGGCCGCTTTCCGCCGAGATGTATTCACCGACCACCGCCCCGATCATGGCGAAGCCGATGTTGAGCCGGAAGCCCGATGCGATCCACGGCAGCGAACCGGGCATGATGACCATGCGGAAGATCTGGAAACGGCTGGCGCCGAGCGCCTTCAGCATCCGCACGTAGTCGTTGTCGATCTCCTGCGTGCCGGCATAGCTGGTGATGACCGCCACGATGAAGGTGATGATCGCCGCCACCGCGATCTTCGATTCGATACCGATGCCGAACCAGACAATGATGAGCGGCGCGAGCGCGATCTTGGGCAGGCCGTTGAGCGCGACCATCAGCGGCCGCAGCACGGCGGCGGCGGTCGGCGACAGCCAGAGCAGCAGGCCGCAGACCGATCCGAGAATGCTGCCGATCAGGAAGCCGAGGACGGTCTCCTGCGTCGTGACCCAGGTGTCGTAGAGCAGCGACCCGGTGGTGACGCCCTTGACCAGTTCGCGCCAGATGCCGGTGGGCTGGCCGTAGAGATAGACCTTGATCCATTCGAATCTGATCGCGACTTCCCAGAGCAGCAGGAAGCCGCCGACCAGAAGAACTTGATAGAGCAGGATGCGGCCGCGACCGGAATCGCCAGACCGCTTGCGACGCGTCGGCACTGACGCCGTTGCGCTGGCGGCAGTGTCCTTGGCCGCGAACGTGGCGATCTCGGTGTTGGCCATGCGATCAGCCTCCGACGTAGGCGGTGGTCGCGATCTCGACGAGAAACTCCGGGCGCACCAGGGGTGTCTGGATGCAGTAGCGGGCCGGCGGGGTCTCGGGGAAGTATTCCCTGTAGACCGCGTTCATCGCCGCGTAGTCGGACAGATCCTTCAGGAAAATCTGGTTGAAGACGACATCCTTCAGGGTACCGCCACCAGCCTCGATCACCGATTTGATCGACTCGATCACGAAGCGGGTCTGCGCGGTGGCATCGCCTGCACCGAGCGTCTCGCCGTTCGGGCCGATGGCCAGCGTGCCGGACACGTAGATGAATCCGCCCGCCTTGGTGCCGGGGCTGTAGGGCGCGAGCGGCGGCGGCGATCCGGGCGGGATGATCGGTTCAAACGGCATGATGTCCTCATTTCCAGCGTAAGAAGGGTTGCAATGTCAGGCGGCAAGGCTTGCCGCGCAGGCGGCGGCGACTTCATCCACGGTCGAGGTCCAGCCGAAGAACTGCTCGACATTGTAGACCGTCGCCTGCTGGGTGAAGTCCGGTCCGGCCTGATAGCAGGCGTCGCGGATCAGCACCGGATGGTACTCCAGAAAGAAAGCGTCCCGGATGGTGGATTCGACGCAGACATTGGTGGCGACCCCGCACACCATCAGCGTCTCGATGCGGCGGCTGCGCAGCATGCTGTCGAGCGCGGTGCTGGCGAACCCGCTGTAACGCGGCTTCGGCACGATCAGATCCTGGCCCTCCGGTCTCAGTTCGGGCACCAGCTCGTAGTCCCAGCCGCCCTTGGTGAGCAGCTTGCCGGAAAGTTCGGGACGGGTGCGCATCAGGCGCAGCGAGTTGCCCTTGCGCTGGTTGACCGAGAACGGGCCGCCAGCCTCCTTCAGATCGGGATCCCAGCCGTTCTGCAGCCAGACGACCTGCACGCCGGCCTTGCGGACAAGGCCGACGAGCCGGGCGATCGAGGGGATGACCTTCTGCGTCGGCGTGAGGTCCACGCCGAGGTGGGAGAAGTAGCCGCCGGGCGAGCAGTAGCCGTTCTGCATGTCCACGACGATCAGCGCCGTCGCGGACGGGTCGAACGCGGTCGCCTCCGGACGAGCCTGCAAGGCAAGCGTCATGTGTTCACTCCCAAAAAATCTCAGCCGGCCTTGCCAACCTTGGCGGTGGCTTTCTCGGCGAAGCTGTTGTCGACCATTTCCTCGTAGGGGCGCGGCGCCTTGATCGAGCCGCCCGCGATTTCGAAGGTCATGTCGGTGTCCCACTCGGTCTTGGAGATCGTGGGATTTTTCGGGATGGCGGTGGATTTCACCAGCAGGTTGTCCGCGGCGGCGCGGATCACGGATTCGGCGACCTGCGGGAATTCCACGACCGAGGTCTTGATGAACAGCTCGCGGTCGGCCTGCAGCGCCGCCTGCGCTTCGGCGATTGCATCGCAATAGGCCTGAACGAGGTTCGGATCCTTGGCGATGAGGTCGCGCGTGACGATGGTGGTCGTCCACGACAGCGGCCCGATGACGTCGGCGAAGGCGAACACCGGCACCAGGCCGAACTTTTCCTTGGCGATGGAGACATCCCACTCGAACATCGTCGCGAATTCGGCGCGGCCGTCCAGCACCGCCTGTGCCTGCGCGCCCGGAGGCACCTGCAGGAATTTCACGCCCGCGTTTTCCGGATCGAAGCCGCCGCGATCCTTCATCGCGAAGGTCGGGGTCTGGATGGTGGAGGAGGGGAAGCGCAGCGTCGCAATGGTCTTGCCACGGAAGTCGTTGACACTCTTCACCTCGGTGCCGGGCTTGGCGACCGCCCACATCGCGACGCCGCCCACGATCTTGGCGACGTTCGCGACTTTTGCGCCCTCGTTGGCCGCGTTGACCGACATGCCCGCACCAGTGACGGCGAAGGTCGCGTTGCCGGACAGCACCACCGGCAGCGCCAGCGCGATGCCGCCGGCCGAACTGACCGCGACGTCAAGTCCGTGCTTCTTGAAGAAGCCGCCCTGCTTGGCTGCGTAGACCGACACGTACATGCCGAGATGGATGGCTTCCGAGAGCTTGACCGACTGCAGCGTCTGCGCGGCGGCCGGGCCGCCGAGCCGGTCGAACGCCATGGCGATGGCGCCCGCGCCCGCGCCGAGCAGCACGGTGCGGCGCGATGCGCCGATCGCAGGAGCCTTGATGGCGGATGTGTCGGTTGCGGGGGCCTGGGAGATGATTTTTCCGGATGTCACGGGATGTCCACTCCTTCGAGGTCGATCCGAGAAGGCTATGAAGCTGTGATCCGTCTTAAAAGACGAAAAATCGTCATGCGGTCGTGCGGAAAAGGCAACACCCCCTTCGTCAGGTCCCGTCGGACGGCCTCTCGGCGGTCAATCCCCGGATCGACGCTGCCGTCAGCTTGAGAAACTGTTGCGCGGCATGGGAGAGCGGGCGGTCGCGGTGAACACAAATGCTTGAGCGCGCCGCGGCGAAATCCGGATCGGAGATCGGGATCGCCAGCAGGCCGCCGGTATTCAGCTCCGAGATCACCGTGAGCGCGGGCATGAAAGCGATCACCTGTCCGGTGATCGCCATCGTCTTGGTCAGTTCGAGAGAATTGGTGGTGACGAGAATGTTCGGGTTGAGGCGCTGCCTGGCGATCGCCCGTTCGAACACCTGCCGCAGGCCGAAGCTGTGTTCCGGCAACGCCAGCGGGTATTTGCAGATTTCCTTCAGCGTCAGTTGATTGCGGCGGGCGTATTCATGCGTCGGGGCGACGAGGCACGAGATCGGTTCCACATATTCAGCGATCACCTCGACTTCGGAGCGCGGCGCGGCGTTGAAGGTGATGGCGATGTCGGCCTCGTCTTCGAGCAGAGCCTCGATGATCCGGTCCGTCGATCCGGTGTTCACCTTGAACGACACGCCCGGATAGCGGTGATGGAAGTTGGCGAGCAGATCCGGCAGCAGCCCGGCGACGAATCCCTCGATCACCCAGAGGCTGACCTCGCCGCGACGCAGCCCGCGCAGATCGTCGATGCCCGAGCGGGCCCGGGCGAGATCGCGGAAGATGCGGTGACTGTGCCGCGCCAGCACCTCGCCCGCCGAGGTCAATTGCACGCCGACCTTCGAGCGCTCGAACAGCACCGCGTCGAGTTCGAGTTCGAGCTGCGCGATCTGACGGCTCACGGCGGAGGGGGCGACGTGAAGGCGGTCCGCGGCCTTGCGGATCGAGCCGAGCCTCGCAACCTCGTTGAAATATCGCAGTGTCAGGAAGCGCATCGAATCCCTGTCTCCGGCGTGCCGAATGCCATGACCGATGAAAGCCGATATCGGCTCCGGCCGCCACGGTCTTGCCGCGCCCCGTGTGGCGGCTCGCGCGCCGGGCAACAATCGCCGATCGACGTGCCGGCGTCTCTTGACGGCATCGGGTGTGCGGGTCAGGTTTTGGGGCCAGTTCAGGCGCGCGCCCAAGAGACTCGCGAGTCCCTACAGCCCATGACACAACCTTCTCCCGGATTGCGATTTGCCGTCGCCGGCATCGCCCATGAAACCAATACCTATGCGACGCGCGTCACCGGCGTCACCACGCTGGACAAATTTCGCCTGTCCACCGGCGCGGATGTTCCGCGTGCCTATACGGGCACCAATCATCCGGTCGGCGGCTACATCGCCGCAGCGGACCGGCTCGGGATTGCGCTGGCGCATTCGCTGGTCAGCGTCGCACTGCCCTCCGGGGCCGTCGCGCGCGACGCCTATGCGCAGATGAAAACGCAGATGCTGGACGGCATTCGTGCCGCGCTGCCGGTCGATGGCGTGCTGTTCGCTCCGCACGGGGCGGGCATCGCCGAGGGCGTGGACGATATCGAGGGCGATATGCTGGCGGCGATCCGCGCGCTTGTCGGGCCGGGCGTGCCGATCGCGACCGTCTATGACCTGCACGGCAACCTGACCGAGGCGATGATCGCCCACTGCGATATCACCCTGCCGTGCCGGCTCTATCCCCATACCGACCTGATGGAGCGCGGTGAGCAGGCCGTCGAGCTTCTGGCGCAGACGGTGCGCGGCGAGATCGGGCCGGTCACCGCCATGCGCCGGATACCGATGCTCGGCTTTATCATCGGCACGCAGGAAGGGCAGGCGCCCGCGCTGGTCAATGAACTGTGCGCGCAGATCCAGACGCGGCCCGGCGTACTCGACTGTTCATGGTTTCACGGCTTTCCCTATTCCGATATCGCAGCCCCCTGTCCCGCCGTGGTCTGCACGACCGACGGCGATCCGGCGCTGGCGCAGGCCTGCGCCGACGAGGTGGCGCAATGGATCTGGGACAACCGCGCCGCCTTTCTCGTGAAGCCGACTGCGCCCGCGGATGGCGTGCGGCAGGCGATGGCGATCACGGAGGGGCCTGTCGTCGTCAACGAGAATTCGGACAATCCCGGCGGCGGCACGCCGGGTGATGCAACGCATCTGCTGCGCGCGCTGATCGACGCCCATCTGCCCGAAGGCAGCGCGTGCTTCGGCAGCATCTTCGATGCGGAAACCGTGCAGCAGGCGATCGCCGCGGGTGTCGGCGCGACGATCAACGTCTCGCTGGGCGGCAAGCTCGGCTACTGTCAGGGCACCCCCATCATCGCCGAGGCCTATGTGAAGGCCATCACCGACGGGCGTTTCGTCAACCGGCCCGGCTCGATGCTCGGCGGCGTGGCCTTCAATCAGGGACCGATGTGTCGCCTCGTGCTCGGGGGCATCGATGTGCTGGTCGGCGCGAAGCCTGACCAGACGTGGGATCCCGAAGTCTTCGCGCTGAACGGCATCGACGTCATGCGATACCATATCGTGGCGATCAAGGGCGCGGCCCATTTCCGGGCCGGTTTCAGGGATGTGGCCCGCGCCATTGTCACGGTGGACAGCGAAGGCCTGAGTTCGTCGGACATCTTCAGCTTCGCCCGCGAAAAGGCCGGCCGTGTCTACTGGCCGCTCGATTCCTCGCTCGACTGGTCCGCGGGCACGGCGTAGCCGCCGCGCCCGACGTTTGTCCGGACAGGGTCGCTCCCGCCCACGGGGGCGGGAGCGTCGGCTCCGCATCCCGCATATCGTGCATCACGATAAATTCACGGGCAAATTCACCGGCCGGGATCGGTCGGCGCCGGATGCGTATGGTAAAAAATTGATACCACGCCGCGCGCGGAGCCCGCATTGCCCGGCATTCGCGTATCTTGCCGGCATCCGCGTGATACACGCTGACGCAGGTGCGATCGCCTTGTTGCAACCGTTAAATAAAACATTGTATCAAATCTATCGATTCCCGGGCGCTCTTATAAAGAGCGCCAGCTTTATCTTCGATCGCAGATTGAACGATGCCATGCCGGATACGGGAGTGCCGGATGATCGTGACGGAGAACTGGATCTCGGAAGTGCGGCAGGTACAGCCGCGCACGGCCGATTGGCTGGAAGCGCAGTCCAGGCTGGACTGGCAATCGGGAGGGCTTCCGGCATTTTCCGATTGGGATCCGGCGGTTTTGGCGACGGTACGGCTGCTTGCGGTCTCGCCGGTCCCGATGGTGATCATGATCGGCAGGCAGGGCATCGTGCTGGGTAACGCGCAGGCCCAGTTTCTGTTTCTGGAGACCACGGGAGAGGGAGCGAACGGACAATCCGTCTTCACCCTGCTCCCGGACAGCGTGCCGTTCTATACTAGGGTGCTGCGTGAGGTCTTTTCGGGACGCAGTCTGAATTTCAACGATCAGGTGATCCGGCTGATACAGGAGGGAAAACCGATCGTGCGGTCGTTCAACCTTCACTTCGTCCCCGTGATCGGGGCCGGAGGTCAGGTCGTCGCGGCGCTCGGAACGGCGTCGGATGTCACGCGGTACGTCGAGCGCACGCGCAACCTGTCCGAATCGGAACAGCGCCTGCGTCTTGCGCTCGAAGGCTGGGGGCTGATCGGCATCATGACCCTGGATGTCGAAACAGGACTGTCCACGACCGACGCCAAGGTCGCGGAACTGTATGGATTGCCGGTCGCGGAATGCGAACGGGGGATTGCCCGGGCGCGTTTTCTCAACGCGATTCACCCTGATGATCGCGAAAAGGCTTCCTCCGCGCTCACCGAGGCCATCGAGACCGGCACGGCCTTTCGTTGTCGATACCGCATCGTCTCCGACAGTGGTGCCGTGCGCTGGGTCGTCGTGTCCGGCAAGCCGTCGTGGGACGATGACGGCAAGCTGGCGCGGATACTGGGAGCGGTCGTCGATGTGACGGGCGAAGTGGAGACCGCGTCGGCCCTGGCCGAAAGCCGCTTTCGGTTTCAGACGCTCACCGAAACCCTGCCGCAGATCGTGTGGAGCTCTCTTCCCGACGGCCGGCATGATTATTTTTCCAAGCGCTGGCGCGAATTCACCGGAATAGCGCCCGAGGATATCACCGAGGACACCTGGAAGACGCTGGTTCATCCCGACGATCTTCCGATGGTTCTTGCCAGCTGGATCTCGTCACGTGCGACCGGTGCACCCTATGATATTGAATACCGTTTCCGGCATTGGTCCGGCGAGTACCGCTGGCTGCGGGTGATGGCACTGCCGATGCGCGACGACGACGGAAAGGTCGTGCGATGGTTCGGCACCTCCACCGACATTCACGAATCCTATCTGTTCGCGCAGGAGCGCGAGCGCCTCGCAAACGAGATGGAGCGGATCGCGGCGGAGGACCAGCTGACGAAGGTTCTCACCCGGCGCGCGTTCATGGCGCGCTCCGGCGACATCATCGAACAGGCCGCGGGCGGCCGGCGTTCGGCCAGTCTGCTGATGCTGGATATCGATCACTTTAAGTCGATCAACGACACTTTCGGGCATCCGGGCGGCGACAAGGTCCTGGCGGTCGCGGCCACGCGGATCAAAGCGTCCGTGAAAGGAAAGGATATCGTCGGCCGGCTGGGCGGCGAGGAATTCGCCGTGCTGCTGCCGTGCTGTTCCGAACGGCAGGCCCAGCGTGTCGCCGAGCGTATCCGGCGGGCCATGCAGGATGAGCCCATCGCTGTCGTTCCGGACCGCAATGTTTCCGTGACCGTAAGCATCGGAATCACAACGACGACGTCTTCGCCGCAGACACTCGATCAGCTTCTGGGCAGGGCCGACAAGGCGCTCTACGAAGCGAAATCCGCCGGGCGCAACCGCGTCATTTTCGCCGCGTGCGCGTAGTCCGCGCTGCCGCCGATTTTCATGAGATCGCGAATTTCCCGGTCGGCCGTTCGGCAGGTTTGAAAACAGATCGGTCGTGATGAATGCACCCAGAGCGTTCGGGCGCGAGGCCCGATACGCGATGGAAAGACGGGCGAAGGCTTCAGCCGCGCGCGGCGAGATGGCGGATCAATTCCCGCGCGGTCGCTGGCGGCTGGCGTTCGATGCGGCGATAGTCCGAGCCGTCGGCATTGCGGGTAACGAGGCCGAAGTCGAACAGCTCGCGCCGCAGCAGCGCCGGATCGCCGAACACATGCCAGGCATTGAGGTGACGGTTGACGGCGGCCTCACCGAGCGCGTCCCGTGCCGGAAACCGTGCCCAGAGCGCCCACAGGCAGAGCTCCTGAAGGGCGCGGCGCGAATGCCAGTGCCGCAGGCGGCCCGTCGCGTCGAACTGTTTCAGCGCCCGCGCGACGCGGACGTGATCGACAGGGTCCCCGGCGGCGATCGGGGGCGCTGCGGACAGTTTTGCGGCTGCCGTGCTGGCGGCGCGCAGATGCTGGAAGTTGCGGAAGCCGCTGGAGCGGGCCAGCATGTTCAGCAGCGACAGATGCGACGGCGATCCCTCGGCGGCGCGAAGCTGCTGGGCCAGCGCGCGGGAGAAGGCGGATACATCCTCGATGGCAAGCGGAATGGTTGGTCTCGACATGGTTCGTCCCTGACGTGCCATCATCCAGATCGTTGGTCGCTGGCTTACGACGGGGCACCAGAGGAAATGAACCGGGTGTCTCTCGAAAGATGGCAGGTCTAGCTTCCCGCAAGGGACAGCGACGCCTCGGTGAACTGCCGACCGTGCACATCCTCTAACAGATGTCAGTGGTCCGCGCCAGACCTCACCCCGCGACGTCCAGAAGTTCGAGCAGGCTCGTCACCGTGTGATCGGGAATCACACCCGGGGGCGCGGCCATCGGGATATCGCTGGCGAGCAGGACCGCGCGAAGCCCGGCCGCCTGCCCGGCCACGATATCCGTCGCGACCTGATCGCCGATCATGATCGTCTCGTCCTTCGACGTTCCGATCAGCCGGAGTGCCTGCTCCACCATGAACGGCTGCGGCTTGCCGACGATGATCGGTGTCGTCTGGGGTACGGCGGCGACGATGGCGGCGAGGAAGGCTCCGACGCAGGGATCGTAGCCGTCATGGACCGGCGTCAGCACGTCCGGATTGGTGGCGATGACGGTCGCGCCGCCGAGCGCCGCCCGCACCGCGGTCCGCAGCTTGGCGTAGTCGATATTTTCGTCAAAGCCGAGCACGACGACTTCGGCGTCCGCGCCGCCGATGCGAAAGCCGCCCGCCTCGATTTCCTCGAACAGCGGCGTCTCGCCGATGGCGAACACGGGCGTGCCTTTCGCCCAGCGCTGGCGCAGCAGCGCCCCGGCGGCGGAGATCGTGGTGAAGACCTGCTCCGGCGCGGCGGGGATGCCCATACCGGTCAGCTTGTCGGCGAACTGCGCAGCCGATTTGCTCGAATTGTTCGTCACGAAGGCATAGGGCAGACCTCGTGCATGCCAGGCGCGGAATGCGGCGACGGAATCGGCGATGGCGACCGTGTCGCGATAGGCGACGCCGTCGAGATCGGAGATCACGCCGCGAATGGGCGTGGAGGGAAGGGCCGCGACAGGCGTCATGCTGGGGATTCCGGGATGGATGGACGATGTGATCTTAGGCCGGACATGTCCGGCGCACTGTTCTGTCACTCCAGCAATTCATGCGTTGCACATGCGAAGGGCTTGGCTGCCCGCTCGATAGGCGCGGGCGGTGAATCCGCGTGGAAATCCGGTTTCGGGCGGAGAAGCGTGAGCAACGGAATCGTGGAGCAAGGGGACTTAAGACTTTTCCGGCATCTGGTCTACGCTTCACATGTCGCTGCCGGGCGATGGAGACCTGAAGTTTACAAACAAAGCGGCGCGCCAATGTTGCCGATATCATCGAGGGATCGACATGATTAATCGTAGAGATTTGATGCTCGGCGGGCTTGCCGGTGCGGGCGCCTTCGGCTTCGGCCGCGTCAATCCCGACTTTCTCGTCAACTCCGCCTTTGCGGCCGAAGGACGGGCGCTGCGCTTTCTCGGCGCAGAAGCGCTGACCGGAAACTGGGATCCGACCACGCACACCAATCTCGGGCAGATCATCGTCGAGGGCTTCGTCTTCGGTTATCTGACCCGCGCGCCAATGCGGCCCGACAAGCCGGATGAGCTGGTGTACGAGCTGGCGGAATCGCTGAAGCCGATCGACACCTACACCATGGAAGTGAAGCTGCGGAAGGGCGTCAAGTTCCACGACGGCACGCCGTTCACGGCCGCCGACGTGAAGGCAACTTACGAATATGGCTGCCTGCCCGACCGCCCGGCGCAGTGGTACCCGGGCCAGGTGAAGGTCGATGTGATCGACGATTACACCTGCAACATCAACACCAAGGAATTCGGCTATCCCGCCTCGCTCTACTATTACCTGTCGTCGTTCCTGCCGATCCTGTCGGCGAAGGACGTTGCCAACAAGGCGCAGCTGTCCGCGCGCATGAACGGCACCGGGCCTTACAAGTATGTCGAGCAGAAGGGCGACACCACGATTCTCGCCGCGAACGCCGACTTCTTCCTCGGCGCGCCGAAGATTCCCGGCGTCGAATATCACTTCGTCGGCGACACGACGACCCGCACGCTGTCGCTGCTGAACGGTGCGGCCGATATCATCGAGCGCCTCGAACAGGAGCAGGTCGAGACCATCGCTAAGGATGCCCGCTTCAACATCCACAAGGCGGTGTCGGTGGAGAACAAGTATCTGTTCTTCCGGTGCTCGAAGAAGCCGTTCGACGATCCGCGCATCCGCCTTGCGGCCTGCCACTCCATCGACCGCAAGCAGGTGCTCGAGGTTCTCGGCGTGTCCGGTACCTATTCCAAGGCGCACATCTCGCCGGTGAAGTTCGGCTACGCCGAAGTCGCCGAATATCCGGAATACGATCCGGACAAGGCGCAGAAACTGCTTGCGGAAGCCGGCTTCCCGAAGGGTGCGGGTCTGCCGGAGCTGACCTACTACACCTCGGTCGGCTTCTATCCGAAGACCAAGGAGTATGCCGAGCTGATCGCGGGCATGCTTCAGGAGCAGGGTTTCAAGGTCAACCTGCAGACGCTCGAAGTCGCGGCATGGGGCAACCTGCTGTACGACAAGCCGGGCGGCGGCGAAGGCCACATGATCGATTGCGGCTGGTGCACCGGCTCGCCGGAACCGGACCTCGTGCTGCGCACCCACTTCCATTCGTCGTCGAAGCGCATCACCGGCATCGTCGATCCGGAGATCGATGCGGTGCTCGACAAGGAGCGCAATGCGGCGACGGTCGACGAGCGCAAGAAAGTGCTTCAGACCGAAACGCTGCCGACCATCGCGAAGAAGGCGCCCGCGCTGGCGCTGTTCACTTCGGTCTTCATTCACGCCTACAGCAAGAAGCTGGACGGGCTTTATATCTACCCGAACGGCATGCAGGACATGACCAAGGCCACGCTGGCATGAGCCATGCACGGTTTGGCATGACCTGTGCAGGCTCATATTGACCTGTGCGAAGGCAAGCCGGAGCAATGTCCGGCTTGCCGTTTCTTCCCATCGATGGAAATCGATGACACGAAAGGTTGCTGCCGGCGATGTTGATCCTCGAATTTCTCGTCAAGCGGATCGCGCAGGGCATCCTGATCGTCTTCATCACCTCGCTGATCATCTTCACGCTGCTGCGCGTCGTGCCGGGCGATCCGGTGCGACTGATCGTCGGCGGCATGGCCCCGCCGGATGTGGTCGAGAAGGTGGCGACCAAGATGGGACTGCGCGATCCCATTATTGTTCAGTACGGCCGGTATATGGTCGGGCTGTTTCAGGGCGACCTCGGGCAATCCTATCTGCGGCCGAAGAGCGGCATGGTCGCCGCCGGCGGCCAGTATGTCGATCCGACCAAGTCCGACATGGCGCCGGTGATGGATCTGATCCTCGAACGCCTGCCGCTGACATTGCAGCTCGGTGCGGTCGCGCTGGTGTTCGCGCTGCTGATCTCGTTTCCGGTCGGCATCGCGGGCGGCCTGCATCAGGACGGCTGGCAGAACGGACTGGCGTTCGGCATCCAGTCGCTGTTTGTCTCGATTCCCAATTTCTGGCTTGCGATCGTCCTGATTCTGTTTCTGTCGGTGAAGCTGAATCTCCTGCCGGCGCTGGGCTACAAGGGCTTCACCTATACGATCCTGCCGGCGCTGGTGCTGGCGGTGGAGATCGCGCCCTTCATCATCCGTACGCTCACCACCTCGCTGGCCGAGGTGATGCAGTCCGGCTTCATCGACGAGGCCAAGGTGCGCGGGCTGTCGCGGCGGCGGATCGTCTATGCGCATGCGCTGCGCAACGCGGCCGTGCCGCTGGTCAACCTGCTCGGCATCCAGCTTTCGACGCTGATCGGCGGCGTGCTGGTGATCGAATACATCTTTGATTATCCGGGGCTCGGCAATCTGACTGTGGTCTCCGTGGTCGGGCGTGACTTCCCCGTGATCCAGGGCATCGCCATCACCACCAGCGCGGTGTTCGTTTTCATCAACATCATTGTCGATCTGGTCGCCTATCTGATCGATCCGCGCGTGGAGATCTGACGATGACGGTCACGACCATGGCGGGCGCCGAGCCGAAGGAAAAGTCTGCCGCGAAGATCATGTCGGTCAATCGCCGGATTCTGCTCGCGGCGTGGCGGATGCCGAGCTTCAAGATCGGCTTCTTCATCTTCACGGCGCTGCTTCTGTTCTCCGCGATCTATCCGGAAATCTCCGACATCAGCGCCACCAAGATGGTGGTGCGCGACAAGTTTCTCGCGCCCTGGTTCCTCGGCGACAAGTGGAGCTGGGATCACCCGCTCGGCACCGACCAGCTTGGCCGCGACATGCTGATGCGCAGCCTGATCGGCCTGCGTTATTCGCTGCTGGTTGGCATCGTCACGGTGGTGCTGATCTTTATCATCGGCTGCGGGCTCGGCCTGTTCGCCGGCTTCAAGGGCAAGTGGTGGGACACCATCATCATGCGCATCACCGATGCGCAGCTCTCGATCCCGATGATCATTCTCGCCATCACCATTCTCGGCGTTTCGCGGCCGAGCGTGCCGACCATCATCATCGTGCTGGCGCTGTCCGGCTGGCCGCTCTATGCGCGCGTGGCGCGTAGCGCTGCTGTCGCCGAGCGCGACAAGGAGTATGTGCGCGGACTGCGCGTGCTGGGCGCGGGCGACTGGCGCATTCTGCTTCTGTATGCCGCGCCCAACATCCTGCCGCCGATCGCCTTCGTCGCGGTGCTCGATGTTGCGCGCATGATGATCTTCGAGGCGATTCTCGGCTTTCTCGGTCTCGGCATCCAGCCGCCGACGCCGAGCTTCGGCAGCATCATCGCCGACTCGCGAAAGTATCTCATCAACGCGTGGTGGATCGCGACCATCCCCGGCATCTTTCTCGCCGTTGCGCTGACCTCCATCAACCTGATGGGCTCGGCCTTCGAGAAGGCGCGCAACCGGGTGTTCGGAGGCCTCTAGATGGATTTATCGCTTATCCTTGAGGTCAAGAATCTCGCCGTCGGAACAGTTGTTTCCGGTGCGCCGCCGATCCTGGATGGTGTCAGCTTCCGCCTCAACACCGGCGAGATCTTCGGCATCTATGGCGAGAGTGGCGCGGGCAAGACGGTCCTGAGCCGCGCGCTCGCCAACTGGCTGCCGGAAAGTCTCGAATATCGCGGCGGTGAAATCATCTTCGCGGGCAATGATCTCCTGACGCGTTCCGGCCGCCGCGAGGTGAAGGTCGGGCGCGACATCGCCTATATCGGCTCCAAGCCGCAAAGCTCGCTCGATCCCACGGTGCCCGTCGGCGTGCAGATCGCCGAGAAGCTGCACAGCGTGCGGCCGGAGTGGAATCATAACGAGTGCCGCGACCGCGTGATGCAGCTGCTGGGCGAGGTGCGCATTCCCTCGCCCCAGGAGCGCTACTGGGATTATCCGTCGAAATTCTCCGGCGGCATGATGCAGCGCGCGATGATCGTGGACGCGATCTGCGCCGAGCCTGCGGTTCTGATCGCCGACAACATCACCCAGCCGCTGGACGTGACCATTGCGGCCCAGATCGTCGAACTGCTGCATGATCTGTGCACGCGCCACCGCACCGCAACGATCTATCTGTCGTCCTCGCTGCCGACGCTCGGGCAGTTCGGGAACCGCACGGCCGTGCTGCATCAGGGCCGGTTCGTGGAGGAGCAGCCGTTCGCCGATCTCCTGGCCTCGCCGCAATCCGAATACACGCGCCGGGCGATCGCCAGCGTGCCGCGTATCTGGTCTACCTCGGAAGGGCCGGTGGAACGCCTTAGCAAGGCGGGCGAGCAGCCGCTGATGAAGGTGGAGGACGTGCAGCGCACCTATCGCGTGCGCAAGCGCGGCACCTTCAACACCTACAGCAATGTGCAGGCGGTGCGCGGCGTGACGCTCGACATCATGCCGCGCGAGAATCTCGGCATCGTCGGCGAGTCCGGATGCGGCAAGTCCACGCTCACACGCATGTTGGCCTGGCTGGAGCAGCCGGATCGCGGCGCCATCGTGCTGAACGGGGTTTCGCTCGGCAACCTCTCGCCGGGAGATCTGATCCGCAAGCGCAACGAGTTTCAGTTGCTGCTGCAGGATCCCTATAACGCGCTGCCGCCGCGCACCACGGTCGGCCGCATGATTGAGGAAAGCCTGCTGATCCGCGGCCGCGTGCCCCGCGCCGAACTGCGCCGTCGCGTGACGGCGGCGATGGCGGAGGTCGGTCTGCCGGCCGATCTGTACGACCAGCTGCCGAACGCGCTCTCCACCGGCGAGCGCCAGCGCATCTCCATCGCCCGCGCGCTGATTCTCGATCCGAAGATCCTGATCCTGGACGAGACGCTGTCGGCGCTGGACCAGCGCGAGCAGGGCCGCTTGATCGAGCTGTTCGCGGCGCTGCAGGAGCGCAACGATCTTACTTATGTCTTCATCTCGCATGATCTGGCGATGGTGCGGAAGGTCTGCACCCGCATCGCGGTGATGTATCTCGGCGAGATGGTGGAGGTCGCGGACAACCGCGACCTGTTCTTCGATCCGCAGCATCCCTACACCAAGGCGCTGCTCTCGGCCGCGCCGACGCTGGAAGACAAGCCGCTCAACCCGAAGGATTTCCTGTTGGAAGGCGAGCCGCCGAGCCCGATCAACATTCCGCCGGGATGCAGTTTCGCCTCGCGCTGCCCCAAGGCGTTCGGCCGCTGCCGCGTCGAGACGCCGAAGCTGATCGAGCATACGCCGGGACGGCTGGCGGCGTGCCATCTGCTCGATAAGGCCGAAGTCGACGCCGCGGCGTAAGGGGCGATTTCGGCCGTTTTTCCCAGCCGCAATGCCGGGCTTCATGCCGGGCATCCACGTCTTGATTGGACATGCTGCGCCAAAGACGTGAATGGGCCGGGTCACGCCCGGCCCTCACGAATAAAATGCCGGGAATGACAATCGCCCGACTAGATCTCACCTGCGCGGTTCGAACGGCCAATCCATCGCGATGGAGCGCATGCCTTCCAACGCCTTGGCGATCTGCAGCACGCCGAGATCGTCGAAGCGATGGCCGATGATCTGCACGCCGATCGGCAGATGGCGTTCGTCGAACGCCATGTTCACGGTGCCGGCCGGCTGGCAGGTCTGGTTGAACATCGCGGTGAAGATGGTGTGCGCCAGCGGCACCTCGCGCGAGGCGCCCGGCTCCTCGGCGGGGAAGTTCACGACCGGCAGCGTCGGCGCGATCACATAGTCCCAGCCCTCGAAGGCGGCGAGCATCGCGGCCTTCATCTTCCCGATCTGGCCGAGCGCGCGATAGAGGTCCGCAGCCGAATGCTTTGCGCCCTCCAGCGCCCAGGCGCGCACGTAAGGATTGATGTCGCGCGGCGTATCGCCATGCGGCGGCAGCGACGAATATTCGACGAAGCCCCGCGCCTGCAGGAACAGGTCGATCGGCGCATAGGCGTCGTAGTCGAGCGGCGAGGTGAACGGCTCGACAATCGCGCCCGCCGCCTCCAGCAAACGGCCGCTCGCCTCCACGGCCGCGCGCACGACGGGCTCGGGCTTCATGCCGAATCCCATGTCGGTGAGTACGCCGATCCGCAGACCCTTGATATCGCGATCAAGATGTTCGTGATAGCGCATGCCGTCGGCCGGCAGGCTCCAGGTGTCGCGCTCGTCCTGCCGGGCGATGACGGTGAGGAGACGCGCCGCGTCGTCGACGCTGCGGGCCATCGGTCCGGCCATGCGCATGGTGTCGGCCGGCAGATGGGGGACACGGCCGTGGGTGGGTTTGAGCGAGGCGAGGCCGCAATGCGCCGCCGGCAGCCGCACCGAGCCGGCGATGTCGGTGCCGACCGACACGAAGCCCGCGCCGGCGGCGACCGATGCGCCCGCGCCCGCCGAGGAGCCGCCGGTGTTCCACGCAAGACCCCACGGATTGCGCGTGACGCCATGCAGGGACGAGATGCCCGCCGCCATCAGCCCGCAATCGGGCATGGTGGTCTTGGCGAAGATCACCGCGCCGCCTTCCTGCAATGCAATCGCGGGCGGCGAATCGTAAGTGGATGGCGGCAGGTCGCGGTTGGCGCCGATGCCATGCAGATAGGGCCAGCCGACCATCGCCACGCTGTCCTTCACCGTCATCGGCACGCCGTCGAGCGGGCCGAGCGGCGTGCCCGCCTTCCAGCGCGCCTCGGAGGCTTTCGCGCTGGCCAGCGCGCTTTCGGGGCGGAAGCAGAACAGCGCGTTGATCGCGCCGTTCACGGCGTGCGAGTGATCGAGCGTCGCCTGCAGCGCCTCGACCGGGGAAAGCGAGCGGGCGCCATAGGCGGCCGTCAGCTCGGCCACGCTCATCCGGATTACATCATCGGCAGCCATCGGTCCTCCGCGCGCAAACATGTCGACAGCCGTCGGATACTCAACTTGCGCCACCCGGAGTAGGGCATTGGGGCGATCGGCATGATTTGGTAGAGCATCGGGCATCCCTTTTGCAGCGCGCATGAAGGATTTTTGACCCGATGATCGTGCCAGCGCGATAGGTCGCAATCGGCCTGCAAGTGAACGGATCTGGACATGAGTGAGTCTTCAACGGAAATGGCGGTGATCCGCAACGGTCTCGCCACGCTGCCGGGATGGGATGGCGTCGATCTGGTGATCGAACCGGCGATCCCGCTGCTGGCCTCGCCAAGCTGGCGCGGTGTCGATGGAATGCCCTGGCGTGTGGTGCGTCCGGCCGATGGCGCCAGCCTGCTCGCCAAGGTGATGAGCGAGGACGCGCCGATGTATATCGACGTGCCTTGCGCGTTCGAGGCGGCGCAGCGCGCCTCCGATCTCGGCATCGGCCCGAAGGTGCTGCTGGCGGATGCCGCGGCGGGACTGCTGGTGATGGAGGATCTCAACGCCGGCTGGCGTGTCGGCACGCTGGAACGTCTGCTGGAGCCGGCCATCGTCGATGCCATCGCCGCCGCGCGCCGCAAGTTTCAGGAGGGGCCGCCGCTGCCGCGCAGCGACGGGGTGTTCGACGAGATCGCGCGATTTTACGCGGCCGCGACGGAAGCCAGGGCGCAACTGCCGGTGGACATCGCCTGGCTGGTAAATGAGGTGACGTTCGCCGCGCAGTCGTTCAGGGATCTGGATATCAGACGCGCGCCGATCCACGGCGATGGCAACGTCTCCAACGTGATGATTAGCGATGCGGGCGAGGTGCGCCTGATCGACTGGGATCGCGCCACCACCGCCGATCCGCTGGAAGATCTCGGCAGCTTTCTGGTGGAGGCCTTCGCCCACGAGCCGGAGGCGCGCGATGCGTTCGTCCGCATCACCGGCGGTTTCGACGAGGCGGCCTACAACCGCACGCGCATCTACGGGATTGCCGACGATCTGCGCTGGGGCCTGATCGGCGCTCTGCTGGCGGTGAAATCGCCGCGCAATACATTGGAGTTCTACAAGTTCGCAAGCTGGCGTTTCGTCCGGTGCCGGATGGCGGTGCGCGAGCCGCGGTTCGGCGATGCGCTGCGGAGGGTGGCATGACGACGGTTTGGAGAAAGCTCGGCGAAGCCAAGACGCCGCACGAGAGCGATGTCGAGGCCGCCATCGGCCGCGTTCCGCAGTGGAGCGCCAAGCCGGCGGCGTATCGGCCGCTGGTCGGCGGCATCATGAACCAGAACTGGCTGGTGGAAATCGACGGCGAGCCGCGCCGCTATTTCATCAAGGTGCCGGGCGCGGGCTCGGAAATGTTCATCGACCGCGTGACGGCGAACGAGGCGGCGCGCAACGCACATGCGATCGGCGTCGCACCGGAGGTGATCTATTTCGACGCCTCGGACGGACTTGAAGTCAGCGAGTTTCTGGAAGGCTATCGCGCCTGCACCAACGGCGATTTCGGCGACCCTGGAATCCAGTCCGAGGTGCTGACGATCTACCGCCAGCTTCACGCCGGGCCGAAACTCGGCCTGACCAAGACCATCTTCGACATGATCGAGGAGCATCTGTCGCAAGGCCGCGAACTCGGCGCGCATTTCCCGGAAGATTTGCCGTGGCTGCTGCATCGCTACAATCAGGCCAAGAGCGCGTTCCTCGCCTCGGGACTCGACCTCGTGCCGTGCTTCAACGACCCGATGCCGGGAAACTTCCTCATCAGCGCAGAGCCGGGCGTGCCGAAGCCGATGCGGCTGATCGACTACGAGTTCGCCTCGAACAACGAGCGCAGCTACGAGCTCGGCGTGCTGTTCGCGGAGATGTTCTTCGACGAGCATCTCACGGCGTCGCTGGTCGAACAATATCTCGGCGAGGTGCGGCCGGAGATCGTGGCGCGCGTCGTCATCAACCGGGCGCTGGCTGATCTGAAATGGGCGTCGTGGGCGGTGGTGAACCGAAAACTCAACGCGTGGGATTTCGATTATCAGAAATACGGCGTGTGGAAATACATGCGCGCGCGCGACATCATGTTCGATCCCCGCTGGGACGGCTGGCTGCGGATGGTGTGAGGCACAGCCTGCACCCTTGAAGGTCTGCCAGCTCCTGCGCCTCCTGTGTCATGGCCAAGGCATCGCCGTTCGAAGAACGGCGTTCTGAGGAGCGCCGACGAACCGGCCAATGCGGCCGAGGGCGTCGGCTGCGAATCCCGCCTATCCGTTCAGCACCGCCAGCGCCTGGTCGAGCAGGTCCGCGTTGGCAGCGGCGACGACACGGCCGTCGGAATGCGGATCGAGCTTGCGGCCCTGCCAGTCGCGGATCAGGCCGCCCGCGCCTTCGACGACCGGAATCAGCGCCATGAAATCGAAGGTCTTGAGCGAGGCCTCGACGACGAGGTCGCAATGGCCCGACGCCAGCAGGCCATAGAGGTAGCAGTCGCCGCCGAAGCGTCGGAACAGCGCCTTGCGGCTCAGCCGGTCGAAACGCTCCCAGTCCTCCGCCTCGAAGATATCCGGCGAGGACGTATAGATCTGCGCCTGCGCCAGATGGCTGACACGGCTCACGCGCGCGGGCGCGCCGTTGAACGTGGTGCCGCTGGCCGTGCCGAACCAGCGTTCCGACAATGCGGGAATGTCGATCATGCCCGCGACCAGTTTTTCGGCGCGGTCGTCCCGCAGCGCGATCAGCGTGCCGAACAGTGGCATGCCGGAGATGAAGCTTTTCGTTCCGTCGATGGGATCGACATACCAGGTGTAGCGCTCGCCGGGCGTCGAGCCGGTCTCCTCGCCGAGAATGCCGTGGTCGGGGAAGCGCGCGGCGATCAGGCGGCGCAGTTCCCGCTCGATGCCCTGATCGGCGATGGTGACCGGAGACAGATCCTGCTTCTGCTCGAAATCCAGATGCGAGCGGAAATGTTTCAGCGCGATGCGGCGTGCCGCGTCGGCCAGATTGTCGAAGAAGGTCGCCAGTTCGCCGTCCGAGATTTTTTCGAGCGTTTCGACCACGATCAACTCCGAAGGTGATGGAGCATTGCGCCGCCCACCAATCAACAATGCCCGAAAGGATCAGGCCGTTTCGTGCAGCAGCGTGCGCTTGCCGCTTTCCCAGTAGGGCGTGCCGAAGCCGGATTGCGGCCGTTTGGGTGCCTTCGCCGGATCCACGCAAACAGGCAGCGGAGGACCGGATGCCGCCTGTCCCGCCTGCCGCACATCGCGCGGGGCCACCTTGAAGTGACGGCTGAACGTGCGCGAGAAGTGCGAGACGTTCTTGAAGCCGACCTCGTAGGCGACCTCGGATACGGTGCGGTGTCCCTTCGGGTCCGCGACCAGAATCTCATAGGCGCGCTGGAGGCGCTTGGTCTGCACGAACTGGCCCACCGTGGTCTCGTTGTCGTTGAACAGGCTGTAGAGATAGCTGAGCGAGATACGGCTGCTTGCGGCGATTTTCTTCGGCGACAGATCCTGATCGCTCAGATGGCTGTCGATGAAATCCACGATGCGGCGGCGCAGATGATAGCGGGCATTGCGCACATCGGTCGCCGCGCCGCGATCCTCCGAACCGATGGTGAGGGCGACGAACGAGACGATCTCGGTCGCCAGCGCCTGCGGATTCGGTGGCGGTTCGTCCATGAACAGCTCGGCGATGTTACGGACCATGCCGGTCAGCAGGCGCGTCATCTGCTCGTTGGGCTTGAAGCGGCGGCTGACGTGGTCCTCGATCGATACCAGCCGGCCGCGCAGTTCGCTCGCCGGGATGCGCATCGTGATGACCTGTGCCGAGGCGTCGGCGAACAGCTCATGGAACGCGCGCTCGTTCAGCAGCACATAGTCGCCGGGCGCGGCGATGCCGCCCCGTCCGTCCTGATTGAATCCGACGGTGCCGTTGACGGGAAACACCAGCAGATAGGCGGCAATATCATCCGGCGGCGGCACGGCGCGGCTGCTGCCGCGCCGGAGCATCGTGCCGGCCGGACCCATCTCGATGGCGATGCGGCCGATATGGGTCTGGCGCATCGGCTCCGTCTCGCTCGGCGCGTTCTCGGAGACCGCATATTCCTCGGAAACACCACGTGTGAGACTGCGTGCCATGATCCTGGTCCTCTCAGCGTGAGGCAACGATGACGTCGGTTCCGGCCTGCCGGAGCGCGGCCGCGAACGCGCCCTCCGGTTGTCGGTCGGTGACGAGGCGGTCGATGTCCGTCCATTGGGCGAACACCTTGAGGGCGCGTTGTTCGAATTTGGTGTGGTCGGCGACGATGATGGCCTCGGCGGCGCGCTTGACCATCGCGCCATAGATTGCGCCGGCTTCGTCGTCGGCGTCGTTGATGCCGCGCGCGCCGACCCCCGTCGCCCCGACGATGGCGCGATTGGCCTCATAGCTGTTGAGATAGGCGATGGTCTGCGTGCCGTAGACGTATCCCTCGGTCGGATGATAGCGGCCGGGGCAGCACAGCACGCGGATCGAGGTGTTGACCGCGAGGGCGGCCGCGATGGCGTGATCGTGGGTGATCACGGTGATGTCCTGCGCCCGGCTCGCCAGCCGCCGCGCGATGTGGAACGTGGTCGCGCCGGCCGCCAGCATCAGCACCTCGTTGGGCTGAATCAGGCCGGCGATGGCCTCGGCAATGGCCTCGCGCTCGGCGATCATGATCCCCTTGCGGTCGGTCAGCGCGGGTTCGAGCGCGAAGGGGCGCGAGGCGCCGCCATAGGTGCGGTTGATGAGCTTCTGGTCCTGAAGCTCCATCAGGTCGCGCCGGATGGTTTCGCCCGAGACACCGAGGACGGCGGCGAGCTCCGAAGCGCGCAGGGTCGGCGAGGCCGTGAGCTGCGAAATGATGTGCTTGTGGCGCTCGCTCTTCGACAGCCGGTCGCCGTCGGCGCGGCGGGACCGCTTCTCCGAAAAGGCCAGATCGGCAGAGGGCGAAGGCTCGCTTGTCATCGGGTCTCCGGATCGCCGCCACGGGCTTCCGTCTAGGAGCCTATCTTCCTTCTTCCAGGTTGCATGTCCACACCAACAATGTGGCAAGTTCATCATTAATTGTGCGCCCGGGTGCCTGAATTTTAGGCGAGGCGCGCGTGTTAGCATCTAAATAACTGATTTTACGATCAAAATAACTGGATGCCCGGTCGGATTGCTCTCTGATTCCGCTGTGTCTTGCTCCCCCGCAATTTTTATTTTGTGGGTTCTTCCACATTCGGGCACGATGGGCTGGTATCGAACGTTGCCGTCGCAGGGGGCGCGCGTGGCGGAAGAAAAGGAAATTCTGGCGCTCAACGCCTTTGATCGCAGCCGCATGTCCGGGATGGAGCCGGCACTGCGCGGGGCGGTGGAGCGGCGTCTGCGCAATTTCGGCCCGGCGGCGGTGCTGTTCTATCAGGAGCCAATCCGGATGGACCGCGCCGAGGGCGTGTGGATGTTCGATGCGGATGGCCGCCGCTATCTTGACCTCTATAACAACGTGCCGTCGGTCGGGCATTCCCATCCGCGCGTGGTGGAGGCGATCCAGCGGCAGGTCGCACGTCTCAACACCCACACCCGCTATCTCAACGCGGCGGTGGACGGCTATGCTGAACGCCTGCTTGCGACATTTCCCGAAGCGCTGAACCGCGTCGTTCTCACCTGCACCGGCAGCGAGGCCAACGATCTGGCGCTGCGCATCGCGCGTCATGCCACGGGCAAGGCGGGCGTGATCGTCACGCAGACCGCCTATCACGGCAACACGGCGGCCGTGACCGAGGTGTCGCCCTCGTCGCGGCCGGGCAAACCCCTGCCGCCTCATGTTCGCGCGATCGCTGCGCCGGATGTGTTTCGCGCGCCCGCGCCGGATCTCGGCCTGCGTTTCGCGGCCGATGTCGAGGCGGCCATTGTCGATCTCGAGCGCAGCGGCGCCGGCTTTGCCGCCCTGCTGGTCGATTCCATCTTTTCGAGCGACGGCGTTTATGCCGATCCGCCCGGCTTCCTCGCGCCGGCCATCGCGCGTGTTCATGCGCATAGAGGGCTGTTTATCGCTGACGAGGTGCAGCCCGGCTTCGGTCGCACCGGCGATGCCATGTGGGGCTTCGCCCGGCACGGCGTCGTGCCCGACATCGTCACCATGGGCAAACCGATGGGCAATGGCTTTCCCATGGGCGGCGTGGTGGCGCGGGCCGATCTGCTGGATCGTTTCGGGGCCGACGAGAAATACTTCAACACCTTCGGCGGCAACCCGGTGGCGGCTGCCGCGGGCCTCGCCGTGCTCGATGTGATCGCGGACGAGGGTTTGATGGAGAATGCGCGGACGGTCGGCTCTTATCTGCGGGACGCGCTGCGCGAGATCGGCAACCGCCATCTGGCGATCGGCGATGTGCGCGGCGCTGGTCTGTTCATCGGCCTCGAACTGGTTCGCGACCGGGAGAGCCGGGAGCCTGCGCCGGAGCTGGCGAGCTATGCCATCAACGGTCTGCGCGAGCGCGGCATCCTGATCGGCGCGGCGGGTCCGTATGGGAGCACGCTGAAAATTCGTCCGCCGCTGTGCTTTACGCGTGAGCATGCTGATCTGTTCGTGGCCGCCTGCGACGACATGCTGCGCGAGGCCGGTGTTCCGTGATAGAGAGCCGCGCTCTGCGTTGTGATTGAGGATCGAATGCGTCTGCTCGTCGCCGAAGGGAACACGCTTGCCAGCCGTCAGCAGTTTGCCGAGATCGCCGGCGAAACGCCTTCGGAGGGCTATGCGCGTGTCCTGCGCCGGCTGGCAGCTGACGCGGTTGTCGATATCTGCACGCCGGCCGATGCGGACGCGGCCGTGCCGCAGCCGCTCGACTCCTACGATGGCGTGGTCGTCACCGGATCGGCGCTGAACATCTACCAGCGCGAGCCGGCCGCGCTGCGCCAGATCGAATTTCTGCGGGGCGTGTTCGCACGCGGCCTGCCCGGGCTCGGCTCGTGCTGGGGATTGCAGCTCGGCTGCGTGGCGGCCGGCGGTGATGTGGAGCGCAACCCGAAGGGCCGCGAACTCGGCTTCGCGCGCCGCGTGACGCTGACGGACAGCGGGCGCGATCATCCGATGCATGCGGGCCGCGCGGATGTGTTCGATGCGCCGGCCATTCACAGCGATATCGTTACGCGCCTGCCTGCGGGTTCGCTTGCCACCGCGCGCAACGCCATGAGCGAAGTGCAGGCCGCCGAAATCCGGGTCGGCGACAGCGTGTTCTGGGGCGTGCAGTATCATCCCGAATATCGCCTGCACGACGTCGCGGCGGTGGTCCGGCGTCACGATGCGTCCTTTGTCGGCGAAGGATTCTTCGCCGACATGGACGACCTCGATCGCTACGTCGCCGATCTGAAGGCGCTGGAAGGGAATGCGGGCCGCCGCGACATCGCCTGGCGGCTCGATATTGGCAACGAGATTCTCGACATCGGATTGCGCGAGGTCGAGATCGTCAACTGGCTGGCGTTCGTCAGGCAACGGAGCACGACGGCATGAGCGAACTGAATGACCTGCTCGCGACCTTTGCGGCCATCGGTTCGACCGGCGATGGCGGCGTTTGCCGCCTCACCGGCACGGTGGAGGACAAGGCGGCGCGCGATCTGTTCCGGCGCGAGATCGAGGCGCGGGGGTTGCGCGCGCATGTCGATCCGGTCGGCAACATGTTCGGCGTGGCCTCGCTCGCGCCAGAGACGGACGAGGTGGCGCTGGTGGGCTCGCATCTCGATTCGCAGCCGACCGGCGGCCGGTTCGATGGCGTCTATGGTGTGCTGGCGGGCCTGCTGGCCGTGCAGGCGGTGCGCGAGCGCGCCGCCGCGCATCCGGGACAGGCGCGGCGCAATCTCGCGGTGGTGAACTGGACCAACGAGGAAGGCGCACGCTTCCAGCCAAGCCTGACCGGCAGCAGCGTATTCGCTGGAAGCCAGTCACTCGACGATGCGCTCGCTTGCCGCGATGGTGATGGCGTCCTGCTGGGCGATACCCTGGCGGCCATCGGTTATCGCGGAGCTTCGGACTTCGATCTTCGCCCCACTCGTTACGTCGAACTGCATGTGGAGCAGGGCGACCGGCTCGAACAGGCCGGCGCGGATATCGGCATAGTGACCGGGGCCTGGGTCACCCGGAAAATCTCGGTGGTGTTCGAGGGCGAGGTCTCGCACACCGGCCCCACGCCGATGGCGCGGCGGCGCGATGCGATGCGGGCGGCGGCGCGTGCCATCGAGACGCTCTATCGCGAGGTGGAGCGGGAGAACGCGGGCGTGCACGCTTCGGCCGCGCGGATCAGCATATTCCCGAACTCGCCGAATGTGGTGGCGGGCCGCGTGCGGGTCTGGTTCGAAATCCGCCATGTGGATGAAGGTGTGGTCCGCGCCGTCAGCGCCCGGTTCCTCGCCGCGATCCGGCAGGATGCGGCAGACCTTGGCACCGGGCTCTCCATCGCCGCCGACGAGCATCGGGCCGGCATGCTGCTCGATGCGGACGGCGCTGCCGTCGTCGAAAGCGTTGCGCGGGATCTGGGCCTTGCGTCGATGCGGATGCAGACGGTCGCGGGTCACGATGCGCTGGCCCTGCAGAAGCGGGTTCCGTCGTCCCTGATCTTCGTGCCGAGTGTCGGCGGCCTCAGTCACAATCCGCGTGAATTGACCCGCCCCGACCAGCTCGACCGGGGCCACGCCGTCCTGACCGAGACGCTGTGGCGCATGGTGACGGCTGGTTCCTGACCTCGTCCCGACCCGTTGAGGCGGAATGTCGCACTCTTTTGGAGTCGACCGGACCGGGCGGATTCGGAAGGTAAATCAATCCAGTTGGCTGGTTCGCAGCGGCTCGCACAGGCGCGGCTCATCGCACAAAAACGGCTTCGGACATATCACTGCAAAGCCGCTGTCATCCGCCGCCTCTAGTTCTGGAGACGCTCTAAAGAGCGAACCGATCCATTCCCAGCAATTGCTGCCTCGGGGGCGTGCATATGATTTCGAAACGAAATCTGCTCGTCGCGACGTTTCTCGTTGCGATGACGGATATGGCTGCGGCCCAGTATGTGGGACCCAGCTCCTCAACCGAATCCTTTCTCCTTCCCTCACGCGGCGGTGTCGTCACCGCGGCGCTGCTGACGACAGGCGATGCGATTGGCGGCTATCGGATGTCGGGTGTTCCCGACGGCCTCGGCGTGTTCGCCGATGATGTCAACGGCGGCTTCGGCCTGACCATGAATCACGAGCTGGGCGCGTCCGCGGGCATCGTGCGGTCGCACGGCTCCACCGGCGCATTCGTGTCGCGCTGGCAGATCGACCCGGTCTCGCTGCGCGTGACTGCGGGCCGTGATCATGTGGACGGCCCGACGAACCTGTACCTGTGGAACAATGGTTCCTATGTCGCCGGCACCACCGCGTTCGAGCGCTTCTGCTCGGCCGACATGGCCGGCGAAGGCGCTTTCTATCATAACGGCAAGGGCACGACCGCCCGCATCTTCCTCGATGGCGAGGAAACCACGCCACCCTATACGCCGGACCACGGCCGGGTGGTGGCTCATATCGCGACCGGTCCCGAGGCCAACAGCTCCTATGAGCTGCCGCGCCTTGGTCGTCAGGCGAACGAGAATGCGGTCGCCAGTCCCTATGCTCAGGACAAGACCATCGTGATGCTGAATGACGACGCCAGCGTCGACACCAATGTGACGACGAATATCTGCAGCGTGCAGGGCCAGACCGGCTGCAGCGGCGCGCCGAGCGAACTTTATATGTATGTCGGCACCAAGCAGACCACCGGCAACGAGATCGAGAAGGCCGGCCTCACCAACGGCACGCTGTACGGCATCCGCGTCAAGGTGGGCGATACGGTCGTGACCGGCGAGAGCCGCGACTTCGTGTTTGCCTCCACCGCGCCGCGTGTCACGGAAGCTCGCTTCGAGGCCGTCAGCCTCGGCGACCGTTCGACCAGGACCGGCATTCAGCAGCAGGAAGAATCCATTGCCAATCACGTGACGCAGTTCATGCGCATCGAGGATGGTGCGTGGGATCCGCGTCCGGGCAAGCAGAATGACTATTACTTCGTGACGACCGGCCGCATTTCCAGCAGCGCCAGCTCGTGGCGGCCGTCGCGTCTGTGGCGCCTGCGGTTCGACGATGTGACAAACCCGGAAGCGGGCGGCCACATCGAAATGCTGCTGACCAATGCGTTCTATCCGTCGGCTGCCGCCACGCCGGATGGCGATGCGACCTATCAGATGTTCGACAACATCGCGATCGACAGTCTCGGCCGTATCCTCCTGCAGGAAGATCCGGGCGGCAACAATCGCCTCGCCCGCGTCTATGTCTACGGCATCGAAAGCCGCCAGCTGGTTCAGGTGGCTGCCACCAATCCGAGGTTCTTCGGCGGCACTGCCGCGACCAATCCGGACTTCATCACCAACGACGAAGAGTCCTCGGGCATCACCGATGCCTCGTCGGTGATGGGTCCGGGCTGGTTCATGCTGACGGTCCAGAACCACAAGGGATCCGCGGACCCCGAACTGGTCGAGGGCGGTCAGCTGCTGGCGATGTATGTCGATCCCAGCATCGCCCGCGATTCGGCGAGCCCGCTGGTGGCCGCCGTGCTTCCGACCAGCCGTTCGGTGCAGGTCGGCAACCCGGTGACGGCGTTCGCGACCCTCGTGAACACCGGCCCGGCCGCCAGCTCCTGCGGCATTGGAACGGCCTCGGCCGTCCCGGGAAGCTTCTCGTTCCAGACCACCAGCGCGAGCACGAACCAGCCCGTGGGCAGCCCGAACGCGCGTGTCTCGATCGCGAGCGGTGGGTCGCAGAGCTTCGTGATGGCCTTCCAGCCTTACGGCGCGCTGCCTTCCAGCGACGTGGTGTTCAACTATGAGTGCCTCGGCGTGCAGCCGGCGCAGACGGTTCTCGGTGTCAACACGATGCGTCTGACCTTCGACACTAATGCGGGGCCGGACATGATCGCGATCGGCGCGACGCCGTCGAACGACGGCTTCGCTTATCTCAGCGGTCCGGCGGGCACCGGCGTGTTCGCGGTGGCGACGACTAACCTCGGAACGTCGGCTTCGCTGACCGCCCGCGTTCGTCTCTCCGACAGCACGCTGCCGCTGGAGGCGACGATCTGCCAGACCGCCCCGGCCACGGGTGCGTGCGTGGGCGCTCCGGCGCCGACCGTCACGGCGACCATCAACCAGAACGATGCCGGGACGTGGGGCGTGTTCCTGCAGGCCAGCGGCACGATCGCCGCCGATCCGGGCAGGCACCGCATCTTCGTCGAGTTCGTCGATGCGGACGGTGTTGTCCGTGGCTCGACCTCGACCGCGGTGGCGACCCGCCAGACGTCGTCGACTGCGATGGTCACGCGATAAGCCCACTGGAGGCCACCGGCGCGGCGTTGCGTCTGCTGCGCCGGTGTTGCCGATGTCTTCCGCGGTCGTGGTCCAGCTCACGCCTGCGCGGGAAAAATCAGGAAGGTCCGGCCCGATCATCGGGTCGGACCTTCCGACTGTAACGACAGGCCGCCGCACCACATGCGTTTTGCGTCCACCAACCGCCGTTCGGTTCTGCTCGGCGGAGCTGCTGTGACGGCAGTCGCGGCAGCCTCCGCTGTGTCCCGCTTTGCACGAGCGAAGGAGGCGCAAGTGCTTGCGCCCGCGCCGTCGTCGTTTGAATTCATCGAAGGCCACCCGACCACCGCGCTGTTTTCCTACAGCGAGAACGCGCCCGCGCCGCTGCTGCGGGCGCGGCAAGGTGAGCGTCTCGATGTGACGCTGCGCAACCGGCTCGACGAGCCCACCACCATTCACTGGCACGGCATTCGGTTGCCGAACGCCATGGACGGCGTGCCGTTTCTCACCCAGCCGTTCGTCTATACGAACGAAACATTCGCCTATTCCTTTGCGCTGCCCGATGCGGGCACCTACTGGTATCACCCGCACTGCAATTCGCTCGAACAGCTGAGCCGGGGCCTCGGCGGGCTGCTGATCGTCGAAGAGGCGCGCGATCCCGGATTCGACGCCGATGTTGCGCTCAACCTGCGCGACTTCCGGCTGAAGCCGGACGGCGCGTTCGCCCCCCTGTTCACGCCGCGTCAGGCCGCGCGCGCCGGCACGCTCGGCGCGATCCGTACCGCGAACTGGCTTCGTGCGCCGACCTATGACGTGCCGGCGGGCGGCCTGATCCGGGTACGCCTCGCGGTCACCGACGTCTCGCGAATCTACCGTCTCGCCGTGGACGGCGCCGCCGCGAGGATCATCGCGTTGGACGGCAATCCGCTGCGCGAGCCGCGCGGGCTCGATGTCGAGCCGATCGGCCCCGGCCAGCGGATGGATCTGGTGATGCGCGTGGACAACTCCGAAGAGAGCCTCGCGACGATCCTCGATCACTCGGTGCAGCCGCCGGCGCCGCTCGCCCGGCTCCGCAGCGTCGGCCCGTCGCTGCGTCGCGACCTGCGCGACGTGACGGCGCTGCCGCCGAATCCGATCGCCGAACCCGACCTGTCGGCCGCGCAGACCATCCCCGTCGCGCTGACGGCGAGCGCGGAAAAGGCGGCGCGCAACGCCTTCTGCGGCGATCTCGGCTACGCCTTCTGGGCGCTCAATGGCATCGCCGGTGCCGGCGAATCGCCCGATCCGTTTCGGCCGCTCGCGGAACTGAAGCTGGGCCGCAGTTATGTGTTCGAAATTCACAACAGAACGCCGCACGCTCATCCGGTGCACCTGCACGGCATGAGTTTCTGGCCGCTGCGATCTGACCGCCGCACGCTCGCGCTGCCGCCGACCGACACGATTCTCGTGTTCCCGGACGAGCGGGTGGACATCGCGCTGGTCGCGGATAATCCCGGCGACTGGCTGCTGCATTGCCACATCATCGAGCATCAGGCGACCGGCATGACCGGCGTCATCCGTGTCACATGACCTTCGTCATTCTCGGGCGAAAGAGAGAGCGAAACGGCATCCGGGGATCGAGATGACATCTTTCGTCAGGCGGTGCGCAGTCGCCCTCCTTGTCATGTGGACGGGGCTTCCGGCGGCGCAGGCGGAATTGGCGCAGCCGGACAAGCTGGCCGTGCTGCGCCACTACGCCCGGATGGCTCATGCGGTCTACGGCGACAGCCTCGCGGGTGCGCAGGCCCTGCAGCAGGCGGTCTCCACGTTTCTCGCCGATCCGCGCGATGAAACCATGGAAGCTGCGCGGCGTGCGTGGATCGCGGCACGTGTGCCCTATCTTCAGTCCGAGGCGTTCCGCTTCACCAATCCGATCGTGGACGAGTGGGAAGGCCGGGTGAATTCCTGGCCGCTGGACGAAGGGCTGATCGACTATGTCGAGGCCCGCGACCACGAAACCGACAATCCGCTCTTCAGCGCCAACATCATCGCCAACACGCGCGTGATGATCGACGGCCGCGAGGTGGACACGAGCACCATCACGCCGGAACTGCTGCGCGATGTGCTGCACGAGGCGGGCGGTCTGCGCGCCAACGTCGCCACCGGCTATCACGCCATCGAGTTCCTGCTGTGGGGGCAGGATCTCAACGGCACCGGGCCCGGCGCGGGCAACCGTCCAGCGACGGACTACGATCCGCGCGCCTGCACGCATGGCCATTGCGAGCGCCGCGCGGCCTATCTGCGTGTGGCGACGCAGCTTCTGGTCGACGATCTCGACTGGATCGTGAAGCAGTGGGAGCCGGCGGGCGACGCCTATCAGGCGATCACGACGCGCGCGCCGGAGGAGGCGTTCGTTCTGATGTTCAGCGGCATCGCCAGCCTGTCCTACGGCGAACTTGCCGGCGAGCGCATGAAGCTGGCGTTGCTGCTGCACGATCCCGAGGAGGAGCACGACTGTTTCTCGGACAATTCGCACAACTCGCATTACTGGGACGTGATCGGGATCCGCAACGTCTATCTCGGCCAGTACAAGCGGACCGGCGGCAGCGTGATCTCGGGACCGAGCCTGTCCGACGTGGTGCGGGCCAGATCGGCCGCGACCGATGACGAGGTGCGCGCCGCGCTGGACCACACGGTGTCGCGCATGGACGTGCTGGTCGACAGCGCGAAGGGCGGCGTGCCGTTCGACATGCTGGTGGCCGAGGGCAATGTCGCGGGCAACCGCATCGTGCAGAGTGCGGTCGATGCGCTGCTGGCGCAGACCACGTCGCTGCGCCGCGCCGTCGCCGCGCTCGACCTCAAGGGGTTGAAGGTGATCGATGCCGAGAGCCTGCGCAATCCGGACAGCGTCCGGCGCTGAGATATGATCGGGTGCTGGAGCGAGGGCCTGCGTCTTGCCTGCATTGCGCTTGCGCTCGCCGGGCTGTCCGGCAGCATGGCGCCCGGCTGGTCGCGGGCGGATGCCACGCCCGTCGCTGAAGCAGGCGACGGCGACGCGTTGCGGCTGTCGCTGGGCGCGACGCTGTTCCGCCGCGTGTGGGTGTCCGCGCCGGCCTCCACGGCCTCGGCCGATGGGCTGGGGCCGCTGTTCAATGCTCGGTCCTGCGCCGCGTGTCATCCGCAAGGCGGCGGTGGACGTGTTGCGATGGCGGTGGGCGACGTGCCGGCCGCGCTGGTGATGCGGCTGTCGTCGCGCGGAGTTCCGGAGCCGACCTACGGCGTGCAGCTTCAGCCCTTCGCGGTTCAGGGCCAGCGCAGCGAAGGCCGCGTCGTCGTGATTTATGAAGAACAGCCCGTCACGCTGCACGACGGGACGGTGGTGTCATTGCGGCGGCCGTCCTATCGCATTGACGGTCTCGGTTACGGCCCGCTGGCGTCGGATGTCATTCTTTCGCCGCGCCTTGCTCCCTCGCTGGTCGGGCTCGGGCCGCTCGCACGGATTTCCGACGACGACATTCTCGCCCGGATCGACGCCGGCGCTTCCGGCATCGCCAGTCGCGTGTGGTCGGACGAAGCAAAGCGGATGGCGGTGGGCCGCTTCGGCTGGAAGGCGGGCGCGGCCACGCTGCGCCAGCAAGTGGCGCAAGCCTTCGCGCGCGATCTCGGATTGTCGAACACCTTGCTGGCATCGGCCGCAGGTGATTGCACCGCGCGGCAGCCAGACTGTCTCGCGGGACCGCATGGCGGCGACAGGCATCGTGGCGGGCTGGAGCTTGACGATCGGCTGCTCGATCTCGTTACGTTTTTTGCGGAGACGGCCGTCGCGCCCCGCCCGCCAGCGCCCGCCAGCGAGATCACCGCGCGTGGCGAACGCGCATTCGCATCGGCCGGATGCGCAGCCTGTCACCGGCCGAGCTTCCTGCTTCCGGCCACTGCGCGCGAACCTGCCGTCGCCATTCACCCCTATAGCGATCTGCTGCTGCACGACATGGGTGATGGTCTCGCCGACGAGGCGTCGGCGCGCGAAGGGATGCATCGCCTGTGGCGCACCGCGCCGCTGTGGCGCGGAGCCGCGTCCGGGGAGCCGCGATCCTTTCTGCACGACGGCCGCGCGCGCAGCGTGGAGGAGGCCGTGCTCTGGCACGGCGGCGAGGCGCGGGCTTCGCGTGATGCCTTTGTCGCGATGGCGCGAGCCGAGCGCGAGGCACTGGTGGCCTTCGTGCAGTCGCGATGAGGATCACGAACGAAAGCAAGATGCGATGTCGAAGACAACGGGAATAGACCGCCGGCTGTTCGTACGCTCGACCGGCGCACTGCTGGCCGGCTTCATGCTGCCGGGCCACGCGCTGGCAGCGGGAGCCGGGGCGACGGCGCAGACGGCGGGGCAAGGTCTGTTCGCCTCGGCCTGTCGCGGCAGGGATGGCACGTTGCGCGCGGTGGTGTTCGATCCCGAACGCGGCGAGCCGGTGACCGGCATCGAACTGCCCGAGCGCGGCCATGGCATCGCGCGGCGCCCGGCGGGGGCGCCGCGCGACCTCGTCACTTTCGCGCGCCGCCCCGGCAACTTCGCGGTGGTGCTCGATCTTGACGGCAAGCGCGAGCCGCAATGGATCACCGCGCGGCCGGACCGCCACTTCTTCGGCCACGGCCTGTTCTCGGCAGACGGGCGGCTGCTCTACACCACCGAGAACGATTTCGAGGGCGAGCGCGGCATGATCGGCGTGCGCGACGCCACCGATGGCTACAGGCAGATCGGCGAGTTTCCCTCCGGCGGGCTCGATCCGCATGAACTCGCGGTGCTGTCGGACGGGCGGACGCTGGTGATCGCCAACGGGGGCCTGCGCACCCATCCGGACGAGCCACGGCTGGAGAACGACACCGCGACCATGCAGCCGACCCTTGCCTATGTGGACAGCGTGACGGGCGAGTTGCTGGAGCGCCAGGTGTGGCCGGATCCTTTGCGCAAGCTGTCGATCCGGCATCTGTGCGTCGGCGCGGACGACACGGTGATTTTCGGCTGCCAGGATCGCGGTCCGGCATGGGAGCTGCGGCCCAATGTCGGCGCGCATCGCCGGGGCCGGCCGCTCGAACTCGTGGCGCTGCCCGACAAGCTCGACAGCCGCGTGCGCAATTACATCGGCGCGGTCGCCATCGATGCGACTCGCGAGGTCGCGCTGGTCTCAGCGCCGCGCGGCGGCGTCGCCATCGCGGTGGAGATCGCGAGCGGACGATATCTGCGGCATTACGACATGCCGAAGGTTTATGGTGTCACCGGGCAGGGCGAGGGCTTCCTGCTGACGGGCACCGATGGATCGCTGGCGAAAACGCAGGGCGCTTCGACGGCGCTCGCTTCGCTGCATCAGCCGGATGTCGCCTTCTGGGACGACCACGCCGTTGCCATCGGATAACGCATGTTCAGTCGCCGTCGTCGGTCAGGCCGAGCAGCACCGAGCCCAGGCCCGCCATCTCGGTCAGCACCGGCGAGCCGTCCGAGATCAGCGCCCCCAGCGGCTCGCGCGTGTACAGCAGCCTGTTCATCAGGGCGGGATCGTTGAAGACGGCAAGCCCGGACGGTTCGAGGGCGCGGATGAAATCGATCGACTCATCGAACTGTCCCTTGATGAGGGCGTCGGTTCCGGGCTCTGTTTTCGCGAGGCGCGCCGACAATCCGCTGTTGACGTAGAAATCGCGCACGCCCTCGACATTGGCGCGGAAGGTCGCGAGTGCGAGGCCGCTCAGTTCGAACGGCGGCCGCGATTTCGGTGCAAACTGGCCGCGCGTGGCGATGCGCTTCTGGCCGAGCGATGGCAGGATCTTGATGTCGCGCGCGTTGTAGATGCCGCCATGATAGGTCTTGAGCAGTTCGAGGGTGACTTCGTTGTCGTCCTTGTAGAGGGGGTTGTCCGCGCCGGGGTTGAGAAACAGCTTGGCGAAGTGCCCGCCATCGGCCCATTCCGCGACAATTTCCTGCGCGATCCGCGCGATGTGGCGGGAGAGGGCATGCGCATACTGGCAGCCATAGACCGCTTCGGGCGTCTCGGCGCTCAGGGGTTGCGCGGTCTTGCCGTAGAGCACGATTTCGAGTGCCGTCAGTCCCTGCACGGCGACGCTCTTGCCCGCCAGACCCTCGCTCGTCAGCACGGCAGGATCTTTTGTATTCAGGATTTGCGTGACCTGCCGCTCGCCGATGCGCTGGCGATCCGGCCAGTACATCAGCTTCTCGAAACGATTGTCGTCCTGGATCGGTCCGAAGCGCAGATGTTCAGTGCGCGACCATGCCAGCACGGTCTCCCGATAGGCGTCCTTCACGTTCTGATCGTCCGCAGCCTCGTGCCGCTGGCAGGTGGCGCCGACGGTTTCGACCAGCCTCTCCGCCTTTGCGGCGAAGTCGGCTTGGAGCGGCCGGATGTGCTGTTGCAGGGCCTGCAGGGCAAAGCCTTTGTGATCGAATGGCGTCTGCGCCCGTGCGGCGGCTGCAAGCCAGGACAGGACGACGAGGCCGGCAACAGCCAGCAGCCGGAGACGAGAACGCATGGAGGGCCTTTGCAACTGGGACACGCCGCCGGCACGCCGGCACATCGGGCGATGCAGGCAAGCACCTGCCTTCGCTGCGCTGCTAGGAAGCGGTAACGTGTTACACGATGATGACGCCGGCCGCCCGGTGCGGACGGGGCCGGCTCAGGCGCAGCGAGTGAGGCTGGCCGGCGGCCGCGCGACGGCTCGGCTCCGGCGCAGCGTCTCGGACGGCAGCTCCGCGAAGTGCCGCTTGTAGTCCAGCGAGAACTGGCTGAAGTGCCAGAAGCCGTGAGCTGAGGCGATATCATAGACGCCCAGAGCCGGATCGTCGCAGCGCTTCAGTTCGCGGCGTACCCGGTTGAGCCGGATGGCCCGCCAGTAGCTGATCGGGCTGCAACCCAGCACGTCCTGAAAACTGTAATTGAGTTTGCGGCGGCTGGCGCCGACCGCCTTGCATAGATCGAGGATGGAGAGCGGACTGTCGGTCTGCGCCAGCATGATCTCGCAGGCCCGGTCGACGGTGCGCTTGCGCGCGGCCGCGCTGCGTTCGATGCTGGCAGGACGCGCGCCCTGCAGCAGGTCGGCGATTTCCAGCAGCAGCGCGTCCTCGATGGCGCGGGTGACGTCGGAACGGGGAAAGGCCTGCGGCTGCCCTCCAATGCCGGTCTGGATCGTCCCGAGCAAATGGCGGAACCGCGTAACGACGGCGTCGGAGGCCGGGATGCTGAGAAAGCTGCGCCGCACATCATGCGGCAGCGTCACGTTGATCGTCGCCAGAAGATCCTCGATCAGCGAGGCGCTGACGATCACGCCGCGCAGATCGAAGGATTTCGGCGTGCAAAGGTCCACGTCGGCGTCGAAGCTGGCGAAGATCGTGTTCGGGGTGGCGCTGGTCCCGTTGCAACTCACGTCGCCGTCCATCCGCCACGGCAGCCCGATGGAAAAGCTGTCCGAGCCGAGCCGGCCGCATTGCCGTACCTGCTGGCTGGTGACTTCGCGAAAGACCTCGATTCTCGACAGCGACAGCAGCGTGAAACTGCCCCGGAACGGGCCTGCGCTGATCTGATCGTAGACCAGCTGCCAGCGCCCGAGATTGGCGCAATGCTCGTCCACGTCGCTGCTGGCGGCCCGCAACGTCACCGCCGGCATCCCCGTGGGCTGCCGGTCGTGAAGTGCGGAACCTGTGTCCGGGTGGAGCAGCAGACGAACCATGGACCTGGCTGAACCCTCATTTTCCAAACGCAGTTCAAAGATGAAGCAAAAACCACGCCATCCAACTTGTAGACCCGGGAAATGACCCGGTCCTGAAAAATTGCCGAATCTCGATAACGGCGCCCCGCGATCTGCGGGCAAGCTGCTGCGTCATTTCGCCGGAAATTTGAGCGGCACGCGCGGCCGAGGGCAAGCGGAAAGGGAGAGCGTGATGTTGGACGTCACACCGAAATCAGCACAGGGCCAGTCACAAGCGGCGGTTTCCCATCCGCTCGATCCGCTGACCGCCGAGGAAATTGCCGCGGCCTGCGACCTCGCCCGCGCCTCGTTCGCCGACCCGGACAACTGGCTGTTCCCGATCGTCCGGCTGGAAGAACCGACCAAGCAGGCCCTGAAGGCGTTCGAAGGCGGCGCGCCGCTGCCGCGTCAGGCGTTCGTGCTGATGATGAATGTCACCAGCGGCGACGCCGTCGAGATTGTCGTCGATCTCGGCGCCGGCGCGATCGCAGCCAGCACGCCGCTCGCGAACAAGGAGGCCCCCTACGGCCAGCCGCCGGTGATGCTCGCGGAGTTCTATCGCTGCGAGGCCATCGTCAAGTCCGATCCCGGCTGGCGCAACGCCATGTTCCGGCGTGGCCTGACCGAGAAGGACATCGAGCTGGTACAGGTCGACCCGTTCTCGTCCGGCTATTTCGACAACGCGTTCGAGCGCGGCAAGCGAATCGTGCGCGCAATCAGCTTCTTCCGCGAGCACATCCAGGACAACGGCTATGCCCATCCGATCGAGGGCGTCGTCGCGGTGGTGGACCTGATCGCCAACAAGGTGGTGGATCTGACGGATCAGGACCCGATCGTTCCGATCCCGCGCAAGAAGCGCAATTACGGCGCGCACGAAAACAAGACCCCGCGCACCGACATCAAGCCGCTCGACATCGTGCAGCCGGAAGGGCCGAGCTTCACCGTCGATGGCTGGAAGGTCGACTGGCAGAAGTGGAGCTTCCGCGTCGGCTTCACGCCGCGCGAGGGCCTCGTGCTGCACCAGCTCTCCTATCAGGACGGCGAGCGCAAGCGCTCGATCATCCACCGCGCCAGCGTCACCGAGATGGTGGTGCCCTACGCCGATCCCAGCCCGCAGCATTACTGGAAGTCCGCGTTCGACGGCGGCGAATATGGTCTCGGCACGCTGGCCAACGCGCTCGAACTCGGCTGCGACTGCCTCGGCAACATCCACTACTTTGACGTGCCTGCCGCCGACAACAAGGGCGCGCCCTACGTGATGCAGAACGCCATCTGCATGCACGAGGAAGATTACGGCATCATCTGGAAGCACTATGAGTTCCGCAACGGCCTGTTCGAGGTGCGCCGTTCGCGGCGTCTGGTGATCAGCTTCTTCGCCACCGTCGGCAACTACGACTACGGCTTCTACTGGTATCTTTATCAGGACGGCACCATTCAGCTCGAAGCCAAGCTGACCGGCATCATCCAGACCGCCGCCGTCGCGCCCGGAACGTCTTACAAATGGGGTGGCATGGTCGATGACGGTCTCGGCGGGCCGACCCATCAGCACTTCTTCAACGTGCGCATGCATATGGATCTTGACGGCGGCGGCAACACGGTGAGCGAGTGCGAGTTCGTGCCGCGTCCGTGGGGCCCGGACAATCCGCACGGCAACGCCTTCACCACGCTGACGCGCGTGCTGTCGCGCGAACGGGACGCCGCCGGCATCGCCAACGGCGAGACGGGACGGTTCTGGAAGATCAGCAATCCGAACTCGCCGAACTCGGTCGGCGCGCCGTCGTCCTACAAGCTGGTGGTCAATCCGAGCCCGCTGATGCTGGCGCAGGAAGGAAGCTATGTACGCAAGCGCGGCGGCTTCGCCACCAAGCACGTCTGGGTCACCGCTTACGATCCGGCCGAGAAATACGGCAGCGGTGACTATCCGAATGTGAATTCGGGGGGCGACGGACTGCCGAAGTTCATCGAGCAGAACCGCAACATCGAGAACGCCGACATCGTGGTCTGGCACACGTTCGGCCATACCCACATCTGCAAGCCGGAAGACTTTCCGATCATGCCGGTGGAGTATGCGGGCTTCATGCTGAAGCCGACCGGCTTCTTCTCGGCCAATGCGGCGGGCGACATCGCGCCCGAGCGCAACAAGCACAGCGTGCTCAGCCGCGACAGCGGCACCGGCGAAAGCGCGGGCGGCAGCTGCTGCCATAGCGACTGAGCGGAGCTGCACGATGTGCTGCCTGCTCGCGTTCTTCGCCGGCTGGTCGCTGCTCTGGCGGCGGCTGACCGGCGCGGTGCTGCCGCGCGAGCCGTCGTGCCGTGGCCGCGCGGGCGGGTTGACGCGTTTGCGGCGCTGGCCGGCGGTGGCCGCAGCGGGGCTCGTCACGGGCATCGCGCTGGCGTCGAGCCTTGCCGCTGCCGAAGCGATGTGGCCGGAGGTGGCGGCGCTTCACGCGCCGATCTGCAGCACGCTTTCCAGCGTGACCGGTGTTGCGCTCGCCGCCACGGGCACGCTGCCCTAGTGGGGCGGATTTGAAATACGCCGCGTCATATCGGCCAGGCGGGGAGCGTATTTCAAATCCATAAACCACACTCGAATCATATATTTGCTGGTGGCCCTGATGAATCTGACGTTCGTTCAGCACCAGCCCGACAGTGTGACGAACTTCAGATTCGGGTCACGAGAGTCGCGGGAAACCGCCGTGTGAAACGTCACGCGGCGCGGTGGAAGAAATCCGCGTTCGCCGCCATCGCGCGGGCGGTGTCGGCCACCAGCGCTCCGGTCTCGCCCCGATGGCGCGCCACGACCGGAATGAGTTTCGACAGCGCTGTCTGGGCGCGGCCGGGATCGGCCGTGAGCCGGCGGATTCGCGCCCGCGCGAGCCGGCTGGCGCGCCGAAGCGAGGCGGACGAGGGCGCTGCTTCCAGTTCGTGAAGGCGCAGAACAGTCTCTCCGACCAGCAGAACCGTCATCGCGCCGTCGGCGATCCGTGCGTCGCGGATGCCGGCCTTGTCGGCCCAGCGGGTCAGCATCAGGACGCGGTGATAAAGGCGGGCATGCCAGACGCGGACGCGCGCGATGGCGGCGGGATCGTCGGCCATGTCCTGCAACTCGTGGATCATGGCCGCGATCAGCCGGTCGAGCCGATGGCGCGGCGAGGTGGGAAAGGCGAGGCGGAACGACCACAACGCGATGACGGGCGCGGCGACCACGGCGAGTGCTTTTCCCAGCGATTGCTCGAACGTCGCCGTCAGCGGGAAGATCGGCTCCAGCAGCAACAGCATCACGAGATTGTAGTCGGGACTGCCCATCGCGGTGCGCCGGTGGCCGAAGATGACGGCTCCGAACAGGATGAACGGCATCATCATCACGATCAGGCCCGCCGCGCCGGTGGCCGCCGGCCAGACCAGCCATTCGCACGCGAGCGCCGCCACGGCTCCGGCTACCTGACCCAGCAGCACGGGCACCATGATCGATCCCGGCGTGTCGAAGGTGGAGAACAGCGAGATCATCACGGCGGTGCCCAGCATCACGTAGGGTCCGGCGCTCCAGCCGCTCGCCACCCAGACCGCGCCGACGAGAAGCAGGGTGCCGGCCGCCCGGAGTCCGGCATGCCGGGCGCTGACCCAGTCGCGATGCAGGATCACCGGTGCAGGATCGGCCGGGCGGGCTCCGGACCCTTCCCGGAACGCGAAGCGCTCGCGCAGCGCCGTCGCAAGATCGCCGATTGTCCGGTGCAGGGCGTCGTGGCCGCGCGCGAGCGTGGTGGCGCGCTCCATCGCCTCGAGGATTGAGGTGGCGGGCGCATCCTGTTCCAGCAGGTCCGCTGCCCGCCCGAGGGTTGCGGGTAAGGCAGGATCGACCACGGCCGTGTCGTGCCGCCTGAGCCAGAGCAGCGCGCCGACCTGTGCCACCAGAATGGCGCGCATGGTTTTCGCCGAGCGGCGCGAGCGCCGCGAACCCGCGCCATGGGGATCGAGCCCTTCCTCGATCAACGCCATCTCGGACAGGATTGCGCGGTGTTCGGCGTCGAACGTGGCTCTGTCGTCGGCGGGGGTGGCGAGTCTCGTTGCCATGTCGCGCAGCAGGCGGACGGTGAGCGCACGCGCGCGGCGGACCAGCGCATCCGCGGGATTTTCCGCAAAGATGAGTCCGATCGCGAGCGCGACCAGCACGCCAACCAGCGTCGTGAGCATCCGGTCGATGCCGAGCGGCACGATATGGTCCGGATGCGGTGCGTCCAGCAGGGCGACCATCGACGCCGAGTAGCCGGCGAGCAGCGCTCCGTAACCGACGAAGCCGCGCAGCACGTTGCCGGTGCCCACGCACAGGCCGACCCAGAGCGCCAGCGCCGGGACCAGCCAGAGCGGAACGCCGCCGGTCGCCTTGACGATCGCGATTCCGGCGAGCGATCCGATCATCGTTCCCGCGACGCGAAAGAAGCCTTTTTCCAGCAGCGCACCACGCACCGGCTGCGAGGCAACCCATACCGCCATGGCGGACCACTGCGGATGCTGAAGCCCGAGCATCCACGAGATCGCCAGCGCGAGACAGGCGGCGATGGCCGTGAGCGTGCCGAAACGCAGGCGGGCGGAATCGAATCCGATCGATGACAGGCGTTCGGTGATGCTCATCGGGGAGGCCGGCGCTGGTTCTGCAGTCGCGCTTCGACCCGGTCGAACAGATCGAGCAGATGGGTCAGGTCGCCGTCGGAGATGTCCGCCAGCAATTTCGCCTCCTCGCGATGGAGGACGCGGCGGATGTCCTTCAGCGCTGCCCGGCCTGCGGGCGTGAGATGGATTCTGTTGGCGCGCCGGTCGTCCGGATCCGGGCGGCGCTCGACGAAGCCGCGCCCGGCGAGGATATCGAGCAGCCGAACCAGGCTCGATCCGTCGATGCCGACGCGCCAGGCCAGTTCTTTCTGGCTGATGCCGTCGCCGGATTCCTCCAGATGAATCAGCGGCGTCCAAGTGGCGTCGGTCAGGCCGATGCCGGCGAGCAGTTGATCCAGCTCCCGCCGCCAGGCGCGTGCGAGGGTGACGAGACGGAAGCCGAATTGCTGGCGGGGATTACGATTTGGCATCCATATAATATGGATTAAAATGATTTGATATTCAAATAATTTTCGGACAGATCCCGCATTGCTCGCGGATCACGGCGGCCCCGGCCCGACGTCGGGCCGGCCCTTTAGTAAGATACCTTGCCGCGCCGCAGCCGGTGGCGCAAAATGTCAAGTCGCCAATCGGGCCCGGCACCAACCTTGCATGGATTGCTTGTCGGGCGGCGCCAGTCGATGTCGTCCGTCTATCTTCGTTGGGAGTGGCGATGGGTGCAGGCACTGACGTAGGTGTATTCAGCGATTTCGTGCTCAGGTTGCACGAGCAGAGTCAGTCCGGCGATCCCGCGGCTCTCCTTCACTGGAGCATTGCCGAACTGGCCGACATCCTGCATGCGGATTGCAGCTGGGCTGGCTGGTCCGATCTCTGGAACGGCAACGACGTCGAGGTCTGCGGGTCGGTCTCTTGCGGGCTTCCCGACGATTTTCATACGTTCTGGGACAGCATCCGCCATGAGGATCTTCTGGCGCGGGATGTGATCGCCACCGACAATCCGCAGGCCTGCTACGACCGGCAGGGCCATCGCCACACCGATGGCATGATCGCGCTGTCCGACCGCTATAATATTCGCAAGATGACCGTGGTCAGCGAGACCCGCAGCAGCAGCGGCGAACTGGCGTTGTTCATGTCCTTCTATCGCGGCGACCGGGCCGCGCGTCCGCTCGACGATGCCGAAATGCGTTTTGTGAGCTGCGCGATCAGCCATGTGGCGCGGCTCTCGGCGCGTCACTGCGAGACCGCGGAGGACGGCGCGGCCCTGCTGGTCAATGACGAGGGCCGCATCCTGATGGCGCCGCCCGCCTCTGTCCGTTTTCTCAGAGAACGCTGGCCGGCAAGCCGCAGCACTCATCTTCCATTCAAATTCGTGCCGCCGGTGACCGATGTCACGCGCAGCGTTACTGCGGGCGTTGCGGTTCGCAGCCAGCGTCTCGGCGGATTTTTCAGCAAGCGCTTCTATCTCGTCACCCTGCGTCCCGCCGCGCCGTTCGACCTGTTGACGCCGCGCGAGCGGCAGGTGGCGGACGAGATCGCGCGCGGTCGCACCCACAAGGAGATCGCCCGCCTGCTGTCGATGTCGCCGAACACGGTGCGCAACCATACGCAGACGATTCTCGGAAAGCTCGGCGTGCGCAATCGGGCGATGCTGGCCGCCATGTCGATCGGCGCGAATGCGGGCTGACCGGCTTCGCGGGACGATCGGCGGGGATGCATTCGCATCATGGTCATTCCCATGACGTGATGTCTAGTCTGTCCACGAACAAGACGGAGGGCTTAGCCCATGACCTCGGGAATTGGACGTCGTAACCTGCTTCTCGGCACGGCCAGCGTGGCGCTGGCGGCCCCCTTCGTTCGGCCCGCGTCGGCGGCGGACGATATTCTGATCGGCATCCCGACGGCGCAGTCTTCGGCGGTTGCGGTCGGCGACCACAAGGACTGGCTTAACGGCTCCGTTCTCGCGGTGGACGAGATCAATGCCGCCGGCGGCGTGAAGGGCCGCAAGATCAAGCTTGAAGTGGTCGATATCGACGTGCTGTCGCCGGAAGGCACGGTCAGCGCATTCCAGTCCCTGAACGGCCGCAAGGTTCACGCGATCACGTCCGCCTTCGTGCTGATCCCGCAGCCTGCGATGGACGCGGCGGCGGCGACCGGCGTGCCCTATGTGCACGGCAATACATCGACGCCTTCCATCGATCTGGTGAAGGCGAACCCGGCGAAATACAAGAACGTCTTCCAGATCGACGGGGCCGAGACCTGGTACGGCTATGGCTTCATCCGCTATCTCGACAAGCTGGTCGCCTCCGGCGCGTGGAAGCCGAAGAACAACAAGATTCATATCGTTCAGGAGCAGATCGCCTATACGCAGCTGATCTCGAAGGCGACGCAGAAGGCGATCGCCGAATCCAATGGCAAGTGGGCCGTTGGCGCGATCACCGACATTCAGTTTCCAGTGCAGGACTGGGCACCGGTGCTGCGCGCGCTGCACGACACCGACGCCGGCGTTCTCTTCATCGATCACTGGGTTTCGGCGGAGCTGGCCGCTTTCACGCAGCAGTTTGCCGGCGATCCGGTCAAGGGCTCGCTGGTCTATCTGCAATACGGTCCGAGCCAGCCGGAGTTTCTCGATCTCGCAGGTCCGACGGCGGAGGGCATGGTGTGGGGGACCGTCATCGGCACCCACGCGACCGGCCCCGCCGCCACGTTCCGCACCGCTTACAAGAAGCGGTTCGGCGAGAACATGGGGATCATCTACACCGGCAGCGGCTACGACATGACGAAGATGCTGGCCGGCATCTGGGCGGAGACCGATCCGTCCAACTTCGACGCGGTGAACGCCGCGATCCGCAAGACCAAGTATGTCGGCGTGTGCGGAACCTACACCTTCGACCGCCCGGAGCAGTGTCCGCTCGTCCATCCCTGGCAGGTCGAGGACGTTAACGCTGGCGTCAGCCATCTGCTGCTGCAGGTGCAGAACGGCAAGCACACCATCATCGCGCCGGACGAACTGGCGGAAGCCAAGCTCAAGCCCGCGCCCTGGTTCTGATGGCATCGGGATATCCGTGCCATGATCGGGGACATGCGCTTCGGCTGTGAGGACGTTTGCCTGTCGCTTGGCGGACGGCAGATTCTCAAGAACGTCTCGCTTGGCGTCCGCGGCGGCGAGATGCTCGGTCTGATCGGACCGAACGGCGCGGGCAAGACCTCGCTGTTCGAGGTTTTGTCCGGGCGCTACGTTCCACATCAGGGCAAGGTGTTCCTGAACGGCGAACCGCTTGGCCGGCTCGATATCTTCCACCGCGCGCGGCGCGGCGTGGCGCGGACCTACCAGAGTCCCGTGGTGCCGAACTCGCTCACCGTGGGTGAGGTGTTTCGCGCGGCGCGCAAGGCCTACGCGCCGTATATGTCCGTGCATGACGCGGAATGGGCCGCGCGTCTCGTCGGTCTTGAGGTGTCGTGGTCGCGGCTCGCCGGAACGCTCGACACCTTCGACCGCCGCAAGCTGCTGCTCGCCTGCCTGATGATGCGCCGGCCGCAGGTGCTGCTGATGGACGAGCCGGCCTCGGGGCTCATCAACACCGAGATCGCCGAACTCGATCTGCTGCTGCGCAAGCTGGTGGACGAATATCATATCGCGGTCATCCTGATCGAGCATCGGCTCGAACTGCTCGGCGCGATCGCGGATCGTATCACGGTGCTCGATCTCGGCGCGGTGATCGCGGAAGGGGACCCGGAAACGGTGTTCAACGATCCGAAGGTGCGGGCCGCCTATTTCGAGGGAAATGCATGAGCGCGCCGCTCCTGAAGATCGAAGGCCTGTCGGCCGGCTACGGGCCGCTGCGCGTGCTGCACGAGATCGACTTTGCCGTGGCAAAGGGCGAGCGATTGGCGATCGTCGGCCTCAACGGTCACGGCAAGACCACGCTATTCCGCGCCATCATGCATCTGGTCGGCTGGCAGCGCGGTTCGGTGAGTTTCAACGGCGCCGAGATCGGCGGCACGCGCTCGCTCGGCGAGGGGCGGCGCACGCCCGGCATCGTGCGGCTCGGCATCGCCATGACGCCGCAGGGCGACGCGATCTTCCCCGGTCTCACGGTGCGTCAGCATCTCGACTGCGGCGCCTATACAAAAGAGGCCTGGAATGGCCGCGAGGCGCGCCGCGAGAAGGTCTACGAGATCTTTCCGCAACTGCGCGCGCTGGAAAACGCGCTGGTCGGCAAGCTCTCCGGCGGCGAGCGGCGCATGGTGTCGGTCGGCCGCGCGCTGATGGCCGACGCCACGCTCTATCTCATCGACGAGCCATCGCTCGGACTTGCTCCGAAAATCTCCGAGCGCGTGGTGGAAGCCCTGCTCGGCATTTCGATGGAGGGCCGGGCGATGGTGATCGCCGAACAGAACGTCGAACTCCTCTCGGGCAAGGTCGATCGCATGATCGGCATGCATGCCGGCCGCCTGCGCGGCGAAGTCGGCCACGTGGATCTCGTCTGATGGATGCAGGGCTCGTCCTTTACGCGCTTTATCTCGCGGCGATCTATGGCCTGATGGCGATCGGCATTTCGCTGCTGTGGTCGAGCGTCGGCATGGTCAACATGGCCCACGGCGCGACATTTGCCGTATCGGGTTATGCCGCCTTTGTCGCCGCCGGCTGGCTCACGCCGATGGTGAAGGCCATGGTCGTATCAGCGGCCTGGGCGACGCCGACGCTGGCGGTGCTGCTGGGCCTCACCGGCATCGTCGCCGGCATTCTGTGCGGCACCGTGATCTACATCGTCGCGTTCCTGCCGATCCACGACAAGCCGAACTTCGCCGTCCGCAGCCTGATCGTCACCATGGCGATCAACCTCGCCACCGTGCAGGCGCTGCTGTGGTTCTTCGGGCCGCAGCAGAAGGCGCTACCGAAAGTGTTCGGCATCGGACGGATGGACGTCTTCGGTCTGCAACTGCGGATCGATCAGATCGTCACCATCCTGACGACCGTCGCGGTGCTGGGGCTGACGCTGCTCTGGCTGCGGCGCAGCCGCATGGGCCTCGAAATCCGCGCGGTGATGCAGAACTCGGAAGGCGCGGCGCTCTCCGGCATTTCCGCGCGGCGCACCGCGCTGCCGATCATGATGCTGACTGGCGCATTCGCGGGCCTCGCCGCAGTGCTGCTGTCGCAGACCGTGTTCGTCAGCCCGACCGCGGGCGCGATCCCGCTGGTCAAGGGCCTCACCATCGCGCTGCTCGGCGGTCTCGGCTCGGTGCCGGGGGCCGTGGCTGGCGCGGTGCTGATCGGCTTTGTCGAGGCGATCACCGGCATCATACCGTTCCTCGGGCAGCGCTACGTGCTGTTCATTCAATTCGCAGTCATCATCGCCGTCCTCGTCGCGCGCCCGCGCGGACTTGGCGGCCTGCTCGACGAAACGCGGGAGTAGCCTGTGGCCGCCGAACAGAAGTCCGAACACATCTATTACAAGGTCGGCCGCCGTCCGCACGAGCTGACGCTGAAGCCCGAGGGTAACACGGCGTGGAACCGCTGGCGCGTGCCGTTCACGCGGCGGCACTGGCTGGCGTGGCGTGGCCTCGACAATCCGCGCAGCCTGCAACGCGAGCGCCGCCTCGACGACAAGCGTCCGCTGTGGTGGACGATCGGGCTGGGCGGCCTGCTGGTGGTGACGCCGTTCCTGTCGGATCAGGCGATCAACATCGTGGCGATCTTCTGCATCTATGCCGCGATCAACGTGATCTGGACGCTCATCATCGGCACCGCGGGTATCTTCTCGCTGGCGACGATGGCGGTGGTCGGCATGTGCGGCTATGCGGCGGCGGCGGCCAACGTCTATCTCGGCGTGCCGTGGCCGCTGCTGATGCCGGTCGGTGCTCTGGTCGGCCTCGTGATCGGCGCCTTTCTCGCGCTGCCCTCAACGCGACTCGATGGCCTGTACTACGCGCTGCTGACGCTGGGCGTCGCCGAAATCTGCCGCGTGTTCGTGTCGCAGATCAGGGCGCTGGCGCCCTTGAACGGCAGCATCAATCAGGTCGATTCGTTCATACCGCCGGACTGGCTGCTGAAGCGGCCGGGATTGCTGCTCGGCTTCTTCGGCGCGTTCATCCTGTTGCTGTGCGCGCTTCTGGTGTTCCGGCTGATCAACAGCGAGCGGCTCGGCATCCTGCTGCAGTCGGCGCGCGAGGACGAGGCGTTTTCCGAAGCTGTCGGCATCGACTATCGCCGCGCCCGGCTGTGGGTGTTCATCATCTCGTCCGCCGCGCTGGGTGCGATCGGCGCGTTCTACGCGATGTTCTATCGCTCGATCTCGCTCACCGTGTTCTCGCTCGACCAGCTTCTGGTGATGTTCGCCATGATCGTGATCGGCGGGCTCGGCCGGTCGGAGGGCGCGGTGGTCGGCACCGCCATCGTGGTCCTGATCGACAAGGGGCTGATCGAGCTCGGCCCGCTGCGCATCATTCTGGTCGCGGGCGTGATGATCGTCGTCGCGCTCACGGCTCACAACGGTCTCGTCGGCGCACGGGCCCAGTTCCGCAATTTCCGCAATCGCAAGAAGAGCGAGCGCCGCGCCGTCCGGACCGAGAAGGGGGGTGAAGTGATGCCCGAGGAAGCCACCGAGATCGCCGACAAGCAGCAGGTCTATTATCGCCTGTTCGACAAGCGCATCCGCGATCACCTCAAGACGCTGATCACGCCGGAGCTGATCGCCGAGCACAAGGCCAAGCCGCTCGGCCAGCATTCCGATGCGCTGGACCGCGTGCTCAACTACTTCCGCCGCGCCGAGCTGCCGGACAAGTACGCGATCCTGCGCGTCGGCCCGTTGCGGACCTGTTCCTACAAGGTGATGGCGTTCTCCGGCCGGGCCGGCCATCCGCCCCGCGTTGTCGACGACAAGCTCTATGCGACGCTCGACGACGTCTATCACGCGGTGTTCCTGCTCCGCGTCAACGATCTGCTCGAAAGCTGAAGGCGCGTATCACGATGTCGACGATCAGGCTCCATGGCTATGCCGATCCGCTCTCGGTGAAGGCCGGTCAGACGGTCTCCTTCATGATCTCGGGCGAAGGCACCGATCATGTGGATGCCAAACTCGTGCGGCTGCTGCACGGCGACGAAAGCGCGGAGGGGCCGGGCTTCGTCGAGGAGGAGGTGGCGAGCGCGATCCCGGCGCAGGTGGCGGTGAAGCGGCAGTTCACCCAGCTCGGCGGTCACGCCGTGGTGGACGATCCGAAGCAGCTGCTGTTTCCGCAGGGCGACTTCACGCTCTATGCCTTTGTGTATCCGACCAAGCCGGGCATCAAGCGGCAGGCGTTCCTGTCGAAATGGGACGTGGTCGCCGGCAAGGGCTATGGCCTCGGCATCAATGCCGAGGGGCATCTGGAATTCTGGGTCGGCGACGGCGCGCAGATCGATCATGTTACCGCCGATGTGCCGCTGGTCAACCGAGCCTGGTATCTCGTGTCCGCAAGCTACAGCGCCGCGACCGCAGAGGTGCACCTGCGCCAGTTCGGCGTGGTCAATCGTTACAACTCGCAGACCGGTCCCGTGGTCCCGCGCGACTACGACTCGCATATCGTCGAGACGCTGAAGGTGAAACCGGCCGGTCCTGGTGCGTTGGTACCTTTCCTCTGGGCCGGCGGCAGCGAGGAGAACGACCTGCGTGGCCGCTTCGTCAGCATTCTTTATTGCGGCAAGATCGACCGCGCCGGTGTTGCGGGCGCGGTGCTGTCCGACGCTGATTTCGCCGAAATGCTGAAGACCGGCGCGCCGCCGGCGTCCGTGCCGCGCATCGCGCATTGGGACACCACGGCCGGCTACACCGATACGGGGATCGGCGACACCATCGTCGATACCGGGCCGAACGGCCTGCACGCGCAGGGCGTCAACCGCCCCGTGCGCGGCATGACCGGCTGGAACTGGGCGGGACGCGACGACAGCTATCGTCTCAATCCCGGTCAGTATGGCGGCGTGACCTTCCATGACGACGCGCTGACCGACGCGAAGTGGCAGCCGACTGTCACGCTGACGATCCCGGACGATCTTGCGAGCGGCGTCTATGCGCTGCGTATCCGCGCCGGGCAATCCGAGGATCACATCCCGTTCTTCGTGCGCGCCGCCAGGCCGAAGGCCAAGCTGGCGGTGCTGATGGCGACCTTTACCTATCTCGCCTATGCCAACGAGCAGCTCGCCTTCGGCTCGCACATCGCGCAGTCGATCGTGGCGCATACGCCGATCCTGTCTGACGAGGATATCGAAAACTACAAGCTGCAGGAGTTCGGCCTCTCGACCTACGACCATCACGCCGACGGCGCAGGCTGCTGCTATACGTCCTGGCGTCGGCCGATCATCAACATGCGGCCGAAATTCCGCGGGGCGTCGATCGGCGTGCCGTGGGCCTTTCCGGCCGACCTGTCGCTGATCTGGTGGCTGCATCATGCCGACTACGAGTTCGAGGTGCTGACCGACCACGACCTGCATGCCGAAGGCGTTGACGCGCTCAAGCCCTACCGGACCGTCATCACCTGCACTCATCCGGAATACTATTCGGAGAAGATGCTGGACGGCACCGAAGACTACATGCGCGAGGGCGGCCGGCTGATGTATCTCGGCGGCAACGGCTATTACTGGGTGTGCGGCCTGCGCGAGGACGAGCCGCACTGCATGGAGGTGCGCAAGCTCGATGTCGGCTCGCGCGCCTGGCAGGCCGATCCCGGCGAAGGCTATCTGGCCACGACCGGCGAGCGCTCCGGCCTGTGGCGTTCGCGCGGGCGGCCGCCGCAGAAGATCGTCGGCGTCGGCTTCACCTCCGAGGGCATGGACGAATCGATGCCGTTCGAGCGCCTGCCCGACTCCTTTCATCGCCGCGCGGCGTGGATGTTCGAGGGCATCGGCGATCAGGAGATCATCGGCGATTTCGGTCTCGGTCTCGGCGGCGCGGCGGGTCTCGAAATCGACCGCTACGATCTGGCGCTCGGCACGCCGCCCCACGCGCTGCTGCTGGCCGCCTCGCACGGCCATTCGGACAACTATCCGCTGGTGTCGGAAGAAGTCGCCTACGCCTTCCCCGGCCGCGGCGGCACGCAGGATCCGCAGGTGCGCGCCGACATCACCTATTTCACCACCGCCAATGACGGTGCGTGCCTGTCGGTCGGCTCGATTGCGTGGAGCCAGGCGCTGCCGTGCAAGGGCGGCGAGAACAACGTGGCGCGGTTCATGCGCAACGTGCTCGGCGCCTTCCTGACGCCCGGCAAGCTCCCCGGAACCGAATATTCCGGCGACGAAAAACTGTGGCGCTGACGTCTCGTCCGCGATCCATTCGATTTGAATGGATCCATTCCCGGCGGTCGCCGCAGCGCGTGATTGGCGTCTAGTGTCAAGTGAGGCACAGGGCTGACGCTTAGGGTTCCGCGAGAAGCGAGGGTGCCATGTCAGCGATGTCTGGAACGGAACTGCGCAAGGACGCCGTGGGCGTGTCCCACATCGTGTTCTTCGTCGTGGCGGCAGCCGCGCCGCTGACGGCGGTGGTCGGTGCCTCGCCTGCGGCCTTCGCCTTCGGCAACGGTCCCGGCGTTCCCGGAACCTATCTGATCGTCGGGCTGCTTTATGTGATCTTCAGCGTCGGTTTCACAGCGATGAACCGCTTCATCGCCAGCGCCGGCGGCTTTTATGCGTACATCTCGAACGGCCTCGGCAAGGCGGCCGGGGTGGCGAGCGCGTTCATCACGCTGGCGACCTATCTCGCCATCGAGCTGGCGGTGATGGGTCTGTTCGGCTTCTTCACCAACGCGATCGTGGTGTCCGCGGGCGGCCCCGAGATTCACTGGTTTGTCTACGCGGCGCTGCTGATGGCAGTGGTGTATGTCTGCGGCGCGCGCAATATCGAGTTCAGCGGCAAGGTGCTGGGCTGGTGCATGATCGCCGAGATCGCGGTGCTCGGCCTGCTCGGCGTGGCGGTCCTGATCGGCGGTGGCGGGCCGCAGGGCGTGTCGGTCGCGCCGTTCGGCCCGAGTGCGATCTTCTCCTCCGGGTTCGGCGTGGCGCTGGTGTTCGTCGTGGCCTCCTTCATCGGCTTCGAGGCCACTGCGATCTTCGGCGAGGAGGCGCGCGATCCGAAGCGCACCATCGCCCGCGCGACCTATCTCGCCGTCGGCATCATCGCGGTGTTCTATGCCTTCGCGACATGGACCGTCTCGCTTCACTATGGCCCTTCGAACATCGCCCAGCAGGCGGCGGACAATTCGGCGACGCTGTATCTGACGGCAGTGAAGGCCCGGCTCGGCGGCTTTGCCGGCATCGTGATGAACGCGCTGCTCATCACCAGCCTGTTTGCCTGCACGCTCTCCTTCCACAACACCATCAACCGCTATCTGTTCGCTCTCGGCCGTGAGGGAGTTGCATACGGGCATTTCTCGCGCACCCATGAAAAGCACCAGTCGCCCTACGTCGCGGGCCTTGTCCAGACCGCCGTGCTGTTCGTGCTGACGCTGCTGTTTGCCATCGCGGGTGCGGCTCCTTACGAAGTCGTGTTCGCGTGGATGAGCACTTTTGCGAGCGTCGGGATTCTGGCAGTACAGATTCTCGTCTCGGTGGCGGTGATCGCCTTCTTCCGCAAGGATAGCCGCGGCGTTGGTCTGTGGCCGGCTCTGATCGCGCCGGCGCTGGGCGCTGCCGGGCTGTTCGCCTGCCTTGTCGTGATGATCGCCAATCTCTCGCTCGTCAGCGGCTCGGAGTCGCTGGTGGTCGATGCCATGCCCGCGATCATCGTCGCCATCGGAATCGCGGGCTATCTGTTTGCGGTCTGGATTCGCCGCACCCGTCCGGCGGTCTACGAGAATCTCGGCCGCGCCTTCGGCTAGGCGCTCAATCAATCAATCATCAGGAAGGAGACAGACTGATGCTGAAAACCACCGACACATGCTGCGGCTCAAGCCTCAAGGATTCGGTCGATGCCGTCACGCATCCGCTGCAGCCGCTGACGCCCGCCGAGATCCAGAAGGTCGCGGAGATCGTTCGGCGCGAGGCGCCCTATGGCACCGACACCCAGTTCGAGACCGTCGAGCTGATGGAGCCGGAAAAGGCCTTCGTGCGCGCCTTCAAGGCGGGCGACGCGATCCCGCGCAAGGCGCGCGTCAACGTCTTCAGCGCCACCAGGATCGGCGTCACCAAGATGGTGCTCTGCCTCGACAGCGGAACGGTGCTGTCGAAGCAGGAACTGCCCGACATGCGCCCCATGATCCAGCTCGAACAGTTCATGCTGATCGAGGGCATCGTGCAGAAGAATCCGGAATTCATCGCGGCCTGCGCCAAGCGTGGCATCACCGACATGAGCCAGGTCTGCATCGATCCGTGGTCGGCGGGCAATTTCGGCAACAAGGGCGAGGAGGGCAAGCATCTGGCGCATGTGTTTGCCTGGCTGCGTCCGCGCGAGTTCGACAACTTCTATGCGCATCCGATCGAGGGCCTCAACGCCGTCGTCGATCTGAAGAGCAACGAGGTAATCCGGGTCGATGATCGCGGCGCGGTACCGATCCCGATGAAAGAGAGCAACTACGAGGCGCAGTTCTTCGACAAGCCGCGCGCGCCGCTGAAGCCGATCAACGTCACGCAGCCCGAAGGCGTCAACTTCCAGATCGAGGGGCGCAAGCTCACCTGGGACCGCTGGTCGTTCGTGATCGGATTCAACGCCCGCGAGGCGCTGACCTTCCACGACATCACCTTCGACGGCCGGCCGATCATGTACCGCGCGTCCATCGTCGAGATGGTGGTGCCCTATGGCAGCCCGGACAACGGCCACTACCGCAAGAACGTGTTCGACATCGGCGAATACGGCATCGGCAAGCTGGCGAATTCGCTCAAGCTCGGCTGCGACTGCCTCGGCGCGATCGAGTATCTCGACGTGCACATGAACACCATGGCCGGCGAGCCGCTGACCATCGAGAAGGCGATCTGCATCCACGAGGAGGATTCGGGCCTGCTGTGGAAGCATATGGACTTCCGCACCGAGCGCACCGAGACGCGGCGCGGCCGCAAGCTGGTGGTGTCGTGCATCTGCACGGTCGGCAACTACGAGTACGCGCTGTACTGGTATTTCTATCTCGACGGCATGATCGAGTTCGAGATGAAGGCGACCGGCATCATCAACACCGCCGCCTGCATTCCCGGCCAGCCGGGCAAGTATGGCCGCGAGGTGCTGCCGGGCGTCGTCGGGCAGATCCACCAGCATATTTTCTGCGCGCGGCTCGACATGGCGATCGACGGCGATGCCAACAGCGTTGTCGAGTGCAACAGCTATTTCGAGGAGGAAGGCCCGGCCAATCCGTATGGCAACGCCTTCTACGAGCAGCAGACGGTGCTCACCCGCGAGAGCGAGGCGGCGCGCAAGATCAATCCGCCGACGCAGCGCTACTGGAAGGTGATCAACCCCTCCAAGATGAACTATGCGGGCACGCCGGTGGCCTACAAGCTGGAGCCGACCAGTTGCATCACGCCGTTCATGCGGCCGAACTCCCCCTCTGGCCAGCGTGCGGGATTCGTGCAGAACCACCTGTGGGTCACGGCCTATGATGCCGAGGAGCGCTATCCGGGCGGCGACTTCATGAACCACTCGACGGGCGCGGGCGGCCTGCCCGACTTCATCAAGAAGGACCGGCCGCTGGAGAACAGCGACGTCGTGGTCTGGCACGTGTTCGGCCTGCATCACCCCGTGCGGATCGAGGACTTCCCGGTGCAGCCCTGTGTCACTACGGGCTTCAAGCTGATGCCGTCGGGCTTCTTCAACGGCAATCCGTGCATCGACATGGCGCCCGAGGTGAACGAGGCGAGCTGCTGCGCCAACGCGCAGGGCGGCCACTGATCGCGGGTGCGACCGGAAAGGGGACGGACCGTCCCCTTTCCCCATTGGGGCCGGATTGATGGTGCAGAGCGTGGCATTCGTCGGCGGTGCGCTCATGGGAGCTGCGAGCGCGCTGCATTGTGCGGGCCAGTGTGGGGCGATCTCGTCCTCGCTGATGCTGGCCGCGACGCCGGCCGGTTCAGGGCGTGCGACGCTGCGCCCGGTTCTCGCGATTCATGGCGGGCGGGTGACGACGTATGTCGTATTCGGGATCATGGTCGGATGGCTCGGGTCCGGATTCGCCGTGCTGGCGCAGCTTGCCTCGCTGCCCCAGCTGTTTCGCGTCCTCGCGGCGGGCGGATTGATCTGGGTCGGGCTGTCGGTCGCCGGCGTGGTTCCGCGCCTGTCGATGCTGGACCGGCTTGCGCCGCTTGGCAGTGTCGCGGTGCAGATTCACCGGCTGGCCAGCCGGTCTCCCTTCGCGCTGGGCTGCGTCTGGGGACTGGCACCCTGCGGCATGGTCTATGCGGCGCTGGTCAACGCCATGCTAAGCGGATCGGCGCTCGGCGGCGCGAGTTTCATGGCGGGCTTCGGTCTGGCGACCGTTCCGGTGGTCGCGGGAGCCAGCTTCGGGGTGGCCTTCGCCAGCCGGTTCGCGCGCCATGGCGGCTCGCCGCAGATCGCCCGGCGCGTGATCGGCGGACTTCTCGTGGCGCTGGCGCTCGGATCGTTGCTGGTGCCCGGCGCTGGTGTTTCGTCCATTTTCTGTGCGCCATCGGCGCAATGATTGGCGCGGGCGGCTGTGCTGTGAAGCCAGATCAGGCGAGCGAAGCGGCGGGCGTCACCAGGCACGGGACTTGAATCGCTTACACTTTTTCCGCGATCCGAAAGATCCGGCGCTGACGGCATGCTTTTTGCCTGACGAACCCGGTCCATCGAGTCGTGAGTTTTCATGCAAGCCGCCGCCACGATCGCCGCCCATGCCACAGACACGATGCTCGCGGCGGTCGCGCGGCGTGGCGGCAACGCGGACGATCTCAGCGCGCAGGTCGGCATCTCGCGCTCCGCACTTGCCGTGGGTGCGGAAGTTATTCCGCTGGCCAAGTTCACCTGTATCCTGGAAACGGCGGCGGCGAGCCGGGGGGACGAGCTGTTCGGCCTTGAGCTGGGCCGCGGTTTCGATGTCGAGGGCATCGGGCCTCTGGCGCGGCTGTTCACCACCTCGGCGACGGTGGGCGAGGCGCTGCGCAAATACACCCGGTATTTCCCGACATTGCAGAGCAGCACGCGCACGGAACTGATCGTCGAGGACGACGTCGCGCGCCTGACCTATGCCATCCAGGACCCGACGGTGAAGTTCCGCACGCAGGATGCCTATTTCACCATCGGCATGGAATATACGCTGCTCACGCGTCTGCTCGGGCCCCGGCTTCCGGTGGTCTCGGTGGATTTCCAGCATACGGCGCGCCGCGATGCCCATCTTCATCAGGCTTATTTCGATTGTCCGGTTCGCTTCGGCCAGAAGGACAATGCCATCAGCTTCTCGGCGCGATGCCTTGATGTTCCGATCTCCCACGCCGACGGGCGGGAACGGGCCACGCTGGAGCGCGCGTTCGAGGACGCCCTGAGCGCGAACGAGAAGCGACTCGATTTCGTCGCCAGCATCGAAGCGTGGATGGCCGCGAGCCTGTGCAAGTCGATCAGCATCGACATCAATGACGCCGCGCGCGATTTCGGCATGAGCCTGCGCTCGTTCCAACGCAAGCTCGCCGCCCTCGACATCAACTATCTCGAAATTCGTAACCGGGTCCGGATTGGGATCGCCCGCTGCATGCTGGTCGATACGGCCATGCCGGTCACGGCGATCGGGCTGTCGCTGGGCTATAGCGAGGCCAGCGCTTTTTCGCGCAGCTTCCGCAAGATGACAGGGCTGAGCCCTGCCGAGTTCCGCTCCATCGCCGCGGCGGCCGGAATTTAGACTTCTTCCAAATTCCGGCCGGCATCCGCCGCCGTCCTCACCGCAGTTTTGACGGTTTCCCCAACATCATCGCCCGTTAACCAGCGATCTGGTTTGGCGCGTTAAACTCGAATGGTTTAACGGTCGCTTCTCGGTTTGTTGTCATCGCGCAGCAAGGGATGGATTGGAGCGGACGAGCATGAGCGGCGCAGCCTTCGCGATTCTTGCGAACACCCTGGTTACCGCGCTGTTTGCCGTCACGTTCTTCGCGCTGGCCTGGCTCAACCCCTCGTTCGGCCGCGTGCGTTGGTTCGGAATCAGCTACGCGGCCGGGATCATGACGCCGTTCTCGGAATTTCTGATTCCGCGCGTTCCGTTTCCCGACATTTTCATCACGACCAGCTACGCATCATTTGTCGCGGCCTTCGCGCTGATGGCCGCCGCGCTGGCGAAATTCTACGGCCGGCAGCCGCGCTGGCTGGTGCTCGGGCTGCTGACGGCCGCGGCGATCGCGACCCGTTTTGCGATCTGGGGCGGCGCGCGCAACACGTTTCCCTATGAACTGTTCTACCAGCTGCCGTTCGCGCTGATGATGCTGGTCTGCGCCGCCACCGTCTATCTGGTCAGCCCCCGGCGGTTTATCGACAATGCCCTGAGCGCAACATACGTGGTGGTCGCGGCTCACTTTCTGCTCAAACCTTTCCTGGCCGTGATGCTCGGTTCCGGCGCGGCCGCGACAGCCTATATCGACAGCCGCTATGCGCTGTTCTCGCAGGCGTCGACGGGGCTTCTGCTCGTGGCGGTTGGTCTGCTGCTGGTTGTGATCGTCGTGCGCGAGATGCTGATCGAAACGGCCTTGAGCGCGAACATCGACGGACTGTCGGGGCTGCCGAACCGTTACAGTTTTGATCTGCAGGCGGAAGATGCGTTGAGCCGCGCGCGTCAGGCAGGGACGTCCGTTGCATTCCTGATGTTCGACATCGATCATTTCAAGAAGATCAACGACACGTTCGGCCATTCGGCAGGCGACGAGGCGATCCGGGCTGTGGGCGGCCTGTTCAGAAGGCTGCTCCCGGACGGTGCGATCGTGGGGCGGCTGGGCGGAGAGGAATTCGCCGTGATGCTGGAGGGGGCCAATGCCGCCACCGCCAGGCTGTTCGCCGAACAGGTGCGCGCGGGCCTGCGGGACATCCGGATTGACCAGGCGCCCGGTCGGGTCGTGACTTTCAGTGTCGGCATCGCCTCCGCCGCGGACCGGGGCTCGAAGCTCGCGGAACTGATGCTCGCGGCCGATCGTGCGCTTTATGACGCGAAGCAGGCCGGCCGTGACCGCGTCTGCATGGCAGCGTCCGCGTTGGGCGCGGTGCTCGGCAGCAACGACAACGTGTCGCGAAAGCACACGGTCCACTGACAGCGTGGTGTACGGGATTGCGCGTCGCGCGTAAGATGCCGTTAAGGATATGGTCGGGTTCTCCGGAAAGAAGCGGCAATTGCCGTGGATCGCGAAAGCGGACGAGCGTGGAAAAGATCGCTCGCATCTTCATTCGGACACAAACGGCTTCTTATTGGCGAGATGGAATGCTCTCGTCGCTCCGTTCATAACCTGCGACGTTTGTGACAGGGCCGGGAGGGCTCTTTGGCTGGGCAGATTTTTATCTCGCTGCTCAATCCTGGAATCGGCGCCGTATTGGCCGTTGCCTTTTTCTTGCTGTGGCGCGGCCACGCGCACCGGACTTACATCGCAATTGCCGCCTGCAGCTATGCATTCCTGACGACGGGTTTCCTGATCCAGGACGTCGGCCCGTCATGGCCGCTTGAATTCGAACGCGTTCCCGCGAATCTCTGCTTTCTGCTCGCCGCCTGTTTTCTGTCGGCTGCGGTTCTCGCGCGTTATGGCCTCGATCCGCCTTACGGGATGATGGCCGCGCTGGTCGGCATCGCGATGGCCGGCCTGAGCTGGTTTCTGCTCATCGACCCCAGCCTGTCGGGGCGTGTGATCGTTATCAACAGCGCGCTCGGTTTTATCGCCACCTACACAGCGGTCAGGCTCTGGGCGGTCCAAAAGACGGAACTGATCGACAGACTCCTGTTCTTGATCGTGGTGCTGTCCGCAACGAATTTTCTGCTGCGCCCGCTGGTCGTCGCCTGGCTCGTTGGCAGCTATAACGACGGCAATGAAGGGTTCCAGCGATCGGTCTACTGGACCACGGTTCAGTTCACCCAGGCCATGATCTCCATCATGGTGGCGCTGAATCTCCTGGTTGCCGTGGCGTTCGATCTGATCGCCGATCTGCGCAAGGAGGCGGATACCGACAAGCTGTCGGGACTGCTCAACCGCCGGGGATTCGAGGCCGAGGCACTGGCAGCTCTCCGCCGCAGCGCTGATCGGAACCGACCGGTCGCCCTGATGATCGCCGATCTCGATTTCTTCAAGACGGTGAACGATACCTATGGCCACATGGTCGGCGATGTGGTGATTGCGATTGTCGGCGAGCATATCCGCAAGATATGCCCGCCGGACGTGATCGCGGGCCGTATCGGTGGCGAGGAGTTCTCCATCGTGCTGCCCGGCGTTGAACTCGACGAGGCGAGACGTCTGGCCGAACAGATTTGCGTGGGGACAAAGGATCAGTTCGCGGGCAAGGTGCCTGCGGCGCTCTCGCCGACGCTCAGTATCGGACTCAGCATCGCCAGATCCGGCACGACCCTCTCCGAGCTTCTCGGCAATGCCGACCGCGCGCTGTACGCCGCCAAGCGGCTCGGCCGCAACCAGGTTCAGGTGTTCGCGCCCGGGCCCGTTCTCGTTGCCGACCGGCTTGCCAAAGGAGCGTGACGGGAGCCGGTCTTGCCGCGATGCGGTGGACGCGGCATTGAAGCGGGATGACCGCCTCGATCTCCACGGCCCGCGATAGGCTCGACCGGCGTCAGGTGCCGATCTACTTCGCCGCCGTCGTCGTGGCGGCGCTGGCAGCAATGGCTGTGCCTGCGCTGGGCGCGCTGGAGCCTGCGATCAATCCGGCGCTCGCGGTGATGCTGTTCGCGACCTTCCTGCAGGTGCCGCTGGCCGATCTCGGCAAGGCCTTGCGGCAGTTTCGATTCATGGCGGCGCTGCTGGCAGCGAATTTCGTGGCCATTCCGCTGCTGGTGGCGTTGCTGGCCTCGTTCCTTCCGCCCGATCCCATGCTGCGTCTCGGCGTGCTGATCGTGCTGCTGTCGCCCTGTATCGACTATGTCGTGACGTTCTCCCATCTCGGCCGCGCCGACGCCCGCGCGCTGCTCGCGGCGACGCCCGTCCTGCTCGGCGCGCAGATGCTGCTGCTGCCCGTCTATCTGGGGATCTTCGCGGGCGAGACCACGCGCGGCCTGATCCAGCCGGGACCCTTCCTGCATGCCTTCGTCTGGCTGATCGCCGCGCCGCTCGCCGTCGCGGCATTGGTGCAGGCGTGGGGCCGGCGCAGTTCGACCGGCGCGCAGGTGGAAAGCGCGCTGGGCCTGCTTCCCGTTCCGGCGACGGCGCTTGTCCTGTTCGTGGTGGTCTGTGCGGTGATTCCGCAATTTGACGCCGCACGGCCCAGCGCGATGCGGGCCCTCCCGGCCTATATTGGATTCGCGCTGCTCGCGCCGGGGGTCGGGCTCGCGGTCGGACGCCTGTTCGGGCTTGCGGCGCAGCCGCTGCGCGCCGTGGCGTTCAGCGCGGCGACCCGCAACTCCCTTGTCGTGCTGCCGCTGGCGCTGGCCATTCCCGGTGCGGTGCCGGTGCTGCCGGCGGTGATCGTGACCCAGACGCTGGTCGAACTCGTCGCCGAGCTCATTTACGTGCGGGTGATTCCGCTGGCCGCGCGGGATGCGGCCACGAGCCTCTGAGCGGGTTCGGCCGGCTCAATGCGCAAACGCAGTCAGTGTCCGGCGCAGGCGCGGGGCCGCGAAATCGTGGAAGCTGCGCATCTTGAGCGGCATCTGGCCGCGCGCCGCGTGAACGAGGCTGACCGGGGCGGGCGGCAATTCGAAGTCGGCGAGAACGATGCGCAGCGCTCCGGCCTCGATCGCATCCGCGACCTGATAATGCAGGAGCCGCGTCACGCCGACGCCATGGACGGCGGCCTCGGCGGCGGCATCCGCTGTCGACACGGTGAGGCGCGGCATGACGGGAATCGTCGCCGGTGCACCCGAAGCCGGATCGCGGTAGGGCCAGCCGGACGCGAGTGACGAGGGACCTGCCGCGACGCAGGGCAGATGCCGCAGTTCGTCCGGCGTCCGTGGTGTGCCGAGCCGCGCCAGCAGGGCCGGACTGGCGCAGGTGACCGTCCGCATCGTGCCGACCCGCGTGGCGATCATGGCGCTGTCGGCCAGCGCCCCGATCCGGACCGCCATGTCGATGTGGTCGTCGATCAGATGCGCGTTCTGGTCCGACAGGGCGAGGCGGACGTTGATCTGCGGATACAGGGCGAGAAAATCTGTGATCACGGGCAGCACGTGCAGCCGTCCGAACAGCAATGGGGCGGTGACGACGAGGTCGCCGCGCGGGGCCAGCATCTCGCCGGCCGCCTCGCGTTCGGCGACGGCGACCTCGTCGAGGATGCGCCGCGCCGCCGTGACATAGGCCGCGCCGGCATCGGTCAGCGACAGCCGGCGCGTGGTGCGGATCAAGAGCCGCACGCCGAGCCGGGCTTCCAGATCCGAGATTTTCCGGCTGAGGGTGGGTACGGGAACGCGCAGCCAGCGGCCGGCGGCGGACAGGCTGCCCCGGTCCACCGCCGCGACCAGCATCGTCATGGCCTCGAACCGATCCATTCATTTTTCCAAATTCTGGAAAGATGAATACCGAACTCTCCCGGTTATGTCGATTATCGGAATGGTTATTTCATACGCCACGGAGTTTCGCCGGAGCGTGGCTCATCTGCTCTCCGCGAGTGCCGATGTGATGGGAGGTTCTGATGACCTATGGATTTCTCGATATCGCGATAACCCCCAGCGTGCATGCGGCGCAGGCGGCCATGGGCGCGGACCATTTGTGGGAAGGCGGTCACGGCCGCGCGTTCGACCGTTTCACTGAGAACGAGGCGGCGTTCATCGCCAATTCCGACAGTTTCTTCATGGCGAGCGTGTCGGAGACCGGCTGGCCTTATGTCCAGCATCGCGGCGGCCCGCGCGGGTTCCTGAAGGTGATCGACGACCGGACGCTGGCGTTCGCGGACTATCGCGGCAACCGCCAGTACATCAGCGTCGGCAATGTCGCGGCAACCGACCGGGTGAGCCTGATCCTGATGGATTATCCGCGCCGCGCGCGGCTCAAGATCTACGCCCGGGCCGAGGTCGTTGCACTGGACGCCGATCCCGATCTCGCCAGGCAGGTTGCTCCGGAGGGCTACAGGGCCAGGCCGGAACGGGTGATCCGGTTGCGGCTGGAGGCGTTCGACTGGAACTGTCCGCAGCACATCGTGCCGCGTTTTACCGAGCAGGAGATCGCCGAGGCGGTCCGGCCGCTGCGGGATCGTCTGGCACAGCTTGAAGCCGAGAACACGGCATTAAAGGCCCGCCTGTCGTCCCAGGATGCAGCAGGGAATCGAGATGCCGCCGGAGGCCTTGCAGGCGCCTAGACGTCGCAGGTTCAAAGGTTCCGTGGTGTGGACGGACGACAATTCGCCACGGGCCATGGGTAATGGCCGGGCGGGAGACGCAGCGATCATGTCCTGTGAACTGGAGCGGGCGAAGGGATTCGAACCCTCGACCCCAACCTTGGCAAGGTTGTGCTCTACCCCTGAGCTACACCCGCATCCGTATCCGCGCTGTCGCGCGGGCGGCAACCTATGCCAAATGCGGACCGCCATTGCAACAGCTCTCTCGCGGCTGGAGCGATGAATATTTGGCCCGCCCGGGCCTGTCTCGCGGCGCCCCCCCGGGCAAGGCGAGCCCTCCGGTTCCGGCGCGCATTGAAAAATTCCCGCGCTCCCGCCATCTTAGGGGTCAGCCGCATTCCGGGCCGCGCTGCCGCCCGAGCCAACATCCTGTGAGGAAAATGTGACCATTCTGGATCAGGGCGGGATCGCCCCGACTGGCGCCGATCTCATCAAGGAAACCACGACACAGACGTTCGTGAAGGACGTGATCGAGGAATCGAAGCGCCAGCCGGTGCTGATCGACTTCTGGGCGCCGTGGTGCGGCCCGTGCCGCCAGCTGACGCCGATCCTCGAAAAGGCGGTGCAGGCCGCCAAGGGCCGGGTGAAGCTGGTGAAGATGAACATCGACGAGCATCCGGCGATTCCCGGCCAGATGGGCATCCAGTCGATCCCGGCGGTGATCGCCTTTGTCAACGGCCAGCCGGCCGATGGCTTCATGGGCGCGCTGCCGGAAAGCCAGGTCACAGCCTTTATCGACAAGCTGACCAAGGGCATTCCGGCCGGCGGCGCGGAAACGGCCGAACTGATGCAGGAGGCCGAGGCGGCGCTGGCCGAGGGCGATGCCGGAACGGCGGCGGCGATCTATGCCGAGGTGCTCGGTGCCGATCCAGAAAACATTCAGGCGCTGGCGGGTCTCGCGCGCTGCTATGCGCAGTCTGGCGCGCTGGAGCAGGCCAAGCAGACGCTGGCCATGGTGCCGGACTCGAAGAAGGGCGACGCGGCCGTGTCGGCGGCGCAGGCGCTGATCGATCTCGCCGAGCAGGCCCAGTCGCTGGGGCCTGTCGCGGAGCTTGAGGCCAAAGTTGCGGCCGATCCCGCCGATCACCAGACGCGGTTCGAACTCGCCACCGCGCTCAATGCCGCAGGCAAGCGGATCGAGGCGGCCGGCCATCTTCTCGACATCGTCCGGCGGGACCGTAAGTGGAACGACGACGGCGCGCGCAAACAGCTCGTCCAGTTCTTCGAGGCGTGGGGCGCGAACGACGACGCCACCGTCGAGGGCCGCAAGCGTCTGTCGTCGATCCTGTTCTCCTGATCATCACGGCTGCGGGCAGGCAAGGGTTTCTGATGCCGATCAATGTCGACTATCGCGGACCGGCCGACCTGCCCGAAGTGATCCCTGTCTTCCCGCTGGCGGGTGCGCTGCTGCTGCCGCGCGGACAGATGCCGCTGAATATTTTCGAGCCGCGCTATCTCGAAATGATCGACGATGCGTTTCGCGACGGGCACCGGATCATCGGCATGATCCAGCCCGATGCGATGAACTCGCGCGGCACCAGCGACGTGCCGGCGCTGTTTCGCACCGGATGCGCCGGGCGTATCACGCAGTTCGCCGAATCCGGTGACGGCCGCTATCTGATTGAGCTGACCGGCATCTCGCGTTTTCATGTGACGGAGGAACTGCGCGTCCTGACGCCGTACCGGCAATGCAGGGTCGATTTCTTCGCCTTCGCCGACGACTTTACGGCCCGCAAGGGCGAGGGCGAGGTGGATCGCAAGGCCCTGCTCGCCGCGCTCGCCGATTTTCTCAAGATCAACGATCTGAAGGTCGACTGGGACGGCGTCGATTCGGCGCCGAACGAGGCGCTGGTCAATGCGCTGGCGATGATGTCGCCCTACGGCCCGGCGGAGAAACAGGCGCTGCTGGAAGCCCCGGACCTCAAGAGCCGGGCGGAAATCCTGATCGCGGTGACCCAGATGGAACTGGCCAGGAAGAAGACCAGCGGCGAGCCCCCGCTTCAGTAGCAGCTCCGCCCCTCATTCGATCTCGATCCGCGTGCGCGGACCGATCCGCGCCAGCAGCCGGCGCATGTTGGCGGCGGTCATCGCGACGCAGCCCGCGGTCGGCCCGAAATTGTCGCGCGCCAGATGCAGGAACACGGCGCTCCCGCGTCCGGCAATGCGGGGGCGGGTGTTGTGATCGATCTCGATGATGAAGTCATAGAGGTGATCGGTGCGTTGCAGGCGGTCGCCATCCTCGCCGTTCCGCCGCCGCAGCGGCCGGTTGTAGTGGCGGCTGGCCGGATCCTCGCACCAGGCGTCATCGGACCTGATCGGCCGGATCGGGAGGCGTGTGCGGGGACGGAAGTGGCGGTCGCCTCGCCACCACAGCCGCAGCGGACGGAAGATGCCGCGCGGCGTGCCGCCGTCGCCCTCACGCTTGTTGGCGCGGATGCTGCCGCGCCCCAATGCCACCGGAATGACCAGATGTTCGGCGATCAGCCAGCCACGATTCGGCTCGCCGCTGGCGCGCCGGATCCGGATCAGGGACAGCGGCGGATCACGCGGAGTTGTGCCATAAGTGATTGGAAACTTTCCAGTAATCATGCCTTCTGGCAGTCCCTTCTTGCGCGGCGGCAGGGGTGGTGTTCTATCATCCGCCCTTCTTGTCGCGCGATCCCGGCTCACCCCGCAAGCGAGGCTGGTCTTCGACAACGTGGAGTTCGCGGTCGAAATCTGGCATTTTGTGACGAAGACCGTTCCGATCGCCCGTACAGCGCCAGCCATTCCTGAGGAATTCAACCGATGGCCAATGCCCGCAAGATCCTGATCGTGGACGATGACAACGATCTGCGCGACGCTCTGGTGGAGCAGTTGTCGCTGCACGAGGAATTCGAGGCCTCGGCCGTCGATACCGGGGCCAAGGGGGCACTGGCCGCCAAGAGCGGATCGCCGGACCTCGTTCTGATGGATGTCGGGCTGCCCGACACCGATGGCCGCGAGGTGGTGCGGAGCCTGCGCAAGACCGGGTTCAAGGCGCCGATCATCATGCTGACCGGCCACGACACCGATTCCGATACGATCCTCGGCCTCGAATCCGGGGCGAATGACTATGTTTCCAAGCCGTTCCGTTTCGCGGTTCTGCTGGCGCGTATCCGCGCCCAGCTGCGCCAGCACGAGGCCAGCGAGGATGCGGTGTTCTCGGTCGGACCCTACAGCTTCCGGCCCGGCTCGAAGATGCTGACATCCGACGTGGGCAAGAAGGTGCGTCTGACCGAAAAGGAAACGGCGATCCTGCGGTTTCTGTACCGCTCCGGGGTTCAGGCCGTCTCGCGCGAGACCCTGCTGCAGGAGGTCTGGGGCTACAATTCCGGGGTGACGACCCACACCCTCGAAACCCACATCTACCGGCTGCGGCAGAAGATCGAGAAGGACGCCGCCAATCCGGAGATTCTGGTCACGGAATCGGGGGGCTACAAGCTGGTCCCCTGAATTAACCCCGGCAGCGGTTTTCCAGAAGGATCGCACGCGGGGCGTTAGACTTTGCCGGTTGCGGACGACACAATGGCCGAATCATGGATTCGGCCATTTGTTTTCCCCGCGCCTGTCGCGCCCCCTGCTGTGGCGATCCTTATGTCGATTGACGACGATGTCGCCCTGCTTGCCGGCGTGCCGACGTTTCAGGTGCTGGGCTACGACGCCCTGCGGGTTCTGGCGATCGGCTCCGAGCATCGGGAGCTGGCGCGCGGCGACGTGCTGTTCCGGGCCGGGGAAGCGGCGGATGCGGGCTTCGTGGTCCAGCACGGCGGTTTTCGCCTGACCAGCGAGGGGGCGCCGTCCGAGGAGGTGCTGGCGGGGCCAGGTGCGCTGATCGGGGAACTGGCGCTGATCGTCCCGATGCAGCGGCCGGCGACGGCGACGGCCGTCGAATATTCCGTGGTGGTCCGCATCGGCCGCACGCTGTTTCAGCGCGTGCTGGAAAGCGATCCGGAAGCTGCGCGACGGTTGCGCGACGATCTTGCCGCGCGCACCAGCGATTCGGTTTCCACCATCAGCCTCGCCGGCGCGAAGATGCTCTGACAGACGTCTGCGAGGCGCTCAGCGCTTGCGCAGCTGCAGCCCGCCGGTTGCGGCCAGCACGAAGCCGCGCGGAAAGAAGCGCAACAGAAGCGGAACCGCCTTGACCCCAAGGCCGGGAATGACGGCGCGCTTGTTCGTCATCAGGCCGCGATAGGCCTGCTCGGCGACGGATTTCGGCGTGACCTTCAGGATCGCGGTGTCGAGCCCGGGCGTAAACCCGGCGCGCTGCTGGAATTCCGACAGCACCGGGCCGGGGCAAAGGGCGGTGACTTTCACACCCTGCTTGCCGAGTTCGAGATGCAGGGCCTCGGTGAACGACAGCACATAGGCCTTGCTGGCGTAATACACGGCCATGCCCGGTCCCGAGAGAAACCCAGCGATGGACGCCACGTTGAGAATGCCGCCCTTGTGTTGCACGACGCTTGGTGCAAAGCGCAGGGTCAGGTCGGTCAACGCCCGGATGTTGATGTCGACGATCCCGAGCTGGTCATCCCGGTCGAGATCGAGCGCGCGGCCGAACAGGCCATAGCCGGCATTGTTGACGAGGTAATCGACCTCGACGCCCATGTCTTCCAGGATCTTGGCGACCGTTTCCGGGCCGCCCTGTTGCTGCAGGTCACACGGAATCACGATCGGCGCGGGCCGCCCGGCGGCCTCGATCTCGCTGGCGAGCAAGGCCAGCCGCTCGGTGCGGCGGGCGACCAGAGCCACGCGATGGCCCTGCGACGCGAAAACACGCGCGAGTTCGGTTCCAATTCCAGAGGAGGCCCCGGTAATCAGGGTGACACGTTCAGTCACGCCGCCCCTCAAAAACGTTCAGGAAATTCATATCGATGGTCTTCCGATCAACCGGGCAATCATACGCGGGCGCGCTCTGCGGGCAACGGTCCCGGCAGAACTTATTCGGTCACCGTGTCTCCGGTTTCCTTGCCTGAAACATATTGCCGGAGCGTGATACGATCCCGCGCCGATATGCCCAGAAGATCGGCCGCGCGCCACACGACGTTCTCCTCGAATTCAGTCGCGCGGCCGTCCGCGAAGACCATCTGCCACATCATCTCGATGATCCGCCGCCGACCGTCCTCGTCGACCGAGCGCATGATGACACTGGTGAAGTGGTAAAGATCGACGGCCTCTCCCTCCACCCGCGTGCCTTCGGAGATCAGACGGTCGGTCGTTCCGGCATCGAGGCCGAAACGGGACTCCAGCAGTGTATGAAGCTTTTTTGTTTCCGCCTCGGACGGCGCACCGTCCAGCGAAATGACATGGATGAGAAGGGCCGTCGCCGCGAGACGATAGTCGTCGTCGGCAAAGGCGCGCGTCGTCTCGCCAGGAGACATCACCTCGGCAATGAACTGTCGCAGGCTATCGAGCATTCAACCCGTCTTTCGATTTGAAACATTTGCTCTATGACGCGGATCAGGGCTTGTTGCAACGCCCCCTTGGAACCGCGAGGACTCCGGTTCCGTAGACTTTGCAGGTGTTCCGCAAAGCAAAGTTAACCGACCGGGCGCAAGCTTTCGCCATGAGGATAACTCCCAAGAAGCGCGAGACGCGGCGGAGCCGCAGTCAGCAGGCCTGGATCCGCCTGACCGGCGGCTTTGCCAGCCGGCAGTGCACGCTGATGGATATTTCCCAGAACGGCGCAAAGCTGGTCGTCAGCGATCCCTCGGACATTCCGTCCTCCTTCACGTTGAGCACGCAGCCGGGCGAGACAGCGGGTCGCCCGTGCCAGGTGATCTGGCGTCGCGGAAAGATGGTGGGTGTGCGCTTCGGAGTCAGCTGAAAAAACGTCCATCATCAGGGTTCCACCCTCGGGGTGGACCACTGGTCTCACCGACTGGGGCCAGGAACTGTATCCGGCGTTGATGCGCCACACCGAGATGCTCAGCGAAGAGGGCGGCGCGTATCGGTGCGGGTCAGCGGGAAGTTTCCGACCTCGCCGGTGAATCTGACGTGGCGCTTCCGCCTCGTGAACGGATTGATTCAGAAGCTGACCATCGCCAGGCGCGGGCCGGTGCCTTACACCGCGTCCACGATGAACGGATTGGTCGCGCGCTCGTGGCCGATGGTCGAACCGGGGCCGTGGCCGCAGATGAAACTGACGTCGTCGCCCAGCGGCAGCAGCTTCGTGACGATGGACGTGATCAGCGTCTGATGGCTGCCGCCCGGCAGGTCGGTGCGGCCGACCGAGCCGTTGAACAGCACGTCGCCGACCAGCGCGAACCGCATCAGCGGGTTGAAGAACACCATGCTGCCCGGCGAGTGGCCGGGGCAATGGAAGAGATCGAATGTCAGATCGCCGATGCTGACCTGCTCGCCCTCTTCAAGCCAGCGGTCGGGTGCGAAGTTGCGCACCCCGCTCATGCCGAAATTCGCGCCCGAGCTGACGACATTGTCGAGCAGATATTTGTCGGCGACATGCGGCCCCTCGATCGGCACGCCCAGCGCGTCGCGCAGGTCTGCCGCGCCGCCGACGTGATCGATGTGGCCGTGGGTGATCCAGATCTTCTCGACGGTGACGCCGGCCTGTTTGATCGCCGCAAGAATTTTTGGAACGTCCCCGCCGGGATCGACCACGACCGCCTGTTTCGTCGGCTCGCTCCACAGCAGCGTGCAGTTCTGCTCGAACAGCGTGACGGGAACAATCATCGCGCCGGCCTTCGGCGCGGTCTCGGTGTCGCTGGTGCTCATGGCCGGACTCATTGCCGATTTTTCCTGGGTCGCCAAGCGAAATTGCATCCGGAGGCGAGCGGTGCGCCGCCGTCACGTTAAGCGAGGTCGGAATTGCGACGCGGCCGGCGTAAATTTACGGCCGGGGCGCGGCGACTCTGCTAAGTTCGCGGAATGTCCGTTCCTGCTTTTTCCGTCGTCATGCCGGTCGATGGCCGGCAGTCCGAGACCGCGCTGACGATCGCGCGCGGCACCGCGCGCTGGCTCCGGCAGATGGGTTTCTCGTCGGTGGCCGAACTGCCGCTGCCGTCGGGCCGCCGCGCCGATCTCGTCGCCTTGAACGAGCGCGGCGACATCTGGATCGTGGAGATCAAGTCATCGCTGGCGGATTTGCGGGCCGATCAGAAATGGCAGGACTACCGCGCCCATTGCGACCGGCTGTTCTTCGCCTTCACGTCCGATCTGCCGTGCGAAATCTTCCCGGCCGATACGGGGCTGATCGTGGCCGACGCCTATGGCGCGCACCTTCATTGCGAGGCGCCCGAACATCGCCTGCCCGCCGCAACGCGCAAGGTGATGATGCTGCGCGTGGCTATGGCGGCGGCCGGCCGGCTGAACCGGCTGGCAGATCCGCAGGGGCACATCGATGTTCTGGATTGATCCGGGCCCGGATTGACGAGCCCGCGCGGGATCAGCGCGGCGCGCGCTTGGCGAGAATCCGCTGCAGCGTGCGGCGATGCATGTTGAGGCGGCGCGCGGTTTCCGAGACGTTGCGGTTGCACATCTCGTAGATGCGCTGGATGTGTTCCCAGCGCACGCGGTCCGCCGACATCGGATTCTGCGGCAGCTCCGACTTGGCGGTTCCGCTCGCCAGCAGGGCGGCGACCACGTCATCCGCATCCGCCGGCTTCGCGAGGTAATCGACCGCGCCCATCTTCACGGCGGTGACCGCGGTGGCGATGTTGCCGTAGCCGGTGAGCACGATCGCGCGCGCATCCGGACGTTCCTTTTTCAGCGCGGAGACCACGTCGAGGCCGTTGCCGTCGCCGAGGCGCAGGTCCACCACGGCGAAGGCGGGCGGTTGCTTGCCGATCTCCGCCAGCCCCTCGGCGACGCTGTCGCAGCTCGTGACGGTAAAACCCCGGCTCTCCATTGCGCGCGCAAGCCGTTCAAGGAAGGGCTTGTCGTCTTCAACAATAAGGAGCGACCGGTCGGTCTGGCCGGCCAGTTCGGGGAGTGCTGCGGTCACAGTCGTATGTCCTCCATGGGGCATTGGCTCGATATGGCGATGAGAAGGCGCGATGCCAAGAGAAGCGGGCTGGATGACGCTGCGACGTTTCGGCGCTTTGCCGACGATGGAACATACCGCGCGCCGGTTCATCCGGCCAGATGGGTGCCCTGCGCGGTTTCCACCGAGTCGTCGGCCTCCAGCGGTTCCGCCATGGTCTCGAAGACCTGCCGAGGCCAGACGATATGCACGACCGCGCCATGATCGGGAAAGGTCCGGTTGCTGAACGAGACTGTTGCGCCGGTCCGTTCGAGCAGCGTGCGGGCGATGAAGACGCCGAGGCCGAGTCCCTTTCGCGCATCGCCCTGTTTGCGCCGCGTCAGATAGGGTTCGCCGATGCGCTTGAGGATGTCAGGCGGAATGCCGGGACCGTCGTCGGAGATCACGAGCTCGACGGTGCCGGCGTTCCACCACGCATTGACCTCGACTGTGTCGCGCGCGAAATCCACGGCGTTTTCGAGAATGTTGCCGACGCCATACAGGATCGCCGGATTACGCATCCCGACAGGCTCTGCCGCGGACGGTGTCGCGATGCGCACCTTGATGGTGACGCCGAAATCGCGATGCGGCGCGACCAGTTCCTCGATCAGCGTCGTCAGCGGCATCCGGTCGAACGGCGCGCCGGCGGATGAGAGCTGGGCGATCTTGCCGAGAATGTCGCGGCAGCGCTGCGCCTGTTCGCCGAGCGTGTCGATATCGGCCGCGAACTGGCTGTCGGGTGGCGTGGCGCGCTTCAGTTCGCGCGAGATCAGGAAGATCGTGGCAAGCGGTGTGCCGAGTTCATGCGCGGCGGCGGCCGCAAGCCCATCGAGCTGGGTGAGATGCTGTTCGCGCGTCAGCACCAGTTCGGTGGCGGCCAGCGCGTCCGCGAGCTTGCGCGATTCCTCGGTGACCTGAAAGGCGTAGAGGCTGGTGACGCCGATCGCGAGGACGATCGAGAACCACACACCGAGCAGATAGATCTGCGGCAGCACCAGCGGCTCGGCGATGTCCCAGGGCAGCGGCAGATAGAAATAGCCGAGCAGGGTCGCGCAGGTCGCGGCGAGCACGCCGAGACCGATGGTGAAGCGCGTCGGCAGCGCCGTGGCGGAGATCAGCACCGGCACCAGAAACATGAAGGAGAACGGATTCTGCAGGCCGCCGGTGCAGAACAGCAGCGCGGCGAGTTCCAGAATGTTCAGGCCGAGCAGCGCCGCGGCGAAGATCGGCTCCAGCCGGTCCATCGGGTTGAAGGTGACCTGCAGGACGAGGTTCACCAGCGCCGACAGGGTGATGACCGCGATGCAGGGGATGATCGGAAGATCGAATTCGAGGCCCTGTACCACGATGAAGATCGTGGTGAACTGACCGAGCGCCGCGAGCCAGCGCAGCCGCAGGATGGTGTCCAGCCGGACGTGGCGACGGGGATGGCGCAGATCGAAGTTCGACAGATCGGTCATGACGGCAGTCTAGCAGGGCTGACTGCCCGGGATGGCGCGGCGCATCGCCCTGTTGTCCAATTTTACCGCTTTTCTTGCTGCAACCTTGGGCGGATTGACAGCGCCTTGTGCACCGGTCAGGCTATATTGCAGTGCAAATAAAAATTCAGGTCGAGGGATTCCCATGCCGATTGGCGAGTTTGGCAGGCCACCGCAGCTGCCGGTGGAGGGCGGCGCGGTTTTCACTACTCCGGCTTACTGGATGTACGAGGCCGGGCAGACCTCGCTCGGTCCGGCGCGAATGATCGCCGACGCGACCAAGCTGTTCTACACCAGCCCGCTGAATCCGCTGGCGCAGACGCAGCTTGGCAAATCCATCGCCGCGGCCTGCGAGGTGTTCGAGCGCACCACGCGCCGTTACGGCAAGCCTGAGTGGCGGCTGCCGACCACCGAGGTCAATGGCGAGCGCGTGCCGGTCGAGATCGAAACGGTCTGGGAAGAGCCGTTCTGCCGCCTTCTGCATTTCAAGCGCGTGCTGTCGCGCCCGCTGCGCGCGCCCGCGCCGCGTCTGTTGATCGTCGCGCCGATGTCCGGCCACTACGCGACGCTGCTGCGCGGCACCGTGGAAGCGTTCCTGCCGACGCATGACGTCTACATCACCGACTGGACCGACGCCCGCATGGTGCCGGTGTCGGAAGGGCGTTTCGATCTGAATGACTATGTCGACTACGTCATCGAGATGCTGCACATCCTCGGCGGCAATGTGCACATGATGGCGGTGTGCCAGCCGTCGGTGCCGGTGCTGATGGCGGTGTCGGTGATGGAAGCGCGCCACGATCCAAACGTGCCGATCTCCATGACGCTGATGGGCGGGCCCATCGACACGCGGCGCAGCCCGACGGCCGTGAACAATCTCGCCGCCGAAAAAGGCATCGACTGGTTCCGCAACAACGTCATCAGCAAGGTGCCGTTCCCGCAGCCGGGCTTCATGCGCGATGTCTATCCGGGCTTTCTGCAGCTCTACGGCTTCATCAGCATGAACCTCGATCGTCATCTTGATGCGCACAAGAACCTGTTCGCCAATCTGGTGAAGGGTGATGGCGATCTCGTCGACAAGCATGTCGAATTCTATGACGAGTATCTCGCCGTGATGGATCTGACGGCGGAGTTCTATCTGCAGACGGTCGACGAAGTGTTCGTGAAACATCTGCTGCCGAAAGGCGAGATGATGCATCGTGGCGAGCGCGTCGATCCGTCGAAAATCACGCGCGTCGCGCTGATGACCGTGGAAGGCGAGAACGACGACATCTCCGGTCTTGGCCAGACCGAGGCGGCGCAGACGCTATGCACCGCGATTCCGGATGAACGCCGCGTGCACTACGTGCAGAAGGGCGTCGGCCATTACGGGGTGTTCAACGGCTCGCGCTTCCGCTCCGAGATCGTGCCGCGGATTTCCGATTTCCAGGCCTCGGCGGCCCGGGGAACCGGGCTCGTTTCCGCCGCCGAATAGGCGCATTCTGCGGCGAATCCGCCCATTTTATCGGGACTTCTGCGATCCGCGCGGGCGGCCTGTGGATAGATTTTGTATAAGCGGCTGATTTTCCTGTGGAAAACAGGACCTGTTGTAAGATCAAAACTGCGACATCGGGAGTCACTTCTTGCGTGCCGCAGGAACTATAGTTTGACTCCGGATTCTCTGGAATAAGACCCATGATATAGTGCGCCAAAGCGTCGCTTCTTCTATATGATGGGCAAATGATTTGTTTGTCCCAGAGCCAGTTTTCATGGCTGCGGATGTGGCAGACTCCGGACAACTCGTTACCTCCGGAATCTGAAGACATGGCTACCCGCGCGTTGTTGTATCGGCGTCCGGCCGAACCCCAGACCATTGTTGTTCGGCACGGTTCGCAGTTTTTCTCTGTTCGCATCCGGCGTCACCGTCGTGCCCGCCGCTATACCTTGCGGATTCATCCGAGCGACCGCGAGGCGATCCTCACCATGCCGCCGCGCGGCACGGTCGTGGAGGCGAAGGAATTCGCGCAGCGTCATGGCGGCTGGATCGCCGCGCGTCTTGGCCGCCTGCCGAAGCCCGCGCCATTCGTCACCGGCGGCATCGTGCCGCTGCGCGGCGTCGAGCATCGCATCGTGCACCGCGCCGGTGCACGCGGCGTGGTGTGGACCGAGACGCGCGACAGCGGCGAGCGCATCCTGTGCGTCGCGGGCGACGTGGATCACATGGATCGTCGCGTGCATGACTTCCTCAAGCGCGAGGCGCGCAAGGAACTCGCGAAGGCGGCGGCCACCTACGCCGCCGAACTCGGCGTGAAGGTGAAGCGCATCACCATCCGCGATCAGTCGAGCCGCTGGGGATCGTGCACCTCGGCGGGACTGCTGTCGTTCTCGTGGCGGCTGATTCTCGCACCGCCCTTCGTGCTGGATTATCTCGCCGCGCACGAGGTTGCGCATCTGGTGGAGATGAATCACTCGCCGCGGTTCTGGCGCGTGGTCCAACGGGTCTGTCCGCGCATGGAGCGCGCCAAGGCCTGGCTCGACACCCACGGCAATGATCTGCACCGCTACGGAATGAAGGTGTAGCGCGTCCCTCGGCGCTCATCGTCCGCCGAACAGGCGTTCGCTCAGCCAGCCGTCGAGTCCCGCCGCTGCTTCCGGGCGCACGTTGGTCGGCGTCGGGGCGGAGCGGCCTGCCGTCTGGGCTTGCGGCGGCGCGGGCGCGCGTATCGGCGGCGGCGCAACTGGCGCCGGTGACGCCCATTGTCCGGCAGGCTGTCCCACCGATGCAGGCGGCGCCATTGGCGCGGGCGATGGCGACGATGCGGAGGGGGAGGGATCGGTCGCGGGCAGCACGCCTGACGGAATCAGTCCCGCCAGCCACCCGCCGCGTCCGCCGCCGGGGAGCGCCGCGACCGGCACGCCCTGATGCGCCGGCTTCATCACGCGCGTCCAGACCTCGACGGGAAGTCCTCCGCCAGTGGCCTTGCGCGTCGGCGTGTTGTCGTCGTTGCCGAGCCAGACGCCGGTGACAAGGTTGGACGTGTAGCCGATGAACCAGGCGTCGCGGAAATCCTGACTGGTGCCGGTCTTGCCCGCAGCCTGCCACCCGGGCAGTTCGGCCTTGCGCGCGGTGCCGGTGAGCAGGGTTTCCTGCATCATGGTGTTCATCATCGCGACGTAGCGCGGCTCGATGATCTGGCCGAGCGTCTCCTTCGGCCGGGTGTAGATCACCTTGCCGCTGGCGGTGCGGATGCGCTCGACCACGCGCGGCGTGACGGCCAGTCCGCCGTTGGCGAAAGGAGCGTAGGCCCCGGTGAGTTCGAGCAGCGACACCTCCGAGGTGCCGAGTGCGATGGATGCATTGGCGTCGAGCTTCGAGGCGATGCCGAGCCGGTGCGCGGTGCGCACGACGCTCTTGGGTCCGACCTCGACGCCAAGCCGCACCGCGACGGTGTTCAGCGACATCGCCAGCGCCTGCGTCAGCGTCACCGCGCCGAAATATTCGTGCGTGTAATTCTCCGGCCGCCAGCCCTTGATGTCGAGCGGTGCATCCTGCCGGATGGTGTCCGGCGTCAGGCCCTGCTCCAGCGCGGTGAGATAGACGAACGGCTTGAAGGCCGATCCCGGCTGGCGCTTGGCGGTCACCGCGCGGTTGAACTGGCTGTCGGCATAGTTTCGCCCGCCCACCAGCGCGCGGACAGAGCCGTCCGGCGTCATCGCCACCAGCGCGCCCTGCGAGACGTTGAACTTGCCGCTCTTGGCCGCCAGTTCGTCGATAATCGCGGCCTCGGCGACGGCCTGCAGCTTCGGATCGATGGTGGTCTGGACCACGACGTTCTCGTCGATGGCGCCGACCAGATCGTTCAACACTTCGCCGATCCAGTCGGCGACGTAGTTGATCGTGCCCGCGCCCACCGGCTTCATGGCGTAGGAGGGATGGCCGATATTGGCTGTCGCCTGCGCCTCGGTGATGAAACCGGCATCCGCCATGGCTGCGAGCACCACCTGCGCGCGCTGCTCCGCGCCCTCCGGATTGCGGTTCGGGGCGAGCCGCGACGGCGATTTGACGAGGCCCGCCAGCATCGCGGCCTCGGCCACGCTCACGTTGCGCGCGGACTTGCCGAAATATTTCTGTGCGGCGGCTTCGACGCCATAAGCGCCCGAACCGAAATAGACCCGGTTCAGGTAGAGTTCGAGAATCTGGTTCTTGGTCAGCTTGTGTTCGAGCCAGAGCGCAAGCTCCACCTCCTGCAGCTTGCGCTGCATGGTGCGCTCCTGGGTCAGGAACAGGTTCTTGGCGAGCTGCTGTGTCAGCGTCGAGCCGCCCTGCGACACGCCGCGATGCATGACATTGGCGACAGCTGCGCGCGCGATGCCGAACGGGTCGACGCCGAAATGCGAATAGAACCGCCGGTCCTCGATGGCGATGAAGGCCTTCGGCAGATAGGGCGGCAGCTCTTTCAGCGCCACGTTGGTGCCGGCCATCTCGCCGCGCATGGCGAGGACGCTGCCGTCCATGCCGGTGATCTCAATGGTGGGGGGACGCTTGGGAATTTCCAGCGAGTGAATCGGCGGCAGATGCGCGCCGACATAGATGACGACGCCGACGACTGCGATCACCGCCCACAGTCCCGCCACCGCCGTCCAGTAAGCGGTGCGGCCGAGGATGTGGCGCAGCCGTCCGCGCCGGGACGATTTTCCGCGTCCCTTGCCGCGCTGAGGGGATGGCTTGCGGCCCGGCGGGCTGCTTTTCGTCGCGGTCCTTTTCTTCTGCGGTTCTTCCGGGCCGAGGATGCGATCCTGAATATTGACGCGCAGCTCCGCCAGCGAAGCCAGCGGACTGAACTTCGGCTCCTGACGCTCGGTCTTTTTCTTCCGCGACGAACTCACCCCGGCTCCGTTCCCTCGGGCTCGCGCCAAGCTAGCCGCGCGGATTTAAGGGGGCGTTACCCCCTGACGGTTAACGGAGTTTTCAGCATGATGGGGCCGGTGCCTATCGCCCGCGCCCTTGTCGGCGCGGTGAGATGGCGGTTGTGCATTCCATTCGTGCAGCCGTTGCAGTTGCCGGATGCGTGCGGATGGAGAATCATGGCTTCGCCCGGGCGGCGATGCGGCCGGGTCTCGCCAGATCGATCAGGACGGAACAGCGCAATGAACAAGGTGACGCAGGGTCTGCAACCCACGACGGAGGCGCGTGCGCGTCTCGCCAACTGGCGGCAGGCGCCGTTCAACCAATGGGCTTTCCACCATGTGCGCGAGCTGCTGCCCACGGCGGATATCGCCAACGATCCGGACAACGTCTGGTCCCTGCCGGAAAAGCCGCTGGACCTGTCGGGCCTGCCCGTCGGCGACCTGACGCTGGATGCGTTTCTTACCCGCTCGAACGCGGATGGCTTCGTTGTCATCCATCGCGGCGAGATCGTCTATGAGCGCTATGCTAACGGCATGACGCTCAACACGCCGCATATCCTGATGTCGGTGTCGAAATCCATGCTCGGCCTGCTCGCGGGCGTGCTGGCGAGCAAGGGCATCCTCGATCTCGATCAGGACATCAGCGATCTGATTCCGGAGCTTGCGCCGACGGCCTATGCGGGCGCGACGGTGCATCAGGTGATCGACATGCGTACCGGCGTGGTGTTCGCCGAGGATTACATGGCGACCTCAGGACCGATCATCACCTATCGCAAGGCGACCGGCTGGAACGAACTCGAACCCGGCGAGACGGCATCCGACCTGCACTCGTTCTATGCGGAGCTGACCGAGCGCGACCGGCCGCATGGCGGGCGCTTCCATTACATCTCGCCGAACACCGACCTCGCCGGCTGGGCGATCGAGCGCGCGGCGGGCCGTCCCTTCGCCGAGCTGATGAGCGAATACATCTGGCAGCCGCTGGGCGCGCGCCGCAGCGCCTACATCACCGTGGACCGGCTCGGCGCGCCGCGCGCAGCGGGTGGCATGTGCACCACGACCCGCGATCTCGCCCTCGTCGGCCAGCTTCTGCTGCAGAAGGGCGCGCGCGACGGCCGCGAGATCGTTCCCGCGAGCTGGATCGACAGCCTCATGACCGAGGGCGACAACGAGGCGTGGCTCGCCGGCGTTCTGGCGCCGTATTTCCCGTCGCGGGACATGCACTATCGCGCGAAATGGTACATCGAGCGTGGCGCGACGCCGAGCATGGCGGCGCTCGGCATCCACGGCCAGAGCCTGCTGGTCGATCCGAAGCGTGAGCTGGTGATCGCCAAGCACTCGTCGCAGGCGCTGCCGATGGACGAGGAGCTGATCAAGCTGACCAACATCGCCAAAGCCGCGCTGCGCTCGCATTTCGACAAGGCGTGAGCCCGCGGCTCAGCTGACGACCATACGTCATTCCGGGCTCGCGTCGCGCCCCGGAATGACGCCGCCTGCCAACGAAAAATTCATTTCAGCACACACACGAGGAAACACCCATGAAACTGCTTGAGGGCAAGGTCGGCATCATCACCGGTGCGACGTCGGGGATCGGCACGCGCACCGTCGAACTGTTCGTCGAGGAAGGCGCGCGCGTGGTGTTCACCGGCCGCCGCAAGGACGAGGGCGAGGCGATCGCGGCGCGGCTCGGCAAGGCCGCCTCTTTCGTGCAGGCCGACGCCACGCTGGAGAGCGACTGGATCAGGGTGATCGACCACACCATGACCACGTTCGGCCGGCTCGACTGCCTGTTCAACAATGCTGGCGGGCCCGCGCCGACCGGCAGCATCACCACCATTCCGGTCGAGGGTTTCGATGCGGCGATGGCGCTGCTCGTCCGCTCGGTGATGCTCGGCATGAAGCACGCCGCGCCGATCCTGATCGCCCAGAAGTCCGGCAGCATCGTCAACAACGGTTCGATCGCGGGACATCTGGCGGGCTATTCCAGCTCGATGATCTACAGCGCCGCCAAGGCCGCGGTGAATCACCTGACGCAATGCACGGCGATGGAGCTTGGCGAACACTTCGTGCGGGTGAACTCGGTGTCGCCGGGCGCGATCGCCACCGGCATTCTCGCCAAGGCGCTCGGCATGGATCACGGCAAGGCGGATGCGGTCGCCGAGCGGATGAAGGAGGGCTTCGCCAAGGCGCAGCCGATTCCGCGCGCCGGCGTTCCCAACGACATCGCCGAATGTGTCGCGTGGCTGTGCTCGGACCGCTCCACCTTCGTCAACGGGATCGATATCGTGGTGGATGGCGGCATGATCGGCGGCAAGATGTTCTCGCCGCACCAGGAAACACTGAAGGCCACGCGCGGCGCGCTCGGGATCTGAAGCCGATCCGGAGAATGCCAAAGCATTCGGTATTTCGTTCCGGCGCGTGCGGGATACAATGATGAAGGCCTCTGCCGCAAGCCGGGTGGCGGTGTGCGGCAGGCTGCGCCAATGAGGCGAGGCCGAATGGCCGGCCCCGAAGGGAGGAACCATGTTGCAGGTGAGCGCGCCGCCGCATCCGCCGGTGCGCGACGAGGCCTCGTTCCGCTACGAGGGCTGGCGCGTGGTCGCGGTCTGCTTCGTGATGGCGATCTTCACCTGGGCTTTCGGCTTCTACGGGCACAGCGTGTTCGTCGCCGAGCTGCATCGCATTCATGGCTGGCCGACCTCGCTGATCTCGTCCGCGACGACGGGATTCTATCTGTTCGGCGCGATGCTGGTGGCGCTGCTCGGCGAGGTGATGCGGCGGATCGGTGCGCGGCAATGCCTGCTCGGTGGCGCACTGACGATGGCGGCGGCAGCGGTGCTGCTTGGGCAGGTCTCGGCGCCGTGGCAGCTCTATTGCGTCTACGCCCTCCTCGCGGTCGGCTGGGCCGGAACCAGCCTCGGCGCGATCACCACGGTGCTTGGCCTGTGGTTCGATACCCGGCGCGGCATGGCGATCAGTCTGGCGCTGAACGGAGCCAGCTTCGGCGGCATCCTCGGCGCGCCGGTGCTCGCGCTGATGATCGGCTGGCTCGGTTTCCCGGCTGCGATGCTGGTCGGCGGCGCGACGATGGCCCTCGTGCTGGCGCCGCTCATTCTCGCGTTTGTCGGCCGGCCGCCGCTACGCAGGAGGTCGGACGGGGCAGCGGCCATGGGGGAGGCCGGCGCGACCTACCGCGCCGACGCGATGCGGACAACGCGGTTCTGGACCGTGACGGTGGCGTTCTCGCTGGCGCTGTTCGCGCAGGTCGGCTTTCTCGTCCACCTCGTGACCTATCTCGATCCGCTGGTGGGGCGGCAGAAGGCGGCGCTGGCGATCTCGATCATCGCGATCATGGCGGTGGTCGGCCGCGTGCTGTTCTCGGTCGTGATCGACCGGCTCAACCAGCGGCTGGCCGCGTCGTTGTCGTTCCTCAGTCAGGGCATCGCACTGGCGGTTCTGATCAATGCGCGCGATCCTGCGCTGCTGCTCGCCGCCTGTGGTTTGCTCGGCTTCTCGGTGGGCAATCTCATCACCATGCCCGCGCTGATCGTGCAGCGCGAATTCGATCCGCGCGCATTTGGCGCGCTGATCGGGCTGACGACGGCGGCGATGCAGGTCACCTACGCCTTCGGTCCCGGCTTTGTTGGCCTCGTGCGCGACGCCGCGGGCGGCTATGCGGCGGCGTTCTATGCCTGCATCGCGATCCAGACCGTGGCGGCGATCGTTGTGCTTGTCAGGGGTCAGGGCAGCAGGTCGGAGACCTCACCCTCCGGCAGCGGAAACTCGTAGGCGTTCAGCGTCATCGAGACCAGCGTGTAATAGCCGCACAGGCCGATCACCTCGACAAGACCGCGCGCGCCGAGCAGGGCGTTCGCCCGCTCGTAAAGCGGCTGCGGGATGGCGCGCGTCTCGTGCAGGGACTTTGCCACATTGTACACCGCTTCCGCTTTCGGATCGTCGAAGACGGGCGTGCGGCGGGCATTGATCGCATCGATGATCGCCGGATCGAGACCCGCCTGCAACGCCATCTTCTTGTGGGCATACCACTCGTATTGCGCGCTCCAGTGCCGACCGGTGACGAGGATCGCAAGCTCGGACAGCTTCGCGCCCAGGCAGGTGTCGTAGCGCAGGAATGCGCCGAGCCGCGTCGCGTGCTCTGCCATCCCCGGCGAGGCGAGCCAGGCCATCATCGGCGGCGGCGCGCTGCCGCGCTTGCTCGCCACCGATTCGTCGTAGATCGCGCGCTGCGCATCGGTCATCTGGTCGGGGGTCGGCAGGGAAAGGCGCATCGGGTGTCCTCGGTATCGGGTGCGGGCGGCACCATAGCGGGGAGGTTTGCCGTGCGCGAGATCAGGTGTTGAAATCCGCCTCGCGGCGGCTACAGTCCGGCGCAACATCAGACTGGCGAGGCCCGCAAGGAGCCCGCCGAGAACGTGATCCGGAAACGCGCCATGGATTCATCCCCCGACCTCGACCAGTTCCGCACCGAGACCCGCGCCTGGCTGGAAGCCAATTGCCCGCTCGAGATGCGCCAGCCGGCGGTGCGCGACGAGGACGTCTACTGGGGCGGGCGCAACGCGAAATTCTCATCCGAAGCGCAGAAGGTCTGGTTCGAGCGCATGCGCGACCGCGGCTGGACCGTGCCCGACTGGCCGACGGAATACGGCGGCGGCGGGCTCGACGGCGCCCACACCAAGGTGCTGCGCGAGGAGATGGCGGCCATCGGCGCGCGGCCGCCGCTGTCCAGCTTCGGCATCTGGATGCTCGGGCCGGCGCTGCTGAAATACGGCAACGACGAACAGAAGCGCGAGCATCTGCCGAAGATCGCCGCGGGCCTGATCCGCTGGTGCCAGGGCTACTCCGAGCCGAACGCGGGCTCCGACCTCGCCTCGGTGCAGACCCGCGCCGAGAGCGACGGCGACGATTACATCGTCAACGGCCAGAAGATCTGGACGTCATATGCGAACTACGCGGACTGGATCTTCTGTCTCGTCCGCACGGATTTTACAGCGAAGAAGCACGAGGGCATCAGCTTCATCCTGTTCGACATGACGACGCCGGGCGTTTCGACCCGGCCGATCCTGCTGATCTCCGGCAAGTCGCCGTTCTGCGAAACCTTCTTCGACAATGTCCGCGTGCCGAAATCCCATGTGGTCGGCACCGTCAATCGCGGCTGGGATGTTGCGAAGTATCTGTTGCAGCATGAGCGCGCGATGATCTCCGGCATGGGCGATCGCGGCGGCAACCGGCCGCTCGGTCAGGTCGCGGCCGATTCCATCGGCATCGACGCCTCAGGGCGTCTCGACGATCCGATCCTGCGCGGGCAGATCGCCAGCTTCGAGATCGACGAGGCCGCCCTGCAATGCGCGGCCGAGCGCACAGTGGATCTCGCCAAGGCGGGGCAACTGCATCCGGCGTTCTCCTCGGCGATGAAATATTACGGCACCGAGCTGAACAAGCGCCGCCACGAACTGCTGATGTCGTCCGGCGGCATCGATTTCCTCGAATGGGAAAGCGAGCGCTCGAACGATGGTGAGCAGCCGCGCGCCTGGCTGCGCACCAAGGCGAACTCGATCGAGGGCGGCACCAGCGAGGTGATGCTCGGCATCGTCGCCAAACGCATCCTCGATCTGCCGGGTGCGTAAGCGTTTCGCGCATGCCCGCGACAGGCGCGGGCATCCAGTCCTTTCTGATTGTCAGCTTTCTGACTCTTCTGGATCATCTCCATGGCTCTCGTCCTGACTGAAGAACAATCCATGCTGCGCGACAGCGCCCGCGGCCTGATCGGCGAGAACGCGCCGATCGCGCATCTGCGCCAGATGCGCGACACCCGCGATGCGGAGGGCTTTTCGCGCGATCTGTGGCGGACCCTCACCGAGATGGGTTTCTCAGGTCTGCTGGTGCCGGAGGAGCACGGCGGCTCCGGCCTCGGCTGCATGGAGGCGGGGATCGTGATGGAGGAGATCGGCCGCACGCTGATGCCCTCGCCCTTTCTGTCCACCGCCGTCGTCGGCGCGTCGGCGCTGGCGCAAGGCGGCAGCAAGGCGCAGAAGTCGGAATATCTGTCGAAGCTCGCCAGCGGCGCGCTGCTTACCGCGCTGGCTGTCGATGAAGGTGCAAAGCATCGCCCGCTCAAGACGACGATGCAGGCCGTGCGCGCCGGCAACGGCTTCAAGCTGTCGGGCGCGAAGGCGCTGGTGGTGGATGGCCACGTCGCGGACCTGCTCATCGTCGCCGCGCGCACGGCGGGCAGCCCCGGCGAGCGCGAGGGACTGACGCTGTTCCTCGTCGATCCGAAGGCGGCGGGTGTTTCAACCGAGCGCACGGTGATGGTGGATGCGCATAACGCGGCGCGCATCACCTTCGACGATGTCGAGGTAACGGCGGATCACGTGCTCGGCGAGGTCGATCAGGGGGCCGTGCTGCTCGAAGGCGTTCTGAATGTCGGCCGCGCTGCGGTGGCGTCGGAGATGGTGGGCGTCGGTGAGGAAGCGTTCGGCCGCACGGTGGCGTATCTGAAGGAGCGCAAGCAGTTCGGCCGGCTGATCGGCGAGTTTCAGGCGCTGCAGCACCGCGCCGCGCATCTGTATGTCGATATCGAGGTGACGCGCGCGGCCGTGATGAAGGCGCTGCAGCTGCTCGATGCCAACGATCCCGCAGCGCCCGCCGCCGTGGCGGTGGCGAAGGCGCGCGCCGGCAACACCACGACGCTCGCGGTGCAGGAGGCCGTGCAGATGCATGGCGGCATGGGCATGACCGATCAGTTCGACGTCGGCCTGTTCATGAAGCGCGCCCGTGTCTGTCAGGAACTGTTCGGCGATGCCAACTTCCACGCCGAGGCGCTGGCCGAACTGAAGCAGTACTGATTTTCCTGTCGCGCCGAAGGCGGTTGCGCTCTGGCGGTGTCGCCTTCCGGTCGGAAGTCGCGGCCGTGCGGCCTACGTGCGGCTGCCGAAACGGGCGAACTCGTGGACCACCCGTTCATAGACCGGCCGCTTGAACGGCACGATCAACTCGGGAAGGTTCTGGAGCGGTTCCCAGCGCCATGTCACGAATTCCGGTTTGTGACCTTCGCCGGGACTGACGACATTGATTTCGCTGTCTCGGCCGTTGAAGCGCATGGCGTACCATTTCTGCTTCTGCCCGCGGTAGCGGCCTTTCCAGGCCCGTCCCGCCACGGTGCGGGGGATATCATAGGTCAGCCAGTCGGAAATCTCGGCGAGTTTCTCGACGGAGCGGGCGCTGGTTTCCTCGAACAGTTCGCGCTTGGCCGCGACCCAGGGATCCTCGCCCGCATCAATGCCGCCCTGCGGCATCTGCCAGACGTGGGTATCGTCGACATGCTCGATTCCGCCCGCGCGCCGGCCGATGAACACCAGCCCCTCGGGATTGATCAGCGCGATGCCGACACAGGAGCGATAGGGCAGATCTTCATACCGAGTCATGTCACGTCTTCCATCGTCATCCGCACGAAGCAGGCACTGCCTGTTGTGTGACCGCAGCCACAATTCAGGACGGGCTCAGGCTCCGCCGCGCCGAACCTCGCGCAGCCGATGACAATATAGGCACGACGGGGAACGGGTTTCCACCCTCTGCTGTCCCCGTCGCGTTTTCGAGGTGGGATGCCGGCTTCGCGCGAAGAAAACGCGGCAAAGCAAAAATGCCCTAGCGCCGCGCTTTCTCCATGGCGACGGTCAGCGGGACGAGGGCAATGCCACGGCTCTCCAGCGACTTCGCCCACGCCGCGACGCGCTCCAGCGACACCGGCAGCGCCGACGCAACCGCGATAGCCGCGCCCTTGTCGCGTGCGAGGCTTTCGAGTTTGGCCAGCGCGCGGTCGATATCGGCCGCGGTCGGCACCGTATCGATGGTCAGGTCCACGCGGGCGAACGGCATGGCCTGGGCCTGCGCGGTCTGCCCGGTCAAGCTGCGGGAGGCCGTGCCGTCGTCGAGGAAGCCGAGGCCGCGTCTGGCGGCATCCTGCATGATCGGCTGCAGCGCGGCGTCGTTGGCGACGAAGCGCGCGCCCATGAAATTGACGATGCCGACATAGCCCTGAATGCGGCTGAGGTGCCAGTGCAGGCGCTCGATGTTCTGTTCGGCCGGCTGCGTGGTCAGCAGGGTCTGCGGGCCGGGGTCGTTGTCCGGATAGTCGAACGGCTCCATGGGAATCTGGAGCAGGATTTCGTGACCGGCGGCGCGCGCCTGCTCCGCCAGCTTCGCGGGCTCGGAGCCGTAGGGCGTGAAGGCGAGCGCGGCCGGGCCGGGGAGACGGGTGATGGCCTCGCCGGTGCGCCCTGAACCAAGACCAAGGCCTGTCACCACGATGCTCACGACCGGCATGGTGGCGGCCCGGGAGCGGTCCGCGTCGGTCCCGGTCGCATAGGCCCTGAAGGGCTTCAGTCCGTCGGCGGCGACCGGAATCATGCCGTAGCGGGTTTTCTCCAGCAGACGCGGATTGACGCCTTTGGCGACGGGGGCGCCGGCCTCGGGGCCGCCGCCGTCCGGCAGGGCACCGTCGCCGGAGACGACGACGTCGCGCCTCGCGCCGCTCGATCCATCGATGATCGTGATGGTTCGCTGGCCCTCCGCGCTCTTCGCGGCGGGCGCGGGCGCGGATTGCGGCGCGGCGGTTGTTGCCGGGGTCGCGGGAGGCGGAGCGCTGGCCACGGGCGGCCGAAGCGTGACGCTGGCGATGGGCTGGCCGCCCAGCGGATCGTCATGGAAGATGGCGACAGCCGCGAAGGCCAGCAGGAAAAGTCCGAGCAGGACGCCGATGGCCTGGCTGACCGTGATGGGCAACCGAAAGCGCCGGCGTCTGGCGGGCCGGTTTTGTCCAAGCGGTGATGTCAGTTCGTCGGTGGTCAAGGCGCCCCGGCCTCCGAATCAGCCGGAGGCAGATTATCACGGCTTTGCCTCCGGCGGGTTCCACAGCCAGGCACGGGTCGCGAATATCGGCGATCCGCCGTTGCGAAAGGCTCGGGCGAATCAGACCTGGTCAGAAGCCGGATCAGACGAAAAAGGGCGGCTCCGGAAAGCCGCCCTTTTCAAACGAAATAAAAAAGGATCGGGGCGAACGTCAGTTCGCGGCCTTGTCCTTATCCTTGTCCTGCGTGGTCTGGGCGTTGACCTTGATGCCGTGCAGCAGGTCGGCCGCAACCTTGAGCGCCTTGTCGTCCTTTGGATCCTGCGGGACGTAGGACTGCGAGCCGGTCTTTTCCTCGCCCTCGTTCTTGAGGTGGCCGCGCAGCGATGCTTCGCCCTTGGTGTCGGTGCGCGCCTTCAATTCCTCGGGGACGTCCTGCTGGACCTCGATGTCCGGCACGATGCCCTTGGCCTGAATCGACTTGCCCGATGGCGTGTAATAGCGCGCCGTGGTCAGTCGCAGCGCGCCGTTGCCCGAACCCAGCGGAATGATGGTCTGCACCGAGCCCTTGCCGAACGAGCGGGTGCCGATCAGCGTCGCCCGCTTGTGGTCCTGCAGCGCGCCGGCGACGATTTCCGACGCCGATGCCGAGCCGCCGTTGATCAGCACGATCACCGGCTTGCCCTTGGTCAGGTCGCCCGCGCGGGCGGAGCGGCGCTGGGTTTCCTCGGCGTTGCGTCCGCGCGTGGAGACGATCTCGCCACGATCGAGGAATGCATCGGAGACCGTCACGGCCTCTTCCAGAAGGCCGCCCGGATTGTTGCGCAGGTCGATGATGAAGCCCTTCAGCTTGTCGTTGCCGACCTGGTTGGTGAGATTGGTGATCTCCCGCTTCAGGCCTTCGGTGGTCTGCTCGTTGAAGGTGGTGACGCGGATGTAGCCGATGTCATCGCCCTCGACGCGGGCGCGCACCGAGCGCACGCGGATGTTGTCGCGCGTCAGCGTGATATCGAGCGGCTTGTCCGCGCCCTTGCGGACGACTTTCAGCCGGATCTTGGTGTTGACCGGGCCGCGCATCTTGTCGACGGCCTGATTGAGCGTCAGGCCCTGCACCGGCTCGTCGTCCAGATTGGTGATGATGTCGTTGGCGAGAATGCCGGCCTTCGAGGCCGGGGTGTCGTCGATCGGCGACACCACCTTGATGAGGCCGTCCTCCATGGTGACCTCGATGCCGAGCCCGCCGAACTCGCCGCGCGTCTGCACCTGCATGTCCTTGAAGGACTTCGCGTCCATGTAGCTGGAATGCGGATCGAGGCCGGTCAGCATGCCGCTGATCGCCGATTCGATCAGCTTGCTGTCGTCCGGCTTCTCGACGTAATCGCTGCGCACCCGCTCGAACACGTCGCCGAACAGGTTGAGCTGGCGATAGGTATCCGATGTGGCCGCGCGTGCGGTGGATCCCATCAGGATGGCCCGCGGCTGCGTGACAAACAGCGTCAACGCCGCGCCGGCTGCGGCACTCAGGACAACGAGGGAAGTCTTGCGCATCATCCGCGAACCTTCTGGCCTTCACTTGCGGCCCACCATGGGCCTGAATCGATTGGAGTGCCGTCCTTGCGAAACTCGACGTACAGAATCGGCTGGTTGGGAGTAGCGGCAAGAACAGAGGCAACCTGGGAGGTCGATCCCATCGTTGCGACTGGTTCTCCCGTCAGGACGAACTGGCCGATGCTAACCGTAATACGCTCCATACCGGCGATCAGGACATGATATCCGCCCCCTGCGTTGAGGATCAAGAGTTGTCCATAGCTCCGGAAGGGTCCGGCATACACAACCCAGCCATCACACGGCGTTGTGACTTGCGCGCCCGGTTTGGTTGTCAGGGAAATGCCTTTTTCCGGGCCGCCTCCGCCATAAGTGCCTCCAAAATCCCGGATTTTGGTCCCATTCACGGGCAGGCCAAGCTGTCCCCGGATGCTGGCGAAGGCGATCGCCGGGCTGAGCCGGCCCGGATCCTTGAGGGCGGCGAGGTTCGGCCGGCCGCCCGGCGCTCCCCGCTGCATGGCGGCGGCGGCGGCCCTGGCGGCGCTGGACAGGTCGCGTTCCATTTTCGCGATGAGATCCTGCAGCGTGTCCGCCTGCCGGGATAGCGTCAGCGCGCGCTGGCGTTCGGCTTCGACGTTCTTCTCGGCTTCGGACTGCTGGCGCTGGCGCTCCTCGACCAGGGCGGCGAGCCGGGTCTGGTCGCCGTTGAGCCGGTCGCGGTCAGCCGACAGCCGGTCACGCTCCTCGACGATGGAGCGACGCACGGCGACGAGTTCGCTCAGGTCATGCACCAGCCGGTCGGCTCGCGCCCGCATCTCCGGCACCACCGCGCCGAACAGCATGGCGGTGCGCAGCGATTGCAGCGCGTCTTCCGGACGTACGAACAGCGCCGGGGGCGCGCGGCGTCCGGCGCGCTGCAGCGCGGCCAGAACCTCGACGACTTCGGAGCGGCGGCGATCCAGCGAGCCGCGCATCGCCGCCTCCCGCTCGCCCAGCGATTGAAGATTGGCTTCCGTCTTCCCGATCTCGGTTTCGACCCCGCGCACGCGGCCGGCGATGTCGATGAGTTCCTGATTGAGCCGGCTGCGGTCCTGACCGATGGCCGCGATGTCGGCCCTGAGTTTCTCCGCCAGTTCGGCCGCGCGCTTCTGTTGCGCGCGTGTTGCCTCAAGCTCCTGCTCGCGCCGCCGGATATCGTCGGCGGATGGCGCGGCCGGCTGGGCCAGAGTGGCGGCGGCGGTCACTGCGGTCCCATTCGGGGATGTCTGCGTCTGCGCCTGCGTCGACAGTGACGCCGAGATGGCCAGAGCCAGCAACGGGACCTGCAGCCGGAGCGGCCGGTATCGCGGCGAAGGCGGGCTCACGATGGCGGCGGATGCTGTCATGCGCGGTGATACGGATGGCCGGCGATGATGGTGGCTGCGCGGTAAATCTGTTCGAGGAGCATGATCCGCACCATCTGATGCGGCCATGTCGCCGCGCCGAATGCCAGTGTCAGTTTTGCCTTGCGCCGCAATTCAGGCAAAAGTCCGTCCGCGCCGCCGATGACGAAAACCGTGGCCGGCATCGCGGAATCGCGCCAGCGTTCGAGATGGCGGGCAAGCGCCACGCTGTCGAGATTGTCGCCTCGCTCGTCGAGCGTCACGAGGATCGCGCGTTCCGGTGCATGCGCCTCGATCGCCGCCGCCTCCTCCGCCATGCGCGCCTGCACGTCGCGCGCGCGGCTCTCGTTGATCTCGTGGATGTCGAGGCCGCGAAAGCCCAGCTTGCGGCCGGCCTCGTCGAATCGCACGCGATAACGCTCGGCCAGCTCGCGTTCCGGGCCCTGTTTCATACGCCCGACGGCGACGACGCTGATTCGCATGGCCGCTGTCCGTGCGTATGATCCCGAATCGGAAGAGGGGTCAGCGCGTGCGCTTGGCCGCGTCCGGTCCCCACATCCGTTCGAGGTTGTAGAATTCGCGAATCTCGGGCCGGAACACGTGCACGACGATATCGCCCGAGTCGATCAGCACCCAATCGGAATTGGTGAGCCCTTCGACATGGACACTCTTGACGCCGCGTTCCTTGAGGCCTTTGGCAACATTCTCCGCGATCGAGCCGACATGGCGGTTGGACCGCCCCGTCGTGATGACCATGTAGTCGGAGATGGACGACTTGCCGCGCAAGTCGATCGTGATCGTCTCTTCCGCCTTCATATCTTCCAGACGGGCGAGGATCAGGCTCAGGGTCTCGTCGGCGTCAGGCTGCGCCGCCAGGACCGGAATGGGCGCGGTCTCAGTCTGCGCCCGGGACAATACAGATGGGGTCAGGGACCATTCCTTTCACTGTATCGCGGTGCCGAATCTCGACACACCGAATACTAGGCATGTGGTGTTAACGTTTTCAATCGTCCAGCGTCGGCGCAGCCGATTTTACGGAAATCTGAACGCCGTCTGCATCAGCCTTTCCACGAGCCGTCGGGATTCCGCAGGGCTGTCGAGGACAGGCTGAGCTTGAGGCCGGTGAGAAAGGTCCAGGCCGGGGCGGAACAATCGGCAAGATGGGCGGCGTCGGCCTCGTCGAGACGATAATCGGCAAGCGCGCGCGCCGCGGGCGAGGCGAGCGCGCGGAAACTCTGCGGGGGGCGGTCCACGACGGCAATGGGAACGAGGCGTGAAATCTGTCGCCAGTGTTCCCAACGGTGGAACTGGGCGAGATTGTCAGCCCCCATGATCCATACGAACCGGACGCCTGCGCAACGGCCGCGCAGATAGCGGATCGTGTCGATCGTATAGCGCGTGCCGATGACCGCTTCGAGACAGCTGACATCGATCCGCGGATCGCTGGCGACGGCGCGCGCGGCGGCGATCCGTTCCTCCAGCGTGCGCAGCGCGCCGTTGTCCTTGAGCGGATTGCCGGGCGAGACCAGCCACCAGACGCGGTCGAGGTTCAGGCGCGTCAGCGCGTAGCGGCTGATGGCGCGATGGGCCGCGTGCGGCGGATTGAACGAGCCGCCGAGAAGGCCGACCCGCAACCCCTCGGCGTGCAGGGGGATCGCTGGACCGCAACGGACCGGGACTGTCGTCGGAGTCTTCGCGCGCAAGTCACACCCTGCGGATCATACGCAAGTCTGTCACGGCCGGGTCTGGCCGCTGCCGTGAACGCGATACTTGAAGCTGGTGAGCTGCTCCGCGCCCACCGGCCCCCGCGCATGGAATTTCCCGGTGGCGATGCCGATCTCCGCGCCGAAGCCGAACTCGCCGCCGTCGGCGAACTGCGTCGAGGCGTTGTGGAGCACGATGGCGGAATCCACCCGGTTGAGGAAGCGCTCGGCCGTCGCCTTGTTCTCGGTGACAATGGCGTCGGTATGATGCGAGCCATGATGTTCGATGTGGTCGATGGCGTCATCCACGCCGTCCACGATCTTCGCGGCGATGATGGCGTCCTCGAACTCGGTGTCCCAGTCGGCATCGACGACAGGCTTCACCCGCGCGTCGATCCGCTGCACGGCGTCGTCGCCGCGCACTTCGCAGCCGGCGTCGAGCAGAGTCGCAACCAGCGGAGCCAAGTGTGTTGCAACCGCCTTGCGGTCCACCAGCAGAGTCTCGGCCGCGCCGCAGACACCGGTGCGGCGCATCTTGGCGTTGAGCACGACCGACTTCGCCATGTCGATCTGCGCGGTCTCGTCGACATAGACGTGATTGTTGCCGTCGAGATGCGCGAAGACCGGGACGCGGGCTTCCGATTCCACACGCGCAACGAGACTCTTTCCGCCGCGCGGCACGATCACGTCGATCGCGCCATCGAGGCCGCCGAGCATCAGGCCGACCGCTGCACGGTCGCGGGTCGGCACCAGCGTGATGGCGGCTTCGGGCAAGCCCGCTTCGCGCAGGCCTGCCTTGAGACAATCGTGGATCGCGCGGCACGACCGGAAACTGTCCGAGCCGCCGCGCAGGATCACGGCGTTGCCGGACTTCAGGCACAGCGCGCCGGCGTCGGCGGCGACGTTCGGCCGGCTTTCGAAGATCACGCCGATCACGCCGAGCGGCACCCGCACGCGCTCGATGATCATCCCGTTCGGCCGTTCCCACCGCTCGGTGATCGCACCGACCGGATCGGTGATGTCGCGCACCACGGCGATGCCGTCGGCCATGGCGTCGATGCGTGCCGGCGTCAGCGTCAGACGGTCGACGAAGGCAGAGGTCATGCCGCCTGCCTTCGCCTCCGCGACGTCCTCGGCATTGGCCGCGAGAATCTGCGGTGCGGCGCCGCGGATCACGGCCGCCATAGCGTCGAGGGCGCGGTTCTTCTGCTCCGCCGGGGCCAGCGCCAGCACGCGGGCGGCCGCCTGTGCGGCGCGTCCGAGATCGTGCATCAGCGCGGGAAGATCGGTCGCGCCATCGATGGACTTGAGCGGTGCGGTCATGGCCCTGGCTCTGGAGTTCGAGCGGCTGTGAAATCTGATGACTCTGGTATCCGGACAACGATGGCCGGAGCGGCCATCGTAATCATACCTTGCCCGAATATGACATCTGGCGGCGGATATCGCCAGTGCCGGCGCATGCCGCAGTGGGGCCTCGGGCAGGGCCGGCGTACGAGTTCCTGTTTAACGCGATATTGACGTAACCCCGTTAAAAGTCGGCCGCGTAAATATTCAGGGTTCTAATTGGGGGGGTCATGCGTCGGCTTTGGTCGGTTTCTGCCCGGATCATGATTGCGATTTCGCTCGTCGCGGCGGTGTCGTGCGCGGGCCTTGCGATGTTCGGCCTCTGGCGCCAGCAGGTGGCGACAGATTTCGCCCTCCAGCGCGAACTGCGGTCGGACTACGCCAATTTTCTCAGCGCCATGGAGGCTGACACGCGAACTGTGCGGGTCGTGGCCACGGCGCTTGCAACCATGCCGGAGCTGAAGAGCCTGGTGAAGGCGCAGGACCGCGAAGCCATCATCGCACTGCTTGGCGACGCCCTGCGCGACATCAAGCCGCTGGGCGTCGAGCTGATCACGATCCAGATCCCGCCCGGGATTACGGTGGCCCGCGTGCACAATCCGAAGGTCTTCGGCGACGATATCACGGCTCGCCGCAAAATGATCGTTGAGGTGCTCGCCAGCAGGAAGCCGCTCGGCGGTGTCGAGGCGGGCCGCGATGTGCTGAACATCTTCGGCGCCACGCCGATCATGGACGGCGCGACCGTTCTGGGAACGGTCGATGTCGGCGCGCCGTTCGGCGAGACGTTTGTTTCGGCCATGAAGGCGCGGTTCGGGTTCGATGTCGCGATCCATCAGATCAACGGCGACAAGGTCCAGACACTGGCATCGACACTGAAGGCGGCTCCGCCGGAGAGTGTTGTCAGGCGCGCGCTGGCCGGCGAAACCGAGTTTTCGGAAGGCGAGATCGAAGGCGTTCCGTCAGCCACGCTGTTCGGCGTGATCAGGAATTTCTCCGGCCAGCCGGTCGCCGTCGTGGAGATCGTCCGTGACACGACCGCCTATGCCGCGCTCGCTCGCAGTTCAGCGGTATGGTCGGCTGGCGGCACTGTGGTTGCGATGCTGATCGCGATTCTGGTTGCCGCGCAGGTCGGGCGCGGGCTGGCCCGCCCGATTCTCGCGCTCAATGGCGCGATGCGGACCATCGCGTCCGGCACGTACGGCATCGAGGTGCCGGGGAAGGATCGCCGCGACGAGATCGGCTCGATGGCGCAGTCCGTCGAGGTGTTCAAGGACGGTCTGATCCAGACCGAGCATCTGCGCGCCGCGCAGGAGGAGCAGCGCCGTTCGCTGGAAGCCGAGCGGCGCGACGCGATGCACGCGCTGGCTATCCGGTTCGAGGACAATGTCGGCGGCATCGTGCAGACGGTCGCCTCGGCCGCGACCGAGCTGCGCTCGACCGCGGAGACCATGGCGCGGACGGCGGAGGAATCCGCCCGCCAGACCACGGTCGTCGCCGCGGCATCCACCGAGGCGTCACAGAACGCGCAGGCGGTCGCGGCGTCGGTCGAGCAATTGAACGCATCAATCAGCGAGATCGCCCAGCAGGTCAACGAATCGGCGACGGCCGTCGGTCAGGCGGCGGCGCAGGCCGATCAGACCAATGCCGAGGTCAAGGGACTGGAAGACGCGGCGCAGAGGATCGGCGAGGTGGTCAAACTGATCAGCGACATCGCCGCCCAGACGAACCTGCTCGCCCTCAACGCCACCATCGAGGCGGCGCGCGCGGGTGAGGCCGGGCGCGGCTTCGCTGTGGTCGCATCCGAGGTGAAGGCGCTTGCGAGCCAGACCGCGAAGGCGACCGACGAAATCTCGGCGCAGGTGTCCGCCATCCAGGGCGCGACCCGCACCTCGGTTGTCTCCATCGACACCATCGCGCGTGCGATCAGCCGGGTGAACGGCATTTCCAGCGCCATCGCCGCGGCCGTCGAGGAGCAGGGCGCGGCCGCCCGCGAGATTGCCCGCAACGTCGCCGAATCGGCGCGCGGCACCGACGAGGTGTCGTCGAACATCGTCGGCGTGCAGGATGCCGCGCGGGAAACCGGCGCGGCGGCCGGTCAGGTGGTGGAGTCCGCCGCCGAGCTGTCGCAAAGCGGCGAGGCGCTCAAGATGCAGGTGGATGCATTCCTGCGCGAGGTCCGCGCGGCCTGACCTGCCGTCACGTCAGGCGTGCTCGCCCGGCGCTGCGCCGATCACGAGGTCGTCGCGGTGGATCATCTCGACCCGCCCGGTGATGCCGAGCATCAGCGCGACTTCGGATGATGAGTGGCCCTTGATCTTCTCGGCGTCTTCGGCGTCGTAGGCGACAAGTCCGCGCCCGATTTCGTCGGTATCCGGTCCGCGCACGATCACCGCGTCTCCCCGAGCGAATTCGCCGTCGATCCGGATCACGCCGGCCGGCAGCAGGCTTTTCCCGGCCCGCAGCGCCGCGACCGCGCCGGCATCGATGGTGAGCGTGCCGCGCGGCTCCAGCGAGCCCGCGATCCAGCGCTTGCGCGAGGTGACCGGATTGGCGGGCGTGAGAAACCACGTGCAGCGTCCGCCGTCCGCGATGGCCTTCAGCGGATGCGGCACCTTGCCCGAGGCGATCAGCATGTGCGTGCCGCCGCTGGTGCAGATCTTCGCGGCCTCGATCTTGGTCCGCATGCCACCGCGCGACAGCTCGGAGCCCGCCGCGCCGGCCATGCCCTCGATTTCCGCGGTGATGGAATCCACCACTGGAATCAGCGTTGCGTCCGGATTGGTGGCGGGCGGCGCGGTGTAGAGACCATCGATGTCCGACAGCAGCACCAGCAGGTCGGCGCTTGCCATGGTGGCGACGCGGGCGGCGAGGCGGTCGTTGTCGCCGTAGCGGATTTCCGAGGTGGCGACGGTGTCGTTCTCGTTGATGATCGGCACCGCGCGCCAGTCCAGCAGCTTGGCGATGGTGGAGCGGGCATTGAGATAGCGCCGTCGCTCCTCGGTGTCCTGCAATGTCACCAGAATCTGGCCGGCGCCGATTCCGTGCGCGCTCAGCACTTCCGACCAGATCCGCGCCAGCGCGATCTGGCCGACGGCGGCGGCGGCCTGGCTTTCCTCCAGCTTCAAGGGGCCGCGTGGCAGCTTGAGCCGGCTGCGGCCGAGCGCGATGGAGCCGGACGAGACCACCAGCACGTCGCATCCGGCGCGGTGCAGCGCCGCGATGTCGTCGGCGAGCGCGGCGAGCCAGGCGGTGCGCACCGCGCCGGCATCGGAATCGACCAGCAGCGCCGAGCCGACCTTCACCACGATACGGCGGAAGTTTCTGAGTTCAGGGAGTGTCATGACGAAGGGACGGGATCGGTTGATCGAAAGGTCAGGCGGCGTCGCGAAGGCGCGGAAACTTTACGGCGAGGGCTGGCCGACCAGCGCCGGAACCGGCTCCGGCGCGAGCGGGGCCTCGTCGATCACGGTGAGCAGGGCACGCAGCGCGTCATCGACGCCCTGGCGGGTGACACCGGAGATCAGCAGCGGCGTCACCTTGGCGGCGCGCTTCAGCCGCGCCTTCTGCTGCTTCAGATCCTCGGGCGAGACCGCGTCGATCTTGTTGAGCGCGACGATTTCCGGCTTGTCCACCAGCCGCTCGTCATAGGCCTCGAGTTCGTTGCGGATGGTCTTGTAGGCCTTGCCCGCATGCTCGCAGGTGGCGTCGACCAGATGCAGCAGCACCCGGCAGCGCTCGATATGGCCGAGAAAACGATCGCCGAGGCCCGCGCCCTCATGCGCGCCCTCGATCAGGCCGGGAATATCGGCCAGCACGAATTCGCGGCCGTCGATCCGCACCACGCCAAGCTGCGGATGCAGCGTGGTGAAGGGATAGTCGCCGATCTTCGGCTTGGCTGCCGAGACCGCGGCGAGGAAGGTGGATTTGCCCGCGTTGGGCAGACCGACCAGCCCGGCATCGGCGATCAGCTTCAGGCGCAGCCAGAGCCAGCGCTCCTCGCCCGGCTGGCCCGGATTGGCGTGGCGCGGGGCGCGGTTGGTCGAGGACTTGAAGTGGGCGTTGCCGAAGCCGCCATTGCCGCCCCTGGCAAGCGTGATTTTCTCGCCGACCCTGGTGAGGTCGGCCAGCAGCGTCTCGCGGTCCTCGTCGAAAATCTGGGTTCCGACCGGCACCTTGAGCGTGATGTCTTCCCCGTTGGCCCCGTGGCGATCCTTGCCCATGCCGCCGACGCCCCGCTGGGCCTTGAAATGCTGCTGGTAGCGGTAGTCGATCAGGGTGTTGAGGCCCGCGACGGCTTCGACGATCACATCGCCGCCCCGGCCGCCGTTGCCGCCGCTCGGCCCGCCGAACTCGATGTATTTTTCCCGGCGGAACGCGACGCAGCCGTTCCCGCCGTCGCCGGAGCGGATATAGACCTTGGCCTCGTCGAGAAATTTCATGGGCCATCCGTATCCCAGTGCTGGCAGCGCAGCAACCGGTTCATCGGGAATCCATGCGCTGCCGGCGCAGCAAGTCCGCTGTCTCGGGAGCTTGCGCGGCCTCCGGCAATGGTCTCTAACCGCGCCGGCGGCCGGACGGATTCGCGCCGCGCCTTCCTGCCCAATCCCAAGAATTCTGATCGGTTCGCGCCATGAGTTTGCTGTCGCGGCTTTCGCCCGGTACGGACGAGCGTTCGGCCCGCCTCACGGGGATCGGACTGATGCTGCTCGGCATCGGGATCTTTTCGTTCGGCGATGCGCTGGGCAAGTTCATGGTCGCGACCTATTCGGTCGGTCAGTTGCTGCTGCTGCGCTCCGGCGCTGCGCTGGTACTGCTGTCGCCGTTCATCTGGCGGCAGCGGGGCGATTTTCTGAATGTTCCGCGTCCGGGCCTGCAGGCCCTGCGCGGCGCGCTGTCCGCGCTCGAAGTCGCGGCGTTCTTTCTCGCGGTCACCTATCTGCCGCTGGCCGACGTGATCACCGTCTATCTCGCGACGCCGATTTTCGTCACGGCGGTATCGGCGGTGTTTCTCGGCGAGAAAGTCGGCTGGCGGCGATGGACCGCAGTGGCTGTCGGATTCGCCGGTGTCGTGATCGCGGTGAAGCCGTCCACCAGCGCTGCGAGCTGGCCCTCGCTGATCGCACTCGGCGGCACACTGGCGTTCTCCGGTCTGATGATCGTCACGCGGTCTCTGCGAGGCACGCCCGACATCGTGCTCGGCACGGCGCAGGTCGTCGGGACGCTGGCGCTGGGCGTGGCGCTCAGCGTCACGCACTGGGTGCCGCTGCAACTGGCCGATATCGGCCTGTATGCGGTCGCGGGCGTCCTCACCATCGGCGCGATGTTCTCCATGAACCGCTCGCTCAAGCTCGCGCCTGCCAGTGTCGTGGTGCCCTATCAGTACACGATGATCATCTGGGCGATGTTGCTGGGCTTTCTGTTCTTCGGCGATGTGCCGGGATCGCAGACCGTGATCGGCGCGGCGATCATCGCGGCTGCGGGCATCTACATCTTCATGCGGGAGCAGGCGCTGGGCCGGGCCAGCCCGCCGCTCGAACCTCCGGCGTAGCGCCCATGACACTGTCATCCCTGACATCGGCATCAGCGGCCCAGCGGCGGGCGACGCTGAACGGCATCGGCATGATGCTGCTCTCGGTCGCGATCTTCTCGCTGGTGAACGCCGTCACCAAGACCATGCTCACCACTTACCATCCGTGGCAGATGTTTTTCATCCGCGGCATCGCGGCGATGATCGTGATCGTGCCGTTCCTGCCGCCGAACCTTCTCACCATGATCCGCACGCTGCCGCGGCCCGGCCTGCAGGTGCTGCGCGTGCTGTTCTCGGTGCTAGACGGCCTGATGTTCTTCACCGCCGTGCGCTACATTCCGCTTGCCGACGCGACGACGTGTTATCTCGCCGCGCCGATCTTCGTCACCGCACTGTCGGCGATCTTTCTGCGCGAGCAGGTCGGGTGGCGGCGCTGGAGCGCTGTGGCGGTGGGCTTTGCCGGCGTTCTGATCGCATTGCGGCCGTCCGGTGCGACGATCACCTGGCCCGCGATGATCGCGCTTGGCGGCTGTCTGTGCCAGTCCATCTTTCTGATCCTGACGCGGCAGGTGCGCGGAACGCCGAGCTCGGTGCTGTCGCTGTTCCAGCTCTTCGGATCGTGCGGCGTGGGCGGAATGATCTCGCTCGGCGCATGGGTTACGCCGACATGGGCGGTGGTGCTGCTGATCTTCGCGACCGGCATCGTCAACATGTGCGGCATGCTGTGCCTGAACAAATCGCTGCATCTGGCGCCCGCGAGTGCGGTCGCGCCGTTCCAGTACACCATGATCGTGTGGGCGATCCTGCTCGGCTATCTGATGTTCGGCGACGTGCCGTCCTTACAGACAATGCTGGGAGCCGCCATTGTCACCGCCGCCGGCATCTACATCTTTTTCCGCGAGCGGCTGGTGATGCGGCGCGAGCCTGAACCGAGCCCGCCGCCGGCGTGACGGCCGGCCGCCGGGGGGCGGCAGGTCTTGTCTTCATGCCATATTGCGCGGCGTCAGGTCGCGCCCTGCCTCCGGCGCGCAACGCCCCAGCTCCTGAGCGAGGCCCAGACGCCGCGGTCGAGATACAGGCAGTCCACCGGCGTGGACGATCCCAGGGCCACGGAGCGATGCAGTTCGACGCCGCTCCACTGGAAGCCGCACTTTTCCAGGACGCGCCGCGAGGCCGGATTGGCCACGCGCGCGGCGGCATGGAGGCGCGCGACGTCGTGATCCTCGAAGGCGAGGTCGATGACGGCCTGCGCGGCTTCCGTCGCGTAACCGCAGCCCCAGAACGGAAGCCCGAGCCAGTAGCCGAGTTCGGCTCCGTCCGTGCGGCTCCAGTCGAGCCCCACCATGCCGATGAGTTCGTTCGCGCGCAGGATGAGAAACGTCGTCTCGCGGCCGGCGCCATCGAGTCCGGCGAGAAATTCGCGGGCGTGGGAGACATGGTAGGGATGCGGAACGCGGCGCAGGTTCTCGGCGATCCGGCGGTCGTTGATCAGACGCGCGATGGCGTCGCAGTCGGCCAGCACGGGATGGCGTAGCGACAGCCGCTCGGTCTCGATCGTCAGTGCAGCCGTGTCCGATCGCTCGGAGGGCGGGAGTTCCTGCAACATGGTCGGCTCCTTCTTGCGCATGCGCGCGAGAAACGAAAAGGGGAGGCCGGATGCCCGCCTCCCCTCAGAGCCTACGCGTGGCCCGCCGGTTCAACAGGATCCGGCGGACTTGATGGTGTCCACCGTGGGTTACTCGGCCGCGTCAGCGAGCGGAATAACCGAAATGAAGGTGCGGCCGTTGGCTTTGGCGCGAAACTCGACGCGGCCCTCGGCCTTGGCGAAGATCGTGTGATCGGTGCCCATGCCGACGTTCTGGCCGGGATGCCATTTGGTGCCGCGCTGACGCACGATGATGTTGCCGGGAATCACGTGTTCGCCGCCGAACGCCTTCACACCAAGACGCTGGCCAGCCGAATCACGTCCGTTGCGCGATGAACCGCCTGCTTTTTTGTGAGCCATGGCTCGTCTCCGAATTCGATTCTGTGTCTAACGGGACACCGTGACCAAATCACGTCGTCCCTGCCTTGATTGGCCTTGGTTCGAGATATTCTTACTCAGCGTCAGAAGTCGTGTTCTCCGCCGGAGCAGCCTTCACCTTCTTCGGGCGCGGCCCGATGGAGGGCGACTTGCCGTCGGTCAGAATCTCGGTGATGCGCAGCACCGTGATCTCGTCGCGATAGCCGCGCTTGCGGCGCGAGTTCTTGCGGCGGCGCTTCTTGAAGGCAATGACCTTAGGCCCGCGCTTGTGGTCCAGCACCTCGGCGGCGACGGTTGCGCCCGCCACGGTCGGCGCGCCCAGCACCGGGGCCTCGCCACCCACCACCAGCACTTCCGGGAGCTGGATAATGGTGCCGACATCGCCGGCGATCTTGCCAATTTCGAGAACATCATCCGGAGCGACGCGATACTGGCGTCCGCCGGTTTTGATGACTGCGAACATCGTTTTCATCCTTCGTGTTCGATTCCGGCGCTCGGATCGCTCCGGCCCGGCTTCTTGGTCAGTCGGTTTGGGTTCAATGGACCCGGCCTTTCGTGATCGTCTCGATCCGAACAGCCGAAAAGATCCGCTTGCGTTTTCGCCCGCTCCCGGCCCGATAGCGAGCCAAATCCGGAGCAAAACAAAACGATCGGCGCGAAGCTGCCCCCACGCCGACACGGGCTTTTACAGGCGCGGGCCAGTCTGAGTCAAGCCGGAATGGCAAAAAACGAATGCCGTCAAAGATTTGACGAAGCCGTCCGGTCTTCGCGCGGCATTGCCTGCGGGTGGCCTGAAACAAAAGGTTCCCTGCGCCGTTGATGACCGTGGCCGGAACAGAGGGGCAATCATGGCGGACGAGCGCGCTGCGAACGGACTGAGCACCCATGGCAGCGAGCGCCTGCCGTCGGTCGAGATCGATACCTACAACATCGAGTTGAAGGACGATGACGGCTTTCTCGGCGACCGCGCCAGCCGGCGGGCGTTTCAGGCCATTCTGGAGAAGTGGCGCAAACCGCTGCGCAAGGACGATGAGGATCCGTTCGGCGAGGAATCGACCGAGGACATCTCCAAGACGACGCTCGACAAAATACTGGTCGGCGACGACGCGGCGGCCGCGGCCGTGGTGCACAGCGCGATCGAGGACTTCGCGCAGGAACTGGCCTACGTGACGGCGCGTTTCCTCAAGACCAAGGCCTGGAAGGACACCGAGGCCATCGTGGTGGGCGGGGGCTTCCGCCAGAGCCGGCTCGGCGAGATCGCCATCGCCCGCGCCGAGATCCTGCTCAAGGCCGACGGCCACGCCATCGAGTTGCTGCCGATCCGCTATCACCCGGACGAGGCCGGGCTGATCGGCTGCCTGCATCTGGCGCCGAGCTGGATCTTCGAGGGCTACGATAGCATTCTGGCCGTCGATATCGGCGGCTCGAACATCCGCTGCGGCGTGGTGGAGACCTGCTGGAAGAAGGCGCCGGATCTGTCCAAGGCTAGCGTCTGGAAGTCAGAGCTGTGGCGTCACGCCGACGAGGAGCCCACCCGCGAGGACGCGGTGAAGAAGCTCGTCGGGATGCTCAAGGATCTGATCGACAAGGCCGAGGACAAAGGGCTGAAGCTGGCGCCGTTCATCGGCATCTCGTGTCCCGGCTGGATCAACGCGGACGGCACCATCGAGAAAGGTGCGCAGAACCTGCCCGGCAACTGGGAGAGCAGCCGTTTTCACCTGCCCGCCAGCCTGATCGAGGCGATCCCGGCTATTGGCGATCACGACACAGCCGTGCTGATGCACAATGATGGCGTGGCGCAGGGGCTCAGCGAGGTGCCGTTCATGCAGGATTTTGAGCGGTGGGGCGTGCTGACGATCGGCACCGGCCTTGGCAACGCCCGCTTCACCAACCGGAGGGACAAGGCGGAGGCCAGAGTGGCCGCGAAATCCGGCGGCAAGAGCGAGAAGAGCAAGGACAAGGCGAAAACGAAGGAGAGAGAAAAAAAGAGCGCCTGAGGGGCGGGTCTTTGAAGTTGTGGGCGTCGCCATCACCCCGAGCGTCTGGTTGGCGTGCCGAAGCGCCGGCGATGCCTGATCGGTCGCGCGGCGCGGGATAATTGCCGGTCGTTCCGGCCTGAAAACACGTGCGACGGTAGCGGACGTGCGGTTGTCCCGGGTTACGGCCGCGGCGATCGCGGTTGACGACGAGGCCCGAGCTCGAAGTCACCTTCGGGGTTACGGCCGAGGTGATCGCGGTTGACCACATGACGAGCCTGTGCCGGCGTCGGCCCGTCCGAGGGATCGTCGGTCTCCGGGCAGGCCTCCGGGTCTGCGTTCCGAAGCCCTTTTCTGGCTGGATGACGCGGGGGGCTGAGCGTGCGAAGCTCGCCATCCCCTGACCCCGACCCCGGCGCTCCGGAGCCCGACAGGGGTCCGGGCGGGAGACTTTTGCCGCCGCCGCGCCTTGTCACCCGCCACAACCTCGCTTACAAGCACGGCCGCTGGAGAGGTGGCAGAGTGGTTGAATGCACCGCACTCGAAATGCGGCATAGGTGCAAGCCTATCGGGGGTTCGAATCCCTCCCTCTCCGCCATTTCGGTCCCAAACTGGGCACGCCTAGAGTCGCCGTTTTCCCTCCTGAGACGGCAGCCAGCGTTCGGAGCAAGTCTCCCTTCGATCCGATGATGCGGACTCCTTGGCTCCGACCTCGACGCGCTGAGCCAAGGCACGCAAATGATCGCGGCGGTAGCCGCCGCCTTCGATGCGCAAGCGCTTGCGGGCAATGTCGGCCAAGCGCGCCACCATGGCAGGCGTCACGGCGTCCTCGCCTGAGATGGCAAGAGACGTTTGCGCGCGGGCCGCATCGGCCTGCGCCTGATCGCGGAGCGCCTTCAGGCCGTCGATTCGTTCCTTCAAAGCCGGATCGGCGATGTCGGCGACACCCGATTCGATGGCGTCGTAGAGCCGACGCAGCCGCTGGTCGGCTTCAGTCCCGCGCTTGTTGAGTTCGGCAATTTGCTCGCGGCGGCGTTCAAGCCGCTCCTGGCGGTGGTCGAGCATGGAAGCGAGGATTTCCTGCAGCCGCTCGGGCTGAAGGAGGCGCTGCTCGATATGGGTCGCCACAAGCGTGTCCAGCATCTCCATCGGGATGGCGCGGCCGGCACAGCCGGTCTCGCCCTGCCGTGCCTTGATCGAGCAAGCGTAGTACCGATAGCGCCCGCTCTTACCGGTACGGAGGGTCATGGCCCCGCCGCACTGGGCGCAATAGCAGATGCCGGTGAGCAGCGTCGGACCGCTCACCACGCGCGGCGGCACGATCTTCGGATTGCGCGCCTGAAGCTGCTCCTGCACCGCATTGAAGACTTTGACGTCGATCAGCGGCGGCACGGCGACCACCACCACCTCGCTCTCGGGCTTCTTCTGCTTGCTCTTGGAGCGGCTGTTGAACTGGTGCTCGCCAATATAGGTCCGGCGGGTCAGCACCCGGTGAAGCTGGCCGATACCCCAGCGTCCGCCCTCGCGGGTGTAGATCCGGTTCCGATTGAGGTGGCTGACGATCGCCTTCATACCCATCGGGCCGGAGCGACGGTCGCCATTCAGGGCCAAATCGAAGATCAGTCGCACCGTGTCGGCGTGAAGCGGGTCGATCTCCAGCTTCTTCTTCACCTTGACGCCGCGCTGCTCGGCCTCTACCACGCGATAGCCGATCGGCGGGCGAGCACCGTTCCAGAAGCCCTGCCGGGCATTCTCCTTCTGGGCCCGCAGGACGTGCTTGGCGTTCTCTTTGGACTGGTACTCGTCGAAAAGCGCCATGATCTGCCGCATCATGACGTGCATAGGGTCGTCGCCCATCTCCTGGGTGATCGACATCAGCCGCACGCCGTTGCGGGCGAGCTTCCTCACATAGAATTCCAACTCGAAGTGATCGCGGAAGAAGCGCGAGAAGCTGTGCACCACGACCACATCGAACGGCGCCGGCTTCAACGTGCCGGCCTCGATCATCCGCTGGAACTCGGGCCGGCGATCATTGGTCGCCGAGGCTCCCGGCTCGACATAGGTCTCGACCAGCTGATAGCCGCGCGCCTGGCAATAGGCCTCGCCCTGACGGCGCTGATCCGGGATCGAGACATCGTGCTCGGCTTGCCGGGCTGTGGAGACGCGCAGGTACAAAGCGGCACGCAGCGGAACGGTCATGGCAGAGCCTTTCGTGTCAGGCGGTCATTCCCTTGGATCAGCTCCTCCAGAATATCGCCGAACCACGCCTCGAAGACAGCAATCTCCGCCTCTGTCACCGGAATGTATTCCGGCCAGTCGTCGGTGACGGTCATCGGAGCGGGAGTTGAGGACGGACGCGCCCTGCGGCGGGGCGGCGGAGTGTCCGCATAGGTGTGTAGGTCGTCGGGCAAGCGGCCCGGCACAAATCGATATGCGGGGTATCGGGTGGGTGAATGTGAGCGTCTGGTCATTCCTAAGACTGACGCGACCGCGACCGATGCCCAATAGCCGATGTATGACCGGAAATACGCAAAACTTCCTTGACCCGAAGCGGCTACCTCGGCACGCCCGTGCGGACGGCGGCTTTGCGCCCCCAAGTTGGCCGTTTGCAATTCCAAACTCGCTTCCCAAAACTAGACATTCGCGGCATGGCTCTTGGCAGCCGCCGAGAAGCAATAAGCGGTCTTTCGCTGCGCCCCGCTCCAGTGGGCTGCCTTGCCTGTGCGCGAGGTGCAAAACGCGTTCCGCGCCGCGAGGACAGTGGTCCGAACGCCAGCGTTTGCTGTTCAACCTGTCGGGCTGTACCGTGGCTATATTGGGGTCGGGATGGGGAAACCTGATGAGCGGAGCTGACGAGACCACTTTTGTTGGCGGATGTAAGGTGGAACATCTCTACCCGCGAGACTTCAAGAACGGTGCCGGCCGATTCTTCAACTACGTCGTCGAGGAAGACGGCAGCACAACCGTCGAGTACTCCCCGCCTTTTCCATCAAGGAACCGCATCAAGCTCACTCTAACCTTTATCTACGGATCAAACGAGATCACGGCGGTAACGCTTAAGCGCTTCAAGCACTACAAGCACGATGGCTGGGTCGAGGACCGTTTCCTGTCGGACGAGCCATTCCAGCTCACTCACTTCTCGTTCGAGAAGCTGGCGTCACTCCTGCAACTGATGAAGGACCTCGATCTGGCGAGCCTGAACCAGCCCAGGACTCCCTTTGTGGAGGGAGGCATCTCCGGCATCGACCCGGAGTTTGCGAAGAAAATTAAAGCGCTGCTCATTCAGCCCGACGGCCAGAGGATCGTGGATGAGCTCGTCAGGAGCGGGCTCATCACTTCGCACGATATCGTCAACATCGGCTACCGTAAGGCGCAGCTGGAGAAGTTTCGGCTCATGCTCAATGACGCCGGAGAGGTTAAGGCCTACGCTGAGAGGGAGGGCGTGAGGACGGACCAACCTGAAAAGGCTTGGCAGCACTTCCTCGGACACAACGAGTGGATATTCGGCTTCGGCCTCGACTATCGGTTCCTCGGCATTCTCCAGGAAGAGACAGTAGTGGGATCATCGGACCTCGCGGGGCGGGACGCACCTGTCGTGGACTTCCTTCTTGGCGCAACCCACTTCACAGTGCTGGTCGAGGTTAAGCAGCCGGGCACGCCGCTGTTCGGCGGAAGCCGGGCACGCTCCGGGGCGTGGCGTCTGTCCACGGATCTGATGGAGTCGGTCTCGCAGATCCTCCAGCAGAAAGCCGACTGGCTGGTCAAGGCGGCGACCCACGCCGCGGGGAACTATGACCGCGACGGAGCGCTGATCCGCCATCGCACCGCTGACCCCAAGTGCATTCTCGTTATCGGGAGTGACAACGCCTTCTCCGGAAGCGATATGGAGCGGGAGGCCAAATTCCGGACCTTCGAGCTCTTCAGAAGGGATTCCCGGAACATAGACATCTTCACCTATAGTGAGCTCTTCGAGAGGGCTGCCTTCGTCGTCGGCCGCTCGGCACGGCAGGCGGATACGTATCGGGCCAGCACGGTGAAGGACTGACCGGAAAGGGTTACGCGTACGCGCGCTTTTCCGGAAGGGGCGAGCGGCGAGGGTACGGGCGTGACGCGGGTGCAGCCAGCGATGCAACGGCAGCTATAGCTGGTCACCGAAAAAGAACCAGCCGATCCGCTACTGGGGGAGCGCGCGATTTGCTTGATGGCGAACTATCCAGGAGCGCGCTTTCGCTGTGGCCGCATCAGCATGCGGCGCTCGACGCGGTCGAAGCTTACTTCGCGTCGGCGAGCGCCCGCGCATGCCTCGTCAATATGCCGACAGGCACCGGCAAAACCGGCGTGATGGCGACGATAGCTCGCCAACGCGCTCAGGTCCGGCCGGTGCTAGTCGTCTGCCCCTCAGCGGCCTTGGTCGAGCAGCTCATCGCCCAGTTCGAGTACCGCTTCTGGGATAAGATCGGCGCCAACCCGGCCTGGAAGCCGGACCGGGTTTGGAATGTTCTGCCGAGTGATATCGAGAGCCTCGCGCAGCGCCTCGACGGTCATGGTGGCGAGCGGATCATCGTGGTCGGTACCGTGCAGGCCATCCAGCAGATCGACGCGGACGGCAAGATCGATCAGCTCCATGGCCGCATCGGCACGTTACTGTTCGACGAGGGGCATCGCGAGCCTGCACCTAGCTGGGCGCGCGTCGTCCGTGGTTTTGCTGTACCTACTGTGCTGTTCAGTGCCACGCCGTTTCGGGGCGATCTCAAGATCTTCGATGTCGATGACGGCCATATCCATTTTCTCGGCTTTGCCGACGCGGTCAATCAGGGTCTCATCCGTGGGGTCGAAATCGACGAACAGCCATTGCCCCTGTCGCCGGACGACTATGCCCCGGCGCTAATCGCCAGGGTCGACGCGCTTGTGGCCGAAGGGCGTTTCACGGCTGCCAACAAGGTGATTGTGCGCTGCGACAGCGAGGAGTCAGTCACCGAAATGCACCAAGCACTGACCGCGGGGCTTGCTGGTCGCGCCGACGGGGTCCTCGCAATCCATCACAATTTCCGCGAGCGGCCCGATGAAGGCATTTTCGACGCGGTGCCGAGGGACCTGTCGGCGCGGGCCGAACGCTTTCTCGTCCACCAGTTCATGCTAATCGAAGGAATCGACGATCCCCGTTGCACGATGCTCGCGCTCTACGAGCCGTTCACGAATACGCGCATGCTGGTCCAGCAGATTGGCAGGCTGATCCGCCATCCGGGGTCGATCGGCGAAGCCGCGCCGGCCGCCTATGTCCTCGCGCCCAAGGGTCGTAACATCGCCAACGAATGGAGCAGCTTCCTCGCCTTTGACGCAGCCTCGAAGGCGAATGGCAACAAGCCGTTCGTACGCAACGACGCGACGATCCTGGAAAACCTGATCGCAGCCCTGCCGACCCTCGACTATGTTATGGGGCGCTTCCGCGAACGACCCGATCTCGACGATCCCGCTCTCCATGACGACCTGCGCTTCCCGAGCGCGGCGGTCGCCTTCACGATCGAGCCAGATCTCGATCTGGACGAGCTCCAAATGGCAATCAAGGCCGAACTCACTCGCGAGGATCGCCACGAAGCGCTCACCGGTCAAACCGCCGACGGCACTTGCCGCTATCATATCACGCTTCGGCTGACTCCATCACCGTTCCTGTCGGGCAGCCTTTTTCAGGCGCCGAGCCTCGAGGCGACGATCTATGCGAAAAAGAACAAGCGTCTCTTCTTCTTCGACAGCGCCGGTCTCTGGATCAACGAACTCGATGGCATCGGTCCTCGCGTCAACGCCAAGACCTTGCGCGCCCTTCTACCCGATGGGCACGACAACATCATTTCTTTCATGAGCGTCAAAAACACCGATCTTGGGCCGCTGGCGCTGCGATCGCGCAGTCTGTCGGCACGCTCGCTCGATCGGTCGGGCGTGTTCATGGGCGAGCACCTCAACGTCGTGACACGAGCGACCGGCTATATTCACCCCAAGGCGGCCGAGGATGGGGTCCGCCGGGCGGTTGGCTTTTCGCGATCGCGCGTGCGCGACGGAAAGGGCAATGAGCTGACCGCGCAGCAATATGCAGATTGGTGCGGCACGGTCGATGCGCAGCTCGACGCCGCCGCCCGGACAGCATCGCTCTTCACCCGCTTCGCCGCTCCCGACATGGTGCCGGCGGACACGACGCCACTCAACATCCTCATCGACATGGTCGAGATGGGCGATCAGTTTGTCGCGAAGGGGCAGACTGCGGCGGTCAGGATCGAGGATCTATGTGTCGCAGTCGAGGAGGATGCCGACCCCAAGGCACCCGCGCGGTTCCGCTTCCTCCTGCATGTCGATGGAGAGGAGCATCCGGTCTGGATCGACTGGAACGCCAAGAAAGGTAAATATTGGCTCGTCTCGCCCGGCCTAAGCCGGATCAAGACGAAGGACAATCCGAAGGTCTCTCTAACCCGTCGCTTGAATCAACTGCAGCCATTCCGGATTATCACCCAAGATCTCACACACACGTATGTCAGCGGCGATTTTTACCGGCTCGACCTCGACCTCACCGATCCAAAGGGTGCTGCGACTCTTGTGCTTGATCTGATCACCGCGATCCCCGGTCTCGGCGCGGTGGCGTCGGAAAAGGGTGCGCTGGTCGAAGGGCATGTCGATAATTGGTCCGACGGCTCATTGTTTGAGTTTCTCGACAAGGCGCTCAGGCCCGACCGTGGCCCGGCGCTGTTCGGGCGGAGTTTCCCTGATCTGGTGTGCGACGATCTTCAGGACGAGGTTGGCGACTTCCTCGGCCTAGATGAGACATCGGCTAGTCCGGCGGCGGTGGCCGTTGCAGGCAAATGGAAAAGCGGCAATCCCGGCGTGTCGGCGTCAGCCTTTTACGACGTCTGCGCGCAAGGTCTCAAAAATCTCGCCTATATGAAAAGCGATGGGGTCGTCCTGCCGGGCAGCCAAACCCGGTTCGACGGCCATTGGCGACTGTCAACGCGCAATCCGCCCATTACCCAGACGGTCGATCGCAAGCGACACGGCCGCGGATCGAAGGCTTTCCGCAATGCCTTCCAACGTCTACGTGCGGCTCCGACGACCGACCGGGCGATCTGGCTGGTCTGTTCGGGCGGCATGCTGTCGCTCGCCAAGCTCAAGGTCGAGTTCGCTAAACCCCAGCCCGAGCCGCACGTCCTCCAATTCTATCACCTGGTGCTCTCGACATATTCAGCCTGCCAGTCTGTAGGGGTTCAACTCCGGATCTTCTGCGCTGAATAGCGCCCGACCCCTCGCCCAATTCGACGCGCTTGTCGTCAGACCATAAGTGCGCAATTACCACCAAAGGATGTGGACTCTAGGCAGCCGGGAATCGCTCATATTGGTTGGCAACCGTCACGGCATGTCCGCCGAGGAAAGGGCAGCCATTCGACTTTTCCATCCGAAGCCTGCAAGGCCGAAGTCGGCGCGCCCCAACCGTCCGCGTCTCTCAGTCGGGGCGCAAGTCGCTCACACTCCGCCCTCCGCGATAGCCGGCTCCTGCCGGGTCTGCCGCGGCTGGGTCAAGGCCGTAGCTGCGTGAGCGGTGGCGCGAAGCGCCAGCCTTGATGCGGCTGCGGCGGACCGGCCTGCTGTTCTTAGCGAAAGTTCTTTTCTGTGAATGGCTTTGGTCGGCTGGCGGGAGATGTCATCGATCAGCGATAGATTGCGGGCTTCCGTTGACGTTGCTCGCATATCCGCATGATTGCCCATATCACCCGCCGCGAGATGTACGATCTCGTTTGGGCCGAGCCGCTTGAGGCCGTCGCCGGCAAGCTCGGCCTTTCGCATTGGCGGCTGCGGGACTTATGCGTCCAGCATCGCGTGCCGCTGCCGACGGCGGCCTATTGGCGTGACCGAGCGGCTGGCAAGAACCCGAGGCAGACGATCTTTGCCTCCTCGGCCGATCCCGCGGTCGAGCTCATCAGCCTCGATCCGACGAGCCCGTCAGATCCGATCATAGAGGAGCGCCTCGAACAGGCACGCAAGGCAGCGATCGCTCCGCGCCGATTGATGAAGCGGCGGGAGCCGAACACACGGACGATCGAGTGGGGCCGGGTGAACAGCCCCCACATTGCCGTATCGCTGACCGCCCATACGCTGCGCCGTGCCAAGCCGGATCGTGACGGCATCATCGCGATTAGCGGGGAAGGCCTGCTCTCTATGCGACTGGGAGCTGATTCGGTTGAGAGGGCGATCTTCATTCTCGACAGCATCGCGCGCGGGCTGGAGGCGCGGGAGATTTCCTGCACCTTCGCCGGCAAGCACGTCGAAGTCCGCCGGGGCGTTGACAAGGTCCCCTTCACCCTGGCGGAGACGATAAAACGCCGGAAGCACGAGCCGACGGTCGACGAGTTGAAGGCGGAGGAGCGCTATCGGCGCTCGGCTCGCTACCGTGATTGGGATTTCACCTACGAACGCCAATATCCCGAGTTTGATTACATCCCGACTGGTGAACTGACGATCTCCATTGAAGCCTGGAGCACAGACCAGCGCCGCCGCAACTGGCGAGACAACACCCGTGCCACCCTGGAGGCCCAACTCGACTCCATCATCGAGGAACTCCACGGCTGGATCGACTACCGACGCGATCGACGCCTGAACGACGAGCGCAACGCACGTCTGCGCCGCCGCGCGGAAGAGAACCGGAAACGGACGGAGGCGCGCACCAAGCGCGAAGAGGAACGCGACGAGCTAATCGACGAGATCGTCGAGATGGGCCGCAAGGCCGACCAGCTGCGCTCCTGGATCGCATGGGCGGCGGATATCGAGGATACCGAGACGCAGCGCATGCTGAGCTGGGCGCGCCAGCGCCTTGGCGAGTTGGAGCGGGCGCTCGATCCCGCCTCGTTTGGCGATTGGTTACGTGAGCGCACGCTGTTTCCCGAAGTCGATCCTTTCGCTCCGCTGGCAGCCGATCCCGATCTGGAGACGCCGCCGCTGCAGGGTGGCTCGACCTAAAGCCCCAGCCCCCGGCTTCGGCCAAGGCTCCACTCGACGTCGCCATCGCGGGAAACACCAGAGATGTGCCGGCCGATCTGCTTCCCCAGCACAGGCTGCCAAGGCACGAGCTGGAAGCCGAGGCCGTCGTCGATCATGGCGAAACGCCCGCTGACGAGATTGACCGAACCGGCGAGCCGGCCGGACACATATTCGCCCGGCTGGCTCGGGGTGTAGGTAAGGCCGCGCTCCGCCGCCATGGCACGTCCGACGCGCTCTACCTCTACTGCCTCAAGGCGGGCGAGGATGTCGCGCGGCGCACGGACGTTGCCGTTTTCCAGCCGCATGGCATGCCCTTGATCGACGAGGCTCTGGCGGCGCCGCTCCAGCGCCGCGCTGACCTCACCGCCAAAGCCCGCCTCGGACAGCTCGGTGCGTCGGGGCGAGGCAAGCTCCTGATCGAGCCAGGTGGCTCCATCGGCGGCGACCTGGTGATCGAGGTCGAAGGCGGAGAGCGTGCGGACCGCGAAGTCCTTCCTCGCGGTTCGTGCATCATGGGCGATGCCGCGCTCAGGCAGGTCCTCTGGGATCTTCCAATGGTCAGCGTCGATGCGCTCGACATGGCCGGCGCGGCGCAGGGCTTCCAGCCGGCGTACATGGGCGCGGATGAACGCGTCCGGATCGCCGCGCTGCTGCTCGATCACAGGGCGCGCTACTTCCAGATGCTCGCTGGGCCGGTAGATGCCACTGTTCGCCTCGGCCATGGTGGCGATGTTGAGGTCAGCCGGACGTGGGTCAGATTTTGTCGGCAGCGGGTCCAGCGCGATGATGTGGCCGCGCTTGATGTCGTCCAGCCGGGAGGCGTCGCTGGTCTCGATATGATGGGTACGTCCGTCCACGCCATCAATGACGAGATAGAACCGCTCGCCCATCTCATCCCCCGCCAATCCCTTGTCGAGCACGCGTCCGACGAGAGCATGCGAGATGCGATTGCCATGGGTGACGTATTGCGCGGCGCCGCGCTCCTCCGCGAGCCCATGATCGGCCAGCGCGCGGTGCATGGTGCGCAGAATGTCTTCGCGCTCGCCCATCGCCCGGAGCGTGCTCTCGGCGCGCTCGGCGATGCTCCAGCGTCCCGGCTCGATCTCCTCGGCGATGCCGAAGTTCTCCAGCCGCTTCACCCGGTCGATGAGAACATGCCGGTTGGTCCGCACGAGGTAGCTCTCGCCAGCGTCCGGCCGCAGATCGAGGATGCCGTGCTCGCGCTGCTCGGCGATCATCATCCGGTCGAGCCGAGTGAGGCGATCGGCGTCCACCTCATGGCGCAGCTTGTTCTGCAGCTCGACCTCGGTCTGCGGGCCAAGCTCCAATGTCATCAGCTCGCTCGCCCGATGGCGGATGCCATGGGCGATGTAGTCACCGGCGATGTTGAGGATACGCCCATCATCCAGCACGCCGCGCACGAGGATATGGCTGTGCGGGTGGCCGGTGTTGTGATGATCGACAGCGATCCAATCCAACTTGGTGCCGAGGTCGCTCTCCATGTGCCGCATCAGGTCACGGGTGAAGCGCTTGAGGTCGCCGAGCTCGGTGGCATCCTCCGGCGCGACGATGAAGCGGAACTGGTGGCGATCCTCACCGCTCCGCTCCACGAAGACCTTGGCGTCGACCTCGTCACCAAGCGCCGAGTAGGCTTGTCCCTTCTCGCCGTCGCGGGTCACGCCGTCACGTTCGAGGTAGCGCAGATGCGCGCCGACCGCGCCAACCGAGACGGCGCCCCGCATCTTCGGGCCGCGCGCGCTCTTCCCCTTCCCGGCAAGCTTCACCACCCGCGCCTTGACCACGACGCGGCGAGAACGGAACCGGCCTGAGGAACCGCTCTGCCAGCCGCCGCTGTCGCGCGGCAGCGACGCCATCACCTTTGCGCCACGACCTCGCGCATTGAACCGGCCGCTGTTGCCGCCCGCTCCAGCGAACCCGCCACCTATCCCGGCGCCACTACCGGCATGGCGCGCGGCGATCAGAGCCTGCTGGACGAAGGGCAGTTCGTGCGTCGTTAGCCGCGTGCCCCGGCTTCGCGGACGGCCTGGCTTGATGCGGAAATCATCCTCGTCGCTGCGTGTCATGACCGCAGGTTTGGTCGCGAAAGCGACGTCTGCAAGTCGAAAAGCAGCCGATCAAAGTATAGCGTGGAAACGTCGGCTTTGGCGGAGACTCGGCGGAGCGCACATTGCGCGCGCACACGAAAACCAGAAACCTATCAATGGCTTGAATGATGGTCGCGCAGATGCGTACCTTCCGCAAGGTCGCTTAGAGCCGTTTTTCGGAACGGAAAACAACGTGCAGACAAAACCTTAAGGGCACCGCCCGCGCGGATTGAAAATCCGCTTTATCTTGCCCTCAATTCCTTCTGTTTTGCCACTGGAGAATTTAAACTAACCAGACACGTCAATATACTACGCGGAAGCAATTGAACATTTCCAGCGGCCGCCTAGGACAGCCGACGACGCGCCATAGCCGCCGCATCCGCTATAGAAGGCTGGAATGCATGATCTTTGATGCCGTGAGTTAGCGATGAAAGGCCGCTCGGAGCTGCTACCGCGCGGCCGTCGAACTTGCGTTCGAAAGGCGAATAAGGGTTCGCCGCCGTGCAGGAATCTTGCAGCGAAACTGTCGTCGAGCTGCACCGAGCTCGCAATTTCTTGCCGCGTTGGATGCAACAATCGTGGCCTTAAGCGGACGCCGATGGCTTGCGGAAGCGCACACCAGCGCCGCCCCCATTCTCCGGAATGAACTCGATGCCGGAAGCTTCGAAAGCCGCTTGAAGACGCTCGACCGTGGCCGCTTTCAGCGCCTCACCGCGTTCAAACCGAACCACAGTATTGGACGAAACCTCTGCGGCACGAGCGAGGTCAAGAACGCTGAAACTCAACGCTATGCGTGCCATTCGACACTGAATCGGGCTCATTATAAAATCGCCATCTGATGGCGAATATCTTCCGTCATGGTCGATCTTCATGTAGACTTCGCCGTGCAAGCGGCCGGACAAAGTGCGGGAACACGATGTCCGGCCTGACCACAACCCAAGCTGCGTGGAGCTCGGATCATGGCTGATTCTGAGACTAGCACGAGTCTGTCCCGGCCATCCCGGAGGGACATTCTCTCTGCCGCCCTGCTGATGATCAGCGGCACTACCTTCAATCGTTCGTCTGCGGCAGCGCCGCAGGCTGACAGCGCAACGGATGCCGCCGTCCTCGCGTGGAAAGCGTGGCGCGCCGCACATCGACGCACGCTCGCTCTTTGTCGGAAACAGCAGCGATTGGAATCCGAACTCGCGCGGAGGATCGGCTTTCCGCAGGTGATCCTTGGAGCGTCAGAGTTGCCGTCCCCGGTGCGGGTCAGCTCTCTGCAGCAGTTCGATGAGCTTGCAGTCGATCTGCCGTCGCTTTGCACGCGGCGCGCCGAAGTCGCGGAGGCGCTGCGCGCACATCAGCAGCGCTGGGACGACGCGGATCGCGTCATCGGCTACTCCGCCACCCGGCTGGAGGAGGCGGCGGCTTCTGCCGAAGAAGAGCGCATGATCGCGAGGCTGTTCGCAGCGGAGGCAACCTCTCTGCTCGGCCTCTCGGCAAAGCTCGACGTGCTGATCGCCGTTGGGGCTGATGGCGCAGAGGGGCGGCATTTTCCGTGGCCGGAGCTGCGGCGCATGCGCAAGGAAGCTGCACGCTTGATGCAGCTGCAGCGTCGCGATGCCGGCGGCCTCACTGCTTGAAGCAGTGCTCCCGATGCCAACGCAGGAAGTGTGGATGCGGACGCTCGAACGCCCGTTGCGGGACGATGACGCGTCCCCTCCGGTGGACGCAAGCACGCACACCATCGTGGAATTGGCTCCCCGAATAAGTCGCGAGCGATGGGCCGTTCTTCTTCCAATGTCTCGAGTTCCTCGCTCATCCTAGCGCCCTGTGGGTTGAAGAGTCGAGATGATTGTTCCCCTATTGTTCCAAGGGCGCGAATCTGACACGATGTCACAAATCGTCCCAGGGGGTTTCGTGACCGAGTTTTCTGAGCTGCGGCAGCAGGCCGGCATTTCACTGACAGATGCGGCAGGCGAACTGGGGTACACCCGGCGCCAGATTCATCGCTGGGAAAGCGGTGAGACCAAACCGAGAAAGGTGGTGCTCGACCGCCTGCGCGCCATGAAGCCGTCGGACGTTGTCAGGCTTCAGACCAAGCCTCTTTTCACCTTCATCGATCTCTTTGCCGGGATCGGCGGCCTGCGCCGCGGCTTCGATGCGATTGGCGGAAAGTGTGTCTTCACCAGCGAGTGGGATCAATACAGCCAGCAGACCTATCGCGCCAACTTCCCCGATGATGATCATACCGTCCATGGCGATATCCGGGCGATCCAAGCTGCGGACATCCCTGCACACGATGTCCTCCTTGCCGGTTTTCCCTGCCAGCCGTTTTCCCTGGCTGGCGTTTCCAAGAAGAATTCACTGAACCGTCCGCACGGCTTCCAGTGCGACGTTCAGGGCACACTCTTCTTCGACGTGGCGCGTATCATCCAGCATCATAAGCCAAAAGCTTTCCTGCTGGAGAATGTGAAAAACCTGAAAAGCCACGATCGCGGCCGCACGTTTGAAGTGATCATGAAGACGCTTCAGGAGGATCTCGGCTATCGCGTCCAGACCCGCATCATCGATGCGCGGCACTGGGTGCCACAGCACCGCGAGCGCATTTTCATCGTGGGCTTCCGTGATGACACGGAATTCTCATTCGACGATCTTATCATTCCTGACTCTGCGAAGGTCCCGACGCTTGCAGATATCCTGCATCCCGAGGATGGATCGGAGCAGGATGACAGATTTCTGGAAGGCCCGAAGGGGCGTGTTCAGGCGCGCTACACGCTGTCCGATCACCTGTGGACCTATCTGCAGAACTATGCCGAGAAGCATCGCCTGAAAGGCAACGGGTTTGGCTTTGGACTGGTCGGACCGAAGGATGTCGCGCGCACGCTGTCTGCGCGCTACCACAAGGACGGCTCCGAAATCCTTATCAAACAGCCGCGAAAGAATCCGCGCCGTCTGACGCCGCGGGAATGCGCACGGCTAATGGGCTTCGAGCGGAAGGGCGAAAAGCCTTTCACCTTTATGGTCTCGGACACGCAGGCCTATCGTCAGTTCGGCAACGCCGTTGTCGTGCCTGTGGTCGAAGCCATTGCCAGGCTCATGGCGCCGGGCATTCTGGCCGAAGCGGAAAAGCCTGCGCGACGGAAAGTGAAAACGGTTGCCTGACGTCGTCGACCCGCAGACGCGCAGCCGGATGATGTCCGGCATCCGCGCAGGAAACACCAGACCGGAACTGCTTGTCCGCAAGGCATTGCATGCGCGTGGCCTACGCTACCGCCTGCATGCATCTGGTCTGCCGGGCAAGCCAGACATGGTTCTTCCAAAACACCGGACGGCAATCTTCATCCACGGCTGTTTCTGGCACGGGCATGACTGCCCGCTGTTCCGCATGCCCGGCACCCGCCAGGAATTCTGGGAAGCAAAGATTGGACGCAATATGGCGCGCGATCAGGAAGTCAGCCGGGAGATCGCCAAAGCCGGCTGGCGTCAGGCAACCGTGTGGGAATGCGCCATACGGGGACGCAACAGGATTGGCATTGAGGAAACGGTGAACCGCATCCTTGCCTGGCTGCCGGATGCCTCATCAAGATGCCTGGACATTCGCGCCCCCAAAGCCGGGATGGCCGCATGAAGCAGGGAGCGCTTTCCGATTACTTCGTAGGGGTTGGCACCAAGATTCTTGAGGGCACCGAGGTCGATCCGAAAGTCTCGCGCGGCCACGAACTGCAGGGTGTCGATGATTTCCGGGCCTTCCTTGGAACGCCGTCCGAAAAACAGCCTATTCCCGTCACGTATGTGTGGCTGAGCGATGAGGCTGAACCCATCGTCCTGCCGCTTCAGGGCACGTGGTATGACAGCCGTCGCAGCAAGTCGCATCGCAGCGCCGAATACCGGCTGTACTACCCAGCCGCCTCCGAAGATGTGGTGTACCGCGCGCGCACGGGTGATCGTCTGTTCCTCTGCCTTCCAAAGGAAGGACCGCTGCTGGCGCTCTTCTGTCCTGCGCGTAGTTCGATCGAGCAGCAGCTTCTGTGGCTGTTCGGCCTTGAGCTGACGCAGAATCCGGACATCGCGCAGGTCGATCTGCGCCAGACGCCAGGCCGGCCGCTGGATATCGCGGCCCGCTACGTGCTTGAACTCATCAACGTCGAGGTCACGGTCACCGAGGACCAGCTGCTGGAGAAACTGCTGGCCGCGTTCAAGGGCACATTCCCGCAGACGGCAAAGTTCTCTGCCTTCGCCCGCAGGCTCGCCCGCGACCTTGATCCGCGTGACGATCCCGATGCGGCGCTGGTGGGATGGATGGATCTGGAAGAGCGCCTGTTCATGACGCTCGAGCGGCATCTCGTCGGCGAGCAGCTGAAGACGGGCTTCATGAATGATAGCCGGCCTGACGTGGACGGCTTCGTAAAATATTCCCTGAGCGTACATCAGCGCCGCAAGTCCCGCGCCGGATGGGCCTTCGGCAATCACATCGAAGCGCTGCTGGCAGCAAATGATATCCGGTACGTGCGTGAAGCGACGACCGAGAAGCGCAACGGCCCCGATTTTCTGTTTCCGGGCGAGACCGAATATCATGACACGGCCTGGCCAGCCGACCGGCTGACCATGCTGGGCGCGAAGACATCCTGCAAGGATCGCTGGCGTCAGGTACTCGCCGAGGCCGATCGTATCGGGGAGAAGCACCTGCTGACGCTGGAGCCCGGTATCTCCTCGACGCAGCTCGCTGAAATGCGTCGCTCAAGTCTTCAGCTGGTCATCCCGTCCTCGCTGCATGACTCATACCTGCCGGAACAGTCAGACCAGCTGCTCGATGTCCGCAGCTTTCTTGACCTCGTCCGCAGCAGGCAGGTCTGATCGCCCTGGCTCACGCGGCGCCTCCATGAATGCGCTCCATCGTAATGCCAGTGCTTCCTGATTGGGCCGCTGCCTGCCGCACACCAGAGACTTTCCGTCGAACTCCCTGTACGACGTAGATTTCAGGGCCGGCCGCGTATGGATCCTCAGCGTGCCGGGCTCGATTCCGACAAGATCAAGATCAAAGAGCGTGTGCAGATCACTGCGCAGCAGAAGCCCGTTCGAAGGCGCATTGTCCTCATCGCCGCGGTACGGCCAGATGTGTGCAGCTTCGACGATCTCCATCAGCCTGCATCCGCTGATCATGCATTGCGGACCGTACCGGTCGATCAGGTCGCTGCGGAATTTCGCCTGGCCACGCCGCGCACGGATGGCCCGCAGGATCACCATGCGCCGATCTTCGAATGATGGCATATAGCCATCATCCGCGTCGCCTTCCGCTTCAGGAGGCGAGGCCTGAAGAAATCTCGCAAGCAGTACGCGCGCCTCAGGGCTGCTGGCTGCAATCCGGCCGGCAAAGGCTGGCGCATCCATCGACCGGATCGAATTCTGGGTCCCTGCGCCCGGTGTCACCGCGCGCAGCGCTGCGGCATCCATCACTCCCGGCAGTGGCAGCCAGGTATCGCCATAGGCTGCCTCGTAATGCGTTACCCTGATGATTTCGATTGCCGGTTCATCGAACACATGACCTTCGGCGCAACGATATGCAGGTGACACGGCACTGCGGTGCTTGATGGACGTGGTTGAACAGATCGGACAGCGAAAGCGCTGCTTCTCACCTTCATGCGTGCTGATTGCTTCAATCAGCCCGATGCCAATCAGACCGGACGTATTGCGGATGACTGCTAGGTCACCTTCTGAAACGTGACGGCTGTTACCCACGGTGCTGTCATAGCGATAAAGGCGCGCGGGATCGTCGGAATAACCTTCGTTTCCGGCATACTGCTGCCTGCCCGTTACTGCCAGCAGTGACCACGCCCTTCCGCTCATCGATATGCCCGTTAAAAGTGTTAAGTGCCGGAAATTCCTTCATAACCAGACATTCCGGACCCTTTCCGTCAATGCCAATGTTGCAAACCCCATTTCAGTTGTTGTTATCTGGACTGCACTACCCGGACAAAAGAATATGGAAACAGCATATGGCGGAAGCATCGAGGTTGCGGTTCTGCGAAACGGACGCGAGATCGAGCGCATCGACCGTCCGCTGCACAATACGCCCCACGGACAGTTCGTCCGCTACCGACGCCGCCTGTGGCCCGTCAACGACTCTGCCATTGAACTGACCGGCAGGACGCTCGAGGACATGCTCGCCCAGCCCGCACCGGCCACGCCATCATCACCTGCTGCAGCTGTTTCTCATGATGACGATTCCGTGCAGCAGGAGGTGATTCAGGCGCCTTCAGACAGCCGGCTTCTGGTGGACGCCGGACCTGGCACGGGCAAGACATTCACTGCCTGCAACCGCGTCACCCATCTGATCCGTCAAGGGGTCCCGCCGTCAAGGATATGGATCATCAGCTTCACCCGCACCGCCGTCCACGAAATCCGCAACCGGCTGATGGCCGCGCTCACCGATCCATCCGATGCGATCGCCGTGCGCATCGCCACGCTGGATTCGCATGCATGGGCGCTTCAGTCGGGTTTTTCCGGCGATGCCGTCCTGACAGGCACATTCAACGATAACATCGAGCAGACGATCGCGCGCATCCGCACCGGCGAGGAATTGCAGGATTATCTGATGGAGCGTGTGTCTCACCTCATCGTCGATGAAGCACAGGACATCGTCGGCATCCGGGCTGAACTTGTTTCGACGATGATCGACGCTCTGGCACCGACCTGTGGCGTGACGGTGTTCGCTGACAGGGCCCAGGCCATCTACGGCTTCACGGAAGAGAAAGAGTTGTCTTCGGCGGAGACCGGCAAGGGCCTGCTGGCCTATCTTCAGGATCAGGGTTTTCAGCCGGCCGCCCTGTCAAAGGTTCACAGAACGTCGGATCCAGGTCTCCTCAAGATTTTCACGGACGTTCGCCGTCAGGTCCTCGATGAGTCCCGTCCTGCAGCAGAGCGTCGCCCGGTCATCAGTCAGGAAATACGCCGTCTTGCCTCGCGCGACATTGGTGCAGCCGCAGATGTTTCGCTGGCCGGCCTCGGGCCGGATGCGCTTGTGCTCCTCCGCCGCCGCTGCGACGTGCTCATGATTTCGAACATGGCACAGGAGGTTCCGCACCGCCTGCGCATGTCGGGTCTGCCATCGCGTATCCAGCCGTGGATCGGTGAACTTCTGTGGGACTTCAGCGAACGCAGGCTGACGCGCACGGAATTCGACGAACGCTGGCAGCGTCAGGTACGCTCACCGACAGGAAGTGAAGCGGGCGCAGCCGCCTGGAACCTGCTGCTGGAAACGGCAGGCGAAAGCGATCGCGTGGTGGATATCCACCGGCTGCGGACCGTACTTGCGCGCGCAAATCCACCGTCTCTCTTCACGTCGCCGGAATACGGCGACGCCGGTCCCATCATCGGAACAATCCACGCCAGCAAGGGCCGTGAAGCAGGTGAAGTTCATCTGTATCTCCCGCCCGACGACGGGGATGACGATGATGAGGAATGCGATCTGGCGGAAGAGATCCGCGTCATGTTCGTCGGGGCGACCCGGGCAAAAAGCGTCCTGTATGTCGGGCATTCGTCCTCACGTGGCGCCGGCAATATTGATGGCCGCGTCTGGCGGACTGCAAAGGACAATGGGCTTCAATTTGAAGTTGGCCGCGCTGGTGACCTTGATGCTACGGGACTTGTTGGCCGTTCGGGATTTGCCACGGCGGACGACGCTCTGACTGCGCAGCGTCAGTTGATGGAAACGCCAGTCATGAGAAAGATCTTTGCGCATAGCGTGAAAGAGCTGGACTGGAAAATGGCCGTTCGGACCGAAGGTGAAAAGCGCATCTGCGTCCTCGCAAAAGCCGTGAACGAGGACCTCTACCAGGTTGCGCGCATCCTTAACAGGAGCGCAGCCCCCAGTTACCTGCCCTTCATCCGCTCGCTCGGTCTGCGCACGGTTGTCGTCGCTCCAGATGACCCCGTGCTGGAACGTCTTCACGATCCCTGGCGTGGAAGCGGCATCATGCTCGCGCCCATGCTCGTGGGTTTCGGGAAGACGAAATTCAGCGGAGCCTCGAAATGAACACGATGGCTCCCCGCGAAGTGCTTGTTGCAAGGCTGGAAGACGATCTCGTTGGGCCGCGCGCCACTGATGAGCTTCTGGAGTCCAGACCTGCAGATGTTTACGTTTCGGGCATTCTCTGGCCCAAGAACACGGCGATCGCGCCAGAAGAAGATGAGAAGCTCGACGCATCATCAGGTGGAGAAGATGATGGCGCCGATTCTGCCGACCAGGCCCAGGCTCAGGCAGTTGCCATGCGCCGCCCCTCGACCGCAGGAATCTCGTTCGCGGTCTCTGCCTCCGCCGGCGCCACGCCCCGGATTCTTGTAGCCATCCATTTTGGCACCTACCGTGAAGCCCATGGAAAATGGCAGCGCCAGCAGCATGTACCAGAACCAATTGCCGTCGACGTAACCCCGGGCATCATCACGAAGGCGGTTGTATCGGGCGATGTAAGGGATCTGCGCCTCCATATCCGCAGCGTACCGTACGACGGAGGCCTTCTCTGTACGGTGACTCTCGTCAACGATGCGACACCGGCGGAACCAACGAGGGCCGCCGCGGAACAGGCAACCATCTTTCAGACCGGCTTTGAAGTCACACCTGACAGGGGCACAAGGCTGGTATCGCGACCCAGCCGCCGCTCACCGGTGGATGACGACGATTTCTCGGGTGACCTTCTGTATCAGCACGCGCGCGAGTTCGCCGCGGGCCATACCTGCTCGGCAGACTGGACGGTTGACCCCGAGGACAGTCACGCCGCGCGTGCAGTCCGCACGACATGGATCCCCCAGAGCATCGTCCCGGCAGTCAGCCCCGATGGGCATGAGCTTTTCCGGAAGCTGGCAGGCGATGGTATTGATCCGCTGTCATCAGTCTGGCTGTCACGGGCGTCCACGAAGGAAATTCATGCCGGACTGAAACGGCTCTGCGACGCCTACTCGTCCTGGATAAAGCTTCAGAAAACTGATGCTTCCGGCCTTGCCGGCGATCGCGCGCGAACGGCGGCCCGGCACATCAGGACCGCGGAAGACGTATGTGAGCGCATGCGTGTCGGTGCTGATTTCCTGGTTGCTGACACTAACGCCGCAGACGCCTTCCGCCTGTCAAATCTTGTGATGAACACCCAGCGAAACTGGTCGGAGAAGAGTGCCCTGCGCTGGCGGCCATTCCAGCTAGGGTTCCTTCTGCTGACCCTTCAGAGTTCGGTCCGGGGCGACCATGAACATCGCGGAGTCATGGATCTTCTCTGGTTCCCGACCGGCGGCGGCAAGACCGAAGCATATCTCGGCCTGATTGCCTTCATCGCCTTCTACAGACGTCTCTCTTCGGCAAAACCTGATGATGGCGCGGGCGTTGCTGTCATCATGCGGTACACGCTGCGTCTTCTCACGACACAGCAGTTCATGCGTGCGGCCGCGATGATCTGTGCCTGCGAGGCAGTCCGGCGAGGCGCAATCCCCACGAGCCTCGCATCCCGGCTTGGCACTGTTCCATTTGCCATCGGCCTGTGGGTCGGAGGTGATGCAACACCCAACACGCGCCAAGCGGCTTTTGACAGTGTCAAGGACTCGACCAAGTCCTCGCCGCGCCAGCTCACGGCATGTCCCTGCTGCACCAGGCCACTGACCTACGTGCAGCGTCGGACCACGGACCCTGTCTTCGTAACCTGTACCACGACAGGCTGCACCCTCTCGGGATCAGAGCCGTTGCCGGTCTGGACCGTCGATCAGGACGTATATGCATTCCGGCCGACACTGCTCATTGGTACGGTCGACAAGTTCGCGCAGATCGTCCGGAAGAAAGAAACATCCGCGCTGTTTGCGGTGAACGCCGGAATGCAGCCCCAGCTGGTGCTGCAGGACGAGCTGCACCTGATTTCAGGGCCGCTTGGCACTCTTGCCGGCCTTTACGAATCCGCGCTGGACCTGATTCTTTCAGCGAACGGCACGCGTCCGAAAATCATTGGTTCTACGGCGACCATCCGACGTGCATCCGAACAGGTGCAGGCGCTGTTTGACCGCGACACGTGTCAGTTTCCACCCCCGGGGCTCACGGCCGCAGACTCTGGCTTCACCGTCACGGACCCGAACCTGCCCGGCCGTCGATACGTTGGCGTGACCACGGCAGGACGTTCGGCCAAATTTACGCTGCAGGCCGTTTCCGCATCGCTGCTGCAGACGTCGCTTGCCGTCCTGCCGGCGTCAGAGCGCGATTATTACTGGACGCTCGTCGCCTACTTCAACTCGCTGCGCGAACTTGGTGGAGCACTCGTCCTCATGCAGGACGACGTTTACGACACGATCGGTCTTATCGCGAAAGCCCGCGCTGGCGAGCAGGAGCGTGAACTGAAATGCGTGGAGGAGCTTACGTCCCGCAGGTCGCAGAAGGAAATCCGCGACATGCTGGATCAGCTCAAACGCCGCGCCGGCGACGATGCTGCCGTAGATGTGCTGCTGGCGACAAACATGATCAGTGTCGGCGTCGACATCGAACGGCTTGGCCTCATGCTCGTCAACGGTCAGCCCAAGACCATGGCGGAGTACATCCAGGCAACAAGCCGCGTCGGTCGTGGCCGTGTCCCCGGACTGGTGGTTGCCGCGCTGAACAACGGCAAGCCCCGTGACCGGTCGCATTATGAGACTTTCCGCACTTGGCATGCCACCCTTTATCGGGAAGTCGAGGCTACCAGCGTAACGCCCTTTGCTTCACGCGCCCGCGATCGCGCCCTGCACGCTGTCCTCGTTGCCATTGTCCGGCATGTGGTACCGGGCATGCTGCAGAGCCCCGCACTGGATGATCAGGCGATCGACAGGGCGCGCGAGCTCATTGAACGCGTAGCGGCGCGAGCCGCGCGGGTCGACAGCATGGAAACGGACGTCAGATCCGAGCTGCAGGATCTTCTCAAGAAATGGATCCGACGGGCGCCCAAGGAATACTGGAACCGGTTCGTGAAAGACACGCTGCTTCAGGGCGCCGAAGAGGCAGCCGCAAAGCGTGCATCGGGGCGCAGCGTCGGTCAGGCGTGGCCGACGCCCAGCTCCATGCGTGGCGTCGAGCCATCCACCAACTACAGGCTGGCCGAAGTGCTGAGGGCGAGGACCGATGGCCAATAAGGAACTTGGTGAGATCAGAAGAAGTGCGGCCGTTGCAACTTTCGGCCCCGGGTCCGTTGTGGATTTTCGCGCAGACAAGGCAACCATATCGGCGGTTGCAGCCGGTCTCGAGGAATGGGACCACAACTTTCAGCCCAAGGGGCTCGTCAACGAACAGACGATCCACGAAGAGCGCCTGGAGCGTAAACTGGGCAAGCGCGGCTTCCGGCTGCCGCCTGTCCGCGATCCCCTCAGGGAGAAGGACGAGCGCGCGCTCGTCGCCATCAGGTTCCCGTCATGGCTTCAGTGTCCGCAGTGTGACCGGATCGGCCGTGAGGACATGTGGGCTGACAAACCTGGCGAGGCTGGTCGCTACTGCCCGAAATGCACGCAGGCCGCGCCCGGTCGCAGGGAGGTCTATGTTGTACCCGTTCGTTTCGTGACTGCGTGTGAGGGCGGACATCTGGACGAGTTTCCGTGGCACATGTGGGTCGACCACGGTGCCGGATGCAGAAATACGCGCGGCTTCCTGAAACTTGTCTCCGAGCAGGCCGGTCTGGCCGGACTTATTCTGAGCTGCGACGACTGCGGCGCCCGCAAATCGATGGACGGCATATTCTCGTCACGTGAGACAACGCGCATGCCTTCCTGCCGCGGACATCGACCGTGGCTCGCGGCAAAACCAGAACCCTGTACCCATCAGCTGCGCGCAGTCCAGCGCGGTGCATCGAACCTCTATTTTCCTGTCATCGAGTCTGCGCTGAGCATCCCGCCGTTCTCGGATCGGCTCAAGGAAGCCATTGGCATGGCATGGGAGCTCATCGTGGGCGTCATGCCCGAAGATCGGCCAAGGCAGGTGAAGATCCTTGCGGGCAGCCTTCTTGCTCCGGTTCTGCGCGAACTCGACATGTCGCCCGAGCAGTTTGAGGTTGAGGTCGAGCGACGCATCGCGGCCGAGAATTCAATCAATACGGATAACCTGCGTCTCGAGGAGTACCGACAGTTTACCGGAGGCATTTACGTCAAGGGCATTGATCGCGAATTCGAAATCCGGCCGCAGACCGTTCCCGAGCCGATCAGGCCGCTGATTGGACGTCTGGTAAAGGCAACACGCTTGCGTGAGGTCCGGGCGATGACCGGGTTCACCAGAATTCTTCCTCCAGGGGACAGCGCGGCGCCGGCTGCACCGCTCTCCCTGACGCCCCTTGAGTGGCTGCCAGCCATTGAAGTACGCGGTGAAGGTATCTTCCTTGAGCTGGACGAAAAACGCCTCGCTGAATGGGAAGCCCGTCCAGCCGTCCAGGCACGCGCAGCGAAAATCAACGACCGCTGGGCCGCCGAGTGGCGGGCGCGGCATGGTGAAGGTCGTCCAGAACGGATCATCACTGCCCGTTTCCTGTTAATCCATACCTTTGCCCATGCGCTGATGCGGCAGCTCACGCTTGACTGCGGATACTCTTCCACCGCCCTGCGCGAGAGACTGTACGTCGATGATGGCGAACATCCCATGGCCGGCCTGCTCATCTATACCGCCACTACGGATGACGATGGCACTCTGGGGGGGCTGCAGCGTCAGGGCGAGCCGCATCGCATCGAGCGGACGGTCAAGGCGGCCATCCGATCGCAGGAGTGGTGTTCATCCGATCCGCTGTGCATCGAGGACATGCTGACGCCCGATGATGGTCTGTCGCTGGCAGCATGCCACTCGTGTGTGCTGTCGTCCGAGACATCCTGCGAAGAGTTCAACCGGTTTCTCGATCGCGCGATGCTGGTGGGAACGCCGGACCACCCTGAAGCGGGTTACTTCGCGGAGCTCATTGGGCAGGACAAATCATGACGGGCGCGCGGATGTGGCCAGCGCGCCTGCCCAGGCAGGTCCGCGACAATGAACAGAGAAGTGCAGAGGTGCGCGTGTATGACGCGCTGCATGCTGCCCTAGGGCCCGAATGGACCATCTTCTACAGCAGGCCCTGGCTCGGTCTGAATGCATACGGCGAGGAAAAGGAGGGTGAAGCTGACTTCGTGGTCGTACATCCGGTTCGCGGCTACCTCACCATAGAAGTGAAAGGCGGCGGCATTTCCTGGGACCCGGAGACGGATGTCTGGATCAGTGAAGACCGGAACGGGATCCGGCACATCATCAAAAACCCGGTCGAGCAGGCCAGATCCTCCAAGCACCGACTGCTCGACAAGGTCAAGGAAATGGAGAGCTGGCCTGGCCGCTTCATCCGCATGCGCCATGGCGTGGTGTTTCCGGATGCATCGTCGCTTCCAGATCACCTTGGGGCCGATAAACCGCGTGATCTATTCTGCTGCAGGCCTGAGATACCCCGCATCGGCGACTGGGTCAGGAGCAGACTGTCAGGGGAAAACACGGGTGAACTTGGGCCTGAGGGCGTCAGGGCCTTCGAAGAGCTTCTGGCCAAACCGATCAATCTGCGCGTCCCCCTTGCCCACCACTTCGATGACGACGAAGAGGTTATCGCTGCGCTGACGCCACAACAGTTCTTCATACTCTCATCATTCATGCATCTGCCGCGGGTCGCGGCAGGCGGCGGTGCGGGTACGGGCAAGACCATTGTCGCGATGGAGGATGCCGTCAGGCTGGCCGAAATGGGCCTCAGAACGGCGCTTCTCTGTGTCGGTCGCAATCTGGCGGCGCATCTGCGCGAAACCGTTCGCAGGGCGCCCGTTCATGTATTCAGCCTCTCCGAGCTGTGCATGCAGCTGGCAAAGGAAGCGGGCGTGAAGGTCGAGCAGTGTGACGCCATCCCTACCGATACGGCCATGGAGTCGCTGGCAGCAGCAGCGCGCGCGCGGCCCGATCTTCGCTTCGATGCGATTGTCGTGGACGAAGCGCAGGACGTACGCGCGCACTGGTGGATTGTGATCGAGGAACTGCTGAAGGATCAGAAAACATCAAAACTGCATGCCTTCTATGACACCAACCAGAACGTTTACGGAGACGTGGCAACGCAGCTCGCTTCGTTCAGCGCCGTGCCAATGCGACTGACACGTAACCTGAGAAACACCCGTCATATTCATTCTGCTGCAAGCCGTTTTTACCAGGGCTTCGAGATCACCGCAGACGGACCTCAGGGGCCGGCTGTCGAGTGGAACAGGTGCAGTCAGGCCAGCATCCCGGTCAATCTGATGGCACGCCTCCGTTCCTTGACTGAGGATGACGGCATCCATCCGGAGAGGATCGCCATCCTGGCCGTAAACGACGATATGGTCGGCGTCCTTGCACGGCAGACCTCTGCGTTTGACGGAATAACCGTCGAACATGTCCGCGACTTCAAGGGGCTGGAGAGACAGGTCGTGCTCTTTGCAGCAACAAAAGAAATCGCCGACTTCCAGGAACTGGCATACGTTGCGATTTCCCGCCCGCGCGTGCTTCTTTCGGTATTCGGAGAGGATCCGATCCTGTCGTGGTTGCAGAAAATCTGATACTAGGCGCATCTCCAGCACAGCGGCCCGGCCTGCTGAAGTTCTGCGCGCCAAATGCTCATTCACTTGAGAATCTTCGTAACCGCGCGATCTATTGTCAACATTACGCTGCTTTCAATGACCCGTTCGAATTCTGGGCCCGCGTTTATCAGGGCATTCCGTCTCTGGAAAAGGAGCGAGCCCGCTTCATCGCTGCTATCAGGGAATGGGGTTTCGAGGAGGATCGTCTTCAGGATGCGCTGGAACATTCCACTGAGTACTTTGAAGGCCTCGTCGACGCGCAGCCGGATTTTCGCGCCATGTACGATGGCATGAGGATCGCGTGTTTCGGGTCGGACGCTGACAATCTGCTCATGTGGTCACATTATGCAGATGGACTCAGAGGCTTCTGCATCGTTTTTGATGAGAATGAGATCGAGAAAGCTGCACCCGAGGGGTGGATTGCTGATGTTGCATACATGGATAATCCGCCGATCGTAGACAGCTTCGTTTATGCCATCGCCTGTGATCAGGAAGATTTCCACGTCATGGCGCTAGGGGAGGAAGCCCGGGCAAAATACCTGGGCAAGTCAATTTTGGACGGCATCGCTTCCGACTACCGGGCAGCAATTGATGTTGCACTTACGAACATGAGAAGGATGTGGCAGCACGCCTTCGCTTCAAAACCATTGCAATGGCAGTATGAACGTGAAAGGCGTCTGCTCATCCCCTCAGGCCGCAATGATCACCAGCCGCTGATGTTATCCTATTCGAATGCAGCCATTAAGACCATCGTCGTTGGGGAACGGATGTCCGACACCTACCTTGGCCAGATTCGTGAAGCTGCCGATGGAATTCCAATCTGGAGAGCCTGCCGCTCGGCCGATACCTACCAGCTACTGATTTCCTGAACTTCCCGTTTTAGCATGAGCTATAGAAAGACACTCTATAACTCACCAGGGAGAGACGGGCCTGAGGCCCCCGGACGGTCAAGGCAACCCGTTTCGGGCGCGCTGCGCGCGGCCTTGAGCGTCCTCCCCCGCTCATTGCCGCTATGGCTAGTCCGGTTTGCAGCTGCAAACCGCAATATCGAAAAAGACGTCAGCGCTGCGGCAGGTCTTCGAACCAGGCGGCAATGGCTGAGGTAGCGATCAAAGTGCGCTTGCCCGCTTTCTTCACCGCGATGCGTGAGGCGGCTATTTCGTTATAGAGAGTGCGGCGGCTGATCCCCATCATGCGCGCAGCCTCTGCGATGCCCACAAACAGTTTTGGTGGTTGAGACCTGCCGCTTTCAGGTTGCGGTGCCGGTGGCTGGACGCGAACAAGGGAGCGCTTCGGAGCTTCATCAAGCCGCTTCGCTTCCCGCTTGTGACGTTGCCCCTCCTGTCTAATCCAGCTTGAAGTTCGTTCTGGCCCAATGAGAGGACTGGAACATGAGGCGCAGCCGCTTCACGGAAGAGATGGGGTATTCGGTCCTGATCTCCTGACCCGTTTGCGGCCTTTCGCGGCGCAGAGGACGATCGGGGTCCGAACCCAGCGCCGGGAGGTCCCCATGGTGTACGTCGGTCTTGATGTCTCTCTGAACTCGGTAGCCATCTGTGTTATCGACCAGGAAGGTCAAATCCTGAAGGAGACGAGCGTGGCGTCGGAGGCGTCCGCCATCTCACAGTGTCTCCAGCCCTGGCGGGATCGGATCGCGAGGATTGGGCTTGAGGCCGGGCCGATGTCGGAATGGCTGACTGCGGGTCTGACGGAGCTTGGTTTTCCCGCCATCAGTCTGGAGGCGCGGCAGGTGAAGGCGGCGTTGTCAGCAATGCCCGTCAAGACCGATCGGAACGACGCGCGCGGCATTGCCCAGGTGGTCAGGGCTGGCTGGTACAAGGTCGTGCACGTGAAGAGCATCGGCAGCCAGCATGCCCGAACGCTGGTGACGGCACGCAAGCATCTGATCCGCTCCATCGCCGCTTCAGAGCAGACACTTCGCGGATTGCTCCGTCCCTTCGGCTTGAAAGTCGGCATCGTGTCGCGTGCCGGATTTGCCTCCCGTGTCCGAGATCTGGTTGGAAACAACGCCATCCTGGCTGAGGTTATGGCTCCCCTATTGGCGGCCCGGGACGCACTGATGCAGGAATACCAGCGCCTTCACCGCCTGGTCGTTCAGGTTGTCCGGAATGATCCGGTCTGCCGCCTGTTGACGACCATGCCCGGGATCGGGCCGGTTTCCGCCCTGACATTCAGAGCAACCATCGATGCGCCCGAGCGTTTCGCCCGCTCCCGGTCCGTCGGGGCTTATCTTGGGCTCACACCTCGGCGGTATCAATCGGGCGAGATCGATCGGACCGGACGGATCACCAAAGTGGGCGACGGCGAGACGCGAACTGCGCTGTTCGAGGCCGCCAATGTCATCCTGCGACCAAGCACACGCTGGTCACCGATGAAGGCCTGGGCGGTGCGTATCGCTCAGCGTCAGGGAAGTAAGCGGGCGAAGGTCGCTCTGGCTCGGAAGATGGCGGTCGTTCTTCACAGCATGTGGCGGAGCGGCACGGAATTCCGATGGACTGCGGCCGCGGCGTGATCGACCCGGCTGTGGTTCTCTGAACGCCCGTCGCGGGGCGTGGGATGATTGAGTTCGTATGATCTGTCGTCGCAGCCGCTGACGCGGCCGAGCACGCCGAAGAGCTTGAACCGGTCATTCCATCGAACACCATCATGTGGCGATCCTCGACCACGGACAGAAGCAAAGAACCCGCGACGTGCCATCATCGGGGTTGACGACACCGGACCGAATACAGAAGCAGATCATCGGCATTCTGAAAGAGCACGAGGCCGGGGTGCCGGTCTCGTACCTGTGCAGGAAGCACGGGGTCAGCGACGCCAGTATCTACAAGTGGAAGGCCCGTTTCGGCGGGATGGACGTGTCGGAGGCCAAGCGGCTGCGGGCGCTCGAGGACGAGAACGCCAAGCTGAAGCGCATGCTCGCCGATGCGATGCTCGACAACGTCGCGCAGAAGTACCTGCTGGGAAAGAAGTGGTAACGCCCGCTGCCAAGCGAAAAGCTGTCGGCCATCTCGTGGGGCATCACGCGATGAGCGAACGGCGGGCGTTTAAAGCCACCGGCTTGTGCCGCATGACCATGAGATACAGAGCCGCGCGCGGGGATGACGTCTCGCTGCGTGAGCGCATGAAGGCCATCGCCCAGGAGCGACGGCGGTAGGGGTATCCGCGTCATTAGTGGCGATCGCTGCCGACTATGTCGGAAGGACCACGGCATTTGGCGACGCGGAAAGCCGCCGTGCATATTTCCGCGACGGGCTCGTCTTCGGAAACGCGGCGGATGGATCGGCAAGCCGGTATCTGGGATTTGCAGAGCGGGTCGCAACGGATTACCTCGATAAGACTGGAGCTGCGGCAGCGACAATCCGCTCGGGTTTTCAGCACGCCGTCGAGAATTTGCCCATCGGTCCGTTCATCGACTTCTTTTCGAGGCCAGCGGCCGGCCGAGAATTAATCGATGCGGCGATCCAATTGGAGGCTGCGGCCTTTGCCCGGGCAGCTCCAAATTCTGGAGGCTTGCCTCCAGAGGCGAAGACGATCATCGGTCTTTTGATTGACTATGCAGGTCTGGATCGGCGGAGATTCCTACGCGCGCCCGATCAAGCAATGTCGCCGGCAAGTCGCGCGGAGGCAGCGCCGGACGCCGGCGGCGGCACCGCAAAGACCATGATCGAACCGACGGAGGACGAAAAGAAGAGACCAGACGGGCTCCTATTGTAGGGGGCTCAGCCTATGACGCGATTCTGAATTTCGCCTTGGGGGCGGGCCTAAGGACACTGTGGAAGTCATCGGGCTATAGCGTACACATAGTTCTCTTCTTGGTCGCTCGCGGCCCGCCAAACACCGCCGATTGCCCTCTATGGCTCGATATTGCCGCCGATCACCGCACACCATCATGCGGTGTAGCGAGTTGCCGTTTCAACGCTCTTGCCCAATCCTGCATGTCTGAAACACGGCCGTCAGTGAACTGATGGCTACTTGCCTTGGGATGGCAACGGCAGTCATTCATCAGCCAGATTTGGTGATGAGCTCAAGGAAACCTGCCCATGAATCCCTTCGAGATCGCTCGCTCCGTTGTCCATCGCCGATGGCCTCGTCCGAATCCGTGCCGGCAGCACGGAAATTGCGAAGGGCGAGTCTGTGCGCTGTACTTCGCTCTGAGGATTCCCGGCTTGCGATGAACTTCGGCGAAGGCGGCTGCAAGAGCTCCGTGCTCACGCCACTTGAAAGCCCGATTGCCCAATCTGTCAGGATGCCGGCAATCGTTCCGCTCGAAGCAAGGTCTTCTGGATCTTGCCATTGGCGTTGCGCGGCAGCGGTTCGGGGCGGATGATGATGGTCTCCGGCACCTTGTAGTTGGAGAGCCGCTCCGCGCAGAAGGCCTGCACAGCGGTGTGAGTAAGCGGGTTGTCCTCCGCCGTAACGACCACGGCGCAGACCCTCTCGCCGAGCACCGGATCGGGATAGCCGAAGATGGCGCATTCCTGCACGCCGTCGATGCCGCAGATGATGCTCTCGACCTCAGCGCTGAAAATCTTGAAGCCTCCGCGATTGATCATGTCCTTCTTGCGATCGAACACGCGAACGAAGCCGTTGGCGTCCACGGCGCCGATATCGCCGGATCGCCAGAAGCCATCCACGAAATCGGAGGCGTTGGCATCGGGACGTTGCCAATATCCGGGCACGACCATTGGTCCCGCGATAAGAAGTTCGCCGTGCTCGCCGGGGGGCAGGTCGTTCCCATCGTCGCCGACCACCCGGATCCGGGCGCAGGGATTGGCAACACCGACGCTGTCCACATGGTCGCGCCATGCCGCGCGCGGCATGACTGTGCTCGGCGATGTCGTCTCCGTCGCCCCGTAGGCATTGAGCAGTTCGAGATTGGGGAGGCGTCTGGCCAGCATCTCGATAGTTGGCACCGGCATCGGTGCGCCACCGAAGCAGCCGATCCGCCAGGACGACAGATCGTGAGTATCGAGATCCGGCGCCATCGCGCAGAGCGTGTAGATGGTCGGAACGAGGATCGAATACGTGATGCGCTCGCGGCTTGCGAGGGCGAGGAAGTCAGGCGTCTTGTAGGCCTGTCGCATCAGCACGACGCAACCGCCGACAATCATCGCGGCCAGCGCCACGCCCACGAGGCCGGTCACATGCGAGAGCGGGACCGCGACGATGGCGCGATCCTGCTCGGTGAGGCCATGGCAGCGCGCGAAGGTCAGCGAGGAATGGACGATCCCGAGATGGGTGAGCATCGCCCCTTTCGGCCGCCCTGTCGTGCCGGACGTATAGAGAATGATCGCCGTATCTTCTTCGCCGACCGTGGGATGAGGCAGGCGGGCGTCATTCGCCTGCAGGAGCGCGGAAAAGGCCTGCGCGTCTCCTTGCGGAGCTGTGAGCGCGAATATGTGCTGAAGCTGCGGCAACTCCGGCCGCGTCGGTAGAAATTCGAACAGTTCGTCTTCGAGGATCAAAACCTTCGCGCCGCAATTGTTCAGAAGGAATTCGAGTTCTGCCCGGCGTTGCCGCGTGCCGATCGGCACGACGATCGCGCCGAGCCGCACACATGCTGCGAGCGATGCCATGAATTCCCAGCAGTTGCCGAGAAACAGGGCCACACGATCGCCCGGCGCGATCCCCCGGTCCGCCAGGTTGGCGGCGATGGCGCGGGCAATCTCGTCAAGCTCCCGGTAGGTGAGCGTCCGCCCCTCGACCAGCGCGGGCCGGTGCGGAAAGCGCTCGACCAGCGTATCGAGCATATCGCCGAGCGTGAGAGGCCGGTCCGCATAGCACAGCATGTCGCGGCCGTCGTAGTGCGTCTCGCGGCGGAGCAACCCGCCGGGTCCATTGTCGGGCCACCAGTTCTGACGCATCTGGTGCGTTTCCTTTGAGTTGGTGTTCTTGATTTTGGGATCAGTCCGAGAATTTTTCGAGAAGTGCCGCGCCGCCGATGAGGATGTCCTGGCTCATGGACTGCCGGGCCGCCTCGGGATTCTTTGTCGTCAGCGCCTCAATGATCATCTCGTGCCCATGCTTGCGGCCATGAAAGGGGCGCTTGGCGCCATCGTACAGAGCGGAGAGAATCGGTCCGAACTGCATCCACAGGTTCTCGACGAGCCGAAACAGAGCAGGCGCCTGCGCAAGACGGCAGATCGCGAAATGGAAGTTCTCGTTTTCCACGAGCGCGCCGGCGAAGTCGCGTCGTCCTTCCGTCGTGGCATAGCGCGCATGGATCGCCTGCAGGTTGGCAATGTCATGCTCGTTTGCCAGAAGCGCGGCGCGAGCGGCGCCTTCTCCCTCGAGCAGGCGCCGCAGATCGCGAATCTCGATGCAACGTTCGCGAGTGAGGTTCGGGACCATCACTGTGCCGCGCTCGTCGATCGTCAGCACATGCTCGGACGCCAGCCGCAGCAGTGATTCCCGCACCGGCGTGACGCTGATCCCGAGTTCGTCCGCGACCTGACGGGCGACGAGCTTCTGGCCCGGCTTCAGACGGCTGCGCATCAACGAGTCGCGGATCGCGACATAGGCCTGCTGACTGACGCTCTCCTTGGAAATCTGTCCGCGGAAAGGGCGAGCCGGATCTTGATCCGGAAATGTACCGCGAATGGTCATTGACATGGCCGGAACCTTATGTTGAGTTTGTTATAACAAATAACTTGCAACAAACAACAGGTGCCTCTGCAAAAGTCGCAAAGGCGCTGAGGACCGGAAGGTCCAGGGGAAACGCCGGTTCGCTTCGATGCCCGCATCGGGCGGTCGGTCTAGCGGGACGAGGAGGAATCGTGTCCAGCGAAGCGTTGGCCGGTGGGCGTCGTCGTGCGCCTTTCAAGCCCAGTCAATCGATGATTGTTCTCGGCGTCACGTTGCTGCTCGTCGTGATATTGGGCACGACGCTTCCGGGGTTCATATCTCTCGGCAATCTGTTCACGCTTGCGCGCAACATTTCGATTCTCGGCATTCTTGCGCTCGGAATGGCGGTTGTCGTCATCGGGCGCGGCATCGATCTCTCGCAGATCGCGACGCTGGCCTGCTCGAGCGCGATCGCGGTGACGTTGATCAACAGCGGGTGGCCTGCGGCAGCCGCCATCACGTTCGGGCTGGTACTGGCCATTCTGATCGGTGTCCTGAACGGCTATCTGATTTCCGTGATCGAGATTCCGGCGCTGTTCACCACGCTGGCGTCGGGATTGCTGATACTTGGCCTGACGCGGGCGCTGGTCGTCCCTCACTATCAGGTGTTCCTCGAGCCCGGCCACGACATCCTCTTGATGCTTGGCGGAACGGTGCTCGGCGGAATTCCCGTGCCGCTCGTCGCTTTCATCATCTGCGCGGTCCTGCTGCATCTGTTTCTGTCCCGCACTGTCATCGGGCGCTTCATCTATGCTCACGGCGACAATGCGCAGGCCGCCCGGATGTCCGGAATCGCGACACGTCCGCTGACCATGATCGAATATGCGTTGTGCGCCGTGATCGGTTATGTCGGTGGCATCATCATGGTGGGATCGACGTCGCTGATGCATTTGCAGATTGTCGAGTCGACGATGATCTTCGATGTCATTCTCGTGGTGGTGCTGGGGGGCGTCAGTCTGGTCGGCGGTCGGGGAAACGTTGTCAGTGTCGTCGCCGGGACGCTGCTGATCGGCGTTCTGCTCAATGCCATGACGATCATGAACCTCGATATTCAGACCCAGGACATGATCAAGGGTGCGGTGCTGCTCCTTGCGATCATGCTCGACAGCTACATTCATCCCCGCGACGAGGAGACAGCGAAGCAGGGCGACTGACGCAGGCCTTGAATGTGTCTTGCTACAAAAAACCAAAACATTCATTGGAGGAAGCAACAATGTCGATCACGACGAAGGCTCCAGGTTGGGGCATGCGATGCGGCGCGGCCACTTTCGTGGCCGTAGCCATTGCGCTCGGTGCCGGTCAGGCCAGCGCCGCCGATCCGCGCGCTGAACTGTTCGAGAAGTTCGAGAAGGCGGTGAAAGGCAAGACCGTGGCCTGGGTGCCCGTATGGATGGGTGTCCTCGAGGGCGAGTGGACGCGCGTGATGAAAGCGCATTTCGACGACTACGGCATCAAGATGGTGACGCGCGATCCGAACATGAAGTCGGATGTGCAGTTGCAGGCGGTCTCTTCGCTCATCAATGAGAAGCCCGATGTTCTTGTCGTCCAGAATCCGACCACCACGTTGCTGGCGCGCGAACTGAAGCGGGCCATGCAGGCCGGCATCAAGGTCATTCAGGTCAACATGGCCTCGAACCAGCTGACCGACGCCTATGTTGGAGCCGACGTGCCCAAGCTCGGCCGCATGCTGGCCGACGAGGTCGTCAAAACCTGCGGCGGTGGCAAGGGCTCCGGCAAGATATCGATCCTTCAGGGCGAAGCCACGGCAGCCTATTCGCTCGACATGGTGAAGGCCGCGGGCGAGGTGTTCAAGAACGATCCGTCGATCAAGGTCGTGTCCTCGCAGCCCACCAACTGGGATGCCAACAAGGCCGCAGACGTGACGACAAACGTGTTGCAGCAGCATCCAGACCTTTGCGGCATCTTCAGCGTGTGGGGGCCGCAGACAGTTGGCGCTGCGCAGGTGGTCAAGAACGCCGGCAAGCAGGGGCAGGTGAAGGTCTTCGTTGCCAGCGACGGTCAGCCGGCCGATTGCGATATGGTGGAGCAGGGGCTTTTCACCAAGAACCTGTCTTATCGAGCCGACACGCAGGGCGAAGCCATCGTCAATGCCGTCCTGACGCTTTTGCAGGATTCCCGGCCGGCCGGCACCACCCAGCTGGCGTACTACACGACAAACTATTGGGTCTCGAGCAAGGACGACCGGCAATACTGCTTCGTCGTGCCCAAGGAGTAGCGGCGCGCCTTCCCGCCGTATCGTCATGACGGATGCTGTCGCGCGTCGTCGCGATGGCATCCGCTTCCTGAAAGCCGGATGCTCATGAACTCCCTTCGACGACTGTGGTATCGCCTGTCGCCGCAACTCCTGCTCGGCGAGTTGCTGGAAAAGCGGTGGATGGAGCCGATCGTTCCATTTACCCTGCTGTTGGTCGTGTTCGGCGCATTCATCGCGCTGATTCCTGGCTACACGTCCGTTCCGCAGCTCCAGCAATTGATGCGCAGCTTTCCCGAGCAGGGATTCGTCGCGATGGCCATGGCCATTTCGATCCTGTCCGGAGGGTTGGACCTTTCCGTCGGCGCCGTTTTCGCGATGGCGGATTTCCTGACGCTCTATTTTCTCACCGTCCTTGAGTGGCCGTTGCCGTTGACGGTCGCCGCGGTGCTGGCCTGGGGCGCATTGATCGGTGCGATCAACGGTGGTCTGATCGCCTATGCCAAGACACGCCCGTTTCTGACCACCATGGTGGTGCTGATCATTCTGCGCGCCGCCTATAACAAGATCACGGGAAGTTTCGCGACCGAACTCGCCGGCGCGTCATCCGACAGCGAGGCCTGGGACTTTCTCGGCGGTGGATTTCTTTTCGGCATTCCGATCAACATGGTGTGCCTGATCGTGATCGGTCTTGCGATGCATCTTTATCTGACGCGCATCCGATCGGGCGTTCATATCATGGCGGTGGGATCGAGCCGCAAGGCCGCGCGTCACGCGGGAATCGATGTGAAGCGGTCGCTGTTCACGGCCTATGTGCTGTCGGGCATGCTGGCATCGCTGGCCGGCATTCTCTATGCCGCGCGTCAGAACAGCGCCGGCACCGACACCGGCGTGGGGTGGGAGGTCAATGCACTGGCGGCGGCCGTGCTGGGCGGCATCAGCCTGTCCGGCGGGAGGGGGACGATCAGCCGGGCGCTGATGGGCGCGGCCATCATCTTCCTGCTGATCAATGGCCTCGTGCAACTCGGCACTCACGGCAGCCTGACGACGGCGACCATCGGCGCCATCCTGCTTGCAGCCGTTGCGTTCAATGTCAAGTTCGTCAAGAACAAGGGCAAGATTCTGCAGAAGATCTATGTCACGCCGACGCTGGTGGAGTTCAACCCGCCAGCATCCATCGCGCGTGACAGCGGGACCGTGTTCGCGGAAAACGATCGGCTCAGGAATGCCGAGGCGATCGCGCTCGACAAGATCGAGGGCCCGGAAGACATCATCCTCGACGAGAATGACCATCTTTACACGGTGAACCGCAACGGCTCGATCATCCGCTTTCTCGCCCCGGACTATGAGGTGCGTGAGGAATTTGCCCGCATCGGTGGCCGTCCGCTCGGCATGGCGCTCGACCGCGACAAGAACGTTCTCGTTTGCGTCGCGGGCATGGGCGTCTATGGGGTCCGGCCGGATCGTTCGGTCTTCAAGGTGACGGACGAAACCAACCGCACCTGGTATCGCTTCAAGGACGACTCCCGGCTGTGGCTGGCCGACGATCTCGATGTCGCGCCCGATGGGAAAATCTACTTCAGCGACGCCACCACGCGATACGATCTGTCGGACTGGGCGCTCGACGGTTTCGAGGGGCGCGGTAACGGCCGCATCGTCTGCCACGATCCCGCGACGGGAAAGACCAGAACGGTGCTGTCCAACCTCGCGTTTCCGAATGGCGTCTGCGTCTCACATGATGGTCGGTCGGTGCTGTGGGTTTCCACATGGCTCTGCCGCATCTACCGCTACTGGATTGCGGGCGAGAAGGAAGGGCAGCTCGAGCTGCTTGTCGATAATCTGCCCGGTTATCCGGACAACGTGAACCGTGCATCCGATGGCACTTACTGGCTTGCGCTCGTCGGCCTGCGCTCTCCTGTCTACGATCTCGCGATGGCCGATCCCGCATTTCGAACACGCATGGTGAAACAGATTCCGCCCGACGAGTGGATGTGCCCCGGCATCAACTATGGTTGCGTCATCAAGTTTGACGACAATGGGAATGTTCTCGAATCCTTGTGGGATCCCGGCGGCAAGTCGCATCCAACCATCACATCGATGCGCGAGCACAAGGGCTACCTCTATATCGGCGGGCTTGAAAATAACCGGATCGGCCGGGTGAAGCTGGCAAACGCCGACGTCGGGTGGACCGGCTGGACATCCTACTGGTCGCCGGACAGCGACGGGCGCCGCGCCGTGGCTGCGGGGAATGTCAAGAATATTGCGGACGCAAGGGTGAAGCATGTCGCTGGCGCGTGATATCTTCGATCGCATCTTTCACCCCAATCGGGATGTTCATGCCATCCCGGTTCTGGATGGTAACTTCTCTCCGAACGAGCGGCTTGATCGAGCCATCGTGCTGGGTGCCGCGTTCGATGCGCCCGATGCATTGGCGTTGTCGGGAGATGGGACGCTGTACGTGTCCAGCGGTCGTTGCGTTTACGCCTGCGAGGGAGACGATTTCGGTCAGCGGCGGACCGTTGCAACGTTCGATGCCGAAGCGGGTGCGCTGGCCTGGTCACCATCGACCGGGCTGCTGGTCGCACTCTCGGGACAGGGGATGTGCGCCATCGACGAGCGGGGCCGCATCATCGCCCGGCTGGATTCGGCGGGCGGTTCTGCGCTGCGTTGTCCCACCGCGATTGCTGTCGGCGACGACGGAACCGTCTTCGTCACGGATGGATCGCGCCACAATGCCGTCGCTGACTGGCATCGCGATCTTCTTGAAAAGCGCCCTCCCTCCGGGAGGCTCATTGCCTGCGACAGCCGGCTGTCGAATCCGCGAGTGCTCGCCGATCATCTGGACTGGCCCGGGGGCGTTACCGTCTCCCACGATGGTCGCGGCCTGCTGGTGACCGAGTCGTGGGCGCATCGTCTCAGCCTTTTTCCTGTCGGCGGCGGAACTCCCGACGTGCTGGTGAAGAATTTCGCGGGCTATCCTTGCCGGATCTCGCGCGCTGCGCGTGGCGACTACTGGCTCGCGTTTTTCGGTCTGCGGACCCAGCTCATGGAGTTTGTCCTGCGTGAGGACGATTTCCGCAGGCGGATGCTGGCAACAGTGTCGCCGGATCTGTGGGTCGGGCCGCGACTTGGCGGCTCGATCGACTACCGCGAAGTCATGCAGATCGGCCGGATCAAGAAACTGGGTATCCAGAAGCCGTGGGCGCCCCCGCGATCTTACGGTCTCGTCGCCCGCATCGGCGGCGATGGAAATGTGCGGGAGAGTTTGCACAGTCGTGCGTCGGGAGAAGTCCACGGCATCACGGCCGTGATCGCGGAGAATGGCGGGCGCGTCATTGCGGTATCGAAGGGCCATGGCAAGCTGGTCGGATTGCCGGTCGGCCCGGTCAACCAGCGGGGGATCTGACATGGTCGGCGAAGTTGCGGATCCCGTTTTGAAAATTTCCGCCGGCAGCAAGGTGTATGGCGGCATTCATGCCATCGACAAGGTGGATTTCACGCTGCGCCCGGGAGAAATTCACGCGCTGCTCGGTGAGAACGGCGCCGGCAAATCGACGCTCTGCAAGGCGATCGCGGGCGCGATCAAGCTCACGTCGGGTGACTATTACCTCGGCGGTGAGCAGGTCGCATTTTCTTCACCTGGCGAGGCGCTCGCACATGGCGTGGCGATGGTCTATCAGGAAACCAGTCTCGTCCCGTCCATGACCGTCGCGCAGAATCTCGAACTCGGCATGGAGAAGCTGTTCACCGTTTATCGCAAGATCAACATCGCCGCGCAACAATCGCAGCAATCCCTGAATTTCAATGTCGATCCGCTGGCGCTGGTGGAAACGCTGGGAACCGCAAAGCGGCAGATGGTGGAGATCGCTCGTGCCGTCCGTCACAATGCGCGCGTCATCATTTTTGACGAGCCCACGGCGAGTCTGACGCCGGAAGAAATGCAGCACCTGTTTCACCTCCTCAATAGCCTGCGTGCGAAGGGTGTCGGCATCATCTTCATTTCGCATGCGCTGGAGGAGGCGCTGAACATCGCTGACCGCATTACCATCCTGCGCGACGGCAAGCTGGTTCACACCGGCCCTGCGACAGAACTGGACAGGCCGAAGATCGTGCGCATGATGGTTGGCCGCGATATCGCGTCGAGCCACTACGCCGCAGCCGAGGTTGCGGGCGATGCGGCCATGCCTTCGCCGGAGGCTGTGGTTGCCGCGACGCAGGAGCGCAAACGGGTTCTCGCGGTAGAAAACGTCACCATGGGCAATGTGGTGAAGAACATGTCGTTCTCGGTTTACGCGGGAGAGGTGGTTGGCATTGCCGGTCTGGTGGGGTCGGGACGCACCGAGATTGCCCACATCGTCTGCGGTGCGCGCAAGCGGAATTTCCTGCGTGGCGGGTTGATCTATCTCAACGGCAAGCCGATCCGCTATCGCGTTCCCCGCCAGGCGATCCGCGACGGAATCGTCTACATCACGGAAGATCGCAAGCAGGACGGCTTCTTCGAGACGATGACGGCCGATGACAATATCTATATTGGCCATCTCGCGTCGCCGAAGGGGCGCAGTCTGTTTTACTCGCTCAAGAAGCGCAGGCAGGTCGCGGATCGCTGGGTGAAGGCGCTCTCGATCTCGGCGCTCAAGCGCAGCCTCAAGATCATCGAGTACTCCGGCGGCAACCAGCAGAAAGTGGTGGTCGCAAAGTCACTGGCGCAGGATCCTTCGCTCGTCATCTTCGACGAGCCAACGCGCGGTGTCGACGTCGGTGCGATTCCACAGATTCACGCCTCGATCCGCGAACTGGCTGCGTCGGGAAAGGCGGTGGTCGTGATCTCGTCCTATCTGCCCGAAGTGATGGCGGTGTCGGACCGCATTCTGGTGGCGCGGGGCGGGCGGATCGTGGAGGAGATGCCAGCCTCGGAGGCCACCGAGGAAAAGATCATGTATGCGGCGATCCACTGATCGTCTAACGATCGCCTCTAGCCGCGCCGGGACGGTTCTCGCGCCGCCATCGTTTGCCTTCATGAGAGATGAGGAAGCCATGCTCTATCCCGAATCGGACAAAGTCGTCGCGCTCAAGCGCCGCCTGCTGGCGTTCATGGACCAGCATATCTATCCGAACGAGGAGAGATTCTATAAGGAAGCCGAGGAGCTTGGTCCGTGGAAGGTCTATCCGGCCGTCGAGGAGCTCAAGCCGAAGGCGCGTGAGGCTGGCCTGTGGAATCTGTTCCTGCCGGAAAGCGAGCACGGCGCGGGCCTGTCCAACCTCGAATATGCTTCGCTGTGCGAGGTCATGGGACGTTCGCATCTGGCGCCTGAAGTGTTCAATTGCTCGGCGCCCGATACCGGCAATATGGAGGTGCTGGCGCGCTATGGCACCGCGGCGCATCAGGAGCGGTGGCTCAAGCCATTGCTGGCAGGGGAAATCCGTTCTTGCTTCGCCATGACCGAGCCGGCGGTCGCATCGAGCGACGCCACCAATATCGAAAGCCGGATCGCGCGTGACGGCGATCACTACGTCATCAATGGGCGCAAGTGGTACACCACCAACGCAACGGATCCGCGCTGCAAGATCTGCATCTTCATGGGCAAGACGGATCCGGACAATCCGAACCGGCATCAGCAGCAGTCGATGATTCTGGTGCCGATGGATACCCCGGGGGTCGAGGTGCTGCGTCCGATTCCCGTGTTCGGGTTTTACGGTGTGCCGGACCGCGCGTCGGAGGTTGTGTTCCGCGATGTGCGGGTTCCCGCTTCCAACATTTTGCTGGGCGAGGGGCGCGGCTTCGAGATCGCGCAGGGGCGTCTCGGCCCGGGGCGCATCCACCACTGCATGCGTCTGATCGGTCTCGCCGAGCGCACGCTCGAGAAGATGTGTCGTCGCGCGGCGAGCCGCGTCGCGTTCGGCAGGGCGGTGTCCGAGCAGACCGTGACGCAGGAACGGATCGCGGAGGCGCGAATCATGATCGAACAAGCGCGCCTGCTGACGCTGAATGCCGCGCATGCGATGGACACGGTCGGCAACAAGGTGGCGAAGGCGGAGATCGCCATGATCAAGGTGGCCGTGCCGAACATGGCGTGTCAGATCATCGACTGGGCCATTCAGGTCCATGGCGGAGGTGGCACCAGCAACGACTTCGGTCTCGCCGCGGCCTATGCGACGGCGCGCCTGCTGCGTCTGGCAGACGGCCCGGACGAGGTTCATCGCAACCAGATCGCGCGGCTGGAACTGAAAAAATATTCGAACCGGCCAGAGACGGTGACGATCTAGCAATTCCCCGGCGGCGACGGGCCGGGCGGCAAGACGCACCGGAGGTGACCGCCGGCGCCGGTAGAGGCATCGGGCGTTGGTGGACGTGGCCGTCAGCGGCACGGCCCATGCGGCAGGCGGCCCTTGATCGGGAATTGGCATGAAGATTGCTGGTCCGCGTGGGTTAAAACGCGCGCTGCCAACGGTTGTTTCCGAACGGGTCGGCACACCGCAGCAGATCCCGAGAGGATGGCAATGCAGTCATTGGTTGTCGAAAAACGGCCTTCCGCGGAGACGTGGCGGCTGTCCGAAGGTTCGATGGGGCCTTGGCGGGATTTCGAGGGGGGCCGTGAATTGCGGCTGTCTGCGGGACAGGCCCTCTACCACCAGGGCGAAGTCTCCACCTATTTCTACTGGATCATCAGCGGCAAGGTTGAGGTCTCGATGGTGCGGGAGGACGGCAGCTATTTCATGGTCGAGATCATGGGACCGGGCGCTCTCTGCGGCGAGGGCGCTGCCTTCGATGGCGTACCGCGGTTCTCCTCGGCTATCGCTATCCGCGACACGGTCGTGAAGCGTTTCGATGCGTCGAAGCTTCACGAAGCATTCCAGGAGGAGCCGGAGCTTGCACTGTCTCTCATCCGCGTTTTTGCCGCCAAGCAGCGCATTATGTCGCGGCGTGCCCAACATTTGTCGGCGCCATCGCCGGAAGTGCGGATCGGCGATCTGCTGCTCAGGCTAGCCGAAACCTACGGTCAGGCCGATCAGCCGACGCGCATGGTCCCCATTACGCTTACCCACGAACAGATATCGACGATGACGGGGACATCGCGGGTGACGGTGACGCGGTGGCTGATCAAGCTGCGCAAACTGGGCGCGCTTATGATGGTGGATGGCACGGTTTACATCAAGGACGCCGCCCTGATCCCGCGATGATCTTCCGAGCTGCTGCTTTGTGTCTGGGGATACAGGGGGCGTGACTGCCGCGCCTTATAGCTTGCGTCTCGTCTGATTGAAGGGATGCAGTTCATGGCCAAGCAAGCGCTCGAAATTCCGCAGAACTCCGCTATTTTCGATGGTACCCGCCCGTTATTTGAGAATTTCGGCTTCTCGCCCGCCGTCTGCGCTGGAGGCTTGCTGTTTATCTCCGGCCAGGTCGGGTTGCGCCCGGATGGATCGATCCCGGATACGATCGAAGAGCAGACCGAATGCGCATTTCAGCGCACGCAGGAAATCCTCAGGCTCTCAGGTCTGGATTTCTCCGATCTGGTGGAAGTCGTCAGCTACCATGTCGACATGGCCGAGAACATGCCGGGTTTTCTGGCTGTCAAGAAGGCCTTCACGATGAAGCCCTATCCGGCCTGGAGCATGGTCGGCATCGCCGCGCTGGCGCGTCCGGCCTTCAAGATCGAAATCCGCAGCGTGGCCGCCTTCCGCAGCTAGATCGGAGAATTCCTTGCGTCACCGCACATTGGGGCGGTCCGGTCTCAAGACCGCGCCGTTGATCTTCGGGGGCAATGTCTTCGGCTGGACCGTGGACGAAGCCCAGTCCTACGTTCTGCTCGATGCATTCGTAGAAGCGGGGTTCGACATGGTCGATACCGCTGACATGTATTCGAGCTGGGTGCCCGGTAATCGCGGCGGTGAATCCGAGACGATCATCGGCAACTGGATGGCCTCAAGGGGCAATCGCGACGCCGTGCAGATCTCCAGCAAGGTTGGTATGGCGGAAGAGGCGGGCAGGGGCGGGCTGACGCGCGCACGGATCGTTGCGGGCATCGAGGGTTCGCTGCGCCGGCTGCGAACCGACCGTATCGATCTTTACCAGTCGCACATCGACGATACCCTGACGCCGGTCGACGAGACGCTCGAAGCATATGAGCAGCTCATTTGCCAGGGCAAGGTGCGTTATCTCGGTGCTTCAAATTACTCCGCCGAGCGGCTGGGGCAGTCGCTCGATGTCAGCGAACGCCGAGATTTTTCCCGCTACGAGACGCTGCAGCCGCTTTACAATCTGTATGACAGGTCGTCGTTCGAGGGCGTAATGGAAGATCTATGCGTTGCGCGCGAGATCGGCGTGATCACCTATTCATCGTTGGCCAGCGGCTTCCTGAGCGGGAAATATCGTTCGCTCGCTGATGTCGAGAAGAGCGCACGCGCCAAGGCCCTGAAGAATTACTGCACGCGGCGGGGCGAGAGCGTGCTGCAGACGCTTGATCTCGTCGCCAACGACTATGCGGCGTCCGCCGCACAGATCGCGCTGGCCTGGGTGCTGGCGCGACCAGCCGTTACGGCCGCCATCGTCAGCGCGACGAGCGTGGCGCAACTGCGCGAACTGATCGGCAGCGTGAACATCCGGCTCGACGCCGCCGCGATGGCGAAGCTCGATGCGAGTGGACAAGAGGAGCAGGCGGCGTGATCAAGATTGGCATTCTTCTGTTTGAAGGCGTGGAGGAGCTCGATATCGTCGGGCCATATGAGGTGTTTGCCTGGGCAGGAGTGAAGCGTGAGGACTTCGTGACCGTATTCACGGTCGCGCATACAGCTGACATCATCCGCTGCAACAAGGGTATGCGGATCGTGCCCGATTATAGTTTCGAAACCGCGCCACCGCTGGACGTGGTGCTGATCCCCGGCGGCTCGGGCATCATGAAGCAGACCTCCAATGAGGTCATTCTCGCTTATGTCCGTGAGCAGGCCGCGCGCTGCGCCTGGGTCACGAGCGTATGCACCGGAACATGGTTGTTGGCCGTCAGCGGTCTTGCCGCTGGAAGGCGTGTGACAACCTATTGGGGATTGGTCGGCGAGTTGCGGAAGCTCGATGCCTCGATGCAGGTGCTGGATGATGTGCGCTTCGTCCGCGACGGCAACATGGTGACATCGGCCGGTGTCTCCGCCGGGATCGACATGGCGCTGTGGCTGATTGGCGAATGGGCCGATCCGGCATTCGCGCGGTCAGTCCAGAAGGGGATCGAATACTTCCCGGCACCGCCTTACACGGCGCTGGTCTGAGAAAAGGGCTCGCGATGCTCTACAGAAACTTTGCCACACAGGAGCAGCTCGACGCGCAGTATTTGACTGCATCGCAACTGAAAGACCCCGCCGTATTCATGCGCCAGCGGCAGGCGGACAGTGAGGAAGCCCGCCGGTTGCTTCCGCATATGCTCGATGTCGCCTACGGTCCGACCAGGATCGAGCGCATGGACATCTATCCTGCCGAGGCACCGAATGCGCCGATGGTGATGTTCATCCATGGTGGCTACTGGTCGACGCCATCGATCACCAAGGATCTCTATGCCTGGGTCGCACGCGGCCTGCAGCCGCGGGGCATCACCACGCTGGTTCTCGATTACGCGGCCTGCCCGCGGGTGACCCTCGATGAAATCGTACGCCAGTGCCGTGCCGCAGTGGCTTGGACCCATCGGCACGCCGTTTCCTTCGGCGGCGATCCGGCCCGGCTCTATGCGGCGGGCCATTCTGCCGGCGGTCATCTGTGCGCGGTGCTTGGTCTCACGCAATGGCATCAGGACTATGACCTTCCTGTCGACGCGGTAAAGGGTGCGCTTGCCATCAGCGGTTTGTTCGATCTGGCGCCGTTTCCCTACACCTGGTTGCAGCCGAAGTTGCAGCTGACCTGGGCGGAAGTCCGGCGCCACAGCCCGATAGCGCATGTGCATGAGCGCGGAGCGCCTATGGTCTTGGCTTACGGTGAGCTTGAGACGGCTGAATTCCATCGCCAGGCTGCCGACTTCAAGGCCGCTTGCGAGTCGGTCGCGATTCCTGCCAGCCTGCTTTCGATCGACGGATGTTTACACAACACGGCCATTGATGGCTTTCGCGACTCGCAGAGCGTTCTGTGCCAGTCGCTGTTCAAACTTATGAGTCTGCCGACGCCGGCTTGAATTTGAACGGCAACTGGCTGGATCTTCTCAGATCCGGGTGTTGGGCAGGATATCGAGGCCGAGTTCGAGGCGGCCACAATTCTCGCTGATCGGTTCGGGCTGCAGCAGGATATGCGAATACATCGCATGGAAATCACGCAGCAGCCGCTCGAACGGTGTCCCGGTGACGATGATCTGGCCGCCCGCGGCAGAGAACAACTGTTGGCACGCGGCCATCGCGCTGCGGGCGATCATGACGATGCGCACGCGCATTTCAGCCTTCATGCGCAAGGTCGGCACATCGCTCCCATTCGCCGCGAGCGGCGTCTCGGCCTCAGTGATGAGGGCGCGGCAAGCCAGCGTGATGATCGCACGCGCTTGTGCGAGATGGGACATGGCGTGCGGCTCGCGGTGGCCCGGTGCAGCGTTGCGCATGCGCCGCAGCATCATGGCTTCGAATTCATCGACGATCGCCCGCGCGACGCCTAGAGATGGCGCCAGGATTGATGCCGCGAACAGCGCATTGATCGGGTAGGAATCGAGCCGTTCGCTGCGGCTGCAGTCCGGATGCTTTTCGCCCCGCTGGATCAGCGCCCAGTCCATCATCCGGTGTTCGGGAATGAATGTGGTGGGTAGCACCACATCCTTGCTCCCGGTGCCGCGCATGCCGAGCACATTCCAACTGTCGTGGTCGATCTCGAAGCTGCTTTTGGGGAGCAGGGCGAAATACGTCTTTACGGGATTGCCGATCGGCACCAGCACGCCGACCCAGTTCGCTGCATCGATGCCTGACGCATACCCCCATGCGCCGCTCAGCATCATCCCGCCATCGACCGGCGTTGCGATCAGGTTGCGCGGCGCGGCACCCGTAAGCGCGGACACAATCAGCCGCTCGCCGTTGAATAATTCGTTCTGGACCCTGTCTGACAGGCGGGTCAGCAACACGACATTCGCGGCGCATAGCGAAATCAGCCAAGCTGCAGATGCATTGCCGCAGGCGATCTCGAAGATGATGTCCCAGGCCTTGTCGGGCGATAGTCCAAGACCGCCGAGCCGCTCCGGCAGTGTCAGCTTGAACAGGCCGGCCGCATGAAGGCGGTCGATCACATGGGGGGGGAGGCGCCTCTGACCTTCGATTTCCGCGGCCTTGCCCCCGAGCCATGCAATCAAATCCGGAAGGTCGGCCATCAGGGCTGCGGCCTCGGTCATGGCGGGTCGTTCGGCTAGCTGTGTCGTGGTCATGTGGCGCTCCATTTGTGGCAATGTAGCGCCAAGCCCGATGGCCCCATGTATCTGACGATACGGTGAGCTTCGCGAGAAATCTTGCGGATGTAGCCGGTGATACCGGGTGATCGAAGTCTGCATGCGAGACTCCATGCATGATGACAATCGATCCACATGATCTCGCGCGCAGCAACGAGTTCCGGCGCCTGATGGGCCGCTTTCCCACCGGCGTCTCCGTGGTGCTCGGCCTGCAGAACGATGAGTTGGTCGGCCTTACCGTCAACTCGTTTACATCGGTCAGCCTCGACCCGCTTCTGCTCCTGTTCTGCACGCGACACGAAAGCCGGAGCGCGGCGCGGCTCAGAGCTTGCAGCGTCTTCACCGTCAATGTGCTGAGTGAAAATCAATTGTCCGCTTCCCGATATTTCGCCGGTGCGCGCGATTCGGCGATGCCGCCCTCCGTCGAAAGGCGCGGCGACCTCGTATGGCTGAAAGGTGCCAATGCGTCGTTCTCGTGTGAACTGGACGCCCACCATCTGGCCGGCGATCACGCGATCATGGTGGCGCGCGTGACAGGCCTTACGGGACCGGAGCAATCGGCGCCGCCGCTGGTCTATCACGAGGGTGCTTATGCGCGTCTGGCGGCTCGCGATGCTGGCGAAAATCCGATGCCAGTCGAGCGCGACCAGTGACCGGAGCTCAGTTGCAGCGGCCAGTCCATTCATATCGGAGCGTCGCGCTCTACGTGATCGTCATTCTCTGCTGGAGCTGCAGCTGGTACGCTTCGAAGTTGCAGATTGGAGTTATAGATTCTTTCGTATCGCTGGTTTGGCGATTCGGCATCGCTGCGCCGCTGATGTTCGGATGGGTCGCTCTCGCCAGACAGCCGCTTTGGTTCGGCTGGAAGATGCACGTGGTGTTCGCTCCGATTGGCATCCTGATGTTTTCGGCGAATTTCGCTTTCGCCTATCACGCGGTGACCCTGCTGTCGTCGGGTCTGGTCGCGGTGATTTTCTCGCTATCAACCGTCGTCAACATGGCGCTGGTTGCGCTGATTTTTCACCGGTGGCCCAGCATCAGATCGCTGCTCGGTGGAGCACTGGGGGTTGGCGGCTTGGTGGTGCTGTTCTTCGGAGATGTGTCGGCGATCGGCAGATCGTCTGGCTATTGGCTTGGCGTTCTCGTCGGCCTCGCCATGACGCTGTCTTTCTGTCTCGGCAATGTCGGCTCGGCTTGGGTGCAGCGGCGTGGCGTGCCGGTGATCTCCGCGGCCGCGTGGTCGATGATGTATGGCCTGCTCTGTTCGATCGCGTTGGCGTTTCTAAGCGGGGAACACTTCGCGGTCGATATGACTGTTACATATCTTGGCTCACTGCTCTTCCTGGCGGTGATTGGAACGCTGTTTGCGTTCGGTGCCTATCTCGAGTTGCTCAAGGCGGTCGGCCCGGCTCGCGCGGCCTATTGCACGGTCTGGACGCCGATCGGCGCTCTGGCGATTTCGTCGCATTTCGAAGCGTTTAACTGGACCGTGCTTTCTGTCCTGGCGATTGCCTTGATTGCAGGCGGCAATGTGCTGGTTCTTTCACCTGCGGCTGATCCGGATCAGCGTTCCGCCGACATCGCAGAGGTCGGCAAAATTGCAGCGCCATGACGGCGGGCCGTATCGGCAGATACAAGCGCGGCTTCTCATGCCGCTTAGGGTTGGCTTACAACTCATCCATCGGAAAGAGGTCAGTCATGAGATTTCGTGAGATGTCGGGGAAATTGTTGGCCGTTTCCGCGTGCCTGGTTGCGCTCGGATCCGGTGCCTTTGCGCAGAGCGCGCCGGTCAAGCCAGAGCTGCGCATTGGCGTTGTTCTCGCCGCATCCGGTGGCGCCGCGTCGATCGGTCTGCCGGAACGCTCCAGCGTGGCGCTGCTGTCGGACCAACTCGCCGATGCCAAGCTGCCGTTCACTGTCAAGATCATCTCGTATGACGACGCGTCGGATCCGACCAAGTCGGCCAACGCCGTTCGCCGTCTGATTCAGGAAGACAAGGTTCATCTCGTCGTCTGCTGCACGACAACGCCGAGCTCGCTGGCGATCCTTGACATCCTCACCACGTCGAAGACGCCGTCGATCACACTCGCCGCAGCAGCTTCGGCGGTCGAGCCGGTCGCCGAACGCAAATATGTCTTCAAGGCGTCTGCCACCGACCGTCTGATGATCGAGCGCATGCTGGACGAGGTCGCTCGCCGCAAGGCGGCGCGACTCGCGGCGATCTTCGCCGACGACTCCTATGGCGAGAGCGGGCTGAATGCGCTCAACGGTATGATCCCGGCCAGCAAGCTGACCCTGACCGCGACTGAGCGGGTGGCGAGGACAGATACCAACTTTACGTCTCAGGCGCTGCGCGTCAAACAGTCCAATCCGGATGTCGTCTACATCCACACTTACACTCCGGCCTGCTATCTGATGCAGGAAGCGTTACGTCGTGTCGGCTATACCGGTCCCATTATTCAGTCGCAGGGTGCGGCCAGCCAGGCGTTCCTGACGCTCGGCGGCAAGTCGCTGGAGGGCACTGCGGTTATCGTGGCGCCGGTGATGGTGATGGATCAGCTTCCCGCTAGCCATCCGATGAGGCCGGCGCTTCAGGATTTCGTCACCACGTTCGACAAGAAGTACGGCGAGGCGAAGGCCGACAACTATTCGGCGATGGGCTGGGATACCATCAAGCTGACGGTGCACGCCTTTGGCCGTCTGGTCGACAAGGGGACTGACGTCAGCGATCTCGATGCCACGCGCGAAGCGCTGCGCGACTCCATCGAGACTACCAAGAACTTCGTGGCCGCGTCCGGCATCTTCAACTTTACGCCGCAGGATCACGTCGGCCTCGATCGCGTGACCGCGCTGCCGATGTCGGAAATCCGGAACGGAAAGTTCACCCTCCTCAATCCGTAGAAAGCGCAACGATGGATACGTTTCTGTTCCTTCTCACGGACGGAATCAGCAACGGAGCCGTGTATGGTCTCGTCGCTCTGAGCCTGGTCATCGTTCACACGGTGACCAGGGTCGCCAATATCGCTCAGGGTGAGTATTTGATGTTCGGGGCGATGACGCTGGCCAGCATGCTGGACGGCGCCATCCCACCGACCTACGCGCTCGTCATGGCGGGCGGCGTGCTCTGTGTGGCGTTCGACGTGTATGCGCTGTGGGGCAAGCCCCGCCAGGCGCTGAAGGTCGTGGGGCGTTACGTTTTGTTCGGCGTGATGCTCTCGGCCATCGTCTGGGGGACGATGTATGCCGGCCAGTCAATGCTGGCTGCGACGGCCTGCACGATGGTTCTCGTCAGCGCGCTCGGTGCCGTGATCTACCGCCTGACCGTTCAGCCGGCGATCAATGGCAGCGCGGTGGTGCTGGTGATGGTATCCGTCGGCGTGCAGATGGTGTTGCAGGGGACCGGCCTGGTGCTATGGGGCGCGGACCCCAGAACCGTGCCTCCCGTCGCCAATGGTGGGTTGCAGGCCGGAAGCATCTATATTCCGAACCAGACCATCTTCATTTTTGTGGTTGCCGTCGGGGCAATGGCGGGACTGTTCGCCTTCTTCGAATTCACCCAGCTCGGCAAGGCGCTGAAGGCGACAGCCATCAATCGCCGCGGTGCGCAACTTTGCGGTATCTCGCCAACGCGCGCCGGCCTTATGAGCTTCGTTCTCGCCGCCTGTTTCAGCGGTGCCGGCGGCATGCTGGTCGCGCCTCTCGTCACCGCGAATGTCGACATGGGTTTCCTGATCGGCCTGAAAGGATTCGTGGGCGCCACCTTCGGCGGCCTGTCGACCTATCCCTTGTCAATCGCCGGCGTGGCCTTTGTCGGTTCGCTCGATGCCTTCGCCGCCTATGGCGCCAGCGCGTTCCGCGATGCCATCGTCTTCTTCATGGTCATCCCCGTCCTGTTGTGGCGTAACGGGCCGGCCTCGCGTCGGGAGGGCGACCGATGAACCGCCGCATTTTCTTTGGCTGCCTGATTGCGGCGATCATTGTCACGATTCTGCTCGCGCGTCCCTATCACCTCAGCCTGATCATCTTCGCGGGCATCGATGCCCTCGCTGCCATCGGTATCGTTTTGCTGATGCGGGCGGGCCAGGTGTCGCTCGGCCATGCTGCCTTTATCGGGATCGGCGCCTATGTGTCGGCCATTCTTGCGCGCGATTACAACTGGTCGCCTTGGCTCAGCATCTTGGCCGGACTCGTCTGCGCAGCGCTCGCCGCCGTGCCGATCGGGATGGTGACGCTGCGATTGCGTGAGATGTATCTGCCGCTGGCAACCCTGGCCTGGGGCATGGCCTTTCATGTGTTGTTCGTCGCCGCGGCGTCAGTCACTGGCGGTGCGTCAGGTTTCGATCGCATTCCGGCCCTGACCATGTTCGGATCTCCAATCGGCGGCGATAAGGCGTTTGCAGGCTTGGTGTGGCTGCTCGTCGTCGCCGCAGTCGCCGCGATGACGCAATTGATGCGGTCGCGACAGGGGCGGGCGATCCGTGCGCTCAACGATCATGATCAGATGGCGGTGGCCTTCGGCGTCAATCCGGCCCGGCTGAAGATGCAGGTCTTCATCCTGTCGGCGGCGCTGGCTGGTCTCGCCGGCGCGCTCTACACGTTCCAGACGCGTTTCATCAGCCCATCGCCGTTCGGGATCGGGCAATCGTTCATGCTCCTGATCGTCGCCATCCTCGGCGGTGCGGGCTATCCGGCCGGCGCGGTGATCGGCGCTGTTCTGGTGGCTGCGATCAACCTGACGCTGCAGACGCTGTTCTCAGGTCTGATCGATCGGATCGGGCCGATCGAGCCGGTGATATTCGGCGTGCTGCTGATTATCCTGTTGCTCAAATGGCCCGATGGGCTTTGGTCGGCCATCGATGCGCGCTTGAGCAAGATCATTCTGAAAGATCCCGGTGTCGTATCGCAGCCACCTGCCGTTCAGCGGTCCACGGGAGGTTCAGGCGAAGTGCCGCTGCTCGAACTCATTGATGTCAGCAGGAGTTTCGGCGGCGTGCAGGCATTGCGAAACCTGTCGCTGAAGGTTGCGCGCGGACAGATCGTGGGCCTGATCGGCCCGAATGGCGCCGGCAAGAGTACGGCCTTCAACGTGATGTCGGGTCTGCTGCCGCCGACTGCGGGTAATGTCTGTCTCGATGGTCTGCCATTGCCGCCGGAGCCTTGGGCGGTGACTGCGGCAGGCATCGCCCGCACGTTCCAGCACGTCAAGTTGGTCGGCGATATGTCGGTGGTCGAGAATGTCGCCATGGGCGCCTATGCGCGCGGCCGCGCCAATATGCTGGCGGGTCTGAGTGGAGCCGACGGTGACGAAGAACGCAGCGTTCTCGGCCGCGCTTTCCGGGCGTTGTCACTTGTCGGCTTGACAGACAGCGCCAATATCCAGGCGGGCACCTTGCCGCTGGGTAAGCAGCGGCTGGTGGAAATCGCCCGCGCGTTAGCGGCGGAGCCAGCCCTGCTCTTGCTCGACGAGCCGGCTGCGGGTCTGCGTGCCACCGAAAAGCGCGAGCTCATCGCATTGCTGCATCGGCTGAAGGAGGACGGCATGTCGGTCGTGCTGGTCGAGCACGATATGGAGTTGGTGATGCGTGCCGTCGACCATCTGATCGTTCTCGACCGTGGCGCCTTGCTGGCGGAAGGGCCACCGGCCCTGATCAGGAAAGACCGCAAGGTGATCGAAGCGTATCTCGGGGCAGCGGCTTGAGCATGTTTGAGGTCAGGGATCTAACGGTCGCCTATGGCAAGGCTGTCGCCGTCGAGGGTATCAGCATCAAGGTGCCAAGAGGGGAATTTGTCGCAGTCATCGGCGCCAACGGCGCCGGCAAGACCACGACGTTGAACGCCATGATGGGGCTCGTTCCCATCATGGCCGGAACCGTCCTTTACTACGGGCAGGCTATCGACGACGTCTCGACCGAAAACCGTGTCGCGCGCGGTCTTGTGCTGGTGCCGGAAAGCAGGGATCTGTTCGGGCCGCTGTCGGTGCAGGACAATCTGCGTCTCGGCGGCTATCTGCATCGCCATCGCTATGACGGCTCCTCGCTTGAGCGGATCTATGACCTTCTACCCAAGCTCAAGGAGCGCCGGAATCAGGAGGTCAAGACCCTGTCGGGCGGTGAGCAGCAGATGGTTGCGATCGGCCGTGCCCTGATGGCCGAACCGCAGGTCATCCTGCTCGACGAGCCATCGATCGGTCTGGCACCATTGGTCGTGGAGCAGATCTTCACGGCGATTACACGGCTTAAACAGTCGGGGATGACGGCTGTCATCGTCGAGCAGAATGCCAAGCTCGCGCTCTCGGTGACGGAACGCGCTTATGTCATGGAACTCGGGCGCATCGTTATGGAAGGGCCTTCGGCGGAGCTGGCCAACGATCCCTCTCTCCATGCGGCATATCTCGGCGAGCAGATGGATTAAATGGTCGGCACGCCCTGCCCTTGGCATAAGTCCTTGCGGAGCACGTCGACGTCCCTGCGGCCGCCGGATCAAACCCAAGCCGTATTAACATCGCGCGCGGGACTGTGACGGGCCGGTTTGTTCGGCCGATGAAACTGGCGGAAAGGGCATCGGCGGCTGGCTTGCTTCCAGAATCCGGCTCGCCCGCAGGACGCTGATGTCAGAGAAGCGTGGCCCGATCAGCTGAACGGCGAGTGGAAGCTTGCGAAGACCGATCCCCATCGGGACCGACGCGGCGGGCAGGCCGGTCTGATTGCACCAGCTTGTCAGAAACGGAACGATGGGAGCACTATCCGGCAACCACGGTGCAGGTGGCGCGAGAATGGGAGAGGCCGGGCCAAGCAGGAGATCATATTGCGAGAAGAAATTGTTGACCTCGCAGCCGATCTCCGCCCGCGCGGCGATGGCCTCAAGAAACGCGTTCCTCGGAAGGCTCTCTCCCAGTTCGGCGAGTTGCATGAGACCGGGATCGAAAGCCCTTCTTTTCTCATCCGGGACATGACGGACGACCGCCGCGCAATAAGATGACCACATCACGACGTGCAGTTTGCGGCAGGTCTCGACGGCGGGCGGGTCCGCCTCCACGATCATTGCGCCATGATCCGCCAGAAGCGCGGCGGCGCGCGTGACAGCATCCGCGATTTCGGGATCGATGCCGACATCGGCGAGGCCCATCGTTGGGCTGACCGCGATTGTCATGCCGGCCACGCCGGCTCCAATCTCGCCGGGATAGTCCGTCGTGTCTGGCGGGAGCGAGTACCAGTCGCGCGCATCCGGTCGGGTGATCGCCTGCATCATGAGCGCGGCGTCGGCGACGGTCCGGGTCATCGGTCCGACATGGCTGAGCAGCGCGAATGTGCCGCGCGGATAGTGTGGCACGCGTCCGAAGCTCGGCTTGAAGCCGAAGATGCCACACCAGGCGGCCGGCACCCGGATCGAGCCGCCACCATCGGTGCCAAGCGCGAGCGGGCCGAGTCCGGCCGCAACGGCCGCCGCAGCGCCGCCGCTCGATCCGCCAGGCGAATGGTCGAGATCCCACGGATTGACCGTGATGCCGGTCAGGGGGCTTTCGGTCGTTACCTTGTAGGCGAATTCCGGCATCGTGGTCTTGCCGAGGATGACGGCCCCGGCCTCCCGAAGGCGGGCGACGGCTGGGCTATCCGGCAGGAATGATGCGTCGCGATCCAGGACGCGCGAGCCGAACAGCGTTGGCGTGCCGGTGGCCTGAATGTTGTCTTTCACCGAAACCGGAACGCCATCGAGTGCGCCGAGCGCACCGCCATGCCGCCACCGCGCCTCGGATGCATGCGCCTGGGAGAGGACGTCCTCCTCATCGACAAAGCAGAAAGCGTTGAGCGTCCGGTTGAGAACTTGCACCCGGCGCAGGATCGTGCGGGCCACCTCCACCGGAGAGATATCGCGGCGTTCATACCCGTTGGAAAGCTCAACGGCGGACAGCGTCCCGATGTCCTGCGGCTCGCGAAGTCCGGCGGAGGCGGGGTTGGTCGAATTCCCGGTTGACATCACATTCCAATCATATTTATTATGATAAATATATTTATTACACACCAAGGATCGGTGTGGTCAAGGTGAATGCAATGAACAAGACGCCAGCACCGTCGAAGCCCGCCCTGACGCGAAAGCCGTTGAGCGCCCAGAAGCGCGGCGATCTCGTCGCGGAAGAAATCAAGCGATGGATCGCCGAGCGGGACATGCGGCCGGGCGACAGGCTGCCGAAGGAGGCCGAGCTTCAGGATGCCTTCGGCGTCTCCAAGGGCACGATGCGCGAGGCTCTGAAGTCGCTGGAGGTGCAGGGGCTGGTGACAATCAACACTGGACCCGGCGGTGGCGCGCGCGTTGGCGAGGTGGAGCTGGATCGCACGTTCCAGCTTCTGCAGAACTACCTGTTCTTCAAGGATGTGACGGTCCACGACATCTATGCGATCCGGCGCGTGATCGAGCCCGAACTGGCCGCGGGCGCCGTTCCGTATCTGACGCCGGAGCAGATCGTCGCGCTTGAGCGCAGCATCGAGAGCTGCGCGCCGCATTCGATCGATCGCGCCCATGCGCTCGCCCAGCGGCAGGAAGACCTGCACTTTCACGACATTCTCGCTCAGGCGAACCCTAACCCCCTGCTTCGCCTGTTCTGCCAGATCATCAATCAGATGTTGCGGCACCTGGTCGTGCTCGACGGCGATCCGACGAGCAAGGCGTATCGCCGTCTCGGCGAGACGAACGTCGCAGCGCACCGCGCCATCGTGGAGGCTGCGCGTGCCCGGGATGCGGACGCGGTCCGCAAGCTCATGTCGGAGCATATCGCGGAGGCCGAGCGGCATGTTCTGCGTCTGAATGGCGACGTGAGCCGCCGTCTCGTTCTGGATTCGGACTTGCGCCTGAGCGTCACGCCGCGCATCTCCGGCAGCAACTGAGGCGTGCCCGATGTCCGATCTCGCCGTCGTGGCGCTCAACGCACTGACGCTCATCAGCATTCTCGCGCTGGTCGCGCTGGGGCTCGCCATCATCTTCGGTCTGATGGACGTGATCAATCTCGCCCACGGGGAACTAGTCACGATCGGCGCCTACACCGTGTCGCTCGCGCAGGCGCTCGCAAGTGCGCATGATGCCACCGCGTTCTGGATCGGCCTGTGTTTCGCGCCAGTGCTCGGCGCGCTGATCGGACTGGCGATCGAAGTCCTGATCGTTCAGCGTCTCTATCTGCGGCCGCTTGATACGCTGCTGGCGACTTTCGGGCTGAGCCTTGCGCTTCAGAAGCTCATCGAACTCGGATTTGGTGCCCGCCCCCAAATCGTCCATACGCCCATCGCGGGCGTGCTGCCGATCCTCGGCGCGGACTATCCGGCCTATCGCCTGTTCATCATCGTCGCAGCTGCGGTGCTGATCGTGATGTCGATGGTCGTTTTTACCCGCACGCGGCTCGGTCTCGATCTGCGCGCCATGCTGCAGGACCGCACGATGGCGGAGGCGCTTGGCATCGATACCAAGCGCGTGGGCCGCATCGCGTTCTGTGCCGGCAGCGCGCTGGCGGCGACCGCCGGAGCGCTCGTCGCGCCGCTGGCGTCGGTCGAGGCCCATCTCGGATCGTTCTACATCGGCAAGGCATTCTTCGTCGTGATCGTGGGCGGGATCGGATCGCTGATCGGCCCCGTTGTCGGCAGCACACTGATGGGCGGTGTCGAGACCCTGCTCAGTTACCGGATTGATCCGTCGGCGGCGTCCGCGCTGAGCCTTTGTCTTGCCATCGTGATCATCCGGATGCGGCCGCAGGGACTTGTTCCGGGTTTCAGCGCTGCGCACGAAATGACGGGAAGGCGCTGATATGTTCCGCTTCGGTCGAATTGCCACTCTGTGCCGGCAGGAACCTGTAGGACCGGGCGAGCGTCGTGTCGTTGTGTTGACCGCAGTCGGGTTCGCCGGTCTCGCGCTGCTACCAATGCTGCTCAGCGAGTATGGTCTCTCGGCGTTGCGCGATGCCGTGATCATGGCGATCCTGGCGCTCAGCCTCGATTTCCTGTGGGGCCGCGCGCATATTCTGAGTCTCGGCCACGCGGTGTTTTTCGGCCTCGGTGCTTATGGCATGGCAATCGGCACCACGAAATTCATGCTCGGCTCGGCGGCCGGCATGATGGCAGGAATCGGTATTGCCATTCTGCTGGCCGCGGCGATCGGCTACTTCCTGATCTACGCCGGCGTCAGGCTTCACTTCTTCGCCATCGTGACCATGGCGCTGACGATGATCGTTGCCCAGCTCGTCATCAGCTGGTCCTCGCTCACGGGCGGGGACGTCGGAATTCTCGGTGTGCCGGGCCTCGCGTTCTTCAATGGCGCCCTCGATCTCTCCGGGTCGTATGGCAGCTATTATCTGGTGCTGGCCGTGCTGGTGGTTGCGCTCACCGGACTATGGCTGGCGTCGCGTTCCAATTATGGAAAAGTGCTCGCTGCGCTCGGAATGAACGAATTTCGCGCGCACGCGCTCGGGCATGACACATCGCTCTATCTTCTTGGCGTGTTCGTCTTTTCGGCGGGACTGGCCGCGCTCGCGGGAAGCCTGTTTGCCGCCACCAACCAGGTGGTGGCTCCGGACCTCTTTCTGCCGTTGATGTCCACCGAGATCATCGTATGGGTCGCGGTCGGTGGGCGCGGCACGCTGATCGGCCCCGTCGTCGCGGCGCTTCTCGTCTCGCGCCTGCAATTCGAATTGTCGAGCTACAACGCCACACTCTGGCCGATTCTTCTCGGCGGTCTTTTCGTTCTTCAGGTTCTGTTTCTGCCGGAAGGTCTGGCGACGCTCCGGCGGATTCGCTGGCCTTCCGGCGATCGCGCGGCGGTCTCGGCGGAGGTCAATCGATGACGCAGCCTCTACTTTCGGTCGCGCAGATCTCCGTTGTTTTCGGAGGTGTCAGAGCCGTCAGCAATGTCGGATTCGACCTTTCGCCAAATGAGCTGGTCTGCCTGATCGGCCCGAACGGCGCGGGCAAGAGCACGTTGCTGAATGTTCTGTCCGGGGCGCAACGTCCGACAGCGGGCACGCTGAGTCTGGGCGGCAGGGACATCATCGGCCGTCCGCTCCACATGTTCAGCCGCGCCGGAATCGCCAGAAAGTTTCAGGGTGCCAACGTGTTTCCGCGCCTCTCCGTGCGTGACAACCTGATTGTCGCAGGCGTCGCGGTCGAGGCGCATGGCGGCATGGCAATGCCGGACCCGGCCGATGTGCTTCGCAAGATCAAGCTTGTCCCGCAGGCTTCGATGCTTGCGAATGCGATCTCGCATGGCCAGCGTCAGTGGCTGGAAGTCGGCATGACCCTGATGTGCCGCCCGCGCGTTCTGCTGCTCGACGAGCCGACTGCGGGGATGACGGCCGAGGGCGTGAAAGACATGGCGCGGCTGGTGGACCAACTCCGCGAACGATGTGCTGTCGTCGTGATCGAGCACAATATGAACTTTGTCCGCTCGCTGAAGTGCCGGACGCTGGTGATGCATCAGGGCGAACTGATCGGCGACGGCGCGTTCGAGGACATTCAGCAGGACGCACGCATCCGCAACGCCTATCTCGGGCGCCCGGTGACAAGCCATGCTCAGCATTGAGAATCTGTCAGCCGGCTACGGGCTGGCGCCGATCATCGGCGACCTGTCCGTCCGCGTTGGAACCGGCGAGATTCTCGCGGTCCTCGGCCGTAACGGGTCGGGAAAATCGACGCTCGCGAAATCGATCATCGGAATCGTCCCGGACGTGTCGGGGTCGATCAGGATCGGGACGGCCGAGATCGTCGGCCTCGCCGCGCATCGCATTGCGCGGCTGGGCGTTGCCTATGTCCCGCAAGGGCGCGGCATCTTCCCCAGGCTCACGGTGAGGGAGAACCTCATGCTCGGCGGCCGCGCTCGGCGCGATGGCCGCGCCGGAATCGACGAGCTCGTGTTCTCCTATTTCCCGGTTCTGCGCAGCCGCCTCGATCAGAGAGGCGGCACGATGTCCGGCGGCGAACAGCAGATGCTCGCAATTGCGCGCGCGCTGTGCGGCCAACCCGACGTGTTGCTGATGGACGAGCCATCCGATGGCATTGCGCCGATGATCGTCGATCAGATCGGGGAACTGCTTCCCGCGCTGGCGCGCGATATGTCGCTGGCGATTATCCTGGTGGAACAGAACATCGATCTTGCGATGGCGGCGAGCCGGCGCTGCATCGTGATGGACCGCGGCGCGATCGTTCATGAGGGCCCGCCCGCGGAATTCGGCGATCCGGCGCTTCTGCAGAAATACCTCGCCATCTGACAACCGGTTGAACAGGGGATCGATGACCATGCGTGCAACTGACTCGATAAGCCGCAGGCGCCTGCTTGGCGGACTGGCGTCGGCAACGGCCCTGATCGGCGCTCCGGCAATTCTTCGCGCGGAAGACGTCGTCAAGATCGGATTTCTCGGGCCGCTGAGCGGCGCGCTGGCTTTCGTTGGCCAGACCAATCACAACTGTCTGACACTGGCGGTCGACGAACTTAATGCAGCGGGCGGAGCAGGGGGCCGGCGGATCGAGATCGTGGCCGAGGATAGCCAGATGTCCACCCGCACGACTCTGGAAAAGGCGCGCAAGCTGTTTGGTCCCGACGGTGTTGCCATGATCACCGGCACCGTTCTTCCGTCCGAGCGCGAGGCGATCTTGACGGTCGGCGCGAGCGTCAAAAAGCTCTTGTTTCATCCGAATTTCGATGAAGGGCGCTGCCACCCGTTTCTGGCAACGACTGGTCTGGCCATCGATCAGAGCGTGGTTCCCGCCGTCGCGTGGCTGGCTGCCAATTCCGGCAAATCGATCTATGTGCTCGCGTCGGATCTTGGCACCAACCGCGATGTTCTCGTCCCAGCCATCAAGGCAGCGATCGAAGCCCGGGGCGGCAAGCTTGCGGGCGTGCAGTTCTTTCCATTCGGAACGCGCGATTTCGGCCCGGCCTTCCAGCAGGTCAAGGATTCGGGGGCCGATATCGTGTGGCACGGCATCGGCGACGACCCTGTCACCTTCGTCAAGCAGTACAGAAGCTTCGAGATGAAGCCGCAACTGGCCACCAATCTCATCCATGAGTCCATTGCGGCGGCGACAGAAGGTGCGGCTGCGGGCGGCCTCAATGTCGAGAGCTATTTCATGAGCATCGATACCCCGGCCAACAAGGCGATGCTCGCCGCCTATGACAAGCGTTTCGCGGCATCGGTGCGCCGCGTCGTGCGCGGCACGACTGTGGTGCTTCCGCATGGCGAGCGCACCTATACCGCGGTGAAGCTGTGGGCGGATGCCGTTCGCCGCGCGGGTTCGCTCGATGCCGAGAAGATTCGTATGAGCTTTCCGCAGGTCGAGATCGAAGCGCCGCGGGGCACCGTGCGGCTTGATGCGGCGGGGCACGTCGTTTGCGAAGCCTTGTTCGGGCGCGTTCAGGCGGACAACGGGATCGAGACCGTGGCGCGGCTCGGCAACCTGCCTGCGCGCTGCCTCGCTGCGTAGTTTGATTTCGAGGGGAAACCGATCATGGCGGAACCATGGGCGCTTTCGGCGACAGAACTGCTCGCGGCCTATCGGGAGCGTGCGCTGTCTCCTGTCGAGGTCATGACGTCGATCCTTGAGCGTGCGGGGCGAATCAATCCGTCGATCAACGCGTATCGGGAGATCGATGCTGCTGCCGCCATGACCGCCGCACGCCAATCCGAAACGCGTTGGGCGCGGGGCGAACCGTCCGGGCGGCTCGATGGCGTTCCGGTCTCGGTCAAGGATCTCACCCTGACCCGGGGCATGGCGACGCTGCGCGGCTCGCTGACGATCTCTCCCGATCAGTCGTGGGACGTCGATGCACCGGCTGTCGCCAACCTCCGGGCCGAAGGTGCGATCATCTTTGGCAAGACGACGACGTCGGAGTTCGGCAACAAGATCGTCACCGAAAGTCCCCTCACCGGGATCACCCGCAATCCCTGGAATCTGGAGCGGACCTCTGGCGGATCGAGCGGCGGCGCGGGCGCGGCCGTCGCTGCCGGGCTTGGTCCTCTCGCGCTCGGCTCGGACGGTGGCGGTTCGATCCGCAATCCTGCGAACTGGTGCGGCGTTTTCGGCTACAAGCCGTCGTTCCGGCGCATCGCCGATCCCTCTCCGGCCTTCAGCGGGCTCACGGTGCTGGGATCGCTGACACGCTCCGTACCGGATGCCGCCCTCATGCTCGCCGTGATGGCCGATCGCGCTGACGAACAGGATTGTCAGGCAGTGCGCTGGGGGGATGATATCAGCGCCACGTTTGAATCTGGCGTGCGCGGACTGCGGATCGCCTACAGTCCGGACCTCGGTCTCGCGGAGGTCGAGCCGTCGATCGCGCGTTGCGTCGCGGCCGCCGCCAGGCTGCTCCGTGACATGGGTGCACATATCGAACAAGTGGACGTGCCGCAGCTTCAAACCTATGTCGACAGCCGGATGCACGGCGTTCAGTGGATCGTCAATCTCGCCGCGACCGTGAACGGGATCGCCCCGGAGAAACGACAGCTAATCGATCTTGATACGCTTGCGCTCGCGGAGATCGCCCCCGAGATTCCGGTATCTGCCTATCACGCTGCCTTGTCCGCCCGTGAGCGGCTGGCGCAGGAGATGCATCTCTTCTTTTCGGATTATGATCTGCTTATCTGCCCGACCTTTCATGTCGGCGCGCCGAAAGTGCCGGGCGTTCCGGAGAGCTTGCGCGAGGCGCCACGGTTCACCTCCTGGGTCAACCAGACGATGCAGGCCGCCGCCAGCATTCCCTGTGGCTTCGACGCCGATGGTCTTCCGGTGGGATTGCAGATTGTCGGCCGCCGCATGAACGATGCAATGGTTCTGCGCGCGGCGCGAGCCTATGAGCAGGCGCGTGGACCGTTCCCGATGCCGCCCCTGTCCTGATGACTTTCTCTAGCCGATCGGATTGAGAAGACCATGATTGCTGTCCGCAAGGTTGCCTGTTTTGTCGAGGATCTGCGTGAGGAGGCGGGACAGTCTCTCGCGCAGACTGTGCGGAAAGTCGTGGTCGCGGCGGCCGTGCACAATCCGTTCGCGGGGCGCTTCGTCGAGGATCTGACACCTCTGGCGCGGACGGTGGATGAACTGGGGCCGATGATGGTGGCGCGGGCTGTCGAACTGCTTGGTCCGGGCCGCTCCGCAACAAGCTATGGCAAGGCCGCGATCGTCGGCTTGCGTGGAGAACTTGAGCACGGCGCGGCGTTGCTGCATCCATTGCTTGGAAAATATATCCGCGCGGCGATCGGTCAGGGACGCGCCGTGATTCCCTCGGTGACGAAGCGAGCCGCTGCCGGCACCGTAGTGGATATTCCGCTTCATCAGAAGGACGACGAGTGGAGCTTCAATCACTTCGACACGGTGTCGATGGCTATTTCCGATGTGCCGCTTGATGACGAGATCATGCTTGCAATTGCGCTGGCCGACAACGGACGGCCTCTGGCAAGGGTAAGTCCGCTATAGCCTCCACTCGAATGCGCGAATGAGATCGGAACACTCGCGGTGCGGGGCCCTACGATCTTCGGCGGCTACTGGAACAGGCCGGCCGACGACCAGCCTTTCCTTGCGGACGGCTGGCTCGACACCGGCGATCTCGGGCGTATTGACGCCGATGGGCTTATGTGGGTGACGGGACGCGCCAACGAGCTGATCAAGCGCGGAGGCCATGGTATCGAACCGTCGGTGATCGAGGACGCATTGATCGCGCATGAATCTGTGGCGCTCGCCGCCGCGGTTGGAAAGCCGGACGCCTACGCGGGAGAGTTGCCCGTCGTCTATGTCCAGTTGCATCCCAACAGGACAGCGGATCTGAAAATTCTGCTCGCCTTCGCTGCAGGGCGGATTCGCGAGCGAGCCGCAATTCCGAACGAGATTTTCGTGCTGCCGAGCCTGCCTGTCACGGCCGTCGGCAAAGTTCATAAGCAAACGCTGAAAGCAGACGTCACGTCTCGCGCCGTGAGGGATCTGCTCGCCCAACGTTTAGGACTTGGCTCGGCTTCGGTCGAGGTCGAGCAGCATCCGCTGCACGGTCTTGTTGCGGACGTCCGCGTTCCCGTCGATCAGGACGAAACGGTGTTCGAGGCGCTCGGCACGCTGCCAGTCAAGGTCGTTGTGGAGTCCTGAACAAAGGTTCGCGGACGATTTTCGCTGGCTTGCCTGGTCGCAAGGGTGGCCAACATCCTCGCCGCCGTCCAAGTCGCTGTCGCCGTCGCCCGCCGGTAACGAGTTCTGACTCTGGCTGGTTGTTGAGAGACAGGCTAGAGCCCGGCCGCGGCATGATTGATGGTTCGCATGGGGATATTGCTGGAGGTCGCATCGGCTCGTTCCTGAGATGCAGACGTTGCGGGGTATTGAGGCCTCGCCCGCCGCTCGGATCGTCTCGAAGCACCGCCGTACGATTTGACCGTGACGGGGCGGCTGGTGTCGATCGGCAGCACCGTCTTGTGAGCGATGCGTTTGAGAGCCAGATTGGACCGAATGCTGGATACGCCGGGAATGCGGGAGATCTTGTTGACGATAAGGTCTTCGAGATCATCGATATCGGACACCATCACGCGGAGCAGATAGTCGCTGTCTCCTGTCATAAGGTAGCATTCCATGACGGACTCGAGCCGATCGATGGCACGCGTGAAAGTCTCGAGAGACATCTGGGCTTGCCGCTCAAGCTTGACCTGAATGAACGCCGTGACGCTGATCCCGAGCACCGCGGGATCAAGGATTGCAATCCGGCGATCGATGACACCCAGCTTCTCTAGTGTCTTGACGCGGGCCAGGCATGGAGACGGCGAGAGGTTGACCCGCGAAGCCAGCTCGACATTGGTCAAACTCGCATTCTGCTGCAGTTCATTCAGAATCTTGATGTCGATTCTGTCGAGAGCCGTTGTCGTCATATCCTTTGTCTCCCAGGGCAAAACGATCACTGCTTCGAGGCCTGGTCCCGCGCGTTGTTTGGCGTGGTGACATCTCGATGACGAGAATGCTAGCGGCTGTGTCCGTTGTAGGATTTCGATAAAACGCCGACTTGTATCGAAAAACAGTCAATATAAATGGTGCGTTGCGCTCGCGCGTATGATTCCCCGGGGAGGGCCCGAGAACGCCCCGAACTGACGCAGCTCCAGGCATAAGATTGATGTTTACAAAACAGGCAGTCTGCTTGGGAAATATTCCAAGTTCGCTGCGAAAAAGTGCATGCCGCTATGCGGCGAGCCGCTGATCGGATCGTTCCTGCGCGAAATTCCAAGCAGCGCATGCTGGTGAAAGGCGCGCACGATACGTCTTTCTCTTCGCACGATCTGCGGACATGACGTCATTCGCACCGCCGCGATTCGTGGGGGTCTGCGCAGCGGCACAATATGCTGATCGCCGCCGCGGCAGACGAACTGTTCGAACGATAATTCTGGTGCCTTGGGCCGACTATCATCAGGCGATCTCTGCCTGTATCCGGGCAAATGATCCGTGACGTGATGAGGCGGAACCAAGGTCGTGCAACTCAAGCAAGCATATCTCACAGCCGACGACCCCGAAGGACTCGCGCGATTTTATCAGTCGCTCGGCATGTCCGTGCGCTTCACAGACGCCGGGAAGTGGGTCCAGTTCAACAGCGAAGCAACGTCCTTCTGTATCGCGGGGCCAAGCGAGTCCGTGTCCGAGGCGGCGTGCGATGCAGTGCTTGTCTTCGAGGTGCAGGACCTGGAGGCGTCGATCTCCGCCGCACGTGCGGCGGGCGGCAAGGTCTTTGGCGACATCCGCAACATGGGCGCGCATGGACGAGTGGCGCAGGTGTTGGACCCATCCCGCAACACAATCCAGTTTTACCAGCGCGCGGGTGGATAAGTGGCTGTGAACGAGCAGTCCGGTGCCAGCGAAGCCGAAGCAACAGTCCCAGACCAGTCGAGTACACTGATGCCTGTTCAAGACATCCCTCTATTCAGCGCTACGGAATTTCGCAGCGCCATGCGTAACGTGCCGAGTGCCGTTTCAATCGTGACCACGGGGCGACGGCCTGGCCGGCATGGACTGACTTTGACGGCGGGCTGCTCGTTGTCCACGGAGCCGTCCAGCGTCCTTGTTTGTGTCAACAAGTCCGCGGGAGCGCACGATACGATCAGCGGCAGCCTCGCGTTCTGCTGGAATATTCTGGCGGCGGAGCATTCCGACCTCGCGCTTCGGTTCTCCGGGCAGGACGGCAGCAAGGGCGACATGCGGTTCGCCGATGGTCTCTGGCAAGAACTCGCCACCGGCGCGCCAAGTCTGATCGAGGCGATCTGCAGTTTCGACTGCCGCGTGGTTGAGGCTCACGATGCGGGTAGCCACACCATCTTTGTTGGCGAGGTTTTGGCGCAGACGACCAACGTCGATCGCGAGCCACTTGTCTATCTGAGGGGCTCATTCACGGTGCCCAGTTCCCAGAACGAGCGACATTGACCTCAATGCGGTGTGAAAGTTTCGGGCCAATCAATGTGGAGTTCATTCATATGTACGCCGTTTCAGCTCAATACGCCGGACGCCTGTGTGCAGCGGTCCGCTGGTTTTCAAAACGACCGGCGACTTGCGCTTCGATTTTAAGTCCGGCGTCGCAGAGTTGGCCTGAAGCGAAGCGCCAGCCGCGACACGTCCGGCTTCGGGGGCTCTGATGCTATCGCTCTGGCTCAATGTTCTTGCGAGTGGCGTCCTGCTCGGTCTGGTCTATGGGCTGGTCGCGCTTGGCCTGACGATTATTTTTGGTGTCATGCGCGTCGTCAATTTCGCGCATGGCGAGATGGTCGTGTTCGGCGTCTATATCGGCTACTGGTCCGTCAGGGTGTGGGACGTTCCGATCCTGGTCGCTGCGGGACTTGCGGCCATCGTGATGTTCGGCTTTGGCTATCTCCTGGAGACATTGGTGGTAAAGCGGTTCGTCGATCGGCCTCACCACTATCAGTTCATCGTCTTCATCGGTCTGGCCCTGCTGTTCAGCGGAATCCTTCTGGTGGCATTCGGTCCCGACCCGCGCCCCACGGCTTCGCAGCTCTCGTTTCAGACGGTCTCGGTTGGCCCGTTGACGCTTGATCTGGCGCGCCTTCAGGCCGCCGCCACCGCCAGCTTGCTGATCCTGCTGTTGGGGGGATACCTGAAATATTCGGAATTCGGCCGGGCCCTGAGAGCGGCGGCGAACAACCGGCTGGGCGGGCTCATCGTCGGCCTGAACATCCCGCGCGTCTACGCAGTGACGTTCGGCATCGGGTCCGCCTGTGCCGGTGTTGCCGGCGCGTTGATATCACCGCTGTTCGATGCGCAGCCGTATCTCGCCGTGGATTTCACGCTGCTTGCATTCGTCACCGTGATCGTTGGCGGACTTGGCAGCTTCGGCGGGGCGCTTCTCGGCGGTCTGACGATTGGCGTGGCCGAGGCTGTCGCAGCCCTCATGTTCACGCCGTCCATGAAGACAGCGCTTCCCTACGCGCTTCTCATCATCATCCTGATCTTCCGTCCCAGAGGGTTTTTCGGTGCCAAAGAAGTTTGAGGACGCGATGGAAGTAAAACGGTGGCTTGGTGGCGCGATCGTTTTCGCCATCCTCGCCCTGGTCGGCGCGCTGGCGAATTCGTACGTGATCTCGATCATGACGATTGTGCTGCTGTTTACCTTCATGGGGCAATCGTGGAACCTCATGCTGGGAATCGGCGGGCAGCTGTCGATAGGGCATGCGCTCTTTGTCGGTCTTGGCGCGTATTCCGTAGGCGTTCTGTATATCAAGTATGGCGTTTCGCCCTGGATCGGACTTCTCGTGGGGATGGTCATCGCCGGTCTGGTGGGGGCCGTGTTGGCCTGGCTGAGTTTTCGTTTCGAAGTGCGAGGTATCTATTTCGCCCTTCTCACGATCGCGGCGGCTGAATTCTCCCGCATCATGTTCAGCGGCTGGGATTTCGTTGGCGCCATGCAGGGCCTCTTCTTTCCGGCGCAGACCGGGACGATGGATATCGCCATGCTGAGGGGCGACGCGCGGTTCTATTACTTTGTCGCTCTTGCCCTCGCCGCGCTGGGCATCATCGGGACCGAGCTGATTTCACGGTCCTATCTGGGATATGTGTGGCGGGCGATGCGTGATGACGACGAGGCGGCCCGCGCGCTCGGCGTTCGTACATTTCAGCACAAGATCCTCGTGATTTCGATCTCAGCCGCGACTGCGGCGATCGGCGGTGGAATATTGGCGCTCGTGCAGGGTTCGATCTTTCCTGACTCGATCATGGGCATGGGCATTTCGGTCGATGTCCTGATCGGGCCTGTCGTCGGCGGCCTCGGGACCGCCTTCGGTCCACTGGTCGGATCGCTGGCGGCCATTCCGCTGAATCATCTGATGAGCACGGTCGGTGACAGTCTTGGCATTCCGGGGTTGAACAACATCGCCTACGGCATCGTTCTGATCCTGGTCATATGGTTCCTGCCGGACGGCATCTGGCCCGCGATCGTTCGGCTGTATCAGGCTGTGCGTTTGCCGTCCTGGATGTTGTTTCCGCAACCGAGGAAGGCCGGGGAATGACAAGTCTGCTGGAGGTTCAGAATCTCACGCGCACGTTCGGGGGACTGATAGCAGTCAACAATGTCAGCTTCGCACTCGGCGCCGGGCGGATCACCGCGCTTATCGGTCCGAATGGCGCAGGCAAGACGACATGCTTCAACCTCGTTGCCGGCGCCCTGAAGCCGACCAGCGGACGGGTGCTCTTCGAAGGACGGCCGATCGAAGGGGCCTCACCGGAACATATCTGCAGGATGGGGATCGCGCGGACTTTCCAGATCGTCCGGCCCATGCGCGATATGTCGGTCCTCGAGAACGCAATGGTCGGAGCCTTCAGTTGGACCAGGAACGTCAAGGAGGCGCGGTCAGTCGGTTATGAGTCGCTGGAGATCGTTGGACTCGCTGGCAAGGCCAACGTGCAGACCGACCAGCTGACGCTCCCGGATCGCAAAATGCTGGAGGCGGCGAAGGCGTTGTCGACCAGGCCCAAGCTGCTCCTGCTGGACGAGGTGATGGCGGGTCTGAGGCCGACCGAGGCCGCAGGCGTCGTTCGCGTTCTGCTCAGGCTTGCCGAGAGCGGCCTGACGATCCTGCTCGTGGAGCACGTCATGCGCATCGTCATGGAGGTCGCCTCGACTGTCGTGGTGCTCCATCACGGTGCCAAGATCGCGGAAGGGACGCCTCGGGACGTTGTTGCCGATCCGAGAGTTCTCGAGAGCTACCTTGGGGGAGGCGGACATGCCTGATGATACGCTTCTGTCGGTCGAGGGGCTCTGCGTCGCCTACGACGGCTCGAATGCGCTGAATGGCGTGTCGCTGAGTATCAGCAAGGGCGAACTGATCTGCGTCGTCGGCGCGAACGGCGCGGGTAAGACGTCGTTGATCAGGTCGATAGCCGGAATCGTTCCGCCGGCGAGCGGTGTCGTCAAGATGAAAGGCGTCGATATCACCGGGCTTCCACCGTGGGAGATCTGCGAACGGGGCGTGGCGCAAGTCGCGGAAGGACGCCAGATCTTCGGCGCACTGTCCGTTGAGGAAAACCTGTTGCTCGGCGGCGCACTGAAGCGGGCGCGAACGCAGCAGGCCGAGACGCTTGAATCCGTCTATCAGCTGTTCGAACGGCTTCGGGAGCGGCGTCGGCAGCTGGCCGGCACGCTGTCGGGCGGCGAACAGCAGATGCTTGCGATCGGGCGCGCGATCATGTCGAAGCCGGAAGTCGTCATGTTCGATGAGCCATCGATCGGGCTGTCCCCGGCATTGACGGATGTCATGTTTCACGTCGTGAAATCACTGAACGAGAAGGGGATCACCGTGCTGCTCGTGGAGCAGAACGTGGCAAAGTCGCTGGCTCTGAGCAGTCGGGGCTACGTGCTTGAGAATGGTTCTGTGGTGCTTCAGGGGGCGAGCGAGCAGCTACTGAACAATGTCGAGGTCCAGCGCGCTTATCTTGGGATGTAACCGCTGTCCGGACCGTCGAACCGGAAATCCCGGGAAGCATGAAATGCCGCGGCCGAGGACATTGGCAGTCGCATGTTCTTATCCTTGCGAGCGTCGCGGCCGTCATCGGCAGTCAATTCCGATATGCTCTCCCTAGGTTACTGTTCATGAGCAAGGATGATATTCTGATCGTCGATCGCGACCATGACCTGGTCGTATTGACGATGAACAGGCCCCCGGCCAATGCGGTGAATCACGAGCTGATCGCGGCTCTTTTGAGCGCAATCGATGGTCTGGCCAAAGAGCCCACGCCGCCGGGCATCGTTCTCACCGGAAGCGGCGATCGATTTTTCAGCGCTGGCGGCGATATCAGGGAAGTCGTCGGAATCGAGGTCGCGGAACCTCGAATCAAGACATTTCATGCTCTTCTGTGCGCGATGGAAGACTATCCGGGCCCGATCGTCTGTGCTGTTCGCGGCTATGCGGTCGGTGGGGCGTTGGAGTTTCTGCTGCACGCGGATTATGTCGTCGCAAATCGCGAATGCCGGGTGGGATTCCCTGAAATCAACCACGGCCTCCTCCCCGTGACGAAGGGGATTCGTCAGGCGGCGCGGAAGCTTGGCCTGCGCGAGGCGCAGGCGCTGCTCTATTGGGGCGAACTGATCGACGCGCCGAAGGCGCTCGCAATCGGAGCGATCAGCGAGATTGTGCCGACGGCAGAAGTTGCGGGCCGCGCACGCGACGTGTGCCGGGCGCTCCGCGCGAAAGACACAAAGCTGTTTGCCGCGATCAAGCGCTCGCTGAACCGGACAGGGCATCTGGACGACGATGCGCTTGCGGCCATGACGGTCGAAGATCTGCGCGCCTATGTCGCCGGCGAGAGCGCGGCTGACGCGCGCGCGCGTTTTCTGTCGAGGAGCGCAAGGAAAGCCTAGGATGACGGAGGCCGGTTCGCTCGACCAGATCCAGCTGGATCTTATGAACTACGAGGAGGTGGCGGCGGCCCTGTCGCGCGGCTGCACGACCGTTCTGATCCCGTGCGGCGCTATCGAGCAGCATGGGCCGCACCTGCCCTTGTGCATGGACTCGGATCATGCCGATGCCCTTGCCATCAGGGTCGCGCGCGCTCTCGGAAGCACCCTGATCGCGCCGACGATCAAGGTTGGCTGTTCTGCCCATCATCTCGCTTTTCCGGGCACGATCTCCCTGCGTCCCGAGACGTTCGAAGCTGTCTGCCTGGACTACTGCACGAGTCTCGCCCGACATGGATTCAAACGGATTCTCCTGTTCTCGGGACACATCGGGAATTTCCCGGTCTTGCAGGAGATGCTTCCGCGACTGAGACGGTCGCTGCCAGACGATGTCACGGTGGTGGCGTTCACCGATTCGGTTGCCTGGATAGACCATTGGCGATCCGCGGTGAAAGCCGCGGGCGGCGATGTCGATGCGGTCGGTGGTCATGCCGACATTGCCGAAACGTCCGTGATGATGGTTGTCCGTCCAGAGAGCGTGCGGCGGGAGAGTTTTGGGGCGGGGCATCTCGGAGCGCTGTCCGAAGAGCAACTCCGCGCCATGTGGGCGAATGGTATCAAGTCCGTTTCCGCCAACGGCATCATCGGAAGTCCGATTGGATCAAGCGTCCGTATCGGTGAGCGCTGTATCGATGACATCGCCGGTCTCCTGACCGAAACGTTTCGCATCTAGCGCGCGCCTCTCCGAAATCGCGGGTTGATCAGGGCAACGGAAGCCGGAGTTGGTCCGACGATGCTGTTCGTCACGGGACATCGCGTTGTATTCCGACCGCTCCATCCGACGTTGAGGCCAACGCAGCATAAAATATGGAAACTCCTGTAACCGCGATCTTCATTCAAACGAAAATGTCGCATTGCGTATGAAACGCTGAGCCATATCGAAAATCCCCAAAGGACATGGAAATGGCACTCAAGTTTGGGTTCTGGTCGGAGCAGGAAACCCAGGTCGGTCACAGTTACTCGCGCCGTCTTCACGAACTGGTCGACGAGGTGCGTATGGCTGAGAAGGTCGGCTTCGATTGCGTCGCGCTCTCCGAGCAGCACGTCGCTCTCGGCGGCATCTCCAGTTCGGCGCCGGAAGTCGTTTATGGCTATCTTGCTGCGGTGACATCGCGCGTCAAGTTGCGGTCTGCGGTCACCTTGATGCCACAGAAGATCAATCACGCGCTGCGCTCCGCCGAGCGACTGGCGGTGACCGACATTCTGTCGAACGGTCGCATGGAGTTCTACGGCGGGCGCGCCAATACCACCATTGCGATGCGCGCATTCAATGTCGATCCCAATGAGACGCTTCCCCAGATGGAGGAGGGTCTCGCGCTGCTGAGGAAATCGATGCGCGAGGACATCTTCACGTTCGAGGGCAAGTACTATCAGGTCCCGCCGCGCCAGCTCGTGCCGAAGCCGCTCCAGAAGCCGCATCCTGTCATCGGCATCGCCGCGACAAGCGAGCGGAGCCATGCCTGGGCCGGCTCCGAAGGGCTCGCTGTGATGAGCACCAACATCTATCAGGGCTGGGAGGTGCAGCAGAGGCTGATCGATACTTATCGCAATGCCTGGAAACGCGATGAACAGGGGCCGCTCGAACGATCCCGCATTGGCATCCCCCTCTTCATCGGAATCGGCGCGACGGACGCTAAGGCGAAGGAGGACTATGCCGGCCCGTTGATGCACTACGCCAAGATTTCCACGGACGCGTATCCGCGCCTCGCGAAGATTGCCGACGATTACAAGTACATGAGCGAAAGCGTGCCTTCCATGGAGCGGGCCGCAAACGACTGGGATTTTCTGGTCAACGAGTCGGCGACGACAATTTGCGGAAGCCCCGACACGATCATTCGTCAGCTTGAGAAGTTCGAGGCATTGGGCGTCGACGAGATCCTGCTCCATATGGACTCGGTCCCTCATGAGAAAATCATGGAGGCCATCGAGATGGTTGGCCGTTACGTGATCCCTCACTTCAACGACCGGAACAACATCGTGCGGCCCACGGAGGATATTCTGGGACAGATCCGGGCCATGCGGACGTCGAACTAGAAGTCAAACGGCAACGGCAGAAAGACAAATGTCACAGCATAGCTACAAGTATCTGATCGTCGAGAAGCGCCTGAGTGGCGTGGCCGTGGTGACGATGAACCGGCCCGAGATTCTGAATGCCATTAACTGGGATATGCATGAGGAGCTCGAGCGGGTTTTTGTCGAGCTCGATCACGACAAGTCGGTGCGGGCGATTGTTTTGACGGGTGCGGGACGGGGATTTTGTTCGGGCGGTGACCAGAAGTCACTCGACAAGGGAACGCTGCCGTCGCCTACCCGAAGCGGGCGTCATCTCGTCCGCAACATGCTCGAGGTCGAGGTGCCGCTTGTTGCGGCGGTGAATGGGGTTGCCGTCGGCCTCGGGGCAACGCTGGCCTTGTTCTGCGACGTCATCTTCGCAAGTCCGACGGCGCGATTTGCCGACACGCACGTGACAGCGGGCGTTGTCGCCGGCGACGGCGGCGCGGTGATCTGGCCGCTTCTGTTGGGGCCGGTTCGTGCGAAGCATTACCTCATGACCGGCCAGTTCATCTCCGCTGAAAAGGCGGCCGACATGGGAATGATCAACGAGGTCGTCATTGACGGCGATGTCAGGGACGCCGCGATCGAATATGCCGAGATGCTCGCGAGCGGTCCCCAGGAGTCGATTATCTGGACGAAGTATAGCGTCAACAAGATCATCAAGCAGTACGCCCATCTCTTGCTCGATACGTCGGCTGCACTGGAGATGCTCACTTTCGCATCGCCGGAGCGTCGCGAGGCTGTCGCGGCTTTTGCAGAGAAGCGCAAACGCTTCGCGGAGCGATAAGATGAACGTAGAATCTTTTACGTCGGCGGCGCAGCTTGTCGATGTGACCATCCCGCAGCTCCTCGCCGCGAGGCGGGCAGAGAAGCCTGAGGTGATCGCATTTCATCAAAAGCGCCATGGCGAATGGACCGCCACGACGTGGAAGGAGTATTCCGACCGCGTCGCGCGCCTCGGCACTGCCCTGCAAAACGCCGGGCTTCAGCGCGGCGACCGCGTCGCCATCATGGGGGACGTGTCGCAGGAATGGCTTCTCGCGGACATGGCCACGATGTGCGCCGGCGGCGTGATGGTGGGCGTGTACTTCACCTCGTCTCCGGAGGAGGTCAGCTATTTCCTCAGGGATTCCGGGGCTTCGTTTGCCTTCGTTGGAAGCGAGCTTCAGCTCGGCATCGTCCTCGCGTCGGGGCAGGCCGGCAAGCTCAAGAACGTCATTGTGCTCGATCCCGACTGGAAAGGAAGCCCACCGGACGAGCATATCGTGTCCCTGAAGGAATTCTGCGGGACGAGTCCGGTCGATGCCGACGCATTTCTGCGGGAACAATCCGCGAAGAGCAAGGCGTCCGATCTGGCGAGCATCGGTTACACCTCGGGCACGACCGGGTTTCCCAAAGGTGCGATGCTTACCCATCTCTCGCTGCTCGCCGGTGCTCACTGCCTGACCAGATTTACCCCGCGCATGCAGGACGAGCACCGCGTCGTCGTTCATTTGCCGATGTCGCATACCGTCGCCCGCGGGCAGGCGATGGCCATGCCTCTGATCATGAAGATGACGCCATACTTCTGCGAGACCAGCGCCGAGTTCACGCAAGCGATCAGGGAGGTGAAGCCAACCTACTTCATGGCGCCCCCGCGCTTCTTTCAGCGATACGCCACCCATATCCTCAGCAAGGTTCATTCCGGTTCGGAAAAGCTGAAGCAGGATTATCACCTGGCGATGACGATCGCTCGCAAGGCGCTCGACGATCGTCAGGCCGGAGGCGAGCCGGATCCATTCATCTCCGCTCTGTTCGAAGTCTGCCGCGATCAGGTCTTTCGTCCGCTGCTCGCGGAGGTCGGATTCGATGAGCTCACGGTTGCATATACATCCTCGGCGGCCATGCCATCCGAACTGATGTCACTGTGGCAGCTCTGGGGACTTCAGCTCAAGGAGTGCTATGGCCAGACGGAGTTGGTTGGAGCCAATCTCGTCCAGATGGACGAATGGCCGAAAGCAGGCACTGTCGGCGTCCCTCTCGATGATCCGGCGTGGGAGACGGCGGTTCTCGAAGACGGAGAGATGATCACGCGAGGACCGGGTCTTTTCGTCGGCTACTGGAACAAGCCCGAGGAGACCAGCTCCACTTTGCGCAACGGCTGGCTCCATACCGGCGACATCGTGGAGGTCGGGCCGACAGGCCTCTTCAAGCTGGTCGATCGCAAGAAGGAGATCATCAACACCTCGAATGGAAAGTCGATCAGTCCCACGCAGATCGAGAATGAAATCCGGCACAGTCCGTTCATTTCGGAGGCTGCGGTCATCGGAGAGGGCAAGAAGTATCTGACCGCATTGATTGAGGTGGACGCGACGGCGGCAATGGACTGGGCGCGGTCGCGCGATCTGAATATCGAGAGTTACGCGGATCTGGCCACGTCCGAGGTGATTGTCCGGTTGATCGAGGAAGAAATCTCGAAAGCGAACAGCCGGCTGGCAAGGGCCGAGCAGATCAAGGCCTTTCGAATCCTGCCCGAGGAACTGTCACCCGAGACGGGAGTCATGACGCCCACCCGGAAGAAGCGGCGAAAGCAGCTTCATGAGCGGTACAAATCCCTGATCGATACGCTCTACGACGAGAGCGAGGAAAACATGATCAGGTCCGAAATGGAGGCGTGACATCTCCGCACATCGCCGTTCCGCGCGCATTCAATCGATTGCGTCCAGCTACTGCAGCTAAGTGCCGGAGTGCCCTCCGCATTAGCGCGTGTTCCTTTCGAAATCCAGAGCAGTCTGAATTGTTCGTTGCCGTCAGAGGAAGGGGAGTCAAATGAACGATCGTAGTGGGAATGGAGTCACGCGTCGTACCGTGCTTGGAAGCGGCGTGGGGATCGCGGCCGCCAGCCTTGTCTCGTGGCCGGCATCGGCGGCGCCGACCAAGATTAAGATCGGGGCGATCATGCCGAGCAGCGGCGTGCTGGCGTTCCCGGGACAGGCCTGTGTTCGCGGTATCGATCTCGGTGCGAAGTTCGCGCGCGAGAAATATGGTTTGGACATCGAGATCGTTCATGCCGATACGCAAAGCCGTCCTGAAAACGGGCGGATCGCGGCGGAGAGCCTCATTCGGCAGGGGTGCACGGTGTTGATCGGAGCCTGGGACTCCGGTGCCACGATTTCGGCGTTGCAGGCGTGCGAAGCCGCCAAGGTTCCGATGGTTGTGCACATTGCAAGTGCGACCCAGGTGACTGCGCAGGGGTTCACCCAGGTTTTCCGCTACTATCCTACGTCGCTGACGATTGTCAGGCAGTCTCTCGTCGAACTGAAATCGGTCTTATCGACGCTCAAGGATCCGCCGACCAGCGTTGCCGTTCTCCATCTTAACAACACGATGGGGCAGTCCACGGCGGCGAGCATCGATCAGGCCTGGAAGGAGGTGGGCGTTCCGCTCAAGATCGCGCAATACGTCCCCTACGACGAGCGAGCCAAGGATCTTTCAGTTGAGGTTGCAAAGGCGAAAGCGTCGGGCGCCGATGCGCTTGTATCCGTGACGCGCGTCAACGACGCGATCATGATAACGCGCGAATGCATCAAGCAGGGCTGGAACCCGAAGATGATCTTCTCGCCGAATTCGAACGGCGTTTCGGACAAGGCCTATCACGATGCGCTCGGCAAGTATGGCAATGGTCCGATTCTCTCGGCGCTGTGGTTGAATCCGAAGGCGCCTGACGCGGACAAGATCAGCAAAATGTTCGCCGCCGACTATCCCAACGATTGGTTCGACGCGAATGCCGGTTGCGCATTCGAAGCTGTGCAGATCGTGGGCGACGCCGTGACCCGGGCCGGCTCCCCGGAATCCGCCGCCATTTACGGCGCGCTCAAGGCAACCGATATGAAGCCGGTCCTGATGTATGGCGAGAATACCAAATTTGATGAGACCGGCCAGAACATTCATTGCGCGATGGTGATGCTGCAAGGGCTAAACGGCAGGCCTCAGGTGGTGGCGCCAAAAGCGATCGCCGAGGCGGCGCTCGAATATCCGCTGGTGCCGTTCAATCAACGATAGAGTCGGCAGCAGGCTGCAGTCCGCATTGGTCGGGGGACTGCAGCCTGCTGAGATTCAGGACGACCTCGCGAGCTGCGCGTTAGCCCGCGTCCAGTCTTCCGCTTCTGGCTATTCCCGTGCTTCTTTGTCGGAGCCAACTGACCTGTGCCTCGTGCGTAAAGCTCGACCGATCGGCGAGGAAGCGGCGGGGACTCTTCCCCATCGTTTTCTTGAACATGGTGATGAACGCGCTCGGGGTTTCATAGCCCAGGTCCAGCGAGACGGCCTGCACGGACGACCCTGATGACAGGCGCTGCAAAGCCACCAGGATATGAAGCCGTTGCCGCCACCGGCCGAACGTCATCCCGGTTTCCTTCAGGATCAAGCGAGCGAAAGTTCGTTCGCTCATGGCATAGCGCGCAGCAAGCTCATCGATCGTGCTCCGGTCGCCGGGATCGTTGAGGAGCGATGTCGCGAGATGCTGAAGCCGGCTGTCGGCCGAGATCGGCAGATACATCTGCTCGGTGGACATCTGCACCAGTTCGTCGAGCAGCACGCGCGCCAGCCGGCTCGTAGGCCCCTCCAGCGGATACAGCGGCGGAAAGACGGACATCCTGTGGATCAGTTCGCGGACCAGCGACGATATTGTGAAGGTGCAGCAGGTTGCCGGAAGCGAGCTCGCCTTTGGATCGATGAAGACGAGATAGACTTTCCCGTAGTCCGATACGCAGTTGCTGTGAGGAACTCCGGGGGGAATCCATACCGCCCCCTGCGGCGGAACGATCCATAGTCCTCCGGGAGCGCGGCACATGACGGAGCCGTGAGAGGCGACGACCAACTGTCCCTTCTTGTGTGAATGAAGCGGAAGTTCGTCGTTATCTTCACCTGTTTCGATGCAGAACGAGACGATCAGCCGGTCGAACTGATCAGGATCAATCGGATCGTAGTTGATCCGCAATTCCGGCAAATCCATTCTGGCGAGGTCGTGATTCGTCGGGAGAGCGGGCGAAATCTGCATCGAGTTTACTCGTGAGCAACAGGATGGCCTGGCAGTTTCTGCCAAAGAATATCCCATCTGACAAATGATGGTCACATAAAAACAAGGCTGCGTAGTCAAAACAATGCGGCAGATTGTGCCGTGCGCTGTGCATGCCGCGGAGGTGAGCGGATCGTATGCGACGCGACACAACGTCCATGAGTGGTGTGGATGTAATCGACGCGTGCAGGTTGAGGGAAGCTGTCGGCCGCAATCCGATGCACGGCGCTCAAAGTCATTGCAAATCGACGATGATTCGTTGTGCAGCACAGTATGCTGACGACGGGAGTCGGCGCTTGCCCATGCCACGTATTCCGCGAGAACCAGCGATTCTTCGGCAAGATATGCCAGGCGGCTCGATGCTACCACAGGAGGAGTTCGCAGGAGCCTGACGCAGATGACCGTTCACATCGATCCTTTGATGAAAGCTGCAAATTCGCAGTCGATCGATAGCGACCACACCGAAACGGCTGACTGGCTCGAATCTCTCGGCTCACTGTATCGAAATGCTGGCCCGGAGCGTGTCCGCCATATTCTGTCCGCACTGGATCGTCGCGCAAAGGAACTGGGCGTCATCCCGGAGGCGCTGCCCTATTCGCCTTATCGAAACTCCATACCGATTGAGTCCCAGACGCCGTACCCGGGTGACATCGATATCGAAGCCCGCATCACCGCTATCATCCGGTGGAACGCGCTGGCGATGGTCGTGCGCGCGAACAAGGCCTATGGCGAACTCGGAGGTCACGTCGCGAGCTATGCTTCCGCCGCCGAGATTTTCGAGGTCGGATTCAACCACTTCTTCCGCGCGTCGACGCCGGAAGCGGAGGGGGATATCGTCTACTTCCAGCCGCATTCTTCCCCCGGCGTCTATGCGCGGGCCTTTCTCGAAGGTCGCCTGTCCGAGGACAACCTGAAATTCTATCGGCAGGAATTGTCCGGGGCGGGCTTGTCGTCCTACCCGCATCCCTGGTTGATGCCTGATTTCTGGCAGGTGCCGACCGGTTCGATGGGCATCGGGCCGATCAGCGCCGTGTATCAGGCGCGCTTCATGAAGTATCTGGAGCACCGCGGGCTGGCGCGCACCCAGGGTCGTCGCGTGTGGGGCGTTTTCGGCGACGGCGAGATGGATGAACCGGAATCGATCGCGGGCCTGTCATTGGCTGCGCGCGAGGGGCTCGACAATCTGACCTTCATCGTCAACTGCAATCTGCAGCGTCTCGATGGCCCTGTGCGCGGCAACGGACAGATCATCCAGGAACTGGAGATGCTTTTCCGGGGGGCTGGATGGAACGTGATCAAGGTCCTTTGGGGATCGGATTGGGATCACATCTTTTCGCGCGATACGGAGCATGCGCTGCTGCGGAAATTCGCCGAAACGGTGGATGGAAAATATCAGACGCTCGGTGCGAAGGACGGCGCCTACAACCTGGCGAACTTCTTCGGCGAGGATCCGAAAGTGCGGGCTCTCGTCTCGCACATGTCGGATAGCGATATCGATGCGCTGAAGCGTGGCGGTCACGACGTCCGAAAGCTGTTCGCGGCCTTCGCTGCGGCGGTGACCACCGTGGGGTGGCCTACGGTGATTCTCGCCAAGACCAAGAAGGGCTACGGAATGGGTGGCGCCGGCGAGTCGCGCATGACCTCCCATCAGGCCAAGAAGCTCGACCTCGACGCGCTGTATGCGTTCCGCGACCGCTTTTCGCTTCCATTGACCAACGAACAGGTCGAACGACTGGACTTCTTTCGCCCCGCCGAGGATAGCGTCGAGCTTCAGTATCTTCGTGCGAGACGAGAGGCGCTCGGCGGCTACATGCCGGCCCGGCGGCGGTCGGCGGCGGCGGTGCCGGTCCCGCCGATGCCGTCCTACGCCGACTTCGCACTGAAAAGCGAGGGCAAGGAGGCCTCGACGACCATGGCGGTCGTGCGGCTGTTCTCCAATCTTCTGAAGGACAAGATTCTTGGTCCGAGGATCGTCCCGATCGTTGCCGACGAAGCGCGTACGTTCGGCATGGCCAATCTCTTCCGCCAAGTCGGGATTTATTCGCCTGTCGGACAGCTCTACGAGCCGGAAGACGCGAATTCCATGCTTTACTATAAAGAGGCTGCGGACGGACAACTGCTTGAGGAAGGCATCACCGAGGCCGGCGCGATCTCGTCATGGACCGCGGCGGCGACGTCCTACAGTGTTCACAATCTCGCGCTGCTGCCGTTCTACATCTACTATTCGATGTTCGGATTCCAGCGGATCGGCGATCTCATCTGGGCCGCCGCGGATCAGCGGGCGCGGGGATTCCTCATCGGCGCGACGGCGGGGCGCACCACGCTCGGCGGAGAAGGATTGCAACATCAGGACGGGTCGAGCCACGTCGTCGCGGCAACGATCCCGAACTGTCGCGCTTACGATCCGGCATTCTCCTACGAAGTCGCCGTCATCGTCGATCATGGCATGCGCGCGATGCTGGAGGAGGGCCGGGACGAATTCTACTACCTCACCGTGATGAACGAAAACTACCCACAGCCTTCGATGCCGGAGGGCGCGCATGAGGGGATCGTCAAAGGGCTCTACCGCGTGGCGGCGAGCGAGGATGGATCGCCGAAAGTACGCCTCGTCGGTGCGGGAGCCATCCTTCCGGAGACGTTGGCTGCCGCGACGATGCTGCGGAACGACTGGCAGATTCCGTGCGAGGTGTGGTCGGCGACGAGTTTTTCGGAACTGGCGCGCGAGGCGCGCGAGATCGAGCGGATCAACCGCCTGGATCCTCTCGCCGAGCCGAAAGAGAGCCACGTCTCGAAGTGCCTCTCCGGGGCCATTCCTGTGATCGCGGCATCGGACTATGTCCGGGCCTGTCCCCAGCTCATTGGATCGTACTTCGAGGCTCCTTACACGGTGCTCGGCACCGACGGATTCGGGCGTAGCGATACACGCGCGGCGCTCAGGGCATTCTTCGAGGTCGACCGCAAGCAGATCGCCATCGCGGCCTTGTCCGCGCTGGCCCGTGCGGGAAACCTCGACCGTAAGCGGGTCGCCGAAGCCGTCGCGCAGTACGGCGTCGAGGCGGATGCGAGCCCGCCGTGGTCAAGATAACGGGCCTGCCAGAGCACAATCATGACTGATACGCTGGAAATCACTCTGCCGGATATCGGCGACTACAAGGATGTTCCCGTCATCGAGATCAACGTGTCGGTTGGCGACGAGGTTGCCGTCGACACGCCGCTGCTCTCGGTGGAATCCGACAAGGCGACGATGGAGGTGCCGTCTCCCGCTGCCGGAAAAATCAAGCAGTTGGCGATCGGTGTCGGGAGCCGTGTCTCGCAGGGATCGCTCCTGATGATCCTCGAAGCATCGGCGGCAGGTGATGTTCCGCGAGCTGCGAGTCTGGCCAGCGCACCCCGCCCCCCGATGCACGAGGCGAGTGCAGCGGTCGAGCAGCAGCCAGCCGCAGCAGCGCCGCCCGATCCGGATCAACTCCAGCGGGACGGCAGGACCGCGCATGCGTCGCCCTCGGTGCGCGCATTGGCGCGCGAACTCGGCGTCCCGCTCGATCTCGTGCAGCCGAGCGGGGCCAAGGGTCGCATCCTGCGCGAGGACGTCGTGGGTCACGTGAAGCAGGCCGTGTCCCCCGGTCGGTCGCCTCCGCCCGTAGACGGTCATGGATCGACGGAATGGCCCAGGATAGACTTTGAGAAATTCGGTCCGATCGAACGGGTGCCGCTCTCGCGGATCCAGAAGCTGACCGGCGCGAATCTGTCGCGAAACTGGGCGGTCATCCCGCATGTCACGAACTTCGACAAGGCGGACGTGACCGACGCGGAGACATTCCGCAAGATTGTCAACGGTGAGGCGGCCCAGGGCGCGGCGAAGCTCACGATGGTGTCCCTCCTGATCAAGGCGGCGGCCCTCGCACTGAAGCAGTATCCCCGCTTCAACGCCTCGCTCGACGGCGACGAGCTGATCCTCAAGAGTTATGTCCATGTCGGCTTCGCGGTCGATACCCCGAAGGGGCTTGTCGTTCCGGTGATCAGGGATTGCAACAGAAAAGGGTTGCTGGACATCGCCCGTGAGATGCGCGCGCTCGCAGACAAGGCCATCGACGGCAAGCTGTCGGCGCAGGACATGCAGGGCGGCTGCTTCTCTGTCTCCTCTCTGGGAGGTGTCGGCGGCTACGGATTCACGCCGCTGATCAATGCACCCGAAGTGGCGATTCTGGGGGCCGGACGGGCGGCGACCGAGGCGGTCTGGAACGGCGCGGAATTCCAGCCGCGTCTGATCCTCCCGATCAGCCTCTCATGGGATCACCGCGTGGTGGACGGCGTTGCCGCGGCGCAGTTCCTCGGCTTCGTCGCCACCGCGCTCGGCGATCTGCGGCGATATGCGTTGTGAGGTCGCCGGTGAAGCGGACGATTGATATCGCCGTCCCCGATATCGGGGACTTCAGGAATGTGGAAATCGTCGAAGTCCTCGTCAGGGATGGCGATATCGTAAAGGCCGAGCAGCCGCTCATCACTGTCGAGTCGGACAAGGCGACGATGGAGATTCCATCGCCCGCGGCCGGGGCGATCGTGGCCGTGCTCGCGAGGATCGGTGACAAGGTCTCGCAGGGCTCCGTCATTGCCAGGATCGAGCTGGAGGCGCTGGACCGGCTTGCGGCAGCGTCGGCTGCCCGCACGTCGACGAGCGACGTTCCCGACGCCGAGGGGGCTGCCGGGCGTTTCGACCTTGCCGTGATCGGCGGCGGACCGGGCGGGTATTCCGCCGCCTATCGCGCGGCCGATCTCGGCATGAAGGTCGTCATTGTCGAACGGCATCAGACTCTCGGCGGCGTATGCCTGAATGTCGGATGCATCCCGTCAAAGGCGCTTCTGCACATTGCGGCCGTCAAGGAGGAGGCCGAAAGGATCGCTGACAAGGGCGTGCGTTTCGGGGTGACGGAACTGGACCTGAACGCGCTGAGATCGTTCAAGGAGAGTACGGTCAGGAAGCTGACCGATGGACTGAGCCAGATGGCGCGCCTGCGCAAGGTCAAGGTCGTCACCGGAAACGCCCGATTCGTATCGTCGCATCGCCTCGAAGTCGGTCTCGCCGACGGCTCGGTTCAATCGGTCGAATTTGATCAATGCATCGTTGCGACGGGATCATCGGCGGTCAAGCTGGGCGTGTTTCCCGACGATCGCCGGATTGTCTCGTCCACCGGCGCCCTGCGGCTCGAGTCGATTCCGAAGCGGATGCTCGTTGTTGGCGCCGGAATCATCGGGCTGGAAATGGCGACCGTCTACAGCGCGCTTGGCGCACGGGTCGATCTGGTCGAGCGGCTGCCTGACCTGCTGCCCGGCGTCGATCCGGATGCCGTGAAGATATGGCGAAGCCGCAATGCCCATCGTTTTCAGCATGTCGATCTCGGCGCGAGCGTGAGTGGTGCCACGGCGACGTCGGAGGGCGTATCCGTGGAGATTGAGGGGCCGGAATCGGCCACACGCACGTATGACCTGATTCTCCAGTCGGCAGGCCGTGTTCCCAACAGTCCCGACCTCGGCCTCGACAGTATCGGCGTCCAATGCGACGCGAAGGGGTTTGTAATCGTCGACCGGCAGCAGCGGACAAGCATTCCCCACATCTTTGCGATCGGCGACGTCGCCGGCGCGCCGATGCTGGCGCATAAGGCGGTGCATGAAGGGCACGTTGCCGCCGAAGTGGCGGCGGGGTTGAAACGTGCCTTTGACGCGAAAGTCGTGCCGAATGTTGCTTACACCGACCCCGAGATCGCCTGGGTCGGTGTGCTGGAGCATGAGGCCGCGCAGTCGGGGATGCGGGTGAGGTCAGCGAAGTTTCCGTGGGCGGCCTCGGGGAGGGCGATCGCTTCCGGCGCGCCGTACGGGATGACGAAACTGACCTTCGATGAGGAGACACATCGGATCGTCGGTGGCGTGATCGTCGGGCCGCACGCCGGTGACATGATCGGAGAGGTTTGCCTCGCGATCGAGATGGGGGCCGACGCGATTGACATCGGCAGAACCATTCACCCGCATCCGACTCTCGGCGAAAGCCTCGGCATGGCCGCCGAGGTTCACGAGGGCATCTGCACGGATCTTCCGCCGGATAACAATATCAGTCGCAAGAAATACAGCGAGAAATAAGCCATCCAATATCACGGGAGGAGGACGAGAAGAGTCGACCCTGGCTTTCTCCGAGAGGTCGCCTCGAAAACCTGCGTGTCCGAAGGTGGGGTGTCGCTGTTGTCTCAAGGGTAGGATTACAGTGCGGTCGGTGCGAGCAAGCCTTTAGCTGCGGTCAAGGCGATACGAGACATCATCTTGGGTGATGATCGGAGAAGACCTCGCGGCAATCGGGGCTGAGGTTCTTCACATTGCGTTCGAGGCAGGCAGTGATCGCCGTCCGGTCCGGGATGTAATTCTTGCAGAGCCTGAAGACATCCGGCTTGCAGGCATTGCGTTGAGCCGGCGTCCCGTCCTGTGCGCGGGACGGCGTCTGTATGAACAGGACGGCCAGAACAACGGCGATGCCGAGCGGGAATTTCGGGGCTGATGACAGGACACGCGCCATGTTTCACACTCTGTCGGCAAGGTGGCGGCAGATTGCGCGCGGGAGACGGACCGCACCACTAAATCAGGCCAAAAACTTGCAAATCCACCGGCAGGCGAACTTGCAGACGAACCCGCAGATGCCGCCCGCGATTCCGGGCGAGTCGTTCCCGATCGATGGCTTTGCAGGTTTTTGGCGAAATTTACTCGAATGGCGGCGCCGACCTGCCAATCTCCGCGTGCCACACCAGAAAATCATCCCAGGGCGAGCTAGCCATGGCCGGGAACACGGGGCAGTTGAAAGACGACATCTGCTCGAATTTGTCCGAGCTTGCCGCAAGCTTTGATCGCGCCAGCGTGTGGGTCTTCGAGAGCGAGGGAATCGATGAGGCGAAGCTTCGTGCGCATCTTGCCGACGCCGGTGCGCAGGATGCCAGCGCTCGCAATCGCATGACTGCGGCGAACTCGGATTTCGATCGCTGGGAACGCGAGGACGCGGAGGCGATGCCCCAGCTTTCGCGATGGAAGCAGCTTCGGCAGACGGATCGGTTGCATGCGAGGGCGGATCGTTTCGAGCGCCGGGCCGTGCTCGCCACGGAAGTTGCGCTTCTGGCGATGATGCGCGCTGAGCACGCGATCGCCCATGCCCTGCTCGCGCGACTTGAGGCGATCGCAATACAGGTCGAGCGGCTTGAAAAGCCCTAGACCGTTGCCTCGCAGAGGCTGCCGCAGGAGATGCGCGGCGGGTCCGCCGTCGTGGGCGCGAGGGCGCGTGGACAAGCTGCAGGTAACATCATATTGGTACCGCAGCTCTACCGGCAGATCGGGCGACTGAGGTGAATGAGCGACCAAAAGAGATCGGGGCCTGCGAGTTCAGGTTTGGCCCCTTTCGTCTTCTCAACGGAGAGCGAACCCTGTGGAACGGGGATCGCCCCGTTCGTATTGGGAGCCGTGCGCTGGATGTCCTGATCGCTCTCGTTACGCGGGCAGGTGAACTTGTCAGCAAGCGTGAACTCGTCGCGATCGTCTGGCCCGACACCATCGTCGTAGAAGCTAACCTCACGGTCCATGTCACGGCGCTGCGCCGCGCGCTCGGCGACGGGCAGGACGGTAATCGATACATCGTGAATATTCCCGGGCGCGGCTATCGCTTCGTCGCTCCGGTCACGATCTCCCGCAGGGAGATGCCTTCGGGCGGAGCCGGACAGCGACCGACGGTGCGGCACAATCTGCCCGTGCAGGTCGTCCGACTGATCGGCCGGGAGTCCATCGTCGGCAACCTCGCCCGGAAAGTTGCCGCACAGCGCTCCCTCACCGTTGTTGGTCCCGGCGGGGTCGGAAAGACCGCCGTGGCGCTGGAGGTCGCGGAGCGCTGCATCGGAGCCTTCGAGGACGGCGTCTGGCTGGTCGATCTTGCGCCCGTCACGGATCCGAAGCTTGTCCCGACGGCGCTTGCCGCAGCGCTCGGGCTGGAGGTCAGGTCCGAAGAGCCGTTGCCCGGTCTCGTCGGCGCGCTGAGCGAGAAGCGCCTCCTGCTGGTGCTCGACAATTGCGAGCACGTGATCGAGGAGGCTGCGATCCTTGTCGTCAGCCTGTTGCGAGGCGCGCGCTGGATCCACGTGCTTTCCACCAGCCGCGAGCCGCTCCGCCACGATGGCGAACAGGTCTACCGGTTGGCTCCGCTTGACGTTCCGGAGGACTACGCCAGCCTGACGTCCAGCGAAGCGATGGGATTTCCGGCGATCCAGTTGTTCGCCGACCGGGCCGCGGCCATGGCGGGCGAATTTACGCTCACGGATGCCGATGCGCCCAGCGCGGCGGAGATCTGCCGGAAGCTGGATGGCATGCCGCTCGCCATCGAGTTCGCTGCTGCCCGTGTCGATGCGTTCGGCGTGCGCGGCCTGGCATCCCGGCTCGACGACAGTCTGGGACTTCTCGGGCATGGTTCGCGCGGCGCGCGGCCGCGCCAGCACACGATCAGAGACACTCTCGACTGGAGCTATCGGCTCCTGAGCCCGCGGGAGCAGACCGTGTTCAGGCGTCTTGCGGTGTTTGTCGGCGGCTTCACGCTCGAAGCCGCGCAGGCCGTGGTCTGTGGTCCCGGCGATGGGCTTGCGGATATCGGCGGGGACATCGCCAACCTTGTTGTGAAGTCGCTCGTTGCCGCCGATGTCAGCGAGGGCGATGCCCGCTTCCATCTGCTGATGACGACGCGATCGTATGGTCTGGAGAAGATCGCCGGGCAGGGCGAAAGCGATCTTCTCGCGCTGCGGCTTGCCACATATTTCGCCGGACACCTCGAAGCGGCTGAACAGGCCACGGCAGGGAAGCGCGCAACCCTCGCTGGAATCGCGATTCCGGATATCGATAATATCCGGGCCGCGCTCACCTTTGCTTTTGGTCCGGACGGCGACAGGCACATTGCGATCGCGCTGGCGGCGGCCTCCGCGCCGATCTGGCTGGAGATGTCACTTCTGACGGAATGCCAGACCTGGACCAGCAGAGCCATATCCGTGCTCGGTGACGAGGACCGCGACACCCGACGCGAGATGGTGCTGCGAACCGAGTTCGGGATGTCCCTGATGCACACTGCCGGGGACAGCAACCCGGCGCGCGCGGCGCTGCTTCGGGCCAGCGAACTCGCGGAAAGGCTGGGGGATGTCGGCTATCATCTGCGGGCCATATCCGGGCTGACGAATCTGTGCCTGCGGCTCGAACAATTTCGGGAAGCCCTGGCGCTGGCGCAGCGGGCCGAGGCGGTTGTCCGGGGCTCGTCCAACCCCGTTGCGCTGTCCACGGCGGATTTTCTGTTCAGCGGCGCTCTCGTCTATCTGGGAGACTATGCACGCGCCATGGCCTATGCGCAGAAAGCGTTCGCGCGGGTGAAGCCGATCGCAACCCGTGCGCCGGTGCTGCGATCCGGCCTTGATCACACCATTCAGGCCCGCTGTGTCGTCGGAAATATCCAGTGGCTGAGCGGCCAGCTCGATCAGGCCATGAGCACCACGCGGCAGGTGATGGCGGACGCGGAAGCCGGCGGCCACGCGGTTTCGATGTGCTTCGCGCTGGCCTGGTGCGGTTGTCCGATCTCGATGCGGCTGGGTGATCTGGACGAAGCCGAACGCGCCATCAGCGCCTTGCGCGACTGGTCGGACCGGCATCAGCTGCCGAGTTATCAGGCCTGCACGCTTGGCTTCGAGGGTGCGCTGCTTGCCAAGCGAGGCGACTATTGCGACGCCGAAGACAAGCTCAGGGCCGGGCTGCGCGGGCTGTCGGAAGCACAGTTCGAGGTTCAGTATACCTCGTTTCTTTCGATTCTCGCGGTCACTCTCGCCCGTATCGGCCGTAGCGACGAGGGCCTGCTGCTGGCGGACGAGGCCATCGCGCGGAGCGAGCGAAACAGCGTGCTGTGGTGGTTGCCCGAGGCGTTGAGGATCAAGGGTGAAATCGCCATGGAGATGGAAGGCGGCGACATTGATCTTGCCGGGGACTGCTTCCGCCGATCGCTGGAATTGTCGGCTGGACAGGGCGCGTTGTTCTGGGAGCTTCGCGCCGCGTTGAATCTGAGCCGGATGGAAGAACGTCGCGGACGGATCGACATCGCCAGAGAGCTTCTCGGGTCGGTCTATGCGAAATTCCGCGAAGGATTTGCGACTGCCGACATGAAACAGGCGCGGTGTCTTCTGGAAAAGTGGACGTCGGGATAAGGCAGGCCGCTCAATTGCCGCCGGGAGCCGCCACTTTCGGTGTCTTGTCCACGGATTTCGACCACGACCGATAATAGGCGATGGCCGTCATCGCGCAAATCCCGGCAAGGCTGACTAGCACCTGCATCCAGACCGCTCCCGTCACCTCGACCAGAACGAAATGGGCGGCGAATGACAGGAAGATTCCGGAGCAGAACACTTCGAGCGACTGCTGGCCGCATTTGATGGCCGGGCGAAAGAGTCGCCAGTTCAGGCCGGCCCAATCCTTCGGGAGCAGGCGCACGACGAAAAAAGCGAACACGATGAAATGCAGCAGCCTGTAGGGCGCCAGGTTGGTTTTGTCGTTTGGGTTGAACAGATCGTAGAGCGCGGTGGGAACGAGCGAACGAACCGTCTCCGACCAGGTCGCCACGGTCATCACCAGCGCGAACAGCAGATAGGCGATGCCGAGAACCAGCGCCGTTCGCGACCGGATGAATGGCATCGACGTCTGTGCGCCGCCGAGCGCGAACCAGGCGCCGAACACGAACAGCAACTGCCAGGCGAACGGGTTGAAGTACCACACGCCCGCTGGATAGGCCGGCAGGTTCCACCCGAAATGGCGCGCGGCCAGATAAAGAAGCGAAGAGGCGGCCAGCGTCAGGTGGGGCCTGCGGAGCATCAGCCACAGAACGGGAGGAAACACGCCCATCAGCACGATATAGACCGGCAGCACGTCCATGTTGACGGGCTTGAACTTCAGGATCAATCCCTCGAAGAGAAACTGCGCGGGTGCATCGAGGAACCCCCTGATATTGAAATCGTCGGTGAAGTTGCTGCTCTTGCCGTATTTCTGGGCGAGATATCCGATCTCGGCGAGATAGATCACGAACAGGAAGACGTGCGCCACGTAGATCTGCCACACCCGGCGCACCAGACGCGTGCCGCCGATGATGAAGCCACGCTCAAGCATCATGCGGGCGAAGACAAAGGCGACGGTGTATCCGGAAACGAAGATGAAAAGGTCGGCGGCGTCGCTGAACCCGTAGTTGCGCGTGGTGATCCAGTTCGTGACGTTGTTGGGGATGTGATCAAGAAAGATTCCCCAGTTGGCCAGGCCTCGAAACAGGTCGAGGCGAAGGTCGCGGCCCTTGATCGGGAGCGTGGCCGTGACCTTCATTGTTGTCTCCCGCTTCCGTTGTCCGCGCTGAATGGCCGTCGGCTCGTCCGGCCGTGATGCAAGCCCCTTTTGCCGCGATCAGGTGACCCTGCCCGCAAAACGGCAGGGTTCTGCCTCGCGTCGGCTGGCCTCAGCTTACCAGCTCACCGTCAGCCGTGTCTGGAAGATATCCGCGCTCTTGTGCCCTTCGGCGACCTGGGCGGCGAGCGGATTCCAGATGTGCTGATAGCTCGGAATGACGCGCACGGCCGGCGTGATCGCGAAGTTGTAGAACACCTCGATGCCGGTCTCATCGCTGGCCGACGCCGTGCCATGAGTCATGCGTGCGAGGCTGTCCTTGAAGCTGCTGCTGATGGTGTTGTGATAGACGCCGACGCCGAAGCTGTCGTACCGGCGTTCATCGAACAGTCCGTGTGCAAAGACGGCGATGCTGGCATCCCGGGAAACGATGTTGGTTTCCTCGGGCGCGTATCCCACGCGCGCGAAGACGCCGACGCCTCGGATCAGTTCGCCGCTTTTCAGCTTGTGCGCGATGGTTGCGGGGTCATCCTTGACGTACAGATACTGCGAGGCATTGGCGATCGCGAACCAGCTGTCGCTTCGGTAGTTCGTCGGCAGCCCTTCGAGCGCGTTCGCGCCGAGCAGTCCGCCGATCGCCTGGCTGACGGCGGCCGGCGAGGTCAGGGCGCCGAACGGCTTGTCCAGATCGACTTTCGGTTTGTTCGACCAGTTGAAGGCCGGCGAGAACTGACCGGGCAGGCCACCGATGTCATAGGACATCACGGACATGATGTAGAGGTTCACGTTGTCGAACGCGTGCGCGGCGAAGTTGCTGGCCTTGCTGTTGGGATCGAGCACGCCGCCCGCGATCGCGAATTTCGGGCTGAGAGCCCAGACGCCGAGTACGGCCAGTGACGTCGGATTGTAGAAATTCGGCGTCATCGGGTTCTTGTTGAAGTTGAAATTTGCGAAATGATATTTGTAGCTGTTCCCGAACGCGGTCTGATCCGGAATGAAGATGTTGCTGATCTTGCCGACGACGACGCTGAACTGGCGGCTCAGCGCCTGCGTCAGATAGTATTCGGTGGGCTGGATATCGTGCGAGAGCGCAGGGTCTGGAAACACGAGGCCCGTATACTGCGGCGCGCTGGCACCGGCGGTGAACGTGTTGGCCGGTGAATCGCCGGTGCGCCACTGGGCGGCGACGTGAATGATGCCGCCGGACCACCAGCCCGCGCGCGCGGTGTCGATGTTCACCGAGAACTGGGTGTTCTGGACGAACGACTCGCCCGTCTTGAGGCCGCCCGACGTGATGTTCTGATAATAGCTCGTGGAATAGATATCGAAGAAGAAGCCCTTGCGCGCCAGCTCCGTTCGGGTCCCGCCCCAGTCGCCGAGCAACTGGGTGCGCTCCCAGATGTCTCCCGTCACCGTGCCCGGAAGGCCGAAGGTCGGCCCGTTGTTGAAATAGGCAAGAAGGCCGGGCGCGAGGTTGACCAGCGAGATCAGGTGGCTTGTCGGCACCGGACCGAAGGGATCGGCGGCGACAGGGGGAGTCTTCACGGCGGCCGACTGTCCCCTCTTGCCGGCTCGCTTCTGTGAGGGGCGCTGCGCGGGTGCCGCGACGGACGGTGCTTCCTGATCGATGTTGCCGAAATTGACCAGTCCTTCGTCCGCCAGGGCGGAGCCGCTCCCCAGTAAGACAGCCGCCGATACTCCCAGCCAGAAACGCTTGCTCGTCATTGCAGACCCCGCCGCCGTTCATCAGGAGGTCGCGCAACGACGCGGCCCCCTGCGGACGCTATGCCGCGATGGGGAGCTTCCCGAGTGAAGCGCTGCAAATCCGGGCAAATCGTTCCAAAGGGTCTTCCGCTTGCGCCGCCGGCCGCGCGCGGAGCGGGACTTTCAGCCATCGACCCGGGAAGAGGGGCGACGGGCGGGGTCGTCTCGATCTCCCGAGCGGCCCGACGGCACGTGATATCGGAAGCGAAGACGTCTTCGCAGCGATTTGGCTTTCTTTGCGGCTCTTAACTCGGAAGCGTGCGTTGCGCCGAACTACCGTTTCGCCATCGAAAGCGCTCGTCGAGCGCCGCTCACGCGCGCGGCAGTTCGAGTCAACGGAGAGATCTCAGGCAATGATCGAGCATCCCCTGCAGAAAAAAGTTTTTGATGAAATCTCCGCAGCGCTGCCCTTTGCGATCGACCCCGCGAAGATTTCAGTCGAGCCAGGAGTCTCCTACACCATCAGCCCGATCAAGGCGCACGACTATGCAGCCGGCGTGATGGCGGCCTTCGGCGCGGTCGTCGAGCATATCGGTGTGATGCGGGGCCTGCCGGCGCAGACCATGAAGCTGAATCGGCGCCGGTGCGGCCTGCTGCTCAATTCGGGCCAGCTTCAGTTTCTCAATGGCTATGGCTGTCTGATGGATACCTGGCCGATCGGGCCTGACAATGGGACGTATCGCGCGAAGGACGGCCGCTACGTCACCATGATCGGGCTTCATCCGCATCTGCGCGACGCGCTGCTCGACTACTTCCAGTGCTCCAACTCGGCTCATGCCATCCAGGCCGCGGTCGAGAAGAAGGGCGCGCAGCAGATCGAGGACGAGATGGCGGCGCTCCGCATTCCGGCGGGCGTCGTGCGGAGCCCCGGGGAGTGGCTGGCGCATCCGCAGGGCGGTGCGACCGCGCGGCTTCCGATCCTCGAAGTGGAAGCGCGGGGCGGCGGCGACCGGCGGCGGCTCGGCAAGGCGAAGCGCCGGCCGCTGGAAGGCGTGCGCGTGGTCGAGATGGCGCATCTGGTGGCGGGCCCGACGATCGGCCGTCTGCTCGCTGAACAGGGGGCCGAGGTGATCAAGGTGCAGCCGCCGGTGGGTGACTGGGTGTTGCCGTTGTGGCTCGATGTCAACTGGGGAAAGAAGTGCATCCTGACGGACGTCAAGAGCCAGTCCGGCAAGGCCCGGCTCGTCGCGCTGCTGCGCGAGGCGGATGTTCTGGTGAACAGCAATTCGCCCGGCGCGCTCGATCGCATGGGGCTGGATGAGGCCACGCTACGCGAGATCAACCCGAGCCTGATCTACGCCAATGCATCCTATGCCTCGCCTTCGACGCCGTGGGCGGACCGCAAGGGGTTCGAGCAGATCGGTCAGGCCGTCAGCGGCATGATGCATGTCAATTCGGAGGGATTGGACGCGCCCACGCTGATCTCCGTGCTGCTGAACGATTACATCACCGGCTATCTTGCCGCGATCGCGACCGTCGCGGCGCTGGCGGAGCGCGAGGAGATGGGCGGGTTCTGGCGCGCAGGCGCATCGCTCAGCCGCTGTGCGACGCTTGCCGCCAGCCTTGTCGAGCCGCGCGATGCGGAACCCTATGCTCCGGTCTCGGATCAGGACATGGTCGACCATGGCATCGATCAGGATACGCCGCTCGGCACCTTCACGCGCCTCGCCTCCGCCGTCGAGTTCAGCCACACGCCCTCGATGCTCACCGTGCCGGTCGGCTTGCCGGGCAACGCTCCCGACACCACGACCTGGTCGCAGCAGCCCGTGGACGAGCCCGTGCGCATCCCGCATGTTCTGTCGAAGGTGGCGCGCAGCGGCGGCATCAGAAACCTCGTGCCCGGTCACGGCATCGAGGATCGCGGCGACGGCGGCGGTGGCCTGAGCCTTGCGTCCAAGGCCCTGCTTGCCATCGTGCTAGCCAGCCGACGGCTATAGCGGCCCCGCGTGGGGCGTATTCGTTCGATCCAACTGCCAGAGCAAGATGATTTGGGACGGCTGTCATCCTCTCGCGATGGGAGCGCCCCTTTGTGCAGCTATTGTCGCTCGCGGGCTTGTTGTCGGATTTTGGCCAGTATCAGCCCGTTATCCGTTATCCGCTTTGAAGGTCCTGTGTGCAGGATGTCTGTCCCGCGTTCCGAACAGGAGACAACACGCACAGCGATCATCGGATGGACTGAGATGCGCGTAAAAATTGAAGAAGGTCCCGCACATTCCAGTCAAGTTGCGTCGAGCGCCATCTTGAACAGCTCGGCCTGGGAGCTGATCTTGAGCTTCATATAGATGGATTTCTTATGAGTCTTGACGGTTTCCGGTGATATTCCAAGGCGCATCGCAATCGATTCCGTCGAACAGCCGTCGAGCAGCAGATCCACGATCTGTGACTGGCGCAGCGTGAGCACGCCGTTCGAGCATTGGCGTTGCAGCTGTTGCGGTTCCGGGCGCACCTCCGTCGCCCGGTGACCGGAAGGAATCCCCTCATCGCCTATCCCGAACCTCAGACGGATCAGGCTGCTGATGACTGGCAGCAGGACGACGGAGTATTCCTTGTGTTCGGCACTGAAACCCCTGTTCCGCCATTGCCTCAACAGACAGACGACAGCAGCTTCGGTGTCCGACAGCCATACCGTCCAACCGAGTTCATCGCAGACCGAAGCTTTGGCGTAGTGCTCGGTGAAATAGTTCGACTTGTAAAAATCGTCGGGTGCAATGCCTGCCAGGCAGTAGGTCCTGTCTTGGCCCTGGTTCCCCCAGAGGAAGCGCCAGACCGGGTCGTAGAGATAGTAGCCACACAGATAATCGTCGACGATCCGGTGGTCGTAACTGACGTCCAGTTCCAGCACCTCGGGTGACCGGTTCCGTTTGAACGTCATGATGTGGAAGCTGTCGAAGGGGATGGTCTGATTCAGAAACTGGCCGAGCGCGCGATAGAAGCCCGGTCTCTGAGCAGCATCGATCAGAACCGGCAGGTCGTAGGTCAACAGGCGCTGCAGGAAGACCTGATCCATTTCGCGTGATGTCACTCAAAGCTACGACGGATGATGCAACGGCATAGTAATCCGTTCATCCCCTTGGTGTGTCAATCGGTTCGGCGCCATAAGAGAAAACGCCGGGGCGCGTTGCTTAATTAGCAATCAGAAATATCGCCGATTGTGCGCCGACTGTTCAAGATTTGCGCGAACATGGCGTCGTCTACCACGTTCGCGGTAACTGGGCGGTGGTATGGCGTGCGGCGTTCGCTGAACTATCGTTCACGATCTAATACACCTGACGGAGTGAGACCAGCGATCGGGTGCAGCATCTGGATGAAATCTCATATGGCTACTGGCTATCTCTGGCATGAGTTGTTCGGATGGATGGATACATCTGGTGGTTCGCTGAAGCCTTCCGACGTGACGCTCGGTCTCCAGCCCATCTCTCACCACTTCGCCCATGCAGACAACAAGCGACGCATGCACGAGCTTGTCATGGTGTCGGGCCTCGGCGAGCAACTCGTCCGAATAGCGCCGCGCCAGGCGGCGCATGAGGAGCTGCTGAGGGTGCACACGCGCGAGCACCTGGACCGGATTCTCCACGAGAACACGCTTCCCAAGGGGGGCGACGCGGGCGACGGCCATTCGCCTTTCGGCAAGGGCGGATACGAGATTTGTGCGCTCGCCGCCGGATCGGCATTGGCGATGGTCGACGCTGTCGTGAAGGGCGAGGTCGACAATGGCTTTGCGCTCGTCAATCCCTGCGGACATCACGCGATTGCCGAAACAGGCATGGGTTTTTGTATCTTCAACAACGTCGCGGTTGCCATCCGCCACGCCCAGCAGGTGCTCGGCGTCAAGCGGATTGCCGTCGTCGACTGGGACGTCCATCACGGGAACGGCAGCCAGGCGATCTTTTGGGAAGACCCATCGGTCTTGACCATCTCCATTCATCAGGACCGCAACTACCCGCTCGATTCCGGCTTTCTCGACGAACGCGGCGGCGGAGCCGGCCTGAACACCAACCTGAACATCCCGCTTCCACCGGGCACCGGGGACGCCGGCTATATCGAGGCGATGGATCGGGTCATTGTTCCCGCGCTCCATCAATTCGAGCCGGATCTGATCATCGTCGCGTGCGGTTTTGACGCCAGCGCGTACGATCCGCTGGCCCGCCAGATGGTGTCGGCCGAAGGCTTTGCTGCGCTGACCAGGCGAGTGAAGGCTGCCGCCGAAGCATTGTGCGACGGCAAGCTCGTGATGGTCCAGGAGGGTGGTTACAGCATTCATTACGTCGCCTTCTGCGGCGTCCACACCATAGCGGCGCTGGCGGGGGTGAAGCCGATTGGAGATCCCTTCGCGGTCGTCCATGCCGGTCAGTACGGGCGTATGACTGTGGAAGCGCATCAGAAGGCGGTCATCGACGCCGCCGAGGCGCAAGTCGCCGAGATTCCGGCCGGCGCCTGCTTGGCCTATCAGTCCTAGTCATCAACTCAAACGCGAACAGGGACGCTATACCCGATGCATCAATCTCGACGCTCTTTCCTGAAAACCGCCGGATCGGCAGCCGCCCTGACCCTTGCCGCCCCCCCGGTGCTGCTCGCAGCCGAGCAGACCATCAAGGTCGGCAGTCTGCACGATCTGACCGGCGCGCTCGACAGCGTCGGCATCCCGATGGATCTGATCCTCAAGATGGCCGTCAAGGAGATCAATGCGGCCGGCGGCCTGCTCGGCCGCAAGGTCGAAGCGGTCATCTATGACCCGCAGTCGAACATGTCCTTGTATTCCCAGTATGCCACGCAGCTGGCGCTGAAGGATCGTGTCGATGTCGTCATGGGCGGAATCACGTCGGCGAGCCGCGAGACGATCCGGCCGATCTTTCACCGTTATGGAACATTCTATTTCTACAACACCCAGTATGAAGGCGGCGTCTGCGATCGCAACGAGATCACGCTGGGCACGACGCCGGCCCAGACGGTGGCGCGTCTCATTCCCCACGGAATGAAACTCTACGGCAAGAAGGTCTACACAGTCGCCGCAGACTACAACTACGGACACATCACCTCAGCGTGGGTAAAGCGCTACGTCGAGGAGAACGGCGGACAAGTCATCGAGACGCAGTTTTTCCCCCTCGACGTTTCTCAGTTCGGCTCGACCATCTCGAAGATTCAGGGCGCCAAGCCGGATATCGTGCTGTCGGCACTGGTTGGCACGTCGCACCTCGGCTTCTATCGGCAGTGGACGTCTTCCGGCATGAAGGGCCAGATCCCGATTCTCTCCACCACTTTTGGAGCAGGCGGTAACGAACAGATCATCCTGACAGCCGAGGAAGGCAACGGAATCCTGTCGTCGTTCGGATATTTCGAGAAGATCGACAATCCGACCAACAAAGCGTTCCTGAGCCGCGTCGACAAGGAAATCCCCGGCCGCACGTGGGTTGTCTCGGAAATCACCGCCGCAACCTACGAGGGGATGTTGATCTGGGCGGATGCCGTCCGCCAGGCCGGCACGACGAAGCGCGATCCGCTGCTGGAGGTCATCAACTCGGGCAAGGTCTACGACATGCCGGCGGGCAAGGTGAAGATCGATCCCCGCACTCATCACACCATCCGCGACGTCTATATCGCCAGCTTGAAGGACAAGAGTTTCGATATTGTGCAGGCTTTCCCGGATTCGCCGCCGACTGATACGCAGATGGTCTGCGACCTCATCAAGAATCCCGCGTCCAACAAGCACTACGAGATCAGCCTGTAGGCGATCCCTCTCGACCTGCCGCCTCCTCCCCATCGCTTCTGCCTGCGCAGCGTTGGGGAGGGGCCGAGTTGCGTAAAAGCCTCTCCACACACGTGGAGAGGCTCAGAACAGAACTGCGACCACGAGAAATGATCCAGACAGACCATTGCGATTCCTCGGGCTGTTCCGGGACAGACAGCAAAGAACAGGCGATCCTCCATCCGCTCCAGCCGCTGAGTGCGGATGAAATCCGCAAGGTTATGTCGATCATCAGCCGGGCCGCGCCTTGCGGCGAGAACAGACGCTTCGAAACCATCGAACTGATGGAGCCTCCCAAGGCGTTCATGCCCGGATTCCGGTCCGGCCAGTCGTTTCCGCGTGTCGCGCGGGCTGCGGTGTATAATTCCAGCGAAGCCGTGCTGACCGGGATGCTCGTTTCTCTCGATGGCGAGAAGGCCTTGTCCGCGGAAGAACTCTCCGGCAAGCATCCACGCATCAATCCCCAGGAATCCCTGACGTTGCACGACATCAAGTCCGACGGTCGCCCGGTCATGGATCGGGCGTCGTTCGCCGAGATGATCGTGCCCTATGGCAGCCCGGGCTTCTTCAATCGCAACCGGACGATCGATCTGCCTCGTGATGTCAACGCGGCGGGTTGCGCCGCTCATGCGAGCATGTAGCACAGGATGACGACGGCCGGGCCAATGACACCAGAGGTCGCAATCCTGACACCGTACGACAGGGAGCGGCGTGACGGCCCGATCGGCAGCGGGGCTGGCCGACGTGCAATCCCGCCGCGCGGAGGGTGCGGCCATGGCGCTGTCCGAGACTTTGCGGAGCGTCTCCGCCCCGCGCTTTTGAGAGCAGGCCGGAAGAACGGACGCAAATTCCGGCCATGACCATGAGGTGACCGACAATGGATTATGCGATCGTCATCGCGTTTGAGGTGGTCCGGGCCATCGCCTGGCTCGTGCTGCTGGCGGCAGGCCTGGCGATCATATTCGGCATGATGAAGGTGATTAACTTCGCTCATGGCGAATTCCTGATGCTCGGCGGTTATACGGTGGTCGTATGCACGGGTGCTGGCGTTCCTCAGTGGATCTCGATGCTGGTGCTGGCGCCGCTGGTTGTCGGCTTGTTCGGCGTTGCGGTGGAGCGGCTCGTCATCCGGCATCTCTACGGCCGCATTCTCGACAGCCTGCTGGCGACCTGGGGGCTGTCGATGTTGATGATCGGTGGCGTCACGCTGATTTTCGGCAACACCGTCCAGGGTGTTCCCACCCCGCTCGGCAGCATGCGGATCGGCGCATACCAGGTGCCGGTCTACAACCTCGTCCAGATCGTCTTCGCGGCTGCGATTCTGTTCGCGATCTGGGCCGTGCTCCGCTTTACGAATGCAGGGCTTGTCGCTCGCGCGACGATGCAAAATCCGAATACGGCCGAAGGCATGGGAATTCGCACCAGCCGGGTTTACATGGCGACGTTCGGCATCGGTTCGGCGATCACCGGGCTTGCCGGAGGACTGCTGGCGCCCGTCATCGGGGTGGTGCCGTCGATGGGCATGAACCTCGTCGGCCAGAGCTTCATCACCGTCATCACCGGAGGCGCCGCGATCATCGCCGGCACGCTCTCGTCCGCCACGCTTCTCGGCACGATCAGCCAGGCCACGACGTTCCTGTCCGGCCCGGTTTACGGTGATGCCGCGCTGCTTATTGCGGCTTTGATCATCCTGCGGCTTCTGCCTCAGGGGATCACCGGGCGCATCTTCAAACGTTCACTCTGAGGCCAGAACCGATGGAACAGCCGCTGCTCCGCGATGCCGGATTTTACGCCATGATCGGGACCGGACTCATCGTCCTGCTCGGCATTCCGTTTTTCTTCGATATGTTTACCGTCATGCAGCTGACGCAGTATGTCGTGCTTTCCGTCTTTGCTCTTTCGCTGGGATATATCTGGGGTTTCGGCGGAATCCTGAGTTTTGGTCAGGCGGCGTTCTTCGGGCTGGGATCTTACACCTTCGCCGTGTGTTCGATCAGCACAGGCAATACGACCGTTGCGCTCGTCCTTGCCTTCGTGATTCCCTCGCTGCTCGGAATCGCCCTTGGATACTTCATGTTCTACGGCCGGCTGTCAGACGTCTATCTCGGCGTCATGACCATGGTGGTTGCGCTGATCCTGTGGAAGCTGGCGAATCATACCGCGGGACCGGAGTACTCGCTGTTTGGCGTCAGGCTTGGCGGCTTCAACGGCATTCCGTCCATCCCGACGATCCATTTTCCCGGACGTCCCGACGAGATGCTCGACCCTTCGCAGCTATTCCAGTTCTTCATGGCGATCCTGATCATCGTCTATGTCGGGCTGCGATTGCTCATTGCGTCCGACTTCGGGCGCATCTCGATCGGCATCCGAGAGAATGAGACGCGTGCCTCGCTGCTCGGTTACGACGTGCGGCTGCACAAGGTGGTCGTCTTCACCATCGGTTCGGGGATCGCCGGGTTGGCGGGTGCCATGTGGGCGACCTATCAGGCCTTTATCGATCCGAACGTGTTCTCGATGGAGATGTCGGCCAAAGCGCTGGTCTGGGTTATGGCGGGCGGTCTGGGCACCCTCGTCGGGCCCATCCTCGGCGTCACTCTGCTGCAATGGCTGACGTTGCAGCTCGGAGCGGTGACGTGGCTGAACAGCATCGCCGTACAGGGAGCCATCATGATGGCTCTGGTGCTCGTGCTGCCCAAGGGGCTGGTGCCATCGATCAATGCGTTCGCGAAGTCCGGTTGGGCGTTCTGGCGCAGACGTGGGCAGGCCGGCGTCGTCGCGAAATCGGCAGCAGGACAGAAGGTGGTCCGATGACGCTTCCTTCAGGCGACATGTCCGAATACATCCTCCACACCCGCGGGCTGACCATGCAGTTTGGCGGCGTTACCGCCGTCGACAAGGTGGATTTTGCGCTGAGGGATGGCGAACTGCGCTGCCTTCTCGGGCCGAACGGTGCCGGGAAATCGACCTTCTTCAAATGCCTGACAGGCCAGCTCGCGCCGACGTCCGGTGAAATCACGTTCCGCGGTCAGCAGATCAGCGGTCTGGCCACCCACGAAATCGTCAGGCTCGGGGTCGGGATCAAGACGCAGGTGCCGAACCTTTTCAATGGTATATCGGTCTATGAGAACGTGCGTTTGTCCGCGCGGCGCAAGCACACGGCGCCGACAGCCCGGCGGCTGGCCGGGGAGATGATGGAGAAATGCGGAATATCGCATCTCGCCACCCGCGAAGTTGGCTTGCTTGCTCACGGACAGAGACAATTGGTCGAACTGGCGATGGTGCTTGTCGGGGAGCCTGCGCTGGTTCTCCTCGATGAGCCGGCGGCGGGCATGACCGGCGACGAACGAGACCGGCTTGCCAGGCTGGTGCAAGAGGCGGCGCGCTCGGCGGCGGTCATCATCGTCGAGCACGATATGCAGTTCATACGGCAGATCGCGACATTCGTGACCGTCTTCAACCGGGGCACGATCTTTCGCGAGGCGATGATCGACGAGATCATGCGCGACCGTGCCGTTCAGGAAATCTATCTGGGGAAACGGGCCGATGTCGCTACTTGAAGTCAAGGGACTGGCGGCGGCCTACGGGCTGGTCCCCGCGCTGCATCGTGTCGATTTCCATGTCGACGATGGCGAGGTTGTCGGCATTCTTGGCCACAACGGGATGGGAAAGACGACGCTCATGCGGGCGATCATGGGCTACGTCCAGCTCACTGCCGGCGATGTTCTGCTGCAAGGCAGGTCCATCATAGGGCTGCCCACCAATGCCAGAGCGAGAGCGGGTGTCTGTCTTGTCCCTCAAGGCCGCGAGATTTTCCCCAACCTGACGGTCGCCGAGAACCTGCATGTCGCGGTCGTCGCCACCGGCGGGAACGTCGCCGCTACGACCGAGGAGGTGCTACAGCATTTCCCGCGGCTGAAGCCGCTGCTGGACCGGCGTGGTGGTGCGCTATCCGGCGGCGAGCAACAGCTTCTGGCGCTGGCGCGGTGTCTTTGCTGCAAGCCGAGGATCATGCTGCTCGATGAGCCGACGGAAGGCATCCAGCCGTCGATCATCGACGAGATTATCGAGACGCTGCAACAGTTGATCAAGGCGAGCGATCTGACGATCGTGCTGGTGGAGCAGAATCTCGATTTCGTGACCAGCCTGTCGTCGCGGGTCTATGCGATCGCGAACGGCGTGCTGGAACACCAGATTCCCGGCGAACAACTGACGGATGCGCGTGCCGTGAGCGAGTTCATGGGCTTCGTGGCGTGATGTCCGCTCAAGCGGCCTGTCTCGTGGAAAAGAGAGTTGCGAAAGCTCATCGATCATCTGATTGATTGGCACTTCGAGCGTTAGCGTTCGAGCCAAGCCGGGCAGCGTGGGCGGGCTTGGAAAGTCTCGCCATATGCGGGCCGTCGGACCGTTTTCCGAGAATGCCCGGAAGCCGGATCAATCCGCTGACCAGTTGCGTATCTGCGCCGCGATGTAAGCGCGTTCGTGGGTCTTGGTGAGCCTCTCGGGAATGCTCGGGGCCCTATGGAAGCCGGAGTGCCAGACCCCGCCCTGCAGCGCGTCCGTGGCTTCCCGCGATCGTTCTCCTGTCGTAGCCCGAGGCCGTGCGCTCCGACAGGCCCGTTCCGCGCAGATCAGGTGCGATCAGGACGCTGCGGACAAACAGCGCCAGCGGGCTCATTGAAGCGGTCAGGTCGGGACGCGGGATCGGAGCCGCTCAGGTTCTTCTTGTTGCAGACGAATTGAATCGCGGATCGATTGTAAGGGTTTGCCGCAATCGAGATCGAGCCGTCCAAGTTGTATTTGACCCATCCGTGGTCGCGTTTCCTGAGCCTCTCGTGCGGGCTTTCATCGACTATTCGCTTCCGCGAATTCCTAAGATCACAGGTATGACCCGTTAGAAGACGGCGACAGGGTCGCCGGGTTGCGCCTGTCTGGCCGTTTCGAGCCGTATCGTTGGATGCTTCGCCGGGCCATAGGAAATAAGGGAGCGGGTCTGAGGGCTTCCCTGCTCGCGAAAGCTTTACAGACAGCTGTCCCGAAGTGACTTAAGGTTTTTGAAGTTCCGGCCAGGCCCAAAAGGAAGAGGCACTGGCATTATATTTGCTGAGCCCGGCACCTGGTCTGCGCTGGCGGCCCGACGTGCAGGCACAACCAAGGACAGCGGCATTGGAACTCGTGCTAGACTTGAACCCGGATTCGAAGGCATCCCTTCAGGCTCAGATCTTTGACCAGATTCGCAGGCTGATTCTCGACGGGAAATTGCAGGCGGATATGGCGCTTCCGCCCAGTCGGGTGCTGGCCGAGCGGTTCCGTGTATCCCGGAATACTGTCATTGTCGCGTACGAGCGGCTTGCCGCGGAAGGATATGTCGAGGCGCGTGGCACGGCGGGCATCTTCGTCACATCCATTCCCCCTGATGATCTGCTGCTCATCAGCAATTCTCCGGACACGCGGCTGGTCAACATCCCCGCCGCACCGGATGCAGGCGAGCCCCTCCTTTGCTTTGCAGGATCGCCGGGTGGCGGCAACGACAGGCCAGCCCATGATTTCTGGGTTGGGCGATCGGCATCGGACGGTTTTCCGCTGCGCGTCTGGCGGCGCATTGTGACCGGACTGCTGTCGGGTGAATCCCAGTACCTGACTGATTACTGCGACCCGGCCGGGTTGCCGAAGTTGCGCAGGGCCATTGCCGATCACCTCGGGCGAAGCCGGGGCATGCATGTCACCCCGGATCAGATTATCGTCACCGCCGGCGGGCAGGACGCGCTCAATCTGATTCTGAATCTGCTGCGCGAGCATACGAAACAATTTTGTATCGAGAATCCGTGCTACGCCGGCGCGTCGATGCTGTTTCAAAGCGAGAAGCTCCCCATTCTTCCGGTGCCGGTGGATGGTGAAGGCATTCGCACGGATAATCTGCCTGGCAAGCGACGCAGCCTGATCTACGTGACGCCGTCGCATCAATATCCCACCGGGGTGATGATGACCCTGAGCCGGCGGCTCGCGCTGCTGAGATGGGCAGACGAAACGGAGAGCTATATCATCGAAGACGATTACGACAGCGACTTCCGCTATGATGGACCGCCGCTGACGGCGCTTGCCGGTCTCGACCGGGGACGGCGCGTCTTCTACGCCGGAACGTTCTCTAAATCGATCGGCGCAGGACTGCGTCTCGGCTTCGCGGTCGTGCCTCGCATCTTCGCGGACGATGCACGTTTGCTGAAGGCGCGCATGAGCAACGGACAATCGTGGCTGGAGCAATGCGCGCTGGCGGAATTCCTCAGCGAAGGGCACTTCGATCGCCATTTGCGAAAACTTCGGCAGGTTTACAAATCCCGGAGGGACAGTCTGGTTGCAGCGCTGCAAAAGCATTTTGGAAGCGTGGACGTCTCCGGTCATGGCAGCGGCCTGCATCTGATATGGCGGTTGCCATCCGATCTGCCGAGTGCTCGCTCCGTGCAGATCAGCGCACGGCAGGCCGGTATCGGTGTTTACAGCCTGTCGAGCGGAAGTGCGGTCGATTTCGATAGTACGGCATCGGACGATCGTCTGATGTTTGGCTACTCTTCGCTGACTGAAAAGCAGATCGATTACGCGATCGGACGATTGCGGGACCTGTTTCGTCCAAGGAAGCAGGACGCCGAGCCGGGACGACGACTCGATCGCGTTCGCTGAACGAAACGGCCCCTCATTCAACGGAGACTGCGCTGGTCGCGGCGCGTCCGTTTGCGTCGCCGCGAGCGAGGTGGCTGACCCCCACCTGAGGGCGCGTGATTAGTTTTTGGCCCGGACTCGCCGGTCTCTGCGCAAATTTTCAGCGTATTGGTACCATCCAAGTGCGTGGTTTTGGTGCTTTTCAGAACCAAGCGCCGGAGTTTTCCTGACGTCACAAGCGTTCGGGGCGTCCCTCAACCGGGATGCACATGGGAAAACTTATGGCTTTCAACGTCGCCATCGTGGGAAGTGGTCCGGCTGGCTTTTACCTGACCGAAGCCCTGTTCGGCTCGGGTCTTCCGGTCCGGGTCGACATGATTGAGCGGCTCCCCGTGCCGTTCGGGCTGGTTCGTCATGGCGTCGCACCGGATCATCAGAAGCTGAAGGCCGCGACATCGACCTTCGAGCAGATTGCCGGCCACGAGCACTTCTCGTTCTTCGGAAATCTGCAAGTCGGCCGCGATATCGATATCGCCGAACTGCTGGCCGTCTACGATGCGGTGGTGCTGGCGACCGGCGCGATATCCGACAGGTCGCTCGATATCGAAGGTGAAGATCTTGCCGGCAGCGTGGCGGCGACGGATCTGGTTGGCTGGTACAATGGCCATCCGGATTTCCGCGATAAGATCTTTGATTTCTCGCATCCGACCGCCGTCGTCATTGGAAACGGCAATGTCGCGCTGGACGTCTGCCGTATTCTCGCCAAAAGCGCCGACGAGCTGAAGCAGAGTGACATCTGCCGGCACGCGCTTGAGGCGCTCGCCGACAGCAAGATCACGGATATTGTGCTCGTCGGCCGCCGGGGGCCGGGACAGGCGAAGTTCACGGCGAAGGAGCTTCGCGAGTTCAACCAGCTTGCGGTCGCCGAGCCTGTCATCGATCCGGAAGACCTTGTGCTCAACAGCGCAACGGCCCACGAGCTTGCGTCTCCGGAAGGGGCGGGAGCCGCCAGGAACGTTCAAATCTTTGGAGGCTTCTCCAGCTCGCAAAGTGCCCGCGGAAAGCCGAAGCGAATCCATTTCCGCTTTTATCTCGCGCCCCGGCGGATCGAAGGCGATGCTTGCGCTGAGCGCGTGATCTTCGATCGTTCGCGGCTTGTCGGCCCGGCGTTCGCCCAGACGCTGGAGACCATTGGCACCGGGACGGAGATCGCAACGGGACTTGTCGTCCGCAGCGTCGGCTACCGCGGCGCGGAGATGCCGGGCGTGCCATTCGACATGCGCACGGCGACGATTCCGAATCGCGATGGACGGGTTGTCGATGGCGATGGTGCGGCTGTTCCCCGGCTTTATGTCAGCGGGTGGATCAAGCGTGGCCCGAGCGGCGTCATCGGCACGAACCGCGCCTGCGGGATCGATACATCCCTCGCTATCCTCGCCGACCTGCAGGCTCAGGCGAGCTCACCCGACGACGAGAAGGATCAGCGCCGCGCCACGTTCCTGGCGTCGCTGCGCGGCCGATCGCGCAAGATCGTCGACTTCGCGGGGTGGCGCAGGATCGACGCTGCTGAACGCGCCGCCGGAGCCGCCAGCGCAAAGCCGAGAGAGAAGCTCACCACCATTCCGGCGATGATCGATGCCGCCGAGGGACGAGGTGATCGAGTGGCCTGCGTCTGAATGCCTTTTTCGACTCCGCACGGCGAGGGGCTCGCCTGCGCAACCTGGAGCAAGGGTGACATGTTTGACCACAGGACATTAAGGGATCAATCCCGACGTGATTTTCTCAAGTCGTCCTCGGCTGCGGTCGCGGCGGCCGGATTGGGTGGTCTGGGAGTGCTTCCGTCGACGGTTGCGCTTGCGGACGGCTACGCTCCGGGAATGACGGGCGGTCCCACCGGCTTCGATGGCGCCGAGCGATTTCAGTACAACGCGTCAATGTCTGAAGGGCGCGCCATTGAGGGCATCAAGGCCCTGAAGGCGGCCGGAAAGGCGCCGAAGAAACTGACGGTGCTGCTGACGGACGGCACGATCGATCAGATCCGCAAGCCGTTCCGCGATGGCGCAAGCGCGCCCATCGACGTGTGGATGAAGGAAGCGGGCATCGAGATCGAGATGGTCGGTGCCTCGCCCGACGACATCTTCAAGAAGGTGATGCAGGACGTCACCACCGGCGACGGCGCGTTCGACGTCTATACGGGGCCGTGGAATTCGACCGGCGATCTCGTTGCGTCCGGCGGCGCGATCGACTGCACGGAGTTTGTCAAGAAGTATCAGCCCGACTGGGCCGATGCGAAGCGCGGCGTTGCGACGGAGGCGCTCGAAAAGCTCCTCTATACCTACAACGACAAGAACTACATGATCTCGCTCGATGGCGACTCGCTGGTCTGGTACTACCTGCGCAGTGTCTACGAAAAGCCGGAGGTGCAGGACGCCTTCCTCAAGGAAGTGGGTCGTCCGCTCGCCACTCCCAACACCTGGGAAGAAGTCGACGCGATCTCGAAGTTCTTCACGGGCAAGGACTTCGGCAATGGAAAGATGTTCGGCAATGGCTGCCTGATGAGCAAGTTCTGGGGGCTGCCGACCTTCTACATGCGCTTCGCCTCGATGGCGATGCCGAACTACTACTTCTTCAATGAAGAGGGACATCCGAACCTCAACACGGATCTCGGCGTGCAGTGCGCGGAAGAGCATGTGCGGTCTTACGACTGGTCGCCGCCTGATGCGTTGAACTTCACCTTCCTCGAAGGCTGGAATTCACTTTGGAATCTGCAGGTGCCGCAGATCGCGACCTATACCGCCATCGCCAAATACGGCGACGGCAAGAAACCGGACGGCACGCCGAAATCGAAAGCGACGGGCATGATGGGGAGCCATGGTCCCGTCGGCCGCAAATTCGGCGACAAGATCAATCGCCGCACGGTGATGTATTTCAGCATCAATGCGTGGATCTCCCCGAAATCCAAGAACGCGGAAGCCGCCTATCTCTTCCTGCAATGGCTGAGCTCGACGCGGACATTCACGCTGATGATGGTGAGCCCGACCGGCTTCTTCGATCCGATGCAGCAGGCCAACTTCACCGAGCCGCTGGTGGCCGCGAACTATCAGCCTTACGCCATGGAGACGATCCCGTATTCGATCGCGCGTTCGGTGCCGTCGCTGAACTTCGGAGGCCAGACCGCGCTCGACAACGCGCTCGACGAGGAGCTCCAGGCGGCCATCACCAAGCAGAAGACACCCAAGCAGGCGATGGATGCAGCGCAGGGCAAGTGGGAGCAGATCATCCGCCGCCAGCGCGGCCGGGGAATCGTCGAGGCGATCAAGGCGAGCCGCGCGACATGGCCGACCATCGTCGATCCCGCGTGATCGCGTGACGCAAAGCATGGGCCGCCCCGGGGCGGCCCATGTGCGGGACCGAAGAGGAGCTACGAACCATGCAGTCCAGTCGACGCGCTCTGGTGCTCAAATACACCTTTCTGGTGGTGGCCTGCGTCATCGTGATCTATCCGCTGCTGTGGATGGTGACGATGGCGTTCAAGCCGTTTCCCGAATGGACGACCGGAAGCGGCATGACGTGGTTTCCCAAGGATCCGACGCTGCAGAACTTCGAGTTCATCATCTTCGGAAGGGCTGAAGGCCTTGTCGTCAGTCTCGACCGAACCATCGTCGGCCCGCTGACGGCGAGTCTCGTTACCTCGATCTGCGGGACCATTCTTGCGGTCGTGGCTGGCACGCTGTCGTCATACGCCGTGGTGCGATTCAAGATCCTCCCGTCGCTGCCGCTGCAGGTGCTGCAGCTTCGTCTGTTTCCGCCGCTCGCCGTGATGATTCCGGTGATGGTGATGTGGGCGTTCATCGGCGCGGTCGACACCTGGTGGGGGCTGTCGCTGATCTACGGGATCGTGTCGCTTCCCTTCTCGTTCTGGCTGATGAAAACTTTCTTCGATGAAGTTCCTGTCGAGATCGAAGATGCCGCGCGGGTTGCGGGTTGCTCGCACTGGCGCGTTTTCTATCGCATCACGCTGCCGATCGTGAAGCCGGGCCTCGCGACCTGTGCGCTGTTCGTCTTCATCCTCAACTGGTCAGATTATCTGCTGGCACTGCTGCTGACCCAGAAGAACTGGGTGACGCTGCCGATCTACATGTCGACGCTGACATCGCCGCTGGGTGGGCAGATGTACGGCATGAAAGCGGCTCTCGGCATCGTCGCCGCGATCCCTCCCGTGATCTTCGGGCTTCTGATCCAGAAGCATCTCGTGCGCGGTCTGACATTCGGAGCGTTGAAACAATGACGGACGCCATCGCCGATGTGGAATTCGCCAAGCCCGCGTCCCCGCGTCGCAGTTACTGGTCGCGCGTCGCGCGCGATGGCCGGAAGCTCGGCTTCTGGTTCGTGCTGCCAACCCTGTTGCTGTTGCTGTTCATCGTGGTGTTTCCGCTGGCGATGCAGCTCTACCTCAGCCTGACGTGGTGGACGCCCCTCGATGGCACGCGATGGTATCTCGCCTACGAGAGCTTCAACATCGGCGACAATTATCTGCGTCTCGTCACGGACGCGACCCTATGGGCAGCGCTCGGGCGCACATTGCTCCTGATGGTCATTGCCGTGCCGCTGCAGTTCGCTCTCGGGCTGGGGCTCGCCTATCTGTTCATCGACCAGTTTCCGGGACGGAAGCTGTTCTATTCCATCCTTCTGACGCCGATGATGGTGGTTCCCGCTGTCGTCGGACTGATCTTCTTCCTGTTGTTTCAGGGCACGGGTCCGATCAACGACACGTTCGGGCTGCCGAGCAGCTTCTCGTGGCTCACGGACGTCAATCGCGCCATGATCTCGGTGATTATTGCCGATACCTGGCAGTGGACCCCGCTGATGTTCCTGATCCTGCTTGCGGGCATGCTGGGTGTTCCCTCCGACCAGCTGCTGGCGGCGCGACTCCTCGGCGGATCGAACTGGCAGAATTTTTGCAAAATCATTGTGCCGCGGATGAAGCCGGTCATCGCAATCGCGATCGTGCTGCGGTCCGTCGAGTGCTTCAAGATCTTCGACGTGGTCTTTGTCATGACCAAGGGCGGGCCGGGAGTCGAAACGGAGACCATCTCCCTGTTCCTCTACAAGAAGACATTCGCCGATCTCGACTGGTCTTACGTGGCGGCCGTCGGCCTTACGATCCTGTTCGTTCTCAGCGTGCTGGCGGCGCAGGGCCTCGCACTCGTCGCGAAGAAAAAGGGGTGAGCGATGTCGTCGATCCTCATCAACCATGTCACGAAGCGATTTGGTGATTTCACCGCGGTGAGCGACCTGTCGCTCGATATCGCCGAGGGCGAGTTCGTTGCGCTGCTCGGCCCGTCCGGCTGCGGCAAGACGACGACCATGAACATGATCGCCGGGCTTGAAAGCCCGAGCGAGGGGCAGATCCTGTTCAACGGCAAGGACCTCTCCGGAATCCGTATCCAGGACCGTAACGTCGGCTTCGTGTTCCAGAACTACGCGATCTTCACGCACCTCTCGGTCTACAAGAACCTCGCCTATGGACTTGAGGTGAAGAAAGTGCCGAAGGCGGAAATCAATCGGCGTGTACGGGCGATGGCCGAGCGGATGAGCCTGTCGCATCGTCTCGATCAACCCGCGGCCAGCCTGTCTGTCAACGAGATGCAGAAGCTGGCGATTGGCCGCTCCGCCGTGGTGCAGCCGCGCGTCTTCCTGCTCGACGAGCCGCTGTCGAATCTGGACGCCGGCTTCCGGGCCTACATGCGCGCGGAGTTGAAGGTTCTTCAGCGCGAGTTCGGTCAGACGATGATTTACGTGACCCACGACCAGATCGAGGCGATGAGTCTCGCGGACAAGATCGCGATCATCGACCATGGTCGCCTGATGCAGTACGGCGCCCCGCTTGACGTTTACAACAACCCGCGCAACCGCTTCGTCGCCAATTTCGTCGGCAGCCCACGCATCAACCTGCTCGACGGCGAACTGCGCGACGAGGCCGGGCGCACCAGGCTGATGCTGCCGGGAGGCGCCGAGATCGTGTTGTCGGGGCAGGTCGGCGCCGATTTCGCCCGGGATCGCGCGGTGCACAGCGGATCATTCGGCATCCGGCCGCAGGACATTTATTTCGGTGGCCGCCGCTCGCCCGACGATATCGAGATGCACGGCGTTGTCGAAGGTCTGGAGCGGATCGGGCCGAAACGGCTCGCCTACCTGCAGGTTCAGGAGACGCTCCTGCTGGCGGTCGATGATCAGGATCGACTGACTCTCGGCGAGCAGGTCGCGTTCTACCTGGCGGCCGACAAAAGCATGGCCTTCGATCTCATGACCGGCGAGCGGCTCGGAGGGCACCTGCAATGAGCGCGATCAGTATCCAGGGTGCGACGAAGGCCTATCCCTCCTTCATGCTCGGTCCGATCGATCTGACGGTGGAGAAGGGAGAGTTCTTCGGCATCCTCGGACCGCCGTCGGCGGGAAAGACATCGATCCTGCGGCTCATCCTCGGGCTGCTGAAGCCGGACAAAGGCCGCGTCATGCTCGGTGGAATGGATGCGAGCGAGCTTGAGGTGTCGCAGCGCGAGATTTCGATGGTGTTCCAGAATCTCGCGCTGTTCCCGCATATGTCGGGACGCGAGAATATCATCTTTCCGCTGACGGAACGCGGCGTTCCGGATGAGCAGGTGGCTGCACGGCTCGATGCCGTGTCCGAGGTGCTCCATGTAAGCCACATCCTGCACAAGAACCCGTCGCAGATGTCCGGCGGTGAGCGTCAGCGGATCGCGCTCGGGCGCGCGCTGGCCGCGGATGGACGCGCGATCCTGCTCGACGAGCCGATCGCGGCGCTCGATGCGCGGCTGCGCGAGGAAATGCGGGTCGAGCTCAAGCGTCTACAGCGCACCAACAACCAGACCTTCGTCTACGTCTCTCACGACGAAGAGGAGGTGATGGCAGTCTCGGATCGGGTCGCCGTGATGATCGACGGCCAGATCGTTCAGATCGGCACGCCGGAGGACGTCTACAACCAGCCCAATTCGCTGGCGGTCGCGCGGGTTGTCGGATCGCCGCCGATGAACCTGTTCGAGGGGCAGGTCTCCCCGGATGGCCGACAACTTGTCTGTGAAGCCCTCGCCGTGCCGATCGCGCTCCCGCAACCGCTGCACCCCGGCGCTGCGATGACGCTGGGCGTGCGGCCGGAGGACATTCATCCCGCACCGGATGCGACGGCACAGGCGCATGACATCAGGATCAGTTCGATCGAGCCGCTCGGTGGATACAGCATCGTCAACGCAACGCTCGGCCACAAGCTCATCAAGATCCGCGCCGCCGGCCAGATCGTCCGTGAGGAGGATTTCGGATCGCGGATAACCTTCGACGCCCGACGGATTCATATCTTTGACTCTGACGGGCGCAGGCATTGACCGCCTCGCACGTGAAGATCCTGCGCCTGAACATAACGATCGTTCTAACTGCAAACTGAAGTTGAAAGGAAAATGCAATGCCCCAGACTGCTGAAGCCGTTCTCGTGACCGACGAGAGCGCCGTGCTCGATACCGTCGCGACCTATCTCAAGGCGGTTCACACGGCCGATAAAAAACTCTTTCTGGAAGCGTTCGCCGAAACAGCGACAGTTTCCCACTGCGCGATCGCCGATGAGAAGCTCGCCGTGTCGGCGCTGCCGAAGTTTATCGAGGAGGTCGAGGCGCTTCATTCGGCCAACGGCTATGTCGAAGAGTTTCATTCCAACCCGATAGTGGCCGTATCCGGTCCTGTTGCCAGCGTCCTCGTCCCGTTCGTGCTCAAGCTCGGATCGGTCGAGGTGACGGGCACAGACGTGTTCGCGCTCGCGCGTATCGGCGGAAATTGGAAGATCACGGCAAAGCTTTACTCCGCTTGATCCAAACAACGTCAACCAGTTCCCCCAAATCGATGGAGTCTTGAACATGAACACCGAGACAAAGACGACGATCAGAGGTGCCTGCCCGCAGGACTGTCCGGATACATGCGCATTCATCTACACGGTCGAGAACGGTAAGCTGGTTGACGTGACGGGGGACCGCGATCACCCTGTGACGCAGGGAAGGCTGTGCACCAAGCTCAACGACTTCGCCTCGCATCACTACAATCCCAACCGGCTGCTTTATCCCATGAAGCGTGTGGGACCGAAGGGGTCCGGGGAATTCGAGCGCATCAGCTGGGACGAGGCGCTTGCGGAGATCAAAACGCGCTGGACCGGAATCATCAATGAGTTCGGATCGCAGGCGATCATGCCTTGTAGCTATCTCGGTCAGCAGGGTATCGTGAACGGGCTGACCGTGGGCGATGCGTTCTTCAATCGCCTCGGATCGACTGTCGCCGAAAAGACCTTCTGCGGCGTCGGCCGCGACGTTGGAAATCACCTCACGGTCGGTTCGTCGACGGGGGTCGATCCGGAAAGTCTTGTTCATTCGCGTTACATTGTGCTCTGGGCCGTCAACACGCTCAGCACCGGAAATCATCATTGGCCGTTCATTTCGGAGGCCAAACAGAGAGGCGCAAAGATCGTCGTCATCGATCCGCTGCGCAGCCGCACAGCAGCCCAGGCCGACTGGCATATCCCCATTCGTCCGGGCACCGATGCGGCCCTCGCTCTCGGCATGATGAACGTGATCATCTCCGAAGGGCTCTACGATCGCGATTATGTCGAGCGCTACACCGTCGGATTCGACGAGCTTGCCGCGCGCGCGGCGGAGTACCCGGTCGAGAAGGTTTCCGCCATCACCGGCATCCCGGTTGAGGACATCCTGACGCTGTCGCGTGAGTATGCCACGCAGCAGCCTTCGGTTATCCGGCTGGGCGTTGCGATCGAGCGCAGCCGCAACGGAGGGCAGGCGTCTCGCGCCATCAATTGCCTGCCGGCGCTGGTCGGCGCGTGGCGGCATGTGGGGGGCGGCTATATCGGCCTGACGCTCGGGGCTTTCGCCCTCAAATGGGACGCGATGTCCCGGCCGGACTGGATTACGGAAGGCACCCGGGTGTTCAATCTGAACAAGCTCGGCAAGGTTCTGCTGGAAGTGTCCGATCCGCCGATCAAGTCGTTGATGGTCTACAACGTGAACCCCATGGTTCAGGCGCCCGACCAGGAGCGCATCAAGCAGGGGTTGATGCGTGATGATCTGTTTACGGTCGTCAGCGATCTGTTCATGACCGACACTGCGCGCTACGCCGACATTCTGTTGCCGGCGACCATGCAGGCGGAACAGACCGACCTGATGTTTTCGTGGGGACACTTCTACTGGACTTACAACAACAAGGCGATCGAACCGCCGGGCGAGACGGTTTCGAATGCGCAGCTGTTCCGCCTTCTCGCCGAAACGATGGGTTTCAACGAACCGGAGTGGAAGCGGACCGACGAGGAGATGATCCGCGACTTTGTCGACTGGAGTTCGCCATTCATGAGCGGCGTGACATTCGAGCAGCTCAAGACGCAGGGTTATGCGAGGAACTTGATCGGCGACAAGGATACGCGTGCGCCGCATGCGGAGGGCAATTTCGCGACGCCCTCCGGCAAATGCGAATTTGTGTCGAGCCTCGCCGCCTACGGAAACTTCGTTCCGCCGCCGTTCCGGTCCGGGTACGCGGCGCTCCAGGATGGAAGCTATATCGATCCGGTGCCGACCTACATTCCGCCTTTCGAATCGCCCGACAGCGCGCCCGAGATCGCCGCGAAGTATCCGCTGAACATCATCAGTCCCAAGGCGCACGGATTTCTGAATTCACAGTACGCGAACGAGCGCAAGCAGCAGAAGCGGGAAGGTGACGCCGTTGTTATCCTGCACCCGGACGACGCGCAGACACGCGGAATCGGCGATGGAGATTCGGTGCGGGTCTTCAATGACCGTGGGATGTTTGTCGGCACGGCTCGCATCTCGACCGACACGATGAAGGGTGTGGTGGCGAGCTATCTGGGGCATTGGGCCTCGGATTCGCGGTCGGGCAGCGCAGTCAATTCGATCAGTTCGAACCGCACGGCGAATATGGGGCAGGCGCCGACGTTCTCGGACAATCTCGTCCAGGTCTCGAAGATCGCGCTCGACGATCCGGCCCTTGGCATGTCTGCGAATGCAGGCAAAATCGCGGAGCCTGCCTGATGCCGTATGTTGTGACTGAGAACTGCACGGGGTGCCGGTTCACGGACTGCGTGACGGTGTGTCCCGTGTCCTGTTTTCATGGAGATGACGACCGGGTCTATATCGACCCGGCCGCCTGCATCGATTGCGGAGCGTGCGTCGCGCTCTGCCCGGTCAATGCGATCTATGAGGACATGGATCTGGATGCGGAGCGGGAGTCCTGGATCGAGATCAATGCGGAGAAATCCGTCGAATTGCCGGTCGTCCGCCACAAGCAGCCACCGCTCGCGGGGGCTCTCCTCCGCAAGCAGGCGCTCGGGCAGGGAGGCAATCTGGCGAGTTAGTTCGCAATGGATGCAAGCTTTGAAGAGACGGCTTTTCTGCATGGCCAGGACCTAGTGGCTCGGGCCATCGTCGATCCGACGGGCAGAAATGCAAGCATGAGTGATCTGGCGTTGCCGGACCGCGTTCTGGAGGAGTCTGATCAGTGTTACGATCCGACAGAAGTGCGGCGCTCGCCGGCGCATGGTCTGCTCGCGCTCGATGACGCCATCCGGATCGCGCTTGACCACACGGATGTCCTTTCTGGCGGAGCGGAGGTGTCGCTCAGGAATGCGATCGGTTGTTATCTCCATCGTGATCTGATCGCCCAGCATGATCTGCCCCGTTTCGACCAATCGGCAATGGATGGCTACGCGTTGTCGGGCATCGGGCAGAACGGTATCTATGCTCTGGCTCGCGCCGAAGGAATTCGGGCGGGAGGTGTTCCCTGCGATCTGGCGCCGGGCTACGCGGTCGGCATCGCGACCGGTGCACGTATTCCTGCTGGCGCGGATCGTGTCGTGATGCAGGAGCGGACGCGTCTCGAACACGGCCGCGTCAGGTTGACGACAGAGGTTCGGGTGGGCGCGAATATCCGTGTCCGCGGGGAGGATGCCCGTCGCGGCATCCCCTTGCTTCCGGCGGGTACACGCCTCAACGCGCGTTCAATCGCGCTTCTCGCGGCGCAGGGATCGAGCCGGATCGAAGTGCGGCGTTCGCCGCGAATGACGATTGTCTCGTCGGGAGATGAATTGCGTCAGCCTGGCGACGAACTCGCGCGGGGCTCCGTTTTCGACAGCAACAGGCCGATGTTGCTGGCATTGGCAGCGCAGGAAGGAGCCGATGTGGTGGACGGCGGCTGTTTCCGGGACGATGCGGAAACGCTGCGGGTCGGCTTGCTGAAGTTGGCGGCGGACAGCGACTTCATCGTGATGAGCGGAAGCTCGTCGGTCGGGGAGTACGATATCGCACGGGCGGCGCTGCTTCGCGCCGGGGCGCGCGTGAGGACGCTCTCGATCGCCATTAAACCGGGCAAGCCGGCTTTGGTTGGCCAGCTTGGCAAGGCCTCGGTTCTGATCGTGCCGGGCAATCCATTCGCGGCTTTCGTATCGTGGTTTCTTCTGGGCCGGTCGATGTTGCATGCGATGCTCGGAATCGCGGCGCCGGATTTGCAGGGACGCGCGCTTCCCGCCCGGAACGGATTGCGACGCAGGTCGGGGCGGACGGAGTTCGCGCCGGCGAGGCTGGTGCAAGGTGATTGCGAGGCTGTCGAGCTTCTTGGTCCCGGCGGGTCCGCGCGTCTCGCTCCGCTGTCCACCGCCGATGGCTTGGTTCGCATTGAGGCCGAGCGTGGCGATGTCCGGGAAGGTGAAACTGTGCGTTTCATTCCATTTTCAGGATGATCGAGCCCGCCTGTAAGTGGGTGGGGGGCGCTGGGCGATCCCGCAGCGTCTTACGGCACCCGCACCCGCGACAGCAGCGCGAGGCCGCCGAGGAAGAAGAACACCAGCACCGACATGCCCGCTTTCTGGCTGGCCGTCGTCGCGGTGACGATGCCGATCAGCAGCGGACCGATGAACGAGGTCACCTTTCCGGTGAGCGCGAACAGGCCGAAGAATTGCGCGACGCGATCCCGGGGGGCCAGCCGGATCAGCAGTGAGCGCGAGGCCGCCTGCAACGGACCGCCGGCAAAGCCGATCAGCCCGCCGAGGATCAGATAGGCTTTCTCCGCCGGAGCCGCGAACAGGCCGCCGCCGGGTACGGGCGGTGTGACGGGAATGAAGAAGATCGAATCGCGATCGACCAGCAGGATCGCGGCGATTGCGAACAGCAGGATGCTCATGCTTCCCGCGATCACGCGCTTGGGGCCGAGCAGATCGTCGAGTCGTCCGCCGAGCCATGCGCCGAACGTGCCGGCGATGGCCAGCAGGATGCCGAAGGTGCCGATCTGGATCGTGTTCCAGCCGAACGTGCCCGCCGCATAGATGCCGCCGAACGCGAACAGCGAGACGAGGCCGTCCGTATAGATCATGTTGGCAAGCAGGAAGGCTGCCAGCGATTTCTTCTTCGGCAGTTCCTTCAGCGTGGCTTTCAGCGTTCGCAGTCCGTGACGGATCGCCTCGCGCACCGGATATCGTGCCGGATAGTCCGGCGTGAACAGAAACATCGGCAGGGTGAAGATCACGAACCAGATCGCCGTCAGCGGTCCGGTGAAACGGTCGCCATCACGCATGGCGGCATCGAAGCCGAACAGCGGCGTCAGCCCGAACAGCGTGCGGCCGGTCACCGGATTGGCGGCACAGAAGCCGAGCACGAACAGCAGGCTGAGGATGCCGCCGATATAGCCGACCGCCCATCCCGTGCCGGAGAGCCGGCCGATCCGGTTGGGCGGTACGAGCGTCGGCATCATGGCGTTGTTGAAGACGGTCGCGAATTCCACGCCGATGGTGGCGATGGCGAAGGCGATCAGCACGGGAACAATGGCGGAGGTTTCGCCCGGCTTTGCCAGCCACAGCAGGCTCGCGCCGATCACGATCAGCGCACCGAAGGTCGCGATCCAAGGCTTGCGCCGGCCGCTGGCGTCGGCGATGGCACCGAGAACGGGCGACATCAGCGCGATAAGAAGACCGGCGGCGGCAGTCGCGAATCCCCAAAGCGATTGCCCGGTGGCAGGGTCCGGCGCGACGGCGGTTGCAAAGTAGGGAGCGAATACGAAAGTCGTGATCAGGGTGAAGTAAGGCTGGGCGGCCCAGTCGAACATGATCCAGCTGACAACCGCACGGGGGCCGGGGTAAACCCGTTCTTTGTTTGTGCTTCCGGTTGCGCTCGGCGCTATCGTATCAGCCATCAGGCTGCTGCTCCATGACGTCCCCGACTTGTGTGTCGGCATCTCACCGGTAGGTGCAATAGATTAACATCGCATCCGGCCGCTCGCGGCTTTTTGCGTTGCAGTCTTGCGGCGCATCAACGAGGAGTCGCAGATGGTCGCATATTCGTTCATCCGCACCTCATCTGCCGCGCTCGCAGGCGCCTGTTTCTTCTTCGCTGTTACCGCGACGATGGCGCAGGACGCGCGCGGTCGCCGGGAACTCGCGGAGCCCGTTGCTGCGGCGCGCGCCAGCCACGGGATGGTCGTGGCGCAGGAAACGCGTGCCGCGCAGCTTGGACGCGACGTGCTCGCACGTGGCGGCAATGCGGTCGATGCCGCGGTGGCCACCGGTTTCGCGATGGCGGTGACCTATCCGCGCGCGGGAAATCTCGGCGGCGGCGGCTTCATGGTGATCCATCTGGCCGACGGCCGCGACGTCGCGATCGACTATCGCGAGACTGCGCCTGCCGCCGCGACGCGGGAGATGTTCCTTGGGCCCGACGGCCGTCCCGATCCGGCGAAGTCGCGGGACAGCGCGCTCGGCGTCGGCGTGCCGGGCACGGTTGCAGGTCTCGTGTTCGCGCACGAGAAATATGGCTCCGGCCGGTTCACGCTGGCCGAACTGATCGCGCCGGCGATCACGCTGGCGCGCGAGGGACTCCCGGTCGAGGACGATATCGCCGATACGCTGCCGCAGTGGCACCGCCGGTTGGCGAAGTGGGCCGCGTCGGCGAAGATTTTCTCGCGTCCGGACGGATCGTCTCTTCAGGCTGGCGACAGGCTCGTGCAGACGGATCTCGCCGATACGCTGGAGGCCATCGCCGCCAACGGCGCGAAAGGATTCTACGAGGGGCCGGTCGCCGGAAAACTCGCCGCGGCCGTCAGGGCGGCCGGCGGCCTGATCACCACCGACGATCTGAAAAGCTACAGAGCCGTCGAACGCGAGCCGGTGCGCGGCACCTATCGCGGCCACGCGATCGTGTCGATGCCGCAGCCTTCGTCCGGTGGCGTGGTGCTGGTCGAGACGCTCAACATTCTGGAAGGCTTTCCGCTTGGCACGCTTGGGGCCGGGTCGGTCGATACGCTGCATCTGATGATCGAGGCGATGAAGCGCGGCTATGCGGACCGCGCGCGCTATCTCGGCGACGCCGATTTCGTCGCCGCGCCGCTCAGGCAGCTGCTGTCGAAGGACGTGGCTGCGGCCAAGCGCAAGACCATTGATATGGCACAGGCCACGCCGTGGAACGATGTTCAGGTCACCGCGCCCGCCGTTCCGCGCGAGGGAGAGAACACCACGCATTTCTCCGTGATGGACACGGCGGGCAACGCGGTGAGCAACACTTATACGCTGAACTTCAGTTACGGCCTCGGCCTCGTCGCCGAGGGCACCGGCGTGCTGCTCAACAACGAGCTCGACGACTTCACCGCCGCGCCGGGGGCTGCGAATGCCTATGGCCTCGTCGGGTTCGAGGCCAATCTGCCCGCGCCCGGCAAGCGGCCGTTGTCGTCGATGACGCCGACTATCGTGCTGAAGAACGGCAGGCCGGTGCTGGTGACCGGATCGCCCGGCGGCAGCCGGATCATCTCAGCCACGCTGCAGGTGATCGTGAACGTGCTGGACTTTGACATGGATATTGCAACGGCCGTCGCGCGACCGCGCCTGCACCACCAGTGGCTGCCGGACGAAGTGCGGGTCGAGCGGGGCTTTTCGCCCGATATCCTCGATGCTCTGCGCGCGCGCGGGCACACCATCGCGCAGCCGCTCGGGCAGACGTCCGTCAATTCCATCGCCGCTGCGCCGGACGGTTTATACGGCGGCCCCGATCCGCGCACGCGCGGCGCGACGGCGGCGGGCTATTGATCGTCCGCCCCGGTCAGCGCGCCAGTGCGTAGGGGCCGCCGCGTTCGAGCGCGCGCTGATAGGCGGGTCTGGCCTGGATGCGCTCAAGAAACGCCATGCAGCGCGGGTGGGCCTCGGCGAGGTTCGCGCGCGCGGCGGCGGCTTCCAGCGGGAAACTCATCTGGATGTCGGCGGCGGTGAGGTCGGCCCCGGCGAACCATTCGCTGTGTCCCAGCTCGCTTTCCCAGAAGGTCATGTGCTGGCGCAGTTGCGGATCGACCAGCGTGGCGAGGGCCTTGTTTGAAATGCCGCGCGCGATCGGACGGATCAGCGCCGGCACGCGGCGCGGCAGCGACGAGAAGAGCAGTTTCAGCAGCAGCGGCGGCATCGCCGAGCCTTCGGCATAATGTAGCCAGTAAGTATAGCGCAGACGTTCCGGCGTTGAGGGCGGCGGGATCAGGCGTCCGCCGCCATGAGCCGCGACGAGATATTCGAGGATCGCTCCGGACTCCGCGATGGTGTTGCCATTGTCGGTCACCACCGGCGATTTGCCGAGTGGATGGATCTGACGCAACTCCGGCGGGGCCTGCAGGCTCGGCAGCCGTTGGTAGCGCACGATGTCGTAGGGCACGCCCAGTTCTTCGAGCAGCCACAGCACGCGTTGCGAACGCGAGTTGTTGAGATGGTGAACCGTCAGCATCGTGATTGTCCTGTATGCGGTCGCTCGGGATCGAGCGTCCGATCGTGCTTTTGCATTGTATTTACTCTGTTACCGGGATTGTCGTGAACAGCAATGGACATCTTCAGGATGTCCGCCGCGCGGTAACCGATTGGTGGTGACGCCCGCTCTAGAACCGGCGAGGGCAAGGACGAGGCCCGGTCGAGCGGCATGGAGCACGAAAATGTTGCGTGGAGTGGTCGCAGTGTGCGTGGCGGCGGTGATGGGGTTTGCGGCAACGGTCGCGGCGCCCGGAAAGGCCGAGGCGGCACCCGATCTGGTGGCCTTCCAGGGCCAGTATGCGCCCGGCACCATCGTGGTGCGAACCAGCGAGCGGCGGCTGTACCTCGTGCTCGATGAGGGGCACGCCATCCGCTATCCGGTCGGCGTCGGCAAGGCCGGCAAGCAGTGGGCCGGCGTGACGCAAATCGACGGCAAGTATCTCAATCCTGCCTGGGCGCCGCCCGCCGAGGTGAAGCGCGACAAGCCGAGCCTGCCGGATGTGATCCCGGGTGGATCGCCGCGCAATCCGATGGGGGTCGCCGCCCTGACACTGGCCGGAGGCGAATACGCCATCCACGGCACCAACGTACCGAATTCGATCGGCGGCTACGTCTCCTATGGCTGCATCCGGATGTACAATCAGGACGTCGCCGACCTGTACCAGCGTGTTCCGGTCGGGACGACCGTCGTCGTGACGGGCCGCTGAGGGCGGTTCGCGCGCTCGGGGTTGTGGCAGGTTAACACCATCCGCCCCGATGACCGCCGCCATAGGCGCGTGCGTGACCGGCGGCGAGGAGCGCGGCGGACACATTGTCCGTTCCGCGCGCGGCGGCGTCGGCCACGACCCGCCCGGCATATTTGTCCGGCCCGATATTGAAGATCATCGCGTTGCCTTCACCGAGCAGCCGGCGCAACGCATCCGTCGCCGCACCGGCCAGACGGATTTCCCGCTCGCAGGCCCCGTTGCGCTCGGGCGCATCGATCCCGCGCAACCGCACGCGCGTCACCATGTCGAGATCAGGCCACAGATGGACGCGCGCTTCGAAGGTGTCGCCGTCGATGATTCGCAGCACGTCTACCGGATAGCGTGCGCCGGTCTGGCCCGCGCGGCGCCAGATCGCTTCGGTCTCGGCGCTGTCGGTGGCCGCCGGCACGTCGACATGCAGGACGGTCCTCGCCCAGTGCCGCAGCGGAAGCGCACTGCCGACTGCAATGCCCACGACGAACACCCACGGCAGCAGCCGCCGTCCGCTCCACGACACTGCGCGCGCCCGCGACCAGGGCGGGCGAGGCGAGGAGCGGGCGGGGTTGCGCGATGATAGGAACATGTTCCCAACATAGCGCGAGTCGCGGTCCGCTGCAACGGCGGCTGAAACGAGCGGATATTTCCGGAACCTCAGTTGCCGAGGATCGTCGGCACCGGCTTCGCGCATCCGGCACGCGTCAGAAATCGGACGCGATGCCCTTGCGTTCCCAATCGCCGAATCGCGTCGGCTCCGGTCCCGAGGGGCCCTGCAATTCGGGCGGCCGCGAATCGTTGGCCGCCTGCGTAGCCGCGCGCCGGGCTTCGGCCTCGGCCAGCGCGCGCCGGGCGGCGGGCGGCAGCTCCTTGCGGACCGGTTGATCGTCTGGCACGTCTGATCCTGTCATCAAGCCAATCTCGGCATTGCATCGGGCGACATCAAGGCGAGCGGGTCGGCACGGCGAAACGCCGCCCTGTGTGCGCTGCGGCGGATTCTTACAATTGGCATATTCACCTGTCACGTTTGTCGCCATCGCGTCGGTCGCGTGTCTGTTCTCTCTGACCTTTGTCTTTACCATCCTTGCGCATGAGTCCTGTTCATACCGTTCCCGTTGAAGCGCCCGGCCTCGCTGCCCGCCGCATTGCTGCTGACATCGTCGATGCGGTGCTGTTCAAGCGCCGCACGCTTGACGAGCAGCTTGAGGGCCCTGCAGCCCATCCGGGTGTGAAGGCGCTCGCCGACCGCGACCGCGCGCTGATGCGGCGGCTGGTGGCGACAGTCCTGCGTCGTCGCGGAACGCTCGATCAACTTCTGCGCGGGCTGCTGGATCGCGGGCTGCCGGCCGATGCGCCGCGCGCGACAAGCGCCTTGCTGATCGGAGCCGCGCAGATTCTCTGGATGGATGTGCCCGATCATGCCGCCGTCGATCTGTCCGTCCGCCTCGTGCAGGCCGACCGGCGCGCTGCCCGCTACGCAGGTCTTGTCAACGCCGTGTTGCGGCGCTGCGCCCGCGAGGGACAGCCGCTGGTCGAGGACATCGAGGCCGCCAACGCCGATGTGCCGGCTTGGCTGATGACGCGCTGGGTCGCGCATTACGGAGCGGACAGGGCAAGCGCCATGGCTTCGGCGCTGCGGGTCGAGCCGCCGCTCGACCTCACCGTGAAATCCGACGCGGAGAACTGGGCGGCGCGCCTGCATGGCGAGGTGCTGCCGACGGGCACCGTCCGCACCATCGTGCAGGGGCCCATCACCATGCTGCCCGGCTATGAGGACGGACAGTGGTGGGTGCAGGATGCCGCGGCGGCGCTGCCCGCGCGTCTGTTCGGAGATGTTGCAGGCAAGCGGATTGCCGATCTGTGCGCCGCGCCGGGTGGCAAGACCGCGCAACTCGCGCAGGCCGGCGCGCATGTCACGGCCGTGGATCGCTCTCCCGCACGGGTGAACCGGCTCAAGGGCAATCTGAACCGGCTCGGCCTTGCCGCGGAGACCGTGCTGGCGGACGCCGCCGAATGGTCGGCCGGTCCGTTCGACGCCGTGCTGGTCGATGCGCCCTGCACGGCAACCGGCACCATCCGCCGGCATCCCGACGTCGCCTGGCTGAAGCAGGAGGCGGATATCGGGGCGTTGAGGGCCTTGCAGCAGCGCCTTCTCGCGCGCGCGGCGGCGTTGCTGCGTCCCGGCGGCATGCTGGTCTACTGCACGTGCTCGCTCGAACCCGAAGAAGGCGAACAGGCCATCGCCCGGCTGCTCGGGACGGAGACCGGCCTGCGCCGGGTTCCGATCGCGGCGTCCGAGATCGCCGGACTGGCCGATTCGATCACCGCCGATGGCGATTTGCGCACATTGCCGAGTCAGTTACCGCATGTGGACCCGCGCCTGTCGGGGCTGGACGGATTCTTCGCGTCGCGCCTGATCAAGGTTTAGGCAACTGGACGCCCCGGTTATGGTGTCGTTAGAGCTTTCCGGGCTAACCTGACGATTCGAAACGAATCAGACTTAAAGGTGAGCAGAAGCGGTCAGCTTCCCGCCAGGCCCTGACGGCGTGCCGAGCGCATCCCAGCCGGATGCAAGGTGCCCGCGCGGGCGCGAGCCGGGCGGTTGCCGCTGCACCCAACACACGACGGATCAGCGTGGCCGCCACCCATCGCAGACAGCTATCAGGCCTGATTCTGGGCCGCTTCGCGCGCACGACGCTGTCGCGCCTCGGCGGCGGGTCGGCTGTGATGTCGCGTCTGGTGCCGGGCCGCAGCGACCGCCTGTTGATCGCGCCGCCCGATCTGCGAACCACCGACGCGACTCGCGCGCTGGAAATCTACGCCGGGCGGTTTGTTTTCGCGGGCAAGATCGTGACCTGCTATGGCCGCTCCATCTTCGAGCTGGAGCCTCCATCGGACGACTGGGATGCCGCGCTGCTCGGCTTCGGCTGGCTGCGCCACCTGCGCGCCGCCGACAGCGCGCTGACCCGCGCCAATGCCCGTTCGCTGATCGAGGACTGGCTGTCCTATCCCGGGCGTAAGCGCGCCATGGCGTGGCGTGCCGACGTGCTGGCGCGGCGGATCATCTCGTTCCTGTCGCAGGCGCCGCTGGTGATCGGCGACAGCGACAACCGTTTTTACCGGCGCTATCTGCGGGCCATCGAGCGCGACGTGCGCCGGCTGCGGATGTCGACGCTGGAAATCTCCGACGGCGTGCCGCGTCTGCAGGTGCTGGTCGCGCTTTGCTATGCCTCGCTCTGCCTCGCCAACCAGACCCGCACCATCAAGGCCGCCACGCGCCGGCTCTCCGACGAGCTGCAGCGCCAGATCCTTCCCGACGGCGGGCACGTCTCGCGCAATCCCGGTGCGCTGATCGAACTGCTCGCCGATCTTTTGCCGCTGCGGCAGACCTTTACCGCCCGCAACGTTCCGCCGCCGCCCGCGCTGCTCAACGCCATCGACCGGATGATGCCGATGCTGCGTTTCTTCCGGCACGGCGATGGCAGCTTCGCCCTGTTCAACGGCATGAGCACCGCGCCGTCCGATCTCGTCGCGACGCTGCTGGCCTACGACGATACGCACGGCGCGCCGCTGGCGAGCATGCCGCATTCCGGCTATCAGCGCATGGACGCCGAAGGCACCGTCCTCATCATGGACACGGGTGCGCCGCCGCCGACCTCGGTGAGCCACGAGGCGCATGCGGGCTGTCTGTCGTTCGAGCTGTCCCATCGCAGCCACCGCATTGTCGTCAATTGCGGCATGCCGAACAACGGCCGTGACAACTGGCGCGCCTTCGCCCGCAGCACGCCGGCGCATTCGACGGTGACATGCCACGATGCGTCGTCCTGCCAGTTCATCGAGCGCGGCGCGATGAAGCGGCTGCTGCAGGGCGCGCCCATCGTCAGCGGGCCTTCGCATGTCGAGGTGGCGCGCGAGGTTATCGAGAACGGCACGATGCTGAGCACCTCGCACGATGGCTATGCGCGCGCGTTCGGCGTCATCCATTCGCGCACCGTGATGCTGGCGCCGGATGGCATGCGCCTCGACGGGGAAGACCGGCTGGAGCCGGCCCATGGTGCGCGGATCAAGAACGCGAGTGACGACTACGCCATCCGTTTCCACCTTCATCCCGCGATCAAGGCGTCGCGCCTCAGCGATGGCAGGGGCGTGATGCTGGTGCTGCCGAATCGCGAAGTGTGGACGTTCGAGACGCCGGACGACAAGGTGCAGCTTGAGGACAGCGTGTTTCTCGCCGCGACGGATGGTCCGCGCCGGACCTCGCAGATCGTGATCCGGCAGACGGTGCGCGAGGCCGCGCACATCCGCTGGAGCTTCGCGCGCTCGCAATCGAACGTGACCGGCACGCAGGCGCGCCGTGCGGCGCAGCGTGCACCCGAGCTGCCGCTGTAGTTTGTAAGATCGTGCCTGTGCGGATGACGGATCGCGATCCGGGCCGGGCCCGCGCGCCGCGTTTTTATCCGCGCAGCACGCCGCCGGTCTTCTTGCTGACCTCCGCCACGATCTTCGCGGCGACCGCCTCGATCTCCTGATCGGTCAGCGTCTTCTCGCGCGGCTGCAGCGTCACGGCAATGGCCAGCGACTTTTTGCCGTCCTCGATGCCCTTGCCCTCGTACAGGTCGAACACATTGACGCCGGTGATGAGCTTGCGGTCCACGCCCTGCGCGGTGCGGATCACGTCGGCCGCCTTCACCGCGCGATCGACGATGAAGGCAAAGTCGCGTGAGACCGGCTGGAACGGCGACAGCTCAAGCAGGGGCTTGGTGCGGGTCGGCCGCGCCTTGGCGTCGGGAATGCGGTCAAGAATGACCTCGAACGCCACCAGCGGACCGTCCGCGCCGAGCACCTCCAGCGCACGCGGATGCAACTCGCCGAAATAGCCAAGCACGTTCTGCGGCCCGATCTGGATCGCGGCCGAGCGGCCGGGATGCAGCCAGGCGGGAAAATTCGCGCCGCCCGCCGGAGCGACCTGCAACGCATTCGCCGATGCGCCGGCCGCGATCAGAACCGACAGCGCGTCGGCCTTGGCATCGAACGCGTCCGCCGCATGGGTGCCGGACCAGTGGCGGCCTTCGCCGCGCGAGGAGGCGAGCGCGCGGCGCACGCCAGCGGCCGCCGTGAACTGATCCTGTGGGCGATCGCCCCTGAAGATCTGGCCGACCTCGAACAGCGCGACGTCGCCAAAGCCGCGATCCGCGTTGATCTGCGCGGAGGCGACGAGGCCCGGCAGCAGGCTCGGCCGCATGTCGGAAAGATCGGCCGCGATCGGATTGGCCAGCACCAGTTCGGGCTGGCCGCCGCCGAACAGCACGGCCTTGTCGTGGCTGATGAACGACCAGGTCACGGCCTCCACCATGCCGCGCGTGGCCAGCGCGCGCTTGGCTTTGCGCGTGCGCAGTTGCAGGCGCGTCAGCACCGGCTTGCGCGGCGCCTCGCCGCGATCGAATGGCGTCAACGGCACCTTGTCCACGCTGACGATACGCACGATCTCCTCGACGAGATCGGCCTTGCCTTCCACATCGCCGCGCCACGACGGCGCCGCGACTTTCACCACAGTGCCGCTGCCGGCGACGGCGAAGCCGAGCTTGTTGAGGATGCGCCGTGCTTCGGGCAGTGCCACGTCGATGCCGGCGAGGCGCTTCACCTCGGCGAGCGGGAAATCGATGACGCGATCATCGCCGTAGGTGCGGCCGACCACGACGGCCTCGGACGGCGTGCCGCCGCATAGCTCCATCACGAGATGCGTCGCCATGTCGAGGCCCGGCACCATGAAGGCCGGATCGATGCCACGCTCGAAGCGGTAGCGCGCATCGGAATTGATGCCGAGGCGGCGGCCGGTCTGGGCGATGTTGATCTCGTTCCACAGCGCCGATTCGATCAGCACGTCGGTGGTGTCGTCCGAGCAGCCGGAGACTTCGCCGCCCATGATGCCCGCGAGCGATTCGACGCCATTGTCGTCGGCGATCACGCAGACCTGATCGTCGAGCTTGTAGGTCCGTCCGTCGAGCGCCAGCAGTTCCTCGCCCGCGCGGCCGCGCCGCACCACGAGATTGCCCTTCACCTTCGCCGCATCGAACACGTGCAGCGGGCGACTGCGGTCGAAGGTCATGAAGTTGGTGATGTCGACCAGCGCATTGATCGGGCGCAGGCCGATGGCGGTGAGGCGCTTCTGCAGCCACTCGGGCGAGGGACCGTTCCTGACGCCGCGCACGAGGCGCAGCGCGAAGCCGGGACACAGCGTCTCGTCCTCGACGCTGACGCCGACGGGGCAGGGAAACTCGCCCTTCACCGGCTTGATGGTGGTCGGCTTCAAGGCGCCCATATCGGCGGCAGCGAGATCGCGCGCGATGCCGTGCACGCCGGTGCAGTCCGGGCGGTTCGGCGTGAGGTTGATTTCGATCACCGGATCGCCGAGCCCGGCCCATTCGGCATAGCGCGCGCCGATCGGCGCGTCGGCCGGCAGTTCGATGATGCCGTCGTGGTCTTCGGAGAGTTCGAGTTCGGCCGCCGAGCACAGCATGCCGCGGCTCTCGACGCCGCGAATGGTGCCCACCGCGAGCGTGATGTTTTTTGCGGGAATGTAAGTTCCCGGCGGCGAGAACACGCTGACGAGGCCCGCGCGCGCGTTGGGCGCGCCGCACACGACCTGCACCGGATCGCCGCTGCCGGTATCCACCATGCAGACGCGCAGACGGTCGGCGTTTGGATGCTGTTCGGCCGAGATGACCCTGGCGATGGTAAACGCCGCCAGCGCCTTCGCCTTGTCCTCGATGTGCTCGACCTCAAGCCCGATCATGGTGAGCTTGTCGGTGAGCTTTTCGAGCGGCTCATCGGTGTCGAGGTGATCTTTCAGCCAGGAGAGCGTGAATTTCATGGTCGATCTCTGAAGCTCTGCTCCCTCTCCCGATCGCGGGCGAGAGGTGGGGTGAGGGCGCTCGGTCGGGCAACGGAATGGGCGATGGCTCCGCTCACGAACTCAATCCCCCCGCCAGCGTCGGCAGGTCGAGCGGCCGGAAGCCGTAATGGTTGAGCCAGCGCACGTCGGCCTCGAAGAAGGCGCGCAGATCCGGCAGGCCGTATTTCAGCATCGCGATGCGGTCGATGCCCATGCCCCAGGCGAAGCCCTGATAGACGTCCGGATCGAGGCCGCAGGCGCGCAGCACGTTCGGATGCACCATGCCGCAGCCGAGAATCTCCAGCCAGTCCTCACCCTCGCCGAAACGGATTTCGCCCTTGTCGCGGCGGCACTGGATATCGACCTCCAGCGACGGCTCGGTGAAGGGGAAGAACGAGGGGCGGAAACGCATATTGACGTTGTCGACCTCGAAGAACGCCTTGCAGAACTCCGCGAGAATCCACTTGAGGTGGCCGAGATGCGAGCCCTTGTCGATGACGAGGCCCTCGACCTGATGGAATTGCGGGGTGTGGGTCGCGTCCGAATCCATCCGGTAGGTGCGGCCGGGGCAGATCACGCGGATCGGCGGCTGCTGGCTCAGCATGGTGCGCACCTGCACCGGCGAGGTATGGGTGCGCAGCAGCAGCCGCGAGCCGTCTTCCTTCTGCGGCAGGAAGAAGGTGTCGTGCATCTCGCGCGCCGGATGGCCGACCGGGAAATTCAGCTTGGTGAAGTTGTAGTCGTCGGTCTCGATGTCCGGACCTTCGGCGATCGAGAACCCCATGTCCGCGAAGATGGTGGCGAGTTCGTCGAACACCTGGCTGAGCGGGTGGATGCGCCCCGTCTCGGCCGGGCTCTCGCGCACCGGCAGCGTGACATCGAGCGTCTCGCGGGCGAGGCGGGCGTCGAGCGCCGCTGTCTTCAGCAGGTCGCGTCGTTCGCTGAGGGCCGCCGTGACTGCGTCCTTCGCCGCGTTGATCTTCGCGCCCTCGCTCTTGCGCTCGTCCGGCGACATCTTGCCGAGCGTCGCCAGCAGCGCCGAGATCGAGCCCTTCTTGCCGAGGGCGGACACGCGTACCGCTTCCAGCGCCGCCTCGTCAGCGGCGGCGGCGATGTCGGCGAGGATTTGGGATTGGAGAGCGGATAGATCGGACATGGGCGGCTACCACTTGCACAACGTCATGGCCCGGGCATAGGCGGTCTTCAAGAACGCCGTTCTTTGAACGGCTATACCTGGCCATCCACGTCTTCCGTCTTGAAGCGCAAAAAGACGTGGATGCCCGCGACAGGCGTGGGCATGACGTCGAATGATGGAGCGCTGTGTATCACACTCCCGGCGCGAAAATGCCAGACGCCGGAGAGAGCAGGGCCGATCGCCTGATCAGGCCGCAGCCGGCAGCGCCGCCTTGGCCTTCTCGACGATGGCCTCGAACGCCGCGGGCTCGTTGATCGCGAGATCCGAAAGCACCTTGCGATCGACAGTGATGCCCGACTTGGCGAGGCCGTCGATAAACCGGCTGTAGGTGAGGCCGAACGGACGCACGGCGGCGTTCAGGCGCTGGATCCAGAGCGCGCGGAAGGTGCGCTTCTTGCGCTTGCGGTCGCGGAAAGCGTACTGGCCCGCCTTCTCGACGGCCTGCTTGCCGGCGCGGATCGTGTTCTTGCGGCGGCCGTAGTAACCCTTGGCGGCCTTGAAGACTTTCTTGTGCTTGGCGTGGGAGGTCACACCGCGTTTGACGCGAGACATGACGAAACTCCTTCAAAGTGAAACGGTTGCGGACAGCCGCGCGCCGGGCGCGGCCTCTCGGGTCAGGCGTTCGGCAGGAAGTACTTTTTGACGTTGTCGCCGTCGGTCTTGAACAGCACGCGGGTGCCGCGGAGCTGGCGGATCTGCTTGTTGGTCCGCTTGATCATGCCGTGGCGCTTGCCGCGCTGGGCATGCTTGACCTTGCCTGTGGCCGTTACTTTGAAGCGCTTTTTGGCGCCCGATTTGGTCTTCAGCTTGGGCATTTGGCTCTCCTGTCACGGCAACGGACGCCCGCGAGGAGCGCTGAATGTCGCCAGAAATGCTCGCTAGAGCGTTGAAAATGCTCGACAAGTTCCGAATTGGCGCTGGTCGGCATGGTTCCGGTCGCCACGGCAGCCCTTGATCGGCCGGGCGACGGAAGCCGGGCTTATGACAGAGAGACGCCCGTTTTGCAACGGTTTCCCGCCGGTCGCGCGAGCGGGAAATTGCCGTTCCGGGCGGTCAGCCTTCCAGCGCCGGGCGCAGCGAGGCCGGTCTGAGGTCCGCCGTGCGCGGGGCGAGGGCGGCCGTGACCATCAGGCCGCCGATCAGGCCGATATGCTCGATGACGAAAAAGAACTCCATCATCGCCTTCTCGCCGTCCAGCTCCCAGAAGCGATGCGCGATCGGGATCGTCAGAACGGTGAAGACGGCCAGCGCGCCCGCGCCGAGCCAGGCACCGCGATTGAGGATGATGAGCAGCGAGCCGCCAAGCTGGGTGGCGATCACGGCGGCGTTGAACAGCCAGGCCGGTTCGAGGCCGAACATCTGCATCTCGGCAACGCCGTTGGAGAACGGGATCAGCTTGGCAAGGCCGCTCGACCAGAACGGGAAGGTGAGCACGATACGGGCGAGGACGACAAAGGCGGTGTGGTCGAGCAGACGGGCGATCAGCGGTGGCACGGTTGAAATCCTTCGGTGAGACAGGCCGGACAAGCATGCGGCCCGCGCAAGCGGGCCGTCATTCAGTTGTCGCCTGTGTTCCGGAGGTTCAAAGCGGGCCTCGGACCGCCGGCCCGGCAAGTGCATCAGCGCGGGGCCAGCACCATGACGACCTGACGTCCCTCGAAGCGCGCATCCTGCTCGACCTTGGCCACCTCGGCGACTTCCGACTTCACCCGGTCCAGCAGCTTGGTGCCGATGTCCTGGTGAGCCATTTCGCGGCCACGGTAGCGCAGCGTGATCTTGACCTTGTCGCCTTCCTCGAAGAAGCGCTTCATGGCCTTCATCTTCACGTCATAGTCGTGATCGTCGATCATCGGACGGAGCTTGATCTCCTTGATCTCGACGGTCTTCTGCTTCTTGCGGGCCTCGGCGGCCTTTTTCTGCGACTGAAATTTGTATTTGCCGTAATCCATGATCTTGCAGACCGGTGGATTGTTGTTCGGCGAGATTTCAACGAGATCGAGGCCGGCCTCGGCGGCCATGCGGATGGCCTGAATGGTCTCAACCGTACCTAGGTTCACGCCTTCCTGGTCGATCAGCTGGACCTGGGCGTTGCGGATCTCGTCGTTGGTGCGCGGTCCGTCTTTCGAGACGGGGACAGGGGCGCGGTTTGGGCGGCGAATGGGTGGTTCTCCAGAATTGTTGATGAGAAACACAGTCTGAAGCAATCAGCGTCACACGGCAAGCGGCTGAGCGTCGCGATCCGCCATATCTGTGGTATCCGGCAACGCCGACATGCTTGAACTGCGCCCTGCACATAGAAGGGGGCGGGCACTTCCGCAAGCGTCGACCTCTTGTGCGGGTGCATTTTGTTGCGCAATCGGGGGAAGGCACGCGATGCGGCCGGGAGAGGGAATGCAGCAATGGACAATGTGATGGACGCGCCGGTTCGGATCGCGGTCGGCGAGGGCGATCAGGCACGAGAGATCGCGGTGCGGGCGAGGCCGGGCGGTGCGCCCGGCCTGTTCTGGCTCGGCGGTTTCAATTCGGACATGGCAGGGACCAAGGCGCTGGCGCTCGACGCTTTTGCGGCCGAACGCGGCGTCGCCTGCGTCCGGTTCGATTATTCGGGGCACGGGGAGTCCGGCGGCGCATTCATGGACGGAACCATCGGCCGCTGGCTTGAGGAGAGCCTCACCGTCTTCGACAGGTTCTGTTCCGGTCCGCAGATCGTGATCGGCTCCTCGATGGGGGGCTGGCTCGCGCTGCTGCTGGCGAAGGCGCTGCGCGCCCGCTCAGGCGTTGCCGCCGCCAGTCTGAAGGCGCTGGTGCTGATCGCGCCCGCGCCGGACTTCACCGAAGAGCTGATGTGGAAGGACTTTCCGGACGATGGGCGGCGCGCCATCGAGACGGAAGGCGTGTGGATGCGCCCCTCCGAGTATGGCGATCCCTACCCGATCACCCGTGGATTGATCGAGGATGGCCGCAACCATCTGGTGCTCGGCGGCAGCATCAATGTCAGCTGCCCGGTGCGCATTCTGCAAGGGGCGAAGGATCCGGACGTGCCATGGCGGCATGCCTTCGCGCTGACCCATCGCCTGCCGGCGGACGACGTGGTGCTGACCATGATCCAGGACGGCGACCATCGCCTGTCGCGCCCGCAGGACATCGCGCGCATGCTGAACGCGGTCAGCGAGTTTCTGTGAGCCACTCGTCGCGGACCGCGCCATCGGCCTCGCGGGGAGCCGCCTTGCGCGCAAGATCGGCGAATTCGTCACCGGCCAGAAGCTGCGACAGCGCCCACACCGCCGCGCCGCGCACCAGCGGATTGGCGTCATCAGCCACCCGCCGGGCTTCCCGCGCGAGGGACGCCTCGCCCGAGTTGCCGATCGCGATCAGCACGTTGCGGAGAAAACGGTCGCGGCCGATGCGCTTGACCGGTGATTTGGTGAACAGTTCCCGGAACGAGGCGTCGTTGAGTTGCGCCAGCTCCGCCAGCGGCGGGGCGCGCAACGCATCGCGGGCGGCGAGTTTCGCCTCGCGCCCGGCCTGCGCGAACTTGTTCCACGGGCAGGCCGCGAGGCAATCGTCGCAGCCGTAGATGCGGTTGCCGATGGCGCGGCGAAATTCGTGCGGAATCGGCCCCTTGTGCTCGATGGTGAGGTACGAGATGCAGCGCCGCGCATCGAGCCGGTAGGGCGCCGGAAATGCATCGGTCGGGCAGGCGTCGAGACAGGCGCGGCAGGAGCCGCACTGGTCGCGATGCGGTGCGTCGGGCGGCAGATCCAGCGTGGTGTAGATCGCGCCGAGAAACAGCCACGAGCCGAGGTCGCGCGACACCAGATTGGTGTGTTTGCCCTGCCAGCCAAGTCCGGCACTGACGGCAAGCGGCTTTTCGGCGACGGCGGCGGTGTCGACGAACACCTTCACGTCGCCGCCCGTCTGCGCCGCCAGCCAGCGCGCCAGCGTCTTCAGCCGCTTCTTGATGAAGTCGTGATAGTCGTCGCCACGCGCATAGACCGAGATCGCGCCGCGGTCGCGCTGCGCCAGCACCTGAAGCGGATTTTCGTCCGGCCCGTAATTGACGCCGAGCATGATGACCGAGCGCACGTCGGGCCACAGGCCGCGCGGCGTCGTGCGGCGCTCGGGATTTTCCGCGAGCCACGCCATGTCGCCATGCGCGCCGGACTGGAGGAACGCCATGAGCCGGTCATGCACATGCGGGATGGAATCGGGATCGGCGATTCCGAGCGCGTCGAATCCCAACTCAGACGCCTGCGCCTCCAGCGCTTCGCGCAGCGCGGCGGAAGAGGTCCCGGCTTCGTTCGTCAGAAATCGAGATCCACGTAGGTCGGCGAGGCCGGAATGCCCGCCAGCCATTCGCTCAGCAGCGGGCGGAACGAGGGGCGCGACTTGATCCGCGCATACCAGGCCTTCGCTGCGTCGTCCTCGTTCCATGGCACGTCGCCCAGATAGTCGATGGCCGACAGATGCGCGGCCGCGGCGAGATCGGCGAAGGTCAGCCGGTCACCCGCCAGAAAGTTCCGGCTGCGGGCCAGCCAGCCGATATAGGCAAGATGGTAGCGCAAATTCGCCTGCGCCGCACGGATGGCGTCGGTCACCGGCGGGCCGCCGCCCTCGTCCTCGCTCATGTAGCGCTTGTAGATACGCTCGGTGACAAGGGGACCGCTGATCTCCTCGAAGAATTTCTCGTTAAACCATGCCATCAGCCGGCGGACTTCGATTCGCTCGATGCGCGACGTCGGCAGCAGCCGCAACTGCCCGCGCCGCTCGCCGAAGGACTCATCGATATATTCGCAGATGATGGCCGCGCCCGGAATCGGCGGGATGCCGTCATCCACCAGCACCGGTGTCGTGCCGGCCGGGTTCATCGCGAGGAACGCCTCGCGCCGTTCCCACGGCCGCTCCTCCACCAGACGCGTGTCGAGACCATGCTCGCCGAGCGCGAGCCGGACCAGCCGTGAGTGGGGGCAGAATGGATGATGGAACAGAGTGAACATGCGACTCTGGGTAAAGGTGTCCGGCTATTCGTGGGGCAGATCGTTGCGAAGGTCTTAACATCGCGCCGTACCGGGGCATTTTCCCCTGAAGAACGCGGGCGCTGGTTAACTCGCATCGGTGCGAGGCGCGCCGGACCCTAACGGATCGCAACGAAGAGGCAACCGTTTCATCGGTATTTTTTTACATTGCGGCTGTTCCGCGAATAGGCGACAAGGTCGCCGCCTCCCCCTCCTGGAACCTGTCCCATGACTTCTGACATTTTCAAGGCGATCGTCCTCGGCGTGGTAGAGGGGCTGACCGAGTTTCTGCCCGTCTCGTCGACCGGCCATCTGCTGCTGCTGGAACGGTTCTTCGGCTTCGACGACGATTCGTTCGGCAAAACCTTCGTGGTGCTGATCCAGCTCGGCGCGATCCTCGCGATCCTCTCGGTGTATTTCGCGCGGCTGTGGCGGATCGCGCTCGGCCTGTTCTCGGATCCCGATGCCAGGCGGTTCGTGATCGGCGTGCTGATCGCCTTTCTGCCCGCCGCGGTGATCGGCGCGCTGGCGCACTCCTTCATCAAGGGCGTGCTGTTCAATCCCTGGGTGGTCTGCTTCACGCTGATCGTCGGAGGCGCCGTGCTGCTGTGGGTGGATCGGCTCGATCTTCAGCCGCGCTATCACGATGCGACGCGTTTCCCGCTCTCGATGTATTTCGGCATCGGGCTGGCGCAGTGCCTGGCCATGATTCCCGGCGTGTCGCGCTCCGGGGCGACCATCGTCTCATCGATGCTGTTCGGCTCGGATAAACGGTCGGCGGCGGAGTTCTCGTTCTTCCTCGCGATTCCGACGATGGTCGGCGCGTTCGCCTACGATCTCTACAAAAGCCGCGATCAGATGACCTCAGACCACATGCTGCTGGTGGCAGTGGGATTCGTCACGTCGCTGATTGCAGCCGTGATCGTGGTGCGGCTGTTTCTCGACTACGTGACGCGCCACGGCTTCACGCTGTTCGCGTGGTGGCGCGTCATCGTCGGCACGCTCGGCCTGATCGGGCTGGCGCTGGGTTATTGATCGGGCGCGGCTCGCGTCGCTCGTCCTGCCCTGTCATCCGTCGAGGCCCGCCCAGACCGCGGCGCACACCTCAGGATGGACGATTTCGGGCGGCTGTCCCTCAGGCGTTCTTGCGCTGGAACTGGCCGGTCTTGCGGAAGCGCCAGAGATATGACGGCGCGATGGCCTCGATGGATTCCGGCGTGATACCGAGGCCCTGAAGTGTCAGTCCAGCCGTCCTGGCTTGCTCCGACACGACATTGTCGCCGTGCAGCATCTCGATCTGGTCCGGCGCCAGCTTGAACGGCTCGGGTGCGAACTGCAGCAGCAGCGACATCGCCTTGGCGAGGCCGAAGGGCAGCGGCGCCAGCGGCCGCTTGCGGTCCGTGATCGACAGGACGAGTTCGAAGATTTCCTTGAGCGACAGCACTTCCGGGCCGCCCAGTTCGTAGGTTGCGCCCTCGGACACCTTGCCCTCGACCGCGTCCGCGATCGCGCTGGCGATGTCGCCGACATAGACCGGCTGCAGCTTCGTTGTGCCGCCGCCGAGCAGGGGCAGGACGGGAGCGAGGCGCGCCAGGCCCGCGAAGCGGTTGGTGAACTGGTCCTCGGGGCCGAACACGATCGAGGGACGGAAAATGGTCGCCGACGGGGCGGCCGCCCGAACCGCCTGCTCGCCCGACGCCTTGGTCCGGCCGTAGCGGGAGGGCGAGGCGCTGTCCGCGCCGATGGCGGAAAGATGGATCATGCGGGCGCCGATGGCCGCTGCCGCCTTGGCGACCGTTCCCGCGCCCTCGTCATGCACGGCATCGAACGTCTGCGCGCCCGACGGGGCGAGGATGCCGACGAGGTTGACCACGACCGACGCGTCGCGGACCGCCGCCTCCACCGAGGCCGGATAGCGCACATTGGCCTGCACCGGCATGATCTGGCCGACCCGGCCCAGCGGTTGCAGGTGGCCGGCGAGATCGGGCCGCCGCACGCCCACACGGACGCGGAAATCGCGGCGGGCCAGCGCCCGGATCACATGGCGGCCGATGAAGCCGGAGCCGCCGAAAACCGTCACCAGGGTATCGATGTTCGCTGCCATGGAAATCGCCTTGGAAATTGCCTTGTCGCCGTCGGCCCAGCGCCCGGGGCCTCTCTCACGAGCAATTTGGCGATACGCCATCGCCGGGCGGCTGTACAGGGCGCAACGCAACGCGGCATGATTTTGACAGGACGAATTGACAAGTGCCCCACCGCCCCCTACTGATCCGCCCGGGCCCAGGTGGCGGAATTGGTAGACGCGCTGGTTTCAGGTACCAGTGGTGCAAGCCGTGAAGGTTCGAGTCCTTTCCTGGGCACCATCATCTCCCCGGTGATGTTGATTGAGCCGCAGCCCTTTTCCTCAGGGGCGTAATTGCTTCGGCTAGGACATAGAGAGGGCATGCCCGCGTCTGCGGAAGGACTGCGCGAGTCGCGCGGTGATTATGCCACTGCAGCGTTTCCTCAGCGTCAGAGATTCTTTCTCAGATCAAGCATTGCAGCGTCAATGCCGAGCAGTTCGAACTTCGCGTTGTAGAGGACCTGCAGTAGTTCGAGGGACACCATCCCGCACTGAGCGGTTGTACGCAGTGCCGCGTCGAGTTGAATGCCATCACCGTGGAGCATGATCGCTGACATCGACAGGCGGTCCGGTTCTTTGATGATCTTCATGTTCCCGGTAACGGAACGCTCGTTGGGATGTGCTCCCAAATCGATAGTGCGCTGGTATAAGTCCGAGAACCGTTGCCCGGCGTGCTGGTTTGCTACGGTCACCGACGCGACGACAGCCGAATGCTGGAACGCCTTCTTCGATGCTTTCATGCCAGCCCTGTCTCGATGCCGGTGTAGCCACAAGGTCGCCAGCGAGGGGGTGCGGCGAATATGAACGGCATAGGCCGCATTCTCAAGCACGCCACGGCACTGGCGGTAACATTCCACGGCTTGCGGGTTGGTTCGAGCGATTGTGGGCGGCGAGGAAAAGGGCTTGGCAGTGTCCGACATCCAGCTCGTCCAGGCGCGGCTGCGGCGTGGAGCATGGGAGATCACGAGCGGGCAGGGCGCAGGTCGATCTGTAAAAATTCCTAATAGCTTGGTTGATTTATACAATCTCGCAATAATTGTATTTTGCGCTTCCATCGGACGGCTTTCCGCGCGCGGTCAAAACGGGTAGGTGGTCGTCCGCCACAATTGACGCATGTCCGAAGGCCAGAATTCATGACCATCCGCCTGCACCGGGGCGATCTGCCCGACCTGTCCCGCTACACCTCCTCGGTCGCGATCGACACCGAGACCATGGGGCTCAATCCGCATCGGGACCGCCTTTGCGTGGTGCAGCTGTCCAGCGGCGACGGCTCGGCCGATGTGGTTCAGATTCCGCAAGGGCCGGTCGAGGCGCCCAATCTGAAGGCGCTGCTGGCCGATCCGGGCATCGTGAAGATCTTCCACTTCGCCCGCTTCGACCTCGCCGCGCTTTACAACGCGCTCGGGGTGATGCCGCAGCCGGTCTATTGCACCAAGATCGCCTCGCGTCTGACCCGGACCTATACCGACCGTCACGGTCTCAAGGATCTGGTGCGCGAGCTGCTTGGGGTCGATCTTTCTAAACAGCAGCAGTCGAGCGACTGGGGGGCGGATGCCCTGAGCGAGGCCCAGCTCAGCTATGCGGCGTCGGACGTGCTGCACCTTCACGCGCTCCGCGCGAAGCTGGACGTGATGCTTGCCCGCGAGGGACGGGAGGATCTGGCGCGCGCCTGTTTCGAGTTCCTGCCGAACCGCGCCCGGCTCGATCTGCAGGGCTGGGAGAATGAGGACATTTTCTCCCATTCTTCGTGAGATTGCGGCCCGTTCGAGCCGCGCCTGATCTGTCCGGTCTGAAGCCCGGTTCCAGGCTGCGCTGAAAAATGGCCGTGATCAGGTTATAAGCAGACGCAGTGCGGTCTGGCTGCCTACGGCGCCGGACCGGCGGGACAATCGAGGTATTGGCGCGGGTGCACTCCTTTCAAACCCCGGTCTATGACAAGGCGCTTGAGGCGCGTTTCGCGGCTGCGGCGCGCCACAGCCGGCTCGTGCGCATTCTGCGCGTGGCGGTTCCCGTGATGGTAACCGCCGCGATGGCCGGGATCGTCGCCATTTCGATCTTCAACCCGTTCCGGGCGCTCGCCTCGCTGCCGCTGGACATGGACAACCTCGTGGTCTCCGGCACCAAGATCACCATGGAGTCGCCACATCTGTCGGGTTTCACGCCGGACCGGCGGCCCTATGAGTTATGGGCGAAGACCGCGACGCAGGACCTGACGACCCCCGATCATGTCGATCTCCACGACATGCGGGCCAAGGTGATGATGGAGGACCAGTCGGTCATCGCCATGGATGCCCGCGACGGCAAGTTCGATACCAAGGCCCAACTGCTGAACCTTCATAAAGACATCTTCCTGCAGTCATCGACCGGCTACGAGGCGCGGCTGTCGCAGGCCGCCGTCGATATGGGCAAGGGGACAGTGGTGTCGGACGAGCCGGTCGCGGTGAAGCTGCTCAACGGCACGCTGGATGGCAAGCGCATGACCATCACCGAGAGCGGATCGGTGGTGCGGTTCGAGGGCGGTGTCGCCATGACGTTGTACATGGACCAGCCGGCGCAGCCGCAGGAGAACGGCGCGGAGCCGCCGTCGCAACCCGCGCTTCAGATGCAGGAGGAGGTCGCGCCGCCGCGACCTGCCTTGCCGCCGCCGCTGGAGCTTCAGCCGCAGGGCAAGGGGGCCAAACGCGCGAGCGCCAACGGCAAAAAGTAATCGGCTCGAAATGATCGGGACTGTATGATTCGGACCATGACGTTTTTCCGCCGCCGGGGTTGGGCATGTCGCGTCGCCGCTGTGTCGGCGATGGCGCTGCTGCTCGCGGTGACGACGGCCAGCGAAGGCGTGGCCCAGCCCGCCAAGGGCGGCAGTTCCGTGCAGGGCGTCCCGAACGCCATGCAGGGCTTTTCCCAGAATCGCGATCAGCCGATCCAGATCGAGGCCGCGAGCCTCGAAATGCGCGACAAGGACAAGGCGGCGACTTTCAGCGGCAACGTCAAGGTGGTGCAGGGCGACACCACGATGATGAGCAAGGCTCTTGTCGTATTCTACGAACAGAATCAGGGCGGCTCGGATCAGAAAGCATCCGCGCCGAAGAAGGCCGAGATGAAGAGCGCCGCCCCGGGCCCGAGCGGCAGTTCGTCCATCCGCCGGCTGGAGGCCAAGGGCGGCGTCGTCGTCACCCAGAAGGATCAGACGGTGACCGGCGAGACGGCGGTCTTCGACACCAAGACCAATCTTATCACCATGACGGGCAACGTCGTGCTGACGCAGGGCGAGAACGTGCTGCGCGGGGATCGGCTGATCGTCAACATGACCACCAGCGTATCGCGGGTCGAATCCGACAGCGGCCGCGTTCAGGGCCTGTTCAAGTCGTCGGGACAAAACAGCCCGATCGCGATTCCGGGCTCGGGCGCGCACGAGGGAGCTGCGGCGCCGAAGCGGTGAGCGGAGGGGCCCCGGGTCGTCGGGATTTTCGCTGGGGACTTGGCGGCGCGAGGCGGGCGGGCCATATGGCTCCCTGGGGGATTGGCCGGATCGCGATGGTGGTCGGGACCCGATAGTTCGGCCTGAACGATTGACCGAGGTTGCATGGTGGATTTGCTGAACATGTTTCGTCGCCGTGGCGCCGAGCGCGGACGTCCCGGCTTCGGACAGGGCAAGCAGCAGCGGGACATCACGGTGGGGCTGGCGGACAGGCTGGGCGGACTGGTGAAGGAGGCTCCGAGGGCCCGTGCGCCACAACCGCAAGCTCCGGCGCAGGCGCGCGGCCACGCCAGCGATCAGGTGCAGGCGGGATACGCTGCGCAGCGGCAGGCGCCGCGCGCGGGCTATCTCGCGATCCATAGCGTCGAAAAGAGTTTCGGCACGCGCAAGGTCGTTCGCGGCGTGAGCCTCTACGTGCGGCGAGGCGAAGCGGTCGGCATTCTCGGCCCGAATGGCGCGGGCAAGACCACCGTGTTTTATATGATCACGGGGCTGATCAAGGCGGACAAGGGCCACGTCGAACTCGACGGCCACGACGTCACGAGCCTGCCGATGTATCAGCGCGCGCGGCTCGGAATCGGCTATCTGCCGCAGGAAGCCTCCATCTTTCGCGGCCTCAACGTGGAAGACAATATTCGCGCGGTGCTCGAGGTCGTCGAGCCGAGCCGGAAGAAGCGCGAGGCCGAACTGAACTCGCTGCTTGAGGAGTTCAACATCACGCGGCTGCGCAAGACGCCGTCGATCGCGCTGTCCGGCGGCGAGCGGCGGCGCGTCGAAATCGCGCGCGCCCTGGCGACGCGTCCCAGTTACATGCTGCTCGACGAGCCGTTCGCCGGCATCGATCCGATCGCGGTCGGCGACATTCAGGATCTGGTGCGGCATCTCACCAATCGCGGCATTGGCGTGCTGATCACCGACCACAATGTCCGCGAGACGTTGGGGCTTACCGATCGCGCCTATATCGTCTATGCTGGCGAAGTGCTGACCGAGGGCAGTCCCGAGGAGATCGTTGCCGATCCCGATGTGAGACGCCTCTATCTCGGCGAGGAATTCCGGCTCTGACGAGGCCGGGGCCGCCGCAACCGGTCCGCGACTAGCCAAAAAATACGTGACGTCAAGCCGTGTACAACCGGCAAAGAAGGGAGTAAGCAAGAAACGGACCAACTGGTCCGTCCTTGTTCCGGGTGCATAGCAGATATCCGGATCGGCTGTTTCGAGTGTCCCTCAGTCATGGCGCTGACGCAACGACTTGAATTCCGCCAAACGCAGTCGCTGGTGATGACCCCCCAGCTGATGCAGGCGATCAAATTGCTTCAGCTTTCCAATCTCGATCTCTCCACCTTCGTGGAGGAGGAGCTTGAACGGAATCCGCTGCTCGAACGGGCAAGCGACAACGCTGACGGTCCGCAGGATGCGCTGGCGCAGGCCGACGGTCCGTCTTTCGAGACCGCCGAGTTCGCCCTGTCCGACACCGCAAGCGCCGAGGGTGCGCCCGACGGCCGCGGAGCGGACGGCGAAGACTGGATGGCGCGCGATCTCGGCAGCCGTTCCGATCTCGAACAGACCTTCGACAATGGCATGGAGAACGTCTTCCCCGAGGAGGCGACCGACGTTGCCGCCCGCGTTGCGCAGGAGGCCGCGCCCTCGACCTACACCGAATGGGGCGGCGGACCGTCGGGTGACGAGGACTACAATCTTGAAGCTTTCGTCGCGGCCGAGACGACGCTTGCCGATCACCTCGCCGAACAGCTTGCGGTGTCGTTCGACGTCCCGGCGCAGAAGATGATCGGCCGCTACCTGATCGATCTGGTGGACGAAGCGGGTTATCTGCCGTCGGATCTGGGGCAGGCCGCCGAACGGCTGGGCAGCACCGAGGCGGAAGTCGATTCGGTCCTGAAGGTGCTGCAGACGTTCGATCCCCCGGGGGTCTGCGCGCGAAACCTGGCGGAGTGTCTTGCCATTCAGCTGCGTGAGCGCGACCGCTTCGATCCCGCGATGCAGGCGCTGGTCGGCAATCTCGAACTGCTGGCCAGGCGCGATCTGCCGGGCCTTCGCAAGGTCTGTGGCGTCGATGACGAGGATCTGGCCGACATGATCGGCGAAATCCAGCGCCTCGATCCGAAGCCCGGGCTTCGTTTCGGATCGGTGCGCGCACAGACCGTGGTGCCCGATGTCTATGTGCGTCCGGGGCCGGACGGCGACTGGCTGATCGAACTCAACAGCGACACGCTTCCGCGGGTTCTGGTCAACCAGAGCTATTATGCGCAGCTGTCAAAGACCACGAAGAAGGACGGCGACAAGACCTACTTCTCCGACTGTCTGCAAAACGCCACATGGCTCGTCCGTGCACTGGATCAGCGGGCGCGGACGATTCTTAAAGTCGCCAAGGAGATCGTGCGGCAGCAGGATGGTTTCTTCACGCACGGGGTGTCGCATCTTCGTCCGCTGAATCTCAAGGCCGTGGCGGACGCGATCCAGATGCACGAATCGACGGTGTCGCGCGTGACCGCCAACAAATACATGGCGACGAATCGCGGCTGTTTCGAATTAAAATATTTCTTCACGGCATCGATTGCCGCCGCCGATGGCGGCGAGGCGCATTCGGCCGAAGCCGTGCGGCATCGCATCAGGCAGCTGATCGACGCGGAAAGCCCGGGCGCGATTCTCTCCGATGATACAATCGTCGAGCGCCTGCGCGAGGCGGGTGTCGATATCGCGCGGCGCACGGTCGCCAAATATCGCGAGGCGATGCGCATTCCTTCGTCGGTGCAACGCCGGCGCGAGAAGCAGACAATGACTCACACCGCCTCCACTCAGGCCGTGTCGAATCATTCTACGCCGGATCATTCGGGGGCCAGTCATCCTGCATCGGCTCAGCCGGCTTCCAGTGCATATTCCGGGCCATCGTCGGCATCGTCCCGCGACATCGCCACGGCTTGACTGCGCCCGCAGTCGCCGGAATGCTGTGCCTCCATGGACCAGCGAGAGTTTGCGATATGACAATCAGGGTCTCAGGCAAGAGCATCAGTGTCGGCGAAGCGCTTCGCGAGCGCGTCAGCGATCGAACCGACGAGGTGTTGCGCAAGTACTTCGACGGCAACTATTCCGGCCACATCACGCTCAGCAAGGACGGGTTCGGCTTCCGGACCGATTGTGCGCTGCATCTGGATTCGGGAATCACGCTGGAAGCGGACGCGAACGCGACGGATGCCTATGCCAGTGCGGATCAGGCGCTGCACCAGATCGAGAAGCGGCTGCGGCGCTACAAGAGCCGGCTGAAGGATCGTTCGGCGCGCAAGGCTTTTGCCGCGACGGCTGCGATGGCGGGACTTGATGCACGTCCTGCTTCCGAAGAAGGCGAACGCACCGACGTGCCGGAGAGCGGCGTGAAGTATTCGGCCACGAGTTACGTGATCGAGGCGCCGCCCGAGGACGACGATGAGGTCACCGCGTTCAACCCCATCATCATCGCCGAATCGACCACGGCCCTGCGGCGGCTGTCGGTGAGCGAGGCGGTGATGGAACTGGATTTCACCGGAGCGGCGGTTCTGGTCTTTCAGCACGGCTCCAGCGGCCGCCTGAACGTGATCTACCGGCGGCCGGACGGCAATGTCGGCTGGGTCGACCCTCCAGCCGTCAACGGGGAGCGCCACTGAGGCGCCCCCCACCATTGACGGGTGGGCCAGCCGTCCCTATGGTCCGCCGCCTTTAAGGCTAGGCCCTGCGCCATGGGCGCGGACGGCTGGAACCAGTTTTGCAAGGGATTGGTTCACCGCTTAACCGATCGACGTTCAACGAACCGCTCGTTCAACACGACGCTCAAACCTCGCCCTCGGACGATCCATGACGATTACCGATTTGGTCGCCCCCGAGGCGATACTTCCGGCATTGAAGGTCAACAGCAAGAAGCAGGCGCTGCAGGAGCTGGCGGCGCGTGCCGCAGCCCTGACCGGCCAGAACGACCGCGCCATCTTCGAGGTGTTGCTGCAGCGGGAAAAGCTGGGAACCACCGCGGTGGGCCATGGCGTCGCCATTCCGCACGGCAAGCTGCCCAAGCTGGACAAGTTGTTCGGCTTGTTCGCGCGGCTGGAGCGGCCGGTCGATTTCGAGGCAATGGACGGCGAGCCGGTCGATCTGGTGTTTCTGTTGCTGGCTCCCGAGGGAGCCGGAGCCGACCACCTCAAGGCGCTGGCGCGGATTGCCCGGCTTCTGCGCGATCAGGATGTCGCCAAGAAGCTGCGCGCCTCCCGGGACGCGCAGGCGCTCTATTCGGTGCTGGCGCTGCCGCCGGCGAGCGCGGCATAGCGCCGCGCCCGAACATTTCACCCCGCAATCCGGTTTCGGCCGGATGCCTCAGTGCACGCTGACGGTCTGAAGCTCCTGGCTCCAGGCGTTGGCGACCGCCGCCTCGCGGCTGTCGGTCAGCATGATCGGCGTGCCGTCGGCGGCGTGCAGCGCGAACAGCTTGAGGCCCGGTGCGAGTTCGGGCGCCTGCGGGAAGAGGTCCGGCACGTCCTCCGAGCGGATTTGCCTCACGTAGGCGATATGACCTTCGCCCATGGATGCGAGAGTCTCGGTGGAGACGGGCAGTTCGGTATTCAGGTCCGTGATGTTCGGTTCAGTCATGGTCCTCGACTCCTCAATTCGGTGTCAAAGCGGTCGAGTCCGCCAAAGAGACGCGTTCATGATCGTGCCCCGAAGTCCGGTTGGCCATCGGGATCATGCGCGAGTCCCCATTATTCGTGTTCATTGATCGCTATCGTCTTAACGACCCGCTCCGGTTCGGGGCGGGCGAGATCGATCGACAGCAACCCGTTCTTCAAGTCCGCGCCAAGCACCTGCATGCCCTCCGCGAGCACGAACGCACGCTGGAAGTGACGCGCGGCGATGCCGCGGTGGATGTATTGCCTGGCCTTGTCGTCCTGCTGGCGGCCGCGGATGACGAGCTGGGTTTCCTCGATCGTCACGTCGAGCTGATCGCGCGTGAACCCGGCGACCGCCAGCGTGATCCGCAAGCGTTCGGGCCGGCCATTTTCGCGAGCAAGCCGCTCGATGTTGTAGGGAGGATAACCGTCGGCACCCTTGACCACGCGGTCGAGCACACGCTCGATCTCGTCGAAGCCCAGAAGAAACGGACTGGATAGGGACGGAACACGAGACATTCCAGCAAAGTCCTCTCGAAGCGACTTTGTACATCGGGCCCTTGCGGCACCCACTCACCCGGCAGTCTTCGGCCGCCGGACTTCCTACCATATGGGAACACTGGCGAACGATTCAAGCGTTGCAAGAACCGTGCTACCCACCGCGAAGACCGCTCACCATATCGACGCTTTGTGAAAAAGAACCGCCGGAACGGTCACTTGGCCCGCTTGCGCCGGTCCGCGGCTTGGATCAATACTCTGTCAGGAACCGCATCCCGCCGCGAGAACGGGAGCCGACGGCACAATTGAAACATTCCGAGGGAGAGGCCCTAATGGACCGCATCTGGCTGAAGCAATACCCGGCAGGGGTGCCGGCCGATATCGACGTGACCCAATACGGCTCGCTTGTCGCGCTGTTCGAAGAAAGCTTCGCCAAGTTTCGCGACCGCAAGGCCTTTATCTGCATGGACAAGGCGGTCACCTATGGCGAGCTTGACGAGATGTCGCTCGCTCTGGGGGCCTATCTGCAGAGCAAGGGGCTGAAGAAGGGCGCGCGCGTCGCCATCATGATGCCGAACGTGCTGCAGCACCCTGTCTCCACCGTCGCCGTGCTGCGCGCGGGCTATGCGGTGGTGAATGTCAATCCGCTCTACACGCCGCGCGAGCTTGAGCACCAGCTCAAGGATTCCGGTGCGGAAGCGATCATCATTCTGGAAAATTTCGCGGCGACACTGGCGAAGACCATCGCCAAGACGCCGGTGAAGCATGTCATCGTCGCCACCATGGGCGACCTGCTCGGCATCAAGGGACTGATCGTCAATTTCGTGGTCCGCAAGGTGAAGAAGATGGTGCCGGCGTTTTCGCTGCCCGGCTCGGTCGCCTTCAACGACGCGCTGGCGGCCGGCCGTCAGATGAAGCTCGCGAAGCCTGTGATCGGGCCGGAGGACGTCGCCTTCCTGCAATACACCGGCGGCACGACGGGCGTATCGAAGGGCGCGACGCTGGTTCATCGCAATATCGTCGCCAACATGTTGCAGAACGATGCCTGGTTGCAACCGGCGCTGCGCAAGCCGCCGCAGGTCGATCAAATGCTGATCGTCTGCGCGCTGCCGCTGTATCATATCTTCGCGTTGACCGCCTGCTTCCTGCTGGGCGTGCGCGCCGGCGGCGCCAACCTGCTGATTCCGAACCCGCGCGACATCCCCGGCTTCGTCAAGGAGCTGATGAAGTATCAGGTCAACAGCTTCCCGGCCGTGAACACGCTTTACAACGCTCTGCTGAACGATCCGAACTTCAGCAAGGTGGATTTCTCCAAGCTGAAGGTTTCGTTCGGCGGCGGCATGGCCGTGCAGAAGGCCGTCGCGGAGAAGTGGCTGAAGACCACGGGCTGTGCACTGTCGGAGGGCTATGGCCTGTCCGAGACCGCGCCGACCCTGACCTGCAACCCGTCCGATACGGATCATTATTCCGGCTCGATCGGCGTTCCGGTGCCCTCGACCTACATCTCCATCCGGGACGACGATAACAACGAGGTCCCGATCGGCCAGCCCGGCGAAATCTGCGCGAAGGGTCCGCAGGTGATGGTGGGCTACTGGAATCGTCCCGACGAGACCGCGAAGGTGATGACGGCGGACGGCTATTTCCGCACCGGCGATATCGGCATCATGGCCCCGGACGGCTACGTCAAGATCGTGGACCGCAAGAAGGACATGATCCTCGTTTCCGGCTTCAACGTCTATCCGAACGAGGTCGAGGACGTGATCGCCACCCATCCGGGCGTGCTTGAGGTGGCAGTGGTCGGCGTGCCGGACGCCAAGTCCACCGAGGTGGTGAAGGCGTTCGTGGTGAAGAAGGATCCCAATCTCTCTGCGCAGGATCTGCAGAAGTTCTGCGCCGAGCAGCTTACAGGCTACAAGGTGCCGAAGCAGATCGAATTCCGGACCGAATTGCCCAAGACCAATGTCGGCAAGATCCTGCGGCGCGAGCTGCGCGACGAGAGCAAGGCCAGTCAGGCGGCGGCCTGAGTGGCGTTTTTGCAAGTATGATTGAAAGTGTTGCTCCCGCGCCCGGCGAGGTTCTCTCGTTCTGGAGAACTGCCGGGCGCGAGCGATGGTTCAAGCGCGATCCGGCGTTCGACGACAAGATAAGGCGGCTTTTCGAGCCGCTGATTGCGCGCGCTGCGGCCGGAGATCTCGCGGCGTGGGAGGCCACCGACGAGGGCGCGCTCGCTCTCGTCATCGTGCTCGATCAGTTTCCGCGCAACATTTATCGTGAGACATCCCGGGCCTTCGCGACGGATGCGCAGGCGCGCGCCGTTGCGAGCCGGGCCATCGCCCGTGGGGTCGACAAGCGGATCGCGAGCGATCTTCTGCAGTTTCTCTACATGCCGTTCATGCATTCGGAGCATCTGGCGGATCAGGAGCGCTGTGTCGCGCTCTTCAGGGACGCCAGACTCGACGACAACATTCCCTTCGCTGAAGAGCACGCCGATATCATCCGCCGGTTCGGACGGTTTCCTCATCGCAATCCGTTTCTCGATCGCGAGGCGACTCCGGACGAAGAGGCGTTTCTCGCCCAGGGTGGTTTCGCCGGGTAACGGCCGCGACGTGTCGAACACGACGCGCCCGTTGAGAAGGTGGTGATCGCGCGCGGGTAATATTGTAGGCGACCGGCCGTGCTCCGCCCAATTTTATTTATCCAGATACCATTGGGTGTTTGGCGATCTTCGCGGGCAGAACGCTGATGCGCAGAAATCCGGACAAATATGTCAATGAATGCTTTATTTCTTGCACGATAAGTTCCGTTGCTGACGCGTAGTTTGACTCGCGCGTCGAGGGGCGAGGCGCTTCATGTCTTTTGGTGTTCTGTTCCATCTGTGCGGAACGCTGGCGCGCGCTATTTCTGCGCGGCCGTATGCGGGCGTGCTGTCGGCGTCGCGGCGGCTTCTGTGGCTTGCGTTGCTCGCGCCGCTGGCGACCGCGGTTCTGCCGACGGAGCGCGCTGCGGCCGGCATCACCTGCCCTGATCTTCCTGGTCAATCTGCGCGGGTGTTCGCCGACGCGTCCGGACCGGGTTGTTCGCAGAGCTTTGGAGCTCCGATCAATGGCACTGTCATCACGAACCTCGAATTGAACCCAACGACGTACCAAATTCAGATCGTTCCCTACGTGAATGGTATCCCCAGGGGCACAAATCCGAATTGCATCGGGATCGGATGTGTCTTCGTTACGCCGAACTATGCAGCCTGTTCTTATACGCTCTCCGATTGCAATATTACGTTTTCTTATACCGACAACAACGGCGCCACGGTGAATGGCACCGCCAAATATACCCGGGGCAGTACCGCCGTAACCGATATCACGCTCGCGGGAGGCTCGTTCGATGTCTATGCCGATCTGGCCATCACCAAGACGAATGGCGTCTCAACGGTGACGCCCGGAGGGAATGTCACCTATACGATCCTCGTGACCAACAGCGGGAGCAACGTCTCCGGCGCGACGGTGACGGATATCTTCCCTGCGGTTCTGACGGGAAGCTGGACCTGCGTCGGTTACGGCGGGGCCACCTGCACCGCGTCGGGCTCCGGCGACATCAACGACACGGTTGACCTGCCCGCCACCAGCAGCGTGGTCTATACGGTCAACGCGACGATCTCTCCGTCAGCGACCGGCACGCTGAGCAATACGGCGACCGTCGCGGTGCCCGGCGGGGTCATCGATCCGGACCCGAGCAACAACTCTGCGACCGATACGGATACGGTGACGGTGCAAGCCGACCTCTCGATCACGAAGACCAGTGGCGTGCCCCACGTCGTGCCGGGCGGCAATGTGACTTACACGATCACTGCGACCAACAACGGGCCGGGCAACGTCGCCCTCGCGACGGTTGTCGATAATTTCCCCGCAGCGCTCCTGAACGCCGCCTGGACCTGCGTCGGCGTGAACGGCGGCGCCTGCGCCGCGTCGGGTAACGGCAGCATCAGCGATCTGGTCGATCTGGCGAGTGGCGGCAGCGTCATCTATACGGTCAACGCGACGGTCTCTCCGTCCGCGACCGGCACGCTAAGCAACACGGCGACCATCCACGAACCGGTCGGGGTCGTCGATGCGGTACAAGGCAACAATTCCGCGACGGCTATCGATGTCATCATGACGTATCCGACGACCACCGCGGTCACATCGAGCCTCAACCCAAGCCATTTTGGTGAGAACGTCACCCTCACGGCAACTGTCACGCCCAGCGTGACCGCGACGCCGACCGGCACCGTCACCTTCAGGGACGGCGGCACGGTGCTCGGCAGCGCGCCAGTGACGGGCGGACAGGCGGCCTTCGACACCTCGACGCTGTCGCCCGGCGGTCATCGGCTGACCGCGAGCTATAGCGGCGACAGCGGGGCTCAGCCCTCGACCTCCATCGCGTTCGTGCAGACGGTCCTGCTGCCATGCAGCGACGCATTCGGTAACGCCACAGAGCTGCCCGGCAGCGTGGGCACAGCATCCGGGACCACGGTCGGTACGACTGGCGAACCCGGCGAGCCCGATCATGCAGGGGTGTCCGCGCCGCTGAATTCGGTCTGGTGCAAATGGACTGCTCCGATCTCGCAATCCGTCACCTTTGACACCGCCGGATCGAACTTCGATACGACCCTGGCGGTCTACACGGGCTCCAGCCTGGGCGGACTCACGCCGGTCAAGGCCAACGACAATATCGCACCCGATACGGTCCAGAGCCGGGTCACGTTCGACGCCACGCAGGGCACGACCTACTACGTCGCGCTTGATGGCGCGGGCGCCGCGACGGGCAGTTACCTGCTCACTGTCGTGCAACGGCCCGGTGCGCCCTCGCTCGTCGCGGCGGTGCTACCCAGCGCCCGCTCCGTGCAGACACAGGAATTCGCGACCGCGTTCGCCACCGTCATCAATTCGGGTGGAAGCGACGCGACGTCCTGTTCAATCTCAATTCCTCCCGCGTATCCGGCGCTGTTTACCTATCAGACGACCGATGCCTCCAACCAGTTGACCGGAACACCGAACACGTCGGTCGATATTCCCGCGAACGACATGCGGCATTTCGTGTTCGGTCTCGTTCCCACCGTCGAGATCAGTTCGGCCGAGGTGCCGATCCAGTTCTCGTGCACCAACACGGGACCGGCCGCCTCCGTCTTCGGGCTGACCACGTTGGGCCTGTCGTCATCCGCATCGGCTCCGGCCGATATCGTCGCGACCTCGGCAACGGCGTCTGGCGACGGGATCGTCACGGTGCCGCTGGCAGGGCAGGGCGCGGCGGCTTTCGCGGCGGCGGGGATCAATATCGGCGCGGCGGTGGACATTACCGCTGTCGTCGATGACAATACGCGGAACCTGCCCCTGACCATTACGCTGTGCCGAACCGACTTGACTGGCGGATGCATGGAGCCTCCGGGCGCCGGTCCATTGCCGTCGTTGCCGCTCGGCCAGAACGAGGTCGCGACTTACAGCGTATTCATCGAGGCGACGGAGCCGGTCCCGTTCGATCCGGCCGTCAATCGTCTCTTTGTCCGCTTCAAGACGCCTGACGGCGTCACGCGCGGGGCGACATCGGTCGCGGTACGGACTGCCGCTGCGGCCGACCAGCGCGCGGATCTGAAGCAGCAGTAATAACAGAAGGCGTCGCGGCGGCATTCGCCGCGACAGTCCACCCTCGCAGCGAACTCACAAAAGATCGATCAGCGGCGGGATCAGCGGCAGGTCGGCCGGCGGCATCGGATAGTCGCGCAGCTTGTTGGCGCGCACCCACGCCAGCTGCTGACCCTCGCGCGGCGTGACCGTGCCCTCCCAGCGCCGGCAGATGTAGAGCGGCATTAGGAGGTGAAAGTCCGGATAGGCATGGCTGGCGAAGCTGAGCGGGGCGAGGCATGCCTCGCGCACGGTGATGCCGAGCTCCTCGTTCAATTCGCGGATCAGAGCTTCCTCCGGCCGCTCGCCGGGATCCAGCTTGCCGCCGGGAAACTCCCACAGTCCGGCGAGCGCCTTGCCCTCGGGGCGCTGGGCGATCAGGACGCGGTTGTCCGGATCGACCAGCGCGCAGGCGACGACGAGGGTGAGTTTCACGAGCGGTAGTCGCCGTTGATGGCGACGTATTCCTTGGTGAGATCGCAGGTCATCACCCGGTCGCGGCCCTTGCCGAGTCCGAGGCCGACCTTGATCTTGATGACGTCGTTCTTCATCGCCGCGGAGACTTCTTTCTCGTCGTAGGACGGATCGCGCGCGCCGCGGCTGGCGACGCGGATGCCGTTGAAGGAGATCGCCAGCTTGTCGCGGTCCGCCGGCTCGCCGGCCTTGCCGACCGCCATGACGACGCGGCCCCAGTTGGCGTCCTCGCCGGCGATGGCGGTCTTGACCAGCGGTGAGTTGGCGATGGACATCGCGATTTTTCGCGCTGACTTGTCGGTGGTCGCGCCTTCGACCGTGATCTCGACCAGCTTGCGCGCGCCCTCGCCGTCGCGCGCAACCTGCTCGGCGAGGTCCGCCAGCACCGAGTGGAACGCCTTCGCGAAGGCTTTCAGGCGCGGATCGGAGGCGCGCGAGATCTTCGGCGCGCCGTTCTGCGCCACTGCTCCCGTGGCGAAGGCGAGCAGGGTGTCGGAAGTCGAGGTGTCGCCGTCGATGGTGACGGCGTTGAAGGTGCTGGCGACTCCGGTCTTCAGCAGCGCCTGCAGGACGTCTGCCGACAGCGGCGCGTCGGTGAAGACGAAGGAGAGCATGGTGGCCATGTCGGGCGCGATCATGCCCGCGCCCTTGGCCATGCCGTTGATGGTGACCTTGGCCTTGCCGAGCCTGGCGGTTGCGGTCGCGACCTTCGGGAAGGTGTCGGTGGTCATGATCGCTTTCGCGGCATCGAGCCAGCCGTCCGGGCTGGCCTTTTCGGCCATGTCCGCCAGCACGCCGTCGAATTTGGTGGCGTCGAGCGGCTCGCCGATCACGCCGGTGGAAGCGAGGAAGATCTCGGCCGGTTTCGCGCCGGTCGCCTTTGCTGCGATGGATGCGGTGAGCGCGGTCGCCTGCTTGCCGGTCTTGCCGGTGAAAGCATTGGCGTTGCCCGAGTTGACCACCAGCGCGCGCGCCTTGCCGCCCTTCAGCCTGTCGCGGCACCATTCGACTGGTGCGGAGGGGCATTTCGATGTGGTGAACACGCCAGCCACCGTAGTGCCTTCGTCCAGCAGCGCCAGCAGCACGTCGGTACGGCCCTTGTAGCGGATGCCGGCGGCGGCGGTCGCGAGGCGCACGCCATCGAGCGGTGGCAGTGTCGGGACATCCTTGGGGGCGAGAGGCGAGACGGTCGAGGACATGAGGGGCTTTCCGGGTTGGGATGCGGCGCTCTCTATCATCTCCGCGCGGAAGCGGGGAGAGACGGCAACAAGGAAAATACTGTCATCGTCGCTCCGTATGTCGTGCAAACGACATCGGGGCCGCCCCGAAGAGCGGCCCCGATCGAATTTCACGCGAAGCTGGCGTGGAACGTTACTTCTTCGCCGGCGCGGCATCCTTGGCAGCAGGAGCCGGCGTGGTCGGCGCATCGGCCGGCTTGTCCAGCCGCTCGATTTTCGCGGTCTCGCGCAGCTTGGCGACGTAGTCGGCCTGCGCCTTGCGGGTGACATAGGTCTGGATCTGCGCCTTCACCTGATCGAAGTCGGGGGCCTTGCGGGCGCGCTTTTCCTCGACCTTGATGACGTGCCAGCCGAACTGGGTCTTCACCGGATCGGAAATCTTGCCGGGCTCCAGCGCGAAGGCGACGGCCGCGAATTCGGGAACCATCTGGTCCTTGGTGAAGAAGCCGAGATCGCCGCCATCCGACGCGCCGGGATCCTTCGACTTCGACTTCGCCAGTTCGGCGAAATCCGCGCCCTTCTTGAGGTCTTCGATGATCTTCTTCGCCTCGTCCTCGGTCTCGACCAGGATGTGGCGGGCGTGGACCTCCTGCTCGCCGCCGATCTGGCTCGCGGCGTCGGCATAGACCTTCTTCATGGCGTCATCGGTCGCGGCGGCCTTGCCCTCGGCGGACAGCAGCCCGTCCATCAGGAGGCGGTCGCGGGCGAAGGCGAGGCGCTTCTTGAAGTCCTCGGCGTCGCCGATCTTCTTGTCCTCGGCGGCCTTGGCGACCAGCTTCATGTCGATCAGGAAGGAGATGACGTTGTCGCGCTTGGTGGCGGGATCCATCTGCTGGAGGCTCGGCGCGAGTTCCTCCTCCGCGAGGGTCACGTCACTCTGATGAATTTCGACGCCGTTGACCTTGGCGACCACCGGGTCGGCGGCGGTCTGCGCATGCAGCGGAGCGGCAAGAAAAATGGCGAGGCCGGCGGCGGCGAGGCCCGCGCGGGCAATGAGGCGGTGACGGGCCTGGGAGGCGATCATGTGAGATAATCCTTCGCAACCAATAGGGGCGGGGAGGGGCGGCGGACACTCGCCCAATCCGGGGGGCGTTGGCAACGCGAAAGTGGTGTCAAAATCATGAATTCCGCGACATCTTCGCTGGGTCGACATCCGTTGACATCCCTCAGGGTGAGCCATATCTCTCGCCAGCCGGGCTGACTGGCGGGATGCGCATGTCCGTTGTCGTTAACGCGGCCGGCCGCCCGGCGGTTGCCAGCCCGGGAATTTTTCCGTCATCCTCCGGGTGATTGGCCCTCCACGGGTCACGACGAATTGATCGTCGCCGCTGGCCCCAGATCAGGACCAGAGCATTCGGAGTCCGGACGGTGCCGGAAAGCATTCGGAGTCGTGTTCCGAACCGCGCCGGGGCTGGCCAGACCAACAGGGACGCCGCCACGGGCGGATCCGTCTCCAGAAGCAGGACTTTCGGTATGATCGGCGCGCTCGCCCGCAAACTGTTCGGATCCTCCAACGACCGGCGGGTGAAGGGTTACCAGTCCCGCATCAACGCGATCAATGCGCTGGAGCCGGAAGTCTCGGCGCTGACGGACGACCAGCTTCGCGCCCGCACCGACGAGTTCAAGGCCCAGCTCGCGGCGGGCAAGACCACCGACGACATTCTGGTGCCGGCCTTCGCCACCGTCCGCGAGGCGGCCAAGCGCGTGCTCGGCCAGCGCCATTTCGACGTTCAGCTGATCGGCGGCATGGTGCTGCACGAGGGCGACATCGCCGAGATGAAGACCGGCGAAGGCAAGACGCTGGTCGCGACGCTGCCGACCTATCTCAACGCGCTGACCGGCAAGGGCGTCCACGTCGTCACCGTGAACGATTACCTCGCCAGCCGCGACTCCGACTGGATGGGCCGGGTCTACCGCTTTCTCGGCCTCAGCGTCGGCGTGATCGTGCACGGGCTCGACGACGCGCAGCGCCAGCAGGCCTATGCCTGCGACATCACCTACGGCACCAACAACGAATACGGCTTCGATTATCTGCGCGACAACATGAAGTACCGTCTGGAGGACATGGTCCAGCGCGGGCATCACTTCGCCATCGTCGACGAGGTGGACTCGATCCTGATCGACGAGGCGCGCACGCCGCTGATCATCTCCGGCCCGCTCGACGACCGCTCGGAATTCTACAACACCATCGACACCTTCATTCCGAACCTCATCAAGAAGGATGACTTCGAGGTCGACGAGAAGCAGCGCACGGTGACGCTCACCGAGGCGGGCATGGAGAAGATCGAGACCCTGCTGAAGGACGCCGGCCAGCTCAAGGGCGATTCTCTCTACGACGTCGAGAACGTCTCCGTCGTTCATCACATCAATCAGGCGCTGCGCGCCCACTCGCTGTTCACCCGCGACAAGGACTACATCGTCCGCGACGGCGAGGTGGTGATCATCGACGAGTTCACCGGCCGCATGATGCCGGGCCGCCGTTACTCCGAAGGCCTGCATCAGGCGCTGGAAGCCAAGGAGCACGTGCAGGTCCAGCCCGAGAACCAGACGCTGGCCTCGATCACGTTCCAGAACTACTTCCGCATGTACGAAAAGCTCGGCGGCATGACCGGCACGGCCGCGACCGAGGCCGACGAGTTCTTCGACATCTACAAGCTTGAGGTGGTCGAAATTCCGACCAACCTGCCGATCTCGCGCCTTGACGAGGACGATGAGGTCTATCGCACGGCGAACGAGAAATACGCGGCGATCCTCGCCGAGATCGAGCGCGCCAACGCCCGGATGCAGCCGGTGTTGGTCGGCACCGCCTCGATCGAGAAGTCCGAGACGCTGGCCGAATACCTGAAGAAGAACGGCTACAAGCAGATCGACTTCGCCAATCCGAAGGCGCTGGAGAAGCTCTACACGTCGGCGCGCGAGGGCAAGCCGGCCAAGCTGTTCGCGGTGCTGAACGCCCGCTTCCACGAGCAGGAAGCCTATATCGTCGCCGAAGCCGGCATTCCGGGCGCGATCACGATTGCGACCAACATGGCCGGCCGCGGCACCGACATCAAGCTCGGCGGCTCGCTGGAGATGCGCCTCGCCATGGAGACGGCGAACATCACCGACGAGGCGGAGAAAGAAGCCAGGGCTGCGGAAATCAAGGCCGACATCGAGAAATTCCGCGACATCGTGCTGAATGCGAGGGAAGTGATCGAGATCGAGCCGGCCAAGGGCTCGCGCCCGGCCAGGACCGAGACCAAGCCGGGTGGCCTCTACATCATGGGTTCCGAGCGCCACGAGTCTCGGCGCATCGACAACCAGCTTCGCGGCCGTTCCGGCCGTCAGGGCGATCCGGGCCGCTCCAAGTTCTTCCTGTCGCTCGACGACGATCTGATGCGCATTTTCGGGTCGGACCGGCTCGATTCGATGCTGACCCGCCTCGGCCTGAAGGAAGGCGAGGCCATCATCCATCCGTGGATCAACAAGGCGCTGGAGAAGGCGCAGCAGAAGGTCGAGGCGCGCAACTTCGACATCCGCAAGAACCTGCTGAAATACGACGACGTCCAGAACGACCAGCGCAAGGTGATCTTCGAGCAGCGCATCGATCTGATGAAGGATCAGAGCGTGGTCGAGACCGTCGCCGACATGCGCCATGCCTTCGTGGACGATCTGGTCTCCAAGCATGTCCCCGAGCATGCCTATCCCGAACAGTGGGATGTCGTGGGACTGAAGGAAGAGCTGACTCGCGTGCTCGGCATCGAATTGCCGGTGGAGGAGTGGGCGAAGGAAGAAGGCATCGCCGACGAGGAGCTGCTGTCGCGCATCGAGAAGCATGTGGACGAGCACATGGCCGCCAAGGTCGCCCAGTGGGGACCGGAGGTGATGCGCTATGTGGAGAAGACCATCCTGTTGCAGACGCTGGATCATCTGTGGCGCGAGCATCTGGTGATGCTCGATCACCTGCGTCAGGTGGTTGGCCTGCGCGGCTACGGGCAGCGCGACCCGCTGCAGGAATACAAGTCCGAGGCGTTCAATCTGTTCGAGGCGCTGCTCGCGCATCTGCGCGAGGCGGTGACGGCGCAATTGATGCGGGTGGAGATCGTGCCGCCGCCGGAGGAGCAGCCCGCTTTGCCGGTGATGGAGGAGCAGAAGCTTGATCCGGCGACGGGCGAGAACGAGATGGCGTTCGCCAATGCCGCGCTGGCGCCGCCGCAGACGGACAAATCCAAGCGTGATCCGAACAACCCCGCCACGTGGGGCAAGGTCGGGCGCAACGAGGACTGCCCCTGCGGCTCGGGCAAGAAGTTCAAGCACTGCCACGGACGGTATGCGTAGGCGCGTCTCCCGCTTGGTGTCATCCTGATGCGCAGCGCAGCGCGCCTTGAAGGATGAGCGGCCAACGGACAGACGCCAGCGCCGTCCATCGTCATTCCAGTGTCCCGCCGAGCCAGTCTGCAAGAGTTTGTATTCCGGACTGACGGCGGAAAAGCACAAACAGAAGAGCCCGATCCGTTGCCGGATCGGGCTCTTTTGTTTCAGGAAGACAGGCGCCGAATCTCAGCCTTGCGCGGCGCCGGACGAGAAAAAGTTACGCCGCCTTCTTCTTGGCGCTGATCAGCTTGCGGTTGATCAGGCACTCGGCGATCTGGATCGCGTTGAGCGCCGCGCCCTTGCGCAGATTGTCCGAGACGCACCACAGTTCGAGGCCGTTCTCTACAGTCGCGTCCTCGCGGATGCGGCTGATGTAGGTGGCGTCCTCGCCTGCGGCTTCATACGGCGTGACGTAACCGCCGGGCTCGCGCTTGTCTATCACGAGGCAGCCCGGCGCCTTGCGCAGGATCTCGCGGGCTTCGTCCGCCGTGATCGGCTTCTCGAACTCGATGTTGACGGCTTCGGAGTGGCCAATGAACACCGGCACGCGCACGCAGGTGGCGGTCAGCCTGATCTTGGGGTCGAGAATCTTTTTCGTCTCGGCCATCATCTTCCACTCTTCCTTCGTGTAGCCGTCCTCCATGAACACATCGATCTGGGGCACCACGTTGAAGGCGATCCGCTTTGGGAATTTCTTCGAGACGATCTCGTCGTTGGTGTAGACGGCCTTGGTCTGCGAGAACAGTTCGTCCATCGCATCCTTGCCCGCGCCGGACACCGACTGATAGGTCGCCACCACCACGCGCTTGATGGTCGCCGCATCATGCAGCGGCTTCAGCGCCACCACGAGCTGCGCGGTCGAGCAGTTCGGGTTGGCGATGATGTTGCGCTTGCGGAAGCCATCGACGGCGGCGGCGTTGACCTCGGGGACGACCAGCGGCACGTCGGCGTCGTAGCGCCAGGCCGACGAGTTGTCGATCACGACCGCGCCGGCCGCGCCGATCCTCGGCGCCCATTCGCGCGAGACGTCGCCGCCCGCCGACATCAGGCAGATGTCGACGTCGCTGAAGTCGTAATTTTCGAGAGCTTTGACTTTCAGGGTCCGGTCGCCATACGAGACCTCGACGCCTTGGCTGCGGCGCGACGCCAGCGCCACGACCTCATCGGCCGGGAACTCGCGTTCGTCGAGGATGTTGAGCATTTCCCGGCCCACGTTGCCGGTCGCTCCCACCAGCGCGACTTTGTAACCCATCGTTCACTCTCCGCGGAAATATCCTCCCCGCCCGCGCGGGGCTTAAAGGGGAGAAACAGCGCTTCTATGCGAGAAGCGGCGTCAAGACAACGTCAGAAGACCTTTGTCCGGACGTCGCAATGCCATTTCTCGAAGCCGCATCCCGGGGGCGGGGCGGCCATCTTCTGCCAATGCTGCGTATCGCCGCCGCCGAATGCGGAGGTTTCGCGCTGCGCCTTGGTGCTTATGTAGGGGCACTGGCCGTGATTGCACTGGCCGGGCTGCATCTGTTCGAGCGCATCGGCCTTGCGGCTGGCGCGGAAGGTCAAGCCCAGCGGCCCGTCTGGACCGAAGCGGCCCGCTCGTATCCCGCCTTCGCGGTCACTCAGTCCGATTTCTCCGGCGCAACCGAGAGCTACGCGATCTACCGGCATCCTGACGGCGGCCGCCGCGACGTGCTGCGCTGGACCATGCCGGTCCGCGACAAGCCTCTGCGCGCCGAACTCGAACTGCATCGATTCGGCGAAGCGGGCGACACCGACGGGCCGGCGCAGCTTGCGGCCCGCATCGGCGTGTCCGAGGGACGCATGGAAGCGGCCGGCTTCATCGCGAGCAAATTCGGCGGCGTCGCGCTGTACCGGGTGCAGGCGGATGCCGCCTCCTGCCTTGTTTTCCTGCGCGAATGGGATCTGCCGCGCCTGCAACTCTCGGGCTGGAGTTGCAGCGCTGATCCCGCCCCCGTGCAGAAGCGGGCGATCGCCTGTCTGCTCAGCCGGCTGGTCCTGCTGACGGCCGGGGGCGACGGCGCGCTGGCCGAGCTGTTCGCCCGCGCCGAATTGCATCGCAGGCCGTGTCCGGCATCCGGCAGTGCCGGCGGCGACTGGGTAATGGGGCTCGATGATCCTGCCCTGCGCGGGCGCTTGTGATCCGGCATTCGCGAAACCATGTCATGGTCCGGCACATTATCTTGCCGGGTGTGGCCGGATGGACCTTGTGGCGCGCCCCGAGACCCCGCTAGAAGGGGAACGGACTGTCTGGAATCCCGTGAGGACGTGATGATTTTCTGCACCAACGGCCGCATCTCCCGGAAGGCACTGCGTCTTTCCGTTATCGCCCTCGGCGTTGCTCTTGCCGGTGGCCTTGTGGCCGGGTTGACCGCAACGGATGCCGACGCGGCCCCGAAGCGGCGGGCGCAGCGGGTCGATCAGTCCAATCCGAACGTGTCCTATCAGGCCGGCCCGCGCACGCGGGTCTACATCTCGCGTCGCTCGTGGTTGGATGCCGGCACCGAGGTGCTGCCCGGCGAGCGCAAGTTCACCGATTACGCCTTCCCGCCGGGCCCGTCGTTCGGCGAGCAGAATCTGAACCGGCCGCTCACCCGGCAGCCATTCTATCCGGCGTCGGACCTTGGCGGCTACCCGCGCGGCATCCCGCTCTACTGAGCGTACTGAGCTGCCACGCCTCCCCCATTCGGATGGGTCCGTCTCAGCGCTGATTCGGCTGCGTCTGCAGGCCTTCCATGAGCGCGTCGAGCACGGCGCGCCATTCCTCCCGATCTGAACCGGCTTCGATCGCCAGCGCGGCGCGGTCGAACGCCGACGACAGCAATTCGGTGGCCGCGTCCAGCGGCAGGCGCCGAATCACGCCGGCCGTCATCGCCGCCGCCAACCCCTCCCGCAACGTCAGCCCGCCATTGTCGGCATCGATCCGCGCCATGGTGTCGCGCCCGAGCACCGCCGGGGCCTCGATCAGCAGCAGGCGGGTGCGCCCCGGCACCGCCATGGCGTCGAGAAAGGCTTCGCTTCCGGTCAGCAGCGCTTCCAGCGGCGGGTCGTCGTCGGAGACGGCCCGGCGGACTGCCGTTGCCACGGCCGCTGCCTCGCGTTCGATCACCGCCTGAAACAGCGCCCGCTTGTCGGCATAGTGGTGGTACAGCGCTCCCCGCGTGACGCCAGCGGCAGCGACCAGATCCGGCGTTCCGGTGCCGGCATAGGATCGCTGGACGAACAGATCACGTGCCGCGCGGAGCAGAGCCTCGCGTGTGGTCTGCGATCGGTCCGAATTGCTTCGCCGCTCTTGCATGCATGCAGCCTGTATGTTAGTTGACGTATTACATTCAGACTGTATGCATCTTTTTGGGGAAGGGAAAGGCCATGAAAGTCACGAGCTATTACCCTGTGATCATGACCGACCATGTGGCGGAAACCACGGCATTCTACGTGGCGCATTTCGGCTTCCGGCCGCTGTTTGAGGCCGACTGGTACGTCCACCTGCAATCCGCTGACGATCCGTCGGTCAATCTCGCGGTGCTGGATGGCCGACACGAGACGGTCCCTGAGGCCGGCCGGGGCAAGGCGGCCGGACTTCTGTTGAACTTCGAGGTGGAGGACGTCGATGCGGAATACGCCCGGCTGAAGGCAGCCGGTCTGCCGCTGCTGCGCGAGATCCGGGACGAAGACTTCGGGCAGCGGCACTTTATTACCGCCGATCCGAACGGCGTGCTGATCGACGTGATCACGCCGATTCCGCCGTCCGACGATTTTGCAGCGCAATATGCGGCGGAGGCCCTGCCGAAGTCATAGCGCGGAGCCTCCGAGGGCGGTTTCGCGAGGTCAGGCGTAGAGCGCCTGCATCTCCTTCACCACGGCCTCGCCCATCTGGGAGGTCGAGACGATGGTCGCCCCGTCCGACTTCAGGTCGGCGGTGCGGATGTTCTTGGCCAGCACGGCGGCGATGGCGGCGTCCAGCTTGTCGGCGATCTCGCCCAGGCCGAACGAGTAGCGCAGCGCCATCCCGAACGATGCCAGCATGGCGATCGGGTTGGCCATGCCCTTGCCGGCGATGTCGGGGGCCGAGCCATGCACCGGCTCATAGAGCGCGCGGCGCTTCTGCGTCTTCGCGTCGGTCTCGCCCAGCGAGGCCGAGGGCAGCATGCCGAGCGAGCCGGTCAGCATCGCCGCGATGTCCGACAGCAGGTCGCCGAACAGGTTGTCGGTGACGATGACGTCGAACTGCTTCGGTGCCTTCACCAGCTGCATGCCGCCCGAATCGGCGAGCTGATGCTCCAGCTCCACGTCCTTGTAGTCGCGGCCGTGAACCTGGGTGACCACCTCGTTCCAGAGCACGCCCGACTTCATGACGTTGCGCTTCTCCATCGAAGTGACCTTGTTGCGGCGGGCGCGGGCGAGATCGAAGGCGACGCGGGCGATGCGCTCGATCTCGTAGGTGTCATAGACCTGCGTGTCGATGGCGCGCTTCTGGCCGTTGCCAAGGTCGGTGATGGTCTTGGGCTCGCCGAAATAGACGCCGCCGGTCAGTTCGCGGACGATCATGATGTCGAGACCCTGGACCACCTCGGGCTTGAGGCTCGAGGATTCGGCCAGCGCCGGATAGCAGATCGCCGGGCGCAGGTTGGCGAACAGGGCCAGATCCTTGCGCAGCCGCAGCAGGCCGGCCTCCGGGCGCACGTCATAGGGCACCGCGTCCCATTTCGGGCCGCCGACCGCGCCGAAGATCACGGCGTCGGCGGCGAGCGCGCGGGCCATGGTGGCGTCGGTGACGGCGACCTTGTCGGCGTCGTAGGACGCGCCGCCCACGAGACCGTCCTCGGTTTCGAACTGCGCCAGCCCCTGCGCATTCAGCCAGCCGATCAGCCGCTTGACCTCCGCCATCACCTCGGGGCCGATGCCGTCGCCGGGGAGCAGGAGAAGTTTTTGTGTCGCCATGGGAAGGTTTCCTCGGAAAAGGGCCGAAGGCTCTGAGCGGGCCTGTGGGACGATGAGTGGAGACAGAAGCGGGTGTTCGGCTGGTCCCGTCACCCTGAGGTGCCCGGACCCTGTCCGGGCCTCGAAGGGCGACGGCCTCGGTCTTGCCGTTCATCCTTCAAGGCTCGCGACCAGCGTCGCTCGCTCCTCAGGATGACGCTGCAACCAGGCTGCGCCGATTTCATCCCGATCCGATCGTGACGCCGTGTGCTAATTCCCCCTGCCGTCCTTGGCAAGCCACCCCTGCGCCGCGCGTGGTTGCGACGTGGCCCGCCGCACTGGCAGATTGCCGCCAAGTCGCGCCGCAGGGAAGAAGCGCCGGACCGATTCGCCGGATTCGGCGTAGACAGAAGCTGGGAGTGAAAACGTGAGGGCACCCGACGCGCAGCGATGGCCGCATCCCGCGCTGACCATCCTGATTCTGGCGCTCGCGCCGGCTGTCGGCCTCGGCATCGGCCGCTTCGCCTATTCTCTGGTGCTGCCCGACATGCGCGACAGCCTCGGCTGGTCGTATTCGTCCGCCGGCTTCATGAACACCGTCAACGCGGCGGGCTATCTCGCGGGCGCGCTGGTGGCGGCCCGGCTGTCCGCACGCTTCGGCCTGTTCGCGTTGATTCAGGCGGGGACGCTGGCGTGCGTTCTCTCGCTCGCCCTGTGCGGGCTCACCGCCGATTTCACCCTGCTCAGTTTCGCGCGGCTGGTAACGGGGCTCGGCGCGGCGCTGGCCTTCGTTGCGGGCGGCGCGCTGTCGGCGATCATCGCGCAGACCCGCCCCGCGCGGGCGAGCTTCCTGCTGAGTCTGTTCTATGCGGGGCCGGGAGCAGGCATTGCGCTGTCCGGCCTGATTTCGCCATTCACGCTGGCGGCGTTCGGTCCGGGATCGTGGTGGATCGTGTGGCTGCTGCTCGCCGGGCTGTCGGCGGTGATCATGCTGCCGCTGGTCAAGGCCCCCGCAGGGAGCGCGAGCGGGCCAATGGCGCGGCCTGCCGCGGGTCTGTTCTCGCCCGGCTCCATCGCGGTCTATCTCGCCGGCTATTTCTGCTTCGGTGTCGGCTACATCGCCTATATGACCTTCATGATCGCCTATGTGCGCGATGGTGGCGGTGGCCCGGTGGCGCAGGCCACCTTCTGGTGTCTGGTCGGGCTCAGCGCCTTCGCCTCGCCCTGGCTGTGGTCGCGGCTGATCGCGCGCGCCCGCGCGGGCGGCGCGACGGCGGTGCTGCTGGCGATCAACGCGTTTGGCGCGGCATTGCCGCTCTTCGGTCACGACATGTGGCTGCTGGCGATCTCGGCGCTGGTGTTCGGCAGCGCGTTCTTCGCGGTGGTGAATTCGACCACAGCCTTCGCCCGCACCAATTATCCGCCCGAGGCGTGGCCGACCGCGATTGCGGCGATGACCATTGTGTTTGGCATCGGCCAGACGTTCGGCCCGATCATCATGGGCGCGATCACCGATGCGCTCGGGAGCCTGACATGGGCGCTGGTGCTATCCGCGGCGACGCTGGCGCTGGGCGCGGTCGCCGCGCTGTTGCAGCGGCCGCTGCGGACAAAAGACTCTGACGTTTGAATCTCACAGCCCGCTGAACGAATTGTAGCCCTGATCTTCCCAGTAGCCGCCCTTGTAGTCGTTGGTGACTTCCATCGACACGACGTATTTCGGATTCTTGAAGCCGAGCTTGGTCGGCACCCGGATCTTCATCGGATAGCCATAGGCGCGGGGCAGGATCTCGTCGCCGAATTTGAACGTCATCTGCGTCTGTGGATGCAGCGCGGTCTCCATGTCGAGCGGCGAGGTGTAGCCCTCGGCGCAGGTGAACCAGCAGTATTTCGCGCGGGTGTCCGCGCCGATCCGCTTGAGGAAGTCGCGCAGCGGCGTGCCGGTCCAGCTTCCGATCGCGCTCCAGCCCTCGACGCAGATGTGCCGCGTGATCTGCTTCTCCTGCGGCAGCGCGTAAAGCTCATCGAGCGTCCACGGCTTTTTATTCTCGACGAGGCCCGCGACCTCGAACACGTAGTTCTTGCCGTCGATGTTGGGCGAGTCCTCGTAGGAATAGAAGGCATTGAACGGGAATGGTTTCGTAATCGCGCTTTCCGCAAAGGTCGGCGCCAGCGTGTTCGGATTGAAAAGCCGCGCCTGCACCGCGTCGTTGAACTTCGAGACCTGCGCCAGCAGCGTTTCGGCGCTCTCCGAATCGATCACATCGCAGCCGGTGAGCAGCGTCAGCGCGCCGAGGCTGGCGCCGCCCGCGAGAAATCGCCGCCGCGCTGGATCGGGCAGCAGATGCGTGGCGTCCCGGACCAGCAGCTTGCGGTCGACGCCGGGAATGATGTGGCGGAGGCGTTTCAGCATGGCCGTATCCTCAGCGTCCGATGATCATGGCGCGCAGGCTCTTCGGCACCAGCAGCGCCAGCAGGACATGAATGACGAGAAAGCCGACGATCGCCGCCATGCAGAAGAAATGCACATAGCGCGCGGCGTCATAGCCGCCGAACAGCGCGGTGAGCCATTGCAGCTGGACCGGTTTCCACATCGACAGACCCGACAGCACGATGACGATGCCGACCGCGATGATCCCGGCATAGAGCAGCCGCTGCACCTGATTGTAGCGCGACAGGTCCGCGTGCGAGAGCTGGCCGGTCAGCGCGGCCTTCGCATCGGACGCGACGCCGCGTGGCGTGATCGGCAGCAGCTTCTTGCGAAACCGGCCGGTCGCGAGTCCGGTGATCAGATAGAGCAGGCCGTTGACCGCCAGCAGCCACATTCCCGCGAAGTGCCACAGCAACGCGCCGCCGAGCCAGCCGCCCAGCGTGATGCTGCGGGAAAAGGTGAAATCGAACAGCGGCGAAGCGTTGTAGATCTGCCAGCCCGAGCCGATCATGATGAACATCGCCACCGCATTGGTCCAGTGCATGGCGCGAACCCATGCCGGATGGACCACCGCGCGCGGTGCGCTGGTCTGATCCTTTGCGTTGGCCGTCAGGGCGGTCATGGCATCGTCTCCGGCGTTGACTTGCCCGACTATACGGGGGCGGGCTCCGGATTGTTACGCGGAACACGCGGTCGCGATTTTGTGAGCGTGCGCCGCCCTCGCGCTTGCCAAGTCCGGCCCGGTGGGTTTCAACAGCCGACCCTGTCAGCCTTGCCGGACCCGCCATGACCGCCAGCGCCAACCTGTTCGACCGTCTGTTCGGAAATCTGTCCGATCCCTCCCGCCTTGCCATCGAGACCGCCGATGGCGGACGGATCAGCTACGGGGATCTGGTCGCGATGTCCGGCCGGATGGCGAACTATCTGGTGTCGCGCGGCGTCAAGGTCGGCGACCGGGTCGCTGTCCAGGCGGAGAAATCGGTTCCCGCGCTGGTCCTGTATCTTGCCGTGGTGCGGGCGGGCGCGGTCTATCTGCCGCTGAATACCGCCTACACGCTGACCGAGCTTGAATACTTCATCACCGATGCAGAGCCCTCGCTGGTGGTCTGCGATCCGGCGAAGGCGGAAGGCATTGCCGCCATCGCGGGCAAGGTGGGTGCGCGGGTCGATACGCTGGATGCTGCGGGCCACGGCTCGCTCAGCGATGGCGCGGCGCAGCAGCCGGCGGAATTTGCCACCGTGCCGCGCGCGGGCGACGACCTCGCCGGCATTCTCTATACGTCGGGCACCACCGGCCGCTCCAAGGGCGCGATGCTGACCCACGACAATCTGGCGTCGAACTCGCTGACGCTGGTCGAGGCCTGGCGCTTCACGGACAAGGACGTGCTGATCCACGCGCTGCCGATCTATCACACCCACGGCCTGTTCGTTGCGAGCAACGTCACGCTGTTTGCGCGCGCGGCCATGATTTTTCTGCCGAAGTTCGATCCGGCGCAGGTGCTGGCGCTGATGCCGCGCGCCACCGTGCTGATGGGCGTGCCGACCTTCTATACGCGGCTTCTGCAGAATCCCGGCCTGACACGCGAGGCTGTGGCCAACATGCGGCTGTTCGTGTCCGGCTCCGCGCCGCTGCTCGCCGACACCCATCGCGAATGGTCGGCCCGCACCGGCCATGCGGTGCTGGAACGCTACGGCATGACCGAAACCAACATGAACACCTCGAACCCCTACGATGGCGAGCGGGTGCCGGGCGCGGTCGGCCCGGCGCTGCCTGGCGTCGCCGTGCGCATCACCGACCCGGAAACGGGCGCGGTGTTGCCGCCGGAGACCATCGGCATGATCGAGGTGAAGGGGCCGAACGTGTTCAAGGGCTACTGGCGGATGCCGGAGAAGACGGCGGCGGAATTTCGCCCCGACGGCTTCTTTATCACCGGCGATCTCGGCAAGATCGACGCCAGCGGCTACGTGCACATCCTCGGGCGCGGCAAGGATCTCGTCATCACCGGCGGATTCAACGTCTATCCGAAGGAGATCGAGAGCGAGATCGACGCCATGCCGGGCGTCGTCGAGTCCGCCGTGATCGGTGTGCCGCATGCCGATTTCGGCGAGGGCGTCACTGCGGTGGTGGTGCTGTCGCCGGGGACCACGCTGGATGAGGCGGCCGTGCTCAGGGCGCTCGACGGCAGGCTGGCGAAATTCAAGATGCCCAAGCGTGTGCTGTTCGTGGACGAACTGCCGCGCAACACCATGGGCAAGGTGCAGAAGAACGTGCTGCGCGAGAATTACAAGGCGCTCTACGCCTGACGGGTGGATTTCGGCTCCCTCTGGACGGATTCTTTAAGAAACGCGCAGCCGTGATCGCGCGACGCGATTGACGGCAGCCGCCTTCCGTGAGCGGAATCCGTCCCGTTTCCGCTTCGCGCCATGTGTCCGGACCGACCATGCTCAGCTTCAGCACCGACGATCTGCGCCCGCAGGACCGCTTCGATCACTGGTGCGAGGTGCGCGGCAAAAGTCTGTTCGGCGTCACCATCGAATTGCCGGCCGGGCGGCGTAACGATTTCGCCGGCCGTTTCGCGGCCAAGAACATCGGCGGGGCCATTGTCTCTGACATGCGGGCTTCGTCCTATGTTGTCAGCCGCACGCCGGGCGATATCGCGCGGCTGTCGGGCGACAGCCTGTGCATCGGGCTGCAGATTCGCGGGCCGGGCTGGATCGACACCGGACGGTCTCGAATCCACGAAGTCAGCGAGGGCGATCTGATCGTCAGCCATTCGGACCAGCCGTTTCAGGCAACGCCGATCCGTTCCGACGGCTTCGATTACCGCACGATCAAGATTCCGCTCGGCGGCGACGTCCTGCTGGGTGCTGTCGCCGACGATCTGTCGGGTGCGCCGGTCGTTGCCGGAACGCCACATGCTCGCGCGCTCGCCGCGATGCTCAATGCGCTGGCGAGCCGTCCCCATGCGCCGGCGGGCGCCTCGATCGATGTGACGCATCTGGCGCGGCTGGCGCTGGTGACGCGCGATCGCCTCAAAGCAGGGATGCCGGAAATCCGGGCGGCGCTGCGGGCCGGGCTGTTGTATCAGGCGATGGAGATGCTCCGCCTGAATCTGCATAGGCCCGATCTCTCTCCCGCATGGTTCGCCCGCAGCCTCGGCATCTCGCTGCGTCAGGTGCACGTGCTGTTCGAACCGACCGGGCGAACCTTCGCGGAGACGCTCAGCGCCATGCGGATCGAGCGTGTCTGCGTGCAGCTTCAACAGAATCCGGCGCGTGGGGTGGCCGATATCGCCTATTCATGCGGCTTTGACAGTATGGCGACGTTTTACAGGCTGTTCCGCAGGGCACAGGGAATGACGCCGGGAGACCTGCGCGAACAGAGTCCAGCCCCCGTCCGATCACGTGCGATGCCTTGAATCACGAGCGGATCATCATCTGTTGCCATGATGAATCATGATTCATGGAAAGGGCAAATTCAGCGTTGCCATGTGTGTGACGACTGCTTAATAGAACGAGTCTATTCCGATCCCCGCCGGTGCTCGTGCCGGCTCATAACAAAGACTGCGCAATGACCGCCAGGATCGAACGCCCGCTATCGCCACACCTCCAGACCTACCGGTGGACATTGACGATGGCGATGTCCATCCTCCACCGCGCCACGGGTGTTGCCCTTTATGCCGGCACCCTGCTGCTCGCGTGGTGGCTGATCGCCACCGCCTCCGGCCCTGTCGCCTATTCCTACGTCCAGGCCTTCATCGGAAGCTGGATCGGCAAGCTGATCGTGTTCGGCTACACGTGGGCGCTGATCCATCACATGCTGTCCGGTTTCCGGCACTTTGTCTGGGATCTCGGTTACGGCTTCGGCCCGAATGAGCGCGAATGGTTGACCCGCGCGGCGCTGATCGGTTCCATTTCGCTGACGATCCTGCTCTGGATCGTCGCCTACGCGATCGGAGGCGGCCGATGAGCGCGAACAAACCCGGCTCGATGCGCACCCCGCTCGGCCGCGTCCGCAGCCTCGGCGCGGCGCATTCCGGAACCCGGGATTTCTGGTGGCAGCGCGTCACGGCCGTCGGCATGGCGCTGCTGTTCATCCCCGTCATCATCATCGTGATGATGCTGCTCGGCCGCAATCACGCCGGCGCGGCGCAGATCCTCGGATCGCCGCTGGTCGCCATCATCATGCTGCTCTTCATCGTCGCCAGCACCTGGCACATGAAGCTCGGCATGCAGGTCGTGATCGAGGATTACGTCCATAGCGAGGGCGTGAAGCTGGTCGCGGTCATCGCCAACAACTTCTTCGCTTTCGCGGTCGCGCTCGCGTCCATCTACGCCATTCTGAAATTGTCATCTGGAGTCTAGCCATGGCCGCACCGGAGAACGGCGCCAAGCCGAACGGAGCGCCCGCCGCAAACGGCAAGGCCTATCCGATCGAGGATCACACCTACGACGTCGTCGTGGTCGGCGCCGGCGGCGCGGGACTGCGCGCCGTGGTCGGCTGCAGCGAGGCGGGCCTGCGCACGGCCTGTATCACCAAGGTGTTTCCGACCCGCTCGCATACCGTTGCGGCGCAGGGCGGCATCTCGGCCTCGCTCGGCAACATGCATCAGGACGACTGGCGCTGGCACATGTACGACACCGTGAAGGGGTCGGACTGGCTGGGCGATCAGGACTCCATCGAATACATGGTGCGCAACGCGCCGGAAGCCGTCTACGAGCTGGAGCACTGGGGCGTTCCGTTCTCGCGCACCGAGAACGGCAAGATCTATCAGCGTCCGTTCGGCGGCATGACCATCGACTTCGGCAAGGGGCAGGCCCAGCGCACCTGCGCTGCGGCGGACCGCACCGGCCACGCCATGCTGCATACGATGTATGGTCAGGCGCTGCGCCACGCGGCCGAATTCTACATCGAGTTCTTCGCCATCGATCTCATCATGGACGATGAAGGCGCCTGCCGCGGCGTGATCGCCATGAAGCTCGACGATGGCACGATCCATCGCTTCCGGGCGCAGACCACGATTCTCGCCACCGGCGGCTATGGCCGCGCCTACGCCTCCTGTACCTCGGCGCATACCTGCACCGGCGACGGCGGCGGCATGGTGCTGCGCGCGGGCCTGCCGCTGCAGGACATGGAGTTCGTCCAGTTCCACCCGACCGGCATCTACGGCGCGGGCTGCCTCGTGACCGAGGGCGCGCGTGGCGAGGGAGGCTATCTGGTGAACTCGGAAGGCGAGCGCTTCATGGAGCGTTACGCGCCGTCCGCCAAGGATCTTGCCTCGCGCGACGTCGTCTCGCGCGCGATGACCATCGAGATCCGCGAGGGCCGCGGCGTCGGCAAGAACAAGGACCACATCTTCCTGCACCTCGATCACCTCGATCCGAAGGTGCTGCACGAGCGGCTGCCCGGCATTTCCGAGTCGGCGAAGATTTTCGCCAACGTGGACGTGACCCGCCAGCCGATCCCGATCGTGCCGACCGTGCACTACAACATGGGCGGCATCCCGACCAACTTCCACGGCGAGGTCGTCACCAAGAAGGACGGCGACGACAACGCGGTGATCCCCGGCCTGATGGCGGTCGGCGAGGCGGCCTGCGTCTCCGTGCATGGCGCCAACCGGCTCGGCTCGAACTCGCTGATCGACCTCGTGGTGTTCGGCCGCGCGGCCGCGTTGCGCTGCGCCGAGAAGCTCGCGGTCAACGGCCGCCAGCCCGATCTTCCGTCGAACTCGTCGGAGCTGGCGCTCGGCCGGCTCGATCACTTCCGTTACGCCTCCGGCGGCACGCCGACCGCGCAGCTGCGCGCGAATATGCAGAAGGTGATGCAGACCAATTGCGCCGTGTTCCGGACCGGCGACGTGCTGCAGGAGGGCAAGCATCTGATCCGCGACGTGGTCAGCGGCGTGCCGGACATCGCCGTCAGCGACCGCTCGCTGGTGTGGAATTCCGATCTCATGGAGACGCTGGAATTCGACAACCTGATCTCGCAGGCGGTCGTCACCATGGACTCGGCGGCGAACCGCACCGAGAGCCGCGGCGCGCATGCGCGCGAGGATTACTCCGAGCGCGATGACAAGAACTGGATGAAGCACACCCTCGCCTGGTACGGCGGCAAGGCCGATGTGAAGATCGACTATCGTCCGGTTCACGATTACACGATGACCAACGACGTTCAGTACATCCCGCCCAAGGCGCGCGTGTACTGAGGTCCCAAGAAGCGAAAGCTCAAGATCATGGTCGAGTTCGCACTCCCGAAAAACTCCCGCGTCACCACCGGCAAGACCTGGCCGAAGCCGAACACCACGGCGACGTTGCGGGAGTTCAAGATCTACCGCTGGAATCCGGACGACGGCCAGAACCCGCGCGTCGACACCTACTATGTCGATACGTCCGACTGCGGTCCGATGGTTCTCGACGGTCTGATCTGGATCAAGAACAAGGTTGATCCGTCGCTGACCTTCCGCCGCTCCTGCCGCGAGGGCGTGTGCGGTTCCTGCGCCATGAACATCGACGGCCAGAACACGCTGGCCTGTACCAAGTCGATGCACGACGTCGACGCGGGCGCGGTGAAGGTCAATCCGCTGCCGCACCAGCCGGTGGTGAAGGACCTCGTGCCTGATCTGACGAACTTCTATGCGCAGCACGCCTCGGTCGAGCCCTGGCTCAAGACCGTCTCGGCGACGCCGCAGAAGGAATGGCGGCAGAGCCACGACGACCGCCAGAAGCTCGACGGCCTCTACGAGTGCATTCTGTGCGCCTGCTGCTCGACCTCGTGCCCGAGCTACTGGTGGAACAGCGACCGCTTCCTCGGCCCCGCCGCGCTGCTGCAGGCGACGCGCTGGGTGAAGGACTCGCGCGACGAGGCGACCGGCGAGCGGCTCGACAATCTGGAAGATCCGTTCCGGCTCTATCGCTGCCACACCATCATGAACTGCGCCAAGGCGTGCCCGAAGGGTCTCAACCCCTCCGAGGCCATCGCGGAGCTGAAGCTCAAGATGGTCGAGCGCCAGATTTAGTCTTTCCTCGATGCGTGACGGCATTGCTGCGTCGCGAAGGATTCAGCAAGAAACCCGGTGCTCCCCGTGCGGCGCCGGGTTCCTTTTTATTGATTCGCACAACGCCCCATCGTCGAGATAGTCTCCATCCGTTCATCAGATCCGTCGCGCGCGGAGACAGGCCATGATCGATCACATCGGATTTCCGGTTTCGGACTATGAGGTCGCCAAGGTCTTCTATCTCAGGGCGCTTGCCCCGCTCGGCTACGGCATCGTGATGGAGACGCCGCAGGAGTCGCAGGCCGCAGTTGCCGCCGGATTCGGCGCGAACGGCAAGCCGGATTTGTGGATCGGCAGCGAGGGAAAGATCGACAGGCCGCTGCATATTGCGATCGCCGCCAAGGATCGCGCCAGCGTCGATGCGTTTTATGCCGCAGCGATGGCCGCGGGTGGCCGCGACAACGGACCGCCCGGCCTGCGGCCACACTATCATGCGAACTACTATGCCGCTTTCGTATGCGATCCGGACGGCCACAACATCGAGGCCGTGTGCCACGCGCCCGAGTGAGGCGTTGCGGTGCCAGCTGCGAAACTGCCGCTTACGAGAAAACCGGCAGCACGAAAATCGCGATGGTCAGGAAGAAGCCGGCGGTAAAGGCCGCCGAGCGCGCGGTGGCGAGGTCCGCCACGTAGAACACGGCGTGCGCCACGCGTGCCCCGACGTAAGCGGTCGAGAGAATGTTGACCGTCGTCAGCGAGGCGCCCTGCGTCACGGCGACGATCACGGCCGCCGCGAAGAACGGAAAGTTTTCGTAAGCGTTGAGATGCGCCGCGTAGGCGCGTCGTTTCGGCGGCGGCAGCGTGTCGATTGCGTCGCGCGGGTTGTGATTGTCGCTGCCCGGGACGGATTTTGCGTAGGTCACGATGGCAATCGGCAACAGAGCCGCGATCAGGACGCACCAATAGGCAAGCGGCATGTGAACTCCTTCAATGGACCGCGCGAGCACCGCCCCGATTCGTGATCCGCGACCATGTGGCGCTCGCCGGAACATGTCCAGAGACACCCCGTTGTCCCCTGACGCAACGAGGGAGAAACCGGATGGCAACGGCGAGACGACCACCCCAAGATGAGGATCGCGTCTGGGATCTGATGGAGACGATCGGCTTCGCAATGCTGGTGACCCACGACCGGGGGAAGCTGCGTGCGCGGCCGATGGCTGCATTTGTCGATCGTGACGAGAGTGCGATCTATTTTCTCACCGATGCACGACATCACAAGGACGAGGAGATCGCTGCGAACCCCGCGGTCAATCTCGCATTCGCGGATACCGGCGGTCAGAAATACGTTTCGGTGTCCGGAACGGCGGTGGTCTCGAATGACCGCAGGAAAATCAGGGAACTGTTCTCGACGCCCGCGAAGGCCTGGTGGGAGAGCGCCGACGATCCCAACATCCGGATGCTTCGGGTGGTGCCGGACGAGGCGGAATTCTGGGATGCCCCGGGGACTGTCGTCAGCTACGTCAAGATGGCCGCCGCTGCTGTGACGGGCTCGCGCCCCGACATGGGCGACAACCGCAAGGTCTCGATGTGACGGCGCCCGATCCCACCGAGGTTCCCCCGAACCAGCCGGGGCAGCCGGTGGAGCCTCCCCGGGAGGAGCCGCCGGGCGAGCCTGCCACGCCGGATATTCCGGTGCCCGTCCGCGAGCCGGCGGCACCCGGCTCCCCGGAGGAACTGCCGGGCCGGCTACCCGACGAACTTCCGGTGCGTGGTCCTGCCGGCCGCGCGCGCCCGATCCCGTGAGGGATTCAGATACCAAAGGCCTTTCCCGCAGCGGGCCGGCTGTCGTCGTGCCGGGTCACCCGAACCCGGCACGATGCAGCCGACCGGTGTTTGCCGTTTCGCCGGTCTCGTGAACCGAAGCTGAACGTTGCCGGTTCTAGATCATTGAAGATGCAAAATAATTTTCTTCTGAACGCGACCGTGCGCCACAATCCAGCCCCACCTCTCCGTGTTGATCGGACCTGCGAAAAGCGAAACCGACCTCCGGTCCGATCATCGATCGCGAGAGGTTTTGGAGAATTTATTGTCATGACCAAATCCCGAATCCTTCTTCTCGCCACGTCGGCCCTGACGCTGGCGGGCGCGATGACAGTTACGGCGTCCGCGCAGGAGCGCGTGATCCTTGCCCAGGCCGGCTCCGTGCCCATGGGCGCGCCTCCCCCGGCCGAGGGCGAGCCGAAGCAGCCGCAGCGTCCGGTGCCGCCACGGCCGGCGCCCCCCGCCGCCCCCGGCGGCATGGCTCCGATGGCCCCCGCTC
>JAEYAW010000018.1 GCA_023404675.1 Pseudomonadota bacterium | reverse complement strand
ATATCAATTATACCGCCAAGCGGATGGCGGAGGTCTGGCCGAACCGCTTTTCCAGCGCGGCGGCGGTTGTCGCCAGATACGGCTCCGCGCCAGGCTGGCAGTTGAAGGCCTTCGACGACATTTACGGCTCGCGGATGGGCAACCGGCCGGGCACCTCGGACGGCTCGCGTTATATCGGCCGGGGCGGGCCGCAGATCACCGGCAGAGACGGCTATAAGCAGATCGGCGACCGCATCGGCGTCGATCTCGTAGCCGATCCGGAGGCGGCGACGCGCCACGACCTTCAGCCCGACATTTCCGCGGCGTTCTGGACGTGGAAGAACCTCAACCGTTTTGCCGACAAGGATGACTTCATCGGCTGTGTGAAGGCGTGGAACGGCGGCACCAATGGCCTCGCGGACCGCAAGGGCCTGATGGCTGGCAACAGCGCCGTCATCGCGCGGCTGATGAATGTCGCTTCGATCCCGATCCCACAGGCGAAGCCGCCCGATCCGCTTCCGACCTCGACACCCGAACCCCCGCAGCCGTCCTTCTGGGCGGCTTTTTTTATGGCTGTGAAGGGCCTGTTCAGGAGAACCGAAGCATGACGTGGTTGAAGGATAAGCTGAATGCTGCGGCGCTGTGGGTCTACCGATGGGTGACGGTGATTGCCGGCGCTGTGGTGGGCCTGCTGATCTTCATTCCCGATATTCTGAACTTCCTCGCAAGCGTGGATCTGACGCCGATCCTACCGCCGGCATACGCCGCACGGATCGTGGCGGGAATCGCTATCGCAAAAGCGTTGGCGGCTTGGATCCAGAGCAGGGCTGAGGCGAAATGAATGCCATCTTCTCGTGGCTCGGCTCGCTGATCGCTGGGCCGCTGGTCGAAGCCTATAAGGCCAAGCTCGCGACCGGCACCTCAAAAGAGGCAATGGCTGCCGATCTGGCAGGCCGGGAATTGCTGGTCCAGCAGCGTGAAAAAGAACTCGACACCCAATATCGCATCGCCGCCCTCGGGTGCTGGTACGAGCCCGACAAGCTGATGGGCTACGCGGTGGCGCTGTATTTCGCCAAGCTGCTGATCTGGGACAAGGTGCTGGAGCTGGGCTCGACCGATCCGCTCGGCGGCTGGGTCGAGACCACGGCCAACCTGATCGTGGCGTTCTATTTTGGCAAGCGGACGTTCGAGAACGTGGCGAGGATCATCCGGCGCTAAAACCGGCAGCAGACGGCGGCATCCTCGGTTCCATGCCGTTGCGGCGTCATTTGGGCTTCGCCGCCGCCCGTGCTACTTCCGAGTGCCGCCGACACGGTTAGTTCGCCGTGATTCCCCGGCAGTCCGTTCATTCCGTATTCATGCCATCGTAGCGAGGTTGAACGACGCTGAGGCGGATGCGGAGCGGATGGTCGGAATGGAGGAAACCGTGCGCCTTCTTGTGGTTGAGGATGATCCAGATCTGAACCGGCAGCTCACCACCGCACTGACCGATGCGGGGTATGTGGTCGATCGGGCTTTCGATGGCGAGGAAGCGCAGTTTCTCGGCGACACCGAGCCGTATGACGCGGTCGTGCTCGATATCGGTTTGCCGAAGATGGATGGCATCTCGGTGCTGGAGGCCTGGCGGCGGGCCGGCCGGACCATGCCGGTTCTGATCCTGACCGCACGTGACCGCTGGAGCGACAAGGTTCAAGGCTTCGACGCCGGCGCGGACGACTACGTGGCCAAGCCTTTCCATCTGGAGGAGGTGCTGGCACGCATTCGTGCGCTGCTCCGCCGCGCGACCGGTCACGCGCGCAGCGAACTCACCTGTGGGCCGGTGACGCTCGACACGCGCAATGGCCGGGTCAGCGTCCACGGTCACCCGGTCAAGATGACGTCGCATGAATATCGCCTGCTGGCCTATCTGATGCATCATGCGGGCCGCGTGGTGTCGCGCACCGAGCTGGTCGAACATCTGTACGATCAGGACTTCGACCGCGATTCGAATACCATCGAGGTGTTCGTGGGACGGATCCGCAAGAAGCTCGACGCGGACATCATCCAGACCGTTCGCGGACTTGGCTATCTGCTCGCGCCGCCGGACGATGCGCACTAATTCGCTTGCCGTACGTCTGTTTCTCACCGCAACCGTGTGGGTCGTGGTGATTCTCGGAATCACCGGTGTCATCCTTTCCTCGGCGTATCGTGAGTCCGCCGAACGCGCTTTCGATCGGCGGCTGAATTTTTATCTGCGCACACTGGTCACGGAGGTGGCTTCGGCAGAGGATGCGCAGGAGCGTGAGCAACAGGCGCTCGGTGAGCCGCTGTTCGAGTTGCCGCTGTCAGGCTGGTATTGGCAGATCGTTCGCCTTGACGATCCGAAAAAATCCACGCGCGCCTCGCGTTCGTTGTGGGACAAGAAATTACCGCAGCTTGAGGATGAAGGATTGCCGCTGACGACAGCCGGGGTTCGTCTCGCCTATGTGACTGGCCCTGAGGATATGCCGCTGCGGATGGTGGAGCGCCCGGTCGATCTTGGGTCGGACGGAAAGTATCTGATTTCCGTCGCCGGCGACGCTACCGAAATTTTTGAGGAGACCCGCAGCTTCGATGTCTATCTCGCGGTGACGTTCGCGGCGCTGGCCGTCGTGCTGGTGCTCAGCACGATCTTTCAGGTGCGGTTCGGCCTTGCGCCGCTCAAACGTATTTCGCAATCCCTGTCCGATATCCGGGCGGGGCGCGTCGAGCGGCTCGAAGGCTCTTTTCCCATCGAGATCGCCCCGCTCGCGCGCGAGACGAACGCGCTGCTTGAGGCCAATCGCGAGATTGTCGAACGCGCGCGGACCCATGTCGGTAACCTCGCGCATGCGCTCAAGACGCCGCTTTCCGTGATCGTCAACGAGGCGACGGCAAGGCGCGACGATCCGCTCGCGGCCAAGGTTCTGGATCAGGCGGCGGTGATGCGCGATCAGGTGACGCATCATCTGGAGCGTGCCCGGCTCGCGGCGCGGCTCACCGTCGTTGGCACGGTCACTGATGCAGGGCCGGTGGTGGAAGCCTTGCAGCGCACCATGCAGAAGATTCACCGCGATTGTGATATCGAACTCGATCTGCGCGAGCCCGTCAAATTTCGCGGCGAGCAGCAGGATCTGGAGGAGATGGTCGGCAACCTGCTCGACAATGCGTGCAAGTGGGCGAGCGGCCACGTCCGGATCGAGATCGCGGCTGTCAGCGATACGGCGCCGGCTGATCGCGGTCGATTTCGTGTTGTCGTTGACGACGACGGGCCGGGCCTGTCCGCTGCCGAGCGGGAAACGGTGGCCAAGCGCGGTCAGCGGCTGGATGAGACGAAGCCGGGGTCCGGCCTCGGCCTGTCGATCGTGACCGATCTTGTCGGGCTCTACGGCGGGCATCTGTCGCTGAGCCAGTCGCCTTCGGGAGGGCTGCGCGCGGAGTTGATCCTGCCGTCGGCATGACGGTGGCCGTTGGCGTCGTCATTGTCATTTGCGACAAGTGTTTCAACGTCTTTTTAAGAGGACCCTTGTATCCTCCCGCAAGGACGTGCGACCGACCGCGTCCGCGGTAGGTGCATATGGATCAGTCAATCTCCGATCGGCTCAAGTCGTATCTGGCTCAACTGCCGCCTCAGGCGCAGGCGCTGCTGCTTCGCGAATTCGAAAAGGCCCATGCCGCTGGCAAAGATCTGCCGGTGACGACACTGGTTCTGGATCAGCTGCATCAGATTATTCGTATCGATGACAGCACCGGCCGCGCGCGAAGCGTGGAGCGGCCGGAGCGGATTGTTTTTCGCCCGCTCGAACCGTTTCTGGTCGACGGCGATCAACTGCCGGGTCCTGGCGAAATCCGTCGCACGTCGCTGGATTCAATCTGGCTGTGGCTCACCCGGGACGTGCTTCCCGATGCCTCAAAGGTCTGTCTTGAGGCTCTCGACGCGGCGGAAAACCTGAGCGCGGCCGCGGCGCTGCCGGAGGCGGTGATCCGGTTTCGGGCGGAGGTGGTCGTCGCCATCGCGGAGCAATTGCGCGGGGGGCGCGTGCGCATCAGTTCGCCTCAGGCTGCCGAGGATCTTCCGCGCGTCGCGGTGGCGCTTCAGGCGGCCGAGGCGCTCCAGGTTCTGGGCAAGCGGTTGCCCGGGCATATCCGTGTGCTGGACGAGACCCAGGTTGCTGCGGTTTTCGAGGCGTTGAACTTGCCGAGCTTGCAAGGTCCGGCGGTGATCCCCTTTGCGCTGTCGGTGGTAATGGGCCGGCTCGGTGCGCCGTGGCAGATGATCCGTTTGCCGATTTCGCTGGTCAGATCCGACGATGAGATCAGGGTCGCGGCCAGTCCCTATGGTGTTGCCGTCACCATGGCGCTGCGCGATCTCGGCGACAGCATCGGTCTGCTGCAGATGGACCTGCGCCACGGGCGCTACAACCGTGTTCTCGATCATCTCAAGGCGCTGAACGATGGCGTGCGCGGTATCCGTACGGAACTGGATCTGCGGCAGGATTCCCAGTGGGGCCGCCATCTGGTGCAACTGCGCAAGGCGATCTCGGAAATTCTGCAATCGGAGATCGGCAGCGCGCCGGGGCGCGTGCGCCGGCTGCTACGCCAGCGTCCGGACAAGGAGATCACGCCGGGGCTGAAGCTCGATTCGCTCGAGGTCGACGAGGCGGTCGGGCACGTCGCCTTTGTTGCGTCATGCCGTGCCTACGCTGCGGAACTGGCGATCAACGAGGTGACCGGCCGCACCTTCTCCGAGATGCAGCAATATGTCGAACGGACACTCGAAGCCTTGCTGGAGACGCTTCGTGTCTCGGATGGCGCGGTCCTGTCGTTTCGGCAGGCGCAGGCTGTTGCTGCCATACGGTTGTGCGAGCCGCTGTTTGGCGCGGACTACTCCGCCCTGATGGCACGCGCGGTGGAGAGCGCGGCATCAGCCGAACGCAAGACGAAGGCCAAGGCCAAAGCTGGCTGACACGAGGCGTGCCGCGATTGTCAATTGCGCGGTCAGGGCAGGCATGCTGTATGGGGCAGCATGCATGACGGCGTGCGGCACTTCCCCAGAACCCTCTGATGACTCTCTGGTTTTTTCTGGCATTGATGACGGTGGCCGCGATCTTCGCGGTGCTGCTTCCGCTTGGGCGCGCCGCTCCGGCCTCCCCCGGGGGAACCGAGGCGGCCGTCTACAAGGATCAGTTGGCGGAGATCGAACGTGACCTTGCCGCCGGTCTTCTGGGGCCGGCGGAAGCGGAGGCTGCGCGCGTCGAGATCGCGCGACGCCTGCTCGCGGCAGGGCGCCATGCTTTCGTCGTGCACGGTTCACCCAGTCTGTCGATCCGGCGCGCGGTCGCGATCGTCGCGCTTATCGGTCTGCCGCTGTTCTCGGGCGCGCTATATCTGGCGTATGGGCGGCCGGGGCTGGTCGAGCGGCCCGTGACGGCGGCGCAGGCTCCCGCAGGCGGCGGCTCGATCGAGCAGATGATCGCGCAGGTGCAGGATCGCCTCGCGAAAAATCCGGACGACGGCCGCGGCTGGGAGGTTCTTGCACCCGTTCTGCTGCGGCTTGGCCGGGCCGACGAAGGTGTCATCGCCCAGCGCAACGTGATCCGCCTGCTCGGCGAGAGTGCCGCCCGTCGCGCCGACCTCGGCGAGGCGCTGGCGATGGCCGCGAACGGTATTGTCACCGTCGAGGCGCGGGCCGAGTTCGAACGGGCGAAAGCGCTGGACGCCGCAGAGACGAAGGCCAGCTATTTTCTCGGGCTTGCAGCCGAGCAGGATGGGCAGCGCGAGGCGGCGGCCACGATCTGGCGCGATCTGCTGCGCAAGGCCCCGGCCGATGCGCCGTGGCGGCCGCTGGTGCAGAGCGCGCTGGCGCGGGTGAGTTCCGTCGGCATGCCCGCGCTCAGCGACGAGCAGAAGGCGGCCGGGGACGCGATGGCGCCCGCCGATCGCAGCGCCATGATTCAGGGCATGGTGGAAGGCCTCGCGGAGCGGCTGAAGCAGAACGGCGACGATGTGCCGGGCTGGCTGCGGCTGGTGCGGGCCTATATGGTGCTGGGAGACAACGACAAGGCGCGGGACGCGGCGCGCAATGCGCGCGAGGCGGTTCCGGACCACAAGAAAAAGCAACTCGGTGAAGGCCTGATCGGCATCGGGTTCGGCGGGTGATGGAATGACACGCAGGCAGCGGCGATTGACGATCATCGGAGGCGCGCTGGCGGTGGTGGCACTGGCGGCGGCTCTGGTGCTGAACGCGCTGCGCGACTCTATCGTGTTCTTTTCGACACCGACCATGGTGTCCGAGAAGCAGATCGCGCCGGGCAAGCGATTCCGGCTCGGCGGTATGGTGCGCGAAGGATCGTTGCAGCGCGGCGAGCAACTGCGTGTGTCGTTCGACGTGACCGACGGCAACGCCACCTTGCCCGTGACCTATCAGGGCATCCTGCCCGATCTGTTGCGCGAGGGGCAGGGCGTGGTCGCCGAGGGAGCGCTCGATGGCAACGGCCACTTCAAGGCCGACACGGTGCTGGCCAAGCACGACGAGACTTACATGCCGCGCGAGGTCGCCGATGCCCTGAAGAAGCAGGGGCACTGGAAGGACGACTATGAGCGCGCCGGCAAGCAGGCGGCGGGTGCAGCCTCGCCGGCAAAGGGCGCGGTGCAATGATTCCGGAGGTTGGCCACTACGCGCTGGTGCTGGCGCTGGGACTGGCGCTGATTCAGGCCATCGTCCCTGTTGTCGGCGCGCGTCGTGGCGATGCGGCACTGATGAGTCTGGCGCGCTCGACCGCGCTGGCGCAGTTCGCGTTCGTGGCGCTCGCCTTCGGCGCGCTCACCGCCGCGAATGTGATGTCGGACTTTTCGGTCGCGAACGTGTTCGAGAACTCGCACTCGCTCAAGCCGCTGATCTACAAGTTCACCGGCGTATGGGGCAACCACGAAGGCTCGATGCTGCTGTGGGTGCTGATCCTCGCACTGTTCGGCGCGCTGGTCGCGCTGTTCGCGGGCAATCTTCCCCTGTCGCTGCGCGCCAACGTGTTGGCGGTGCAGGCATGGATCGCGGCGGCGTTCTATTTTTTCATCCTGCTCACGTCGAATCCATTTTTGCGCCTGTCGCCCGCCCCGATCGAGGGGCGCGATCTCAATCCGATCCTGCAGGACATCGGCCTCGCGGTGCATCCGCCGCTGCTCTATCTCGGCTATGTCGGGTTCTCGATCTCGTTCTCGTTCGCGATCGCCGCGCTGATCGAGGGGCGGATCGATGCCGCTTGGGCGCGCTGGGTGCGGCCTTGGACGTTGGCGGCGTGGGTGTTTCTCACGCTCGGCATCGCGATGGGGTCATACTGGGCCTATTACGAACTCGGCTGGGGCGGCTGGTGGTTCTGGGATCCGGTCGAGAACGCCTCGCTGATGCCGTGGCTCGCGGGCACTGCGCTGCTGCATTCGGCCGTGGTGATGGAGAAGCGCAACGCGCTCAAGGTCTGGACCGTTTTGCTGGCGATCCTGACGTTCTCGCTGTCGCTGCTCGGCACCTTCCTCGTTCGCTCGGGCGTGCTGACGTCGGTGCACGCCTTCGCGACCGATCCCTCGCGCGGCGTTTTCATTCTGATGATCCTGTGCCTGTTCATCGGCGGAGGACTGGCGCTGTTCGCCTGGCGCGCGCCGATGCTGGCTCAGGGCGGCCTGTTCGCGCCGATCTCGCGCGAGGGGGCGCTGGTGCTGAACAATCTGCTTTTGACCACGGCCTGCGCCACGGTGTTTGTCGGCACGCTGTATCCGCTGGCGCTGGAGACGCTGACAGGCGAGAAGATTTCGGTCGGCGCGCCGTTCTTCAATCTTACCTTTGCGCCTCTGTGCGTGCCACTGCTGCTCGCGATGCCGTTCGGGCCGTTGCTGGCGTGGAAGCGCGGCGATATCGCGGGCGCCGCGCAGCGGCTGCTGGCGGCGGGTGTTGTTGCGCTGATCGCGGTCGCGCTGGTGCTGGCCTGGCACGGCGGCGGTCCCGTTTTGGCTCCGCTCGCCATAGGGCTTGGCGTGTTCGTCATCCTTGGCGCGGCGGCCGACACGGCCGAGCGCATCGCGTTGTTCAAGGTGCCGGCCTCGATCTCGCTTCGCCGCGCGCGAGGGCTGCCCCGATCTGCATGGGGAACGGCGATCGCTCACGCGGGCGTCGGCGTGGCGCTGATCGGGATCGTCTGCGAGACCACTTGGAACAGCGAACACATTGCCACCATGAAAACCGGCGATGTCGCCATGGTCGGCGGCTATGGCGTGCGGCTGGACTCGCTGGTGCAGCGCCCCGGACCGAATTACAGCGAACTCGCAGTGCGTTTCACGGTCACGGAGGGCGGCGCGTTCGTCGGCACCATGACGCCTGCCAAGCGTACCTTCGCCGCGCGCGGCATGGCGACGACGGAAGCCGCGCTGTTGCGGAGCGGAGTGAGCCAGCTTTACATCTCGCTGGGCGACACGCGCGAGGACGGCGCCATTGCGGTGCGCATGTACTTCAAGCCGTGGGTGCTGCTGATCTGGTACGGACCTGTCCTGATGGCGCTGGGGGGCCTGCTGTCGCTGTCCGACCGGCGGCTGCGCGTTGGTGCGCCGCGCCCGGCGCGGAATGCGCGCGGCCTGCAACCGGCGGAGTAGGGCTGTGCGCGTCGCGGCCTTGCTGTTTCCGGTTTTCATCCTGCTGTTCGTCGCACAGGCTCACGCGGTGCAACCCGACGAGATCATGGCCGATCCGGCGCAGGAGGCGCGGGCGCGGACCCTGTCAAGGGAACTGCGCTGCATGGTGTGCCAGAATCAGTCAATCGACGATTCCGATGCACCTCTCGCGCGCGATCTGCGATTGCTGGTCCGCGAGCGGATCGCAGCTGGAGATACCGATATGCAGGTGCGCGACTTTCTTGTCGCGCGTTACGGCGAGTTCGTGCTGCTGAAGCCGCGCCTGTCGGAGCATACCTTGCTGCTGTGGGCCTTTCCGCCCGCCGTGCTGCTGATCGGCGTTCTGGCCCTCTGGCTCGGCGCTGGGCGCAGACGGAAGGCGACGCCTGCCTCGGAGCCGCCGCTGACGGCGGACGAGCGCGCGAAACTGGCGCAATTGATGGAACAATCGCGCGGCGAATGAGCATGACAAAGTATTTCCGAATATTACCAAGAGTTAATACCGTAGTCAGAGAGCCGTAAGGGCGGCTTTCCTATCTTCAGCATCGTCAACTCGCTTCGATGCCCCGGCATCGCCGATAAAAACGACCCCGCTGGAGATTGTTCTCATGACTGACCGTTCCGCTTCGCCGTCCCCGCAGCCGGCCTCCGCGCGCAAGCGTCTGTTCTCCGTTCGCAAATATGCCCTGATGGCATCCGTGGTGGCTGGTCTCGGTGCAGCCAGCTATGGGCTGAGCCCGGTGTTCAACCAGAGCGATCTGTTCGCCACCCCGGCGCATGCGCAGGTCGGCAATGCCATCCGCAACGTCCAGCAGCCGGTCGGTTTCGCCGACATCGTGGAGCATGTGAAGCCGTCCGTGATCTCGGTGCGAGTCAAGATCGGTGAGAAGGCCGATGCCCAGATGAGCAGCGAAGAGGGTGCGCCCGCGTTCCCGCCCGGTTCGCCGATGGAGCGCTTCTTCCGTCGCTTCGGCGGTCCGGATGGCATGCCGAACATGCCGCGCGGACGCGGTGGCCGTGGCGGCGCCATGGGCCAGGGGTCTGGCTTCTTCATCTCCGCTGACGGCTATGCCGTGACCAACAACCACGTCGTCGATGGGGCCGAGAAGGTCGAGGTGACGACGGACGGTGGAAAGACCTATAGCGCCAAGGTGATCGGCACCGATCCGCGGACGGATCTTGCGCTCATCAAGGTCGAGGGCGGTTCGGACTTCCCCTTCGCCAAGCTGGCGGACGCGTTGCCGCGCGTCGGTGACTGGGTGCTGGCGGTCGGCAATCCGTTCGGCCTCGGCGGCACGGTGACGGCTGGTATTGTTTCGGCCAGCGGCCGCGACATCGGCAACGGTCCGTATGATGATTTCATCCAGATCGACGCGCCAGTGAACAAGGGCAATTCCGGTGGGCCGGCGTTCGACGTGAATGGTCAGGTCGTGGGCGTGAACACCGCCATCTACTCGCCGTCGGGCGGCAGCGTCGGCATCGCGTTCTCGATCCCGGCTTCGACCGTGAAGACCGTGGTGACCCAGCTCAGGGAGAAGGGTGCCGTCAGCCGTGGCTGGATCGGTGTGCAGATCCAGCCGGTATCGCAGGATATAGCCGACAGTCTCGGAATGAAGACGGCGGAGGGCGCACTGGTCGCCGAGCCGCAGCCGGGTGGCCCCGCGATGAAGGCGGGTATCGAGTCCGGTGACGTGATCACCGCAGTGAACGGTCAGCCGGTGAAGGACGCGCGCGAGCTCGCCCGCACCATCGGCGGATATGCGCCGGGTGCCACGGTGAAAATCGACGTGCTTCACAAGGGCGCCACCAAGACCGTGAGCCTGACGCTGGGCGAACTGCCGAACGCCCGCGAGGCGCGCGCCGAGATCGAACGCGGCGGACGCACCGACGTGCCCCGCCTCGGCATGAGCATCGCTCCGGCGTCGTCGGTGGCGGGCGCCGGCAAGGATGGTGTTGTCGTGACCGGGGTGGAACCCGGCAGCACGGCGGCCGATCGCGGCTTCAAGGAAGGCGATGTGATCCTTGAGGTGGCCGGCAAGACGGTTGCGACGCCGGGCGAGGTGCGCGACGCACTCGCCGCCGCCCGCGACGACAAGAAGAACACCGTCCTGCTGCGAGTTCGCACGGCCGAGGGCGCGCGGTTTGTCGCGCTCCCCTTGTCAAAGGGCTGACGCGACCAACATAGAGAGAGTGGGACTGCCGGCCATGTCGCCCCCGCGCCGGCAGTCCTCCCTGGGGGCGAGCCCCAACGGCTCGCTCCCCTAATAATAAAGCTTCCGGCGGAATCAGCCCCCCTCCGTCCGGAAGACTTGGCGGGCGGCGGAGTCCCCCCAACTTCGTCGCCCGCTCCCTTTTGTCCTTGTTGCTCGGGGTTATCTTCATCACCTTGCACGAGAGCTGGTCGCACGCCATGGTATTCGAGACCGAGGTAGACCTCATTGCCCCCGCGAAACCGATGCGCCTCCTGATCGTAGAAGACGACCGCGACTCCGCCGATTATCTGGCCAAGGCCTTTCGCGAGGTTGGTCACGTTGCCGACCTGGCAGTCGACGGCGAGGAAGGGCTGTCGATGGCCGAATCCGGCGGTTACGACGTTCTCGTCATCGACCGGATGCTTCCAAAGCGCGACGGCCTGTCTCTGATCGGGACGCTGCGCGGCAATGGCGTTCGCACCCCCGTGCTGATCCTGTCGGCCCTCGGACAGGTGGACGATCGCGTGAAGGGGCTGCGCGCAGGCGGCGACGACTATCTGCCCAAGCCCTATTCGTTTTCCGAACTGCTGGCGCGCGTCGAGGTGCTGGCGCGTGGCCGTGGCGGTCCGGCCGAGCCGACCAGCTATCGCGTCGGCGATCTTGAACTCGACCGGCTCTCCAATCGCGTGACGCGGGGTACGGAAAAACTTCTGCTGCAGCCGCGCGAATTCCGGCTTCTCGAATATCTGATGAAGCACGCAGGGCAGGTCGTCACGCGCACCATGCTGCTTGAAAACGTGTGGGACTATCATTTCGATCCGCAAACCAACGTGATCGATGTGCATATTTCCCGGCTGCGGTCGAAGATCGACAAGGGCTTCGACCAGCCGCTGCTGCACACCATCCGCGGCGCGGGGTACATGATCCGCGACGGCATCCGGTGACCGCGTTCGGAAAGCTGATCCGCACCACGGCATTCCGGCTGACGCTGGTCTATCTGCTGCTGTTCTTTCTGTTCGCGATGTCGTTGCTGGGCTATTTCGCCTGGAACACGCGGCGTCTCGTGACCGAGCAGATCACCGCCACGGTGAACTCGGAGTTCGATCAGCTCAACGACCGCTATGTACGTTCAGGACTGCGCGGTCTCACCTTTTCGGTGGAGGGGCGTTCGCTGCGGCCGGATGCCAATCTGTATCTGCTGACGACGCCGAACGGTCAGGCCATCGCGGGCAATATCGGTTCTCTGCCGACCGGCGTGATCGGCTCGACCGGATGGTCCGAAACGATCTATCGCCGGCTTGACGAACAGGATCAGTCCGACCACCGCGCGCTGGTACGCGTCGAAAACATCGGCGGTTTCCGGCTGCTGGTCGGCCGCGATCTGGAAGAGCGCAAGCGGTTGTTCGGCATTGTCGCCAAGGCCGCGCAATGGTCGATCCTTGTGGTGGTCGTGCTTGGGCTTGGCGGCGGAATCTTCGTCGCGCGCCGCGTGCTGCACCGGATCGACGCGATGACCGGAACGACCCGTCGGATCATGGCGGGAGATCTGTCCGAGCGTTTGCCGGTCGGCCGCAGCGGCGATGAAATCGACCGGCTCGCGGAAAATCTCAATGCGATGCTGGAGCGGATCGAGGCCCTGATGAAAGGGCTGAAGGAAGTCTCCGACAACATCGCCCATGATCTCAAGACGCCGCTCACGCGCCTGCGCAACCGCGCGGAGGCCGCACTGGCCAAGGCGGGGTGCGAGGAGGACTATCGCGCCGCGCTGGAGCGGACCATCGAGGAATCCGACGCGCTGATCCGCACCTTCAACGCGCTCCTGATGATCGCGCGCGCCGAATCGGGACAGGCGCGCGGCGATATGACCGATTTCGATGCGGCCGAAGTGGCGCGGGGCATCCACGAACTCTATGAGCCGCTGGCCGAGGACGAAGGTCTCACGCTCGACGTTCGTGTGGGGCCGGAGGCGCTGCCTCTTCATGGCAATCGGGAACTCGTCAGCCAGGCGCTCGCCAATCTCGTCGAGAACGCGATCAAGTATGGCCGGCGGGAGAAGCGCGATGCTGATTCGGTTGTGCCCGGCCCCGACATTGCGATCGAGGCGCAGGCCGAGGGCAGCCGTGTTCTGCTCGGCGTGATCGATCGTGGCCCCGGGATACCGGAGGAAGACCGCGTGCGGGCTGTCGAGCGTTTCGTGCGGCTCGAGGCGAGCCGGACGCTGCCGGGTTCCGGGCTCGGCCTCAGCCTTGCTTCGGCGGTCGCCACGCTGCACGGCGGCAATCTGCTGCTGGACGACGCGAAACCGGGGCTGCGCGCAACCCTCGTGCTCCCGGCAACGGTATCAGGGGCGCTTCCGGCGCCATTGCCTGCAGAATCTCCGGTAACCGAGGGCGGAATTCGCTCCGCTGCCGAATAATTCACGCTTCCGGTTGCACAAATCCGCTATCCGTGCTGGCAAGGCCGGAATGGGAATGATGAAGCATGTATGATGCCGCGATCCTGAACGCGGAACTCGGCGAACTCGCATCGCGTCTGGCAACAGCTCCCGTGCTGCACGATGCGGCCAGCGCCGGGCAGTGCGCCGACGACTGGCTGGCGGATATCGCCGGGGCAGAATCGGTTGCGCTGCGTGATATTTTCAAGCGCGTGCCGCGCGCGTTCACGATCGCGGCCGCTCTCGCGGAAAGTTCTCCCTATCTGTTCGACCTCGTGCGCGCCGACCCGCTGCGCTTGCGACGGCTGCTGACCTCCAATCCCGACGCGTATCTTGCCAGCCTGATAGCGGAATCGACGCAGGCTGCGGGCCTGGCCGAAACCGAGGCCGACGCGATGATCGCGCTGCGCCGCATGAAGGCGGAGGCTGCGCTGCTGATCGCGCTCTGCGACATCGGCGGTGTATGGCCGGTGATGCGCGTGACGGAAGCGCTGACCGATTTGGCGGTGCGCTCGGTGCAGGCCGCGCTCCGCTTTGCCCTGCGGCAGGAAGCAGCGCGCGGCCGATTGCTGCCTGAAGACCCGCAGGCGCCGGAGCAGGGCAGTGGTTATGTCGTTCTTGCCATGGGCAAGATGGGGGCCGGCGAACTCAACTACTCCAGCGACATCGACCTTATCGTGTTCTTCGAGCCCGATCTCGCTCCGCTTGCGGAGGGCATCGAGCAGCAGCCGTTCTTCGTGCGCGTCACGCAGACGATGGCGCGTATTCTTCAACAGCGGACCGGCGACGGCTATGTCTTCCGCGTCGATCTGCGGCTCCGCCCGGATCCCGCCTCGACGCAGGTCGCGATCTCCACGCCCGCGGCGCTTGGCTATTACGAGCGGGAAGGGCGGACGTGGGAGCGTGCCGCAATGATCAAGGCGCGCCCGTGTGCTGGCGACAGCGCGGCGGGGGAACGCGTCGTTGCCGAGATCGCTCCATTCGTCTGGCGCAAGCATCTCGACTTCGCCGCGCTGAACGATGTCCACGACATGAAGCGTCAGATGCAGGCCTTCAAGGGACACGGCGAGATCGCAGTCGAAGGGCACAACGTCAAGGTCGGCCGGGGCGGCATCCGCGAGATCGAGTTCTTCGCGCAGACCCAGCAGCTGATCGCCGGCGGACGGCACCCGGACCTGCGCGTCCGGCCGACGCTGGAGGCGCTGCGCGTGCTGGCGGCGTCGAACTGGATCACCTTTCAGGCGCGCGACGAATTGACGGCAGCTTACGAATTTCTTCGTCGCGTCGAGCATCGCCTGCAGATGATCGCGGACGAGCAGACCCATACGCTGCCGAGCGCGCCGGAGGATCTCGAACGGTTCGCTCGTTTCTTCGGCTATACGGATCGGGCGGGCTTCGCTGCCGATCTGGTCGGGCATCTCGAACGCGTGCAGGCCCATTACGTCAAGCTGTTCGAGGGCGATCCCACGGGCACCGCGCGTTTGCCCGCGATCGATTACAGCCGTGGTCCCGAGGATGGTCGCCTTGTCGCGCATCTGGCTTCGCTCGGTTACGAGCAGCCGTTCATGGTGGCCGACACGCTGCGCAACTGGATGTCCGGCGATTACCGAGCCCTGCGCGCGGAGGCGACACGGCAGGCGTTCGACGATTTCGTGCCGACGCTGGTGAGCGGCCTTGCACGGGCGGAGGATCCCGATGCAGCTGTGCGTGTGTTCGATCACTTTCTGCAGGAATTGCAACGCGGTGGACGCCTGATCCGGCTGCTGACCCAGCACGCGGACATGCTGGCGCTGGTTGCGATGGTGCTGGGCGCCGCGCCCAGGCTTGGCGATATGCTCGCGCATCAGCCTCGTTTGATGGATGGTCTGGTCGATCCGCGGTTTTTCGGCGCGATGCCGGATCGCGAACAGCTTTCGGCGCGTCTCGCCGCGACGCTGGCGGATGCGAACACATATGAGGATTTCCTGGATCGCTTACGTATGTTCGGCCAGGAAAGCCTGTTTCTGATCGGCACACGTATACTTTCCGGCACCGTGGCCGCTGACCGGGCCAGCGTCGCCTTCGCCAATGTCGCCGAAGGCGTGGTGGATACGGTCCACGCGCTGGTGTCGCAACAGTTCGCCGAGCAGTACGGGCGGATCGCGGGCCAGCAGACCGCCATCGTCGCCATGGGCAAACTCGGTAGCCGCGAGATGACGGCGGCATCCGATCTCGACCTGATCCTGATCTACGATTTCGACGAGGCGCATCCGGACTCGGATGGCGAGCGATCGCTGCATGGCGGGCAGTATTTCGCGCGGCTGACGCAACGTCTGATCAGTGCCTTCACCACGCGGACCAATCACGGCGTGATGTATGATGTGGACATGCGTCTTCGCCCGTCCGGTCGCGCCGGCCCGCTCGCGTCGCGGATCGATGCGTTCGGAGAGTATCAGGAGCGCGAGGCTTGGACCTGGGAGCACATGGCCCTGACGCGCGCCCGCGTGATTTCGGGGCCGCCCGAGCTTCGCGCGCGGATTGAGGCGACGATCCGCAAGGTGCTGACGCGCCGGCGCGATCGGAAACTGATCGCGGCCGACGTTGCGGGAATGCGGCACGCCATCGCAGCCGAGCGGGGCGAAAGCGATGCCTGGGATATCAAGAATGCGGCCGGCGGCCTGATCGACATCGAGTTCATCGCGCAGTATCTGCAGCTCGTGCATGCAGCCGACCATCCGGACATTCTCGATGTCAGTACGCGGCAGGTGCTCGACAATGCCGCGCGGCTTGACCTGTTGTCGCCATCCGATGTCGGCGTCCTGCGGACCGCCGTGCGGCTCTACGACGATCTGATACAGGTGCTGCGATTGAGCGTGTCGGGGTCGTTCAAGCCGGATGACGCCGGCGACAGCCTGCTGTCGATCCTGGCGCGGGCGGGCGATGCGCCGGATTTCTCCGCGCTTGAAGCGCGTCTGCGCGAGACACAGGGTGAGGTGCGCGAGGTCTTTACGCGTCTTGTGGAAAAGGCAGAGTAGCTCAGGGCGCTTACGTCGCCTCACGCCCGGATATCAGGCCGCGACGGAATTCGTGCGCTGCCGTCCGCGTGGTAGGGTGACAGCAACGACGGTGCCGCGGCCAAGCCGTGAGCGCAGCCGCATGTCGCCACCGTGCAACTGCGTCAGCGATTTCGCGATGGCGAGGCCCAGGCCGGAGCCAGGGTAGCTTTTCGAGAGCTGGCTTTCGACCTGTTCGAAAGGACGCCCGAGCCGGCTCACCGCACCTGATGGAATGCCGATCCCGGTGTCCGCGATCAGCAGGCGGATCGTATCGCCGACGACTCGTGTCCGCACGACTACGCGCCCACCGTCCGGCGTAAACTTCACCGAGTTGGACAACAGATTCACAAGGATCTGCTTGACGGCGCGGCGGTCGGCAATGATCGGCGCGGTTTCAGCGATGAGCGCGGATACCGACAGACCCTTCATCTCGGCACGACCGGACACCACCCGCAGCGATTCATTCAGGGTCTGGACGAGATCGAGCTCCTGAAGCTCCAGCTTCATCCGTCCCGCCTCGATCTTCGACATGTCGAGCACGTCGTTGATGACTTCGAGCAGATATTGCCCGCTGCTGAGAATGTCCGAGCAGTATTCCTGATACTTCTCCGAGCCGAGATCGCCGAACATGCCGCTTCCCATGATTTCGGAGAAGCCGATGATGGCATTGAGCGGCGTGCGCAGCTCGTGGCTCATGTTGGCGAGGAATTTTGATTTGGCCTGGTTGGCTTCCTCGGCCCGGGTTTTCTCCAATGCGTATTTCTGGGCGAGATCGGCCAGCTCCAGCGCCTGTCGTTCGAGCGTCGCCTGCGTCCGTTTGAGATCGATGACGGTGGCGCGCAGCCGCAGGTCGTTGTCCACGAGCTGTTCTTCGTGGAGCTTGATCTGGGTGATGTCGGTGCCGACCGAGACGTAACCGCCGTCCTTCGTCCGCCGTTCGCTGATGTGCAGCCAGCGCCCTGTCTCCAGCTGAGCCTCGAAGGTTCGCGCCCCCTGTGCGTCGCCTGTCGGGCCCGGCAGGCGTTTGCGGACTTCCGGCATCCGTCCCACTTCTGCGACGGTCTCGTAGGAGGTGCCCGGAGCGACCGCGGTTTCCGGCAGCTGATGCAGTCGCTGGAAATGCGAGTTGCACAGCACCAGCCGGTTGTCGGCATCCCACAGAACGAAAGCCTCCGGAATTGTTTCGATGGCGTCCCGCAGTCGCAGGTCGGCTTCCACCGAACGCTCCGCGAGGCTCTTCTGCTCGGTGATATCCACCGCGATTCCGATCAGATGAAGACCATTGTCGTCGGAGGTGTGTGCCAGTTCGCAGCGCACGCGCAGCCAGATCCAGTGCCCGTTGGCATGGCGCATACGGAATGTCTGGTCAATGTGGTCGAGCCGCATCGCGACGAGCTGGGTGGCAACCTCGAACAGATCGATGTCGTCGGTGTTCACCAGCGCGTTGACCTCGCCGAAGGTGAGAAGGTCGCTGCGGTTGTCAAGGCCGAGCAGCATGAACATCGACTGCGACCAGAAAATTCGTCCGCGCGACAGATCCCAGTCCCAGAGCCCGCACCGGCCGCGATTGAGGGCGGTGTCGATGCGGTGCCGGACCGCGTCGTTGATGACGTCGCCCTCGCGGGCGCGGGTCGACTGCCAGTGAAACGCAAAGCCGAGGATCAGCACCACGAAACCCGTGGTAGCGGACAGTGTGACCGACAATGCCGAGTCTGATCGCCAGATCGATTCTTCGTTCTGCTGCAGGACGACGACCTGTCCGCCGAGCGAGCGGACGCTGCGCTGGGAGACGAGCGCGCGTCCTCCGTCCGGTAGTTCGATATCGATGACCTTCGACTGCGCGCCGGGCATGCTCATCGGCATGGCGGCGCCAATTGCGTCGAGCGTATGCGATACGTCGCGCTCGCTATCGTCGGCTGGAAGGAACGCAAGGGTGCGCTGGTCGGAGCCTGTGACGATCACCCGCCGGCCGAAGGCGACGCCCCAGGATGGAATAAGACTCGGCAGGAGATTTTGCAGGCGTTCGGCCGCTCCCGGCCGGTCGATCCGAATGCCGCCGGCGCGATCCAGTCGCTCGGCGAGGATGTCGGCGAGTGCCGAAATATCACGGACCATGGCGGCCCGCTTCTGACGCGACTGGTCGATCACCTGGACCAGCGCTCCGACGCAGATCGTGATAAGAAAGGCAATGATGAGTGTCGGTACCGCCCGCCGCAGTGCAGGCTCGGCGATCACCAGACGCTGATATTCCGGCTTCGCAATCGACTCCGCCAATCCCTTGATCGAATCGGATTGGGCGCACGCGCCGGTTGTCGCGTGGGAACGCGGCATGCCTCTTGCCCCCAAGGATGTCGTGGTTCCGATCAGGAGAGCGATGTGAGCCACCGCCTCGAATCAATCCGATTTGAATCCACTTCGCCCGAGTTGTCGAGAGTCAACGATTCGTTAACGCGAAAAAATTTCTGTCCACCTGTTTGATGCAGGCGTTGACGCGAGTCCGAACCGTGAACGGGGCCGCCCGCTCAATGCGGAGGTTCGGCGTGGCTGATGACGCGCTTCACGACAGGGTAGGCGCGGCGGAGTGCGCGCTCGATCGCGTCCACCTGGTTGTGCACATCGAGCACCGACATCGTGGGGGCCGCGCGGCAGTGAAAATTGACGACTTCTCCGGCGTCGGTTTCGCGAACACGCACATTGTGCACGTCGAAGATGGCGTTTTCGCCTGCGGCGATCTTGGCCAGCGCATCGGCGATCTCGGCGGTGCGCTCTGGGCTTGCATCGGCGCCCTGCGGGAGCTCGGGCTCGAGCGGCTCGATATGCGTGTCGATCTCGACGTCCTCGCCGAACTCGTCGTGGATCGCGGCTTCGAGTCTCATGGTGATGTCATGGGCCGCCGCCAGCGGCATGTTGCCATCGACTTCGAGATCGATACCTGCGATCAGTTTTTCGCCAAGATCGTGCACCGTCACATGGTGGATCGCGAGGCCCTGATTGCGCGCGATGACCATGATGCGATCGCGCACGCTCTCGTTGCTGCGTGCGACCGGAATGGCGGTGAAGGTGAGGTCCGCATCGCCAAGGACATTCGACACAGCAGCCTGCGCCTGCTGCTTGATCCTGTCGATGCGACCGATCGGGTAGGTGCGCGGAACCTTGACCGTCGCATCGACGAAGTGGGTCGGTCCCACCATCCGGACTCGGAGCCGCTCCAGCTCCACCACACCGGGAACCGCGCCGATGGCAATGGCGGCCTTTTCGGCAGCACCGGCCGGAGCCTGATCGAGCAGCGTTTCGATGGTCGACCGGCCGAGACGAACGCCGAGAGCCGAGATCAGGACCGCGATGCCGATAGCGCCTGCGGCGTCGCCCCACCAGAAGCCCAGAGCGGCCAGGCCAAGACCCGCAATCGCGGCGATGGACCCCAGAACGTCGGACATGAAGTGCAGCGCGTCAGCCGCCAGTGCCTGGCTCTTGGTTTCGCGCGCGGTCTTCTGGAGCGCGCGCGCGCGCCACAGGTTGACCGCCATGTCCAGAACGAGAACAACGAACGGGATCGCGGATACCGCTTCCGGGTGTTCGCCAGCGCGCAGGCGCTGCACCGAGGCGACGACGATCCCCCCGGCCAACACGTAAAGCATGGCGATCACGCCGAGCGCGGAAAGACTTTCCAGCTTGCCATGCCCGTAGTGATGTTCGTCATCGGCGGGTTTGTCGGAGATGCGCACGACAACCCAGGTGACCACGGTCGCGGCAAGGTCGACTGTGCTGTGAAGGGCATCGGAAATAAGCGCCAGACTGCCGATGGCGATCCCGATGACAAGCTTCAGTGTTGCCATGCTCGCGCTGGCGACGATGGAAATCGCGGCCACGCGCGATTTCGTCATGGCAAGTGCATTGGACATTGGTCATTCCGGAAAGAGATGCGCCGCCGTTTGCGGCAGGCAGGCGCGCTTTCTCTATCAGCCCTTAGCCGGCAACGAAAGTCACCGCCGCTTTCCGGAGCAAATTCGTTCGTCAATGCTTATGCGAATTATTCCTGATCGCAGGTGTGCGCGAGGAGGTGTGCGGTCTCTAAGTTCCAGTGCTCGCGCACATGCCGCCGTCGATCGTGACGATCACGCCGCTGGTGTAGCCTGAACGGTCGGAGGCGAGAAACGCCATCATGTCCGCGATCTCGCGCGGTTTGGCGGCGCGGCCGAGCGGGTAGGTCGCCGCCATCTCGGCATAGCGGCTTTCATCGCCGAATTTCACCAGTGCCTGCCGTTTCATGACGCCGATGACACGATCGGTCTGCACCGGCCCAGGATTGATTCCGACCACGCGAATATGGTCTCTCAGGCTTTGCCCGCCCAGCGCGCGGGTGAAGGCCATCAGCGCCGCGTTGCCGCTGCTGCCCGTGATGTAATTGTAATCAAAACGTTCGCCCGCCGAGCCGATGTCATTGATGATCACGCCGCCGCCCCGGGCCTTCATGCGCGCATACATCAGGCGCGTCAGATTAATGAATCCGAACACTTTCAGATCCCACGCATGACGCCAGGTTTCCTCATCGACCTTGTCGAGTGAGCCGCCGGGAATGTCGCCGGCATTGTTCACGAGGATGTCAACGCCCGACGACTCGTCTGCCAGTCGCTTGAGATCGTCGCCGTTGCGCAAATCGACCGGGTGAATGGTCACCTCAACGCGATGAAGCGTGCGCAGGCGATCAGCCAACGCTTCGAGCGCGTCGACCGAGCGAGCCGCGAGATGCAGGTGGCAGCCTTCCTCGGCGAAGGCCTCGGCGGCCGCCGCGCCAATACCCTTGGAGGCACCGGTGATGAGCACGGTCCTGCCGCGAAGATAAAGATCCATGAGGAGAGTTCCGACGGAGGATGATGTTTCGACTGGGGGAAGAAGACCACGACTCGCGACGTGGCTCAATCGCCGACGCATGAAATTTCATACAGTGATGATTTGATACGCATCATTCGGACGCGATAGCTCAACCAAAGAGCAAAGAGCATTGAGCAAAGCCTGAACATCGTATCGTCCTTGCAAAACAGAGAGAGCTGTCGATGCAAAGTGCATGTGTCGGCCGGGACGCAGCGAGTGGTAAAATCGGAAGGCGGTAGCCGAGTGTGAGATTGCGCGAGAGAAAACGCGGCCGGTCGTGCAGGAGCATTTGGGCCAACGGGGCCAACGCCATGCTCTCGCGAAACGTGTTGCAGCGCGACTGATCGCGTTCTCGGCCCAGGGCGCGGAAGTCGTGCGTCGTGCGATCCGCCGGACGTTGCCTCTGTCGCGATCCAGGCGCCGGCGGGATCGGCTCGCGTCTGGGGTTGACAGCCCCGCGGACCGGGGGCAAAGCCCCTGCCGGGATGAAACGGGGCCCGGAACGGGCAGACCATAAGAGTGGCAGATGGGTGCGGAGCAAAACTCCCCGGACGGCACGATCGTTTGTGAACGGCGCGGCCATATTTTTCTGATCGGCATTGATCGGCCTGCCAAGCGCAACGGCTTGGGCGAAAAGATGATCATCGAACTGGGCCATGCCTTCGACAGGTTCGAAGCGGATCGCGACGCCCGCGTTGCCGTGCTGCATGCTTTCGGCGATCACTTCACCGCCGGGTTGCAACTCGATCAGCTCGCGTCATGGCTGGAGGCTGGACGTCATCTTGCGCCGGAAGGCTGTGTCGATCCGTTCAACCTGCGCCCGCCGCTGCGGACCAAGCCGGTCGTCGCTGCCGTGCAGGGCATCTGCTTCACCGCCGGCATCGAACTCATGCTTGCCGCCGACATCGTGGTGGCCGCCGACAACACCCGTTTCTCGCAGCTCGAGGTGAAGCGTGGCGTGATGGCGAACCACGGCGCGACGGTGCGTATCGTCGAGCGGGCGGGCTATGGAAACGCCATGTTGTATCTTCTGACCGGGGACGATTTCGACGCGCCGACGGCGCTTCGGCTCGGCCTCGTGCAGGAGGTGGTTCCGGTCGGGCAACAGCTCGTGCGCGCCCTTGAGATCGCGGAACGGATTGCCGTGCAGGCGCCGCTGGCGGTCAGCGCGACCATCACCAACGCGCGCAAGGCGCTCCACGAGGGGCCGGACGCGGCTATCGCCGAATTCGGCCTCATCAACCAGAAACTTCTGACAACCGAGGATGCGAAGGAGGGGGTCGCGAGCTTTGTCGAACGCCGCGCCGCCAGCTTCCGGGGAGCGTGACACCGATGATGACCGACGAACAGCAGCAGATCGCCGAAACCGCGCGCGCATTTTCTCGCGACGTGCTGGCGCCGGGCGCCGCGCGGCGTGACCGCGAGAAAGCGATTGAACCAGAGGCGCTGAAGGGGCTCGCCGACCTTGGCTTCATGGGCATGACGGTGCCCGAGGAGTATTCCGGCGTTGGCGCGGATTATGTGTCTTATGCGCTGGCGCTGATGGAGATCGCCAGCGGAGATGGCGCGATCTCCACGGTGATGAGCGTGCACAACGCGCCGTTCAATGCGATCCTGCAGCGTTTCGGCACGGAAGATCAAAAGCAGCGTGTCCTTGTTCCGGCCGCGCGCGGCGAGTTCATCGGCGCGTTCGCGCTGACCGAGTCGCAGGCCGGATCGGATGCGCGATCGCTCCGCACCAAGGCGGTGCGCAAGGGTGATCGCTACATCATCAACGGCGGCAAGGAGTTCATCACCTCGGGCAAGATCGGCGGCTGGATCTTCGTGTTCGCGCGGCTGGAAGGTGCGGAAGGTGACGGTATCACCGCATTCCTGCTGCCGACCTCGACGCCGGGCTATGTTGTCGCCAAGGTTGAGGAGAAGCTTGGCCAGCGCTGCTCGGATACCTGCTCGCTCCGCTTCGAGGACATGGAGGTGCCGGAGGAGTTCCGAATCGGCAAGGAGAGCGAGGGCTATCGCATCGCGCTGTCCAGTCTGGAGACGGGCCGCATCGGCATCGCCTCGCAGTCGGTCGGCATGGCGCAGGCGGCGCTCGATCACGCCATCGTTTACGCGAAGGAGCGCACGACGTTCGGCAAGCCGATCGTTCAGCATCAGGCGATCGCGTTCAAGCTGGCCGAGCTGCGGACCAAGCTGGAAGCCGCGCGGCAACTCGTGCTCAACGCGGCGCGCATGAAGAGCGCAGGCGTCCCCTGCTTGACGGAAGCCGCGATGGCAAAACTGTTTGCCTCGGAAGCGGCGGAGGAAATCATCTCCGGCGCGCTGCAGATTTTCGGCGGCTACGGGTATCTGTCGGATTTTCCGGTCGAGCGGATCTATCGCGACGCCCGCGTCTGCCAGATCTACGAGGGGACCTCCGAGGTGCAGAAAATGCTGATCGCGCGCAGCTTCGGTTGACCGGATTCAGTTCGTCCCATAGAAAGCCCGCGGCGCCATCCGGCGTCGCGGGCTTTTTTGCATTTGAGCGGCTCGCCGGGGTCACATCCAGCTTCGCCGAATTTGGCCCCGGCTATTTCGAAAAAAGAACCTCACTTTCGGGATAGTGCTCTAAACGATCCGGCTCTTGCTGTTGCCCCAGTAACGGTCGCGCAGCAGGCGCTTGTAAAGCTTGCCAGTCGGCAGGCGTGGCAGCTCGGCCTCGAAGTCCACCGAGCGCGGAATCTTCTGGCGCGACAGATGCTCGCTGCAGAACGCGATCAATTCGGTCGCCAGAATCTCGTTCGGTTCGACGTCCGGCATCGGCTGAATGACGGCCTTCACCTCCTCGCCGAGATCCTCGTTCGGTACGCCGAATACGGCAGCGTCCGCGACCTTCGGGTGCGTGATGAGCAGGTTCTCGCATTCCTGCGGGTAGATGTTCACGCCGCCGGAGATGATCATGAAGGTCGAGCGATCCGTCAGATACAGGAAGCCGTCGTCGTCGACATACCCGACGTCACCCACCGTGCTCATGGTGCCGTCCGGCGAGCGGTTCTCGCGGGTCTTCTCGGCATCGTTGAAATAGGCGAACTCCGTTGCCGTCTTGAACCACAGCGTTCCGGGCGTTCCCTTCGGAGCCGGCTGCATATTTTCGTCGAGCACGTGCAATTCGCCCAGCATGATCTTGCCGACCGTTCCCTTGTGCGCCAGCCACTGCTCGCTGTCGCAGGCGCAGAAGCCGAGACCTTCCGTCGCGCCGTAATATTCGTGGATGATCGGCCCCCACCACGCGATCATCTGCTCCTTGACCTGGACGGGGCAGGGCGCGGCGGCGTGGATGATCACTTCGAGCGAGGAGACGTCGTATTTGTTTCGCACATCCTCGGGCAGCTTCAGCATCCGCGAGAACATGGTGGGCACGAGCTGGCTGTGGGTCGGCCGGTATTTTTCGACGAGCCGGAGATATTGTTCGGGATCGAACTTCTCCATCACGATCACGGTGCCGCCGTTGCGGATGGCGAGGCCAACCGCCGCCTGAGGCGCGGAGTGATAGAGCGGTGCGGGGGAGAGATAGACGAGGCCGTCGCGGTAGCGCCAGAGCTTGTTGAGAAAATCGAACAGCGGTCCGGGCTGCGAGGGCGGCTGGTCCAGCAGCGGACGGACGATACCTTTCGGTCGGCCGGTGGTGCCGGACGAATACAGCATCGCCGATCCGATGCGCTCGTCGGCAATCGGTGTCGTGGGGAAGGGGGCGGTCGCTTCGTCGAGGTTCAAAATCTTGTCGCCGTCGCCGGCGCCATCGACCACGATGCAGAGGCTCACCTTCGGACACTGCTTCAGGGCTTCGCGCGCGACGTCGAGTTTCTCCCGCGATGTGATGAGGATCTTCGACTCGCTGTTGTTGACGATGTAGGCAAGTTCGTCGGCGGTCAGAAACGAATTGATGCAGGTGTAGTACAGACCTGCGCGCTCGCCCGCAGCGCAGCATTCGACATAATGGAGATTGTTTTCCATGAAGATCGAATAATGGTCGTGCCTGTTCAGGCCTTGGCTGCGCAGGAAGTGTGCAAGCCTGTTGGAGCGGGCGTCCAGCTCCGCATAGGTAAGGCTTGCGCCGGAACCGGCCATGATCACGGCCTTCTGGTCCGGCCGGGTCTGCGCCTGACTGCCAGGGTACATCGTTTCCTCCTCGATTTTTAAGCCGACGTTCTCGCCGGTCTTGCCGCTTTGGTAGTATGGCGCCACGCACCCCGCAAGCGTGCCGATGCCGCGTTGTTGTCGCGCTTCGATGGTCGTCAGCCGGCAGCCGCACCGGTGTCGCGCTTTTTGCGGTGCCGCAAATCGACCACGCCCGGCAGTGTTGTCGGATCGACACCTTTCGCGAAAATCTGATGCTTCTGGATTTTCTGCGTGCCGGTGGTGGGCAGGCTCTCGACGAAATACAGCCAGCCGGGCGTCTTGAAATAGGCCAGCGCGCGGTGGCAGTGCGCGAACAGCGCATCGGCCGCGGCCTGTGCGCTCGCGCCCTCGGCGAGGACGACACAGGCGAACACTTCTTCTTCGCGGATCGGATCGGCAACCGCCAGCACCGCGACCTGGCGGACCAGATCGTGCGCCTGCAGCACGGCTTCCACCTCGGCCGCCGCGATGTTTTCGCCGGAGCGGCGGATGATGTTCTTCTTTCGATCGACGAAATGCAGCATGCCGTCGGTATCCTGCCGCACGGTGTCGCCGGTGTGAAACCAGCCGCCGCGCCAGGCCTGCGCAGTGGCTTCGTCGTCCTTCAGATAGCCGGAGAAGAAGGCGCGGCGCGGCGTCGCTTCGGAATAGCGCATGGTCATCTCGCCCGGCTGACGGGCCGGAACGGGAACGTCGTTGTCATCCACCACCCGCACCTCGATGCCGGGCCGCGGCCGCCCGAAGGCGCGCGTGCCGATCTGACGGGGTGCCTCGACGTCCGCCAGGAGACGAACCATCTCCGTCATGCCCCAGATCTCGATCAGCGGAAAGCCGAAGCGCTGCTCGAATGCGGCATGCAACTGAGGCTCGACACCGGCACCGATGGCGAAACGAACCTGATGGCGGTGCTCATCCGCGCTGTCGTCCTGATTGAGCAGCAGCGGCACGATGATGCCAAGATAATGCACGATGCTCGCGCGTGTCTCGCTGACCTCGCGCCACCAGCGGGTCGGCGCGAAGCGGTCGGGCTGGATCTGGCAGCTTCCCGTCAGCATCACGCAGAAGAACGACAGGATCGACGCGTTGACGTGGTAGAGTGGCAGCGGATTGTAGAGGCGTTCCCCCTCGTCGCGGAAGGTCGCCATGTGGCCGAGCCGGGCATACCAGTCGCCCGACTCCAGTTCGTAGTTGTGCGAGAGGATGCAGCCCTTCGGCCGTCCGGTGGTGCCGGACGTGTAGAGGATGCTGGCCTCGCTTGCCGACGTCACCGGATCGGCTCGCGCCGGGCGCGCGGCGGGCGGCAGCATGGACGGATCGTCGAACATGACGACAGGCGCGCTGTGTGTTCCCGCATTCATTCCCGCGATCATCTGCTCACGCCGCTCGGGCGCGACCAGAGCAATGTCGGCCTCGCTGTGATCCAGCAGATAGGCGATCTCGCCCGGGCGATAATCCGGATTGACCGGCACGCAGGATATGCCGAGCGCGTTGAAGGCCAGCTTGTGCAGCAGATGTTCGGGCCGGTTGTCGAGCAGCATGGCGACGCGATGGCCGTGGCCGTAGCCTTGCGCGCGATAGATTGCTGCGATGCGCCCGACCTCGCGCGAAGCTTGCGCGAAACTGATCGCGTAGCCTGCCTGATGATAGGGTCGATGCGCGCCCGACGGTACGGCGAGAAACGGCCGGTCGGCATAGGCGGCGGCCGCGCGCGCGAACGCGTCGCCAATGGTCGTGGTCTCGTCTATGACGATCATCGCGTCCTCCCGTCGTATCCTCCGCGGCCGCTGTTGTCGATTGACCGACATATTGAACGGCGTTCACTTTCGTGATCATACTGATCCCGATCAGCAGGACAAGGAGGGGGCGTGCCAGCGGTCAGCCCGGAGCGATTGCAGGATCGAGCCGACGCCATCGTAGAGGCCGCCGGGCGCGTGTTCGCCGAACATGGCTTCGAGCGTGCGTCGATTTCCGACATCGCGCGGCGCGCGGGGATTTCGGATGGTCTTGTCTATCGCTATTTTCGCAACAAGCGTGAATTGCTGCATGGCGTGCTGGAGCGCTTCTATCAACGCATCCTGGTCGATCTTGAAACGCGGGTTTTCGCGCAGGCCTCGTTTTGCGACCGGCTCGGCACGCTGATTCACCGGCATCTCGAAACCTTCGTGGCGGACGCCGACCTGTGCCGCCTGTTCATTTCCGAGGTGCGGACGGCCGACGATTACGCGGGCTCCGCCATCCACGATCTGAACCGGCGCTATACGTCGGTGCTGGTGCGGGTCGTGCGGGAGGCGGTCGAGACCGGCGAGGTGCGGGAAGGGCTCGATCCGCGCCTGTTTCGGGACGTGCTGTTCGGCGCGATCGAGCACGCCGCGTGGCGGCACATCCATGGCCGCAGTGCACTGGATGCCGACCAGACGGCGCGCGAACTGACGCTGATCCTGACCCGCGGGGTCTGCGCGCGGATGGACTAGCCGGAGACTTGCCGTTTGTCGGGGACACGCGCGGCCTCGATATGGAGCGTTGTGTCGCACAGTTCCAGCGGTAGCTTGCGATGGCTCGCCACGATCAGGCCTTGCCCCCGCCGATCGAGCCGCGCTTTTAAGCGCGTGACGGCAGCGCGTTCGGTGTCGGCGTCGAGGCCTTCGGTGGGCTCGTCGAGCAGCAGCCACGGCGTTTTTGCAAGATACGCGCGGGCGAGCGCCAGCCGCCGCCGTTCGCCGCCCGACAGTCGCTCGCCGTTCTCGCCGATCCAGCCGTCGAGCCCCCCTTCGAGCCGCCGCACGCGCTCGTCAATTGTAGCGTCCGCCAGCGCCTCCCACATCTCGTCCTCGCCGGCGGCGGCGTCGGCCAGTTGCAGGTTGTCGCGCACGGTGCCGGAAATCTGCGCGGCATCCTGCGGCGCCCAGCCGAACAGTGCGCGCACCTGAGCGGGAGGAAGCTCGGCGATGTCGAAGCCGTCGAGCAGGATGTCGCCCGTGGGAGCATCGCGCAGACATAGAAGCTGCTCGATCAGCGTGGTCTTGCCGGAACCGGATCGCCCGACGATGGCGGCGCGTGCGCCGGGCGCGAGGCGCGCCTGAACCACGCCGCGCAATTCGATGGACGGACGGGCGGACAGCGTCTTGTTCTGCTGCGCCCCGGCTTCGGTCGCGGCCTGCATCCATCCGTCGAGGCGTTCGCGGGCCTCATCGGCACGGCCGTCCTGCGCAAGGGCGCGCAAGAGCGGTGTGGCGCAATCGAGCGTCATCGCTGCCGCAAGCGCCGCCATGGCCGCGATGTCTGCACCGGCGGGGGCCGCAAGCACCAGTGCGGCAGCGGCTGCGAGACCTGTCGCGAAGGCGGGCAGAAACTCCAAGATCGCTTCCGCATTGGCCTGCGCGCGCTGTGCAGTGGCGAGATCGGTGCTCAGCGCATCGATCCGCGATGCGACGGCATCCTGCAGGCCGTAGCAGCGCAGCTCCGCCGCCGACATCGCCGCATCCGCGACGGCTTCCTTCAGGGAGCCGGCGGCGCGCTGCACGATCCGGCCACGCGCCTGCATGCGCCGGGCGATGCTGCGGCCGATCACGATCACGGTGGCCATGATCGCCAGCACCACGACAGCAGCGGTGCCGCCGCCGAACAGCAGCAGCGCGCCCCCCGTCACGGCGCCCGCGCCCACGCTCCATGGTGCGCTGATGCGGAAGAACCGGGTTTCGAGCGCACCCACATCCTGCACCAGCCGGGCGGTGGCCTCGCCCGATGACAGCGACAGAGCCCGTCGCGGCGGCGACTGTGAGATAGCGAGGAAAAGGCGGCTGCGGATGACGGCGAGCGCGCGTAATGCGGCGGCATGGCCGAACAGGCGCTCACCGTAGCGTGCGCCGGTTCGCGCGATGGCGAGCAGGCGGATGCCGGCGCTCGGCAGCATATAGTTGAAGGCGTTGGCGACGGCGGGACCTGCTGCTCCGGCGAAAGCGGCCGCCGTAATGAACCAGCCTGAGATGCCGAGCAGCATCACGGCGGAGGCCGCGGCCAGCGCCGCGCAGGCGCATGCGCGCCACAGCGCGCCGCGCTGGCGGCGGCGTTCCTCGCGGAGCATCCGGTTGATCGCGCTCACGCCTCGCTCCGCAGGTGGATGGTGACGTCGGCGAGTGCCGCCAGCGCATCGCTGTGGGTGGCGATGATCGTGGTACGGCCGCGGCGGAGGCGATCGATCACGGCGATCAATGCCTGTTCGGCGTCGGCGTCGAGATGCGCGGTCGGCTCGTCGAGCAAGAGAAACGGCGCGGGTTTCAAAAGGGCGCGGGCGAGCGCCAGTCGTCGCCGTTCGCCGCCGGACAGGCCACCGCCGCGCCCGTCGATCGAGGCGTCGAGACCGCCGCGTGCCGCGAGCAGCGCCGACAGGCCGACGCGCTCAGCCGCGTCCGCCACCTGCGCGGCGGATGCGGACGGATTGGCGAGCGCGATGTTGTCGCGCAACGTGCCCGGCACGACGGCCGGATGCTGGCCGGCCCAGGCTGCCAGCGGCGCGAGCGAGCCGATCGCGGCAAGATCGCGATCGCCGACAATGACCGTGCCTCCCGAGAGTGGCGCAAGGCCGAGGAGAAGGTGGAGCAGACTGGTCTTGCCGCTGCCGGACGGCCCGACCAGCGCCACCGCCTGTCCCGGCGTCACAGTGAGCGAGAAGCCGGACACCGCGGCGCTGTCTTCGCCCGCATAGCGTATCGTGACGTTGGAGAAGGCGATGCCGGGCGCTGCCACCGTCACCTGCGGATCGGGCACGGCCACCGCGTCGGCCACAGCCGCCGGCCCCGCGAGAGGCGCGAGCCGTTCGCGTGCGGTCTGGGCGAGTTCGCGGTCATGATAGGCCGCCGCGAGACGCCGCATCGGGCCGTAAAATTCGGGCGCGAGCGCCAGCAGGAAGAACGCGCGCGGCAGATCGAGCTTTTCCGGCGAGGGAAACGGCAGCAGATCCAGCAGATTGAAGCCCGCATAGACGGCCAGCAGCGCAACGGAGAGCGCTGCGAAAAACTCCAGTGATGCCGACGACAGAAACGCAACCCGCAACACCTTCAGGGTTCGCTCCGCGACGTCCTCGGCAGCGGTCCGGATGAATTCCGCCTGCCGGCTTTCGGCGCGATAGGCCAGCACCAGCGGCAGGGCGCGAATCCGGTCCGCGAAGATGCCGGACAGCCGCGCCAGCGCCGCGAACTGCCGGCGGGACTGATCGGCGGCCGCGCCACCGGCAAGTGCCATGGCGGCGATGAATGGAATCAACGTCAGCATCAGGATCGCCGCCGCGACGGGGCTGGCGAACGCCACGGCCGCCGCCACCACCAGCGGCGACAGCGCCGCTGCCATGCGCGCCGGGCGATAGCGCGCCGCGTCGCCATCCAGCGCGTCGACTTCGTCCACGGCTGCGTTTGTCCACAGCCCGCTGGTCGCCCGAAGCTCGGGCCGTCCCGTCAGCATCGCGCCGATGATCATGCGCCGGACGCCCGTCTTGAGGCGGAAAGCCTCGGCCGCGCCGGCCTTCGCCGCAACCAGCGCGCAGCAACCGCGAACGATGGTGGCGAACGTGGCCAGCGCCGCGAATTCGAGAAGATATCCCGTCTCGTTCTGAAGCGCCGACAGCGCTTTCGCCAGTGCGAGCGCGAACAGGATGGCGGCCAGCGTATCCGCGATCAGGAAGGCCGAGGCCCGTCCTGAGCGCGGCGCAGCAAAAAGGGCTGGTTTGGCGTGTGACAGGTGACTCTCCGGGCCGGGATGCGTTCGCCGATACGTTCAAAATGAAGCCGTGCCGACCTTGATGTGGATCATGGTCGGGGAGCAGTTTTTTTGACTACACTAATTCTAATATCTGTCCTCAATAGTGTCAGTCGAACGACGGGCAAGGGGTGAAGGCCATGGACTTGATTGATCTATCACGACTCCAGTTCGCGCTCACGGCGCTCTATCACTTTCTGTTCGTGCCACTGACGCTGGGCCTGTCCTTCATCCTGGTCATCACCGAATCCATCTACGTGATGACGAATCGGCCGATCTGGCGAACGATCACGCGCTTCTGGGGGCGGCTGTTCGGCATCAACTTCGTGCTCGGTGTTGCCACCGGCCTGACCATGGAGTTCCAGTTCGGAACAAACTGGTCTTATTTTTCGCACTATGTCGGCGATATTTTCGGCGCGCCGCTCGCGATCGAAGGTCTGATGGCCTTCTTCCTTGAGGCGACCTTCGTCGGACTGATGTTCTTCGGGTGGGGCAGAATGTCCAAGGTGACGCATCTGTTCGTCACTTTCATGGTCGCGCTCGGCACAAACCTCTCGGCGCTATGGATTCTGATCGCCAACGGCTGGATGCAGAACCCCGCCGGCGCGGTGTTCAATCCGGACACCATGCGCATGGAGGTTTCCTCGTTTGCCGAGGTGCTGTTCAATCCCGTCGCGCAGGCGAAGTTCGTTCACACGGTGAGCGCGGGATATGTCGTCGCGTCGGTTTTCGTGCTTGGCGTGTCGAGCTATTATCTGCTGAAGCGCATCCACATTCCGGTCGCCCGCCGCTCGATGGCGGTGGCCGCGGCGTTCGGTCTTGCCTCGGCGCTGTCGGTTGTCGTGCTCGGTGACGAGAGCGGCTATGAGCTGACTGATAACCAGAAGATGAAGCTGGCGGCCATCGAGGCGGCCTGGCACACCGAGCCTGCGCCGGCAGGGCTGACGCTGGTCGGCATCCCCGACATGGAGGCCAAGGAAACGCGCTACGCGGTGCAAATTCCGTGGGTGCTCGGCCTGATCGCGACACGCAGCATCGACAAGCAGGTCGCCGGCATGTCCGAACTTGTCCTGCGGGCGCAGGAGCGTATCGCCAGCGGCATCAAGGCCTATGACGCCGTGGAGCGGCTGAAGGCCAATCCGAACGACACCGCCGCGCGCAGCGAGTTCGAAACGCACCGGCTCAACCTCGGTTATGCTCTGCTGCTGAAGCGGCATCTCGACGATCCGCGCAAGGCGACGCCGCAGCAGATCACCAACGCCGCCTGGGACACCGTGCCGAGCGTGCCGCTGATGTTCTGGAGCTTCCGCATCATGGCCGGCATCGGCTTCCTGATGATCGCGTTGTTCACCACCGCCTTCATCCTGTGCACATGGCGACTGCATGTGACGGCCTACTGGTTCCACAGGCTGGCCCTCATCGCCATCCCGCTGCCATGGATTGCGGCGGAGCTGGGCTGGGTCGTGGCCGAGATGGGCCGACAGCCCTGGGCGATCGAGGGGGTCCTGCCGACGTTCCTCGCCGCCTCGTCGCTGACCCGCGCGCAGGTGTGGACGACCATCATCGGCTTCACGGCGCTCTACGGCACGCTCGCGGTGATCGAGGTTCGTCTGATGCTGAGTTCGATCCGCAAGGGCCCCTACGAACACGAGGAAGATCCGCAGCCCGCGCCGGGACCCGTCTCCGCGCAGCCGGTCGCCGGGTAAGGAGGATACAATGGCTGAATTCTTCGACTATGAAGTGATGCGGGTGATCTGGTGGGGACTGCTCGGCACCCTGCTGATCGGGTTCGCGCTGACCGACGGCTATGACCTCGGCGTGGCTTCGCTGCTCCCGTTCGTGGCCAGAACCGATGTCGAGCGGCGGATGGTCATCAATACCGTCGGCCCGACCTGGGAAGGTCATCAGGTGTGGTTCATCCTCGGCGGCGGCGCGATCTTCGCCGCTTGGCCCTTCGTCTATGCGGTGAGCTTCTCCGGCTTCTATCTTGCGATGTTCGTGGTGCTGGCCGCGCTCATCCTGCGGCCGGTGGGGTTCAAGTACCGCTCGAAGAAGGAAGATCCGGCATGGCGGACCCGTTGGGACTGGGCGCTGTTCGTTGGTGGCTTCGTTCCTGCGCTGGTGTTCGGCGTCGCGGTGGGCAACGTCCTGCAGGGGGTGCCGTTTCGGCTCGATGGTGATCTGCGGGCTTTCTACGAGGGAAGCTTCCTCGGCCTGTTCAACCCGCTGAGCCTGTTGTGCGGACTGCTCTCGGTGGCGATGCTGGTGGTGCATGGCGCGGCGTGGCTGGTGGTGAAGGCCGAGCATGGCCCGGTGCGTGACCGGGCCCGCTCCTACGGTACCGTCGCGGCCATCGCCTCTCTCGCGCTGTTCGCGCTCGGTGGGCTCTACGTTGCCTACGGCAATGTCGGCTATCAGCTGACGGGAGCCGTCGATCCTCTCGGCCCGTCCAATCCGCTGCGCTCGACGACAGCCGCCGTATCGGGCGCGTGGCTTGCCAACTTCGGCAAGTATCCATGGATGATCATCGCGCCGGTGCTTGGTTTCGTCGGTGCCGCGCTCGCGCTGATCGGCATTCGCGCCGGCTCCGAGACAGCGTCACTGACCGGATCGTCACTGTCGGCGCTGGGCATCATCGCTACCGTCGGCCTGTCGATGTTCCCGTTCATCCTGCCATCCAGCATCGATCCGCATTCGAGCCTGACAGTGTGGAACGCCTCGTCGAGTCACCTGACGCTGGTCATCATGCTGCTCGTCACCATCGTCTTCCTGCCGCTGATCCTGATCTACACCGGGTGGGCCTTCAAGGTGATGTGGGGACGCGTGACGACCCAGGATGTTCAAACCAATCCCGATTTCTACTGAGGAATGCACCATGTGGTACTTTAGCTGGATCCTGGGACTCGGTTTCGCGGTTCTGTTCGGTATCCTCAACGGGCTTTGGCACGAGTTCGTCCAGCCGATGGAGGACGAGGGGCCGCAGACCAAGAAGCCGAAGCTGGCACGGTGACGCGGGAGCGGCCCGTCTGACCGCCCGTTGTGTCTGACATTGAAATCAGGAAGAAGGGCCCCTCGGGGCCCTTTGCCATATTCCGGATGGGTTGGAGAGATGGCTTGGAGAAAATGAGAAGCGGCCGTCGTCGCAGGCAATGAGTGGTCCGCAGTCAGCTCGCGCGCTCGATCAGATCTTCCAGCAGCCGCTTGAGGTCGGCGGTCGCCTTGTTGCCGTAGCTGGCGGCAATGTGCGCTTCCTGACTGAGGGCCAGCGAATTCAGGCGCTCGGCAAGGGCCTTTCCTCGCGTCGAGCAGAACATCAGCACCTTGCGCCGGTCATCCGGGTCCTGAACGCGATAGACCAGAGAGTCGGCGACCATCCGGTCGACCATCTTTGTGAGCGTGGGATGGTTGAGCAGCACCGCCTCGGCCAGATCGCCCATCGAGTGTCCCTTGTCGTCCGAGAGCACCTTGAGGATGCGCCACTGTTCGACAGGAACCCCCTCGTCACGCAGCCGCGCCTCGAGCTGGCGATTGATCTCGCGATTGGCCTGCGCCAGCAGATAGGCGAGGTGATCGGTGATCGGTGTATTGGGTGGAAGTTTGGCCACGATGCGAAGTTGGTCAGAAATGGGTCTCACTGGAGACAATTTGGAACGACTCTGCTTGATCTATATGCACCCTAATTCTTGAAAATTCAATATTCTGATCTACTATTCGCCCCGCCGGGACGTGATTGACCAGAGGGAGGAATGACGCCAATCTCTCGGGTTGAGTGCAGAGGAGAGACGGGTGCTCTCAAATACAAGCGGCAGCGCTGGCCTGTTGTCATTGCCGCCTGGCGTTCTTGCCGATCACGGAGGATTCAGGTTCGACGGGTCGTTCGTCCCCGGGAGGTCGCTGCATGATCGCCGCGGCCACGGGGGGCGTGGCCGTCTTCGCGTCGTCAATTTCGTTGCCCTTTCAGGTTCGGCCGGAATCTGGGGACCCGCGACGACCAACAGCGCTCTTCTCGCGGCCTCTGAGATCAACGCGCGCGGCGGCATCCTGGGCCGGGAAGTGGAAGTCATCTTTCGGGATGCGGGCTGCGCCATCGAGGATGTCGTCGAGGAGGCGCGGGATATCATCGCCGCCGGGGATGCGGACGTCGTCACCGGGTCGCACACCAGCGCCGTGCGGGTCGCGTTGCGCGATGTCGTCGCGGGGCAGGTCCCCTACATCTACACGCCTGTCTACGAGGGGGGCGAGCGCACGCGCGGCGTGGTCGCCATCGGTGAAACGCCCGACAAGCAGTCGCGCCCGGCGATCCAGTGGCTGGCGAATCACAAGCGGGCATCGCGCTGGTATCTGATCGGCAGCGATTACGTCTGGCCGTGGCAGTCGCACCGGTCGGTGAAGGACTACATCATCGAGGCGGGCGGCCGGATCGTCGGCGAGGAATTCGTGCCGATGGGGTCGCACGATCACGATGGCTGCATCTCCCGCATTCGCGCAGCGCGGCCGGATGTCGTGGTGATCTCGCTGATCGGCAATGACAGCGTGATTTTCAACCGGGCTTTCGCCGAAAGTGGGCTGGCGAGCCGGATGCTGCGGCTCGGCGGGGCGATGGATGAGACCATCCTGCTCGGCATCGGCGCCGAGAATAGCGAAAACCTGTTCTGTGCGTCCGGCTATTTTCTGGAAACCGCGTCGCGTGCCAACGATACCTTCCTGTCCGACTATTATCGCGCGTTCGGGCGTCACGCGGCTCCGCCGGGCTCTGTTGGCCAGTCGAACTACGAGGGACTCCGTTTTCTGGAAACGGCGGCCAGGCAGGCGCAATCCCTGGATGCGGTCGCCATCGCGGTCGCGGCGCACAATACCGTCTATCACGGTGCGCGAGGCCCCGTACACCTGAGAGGCGGCGAGGCCCACATGCCGATGTATCTCGCACAGGCAGACGGGCTCGACTTTCGTGTCATCGCCAGGTTCTGAGTAGAAATGCCCCGGATCGGGCAGCGCCCAAAATTGTCGCGAGAAAATACTTGAAAAAGAAAATATTTCTGTTTCTTATGTGGGCACATCGCTGACGTGCTCCGAATTTATGCAGCAGGCCCCCGGGTGGCTCTGCTGTGAAAAGGAATGCGCCGGTCCCGCCCGACAACACTATTCCTTTGCGAGGAAGCCGTGTCCAAGCCAGTATCGCTGCCAACCCCTGATGACCTGCAATCCGTTGCCATGGAACTGGGTCTGTCTCTCACAGACGCGGACGTGGGTTCGTTTCTCGGTCTGATGCAGGGCTCGATCGACGCCTACAATCTCGTCGCGGCGATGCCTGACGAAATTCCGGTGGTGAAATATCCGCGCACGCCCGGCTATCGTCCGGGGCCTGAAGAAAACCCCCGCAACGCCTGGTATTACAAGACGAGCGTGAAGGGGGCCGAGAGCGGCAAGCTGAAAGGCAAGACGGTGGCGTTGAAGGACAACGTCATGCTCGCCGGCGTGCCGATGATGAACGGCTCATCCACACTTGAGGGCTATGTTCCGAATTTCGACGCGACCATCGTGACCCGGCTGCTGGATGCGGGTGCGGAAATCGTCGGCAAGGCCCACTGTGAATTGTTCTGCCTGTCCGGTGGCAGCCACACCAACTCCACCGGCCCCGTCCATAATCCTCACAAGATGGGTTATTCCGCCGGCGGCTCCTCGTCGGGCAGCGGCGTGCTGGTGTCGCTGGGCGAAGTCGATATGGCGATCGGTGGTGATCAGGGCGGATCGATCCGCATGCCGTCGTCGTTCTGCGGCACCTACGGCATGAAGCCGACCTGGGGCCTCGTTCCCTACACGGGCATCATGCCGATCGAGATCTATGTTGACCATACCGGCCCGATCACGGCGAGTGTTGCCGACAACGCCCTGATGCTTGAGGTGCTCGCCGGCGACGATGGTTACGATCCGCGCATCCGCGCGCCGAAGGTGGACGACTACACCAAGGCGCTCGGCGGTGACATCAAGGGCATGAAGATCGGCATCGTGAAGGAAGGCTTCGAGCAGGTTGGCGCCGAGGCGGCCGTCAACGAAAGCGTGAGGGAAGCGGCCAAGCGGCTTGCCAGCCTCGGAGCGGTCGTCGAGGAAATCTCCATCCCGTCGCATTTGATCGCGGGCGCGGTGTGGACGCCGATCGGCGCGGAAGGCCTGACTGCAACGATGATGATCGGTGACGGCTACGGACTCAGCCGCAACGATCTCTATTCCACCTCGCTGATGGGATATCACCGCGGCTGGCGCGGACAGGCGGACTCGCTTTCCGAGACGCTCAAATTGATGATGCTGCTCGGAACTTACATCAACCGCCAGTTCGGGCCACGCTACTACGGCAAGGCGGTCAACATCTCCCGCCGCATCGCTGCCGCCTACGACAAGGCGCTCGACAGCTACGATCTGCTGCTGATGCCGACCACGCCGATGAAGGCGACGCCGCTCCCCGCGCCGGACGCGAGCCGAGAGGAGTATGTCGCGCGGGGCCTTGAGATGATCGCCAACACCTCGCCCTTCGACATCAGCCACCATCCGGCGATGTCTCTGCCCTGCGGCATGGTCGACGGGCTTCCGGTCGGGCTGATGCTGATCGGCAAGCATTTTGCTGAAAGCACAATCTATCGTGCCGCTCATGCTTTCGAACAGTCCGGCGACTGGAAGACCATGTAATTTCGAACGAGGATAGGCGGCGCGTCTGCGCCGCCGATCCAGGGAGTTGTTTCGGAGCCAATCCACGCCGGGGTGGCATGTGGATCGGCTCCGGGCAGTGGCCGAGCGGCGTCGTTTCGGTGGAAACGGCCTGTAGGAAATGTGAACGCTCAGTAGGACGATAGACGGCCGCATGGAAAATCTTGTGATGGCGCTGTTTGAGATCCTGAGCTTCGGCGCGATCGTCGTTCTGGTCGTGCTGGGTCTCGGGATTATCGCCAGCATGATGGGGATCTTCAATTTTGCGCAAGGCGAGTTCGTTCTGCTGGGCGGCTACGTCACCTACCTCGCCTATACGGCGGGACTGCCGATCTGGATGGGGATGATCGCCGCGCCTTTCGTGGTTGGTGCGATCGGGTTCATTCTGGAGCGGCTGGTGGTGCGGCGGTTCTATGTCGCGCCGATTGTCGCGATGCTGGGAACCTACGCGCTCGGTCTCATCATTCGCGAGGTCGTGCGCAGCCTGATCGGCGGCCTCTATCTTTCCGTGCCCGAGCCGATCGGCGGCTCGATCGCCGTGGGTTCGATGCACTTTTCCGCCTGGCGCTTCACGATCATTATCGTGACCGCGCTGGTGATGGTGGGCAGCTATCTGTTGCTGTCGCGCACCTCGTTCGGGCTTCGCATCCGCGCCTCGCTGGAGAATCCGTCGCTGGCGCGTGCCTCCGGAATCTCCACCAACGCGATCTATGGCGTGACGTTCGCGTTCGGGGCGGCGCTCGCCGGCCTTGCAGGCGCGCTGATCGTGCCGGTGTTCTCGCTGTTCGCGGACCTCGGCATCCGCTTTCTCATTCAGGGTTTTGTCGCGGTGATGGTCGGCGGCGTCGGATCGTTTGCCGGGCCAGTCGCAGGCGGAGCCGTGATCGGGACGCTGAGCGCCGCGTTGCCCTGGGTGATCTCTCCCGTGGTCGCGGACGTCCTGGTGTTTGTTCTCGCGATTGCTTTCGTCAAGTTCCGGCCGAACGGCCTTATCTCCGGAAAAGGGGTCTAGTTATGGTCTATGATATGAACCGCCGACGATTTCTCGGCAACTTCGCCTTCGCTTCCACGGCGATCGCAACCGGTGTCGGCAGCTGGGTGATCCGGCCGGACTGGGCCAATGCCGCCGCGGCGCCGATCAAGGTCGGCATCGCGACCGACCTTACCGGGCCGATCGGATACGCCGGCAACGCCGACGCCAACGTCGCCAAGATGGTGGTGAAGGAAATCAACGCGGCCGGCGGAATTCTCGGCCGGCCGATCGAACTGTTCATCGAGGATACGGCATCGAACGAATCCGTGGCGGTCGGCAACGTGCGCAAGCTGATCCAGCGCGACAAGGTCGATCTCGTGATCGGCGGCATCACCTCCTCGATGCGCAACGCGATTAAGGACGTCATCGTGGCGCGCGGCAAGACGCTCTACATCTATCCGCAGCTTTATGAAGGCAAGGAGTGCACGCCGTATCTGTTCTGCACCGGCCCGACGCCGGCCCAGCAGTGCGACGAGTTCATTCCCTGGCTGATCAAGAACGGCGGCAAGAAGTTCGCGCTGCCGAGCGCCAACTATGTCTGGCCGCACACGCTGAACGCCTACGCCCGCAAGGTGATCGAGTCCAACGGCGGCGAGGTGGTGTTCGAGGAATATTATCCGCTGGATCAGGTGGATTTCTCCTCCACCGTCAACCGCGTGATCTCGAACAAGGTTGACGTGGTGTTCAACACCATCATCCCGCCGGGCGTGGGTCCGTTCTTCAAGCAACTGTCGGAAGCCGGCTTCCTCAAGAACGGCGGCCGTCTGGCCTGCGTGTACTATGATGAGAACACGCTCGGCATCAACCAGCCGGCCGAGATCGAGGGTCTTGCGAGCTGCCTCGACTATTTCAAGGTTCTGACCAAGGACGATCCGGTCAGCGCCAAGATCCAGGCGGAGTACGACAAGCAGTTTCCCGGCACCTTCCTGTTCGCGGCGGGCAGCGCCGCGACCGGCACATGGCGCGCCCTGAAGCTGTGGGAAGCGGCGGTGAAGGAAGCGGGCAAGGTCGATCGTGATGCGGTCGCCGCGGCGCTCGATCACGCCAAGGTCGCGGAAGGTCCGGGCGGCCCGGCCGAGATGGTTCCGGGCAAGCGCCACTGCAAGATGAACATGTACACGGCGGTCGCCAAGAACGGAAACTACGAGATCGTCGCGCGCAGCAACGGGCTCGTCGATCCGAAGGAATGCTGATTTGCTCTAGCAGGCGAGAGGACGGCGGTCAGCGCCGCCGTCCTGACGTTCTCTCCTTTTAGGTTTTCCATGACAGAACCACCAACGCTCGCCCATTCCGCGTCCCCCGCCGCCGCAGCGCCCAGGCGATTGCAGGTTCTCTTCATTCTTGAACTGGTCGTCTTTGCGGTCGCGCTCCTGGCCCCGCTGGTGCTGCAGGATTATCTCACCGTGTTCGCCACACGCGTGCTGATCCTGTGCCTGTTCGCGCTGTCGTTTGATCTGGTCTGGGGCTTTGCGGGCATCATGAGCTTTGGTCAGGCGCTGTTTTTCGGCGCCGCCGGCTATGGCATGGCCCTTCTCGGACGGGATCTGAACATCTCGTCGATTTTTCTGACGTTGCCCGCGGGCATTCTGATCGGCTTTACGTTCGCGCTCCTGCTCGGCGGGTTTCTTTTGCTGGGCCGCACGCCGGCCAGCGTGATCTTCGTGTCGCTCGGGACCCTGACGGGTTCCTACGCCGCCGACCGGCTGGCGCGGGGCTGGTACTATCTCGGTGGTCAGAACGGCATTCCCTCGTTTCCGATGCTCAGCATCGGGGATACCGATCTCGGCGAGGGACCGGTGTTCTACTACATGGCGCTCGGCTTTCTTGTCGTCGTGTATCTGCTGTGTCGTTTCATCGTGCGCTCACAGTTTGGCCTCGCGCTGGCGGGCCTTCGCGAGAACGAACAGCGTATCGCGTTCTTCGGCTACAAGGTGCAGCACCTGAAGGCGATTATTTTCTCCTTTGCGGGCGCGGTCGCGGGACTGTCGGGAAGCCTCTACGCCTTCCACGAGGGGTTCGTCTGGCCGAACATGCTCGGCGTGGTGTTCTCCACGCAGGTGGTGCTCTACGTGCTGTTCGGCGGCTCCGGCACGCTGATCGGCGCTGTGATCGGCGCCATCGTCATCGAGTCGGTGAGCTTCTGGCTGTCCAACAGCTATCAGGATATCTGGCCGATCATTCTCGGTCTTCTGCTGCTTCTCGTCATCCTGTTCCGCCCGGCGGGCCTCACCAGTCTGATCCTCTCCGAGCGCGAGCGGATCGGCAGCTTCGGGCGCCCGCCCAAAGGCGAATGATCATGCCTCTTCTCGAAGCCCGTAACATCAAGAAGGTTTTCGGCCAGCTCACCGCGCTCAACGGCGCGGCCCTGACTGTGAACCACAATGAATTTCACGGCCTGATCGGTCCGAACGGATCCGGCAAGAGCACGCTGATGAAGTGCATCGCCGGCGCCGAGACGCCGACCGAGGGCACCGTCACGTTCGACGGCAAGGACATCACCTATGCGACGCCGGCCGAGCGGGCGCGCGCCGGCATGAGCCTGAAATTCCAGATCACCGCCGTGCTGCCGTCGCTGACGCTGTACGACAATATCCTGCTCGCACTGCAGGGACAGACGTCGCTGACAAGCCTGCTGCTGTCCCGTACCCGGCGCGCGCTGCACGAGCGGGTGATGGGAATGCTGGAACAGTTTCGTCTTGTCGATCGCGCTCAGGACTCCGCGGCGGCGTTGTCTCACGGGCAGCAGCAGTGGCTCGAGATCGCCATGGCGCTGGCCTCGGAGCCCAAGCTGCTGCTGCTGGACGAGCCGACCGGCGGCATGAGTCTCGAAGAGCGCCGCGTGACAGGCGAATTGCTTCAGCCGATCAAGCAACGCTGCTCGCTGGTGATCGTCGAACACGATCTCGATTTCATCCGTGATATCTGCGACCGCCTGACCGTGCTCGACCAGGGCACGGTGATCGAGGCGGGCACGGTTCAGGATATCCAGAACAGCCAGAAGGTTCAGGAGGTCTATGTCCGCCGTGTCTGACGACGATTTCCTCCAGGTGAAGAATGTCAGCTCCGGGTACGGCCGGAGCCAGGTGCTGTTCGATGTCAGCCTGTCGGCGCCATGGCGCGGCGGGGTGGCGATCCTCGGCCGCAACGGTGCGGGCAAGACCACGCTGATGAAGTCGATCATCGGCGAGTTGCCGCTGATCGGCGGATCGGTCCAGCTCGATGGCCGCGACGTGAGTGCTCTGCCGACCGAGCAGCGCATCCGGCAGGGTTTTGCCTATGTGCCGCAGGAACACGCGGTGTTCGCGCGGCTGTCGATCCGCGACAACCTCGCGGTCGGTGCGCTGACCAACCGAGATCCCGGCGCGATTGACCGCGTGCTGGAGATTTTCCCCAAGCTCGGTACGCGGCTGGATCAGGCGGCAGGCACGTTGTCAGGCGGCGAGCGCAAGATGCTGGCGATCGCACGCGCGCTGCTGTCGGATCCGAAGATCCTGCTGCTCGACGAGCCGACGGAGGGCGTGTGGATCGGCGTGATCGAGGAGATCACCGATCGGCTCAAGGCGCTCAAGAACGATATCGCGATCATCGTGGTCGAGCAGCACCTCGAACTCGCGCTCCGTGTCGCGGATATCGCCTATGTGCTCGACCGTGGCCGGGTCGCCATGTCCGGCCCGTCGGAGCAGGTGCGCAACGATCCGATGCTGCTGCGCTATCTCGCGCCTTAAGTTTTTTCTGGATCGGAACGGAAGGTTGATACGATGGCCGGGTTCGTCCCGGCCATGTTGTTTGCGGCCTGTTGTCAGCCCGAGTCATGTGGGGCGAGGGAGCCGTCGTTATTCCACCACCATCTTCGCCTTCGGAAGCGCAGCCATCGCGCTTGAAACGGGGATGCGATAGCTCAATCCCATGCGAACGTTCAGTTCCGGGACGGGGCTGGTGTAGATATCCGCCGACGATGCATTGGCCACGTCCCCGAAGTTGATGGCGATCTCGCTGGTCCGGTCGCCGGGATACCATGTGGCCTGCGTGAACGCGCTCCAGCCGTCAGGCCATGTATAGACCACGCGGCCCGTGAAGCGGGAATAGGGCGAGGTGGCCAACTGGCCGTCCTGAGTCAGATACTTGCGTCCGACGAAGGTGACGAATGCGGTGCCGGAGAGACGCTCGGCGTTCCATGTGGCGATGTCGAAGCTGACGCCGACATTGGCGATATAGTCCGGCACGTTCGGCACGTAGAAGGACGGCGCGCTGTCGAGCAGCGTCGCGCGGATCTGGCCATAGTTGGCGAACACGGTGACGGTCGCGTCTGTGTTTTTCATCGCGTCGAACCGCGCATCGAGATCGAAGCCTTCGCGTCTGGCGCGGCCGAGCAGCGTCACCGGCAGACCGGGGGCCGGCTGATAGGCTTCGTTCTCGGATGTGGTCGTCCACGCGTCCGCCAGAAAGCTGAAGCGCTCGAACTTGAACTGGACGCCGGCTTCACGACTCCTGATCTTGAACGGCCTGATTCCGGGATTGCCGATCAGTTCTAGCGCGGCGTCGACGCTGCGAAAGCCTTCGCCATAGTTTGCATAGAGATCGAGCCACGAGGTCGGCGAGATCGAAATGCCGCCTTTCGGGCTCAGCACGCCCGGCTGGTAGGTCTGCGAGTTTGTTGGCGTGAAGTGATCGGTCAGATCGTAGAAAAACTGGTCGTAACGGGTGCCGCCCGTCAGCTTCAGCCAGTCGGTCGGCTTGATCTGGAGTTGCGCGAAACCTGCGATATTGGTCTGCTCGATGCCGAGGCTGCTTTGCGGCAGCGTCAAGGCCCGCGCGAAGGTGCGTCCCTGAAAGGTCTCGATAAGGTCGGTGCGCCAGTTGCCGCCGACAAGAAACTGCACCGGCAACTGTCCGCCGATCGCCCCGGTCCATTCCTTGCGCACCGTGCCGCCCGCCGTGGTGCGGTCGTCCTGCTGCCAGCGCTGGCCGCCGCCGAAGTCCGAATAGCGGTTGAACAGGTCGTGGCTGCCGTAAAGCGTAAGGCGCAGTTCCTGATCGCGCTCGCCGCCGCTGTAGTTCGCGACGAGACTTTGTGAATAGCGGTTGCCGCCATCGGCCGGGTTCACGGCGGCCGTGGCGGGGAGAGCGCCGGATTGCACGGCATCGCGGCTGATATAGCTCGGCGATCCGAATTCCGTCCCGTAGGCCTGCGCGCGCAGCGACAGCGTGCCATCGGTCGAGACCGGGAGCGTCACCTTGTTGAAGGCGTTGTAGCGGTCGATCCAGCTGTTGTCGCGATAGCCTTCGGTGTGAAAGCCCTCCCAGGCGAGGTAGGGAACAACATCGCCGCCTTCGCGGCTGAAGGTGCCGAGCCCACGGATCGTGCCGAACGAGCCGCCGGACAGCGAGGCGCTGGCGAAGGGTTCGGACTGCTTGGTCGTGATATTCACCGAGCCGCCGAGGTTGGAATCGCCGTATTCCACCGAGAAGGGACCTCGGATGATATCGATGCGCTTCACCGTCTCCGGGATCAGAAGGTTGAGGTCCGCATAATTCGGCGTATGCGGCGAGGAGACGACGTTCAGCGGCACGCCGTCGATGAAATAGGCGATGTCGCGGCCATGCTCGGCGTCGGTGAAGCCGCGCATGGCGAGCCCGTAACCGATGCCGCCCTGTCCGAAATCGGCGACGTAGAAGCCGGGCTGGGAGCGAAACAGATCGCCGTAAGTCGCGAACGGCGCGCGGCCGATCTCGGCGGCGGTGATGACGGTGCTCGCGGCCGGCAGTGCGGCGGCGGCCGACGAGAGATCGTTCCGGCCGGGTGTTGTGGCTGCGCCCGACGACTGTCCCGAAGAAGTAGCGCCAGCGCCTGAAGCAACTTCGGCTGGGCGGGACCGGGGTCGCCCGGCAGGGCGTGTCGATCGCGCCTGGGAGCGTTGGCTGGGCGGGGTGACAACGACAGGTGGCAGCATCGATGCATCGGGTGCAGTCTGGGCCAACGCGTCGAAGGACGTAGTCGCCCAAGCTGCGGTCACGGCGACGATGGCGACAAGGCAGCCGCCGACGCGTTGTTCTCGGCGTGCCGGCGGAGTTGGCGTGAGGCTGGAATAGTCCGGGAAAGAAAAAAACTGCATGCTCACGCCCTGCATCGATAACTCGATGCTAGGTTCTTCAAGTATGACGAGTCAATATAAAGATCATACTTACGTGACCACGTCGAGCATGCCATTCGACAATCGCAGCTGCCGCGTCGCGATCTTCGCCAGAAGGCTCTCGTCGTGACTGATGGCGAGAATCGCGATGTTTGTTTGTGCCGCGTGGCTCCGCAGGACATGCCAGACATCGGCCTGCGTGATCGGATCGAGCATGCCGGAAATCTCGTCGGCGATGATCGCGCGGACGCCGGGGCCGAGCGCGCGCGCGATGCAGATACGCTGCAGTTCACCGCCCGAAAGCTCGTGCGGAAAACGTGTCATCCATTCCTGCCGGAGACCGAGAGCGGCAATGATCGACGCGTCAGGCGCAAACCCCTCGGCGAGAATATCGCGGATCCGCCAGCGCGGATCGACCGCATGCTCGGGCGTCTGCCAGATCATCTGGACGGGCCGCAGGCCTTTGCGCGGCAACGGTGCGCCGTTCAGCGTGACGCGGCCGCTTTGGGGCGTGAGATGACCCCCCAGCACGCGCGCCAGCGTGGACTTGCCGCTGCCCGATACGCCGCAAAGGCCGACAACTTCGCCGGCCGCGATCTCGAATGTGACGCCCTGGAGCACGGGCGTGCCGTGGCCGTCGCCGGCGACGATGTGCTCGGCGAGCATCATGGCGCGATCCCGCTGGATGCAACGAAGCCGTTCGCGGGCAGGGCATGCCACAGGGCTTTGGCGTAGGCAGAGTTCAGGGGCTGCCCATCGCCGCTGAATGCATCGGCGCCGCACACCTCTGCCAATGTGCCCCCGTGGAGCACGGCGACACGATCCGCGATCGTCAGCGTGGCTTCGAAATCGTGGCTGATAACGATCACGGCCTTGCCGTCGTCGGCCTGCGCGCGCAGCAGACGCAGAACCGTACGCACATTGTCGGCATCGAGGCCATTGGTTGGCTCGTCCGCAACAATCAACTCCGGATCGGCGACGAGTGCGGCGGCGAGCAGCACGCGGCGCGCCATCCCGCCCGACAGGGCATGCGGAAAAGCTAGCGCCGCCTCGGCCGACAGGCCAAGCTGGTCCAGCATCGCGTGCGCTTTCTTGTGCGCTGGTGCGCGCGAGAGGCCCGCGCGCCGGGCGGCGAGTTCGACACTGCGGTACGAACGCATCAACGGATCAAGCCAGGCGATGGATTGCGGCACGAGGGCCAGCGTTCGTCCCCGCAGCGAAGCGAGTGTCGCAGGCGTCAATGCGACGCCATCCCACGACAGATGGCCGGTGATGGTCGCGTCGGCCGGCAGCAGGCCGAGGATGGCGTGCGCGATCAGGCTCTTTCCCGCGCCGGAGGCTCCGGCGATCATCAGCACCTCGCCGCGCACGGCATTCAAGTTGACATGGCTGAGCCCGACGATCCGTTCGCAGGCGTCATCGCGAAAGCTGACCGAGAGGTTGTCCAGCACCAGCATCTCAGCCTCGCTCCGCGCGAGGCGAAAGCCAGCGGTGCAGGCCGCCTGCCACGCCGTCGAAGGCAAGAACCAGTGCAAGCAGCGCCGCGCCCGGAAACACGCCGAGCCACCAGTTGCCCGCCGTGAGCGAGCGCATGGATTCGGCGAGCATCACGCCGATCGCGGGACGTCCCGGTTCGAGACCGAAGCCGAGAAAGGTCAGTCCCGCCTCATGCAGGATCGCGTGGGGAAACAGCAGCAGCGTTCCCACGCTCCATTGCGGAAGGATGTGCGGCAGCAGATGCCGCCGCGCGATGAAGGCCCAGGAGCGTCCGAATCCGCGCGAGGCGGCAACGTAATCCGATGACAGGACCTGCAACATCTCGGCGCGCAGAACGCGTGCGAGGCGCGGCCAATGCGTCAGCGCCACGGAGGTGATAACGGCGAAGGTGCCGCCGCCAAGTGCGAAACAGATCAGCACCAGCAGGACCAGATGCGGCAGCCCCATTGTCATGTCCACGAAGAAACTCACAACCGCATCCGCCGCGCGTCCGCCGACCGCGGCGGCGACCGCAAGAAGGAGTGAGATGACGCCGCTGATCAGCGCCGCGATCAAACCGACGCGCAGGCTCAGTCCAAGTCCCTGTACGGTCCGCACCAGCATGTCGCGGCCGAGTGGGTCGCTGCCGAAGGGGTGGGCGAGCGAGGGCGGCGCGGCTCCGCTGGCTGTGAGATCGGGGCGTGCTTCACCGCTAAGAGCCGCACCCATGATGATTGCAGCGAGCAGGCCGAGCGCGAGTACCGTCTGCCATGTCGGGCGCTTGCGTTGTGCCAAAGCCTTCGTTTCAGCGGATGCGGCAGAGCCCGGCAGGGTCAGGGGATCGAGGCTCATGGCAGGGCCTCGGCGCGGGCGGTGCGCGGATCGACCACGCGATAGAGCAGGTCCGCGATGGTGTTGCCGGTGCTGACGAAGGCGGCTGTGAGCAGAGCGAGAGCCAGCAGCAGCGGCACGTCGCCGCGCAGTCCCGCATCGACCGTCGCCTTGCCGAGAGCTGGATAGGAAAACACCTGCTCAGCCAGCGCCGAGCCTCCGAACAGTTCGCCAAGCGAGGCGAACTGGATGGTGATTGCGGGCAGTGCCGCGTTGCGCGCGGCGTGACGCAGCAGGACGTCGAGGCGCGTCGCTCCTTGCGCGAATGCAAACGTCACGTAGTCGGACCGCATGATCTCGATCACCTTGATGCGGGTATGCAGCGCGACCTGCGCAACGCCCAGCAGCGTCACGGCGGTGAGCGGCAAGGCCAGATGCCGCAGGCGTTCCGTCAAGGTGATGTCGTCGGTTGCAAGGCCCGGCGGCGCGACACAGCAGAACGGAGCCCATCCGAGCTTGAACGCAAAGACGATCAGAAGAACGATGGCGATCCAGAACGTCGGCGTCGAGGCGAGCACGTAGCAATAGACGCGGATGACGCGGTCCAGCCATGAGCCTTCGCGTGCGCCGGCGACAAGGCCGAGCGCGAAGCCGAGCAGGCCGGAGAGAATCCACGCAGTGCCGGTCAGCGCCAGCGAGGGCAGGGCGCGCTCCGCTATCACGGTTGCGACCGGCTGGTTGTAAATGGTGCTGATACCGAGGTCGCAGCTGATGATGTTGCGCAGCCATGCCGCGAATTGCGAGGCTACGCCGTCGTACAGATGCAGCCGCTCCGCGATCGCGGCGCGCTGCTCCGGTCCGACGCCGATCATCGCGCCGCCGAGATAGGCATCGACCGGATCGACCGGCGACAGCTTTGCCAGCGCGAACGCCGCGATGGCGATACCAAGAAGCAGGACAGCCAGCCGCAGCAGTCTCCCGGCGATGACGCGGGGCCAGCCGCCACCGTGCGCGGGCGCGGTCAGTTGCACGACCATCGCCAGTTGGAAAGACCGGCCGTGATCGGCCAGCCGTGGCCGTGCGGTTCGGTCTGGAGCGGGCCGAGGTCGAGGCAGCGGTTGACGAAATAGACGTGATCGAGATTGACGAGCCACGCCCACGCGGCGTCGCCGCGCAGACCAAAGCCGGTCTCGCCATCCCACGCGGCCTTGCGCCAGAACGGCAGCGACGCAGCGGAGGAGGGCGCGGCTTCGGCGAGCGCGAAATAGGCGTCCACCTTTGTGTTCCTGTAGAAGCCCGCGTTGTAGTAGCCGCTGCCGGCGAGCGCGCTCGCGAACAGACGATAGACTTCGACCGGGCTATGGCTGCCCCATCCGTAAAGCACGGCGTTGGCATGGGTCAGTCGCTTCACCTCCGACTGGCTTTTGCCGACTGGCGTGACGACGATGCCGAGCGGCCGCAGCATTTCCGCGACCGCCAGCGCCAGCGCCTGCCGGGTCTGGTCGGTGGCGAAGTAAAGCAGCGTGAAACGGGCATCGCGGCCGTTCTTTGCGCGCACGCCCGACGTGCCCATGATCCATCCGGCCTGGTCGAGAATACGCGCGGCGGCGGTCGGGTCGGCGTCAGCAAGGCGGTCCTCGGCGTTGTCCCAGGGCAGGCCATCGGCCGGGCCATACGCTGGGGTACCGAAGCCGCGCAGCACGGCCCGCACCAGCGCGCGCCGGTCGAGCGCGATATTGATGGCCTTGCGGATCGCGGGATCGGTGGTCACGCTGTTGCCGAGGGGGCGTCCGTCATCGGTTTTTTGTCCCGTGTCGGGCAGCATCGGAAACATGATGCCGCGATTGTCCACCGAGCGGGCGACCACCCGCGTCATGTTCGGCGGTACGCTGGACGCGAGCGCCGCGGGAACGGCGACGACGTCGATCTGACCAGCCATGGCGGCGGCGAAGCTCGTATCCTCGCCGGTGAACAGGAATGTGAGTTGCGCGAATGCCGGCCTCGGGCCGTCGTAATAGGGATTGGCTTGCACGATCAGTTGCTGGCCGCGATCCCATCGCACCAGTTTGTAAGGCCCGGAGCCGACGGGATTCTGCCCGTATCCGGGACCGTAGCCCGCGCGCGGAACGATGCCGAGCGCGAAGAAAGTCTCCATGAAGGTGATGCGCGGCTCCTTCAGCCGCAGCAGCACGGTGGTCGCGTCCTTCGCCTCGGCCCGTTCGAGGGCAGTGACGTCGATTGCGCCGCCTGCCTTCGCCGCCTGATTGAAGGTGAAGGCCACATCGTCCGCCGTGAGCGGCGACCCATCGGAAAAACGGACGCCATCGCGGATCGTGATGGTCCACGTCCGGCGATCGTCGGACAGCACCCAGCTTCGCGCCAGATCAGGGCGAGGCGAGAGGTCAGTGGCGCGTGTCATGAGCGTCGACTGAAACAGCGGATGCCCGTAGCCGCCCCAGCCCAGCGTCGGATCGAAGCCGCGCTCCGGCTCGCCCTGAATGGCCAGCGTCAGGTTTTTCGGGGCGCTTGCCCAGCCGCCGCCGGCCTGCATCGCCTGTCCGAGACAGGCCGCGGCCACAACCGCCAGCACGCGGCAAATCGCTTTGACCTGCATTGGCCGATCCGGTGTCCACCCTGTTGGTCTCAGGATAGGCAGGGTCAGGTATGATGTCTAGTTCAAGACATCACATCGGGCGGTGGCCGGAGAGGGGCAGGTCAGCGGTGGGAGTGGCCGTGCTTGCGAGGTTTCGCCTCCCTGGCGGGGCTGCCCTCGCTCGGGATCATCACCACGCGGCCGTAGCGGACGCCGCGTTCGGCGATGATGTGGTCGGCGAGGTGCTGCACTTCGGCGCTGGAGCCCTGCAGCGCGGTCACTTCCATGCAGCGATCGTCATCGAGATGAACGTGCAGCGTCGCCAGCGACAGATCGTGATGGCCGTGAAAGCTCTCGACCAGCCGTTTGGAGAGTTCGCGCGCGTGATGGTCGTAGACATACACCAGCGCCGCCACGCAGTTGCCGGACGTCGTCGTATCCTGCGAGGCCTGGTTGAGGCCCGCGCGGACCAGATCGCGGATCGCTTCCGAGCGATTCTGATAGCCGACGGTCTCGACGCGCCGGTCGACTTCTGCAAGCAGGTCGTCGTCGATGGTGATGGTCACGCGCTGCATGAAAGTCTCCCGCGTTCGCTTCGTCGCGAATGGCGGAACTATATACGCCTTCCAGCGGCCCGGGAACTCATGCGCATGCGAGTTGCTTCGCCTTCCCATCGCGCGCGGTGCTATAGGGTCTCGCGCCTGAGCTTGGGCGATCAAAGAATGGGAAGGATGCGAGCGTGAACGACAAAAGCAAGCTGTTCGAGGATGGGCTGGCTGTCCGCCGCGAAGTGCTGGGCGCGGACTATGTCGATAGCAGCCTGGCCAAGGCCGACGATTTCATGATGGCGTTCCAGAACATCACCACGGAAATGTGCTGGGGCTATGCATGGACGCGGCCGGGTCTGGATCGCCGGACGCGCAGCATCGTGAACCTCGCCATGCTGACCGCGCTGAACAAGCCGGCGGAACTCAAACTGCACGTCAAGGGCGCGCTGACCAACGGGGTGAGCGTGGAGGAGATCAAGGAGATCCTGCTGCACGCCACCGTCTATTGCGGCATCCCGGCCGGTCTCGAAGCGTTCAAGGCCGCCCACGAGGTGCTGAAGGCGGAAGGCGTGCTGTCCGGCAAGCCCTCCGCCTGATCGCGGGCCATTGCGCTATGCGCCAGGTGTCTTCGCCGGAACGTGCCAGATGTCGGAGGCGTATTCGGCGATGGTGCGGTCCGACGAGAACCATGCCATGCGGGCGACGTTGCGGATGCTCATGCGCGTCCAGTCGAGCGGCGACTGCCACACGTCGTCCACGTGGCGCTGCGCCGCGTAATACGCATCGAAATCGGCCGTCACCATGTAGTGGTCGAGGAAGCGCAGCGCGTGGGTGATCGGCTGGAAGCGCGCGGGATCGTCGGGCGAGAAAGCCCCGGCGTCGAGATCCTCGATCACCCGTTTGAGACGTGGCGAGGCTGCGATGGTGCCTGATGCATCGAGGCCCTGTGCGCGGCGCTCTGCGACCGCCGCTGCCTCAAGCCCGAAGATGAAGATGTTCTCCGGCCCCACGTGCTGGCGGATTTCGATATTCGCGCCGTCAAGCGTGCCGATGGTCAGCGCGCCGTTCAGTGCCAGCTTCATGTTGCCGGTGCCTGAGGCTTCCATGCCGGCGGTGGAAATCTGCTCCGATAGATCAGCAGCCGGAATGATGCGCTCGGCGAGGCTGATCTTGTAGTCGGGCAGGAACGCGACCCTGAGCCGTCCGCGCAGCGTCTCGTCGTTGTTCACCACCTCGGCGACATCGTTGGCGAGCTTGATGATGAGCTTGGCGAACTTGTAGCTCGGCGCGGCCTTGCCCGCGAACACCTTGACGCGGGGCACCCAGTTTTTCTCGGGCTCGTCCTTCATCGCGTGGTAGAGCGCGATGGTTTCAAGGATGTTCAGAAGCTGCCGCTTGTATTCGTGGATGCGCTTGATCTGGATATCGAACAGCGCTTCCGGACTGGCGGCGACGCCGAGCTTCTGGGCGATGATGCGCGTCAGCGTCGCCTTGTTGGCACGCTTGACGCGCATGAAGCGCTGATGAAATTCGCTGTCCTCGCATAGTTTTTCGATCTGCGAGAGCCTCTCGGGATTATCCAGCACCGCGTCGCCGCAGGCCTCGCGCAGCAGCGCGGTGAGGCCGGGGTTGGCCTGCATCAGCCAGCGGCGGAAGGTGATGCCGTTGGTCTTGTTGGTGATACGGCCGGGATAGAGATGGTGGAGATCGCGGAACACGGTCTCCTTCATCAGGTCGCTGTGCATGGCGGAGACGCCGTTGATCCGGTGCGAGCCGACGAAGGCGAGGTGTCCCATGCGCACGCGCCGCTGCTGCTGTTCGTCGATCAGCGACACCGACGCGCGGAATTCGACGTTGCCCGGAAATTTGGCGTCGGCTTCCTGCAGATGAAGCTCGTTGATCCGGTAGATGATCTCCAGATGCCGCGGCAGCATCGTTTCGAACAGCGCCACCGGCCATGTTTCCAATGCCTCCGGCAGCAGCGTGTGGTTGGTGTAGGACAGTGTCCCCCGCGTGATGTGCCAGGCGCTGTCCCACGGGATGCCGTAAATATCGACAAGAATGCGCATCAGCTCGGCGACGCACAGGCTCGGATGCGTGTCGTTGAGCTGGACCGCGATGCCGTCCGGCAGCGAGCGCAGGCTGCCGTCGGAGCGCAGGTAGCGGTTGACGATATCCTGCAGCGAGGCCGAGACGAAGAAGTACTCCTGCCGCAGGCGCAGTTCGCGGCCTGCCGGCGTCTCGTCGCTCGGATAGAGGAATTTCGAGATCGCCTCGGCGCGAGCCTGCGGCGAGGTCGCGCCAAGATAGTCGCCCGCGTTGAACACTTCGATGCGCAGCGGATCGACAGCGCGCGCATGCCACAGCCGCAGTGCGTTGACGTGCTGGCCGCGCCAGCCGACGATGGGCGTATCGTAGGCGACAGCCTCGATGGTTTCGGCGGGCTCCCACACCTGCCGGAAATTGCCGCGCTCGTCGGTGGCCGTGCGGACCTTGCCGCCGAACTGTACGTCGAACACCACCTCCGGCCGCTGGAATTCCCACGGGTTGCCGAAAGACAGCCATTCGTCCGGGTATTCCTGCTGCCAGCCATGATTGATGATCTGGCGGAACAGGCCGTAGTCATAGCGGATGCCGTAGCCTGTCGCGGGAATATCCAGCGTCGCCATGCTTTCCATGAAGCATGCGGCGAGGCGGCCGAGACCGCCATTGCCCAGCGCCGCATCGGGCTCCAGTTCGCGCAACTCGTTGAAGTCGATGCCGAGGTCGCCGAGCGCGGTCTCGAACGCGGACAGCAGCCCGAGATTGCTCAGGGCATCCGTGAACAGCCGCCCGATCAGGAATTCCAGCGAGAGATAGCAGACGCGCTTGCGCCCCTCGTCATAGCTGGCGCGCTCGCTGACCAGCCAGCGATGGGCGATGCGGTCGCGCAATGCGAGAGCGGCGGCCTGATACCAGTCGCGTTTGGTGGCGTTGATGGCATCCTTGCCGATCGTGAGCGTGAGCTTTGTGAGGATCGCGCTCTTGATTTCGGCGAGCTCGGCTTCCGGCGTCTCGTCGGCGACGGACGGGTTTGGAAGAGGTTCGCCGGTCGGTCGGGACTGATTATGATGCACGCTCGATGCCTTCCCTGCGCGTCGCGATGTAACGATGATGCCCGTTATTCGGGGCGTCGACCGACCCGCCGCGGCAGGTCGGATCGAAGCAAGCGGCGTCAGGCGTTCTGCCCTGCCAGTTCGAGGACTTCCGCGCGAGTCGGAAGACCGGCTTCGTTGCCGAGGCGTTGAATCTTGAAGGCGGACGCCGCCTGCGCGAAACGGAAATGATCCTCCCATCGCCGTTCCGGCTCGGCGAGATAGGAATAAACATATGCGCCGTGAAACACATCGCCCGCGCCGTTGGTGTCGATCACGCGCTCGCGCGGAATGGGAATGGCGGGCAGCGTGCGAACGGAGCCTGTCTCATCGTACCAGACCATGCCGCGCTCGCCGAGCGTGACGCCGCCGATCTTGCACCCGCGGCTCTTCAGATAGTCGAGCATGGCGTGTGGCGTAAGGTCCATCTGCTCGCACAGCCGCTCAGCGACGATGGCGACATCGATATAGGCGAGGAGGTCATGGGTGTTGGTGCGCAGGCCGCCGCCATCGAGCGAAGTCAGGATGCCTTGCTCGCGGCACAGCTTCGCGTAGTGGATCGCTGCGTCCGGCTGATGGCCGTCCACATGCAGCGCCCGGCAGCCGTTCAGGTTCAGCGTGGCGAAGGGGTGCAGGTAGTCGTCGTCGCGGCAGCGCACGATCGCCCGCTTGCCATCCTTCGGCATGATGAAGGACAGCGAGGAGCTTTTCACTTTCCGCGAATGCAGGGAAATGCCGTATTTGGCGGCCATGTCGCGGAACATGCGGCCGAGCCAATCGTCGGCGACCGTGGCGATCAGGTCCGGGACGATGCCGAGCTTGGCGCAGCAGAACGCGGCGGTGACGGCATTGCCGCCGAACGAGACCGAGAACGCATCCGCCACATGCTTCTCGTCGCCGGTGGGCAGATGGTCCGTAATGAAGGTGACGTCGATATAGGCTTGGCCGATAAAAAGTGCCTGCATCAAGTTCCTGTTCCTCAGCAACCCGGGGAACCCGGTGGATCCGGCTCATGCGCAGGATAATCAGACCTGACGCGAAGCACCACCGGGCAGCCGCCTAATATTCGGGCAGGGGAATGAACTCGGTTTCGCCAGGCACCGGACCGAAACGGGCGGCCTTCCAGTCTTCCTTCGCCTGATCGATGCGCTCTTTCCGCGAGGAGACGAAGTTCCACCAGATGTGGCGCGGGCCGTCCAGCGGCTCGCCGCCGAGCGCCATGAAGCGGGCGGCCGTCACGGCCCGGATGGTGATACGATCACCCGGCTTGAACACCAGCAACTGGCCGGGGCCGAATACGTCGCCCGCGATGTCGATTTCGCCCTCGACGGTGTAGATCGCACGTTCGTCATATTCGGCGTCGAGCGGAACGGAAGCTCCGGCATCGAGCGCCATGTCGGCGTAGAACAGCGGGCTGGACGTCGTCACCGGCGATGTTTCGCCCAGCAGGCTGCCGGCGATGATGCGCACGGTCTTGCCGTCGCCGGTCAGGATCGGAAGCTGGTTCTCATCGTAGTGCACGAAGCCGGGATCGCTCTCCTCGTCCTTCGCTGGCAGGGCGACCCAGCTCTGGATGCCGAACAGTTGCGAGCCGGTACCGCGCAGTTCCTGCGCGGTACGTTCCGAATGGGCAATGCCGCGCCCGGCCGTCATCCAGTTGAGCGCGCCGGGCTGGATCGCAAGTTCGGTGCCGAGCGAATCCCGGTGCATGATCTCGCCGTTGAACAGGTAGGTCACGGTCGAGAGACCGATATGCGGATGCGGCCGCACGTCGAGACCATGACCGAGCAGAAACTCGGCAGGGCCCATCTGGTCGAAGAACACGAACGGCCCGACCATCCGGCGCTGCACGGAGGGCAGCGCGCGCCGCACCGAGAAGCCGCCGATGTCCCGCGAGCGCGGCACGATGATGGTGTCGATGGCGTCGCAGGAGTGCCGGTCGCCCGGAACGGGGTCATCAGTCGGTTGCCAGCTCATGAGTTTTGTCCTCCGTTCGATCCATCTAGGTGCCGGACCTGAGGCAGGCAAGCGTTTCGGCGCCGCATGGGCTGTCGCCGATTTGATGCGTTGACTTGCGATGCCGCCGCGTGAATTGTTCGATGTCGAACCATTATTATGTCGAGGGAGCGAACAGGTGAACGCGGGAGGAGGAGAGTCGTCGGGGGCGCGCCGGCTCTCGACGGACGGAATCGCCGCGCCACTTCGCCACACTATCTTCCGCCGTATCTGGCTCGCCAGCCTGCTTTCCAATCTGGGGTTGATGATTCAGGGCGTCGGTTCGGCCTGGGCGATGACCCAAATGGCGTCGTCAGCCGACAAGGTCGCGCTGGTGCAGACCGCGCTGATGCTGCCGATCATGCTGGTGTCGCTGCCTGCCGGAGCCATCGCCGACATGTATGACCGGCGCATCGTCGGCCTGCTGTCGCTGGCGGTTGGATTCACGGGGGCGGCCGGGCTGACCGTTCTGGCGTTCCTGGGCGCGATCACGCCGGAACTGCTGCTGCTGTTCTGTTTTCTGGTCGGCACGGGAATGGCGCTGTTCAGTCCGGCGTGGCAGTCCTCGGTCAGCGAGCAGGTGCCGCCGGAAACTCTGCCGTCCGCCGTGGCGCTCAACGGCATCAGCTACAATATCGCGCGCAGCTTCGGTCCCGCCATCGGCGGTGTGATCGTGGCGACGCTAGGCGCGGTCGCGGCATTTGCGGCCAATGCGCTGTTCTACCTGCCGCTGATGGTTGTGCTCCTGATGTGGAAGCGCACGCAGGAACCATCCCGCCTGCCACCTGAGCGGCTGAACCGCGCGATGGTCTCGGGCATTCGCTACATCATGCACTCGCCGTCCATCCGGATTGTGCTCGGCCGCACCATGATCACGGGACTTGCCGGCACGTCGCTGCTGGCGCTGATGCCGCTGATCGCGCGCGATCTGCTGCACGGCGGCGCGCAGACCTACGGCATGATCCTCGGCGCGTTTGGTCTCGGCGCGGTGCTCGGTGCGCTCAATATCTCCGAGGTCCGCAAGCGGCTGAGCAGCGAGGGCGCGATCCGCGCGTGCGTGCTGGTCATGGGCGGGGCGGTTGCGGTGATCGCGGTGAGCAGTATGCCGGTGATCACGGCTGCCGCGCTGGTGGTCGCGGGTGCTGTGTGGATGCTGGCGATCACGCTGTTCAATATCGGCGTGCAGTTGTCCGCTCCGCGCTGGGTCGCGGGCCGCTCGCTGGCGATATTTCAGGCCGCGATTGCCGGCGGCGTCGCGATCGGAAGCTGGGGCTGGGGCCATGTCGCCGATTGGGTCGGCGTGGAAAAGGCGCTGCTGCTATCCGCAGCCTCACTGGCGCTGTCGACGCTGGTCGGACTGTGGATCCGGATGCCCTCGGTGGGCGGCGCCAATGACACCTCGCCGGATGCGCTGGCAGACCCCGAGGTGAGGCTGGGCCTGACGGGGCGCAGCGGGCCGGTGGTCATCGCGATCGAGTATCGCGTCAGCCAGGACGATGCGCGCGCCTTTCATGCCCTGATGCAAGAGGTGCAGCTCAGCCGCCAGCGCAACGGCGCTTATGGCTGGTCGATCGCGCGGGACGTCGCCGATCCGGAGATGTGGATCGAGCGCTATCATTGTCCGACGTGGCACGACTATCTTCGCCAGCGGAATCGCTCGACCGTGACCGAGCGCGAACTGCACCGACGCGCCATCGGCTATCATCAGGGGCCGGACCCGGTGCGCATCCGCAGGATGCTGGAGCGGCCGTTTGGCTCGGTGCGTTTCAAGGACGACACGCCCGACCGGGGCGGCGAGGTGATGTCGATGACGACGCAAACCACGGTGACGTGAGGCGCGTCCGACGTGAGGCATTTGCGCTTCGCGTCCGGACCTCACGAATTGACGTGGATGAAGTCGCGCAGCAGCGGATAGATCTCGCCGTTCCACTTCTTTCCGCTGAAGACGCCGTAATGGCCGACGCCCGCCTGCATGTGATGCACCTTGCGATAGGCCCGCACGCCGGTGCAGAGGTCCTGCGCCGCCAGTGTCTGGCCGATGGCGCAGATGTCGTCCTTCTCGCCCTCGACCGTCATCAGTCCCATGCGCCGGACGGCTTTCGGATTCACCGCGCGGCCGCGATAGGTGAGTTTGCCCTGCGGCAGCAGATGCTCCTGAAATACGTCGCGCACGGTCTCGATGTAAAACTCCGCCGGCAGATCCATCACCGCGAAGTATTCATCGTAGAACGTCTTGATGGTGTCCGCCTTCTCGGTCTCGCCCTTGGCCAGATGGTCGGCGAGGTCCATGTGCGCCTTGATGTGGCGTTCGAGGTTCATCGAGACGAAAGCGAGCAACTGCACGAAGCCCGGATAGACCTGTCGCATCGCGCCCTTGCACTGGACCGGCACGTAATTGATGAGATTGCTCTCGAACCACTCGATCGGCTTGCTCTTGGCGTACTCGTTGACCTTGGTCGGCGAGATGCGCGTATCGATCGGCCCGGCCATCAGCGTGAGGCTCGCCGGACTCGCGGGATGGCTGTCTTCCGACATCAGCGCGGCGGCGGCCAGCGCGGGCACCGAGGGCTGGCAGATCGCGACCATGTGCGAGCGCGGGCCGAGTTTGTCCATGAACGTGATCAGGTGCTCGACATAGTCGTCGAGCCCGAAACGGCCGTAGCTCAGCGGAATGTTGCGGGGATTGTGCCAGTCGGTGATGTAGACGTCGTGATCCTGCAGCAGGGTCTTCACGGTATTGCGCAGGAGCGTCGCGAAATGGCCCGACATCGGCGCAACGAGCAGCACCTTGGGCTGCCCCGCGCCGCGATCCTTCTTGAAATGAAGCAGCGAGCCGAACGGCGTTGCGAACGCGACTTCCTCGGTGACGGTCGCCACATCGTTGCCGGTCTGCACCGTGTCGATGCCATAGGACGGGCGGCTATAGGTGAGGCGGGCGCGCGTGACGAGTTCGAGCGCCGCCCCGAGGCGGCCGAACATCTTCTGCGACAGGCCGCCGGGGAGCATGCCAAGATAGTTCAGTCCCGCGGCTGCGCTCATTCGCCACGGCCCCATGAAGTCACTCTGGTTCTGAAAAGCCTGATAAAACATCTGTGGCATCCAACACGCCCCCCGTCTTCGCGCATGCAATATTGACGCCAAATGATCGGGCGGTCGATGGAAAAACTGGCATATGGTTTGCTGTAAGACAGTGCAGACCGGCATTTGACCGCCTATGTCTGCACAGACGGCGGCAAGGTGCCGCCTTTCCGGGCAAGATGGACGTCGGACATGAGCAAAGCCACATTGACGATCAGCAGCAAGAATTATTCGTCCTGGTCGCTGCGGGGCTGGCTGCTGACGAAATTTTCCGGGCTGCCGTTCGAGGAAATCGTTGTCTCGCCCGACGATCCGACAGCGCGCGCGGAAATTCTCCTCCTGTCCTCGTCGATCCTCGTGCCCTGTCTGCGTCACGAGGGCGCGGTGGTGTGGGATACGCTGGCGATTGCCGAATATCTCAACGAGGTGGTGCCGAATGCCGGGCTGCTGCCGGTCGATCGCATCGACCGGGCGCGCTGCCGCTCGATTTCCGGCGAGATTCATTCCGGCTTCACCACGCTGCGCGCCTCGCTGCCGGTGAATCTCAAGGCGCGCTTCCCGGGCTTCAAGGTCTGGTCGCGGGCGCAGGCCGATATCGACCGCGTCTGCGCGATCTGGCGCGAAAGCCTGGCGCAGTCGGGCGGGCCGTTCCTGTTCGGCGAGCGCAGCATGGCCGACGCCATGTATGCGCCGGTCGCGACGCGCTTCGTCACCTACGACGTCAAGCTGGAGGACCGGCTGCAGGCCTATGTCGATTTCATCATGAACCTGCCGGAGATGCAGGAATGGATTTCGGCCGCCAAGGCTGAGCCCGCTGAGATCGAGGAGCTTGAGGTCGAGTACTGACCCCAAGCTTGTCGGGTCCCGGATCGATGGCCTTGGTCGTCGAGCAGGAAATCAGGATCTTACAAACAGTCTTATTTTCAGGCAGAGACTGCCCACGAAAATATCAGCGCGTCGCCGGTTCGGCGCGTCCCGCACGGCGTCGTCCGACGGCAGACGGTGCGGGCTCTCGTTAACTCCATGATCCGAAACAGGCGCGTTTCGCTCCGCGCCGGTGTCCGGCCTTGCGGTGCACTGCTGGCGCGATTCTCGCATGGCGGGAGGAGCAAGCGGACGAACCGGCACGACGGCCGACGATCTGGGCGGCCATCGATGCCGGAGACGCTAACAGCGGAGACCGGACATGAACCAGCTCGCATCCGTGAAGACGTTTTCCCATGTGAAGCCCGGCGACACCGAATATACAGGTGGCGGCCTGCGCGATTTCTTTCTGTACCGGGATCTCGGCATCGCGAATGCCACCGGCGGGCAGGTGATCTGCCATCTGGTGAAGGCCAATCCGGAATGTCCGCCGGTGGATGGCACGGGCTGGCACCGCCACGATTGCGAGTTTCAGATCGTCATCATGGTGAAGGGCTGGGCGCGGTTCATGTACGAGGACAAGCCGACACTCGTGCAGGCGGGAGACGTTGTGCATCAGCGGCCCGGCATCGTGCACTACCTGTACGATTACTCGCCGGACATGGAGTATCTTGAGATCGTCAGCCCTGCCGACTTCAAGACGGTCGACATGCCGCCGGCTACCGACAACGTGCCGCCAGTCACGCCGTGGAAGTGAGCCACGCCCCGGACATGATCTGACACCGCAAAGGGTTAACGGCCGGCTCGCCGCGAGGCCGCCGTTCGCTGGCGGCTGCGCGATGATCCCCCGACATGAAGTGGCGGGCGGGATGGCGACTTTCCATATCTCGTGGCCGCCAAGCAGCGAATCGGTAAATCAGCGATTCGGGCCGCTTTCGTTCCCAGCGTGTTTCACAGGTTAACGGCGAGCCACTCCGGCGTCGCGTTTTGAAACAGATCGCGGGAAGGGCCACGCGCTCGCGCGATCCGTCAGCGATTCGCCCCTCCTCTGTTCCGCGCGCGTTTCAATTGTTAATCCGGCACGCGAAGCGCGTCACGTTTCGGGACAGAAGCAGCAGCGTAGATCCCGCGTGGCGGGCACGCGGTACGTCCGCCGCTGATTCGGGCGCGTTTCGTTCCGCGCCTGTTTCCTTCGTTAACGGCGGGACGCGATGCTGTCGCGCTTTGGGACGTTAACGTCTTCACCGTGCGGAGGTTGCGTCAGCGTCAGGCCGAGCTTTCTGCGCAGCGCGCGATCCCGCTTGAGGTGCCACTCGCGGCTCATGGCTTCCTCCCGTGTGTCAAACGTCTCGACGTGGAGAAGGATCCATTGCCGCCCGCGCGTGGTACGTGCGCCGGTGCCGGCGTTGTGCTGGGCCAGCCGCCGCACGACATCGAGCGTCCAGCCCACATAGGTCAGGACACGGCCGGAGCCTTGGGTGCCGAGCACGTAGACGAAGCAGGCCATCGCGAGATCCCGGGGAAACCGATGCACCGGGCGCGATTCGTGGACAAGTCTCAAGGTGGTGTGAACGGGCACCGGCTGATTCCGTCGGGGCTGGCCCCGAAAGCCGGCTACAGCCGTCCCGCAACGTCGGGCGTCAGATCCTTGCGGGCAGCGGCCGTTGCTTCAGCGGCATCGCGCAACCGGGGGAGGATGTCCTCCACGCGGTCGGCCGACAGCAGGCTGACGTCGAGGCCCGGCCGGATGAAAGCCATCTGCTGCATGTGGTTGAACAGCGCGAGCAGGGGATTCCAGAAGCCATCGATATTGGCGATCAGGATCGGCTTGGCGTGGCGGCCAAGTTGCGCCCAGGTCAGCTGTTCGACCAGTTCCTCCAGCGTTCCGATGCCGCCGGGCAGCGCCACGAACGCGTCGGAGCGCTCGAACATCAGGCGCTTGCGCTCATGCATGTCGCGCGTGACGACCACTTCGTGGGCGTCCTTGAGCGTATTCTCGCGCCACGTCAGGAACTCTGGGATGATGCCGATCACCTTGCCGCCGTGGCGGATCGCAGATTCCGCGACGGTGCCCATCAGACCGATGGAGCCGCCGCCGTAAACCAGAGTCAGGCCGCTTTCAGCCAGAAGGCGGCCGAAGGTGCGGGCGGTGTCGGTGAAACTGGGATTGGCGCCAAGGCCGGAGCCGCAATAGACGCAGACCGAGCGAATCCCGGAGGAAGCCATCAAATCCGTTTGCATCAGCGGGGGTGTGGCATCGGAGTGTGACGTCGTCAAGAACGGAGACGGGAACCAGCCCTTCAAAAAGGCATGAACTTGGACGCTGCCGAAGGGCGCGGGACGCACTATATGAGTTGTCTGCTCCACCCCGTTTGCCGCAGCGGAATTGGCTCCTGAAGCCGCTTTTTCGTGCGTCACGATCAACCCAGGGATTCTTCATGCCGGCTTCTGCGCCGCCGCAGTCTCATTCTCCATCGATGCCTTCCGGCATCGGCGGGCCGCCGCGGCCGGAGTCGGACGGATCGCTGATGCACACGTTGTCGGAGCTGTGGCCCGACATCTGGCCGCACAACCGCAACGACCTCAAGATGCGGGTTGTGTGGTCGATGGTTCTGCTGCTGGTCGGCAAGCTGGCGACCCTCGCCGTGCCATTCACGTTCAAGTGGGCGACCGACGCGCTGACCGGCGAGGGCTCGGCTCCGGTGGCGTCGTCCGACTGGATGACGTGGGTGATCGCCGCGCCGCTCGTCATGACGCTCGCCTATGGCGGCACGCGCGTGGTGATGGCGCTGCTGGCGCAGTGGCGCGACGGCATCTTCGCCAAGGTCGCGATGCATGCGGTGCGCAACATCGCCTACCGCACCTTCGTTCACATGCATGACCTGTCGCTGCGGTTTCATCTGGAGCGCAAGACGGGCGGTCTGACGCGCATTCTCGAACGCGGCCGTGGGGGCATCGAGACCATCGTGCGCATGGTGATCCAGCAGCTTGTGCCCACCGTCGTCGAGGTCGTTCTGGTGGCGGGCGTGCTGCTCTGGTATTTCGACTGGCGCTATGTACTCGCGGTGGCAGTGACGATTGCGGCCTATATGTTCTTTACGTATGTCGCGACCGAGTGGCGGATGGACATCCGCCGCCGCATGAACGAGTCCGACACCGAGGCCAACACCAAGGCCATCGACTCGCTTCTCAACTACGAGACCGTCAAGTATTTCGGCGCGGAGGAGCGCGAAGCCTCGCGCTATGACCGCGCGATGGAGCGGTTCGAGAAGGCGAGCGTGAAGACATATACTTCTCTCGCCGTGCTGAATGCCGGGCAAGCCGTGATCTATAGCGGCGGATTGACCGCGATGATGGTGATGTGCGCAATCGGCGTGCGCAACGGCACGCACACGGTCGGTGATTTCGTGCTGATCAACGCAATGATGATCCAGCTCTATCAGCCGCTCAATTTGCTGGGTTTCGTTTATCGCGAACTGAAACAGGCGATCATCGACATCGAGAAGATGTTCGCCATCATCCGGCGCCAACCGGAGATCAGGGACAGGCCGAATGCGCCCGCACTGCGCGTCGACCACGGCACGGTGCGCTTCGAGGACGTGCGCTTCGCCTACGAGGCGGACCGGCAGATTCTGAAAGGTCTCAGCTTCGATGTGCCTGCCGGGCATACGGTCGCCATCGTCGGTCCGTCGGGAGCGGGAAAGTCGACGATCTCGCGGCTGCTGTTCCGTCTTTACGACGTGGGCAGCGGCCGTATCCTGATCGACGGCCAGGACATCCGCGATGTGACGCAGACCTCGCTGCGCAACGCCATCGGCATGGTGCCGCAGGACACCGTCCTGTTCAACGACACGCTGCGCTACAATATCCGCTACGGCCGGTGGGATGCGACCGACAGCGAGGTCGAGGAGGCGGCGCGGACCGCGCAGATCGATGCCTTCATCCGGCTGTCGCCCAAAGGTTACGATACCGAGGTGGGTGAGCGCGGCCTCAAGCTGTCGGGCGGCGAGAAGCAGCGCGTGGCGATCGCCCGAACCGTTCTCAAGGCCCCGCCGATCCTCGTGCTCGACGAGGCGACCTCGGCGCTCGACAGCCACACCGAGCACGAGATCCAGGGCGCGCTGGAGCGGGTGTCGCGCCACCGCACCACGCTGGTGATCGCCCACCGGCTCTCCACCATCGTGGGGGCGGACGAGATCATCGTGCTGGATCAGGGGCGGATCGCCGAGCGCGGGACCCATATGCAGCTTCTGGCCGCGGACGGTCTCTATGCCAGCATGTGGAACAGGCAGCGCGAGGCGGAGGCCGCGCGGGAGCGGCTTGCGGCGGCCGGCGACGATGCGTCCGCCCCGCCGGCGGGCCTCAAGGCCGGTGAAAATGACGCGGATGGCCTCGCGGGGGCGGCAACCGGGCCGGATGCTCTGGTCACCGCCGCTCCGGCGGAATAGTGTCCGGCCGAGAATCCGCGTTGACATTCAAAGCCTAGCGAGACCCGGTCCCTTACGCATGTCCATCGTCAATTCCATTCGCGGCCAGATTCCGCCGATTCATCCCGAAGGCTACCCCTTCATCGGCGGCTTCGCGGTGGCCAGTCTCGTTTTGTTCTGGCTGTGGGCGCCGCTCGGCTGGATCGGGGTGATCCTGACTGTCTGGTGCGTGCTGTTTTTCCGCGATCCTGTCCGCGTCACGCCGATCGGCGAGGGGCTGGTGATCTCGCCGGCCGACGGCCGGGTGTCGCTGGTCATGCCTGCGGTGCCGCCCGCGGAATTGGGGCTGGGCGACAAGCCGCTGCCGCGGGTGTCGATCTTCATGAGCGTGTTCAACTGCCACGTGAACCGCAGTCCCGTGGCGGGTCGGATCGACCGCATCGCCTATCGTCCCGGCAAGTTCATCAATGCCGAACTCGACAAGGCGAGCGACGACAACGAGCGCAATTCGCTCGTGATCTCGACGCCGGACGGGCGCATCGGCGTGATCCAGATTGCCGGTCTCGTCGCGCGGCGCATCGTGTCGTTCGTGAAGGAAGGGCAGGTGATCGGCGCGGGCGAGCGGTTCGGTCTGATCCGCTTCGGATCGCGGCTCGACGTGTTTCTTCCCGAGGGGACGCGGCCGCTCGTCGCGGTCGGCCAGACGGCGGTGGCTGGCGAGACGGTACTGGCCGAATTGCGGCGGCCAGACGATGGCCGCAGCTTCCGGGAAGCGTGAGAACCTGCAAGGCGCGGGGGCGTCCTGTGGCAGTCAGGCAAGCGAGTGAGGTTCGCGATGATCGACCAGCCGAAGCATTCAAAGTCGCCTGACGCGGCACGGCGTCGCTTCCGGCCGATCCCGGTCCGCATGCTCGTGCCCAACGTCATCACGCTGCTGGCGATCGGCGCCGGTCTGACTTCGATCCGGCTCGCCATCGAGGGGCGGATGGAGCTGGCTGTGGGCGCCATCGTCTTCGCGGCCGCGCTTGATGGCATCGACGGCCGCATTGCCCGCATGATCAAGGGGCAGTCGCGTTTCGGCGCGGAACTCGACAGTCTGGCGGATTTCGTCAATTTCGGAGTCGCGCCGGGCCTGATCCTGTATTTCTGGCAGCTCCATTTCCTCAGCAACTTCGGCTGGATCGCCGCGATGATCTTCGCGATCGCGGGCGCATTGCGGCTGGCGCGTTTCAACGCGACGATCGATGAGCCAAAGCCGCCCTTTGCCGCGAATTATTTCACGGGCGTTCCGGCACCGGCGGGTGCAATCACCGTGCTGCTGCCGCTCTATCTGGCCTTTCTCGGCTGGCCGATTCCCTATGCGACACTGACGGCGGGTTACACCCTGGTGATCGCGTTTCTGATGGTTTCGCGGCTGCCTGTTTTCTCCGGCAAGATGTTCGGCCGCCGGGTGTCGCCGGAGATGGTGCTTCCGGTGGTTGTGTTCGCGGTGCTCTTTGTGGCGCTGCTGATCGCCTATCCGTGGCACATCCTGTCGGTCGGCTCGATCGTTTATCTGCTGTGTCTGCCGATCGGCTGGAAGACCTATCGCGACCATGCGCGAAAACTCGCAGCTGCATCCCCACCCGAGGGCGGTATGGAACCGCCTGCAACGTCAACGTCGCCGCTCGTCGCGCCGCCGCCAGATGCCCCGCAGGATGAGGAACGGCCTTCGCGTCTGAATTGAGCTGGCTCTGGTTGGAAATGAAAAGGCCCGCCGGGTGGCGGGCCTTTGTTTTGGTCTGACTTGAGTGCTGCCGCGATCAGTAGCTGGGAACGACCGGGCCGCCCCAGTTGAAGCGGTAGTTCAGGCCGGCCTTCACGGTGTGCTCGTCGTTGCGGAAGCTGGCGCCGATCAGCGGCAGCGGGCCGCCGGTGAAGGTGGTGTTGCCGAAGTCGTAGTACTGATACTCGATCTTGCCTGACAGGTTCGGCAGGAACATGTATTCGAGGCCCGCACCAACGGTCCAGCCGTCGCGGTTGTTGCCCGAGACCGAATAGGCCGAAGGCAGACCGGCAAACGACACGTTCAGCGAGCTGTCCGAATAGGCATAGCCGCCCTTCACGTAGAGCAGAGACGGACCGAATGCGTAGCCGACACGGCCGGTGACCGAGCCAAGGCCGCGATGGTCGAGCGAAACCGCACCGCCCGGATAGAGGGCGGAACTGTTGTTGCCGCCGCCCGTCCAGCTGTACTGGCCCTCGATACCCACGACCCAGTTCGGGGCGAACTGGTAGTCAGCGCCGACCTGAACACCGCCGAGGAACCGTCCGTCGCTTCCGAAGGTGCTGTCGCCGTTGAACGCGCCGCCCACATGGCCACCGATGTAGAATCCGGTCCAGTTGTAGACGGCGGCGACCGGCGTCGGCGGCGGAGCCTTCGTATACGTGCGCGGTCCAAGATCGGCCGCAGAGGCCGGCCCCACCAGTGCCGCCGCGCAGACGGCTCCCAACAAAATCTTCTTCATGATCATCCCCTAACTCTTCGCGCGTGAGCGCAGTCCGTGTTGCTGCAACAACGTGGTGTGAATTTGGTTGCATGCGGGCAGCAACAAGGAGTCCTTTGCGGCGGAATGTGGCACGCATGCCACGGGAATTCGTAAACGCTGGCCAGGAACCCATCTGGTGGTAAACGGCGCGTAACGGGTCTGCGCTCTGCGGTAACGCGGAATTAATCGCGTGGACCGTAAAGTTCCCGCGCCTGCTCAGAACGAGCTGGTCGCGATCGAGAGGCTCCGGTCGTGTGTACGCGTGCGCGTCGGAGTTTACGATGGATATCGCTACAGGCGCCGGGTTGCTTGCCGGCGTGATCGTGGTTGCCTCGCTCATGCTGATGGGCGGCAATTTCGGGATGTTTTACGACGTCCATGCCATCATCGCGATTTTCGGCGGCTCGTTTGCCGCCACCCTGATCCGGTTCCCGCTGTCCTCGATCCTGCACGGTATGCCGCTCGGTGCGAAATTCGCCTTCACCCTGAGCCGGCTGTCGGCACGTGACCTCGTGGACGAGCTGGCACGCATCGCAGAAATCGCCCGCAAGCAGGGTCCTGTAGGCCTTGAAAAAGTCGAGGCGGATGATCCGTTCCTCGCGAAGGGCATCCGCTACATCGCTGACGGCTACGATCTTGAATTCATCCGCGACAACATGGAGCGGGATCGGGACAATTTCCTCATGCATCTGGAGGAAGGTTCCAAGATCTATCGCGCGATCGGCGACTGCGCGCCGGCCTTCGGCATGGTCGGCACGCTGCTCGGCATGGTGCAAATGTTCTCCAACATGTCCGACCCCTCGAAGCTCGGCCCGTTCATGGCGGTGGCGCTGCTGGCGACGCTGTACGGCGCGCTGGTCTCCAACCTCGTCTGTCTGCCGATCGCCGACAAGCTCCACGTCAAGCTGCTGGACGAGGAAACCAATCGCACGCTGATCATCGACGGCATTCTGATGATCCGTGAATCGAAAAGCCCGGCCCTCGTGCGCGAGATGTTGCTGGCTTACCTGCCGGAAAAGCATCGCGACGAAGAGGGCGAGCCGGTACCGGCCTGAGAGGCGCAACCGGGCGGGGGTGTACGATGGCCAAGAAGAAACGCGGTGAAGCTCACGGTGGTCACGGGTGGTTCGTGACCTTCGCGGACCTGATGGCGCTGCTGATGAGCTTCTTCGTGATGCTGACCGCATTCTCGACCCAGGACCAGCAGAAGCTGCAGATCGTCGCGGGCTCGATGCGCGAAGCCTTCGGCGTGCAGACACAGGCGCGCTATTCAGGAATCGTCGAGTCAGACGGACTCCCGACCCGGCCGAGGCTCAAGAACACCGCGCACATTCCGCCGGACGAAGCTTCCAACAATCCGACCCCCGATCTCGAAGACAACAAGAGGGAGCAGGGCGCGCGTCACACGACGGATCGCGCATTCTCGCTGGCGTCGGCTTCGCTTCGTCAGGCGCTGCAGGACATGCCCGAACTGACGGATGTCTCCAAGCAGATCATGTTCGAGGAAACCTCGCAGGGCCTGAACATCGAGATCGTCGATCAGGAAGGGCGCTCGATGTTCCCGCTGGGCTCCAAGGAGCCCTATGATCGCACGCGGATGTTGATCCAGCGGCTTGCGGCTCCGCTGCGCGCGACCCCGTTCCGGGTGTCAATCGTCGGCCATACGGCATCCAATTTCCAGAACGCGCGTGCCGGATACGATGCCTTCGATCTGTCGGCCGACCGCGCCAACGCCGTGCGGCAAATCCTGGTTCAGGACGGCTTGCCGCCCGGGCGGGTGTTTGCCGTGGTCGGCAAAGCCGATACGCAGCCGCTTTTTCCGGACGACCCCTCCCTGGCCGCAAACCGCCGGGTGACGATCACGCTGATGCGGGAGAATTCGCCCGTCCCCCCCGATCTCAAGCCCTGACGGACCGCGGACGGCGCTTTCAACAGGGGCGCCAGACGCTGTGGTCAGGTTCTGAAGCCATGGTATAAGCTGGGTCAACGCGGCGGCGCGGCCTGCCGGAATGAACCAACCCAAGCGTGCTTTGGAACCAATGGCCGTTAGTGAGCTCTCACCCGACGCGGCAGGCGAACCGACCGCCAAGCCGGGCTTCTGGGCCCTGACGATCGGCAGCATCGGTGTGGTGTTCGGCGATATCGGGACCTCGCCGCTTTATGCGCTGCGCGAGGCGGCCCATGCGGCCGCCGCAGGCGGTCCGGTCACGCGATCGATCATTCTCGGCGTGTTGTCGCTGATCGTGTGGTCTCTCATTGTCGTCGTTGCCACGAAGTATGTGCTGCTGCTGCTGCGGGCCGACAACAACGGCGAGGGGGGGACGCTATCCCTGATGGCCCTCTGCCAGCGTGCACTCGGACGCTCGTCTTGGGTGCTTCTGGGACTCGGCGTGGTCGGCGCGGCGATGTTTCTCGGCGATTCGATGATCACGCCGGCCATTTCGGTGCTCTCCGCAATGGAGGGCCTGAAATATGTGACGCCCGGCCTCGAACGCTACGTGATTCCGCTGACGGTCGTCATTCTCGTGCTGCTGTTTGCGGTCCAGCGCAGGGGGACCGCAAGCGTGGCGGCGGCATTCGGCCCCGTGATGGCGATCTGGTTTGCGACGCTCGCGGTGATGGGGCTGGCGCACATCAGCGACGACTGGACCATCATTTATGCGATCAATCCCGCCTATGCGATCTCCTTTCTTTTCAATCACGGCCATATCGGGCTGATCACGCTCGGCGCGGTTTTCCTCGTCGTGACGGGCGGCGAGGCGCTCTATGCCGATCTCGGGCATTTCGGCCGCAAGCCGATCCAGTTTGGCTGGTTCGGCTTCGTTCTTCCGGCGCTGCTTCTGAACTATTTCGGGCAGGGCGCGCTGCTGCTGACTCATCCCGCGGCCATCGAAAATCCGTTCTACGCGATGGTGCCGAAACAACTGCTGGTCCCTCTCGTCATATTGGCCACGGCGGCGACCGTGATCGCCAGCCAGGCGGTGATCACCGGCGCGTTTTCCCTGGTCCGGCAGGCGATCCAGCTTGGCCTGCTGCCGCGCTTCGAAGTCCGATACACGTCGGAAAGTCACGCAGGGCAGATCTATCTTCCCCGCGTCAACTGGATGCTGCTCATCGGCGTTCTTCTGCTGGTGCTGATGTTCAAGACCTCCAGCGGGCTTGCAGCGGCCTACGGCATCGCGGTCGCCACCACGATGGTCGCCGATGGCATCATGGGCTTCGTCGTGATCTGGAAGTTGTGGAACTGGCGCGCGGCTCTGGTCATCGCGATCATGGGGCCGTTGATCATCGTCGATATCAGCTTTTTCGCCGCCAACCTTCTGAAGATCATGGATGGCGCGTGGCTGCCCCTGCTGTTCGGCCTGCTGATGGTTTTCCTGATCTGGACCTGGCGGCGTGGAACGGCAATTCTGCTGAGCAAGACCCGGCGCACCGAGGTGCCGCTGATCGATCTCGTCAAGAATCTGGAAAAGAAGTCGCCGCATGTCGTGCCCGGCACGGCGGTGTTTCTCACCAGCGATCCCGACTTCGCACCCACCGCATTGCTGCACAATCTCAAGCACAACAAGATTCTGCACGAGCACAACGTCATCCTCACCATCGAGACCTCGCAGACGCCGCGCGTCGATCCGCTGGATCGCGTTCAGATGGTCGGGATCAGTCCGAAGTTCTCCTGCGTGCGGCTGCGCTTCGGTTTCATGGAGACGCCGAACGTGCCCAAGGCGCTGGGCATCGCCCGCAAGCTGGGCTGGCAGTTCGATATCATGTCGACGTCGTTTTTCGTGTCGCGCCGTTCGCTCAAACCGGCCGCGCAATCGGGTATGCCGTTGTGGCAGGACCACGTGTTCATCGCCCTCAGCCGCGCCGCCAACGACGCGACGGATTATTTCCAGATTCCGACCGGACGGGTGGTCGAGGTCGGGACCCAGGTGACCATCTGAGCGGTTTGCGCGCCGAACCGAAGGCCGGAAGCCGCTCCCCCGGCCCCTATCCGGGATCTGAACAACTCACGCTTGATTTTCGCGCGCCGGGAGGCGAGTTTGCCCGGCTTGTGACGGCCGCGCGGCGCGCGGCCCGAGGTGGAGGACGTGGCGTGGCCGAGAATGGACGTGTTCAGGATTTAACTCCCGACGAAGTGTCGAAAGGCCTCGCGGAAGGGCGCTATCTGCTGGTGGACGTGCGGGAGGACAACGAGGTCGCCGCCGAGGCCTATCCCGACGGGGTAGTCGTGCCGCTCTCGACCTTCGATCCGGCCGCGATCCCAGATCCGCAGGGCAAGGAGATCGTGTTCGCCTGCCGCTCCGGCAAGCGCTCCGCGACGGCCTCCATGGCCGCGCAGGCCGCCGGGCTGCCCTACGACAAGCATCTTGCGGGCGGCATTCTCGGCTGGAAGGCGGCCGGATTGCCGACCAGAGTCGGCGGCTGAGCCAGGCCGGGAGCCTCGTGCGCATGAATCCCGTCTTCGCCAACCTGCCGGTGACGATCTTCGAGGCGATGTCGCAGCTCGCGCGCGACAACGACGCCATCAATCTCGGGCAGGGGTTTCCGGACGATCCCGGGCCGCTGGATATCCGCCAGAAGGCCGCCGATGCGGTGGTCAACGGCTACAACCAGTACCCGTCGATGATGGGCATTCCAGAACTGCGGCAGGCGATCGCCACGCATTACGGGCACTGGCACGGCCTGACGCTCGATCCCATGACCGAGGTGATGGTGACGTCGGGCGGTACCGAGGCGCTGACCAGTTCGATCCTCGCGGTGGTGGAGCCCGGCGACGAGGTGGTTGTCTTCCAGCCGGTCTATGACTCCTACCTGCCGATCATCCGGCAGGCGGGCGGCATCCCGCGCCTCGTGCGGCTGGAGCCGCCGCACTGGCGGCTGACTGAGGAGGCGTTGAAAGCCGTCTTTACGCCGAAGACGCGCGCGGTGCTGTTCAACAATCCGCTCAATCCCTCCGCTGTCGTTTATCCGCGCGAGGATCTCGAATTGCTGGCACGCTACTGTCAGGAGTTCGATGCCATCGCGATCTGCGACGAGGTGTGGGAGCATGTCGTGTTCGACGGGCGGGAGCATATTCCGCTGATCACGCTGCCGGGGATGCGCGATCGCACCATCAAGGTCGGCTCGGCGGGAAAGATTTTCTCGCTCACCGGCTGGAAGGTCGGGTTCGTTTGCGCCGCGCCGCCGCTGCTGCGGGTCGCCGCCAAGGCGCACCAGTTTCTCACCTTCACCACCGCGCCGAATCTTCAGGTCGCGGTCGCCTATGGTCTGTCGAAGCCGGACGAATACTTCTTCGAGATGCGCCGCGATCTCGCGCGCAGCCGCGACCGGCTCACCGCCGGGCTCGAAAGCCTCGGTTTCCCCGTGCTGCATTCGCAGGGGACATACTTTCTCACCGTCGATCTGACGCCGCTGGGGCTGAACGAGACCGACGAGGCGTTCTGCCGCCGCATCGTGACCGACTACAAGGTCGCCGCCATTCCGGTGTCGGCCTTCTATGAGGAGAAGGCCGTGACCTCCGTCGTGCGCTTCTGCTTCGCCAAACGTGATGCCACCATCGATTCCGCCCTCGAACGGCTGTCGGATGCCGTACATGGGCGAAGGGCGGTGGCGCGATGAGGGCGCTGCTGCGTGTGACGGTTGCGGCGCTGACGGTCGCGCTGGCTGCCGGTGCGGCGCGCGCGCAGGAGCGCGTGGTCAACTTCTACAACTGGTCGAACTACGTCGCGCCCGGCGTGCTCGATGACTTCACCAAGGAAACCGGCATCAAGGTCGTCTACGACACTTTCGATGCCAACGAGACGCTGGAAACGCGGCTGCTCGCGGGCAAATCCGGCTACGACGTGGTGGTGCCGACCGCCTATTTCCTGCAACGCCAGATCGCGGCCAAGATCTTCCAGCCGCTCGACAAGACGAAGCTGTCGAATCTCGCGAACGCGTGGCCCGAGGTGACGCGCCGTCTCGCGCTCTACGATCCCGGCAACCGGTATGCCGCCAACTACATGTGGGGCACGGTCGGCATCGGCTACAACGTCAAGGCCGTGCAAAAGATTCTCGGCGCGGATGCGAAGATCGAGTCCTGGGACATGATCTTCAAGCCGGAGAACCTTGCGAAGTTCAAGGATTGCGGAATCCATATGCTGGATTCGCCGGATGATATTTTGCCTGCCGCACTGAATTATCTTGGCCTCGATCCGAATGCGACCAAACAGGCTGATCTTGAGAAAGCCGCAGCGCTGGTCACAGCCGTGCGGCCGAACGTGCGCAAATTTCATTCGTCCGAGTATTTGAATGCGTTGGCGACGGGCGAAATCTGCCTCGTGGTCGGCTGGTCCGGCGACATCAAGCAGGCGCAGAATCGCGCGGCGGAGGCCAACAACGGCGTCGAGATCGCCTATGTCATCCCGAAGGAAGGCGCGCAGATGTTCTTCGACAATCTCGCCATTCCGGCGGATGCGAAGAATGTCGCCGAGGCCTATGCGCTGATCGATTTCCTCTACCGGCCGGAGATCGCGGCGAAGAATTCCGATTTTCTCGCTTACGCCAACGGCAATCTCGCCAGCCAGAAGCTGATGGATTCCAAGGTCATCAACGATCGGTCGGTCTATCCGGACGAGGCCACGCTACGGCGGCTGTTCATCATCACCGCGCGCGATCCGGCGACCCAGCGCATCATCAACCGCCTGTGGACGCGGGTGAAGACCGGGCGGTGAAGAGAAGGATAGGGGCGTCCATCTTTCGATGGCTCGCGACTGACGTCGCCCGCACCTCGGGATGATGGATCAGCGCAGCAACCGCCGCACCACCGCATGGAGGGATCTGACCCGCCATCCTGAGGCGGCCGTGCGAAGCACGGCCCTCGAAGGGGGGCGTCCATTCCGCTTCACGGAGTCAACCAATCGCTTTGCCTCACCGCCAGCGGCGATGCAGCCACAGCCACTGGTCGGGATGCTCGCGCACCCAGCCCTCGATCACGGAGGTGATCGCCTGCATGGTGCCTTGAACATCGATCTTGCCGTCCGCCTCGCGTACCGGCGGAATCTCTTCCGAGAGTTCGGCGATGAAACGATGATCCGGCAGACGGATGATGCGCACGCCGTGGATCGGGCATTCGATCTGGCGCAACAGGCGCGCCAGCATCGGGTTGGCTTTCGTTTTGCGGCCGAAGAACGTGACCTCGACGCCGTTGGTGAAATACTGATCCACCAGCATGGCGACGTGCTGACCCGCCGCCAGTTCCTGCCCCAGCTTGTAGGGAGCGTCGTGCGAGGCGGGGATCAGCTTGCCCATCTTCACCGCGCGCAGGTCCTCGATGGCACGGGCGGCGGCGGCGACGTTCGGGCGGCGATACAGCACCGAGCTGTCGAGCTTGTGCGCGGAGGCCGCCAGCGCCGGAAGCTCCCAGTTGCCGAGATGCGCAGCGAAGATCAGCGCGGGCTTGCCATCGGCGCGCAGGTGCTCGAACAGCTCTTTGGTCCGCTCGGGCAGGATCATCCGGCTGCGCTCGGGATGCGCCGGATCGAAATCCCAGATTTGATCCATGTGGGCGAACTCGGCGCCGATGCGGCCGAGATTTTCCCACACGCCGCCGAGGATGGCTTCGATCTCCTCCGGCGATTTTTCCGGAAAGGCCGCGGTCAGGTTGGCGCGGCCGATGCGGTTCTCCTTGAATAGCGGACCGAGCTTGCGCGTGATCCGGGCGAACAGATTCGCCGTCTTGATCGGATCGAAAGCGCGCGTCGCACGCAGCAGGCCAACGACCGATGCGCCGATGATCGCTTCGCCCGCCGGCTTGAGCGCGTCGCGAAGGGCGGCCCGGGCGCGGAGCAGGGCGCGCTGCATCAGAGCATGATCCCGAAAAGGCAGATCCGGTTGCCGGATAAAATCATGCTCTCCTCATTGAAATGGCCGGAGTCAGATTCAGAGAAGCAGAAAATGACTCTAGAAATAAACGAGGATCTTGCCGAACACCTGCCGGCTCTCCATGCGCTTCAGCGCGGAGGCGACATCGTCCATCGGCAGTTCGGTGTCGATCACCGGCTTCATGCCGGCCGCCATCTTGTCGAGGCTCTCGGCGATGTTCTTCATGGACGCGCCGAACGAGCCGAAGATTTTATACTGCTGCTGGAACAGCTGCATCAGGTTGAGAGTCGTGGTCGGGCCGGAGGTCGAGCCGCAGGTCACGAGCCGTCCTCCGCGCTTCAGCGACAGCAGCGAGCCGTTGAAGGTGTCCGCGCCGACATGCTCGAACACGACGTCGACGCCCTTCTTCTTCGTGATCTTGCGCGTCTCGTGCTCGAAACGATCCTTGCGATAATTGATCACGTGATCGGCGCCGAGCTTCTTCACGCCCTCGATCTTGGCGTCGTCGCCGACAGTTGTGATGACGGTGCAGCCGATGGCCTTGGCCATCATGATCGCGACGGTACCGATTCCGGAGCCGCCCGCCTGCACCAGAACCGTTTCGCCCGGCTCCAGCCTGGCGTTGTCGAACAGCATGTGCTGCACGGTGGAGAAGGCGATTGGCGCGCAGGCAGCATCGCGCAGCGACACGCCGTCGGGAACCGGAATCACCAGCCGCTCGGGCATGTTGATCAGCTCGCGCGCGAAGCCGTCCACATGGAAGCCCATGATGCCGGAGACGTTTTCGCACAGATTGTCGCGACCCTCGCGGCAGGCCTTGCACTGGCCGCAGGTCTGCGCGCCATACATCACGACGGGTTGGCCGGCCTTGAAGCGTGTCACACCCTCGCCGACGGCCGCGATTTCGCCGGAGGCCTCCGCGCCTACCGCCAGCGGCAGCTTGCGCTTGGCGAACGCCATGCCGCGATAGCCCCACACGTCGATATGATTGAGTGCGACGGTGCTGACGCGAATCTGGACCTCGCCGGCGGCCGGGGGAGGCGGGGGCGGAGTATCGGCGACCGTCAGCTGCCGGTCGGCGACAAGGGTAAGCGCACGCATGGAACGTCCCGCACGAGATGGAAAATGTCGAGCCTGCGTATGGCCGCTGCGGGCCGCCGCGTCAACCGTGCGGGACCCGCGCGGCATTTGTTCGTGCCCGGCCTTGCGGTGCACGCAACCGTGCGACCGCAACCAAGGATCAGGCCGGCTCGCCGGTGATGATGAGGGACGCGTTCTGGCCGCCGAAGCCGAACGAATTCGACATCACGGCCGTGACCTTGGCGTCGCGCGCCACGTTGGGCACCACGTCGAACGGGATCGACGGATCCGGCACGTCGTAGTTGATGGTGGGAGGAATGCGCTGGTGCTCCAGTGTCATCAGCGAGAACACCGCTTCCACCGCGCCGGCGGCGGACAGCGTGTGACCGACCATTGATTTGTTCGACGATACCGGAATTTGCTGCGCCCGCTCGCCGAACACGCTGGAGACACCGAGATATTCCATCTTGTCGTTCTCGGGCGTTCCGGTGCCGTGGGCGTTGATGTAATCGATCTCGTCCGAGGCGAGGCTGGCATCCTCCAGCGCCTTGCGGATGCAGCCGATGATCGGCTTGCCATCCGGGCTCGAACGGGTGCGGTGGAACGAGTCGGCCAGTTCGCCGCAACCGGCGATCACGCCGAGAATCTTTGCGCCGCGCGCGGTTGCGGACTCATAGCTTTCCAGCACCAGCGCGCCCGCGCCTTCCGCCATCACGAAGCCGTCGCGGTTTTTCGCGAACGGCTTCACCGCCGTCTCCGGCGGATCGTTCTGTGTGGAGAGGGCAGAGAGCAGCGAGAAGCGGATCAGGGCCTCGGCATTGACCGAGCCGTCGGTGCCGATGCACAGCGCCACGTCGGATTCGCCACGCCGGATGGCTTCCACGCCGAGCTGGATCGCGGTCGCGCCGGAGGCGCAGGCCGTGGAGAGCGAGATCGGCGAGCCCTTGGTGCCGAAACGGTCGGACAGGTTGTCGGCGACCGAGCCGAACAGAAACCGCCGGTGATAGGCGGTGAAGCGGCCGTCGCCCGAAACCCGCAGCATGCTGTCGTAGTCGACATTGTTGGCATTGCCGACCGCGTGCGCGATCTCCTCGCGGTTGCCCCATTCGAGTTCGATCGGGGCGACAGCCAGAAACAGCGGCCCGGGGAAATTGCCTTTCTCGCCGACACCGGACTGGGTGATCGCTTCCTCGCCCGCGAGTTCGGCCAGTTTTTCGGACAGGACGGTCGACGACATCGGGTCGATGCCGAGAAAATCGACCGTGCCGGCCATGGTCGATCGCAGGCCGTCGGTCGGGAAGCGGGTGATGGTGCGAATGCCGGACTGGCCCGCGACCAGCTTGCTCCAGTTATCGTCCTTGCCGGCGCCGAGCGAGGTGACCACGCCCATCCCGGTCACGACCACGACCGGGCGGCCGAGTTTATCGCGCAATGCCGACATTATCCCCTCCAGAACTCAGCGGACCGCCTCGACCAGCGCCATGCCTTCCCCGCGCCAGTGACCGGTTGCGATCACCACGATCTGGGAAGGCGGGGAGGTCGTGTCAACCTCTGCGCCGCTTTTGTCGCTCGGCGGAAACAGCGCGCCGCGCGAGAGCGCAAGGCTGGCTATCGCAATTCCCAGCGGAAACTGGGCTTCCATCAGATGACCGAACTGGGTGCCGGTCCCGCGCACCGGCAGACTGGCGTGATGCGCCAGGAACGCGCGCTCCTCAGCCATGGCGGGCTCTGCGCCGGTAGCTCCGGTGACGATGGCCGTGCCGTTCTCCGGCGGATCGAGCCTGGTCCACAGGCCGTCGAGGGCGCGGGTGATCTCGCCTGGATTCTTGCGCCGCGAATGATCGGCGGCCACGCATTTCAGCCGCGCGTAAGGCTTGGCGCCGCGCGCCTCGGCGTGGGCGCGGGACTCGATCACGAGAAACGCCGAGCCGGAGCCGAGCGCGAAACCGCCTTTGTCGCCGCGCGACCACACCGGGGCGAACTCGTCCTTCAGATTGAACCCGCCGAACTCGTAGAGCATCAGCATGTCCTTGCGCTCGCCATTGTGGGCGGCGCCGATCAGGGCGATGTCGCTCTGGCCGGACGCGATGCGGGCAAGCGCGATCCGCACGGCATCGACGCCGGCACCTTCCTCGCCCATGAAGGTGCGCGAGGAGCCGGTGACGCCGTGAACGATGGCGATGTTGCCCGCCAGCAGGTTGGACAGCTGCGCCAGAAACAGGGTCGGGCGCAGATCGCTCATCAGACGTTCGTTGAGAAGCGCGGCGGAGGGCGCATCCAGTTGTGCCTGCGCGGTCAGGATGGCGCTGTCGACCGCAAGATCGCGCTCGCCACCACCGGCGGCGACCACCATGTCCATGCGGGACAGGATGTCCTTGTTGCCTTTGACGCCCGCGCTGTCGAGCGCGAGGCCCGCGGCATAGGTGCCGATCCGCTGCCATGCCTCCATCTGCCTCTGATCGCCCTTCTTGGGAATCTGGGCATCGAAGGCGACCGGCGCGAACGGGTGCACGATGTAGGGCGCGAACGTCTTGTCGTCGACATTGACGCGGCCAGTCTGCAGCGCCTCCCAATGGGCATCGAGCCCCTCGCCAAGGGACGATGCCAATCCGACGCCGGTCACCCAGACTTCGACGGGCGTATCTGTGGCTTCAGTCATTCACCAGTGCCTCGCGGGACAGGCCCAGCTTCTCGGCCATGCACGTCATGTGGGCGCGCAGGTCGTCGTTCGGGAAGGGCATGTGCCGCAGGGTGAGCGTGGCGTTGCAGGCGAGCTTGCCCGCGACGGTGATGCGCGCATCGATGACGGCAAAGCCGGAGCCGTCATGAGCCAGTTTGGCGTCGATGCGCATCCTCTCGCCGGGCGTGACGAAGATGCGCATCTTGGCTTCCTTGACGGCGGCGAGAAAAGGCATGCGCTCAAATTTCATCAGGGCGGTGATGAGCCACCCCGACGTCTGCGCCATCGATTCAATCAGAAGTACCCCGGGCATCAGCGGGTAGCCCGGAAAATGACCTTCAAAAACAGTGCTTTGCGGCGGAACATTCGCCTCGACGGCGATCGTTCTTTCAGCCAAATTCAGGTCGACGATCTTGTCGACCATCTGAAAATATTCGAGTTTCATGGCCTACGGTCAGGCCCCCTTGGCGGCAACCAGTTCGTCGATGCGCGCAGCAAGGTTCTTCAGAACGAAATATTGCTCTGTGGTCGCCTTGCCGTCATTGACCTCTTGGGTCCACTTCTCGAGCGGCAGCTTGATGCCGAACGCCTTGTCGATGGCAAAGGCGATGTCGAGGAAATCGAGGCTGTCGATGCCAAGGTCGTCGATGGCGTGGCTTTCGGGGGTGATCGTGTCGCGCGGGATGTCGCAGGTTTCCGCGATGATATTGGCGACTTGATCGAATGTCGTTGACATCAGTAAGCCTTTGATTGTCCGAAAGAAAGGAAGGCGAAGCACGGAAGGGGAGACGGTCGCCCGAAAGCGATTCCCGGCCCAGGCCACAAGGTTGAATGCCCCTATATCGGAGCGCCGTGCCGAGTTCAAGGCAACGGGTGGATGGGTCCCCTGCCTTGGTCGGCCTTATGGTCAGGGGGCGGGCGGCGCGATCCGGGCACAATCGCGCCGTCCCATCAAGACGCAGTCCTGCTTGTCCCGCAGTTCCGAAATGCTGGTCGCCAGCCAGATGCCTGCCACCAGCAAAGCTCCGGTCAATATGATCGCCGCGACGTTGACGATGATCCGGTGACGGAAATCGTCTTCCGGCTCGCGAGGCTGTTCGTAGACGGCCATCGGATCCGCAGCCGTTGGGTTCACAGGCATCGGATCGGGCAGGCTTTCGCCATCGTTGGCCGCATGCTCTGTCGGTAGGGCACGGGCGCGGATTCGCGAGGCCGGAAACGGGATTACCTGACATTCGTCGGTGCGGGCGAAGGGCTGGTCGCGGAATTTGCGGTTGTTTGTCATTCGATCATTCCGCCTGTTTCGCGCACTGTAGCACGATCAGATGCTCCGGCGTATCGGTATCATGTTGCGCTTTGGGCGATTGCGCCATCATTCTATGTGCTTCCTTCGCCGGAGATTCCACCATGCCAACGGTACGCGAACCAGTTGTCCACCCTGTTCCGATCGCCGATCTTCGGCCGACGCAAATGACGGTCGGTCTGCGCGAGGTGAAAGAGAAGCGCCAACGCTGGCGCGAGCACGGCAAGAAGAAACAGGCGGAACTCCTCGGACGGCGCATGATCCCGGTCGTGCTGGGTCCCGACCAGCGCTATTACGTCGTCGATCATCATCATCTCGCGCGCGCATTGCTCGACGAAGGCGTGAGCAAGGTGCTGGTCACCGTCATCGGCGATCTGTCGATGGTAGATCGCGGTGCGTTCTGGAACGTGATGGACGGCAGGCGCTGGACCTATCCCTACGATGCCAAGGGCGAGCGCCGGCATTTTCGCGACATTCCCAAAGCGGTCGCCGATTTGAGGGACGATCCTTACCGCAGTCTTGCCGGCGAGTTGCGGCGGGCGGGCGGGTTCGCCAAGGACACGACGCCGTTCAGCGAATTCCTCTGGGCGGATTTCCTGCGCCGCCGGGTTCCGTTGAAACTGGCGAAGAACGATTTTTCGCGGGCGCTGGAACGCGCGATCAAGGCCGCAAGGGCCGCGGACGCCATCTACTTGCCGGGCTGGTGCGGCCCGCTCCCGGACTGATCTTTTTCGAGAGCGTCACCGGGTGGCAGGGGGTGCGGCTGAGCCGGCTTGGCGGTCTCGCCAAGCAGACGGTGCAGTGTCCGCTCCACCGGACCGCCGGTGACGAGCAGAACGAGCGCGAAACCGAGCGCGATGAGTGTGAGCGCCCACCATCCCGCACCGCAGGCGACTCCGACGCAGGCCGTGAACCAGACGCAGGCCGCGCTCGTCAGTCCCCGGATGCGCCCGTGGTGATTGGGCCGCAGGATGACGCCAGCGCCGAGAAAGCCGATGCCGGTCAGAATGCCCTGGATCACGCGACTGGTTGCGTCGGTCAGGCGTTCGATGTGACCGTCCATCAGCTGCGCCGGCCCCTCGGCCACGATCACCGCAAGCGCCGTGGCGAGACCGACCAGACCAAGCGTGCGCAGGCCGATCGGCTTGCCGTGTAAATCCCGGTTCAGTCCGATTGCGCCGCCGGCCAATGTCGCAGCGCCGAGACGCAGCGCGATTTCCGTCCACTCACCGGTGCTCATCGTCGCGTTCCACTACCCGCCCTTCGGCACCCGGCCCATGAGATAGAACTCGTCGTTCGGGCGCATGTTGGTCACGCTGGCCATGCGATTGGAGAGCGCGAAAAAGGCGGCGATCGCCGCGATATCCCAGATATCCTCGTCGCTGAAGCCGTGGCCGGCCAGCGTCTGAAAATCGCTATCCGAGGTCTCGGCCGCATCGCGCGCGACCTTGACGGCGAAATCCAGCATGGCGCGCTCGCGCGGCGTGATATCAGCCTTGCGATAGTTGTTGGCGATCTGATCGGCGATCAGCGGATTCTTCGCACGGATGCGCAGCACGGCGCCGTGCGAGACCACGCAGTAGTGGCACTGGTTGGCGGCGCTGGTGGCGACCACGATCATCTCGCGTTCGGCCTTGGTCAGCCCCCCGTCTTTTTCCATCAGCGCGTCATTGTAAGCGAAGAATGCGCGAAACTCGTCGGGGCGATGAGCCAGCGCGAGAAACACGTTGGGGACGAAGCCGGACTTCTCCTGCACGGCGAGAACACGCTCGTGGATATCCGCGGGCAATTCGTCGATTCTGGGGACGGGAAAACGGCTGATGGCGGTCATGCCTACCTCGCAAAACGGGACTGGCTGGCTTTAGAGCACGTTTCGGTGTGGCGCGCAGCCCGCGCCACACCGTCTCGCGCCGCAAAAGACCGAACGTCAGCGAAGGGGTTTCTTGAGCAACTGGAAGCGGTCGGGATCGAGTCCCATCGCGGGCTGAAGCGTGGGCGCTTCGAGGTTGCGCGGTTCGCCTTCGCTGGCCGAAGCCGGGCGCGAGGACGTGGCGTTGCGCCAGCGCTCGATGGTCGCGGCGACAAAGTGGTTGTCGTGATGCTGCGGCGTCGGATTGGTGCCGATGTTGGCTTCGCTGCGCGGCCGTTGCTCCGGCGGGATTTCCTTAAAACGCAGCCGCGTCGGCAGCGCGACACCCTCGCCGAAGGCCAGAACCTCGCGCGTTCCGAGCGAGGGAATGAACGACAGCAGATTGGCCGCCGCGTCAGGAACCGCCGAGCGCACGATCGCCTGGTCGCGGTCGTTGGCGAGCCGCATGGTGAACAGCGTGTTGCATTGCGAAAGGATCGTGGCATCGAGCTCGGCCGGGCGCTGTGTGACCAGCCCGAGATAGATGCCGTATTTGCGGCCTTCCTTGGCGATACGGGAGATGGCCTTGCGGGTCGGCCCGAAGCCGACCGAGCGATCGCCCGAGGCGTAGCGATGGGCTTCCTCGCAGACGAACAGCAGCGGGGAGACCCCGTCGCTCCATATGCCAAAGTCGAACGCCATCCGGCACAGGACCGAGACTACGGAATCCACCACTTCGGACGGGAAGCCGGCCAGTTGCATGATCGTCATCGGCCGGCCCTGGGCGGGCAATCTGAACAGGTGGCTGATGACCTCGACCATGGTGTCGCCGCCGACATTGGCGTTGTCGAACATGAAGGCATAGCGCGGGTCGTTGCGCACCGTTTCGATACGGCCGATCAGCTTGTGATAGACGATGCGCGAGGTGCGGTTTTCAAGCCGTCCCATCCGCTCGTCGATCAGTCCAAGCAGATCCTGCAGCCGATAGGGAACCGGCGTATCCAGCGCGAAGCCGCCGGTCCGCGTCTCGGGCCGGCGCAGATTCAGCCGGTCGGACGCCTGATATTGGTTATACAGGGACTTGGCGACCGGAATGACCTCGGCGAGGATATCAACTTCCTCGGGGACGCCAGGCCGTCCGCCGAACACCACATCCACGAACTCCTCGAAATTGAACAGCCAGAATGGCAGCCGGAGGTTTCGCGGACTGAGAACCAGCGCGCGATTGCCGAAGCAGCGCGCGTATTCATTGTGAACATCGATCAGGAAGAGGCGCAGGTTCGGGCGGGTGCGCAGAATTTCGTTGAGAAGCAGCGAGACCGCGGAGGATTTTCCGACGCCGGTGGAGCCGAGCACGGCGAAATGTTTGCTCAGCATTTCCTCGACATCGACATAGGTCGTAACCGATGTATCCTGCTGCAGGTTTCCGATGTTGATATAGTCTTCGGACTTGCCGCCAGGCGCGTAGATCGCACGCAGTTCGTCGGCCCCGATGAAATCGACAGGGTCGCCGATCGTGGGATAGGCTGTCACGCCGCGCCGGAAACGCGGACCGGCCTGGCTTTGTGTGATTTCGCCCAGCAGATCCACGGAGGCAGTCGCGATGAATCGCCCGGTGTCGCCGCTCTCCGAAACAACCTCGGTAGTGATCGCGACGATAGTCGTATCCGGAAAGCGAATGGCTACGAAGCGGCCGACGGTGGCGCTGAGCTCGGAGACGCGAAGCTGCGTGTGGAACAACCCCGCGCGGGCTGTCGACCCCTTCACGGACGTGACGATACCAAGCTGGCTTCTGGCGAGCGGGGGTGCTGTCGGTGTCATTTCACGTCGTTCGTTATCGGTGAGCCAATATGGATTTTTTGACTGGATAAAGGGTTAAGCGAAATTAGTGAATTGCGGGAACCTGCTCCGCGGCCGGTGCGCTTTTCCAAAACAGCGAGCCTGAAACCGCGCAGTCGAGGCCCGCGGACGACGATCGGTCGCCGGGGCGGGGAAGAGGACGGACTCACTGATTTCATATGAGTTGCCCAGCTTTCGCTGAATGGCATGAAAATTAAATCAAAAGATCTCGGAATTCAGACGGGTTCGTCCGGACCCGCCGCTGGCAATCGCCAGCCAACGGTAGCTGTTCCGGAGCGGCCAAAAAAAGAAGCGAGGAAAATCGTTTTCCTCGCTTCTTTCATGCTGGTCGGGTTGCCGGGGACCTGGCGTCTCAGCCTTGATGGAAGCCGCCATCAAGAGCATGAAGCCGCTGCGCCCCTGTCATCGTCTCAGGCGGCGTTGAAGCCTGCGATTGCCTTGACCTCAAGGAAGTCCTCGAGGCCGTACTTGCCCCACTCGCGGCCGTTGCCGGACTGCTTGTAGCCGCCGAACGGCGCGGAGCGCTCGTTGGGAACGCCCTGCAGGTTGACGTTGCCTGCGCGAATCTGGCGGGCGACGCGGCGTGCGCTCTCGACCGTGTCGGCCGAGACATAGCCGGCAAGACCATAGGGCGTATCGTTGGCGAGCCGCACGGCGTCGGCCTCGTCCTTCGCGCCCATGATCGCGAGCACCGGCCCGAAGATTTCCTCGCGGGCGATGGTCATGTCCTCGGTCACGTCGGCGAAGATCGTCGGGCGGACATAGAAGCCCTTGTTGACGCCTTCCGGCAGGCCGGGGCCGCCGGCGACCAGTGTCGCGCCTTCCTCGATGCCTTTCTGGATCAGGCCCTGGATCTTCTCCCACTGGATGCGGTTCACCACCGGGCCGATGGTCGTGCCCTCGGCGCGCGGATCGCCGGCTTTGGTCTTGTCGGCCACGGCCTTCGCGATCTCCGCCACTTCCTTCATCTTGGACAGCGGCACAATCATCCGCGAGGGCGCGTTGCAAGACTGTCCGGAGTTGTTGAACATGTGCGCGACGCCGCCGGTCACGGCCTTCTGCAGGTCGGCGCCGTCCAGGATCACGTTCGGTGACTTGCCGCCGAGTTCCTGGCTGACGCGCTTCACCGTCGTCGCGGCGCGCTTGGCGACGTCGATGCCGGCGCGGGTCGAGCCGGTGAACGAGATCATGTCGATGTCGGGATGCTCGCTCATGGCGGCGCCGACTTCGGGGCCAAGCCCGTTGACGAGGTTGAACACGCCCTTCGGCACGCCGGCTTCATGCATGATCTCGGCGATGATCAGCGCCGAGGTCGGGGTGAATTCCGACGGCTTGAGAATCATGGTGCAGCCGGCTGCGATGGCGGGCGCGACCTTGCAGGCGATCTGGTTCAGCGGCCAGTTCCACGGGGTGATCATGCCGACCACGCCGATCGGCTCGCGCACCACAGTGGCGGAGCCGATCTGCTCCTCGAAGTGGTAGGACTTCAATACCTCAAGGGTGGACATGAAGTGACCGAGGCCCGCACCGGCCTGCAACTTCTCCGCCATCGGCAGCGGAGCGCCCATCTCGTCCGAAACGGACGCGCCGATCTCCTTGATGCGCAGCTTGTAAGCGGCGATGATTTTTTCGAGCAGCGCGATGCGCTCCTCGCGCGAGGTGAAGCCAAAGGTCTGGAATGCGCGCTTGGCGGCGGCGACAGCCTTGTCCACGTCAGCCTTGGAGCCGAGCGCGATCTCATACATCGCCTCCTCGGTGGCCGGATTGACGACGGGCGTCGACTTCTTGACGACCGGATCGACCCACGCGCCGTCGATGTAGAATTGCAGACGATTGACCATGGAGGGGACTCCCTTCAGCAGTTGTTGTTTCGGGCCCGACGGGCCCGTTTCAGTCGCCGTTGGTCCGGTTCGAATCCGGTCCGGCATGAAAAGGTGAGGCCGCCTCGTCTTCCCCGGCGCGGCGGCGGCAGGCTGAACCGAACGCCTTCGGCCCGCGCCATTTATCTCCGCCCGGCGACATGGATGCAAGGGCATGAACGGCGGGGAAGACCAGACTTGCGGACACATCTTCTCGAACCCGTCTAACCGGCGGCAGCCTGCGGGACGCCAATGCGGCCGATGCCCGGCAGTTTCAGGGCCGGCCGGCGAATATCAATCCCGATGACTGCGCCGAGGATGCTGACCTCAATGCCTTCGAGCCAGCCGACCTTCACACCCGCGTAGCCGCCGACGGTTGCGAACAGGCCCGCGCCCGAGGGCGTCAAGCCCACCCAGCGGCCCTCATAAGGGAAGTCTTTGCCGATGGCGGTTGGCGGCAGCACCGCCTTCATTTCGGGAACGGCGTCGAGCGCGGCCTGCACGAACGTATTGGAGTTGGGACCGGGCCAGGCGCTGTAGTCACCGTAAGCGTTGAAGCGGTAGGTCTCGACGACCTGCCGGATCCGCGGGATCAGCCGTTCGGCCTCGGCGCCGTCCAGGGCTGCCACCACCTGCGGGACCGCACCGAACCAGCGCCCGTCCGGCACGAAGCCATCGACCCGGATCGGGTTGCCCCAGGCGGTGTAGTCGTAACGGCTGTACCGGGCGGCGCCGCGCTCTTTCACCACGATCCAGGTGTGCACCGCGAAGATGCCGCGCCAACGCACCGTCCGGGCGGCATAGACGCGCACCAGCGCGTCCGGATGCGCCGAAGCAGGCGGCAGCAGGCCCGCGCTGCTCCGGTCTGCGCTCTGCCAATTCTCCCGGCGGCCATCGAGAGAATAGGCGATGGCCGAGGCCGAGATCGGCGCAATGATGAGAAGAGTAATTGCGAGAAGCAGCTTTTTCACACGCGGGCCATGATGTCTCGCCAGCATTTAGGCATTTTAACGCCGGACGCCAGAGCGTGTTGCATCGCAACTGGCGAAAGTCGCCGAACCACACGCGCCGCGATCACGGCTTCCCGGTGGCAGGGAAGTTTGGCACCATCGCCAGCGTCCGCGGGAGCGTCGACGGGTGTCGTCCATTGACGCGATTGCGACAAATGACGTGGGCGAGTGCATCGATAGTTTTCAACGCTGGCCTTTTCCGGGCTTGGCCTAATCCGGCGATCCTGATCTTCGACGGGTTTGCGGCCGGCCTGTCGCGGATCCGGAGCCGGCATCCTGAAGGAGAGTTTGAGTTGGATCTGGGGATAGCGGGCCGTACGGCCATTGTCTGCGGAGCGAGCAAGGGGCTGGGGCGCGGCTGTGCGATGGCGCTCGCCGAGGCCGGCGTCGATGTGGTGATCGTGGCGCGTGGCCGAGACGCGCTGGATCAGGCCGCGAGGGATATCGGCGCCATCGCCGCCGGAAAGGTCACTCCCGTTGCCGCCGACGTGACGACACCGGACGGGCGTGCCAGCGTGCTCGCCGTCTGCCCCGAGCCCGACATTCTGGTGAACAACGCGGCCGGTCCGCCGCCGGGCGATTTCCGCAGCTGGGACCGCGACACCTGGATCGCCGCGCTCGACGCCAACATGATCGGACCGATCGAGTTCATCAAGGCAACCATCGATCCGATGATCGCCAGGCGATTTGGCCGAATCGTCAACATCACGTCGAGCGCGGTGAAAGCGCCCATCGACATTCTCGGACTGTCCAACGGCGCGCGCAGCGGTCTTACCGGATTCATCGCAGGCCTGTCACGGAAGGTGGCCGCGCACAATGTCACGATCAACAACCTGCTGCCCGGCTCGTTCGATACCGACCGGCTGAGCGGGATCGCGCAGATGCTCGCGCGCACGCAGTCGCTGACTGAGGATCAGGCGCGGGCCGGCATGATCGCGCGGATTCCTGCGGGGCGGTTCGGAACGAGCGAGGAGTTCGGCAAGACCTGTGCGTTTCTCGCCAGTGCGCACGCCGGATTCATCACCGGGCAGAACGTTCTGATCGACGGTGGCGCCTATCCCGGAACGTTCTGAGCGCGACAATCGTTCGTGCGTGGCCGCAGACCACGAATGCAGCCATGCACGGCTGATCCTCCCCCGGGGCTGGACGAAACGCTCCAAGTTAGAGACATTCTTTTTTCGAACCGGTCCAGACAACAACAAGCGCCCGGTCCCCCGCCCGGAGACTTTCATGACTTTTGCAATGCAACAAACCACGCTTGACGATAAGTACACACTCGATTCAGGCCGGGTTTATCTTTCGGGCATTCAGGCGCTTGTGCGCCTGCCGATGATCCAGCGGCAGCGCGATCTTGCGGCCGGGCTGAACACGGCAGGCTTTATCTCCGGGTATCGCGGCTCTCCGCTCGGCGTCTATGACAACGCGCTGTGGAAGGCAAAGAAGTTTCTCGCCGAAAACAAGATCCATTTTCAGGCCGGGCTGAACGAGGATCTCGCGGCGACCGCCGTCTGGGGCAGCCAGCAGGTCAATCTGTTCGAGGGCGCGAAGGTCGATGGCGTCTTCGGCATCTGGTATGGCAAGGGCCCCGGTGTCGACCGCTCCGTCGATGCGCTCAAGCATGCGAACGCGGCGGGCACCTCGCGCAACGGCGGCGTGCTGGCGCTCGCGGGCGACGATCACGGCTGCCAGTCGTCCACGCTCGCGCATCAGAGCGAACAGGTCTACGCGGCGGCGATGATTCCGGTGCTGAACCCCGCGACGGTCCAGGAATATCTCGACTTCGGCCTGTATGGTTTCGCGCTCTCGCGCTACTCGGGATGCTGGGTCGGCTTCAAGGCGATCTCGGAAGCGGTCGAAAGTTCTGCATCGGTTTATGTCGACACCGATCGCGTGAAACTCGTGCTGCCGACGGACTTCGAGATGCCGCCGGGCGGGCTGAACATCCGCTGGCCAGATCCGCCGCTGGACATGGAGCGGCGGCTGCACGGCCCGAAGATGCAGGCGGTCGCCGCCTTTGTGCGCGCCAATCCGATCGATCGCATCGTGCTGGATTCGACGCCCGCGCGGCTCGGCATCGTCACCACCGGCAAGGCGCATCTGGATTTGCGGCAGGCCCTGTCCGATCTCGGCATCAGCGACACGGCGGCGCGCGAACTCGGCCTGCGCATTTATAAAGTCGGCCTGACATGGCCTCTGGAGCGCGAGGGCGCGCTGCGTTTCGCGCGCGGCCTTAAGGATGTGATCGTCGTCGAGGAGAAGCGCGGCTTCATCGAGGATCAGCTCGTCCGCATTCTCTACAATCTCGACGCCGACCAGCGCCCGACCGTCGTCGGCAAGACCGACGAGAGCGGAGCGACGCTGCTGCCGAGCGAGGGCGAATTCTCGCCGACCATGGTGGCCCGCGCCATCGTCGCGCGCCTCAAGCGGCTCGGCGTTTCGAGTCAGGCGTTTGACCAGCGGCTGGCGCGGCTCGAATCGTTCGAGCGGATCGGCGGCGGCGCGCCACCGACCAAGACTCAGCGCACGCCATTCTTTTGCTCCGGCTGTCCGCACAACACCTCCACCCGGATTCCCGACGGCTCGATGGCGATGGCCGGCATCGGCTGCCACGGCATGGCGCTCGGCATTCCCGCGCGCCGCACCGCGACGATGACGCATATGGGCGCGGAAGGCACCAACTGGATCGGGCAGGCGCCCTTCACCAAGACAAAACATATCTTCCAGAATCTTGGCGACGGCACCTACACCCATTCGGGCCTGCTGGCGATCCGCGCGGCCGCCGCCTCCGGCGTCAACATCACTTACAAGATTCTTTATAATGACGCCGTGGCCATGACAGGTGGGCAGCCCGCGGAAGGTGGCTTCGGCGTCAACCAGATCGCCGCGCAGGTGGCGGCGGAAGGCGCAAAACGGATCGTCGTTGTGTCCGACGATATCGAAAAATATCCGTCCGGATATTTTCCGGGGCAGGTGAGCGTCCACCATCGCGACCAGCTCGACAGCGTGCAGCGCGAATTGCGCGACGTCGAGGGGCTGACCGTTCTGATCTACGATCAGACCTGCGCGGCCGAGAAGCGCCGCCGTCGCAAGCGTGGCCTGTTTCCCGATCCGCCCCGCCGTGTCTTCATCAACGATCTCGTCTGCGAGGGCTGCGGCGACTGCTCGGAGAAGTCGAACTGCGTCTCGGTGAAGCCGCTCGAAACCGAGTTCGGCCGCAAGCGCGAGATCGATCAGTCCAACTGCAACAAGGATTATTCCTGCCTCAACGGTTTCTGCCCAAGCTTCGTGACCGTCGAGAACGGTTCGCTGAAGAAAATGAAGAAGCAGGCCGTCGGCGTCGCGGGCGATCCGTTCGCCGCGCTTCCGCTGCCGCAGGTCCGGTCGCTTGCTGAACCTTATGGCATTCTTGTCACCGGCATCGGCGGCACCGGCGTCATCACCATCGGCGCGCTGCTCGGCATGGCCGCGCATCTCGAAGGCAAGGGCTGCACGGTGCTGGACTTCACCGGCCTGTCGCAGAAGAACGGCGCGGTGATGAGCCATGTGCGGCTCGCCGCCAGTCCCGACGACCTCGCGGCAGTGCGGATCGCGCCGGGCGGCGCCGATTTGCTGCTTGGCTGCGATATGGTGGTGTCGGCGAGTCCCACGGCGCTGTCCTGCATCGAGGGCGGCGTGACGCGCGCCGTGATCAACGAGGACTTGCAGCCCACGGCGAGCTTCGTCACCAACACCGACATCGATTTCGAGACGGCGCTGATGAAGCGCTCGCTACGCGAGACGGTGGGCGGCAAGGGCGCGGACTTTGTCGATGCCACCAACATCGCGACCGCACTGATGGGCGACTCCATCGCCACCAACTCATTCATGCTTGGTTTCGCGTTCCAGCGCGGCCTCGTGCCGCTGTCGCTCGAAGCCATCGAGAAGGCGATCGAACTCAATGGCGCGGCGGTCGAGATGAACAAGCGCGCGCTGGCTTGGGGTCGTCTTGCCGCGCACGATCCGGCGCAGGTGGAGACCATCGTTCGTCCGCTGCTGCGGCGGGAGGTGCCCGCCGCGACGCCGGAAGATGCCATCACCCGGCGGGTCGATTTCCTCACGGCCTACCAGAACGCGGCCTATGCCACGCGCTATCATGGCCTCGTCGAGCGCATCGGCGCGGCGGAAGCGGCGCGTGCGCCGGGCCGCAGCGGGCTGAAGGACGCGGTGGTCGCCAACCTGTTCAAGCTGATGGCCTACAAGGACGAGTACGAGGTCGCGCGGCTCTATACCGACACGGCGTTCCGCGAAAAACTCGCGCTGCAGTTCGAGGGCGACTATACGCTGAAGGTGCATCTGGCGCCGCCGATCTTCAACCGGCGCGATCCGGTCACGGGACACCTGCGCAAGCGCGCGTTCGGACCGTGGATGTTCAAAGCGTTCGGCGTGCTGGCCCGCATGAAGGGGCTGCGCGGCACTGCGCTCGATATCTTCGGCTACAGCGAAGAACGCCGCACCGAGCGCAGGCTGATCGAGGATTATGTGGCGGTGCTGGACGAGATCGCCGCGAATCTCACGCCGGAGAACCATGCGCTTGCCGTGCAGCTTGCGAAAATCCCCGCGCAGATTCGTGGCTTCGGCCATGTCAAGGAGAAGAATATCCAGCGGGCCAAGGCCAACGAGGCGCAAATCCTCTCCGCGTTCCGCTCGCCCGATCCGGCGCTCGCGCGCGCTGCGGAGTGAACGGACACGCCATGGCGTCAGGACTTCGCGGCTGATGGCGCCTCGCGGTCGAGCGCGAAGATATCGTGCCATCTCTGTCGCTGCCCTGCGATCAGGGCAGCGATGATGCGCGATGCCATGTAACTGAATGTGATGCCATTGCCGCCATAGCCATAGGCGGCGAACATGCGCGGCCGCCCCGGCACCGTACCGATCAGGGGGAGCCCGTCCGAAGTCTTTCCGAAAGCGCCGGACCAGGCGTAGGCCGGCATGGCCTCGGCATGCGGCCACAGCGCTGCGAGCTCGCGCGCCAGTGTTAGCGTTTTCTGTGGCGTCAGGGCGTCGCGCTGATCGGGATCTGCAATATCCTCGTCCTCGCCGCCCAGAATAATACGTCCCGCCGGACTCGTCCGCGCATAGAGGTAGTTTTCGGAGGCCTCCCAGATCAGCGCACGCTGCGGCCACAGGCGATCGGACTGAGGCGCGGTGGCGATGGCCCAGCTGGAGGCGATGGTGTGCAGCTCGGTGTGAATGAAATCGGGTATCACGTAGCCGGTGGCGAGCACGACATGCGCGGTTTCGATGAAACGACCGTCGCGGCATTCCACGATCACGGCCTTGCCGTCGTCATGATAGGTCTCGGCCTCGGCCGAGAAGATTTGCGCGCCGTGCGCGATGGCGGCGCTCAGAAGACCGCTCGCGAGCCGCACGGGGTCGGCATCGGCCGAGCCCGGTGACACGATGGCGCCCTCACGCGTGAGTTCGAAACGGTCCAGCAATTGCCGGTGATCGAGAAGTTCGCCGGGCAGCCCCGCACGCTGGCGAAGCTCGTGTTCCGTGCGCAGGTCGCGATAGCCGACTTCCTTGCCGGCAAGGTACACTGTCGAGCGCTGCGCGGCGCCGCAGTCGATCTGCAATTCGGCGATGTGATGAGCGAGGCCGGCGACCGCGCACAGGCTGCTGCGATAGATGCCCGATGCCCGCTCGTAACCGTAGATGTCGGTGAGCTTGCGCAGCGGCGTGTCGATCTCCCATTGCAGCATGGCGGTGCTGGCGGCGGTGGAGCCGCGCGTCGGCGTCTCGCGGTCGATGACGCAGACGGATTTGCCGAGCGCGGCCAGATGTTCCGCCGCCATGGCTCCGGTGATGCCCGCGCCGACCACCAGCACGTCGCACCTGAACGTCCCGTCGGGGAGTTCGGGGGCGGGTGCGATGATCGACGCCGGCCAGGGCGCCGCGCCGCCATGGAGGTCGGTCTGCCGGGTGAGATCGGGATCGAGGTCGTCGGAGGGGGAAATGCGTGGTCTCCCGCGCGCTGAGATGCAACGGAGACGTTAAGCCGATCGTGGCAGTTTGGTTCCGGCCGGCTGCGGCTTATAGAGAGGCCATCAGAGGAGCATGCGATGACCGACAGCCGCGACGACGATCTCTATCAGGCCGGAATGAAGGCGCGCCGCGCCGTGCTCGGCAATGCCCACGTGGACCGGGCGCAGGCCAACACCAAACCGTATACGCAAGCCTTTCAGGATTTCATCACGCGTTTTGCCTGGGGCTCGATCTGGACCCGGCCGGGCTTCGATCATCGCACGCGGCGCATCCTTGTGATCGGCACGATGATGGCGCTGGGGCGCTGGGAGGAGTTTCGCATGCATGTGCGGGCGGCGCTGGTCGAGGGCGGCTTCACGCTGGCGGACATCGAGGAGATCTGTCTGCAGCAGGCGGTATATTGCGGCGTGCCGATATCGAACACCGCGTTTCATCATCTCGAAACGGTGCTCGCGGAGTTGAAGGAGCGCGGCGTAAGCGTGCAGGACGGCACACGCTGACCGACGGCGCTACAGCGGCGCGTCCTGCGCCAGCGCCATGCCGTGCATCAGCACGGAGGGCTTGCCGTCGGACGAGAGAGCCACGCTGGCGTTCACCTTGAACACACTTGCCAGCAACTCGGCCGTGACGATGTCAGCGGGCTTGCCGTCCGCGACGAGGCGGCCGTGATCGAGCACGATGATGCGCTCGGCGAAGCGGGCGGCGAGGTTGAGATCGTGCAGCACGGCGACCACGGTCGATCCCTGCCGGGCGCGTTCGCGCGCGACATCCACCAGCTTGATCTGGTGGCGCAGGTCGAGGCTTGAGGTCGGCTCGTCCAGCAGCAGAACGCCGGGGCCGTGACGCTCCTCGCCGCAGCGGAGCTGGAGGAGTGTGCGGGCAAAATGCGCGCGCTGCTGTTCGCCCCCCGAGAGAGTCGTGAAATCGCGGTCGCGGAAGGTCGGCAGCTCGATCTCGTGCAGAAGCTCGGTGATCTGTGTGTCGCTGCCGCGCGCGCCCTGCGGCAGGCCCATCCGCACGATCTCCTCCACGGTGAAGGCGAAGCCGACCTGAATGTGCTGCGAGAGAATCGCGCGGCGCAGCGCCAGTTCGTTTGGCGCGTAGTGTCCGATCTCGCGGCCGCCAAGCACGACCGAGCCTGAGGTCGGCTTGAGTTCGCCGGAGAGCAGGCGCATCAGCGTGGACTTGCCCGCGCCGTTCGGACCGACGATGGCGACGGCTTCCCCCGCGCCGATCCGCAGGCTGATGCCGTCCAGCAGCAGCGCCTCGCGGGCCCGGACCATGATGTTGTTGAGTTCGAGAACGCTCACAGCGCGATCCGCGAACGCTGGCGCAGCAAAAGCAGCAGGAAGAACGGCGCGCCGACGATTGCGGTGAGAATGCCGATCGGCACCTCGGCGGGGGCGGCGAGCGTGCGGGCGAAAGCATCCGCGCCGATCATCAGCGTCGCGCCGAGCAGGGCCGACGCAGGCAGCAGCAGTCTGTGTCCGGGGCCGACCGCGAGCCGCAACAGGTGGGGCACCACGATGCCGACGAAGCCGACGACGCCGACGACCGACACCGCCGCGCCCGTCAGCGCCGAGACCATGACGATGGTGATGGTCTTGAGCCGCTGGACCGAGACGCCGGCGTGAAACGCTTCTGATTCGCCCAGCACCAGAATGTCGAGCCCGCGCGCGACGAGCGGCGTGGCGAGCAGGCCAAGCAGGGCAATCGGCGCGATCATCCACACTTTGCTCCAGGTCGCGCCGCTGAGCGAGCCGAGCAGCCAGAAGGTGATGTCGCGCAGTTGCCGGTCGTCCGCCATGAAAACCAGCAGGCCGATTCCCGCGTTGGCGAGTGCCGCGATGGCGAGACCCGCCAGCAGGAACATCGCGACGGAGGTGCGGCCGCGCTGGCTGGCGATCCGGTACAGGATGAAGGTCGTCAGCAGCGATCCGCAGAACGCGGCAAGCGGCAGGATATCAAGGGAGAGGAACGCCAGCACGCCGCCGAACATCCGGTCCGACAGCACGATGGTCAGTGCCGCCGCGAACGCACCGCCGCTCGACACGCCGACCAGCGCCGGATCGGCCAGCGGGTTGCGGAACAGGCCCTGCATCAGCGCGCCGGACATGGCGAGCATGCCGCCGACCAGCGCCGCGATCGCAAGGCGGGGCAGGCGGATCGACCAGAGCACCAGCCGGTCGCGCGCCAGTGTCGGATCGTCGGGCAGACCTGAGGTGAGATGCAGCGCCGCCGGAAGGCGGCTGAGCGGGATGTTCGCTGGTCCGACGGCAGCCGCGAGCGCTCCCGCGAGGCCCAGCAGGCCGAGCAGGATCACTATCACGAGCGTGAAGGGCGGGCGGCGGCTCCGTCGCGCGAGGGGCGACGGCGCCGACGCGGCTGCGCTGGCGGATGTCATGGCGTCCGGCAGTCTGCCTTGGCGACGTGGGAAGTCCATACGCCATCGGCGCGCGCCACATCGGGATACAGCGCGGCCGCAAGATCATGGGCGGCCGACGCGGTCCGGGGACCGAAGCCGAGCAGATACAGGCCGTCCAGCGTGACGAACGCCTTGGTCTTCGCGGCCGGGGTCAGCATGAAGGCCGGGCTGGCGAAGACGTTTTCGGCCGTGATGGAGTCGCGGCCGCGCTGCATGGCCAGCACCACGTCGGGCTTCGCCGCGACGATGGCTTCCTCTCCGATGGTCTTGTAGCCGTCGAAGCCGTCGATGGCGTTCACGCCGCCGGCGAGCGCGATGATCGCATCCGCTGCCGTGCCGCGGCCTGCCGCCATGGCGCGGCCATCGACCAGCGACATGACGAACATCACCCGGCGGTGGTCCCTGATCCTGTCCCGCAGCGCGCGCATGGCGGTCAAATCGGTCGCGACGGCGCTGGCGAGGCATTCGCCGCGCGCATCCGCATCCATGGTGTGCGCCACTACTCTGATCTTGGCGACGATGCCGTCTTCGGTAAAGCGGTCCGGGATCATGACGAGCGGCACCTTGGCTTCGCGCAGCACGTCGAGCGTGCCCGCCGGTCCCGATCCTTCGACAGCAACGATGCGGGTGGGATTCAGGCTGAGCAGGCCTTCCGGCGACAACTGGCGCATGTAGCCGACATTGGCCTTCGTCGCGAGCGCTTCGGGAGGGTAGAGGCTGGTGCTGTCGACGCCGACGATGCGGTCGGACAGGCCGAGCGCATAGAGGATTTCCGTCACCGCGCCGCCGATCGAGACGATGCGCTCCGCCTTGGCCGGCTCGGCCGCCCGTGCATCCACTGGAACAACTGACGTTATGCCAGCGAGAGCAACACCGGCCACGAGGCCCGCGACCACCGCGCGTCGTCCATCGAATCGCGCTCGGAGCCTTTGAGTCATTTTGTCAGGATCAGCTTGTTCTGGGAGGTCAGTCGCAGACGGTAGGTGTCCTGGCCGTGATTGATCAGAAGCTCACGGCCATTCGCGAACAGGTCGGCACTGTTGAGGCGGTTTCCGGTCATCGGCACTTGCCGCATGGCCGCCGAAGACGGACTATCGGGGCCTTCAGCTGGAATCGCCGACGCCGACGGCGGCGCATGGTCGCGAACATTCATGGCCGACTTATAGGAAGCCCTGCGTGCCAACTCCAAGCCCGCTTGTTTATAATTGATGTAAACATCGCATCGGCCGCATTGACCAGGACGGTTGCTGCATTTAGCCCATAGCAAACGGCATCGTGCCGTAGATGCAAGCAAGCCGCTGTCCGGGGGGACGGCCGCCAGCCAGCCAGTAATTTGACAGTTGGGGGCCGGCTATGACGGTTTGGACGGCGCGCGCGCGCGCGTTGATGGGTGTTTCGTGCTTGATCGCGGGGGCGGTGGCGGCGGAGCCAGTTCTGGCGCAACAGGCCGGAACGGCGGGGGGGCAGTCTGCACCGACGGCGCGGAATCAAGCCGCGAATGGTCAGGCGACGAAGCGCGCAGCACGCACGCGCCAGCAACAGGTCGTGCAGCCGTCGGAGACCGTCCGCGCGGCGCATGCTCAGGCCGCGACCTCGACCCAGTCGCTCGATGCCATCACCGTGACGGCCTCGAAAACGGAAGAGCAGGCGATCTCGGCGCTTGCGCCGGTGAGCGTCGTCTCACAGCAACAGATCGAGACGCAGCAGCCGCGCCGTATCTCGGACCTGTTCTATAATATTCCGGGCGTGTGGTTTCAGGATCGCGGCGATGATCCGACCACCGCGATCAACATTCGTGGTCTTCAGGACTTCGGCCGCGTCGCTGTGGTGGTGGACGGCGCGCGACAGAATTATCAGCGCTCGGGTCACAACGCGAACGGCTCGTTCTTTCTCGATCCCGAACTGATCGGCAGCGTCGACATCACGCGCGGTCCGACCGCCAACATCTACGGGTCGGGTGCCATCGGTGGCGTGGCCGCGTTCCGCACCAAGGACATCGACGACGTGGTGCGCGCTGGCGAGCGCTGGGGCGTCGACATGAGCGGCACTGTCGGCTCCAACCAGACCCAGGGCACCGGCTCGGTCTTCGGTGGTATCCGCGCGCTTCCGTCAGTCGATCTGTTCGGCGGCGTCGTGTACCGTAGCCAGTCGAACTACAAGGACGGCAACGGCACGGAGGTCGGCAATTCGGGCGCGGAGATCGCGTCCGGTCTGTTCAAGACCACGATCCGTCCGGCGGACGGCCACGAGATCAAGTTCGGCGCGGTCTATCAGGATTATTCCTACACGATCGGCCAGGAAAACCGCGGTCCGGTGGCGACAGCCGCGCAGCGGACCGCCAATCAGGGCTCGTCGGTGTATGATTCTCGCGCCAAGAACTTTACCGGCACGGCGACGTGGAAATACTCGCGCCCGGATGACAACCTGTTCGACTTCAGCGCGACGCTCTACGGCAATCAGACGCTGAACGACCAGACCAAGGTCTATCACTACAGCACCAGCGGCTCGGCCTATTGCGGCCCGGGCAACGCCGGCAACAACATCTCCGGCTGCGTCGGTGACAAGCGCAGCTACCGGATCGACACGGTCGGCTTCGATATCCACAATACCTCGCGCTTCATGATCGGCGACTGGCGCACGGCGCTGACCTATGGCGGCGATCTGTTCCGCGATCAGGTTGATACCTGGGATCAGCGTGGTAACTCGAACATCACGACGCCGGGCGGCGAGCGCACGGTGTCCGGCGCATTCATTCAGGCCAAGAACAATTATTCCAACTGGCTCGAAGTGATCGCGGCGGCCCGTTACGATCATTATGAATTGTCGTCGCTGACCACTACGTCGAGCGGCAGCCGGCTGTCGCCGAAGATCACGGTCGGCGTCACGCCGGTCGCGGGCTTCACGCCGTATGCAAGCTATGCCGAAGGTTATCGTGCACCGTCGATCACCGAGACGCTGATCGCGGGCGGTCACGCCACCGGCGGCGGCCCGAACCTGTTCAACTGCCCCGACGGCACCTCCGGCCTGTTCTGCTTCCTGCCGAACCCGGGCCTGCGTCCCGAGGTCGGCAAGAACAAGGAGATCGGCGTCAACCTGAAATACGATGCCATCTTCACGGCCGAGGACAGCTTTCGCGGCAAGCTGAATGTCTTCCGCAACGACGTGGACGATTACATCGACCTCGTGGCCTCGACGCCGACGCGAACGATGTATGGCTTTTACAGCCAGTATTATCAGTATCAGAACATTCCGGCCGCGCAGATCGAGGGCTTCGAGGCGGATCTCTCCTACGATGCCGGCATCTGGTTCGTCGGCGTGACGGCGACGCTCCAGCGCGGCAAGAACACGGCTACCGACGTCGGGCTCGCGACCGTGCAGCCGCGCAAGGTGACGACCACGGCCGGTGTCCGTCTGCTCGACCGCAAGCTGACCGCATCGCTGCAGTGGGCATCGGTGGGCGCCAATACGGATATTCCGGCCGGATACGTGCCGTCGACCTCGTATGACCTGCTCAACATGTATGTGACCTACCAGCCGACACGCGACATCACGTTGAATCTGGCGCTCACCAATATGCTGAACCAGTATTATCGCCCGTTCGCGGTGCCGGGCTCTTCGACCGACGGGACCTCGCAGAACGACCTGCTGTGGACGTCGGCCGGTGCGGGCTTCACCGTCAAGGGCGGGCTGAAGATCCACTTCGGCGGCGCATAACGCGGCGACAACAACCTGGCCCGCTCATTTCAGCGGGACAGCATGTGGCGGCACCGGCGCAAACCTCCCCGGTCGCCGTCACATGTTTTTTGACGGACTGATTTTTATGACGGGTCTGGCGAAATGCGCTAGAAGTCGCGACGAGGGACTGGTCTGAGACAGGAGTTGCCGATGTTCATCGCAATGAATCGCTTCAAGGTGAAGAAGGGATCGGAAGAGACCTTCGAGAAAGTGTGGTCCAGCCGCGACTCGTATCTGGATCGCGTTCCGGGTTTCGTCGAGTTTCACCTTCTCAAGGGGCCGGAAGCCGAGGATCACACGCTCTATTCTTCGCATACCGTGTGGCAGAGCAAGGATGCGTTCGAGGCCTGGACGCGCTCGGAGGAGTTCCGCGCGGCGCACGCGCGCGCGGGCAATGAAACCACCGGACCGCTTTATCTGGAGCATCCGAAGTTCGAGGGCTTCGAGGTTCGCCAAACCCTGACCAGGTCGAGCGCCGCGGCCTGACCGCGAGGGGCTGTCCCATGCTTGAGAAGGTATCGCCGGAATCCGCCGAGGCGCTTCGGGCGCATATGGCCGAGAATCCGGGCGCGGTCATCGAGACGGTGGCGAGCGAGCGCGGCGTGACGCCGCGCGCGGTGATCGAGGCCCTGCCCGAGACCATGCGCAGCATCGCGGACGGCGCACGCTTCGAGCCTCTCATGCAGGAGATCGCGAACTGGGGCGATGTCACCTTCATCGTCCATACTGCGGACGCGATCTTCGAGTTCAGCGGCCCGGTGCCGAAGGGGCAGGTCAGCCACGGCTATTACAATCTGATGGCTCCGAAGGGACTGCACGGTCACCTGCGCCATCAGCGCTGCGGCGGCGTCGCGTTTGTCGAGCGCGAGTTTCGCGGTAAGACCTCGGCCTTCATCGCGTTCCTGAATGTCGATGGCGGCATCATGTTCAAGGTGTTCGTCGGCCGCGAGGCGGACGGATCGCTGAAGGCCGATCAGTTCGCGGCGTTCCGGCGCGCGCGTACGGCGTAGGCATTTGCCATCGGTAATGCCGGCTTCGTTGTCCGGCTGTTCTCTCCGAGATGGCCGGGCTTGACCCCGGCCATCCAGTTTTCTTCCTGCGAGCTTTGCCAGGAGATGTGGATGCCCGGCATCCGCTTTTGACCTGCGCCGGTCCTATGAAACAGTTTCCGCGGCCTTGTAAGGCTCGTAGTCCGTGTAGCCCTCGCGGCCGCCGCCGTAGAAGGTCTTGCGGTTGTGCGGTTCGAGCGGCCAGCGGTTTCTCAGACGGGCGGGCAAATCCGGATTCGGAATGAACGGACGGCCGAACGCAACCGCGTCCGCGTCGCCGCGTGCGATGATGGCGTCCGCGCTCGCGCCGTCGAATCCGCCGGCCGCGATCAGCGGACCGGTCCAGAGCGGGCGGAACAGTTTGGCGGCGGAGGGTTGATCGTCGCGAATGATGTCGGCCTTGCCGGTGCCGCTGGCGCGCGGCTCGATCAGGTGCAGATAGGCAAGACCGAACGGGCGCAGTTGCTCCACCGCGTAAGTGTAGAGCGGCATGGGCTCGTCCTCGCCGCTCTGGTTGGCGATGCCGAACGGCGAAAGGCGCACGCCGACGCTGTCCGCGCCCCACACGCCGGTGACAGCCTCGACGATCTCGATCAGCAGGCGGCAGCGATTGGCGATCGAGCCGCCATAGGCATCCGTGCGCAGGTTTGTCCTGCTCTGCATGAACTGTTCGATGAGATAGCCGTTCGCGCCGTGAATCTCGACGCCGTCGAAACCGGCGGCTTTCGCGTTGGCCGCGCCCGCGCCGAACGCCTTCACCACCCCGGCGATCTCGCTGGTCTCCAGAGCGCGTGGCGTCTGGCACGGCTCCGCGCCGAAACCGGCGGTCATCGCGCGGCCCTCCATCGGAACCGGGGAGGGTGCGACCGGCAAGCCGCTATTCGGCTGCAGCGAGGAGTGGGAGGCGCGACCCGCGTGCCAGAGCTGGAGGTAGATCAGGCCGCCCTTGGCATGGACGGCATCGGTCACGCTCTTCCAGCCGGCGACCTGTTCTGCCGAGTGAATGCCGGGCGTTGCCGGATAGCCCTGGCCTTCCGGCATCACCTGCGTGGCCTCGGCGATGATCAGGCCGCCTGGGGTGGCGCGCTGGGCATAGTATTCGGCATTCATCGCCGTCGGGACATTGCCCGGTTGTCCGGAGCGCATGCGCGTCAGCGGGGCCATGACGACCCGGTGCGACAGGCGCAGCGGACCGACCGCAAGCGGAGAGAACAGGGAATCTGAAGACATGGACGTTCCTTGATATTTCCTCGGGCAGGACGCGCGTTGTTATTGTGATACCGGAACGCTTCCGGGCAGCCCGGCTATTCTAGAGAAACCTGTGCGCAGGGCAAATACCTGCGCAGACGCGTCCGCGCCTCGACGGACCCCATGGAATCCGGTTTGATGGCGCAATCGAAGGTGGAGTGATCGATCTCATGCAGGCCTTGTGGCGCTTTACTGCGGTGGAAATTGCCGCGCTGATCAAACTACGTACCGTTTCCGCGCGCGAGGCCGCGACCTCGGCGCTGACGCGCCTTGATGAGGTCAATCCCGCTATCAACGCGGTGGTGGAGTCGCGGCCGGACGACGTTCTGGCGCAGGCCGACGCGGTGGACGCCGCCTTCGCGCGCGGGGAGGATCCGGGGCCACTGGCCGGCGTGCCCGTCACGGTGAAGGTCAATATCGATCAGGTCGGCTACGCGACCACCAACGGCATCACCCTGCAGCGGGATCTGATTGCGACCGAGGACAGCCCCGTCATCACCAATCTGCGCAAGGCGGGCGCGGTGATCGTCGGCCGTACCAATACGCCCGCATTTTCCTACCGCTGGTTCACGACCAACCTGATCCACGGCGACACGTTCAACCCGCGCAATCCGGCGATCACGCCGGGCGGCTCATCCGGCGGGGCGGCTTCCGCCGTCACGGCCGGCATCGGCCATATCGCCCATGGCACCGACATCGCCGGCTCCATCCGTTATCCGGCCTATGCCTGCGGCGTCCATGGCTTGCGGCCAACGCCGGGCCGGATCGCTGCCTACAATGCCTCGGGAGCGGAACGCATGATCGGTCCGCAGATTTCGGCCGTGTCCGGGCCGATCGCGCGCAGCATCGGAGACCTGCGGCTGGCGCTGGCGGCGATGTCGCAGCCGTCCGCGCGTGATCCGTGGTGGGTGCCTGCGCCGCTTGAGGGACCGCCGCGCGTGCCGCGCGCGGCCTTCTGCGTCGACCCCGACGGGCTCGGCGCCACGCCGGAGGTCAAGGACGCGGTGCGTGATGCCGCCCATCGGCTGGCACAAGCCGGCTGGATCGTGGAGGAGGTCACAGCCATCCCGCCGCTGCGCGAGGCGGCCGACCTTCAGACCAAGCTGTGGCTCGCCGACAATTATGCAGCCCAGCTCGCGGCCGCCGAGCGCGAGGGCGATCCCGGCGCGTTGGCGGCGCTGCGCGGCCATGCGGAAGACGCGAAGGGCTTCGACAGCGGGGTGCTGTCGCAGATCCTGACCCGCCGGGCGACGCTGTCGCGGCTGTGGGAAATGTTTTTCGAGGGACCGGCGGTCCTGCTGACGCCGGTGTCGGGCGAACTGCCGTTCGAGTTCGGCCTTGACCTCAAGGGGGAGGAGGCCTATCGCCGGGTCTGGCACGCCCAGATGCCGCAGGTCGGCATTCCCTTCGTCGGCATGCCGGCGCTGTCGGTCGCGACCGGGATGGTCGGCGACAGGCCGGTCGGCGTGCAGGTGGTCGCGGGGCGTTATCGCGAGGATCTGTGCCTGCATGCGGGCGAGGCCATCGCGGCGGCGGGGGTGCCGCCATCGCCAGTCGATCCGACCAAGGCGTAGCTCAGAGCGCGCTCAGGCTGCCTGCCGTTCGGCAGCCTTGGCGCGCTCGGCGTCGAGGCGAGCGACACGCCCGCTGACCGCGCGGATCTTGCCGGGGCCGGCGAGCCAGATACCGATGGCGGAGAGAACGCTGACCACGATGCCGATCCAGAAGGCGAGGGTGTAGTCGCCGTAAAAGTCGTGCAGCGCGCCGGTCACCCACGGGCCGGCCGCGCCGCCCGCGAGCGCGGCCAGCATCAGCGTGCCGAAGATGCTGCCGAAATACGGCCCCTGGAAAATCTCCAGCACCACCGCGCCCATGATCGAGGTGAAGCCGTATCCGAAAAAGCCCTGCGTCAGGATCAGGGCATAGAGCAGCACGAGCGAGCCCGGCGCAGCCTGCAACGCGAGTAACGACAGAAAGCAGATCAGAAAGCCCGCGCAGCTCAACGACCACACGGCCTCTCGGCCGATGCGGTCGGACAGGTGGCCGAGCAGAATCTGGCCGGGAATTCCGACGAAGCTGACGAGCCCGAGCGCCCATGCGGCGCTTTCGGCGCTGAAGCCGGTTTCGACGAGATATTTGGTCTGGTGAATCTGTACAGCGTACCAGATGTACAGTGCGCCGAAATAGGCGACCACCAGCCACCAGAACCGCGCGGTGCCGAGTGCGCGGACCAGTGTCCATTCGGTCGCGGCCCATGTGGTGTCGATCACGTTGCTCGGGGGCGGTGCGGCTCCGGCCAAGGGCGCGGCATCGCCATCCGGCTTCAGCCCGATATCCTCGGGGCGCTTGCGCAGCAGCAGGTTGATCGGCGCAAGGATGACGAGCACCGCGATGCCGAGGATCGTGCACGACGTCCGCCAGCCTGAACCGGCGATGAGATGCTGCATCCACGGGAACAGCACGATCGAGCCCGCACCGACGCCGGCGAAGGCGATGCCGACCGCGAGCCCGCGCTTGCGGACGAACCAGTTCGGCAGGAACAGCGACTGGCCGGAGTAGCCGAGGCACACGCTGCCGCCGCCGACCATCGCGCCCAGCGTCAGGTAAAGATGCCATGGCTGCGTCGTGAGCGGCGCCAGCAGCAGGCCGCAGCCCGTCAGCAGCACGCCCAGTTCCATCACCGCGCGCGGGCCGGAGCGGTCCATCAGACGGCCGATCAGCGGTGACATGAACGCCGACACCACGAAGCCGAACGAGAATGCGCCGGCAGTGACGCCGCGCTGCCAGCCGAATTCGTCCACGATCGGAGAGAACAGGAGCGAGAATGCCGTGCGGGCGTTGACCCCGACGGCCATCGTCACGAACGTGACGGCGACGATGATCCATCCGTAGAAAAACGGCAGACGCATGACCCCTCCCGAGTTTTGAGGACCGTGGTAGCGGGAGGATCGCGCCGGGACAATGACCCGCGAGGGAATTGCGCCGACATTGTATGACGCGGCGCAGCAGCGTGCGGCGCACGCCGATGTCGTACTGCGAAGGTGGATTGCTAGCCTTCCTTGTTGGCGCGCGCCGCCAGCGCCGCGGCGGCGGTGCGGTTTTCCACGCCGAGCTTGGCGTAAATCTGCTCCAGATGCTTGTCGATGGTGCGCGGGCTCAGCCCGAGGATCTGCGCGATGTCGCGATTGGTCTTGCCCTTGCTGATCCAGGAGAGCACCTCGCTTTCGCGATTGGTCAGTCCGAGTTCCTTCTGCAACTCGGCGGGCGTCGCCGAGCGCGTGCCCTGCGCGAGCCGCAGCAGATATTCGTTGGGCCCGAGCCGGCCCATGTAATGCAGGCGGAGCTGCTCGCTGCCGACCGACCAGGCCGTGGAGGCCGAAGCCTGGCTGCCGGCGCTGGCCTCCGACAGCCAGCTCATCTGCGCATCGGTCAGGATCGGCGCGCTGTCCGGCGCGATGGTGGGGGGATCGCCAAGCAGCTTGCGGGCTTGCGGCGTCGCCCACAGCAGGTGGCCTGCGAAATCGACGGCGAACAGAAAACGCCCGGCGACGTCGAGCGCCGTATGGGCGCTATGCGCCAGCCGCGCGTTGGCGAGATGCACGCGGATGCGCGCCAGCATCTCCTGCACGGCGATCGGTTTGGCAACGTAATCCACCCCGCCGGCCTGAAGGCCGCGCACGATATCCTCGGTTTCCGTCAGGCCGGTCATGAAGATCACCGGCACGTGGGTCAATCGCGCGTTGCGCTTGAGAATGCGGCAGGTCTCGAACCCGTCGAGCCCGGGCATCACGGCGTCGAGCAGAATGATATCTGGCGTCACCTGCTCGACCACGCGCAGCGCGCTGGCTCCATCGAGCGCGACCATCACCGTCATGCCTGCGCCGTCCAGCGCATCGGTAAGCAGACGAAGCGTGTCGGCGGAATCATCCACCACCAGCACGATGTCACGCTTTTTGATGTCAGGACTCATTGTTCTGCAAGGTGCTCAGGATCGTCATGAAGTGGCGGAGATCGAAACGGTCGATAAGACTGCGCAAGTAAGCGACAACGTCCTTGTGTTCGGGGTAGCGCGACTGGATGTCGTCGAGCTTCTGCTGGATCGCCCTGACATGGCCGATTCGTCCGAGCGCTGCGAGTTCGTCGAATTCGCGGAGTGCCGGAAGACGCTCCTGACCCGGTTGCCACTCCGGCTTGCGCTCGTCGTCGCCTTTGTATTTCCAGTCGATACCGAGCAATTGCCCGACAGCCGTCAAGAGCAGGGGAATATCGATCGGTTTCATCAGGTGGCCGTCGTGGAACGGCTGGGCCAGCGGTGTGCCGTGCGCTTCCAGCGCGCTCGCCGAGATCATCAGAATCCTCGCCCGATGGTGGCCGTTGGCCCGCAACGTCTTCGCGACGGCCCAGCCGTCCATTCCGGGCATCGAAATATCTAGCATGAAGAGGTCGGGCGAGCAGTGTTGCGCGAGTGCGATGCAGGAGGGGCCATCCGGCGCGCTGAGCAGGATGAATCCGAGCGGCGCCAGCGTCTCGCGCAGCAGGTCGCGATGGGCGGGATCGTCGTCCGTGATGAGCACGGTCTTGCGCGGCCCGTGATAGCCGACGACCGTTGCATCGACGATCGCGGCGCGCTTCGGGTTGGTGACTTCGGACAGCAGCAGTTTCAGCCGGAACGTCGAGCCCTGACCGACGGCCGACGAGACGCGGATGTCGCCGCCCATCACGCCGGCAAGCGCGCGGCTGATCGTGAGGCCGAGCCCCGTGCCGGTCTGCGGCTGGGCCACGCCGAGCGCGCCGCGCTCGAACGGCGCGAAGATACGTTCGAGATCGTCCGGCTGGATGCCGGGGCCGGTGTCGATGACCTCGAACTCGGCCACGGGGCTGCGATAGTGGATGACGAAGCGTACGCCGCCCTCCGGCGTGAACTTGATCGCGTTCGACAGCATGTTGATCAGGATCTGGCGCAGCCGCTTTTCGTCGGCGTACACAACGGGCGGCAGATGCTCCGGCTTCTCGAATGTGAAGGCGATGCCCTTGGCGGCCGCCTGCAGGCGGAACATGCCGACGAGCTGGTCCAGGAATTCATGCAGCCGCACCTCGTCGCGGGTGAGATGCAGCCGGCCGGCTTCGATCTTCGAAATATCGAGAATGCCCTCGATCAGGCCCGACAGATGATCGGCGCTGCGCTTGACGACGCGCACCTGGTCGCGCGGCTTCGGCGGCAGGCTGGAGTCGTTTTCCAGCAGTTGCGAATAGCCGGAGATCGCATTGAGCGGAGAGCGCAATTCGTGGCTGAGGCCGACGACGTACCGGCTCTTGGCGAGGTTGGCGGCCTCGGCGATTTCCTTGGCGCGCTGCAATTCGGCGTCGGTGCGCTTGTGCGCGTCGATTTCCTGCATCAGGAGCGTGGTCTGCCGGCGCGTTTCGGCCTCGGCGGCGCGGCGGCTCTGTTCGGACAGCACGAACAGCCACGCCACCACGCCGATGATCAGCACCAGCGAGAAAAACACCTTCCACAAGGCTTCGGAGACCTGCGCAAGATCTCCCGGCATCTCGGCCGAGGTCTGGAGGTAGATGAGGCCGAGCGTGAGTGCGACCAGTCCTGCGGAGGCAATGAAGATCGCGATATATTGCCCGAGCTGCGAGGTGACGCGGCTGCGAATCGGCTCAGGCAGGATGCGCGCCACGCTGCTGGAGACCTGCGCGCTGAGCCGCGCATGCGGCTTGCACAGGTCGTGACAGCGTGCGTCGAGCGAGCAGCACAGTGAGCAGATCGGACCGGAGTAGGCCGGGCATGACGCCATGTCCTCCGGTTCAAACGAATGCTCGCAGATGCAGCACTGGATCAGCTCCAGATTTTGCCATGTCCGCTTCGGCTTGCGGGCGATGTAGTATTTTCCCTTCGTGGCAAAGGCGATCACCGGCGCGGTGACGAAGGCGACGGTGAGAGCCACGAATGGCGAGAGCGCCTTCATGGTCGGCCCGAACATGTCGTAGAACGCGCTGATCGATACGATGGTCGCCAGCAGCATCGCGCCGACGCCGACCGGATTGATATCGAACAGGTGCGCGCGCTTGAACTCCATGTGCGGCGGCCGCAGGCCGAGCGGCTTGTTCACGACGAGATCGGACACCAATGCGCCGACCCAGGCGATCGCGACATTTGAGTAAAGTCCGAGCGTTGCCTCGAGCGCCTTGTAGACGCCGATTTCCATCAGCATCACGGCGACCAGCACGTTGAACACCACCCAGACGACGCGGCCGGGGTGGCTGTGCGTGAGGCGCGAGAAGAAGTTCGACCAGGCGATCGAACCGGCGTAGGCGTTGGTGACGTTGATCTTGAGCTGCGACAGCACCACGAAGACGCCGGCCAGCGCGAGCGCGAGGTCCGGCTCGGCAAGCACATACTGGAACGCGGCCAGATACATGTGCATCGGCTCGGCCGCGTTCTCCACGGACATGCCGTGGTTCAGCGCGAAATAGGCGAGGAACGATCCGGCGAGGAGCTTCACCGCGCCCGGCACGATCCATCCGGGACCGGCGCTGAGCATCGCGATCCACCAGGCGCGGTTCGACGTGCGGCGGTCGCGTGGCAGGAAGCGAAGGAAGTCCACCTGCTCGCCGATCTGCGCCACCAGCGCGAACACCACCGCCGCCGCCGCGCCGAAGGCGAGCAGATCGAATTGTCCGGTGCCGCCGTGAACGCCCGGATAGGCCAACCATTCGCTGAACGATTGGCGATGATGGATGGCAATGGCCGCGAAAGGGAGGATATGCAGTAGGATCCAGACCGGCTGGGTCCAGAGCTGAAAACGGCTGATCAGCGTGATACCGTGGGTGACCAGCGGAATGATGACGATGGCGCTGACGAGATAGCCGAACGCGCGTGGCAGGCCGAAACACAATTCGAGCGCCATCGCCAGAATGACGGCCTCAATGGCGAAAAAAATGAACGTGAACGAGGCATAGATCAGCGAGGTGATCGTCGACCCGATGTAGCCGAATCCCGCGCCGCGGGTCAGCAGATCGATGTCGACACCATAGCGTGCAGCGTAATAGGCGATGGGTAGTCCGCAGAGAAAAATCAGCGCGCTGACGACAAGGATCGCACTGGCCGCATTGGTAACACCGTAGTTCAGCGTGATCGTGCCGCCGATGGCTTCGAGCGCCAGGAACGAAATCGCGCCGAGCGCGGTATTGGCGACGCGTGCGGCCGACCATCGTCGTGCGCTTTTCGCGGTGAAGCGCAGCGCATAATCTTCGAGGGTCTGGTTGGCCACCCACTGATTATATTGACGTCGGACGCGGTCGATCCGTTGTCGCCCCACCGAATTCAGCCTCCATCCCTCGTCCTGAAAAACTATATCGGCATTTTGCGGTGCAGTATACGCAATCTCGCGTATGCGTCAGCCGCGTGTTCCACGCCATCCTGCTCCCATCCCAGGCGTCAACAAGAAGGGGCAGTCATGTCGGATAGGAAAGATAATATCACCCAAGGTTCGGGGCTTGAATCGCCCCTTCGCAGAAAGCTTCTGATGGGAATGGCGGCAGTGCCTGCGCTGTCGATTATGGGCGCACGCCCCTCGTTCGCGCAGGCGCCGGCCACCTCCGTGGTGAATACCACGGGACTTGCCGTGACGGACACGGAAGTGACCGTCGGCATCCTGCACTCGGTCACCGGCACGATGGCGATCTCCGAGACGGGATCGGTGCAGGCCGAAAAGCTCGCGATCGAGCAGATCAACGCCGCGGGCGGCGTGCTTGGCCGCAAGATCAAGTTCATTCAGGAAGACGGCGCCAGCGACTGGCCGACCTTCGCCGAAAAAGCCAAGAAGCTGCTGGTCAACGACAAGTGCGCGTCCGTGATGGGCTGCTGGACCTCGGCCTCGCGCAAGGCCGTGCTGCCGGTGTTCGAGCAGTACAACGGCATGCTCTATTATCCGACCTTCTATGAAGGTCTCGAGCAGTCCAAGAACGTGATCTATACGGGTCAGGAAGCGACCCAGCAGATCATCGCGGGTCTCGACTGGGTGACCAAGGAGAAGGGCGCCAAGACCTTCTATCTGCTCGGCTCCGACTACATCTGGCCGCGCACGTCCAACAAGATCGCGCGTAAGCACATCGAAAACTTCATGAAGGGAACGAAGGTCGTCGGCGAGGAATACTTCCCGCTCGGCCACACTCAGTTCAACTCGGTCATCAACAAGATCAAGCTGACCAAGCCGGACGTGATCTACGCGATCATCGTCGGTGGTTCGAACGTGGCGTTCTACAAGCAGCTCAAGGCGGCCGGCATCGACCTGTCGAAGCAGACGCTGCTCACCATCTCGGTGACCGAGGACGAGATCGACGGCATCGGCGGTGAAAACATCGCGGGCGCCTACGCCTGCATGAAGTACTTCCAGTCGCTGGACAACCCGAACAACAAGGAATTCGTCGCCGCCTTCAAGAAGATGTGGGGCGAGAAGACCGTAATCGGCGACGTGACGCAGGCAGCCTATCTCGGCCCGTGGTTGTGGAAGCTGACGGCGGAGAAAGCGGGCTCCTTCGACGTGGACAAGATCGCGGCGGCCTCGGCCGGCATCGAGTTCACGAAGGCGCCGGAAGGCTACGTCAAGATCCATCCGAACCACCATCTCTGGTCAAAGACCCGCGTCGGTCTCGCGCAGCTCGATGGCCAGTTCAAGGTGATCTACGAGACCAAGGATCTTGTCGAACCGGATCCGTTCCCGAAGGGCTATCAATAAGACCAGACGGTTTCGCCTCTCCCTGGTGCGGGAGCCCTCGGGCTCCTGTGCTCCGGCACCCCGCGTCGCGGCCTCCAGACCGCGGCGCGGGACCCTCGTCCTTCAGAAATAAAAATAAGAGCCAATCTGAACCAGGAGTGTTCGATGTTCGGCGACTATTCGCTCGGTGACCTGGGCGCGATCTTCGTGATGCAGGGCTTCGCGGGATTGATCCTGTTTTCGGTGTACGTGCTGATGGCGTTGGGACTTGCGATCATCTTCGGCCAGATGGGCGTCATCAACATGGCGCACGGCGAGTTCATGATTCTGGGGGCCTACGTCACCTGGATGACCTCGCTGGTCTTCCAGAATTATCTGCCATCCCTGTTCAGCATCTACTTCTTCATCGCGATGATTCTGGCCTTCCTCGCATCGGGTGCGCTCGGGATGCTGGTGGAGTGGGGACTGATACGACATCTCTACCGGCGCCCTCTCGATACGCTGCTCGCGACATGGGGGCTCAGTCTCATTCTTCAGCAGGTCTACCGCTCTGTGTTCGGTCCGCGCGAGGTCGGTGTCGAACTGCCGCAGTGGATGATGGGCTCCAAGCAGGTGACGGACACGATCGAGATCCAGATCAACGGCATGTTCGTGATGGGGCTGACTGTGCTCATCACCGTCGCCGTCGCCTATATCCTGTATTTCTCGCGCTGGGGCCGTCAGGTCCGCGCGGTCGTTCAGAACCGCGTGATGGCAGGGGCTGTCGGCATCAACACCGAGAAAGTCGATCGCTACACCTTCGGTCTCGGCTGCGGCATCGCGGGCGTCGCGGGCAGCGCGTTCACCATGATCGGCTCGACCGGCCCGACGGCCGGTCAGCTCTACATCGTCGACACGTTCCTCGTGGTCGTGTTCGGCGGCGCGGCGAGCCTGCTTGGCACCATCGCATCGGCCTTCACCATCTCCCAGGCGCAGTCGACCATGGAGTTCTTCCTGTCCGGCTCGATGGCCAAGGTGCTGACGCTGCTCGGTGTCGTGGTGATCCTGATGCTGCGCCCGCAGGGCCTGTTTGCCCTCAAGGTCCGCAAGTAGACGCGAAGAAGAAAAGCGAGAGATCACGGCTATGATCGGCAATATCCGCGTAATGAACCGCACTGAACTTCTGGGAGTTCTGGCCCTCGCGCTGCTCCTGGTCGTGATCCTCCCCCTGAGCCTCGATATCTTCCGGCTCAACCTCGTGGCGAAGTATCTCACCTACGCCTTCGTCGCGCTCGGCCTCGTGCTGTGCTGGGGCTTCGGCGGCATCCTCAGCCTCGGTCAGGGGGTGTTCTTCGGCCTCGGCGGTTACTGCATGGCGATGTATCTCAAGCTGGAGGCATCGAGCGTGGAGAACACCAAGATCCAGTCCACGCCCGGTATCCCGGACTTCATGGACTGGAACCAGCTGACGCAGATTCCGTTCTTCTGGCAGCCGTTCCACAGTCTGACGCTGACGATCATCGCCATCGTCGTGGTGCCGGCGGCCTTCGCTTTCATCATCGGCGCGGCGATGTTCAAGCGGCGCGTCGGCGGCGTCTACTTCGCCATCATCACCCAGGCCATCGCCGCGATCCTCACCATCCTGATCGTCGGCCAGCAGGGCTATACCGGCGGCATCAACGGCATCACCGATCTGCGGACCCTGAAGGGCTGGGACATCCGCACCGACAACGCCAAGTTCATCCTCTATTTCGTCGAGGTCGCGGTGCTGTTCGGCTGCATCTTCGTCGCGCTGTTCGTAAGGCACTCCAAGCTCGGCCGCATCCTCGTCGCGATGCGTGAGAAGGAGGATCGTGTCCGCTTCTCCGGCTACAGCGTCGCCAACTTCAAGATCTTCGCCTTCTGTCTGGCGGCGGTGTTCGCCGCGATCGGCGGCGCGTTGTTCACTCTCGAGGTCGGGTTCATGTCGCCGTCCTTCGTGGGCATCGTGCCCTCCATCGAGATGGTGATCTACACGGCGGTGGGCGGCCGGCTGTCGATCTTCGGCGCGGTCTACGGAACGCTGCTGGTGAATTTCGCCAAGACCAGCCTGTCGGAATCCTTCCCCGAACTCTGGCTGCTCGGTCTCGGCGGCCTGTTCATCGCGGTTGTTCTCGTCTTCCCGAATGGTCTGGCCGGCATCTGGAAGGACTACGTGCAGCCGCGGATCGATGCGCTGCTGCGCCGCGGCGGCTCGAAGGGCAAATGGTCGGGCTCGTCGATCGCCGACGGCACGGCACCCGCCGAGTAAAGGAGAACACCCATGCTGGTCGGTCATCAACCCCCGGAATTCCTGCTCGCGGTCGAGGCGCTCACGGTGTCGTTCGACGGGTTCAAGGCGGTCAACGATCTGTCGTTCTATGTCGATCCGGACGAAATCCGCGTCATCATTGGCCCGAACGGCGCCGGCAAGACCACGGTGCTCGATCTGATCTGCGGCAAGACCAAAGCGACCTCGGGTTCGATCCAGTTTCGCGGCAAGGAGCTGACGAAGCTGAAGGAGAACGAGATCGTGCAGGCCGGCGTCGGCCGCAAGTTCCAGACGCCGTCGATCTACGACGATCTCACCGTGTTCGAGAATCTGGAAATCTCCTATCCGCGCGGCCGCAGCGTGTTTGGTGCGCTGGCGTTCCAGCGCGATGCCGCGGTGCGCGACCGGGTCGAGGAGGTCGCCGAGATGATCTTCCTCAAGGACCGGCTCAACATGAGCGCGGATCTGCTCAGCCACGGCCAGAAGCAGTGGCTCGAGATCGGCATGCTGCTGATCCAGGACCCCGAGCTTCTGATGCTGGACGAGCCGGTGGCCGGCATGAGCGTCAGCGAGCGCGTCAAGACCGCAGAGCTGCTGCACAAGATCATCAAGGGCCGCTCGGTGCTGGTGATCGAGCACGACATGAAGTTCGTGGAAGACATCGCGCACAAGGTCACTGTGCTCCATCAGGGCAGGATCCTCTCCGAAGGATCGATGGAGAAGGTGAAGAACGATCCGAAAGTGATCGAAGTCTATCTGGGACATTGAGGGGCCGTGATGCTGGATATCTCCAATTTCCACGTGGCCTATGGCCAGAGCGAGGTGCTTCACGGCCTCAATGTGTCGGTCGCGCCGAACGAGATCGTTGCGATCATGGGCCGCAACGGCATGGGCAAGACCACGCTGATGAAGGCCCTGATGGGCATCGTGCCGACCAAGAGCGGTTCGGTGAAGATGGGCGAGGCCGACGTCACCAACCTGAAGAGCTACGAGCGGGTGGCGAAGGGGATCGCCTATGTCCCGCAGGGCCGCATGATCTTCTCCACCATGACGGTGAAGGAGAACATCGAGACCGGACTCGTGGTGCATGGCGAGAACAAGGTGCCGGACAGCATCTATGAGCTGTTTCCGGTTCTCCTCGAAATGAAGGACCGGCGCGGCGGCAATCTCTCCGGCGGCCAGCAGCAGCAGCTTGCGATCGCGCGCGCGCTCGCGACCAAGCCCAAGGTTCTGCTGCTGGACGAGCCGACCGAGGGCATCCAGCCGTCGATCATTCGCGAGATGGCGCGCACGCTCAAGCGTATCCGCGACGAGCGCGGCCTGTCCATCGTGGTGTCGGAGCAGGTGCTGAGCTTCGCGCTCGACATCGCCGACCGCGTGCTGGTGATCGAGAACGGGGAGATCGTGCGCGACGATCCGCGCGCCACCGTCGATGAGGCGCAGGTCGCGAAATATCTGTCGGTATAAAAAACTGCCTGTTGCGTTGAGTTCGAAACGTCCGTGGTGAAAGGGGAGCATACATGCCCGAGACGCTGATCAGTGTTGATCTGTCCAAGCCTGCTACTGAAAACGAATTTCTTCACAACCGCTGGCATCCGGATATTCCGATTGCCACGTGGGTGGAGCCGGGGGCCGACTTCATCGTCGAGACGGTGGACTGGACCGGCGGCGCGATCGCCAACAACGATTCCGCCGATGACATCCGCGATGTCGATCTGACGACGGTGCACTACCTGTCCGGTCCGATTGGCGTGAAGGGCGCGGTACCGGGCGATCTGCTGGTGGTCGATATTCTCGACGCCGGCTCGCTAAAGGGGCACGAGTGGGGCTTCAACGGATTCTTCTCCAAGAAGAACGGCGGCGGCTTCCTGACAGAACACTTCCCGCTGGCGCAGAAGTCGATCTGGCACTACGAGGGTCTGTTCACGCGCTCGCGCCACGTGCCGGGCGTTGGCTTCGCCGGCCTGATCCATCCGGGCCTGATCGGCACGCTGCCGAGCAAGGATCTGCTCGAGAAGTGGAATACGCGGGAGCAGGGTCTGATCGACACCAACCCGACCCGTGTGCCGCCGCTGGCCAACCCCACCTTTGGACCCACGGCGCATCTCGGCAAGCTCAAGAAGGGTGATGACAAGTGGGCCAAGGTCGCGGCCGAAGGCGCGCGCACCGTGCCGCCGCGCGAGCATGGCGGCAACTGCGACATCAAGGATCTGTCGCGCGGCTCGAAGATCTTCTTCCCCGTCTATGTGGATGGTGCGGGCCTGTCGATGGGCGACATGCACTTCAGCCAGGGCGACGGCGAGATCACCTTCTGCGGTGCCATCGAGATGTTCGGCGCGTGGCTGCACATCAAGGTGGACCTCATCAAGGACGGCATGGCGAAGTACGGCATCAAGAACCCGATCTTCAAGCCGTCGCCGATCACGCCCAACTATAACGACTATCTGATCTTCGAGGGCATCTCGGTCGACGAGGAAGGCAAGCAGTATTACCTCGACGCCAACGTGGCCTACCGTCAGGCGTGTCTCAACGCCATCGAGTATCTGAAGAAGTTCGGTTACTCGGGCGCGCAGGCGCATTCGATCCTCGGCGTCGCGCCGGTGCAGGGCCATTTTTCGGGCGTGGTCGATATCCCGAACTCATGCGCCACGCTGTGGCTGCCCACGCAGATCTTCGACTTCGACATCAACCCGTCGGCGGCGGGGCCGACCAAGTTCCTCGACGGGTCGATCGATATGCCGATCTCACCGGATAAGTGAGGGGGCGGCCGAGGAGGGTGGCCGGGGTCACGCCCGGCCATCCGCCGTCCGCCAGTGCGCCGCCCGAATTTGCGACGCTGAATCATCGCCGGATCATGGGGAGAGACAATGCCGGTTTACGAGTACCTCTGCGACAATTGCGGGCCGTTCACGATGATGCGGCCGATGGCCGAATGCGACGAGCCGTCCGACTGCCCGGCGTGCGAGGCGAGCGCGCCGCGCGTCATTCTCACCGCGCCGCATTTCGCCTGCATGTCCGCCGAGAAGCGCACGGCGCATGCCACCAACGAGCGCAGCCGCCACGCGCCGATGTCGCTTGACCAGTACAAGGCGACCAAGCACGGCGCGGGCTGCAGTTGCTGCTCGACCGTCAAGAAGCCCTCGCGCCGGATGAACAGGAGCGCCAGCGGGGCCAAGAGCTTCCCGACCGCGCGACCCTGGATGATCAGCCATTGAGGCGCGGAGAACTGCGGGGCGTCCCCACGGCGCTCCCTGCCCTCTGACAAGACTGGTTTGCAGCGCGGAACCGTTGACAGGTGCCGCGCCTCCCCGCAAAAACGGCCGCTGACCGTGAGGGGAGACCAGATGTCCGCCGATTTCAAGCCTGCCGATTCCGTTGTTGTGGTTGGGGCCGGGCACGGCGGATTCCAGCTTGGCGTGTCGCTGCGCCACAATGGCTTTACCGGGCGGATTCAGGTCGTCAACGACGAGCCGTTCCGGCCGTATCAGCGGCCGCCGCTGTCGAAGACCTATCTGAAAGGCGAGGGCGGCATCGAATCCATCGCCTTCCGGCCGGATCAGTTCTTCGCCGACCAGCAGATCGAAATGGTGGCGGACCGGGCTGTCGCGATCAACCGGGCGGGTCATCACGTGCGCCTCGCGTCGGGCACGACGCTGGATTATGGGCATCTGGTGCTCGCGACCGGTGCGCACAACCGGCGACTCGAAGCTGCCGGCGATCTTGCCGGCGTGGCCTATATCCGCACGCTGGAGGAGACCGAGGCGCTGCGGCTCGCCTTGCCGTCGGTCAAGCGCGTGGTGATCGTCGGGGCGGGGTTCATCGGGCTGGAATTCGCGGCGACCGCGCGGGCCAAGGGCCTGCCTGTGGATGTCGTCGAACTCGGTACCCGCGTGATGGGCCGCGCGGTTTCGCCCGCCATTTCCGATTTCTTCCGCGCCCGCCATGAGGCGTCCGGCATCCGTTTTCATTTCGGCGCGCAGGTGGTGCGCTGCGAATCCGAAAGCGGGCGGATTTCCGGCGTCGTGCTCGACAATGGCGAAACGCTGGCGGCCGATCTCGTGGTGGTGGGCATCGGCATTGTGCCCAACACGCTGCTTGCGGCGGAGGCGGAGCTCGAGGTCGCCGGCGGCGTCGTCGTCGACGAGCACCTGCTCACCGCCGACGCCAGCATTTCCGCGATCGGCGATTGCGCCCTGTTTCCGCATCCGGCCGCGCACGGGCTGCTGCGGCTGGAGTCGGTTCAGAACGCCAACGATCAGGCGCGCTGCGTGGCCGCGCGCCTCACCGGCAAGCCGCACGCCTATGTTGATCTGCCGTGGTTCTGGAGCGATCAGGGGCCGGACAAGCTGCAGATCGCCGGGCTCACGGGGGGCTACGACAGCGTGGTGCTGCGGGGCGATCCGGCCACCAACGCGTTCTCGGTGTTCTGCTATCGGGGCCAGCAACTGCTCGGTGTCGAGTCCGTCAATCGCGCCGCCGATCACATGGTTGCGCGGCGAGCACTCGGCGCCGGCCGCAACATCCCGGCGGAGGCCGCCGCCGATCCGGGCGTCGATCTGAAGAAGCTGGCGGCTTAAAAGCCGCGCTGTCAGAGCTTCGGTGCGGGAGCCAAGCCCAGCACCTGCTCGATGGCAAGCCCGATGGACAGCAGCTTGCTGTCGCTGCCGACCGGGCCGTCGATTTCCAATCCGACCGGCAGGCCCTGCCCCGTCATTCCCGCATAAAGCGACAGGCCGGGCAGGCCCGCATTGCTGGCGGGGTCGGTGTTTCGGATCATGGTGGCGAATGTATCGGCCGGCGGACCGCCATTGACTGACATCTGCGCCGAACCGGCAGCCCGGTCGATCACGGGAGCGGGGGCGATGGTGGTCGGAAACAGAATGGCATCCACGCGCGCGGCCGCGAAATAGTCCGCATAGAGCTTCTGCAGCGCCGGGCGATGGACTGTCATCGCTTCCGGATAAGCATCCTTGAAGGCGTCGGCCAGGATCGCCTCGAACGCGCCGCGCACGTCGGGGCTTGCGACGCCAGCCGCGACATCGGCAATGGTGATGCCGCTCACGCCGGTCGCGGCGAGATAGGCCGGAATATCCTCGGCCGGCTCATGCAGCGCGACCACGAAGGAGATCTTGTTGTTGAGGTCGAACAGGCCTTCGATCTCGGCCTCGACGAATTCGACGCCTGCCGCGGCCAGCTTTGCGCGCGCCTCGCGCACCACCGGACGAAGAGTGTCCTCAAGGCCATCCCAGAGGCTGGGCGGCACCGCGAGGCGCAGCCCGGCAAGCTTTGCGGGCGTTGGCACTGGCGTGCCGGCAATCACGCTGTCGAGCAGCGCCACGTCGGCGACCGAGCGCCCCATCGGGCCGACCGTGTCGCGCGTGCGGCTGATCGGGACCACGGCGCCGTCATTATGGTAGCGCCGCTCCGCGCCGCCATTGCCGACCGAGGGGCGCAGTCCGACGATGCCGGTCAGCGCCGCCGGGACGCGGGTCGATCCCCCGGTGTCGGTGCCGAGACCGCACGTTACGATTCCGGCAGCGACCGCCGCCGCCGTTCCGCCGGACGAACCGCCCGGAATACGGGTGGTGTCATAAGGATTGTGCACGACCCCGGCGAACGGCGACAGGTTCGTTGAGGTGATGCCAAACGCCAGTTCGTGCATGTTGGCCTTGCCGATCACGATGGCGCCGGCGTCCAGCAGCTTTTGCAGCGAGGGGGCATTGCTGGTGGGCCGGACGTTGCGCAGCGCCGGCGTTCCGCCCGAGGTCGGCATCGCCGCAGTGTTGATGTTGTCCTTCACAACGATCGGCAGACCCGCGAGTGGCCCAAGCTGAGCGCCGCTGGCACGCGCGTCATCGATGTGTCGCGCCGCCGCGAGCGCACCTTCGCGGTCGAGATAAATGATCGCGTTGAGCGATGTCAGACTCTTTGCCTTGTCCAGCGCGTCCGCGACCGCTTTCTCGGCAGTGAGAGCGCCGGAGCGGATCGCCGCGAGGATGCCGGCGGCGTCAGCGGGTGCGATGGTTGGCGAATCGGACATGAAGACCTCGTGGCGGGAAAGCCAGCATCATCCACATCCGGCATGATAGCCGCAAGGTGCACGAGGCTCCTGTGCGTCCCCGAACATGAAGGCCGAGTGATGCCAAGCCGTGCGGCCCACGCTCCGGTCGGACGCCGTTAGAGGAAATCCGCACCGGCTTCCGCCGCGAAACGGGCAGGATCTCCTTCCCAGACGATGCGCGCATGTTCGAGCACATAAACGCGATCCGCGTGAGGCAGCGCGAAAGTCACATTCTGCTCGCCGAGCAGCACCGTGATCGGTGTGGTCTGCCGCAGTTTTTCGAGCGCCTTCGACAGCTGTTCGAGGATCACGGGTGCGAGGCCGAGGGTCGGCTCGTCGAGAATGAGAATCTGCGGCTTCATCATCAGCGCGCGGCCGATGGCGAGCATCTGCTGTTCGCCGCCGGACAGCGTCTGCGCCAGCTGCTCCTGACGTTCCTTCAGGATCGGAAACAGCTCGAACAGCCAGGCGATCTGTGCCGCGCGCTCGGCGTCGCCGAGATGATTGCCCCCGAGATCGAGGTTCTCGCGCACGGTCATCTCGCCGAACAACTGACGCGATTCCGGACATTGCACCACGCCGTTGCGGGCGATGGCGGCGGGCGAAATCCCGCGCTGGCGTCTGCCATCGATCGTGATGTCGCCGGTATAGGGCAGAAAGCCCGAGATGGTGTTGAACAGCGTGGTTTTGCCTGCGCCGTTCAGGCCGACGACGGAGACGAACTCGCCGCGATGGACATGGATCGAGACGCCGTCGAGCGCCTGCGCCTTGCCGTAGTGCACGCTGATATTTTCGACCTTCAACAGCGGATCGGCATCGACGAAACTCGCCTCCGGGCGCGCGGATGTTTCGAGTTTGCCGCCGAGATAGACACGGCGCACCGTCTCGTTGGCGATCACATCGGATGCCGCGCCCGTGATGATCTCCTCGCCGAGATACATCGCGAGCACACGATCGACGAGGGCGGCGACGCTCTTGACGTTGTGATCGACCAGCAGCACCGCGCGGCCTTCGTCACGGAAGCTGCGGATCAGGTCGGAGAAGGTCGCGACCTCGGCGAGCGTCAGCCCGGCGAACGGTTCATCGACGAGAACGACTTTCGGATCGCGGGCAATCGCCTTGGCCAGCTCAAGTCTGCGCAGATCGGCGAACGGCAGCGTGGGCGGTCTGCGGTCGAGGACGGTGCCAAGTCCCACACGTCCGGCGATCTCTTTCGCCTTCGCGATCAGGGCGCGATCGGCGAACAGCTTCAGCAGGCTGTCGGGCAGCAGCGCGACCATGATGTTTTCGAGCACCGTCTGCCGGTTCAGCGGGCGCGAGTGCTGGAACACCATGCCGAAGCCGAGGCGCGCGATCTTGTGCGCTGGCAGGCCGGCCAGTTCGATGCCATCCAGCATGACGCTGCCCGCGGTCGGCCGCTCGATGCCCATGATGCTCTTCATGGCGGTCGATTTGCCGGAGCCGTTGGGCCCGATCAGGCCCAAGATCTCGCCGCGATGCAGTTCCAGTCCAAGGTTCTTCACCGCCGTGAGGCCGCCGTAGCGCTTGGTCAGCCCGCGGACCTTCAGGATTGCATCGCCGCTCATGCGCGTGTGCCTCGGGCCAGAACGGTGCCGAGGAATCCGTTCGGGAAGAACAGGATCACGAGCAGCGCGACGGTGGAGACGATGAAGGTGGCGATCTGTCCGGTCGGGCGCAGAAACTCGCCGGCGACGATCAGGAAGATCGCGCCGAGCGCCGCGCCGAGCACCGTACGCCGCCCACCGAGCACGGCCGCGACGATCACCTGCACGCCGACCGCGACGTCGACCACCGTGCCGACGGACGCGGTGCCCATGTAGAACACCAGCAGCGCGCCCGCGAGGCCGGAGAAGAATGCGCTGACCACGAACGCGGCCAGCTTGTGCTTGACGATGTTGAAGCCGAGCGCGCCCGCCTGCACCGGATCCTGCCCACTGGCCTGCAGCACGAGGCCGACGGGTGAGCGTGACAGCCCGAACAGGATGATCGCGCTGATGGTCATGAAACCGAGCGCGATCCAGTAGTTCACGCTGGCATCGATGGAGAGCACATCGGGAATCGTCAGGCCGATCTCGCCGCCGGTGAGATCGGCGAAGACGACGACGAAGTTCTGCAGCATCAGGACGGCGACCAGCGTGGTCAGCCCGAAATAGGGGCCGCGCACGCGCAGCGCCGGCATCGCCAGGATCAGGCCCGCGACCACCGACGCCAGCGCGCCGCAGGCGATGGCGGGGTACATCGGCACGCCATGAGCATTGAGGATGCCGGAGGTGTAGGCGCCGGTGCCGATCAGAAAGGTGGGGCCGAAGTTCACCTCGCCCGCGAACCCGAACAGCAGGTCCCACGACATCGAGAACACGCCGAAGTAATAGGCGACCGTCAGAAGGCCCAGCACATAGGCCGAGACGTACCAGGGCAGGACGGCGGCGGCGGCGACGGCCGCGACCGCGATCCACAGCAGGGGCGATTGCAACACTCGCATCTCAGCGCCTCCCGAGCAGGCCCTGCGGGCGGATGTACATCACGAACACAAGCAGCAGCAGCGAGGGGATGCTGCGATAGGCGGGCGAGATCAGATAGGCCGTCATGGTTTCGAGATAGCCGACGACATAGGCTGCGATCAGCGAGCCCGACACGCTGCCGAGCCCTCCCAGCACCACGATGGAAAACGCGCTCGCTGTGAGCGGGCCGACGCTATAGGACGACACGCCCAGGAACATGCCGAGCAGCACGCCGGCGATGCCCGCCAGCGTGCCGTAGATCGCCCAGACGACGAGATAGACGTTGCCAAGCTCGATGCCGAGCAGCGTGACGCCGCGCGGGTTCATCGAAGCGGCGAGTACGGCCTTTCCCATTCTGGTGCGGTTCACCAGAAGCCACAGCAGCCCGATCACCACCCAGCAGAGAATGGCGGTGAGAATCTGGTTTCGCGGAATCCGGACGCCGAGGATCGTCACCACGCCATCGATCAGCGGCAGCACCGTCTTGGCATTGTTGGTGAAGAAGAAAGCGATCGCCTCCTGCATCATGATGCCCCACAAGAGAGTTCCCGTGAGGACAAAGATTTCCTTCTCCTCGTTCGCGATGCGGGTGGAGCGCTGGATCGGCCGGACGATGCACAGATACGTCGCGAACGCAGCAACCAGCGCGGTCGCGATTCCGACGAACGCGCTCGGATAGCTGCCGAAGCTGAGCAGCTGTGAGGCGGCCCATGCGGCGACGGCCGCGGAGACCATGATCGCGCCGTGCGAGAGATTGAGCACGCCGGAGACGCCGAAGATCAGGGTGAAGCCCGTGGCGCCAAGCGCATAGAGGGCGCTGATGGCGAAGCCATCGATCAGAATCTGGAATGGAAGCATGACAAACCCGCCGCGGCCGATGCCATCGTTGTGGGTGATCCGAAAGCTGATGCTGCGGGTCGATCAGGCGGGTGGCGGCAGCACGCGGGCCTTGCAACTGCTCTTGCGATCGCTTGTGCAGAGGAAAAGAAGCCCCACGCTGGAAGCGTGCGTGAATGAGCGGGTTCGCGGCGGGTCGCCTTGCGCCATCGTTACGATCCTCCCGTCTGTTATTTTCTTTATGGGCAATGTAACGGGTTTGACCCGCAGGGCAAGGCGGAGCCGTCTCGTCATGCGCCAGAAAAGACCATGCATTGCAGCAGGGCGATCTTGCGTCGCGACAACCCGATCATGACGTTCTGCCGGCTGCACGGTTCATGCCCGAGACCGAATGTGTGAGGGAAATCACATCCGGGCGGGCGGGGTGGCGATAGTCTCGGGTTCAGATTTCGCGCACCGTCCAGGAGGCACCGATGAAAAAATCCCTTCTTCTTGCTGCTGCTACCGCCGCGATGATGGCGATGAGTGTGTCGGCTCAGGCCGGAAATTCTTTCTCCTTCGAGGTCAACGGCAAAAAGGTGCGCGTGGACGTGCCGCGCAACTGCACCTCGCTGTCCTGCATCTCGGTGTCCGCGCCGGGCCTGAATTTTTCGGATTTTTCCTCCGGTCGCGAGGACGACGCGCCGGTCGCGAAATCCGACAAGGATACGACGAAGCCGGTCGGCGCGGGGGCATCGGCGGAGCCGAGGGCGACAGGGGCGGGCACCGATGTGAAGCCGTCCGCGGCGTCGCAGCAGGTGGTGCCCGCCGCTCCGGCGGCGACCGCCGTGGAACCGCTCGCGCAGGGCGCGCCGCCCTCCATTCCCGCCGCGCCGTCCGCATCGACCGAGCCCGCGCCGGCGACGGTCGCGCCACCCGCGCCCGCGACACCGTCGTCCCCGCTCGCCCAGATCTCTGGTCCGCTCGGCATCTGGGTGACTGAGAAGAACGAGGGGAAGGTGCGCATCGTCACGTGCGGCCAGAACCTCTGCGGCTATGCGATCAACGCCAAAACCGGCCTCGACGGCGAGCAGGTCCTTATCAACATGAAGCCGGTCAGCGACGGGAAGTGGAGCGGCCGCATCAAGGATACGCGCGGCGGCGGCATCTACGACTCCACCGTCACGATGAAGGGCGGCAACGCGCTCCGGGTGCAGGGCTGCGCCTTTGGCGGCATGTTCTGCGGTGGCCAGACCTGGACCCGTGCGATCTGAACGATGCGGCGGCCGTGCCCGGCACGGTCGCCATTTTGCAGGCCAATCGAACGGGAGAGATGGTCATGAAGGCCGCATCGCTGGCCCTGCTGGTGGCGGGGCTTTATCCGGTTGGATGGATTTCGGTGTTCGTCTTTGACATCGCGTTTGGCGAGAGCGAGCGCGATCTGAATGCGACGATGGATTTTGTGGACGCCACGAAATGGGCGGTGGCGGCAGCGATCGTTCTGCTCGGCGGGTCTCTGGTGCTGTGGCGTTCTCACCGCGCGCGTGAGCGCGCGAAACTGGAATCGGTGCGGGGCGCCACAGGCGGGCGTCATGCGTCGTCGGGCACGATGCCTCCGCCGCTGCCGGTCTGAGCGATTTTGCCGCAGGTTGCCGATCTCTTCGGTAGGTACTCACGGGTGCTTGACCCGTCGGCGCGGAACGTCAGCGCGCAAGGGACGTTGGGCCAAGAACCGTCGGCCACCGAGTCGGAGACGAGTTGCGAAACGAATGATTGATCCGTTGTCCCGCCGTATTGCTTCCTTCCATCGGCAATCACTCATGACGCGCGGAGGCCCTTAAATGCCCGCGCGCATAGAGGATTACGGAATGATCGGGGATTGCCTGACCGTGGCGCTGGTGAGCCGCATGGGCTCCATCGACTGGCTGTGCTGGCCGGCATTCGATTCCGATGCCTGTTTTGCCGCGCTGCTGGGTGACGAAAGCCACGGCTGCTGGCAGATCGCTCCGCACGGCGGCGCGACAAAGGTATCGCGACGATATCGCGGCACGACGATGATTCTGGAGACGCAGTTCGAGACCGACGACGGCGCTGTCACGCTGATCGACTTCATGCCCCCGCGCGGCGAGGCCTCGGACATCATCCGCCTTGTGCGTGGCGAACGTGGGCGTGTGCGCATGGACATGAAGCTTGTGATCCGGTTTGGTCTCGGAGCCTACGCGCCTTGGGTCACCCGCACCGGGGACGGGGCGCTGCAGGCGATCTCCGGACCCGACATGCTTGTGCTGCGGACCCCGGCGAAGATCGTGGGCAGGGACATGACGAGCATCGCCGATTTTGAGGTCGGCGAAGGCGAGACGGTGCCGTTCGTGCTCACTTACAGCCCGTCGCATCTGCCGTTGCCCCCCTCCATCGACATCGACACAGCCCTCAGAGAAACTGAAGAATTCTGGGACGAGTGGAGCGGCCGGACCACGTATCGCGGGCGGCATGAGGAGACCGTGCGCCGCTCGCTGGCGACGCTGAAGGCGCTGACCTATGCTCCGACGGGCGGTATCGTCGCGGCGCCGACCACCTCGCTGCCGGAGAAACTCGGCGGTGCGCGCAACTGGGACTATCGCTTCTGCTGGCTGCGCGATGCGACCTTCACCCTGTTCTCGCTGATGAACAGCGGGCACACCGCCGAGGCGCTCGACTGGCACAACTGGCTGCTGCGCGCGGTCGCCGGATCGCCGGCGGACATGCAGATCATGTACGGTATCACGGGCGTGCGCCGGCTGACGGAGTGGGAAGCGACCTGGCTGCCGGGCTATGAAGGGGCCTCGCCGGTGCGGATCGGCAACGAGGCCCACGCCCAGCTTCAGCTCGATGTGTTCGGCGAACTGATGGATGTGTTTCATCAGGCCAGAAAGGCGGGCCTCAAGCTGCATGGCGGCAGCTGGGCGATGGAATGCGCGCTGCTGGAGCATCTGGAGACAGTGTGGGATCGTCCCGACAGCGGCATCTGGGAGCGGCGCGGACCGGGGCGCCACTATGTCTCATCCAAGGTGATGACGTGGGTCGCGTTCGATCGCGGCATCAGGAGCGCGGAGCGATTTGGCTTTTCCGCGCCGCTGGATCGCTGGCGCGCCCTGCGCGAGACCATTCATCGTGGTGTGTGCGAGCACGGATTTTGCCGCGAGCAGAATGCCTTCGTTGAGTATTACGGCGCGCAGGTGCTGGACGCGAGCATCCTGCTGCTGCCCGCGGTCGGCTTCTTGCCGATCGATGATCCGCGGGTGAGAGGCACCATCGAGGCCATCGAGACGCATCTGATGCGGGATGGCTTCGTTATGCGTCACGATCCGCGCGAGGCGAGCGACGAGGCACAGCCCATCGAAGGCGCGTTTCTGGCCTGCACGCTGTGGCTGGCGGACGCCTATGTGCTGGCCGGGCGCATAACGGAGGCGTCGGAGCTGTTCGATCGCGTCGTGGGAATCGCCAACGATCTCGGGCTGCTGGCGGAGGAATACGATCAGCAGGCGCGGCGGCAGACCGGAAATTTTCCGCAGGCGCTGACCCATATCGCGCTCGTCAACACCGCGCATAATCTGGGTGCTGCGGAGAAACCGGCCGAGCAGCGCCGCGCGGGTTGAATGTCGTCAATCGGCGCGATGGCGGATGATCTGCATGATCGCGTCGGCAAATCCCTCGTCGGTGTTGGCGCGGGCGACGAGCGTCGCCTGCTTTTTGATGTGATCTTCCGCATTTCCCATGGCCACCGAAAGGCCGCTGCGGGTCAGCATCGGCAGGTCGTTGTCCATGTCGCCGATGGTGGCGACCTCGTCCATCGATACGCCGGCATGCCGGGCGATGGCCTCCACCGAGGTGCCCTTGTCGAGCCCGGCCGGGGTGATATCGAGATAATAGGTCTGCGAGCGCACCACGGTGGCCGCGCCCGGACCGAGCGCATCCTTCACGTCCGCCTCGCAGCGCCGCACCAGATCGAAATCGCGGCTGACGCCAACGATCTTGCACACACGCGACATGTGGTCGGCGGTGAACCGCGGCACGACGGTCGGATCGAACGCGACCGTATGCTGCTCGTGCGCCACATAGTCCCCGCCGGGATCGCGGATCAGCCAGCGCTCCGGCGAGAACAGCCAGACGCCGGCACCGGCGGCGGTGAGCCGCGTGATACTTCGATCGACGACGTCGGGCGGAAGCGTGTGGGCTTCGATGGTCCGCATGTCGCCATCGAAGATCAGCGCGCCGTTATAGGCCCCGAGCGGCAGATGCAGGTTGAGCGGCTCGATCAGCATACGCAGCCCGAACGGCGGGCGCGCGCTGGTGACGGAAAAGCCGATGCCTTCCGCATTCAATTGCATCACGGCGTTGCAGGACTTTGCCGTCAACTGCTTGTCGGGCGTCAGCAGGGTTCCGTCCACGTCCGAAACAACCAGTCTGATCCGGCTCATGAAGGGTCCCGCGATGTCGTCGTGAGTTGGCGCATGATATCGTCCACCACTTCGGCGGGGGGCAGCGCGATGTCAACCGCGATGGCGTGCTCTTCCGGCGCAGGCTCTTCCAGTGTCGCGAACTGGCTGTCGAGCAGGCTTGCCGGCATGAAATGACCCTTGCGGGCGGCGAGCCGTTCGCCGATGACCTCGCGGCTGCCCTTGAGGTAGACGAAGCGAATATCGGAGCGCCCCCGTGTCAGCGCATCGCGATACGCACGTTTCAGGGCGGAGCAGCCCACGACGAGGTGATCGCCTTGCGCGGTCTTGTCCGCGATGGCGTCGGCGATGGCCGCCAGCCACGGCCAGCGGTCGTCGTCGGTCAGCGCCTCGCCGGCGCGCATCTTCGCGACATTGGCCGGTGGGTGGTAGTCGTCGGCATCCTCATAGGTCCAGCCGAGCCGCGTGGCGAGTTCCTGTCCGATCGTGGTTTTGCCGGAGCCGGACACGCCCATGACGATGAGCGCTGAGGGGCGCGCCTGTGGCGCTTCATCCGGCACGGAGAGTCTCCGGAGCAGCCGCGCGATCCAGCAACCAGATGGTCGTGCCGTTGGAGTAGGCGTGGCCGGCGGGCAGTTCCTCGTCGGCCAGCAGCCGTTCCAGCACGGGCTTTTTGTCATGGCCGCTGACGAGGAACAGCATCTCGTTGCTGGAGGCGAGTGCGGGCAGGGTGAGCGTCACCCGTGGCACGAACGGCTCAAGGCCCGCCTCGTCCACGCCGACCACCCATTTCTGCGTTTCTTCGAGCGCGGGAGCGTTCGGAAACAGCGACGCGGTGTGTCCATCGCTTCCCATGCCCATCAGGACCAGATCGAATAACGGGCGGTGGGATTCCAGCGTGTCGCCGCCATACGCCTTGGCCAGTTGCTCGGCATAGAGCCGCGCCGCTTCATGCGGATCGGCGGCCATCGGGATCGGGTGGATACGGTCGGGATTGCTGCATGCGTCGAGGAACAGGCGACGCGCGGTGCCCATGTTGCTCAGCGGATCGGATTCGGGAACGAAACGATCGTCGCCGATGAACCAGTGCACGCGATCCCACGGCACTTTCGAGCGCCAGGGTTCAGTGGCGAGCAGCTTGTAGAGCCGCTGCGGCGTCGATCCGCCGGTCAGGCAGATGTGCCGCTCGCCGGTGTTGCCCGTACACTGGACCAGATGCAGCGCCGCTGCTTCCGCCAGAGCTTCGGCGGTCTTCACCACGACGAATTTGCGGCCTTCCACGAACGCCATGATCACTCCATCTTGCGCCAGCTGCGGCCATCGCGCGCGAGCAGATCGTCGGCCTCGGACGGGCCGTCGCTGCCCGCGGCGTAGGACATCAGGCCGTCGGCTCCCGCCGCTTTCCATGCATCGAGGAACGGCTGCACCGCCTGCCAGCCGGCCTCGACGCTGTCGGCGCGCTGGAACAGGATGTTGTCGCCGATCATGCAGTCATAGATCAGGGTTTCGTAGCCGGTGCTCGGTTCGGCATGGAAATAATCGCGGTAGCGGAACTTCATCTCGACGCCGGAGATCTTGACCTCCGGCCCGGGAATCTTGGTGTTGAATTCCAGCGCGATGCCTTCGGTCGGCTCGACGCCGATCACCAGATAGTTCTGCGACAGCTTGCGCAGGTGCATGTCGCGAAACATGGCGAACGGCGCTTCCTTGAACTTGATGGCAACCTCGGTGCGCTTTGTATTCAGCGCCTTGCCGGTGCGCAGATAGAACGGCACGCCCGCCCAGCGCCAGTTGTCGATGACGAGCTTCAGCGCCGCATAGGTTTCCGTGGTGCTGCCCGGCCGGACGTCGGGCGTCTTGAGATAGTCCTCGATATCCTGCCCGTTGACATGCCCCGCGCGATACTGCGCGCGCACCGAATTGTTCAACGCCTCTGCCGGCGTCCAGGTCTGGATCGCCTCCAGCACCTCGGCCTTCTGCGCGCGCACGGCGTGGGCGTCGAAACGCGCCGGCGGCTCCATCGCCACCAGCGACAGCAGCTGAAACAGATGGTTCGGCACCATGTCGCGCAGCGCACCGGTGGCGTCGTAGAAACTGCCGCGATGGCCGACGCCGATTCGCTCGTTCACGGTGATCTGCACGTGGTCGATATGATTGCGGTTCCAGATCGGCTCGAACATGCCGTTGGCGAAGCGCAGCACGAGGATGTTCTGGACCGTCTCCTTTCCGAGATAGTGATCGATCCGGTAGATCTGGTGCTCATCGAGCAGTTTCAGCAATTCGATATCGAGCGCGCGCGCGGAGGCGTGGTCGGTCCCGAACGGCTTCTCGATCACCAGCCGCCGCCAGTGGCCATTGGTCTGATCGAACTGGTCGGTCCGGGCCAGCTGCTGGCTGATTGGCAGAAACGCATTCGGGGGGGTGGCGAGGTAATAGAGGCGGTTGCCGCGTGAATTGCGGCCACCCTCGATGCGGTCGAGTTCGGCCGCGAGATGATCGAATGACGGCGGGTCGCGAGGGTCGGCCTCGACGGCGGTGACGCAGCCGAACAGGCGCTCGGCGATATCCTCCTGCACCGGGCGGGTCGCGTATTTCTTCAGCCCGTCCAGAAATCGGGCGCGCAGCTCGGCACTCGACGTTCCCTTGCGGGCGACGCCCGCGACGCAGAACTCCCTTGGCAGCAGTTTTTGTTCGGCGAGGTTGTAGAGCGCGGGGACGATGAGACGGTGGGTCAAATCGCCGGTCGCGCCGAAGATGACGAATGTCGATGGCTCTGGGATCTGACCCGGCGTCACCCCGTCCATCATCGCGCACTCTCCCCGGGAGGAATATCCGCAGGCGGCTTCGGCTCCTTGTGTCCGCCAAAGCCGTCGCGCATCGCGGACAGCACCTTTTCCGCGAAGGTGTGGTCGCGTCGGGAGCGGAAGCGCGCGAACAACGCGGCGGAGAGCACGTCGGCCGGCACCGCCTCGTCGATGGCGGCGTTGATGGTCCAGCGGCCCTCGCCGGAGTCCTCGACGAAGCCGGAATAGCTGTCGAGCTTCGGATCGCGCGCCAGCGCGGAAGCGGTGAGGTCCAGCAGCCACGACGAGACCACGCTGCCCCGCCGCCAGACTTCCGCGATGTCCGCGATGTCGAGATCGAATCGATGCGCCTGCGGCAGGTTTTCGCTGCCGGCGTTGCGCAGGATGTCGAAGCCCTCGGCATAGGCCTGCATCAGGCCGTATTCGATGCCGTTGTGAACCATCTTCACGAAATGTCCCGCGCCGACCGGTCCCGCATGGATATAGCCGCGCTCGACGCGCGGGTCGCGGCCCTCGCGGTCCGGCGTGCGCGGAATGTCGCCGGTGCCGGGCGCCATCGCGGCGAAGATCGGATCGAGGCGGTCCACCACGGCCGTGTCGCCGCCGATCATCATGCAATAGCCACGTTCGATGCCCCAGACACCGCCGCTCGTTCCGACATCCACGTAATGGATGCCGCGTTTGGCGAGCGCGGCGGCGCGGCGCACATCGTCCTGCCAGAAGCTATTGCCGCCATCGATGATGGTGTCGCCGGGCTCGAACAGCTCGCCGAGCGTCGCGATGGTCTCCTCGGTGATGGCGCCAGCAGGCAGCATCACCCAGGCAAGACGGGGCTTTTCGAGCGCGGCGACGAATGCTTTCAGATCGCCCGCACCGCGCGCGCCTTCGCGGGTCAGCTCAGCGACAGCCTTCTCGCTCTTGTCGTAGACGACGGCGCTGTGGCCACCCCTCGTCATCAGGCGGCGGACGATATTGCTGCCCATCCGCCCAAGCCCGATCATGCCGATCTGCATCGCGCCGCCTCTTTTGCCATGATTAATGAATGGCCGCCGTGAGCGCCTGCTGAAGCGCGGCGAGGCCGGATTTCAGATCGCCCTTGACGTGAACACGCAGCGCGCGCCGGTCGCGTTCGGTGAGAACGTCGAAGTCGCCGCGCGCCTGCGCCGCCTTGATCACGCTGAAGCTGATGTTCTGACCGGGCACCGGCAACGCGCATGTATCGTCGGCCGTGATCTGCAGGAACACGCCGGTGTTTGGCCCGCCTTTGTAAGCCTGTCCGGTCGAGTGCAGGAAGCGTGGTCCGAAGCCGACACACGTCGCCACCTTGTAGCGCGTCAGCAATTCCATGCGCATGCGATGGAAGGTGGCGATGGTGTCGGCGTCGCGCGCCACATAGGCGAGCAGGGCGGCGTAGTCTCCCGCATCGATGCGGGAGAAATGCGCCTTGAGCCACGAGGTGACGCTGCCGTCGGCGCCCGCCTTGCGCAGTTCCGCAACATTGCGCGCGTCGGTGTAGAGCCCGAACTGCGCGTCCGACAGCACCGGCTGCTCGTCCGGCAGGCTGCCGCTCTTGGCGAACGCGGCGGTGAGTTCGCGCGTCTTCACCTTGGCGGACTCGACATCCGGCTGATCGAACGGATTGATGCCGAGCACCGCGCCCGCCACGGCGGTGGCGAGTTCAAAGCGGAAAAACTCCTGCCCCACATGATAGGGCGAACGCATCACGATGCGCACCACCGGATGCCCGGCCTTTTCCAGCGCGGCGAGCTCGGGGCTCGACGTGTCCGGCTCGTCGGCCATGCGCATCGCGATGAAGAAGCGGTCCTTGCCGTAGAGGGACGGTGCGCTTAGCGTCTCGCCGTCCACCGGGATCAGCGCCTTGCCGTGCTTGCCGGTGGACTCGGCGATCAACTGTTCGCCCCATGCGCCGAAATCGGCGGTCTTCGGCGAGCACACGAACGTCACCTTGTCGCGGCCGCTCACGCCCGCGACGCCCATCGCAAGGCCGAGTTGCACGGCCGGGTTGACGGCGGGCGGCACGTCGCCGCCGCACGAGCGGACCATGCCGAGCGCGGTCTCCAGCAGCTTCGCGATATCAACGCCCGCAGCCGCCGCCGGCACGAGCCCGAACGGCGACAGCACCGAATAACGGCCGCCGATCTGTGGATCGCCATGGAAGATGTGGGCGAAGCCCGAAGCCTTCGCGACCTTCTCCATCGACGAGCCGGGATCGGTGACGGCGACGAAATGATCGCCCGCCTTGCCGATAACCTCGCCAACACGCGCAAAGAAGTAATCCTTCAGGGCGTTCGGCTCGGTGGTGCTGCCGGACTTCGACGAGACGATGAACAGCGTCTTCGCCAGATCGAGCCGGGATTCGGTGGCGAGAATCTGAGCCGGATCGGTGGAGTCGACGATGCCGAGTTTCGGAAAGCCCGATGCGCTGAACAGGGTCGAGAGCACCTCGGGACCGAGGCTCGATCCGCCCATGCCGAGCACGATAGCGTCGTTGAAGCCCCTGGCCTTCACCCAGCTGGCGAAGGAGGCGTATTGGTCGGCCTTGCCGCGCTCCGTGGCAATGCAGGTGAGCCAGCCGAGCCAGCGGTCTTCGTCGGCGCTGGTCCAGACCGATTCGTCTTTCTGCCAGAGGCGGCGAATGAGACCCTTGGCGCGCCAGCTCTCGGTCGCCTCGCTGACAGACTTGGTCAGTGCCGGATCGAGCGTGAGCGACTGCGGATCGATGGCGTCCGCGAGGACGGCGGCGCGTTTGGCCGCGACCGCGCCGAGCAGGCTGTCGGCGGCGTCGGCGAACAGCCGCACGCCATCGGCCACGAGATCGGACGTGATGGTGTCGAGCGAGACGCCGCTTTTTGCCAGCTCACCCAGCACGCGGCGCGCGTCATCGACATTTTCTTCCAGCGCGTTGCGCACCTTGCCATGATCGCGGAAGGCATCCATCGTCGCGGGCGGCAGCGTGTTGACGGTGTTCGGCCCGATCAGTTCCTCGACATAGAGCACGTCGCTGTAAGCCTTGTTCTTGGTGCCGGTGCTGGCCCACAGCAGGCGCTGCGGTTTTGCGCCCTTCGCGGTGAGAGCCTGCCAGCGCTCGCCGGCGAACAGCGTCTTGTAATCGGCGTAGGCCAGCTTGGCGTTGGCGATGGCGACCTTGCCCTTCAGCGCGGTCAGGCTGGCCTGCTGCGCGGCATCGCTGCTCGCCGCAATCTTCGCGTCGAGCTGCTTGTCGACGGCCGTGTCGATCCGGCTGACGAAGAAACTCGCGACGCTGGCGACGTGGGAGGGATCCCCGCCACCTGCGACATGGTCCTCAAGTCCGGCGATATAGGCCTGCGCCACATCGCGATAGACGGCTTGCGAGAACAGCAGCGTGACGTTGACATTGATGCCGTCGCCGATCAGCGCACGGATGGCGCTCAGGCCTTCCTGCGTGGCGGGCACCTTGATCATCAGGTTCTTGCGGTTCACCGCCTGCCACAGCCGCCTGCCTTCCGCGATCGTGCCGTCGGCGTCGTGAGCGAGATAGGGCGAGACTTCGACGCTGACATAACCGTCCGCGCCATTCAGGCGATCATAAACCGGCCGCAGGACATCGGCGGCGTGCTGGATGTCCTCCACCGCCAGTGGCTCGTAGAGATCGGCCGGGGCGCGGTCGCCATCGCCGAGCAAAGTTTTGACAGCGCCGTCATATTCGTCGCTGCCGGCGATCGCCTTCTCGAAGATCGAAGGGTTGGAGGTGAGACCGCGCAGGCCGTCATTGTCCACCAGCTTCTTGAGATCGCCCTTGGCGACGAAGCCGCGTGCGAGAAAATCGAGCCAGATCGCCTGGCCTTGCTCTTCGAGTGCGATGAGAGGATTCATGCGTCTGTCTGCTCGATTGGGAAAGATCATTATGTTTCCCGCGAGGCGCGTTGCATTGTCAACACGAACGAATAAACGGCCTTGATCCCGGGGTGGGTCGGCCGAAGGGGTAATCCGCCGGAGACGGTGCTGGTTCCTTCACGGAGGCGAGAGGTCTGGTATCTCCTCACAAGATGGCTAGATGAAGGGCTGCACGGGAGGAGTTTGCCATGTCCGCGCCGCTTGTCGTTTCGATTCCCCACCGTCTCGGGCGCGAGGAGGCGCGTCGCCGTCTGCAGTCCGGTCTGGCACGCGCGACGGCAGGTATGCCGGTGCTGCAGGTGGACGAGGAGACGTGGCAGGGCGACGAGATGATGTTTCGCGTCCGCGCCCTCGGTCAGGCGGCATCGGGCCGCGTGAATGTCGCGGACGATCACGTCCGGCTCGAAGTCTCGCTGCCCTGGCTGCTGCAACGCTTTGCCGAGAAGGCCGTCAACGCCATTCGTACCCGTGGACAGCTGCTTCTGGAGAGGAAGTAGGGCGCTCTGCAGGGTTTCGGCGTCGTCCACAGGGCTTGCGAAGGGCGGCCGTTTTGCCTATGGGAGCCGTCGCGGGGGGAGGGAACCGATCATGAATCGGCACGACGTCCGTGGGGCCGTCCGGCCCTTACTACGATCCCGGACGGCCTTCATCCCGCCTGCCTGACAGCGTCCGCCGCGACGACGGCAGCGGGACGATCCTTCCACAGCGCCCGGACCGGCAGTCCGGCGTCGCCTGATTGTCCCGCACGATAACCGCCGATCATGACAGTGGCATCAATGCGGTCCGGCGCGAACCAGCGGCGGCCCTGATCGGTGAAAGGCGCAAACCAGCGCCCCGCCGCCACAATCGCCGCTTTTGTGCCGTGCCGCCGGGCGAACGCGATCACGTGCTCCCTGTGCGGCCCGGTGACCTCCAGCGGCACGTAGTCGCCATTCGTCCACAGATCGGGATCGGCGGCCCGCAGCGCGATCAGGTGCCGGGTCCACGCCAGCTTGATGTGCCCGTCGGTCCAGTTGCCAGCCAGCGACTCCGAATCCAGAGCGAGCGGCATCTGCATTGCCGCCTGCCGCACCGCAAAATCCACCGGGCGTCGATTGTCGGGATCGACCATCGACAGATCCCAGAATTCCGTCCCTTGATAAAAATCCGGCACGCCCGGAAGCGTCGCCTTGAGTGTGAGCTGGCTCAGCGAATTCAACGCGCCGATCAGCGCGGTGCGCCGCGCGAAGGTGGCGAACTTGTCCAGAAATTCGCCGGATGCCGCCGGATCGAGAATCCGGGCGATGAACGTGCGGAGACCGTCTTCATAGAAAGGATCGGGATTGAGCCAGCTCGTTTCCAGCTTGGCCTCGCGCGCGGCCTTGAGTGCGAATGCCTGCACCCGCTCGACAAGGCTGGCGTCAGTGCCATTCGGCGGCCAGACGCCGATCAGCGTCTGATACAGCATGTACTCCGCGGCGGCGGACGGCGCGCGGCGAACACCATCCGTCACGACATGCAGCGCGTTGAGCATCTTCCATTGCGACACCGCCGCCGACCACTCGCCGGGCATCTCGGCGATGGCGAGAATGCGGGTGCGGGCATCTTCGCCGCGTTTGGTGTCGTGAGTCGCGGTCGCCGTCAGGCCATGCGGCCATTGTGCTGCGCGTTCGCGCTGCTGCGCATGAAAGTCGTCGAGCGACAGTGCGGACGCCGCCGGCTCGCCGCCGACCTCGTTGAGCGCCAGCAGCCGATGGTAGCGATAGAACGCGGTGTCCTCCAGCGACTTCGCCATCATCGGCCCGGTGAACTGCTGCATCTTCAGCGCGAAGCGGCGCACGCGCGGCCTGCTGTGAAGGCCTCGCGTGCCGCGAACGAGATCCATCGTCAGGCAATCGCGCAGGAAGTCGAAGATGCCGTCGTCCGCGCCGAACCAGTCGCGCCGCGCCTTTGCGATCGTGGTATCGATCAGCACGCGGTCTGCCGGCGAAGGTTCGCTCGCCGTGAGATAGGTGCGGTAGACCGGAAAATTCAGAATGTAGAGTTCGAGCGCCTGCCGCAGGCTGTCGGCGGAAAAATCCCGCGTGGTGTAGTGACCGGCCGCGATGCGCGACAACAGACGCCACAGCACTGTGAATTCGCTCACCAGCAGCGTTTCCAGCACGCGCTGTTTGGCTTCTCTCAGAACCGGCGGAAAGTTCGGCGCAATATTGCTGACCTGCCGCCAGGTCTCGTCCAGGTCGTTCAGCCCGCTTTCGTTCACCAGCACGCGCGAGATCGCGTTCAGCCACTCATAGCCCGTGGTGCCGTCGACACCGGAGAATTTCGGCAGCGCCTCGCCATGGCCCACGATCTTTTCGATCAGCAGATAAGGGCGGCTGCCCCGCCGCGCATCGCGAAACAAGCGTTGCAGGCGCTGGCAGTATTGTGCCGGATCCCTCAGCCCGTCGATGTGATCGAGCCGCACGCCTTGCAGTTTATCTTCGGCGATGAGGCGGCGGACGACAGGATGGATGGTCGCGAATACCTCCGGCTCCTCGACGCGCAGGCCCGCCAGCGAATTGACGTCGAAGAAGCGCCGGTAGTTGATCTCGCTGCTTGCCAGCGACCAGTGGCCGAGCCGGTAGTGCTGCCGCTCCAGCAGGCGGTGCAGCGTCTGGGTGCTGTCCGGCGACCTCGGCCCGGCGCGGTAGGCCGCAAGTCCCGTCTGCATGATGTCCGCAATGCCGTCGATGGCCGCCAGCGCAGCCTTGAACGCTGGTGCCTCCGCATAGGTCGGACGCCGCAGGCCGCCGTACTGCGCGGCGAGCGCGAGAAGCGCCTGTCCGGCCGGCTGCGCGGCGATTCCGGCCGTCTGGACGATGGATCGCAGGATCTCGCCGTAGCGCTGCGGGGCAATCGGCAGGCGGTGCTCGTAGTACCATGCCGACAACTCGCCGGCGTCCGCATCGAAACGCAGTTCGATCTCGCCGCGTTCGAGCACCTGTCCGTAAGGCGCGCCGAGGATCGGCACCAGCACGCCGCCGCGTGCGCGGTGGGCGAGCAGGTCCCAGTCGATGTCGAACATCACGGCATGAGGCGAGGCCGGTCCCCACTCCAACGTGTCGAGCCAATATGGATTGTCGGCATAGTGAACGCCCATGTGATTGGGCACGAAATCGAGGATCAGCCCGAGATCGTGAGCTCTCAGGGCGGCGGAGAGACGTTCGAACCCTTCGTCGCCGCCGAGTTCGGGATTGATCTGGGTGTGATCGACGATGTCATAGCCATGCGCGGAGCCCGCACGCGCTTTCAGGAATGGCGAGGCATACAGGTGCGTGATGCCGAGCGCCTTCAGATAAGGCACGATTGCCGCCGCCGCATCGAAGCCGAAGTCCGCTTTCAGCTGGACGCGATAGGTGGCGAGCGGAACGCGGGGGGCCATCACGCGGGTCCGAAAGCCCAGACCACCTCCCACGGAGCCATAGGCGTGACCGTGGACGCCGCCTTGGCCGCGTCCTTTGCGTTGCCCCAGATCATGGTGTGGCCCAGCTTTGGCCGGGCCATCGCCGGCTGGTTCGACAGATTGGCATACAGCAACAAGTCCGAACCACGGCGATGGGTCCATGATGCGCTTACCAGCCCGCTGTCTTCCGCGTTAGCAGACCCGAATGTCAGTTCGTCGAGATGCGGGCGGATCTTTTCCGCGCGGATCGCCAGCAATTCGCGGACATAGCCCAGCCGTGCCTTGCCGGTGCGGGACTGGCACGTCAGCCAGTCGAGTTTGGCGCGTCGAAAGGTCTGCGCGTCGAGCGGATCGGGGATACCCTCGCCGTACATCTCGTAGGCGTGGCGAAACTCGCGTCTGCGGCCATTGCGGACGGCGTCGGCAAGATCGCCTCCGAAATCGCAGAAAAACAGAAACGGCACGCGCGAGCCCCATTCCTCGCCCATGAACAGCATCGGCGGCATGGGTGCGAGCAGCAGCACCGCGAGCGCGGCCTCGACGGCTGCAGGCGAGGCCAGCGCATCGAGCCGCTCGCCGAGCGGACGGTTTCCGGTCTGGTCGTGGTTCTGCAGGAAATTGACGAAGGCGGCTGGAGGAAGGTTGCCGCTCGGCTCGCCGCGCGCCTGTCCATCGCGGTGCGGCGACGGCTCGCCCTGATAGGCGAAGCCGCTGGAGAGCGCACGCACCACATGTTGCAACGGCTTGTCCGCGTAGTCGGCATAGTAACCATGATGCTCGCCGGTGAGCAGGGCGTGCCAGGCGTGGTGATAGTCGTCGTTCCATTGTGCGCGATAGCGGCCGTCCGGCGGATCGATGGAGGAATCGAGCACGGCGGCGCGGTTGTCGTCGTTCTCCAGTACGAGATGGATGTGCCGCGAGGTGAGCGCAGCGAGCTCGCCCGCCGCGCGCGAAAGCTCGCGCAGCATCTGCGCTGCCCCTGGCTCGACGATGGAATGGACCGCATCCAGCCGCAGCCCGTCGAAGCGATAGTCGCGCAGCCAGTGCAGCGCGTTCTCGATGGCGAAGGCACGGACCTGCGGCACGGAATAGTCGATGGCGCTGCCCCACGGCGTTTCGGCCTGCGAGAAAAACTGCGGCGCATAGCGGCCGAGATAATTTCCTTCGGGGCCGAAGTGATTGTAGACGACGTCGAGAAGCACCATCAGTCCGCGCAGATGCGCTTCGTCGACGAGTGTCTTGAGATCGTCCGGCGTGCCGTAGGTGCTGTCGGGCGCATACCACAGGACGCCATCGTAGCCCCAGTTCCAGCGGCCGGGAAAATCAGCGAGTGGCATCAGTTCGAGCGCAGTGATTCCGGTCTCGACCAGATGATCGAGCCTGTCGATCATTGCTCGATACGTGCCGTCCGGCGTGAACGTGCCGACGTGAGTTTCGATGACGACGGCATCATGCCACGGCCGCCCGCGCCAACCTTCCGCGCGCCAGTGGTAGGCGCCGTGATCCACAATTCGGCTGGGGCCCGAGATATCCTCCGGCTGAAAATCGGAGCCCGGGTCCGGCACGTCGAGTTCGCCATCGATGCGGAAGCGATAGTGCGTGTCCGCCCCGATGCCGGGACAGTGCAGCCGATACCAGCCGTCATTTTCGCGGGTCATCGTGCGGGGGGTATCAAGGACGACATCCACTCGCTGCGCGCCGGGAGCCCAGAGCCGGAAGGTCGTGCCGTCGTCCTGAAGCAGCGGGCCGAACTGGCCGCGCGCATTGACCGCGCTCATGACGAGGCCGCGAAGGCGAGCACCGCGCGCGGCGGCGCGACGAGCGGGCTTGCGGCATCGAACGGTCCGTTTGACGGCAACGGTTCGGCTGTGTTCAGCACTTCCTCCCAGGTCTTGTAGGCGTCGAGACGAGGGAAATGGAATTTGATTGCATCGGGCGACGCGTTGAGAACGATAAAGATCGCCTCGCGGTTGTCGCCGTGGGGCCCGAGCACGTAGGCAAGGAAACGCCCTTCCGGGAAATTCCAGTCGGTGTCCACCATCTCGTTCGCGTCCGGCGTCAGCCACAGAACGTCGAAACTGCCATCCGGCTTCTTGCCGTCCATCCATTGCGCCGTGCGCAGTTGTGGAAAGCGTCTTCGTAACGCCGCAACATGGCCGACGAAACCGGTCATGTCGTCGTGCTCGTCGCCGAGCTTCGACCAGTCCACCCAGCCGATCTCGTTGTCCTGACAGTAGGCGTTGTTGTTGCCGCCCTGACTGTTTCCGACCTCGTCGCCAGCAAGAATAAGGGGCGTGCCCTGTGCGAGCAGCAGACATGCAAGCTGGTTCTTGCGCAGCCGCCGGCGCAGAGCCTGGATGGCAGGATCGTCGGTCGGCCCTTCGGTGCCGCAATTGTTGCTGTGGTTGTCGTTGGCGCCGTCGCGATTGTCTTCCCCGTTCGCCTCGTTGTGCTTCTCGTTGTAGGCGAACAGATCGGCGAGCGTGAAGCCGTCATGCACGGTCACATGGTTCACGCTGGCGCGGGGCGCGCGTCCGTCGTGATGGAATACGTCGGACGAAGCCGTCATGCGCTTGGAGATTTCGCCGATCAGATTGCCTTCGCCGGCCCAGTAGCGGCGCAGCGCCGAGCGATAGCGATCGTTCCATTCCGACCATTGCGACGGAAACGCGCCGACCTGATAGCCGCCCATGCCGAGATCCCACGGTTCGGCAACCATTTTGACGGTGGCCAGAATCGGGTCCTGCCGGATCGCGCTGAAAAACGCGCCGTTACGATCGAACCCGTTGACGTCGCGGCCGAGTGTTGTCGCAAGGTCAAAGCGGAAGCCATCGACATGGCAGACCTCGACCCAGTAGCGCAACGAATCCATCACCAGCTGCAAGACGCGCGGATGGGTGAGCTTGACGGAATTTCCACAGCCGGTGAAGTCGTCGTAGAAGCGCGGATTGTCCGGCATCAGCCAGTAGTAGGAGGCATTGTCGATGCCGCGAAACGACAGCGATGGCCCCATGTGGTTGCCCTCGCAGGTATGGTTGTAGACAACATCGAGCAGCACCTCGATGCCTGCATCGTGCAGCCGCGCCACGGTGGTGCGGAAGGAATCCAGTGCGCCGTCCGTCGAATAGCGCGGCTCCGGCGCAAAGAAACCGAGGGTGTTGTAGCCCCAGTAGTTTACGAGCTTCTTTTCGACGAGATAGCGATCGTCGATCAGCGAGTGAATCGGCAGCAGTTCGATGGTGGTGACGCCAAGCCGTTTGAGATGATCGACCACCGCGGGCGATGACAGGCCGCGATAGGTGCCGCGCCAGTGTGGCGGCACGTCCTCGCGCATCTGGGTGAGTCCCTTGACGTGCGCCTCGTAGACGATGGTGTCTTCCCAGGGGATATGCGGGCGTATCTCGCGACGGCCCCAGTTGAACATCTCCTCGACCACCACGGCCTTCGGCACGCCGCGCGAATTGTCCCGCCGGTCGAACGACAGATCCTCGCGCGCGCTGCCGGCACGATAGGCGAAATGCGCGTCGCTCCACACCAGCCGTCCCGCGAGGCGCTTGGCGTAAGGATCGAGCATCAGCTTGTTGGCGTTGAACCGATGCCCGTGCTCGGGATCATATGGCCCGTGCACGCGATAGCCGTAGACCTGCCCCGGCGAGACGTCGGCGAGATAGCCGTGCCAGACGTCTTCCGTGCGCTCGGGCAGCGCGATGCGTTCGAGTTCGCGGCGGCCGTAGGAGTCGAACAGGCAGAGTTCGACTTTTTCGGCGTTCGCGGAAAACAGGGCGAAGTTGGTTCCGCGCCCGTCCCACGTCGATCCCAAACGATGCGGTGTACCCGAGGAGATGCGCATTCATATCAATCCGGTATGAGGAAAATAACGGCAAGGGGGGGAATGGTCAGCTCCAGATAGGGCACCGGACCGGCGGTTGTTTCGACGCTGCCTGAATTTCCGACATTCGAGCCGCCATAGAAATTCGAGTCTGAATTCAGGACCTCTCGCCAGCGTCCCGGAAACGGCACGCGAACACGATAGCCGGAATAGACGTTCGGCGAGAAATTCGCGATGACAAGGCAGCGCGCATGGGGTGCCAGGCCCTTGCGCATCCAGGCGAACACGTTGCGGCCGGCGTCGTCCGTCACGATCCATTCGAAGCCGCCCGCGTCGCAGTCGAGTTCGTGGAGCGCGGGCGTCGCGCGATAGAGCTGGTTCAGATCGCGGACCAGCGCCTGGACGCCCTGATGGCGCGGCTGGCCGAGCAGGTGCCAGTCGAGCGAGGCATCGTGGTTCCATTCGCGCTCCTGCGCGATCTCGCCCCCCATGAACAGCAGCTTCTTGCCGGGATGGCCGAACATGAAACCATAATACGCGCGCAGGTTGGCGAAGCGCTGCCACTCGTCGCCGGGCATCCGGCCGAGGATGGATCGCTTGCCGTGCACCACCTCGTCATGCGACAGCGGCAGCACGAAGTTCTCCGAGAATGCGTAGTGCAGTCCGAACAGGATGTCGCCGTGATGGTGCTGGCGATGGATCGGATCCTTGCTGATGTAGTTCAGGGTGTCGTGCATCCACCCCATATTCCATTTGTAGCCGAAGCCGAGACCGCCTGTATCGACCGGCCGCGAGACCTGCGGCCATGAGGTGGATTCCTCGGCCATGGTGGTGGCGTGCGGAAAGCGCCCGAACACCTCGGTATTGAAGCGTCGCAGGAAGTCGATGGCTTCGAGATTTTCCCGGCCGCCGTATTTGTTGGGAATCCATCTGCCCGGCGGGCGGCTGTAGTCGAGATAGAGCATCGAGGCGACCGCATCGACGCGCAGACCATCGATGCCATAACGATCCAGCCAGAACAGCGCGTTGGCGATCAGGAAGTTCGTCACCTCCGTGCGCCCGTAGTTATAGATCAGCGTGCCCCAGTCGAGATGGCGGCCCTGCAGCGGATTGGCGTGCTCATAAAGAGCGGTGCCGTTGAACTGGCCGAGGCCGTGGGCGTCATCCGGAAAATGGCCGGGCACCCAGTCAAGAATGACGCCGAGGCCCTCGCGATGGCAGGCGTCGATCAGCGCCGCAAAATCTTCCGGCGGGCCGAAGCGGCTCGTCGGCGCATAGAGGCCGGTCGGTTGATAGCCCCATGAGCCATCGAACGGATGTTCGCTGACCGGCAGGAATTCCAGATGGGTGAAACCCATGTCGCGCGCATAGGCGGGCAGCATGTCGGCCAGTTCGCGATAGGTCAGCCACGCGCCGCCATCGCGCCGTCGCCACGAGCCGAGATGCACCTCGTAGATCGAGACCGGCTTGCCGAGTGAGTTCATGTCGGCGGCAACGGGCTGCGGATGCGGCAGCCGGGACTCATCGATAACGACGGAGGCTGTGGCGGGGCGCAACTCGGCGGCGAAGGCCAGCGGATCGGCCTTCAGCGGCAGCACGCGGCCATCGGCGGCGACGATTTCGAACTTGTAGCGCTCCCCCGCGGCGACAGCGGGCACAAAGATTTCCCAGTAGCCATTGCCGCGCACGCGCATGGCATGGCGTCGGCCGTCCCAGGAGTTGAAGTCGCCGACGACGCTGACGCGACGCGCATTCGGCGCGAACACGGCGAAGCCGACACCCGCGACGCCATCAAGCGTCATCGGATGCGCGCCGAGCTTGTCGTAAAGCCGCAGGTGGCGGCCCTCGTTCAGCAGATGCAGATCGAAGTCGCTCAGGATCGGCGGAAAGCGGTAAGGATCTTCGAGCTGAACCTTCCGGTCGCCGTATTGCGCGCACAGCCTGTAGCGGCCGGCATCATCTGGCGCGTGACCCGCGAACAGTCCCGCGTCGTGGATGCGGGGCAGCGGCGCGCGATGGCCATGCTCGTCGACCGCCTCGACCTGCGCCGCATCGGGCAGGAACGCACGGATCACCGTGCGGTCGCCTTCGCGGTGAGGGCCGAGGTAGCGGAAGGGGTCGGGATGCCGCCCTTCAACGATTGCATAGGCGTCCGCTGGTATCGCTGTCATTCCGTTCTCTCGTTGCCTTCGGACAGGACGCGCAGCAGCCCGGCGAGCGGCACGCGAATCCAGTCCGGCCGGTAAGCCATCTCGTATTCGATCTCGTAGACAACCTTTTCCAGCAGGAAGAAGTTCAACAGATCTTCGGCCTCGCCCGCGGCGGCGGGCCACAGCTGGCTGGTTCCCATGGTCTCGCGATAGGACACGAGGAATGCCGCGACCGCGCGCTCGCGCCAGTTTTCCAGCGCATAGGCGAGGCGGCCCTGATCGTCGTTGGCAATCTTGAGCGCGCGTTCCAGCGCAGCCGTCACGGAATAATCAAGCGAACGGACCAGGCCGGCGACGTCCCGCGCGGCGGGCGCCTTGCGGCGGCGCTCGGCGATGCTGCGGCGGGGCTCGCCCTCGAAATCGATGATGAAGACGTCGTCCTTGACGATGAGCACCTGGCCCAGATGGAAATCGCCGTGGTGGCGGATGTTCATTGCCGACGGCAGCGTGGCCGCAAAGGCATCGAGCTTCTGCTGCAGCAGAGGACGGGCGGCCAGCGCCCGCTCCATCAGCAGGCGATCCGGATCGCGCACGCTGTCGCGGCGCTCCGCAAGACTTGCGAACACGTGGTCGGCGCGGTGGGCGACGTCCTCGATCCAGCCGCTCACCTGCGCGGCCGTGATCGGCTCGGGTCTGAAGTCCTCGATATCGTCGCGGCTTGCCAGCGCGAACTGCATCTCGGCGACACGGCGGCCGAGGCTCGACATGTAGCGCAGATACACGGACTGGCTTTCGGTCTCGTGCGGGGTCTCGCTCGCCGACAGGAGGCGCTGTTCCTCCACAAAGCGGTCGAGATAGCCGCCGCTGACCGTCCAGGCATCGCCCTGATTCTGGACAAAAGCATGCACCGAGGCGACAGCGCTGCGCCGATCGCCTTCGACCAACTCGACGCTGCCGAGAAACATCGGCGAATTGGCGAAGCCGGCGATCTCGGTGAGAAAGCGGCTGACCTCAACCTCGGGATTGATGCCGGATTCCAGCTTCCGATAGACTTTGACGACAAACTGCTCGTCGACGAGTGAGGTGCTGTTGGACTGCTCGGTCTCGACCGCGCGCACGACGTCGATTGTCATATCGTCCATGGCAAGCAACTGCGCCGTCGGGTGATATTCGAGCCGAACATTGTCCTCGATCACCGTCTCGCTCTTGCGCAGGCTGCCGAGCAGCATCGAGATGTAGTCTTTGTCGGTCGCGACGTCGAACAGCGTGCCCTCGCGCGGTCCCTGCCGGACGGCAGCGAGTGCCTTGAGGTCCGAATGCGATCGGTCGAAGCGTTGCCAGCGGATGCGGAGAGGCAGCACGTAGTGCGCCGTCGCCCCCTTGATGGTGGCCTCGAAGAAGATCAGCCACGGCCGGTTGTCGCCCTCGGCGCAGAGCGGCACGGCCGAAAACAGCTTCGGCTGGATCGCGCGGGCGGAGCGTTCGGGAAACCAGCGCGTGCTCGCCAGATACTGCGGCAGCACGTCGCGCTCGAAGACGCCGCGCGTGCGCTCCAGCGACACCCAGGTCGCCCCTAACGGGACCACCAGCGTTTCGAACTCGAACGGAAACGCGGGCGCCATATGCGCCGACAGTTCTCGCGGCCGCAGCTGGAACCAGTAGAATCCGTAAGGGGACAGCGTGATCATGTAGGGCAGTTCGCCGATCGGCGGAAAACTGGTGCGGCCGAGCATTTCCAGCGGCACGCGATCCTTCCATGCGGAGAGATCGAGTTCGGTTGCCTGCGCCGTGCGCGACAGGTTGGCGACGCACAGAATGACCTCGTCGCCATACTGGCGGACATAGGCGAGCACCGAGCGGTTCACCGGCCGGATGAACGTCATCGTGCCGCGTCCGAACGCCAGCGTCGATTTCCGCACGGAGATCAGCTTCTTGGTGGCGCTCAGCAGCGACGACAGGCTACGCGACTGCGCCTCGACGTTTACCGCCTCGTAGCCGTAGACCGGATCCATGATCATCGGCAGGTAAAGCCGCGCCGGGTCGGCGCGTGAGAATCCGCCGTTGCGGTCCGGACTCCACTGCATCGGCGTGCGCACGCCGTTGCGGTCGCCGAGATAGATGTTGTCGCCCATGCCGATCTCGTCGCCGTAATAGATGATCGGCGTGCCGGGAAACGACATCAGCAGCGAGTTCATCAGTTCGATCTTGCGCCGGTCGTTGTCCATCAGCGGCGCGAGGCGGCGTCGGATTCCGACATTGACGCGGGCGCGCGGATCGGCGGCATAGGTCGCCCACAGATAGTCGCGCTCGACATCCGTGACCATTTCGAGCGTTAGCTCGTCGTGGTTGCGCAGGAACATGGCCCACTGGCAATTCTCCGGAATTTCCGGGGTTTGCCGCAGAATGTCGGTGATCGGGAAACGGTCTTCCTGCGCGATGGCCATGTAGATGCGCGGCATCAGCGGGAAGTGATAGGCCATGTGGCATTCGTCGCCGTGGCCGAAATATTCCTGCACGTCCTCGGGCCACTGGTTGGCCTCGGCCAGGAGCAGCTTGCCCTTGGCGTATTCGTCGAGCGCGGTCCGCAGCTTCTTGATGATCGCGTGCGTCTCGGGAAGATTCTCGTTGTTGGTGCCTTCGCGTTCGCAAAGATAGGGAATGGCGTCGAGGCGAAAGCCGTCCACGCCGGCGTCGAGCCAGCGCTTCATCACCTGAATGACGGCGCTCACCACGCGCGGATTGTCGAAATTCAGATCCGGCTGATGCGAGAAGAAGCGGTGCCAGTAATAGGCCTTGGCTTCCGAATCCCACGTCCAGTTGGATTTCTCGGTGTCGGTGAAGATGATCCGCGTGCCCTGATACTTCTCGTCGGTGTCGCTCCACACATACCAGTCGCGCGCGCTCGATTCCGGCGCGCTGCGCCGGGCGCGCTTGAACCAGGGATGCTGGTCCGAGGTGTGGTTGATGACGAGCTCGGTGATGACGCGCAGGCCGCGCCGCTTGGCCTCGACGATGAAGCGCTTGAAGTCTTTCATCGTGCCGAAGTCGGGATGGATGGTGCCGTAGTCGGCGATGTCGTAGCCATCGTCGCGGCCCGGCGAGGGATAGAACGGCATCAGCCAGATGGTGTTGACGCCGAGATCCTGAAGATAGTCGAGCCGTTCGGTGAGGCCGGCGAAATCGCCGATGCCGTCATTGTTGCTGTCAGCAAACGCCTTGACGTGAAGCTGATAGATGATCGCGTCCTTGTACCAAAGTTCCTCGATGCTCTGGGTCTCGGTCGACGGCAGTGTCGTTAGGACGTTCATGGTGATGCTTTCAGTCGGCAGCGTGTTGATCGAGCGGGCTCTGGAGGCTGGTTCTGGACGTCAATGCAAAAATCAGGCAAGGCAGCGGAAGAGCAGAGCCGGATCGCGTCCGGGATCGATGCGCAGCCTTACGCCGCCCCATTCGACAGGGTGGCGTTCGCCGGTCAGCAGGTTCTCCAGCGCCTGCACGCGGCGTGCTTCTCCATCGATACGAATCTCGGTGTCGCCGACAGGGAACCAGAATTCCTGTGGCTCGCGCGCGAGCGCGATGGCCGCCGCGACGACATTCGCGCCATCGGCGGACCGTTTGACGAATCCGGTGATCTTGTCGGTTTCAATGCCGAGGAAGCGCAGGTTGCTGGTTTGCAGCAGCGCCGGATTGGCGTGCCGCGCATGGTTGAACGCGGCGATGTAGTCCCCGATGTTGCCGGGCGCGTTCCAGTCGCGCGTCTTCAGTTCGTATTTTTCGGAATCGAGATATTCCTCTTTTCCGGGAATGGGAGTGTGTTCGAGCAGCTCGAAGCCGTTGTAGATGCCGTAGGTGCCGGACAGCGTGGCCGCCAGAGCAAGGCGGGCCTTGAACATCCACGGCTCGCCCGATTGCAGGTGGTAGGGCAGAATGTCGGGCGTATTCACGAAGAAATTCGGGCGATAATATTCGCGCTCCGGATAACCGCACAGTTCGTTCAGATACTGCTCGATCTCCCATTTCTCCGTGCGCCACGTGAAATAGGTGTAGGACTGCGTGAAGCCGCGCTTGGCGAGGCCCTTCATCAGCTTCGGCCGCGTGAACGCCTCGGCCAGGAAGATCACGCCCGGCTCGCGCCGGTGCACCTCGCGGATCATCCATTCCCAGAAGTCGAACGGCTTGGTGTGGGGGTTGTCGACACGGAAAATCCGCACGCCCTGATCGACCCAGAACAGTACGATGTCGCGCAGCGCCGCCCACAGCGCGTCGACGTCGTCGCAGGTAAAATCGGGATTGACGATGTCCTCGTATTTCTTCGGTGGATTTTCCGCGTATTTCATCGAGCCGTCGGGCCGCCGCCTGAACCATTCCGGGTGCTCGACGAGCCAGGGATGGTCCGGCGAGCATTGCACGGCAAAATCGAGCGCGACTTCCATGTTGTGCTCGGCGCAGGTGGCGACGAAGGCGCGGAAATCCTCCAGCGTGCCGAGTTCGGGATGCACCGCATCGTGCCCTCCCTCGGGCGATCCGACCGCGTAGAAGCTGCCGGGATCATCCGGCTGGGCGGTCGTCGCGTTGTTGCGGCCCTTGCGGTTGGTCGTGCCGATCGGATGGATCGGAGTGAAATAGATCACGTCGAAGCCCATCGCGGCCACCTCCGGCACGCGGGCCGCGCAGTCGCGGAAAGTGCCGTGCCGGCCGGGGACGGGGCTCTGGCTGCGCGGGATCATCTCGTACCATGCGCCGGCGCGGGCGAGGGGGCGGTCGATCACCAGCGGAAAATCGGCGGAGCGGGTCAGGTCGGGGCGGGCTTGGCTGTCGGCCATCGCCTCGGCGAGATCGTCCTGCAGCAGCGGGGCGATCTCGCCCGACTGAAGAAACTGTTCGCAGCGTTCGAGGATGATGGACGCCATGTCCCGCGTGGTGGCCCGCGCCTTGGTCAGGAGCCCTGCGCCCTCCAGCGCATCGAGCGCGACATCCTGTCCGGCCCTCAGCTTCAATTCGGTGCCATGCCGCCATGTGGCGAATTCATCGGTCCACGCCTCGATCGCATAGGTGTAGCGACCGACGTGGTCAGGGGTGAACGTCGCCATCCAGCGGTCGTTCTCAACATGCCGCATTGGGCTGCGGCGCCATTCCGTCTCGCCTTCCCGCCGCCAGACGAGGCGCGCCACGGTCACGTCATGGCCGCCGCGGAAGATATCGGCCCAGACCTCGATGGGCTCGCCGACGATACGCTTGACGGCGTAGCGGCCGCCGTCGATCAGGGGGTAGACGTCCTCGATATGGAAGGGGCCGCCATGAATCATGCGTTCAGCGGTTTGGATGGACTGGTTCACGACAACATCGCTGGTACGAGAGCTGGGACGGGTGACGGGACGATCTCCGGCGCTACGGCAGGCGCAGCAAGGATGTTGGACCATAGTAAAGCACGGTGTCGCTTTTTGGTTCCATCCGACATCCTAGCCCATTAAATTTACAGGGAAATTTATCGGTTCCGGAAAGTTCGGCGTTTTCGCGTCATTTTTGTCGGGGTCGCGGGCTGTCCGGCCCGGCGAATGAGCCGGTGTCTGGTAACCCGTCGGGCATCGCGGCCGGGGCATGGCAGAAGGCCAAGCTTTCGCGGGATCAAGGCATTCCGGGGCGAACGAACCGACAAAAAAGGCCGCCGGAGAAATCCGGCGGCCTTTTCGGGTTTGTGGCTGGCGTCCGTCAGCTTACGCGGCCACACCCGCGTCGGAATTGACCGGCAATTCCCTGAACCGCGCGACGGTGTGCTGGGCCCAGTGCGACGAGTCGTATCGGTGCACTTTTTCCAGCATGGTGGCGAGCCGGTCGGCTTCTTCTTCCTCCGTCATGTCGAGCGCCTGATCGATCGCAGCATCCATGTTCCGGTTGGAATAGGGATTGGCCATGATCGCTGTCGGCAATTCGATGGCGGCGCCGGTGAACTCCGACAGCACCAGCGCGCCCGACTTGAGGTCGCCGCGCGCGGCGACATATTCCTTGGCAACGAGGTTGAGGCCATCGCGCAGCGGGGTGATCCAGCACACGTCGGCGCAGCGGTAGTAGGCGACGAGTTCGTCGAACGGGATGGCCTGTGTGAACAGCACCAGCGGCTGCCAGGAAAAGGTCGAGAACCTGCCGTTGATCCGGCCCGCGATCTGCTCGATCTCGCGCTGGACATTGCGATAGACGGTCATGCCGGCATTGGCCGAAACGGATGTCAGGAGCAGCTGAACGTTCTCGCGCAGCTCCGGGCGGCGGACGAGCAGCCGCTCGTAGGCCTGCAGCATGTCGCGCGTGCCTTTCGTGTAGTCCGATCGTCCCACCGAGACGATGAACTTGCGGTCGCCGAGCGTTTCCCGGATCTCGCGTTCGCGCTGCCGTGTCTTGTCGCTTCGGCAAAGCTCGTTGATGTAATCGACGTTGCTGCCGACCGGGAACGCGTCGACCTCGATCTCGCGGCCTTCGTAGGCGATCCGGGTGGCGATTTTCGGCACCGAGAGGGCCATGCCGTGCGGCGACAGGCCGTCCTCGACATCGATTTCCTCGACGATTTCCACCTTCTTCAGACTTCGCGCGGTGGAGACGAAGTTCATCGCGTAGCGCGGGATGTGGAATCCGACGAGATCGCAAGCCAGCAGGCTTTCGATGATCTCCGCGCGCCAGGGCAGGATGTTGAACATGCTCGGCTCGGGGAACGGCGTGTGGTGAAAGAACGCGACTTTCACGTCCGGCCGGAACTGCTTCACATACTGGGGGACCAGCCACAGATTGTAGTCGTGCACCCAGATCACCGCGCCCTCGGCCGCTTCCTGCACGGCGGCTTCGGCGAACAGCCAGTTCACCTCCCGGAAGGTCTCCCAATCCACCGGGTCATAGTTGTACTTTTCGGGGAAGGAGTGGAGGATCGGCCACAGCGCCTCTTTCGAGGTGACGTGATAGAAACTCTTCACCTGCTGGGCCGTGAGTGGCAGCCGCGAGACGTTGTACTCGCCGTAGGAATCCTTGATCCGCACCACCCGCTCGAAGCTCTTGCGATCCTTCGGCTCGACCTGCTGCCACGCTACCCATGCGGCCTGTTCGACGGCTCCGAAAAAACTTTTCAGCGTCGGGACGATGCCGTTCGGGCTGGAATGCTCGCGGTACACGGTGCGGCCATCCTCGACGACCTCTTCATAAGGCTGACGGTGATAGACGATAACGAGACTGGACTTCTTCACTGTGCACCTTCAATCATGAATCCGTGATGCGCGATGGCGTCGGCAATGCCGGCCGCGCCCGGCTGCCGGCTGAGATGGACGTTCGGCATGCCCCTCAGTTTTTTGACGAGCGCGGGTTCGGAGTTGCTCACGGCGACGCCGGCATACGGGGTCTTGAACAGCGACAGATCGTTGAGGGTGTCGCCTGCGACGAGCACCTTGTCCTGCGCGATTCCGAGATGCGTCATGAGATGAACGAGCGTCGGCCCCTTGGAGACGCCGGGCGGCAAGACGTCGAAGTAAAGGTCCGCCGAGGTGATGCAATCGAAGCCCGCGCGCTCGACTTTTTCGCGAGCGCTGGGACGAAGAAGGCCGGGCTCGTAGTAATAGCTCATGCGATAGCGGAAGGGGGTCTCCTGAGGCCGCAGCCCGGGCTCGTCCTTCAGCATCGCGTGCACGCGCGCGCCGGCATTGCCCCACGCCGCTGCGATGGGCGCCTCAAGCTCGGTGATCGGTTCGATTCCGGGCCCGCCCGCGATGGTCGTTCCGACATCGCCAATGACGTAATCCGGCCGGGGGACGCCCTGTGCGGCCAACTCCCGGATGAAGGGAAGGTCGCGGCCGGTGACGAAGACCAGCATCACGTCGTCGCGGCGGGCTTCGATCCAGCCGTAGAGCGCTGCGCGCTGGGCCTCGCTGCCGCCGAGGAAGGTGCCGTCGAGATCGGTTGCGAGGATGAGGCCCTGGCGATCTGCAGGCCCCGTCATCGTGTCCGGTTCTCCGCGCCGGAAAGGATCGCATCCGGCAGAGTGCTGCCGGATGGGCCGGGCAATACCAGTTCGACGCTGCGCGGCTCTCCCTTGAACGGGCGGTCGAGCAGATCCATCAGCGCCTCCCGGATCGGCTTGCGGTCGGCCACCACCGCGCGCACCGCCTCGCAGATCGGCATGTCGACGCCGAGCCGCCGCGCCAGGTTGGTGACGGACACGGCGTTCTCGACGCCTTCCACGACCACCGGCCGGCCATCGAAAATGTCGGCGGCGGTGCGGCCCGTCGCGAGTCCGATACCGTAGCGCATGTTGCGCGACTGCTCGCTCGAACAGGTGAGGGTGAGGTCGCCGATTCCCGACAGGCCGGTGACGGTATCGCGGCGGCCGCCGAGCGCTTCGGACAGCCGTTTGATTTCATCCAGCCCGCGCGTGATGATCGCGGCGCGGGTGTTGGAGCCGAACGACAGGCCGCTCGCCATGCCGCTGGCCAGCGCCAGCACGTTCTTCACCGCGCCGCCGACTTCGACACCCGTCACGTCATCCGCGACATAAGGGCGGAAAGTATGCGTGCCCAGCGCCACGGCGATCCGTGCGGCGAGCGATTGTTCTCCGGCAATCGCCACATCGTCGGAGGCGATGGTGACCGCCGTCGGCTCGCCTGCCGCGACCTCGTGAGCGAAAGTTGGTCCGGACAGCACGGCGACGCGCGTCTGCGGCAATTCTTCGGCGACAACCGCCCGAAGCAGATAGCCCGTCTCGCGCTCGATGCCCTTGGAGCAGATCACGACCGGGACGTGAGGCTGCAACTTCGTTTGCAGGTTGCGGCAGGTCTGGCGGATATATTGCGACGGCACGACGAGCAGAACAGCATCGGCGTCGCGGACGGCGATGGCGAGATCGTTCGTGGCTGAGATGCTTTCGGGAAGCCGGATCCCCGGGAGAAAGGTTGGGTTTGTTCGGGTCGCGCGAATGGCGTCGATCACGTCGGGTTCACGTGCCCACAAGGCGACGCCGCGGCCGGCGCGAACTGCGGTCACCGCAAGAGCAGTCCCCCAGGCTCCGCCACCAACGATCGCAATGCGCTCGATTGCACGAATGGCGTCCTGCTGTTGCTTCATATCGATCTGAGCTCTCCCGTTTTTTTGCAAGATGCAACGGCTCGGCGTTGGCATCGGATCAGGTTGCAATATTCGCAGGACCGACATGATCGATCGCAAAACAGGGAGTGACTAGCGTTGACGCGAAGACGTTCTGTCCGAGGCTTGCTTGTCCAAGGTTCGCGTCAGACCTGATTCAACTGGAACTCCGAGTTCAGCACAGTTGAACGACATCGTAGCATGCTTCATCGCCGCATGCTTCGCGATGCGTTTCAGGCCGGTTTTTGAGTCTTTCTCCTGCCCGTGCGACATGCGCAACTGCATCGTGAGTTGTACACCACTGTGTGGCGCGGCGGCAGATCAGGAAGATGCTTCATCTTCGAGAAGATGACTCGTGTATAGTTCATGAAGCTGAAAAAGTCCAGTCCGTGGCGGAATGGCGGCACCGACCTACGCGGAGTGAGATTGCGTGTGTTGTTTGAGATGTGCAGCATGCTGACAATCGTCGCGCGTCACCGGCGTTATGTTACCAATGATATGATGCTGCGGTGTCGTGATGCATTCGATGTCGGGACAATGTCGGCATCGCGCGGTCATGGATGACAGCGTGTCTCTCGGGATGGATTTCTTACACAGTCGTCGCGATTGAAACGAGAGGCGAACATGTTCCGCTCCCTCGGGCATCCGCCGTTTTTTCGTCGCGGTTATGGCCCGGCGCGCCGCGAACAGGATATCCCTGAAGGTCGCGGCCGAGGCCCCGCCTGATCACGCAAATCGCCGGGATGTCAAAAAATCCTCTCCTCACCGGAACCCGATCCGATACAATGGATTGACCCGGTCCGCTTCGCCGGAAAATTTCGAGCTGGCGGCCTTCGCGTTTATCATTCCAACAGCATCAGCATCAGCGGCAGATATGGACATCCTGACGACAGCGGCCCGGCTCGGGATCGTCGCCGAGTTCTCCGACGGACGTGGGCAATGGCATGCAGCGGATCCCAATCTTCTGAGAACGATCGTTGCGGCGATGCCGGACGCGCCGCAGCCCGCCCTGTTGTCCGATGTCCCCGTGGCGCGCGAGGGGATGGGCGGGGAGACCGCGTTGCGCGCCGATGTTGCCTATCCGGTGCGGTGGACGTTGAGAGCCGGCTCGGAGGATCTGGCGCACGGCGTCGTGAAGGATGGTGCAGCCATCCATTGGCCCGGTGATCTGGCGCGTGGAGTATATCGGGTTGCTCTGGCGGATGCATCGGGGCGCGAGCAGGAGACCAGCCTTCTCGTCGCGCCGCCCCACGCCTATCGCGGCGATTTCGAGCGCATCTGGCTGCTCGCCGTGCAGCTCTATGCGGTTCGCTCCGCACGAAACTGGGGCATCGGGGATTTTACCGATCTGTTGGCGTTGACGGACCGCGCCGCCGAATCCGGCGCGTCCGGGATCGGCCTCAATCCGCTCCACGCCCTGTTCGACGACAGGCCCGGTGACTGCAGCCCGTATTCGCCGAGCAGCCGGCTGTTTCTCAACCCTCTCTATATCGACGTGGCGGCGTTGCCGGAATTGCCCGCCGATTTCGCGGCGAGACATGCCGTGGAGCTGACGCGGCTGCGCGAGGCCGCGTTCGTCGACTACCCGGCGGTCGCGGCGTTGAAGTGGGCAGCGCTGCGCGAGGCGTTCGCGCGCTTTCAGGCGGATCCGTTGGCGGACCGCTCGGCCGATCTCGACGCCTTCCGCAACGAACGCGGGGCGGTCCTCGCGCGCTATGCCTGTTTCGAGGTGCTGCGGCATCGGCTCGCAAAGCCATGGTGGGATTGGCCCGAGGCGTGGCGTGCGCCCGATCCAGCCCGGCTTGAGCTTCTGCGCGCCGGCGAGGACAGCCGGGAGATTGCCTTTATCGAATTCGTGCAGTGGTGCGCGGATCGCCAGCTTGCGGCGTGCCAGTCTCATGCACTCCGGCTCGGCATGAAGGTCGGTCTTTACCTCGACGTTGCGGTTGGCGTGCAGACCGATGGCTTCGACGCCTGGGACGAGCAGGTGGCGGTGGCCCGCCAGCTCTCCATCGGCGCGCCTCCGGATGTTCTCAACACCGCTGGACAGAACTGGGGCCTTGCCGGTTTTAATGCGGCGGGCCTCGTCGCGTGCGATTTCGCGCCCTTCCGCGAGATGATGCGCGCGTCCATGCGTCATGCGGGGGCGATCCGGCTGGATCACGTGCTCGGCCTCAATCGGCTCTATGTCGTGCCCCACGGCTATCCGGCAAGCGCGGGCGTCTATGTCCGCATGCCGCTGCAGGCGCTGCTTGCTGTCGTGGCGCAGGAAAGCGTCGCGGAGCGTTGCGTCGTGATCGGCGAGGATCTCGGCACGGTGCCGGATGGCTTTCGCGAGACCATGGCGCAGTGGGGGCTGTGGTCCTATCGCGTGCTGATGTTCGAGCGCGCGGCGGACGGCGGTTTCTATGGGCCGGAGCACTATCCGCCGGAGTCGCTCGTCACATTCTCCACCCACGACCTGCCGACCTTCGAGGGCTGGCGGACGTGCCATGACATCGCGGTGAAGCGCGGGCTTGGTCTCGATCCCGGCGAGGACGAGGCGATGCGCCGCGAGGCTCTTGCCGCTTTCGCGCGCACCGCGACCCATCACGGCGCGGCGCAGGACGGTTTTCCGGGTGTGGTGAGCTATCTGGCGACAACCGGATCGCGCCTGATGGTGGTCGCCATCGACGACCTGCTGGGACTGGTCGACCAGCCCAACGTGCCCGGTACGGTGAACGAGCATCCGAACTGGCGGCGCAGGATTCCCGTCCCGCTGGAGGATTGGGGTGGGGCGGTCGACTGGCCGACCTACGCAGCCGCGCTGGCAGGGCGGACCGCGGGAGCGTAGAGGCTCAGGGCACCCCTCTTGCCTTTTGCCGGCAGAGTGCCGCTTGATGTGGGCTGCTTATAACAGACGGGCCGGAACGTGACCAAACTCGAAGACGTCGTGCGCGAGATCGCCGACGACATGGCCGAGCGCACCAACCGTGGTGTGGTGGCGAGCTACATCCCCGAACTTGCAGGCGTCGATGTCGAGAAATTCGGGATTGCCGTGATCGATGCGGAGGGCCGCATGGCTGCCGCCGGCGATTGCGACACGCCGTTCTCGATCCAGAGTATCTCGAAGGTCTTCACGCTGACGCTGGCGCTCGGCCGCGTCGGCGATTCGATTTGGCGAAGGGTCGGGCGCGAGCCCTCGGGCAGCCCGTTCAACTCCATCGTCCAGCTGGAGCGGGAGCGCGGCATTCCGCGCAACCCCTTCATCAATGCCGGCGCGATCGCGGTGACGGACGTCATTCTCTCCGGCCATCAGCCGCGCGAGGCGCTCGGCGATATTCTGCGCTTCATGCAGTTTCTGGCGAACGATCCGTCCATCGCCATCGACGAGGCCGTGGCGGCGTCCGAGCAGCGTACCGGCTTCCGCAATGCGGCGCTCGCCAATTACATGAAGTCGTTCGGCGTGATCGAGAACCCGGTGGACTTCGTGCTGGGCGTTTACTTCCACCACTGCGCCATTGCCATGTCGTGCCGCCAGCTGGCATTGGCGGGACGCTTCCTGGCGCATGGCGGGCGCAATCCCGCGACCGGCATGTCGGTGGTGCACGCCGAGCGCGCACGGCGCATCAACGCGGTGATGCTGACCTGCGGCCACTATGACGGATCCGGCGAGTTCGCCTACCGCGTCGGCCTGCCGGGCAAGAGCGGCGTGGGCGGGGGTATTCTCGCCATCGCGCCGGGCAAGGCATCCATTGCGGTCTGGTCACCGGGACTGGACGAGAATGGCAACTCCCATCTCGGCCGCATGGCGCTGGAGGTGCTCAGCAAGAAGATGAACTGGTCGATCTTCGGCTAGCTGCGAACGTCCGCCGCGAAAAGCCGCTGCAAAACAAAAGGACCGAAACGCCGTGGCGCTTCGGTCCTTTGTCAGTTTCACCGGTGTGATGATTGTGTCGCCTTCGACAGGCTGGGTTCATGGGCGGCCGCCTTGCCGCGAGTCCTTGATGGCTTCGTCATGGTACCAGCTGTCGAACACCACCCGCGGCGCAACCTTCGCCGCCTCGGCGGCCCGCCGCGCGTCGGCCGCGGCGCGGACCCAGGAGGGGAACTGAATGATCTGGGCAGAGGTTTGTGCGGGTTCTGTCATGTTAGTCTCCTTGTTTCTGCTAACTCCTGTTCACGCTGACCGTTTCATGGCTTCAGCGTTCGTGACATATATAATCGATCAGCTCGAAAATTGAGCTATCTGCCAATCAAAAAAGCATCGATTGCGCGCAATATCAGCAGGATGGCTTTCTGCAGCCCTGCGACGCAGTTTTGTGGCCATTTCCCGCGCTTTAGGTGGGTTGCGTTGCAGTGCAGGAACGTTGGAGAGGTATCCAAGTGCTTGCTGTTTCGCGGTCTAGGTGGACAGGGGATACTGTAAGAAAATTCGTTCAATTAGCTGAAATATAATGGTTATTTTCAATTTTATCGGATCGGGGCGGCGCGCCGCGGCGCGACCGGCGTCAGGCAGCCGATCTGCGTACAAAATCAGCAGGTGTTGCGGTTGCGTCCTCCGGGTGGGATGGCACACTAAATGCTTAAGAAGCCCTTGCCGGGATCGGTCTGGGTCGCCGCCAGGTGGCCTTTCGCTTTCCGGTGCTCTCCCGGTCTCCCGGAGAGCAGGCAACGCGTAAGATTGATCCGACGTTTCATCGTCAAATCGTGAGAAGGAAATGACAAAGTTCAAGCTCGAGTACATCTGGCTCGACGGCTACACGCCGGTTCCGAACCTGCGCGGCAAAACGCAGATCAAGGAATTCGACGTGTTCCCGACGCTCGACCAGCTCCCGCTGTGGGGATTTGACGGAAGCTCGACGATGCAGGCCGAAGGCCACAGCTCGGACTGCGTGCTGAAGCCGGTCGCCGTCTACCCGGATCCGCAGCGCACCAACGGCGCGCTCGTCATGTGCGAGGTCATGATGCCGGATGGCGTGACCCCGCATCCGACGAATGCCCGCGCGACCATCCTCGACGACGAGGGCGCGTGGTTCGGCTTCGAGCAGGAGTACTTCTTCTACAAGAACGGCCGCCCGCTCGGCTTCCCCGAAGCCGGCTACCCGCCGCCGCAGGGTCCGTACTACACCGGCGTCGGCTACAAGAACGTCGGCGACGTCGCCCGCAAGATGGTCGAGGAGCATCTCGACTGCTGCCTCGCGGCCGGCATCAACCACGAAGGCATCAACGCGGAAGTCGCCAAGGGCCAGTGGGAATTCCAGATCTTCGGCAAGGGCTCCAAGAAGGCCGCTGACGAAGTGTGGATTGCCCGCTACCTGCTGCTCCGTCTCACCGAGAAGTACGGCGTGGATATCGAATTCCACTGCAAGCCGCTCGGCGACACCGACTGGAACGGCTCGGGCATGCACTGCAACTTCTCCACCTCGTACATGCGCGAAGTCGGCGGCAAGGAGTACTTCGAGGCTCTGATGGCTGCCTTCGGCAAGAACTGGAAGGAGCACATCGACGTCTACGGTCCGGACAACGACAAGCGTCTGACCGGCAAGCACGAGACGGCGCCGTGGAACAAGTTCAGCTACGGCATCGCCGATCGTGGCGCGTCGATCCGCGTTCCGCACTCGTTCATCAAGAACGATTACAAAGGCTATCTTGAGGATCGCCGTCCGAACTCGCAGGGCGACCCGTACCAGATCGCCTCACGCGTTCTGAAGACGATCTCGGAAGTGCCGACCAAGGTCAGCGCGGCCGCCTGATTTTTTCGGGTCGGAGAGAGGTTCAAGACGACGAAGCGGCCCGGATCGTATCCGGGCCGCTTTTTTATCTCGTTCTCTTTACCTCGTCCCGCAACGAGGTATCGACCGCAGGAAAACTTATTCGCCCAGCTGAAATTTCTCGAAGCGATGCAGCGCGTCCTCGATCCGCGCCTTGAGCGCCTTGCGGTTTCGCGGCGTGAGCCACGTCCATTTCTGCATCAGGACTTTTCCTGCAGCGCGGTCGGTTTTGAGATCGAGCGCGGCGACGAACGTGCCGTCCACCAGGACGGGCAGCGCGAAATAGCCGAGCACCCGCTTCTCCTTCGGCACATAGGCCTCGAAGCGATGCTCATAGTCGAAGAACAGATGCGTGCGCTTGCGCTGGATCACCAGCGGATCGAACGGCGAGAGGATGTGAACCGGATCGCCGTGGTCCGATGAATCTCGCAGGTTCGCGCTTTCGGCGATATCCGGCGCGGTCCAGTGCATCTGCTTGCCCGCGCTCTCCACGGCGACGGGAACAAGTTCGCCGCGCCGGACGCGGTTTTCGATCAGCGCCCGCACGGCGGGCTTGCTCGGCGCATCGAGGTGGCAGATCGAATCGAGGCTGACGAGACCCTGCGCGCGCAAGGCGCGGTCGAGCAGATAGGCGGTCGTCGCGCGCGCGGATGCGGGGCGCGGGCGGTGCTCCCAGCCGAAGTGACGCTCCATCAGATCGTAAGTCTTGAGCATACCCTGCCGCGCGCTGACGGCGGCGAGGCCTTCATAGAAGGCGAGTTGCAACGCGCGCTTGGAGGGCTTGCGGCTGGCCCATGGGTGATCCTTGTCCACCAGCACGTCGTCGTCGATATCGCGAATGGTGAGCGGCCCGGCACGCAGCAGGCGCATCACCTTGCGCTTGTCCGCGGCGCTGACCGATTCAAACCACTGGCGAGGCTCCCGGCGATGCGCCGCCATGGCGCCGAGGAAATACGCCATGTCTCGGGTCGGAATATAAGATAACGCGTGGGTCCAGTATTCGAAGACGCTCTTGTCGACGCTCTGCGCAGCCTGCAGATCGCTGCGCCTGTAAGACGGGATGCGGCTCCACAGAATATGATGATGACACCGCTCGACCACATGGATGGTGTCAATCTGCACATAGCCGAGATGCTCGACCGCAGCGCGCGTCGCGGCGGGGCCGTCGCCGAACGGCTCGGGCTCGTCAAGGCGCTGCGCGCGCAGCCAGATGCGTCTCGCAGCAGCCTTGGGTATCGGACGAGGTGAGGGAGTGGCTCTCGACATGGCGACTGTTCTAATTGGATTCGGCATTTTGCACTGCATCAGATCGTGCAGGCGGCAATTCCGGAATCATTTAATTCATCGCTTGACTAAATCCCGCGTTGCCACCTTAATCCGTGAAACAATCTGGCGCGTTAGATGCCGGCAGGCCTGCCGAATGGTTGGCTGAAATAAAAGTTCCTGAGGGAACACATAGGGATGGGATGCTCGATTTTCTCCAGCAGATGATCGGCGGCATTGCGCTCGGCTGTGTCTACGGCCTGATCGCACTCGGCTTTGTGCTGATCTACAAGGCGACCGAGGTCGTGAATTTCGCGCAGGGCGAGATCATGATGCTCGGCGCGTTCGTGTCTTACACCTTCATCGCTACGCTCGGCCTCAACTACTGGCTGGCCTTCGTCGCCTGCCTTGCCTGCATGGCGCTGGCGGGCAGCGTGATGGAGCGGCTCGTGGTGCGCCCCATTCTGGGTTATCCGCAGTTCTCCATCGTGATGGCGACGATCGGGCTCGGCCTCGTGATCCGTTCGTTGGTCGGCATCATCTGGGGCACCGACGATCTGCGCATCGAGACTCCGTTCACCGACGGCGTCATCAAGTTTGGCGGGCTGGTGATCGCGGAAGACAGCCTGTCCATCATCGTCGCGACGGCGCTGTTGTGCGTGATCCTGTTCGCCTTCTTCCGCTACACGCGCATCGGCATCGCGATGCAGGCCACTTCGCAGAACATGCTGGCCGCGTATTACATGGGCATTCCGGTCAAGAAGATGTTCTCGCTGATCTGGTGCCTCAGCGCCATGGTGGCCTGTTGCGCCGGAATCCTGCTCGCGCCGATCACACTGGTGCATTCCAATCTCGGGTTTCTCGGGATCAAGGCGTTCCCGGCGGCGGTGCTCGGCGGCTTCGGCAGCATCCCGGGCGCGCTGGCGGGCGGAATCACCATCGGCGTCGTGGAGTCGCTGTCCGGCTTCTACCTGCCGGAAGGCTTCAAGGATGTGTCGGCCTATGTCGTGCTGCTCGCGGTGCTGCTGTGGCGGCCGCAGGGTATTTTCGGCGGCGTCGCGCTGAAGAAGGTGTGACGTCATGACCAACCGGGCAAAGGTCGATTATACCCAGGATCAGCAGCTGTTTCCGTCCGCGACAGGCGCGTTCTGGTACGCCGTGCTCTTCGCCGTCCTGCTCGCCGTGCCGTGGCTGCTGGGCTCCTATTATGTGAGCCAGGTCGTCTTCGTGATGATCTACGTTGTCGTCGGCGTTGCACTGAACATCCTGTCGGGGCAGGCGGGACAGGTGTCGATCGGCCACGCGGCGTTTCTCGCCATCGGCGCCTATGCGGCTGCGGTCTCGCAGAAATACGGTGTTCCGTTGCCGGTCTATCTGATCGGCGCAGGGCTGTTCACGGGGCTGATCGGCTACCTGGTCGGCCTGCCGGCGCTGCGTCTGCACGGCATTTATCTTGCCATCGCCACCTTCGCCTTCGCCTTCATCGTGGAGGAGATCGCCGCGCGCTGGGAATCCGTCACGCACGGCAACGAGGGACTGATGCTGTCGCCGCCGTCCGTGTTCGGCATCCGGCTGGGCGAGGCCGGCTTCTACTATCTGTGCCTGCTGGTGACGGCGCTGGTGATTCTCGCGGCGATCAACATCATCCGCTCGCCGACCGGCCGCGCCTTTCTCGCCATCCGCGACAGCGAGACCGCCGCGCGCAGCATGGGCGTCGACACCACGAAGTACAAAACGCGGGCATTCGCGATCTCGGCGGCGATCACCGGAATCGCGGGGGTGCTTTACGCTCACAAGCTGTCGTTCATCACGCCGGAGATGTTCACCCTGGCGCTGTCGATCGATTTCGTGATGATCATCATCATCGGCGGCATTCTCAGCCTGCGCGGTGCGGTGTTCGGCGCGATCTTCATGGTGATGGTCGACCCGCTCCTGATCCTGGTCAAGGATCGCGTGCCGCATCTGACCCTCGGACTGATGCAGGGGATCGGGCTGCCAGATGCGACGACGACGGCTATTCAGGACGGCGTGCTGCGCGTCGTCAACGCGCCGGGCCTGAAGTCGCTGATCTTCGGGCTGATCATCATCTTCTTCATCATCTACGAGCCGCTCGGAATCGACGGGCGATGGCAGCGGATGAAGGCCTATTTCCGACAGTTTCCGCTCTACCGGCCGACCAGCGCGCGCCGGCAGAAGATGTTCCTCAAGTCGGAGCGGGGCCGGTGACGTTCTTCGCTGTCAGGGACCTGACCATCCGGTTCGGCGGCCTTACTGCCGTCGACAAGGTAACGTTCGAGATCGACGAAGGCGAAATCTTCACCATCATCGGCCCGAACGGCGCAGGCAAGACCACGGTCTTCAATCTCATCAGCCGGCTTTACACCCCGACCGAGGGGAAGATCGTATTTCGCGACGAGGACGTCACGCGCGTCTCGGCGCAGGAGATCGCGGGCAAAGGCATAGCGCGTACCTTCCAGAACATCGAGCTGTTCGAGAGTGCCTCGACGCTGGCGAACCTTCTGGTCGGCCGGCACCGCTTCTCGACCACCTCGATGTGGCAGGACATCTTCCGCACGCCCAAGGTGCGCCAGCAGGAGGTCGAGCACCGCCGCGCGGTCGAGGAGGTGATGGATGTGCTGCGCCTCCAGCGATACCGCGACGCCCTGATCGGCGGATTGCCCTACGGCGTGCGCAAGGTGATCGAGGTGGCGCGCGCGCTGTGCGTTGGCCCGAGGCTGCTGCTGCTGGATGAGCCGTCCTCGGGGCTGAACGTGGAGGAGACCGACGCCATGGCCGAGTGGATTCTGGAAATCAACCGGCGGCTCGGCATCTCCATCCTGATGGTCGAGCACGACATGGGTCTTGTCTCGCGCGTGTCGGATCGTGTTCTGGCGCTGAACTACGGGCGCATGATGGCGATCGGCACCTCGCAGGAGGTACAGACCAATCCCGATGTCGTCGCTGCTTATCTGGGAGCCTGAGACATGAGCGCACAGCCCATTCTCCGCCTCGCCAATATCGAGAGCTGCTACGGTCCGATCACGGCGATCCGCGGCATCACGCTGGATCTGATGCAGGGCCAGATCGTCACCGTGCTCGGCGCGAACGGCGCGGGCAAGACCTCGATCCTCAAGACCATCTCCGGCGTGCTGGATCCGCTCAAGGGGAGCATCGAGTTCGAGGGGCGACGCATCGAGCGGATGGAGCCGGACAAGGTGGTGCGGCTCGGCATCAGCCACGTGCCGGAGGGGCGAGAGGTGTTTCCGTTCCTCTCGGTGCGCGACAACCTGCGCATGGGTGCCTACATCCGCAAGGATCGCGCCGCCGTCGCCGACGATCTCGAACGGGTGTTCGGCTATTTCCCCGTGCTGCGCGAGCGGGCCGAGCAGACTGCGGGGCAACTCTCCGGCGGCCAGCAGCAGATGCTCGCGATCAGTCGGGCACTGATGAGCCGTCCGAAAGTGCTGCTGCTGGACGAGCCCTCGCTCGGTCTTTCGCCGCTTCTGGTGAAGGAGATATTCACGATCATCCGGCGGCTCAACGCGGAAGAGGGCGTGTCGATCCTTCTCGTCGAGCAGAACGCGCGCATGGCGCTGGAAGCCGCGCATTACGGCTACGTGCTGGAAGTTGGACGGGTGGTGATGCACGACACCTGTGCGCGGCTGCTGCAATCCGATCAGGTGCAGGAATTTTATCTCGGCATGCACGGAGCAGGGCGCGCATGATGCAGGGTAACCCCGGAACGCTGATCGGCCTTCTGCTGCGCGGCCTCAAGACGGCGGGCGATGCGCCCGTGCTGCGCTGGAAGCGCTATGGTCTGTGGCACCACATCAGCGGGACCGAGCTGATCACGAAGGTTGAAACGCTGTCGCGCGGCTTGCGGCGGGCCGGGCTTCTCGCCGAGGGCGAGACCGCCGCGATCTATGCGGGCAACGGCTGCGAATGGGTGATCGCCGACCTTGCGGTGATGCGTGCGGGCGGCGTCTCGGCGGGGCTCGACTGCCACGCGGGCGAGGCGGAACTGAAGCGGGCGCTCAATGAGACCGGCGCGCGGGTGCTCTTCGTGGAAGGCGAGCGGAGGATTCATGCCGCGCGCGCGGTTCGTCAATCCTGCCCCGCGCTGCGCCATCTCGTGCTGCTGCGCGAGGACTGGAGCGCGGACGATATCGCCGACGGCATTCCAACGTTGGACGGGATCGCGGCGCAGGGAGCCCGGGATGGCGATGACGATCCGTTGCCGCCGGCGCCGCATGCTCCTGCGGTGATCATGATGAGTTCGGGCACCACGCGCCCCGCCCATGGCACCGAACTCAGCCATCGCGGCCTCGCCGCGCAGGTGGCCCGTGCCGCCGGGGCGCTCGATCTGCATGCGGGCGACGAGCGTCTTGCGCTGACGCCGATGCATCACGTGCTGGAGCGGGTGGTGGGCATCTATGCGTCGCTGGCGCGCGGTGCCGTGATCAACTTCGCGGAAAGCGCGGATACGGCCCTTGCCAATCTCGCCGAGTTGCAGCCCTCCATCGTGCAGGCCCCACCGCGCGTCTGGGGCGCGCTGCGCAAGAGCGTGTTGCTGAATCTTGGCGAGGCGACGCGCCTGCAGCGCTGGGCCTATCGCGTGGCGATGGCGTTCAGCCGCCGCGCGCGCAGCCGTTCCGGCGCGTGGGTCGCGCTGGTGAATGCCATCGGCGACCGCCTTGTCCGCCGGCCGCTGCGGCAGCGGCTCGGGATCGACGGCGCGCGGCTGTGCCTGACGTCGGGGGCCGCGTGGCACCCCGAGGTCGTCGAATGGTATCGCGATCTCGGCCGCGAGATGACGGATGTTTATGGTCTGGCGGAAGCTGGCGGTGCGGTTGCGATCACACCGCTGTCCGGCCGAGGGCTTCAGACCGCGCAACTGCTGGATGGCATCGAGGCCATGCTGTCGGAGACGCGGGAGTTGCTGGTGCGGGCACAGGAGGTGCTGGGAACGCGCGGCCGGCCCGATGCCTGGATCGCCAGCGGCGACGCGGCGGGTTCGGACGGCTCGCTCGCCCCTGCGGCGCGGATGGACGATCTGCTGCGCCGGTCCGGCGGCGGGCATGTGCTGCCGCGCGCGGCCGAGCGGGCGTTGAAGGCATCGCCCTATATCGCCGATGCGGTGCTTACCCCCGGGCAAGAGGATCGGACGCGCGCGCTGGTGCTGATCGACTACGATCAGGTGGTGAAATTCGCGCAGGATCGCGGCGTGCCGTTCACGCATTTCCGCAGCCTGTGTCTCGCCAGCGAAATCCGCGATCTGATCCGCGACGCCGTGGCGCAGGCCAACGCCGCGCAGTCCGATGTGGTGATCGACAGCTTTGAATTGATCGAGCGGCCGCTCGGGCCGGGCGATCCGGCCGTCGGTCCCGCGCTGACGCTGCGCCGCCACGTGCTGCTCGCCGAGAGTGGCGGTTCGCCGCCGGGCAATGAGCGCGCGAGGGTTCTGCAAACCGCCGAATGAACAACGATAAAGATCGTCAAACAGGAGGAAGGCCATGACAGGACGTTTTCTCACGACAGTCGCCGCTGTGGCGTTGGGAGCCATGCTGGCCTCGCCGGCAACCGCGCAGTTCAAGACGCAGGGCGTGACCGACACGGAGATCGTGATCGGCACGCACATGGATTTGTCAGGACCGCTCAAGGCGTGGGGCGTTCCGGCGACCAACGGCATGAAACTCGCGGTCGAGGAGATCAACGCCAAGGGCGGCGTCAACGGACGCAAGCTGCGGCTGGTCAATGAAGACGATGGCTACGACCCGAAGAAGGCTGTGCTTCAGACCCAGAAGCTGATCGAGCTGGACAAGGTGTTCGCGATCGTCTCGGCGATGGGATCGGCGACGACGCTGGCGCCGCTGCCGCTCGTGCAGAATGCGGGCATGCTGCATCTGTTCCCGATCACGGCCGCCGAATTCACCTTCAAGATGGATCCATCCAAGCCGGAGGATCGGCTCAAATTCAATATCTTCTCGCCGTATTACGACCAGATGCGGCTCGCGATCAAATACATGATCGAGAACCGCAAGGCGAAGAAGCCCTGCATCGTCTATCAGGACGACGAGATGGGCAAGAATTTCACCGATGCCTATACCGATCAGCTCAAGCAGATGAACGTTCCGGCCGCGACGATGGTGTCCTACAAGCGCGGAGCGAGCGATTTCAACTCGCAGGTGGCGCGCATGAAGGCGGATTCCTGCGATCTCGTCGTGCTCGGATCGGTGGTGCGCGAGACCGTCGGCATCCTGAACGCGGCGAAGAAGCTGGGATGGTCGCCGATGTTGGTGACGGCGAGCCCGAGCTACGTTCCCGATCTGCACGATCTCGGCAAGGAGGCGACCGAGGGCGTCGTGGCCGCCGGCACAGGGGACATCTTCTATCCCGATACTGCCACCGGCAAGGTGAAAGAGTTCATCGAGGCCTATCGCAAGATGTTCGGCATCGATCCGAACCTGCAGACCACGGCGGGCTACAACGGCGTGCAGGTGTTTGCCTACTACGCGGGGCTGGCCGGCAAGAACCTGACCACGGAGTCCATGATCGAGGCGATGGAAGCCGGGCAGGCGTTCCAGGACATCTTCGGCGGTTCACCGGTGAAGTTCTCCAAGACCAATCACCTTGGCGTCGCAGCGTCCACCATTGCCGAGATCAAGAACGGCCGCTGGCAGACCATCGCCAGCAACGTACAGTTCGCCAAGGACGCCGGGCAGTAATTCCGATGGCACCGGGCGTCGGGGCGATCACGATCGTCGCCCCGACGCGGCGCTCTCCTCGATCTGGAATAGCAACGCATGGCAAACGACGAAACCATCGAGATTCAGCGGCCTGATCCGCAGGTGATGCGCATCGTCATGAACCGGCCCGAGATGCGCAACGCGCAGAACCTTCAGATGACCTACGATCTGAACGCGGCGTTCGATCTCGCGGTCCAGGACGATGAGGTGAAGGTCATCATTCTGGCCGGCAACGGTCCGCACTTTTCCGCGGGCCACGACCTTCGCGCGAAAGACAAGGACGAGGCGGGCATCGACTTTCCGCCAGTCGGCCACTGGGGCGGTTTTCGTGAACCCAACGCGCATGGCCGCTTCGCACGCGAGCAGGAAATCTATCTTCAGATGACGCGCCGCTGGCGCAATCTCGCCAAGCCGACCATCGCGGAGGTGCAGGGCAAGTGCATTGCGGGCGGGTTGATGCTGGCATGGGCCTGCGACCTGATCGTCGCCAGTCAGGATGCCGAGTTCTGCGATCCGGTGGTGACGTTCGGCGTCTGCGGCGTCGAGTGGTTCGTGCATCCGTGGGAAGTGGGAACGCGCAAGGCGAAGGAATTCCTGTTCACCGCCGACGCGTGGTCGGCCGACGAGGCGCACCGGCTCGGCATGGTCAATCACGTGGTGCCGCGCGAATGGCTGGTGCCGTTCACGCTCGATCTGGCGAAGCGGATCGCGGCGAAGCCATCCTTCGCGCTGAAGATGGCGAAGGAAGCCGTCAACCATACGGTGGACACGATGGGGCAGCAGCAGGCCATCGATCAGGCCTTCGCGCTGCATCAGCTCTGTCATGCGCACAATCTTCAGGAGTTCGGTTCGATCGTCGATCCGGCGGGCCTGCCGCCGGCGGTTCGCAAGGTCGTTCAGGCAGGCTGAGGCACGCATGGATCTGAACCTGACCGACGAGCAGCGGATGCTGCGGGAAAGTGCGGAACGTTTCGTCTCCGAGACGTGTACGAGCGACTATCGCAGACGCGCGGAGCATGAGGGTTTCTCCGCGCAGGTGTGGCGCGCGATGGCGGAGCTGGGATGGCTCGCGCTGCCGTTGCCGGAGACATACGGCGGACATGGCGCGGGCGCTGTCGAAACCGGGATTCTGATGGAGGCGATGGGGCGCGGCCTGATGGCGGAGCCCTATCTGGCGACGGTGGTGCTGGGCGCGGGTCTCGTCGCCGAGGCCGGCACGGATGCCCAGAAGCAGGCGATCCTGCCGCGCGTTGCTTCGGGTGAGATGCGGCTCGCCTTCGCGCACGGGGAACGGGCCTCACGCGACGACATTCGGCGCGTCGGGACGCTGGCAGTCCGGGAGGGCGACGGCTGGCGGCTCGACGGCGACAAGATCGCGGCGCTCGACGCCGCGGCCGCCGATGAGGTGATCGTGTCGGCTCGCATCGGCGATGCCGCGGGTCCGCTCGGAGTGTTTCTCGTGACGCCCGATACGCCCGGAGTGGTGGTTGCTGACTATCCTCGTCTCGGCGGCGGCCGCGCCGCCAACATTCAGCTCCGCAATGCGCATCTGCCGGCGGAGGCGCATCTTGCCGGTGTCGATGAGGCCATGCCGGCGGTGGAGGCGGCGATCGATCGCGCGCTGGCCGCGCTCGGGGCGGAGGCGGTCGGCATGATGCAGGTGCTGCTCGACACCACGCTCGACTACACCAAGGTGCGCAAGCAGTTCGGCAGGCCGCTCGCGGCCAATCAGGTGCTGCGCCATCGGCTCACCGACATGTCGGTGCAGGTGGACGAAGCGCGCTCCATGGCGCTGCGGGCCGCGCTCAAGGCGGATGCAGAGTGTCGCGAACGCAGCCGTGCGGCATCGGGCGCGAAGGCCAAGATCGGACGCTGCGCGCGCTTCGTGGCCGAACAGGCGGTCCAGCTTCATGGCGCGATGGGCGTGACGGAGGAACTGGAGGTCGGCCTGTACTTCAAGCGCCTGCTGGCGTTCGAGACGCTGCTCGGCAGCACCGGCCATCATTATCGCCGCCATGCCGAGTTGAGCGCGCCGGGGCGTTGAGGAGACGATCATGGATCTCGCATTCGGCGCTGCCGATCACAGCTTCCAGAGCGAGGTGCGCGATTTCATCGCGGCCCACCTCGGTCCGGAGTCGCAGCGGGCGCAGAAGCTGACGCCATCGGTGTTCTCGGATCCGGATGTTGTTCGTGGCTGGCAGAAGGCCTTGCACGCCAAAGGCTGGGTCGCGCCCGGCTGGCCGACCGAGCACGGCGGGCCGGGCTGGACACCGAGCCAGCGCTGGATCTTCGAGACGGAATGCGCCCGGGCGAACACGCCGCAGCTCTCGCCGATGGGGCTGAAGATGGTCGGCCCGGTGATCATCGGGTTCGGCTCGCCGGAGCAGAAGAACTTCTATCTGCCGCGCATCCTGTCCGGCGAGGACTATTGGTGTCAGGGCTATTCCGAGCCCGGCTCGGGCTCCGACCTGTCATCGCTGAAGACACGGGCGGTGCGCGACGGCGATCACTACGTCATCAACGGCACCAAGATCTGGACGACGCACGCCCATCACGCCAACCGCATGTTCGCGCTGGTGCGGACCAGCGACGGCCCGCGTCAGCAGGATGGAATCTCGTTCGTCCTGATCGACATGACGAGCCCCGGAATCACCATCCGCCCGATCCTGACCATCGGCGGCGACCACGAGGTGAACCAGGTGTTCTTCGACGACGTGCGGATTCCGGTCAGCGACCGCGTCGGCGAGGAGGGCAAGGGCTGGACCTACGGCAAGTATCTGCTTGAGTTCGAGCGGTCGGGGATCACCTCGCCTCGGCTGCGGCGCGCGCTCGACCTGGTGCGCGACCTCGCTTTGTCCGAGGAAAACGGGCGTCCCATCGACGATCCGGATATCGCGCTGAAACTGTCCGAGATCGAGATCGATATCGATGCGCTGGAGATGGCGGAGCTTCGCGTGCTGTCGGCGTTGCAGACCGGGCAGAATCCCGGCGCGGTGTCGTCCATGCTGAAGCTGCGCGTCAGCGAGATCCATCAGGCGGTGACGCGGCTCGGTGTGGAGGTGATCGGAAGCGATGCGCTGTTCGTGGAGCCGATGCGCCCGCTCTATCGGCTGAACAGCACGCCGCAGATTCCGGAATCGTCGCTCCCCGTGGTGCCGAAGCATCTCAACGGCCGTGCCTACACGATCTTCGGCGGCACGTCGGAGGTTCAGCGCGATATTATCGCCAAGCTGGTTCTGGGACTTTAGACCAGCAAGAGACCAGCACGTTGGAATCGGACGCGCTGCCAGCAGAAGCAGCCGCCGTGCAAAAACAGGAGGAGACGATGACGGTCATCGAGAAGCCGGACAATCTGGCGGATGTCTGCCGTGCGCAGGGGCAGGCCCTTGGCACGGCGACGGCCATGGAGTTCGAGGGGCGGATCACCTCGTTTGCCACATTCGATCGTCACAGCAATCAGGTTGCGAACGGTCTTCTTGCGCTCGGCCTGAAACCGGGTGAGCGCATCGCCTATCTCGGCAAGAACAGCGATATCTATTTCGAGCTGCTGTTCGGTGCGATGAAATCCCGCGTCGTGATGGCTCCGGTGAACTGGCGGCTTGCGGGACCGGAAATCGCCTTCATCGTCAACGACTGCAAGGCCACTGTGCTGTTCGTCGGGCCGGAATTTGTCGAGCAGGCGCGCAAGCTCGCCGGCCAGCTCCCGCATGTGCAAACGATCATGACCACCGAGGGCGGCGCGGAGGAGTGGCCGGATTTCGCCGCGTGGCGCGATACGCACAGTGACGCGCCGCCGCCCGTGCGTGTGGAGCGAAGCGACATCGCGATCCAGCTCTACACGTCCGGCACCACCGGCCATCCCAAGGGGGCGATGCTGTCCCACGCCAACATGATGGGGCTGGCATGGGAGGGCGCCGAACAGCCGGAGTGGAATACATGGTCCTCGGGTGATGTGACGCTGGTCGCGATGCCGGTGTTTCATATCGCGGGATCGGGAATCGGGGTCGTCGGCATCTTTCGCGGCGTACGGGCCATTGTCGTGCGCGAGTTCGATCCCAACGAGATTCTCGACATCATCGAGACCTACGGCATCACCAAGGTGTTCCTTGTCCCGGCGGCGATGCAGTTCATCGCGCGGCATCCGCGGGCGCGCAGCACGGATTATTCGCGGCTGCGCTACATCATGTATGGCGCCTCGCCCATCCCGGAGGCGCTGCTGCGCGAATGCATGGAGGTGTTCGGCTGCGGCTTCGTGCAGATGTATGGCATGACGGAAACCACCGGCACCATCGTTGCGCTGCCGCCGGAGGATCACGTGGTCGGCTCGCCGCGGCTGCGCTCGGCCGGCAAGGCGCTGCCAGGTGTCGAACTCGCCATCATCGACGCGGACGGCAATCCGTTGCCCGCGGGGCAGATCGGCGAGATCGCCACGCGCTCGTCGTCGAACATGGCGGGCTACTGGAATCTGCCGGATGCCACCAAGCAGACGCTCGGCGCGGACAACTGGCTGCGAACCGGCGACGCCGGTTACATGGATGCCGACGGCTACGTCTACATTCAGGACCGGATCAAGGACATGATCATTTCCGGCGGCGAGAACATCTATCCGGCGGAGGTGGAGAGCGCGATGTCCAATCATCCCGCCATCGCCGAGGTCGCGGTGATCGGCGTGCCCGACGAGAAATGGGGCGAGGCCGTCAAGGCCATGGTGGTGCTGCGGCCGCAGATGAGCGCGACGGCGGACGAGGTGATCGCCTTCACGCGCGAGCGGCTCGCCGGCTACAAGGCGCCGAAGTCGGTCGAGTTCATTCCGGTTCTGCCGCGCAACCCTTCCGGGAAAATTTTGCGCCGGACCTTGCGCGAGCCGTTCTGGAGCGGCAGGGATCGCCGGGTGAACTGAGGATTCTGTGCTCTCAACGCATTGATCGTGAACAGGAAAGATGCCCATTCTGGCTTTGTTGCCGGGACATGGGCCATCGCGGCAGGAGCGCGCCCTTGGCCCCTGGAGGGAGCCCCTCTATATAGCGGAGGCGTTTCCCTCCCGGCGCGACGAGTCGCGTCGATCTCCCGCACCCGGCCGCCATGTCTCCCATCATCCGCGTCGACAATCTGTCAAAAACCTATGCGTCCGGATTTCAGGCGCTGAAGTCGATCAATCTCGACATCGGCGCAGGTGAAATCTTCGCGCTGCTCGGCCCAAACGGCGCGGGCAAGACGACGCTGATCGGCATCATCTGCGGCACCGTCAACGCATCGACCGGTACGGTCGCCGTCGATGGCCATGACAACGTGCGCGATTATCGCGCGGCCCGTTCGATGATCGGGCTGGTGCCGCAGGAACTCACCACGGATGCGTTCGAGACGGTCTGGAACACGGTGAGCTTTTCACGCGGGCTGTTCGGAAAGAAATCCGATCCGGCCTATATCGAGAAGGTGCTGAAGGACGTCTCGCTGTGGGACAAGCGCTTCAGTCAGATCATCACGCTGTCGGGCGGCATGAAGCGGCGCGTGATGATCGCCAAGGCGCTGGCGCACGAGCCGCGCATTCTGTTCCTTGACGAGCCGACCGCGGGTGTCGATGTCGATCTGCGCAAGGGGATGTGGGACGTGGTGCGGGCGCTGCGTGCCTCCGGCGTTACCATCATTCTCACGACGCACTACATCGAGGAAGCCGAGGAGATGGCTGATCGCGTCGGCGTCATCAACAAGGGCGAGATCATCGTCGTCGACGACAAGGCGGCGATGATGAAGAAGCTCGGCCGCAAGCGGCTGACGCTTCAGTTGGAGCCGGCGATTTCGGCGGTGCCGGACAGTCTCGCGGCCTACGATCTGTCGTTGAGCCCTGACGGGACGGAACTGACCTATACGTACGATACCCGCGCCGAGCGCACGGGAATCACCACGCTGCTCGGAGACGTGCGCGAGGCCGGAATTCGCTTCCGGGACCTGCGTACGGTCGAAAGCTCGCTGGAAGACATTTTCGTCGGACTGGTGAAATGACCGCACTCAACTTTCACGCCATGGGAGCGATCTATCGTTTCGAGATGGCACGCACCCGCCGCACGCTGATCCAGAGCATCGTCGCGCCGGTCATTTCGACGGTTCTGTATTTCATCGTGTTCGGCGCGGCGATCGGCGCGCGGATCGAGGAGATCCAGGGCGTCAGCTATGGCGCGTTCATCGTGCCCGGCCTCGTCATGATGACGCTGGTGATGCAGGGCGTCGCCAACGCCTCCTTCGCGATCTACTTCCCGAAATTCACCGGAACGATCTACGAGATCCTGTCCGCGCCGGTCTCGCCCATCGAAATCGTGGTCGGCTATGTCGGGGCGGCGGCCACCAAGTCCATCATTCTCGGGCTGATCATCATCGCGACTGCGGCGTTCTTCGTGCCGCTGCGGATCGACCATCCGGTCTGGATGGTCGCGTTCCTCGTGCTCACCGCGCTGACCTTCGCGCTGTTCGGATTCATCATCGGAATCTGGGCGAATGGTTTCGAGCAGTTGCAGGTCATTCCGCTGCTGATCATTACGCCGCTGACGTTTCTGGGCGGGAGCTTTTACTCCATCACCATCCTGCCGCCGGTGTGGCAGGCGGTCGCGATGATCAACCCCATCGTCTATCTCATCAGCGGGTTCCGCTGGAGCTTTTACGGCGTGGCCGATGTGCCCGTTGCGGTCAGCGTCGGGATCACCATCGTGTTCCTGCTGCTCTGCATAGGTGTCATCGGCTGGATTTTCCGCACCGGCTACCGGCTGAAGTTCTGAGCAGCGCCGCCTGTGCTTGCGGTCACCGGCGTGACACAGTAGGCAGCGGTCAATATTTCCGTGACGTTCGGAGACCCGACATGACAGACACCTTGCCGGACCGCCTTTCGGTCGATCCGTCCAGCCCCTACTACAATGAGGAAGTGCTCCAGCGCGATGTCGGCATCCGCTTCAAGGGCGTCGAGAAAACCAATGTCGAGGAATACTGCGTCAGTGAGGGCTGGATTCGCGTGACGGTGGGCACCGCCAAGGATCGTCATGGCAATCCGCTGACCATGAAGATCAGTGGTCCTGTCGAGCCCTATTTCAAGGACGCGAAGTAATCGCGCTCAATAGTGCGGCGGCGGCGGTTCCGGTGCGGCGCCGCTTTCGGCGCGCGCCTCGGCATCCTGCAGGCGGGAGGTCAGATCGCCGATCTGCCGTTTGAGCCGGTCGATGACGTGCCATTGCTCCGTCACGGTCTGGTTGAGCGTCTCGACCGTCTGTTCAAGATAGGCCAGCTTGGTCTCGACGGTTTCGAGGCGGTTGTCGGAGCTCATGTCATCCTTCCGCGCCCTGCGGGCTCATGAGAACCGAGCCGCGAATCTTGCGCACCGCCGCGCCCATGGTCGAATAGACGCTGTCGATGGCCCGGCGGTCGATCCGCGTGGACGGCAGCACCAGCACGATATCGTCCACCAGATCGGCGAAGAAGCGCGCGCTCGGATCGGCCTCGTGATCCATCGCCGCCACGATGACGCGATCATAGCCGCCGGTCTGCGTGAAGGCCGCCCGGATGTCCTGATCGCTGATGTCGTCGTAGCGCTGGCCGTTGGAGGCCATCAGCGGCAGCAGGCTGACATGTGTCCGGGCATCGGTGATCGTGACGTCGGCGAGGCTCTTGCGGCCCACCGCGACATCGACCAGCCCGCTTGCGGGCTGATCGGATACGGCGGTGGCCAGCGTGCGGCGGCTGAGATCGGAATCGATCAGCAGGACGCGATGCTTGGCGGCTTGAATGGCGGCGAGATTGAGCGCGACCTTCGCGGTGTTTTCGGCATCGCGCAGCGCCAATACCATCAGAGTGAAGCGCCGACCCTCGCGGCCCGACCGCAGCGTGTCGTCGAGCTGGCGCAGCGCTGCGGCGAAAGGCGTACGGAAATCCTCCAGCGTGCTCAGGGCATGCGTGACGGCGCGCGGTGGCAGCACCGCGAGCACCGGAAGGCCGGTCAGTTCGCGCGCGGTCTCGGCGGACCAGGTTTGTGACGCGGTTCTGGATGCGGCGGCGGGCATGGGCGGAGCCGCGGGCTTCGCTGGTGCCGCGGGCTCTGGCTGTGGCGGGGATGCGAAAGCGGGGGCCGGCCGAGCCTGCGCAGCGGGTTCGGTCACGGGGCGTGCGGGTGCGGGCGTGGCAGCCTCAGCCACCGTTTCCTGCTGGGCAGGGAGCGGCGCTGCGCCCGATTTCCGCCGGAGCAGGGTGGCCAGTCGGCCTCCGCCGGGCGCGGATTCGGGCACCACCGAGGGGGATGCCGTGACGGGCGGCGGCGGCGCGGATGCGCGCACGGGAGGAGGAACTGGCGCAGGCGGTACCGGCGCGAGCGGAGGGGGTGACACCACCACGGGAGTTGGCGCGGGTGGTGCTTCGCGTGGTGCTGCGGCTGGCGGCGTCTCGCGCGCGGCAACGGCCGGGCTTGCGGCGGGCTGCATGCCCTTCGTCACTTCGATGGCCAATGCGATCATCATCCCGAGCCCTGCACCGGCAATGATGGCGGCGGCCAGCATCAGGATATCGTTGGGCGGGGAACTGCGCCGCAGCGGCGCCTCTGCCTTGGTGATGACGCGGATGTTCTTGGTATCGAGCGTTTCCTGCTCGCCGGTCTCGCGCGAGCGGGCGAGGAACGCCTCATAGATCTGCCGGCTGGCGGCGACTTCGCGCTCCAGTTCGCGCAGCGGCACCATCGCCTCGCTGGTGGTGATGCTGGTTTTCTTGAGCTGATCCAGCGTGGTGTTGAGGCTGGTCTCGTTGTCCTTTGCCCGCGCGTAGTCGTTGGCGGCGGCGCGCTGGATCCGGGAAATTTCGTCGGCGATGACGCGGCGCATGCCCTCGGCCTGCGCCTGCGCCTCGATGACGGCGGGGTGGCGCGGGCCGAGCGTCGAGGACTGTTCGTTGAGCCGGCGCTGCATCTCGGCATACTGGCTGCGCAGCGCGGTGATGGTCGGCGACTGCAGGGCTTCATTCGAGGTGCTTGGATCGCCGGATTTCTGCAACCGTGTCGCCAGATCGTAACGCGCCTTCGCCTCAGAGGTGCGGGCGCGGGCGATGGCGAGCTGGTTGTTGAGATCGGTGACCTGCTGCTCGTTGACGAGCTGGCCTGTCGAAACCGTGATGTTGTTCTTGGCCTTGTAGGCTTCGACGCGCTCTTCCGCCTGCCGGACCTTGGTGCGCAGCTCGTTGAGGCGCGCAGTGAGCTGTTCGGTGGCGCGCCGCGCGGCGTCCGCCCGCGCCGTGACCTGGGTCGCGATGTAGGAATCGGCGATCGCGTTGGCGATCCGCACCGACGTCTCGCGGCTGCGTGTCGTCACCGCCACGTCGACGACGTAGGTGCGGTCCGCGCGGCTGATCTTGAGGCGGCGTCGCAGTTGATCCAGCGCGATCAGGGACGGGGCGGGGCGGGCCGACGGGCTCAGGCCGACGAGGCCGAAAAGGTCTGTGGCGATGGTGCGCAGAAGCGACGGTGGTCCGCCGCCGAACTCGGGGTCGGTGTCCAGATGCTCCGAAGCCACCACCGGCGCGAGCACGCTGTTGGAGCCGAGCACGCGCACCTGGCTTTCGACCTGAAGCAGCGCGATGTCGTTGGTCTGCGGCTGGGATGTTAACCCATTGTCAACCACCTTCAGATCGCTCGGATCGATGAGGATCTGGGTGGACGCGGTGTACTGCGCCGGCGTGACGGCAAGAAACAGCAGCATCGCGAGGAATGCGACCGCCGCGATGCCGAGCACCATGAGCTTATGACGCCAGATGGCCGCCGTGATGGCGACCAGGTTCCAGTCGAGCGGCTCGCTCGACTGCGGCCGAGTTCCTGCCTCGCCCGGCGTGCCGGCGCTCGGTGGTGGGGTCTGGCCTCGCTCCTGAAACATTGACCTTGCCTTGATCACGGTGTTTTGGGGCAAGGTTGGGGCGGATCGGCCGCCTGCCCGCGAATGCACCGCAATTCCGTCTGTATCGTCCTGCAGATACCCCCGTTTTTAGCGTCCAATCTTTAACCTATCATCAACGTTAAGAAATCATCTCCGGCGCGTTAGCCGCGTCCTGATGCACTTCGTAAAGACTCGCGACGCTACGCAACATCGGAACCCGCCGGTTTGTGTCCTATAACGCGTATGAAAGGCGGACACGGTCAGGGACGATACTGGGCAGATGAGCAATGTGATCGGGCAGGGACTGATGCTGCCGGCCGGGCCGGAGCCGGGCGCGGCCAATACGCGTCTGCTGTCCGGCCTCGGCATGGTCCTGCGCAGCGGCCTGTTTCTGGCGGCTCTGCTGCTGGTGTGGATTTCCGTGCGCCCGTTTCAGGACATCTCCGGCACGCAGACGCCCGGCGCCACGTCGATCGGCGGCGATACGCTCAATCAGCTCGCCTATCTGGCGCTTGCGGCGGGCTTTGCGCTGTTTCTGCTTTTTCACGGGGCCGAAGAGCTTCGCGCGCTGTTCTCGCCGTGGCTTCTGGTGATCGGCGGCTGGCTGGTGCTGACGGTGATCCTGTCGCAGCATCCGGACCTGTCGGCACGGCGTTTCGCGCTGGTGATGATCGTCACCGGCATCGCCGTCGTGATGCCGCTGCTGCCGCGCGACCTGAATCACTTCGCCGACATGCTGGCGGCGGCGGTGCTGATCGTCCTCGCGCTCTGCTATGGCGGCGTGCTGCTCGCGCCGCATCTGGCGATCCATCAGGCCTCCGACCCGATGGAGTCGCTGGCCGGCAACTGGCGCGGCGTGTTCTCGCACAAGAACACTGCTGGCGCGATGATGGCGTTGTTCATCTATATCGGCTTCTTCGTCGCCAGTGTTCGCAACATTGCGGTGGGCGGTCTCATCGTCGCCGCGTCCGCCGTGTTTCTCTATTTCAGCGAGGCCAAGACGGCTATTCTGGTGACGCCCGTCATTTTTCTGTTCATTCCGATCCTGCTCGCGATCCCGGTGACGGCGGTCCGCATCATGATCTGCGCGTCTCTCATCGCAGCCATGAATCTGTTCACGATCGGATCGGTATTCATCCCGGGCATCGCCGATTTTCTTTCCACCGTGATGTCGGACCCGACCTTCACAGGCCGCACCTATGTGTGGAGTTTCATGCGCGACCACATGCCCGGGCATCTTCTGACCGGCTACGGCTTTTCGGCATTCTGGAATTCGCCGGAAATCATCTATGGTCCGACCGAGGTGCCCGAATTCGTGCCCCAGCTATCCAGCGGCCATAACTCCTATCTCGACATGGCGCTGACGATCGGCGTGCCCGGCGCGTTGCTGGTGACCGGATGGCTGCTCGCCGCGCCGCTTCTCGAAGTTCGCCGTCGTCCCGGCACCGCTCGCGAGCGGGCGCTGGTCCTGCTCTGCCTGCGCATCTGGATGCTGGGCCTGATTCTGGCGGGTTTCGAAACGATCATGCTGCAACGTGACGACACATTGTGGTTCATGACGGTCATGTCGATCTGTACATTGAGGCTGATGCGCGTGAGACAGGTGAAGGTATGAGTCTGCACGGTCTGTCCGCGCCAGCTGCCGGAGCGACGAATTCGGTCCAGGACGGCCGGGGCGTGGCTGCGATACCGGCTCTTTCGGTCGGGCGGATTCGCGCGGCCCGGACGCTGGCGGAGTTTCGCGACCTTTGGCCGCGAACCGACTGGTCCGGATCGAGCGCGAGCTATGCATTCCAGCGCGTCGAAGCGTTGGCGATCTGGTGCGAGACGATGGGCGCGGCGCGTGGAACCGAGCCGTGGTTTGTGGTCGTCGAGGATGCCGCCGGGCAGCCGTGGCTCGGGCTGGCGCTCGGCATCGAGCGCAGCAGGGGCATTCGCGTTCTGACGTTCCTCGACGGCGGCGTCGGCGATTACAACGCACCCGTTCTGTTTCAGCCCGACCGGAGCAGCAAGCCGGTGCTGCTGGGCGAGCTTGTCCGGCATCTTCGCGACGTTCTTCCGCCGTTCGATCTGGCTTCGTTCGAGAAGATGCCGGAGTTCGTGATTGATCGCCCCAACCCGCTGGTCGGCCCCGATCTCGAAGCCACCAAGCCGTGGGCGCACAGCCTGACGCTGTCGGGCACGTGGGAGCAGTGGCTTTCGAGCCTGCCCCGCGCGACGGCCATGCGCAAACGTCGCCGCAAGCTTGAGCGAACGGGCAAGCTCAGGCTGGTGTTCCCGCATGATCACGAGACGCGCGAGCGCATGTTCGGCTTTCTCGTCGAGCATAAACGGCGTCGTTACATCCTGACGCGCGGCTGGGATGGTTTCAAACGGCCGGGATATCTCGCGTACTATCGCGCGATGGTCGAGCGGCTTGGTCCGGCGTCGCAGTTGTGCGCCCTGATGCTGGACGAGACCATGATCGCGGCCCACTGGGGCATGGTGCTGGAAGGTCGCTTCTACTCGCTGATGCCGGCCTTCGACGATGCCTGGGCCAAGCAGTCTCCCGGCCGGCTGATCAACGAGGATCTGATCGCATGGTCGTTTCGCAACGGCCTGTCTGATTTCGACTTCACGGTCGGCGACGAGGCTTACAAGCTCGAATACTGCGACCGCGAGATGCGTCTCTATCGCAGCGAAATGGCGATCACGCTGCGCGGCCGGATGTATCTTGCCGTGAAGACGGTCTACCTGCGTTTCAAGCGCTCCAAGGTCGCGGACTGGCTTCGCGTGCTGCGCGTCCGCCTGCGGGCGGCCGTCGGGGGCGAACCATGAGCGCGCCGCGGCAGCTCATCTTCAATTTCCATGGACTGGGCGAGCCGCCGGCCCATGTGGAGGCCGCCGAGCGGCCATACTGGATTCCCGTCGAACGCTTCAACGAGATCGCGCGGCTGATCCGCTCTCAGAGCACCGAAGGGCGCGTGGCGATCACCTTCGACGATGGCAACGCCAGCGACCGCGATCATGCCTTGCCGATCCTGAAGGCTTACGGACTCCGCGCCACCTTCTTTGTGCTGTCGGAATTCGTCGGCCGCCCCGGATATCTGTCCGCGGACGACATCAAGGCTCTGTCGTCTGCGGGCATGGCCATCGGCTCGCATGGCCGCCGTCATCAGGACTGGACCACGCTGCGCGACGAACTGGCTACCGAGGTGAGAACCTCGCTGGCCTCGCTGTCGGATATCGTCGGCCACGGATTTACCGAAGTGGCTGTGCCGTTCGGGCGCTACGACCTGCGGGTGCTGGCGGTGCTGCGGCAATGTGGTGTGTCGCGGGTCTATACCAGCGACAACGGACTTGCGCGGGCCGGCGCGTGGCTCGTGCCGCGCAACACGGTGCGGGTCGACACGCCGCTCGGAGCCATCGAGGAGATGGTCGACAACGGCTTCCCGGCCTCGCGCCGGATGCGCATGAACATCGGCTGGATGGTGCGGCAGGCGCGGCAACTGCCGGGCGCGCTGTTCGGCCGGGGAGCTTCGGGATGAGCAATCCTGGCGCGCGGCTGACGATCTCCGGTCCGGTCCGGCGCTGGCTGCCGGGCGTGATGAGCTATTTCAACTCGACGGTCGCGATGGCGATCGGGCTCGGCTCGCAGCTCGTCAGCTTCGCGTTTCTGGCGCGGTTTCTCGGCGTCGATCAGTTCGGCGAACTGATGACCATCACCGCCGCCACCGCACTGGCGCAGAACATCTGCGGCCTTGGATCCGGCGAGTCGTTCATGCGGCGTGTGGGGCATGAACGCGCGCTCTATCCGCGGCTTCTCGGACATGCGGTGCTCGTCACGCTTGCCACGGGCGCGGTGCTTGTTCCTCTCGTGATGGTCGTGCTGGCGCTGCTGCCGCACGCCGAGGCCTATCGGTCCGGATGGATCGGGCTGACGGTGTTCTGCGTCAGCAATATCGTGATCTATCGGTGGCTGCTGACCGCCGAGCAGATTTTCCTCGGCCTCGGACGGTTCGGGACGGCGAATGTGATCGTGGCCGGATTCGGCATTGCGCGTGTGCTGGTGACGGTGATCGCGACCTATCTTCTTGGCGTGGACCGGCTCGATGTCTGGGCGTGGTGGCACGGCGCAGTGCACCTGCTGTGGCTCGCCGTCTGCGGCGTGCTGCTGTGGCCGCTCGGGCGGCCGAAATGGACCATCCTGCGTGACGAGCTGGTTCTGGGGACGCATTTCTGCACCTCGTACTTCTTCTCCACGCTGGCGCAGAATACGGACCGTCTGGTGCTCAGCGCCTACGCGCTGCCCGCCGTGGTCGGCAACTACGGCCTCGCCACGCGCATCATCAATGCCAGCGTGCTCACGGTGAACGCGTTCATGCGGCTGCGCTATCCCGCCATGGCGCGGGCCGCGCAAGGCGGTGCGGACGATCTGCGCTCGCTCAGCCTGCGCTATGTGCCGCCGATGCTGGGGCTCGGTGTCCTGACGAGCCTGGGGCTTGCGATCATCGCGCCGTATCTCCCGGCGATCTTCGGCAAGGATTACGGCGCGATGGTGCATTATCTGCAGATCGGCTGCTGGCTGATCGTCGCGATGGCGCTTGTGAACATACCCTATGACGCGCTTGGCGCGTCCGCGCGCCATGGTCTGCGGGCGTGGATCGTCAATATCGGCGGCGTCGTCAGCGTGGGCGTTCTGGTCGCGCTCACCGCCATGTTCGGGGTGATGGGCACCTTCGCCGCGCTGTTCCTGACGCAGATCGGTCTCGGGATCGCGTTGTGGGTGGCCCTGTTTCGCTTGAGGAGAACGTCGTGAGCGCCGTGACATCGACAACGTCAAAGGCGGCCGCCGGTGCCGCACGCCCGCCGCGCGTGCTCTTCATCGTCGCCGGCATGATGCAGTACCGCGTCGAATTTCATCGCTGCCTGCGGCGCGATCTCGCGGAGCAGGGCATCGTCTATGACGTGGCGGTCTCTCCCGCATCGGCTCACCTTGAAGGCCGCAACGATACGACCGCGCTGGAATTCGCCAAACCGATTGCGGGCAGGTGGTTCAGGATCGGCCCGATGACGTTGTGCTGGCAGAGCGGTCTTGGCGAGGCGCTGCGCAGCGATCTTGTGATCGTGATGCAGGAGAACAAGTACCTCATCAACTACGTGCTGCAGATTCTGAGATATGCCGGCGGACCGAAGTTCGCGTTCTATGGCCACGGCCGCAACATGCAGGTCGAGAAAGGGCTGTGGCGTGAGCGCTTCAAGCGCATCTTCATCCGCAGCGCCGACTGGTGGTTCGCTTACACGGGCATCTCGCAGCGGCTGGTGGCGGAGACCGGCTACCCGGCGTCGCGCATCACCAATGTGGAGAATGCCTTCGACACGAAGACGCTTGCGGAGGAGGCGGCTTCGGTCACCGAGGCCGAGCTTGACGAATTCCGTCAGCGCATCGGCATCGCCTCGCGCAATGTGGGCGTCTATGTCGGCGCGCTCTATGCCGAAAAGCGGATCGACTTTCTGATCGAGGCCGCGAAGCGCATCCGCGCGCGCGTGCCGGACTTCGAGCTTCTGGTGGTCGGTGGCGGCGTCGACCTGCCGCAGGTCGAGGTGGCTGCCGCGGAGCATCCGTGGATCCACGCGACCGGGCCGTTGTTTGGGCGGGACAAGGCGCGGGCGCTGCGGCTCGGCCAGGTCTTCCTGATGCCGGGGCTGGTCGGTCTCGCGATCCTCGATTGTCTTGCCGTCGGCATCCCGATGGTGACGACGACCTATCCGTACCACAGCCCGGAGATCGACTATCTGCGTGACGGCGAGAACGGACTGATTGTCTCGCCGGCGGACGATGTCGTGATCTATGCGGATGCGGTCGCCCGTCTGTTCGAGGACGAGCCGCGCCGGGCGCGCCTTGCTGCGCAGGCGATGCGGGACTCGGCGCGCTACAGTGCGGAGGCGATGGCGGCGCACTTCGCCGACGGCATTGTCGCCGCGCTCGCCGCGCCCAAACTCTGACAGCCGATGTCCGGTTCGCCTCAGGTTTCCATCTGCATCTGCACCTACAGGCGGCCGCGCGTCGCCGGGACGATCCGTTCGGTGCTGGCGCAGCAAGGATGCGATGACGTCGCGGCCGAGATTGTCGTGTGCGACGACGATCCGGCGGGATCGGCGAGGGCGGCGGTTACGGGTTTTGCCGATGAGCGCTGGCCGGTGCGTTACGTGGCGAGCGCGGCGGGCAATGTGGCGGCGGCGCGCAACGTCTGTCTCGATGCGGCGCGGGGCGAGTGGATCGCCTTTATCGACGACGACGAGAATGCGGCACCCGATTGGCTGGCGCGGCTGCTTGTGGTTCAGAGCTTATATGACGCCGACGTTGTCAAAGGTTTCGTGCGCGCGGTGTATCCGGCGGATACGCCGCCGGCCATTCGCGCCGCCGATCCCTACACGCGCGATTATGGCGTGGATGGCGCGCCGCTCACGGAGGTCGCGTCCGGCAACGTGCTGTTCCGGCGTGGTCTCGCTGCGGCCAACGCGGTTCGCTTCGATGTGGCGTTCGGACTGACGGGCGGCGAGGATACCGACTTCTTTCACCGCTATGCCGCCACGGGCGCGCGCATGGTCGCCGCGCGCAGCGCTGTGGTCGACGAGATCGTCCCGCCCGAGCGGGTGACATGGGACTATTTCCGCCGGCGTTACCTGCGGATGGGGCAGACCAGCGGCCGCCGTCTCGGCGCGTTGCCGCGCGCCCGCCGCGCGAGCGAATTGGCCCGCGCCACGGTCTCGGTGGCAGCGGGATGGATTTATCCCGCGCTGATGCCGTTGAACGGCCGGGCCGGATTCGTCACATTCAGGAAATTCTGGTTCAGCCGCGGCCTGTTTCAGGGATGCCGTGGCATTGCGACGGAACAGATGAATTAACTCACGGCGCGCGCAGACCGAGCGCGTGCAGGATTTCCGGATCGAGCGGGCCGCCGAGATCGCCGGTCACGATGCCCATGGTGTTGGTAAGCGCCCAGGCGGACCATCGAAATCCGGCCTGTTCGGCGGCCTTGCGCGTTGTCTCGATCCAGCGCGCCCGGTCGGCGGGCGGTGCGCCCTGCTTGTCGTAGATGTCTTTCATCGCGCCGAATTCGCCGAGCATGATGCGCTCGCGCGGAATGCGGCTGGCGTCCGCCCATCGCGCCACCTTGTCCATTTCGGCGTCGATGAAAGTTGGCCCCTGATCCTGATCGAAATAGGTCGCGAGCTTTTTCGACGCCTCCCGGATCTGCTGTGCGCGGTCGGCGGCGGGAATGCCGGCGTCGGCGTGCAGGCGGTTCTGCACGGCGGCGATCGTCGCATCGCGCACCGGCCGGTCGGGCGGAAAGGCGAGGGGAGGCACAGCCGTCAGATACTTGTCGCTGCCCCAGAACCCCTGATGGGTGAACACGAACGGTTCGTAGAAATGAAACACGAACAGCGTGTGGTTATCGAAGCGCGCCGGATCGAGCCGGACCAGCGCGCGCGGCGCGGCCCAGCAGGCTCCCGCGACCAGCAGCGTGAGGCGCGGCGCGACGGCGCGCACGGACGTCACAATGCGATCGAGCTGATCGGGCCAGTCAGGGCGATCCCGCCACTGGCAGGGCGGGGGAGGTTCGTTGAAGACTTCGAGCGCCACGCGCGCCGGATCGAACCGTGTCAGCATACGCGCGAGGGCCTGTTCCACGTCCAGCAGCCGGGCGAACGCCTCGCCTTTTGGGTCGGCGGTCAGCCGTTTGAAGTTCCAGCGCGGATGGCTGACGCTTGGATGCACGTCGACCACGGCCGCAAGGCCATTGTCGAGCGTCGTGCCGACGGCTGCTTCGATCTGGCCGACGAGTTGTGCTCGCCGTCCCTGATCGGCTTCGAGCAGGGGGCCGGGATCGATGGCGATCCGCAGGAAATCGAATCCGGCCTGCCGCAGTTCCACAAGGCGCGCAGGTGGCATCGTCTCGTTCCAGCCCGGCCGATACGGATCCGCCGCATAGGTTTCGCGGCTGGACGGATCTGCCGCCGGAAACATGAACGTCTGAACCACGCCGATGCCCCTGCGGGCGGCGAACAGCGAGCGATCATCCGCAAGCGTGGAACCGGGCAGCAGCGTGCCCACAAGGAAGAGGAATGCGAAAGCGAGGATGTGGCCGATCGGTCTCATTGCGAGGCCTGACACAGCGCGGCACGATAGGGCGAGGTTGGGTTCATGGTGCCGCGGGTCACACGATCGTCAATATGCTTTGCGGTTCCTAAACACAAATCTGGCAATTCGCCTCAAACATTCCGAAATCTTAGTTCTAATCGAGAGATCAGGAAGAACTTCGATTGAAGAGTATCTATATAGCTTCCTGTGGCATTCACGGGGAAAAAGAAAATGGCAGACGCACTCGTTCTCGGTGCCGGTGGGTTCATCGGCTCGCATCTGGTGAAGCGCCTGAAGCGCGAAGGTTTCTTCGTGCGCGGCGTGGATCTCAAGTATCCCGAATTCGGGGAGACCGAGGCGGACGATTTCGCCGTCGGCGATCTGCGCGACCAGCTGTTCTGCCGCTCGGTGATCGACCGTTCGTTCCACGAAGTCTATCAGCTCGCCGCCGATATGGGCGGAGCGGGCTATATCTTCACCGGCGAGCACGACTCCGACGTGATGCACAATTCGGCGATGATCAATCTCAATGTGGTCGATGCCTGCGCCAAGCGGAAGATTCGCAATGTGTTCTATTCGTCTTCGGCGTGCATTTATCCCGAGCACAATCAGCTTGATCCCGACAATCCGCATTGCGAGGAAGATTCGGCCTATCCCGCCAATCCGGACAGCGAATACGGCTGGGAGAAGCTGTTCAGCGAGCGGCTGTATCTGGCCTACAATCGCAACAACGCCATGAACTGCAAGGTCGCCCGGTTCCACAACATCTTCGGCCCCGAGGGTACCTGGCAGGGCGGCCGCGAGAAGGCTCCGGCTGCGATCTGCCGCAAGGTGGCCTCGACGCCGGCGGGCGGCACCATCGAGATCTGGGGCGACGGCAAGCAGACCCGCAGCTTCCTCTATATCGACGAATGTCTGGAGGGTGTACTTCGTCTGATGCGCTCGGATTTCAACGGGCCAGTGAACATCGGTTCGGAGGAGATGGTTTCCATCAACCATCTCGCCGAGATGGTCATTGCCATTTCGGGCAAGAACATCAAGATCCGCAACGTGCCCGGTCCCACCGGCGTGCGCGGTCGCACCTCCGATAACCGCCTGATCGGCGAGAAGCTGAACTGGAAGCCGTCGCAGCCGCTTCAGCGTGGGCTCGAGAAGACCTACGCATGGATCGAGCGGCAGGTGCGCGGCTCCCGCACGAACGACGCGCCGGTTAAGCCGGTGCGCGCGGCCGACGCGGCGTAGGCGAGGTCGTGTGATGGCAGCCGCTGCCGCGGTCGAGCGCTTCTCTTATGGCGAGTTGCAGGTGTCTGCGCTCACCATGCCGCTCGCGCTCGATACCTTCTTCGATCTCGTTGCGAAGCATCGCGGCGGTTATGTCGCATGTACCTGCACGCATGGCGTGATCGAGGTCGCGCGCGATCAGAAGCTCAAGCAGATCATCGACGATGCCGTGCTGGCGCTGCCGGATGGCATGCCGCTGGTCTGGCTCGGCCGCATGAAGGGCGTGGCGGTGGACCGCGTCACAGCGCCGGATTTTCTGGAAACGGTGATGCACGATCCGCGTGCCCGCAACATCCGCCACTATTTCTACGGCGCGACGCCGGAGGCTATCGGCCGCATCGTGGAGCGCGCGAAGGAACTGGTTGGCGCCGATGCCGTCGTCGGCTGGCATTCTCCGCCGTTCCGCCCTGCTGGCGCGATGGAAGACCCGGACGTGATCGCCGCGATCGCGGCGACGAAACCTGACGTGATCTGGGTCGGGCTCGGACTGCCGAAGCAGGAATACTGGATGGCCAACCATCAGGCGCTTCTGCCATCATCGCTGATGCTCGGCGTTGGCGCTGCTTTCGATTTCTTTGCCGGGACGCAGCCGCGGGCACCGAAGGCCATGCAGCGCATGGGACTGGAGTGGCTGCACCGGCTGGTCAACAATCCGGGCCGGCTGTGGCGCCGCTATGCCGAGGTCGTGCCCAAGGCGCTCGGAATTATGGTGGTCGAACTCGTCTCCCGCCGGCGGCGAGAACCGGACAAGACGCCGGCCGGCGAAGTGGCTCCGAAATAGGACACGGTCGGCGGACGGCCGCGCCCGCACGCTTATCCGGGCTCGGAGGCGCGGGTCCGTCGCGCTGCGACGCCGATCTGCCAGAGCCGCGCGACGAAGACGCCGATGATCATGCCGACGGCATCGACGATAAAATCCGACAGGCGCGCGTGACGCGTCGGCATGGGTATCTGCGCGATCTCAAGAATCAGAGGAAAGCCCACGGCCACCGCGCCGAGAAACAGCAGGCGTCCGGGGTAGGCCATCGCGAGCAGCATGCCGGCAAGCGCGAACGCAGCCAGATGCTCGACCTTCCGTGGAAGGCCGGTCACGGGCCGCTCCGATGCCGGGACGAGCGTGAGCGCGATCAGCACAAGAATGACGAGCCATGCGATGACTTGCGTTCGTTTCATGGATTTGAGTCTCGCACTCGCGGGCGGCGTTTACAGTGTCGTGCCAGGGCCCGGAGTATTCGGTTTTCGTTTGATCGATGAAATGCGCCGGATTTTCGATGGGGCGCGTTTGCTCACGCAGACCTATACGATCCCGGGACAAGCCCGAGAGGATTCTACGCCTGAAATGAAGGTATTCTTTTTCCGAGGAGGGCGCGGGCTCCCGGAAACGCGGGAAGTGATTAATATCCTCTTGCGAGCCACGCGAGCCGGCCGCCGGGGCATCCGGCTCGCGTGCAACGAACATCAATTCCGCAGCGCTCTTGCGAACGAGGCGACAGCCGCGCCGATGTCGTCCGGGCTGTCTTCCTGAATGAAATGCGTTCCCTTCACGGTGATTTCGGTCTGGTTCGGCCATCGCCGGCAGATATCCCGCTGCCGCCCTACCAGAATGGAGCCGGGGTCGGCATTGATGAACAGCTTCGGCACGTCGCTGGCAGCGAGCCAGCGTCCATAGTCCTCGACCACCTTCACCACATCGGCGGGATGTCCCTCCACGGGGATTTGCCTCGGCCATGTCAGGGTCGGCCGGCGATCCTCGCCGGGATGGATGAACGGCCGACGATATTCCGCCATCTCCGCTTCGGTGATCTTGCGGATGACCGAGCCGGGCAGCACCCGTTCCACGAAGACGTTCTTTTGCAGGATCATGTCCTCCCCGCCTTCGGAGCGGAAGCCCTGAAACACCTTGCGGGCGTTCTCCGGCCAGTCGGCCCATGTTACCGGCGAGACGATGGCCTCCATGTAAGCGATGCCCTGGACCCGGTCGCGGTGCTGGTTCGCCCAGTCGAAGCCAAGCGCCGATCCCCAGTCGTGGATCACGAAGATCACGTTCCGTCCAAGATCGAGCTGATCCCATAGCGCGAACAGATAATCCCGCTGCTCCGTATAGGTGTATCGGTCAGGGCCGGACGGATCGAGCTTGTCGGAATCGCCCATGCCGATCAGGTCGCAAGCGATCAGGCGGCCGAGGCCCTCGCAGTGAGGCATGACGTTTCGCCATAGATATGACGAAGTTGGGTTCCCATGCTGAAACACGATTGCGTCGCCTTCGCCCTCGTCGATATAGGCCATGCGTTTGCCTTTGACGGTGGCGTATTTCTTGGCCGCATAAGGCTGCTCTATAACTGGCATTTTTTCCTCCCGAGCCGCGGACCGTATAGCGGCCCGGCATCCGTTGGAAGTGCCGGCATCCGTTGGAAGTGCCGGACAGAGGTGTATCCCGCAGGCCACGCGACATTCGATTGATTTGTGCAGAGCAGCGAAGCGATTGACTTTTGCGTTATGGTGAGCGCTTACTCACGCCATGTGCGCCGTGCGGTTGGCAGGAGATTTGCGTCGGGGTCTGATCGTGGCGGCAGCAAAGCGCTGTTTCGCCCAGCATGGCTTTGCGGGTACCACCACCAAAAGCATCGCGGCTGCGGCTGAAATATCCGAGGCTTTGCTGTTCAAGCATTTCCCCTCGAAGGCCGTGCTCTATGCCGAAATTCTGTCGGAAGCCTGTGAAGCGGACCCCGAATACAAGCGCCTTCTTGAACTGGAGCCGGGGACGGCGACGCTCGTGACCATGTTCCGCGAAACCGTGAACTATTTCCTGCTGGCAGCTGAAACGCCGGATGGCGACGAGGCGCAGCATATGCGGCTGCTCGTGACGGACTACGTCGACGGCGGGGAATTTTCGCGCCTGTTCTACGGCAAGATCGAATTGCTTTTGACGCCGATTTTCACGCGATCTCTGGAGCGGGCGATCGAGACAGGCGACGCGTACCCCTTCGCCGGACGATCGATGAACCTGTTCTGGTTTGCTCATCAGGCGGTCAATATTGTCGCACTGACCAAGCTCGCGTCTGATCCGCCCCTGTCATATGCCTATGATCCCGACCTCAATCGGCAAATCTGCGAATTCGTCTTGCGCGGAATCGGCCTAAAGGAAACCACGATTGCGGAACATCTGGGCAATTCCGCGCCCACCGATTCTCCCAACGCTCTGATGCCAGAAAGTACATGACATGACGACATCCACTGACACAGGCACGTCGGCTGCCGGCGCGTCCGAGGCGGAGCGTGCTAGATCGAGTCAGAAGGTGCCGCCGACCAGGCCGGTCCGCAAGGTGCGATGGTTCATCATCGTCGGCGTGCTGCTGGCCATCCTCGTCGGAGCGCTGGTGGGCTTCAACGAATTTCGCAAGCACATGATTGCGCAGTTCTTCGCCAACCACAGGCCCGCGCCGATCGATGTGACCATCGCGGTGGCCAAGAGCGAGACGTTGCCCAATCTCATTCAGGCGGTGGGCAGTCTGGCGGCTGTCCATCAGGTGAATGTGACGTCCGATACCAATGGCCGGATTACCGACATTATGTTCGAGGCTGGCTCTCGGGTGAAAAAAGGGACCCCGCTGATCCAGTTGTTCGACGCGCCGGACCAGGCCGATCTGTCGAGCTACCGGGCGCAGGCGCGAGCCGCGCAACTGGCTCTGGACCGTGCCAAGCAACTCGCCGAGCGTCAGTTCGGTCCGCAGGCAACCGTCGATCAGACCCAGGCGACCTACGATCAGGCCGTTGCAGGCATCGCCCGGACGGAGGCGGTGATCTCGCAGAAGTTGGTGCGCGCGCCGTTCGACGGGCAGCTTGGCGTCAGGCAGGTCAACCTCGGCCAGTATCTGACCGCCGGCACGGAGGTTGTGTCGTTGACGGACCTGTCGAACCTGTTCGTGAACTTCACCGTCACTGAAAAGGACAGTTCGGAGCTCAAGGTCGGCCAGACGGTTCGCGTGACCGCGGACGCCTATCCGGGCCGGACGTTCGATGGAAAGATCACGACGATCGAACCGCAGATTTCGACCGATACCCGCAATATTCGGGTTCAGGCGCTGATTGCCAATCCCGACGATATCCTGCGGCCGGGCATGTTCACCACCGCGACGGTGGTGCTGCCGGAGAAGCCGCCGGTGGTGACGCTGCCGGAAACCTCGGTCGATTTCACACTGTACGGAGACTCCGCTTTCGTCATCAAGGACAAGAAGGGCGACGACGGCAAGACCAGTCTCGTGGCCGAGCGCACGTTCGTCCGCACCGGTCAGCGCTACAACGGCCTCGTGCAGATCGTGAGTGGCGTGAATCCGGGTGACCGCGTGGTCGCGGTCGGTCAGCTCAAGCTTCAGTCCGGCGCGGCCGTGACGATATCGAGCGATCCGCCGCCGCCGGCCCCCAATCCTGTGCCGCGGTACTGAGGAGCACGAACCATGGGTGCTCTCACAGACATCTTCATCAAGCGCCCGGTGCTGTCGGTTGTCGTCAGCCTGCTGATCCTGCTGATCGGCCTGCGCGCGGCGTTCGAATTGCCCGTCCGTCAGTATCCGAAACTGTCAAACACCGTGGTGACGATCACCACGGTGTATCCGGGTGCGTCGGCCGATCTGATCCAGGGGTTCATCACGACGCCGATCGAGCAGGCGGTCGCGTCGGCCGAGGGCATCGATTACATGACCTCGAATTCGGTGCTCGGTACCAGCACCATTCAGGTCTACGTCAAGCTGAACTTCGATCCGAACGCGGCTCTGACCGACGTGATGGCCAAGGTCAACTCGGTCCGATACCTGATCCCGCGCGAGTCGAACGACCCGGTGATCGTCAAGACCACCGGGTCGACGACCGCGGTGATGTATATCGGCTTCTCCAGCGAGGAACTGGGCGGTTCGGCGATCTCGGACTATCTCACGCGCGTGGTGCAGCCGGTTCTGTCGACCGTGGATGGCGTCGCCTCCGCCGATATTCTCGGCGGCCAGACCTTCGCGATGCGGATCTGGCTCGATCCCGTGCGGATGGCCGGTCATGGCGTTTCGGCAAGCGATATCGCCACCGCGATTCAGGCCAACAACTATCAATCGGCGGCTGGCCAGACCAAGGGCTATTTCACTGTCAGCAACATCACGACCAACACGGGCTCGACCAGTCTTGAGGAGTTCAAACGGCTGATCGTCAAGGCCCAGGGCGGCGGCTTCGTCCGGATTCAGGACGTGGCGACGGTGGAGCTCGCGGCACAGACGACCGATTCCAGTGTCGCATTCAACAACGAACAGGCGATTTTCATCGGCGTTCAGGCCACGCCGCAGGGCAATCCGCTCAACATCGTCAAGGGCGTGCGCGCGCTGTTCCCGGACCTCGAACGCAATCTTCCGCCGTCGATGAAAATGAAGGTGGCCTACGACTCCACCAAGTTCATCGAATCGTCGATCAGCGAAGTCGAGCACACGCTGATGGAAGCGGTGGTCATCGTGATCGTGGTGATCTTCCTTTTCCTGGCCTCGTTCAGGTCGGTGATCATTCCCGTCGTCACGATCCCGCTGTCGCTGATCGGTGTCTGCAGCGTGATGCTGGCGCTCGGCTTCAGCATCAATCTGTTGACGCTGCTCGCCATGGTGCTCGCGATCGGTCTCGTTGTCGACGACGCCATCGTCGTGGTGGAGAATATCCATCGCCATCTGGAGGAGGGGAAAACACCTGTTCAGGCCTCCCTTGTCGGAGCCCGCGAGATCGTGGGCCCCGTCATCTCCATGACGATCACGCTGGCCGCAGTCTACGCGCCGATCGGCTTGCTCGGGGGCTTGACGGGCGCGCTCTTCAAGGAGTTCGCCTTCACGCTAGCGGCCTCGGTGATCGTGTCGGGTGTCATCGCGCTGACACTGTCACCGATGATGTGCTCGGTGTTGCTGAAACACTCCTCGCCGGGCCGTTTTGCCCAGCTCGTCGATCGCGTTTTCAGCAGAATGACGAACTGGTATGGCCGCACGCTCGACCGTTCGCTCGACTATCGCCCCGTCACGGCCCTGTTCGCAGTCACCATCCTTGGACTGGTGGGCTTCCTCTATATGAATACGCCCAGTGAACTGGCGCCCGAGGAGGATCAGGGGATCGTGTTCGCGATCACGAAGGCTCCGAAATACGCGAACATCGATTACCTGAATTACTATGGAAAGAAGATCGACGCTGCGTTCGAGAAATTTCCAGAAACGGATCTCCGCTTCATTCTCAATGGCGTGAACGGAGCCCAGAACGGCATCGCAGGCATGCTGCTGAAGCCGTGGGACGAGCGGAAGAAGACGGCGATGCAGCTCAAGCCGCTGGTTCAGGATGAACTGAGCAAGGTCGAGGGTGTCAATGCATTCGCCTTCAACCTGCCGCCTCTGCCGGGCGGCCCCGGCGGTTTGCCCGTGCAGATGGTGATCAATTCGACCAGCGGGTTTCAGGCTGTCTATCAGGAGATGAACAAGATCAAGGAAGCCGCGCGGAAGAGCGGCATGTTCATCGTCACGGACAGCGATCTGGAATTCAACCAGCCCGTGGTGCGGGTTTCCATCGACAGGACCAAGGCGAGCGATCTCGGGCTCACGATGCAGCAGGTCGGTGGTGCGCTGGCGACCCTGCTCGGCGGCAATTACGTGAACCGTTTCAACCTGGAGGGCCGCTCCTATCAGGTCATTCCGCAGGTTCCGCGCGAGCAGCGCCTGACCCCGGAGTCGCTCAACGGGTATTACATTCAGGCCGCGAACGGGCAGCAGGTTCCGCTCGCCACTGTCGTGTCGATCCAGACGGGAACGGATCCGAACGCGCTGACCCATTACAACCAGCTTAACTCGGCGACCTTCCAGGCGGTGCCGATGCCGGGTGTGACGGTCGGACAGGCGGTGGACTTCCTCAAGGGGCTCGGCAACCAGTTGCCGTCCGGCTTCAGCTACGACTTCCTCGCCGATGCGCGGCAGTTCGTGCAGGAAGGCAATCAGCTCGCCATCACGTTCGGCTTCGCGCTGATCATCATCTTCCTGGTGCTGGCAGCGCAGTTTGAAAGCCTGCGCGACCCGCTGGTCATCATGATCAGCGTGCCCATGGCAATCGTCGGCGCGCTTCTGCCGCTGTTCTTCGGTCTTGCGACCATCAACATCTACACGCAGGTGGGATTGTTGACGCTGGTCGGACTGATCAGCAAGCACGGCATTCTGATGGTTGAGTTTGCCAACGAACTTCAGCTCAACGAGAAACTCGACAAGCGCGCCGCGATCGAGCAGTCGGCCCGGGTGCGGCTGCGGCCGATCCTGATGACGACGGCGGCCATGATCGCCGGCCTGTTGCCGCTGCTCTCGGCCTCGGGGGCGGGCGCGGCCAGCCGGTTCTCGATCGGCATCGTGGTGGTCGCCGGCATGGCGATCGGCACGCTGTTCACGCTGTTCGTGCTGCCGGCGGTCTATGTGGCCATTGCCACGGATCACCGGGCGGCAGCGGATTCGGATCGTAACAAGCAGCTCGCCGAATACAATCTCGGCTCTGCCTGACGTCGAACCGGGACGCATCGAGATCAGACAAAGATGGCCGGGCTTGCCCGGCCATCTTTCGTTTGCGTGTTGTCGTCTCCGGGGCCGCCGATGCTGCCGAGGCGAAAAGCGGCTATGGATTGCGCTTGGCACCGGATCGCAGCAAGGTCGGCCGATGAGGCTTTTCGTACCGTCCCGTAACTGGACAGGCCGCCGCGCCGTCGCGGCCTGGGTCAGGCTGCGCCGCTTTGCCCGCAGCCGGACCGGGCAGGCCATTGTTGCGGCCTGGGCTGCGCTGGCCCTGCTCGTCGGCCTGCGCGCCTACGATCCGCGCCTCGTCGTCGAATTGAAGGAGCGAACCTTCGATACGTATCAACGCCTCAAGCCGCGGCAGCACGCGGATTTCCCGGTCCGGATCGTGGACATCGACGAGGCTTCGATCAGGGAGTTTGGGCAGTGGCCCTGGCCCCGCACCCGCCTGGCCGAATTGACGCGGCGGCTTTCGGAAGCCGGCGCCGGGGCGATCGCGTTCGACGTGATCTTTTCCGAGCCCGACCGCACCAGCCCGGCGCAGATCGCCGAGCAGCTTCGGCGGGATGGCGCCGGCGGGGAGGAAGAGCGGCAACGGCAGCTGCTGTCCATGCTCGGCGCGATGCCGGATCACGACCGCGCTTTTGCGGAGGCGATCAAGGCGACGCCGACAGTGCTTGGCTTTGCGGCCAGTCTGCGTGTGGCGGGGCCGTTGCCGCTGTCCAAGGCCGGAATCTCATTCGCGGGCGCGGACCCGGCTGCGATCCTGCACCCGTTCGGCTATGCCGTCGCTAGCCTGCCGATGTTCAACGCGGCCGCGAGCGGGATGGGAGCCATCAATCTTTCGGCTCATGATCGCTCCGGCATCGTTCGCCGTGTCCCGCTGCTGTTCTCCGGCGCGGGGCAGATTTATCCCGGCCTCGCCGTCGAGGCGCTTCGGGTGGCGCAGTCGCAGCCGGGTCTGCTGGTGCGCGGCACGGGCGCCAGCGGCGATCTTGATAGCGGCCGGCCGGCGTTGATCGACATGCGGGTCGGCGATTTCAGAATTCCGCTGACGCGGGACGGCGAGGCCTGGATCTATTTCGATCACGACAGGCCGTCGCGCTATATCTCTGCAAAGGATGTGCTCGATCCGGCGAAAGAAGCCAGTGTCAGGCCGCTGCTCGAAGGGCACATCGTTCTGGTCGGCACCTCGGCTGTCGGGCTGCTGGACGTGCGGACCACGCCGCTCGGCGAGATCGTTCCCGGCGTGTCGATCCACGCGCAACTGATCGAGCAGATTCTCGGACAGGATTTCATCAGCAGGCCCGATTGGGCCGATGGATTCGAGATCATGCTGACAGCGGTGCTGGGGGCGCTGATCGCATGGCTTCTGATTGCCTTCGGCGCAAAATTCTCGTTCGTCGCCGGCATCCTCGCGCTCGCCATCGCGATTGCGGGCTCATGGCTCGCCTTCTCGCAGCTGCATCTGCTGATAGATCCGGTCTATCCGTCGCTCGCCGCGATCATGATCTGGGGCGCGGTGGAGGGTGTGCTGCACATCGCGACCGACCGCGAGAAGAAATTCGTGCGTCAGGCCTTCGGGCAATATCTTGCGCCGGAACTGCTGCACCGGCTGGAGCAGTCGCCCAAGGCGATGCAGCTTGGTGGCGAGCAGCGCGAGATCACCGTGATGTTCATGGACGTGCGTGGCTTCACGCCGATTTCCGAGAAATTGACCGCGACCGAACTGGTCGTTTTCATCAATACGCTGCTTGCACCGCTGTCGGACGCGATTCAGCACGAGCTTGGCACCATCGACAAATATATCGGCGATTCCATCATGGCGTTCTGGAATGCGCCGCTCGATATTCCAGGCCATGCGGCACGCGCCTGCCGCGCGGCGCTCGCCATGCGCGCCGTGGTCAGGAAGTTGAACGCCGACGATGCGTTCGAGTTCGAAGGCAAGGGACTGGGCGAGGTGAAGATCGGCGTCGGGCTCAATGCCGGCGAGGCCTGTGTCGGCAACATGGGGTCCGCGCGCCGCTTCAATTATTCGGCCATGGGCGATGTGGTGAACACGGCGGCGCGGATCGAGTCCGCCAGCAAATCGTTCGGCACCGACCTGCTGGCGTCCGACGACGTGGTGCGCGCTGCGGACGGGCTGGTTTTCCTCGAAGCAGGAGAAATCCTGCTCAAGGGCAAGTCGCGTCCGACCAAGGTCTATGCCATCGCCGGCGACGAGACTTTTGCGGCGCTGCCTGAAACGCAACAGCTCGTGCGCCATCATGCGGATCTGGTCGCGGCGCTGCATGCGTCGGATTTGCCGACAGCCTCGCGCGCGCTGGCGGATTGCCGGCGCATATGCGGCGAGGACTTAACGTCTCTCTACGACCATTTCGCGGAACGTCTCGCCGCGACTGGGCAGACGGCCGGGGGCGAATTGCGGTTAAGCGCGTCGGCGCAAATGTAGGATCGTTCCGATCAACCGGCCAGCCGTCTGCACGCGGCCACGAATGCCCGCAGCGGATCGCGCGTGGCCATGAACGCGCGCTGTTCCACGCCCAGCGTGGCCGCATGTTCGGCGATGGCGTCATCGGCAAGACCGGACGCGATGGCGTCTCTGATCGCAGCGGGATCGCGTTCGGTGAAATGCGCGCCGCAACCGTGCGCGGCGACGGCGCGGCCGGTCAGTTCCTGCTCGATATGCGAGCTCAGGATCAGTTGTGGCACTCCGGCCAGCAGCGCCTCGCAGGCAAGCCCGCTGCCGCCGCCGTGGATGACCAGCCGCGAAGTTTGCAGAACCTCGAAGCTTGGCGGCCGCCGCGAAAATATCCGCGCTCCGGCGGCCGCGAGCGGGGCCAGTTCATCGCTCCCGATGGTCGATGCGTAGAGATCGAGGTCGGGACCGAATGCGGTGAGCGCCGCGATCAGCGGCCCTTCCCGTTCGGGCGCGCTGGAGAGATAGGCAAAGATGCGCCTTGACTCCCTCGCGCGTGGAACGGGCAATGTGTCAAGCAGCGGGCCGTCGACATCGCGCGTTCGCTGCACATGATAGGGATCGACGATCGGCAGGATCAGGACGAGCGCGTCGTCGGCCGCGAACATCCGGGGCAGACGGTCGAGCAGGGGGCGCTGCCGCGCCCCGAGGGCGGTGTTGATGGTCTCAAGCAGAACCGGCTCGGCGAGACGCGGCGGATGTGCGCGATGCAGCGGCGGGAAGCGCGGCATGTCGCCGGGCGGCGCAACGAAGCCGTTGCCTGTCAGCAAGAGTGGCACGCGCCCGCGCGCGGCGAGGGCTGCGGCGGGGGCGTAGTCCGCCACCACGAGATCGGGCTGCACGGCCTGCAGGATGGCGTCCCAGCCGTCGAGCAGGCGGCCCAGAGCAACCGGGTCGGCAAGACCGGCTTCGCCCAGCATGTCGCCCATCGTTGCAGACGACATCGCCCGGATGTCCGCCGCCGTGCGCGCAGCGGCAGGCCAGACGGGGGCCGTAAGGGTCTCGATGCCGGCCGCGAGGAGATCGCCGGCATGAACTCCGGGTCTGATCGCGGCGACCACACGACAGCCCTCGCGCAGCAACGGGGCAGCGAGGCGGGCGAGGGTCGTCTGATGGCCGCGTCCTCCTCCCAATTCCCAGGCGAACAGGATGCTTGTCATAGTCCTCTCGCGACGGTCGGCAAGGCGATTGCCGCTTGCCCGCCGCCGACGGCAATGTCAACACGGAGCGCCCGCGCCGCGTTTGGAGCCCGCACGCCATGAAACTGATCGCCTATCTCACCGAGGGCCACCATCTCGACATCCGCCCGGCGCCGGCGGACCGGCCGTGGATGGACGCGACCGATCAGCGCTTTGCCTATCGCTGCCTGCCGCTCAACATCGCCAACGCGCATGGTTGGGAAATCCTGTCGCCAACAGGTTTCGTCGCCGCGTGGAACGGCAGCACCGCGCTGGACGGGATGCAGGTGATTCCCGACGATCCCGCGCTGGGTGCGCCCGCTCTCAGCCATTTCGGCCATGGCATTCTCACGTTTCATGTCCCCTGCCTGTTTCGCACCGAGCCGGGATTCGATCTCATCGCGCAGGGGCCGGTCAATCGCCCGAAGGATGGTGTCGCGGCGCTGACGGGCGTGATCGAGACCGACTGGGCACCTTACACCTTCACCATGAACTGGATCTTCACCCGGCCGGGCATCGCGGTCCGGTTCGAGAAGGGCGAGCCGTTCTGCCATATCTTCCCGGTTCGCCGCAGCGACATCGAGAGCGCCGAGCCCGTGATCGTGCCGATGGCGAGCGATCCGCAGACCGAGGCGCAGTTCAAGGCGTGGAGCGCCAGCCGCCTGACCTTCAACGCCGATCTGAAGCGCGAAGGCTCGCAGGCGCGCGAGGAGGGATGGCAGAAGGTTTATTATCGCGGTCTCGCGCCGGATCAGCCGGCACGCACGCGGGTGCGGCTGAAGCCGTTCCGCGAGGACTGAGCGGCGATGTCCGGCGCCTCGCCCGAGGACGATGACACGATGCCGGTTGCTGCGGCGGATATCGTACGCATGGTCTGGATCGGGCCGCCGCCCGGCGCTTACGAGGAACTGTCGCTGCGCAGTTTCCTGGCCCAGGGCGCACGCGTGATCTTCTACGGCGACGATCGGCGTGTTCGGCTTCCGGACGGTGTCGAATGGGCGGACGCCGCGGATTTCGTTTCCAGTCCGGTCCGGAGCTTTGCTTTTCCCGACGGTGACCGCTCGCTTGCTCTCCAGTCCGATCTGACCCGCTATGCGCTGCTCGACCGGCTGGGAGGCTGGTACGCCGACCTTGACGTGGTTGCGCTGCGGCCGCTGCCGCAGGCGAAAGTCTATCTGGCGCGCGAGACCGACGAGATCGTCAACGGCGCGGTGATGAAATTCCCGCCGCATGCGCCGATCATGGCGGACGCCTTGCGCGAGGCGCAGCAACTCGTGCCTGCACCGGGCGAGACGTCGTCCGAGGCACGTCTGCGCATTGGTCCCGATCTTCTGACGCGACTGGCGCACGAGCATGCGCTCGATCATCTGATAAGGCCGCAGGCATCCGCCTTTGAAATCGCGCACGGCGATATCGGCGCGCTGTTCGACCCGGCAAGACGCGACGAACTGATCGCGCGCACCGCGTCCAGCGACTTCGTGCATCTGTGGAACGAGGTCTGGCGGCGGCTTCGTCTTCCGAAGAATCTCGGTCCGCCCGAGGGCAGCTATCTGGACCATCTGTTCGAGACGTATGGAATGGGGTTTCCCGCTCATGCTCGGATGTCTGCAAGGACGGTGACCGGGTGGCTGACCGACGCGCATGTCCTGAGCGATCTGCGGACAAGGCTTGGCGTTCATCGGCTTCCACGCGACGCTGTCGAGCGCGTGCTGGAGCGGACGGCCGTAACGGTGCCGCCGGGCCGCGCTGCCGCCGGCGCTTCGGACGAGAGCAGAACGGTGCGGATGTTCTGGCACGGAGGGCCGCTGGGCGCTTATGAGCTTCTTGCTCTGAAGAGCTTCGCCGATCGTGGCTGCCGCGTGGAGGTGCTTGGCTACGATCCTTCCCTCGATGTGCCGCCGTGGGCCTCGCGCCGTGATGCCGCGCCGATCATCGCTCCCGAGCGCGTGCTGACCTATCGCCCCTCCGAGGGACGGTTCGCCGCCGCCACGCATCTGATCTGCTACGAGACGCTTTATAAGTTGGGCGGCTGGTGGGTGAACCCGGACGTGCTGCTGGTGGGTGAATTGCCGGATGCCGAGTTCTTCATGGTTAACGCGGTTGGCGGGATCGCCTTGACGGCGCTGAAACTGCCGCGCGAGCATCCGCTGTTGTTTCACGCCATCGAGCGGGTCACGCGGGGCGAGGGCAAGGACACGGGTGCACCGCTTCTGGCTGAACTTGCGGAACTGCACGGAATCTCGGGCTTCCGCCGGAGCGGAACGGAAATCGGGGCGGTTCCATGGCGCGACGTCGGCGCGTTGTTCGATCCCGGTCGGGCCGCCGCCGTGGAGAACCTTTCGCGGTCAGCGCTCTTCTTCGATCTCCATGGCGCCGTGCTGCGTCGCGCCGGACTCGCCGGAGCCTTTGCGCCGCCGAAGGGGTCTTTCCTCGACGAGGTCCTGCGCCGATCCGGATGGCCCGTTGCATTCGCCGGCACGCTTGAGTTGAGCGATGTGCATTCACGGGTCGACAGCTTCATGGGTAGCCTTAGTCCCGAGACCTGAGCCGAGGTTCACCGGCTGCGACATCCTGGACAAAAATAGTTTCCACGGCTTGCCGCGGAATCGGAATCCGGCTGAAGTGTAGCCGTAGCGCCACGGTATGCCATTGAATGGCCGATGGTTTTGTGATTTCTAGACTCCGTTTTCATATGCCTGAGTTTGGTTTGCAGTTATGAATTTTCGGAGTTTCCGAGATTTGATTGCCAATGACGGCTGCCGGCGTTTGCCGTTGCGGGCCCGCGTCATTGGCGTTGCTGCTGCCATAGCTGCGTCTGTTGTACTTGCCGTCGGTCCATCGCATGCGCAGGAGGGCGCTGCGCTGCAGCAGCAGCTATTCGAACGCATGGTCAGATCGCCAACCGATCACGAGATCACGTTCGAATATGCACGCGTCGCGACCGAGCGCGGCGACTACGAGGCGGCGGTCGGCGCGCTGGAGCGGCTGCTGATCTACAACCCGAAATTGACGCGGGTGAAATACGAGCTTGGCGCGCTCTATTACAAGCTGGCCTCCTACGAAATGGCCAAGCGCTATTTCAAAGAAGCGCTGGAAAGCCCGGATATCGATCCGATCACGCGCGAGCGCATCGCGACTTATATGCCCGATGTCGAGAAACAATTGACGCCGAGCCGCTTCACGGGTTTCGCGCAGGTCGGCATCCGTTCGCAGAGCAATGCCAACTATGCCCCGACCGCCGGCCTCGTCAGTCTTGGCGGACAGCAATACGCGCTGCTGCCGGGCGCGCAGAAGCGCAGCGACTTCAACGCATTTCAACTTGTCGGCCTGAGCCACGATTACGATTTCGGCGATCAGCGCGCCACGACGTTCGAGACCCGCTTCGTGGGCTATGCGACCCAGCAGTTCCGGTTCGCCGACCTGAACGTGGGTCTGGTCGATATCAGCATGGGGCCGCGATTTGCGATCGCGCCCGAGCTGTATCCGGGCCTCACGATCAAGCCTTATATCGTCGGCGGCAAAGCCTGGGTCGGCGGCGCGTCTTATCTGACGAGCGGTGGCGCGGGTGTGTCGATGCAGGTGCCGGTCAACGACCGTTTCATGCTCGGTCCCGAGTTCGAATGGCGGCGCAGCACGTTTGACAACAATTCTCCCGTCGCGCTGTCCGGCTTCGACAGCGGCGACTGGTACACCGGCGGTCTGTCCGCCTCGTATCGCATCGCCCAGCAGATCAAGCTGGACGGCCGGGGCATGTATCGCGAGGGCCGCGCCTCGCTGGTGTGGCAGAATTTCCATCAGTGGGTGGTCGAGGCCGCGGTGACGTTCGAGTTCGCCCCGCCGTTCGAGTGGATCTCGCGTAACTGGAGCGTCGCGCCGTTCGCGCGATGGATTTCCACGGACTTCGCCGCGCCCAATCCATTCATCGATCCCTTTACGGCACGCCGCGACGAGCAGTGGAGCGTGGGCGCGATGTGGAATGCGCCGATCACGCGCGAACTCGGTTTCATGGCGACGATCCAGTACGATCACATCGACTCGACCCTCGTGAATTACCGGCAGAACAATTTTTCGGTCATGGTCGGACCGACGGCGCGGTTTTGAGAGGCGCGAATGGACTGGCGAATTCCCAGCTATCTGACGCGGCTCCTGACGCTCCTGCTGTCCACCGTCGCGCCGGTCGCACGCGCCGAGGCGCAGGATGCGGGCAAGGTGGGCGCGGTCAATCCGTCCGCCACCGGCACGCCGCCGGGCGCGGCGTCGCGCACGCTCGTGCTCGGCACCAGCGTGGTGCACAAGGAGCGGGTGCAGACCTCTGCCGAGGGCACCACGCAGATCATTTTCCCCGATCAGTCGACGCTGAATGTCGGCCGCAACAGTTCGGTCGTGATCGACGAATACGTCTACAATCCCAACGCAGGTACCGGGAAGATGGCGGTGTCGCTCGGCAAGGGCGTGCTGCGGTTCGTCGGCGGCCAGGTCAGCCACACCACCGGCGCGACCTTCAACACGCCGTCCGCGACGCTCGGCGTGCGGGGAGGCGTGGTGTCGATCGCCTATCCCATCACCCGGCAGCTTGCCGCGAGCGATCCCAATCTCGAAGGCTGCCAGGGTGAACTGGTCGTCGGCCATGTGGGCGTGATCACGCTGCGCAATGCCGCCAATCAGGTTTTGATCCGTCCGGGCTTTGCCACCTGCGTGCGCTCGCCCAACGATCCGATCCGCGAGCCGTTCCGGGTGAGCGATCGCGCCCTGCAGCTTATCGTCGCGGCTCTCACCAGCGCGCCGGGGCAGCATGGCGGCGCGGTGCGTCTGCCGACGGACGAGATGGCGACGCGTCAGGGTATCGGCAAGCAACTGCTCAACGCGCCGACCAAGGCGCCCGGCGACGATCCGCTCGGCCATTCCGCGATCACCGGCGGCGGCAATGCGCTGGGCAGCAACAAGGCGCAGACCAAGCAGTTCAACAATATCGTCTCGCCGCCTGCGTCGCCACCGCCTGTATCGCCTCCTCCGGCTCCCCCGCCACCGGCCGCGCCCCCACCGCCTGCGCCGCCGCCCCCCGTTATATCGCCGCCGCCTCCGCCTCCGGGGCCGGTGTCACCGCCGCCTGCGCCTCCGCCGCCGGTCAATCCGCCGCCTGCGCCGCCGCCGCCCGCGCCACCACCGCCATCACCGCCGCCGCCATTGCCGCCGCCGCCTCCTCCGCCGCCCGCTTTGCCGCCTCCGCCTCCGCCGCCGCCGGTGTCGCCGCCGCCGCCGCCCGCGCCTCCTCCGCCGCCTTACTTTCAGTAAGGCGCCGGCCGGACTCGCGGCAAGGACCACGGGTTGCAACGCCCGGGCTTCCGTCGAAAGTACCGCAGCCCGGGTTTGGGGCAGGCGAGCCTTTCGCCCATCTTTCGATCTTGCGAAATCGATCGGCTTGATTGCATAGTCCGCCCGGAGGTTGCGGGATCGGAACAGGAAAAGCTGTCCGGTACCCGCGCGGATGGAAACGCAAAACGCTGCCGCGAAAATTCTCGGGGTGGTGAAGGGGGACTGCTGATTGTCCGACGGTTACATTCTAGAGACCCACGGATTAACCAAGGAATTCGCGGGTTTCGTGGCTGTTCGCGATGTGAACCTGAAGGTTCGCCGCGGTAGCATTCATGCATTGATCGGCCCGAACGGCGCCGGCAAGACCACGTGCTTCAACCTGTTGACCAAGTTCCTGACGCCGTCGCGCGGCAAGATTCTCTACAATGGGAAGGACATCACCGCGCTGAAGCCGGCCGATGTCGCACGCGAAGGTCTCGTGCGCTCGTTCCAGATTTCGGCGGTATTCCCTCACCTGACGGCGCTGGAGAATGTTCGCGTCGCGCTGCAGCGGCAGCATGGAAACTCGTTCGATTTCTGGCGCTCGAAGGCGGTTCTGGACAAGTACAACGACCGGGCGCGCGAGCTGCTTGAGGACGTGGGCCTCGGTCAGTTCGCCAACACGCCGGCGGGCGAAATGCCCTACGGACGCAAGCGGGCGCTTGAGATCGCCACCACGCTCGCGCTCGATCCGGAGATGATGCTGCTCGACGAGCCGATGGCCGGCATGGGTCACGAGGACATCGACAAGATCGCCGCGCTGATCAAGCGCATCTCGGCGAAATACACGATCCTCATGGTCGAACATAACCTGAGCGTCGTCGCCAATCTGTCGGACATCATCACCGTTCTCACGCGCGGGCACGTGCTGGCGGAGGGCAATTACAACGATCTCACCAAGGATGAGCGCGTGAAGGAAGCCTATCTGGGAGCAGGGCATGGCTGAGGTCGCACTGGCCGCGACTGCGGCGGTTCAGAACCCGGTGCTACAGGTCCGCAACCTGCAGGCTTGGTATGGCGAATCCCATGTGCTGCACGGCGTCGATTTCGATGTCGCTCCGGGCGAAGTCGTCACGCTGCTTGGCCGCAACGGCGCCGGCAAGACGACGACGCTCAAGTCCATCATGGGCATCATCGGCAAGCGTTCCGGCTCGGTGCGGTTCGAGGGGGAGGACATCATCAAGGCGACGTCCGACAGGATCGCGCGAAAAGGTATCGCGTTCTGCCCTGAAGAGCGCGGTATCTTCGCCAGCCTCGACGTCAAGGAAAACCTGCTGCTGCCGCCGCAGGTGCGGCCGGGTGGTCTGTCGCTGGAACAGATCTTCGATCTGTTTCCGAATCTGAAGGAGCGTCTCGGCAGCCAGGGCACGAAGCTCTCCGGCGGCGAACAGCAGATGCTGGCGATCGCGCGGATCCTTCGTACCGGCGCGCGTTTCCTGATGCTCGACGAGCCGACCGAGGGTCTCGCGCCGGTCATCATCCAGCAGATCGGCCACACCATCGCGCGGCTGAAGTCGGAAGGCTTCACGGTGCTGCTGGTGGAGCAGAATTTCCGTTTCGCCTCGACCGTGGCGGATCGCTTTTACGTGATGGAACACGGAAAGATCATTGATGGCTTTGCGAGCAGCGAGCTGGAGGCCAATATGGACAAGCTGCACACTTATCTCGGGGTGTGACGGCAAAAAAACAAAAACGAGATCACAGGAGGAAACATTATGAAGTCTTTATTGGCGGTTTCAGCCGCAGTCGCCGCGCTCGCGGCGATGAGCGGAAGTGCGCATGCTCAGGACAAGGCGATCAAGATCGGCGTCCTGAACGATCAGTCCGGCCTTTATGCGGATGTGACGGGACCGAACTCGGTGCTCGCCGCGCAGATGGCGATCGAGGATTCCGGCATGCTCGCCAAGGGCTGGAAGATCGAGGTCGTGGTCGGCGATCATCAGCACAAGCCTGATGTCGGCGTGAACATCGCGCGTCAGTGGTTCGATCGCGAGAAGGTGGACGTGATCGTCGATGTCCCGACCTCGTCGGTCGGGCTCGCAGTCAACAATGTGGTGCGCGAGAAGAACGGCGTCTTTCTGAACTCGGGCACCGGCGCGTCGGACATCACCAACGCCCAGTGCTCGCCGAACACGATCCACTGGGCCTATGACACCTACATGCTGGCGAACGGCACAGGCTCGGCGCTGGTGAAGAACGGCGGCGATACGTGGTTCTTCATGACGGCCGACTACGCGTTCGGCTCCGCGCTGGAACGTGACACCACGAATGCGTTGACCGCGCTCGGCGGCAAGGTGGTCGGGAGCGTGCGGCATCCGCTGAACACCGCCGACTTTTCCTCGTTCCTGCTGCAGGCCCAGGCCTCTAAGGCCAAGGTGATCGGTCTTGCCAATGCCGGTGGCGATACCATCAACGCCATCAAGCAGGCCTCCGAGTTCGGTGTCGTCGCGGGCGGCCAGAAGCTGGCGGGCCTGCTGATGTTCATCACCGACATTCACTCGCTCGGCCTGAAGACGGCCAACGGCCTGAACTTCACCGAACCGTTCTACTGGGATCTGAACGACAACACGCGCGCGTTCTCCAAGCGCTTCCAGGAGCGGGCGAGGAACAAGAGCATGCCGACCACCGTGCATGCCGGCGTCTATTCGTCGCTGATCCACTACTTCAAGGTTCTCGACGCCGAAGGCACCAACTCCCGCGACGGCGCGAAGATCGTCGAGAAGATGAAGGCGCTGCCGACCGACGACATCCTGTTCGGCAAGGGCTCGATCCAGCCGAACGGCCGCAAGATCCATCCGGCCTACTTGTTCGAAGTGAAGAAGCCGGAAGAGTCGAAGGGACCGTGGGATTACTACCGGCTGGTGGCGACGATCCCGGCGGATCAGGCGTTCACGCCGCTCGACAAGAGTTCGTGCCCGCTTCTGAGGAAGTCCTGACGTCCGATAACAGAAAAAGTGGGGCCGGATCGATGCATCCGGCTTCGCGGGTTAAAGCAGGAGGAATGAATGAGATCATCGGTTTCGGCTCTGCTCCTTGGAACGACCCTGTCTTTCGCGGCTTGCGGCGTCGCGTTCGCGCAGGACAAGACGGTCAAGATCGGCGCGCTGAGCGATCAGTCGAGTCTGTACGCCGACGTCGGCGGTCCTGGCTCGACTCTCGCGGCCCAGATGGCCGCGGAGGACTCCGGTCTGATCGCCAAGGGCTGGAAGATCGACGTGATCTCCGGCGATCACCAGAACAAACCGGATGTCGGCGGCAACATCGCGCGGCAATGGTTTGATATCGAAAAGGTGGACGTGATCGTCGACGTGCCGAATTCCGGCGTCGCGCTGGCGGTCAACAACATCGTCAAGGAAAAGAACGGCGTTTTCCTGAATTCGGGCGCCGCCACCTCTGACCTGACCAACGCGCAGTGCACGCCCAACACCGTTCACTGGACCTACGACACCTATATGCTGGCCCATGGCACAGGCGGTGCGCTGGTGAAGACGGGCGGCGACACGTGGTTCTTCCTGACCGCGGACTACGCATTCGGAGCGGCGCTGGAGCGCGACACCACGGCGGTGGTGCAGGCGGCGGGCGGCAAGGTTCTCGGCAGCGTCAAGCATCCGCTGAATACGGCGGATTTCTCGTCCTTCCTGCTGCAGGCTCAGGCGTCGAAGGCCAAGATCGTCGGTCTTGCCAATGCGGGCGGCGACACCACCAACTCGATCAAGCAGGCGTCGGAATTCGGTATCGTCGCGGGCGGCCAGAAGCTGGCCGCGCTGCTGCTGTTCCTGTCGGACGTTCACGCCCTCGGTCTCAACGTCTCGCAGGGTCTGAACTTCACCGAGACGTTCTACTGGGATCTCAACGACAGCACGCGCACGTTTTCCAAGCGCTTTCAGGAGCGCATGAGAAACAAGGCGATGCCCACCATGGTTCATGCCGGCGTGTATTCGAGCCTGCTGCATTACTTCAAGGCGCTCGAGGCGCTGGGCGGCAATCCGCATGACGGCGTCAAGGTGGTGGCGAAGATGAAGGAGATCAAGACCGACGATCCGCTGTTCGGACCGGGAGAGATCCAGCCGAACGGACGGGCGATTCATCCCTCCTATCTGTTCGAGGTGAAGAAGCCGTCCGAATCCAAGGTGCCGTGGGATTACTACAAGCTGGTGGCCACCACCCCGGCGGATCAGGCGTTCACGCCGCTCGACAAGAGCACGTGCCCGCTTCTGAAGAAGTAGCAAACCGGAGACTGGTGCCCGGTCGATCCTTCAATTGAAGGCCGGGCATCCTCGCCAATTCGATCGAGACCTGGGGCGACATGTCGATCAATTTACCAGCGCTGTCGGCGCAATTGCTTGTGGGGCTGATCAACGGCTCGTTTTACGCGTTGCTGAGTCTTGGGCTTGCCGTGATTTTCGGCATGCTGAACATCATCAA
>JAEYAW010000013.1 GCA_023404675.1 Pseudomonadota bacterium | reverse complement strand
TTGATGATGTTCAGCATGCCGAAAATCACGGCAAGCCCAAGACTCAGCAACGCGTAAAACGAGCCGTTGATCAGCCCCACAAGCAATTGCGCCGACAGCGCTGGTAAATTGATCGACATGTCGCCCCCCGTCGTCGCGCCGCTTACACCCCGAGATAGGTGTGCAGCTTGTCCATGTTGGCTTCGAGATCGGCGTTCGAGAAGCCGTCGATGATCTTGCCGTGCTCCATCACGTAGAAGCGGTCGGCCACCGTCGAGGCGAAACGGAAGTTCTGCTCGACCAGCAGCACCGTGAAGCCCTCCGCCTTCAGCCGCGCGATGGTGTGACCGATCTGCTGGATGATGACCGGTGCCAACCCTTCCGTCGGCTCGTCCAGCATCAGGAAACGCGCGCCGGTGCGCAGGATCCGAGCGATCGCCAGCATCTGCTGCTCGCCGCCCGACAGCTTGGTGCCCTGGCTGCCGAGACGTTCCTTCAGATTCGGAAACAGATCGAAGATCTGCTCCAGCGAAAGACCACCCGGCCGCACCTGCGGCGGCAGCAGAAGATTTTCCTTGACGTCGAGGCTGGAAAATATTCCGCGCTCTTCCGGGCAGAACGCGATGCCGCGCCGTGCAATCTTGTCCGACGACGTCCTGATCGTTTCCTGTCCCTCGAAGCGGACCGACCCCGTGCGCTTGCCGATGATGCCCATGATCGACTTCAGCGTCGTCGTCTTGCCCGCGCCGTTGCGGCCCAGCAGCGTGACGACCTCGCCACGCCTGACATCGAAATTGACGCCATGAAGAATATGCGACTCGCCGTACCACGCCTGCAGGTTCTCGACCTTCAGCACGGTCTCGCCATGCGCCGCGCCCATGGGCTTGTCCGCCAGTTGTGCTTCAGCCATGCGCGGCTCCCAGATAAGCTTCCTTCACACGCTCATCCTCGATGAGATCGGCATATCTGCCCTCGGCCAGCACCTTGCCGCGCGTCAGCACGGTGATGACATCGGACAGGTTGGCGACCACGTTCAGGTTATGCTCGACCATCAGGATCGTGTATTTCGCGGAAATACGTTTGATGAGCGCGGCGATCTTGTCGATGTCCTCGTGACCCATGCCGGCCATCGGCTCGTCGAGCAGCATCATCTCCGGATCGAGCGCCAGCGTCGTCGCGATCTCAAGCGCCCGCTTGCGTCCATACGGCATTTCAACCGCCGGCACGTGAGCGAACCCTCCAAGACCAACCTCGTCGAGCAGTTCCAGCGCCCGGCCGTCATACTTTTTGAGCACGGCCTTCGAGCGCCAGAAATCGAACGACAGGCCATGCTGGCGCTGCAGCGCGACGCGGACATTCTCCAACGCCGTCAGATGCGGAAACACCGCCGATATCTGGAACGAGCGCACCAGCCCGAGGCGCGCCACATCGGCCGGCGCCGTGCCGGTGATGTCCTTGCCCTTGTAAGTGATCTGCCCGGCCGAGGGCTGAAGAAACTTCGTCAGCAGATTGAAGCAGGTGGTCTTGCCGGCTCCGTTCGGGCCGATCAAAGCGTGAATCGTCCCCCGGCGTACCTTGAGATCGACGTCACTGACAGCGTAGAAACTGGAGAACTGCTTCGAGAGGCCTTTCGCCTCAAGGATGACCTCACTCACGCTTTTTCATCTTTCATGTGCTCGCCCATCGAATGGAAGCAGTGGCCGCCTTCCCCACCGTCCGCGAATGTAAGCGTTACGCCAATCGCGAATTGTCCCCTACGCGACAAACTGGCTCACGTATTTGACTGTCTGGAATTCCTGCAGCCCCTCGATGCCGCCCTCGGAGCCAACGCCGCTGTCCTTGTAGCCGCCGAAAGGCGTCTCCGGCAACGAGACCTGCCAGTGGTTGACCACGACGTTCCCGCTCTGGATGGCTTCAGTCACGGCTGCGGCGTTTCGCAGATCGTGCGTCATCACATAGGACGCAAGACCAAACGGCAGGCGATTGGCGAGACGGATCGCATCATCCATGGTGCTGAACGGCGCGGTGGCGGCGAGCGGGCCGAACGGCTCGACGTTGGAGGCCATGCAGTCCTCATCGACATTCGCCAGCACCGTCGGCCGATAGAAAAAGCCCTGATTGCCGCAGCGCTCGCCGCCAGCGGTGACCGCAATGTCGCGGGCGCGCGCGTCCTCGACGAACTGCTCCATGGACTCGACACGCCGCGCGTGCGCCAGCGACCCCATTTTCGTCGCCGGATCGAACCCGTCGCCGACCGTCAGCTTGTTTGCCAGCTCAGCGAGCTTGGCGGCGAAACGATCATGGATCGATTCGTGAACAAAGAAGCGCGTCGGCGAGGTGCACACCTGACCCGAGTTGCGGAACTTGGCCGTCACCGCTGATGCGGCCGCCGCGTCGGGATCGATATCTCCGAAGATCAGAACCGGCGCGTGGCCGCCGAGCTCGAGCGTCATCTTCTTCATGGTCTGGACGGCGAGCGCACCGAGCTGCTTGCCGACCTGGGTCGAGCCCGTGAATGTCAGGCCACGGATCACCGCCGAGCGCAGCAGCTTGTCGGAGATCTGAGCGGGATTGCCGAACACCACGTTGAGCACGCCGGGGGGAAGACCGGCGTCTTCAAGCGCTTTGGCAATCGCCAGCGCCGTGGCCGGCGTTTCCTCGGCGGGCTTGATGATGACCGAACAGCCGGCCGCCAGCGCGCTGGAAATCTTGCGAGCGGGCGTGATCGCCGGCGCATTCCACGGCGCGAACGCTGCGATGGGACCGAGCGGCTCGCGCACCGCAATCTGCTGGATTGTCCGGCTGCGCGACGGAATCACGCGGCCGTAGGCTCGGCGGCCTTCCTCGGCATTCCAGCTGAAGATTCCGGCGGCCGTCTCGACCTCGACGCGGGCCTCCCCGATCGGCTTGCCGAGCTCAAGCGTGATCAGACTTGCGATATATTCCGACCGTTCCTGAATCAGCGCGGCGGCCCGCTGCAGGATGCGGCCGCGATCCAGCGCCGACATCCTGCGCCACTGCTCGTGCCCGCGCGCGCAGGACGCCAGCGCCTCGTCAAGATCGGCATCGCTCGCATATGGCAATTCGCCCAGCGTGGCCCCGGTCGCCGGGTTGAGCACGGCGTCGGTCCGGCGGCCCTCGCCATCACGCCAGCGGCCATCGACGAATAGCTTCAGCGCGGGATAATCGACCATTTCTGATTCCTCCGGCAGAACGGGCGCGGCAAGGCCGCGCCCGGATTATTGTCGTTGACGCGCGATGTTATTTCGCGGCGTTGACCAGCGGACAATTGCCTTCCGCGAGCGGCCGGAACGCCTTGTCGCCGGGAACAGTCTGCAGGATCTTGTAGTAGTCCCACGGATACTTGGAATCCTTGGGATCCTTCACCTGCAGGAGGTACATGTCGCGGATCACCCGACCGTCCTCGCGGATCGAGGCATTGGCAGTGTAGAAGTCGTTGATCGGCAACTTCTTCATCTCCGGCACGACGACCGAGCCGGCGTCGCTCTTGGTCGCCTCGACGGCCTTGAGATAATGCGTCACCGCGCCATAAACGGCGGCTTGCAGGCTGCCTGGCGCCTTGCCGTTGAAGCGCGCCATGAAACGCTTGCTCCATTCGCGCGTCTTGTCGTTGGCATCCCAGTAGAAGCTGTCGGAGAAGATCAGCCCCTTGGCGCTGGCAAGGCCGAGCGCGTGGATGTCCGGCAGGTTCACCAGCAGCGCAGCGATGCTCTGGCCGCCCGAGGTGAGGCCGAACTCGTTGGCCTGCTTCAGCGCGTTCATCATGTCGGAGCCCGCATTGGCAAGACCGATGACCTGCGCCTTCGAGGCCTGCGCCTGCAACAGATATGAGGAGAAATCCGACGAGTTCAGCGGATGCCGCGACGAGCCGAGCACGTTGCCGCCATTCGCCTGGACGACCCGGGCGGCTTCCGACTCCAGCGCGTGGCCGAAGCTGTAGTCCGCCGTGATGAAGTACCAGCTCTTCAGCCCCTGCTGCACCAGCGGCGCGGTGGCAACGGTGGCGAGCGCATAGTTGTCGTAAGCCCAGTGCACGCCGTTCGGCGAGCAGGATTTGCCGGTCAGTTCCGGCGTGCCGGGTCCGGTGGCCAGAAACACCTTGTTCTTATCGCGCGAGAGCTGCTGCACAGCGAGCGCCACGCCGGACGACACCACCTCGGTGATCACGTCAACGCCTTCGGTGTCGTACCACTTGCGCGCCAGCGCGAGGCCGATATCCGCCTTGTTCTGATGGTCGGCGGACACCACTTCGACCGGCATGCCGGCGACCTTGCCGCCGAAATCCTCAACCGCCATCTGGGCGGCGAGCACGGAGCCCGCGCCGACATTGTCGGCGTAAGGACCGGACATGTCGGTCAGCACGCCGATCTTCACGGTGCCGTTGGAGATTTCTGCCGACGCCGGGCCGGCGAAGGAGACGGCGGCCGCAGCGGCCATAAGCAGCCTGTGGAGTTTCATGAGTGTTTCCTCTCGGGTTGCGTCTTGAGTGCGGGCTTTTGCAAGCTATTGAATGTCTTCGAGCACCGGCAGCAGGTGACTCAGGAACTGTTCGGGATCCTCGCTCATCGGGAAATGACCGAGGCCCTTCATGATCTTGACGTGGCTGCCCTTGATGCTCTCGGCCACCGCCAGCGTTTCTTCCGGCGTGCAGGAGTAGTCGTACTCGCCGGACAGCAGATACAGCGGACATTTCGACGTATCGATGGTGGCGACGCGATCGCGGATATCGCCGTCGAGCTTGTAGAAATGCAGGTCGCCCTTGAACACGCCGGGACCGCCCTGCATGTAATGCCACAGCGTTTCCCAGCGCTCGCGCTCGGGCGCGCTCGGCCCGACAAGGCCCGAGACGATCGCCGCGCAGACCTCGCCGCCATGCGCGTCCGGCCGATGCAGGAAGTTGAGATCATAATACGGATCGACATGCGCGCCGGCCTGCAGGCCGATGATGGCGCGGAAACGTTCGGGATGTTCGAGCGCAAGATGCAGCACGATGCGACCGCCGATCGAGCATCCCATCACGATGGGACGATCAAGTCCGAGCGCCGTCATGACCGCGAGGATCATGTCGGTGTATTGCGCCGAGGTGAGCTGATATTCCTCATTGTGCCAGCCGGCTGGCGGCGACGACTTGCCGTGCCAGGGCATGTCGAACGCAATGACGCGATGTTTTGAGGTCACGCGCTCGTCGTTCATCAGTGCGCGATACTGGCGGCCATCCGATCCCGCCGTATGCAGACACAACAGCGGCGTGCCCTGCCCGGCTTCCTCGAAATAGATGCGATGCGGGCGACCGAACAGATCGAGATGAAGATAGCGGCCGACCACCGGCTCGATATGCACGCTCATGCGGCGGCTCCCTCGGCGCGCAGCTTGACCAGCGCTTCCTTGAAGTAACGAAGATTGGCGATGAAGATCAGGAGATTGCCCTCGGCCTTCAGCGTCCGGCGCTTGATCAGCGCCATCAGGTCGTGCGATCCGGGCTTGGGATGAGCCTCCCAGAACTTCGCCCATTCCTCCTCGGAGGCCCGCAGCGCGAACGACCAGGACGGCATCACGAACGGTCCGCGCGTGATCGATGCGATCCGGCCCTCCGAGATCGAGATCAGCCAGGCGGTGCCGCCGACTTCGAGCAGAAACGTGGTCGTCAGAAAGCGACCGCGTTTCACCAGCATCTCGTCAGCGTTGACCTTGTTTTTCAGGTCTTCGATCATGGTCCTCCCTTCAGGCAAGCGCGATGAGCGCATCCAGCGCCGCGACTCCCTCGCCGTCTCTTTTGATGATGAGCGGATTGATTTCGGCGTCGCTCACGACGCAGTTCTTTGCGACCGCGAGTTGCGAGATCGATACGACGGCCTTCGCCAGCGCCTCGAGATCGCCGTGCGGCTTGTTGCGGAAACCCTGGAACACGCGCGTGATCGACAGTTCCGCGATCATCTCGCGCGCCGCCTCCAGCGACACCGGCGCGAGGCGGATGCTGCGGTCGCGATAGATTTCGGTGAAGATGCCGCCCGCGGCCAGCAGGACGATCGGTCCGGCTTCAGGGTCGACGCGGTATCCGAGCAGCATCTCGCCGAGCCCCGAGGTCATCGGCTGCACCAGAACGCGCTTCACCGACACGTCGGGACGATGCACGCCCACGCTCGAAACAACTTTCGCGATGGCCGCGCGCAACTCGGCTTCGTCCGCGACATTGAGCACGACGCCGCCGACGTCGGTCTTGTGGCCGATCTCCGCCGACAGCAGCTTGACGGCGACAGGATAGGCGAACGGCAGATCGAGCGAAGCGGCATCTACATCGACCGCAACCGCAGGCGCATGCGGCACGCCAACGGTCTCGAACAGCTCATAGGCTTCCATCTCGTCGAGCTGACGCGAGGCTTTCAGCGCCGCGCCGCGCAGGGCGAGCGGGGCCGTCATCGGCAGGCAGCGATGCAGGGCCGCGCTCACCGCGTCGGCGCAGGATTCGGGCGTGCGGAAGTTCGGGACGCCCGCCATCGACAACATCTTCAGCGCCTCGGGCGCCTCGGGCACGAGGAATGTCACGAGGGGCTTTTCCGATGCCGCGCTGTCGATCACGGGCTTGACCGCGAGGTCAGGCTGGAAGCGTGCGGACGAACCGATCACTGCGACGACCACGTCGAATTCGGGCGCGGACAACATGGTGTCGAGCGCACCCTTCATCACGTCGTAGCGCGTGCCCGCGAGCGTCAGATCGGTGATGCGCTCATGGTGCGCGGAGACACCGGCCTGCGCGAGACGCGCAAAAGTCTCGTCGCTCGGCTTGACCACCTCGATGCCGCGCATCGACAGTTCGTCGACCACCATCGCCGCGCCGCCGCCGGTCGTGGTGACGACGCCCACGCGCTTGCTGCGCGGCCCGGCCGGGCGGGCCGGCACGCGCTGCAAGAGCGGCAGGCTCTCCAGCAGCGTTTCGACGTTAAAGACCCGCGCGATGCCGCAGTCGGCCAGAAATGCCGCCGCGACATCGTCCTCGCCAGCCAGCGCGCCGGTATGCGACAGCGCCAGTTCGGCAGCGGCGGCAGAGCGGCCGAGTTTATAGGCAACCACCGGCTTGCCACGCTCCGCCGCGCCGAGCGCGAAGGCGCGCAGATCCTGCGCATGGCGGATGCTCTCCAGAAACAGCATGTAGCCGGTGATCTCGGGATCATCGAGCGTCGCCGCGCAGATTTCGCCGAGGCTGAGATCGATCTCGTTGCCGACCGAGACCAGCCCCGCGAAGCCGACATTGCGTGCCTTGCCGCGCGAGATCAGCCCGCCAAGCAGGCTGCCGCTGTGCGAGGCGACGAAGATTCCGCCGGTCGGCAGATCAGGCTCGGCGAAGGCCGCATTGGCCGTGATGATCGTCCTGTGGCGCAGGTTGATCGCGCCGAGGCTGGACGGACCGAGAATCCGCAGGCCGCTTTCGGCGCAGATCGCCTGCAATTGCGCGACCAGCTTCTGCCCGTCCGGGCCGCCTTCGGAGAAACCCGAGGCGAGAATGGTCGCGACCGGAATGCCGAGCCGCGCGCACTCCGAGGCCGCCTTCACGGCGTCCTCGGTCGGCGTCAGGATGAACGCATGGTCCGGCACCGCAGGCAGTTCCGCCAACGACGGCCATGCCTGTTCGCCCAGCACGGTCGCGCGGCGCGGATTGATCGGATAGATCGTGCCGCCGTAGCCAGCCCGGCGCAGATACTGCAGCGGGCGCGCGGAGGTCTTCGTCGCGTCGTCCGACGCGCCGACAAGCGCGATGCTACGCGGCGCGAGCAGCGCCTGCGCCAATCCGGGTCTGGTCGTCTCAGCTCGCACGGGCCTGCCCGCGCTGATCAAACCGCCGCTCGAAGACGTCTTCCGCAATACGGTTCTTGAGAATCTCGATGGACCCGCCTGCGATCATCCATCCGCGCGTGCGGCGCATGCAGTATTCCGCCAGCGATTCCTGGCTGTAGCCAAGGCCACCCATGATCTGCACGGCCTCGTTGGCCACCTCGAAGCCTGCCTGATTGCAGGCCAGCTTCGCCAGCGCGGTCTGATAGGCCGACGGCAGCCCTTCGGTGACGTTGGCGGCGCGATACAGCAGCATCTGCGCGGACTCGAGCTTGAGCGCCATGTCCGCGAATTTCCACTGCAAGCCCTGAAACTCGCACAGCGGCCGACCGAACTGTTTCCGCACCAGCGCGTGTTCGCGCGCCAGGTTGAAGGCGTAGCGGCCGAGCGCCAGCGCGCGCGAGGAATTGCCGAGACGCTCGACGTTGAATCCGGAGATCTGCTTCTTGAAGCCGCCCGCCCCGAGCAGCACGTTGCTCGCGGGAATCCGACAGTTCTCGAAATAGAGCTGGCTCCATTCCTCACCGCTCATGAAGGGCGTGGGCTTGCCGATGGTGAAGCCCGGCGTGTCGCGCTCGACGATCACCGAACCGATGCCGCCGACCCCGGGTCCGAAGCGGACATAGACCAGATAAATCGCGGCGTCCGGGCTGTGGGTGCCGAACACCTTGCTGCCGTTGATGATGTAGTGATCGCCGTCCTGCGTCGCGCTGGTCTTCAGCTCGGTGGCGGCGGAGCCGGCATCCGGCTCGCTCATGCCAAGGCTGATGCAGGTGTTGCCGGCGAGCAGATCCGGCAGCCAGCGCTGCTTCTGTTCGGCGCTGGCATACTCCACGAAGGTGCGGATGGGACCGAAGTTGCCGGCCTGCACCACGTCGGCGCTGCGCGGACACACCGCCGCGATTTGCTCGATCGCGATCACGGAATCCATCAGGGTGCCGCCCTGTCCGCCGTCTTCGGGGTTGAAGGAAATGCCGAGCAGACCCTGCTTCGCCAGCAGTTGCGCGACCTCGCGCGGAAACCGTGCGTCATGCGCGCGCTGCAGCGCGCCCTCTTTCAGGTTCGCCTCGGCAAAGCGGCGCACCGAGTCGGCAAACGCGCGCTGTTCTTCCGTCAGTTCGAAATCCATGAGCTCGAGCGCTCCTCCCAATGTTGGCCCCTGTTTTTCAGCAGGCGGTTTGACCCACAACTACCCAGAGGTTATGGTTTCATTACAAATTGTAATGGCTCAGGACTGATGTTGCCTCCGCTGAATCCGCTCCACGTCTTCGACGTCGCCGCGCGTCACCTGAGCTTCACGCGCGCCGCGGAAGAACTGCGCGTGACGCAACCGGCAATCAGCCGCCAGATCGGCACGCTGGAAGGCTTCCTCGGCGTGCGGCTGTTCAAGCGGGACAAGCACGGCCTGCGCCTGACCGCAGCGGGCGAGGAATTCCAGCGGCAGATCGCTCCCGCGTTCCGGATGATTTCCGACGCCACCGACAGTCTGATGGCGACCGGCCGCGCCGAGCCGCTGAAACTACGCGTTTACACGACGTTCGCGGCCAAATGGCTCATCCAGAGGCTGCCGTCGTTCTATCTGACCTACCCGCAGATCAAGCTGAGCATCAGCAACGCTGTGGCTCCCGTCGACTTCGAAAAGGACAAGGTCGATCTCGCGATTCAATTCGGCGACGGCAATTGGCCGGGCGTCGAGGCCGAACTGCTGTTTGCGGATGTGATCCAGCCGATGTGCAGTCCCCGGCTCGTTCAGAAGGTCCGGCTGAACGAACTCGACGATCTGCGCAAGGTGCAACTGCTGCATTCGCACTATCGGCGCGCTGACTGGCCGGACTGGCTTGCGGCGATCGGTCGCCCCGACCTGCTGGCGGACGGCGTCACGTTCCCGAGTTCGCTGCTGACCTATCAGGCCGCGGTCGAAGGCGTCGGCGTCGCGGTCGGGCAGTTGTTCTTGCTGCGCAGCGAGGTTCAGGACGGCTCGCTCGTTCCACTGTTCGACACCGCTTTCGAGCGGCCGCTGGCGCACTACGTTGCGTGGCCGAAGAACCGCCCGCTCAACCGCAAGGCGCGCAGCTTCGTACACTGGCTCAAGGCGCAGATCGCATCCTCCGCATCCTGAAGGCTGCGCTGACTATTCGGCCGCGACGCCGAGATAACTCTCGATCAGCTTGCCGTCGGTGATCAACTCGTCCGCCTTGCCTTCGCGCGTCACGGCTCCCAGTTCCATCACGTACCCGTAATCGGCGATTTCGAGCGCGGCGCGGGCATTCTGTTCGACCACCAGCAGCGACATGCCGGACTGACGAAGATCGACGAGCGTGCGGAAGACCTCGCGCACGATGAGCGGCGCAAGGCCAAGGCTCGGCTCGTCGAGCATCAGGAGTTTTGGCTTCGCCATCAGCGCCCGCGCCACCGCCAGCATCTGCCGCTCGCCGCCGGACAGCGTTGAAGCCCGCTGTCGACGCCGCTCCTTCAAACGCGGAAAGCGCCCATAGGCTTCCTCCAGCGACTGCTGAAAGCTGTCCTGCGCGCGGCGATAACATCCAAGCCGGAGATTGTCCTCGACCGACATCGGCCCGAACAGATTGCGCTGCTCCGACACCAGACACAGCCCCGCCTCGACCCGCTCCTCCGCCGGAACGCCAGAAAGATCCTGCCCGGCAAATGACAACTGTCCGGCGCAGGGCATCAGCCCCATCAGGGCGCAGAGCAGCGTCGTCTTGCCCGCGCCATTGGCGCCGATCAGCGACACGATGCCATTATCCGGGATCGCGATGGAAACGCCGGACACAGCCTCCATCTTGCCGTAGGCGGCCCGAATGTCCGTGGCCGAAAGCACCGCGCTCACGCCACCCCTCCCAGATAGGCTTCCTGCACCGCAGGGTTCTTCTGAATCTCCGCGGGTCCGCCCTCGGCGATCTTGGTGCCGAAATCGAGCACCACGATGCGATTGGTCAGCCCCATGACGAACGGCATGTCATGCTCGACCAGAAGGATTGTCATGCCCTCTGCGCGCAGCCCGGACAACAACTCCGACAGTGCTTTCTTTTCAAGTCGGCGAAGACCGGCGGCCGGTTCGTCGAGCAGAAGCAGATCGGGCGACAGGCTCAGCGCGCGGGCGATCTCGACGAGGCGTGAGGCGCCAAGCGAGAGACTTGCAGCGGACTTGTGCATGTCCGCGCCAAGGCCGACACGCTCCAGATTGCGCGCGGCCTCGGCAAAGATGCTGGCCTCTTCGTCCCTGTTGAGCCGCAGAATGCCCCGGAAGAATCCGGATCGCCCGCGCAAGTGCGCACCGATCGCGACATTCTCCAATACGCTCATGTCCGGAACAAGCTTCACATGCTGGAACGTGCGCGCGATGCCGAGGCGCGCCACGTCCCGCGACGACAGCCCCTCGATGCGCTCGCCCGCGAACCAGATGTGCCCCTCGCTCAGCGGAATCACGCCGGTCACGAGATTGAAGGTGGTGCTTTTCCCCGCGCCGTTCGGCCCTAGCAGCCCGAGGATCTCTCCGGACCGGACCTGGAAACTCACGTCGTTCACCGCGACGAGGCCGTCGAACACCTTCCTCGCGCCGACGACCCGCAGCAGATCGACGCCGCGTTCGGGATGCGGCTTCGCCGGCAAGGGCCTTGCCTGCCCTGCAATCGCTCGCGGACGTTCGGGAAACCAGCGGGCCACGAACGGATAGAGGCCGTCGCGAGTATATTGCAGCATCAGAACCAGCAGCGCACCGAACACGATCGTCTCGTAGTTGCCGCTGTTGCCGAAGATCAGCGGCAGTACGTTCTGCAACTGATCCTTGAGCACCACGACAAGGCCGGCGCCGATCAGTGCGCCGAACACGTGCCCGGCTCCGCCGACAACGGCCATCAACAGATATTCGATGCCGGCGTTGAGGCTGAACGCCGTCGGCGTCACCACACGCTGCGTATGGGCGAACAGCCAGCCGGAAAAGCCCGCCAGCACCGCCGCGTAAACAAAAATGCTGAGCTTGGCGCGCGGCACATCGATGCCGAACGCTTCCGCGCTGACGGTGCCGCTGCGCAGGGCTCTGAGTGCCCGGCCTGCGCGGGAGTCCAGCAGATTGCTGGTGGCAATGAGCGCCACGATCACGCCGGCCCAGACCACAGGATAGACGTCGAGCGGGCCGAACAGCGTCTTCCCGGCGATGGAGAGCGGCGGCACGCCGGAAATCCCGTTAAACCCACCAAGCCACGGGCTATTGCCGAACAGATAAAAGATGGCGACGGCCCAGGCGATCGTCCCGAGCGGCAGATAATGTCCCGACAACCTCACCGTCACCAAACCAAGCACGCATGCGGCCGCCATGGTGAAGATCAGGCTGACCGGCAGGCTCAGCCACGGCGAAAAGCCGTACTGCGTCGTGAGAACCGCCGACGTGTAGGCACCGAAGCCGACGAACGCGGCCTGCCCGAACGAGGTCATGCCTCCGACGCCGGTCAGCACGATCAGCCCGATGGCAACGAGGCTCGCCAGTCCGATGGCGTTAAGCAGCGTGACCCAGAACGGCGGAAAGCCGGGGATGAACGGGACGGCCAGCACGACCAGCGCGGCGATCAGGAAGGTCCGCGACATCGCTCAATCCCTCTCGGCGTGGCTCGTGCTGAACGAGCGGAAAAACAGAACAGGCAGGATCAGGCTGAAGACGATGACTTCCTTCAGCGCGCTGGCCCAGAACGAGGCGAAGGACTCCGACAGCCCGACGAAGAAAGCGGAAGCCACCGCCAGCGGATAGCTGGCGAATCCGCCGACGATCGCCGCCACGAACCCCTTGAGCGCGATCAGAAAGCCGCTGTCGAAATAGATCGTCGTGGTCGAGGCGACCAGCACGCCGGACACCGCGCCGATGAACGAGGCCAGCAGAAAGGCCAGCGAGCCGGAGCCCTGCGGCGAGATGCCGACGAGCCGCGCGCCGCGCTCGTCGATGGCCGAAGCCTGCAGCGCCTTGCCGAGCAGCGTGCGCTCGGCGATCATGTAAAGCCCGATCATGACGACAGCGACCGCGAGAAGAATCAGGATGCTCTGGCCGGAGACGAGCAACGGCCCCAGATCGAAATTGGCGTCGATGAAGGGCTCGGCGCGAAAGCCCTCCGCGCCGAAGAATGCAAGGCCGAGGCCGATCATCAGCCAGTGCACGCCAACGGCCGCGATCAGCAGCACCAGCACGGATGCATCACCCAGCGGCCGGAAGGCGATCTGATAGACATAAGGGCCGAGCGGCGCCACCAGCGCAATCGACAGCAGCGCACGACCAACATCGCCGATGTCATGCCGTGCAGCGAAGACCGCAACGAGCGCCAGGCCGGCCGGAAGCACGACATTCCACAGCGAGATATTCATCAGCTTCCGGCGCGACAACCGCGCGCGCGCGGCGATCAGCTCAACGAGCCCAGCGCCGAGACCCGACGCCAGCAGCAACCAGACGGAGCCCGGGATATGACCATCCTTGAGCGCGATCAGCGTCAGCGCGCTGAACGCCACAAGGTCGCCTTGCGGGATGAAGATGACGCGGGTGACAGTGAAAATCAGAACGAAGGCGACGCCGATCAATGCATAGATCGCGCCCGTCAGCACGCCATCCTGAAACAGAAAGAGGAAGATCGAAAAGTCCATGGCGCACCGCTTCCGACGGAAGAGAATGTCTCTCCCGCGGACAGCGGGAGAGACGGTGATCGTCAGTCCATCGACACGAACTTGAAGTCGCCGCCATCGACCTGAACCAGCGCGCGGCTGCGGCTGTCATGGCCGAAGTGATCGGCCGGCGACATGTTGTAGACACCGTTGACGCCGACGACTTCGTGCAGGCCCTCGATGTTGTCGCGCAGCGCCGCGCGGAATTCCGGCGTGCCGGGCTTGCCCTTGTCGAGCGCCTTCGGCACGGCGGCCGCGACCAATTGCCCGGCGTCGAACAGCATGCCGCCGAACGCCGAGACGCTGCCCGGGCCATGAGCGGCCTCGTACTGCCTGGTGTATTCAAGCCCGAGCCGCTTCGACGGATGGCTATCGGGAAGCTGGCTCGCGACGACGACCGTTCCGAGCGGGACCAGATTGCCTTCGGCGTTCTTGCCGGCAACGCGGATGAAGTCCCGCGTGCCCGCACCCTGCGATTGATAGACGAGGCCCTTGTAGCCGCGCTCCTTCAACGCGGTCGGCGGCAGCGCCGCGCCGGTGCCGGTCCCGATGATCAGAACCGCGTCGGGCTTGGCGCTGACGAGCTTGAGCACCTGCCCGGTCACGCTGGTGTCGGTGCGGGCGAAGCGCTCGACGGGCCCAATGGTGACGCCGCTGTCCTTCAGCAGAGCCTTCATCGCGTTCAGCCAGTCTTCACCGAAGGCGTCGTTGTAGCCGATGAATCCCAGCGTCTTGACGTTGTTCTTCTTCATATGCGCGATGATGGCGCTCGCCATGATCTCGTTCTTCTGCGCGGTGCGGAACGTCCACTTCTCGACCGGAGGCGGAACGTTGACGGGCGCCACGGCGATCAGCGGCGTGCCGGTCTCGGCCGCGACGGCAGCCGCCGCAGCAGCAGCCGGCGAGGTCGAGGAGCCGAGAATCACGTCGGCCTTATGATCCTCGACGCATTTGCGCGCGTTGCGCGCCGCGTTGGTCGGATCGCTGGCGTCGTCGTAGACGACATACTTGATCTCCGCCTCGCCCGCCTTCTTCGGCACGAAGGCGACGGTATTCTGGGCGGAAATGCCGAGCGATGCGGCAGGCCCTGAGGCGGACACCGTGACACACGCCGTCACCTGCGCGAACGCAGCGGCCGGTGCCATGGCGGCTCCGAATGCAATCCATTTCAATGCGGTCTTCATCACGTCCACTCCTCCGATACAAACGGTCTGTCTGATTTTCAGACGGCAAGCCGCGCGGCAAACGCATCGCCATCCGGGCCCAGTTCGACAAAGCGTGCGCCGATGACGGCCGTGACTCCGGCGCCTTCCAGAACAAGATCGTGAAGCGTCCGGGTTTCCGGCAGGATGCGGGCGACGAAGAACCCGAGACATGCTGCAAAGTGATCGCGGGTCGTGTCGGTTTCATCGGCACGCAGATACGCACGCGCGAGCAGCGCGGCTCCGGCCGCAAGCGCAAACAGCCGCAGATAGTCCGTCGCTCCCGCCAGAGCGTCAGATGTCGCGCGCTTCGCCAGCATGTATTCGGTCGCGGCGCGCGCCTTCTCGCAGGCCTCGAGCAGGCGCGCACCGGCCTCGGCAAAGGATGGCTCACGCATCAGCGCGCGGGCATCGGCTTCATATGAGGACAACAGACGCCGCGCCGTCTCGCCCTGATCCATCGCCAGCTTGCGGCCCGCGAAATCGATCGCCTGGATTCCGTTCGTGCCCTCGTAGATCGGCGCGATCCGGCAATCGCGCCAGAGACGGGCAACCCCCGTCTCCTCCACAAAGCCGCTGCCGCCGTGAATCTGGATGGCCATCGAGGCCACATCGCATCCGACGTCGGTGCAGAAGGCCTTGGCGAGCGGCGTCAAGAAATCCGCTTCCAGCTCGGCTTCGCGGCGCTCTTCGGGATTCGTGCAACGCCGCGAACGATCGATCGCATCCGCCGTGCTCAGCGTGATCGCCCGCGCTGCGGAGGTGAAGCTCATCATCAGACCCAGCATGCGCTGGACATCAAGATGCTGGACAATGGACATGGCCATCCCGTCCTTCGCACGCCCCTGCTGCCGCTCGGCCGCATAGGAGAACGACTTCTGGAATGCGCGCTCGGCCATCGCGACGCCCTGCGTCGCCACCGCGAGCCGGGCGCGATTCATCATGGTGAACATCGCCAGAAGGCCCTTGTTGGCCTCCCCGAGCAACCAGCCCTTCGCGCCGCCATTCTCCCCGAATGCCATGACGCAGGTCGGCGAGCCGTGCTGGCCCAGCTTCTTCTCGATACCGATGCAGCGGACATCGTTCCGCTCGCCCGGACCAGAGACAGACTGCAGCATCTTCGGCACGACGAACAGCGACAGCCCGTGAACGCCCGCCGGCGCGCCGCTCATGCGCGCCAGAACAAGATGGACGATATTCTCCGAGAGATCGTGCTCGCCATACGAGATGAAGATCTTGGTGCCGAAGATGCGATAGGTGCCATCGCCGGCCGGCTCGGCCCTGGTCCTGATGTTGCCCAGATCGGAGCCCGCCATCGGCTCGGTCATGGCCATGGTGGCCGCCCATTCGCCGGTCGTCAGCTTGGGCAGGTAGGCCTGCTTCAGCGCGTCGGTGCCATAAGCCTCGATGGTCTCGACGGCTCCCATTGTCAGCAGCGTTCCCATCGCGAACGCCATGGAGCCGGCATGCCACAGTTCGAGGCATGCGGCGTTCACCGCCAGCGGAAGCGCCTGCCCGCCCCATTCCGCAGGCAACGACACCGACATCCAGCCGCCGTCAACGAAACCGCGATAGGCTTCGCGATGTCCGGGTGCGGTCCGCACCGTTCCATTGGCGTAAGCGGCTCCAACGCGATCCAGCGAATCGTCGGCCGGCAGCAGAACACTGCCCGCGAACCGCCCCGCCTCCGACAGCAACGCAGACAACGATTCAAGATCGAGCTGATCCCCGTCGCCGGCTCCGGCCCCGGACAAGGCCGAGGTGCAGTTGCGCAAATACGACCGGAGTTCTCCGATGGGGGCGTGATACGTCATCTCAAACGACCTGACTTGTGGTTAGCGACCGATGGCGGTGCGAGAGGCAACGCCATCGCCCATTTCAGCTCGACGCGTGCGCGTAGAGCACATCCCCGTCGGGATCGCTGTATAGACGGGCAATCGCATCCTCGCGTGCGCGCAGCACTGCGCGCTGATTGAGATAGCCCTTGTCCGTCATCTCGCCGCGCTCGACACTCGGGCGATCAGTCAGCAGCATCGCGCGCATGATGCGCGTCGACGAGCCTCCCCGATTGACCTTCCGCATTGTCTCGACGATGAAGGCCCGAACATCCGCGTGCAGCACCAGCGCGTCCATATCGGCATCGTGCAGGCCGGTCAGCGACCGGCAGGCTTCAAGATTTGGAAACACCAGCAGTCCGATCTCATCGCGGTCCTGTCCGGTGATCGCCACGTCCTGAATGACCGGCGCGCCGCTCTGGAGCACAGACAGCGTCAGCGCCGTCACGGCCACCCATGTGCCGCTGGACAGCTTGAAGTTCTCGGCCGTGCGGCCATCGAAAATGATCCCCTGCGCGGGATCGCTCTCGTCGAGCAACCGCCCCGCATCGCCGATGCAATAGTAGCCTTCCGCATCGAAGGCCTTCTTCGTCAGATCGGGGCTGCGCCAGTAGCCAGGCGTCACCATCGGCCCGCTCACCCGCAGTTCGAGCTTGTCGGCGCTCGGCACCATCTTGATCCGCGCTCCCGCGATCGGCACACCGATGCTGTCGGCGCGGCGATTGTGGATCGGCGACATCGACACCACGGGTGCTGTCTCCGTCGCGCCCCAGCCGATATGAAAACAGAAATCCGGCCGGCCATGCCTCGCCGCGAGTGCATGCAGGCGATCCCACACATCGACCGGGAGCGCAGAGCCCGCCGTGAACATGCGACGCAGCCGCGAGAAGAACGCAGCCGCGAGCGTCTCGTCGCGCTCCAGCGCGTTCGCCAGTTCGCGATAGGCGATCGGCACGCCGAAATGCATGGTCGGCCGGACTTCGCGCAGGTTTCTGATCGTCAAGCCGAACTGCTGCGCGTTCGGCCGCCCCTCGTCGATCGTCAGCGTCCCGGCGTTGCGCAGGACGAGATTGACGATCATGTTGCCACCGAAGATATGGCTCCATGGCAGCCAGTCGACCGCGACAGGCGGCACCTCTTCGAGGAACGGCCAGAACTGGGCGATGCCGTCCTGATCGGCGCACGACATCTCGTTGGTGACGATCACGCCCTTTGGCGAACCGGTCGACCCCGATGTGAACAACACCTTCGCGATCGTCTGCGGCGTCACGGGCAAGGTTTCGCGCGTGTCATCACGTATCGCGCCGGTAAGTTCCGACCAGATGCGGTCGTGCGATGCCGGCCGCGCCTCGCGCGACACCAGAACGAGAGCTCCGATCTCGTCCGCAACGCCAAGGCCATTGGCGCAGGCGACACCCGATTCCGCGAACACCAGCCCGGGCGTCAGAATGTCGAAGATCGCGCGAAGCCGGGTCTGATCCGAGAACTTCGCGTAGGCGGCGGAGATCGGAGACACGGGAATTCCGCGCAGAATCCCCGCAAAGGAAAAGATCGCATGATCGATACTGTTTCCGGACAGGATCGCCAGTGGCCGCTCTTCGGAAAGGCCATGATCGCGCAACAGCGCACCGACCCGACGGGCAAGATCATGCATCTGGCGATAGCTGATCTCGCGCCATCCGTCCGGCGTCCGTTCCCGCATGAAGACCTGATCCGGCACCTTTGCCAGCGTCGCCTCGAACATCTCCTTCAAGGTGTGGAAACGGCGCTTCAGCGCCGGTCCTTCAATGATTCTTTCGCGCAAGGCGACGCCCATCCTGCCTCGGGAATATTATAGAGAAGCTTTCTCAGTTATTTTTTACAATTGTTGATCCGTGTCAATGCCACCGCCTGAACATATTTAGCGCAGCCACTGCGCAATTGTTGCGCGGCAGGACGATTTCCGGATTTCGACGACCGGACCCGCGACAGCGGGCCGCAGCCGGGCCGCCTCGTCTGCGTCCGGAACGGCGCACCAGCCCGCACTCCCGCAGATGGCGACAGCGATCGGCGCCGAGAATTTTGCGGTCGGAGCTATCGCTCGCAGGCGCTCACGGAGCGCACGCAATGCTCACGCCATGACCGATACGGCGGAGCGATTGCAACCCGGCCAGATCGCATTCCGCCTCGGCGGCGAGCAAACGAATATCGCTGACGATCACCCGGCCATATTGAAGATGGATGAGATTCTTCTCTTCCAGACCTCGCAGCACGCGATTGATGGTCTGGCGCGAGGCCCCGACAATCGACGCCAGCGCATCCTGCGTGAGCAGACATGCGCCCGACTTCTGGGACGGCCCCTCCAGCGTCTGGAGCAGAACCTGCGCAACGCGGTTCGGCAGCGGGGTCGCTTTCATTTCCGCCAGCAGATTCATTGCTATCCGCAGATCCTGACACGCGAGCCGCGAGAAATGGAGAACATAGTGCGGGTCGTCCGCGACGATCGAGCGGTAGGCGGTTGCGGAAATGAACAGAAGCGAAGAGCGTACGTCACAGACGGCATCCTGAAACCGCGGCTCGTCGTCGAGCATGGACAGATATCCGAACCAGGCGCCGGGCTTGAGAACCCGATACAGGATTTGCTTGCCGTCTTCGGTGTGGGTGCCAAGCCGCACGCTCCCGGAGAGAATGCCATACAGCCCCGTGGGGCGATCGCCGGTTCCGTAGATCATGGCGCGATCGCCAAACTCCAGCGGGACTCCCTTTGCAAGGATCTGTTCCGCCAGCGCTTCAGGCAGCTCGCGGAACCAGGTCCCCTGGGACAGGCATTCCCTCACCGTCTTCCTCTTCATGACCTTTCCCCTCCTGGATCACCTGCAGAGCCCTAAAGCAAATTCCATGCTAAGTGAGATATAATCTCAATAATTTTCCGACAACACTGAATTGTCCCGCCCGCGACAGTTGCCCGATGTCAGTTTCGATCAGTATGAGCTCAAATCCAGCTGACATCGATTTCCCATGTGGGCACGAGGGTTTTTGACGATCGACGGGACTCGATTCCCGCACAAGGGCGGACGCACTCCTCAAAGGAGAACTCGCAATAGGCATCTGAGCAAGGAAAGGGCAGCCGATGGTCAACTTTAGCTCGGCAGTGGATCGGCTCTCGAAGACCATCGCCACGCTGGCGAACTGGCTGGTTCTCGCTTCGGTTCTGATCAGCGCACTCAATGCTGTCGCGCGCTACGCCCTCAACCTTTCCTCGAACGCCTTTCTTGAGATTCAGTGGCAACTGTTCGGCGCGGTCGTGCTGCTGGGCGCCGCCGATGCCCTGCGCACCAACAATCATGTGCGGGTCGACCTCATCTACGGCGCCGTCAGTCCACGGGTCAGGCTCTGGATCGACATCTTCGGACTGACCGTCTTCCTGATCCCGGTGAGCGCCTATCTGAGCTGGCTCTCGCTTCCTCAGTTCCTGATGTCGTTCGCCAGCGGTGAGGCATCGAGCAATGCCGGAGGACTGATCGTGTGGCCGGTCAAACTGCTTCTGCCGGTCGGCTTCGGCCTGCTCGTCCTTCAGGGCCTCTCGGAGCTTCTCAAGCGGATTCTCGCACTCGCTCGCGCGAACGGGGCCGTGGCGGCCTACGAACGCCCGCTCCAGTAGGCGCACGCTCAGGGACGGACCTTCAAAAATGACACTCGGAATGCTTCCCCCGCTGATGTTCGGGGGCATGATTCTCACCCTCCTGATCGGATTTCCTGTTGCGTTCTCGCTCGCTGCGGTCGGCCTTGGCTTTGGCGTCGCCGGAGCGGCGGCGGGTCTGTTCACGCCGGACTTTCTGAACGCGCTGCCGCTGCGGCTGTTCGGCATCGTCTCGAACGAGCTTCTTCTGGCGATTCCCTTCTTCACGTTCATGGGCGCGATCCTGGAGCGGTGCGGGCTCGCCGAAGATCTGCTCGAAGGCATGGGTCAGCTGTTCGGCAGCAAACCCGGAGGGCTGGCTTTCGCGGTCGTCATCGTCGGCGCCATCCTCGGCGCGATCACCGGAACGGTCGCCGCCTCGGTGATCGCGATGGGCATGATCTCGCTGCCGATCATGTATCGGAGCGGCTACGATATGAAGTTAGCCACGGGCGTGATCGCCGCATCCGGCACAATCACGCAGATCATTCCGCCCTCGCTCGTTCTCATCGTTCTGGCCGATCAGCTAAATCGTTCGGTCGGCGACATGTATCTCGGCGCGATCGGCCCCTCGATCCTGCAGATCGCGATCTTCGTGATCTTCCTTGCCATTATCGCCATTCTGCAGCCGCACCGGATGCCGCCCTTGCCCGAGGAGGCGAGGACGCTGTCGGGATGGCCGCTCGCAAAACAACTGGTCCTGGCCATCGTCCCGTCGATGGGGCTGATCTTTCTGGTCCTCGGCACGATCTTCGTCGGCCTCGCCACTCCCACCGAGGCGGGTGCGATGGGCGCCGTCGGCGCCATGATCCTCGCCATCGTCTATCGCCGGCTCACCCGGGATCTGCTCCGGCAGGCGCTGACCTCCACCACGCAGATCACCACCATGTCGATTTTCATCCTGTTCGGATCGACTTGCTTCAGCCTGGTATTTCAGGGTGTGAATGGCGGCGTCTGGATCGAGGAGCTGCTGCACACACTTCCCGGCGGGCGCACCGGGTTTCTGATCTTCGTCACCATCTTCACGTTCATCCTGGCGTTCTTCCTCGATTTCTTCGAGATCGCCTTCATCGTCATCCCGCTGCTCGCACCCGTCGCGGAGAAGCTGGGGATCGACCTCGTCTGGTTCGCGCTGCTGATCTGCGCCAACATGCAGACCAGCTTCATGCATCCCCCGTTCGGCTTCGCGCTGTTCTATCTGCGCGGCGTGGCCCCGAAGGAAGTGAAGAGCTCGGACATCTATTGGGGTGCGCTTCCCTGGATCGGCCTGCAGCTGCTGCTGGTCGCCATCATCATCTTCTTCCCGCAGGTCGTGACCTATTTCATCCACAGGGATGTCTCGCTGGACCGGAGCACGATCGAGCGGAAGCTCGATGCGCTGGACGTGCCAGCGCTCGACGATCTCGACGGCATCGATCTCGCTCCCGCACGTCCATAGGCACATCGCCCCGATTTCCGTTTCCCAGCAACGAGGAGAACATCGCAAATGGATCGCCGAACGTTTACGAAGGCCGCTCTCGCGGGCGGAATTGGCAGCGCGGTCGCCGCGCCCGCCATCGCCCAGTCCTCGCCGACCATCAAATGGCGATGCGCCTCCGCGTTTCCGAAGAACCTCACGATCTCGCACGAGGGCACCTTCAACGCCACACAGCGGATCGGCGAACTGACCGAAGGCAAGTTCCAGATCCAGTTCTTCGGGCCGGGCGAAATCGTTCCGGCCGCGCAGGTGCTCGACGCCGTGCAGAACGGCACGGTGGAGATGGGCATCTCGACTGCGTACAGCTACGTCGGCAAGGATCCGACCTTCGGCTTTGCCTCGGTGCTTCCGTTCGGCTTGAACACCCGCCAGCAGATCGCCTGGATGCTGCGCGGCGACGGCCAGAAGCTGACCAACGACTTCTTCAAGACCTATAACATCTACTCGCACCCGATCGGCCAGACCGGCGCGCAGATGGGCGGCTGGTACCGCAAGGAGATCAAGTCGCTGGAGGACATGAAGGGCCTGAAGATGCGCATCTCCGGCCTCGCCGGCGAAATCATGAAGCGCATGGGAGTCGTGCCGCAGGGAATCCCGCCGGGTGACATCTATCCGGCGCTCGAACGCGGCACGATCGACGCGGTCGAGTATGTCGGCCCGTTCGACGACGAGAAGCTCGGCCTCTACAAGGTTGCAAAGTACTATTATTATCCGGGCTGGTGGGAAGGCAACGTCCTCGTCAGCAATTTCATGAACCTGAACAAGTGGAACGAGCTTCCGCCACATTACAAGAGGGCGGTGGAGGTCGCGTGCACCGAATCGATGACGCTGGTTACCGCCGGCTACGACGCGAAGAACGGCGCGGCGCTCCGCAATCTGGTCGGTCTCGGCGCGGAATTGCGTCCCTTCCCGCGCGACATGCTGTCGGAAGCTTACGGCATCGCCTTCGACTACTACGACGAAGTCGCTGCAAAGAACGAGAGCTTCAAGACCATCTATGAGAACTGGAAAGCGTTCCGCGAAGACATCCTGCTCTGGCACCGGATCAGCGAAGCCAGCTACGACAACTTCATCTATGCCGAGCATGCCAGGCGCAAGCGCTAGGACGGCACCGCTGCAAGCTCGACGACGACAAGCTCCGCATTACACCGGTTGCCCACCGACCCGTTCCTCTCCCCTCCTCCGGGAAGAGGGACGGAGCACCCGGCACTGAAACCGCGGCGACGTTGTTCCCCTCCGCGGCCACATCCCGGCCGGCGCTCGGGCGGTCCCGACGCATTGGAAGCGAAAATCCCCTTGTGAATCAGTGGACGCCCGGCCGGAAACAAGGATTCCCCTTCGCCCCGTCATGCTCTATAGACGTGCCGACAGCGGGATCGCCTTCACGGCGCATCCCTGCCCGTTGGGGCGTAGCCAAGCGGTAAGGCAGCGGATTTTGATTCCGCCATGCGGAGGTTCGATCCCTCCCGCCCCAGCCAATGATTTCAATGATTTACATCTGGAGTTCGCATCCAGGGGCTGGGCGATTGCTAGTCGATCGTCAAATTGAGTCCACCGGACGGCGTGACAAGACAGGTGTCCTCATAGGCGATGGCGTGGCCGTCGCCGGGCCACTGATACTCGCAGCAGGCGATCATGCCTTCACGCAGCACGCCGGTCTCGTCGGGCGTGAATTTCAGATGTGCGAGATTGTTGCGACCGAGCAGGTGGCCGACGTCACGCTCATAAGAACCCGGCTGGCCGATGTCGTGATACAGCGGGCTGAAAACGAGGCGGTCGTGCTCGGCCATCACCGCCGCGACACCCGCCGCATGAATCTCGCTGCCGCTCGCCCCGGTCCGGCAGGCCGGAACAAGATGCTCCGTGACGCCGCGCGCGAACAGATCGGCGTAGCGCTGTCCCGCCTCGTCAAAGCAGAGCGTGCGCGCGATATCCGAACAGCCGAGCATCATGCCCTCGGTGTCGAGCATCAGACAGCCGGCGTCGATCTTCAGCATGCCGGAGCGACGGTTCAGCGCGAATGGCGCGGCGTTGGACGGAAAGATGGTGCGCGCGCCAGAATGAAAGTTCGTCAACGTCCGGGCCACGCGATAGCCAGGCGCATGCTCGGCAAAGAAGGCCCGCAGCGTCTGCAGGTAGACCGCATAGGCATCCATCTCGGTGATCGGATCGCCCGCCGCGACGCCACGCTCCGCGAACTCCAGCGCGGCCTCCATGGCGTGACGCGAAGCCCGCGTTGTCACGATATAAAATGGCAGATCGGGCAGCGTGCCGTGGTCACGCCAGCGCCGCAGCATCCCGTCGGCCGGCACCGTATCGCGTGCGTCGAGTCCCAGTTCTCGCGCGAGACCGGCTCCGAGATCGTCCTCCTCCACCGCGATCGAGCCCTGCGGCGCGACGGCCTTGAGCGCATCGGCCAGCGAGGCGAACGTCCGGCCATCCGGACCAACACCTGCCTCGATCACATAAAGCGCGCCATCCGGGCGATAGATCGCACCAAGCGGCCGCTGTTTGCCACGCATCGGCACCGCGGCGACTTCCTGCACATTGATGATCGAACTGACGATCAGCGCATCGGCGCCGATCTCGCCAAGCAGCATGTCCAGCCGCTGGAATCGGTCATTGCCGCTGGCTTCCAGATAGGGCGCGATGGCGTCGCGATGACGCGAGCGTGCCAGCAAACGCCGCGCGATGGCGGCGGCGTCCAGCCGGCTGCGGCCGAGGCGCGACAGCGCGTCGTCGCGGAAGACAGGGCGCAACGTCACCGCGCCGGTCTCGTTGCCCGTCTCAAGCGTGAGGCGGAAATGCGCGGACAGCTTTCGTGAAACGGCGATGGGCAGCGTGCGGTCCACCGTCAGCGCCGTCTCGCCCTCCGCGATGGCCAGTATCGCGTCTTCGAGCGAACGATGCACGAGCGGCGGCCGCTCCTGCGCATCGAAATTGAAATAAGGCTGGTAGAACACCGGCACGATATCCGGCGGCAGATGTGCGGCCGCCACGTTGCCCTTCTCCACATGGAGAAACAGCCCGAACCGTTGCCCGTTCCGTTCAAGCAGAAACGGAGTCACCGACCGTGTGTTGTCGAAGGCACGCAACGCCATCAGAAAATGATCGGACAGCGAGCAGCCGAACTGCTGCTCCAGATAAGTCCAGTCCGCATGCAGGATCATTGCGTCTCGCCGTCGAAAGCAAAGCGGTGGTCCTTGCCCATGCTGAGATCGACGACGGTATCCTTCACCTGAATGTCGAGGCGGATCGGCTCGATCACCATCCCGTCGCTCACGGGCGTGACACAAGCCATGCAGATCTTGCCGTTGGCGCGCACCACGCAGCACGCGCACATGCCGCGCCGGCACGACAGATAGTAGCCGATGCTGCTGTCGAAGGTGCGGGAGATATGCTGAAGCGCGGTGCTGATGCTGGTCAGCCCCTGATCCGGCACCTCGAAGGTCTGCTGTTTCACCACATCCGGCGCATTGATGTCCGGGCGCATCAGGATCAGGCGAAGCGTCGTCATCAAGGCCCCCTTATGCGCTGACCGGCTCGGCGCGATAGCTCAACGCGCCATCCGTCATGGCGATGACGCCGTTGACGAGGAAGCGGTCGTCCTGCTCGGTGAAATCGGAGCGATAATGCGCACCGCGGCTTTCCTCGCGATGCAGTGCCGTCAGCGCCATCGCCTCGACCGAGAGGATGGCGCTGCGCGCCTCCAGCGCGTCGATGACGGAGCGGTCGTAAGGGCCGCGCCGGTCGATCTCGCGTCCCTCGCCGACTTCCGCCGCCACCTGCCGGATATCGGCCAGCGCGGTCGACAGCGCCTCGCCCGAGCGCAGCACGCTGAGGCCCGCATTGGCGATGGCCTGTACCCGCTCGGCGACGCCATACGCGCCGGCATCCGCGCCGATCAGCCCCCCGCCCGCCACATCCGCCGCGCCGCGCGGCCGGTCGTTGCCCTTGGCCCACGCCGCGGCGGCGCGACCCGCGCGGCGGCCCTGAACCAGAAACTGGCTGCACGCATTGCCGGACAGCCGGTTCGCGCCATGCACGCCGCCCGCCACCTCGCCGCATGCGAACAGGCCCGGCACACACGTCGCGCCCTGCATATCGATCCGCACACCGCCCATCATGAAATGCGCGGCGGGCATCACCTCCACCGCATAGCCCTGCTTGATCCGGCCGACCAGTTCACTGAAGTCGAACCCTTCCCAGTGCCAGGTCGAGCGCAGCAGCGGCTTGCCGTACCATTGCGGCAGGAAGTCCAGAATATCGTGCGGCAGGTGCGCCCACGACATGAAGACGCCGCCACCGGGGCCGCCGCGTCCCTCCTGCACCTCCTGCACACAGGCGCGTGAGATGATATCGCGGGTCGAGATTTCCATCCGCTCGGGATCGTAACGCGCCATGAAGCGCTCACCATAGCGATTGAGCAGCCATGCGCGCGTGCCGCTCTGCGGACCGATGATCCACGGAAACTGGATGCCGCGCCACAGCGGCGGATTGACCAGGCAGCACGGCAGAAACTGGATCATCTCCATATCCACCAGCTCCGCACCCGCGCGTAGCGCCATGTGGTAACCGTCGCCGACCAGCTCTTCCGGCACGGTGCGGAACGGATGCACCATCGCTCCGCCGCCCGCCGCGATGATCACCGCGCTGGCGCTGAGCGAACGCACTTCGCCGCTGCGCAGATCAAGCCCGGTGATGCCGGTTGCTCCTGCATCATCGCGGGTGATCTCGGCGACATAGAACTCGTCGCGGAACCGCACACCGGCAGCGGCGGCCTTGCGGGTGAGGAGTTGCAGAAGCTGCATGCCGGAGACGAGCACGCCGCGCGGATAGCGGTGGCCCGGTGCGTGGCCGATGCCGGCGACCTTGAGTCCCATGTCCAGCAGCAGCTTCACCTCCGCGCCGACCTCCTCGATCATCGCCGCCGCAAGACCGCGATGATTAAGAAACGCGCCGCCGCGCAGAGTGTCTTCCAGAAACAGCTCCTCGCTGTCGGCCTTCTGGCCCGCAAGGCCGAGACGGTGATGAATGGTCCGGCTGTCCACCGAGATATCGCCGGTGATGGTCGCGGTCGCGCCGGAGCGTCCGACCTGCCCCTTGTTCAGCACCACCACCGACTGCCCCAGCGCGGCCGCAGCCTCGGCGGCGACGAGGCCGGCGGCGCCCGCGCCGATCACCGCCACGTCCACATGCTGGCGGCGATGCGACCGCCCGATCTCCGGTGCCTTCGTCATCATGACAGATTGCCCTGCTCGCGCAGCGCGCGGAAGACATCGGTCGCAGGCCGCAGTGATTTCAAAGTCTGAAGCTGATCGTAGATCTGATCCACCGCCTGCTGCGGCAGCAGGCTGGTGGCGCATTCCATGAATTTCGCACGCAGGTCGTCGTCGCTCTGCGGATCGCTCGGCATGCCCCGCGCCGCAAGCACCGTGCGCATGACGCGGCGGCCGTCCGACAGCACGCATGTCACCTCGGCCGCCTCCGGATAAAGATGTTTCTGCGCCGGTGGCGCGAGATCCTCGGCGCGCTGCATCTCGACCTTGGCCATGGCCGCACGCAATGCCGGCGAATGCAGGAACTCGTCGGTGAGCTGCGCGACGCCGAAACGGCCGGCCGCGATCTGGCAGCCGATCGCGAAGGGCAGCGAGAACTGCGCCTGCGTGAGGTTGGCCGGATCGGGATAGCGCAGGTTCTCCGCGACTAGCGGGGCGACGCGGCACACCACGCGCGCGATCCGGTCGCCCCGAAGGCCTTCGCTGGCCACCAGTTCAGACATCGCCTGCGAGGCGGCCTGCGCGCCCGAGCATGCCGGAAACAGCTTGAAGGCGAGTCCCGGCGACACCAGCGCATAGTGCCGACCGAGTTCGCTGATCCGCGAGGCGTCGAGACGCTTGTTGTTGAACACGGCGGCGAGACCCACCGGATGCTCGACCGTGTTGAGCGCGCCCTGCACGCCCTCCCGCGCCAGCAGCGCCGCGCGCACGCCGGCCTGTGCGGCAATACCCGCGCCGAGCGGGTTGGCGTCGTTGCCGAGAATGGTGCGCATGCCAAAGGTGAAGCTCGCCGCGATGGCGAGCGCATGCGCGGTCGCCGCCGCGTCCATGCGCATCGCGCGCGCGGCTCCGGCGGCAGCACCAATCGAGCCCAGTGTCGCGGTGGTCCACCAGCCCTGCCAGAAAATATCCGGCAGCGCGCGGCCGAGCGCATAGGTGACCTCTGACCCCGCGACGAATGCGGCAAGCACATCAGCCGTGGTCGCGCCATTTTCCTCCGCGCAGGCGAGCACGGCCGGAAACACCACGCAGGAGGCATGCACGATTCCGTCGAAATGGGTGTCGTCGAAATCCAGCAGATGAGCGGCGGTGCCGTTGGCCAGCGCCGCGCCGGAGGCTTTACGCGAGACGCCGCCCGCCAGCATGGTCGCGCCGCCCGACTGCGTCTCGCTCTCCACCACCCGCCGCACGTTCTGGCAGGTGGACGTCCGCGCGCCCGCGAGCGCGACACCGGCAGTGTCGACGATGCCGCGCGTCGCGGCATGGACGACCTCGTCGTCGAGCGCGGAAGCATCCAGCCCCGCCGCCCAGTTCGCCAGCCGAGACAGCACCGGCAGGCTTTCATCGCGCCAGGATGCGCCGTCGTTCCCGCTGAAGCAAATTCGTAGCGCTTGCGACATCGTTATCCCCGCCGCTGCGATGCGTAACTGATGATGCGATCCTTCAAGCCCGGCCGCGCGGCGCTACGCACCAGCGCCGCGAGATCGTCATCGGCGCGATCCGCGCGCGACGCGCCATTCAACGCGGCGAGCGTCATCATATCAATGGTCGGCGCGGCGCGCCCGCGCAACCAGTCGTCGAAGGATTCGTTTTCGCCCAGAAGGTCGGTCACCAGTCCCGCCGCCAGCGCGGCCTGCGCGGAAACCTCCTCGCCGGTCGTCACCCAGCGTCGCGCGGCGCTGTCGCCGATACGGACCGAAAGCCGGCGCGTGCCAAGCACGAGGCCGAAGCCCGCGCCGGGAAACCGGAAGCGCGCCTGCGGATCGGCGACGCGCACATCGCAGGCGGCGAACAGATCGGCGCCCGCGCCCCATGTGCGGCCCGTTGCCAGCGCGATGGTGCGCATGGGCGCGGACCAGACCAGATTCAGCAGCATCTCGATCCGCACGAAGCGCTGCAGCAGATCGCCGTCACTCTGCGTCTCGATGCCGCCGAGATCGAACCCCGTGCACAGATGCCTGCCTTCGCCGCGCAGCACGACGCTGTGCACATCGCCATCTGCAAAGAGCCCGGACAGCGTTTCGATCAGCGCCTCGACCAGCTCCGACGACAGCGCGTTGCCCCGCGCGCCACGGTTCAGGGTGATCTTGGCGATGCGGTCTTCCATCGTGACCGATACCGGCGCCTGCCCGCTCGTGCTCATGTGTTGCCCCACACCTGCGCGGCCGCCACATCGAGATCGGCGAGCAGATCGTCGATATCCTCCAAGCCCGCCGAGATGCGGATCACGGGACCGGCCGGAGCCGCAGACACCGACCGCAGTTGCGCGACATTCTCAAGCCGCAACAGGCTTTCATAGCCGCCCCATGACGAGCCGATGCCGAACAATTCCAGCGCGTCCACGAAGGCCTCGGCCTGCGCATCACTGCCCGGCGCGAGTTCGACGGAGAACACTCCGTTCGCGCCGGAGAAATCACGCCGCCAGATCTCGTGGCCCGGGTGGGTCGGCAGCGGCGGATAATAGACGCGCGTGACGAACGGCCGCGTCCGGAACCATTCGACCAGTTGCGCGGCCTGCCGCGCCTGTTCGCGCAGCCGCACATCCAGTGTACGAAGCCCGCGCAGCACCAGATAGGCATCGTCCGGCGAGGTGCTGATGCCTGTCCACTCCGCCATGTCGTTGATCGCAGGCCATGCGCGTTCATTGGCAACGACCGCGCCGAGCAGCACATCCGAATGGCCCGACAGATATTTGGTGGCGGACAGCACGGACACGTCCGCGCCGAGCGTCAGTGGACGATGGATCAGCGCCGAGCCCCAGGTATTGTCCACGGCGAGCAACGCGCCTGCGTCGTGGCAGAGCCGGGCGGCCTTGGGCAGATCGACCACTTCGAACAAGGTCGATCCCGGCGTCTCGACATAGACGAGGCGCGTGCGCGGCGTGATCTTCGCCGCCAGATCGCTCGCATCGGCCGCGCAGAAATCGAAATCGATTCCGAATGCGGCCAGCACCTTGGCCGCATAGCGCCGCACCGGCCCGTAGACGCCGTCGCCGATCACCGCGTGATCGCCAGGGCGCAGCAGCGCCTGAAACACCAGCGCGTTCGCGGCCAACCCGGACGAGGCCAGCCGCGCGCCCGCGCCGCCTTCCATCTCGGTCAGCGCGTCTTCCAGCAGAAAACTGGTCTCGGTGCCGCGCCGACCGTAAGCCCTGGCGCGATGACCTTCGGCACGCGCTTTCTCCGCCGCGCGCAGCGAGGCAACAGAGTCATGCAAATAGGTGCTGCCGCGCTGGATCGGCGGATTGACGGCGGCCGGCAGGTCGGCCTCACGCCCCATGTGCACGAGACGCGAACGGGGACGGGCTTTTCTCACGCGATCGTCCGTCATCGCAAGCGCTTACGCGTTGGCGGCAAGGTCCGCGAAGACCTCGTCCGTATGCTCGCCGAGTGCCGGCGGCGGGCGGCGAATCCCGAAATCGAGGCCCGTTACTTTGACCGGGCTGATGAACGTCCTGGTCTGTCCGCCGCCGGGCAGCGTCACCGGCTGCACCCAGCCGTAATGGGCCACCTGCTCGTCGGCCAGCGCCTCGGAATAGGTGTTGATCGGCGCACAGGGCACGCCGCGCTCGCGCATGATCGAGAGGCAGGTTTCCGCCGTCAGCGTCGCGAACGAAGTCTCCAGCAGGTCGCGCAGCGCCTCCTGATTCTTTGCGCGCAGCAGCGGGCTCTGGAAGCGATCGTCCTTCACCAGCTCGGTCCGGTCGATCGCCTCGCAGGCGCGCCGGAACAGATCATTGTTGCCTGCCGCGAGCACGAAATAGCCGTCCTTGCAGCGGAAGGCCTGATACGGCGCATTGCGCGGATGCGCGGAGCCGAGCTTGCGCGGATCCTTGCCGCTGCCGAAATATTCGCTGGTCTGCAACGCCGAGACGCCAAGCGTGGCGCCCAGCATCGGCACGTCTATATGGCCGCCGACGCCGTCCTGCTGGACCCGGCGCAACATGCTCGTCACGGAAAACGCCGCGTAGAGCCCGGCCGAGAAATCCGCCAGCGGCACGCCGCTTTTCACGGGCGCCCCGCCCGGCTCGCCGGTGACGCTCATCACGCCCGCCACCGCCTGCAGCGTCACGTCGAAGCCGCCCTCGCTGGCGCGCGGGCCTTGCTGGCCATAGGCCGAGATCGAGCAATAGATCAGCTTCGGTGACAGCTTGCTCAGTTCGGCATAGCCGAGCCCGAGCCGGTTCATCACGCCGGGCCGGAAGTTTTCCAACACGACATCCGCGGACAGGCAGAGCTGCCGCGCCCGCTTCAGATCCTCGGGATCCTTCAGGTTGAGAACGACGGATCGCTTGTTGCGGTTCAGCGACGCAAAGTTCTCGGAATAGCCGCCGGTGATCGGCGGCCACGCCCGCATGCCATCACCATCGGGGGATTCCACCTTGATGACGTCGGCACCCATATCCGCCAGCAGCATGCCGGAGAATGGTCCGGCAGCGATCTGGCAGAATTCGATTACGGTTATCCCGGAAAGAGGGAGCATCATGCACTCGCGGGGTTATTGAAAAAGGAGAACAGGACGGTCTTCAGTTCGAAACGTCCATTCCCAGATGTGAGGTTTCGGGCACGCCCGATGTGCGCCCGCCATCGACCGGAAGCGCGACGCCCGTGATATAGCGGGCTTCGTCCGAGGCGAGAAACAGAGTGGCGGCGGCGATGTCGTCGGCCTGCCCGATCCGGCCGAGCGGGATCACCATCTCGGTCCGCTTCCAGTTGAGATCGAAGTTTCCCGAGGACGCGAGCGCGCCGCGCAGCATCGGCGTATCGATCGAGCCGGGGCAGATGCAGTTGACGCGGATGTTCTGTTTCGCCAGCGACAGCGCCATCGACTTGGTGAGCGACACCACGCCCGCCTTGGTCGCGCCATACATCGGCTGCCACGGACGACCGACAATGCCGGCATTGGATGCGTCATGCACGATCGCGCCGCCGCCCGCTTCGGCCATCAACGGGATCACGGCCTGGCTTGCCAGCATCAGGCCCTTGATGTTGACGCCGACGAGGAAGTCCACATCCTCGACGGTGGTCTCGACGAACGGCCGCGTCAGCGTTACGCCCGCGTTGTTCACCAGAACCGTCACGGGACCGAACGCCTTCACGGCCGCATCGACCGTGGCCTTGATGTCACCCGCGCTGGTGACATCGCCGCCCAGCGCGACCACCCTGGCGCCCTTGCTGCTCAACTCCGCGGCCGTGGCCTGAAGCGTCGCCTCGTCCTTGTCCATCAGCCCCAGCGCCGCGCCCTCGCGCGCGAACATCGCGGCGGTGGCCGCGCCGATGCCCTTTGCCGCGCCGGTGATGATGGCAACCTTGCCTTGCAGTCTCATATCAAACCCCGATCGATGTTTAGAATGCCCGACGCTCAGTCCTGCTTTGGCGCGGGGCCGGCAGGCTCGAACTGATCGAGGCGGGAAATGCCCATGAAGATCGGCAGCGGCCAGGCCTCGATCTGCATGATCTTCGCCGGCTTGTCCGGATCGCGATTGATGTGCCGGTGCGGAACGTTCGGCGGCAGATAGAACGTATCGCCGACCTCCCAATCGATGGTCTGGTCGCCGATGACTTCACGGCCACGCCCTTCCAGCACGTAGGCCACAGCCTCGAACGTATGCTGATGCAGGCCCGACATGCCGCCGGCGGGAATTTCGGTCAGCAGCATGCCGAAGAACTTGGCGTTCATGCCGGTGGTTTCATCGACGATCACGGCATTGCGGCCCTGGGGGCTGGTGTGCCACTGCACATCCTTGGCCTTGATGATGAGTTTGCCGCGATAGGTGTAGGTCTCCGCCTGACGGCGCATCAGGCTTTCGTAGAATGTCTCGCCGCTCATGACGGTCTCCCTTCAGTCCGATCGTCCGGCCGGCGCATGCGACGCCGGCCTTGCGTATCCATGCGACGACCCGCGGATCAGTCGCAGACCGCGATGGCCTCGATCTCGACGACGAAGCCGCCGAGCAGACCGGCCTGCAGCGTGGTGCGCGCCGGATAGGTCGGGCCCTTGAACACTTCGGCGAACGCCTCGTTGAAGCCGACATAATCGGTCGGGAAGTTCGGCAGGATACAGGTCAGCTTCATGATCTTGTCGAGCGAAGACCCGGACGCTTCCAGAACCATCTTGAGATTCTTCAGCGTCTGCAGGGTCTGCTCCTTGATGTCGCCGAGTTTCGGCGCCCCCGCCTCGCCGTCGAAGGACACCTGTCCCGCGACATACACGATGCCGTTATGCTTCACCGCCTGCGAAAACGGGCCCTTCGGCATTGTCGGGATATCGGTCTTGATGACTTCCATTGCACTCTCCGTTGAATGTCAGATTGGAGCGGGCTCTAAAGACCCGCGCCGAGTTCGTTGCTGCGGCGCGCGCCGCGCCCCTTGACGAGCAGGCGCTCGCCGAACTCAACGATGAAGAAGAAGATGAATCCGAGCAGCACCAGCCAGATGATGGCGGCGAACACCATCACCATGTCGAGATTGGCCCGTGCGTCCACCAGTACGTAACCAAGGCCGGCATCGGAGGCGACGAACTCGGCGACGATGGCACCGACCACAGCGAAGGTCATGGCGATCTTGAGTCCCGAGAAGATATGCGGCAGCGCCGTCGGCAGACGCACCTTCCAGAACGACTGCCAACGCGTCGCGCCCATGGAACGCAGCAGCATCAGGCTTTCCGGGCGCACCGCCGACAAACCCGCCAGCGTATCGATCACGATGGGAAACAATGCGATCAGGAAGGTCATCACCACTTTCGGGATCATGCCGAATCCGAACCACACGATGAACAGCGGAGCCAGCGCGACCTTCGGCAGCACCTGCGCGATGATCAGCAGCGGATAGATCGCGCGCCGCAGTCCCTCCGAATAGACCATGATCGTCGCAAGCGGAATGCCGATCACGAACGCCCAGGCGAAGCCGAGCAGGATGGCCCAGCTCGTCGACACCGCGTGCTTGAACAGAAACTGATGCTCGGCCACGGCCCGATGAAAGATTGCGCTCGGCGGCGGCACGATATAGGTCGGCACCTTGAAGACGTAGACAATCGCTTCCCACAGCAGGATGCACAAAGCGAGCGTCGCGACCGGTGTAACGAAGCCGAAACGAGCGGACTTCGCGGTCTTTTTCGGTGCGACGGCGGAGGCATCGCCGGACGGCGCTGGTTGGCTCATTGTGATCTCAGTCATTCGAGAAAACTCCGAGTTGCTTGAAACGCGCCCGGATCCGGGCGGTGTAGGCATTGAACTCGGGCGTGTCCCGCACATCGAGCGTTCGCGGACGAGGCAGGTCGATCACGACCTCCTCCGCAACAGACGCAGGCCTGGCGCTCATGACGATAACACGATCCGACATGAACACCGCTTCGTCGATGCTGTGCGTGACCAGAATCGCGGTTTTCCGGGACTGCATCCAGATGCGCTGCACGTCGGCGTTCATCTGGTCGCGCGTCATCGCGTCGAGCGCGCCGAACGGCTCGTCCATCAGCAGAATGTCCGGATCGTGAATCAGCGCACGGCACAGCGCCACGCGCTGCTTCATGCCGCCGGACAGTTCATCGGGATACTTGCCTTCGAATCCCTTCAGGCCGACCTGAGCGAGGAGTTGCCGCGCGACGGGCTCATACTCCCGCACCTTCAGCCCGCGAATCTCCATCTGCAGAAGAATGTTCTGCAGCGCCGTGCGCCACTCCAGCAGCTCGGCGTTTTGAAAGACAATTCCGAGATTCGTGTAGGGGTCCTGAATCGTCTTGTCGTTGATGCGCACCTCGCCTTCGCTCGGCGTGGCAAGTCCTGCGATCAACGACATCAACGTCGTTTTTCCACAGCCGCTGGGGCCGAGAAGGGAGATGAATTCTCCCTTCCGGATCTTCAGCGTCACGCTCGACAGGGCCTGGATCGGACCGCTGTCCGTGTCGTAGTTCTTCGCTACGCCACGGACATCGATCAGCGGCCGCTCCTCGATGGCGAAACCGTCACTCATTTTCCGCCGCCCACGAGGTATTCGTTGGTGGCCACCTTCTCCGGGGTGACGACGCCCTTGGGCAGTTCCGCGTATTCCGTCAGAATGTCGATGGTCTTCTGCCAGTCCTCCGGAGAGGTCACGCCATAGGGCTTGCCCTTGACCGCCGGGGTCTGCAGCAGCTTGATCGTCTCCATCCACTGGTTCATCACCACCGGACGGCTCAGCTTGGTTTCCTTGGCGTAGGCAAAGAACGCGTCGACGCCCTTCTCAGGCTGTTTCACCGCCAGCTCGATCGCTTCAACGGTTGCCTGCGCGAACTTTTTCACGATTTCCGGGTTCTTCGCCGCGTAGTCGTCACCAACCATGATGCCGTTGCTGATGGCCGTGATGCCATTGTCGGCATAGCGGATCACGTTGAGCGTGCAGTTGCACTTCTCCTGCATCAACGGGAGCTGTGTCACGTTGTAGCCGAACGAGAAATCGATCTGCTTCTGCATGAACAGGTTGTCGCGGGTCGGCAGATCGGTGCTGACCTTCTTGATCGACGCGACATCGACGCCGGTGCCCTTGGCGAAAGCCGGGAACAGCTGTTCCGGCGCGGAGCCGACACCGAACCCGCCGGTCTTGCCGTTGAGGTCCTTCGGCGTCTTGATGCCGCTCTCGGGCATGGCAAGGATGATCGAGGGGTTGACCTCGAGAATGCCGACGATCTGCTTGGCCTTGAGGCCCTGCGCAACGAACTTCACCAGCGTGCCGCCGTCGGCAAAACCGAACTGATCCGTTCCGGCCGCCACCGTCTGAATGGTGTTCGCCGAGCCGCGGCCGGTCTGCGCCGTCACGTCAAGACCATGCTTCTTGTAGATGCCGTCGACGATGCCGAGCAGAATCGGCACGTGGGAGCCGTAGAAGAAGGTATCCATGCGCGCCGTCACCGGCGTCAGACTTTCCGCCGCAGCCGGCAGAGCGCCCGCGAGCAGAAGAGGAACAGCGGCAAGGCCGCCGAGAACACCACGGCGGTTCACTTTCAGTCGGCGTGAAGACTGCATCGATAGGCCCCTTTTCGATCCGTTGTTGAACATGTAACCTCGCAGAACACTCCGCTTCAGGCGGAAATCCAGTCCCGGTGCTTCTTCCCTCAGCGTTTTCTTCAGCCCTCGTTTATCCTGCTCGCGGCGGATTCAGGTTCCGAAATTCGCCGGGAGAACAGAGATGCGTTTCAATTCCTGCACCGGAGCCGGAATGAATGCACTTCTGCCGTTCATACGCTCGCATTCGAGGCGGCTCCCAGTTCAGATTCATGGCGCGAGGCCGAGCTCGCCAGATGCCGGCGCCGTAACGCGCACCGCAGCGACCGATCGAGTTCGCGATAGTAGATCTTGCTTTCCTCCTGCACAGAGTGGCGCGCGGCTTCCCCATAGTGCTTGCGCACCCACGCATTCTTCTGCGCGATGGAACGCTGCATCTCCGCGACATCAGGCAGCATCGCGCCTTTTAATTCCACCTCGGCGATCCACTTGGCCTGACGCTCGCACGCGAAATTGATCGGCGTATCGATGTTGATCATGCCGACGAAATACAGGCCCGGCTGCCCCGGCGGTACGATGCGGTTGTAGAGCGACAGGCGATTGCCCTGCCCGGCGACCGCCCCCTGCGGCAAGAATGGAAACTCCGTCACGAAGCCGGTCGCGGCGATTAGCGCGTCGAACTGTTCGGACGTGCCGTCCGAAAATTCCAGGTTCTGGCCATTGATCGCCGTGATGCCGTTCTTCACCACAACACGGCGAAACAGAATATCCTGAATGATGGTCGAACTGATGGTGCCGTGCACCCGATGAGTGAGCGGCCGAAAACCATGATCCGTCATGCGGCCGTGAACGATACGCACCAGCGTCCGCGATATGCGACGGCGAAGTCCCGAGGGGATCCACCACGCCTGCAGCGCGCGCGACACATCGTTGAAGTTCACACCGAAAATGGTGTGCGGCAACACGAACACGGGCGAGCGCGCGATCAAAACGACGCGATCCGCCGTGGTGCAGATGTCGCTGGCGATGTCGACGGCACTGTTCCCGGCACCCACGATGCAGACCCGCTTGCCCACATACGCACCGGGCTCGCGATAATCCGCCGAATGCACATACTCACCACCAAAGTCCGCGAACTCGGGGACATGCTGCGGACGATTGAAGGGTCCGGTACACACAACCACCGCATCGTAAATGGCCTCGTCGCCGTCGCTGGAGCGCACCACCCAGCGCCGCGGGGCACCCTCGACTCGCACGACGCTCTCGACCGATGTGTTCAGCCGCGTGCGATCCAGCAGCGAAAAACGCTCGGCGTAGCCTTGCATATAGCGGGCCATATCGCGATGGTCGGGAATCGGCTGCGTATCAGCCGGAAATGGATATCCCTCAAATGCCGTGAGGCGTTTTGATGTGTTGATATGCAGGTTCTTGTACAGGAACTGGCGGCCGTTTTCCGCGCCCCAGCGCCAGGTTCCGCCGACCGCATTCCCACGTTCATAAACGACGACGTCCGCCCCACGTTGTATAAGAGTTTTTGCAGTGACCAGACCGGCGGGCCCGGCGCCGATTACAGCAATCCGCTTGCGGCGGGCATCATGCGCGTCGAGTTTTTGTGCAGAACTGCCCATTAATTAGCCTTCAAGCTCATGCATCGTACGTAAGCTAGCGGCTAGTAGCCAAACAACAAGAAAGATTTGCGACATGGATTAGATAAGATATTCTAATGTAATGATCCTGGACCTCGCATCCCTCCGCGCCTTCGTGGCCATTGTCGAACAGGGCTCGTTTGCGGCTGCCGCGGGCGGCGTTCATCGCAGCCAGCCCGCCATCACGCAGCGAATCCAGAAGCTGGAGGCAAGCATCGGCCGCCCGCTTTTCTTCAAGTCCGGGCGCAGCAAACGCCTCACCGAGGACGGCCTGCGGCTTTATGAATATGGCCGCAAAATTCTCTCGTTGCACGATGAGGCCTGCGAGAGTCTGTCGACGCCCGCGATCCAGGGCGACATCCGGCTCGGCGCACCGGACGATGCCACCGACACCATGCTGCCGATGCTGCTGCAGCGTTTCTCCGCGACCTATCCCAATGTGCGCGTGGTCATCCACGTCGCACGCAGCGCCTTTCTGATGCAGGCCTTGAAACAGGGCGAGATCGACATGACGGTCTCGACCATCAACGATCCCGCGCACACCAGCATCGTGCTGCGAACCGTGCCGACGGTGTGGATCAGCGCGGCCGACTTCCGGCTGGACCAGGGACTTCCACTCCCGCTCGTCCTGCATGATGAGCCGAGCCTGTTCCGCTCGCTGGCGATCGACGCGCTGGAGCGGGCGCGCATGCCCTACCGCATCAACTTCATTTCGCCTTCGCTTGCGGGAATTCGCGCGGCGGTGCGCGCCGGGCTCGGCATTACGGCGCGCTCGGTCGAAATGCTCAGCTCCGAATTCCGGGTCCTGGTGAATGCGGATGGCTTGCCGGCGATGCCGGATGTCAACTTCTATCTCTATCTCGGCAGCCTGAGCGCCAACCCGATCGCCCGCCGCCTGTTCGAGATGATGAGCGGACGTGGACTGGGATAGAGCGGCTTCGACAACGCCGCTCCATCCCTCTCAATCAGGCGCCGCAGCCAGCCGGAGCGCCGGCGTTACTTCATCGCATTCGGATCGGTCATCCCGCGCACATCGATATCGCGGGTGAGCAGGCCGTTGTCCTTCATCAGCTTCATGGTCACGGCGACCGTATCAGGGTCGACAACCTCAGCCATTTTTTGCAGGCTGAGCTTGGCGACCTGCTCGGGCTGCATCTTGGTGAAGCCCGAGATGATCCTCACCAGCTCCGGATTCTGCAGATTGCTGTTGTACCAGACCACGCCCTTCCGATAGGCGCGGCTGAACTTCGCCAGCAAGTCCTTGTTCTTGTCGAGATAGTCTCTCGTTGTGATGTAGTGGCCAATCTCGACGCCCGGCTGCACTTCCTTATAGGGCGAGGCGATGTAGCTGAACGTCTCCTTGTCGGAGGCCGCGGCAGTCATGAACGGATCGACCATGAAGGCCGCGTCCACCTGCTTGCCGCGCAGCGCGTCCAGCATCTGCGGGAACGGCACCTCCTTGAATGTCACCTTGTTCGGGTCGCCGCCGGTCTTGGCGATCCAGGCGCGCGCGAAAAGCCAGATCACGTTGTTGCGGGTGTTCACTGCGACCGTCTTGCCCTCAAGATCCTTGCCGCCTTTGATACCGTCCGCCGCGCGCGCGACGATGCCCGACGTATTGGGAGCTTCCGGATCGAGCTTTGTCGAAGCTCCGACGACCACGAGCTTGAAGCCCTGCTGCTCGGCTATGGCCGTCGACACCACGTTACCGAACATCACGTCGTAGGCCCCGGCCATCAGGCCCGGAATGCCGGCGGCACCGCCGGTGGACGGGGTCAGAACGATATTGATGCCCTCATCCTTGAAGTAACCCTGGTCGATCGCGGCGAACAGCGGCGTCACGTCGATGATCGGAATGTAGTTGACGCGGAGATTCTGAGCCGCCGCAAAGCTGGTGAAGGCAAACAACGCCACCGCCGCGCCAATGATCCTGCCCAGAGACTTCAATCTCGTCATGTCGGATTCCATCCCAGCTTGTTGAAACGATTTGTCGCGTCACCGCGGCCCATTGCTCAAGGCGATGCGCACGGATCGTGGTCAGGCATTTGCCGTTATCGACCCCACGCATGACAATGGAAGAAAAATCGATATTTTCAATATTGTCAACAATACATATATTCTCGAAATTCTCCGCTGCTTCCTTCATACTTTCCGGACCGATCATCAGATGCACCGCCCGCCTTCACCGTTCCCGGCCGACGTTCACCACTCGCGATGGCGCGCCTGCAGCGCTCGTCCGGCGACGCACACGCCATGCTGAATCTGCGGTTTCCCGGCATCTCGGTTGACGGCATCGAGGAAATATCCGGCCACCGTTACCGGCCGGATTTTTTGCTTCCCGCCGTCACCCGAGACATCGTTGCGCGTCATCAGGGATGGATGAGTCCAGATCTCTACGATCCACAGCGCGACCTTCTGGCCATGATCCGGCAATCGAACCTGGTGCGGATCGGAGGCCGCAACGTCCTGATCGACACCTGTGTGGGCGACTGCAAATCCCGGACCGTGCCGGCTTTTCACAGGCTCCAGAGTCCATGGGCCGACAATTTCCGGCGATCCGGGCTGCGCTTCGACGATATCGATCTGGTGGTCTGCACGCACCTTCACGTCGATCACGTGGGATGGAATACGCGCTTCGAGGATGGGCGCTGGGTCCCGACCTTTCCCAACGCGCGCTATGTATTCGGCCGCACCGAGTTTACGCACTGGCAGCGCGAATACGCCGCCGGCCGCGACAGTCCCGACGGACCGGTCTTTGCCGACAGCGTTGCTCCCGTGGTGGACTCCGGTCTCGCATGGATCGTCGACGACGACGCCGATCTGTTCGAAGGATTGCGGCTCGAACCGACACCGGGGCATTCCGTGGGGCATGTCGCCATCCACCTCGAACGAGAGGGCACCCATCTGGTGTTCAGCGGCGACGTGATGCACCATCCGATCCAGGTGCGCGAGCCCGATCTCTCAAGCCGCTTCTGCGAGGATCCGCAGGCCAGTCGCCTCGCCCGGCGACGCTTTCTTGAGACTCACAGCGACAGCGACACGATCATCATTCCCGCGCATTTCGAGCGCGGGACGGCTGGCCGCATTGTCAGCGCATCGGACGGCTTTCACTTCGATTTTCTGAACGGCCCGTCAACGCGGCAGCCATAAGCCGCTCCTGATCGGGTCTCGCGACGACGGTCTCAACTTTCGGGCTTTCGAACCCGTATGACGGCGAAGCCGCTGGCGGCCAGCACGGCAGACAGCGCCGCGAGCAGAAGATACGCTTCGTTCCAACGGCCAAAGGCTTCGTGCAGAACCCCGACCACCATCGGGCCAAGAGAAGCCAGTGTATAGCCAACGCCCTGAACGACCGAGGAAAGCCGGCGATTGTCATTCAGATCCGCGGCGTTCTGCAGGATCAGCATGAAGACCACCACAAAGGCTCCGCCCTGGGCCATGCCGCCGGTGAACGACCACAGCGGCCATTGGTGCGGTATCAGGAGCATCCCGAGAGGCGTCGCCATCCACAACAGCCCCATCCCGATCAGTTGCGGGCCGAGCGGGACGTATCGCGCCAGAAGCGGCACAGCGAAGGAGCCGACAAGGGCAAGTACCTGAAACGCAGACGCCACGAAGCCGGCGCGGGTCGGGCTCATGCCGTCGACCTCGACCAGATAGGCCGGCAGCCACGCCGTGATCGCGTAGTAGACGAACAGGTGAATCGTCAAAGCCAGCGACAGCAACCAGACAATGGGCCTGCGCCACAATGCAAGCCCGAGTCCGGGCTGCGCGACACCGCTCACTGACAGCGAATCCGGCTTCGGCTGTTTGCGGCGGCGATAACCCACCCAGATCCACAGCAGGATCGCCAGCACCGCCATCCAGACCCAGCTTGCCAGCGCCACCTGCCAGCCGGTGACGGCCGCCAGTGGCGCGGTCAATGCTCCGGTGAGCATCGTGCCGACGTTGAGCGCCGCGGTATAAATGCCGGTGACCATGGCCATACGCTTCGGAAAATCGCGGGCGATCACCATCAGGCTCACGATGTTGCCGATCGCCAGCGAGGCTCCGATCAGCAGCGTGCCGCCCAGCATGCCATCCAGTCCGGTATAGGGCCGCAGCACCAGACCGACACCCGCCCCGGTCAGGCTCGCGAAGATCGCGGCCCGGATGCCCGTGCGGCCGATCAGCAGCGATGCCAGCGGGCTGAGCACGCCGAAACACAGCACCGGAATGCTGGTCAGCAGGCCGGCCACCGCCACATCGATTCCCAGATCTTCACGAATCTGGCCGATCACCGTCGGAACAGCGATCAGCGGACTGCGCAAATTCAGCGCCAGCGCGACAAGGGCGAGCAAGACCAGCGTTGACGCGGCCGCGCCTCCGGAGCGGTCGGGCTGTCTGAACCTGCCTTCCGTCGGACTTCGCGTCCCCGCCTCCTCGCTCACTTTCAGCACGGGCGCAGCTCCGGCAGCCGGGCCCGGCCCGGAGCCCCGGGGCAACAACGATCGGTCAACATCGCCTCAGCTTTCTGACGGGGAGGACGCGTCGGCGGGATAGGCATTGCCGACGGCCGGCGGAATCGGAACGCCCCGGCGGCGCTCGCGGATCAGAATGAGAATTCCCGAACCGACAATCAGTGCAACCCCGACCAGCGTCGGCGCGTCGATCACATCGCCGAACAGCAGATAGCCCAGCAGCAGCGCCCAGAGCATCTGGCTGTACTGCGCCGGAGCGACATAAGTCGCCGGCGCCCGAAAAACGGCATGCATGAGAAGCACGTTGGCAAAGGCAGCCAGCAACCCGTAGCCCGCCAGCAAACCCCACTCCTCTGCCGTGGGCCATCGAAAATGGGCCCCCATGGCAAGGCTGCACAGCACGAGAGCTCCCAGAAGACCCGCGCCAAACAGTGAAATATTCTTCTCGCCCTTTGGAGCCACGCGGAATGCGATGACGGACACCGCGCCGCCCAGACCTGCCAGAAGCGCACCGAGGTGTCCGATCGAAAGTTCACGAAATCCCGGCCGAAGCGCGACGATGACGCCGACAAACCCGAGGATAACCGCCGTCCAGCGCCGCACACCGACCTGTTCTTTGAGAAACAGGATCGAGATGATCGTGACAAAGGCCGGCTGAATGAACATCAGCGTAAAGGCTTCGGCCATCGGCAGATGGGTGAAGGCGGTGACGCTGCCCATCACGCCCACCGGATAGGCGACAAAGCGCAACAGCCACATCCGGCGATCCGCCGTCCGGAAGATATCGCGCCAGCGATCGCCCGGACGCACGAGGAACGGCAGCGCCGCCAGGCCGAAAACCGCGCCGAAAAATGCCGACTCGTAGGGCGAAATCGCGCCCTCGATCAGCTTCACGCTGGCATCGCTGAAGGAAAACGCGGCAAAGGCGGCAAATGCCAGCAGGATGCCATGAACCGGGCTCGCCTGCCCGCCAACGCCAACGTCGCTGCCTGTCCGGAGGTCTTCACTGGTACCCATCGGTATTCCGCTGCGTCCGGAGCAAGAGTCTTCACGCGATCAATCCGGGCAACGAACTGTCGGCGGTGCTATCCGATGTTTCTTATTCCCGATATGTGGCGACTTGCAGTCACACGGCATGCAACTCCGACCGCGGCCTGCCTGGCACAGGCCTACCGGATAACGATACCAGCAACAGTTGCCACAACCATTGCGACCATCACAAACCAAACCATTCGCATCGATCCGTACTCCCAGTAAGAGCCTAGATCTGCCGTCGTTCTTTACAACAAACGATAACGAACGGCTGCAATGCGTCCAATGTCGGACCCTCGAATCCAGATGCCCGGACGTAAAGCAATTGCTCAATTCAACGCCAAAATTCTGGCGCCAATTCACAGTCGCCCGCGGACTTGCCGGCAACTTCATATTTCCGGTCGCTGGCGTGATGGCTGAGCGACGCGGCGACATATGATCCCGCGCACAAGAATCGCCGTCCCGAAAGGCTTCGCGAATGAGAATGGCTCGGCTGGCCAAAGCGGCCACGCGGCAGGAAAAGCTCCAGCGCCTTGGCCTGGAATTCGAGGCGAGCAATCGGTTGATGGCGATCATCCTTGAGATCGAGCGATCCGGCACACCCGGCACACCACAGGCTCCCAACGACGTCAGTCGCCGCATCGGTCTGGCGAGAACGGCGTTCTTCGCGTGCATCGATGTCTCCGACGACATCAATGAATGGGAGAGGTCCGCCCGTCGGGCAGCAGGTCTGTAAGCTGCGCTTTCCCCGTGCTGTCGAACCGTCCGGCCTTGAACAGGGCATCAGGATCACCCTGCAGCCCTGAGGCGAGTGCGGGATACCGTGTGACGCACGGCAGACGCACGGCGTCCGGCGCGGCCAGCCCGCTTCACCCTTCCAGCACAAATAGGACATCGCCCGGTAAAGATGGTCGAGCGTACGATAGCATTACGGCCAGCTGGCGTTGCCCGGCCGTCAGCTTCGAATCGAGATCCGCGCCGTATTTGCGCACGAAGTGCGCAATGATGCTGTCGCCGACGAGAGAATTCATGGCATGGGGGAGAGCGAGACACTGCATGATCCAGTCACTGACCTGACCGGCTTCTCCTTTGCTCCGAAGCAGCCCAGCTTTCCGTTGTGTCGGGGGAGAATTTAAGGTTATTTCGTCCGTCGACAGTCAGCGAACATTTCGAGCATTTAATAATGAGGAGATAGACATGACCACGTTTGAAAGCCGTTCGCTTCGGGCGCCCGGCCTGCTTCTGTTTCTCGGCATCCTCATGTCATCCACAGCCGCGCACGCGCAAGGGACCGCAGAGCAGCGATCGGCCTGCATGGGCGACGCTTTTCGCTTCTGCAGCGCCTATATTCCGGACGTCGCCCAGATCGAAAGCTGCCTCGTCCAGAACAGAAGTTCGCTGTCGCCCGCCTGCGCCGCGGAGTTTCAGCCGGCCAGCCGGACCCGCCTGCGACACGAGCATTTCAGACAGTAGGGCCGCGGGAAACGGCCGTTCCTGCCTCAACCGCGATCACCGATTTCTTGCGTGAGGAATCCGACGAGCTGTGCGTTGAAGGCGTCCGCCCGCGTCTGTGGAAAATGGTGGCCGCCCCGTTCGAACCATGCGAGCCGCGCGTCTGGAATCAGGCGCGCCAGTTGCCGGGAATGATTGGGCGGAACGAGCAGGTCGTCCGTCGCGCCGCAAACCAGCGTTGGTGCATCAATCCTATCGAGCCAGCTTGTGCTGTCATGCGCCAGAAGGGCGTCGATCCGGGCCAGCACCACCTCCGGATCGGCTGGAGGCTTCGCCGAGATCGCGGCTTCCTCGTCCCAGACCAATGGCATGGTGAGGATCGCGCCAAGCTCCGCATAGGCCTGCCCGTCGAAGTCAGCCAGAATCCTCCTGCGCAGGGTGAAGATCGCGCGGAAGCGCGCATCCGCGGCCGCCCATGTGCCGCTCAGGCAGAGCACGCGCACGCGCTCCGGACGATGGGCCGCGAGCCACTGGGCAATCGCGCCTCCGGTCGAATGCCCCACCACCGCGATCCGCTCGAAGCCGAGTTCGTCGATCAGTTCGAGCGCCTCATCAGCCCAGGACGACACCGAGAAGGGCGGATCACATCGCTCGCTCGCGCCGATGCCGGCATGATCGTAGGTCACGCAGGTGAACCGTGGCTCCAGCGCGGACACCTGTTGGCGCCAGTAGTCGGCGCGGCCGCCAAGCCCGGTGATGAACAGCACGGGCGGGCCGTCCCCGACAACCTGGCAAGCGATCCCCCGCACCATCCGCATGCTCATTGCGCCGCGACCTGCCTCAGCCCTGCGGGCACGTCATAGCGCGCCATTTCGTGGTCCAGCTTCGCCGCAAGCTCGTCCCACGGCGCGTAGATGTAATTGTAGTTGCGGACCGCGAAGGCCGGACCGACGAAGAATTTTTCGTAGGACGTCGCGCGGCTCGCCAGATCCGATCCGATCAGATCCCAGGCAAACTTGAAGATGCGCATCCGCTCGACAGCGGGGACATCGCCCGACGACCAGTAGGCCGTGAAGGTCTCCGCCAGCTCCGGATTGCTGAGCACGCCGATATCGGCCGGAAACTGGAAATGCCCGCCGCCCATCAATTCACGGATCGTGTCGATGAGCATGCTGTGGTTCTCCATGGCCCAATGCACCGTGCCATAAAGCTCGCGCCGCCCGAACATCGCCCCGTCGTCGCCGAAAGGCTCCCAGTTCTCGATCTGCCCCGCGACCATGGCGGAGAAACCCGCCTCCATCGCCGCGAGCCTGCCGAGAAGATCGCGCACCGCCGGAATGCTGTTCGCCCCCGTGGCGCGGGTGACCAGATGCGCGGCCGCGAGCAGCGTGCGCATCTTCGCCGAGAACCGGACCATGCACTGATGGTTGGCGATCACATGCGCCGGGGTCATGTGATAGATGTTGCGCGACAGCTCGGCGTCGTCGTGGACGATCACCTTCTCCCACGGCACGTGCACGTCGTTGAACACCAGCATGCAGTCGGATTCGTCGTAGCGCGCCGTCAGCGGCTGATCGAACTCCGCCTCGTCGCCGCGATTGAACGGACGCCGCGCCCAGAGCTGAAGCCCCGGAAGGTTCAGCGGGATCACGCAGGTGATCGCCTCCTTCTTGCGCGAGGCATCGAGCGGCATGACGTTGCCGATCAGGACCTCGTGGGCGTAGGCCGCACCAGTCGCCAGCATCTTCATGCCGTTGAGCGTGACGCCCCTGTCGTCCTCGGCGGTGACGCGCAGCGCGGCCTGCTTCACGTCGTTCTGGTAGAAGTCGCGGTTGCGCGCGCCCTGCGGCGGCACGATGGCATAGGTGCAGAAGATGTCGTTGTGCCGCATGTGCCGGTAGATCGACAGCATGTTGTCGCGGTAGCCGCCCGGCACGTCGAGCACCTCGGGCTTCATGGTGAGGCCGGTGATGTTGCCCGCGACGGCATCGGGCGTGCGTCCCATCAGGCCGAGCGTGAAGTCCGCGATCGTGCGGTGCGCGCGGCTGCGGCGACGCAAGTCCTGCTGATCGCGCGGACGCAGATAATGCATCGAGAAGGTCTCGCCATCCTCCTCGAAGGTCATCGTCTGTCGGTTCTCGGGAGCAGCCTTGAGATCGTACAACGCGGCATAGGTCTGCGCGCCGCCTCGAAACGCAGGATGCGTGGTCGCGTCCGCGATCCGCTCGCCGCCGACATAGAGCGCCCGCCCGTCCCTTATGCTCTCAAGATACTCTTTCCCGGTCAGGATCATGGTGGTCAGGCTCCTTAGTCTTTAGTCTTGTTGAGTCTTGTCAGCCGTCAGCGCTTGCAGATTTATATATCATAAAATTATGTAATTAAATTACCTAATTATCTAGACGGCCTGTTTCAGTTCGATGAGCCGCGCGATGGCCTCCGAATCCGCCGGCGCATCGCGGCCGTTGTCGTAAACGATGCGCCCGCGCTCCATCACCATCACACGTCGGGACAGCGCTTGCGCGATCGCCCCATGCTGCTCCACCAGCAGAATGGTCATGCCGGTTTCACGCCGGATGCGGTCGATGGCCGCCACGATCAGATCGACAATCACCGGCGCGAGCCCCTCCATCGGCTCGTCGAGCATCAGGAGCTTCGGAGCTGTCATCAGCCCGCGCGCGATGGACAGCATCTGCTGTTCGCCGCCCGACAGATGGCTGCCGAGATGGCCGCGCCGCTCGGCCAGACGCGGAAACAGGTCATAGACCTGATCGACGCTCCAGCCGCCGGTCTGCGCGGCGATGCGCAGGTTCTCCAAAACCGACAGCGACCTGAAGATCTCGCGTTCCTGCGGAACGAGCGCAATTCCCATCCGGGAGCGCCGGACGATCGACAGGCCTTTCAGCGGCGCGCCGCGAAACAACAGATCACCGGCACGTTGCCGGGCACGCCCCATGATGGACGACAGCAGCGTCGTCTTGCCGACGCCATTGCGGCCGAGAATGGCGATGATCTCGCCGGGCATCAGATCGAAGCTGATGCCGTCGAGCACTTCGGTCGCACCCCACCCGGCCCTGAGATTCCGGCATGACAGAACAGCATCCTCAGCCATGCGCGCGATTCCCGAGATAGACGGCCTGCACCTGCGGATTCGCGACGATCTCGTCCGGCGTCCCCTCGCAGAGAACCGCCCCTTGCGCCAGAACAGTGATCTTCTGCGCGAAGCGAAAGACGAGGTTCATGTCGTGCTCGATGATCAGGATCGCGATGTCCTTCGGCAGATCGTCGATCAGTTGCAGCATGCGCACCGAATCGGCGGGAGGCACGCCGGCCGCCGGCTCGTCGAGCAGAAGCACCTTGGGCTTGAGCGCCAGCGCGACCACCACCTCGACCAGACGCTGCCGCCCGTAAGGCAGACTGGCGACTCGTGATAGCGCGACATCGTCAAGCCCCAGTTCCATCAGCAGCGCATAGGCTTCCTCCGCCGCCCGGCGCTGGCCGGTCCGGCTCGGAAGCATGCGCCAGCCCTGGCGGTCGCGTTCGAGAACGGCGAGCTGCACGTTCTCCAGCACCGAGAGTCCCGTCAGAAGCTGGTTGATCTGGAACGTTCGCACCAGCCCCTTGCGCACCCGGCGATCCGTCGGCAGCGTGCCGATGTCCTCGCCGCCGAGAAGAATGGTGCCGCTGCTCGGCTTCTCCTTGCCCGTCAGCAGATTGATGAAAGTGGTCTTGCCCGCGCCGTTCGGCCCGATCAGCGCATGGCGCGCACCTGCCTCCAGCGAGAAGTTGACGTTGCGCGTGACCAGCAGGCCGCCGAAATCCTTGTTGAGATCGCAGGTTTCGAGCAGCGCCGTCACGCGCGCCTCCCGATGGTGCGTACGCGCGCAACGACGCCGTCGCACAACCCGAGAATGCCGCCCCGCGCGAACAGCACGATCGCGATCAGCAACAGGCCGAGCCAGAACAGCCAGTAGACCGGATCGTCCTTGGCGAGCAGATCCTGCGCGAGGAAATAGATCGGCGCGCCGACGAATGCGCCGTAGAGCCGGCCGAGGCCGCCGAGCACCAGCACAACCAGCACGGCGCCGGACAGTTCGAACCCGAGCGCGTTGAGCGACACGAACTGATCGACCTGCGCCGACAGCGCGCCGGCTACGCCCGCGAGCGTCGCCGCGATGGTGAAGGCCGCGATCTCGCGTGCCCGCACGTTCACCCCGATCGCCGCCATGCGCGTGGCGTTCTCCCGGATGCCGACCAGCGACTGCCCGAACGGCGAGATGACGAGGAGACGCATCGCGACCCAGCAGACGAACAGGACGCCGACCGCGTAGAGATACATCACGCGCCCGTCGAAACCGAAATTGAAGCGGCCGAACAGTGCTCCAAGGACCATGCCCTGCAATCCGTCCGCACCGCCGGTCCAGGTCGAGAGCCGGTTTGCGGCCTCCTGCAGCAGCAACAGCAGCGCGAGGCTGAGGATCAGCATCGACAGCCCGCGCGTGCGCAGGATCAGGATGCCTGAGGCGAGGCCGACAATCCCTCCGACAATTCCGCCGAGGACCACGCCGGACAGCGGCTCCTGAACACCACCGAACACCACGAGAATGCCGGCCGTATAGGCTCCAAGCCCATAGAACGCGGCATGGCCGAGCGTGACGATCCCGGTATAGCCCGCGAGAATGTCCATCGACAGCGCAAAAAGGATCATCACGATGATCTGCGCGCCCAGCGGCAGCGCGTCGGGATAGGCCACGTAAACCAGAGCGGCCAGCACCCAGGGCAGAAGTTCAAGCGGATGCAGCCGCCGGCTTGCAAGCAATTGCGTGACGGCGCTCGAAGGCTCGCGGCTCATCGCTGAATTCCAAACAGGCCGTGCGGCCGCAGGCTCAGCACGAGAAAGACCGCCGCGTAGGTGAAGAAGGCCGCGAAGTCCGGCATCAGGATCTTGCAGGCGGTGTCGGCGAGGCCAAGCAGCATCGCGGCGAAGAACGGCCCCTGAATGGTACCGAGCCCGCCCACCGCAACGACAATCAGAAAGTTCGCGAGATGCACCGAAGCATAATTGGGAAACAGCGGAATGATCTCCGCGCCAAGGCTGCCGCCCAGCGCGGCCAGGCCGCTGCCGAGCGCGAAAACGCTGGTGTAGAGCAGCGCCGTGTTGACGCCGATGGTCTGCGCCATGGTCGCGTTGTCGACCATCGCGCGGATGCGCGCGCCGACCAGCGTGTGCTCGATCGCCAGCCACAGCGCCAGAAACACCGCGAGGCCGATCGCGATCAGCATCAGGCGATAAACGGGAAAGCTGAACGTCCCCAGCGTCATGCTTCCGCGCAGAGCGTCCGGCAAATCGACCCGCAGCATCAGCGGCCCGTAGAAATAGTGAAAGATCGCGGTGCTGACGAAAATCATGCCGATGGAAAACAGCACCTGCTCCAGTTCGGTCGCGCGATAGAGCCGCGCATAGAGCACGCGCTCAAGGAGCGCACCGAGCGCCGCGATCGCAACGAACGAGGCGAGGACTGCCGCGCCGAACGACCATCCGCGCGCCGACAGCAGCGTAAGCGCCATATATCCGCCCGCCATCGCAAACACGCCATGGGCAAGATTGGCAATGCCGAGCAACCCCATCGTCACGGAAAGGCCGACCGAGATCAGATACAGCACCATGGCATAGGCGGTGCCATGGAACAGAATGCCGACGAGCGTATCCATGACGTCTGCTGTGCCTCCGATCCCGGTCGCTTCACCCGCTTACTCCGGATGCACGACCTTCCACGGATCGGCGACATCGATAATCGTATCGATGCGCCGGTTCAGCATCTTGCCGTCGACCTTCTCCATCCGGTTGACGACGACGGACTGCACGATGTCGCGCGTCTTCGGATCGATCGAGATCTTGCCCCGCGCGCTGGCGTCAGTCTTCCAGTTCGACAGGTACTTCATGATCGCGTCCGAATCGGCTTTCGGTCCGAGCGCCTTGATCGCGCCGTAGATCATGTCCATCGCGTCCCAACCGGTAACGCCGAGATAGCTCGGCCGATCCGTGCCGTATTCGTCCTTCCACGCCTTCATGAAAGCGGCGTTCTGCGGGATCGGGTCGATCTGATACGAGGTGTAAATGCCGCCGGTGATGACGCCTTCCGCCGCATCGCCCATGGCCGGAATGTCGTCGTCATTGAGAAGGTCGCCCGGCCCCATGAGCTGGATGCCAGCTTCCTTCAGGCCAGCGGCCTGATACGCCTTCAGCGCCGCGATGCGCGAATTGATGAACATGAACACCATGCTCGGCCTGGCGTCCTTGATCTTCTGCATGTAGGGCGCGAGATCGGTCACAGTCTGCGGGATGCGCAGCACGCCCGTCACCTCGCCGCCGTTTTCGACGAAGGCCTTGGTGAAGGCTTCCTGGGTGTCGTGACCGGCCGCATAGTCGGCGACCACGACATAGGCGGTCTTGTAGCCCTTCTTGGCCGCCCACTGGCCCATCGGATAGGCGAGCTGCCACTGGGTCAGCGACACGCGCACGATGTAGGGCGACAGCCGGGTCAGACTGGACGTCGACGCGTTCGGCAGAATGAAGGGAACCTTGGCTTCGGTCGCGAGCGGGGCAATGGCCGCGGCGTCCGGCGTGAACACCGCGCCGGTCAGATAGGACACCTTGTCGCGAACCACCATTTCCTGCGCCAGACGCTTGGCGGCCGACGGATTCGGGCCCGCATTGTCGCGCCGGATCAGTTCGACGCTGACGCCCGCGGGCAGATCCTTCTGATGAAGCTTCATATAGAGCCGGGCCCCCTTGTCCACGGCATCGCCCATCGAGGCGAACGGACCGGTCAGCGCCAGCACCGTACCGACCTTGACGACCTCGTCCGCCACGGCTGGGCCCACAAGCCCCGCACAGACCGCCAAGGAAACCAGAAAGCTACGCCCGCGCCTCATCCGTCATCCCCTTTTTCAAGCAATTGCGGCCGACGCGCCCTGCATACCGATGGCGAGCCGCATTGATATCAATCAAAACAATATATCTCACTTACATAAATTACATGCATAATTATCGGGCAACCCTTGCCGAGAATATCGGCAGGGGCGCTGCGGCTTAAATAACTTGCCTCCGGGACTTAGCGGGTGAGATGGTTTACAAAATCGCGAATCTGCGGTTTGCCTGAGTCTGGATCGATGCGAATGAAGCGCCCCACAGCCAAAAAAAAGAAGAAAGCCGCTGCCGCGCAGCCCTTTCCGCCGCTGAGCACTTCGCTCGACACGTTTCTCGTGGACGGCAGCGACCGCGAATTTCGCATGATGATCTACGGGCTGCTGCAGGTGTCTTCGCTGATGCTGAAGTCACGCGAATACTATGGTGCCTATATCGGCGTGTCTGCGCCGCAATACAGCATGATCGTGGCGATCGCCGAGGCTGGCGAGACCACCGTGCGGGATCTGACGATGCGCCTGCATGTCTCGAGCCCCTTTGTCACCGCCGAGATCAGCAAGCTGATATCCGCCGGATATGTGCGAAAACGGCCGAACACCAGCGATCGCCGCAGCTTTCTGCTGTCCCTGACCGAGTCGGGGCGCGATCTCGTCATGCGCGTCTCGGACATGCGCAGAACCGCCAACGACACCATTTTCGGCACCCTCAATCGCGAGCAGGTTCAGAGCTTTCAGCAAATCATCCAGATTCTCATCACCGATTTTGAACGCGCGATACACGATCTCGAAGCGCCACACTGGTGGCGCAAGGATTCGGAGTCGGACGCCGCGTAACGACTGCGCAAATATCGTGCTGGACATTATATAACTTACTTATCTAAATGACTCCTGCATCAACCGCTGTGCAGGAATATCGCCATGACCAAGATCGCTGCGTTGGATCCGAACCGGGGCGCCGCCTATGTTCTCGCGCCCGGCGAGGGTGAGAGCTACTGGCAGCCGGTCCCGGCCAATGGCCACATCACAGTGCTGGTCGCGCCTCACATGGTGGAGATGGCGAACCAGTTCAGCATCGGGACGCAGACCGTGCCGCCGGGCAGTTATGTGCGCGAGCACGCCCATCCCGAGCACGACGAGGTGCTGCACTTCATCTCCGGCTCCGGCAAGGCGCTGATCGACGGCGTCGAGCACGTCGCCGCTCCGGGAACCACAATTTTCGTCGGCCGCAACCGGCGGCACAAATTCGTCAACGACGGACAGCAGGATCTGCACTGGCTCTGGATGATCGCCCCGCATGGGCTGGAAGAATTCTTCCGCCTCGTCGGCCGCGCCCGCACCGCGGGCGAGCCGGTGCCTGCGAACTTCCCCCGCCCCGACGACGTTCTGGAGATCGAACGGCGGACAGCGTTCGCGCCACCTGTCGAACAGAAGGCCTGAGGCGGGGCCACACGCCGGCCATCCTTGGTCCGGCGGAACTCGCGTAACCCTATAACATTCAGGTTCCCGCCCGGCTGCGCGCTGCCAAATGTCGCGCTCATACGCGGTTGTGATCTGCATCTGAGTGGGCGGGCACGTTTACCCGGCCCGTGAAATCGGCTATTCGCTCCGCCATGGTGTTCGTTCGACGGATAGCCAGCACTCTGGCGCTCGTTGCGATGCTGGCGATGCAGATTGCTGCGGCCGGCGCGTTCGAGCGTGGCCCGCACCTGTTCCATATCGAACCCGGACAGGCAGCCCTGCTGACCTCCGGCTCCTCCGGCGCAAGCGATGCCTCCACGCCATCGGCCGACCTCGCGGCAACCGGCACCGCCGCGCAGGCGGAGTTTGCCTTGCTGTCCGGAACCGACTCGAACCACAAGCACGATCGCTCCTCCGGCTGCGATGCCGGCTGCTGCATTTCGGGCTGTCACGGCGGCGGGCTGGTTCTGGCGACCCCCGGTTTTGTCGTGGCGCGTTCGATCGTGATCGAGCGATTTGCGACGCCGCGCACCGCGCCGCTGCCGGACACGCTGCCCGACCATCCCCACAAGCCACCGCGACAGCCCGCGTAACTCGTCGCGGCGGTCTGCGCCTTTGCGATCGCCACGGCTTGTTCTTCGCGCCCCGTTCCGGGGGCGCGTCAGCTTGTGGTTCTCCCATGTTTGGACTTCTTCGCGCCGCGCTGTGCGCCGCGCTTCTTTTCTCGCCCCTCTCCGCCAACGCCCACGAGGGGCATGGCGATGAGCCCGCGGAAACCCCACAGGTGGGGCTCGCGCCGCGTGCGACGGCATCGTCGGATAACTTCGAGCTGGTCGCCGTTGCGCGCGGCCCCGCGCTCGAAGTTTATCTCGACAGGCTCTCGACCAACGAAGGCATCACCGACGCTCAGGTGGCGCTCGAACGGCCGGACGGGCCGGTCAAGCTGATCGCGACGGGCGCGGGGATCTACCGCCTCGATGCGCCATGGCTCGCGACGCCCGGCAGCCACGATCTGCTGTTCACCGTGGCGCGCGACAATGTCAGCGACATCCTGGCGACAACGCTCACGATTCCGCCGCCCGCGGATGCGGCCCATGACCACCCGGGCGAAACGCACACGCTCCCGCCAACCATTCTGGCGGCTGTCGGCGGCTTTGCGGCCGGCGTGCTGATCGCCGGCGCATTCGCCATCGGCATGCGCCGCAGGGCGGCGACCGCCATGCTGGCGCTCGCATTCGTCGCGACACTGGCCGTGACCACGACCGTTCATGCGGACGAGGCATCTCCGGCAACGACCGACCGCGCCAGCCGGGAGCCGGACGGGACGGTGATCGCACCAAAACCCGTGCAGCGGCTACTCGCCATCCGCACGCAGCCCGCCTCCGAGGCGACGCATCGCGCCGTCACCGAAATGCCCGGCCGCATCGTGCCGGACCCGAACGCCAGCGGTTATGTGCAGGCCTCCGTCGGCGGACGGCTCTCGGCCCCGAACGGCGGCTTCCCGCACCTTGGCACGCCCGTAAAGAAAGGCGACGTGCTGGCCTATGTCATCCCCCCTCTGCAGGCGATCGACGTGTCCGACATGCGTCAGCGGCAGGGTGAACTCGATCAGCAGATTTCCATCGTCGAACGGCGGGTCGGGCGGCTGGAAACGCTGGTGCCGGGCGGCGCGGCAACGCGCACGCAGCTGGAAGAAGCCCAGCTCGAACTTGACGGACTTCGCAACCGGCGCGCCGCGCTCGACAAGGTCGCGCGCGAACCCGAAGCACTGATCGCGCCCGTCGACGGCGTCATCGCCGAATCCTCCGCCGTCGCCGGCCAGATCGCCTCGCCCAGCATGATCGTCTATCGGATCATCGATCCGAAGCGGCTCTGGGTCGAAGCCCTCAGCTTCGACGCCGTCGCCGGCGGACAGGCCGCGTCCGCCCGTCTTGGCGACGGCCGCAGCCTGTCGCTTGCCTATGCCGGCGCCGGCCTTGCCGATCGCAATCAGGCGGTGCCGATCAACTATCGGATCGAGGGCGACACCTCCGGTCTGCGCCTCGGTCAGTTCGTCACCGTTCTCGCACCGATCGGCGACAAGCAGAGTGGCATCGCGGTGCCGCGCTCCAGCGTGGTGCGCGGCAGCAACGGACAGGACACGATCTACGTCCATACCGAGCCGGAGCGTTTCCAGCCGCTGACGGTGCGCACCGTTCCACTCGATGCGGACCGCGTGCTGGTGATGGCTGGTCTTCGCCCCGGCGCGCGCGTCGTGACGCAGGGCGCCGAACTGCTCGCGCAGATCCGCTGAGAACGGGAGACACTCATGTTCAGCTTTCTCGTCACCCAGTCCCTGCGCAATCGTCTGCTGGTGCTGGCGATTTCCGCGGTCCTCGTCGTCCTCGGCCTGTTCAGCATCAGCCGCCTGCCGGTTGATGTGTTCCCCGATCTCAACAAGCCCACCGTCACCATCATGAACGAGGCGGAAGGCTTCGCGCCGCCGGAGGTCGAACAGTTCGTCACGTTCCCCATCGAAACGCAGATGAACGGCGTGCCGGGCGTGACACGCGTGCGCTCGGTGTCAGGCGTCGGCCTGTCGCTGGTCTATGTGGAATTCGACTGGGGCACCGACATCTACCGCAACCGGCAACTGGTGACGGAGCGCCTTGCGCTGGTCCGCAATCAGTTGCCCGCCAACGTGCAGCCACAGCTCGGGCCGGTCGCCTCGCTGATGGGGCAGATCATGCTGATCGCCGTCACCAGCGAGACTGCCTCGCCGATGGAATTGCGCGAGACCGCCGACTTCGTGATCCGTCCGCGCCTGCTCTCGATTCCCGGCGTGGCGCAGGTGATTCCGATCGGCGGCGAGGTGCGGCAGTATCGTGTCTCGCCCTACCCGCCGGCGCTGCGCAGCCTCGGCGTCTCCTACGAACAGCTCGAACGCAGCCTCGCACAGTTCGGCAGCAACGCCGGAGGCGGCTTCACCGACCAGCATGCCCGCGAATACCTGATCCGCAACATCGGCCGCACCACCAGCCTCGACGACCTGCGCAACCTCGTGGTCGCGCAGGTGAATGGCGCCCCGGTCTATCTGAGACAGGTCGCCACTGTCGACTACGCGCCGCGACTCAAGCGCGGCGACGCCGGCTACATGGGACAGTCCGCCGTCATCGTCTCAGTGGAAAAGCAGCCCGCCGTCGACACGGTCCGGCTGACCCGCCAGATCGAGGCGACCCTCAAGGACATGGCGGCGACCCTTCCCGGCGACATCAAGGCCGAGCACCTGGTGTTCCGTCAGGCCAACTTCATCGAGGCTTCGATCGGCAATGTCGAGCGCGTGCTGGTCGAAGCTGGCATCGTGGTTGCGATCGTCCTCTTCCTGTTCCTGATGAACTGGCGGACGACCTTCATCTCGCTCACCGCGATCCCGGTCTCGGTTCTCATCACCGCCGTTATTTTTTACTTCGCTGGTCTGTCCATCAACACCATGACGCTTGGCGGCATCGCCATCGCCATCGGCGAACTGGTGGACGACGCGGTGGTGGATGTCGAGAACATCTTCCGCAGGCTGCGCGAGAACCGGTCGCGGCCCGATCCGCGGCCGGTCTTCAACGTCATCATCTCGGCCTCGCAGGAAGTCCGCTCCGGCATCGTCTATGCTACCGCGATCGTCGTCCTCGTCTTCATGCCGCTGTTCGCGCTGTCGGGAATCGAGGGACGGCTTTTCACGCCGCTGGGGGAAGCCTACATCATCTCCATTCTGGCCAGCCTCGTGGTATCCATCACCCTGACGCCGGTGATGGCCTACTACATGCTTCCCCAAATGAAGCAGATGGCCCACGGCGACGGCGCGCTGATCCGTCTGCTCAAGCGCGGCAACGACGCCATGCTGCGCCGAGCGCTTAACCACGGCGGCCTCGTCATTGCTGTCGTGATCCTGGCGGTGGGTCTCGCCGCCTTCGCCGCGACCAAGCTGCCACGTTCCTTCCTGCCCCCGTTCAACGAGGGCACGTTCACCATCAGCGTCCTGTTCAACCCCGGCATCTCGCTGACGGAGTCGGACCGCGTCGGCCTGATCGCCGAAGGCATCATCGCATCCATCCCGGATGTCGCGCAGGTGGGCCGCCGGACCGGACGCGCCGAACTCGACGAACATGCGGAGGGCGTCCACGCCTCCGAGATCGAGGTCGAACTGAAGCCGGACGCGCGCCCCAAGAGCGAGGTCATCACCGAGATCCGCAACAGGCTCGCGCTGCTGCCCGCCTCGATCAATGTCGGCCAGCCGATCTCGCATCGGCTCGATCACCTGCTGTCGGGCGTACGCGCCGAAATCGCGCTCAAGATCTTCGGCGAGGATCTCGACACGATCCGGAGCGCTGCGGAAATGCTGCGTGCGAAGCTCGCGAGCGTCCCCGGCCTCGCCGACCTCCAGATCGAAAAGCAGGTCAACATCCCGCAGCTCGATATCCGTGTCGATTACGGACGGGCTGCGCTCTACGGCGTGCAGCCCGCGACCGTGGTGTCGCAGATCAGCGCCCTGTCCAACGGACGCGTGGTGTCGCGCCTGCTCGATGGCTATCGGCGCTATGACGTGGTGATCCGCCTGACGGACGGGCTGCGGACCACGCAGCAGCTCGGCGAACTGCTGATCGAAACGCCGACCGGCTGGGTGCCCGCACGCCAGCTCGCCGACATCCGCGAAACCGAAGGCCCCAACCAGATCCTGCGCGAAAACGGGCGACGGCGAATCGCGGTCTATGCCAACACCGCCGCAGGCGCCAGCACGTCCGCCGCGGTTGAGGCGATCCGTGAGGTGCTCGCGGCGACGCCGCTGCCGCCGGGCACCAGCGTCGAACTCGACGGCACCTTCCGCGCCCAGGAGGAAGCCAGCCGCACCATCGCCGTGCTGTTCGGCATCTCGCTCGCGCTGATCTTCGCTCTGCTCTACAGCCGCTACCGCTCGGCAAAGCTCGCCGCGATCATCATGGGCAATATTCCGCTGGCCCTGATCGGCGCGGTCGTCGCGCTGTGGATCAGCGGCCAGCCGCTGTCGGTCGCCTCGATGATCGGGTTCATCACGCTTGCGGGTATCGCGGCGCGAAACGGCATCCTCAAGATCAGCCACTACATCAACCTCTCGCTGCACGAGGGCGTCGCGTTCGGGCGCGAGCTGGTGATCCGCGGCTCTCAGGAACGGCTCACGCCTGTGCTGATGACGGCCCTGTCGGCCGGCGTCGCGCTGGTGCCTCTGCTGCTGGACGCGGAAACGCCGGGCAAGGAGATCCTGCATCCGGTCGCGGTGACGATCTTCGGTGGCCTCATCAGCGCCACCGCGCTCGACGCGGTGTTGACGCCGATCCTGTTTCTCAAGTTCGGCGAGAAGCCACTCGAAAATCTGCGTCAGACGGCACAGGAGCAAACCGGCGCAGCCGACCAGACCTCTCCAACCATGGCCTACTGAACCCACGAAGGAGGATAACCTGATGAAACGCACCCTCACCGCCATTGCGGCGACCCTCTCGCTCAGCCTCGCCGGCGGCCCGGCCCTCGCCCACAGCGACGAGAAGCCCGCCCATGGCGGCCGCCTCGTCGAAGCCGGCCAGCATCATCTTGAGCTGACGGTCAAACAGACGGACGTCGACGTCTACGTTACGGACGCGGCCAACAAGGCGATATCGGCAAGCGGCGTGAAAGGATTTGCGCTCTTCACGATCGATGGAAAGACCGTGCGCGTGCCGCTCGCCTACACCAGCGACAACCGGCTGACCGGAAAGAGCGACGCAGCTCTGCCCGCGAAGGTCAAGGGCGTCGTGCAGATCACCCTGCCGGACGGCAAGAGCGCGCAGGGCAAGTTCAACTGACCCAAGTTCAACTACCTATGCCTTGCCGCCGGAATCCGCGCGCGTCTGCGCCACCTGCAGACGCGCGCAGGCGGCGATGAGCCCGGCATCGCTCGACACGGTTACAAGACGAAATCCAATCCGCATCGCACGCAGCGCGCCCTCGGGGCCGCTGCAGTGGATTCCCGGATAGATGCCGCGCCGGTCGCATTCCTTCAGCAGCCTGTCGTAGATCGCGAGAATCTCCGGCTCGTGGTTGTCGAGCTTGGGCACGTAACCGTAGGAAAAAGCGAGGTCGGACGGCCCGACATAAACGCCCGCGATCCCCTCGACATCGAGAATCGCTTCCATGTTCTCGATCGCCGTGCGCGTCTCGATCATGGGAATGCACAGCGTCTCCTCGTTTGCCGTCCGCTGATAACTGCCAGCCTCGCCATAGAGACCCGCACGGATCGGCCCGTTGCTGCGCGTACCGCGCGGCGGATATTTGCAGGCCGCGACGAACGCCTCGGCTTCCTCCCGGGTGTTGACCATCGGGCAGATCACGCCTTGGGCTCCGGCATCGAGCACCTTGCCGATGATGCCAGGCTCGTTCCACGGCACACGCACCATCGGCACGACCGGCTGGGCCTGCATGCCCTGAAAGCACTGCACCATCGACAGATAGTCCTGCACCCCATGCTGGAGATCGACGGTGACGCTGTCGAAGCCCGCCTGCGCCATCAACTCGGCGGAGAACCCGGATGGTATGGCCAGCCAGCCATTCAGCACCACCTTGCCCGCCTGCCAGATGTCCCTGATGCTGTTCGTCATCCGCCGCACCCCATTGATCTTCTGCTGACGGGTTGATGAGCGAAATCCGCAGCGATGTCCATGGCGCGTTTCCACCGACATTCCCAGTTGCATCGCAGCGCAATTCGCGGGACTGAAACGTCGGCAAAAAAACAAAGGGAGGGTTTCAGCGTGCCCACGTTTTCCGGCGGCGACGCCATCGTTCAGGCGCTTCTCGCGCACGGGGTCGATACCGTATTCGGCCTTCCCGGTGCGCAGATCTACGGCTTGTTCGACGCGCTGGCCCGCGCTCAGAACCGCATTCGCGTGATCGGCGCGCGGCACGAGCAGGCCTGCGGCTACATGGCGTTCGGCTATGCGCGGGCGACGGGCCGACCCGGCGTTTTCAGCGTCGTTCCGGGCCCGGGCCTTCTCAACGCCAGCGCGGCGATGCTGACGGCCTTCGGCTGCAACGAGCCGGTGCTGTGTCTCACCGGGCAGGTGCCGACCGACTTTCTCGGCAAGGGACGTGGCCACCTGCACGAGATGCCGGACCAGCTCGCCACGCTCCGCTCGTTTCTGAAATGGGCCGAGCGAGCGGAATATCCCGGCTCCGCGCCGATCATCGTGGCGCGCGCATTCCAGGAGATGCTGTCGGGACGGCGCGGCCCTGCGGCCGTCGAGATGCCGTGGAACGTTTTTACCCAGAAGGCCGAGGTCGCGCCGTTCGATCCGCTGGGCGCTTTCCCCGCTCCTCCCGCCGATCCGGAGCGGGTGCGCGCCGCCGCCGACCTGATTGCGGCGGCACGGTCTCCGATGATCTTTGTCGGATCTGGCGCATTCGGGGCTGCCGACGACGTCCGCGCTCTCGCGGAACTGATCGACGCGCCGGTCGTCGCCTTCCGCAGCGGGCGCGGCATCGTCTCGAATGCGCATGAGCTGGGGCTGACCATGGCCGCCGCCTACCGGCTGTGGCCGCAGACCGATCTGATCATCGGCGTCGGCACGCGGCTGGAATTGCCTTACTGGCGCTGGCCGTATCGCCCGGCGGGCCAGAAAGTGATCCGCATCGACATCGACCCTGCGGAGATGCGCCGTGTCGCCGCTGACGCCGCGATCGTCGCGGACGCGAAGGATGGAACGGAAAAGCTGCTCGGGCAGGTCCGGCAGCGCGCGATCAAAAGCGATCCGGCCCGGCGCGCCGCGATTGCCGCCGCGCGTGTTGCCGCCGAGCAGGATATCCGGAAGATCCAGCCGCAGATGGCCTATCTCGATATCCTGCGCGACGTGCTGCCCGCCGACGCCATCGTCACCGACGAACTCTCGCAGGTCGGCTTCGCATCATGGTTCGGCTTCCCGGTTTACGAGCCGCGCACCTTCATCACCTCGGGATATCAGGGCACGCTCGGATCGGGATTTCCCACCGCGCTCGGCGCGAAGGTGGCATGCCCCGACAAGCCTGTCGTCGCCATCACCGGCGACGGCGGCTTCATGTTCGCCGTGCAGGAGCTGGCAACCGCCGTGCAATACGGCATCAATGTCGTGACGCTGGTGTTCGACAATCAGGCCTATGGCAATGTCCGCCGCGACCAGAAACAGGCGTTCGATGGCCGTATCATCGCATCCGATCTGGTGAACCCCGATTTCGTCGCGCTGGCGCATTCGTTCGGCGCAGGCGCGGCGCGCGTGTCGTCGCCGGACGCCTTCAGACCCGCGCTGGAACATGCACTGGCGGCGGGCAGGCCTTACGTGATCGCCATCGACGTGCCGGCGGATTCCGAAACCAGCCCGTGGGAGTTCATTCATCCGGTAAAGCCCGGCTGAAACAAAAAATGCCCGCGAGGATCGCGGGCATTTTTCTTTCGAGACCCTGGACCGCTCAGTTCTTCAGCGGCGGATCGAGACGGGTGCAGCCGCCGGCATCGATGGGCCGCATGATATCGGCGGCCTTCACCTTGCTCTTGATCGTCAGCAGATCCCAGCCGCTCTTCACGTCGGCGGGCTTTTTGACTTCAGCGAGCCACATGTCGTTCATCAGGCGGCCATCCTCGCGCAGCCGGGCCCCGGGCGCGAAGAAGTCGTCGACCGGCATCTCCTTCATCTTGCGCATCACGGTCAGACCATCATTGTCATTGGCCGCTTCCACCGCGCGCAGATAGTGCTTCACGGCGCTGTAGACGCCAGCCTGCGCATGGGTCGGCATCTTGCCGCCGTGCTTGGCCGCGAACCGCTTCGCGAACGCGCGCGAGGCGTCGTCGTTATCCCAGTAGTAGCCGGTGAGATACTGCACACCCTGCGTGGCCTCGGGTCCAAGCGCGTGCACCGAGGTGAGATAGAAGATCAGCACGGCGAGCTTCTGTTTGCCCTCGCCGATCTGGAACTCGCGCGCCTGCTTGATGTTGGTGACGGTGTCGCCCGAGGCGTTCGCGAGCGCGATCACCTTGGCCCCGGAGCCCTGCGCCTGCAGCAGGAACGAGGAGAAGTCCATCGTGCCGACGGGATGGCGAACCGCGCCGAGCACCTTGCCGCCCGCGGCCTCGACGACCTTCGCGACTTCCGCCTGCATGGCATGGCCGAACGCGTAGTCGGCCGTGATGAAGAACCAGGTGTCGCCGCCCTGCTGCACCACAGCCTTGGCGATGCCCTGCGCCAGCGAATAAGTGTCGTAGAGCCACATCGCGCCGGTCGGCGAACAGGCCTTGCCGAACACATCCGCTGTCGCCGAACCCACATGCACGAGGACCTTGCCGCGCTCGCGCGCCAGATCCTGCACGGCCAGCGAAATCGCCGAGTTGCCAATGTCGAAAATCGCGTCAACGCCCTGCTGGTCATAGGCCTGCCGGGCCAGCGTCACACCGATATCCGTCTTGTTCTGGTGGTCCGGCCCGAGCACGGTCACCGGCTGTCCACGCACCTTGCCGCCAACGTCTTCAACCGCGAGCTGGGCCGCGACGACACTGCCAACGCCGCCAGCATCGGCGAAGACCGAACTCTTGTCATTCAGGACAGCGATGGAGAGTGGTTTGGTGATGGGTTCGGCGCTCGCTGAAACACCCATTCCCATACACGCAAGAGTCAAAAGGGCACCGAGCCGCATTCTCATCAATTCCTCCCGATATTTTTTAATTAAGCAATTGCTTAACTTCATTGCGTCGGAAAAGCCAGAGGCCACGTTGCATGACGCCATGCGCCCCATCGTCACGCGGCGACCTCACACTTTCGCCAACCTCGGCTCCGCTCGTTCCACGCGACGGAAGAACCGCGACACACCGAGCCAGACAAGAGCCGCGCCGCCGGCAACCCAGCACGCGACGGGCATCCATGTCACGAGATTCGCGTAGGCTGGCAGTTTCACGAGGCCGGCCGAGACAACGGCCATGCGCGCGAACATCGCCAGCGCGAGCGCTGAAAACATCAGGCCGGCGATCCGCCTTTCCGCACCGGTCGCGCCGATGGCAAGCGCGGCCGTCGAGGACGTGACCGCCCACACCACGATGGTGGCGATGAACAGCGGCAGAGCCTCCGGATCACCTTCCGCGATGAAGGGGATCGCGAGACAGGCCGCGCAGGAGATCGCGGTCGGTGCCGCCACGATCATCCCCACGCGGCCGAACACCCGCGCCATTCTGTCGGCAAAGACGTCCATGGCGGTGTCGCCGCAGAACCGCGAGCTACACCCCGACGCAGCCGATGCCCTGCTGTCCCGATTGCCCCACCATCCCCCGCTGAATTCCGCGTTGCGGACGATCCGCCTGACCTGCCTCACGATCGTCAGACGCACGACCATCCACGCAGGTTCAGAAACCTGCGCCTCGATGCAGCGAGGGAACAGGGCCATGCACCGAATGGCTGGACCGGCGCGCCGCTTCGCCGCATAACAAGCGCCAAGAAGAAACCAAAGGGAGATTGAACGACCATGGCCGAGCCGCAACGCGCGCGTCCCAAGCCGACGCCCGAGACGCAGCATTTCTGGGACGGCACGCAGGCCGGCGAACTGCGCCTGCAACGCTGCGACGACTGCACCCACACCTATTTCCCGCCGCGCCCGTTCTGCCCGGCATGCGGATCGCGCAAGGTCAGCGTGTTCCCCGCCAGCGGCAAGGCCACGCTTTATTCCTACGTCATCAATCACCGCCCCGCCGCGCCCGGCTTCACGCCACCCTACGCCATCGCGGTCGTCACGCTGGAAGAAGGGCCGCGCATGATGACGAATATCGTCGACTGTCCGCAGACGCCCGAGGCGCTCGAACTCGACATGCCTTTGGACGTCACGTTCCAGAAGCTGGACGACGCGATCACCCTTCCCCTCTTCCGCCCGGCGAAAGGTTGATTCGATGCGACGCAATCAGGTGGCCGTCGTCGGCGCGGCCGAAACGACGAAACTCGGCGTCATCCCCGACATGTCGCAGATCCAGCTTCACGCCGACGCAGCGCTGAACGCGATCGCCGACGCGGGGCTGAAACTCTCCGACATCGACGGCATCGCAACGGCGGTGGAAACGCCGCAGCAGATCGCGCACTATCTCGGCATCACGCCGAGCTGGGTGGACGGCACCTCGGTCGGGGGCTGCTCGTTCATGCTGCATGTCCGCCATGCGGCGGCGGCGATCGAGGCGGGGCTGTGCAAGACCGTTCTGATCACTCACGCCGAGAGTGGCAAGTCGATGATCGGCAAGCCGCCGCGCTCGATTCCCGACTACAGCCTGCAAGGCCAGTTCGAGGCGCCGTTCGGCGTTTACGGGCCGCCGAGCATGTTTCCGATTCCGGTGCTGCGCTTCATGAAGACATGGGGCATCACGCACGAGCAGATCGCGATGGTCGCGGTGGTGCAGCGCGAATGGGCGGCGAAGAATCCGCGCGCGATGATGAAGGATCCGATCACCGTCGCGGACGTGCTGAACTCACGCATGATCGCCTATCCGTTCCGGCTGCTGCAATGCTGCCTCGTCACCGATGGCGGCGGCGCGCTGATCCTCACTTCCGCGGACCGCGCGAAGGACTTTCCGCGGAAGCCGGTCTATATCCTCGGCACCGGCGAGAGCGTCGAGACGCCGATGGTCAGCCAGATGGAGACGTTCGACTCCTCGCGCGCCTTCAAGGTCGCCGGGCCGACCGCCTTCCGCGAGGCTGGCATCACGCACAAGGATGTCGATCATCTGATGATCTACGACGCCTTCGCGCATCTGCCGCTGTTCGGCCTCGGCGATCTCGGTTTCATGCCTTACGAGGAAACCGGAAAGTTCATCGCCGACGGCAACACGCGCCCCGGCGGCAAGCTGCCGCTGAACACCAACGGCGGCGGCCTCAGCTACATGCATTCGGGCATGTACGGCATGTACGCGCTGCAGGAGAGCGTGCGACAGATGCGCGGCATCGCGCCCGCGCAGGTCGAGGGCGCGAAGATCTCCGTCTGCCACGGCGTCGGCGGCATGTTCGCTGCTTCGGGCACGATCATTTTTACAAACGAGCGAACATAGCGTGCCCGGCTTGCAGTCGGGCACGCTTCCTCTCCCGCTCGCGGGGAGAGGGAATCAGGCATCCACATCGCCCTTTCACACCTAGAGAAACGGAAAACATATGACAGCAACGAAATCACTGGACGGCAAGGTCGTCATCGTTACCGGGGCGGGGCGCGGTATCGGCCGCGAGATCGCGCTGCTCGCTGCGCGCGAAGGGGCCAAGGTCGTGGTCAACGATCCCGGCGTCGCCTCGGACGGCTCGGGCACCAACGCGGCTCCCGCCGAGGAAGTCGTGGAGGAAATCCGCAAGGAAGGCGGCACTGCCGTCGCCAACTTCGAGACGGTGGCCGAGGCCGTGCCCGCCAGCAAGATCGTACAGCAGGCGATCGATACCTATGGCAAACTCGATGGCGTGGTGAACAATGCCGGCATCCTGCGCGACGCCATCTTCCATCGCATGAGCGTGGATGCGTTCGAGCAGGTCATCAAGGTGCATCTGCTGGGCTCGTTCTATGTCTCGCACGCTGCCGCGCGTCTGTTCCGCGAGCAGGAGAGCGGCGCGTTCGTACACTTCACCTCCACGTCCGGCCTCGTCGGCAATTTCGGGCAGGCCAACTACGCCGCCGCCAAGCTCGGAATTGTCGGCCTGTCGAAGTCCATCGCGCTCGACATGAACCGTTTCAACGTGCGCTCCAATTGCGTCTCGCCTTTCGCCTGGAGCCGGCTGATCGGCACCATCCCGACAGAAACGGACGCAGAGAAAGCACGCGTCGAGCGCATGAAGCAGATGGGGCCGGAGAAAATCGCGCCGCTGTCCGCATTCCTGCTCTCGGATGATGCGAAAGATGTCACCGGCCAGATCTTCGCGGTGCGCATGAACGAAATCTTCCTGATGGGCCAATCGCGCCCGATCCGCTCCGTGCACCGCTCGGAAGGTTGGACCTGCCAGACGCTGGCCGAGCACGGCATGCCCGCGTTGAAAGGATCGTTCTACAAGCTCGACCGGTCCGCCGACATCTTCAGCTGGGATCCCCTCTGATCTCAACGACGTCGAAACGCCGGCCTTCTCGTAACGGAGAATGCCGGCGAATTGTGTCCCGGTAACAAGGCGCTGAAACAACGCCATTTTCACTTATTCAACGATCCGACACCGCCCCCGGACAGCCGCCGAAGCTTTCCTTTTATGCCGAAGCAGAGTAGCCTTGCCGCGGGGAAGAGATATGCGCGATTTGATATTTTCTCTTTTGGGTGCAGCGGTGGTGGCGGCTCTCGCAGTCGTCGGCGGCTACGCGCTGCTGCAGTATTTGTATCCTCCGGTGAGTTACGACGATCCACTCAAACACGGACGCAGCTTCTGCCTGTTCTGCACGGCGCCCTCCGCGCTGGCCGGCAGGGATCATTTCATCCTCAATGACCGCCGGCGCATCGTGCCGGACAATCCGGATCTTCCACCCATAATTCAGCCGCTGATCGTCAGCAGCCGCTCTCTCCCGAATCCTCGTCCGGCAACCGTCGCGTAGACATCTGGTCGTTGCGAGGCTTCAGGGTCTCTGACAACCGTTCGAGGATGGGCCCGACATCCCGCTCCACGTCCTTGGCCTGAACGTCCACAACCACATATCCCCGTGCCTCCAGCCAGGTCCGCCGCGAGGCCCGGTCGGCGGCGACCGCGCTCGTCTCGCCGATATTCACCATCTCGATCGCAATGCGATTGGGGAAGGACACGAAGTCCGGGATGTGCCGGCCGACCGGCGTCTGCCGCTGGAATTGCCCTGCGAAGCGCCGGTCCTTGCGCAGCGCCTCCCACAGCGCCCGCTCGGCATCGGTCGGATTGCGGCGGAGCAGCCGTGCCAGTCCGCGTACCGTGCCGCCCTCGTGATCGCCGCGCTCGCCCTGCTCGGCCAGCAGCGCGCGCAGCCGCGTGGCTTGCGTCTCGTCCAGAACACCACCCTTGGCCGGCCCCTTGCGTCCCTCCGTCAGCGCCGTGACGACGCCATGCAGCGTGTGAAGATCCTGCTTGCTGGGCTCCATCCGCATGAAAATGTTGCGCAGGTTGACCACCATGATGTCCCGCTTTTCCGGCGGACGCAGAAATTCCACCCGGTCGAGCTCAGCAACCAGATTGTCGAAGAAGTTCTGCATCTGATGCTGCGAGGCGCGCTCGGACCGCTGCGGCATTGCGTATGGCAACGCGCCATCATGCGCATGCTTGAACCACTCATACCCCATCAGCAGCACGGCCTGCGCCAGGTTCAGCGAGGCAAACGCCGGATTGACCGGAAAGGTCACGATCCGATCGGCCAGCGCGACCTCCTCGTTGGTCAGGCCCCAGCGCTCCCGCCCGAACAGGATCCCAACCTGATCGCCCGCCGCGATCTGGGTCCGCGCCTCGACGGCGGCCGCTTCCGGCCCGACCACCGGCTTGGCCTGATCGTGGGCGCGGGCTGTGGTGGCAAACAGCAACGAACAATCGGCGACGGCAGCCTCCACGGTGTCGAACAGAGCGGCGCCGTCCAGAATATAATCCGCGCCGGATGCCGCGCGGCGCGCATGCACGTTCGGCCAGCCGTCCCGGGGATTGACGATCCGCATCCGGCTCAACCCGAAATTACCCATCGCCCGCGCTGCCATTCCGATATTCTCGCCGAGCTGCGGCTCCACGAGGATCACGACCGGCCCTCCCTCGGCGATGGGAGCGCGCGATCTGTCGGTACCTGAGCCGGCCATGTTGTTCGCTTTCTGATCCGGAGAGGGATGTGGCGCCCGGTGCGGACGCCGTGGCCCTTCCGATTGCCCGCTGGCGAAAAATTTCTCAAGCCGATTGAGCAGTTATCTGGAGGAATGGGGGAAGGATGAAGAACCCCCGGGCGTCCGGCCCAAGGCGATGTCCCGATCTTCGGCACGGCACGGGACGCACGCCGGGAACCCAAACAAAAGAAGAACTTTCGCCTATCCCTCCGGCCGGCACCCCCGCCATTCCGGAAACGCCGGGACACATCGACCCATTCGCCTTCCAGCCTGCGCGGACGGGTGCTATAGCGGCCGGGCCGGCGGGCGTTCCGTCCCCTCTCCAGCATTAAACCACCCCAAGAAGGCTCCCTCCTCCATGGCAAAAATCAAGGTCACCAATCCGGTCGTTGAACTCGATGGCGACGAGATGACCCGGATCATCTGGCAGTACATCAAGGACAAGCTGATCAACCCGTTCCTCGACGTCGATCTGATGTACTTCGACCTGGGGATGGAATACCGCGACGCCACCAACGATCAGGTGACCATCGATGCTGCCAACGCCATAAAAAAGGTCGGCGTCGGCGTGAAGTGCGCGACCATCACCCCGGACGAAGCCCGCGTGAAGGAGTTCGGCCTCAAGGAAATGTGGAAGTCGCCGAACGGCACGATCCGCAACATCCTCGGCGGCGTGATCTTCCGCGAGCCGATCATCTGCAAGAACGTGCCGCGCCTCGTTCCCGGCTGGAACAAGCCGATCATCATCGGCCGCCACGCCTTCGGCGACCAGTACCGCGCCACCGACTTCAAATTTCCCGGCAAGGGCACGCTGACGATGAAGTTCGTCGGCGAGGACGGCACGGTGATCGAGAAGGAAGTGTTCAAGGCCCCGGACGCCGGCGTCGCCATGGGCATGTACAACCTCGACGACTCCATCACGGACTTTGCCCGCGCCTCGTTCAACTATGGTCTGGCACGCGGCTATCCGGTGTACCTGTCCACCAAGAACACCATCCTCAAGGTCTATGACGGCCGCTTCAAGGACATCTTCCAGGCTGTCTTCGACGCCGAGTTCAAGAAGGAATTCGACGCACGCGGCCTGACCTACGAGCACCGCCTGATCGACGACATGGTCGCCTCGGCGCTGAAGTGGTCGGGTGGCTACGTCTGGGCCTGCAAGAACTACGACGGCGACGTGCAGTCCGACACCGTGGCGCAGGGCTACGGCTCGCTCGGCCTGATGACCTCGGTGCTGATGACCCCGGACGGCCAGACCGTGGAAGCGGAAGCGGCGCACGGCACCGTGACCCGCCACTACCGCGAGCACCAGAAGGGCAAGGAGACCTCGACGAACTCCATCGCCTCGATCTTCGCCTGGACCCGCGGCCTCTCGCACCGCGCCAAGCTGGACAACAACGAGGCGCTGGCGAACTTCGCCGCGACGCTGGAGAAGGTCTGCGTCGACACCGTCGAGAGCGGTTTCATGACGAAGGATCTCGCCCTGCTCGTGGGCGCGGATCAGCGCTGGCTCTCCACCACCGGATTCCTCGACAAGGTCGCCGACAACCTGACGGCGGCGCTTGCCAAGTAAGCGCGTCCGGCGCGACGTTTGACAAAATTCGAGGGGCGGCGTGAGCAACTCACGCCGCCCCTTGTTTTCGGGCCTTCCATCTGCCCGGCTCGAAGATCGGCTTTTATAACAATGGCAACCAATCGTTCGGACGCAAGCCTCCATTCGCGAGTATCAATTGCATTGGTTCCCTTGATCTGCCTCAATGCCGCCGCGGCACATCACGGGCAACTGGTTGGGCCGTCCTCCTCACATGCCGCCATCTATCGGAGCACCTGCCAATGATCCGGGACATCATCGTCAAGCTCGAAGCCGATTCCACGCGCAATCAGGCGCAGACCTACGCCATCGGACTCGCCGAAACCTTTGACGCCCACCTCGTCGGGATCGCATTTTCGGACTACTCTCCCCTGCCCGCCTATGCCATGCCCAGCATGCCGCCGGACATTCTCGCGGGCATCATGGCTGAAAACGAAAAAGTCGTGGACGCATCGGTCGCGAATTTCGAAGCCGCCGCGAAGCGAAGCCTGCTGTCCTACGAACACCGCGTCATCACCGATTTCGACACCGGCCCCGCCAACGCCATGGCGCGCCTCGCCCGCCGTTTCGACCTCAGCGTCCTGCTGCAATCCGGTGAGGGACTACAGAACAACGATCTGGCGATCGAGGCCGCGCTGTTCGGCTCGGGTCGCCCTGTCATGGTGGTGCCTTACATCGACCGGGACGGCGTCAAGCTCGATACCGTGCTCTGCTGCTGGGACGGCAGCCGTGCGGCCGCGCGCGCGATCAACGACGCGATGCCGTTCCTCAAGAAGGCCAACTCGGTCGAAATCCTGATCGTCGTCACCGACAAGGTGAAAGGCGCGCAGGAGGAAATCCGCGGCGTCGAGATCGCCGAGCACCTCGCGCGCCACGACGTGAAGGTCAAGCTGCAGGCCCTGCCGGCCGCAGACATCGGCGCCGGCGATTTCATCCTGTCCTACGCATCCGATGCGGCCGCCGATCTGATCGTGATGGGTGGCTACGGCCACTCGCGCTTCCGTGAATTCGTGCTCGGCGGCGTGACCCGCACGGTGCTCGAAACCATGACGGTCCCGGTGCTGCTGTCCCACTGACCGCGGAACACCTCACGCGCTTATCGAAATCGCCGGGCTTGCCCGGCGATTTCTTTTTGGGGACGCGTTGCGTCGTTTGAAAACACGCCGGATTTTTAAAACAAAATGGCCGGGACCAGCCCGGCCATGACAACGTCATCGACCTTCGCGACGAGTGGATACCTACCCGCCGATTTCCGCCGCGATCGCCTCCAGCGCGGCTGAAGTCCTGCTTCCATCCGGGCCTCCCGCCTGCGCCATGTCGGGGCGGCCGCCGCCGCCTTTGCCGCCGAGCGCCTCGGAGGCGACGCGCACCAGCTTCACCGCATCGAAGCGGTCCGTCAAATCCTTGGTCACGGCCACCACGATGCCGCCCTTGCCGTCCGGCGAGGTGTTGGCGATCGCAACCACGCCGGAGCCGACCTTGGCGCGTCCCTCATCAGCAAGGCTCTTGAGATCCTTCATCTCCACGCCCTCGACAGCGCGGCCGAAGAACTTGATGTCGCCGATCGTGCGGATATCCGAAGCGCTGCCGGCCCCATCCGATCCGCCGCCCATGGCGAGCTTCTTGCGCGCGTCCGACAGATCGCGCTCAAGCTTCTTGCGCTCCTCCATCAGCGCCGCGAGGCGGGCCGGCATGTCGTCGAGCGTCGTCCGCAGTTCGGCAGCGGCCGTCTTCGCGGTTTGCATCAGCGCATTGGCGTGGTGGCGCGCGGTGTTGCCGGTGAGCGCCTCGATACGCCGCACGCCGGACGCCACCGCGCTCTCGCCAAGCACGGAGATCACCCCGATGTCGCCGGTGCGCCGCACATGGGTGCCGCCGCACAGTTCGACCGACCAGCCGAGCGCGTTGCCGCCGCTTCTGCCCATCGAAACGACGCGCACCTCGTCGCCGTACTTTTCACCGAACAGCGCGCGGGCGCCGGAGGCACGCGCATCATCCACCGCCATCACGCGGGTGGAGACCTCGCCGTTCTCAAGCACGATGTCGTTGGCGATATCCTCCACGCGGCGCAGTTCCTCGGCCGTGATCGGCTTGGGATGCGCGAAGTCAAAGCGCAGCCGGTCCGGCGCGACCAGCGAGCCGCGCTGGGCGATATGATCGCCGAGCACCTGCCGCAGCGCCTCGTGCAGGAGATGCGTCGCCGAGTGATTGGCGCGGATCGCGGTGCGACGCGTATGGTCCACATCGAGTTGCAGCGCCACGCCTGGCTTCAGCTCGCCCTGCTCAACTGTGACCTGATGCACGAACAGGTCGCCGGCCTTCTTCTGCGTCTCGTTCACCTTGGCGCGGATGCCGTCAGCACTCATGATGCCGGTATCGCCAACCTGACCGCCGGACTCGCCGTAGAACGGGGTCTGGTTCAGCACCACCGCGCCGCTTTCCCCCGCCTTCAGGCTCGCGACCTCCGCGCCGTCCTTGACGATGGCGGCAACGACACCCTCGGCGGTCTCGGTCTCGTAGCCGAGAAATTCGGTCGGCCCCAGCTTCTCGCGCAGCGGAAACCACACCGTCTCCGCGCTGGCCTCGCCCGAGCCTGCCCACGAGGCGCGGGCCTTCTCGCGCTGACGATCCATCGCGTCGGTGAACGAGGCGAGATCGACGCCGATGCCGCGATTACGCAGCGCGTCCTGCGTCAGGTCGAGCGGGAAACCGTAAGTATCGTACAGCGTGAACGCGGTCTCGCCGTCGAACATGTCGCCTTTCTTCAGCTCGCGGCTCTTCTCGTCGAGAATGCCAAGGCCGCGCTCCAGCGTCTTGCGGAAGCGCGTCTCCTCAAGCTTCAGGGTTTCGGTGATGAGCGCCTCGGCGCGCACCAGTTCGGGATAGGCGTGGCCCATCTCGCGCACCAGCGCCCAGACGAGACGATGCATCAGCGGCTCGCGCGCGCCCAGCAACTGCGCGTGGCGCATGGCGCGACGCATGATCCGGCGCAGCACGTAGCCGCGACCTTCGTTCGACGGCAGCACGCCGTCGGCGATCAGGAACGAGGAGGCGCGCAGGTGATCGGCGATCACGCGGTGCGAGGCTTTATGCTCGCCATGCGGGCTGACGCCGGTCAGTTCGGCGATGGCGTTGATCAGCGCGACGAACAGGTCGATGTCGTAGTTGTCGTGCTTGCCCTGCAGCACCGCTGCGACGCGCTCAAGCCCCGCGCCGGTGTCGATCGAGGGACGCGGCAGCGCGACGCGCTCGCCGCCGGGAAGCTGCTCGTACTGCATGAACACGAGATTCCAGATCTCGATGAAGCGGTCGCCATCCGCTTCCGGCGAGCCGGGCGGGCCGCCCCACACCTTGTCGCCGTGGTCATAGAAGATTTCGGAGCATGGACCGCACGGCCCCGTGTCGCCCATCTGCCAGAAGTTGTCGGAGCCGGCGATTCGGATGATCCGCGATTCCGGCAGGCCGGAGATCTTCTTCCAGAGCGTGAGCGCCTCATCGTCGTCGATATAGACGGTGGCGGTCAGCTTCTCCTTGGGCAGGCCGAACTCCTTCGTGACGAGATTCCAGGCCAGCTCGATCGCGCGCTCCTTGAAATAGTCGCCGAACGAGAAGTTGCCGAGCATCTCGAAGAAGGTGTGATGGCGCGCGGTGTAGCCGACATTGTCGAGGTCGTTGTGCTTGCCGCCGGCGCGCACGCATTTCTGCGAGGTCGTGGCGCGCTGATAGGGCCGCTTCTCGACGCCCGTGAAGACGTTCTTGAACTGCACCATCCCCGCATTGGTGAACATCAGGGTCGGATCGTTGCGGGGAACCAGCGGCGAGGACGGCACGATCTCGTGTCCTTCCTTCGCGAAGTAATCCAGAAATGCCGACCTGATTTCGTTGACGCCGCTCATGTCTATCCAATCGCGCGGCCGCCGCGCGCCACAAAGGAAAATGGGAGGATTTCTCTATCTGCTTGTGCTTCTAGCGGCGAGCCCCCCGGATGTCCATAAAATGGGCATCGGTTCAGGGGCTTGCAACCGGAACATGGCCGCCGGGCTGCTTGCCTCGGGCAAGAACCGTGAATAGATGCTGCGCTTGCGTTGACAGGAACGGCGGCCGCGTGTTTCCCTCCGCCCGCGACGACAGCCGCATTGGGAGAGACTGGCTCTGCGCCAGCGCCGAAGGAGCAACCGCCCCGGAAACTCTCAGGCAAAAGAACCGTGTGGCTGAACAACATCTGGAAAGAGGCGCGGCAGGGCGTAGTTCCCGCTGGCGTCCGCCGACGGGATAATACTCTCAGGCACTCAAGACAGATGGGGCTTCGACAGACCACGGGACACGATTCCCGCCACTGCGAGGACCCTTATGAGCGTTGCCGCGTCCGCCGTTTCGGTTGAATCCCCTTCATCATCTCCCTTGGCGCGCGTGCCCCTGCACGCCCTTCACGTCTCGCTCGGCGCCAGGATGGTGCCGTTCGCCGGCTACCAGATGCCGGTGCAGTATCCTGCGGGCGTTCTGAAGGAGCATCTTCACACCCGCGCGGCCGCCGGTCTGTTCGACGTGTCCCACATGGGTCAGATCGCGCTGCGCGCGAAATCGGGCAAGGTCGAGGACGCCGCGCTCGCGCTGGAACGCCTGATCCCACAGGATATTCTGGCCCTGAAGCCCGGCCGCCAGCGCTATGCCCAGTTCACCAACCCGCAAGGCGGCATCCTCGACGACCTGATGGTCGCCAATTTCGGCGATCACCTGTTTCTCGTCGTCAATGCCGCCTGCAAGGCGGAGGACGAGGCCCATTTGCGCACAGCGCTGTCCGACACCTGCGACATCGTCCCCCTGACCGGCCGCGCCCTGCTGGCGCTGCAGGGGCCGAAAGCCGTGTCCGTTCTCGCCAAAATGAGCCCGAAGGCCGCCGCAATGGCCTTCATGGACGCAGGTCCCGTCGAGGTGATGGGCCAGCCCTGTTTTGTCTCGCGCTCCGGCTACACCGGCGAGGACGGCTTCGAGATTTCCGTGCCGGCCGCCGACGCCGAAAAGCTGGCGCAGGCGCTGCTCTCGGATCCGGACGTGCTGCCGATCGGCCTCGGCGCGCGCGACAGCCTGCGGCTTGAGGCCGGGCTCTGCCTTTACGGCCACGACATCGACACCACGACCACGCCTGTCGAGGCGGCGCTCGAATGGTCGGTGCAGAAAAGCCGCCGTGGCGGTGGTGCGCGGGCGGGCGGATTTCCCGGCGCGGATGTGATCCTGCCGCAATTCGACAAAGGCGCGCCGCGCCGCCGGATCGGGCTGCGAACCGAAGGCCGCGCCCCGGTGCGCGAGGGAGCCAAACTGTTCGCGAGCGAGACATCCGCGGACGTGATCGGCACCGTCACATCCGGTGGCTTCGGTCCGAGCCTCGGCGCGCCGATGGCGATGGGCTATCTGCCGACCGCCGGCGCGGCCGAGGGAACCCTCGTGTTCGCCGAGGTCCGCGGCCAGCGCCTGCCGATGCGCATCGCGGCCATGCCGTTCGTTCCGCACACCTATAAACGCTGACACCCAGCCCTTAGCGAGGTTCGCATGACCACCCTCTACACGCCCGACCACGAATGGCTCAGCATCGACGGCGATGTCGCCACCATCGGCATCACCGACTACGCCCAGCAGCAACTCGGCGACGTGGTGTTCGTTGAACTGCCCAAGCTCGGCCGCGTGGTGAAGACCGCCGAAGCCGCCGCCGTCGTGGAATCGGTGAAGGCCGCCTCGGACGTCTACGCGCCGATCTCCGGCGAGGTGGTCGCGGTCAACGAGGAGCTGGCCGCCGATCCGGCGAGCGTCAACACCGATCCGACCGGCGCGTGGTTCTTCAAGATCAGGATCGCCGACAAGGCCGAGCTGGACGGGCTGATGGACGCCGACGCCTACGCGGCCCACACCGCCTGACCGGACCGAACCGATCCTCAAGGATATTTGCCATGAGCGCGCACGACATCATTTCCAATCCTCCGGCCAGCGATTTCAGCCGCCGCCATATCGGCCCCTCCTTCCGTGACATCGTCGCGATGCTGGAGACCGTCGGCGCGTCGAGCCTTGAAACGCTGATGGACGAGACGCTGCCGCGCGCCATCCGCCAGAACCGGCCGCTCGCGCTCGAAGCGCCGCTCAGCGAAACCGATGCGCTTGCGCATATGAGCGAACTGGCAGGCCGCAACGAGATCTACACGTCGCTGATCGGGCAGGGCTATTCCGGCACCATCCTGCCGGCGGTGATCCAGCGCAACATCCTTGAGAATCCCGCCTGGTACACGGCCTATACGCCATATCAGCCGGAGATCAGCCAGGGCCGCCTGGAAGCGCTGTTCAACTTTCAGACCATGATCTGCGACCTCACCGGCCTCGATGTCGCCAATGCCTCGCTGCTCGACGAGGCGACCGCGGCTGCCGAGGGCATGGCGCTCGCCCACCGGGCGGCCACCAATGGCGCGACCGCGTTCTTTGTCGATCACGAGGCGCACCCGCAGACGCTCGCGGTGCTGCGGACCCGTGCCGAGCCGCTCGGCTGGGAGATCGTCGTCGGCGACCCGCTGCGCGACCTCGACGGCGCGACCGTGTTCGGCGCGCTGCTGCAATATCCGGGCACGACCGGCACCGTGCGCGACCTGCGCCCCGCCATCGCGACACTTCGCGCCAAGGGCGCGCTTGCCGTGGTCGCCGCCGATCCGCTCGCGCTGACGCTGCTGACGCCGCCCGCCGATCTCGGCGCGGACATCGCGGTCGGCTCGACCCAGCGGTTCGGCGTGCCGATGGGCTATGGCGGACCGCACGCGGCCTACATGGCCGTGCGCGACAGCCTGAAGCGCTCGATTCCCGGCCGCATCGTCGGCCTGTCCATCGACTCGCGCGGCAATCCGGCCTACCGGCTGGCGCTGCAAACGCGCGAACAGCACATCCGGCGCGAGAAGGCGACCTCCAACATCTGCACCGCACAGGTGCTGCTGGCCGTGATCGCCTCCATGTACGCCGTCTATCACGGCCCCGAAGGCCTGACCGCGATCGCCCGCACGATCCATCGCCGCGCGGCGACGCTCGCCGCCGGCCTGCGCAAGCTCGGATTCACGGTCAGGACCGGGCACTTCTTCGACACCATCACCGTCGATGCCGGCGACCGGCAGCAGGACATTCTGGCGAAGGCGCTGGCGGAGCGGCTCAACCTGCGCACCTATGAGAGCGGCTCGGTCGGCGTCGCACTCGACGAGACCTGCAACGATGCGACGGTCGAGGCCGTGTGGCGCGCGTTCGGCGGATCGCTGACCTACGCCGACCTCGCGCAGGACACGCAGGACGCTCTGCCGGGCGAACTCAAGCGCGAGGGCCGTTTCCTCACCCATCCGACCTTCCATGCGCATCGCTCGGAAACCGAGCTGCTGCGCTACATGCGCAAGCTGTCGGACCGCGACCTCGCGCTCGACCGCGCCATGATCCCGCTCGGCTCCTGCACCATGAAGCTGAATGCCACCACCGAGATGATCCCGGTGACGTGGCCGGCGCTCAGCACGCTGCATCCGTTCGCGCCCGCCACGCAGGCGCAGGGCTATCGCGAGCTGTTCGCCAAGCTCGAAGCCTGGCTCGCCGAGATCACCGGCTATGATGCGGTGTCGCTGCAGCCGAACTCCGGCGCGCAGGGCGAATATGCGGGCCTGCTCGCGATCCGCGCCTATCACCGCAGCCGCGGCGACGATCAGCGCACGATCTGCCTGATCCCGTCCTCGGCCCACGGCACCAACCCGGCCTCGGCCGCCATGGCGGGCATGGACGTGGTGGTGGTTGCCTGCGACAGCGACGGCAACGTCGACGTCGCCGACCTGCGCAAGAAGGCCGCGCAGCACGCCGACAAGCTCGCCGCCATCATGATCACCTATCCGTCCACCCACGGCGTGTTCGAGGAGCAGATCCGCGAGATCTGCGAGATCGTCCACGTCCACGGCGGGCAGGTCTATCTCGACGGTGCCAACATGAACGCGCAGGTCGGCCTCGCGCGGCCGGGCGACTACGGCTCGGACGTCAGCCACCTCAACCTGCACAAGACCTTCTGCATCCCGCATGGCGGCGGCGGGCCGGGCGTCGGCCCCATCGGCGTCAAGGCGCATCTCGCCCCGTTCCTGCCCGGCCATCCGGCGCTGGACGGCGGCAGGGCCGCGGTGGGTCCGGTCTCGGCCGCGCCGTTCGGCTCGGCCTCGATCCTCGTGATCTCCTACCTCTACGTGCTGATGATGAGCGGCGAGGGCCTGAAGCGCGCCACTGAAGTGGCGATCCTCAACGCCAACTACATCGCCAAGCGGCTCGATCCGCATTTCCCGGTGCTCTACAAGAACGCCAAAGGCCGCGTCGCGCATGAGTGCATCGTCGATCCGCGCGCGCTGAAGACGACCAGCGGCGTCACCGTGGACGACATCGCCAAGCGGCTGATCGACTACGGCTTCCACGCGCCGACCATGAGCTTCCCGGTCGCGGGCACGCTGATGATCGAGCCGACCGAATCCGAGTCCAAGGCCGAGCTGGACCGCTTCTGCGATGCCATGATCGCCATCCGCAACGAGATCGCGGAGGTGGAGACCGGGCGCTTCAAGATCGAGGCGTCGCCGCTGCGCCACGCTCCGCACACGGTGCACGACATCGCCGACGACAACTGGACCCGGCCCTATTCCCGCGCGGAAGGCTGCTTCCCGGCCAGCGTGTCGCGGCAGGACAAATACTGGTGCCCGGTCGGCCGCGTCGACAACGTCTATGGCGACCGCAACCTGGTGTGCTCCTGCCCGCCGGTGTCGGATTACGCGGAAGCGGCGGAGTAATTTTTCATCCTCAGACAAGTAGCCCGCATGGCGCGCAGCGAAATGCGGGGCGATCACATGGCGCCCCCGGATTGCGCTCCGCTTCATCCGGGCTACGGATGATGGCCCCGTTATCCTGAGGTGCGGGCCGCATCAGGCGGCGAGCCTCGAAGGATGGCGACCTGAATGGGGCCGTCGCCCTTCGAGACCATTGCTATGCAATGGCACCTCAGGGTGACGGTAAGCGCGCCTCGGGCGACGCAGAAAGACTATTCTTCCTCCGGCCGGGTGCGGGCAATGATCTCCGCCGCGCCCTTGTCCAGCAGGTCGAAGCCGACCTGGCGGCCGAGTTCGCGGGGCTTGTCCGCCTCGCCCTCCCGCGTCACCTCGATGAACGCGCCGCTGGACTCGTCCAGCACCGAGGCGACGAGGCGCATGGTGCCTCCCTCGATCACCGCATGGCCGGCGATCGGCGAATTGCAGTGCCCGTTGAGAATCCAGAGCACCTCGCGCTCGGCTTCCGCGCAGAGGCGCGACACCGGACTTTCGATTTTTGCAAGACGCGCGCGGGTGACGAAATCGTCCGCCGCGCATTCCACCGCGACGATGCCCTGCCCGATCGCCGGCAGCATCTCGTGCGCCGGGAAATCGTAGGCGATCCGCCCGAGCTGGCCGATCCGCTCCAGCCCCGCGCGCGCCATCACCAGCGCGTCCGCCGGACCGACCTCGCCGCCGCCGGGCAGGCGCTGCATCGCGCCGCTTTCCAGCTTGGCCAGCCGTGTATCGGCCGCACCGCGATAGTGGATCACCTCGGCGTCCGGAAACAGCCGCTTCAGATAGGCCGCCCGGCGCACCGCATTGGTGCCGATCCTGAAACCCTTGCCGCGCACGGAAAAGAACGCCTCCGGCGTGAGGCCGGCGCGCAGCACGAGGCAATCGCCCGCGGCATCGCGCGGCAGCATCGCGGCGAGCACCAGGCCCGGCGTCTGCTCGTTGCCCGGCACGTCCTTCAGCGAATGCATCGCCGCGTTGAGCTGGCCCGCCCGCATCGCCGCGCGGATCTCGGCGACGAACGCGCCGCCCTTGCCGCCATGGCGCAAGAGCTTGCTGGTCTGGTCCTGATCGCCGCGCGTCTCGAACCGCACGATCTCGACCGCAAGCCCGGGCGACGCGGCGCGCAGCAGCCGCCCGATCTCCTCGGTCTGGGCCATCGCCATCGCGCTCTTGCGCGTGCCGATGGTGATGCGCTCAACGCTCACGCCGTCCGCTCCTCACGTCCACTGTCAGGAGTGCGGGATGGCCCAGAACGGCGGGCAAATCAATGGCGGTCCATCACGACGCGAACGGCAGGATCGCGCTGACGCTGGCCGCGACCGCATGCGCCATCTCCGTCGTGGTGCGGATCGCGGTTCGGGCGAGGCGATTGCGCAACCGCCGCGCCTGCCACGGCAACCCCGGCTCCACGGCGAGACTGCGCGCGTAATGACTCGAGCGCAGGCTCTGCGCGTCGCAGGCGCACTTGACCGGATCGGCATAGAAGGCCGCGATCTTGTCCCGGCCCATGCCGGACGTCGCGAGCCAGGCCGGAATATGGACATGGGCCAGCCGGTCGATGTCAGTCAGCAGCTTGCCGATGCCGGTGCCGGGGACCGGACAGGCGGTCTGGAACGCATCGCCGACCAGCACCACGCCGTCCCGCTCCACGCCCTCGGCGCGGGACAGGCTGATCGGCCGCACCTCGACCGGCCCCGCGATGGCGAGGTCCGGGCAATGATCGGCAAGGCCCGGCATCAGTTCGCGCACGCTCGCCTCCGGATCGGCCCGCAGCGCCGCGACCCATGGCTCGCCCGGATCGCGGTAACAGAACAGGTTCGCCCGCATCACGTCCCCGATGGGAAACAGGGTGAGATAGGCGTCGCGGCCGCCGAACCGCTCCGAGAAATAGGTCAGCGCCGGGAACGGAAATGCCGCGCGGGGAGCGGCCATGTCGAAGCCGATGGCGAGCGAGTGGTTGCGGCTGAGCATTTGCCTGGTGATGCCGAGGCTGGCCAGCAACGCCTGCCCGAGCCCCGTCGCCAGCACCGCGAGGCGCGCGGTGATGCGGCGGCCGTCGCCCAGCATCAGCGTCTGGAATTCGGGGCCGGTCTCGATCCCGCCGACCCGGCCGGTGGTGAGCAGGGCCGCCGGCAGGGCGTCGCGCACCGCCGCGACCAGATCCGGATACAGCGCCCCCCATTCGCGCGTCGCCTGACGATAGACCAGCCCGCCGCCGAAGCGGACCACCTCGACCTCCTGCGTCGGCGTGGTGCGGGCGGCCAGCGCCTCGCCGAAGCCGAGCCCCGCGAACAGCGCCATCTGCGCCGCGCCGAATTTTTCCGCACGAAAATCATGCGCCCGGACCGCGCCGATATCGACCAGCGCGACACGTATCCCGGCCCGGTTCAGCGCCCCGGCGAGGCACGCACCCGCAAGCCCGGCCCCGACGATGGCGACATCCACGTCCGCCCCGCCGTGCGCATCCGCTCTCGTATCACGCATCCAAAATACTTCCGATCAGGCCCCCGGCCCGCCGCGACCACACTAAAATACCATGTGGCGCGATGCCAGACCAATACGATCATTCGGCCGGAACCGTTCCGGAGGTAAGGTTACTGATTGGCGGCTCCGAGGGCGGCGGTGGTGGTGATCTCCGCGCCATAGATGGTCTTGAGGTACTCCAGCGCCTCGCCCTGATCGACGCCCGGAAACACGCAGACGCCATCGGACGGCACCTTGATGCCGTAGCCACGCGTGAATGCGCCGTAGGCGGTGTGGCGCACGCAGCAATGGGTGTGCTGGCCGGTGATGATCACCTCGTCGACACCGTAGTCCTCGAAGATCTCGCCGAGCCCGGTCTCGTCGAAGGCACCATAGAACCGCTTGGGCGAGACGATCTCGCGGTCCGCACCGATCGGCGCCAGGTCCTCCACCACCGCCGCGCCCGGCGTGCCGGCCATGGCGTGCTTGCCCCACACCGCGATCTCGCGGTCGTCGGCGCGGTGGGCGTCGTTGGAATAGACGACCAGCCAGTCCGGCTGGCTGCGCGCGTAATCGATCATCCGCTTGATCGGCGGAATGATCTTGCTGGCTTCGACCTCGTTGCCGAGCACCCCGGTGACGAAATCATTCAGCATGTCGACGACGATCAGCGCTTTCACGGCCCCCTCTCCTCACAACTCCGGCGCGCCGGACAGCCGCGGCGAACCTCGGCCTTGAGCGTCGCACCTCGCCCCGCGCGGCGCAACAAACCGCGACGCGAAATGCTCCCCAGCGCGACGTGCTCCGCGCGCGACACACTCCGAAGCGTGAGATGCTCCGAAGCGCCAGATGCCCTGAAGCGCGGGATGCCCTGAAGCGTGACGTATCCCGCGCGCCAAAATCCCCGCGCGCCAAAACAGCGCCGGGGTTTTGCGGCCATCTGCTCTCTCCTGTGAGAGAGCGCGCGGAACGCCGGATGCGCAAAACGCATCCGCAGCCTCGTGCGCAATGAGTTTTTGGCACACGAGCTTCGTTCGGTTGACGCGTTTTCTTCACGCGAACCGGTCCCCACTTCGCTCGAAAACGCTATGGCGTCACCACGGCCACGCCACGCAGCCGGCGTATCGCTGACGAGTTTACCAAGTCAGCGCAGGCGTGACTTCGAGACGCAGTGGTTTTACGGCTTGCTTCGCGAAACCCCCCGGTGAGCGATCCTGAAGTGGATCACCGCTGCGGGCGCCAGGATGGCCATCGTCCCGCTTGTGCGGAGCGACGTTGATCAGCCGCCCTTGGCGCAAGGCGATGCGTCGGGATATCGCGACTTGGGCCGTCCGCCTCCGGCGTGGCCGTCAGACCCCTCCGCCGCGCGTTTCCTCACAAGCGGGAAAAGATGCGCAGCCGCTCCGGAATGAACCCGGCGACCATGGCGTGATCGCATTTGCTGCATCTGTGGTCCGACATTTTTTGTCCTTGGTGCGAAGAACATGGCCCGCGATATGCGGAGCGAGCGCGCCGCGTCTATATTGCGTCCCTGTGCGCGATGTGCGGCCTGCGTCATGCAACCCGTGTCCGGATCGTCGCACGGCGCGTTGCAAACCGATGCGAGACGCAGCACATAACGCCCAGCCGATACACCCCTTGAGGAGTCCCCCATGTCCCATCCCGCGCTCGCTGAAAAGAATATCGCCGTCATCACCGGCGGCGCGTCGGGCATAGGCTTCGCCGCCGCCAAGCGCTTCCTGCAAATGGGGATGCGGATCGCCATCGCCGATGTCGGCGCCGATCATCTGGCGCGCGCGGAGGAACTGCTGGCCAATGCGGCCGCGCATGGCGAGGGCGACGTGCTGGCGATGCAGACGGACGTCTCGAAGCCCGAGCAGCTTGAGGCGCTGCGGGTCGCGGTCACGCAGCGCTTCGGCGGCATCGACGTGCTGATGAACAATGCCGGCATCGAAATGCCGAGCAGCGTGCTTGGGCCGCGCGAAAACTGGGAGCGGGTGCTCAGTGTCAATCTCGGCGGCATCATCAACGGCACGCAGGTGTTCGCCCCGCAGATGATCGCGCGCGGACGGCCGGGTCTGATCGTCAACACCGGCTCCAAGCAGGGCATCACCACCCCGCCGGGCAATCCGGCCTACAACGTCTCCAAGGCGGGCGTGAAGGCCTTCACCGAGGCGCTGGCGCACGAGTTGCGCAACACGGAGGGCTGCGCCGTCACCGCGCACCTTCTGATCCCCGGCTTCGTCTTCACGGGCATGACCGCGCGCGGCCGCACCGAGAAGCCCGCCGGGGCGTGGACGGCGGACGAGATGGTGGACTTCATGCTGCAGAAAATCGGGGCGGGCGATTTCTACATCCTGTGCCCGGACAACGACGTGCCGCGCGAACTGGACGAGCGGCGCATCGCCTGGGCGGTCGGCGACATCATCGAGAACCGGCCGGCGCTGTCGCGCTGGCACCCGGATTACGCCGACGCGTTCAAGGCGTTCGTGGAGCAGCGCTGATTTTTTTGTGCCGCCTCCGGAATCCGTAGCCCGGATGGAGCGCAGCGCAATCCGGGGACTCGGTGTCGCGGCATCTCGCGTTCTGCCACCCGCATTCCGCTGCGCTTCATGCAGGCTACGCGTCTCGGGACGACGCAGGCGCTTCAGCGCCGCCTCACGCCGTCACCACCTCGTCGGTGACGACGACGAACTTCGTCAGCTCCATCCGGCCGAAGCTGGTGGAGAGCGCGACATCGGCGGCGTCGCGCCCGGTGCCCATCAGGATACGGCCGATGCGCGGCGTGTTGTGGCGCGCGTCGAAGGTGTACCACTGGCCGGAGAGATAGACCTCGAACCAGCCGGAGAAATCCATCGGCGTCGGCTCGGGCGGCACGCCGATGTCGCCGAGATAGCCCGTGCAGTAGCGCGCCGGGATGTTCATGCAGCGGCACAGCGTCAGCGCCAGATGGGCGAAGTCGCGGCACACGCCCTTCTTCTCCTGATAGGCGTCCCACGCCGATTTCATGTGGTGCGCATGCTCGTAACCGAAGGTGAGATGGCCGTTGACGAAATCGCAGATCGCCTGCACGCGCGCCCAGCCGGGCTCGGTGCCGCCGAACAGCTGCCAGGCGATGTCGGACAGGCGGTCGGTCTCGCAGTAGCGGCTCGGCATCAGGAACTGGACGCACTCGTCCGGAAGGTCCTCGATCGGCAGCTGCCGCGCGGTCGGCACCACGAGGTCGGGCAGGCCGGAGTCGCGCACCAGTGCGCTGCCGTGAAAGGTGATGCCGCCCGCCGGCGCGGTGACGCGGCCGCAGACATTGCCGAAGACATCGCGATAGAAGCTGATCGGCACGTCCGGCTCGGCATAGATGCGCTCGGTGCCGACGATGTCGCCGAACCGCGAGGGATGGATGCTGAGCATGATCATCATCGGCGTCGGATGCTCCGCCGCGTAGCCGATCTCGAACCCGACCCTGATTTCCATGATCTTACAGTCCCTGTGTTGAAATGCGTGGCGTTGCCGGGCGGAGCGCGGCGCTCTCGGCCTCGTCGGATTCGACGCTGATCTCCACGTCCATGCCCAGATGCGCCGAGGCCGGGCCGAAGAACGTCCCGTGCACCGGCACCGCCTGCCCCGGATCGCGCGCCACCGCGACGCGGATCAGGTCGCGGCTGCCGACGATGCCGTTGGTCGGATCGAACTCGATCCAGCCGACGCCGGGCAGATAGGCCCGCACCCAGGCATGGGTCGCGCCGCCCCCCACGTGGCCGCTGCCATTGTGGCGCGGCACATAGAGGTAGCCGGACACGAAACGCGCCGCGATGCCGAGCCGCCGCAACGCCTCGACCATCAGGAGCGCGAAGTCGCGGCAGGTGCCCGAGCGCGTCTGCAGCGTGTCGAACGGATGCTGGGTGCCGTGCTCGTAGCGCTTGCGATAGGTGAAGTCGCGGCGGATGCCGTGCGTCATCCCGATCAGGATGTTGAGTGTCGGGGTCGCATCGACAGGTTCAAGGAAGCCGCGCGCCCACGCCGCCAGCGCCCCGTCCGGATCGCTGTAGGACGGCGAGATCGAGGACATCAGGTCCGGCAGTTCCTCGTCGTCGTAGCGGAACGGATAGAGATAGGCCTCGTCGTCGGGCTCCAGCGCGAACTCCTCGACCGGGAAATGCTCGACCACGACACGGCTCGCCACCACCAGCCGGTCCGCCCGCGCGTCGAATTCGGCGAGCGCGACGGAATTGCCGAAAACATCGTGGATGTAGCGCAGCGACGCAGGCCGCGGCGACACCGACAGCTCGCTGGAGATCACCCGCAGGTCGTGGCCGTCACGTGGGCGTAGCATGAAGCTGTGCTCGCCGAACGCCACCGGCCGGGCGTAGCGGTAGGTGGTCACGTGGTTGATGGTCAGCAGCGGCATGGTTGTCTCGGTGCGTCTGATCGTCCATTCTACCGGCGAACGGGCTGATCCCATTGCCCAATCTTGAGTCAGTCCTGCCGTCCGGCGCGACCATCCGGATCGCGCGCCCAATCGGATCGTCTGCCTTGAACCAAGGATCTTTGAACAGCCCCCTGCTCGCGGCGGACGAACCGCCGCCGGTGCTGGAGCATAATGCCGACGGGGCCTCCCCGTTCCTTCTGCTGTGCGACCATTATGGCCGGCGCGTCCCGCACAGCCTCGGGCGGCTCGGCCTGCCCGACAGCGAGCTGGAGCGCCATATCGCCTACGATATCGGCATCGCGGGCGTGGCCGAGCGGCTCTCGCAGGCGCTCGGCGCGCACCTCGTGGCGCAGCGCTATTCCCGCCTCGTGATCGACTGCAACCGGCCGCTGACCGCGCCCAGCTCGATCCCGCTGATCAGCGAGGCGACCACGGTGCCCGCCAACGAAGGGCTGACGCGGGAGGCGGCAGCGGCGCGGGCGGCGGCGATCTTTTCGCCCTATCATACCCGGATCGGCGCGGTGATCGACGCGCGCCTGCGCGAGGGGCTTCCCACCGCCATCGTGGCGCTGCACAGCTTCACGCCGGTCTATGCCGGAATCGCCCGACCCTGGCATATCGGCACGCTGTACCAGCACGACCGCACCCTCGCCCCGCTGCTGCTCAGGCTGCTGCGCGGCGAGGCCGGCCTCGTGGTCGGCGACAACGAACCTTATGCGGTGAGCGACGCCACCGACTACAGCATCCCGGTGCATGGCGAGGCGCGCGGCCTCATCAACACCGGCATCGAAATCCGGCAGGATCTGATCACCGAGGAATCCGGTCAGGAGGAGTGGGCCGAGCGGCTCGCGCGCCTGTTCGGCGAGATCGAAGCGACGCTGCGCAAGGACGGCGCGTTCGGGTGAGGCGAGCCGCCTCCGTTATTTCTGTCATCCCCGCGCTTGTCGCGGGAACCGCAATAAGGAAGGCGCCGCGCTCCCGGGCGGGATGGCCGGGTCAAGCCCGGCCATGACCGAGGGGAACGGTCAAAACAGAGGCCTCCCTTTTCCCTTACGCCTCCGCGGCGCACTGCTCGCGCTTGCGCGGGCCGATGAACTCGGTGGCGAACAGCAGGGCCGCGATCAGCGCGAAGCCGAGGCCAATGGTGGCGACCATGCTCATGCCGCCGTGCACCACGGCATAACCGCTGAATGCCGACCCGATGCTGCCGCCGAGAAAGATGCCCGCCAGATAGAGGGCATTGAGACGGCTGCGGATCTCGCCCGGCAGCGCGTAGATCGCACGCTGGCCCGCGATCAGATTGGCCTGGGCGCCCGCGTCCAGAATGATGCCCGCCACCACGATGGCCGGCAGCGAGGCGCGGCCGAGCAGTGCGATCAGCACGAACGAGAGTGCAACGGCGGCGATGGCAAAGGCGGTCATCGCCTGCCCCCAGCCGCGATCGGCGAGCTTGCCGCTGATCGGCGCGATGAGCGCTCCCGCCGCGCCGCTCAACAGGAAGGCGGACATCGCGACGTGGTCGAGGGAAAACGGCGGAGCGCTGAGCAGAATTGGCATCGCCGTCCAGAACAGGATGAAGCCGGCGAACAGCAGCGCCTGATAGGCCGAGCGGCGCTGCAGCACCGGCGTCGAGATCAGCACATGCCAGAGCGAGGCGATCAGCGCGCCGTATCCGAAGGATGGCTCGGGATCGCGGCGCGGCAGAACCTTGAGCATCACCAGCAGCAGCCCGATCATCACGGCGGCGGAGGTCATGAACACCGCCCGCCAGCCGAAAGCGCCCGCGATCAGCGTCGCGACAGGGCGCGCCAGCAGGATCCCGAACAGCAGGCCGCTCATCACGGTGCCAACCACATGGCCGCGCCGCTCGGCATGGGCCAGATGCGCGGCGAGCGGCACGATCATCTGCGTCGCCGTGGCCGTCAGTCCGATGAGGACCACGGCGACCATGAAAACGGAAGCGCGGGGCGCAAGCGCCGCGCCCGCCAGGCTGACAACGAGGCCAGCCATGGTCACGAGAATCAGTTTCTTGTTTTCGACGAGGTCGCCAAGCGGCGCGAGAAACAGCAGGCCCACGACGTAACCGACCTGCAGCAGCGTCACCAGCAGGCCCGCCTCGGTGAGGTCGATGCCGATGCTGCGGGCGATCTCCTCGACCAGCGGCTGGATGTAGTAGATGTTGGCGACCGTCACGCCGGTGGCGATCGCCAGCATCAGGACCATTCCGGCGCTGGGGCCGGTCTGCCGGGAGGAAGGATCTGTTTGAATCGATTGGGCTGACATCGGCAAACCATGGCGCGCGAGGAAAAAATGTCCCCGTGACTTGGGGCCTGGCGGGCAATTGGGGAAGTGTGCACCTGCGAAGACCAGATATGCGGCACGGATCGCACGCGGCCGTGCCTTCTCGCCATCACCGGCCTTGACCCACCATCGGCGAGGACCGCCCCGGGACGACGAGCGACAAAACAAGGCGCCTGTGGACAAAAAAGGATAGCCGGGAGAACGGCGCGGCGGCCGATCGTTCTTCGTCGCGCCGGACGCGCACACTATATAGCTGACAGGTTGAACAACGGATTCCCATGCGCTTTCCGCCCCAGTTTCTCGACGAGATACGTGCCCGGCTTCCGGTGTCGGAGGTCGTGGGCCGCCGCGTGAAGCTGAAACGCGCCGGGCGGGAGTGGAAAGGCCTCTCCCCGTTCCAGCAGGAAAAGACCCCCTCCTTCACGGTCAACGACCAGAAGGGTTTTTATCACGACTTTTCATCAGGCCAGCACGGCAACATCTTCGATTTCGTGATGGAGACGGAGGGAGTTTCCTTTCCCGAGGCCGTCGAACGCCTTGCCTCGATGGCCGGGCTGCCGATGCCGGTCGCCTCGCCCGACATGGAACGCCGCGAGCAGCGACGGCGCACGCTCTACGACGTCATGGAGATGGCCGCGCAGTTTTTCGCGCAAACTCTGGCGTCGCGGGCAGGCGCGAAAGGGCGCGGCTATCTGGCCGACCGCGGCATCACGCCGGCGACCCAGCTCAAGTTCCGTATGGGCTATGCGCCCGGCGAGCGGTTCGCGCTCAAGGAGCATCTCGGACAGGCGGGCGTCCCGGTCGAGGATATGGTGGAGGCCGGCCTGCTGATCGGCGGCGACGACGTGCCGGTACCTTACGACCGCTTCCGCGACCGCGTCATGTTTCCGATCGGCGACGCGCGCGGCCGCGTCATCGCCTTCGGCGGACGGGCGCTGGAGAAGGACGTTCCGGCCAAGTACCTGAACTCGCCGGAAACCCCGCTGTTTCACAAGGGCGACAACCTCTACAATCTCGCGCTCGCGCGGCAGGCCGCCCATGACGGCGCGCCGTTGATCGTGGTCGAGGGCTATGTGGACGTGATCGCCATGGTCGGCGTGGGCTTCGCGGCGAGCGTCGCCCCGCTCGGCACCGCGCTGACCGAAAATCAACTCGCGCTGCTGTGGCGGATGGCGGACGAGCCGATCCTGTGTTTCGACGGCGACCGCGCCGGCCAGAAAGCCGCCTGGCGCGCCGCCGATCTGGCGCTGCCGAACCTCGTGCCCGGCAAGAGCCTGCGCATCGCGCTTTTGCCGGACGGGCAGGATCCGGACGATCTCGCCCGTTCCGGCGGACGCGCCGCCATCGAGGAGGTGCTGGCCTCGGCCCGCCCGCTCGCCGAGATGGTGTGGACCCGGGAGATCGAAGGCGGCGACTATTCCACGCCCGAGCGGCGGGCGGCTCTGGAAGCCCGGCTCGGCGCGCTGACGCAAGGCATCCGCGACGAGGTGGTGCGCAAGCACTACCGGCAGGATCTGGCCGAGCGGTTCCAGCGCGCCTTCGCGCCGGAGCGCCAGGCGGGTGGATACGGCCGCGCGAATCGGGGGCAGTTTTCCCGGCAGCCCTTCGCGCCGCGCCCCGCCGGCCGGGGCCGGCCAGGTCATCCACAGGCTGTGAATAACCGGCCGGGCTTCGCGTCCGGCCCCTATCAGCCGATGAGCCCGCAGCTTGCGGCCAGCTCGTTGCTGCGCGGCCAGCGCAGCACGATCTCCCGTCGCGAGGCGCTGATCCTGCTCGCGCTCGTTCACCACCCCTGGTTGCTCCACGACCGGCTCGAGGAAGTCGCGATGCTGGACTTCGCCCACCCCGAAGCCCAGCGGCTGCGGCAGGCGATCATCGCCGCCTTCGCCGCCGATCATCACCACACCGCCGATCCCGACGAGCAAAGCGAGAACATGCGCGCCGATCTGGAGCGCATGGGATTTTCAGAACTGGTTCAACGGGTTGAGCGGGCGATCACGACTGGAGCCGTGTGGGGCGCGCAGGCCGGCGCGGCCCGCGACGACGTTTTGGCGACATGGCACCAGCTCGTTGTCTTGCAACAGCAATCCTACTCCTTACTTAGGGAATTGAAGGACGCCGAGCTGGCCCTGGGCGACGAGCCGAGCGACACCAATGTCGCATGGCTGGAAGACGTCAAGGCGCGGCTCACGCAGACCGAGGGTCTTGAGGCCCTGATCGAGGGATTTGGCGAACAGTCCGGGCGCTTCCGACCGGCCGGCTAGGCGGCGCGCGGGTTGACGGGCGGGTTTCAACGTGGCGAGCGGCCGCGAAAAGACTCGCCAAAATGGTGTTTTGGCTTCTAGAAAGCACGGTTAAGCGAGGCTTAACGGCGTCAGGGCAAAAGGTCCAGAACCGAATCGGGGTGGCGCGTGCGCGCCGCCCTTTGTGCGTGATGAGAAGACTGGCGGCAGCCGGGATCGCAGGTCTTCCATTGCGGGATGAAAGCGACATCCGTGCGGCGGACGTGTGGATGCGTTTCAGGAGCGATGAATGGCACTGAGCAGCAAGGCGAAGACGGTCCAGGTCAAGGACAAGGAAAAAGAGCAGAAGGCTGCCGAGACGCCCGAAAAGGACTCCGCCGATCCGCCCGCGCCGTTGCTCGACCTTTCCGACGCCGCCGTCAAGCGGATGATCAAGCAGGCCAAGAAGCGCGGCTTCGTAACCTTCGATCAGCTCAACGAGGTGCTGCCGTCGGACCAGACCTCGCCGGAGCAGATCGAGGACATCATGGCGATGCTCTCGGACATGGGCATCAACGTCTCCGATTCCGACGACGCCGAGAACGAGGAAGAGGAGCGCGAGGAAGAGGACGAGCCCGATTCCGAGCTTGTCGAGGTCACCCAGAAGGCCGTCACCGAGACCAAGAAGTCCGAACCCGGCGAACGCACCGACGATCCCGTGCGGATGTATCTGCGCGAGATGGGCACGGTCGAGCTGCTGTCGCGCGAGGGCGAAATCGCCATCGCCAAGCGGATCGAGGCCGGCCGCGAAGCAATGATCGCGGGGCTGTGCGAAAGCCCGCTGACATTCCAGGCGATCATCATCTGGCGCGACGAACTCAACGAAGGAAAGATCTTCCTTCGCGACATCATCGATCTCGAAGCCACCTATGCCGGCCCCGAGGGCAAGGGCGGCGCCGCCGCCGCTGCCGGTGAAGAGGGCGAAGGAGACGGCGAAGGCGGCGACGACGCGCCGGCTCTGGCCGCCCCGCCGTCCGCGCCGGCCGCCGCGACCCCGTTCCGTCCCGCCCCGCGCGGCGAGCCCGCCGCCGAGAAGGATCCGGGCGAGGCAGCCGCCGAGTCGGACATGGAGGACGACGAGTTCGAGAACCAGATGTCGCTCGCCGCCATCGAGGCCGAACTCAAGCCCAAGGTGGTCGAGACCTTCGACAAGATCGCCAGCGAGTACAAGAAGCTGCGCCGCCTGCAGGAGCAGGACATCCAGAACCAGCTTCAGAACGAAACGCTGACGCCCCATCAGGAGCGCAAGTACAAGAAGCTGAAGGACGAGATCATCGCCGAGGTGAAACTGCTGCGCCTCAATCAGGCGCGCATCGACAGCCTCGTCGAGCAGCTCTACGATATCAACAAGCGCCTTGTCTCGTTCGAGAGCCGGCTGCTGCGCCTGTCCGATTCCCACGGCGTCGCGCGCGAGGATTTCCTGCGCAACTATCAGGGCTCGGAGCTTGATCCGCGCTGGCTCAACCGCGTCTCGAAGCTCTCCGCCAAGGGCTGGAAGAACTTCGTCGCGCACGAGAAGGACCGCATCAAGGACCTGCGCGGCGAAATCCAGCAGCTCGCCAGCCTCACGGGGCTCGAGATCGGCGAATTCCGCAAGATCGTGCACTCGGTGCAGAAGGGCGAGCGCGAAGCCCGGCAGGCCAAGAAGGAGATGGTGGAGGCGAACCTGCGCCTCGTGATCTCCATCGCCAAGAAATACACCAACCGCGGCCTGCAGTTCCTCGACCTGATTCAGGAAGGCAACATCGGCCTGATGAAGGCGGTGGACAAGTTCGAGTACCGGCGCGGCTACAAGTTCTCGACCTACGCCACGTGGTGGATCCGGCAGGCGATCACCCGCTCGATCGCCGATCAGGCCCGCACCATCCGCATCCCGGTGCACATGATCGAGACGATCAACAAGATCGTGCGCACCTCGCGCCAGATGCTGAACGAGATCGGCCGCGAGCCGACCCCGGAGGAACTGGCGGAAAAACTCGGCATGCCGCTGGAGAAGGTGCGCAAGGTTCTCAAGATCGCCAAGGAGCCGCTCTCGCTCGAAACCCCGGTGGGCGACGAGGAAGACAGCCATCTCGGCGATTTCATCGAGGACAAGAACGCAGTGCTGCCGATCGACGCGGCGATCCAGTCCAACCTGCGCGAGACGACGACGCGTGTGCTTGCCTCGCTGACGCCGCGTGAAGAGCGCGTGCTGCGCATGCGCTTCGGCATCGGCATGAACACCGACCACACGCTGGAGGAAGTCGGCCAGCAGTTCTCGGTGACGCGCGAACGCATCCGTCAGATCGAGGCGAAGGCGCTGCGCAAGCTCAAGCACCCGAGCCGCTCGCGCAAGCTGCGCAGCTTCCTCGACAACTGATCGCGCCGCTGATCCCGGTCGCGAGAACGAAAAGCCCCGGCGATGGCCGGGGCTTTTTTGTTTGCATTCGCCGGATCCGTTCTCAGGAATTCAGACGCCAGACTTCGAAATTCAGCACGGTAGCGAAAGCGACCCAGGCCGCCAGCGGAACGAGGCAAAGCCCGGCGACAGGATCGAGCCTGCGAAACAGATGGATCGTGGCAAGGATGACGAGAAGCTGCGGCACGATGTTCAGCAAGCCCGCCAGCGGGTTGTTCAATCCGAAAAACAACCACGACCACATCGCGTTGAGCGCGAGTTGAAGAAAGAATGCCGCCAGAGCCATTCGCCGCCCGTCCCGCGTGCCGGCTCCCAGAATGCGCCAAACCGCATAGGCCATCAGAACGTAGAGGGCCGTCCAGACAGGCGCGAAAATCCAGTTGGGCGGATTGAAGGATGGCTTGACGAGGCCTGCATACCATGGGGCCAGGTTGGGATACGTCGCCCACTGCCCCAGAAGCGAGGCGGCGATCACCGGAACGATCGCGATCGCGGCTCTCAGCCACGTCGATTGGCGTGCTTGCTCTGGCGGGTTCATTGCATTCCTGACGTCAATGGAGATCCGGGATGACTGAATTCATACATCCGGGAAACTGCCCGGGGATCAGAAAGTTTCGGCGGTCACCAATCGCCTTCGCGCAGCGCGAAAGGGGGGCCATGAAAGGCCCCCTTTCGTTGACCGTCTCACGCCGGCGGCGCGACAAGCAGCGCGACGATGCGTCTGACCAGCGGCAGCACGGCGAGCAGCGTCGGAAACGCCACGAGCCACGACAGCGCCCACGCGGCTGGCCACACCTCGAGCACAGCTTGTGAGAAGCCCAGACTGCGTAAGGTGGATATCGCCGAGACGACAAAGGTCATCAGCAGCGACAGCACAAGAGGCATGACGAGAGAGGCATAGCGGGCGGGGATTTTTCCCCGCGCGCGCGAGGTTCGGGCCTTGCCCGCATCCGGAAGTGGTGTCACGAAACCAACCTTCTTGACCAAAGGCCGGAACGGTCAGGACAATAAAAAACGCATTCGTCCCGATCCGGTCTGGCCGGAGGATGAATGCGTTGCCTGACGTGAGACGCTTACGGCACGCGTATTCGCGCACGACAAGATTATATTCCAACCGCCGAACGGTGTCCATCGGCAAAGGCCCGCGACCGGATGATTGCGGCGGCCGGAGTAATAAGGTGTCATGGGTCGCATGACATTCACACCGTCTTCCGGCGCGCAGCATCCATGACCGACCTTCTGTTCGTCTACGGCACGCTGATGCACGCCTCGAAGCATCCGATGGCGCGGCGGCTGCGTGAAGCCGCCGCCTATCTCGGTCCTGCGCATTATCAGGGCCGGCTCTACATGATCTCGTATTATCCGGGGCTCGTTCCCTCCGACGATCCGGCCGACCACGTGCACGGCGATCTCTATCGCGTGCCGGACGATGCTGCCCTGATGGCGGCGCTCGATGAGTACGAGAATTGCGGCCCCGGCTATCCGGACCCAGCCGAGTATGTCAGGACGACGCAGACGATCACGCTGACGCGCGACAGCTCACGACACGACGCACTGGTCTATCTTTACAACTGGCCTCTGAACGAGGCCTCGCGCATCGCGTCGGGCCGGTTTCCGCTGGAGGCGTGAGCCGCGTCGCCCCGTGGCGAGGTTGTAGCCCGCATGAAGCGAAGCGGAATGCGGGACGACGACACAGAGAGAAAAATCCCGGATTGCGCTCCGCTTCATCCGGGCTACAGGCTACGAATGCTCGGGATGATGGAGCCCACGCGCCGGACGCACGACCAGCGGCCGTCGGACCGAGGTCCGCGTTTTCACTTCCACGTCCCGGTTTCGCCGTTCCAGCGCTGCGCCCTGAAGGCTCTCGCCAGAGAGCCGACGCTGCCCTCGTCGTCGACGAATTCGCCCTCCTCGTCGCTCGACGAGGAATCGGACAGGATCAGTTTCGGCCCTCCCGATTCATCGACGACCTCGGTGGTCGGCGTCGAGACCCAGACCAGCGCGGAATCCAGCGCTCCGGACCGCTCCGGGAAGGCCAGCGCGTTGATCTCCAGCTTCTCGGTGAGGCCGAGACCCGGCAGCGCCTCGTAGGGCCGCCGCAGCGTCACCGTGAGCTTGCCGGTCGCTTCGTCCCACCTGGTGGCCGCCGCGCTCGCCTTGAAGGAGGACTTGAGCGCGTCCGCGATCGCGGCGCCAATCTTCTCGCGGTTCAGCCTGCCGCCCGTGCTCCATTCGGCAGCGGGAAAGCGCACGGTGCGCTCCATGTCGACAAGACCGCTGATCCAGCCCGCCGAGACGACACCCGGCATCGCCTTCAGCTTCGTCACGAACTCCGCCGCGCGATCCGGATCGACCGACATCATCACCAGTTGCTCGCCCGAACGCAGCGCCTCGCAGGTCGTGGCAAGACCGATCAGGGACAGTTCGACATTCTGCCCGCGCAGGCTCTTCATCACGTCCGCGACCGCATCGAGCTTGATACGGGCGGCGACCGACTCGGGCGAAACCTCAGTGAAGTCCTTCGGGTCTTCGGCAATGATCGTGCCCGTGCCCCGGCTCTCCTCGAACTCGGATTCGCTGATGTCGGAATTGTCGGTGGAGTTCACCTCGCTGGAAGTCTGGCCGATGGTGATCTGCCCCTTGAAATCGGTGTGCTCACCGGTCGTTTTGCGGTTGAGCTTCACCGCGACCGGCAGCTTGTCCACCTGACTGCGCGAATTGCCGGTGTAGGTCTGTCCTGCGATCATCAGATCCGCCGTGAAACGGTCCTTGCGCTGCGATCCGGGCGATGCCGGATAACAGATGTCCAGCGTCGCGCTGGTCACGGTCTTGCCCTGCCGGACCTCTTTGAGGATCACGTCAGCATTCCCCTCCATCAGTCCGTCGATCGAGGTGAAGTAGCGCACCTCGGTGCCGCCGCCTTTCGGGGCGGCCTTCTGCTGGGCCTGAACGGCGGTCGAAGCGAACGTGGCGACGAGGCAAAGGGCGAGCGCGCGCATGCGTTGGGTTCCCGGAGCGAATCTCCCGCCAGCGTAGAGCACCTTAAATACCCGCGCCACTCTCGCCGCCCTGCGGGCTCCAGCGCAATGTAGCCGCAATCTGGCGTGGATACTGGTTCCGGTGCTGGAGGTCGGAGAGAAGCTGCGTGCGCATACTGCTCGTGGAAGATGAAGTTGCCATGGCAACAGCGCTGATGGCTGTGCTGAAACAGTACGACATGGTGGTGGACAGGACCGCGTCGCTGGCGGAGGCCATAGAGGCGGTGAATTCAGGTGTCCATGACGCCATCCTGCTCGACCGGCAGCTGCCGGACGGCGAGGGTCTGGACCTCATCGCGGCGCTCCGGAACCGATCCGTTACCATCCCGATCATCGTGCTGACCGCGCGCGGCGAACTCTGCGACCGCATTGCCGGACTGGATCGGGGAGCCGACGACTATCTGGCCAAGCCGTTCGCGGTGGAGGAACTGATGGCGCGCCTGCGCGCGGTGCTGCGCCGCCCGAGCGACGTCCAGCCCGCGATTCTCCGGCTGGGTCGCCTCAGTTTCGATCCGACCCATTGCGAAGCGGAGGTCGAGGGCCATACGCTCAAGCTTCCGCGCCGCGAATTGCTGGTGCTGGAAGCGCTGATGCGCCGCATGGGCCGCACCGTGGTCCGGTCCGCGCTGGAGGCGGCCGTCTATGCGTTCGATGACGAGGTTCAATCGAACGCGCTGGACACCCACATCTCGCGGCTGCGCCGCAAGCTCGCGGAGATCAACGCCGGTGTCGAGATTCACGGCATCCGCGGCGTCGGCTATCTGATGAGATCCGCTACATGACCTGCCATGACTGCGCAACTCCGTCGCTGCGGCGGGCGCTCGTCAACCGTCTGATCGGGCTGCAGGCAGTGCTGCTGGCGATCTTCGTCGTCCTGCTGATAGCCACGCTGTGGGCCGTCGGCCATCTGCCGCGACAGCGTGACGACGGGCGTGTGTTTTCGGTGCTGCAGAATGCGCTCACGCGCGGCGCGGATGGCGGACTTGAACTGCGTCCCACCGGCTCATTGAGCCTGTTGCGTCGCGACAGCCCCGATGTGTGGTTCACGATCCGGGACGAGACCGGCCATTCGCTGTCGGAAGGAGTGGTCCCGCGGGAATTCGCCGGCGTCGGCCCGGCGCTCGACGGCATCGGGAAGGCCAAACTCGGCTGGGACCGCGGCAGCGGTGACGACATTCGTCATCTCAGCGCCGAGATGAAGCGCGTGAACACCGCCGCCGGCAACGTTCAGATCATCGCGACAAGCGAGGCGCCGCCATCGACGTTCATGTCGATGGTCTATGTCGTCTGCTTCTTTCTCGCCTTTTCGCTGCCCGGCCTTGGACTGATGGCGCTGGCGACGCTTGTGGGGACGCCGCTGGTGATCCGCCACACCATGGCCAGCCTCGATGACGCCGCGCGGCAGGCCGGCGATATCGACATCAACCGGCGCGGGACGCGGCTGGCGACCGACGCGGTCCCCGCCGAGATCGTGCCCTTCGTCGGCGCCATCAACGACGCGCTCGGCCGGCTCGACGACGGGCACGCACGCTATCGCCGCTTTCTCGCCGACGCCGCGCACGAGCTGCGTACCCCCATCGCCATTCTCAACACCCGCCTCGAAGCCCTGCCGCAGGGACAACACAGGCGGGAGCTGCTGGAAGACGTGGCCCGGGTCGCGACGCTGACCGAGCAGTTGCTCGACCTGCAACGGCTCGAACATCATCTGGCCGAGCTCTCCCCCGTCAATCTGGTGCGCATCTGCACGCAGGTGGTCGCCGATCTCGCGCCGATGGCCATCGCCGCCGGCTATGAGATCTCGCTGCAGACCGACGAGGATCGCATCGAGGCCTGGGGCGATCCGAGCGCGCTCGAACGTGCCGTGGTGAATCTGGTGCAGAACGCGATCCAGCACGGCGGCCGGCGCGGCGCCATCGTCGTCACCGTCGAACAGCCCGCGACGATCACGATCACCGATCAGGGCGCGGGCGTACCCCCCGCACAGCGCGTCCAGATCTTCGAACCATTCTATCGCCTCGGCTCGTTTACGCGCGGTGCCGGGCTTGGTCTCAGCCTCGTCAGGGAAACCATCCGCTTCCATCGCGGCGAGGTCTCCGTGGTGGATGGCCCGGAGGGCGGCGCACGCTTCCGCATCGTCCTGCCGCCGCTGGCGGGCGTCGCGCTCGGCTAAGGCCGTCCCCGGCTTTTCACGGAAGCGCTGAATGTCCGCAGGCGCCGATCCGACGCGTTTTCTTCATGCGAACCGGCATCCACCTCGCTCGAAAACGCCATCGCCGCGGGGCCTCCGCCCGACATGAAACACGCAATGCTCCCGCAACGACGGGCAGCGACAGTCCGCCACGCCGCGCATGCCGCCGAACTCCACGTTGCGGCATGCGCGGGACCGTCGCTCGAACCTCGTATCGGACCATGTCACACGATTTCACGTCCTTCTTCCTCTCGTGGCTTTCGAACCCGCTCCGGGTCGGCGCCGTGGCACCGTCGAGCAATGCTCTTGCGGACATTATGACTTCGGCGATCACTCCGGCATCGGGCCCGGTGATCGAACTCGGTCCCGGCACCGGAGTCTTCACCCAGAAACTGTTGCAGAAAGGGCTGCGGCAGGAGGATCTGATCCTGATCGAATACGGATCGGATTTCGTACGCACTCTGCAGCTGCGCTTTCCCGGTGCTCAGGTGATCTGGATGGACGCGACGCGCCTCGCCGCGATGCCGATCGCGGCCCATCATTCGATCGGCACGGTGGTGAGTGGGCTTCCGCTGCTGACGATGTCCCCGCGCAAGGTCATCTCGATACTGGTCGGGGCCTTCCGCTATCTGCGTGCGGACGGCGCGTTCTATCAGTTCACCTATGGCCCGCGCGTGCCGATCCCGCGCCCGATCCTCGACCGGCTCAGCCTCAAGGCGACGGTCGTCGGACATACGTTCAGCAACCTGCCGCCCGCCACGGTGTATCGGCTGACCCGGCGCGCGCCGAGCCGGCTTATCTTTCCGCCTCAGCAGAACCCGGCGAGAGTCCAGGCGCAAATGTGAAAGGCCGCCCGGAGGCGGCCTTTCGTCAGTCCTGGCGGGAGAAGGGGGCGAGGCTCAGAAGCCCATGCCGCCCATTCCACCCATGCCGCCGCCGGCCGGCATCGCGGGCGCGGCTTCCTTCGGCAGCTCGGCGATCATGGCCTCGGTGGTGACGAGCAGACCCGCGACGGACGCGGCATCCTGCAGGGCGGTGCGCACCACCTTGGCCGGATCGACGATGCCCTTGGCGACGAGGTCGACATACTCTTCCTTCTGGGCGTCGAAGCCGAAAGTCTCGGTCTTCTCCTCAAGGATCTTGCCGACCACGATCGAGCCTTCGACACCGGAGTTCTCGGCGATCTGGCGGACCGGAGCCTCCAGCGCCTTCAGCACGATGTTGATGCCGGCCTGAACGTCGGAGTTGTCGTTCGACAGACGGCCGACCGCCTTCTTGGCGCGCAGCAGCGCGGTGCCGCCGCCCGGCACGATGCCTTCCTGCACGGCCGCGCGGGTCGCGTTGAGGGCGTCCTCGACGCGGTCCTTCTTCTCCTTGACCTCGATCTCGGTCGCGCCGCCGACGCGGATCACCGCGACGCCGCCCGCGAGCTTGGCCAGACGCTCCTGAAGCTTCTCGCGGTCGTAGTCCGAGGTGGTCTCCTCGATCTGCGCCTTGATCTGCCCGACGCGCGCCTCGATCTCGGCCTTCTTGCCCGCACCGTTGACGATGGTGGTGTTCTCCTTGTCGATCACCACCTTCTTGGCGCGGCCAAGCATCTTGACCGTGACGTTCTCCAGCTTGATGCCAAGCTCCTCGGAGATGAGCTGGCCGCCGGTGAGGATCGCGATGTCCTCCAGCATGGCCTTGCGGCGGTCGCCGAAGCCCGGCGCCTTGACGGCCGCGACCTTGAGGCCGCCGCGCAGACGGTTGACCACGAGGGTGGCGAGCGCCTCGCCCTCGACGTCCTCGGCGAGGATGAGCAGCGGCTTGCCGGACTGCACCACCGCTTCCAGCACCGGCAGCATGGCTTGCAGACCCGACAGCTTCTTCTCGTGCAGCAGGATGTAGGCATCCTCCAGCTCGGCGGTCATCTTCTCGGCGTTGGTGACGAAGTACGGCGACAGGTAGCCGCGGTCGAATTTCATGCCCTCGACGATGTCCACCTCGGTATCGAGCGACTTGTTCTCCTCGACCGTGATGACGCCCTCGTTGCCGACCTTCTGCATCGCCTGCGCGATCATCTTGCCGATGGTGGCGTCGCCGTTGGCGGAGATGGTGCCGACCTGCGCGACCTCGGCGGAGGACGCAACCGGCTTGGCGCGCTTCTCGATGTCCTTGATCACGGCGGCGACTGCCAGATCGATGCCGCGCTTGAGGTCCATCGGGTTCATGCCGGCGGCGACCGACTTGGCGCCTTCCTTCACGATGGCCTGGGCGAGCACGGTGGCGGTGGTGGTGCCGTCGCCGGCGAGATCGTTGGTCTTGGACGCGACCTCGCGCAGCATCTGCGCGCCCATGTTCTCGAACTTGTCCTCAAGCTCGATCTCCTTGGCGACCGACACACCGTCCTTGGTGATGCGGGGCGCGCCGAAGCTCTTCTCGATGACGACGTTGCGGCCCTTCGGGCCGAGCGTCACCTTCACCGCGTTGGCGAGAATGTCGACGCCGCGCAGCATGCGGTCGCGCGCGTCGCCGGCGAATTTAACGTCCTTGGCAGCCATTTGATTTGTCCTTGCTCGTCATCCTGAGGTGCGAGGCAACACCGTTGCCGAGCCTCGAAGGATGACCGGTTGATCGGAAGTCAAGGCGGCCATCCTTCGAGGGCCGCGACGCGGCCGCCTCAGGATGACGGCCGCGTTGGAAGGCGATGCTTAGACCAGCACGCCCATGATGTCGGATTCCTTCATGATGAGAAGGTCCGCGCCATCGATCTTCACCTCGGTGCCCGACCACTTGCCGAACAGCACCTTGTCGCCGACCTTGAGATCGAGCGGGATCAGCTTGCCGGTCTCGTCGCGGCCGCCGGGGCCAACGGCCACGATCTGGCCCTGCGACGGCTTCTCCTTGGCGGAGTCGGGAATGATGATGCCGCCCTTGGTCTTCTCGTCGGCGTCGATCCGCTTGACCACGACGCGGTCATGGAGCGGGCGGAAGGTTGATTTGCTCATGGAGATCCTCGTGAAGGTTATCTTGCGGCGACAAGTCCCGGTCGCCGACGGCCGGCCGATACCCGCAACGTTCGACCTGACAGGCCTCCGTGGCGGAGGCACGTTCCCGGACGCCGGGACCTTTGGCAGTCGAGCGCGCGGAGTGCCAATCGCTGCGGAATATGGGGAAGCGATTGCGCTGTCAAGCAAATGCGGGTTTTAAGGCCTTGGTGAGGCCGTTATGTAATGATTCTGAAACCACGACGAGCCATTCGGGGCGGCGTGGGCGCCGGCGCGCATGGGCGAATGGGCTTGCGTCCACACCGGGTGCGGGTCACACTTGTTCAGGGGATAGCATGACGGTTTCATTCAACGATGCACGGGCCGCTCGCGGCGGAATGGTCGCGCGGGTCGGAGCGTGCGCGCTGCTGGCCGCGGCACTCGGAGGCTGCGGCACATCGGGAGGCTTCGGCGGATTTGGCGGCTTCGGAGGTTTTGGCGGCGGTGGCGAACCGGCTCCGGCCGTTCAGGAACCGGGCGTCGAGCCCGAACTGCCGCCGACGGTCCGGCCTGCCGATCTGGTCGGCCGCTATGGTCTCGCCTCCTACACCAACCCCGCCGATCGCGCCCGCACCGAGGCGGCGGCGCGGGTCCAGTGCAAGAACCCTTACGTCATCAGTGCCGGCGCCAACGGCGGCGTGGTGATGCATCTCGCCGACGAGGCGCAGCCGCAGGAGCTGCGCGTCACCGGCTCGGCCAGCGGCAAGAACTATATCGGTCCCGCCGGCCCTCCGGGCGGCGAGAAGGATCGCGAAATCGTCTCGTTCGACGGGCGGATCCTGGTGACGCGCTTCGTCGACAAGGACGCCGCCACCCGTTACGGCACCATGGTCTACGTGCGCTGCGCGCCGGCGGCCGCCGCCGCGCGGTAGCGCCTTTCCGGACAATCCCCGACGGGGATATCGGCACTCCCGCACCGGGCCCGGCCCGCAACGACACCACAGACCATGCCATCCATCCCCGCCGCGCTGCGCGACCATGTCCTCGGACCCGGCCGCGCCGTCCTCGTGCTCGCGGGGGTGGAAATCCTGGCCTGGGGCGTGCTGATCTATTCGCCCGTGCTGATGCTCCCGCATCTGGCCGCCGCGCGGGGCTGGTCGCTCGCCGCCTGCATGGGCGGCTTCTCCCTCGCGCTGGTGGTTTCCGGGCTGGTCGCCCCCACCGCCGGCCACCTGATCGAGCGCCACGGCGGCAACGCGGTGATGAGCGCGGGCGCGCTCGCCGGCGCGGCGGGCCTCGCGGGGCTGACCATCGCCAGCCATCCGCTCGCCTACGCGCTGTGCTGGATTCTGCTCGGCGCGGCGATGGCCTCGACCCTGTACGACCCGGCATTCACCACGCTGACGCGCATCTTCGGCATGTCGGCGCGGCGGCAGATCACGTTCGTCACCTTCGCGGGCGGCTTCGCCTCCACGGTGCTATGGCCGGCGACGCACACGCTGCTCGGCCTGATCGACTGGCGGGCGACCTATCTGGTGTTCGCCGCCGTGTTTGCTTTCGTGATGGCGCCCCTGCTGATGTTCGCGTTGCCGCGCGAACGCACCCTTGCCTCCGCCGCGGCGGGCGCCGCCGCGAGTGCCCCGCCGCGCGTGCATAAGCCGGAAGGCCGGGTGTTCGTGCTCATCACCATCGGCTTTGCGATGCATGCGCTGATCCTGTCGGGACTGACCTCGAACTGGCTGGCGATGATGGCGCGCGACGGCCTGCCGCCGGCCCTGATCGTGACCATCGGGGCGCTGTTCGGCCCCGCGCAGGTGGCCGCGCGGCTGGTGGATTTCGCATCCGGCGGCCGCATCCATCCGCTGTGGATCGCTCGTGGCGCTCTCGCCACCATGGCGGCGGCGTTCGCGCTGCTGGCGACGACCGGCATCGTCGTCCCGGCCGCAATCCTTTTCACAGTCGCGTTCGGCGCGGCCAACGGGGTGATGTCGATCGCGCGCGGCGCACTGCCGCTCGCCCTGTTCGGATCCGTCGGCTACGGGCGGACGGTCGGGCGCATCGCGCGTCCAGCGCAGTTCGTGCAGGCGCTCGCGCCCTTCGTGGCGGCGTCCGCGCTGGAACGGTTGTCCGATCGGGCCGTGCTGCTGGCGGGATGCGCCTGCGCGCTCACGGCGGTCGCCTGCTTCGCCGCGATGCGGCGTCCGTGAGACCGAACGCGGCCAGCAAAAAGGGCCGCGCGGCGCGCGGCCCTTCGAGACAAACCGGCTTCGTCCGTGCCGGAATAAATCCGGACCTCAGCCGAACAGCGCGTCGATATCGTCCTGCGAGACATGCCCCTCATCACCCGCACCACGCGGGCCGTTGAGCAGCTTCTCGTCGCCGACACGCTCGTCGAGCACGACCGGCGCGTGAGCCTTGATGGCGTCCACGCCCCCCCAGATCGACATCATCTCGTTGATGTGGTGCTCGATGTAACGCATCGTGGTCATCACCTTGCCGATGCGCTGGCCTGTAAGATCCTGGAAATTGCAGGCTTCGAAGATCGCGACGACCCGCTCCTGGATTTCCTCGCTCATCTGCTTGTGCTGATCGGGCGTCGTGCCGGCCGCGATGGCCGCCGCGAGCTGATCGATCGACTCGGCGGCCTCCAGAATTTGCTGAGTGGCCTCCTCGGTGCCGCCCACCACCGCACCGAGTTCACCGGTGACCTTGGTCATCTCGTTACCGGAGAAGCTCTTGCCGTGCAGCGCCGCGATCTCCTGCTTGGTGCGGCCGATGGCCTCGTGAATAAGGTCCAGCTCGACTTTCAGCTTCTCGCACTGCTCGATCTGCGCGCGATAGCTTTCGAGCAACAAGCGCGCCTCGTCGGTGGTGCGGGCTCCTGCCAGCGATTCGCTGTGAGTGGACGATGCCATCTCCTGCCGGATCGCCCGCAACTCCGCCATCACGTCGTCATGACGCGGCAGGACCCCGGCCTCCGGTGAGGCGATTGCCGCACTCTCAACCTGAATTTGTTCGACACGAAAACGCGCGCGGCGCACAGCCATGATTCAGCTCCCTCAAAGCCCGCGCATCATGACCCGACACCATTTAACACCTGGTTTCATTGTTCCATGAAGATCGATTCATGCATGCCCCGATACGTCGTGAACGTGTGCTTAACCATGTCCGCTGTCCGTTCATCGAAAATAAACGCTGTCACAAGGAAGGCGACCGATCTGACGTCGTGGTGAATCCGAGCCGTGCGCGCGTTTACCAAACCCAAGCGGATTGGAACGATGATCGCCGGCGTGCAAGGCGCGCGATCCCGCGACGCCGACCGACGAAACAGTACAGAGTACGTCGATATGAGAAAGCTGACGCTCGCGCCCACGGCGCCGATGGCGTGCGCCGCCATGTCCTTCGCAGTCATGTCCTTCGCAGCCATGTCCCTCACGTCTCTCCCCGCTCACGCGATCGAGGTCGCGCCGCCACAGATCGCGGTGCCGCCGCCGCGCGTGGTCTACGCCCAGCCGCCCCAGCGCGCGCAGGCGCCGACCCGCGTGGCCTATGGGTCGAACCGCAGCATGGGCGGCGGCTTCATCGAATTCCTGTTCAGCGACGGCCAGTCCGGCACGCCGCCGCAGGCTTACGAACCGCAATACGCGCCGGACCCGCGTGGCCACGCGCTGCTGCCGGGCGAGCGCGAGATGATCGAGCCGCAGCAGCAGACGATGGCGCCCGCACAGCCGGCGATGGATGCCAGATATGAAAAGCAGATGGTGAGCTATCAGGGCAAGGAAGGGCCCGGCACCGTCATCGTCGATACGCCGAACAAGTTTCTCTATCTCGTGCAGGGCAACGGCCAGGCGCTGCGCTACGGCATCGGGGTCGGCCGCCCCGGCTTCACCTGGTCCGGCGTGAAGACCATCACCGCGAAGAAGGAATGGCCGGCCTGGACGCCGCCGCCGGAAATGCTCAAGCGCCGCCCCGACCTGCCGCGCCACATGGAAGGCGGCCCGGAAAATCCGCTCGGCGCGCGCGCGATGTATCTCGGCTCGACGCTCTACCGCATCCACGGCTCCAACGAACCCTGGACGATCGGCACCAACGTCTCGTCGGGCTGCATCCGCATGCGCAACGAGGACGTGATGGACCTTTACGGCCGCGTCAAGGTCGGCACCAAAGTGGTGGTGATGTAAGAGGGGCTTCACCCTCGCGGCATGCGTATCGTCAGTCCGGGGGCCCGCCGCTCGCGCGGCGTGCACCTCGGACGCATCGGCAGCCCGGATGACACGGTGCGCAATCCGGGCCCTGGACTCCGCGCCGCTGCCCAGCTTTCGCTGCGCTTCACGCGGGCTCCATTTATCATCTCATGTGATGGGGCGGCCGAACGCACACAAAATGCGAAAGAATCAATTGGTGTTGAGCCTGAACCGCAGTGCGCGCGGGCCGGTGAACGTCACCACCTCGCCCTGCCGTGTCCAGTTGGTCGCCTCGCCGAGCGCCGCGACCAGCGCGTCGTCCGCCTGCGCCTTGTCCGGCGGGCAATTGCGATCCTGAATCGCGCCGGGCACGAACACGATCGTATCGCCCGCCACCGAGAACTGGCCGGTGCCGCCCTTGCACCACAGTTCCAGCCGCACCTCGCCGCGATCGCCGATTTCGAGATTTGGAATGCGCTTGGAGCCGGCCATCGGCCGCGCATCCATCGTCATCTCCAGTCCGAACGGAAAATCGTCGGCCGCGAGCACCGGACCGACAGAGAACACAGCGAGCGACATCGCGGCGGCGCGCAGAAAAAGTCTCATCGGAAAACCTGCATCGAAGTTGATCACGGCGACGAAAAGCCCCGGCTCTGATGGGTCAGAACCGGGGCTTTCTTTTGGCGGATATGGCGTCGGCTTTGCCGTTACTTCAGCACCATTTCGGTGAACGGGTAGACATAGGCCTGCAGCATCACGAAGCCGCCGACCATGCAGGCCAGCACGATGGAGTGCCAGAACACGAAGCGCAGGATGGTGCCTTCGTGGCCGAACCAGTTGGTGGCGGTCGAGGCCACGACGATCGACTGCGCGTCGATCATCTTGCCCATCACGCCGCCCGAGGAGTTCGCCGCCGACATCAGGATCGGCGACAGGCCGAGTTGTTCGGAGGTGATCTTCTGCAGATTGCCGAACAGCACGTTGGACGCGGTATCCGAGCCGGTGAGCGCGACGCCGAGCCAGCCAAGCAGCGTTCCGAAGAACGGATACAACACGCCGGTCAACGCGAAGGCGAGGCCGAGCGTGGCGTCGATGCCGGACAGCCGCGTCAGCGTGCCGATCGCCAGCATCGCCGAGATGGTGATCAGCGAATAGGCGCACACCTTGATGGTGCGGCCGTATTCGGCGATCAGCTTGGCGGGCGAGAACCCCATGATGAAGCCCCCGACGATCGCGGCCAGCAGCATTCCGGTGCCGGTGAACGAAACGTACTGGAACGCGAATACCGCGCTCTCCGGCGTCGGCCGCGGAGCGACGGGCGGCACCTTCTGGATCATGTTGTGCAGCTCGGGCACCGGGTAGTTCCAGGTGAAGATCGGGTTCACGATGCTCTTGAACCAGCCCGTGCCCCAGATCAGCAGCACGACGCAGACGATGATCCATGGCGTCATCGCCGACCAGAATTCGGCGCGGGTCAGCGGCGTCATGTTCATCGGCTTGGGCGGCGGCACCGTCGAGGCCGAATCGTCACGCGTGCGCAGCGCCGGCGAGGTCCAGAGCGTCTTCGGCTGCCAGACCTTGAGGAAGCCGATCAGCGCCGCCATCGAGATCAGCGAGGCGCCGATATCGACGATCCACGGGTTGATATAGTTCGAGATCACGAATTGCGGGATCGCGAAGGAGACGGCGGTGACGAGAATGGCGGGCCAGACCTCCTTCATGCCCTTCCATCCGGCGAAGGCCCACACCACCCAGAACGGCACGATCAGCGAGAAGATCGGCAGCTGCCGGCCGACCATTGCGCCGAGCACGTAGGGATCGAAGCCGGTCACGGAAGCGAGTCCCTGGATCGGGGTACCGAGCGCGCCGTAGGCGACCGGCGCGGTGTTGGCGATCAGCGACAGGCCCGAGGCCGCCAGCGGCGAGAAGCCGAGGCCGATCAGGATCGCCCCCGTCACCGCGACCGGCGTGCCGAAACCCGACGCGCCCTCGAAGAAGGCACCGAAGGAAAACGCGATCAGCAGGATCTGGATGCGCCGGTCCTCGGTGACGCCGCCGACCGCGCGCTGCAGCAGCTCGAAGCGGCCGGTCGCCACCGTCAGCCGGTACATGAAGATGACGTTGAGCACGATCCAGCCGATCGGGAAGAAGCCGGCCACCGCGCCGAGCACGCTGGCGCGGAGCGACATGTTCGCGGGCATCGTGAACGCGAAGATCGCGATGAGGTTGGCGAGGACGAGCGCAATGACGGCGGCGATATGCGCCTTCACCTTGCCGCTGGCGATCAGCACCAGGAGAACCACCACCGGGATGGCGGCGGCGAGGGTTGAAAGCGTCGTGCTGTTGAACGGATCGTAGACCTGCTGCCACATATGAAAGCCCCCGGCGTTCCCTGACGCGGGCGAGCCGGCTGCATGACGGCCGCCCTTTTCGTTTTATGCGGGCACAGGGGTAATCCTTGCGAATCCCCGGCAAGCCTGCGACGGAGACTCTCCGCCCGAAAGGCACCCATCCGCCCCGCGCCAATGATGGTAGGATCATCCACCCTGTCACGACAAGGTGATCGCGCCTGACAGGCGTTTAACTTTTGTCTAATCAGTCAAACGCGCACGGTTTCTCCCGTATTTGCAATCGCTTCCCTGTCGCCTCCCTTGGAGCAACTGCCTGTGAACAAGATCAGTTCGACGCTCGCCACGGTCTGGCGGATCGCGATCCCCTACTTCCGCTCCGAGGATCGCTGGGCCGGCCGCGGCCTGCTCGCTGCCGTGATCGCCATCGAGCTTGCGATCGTCGCCATCAATGTCCTGATCACCCAGTGGAACGCGCGCTTCTATAATGCGCTGCAGGATCGCAACTGGGAGAACTTCGTCAGCGAGCTGATCTATTTCAGCGTGCTGGCGGCGATCTTCATCGCGCTCGCGGTCTACCAGCTCTATCTCAACCAGTGGCTGCAGATCCGCTGGCGGCGCTGGATGACCACGAACTATCTCGGCCGCTGGCTGCACGACGCCAACCATTACCGCATGCAGCTCGCGGGCGAGGTCGCCGACAACCCCGACCAGCGCATCACCGAGGACGTCGAGGCGTTCGTGACGCAGACGCTCAGCCTCGGCATCGGCCTGTTGTCCTCGGTCGTGACGCTGGTGTCCTATGTCGTGATCCTGTGGGCGCTGTCGCTGGAAGCGCCGCTCACCATCGGCGGCCAGGAGATCGGCATTCCCGGCTATCTCGTGTGGGGGGCGCTGATCTATTCCATCTTCGGCACGGTGCTGACGCACTGGATCGGTTCGCCGCTGGTGCAGCTGAACTTCTTCAAGCAGCGCTATGAGGCGGACTTCCGCTTCAACCTCGTGCGCGTGCGCGAGAACGCCGAGCAGATCGCCCTGCTGCAAGGCGAGGCCGCCGAGCGCGAGCGGCTCGGCGAGCGCTTCCGCAAGGTCGTCGACAACTGGCTGGCGATCATGAGCCGGACCAAGCGGCTGACCGCCTTCACGGCGAGTTACGGTCAGGCCTCGGTGGTGTTTCCCTTCATCCTGACCGCGCCGGCCTATTTCTCCGGAAAGATCCAGCTCGGCACGATGATGCAGGTCTCTTCCGCGTTCTCCAACGTGCAGAGCGCGCTGTCGTTCTTCGTCACCGCCTACCGGACGCTGGCGGAGTGGCGCGCGGTGGTCGAGCGTCTCGACGGCTTCGAGGCCGCGATGACGAATGGCGAGGCGCTGAAGTCGTCGTCACAGACCATCGGCGCGGTGCGGGCGGACGGCAAGGCGATCGCCCTGCGCGATATCGAGATCACGCTGCCGGACGGCGCGCCGCTGATCGCTGCGCAGAATCTGTCCTTCCGGCCGGGAGAGCGCGTGCTGGTGAAGGGCCCCTCGGGCTCCGGCAAATCGACCCTGTTCCGCGCCATCGCCGGCATCTGGCCGTTCGGCAAGGGCAGCGTCCATGTGCCGGAAGGTGCGAGCCTGATGATGCTGCCGCAGCGACCGTATTTCCCGGTCGGCGCACTCGGCGAAGCCATCGCCTATCCATCCACGCCGGGCACCTTCGCGCCCGAGAAGATCGCCGATGCGCTCAAGGCCGTTGGCCTTCCCGCGCTCGCGGCGCGGCTGGACGAGCACGGACACTGGAACCGGATGCTGTCGCTGGGCGAGCAGCAGCGCCTCGGCCTCGCCCGCGCGCTGCTTCACGAACCGGGCTTCCTGTTCCTCGACGAGGCGACCGCCTCGCTCGACGAGCCGTCGGAGGCCGCACTCTACCGGCTGCTGGCGGAGCGGCTGCCGCAGACCGCGATCGTCTCGATCGGACATCGTTCGACCCTGGACGAATTCCACGGCCGGCAGGCGCAGGTGCGGCGCGAGGACGGCCGCTTCACGCTCGCCGAGGCAGCAGATACGGCCACCGCGCCGACCTCGTCATAGGCAGACCTCAGCGCGCCCCCGCCGTCGAACGGATCGCCGCGCCGAGCACGCGCAGCGCCCGCTTCGCCTGCGGGTCGGTCAGCCGCGAATGAAGGATGACGTCGCGGGACGGTAGATCGGGCAATCCCAGCCGTGGTCCCGCGTCCGCGGTGCCGGCCGGCGCCACCCGCCGGCCCAGCGCCGCAACGGCAAGGCCGGCCGAGACCGCCGCGCCGATGGTGGCGATCCCGCCGCCAACGAAAACCTCGGACCAGACGATGCCGGCGGCGTCGAGCGCCGATACGGCCATGCGGCGAACGCTGCATGGTTCGGGCTGCGTCGCCAGACGCAGCGGCTCGCCGTCACGCCACTCGAAATCGGGCGACGCCATCCAGCCGAACGCTTCCGCGAGCACGACCTCGCCCGGCCGGCGGGATGTGTCGTGTTGCAGCACGATCGCCGCATCGAGCGCACCGCGATCGAAATCGGCCAACGTGTCCCGCGACGTCGACACACGCATCTCCAGCACCAGCGTCGGCTCGGCGCGGTTCATGCGCTCCAGCAAAACTGCCAGCTCCGCACCGACAACATGATGACTGATGCCGACCACGAGGCGGCGCGCTGGACGATCAAAGCATCCGAGGGCTTCCTGATGCGCCGCGATCAGCGCCCTGGCAGGGATGAGAAACAGATCGCCTTGCGGCGAGGGCCGGACAAAACGCGGCGTCCGGTCGAGCAGCCTGTGTCCCAGCGTCTTTTCAAGCCGCTGGATCTTCAGGCTGACGGCAGCCTGCGTGGTGCCGAGGGCCTCGGCGGCGCGCGTGAAGCCCTTCAGATCCGCGGCGAGAACGAATGCCTGCACGGCCTCGATGTCCAGTGCCTTCATGGCCCATCATTTCAAATCGTTATTTCTGATATATTGATAGATTAGATTATCATATTACGGGCTGAAGGCTAGGGTCGCGCGGAATGCGTAAGAGGAGCCTTCGTCATGCTTGCCATCCGATCTTCCCTGCAGTGTCCGACCGGCGAGGCCTGTCGGACCAATCACGCGAACGGTCACGATGCGCGCGCGAGCGGCCCGGCTATCGTCGCCGACGGCCATGCCTCTCGCCCCGGGACAGCCGTCGTCACAGCCGCGCCTGCGGCTGATCGTTGCGAGACCGACGCGCGCGGCCTCTCGCCGGATCTCGTGCTCGCGTGCCATCTTGCGGGTCTGATCGCGACGGCGGCGCTGACCCTGATGCTGCTCGGCGTTTTCGTCTCCGGCATGCCAACGCTGCGCTGGCCGACCTGACCGCATCCATCGATCAGGGCCGGGCGGCCTCATCCGCCCTGCGCACCAGAATCCGGGCGATCCCGAGGTAAAGCCCTTCCGGCACCACGACCTTGGACGTCGCGTTGGCGACCAGCGCGGCCAGCATCAGGGGAATCACCATGTCGGAATCGTTCGTCATCTCGAAGGTGATGACGAACGAGGTGATCGGTGCCTGCAGCACGCCCGTGAGGTAGGACACCATGCCCACCAGCGCGAGCGCGGCGATCGGCACGCCGGGAAACAGCCCGCGCAAGTCCGACGCGATGCCCGCGCCGATCGACAGCGACGGCGACAGGATGCCGCCGGGGATATTGCTGATGCCGGAGATCAGCGTCGCCAGATACTTCAGCGCGCCGTAGCCCGGTGCGACCTCTTCGGTGCCGTGCAGGATGGCCTTCGCCTGATCGTAGCCGGTCCCGAAGACATGCTGGCCGCTCAAGACCGTACAGGCCCCCACGCCAAGACCGCAGATCGCGGCCACGAGAATCGGCTGCCGCTTGAGGAAGGCGCCCGCCGCGCCGGGCAGCCCGCCGATGAAGGCCAGCAGGACACGCGAGAACGCGCCGCCGGCAAGACCGCAGATCGAAGCGCAGACGAGAATGGAGAGCCACGCGCCACCCAGCGGCAGCGTCGTCGAGGTGACGCCGAAATAGTTGTAGTCGCCCATGATCGCGAGCGAGGTCAGGCCGGCCGCGATCACCGCGCCTATGATGAGGCCGCTGGTGCGCGATTCGAACGAGCGCCCCAGTTCCTCGATGGCGAACACCACGCCCGCCAATGGCGTGTTGAAGGCCGCCGAGACACCCGCCGCGCCGCCCGCCAGCAGGAAGTTCATCTGCCGGTACGGGGCCCAGCGGCCGAGGGCATACATGATCGCGCCGCCGACCTGAACCGTTGGCCCCTCGCGGCCGATCGAGGCCCCGCAACACAGGCCCAGCGTCATGATGATGACCTTGCCGACACCCGCACGCAGCGACACCAGCGCCGCCGCGCTCTTCTTGTCCGCCATGTGCAGCGCGGCTATCACCTGCGGAATGCCGCTTCCCTGCGAATTTGGAAACACCCGCGTGGCCAGCAGCGCGGCAACGGCGAAACCGACCGGCGTGACCACGAGGGGCGCAGAAGGCCAGGCCGCGACGAGGCGTGAGAACAACGCCTGCGCCTCGTCGGCGAGATAGGTCATCAGAATCGCCGCAAGACCGACGGCGATGCCGCCCGCCAGAAACAACAGCCGCCGCATCCATCGCTTCGCCGCCAGCCGGCTCCGGACTCCCATATGCGATGCGTAGCGACCAACCTTCATCACGCCCACCTGCCCCCGGTATGCTCGCGATCCTGCCGTCGCGGAGACTCGCGACTCCTCCGCTGCCTTTCGTTTTCCGTCTTAGAGCAGTTCAGCTTTTCGTTGAATCGCTGAACTGCTGCAGTCTTTTGATTTGACGCGTTTTCGTCACGCGAACCGATTCCGCTTCGCTCGAAAACGCTATAGCCAGCTGCCCGCAGAACCCAAGCCGAAAGAAGCAGCGATCAAAATGAAAAGGGCGGCAGATCGCTCTGCCGCCCTTTGTGTCCCGTAAAGTCTAAGCTGTTTCAGCTCACTTCAGGTTCTGCATCGCCGTCAGGTCGGCGGAGAGCTTCACGACGCCGGTGGAGCCGCACCACTTGGATTCACCGAAGGTCGCAGTGAAGTCACCGGTGAAGACGTTGCAATCGGCCTTCGAGAGGCTGGTGTCGTAGTAGCGCGCATCGAGCGTGAACACCTTGTAGGTGAAGCCGATGCCGACGTTCCAGGTGCCGTAGTCAGGCAGCTTGGTGAAGCCGTAGAAGGCGTCCGTCGTGCCCAGCCACTGATAGCCGTATTCGCCCGACAGATAGGCTCCGACGCCGCTGCTGCCGAACCAGGTCGACGGCGCGGTGAACTTGGCGCCGATCGTGGCGTAGGTGCCCTCGGCGCCCGAGTTCAGGAAGTTCGGCGAGTACCAGGCCGACGCGTTCATCGAGAAGTAGTCGTTAAACGTGTAGGCGGCCTTGCCGTAGACTTCGTAGAAGTTGATGTCCGACTTCATGAAGTTGCCGTTCGGCAGGAACTCGGAGCCGAACGGGCACAGGCCCGCGGGAACGCCGCCGGCGTTGCCGTCGATGCACTTGCCACCCGGATAGATGTAACCCCAGCCACCAAAATCGAGCGAGAAGGCGCCGATGTTGAAACGGACACCGCCGTAGATGTCGACCTCAGCCGCAGCGCGGTTGGTGAAGGAGATGCTCTCGAAGGACGAACCGACGTAAAGCTGCACGTCCTTGGTGACGTTGAAGCGCGGCTCGAAATAGGCGGTGACCGACGGCTGGCGATTCGACTGGCTGACGCCGCGGAACACGTAGTCGCTCATGATGCCGGCGCCGAACGCGATATCCCACGGATCGAACGCCGCGACCGGCGGCGGAGCCTTGTAGTAGGGCTTCGCACCGAGATCCGCAGCCATCGCCGATCCCGTGCTCACGGCCGTCAACAGCGCCGCCGAAATTACCAACTTCCTCATGACCGTCCCCATGTTCTTAATCTCGCTTGCAGCTTGTCGGAAAAACAACTCGCCACAAATTCAACAAGTGATGGCCACAGCTTGTAGGCGAACTCGCGCAGGTCAAAGCAAAAGAGACGTGCATTTGCTGACTTTTTAAGCAACTGGTTCTTGATAAAGAATTGTTCTGGACGTGTGTTGCAGGAAAACAACGTTTTTAGCGTGTAGACGCTCTGGTTATTCCGCAATGTGAAATCGTCCGGGGGTTGTAAACAGATCGCGCGGTCCGCGCATCAATCTGATTCGACTTGGACTTGCCATCCGCGAGGGCGCCGAGGCCTGGTGACGACGACGGCCTGCCCCGCCTTGCGACGATCGGCATCCGATTCGGTCCAGCGGAGGATGCGGGTCGCCCAGCGGCCGCGCCATGAATGCCCAGACGAAGCGCGCTGAACGAAACGGCCGCCCCTCGCGGTGCGGCCGTCTGCAGAAACTGGAAAAAACGAAGCGACATACGGCCGACCCGGGTCAGGCCTTTGCCGCGGCGTTCCGACAGGCAGGCCTAGATCGGCTCCGACGAGCCGGGCGCAGGCGTCACGACCTCGCCTGCCGGATCGCTGATCATGCCGGACGTCTCGGGCACGGGGGCCGGTGCGGCCTTTTTCGCGCGCGGCTTGCTGGTCTTCTTCGCGATCTTCTTCACGGCCTTCTTGGAGGCGGTCTTCTTGGGGGCTTTCTTTGCAGCCTTCTTGGCTGACTTCTTCACGGCTTTCTTGGTCGCCTTCTTCGCCGTTTTCTTCTTCGAGGTCTTTACGGCTTTCTTGGTCTTCTTGGCGGCGACGACCTTCTTGGTCTTCTTCGTCTTCTTCGCCTTCTTCGCTTTCTTCGTCTTCGCGCTCTTAGCCATGTGGTCCTCCTGTTGCCGACCGTCCGCAGCGATCGTGTGGCCTCACGGATTTCCTCGCCGACCACTGAACCGCCAGAAGATCTGCCGGTTCCATCAGCGCGCCCCGGCGACGCTGACGAGGGACTTCAAACGAGGCTCAGTGAAGGGAAGTGCTCATTGCTGGCTGCGGTCCGCCGGTTGCCCAATCGAGAAGTTCAATCGTGTGCACCACAGGGATGGACGTGGCACTGGCAATCTGAACGATGCATCCAATGTTGCCTGCCGCGATCATATCCGGCTTCACCGTTGCGATGTTTGCGACCTTGCGATCGCGAAGCTTCTCCGCAAGGGCGGGCTGGAAGATGTTGTACGTCCCCGCCGAGCCACAACACAAATGACTCTCCGGAATATCTTTCACCACGAATCCGCTCTTGGAAAGCAATTCTTTGGGTGGCGCGGTTATTTTCTGTCCATGCTGGAGCGAACAGGCTGAGTGATAGGCGACCGAGAGGCCGTTCGTCTGCGCCGTCCACGCAAGATCGAGCCCTGTAAGATACTCGGTCACGTCCTTCGCCAGCGACGAAACATGGGACGCCCTGGCGGCATAGGACCGGTCCTCCCGCAGCATGTAGCCGTAGTCCTTGATGGTGGTGCCACAGCCGGACGTCGTCACGAGAATGGCGTCGACCGCGCCGCGCTGCACCTCGCCCATCCACACATCCACGTTGTTCCGCGCCCGTGCCAGGGCGTCGTCGTCGCGGCCCATGTGATGCGTCAGCGAGCCGCAGCACTGCTCGTCGCTGGCCAGCACCACCTCGATTCCATGACGCGTGAGAAGGCGAATCGCGGCGTCGTTGATGCGCGGCGCCAGCACCTGCTGGGCGCAGCCCTGCAGCAGCACGACGCGGCCGCGACGCGCTCCGCTTGCCGGGAACACAGTCCCGGCCGAGGGGCCGCGCGGAGGCAAGCTGGCCGGCGCGAGGCGCAGCATCGCCTTCAGCCGCGCAAAAAACCCAGTCTCGACCGGACTTTGTCCCGCCGGCAGCAGGCCTGCGAACGGTTTCGCCAGCCGCGCCATCACCATGCTCAGCCGGAACAGGCGGGGGCTCGGCAGCGCACGCGCCAGCACGGCGCGCAGCAGCCGGTCCGTCGCGGGACGCCTGTACTGCTGTTCGATCCGCACCCGAGCCTGATCGACGAGGTGCATGTAGTTCACCCCGGACGGGCAGGTGGTCATGCAGGCGAGACAGGACAGGCAGCGGTCGACATGCTTGACCACCTCGGCGGTCGGCGCCTGATCCTTCTCCAGCATCTCCTTGATGAGATAGATGCGGCCGCGCGGGCTATCGAGTTCGTCGCCGCGCAGCACGTAGGTCGGACAGGTCGCGGTGCAGAAGCCGCAATGGACGCAGGCGCGCAGGATCTTGTTGGCCTCGGCGATGTCCGGATCGGCGAGCTGCGCCAACGAGAATTCGGTCTTCATGCGATGATCTCCGGACTCATCCGGCCACGGTTGAACAGGGCCTTCGGATCGAAGCTGGCCTTCAGGCGGCGGTTGAGCGCGGCGACGCCCGCCTCCATCGGTTCGAACACCGGCACACGCGAGCGCAGTTCCTCGGAGCCCCGGATCAGGGTGGCATGCGCGCCCGCGGCCTTCAGCGGCGCACGCACGGCCCCCTCGAACCCGTCATGGGCGGCGCTGACGGCAAGCCAGATCAGACCGCCGCCCCAATCGTAGATCACCTCACCGCCGGTCGTGCGCTGAAGCCCCTTGCCGATCGCAGCGCCCGCGGCGGGCGGGCATGCAATGCGCCAGACCACACGATCGCCGAGCGGCCCGGATAACGCGAACGGTGCCACGTCGCGGATCGCCTGCCACACCGGACGCGAAGCTTCGTCCGCAATGATCTCGACCGCGCCGAACGGCGCCAGCAACGCGCGAAGCGTGCCGACGCGATGCGCCACCGATACCGCCGTGCCCTCGAGGCGCAGCAGCGTCGCCGCGCCCTGCGAACCGGCCAGCACGGACGATGCCTGCGGCAGATGCGCCGCGCCGGACACGTCGAACGGCGAGCCCACCGCCGTGGTCATCGCCCGGTTGGCGCTGGCGGCATCAAGTCCCGGCAGGATCAGCGTGGTCTCGCTCTCCGCTCTCGGCATCACCTTGAGGGTGGCTTCGGTCATCACCGACAGCGTGCCCCACGATCCGGCGAGCAGCTTGCACAGGTCGTAGCCGGTGACGTTCTTCACCACCTTGCCGCCGGCCTTGAAGCTCTCGCCGAAGCCGGACACGCCGAGCGCCCCGAGCAGGTGATCGCGCACTCCGCCCGCGCGGATCCGGCGCGGCCCGGCAAGCCCCGCGCCGATCATGCCGCCGACCGTGCCCCGCCCTTGCGGCGTGCCGAGCAGCACCGAGGTGTCCACCGGATCGAAGGCGAATTCCTGATTGCGGGCGTCGATCAGCGACAGCACGTCGGCGAGCGGCGCGCCCGCCTGCACCGTGATCAGCAGTTCGCTCGGCTCGTAATCCACGACGGCGTTGAGCGCCGACAGATCGAGCACCGCGTTGGTCGCGACCGCGTGGCCGATGGCCCGGCGGGTGCCATGGCCGACGATCTCCAGCGGCTGCCCGGCGGCGAGCGCGTCGCGCACCGCCTGCTCGACCTCGGTCCCATCACGGGGGGTGAGGGTGGTCATAGCGCACTCCTCGCTGCGCGCGTCGTCTCCGCGGAGGCGGGGACCCTTACGCCGCAGCGTCGGACAATCGAAACCGGGAGAGCGGACCGCGACCGGAGCCTGCTCACGTTCGCACCGGGCAGGCACATCGCACCATGCGGGCAAGAGCGGGGATATGGGTTCCCGCCTCCGCGGGGACAACGAACCGATGAAATCACCTCAAAACCTCGGAAGATCGGGAAAGGCCAGCCGGCCGCCATGGACGTGGACGCGGCCGAGTTCGGCGCAGCGGTGCAGCGTCGGAAACACCTTACCCGGATTGAGCAGGCCATTCGGATCGAATGCGCATTTGACGCGCTGCTGCTGCGCCAGATCGATGTCTGAGAACATGTCCGGCATCAGATCGCGCTTCTCGACGCCGACGCCATGCTCGCCCGTGAGCACGCCGCCGAGTTCGACACAGGCGCGCAGGATGTCCGCGCCAAAGGCCTCCGCGCGGTCCATCTCGCCCGGCTTGTTGGCGTCGTAGAGAATCAGCGGATGCAGGTTGCCGTCGCCCGCGTGAAACACGTTGGCGACGCCGAGGCCGTATTTATCCGACAGCGCGCTGATCCTGCGCAGCGCCTCGGAAATCCGCGCGCGGGGAATCGTGCCATCCATGCACAGATAGTCCGGCGAGATGCGGCCGACGGCCGGAAACGCCGCCTTGCGCCCGGCCCAGAACAGCAGCCGCTCCTGCTCGGAGGTCGAGATCTGGCAGGTAAGCTGGCCGCAGGTCTTCGCGATCGCCTCGACCCGCGCGGTGAGTTCGTCCACCTCGACGCCCGGCCCGTCCAGCTCGATGATCAGCAGCGCCTCGACATCGAGCGGATAGCCCGCATGCACGAAGGCTTCGGCCGCGTGAATCGCGGGCCGGTCCATCATCTCCATGCCACCGGGGATGATGCCGGCGGCGATGATCTTCGCCACGCAGTCGCCCGCCTGCTCCACCTCGCCGAAGCCGACCATCAGCGCGCGCGCCGTCTCCGGCTTTTGCAGGATGCGCACCGTCACCTCGGTGACGACGCCGAGCAGCCCCTCCGAGCCGGTGATGATTCCCATCACGTCGTAGCCCGCCTGCTCCATCGCCTTGCCGCCGATGCGCAGCACCTCGCCGTTCATCAGCACGATCTCGCAGCCGAGCACGTTGTTGGTGGTCATGCCGTATTTCAGGCAGTGCACGCCGCCGGAGTTCTCCGCGATGTTGCCGCCGATGGTGCAGGCGATCTGCGAGGACGGATCGGGCGCGTAATAGAAGCCCGCATGCGCCACCGCCTGGCTGATAGCGAGGTTCGTCACGCCCGGTTCGGTGACCACCACGCGGTTGTCGAAGTCGATCTCACGGATGCGCTTGAACTTGCCCATGCCCAGCAGCACGCCGTCCTTCAGCGGCAGCGCGCCGCCGGACAGCGAGGTTCCCGCGCCGCGCGGCACCACCTTGATGCCGTTGTCGAAGCAGTAGCGCAGCACGCGCGAGACCTGTTCGGTGGTCTCCGGCAGCGCCACGACCATCGGCGGCTGGCGATAGGCGGTGAGCGCATCGGACTCGTAGGGCAGCATCTCGGCGGCGCTGGAAATCACGCCTTCGCCGGGAAGCATCGCGCGCAGCGCGGCGACGATCTCGTCACGGCGCGACAGCACATCCTCGTCGGGAAGCGGCATCTTCACGGCCATGGCGCGTGCTCCTGATCTCGATCAATTCTGCGGCGCGGCCCGCATGGCAGGCTCGCATCCCGGCTTGGACCATTCGTCCCTTAGCAGAGAACGCAAGCGCGCTGTATAGGTTAGAACCTGTCCAACCGCTCCCTCCCCCGCCGGATCCCGCCATGAGAATCGTTGCCCTTGCCGTCCTGATCGTTGCGGCCGCCGCCTCGAGTGCACGCGCGCAGGACATCACGGCCGGCGAAACCGCGTTCAAGAAATGCGTGGCGTGTCATGCCGTCGGCGAAGGCGCGCGGAACAAGGTCGGCCCCGAGCTCAACGGCCTCGATGGTCGCGTTTCGGGAACCGCGCCGGGCTACAGCTTCTCCACTGCCAACAAGACGTCCGGCATCACGTGGAACGAGGCGGAGTTCTCTGACTACATCAGGGATCCGAAGGCCAGGATGCCGGGCAACAAGATGGCGTTCTTCGGTCTGAAGAATGAAAAGGAAATTGCCGACCTGTGGGCCTATCTGAAGCAGTTCAAGGCCGACGGCACGAAGAAGTGATTTTCGCCCGCGACGCTGGCGGCTTCGGCTGCGGCCGTCCCCGCCGGGACATCCGCAGCGCAGGGCGAAAAATCAGCCCGCCACGGCGGGCGTGACCGTCGTCGACGTCTCGCGCAGCGGGCGCAGCGGCAGCGCCGCCTGCACCACGAGACCGCGGGCCCGCGCATCCATCACGCCGACCGCGCGCAGCGCCAGCAGCGTCACGGTCTGCACCGCGTCGCGCAGCTTGATCGGATCGTCGAGATTGTCGGGCGCGAGCGGCCCCACCAGCGCCTCATGCAGCGCGCCGAGCACCGCGGTGGAGGCCAGCGCGGTGTCCTGCGCCGGCAGATGGCCCGCGCGGATCGCCGCCTCGATGCGCGATTCGATTTCGGCTGCGATCTCGCGCCGGCTCGCGAGGCGCGAGGCGGAAACATCGACATCGACCGGCTCGGCGAGGATGCCCCAGGCCAGCTTGCGATGGGAGATGACGTGAAGCGCGATGGTCGCGACTGCCGCCGCCAGCGCCGAGGACGGACCCGGCGCGGAATCGGCCGCGCGCCGGATCGCCAGAATCTCACTCCGCGCCACGTCCGTGATCAATTCGGAGATCAGGTCGGCCTTCGAGGGAAAATATCGGTAGACTGTCCCCGCCGCGACATTCGCGCGGCTGGCGACAGGTGCAATCTGCACCGCAGCCATTCCCCCCTCCGCCGCGGCCTCGCGGGCGGCGTTGAGGATGGCATGGCGTCGTGCTGCCAAGCGCCGCACGACCTGATGTGTTCGCCGGTAGACCATTGAGCGTCCCTCTCCCTGGCGGCGGCGCGGCGTCCAGGCAGCAAGGGCCGGAGACCACGTCTTGATATCTCGGCAGGCGAAAAGCGCCCGCTTTCCGCCTCAACCGTGACAGAAAAACTGAACAATAATTCAGAGAGGTTGACAAGTTTTTTCATAGGCATAGGCCGCCCATTCGATGCTGCACTGCACCCGTCGACTCACCGCCGTGCCGCGATTCCGTCGCGGCGCCGAATTACGGGCTGACGGCCGCGGTCCGCGCACGATCATCGCCCGCGCGCAACGGACATCGATGGCAGCCTGGCGAACAACTCACTCAGCACGGACGCCTGATTGCCGGTCGGCCGCCCGGCGATCAGCCCGGCATCCCGAGCGCGCGTGCGCCGGCCGCGACCGCCATGCCGAGCAGCACCGCGATGAAATCATTGCGGCGGATCACGCTGAAGGCGATCGCGGCGGCGATCGAGATCATCACCACCGGCCCGCCGTTGACGATCACGGGCGTCACGGCGGCGACGATGACCGAGCCGGGCAGCGCGTCCAGCATCCGCCGCACCCGCGGCGTCACGTTGATGTACCCCATCAGCCAGTAGCCGCCGAGCCGCGAGGCGATGGTGACGGCCGTCATCACCGCGATGGCGACGGCGACGTCCGCGCGCATCCATTCGCTCATATGTCACGCGCCTCCGCGCCGTCGTCCATCAGGCCCGCCGTCACCGCGCCGGCCAGCGAGCCCGCGATGATGAACCAGAAGCCGCCGATCACCTCCTGCACCAGGAGCGAGACGATGCCGGCCACCAGCCAAGGGATGGCGCGGCGCGGCCCGCGCCATGCAGGCACGAGCAGCGCGGCGAAGAAGGCGGGGAACACCATGTCGAGGCCGAACGCCTTCGGATCCGACAGCCGCTCGGCCAGCAGGTAGCCGGGCAGCGCGGAGACCACCCACGCGAGATAAAGCGCGATGGCGCCGCCGAGATAGAACGCGGCATCCGCGCCGCCACCCGCGCGATAGCGCAGCGCCACCAGCCAGCCGCCGTCGGTGATCAGCAGCATCGGCGGATAGGCCTGCCACGGCGGCAGCGTGCCGAACCATGGCCGCAGCGTTGCGCCCATCAGCACGAAGCGGATGTTCACGGTGAGCGTCAGCAGCGCGAGCGTCGCGATCGACGAGGGCGTCAGCGTCGCGGGCCAGGCCTGCACCGCCACGAATTGCGACATGCCGCCATAGACGATGCCCATGAAGGCCTGCATTTCGGCGATGGTGAACTGCTTCTGCGCACACAGCGCGCCGAACGCGATCCCGAAGGCAATGGTGCCGGGGATGATCGGCGCGATGGCGCGGATGCCGGGCGCAAGGCCCGCCCGCGACCAGTAGGCGCGAGGGGCCTGCGGGGTCGAAGACGTCATGGAGAACTCGGGCGGCGGTAGCGGACGTGGCCCCTGTTGCGGGGCAGCGGGCAACGGGTCAAGGGGAGCGGCGCGCATGCGCGCCATGCGGCCCGGCGTTCAACGCGGAGGCGCATGGCCGCTCATGCCGCGGGCGGCGATGAGCGCGGCGACTGTCGCGGTCGCCAGCAGTCCGACCGGCGCGGTGACGGCGACAAAACTCAGGATGAAGACCCCCGCCAGCGCCAGCCCGGGCAGTTCGTAACCCCGAAAACCCTCGCGCAGGCCGAACCGCACCAGAAAGGCCACGGCCACCGCCAGCACGACCATGTCGTAAACGAAGAGATATGGCGTCACCAGCAACGTGCCGGTGGCCAGCGCCGCCGCTTTCAGGTCATACGCCGCGCGGCTGCGCCACAGCCACGCGACGGCCAGCGCGACGACAACCGACAGCGCGCCCTGACACATCCAGGCCAGTTGCTCGCCGCCACCGAAATAGCGCACGGCCGAATAGAGACTCTGAAACTTGCCGAAGATATCGCCGCCGACCGACAGGAAGCGATGCGAGGTCCGCGGCAGCCAGTGCGCGAACGCCACCCAGCTTTCGACGCCGAACGCAAGCGAACTCACCGCCGCCATCGCCAGCGCCGTGACCGTCGCCGACGCGATGACGCGCCATTGCCACGCCACCAGCAGCGCCAAAGGAAACAGCACGCCGAACTGCGGCTTGTAGGTGAGCAGCCCGATGCAGATGCCCGCCAGCACCGGCCGTCGCGGCAGCAGATACAGGCCTCCGCCGATCAGCGCGGCGGTGAGAAAGCCGTTGTGGCCGACAAAGACATTGGCGACCACGGCCGGAAACCCCGCCGCCAGCAGCCAGCCGACCGGATGCCCGACGATGGCGCGGATCGCGATCGCGTAAGGCACGAAACTCGCGGCGCACCACGCGACGAAGGCCGCGCCATAGGGCAGTTGCGCCAGCAGCGCGGCGACGAACAGGAACGGCGGCGGATAATGCCAGCCATAGATGCCGTCGAAATCCTGGCCGAGCGCTGCGACCTCGACCTGCTTGTGGATGTCCCAGTCGTAAGCCTGCACGGCGTGGCCGGAGAGCACCAGCTTTCCGGCGGACCAGATGCCGACGAAATCCACCGGCTGGCCGTAGCCCTGCGCGTCATAGATCCAGATGTGCTGCAGGGAGGCGAGCGGGAACAGCAGCGCGTTGGCAACACACAGGGCGAAGCACGCGCGCAGCAGCGGCGACGGCACCGCGACCGGTGCCGGAAGATGTGGTTGGCTTGGGAGAGCGGCCTGTGTCAGCGCCACGGCGAGTCCTCGGGTGTTGCCCGCCGCCAGCATGGCATTTCCTCTCCTGAGGAACCCTTAAGCGGCGTCCTGGCGCGCCGGGGGTGACACCAGCGCCAGCCACACGGCCCCCGCCGCGCAGGCCAGCGCCAGAAGCCGCATGACGATATCGAGTTGACCCGCCACACCGCCGAATGCGGATTCCTGGCCGACGCCGTAGACCCACACGAAGAAGAAGGCGACGGCGTTGGCGATCAGCACCGCCCGCGACCACGTCCGGTCGATCAGCACCAGCGACAGCGCACCGAGCGCGATCCACAGTTCGACCAGCGTGAAGGGCGCGGTGTGCAGCCATGCGGCGCTGGCGAGATCACGGCCGAACTCGATCAGCACGTAGGATACGGCGCTGATGCCGGTCATCGCCCAGATCAGGCGGATTCTCGGATCGCGCCGGACGCGCGCGACGAACAGCCCGCCAAGCGATCCGATCAGCAGCAGCAGCGGCGCCGTGCCGATCTTCTGCGAGGTTTCCGCGCGGATGATCCTCACCGGACGATCGGTCCAGGCTGGCTGCCATGTCAGATCACGGCCATAGGTCGGATCGCCAAGCAGGAGGCGAATGTTGCCGAGCTTGTTCTCGAAAAACTGCCGCAGCGCGAGCTGCCTGTAAGTGTCCAGAATTGCCTGTCCGGCCGGACGCGGATCCATCCATGTGATCCCGGCCAGATGCCACTTCAACAGGCGGTCGCCGGGCGGATTGACGAATGTCTGGAAGGCCACCCACGGTGCGTAGATCGCGGCCGCCACGCAGATCGCGGCCAGATAGTGCCTCCATCCATATCGGCGCAGTCGCGACGCCATCGCCGGCAGCAGCCCCGGAAAGCCGAACACGATGGCGCCGTGCCCGAGCAGCGACAGCGAGGCGGCGGCAGCGCTCAGCTTTGCAAACCCGCACCGGAACAGCACGACCGCCACAAAGGCCAGCGCGGCCGTCAGCGGCTTCGGCCAGGTGAAGACCGTGTGGACGAACATCGCGCCGCTGGCGGCGGTCGAGAGCACAACGATGGCGGCCGCGCGCACGGCGACGCCGACGGCGAGCAGAAACGCCCACAGGCCGATCGCCCAGAGGCCGTTCGCGGCAACGGCCAGCACATGAAACGCGACGCCGCGCATCTCCGGATTCGCTGCCGCATAAGGCCACACCACCATCCCGGTCATCAGTGGCGGCCGGTCGCTGAGAAGCCAGCCATCGAAAATCGGATCCAGCGTGAAGGTCGGCTGAAGAAAGCGGTCGGCGAACAGGCGCGGGATCAGATTGTCAGGCGTCGTCCAGTAGCGGACGGCCATGGCATGCTGCAGGTTTTCTTCCGGCACGCCGCGATCGAGAGAGATGAAGGTGTATGCGCCGCAGATCAGCGCGGCGCACAGGATCGGGACCAGGGATGCCGGCGGCACCTGCCGGGCCTGCCTGAGCGCGGCGATGAGCGAGCCAAGATAGATCGCAGCGCCAAACCATGGCCCCAGCACCGGCCATGCCAGCCAGACGAAAAAAATCGCCCAGCCGGCCATCGCGGAGGCCAGAACGAACAGCGACAGCGAGACCGCAAGGCTGTGCCGTCGCGCGGACGAGGCCAGAAACGCTGCAAGCCCCGGCAGCCAGACGAGGCCGATCGCACCGGCAGCAAAGAGCGCATAATATATGTCGCGAAACGGGCTGGACGTCAGGCGAACAAACGACGTCGCATGGAGAACGCCGGCAGACATCAGAGCCAACGCCGCTGCCCCCAGAACAGCGGCGCGCACCGCTCGCCCCTGCAGATCCGCCTGTCTTGTCCCGCCGCCCATGTGCCCAGACCACAGCGCAATAGAAAAGTCGCCGGAGCGAATGCGCTGCTTGAGTGATCTGCTAACACAATCTATGGGACATGAAAACCGAATCGCTCCCGTAGGACGAGAGTTTTTCGACGGAGCAAAGGTGATTGCTGGACACGAAGCCATGCCGGCTCCAGAACGGCGACGAGCCGTTCACCGCCACCAGCGACAGGGTGGCGAAACCGGCCGCGCGGACCTTTGCCGTGAGATGGGCAAGCATCGGGGCTGCGAGGCGGCGGCCCCGCGCCTGCGGCAGCAACGCGAGGTCGTGGATGTAGAACGTATCCGGATGGTCAGGCAGCGCGCCCAGCAGCGTGTCAAGCGCGGGCGGCGCGCCGAACCGCGCCGGATGCGAGACGATGTAGCCGAGCGGCGCGCCATCGTTCTGCGCGATCCAGCAGCCCCCGGGCGCGAGCGACAGGCGCTCGCGAAACACCTCTTCGCGCTCCGGGTAGGCCGGGTGAACCGCGGCGGCGATCGCCATCACGGCCGGGATATCGGGGGCGATCATGGGACGCCAGCCGGCTCCGACCACGCTGTCAGTCATGTCCTATCCCCTGCCGACGGCAAACAACCGGACAAACAACAACCGGACAAACAAAATGGCCGGGACGAACCCGGCCATTTTCAATCCAAGACTCTTTCAACCCAAGACTTCAACCCAAGACCTTGTGGCCGGAGCCGGATCACGCCTGCGGCTGCGGCTCCAGCCCGGCATCGGGACGCGGACGGCCCTTGCCGGCGGTCGGCACCGCCGAGGTGCGCGGGCCGGTCGGCTCCAGCACCGACTCCCGGTTCGGCTTCTTGCCGTCGAGCAGATCGTGAATCTCCTCGCCGGACAGCGTCTCGTATTCCAGGAGGCCCTTGGCCAGCGCCTCGAGATCGGCGCGCTTCTCGGTGAGGATGCGCGTCGCCTCCTGATAGCCTTCCTCCACAAAGCGCCGAATCTCGTTGTCGATCTTCTGCGCGGTGGATTCGGAGATGTTCTGCGTGCGCGACACCGACATGCCGAGGAATACCTCGTCCTGGTTCTCGCCGTAAGCGACCGTGCCGAGTTCGTTCGACAGGCCCCAGCGGGTCACCATCATGCGCGCCAGCCGCGTCGCCTGCTCGATGTCCGACGATGCGCCGGAGGTGACCTTGTCGCGGCCGAACACCAGTTCTTCCGCCACGCGTCCGCCCATCATGATGGCAAGGCGCGAGGTCATCTGCTCCAGCGACATCGACATCTTGTCGCGCTCGGGCAACTGCATGACCATGCCGAGCGCACGGCCGCGCGGAATGATGGTGGCCTTGTGCACCGGATCGGTGGCCTTGACGTTGAACGCAACAATGGCGTGGCCGCCCTCGTGATAGGCCGTCAGGAGCTTCTCCTCCTCGGTCATCACCAGCGACTTGCGCTCGGCGCCCATCATCACCTTGTCCTTGGCCTCCTCGAACTCGCTCTGGGTCACCATGCGCTTGTTGCGCCGGGCGGCCGTAAGCGCGGCCTCGTTGACGAGATTCATCAGGTCGGCGCCGGAGAATCCCGGGGTGCCGCGCGCGATGGTCTTGAGGTTGATGTCCGGGGCGAGCGGGACCTTGCGGACATGAACTTTCAGGATCTGCTCACGGCCGACCACGTCCGGATTCGGCACCACGACCTGACGGTCGAAGCGGCCGGGACGCAGCAGCGCGGGATCGAGCACGTCGGGCCGGTTGGTGGCCGCGATCAGGATCACGCCCTCATTGGCCTCGAAGCCGTCCATCTCGACCAGCAGCTGGTTCAGCGTCTGCTCGCGCTCGTCGTTGCCGCCGCCGAGACCCGCGCCGCGATGACGACCGACCGCGTCGATCTCGTCGATGAAGATGATGCACGGCGCGTTCTTCTTGGCCTGCTCGAACATGTCGCGCACGCGGCTCGCGCCGACGCCGACGAACATCTCGACGAAGTCCGAACCCGAGATGGTGAAGAACGGCACGTTGGCCTCGCCGGCGACAGCGCGCGCGATCAGCGTCTTGCCGGTGCCCGGCGGGCCGACCAGCAGCACGCCGCGCGGAATGCGGCCGCCGAGGCGCTGATACTTGCCGGGGTCGCGCAGGAATTCGACGATCTCCTGCAGATCCTGCTTGGCCTCGTCGACGCCCGCGACGTCCTCGAACGTCACGCGGCCATGCGCCTCGGTCAGCATTTTGGCGCGCGACTTGCCGAAGCCCATGGCCTTGCCCGCGCCGCCCTGCATCTGGCGCGACAGGAAGATCCACACGCCGATCAGCGCGATGAACGGCAGCCACGACACCAGCAGCGACACGAACCACGGCACGTTGTCGCCCGGCGGCTTGGCGGTGATGGAGACCTTGGCGTCATACAGGCGCTTGATCAGCGTCGGGTCGGACGGCGCATAGGTCTGGAAGCTCGATCCGTTGGTGAAGGTGCCGTGAATCTCGGGGCCCTGGATCACCACGTCGCGGACGCGGTTCTGATCGACCTCGGTCAGAAGCTGCGAGAACGAGATGTCCTGCGAAGCGGTGCGCTGGCCGGGATTCTGGAAGAGGGTGAACAACGCCAGCAGCAGCAGGACAATAATGACCCAGAGGGCGAAGTTGCGCAGATTGGCGTTCATCTAAGTTCCTTCGCGGTCGCGCGGCGGCCCTTGTTATCGGGTCCGATCGCCGGACCCGGGTTTTCCCGGCCAGTTTCCTCGTCAAGCCGGGCCGTCATCGACTCTACGCGTGGTTCGGTCAAGGATGGCTGACCCAATCTATGTGCGGTCCCGGCCCCTGCCAAGAGAAAGGCTCAGGACTATTTAGCGCATTAACGGGGCTTCCGGTTCAAATCGTGGCGCTTTTTGAACCGGATTTTTGCTCCCGATCCCCGGAATCATTCCGATCTGCGGGCGCGGCGCGGCGGCGCAGGCTCCACCTGCAGCCGGCCCTTGTCCAGCCGCACGACAGCCCCGGCCAGCGTTTCCTTAAGCCGCCCGCGCTGCGCCGTTTCGCCCATGCGCCGCGCCAGCGCCTCGACCTTGCCGAGTTCGGCCGGCCCCTCATGGCCAACGCGGGACAGCAGCCGCCCCAGCAGGCGCACCCGGATCTCCTCCGGCAGCGCGGCGAAGACGGCCGCGTCCCATCCCGGCCTTTCGCCGCTGCGCACCACAAGATAGCGTTCGGCGCCATCGGCCATCAAATCGAGCGCCGCGTTGGCGCGCGCCAGCCGCCCCGCCAGACGTGCCAGCGTGCGGGCGTCGCACCCCTCCTCGGCCAGCGCCGGCATCAGCGCCCGCCAGCGCGGGCGGGCGTAATGCAGGTCAACATTCGTGGGATCCTCCGCAAAGCCGAGTTTCGCCTTGCGGACCGTGGCGGCCAGCCGGGATTTTTCGATGTCGAGCAGCGGCCGCGCCACCACGATGCCGTCGCGCGGGCTCAACCGGGCCATGGCGGCCAGCCCCGCCAGCCCGCTGCCGCGCGACAGGCGCATCAGCACAGTCTCGGCCTGATCGTCGCGGGTGTGGGCTGTCAGCACGTGGCCGGCTCCCGCCCTGCGGGCCGCCTCGCCCAGCAGCCGGTAGCGCGCTGCGCGCGCCGCCGCCGGCAGGCCGGTCACCGGCTTGGTCTCGCGCCAGCGCAGCGTGCGATGCGGCACGCCGAGATTGGCCGCCGCCGCCCCGACCATCCGCGCCTCGCGCGCGGATTCGGGCCGCAGACCATGATCGACGGTGACCGCAAGCAGGGACGGTCCGTTTTTCAGGGCCCGCCGCCAGCGCGCGGCCAGCCACATCAGGGCCATGGAATCCGGACCGCCGGAAACGGCGAGCACCAGGGCGGACTCGGTGCGGAAATCAGCGAACAGCGCCTTCGCCTCGGCCGCCCCGACCGGCGCGGCGTCGGGAGCGCGACCGCGCCCCCCGGACCGGGAGGTGCCGGCGCGGGTCATGTCAGCAGCCGTTGCGTTTCAACTCGCGCTCGGCTCCCTGCTTCACGCCGGCCGCGGCGCGCGGATACTTGCGGGACAGTTCGCCGAGCGCCGCGCAGGCGGCTTCCTTTTCCTTCAGCGCCGCCAGCGACTGGCCCAGACGCAGCATGGAATCGGGCGCCTTGCCCGACGTGCCGTATTTCGACGTCACGTCCAGAAACACCTCGGCCGCGTCGCGATAGCGCTGACGCTGGAACAGGCTCTCGCCGAGCCAATAATTGGCGTCCGCCACCAGCCGGTCGTTGGGATATTTCCGGACGAAGTTGCGCATCGTCTCGTCGGCCAGCGCATAGTCGCGGCGCTGGATATAGCCGATGCCGAGGTCGAACTCGTCGCGCGGGGTGGCGGTCGGCGGCAACGTGGTGAGGTCGCCGCCGCCCGCGCCGCTGCCGAGATCGAGCGGCTCTCCGGGACCGCGCCCGCCGGGTGCACCGACAGCGGCCGTGTCCACCGGGCTGGATGGCTGCGTGGTGCCGAGCACGCGCGGCGCGCCGGGCGCATTGGGATTCTGGGACGGGTCGAACGCATCGCCGCGACGGCCGCGGGAAGGCGCGGGCGCAGCCTGATTCTCCTCGCGATAGATCGGCGCGGGCGCGGGCGGAATAGCGCCGCCCGGATAGCTGTCCTGCGGGGTTGCGGTCTGGAGCGGCGGCGGCGCCGGCAACGGCTGGGAGGACTGCGGCGGCGGCGCGGCAGCGACGGGCGGCGCGCCCTGCACCGGGGCCCCCTGCGACTGATACTGGCGCAGCTGCTCTTCGAGACGACGATTGCGGTACTGCAATTCCTCGTTCTGGCCGGTGATCTGCCGCAGCCGCTCTTCGAGCCGCTGCACGCGGACGACCAGATCGGTCTCATCGTCGTTGTACTGCGCAAAACCGGGTGCCGACCAGACGGCGGTCGACACAAGAAGGGCCGCCGCGACGGAGAACGTGCGAAGTTTCGATGACATGATCGCCTGCAACAAAGGGAACAGCGGCATTGAGCCGGCTTCTGCGCCCAAAATGTGACTGAACGCCGGTCTATCGCCCGTCGCCATTGGTCGCAGCATAAAATCTTTTCCGATGCGAGGGAATCGGGATCGGACCGCCGCGCCAGAGAAACGGCAATGGCGCGGCGTGCGTGGTCAGTCCTCGAACTTCAGATGCGCGTCGGCCTCGCCCTTCACCCAGTAGCCGGCTGCCCGCGTCCAACCGATCGGATGACGGCGAACGTTCAGCAGATAGGCCCTGACCGAGCGCGCGACCTCGGCCTCGGCCGCGATCCAGACGAAGGTGCGTGGCGGGATATCGAGCGGCACCAGCGCATCCAGAACGGGCACGGGATCGGCGGCGGCTTTCGCCGGGCGATGAATCCACAGCGCCGTCCACTCCGCGCGCGTTCGCAACATCTGCTGCTCGGCCGGTCCGGTGACGGCCACGACACTTGTGACTCGTGTCCCGGCTCTCAATTCCTCGATACGGCGTCCGATCGCCGGCAGCGCGGTCTCGTCTCCGATCAGCAGCCATTGCAGCACGTCCGGCGCAACAACGGCCGACCCCCGCGGCCCGGCGATTTCGAGCGCATCTCCGGGCCTCGCCGCGCACGCCCATGCGGTCGCCGGCCCCGCCTCGTGAACGGCGAAATCGATGACGAGCCGGCGGGCGCCGGCATCGAAGGCACGCGGCGTATAGTCCCGCCGGACATCGCCCGACGGGCCCGAGAAGAACAGCTTCACGTGGTCGTCAGGGGCGGCGCTGGCGAAATCCGCCAGATCCTCGCCGGTGAACGTCACGCGGATCATGGCCGGCGTGATGCGCGTCGTTTCGGCGGCGACAAGGGTGCGACGGCGCAACGTGTGCCGGACACGGTGGACGGGCGATCCCGACGGCCAGGTCGCCGACGCATCGGAGGCACCATCGGTCACGGGAATGGTCGGGGAAGATGAAACAGGGAGGGTCGTCATCGAAACATCTCGGCTTGTCAGCCGTCTGTTCGGCCCGCCGGATATACCGCGCAGGCCGCAACCAGAACGGTTGGGTCATGCGCGTTGAGTGACGTTAACGCTTACGCGGGCCGACCAATCGCGATCACGCCCGTTCGTCCGATAGCTAGAACCGAAACGGGCCAGCCGCAAGCGCGGCCGGCCCGTTCTCGATCAATTCAAAGCCGCGTCCCGAACTGTGGACCCGGCGATCGCCCCGGCTCAGGAGCTGGCGTTGAGCACCGTCACGGCGCGGCGGTTCTGCGACCAGCAGGAGATGTCGTTGCAGACCGCGACCGGGCGTTCCTTGCCATAGGAGATGGTCCGCATACGGCTCGGATCGATGCCGCGCGAGGCGAGATAGCTCCGCACCGCCTGGGCGCGGCGGGCGCCGAGCGCGATGTTGTATTCGCGGGTGCCGCGCTCGTCGGCGTGCCCCTCGATGGTGAAGCTGTAGCGCGAATACATCTGCAGCCACTGCGCCTGCTTGTCGAGCGTGGCGGTTGCCTGCGGCGACAGGTCCGTCTGGTCGCTCTCGAAGAACACGCGGTCGCCGACATTGACCACGAAGTCCTGCTGGCTGCCGGGCGTTGCAGCGCTCGCCATCGCGCCGTCGACGCCGGTCTTGTTGTTGGCGCAAGCCCCCATCGACAGCGCCACCGCGAGCACTGCCGCCAGCTTCATCCCCTGGAGGACACGCATCTTGCTGATCATTCCGGAGCCTCCACGCTCACGAATTACCGAACTGGGTCCGGTCTACCGGGCCTTGGTTAAGCGAACGTTCCGTCAACCTTGATGGAGGGTTGCTGCGCCCGATCAAATGCCCACAGTCTGCGAAAAGCAAACAGTATGGTTAATCGCCGGTAAATGTGGCGCAAGGGTGAAACGACGGGAACAGGGTTTGTTTTCATGAGGTTTGTTTTCATGAAAAAGGGCCCGTTCCCGAGAAAGGGCCCGCTCCCCCAAAGAAGCGACCCCTCCCGGGAACCGGGAACCCTCAGGACGCCGCGGCGATGGGGGCCGATTCCTGCTGCGGCAGGTCCGCAGCCGGAGCGGCGCGGTCGGCCAGCCGCTCGAACAGCATGCGCCGCTCGAACAATGTCGAGCGCATGAAGGGATAGCGGGCGAAGACCTTGTCCTTCATGACGGGAAAATCGACCGCCATCAGGCAGATCGGCTTCAGCAGGCCGGGATAGACCCGCGGCCCGCTGATCGCTTCATGGAAGAAGACGCGGCGGTAGAACGCCTGATGTTCCGTGCGCACGGTCGCCAGACCAAGATCGGCCTTGAAATGCGCGCACGCGGCATAGGCCAGCCGAACCGTCATGTAGGGAAGTTCGGGACAGCGCTTCTCGCGGGACGGATCGGCCACGAAGCGGGTCGGATCGATCATCACGCGGCCCTGCCGAAGCTGCGGCTCCAGCAGATCGGGGAACACCGGCATCGACGGGGTATCGGGGTGCTCCGGCGAAGCGACGCTGATGCGCAGGGAGCTTGCCAGCACGCCATCGAGAAAAAGCCCGAAGGTCCACGAATTCGGCAGATCGTCGTAGCGGTCATAGACCTTCAGTTCGCTGTTCGGAGAGACCGCCCCTTCCTGAAGATAGGCGCGATAGCGCAGGCGGTAGATCTCCTCCCGATCAGCCTCGGTTTCAGCGAGCCTGTAATCAATCCTGTCGAGAAGTTCGATCGCGCGCTGGGCGAAACGACTAGGTGAAGATCCCACGCTCATCAAAACCCCCGACGCAAGCAGAACGTCACCGTGTAACGTTAACCATGTTTGAAAGAAGATCAAAACAGTTAATTTTCTGCGGGCGTATTTCCCGCGCACAACACCCATGCGCCGACGAGAAGCCGTCTCGTTCAGTGCGGAGTGCGGTCACGCCGCGGCACGAATTTCTCGATCGTCGCGCCATTCGCCGCTTCGTCCAGAGGCTGGCGTCCGTGAGACGCATTGAGCAATTGCCGAATCTGGACAGCCTTCACGGGACGGCTGAAGAGATAACCCTGCGCTTCCGTCACCGTTCCGTCGGCGCTGATCAGTTCGAGCTGCCGGTTCGTCTCGATGCCTTCCACTGCGACCGCCATGCCGAGATCGGTGCTGAGCCGCGCCACGCCACGCAGCAGCGTGAGCGGGCGATCGTTACCAATGCCCTCAAGGAAGGAGCGATCGATCTTCACCTTGTGAAGCGGAAAGTTGTGCAGATAGCTCAGGCTCGAATAGCCGGTACCGAAGTCGTCGAGCGAAATGCGGATGCCGGCGTTCGCCAGTTTCTGCAGCACGTCGTGCACCCACTGCGTGTTTCGCAGCAGCGACGATTCGGTGATCTCGATTTCGAGCCGGTTCGCCGGCAGGCCGGACACCTCAAGAGCGTAGCGAACCTCGCCCAGTACATCGCGCTGATGGAATTGCTGCGGCGAGAAGTTCACCGCAACCCGCACACCGTCGGGCCAGCGCATGCATTCCATACACGCCTTGCGCAGGATCCAGCGGCCGAGATCGATGATCAGGCCCATGTCCTCGGCGACCGGAATGATGCTCGCGGGCGAGACCGTGCCGCGCTCGGGATGATTCCAGCGCAGCAGCGCCTCGCAGGTCGAAATCCGTCCGGTCTTGAGGTTGATCAACGGCTGATAGTAAAGCTCGAATTCCTCGTTAGCCAGCGCATTGCGGATATCGAGTTCGAGGATGCGCCGGGCCTCGACGACCTGGGCCATCTCCTCGCGGAAAAAGCAGAACGTCCCGCGACCGTCGGCCTTGGCCCGATACAACGCCATGTCCGCGTTCTTGAGCAGCGTGTCCGCGCTGATATCGCCGGAGGTCAGCGCAATGCCGACGCTCGCACCGATCTCGACATGATGCTGGTTCACCTCGTAGCGATCGCTGAGACGATCCACGATCCTGCCCGCCAGGCTCGCGGCATCGTCGCGCGAGTGGATATTTTCCTGGAAGACGACGAATTCGTCGCCGCCGAACCGCGCCACCAGATCCTCGGTGCGCAGCATCTCGCGCAGGCGCTCGGCGACCACGCAAAGCAACCGGTCGCCGGAGGGATGGCCGAGCGTGTCGTTGATCTGCTTGAACTGATCGAGATCGATGAACAGCAAGGCGGACAGCGATTTCCCGTCCGAGGACATGCGCGACAGACGCGCTTCCATCTCGTCCCGGAAGTTGACCCGGTTCGACAATCCCGTCAGTTCGTCGAACCGCGCCATGTGGCGGATCTTCGCCTCGGAATTGCGCCGCTCGGTGATGTCCTCGACCAGGATCACGTGGCCGCCGCCGTCCATCGGCTGGAACGTCCAGGCCAGCGCGCGCTCGCTGCTGTCCTCTCCGTTCATGGTCGTGACCTCGGTCTCCCGCGTATCGGCCAGAGCCGTCTGGATCGCCCTGGCGTCAGCCCCGTTGATGGAGCCTGATCCCACCATGGCCGTGACCATCTCAGACACCCGCGCGCGGCGCTCCACCAGATCGTGCGGCAGGCGCATCATCTCGGTGAAGCGGTAGTTGAGAACGGCGACGTGGTTCTCGCCGTCGATCATGCACAGGCCGTGCGGCATGTTGTTGAGCGCGGTGTCGAACTGGCCGGCAAGCGAGGCGACCTGCTCGTTGGCCACCAGCGCGCCGACAAAAATATTCTGGAGGCTCTGGTTGACCTCCTTCAGGCCAAGGAAAAAAAGCCCAAGCAGAATCCCGAGGCCGACATAGTAGAAATCGCCGTGGATTATCAGGGCGACCGACATCGGACCGCAGGCGAACAGGATGTGCCACTGCACGATCCATGAGCGGCCGTAATTGCGGCCCGCGCCCGCGGCGACATAGCCGATGGTCACGCAGGTGCACAGCATGTGGGCCACCGCGTCGTCCGTGCCGAGAATGACGACCGCACACCACAGCCCCATCGAGGAGGCGTGAAAGATCGAGCCGAAGGCGTAGTGCTTTTCCCAGATGGCGGCGGACGCTGGCCCCAGCGGTCCGACCCGGCGTTCGTACTTGCGCATCTGCCAGGCCCGAAGCGAGCCGCCGACGACGATGAGAACCGCGCAAGGCCAGATCAGGACGTTTCCGGTCCGGAAAGCCGTCATCAGCGCCACGGCCGTCGTACAGACAACGGCCATAAACATCGCGCCCGCGTTGTGGAACAGTGAGTCCACGAGCGCGGTATAGATGGCGGGCGACAATCGTTCGGCGCCCTGCCTGGGTTTCAGCTTCACCAGTTGCATCGATGCGTTCGTTTCCCAAACGCATGCCGTTTACAAACGGCGGATGAAGTCTTTCTGAGGGAACAGGGTTAACGAACCGTTAGCCTCCCGCAGCCTCGGCGCGGCAGGATCCTATCACATGCCCGGCCGGTCAGGACAGCAGCGGCGACCAGGCCGGGTCCGACGCGAACCCCGGCGTCGGAACGCGCAGTTCGTTGCGCCCGGAAATGTCCACGGTGAAGAGCTGCGGACCCGCACCCTGATCGCGGAAAAACATCAGCACGCGGCCGTTCGGCGCGAAGGTCGGCCCCTCGTTGTGATAGCCGGAGGTGAGGATCCGCTCGCCGGATCCGTCCGGCTTCATGATGCCGATGGAGAACTGGCCGCCTCCCATCTTGGTGAAGGCGATGTAGTCGCCGCGCGGCGACCAGACCGGCGTCGAATAGGAGCCTTCGCCGAAGGAGATGCGCTGGGCCGGCCCGCCACCGGCGGCCATGACGTAAATCTGCGGCTTGCCGCCGCGATCGGACTCGAAGCAGATCCGCGCGGCGTCCGGCGAATAGGACGGCGAGGTGTCGATCGCCGGCGTGTCGGTGAGGCGCGTCGTGGACTTCGAGCGCAGGTCAAGCACGAACAGGTTGGCGTTGGCGCCCTGCTGGAGGCTCATGATGACGCGCTGGCCGTCCGGCGAGAAGCGCGGCGCGAACGACATGCCGGGGAAGTTGCCGACGATCTCGCGCTGGCCGGTCTCGATGTTGAACAGGTAAACGCGCGGGTCGCCCTGCCCGAACTCCATGTAGGTGATTTCCTGCGTGGTCGGCGAGAAACGCGGCGTCAGCACGAGGTCCGCGCCGCGCGTCAGATAGCGCACGTTCGCACCGTCCTGATCCATGATCGCGAGCCGCTTGACGCGCCGTTCCTTGGCGCCGCTTTCGTCGACGAACACCACGCGGCTGTCGAAATAGCCCTTCTCACCGGTCAGACGCTCATAGATCTGGTCGGAAATGATATGCGCAATGCGCCGCCAGTATTCCGGCGAGGTGAAGTACTGCTGTCCGGCAAGCTGCTGGCCCGCGACTGCGTCCCATAGCCTGAACTCGGCCTTGAGCCGGCCATCGCCCTGGCGCGTCATGCGGCCGGTGACGAGGGCCTGTGCCTTGATCGAGCGCCAGTTCTGGAAGTTCGGCGGCGCGTCGATGTTCACCGTCTTCTCGATGAAAGCGGCCTGATCGATCGGCGCAAACAGGCCGGAGCGCTTGAGGTTGTTGGTGATGACCTGAGTCACCCCCGCACCGACCTCGCCATCGGCGGGGCTGCCCGCGGAAAAATTCGGGATCGCGATGGGGATCGGCTGGAAGTTGCCCTCGGTGATCTGCACGCGCGCCTGCGCGAGCGCCTCGCGCGCGGGACCCGCCGCCAGCAGCGCCGCAGCGCCGCCGGTCAGAAGACCACGGCGCGTGAAGCCAGCTCCGATGGGCCTTGTCCCGCCATCAGTGGAAGAAAACTCGTCGGAGAATCGATTGGTCATGATGTCCGTTCGGTGAAAACCGGCTCGAAGAACTTCCATTCCTCGAAGTAAGCCGCGGGAAGGTTGTAAGGCTGGCACTCGATGATCGCCCGCATCGCGCTTTCCTGGTAGACGCGGAAATAAGGTGTATTGGCACCCGGCATCGCCACCGGCTGCGTTTCGAGCGAGCCGTCACGGCGCAGGCGGATGGTGAACGAGGCCTCAATGCGCTGCGCCTCGATGCCGCCGTAAGGCTTCTTCCAGCAGCGCTCGACCTGCGACTTGAACATCGCGCCCCACGTCGCGGCGTTGTCGGCCGCGTTGCCGCGCGCCGCGCCGAGCGAGGGATTGTTGTTCAGCGTCGCGCCGGTGACGGCGTTGCGGGTCGGATCGCGCTTGTCGAGCAGCGCGGCGATCCTGGTCTGGTCGAAGACGCGCTCCTGCTTCGCCTTCGGCGGCTGCGGAGCCTGCTGCGGCGGCGCGGCCTTGACCTCCTTCGGCTTCGGCTGCGGCTTCTTCTGCTCTTCCTTCTTCAGGGCCTCCGCGATCGGATCGACCTTCGGCTCGGGCTTTTTCTCGGCCCGCTTGGGCTCGTCCTTCGGCTGCTCCTTGGGCTTTTCCTCGACCACGGGCTTGGGTGGGTCGGGCTTCTTCTCCACGGGCTTCGGCGGATCCGGCTTTTTCTCGACCGGCTTTTCCTCCGGCTTCGGCGGCGGCTCGGGCGCGGTCGACGTCACGACTTCCTTCTTGTCGGTGATCTTGCCGACCGGATCGTCAACCGGCTTCTCCTCGGCAACCTTCTCGACCAGCGCCTTGGGCGGCGCCTTGGCGGCCGTCTTGACGCCGGCGGTCATGCGCGCGAGCTGATCCACCGAGACGATGTCGACCGGCATCGATTCCATCGGCGGCGCTTCCAGCGCGCGGGAAGAAAAGGACACGAGCGCCCATCCGAGCACGAGCGCATGCGCGGCAACCGACGCCACCAGTGTCTTGTCGATCTTCACCTCAGTGTCCCTGCTCCACCTCTGTCACCAGCGCGACCCGCTTGAAGCCGGCCTGCGACAGCCGTCCCATCACCTGCATCACCGTGCCGTAATCCACCTTCTTGTCGCCGCGCACGAAGATACGCTCGTCCATGCCGCCACGGGTTTCCGTGATGGCCTTGAGCTTGGCAACCAGATCATCCACCGGAATTTCGGTGTCATTGAGGTAGACCTGACCCTTAATGTTGACCGACAGCGTCAGCGGATCCTTGTCCTGGTTCAGCGCCTTGGCCTGCGTCTGCGGCAGGTCGAGCGGCACGCCGACCGTGAGCATCGGCGCCGCCACCATGAAGATGATGAGCAACACCAGCATCACGTCCACCATGGGCGTGACGTTGATCTCCGCCATCACCGGGGCGCGCCGGCGACCCCTGCGGCCTCCGCCCGACGGTCCTGCGAGATTCATGCCCATCTGGATGTCCCGGTATTATGATCCAGCATTCCGCCCCGGCTACGCCCGCTCGTCGATCTGGCGCGACAGGATGGCCGAAAACTCGTCGGCGAAGCCTTCAAGCCGCTGGGCCTGCCGGTTCACCTCCGAGGAGAACTTGTTGTAGAAAATCGTGGCGGGAATCGCGGCGATCAGACCGATGGCGGTCGCAAAAAGCGCTTCCGCGATACCCGGAGCCACCACCGCGAGCGAGGTGTTCTTCGAGGCCGCGATCGACTGGAAGCTCGACATGATGCCCCAGACGGTGCCGAACAGGCCGACGAACGGCCCCGCCGAGCCGACGGTCGCCAGCACCAGCAGCCGCCGCTCCAGCCGCTCCACCTCGCGGGCGATGGACACGCTCATCACCTTGTCGATGCGCATCTGGAGCCCGGCGAACGAGCGGGCCTGACTTTCAAACGAGCGCTTCCATTCCCGCATCGCCGCCACGAACAGCGCCGCCATGGAATGCGTCGGCTTGGCCGACAGCGTGCGGTACAGTTCCTCGATGGACTGGCCGGACCAGAACGCCTGCTCGAAGCGGTCCATGGCGCGGCGGGTGCGGCCGAACAGGAACCATTTGTCGATGGCGATCGCCCACACCCAGACCGAGCAGGCCAGAAGGCCGAGCATCACGCCCTTGACGATCCAGTGGGCCTGCCAGAACAGCCCCAGCAGCGACATATCGGTGGACACCACCGGCAGGGCTGACTGGGCCACGTCGGTCGGGTTCATCAGCGCAATCCTTCAACAACGCACGTCATCATCGTTCCGGCCGGACCTGCGGGCGCGTCGTGCCCGCAATCCGGCAATCGGCCGGGAGCCGCCAAACCCGTTTGAATGCACGCAGGAAGAGGCCCATCCCACGGCCCCGAAGCCGTGAATCCTCCTCCAACATGTCAAAACAAGGGCCACCGGCGGCCTTGTCCGATCGCCCTCACCAGAGCGCGTCATGGTTAAGGCGAGGTTACCGGAGCCGTTCGACAGAAGGATAAATGGATCCCGGCGCCCGGCCGATCAGGCCCTGACGACTTCGCCATCCTCTTTCGTGAAAGCTTCGGGCTGCCGGTCCAGAAGTCGGAACACCATCTCGGAGGGCCGGCAAAGCCGGGTTCCCTTCGGGGTGACAACGATCGGCCGGTTCACCAGAACAGGCTGGTCGACCATCGCGCTCAGGATCATGTCATCGGTCGCGTCCGGGGCCAGCAGCCCCAGTTCGGCAGCAGGCGTCCCCTTCTCGCGCACGAAGTCGCGCGGACGCAGGCCCATCGCGGCACCGAGAGCCTCAAGCTGAGGTTTCGTCCAGCCGGTTTTCAGGTATTCCACCACCAAAGGCGCGTAGCCTGCAGCACGGATCATCGCGAGGGCGTTCCGGGACGTTCCGCAGTTCGGGTTATGATAGATCGTGACCTGAAAGTCGTTCATGCCGGCGTCTCCTCGTGAAACAGCCATCCCCCGAGCGCCAGCGCAGCCCATGCACCGGCGACCTGACACACCACAAACAGCAGCACCGAGGCGGGGGCGATCCCGGCGAAACTGTCGCTGAAGGCGCGGGCCAGCGTCACCGCCGGATTGGCGAAGGAAGTGGACGCGGTGAACCAGTAGGCCGACGCGATGTAAAGCCCGACGAGGGCCGGCGTCGCCTCCGGCCTGAACCGCAGCGAGCCCAGGATCGCGGTGACCAGTCCGAAGGTCGCAACGCCCTCGGAAAACCCCTGCGACCAGCCGTCCCGCACCTTTGAGGAGGTCTGCAGGACAGCCTCTGCGAACATCAGATGCGCCATCCAGACGCCGAGGATCGCGCCGGCCATCTGCGCGATGACATATGCGAGGGCTTCACCTGACGCGATCTCCCGGCGCAGTGCGAAGACCACCGTCACCGCCGGATTGAAATGCGCGCCGGACACAGGTCCCAGCACCGTGATCAGAACGACCAGCCCTGCGCCGGTCGACAGCGTGTTGCCGAGCAGCGCGATCGCAACATTGCCGCCGGCAAGCCGTTCGCCCATGATCCCGGAGCCGATGACGATGGCGAGCAGCAGCGCCGTCCCCAGCAGTTCAGCCGCGAGGCGTCGCGGCAGATCGACAGCGCACCACGACGCCCGCACGGTCATCGCCCCATGTCCGAACCATCGCCCCGGTCAGCAGCAGGCACTCGCCGGCCGCGCGGAGACCGGCGGCGCGCAACAGGCGGATGCGGCAGGCTTCGGTTGTTCGTCCTCGCCGTAGACCGCCGAATCTCCGAATGTGTAGAACGTCTCCCAGCTCAGGCCCGACGGATCGTTGACCCACGCCTTGTCCGAGCGGGCATAGCAGCAGGTGGCAGCGGGCTGATTGCGCGTCGTTTCGCCGGCAGCCCTGAGCCGGGTTGCGAGTTCTTCCAGCTCGCCGGAGGTGTCGACCTGAATCCCGAGATGATCGACACCCGGCAGGCCCGTCCGCCGCGAGATCGCGAAGTTGATGCGCGGATCATCCAGCATCCACTTCGCATAGTCCTCCTTCACCACGTCCGGCTGCGCACCGAACAATGTGGAATAGAAGCCGATCGACTGATCGAGGTCGGTGACCGAGACGTGCAGGTGAAGGCGCTTCATGACAGGGATCCTTCGGGGGTGGGACAGCAGGTGACTCGACTGACAGCCTGAGCCAACGGCACGCACACCTCCGCGCGGCCCTGACAGCAGTCCTCCATCAGATAGACGAGCAGTTCGCTCATGCCGCCGAAGTTCGCGGTGTAGACGACGGAGCGCCCGTCGCGCCGGCTCGCGACCAGTCCGGCATTGGCCAGATTGGTCAGCTGCGCTGACAGGGTGTTGGGCGGAATGTCCAGCGCTCTGGCGAGATCGCCGGCCGCAACCCCATCCGGTCCAGCCTTGATCAGGAGCCGGAACACGGCAAGACGGCCCTGCTGGGCCAGCGCGGATAGGCGTTTAACGGCAAGATCCGATTCCATATTTCCACGATATTGGAAATATGGAATCTAATCAAGGCCAGAATTCTCCGGATCGATCCGATGAGACGTCGCGTTGACTGGCCGCCTCAGGCCACCGCCGTCTCGGCCGGCGCTTTGGCCGGCACCGGATGCACCATGCGGAAGCCGACCGCGATCCGGTTCCAGGCGTTGATGGTGGTAATCAGCAGCGTGAGCTGGACGATCTCCTCCTCGGAGAAATGCGGCTTGAGCCCGTCGTAGTCAGCGTCCGGCGCGCGGGTGTCGGCGATCAGCGTCAGCGCCTCGGTCCAGGCCAGCGCAGCGCGCTCGCGATCGGTATAAAGCGGCGACTCGCGCCACGCGTTCAGCAGATACAGCCGCTCCTCGCTCTCGCCCGCCTTGCGCGCGTCGGTCGCATGCATGTGCAGACAATAGGCGCAGCCGTTGATCTGCGAGGCGCGCATCTTCACCAGCTCAATGAGGCTGTGCTCCAGCCCCGGCCCGGCGGCGTAGCTTTCGACGGCGGTCATCGCCTTGTAGGCGGCGGGCGAGACCTTGGCCCAATGCAATCTCGGTGTCATGGCGGTTTCCTCGCATGTTGGCTGCGGGCGCGTTGATGCGTCCGCGCGGGCTTTCAAAGCTAAAGAAATCAAGGATCGTCCGAGTAGCGCTGCTCGGTCCACGGATCGCCGCGCATGTGATAGCCGTTCTGCTCCCAGTAGCCGGGCGAGTCCCTGGTGAGAAACTCCACCGCCTTGATCCACTTGACGCTCTTCCAGAAATACAGATGCGGCACCACGAGCCGCACCGGTCCGCCGTGCTCGGCGGTGAGCGGCGCCCCGTTCCAGCCATGAACGAGAATGACGTCGGGCGCGGTGAAATCCGCCAGCGGCAGATTCGTGGTGTAGCCGTCGCTGCTGTAGAGCATCACGGCGGCGGCTTCCTTTTCCGGCATCACCAGATCGAGCAGATCATGAGCGGCGACACCCGACCATCGGTTGTCGTAGCGCGACCATGTGGTGACGCAGTGAATGTCGGTGACGAATTCCGACTGCGGCATGCCTGAGAAGGCCGCCCAGTCGAGATGGGCCGGATGCTCTACTGCGCCATAGACATCGAGCTTCCACGTTCGCGGCGAGACGTCCGGGGTCAGGCCGAGATCCAGCACCGGCCAGTCCCTGGTGAGATGTTGCCCCGGCGGCAGCCGCTCCTCCTCCGGGCGCGCGGTACGGCCCGTGAGAAAGCGGCCCGTCTGCGCCCAGGCACGCTTGGTGCGGGTGAGTTTGGAATCGGTTCCCGGCGCATCATCGGTCACGGCGCTCTCCCTGCGGCGATGGGACCCGCAAGCCTAGCGCAAAGTCACGCGCGCCGCGACCCGCCCGCCATGACCCGCGCTCTCACCTTCGTGCGATCCGGCAATCGCAACAAGGCATAGCGGATTCCCGACGCCAATCCGTCCCCCGAGGTGCCGGTGCGATGCGACGGCCTCGAAGGGCGACGCCTCTCGCGTTGCCCGGCCATCCTTGGGGCTCGCCGCCGGCTGCGACCCGCACCTCAGGATGACGACCTCGGCGCATATTTTCCGGATTTTCAAAGAAAACCGCCCGCCTGCAGGTGCAGGCGGGCGGCGATGCGACAGAGCCGGGGGGCAGATCAGCCCTGCTGGTCGGACGGCGGCGGCGGAGGCGTCGCGCCCCGGGCGCGGCGCTCGGCCATGAAGGCGTCGAACTCGGTCTTGTCCTTGGCGTGACGCAGACGGTCGAGGAAATCGCGGAACTCGGTCTGCTCTTCCTCCAGACGGCGCAGCGTCTCGGTGCGGTACTCGTCGAAGGCGCGATTGCCGCTGGAAGGCATGCCGAACCCGAAGCCGCCGAAACCACGGCCCTCCATGCGCGAGCGCATGCGGTCCATCTTGTACTGCATCTTTTCCATCTTGGAGGCCCAGCGGCCCCCGTCATAGCGCGACATGCAACCCATCCTTCTGCTCCCGAGCGTGAAGAAAAGAAGTGCGAGGCCAACCGGCCACCACACGATGAAGCCGATCACCGTCAGGGCGATCCAGCCCGGATGCCACGGCGATTCCAGAAATCCGAGCCGCCGGTCGCCCCCTGCGGGACGGCCCCATCGGCTGTCATAGTCGGCAGCGTTTGACATCGGCATCTCTCCTTGGCACAACGTGAATGTAAATAACATTTACATACTTGATCGTCACAGATCGCTTGTCAAGGGAGATGCGGGTGGAACCGGCTGCGAAAAATAGGGGACACGGAGTTGTGAGAATTGGGCCCCGCGCGCGCGACCTGTGGCGGCGGCCGCGCCGACAGGCGTGACGGGCTTCAGGCTCCGCCACCGATCGGAAAGCCGAGGCCTTTCAGGTAGACCAGCACGCCCGCTTCCAGCAGGTCCTCCGGCGACATCGGCAGTTTGCGCCGCGCCTCGTCGCCGCGCGCGAACAGCGAGGCGATGCCGTGCGACATCGACCAGATATGCAGTGCCATCATCATCGCGGGCGGGCGGGTGACGCCCGGCGGCGTGAGCGCCGCAAGCCGCTCGGCGGCGGCGCGGATGACGGCGAAAGCCCGCTCCCCGGCCGCCGCCAGCGCCGGATACTGGCTCAGCGGCAGGCCGGATTCAAACATCGCCGAATAGGACGCCGGCTCGTTGCGCGCAAAGCTCAGATAGGCCTTGCCGACACGCTCGAACGCCGTGACCGTATCCGGGCGGCCGTCATCCCAGGCCACCGTCAGCGCCGCCTCGAACTGCTCGAAGCCGCGCTCGGCAATGCTGGCGAGCAGTTCATCGCGGTCGCGGAAATGACGATACGGCGCGGCCGGGCTGACGCCGGCGGCGCGCGCGGCCTCCGCGAAGGTGAAGCCGCCCGGCCCCTTCTGCGCGATCAGGTCGAGCGCCGCCTGCAGCAAAGCCTCCTTGAGGTTGCCGTGATGGTAGCCGCGCTCGGCCCGTCCGCGATCTTTCCGCCAGCTCATGTGAAGGACATTTACATGAGGCGGACGGCGGCGTCATCAGGCCTGTCAGCCGGGGCCGTCACGCCAGATCCGCCTGCATCAGGACGCGAAGTTCCTTCGGGATCGGCCGGGCCCGGCCGCCCTGAATGAAGGCGACGCGCACCTTCGCCGCGACCAGCACGTCCTCGCCGCGCCTCACCTCCTGCACCAGCACGACCGACGCCCCCTTCACCTCGCCGGGAAAGGTGACGACCTCCAGCACCTCGTCCATCCGCGCCGGCTTGAGAAAATCGAGCTGCATGGAGCGCACGACGAACGCGAAACCCTCCGCGCCGGCCCCGGCTTCCGCGAACAGCGTGTGCTGATCCGCGCCCAGCAGCCGCAGATAGTTGGTGCGTCCGCGCTCCATGAATTTCAGATAGTTGGCGTGGTAGACGATGCCGGAGAAATCGGTGTCCTCGTAATAGACCCGCACCGGCATGCGGTGCACGCCGTCCACGATGGCGCCGTCGAGCGATGTGGTCATTTGAAATAGTCCTCGTCGATGTCCATGCGCGCATCGATGATCCTCACGATCACGATGCGTGCGGCATCCACACGATAGAAGGCGATCCAGTTGCCGATCAGAAGGCCGCGCAGACCCGCACCCAGTTCGTCGCGCCTGCGTCCGATGAGTGGGAATCGGGAGAGTTCGTCGACACGGCGAGCAAAATATCGGATCGCCTTGTCTGCAGCCTGCGGGCTTTTCGCGGCCAAATCGGCATGGACGTGCAGAAGATCCGAATAGGCAGGATCCGAGAGAACGACATCCATGATGGCTAGTCGGACCTGCGCCCGTTCGCTTCCATAAGAAAGCTGTCAAAATCCCAAGCCCTGACGCGACCGTCCTCTGCCGCGCGCAGTCCGTCGTCGACCACTGCCTTCAACAGGCGGAATCGCTCGGTTTGCTCCATGATGCGCGCCAACATCGCCTCCTGAACATCCTCGGGAAGCTTTTCCAGTTCGGCGGCAGCCTGCTCGGAGAACTTGCTCATGGCGATAATAATACCAGAGAGAAGAGATTATCGCCACAGGCGTAGAAGCGTTACTCTTCCCCGCCGCCGCCGAACAGGCCGAACTGCGAGGCGTCGCGCGCAGGCGCGGCAAGCCCCAGATGCCGGAACGCGTGGTCGGTCAGCAGCCGTCCGCGCGGGGTGCGCTGCAGGTAGCCGCACTGGATCAGATACGGTTCGATGATGTCCTCGATGGCGTCGCGCGGCTCCGACAGCGCCGCCGCCATGGTCTCGACGCCGACCGGGCCGCCGCCGTAGTTCAGCGCGATGGTCGAGAGATAGCGCCGGTCCATGGCGTCGAGTCCTGCGCCGTCCACCTCCAGCGCGCCGAGCGCGTGATCGGCGATGGCGCGGTCGATCGCGGGCTTGTCGGCGGCGGAGGCGAAATCGCGCACACGCCGCAGCAGGCGCCCCGCGATACGCGGTGTCCCTCGCGCGCGGCGCGCGATCTCGTTGGCGCCGTCCGCCGTCATGCCGATGCCGAGCACCCGCGCGCCGCGGGTGACGATCTTCTCCAGTTCCTCGACGGTGTAGAAATTCAGCCGCAGCGGAATGCCGAAGCGGTCGCGCAGCGGATTGGTAAGCAGCCCCGCGCGCGTCGTCGCGCCGACCAGCGTGAACTTGGCGAGATCAATCTTCACCGAGCGCGCCGCCGGTCCCTCACCGATGATGAGATCGAGCTGAAAGTCCTCCATCGCCGGATAAAGCACTTCCTCAACCGCCGGGCTCAGGCGATGGATCTCGTCGATGAACAGCACGTCGCGCTCTTCGAGATTGGTGAGGAGCGCGGCAAGATCGCCCGCCTTGGCGATCACCGGTCCGGACGTTGCGCGAAAACCGACGCCGAGCTCGCGCGCGACGATCTGCGCCAGCGTGGTCTTGCCGAGACCGGGCGGGCCGACGAACAGCACGTGGTCCAGCGCCTCGCCGCGCTTGCGCGCCGCGTCGATGAACACCTGAAGATTGGCGCGCGCCTGCTGCTGGCCGACGAAATCACCAAGCGCCTGCGGCCGCATCGCGGTGTCGCCGACATCGTCGGAGCGGCGCTCGGGCGTCACGAGGCGGGAGAGCTCGGTCATGACGACAATTCCTTCAGGCCGAGGCGGATCAGCGTCGCGGTCTGCGCCTCGCTGCCTGCGCTGCGGACGGCGGCGGCGACGGCGGCGGCGGCCTGCGGCTGACCATAACCGAGATTGACCAGCGCGGAGATGGCGTCGGCCACCGGGCGCGGAGCGTTCCGATCCTCGACCGCGCCGGACAGTTTCACCACGGCCGGATCGGCGGTCGCGAAGGCCGGCGCCTTGTCCTTCAACTCGCTCACGATGCGCTCGGCAACCTTCGGCCCGACGCCGGGCGTGCGCGCCACCGCCGCCTTGTCGCGCAGGGCGATCGCGTTGGCGAGATCGGAGGTGGACAGCGTGCCGAGCACCGCCAGCGCGACCCGCGCGCCGACGCCCTGCACCGTCTGCAACAGGCGAAACCACTCGCGCTCGCTGTCGCTGCGAAAGCCGAACAGCCTGATCTGATCCTCGCGCACATAGGTCTCGATGGACAGCACCGCCGCCTCGCCCGGCGCGGGCAGCGCCTGCAAAGTGCGCGGCGAGCAATGCACCTGGTAGCCGACGCCGCCGACGTCGAGGATCACGTAATCCTCGCCGTAGGAGTCGATCAGGCCCTTGAGCTTGCCGATCATCCCGCCACCTTCAGCCGCAGCGCGGCCGCCTGCCGGTGGTGGGCATGGGTGATGGCGATGGCGAGCGCGTCGGCGGCGTCGGCCGTGCGCGGATCGGCCTTGGGCAGCAGCACGCCCAGCATCACGCGGATCTGGGTCTTGTCGGCATGGCCCGCGCCGACCACGGTCTTCTTCACAAGATTCGGCGCGTATTCAGCGACGCTCAGCCCGAACCGCGCGGGAACCAGCACCGCGATGCCGCGCGCCTGCCCGAGCTTGAGCGTGGATGCGCCGTCCTTGTTCACAAACGTCTGTTCCACCGCCGCCTCCGCCGGGCGCAGGTCGTCGAGCACCCGCATCAGGCCGTCATGGATGGCAAGCAGCCGCTCGGCCAGCGGCAGCGTCTCGCGCGTCTCCACCGAGCCGCAGGCGACATGAATCAGGCGGTTGCCCTCGCTCTCGATCACGCCCCAGCCGGTGCGGCGCAGGCCGGGATCGATGCCGATGATGCGGACGGGGGTGCGAATCGGCGCGGCTGTCATCGGCCAGTGATAGCGCCGGGCGGCGGGAATTTGTAGCGGAACGCTGCGACGACCCTGCCGCCGTTCAAGGGCCGCGCTATCCATGCAGCCGCCTTGGGGCGAGGGAATGGGCGAGCAAACGATAATGAGGCTCGTCCTCCCCGCGCTTGTCGCGGGGATCCCGATCAGGGACGCTATGCCTGTTCAAACGCGATGGCCGGGTCACCGGCGTTCTTCAGAACGCCGTTTTTCGAACCGCTATGCCCGGCCATGACGAGCAAATGCCTCAGTCTCACCCGGTCAGAACCAAGCGCAGGACCGACAGCCGAAAAACTACCCCGACAGTTTCGCCATCAGCGCGTCGGACATCTCGAAATTGGCGTAGACGTTCTGCACGTCGTCATGCTCGTTAAGCACGTCCATCAGCTTGACCAGCTTTTCGCCGACCTCGTCCTCCACCGCGATGGTGTTCTGCGGCTTCCAGATCAGCGCCACCTTGCGGGCTTCGCCGAACTTCGCTTCCAGCGCTTTCGCGACCTCGCGGAAGGTCTCCTGCGATGCGTAGACCTCGTGGCCGTCTTCCGACGACACCACGTCGTCCGCGCCCGCGTCGATGGCGGCTTCCAGCATATCGTCGGCGCTGGCCTTGCCGGCGTCGTATTCGATCACGCCGACGCGGTCGAACATGAACGACACCGAGCCGGTTTCGCCGAGATTGCCGCCGGACTTGGTGAAGTAGGAGCGGATATCGGAGGCGGCGCGGTTGCGGTTGTCGGTCAAAGCCTCGACGATCACGGCGACGCCACCGGGGCCGTAGCCCTCGTAGCGGATCTCGTCGTAGTTCTCGCCTTCATTGCCGAGCGCCTTCTTGATGGCGCGCTCGATATTGTCCTTCGGCATGTTCTCCGCACGCGCGGCGATCACAGCGGCGCGCAGACGCGGGTTCATCGCGGGGTCGGGCGTGCCGAGCTTGGCCGCCACCGTGATTTCGCGCGCGAGCTTGGAGAACAGCTTCGACTTCTGGGCGTCCTGACGCCCCTTGCGATGCATGATGTTCTTGAACTGGGAATGGCCAGCCATGCGCGTCCTTCAGATGCAAATCGATGAATTGTGGGCGGATTATCGCGCCGGGCGGCCAAAATCAACGGCCACGGCGTGCTGCACGCGCTCACCAGAAGTCCGGCACCGCCTGCGACAGCCGCCCGCCGAGCCGGACCGGAGCGACTTTCACCGCCAGTCCCGTGCCATCGTCGGTCTCGACCGCGACGCCGCTGAGGGTCGCAGATCCACCCGCCGGCTCGAAACGGGACGCCGGAATGCCGGTGACGAAGCGCTTCACCGGCTCCTCCTTCTGCATGCCGATCACCGAATCGTAGTCGCCGGTCATCCCGGCGTCGGTCATGTAGGCGGTGCCGCCCGGCAAAATCTGGTGGTCGGCGGTCGGGATGTGGGTATGGGTGCCCACCACGAGGCTGGCGCGACCGTCGCAGTGATGGCCGATGGCCTGCTTCTCGCTGGTCGCCTCGGCATGGAAATCGATGACGATGACGTCCGCCGCCTCGCGCAGCGGGCAGGCCTCCAGCTCGCGGTCGATGGCGCTGAACGGATCGTTGAGCGGTTCCATGAACACCCGGCCCATGGCGTTGAGCACCAGCGCCCGCGCGCCGCTGCGGGTTTCCACCAGCGTCGCGCCCCGCCCCGGCGTGCCGCGCGTGAAGTTCAGCGGGCGGATCAGGCGCGAAGAGCGGGTGATGAAGACCAGCGCCTCGCGCTGGTTCCAGGCGTGGTTGCCGAGCGTGACGACGTCGGCGCCCGCGTCGAGAAATTCCTGATAGATCGCCTCGGTGATGCCGAAGCCGCCGGCCGCGTTCTCGCCGTTGACCACCACGAGGTCGAGCATCCAGTCGCGGATCAGGCCGGGCAGCCGGTCGGTGAGGACGGTGCGGCCGGCGCGGCCCACCACGTCGCCGATGAACAGAATGCGCAACCTATCGTCCTCCCGCGCGGATCGTTTCCCGCTCCGTCAGCACAAAATCCAGCGCCACGTCGTGCGCGCCTGCCGGAACGGATGCCACCTCCTGCACGGCGAAGGCAAGCCCCGCCGCGATCACCGGCCGCGCGGCCCGCAGCGCCGCCAGCGTGCGGTCGTAGAAGCCGCCGCCATAACCGACGCGGTGCAGCGCGCGGTCGAACGCCGCCAGCGGCACCAGCACGATGTCCGGCACGAGGAGGGCGGCGTCATCGGAGGGTTGCGGAATGCCATAAGGACCGCTGAGGAGCGGCGCACCCTCCTGCCAGTGACGGAAGCTCAGCGGCTGGCCGCGCCCGGCGATTACCGGCAGTGCCAGTTGCGCGCCCTGCGCCGCCAGCGCCCGCATCAGGGGCCGCGGATCGAACTCGCCGCGCACCGGCGCATAACCCGCCACCACCGCACCGATCGATACGGGTTCGGGAAAGGGCCGCGCCGCCACCATCGCGGCCGCTGCGGCGCGCGCCGCCTCGTCCAGCGCGGTGCGGCGGGCGAGCGCTTCGGTGCGGAGCTTTTTTTTCGGGTCGGGAAGATCAGACATAGGAACGCGATACTGCCCCATCCGTCATCGCCGGGCTTGACCCGGCGATCCCCGACCACGATGGCGCGGCGCCCTGATCGGATCACCGCTTTCGCGGGATGACGGCACGCTCAATCGTGCCCGACTGCACAAAAACAAAAGTGCGAAGCCGCGAGGGCCGTTGGAGCGCTCGATCCCGGAGTTCCCTACGAAAGTAGGTGGGCGCCATATGTCCGGACCCACGGGTCCGGCCAGGGACAGCTCCCTGAAGGATCGATAAGGCCCCGGGGATATGTGGCTCCTGACGCGCGATGCAGCTTCGCCTCAGCAATGTAGCGACGATGCGGGCCGAGCGCCAGATGGAGCGGCGGTTGTCCTGTTGGCATCGCAATTCCCGGGATGCCGGACGTGTAGCCCGCATGGAACGCAGCGACATGCGGGGGACTGACGCTGCGGCGTTCCCCCTCCCGGATTGCGCTCCGCTCCATCCGGGCTACGGGCCTACGGCATGCGGCCCCCCCTACGAGAGAAAAAAAATCACCCCATCGCGAGGCCGTTGCCGGCGCTGCGGTTGAGCGCCTGCGTGGTCTTCTCGATGCGCTCGGCGGCGGAGTTGAGCGCCGCCGCGACCGCCGTCTGGGTGGCGCGGGCGCGCTCGGTCTGCGCGACACGCGCGTGGCGCAGCGAATCGAGTTCGTCCTCCAGCGCCTGCATCCGCGTCTGCATGTCGATCATCTCGTCGACGATGATCAGCGCGGCCATCACCTCCAGCCGCTGGTCGCCGATCTGGCCGAATTTGCCACGCAAACCGGAGATGCGCTCGTCCAGCGTTCCGGCGAGATTGAACAGCCGCTCCTCCTGTCCCTCCTCGCAGGCCATGCGGTACTGGCGGCCGTTGATGGTGACATTGACGTGGGTCATGGCTCCTCCTCCGCCTCGCCGAGCACGGCGCGGATGGTGGTGATGGCGCTGTCGAGACGCTCGCCGATCTCGCGGTTGGCGCGCTCCAGCGCCCGCGTCTTCACCAGCGACTCGTCGAGTTCGTTGGCGAGCCGGGAGCGATCCAGCCCCAGCGCATGAATGCGCGAGGCCAGTTCGTCCTCGCCGCGGTCGGTCTCGCCGCGCCTCTCCACCGCAGCTTCGAGGGCGTCGAGGGCGGCTGCGAGCCGGCGCGTGGCGGCTTCCACCGCCATGGCCTCGGCCGAGACGTCTCCCGTCGGCAGGGTTTTGGTGCCAGGCCGATCCGTCATGCGCGCCGCGCGATCCTCCAGAACAAGGCCCGCCCCTGCTTCTTCACAGCCCCTTCAACGGGCGGGACTGCAAAACGGCCGGTCCGGCAAGCGGTTAACCGGGGAATTTTAGGTGGCATGGCAGCCGAGCGCAACGCTGCCCAACATCTATGCACCGTTAACCGCATCAAACCGGGGCAGAAAGGCCCCCATCGCTTGGACTCACGCCCATGCGGATGCTATCCAGCCCGCCATCACCTTGATGTCGCAACCTTTTGCTGCGGTACGGCACAAACCGGCCGCCGCCGCGTTTTTCCCCGAGCCAACGGACCCTTTCATGACCACGACCGCCGCTCAGAACCGTATGGCCAACGCGATCCGCGCGCTGGCGATGGACGCCGTCGAGAAGGCGAAGTCCGGCCACCCCGGCCTGCCGTTGGGCGCGGCAGACATCGCAACCGTGCTGTTCTCGCGCTTCCTAAAGTTCGATGCCGCCGATCCGCGCTGGCCGGACCGCGACCGCTTCATCCTCTCCGCCGGTCACGGCTCGATGCTGCTCTATGCGCTGCTGTATCTGACCGGCAACGAGGACGTGACGCTCGACCAGATCAAGGCGTTCCGGCAGTGGGATTCGAAGACGCCGGGCCATCCGGAAAACTTCGTGACGGCCGGCGTCGAGACCACCACCGGCCCGCTCGGCCAGGGCGTCGCATTCTCGGTCGGTTCCGCGCTGGCGGAGCGCATCCTTGCGGCGGAATTCGGCGGCGACATCGTCGATCACTATACCTATGCGCTGTGCTCGGACGGCGACCTGATGGAGGGCGTCAGCCACGAGGCCATCGCGCTGGCGGGCCACCTGAAGCTCAACAAGCTGATCTTCCTCTACGACGACAACGGCATCTCCATCGACGGCCCGCTGACGCTGACCGACAGCGTCGATCAGGTGGCGCGCTTCAAGGCCCATGGCTGGAATTCGGAGCATGTGGACGGCCACGATCAGGACGCCATCGCCGACGCCATCGCGCGGGCGCAGAAGTCCGACCGGCCGACCATGATCGCCTGCAAGACCACCATCGGCTTCGGCTCGCCGCACCGCGCGGGCACCTCGAAGGCGCATGGCGAACCGCTCGGCGCGGAAGAACTGGCGGAGACCAAGAAGGCGCTCGGCTGGGAGTACGGCCCGTTCGAGATTCCCGACGATCTGCTGTCGGCGTGGCGCGAGATCGGCGCGAAGGGCGCGGCCGCCCGCACCGAATGGCAGAAGCGCTTCGACGCCAAACCCTCGGAGCAGCGCGCCGAGTTCGAGCGCCGCGTGGTCGCCCGCAAGCGGCCCGCCGGCCTCGGTGCCGCGATCGCCAAGCTCAAGGACAAGCTGATCGCGGACAAGCCCACCGTCGCCACCCGCAAGGCGAGCGAGATGGTGCTCGACGTGCTGGTGCAGGAAGTGCCCGAACTGCTGCTCGGCTCGGCCGACCTGACGCCGTCCAACAACACCCGCGCCAAGGGGCTCACCGAGATCAGGCCCGGCGAATATGGCGGCCGCTACATCCATTATGGCATCCGCGAGATGGGCATGGCGGCGGCCATGAACGGCCTGTCCACCCATGGCGGCTTCCTCCCCGCCGGCGGCACCTTCATGTGCTTCACCGACTATGCGCGCCCCTCGATGCGCGTCGCGGCGCTGTCGAACACCGCCGTGGTCTATGTGATGACCCACGACTCCATCGGCCTCGGCGAGGACGGCCCGACCCATCAGCCGGTCGAGCATCTCGCCGCGCTGCGGGCGATGCCGAACATGCGCGTGTTCCGTCCGGCGGACGCGGTGGAGACCGCCGAATGCTGGCAGATCGCGGTCGAGCGCACCAACGGTCCGACCGTACTGGCGCTGTCGCGGCAGAACCTGACACCCGCACGCACCGAGGCGGGCGACGGCAACCTGTGCGCGCGCGGCGCGTATGAACTGGTCAAGGCCGATGGCGAAGCCGAGGTCTCGCTGTTCGCGTCGGGCTCCGAGGTCGAGATCGCGCTGGCGGCGCAGAAGGAACTGGCAGCCAAGGGCATCGCGACCCGCGTGGTGTCGGTGCCTTCGCTCGAACTGCTGCTGGAACAGGATCCGGAGGTTCGCGACGCCATCATCGGCGATGCGCCGGTCAAGCTCGCCATCGAGGCGGCGGTGCGGTTCGGCTGGGACGCCGTCATCGGCGACAACGGCCTGTTCATCGGCATGACCACGTTCGGCCACTCCGCTCCCGCCAAGGAGCTTTACAAGCACTTCGGCATCACCGCCGAGGCCACCGTGAAGGCCGTGCTGGCCCGCCTCGGGTAGGCTTTCATTGACGCTGGCTGTTGTGATTGCCCGAAAAAAGGGCTAGCACTGCCGCCATATTGTCCGTTCCCGCCCGGCAGAACCGGGCGTGCCGCCACAAGCTCTCTCCGTGGACGCGCCGACCGCTCGTCCGTGGAGGGCGGCGCAAGCTTTTGAAGGAGAAGCGAAATGGCAGTCCGGGTAGCGATCAACGGGTTCGGCCGCATCGGCCGCAACGTGCTGCGAGCCATCTACGAGGCCAAGCGCAGCGACATCGAAGTGGTCGCCATCAACGACCTCGGCCCCGTCGAGACCAACGCCCACCTGCTGCGCTTCGATTCGGTCCATGGCCGCTTCCCCGGCGAAGTGACCGTCGCGGGCGATACGCTCGACCTCGGCAAGGGCAAGATCAAGGTCACCGCCGTCAAGGATCCGGCCACCCTGCCGTGGAAGGATCTCGGCGTCGACATCGCGCTGGAATGCACCGGCATCTTCACTGCCAAGGACAAGGCCTCGGCCCACCTGACCGCCGGCGCCAAGCGCGTGCTGGTGTCGGCTCCGGCGGACGGCGCGGATGCCACCATCGTCTACGGCGTCAACCACGAGACGCTGACCAAGGACCACCTGGTGGTCTCGAACGGCTCCTGCACCACCAACTGCCTCGCGCCGGTGGCCAAGGTGCTGAACGATACCGTCGGCATCGAAACCGGCTTCATGACCACGGTGCACGCCTACACCGGCGACCAGCCGACCCTCGACACCATGCACAAGGATCTCTATCGCGCCCGCGCCGCGGCGCTGTCGATGATCCCGACTTCCACGGGCGCGGCGAAGGCCATCGGGCTTGTGCTGCCGGAGCTGAACGGCAAGCTGGACGGCGTCTCGATCCGCGTGCCGACCCCGAACGTGTCGGTGATCGACCTCAAGATCGTCGCCAAGAAGACCACCACCAAGGACGAGGTGAACGAGGCGATCAAGCGCGCCGCATCGCAGGAGCTGAAGGGCATCCTCGGCGTCACCGCGCACCCCAACGTCTCCATCGACTTCAACCACGATCCGCACTCCTCCACCTTCGCGCTCGACCAGACCAAGGTGCAGGGCGGCACGCTGGTGCGCGTGCTGTCGTGGTACGACAACGAGTGGGGCTTCTCGAACCGCATGGCCGACACCGCCGTCGCCATGGGCAAACTGATCTGATCGTTCCTCAAATGCCCGGCCATGGAACAGGTCCGCTTGTTATTGAATCGCTGACCTGTTCCATTTTTTGATTTGACGCGTTTTCTTCACGCAAACCGGTACCCACTTCGCTTGAAAACGCTATGGGCGGGCATTTTTCGTTCGGAACCAACCGGACGTTTCGGGAGTAAGCGTATCCATGAGTACATTCCGCACCCTTGACGACGTCGATGTCTCCGGCAAGCGCGTGCTGCTGCGCGTCGATCTCAACGTGCCGATGGAGAACGGCGAGGTCACCGACACCACGCGTCTTGAACGCGTGGCGCCGACCATCACCGAACTGTCGAAGAAGGGCGCGAAGGTCATCCTGCTGGCGCATTTCGGCCGCCCCAAGGGCCGCGACCTCAAGGAGACGCTGAAGCCGGTCGCGGCCGCGCTCGCCCACGTCATCAAACACCCGGTCGGTTTCGCCGACGACTGCATCGGCGAGGCGGCCGACAAGGCCGTCGCCGCGATGACGAACGGCGACGTGCTGTGTCTTGAGAACACCCGCTTCCACAAGGAAGAGGAAAAGAACGATCCGGCCTTCGCAAAGGCGCTGGCCAAGAACGGCGACATCTGGGTGAACGACGCGTTCTCGGCCGCGCACCGCGCCCACGCCTCGACCGAAGGCCTCGGCCATATTCTTCCGGCCTATGCCGGCCGCACCATGCAGGCCGAACTCGACGCGCTGAACAAGGCGCTCGATGCGCCGAAGCATCCGGTGATCGCCTTCGTCGGCGGCGCGAAAGTCTCGACCAAGCTGGAACTGCTGGAGAACCTCGTCGCCAAGGTCGATGCGCTGGTGATCGGCGGCGGCATGGCCAATACCTTCCTGCATGCACAGGGCGTCAGGATCGGCAAGTCGCTCGCGGAGAAGGATCTGGCGCCGACTGCGCTGCGCATTCTCGAAAAGGCCGAGGCCGCGAACTGCGCCATCATCCTGCCGGTGGACGCGGTGATCGCCTATCACTTCGAGGCCAACGCGCCCTCGCACGCCTATGGGCTCGACGCCATTCCGGCCGAAGCCATGATCCTCGACATCGGCCCGCAGTCGATCGCGCGCGTCAAGGCCGCGCTGGACGATGCGGCGACGCTGGTGTGGAACGGGCCGCTCGGCGCGTTTGAACTGTCGCCGTTCGACAAGGGCACGGTGGCCGCCGCGAAATATGCCGCCGAACGCACGAAGGCCGGCAAGCTGGTGTCGGTGGCGGGCGGCGGCGACACCGTCGCGGCGCTGAACCAGGCCCATGTCGCGCAGGATTTCACCTACGTCTCGACCGCCGGCGGCGCGTTCCTCGAATGGATGGAGGGCAAGCCGCTGCCGGGCGTCGATGTGCTGAAGGCGAAATGACGCGTTGCTCCGGCGGCGGCCGCCGCCTATGTTACATGTAACATTTTGGAGCTGCGAGATGGCCAAGGCGACCGGGCGGACGACACCGCGCAAGACGTCCTCCGGGAGCGACGTCGCGAGCCGCGTTCGCAAGCACCGCGACAAGATGAAGGCGGCGGGACTGAAGCCGGTGACGATCTGGGTCCCCGACGTCAACGCGCCGGGCTTCCGCGACGCAATCCGACGCGAATGCGAATTGATCAACGCCAGCGCCGATAGCAACATCGTTCTCGATGGAATGGTGGAACTGGCGGATTTCAGCGATTGGCGTCCATGAAGCGTGGCGACCTCATCACGGTTTCGTTGCCGGGAGACTATGGCAAACCTCGGCCAGCTCTTGTGATTCAGTCCGACGCTTTCGCTCACTTGAATTCCGTGACCCTGCTGCCGCTAACCAGCGAGATGCTTGACGCCCCCAACACACGGATAGCCATCCAACCTTCGGAGCAAAATGGGCTTCGCAGCGTCTCCTACGTGATGACAGACAAGGCCGGCACCATCCGCAAGGAGCGAACCGGCAACGTAATCGGACGAATTTCGGACGACGAGATCGCGTCGGTTACGCGCGCGCTTGCGCTTTTTCTGGGCTTCACCCAGCCCGACAGCCAACATCCCCAACAACGTCTTCAAGGAGATCATTGATGAATCTTGCCGAACTGAACAAGGTGGCCCAGGCCATGGTCGCGCCGGGACGCGGCATCCTCGCCGCCGACGAATCCTCGGGCACCATCAAGAAGCGGTTCGATGTGATCGGCGTGGAGTCCACCGAGGACAGCCGCCGCGACTATCGCGAGATGATGTTCCGCGCCGACGACGCCATGAAGAACCACATCTCCGGCGTCATCCTCTATGACGAGACGATCTGGCAGAAGGCGAAGGACGGCACGCCGCTGGTCAAGCTGATCGAGCAGGCGGGCTCCATTCCCGGCATCAAGGTCGACGAAGGCACGCAGGCGCTGCCCGGCTGCCCCGGCGAACTGATCACCGTCGGCCTCGACAAGCTCGCCGAGCGGCTGAAGAAATATTACGAGCAGGGCGCGCGTTTTGCGAAATGGCGCGCGGTGATCGACATCGACGCCGCCAAGGGCATTCCGAGCTACACCGCGATCCGCACCAACACGCATGCGCTGGCGCGCTACGCGGCGCTGTGTCAGGCAGCGCAGATCGTGCCGATCGTCGAGCCCGAAGTGCTGATGGACGGCAGCCACGACATCGACAAGTGCTACGAGGTCACCGAGTTCGTGCTCAAGGAGACCTTCCAGGAGTTGTATTACCAGCGCGTCGCGCTGGAGGGCATGATCCTGAAGCCGAACATGGCCATCGCCGGGAAGAAGTCGGCGAAGCAAGCCTCGGTCGCAGAAGTCGCGGAAAAGACCGTGAAGCTGCTGAAGAACTGCGTGCCGGGCGCGGTGCCGGGCGTCGCCTTCCTGTCCGGCGGCCAGTCCGACGAAGACGCGACCGCGCATCTCGATGCGATGAACCGGATCGGCGGCCTGCCGTGGAAGCTGACGTTCTCCTACGGCCGCGCATTGCAGGCCGCGCCGCAGAAGGCATGGTCGGGCAAGGAGAGCAACGTCGCCGCCGGCCAGCAGGCTTTCGCCCATCGCGCCCGCATGAACGGCCTCGCCTCGAAGGGCGAATGGACCGCCGATCTGGAAGCGAAGAAGGCGGCCTGACCCGCACCATCGCGTGAGCGACCATCGCGGTGTGGCGTCCGATCGCACGCCACACCGTTAAGGAACATGTCGTAATGTCGGTCCGGGGCGCGACCGCGCCCCGGACATTCATCGCCATCGCAGGGCGCATGGAGTCCGGACTGGCCCCTGGTTTTCCCGAATGCAGTCGCGAGGGAGGGCCCGCCGGCCCCCACCCGCCCTGCCCCTCAGCCGGAACGCCGGATGTCCGCGAAATCGCCTCCTCCCCCGCCGCCCGCACCCCGGCTCTATCTCGCGACGCCGCCGATCTCCGATCCGGCCAGCATGGTCGAATTGCTGCCCTCATTGCTCGCCACAGCGGATGTCGCGGCGGTGCTGCTTCGTCTCGCGCCCGCCGATCCGCGCACTCTCACCCAGCGGGCCAAGGCCATCGCCCCCCTCGTCCAGACCGCCAACGCCGCCCTGCTGCTCGACGGACAGCCGGAGATCGCCGCCCGCGCGGGCGCGGACGGCGCGCATCTGCACGGCATCGAGGGATTGGCCGACGCGCTGTCGTCGCTGAAGCCGGAGCGGATCGTCGGGGTCGGCTCGCTCGCGACGCGACACGACGCCATGGTCGCCGGGGAAGCCGGTGCCGACTACGTGCTGTTCGGCGAACCGGATGCCTCGGGTCACCGGCCCGCGCCGGCGGCCATTGCCGAGCGGCTGGACTGGTGGGCCGAACTGTTCGAGCCGCCATGCGTCGGCTACGCCGAAACGCTCGAGGAGGTCGGACTTTTCGCCCGCGCGGGAGCGGATTTCATCATGGCGGGCGACCTTGTGTTCGCCGATCCCGGCAAGGCGGCCGCCATGCTGATGGACGTGGCCCGCACGATCGGCTCAAATCCGCGCGGGGCGGATACAGCGGGGAGGGATTGACGCGGCCATGAAGGCGCTGCTGGACCGATTGTGCTGCGTGGCGCTGTGCTGCGCCGTGATCGCCGTGCCGGCGCGCGCGCAATTGTCGCTGACGCCGCCGTCGGCGAACCCGCCCAAACAAGCCGCACCGAAAGCGGCGCCCCCAAAGGCCGCCCCCAAAGCTCCCGTCAAACAGGCTCCCGCGAAACAATCTCCGGCCCCGGCGGCGAAAGCGCCGCCTGCCGCCAAACAGGCGCCCGCCAAGGGCGCCGGGACAGCCCCGGACCCGGCCTTCCCGGCGGTCGGCCCGCCCACCGCCCCGTCCGCGTCCCCGCTGCCGCCGGACGACCCCAATATCGACGCCGTCTATGGCGCGTATCAGCGCGGCGAGTACCGCACCGCGTTCGAACTTGCCCGCAAGCGCGCCGAACAGTTCAGCGACCCCAAGGCCATGACCATGGTCGGCGTGCTGTACGCCAACGGTCTCGGCGTGAAGCGCGACTATGAGAAGGCCGCCTCCTGGTACAAGCTGGCCGTCGACCGCGGCGACCGCGAGGCCATCTTCGAACTGGCGATGCTCGAACTCACCGGGCGCGGCGTGCCGCAGAACCGCGAGGAAGGGGCGCGGCTGCTGGCGAACGCGGCCAAGATGGGCAAGCCGCAGGCGGCCTACAATCTCGGCCTGCTCTATCTCGAAGGACAGGTGTTTCCGCAGGACATGACCCGGGCCGCCGAACTGCTGCGGCAGGCGGCCGACGCCGGCAACGCCGAGGCACAATATGCTCTCGCCCAGTTCTACCGCGAGGGGCGCGGCGTCGAAAAGAACGTCACCGAGGCCACAAGGCTTCTGAAGGCGGCCGCGCTGGCCGACAATCTGGATGCACAGGTCGAATACGCCATCGCCCTCTACAATGGCAGCGGCACCGAGCCTGATCGCCCCCGCGCCGTCGCGCTCCTGCTCAAGGCCGCGCGGCACGGCAGTCCGATCGCACAGAACCGCCTTGCCCAGGTGCTGGTGCGGGGAACCCAAGGTGTCCCGCAGGACAAGATCGAAGGGCTGAAATGGCACGTGGTCGCCAAGAACGCCGGCAAGGGCGATCTGGCGCTGGACGAGCTTTACACGCAGCTTTCGCCCGAGGATCGCCTGCGGGTGGACACCGCCGCCAAGAAATGGCTGACGCCGATCGGCGCGAATTGAGCGCCGGCCCCTGGTCTGGGCCTTGACGCGACCGGCCCGGCAGGGCACCCAAGCGCCTCGCCCGCCCGCGCCCGGCGCGATGCGGTCAATCCTCCAGAATTTCCGGCACCTTTCATGATCCACTCCGCCCTCATCAATGTCATGGTCAAGGCCGCGCGCCGGGCCGGCCGCAGCCTGAAGCGCGACCTCGGCGAAATCGAAAACCTGCAGGTCTCGCTCAAGGGGCCGGCCAATTTCGTCTCCAACGCCGACAAGCGCGCCGAGGAAATGCTCTACGAGGACCTGTCGAAAGCACGGCCCGGTTACGGCTTCGTCGGCGAGGAAGGCGGCACGCGCGCGGGCAGCGACACCACCCACACGTGGATCGTCGATCCGCTCGACGGCACCACCAACTTCCTGCACGGCATTCCGCAATTCGCGATCTCGATCGGCCTCGCGCGCGAAGGCACCGTGATCGCGGGCGTGATCTACAATCCGGCCAACGACGAGCTGTACATCGCCGAACGCGGCAAGGGCGCGTTCCTCAACGACACGCGTCTGCGCGTCGCCGCCCGCCGCAAGCTCGACGACAGCGTGATCGCCTGCGGCCTGCCGCATATCGGACGCGGCGACCTCAAGCTGGCGCATGAAGAACTGATAATCATGATGCCGAAAGTGGCGGGCCTGCGCCGGTTCGGCGCGGCCTCGCTCGACCTCGCCTTCGTCGCGGCGGGCCGGCTCGACGGCTACTGGGAGCGCAACCTGCAGCCGTGGGACATGGCGGCCGGCATCCTGATGGTGCGCGAGGCCGGCGGCACCGTCAGCGGCATCAAGGGCAACGACGATCCGCTCGACACCGGACACATCGTCTGCGGCAACGAGAATATCCACCGCGAGCTGATCAGGATTCTCAAGCCGCTGGTGTAAGATCGCCGCCGGAATCCGGCGTCGCCCATCGCCGGCATACGCTCCAGATCCGTTCCCCGTTCGGAACAACCGCCGCCGACGCGGGTTGCCTCTCCATCAGAAGCTGGAGGAGCCATCCATGTCGGTCGGCACGATTATTCTTATAATTCTTATCATTCTGCTGCTGGGCGGCTTCAGCGGCATCGGCGGCGGACCGTTCTACGGCACCGGCTATTACGGTGGCGGCGGGCTCGGCCTGATCATCGTGATCCTGCTGATCCTCCTGCTGCTCGGCCGGATCTGATCTCATCCACCTTATAAGATAGGAATAAGATAGGCAGGAGAGGTCGCGCGAAACTACTCGCGCGCGACCGACAGCAGCACACCGTCCACGCGCACCACCCTGACGCGGCTCCCGGCCGGAAGGTCCGGCCCCTCCACACGCCATACCGTATCGTCGATGCGCACGGTGCCCGTGCCATCGACGATCGGCTTTTCCAGCGTGAAGCTGCGACCGACCAGCGCCTCGCTGCGCCGGTTCAGGAATGGCGTTTCCTCGGTCCCCTTGAGATTGAGCGAAAATCGTCGCCACAGCGGCACCAGCGCGACCGCGATCACGGCGAAAGCAAGCACCTGCACCTGCCACGACAGCGCGATCGCGCCGGCGAGGACACCGACCACCAGCGCGGCGAGGCCGAGCCAGAACAGGAAGACGCCGGGCGCGAACACTTCGAGCAGCATCAGCCCCGCGGCCGCGATCAGCCAGTTCCATGCTCCGAGCTTCGTCAGCAGTTCGACCACGCCCCGCTCCCGCGTTGATGAATCATGCGCCCGAGAACGGAGGCGGATTGCTGTTCGGCACCGTCGGCCGGCGGCGCGCGCCACCACCACCACCGCCGCCCTGCCCGCCCTGTGCGGCCTCACCGAACGTCGCCTTGGCGATCTCGCCGATGCCGGCGAGCGAGGACAACATGCTGGTCGCCTCCAGCGGCAGCATCACCACCTTCTGGTTGGGCGACTGCGCGAGCTGGCCGAACGCCTTGATGTATTTGTCCGCGATGAAATAGTTCAGCGCCGCAACGTCGCCGCGCCCGATCGCTTCCGACACCATCTCGGTGGCGCGCGCTTCCGCCTCGGCCGAACGCTCGCGCGCCTCGGCATCGCGGAATGCGGCCTCGCGGCGGCCCTCGGCTTCCAGAATCTGCGCCTGCTTGGCGCCCTCGGCGCGCAGAATCTCCGACTGCCGGCTCCCCTCGGCTTCGAGAATCTGCGCACGCTTCTCGCGCTCGGCCTTCATCTGCCGGCCCATCGCCTCGACCAGATCGGCAGGCGGCACGATGTCCTTGATCTCGATGCGGTTGACCTTCACGCCCCACGGCGCGACGGCGGCGTCCACCACGCGCAGCAGCCGCTCGTTGATCTCGTCACGGTGCGAGAGCACCTGATCCAGATCCATCGAGCCCATCACCGAGCGGATGTTGGTCATGGTCAGCGTGGTGATGGCGTGATTGAGATTTGCGACCTCATAGCTCGCCCGCGCCGCATCGAAGACCTGGTAGAATGCGACGCCATCCACCGAGACGGTGGCGTTGTCCTTGGAGATGACCTCCTGCTGCGGGATGTCGATCACCTGCTCCATCATATTCACTTTGTGCCCGACCCGGTCGAAATAGGGCACGATGAAGTTCAGGCCCGGCCGCAGCGTACGGGTGTATTTTCCGAACCGCTCGATGGTCCAGTCATACCCCTGCGCCACCGTCTTCACGCCCGCGAACAGCGTGAAGATGACCAGCAGAAAAATCGCGATGACGAAAATATCGAACCCGGACATCGGAAAAGCCTTTCGGTATCTGGTGGAAACCATCATGCCCGAAAGGGATGACGTCGCAAACTCAGTCGCGCCAGTTCCGTATCAGGTTCGAGGCGCTCCGGTGCAGCAGCCTTCCCGAGAACAGACCTGAAAGACGACTGACTGCGGCACACCGTCTCCGTCACCTTGAGATGCGAGCGGCATTTGTCGCGAGCCTCGACGGGCGACGGCGCCCCTCACACCCAGCCCTGCAACTCGCGCAGCACCAGCATGCGGATCACGTCCATGCCGGCCTCGCTGTCGTTGAGGCAGGGGATCGCGGCGAACTGCTCGCCGCCATTGTGGCGGAAGATCTCGGCATTCTCCTGCGCGATCTCCTCCAGCGTTTCCAGGCAGTCGGCCGAGAAGCCCGGCGTCACCACCACGATACGGCGCACGCCCTCCTTTGCCAGCCGCTCCACTGTCTTGTCCGTGTAGGGCTGCAACCATTCGTCGAAGCCGAAGCGGGACTGGAACGTCAGCATCAGCCTGCGTTCGTCCATCCCGAGCTTCGCACGCAATGCTTGGGTCGTCGCCACGCACTGCGCCTGATAGGGGTCGCCCTTGTCCACATAGGCCTGCGGCATGCCGTGGAACGAAGCGACGATCACCTCCGGCTCGAACGGCAGCGCCGCAATCGCATCGCGCATCGATGTGGCGAGCGCGTCGATATAGACAGGCTCGACCGGATAGGGCGGCGTCACCCGCAGCACCGGCTGCGCCCGCATCGCGGCCAGCACGCGAAACGCCTCATCGCACACGGTCGCGGAGGTCGCGGCCGAGTATTGCGGATAGAGCGGCACCACCAGCAGGCGGTCGCAGCCCTGCTCCGCCAGCGCGTGGATGCGCGAGGCCATCGACGGATTGCCGTAGCGCATCGCCCAGTCGACCACGACGTCAGGTGTCCCGGCAAGCGACGCGGCCAGCTTCTCGGCCTGGCTGCGCGTGATGGTCTTGAGCGGCGACTCGTTGCGCTGCGCGTTCCAGATCTTCTGGTAGTCCTTCGCCTTGCGGCGGGGGCGCACGCGCAGGATGATGCCGTTCAGGATCAGCTTCCAGACGATCCCCTGATTTTCGATCACGCGCGGATCGGACAGGAACTCCTTCAGATAGACCCGCACGCCCCGCGCATCCGCCGTGTCGGGCGTGCCGAGATTGACCAGCAGCACGCCAACCCGGCTGGGAGCCGGCTCGGTTGCGGAACGCCGTGCCTCGAAAGGAATGACCGTGGACATGGCGTGAGGCTTCGCGCGGAGCTTCCGCGATGTCAAGCAAGCCGGTGCAGCATCATGCGGTCGTGAGAAGCCGGCGGCACGTGTTCCGTCCTCTCTCACGCGAGATTTCACACATGCGCAATGCCGCGTCCGTAGCCGAACCGCTTGCGGATGCGCATCAGCAGTCCGTCCATCACCTCGCGATAGGCGGCAAGGCGCTGCTCGCGGGTGTCGCCGATCCCGACGGGATCGGGCGTCGGCCAGTATTCCACCTCGGCAGCGTTGGTGCGGGTCACGTCGAGGGCCTTGTGATGCGCCTCGGGGGAGAGCGTGACGATCAGGTCAAAATTCAGGCCCTCCCAGTCCTCGACCTCCTCGAAGGTCATCGGCCTGTGCCGGGAGATGTCGTGGCCCATCTCCGCCATCACCGCGACCGCGAACGGATCGAGTTCTCCCTTCTTCACCCCGGCCGAACGGACATAGATCTTGTTGTGGGCGAAGGCTTCGAGAAGCGCCGCGGCCATCGGCGAGCGCACGCTGTTCATGCCGCAGACGAACAGCACCGACTGCGGATCGCGCGGACGCGACGGCGCGGCCATCAGCCTTTCCAGTGCAGCACGGAAATCAGCGTGAACAGCCGCCGTGCGGTCTCGAAGTCCACGCGCACCTTGCCCTTCAGGCGCTCCTGCAGCGTGCGCGAGCCTTCGTCGTGAATGCCGCGGCGACCCATGTCGAGCGCCTCGATCCTGTCAGGCGTCGCGGTGCGGATGGCGTGATAGTAGCTGTCGCAGATCATGAAGTAGTCCTTCACGATCCGGCGGAACGGCGTCAGCGACAGCAGGTGCACCACCACGGGCTCGCCGGTCTCGCGGCGGATGTCGAACATCAGCCGGTTGCCGGTGATGGCGATGTGCAGCGTGAACGGCCCCTCGCCCGCGCCCTCGGGCGCGAACAGATTTTGCTCGATCAGGTCGTAGATCGCGATCGCCCGTTCGTGCTCGATGTCCGGACCGGACCGGCCGATCGATTCCTCGTCGAGCGTGACCGCGACGATGCGGCAGCGGGAGTCGTCGATCGGCGCGGACGCGGTCATGGCAGGTTCAGCCTCATCGCCACGGAGCGGGCATGTGCGTCCAGTCCCTCGGCGCGGCCGAGCGCGATGGCGGCGGGGCCGAGCGCGCGAAGCTGGTCGGCCCCGCACTTGAGGATCGAGGTGCGCTTCATGAAGTCGAGCACGGAAAGCCCCGACGAGAAGCTCGCCGAGCGCGCGGTCGGCAGCACGTGGTTGGAGCCGCCGACATAGTCGCCGATGGCCTCCGGCGTGTGGCCGCCGAGGAAGATCGCGCCCGCATTGCGGATGCGTCCGGCCAGCGCCTCAGGGTCGGCCGTCATGATTTCGAGATGCTCGGCGGCGATGGCGTCGGCCAGCGCCGGAGCCTCGTCGAGGCTCGCGACATGAATGATCGCGCCGAACTCGTCCCACGAGGCGCGCGCGATCTTTTCGCGCGGCAGCGTCGCCAGTTGCGAGGCGACCGCCCGTTCCACTTCCGAGGCGAGTGCGGCATCGTCGGTGATCAGGATGGCCTGCGCCGCCGCGTCATGTTCGGCCTGCGCCAGCAGATCGGCGGCAATCCAGCCGGCGTTGGCGCTGCCGTCGGCGACCACCAGCACCTCGGAGGGGCCGGCGATCATGTCGATGCCGACCTTGCCGAACACGATCCGCTTGGCCGCCGCCACATAGGCGTTGCCGGGACCGACGATCTTGCGCACCGGTGCAATGGTCTGCGTGCCGTAGGCCAGCGCGGCAATCGCCTGCGCCCCGCCGACGCGGTAAATCTCGGACACGCCGCCAAGCTGCGCGGCCGCCAGCACCAGCGGATTGAGCTTGCCCTCGGGCGAGGGCACCACCATGACGACGCGCGCGACGCCTGCGACCTTCGCCGGCACCGCATTCATCAGCACCGAGGACGGATAAGCCGCCGAACCGCCCGGCACATAGAGCCCGACGGCGGCGATGGCGGTCCAGCGGCTGCCCAGCTCGACGCCCAGCGGATCGGTGAAGCGGTCGTCCTTCGGGAGTTGCCGGGCGTGAAACACCTCGATCCGGTCGCGGGCGAGTTTCAGCGCGTCGAGCGTCACCGGGTCGCACGCCTTCACGGCTGCGTCGATCTCGTCGGCGGTGATCCGCAGGCCGGCCTCATCCAGCGTCAGCCGGTCGAACTTCGCGGTGGCCTCGATCAGCGCCACGTCGCCCCGTGTCGCCACGTCCTCCACGATGGCGCGCGCGGCCGCATCGACCTCGGCCGAGACTTCGCGCTTCATGGCGAGGAAGGCACGGAAGCGTTCGGGAAAATCGGCGGAACGGCTATCGAGGTGAAGAGGCATCGGGCTATCCGGCATTCTACTTGAGGCTGCGATCAGCCCGGTCCGATCCGCTAGCCCAATCCCGCCGGATTGACAACGCCGTCCGCTAGGACGCCGCGCTGTCCTCGTCGCCCGTCACCTCGTCCGCGCCGAGATCGGCCAGCTCGCACTCGACGCATTCGAGATCGAGCCGCAGCGCACCATCGGCGAAAATCAGCAGCGCGCAGCCGGCCGGCTCCGCCGACGGGTAGAACTCGATCCCGAGCAGATGGTGCCCCGCCGTCCGGTCGGTGAAGTCGAAGCCGCGCGCCTTGCAAGCCAGCACGCGCTCGAACCGCAGCGCCGCGATCAGCCGCTGCGGCTCCGCATGGCCGTTCAGGGTCTGGTCCCAGTCGTGCCGGCGCATGCCGATGACGACGCGCCGCTCGCCCGGCCGCCACAGGATGTCGGCGGTGGTGACATGGGCATCCTGAACGTGCGCCGAAATCACGGCGAGGTCGTCACTGTCGAGGGCGATCAGGCGGCGCACGGGAGCCATGGCAAGGTCTCTGGCAACAGTCTCTGGCAGGAATCTCAGCCGGAAATGCGCTCGATGGTCGCGCCGCAGGCGGAGAGCTTGTCCTCCAGCCGCTCGAAGCCGCGATCCAGATGATAGACGCGGTTGACGATGGTCTCGCCTTCCGCGGCCAGCGCCGCGATCACGAGCGACACCGAGGCCCGCAGGTCGGTCGCCATCACCGGCGCGCCGCGCAGCCGCGAGGTGCCTTCAATGGTCGCGGTCTCGCCGTCGAGGCTGATCCGCGCGCCGAACCGGGCCAGCTCCTGCACGTGCATGAAGCGGTTCTCGAAGATCGTCTCGGTGATGTGCGAGGAGCCCCTGGCCTTCGTCATCAGCGCCATGAGCTGAGCCTGAAGATCGGTCGGAAAGCCGGGGAACGGCGCGGTGGTCACGTTCACCGACTTGATGCCCGCGCCGTTGCGCGAGACGCGGATCCCGTCGTTGTTGGGGGTGATGACCGCGCCGGCCTCCGCCAGAACGTCGAGCGCCGATTGCAGCAGTTCCGGCCGCGCGCCCGAGAGCTGCACGTCGCCGCCGGTCATCGCCACCGCCATGGCATAGGTGCCGGTCTCGATCCGGTCCGGCAGCACGGTGTGGCGCGTGCCGGACAGCCTGGTCACGCCCTCGATCACGATGCGCGGCGTGCCCGCGCCGGTGATTCGGGCGCCCATCTTGTTCAGGCAGTCGGCGACGTCCTGAACTTCCGGCTCGCAGGCCGCGTTGGTGATGACGGTCGTGCCCTTGGCGAGGGTCGCGGCCATCAGCGCGACATGGGTGCCGCTGACGGTGACCTTGGGGAAATCGATCTGCGCCCCGCGCAGGCCCTGCGGGGCGCGCGCCACCACATAGCCGCCGTCGATGGCGATCTCCGCCCCGAGCTTTTCCAGCGCCATGATCAGCAGGTCCACCGGACGCGTGCCGATGGCGCAGCCGCCGGGCAGCGACACTTTCGCCTCGCCCATGCGCGCCAGCAGCGGCGCGATCACCCAGAAGCTCGCCCGCATCTTGGAGACGAGTTCATAGGGCGCGGTGGTGTCGATGATGCTGGCGGCCGAGATGTGCAGGGTCTGGCCCTGATACTCGCCATCGCCTGAACGCTTGCCGGCAGCCATGATGTCCACGCCATGATTGCCGAGGATGCGCTGAAGCTGCACCACATCGGCGAGGCGCGGCACGTTGTCGAGGATCAGGGTCTCCTCGGTGAGGAGGCCGGCGATCATCAGCGGCAGGGCGGCATTCTTGGCACCGGAAATCGCGATGGTGCCGTTGAGTTCGTTGCCGCCAACGATGCGAATGCGATCCATGCCGCCCCCATGTCGTGTGTCTGGAGGCTGACAGGCCCCCGCCCGGATCGGATGCGAGGCCGTTCCCCAAAACGGGTCGCCCCGTACCGCCGTCCATATGCCCATATGCGCCCGGTTGTGGCAATGCCGGCCGGCACGCCCGATTCCCGCCGCGCTGGAACCCAGTTTTCAGGCCATTGAGGCGAAAGTCCGGCTAGGAACCTCCGCCATCCGTCTCCGGTTCGCGACCCGGATCAGCGGCTGCCGCCTCCTCCGAGCCGGGCTCCGGCTGCAAGCGCGCCCGCGCCTGCACTTTCCGCCGCTTGAGATTCTCGCGCAGGGCCGCCTTGAGGCGGTCGCGGCGCGCGAGGTCGGACCGGCTCGGCTTGTCACTGTTCATCGGCAGACCACTGGGACCAAAGCAATCCGGCCTTGAGAACCATCGCCAACGATGGCAGGCAAGGGAAAAGGGAGGAAAAAACATGACCGCACACGATCTGCTGGCCCCCGAGGTCCGCGCCACGCTCGACGGCTGGCATGCCTTTGTCGCCAGCGGCGATCCCTCGCAGCTCACGCCGCTGCTGGCCCCCGACATCGTGTTCCGCTCGCCCGCCGTCCAGGGCCCGATGCCCGGGCGCGACATCGCCGGGCTGGTGCTGAAGACGGTGGTCAACGTCTTCGAGGACTTCCGCTACCATCGCACCTTCGTCGCCGGGTCCCATGACGTCACGCTCGAATTCAGCGCCCGTGTCGGCAAGTGGGAGCTGAAGGGCGTCGATCTGATTCGCTTCAACGCGCGTGGCGAGATGGCCGAGTTCGAGGTGATGATCCGCCCGCTCAAGGCGCTGGAGGCCTTGGCGGAGGCGATGGGCGCACGGATCGGCCCGGAACTGGCGCGGCTCAAGGCGCAGGCCGGGGCGCGCTGAGCTTTTCGTCCGAAAACGGGCCGGCGTGCTTGCACCACGGCCGCCCGTATGGCAAGGAACGCCGCGCCCGCACCCCGGCGGATTCCCCGGGGCCTGTGTCGTTGAGGGCCGCTGCCGTAGCTCAGTGGTAGAGCACTCCCTTGGTAAGGGAGAGGTCGACAGTTCAATCCTGTCCGGCAGCACCATCTGGTCGACCGACCCGATTGATCCTCCCAAAACCTACGACAATCGCGCCACCCCGCTATCCATTGAACGCCATCGCATCAATCTCCTCCGCGTCCGGTGCGGCGAGGCCGTGCAGGGTCATGCCCGCGCTGCCGATGAGCCGGCCGACCAGTTTTGTCAGTTGATCGAACTCGGCGTCCGATAAACCTCCGAACGTCCTGTCGTTGACGCTCCGGATCTCCGGCCCGAGCTTCGCCAGCTTCTCCACCGCCGTCGGCGTGAGAAACAGCAGCACCGAGCGCCGGTCGCTCGCGTCGGGGCGCTTGTCGATCAGCCCCGCCTTCACCAGCCGGTTGCTTTCGGTCGCGACAAACGCACTCGTCACCCGCAGCGCCCGCGCCACCTTGCCGACGGCGACGCCCTGCCAACCGCCGAGATGGCCGACGCTCATCAGCAGCGAATAATGCGGCCCGGTGACGCCGAGCCGGTCCGCCAGATGATCGCGCAGCAGCTCGATGCGGAGCGTCAGCGTCAGCAGGCCGTTGATCATCTCCCGAAACTGCGCGTCGCTGCCACGCCTGAGCAGCGACGGACTCGACACCGTGAGCGGCACGGCCTGTTGCGATGACGCCTTGCGCGCCGCAGTCAGGCGCGACGCAGCGGCGTTTTTGCGCGACTGGGCTTTCTTCTTCGGAGTCGCCATGGCTTTCGGCCTCATCCTGCCTGCCGCGTTGATCGTCGTCGCTTCGGGGCGGACTAAAGATAATCCGCCAGCTTCACCGAACCCCAGTTCACCGGCCACGCCCGCTCGAAATCGGCCGGATCGTGCCGCGACTTGATCGTCGCATCGATCCCGACTTTCCCGACCGTCCGCCAGGGATGGTGATCCGGCATCGGCATCGCGGACGGATCATAGAGCGAGCCGCGCGTGCCCGGAACGACGAACATGTCGCGCGCCGGATCAACCCGCGTTGCGATGGCGTGATAGACCTCCGCCGCGCTGTCGATATCGGTGTCGGGACTGATCGCGACCACCATCTTGGTGTTCAGCCAGGGCGAGCCCATGGTCAACATCAGCGCATCGTTCACGAATCCGTCGCGCGGATAGTCGAACTGGATGATGCAGGACAGCGCGCCGCCCCATGTGGGAAAACGCACGTCCTTCACGCCGAGCCCTATCTCGGTCAGCCGGTTGTAGAGGACGGCCTCGTGGCACAGTCTCGGCAGCGTCTGATGATCGGTGTCGGGGCAGGTCTGGTGATTGCGATAGATCGGGCGATCCCCGCGCATCGTGATGCCCGTGATCTCGATCTCGGGAATGTCCTCGAAGTGCGGCAGATGATACATCGACGGCGAGGTGACGTCGCCGACCCGGAACGCGCCGGTCAGGTTCACGCGCGCCTCGACCACGATTTCGGCCTCGGCCGGCACCTCAAGGTCGATGGTCTCGCACGGCACCATCTCGATGTCGTGCCCAAGGATCGTGCCGATCATCTCGACCTCGCCCCACATATCCATGTGGAGCCCTGAAAAATTCGCCATGATCTCGTAGCCCGGCGGCACGCCGAACACGAATGCGATCGGCATGTGGGAATGACCGAGTTCCCGGTATTTGCGGATGACGAGATGGGTGTGAGGGGTCGCGAAGCTGGTGAGCCCGCGCCGCTGTCCGACAACCTGCGTGCCGGCATGCGACGACTGGTAAAAGCCGGTCTCCGGGTCCCTCACGATGTTCATCGCGGTGACGTAAGGATACTTGTCCTTCGCCTTGTGGCGGGGGACGGGCAACGTGGTCCAGTCCACATCGGCGCCCAGACGGATCACCTCCTTCACCGGCCCCGACGCGACGCGCTTCAGCGGGCGCGGCGGCTGCCGGAGCCGATAGGCGAGCGTTCGCAGGAAATCATCCGGTTCGACGCCCAGCGCGCGCGCCTGAGTCTGGCGGGATTTCACGAGGATATCGCACAGACGAAATCCCGGCTTCTCGACGATGCTCTCGAACAGGATCGGTCGATCCGACTGCGCCGACAGCGCTCCGACGTTCTCGATCGACACCGGCTTCGTGATCCTCGTCACGATGTCGGCGTTGGTGTCCAGATAGCCCCGAAGGCTCGCATCGGGCGTGACCGAAGGGCCGAACGGCGGCGGCTTGTGGGACGGAGCAGCGGACATCACCAATTCTTTTTGTTTACTGAAAATGTAAATTTACTTTAATATTTTGCCTGCATTCGTCAATCCCCGTCTGGGATCGCGCCCGCCGCGACAACTTGAAGCGCGAACCTTGTCCGGCGCCCCCCGGACCTATTCAGGCGACAGCCGCGACGTTTTCGGCCCCTTCAAGTTCGAGGCGATGGAATGGCAACTGGAATGAACGTGCCCGGTCAACCGGCCAATTCAATTCCGGGGACGATGATCCCTGGCGCAATGATCCCCGGTGCGATGATCCTTGGTGCGATGATCCTTGGCGCGGCGCTCCTGCTGGCATCGAGCGGCCTCGCGCTCGGCAAGGACGTCGCCGGCGGCAGCGACCATCCGCTGATCGGGCGCTATGAGGGCTCGACGCTGCAGGTTTCCAAGACCAAGGATTATGAGGAGAGCCGGCTGCTGGTGAAACCGGTGAAGGGCGCGGACATGCGCGCCGCCGGCGGCAAGCGGCTCAACGACGCCAACACGATCAGGGTCGCAGGAAAATCCTTCCGCCTGAAATACGACGGGCCGCAGGGGCGCGCGGCGCTGGAGGTCGCGCGCAATCTGCAAAGCACCATCGCGGCCAAGGGCTTCGAGATTCTCTTCCAGTGCCGCGCGGCCGAATGCTCCGACATGAACGGCACCGAGCTCTATTTCGGGCTCAACGACGAGAGCCCGATGGGGCGCGGCGAAATCCGCTCCGGCCCGGCGGATGTCGTCTACACCGCGGCGGTCCTGAAGCGCCCGGAAGGCGACGTCTATGCCGGCATCTATGTCGGCCAGATCGGCACCCGGCCGGAGATCCTCGTCGATGTGGTCGAGACCCGGCCGATGGAGACCGGCAAGATCGTCTTCATCGATGCGGGCGCGATGAAAAACGCGATCGACAAGGACGGGCGCGTCGCGCTCTACGGCATCCTGTTCGACTTCGACAAGGCGACGATCCGGGCCGATTCCAAACCCACGCTGGACGAGATCGGAAAATTCCTGAAAGCCAGTCCGGGCCTGAAGGTGGTGGTGGCCGGCCATACCGACGGGAAAGGCGGCTTCGACTATAACGTCGACCTCTCCAGACGGCGCGCGGCGGCGGTGGTGGAGACGCTGATCAAACACCACGGAATTTCCAACGCACGCCTGCAGCCCTTCGGCGTCGGAATGGCCTCGCCGGTGGCCGCCAACGATGACGAGGCCGGACGCGGACGCAATCGCCGCGTGGAGCTGGTCAAGGTCGGCGAATAGCGCGGGGATCGCCGCGCAGACACCGAGAAACTTTCTATCGAATCAGACCGATTGATCGTAAATATGTCCGGACAGTCCGCTGGATTGTAAGGAGAAGGTCAATGGGCAAGCCCTTCGTCGAGACTTTCTTGCAGTCTTGGGTCTACGGCGGCACGCTCGCGGGATTGACGCTGCTCATCGTGGCGATCGGGCTTTACGGCCCGCTGGGCACCCCGCTGTTTGTGGTGTTTCTGTTGCTGCCGCTCTACATGGTCCATCAATATGAAGAACACGCCGGCGACCGTTTCCGGCTGTTCGTCGATCGCTGGATCGGCCAGGGCCAGCCTGTTCTCACCCACCTTGCCATTTTCGTCATCAATGTTCCGGGCGTGTGGGGCATCTACGCCGTGGTGTTCGTGCTGGCCTCCACGATCGACATCGGCTTCGGCCTGATCGCGGGCTACACGACACTCGTCAACGCCATCGCCCATATCGGTCAGGCGGCGAAGATGAAACTGCCGAATCCCGGACTCGTGACCGCCATCGTGCTGTTCCTGCCCGCCGCGATCTGGACCATCGCGCTTCTTGTCGGACAAGGCGTCCCATGGGGTTATCACCTGCTCGGCATCGCATGCGCCCTCGGCATCCACGGGCTCATCGTGGCGCATGTGTTGCGCCGCCTGCGCGGGTTTCAGATACCGGCGAGCGCATAAGGCAAATGCATCATATCGTCGCATGCGCAGTTCGCCCCTCTCGCCCGGGCCTTGCGGACGCTGTTCAGGAACTCGCCCGACCATCAGGTGGGTTCGTACCGCCGGCCGGGATCAGAGCTTCGGCTGAACATAGGTTAGAGACTGCCTGAGCGACTGAAGCGTCCCGCTGGATCGCTGGATCAATTCGGCGATGCCGGCAGCCGACGGAGGTGCTGCGGACGCCGGAGCCGCCGGCCGCGTCGTGCTGCTCGACGTTCGCGAGGACACGGATACATCGAGCCGGCTTTGCAGCGCCGATTTCACGGCCGCAGCAGCAGCGCGTGGCGGAACGGACTGAGCTTGATCCGACTGGCCCGCATTGGTGCTCCCCAAGGCAAGCTGCGAACGGGTGTGCGCCGCGGACCTGCGCTCTCCGATCACCAGAAGCGAAAGCGATTCGTTCTCGCTCCTGAGCACAAAGTCGTGGCTCTTGAGCAGGCGTTTCAGAACGCTTGCGATCTGCCCCTCATAAATGCCGTCAATCCTCCGATCGAGCGGAGCGGCTTTCTGGTAGGCGAGACCGAACCTGCCGCCCAGAGCGGAGAGAATCTCGTCGAGCGTCGCATTGCTCGCCTCGAGGCGGACGGCATCGGAAGTACCGCTGACGGTTGTTTCCGCCGAGGCGAACGAGCCGGCAGCCATCGTCAAGCCAAGCGCTGCCGTGACAGCCAGACCGTGACGACGTTGAAATCTTCGAAAGGCATCCACTCTTCGAAAGACACTCACGTCGGACCTGCCTCGTTTGCGCCGCTTGAATGATGAGGAGATCAACCTATCACATCAAATTCAGCGGAAGAACTCCAACCGCATCACAGGACAGGCCGCACGAGGCGACGTGGCTTCTGCTGTGGCTGACCCGCCCTACCCTGTGATCAGCCTGCACATGTTTTTTTGCATTTGCGAACATTGTTGACCGTATTTACCGTTGCCCGCTTCGCTCTGAACAATTGATCAGCATCGTCATCCGGCGCCGGCAATCCGCCTGTCACGAAGCTGTATGCCAAAGCACCGTTTACTCGGAACGAAAAAGCTGGCTAAAATATCCGGACCGTCGAAATTAGTAAGATTGTTTGTATCGATCACCTCCGGCATTTCCATCGGCAACACGTGCGACCGCGAGAAACAAGAGGGATTTTGAATGCTTCGCCTTTGCGCGTTCCTCATCTGCACCATTCTCGTCGGCAGCATTGTCAACGCCAACGCCCAACCCGTTCCGACGAAAACGATCACCGTCGTCAACAATTCGACAGATCACACGATCTTTCCGGTGATTTTTATCGGCGCGAAGTTCACGCCTTCGGGCCCCGGCGTCGTGCCGGTTTCGGATCTGTGGATGCAGGCGCAATTCAACGTCGCGGACGTTTCGACGCAGGTCTTTCAAACCAAGCTGAACTACAGAATCTTCGTCAACCGGACCACCGGCATCGCGCCGGGCGGCTCCGTCACCGTCACGCTTCCGTTCTATACCCAGCTGCTGGCGGCGGACGCGAACAATCTGGGTAAGGTCGATGATCAGTTCATCGACTGGTGGAACGCCGCGCGCGTTTTCATCTTCGATGACATCGCCGGTCTGACCGCTGCGTACAATGCCAACGACGACACGATGGGCAATTACGTACCGCCGTTCGACGTCGTTCCTTACGCGGGCGCCGCGGTTCCGACCTGCACGGGCACCATCGCCTGCACGGTGGAGATGAAGGGCTACAATCCCGGAATTCCAGCCGGCCTTTATTTTCAATTGGTGGAATATACATTCGCAGCCGCTCAGGGCCCGCCGCTCGACCCGACGCTCAGCATCAATCTCAACCAGGTGAACTATAATATCTCGGGCGTCGACAATATTTACCTGCCCGTCGCCATCGGGGCGAAGGACAACAACACCCCGGCCAACGCGTTTCTCGGATCGACCGAAGACGTAACGACGTTCAGGAACGGTCTGGCGGCTTTTGCGAACGGCGGCGCCGGATGGCCGGTCTACCTGCCGGCGTGCTACAGCCCGCCGAACCTCCAGATTCCGCAGGTCTGCCCCGGCGGCGTGAGCCCCTATCCGGAGCCCTTCGTCCCCTCGACGAACACGGTGTACGCTGAAACGTTCCGGGCGGGACTGCCTCCGGCGCCTCCGATTCTGTCGTCCTACACACCGACGGTGGATCGCCAATTGCCGCCCTTGGCCAAGGCCACGCTGGACCTGTGGCTGAACTGCACGACCTCGACGGCGGACACCAGCACCACCTGCGTGAAGATCAGGGATGTGAACCAGTTCTTCGTGGACGCCTACCGGGCGTGTTTTCCGGGCCAGCCACTTCCGGACACGGGATTGTTCCTGCGCGACGTCTACGGTTGGGTGCAGTTTCCGAACTGCCCCGGCTCGGTCGGGCCGCTCTCCAGACAGCCGCGCTATGATCAGGTGATTCAGACCTATTGCGAGCTGCAGTACAATTTCTTCGATCCGACGGTCCCGGCCGCCCAGCACTTCAATCCCTACGTCAAGCTCGTCCACCAGACGCTGGCGTCGAACGCCTACGCATTCTCCATCGACGACGCCGTGTCGTTCAAGGGCATTCCGGGGACCGGCGTCATCATTACCGTCGGTGGCGCCAACGGCCTGGAAAACACCACGCAGACTCCGCTGCCGACGGCACAGACCTTTATGTCCTTCTGCCGGGGCGGGGGCGGAGGCGGAGGCACTCTGGCCGCCGCGGTCCTGCCGAATGCCCGCACCGGCGTTCTTGGCGGCACGCCGGTCACCGCGTTCGCGTCGATCATCAATACCGGAGCAACGGACGCCACGGGCTGCTCGGTCGTGCTGCCCGGTGGCATCCCGGCCGTCCTCAACTATCAGCGCACGGACTCCCAGAACGTGCCGATCGGGACACAGAACGATCCGGTCGACATTCCGGCCGGAGCGACACAAAGCTTTGTGTTCTCGGTCTCGGCGTCGCAGACCTTCTCCGACGATATCCCGCTGGCGTTCCGCTGCAACAACACCTCCCCGGCGGCGACGATTTACGGGGTCAACACGTTCATGCTCACCGTCGGCACCGCTCCGATCCCGGACATGCTGTCGATTGCCGACACCTTCACTCATGACGGCATCGCCAACATTCCAGGCGTCAACGGCACCGGACTCATGGTCACGTCGTCGATCAACATTTCGGCGCCCGGGACCGTGACATGCGCTCCGGGCACGACGCCGTATGGCGAGGAGCCGCGCCCTGCCCCGTTCCAGCTCTCGATCTGCCAGACCAACAATCAGGGCCAGTGCATCAATCCGGCAACGCCGGGAGTCTCGTCCACGGTCACCGTCGGCACCAACGAGACAGCCTTCTTCGCCACCTTCATCCAGGGGCTTGGGCAGGCGGTCCCGCTGGATCCGGTCAATACGCGTGCGTTCTTCACCTGCAAGCAGGGAGACCTGCCGGTGGGAGGTTCGAGCGTCGCGGTGAGGACTCAATGAGCCAGCGAGGGGCGCAGGTCAGAGTGGTCGATCGGCCGTCCGGCAGATTTCCGGAATAGCGGCGGGCCGCAATAGTGGCGGGACAGCTCCCGGCTGTCGCCTGCTCGCCGCATCGTCGAAGAGCTCGCGACCGCCAGCGTGCTGTTCCTGCCCGCCGCGGGCCGGATCATCGCGCTTGTCGGACAAGGCGTCCCATGGAGTTATCACTTGCTCGGCATCGCATGCGCCCTCGGCATCCATGGGCTCATCGTGACACATGTGTTGCGCCGCCTGCGCGGGTTTCAGATACCGGCGAGCGCATAAATGCCGGCGAACGCATAAGCATAAGGAGACGGCCGCGCGGCACGCCTCGCTGTCGCCTGCCCCTCGATCGCAGCGTTGAATACACAAGTCTGTTCAGTGAGACGGGACATGCCACGGCGATGCGCCTACCATGCTACATGCGCTCTCATACAGAGCAGCCGAGGACGGAGTTAAAGATCAAAAAAAGTCCCCGTCCAAAAAATCCGCGCCAAAAAAATCCGCGCCAAAAAAATCCGTGCCAAAAAATCCGTGTCAAAAATCCGTGGCATGGGTTTCCCCGGACGTCTCGCTGTCGCCTTGGCGATCCTGGATTCAAAGCTCGTTACACGCCGTTGCCCGGAGCTTCCAAATCTCCGCCGAACGAATGCCGGTGCCGGTCGCCGCGAAGCGATCGGCGCTTCACCCACCCGACGCAGTTGCCGCGCGTATCCTGCCGTGCGAAAGGAGACGAATGCTGTGGGGGCTTTGAGCATGCTGTCGTCCATCCAGGACAAATTAAAGACGTGGGCCGCACAGAACCGCAAGGCTGCGCGCCGACGTTTTCCTGAATCGCCCCCGAAACGCCTGTCCCTTCGGCTGTTGCTGCTCGCGGTGCTCGCGCCGGCGGCTTTCGCCACGATGCCGCTTCACACGGCGGCGGCCGCGTGTTTGATAGACACCACGCAAGCCGATTTTCAGGCGGGCGTCGCCACCGATTGCGATCTGGCGAGCAGTCCCGGCGAGATCGTTCTGGCGGAGCCTGTAACGATCAACCAGCAGAACCAGACGCTCGGAACGAGCGGGGTGGGCATCACCACGACCACATGGGGCGGGCAAACCTTCACGCCTTCCGCGACCGGGGAATTGGTGAGCGTTGATATCAATCTGTTCTGTTCCGGCTGCACGGGATCGACGCCGGACCTTACGCTTTCGCTGAGAGCGACCAGCGGCGGCCTGCCGACAGGGGCCGATATCGCATCCGCGACAGTCTCCGGATTTTCGGACGCCTCGTCGGCATTTCATACCGCGACGTTTTCAAGCCGGCCGACTTTGACCTCCGGCACACAATACGCGCTGGTGATCCGCGCGACGGCGAACCCGGCGCCGGGGACCTACGCGCTGACACGCAGCGGAAGCTCCACCTCGGGTTCGGATGTCTACGCAGGCGGGACGCGCATTGCCGGAGCATCGAGCGGCACGGTGTGGTCGATTCCATTGACCGGCGGCACTTCGACAGATGCCGGGTTCATTGTCCACATGCGCGCGGGCTTCGCCGCATCGGGCGATATCATCTCGGGCCTCAAGGACGCCGCTCCGCCGGCAGGAACCACCGTATTCTGGAACACGCTGTCGTGGAACGCCGCCGCTCCTGCCGGCACGAGCGTGCAATTCCAGATCGCCGCCAGCACCGACGCGAGCGGCCCATTCAATTTCGTCGGCCCGGACGGAACGGCGGCATCGTATTTCACCACCAGCGGAGCGTCGCTTGCGCAATTCAACGGACACAGATACCTTCAGTATCGCGCCTATCTGAGCACGGCCGATGCGACCCTGACCCCCACGCTCAGCGACGTGTCGGTCTGCTTCATAAACGCCTCGGTCCCCTCCGTGACGGGAATTGCTCCCGCAGCGGGAGCGGGCGGCTCGGAAGTGACGATCACCGGAACGGGTTTGATCGGGGCGACATCCGTGACCTTCGGCTCCGTCGCCGCGGCGGCCTTCACGGTCGTGGACGACACGACCGTGACCACGAACGCGCCGACGCAACCGGCCGGGGTCGTGGATGTCGTGGTCACCACGCCCGCCGGCTCCAGCGCGATCGTCCCTGCCGATCAGTTCACTTATCTGCCCGCGCCGACCGTGGCGGCGATCGCTCCGAATACGGGCCTTGTCGCCGGCGGCACGGCCATCACGATCACCGGTTCGGAGTTCGTCAGCGGAGCGACGGTAACCATCGGCGGTGCCTCCGCCACCGATATCAACGTTGCAAGCGCCACCACTATAACAGCCACAGCGCCCGCCCATCCCGCCGGCCGCGTCGATGTGGCCGTGACCACGCCGGGCGGCACAGGCACCGGGACACAGCTCTACGATTACATCACCCCGCTGGCACTGGCCTCGACCGCGTCCGCAACCCTGCAGGTCGGTCAGGATTACTCGCAGGCCAACAATGCGAGCGGCGGCACCCCGCCATATGTCTACACGCTCGCCAGCGGCTCGCTGCCGGCCGGCACCAGTTTGAATGCAAGCACCGGCGTCGTCTCCGGACTTCTGACCAATGCGGGCAGCTTCAGCTATTCAATCAGGGCCTCCGACACCAGCCTGACGGCCCAGATCGCGACCCGGCCGACGAGCGGAAATATCACGAAAGCCGGGACCACCATCACGCTGACCTCATCGGCCAGCCCAGGCAGCCATGGCGACACCATCACGCTGACAGCGAACGTGACGTCGCAGTCGGGCGGGTCGATCAGCGGGACGGTGACGTTCCACGATGGCCCGGCCGTGCTTGGCACCGGATCGCTTGCCGGCGGCGTGGCGAGCTACGGCACGTCGTCGCTTGCGGCGGGCGGCCACAGTCTGACGGCCTCCTACGACGGCGGTGCCAACTACGCGGCTTCCACGTCGTCGCCGCTGTTGCAAACCGTCGTCCAGAGCTGCGCCGACGCCTTCGCCAGCGCAACGGCCATCGCCGGCGTGACCGGAACGGCGGTGGGCAGCACGGCCGCCGCCACCGCCGAGAGCGGAGAACCCGCGCACGCGGGAGCGCCCGCCAGCCATTCGGTATGGTGCGCCTGGACCGCGCCGGCCAGCGGCACGGTCAGCCTCGACACCTCGGGCTCGCTGTTTGACACCACGCTCGCGGTCTACACGGGGGACGCGCCCGGATCGCTCACCCTGATCGCACAGAACGACAACATCGCCCCCAACATATCGCACAGCCGCCTCGGCTTCGCGGCGATCGCCGGCACGACCTACAGGATCGTCGTCGACGGCCGCGACGGCGCAAGCGGCAGCTATCTGTTGAACTGGACACAGACGCCCTCGACCCCCACGCTGGTCGCGGCGGTCCTGCCCACTTCGCGCTCGGTTCTAACCGGAACGCCCGCCACGGCATTCTCTACTGTCATCAACGGCGGAAGCGCGTCGGCCACCGGATGCGGTATCACTCTGCCGCCGGGCTTTCCCGCCACCTTCGCGTTCCAGACCACCAACGCGACCGACAACATGCCCAGCGGCAACGTGGACGCGCCCGTAGATATCGCTCCGGGAGCAGCGCAAACCTTCGTCACGACGGTCACGCCGACCGTCGATCTCGCGGCGGCCGACATAGCCCTTGTGTTCGGCTGCGCCAACACGCAACCGGTGCGCAGCGTCACGGCGCTGAACACGTTCAGCCTGTCTGCGGCGGCCACGGCAACGCCGGACCTTGTCGCGATCGGCGCCACGCCGAGCCAAGACGGCGTGCTGCGCATTCCGGCCGGCTCCTATGGCGCGCTGGCGGCCGCGGCGATCAACATCGGCGCGGCCGGGGACATCACCGCACGGCTTGACGACAACGGCGCGGACCTGCCACTCGCCGTCACGCTCTGCCGCACCGATCCGACCACCGGCGCGTGCCTGACGGCGCCCGCCGCCTCGGTGACAGCCACGCTGGCGACCGGCGAGATCGCGACCTACACCGCCTTCGTGCGGGCCACCGGCGCCGTCGCGCTTGCCCCGGCGGACAGCCGCATGATCCTCCGGTTCATCACGCCCGATGGCGTGACGCGGGGCGCAACCAGCGTCGCCGTCATGACAACCGGCGTGGAATGAACAGAGCCCGCGTCGGAGAAAGACCTCCGCGCCGGCGCGGACGGTCGCGATCACCATCCAGGGGGGCGATTCAGGATATGAGCCTTGATTTCGTTGGTACAGTTGGGTGGGCTCGAACCACCGACCTCCTGTTCCACAGACAGGCGCTCTAACCAACTGAGCTACAACTGCATCCGTCGCGGCAGGCCATCAGGCCCGGCAGGCGAGGCCGGAAACTAGGTGGTGCGGCGCGCTTTGGCAAGCGTTCGTGGCGGCGGTCCGCAGGCAAAAACACAGCCAGCGGCCCGGCCTGCGGCGGGCCGCCCCACCAGACCGGCCATGAATGGCCGCGCGCCGCAAAAATCCATCCCCGTCCCCGCCCGCCCGTCGACGCGAGCCGCCGTCAGCGGCCTCACTGTCCCCGCAGACGATCCAGCACGTCCGATGAAGGAAACCCGTCCGCCGGCGCGCCGACCGAGGCCTGGAACGCGCGCACCGCCGCCCGCGTGCCGCTGCCGAACTGGCCGTCCGGCTGGCCGCGATAGAACCCGCGCTGGGCAAGCAACTGCTGGAATTCCAGCCGCTCGGCGCGGCTCAGCACCCGCTCCTGCCGGGGCCAGGGCTGCACGAACGGCTCGCCGCCGCGCAACCGGTCGGCAAAATGGCCGATGGCAAGCGCGTAAGCTTCGGCCGGATTGTATTTCATGATGGCGCGGAAATTCTGCAGCATCAGGAAGCCGGGCCCCTGCGCGCCGGCGGGCGCCAGCAGGTAGGCCTTGTCGCTGCCGCGCGGGAACGGCTTGCCGTTGGCCCGACGCAGCCCGTGCTGCTGCCACTGCGCCAGCGTCAGCACCTTGCCGCGATCGGCCATCATGTAATCGAAGCCCTGCGGCACCACGACCTCGTAGCCCCAGGTCTGGCCGCTCTGCCAGCCGTCCTTCTTCAGATTGTTGGCGGTGGAGGCGATCAGATCGGCGGCGTTCTCCACCACGTCGCGGCGGCCGTCGCCGTCGAAATCCACCGCGAAGCGCTTGAAGGCTGTCGGCATGAACTGGGTCGGGCCAAACGCGCCGGCCCAGGAGCCGCGCATCGCCTCGCGCCGCACGTCGCCGCGATGCAGGATTTCCAGTGCGGTGAGGAATTCGTCCTTGAAATAGGCCTGACGGCGGCCGACGCAGGCCAGCGTCGCGGTCGACTGCACCACGTCGCGGTCGCCCATCATGGTCGAATAATTCGACTCGATGCCCCAGATCGACGCCACGATATAGCGGTCGACGCCATAGGCGCGCTCCACCGCATCGAACTGCGGCTTGAACTGGGCGAGAATTTCGCGCCCGCGCGCCATCCGCGCGTCGGAGACCAGCACGTCCATGTAATCCCAGATCGACTTGGTGAATTCGGGCTGGGAATCCATCAGGTCCATCAGCCGCAAATCCGGCTCGAGCCCTGCCGTGAGCTGGCGATAGCTGCCGGACGGAATGCCGCGCCGGGCGGCTTCCGGCTCGAAACGCGCAATGCAGTTGCCGAAATCATTGGCGGCGGCGCGAATCGCCTGCGCCGTCATCAGCGGATGGCCGGAGGCGCCGTCCTCCCCGCTCCACGGCTTGGCCGGCGCAGTGGCCGCGGAAGCCGCCGAGGCGCCGGGAGCCGCGCCGGGAGCGGAAATCACCGCCTGCGCCTGCCGCGCCGGGCGCGGCGGTGCGGGCGCGTTGCTCTGGATCGAGCCGGTGGTGAACAGCCGGTCGAAGATGGCCAGCGGATTGCCGCCCTGCTGCGCCTGCGTCGCCACAGGAGCCGCCGTTACCATCACCGCCACCGCCAAACCGCGCAAACACACCATCCAGATACCTCTGTCGTTTGTTCCCCTATGAAGGGCTAGGAGGCCCCTTCAGGGTTTCCATAAACTTAACAGGCATGCCTTAATGATGGCGACAAATGCCGCACCCGCTCCGGGAACACTCTTCATAGAACGGCCTTTGTTGTTGGGTGCATACCCGTTACCACCTCGCGGTGGTCCCGCCAGTTCCATTTCGCAATGAGTCCTTGATGAAAATCCGCAAAGCCGTCTTCCCCGTCGCCGGTCTCGGCACCCGCGTGCTGCCCGCCACCAAGGCGATGCCGAAGGAGATGCTGACCATCGTCGATCGCCCGCTGATCCAGTATGTGGTGGACGAGGCGCGAGAGGCCGGCATCGAGCATTTCGTGTTCGTCACCGGCCGCAACAAGGAAGCAATCGAGGATCACTTCGACCGCTCCTTCGAGCTCGACACCACCCTGCGCGAGCGCGGCAAGAAGGCGGAGCAGGAGTTGCTGGAGCGCGACCAGCCGCCGCCGGGCGCGATGAGCTTCACCCGCCAGCAGATTCCGCTCGGCCTCGGCCACGCGGTGTGGTGCGCGCGCGATATCGTCGGCAACGAGCCGTTCGCGGTGCTGCTGCCGGACGAACTGGTGCTCAACGCACCGGGCTGCCTGAAGCAGATGGTCGAGGCCGCCAGAGACCTGCCGGAGAAATCCAACCTGCTCGCCGTGGAAGAAGTGCCGATGGACCGCGTGCACCAATACGGCATCGTCGGCGTCGAGGAGACGTCAGGCGGCGCCCGCAAGGTCTCGGCGATGGTGGAAAAGCCCGCACGGGAGAAGGCCCCGTCGAACCTCTCGATCACCGGCCGCTATATCCTGCAGCCGGAAATCTTCAAGATTCTGGAGGCGCAGGAGCGCGGCGCGGGCGGCGAGATCCAGCTCACCGACGGCATGGCGACGCTGATGAAGAGCCAGGGCTTCTATGCTGTGCCGTTCGCCGGCGAGCGGCACGACTGCGGCTCGCGTGCGGGCTTCGTGCGCGCCAATATCGCCTTCTCCATGCGCCGCGAGGACGTCCGCGCGCTGGTGATGGAAGAGATGAAGAAGTACGTGTGAGGTTTTCCTTATTTGTCATCCCCGCGCAGGCGGGGACCCATACGCCCTGCATGTATTGGGAAAGCAAAGTGGTCGCCTGATCCCGACATTGTTAAGCACCTCGCCATGTCAGGAAGGTGATGGTTATGGGTCCCCGCTTGCGCGGGGACGACCACGGATCAGCTATCCTTCCGCCGCCGATCATATAGAACCTCCGCCATGGCCCACGATTACACCGCGCTGCGCGACCACCTGCTGAGCCAGAAGCTCGACGACCTGACGCTGAGCTTCGAGGCGATCGAGGAGATCGTCGGCTTTGCGCTGCCGCGCGCCGCGCACAGGGCCGCGTGGTGGGACGTGACCCGCGCGCCGGACGAGAAGATGCCGCAGCGCGAGGCCATCATCGCCGCCGGCTTCACCGCCACCCGCACCAAGGACGGCGACGCGGTCCGGTTCGCCAAGGCGATGCCGAAAAGGCGGTGGTAGTTTCATTAAGAAGCGCTCATTCGGGCCGTCGCCCTTCGCGGCGCGCTCCTCAACTGTCGCATCTCAAAAACTCAAAAACACGTCACCCGTTCGGCTGCGGCGTAGCCGAGCAGCAGCGCGACACCGAACAGCAGCACGAAACCGGCCGCGCCGAATTCGATGCCACGCAGCAGCACCATGCCTCCGCCCTCGCGGCCGACGGCGAGGCGGCGCGCCGCGCACTTGGCGGAGACGGTGACAAGCGCGATGGCCGCCACCGTGATCGCGGTGCCGAGGCCCATCGCGAAGGTGGCGGCGACACCGGCCCAATAGAGATTTTGCGCGAACGCGAACACCAGCACGAGGATCGCCCCCGAACACGGCCGCAGACCGACGGCAAGGATCGCGCCGATGCCGCGCCGCCAGCCACCGGGACCGGCGAGTTGCGCCGGCTCCGGCCCATGGCCGCAGCCGCAGGTCTCGTCGTGGACGTGATCGTCGGACCACGAGGCGCGCATCGGGCTTGCGGTTCTCGATGGCGTCAGCGCGAAAGATTTAGGCACATCGGGGCGCGCATTCTCCGCATGCGCAGCGGTGGATGCGAACAGCGCCGACTGGCGGAGCGTCGTTGCCCCGGCCGCGGCGAAGGCGATGCCGGGCTTTCGCCTCGCCTGCACCGCGCGGAAAAAGCCCGCGCCCTTGGTCCAGACCAGCCGCGCGCCGAACGCGGCGATCAGCGCATAGCTCGCGATCTCGATCACGCGCTCGGCGCTGCACATCGTTTTCGCGGTCGCGTTGAGAATCCATGCGCAGATCGTCACCAGCGTGACCGCGACCACCGCCTGCAGCAGCGCCGAGACGAACGACAGCGCGATGCCGCGCTTCGCGGTCTCCTCGTTGGCGACGAGATAGGACGAGATCACCGCCTTGCCGTGGCCCGGCCCGGCAGCATGGAAGATGCCGTAGAGGAACGAGATCAGCAAAAGGCTCCAAACGGCGGTGCCGTCCGCCTTCGCCGCGCGGATGGTGCCGGAGATCTGCCGATAGAACTCGGACTGCTTGGCCAGCATCCAGCCGATGACGCCGCCCGCCTCCTGCGCCGCCGCTGGCGCGTTGCGCGGCACACCGAACGGATTTTGCGCCAGCACGTGATGCAGCGAGGCATCGAGACTCAGAATGGCGAGAACAACACCGATCGTGCTTGCCCAAACCATCACGCCCGCATCCGTCGCTGGCATCCACGTTCTGGCCTGGGGTAAATCAAGAAGACTTGGATGGCCGGAACAAGCCCGGCCATGACGCAGCAATTTTCTCATCGGCCGCGCGCACAAGACAATCACTTGCAGGTCACGTCGATCTTGTTGGCGAACATCATGCCGAAGTTCTCGTTGTCGCCATTGAGGAAGCTGTCCTCGGTCAGGGTCTTGGCCTTCGCGGTGCCATCGCTCGGCCGCTGGATCGCGATCTTGCAGGCGGCCGGCGCGCCGACCAGCGTCACCGGATCCTTCTCCACGAGCTGGAAGTCTACGAAGTAGCTCGGATCGTAAATCTCCAGCGCGATCTGGTCGGCCTTGAACGGCGTCTTGAACGGCAGCATGAAATGCAGCACCAGCACCGCATCGCGGTATTCAAGATAGTAATCCACCGGATCGGTGAAGCGCTGCTTCTTGCCGCTCACCCGCGCGAAGGTGAAGTAGGCGAACTCCTTCAGAGAGTCCACGTTCGTCTGCGCCAGCGGCGCCAGCTCCTCGCGGGTGAAGACGCCCTTCTGTTTCGACTCGATGCCCTGGATCGCATACGCCGAGAACATGTCATCGAAGGTCCAGGCATGACGCACGCCGGTGATGGTGCCGTCCGGCGCGTAGACCAGTTCGCTCGCCGCCTTCACCCACACATGCGGATGCGCCTGCGCGGGTGACAGGGACGCCGCCGCCCCCAGTGCGAGAGCGACGACAGCGGCGGCGAGGTGCATCAGGCGCATGGCAGTCTCCGTCAGGCTGCGGCAGGCGTGTCGAGCAGGCCGCGCCGGCGCAGCAGCGCGTCGGCCTCCGGCGCGCGGCCACGGAAGGCGATGTAGGCTTCCTCCGGATCGCGTGAACCGCCGGACGAATAGATGTCGTCCGCGAGCCGCTTCGCCACCGCCGGGTCGAAGATGTCGCCCGCCTCCTCGAACGCGCCGAAGGCGTCGGCGTCCATCACCTCGGACCACATGTAGCTGTAGTAGCCGGATGCGTAGTGATCGCCCGAGAAGATGTGCCCGAACTGCTGGGGCCGATGACGCATCGCGATCTCGGCCGGCATGCCGATCTTCTCAAGCTCGCGCGTCTCGAATGCATGCACGTCCTGCGCGGCGCTGGCGGGCTGCGAATGGAATTCGAGGTCGAGCAGCGCGGAAGAGACGAACTCCACCGTGGCGAAGCCCTGATTGAACTTGCGCGCCGCAAGGAAACGCTTCAGCAGATCGTCCGGCAGCGACTCGCCGGTCTGGTAATGGCGCGCGAAGCGCTGCAGCACCTCGGGGCGCTCCTGCCAGTGCTCGTAGAGCTGCGAGGGCAGTTCGACGAAATCGGTGAACACGCTGGTGCCGGAGAGCGAGGGATAGACCACATCCGACAGCATGCCGTGCAGGCCATGGCCGAACTCGTGGAACAGGGTGCGTGCATCGTCCGGCGAGAGCAGCGCGGGGGCGCCTTCCGCGCCCTTGGCGAAGTTCATCACGTTGAGAATCAGCGGGGCGACATCGCCGTCCAGCTTCTGCTGGTCGCGCAGCGAGGTCATCCACGCGCCGGAGCGCTTGGAGGGACGGGCGAAGTAGTCGCCGTAGAACAGTGCCTTGTGGCGGCCGTTCCGGTCGAACACCTCCCAGACCCGCACGTCGGGGTGCCACACCGGCACGTCGCGGCGCTCCACGAAGGAGAGACCGAACAGCCGGTGCGCCACGTCGAAGGCGGCGGCGATCATCTGCTCCAGCGTCAGATACGGCTTGATCGCCGCGTCATCGAAATTGGCGCGGCGCTGGCGCAGCTTCTCGGCATAGAAACGCCAGTCCCAGGCGGCGAGTTTGAAATTGCCGCCCTCCTCCGCGATCAGCGCCTGCAATGCGTCGCGATCCGCCATCGCGCGGGCACGGGCGGGCTTCCAGACCCGCTCCAGCAAACCGCGCACCGCCTCCGGCGTCTTCGCCATGGAGTCCTCTAGACGATAGGCGGCGAAGGTCGGATAGCCGAGCAGCTTCGCACTCTCCTCGCGCAGCGTCAGGATCTCGCCGATGGTCGCGGTGTTGTCGTTGGCATTGCCGTTGTCGCCGCGCGCGATGAAGGCCTTGTAGGCCTTCTCGCGCAGGTCGCGCCGCGTCGAGCTTTGCAGGAACGGCTCCACCGACGAGCGCGACAGCGTCACCAGCGCCTTGCCGGGCAGGCCGCGCTCCCCGCCTGCCGCCTTGGCGGCCGCGACAAATCCCTCCGACAGACCCGCGAGGTCGCCCTCGCCGAGTTCCAGCGTCCAGCCCTGCTCGTCGGCGAGCAAGTGGTGGCTGAAGGTGGTGCTGACCTCCGCGAGACGCTCGTTGATCTGCGCCATCCGCGCCTTGGCCGCTTCGTCGAGCCCGGCCCCCGCGCGATGCAGGCGCGTATAGGTCCGCTCCAGCAGGCGCATCTGCTCACGGGTGAGATGCAGGCCGGCGCGATCATGGTGAAGCTTGGCGACGCGGCCGAACAGCACGGCGTTCATCTGGATCGGGTTCCAGTGCCGCGCCATCCGCAGCGAAACCTCGCTGTCGATCTTGAGCAAATCCGGGTTCGAATGGGCCGAGACCAGCGCGTAGAACACCGAGGCGACCCGCGACAGCAATTTGCCCGAGCGTTCCAGCGCCGTAATGGTGTTGTCGAAGTCCGGTTCCGCCGGATCGTCGACGATGGCGGCGATCTCCTGCGTATGATCGGCGAAGGCCTGCTCGAAGGCGGGCAGGAAGTGTTCCGGCCGGATCGCGCCGAACGGTGGCGTCTCGAACGGGGTCTGCCACGGCTGCAGCAGCGGATTGTCCTGCGGGACGATGGCGGCGGAAGACTGCGGGGCGTCTGACATCAAATTTCCCGATTTCCTTTGAAGGTGCTGGGGGCGGAGACGTACGATGGCTGCGAACTCCGCAAATCACTTTCCCTGAAGATAGAGAACTTTGAGCCTGATTCCATCCGGAGCGGGGAGTGAGCAGGACGGATCGGGCTTTTTTGCGCCGGCCGGCGTTTCATCCGGCCGCGACAAGGGCGCCCTTGATCCTGCCCATGTTTTCGGGGAGATTGCGCCCGCTCGCCGCCCGAGAACGGCGCGCCCAACCGGAGCCCGACCTGATGAGCACGTCCACGCCCTCCACCGCCCCGCGCCAGATCATCTGGCCGAGCGTCATCACGGTGGTGTCGGCAGCGATCCTGATCGGCGCGGAGGTCTTCGGCGCGGCGTTCGCCGGGGGCTGGGCGCTTCAGGTGCTGCTCGGGCTCAGCGAAACCATGGGCCATGTGCTGCAGGGCATCCTGTTCCTGATCGGCGTCGCCGTGATGATCTCCTTCATGCGCGGCGCGGTGCGCGTCGAGCCGTTCACGCGCCGCTGACGCACACGCGCCGCTGACGCAGCCTGTCGCTGCGGCGCGAGAAATCCCTGCGGCGCAGCGACTTCTTCACCTCCTGTTAACATCCGCGCTCGCCAGCGTGACTGCCGCGCGACACACACGGCCTCATGCAGAGATTTTTTGTCGCGAAGGCAAGAAACTTCTTGCGAAGCCGGGTCAAATTACTTATTTCCGCGCTTGCCCAATTTCGCACGTGCCTGTGGTCGTGTGTCAGTCGGTAGGTATCCGGACAAGAGGCCGGACAGCCGCCAAGGGATGAGAAACGGCCAGCATCTCTCTCCGGGATGTTTTCGACGGAAGCGCTCAGGCGCCGAAACGGAAAATGGCTTCTCCTCTCTTGCAACCGTGACTGACAGCCGGAGGCGAACCGGCGCACCCCGCTCTCAACCGGGGGACGCGACTTAAAGCAACGACGGAGCGGGCTTTTTTGGTCTCTACCGGCTCTCCACCAGCCGGCCCGAATACCGAAGAGGCTTGTCCTTCATTGCCAGGCGTGCGGCGGGGCCACTCCCCACCAATCCACGGCAGCATCGTCAGGGTCTGATGACCCGGTCCGTTCGCGCTTCCATCGCGCGGCTGACCGGCCGTCGGGGCCTACACCATCCGGGCGGCGTTGGCCGTCCCTTTGAGCTGTTTGGGGAGGGTTTCCCAATGAACGACCGCATCCGTGAGTTCCTCCGCGCCCGCCGCGCCGAAGGCCGCGACACCGAGCCCTGCCTCGTCGTCGATCTCGACATCGTGCGCGAAAACTATCTGGGCTTCTCCAAGGCGCTGCCGGATTCCCGCGTGTTCTACGCGGTGAAGGCCAATCCGGCGCCGGAGGTGCTGTCGCTGCTCGCCTCGCTCGGCTCCTGCTTCGACACCGCGACGGTTGCGGAAGTCGAGATGGCGCTGGCCGCCGGCGCGACCCCGGACCGCATCTCCTTCGGCAACACCATCAAGAAGGAGCGTGATATCGCGCGCGCCTATGCGCTCGGCATCCGTCTCTTCGCGGTGGACTGCGCCGCCGAGGTGGAGAAGATCGCGCGCGTCGCGCCCGGTGCCAAGGTGTTCTGCCGCATCCTGTTCGACTGCGGCGGCGCCGAATGGCCGCTGTCGCGCAAGTTCGGCTGCGATCCGGAAATGGCCGTCGACGTGCTGGATCTGGCGAAGCGTCTGGGTCTCGAACCCTACGGAGTCTCGTTCCATGTCGGTTCGCAGCAGCGCAAGGTGAAGGCGTGGGACCGCGCGCTGGCGATGGCGTCGGCCGTGTTCCGCGAGTGCGCCGAGCGCGGCATCTCCCTCTCCATGGTCAACATGGGCGGCGGATTCCCGACGCGGTATCTGAAGGACGTGCCGCCGGTCGTGCAGTACGGCCGTTCGATCTTCCGCGCCCTGCGCAAGCACTTCGGCAACCAGATCCCGGAGACGATCATCGAGCCGGGCCGCGGCATGGTCGGCAATGCGGGCGTCATCGAGACCGAAGTCGTTCTGATCTCGAAGAAGAGCGACGAGGACGAGGTGCGCTGGGTCTATCTCGACATCGGCAAGTTCGGCGGTCTCGCCGAGACGATGGACGAGGCGATCCGCTACGCCATCAAGACGCCGCATGACGGCGCCGAGATGACCCCGTGCGTGCTCGCCGGCCCGACCTGCGACTCGGCCGACGTGCTGTACGAGAAGACGCCGTACCCGCTGCCGGTCACGCTGGAGATCGGCGACAAGCTGCTGATCGAGGGGACCGGGGCCTATACCTCGACCTACTCCTCGGTGGCCTTCAACGGCATCCCGCCGCTGAAGACCTACCACATCTGAGGCAGCGCCTTTCGCGATCGCGGGGAGCCGGTTCGCCGGCTCCCGTTTCCCGAACAATCTTCGTTTCCGTCGCCCCGAGGCGGACCGCGCATGACGCGGCCGCCACGGGTTCGACGGTGAGCCGCGGCTTCATTCGTCGCGACGCGCAAAGCCTGCGCGCGTGCGGATGCGGCCGGGGAAGGATGGACGTGCCATGACCCATCTGCAGAAGACCGCCGCGACGAACACTGTCGCCCTGACCTTCGCAGCCGCTCCGTTCGCGATCCGTGCGGAACGCGGCTCCGACGTGGCCGCGCGTGAACAGCTGCTGGACATGTGCTTCGGGCCCTCGCGCCTGACCCGCACCTGCCAGCGCCTGCGCGACGGCCGCGCCCCCGCCGAAGGCCTCGCCTTCACGGCGGTGAGTCAGGGCCCTGGTGATCTCCCCCGCGTGGTCGGCACGGTGCGGCTTTGGCATGTCGACGCCGGGGGCCGGGCCGCCTTGATGCTCGGCCCCCTGGCCGTCGATCCGTCCTGCCAGGCGCTCGGCATCGGCGGCGCGCTGATGCGTCATGCCATCGCGGCAGCGCGGAAGCTCGGCCATGGCGCGATCATCCTGCTGGGCGATGCGCCCTACTATGCACGGTTCGGCTTCACGCCGGTGGGAACGGCGGACCTCGCCCTTCCCGGCCCGTTCGAGCGTGACCGCCTGCTCGCGCTCGAACTGCGCGAGGGCGCGCTGACCGGCGCGGCGGGGGTCATCACCGCCACCGGAAAGGCCTTGCCCGACCGTCATCCGGCGCGCATGCGACGCGCGGCCTGACCGCGAGCACCGGATCAGTCCCATGCTCCCGGCAGACATGGAGTCCCGCGGGCTTGCGCGCCCGCGGAAGCGGGCGCCATGGCGCCCCATTACCACGCTTGTGCTGATTACGCTTTTCATCATGATCGTGGTGGACGTTATCTCGCGGCGGCGGCGTGCCGCCGCATCACGCACGACGCCCGGCTGACTTCGCGCCGGCCGGGCTGGCAGTCCACGATCGGGAGGCGTTTATCATGTCCCGCCAGTTCATCTCGATGGGATCGCCGTTCGAGCGCGTCGCCGGCTACAGCCGCGCGGTGATCGACGGCGACTTCGCCTTCGTCGCCGGAACGACCGGTTACGACTACACGACGATGACGATGCCGGACGACGTCGTGACGCAAACGCGCAACGCACTGGCGACAATCGCCTCGGTGCTGCGCGATGCCGGCTTCCGGATGAGTGACGTCGTCCGCGCCACCTACTACATTACCGATCGGGCGGACGCCGACGCGCTGTTCTCCGTCACCGGCGAGGTGTTCGAGGATATCCGCCCGGCCGCGACGCTGCTGGTGGTCGCCGCGCTGCTGCGGCCGGAGATGAAGGTGGAGATCGAGGTGACGGCGAAGCGGCGCGCCGGCACCTCATAGCGTTTTCGAGCGAAGCATGCCCCTTAGTCCTGCCCCACGGATGGAGGTCTGCTCGCGTGAAGAAAACGCGTCACACCAGAAGACCGGAGCAGTTCAGCCATTCAGCGGAAAGCTGAACTGCTCTACGACGAGGGGCCGGACGCTTTTGGCTTCAGCGGCGACAGCGGGCGGCCGAAGTCGGCGCTCGCGGCATCCTGACCGATCGAGACGATGCCGCGCCGGATCGCCCGCGTGCGGGTGAAGTGTTCGAACAGCGCCTCCCCGTCGCCGCGCCGGATCGCGCGGGTGAGCTTGGAGAGATCCTCCTGAAATTCGCCGAGCATCTCCAGCACCGCGTCCTTGTTGTTCAGGAACACGTCGCGCCACATGGTCGGATCGGACGCCGCGATGCGGGTGAAATCGCGGAAGCCGCCGGCGGAGAATTTCAGCACCTCGGAGCGAGTGACTTCTTCCAGCTCGTCGGCCGTGGAGACGATGGTGTAGGCAATCAGATGCGGCAGGTGGCTCGTGACCGCCAGCACCAGATCGTGGTGCTCCGGCGTCATGGTCTCGACATTGGCACCGAGCGAGCGCCAGAACTCCGCGAGCTTCTCCACCGCACCGGCATCCGCACCGTGCGTCGGCGTGAGAATGCACCAGCGGTTGATGAACAGCTCTGCAAAGCCTGCATCGGGGCCGGAATTCTCGGTGCCTGCCACCGGATGCGCCGGGACGAAGTGAACGCCGCCCGGCAGATGAGGCGACATCTCGCGCACCACGGCGCTCTTCACCGAGCCCACGTCGGAGACGATGGCCCCCTGCTTCAGGTGCGGTCCGATCTCGGCGGCGACCTTGCCATAGGCGCCCACCGGCACGCAGGCGATCACGAGATCGGCGCCCTCGACCGCCTCGGCGCTGGTCGCGGCGACCCGGTCGGCAAAGCCGATCTCGGCGGCACGCGCGCGCACCTCGGACGAGGCGTCGGTCGCCACCAGTTCGCCCGCGAGGCCGAGCTGCTTCGCGCCCCGCGCGATGGAGGAGCCGATCAGTCCGAGGCCGATCAGCGCGATGCGGCCGAAGAGCGGTTCGGTCGTCACTTTGCCCCCACTCCGGCCTCCACGAACTCGCGCAGGGTCTCGATCACCAGCCGGTTCGCCTCCTCGGTGCCGACCGTCATGCGCAGCGCATTCGGCAGGCCATAATTGGTGACGGCACGCAGCACGAGGCCGCGCTTCGTGAGGAACGCGTCGGCGTCGGCCGCCGTCTTCCCGGCCTCGGTCGGGAAGTGGACGAGGATGAAGTTGGCGACGCTCGGCGTCGTCTTCAGTCCGAGCTTGCCGAACTCCTCGATCAGCCACGAACGCCAGCGCTCGTTGTGATCCTTCGACGTCTGGATATAGGCCGTGTCCGCAATCGCGGCGGCGGCCGCCAGCATCGCCGGGGTCGAGACGTTGAACGGCCCGCGGATGCGATTCACCGCGTCCACGATGGCCTCGGGTCCGAACATCCAGCCGACACGCAGCGACGCGAGGCCGTGGATCTTCGAGAAAGTGTGCGTCAGCACCGTGTTGTCCGTGGTCGAGACGAGCTCGAACCCGGTCTCGTAGTCGTTGCGCGACACGAAGTCCGAATAGGCGGCGTCCAGCACCAGCAGGATGTCCGAGCGCAGTCCGGTGCGCAGGCGCTTCACCTCGTCGAACGGCAGATAGGTGCCGGTCGGGTTGTTCGGATTGGCCAGCCAGACGAGACGCGTGCGCGGCGTCACCTTGGCGAGGATCGCGTCCACGTCCGCCGTCAGGTCGGTCTCCGGCGCGATCACCGGCGTCGCGCCATTGGCCATGGTCGCGATCGGATAGACGAGGAAGCCGTGGGTGGTGAGGATCGCCTCGTCGCCATGGCCGAGATAGGTGTGGGCGAGCAGGTTCAGGATTTCGTCCGAACCCGCGCCGCAGATGATGCGGTCCGGATCGAGGCCGTAGGAGCGGCCGACCGCCTGCCGCAGCACCCGCGAGGTGCCTTCCGGATAATCCTCAAGATGTGCGGCCGCATCCTGGAATGCGGCAATGGCCTTGGGCGAAGGGCCGAGCGGGGTCTCGTTGGCCGAAAGCTTGAACACCTTGCGGCCGGGATCGGGGACCGGGGCCTTGCCGGGTGTGTAGGGGGCAATCTCGAGAATGCCGGGCCGCGGCGTGGGGCGGGACATCAGTTCATCTCCGGAAGATCAATACAGCGGACGCGATCAGGTGGTCCGCGAAGGGCCGCCATCGGCGGGCACGGTATAGCGCGTCGCATGGCCGCCGACGAGAGCCGTCGACCGCACCGATGCGCCGGCCTGAACCAGCGCGGCGCGGGTCTTGTCGAAGCCCTCCGACGCCGGCACCGAGATCAGAAGCGCCGCGCCGTCGGACTCCCTGTCCGGCACCGCGATGATCTCGGCAAAGGACGCGAGGGCGCGGGCGACCCCGGCATTCCAGCCGGAGACACGCACGCTCCACATCTCGACCTCGGTCACCAGCGCATCGGGCGCGACCCGCGAGATCACGAACACCGGCATGGCGGCGGGGTGGTCCGCACGCTCCACGAATGGCAGCCGCGCGATGATCTTCGGCGCGGCGCCGTCTTCGAGGGCAGCCCACCAGGGCGTGCGGCTGGACGTGGCGGAGACCAGCGCCAGATCGCCCCTGGAGTTCGCCGCCGCCTCGACCGCCGCCTGCGCGGAGAAATGCTCCACGAACGGCACCACGAAACCAAAATGGAAACGGGCGGAATCCCGCATCGCCGGCTCGCCGGGCGAAAGGTCCGCATGCACCGCGAACGGCGCCTGCACATAGGTGAAGGTGGCGATGATGACCCGCCAGATGCCCTCCACCGTCGTCAGCGGCAGAATGCCGTGATGACGCTGCACCAGCCGGCGCATCATGTCGGCCTCGCGCGCGGGCCGGAACGCGGAGCCCACCTCCTGCGTCTGCTTCACCGCGATGAGCCGGTCGATGATCTCCGCACGCTCCATCAGCAGGTTGTGCACCTCCTGATCGATCCGGTCGATCTCGCGGCGAAGATCGGCGAGCGACGGCGGGGCGGGCGGAGACTGCGACATATTCCAGAAAACCTTGGCGGCGGCGGGAAGCGCGTATGACAGGTCATTGATTAGAAAAGACAGCGCCGGAAAGCAAAAGGAAACGGGTTCCGCCCTTCCGGCCCCTGCCGGGCGCGCCTTGACGGCCGCTGACGGGGGGCCTAAATACCTGTCACTCCGTGGTCATTTGAGCCGGCCGGCTTGCAGCCACGTTAAACAACTTGCTAAACAGGCCGGGGATGAGTGAGCCCGGCCGAACCGATGTTTCGGGCCGGGTTTTTTATTGGCCCGCGTCGGGAGAAAACCCGCTGGCGGAGGTCAAATCCCCATGGTGACAGCACAGAAGGCCGCGGACGCGCGCCACGTGGGGCCGCTGGCCGAGGTGGACCATCCCTCCTCCCTGATCGCTGAGTTCGGACCGAACCAGCCGCTGCGGCTCGATTGCGGGGTCGATCTCGCCCCGTTCCAGATCGCCTACCAGACCTACGGCACCCTGAACGCCGACCGCAGCAACGCTGTGCTGATCTGCCATGCGCTGACCGGGGATCAGCACGCCGCCAATATCCATCCCGTGACCGGCAAGCCCGGATGGTGGGAGACGCTGGTCGGTCCCGGCCGGCCGATCGATACCGACCGCTATTTCGTGATTTCCTCGAACGTCGTCGGCGGCTGCATGGGCTCGACCGGCCCCGCCTCCACCAATCCGGCCACGGACCGGATCTGGGGACTGGACTTTCCGCTGATCACCATCCCCGACATGGTGCGGGCACAGGCGATGCTGATCGACCGGCTCGGCATCGACCAGCTGCTGTGCGTGGTCGGCGGCTCGATGGGCGGCATGCAGACGCTGCAATGGGCTGTGGCCTTCCCAAGGCGCGTATTCGCGGCGCTGGTCATCGCCAGCGGGCCGCGCCACTCCGCGCAGAACATCGCCTTCCACGAGGTGGGACGCCAATCGGTGATGGCCGATCCCGACTGGCGGGGCGGGCGTTACTACGCCGAGAACACGCGCCCACATCGCGGTCTCGCGGTGGCGCGCATGGCCGCGCACATCACCTATCTCTCGGACGCCGCGCTGCACCGCAAGTTCGGCCGCCGGATGCAGGATCGCGAACTGCCGACCTTCTCGTTCGACGCGGACTTCCAGGTGGAGAGCTATCTGCGCCATCAGGGCTCGTCCTTCGTCGAGCGCTTCGACGCCAACAGCTATCTGTATCTGACGCGGGCGATGGACTACTTCGACATCGCCGCCGACCACAACGGGGTGCTGGCGGAAGCCTTTCGCGGCACGTCCACGCGGTTCTGCGTGGTGTCGTTCACCAGCGACTGGCTGTTTCCCACCGCCGAGTCGCGCGCGGTGGTGCATGCGTTGAACGCAGCCGCGGCGCGCGTCTCGTTCGCCGAGATCGAGACCGACAAGGGCCACGACGCCTTCCTGCTCGACGAGCCGGAGTTCATCGATATCGCGCGCGCATTTCTGGAATCCGCCGCGACGGCGCGCGGTCTGCGCAAAGGACGCTGAGATGGCCGAACAACAGGTGCTGCCGCTGCCCGGCGTCACGGCATCCACTCACGAGAGCTTTCGCGCCGATCACAGGCTCGTCGCCAGCATGGTGGAGCCCGGATCGCGCGTGCTCGATGTCGGCTGCGGCGAAGGCGATCTGCTGCGCCTGCTGGAAAGCCGCGGCGTCGACGGGCGCGGCATCGAACTGTCGCGCGAGGGCGTCAACCGCTGCGTGGGCCGCGGCCTCGCCGTCGTACAGGGCGATGCCGACACCGACCTCTCGGCATATCCCGACGACTCCTTCGACTATGTGATCCTGTCTCAGACCCTGCAGGCGACGCGCCAGCCGCGCGCGGTGCTGGAGAACATGCTGCGCATCGGCCGTCGCGCCATCGTCTCGTTTCCGAACTTCGCATTCTGGCGCATGCGCCTGCAACTGCTCGTCAAGGGGCAGATGCCGCGCACGGATAATCTTCCGGCGACGTGGTACGACACGCCCAACATCCACTTCTGCTCCATCAAGGATTTCGTGCAGCTGTGCGACGAGATCAACGTGAAGATGGAGCGCGCGGTGGCGCTCGATTCCTACGGCCGCCCGCTGCAACTGACGTTGCCGTGGTGGGTATGGAATATGTTCGGAGAGCAGGGTGTCTTTCTGCTGAGCCGTCGCGACTGACCCGCAACGCCTTCGCGTCTTTATAAGATCATCGACGATATGATCCGAGATGTGTCGCGCACCCGCTCCGCATTTGTAAGCTGCCCGGATGTCTCGAAACGACACAATCCTGCAAGAACCCGCAACGTTTGCCTGCATTGACAGCGGGTTTCTCATGCTTTAACCGCCCGGTCATGCTTGCGGCGCGAATGAGAAAGTTCCCGCCACGAAATACGCAAGCTATCGCCGCGAAATGACACAGCGTGCGCCGCAAGTCGCGCCACGCTTGATCATGTTGTGGTCACATCACAACGGCTTTTCGCGTTTCCAGATCGGCTCTCACGCCGATGGAACCTTGGGGGTGTAAAGGACAAGCATGGAATGAATGAGTTGTTTGTGTTTCGCGGAGCCACCAGGCTTTGCGCTCTTGCGTTGTGTGCCTTCACGATCGTTGCCTTCGCAACACCGGCTTCGGCGAAGCCGAAAAGCCATCATCTCCACCGCGCTTCCCAGCATCACGTCGGACATCATCACGCGCATCGCCCGCGTTACCATCGCGTGCGTCACGGCAACCGCGGCCGCCGTCATCACAGCGCGACGTCCGCGCCGATGAACGCCTTCGCGGCGATGCCGCCCGATGCTGCCGTCCCAACAACGCAGAGCAGCTTCGGCGGCGGCTCGAACCTTGTCGCCGAGGCGCGCCGTTATATCGGCGGCAACCCCACGGGGCGCAGCCGGCTGTGGTGCGCGCGCTTCATGAACATGGTTCTGCAGAAGACCGGCCATCGCGGCACCGGCTCCGACATGGCCCGCTCCTTCGCAAGTTACGGGCAGCGCATCTCGGGACCGCAGGTCGGCGCCATCGCGGTGATGTCGCGCGGGCGTGGTGGCGGCCATGTCGGCGTCGTGTCCGGCATCGACGCCAAGGGCAATCCCATCATCGTGTCGGGCAATCACGGCCGGCGCGTCGCGGAGGCGGTCTATTCGCGCAGCCGCGTCTACGCCTATGTGATGCCGTCCAGCTGATACTGATCGGATAAGATCCTGTCGCCGTCGGCAATCGTGCCGGCGGCGACGACTTCCGCATAGATGCCGCAGTCGGCATGACCGTAGGTCTGCATCAGGGTATGCGGAATGGTCATGTCGCGCGCGGCCGTGTCGGGATCGACATTGGTCGCGGCACAACGCACGATCCGCTTGACGACCTTCAGCCGCGCACTGCCGATAGAGAGCGTCTGCCCCATCAGGGCGAACTCGTGCCACGCGGGCCACCCCGTCACGTGCAGGTTGCCGCGAAAGCGCAACGGGCTGACCGGACGCCCGATCACCTCCGCCAGCGCCGCAACGCTCGCCAGATTGATGATCGACACGACTTTTTTTGCCACGTCCGAGAAGCTGTGCCCCTCCGATTGCAGCACGCGCGGCGGGCCATGCAGTTCAGGCTGGAAATTTTCGGAGAAGAAGGTTTCGATGGCCTGCCGCCCGTCGCGGCTTTGCAGATCGCCGCGCACGGCCTCGGCCCCATCCCGGGTAATGGACAGAAGGTGTCTGTCCGCGTCGTAGCGGGTGTGCAGCGCGGCAAGCCGCTCATTGCGCATCAGCATCAGGAATTTCGTCTTCGGCAGGTAGGACGGCGCGGCCGGATCGAATCCGCTTGGACCGTTCTCGATCGCGTATTGGCGATCCCCGGGCAGCGGCTGACCGACCTCGAGATCGACCTCAGCCATGCGTTCGGGCGAAAGTCCCTTGACCGGATAACGATAGATACTCTCGATGGTGGCAGCCTGTGCGGACATGGGGCCTCGCGATCGAACCTGCGGATTTATATGGCGCGGATTTCTTATATATAGCACGAACCTATATAATATGAGCTTGGCCGGTGCGTTGAGGCACACAGCGCGGGGCCGTTGAATGCATGTGATGCGCGGTAACAATCATGGCTCCCGGTGACGATTTCTACTCCCGCATTGATGTTTTCCGTCACTTTCCCGGCCTTGTGGACGAGGCACACTATGCACCGTTGCCGGGCGGCTGGGTCGTCGGCGTGGCAGATATCGTCGATTCCACCAGCGCCATCGCCAAGGCCCGATACAAGGCCGTGAACATGGCGGGCGCGGCGGTGATCGCCGCCGTGACCAACGAACTCGACGGCCGCGATTTTCCCTTCATCTTCGGCGGCGACGGCGCAAGCTTCGCCGTGTCATCCGCCGATGCGGACAAGGCGAGAAACGCGCTCGCCGCAACGGCGGCATGGGTGAAGGACGATCTCGACCTGACCCTGCGGGTCGCACTGGTGCCGATTGAAGCCATCCGCGCGCAGGGGCTCGATGTGCGCATCGGCCGGTTCGGCCCCTCGCCCAACCTCTCCTACGCCATGTTCATGGGTGGCGGTTTGCCTTGGGCCGAAGCGGCGATGAAGCGGGGCGAATTCACCATCGCACCGGCCCCGCACGGGACGCATCCCAATCTCGACGGCCTGTCCTGCCGCTTCTCCGAAATCCCGGCCGCGCGCGGCGTGATTCTGTCCGTGCTGGTGACACCACGGCCGCAGGGCGATCCGAACGCCTACAAGGCGCTGCTCGCGGACATCGTGACACGCGTGGAAGCCAGTCCGGATGCCGGGCGCCCGGTGCCCGCCGATGGTCCGCGTTTCAAATGGCCCGCAAACGAATCCATCGAATACGAGGCGCGCGCGATGCGCGGCGGCTCGCTGATGGCGCGCCGCCTTGCCGCAATCGGGCGAGCGATGGTCGCGTTTTTCTTCATCCGCAGCGGGCTGAAAATCGGAAACTTCGCTTCGAAGGTCTACCTGGCGCAGGTCGCGGAAAATTCCGACTTCCGCAAATACGACGACGGCCTGCGCATGGTGCTCGACTGCACGCCCGAACTCGCCGACTCCCTCGAAGCGCAACTCGCTCAGGCCAGCCGCGCCGGCATCATCCGCTACGGCCTTCACCGCCAGAGCGCGGCACTGATGACTTGCTTCACGCCATCCGCGACGCGAAGCGACCACGTCCACTTCGTGGACGGAGCCCAGGGCGGCTACGCGTCTGCCGCAACCGCCCTGAAAGCGATGGCGATTTGAATCGATTTGTAAGAACCGCGATCAGCGGCCGACGCGTGTCCACACTTCGCCGCCGCAGATGGCGCCGACGCAGCCATCGACCTGAAGCGTGTCCTGTCCGTTCACAGAGACGTGACTGACATAGGTCGAGCCGTCGTCGGCGTTGTAGATCTGGCCGGACCAGCGATTCGGTCCGGACGGACGCATGTCGATGAACAGCGGCAGTCCCACGATGGGACGATTGCGCAGGGCGGGATTCGGATTCTTGTCGTCGCGCTGCGGCTGACCGGTCATTGGATCGATCTTGTCGCGCAGCCAGACCACGACGCCGCAAATCGCGCCGCCACAACGGCTGACCTTCACGCGCGCATCGCCCTTCTGGGTCAGATATGTTCCTGATGGATCGGCGGACTGGGCCAGAGATGCGGACGGTGCGGCCAACATCGCCAGCGCAACAAGGCTTACACTTGCAATCGTCGAGATGGATCGAGGATTCATCGGCTCTCCCTTTCGCATCGCGTCATTACGCACAAGACAGGCGCGGCGCAACGGGTTGACAACGCGCCCAGTCGACCATCCCACGGCAGAGTGCCGCAACCGGCATACCACGCGTGCGTTTATCGTATTGCTTTTCATGCAGATGCATGATGATGAAGCGATCATTGTGTGCAAGAATCGAATTAAAGGCATTTCGGGAGGCGACAGTGCGGGCAGCGGAACTCAACACGTTCCAGAAGTGGTCGATTCTGGTCGGCGCGTCCGTGCTGCTCAGCCTGGCGATGGGCATGCGGCAGAGTTTCGGCCTGTTTCAGCCCTCCATCATTCAGGACGTCGGTCTTACCGCAGCCGACTTCTCGCTCGCCACCGCCATTCAGAATATCGTGTGGGGCCTCACCCAACCCGCGATCGGCTTGTGGGCTGATCGCTACGGCACGCGCTGGGTCATGGTCACCGGCGTCATCGTCTACGCGGCCGGCCTCATCGTGATGATGGTCGCAGGTTCGGCGCTGATGTTTACGCTCGGTCTCGGCATCTGCATCGGCATCGCATTGTCGTGCACCGCGGCCAGCATCACCATGACCATCACCTCGCGCACCGTGTCGCCCGCACGGCGCACCGTCGCCATGGGCGCGGTGTCGGCGGCCGGCTCGTTCGGCCTCGTGATCGCCTCGCCGCTGGCGCAGGCGCTGATCTCGACCTCCGGCTGGCAGATGGCGCTCGTCGGCTTTATCGGACTGGCCGCCGTGATGCTGCCATGCGCCCTGTTCGCGGGCGGAGCCGACAGGATCGAGATTGACCGCGTGGACGACAATCCGCAGCGATTCGGCGACGTGCTGCAATCGGCGCTCGGTCATTCCGGCTACGTGGTGATGGCGCTCGCGTTCTTCGTCTGCGGGCTGCAACTCGTCTTCATCACCACGCATCTGCCGAACTATCTCGCGATCTGCGGCCTCGATCCCTCGCTCGGCGCCACCGCGCTGGCGCTGATCGGCCTGTTCAACATGCTGGGCTCGTATGCTTTCGGATGGCTCGGCGACCGCTACCCGAAGCAATACCTGCTGGGCGGCGTCTACATCGCGCGGTCCGTCGCCGTGGCCGCCTACTTCTACTTTCCCGCCACTCCGGTCTCGACCATGGTGTTCGCGGCGGTGATGGGTTCGCTCTGGCTCGGTGTCGTGCCGCTGGTGAACGGCCTCGTCGCGCACCTGTTCGGCCTGCGCTACATGGCGACGCTCACCGGCATCGCCTTCTTCAGCCATCAGGTCGGCTCGTTCATCGGCGCGTGGGGCGGCGGCCTGATCTACGATTACCTCGGCAGCTACGATCGCGCCTGGCAGGCGGCCGTGGTGATCGGATTGATCGCAGGCGTCTTCCAGCTGATGATGAATGTGCGCCCTCCGGCGCGCCGCGACACTATCGCAGCCGTGCCGAGCGCGGCATGACGGCACGGCCGCTGCCATGGCGGCTGGTGCCGGGCCAAGGAACCTTCTATAACGCTCGCGGTTAGATCAATCCCCCCAATTGCGGACGACAGCCCATGACCTTCACCCTGCCTGCACTGCCTTACGCCCATGATGCCCTTGGCCCCTACATGTCCAAGGAAACGCTTGAGTATCACCACGACAAGCATCATCAGGCCTACGTCACCAACGGCAACAACGCCATCAAGGGCACCGAGTTCGAGGGCAAGTCGCTCGAAGACATCGTGAAGGCCTCGTTCGGCAAGAACCCGGCGGTCTTCAACAATGCCGGCCAGCACTACAACCATCTCCATTTCTGGAACTGGATGAAGCCGAATGGCGGCGGCGACAAGCTGCCGGGCGCGCTCGCCAAGAAGATCGACGAGGATCTCGGCGGCTACGCCAAGTTCAAGGACGACTTCATCGCCGCCGGCGTCGGCCAGTTCGGCTCGGGCTGGGCCTGGCTCGCAGTCAAGAATGGCAAGCTCGAAATCGCCAAGACGCCGAACGGCGAGAGCCCGCTGGTCTCCGGCGCGGTGCCGATCCTCGGCGTCGACGTGTGGGAGCATTCCTACTACATCGACTATCGCAATCGCCGCCCCGACTATCTCAAGGCGTTCGTTGAGAACCTCGTGAACTGGGAATACGTCGAGGAACTGTATTCCAAGGCCGTGTAACGGCCGGGGTCTCGCCCCGTGATTTTCCGAATGGCCGGGCGCCTCGCGTCCGGCCATTGTTGTTTTCGCGCCTGTTCAACGACTTCGGCCTCGGCAGCGATTGGGTTCGGCATGAACTATCTTCTGGTTTTCCTCGGCGGCGGTCTCGGCACCTGCCTGCGGCACGCGGTCAACGTGACGGCCGCGCGGCTGTTCGGGACCGGCTTTCCGGCCGGAACCTTCATCATCAACGTCACCGGCTCGCTGGTGATGGGCCTGATCGCGGGCTACCTCGCCTTCAAGGGCAACGCGGCGCAGCCGTGGCGGCTGTTCGTCATGACCGGCATCCTCGGGGGCTACACGACCTTCTCGACCTTCTCGCTCGACAGCGTCACGCTGTTCCAGCGCGGCGAGACCGTGCTTGCGGCGCTCTACATCGCAGGGTCCGTCGTGCTCGGGCTGGTTGGCCTGATCGCAGGCATGGCCATCGTCAGGCATCTGAGCTGAGACGTCGGACGGCAAATCCCGCCCCGGACCCCATCTCGACGAGGTTTCGGCGATGCAGCCTTGAGCCTTGCCGCGCGAATGTTATACTATAACAATAGTTTGCTCGAACCTCCGCGCGAAAGCCAGTCATGCCGCCCGCCCATGTCCACGCCCATGCTCACGATGACAGCCACGATCATGGCGCGCATGGGCATCATCACGGCGTCGCGCCGCATCCGCCGCAGCCGGAAGGATGCTCGATCCTCGCGCTCGGCATGCCGGTCCGGCTGCTCGCGGCGCTGGCCGTGAGCGCGGCGCTGTGGGCGCTGGTGTGGGCGGTCACGAGGTAATCCGATGAAATCGCTTGTTAAATTTGAAGACGTAACGCTGGGCTACGACCGGCATCCGGCAATCCACCACCTCAGCGGCGAGATCGCGGAGGGCGCCCTGCTCGCGGTCGTCGGCCCCAACGGGGCCGGTAAATCGACCCTGTTCCGAGGCCTTGTCGGGCTGCTCCGGCCGCTGTCCGGAACCATCGTGCGATCCGGCACCACGAACCGCGACCTCGCCTACCTGCCGCAGGTGTCTGATATCGACCGCAGCTTTCCGATTTCGGTGTCCGACTTCGCCGGCACCGGTCTGTGGCACCAGACCGGCGCATTCGGCACTATCGGCCGGTCCGGCCGCGAGCGGATCGCCCGCGCGGTCGCGGCGGTCGGGCTGACCGGATTCGAGCGGCGCAATATCGGCACGCTGTCCGGCGGCCAGATGCAGCGCCTGCTGTTCGCGCGCATGCTGCTGCAGGATGCGCGGCTGATCGTGCTGGACGAGCCGTTCAACGCCATCGATACGCGAACGACCGAAGATCTTCTCGCCATCGTGCACCGCCTGCACGGCGAGGGACGGACGGTGCTGGCTGCGCTGCACGACATGGAGATGGTGCGCACGCATTTCCCCGAGGTGCTGCTGCTGGCCCGCCGCGCCGTGGCCTGGGGCCCGGCGGCGAGCGTGCTGACCACCGACAATTTCGCGGCCGCCCGCACCATGTGCGAAGCGTTCGACGACGAGGCCGCAGCGTGCGCCGCGCCCGCGCAGGCCGCCTGAGCGACGGCCAATGCCCTACGATATTCTCGTCGCGCCGTTCGTCGACTTCGAATTCATGCGCCGCGCGCTGGCCGGCATCGTCGCGCTGGCGCTCGGCGGCGCGCCGATCGGCGTGTTCCTGATGCTGCGCCGGATGAGCCTCGTCGGCGACGCCATGGCGCACGCGATCCTGCCGGGCGCGGCGATCGGCTTCCTGCTCTCCGGCCTCAGCCTGTTCGCGATGACCATCGGCGGCCTCGTCGCGGGGTTTGCCGTGGCGATCCTCGCCGGACTCGTCGCGCGCGTCACCGAACTGAAGGAGGATGCCTCGCTGGCGGCCTTCTATCTCGTCTCGCTCGCGCTCGGCGTTACCATCGTGTCGGTCAAGGGAACCAATATCGACCTGCTGCACGTGCTGTTCGGCAATATCCTCGCCCTCGACGACCAGACGCTTTACGTGATCGCCTTCAATGCGACCCTGACGCTGGTGGCGCTCGCGGTGATCTACCGCCCGCTGCTGATCGAATGCGTCGACCCGCTGTTCCTGCGCACCGTCAGCCGCGCCGGCGCGCCCGCGCATCTGGCGTTTCTCGCGCTGGTCGTGATCAATCTCGTCAACGGCTTTCATGCGCTCGGCACGCTGCTGGCGGTGGGGCTGATGATCCTGCCGGCCGGCATCGCACGATTCTGGGCGCGCGACGTCACCGGCATGATCGTGATCGCGGTGATCGTCGCCGCGCTGTCGGGCTATTTCGGACTGGTGCTGTCGTTCCAGACGCGCGTGCCGTCCGGTCCCGCCATCATTCTGGTGGCCGCGATCACCTATCTCGTGTCGCTGGTGATCGGCCCGGTCGGCGGACTGGCGCGGCGGCTGTTTCCCGGCCGCCATCTGGAAGCTTGAGGAGATGCCGATGAAGCGCCGGACACTGCTCGCGGGTCTGATGATGGTGTGGCTGACGCCGCTGCATGCGGCCGAGCGGATTCCCGTGGTGGCGAGTTTCTCGATCCTGGCGGACATCGCGAGCAATGTCGGCGCGGGCCGCGTCAGCGTCACGTCGCTGGTGGGACCGGACGGCGACTCCCACGTCTACACGCCAAGCCCCGCCGATGCGAAGGCCGTGTCGACCGCCCAGCTCGTGATCGTCAACGGCCTCGGCTTCGAGGGCTGGCTGCCGCGATTGATCGGAGCCGCCAGCCGCGATGGCCTCAAGGCCATGACGGCGGTGGCGAGCGAGGGCATCACGCCGCGCCGCGAGGACGGCTCGCTCGATCCCCATGCCTGGCAATCGGTGGCCAACGCAAAAGTCTATGCGACCAATATCCGCGACGCGTTGATCGCGGCCGATCCCGACGGGACGGCGGCCTACCGCGCCAATACCGACGCTTACCTCGCCAAACTCGATGCGCTGGACCGCGAGGTCCGCGAGGCGGTGGCGAAAATTCCGCCGGAGCGGCGCAAAGTGATCTCGACCCACGACGCCTTCGGCTATTTCGCCGCCGCCTACGGCATCGACTTCATCGCGCCGCAGGGCGTCTCGACCGAATCCGAGGCCAGCGCCCGGGACGTCGCCCGGATCATCACCCAGATCCGGGCGCAGAAGGTTCCGGCTGTGTTCCTCGAAAACGTCTCCGACCCCCGCCTGATCCGCCGAATCGCCGCCGAAACCGGCGCGAAGGTCGGCGGCACGCTGTTCACGGACGCCCTGACCGGCGAAAAGGGCGAGGCCCCCACTTACATCGACATGGTCAGGCACAATATAAAGGCCCTGACCCAGGCGCTGGCCGACTAACCGCCGGCACATCCCTTTGCCGCTTCGCGGCTCCCCTCGTGAGACTGTCCGATGACCGCAACGTCCGCCGACAAAATCCCCGTAACCGTGCTGACCGGCTATCTCGGCGCCGGCAAGACCACGCTGCTGAACCGCATCCTCAGCGAGAACCACGGCAAGAAATACGCGGTGATCGTCAACGAGTTCGGCGAGATCGGCATCGACAACGACCTCATCATCGGCGCCGACGAGGAAGTGTTCGAGATGAACAACGGCTGCATCTGCTGCACCGTGCGCGGCGATCTCGTGCGCATCATGGACGGGCTGATGAAGCGGCGCGGCAAGTTCGACGCCATCATCGTGGAGACGACGGGGCTGGCCGATCCCGCCCCGGTCGCGCAGACCTTCTTTGTCGACGAGGACGTGCAGAAGAACGCCAAGCTCGACGCCGTGGTCACGGTTGCCGACGCCAAGTGGCTCAGCGACCGCCTCAAGGACGCGCCGGAGGCCAAGAATCAGATCGCCTTCGCCGACGTGATCGTGCTCAACAAGACCGATCTCGTCTCCAAGGGCGAACTGTCCGAGGTCGAGGCCCGCATCCGCGCTATCAACCCTTACGCGCGGCTGATCCGCACCGAGCGCTGCAAGGTTGAACTCGCCGACGTGCTGGAGCGCAACGCGTTCGATCTCGACCGCATCATGGAGATCGAGCCGGATTTCCTCGAAGCCGGCGACGATCACGATCATCACCACCACGATCATGACCATGATCACGGCCACCATCATTACCACGATCATGGCGGGCTGAAGCACTATCACGACGAGGACATGCAGTCGCTGTCGCTGTCCACGACGACGCCGCTCGATCCGAACAGGTTCATGCCGTGGCTGCAGGGACTGGTGGCGGCCGAGGGCCAGAAGATCCTGCGCTCCAAGGGCATCCTGTCGTTCAAGGACGACGACGACCGCTACGTCTTCCAGGGCGTGCACATGATGCTGGAAGGCGACCACCAGCGGCAGTGGAAGCCGGGCGAGGAGCGCGTCAGCCGCCTCGTGTTCATCGGCCGCGAACTGCCCGAGCAACTGATCCGCGACGGCTTTGCGAAGTGCATCGCGGCATGACCACGGACTTCGAGCCTCCTCACGAAGACACCATCGTCTCCGTGACCGACCGCGTGGTGAAGACCACGCTCAGCCGCCCCGCCAACGCGGTGCATTTCCTTGGCGACACCGCCGCGTTCGTCGGCGGCGAGGACACCTGCGATCTCGTCGCGCCGGACGGCACGGCGCAGATCGTCTCCATCGCCGAGGCCGGAGTGCTGTGCGCGGCCAGCGACGGCGGCCGCGTCGTGATCGGCACCGATGACGGACGCGTAGTGGCGCTGGACGGCAAGGGCGCCGTCACAACCCTCGCCACCGATCCGAAGCGGCGCTGGATCGACAACGTCGCGCTGCATCCGGACGGCGCGGTGGCGTGGTCGGCCGGCAAGAGTGCGAACGTGCTCACCGCACGCGGCGAGCCGAAGAGCTTCGACGCGCCGTCCACCGTGGGCGGCCTCGCCTTCGCGCCGAAGGGCCTGCGCCTCGCCATCGCTCATTATGGCGGCGCGACGCTGTGGTTTCCCAACATGGCGGGCAAGCCCGAGGTGCTGGAATGGGCCGGCTCGCATCTCGGCGTGACGTTCAGCCCCGACAACCGCTTTCTCGTCACCGCAATGCATGAGCCCGCGCTGCACGGCTGGCGGCTGGCGGACGCCAAGCACATGCGCATGACCGGCTATCCCGGCCGCGTCCGGTCGATGTCGTGGACGGCGGGCGGCAAGGCGCTCGCCACCTCCGGCGCGGACACCGTGATCCTGTGGCCGTTCGCCAGCAAGGACGGCCCGATGGGCAAGCAGCCCGGCATGCTGGCTCCGCTGACCGCGCGGGTGAGCGTGGTCGCCTGTCATCCGAAGCAGGATATCCTCGCCGCCGGCTATGGCGACGGCGCGGTGCTGCTGGTTCGTCTCTCGGACGGCGCGGAGATTCTCGTGCGTCGCAACGAGGGCGGCGCGGTCACCGGGCTGGCGTGGAACGAGGCGGGCACCCTGCTCGCTTTCGCGTGCGAGAACGGCGCGGCGGGCTTGCTGCGACTGTAAGATCGTCATCTGTTTGTCATGTCGGGACGCGCCACGTTGCCGGCGCGCATCCCGTCTGTATGAAACAGCGTCGACCGCGCGGCGTCGCCCCATTCAAATTTCCAGTGTCATGCGCTAAACCCGGCGGACCGTTGTCCGAAGCCGCCGGGGCTCCATGCGCTTCCTCGCCACCATCCAGACCGCCGATTTCTTCGACACGCTGATCAGCCTGGCGACGGCATTCGTTCTCGGGACGCTCATCGGCGCTGAACGTCAGCTTCGGCTACGCACCGCAGGTCTGCGCACCAATGTGCTGGTCGCGGTCAGTGCCGCCGCGTTCGTCGACATCGCGATGCATCTCACCGGCGCCGAGGGCGCGGTACGGGTCATCGCCTATGTTGTCTCCGGCATCGGCTTTCTCGGCGCCGGCGTCATCATGAAGGATGGCAAGAACATCAGCGGTCTGAATACCGCCGCAACGCTTTGGGCTTCGGCAGCGGTCGGCGCGTGCGCCGGCAGCGATCTTATTGCGCAGGCGGTGGCCGTGACGGCCTTCGTGCTGGCCGGCAACACGCTGCTGCGGCCTCTGGTGAACGCCATCGACCGCATTCCACTGCGCGCGGAATCCGCCGAGGCCACCTACGAGATGAAGGTCACGGTCGATAACGGCCGCCTCGACGACGTACGGGAGCTTCTGGTGCAGAAGCTGGAGAACGCCCAGTATCCGGTCGCCGATGTCGAGGTGACGCCGCGCAACGAACACGCATCCGAAATCCTCGCGCGGCTCGTCCCCACCACGGTATCCACCGGCGATCTGGATCGTGTCGCGGCCGACCTGGAAGGCGTGCCGGGCGTGCGCTACGCGACCTGGGAAAGCTCGACGCAGGTTTAAGGGCACAAAGCCGCACGGCTCTGCTTTGCGTCGCGGTGTCGCGGCGCACAAGGCATCGGGGACGGAACAAGCCTCCATCGCCCCCGTTAGTCTCGCATGCTTGAAATCATAAATCACATCCGGTTTGTAGGCCGCATGGTCCTCGTTACGGCAATCTGCGCGATGCCCGCCGTCGCGTCGGCGCAGACCAGCCCACCGCCAGTGTCGCCGCCCGGACGGAACGTCGCGCCCGACGACAAGGGCCGGAAGGACGAGCCACGTCCCACGACCCCCGCGCCCCAGCCCGCGCGGCCCGATCCCGAGGCACAGAAATCGGGGGCGCGGCCGGCGCTCCCGCCTGCTCCCCCGGAAAAGATCGGCGAGCCGATCGATAAGAACGAGCCGATCGACAAGAAGTAGCGCTGGCCCCCGATCAGGGCGTGCGGATCGCCACGCTGGTCGCGCCGCGCGTGACGCCGTCCAGCGTCTTGAAGCGGATGAACAGGCGGTTGCGCGCCGGATCGAACGTGATCGGACCATTCGCGATGATGAACACCGCGTAGGTTGAGACCTCGCTGGTCGCGAGCAACGAGGTGGTCGAGCCGCCGGGACTTGAGGGGTCGATGCACACGCCCGTGCCCGGATCGGTCCGGCACAGGGTCACGGTCACGGGCAGGTTGCTGCCGTTGTCGTCCACCAGCGCCACGACATGATTGCCCGCGCCGATATTGATGGCTGACGCGGCGAAGAATGCGGCAGCCCCCGGCGTCGCGGTCACGATGCCGTCTCCGCTTGGCGTCGCGCCGATGGCGATCAGATCCGGCATGGACACCTGCGAGGCGGTCAGCCCGAGCGTATCGAGACCGGGCACGCTGGCGGCCGGAAGCACGTTGCCGCAGGTGAACACCATCGCAAGCTCAAGGCTGTTGAGATCGATGGTCGGGACCACACCGAACACGAAACTCTGCGCCGCTCCAGCCGGAATATCGACCGGCGCGTTGGGCGTGCCGTTCGGCACGTTGGACGCGTCGGTGGTCTGGAACGTGTAGCTGCCGGGAAAGCCGTTCGGCGGGGCGACGACGCAGCCCTGTGCGGCCCCGCCGCCGCTGTTGATGACGGTGGCGAAAGCCGTCGCGATGGTTCCGGTCACCACCGAGCGCGAGGATGGCAGCACCGACGCGACCAGCGTCTGACTGGCGGTCTGCGCCCAGGTCAGCACATAGTTGCCGGTGTTCGCGCCTGTGCCGTCGATGGCAACGACATAGGTCGTGCCCTGGGCGGCGTCGAAGCTGAGGCGGCTTTGCAAGGTGTTGCCCGCGATGTTGTCGTTGCTCGCGACCGGCGTGAGCTGATCGACGGACGAGCCGGTATAGACCGCCAGCGTCGTGTCGAAATTCGAGCCGGTGGTGTCGAACGACACCCGGCCCGATACCGGAGCCTGCCACGCGCACCACACCGAGTTGAGCGGCGCGGAGTTGCCGGCATGGTTCGGCTCGCCGCCCTCCCCGCCGGCGCCCGCATTGCTGCCGGCCGCCATGCCCGACAATCCGTTCAACGCCGCCGCGCTGCCGAAGCTGTCGCTGCAACCGAGCAGCGCGGTCTGGGTCAGCGCCGCCGAGCTGGAGACCGAGAAGGTGCCGTCGCCCTCATAGCTCGCGGTCAGGCTGTGGAGGCCCGGCGTCAGCGCCGCGCCGAATGTCGCGACGCCGCCCGAGAGCGTGCCGGTCCCGATGGTCGCGCCGTTATCCCGGAACGTCACAGATCCGCTTGGCGTACCGTTGGCGCTGGTCACGGTCGCCGTCAGCGTGATGGCCTGATTGGCCGGTCCGGGATTGGCGGATGACGCCAGGGTCGTGGCGGTCGATGCCACGTTGACCGTGTGGCTCACCGCCCCGGTGGCCGACAGGAAACTGGCGTCGCCGACATAGCTGGCCCCGATGGTGTAGGTGCCGGGCGTAGATAACGTGAAGCTGATCGCGGCGCTGTTGCCAGACAGCGCCGCGATGCCGATCGCCGAGCCACCATTGACGTTGAACACCACGTTGCCCGTCGGCGTTCCGACCGCTGCGGAGACCGTCGCAGTGATGGCGATCGGCTGGCCGGGCAGCGACGGCGTCGGAGACGTCGCGACGCTGACCGACGTCACGCCCTTGCTCACGGTGTGGCTGACACCGGCGGAGGTCGATCCCGTGAAGTTGCCGTTGCCCGCATAGACCGCCGTCAACGTGCGGTTGCCGAGCCCGAGCGCCGAGGTGGCAAAGCTCGCAAGGCCATTGCTGTCGGTCGCCGCGCTGCCAAGCACCGTCGCGCCGTCCTTGAACGAGACATTGCCGGTCGGCGCGGTCAGACCGGAGCCGGGCGACACCTGCGCACTGATGGTGATGCTCTGGCCCCATGCGCTCGGATTCGGCGCGTGCGACGTGATCGCGACCGTCGAAGTGTTGGCGTTGACCGTCTGCCCCATGGTGATGCTGCTGGCCAGCGTATTGGCGTCGCCCGGCTGGTAGGTGGCCTTCAACGTCAGCGTGCCGACAGGGAGGGTCGTCGTGACGAGCGTGGCGGTCGCTTCGCTCTGTCCGGCGGTGGTCTGCGCCGTTGTCACCACGGAGGTAAAGCTGCCATTGCCGACCTGCCCGTCGCCGTTGTAGCCCCAGCACTTCACGGTGCTGGTGCTGGTGCGGATGCAGGTGTGTCCGTAGCCGGCGGTCACGCTGTTCACGCCGCTGCTCAGCGAACTGCCCTGCACCGCGCTGAGCGTATTGGTAAAGCCGCCGTTGCCGAGCTGACCGCTGGCATTCGATCCCCAGCACTTCAGGCCGCCGCCCGTGAGCGCGCAGGTGTGATAGGCTCCGGCGCGCACGCCGCTCGCGCCGCTCAGATTGCCGACCGTCACCGGCGTCGTGCTGTCATTGCCGGTACCGTTGCCGAGCGCGGAGCCGTAGCCCCAGCATTTCACCGAGCCATCACCGAGGCCCGCGCAGCTGTGCAGAGTCCCCGCGGCAATACTCGCCGCCGTGGTCACGCCGCTGACATTGGTCGGGGTCGTGCGCTGCGTGGTGGTGCCGTCCCCGAGCTGGCCATAAAAGTTCGCGCCCCAGCATCTGGCCTGACCGCCGCTGATGATGGCGCAGGTGTGATAATCGCCGGCCACGATCGCGATCGCGCTGCTGGCGATCGCCTGAACCGGCACGCTGCGATTGGTCGTGGTGTTGTCGCCGAGCTGGCCGTAGGCGTTATAGCCCCAGCAATAGACCGCGCCCGAGGCGAGCGCGCAGGTGTGCTGCGCACCCGCAGTGATGGCCGTGACGCCGCTCAGGCCCGAGACGTTGTCCGCATCGGCCGCGCTGACGCCGCTCGATTCGCCCGAACCCAGTTCACCGTAGATGTTCGCGCCCCAGCAGCGCACCGTGCCGGCATTGAAGCGGACGCAGGTGTGATACTGGCCCGCGGCGGCTTCGACGACCGGGCCAATGCCCGTGACCGCCTGCGGCGTCGCGGACGACGTTCCCCATCCCGAACCGAGCTGGTTCGAGTTGTTCGCGCCCCAGCACGACAGGGTGCCGCTCGACCCGCCGTCGATCACGGCGCAGGAATGATGGGCTCCGGCCACGACCTGGGTCACCGTGCTGACGCCGCTGACGCTGATCGGCACCGCGTAGGGCGTCAGGTTCTGGTTGCCGAGCTGGCCATAGGCACCGCTGCCCCAACATCGCACCGCGCCGCTCGCGACCGCGCAGGAATGCCAGCGCCCGGCCGCAAGGGCGGTCGCACCGGACACGCCATTCGCGGTCGGCGTGTTGGTTGAGCTCGTCGTCCCGTTCCCGAGCTGGCCGAAAACGTTACTGCCCCAGCACTGGATCGCACTGCTCACGACCGCACAGATATGCGCATCGCCCGCCGCGATGGCCGTCGCTCCGCTTGAAATACCCACGACAGGCTGCGGGATCTTATAGGTGGACGCCGTGTTGTTGGTTCCGATGGATACGTTGTTCGCACCGCCCCAGCACTGCACGGTGCCGTTCGAGAGCGTCGCGCAGGTGAAGATCCCGCCAGCCGCGACCGAGACCGCGCCGGACAGGCCCGACGCCTGCACGGGCGTCGCGCTGTCCGTCGTCGTGCCGTTGCCGAGCTGACCCGCGTTGTTGTAACCCCAGCAGCGCACGTTGCCCGAAACCACCGCGCACATGTGATAGCCGCCGCCGGCGAGCGCCGTCGCACCGGAGATGCCCGACACGGTGACCGGCATCGTGCTGGCCGTGCTGGCGCCGTCGCCAAGCCCCGCCGTCTGCGTTCCCCAGCACTTCACTGCGCCGCCGCCGACAATGGCACAGGTGATGTAGTCGCCCGCAGCAATGGCTGTTGCCCCCGTGACGAGGCTGTTGGTCGGCGTCAACGCATCGTTGGTGTTGCCGGTGCCGAGCTGGCCCGCGCTGTTGCTGCCCCAGCATTGGACGACGCCGGTGTTCAGCAGCGCGCAGGCATGCGCATAGCCCGCGGCAATCGCCGTCGCCCCGGACGCGATGATCCGAATCGCCTTGTCCGACACCGTCGTCGTTCCGGTGCCGAGCTGGCCCGAGAGGTTCGCACCCCAGCACCAGACGCCGCCATTCACATCGAGCGAGCAGGCGAAGTTGCCGCCTGCCGCGAGGCGGCTCTGCGTCAGGGCCGTCGCCGACAGCGTCGCCAGCGTGGTGCCGTGGGTCGTATCCTCGAACTTGATGGTGCCGTTGAGCGGGGTCGTCACGTCGGTCGGCTTGATGGTGGCCTTGAGCCGGACGGTCTGGCCGTAATTGCTCGGGCTGAGCGATGAATTCATCGCGGTCGTCGTCGCCACCGCCGCGCCGGCGGGCCGCAGCGCCGCCGCCAGCATCATCGCCGCGAGAATAAAGGCAGCGAGGCCGAACCGGCCTGCTTGGGGCATTGTGTCGATATGGCGGAGGGAGAATGCGATCGAGACGGGAGGGCGACGAGTCCGAAACGTATCGAGCAATGCCATGGGCGCCTTCGCAAAAACGGATCAATCAATGGCACCAGAGTAAGGTGCGACAATCCGTCCGGACAAAGTTCTCGAAGGTTCAAGGCGAAATGGCCTCTCCAACAAAAAAAGCCGGGCTCGTCGCCCGGCTTTCCTGAAACGTAGACTGACGTCAGCCTTCAGTGAACGAGAATATTCCGGAACTGCCATGGATCGGAGGTGTCGATATCCTCCGGGAACAGGCCCGGCCGGTCGGTCAGCGGCGTCCAGTCGGTGTAATAGCCCTTCACCGGACCGAGATAGGGCAGCTGAATTTCCAGCAGGCGCTCGAAGTCCATCTCGTCGGCCTCGACAATGCCCTCATTCGGATTTTCCAGCGCCCACACCATGCCGCCGAGCACGGCGGAGGTCACCTGAAGGCCGGTGGCGTTCTGATACGGAGCGAGGGCGCGTGTCTCGTCGATGGAGAGCTGCGAGCCGTACCAGTAGGCGTTGTTGTCCTGACCGAACAGCAGGACGCCGAGTTCGTCGATGCCGTCGATGATCTCATTCTCATCGAGGATGTGGTGCTTCTCCTGCATCTTTGCCGCGCGGCCGAACATCTCGTGCAGCGACAGCACGGCGTCGTCGGCCGGATGGTAAGCGTAGTGGCAGGTCGGGCGATAGATCGCCGCGCCGGAGGCGTCGCGCACCGTGAAGTAGTCCGCGATCGAGATCGATTCGTTGTGGGTGACGAGGAAGCCGTATTGCGCGCCGCGCGTCGGGCACCAGGTGCGCACGCGCGTGTTGGCGCCGGGCTGCATCAGATAGATCGCAGCGCCACAGCCGGACTCATGGGTTCTGGCGTTTTCGGGCATCCACTTCTCATGGGTGCCCCAGCCGAGCTCGGATGGCTGCACGCCCTCCGATAGAAAACCCTCGACGGACCAGGTGTTGACGAACACGTCCGGCTCTTTCGGATTTTTCGAGCGCTGGGTGTCGCGCTCGGCGATATGGATGCCCTTGATGCCGGCCTGCCGCATCAGGTCCGCCCACTCGGCCCGGGTCTTCGGCTTGGGGGCGTTGAGCTTCAGATCGGAGGCGACATTGAGCAGCGCCTGCTTGACGAAAAACGACACCATGCCCGGATTGGCCCCACAGCAGGACACAGCGGTGGTCGAGCCGGGCTTGCGCGCCTTCTTGGCGGCCAGCGTCACTTCGCGCAGCGCGTAGTTGGAGCGCGCTTCCGGCCCCTTGGTGGGATCGAAATAGAAGCCGAGCCAGGGCTCGTTGACGGTGTCGATATAGAGCGCGCCGAGCTCGTTGCAGAGCTCCATGATGTCGGTAGAGCCGGTATCGACCGACAGGTTGACACAAAACCCCTGTCCGCCGCCTTCGGTGAGCAGCGGTGTCAGCAGTTCGCGGTAATTGTCCTTCGTCACGCCCTGCTGGATGAACCGCACATTCTGCTTCTCGCAATGCGCCTTGCGTCCCTCGTCCTTGGGATCGATCACGGTAACGCGCGACTTGTCATATTCAAGGTGACGCTCGATCAGCGGCAGGGTGCCCTTGCCGATGGAGCCGAAGCCGATCATCACGATCGGGCCGCTGATGCGGGCGTAAACGGGGAAGGACGACATTGGATAACATCTCCGGAAGAAGCAGACGGGAACTGCCGGGTCAGAGCTGGACTTTCAGGAACGGGTGTCCATGGAAGGCGTTCGCTCGGCCGGCAAAGGCGAGAGCAGCGAGGGCGGCGCGGCCCGCTCGGGTGAGAGCGTCCACCGCGCTCCATTCCGGTTATTTGATCATGATCGTCGGCAGCCGTTGTCCGTGTGTTGGATTCAGCGTGTTGGATTCAGCGTTGCGGAAACAGGACGCCCCGGCGCAGAAACCGTCCGCGGCCATGGTCCAGTCCAGCCGCGTTCTGTAGAGCATTTTGCGGCGAAGGAAAATTGACTTTATCCGTCGCGGAGGAGTTCGGTGGCCGGGACCGTCAAGCGGGTGTCATACGGACTGACGATATCACACGAGCTGGCCATGGGCGTGCATGAGCTGGCAAGCCGTGTTCGGATCGATCTCGATCTGTAGCGTGGCGTGGCCGATGCCGAAGCGATGCTCAAGTTCCTCCGCCATGGCCACGATGAACGGATCGCCGGGATGGCCAGCCGGCATGACCAGATGCGCGGTGAGCGCCGTTTCGGTCGTGCTCATCGACCAGATGTGCAGATCGTGCAGCGAGACGACGCCCGGACGACCGGCAAGAAACGTACGCACGGCGGCCGGATCGATATGCCTTGGGACAGCCGCCATGGTCATCGCCGTGCTCTCGGACAGAAGCCCCCAGGTGCCCAAGACGATCACGACCACGATGCCGATGCTGGTCACCGGATCGAGCCACAGCCAGCCGGTGAGATAGATCACGAATCCGGCGACGACGACGCCCGCCGAGATTGCGGCGTCGGCGGCCATATGAAGATAGGCCCCGCGGATGTTGAGATCGGTATGACGCCCCGACGCGAACAGCCAGGCTGTCAGGCCGTTGATGACGATGCCGATCGCCGCCACCACCATCACCGTGATGCTGGCGATCGGCTCCGGATTCACGATGCGGTTCACCGCGTCCAGAATGATCGCGCCGCAGGCCACGAGCAGCAGCAGCGCGTTCACCAGCGCGGCAAGGATCGAGATGCTGCGCCAGCCATAGGTCATCCGCTCGCTGACAGCGCGGCGCGCCAGCACGGATGCACCCCATGCGATGATAAGGCCCAGCACATCGGACAGGTTGTGCCCGGCGTCGGCGATCAGGGCCGAGGAATTGGCGAGGAATCCATAGACCGCCTCCACCACGATGAAGGCGGTGTTCAGCCCGATGCCGATGGCGAAGGCACGCCCGAACGACGCCGGGGCATGGACGTGACCGCCCGGACCATGGGCATGCCCGGCGTGGCTACCGGATGCAGAACCATCAGGAATACGTGACCCGAGGGCGTGAGCGGAATGATCGTGAGACGAGTCGTGATCGTGCGCGTGGTCGTGTGCCATGGGGCCGAAACTAGAGCGGATTGATCACAAGATCATATCAGGCCGTCAGAAAATGATCACAGAAAATGATCCCCGCTCCGGCCCTCTCTGGCGGGAGAGAGGGCCGGGTGCGAATTATGCCACGGCCAGCACGGTCAGCGACCGGAATTTGCCGCCGGGCGCCCGGAATTCGATGGTCTGCCCGGGCGACAGGCCGATCAGCGCGGCGCCGATCGGCGTCAGCACCGAGATCCGGTTGACGCTGATATCGGCCTGATCGGGATACACGAGAGTCACGGTGCGCTCCTGCGTGGTGACATCGTCGCGGAATGTCACGCTTGAGCCCATCGCAACGATGCCGGTCATCGGCCTGCCGTCCGGCCAGATGTCCGCACGCTCCAGTTCGCCGGCAAGGAAGTCCGCCGTGGCGGGGAACTTGTCCATCGCCGCATCGGCCAGAAGCCGCAGCCGCGCGGCGTCGCTCGCGCGGATCGCGATGGGCGGGAGGTGAAGATTTTGGGACATGCCAATCTCCTACGATTGTCTTGCGAGATCGAAGCGCAGCCCTGCCGGTGCTCCCGGGGGCGACCCGCTGCCCGGCGGGTGATCTGGCTTCGGATGGGGGATTTGAGGATGGACGTTCTGCTCGAACCCGGACGGCGCGGACGCGCGCGCGTCCGTCCGGGCTAGCTTCCTGCCTGGAGGCTACCCGCGCGGAACATCTGACGGATCAGGCGCGCTTGGTTCGACATAACGGGGAAAAGGTATGGGCCCCACCCCCTGTGTCCAAGGCGAAAAAGCGCGACAATTGAGCGCGGAAATCTGTTCGCCCCCGAAAGACCCCCTCAGAACAAGGGGGGCACCTCGCCGACCTTGAGCGGTCCGATGTGGACCGCTCCATCCACGAAACGCAGCGGCAACGCCAGCGCCTTGCGGCCTTCCAGCGTCGCCGGCTGCCCAAGCATGGCGATGCCGGCGGACGCGCTCGCGTTCACGCTCTGGCGGGCGGTGCGGCCGAGACCGGGGATCATCCTGTCCAGCGCGCCGAGCACCTTGTTCACGTCGTCCGACTTCACGCCGGGGGCGACGCGATCCAGGGTGCCCTGGGACTGGAGCAACTGGTCGAGGCCGAGTTTCGGAATCACCGTGTCGATGCCGGCCACGGTGATGCTGAGAAGGCCATCGAGCTTGCCGCTCTCCGTGAGGCCCAGCGAGCCGGAGGCTATCGCCAGCAGATCGCCCTGCTGGATGCGCGACCGGGTGATCTCGATCCGGCCCCCCGCCGCCTGCAGTTGCCGGAACCGCTCGGGCCATGGCTTGGGCGTGAGATTGTTCAAGCCGCGCAGCAGCGCGCGGATATCGGCCGAGAACGGCTCGGCCAGCACCGGATGAACATCCGGCAGGCTCAGCGCCTCGGCCTGAAACGCCGTCTCGACCACCGGATTTTCGCGTGCCGAGCCCTCTGCGATGCGGCCATGCAGTTCGACCAGCTTGCCGCGGCCGACAACGGTGCGCCCCTCCGGCCGGACCTGCTCAACCACCGGATCATCGAACACCAGCGAACCCCGATCGGGTGTCTGCGGCAGTCCCGTCGCGCTGGCCCGCGCCCGGCTCCAGTTCACGAACAGCGACGGCGGCGAACTGCCGTCCGCCACCGAGGCAGGCGCGGAAAACTCCACGATCATCTTCTGCGGATCGTAGATCTGCGCAACCGCCAGCAGCCCGGAGAGCTTTACGTTGACCGGCTCGCGCGCATCCTGTCCGGCGGTCTGGGAGACCAGCGCCACGCTCGCACCGCTGCACCGGACCTCCAGCCGGAACGGAAAGCCGGCGATGGACCGGTCGCCGCACTCGAACACGCGGCCCGACTTTGCTTCCTGCTCACGCCACGCGTCGAGCCGTTCGCTGGCCTGATTGGCTGCGTAGAACCAGAAACCGCTCCACAGGATGGCAAGGACCAGCACGAGAGCCGGCATCAGGAACAAGGTCCAGAGCCGACGGCGGCGCGGTTCGGGTGAAACAACTGACATGAACTGCGACGCTCCCCTGCAAACGGCTGGTCTGGCGTCCGCAAAGCCGACCGCCGACGTGCGCCGGTCCCGCCACCATACCCCCACCTCCCGGTTGCAACGACAATGCGGCGAGAATCCGGGTACGCGGTAACAAACGCCCGGCAGGGCCGCATCCGCCAATCGGCTATTCCCAGTGGGCGCGAAATCTGCTTTGCCTGTCAGCGTTTCAAGCTGAACTGCGCCGGCAGCCCTGCCCGGTAACCGCGATGGCCGCCAAAACCCTTTCCGACACCGATTTTCCGCACGACGATCTATGGGTCTTCGGCTACGGCTCGCTGATCTGGAATCCGGGCTTCGACTTCGTCGAGAAAGCGGCGGCGCGGCTGATCGGCGAGCATCGCTCCCTCTGCATCTACTCGCTGGTCCATCGCGGCACGCCGGAAAAGCCGGGTCTCGTGCTTGGGCTCGATCGGGGCGGGGCCTGCCAGGGCGTCGCCTTCCGGGTCGCGGCGGAGAAGCGGGAGAGCACGATCGCCTATCTGCGCGCACGCGAGCAGGTGACGGGCGTCTATCGCGAGGTGCTGCGCTCGGTCTGGCTGCACGGCGACGCGCGTCAGCGCGTCAGCGCAGTCGCCTATGTCGCGGATCGTGGCCACGGTCAGTATGCCGGACGGCTGTCCGTGACCCAGCAGGCCCACTTTGTCCGGCAGGGACATGGACAATCCGGCGCGAACGTTGACTATGTGCTGACGACCGTCGCCGCCCTCGAGGCTCAGGGCGTGCACGATGCGCGCCTGCACCAGCTGGTCGGGCTGCTGCGGGGGTAACTACCCATCCCGCTTGAACAGCTTTGCCTGTTCGGCCCGCGCCTCGGCGACGATGCGCGCCGTCGCCGCCTCGATGGCCTGCTCGATGCGTCCCAGAAACGCGTCACGCGACAGCCCCGGCGGCACCACCTCCAGACATTCGACAACAATCGTGCCCGGATAGCGCATGAAGGTCCGGCGCGGCCAGAACAGGCCCGAATTCAGGGCGACCGGCACGCAGGGCACGCCGAACTGCACATACATCTGCCCGACGCCCGGCTTGTACTCCGGCGGCGCATCCACGGGACGGCGCGTGCCCTCGGGAAAGATCACGAGTTGCCGTCCGTTGCGCACCTGATCGCGCGCGCGCCGCATCATGTTGAGCAGCGCGCGGCCGCCCGCCGTGCGATCGATGCCGATCATGCCGGCTTTCTTCAGATACCAGCCAAAGAACGGAATCCAGAGCAGTTCGCGCTTGAGAATGTAAAGCGGATCGTCCAGCAGCCGCACCAGTGCGAACGTCTCCCACATCGACTGATGCTTCGAGGCGACGATCAGCGGCCCCTTCGGAATCCGCTCGGCGTGGCGGAACTCGACCCGCGTGCCGCACACCAGCCGCATGAGCCAGAGGTTATGAAGCGCCCATGCCTTGGCAATGGCGATCATGACCCGGCGCGGCAGAATGAACGACGGCAGGATGACGACGATCCACACCACCATCAGCGCGTAGAACAGGACGTTGAAGATCAGCGAACGGACGAAGATCAGCGGCATGACGGGGGCGGCCTCAATAGATCGCGGCCGTCGCCGGCCGGCGGATGACGTCATTGGCGCCGGCATCGTCCGACTCGACGGGCAATTCGATGCCGAACCGCTCAAGGCGGGTGCGAAACTCGGCGAACAGGTATTTCGTATATTCGGACAGGAGCAGCCGCATCGTTCCCCCGCTCATCCACCACGGTTCCTCGCGCCACTTCTCTCCCACGACCGCGAAGGGAATCAAGGTCACGTCCGGCATCGCGCTGGACATTTCGAGGATCGCGCGCGGCATGTGATAGTTGGACGTCACGACGATCAGGGAATGAAAGCCGCGCTCGCGGACCCAACGCCGGGTCTCTACGGCGTTGCTGCGGGTGTTGACCGCCGAATGATCGAGATCGACGCAGCAGGCCAGCAGCTTCTGGCTGTCCGGCAGCGTGCGCGAGATATCGCTGATGCTGTTGGCGCGATGAACGCCGGAGATCAGCAGGCGCTGGCCATAGCCGTCGCCGAGCAGTTCGATGGCGTCGGAGACCCGCGACGATCCCCCGGTCAGCACCACGATCCCGTCCGCCCGCGTATCGGGCTTGAACTCGTCCGAGCGCACCTGCGTGATGAAGGCCAGAAACCCGAACAGCCCGCCGACGAAAACCAGCGCGAACGCCGAGACGATCACCGCGCGCACGAGGCCGCGCCGCCTGCGGCGGCGCCTCGGCTCGGCCATCGAATTGGGATCTGTCGTCTGGCTCATTGGCTGCGTTCGTGCTTCCCCCTCCCGAGAGGTGGAGCAGGGCGGAAAAACTGTCAATCGATGTCGGCTAGCGTCGCGAACAGGGTCTGGCGCGATGCCACCGCGGTCACGGCCGCGATCAGCAGCGCCTGCCCCGCCAGCGCCAGATAACCGGACGGTTGCAGCGAGAACGTACCGAGCAGCGCGGCGAACTGGTCGCCCACGGGTGTCCCGGCGAACCAGCCGCCGATGGATTCGGAAAAGCCAAAGGCCAGCATCGCCGCGCCGCCGCCGATCAGTCCGCCTTCGAGGCCGAGCCGCAGGAAATGCCGCAGGAAACGGTTGGCGATGTAACGGTCCGACGCCCCCACGAAGTGCAGCACCTCCACGATCGGCCGGTTCGCCGCCATCGCGCCGCGCGTCGCGAACGACACCGAGATGATCGTCGCCACGATCACGAGGCCGAGCACGGCCAGGCCGCCCAGCACGGCGGCAGCCGTCATCGTGCGCATGCGCTCGATCCAGGCGCGATGGTCGTCGAGGCTGGCGCTCGGCAGGCCCTGGCTGATCCGCTGGCGCAATCCCGTAAAATCGGGCGCCGAACCCGGCGCGATCCTTGCCACGACGACACGCGGCACCGGCAGGTCGTCCAGCGTCAGTCCGTCGCCCAGCCATGGCTGAAGCAGCGCCGCGGACTCCTCGCGGCTATAGACCCGCACGTCCACGATCCCCGGCTCCGCCTTCAGAAGGTCGACCGCGGCCTGCACGTCGCGCTCGGTCTCGCGCCCGGTTTGCGGCCGCACCTGAACCGTGATCTCGCTCGCCACGTCGGACTGCCATTCGCTGGCCGAGCCGTGGATCAGCAGCACGCCGCCCGTGGTCAGCGAGGCGAGAAACGTCATGATGGCGACGACCGCCATCAGCGCGCGGCCGGCGATCGAACCGCGCGGCACGATCGGCGATTCGTTGCGCGCCCGCGCCGCGATCTGCGGGCGATCACGGCCGAGGTCGGTCAGGGCGCCGCGCGGGGGACCGGATCCGGGACCGATGATCGTCATGGGCCTTCATTCATAGATGTGCAAACGTCCCTCGTGCAGCACCAGCCGCCGCGCTTCATATTGATCCATCATGGCGATGTCGTGAGTTGCGATCACCACCGCCGTGCCGGTCTTGTTGAGCTCGATGAACAGGCGAAGCAATCGCCGCGCCAGCGTCGGATCGACGTTACCCGTCGGCTCGTCGGCCAGCAGCAGGTTCGGCCGCGTGATGACGGCGCGGGCGATGGCCGCGCGCTGCTTCTCGCCGCCCGACAGGATCGGCGGCAGCGCGTCCATCCGCTCGCCGAGCCCGACCCAGCGCAACAGATCGATGACCTCCTTGCGGTAGGACGATTCCTCCCGCCCCATCACGCGCAGTGGCAGCGCCACGTTCTCGTAGGTCGTCATGTGATCGAGCAGGCGGAAATCCTGCAGCACAATGCCGATGCGGGTGCGCAGCTGCGCAATGCCGTCCTTGTCCAGCAGCGACACGTCCTGCCCGAAGATATTGACGAGGCCGCGCGTCGGCCGCAGCGACAGGAACAGAAGGCGCAGCAGCGTCGTCTTGCCGGCACCCGATGGGCCGGTGAGAAACTGGAACGAATGGGCCGGGATCTGGAAGGTCAGGTCGCGCAAAACCTCCGGACCGAGACCGTAGCGCAGGCCGACGTGCTCAAACCGGACCACCTTCAGCTCCGTTCGGTGGGACAGAAACGGCGGACGCAACGCAGGCACAGCCGACCAGCGAGCCGCCGATGGCGATTGGTCCCTTGTGCGGCCGTCATGGTTTCCGATTCGTTAACGGACAATGGATAGCCTCGCGGGCCAGAACCAACGGGACGATTCGAACCATGCAAATCGTTTGTCCGCATTGTACGACATCCTTCTCCGTCGACGCCGCCGCGATCGGATCGACGGGACGGACGGTCCGCTGCGCGCGCTGCAAACAGACCTGGCACGCCATGCCCGAGTTTGAGATCGCCGCAGCCGGCGCTGCGGCTGCCGATCCCGATCCGGCGGACTGGGGGATCGATCGATCCGACGACATCGCCGGCGATCTGCCGGCGGTGGACAGCCCGCCGATCGCCGCCGAAACCGGCATGCATGCCGCCGACGACAGCTGGAGCCAGCCGCAAGAGGACGAACCGCCGACGCTGGGGCCCGCGCCAGGGCCGGCCCGTGCCGGACGGCTGGGCCGGGCCTTCGCACGGCCGCAACGTCCCCGCGCCTCGATGCGCCGCTTCGTCTGGCCAGCGGCCTGCGCCGTGATGGGCGGGATGGTTTTCGCGCTGTTGAACTGGCGCGCGCCCGTCGTCCAGATGCTGCCGCAGACCGATGCATTCTATCGCGCCATCGGCCTCGACGTGAACCTGCGCGGCCTCGTGTTCAAGGATGTGAAAGTGACGACCGAGACCATGGACGGCAGGCCGGTGCTGCTGATCGAAGGATCGATCTTCGATATCGCCAGCAAGCCAGTCGATCTGCCCCGCCTGCGCTTTGCGGTGCGTGACGAGAAGGGCAGCGAAATCTACACGTGGACCGCGACGCTGGAACAGCCGACGCTCAATCCCGGCGAAAAGGCCTGGTTCAGGTCCCGCCTCGTCGCGCCGCCCTCCGAGGCGCGCCGGATCGACGTGCGCTTCTTCGGCAGGCACGACCTCGCGACCGGTGGCGTCTGATGTCGCGCGTGCTGATCGCCGACGACGAGGAATCGATGCGCACGCTGGTGGCGCGCGCGATCGCCATGGACGGCCACGAAACCATGACCGCCGAGGACGGCGCGGAAGCGCTCGATATCCTCGGCCGCGAGCAGGGGGCGTTCGACCTGCTGCTGACCGATATCAAGATGCCGATCATGGACGGCATCGCGCTGGCACTGAGCGCCGCGCGCGATTATCCGAACCTCACCATTCTTCTGATGACCGGCTATGCCGACCAGCGCGAGCGCGCATCGGGCCTCGAAGCGCTGGTGCACGACGTGGTGACCAAGCCGTTCTCGGTCGCCGACATCCGCACCGCCGTCGCCGACGCCCTCGCCTCGCGGCGGACCTGAACGGCAGCCATCGACGCGCCGCTCAGAAATCCTTCAGCAGCCGCTCGATGTAGTCGAGCTCGATCTGCGGCCGGCTCGGATCGCCGAGGCGGCGGCGCAGTTCCTCAAGAATACGCCGCACGCGCTGGACATCGATCTCGCCGGGAATCTTTACCGTGAGATCGTCCCCGAACTCCCGGCCGCGAAGCGGACGGCCGAGCGGATCGGTGTCGCGCCCGTTGCCCTGCTGGCGGCCGACCTGCTGGCCCGGCCCTTCTCCCGGCTGACCGCCCTCGCCCTGCTGCATCGACTGCGCCAGTTGCTGGGCGCCCTTGCGCAGCGCATCCAGCGCGCGGCCCTGCGAATCCGTCGCGCCATCGGCATTGCCTTCGCCCAGCCGGCCGCCGGCGTCGCCCATGGCGGATTCGGCATCGCCGAGTCCCTCGCCGTCCTCACCGCCCTGTCCGCCGGGCTGTCCGTTCTGGCCCTGCTCGCCCTGCTGTCCCTGTTGGCCACGCTGTCCCCGCTGGCCTTGCTGCCCCTGCTGCTGGGGACTGAAGCCGCGCTTCGCCAGTTCCTCCTGCAGCTTGCGCAGGCGGTCGCGTAGCGCCTCCTGATCCTGCCGCAGGCCGTCCATGGTTTCCTGATTGCCCTGCTGGCCACGCATGCGGTCGCGCCGGGAATCCTGACCTTCCTTGAAGGTGCGGTCGCGGAGCTGCTGCTGCTTGCGGATCACGTCGCCGAGTTCGTTCAGCGCCTGCTCCATATCCCCGTCGTCGCCCTGACCGGGCTGCGCCATCTGTAGGTTCTCCAGCATCTGCTGAAGCTGGTCGAGAAGCTGCTTGGCGGCGTCCTTGTTGCCGGAGCGCGACAGCCGCTCCATGCGCTCGATCATGTTGTTGAGATCCTGCTGGCGCATGACCCGGGTGTTCTGATCGAGCGGCCGGGCGAGCTGCTGCGGATTGTTGCGCAACTGTTCGGCCAACTGACGCATGAACTGATCGAGCGCGGCGCGCAGCTGATCCGTGAGTTTCTTGATCTCCTCGTCGCTCGCGCCCCGTTCCAGCGCCTCCTTGAGCGCCTCCTGCGCCGCGCGCAGCGCCTTCTCCACATCGCTGATGTTGCCATCCTCGATGGTGACGGCGAGCGCCCACAGGCTCGCCACGGTCTCGCGCAGATTGTCGTCGGACTTGGCGCGGCCGAGTTCACCGGCCACGTTCTTGAGTCCAAGGTACTGACCGGCGTCCGGCGTGAACAGTTCGGGCGCGATCATCAGCGCTTCAAGCGCCTCCTGCACCACCGGCTTCTGGTTGGCGTCGAGCGCCAGCACGCGGCGCTGCTCGATCAGCGCGCGCGCCAGCGGCTTGGTGAACAGCCGCTCCGGCAACCGCATCTCGTGCGGCTCGCTGCGGCTTTCGTTGCCCGCCTCGTCCTTGGCGCTCAAGGTGAGCGTGATATCCGCGCCGGCATAGGGATTCTCGCTGAGATCCTTGACCGTCTGTCCAACGCCGCTGCGGGTGCGCGCATTCGGCAGCACCAGCGCGAAATCCGGCGCCTCGAACAACGGACGCGGCGGCGCGCTGCCATCCTCCCTCAGCGCAACGTCCTCGTCGGTACGCACGACGATATGGGCATGCGCTTCGGTGACGCCGTAGTCGTCCTCGACCTTGTACATCAGCTGGAGCGAGCCGCGTGCCTGCCGCTCCGGCTCCCTGGCGAGAGCAATCGAGGGCGGCCGGTCGGCAAGCGCCGTGAAGCGCCACAACGGCTGGCCGGACGGCGCGCTCACCTGCGCCGTGCCATCCTGCGTGATCGTGAATTTTCGCTCCTGCGTGCCCTGTGGCGGTGCGTCGGTCGATACCGCCTCGGCGAGGCCGCCGGTTACCGCGACGTCGAGCGAGCCGCCGCTGGCACGCACCACCAGCGTCGATCCGGCCGGCACCTGCAGCGTGCTGTCGGCCGCAGCCCCGCCATCGCGGTTGGCGGTGAGAATGATCGGGGCGCGCGACGTGTAGGCCGGCGGGGTGATCCAGGCGTCCACGCGCACGTTGGCCGGGGCGAGCACGCCATTCCACTGGAACGCCGCCGTCAGCCGCGACCAGCGCTCGCCCCCCGCCACGAAGAACGTCGCCACCAGCGCCACGATGGCGAGGCCGCGCAGCGCCCAGGGGTCATAGAGCGGCAGGCGCGGCGTCGGCAGCCCGGCGCGCAACTGCTTGATCTGGGTCAGCGTGCGTTCGCGCTGCGCCAGCCAGAGCGCGCGCGCCAGCGGGTCCTGCGAGGTAAGCGTATCACTGAGCTCGGTGGCCGGGCGATTGCGCAGGCCGCTGTGGCGATCGAGCCGGCGCAGCGCTTCGGCGCGGCTCGGCCAGCGCATCCATGTCAGCGGTACCAGCGAGGCAAGCCCGAGCAGGCCGAACAGCACCAGACCGGCGATCCGGCCCCACAGCGGCAGAACCTGCCACAGTCCCGTCCACGACACCGCGACGAACAGCGCAACAACTGTGAGGACGCGGGCCAGCGGCGGCCACGTCCGCTCCCAGGCCATCGCCAGACGCGCGCGCTGCACCGCGCGGTCGAGTTCGGCGCGGCGGGCGGCCTCGGGGCCGACGGGAGAGCCGCCGACGGGGGAGCGATTGTCCGATGCTGCGGTCACATGGCCTCCATTGGCCTCGATCACCTTGATGCAACCGTAACACGACGGCCGCATTGAGGCACGGCATGTGGCGATGCAACGCACATGCCACAGGGCGCTCCGGGCGGGTTCCGGGACACGTTCGCGTGAGATGTCCCCGGTCGGAACCGGCTACAGCCAGGGCGCGACGCGATCCATGGCGATCAGGTCCTCGACCTCGATCCGCGGCCGGACCACGGCATATTGCGGCCCGTTGACCAGCACCTCGGGCACCAGCGGCCGGGTGTTGTAGGTGCCCGCCTGCACCGCGCCATAGGCTCCCGCCGTCATGATCGCGATCAGGTCGCCGCGCTTCAGTTCGGGCAGCTGGCGGTCGAGCGCCAGATAATCGCCGGTCTCGCAGACCGGCCCGACCACGTCGGCGGTGAGCGTCGGCGCCCCCGGCGCGGGCTGCCGCACGGCGACGATATCGTGATGCGCCTCGTACAGGGTCGGACGGATCAGGTCGTTCATCGCCGCGTCGATGACCACGAAGGTCTTGGCGTCGCCGTGCTTCACGTAGAGCACGCGGGCGACGAGGATCCCGGCATTGCCGACGATCATGCGGCCGGGCTCGAACAGCAGTTTGCAGCCGAGATTATGCGCGGCGCGCGTGACGATCTGCGCATAGGCCACCGGCTCGGGCGGCGCGGCGCGGTCGGCATGGTAGGGGATGCCGAGCCCGCCGCCGAAATCGATATGCGTGATCTCGTGGCCGTCGGCCCGCAGGTCGCGCACGAAATCGGCCAGCAGCGCGAACGCCTCGGCCATCGGCTGCAGATCGGTGATCTGGCTGCCGATATGCATGTCCACGCCCGCGACCTTGAGTCCCGGCAGCCTCGCGGCGCGCGCGTAAACCTCGCGGGCGCGGCTGATCGGAATGCCGAACTTGTTCTCGGATTTGCCGGTGGCGATCTTGGCATGGGTCTTGGCGTCGACATCCGGATTGACGCGCACCGAGACATGCGCGGTGCGGCCCATCTCCACGGCGAGCGCGGACAGCAGCTCAAGCTCCGGCTCGGATTCGACATTGAGGCAGAAAATGCCCTCGGACAGCGCGAGGCGCAGTTCGTCCTCGGTCTTGCCGACGCCCGAGAACACGATCCTGCCGGCGGGAATACCGGCCGCCCGCGCGCGGCGCAGTTCGCCGCCGGACACCACATCCGCCCCCGCCCCGAGCCGCGCCAGCGTGCGCAGCACCGACTGGTTGGAGTTCGCCTTCATGGCGTAACAGACCAGCGAATCGACCCCGGCGAACGCCTCGCTGAACACCTTGTAGTGCCGCTCCAGCGTTGCGGAGGAATAGCAGTAGAACGGCGTGCCGATCTCGGCCGCGAGCGTTTCGAGGTTCACGCCCTCGGCGTGGAGGACGCCGCCCTGATAATCGAAGTGATGCATGGCGGGTGTGAGTTGTATCCAGCGGCGGAGCAGACGTCATCCCGAGGTGCGAGCCGCCCGTGGCGAGCCTCGAAGGATGACGATCCTCAAATGGAGCGGACCGGGCCGTTCCCCTTCGAGGCCCGGACGTTGTCCGGGCACCTCAGGGCGACGGAGACAGCGCAGAATAAATCGTTCATTCAGTCCAGCAGCGGATCGAGAATGAACGGACGTTTTTGGCCTTTCGCGGCCGTCGGCCCTGCATCCTGCGCGCCGCCGAAGATGTTGCGCTGCGGATCGTTGTTCGGCGCGGGGGCACCGGCTTGCAGCTGGGCGTCCGTTTCCGACGCGCTGGAGGGCAGATCGAGGCCGCCCTTGCGGCCGCAGCCCGACAGCAGCAGCGCCATCGCGATCACGGCAGCGATGGCGACAGTTCCCCGCCCGGTCGATGCAATCAAAGTCACCTGAAGTCCCCTCGCAGGCCGCTCCAGTCCCCCGAACGGCGCGCCACCCTAGCCAACTCGCCGGGATTTGGCGAGTGCTTCCCCGCCACACTCCCCGGTCCCATCCTCAAACCGATTTCTGCTCCTTGTCCAGACGCTTGAGCCAGGATTTGGCCTGCGCGCGGACATTCTTGCCGGCGGTGCCGCCATAGCTGGTGCGGCTTTTGACCGAAGCCTCCACCGACAGCACATCCAAAACCGCCTTGGTGATCTTCGGCTCGATGGCCTGCATCGCGGCAAGCGGCAGCCGGTCGAGGTCCACGCCATCGGCCGCAGCCTTCGCGACGATCCGGCCCGTGACGTGATGCGCCTCGCGAAACGGCATCTTCAGCGTGCGCACCAGCCAGTCGGCGAGGTCGGTTGCCGTGGCATAGCCCGCCCCCGCCGCCAGCTTCATGCGCTCGGCGTCCGGTTCGAGATCCCGCACCATGCCGGTCATGGCCCGGATCGCCAGCGAGAAGGCCGCGAACGCCTCCATGGCGCCCTGCTTGTCCTCCTGCATGTCCTTCTGATAGGCGAGCGGCAGCCCCTTCATCACGATCAGCAGCCCGTTCAGCGCGCCAATGATGCGGCCGGTCTTGGCCCGCACCAGTTCGGCGGCATCCGGATTACGCTTCTGCGGCATGATCGAGGACCCGGTGGTGAACTTGTCCGACAGCCGGACGAGGCCGACCAGCGGCGAGGTCCAGATCACGATCTCCTCGGCGAAGCGCGACAGATGCACGGCAGCGATGGCGCAGGCCGACAGCGTTTCCAGCGCGAAGTCGCGATCCGAGACCGCATCGAGCGAGTTGGCCATCGGCCGGTCGAAGCCGAGCGCCTTCGCGGTCGCGTGCCGGTCGATGGGGAACGAGGTGCCGGCCAGCGCCGCAGCCCCCAGCGGGCTCTCGTTGAGCCGCGCCCGCGCATCGCGGAAACGGCCGCGATCGCGCGCCGCCATTTCGACATAGGCCATCAGGTGATGGCCGAACGTGACCGGCTGCGCCGTCTGCAGATGGGTGAACCCCGGCATCACGGTATCGGCATGATCCACCGCCCGCTCCGCCAGCGCCCGCTGGAATGCGGCGAGCGCGGCGTCGATCCCGTCGAGCGTGTCGCGCACGAAGAGGCGGAAGTCGGTCGCCACCTGATCGTTGCGCGAGCGCGCGGTGTGCAGCCGCCCCGCCGCCGGGCCGATCAGTTCGGACAGCCGGCTCTCCACGTTCATGTGGATGTCTTCGAGCGCGCGCTTGAAGGAGAACTTGTCCTTGTCGATCTCTGACAAAATCGTGTCTAGACCACGCGCAATGCTTTTTGCATCGTTGGCGGTGATGATGCCCTGCGCGGCCAGCATCGCGGCATGCGCCTTGGACGCGGCGATGTCCTGGGCGTAAAGATGCCGGTCAACGTCGATCGAGACGTTGATTTCCTCCATGATCGCATCCGGCCCCTCGCCGAAGCGACCACCCCACATCTTGTTGCTCATGACGTCCACTTTGTCCGCACCGCTTCGCCCTGCCTTCTCGCGCCGCCCGCGCCTCGCCGCGGCGGTGATCGCGGGCGTCGTTCTCGGCTCCGCGGGGATATACGGGATCGGCCCGTCCATGCGCAATGCCGCGGCCGACGAGGGCTGCGGCAGCGCCGTCGAGCTGGCCCAGACACTCGATCCGCTGGCGAAAGGCGAAGTCGCCGCGGTGAAGATGGCGACCCGTCCGCTCAAGCTGCCGGACCTCGCCTTCGAGGATGCCGGCGGTCAGGCGAAAAAACTCTCGGACTGGCGCGGCCGCACCGTGCTGCTCAACCTGTGGGCGACCTGGTGCGTGCCGTGCCGCGTCGAGATGCCCGCGCTCGACAAACTGCAGGGCGAACTCGGTTCCGATGCCTTCGAGGTGGTCGCGATCAACATCGACACCCGTAACCTCGACAGGCCACGCACCTTCTTCAAGGATACGCATATCGCGAAGCTGGCCTATTTCGCCGATCCGAAGGCGAAGGTGTTTCAGGACCTCAAGGCCGCCGGCCGCGCCGAGGGCATGCCGACCTCGATCCTGATCGACGGCAAAGGCTGCGAGATCGGCACCATCGCCGGTCCGGCCGAGTGGGCCAGCGACGACGCCATCAAACTGATCTCGGCGGCGCTGAAGAAATAGCGACGGTTCCCCATAGCGAGTTCTCTCCTTCGCCGCACCCGGCACAGGTGGTCTTCGGAACGCCGCTCTTCGAATTGCCATGTCCGGCCATCACGAAGGAAGGTCACCGTTGACAGCGCGGATCGCGTGCTTATACTTAACCTCATGGTTTACAATAAGTCCGATCCGCTGGACCGCACCTTCGCGGCTCTCGCCGACCCCACCCGCCGGGCGCTGCTGGCCCAGCTCGAAAGCACCGACGAGGCATCGGTCAGCGACCTCGCCAGGCCGTTCGCGATGTCGCTGCCGGCGGTGATGAAACATCTCGACGTGCTCTCGGATGCCGGACTTATCACCCGGGCCAAGACGGGGCGCACCGTGACCTGCCGCCTCAACGCCGCGCCGATGGAAGACGCCACAAAATGGCTTAACCGCTATGCGCGGTTCTGGTCCGCGCAACTCGATCGCCTCGAAGCCTTTCTGGAGAGTGAAGCATGTCCTCCTCCCCCGCAGTCGCCGAGCCGCCAGCCGGGAAAGAAAAGCCCAGCATCACCCTCACGCGCCGCCTCAACGCGAGCCCCGCGCGGGTCTTCGCCGCGTGGGCGGACGCCGAAAAAATAGTCCACTGGTTCGGGCCGGCGCAGGTGGTGCCGGGCAGCGTGGTTCCGGACATGGACGTGCGGCCCGGCGGCGGCTTTCGCATCGGCTTCCATACCGAGGACGGCGAATATCATCAGGTCGGCGGAACCTACACCACCGTGAAGCCCGGCGAGATGCTCGCCTTCACATGGGCCTGGCACTCCACGCCGGAACGGGAATCGTTCGTCACCGTTTCATTGAAACCGGACGGCGACGGCACGCTGCTGACGCTGCGCCACGAGCGCTTCTTCGATGAAGCCGCGCGCGACGGCCATACCCGCGGCTGGAGCGGCTCGCTCGACAAGCTGGAAAAACTGTTCGTCTAAAACCTAAGGGGAGGAAACGATGCAGCCCACCCGTATCGTCGGTGAATCCGAATGGCTCAAGGCACGCAAGGCTCTGCTCGCGCGCGAGAAGGCGCTGACACGCGAGCGCGACGAGATCAGCCGTCTGCGGCGCGACCTGCCATGGGTGCGCGTGGAGAAGACCTATGTCTTCGACACGCCGCAGGGACAGCACAGCCTGGCCGAGCTGTTCGGCCGCAAGAGCCAGCTCCTGGTCAAGCATTTCATGCTCGGACCCGGATGGGACGCCGGCTGCATCGGCTGTTCCTTCGGAGCCGATCATGTGGAGGCGATGCTGGTGCATCTGGCGCAGCGCGACGTGGCGCTCGTCGCCGTGTCCCGCGCGCCGCTGCCGGAAATCGAGGCTTACAAGGCCCGCATGGGCTGGCATTTCGACTGGGTTTCGTCGTTCGGCAGCGACTTCAACTATGACTACCACGTCTCGTTCAGCCCGGAGCAGATGTCGTCCGGCAAGATCTATTACAATTACGAGATGACGGACGCGGCGATCGACGAGCTGCACGGCATGAGCGTGTTCGCTAAGGATGAGTCCGGGCACGTCTACCATACGTATTCAAGTTATGCGCGCGGCGGCGAGGACGAACTCGGCATCTACGCACTGCTCGATCTGACGCCGAAGGGCCGCGATGAGAACGGCCCCACCCGCAGTCTCATCGACTGGGTGAAACGCCACGACGAATACGAAACGACGGCGCAATCGTCCTGCTGCGGGCACTGAGCCGCAGCCACACGATCAAGGGAGGAAACAACGATGTATGTCGATGGATTTGTCGTGCCTGTACCGAAGAAGAAGCTTGACACCTACCGCAAGCTCGCGAGGAAGGCCGGGAAAATCTGGCGCGAACACGGCGCGCTCGACTATCGCGAATGGATCGCCGACGACGTCCCCGTGGGCAAGCTGACTTCGTTCCCGCGCAGCGTGAAGGTGAAGCCGGACGAGATCGTGATCTTCTCCTATATCGTCTACAAATCGCGCAAGCAGCGCGACCGTATCAACGCCAAGGTGATGAGCGATCCGCGCCTCAAGGACACGATGGACCCGAAGTCCATGCCGTTCGACGGCAAGCGGATGATCTTCGGCGGCTTCAAATCGCTGGTCACGGCATGACGGAGGCGCGGCGATGACGAAGATCAGGACCTGCCTGTGGTTCGATACGCAGGCCGAGGAGGCGGCGAGATTTTATGTCTCGCTCTTTCCGGACGGGAAGATCACGAGCCTGTCCCGCTATGGCGACGGCGCGCCGCTGCCGAAAGGCACGGTGCTGGTGGTGCATTTCGAGATCAACGGCGCCGGGGTGATGGCGCTGAACGGGGGGCCCACCTTCAAGCTTTCGCCGGCGGTGTCCATGATGGTCTCCTGCAGGACGCAAGACGAGATCGACCACTATTGGGAGAAGCTTTCCGAAGGCGGCGAGACCAGTGTCTGCGGCTGGCTGACGGACCGCTTCGGCCTGTCGTGGCAGGTGGTGCCCGACCGGATCGACGAATGGATCAGCGAACGCGATCCGGAACGCAGCGCCCGCGTGACGGCCGCCGTAATGCAGATGACCAAGCTCGACATGGCCGCAATGGAACGGGCGGCCAGCGGCGGCTGATCGCTTCAAGGCGCAACCGCTTCAAGGCCTAACCTCGGACTCCGTTCAGCGCCCGCTGGTCATCTGATCGACCATGCGCGAGTGGGCGCGTTCAGCGCTTCGCTCCGCGCTGGTACTGGAGTTGTCGCGGTCCCTGCGGCAGGCGACATATTCGGGCGACCCCTGCTTCACCCCGTTGCGCTGGCAGAACGCGTCGTCGTCCGCGACCGCCGCCGCCTGCGCCTCGGGGCCGCTGCGGCGCTCCAGATTGAGACAGCCGGCGAGCGGCAAAGCGCCGAGCGCAATCACCGCGATCGGCCACGCGCGAAACCGCGTTTCCGCCTTCAACAGTTTCGACGACATGCACAGACTCCAGCCAGCCCAAAGAGAGGCGTGGGACTGCCATCGCACTATGGCCGGATTGAGGGAGGCCCGCGTCGCCGCCGACGGGCTCAGAACTTCCGGCTGTCATAGGCCCAGTGCAGGAGAGCCTGCCGCTGGCGCGGGCGGCACAGCGGATCGCCCGGCTCGCAATGCTGCCTGATCTGCGCGATGTGCCGCCGGATCGCCTTCCAGCGCCCGATCTGGCGGGCGTCTTCCCGCGGCAGGCGGCGACCCATGAAATAGCGGCAGTACCACTGAAACCAGCCGCGTGGATCGTCTGCGTAAATCCAGCCCTTGCGCCGCCACTCGGAGAGCGGCTGGCTGGCCGCGACGCCGAAATAGTTCAGCGCGGGATCGGCGCCGGACGGCGAGAGTTTCGCGCGCGCGAACCAGCTTGCCGGAAACTCGTCGCGGCAATCCGTCATGTACTTTCCGCCGAACACGCCGAGCGCCAGCATGTCCTTCGGCGTCAGGTCGGGCGTGAACTGCGGATCGAAATCGCGGCCGACCGGCGCGGCGAGCGCATAGGTGTAGCCGCTCTGCATGCTGTCGTTCACGGTCACCGTCTTCGGCCGCCGGGCCATCTATCCCATCCGTCCTTTCAGCGCGGTGCCGATCTCGTCCAGGATCGCGGGATCGTCGATGGTCGCGGGCATCGACCACGCCTCGCCGTCGGCGATCTTCTTCATGGTGCCGCGCAGGATTTTCCCCGAGCGCGTCTTCGGCAGACGACCCACGGTGATGGCCAGCTTGAACGCCGCCACCGGGCCGATGCGTTCGCGCACCAGGGCGACCACTTCCTTCTCGATCTCGCTGTGCGGCCGCGTCACGCCCGCCTTGAGCACGAGGAAGCCGCACGGCACCTCGCCTTTCAGCTCGTCACGCACGCCGAGCACCGCGCATTCGGCGACATCCGGATGCGCGGCCAGCACCTCCTCCATGCCGCCGGTCGAGAGGCGATGACCGGCCACGTTGATGATGTCGTCGGTCCGGCCCATCACGAAGATATAGCCGTCCTGATCCTTGTAGCCGGCGTCGGAGGTTTTGTAATAGCCGGGAAACTCGCTGAGATAGGCCTCGCGGAAGCGGTCATCCTGATTCCACAGCGTCGGCAGGCAGCCCGGCGGCATCGGCAGCCTGATGACGATGGAACCCATGGTGCCCGCGGGCACCGGCTTCGTCGCCTCGTCCACCACATCCACCTGATAGCCCGGCATCGGCACCGTGGGCGAGCCGTGCTTCACCGGCAGCATGCCGAGGCCGAGCGGATTGCCCGCGATGCACCAGCCGGTCTCGGTCTGCCACCAGTGATCGATCACCGGAACCTTGAGTTGCTGCTCCGCCCATTCGATTGTCGGCGGATCGGCACGCTCGCCCGCAAGGAACAGGCTGCGCAGGCGCGACAAATCGTAGTCGCGGATGAAGCGGCCGTCCGGATCGTCCTTGCGGATCGCGCGGAACGCGGTCGGCGCGGTGAAGAACGACACCGCCTTGTGCTGTGAGATCACCCGCCAGAACGCGCCCGCGTCGGGCGTCCCGACCGGCTTGCCCTCATACATGATCGAGGTCGCGCCATGCAGCAGCGGCGCATAGACGATGTAGCTGTGACCGACCACCCAGCCGATGTCCGAGCCGCACCACCACACTTCGCCGGGCCTGATGCCGTAGAGATTGAACATCGACCACTTCAGCGCGACCATGTAGCCGCCATTGTCGCGCACCACGCCCTTGGGAATGCCGGTGGTTCCGGAAGTGTAGAGGATATAGAGCGGATCGGTCGCCAGCACCGGCGTGCAGTCCGCGCTCTTGCCTTCCGCGAGCGCCTGCTCACGCAGCGCGGCCCAGTCGTGATCGCGTCCGGCAACGAGATCGCATGGCTGCTGCGAACGCTGCAACACGATGCAGGCCCCGGGCTTCGCGGTCGACAGGCGGATGGCCTCGTCGAGCAGCGGCTTGTACTGCACGATGCGGCCCGGCTCGATGCCGCAGCTCGCCGAGACGATCAGCTTCGGCGCAGCATCGTCGATGCGCGTCGCCAGTTCCTTGGCGGCAAAGCCGCCGAACACCACCGAATGCACCGCGCCGATGCGCGCGCAGGCCAGCATCGCCACCACCGCCTCCGGCACCATCGGCATATAGACGATGACGCGGTCGCCCTTGGCCACGCCGAAGCCGGCGAGGATCGCGGCGAAGGCCTGCACCTCGCGCAGAAGCTCGGCATAGGTATATGTCCGTGTTTCGCCTGCTACCGGCGAATCGTAGATCAGGGCGGCCTGATCGGCGCGGCCACCTGCGACATGACGGTCCAGCGCGTTGTAGCAGGTGTTGCATAGCGCGCCGGCGAACCAGCGGCCATACGCGCCCCCGGCAGGATCGAAGATCTTGTCGGCAGGCCGGATCCAGTCGATTTCGCGCGCCGCCTCGCCCCAGAACCCTTCGGGATCGCGCGCGGCCCGCGCATAGACTTCGTGATAGCGGCTCTTCGACACGGCGTTCATGGCGCCTCTCCCGGCGGGTTTGCTTTGGCGGAACCATGCGCACTTGGCGCACGTCCTGCAAGAGGCGGGAGAGCCCATGCAACGGGACGCCTTCCACGCCGCGCCATACCGGCTATCATTCAGTTTTTCAGATTTGGTTTGAGCCGTGACAGATGATTTGACCACAGAGATTTATGAAGCCGCCTTTGTTCCCGATCTATGGCCGGACCTGCTTGACGGGCTCGGAAAAATGTCGGGATCAGCCAGCGGTTCAATCCTCGTGTTCAAGGAGCGGCAGCCGCCGCGATTTCGCACGACAAAACTCACGCAGCAGTCGCTGCACGATTTCTGTTCGACGGACGCCTGGCAGCGCAACATCCGCGTGAAGCTTGTCGGCGTTGCGAACACGTCCTTTGCCTGCGACGTCGATTATCTCGATCCGGACGAGCTGAAACAGGATTCCGTCCATCAGAGCCTGACGGCTCTCAACCTCGGATGGCAACTCGGATTGATGGTTCCGATGCCGACCGGCGACATGGCCGTCTACACGTTCGAGCGGTTCGTTGCCGACGGCCGCCACGAGCAAGACGCCGTGGACCGTCTCAACCGGCTTGTTCCGCATCTGTCGCGAGTCGGCCTGCTCAGCGCGCGTCTCGGTCTGGAACGAGCCCGCAACGCCGTGTCGACACTCGAAGTGCTGGGGCTGCCAGCGGCCGTTCTGTCGCATGGCGGCCACGTGCGCGCGGTCAATGCACCGCTCGAAGCCCTGGCCGATGTCTTTCTGCCTGCCGCACGCGGCCGCATGACGATCGCAGACTCAGGCGCTAACCTCTTCTTTCAGAAAGCCATCGAGGCCAGTGATCATCTGGCGACGGAGGTCCGATCGTTTCCCGTGCCACGACCACCCGGCGAGCCGGCGCTCGTGCTCCATGTCCTGCCGCTGGTGCGTGCGGCTCACGAAATCTTCGCGAACGCCGACATTCTTGTCGTCGTCACCACGGTCAGCACATCGACGATGCTTCCGACCCCCGAGTTGCTGCACGGGTTGTTCGATCTGACTCCGGCCGAGGCTAAGCTCGCCGTCGCGCTGTCCGCGGGCAAATCGCTCCGGCAGGCCGCCGCCGAGCAGAATATTCAGTACGGAACCGCACGATCTTACGTCGAACGCACACTGCAAAAGACCGGAACCCGGCAGCAGAGCGAACTGGTGACGCTGCTCAAGAGCGCGAAACCGTTTCCCTGACAGTCTGAAGATTTGCCCTTTGCCGCGAACTGCACCACAAGGTTTCAATGGCTGATGCAACAGACGATCTGATTGCGCGGATCTACGAGGCGGCGTTCGTGCCCGAGATGTGGCCGCAGATTCTCGAAAGCCTGAGCGATCTGTCGGAATCGTTCGGCGGGGCCTTGCTCGCTACGAATTCGTCGCGGCCGCCGCGATGGATCGCGACCGACAGCGTCGCCGAACGGCTGCACGCCTTCGCCTCCGGGGATGCATGGCGGCACAATCAGCGGCCGCAGCGATGGCTCGCGCATGGTCCGGGCTTCTGGCGCGACATCGATGTCTTTCCCGAGATGCTCGGTGCGCCGGCCACGGAACCCCACCTGCGCACGTATGGGCTCGGCTGGCAGCTCGGGGCCGTCATGCCGATGCCGGGCTCGGATGTCGTGGTCTTCTCCATGGAGCGGCACGGCCCCGACGGGCCGCATTCGGAAGACAACAGGGATGGTCTGGAGCCCTTCCGGCCGCATCTGTCGCGCGCGGGGCTGCTCGCGGCCCGGCTGGGGCTGGAGCGGGCGCAAACCAGCGTCGTCACGCTGGAAGCGGTCGGCATGCCGGCCGCTGTGCTGGATCGCGGCGGGCGCGTTCTGGCCGCCAACACATTGCTGGGAGCGATGCCGGGCGTCTTCCTTCCCGCCGCGTTCGGCCGGCTGGCACTCACCGATCCGGAGGCCGACGTCCTGCTTCAGGAGGCCGTCGCGGCTCCGCTGCCGCGGGCGGAGCCCGGCGTGCACTCCATTCCGGTGCGGCGCAGGGAGGGGCAGTCGCCTTTCGTCATTCATATCCTGCCGCTGCTGCATTCGGCGCGCGACATCTTCTGGAGCGCAGAGTTGCTTGTGGTCGCCACAACCGTCAGCACGACAGCCGCGGTTCCCTCGCTGCCGCTGCTCCGCGATCTGTTCGACCTGACACCGGCCGAGGCGCGGCTTGCCGCCGCGCTGGTGGCGGGCCGGCCGCTGAAGGACGCCGCGGCGGATCAGGGCATCAAGTTCTCGACAGCGCGCTCCTACGTGGAGCGCGTGCTGCAAAAGACCGGAACCCGGCAACAGAGCGAACTGGTTGCCTTGCTGAAGAGCGCGCACGCCTTTCCGCTGTCGCCCGAGCCCTGATCTTTCCTCTTGGGCGCCTGCGGCGACCCGCCGCACCTCCGGCATTTGCCGGTAGTGCCACCGAACGTCTCCTCCCTATCGTCCCGCGCATATCGCGCGGCGCCGGCGAGACGATCCGGATGCCGCCCAAATGAAGGTTGAGCAACATGGCATTGCAGAATCCACATTCGGGATCGGCCCGGCGCGGCCGGATGGTCATTGCAGTTCTCGGCGGCATCGCCGCGCTCGGATTCAGCGCGCCTGCCTCGCCCGCCGCCGCACAGGCCTTCCTGCAATACGATCTGCCGACCGCGAACGCGCGCCCGAACGCGATCGTATCCCATCCCAACGGCCGCCTCTATTTCACGGAGCTCGACGGCAACAAGATCGGCCGGATCCAGGCCTCCAGCGGCACCATCAACGAAACGCCGGTACCCACCGCGAACAGCATGCCCTACGGCATCGCTGTCGGCTCGGACGGCAACATCTGGTTCACGCAGTTCAACACCAACAAGATCGGGCGGCTGAACATCGACGGCGGATCGATCACCGAATTCACCATCCCGACCGCCAACAGCAACCCGATGCACATCACGCCCGGCGTCGACGGCGCGCTGTATTTCACCGAGAATCTTCGCAACAAGATCGGCCGGATCACGACAGCGGGCGTCATCACCGAGTTCACCATCCCCACGCCTAACAACCAGCCGAATGGCATCGTCAGCGGGGCGGACGGAAAGATCTATTTCGCGGCGCGCGGCAGACGCACCGTCGGCTGGTTCGATCCCCGGCAAAGCCCGCCCGTGTTCGGGGAAACCGATCCGATGCCTCCCGGCAATGCTCCGCTGAATCTGGCACGCGGTCCTGACGGGTCGATCATCTTCACCACCGAGAGCTATATCTTCCGACTGCTCGACGGCGCTCTTTCCTTATTGGCCGTGCCGACGGCGTCGAGCTATCCGTGGGGCGTGGTCACCGGCTATGACGGCCGGGTCTGGTTCACCGAGCAGGACGGCAACAGGATCGGCCAGATCGACTATGCGCCCGGTTATCCCCTCGCCGAACATGGCGTGCCGATTCCCGCCTATGTCTCGAACCCGCAGCCGTCGCGCCAGCCGACCGGCATCACGGCCGGGCCGGATGGCGCGATCTGGTTCACCGAACGGGTCGGCAACCGCATCAGCCGCATCATGCCTCCCGCGACGAACAACGATCTGCTGGCCTCGACGCTGCCCTATACACGCTCGGTGCAGACCGGACAGGCCGCCACGATCTTCACCAGCATGATCAACAATACCGGCGGATGGCTCAACCAGTGCGGCATCGCGCCGATCACGCCCGTGGCCGGAGACTTCGTGTTCCAGACGACCAATCCCGCGACCAATGCGTTGAGCGGCACGGTGAACACCCGCGTCGATATCCCGCCGGGCGGTCTGCAGACCTTCATGGTCGGCTTCAACACAAGAGCCCCGCACACGTCAGGCTTCTTCTCCGGCCCTGATGTCAAACTCGGCTACACCTGCCTCGGCGGCAATCCGAAGTCGGCCGCCAGCGCCTCGATGCTCAACACCTGGAACCTGCGGGTCGAAAGCACGCCCGTGCCCGACATCATCGCCGTCGGCCTGACACCGTCGAACGACGGCTACGTCCGCACCGGCGGGCCCAATGGCACAGGGGCCTTCGCGGTCGCTGTAACGAATGTCGGCGGGCCGGGAACCGTATATGCCACGGCCGGGGCGTTCAAATCGGACCGGGGCGACCAACTGACCGAGGCAAGCATTCTTCCGGTTGCTTCTGTCGCCTGCGAAACCAATCCGGCCACCGGCGCCTGCAAGGCTCCACCGGAGTCCACCATCATAAAGACGTTCGGGCAGAACGAGACCGCAACGTTCACGTTTTTCTTCCAGGCATCCGGAGATGTTCCCCCCGATCCGGCGCATAGTCGCGCGGTCGCGATCTTCTTTGGCCCAGATTCCAACAACGATATGGTCCTGCGCGGCGCGACCTCCGCCGCGATCACGACGCAGTAACCGGAGCGATCCGAAGCAGGGCTGGATTCACAGCGGTTCCCTGGCACCTTCAGGGACCGCCAGCTCGCCTGCGGCGGAGGCGGCTTGAGAGAATCCGCTGGCTCACGGCTCTTCCGGCGCGCCAGCGTGATAGCTATGTTGCGGAGATCGTCCACAACCCCAAGGGTGAGATGTTATCCCTCGAACTCGGGATCGCCGCGATCCTGATCGTCGTCAACGGCCTGTTCGCCATGTCGGAACTGGCCATCGTGTCCTCCCGCCCCGCGCGGCTGGCGGCCCTGGCTGAGAAAGGCGTCCATGGATCGAAGCGCGCGCTTGCGCTGGCCTCGGACCCCGGCCGCTTCCTCTCCACCGTCCAGATCGGCATCACCCTGATCGGCGTCCTGTCCGGCGCGTTTTCCGGCGCGACGCTCGGCCAGCGCCTTTCGGCGTGGCTGGTCGAGACGGGCCTGAGCAAAGGCGTCGCGGACGCAGCCGGTGTCGGCATCGTGGTCACGCTGATCACCTACGCCTCGCTGATCATCGGCGAACTCGTCCCGAAACAGGTGGCGCTGCGCGACCCCGAAGCGATGGCGGTGCGCGTCGCTCCGGCGATGACGTTCATCGCCCGCATTTCGGCGCCCATCGTGTGGCTGCTGGATGCGTCCGGCAAGGCAGTGCTTTATCTGCTCGGCCAGCGCGGCGAAGCCTCCGAGACCGTGACCGAGGATGAAATCCGCACGCTGATCGTGGAAGCCGAAAATGCCGGCGTGCTCGAACCCGGCGAGAAGGAAATGATCGCCGGCGTGATGCGCCTCGGCGACCGGCCGGTCGGCGCAGTGATGACGCCGCGCCGCGAGGTCGACATGATCGACCTCACCGATCCCGTCGCGACGATCCGCGAGACGTTTCGCACCAGCAACCATTCACGCCTGCCGGTGCACGAAGGCGACCGCGACCATCCGATCGGCATCCTTCAGGCCAAGGATCTGCTGGACGCCATGGTGAACGGCAGCGACGACATCCGCGCGCTGGTGCGCGAAGCGCCCGTCATTCCGGAATCGGCGGATGCCCGCGACGTGGTGCTGATCCTCAAGAACTCAGCCGTGCATATGGGTCTCGTCTACGACGAATACGGCGACTTCCTCGGCGTCGTGACCTCTGCGGATATTCTGGAATCCATCGTCGGCGGCTTTTTCACCGAGGAGGGTCCGCCCGAGCAGGCAGCGATCCAGCGTGCGGACGGCTCCTATCTGCTGGCCGGATGGATGCCCGCCGACGAATGCGCCGACCTCCTGCACATCATCATGCCGGAGAGCCGCGCGTTTCATACGGTTGCGGGATTCATCTTGCAGAACCTTGGCGCGCTGCCGGAGGCCGGGCAGGTCTTCGAGACGCAGGGCTGGCGCTTCGAGGTGGTCGACATGGACGGCCGCCGCATCGACAAGGTGCTGGCGGCAAGGATCGATGCGGGCTGAGGCATCGTCAATCGCACGCGCTCATGACGACCGGCTCGCCAGCCGCCGTCTCCACGAATTGCGACAACGGCCGGCATGTTCCGTCCGCGCATAAATGCCATTCGCCCGCCGCGCCGGAATTGCCGAGCGCGATCTCGCGCAGCGGCGGGCGGCGCGGATGCCAGACGAACCAGCCATCTGCGAGCCGTGCCTCGGGCGGCGGCTCCATGCCCGCGCCGGAGCCTTTCACCCGCGCCGTCTCCAGCACGAGACCCTGCGGCGTGGCGCGCCAGTCTTCGCGCCATTCCACCTTCTCGATGGAATGGGTCCAGGCCAGCGTGAACGCGGCGAGCGCCAGCGCCTTCACGGCACCCGCGCTGGCGAGGCACAGACTCACGCCACGGCAGCCTGAACGGCGGCGCGCTTGCGCCATTGCCACAGCACCAGCGCGGCGGTGAGCGCGTAGCCGATCCAGTCCGAATGCGGCAGCTCGCCGAGCAGCAGCACCGCGGCCCCAAAGGCCAGCAGCCGCTCGATCACGCTCATGCGCGCGAACAGGAAGCCGATCGCCACCATGCCGAACAGAGCGATCGCGACCAGCGCCTTGAAGGTGGCGTAGACCACGGCACCGTAAAAGCCGAGCTGCGCGGCCATCGGATCGCCGTCCTGCAGCATCAGCGCGGGCGAATACACCGCGATGAACGGGATCACATACCCCGCGAGCGCGATGCGCATCGCCTCCCAGCCGATCTTGTCCGGATTTTCCTTCGCGATCGGCGCGGCCGCCAGCGCCGCCAGCGCCACCGGCGGCGAGAGATCCGCCATGATGCCGTAATAGAACGCGAACATATGACTGACGATCAGCGGAACTCCGAGCTTGGCGAGCGCGGGCGCGGCCAGCGCCGCGGTGATGATATAGGTCGGGATCGTCGGAATCCCGGTGCCGAGCAGGATCGACAGGATCATGGTGAGGATCAGCGCCAGAAACAGGCTCTGCTCACCAAGCCCGATCACCCAGCTTCCGAAGATGGTACCGACGCCGGTCTGCGTCATCATGCCGATGATGGTGCCGACAATGGCGCAGGCCATGCCGACGGTCAGCGCGGACTTCGCGCTGTCGGCGAGCGAATCCCGGCAGGCCGCCAGCGTGCCGCGGCCCCCGCGCGTGAACGCGCTGATAAGGATCAGCACGGCGATCACCGCCGCGACCATCGCGACGTTGAGCCCCTCGCGCAGCAGCGCGCCGATGACAAGTGCAAGGCCGATCCAGAACACGTAGCGCAGCACGACGTTGGAAAAGCCGAGCGTGATGCTGGCGCCGAGGATCAGCGCCACCGTGAGCGACAGTCCCATGGTGCCCGCGTAGAGCGGGGTAAAGCCCTCGAACAGCATGAACACCAGCGCCGCCAGCGGCAGCACAAGATACCAGCGCTCCACGACGGCCTTCAGTGCGCTCGGGATCTGATCGCGCGACATGCCGACGAGGCCGTGCTTGCCCGCCTCCAGATGCACCATCCAGAACGCAGACGCGAAATAGAGCATGGCCGGAATGACGGCCGCCTTCACGATCACCGAATAATCGACGCCGAGCGTCTCGGCCATGATGAACGCCACCGCGCCCATCACCGGCGGCATGATCTGCCCACCCATCGACGCGGTCGCCTCGACGCCCGCCGCGAAGGCGCGGCGATAGCCGAAGCGGATCATCAGGGGAATCGTGAACTGGCCGACCGTCACCACGTTGGCGACGCCCGAACCGGAAATCGTGCCCATCAGGCCGGACGCGAACACGGCGACCTTGGCGGGGCCGCCCCGCGTGCGGCCGAACAGGCCGAGCGACACGTCGGTGAACAGCTGGATCATTCCGGCGCGTTCAAGGAACGAGCCGAACAGGATGAACAGGAAGATGTAAGTGGCCGATACGTAGATCGGCACGCCATAAAAGCCCTCGGTGCCGAACGACAGATGCGTGATGACCTGATCGAAATCATAGCCGCGATGGTTGAGCGGCGCGGGCAGATACTGTCCGAAAAACCAGTAGAGCAGACACACGCCGCACATCAGGGGCAGCGCCAGCCCCATCATCCGGCGCGTGCCCTCGAAGATCAGCACGGCGAGCACCGTGCCGACCACGAGATCGAGATGCGTCGGATCGCCATCGCGCGCGATCAGATCGGCATAGAAGATCCACTGATAAAGGCCGGTCATGAAGCCGGCGGCCCCGATGGTCCAGGCCAGCGCCCGCCCGGCATCGCTCTTCGCCGTAAAATTACCGATCAGCCCGAAGGTCAGCAGCAGCAGGAACCCGACGTGAACGCCGCGCACCACCTGGCTCGGCAGGATGCTCCACGCGGCGATGACCAACTGAAACACCGCGAAGGCGATGCCGACCGCGTAAGCCAGTCGGCCCCACCAGCCGGGACCAAAGCCTTCGGGAAAGCCATGTTCGAAATTGTCGAACTCGACCTTGACCGGCTGTTCCGGCTCGGCTGCCTTCAGCATCGACGGCGCTCCCCCAGCCGGTGTTTCTTTGCTCTGGCTGGCTTGATGTTATTATTTTCGATCTGAAATGGAGCCCCTCCCCGCCGCCGAGGCAAGGGAGGGTGCACCCGAATGGCGAACGCCAGAGCGACTTATTTCAGCACGCCCTTTTCCTTGTAGAAGCGGATGGCGCCGGGATGCAGCGGCACCGGACTACCGCTCGCCGCCGTCGCGAGCTTGATCTCCTTGCCTGCCGCATGCGCGTTGACGAGTTCCGGCAGGTTCTCGAAGATTTCCTTCGTCATCTGATAGGCGAGATCGTCGGAGACCGCCGACGATGTGACGAGATAGTTGATGACGGCGGCGGTCGGCACGTCCTGCTCCTGTCCGGTATAGGTCTTCGCAGGGATCACCGTCGAGACGAACGGCGGACCGATCTTGTCCACGGTCTCCTTCGGCACCGACACGACGCTGATCTGCGTCGAATTGCTGAGATCCTTCAGCGAGGCGACGCCGAGCCCTGCCGATTGCAGCGTCGCCGCGAGCTGGCGGTTCTTCATCAGATCGACGGATTCGGCGAACGGCAGATACTCGACCTTGCCGAGGTCCTTGTAGCTCATGCCGGCCGCCGCCAGAATCGCGCGCGAGTTCAGCTCGGTGCCGGACTTCGGCGCACCGACCGAGAGGCTCTTGCCCTTGAGGTCGGCCAGAGTCTTGATGCCGCTCTCGGAGGTCGCGACGATCTGGATATAGTTCGGATAGATCGCGCCGATCACCCGCAGCTTGTCGAGCTTCGACTTGAAGCCCGCCTCGGCGTCGCCCTCCCATGCCGCCTTCAGTGAATCGCCGAGCGTGAACGCCAGTTCACCGCGCCCCTGCTGAAGCAGCACGAGATTTTCCACCGACGCCTTGGTGGCCTGAACCTGGGTTTTAACCCCGGGTATCTTCTCGCCGTAGATTTTCCCGATCGCGACACCGAGCGGATAATAGACTCCGGACGTGCCGCCCGTGAGCACGTTGATGAACTGCTGCGCATGCGCAGCAGGCGCACCGAGCGTCAACGCGCCCGCCGCGAGCACCATCGCGAGTTTCGATTTCATCGTTTCTTCCCCAGACTAGAATGCGCGGGCCAGTCTCTGGCCTTCTGCGTTCACCGTGGCGACCTGCGCGCCGCAGGTCAACCTTTTGTCGTCCAGTTAAGGATGGGCCACCCGCGAGGTCCATCGGGACATTGGTCTAAGACGCACCTGAGCCCGGCGCGACGCCGGGCTGCGCCCGGCCCGCAGCTGTGCTAGAGGCTGACGACAACAAAAACAGTCCGGAGGAAACCATGTCTGTCCTTCTCTCCCGTCGCGCGCTCGTGGCCGGGGGCGGAGCCGCGCTCGCCGCTCCCTTCGTCATCCGCACCGCGAAAGCGAACAGCTGGCCCACGCGGCCGGTGAAATTCGTCGTGCCGTTTTCGCCCGGCGGCACCACGGACCTTCTCGCCCGCATCGTCGCCGGGAAACTGAGCGAGGAATACGGCCAGCAGATCTTCATCGAGAACAAGGCGGGCGCCGGCGGCAACATCGCCGCCGATTTCGTCGCGAAAGCGGAGCCGGATGGCTACACCTTCATCGTAGGCACGCCCGGAACCCACTCCATCAACCGCTTCGTGTTCAAGAACCTGACCTATGATCAGGACAAGGACATCGCACCGGTGACCGTGATCGCGCGCGTGGCGAATCTGTGCTCGGTCACGCCGTCGCTGCCGGTCAAATCGATCGAGGAACTGATCGCCTACTGCAAGTCGAAACCCGGCGAGGTTCTGTATGCGACGCCGGGTCTGGGCAGCACGGCGCATGTATCGACCGAACTGTTCAAGTCGATGACCGGCGTCGATATCGTCCACGTGCCCTACAAAGGCAGCGCGCCGGCCGTCACCGATCTGGTCGCGGGGCGCGTCCACATGATGATCGACAACCTTCCCGCCGTGCAGTCCTTCGCCGAATCCGGCGCGGTGCGGCCGCTCGCGGTCTCCACCGCCAAGCGCTGGCCGCCGCTCGCCAACATCCCAACCATCGCCGAAGCCGGCGTGCCGGGCTACGAGGCCGCATCGTGGTTCACCATCGCCGCCCCGGCGAAGACGCCACCGGAGGTCATCGGCAAGCTCAATGCCTCGGTGAACAGGTTCCTGGCGACCGAGGAGGCCGTCGCCCAGTTGCGCAAGCTCGGCGCGGACCCGGTTGGCGGATCGCCAGAAGCCATGCGGACCTTCGTCGCGGCCGAAACGGAGAAGTGGGGCAAGGTCGCCCAGTTCGCGAAGATCGCGCCGCAATAGCAGCATCGGGGCGGGCCGGACTCGACGAGTCCGGCCTGCCTATTCGTTGGCTGCCGCCTGCACACAATACGGCCATCCGGAATAACTTTAGCTATGTAAAACTGTCTTTAGTTGGGTCGCCTCCGGAGACAGCCATGGCTATCGATTTCACGCTCACCGCCTATCAGAAGCGGCTGCAGCGGATCGCCCGGGAGTTCGCGACCGAAGTGCTGGCGCCGCTGGTCCGCGCCGCCGACGAGGATCCCGATCCGCAGCGGGCATTCCAGGCGGTCAAGGGCGCGTATATCGAGAGCTACAAGCTCGGCTTCGCCACCGGATTCCTGCCCAAGGCGTATGGCGGAGGCGGCATCAGCAACGTCGATCTCCAGATCGTCGTCGAGGAATTGACGGCGGTCGATCCCGGATTTGCGACCATCCTGCTGGTCAACGGGCTCGCGCTGATGCCGGTGGTGTGGTTCGGCTCCGAGGCGCAGAAGCAGAAGTGGCTTCCTCCGGCCACAAGCGATCCGCGCGGAGAGTATCTCGCCGGCTGGACAGTGAGCGAGGCGGCGGGCGCGCCCGGCGGCACCGCCAATTTCGATGCGCCCGCACCCTACCCGGCGGGCATCTCGCTGACGGCGACGCATGACCGCAAGAACGGCGAATATATCCTGAACGGCCGCAAGTTCTGGCCCTGCAACGCGGGCGGCTGGGATCTGAAGGGGGCGGACGTCAACGTCTGCATCGTCCGCACGTCATCGGACGCGGGCGGAACGCAGGGCCTCAGCGCCATCATCGTTCCGCGCTCGGCAGGCGGCGTGCGCTACGAGACCCCGATCTCCAAGATCGGACACCGGCTCAGTCAGAACAACTCGGTGGTGTTCGAAAACTGCCGGGTGCCGGAGGAAAACGCCTTCGCGCTCGGCGACGGCGATCTGGTGATCAACAAGGCTTTCACGTGGTCCGGCCCGGTCGCGGCCATCGCCTCGGTCGGCGTCGCGCGCGCAGCCTACGAGTATGCCCTCAAATGGGCCAAGACCTATACCGGCGGCGGCAGCCGCCCGATCATCGAGCATCAGGCGGTGGCCTACACGCTGGCGGAAGTCGCCATGAAGATCGAGGCCGGCCGCGCCTTCGCATGGAAAGCCGCCCACTATCACGACATGAACAATTCGGACGGCCATGCGGTCGGCCCGATGGCCAAGGTGTTCTGCAGCGAGATGCTGTTCGGCGCGGTATTTCAAGCGATGAAGGCAGTCGGCGTCAACGCCCTCGACCGCTACCATCCGCTGGAGCGCTACATGCGCGAGGCCATGGTGTTTCCACTCTATGATGCAGGCAATATCGGCATGCAGATGCGGAAAATCTGCATGGTCATGGCCGAGCCGTCGTTCGATCCGCGCGCCATCGCCCGCTCGGCGCCGACGCCGTTCTACAAGGCGGCGCCGCCCGCGCCGAAACTCAGTTCGGCGGCAAGAACTTGAAGCGGCAGGCCTGGCCGCCGCGCTGCATGCACTCCTGATGTTCGATCGGAGCCCCCATCAGCCCGGAGAGAAAGCCAAGGTCGAACTGGCAGACCTCGATATAGTCTTTCGACAGATCGTGAAAAACGCAGTTCTTGCACTCGATCCGCGGCAGCTTTTCGCCCTTCTCCGGCGAAATCACCCGCGCCGCAAAGCCCGTCTCGTTCATGATGCGCACGATTTCGACGACGCGCTCGACGCGGGTCTTGCCGACCAGCCGGGGAATGGCGGCCGCCGACATGTCGACGCCGAGCTCATACATGTAGCTGCCGAATTTCGAGGCGCCGATCTTCTTGCGCAGGCTTTCGAACATCACCCGCGAGAACCACGAGTAGCGCTTGGGAAACAGATCGATCCCGCTCTCGGTGAGCGTATAGAGGAACTTCGGACGCCCGCCGCTTTTTGACGAGGTGTGCTGCACGAAGCCGGAGCGCTCCAGCCCGGACAGATGCTGCTTCACCGCGCTGCGGGTGATGTCGATCTGCGCGGCCAGCTCATCCACGGTGAGCCCCGCCTTGGATTCGAGAAGCTTGGTCAGAAGCTTCTGCTGTGTGTCGCCAACAATCACCTTGCCGTCCTCACGCGCCGCCGGTCTTCGCCGTAAGCCGGAGAGCTCGCAGCCAGCGCATCCCGATTCCGACGTCGCATCCCGGAGAAATTCCCGACTCGCTCACGTAGCAGTATCTCACGTCGCGCAGGCTTGGCTGCGCCAATTTCAGTCACATCGTGCCTGATTCAATTCCACTTTGCACGCCCTATGACCAAATCAGCCTGATTAAACAGTTTTAACTGCCTAAAGTATCTTCTTGTCGATTTCGGGACCGAGATCTCATCATGCCCCCGAGGTCAGGACGGGCCGCGCCGGACAAAAACCCGTCGCTTCGGACCTCGGGTTGCTCATCAAGGGAGAACGGAAATGGCGATTGATTTCACGATGTCCGCCGAACAGAAGAAGATACAAAAACTCGCGAGAGACTTTTCCGAGGGCGTGCTCGCGCCCGTGATCCCGGCCGCCGACCGCGAGCCGGATCCCATGCTCGCCTACCAGAAGACCCAGTCCGCCTATATCGAGGCCTACAAGGCGGGCATCGCCATGGCGATGCTGCCCAAGGACTACGGCGGCGGCGGACTGTCCTGCCTCGACTTCGTCATCGCCGCCGAGGAAATCTGCGCGGTCGATCCGGGCTTTGCCTGCACCGTGCTCTGCAACGGGCTCGGCCTGATGCCCGTCTCCTGGTACGGCACCGAGGAACAGAAGAAGCGCTTCATCGGGGCTGCGACCTCCGATCCGACCGGAACCTATCTCAGCGCATGGACCGCGGGCGAGCCCCCGGGCGGCACCGGCGGCACCGCCAATTTCGACAGCCCTGTGCCGAAGGCGGGCATCGGCATGACGGCCGTCCGCGACGGCGATTACTTCATCATCAACGGCAAGAAGAAGTGGTCGTCCTCGGCCGGCTGGGACGGCCTCGGCAGCAACACCCAGACCGCGATCATCCGCACCGACACCTCGGTCGGCGGCACGGAAGGCCTCTCGGCCATCGTGATCGAGCGTGGAACCCCCGGCGTCACATGGAAATTCCTCGACAAGGAGGGACACCGCACCACGTCCAACGCCCTGGTCACCTTCACGGACGCCAAGGTCCCCGTCGACAACCTGCTGCCCGGCGCCGTGGGCAACGGCGACTTCGTGATCAACCGCAACTTCGCATGGTCCGGCCCGGTCGCCGCCATCGCGGCCGTCGGCGTGGCACGCGCGGCTTACGAGGACGCCCTCAAGCTCCTCAAGACGTTCACCGCCGGCTCGCTGACCCCGATCATCCGCTTCCAGAACGCCGGCTACATCATGGGCGACGTTGCAGCCAAGATCGAATCCGCGCGCTACTTCTCCTGGCGGGCGGCCGACTATCTCGACAAGCACGGCCAGCACGCCGAACTGATCGGCGCGATGAGCAAGATCAATGTGACCGAGACGATGTTCGACTGCGTCTACAAGTGCATGCAGGTGGTCGGCGTCAACAGCCTCAGCACCGAATACAAGTTCGGCAAATATCTGCGCGAGGCGTCGGTGCTGCCGATCTACGACGGCGGCAACATGGGCATGCAGCGCCGCCGCGTCCATGGCATCATCGCCGAAGAGAACTTCGATCCGCGCGCGCTGATGGACGACGGCTTCGTCAAGTTCGAGAAGTCGATGGAATCGATCGGCACGGTCGCCGATCCGCTTCCGAAGTCGCGCGGCATCATGCAGGCCGCGGAATAAGCCAGTGCCGCGGGGCGGCCGGACAACGGCCGTCCCGCTCCTGCCGTGACAGGCGGGCCTATTCGAACTTCATATCCTCGCAGCGGGAAATGTCTGAGCCGAGCCCCGACGAGATGGTGATGCAGCCCCGCACCTTGAGCGCGGTATTGTCGCTCACCCACATGGCATAGCCGCCCTGCCCGAAGAAGGCATTGGTGTTCGCCGGCTCGGTCTCGGTGGCGTCGAACGAGTAGCTGGAATCGGTGTCGAACACCCGCGGCTTCTTTACGCAGCCGCCGTCGCTCTGGACGTTCAGGACTTCCTTGTTGTTGCGCGTCAGCGCCAGGCTGACGGTGCAGCGATAATATTCCGAGGTCTTGGCGTTGAACACATAGGCATAGGACCGGCAGGTCGCGGTATTGAGTTTGCCGGGGTTGAGCCCGCGGCTGCAGGTAATACGCTGGTTGTTGAGCAGCTTGAACTCATCTGCGGCTGCGGGGACAAGCGTCGCCGACACACCCAGCAAAAGCGCCAACGCGCCAAGATATCCCTTCATCGACGGCTCCTCCCGCCCGACACCTGCCGGGCCGGCGGAAGATAATCGGGTTCGCCCGCCGTTCAAACGGCTTCAGAGCAAAAAAAAGTGCTCGCTGATAAGTATTGACGGATTCCAGCGGTTCAGCTTTCGTCGGAACATGGCGAACCGAAACCGGCGCCGATGTCCCGCAGCCAAGCAAGCTATCCGTGGAGACACCACATGACATTCTCACCGGCTCTCGCAGTCGCCGGAGTGCTGACCGTCTTGCTGGCGAATCCTGCCAGTGCCCAGCCCCTCACGCTGTCGCAGGATCAGGCCATCTCGTTCGACACGCAGGGACGGGTCACCAGCTACACGCTCGGCACCCGCAACGCCAAGGAGCTTTTCAAGGGCGCACGGCGCGTACCGAAAAACACGATCTTCTTCTTGGGCGCGAACGGCCAGCTCTATATGCGCAGCGGACCGTTTCTTGAGGGCGACGGCTCGTTCAAGTTCGGGGAAGACCGTTCCTGATCCGAAAGGCCAGCGGCCGGTTCGCCGGCCTCCCGCCTCATCCGGCATTCGCGGCTAGTTGGCGCTGAGTGCGCCCGAAAAGGCCGCGTCGAGTTCGCGCGCGCCGGGCTTCTGGCTGTTCGAATCCATCCGGGCATCGGTGACGGCCAGCAGCTTGGCCACCGTATTGTGGCGAATTGCCACAGGGTTGCGTTCATAGCCGCCGCGCTGGAAGAAATTCGAAGTCGGCACCTGCTCGCGCATCGCCTGCGGCATGGTCACCATGTCGTAGCCCGTGCCGTCTCCCGTGAGATTCATCATTTCGAGTTCGGCGGCGGTCAGCCGACGCGGATAGCCGCGCGTGGCGGCGAACTTCACCGAGGTCAGCAGCTTGTGGGTCTGCAGGATCGGCCCGACATCGATGTCAAGGACCATCGCATGGATGGCGCGGCCCTGCGGCGTGCCGGCCAGTTTCTGCTGCTGTGACCAGGAATTCGGCACGGAGCGTGAATAAGCCACCATCCGCTTCACCACGGCGATCTTGTGATCTATGGCCTTGCGGCCGGCCCCGGACATCTGTGCGGCCCGGGCGGACAACTCCGCGACGATCGCGTTGCCCTGCTCGGCGAACAGGTTGACGCTGTTGGTGGTGAGAAGCTGGTTATAGCCGACCGCAGTCGAGATCGCCCGCGAGCCGGGCCTGGCCGGGTTGAGACCGGACTGCATGTCGTGATTGCCGTTGCCCCCCGTCTCGAAGGCATAGACCCGAACCGCCTGCTCGCGCGTCAGGCCCGCTTCCGCGGCGAAGCGCGCATAGGCACGCTTGAATTCCATTTCGGTCTTCGGACGCTGCGGCACGAATTTGTAGTGCTCGGCGGCGGCTTTCAGGAAATCGGCCACGACGGGAATGCTCGGCTGCTCGGACGGCGGCTGCGACGGCGCTTCCGGATCCACGGGCCGCTTCGGCCCGCTATACATCGGCGGCTGTTCCAGCACGTAATCGGTCAGCACGATGGTCTCGCCATTGCGCCGCTTGGCATTGCGCTGGCGGCGCAGTTCCGCGACGGCAGACCAGTAAGCCTCCGCCTCCTGCTCGAACGCCCCGCGGGCCTCCTGGTAGATCTTCAGCTTCCGGCGATAGTCGAGAATAGCCTCCTGACTCGCCTGCGCGTGGGCGGCCCGCGCGCCGAGCGGCCATCCGGCGTGCGGGATCAACGGGGCGGTCAGCCCGAGACCAACGGCCAACGCAGCGCCGAAACCAAAAAAAGGAACCATCCGCATGAATTGTAAACCGGCTTTCACATCGCCCCCGCGAATCAATCTCTACGCGCCGAACGTTGACAAGGTCTGACCAGAACAGTCCCGGAACCAGCACGGCGCCCGAATCGACCGTGGCGCATGCGCGAAACAAAACGGAACGAAACGGGATATTGACAAAATCCGCCGGGCTGTCTTCCGTCCGGCGGCACCGAACATTGAGTTCCTTCAGCCGATAACCGGCCTTTGCGTCAGCCAAAAGGCAGCCTCCGGGCCAATCCGCGTGGACCATGGACAGAACGACAGCCTTTCCCGCGATCGCGGTTCTCGTGCCCTGCTACAACGAAAGCGTGACCATCGCCGAGGTGGTGCGTGAGTTCCGCATCAGCCTGCCGACGGCCAGCATCTACGTCTACGACAACAATTCGACCGACGGCACCGCCACCGCGGCGGCCGCAGCGGGGGCCATCGTCCGCGCCGAGGAAGATCAGGGCAAGGGCAACGTCGTGCGGCGCATGTTCGCCGACATCGAGGCCGACGTTTACGTGCTGGTGGACGGCGACGGCACCTATCACGCGCCATCGGCGCCGAGGATGATCGAAAAGCTGCTCGGCGGCCACTACGACCTGGTGAACGCGGCCCGCGTGCATCAGAAGGCGGAGGCCTACCGGCCTGGCCATGTGATGGGCAACAGGATGCTGACGGGCCTTGTCGGCTGGTTCTTCGGCGCGCGCTCGCGCGATATGCTGTCGGGCTACAAGGTGTTCTCGCGCCGTTTCGTGAAGACGTTCCCGATCGAAAGCCGCGGTTTCGAGATCGAAACCGAGCTGCTGGTGCACGCGCTGGAAATGAACGTACCGATGGCCGAGATCGATACGCCCTACGGCGAGCGGCCCGAGGGCTCGACCAGCAAGCTCTCTACCTTCAACGACGGCTTCCGCATCCTGCGGGTGATCGCATTCCTCGTGAAGGAGGAAAGACCGCTGATCTTCTTCGGCAGCGCAGCGCTGCTGCTGGCGGCCGTCTCGCTCGCGCTCGGCATCTGGCTGACCATCGTGTTCATGGAGACCGGCCTCGTCGCGCGCCTGCCCACCGCGGTGCTCACCGTCGGCCTGATGATCTCCGCGCTGCTCTCGCTCACCGTCGGCCTGATCCTGGATGGCATGGCGCGGCTGCGGCGGCAGACCTTGCGGCTGCACTATCTGTCCTATCCCGCCTTGCCGGGATTGCGGCGCGGCGACGATCATGGCGTCTGAGCGTCTGCGGATGCTGCAACGGCGGTTCAGCGTCTTCACCCGTTCCACGCTCAACGATCCGCAGACCTTGCGACGCGCCGGACTGCTGGCCCCGCTGCTGTTCGGCCTGCTCTCGGTCCTGCTCGGCGTCGACGAGAACTGGGATCTGCACAACTATCACCTCTACAATCCCTTCGCGCTGCTGTACGGCAAGCTTGCCATCGATCTCGCGCCCGCCGGGATCCAGAGCTATTTCAATCCGCTGATCGATCTCCCTTACTACCTGATGACACGCACGCTACCGGGGCCGCTGATCGGCTTCGTGATGGGCGCGTTTCACGGACTGAACTTCCTGCTGCTGGTGCTGATCGCGCGCCACGCGCTGCCGAACCTGCCGGCGGAAGACCGCATCCGCGTGCCGCTCCTGCTCGGCCTCGCGGGCGTGCTGACCGCGCACTTTCTTTCCGAGGTCGGCAACACGATGGGCGACAATCTCACGTCGCTGCTCGAACTCGGCGCGCTGGCCATCGTACTCGCGCAATGGGATGCGCTCGCCCGCCTGTCGCGTCCGGCGCTGGCGCTGGCCGCCATCGCGGGCTTTCTGGCCGGCGCCGGCATGGGCCTGAAACTGACCAACGGGCCTTACGCCGCTGCGCTGTGCCTCGTTCTGCTCACGCTGCCCGTCGATTGGTCCCGCCGACTTCTGGTCGCGTTCGTCACCGGGATCGGCGTGCTGATCGGCGTCGCCGCCACCGGCTTCTGGTACCTGAAGATGTGGCAGGTGTTCGGAAACCCGCTGTTTCCGATGTTCGGCAACCTGTTCCCGAATTCGCTCGTGGTCTCCATGAGCGTGAACGATCCGAACTGGCTGCCGCGCCATTTCGGCGAATATCTTGCCTGGCCCTTTATTCTGACGTTCGATTCCCAGCGGATCGGCCAGCTGCGGCTGCGCCAGATCATCTGGGCGGTGACCTACGGCACCATGCTTGCGGCCTTCGCCGCGGCCATGTGGCGACGCTTCGCCGGACGGCCGCAGATCGGCGCGCTCGATCCACGCGCCCGCGCGGTCGTGCTCTACGTCGCGATCGGTTTCGTGCTGTGGATGATCATCTTCAGCATCGGCCGCTATATCGTCGCCATCGAGCTTCTGACGCCGCTGGTGATCTTCATCCTGTTCGGCCGCCTGTTTCCTTACGAGCGCGCGCGACGCTGGAGCGCGATCACGCTCGTCGTCTGCACGGCCGTGGTGATCTCGGGCGGCATCCGCACCTGGGGGCACCAGCCGTGGGCGACGCCCCCTTATCGCGCCGAACTGCCGCTGCTGACCGACGAGTCGCACACGACGGTTCTGACCGTGGACGGCGAAACCGCGCTGGCCTGGCTCGCCACCCAGTTCTCGCCGCGCGTCGCCTTTGTCGGCCTGGGCGGCTGGCCGGTCACCGAAGCCTATGTGCAGCGCGCGCGCGACATCGTGTCCGGGCGCGGGGGGCCGGCCTATGTGATGTTCGAGGGCCGCAGCGAGCAGGCGCTGGAGAACATCGCGCTGTGGAACAGCATCCTCGACCGGCTGCGGCTGAGTTCAAGCGCCGGCGGCTGCGACTTTATCCGCAGCACGATCCGGCGCTTCAAGGTCACGGTCGGGATCGAAGAGGCCGCGACCGGCGACAGGGTCTGCCGCCTCGTGCCGCTGCCGAGCCAGATTGCGGCAATGGATGCGCGCGAGCGGGCGCTCAAGGAGCGTGCCGCCGCGTATCTGGGGCTGTTCGGCTATGCGATGAAACCGGACACCTGTACCTCATATTCCTCGTGGATCGGAACGAAACCCATCCGGTACGGCTGGTGCGAGATCGTTTCAACACGATAGACTCTTCAACACGACAGCCTGCGCCCCGACGCCATCGAAACGGCTCATTCGAACCGACAGCATCCTCTCCCGACTAACGCCAGAAACTGCCGGGAGCCGAAGATGTTTTTTCGTCCGCTGATCGCCGTCGCCCTTCTTGCCACCCTTGCCGGACCCGCCGCTGCGCAAGGCTCGATGCAGGAGCAATCCACCTGCCGGCGCGACAGCGTTCGCTTCTGCCGCAGCGTGCTCGATCAGGGCGACTTCGCCGTGCTCGCCTGCCTCAGGCAGAACCGCACCAAATTGAGCAAGGCCTGCGAGAAGACATTGACCGATCACGGCCAGTAAAGAGACTCAAATTCCGCAACGCAGCAAAAATAAAAAATAAACAGCTTCCAGGCTGGCGCGATGTGCGGCGCCGCCGATCGGGTATTCACTCGGCGCGAAATCGCTATAGTGCGCGCCGATCAAACCCGCCGACAGTTCGAGTCCGTTCATGCCCGCCCCCAAGCCGCCCGCCTTCGAGACGTTGAGCCTGCATGCCGGCCAGCACCCCGATCCGACCACGGGGTCGCGGGCCGTGCCGATCTATCAGACAACATCCTACGTGTTTCAGGATGCCGATCATGCGGCGGCGCTGTTCAATCTCGAACGCCACGGACATCTCTACACCCGCATCTCCAACCCGACGATCGCGGTGCTGGAGGAGAGACTGGCCGCGCTCGAGAATGGCGTCGGGGCCGTCTGCACCGCGAGCGGCATGGCGGCGATGCATCTGGCCATCACCACGCTGGCGGGCGCGGGCGATCATATCGTCGCCTCCGCCTCGCTGTACGGCGGCACCATCAATCTTCTGACCCACACGCTGCCGCGTTTCGGCATCACGACCACCTTCGTCAAGCCGCGCGACCTCGACGGTTTCCGCGCCGCGATCCGACCCGAGACGAAACTCGTGATCGGCGAGACCATCGGCAATCCCGGCCTTGAAGTGCTCGACATTCCGGCGGTGGCGCAGATCGCGCACGATGCGAAAATTCCGCTGCTGATCGACAACACCTTCGCCACGCCCTATCTCAGCCGGCCCGCGACGCTGGGGGCCGATATCGTCATGCACTCGATCACCAAATGGATCGGCGGCCACGGCATCGCCATCGGCGGCGTCATCGTGGACGGCGGCGCGTTCGACTGGCGCGGCTCCGGAAAATTCCCGACCCTCACCGAGCCCTATGCGGGCTATCACGGCATCGTCTTCGACGAGCAGTTCGGCCCGGCCGCCTTCATGATGCGCGCCCGCAACGAGGGGCTGCGCGATTTCGGCGCATGCCTGTCGCCGACCAACGCCTTCCACCTGCTGCAGGGCATCGAGACGCTCGGCCTGCGCATGGATCGCCACATGGCCAACACACAGGCGGTGCTCGCCTTCCTCGGGAGCAACAAGGCGGTGGAGTGGGTGCTGCACCCCTCGCTCGAAACCCATCCGGATCATGCGCTGGCGCAGCGCCTGCTTCCGAAGGGCGCGGGCTCCATCATCTCCTTCGGCATCAAGGGCGGACGCACGGCGGGCCGCAAGTTCATCGAGGCGCTGAAGCTCGCCAGCCACCTCGCCAATGTCGGCGACGCCAAGACGCTGGTGATCCATCCGGCCTCCACCACGCACCAGCAGATGGATGCGGAGCAGTTGAAGACGGCCGGCATCGGTGAGGAACTGGTGCGCCTGTCGGTCGGCCTCGAAGGCGCGCAGGACATCATCGACGATCTCGGTCAGGCGCTCCGCATCTCGCAGAAGGCTTGACCCATGCAAATCATCGTCAACGGCCACGACACCTTCATCGCCACCGGCGGCCGCGACTTCGACGCCGGCCTGCCGGCGATCGTGTTCCTGCACGGCGCGGGCATGGATCACTCCGTGTGGTCGCTGCATACGCGCTGGTTCGCCCATCACGGCTTCGGCGTGCTAGCCCCCGACCTGCCCGGCCACGGCCGCTCGGCGGGCGCGCCGCTGACAACCATCGCGCAGATGGCGGACTGGACCGCCGCGCTGATCGATGCGGCGGGCGCGGCGAAGGCGCGTCTCGTCGGCCATTCCATGGGATCGCTGGTCGCGCTGGATGCTGCCGCCCGCCATCCGGACAAGGTGTCCGGCATCTCGCTGGTCGGCACCGCCGCCGCCATGACGGTGGGCCCGGATCTTCTCAATGCCGCCGAGGCGGACAGCCATGATGCCGTGGACATGGTCACGATCTGGGGACTCGGCTTTGCCGCCGAGCTCGGCGGCTGCGCCTCGCCGGGCGTCTGGATGCATGGCAGCTCGGAGCGGATTCTGGAAAAGAGCGCGCCCGGTGTGCTGCACACCGACCTCGCCGCTTGCAATGCCTATGGCGATGCGCTCGCGGCGGCGGCGAAGATCACGGCGCCTGCGACGCTGATTCTCGGCGAGCGCGACATGATGACCCCCGCGCGCGCCGGCAAGGCGCTGGCGGTTGGCCTGCCTCATGCCCGGACCATCGTCATGAAGGGAGCCGGTCACACCATGATGTTCGAGCGGCCGGACGAGTTGCTCGCAGCGCTGCGGGATTCATAGCGTTTTCGAACGGGGTGGGCCTCTCGCGTAAAGAAAACGCGTCCAGTCAAACCCCGGATTTGTTCGGCGCCGCAATGAAAAGCCGAACAGCCCTCAGGCGCGGCCTTCCATCGCGGCGAAGCCTTCCGTGGCGGATTCCAGTTCGGCGTCGAGATCGTCGATCACCTCCTCCACCGCCTTGATGGCGAGCTGGACCCCGACGATCTGCGTCAGCATCTCGGCCGAAATCGATCCCTTCACGTGACGCAGTTGCAGGACGAGATCCCGCCTGGCCTCCTTGAGCTGGACAAGCGGCAGTCCATGATCCTCGAAATCGAACGTCATGACGTACTCCACCAGACCTCTATCGTATAAGTTGTGCCACACGGCCCTTAAATTTTGATGGCGGCGCATGGTAACCGGCGGTTCAAATGCCCGCCCGCAATTGAATCGAATTGCGGCAACTCCGCTGACCTGATGGCGAGGCCGTCGCACCGCTCCCAGCGACACGCGTTCGCCCCGGAACCCCGGGGCCCCGTCCCGACTTGATGAAAGGACTGCTATTCCGGGGTTTTTGCGATGGACGACGATCCGCATGCGGAGGGGCGCAAGGCCGCCCGCGAAAATATTCCGGCCGAGGCGAACCCTTACCGTGAAACGACGCGCGAACACGCGCGTTGGCAAGAGGGTTACGAAAGCGTTGCCGTTCCGGGCGAGGCGCGGGAGAGCGAGGGCTGATGCGCAAGCTCATTGGCTTCGACGACGAGACGCTGACTCAACTCGCCCGGCTCGGCCGCGACAGGATGGCGACGTTGCAGGATCTGGCCGACGAGGCCTTTTCCGATCTGCTCAAGAAATACGGCGTGCCCATCGATCTGAAGGACGCCCTGCGCCGGAGCGTGCGGTCAGGCCCGACCAACACGACCGAATTGAAAAGAACACCCCGGCGGGCGCAATCCTCTCGCCGGCGAAGGGAGATGGTGAGATGACCGACGGCTCCGGACAGCCGAACCTTGCCGAGCGGGCGGCCGACAGCCTCACCGATGCCCGGCGGGCGGTAGAAGACGCGACCGAGGACGTCGCCGATGCCGGGCGGCGTTTCAAGGCGGCGGTAGACGGCCAGACATCGCGCGGCCTGCTGCGCGTCATCGAGGACTGGACGCGCGCCGCGCCCCTGCCGATGCTCGGCGCCGCGTTCGTCGCAGGCGTCTGGATCGCCACCCGCCGCGGCTGACTTGGGCGTCTGATCGCTATGCCGCGCCCACGCGCAGCATGTCATGGACATGCACGATGCCGACCGGCTTGCGGCCGTCAGTGACGAACAGCGCGGTGATCTCGGATGTATTGAGAATGTCCAGCGCCTCGCTCGCCAGCATCGCGAGCGGGATGGTCTTGGGCTTGGTCGTCATGATCTCGTCCACCGTGACGCTCATCAGGTCCGGCCGCCACTTGCGGCGCAGATCGCCATCGGTGATGACGCCGACAATGTCGCCGGCCGGATCGACGATCGCGACGCAGCCGAACCGCTTGCGCGACATCTCCTCCATCGCCTCGCCCATCAGCGTGCCGAGCGGCCGGATCGGCACGCTGTCATCGGAATGCATGATGTCGCGGACCGATTTCAGCATCGCCCCCAGCTTGCCACCGGGATGCAGCACGCCGAAATCGATCGAGGTGAAGCCGCGTCCCTCCAGCAGCGCCACCGCGAGCGCATCGCCGAGCGCCAGTTGCAGTGTCGAGGACGTGGTGGGCGCGAGGTTGTTCGGGCAGGCCTCGCGGGCCTTCGGCAGGGTCAGCACCACGTCGGCGGCGCGCGCCAGCGTCGAATCCGCGTCGGCCGTCACCGTGATGAAGCCGATGCGGAAACGCCGCGAATAGTTGATCATGTTCTTGAGTTCGACGGTCTCGCCGGACCACGACAGCGCGAGAATCACGTCGTCGCTGGTGATCATGCCAAGATCGCCGTGGTTCGCCTCCGCCGCATGCACGAAAAAGGCGGGCGTCCCGGTCGAGGCGAGGGTCGAGGCGATCTTGCGGGCGATGTGACCGGACTTGCCGAGCCCCGTGACGATCACGCGCCCCCGCGCCGCGCGCATCATCCCCACCGCTGCATCGAACGCCCGTCCCAGGTCTCCTTCGAGCGCCGCGGCCAGCGCCGTGATGCCGCTCGCCTCCACCTGCAGGGTGCGCAGCGCCGACGCCACGTCGGCGGATTGGGGAGCGGTCGGCGTCGGCTTCGGAGACCGAGGCTTGGGCAATGTCATGGGCCATTCCAGTCTGGGAGAGACGCGACGCGCCCCGTTTGCGTCATTCATATCACGCGGCAACGGCCGGCGCGACCCGGCGCCTCCGGGGTCGCAACGGCTCATTAACCATAATTGTTTTAACTCCTTTAACGATGTCTGGCCGCTCCGGCCGGACCGTCGCCAAGCAACTGTTTTGCTTGAGTTTTGTATCCGCAACCGAATCCCGTTGGGGTCGGGAGGTCCTTGAGGTGTCAGGTCGCGTCCGACCGGCTTTCCCGCACAGCCACGCCGTGCGCGCGCATGGCGTGCGTGTGGCCGCGGCCTGCCTCGCGGCGCTGTTGGCCGGCCCGGTTCCCGCTTCCGCCCAGTCCCTGACGACGGACCTGCTGAACCCGGGCCGGGACGGCTTCGCCCCCCGCCAGTCCGGTCTCAGCCGCACCGATCCATCGACCACGGACCGGAGCGCCTCCGACCGGAACAGGGACCAGCCGCAGCAGGACGCGGACGAACCGCCTCGGCCCCAGCCCGCGCCATCGCGAATCGGCAATATCCCCCGCTACGACGTGCCCGCCGCGACCGGTGCCGCCGATGACGGCTTCGATTCCCTCGGCCGCAAACGCCAGAAGCCAAAGATTCCACCGGGCACGCCGCGCCAGCGGGCTCCCTCGGGACGCCTGCTCGATGCGCCGGCGCCGCCGCCCGTGCCGCCGCCGTCTCCCCAGTCCCAGACGGCCGTGAACCGCGCGCCGGTCGCGCCCGCAATCCTCGCCCGCGTCCCCGGCCAGCCGCCGCGCCGCCGCCTGCGTCCGGAAACCGATCCGTTCGGGCCGGTCGGCTTCTATCTGGGACCGTTCATGACGACGGCGGCCGTCGAGTTCAGCGTCGGCTACGACACCAACCCGACCCGACTCAACGTGCCGAAGGGCTCGCCGTTCTGGGTGGTCGCGCCGGAACTGGTGATGAAATCCGACTGGTCGCGGCACGCGCTCGATATCGACCTGCGCGGCTCCTACACCGGCTACACCCAGACGTTCAGCGGCGATGCGACCACCGGCGCAGTGCCGGGCGTCCACGACGCGGACCGCCCGGACTTCACCGGCAAGGTGTCCGGCCGCGTCGACTGGACCCGCGACACCCGCATCAACACCGAGCTGCGACTGCGCGTCTCGACCGACAATCCGGGCAGCCCGAACCTGCTCGCGGGCCTCAGCAAATATCCGATCTTCGTCTCGACCGGCGCGACCGCCGGCATCGAGCAGGATCTCGGCCGGCTGCGGCTGTCGTTCAGCGGGCTGATCGACCGCACGATGTATCAGCAATCGAAGCTGACCGACGGCACCACGGTGAGCAACGACGACCGCGCCTTCAACCAGTACGGCGGCATCGCGCGCGCGACCTACGAACTCAATCCCGGCCTGAGGCCGTATGTGGAAATCGAGGCGGACACCCGCGTCCATGACGAGAGGACCGACCGCAACGGCTATCTGCGCGATTCCGACGGCGGCTGGATCAAGGTCGGCGCGGCGTTCGAATTCACCCGGCTCCTCACCGGCGAAGCGTCGATCGGCTACATCAAGCGCACCTATCAGGATCCGCGCCTGCCGGATATCTCCGGGCTGCTGGCCAGCGGATCGCTGATTTGGACGCCGACCGGGCTGACCACGGTCAAGCTCGGCGCCGCGACCTCCGTCGACGAATCGCTGCTGCCCGGCGTCTCGGGCGTCTTGACCCGCAGCTACACCTTCGAGATCGACCACGATTTCCGCCGCTGGCTGACCGGCGTCTACAAGTTCAGCTACGGCACGTCCGACTATCAGGGCGGCGACCGCTCCGACCAGTATTTCTCGACCGGCATCAGCGTGATCTACAAGCTGTCGCGTACGTTCCACCTGAAAGCCGAAATCCGCCGCGACTGGCTCGACAGCAACGTGACCGGCGCGAGTTCGGTCTCCAACGTCGTGATGCTCGGCGTGCGCGTGCAGCGCTGAGGCTCCCGCGATGCTCGCGGCCCTGCTCCCGCCAGTTGTGAAGCGCAGGCCCATCCGGTAGTTTCCGCGCACTTTCCGTTCCCCTCGGCGCGCCGGACAGACGCTCCGACCCATTCCGCTTCCGCAAGCAGAGCCGCATGCCAGGCCACTACAAACTCGTTCTCGCCTCCGGCTCGCCCCGGCGCCTCGCCCTGCTCAACCAGGTCGGCATCGAGCCGGACAGCCTGCGTCCGGCCGACGTCGACGAGACGCCGATCAAGGGCGAACTGCCGCGCGCCTGCGCCAACCGCCTCGCCCGCGCCAAGGCGGAAGCCGCGCTGCAATCGGTGCAACTCGATGACGAACTGAAGGGGGCCTTCGTTCTGGCGGCGGATACCGTCGTCGCGGTCGGCCGCCGCATCCTGCCGAAGGCCGAACTGGTCGACGAGGCCTCGCAGTGCCTGCGGCTATTGTCCGGGCGCAATCACCGGGTCTACACGGCCGTCTGCATGGTGACGCCAAAGGGTGGATTCCGTCAGCGGCTGGTGGAAACGCGGGTGCGCTTCCGCCGGCTCAGCGAGGACGATATCCGGACCTATATCGGCTCCGGCGAATGGCGCGGAAAGGCTGGCGGTTATGCCATTCAGGGCATCGCGGGTTCCTTCGTGGTCAAGCTGGTCGGCTCCTACACCAACGTGGTCGGGCTGCCGCTGCACGAGACCATGACCTTGCTCGGCGGCGAGGGCTTTCCGATCCGGCTCGGCTGGCTCAATGCCACCTGAGGGAGAGCCCCCCGCGCGGCCTGTTCGCCGCTGCCCGATCTGCGGCAAGCCGGCCGCCGAGGCCACCCGGCCGTTCTGTTCGCCCCGGTGCCGCGATGTCGACCTCAACCGCTGGCTGTCCGGCTCCTATGTCATCCCCGGAGCGGAAGACGAATCCGACGGCCCGGACGACGATGAGCGGGGCTGAGGGCCGCTCCGGCAGGCCATCGAACTGGCGCCCGCCGCTCTGCACGTTCACAGACCTTGCCCCCAACCGCTCGCCCGCGGACGACCGCCGCGATCAGTGAAATGGGCAAGTTCCCGCCCGTTTTCCGGACGCCCCCCGAGGCTGCGATCACGCACGGGAGACCTCGCGCCCTCGCTGCCAGAGATTTCCCACAACTGTCACAACGCGACTGGACAGGCCCGCCGAGCCTTTCTATAAACCGGCGCTCCCGCCCCGCGCGGCCGGAGGCCCAGGTAGCTCAGTTGGTAGAGCATGCGACTGAAAATCGCAGTGTCGGTGGTTCGATTCCGCCCCTGGGCACCATGACCCCTTCCACGGTCATCCGCCACCGTCCGCTTTGAGTGGACAAGGCACTGAAAATCAGCGACTTTCGCTCCGTCACCTTCCGTAGCCCTCCACCGGCAGCCGGTCGTTTTGCTGGTATCCTGACGGGTGTTGGTATCGGCGGCTGTTTCGGGCACGGCGCGATGTTCGCCGACCACGGCTTCAGCCCAGTGTAGCGATGCGCGCACAGCCTGGTGCGGCTCGGTTCACGATGGTGCCAGTCAACGCCCTTATGCATTCTTTATAGCGACCGGGCCTCATCCCTATCGAGACTTTATGCACGGCCGCCTAGCTCTGCTCCCTACTCTGGAACGGAGCAGATCATGCTTGACCTCATCCTCATACTCGTCGCCGCCGTCTTCTTCGGAGCGATGACCGTCTACGCCGCAGCGCTCGACAGCGTGTGAGGCGCATCATGACCGAACCCATCATTGGTCTCGTCATCGCGCTCGCCCTCGGCGGCTATCTCGTGGTCGCGCTGCTGCGGCCCGAACGCTTCTGACCCGCCATCAAGGACATCACCCGTGACCGCTCTCGGCTGGCTTCAGATCGCCATCATCTTCGTGCTCGTCCTGATTTGCGTGAAACCGCTCGGCGCCTTCATGGCCCGCGTTTTCAGCGGCGACCGCACGTTTCTCTCTCCCGCCTTCGCACCGCTCGAGCGTGGCTTCTACCGCCTCGCCGGCATCGATTCCGCGCAGGAACAGGGCTGGCGCGGCTACACCGCCGCCATGCTCGTGTTCAACGCCGCGGGCGTCGTATTCCTGTATGGCCTGATGCGCCTGCAGGACGTTCTTCCCCTGAACCCGCAAGGATTCGGCGCCGTCGCTCCCGACCTCGCCTTCAACACGGCGGTCAGTTTCGTCAGCAACACGAACTGGCAGTCCTATTCCGGCGAGACCACCATGAGCCATCTGACCCAGATGGCCGGGCTCGCGGTGCAGAACTTCCTGTCAGCGGCGACGGGCATGGCGCTGGCGATGGCGCTGGTCCGCGCCTTCGCGCGCTCGGCCGGCAACACCCTGGGAAATTTCTGGGTGGATATGACGCGCGCGACGCTCTACGTGCTGTTGCCGCTGTCCATCGTGGTGGCCATCGCCTATGTCGCGACCGGCGTGCCGCAAACCCTTCAGGGCAGCATCGATGCGACCACGCTGGAGGGCGCCAGACAGACGCTGGCGCTCGGCCCCGTCGCCAGCCAGGAGGCGATCAAGCAGCTCGGCACCAACGGCGGCGGCTTCTTCAATGCCAACGCGGCGCATCCTTTCGAGAATCCCACGGCCATCAGCAACGTGATCTCGATCTGGGCGATGCTCGTCATTGCCGCCGCGCTGCCCTTCACCTTCGGCCGAATGACCGGCGATACGCGTCAGGGCTGGGCGCTTCTCTCTGCGATGCTGGTGCTGCTGGTTGCAGGAACGGCCGTGGCCTACTGGGCCGAATCCGCCGGCAACCCGCTGCTGACCAGCCTCGGCGTCGATCCAGCGCTCGGCAATATGGAAGGCAAGGAGGTGCGCTTCGGCACCGTGATGTCGGCGCTCTATGCCGCCGTCACCACCGGCCTGTCGTGCGGCGCCGTGAACGCCATGCACGACTCCCTCACCCCCCTCGGCGGACTGGTGCCGCTGCTGCTGATCCAGCTCGGCGAGGTGCTGCCGGGCGGCGTCGGCTCCGGCCTGTACGGAATGCTGGTGTTCGCGATCGTCGCCGTCTTCATCGCCGGCCTGATGGTCGGACGCACGCCGGAATATCTCGGCAAGAAGATCGAGGCCCGCGAGATCAAGCTCGCGATGCTCGCCCTTCTCATCCTGCCGCTGGCCGTCCTCGGCTTCGCGGCGGCCTCCGCGGTGCTGCCCGGCGCGCTCGCCAACCTCGCCAATGCCGGCCCTCACGGCCTGTCGGAGATTCTCTACGCCTTCTCCTCGGCGGCCGGAAACAACGGATCGGCCTTCGCAGGTCTCTCGGCGAACACGCCCTGGTACAACGTGGCGCTGGGGATTGCGATGCTGCTCGGCCGCTTCGCCTACATCGTCCCCATGATGGGCATCGCCGGCTCGCTGGTCGGCAAGCTGCGCGCCCCCGCCTCCGCCGGCACGTTCCCGACCCATACGCCGCTGTTCGTGGCGCTGCTCGTCGGCACCATCCTGATCGTGGCCGGCCTGGAATTCTTTCCCGCGCTCGCCCTCGGCCCGATCGTCGAGCACTTCGCGATGATCGCCGGCAAGACCTTCTGAGGATCACATCATGCGCAAGACCCAAACATCGTCCATGGTCAGCGGCGACCTCGTGCTTCAGGCCACCGCAGATTCCTTCCGCAAGCTCAGCCCCCGCACCCTGATCCGCAATCCGGTGATCTTCGTCACCGAGGTGGTGGCGGCCGTCGTCACGGTGATCGCCGCGAGCGACATCGCGACCGGACAGGCCTCGGCCTTCAGCACCCAGATCGCCGCCTGGCTGTGGTTCACGGTGCTGTTCGCCAACTTCGCCGAGGCCATCGCGGAAGGACGCGGCCGGGCGCAGGCCGAAGCGCTGCGCAGGACGCGCACGCAGACCCGCGCCAAACGCCTGCTCATGCCCGGCAACCGCGATCTCTATGAGGGCGTGGCCGCCGACGCTCTCACGGTCGGCGATCTGATCCGCGTGGACGCCGACGAGATCATTGCGGTGGACGGCGAAGTGATCGAGGGCATCGCTTCGGTCAATGAGGCCGCCGTCACCGGCGAGTCCGCGCCCGTCATCCGCGAGTCCGGCGGAGACCGCTCCGCCGTCACCGGCGGCACGACAGTGATCTCGGACTGGATCATCGTGCGCGTGACCGCAGCTCCCGGCTCGACCTTCCTCGACCGTATGATCGCGCTGGTGGAAGGAGCGGAACGGCAGAAGACTCCGAACGAACTTGCGCTGTCGATCCTGCTCGCGGGCATGACGCTGATCTTCCTGATCGCCGTCGTTACGCTGTGGCCGCTCGCCAGCTATTCGGGAACGATCCTGTCGCTGACCGTCCTGATCGCGCTGCTGGTGACGCTGATCCCGACCACCATCGGCGGCCTGCTCTCCGCCATCGGCATCGCGGGCATGAACCGGCTGCTGAAGTTCAACGTGATGGCAATGTCGGGCCGCGCGGTCGAGGCGGCGGGCGACGTCGATACGCTGCTGCTCGACAAGACCGGCACCATCACCTTCGGCAACCGTCGCGCCAGCGAGATCATCCCGGCGGACGGGGTGAGCGAGCGCGAGGTGGCCGAGGCCGCGCTGCTCGCCAGCCTCGCCGACGAAACCGCCGAGGGACGCTCCATCGTCGCCTTGTGTCAGGAGACATATGGCCTCGCAACCCCCGGCACGACATCGGGGACGACGATCCCGTTCTCCGCCACGACGCGGCTGTCCGGCCTCGACGCCGGCACCCGCCATCTGCGCAAGGGCGCGATCGACGCCGTGCTGCGCTTCGTCCGCGAACAGGGCGGCAACGGCCGCGAGCCGGCCGCGTTCCGCGCCGCCTATGAGCGGATCGCGCGCAGCGGAGGCACGCCGCTCGGCCTCGTCGATGGCGACAGGCTGATCGGCGTCATCCACCTCAAGGACGTGGTGAAGCCGGGCATCAAGGAACGGTTCGCAGAGTTGCGCCGCATGGGCATCCGCACCGTGATGGTGACGGGCGACAACCCGGTGACCGCCGCTGCCATCGCGTCCGAGGCCGGGGTCGACGACTTCATCGCCGAGGCCAAGCCGGAAGACAAACTACGTTATATCCGCGAGGAGCAGGCCAAGGGCCGCCTGATCGCGATGTGCGGGGATGGCACCAACGATGCCCCCGCCCTGGCGCAGGCCGACGTCGGCGTCGCGATGCAGACCGGCACGCAGGCGGCGCGCGAAGCCGGCAACATGGTCGATCTCGACTCCAGCCCCACCAAGCTGATCGAGGTGGTGGAGATCGGCAAGCAGCTCCTGATGACGCGTGGATCGCTGACGACCTTCTCGATCGCCAACGATGTGGCGAAATACTTCGCGATCATCCCCGCGCTGTTCATCGCGACCTATCCGGAGCTGTCCGCCCTGAACGTGATGCAGCTCGCCACGCCCCAGAGCGCGATCCTCTCCGCCGTGATCTTCAACGCGCTCATCATCGTCGCGCTGATTCCGCTGGCGCTGCGCGGCGTCGCCTACCGGCCTGTCGGAGCCGCCGCCCTGCTCCGCCGCAACCTGCTGATCTACGGACTCGGCGGCCTCATCGTGCCGTTCGTCGGCATCAAGGCCGTCGATCTCATCGTCAACGCCTTGCACCTCGCCTGAAGGAGATCGCGATGTCCCTCGCACGTCCCACAGTCTCGTTCCTGCTGCTGTTCGTCCTGCTCACCGGCTTTGCCTACCCGATGACGATCATGGGCCTTGCCCAGCTCGCCATGCCGCATCAGGCCAACGGCAGCCTGATCCGCAACGACGGCGGCGTGGTCGGCTCCGAACTCGTCGGCCAGAATTTCACGGCGGACCGCTACTTCCACGGCCGCCCTTCCGCCACCACCGCACCGGACCCCGATGACGCCACCAAGACCGTGGATGCGCCCTACAATGCCACCAACTCCTCCGGCTCGAATCTCGGCCCGACGTCGCAGAAACTGATCGACCGCGTGAAGGGCGACGTCGCGTCTCTCGCGCAAGGCAAGCCCGGCAGCCGCGTTCCGGCCGATGCCGTGACGACATCGGCGAGCGGCCTCGATCCGGACATCTCCCCAGCCAATGCCGAGAGCCAGATCCGGCGCGTGGCGCAGGCGCGCGGCTTGTCGGACGACCGCGTCCGCCAATTCGTCGGCACCCACACCGCCCGGCCCACGCTGGGCCTGTTCGGCGAGCCGCGGGTGAACGTGCTGCAGCTGAACCTCGCGCTGGATCAGGCGAAGCCCTAGATTGCAGGACGGACTGAACAGGAACCAGGGTCCCGATGAACGACCGCCGCGCGTCCCCCGACGCCCTTCTGGCTCTCGCGAGCCGGGAGGATCGCGGCCGCCTGAAGATCTTTCTCGGCGCGGCGCCGGGCGTCGGCAAGACCTTCGCCATGCTCTCCGCCGCGAAGGTCGCGGCCGCCGAGGGACAAGACGTGGCCGTCGGGCTGATCGAGACCCACGGCCGCCGCGACACCGAGGCCTTGTTGCAAGGCTTCGAGCAGCTGCCGCGCAAGCCACTGGTCTATCGCAACCGGGTGATGCAGGAGTTCGATCTCGACGCCGCGCTCGCGCGCAGGCCGGGCCTGCTGCTGGTGGATGAATACGCCCACACCAATGTTCCGGGCAGCCGCCATCCCAAGCGCTGGCAGGATATCGACGAGTTGCTTGCCGCCGGCATCGAGGTCTGGACGACACTCAACATCCAGCACCTCGAAAGCCTGAACGATATCGTCCAGCAGATCACCAAGGTCCGCGTCCGCGAGACCATCCCCGACATTCGCTTCGATCAGGCCGACGAGATCGTTCTGGTCGATCTGCCACCCGACGAACTGCTGCGCCGTCTCGCCGAGGGCAAGGTGTATGTGGAGGACACCGCGACGCGCGCCGCCGACAGCTTCTTCAAGCTGCAGAACCTCACCGCGCTGCGCGAGCTGACCCTGCGCCGCGCGGCCGAACGGATCGACGCCACGTTGATCGAGCGGATGCGGGCCAACGCCATCGACGGTCCATGGCCGGCACGCGAGCGGGTGCTCGCCTGCATCGCCGCGAACGGCGATGCGCTGTCGATCGTCCGCCGCGCCAAGCGGCTGGCGGATCTGATGAGCGCCCCCCTGCTTGCCATCACCGTCGAGCGTCCCGGCTCGACGCCCGACGAGGCGGAACGCAGGCAGCGCGACGACGCGCTGCGGCTGGCCGAACAGCTCGGCGCGGAAACCCGCACGCTGGTGGGCGCGGACATCGCCGACACGGTGTTGCGCTATGCGCGATCGGAAAATATCACCCAGATCGTGGTCGCGCGCGCGCGGCCGCGGCCGATCACGGGCCTGTTCCGCCCGTCCCTCGTTCGCGACATGATCCGGCATTCCGGCGACATCGCTGTGCACGTGATCGCGCGGGCCCCCGGCGCCGGCGATGCGCGGTCTCCGTTGCGCAGGCGCTTCGCTCTTCCGGCCGGCGGAGGCATGCCTTACATCGTCGCCGCCGGGCTGGTTGTGCTGGCGGTCGCGATCGGCCGGCTGCTGACGAGCATCACGCCGCTGCCCAACCTGTCCATGATTTTTCTGGTCGGGGTTTTGGTGCCGGCCACCCTTTACGGCGTCTGGCCCGCGATCTTCGCCTCCGTGCTGTCGTTCCTCGCCTACAATTTTTTCTTCATCCCGCCTTTCTACACCTTCACCATCGCCGAACCTTACGAACTGCTGGCGCTCGCCATCTTCCTCGGCACTGCGATCCTGACGTCGACGCTGGCGGGACGCGCCCGCACCCAGGCCGACGCCACCGCCTCGCGAATGCGCGCGATGCGGCGTCTCTACGAGCTCACACGGCGGCTGTCCGGACTTGCCGGCGCGGACGACATCGCCGAGGGCGCCACGAGCGAGATCCATGCGAGCCTCGCCCGTCCGGCCATGATCCTGCTGGCGGACAAGGGCGAACTGAAGCTCAGCGCGGCATGGCCGCCCGAGGACGCGCTCGACGCCGCCGCGATGTCGGCCGCGCGCTGGGCCTTCGATCATGCGGAAGCCGCGGGGCGCGGCACCGCAACCCTGCCGCTGGTGCCGTGGTTCTTCATTCCGATCCGCACCGCGCGCGCGACGCTCGGCGTGATCGGCGTTTTCATCACGCAGGACAGTGCGCCGGACGGCGAGGAGCGCGCGCTGCTCGATGCCATTGCCGAACAGGCCGCCGCGGCCTTCGAGCGCGCGGCCCTCGCGCGCGACATGATCGCGACGCAGGGGACCATCGAAACCGAGCGCGTGCGCAACACCGTGCTGGCCTCCATCTCCCACGATTTCCGCACGCCGCTTGCCTCGATCCTCGGCGCGGCGACCAGCCTGATCGACTATGGCGACCGGCTCGACGGCCCCGCGCGGCGCGATCTGCTGGTTCAGATCAAGGACGAGGTGGAGCATCTCGACGCCATGGTCCGCAATCTGCTCGCCATGACGCGAATCGACGCCGGCGCGCTGGAGATCCGGCGCGACTGGGTGGATCTGCGCGAGATCGTGTATCGCGTGGTCGGCTTCGCGCAGCGGCGGAACAGTCCGCAGGCGATCGATATCGACCTGCCGGCGTCGCTGCCGCTGGTGAAGATGGACGCGCTGCTGGGCGAACAGGCGATCACCAACGTGATCGGCAACGCCATCGTTCACGCGGGACCAGACGCACGGATCCGCGTGCGCGCCGGTGTCTCAGCCGCCGGCCTCGCCCTGGCGGTGGAGGACGACGGCCGTGGCATCCCGCCCGACCGCCTGCCGCACATCTTCGAAAAATTCTTCAGTCACCCCGTGAGTGACGCCCGGCGAACCGCGAACGACAGCACGGGTCTCGGGCTCGCCATCGCGAAGGGCATCGTGGAGGCGCACGGCGGCACGATTTCGGTCGAAAGCCCGCCGCCCGGCGCCGCGCGCGGAACGCGGGTGACCATGACCTTCCCGATGGAGCCTTCATCATGAGCGGCCTTCCCCGTATCCTCGTGGTGGACGACGAGACGGCCATCTCCCGTTTTCTGAAGCCCTCGCTCCACGCCAACGGCTACGAAATGCTGGTGGCCGGCAGTCTCGCCGACGCGCGCCACGCGCTGCGCACTCACAGGCCCGATCTCGTGCTGCTCGATCTCGGGCTGCCCGATGGCGACGGCAAGGATCTGATCCGCGAGGTCCGCAGCGGCTCCGATCTGCCGATCATCGTGCTGTCGGCGCGCGATCGCGAGGCCGAAAAAATCGACTCGCTCGATCTCGGCGCGGATGACTACGTCAACAAGCCGTTCGGCATCGGCGAGGTCATGGCCCGTATCCGCACCGCCCTGCGCCACCGTATGCAGCGGCAATCCGAAACGGCCGTTCTCCAGATCGGCGACCTCGCCATCGACAATCTGCGCCACCGCATCACGCGCGCCGGCGAACCGCTGAAACTGACGCCGAAGGAATTCGAGCTGCTGCTTTACCTTGCGCGACACGCGGGAAAAGTGGTCACGCATCGCCAGCTGCTCACGGCGGTCTGGGGACCGGCGCACGCAGAAGACACCCAATACCTGCGCGTCTACATCGGTCAGTTGCGGCAGAAGGTCGAATCAAAACCGGACGATCCGGCGATCATCCTCACCGAACCCGGCATCGGGTATCGTATTTCCGATTAAATCGAGCGGAGCCCGCACGGACGGGCCCCGGCAACGACTCGCTCTCGATCCAAAGCCCACTCTCATCCATTGCGGATTGCGCTAAACTATCCGCTGTGGCAACGACGGATTCCACATGGCTGGGTTAGCCAATGTGGTTTGTGCAGTGGGAGGAATGCCGATGCAGGATTTCAAATCGCGGCTCGAAAGGCTCCAGATCGACCTGGCGGAGTGCGAAATGATCGCGCGGCTTACCACTGACGACGCCAAGCAGAAGGCGTTTCAAAATCTGGCGGCGCACTACCGGGACCTGATCGAGTTGGTCCAACGCGAGATCGCAACCCGGTCTCTCTCCAAGTGACATTCTCCAAGTGACATTTCGGGCAAAGTGACATTTCGAGGAAAAATCTCGAAGAAAAACCGGCGGAAAACGATTGCATCTTCCGCCGGTCCGCGCGGTCACCAGTACGGGGCGGCCTGGTAATATCCAGCCACGCGCTTGTCGTTCTCGCGGTTCCACGACCACTCGTTGTCGTTGGTGTATCGCGGCGCATCATCGAGTTGCTCTCTCGTGACGTTCACCAGATAGCCGCCGAGATCGGTGTCGTATTTGAGGCTGGACCAGGGCGTCGGATAGTGATCGTCGCCCACTCCCAGAAAGCCGCCATAGCTGATGACGGCATAAGCGACCTTACCCGAAATCTTGTCGATCATCACCCGATCGATCGTTCCGATCTTCTGCCTGTCAGCACCATAAACTGCGGTCCCATCGACCTTGTCGCTTCCGATCAAGGAAATCGTTTCGCGTGCCTCAATCGCCATTTTGTCCTCCATCTTCTGGCATGTCTGGAAACAACGAAGCGCGCGGACGGTCGTTCCGGATCAACTTTGCCCGAAGGCGTCGAGGATTTCCGCTGAAGCTGCCACCTCAATCTGGCAGTCGAAGCGCTCCCGGTAGAGTTTCAGGAGTGCGTCATGGCTCTCGTCGGAAGAACTCGCCAAGGCATCCTGCGCGATAATGACGCGGTAGCCGAGATCAACGGCCGACAGGCTCGTGGACAGCACGCAGACGTCCGTCTCCGCTCCGGAGATGACAAGCGTATCGATCGCCTCGCGGCTCAGCCGTGCGCTGAGTTCGCCGTTCGAGAAGGCCGAGTATTCGGCGCGATCGAATATCGACGCGGGCGGAACGAAGTCTCCCAGGGGGGCAACGAGATCAAGAACAGCCGGATCGAGCCGCTCGCGCGTCACCTCACGCCACTTCCGGTAATAGCGGCGCCACGTGCCACGGGCGTCTTCGGGCGGATCGTAAATTCCGGCGCGCGCGATCTTGTCCTCGCCCGTCTGCTCGTTCTGTTGGGTACGGTCCCGATCCGGCATGGCGTCCTCCCGTTGACGACGAACCTCGCATTATCTCAAGTCGTCCTCTTCAGCGACGTTCCCGGCGAAGAGCCGGACGCTCGCGACCCCGCTGAAGCCGGGCTCTGGAGCGGATCGCCAGGAACACCATCCACATCGCGAAGACAGCGACGAACCAGCCAAGCGCCGCCACCAGCAACGAGGTGAGCACCCCTCTCTCGATCAAGAGAAAGACGAGAAGAGCGAACAGAGCCAGCGCAGGCGTTCCAACCACCGTTCCCGTTGCCTGGAGGGCGGCGGCCCTTCGGCCGCGCGTCAGGCCATCAAGGCCGACGGCCCGCTTTTTTCGAACTTCATGCGTCTGGATCAGCGTCACGCTTGCGACGAAGATCGCGGGGAATGCCAGAAATAGGCCGCCGATCACGGGGCCGCACACGTCGCCGATCAATCCGGTCAGAACGCAGACGCCTCCGCCGACGGCAAACCGCAGCGGAAACTCGAACCATCTGGTCCGTTTCAGGGATCTGGTGGAGATGCCCACCCTCATCGCGCCGCCGCCAATGCCAGCAGACCCAGCCCTGCCCCAAGCCACAGCACAAGGCCCGCGAGCGAGACGGGCAAGGCATCCGACTTTCCACCCATCAGAACCTTGCCGACCATATAGGCATAAAGCGCGAAGGCCGCAGCGCCGGCCATCATGGCCTCCCCCTGAGCGGCCGCGACGGACGTGCCCTGGTTTAGCGCGACGAATGCTAACGATCCCAGTGCGATCGATGGCGCGGCTCCGAACAGCCCCGCGAACGTCTTCGGCCGCAGGAGATCACCGGCCAGCGAAAAGGCGGAAACCGCCGCTCCGCCCAGCAAAAATCGGCCGAGTCCTTCCGCGAGGTCCATGACGGTCTCTTTGCCCTCTTCTATGATCGTTCGTTACCCGGCGACCTCGCCCGCGGACGGAATCTAACCGGCCGCAATGCGTGCTCGATCGCGGCGCCGATCGCCAGACCGCAGATCACGTCCGACAGCCAATGAGCCATCACCACCAACCGTGTGGCCGCGACCACCGCAGCCAACATGCGCAATGCCAACGCCCACGGCGAAGGCAACAAGGCGGATGCTGATGCCAGCACTCCAAGCTGCACGGCGTGCCCGGACGGAAATGCGTCCCGGGGCTTGCCGGAGACCGGGACGCCGCGACGGTGCCCATCTGGATAAAGACGGTCGGGCCGCGTCTGATTGATGCCAGCCTTCAGCAGATGAGGAACCACGGAAGCTGCGACGGCGGAAACGAGCAGGTGAGACCCCAATGCCCGGGCGCGGGGATTGGCCCGGCGCGTGAGCATCCAGACGATCGCGGTCGCGGCGATCACAACATGCTCATCGCCGGCCCATGTCAGGGTGCCGGCGATCTTCTCCACTGCGGGACTGGCGTGCGCCGAAACCAAGCGAGCCACGGCCTCGTCGACGCGGCCCGGGGGAATCGTCGCGATCGCCATCGCCCGGCCCCCGTCACCCTCCGCTGTAGCCGCCGATGATCGGCAAAATCTCGCCCGTGATGTAGCTGGAACAGCTGGGCGCGGCGAGAAACACGTAAGCCGGCGCGATTTCTTCCGGCTGCGCGGGACGTTTCATCGGCGTATCGCTCCCGAATTGCGCAACGCGCTCCGCCTCCTTGTCGGCGGGATTGAGCGGCGTCCACACCGGACCGGGCGCCACCGCGTTGACACGGATGCCACGCGGAACGAGATGCGTGGCCAGCGATCTGGTGAAGGCATGGATGCTGCCTTTGGTCATCGAGTAATCGAGCAAGTCCTTGTTCCCAAGAAGGCCGGTCACCGAGCCGGTGTTGATGATCGCTCCTCCCTCCGGCAAATGTGGAATGGCGGCCCGCGCCATAAAGAAATAGCCGTAAAGGTTGGTCTTCAAGGTGAGGTCGAAATGCTCGTCCGTGAGCTGCTCGACATTATCCACGTGCTCCTGGAACGCGGCATTGTTGACCAGCACATCGAGCCGGCCGAACCGTTTGACTGTCTGCTCGACGACCTGATTGCAGAATTTCGACTGGGATACGTCGCCGCTGATCGTCAGACAGCGGCGCCCCTCGTTCTCCACCGCCTGCCTGGTCGCGCTCGCGTCCTCATGCTCGTCGAGATAGACGATCACCACATCGGCGCCCTCGCGTGCGAACAGCACCGCGACACTTCGGCCGATGCCGGAGTCTCCTCCGGTCACGATGGCGACCTTGTCCTGCAATTTCAGGGAGCCGAGATAATGCGGCGCATCGTAACACGGCAGCGGCACCAGCGAGGCCTCTTCGCCGGGCTTCTGCTGATGTTGCCTGGGAAACGGCAGCTCGGGATATCGCCGCGCGCCAGCCTGCATTGCACCATCAGCCTCCGAGCCGCCGGATTCTGAACCCGCATCGATCTTCCGTTGAATGCGTTTTCCCTTGTTGACGACGGCTTCGCTTGTCATCGCGTCCTCCTCGTGGTGCGCGTTATTCTCACTGGGTCGCGGACGCCGCAGCAGCACCCGCTTTTCCGCGGACAGGAGATCAACTCGGCATTTTCGCGCACGTTCCCGCGGAACAGCCTCCCGTCTGAAGCAGATGAACGGAGCAAGGCACTCATCCGCCTGCTCCGTTCACACGAGCCGAAGCAGCTACCGCTGACCGCCCTTGCGGCCGGCCTCGCTGGCGCGCTCGCGATCATTGGCGAAGTTTCCACTTCCGCCCTGCTGGGCCGAACCGGAATGGCTGCTGCCCTGCTGCTGACCACCGTGACTGTGCTCTCCGCCCTTGCGGCCAGCCTCGGCCGCCATCTGGCGATCCTTCGAGAACGTTCTCTCCTCAGGCGGCACGCTTTGACCGCCCTTCGAGGCGATGTCACGCTGCTTGTTTTCGTCCATGCTTGCAAAACCGCGATCTGAAGTTGCCATTTTGGCTGTCCTCCTTGCTCGTCGACGCGTCAGTTGCGTCATGCGGACAATCATTCGCTGGACGAGCCGTTCCTGAGGGCAAATGTGATCTTACGATGAGCTTGGCCGTAAGCTGCTTCGCGGCCGGCCGGGCAAGCGCTTCCCGCATGCGCGCGGATCCTCGCCAGCGACAGCCCGACCAGCGCTGGAGGAAGCTCGGAAGCTTCACCGGATGGCGGCTCTCTTCGAGCTCGGCGATCAGCCCCTTTCGTCCCATGAATGTCGCGGACCTGTGCATCCAATGGGACGCTGCACGTACCTCTTCCTGTTCGGCCCGCCCCGAACGAAACGGCAGACCGCTTCAGGGCACGCGAACGTCTTCTGGCACCCGATGCGCGACGATGGAAGCCGGCAGATCAATCAGGGTCCGGGCTGAGCGGCGACGTTGTCACGAACGGGCGCCTGGTTGCGAACGCACTCTCAGGCGCGGTGGTCTGGCCGGTACGCCAGCAGCCGCCAGAGCGTGCCTGTCCTCCGGCATCCGGACGGCAGCGTGAACGATCGTCGGCCGCTCACATTTCCCGACCGGCCAAAGCCCGAAACAACTCATCATCGTCGAAAGCCGATTGGAGGGATGTGCCCGAGCCCGGAATCGACAGGCCAGCGTCCGCATATTCCCTGATCTTGTTTCGAAGGGTGCGGACCGAAACACCGAGAATGGCAGCAGCGTGAGTCCGGTTGCCATCGCAGCGCTCCAGCGTCTGCAGCATCAGTTCACGCTCTACATCGCTGAAGGCCGTCCCGACCAGGATGGAAACCGCCTCGCTCTTCTCTCGCGTCTCGGATGCATCCAGAGAGAGTTCGTTCATGTTCACCTCCTGTCGATAACAGATCCTTCATCCTCTCCCCATCCTTGCCCCGTCACAGGGTCAACGCCAAATGGTTAACGGAAGGTTAATATACCGCGCGGGAGGGAGATATGTCCGTCTGGATCGAACGTTTCGCGCGCTTCTCACCCGCATGAATTGAATAACGTGCGGCATACACATACTTTGGTATTCCCAAAGTTCATCGCGCGGACACCGACTCAGGCGGATGCCGAAGCATCCGTCATGCCTGCGAGCACCGGGGCGAGGCGCTCCAGCAACAGCTTCGGCAGGACAAGCCCAAGCGCCATGGCGAGCAGGATCGCCCCGGCGGTTACCCCCTCAACGAAGGGCGGCATCAACAGCTGAATGTTGCCGTCCGTGCCGGCTTCGGTCACGGCAACCAGTCCGGCGGCCATTCGGAACATGTAGGCGCCGGGGATCAGCGAAACGACCGATGCAAAAGCAAATCCGGCGAACGGCAGACGCAGCCGGTTGGTGACCGGCGTCACCAGCAGGCCGACGATCAGACAGGCGATGAAAGCGCCGAGCGGAGCACTTACGCCGTGCTCCAGCGCCACCCAGCGGCAGGCATGCGCGAACATGCCGATCGCGACTGGGATGGTCAGCATCCGCCATGGCATGGAGAAAAACGTGCCATAGGCCGCAACCGCAAGGCCCGCCGCGAGCACGTCGAACGCCAGCGGCGTCGGCCCGGTGACAGCCGGCGGCGGCAGCGTCCGGTGGCCAAGCGAGAGGCCGGCGATCAGTCCCACACAGATCATCAGTGTCAGCAGCAGCGCGTAGTCGAGCCGGGCGCGCCCGAGCGCGATCCGCACATGCGCCAGATCGAGCGCCGCGTTGAGAAAGTGCGGGCCGGGCATCAGCACCATGCAGGGGCAGAGGGCGATCAGATACGCGTCCGTTGCCGGAGCGATGCCCGCGGCTGATGCCGCCCCGACCAGCCCCGCCAGCAAGGCCGCGCTCAGGGGCTGAAGCAGGATGCTGCCGCCGCGCAAGGCGATCATGCGGCGCAGCCAGGCTCCGACGCCCGCGCTCAGCGCGATCAGGGCAAGACTGACGATCTCGGTCCCTCCGAAGATCACGCCGAGGGCAGCCGCGCCGATGCCCGCCATGACCGAAAAGCGCAACGTCGATGACGGGGCAAGTTTCTCGATCTCGCCAAGCGTTTCGACGGCCCGCCCAACGCCGAGGCGGCCGGCGCACACGGCGTCGATCACCCCTTGCGTGCGCGCGACCTTGTTCATGTCGACGGCCGTGGGCGCGACCGGGAGAACAAGAAGCGTGTCGGCAGCCGGACCATTCGACGGCGAGAGCCGGATCGTCAGATCGCTCCAGTTCGGAAAAACAGCGACGGAATAGCCGATGGCGCCGCCGAGACGTGCAATATCGTCGGCGACGCGCCGGGTGGTCTGGCCGTTGGCGTAGAGCAGACAGGCGCAAAGTCTGATGAGGGCGACGGCCTGCTCCTGCGCGACGTCAGCGGATGGGGTCATCAGGCGGTCTCTCGTCAAAAGCGGACAACACAAAGTGGAAACGCCCTATCACGTCAGGCGCTCCTTCGCTTAGCTGACAAGGATGAAAGAGACATCTACGACCGGCCGGCGCGGCCACCCCGTTCGCATGTTAACGATCACTTAGACGTCTTTTGAAGTCGACCATCTCCACGGGCCGGAGATTCATGCTTGTTTCATCCATTCTGTATGAAACAGAGCAATATAAGATCTCATAAATGGCCTCTCACAGAGCACGGCGAAAATCCGCATGTCGACATCGGGCGTCACCGACCTTCAGCTGCACCCCCTCAAGGATATTCAGATCGGCATCAACGCCATCGGGCAGCGCCACGAGACCGACTCGATGGGCGGCATCGACGTGCCGGCCAACCGCTACTGGGGGGCGCAGACCCAGCGCTCGCTGGTGCACTTCTCCATCGGCGACGACCATATGCCCAAGCGCGTCTATCATGCTTACGGCTATGTCAAGAAAGCCGCCGCGCTGGTCAACGCGGCTGCGGGCCGCCTGCCGGACTGGAAGGCCGCCGCCATCGTCCGCGCCGCCGACGAGGCAATCGCCGGCAAGCTTGACGAAAACTTCCCGCTCTATGTCTGGCAGACCGGCTCCGGCACCCAGTCCAACATGAATGTCAACGAGGTGCTGTCGAACCGCGCCATCCAGTTGCTCGGCGGTGAACTCGGCAGCAAGTCGCCGGTGCATCCCAACGACGACGTCAACATGGGCCAGTCGTCGAACGACACATTCCCGACCGCCATGCACATCGCCACCATCCTCGAACTGGACGAGGTGCTGATTCCGCAGGCGCAGAAACTCGCGGCCGCCATCGAGACCAAGGCGCAGCTTTGGATGGACGTGGTGAAGACCGGCCGCACCCATCTTCAGGACGCGACGCCCCTCACCGTCGGGCAGGAGTGGTCCGGCTACGCGGTGCAGATCCGCGATGCGCTGGCGAAGATCGAAGCGTCCAGGGCCGGCGTCTACGAACTCGCGGCCGGCGGCACCGCGGTCGGCACCGGACTGAACGCGCCGGAGGGATTCAGCCGCGAGATCGCCGCGAAGATCGCCGAACTGACCGGCAAGCCGTTCGTCACCGCGCCCAACAAGTTCGCGGCGCAGGGATCGCTGGACGGCATGGTCGGGGTGATGGCGGCGGTGCGCGGCCTCGCGGTCGCGCTGATGAAGATCGCCAACGACATGCGCTGGCTCGCCTCCGGGCCACGCTGCGGTCTCGGCGAACTGATCCTGCCTCCGAACGAGCCCGGCTCGTCGATCATGCCCGGCAAGGTCAATCCGACCCAGTGCGAGGCCATGGTGATGATCTGCATTCAGGTGATCGGCGAGGACAACGCCGTCGCCTTCGCCGGCAGTCAGGGCAATTTCGAGCTGAACGCGATGCGGCCGATCATCATCAACAACACGCTGCATTCGATCCGCATCCTCGGCGACGGCTGCGAGAAATTCCGCGAGTACTCGGTGGAAGGCACCGAACTCAACCGCAAGCGCATCGACGAGACCGTGAACCAGTCGCTGATGCTGGTGACGGCGCTGTCGCCGGTGATCGGCTACGACGCGGCCTCGAAGATCGCACATATGGCCAACGACGAGGGCACGACCCTGCGCGAGGCCGCGCTGAAATCCGGCCTCGTCGACGCCGCGCGCTTCGACCAGATCGTCGATCCCCGAACCATGGTCGGCCACGGGCTGGCGGGTGCCTGATCCCGGCCGCGCCCGTTACCCCGATAGCTGCGAGGATTTCACATGATCCGATGCGTTCGCATATGGACAGGCGACGACGGCCAGTCCCATTTCGAGGAAGGCTCGGTCGATCTTCCCGGCGGCAGCCGCGGAGATGCGGTTGGCGGCGAGATCGCGGCCAGCAGCATCTCGTTCCGCGAGACGCATGCGGGCGGCGCGTTCGACTGGCACGAGGCGCCGGTGCGCCAGTTCGTTCTCACGCTGAGCGGCACGCTCGAATTCGAAACCCGCAGCGGCACGCGCTTCACGATCGCGCCGGGCGATGCGCTGCTCGCCGAGGACACCACCGGCGGCGGCCATCGCTGGCACCTGCTCGACAATAATCCGTGGCGCCGGGCCTACATCATCCTGCAATCCGGCGTCGACGCCCGCTTCGTGCGCACCCCCGCAACAGCCTGACAAGAGCCAGCCCCATGCAGACCAGCACCCTGCCCGCCTCGGCCGATATCGTCCTGATCGGCGCCGGCATCATGAGCGCCACCCTCGGCACCGTGCTGAAGGAACTCGATCCCTCGGCGACCATCGTCGTGCTCGAAAGGCTCGCCGACTGCGCGCAGGAAAGCTCGGACGGCTGGAACAACGCCGGCACCGGCCACGCCGCCAACTGCGAGCTGAACTACACGCCGCAGCGCGCCGATGGCAGCATCGACATCTCCGAGGCGCTGAAGGTCAACACCGAGTTCGACATCTCCCGGCAGATCTGGGCCTATCTGGTCGGCAAGGGCGCGATCCCCGATCCGCAGGCTTTCATCCACGCCTGCCCGCATATGAGTTTCGTCTGGGGCAAGGACAACGTGGACTTTCTCCGCGCGCGCTTCAAGGAAATGTCCGCCCATCACTGCTACCACGGGATGGAATACAGCGAGGACCGCAAGCAGATCGAAAGCTGGGCGCCGCTGATCACCGAGGGCCGCGCGGCGGACGAGCCGATCGCGGCGACACGGATCGTGACCGGGACCGACGTCGATTACGGCGCGCTGACCCACCTGCTGTTCAAGCACCTCGCCGCGCAGAGCGGCGTCTCCATCCACTATCTTCAGGCCGTCTCCGGGCTCACGCGCGAGGCCGACGGCAGGTGGCGCGTCGGGGTCAGGCATGGCGACAGCTTCGCGCAGCAGACCCTCCGTGCGAAGTTCGTCTTCATCGGCGCGGGCGGCGGCGCGCTCGAACTGCTGCAAAAATCCGGGATTCCGGAAGGCCATGGCTATGGCGGCTTCCCGGTCAGCGGCATCTGGCTGCGCTGCGACGTGGACGCTGTCAGCCAGCGCCACCACGCCAAGGTTTATGGCAAGGCTCCGCACGGCTCGCCGCCGATGTCGGTGCCGCATCTCGACACCCGGATCATCGGCGGCAAGAAGTCGATCCTGTTCGGCCCCTATGCGGGGTTCTCGACCAAATTCCTGAAACACGGCTCGCTGGCCGATCTCTTCGAGTCGGTCCGGCCCGGCAACGTGCTGCCGATGCTGGCCGTGGCGAAGGACGACTGGCAGCTCAGCGAGTACCTGATCTCGCAGGTGATGCAGAGCGCCGACCATCAGTTCGCGATGCTTCAACAGTTCTTCCCGAACGCCAAACCGCACGACTGGACCAAGGCGGTGGCAGGCCAGCGCGTGCAGATCATCAAGCCCGACCCGAAGCGGGTCGGAACGCTGGAGTTCGGCACCGAACTCGTCGCCGCTGAAGACAAATCGCTCGTCGCGCTGCTGGGCGCGTCGCCGGGCGCCTCCACCGCTGCGTTCATCGCGATGGAAGTCCTGCAAAAATGTTTCGCCGACCGGCTGACCGACGATGCGTGGCTTCCGAAACTGAAAGACATTGTCCCCACCTACGGCATCGATCTGCGGCAGGACGCCGACGCCTGCCGGACGATCCGCACCCGCACGGCCGCCGCGCTCCACATCGAGAACGTCTGAACAGCGAGCCCACGCGTCTCCCAGAACCCGGCCGGCCGCAGCCGGCAGGCCGGAGACGCGTTGGCCCGTCTGCCGGCAGGGAACGACCGGGCCCCTGTCCGGACTTCCCGCGGGACTGCCACAACCCCGTTCGGGTCACCCCTGAAATATTAGTGATACATCATAAATTGACCAACCTGGAGCCGCACTCCCGCTCGTTGGTGCTCCCCGGGGCAAATATTTTGAGATTTTGCTACGCTTTCCCATTGCACAGAAGCGCGGCACAGGTGAAAGTTCGGTCACCCGCCTTTCATGAGGCGCGGAACGGACAATCGTCCGCAACTGTGAAATATCAAGAGGGTCGGAAAGCTATGGCGATCGGGGCCGACGAACGCAGTTGCCCCCGCTCGCTCACCGCTGTCTGGCCGCCCCAGCCTTCGGCTGGCGAAACGGCCGGCGACCCTTCAAACGTAAGGTTCAGAGGTTGATGGACAAGGTCATCATTGCCGGCGCCGGTCCCGTGGGACTCGTGGCAGCGGCCAAGCTGGTCAGTGCGGGAATCCCCGTCCATATGCTGGAAGCGGGGGCCGACCTCGGCACCGAATCGCGCGCCTCGACCTTCCATCCCCCGACGCTCGACATGCTCGACGAGTTCGGCGCGACCGCCCCCCTGATGGCGCAGGGGCTGAAAGCGCCGCAGCTCCAGTACCGTCTGCACGACGGCGGGCTGATCGCCGGCTTCGATTTCACCGACATTTCCGATCTCACCGCGCATCCGTACCGGGTGCAGAGCGAGCAGTTCAAGCTGACCCGCATTCTGCTGAACGGCCTCCAATCGAACCCGAGTTTCCAGATCGAGTTCGGGGCCGAGGTGGAGCGGGTGGAGAACGATGGCTCTCAGGCGCGCGTGCATGTCACGTCGAACGGCCGGAGCAGCGTGCGCACCGCCGCGTGGGTGCTCGGCGCGGACGGCGCCCGCAGCAATGTCCGCCGCTCGCTCGATATCGAGTTCGAGGGCTTCACCTGGCCGGACCGCTTTCTGGTGCTGAGCACGCCCTACGATTTCAAGGCACGCATTCCCGATCTCGTCTCGGTCAACTATGTGGCCGATCCCGAGTGCTGGTATTTCCTGCTGCAGATTCCGGGACTGTGGCGCGTGATGTTCCCCATCAGCGCAGAGATGTCGGACGACGACGCGCTGGTCCCCGCCTTCGGCCAGACGCTGCTGCAGCGGATCATCCCGCAGGAAACGTTCGAGGTGACCCACGCGACGCTCTATCGCGTGCACCAGCGCGTCGCCAAGACCTTCCGCCTCGGCCGCGTCGCTCTGGCAGGCGATGCCGCCCACATCAACAATCCGCTGGGCGGCATGGGCATGAATGGCGGCATCCACGATGCGATCAGCTATGCCGGCAAGTTGATCGAGGTGATCGGCGGCCGCGCGCCGGAATCGCTGCTCGATGCGTATGATCGTCAGCGCCGCGCCGTCACCATCGAGGCGGTGCAGAAGCAGACCATCCAGAACAAGACGGATCTCGAAGCCAAAACGCCGGAAGCCCGCGCGGAGTTTCGCGAGCGCCTGCTGAAGATCAAGGGCGACCCCGAAGCGACCCGCGCCTATCTGCAGCGCGTGGGCATGATCGCCAGCCTGCGCCGCGCGGCGGAAATCGCCTGAGGGCCGGAGAACGCGCGTGGCGACATTCGTTCTGATCCATGGCGCGTGGGGCGGTGCGTGGTACTGGGAGCGGGTCACCTCGCTCCTGACCGCGCAGGGTCATCGCGTCCACGTTCCGGACCTGACAGGCCTTGGCGACCGCCAGCAGGCGATGTCGCCCGATGTCGGTCTTTCGACCCACGTGAACGATGTCGTCACGCTGTTCGAATCCGAAGACCTGTCGGACACGATCCTGTGCGGCCATTCCTATGGCGGCATGGTCGTGACCGGCGCGGCCGACCACATCGGAGCGCGGCTTCGCAGCCTCATCTATCTCGATGCGTTCGTGCCTCTCGACGGACAGTCGGTGTTCGACATCATGCCGCCGTCGCGCAGGCAGTCGATGCACCAGCGTACCCTGCCTGCGCCGCGCGAGTGGCTGATAACACCGCTCGCCGCGGCGGCATTCGGCGTGAACGAAGACGACCGCGCATGGGTGGACTCGCGGCAGGTGCCGCATCCGCTGCGCTGTTTCGACGAGCCTTTCGTCGCGACCGGGCCCGCGCCCGTCGTTCCCCGTCTCTACGTCGAGGCCGTCGGCTACGAGCCGCGCAGCTTCACCGCCATCGCCGAGCGGCTTCGCGGCGATCCCGCCTGGACGGTGACGCGCATGTCCTGCGGGCACTTTCCCATGCTCGACCAGCCGGCCGAGACGGCGGCGCTTCTGATTGCCGCCGCATAGGCCGCACGCCTTCTTCTGAAGGCGGGCTTTCTACAGATGCGACAGTGCATCCTCGCCGAACACCGGCTTGCCCGCAACAATGGTCGCGACGACGCCAATGGATTTCAGCTTCTCATCCGGCACGGACAGAATGTCGTCCGTGAGGATGACGAGATCCGCCAGCTTGCCCGGCTCGATCGACCCCAGCGAATCCTCACGGAAGGCATAGCGGGCGGCCGCGCTGGTGTAGGCGCGGATCGCCTCCTCCCGGGTGATGGCCTCGCTCGCGCCATAGACATCGCCATTGCGGTCCTGCCGCGTCACCATCACCGAAATGTTGATGAACGGGTTGATGCTGTTGATCGGATAGTCGGTGCCCTGCCCGAGCAGGTCGAGCCCCATCACATCGATCAGCGAGCGCATCGGGAAGGCACGATCCGCCGTTGCCTTGCCGAGATACTGCGCCACGATGGCCGCCTTGTCCCACAGGAACGCACTCTGCGCATCGACGCGAACGTCCAGCGCCTTGGCGCGCTCCATCTGGTCGCGCTGGATCAGGCTGCCGTGAATCACGATGAAGCGCCGGCCGCGGATCGACCGCTCGCGGTCGGCATTCTCGTAGGCGTCGAGCACGAGATCGACCGCCGCGTCACCCACCGCATGCACGCCGACGCGCCAGCCATAGCGGTTCGCGGTCGCGACCAGCGCGTGGAAGCGCTCCGGCTCGATGACGATGGTGCCGCCGTAATTGGGATCGTCGGGATAGCCATCGCGCATGGCCGCCGTGCGCAGCGTCATGCCGCCGTCGATCTGCAGCTTGACGCCGGAATAGCTCAGCCACTCGTCGCCGAAATCGGATGAAGCACCGATCCGGGAGAAGAACGTCTCCCATTCCTCGATCGTCATCGCAGGATTAAGGCCGCCGGTCGGCGCGTACATCGCGCTGATGCGCAGGGTCGCCTGCCTGTGATCGCGCAGATGCTGGTGCGCCCGGAAGGTGGCGGGATCCACCGCGGCGCTGATCGCGCTGGTGAGACCATGACGATTGCAGAACGCCATCGCCTGGCGAAGCTGCGCGACACGCTCCTCGTGCGACCATTCCGGCAACAGGTCCCGGACCAGATCTTCGGCGGCTTCCTCCAGAATTCCGTTGGGCTCGCCGGTCTCCGCATCGCGGTGAATGATTCCGCCGTCCGGATCGGGCGTCTGCGCCGTGATTCCCGCAAGCCGAAGCCCCAGCGAGTTGGTCATGGTGAAGTGACCGATCGGCAGACACACCGGATGGTCCGGCGCGACCCGATCGAGTTCGTAGCGCGTCATCATACGCTTCTCGCGAAGCTGCGACATCGGATGCCAGTTCGCGCCCCGGATCCAGCTGCCGGGCGGTAACAGTGCCGCCTGCGCGGCGACGCGCTCCAGAGCGTCATCGACGGTCTTCGCGCCCTCGAATGAAACGGTGACCGCCGCAAGACCCGCGCGCTCGACATGGATATGCGTGTCGATCAGTCCCGGCAGCACCGTGCGTCCCGCCAGATCGATGCGCCGCGTCCGCGGGCCGCATAGTTTCTCGATCTCGGCGACCGATCCGGCGGCGAGGAATTTGCCGTCACGGATCGCGACCGCCTGCACCACGGAGAACACGGCATCCACCGTGACGACCTTGCCGCCGGTCAGAACAAGATCGGCGAAGCCAAGCACCTCGGCAACCGAAGCACCGGCTGATGGAAAAACAATCGCGTCCGTCATCTACATACTCGCCGGAGCCGGCATCACGTTGCCGCATGCCTTGCAGGTCCGGTGCTCCTCGCTGTCAAAGAAATTCGCGTAGGCCCTGGAGACCGGATCGGCCCGATAGTCGGACACGATGAAGGTCTCCTCGTGCAGCAGCGCATCGCATTTCGGGCAATACCAGCGGAATCGATCGGCCTCGCCGGGCCGCCGCTTGCGCTCCGAAATCAGCGCGAATGCGTCGGGCGGGAAACGCGGCGAATGCGGCATGCCGCTCGGCGTGAAGTTGAGGCCGCCCTCCGGGATGGTGACGATCTCTTCCTTGCCCTCGGGCGTGCGGATATGCAGCTTCATCTCGCCGCGGATCATGTACATGATCTCGTCGCTCGGATTGATGTGGAACTCGCTGCGATATTCCCGGCCGCGCGCGACGAAGGTGAGCTGGTCCGGCTCCTGCCACAGCACGCTGACACGCTTGCCGCTTTCCTCAAGCCTGCGCGCCTCGTCCTCAAGGCTCACCACGGGCGCTTCCGTCAACGATCGTGTGTACATGGCCTGTCTTCCCGATCCGTCCGCTGTGCATCACCCCAGATAGGCAACGCAGTCAATCTCGACATTGACGCCCGTGCGGTGCGGCGTCCCTCCGATGCAGGTGCGCGTCACGCGCTCCCCGTCCATGAACTCCCGGAACACCTCGTTGAAGGCCGGAAAGTCCGCGACGTTTCGCAGGCACACGCGCATATTCACGACATGGGCCATCGAGGCCCCGCCCGCCGCCAGCACGTTCTTCAGGTTTTCGAGCGTGCGCAACGTCTGCGCACGAATGTCGTCAGACACGACCTGCTTTGTTTCGGGATCAAGCGGGCCCTGCCCCGACACATAAATGAAATCACCCGCCCGGATCGCCTGCGCCAGCGGCGATGGCTTGCTGTGATCCGTGAATCCGGTGACGGGCGCCGCCTTGGATTCGATGATGAGTTTGGGCACGCACGCCTCCAGAAAATCAGCCGCGCCGACACTAGGTCAAAATTTCGATATTGCAAAGAAATTTGTCTGATCGCATTCTCCATCCGGTTTCAAGGCTCCGCAGCAGGGGCGGCAGCGGACCGACCGTGTCGGCGATCAGGCGATTTCAGGTTTCGAGAATGCAACGACCGATCCCTGCCACGGCAGGCAAAAACCTGACGCCGGACGGACGGATCGATGTCCAGCACCATATTCTTCCGCCCCGCTACGTGGAGGTCGTCGGCGACAAGGCGATCGGAGACCTGATCGTCTCGGGACAGCGGCCGAACTGGTCGCCGCAAGTCTCCATCGACTGCATGGATCGCAATGGAATCGCCATGGCCGTCACGTCGATTTCGGCGCCGGCCTTCACCAATCTTCCGTCGGATGCAGCGCGCGGACTCGCGCGCGACTGCAACGAGTTCGCCGCGCGGATGTGTGCGGATTTTCCCGGCCGCTTCGGCATGTTCGCCAGTCTGCCGATGCCCGATATCGACGCCAGCCTGCGTGAACTCGACCACTGCTTGCGGCATCTCAGTGCAGACGGCGTGTGCCTGATGACCAGCTATCGGGGCAGTTATCCCGGCGATGCCAGCTTCGCCGAACTGTTCCAGGAACTCGACCGGCGCGCGGCCGCCGTCCACTTTCACCCGGTCGACACCATGGCGCCGAAGCCGCTCGCCGGACTTCCCGCCGCGACGCTGGAGTTTCCGTTCGACACGACGCGTGCCGCCGTCAGCCTGCTGTTCAGCGGAACGCTCGCACGCCACCGGCGCATGAAGATCATTCTCTCCCACGCAGGCGGCACACTGCCGCTCCTGGCCGACCGCATCTGCCGTCTCGAACGGCGGGCGGATTTCCGGGAGAAGGTGCCTGAAGGCGCGAGGGCCGACCTCGCGCGCCTCCACGTCGACACCGCGCTCTCGGCATCGCCTCACATCTTCACGGCGCTGAGAACCATCATGCCGATGACAAACGTGCTGTTCGCCAGCGACTTCCCGTTCGCGCCCGAGGATACGACAGCCGCGACCATTCGCGGGCTGGATGAGATTGAAATGTCGCCAGCCGAAGCCCGGCTCGTCAACCGCGACAACGCGCTCCGGCTGATGCCATCGCTCGCCGCAAAGCTTCCTGCTCCGGCCAGCGCGCTCTGAGATCAGTCGAGACCGAGCTTGGCGCGCAGCGTCGACAGATCCTCCGCGAGCGTGTTGACGGCCACCGAGAGCACCTTGCGGTCGGCATCCGTCAGCTTCTCATAAGAGACGTAGCCCTCGCCCTCCCGGTATTTCTCCAGGATCGTGTTGACCCGCGCGAAATTGGCATCGACCTTCTTGAAGAACTCGATTTCCTTTTCGGCGATCAGTGGGCGCACCAGCTCGACGATCTTGTAGGCGCCATCGAAATTGCCCCGGAAATCCCACAGGTCGGTGTGGCTGTAGCGGTCTTCCTCCCCGGAAATCTTGGTGGCCGCCACTTCCTCCATCAGAACGGCGGCGCCGCCGACCACCTTCTCCGGCGGCAGCGCGAGCGAGGTGATCCGCTTGTGCAGCTCCGTGACGTCCGCCATCAGCTTGTCGGCGAACGGTCCAAGATCGGCGGTCGAGTTCTTGACCCACAGCCCGTATTCGATCCGGTGAAAGCCCGTGAAATTCGGGTCGGCCTCGGCCTTCTCATGATCGTCCGCGCGCGAATCGATGGCCTGATCGAGATCGCTGAACAGTTCGGCGATCGGCTCGATCGCCTCGTAGCTGAGACGGGTCGGCGCGAACAGCGCCTTCGCCTTCGCGACATCGCCCGCCTTCACCGCGTCGGTGAAGACCCTGGTGTCAGCCACCAGCTTGTCGAGTTTCCCGGAGACGTAGATCTTGTATTCGGCAATCGGCTCGACCAGATCGAGCGTCATATCCCGCGCATGAACTCCGCTTGTCAGCGTCAGCAAGAGGCCCGCGACCATCAACAGGCGGAAAGGCGTCATGGCGTTCGTCTCCTCGAGGTTGATGCGTTAACCGGGGGTCGACTGCGTCGCATGCGCGCGCGCAGCCGCGATCAGACCGCTTCCGAGATAGTCGGACGCGTCGCGCACGCCGGGCAACGTGTAGAAAAATCCGCCGCCGACCGGCTTGATGTATTCCTCAAGCGGCTCGCCATCGAGACGACGCTGAACGGCGATGAAGCCGCGATCGAGATCGGCCTGATAGCAGATGAACAGCAGACCCTGATCGAGTTGTCCGGATTTGGTGACACCGTTCGAATAGTTGAACGGCCGGCGCAGAATGATGCTGTCGTCGGTTTCCTTCGTGCGGGGATTGGCGAGCCGGATATGCGCGTCGAGCGGCGTCAGGCTGCCATCGGCATCCTTCTCGTAGCTCGGCGTTTCGAATTCGTGGCCATCCCGCCTGTCGAGCGGCGCGCCGGACATCTTGGCCCGCCCCATGATGCGTTCCTGCTCGCCGAGCGGCGTGCGATCCCAGCGCTCGACGAAATTGCGGATGATGCGCACCGCCTGATAGCTGCCGCCGCTCGCCCAGGCAGGCTCCTCGCGCGCGGCATCGACCCAGATGAGCCGGTTCATCAGCGCCGCATCGCCCGCGTCGGGATTGGCCGAGCCATCGCGGAAGCCGAGGAAGTTGCGCGCGCTCTCCACCGTTCCACCAGCGGCCGGCAGAATCACCGGGACGTTGCCTTCCTGCTTCCATTTCAGGATCAGCTGGTCTGAACAGACCTTGATGATGTCGCGCAGCGCGTGGATCGTGGTGTCCTGCGTGTTCGCGCAAATCTGCAGCGTCAGATCGCCATGGCAGAGCTGGCGATCCAGCGCGTCGTTGCGGAACCGCGTCATGCGCGACAGCCGCTTCGGCTTCAATGGCTTCAGCCATGGCCGATCCTCGAACAGCGACGCGCCGAGCGACAGCGTCACCGTCAGCGCGTCCGGCCGCACCACCGGGCCGACGATTCCCGAATCGGCCGGAGGCAGGCGCGGGTTCAGCTCCTCCACCGCACCGCCGACCGTCAGGAAGGTCGCACGTTCGGTCAGGCGGCGGAACAGCTTTTCGAGTTCGTCCGGCGTATCGGCCACCACGTCGAAACTGGCGATCATGCCGTTGGCCGGGCGCGGCGTCACGATGCCCGCCTGATGGACGCCATGGAACGGCACCTTGTCGTCGGCGGATGCCGCGTTGGCGACCGGCGCATCGGTGACATGCCGGCCCGCCGTCGCCTGCGCCGGCCCTGCCGCGAGCGCCACGCCCGAGAACGGACAGACGGCCGTCGCAAGTCCCAGCGCTTTCAGGAGCGTGCGCCGCTCAGTGTTGGCGGGGACGTCCGCCGGCGCGGGGGGCGCGTGTTTTGCCATGGCCTATTCCAGTCCAAGCGAGGCATTGAGCTTGCCGACGGCATCGGCAAGCTTCGAGAAATCCCTTGCGAGCCTGTCGCGCGCCGGCTGATCGATGCGATCGTAACGCGGATAGCCCGCCTGCTGCTTCAACCCGTCGAAGTCCGCGTGCAGGCCGGTGCGCGCCTTGCGGATCGATGCGACCACATCGGGCGCGGCTCCTTCCGCCAGCGGCATCAGCAGATCGACGCCCTTCTCCATGCCTTCGAGCGAGGCGGCGAACTCGTCGAGATCGCTGCCGGCGTAGCGGTTTTCACCCTTGCCGATCTGGCCATCGGCAAGAAAGCGCGCCTGCTTCTCGACGCCCGCGCCGAGATCCTCCGGCGACAGCCGAAGGGCGCGAATCCGCGCGCTCAGCGTCGCGATGTCCGCCACGAGCTTCTCCGCGACCGGCGCGAGACCATCGACAGAATTCGTCTCGAACAGGCCGTATTCGATCCGGTGGAAACCGACGAAGCCGGGATCGTTCTCACGCTCCGCCAGATAGTCGGCCAGGGGATCGATGACATTCTTCAGGTCCGAGAAGCGGCCCGTCACCATGTCCAGCCGCCGGTAGGACCCGCGCGCGACGAAATACTGCGCGCGGGCCCCGGCCAGATCGCCAACCTGGACGAATTCATTCAGCTTGCCCACCTCGCGGGCCAGCGCCGACGACTGCATCACGAGATAGACCCGATACTCCGACAGCGGCCCGATGAAAGCCTTCACCGGCGGCTTCTGGCGCTCGGCATCGGATTCCGCCGACGCGGTCACGGTCAGCGTTCCGCGCGGGTTCGACAGCAGCCCGCAGGTGATCTCGTAGCGCCCCGGCTTCAACCGCGCCGTCAGCATCGAGCGCAGACCGGGGGTGATGTTCTCGCGCTCCTCGAGGACCATCACGCCATCGAGGATTTCCCATTCCAGCGTGCGCTTCGAGGCGTTGTGGATCTCGAAGGTGGCACGACCGGCCGGCACGGTGAAATCGTTGGGCTCGCAGGTCTTCTCGCCGACAGTAACCTTGTAGACATTCCCCTGCGCCGGCCGCGAGACCGTGCGCGACGCATGGTAGAACAGCGCCCCGCCGGCGATCATCAGCAGCGCCGATCCCGCGACCGCCAGACGCATGACGCGCGGCGGAGCGGAGGAGGAAAAAGCGTTCGGTCCCGCCATCGCGTCACTGCCTCGCCGGCGCGACTGCGGCAGCGCTCGTCGCCTCGGGGCGCAGGAACAACACCAGCGTGGTCACGAGAAAGACCACGTAGACGATGACTTCGCCGAGCACCGGCGCATCATTGTAGTTGAAGATGCCGGACAGCACCGCGCCCGGCAGACTCGCCACGGGCAGAATCTCGCTGAGATCATAGACGCGCGATTGCAGCAGATTCCACAGTCCGGCCTCGTGCAGGTTGCGGAGCACGCTGGCCAGCAATCCGGCCGCGACGATGAGGATAAACACCCCGGTCCAGCGGAAGAACCGCCGCAGGTCGATGCGGATGCCGCCGGAGTAGAAGGCGAACCCGAGCGCCGCCGCCACCACGACACCCGCCAGCGCGCTCAGGGCGGCCTCAGGACCGGCGCTCTGCTGGAAGATCGCGAGCAGGAAGAAGATCGACTCCAGCCCCTCGCGCGCGACAGCGAAGAAGGCCATGCCGATCAGCGCCCAGGCCGGGCCATGGGAATCCGCCATCGCCGCATCGACGGAGTGGCGCAGGTCCGCCCCCATGCTGCGGCCCGCCTTGCGCATCCAGAAAACCATCGAGGTGAGCACGACCACCGCCAGGAGGCCGACGATGGCCTCGAACAGTTCCTGCGCCTTCTGGGGAAATTCGGCGCTGGCGAACTGCAGCCCGGCCCCGACGAAGAGCGACAGCGCGATGGCGAGGAACACGCCGACCCAGATCGCGGGCAGCCACGCGCTGCCGCCGGTCTGGCGCAGGTAACCGGCAATGATTCCGACGATCAGCGCAGCCTCGAGGCCCTCCCGAAGCATAATGAGAAAAGGGGCAAGGATCATGGGGATGATTTACACCCGACACGCTGGGGGTGAAGGGCGAATTCGTCACTTTATAATCATTCAACGCGCGCCGGTGCGTGCGTTCTGGACATTTTCGCGCTGATGGCAGTTGCGTACGCCCGGAATGGCCGGCTCCTCCTGCCGGGCTGCCGGGGAGTTGACTTCCCTGTGGGTGTGATATCCTGCGCCTGCAACTATTCCGACTTGATGCTCTTGCCGACCCGCGCCGGTGGCGCGGCTGCTTTCTGCAACGACGATCGGACCCGCAATTTCCGGGGCGGCGATACCGGGCACCCTGCGCTCACGCGACCTGACATTCGCGCCGGCCTTTGGCGAATGCCGCGCCGCTCCCGGGCCATCGCGACCGATCCCTGACGACCAAGCGAACAAAAAAATCAGACCATCACAAGGGAGGAGACCAGCCAATGAGATATCCAACGCGAGGAGTTATTCATTCCACACCTGCACTGCACCGGCTTGCAGTCGCATTCGCCGTCGGCGCGGCGCTGTGCACCTCACCCGCCAGCGCCCAGAAGAAATACGATCCCGGCGCGACCGATTCCGAAATCAAGGTGGGACAGACGATCCCGCTGAGCGGCCCGGCCTCGGCCTATGCGACCATCGGCAAGGCTCAGGCGGCCTACATGAAAATGATCAACGATCAGGGCGGCGTGAACGGACGCAAGATCAACCTGATCCAGTACGACGACGCCTACAGCCCGCCCAAGACCGTCGAACAGGTCCGCAAGCTGGTCGAGGGCGACGAGGTGCTGCTCACCTTCCAGATCGTCGGCACCGCACCGAACGCAGCGATCCAGAAGTATCTGAACGCCAAGAAGGTGCCGCAGCTCTTTGCCGCCACCGGCGCATCGAAGTTCACCGATCCCAAGAACTTTCCATGGACGATGGGCTTCAACCCGAACTACTTCGTCGAGGGGCGCATCTACGGCCAGTACATCCTGAAGGAGCATCCGAACGCCCGGATCGGCGTGATGTATCAGAACGACGATCTGGGCAAGGATTACGTCAACGGCATCAAGGCCGGCCTCGGCGCGAAGGCGGCGACGATGATCGTCGCGGAAACGTCTTACGAACTCACCGATCCGACCGTCGATTCGCAGATTCTCAAGATCAAGGACGCCGGCGCAGACCTGTTCTTCAGCGCCTCGACCCCAAGACAGGCGGCCCAGGCCATCAAGAAGATCGCCGAACTCGGCTGGCAGCCCGTGCACATCCTCGACATCAACGCGACCTCGGTCGGCGCGGTGATGAAGCCAGCGGGACTGGAAGCTTCCAAAGGAATCATCAGCGTCGGCTACGCCAAGGATGCGCTCGACCCGGCCTGGAACGAGGATGCGGGCATGAAGCGCTACATCGCCTTCATGGACAAATACTATCCCGAAGGCGACAAGACATCGAACTTCAACATCTACGGCTACGCCACCGCCCAGCTTCTGATTCACGTCCTCAGGCAATGCGGAGACGACCTGTCGCGCGAGAACGTGATGAAGCAGGCGGCGAATCTGAAGAACGTCGAGCTGGACCTGCTGTTGCCGGGGATCACCGTCTCGACCTCGCCAACGGACTATCGGGTCAACAAGCAACTCCAGATGATCCGATTCGATGGCGAGCGCTGGCAGGCTTTCGGGCCTATCCTCACCGACGAAGCAAGAGATTGAGGCACGGCGAAGCCGGACTCACCCAACCGAAAATACAAACACCGGCGCCGCTCCAATGGAGCGGCGCTTGCGTGCGCGACATCGCAAGGGGTTGACGGCCGCGACTCCGATGCTCCAATGAGAGTGCAGGAACTTGGACAGGCCCGATGCTCGCCCCGTTGCCCTATCTTCGCCGCCTCGAATCTGAATCAATTTTTATTATCCGCGAGGTTGTCGCCGAGTTTCGCAATCCGGTCATGCTCTATTCGATCGGCAAGGACTCGGCTGTGATGCTTCATCTGGCGATGAAGGCATTCTACCCGGCAAAGCCTCCTTTTCCGCTGCTGCACGTCGATACCACCTGGAAATTCCGCGAGATGATCCACTTCCGTGACGACACGGCGCGGCGTCTCGGCCTCGACCTGCTGGTCCATACCAACGCAGATGGCCTCGCACGCGGAATCGATCCCTTCAGTTACGGTTCGTCCGCCTACACCGGCGTGATGAAGACCGAGGCGCTGAAGCAGGCGCTCGACAAACACGGCTTCGACGCCGCATTCGGCGGCGCGCGGCGCGACGAGGAGAAGAGCCGCGCCAAGGAGCGCATCTTCTCCTTCCGGTCCGCAAGCCACGCATGGGATCCGAAGAACCAGCGGCCGGAGCTGTGGTCGCTTTTCAACACGCGCATCCGTCCCGGCGAAAGCATTCGGGTGTTTCCGCTGTCGAACTGGACCGAACTGGATATCTGGAATTACATCCTTGCGGAGAACATCCCGATCGTCCCGCTGTATTTCGCGGCCGAACGTCCTGTCGTGGAGCGCGAGGGCCAGCTCATCATGGTCGATGACGAGCGAATGCCGTTACGGCCGGGCGAGACGCCACGCATAAAGCAGGTCCGCTTCAGGACGCTGGGCTGCTGGCCCCTGACGGCGGCGGTAGAGAGCACGGCCGCGACGTTGTCCGATATCGTACGGGAAATTCAGGCCGCCCGCTCCTCCGAGCGCGCCGGCCGGCTGATCGATCACGACGAGGCCGGCGCAATGGAGCGTAAGAAGCGCGAGGGTTATTTTTGATGACTGCTGCGTCCTCGCGCGAGACCGACGCAGCGGTCCATGATCGTCACGAGAAGGATCTGCTGCGGTTTCTCACCTGCGGCTCGGTCGACGATGGCAAATCGACGCTGATCGGCCGCCTCCTCCACGACACGGGCCTGCTTCCGGACGACCAGCTGCGCAGCCTCGCGCGCGACAGCCAGAAGCATGGCACGGCCGGAGACGACCTCGACTTCGCTCTTGTGGTGGATGGGCTGGAGGCGGAGCGCGAGCAGGGCATCACGATCGATGTCGCCTATCGCTTCTTCACCACCAGCCGCCGCAAGTTCATCGTCGCCGATACGCCCGGCCACGAACAGTACACGCGCAACATGGCGACGGGCGCGTCCAACTCTGACCTTGCGGTGATACTTGTCGATGCCCGCAACGGGCTCCTGCAGCAGACGCGCCGTCACGCCTTCATCACGTCGCTGCTGGGCATCCGTCACGTCGTTCTCGCCGTCAACAAGATCGATCTCGTGGGCTACGACGCCGGTGTCTTCCACGATATCGCTCGCGCCTTCGAACGCTTTGCTGCGTCGCTCGCGTTTCAGAACGTGATCGCGATCCCGTTGTCGGCCCGCCATGGCGACAACGTGACGACGCGCAGCCGGACCATGGACTGGTACGAAGGTCCGACGCTGCTGGGTCATCTCGAATCCGTCTCGATCGACGACGAGCGCGCGGCCCGGCCGTTCCGCATGCCCGTGCAGTGGGTCAACCGTCCAAATCAGGATTTTCGCGGCTTCGCGGGCACGATCGCATCGGGGCACATCAGCCGGGGCGATTCCGTCGTCGTGGCCGGATCGGGCCGGGCCTCGACCGTCGCCGCGATCATCCACGGAGATGGCGAACGGCCGCGCGCGACTGCCGGTGAGGCGGTCACGCTCACGCTGACCGACGAGATCGATATCTCGCGCGGAGATGTATTGTGTCCGCCCGACGCGCGTCCCGACGTTGCCGATCAGTTCGCGGCCCACATCGTCTGGCTCGCGGACGATCCAGCCCTGCCGGGGCGCTCCTATCTTCTCAAGATCGGAGCCCGCTCTGTCGGCGCGCAGATCACCGACATCAAGCACCGCGTCGATATCGCGACATTCGCGCAGGTCGCAGCGAAGCGCCTCGATCTGAACGACATCGCGGCCGTCAACGTGGCGCTCTCCGAGCCGGTGGCGTTCGATGCCTATGCGGAAAACCGCCAGACCGGCGCATTCATCCTGATCGACCGCCTCTCGAACCAGACGGCCGGCGCGGGCATGATCGACTTCGCGCTTCGCCGGGCGGCGAACATTCATCCTCAGGCGCTGACCGTGTCGAAGGGCGGGCGCGCCGCCCTCAAGGCGCAGAGGCCTGTCGCGCTCTGGTTCACCGGCCTGTCGGGCGCTGGCAAGTCCACCATCGCCAACCTCGTCGAGGCGAAGCTGCTTGCCCGGGGCCGCCATACCTACATCCTCGACGGCGATAATGTCCGCCACGGGCTCAACAGGGATCTCGGCTTCACCGATGCCGACCGGGTGGAGAACATCCGCCGCGTCGCCGAAGTGGCTAAGCTGTTCGTCGATGCCGGGCTGATCACGCTGGTGTCTTTCATCTCGCCGTTTCGCGCGGAGCGCCGCATGGCGCGCGAGTTGTTCGAAACCGGCGAGTTCATCGAGATCCACGTGGCGACACCGCTCGCGGTGGCGGAAGCTCGCGATCCCAAAGGGCTCTACGCCAAGGCCCGCGCGGGACGGCTGCCGAACTTCACCGGCATCGACAGCCCTTACGAGCCGCCGGAAGCGGCAGAACTGACGCTGGACACGACGACAGCCGACGCCGAAACCCTCGCCGAGGCTGTCGTCACCCACCTGCTGGCCGGACATTACATCTGATCACGGCCGCTTCGAACGCAGCGTAAAGACGCGCATATGCCGGTACTGCACGTAAATTTCTTCGTCGTGGATTTGACGACGACATTCCTCCAAATTCACGCAGACCGGACCGGGGCACCGCTCGCGGTGTATTTGGCAAGCCGGCAGGCGCAACAACGGACGATCGCCAGCGCATTTTGACGCGGTCGCATCGACCAATTTGACGATTGACACGCCCCAAGGAGACGTTCCAAGGTCCGCGCCAATGATGCGATGCACATCCGCAACGATGCGGTGCACAATGGGAGGACGACAATGCGCAGTTTTGCAATAACAATCGCGATGGCGGTGGGCGTGACGCTAAGCCCCGCCTATGCGCAGGAAACCGTCAAGATCGGCTATGTTGATCCGCTGTCCGGCGGCGGCGCTTCGGTTGGTGAAATCGGGCTGAGGCACTTCCAGTGGATAGCCGAGCAGATCAATGCCGAGGGCGGGCTGCTGGGCAAGAAGCTGGAGATCATCCCGCTCGACAACAAGACCAATCCGCAGGAATCCGTCATCCAGGCCCAGAAGGCCATCGACGCGGGCGCGCGCTACATCACCCAGGGCAACGGCTCCTCGGTCGGCGCGGCACTGTCCGACTTCGTGACGAAGTACAATGATCGCAATCCTGGCAAGGAAGTTCTCTATTTCAACTATGCCGCGATCGACGATTCCCTGACCAACGACAAATGTTCCTACTGGCATTTCCGCTGGGACGCGGCATCCAACATCAAGATGGCGGCAATCACGAACTATCTGAAAGATCAGCAGAACGTCAAAAAGGTCTATCTGATCAATCAGGACTATTCGTTCGGCCAGGGCGTGCGCAAGCTCGCCACCACGATGCTCAAGGAAAAGCGGCCTGACATCCAGATCGTCGGCGATGAACTTGTTCCGCTGTTGAAGGTGACCGACTTCTCGCCCTACGTCGCCAAGATCAAGGCTTCGGGAGCCGACACCGTGATCACCGGCAACTGGGGACAGGATATAGCGCTGCTGCTGAAGGCCGCGGCCGATGCGGGCCTGCAGGCCAATTGGTACACCTATTATGCTGGCGGCGCGGGCGGCCCGACCGCGGTGAAGCAGTCTGGCCTGGCCGACAAGGTTCACGACATCGTCGAGAGCGATCCGAACACCGCCTCTCCGGCGGCGCAGGCGGCTGAAACCGACTTCCGTAAGAAGTTCGGCGCGACGCTCTGGTATCCGCGCGCGGTCAACGAGATTCGGATGCTGGCAAAGGCTGTCAAGGAAGCCAATTCGGTCGAACCGAAGGCTGTCGCCGCCAAGCTGGAAGGCATGACTGCGGACACCTTCGACGGCGGCAAGGGCACGATGCGCAAGGACGACCATCAGTTCTTCCAGGATATGTACATCCGCTCGTTCGGACCGATCAAGGAAGGGCAGAAGTTCGACGACGAAAACACCGGCTGGGCCTGGACCGTGAAGGGCAAGATCGCGGCGGCCGACACCATGGTGCCCACCACCTGCAAGATGGAGCGCCCGTAAGCGCTCTTGAGGTGAACGGCAGGCTCTGACCTGCTTCCCGGGCCGGGGCCGATTGCGATCTGCCCCGGTTTCACTCCAGGCTGCCCTCCCTCCTTGGCTTCAAACATCCAATGCTTGAGCTTATTGTCTTCTCGACCCTCAATGGCGTGCTCTACGGCATGCTGTTGTTCATGATGGCGAGCGGTCTCACCCTCATCTTCTCCATGATGGGTGTTCTGAACTTCGCTCACGCCAGTTTCTATATGATCGGCGCCTATTTCGGCTTCGAGATATCCCGGCGCATCGGCTTCTGGCCTGGCTTCGTGATCGCGCCGATTCTCGTTGGCGTCATCGGCGCGATCATCGAACGCTACGGCCTGCGCCGCGTTCATCAATACGGCCACGTCGCCGAATTGCTGTTCACGTTCGGGCTCGCTTTCGTCATCGAAGAGATGGTGAACATGGTCTGGGGCAAGCTGCCCGTGGATTATCGCGTTCCGCCCTCGCTCGATTTCGTCGCCTTCCGCCTGTTCGACACCACTTACCCGGCCTACCGGCTGTTCATGCTGGTCACCGCGGTGGCGATGTTCATCTTCCTCGTGGTCGTGCTCAAACGCACCCGCGTCGGCCTGATCATTCAGGCGGCCCTCACGCACCCCAACATGGTGGCGATGCTCGGCCACAACGTTCCCCGCGTGTTCATGATGGTGTTCGGTTTCGGCGCCGGACTTGCCGGACTTGCCGGCGTCATCGCCGGTCCCGCGCTGGTCACGCAGCCCTCGATGGCCGCGCTGCTCGGGCCGATCCTGTTCGTCGTGATCGTGGTCGGCGGGCTCGGATCTCTCGGGGGCGCGTTCGTCGCCTCGCTGCTGATCGGACTGATCCAGACCTTCGCGGTGGCCATCAATGTGTCGCTTGCCGATATCGTCGGAACGTCGGTTGCGTCGCTGTTCGGCGAACTCGGCCGCGCGCCGGTCGCCCAGATCGCGCCGGTCCTGCCTTATCTCCTGCTGGTGCTCGTTCTGATCTTCAAGCCCACCGGACTGTTCGGGAATAGAGAATCATGACGGGCTTTCGGATTTTCCTTGTCTTCGCCGCGCTCGCGGCGGGCTTCGTGCTGGCACCGCAGGTCTTCTCGTCAGGCGTCGCGCTGACGATGATGAGCCTGATGGGCGTGATGATCATTTTCTCGCTCTCCTACAACATGCTGCTCGGCCAGACCGGCCTGCTGTCGTTCGGCCACGCCGTCTATTACGGCCTCGCCGGATTCTGCGCCGTGCACATGATGAACTGGATCGCGGCGAGCAAGCTTCCGATCCCGCTGCCCGCCGTGCCGCTGATCGGCGCGGCCGCCGGGCTGTTCTTCGGTATCATCTTCGGCGCGGTCTCGACGCGCCGGGCCGGCACGGTCTTTGCCATGATCTCCCTCGGTCTCGGCGAACTGGTGGCGGCCTTCGCGCTGGTCCTGCACACGTTCTTCGGCGGCGAGGAAGGCATCGCCACCAACCGGACCAAACTTCTCGCCTTCTTCGGCTACAAGTTCGGACCGCAGATCCAGGTCTATTACCTCATCGCGTTCTGGTGCTTCATCTGCATCGTTCTGATGTACGCCCTGACGCGGACGCCCTTCGGCCGCATGTGCAATGCGGTTCGCGACAATCCGGAACGCGTGGAATTCATCGGCTACTCGACCCAGCGGGTGCGCTTCTTCGCCTTCGCGTTCTCGGCGATGTTCGCCGGCGTCGCCGGCTCGCTCGCCGCGATCAACTTCGAGCTCATGAACGTGCAGTCGGTCGGCGCGGCCACCTCGGGCCAGGTGCTTCTGATGACCTTTGTCGGCGGTGTCGGCCACTTCGCGGGCCCGATCATCGGCGCGATGCTCATCACCTTCCTGCAGATCTCGCTGTCCGACATCACCAAGGCGTGGCTGCTTTACTTCGGCCTGATGTTCATCGCCGTGGTGATGTACGCACCGGGCGGGATTGCCGGATGGATCGCGCTGCACTGGCCGCTCGTGCGGAACGGGCGGATCGTGAAACTGCTGCCCGCCTATGCACTTGCAGCCATCCCGATGCTGGGACTCGTGTTCGGCAGCATTCTTCTGATCGAGCTCGCCCACCACATGCTGGTTCAGGCCCAGAGCGAAGGGCCGATGACGTCGGTGTTCGGCATTGCCATGAACGGCGCGAGCCTATGGCCATGGCTCGCCGCACTGATCCTGTTCCTCGGCGGCGCATTTGGGCTCCGGGCCGTCTGGCCGCGCGTCAGCGACGCCTGGGGCAACGCCCTCGCCGCCCCCAACGCATCGAAGGTGGCGTGATGACACCGGCAATCGAACTCAACGATGTCCGCAAGAGCTTCGGCCCGATGGAGATCATCCGCGGGCTGACGCTGACGATCAACAAGGGCGAGCGCCACGCGATCATCGGCCCCAACGGCGCGGGAAAGTCCACGACGTTCCATCTCATCAGCGGGCGGATGCGCGCCACCTCCGGATCGATCAAGCTCAACGGCGAGGATGTGACCCAGCTCCGTCCCTACGAGATCAATCGCAAGGGACTGTCGCGCAGCTTTCAGGTGACGAACATCTTTCCCAAGCTGTCGGTGTTCGAGAACATCCGCTGCGGCGTGCTATGGTCGCTCGGCTACCGCTATGCGTTCTGGCGTTTCGTGGACAACCTGAAGGACGCGAACGAGCGGGCGGAAGAGGTTCTCGAAATGATCGGGCTTGCGTCCAGACGCGACACGCCCGCCGGCGTTCTCGCCTACGCGGACCAGCGCGCTCTGGAGATCGGCATCACCATTGCCGGCGGCGCGAGCGTGATCATGCTGGACGAGCCGACCGCAGGCATGAGCAACGCCGAGACCGAACAGGCCGTCAGCCTGATCCGGAAGGTGACGGAGGGGCGTACGCTCATCATGGTCGAGCACGACATGAGCGTGGTGTTTGGCCTCGCCGACCGTATCTCCGTGCTGGTCTATGGCCAGATCATCGCATCCGACACGCCGCAGGCGATCCGCGCCAATGCCGCGGTGCGCGAGGCCTATCTCGGAGAGGAAGCCCACGCATGAGCGCGCTGCTCGAGGTCAACGACCTGCACGCCTACTACGGCAAGAGCCATATCCTGCATGGCGTGAACTTTCATATCAACGCGGGCGAGATCGTTTCGCTGCTCGGCCGCAACGGCGTCGGACGCTCGACGACCATCAAGGCCATCATGGGCGACGTGCCGCCCGTGGGATCGGTGAAATTCGCCGACCGCGAGATCTCGGGTCTGAAGCCGCACCAGATCGCACGGCTCGGCCTCGGCTACGTGCCGGAGAACCGCGACGTGTTTCCCTCACTGACGGTTCGCCAGAACCTGCTGCTCGGCCAGAAGTCGGCCAAGCAGACTGGCCGCTGGTCGATGCAGGACATGTTCAATATCTTCCCGCGGCTGGAAGAGCGGGCCGACACGCCCGCGGGCGTGCTGTCCGGCGGCGAGCAGCAGATGCTCACCATCTGTCGCACCCTGATGGGCGACCCGGAACTGGTTATGATCGACGAGCCGACCGAAGGGCTGGCCCCGATGATGGTCGAACTGGTCGGCAAGCTGCTCGGCGAAATCGCCGGGCGCGGCATCGCGATTCTGCTGGTGGAACAGAAGCTGACCATCGCGCTGAAGATCAGCCACCGGCTCTATGTCATGGGTCACGGGCGGATCGTGTTCGAGGGCAGCGTTCCCGATTTTCAGGCCAACACCAAGGTCCGCGAAGAGTGGCTTGAGGTGTAGCGTCCGTTCCCGAAGCGATGCGGGTCGAGCAAAACACGGCCCGCCCGTTGCCGCACAATGTGGAGTCGTCCGGTGCGACGGCAGCTTGCGGTCTGTCTTCGCCGCAGCCGGATGGCGGCCGGAGCGCGCCCGCGTTGCCTGATGCGCCCTCCCCACGGGCTGTGACAAATTGACTGCCCCGGCAAGCGCCGCGGCGACAGAGATGCACGCCCCGGTCGCGCCGGCGGCACATCAACAACCGACCGCAGTCGCGAAGGCATTTTCACGCACCCGCCAGATAGAAAACTTGTTCCTATTGATCGCGCTGCAATCCGGCAAAGGCCGCGATCTCCAAACCGAGCGAATGCCCCCGAAACTTCGAGTTATCCGATACAAAAGGGCAGCGACTGCCCGCACGACGTCTTGGAAAATTCATCTGCAACAAAGACAGAGTGAAGAACAGTTCACTACCCGAACCGTCGCGAAGCAAACAGATTCCCCACCTCGCCCGATGCCGCACCGGGAGAGCGCGCGTGAATTTCCGCGCGGCGACCTGCCATCGATGCGAAAAGAAGCGTCAACTGATGAACTGAAAGGCGGACATCGACCGGCGATCCGCCGCACTCAATCCCGCGTCCGGCGTTCGCGGAGCATGAGCGCGAAGAACCCGCGGACGCACCTCGCAATTGCTTGGCTGGAAATCCGCATACAGTGAGACAAACCCCTGGCCCCAGATGATTTTGCCTGACTGGCCCCAATGAAATCACTCGCCCGGTATAGCATTTGCACCCGTCACCGCATCACAGAAGCGCAAGAGGGAAGCACATGCAGACGCGTCGAACGACACTGAAATTCCTGGCGGTGGGCGCGGTTGCATCGCCGGCCATCGTCTCCAGCGCTGTTGCTCAGGGCGGTCTCGACAACGTCACGCTCGGTGTGCCGGGCTCGGTCAGTGACGGCTCCTTCTTTGCGGCCATTCACAAGGGCTTTTTCAAAGAGCAGCGGATCAACATTGTGCCGGCCGATGTGGTCGCCGGTTCGCAGCTCGTCGCGCCGCTCGGCGCAGGACAGGTCGATGCGGGCGCAGGCGCGACATCCGCCGGCATGTACAATGCCATCGCGCGCGGCATCGATATCAGGATGGGCGCGGACAAATCGTCCAACATGCCCAACTATTGCTACATGGCGCTGCTCGTCCGCAAAGACCATGTCGACTCCGGGCGCTACAAATCATTCTCGGACCTGAAGGGATTCAAGATCGCCGAGGCCGGCAAAGCCGGCGCGCCGGGCTCGACGCTCAATGAAGCGATGAAGAAGGGCGGCCTGACCTACGACGACGCTGAGCACGTCTACAACATGCCCTATCCGGACATGGCCGCGGCGCTCCAGAACAAGGCAATCGATGCCGCCATCGTCATCGAGCCCAACTCGACGCGGGCGCGCATGATGGGCGTTGCGGTGCGCTATCCATCCGATCTGTTCTATCCGACGCAGAACGTCGCGCCGCTGCTGTGCAGTGGAAAGTTTCTGAGGGACAAGAAGGAGCTCGCCCAGCGCTTCATGATCGCGTACCTGCAAGGCATTCGCTATTATAACGATGCCTGCAAGGACGGCCGCCTTGCTGGCCCCAATGCCGACGAGATGATCGACATCATGGTGAAGTATTCGCGCGTCAAGGATCCGGCGATCTATCGCGACGCCACGCCGAACGGCGTCGATCCGGACGGAAAGCTGGACCTCGCGAGCCTGAACAAGGATCTCACCTTCTACAAGGACATGAAGCTGATCACCGGCAGCGTGACCGTGGAGGACGCGATCGACACCTCCCTGATGGAAGCCGCCGCAAAGCAGCTCGGTCCTTACAAGCGGGCCTCGTAAGGAATGGAAATGCCGGGGCAAGCAGGAGACCCGCCGAAGATCTCCATCAGTGGAGTCGGCAAAACGTTCACATCGCGGGGCGGCCTCGTCACCGCGCTCGATGATGTCACGCTGGACATGGCCACCGGAACATTCTGTGTGGTCGTCGGTCCGTCCGGCTGCGGAAAGACCACCTTGATCCGGATCCTCGCCGGGCTGGAGGAGCAATCTCACGGGCGCTTCCACATCACCCGGCAGGATCCCGGCAAGCCTCTCAACGCCATGGTCTTTCAGGGGGACTCGATCCTTCCCTGGATGACGGTGTGGGACAACGCCGCGTACGGACTGAAAATGCGCGGCGTGAAGCCCTCGGAGATCAAGGACACGGTGTCGTACTATCTGGACCGCACCGGCCTCAGCCGGTTCGCCTCCTATTATCCCCATCAGCTCTCGGGCGGCATGCGTCAGCGCGTATCGATCGCGCGGGCATTTGCCAACGATCCGGAAGTGCTGCTGATGGACGAGCCGTTTTCGGCTCTCGACGAGCAGAACAAGCTTCTCCTGCAGGAAGAACTGCTGCGGATCTGGGAAGAACACCGCAAGACTGTCATCTTCATCACCCACAGCGTCGATGAAGCGGTGACGCTGGGCGACAAGATCGTCGTCATGACCGCGCACCCCGGCCGCATCAAGGCGGTCGTCGACGTCGACCTTCCCCGTCCGCGCAACATTCTCGAACTCCGCCGCGATCCGAAATTCGGCGAGCTTGTGTTCCAGATCTGGGGCTATCTGCGATCCGAAGTGGACGCCGCGCGCAAGGCCTCAAACTGATGCGTCCTCTGATCGAACGACACGGTGATCGCCTGATCGGTGTGCTCTCGCCGATCCTGTTGCTGGTGGTCTGGGAGTTGCTCGTCCACTTCAAGCTCATCAGCCCGCTGTTTTTCCCCGCCCCTTCCAGCATCGTCGCCAAGCTCATCGCGCTGGGCGGATCCGAAGAGCTGTGGGTCAATGTCGGCGTCAGCCTGCGCCGCCTGTTCTGGGGTTTCGTGATCGGCGGCATTCCCGCCCTGGTACTCGGCATCGTGATGGGGCTCTCGAAACCGATCCGCCTGTTCATCAACCCGCTGGTGGCCTCGACCTACCCGATTCCGAAAAGCGCATTGCTGCCGCTGGTCCTGCTGATCTTCGGCCTCGGCGAAAGCTCCAAGATCGCCATGGTGGCGATGGGCGTGTTCTATCCGGTGCTGATGAACTCCGTGACCGGCGTTCTGCAGATTCCAAAGATCTATTTCGACGTCGGGAACAATTTCGGCGCCAGCCGCTGGAAGACGTTCATGACGATCGCCCTGCCAGGCGCCGCACCGTTCATCTTCACGGGCATCAAGCTCGGCATCGGCATGGGCCTGATCCTGATCTCGATCGCGGAAATGGTCGGCGCGTCCAGCGGGCTCGGCTACATGATCTGGAACGCGTGGCAGCTGATGGACGTCGAGACCATGTATGTCGGCCTGTTCATCATCGCGATCCTCGGCTTCGCGTTCACGCTTCTGCTTGATGAAATCGAACGCTGGCTGCTGCCCTGGCGCTCGTCCTGAGCGTCAACACATCCAGTTCTTACACGTTACCGAACAGCAAAATACTCCAGAGGTAGAACAATGGGCTGTATCGACCTTCGTCAATGGATCGACCTTCTCGAAAGCGAGGGCGAGGTCAAGCGCATCACGGCCGAGGTCGATTGGGACCGCGAAATCGGCACGGTGTCCCGAAAAGTTCTCGAACGCGAAGGGCCTGCCCTGCTGTTCGAGAAGATCAAGAACTACGGCAATACACGCGGCCGCCGCGTTTTCACCGGCGGCATCGGCACCCGCAAGCGCCTCGCGCTCGCGCTCGGCTTTCCGAAGGATGCCACCAATGCCGAGATCGTGCAGTATGTGATGAAGAAGAACCAGGAGAAGATCCCTCCGGTTCTGGTGCCGACCGGCCCGGTGAAAGAAAACATCGTCAAGGGCGACGACATCGACCTGCTCGAATTCCCCGTGCCCAAGTGGCACTATCTGGAAGGCGGCCGCTACATCAACACCTATGCCTGCATCGTGACGAAGGATCCTGACACCGGCGTTCAGAACGTCGGCATCTATCGGGGCATGGTCGGCAAGAAGAACAGCATTCCCACCCTGCTGATCAAGGGCGGCCAGCACTGGGGCCAGCACTTCGCCAAATATGCCGATCGCGGCGAGAAGATGCCGGTGGCCTGCGTCATCGGCTGGGATCCGATCATGGGTTTCCTCGCGGGCAGCCCGCTGCCGGCGGGCGTGTGCGAGTTCGACGTGCTTGGCGCCTATCGCGGCGAGCCGGTGCCGGTGGTGAAGTGCGAGACGGTCGATCTGGAGGTGCCCGCCAGCGCCGAGATGGTGATCGAAGGCTTCATCGATCCGGATCCCGCGAGCTACGAGATCGAAGGTCCGTTCGCCGAATTCACCGGCTATGTTTCCGATCTGCCGACGCCGCGTCCAACCATCGCCGTGACCTGCGTGATGCACCGCGACGATCCGATCCTGCGTGGCACGCAGGAAGGCAATATGCCCGGCTCCTACAGCGAGAACGCGGTGATCTCCTCTGCGCAGCGCGCCGGCATCGCGTGGAATATCCTGCGGTCGAACGGCGTGCCCGGCGTTCTCGATGTGTATGCTGATCCCGTGACCTGCGGCATCAACATCTATATCAAGATCAAGAAGCAGTTTCAGGGTCACGCGAAGCAGATTGCCAACGCGCTGTGGGGCAACAGCGCCGGTCAGGGACGCTACAAGCACGTGTTCGTTTTCGAGCACGATATCGATGTGACCAACTATCAGCAGATGGATTGGGCGATCGCTTATCGGGTCAACGCGGGGAACGAGGGAATCACGATTTTCCCGGGCACGTTCGGTCACGCCCTCGACCCCAGCACGCCGCTCGATGAGCGCAATGTCGAACAGCTCGGGTCGGGCACCTGGAATCGCCTCCTGGTCGACGCCACGCGCAACTGGACCTTCAAGCGGCAGCCCGAATGGAACAATGAGCGTTTCCCGCCGACGGTGGAGCCGTCCAAGGCCGACGAACAGCTTGTGATCGATCGCTGGTCGGAATACGGCTTCTAGGAGAAACTCGCAGGAACTCCGCAATGTCCCATGACCGTTCGCCGCCGCCTGCCTCGGATGATCTCGCGGCAGCGAACGCCCTGTGGACATTCGCGGTCGGCCTCTATGGCCGTCCCGGTGTCGGCGAGGCCTGCCTCAATCTTCAGGACCGGGGGCAGGCGAATATCCCGTTCCTGCTGTTCGTGCTGTGGCTCGGTGCCCAGCGCGGCGTGGCGATCAGCGTGCAGGAGCTGGACGACCTGTCCGGGCTCGTCGATGGCTGGCACAACGAAATCGTCGGCGGCCTTCGCATCCTGCGCCGCCGCCTCAAGGAAGGCCCCTATCCCGCGCCGACGGCTGAAACGGATGGTCTTCGCGACAGCATCAAGGCCGCCGAGCTGGCCGCGGAAAAACTCGAACTGAATACACTCGCCGGACTCGCGCTCACGCGCGACTGGTCACAGGCCGGGCCGGATTCCGCCAACGCCGCCGAACGCAATCTGCGTCTGCTGCTTGACAAGCTCAGGCTCGCGACCCAGCCATGGGCCGACGATGCGGCGGCCGCTCTTCTCGCCGCCTTGCGCACCTGAACCGGGATTGACATCAACGCAACGCCCCCGAGCGTTGCCAGGAGAGACAGGAACTTGGCCCAACCTCGCAGGCTGATCGTCGCGCTCACCGGCGCATCGGGCGTCGTCTACGGCGTCAAGGCGCTGCAACTGTTGCGCGCGGTCGACGACGTCGAAACACATGTGATCATCTCGCCCGCGGCCGCGCGCACCGCGCTCGCCGAACTGTCGATGGATCTGGATGCGGTTCGCGACCTCGCCGATCACGTCTACAGCCACCGCGACATCGGCGCGTCGATTTCCTCGGGCTCCTTCGCCACCATCGGCATGCTGGTCGCGCCGTGCTCGGTGAAGACGCTGAGCGGCATCGCCAACTGCTACAACGACGATCTCGTGGTGCGCGCCGCCGATGTCTGTCTGAAGGAGCGGCGGCGTGTGGTGCTGCTGTTCCGCGAGACGCCGCTGCATGCGGGCCATATCGACCTGATGGCGAAAGCGGATCGTAGCGGCGCAATCGTCATGCCGCCGGTCCCGGCCTTCTACGCCAAACCCGCCTCGCTCGACGACATGGTGACGCAGACCGTGGGCCGCAGCCTCGATCTGTTCGGCATCCATCTTCCGGTCGTCAGGCGATGGACGGAAGATGCGGAAATGGACGACTAAACAATCAGCGGCCCGACCTCGTCGGCGGCCGCGCGCAGGATCGGCAGAAACTCGTCGAGGACGCGCCCGATGCTGGCGCGTTCGGCGTGCATCCCGACATGAAGCGCACAGGCCAGCGCGCCGCCGTGCCGATACACGGGCACCGCGACCGAGCGAAAGCCGTCTTCCGCCTCCTGATCCACCAGCGAGTAGCCCTGCCGGCGGTCAGTGACGATCATCGCCTTGAGGATCGACTTGTCCGTCACGGTGTGGGCGGTCAGCTTCACCGGCTCGATCCGCGCGAGATAGGCATCGAGTTCGGGCTCGTCGAGCCCGCCCAGCAGCACCCGCCCCACCGCCGAACTGTAGGCCGGCAGCCGGTAACCGACCTCGATGCCGACCGTGATGATCCGCGCCGGAATTGCCCGGACAACCATCACCGCCTCGTCCCGGTCCAGCACCGCCGCCGAACAGGATTCCTGAAGCTGCCGGGAGATACGGTCCACCACCGGCTGCAGCACGGGGGTGATCGCGTTCGAGGTCAGATAGGCCGATGCCAGCATCAGGATGCGCGGCGTCAGACGAAAGGCGCGGCCATCCTGCGCGGCGAAACCGAGTTTCTCCAGCGTCAGCAGCACGCGCCGCACGCTCGAGCGCGGCGCGTCGGCCAGCGTTGCGAGTTCGCTCAATGTCATCTGCCGCCGCTCGGCGTTGAACAGGCTGATGATCTTCAGACCACGCGCGAGAACTTCGAGAAACTCGGGTCCATAGCTCTGGAAGAGGTCTCCCTCCTCCTTGGACCGTCGGATGCGTGGCATGCGCGTGAATACTCCGGGGGGATCATCGGCTGGAGAGCCCGGACCGTAGAAGGCCCGTTGCTCTCACGCAAGGAAATGACATTTGTTGCAAACAGTCTCTCGCGGTCATTGGCGCAGCCTGTACCCTCCGAAACTGCAATGCGCCACACATACGGACCCGACACGGACAGCCCATCCGTCCTGACACGACGTTCGCGCTCGCGGCCTTGTCGTCAGGGCCTTGGAAGCCCCGCGATAATGCGGAGTCGGAAGGCGAATTGGAAAGCGGACATATTGTCCAACTACCGAACTAAATGTTCATAATAATGTGGCAACTTATGGGTGAGACCATCACGATGCGGACGCGTTGCCGCGAATATGGGCTCGCTTTGCTGCCATTTGCGTCTTGCCCTCTGGAATGGTTCAATTCTAAGCTGGTCATTGAGTTCGATAGTTGGACAATCCCTGCGTGAGCCACTCTCCGCGGGGATATCCGTGTGCATGGGAGAAGCGGCCATGATGAGTCAGGAAGACAACGACAAGATCACCCGCATCGGCCCGGGTACCCCGGCCGGCAAGCTGATGCGCCGTTACTGGCAGCCCGCCGCGCTGGTCGACGAGTTCAACGGTCCGCGCCCGATCCGTCCGGTCCGGCTGCTCGGCGAGGACTTCGTGCTGTTTCGCGACGAGGCCGGACGCTACGGCATGCTCGATCGCGACTGTCCGCATCGCGGCGCCGATCTCGCCTACGGCCGGCTCGAAAACGGTGGCCTGCGCTGCGCGTTTCATGGCTGGCTGTTCGACACCGAAGGCAAGTGCCTCGAAACTCCGGCCGAGCCTGTCGGCTCGCGCCTGTGCAAGGGCATCCGCCAGCGCGCCTATCCCGTGGTCGAGAAGAACGGCATTCTGTTCGCCTATCTCGGAGACGGCGAGCCGCCCGCCTTTCCCGAGCTCGACTGCTTCGCGGCGCCGAGTGCCTACACCTTCGCCTTCAAGGGGCTGATGGAGTGCAACTGGCTGCAGGCACTGGAGGTCGGCATCGATCCGGCCCACGCCTCCTTCCTGCACCGCTTCTTCGAGGACGAGGACGTTTCGACGGCCTACGGCAAGCAGTTTCGCGGAGCCTCTGCCGGCACCGACCTGCCGATGACAAAGATCCTTCGCGAATACGACCGCCCGATCATCAATGTCGAGCGCACCGAATACGGCATGCGCCTGATCGCGCTGCGCCAGATCGACGAGGAGCGGACCCATGTGCGCGTCACCAATCAGGTGTTTCCGCACGCCTTCGTCATCCCGATGAGCACGGAGATGACCATCACCCAGTGGCACGTTCCGGTCGATGACGAGAACTGCTACTGGTACGCGATTTTCACCAGCTATGGCGCTCCGGTCGACAAGGACAAGATGCGCGCGCAGCGGCTCGAACTGTTCGAGCTTCCCGACTACGTCTCCCGCCGCAACAAGACCAACGAATACGGCTACGATCCGAACGAGCAGGCTTCCGCGACCTACACCGGCATGGGTCTCGACATCAACGTGCACGATCAGTGGGCAGTCGAGTCGATGGGAGCGATCCAGAACCGCACCCGCGAACATCTCGGCCAGTCCGACAAGGCCATCGTGATGTACCGCAAGATCCTGCGCGAGCAGATCGCGGAGGTCGCCTCGGGCGGCGGCACGCCGCTGATGGTGCTGGACGAGCGGACGGCACGAACCGTGCAAGGCCCCGGTACGATGGATGGCATCGGCCCCACCAAGGGCTGGGAAACCTACTGGATGGAAGTCGACGTGAAGCGCCGCCGCGGCGCGCCCTGGAATGTGCCGGTGCCCGCCGACATCGCGGAGAAGATCCCGTACCTTGCCGCCGAGTAAGCGGACAGGGCCTCGGGCAGGAGTGATCTCGGAATGAGTTTCGTTGAGCGTTATGGGCTTTGGTCGCCTGAGCAGACCGAAGCCGCGTCCCGCGTCGCGCGCCTTGTCGAGGAGCAAGGCGTCGAGACGATCCGTCTCTCCTTCGCCGACCAGCACGGCGTGCTGCGCGGCAAGACCCTGGTGGCGGACGAAGCGGTCAAGGCGTTCAGCCGCGGCTGCATGATCACCACCACGATGCTGGCCAAGGATACCGCACATCGCACGGTGTTTCCGGTGTTCACCGCCGGCGGCGGCTTCGGCATGCGCGAGATGCAGGGCGCCGCTGATGTCGTCATGGTGGCCGATCCCACCACCTTCCGTGTGCTGCCCTGGTCGCCGGGATCGGGATGGGTGCTGTGCGACCTGTATTTTCAGGACGGACGACCGGTGCCGTTCTCCAGCCGCCAGATCTATCGCGCGGCGCTGGACAAACTGAAGAGGCGCGGCCAGGCTTTCATCGCCGGACTTGAGGTCGAATTCCACCTGTTCAAGCTGGAAGATCCGCGCCTCGAACCGCAGCACGCGACCCAGCCGGGGGAGCCGCCGAAGGTCAGCCTGCTGTCGAAGGGCTATCAGTATCTCACCGAACAGCGCTACGACCAGATCGAGCCGATCCTCGACGTGATCCGCCGCGACGTGATCGCACTCGGACTGCCGCTGCGCTCGGTGGAGGTCGAGTTCGGCCCGAGCCAGTGCGAGTTCACTTTCCAGCCGACGCAAGATCTCGAACCGGCCGACATCATGGTGCTGTTCCGCAGCGCCGTGAAGCAGGTGGCCGCCCGGCACGGCTACCATGCCACCTTCATGTGCCGTCCGCAGATACCGAACACCTTCGCATCCGGCTGGCATCTGCATCAGTCGATCCGCGATACGGCGAGCGGCGCCAATCTGTTCATGCCGACGGACGGCGATCAACCGCTGTCGCCGTTCGGCCGCAACTATCTCGCGGGCATTCTGAAGCATGCGCGCGCCGCCGCCGTGTTCACCACGCCGACGATCAACGGCTACAAGCGCTTCCGCTCCTATTCTCTCGCGCCGGATCGCGCGATCTGGGGCAGCGACAACCGCGGTGTCATGGTGCGCGTGCTCGGCGGACCGAACGATCCGGCTTCCCGGCTGGAGAACCGCGCGGGCGAGCCGCTGGCCAATCCCTATCTCTATATGGCCTCGCAGATTCACGCGGGTCTCGATGGCGTCGACAGCGGCCTCGATCCCGGCCCCTCGGCCGACACACCTTACGAGACGGCCGCACCGCTGCTGCCCAAGAGCCTGCGCGAGGCGATCTTCGCGCTCGACGACGATCCGTTCTTCCGCACCGCCTTCGGCTCCGAATTCGTGGACTACTACGTCCACATCAAGAAGGCCGAGATCGAACGCTTTCAGGCCGAAGTGACCGACTGGGAGCAGCGGGAATATTTCGATCTGTACTGATCCGCAGACGGCAGCACGACGCTGCCGTCATCTGAAGAGGGGAGTTGAGTATGACGGCAGGGTCTGAGAAGGATGGTTTGAACATGTCGCCGCTGACCGGCGCGGTGAACCGGCGCGCGGTGCTGCGCACGATCGGCGCGGGTGCACTGGGTGCGACGGCGGCTCCGATGCTGGCGATGCCGGCGCTGGCGCAGACCGGTCCGCTGAAAGCCGGCATGATCGTGACCTATTCCGGTCCCTATGCCGACTACGGCAAGCAGATGGACAACGGCATGGCCGTCTGGCTGAAGCAGAACGGCGGCAAGGTCGGCGGACGCGAGATCGAGATCATCAAGCGCGACACGGCCGGCGCGGCCCCCGATCTCGCCACCCGCTTCGCGCGCGAACTGATCACGCGCGACAAGGTTGACCTCATCATGGGCCTCGACTTCAGCCCCAACGCCATCGCCATCGGCCCGGTGCTGACGCAGGCCAAGACGCCCTGCCTCATCCTCAACGCCAGCGCCTCGGTGATTCCGAGCCGCTCGCCCTACATCGCCCGGCTCTCCTTCACCGTCGGACAGGTCAGCGCGCCGATGGGCACCTGGGCCGGCAAGCAGGGGATCAAGACCGCGATCACCGTGGTGTCCGACTATGCGCCCGGCATCGACGCGGAAAAGGCATTCGCCACGACATTCGCGGCCGAAGGCGGCAAGGTGGTCAACGCACTGCGGGTGCCGATGGCCAATCCGGACTTCTCCGCCTACGTCCAGCGCATCCGCGACGAGAAGCCTGACGCGGTGTTCTTCTTCTTCCCGTCGGGCGATCTGCCCAACAACTTCCTCAAGGCCGCCAAGGAACGTGGTCTTGCGGAAGCCGGCATCAAGCTGCTGGCTACGGGCGAGGCGATGGACGACAGCTACATGCAGGCGGCGGGCGATGCCGGTCTCGGCCTGATCACCAGCCACCACTATTCCAGCGCGCACGATTCCGCGCTCAACAAGAAGTTCCTCGACGGCTACCGCGCCGACTACGGCGACTATCCGGCCAATTACATGGCGATGACCGCCTATGACGGTCTCGCCGTGCTCAATGCCGCGCTTGGCAAGACCGGCGGCAAGTCCGACGGCGATTCCCTGATCGAGTCCCTCAAGGGGCTGGCCATCGAGAGCCCACGCGGACCGATCGAGATCGGCGCGGAAAAACGCGACATCATCCAGACCGTCTACATCCGCCGCACCGAGCGGGTGAACGGCAAGCTCGCCTGCATCGAGTTCGACAAGTTCGAGCGCGTGCTCGATCCTAACTCATAAGCTCGCACCAGGCCGGGCACCGTGGCGACTGCCACGGTGTTCTGGCCTGGTGTTCGTCTCGATCGTTTGCTGCAAACCACCGCGCACGCCTCGCGAGCGCATCAAGCCGGAGACATGCCAGATGACGGGGTTGCCGGTCGTCCTGTTCGACGGACTGGTCTATGGCATGCTCCTCTTTCTGATGAGCGTGGGGCTTTCGGTCACGCTCGGCCTGATGGGCATCGTCAATCTGGCGCATGGCAGCTTCGCCGCCATCGGCGGCTATGCGTCGGTTATGCTGATGAACAGGCTCGGCCTGCCATTCCTCGCCGCCGTGCCGCTCGCAGCCGTCGTTGCCGCCGTTCTCGGCGCGGTGCTTGAACGCAGCCTGTTCCGCCTGCTTTACACCCGCGGGCCGCTCGAACAGGTGCTGTTCACCATCGGCCTCGTCTATGTGTGGATCGCGCTCGGCACATGGCAGTGGGGCGCGGGCCAGCAGCCCATGACGCTTCCCGCATTTCTACAAGGACAGGTGACGCTGCCGGGCGGCCTCGCGGTCGGCGCGTACCGCCTGTTCCTGCTGCTGTTCGGCGCGCTGCTGGCCGCGCTGATCTTCCTCGGCATCGAGCGGACCCGGTTCGGCGCGCGGATCCGCGCCGCCGAGACGGACCGCGACATGGCCAGCGGCCTCGGCATCAAGGTTGACCGGCTGTTCGCCCTGACGTTTGCGCTGGGTGCGGGCCTGGGCGGCCTCGGCGGCGCGCTGAGCATTCCGGTGATCGGCCTCGATCCGACCTTTCCGCTCAAATACCTCGCCTTCTTCCTCATCGTCGTGTGCGTCGGCGGACCGGGCACCGTCACCGGCTCGCTGATCGCCGCGCTGATCGTCGGCGTCGTCGATGTCGCGGGCAAATATTACCTGCCCGAACTGGGCGGCTTCCTCATCTACGCTCTGGTGCTGGCGATGCTGATCTGGCGGCCGCAGGGAATCGTGGCGCGGCCATGAAGCAGCTTCTGACCCGCGCACGGCTTCCGCTCGAACTCGCGCTCTGGGCCGGCTTCGCGGCCGTGCCGTGGATCGCACCGGATCAGGTGCTGCTGTTCTCGCAGATCGCGATCCTCGCGCTGCTGGCGATCTCGCTCGACCTGCTGGTCGGACACGCCGGTATCGTCTCGCTCGGCCATGCCGCGTTCTTCGGGCTCGGTGCGTACATCGCCTCGCTGCTGCCGCTGAGCGGCTGGGAGGAGCCGTTGACCGGCCTCGTCGCGGCCGCGCTGCTCGCGGGCCTCGTCGGCGCACTGACCGCGCCGCTCGTCGTGCGCGCGGGCGGGCTGACGCAGCTGATGGTCACGCTGTGCCTGTGCCTGCTGCTGCACGAGGCGGCTTCGCGCGCACGCTGGCTGACCGGCGGTGACGACGGGCTCTCCGGCTTCATGCTGAAGCCGATCTTCGGCATCTTCGAGTTCGATATCTTCGGCAACACCGCCTACGGCTACGCGCTCGCCGTCACCGCCATCGGCTTCCTGCTCTACACCCTCCTGATCGCCTCGCCGTTCGGCTACGCGCTGCGCGGCCTGCGGCAGAATCCGCTGCGCATGGCCGCGCTCGGCACCGACGGCCGCAAGCGGCTGATCCAGGCCTATGTGATGGCGGCGATGCTCGCCGGCTGCGCGGGCGGCCTGCTCGCCCAGACCACGCAGTCCGTCTCGCTCGAAGCGCTGAGCTTCCAGCGCTCCGCCGAAGTGCTGATCGTGCTGATCATCGGCGGCGCGGGTGGACGCTATGGCGGGCTGGTCGGCGCGGTGATCTACACGCTGGCCCGCGACTGGCTCGCGATCGCCAGCCCGCAATACTGGATCGGCTGGCTGGGCGCGCTGATGGTTGTCGTGGTGCTGCTCGCGCCACGCGGCGTCACGGGATTGCTCGGCAGAATCGGACAGATGCTGATGCGCACCCCGGCGGGCGAGCCGGCACAGCAGACCAGGGAACGCACGCCATGACCGCAGCCCTGGCGGACAGTCCGCGCGCCACTGCCACTCCACCCGACACCATGGCGCTCGCGGTGGAAGGCATCTCCATCAATTTCGGCGCGCTGATGGCCGTGCGCGCGGTCGATCTGAATCTGCCCGTCGGCGCGCGCCACGCCCTGATCGGTCCGAACGGTGCGGGCAAGAGCACCCTTGTCGGACTGATGACCGGCGTGCTGCAGCCGACCGCCGGCCGGGTGAAACTGCGCGGCGAGGACGTGACGGCGCTCGGCATGCCTGCACGCGTCAAACGCGGGCTCGCGCGCACGTTTCAGGTGACGCAGCTGTTCCCCGAGATGACCGGCCTTGAGGCCACGGCGCTCGCCGTCGCCGAGCGCGACGGGCTGACCGCGCGCTGGCTGAGGCCGCTGCGCTCCTATCGTGCGCAGTCCGACGAGGCGGGCGAGATTCTGCACACGCTCGGCGTGCTCGCGCTCGCCGGCCGGCCGATCGGCGAACTGGCTTACGGCCAGCAGCGCATCATGGAGATCTCGCTCGCGCTCGCGGCCAAACCGCGCGTGCTGCTGCTGGACGAGCCCGCCGCCGGCATTCCCGCCGGCGAAAGCACGCGCCTGTTCGAGGTGCTGGACCGGCTGCCCTCCGAGATCGCGCTGCTGTTCATCGAGCACGACATGCATCTGGTCCGCCGCTTCGCGCGCGACGTGACGGTGCTCGCCGCAGGCGCTGTGCTGGCCAGCGGCACGCCGCCCGAGGTCGCCGCCAATCCGCTGGTGCAGGATGCCTATCTCGGCCGGCGCGGAGGAATGCATCCATGAGCGAGCCGCTGCTGCGCGTGGAAAATCTCTCGGCGGGCTATGGCCGCGCCACGGTGCTCGAAGATGTCTCGATCTCGTTGCCTGCCGGTGGCCGTCTGGCGCTGCTCGGCCGCAACGGCGTCGGCAAGTCCACGCTGATCCGTTCGGTGATGGGCCAGACGGCGCATCACGCCGGCCGCGTGTTCTGGAACGGCCGCGACATCACCCGCGATCATTCATCTGCGCGGGCCGAACTCGGCATCGGCTGGGTACCTCAGGAGCGCCGCATCTTTCGTACGCTGACCGTGAAGGAAAACCTCGAGGTCGCGTCCAAGCCCGGCGAATGGACGCTGGAGCGCGTGTTCGCGCTGCTGCCCCGCCTCGCCGAACGGCAGACCAATATGGGCTGGCAACTTTCCGGCGGCGAGCAGCAACTGCTCGCCATCGGCCGCGCGTTGATGCTGAATCCGCAACTCTTGCTGCTCGACGAGCCGCTGGAAGGCCTCGCGCCGGTGATGGTGGAACTGGTGCTGGAGACGCTGAAACAGATCGCCGCCAGCTCCGGCGTCGGATTCATTCTGGTCGAACAGCACGCCGCCGACGCGCTCGCGATGACCGAGGACGCGGTGGTGATGGATCGCGGCATCATCGTCGCGCGCGGCACCAGCGCACAGTTTCTCGCCGATCCCGGGCGGCTCGACGAGTTGACCGGCGTCGGGCTTGGCGAAACGGCGGCGCACTGATTTACAGCCGCTTCCGCTTTACACCGCCTCGCGAATCCCGAGATAGGCGTTGCGCACGCGCGCGTCGCGCATCAGGTCCGACGCCTCGCCGCCGAACGCGATGCGGCCGTGCTCCATCACGTAGCCGTAGTCGGCGACGCCCAGCGCCTTGCGCGCGTTCTGCTCGACCAGCAGCACCGTGGTGCCCTGCTTGTTGATCTCGCGGATGGTCTTGAAAATATCGCTGACGACATGCGGCGCGAGGCCCATCGAAGGCTCGTCCATCAGAAGAAGTTTGGGCCGCGCCATCAGCGCACGCCCCATCGCCAGCATCTGCTGCTCGCCGCCGGACAGCGATCCGGCATATTGCGTGCGTCGCTCGAACAGGCGCGGAAACCGCTCATACACGGCATCCATATCGGGCACGATCTTGGGATCGTTGCCGCGCACATAGGCGCCGACGCGCAGATTATCCTCGACCGACATGCTGGCGACGACGCGGCGGCCTTCCGGCACCAGGCTGACGCCGGCGCGCACGACGCGGTCGGCGGACTGGCCGGTCATGTCCCTGCCGTCGATCATGACGCTGCCGGAAAACGGCTTCACGAGGCCGCAGATCGTCAGCAGCGTCGTGGTCTTGCCGGCGCCGTTCGCCCCGATCAGACAGACGCACTTGCCGCGCGGCACGACGATATCGACATCCTCGATGGCCGCGACCGATCCATAGCCCGCTTGCACCTTGCGCAGTTCAAGCATCTTCGGTCCCCAGATAGGCTTCGATCACCCCCGGCATGGCGCGCACCTCGTCCGGCTGTCCTTCCGCGATCTCGCGGCCGAAATTCAGCACCACGAGATGGCTGGAAACCCGCGCGACAAATTCGATGTCATGCTCGATCACGAGCACCGTGATGCCCATGTCACGGATCTTCAGCACCAGTTCCGCCAGTCCAAGTTTCTCGGACGCATTCATGCCGGCTGCGGGCTCATCCAGCAGCAGAAGGCGGGGCTTCGTGGCGAGCGCGCGGGCGATCTCGACGCGGCGGCGATCACCGTAGGACAGACCGCCGACGACGACATCGCGCAACGACGAGATGCCGATCAGGTCCAGCAGTTCCTCGCAGCGCGTCCTCTCGCGCGCCTCGACCTGCGCCGCGCGCGGCGACGACAGCAGCACTTCGACCAGATTGACGCCCTGATGCCGGTGCGCACCGAGCATCACGTTCTGCAGCGTCGTCTGGTCACCGAGCAGGCGGATATTCTGGAACGTGCGCGCCACGCCCAGCGCCGCGATGCGGTGCGGCCGCAGCGACGAGATATCCATCCCGTCGAGCCGGATCGCGCCCGCATCGGCCGGATACAATCCAGTGATCATGTTCATGGTCGTGGTCTTGCCCGATCCGTTCGGGCCGATCAGCGCGGTCACCTCGCCGGCGCGCGCCGTGAAGGAGACCCGGTCGACCGCCACCACACCCTGAAAGCGTTTGGCGATCTGCCAGACTTCAAGCTGCGCACCGCTCATTTCGCACCACTCCGCGCTGCGACGGGAGCAGCCCCGCTCTTGCCGGTCCGCCGAAGCATGCCGATCAGCGATGCCGCGCCGCCCGGCAGGAACATCACGACCACCAGAACCAGCAGGCCCATCAGAATCTCGCGCCACTGGCTGGAGAAACGCAGCACCTCCGGCAGGATGGTGGTGAAGATCGCGCCGAGCACGGGGCCAAGCAACGCGTTGACCCCGCCGAGGATCGGATAGGCCAGCGCATCCACGCTGCGGTGAAGGCCGAAGTCGGTGGGGCCGATGAAGAAGTTGAGATGCGCGGCGAGCCCGCCGACCATACCGGCAACGAAGCCGCTTGCGACGAACAGCGACAGCCGCTGCGCGAACACGTTCACGCCCATCGCCTGGCTCATCACGTCGTCCTGGCGGATCGCCGCGATGGAGCGTCCGAAATAGGATCGGCGCAGCGCGAAGACGAAATAGATCGCGAGCAGGACCAGCAGCATCAGCTGCCATGTCTGGGTATAGCGCGGGATGCCGACGATGCCCGTCGCTCCGCCGGTGACGGTTTCCCAGTTCAGCGCGACGACGCGCACGACTTCCGTGAACGAGAAGGTGGCCAGCATGAAATAGTCGCCGCGCAGCCGCAGCACCGGCGAGCCCAGCACCAGCGCGAACAGCGAGGCGACCAAGGCGCCCGCCAGCACGGCGAGGCCGAACGGCACGCCCATCTGCATGGTGAGATAGACGCTGCAATAAGCGCCGATCGCCATGAACCCGCCGGTGCCGAGCGTGAACATGTTGGCACTGAGCGCCAGCCAGACGCCATAGGCCAGCAACGTATTCAGAAGGCACAGATCGATAATATTGCCGTAACTGGAGAAGATATCCTCGATCAGCGTCATCATGCCCGCCGCTCCTCGAACCCGGAGAACAGCCCCGTCGGCTTGATCAGGAGGATTGCAAAGATCAGACCGAAGCCGATGGCGTCGCGGAACGCCGACGAAATGTAGGCCACGCTGAACACCTCGATCAGCCCGAGCAGGATGCCGCCCGCCACGGCGCCCGGAATATTCCCGAGACCTCCGAGGATGATGACGGTGAGGCCCTTCACCAGCATGTTGTCACCCATGAAGGGCGAGACCACGTTGAACAGCAGGCCGAGCAGCATGCCCGCCGCCCCCGCCAGCGCGCCGGCGATAAAGAAGGTCACTACGATGGTGCGGCCGACCTGAACGCCGACGATCTTGGCCACGTCCTCGCTGAAGGCGACAGTGCGGATCGCCCGGCCGACCGAGGTCCGCTGCAGGGTGTAGCCGAGCGCCGCCATCAGAAGGACGGCGGTGATGACGACAATGATCTGCAGAAGCTGGATGCGGACGCCGCCGATCTCCCACATCTGCCCGATCACGGGATTGGCTGGGAAGCCCTGCACCGCCGTCCCGAAAATCTCCTGCGCGAGACCGACCAGCAGCCGGGCCAGCGCGAGGCTCGCGACAAGCCCCATCCACCGATGGCCGCCGCGCACGCGTAACGTCCGGAACACGACGAGTTCGGACACCACGCCGAGCAGGCCGCCGCCCACGAGGGCGACGACAAGAGCCAGAGGGAGCGGGAGACCGAGCATGGCGGCCTCCAGCCCGATATAAGCCCCGACCATGAAGAAGGCGCCCTGCGCGAGATTGACGATGTTCAGCACGCCGAAAATCAGTGTGCAGCCAATCGCGAACACCGCGTAGATCGCCCCGAGCGACAGCCCGTTGACGATCTGCTGAAAGAAGACAGCCATCTCACCTCGCCCGGATCATGGTCGGCAGCATCTAACGCTTACTTGGCCGGCGGCGCGAGACCGAACTTGCCGCCCTTCATCTCCAGAACCTTGGCCTCGATCACCGGCTCCCGGTCCTTGTCGAAGGCGAAGTTTCCGAGCGGCGTCGCCAGATCCTTCGTTGCGGCAATCGCATCACGGAGCTTGGCGCTGTCGGAGGCCCCGCCAGCCCGCTTCAGCGCATCGGCGAAGATATAGACCGACGTATAGGCCTGCGCGGCGAAAGTGTCCGGCGCGGACTTGTACTTGGCGGTGTAGGCCTCGACGAACGACTTGTTCTTCGGCGCGTCGAAGTCGATGAACCAGCCCGATCCCACGAGGAAGCCATCAGCCGCCGGCCCGGCGAGTTCGGCCAGCTTGGTCGAGATCGCGGCGTTGGCGCCGAGGATCACGGTCGTGGTCGGAATGCCGAGCTGGCGCGCCTGACGCACGATGTTCGCGGTTTCCTCGGCCAGACCGCCGACAACGAGCAGGTCCGGATTGGTCGCCTTGATCTTGGTCAGCTGAGCCGAATAATCGACATCCCCCTTCTGGAAGGTCTCGGTGGCGACGATCTTGACGCCAGCCTTTTCGAGCGCGGCCTTGTGCACGCCATATGCCGTCTTCATCAGCATGTCGTCGATGCCGTAGATCTGCGCCGCCGTTTTCGGTGCGTAGCGCTTCACCGCGTAATCCAGCACGCCGGGGAACACCATCAGTTCCGGCGCGCTGGTGCGGAAGATGTAGTTGCCCATCGCCGTGATGCCGGGCGCGGTGTTCGAGCTGGCGATCACCGGCACCTTGGCGGCCTGCGCGATCGGGTCCGCCGCGAAGGCGGAGTTGGCCAGCGTCGGCCCGAAGATGATCTTCACCTTCTCCTGACCGAGCAGGCGCTGGAAGATGTTGACGGTCTGGCCGCGGTCGCCGGCGTCGTCCTGATGGATCGGAACGATCTTCAGATCGCCGAGAGCGCCGGAGGCATTGATCTCCTCGATCGCCAGCTCCGCGCCGTTCTTCTGCATCACGCCGTAAAGCGCCGCCGATCCGCCGGATGTCGCCTGCACGATGCCAACCTTGACATCCTCCGCGCGAACTCCGGACGTTCCGACGCCAGAAGCTGTCAGCAGCAGGGCCGCCAGCGTGGCACGCACAGTCATACGCATCGTGTAGTCTCCATCTCTCACAGGGTTGAGGGAACGACCTTCAGTTCAGGTGACGAAACACGCACGCCGCCGGCCGATACCTTTGCGAGAATCGCGCCAAGTTCGGATGAACACACGTGAACATGTGGAAAGGAATTCTCTTCTCCGCGGTCTCCGATCAGCACCGTCTGCATGCCGAGATCGAAGGGGACGCGCAGATTGACCTCCCGGTCGTCGAAGAAGACCGATCGCAAGGGATCGACCTCGTGTCGGGAGAGGAAGGCGTCATAGGCCTCCCGTGCAGGCTTTCCCACGAAGGCGCAGGCTTCGATATCGCAGATGCCGTCGAACAGATCGTCGATCCGCAGATGCGACAGGATCCGGCGCGCGTGGGCCGCCGAGCCATTGGTGAACACCAGCCGCCGCCCCGGCAGCGCGGCAAGCGCGTCGGCGGGCACACCGGTCACGTCGAGCGCGGCAAGATCGATCTCGTGCACAAAAGCGAGAAAATCCATCGGCTGCACGCCGTGATGGCGGGACAGGCCGATCATCGAGGTACCGTAGCGATGATAATACTCGGCATGAAGGGATGCGGCTGCCTCGGCGTCGCATCCGATCAACTCCTGAATGAAGCGGACGACACGCATCCGCATCTGCTCGTGCAGGCCGGAGGCGCGCGGATAAAGCGTGTCGTCGAGGTCGAAGATCCAGGTGTCGGTGTCAGGCCGCAGCATTGCGCTTCAGCCTCCCCGACCCGCCAGATCTGATCCCCGCCCCTCGCATTCTGCCTCCGGTCGGAACGCCGCCTCGCCGTGACCCGCCGTTCAGGTCGCGACGCTCTTGAGGCGATCGATGGTGCGGTGCGCGCTCGGCTTGATATCCGCGACATCAAGGCTGATGTCGAGCGCCTTCACCGTATGGGTGAGGTCGCCGATCGAAATCACGTCCACGCCGGTTTCCGCGATCGGCACGATCGTGGTTTCGTTGATGCCGCCCGACGCCTCCGTCATCGCCCGGCCTTTCACGACCTTCAGCGCCGCCTTCATCTCGTCGAGGTCCATGTTGTCGAACATGATGATCTCGACGCCGCAGGCCAGCGCCTCCTCGACCATCGCCATGCTCTCGCACTCGACTTCGATCTTGAAGGTGTGCTGGGCCCGCGCGCGAAGGATCCTGATCGCCTCGGTGATGCTGCCGGCGATCTTGATGTGGTTGTCCTTCACCAGAATGCAGTTGTTCAGATTGAAGATGTGGTTATGGCCGCCGCCGACGCGCACGGCATATTTCTGCACCATGCGCAGGCCCGGCCAGCCCTTGCGGGTGTCGGTAATCCGCACATTGGTGTGCTTGACGAGATCGGCATAGCGGCGAGTCTTGGTGGCGATGCCCGAGAGCTGCTGCAGCCAGTCGAGACCCGAGCGTTCGATGATGAAGAAGGTCGAGGCGCGCGCCTGGACGCGCAGCAGGACCGTGCCCGGCTCGACCAGATCACCGTCCTGCACCAGATACTCGATCTTCGCTTCCGGCTCGATCAGACGGATCGTCTCGTCTGCGAACAGGGTGCCGCAGACAACGCCGCTGGCCTTGGCATAGATGCTTGCGGTCTGGATCGGATCGTCACCGACGAGAAAGCCACCGGTCGTATCGCCCGCGCTGATCTCCTCACGCAGACCATATTCGATGAGCGGGCGGATCATGAAGCGGTTGATTTTCATCTGCGAAGTTCCTTACCAGTTGGTCCGCGTGGTATCACGTGTCCGCGGCAATATGTTTGCGTTCAGGCCCCGAAAGGCAGCATGGGATTTCACGCCGCGAGGCGATTGGTGAAAGCTTTTCCGTCTTTCATGATGAGGTGCAGACGATCCCGCTCTTCAAGGATGCGGATGTCGTCGAGCGGATCGCCGTCGACCACCAGCACGTCCGCGCGTTTGCCGGGCAGGAGCGCGCCGAGATCCGGCTGCCCGATGCATTCGGCGGCGCGCGTGGTGGAGGCCATGATCACCTCCATCGGCGACATGCCGAGCCAGTCGACCATGAAGCGCAGTTCCACCATGTTCTCGCCGACCAGCAGCCGGTGCGACTGATCGGTGCCCATGGCGACCTTGACGCCGCGGCGCACGGCCTCCTTCCAGATCGGAATCTGCGTCTGCATCAGCGCATAGATCTGCGCGTCCTTGACGTCTTCCTGACCCAACTGATGGCTGGCCCAGTCCTTGTTCTTCTTGCGCTGCTCGACCGAAAGCGGCACCAGCGCCAGCGTCGGCACCCACCAGGTGTTGCTGGCGATCATCTGGTCCGCGCACTGCTCGTCGAGGAACCAGCCGTGCTCCAGCGTGTGGATGCCGGAGGCGACCGCATTGCGGATTCCAGCGAGCCCCTCGGCGTGAACCGCGACCTTCTTGCCCTTGGCCGCCGCCTCGCTGACGGCGGTCTTGATTTCCTCGATGGTGAATTGCGGCTCGTCCCAGCTGTCGGTCACCGAGGTGATGCCGCCGGTCGCGCACAGCTTGATGAAATCAGCGCCGCGCATCAGGAATTCGCGCACCAGCCGGCGCATCTCATCGACGCCGTCACACACCGTGTTCGGCAGCCACGCCCGCTTCTGGATCCGCATGCCGGCAGGCAGCCAGTAATCGCCATGGCCACCGGTCTGCGAGATCATGCCGAGCGAGACGAGCAGACGCGGCCCGTCGATCAGCCCCTCCTTGATCGCCTCGCGGAAACCGGCATCCGCGCCGCCCATGTCGCGGGCGGTGGTGATGCCGCAGGCGATGGTCTCGCGCAGCACCTCGATCGATTTGAAGATGTTGTAGGTCGGCGTGTTCAGAAGATGCTGGCGCATGTCGCGGGCACGATAGGTGCCGTGCACATGCGTATCGATAAATCCCGGCAGAACAGTCCGTCCCGCTGCGTCGAGCACCGTCGCGCCAGCCGGAACCGTGATCTGGTCTTCCGGCCCGACGGCAACGATGCGCTCGCCCTCGATCACGACGACGCCGCGCGCCACCGGGTCCACCCCGGTCCCGTCGATGATCCGTCCGCCGACAATTGCAGTTGTCATTCCAGCTCCTGACTTCGCTCGAAAACTTAGCAGTGACAATTCTTGGGCAAGGAGAGCCAGCACCCGTCCGGTCGTTGGAGCCAGCAAGGCCACCGGCCGCGCCATCTGGTCTCAGCCGAGGTCGATGACCACGTTCTTGATTTCGGTATAGAAATCCAGCGCACTCAGGCCGAGTTCGCGGCCGATGCCCGAGCGCTTGTAGCCGCCGAACGGCGCGAACACGCTGGTCCGGCTCGCGCTCGGCAGTCCGTTCACGGCCATCATGCCGGTGCGCACACCGCGCGCCACGCGCAGCGCCCGTCCGATATCGCGCGACCACACCGAGCCGTTGAGGCCATATTCGCTGGTGTTGGCCAGCGTGACCGCCTCGGCCTCGCTGTCGAACGGCGTCACCGAGCAGACCGGCCCGAAGATCTCATCGGTGAAGGCCGGGTTCGTGGCGGCGACGTCGCCAAGGATGGTGGCCTCATAGAAGAAGCCGTCGCCCCCGCCCGCCCGGCCGCCGCTGACGAGCGACGCGCCCGCCGCCTGCGACGCTTCGACGCTGCCCGCCACATGTGCACGGTGACGCGCAGAGATCAGCGGCCCGAGCGAGGTCTGCGGATCGTCCACCGCACCGAAGCGCAGTTTCGCCGCCGCCTGCCGGAACAGATCGAGGAACGCCGGAATGGCCGAGCGCTCCACGATCAGGCGCGAGCGCGCCGAGCAGGATTGTCCGGCATTGCCGAAACCACTGGCGGCCGCGCTCGTGGCCGCCTTGGCAAGATCGGCATCCGCGAAGATCACGTTGGCGTTCTTGCCGCCAAGCTCCAGCGCGACCTTCTTGATGGTCCCCGCCGCCATCCGCATGACCTCGGCACCGACGGCGGTCGAGCCGGTGAAGGCCACGCCGTCGATCCCCGCATCCTCGGCAAGCAGACGGCCGACCTCCGCGCCGCCCGGAACGACGCTGAACACGCCGGCCGGCACACCGGCTTCCGCGCAAACCTCCGCCAGCATCAGGGCCGTGAGCGGCGTCTGCGGGGCAGGCTTCAGCACGCAGCAGCATCCCGCCGCCAGCGCAGGCGCAACCTTCCACGAGGCTCCGAGCAGGGGAAAATTCCAGGGCACGATCTGGCCGATCACGCCGAGCGGCTCACGCAGCGTGAAGTCGAGCAGATCGCGGCCGAGCGGAATTGTCTCGCCGAAATACTTGTCCATCGCGCCGGCATAGTAGGTGAAGACGCGCGCCGCGCCCTCCACCTCGCGGGCGGCCGCAGACAAGGGCTTGCCGCTGCTGACCGCCTCGACGCGCGCGAACGCGTCGGCACGTTCAAGCAGAAGTGCGGCGATCCGGTGCAGGATCGCGCCGCGATCCGCCGGCGGGCGATGCGGCCAGTCGCTGGCATCGAACGCCTGCCGGGCGGCCGCGATGGCCGCTCCGACCTGCGCCGCCGATGCGGTCGCGACGTCCGCGAGTTGCGCGCCCGTCCACGGATCGATCAGACGCTCCCTGTCGCCCTCGCCATCAACGAAAGCACCTGCGACAAACGGCCTGACGGGAAACGGCGGCAACGCGAACTGCGACATCGGACCTCCGCCTTACGCCGGCTGCGACGTCGTGGCTTTCATCTTTTCGAACAGCTTCGCCGAGGCTTCCGCCGGGTCGGGGCTTTCCGTGATCAGCCGGCCGACAATGGCGAAACGCCGGGCAATCTCCTGCGATGCGCCGAATGCATCCTCGATGGTTCCGCCGAGCGAGCCGAAGCCGGTCAGGAACACCATCGGATTCTTGACGTTCTTCGCGATCCAGGCCGACCAGCGGCGGATCTTCGCCGGATCGTGCGCGGGCAGCACGAAATGATCCGCGCCCTTGGCGGCGGCACGCGCGAGAATGCGGTCGAGCGCGTCGTCGAGCATATAGCCGCCGCCGGACACGCCATAATCCGGAACCGGAATTTCGCCGCCGACGACCGGGAACAGGTTCGCCTTGATGGCCTCGCCGACGAAGCCGTCCACGGCAGTGGGACCGGCAACCGGGAACAGAATCAGGCCATCGACGCCGGCGTCCGCGCAGATCGCGGTGTATTTCTTGGCCATGTCCGGCATGTCCGGACCGGCCTTCTGGTGATCGTAGATGATCGGCAGGTCGGTAAGATCGCGCAGCCGCTTCGTCGCCTCCTTGATGCCGAACCGCATGACGCTGGTGAGGCCAAGCTTGTAGCCCGCGACACCTTCGACTCCGGTGGTGGCCTTCACCACGAGTTCGAGACGCTCGTGGGATTCGATATCAAGGGCCGGAACAATTCCGAGGGTGCCAGCGACGCTCTTGGGCATGAGATCCTCTCTATTGGCTATTTGAAGATATGGAATAGGAAGCAGAGCAAGCTGGCACCAGTTCCTGCGCCTGAAGCGGTCATGAGGCCAGTTGCGGGTTCACGCCGCCGGCTGTGCCGCATCGGCCAGACGCGCCAGCGCGTCGTCGAGATGCCCGGCATCGACCCCGCGCGCGATCAGAACCATCCGGTTGCCGCCGATCGCCGACCGATCTCCGGTCGCAAGACCGGGAGAATAGACCAGCCCCTGCACGCCGTGCAGCACGACGGGAGCAGCGGCTCCCTCGACCTTCAGGATGCCTTTCAGGCGCAGCAACGCCGCGCCGAACAGGTCGGTGGTATGATCCAGCCAGTCGTCGATCGCCTCGCGCGTCAGCGTACCGCCGAACTGCCGTCCGACGGTGACAACCTGATGGGCATCCGTCGTCGCCGACGCAAACGGCATCACGTGAAAGGCATGGTCGTGATCAACTCGCGGATCGATCCAGATCAGTCTGCCGTCGCGGCTGTCCGGATCGATCCTGCGTTGCTCCGCGCGGGGATTGATTGCCGTCAATCGTGATGCCACGTCGGCAAGATCACCGGGCCGCGCGAGATCCGCCTTGCTGATCAGAAGACGATCCGCAACGGCCACCTGGGTCATCGCTTCCGCGTGATGCGCCAGCGTCGCGGCCAGATTGATGCCATCGACCACCGTCGTGACGCCCGCGACGATGAAGTGGCGATTGAACAGCGGGTCGGCGATCATCGCATGAAGCACCGCTGAAGGATCGGCGAGGCCGGAGGTTTCGATGATCACGCGTTTGAACGAAAGCCCGTCGACGGCGCGACGGCGCAGCAGGCCGTGCAGCGCTGTCGTCAGTCCGCCGCGCAGCCGGCAGCACACGCAGCCGCCTTCGAGCAGCACGACCTCGTCCGATCCCTTCTCGATCAGGACGTGATCGACCCCCACGTCGCCCGCCTCGTTGATGATGACGGCCGTGTCACGGAACGCTTTCCGGTTCAGAAGATCATTCAGCAGGGTGGTCTTGCCGGCGCCGAGAAAACCCGTGAGCAGGACCACCGGGATCGTCATGCGGCCGCGAGCTGTTCGTTGAGCAAGGCCAGAGCGGCCCGCACTGCTGCCAGACGCACATTGTCGCGGCTGCCCGGGAACACGAACCGGCGCTCGGCCGGCTCCTTGCCGCGCAACGCGGCGGCGATGTAGATCGTTCCCACCGGATCGCGATCATTGCCGCCGCCGGGACCGGCGTATCCGGTGATCGCGACCACCGCGCCGGCCTGCGCGTGATCGAACAGGCCGAGCGCAAGGCCGCGCGTCACCTCCGCGCTCACCGCGCCATGGGTTGCAGACACGCTCTCCGGCACGCCAAGTCCGGTGGCCTTCGCCGAGGAGTGGTAGAGCACGTAGCCGCGCTCGAAGATTTCGGATGCGCCCGACACCGACGTGAGGCACGCGCTGACGAGACCGGAGGTCACGGTTTCGGCCGCCGCGATGCGCACGCCCCGGGCGCGCGCCGCCGCCAGAACCTGAGCAGCGGTTTCAAGCAGAACCTGCGGAAAGAGTGTTTCGTTCGTTCCCAGCAGCAGCTCGCTCGTCGGCATCGTTATCGTATCGTTCATACTTATACCCATTCGCCCTTTGGCGGGCGTATTGCTGCTTGCGAAGATGGTTGCCCTGGCCCTATCAAGTCAACGGCGCGGGCGCATGGCTCCAAAATTCCGCCAGCAACTGGCCCTGCCCGTCTCAAGCCTGACGCGGTGCCATGCGCACTGCCACGGTGCGCGCGAGGACCGGATGCTCATCACGCTGGATCGACAATCGACCCAAAGCCTGCAGGAGCAGCTCTTCGAGCAGATCCGCCAGCAGATTCTCGAAGGGCGGCTGAAAGCTGACTCGCCTGTCCCCTCCTCGCGCAACCTCGCGCAGCAGCTGAGCATATCGCGCAATTCGGTGACATTCGCCTATGAGCGGCTGATCAACGAGGGCTATCTTATCACCAAGCCCATGGTGGGCACCTATGTGGCCAACGTGCTGCCGGAGCAGGCGATGAGCGCGAGCCCCTCGCCGGAGGTTCTGCGCAACGACGAGCAGCGTGCGCCAGCCCGGCTCGGACCGGCGGTGTTCCAGGGGCGGCCGCATTCGATTCTGAACAACAGCCGCATCCCGATCGACTTCTGGCCGCAGCGGACCGATCCGCGCGCCTTTCCGCTGAAAACATGGCGGCGGCTCATTCTCCATTCGCTCGCGACCGCCGGACACAATCTTACCGAATACGGCGAGCCCTGCGGGCTGATGTCGTTGCGCGCGGCGATCGCCGAGCATGTCGCGGTGACGCGCGACATCCATGTGCGGCCGGAACAGATCGTCATCATCGCGGGCGCGCAGCTCGCGCTCAACCTCGCGCTGCGCCTGCTGACGCGCGAGGGCGACGGCGTCGTGATCGAAAATCCGTGCAGCCAGGGCGCGGCCTATCTTTTCGAGAGTCTCAATCTCCGGCTTCATGCCGTCGACGTCGACGATCAGGGATTGCAGACGCAGGCGCTGCAGTCGATCGATGCGCAGATCGCCTATGTGATGCCCTCGCACCAGTTTCCGATCGGCGTGACGATGTCGCTGGAGCGGCGGACCGAGCTGCTGCGATGGGCGGAGAAGGCCGGTTCCTACATCATCGAGGACGACTACGACAACGAGTTCCACTACGACGGATCGCCATTGCCGGCGCTCAAGGCCATGAGCGCGGAGAACGTGATCTATCTCGGCACATTTTCCAAATCGCTCGGCGCGGGCCTGCGCACCGGCTATGCGATCTTCCCCGACCATCTGTCGGGCGCGGCCGCGACTGCGAAAGCCCTGCTCGACAACGGGCAGGTGTGGCTCGAACAGGCGGCGCTGTCCGAGTTTCTGCAGGGCGGCGGATTCATCCGTCATCTGCGACGCGTCCGGCTGCGCTACCTGCTCCGGCGCAACGCGCTCGTCACCGCGCTGCGGACACAGTTCGGCGCGGTCGAACTGCGCGGCACCGGTGCTGGCACGCATCTGGCGTGGAAGCTTCCGGCCGGATGGCCGCAGGCCCATCAGGTCGCCAGCATCGCACGCAGCCGCAATATCGGCGTCTACACCGTGCAGTCCGGCGGCGGCCACGAATATCGCGGCGCGAGCTATGAGAACGGCTGGCTGCTGCTCGGCTACGCCTCGCTCACCGAGGAGCAGATCGACGCCGGCATCCGGCGTCTCGCCGATGTCCTGTCCGGTTCGGACCGCGTGGTCCCGTCGCGCTGAAGGAAGCCAGAGGACAACATCGACCGCGATGAAAGATCCGCGTCACGCCGCAGGCGCGACGCGCGCGCTTCCTGCGGCGCGCGCACTCCGCCATTCCAGCAGACAGGCCGCGCATCCATAGACCGCTGCGAGACACCACAGCAGCAGAAGCTGGCCGCTCACCTGGGAAAGGCTCGCCCCCATCTGCGACAGCCGGACGAATCCGTCGATGGCCGATGTGCTCGGCAGAAGATACGCAACCAACTGGACAGGCCTCGGGATCGCCTCGAACGGCCATGCGAATCCGGCGAGAAAGAAGAACGGAAGTCCGAGCGCCGCCATCATAAGCTGCATGACCAGCGGCGAGCGCAGAAGCTTCGCGATCACCAGTCCCAGCGCGCCCACTGACAGCACGAACGGGACTGCGAACACCAGAATCGAAGCCACATCGCCGAGCCTCGGAACACCATAAAGATAGGGCAACCCGATCAGATAGGCAGGCAGCAGCACCGCATGCAGCGCGAGATAGGCCAGCAGCTTGCCCGCGACGGTCACGGTGGGGCCTGCCTCGTCTCTCCCGTTTGCATTGCTGCCCGCCAGCCCGCCACTCCCGGCCGCGCCGAGCAATCCCACGCCCATCAGCAATGTCTGCTGCAGGATCAGCACGAAGGCGGCGGGCAGCACGTAGCTGGCATAGCCTCCCTGCGGATTGAACAGCGCGATGGTGGTCAGCCGCATCGGATCGGCGGCAGCGGAGGCCAGCGGCAGATCGATGCCCAGTGCCGCCAGACGCGCGACCTCGACCTCGGCACCCAGCGTGCGTGCGACGCCGGTCACCGCCAGCGCCACCTGCTGATAGATCAGGAAGTAACTCGCATCGGCATACAGCGCGACCGGCGAAGGCCGCCCGTGCAGGAGATCGCGCTCGAAATTGGGCGGAATCAGCAACAGGCCATGAGCCTTGCGCGTGTAGATGTGATATTCCGCCGTCGGCAAATCCGTCAGCGACGCGGAGATGGCGACCTCCGCCGTCGCATCAATCCTGCGGGCGAGCTCGCGGCTGGTTGTGGTGCGATCCTGATCCACCAGCACCAACGGCACGGAGCGCAGCGCCTCGTTGACGTAAGGCTGCGGATAGAATCCCGCATAGATCACCGTTGCGAGCACCATTACCGAAAACGCGGACCTCTCCGTGAAGATCCGGCGCAGTTCCCGGCGGAAAACGGAAAACAGGCCACTCATGCGGCGACCTCGCCCGAGGCGGGCCGGGCGGATCGCGCTGCCGCCCGCATCCTGAGAAATTCGAGATAGCCCGCAATCAGCGCCAGCAGAACCACGACAAAGACCGCAAGGATCAGCAGCGGATACAGCCCGTAATCCACCGGCGTGCCGCGCAGCGTCTGGTCCACGCGAACCATCAGGTACCACGTCCCGGGCAGCAGCGCGCCCCACCAGTAGGCAAAGGCGTTCATCGCCAGCCGCGGAAAGCCGACGCCCATGAAGCCGAATGCCGGCGCGGTCACCAGCGTGCCGAGACTCAACGCCCCGGCGGAGCCAAGCAGCAGGGCCAGCAGGGCGCCCGCGAGCTGACAGGCCAGGATGAACAGAAGACCCGCTCCCAGCAGCAGCAGGCGGCTGCCGTTCAACGGCATCTGCAACAGGCCGAACAGCACGAGATCCGACAGCCCGAGGATCACGAGAAAGATCAGCGTATAGGGCAGGATCTTTCCGGCCATGGCAGGCCACAACCCGTTGCCGAGCCGGCGCAGCACACGCAGGCGATGCCGGGTTTCCGCGTCGAGCCCGACCGAATAGGCCGACGTGGTCGTGATGACGATCTGAAGGACGCTCGGCAGCAGCGCGGCCAGCAGAAAGAATGCGTAGTTCAGCGTCGGGTTGAACAGCGGATTGACCTGCACCGGGATCGGCTGAAGCGAGCCCTGCGCGATATCGGACGACTGGCCCTGAGCCGTCCGCACCGCGATCCGGATTCCGGCGGCAACGGTCGGCACGGCCGCGCTGACGCCGCGCAGAACCAGATTTCCGGTGGTCAGCGTCTGGGTGTTGTAGAAGAACACGACCTCGGGACGCCTGCCCGTCAACACGTCCCGTTCGAGATTCAGAGGCAGCATCAGCAGGCCGTGGATCCGGCCTTCAAGAATCATCTGCCGCCCGGCGTTCAGATCGGCGACGCGTTCGGTGATCGCGGCGTCGGGCGTCGCGTTAACCGCGCGGATGATCGTTCGCGACAGATCGCTGCCGTCGAGATCGAGCACGCCGATCGGCAGCCGCGTGGCCAAGCCCGGACTGAAAATCACCGACAGGACCAGCATCAGCGCAAGCGGCCCGAGGGTCGTCATGAACAACAGGAAGGGCCTGCGCCGCAGCCAGCCGATTTCCCTGCGGAACACGAGCCAGAAGCCAAAGCGAAACTGGTCGCGGCGGCCCATTCCGGTTTAACCGTCCTGCCGCTGCCACGGCGCGATGACGCTCATGCCCGGCCGCAGCCCCTCGATGGCCTCGGAGGGAACGGCGCGAACCTCGAACGTCCTGAGATCGAAACCGCCGGTCGCGCGCGTCGCGCGCCACGTCGCGAACTGTCCCTGGGCGTTGATCACGGTGACCTTCACCTTGATCTTTCCGGGTTTGAGCGCCGGGATCGAGACCTCGAACGTGTCCCCAATCTTCAGGCCCGCCAGCAGGTCTTCCCGGATATTGAACACCAGCCACGGACTGGCATTGTCGATGATCGACAGCAGCGGCGTCCCGGCACCGTAGTTTTCGCCCAGTTCCGCAGACCGCGTCGTGACCTGTCCGCCGATCGGTGCGCGAATGACCAATTCCTCGATGTCCGCGCGACGCTGGCCCAGCGTCGCCTCGGCCTGCTTCACCTGCGCGGCGGCGACGGCCCGCTCCTCGGGACTGGCCCCCTTCACCGCAAGCTGCATCGTGGCTTCCGCCGCTTCGCGATGGCGAATGGCGGCTTCCAGATTTCGCGTCGCCTCGTCCAGCCGGGACTGCGGCGTGTTTCCGCTGCGCGCCAGCTGCGCCTGGCGATCGTAGATCTCCTGCTGAAGCGTGACGTCCGCCTCCGCGGCCGCGAACTCGGCCCGCCGGGCCGCGATCGTCTCGGGACGCGTGCTGTTGACCCGCGCCGAATCCGCCCGCGCCACGCCGACCGCCGCCTCCGCGGCATCCCGGGCCGCGAGAAGCTGGGGGCTCTCCAGCTCGACGACGACAGCCCCCGGCGCGACAGTGTCGCCGACATTGGCGTTCAACGCCTTCACCCGGCCCGCAACGCGAGAGCTGATGTCGATGCGGGTGGCGGCCACCTCGCCCTGAACGACGAGGGGCGGCGGGCGTGTCGCCGCCCACAACAGCGCGCCCAGCGCCACAATGACGATGACGGCAACAGCCGAGCGAATGTATGTCATGGCCCCGAGTGACTATCGTTGCAGTAACGCAATGTTTATTGTGAAGCGCATCCACTGTAAACTCGCTTGCAGAGATTCACCGGATGGAGCCGGACATGACCGTGATATGTCGTATTCCCTCGATCGCACTCATCGGTGCCGGACTCGTGCTCGGCAGCCTCTCGCTCGGGCCGACGACGACAGCTCACGCCGCGGGCACACCCGAACAACGCCGGGCATGCCGCGGAGACGCAATGAGACTTTGTCGCGAATTTGTGCCGAATGTCTCGCGAATCACCAGTTGCATGGAGCGTAACGTTCGCAAGCTTTCCCCCGCCTGCCGGGCGCATTTCAAATGAAGCAGCCGGCGCGATGAGGGACGCGGATCGGCTGACACTCTTCAGAACCCGATTCCGACTCGGCTTCCGGCTGGTGATCCTGTGCATCTCGGCCGGCGCCATCCTCTTCGTCGGCATGTCGCTCGTCTATCTCAGTTTCCAGCGCGTCAAGGCGCTGACCCTCACCGCCGCTTCGTCGTTCCTTGAAACCACGTCGAAAGTCTCTACCGACCGGATCGGCGCGCAGCTCGAAGCGGTCCGCGATGCGCTGTTGATCCTTCAGGATCTGCCGTCGGCGCAATCGGAGGCGATTCACGATCCGCGGCTCCATGCCGTGATGGCGTCGATGCTGCGAAACAACGACCAGATCGATAACATTTATATCGGCTACGACGATGGCGGACATGTCGAAATGAACGCCGTCCGCCGCGACGGCGGGGTCCGGATGATCTATCAGGACGCGCCGGAGGACGCGTGGTTTCGCCTGAAGGTGATCAACGGCGACGGAAAGAAACTTTTGATGTCGAGGTTTCTTTCCAAGGATCTCGCGCCGCTTTCGGAAAACATCACCCCAACCGATTACGATCCACGGCGCAGGCCCTGGTATGTCGACGCCCGCGAGCCCAATGCCAGCCTGATCACCGATCCCTATATTTTCGCCGAAACCGGAAAGCCGGGCTATACGCTCCGCGTTCCCATGCGCGACGGCAGGCCCGGCGTGATCGCCGCCGACATCCCCATGAACAAAACCGAGGAGATGCTGCGCCGCCAGCAGGTGGGCGCCTCGGGGACGACCTTCATGTTCAACGACAAGGGCCTCGTGGTGGCCCATCCCGACCTGTCGAAAGTTCTGACCATCAGGGACGGCAAGCTGTCGGCGCTTCCCAACACCGAGGCGCTGGACCGGATCGGCATTACCAATGCGATCAGCGCATGGAAACGAACCAACGTCGCCCAGCAGTTCTTCGAGGATCCGGGCGGCCGCGACTACGCCGCGGCCTTTCGTTCGATCCCGATCGCAGGTCCGAACATTCATCTGGCCGTCGTCGCGCCGCTCGATGAGTTCTATTCGGACGTGGAGGTCGAACGCCGCCGGCTGTTCCTCACCGCGCTGGGCTTCGTTCTGGCGGCCCCCGTACTGGTGATCCTGATCGGCAACAGAATTTCGCGCAATCTCAATACCATCGCCCGCCAAACCAATCAGATCCGGCGCTTCCAGCTGACCGATACGCCCCGCGTGCGCTCGGTGATCCGGGAGATCGACGATCTCGGACGATCGGTCGCCACGATGCGATCCGTGGTGCACTCGTTTGGTCAGTTCGTTCCGAAACATCTCGTCCGGCTGCTGGTCGAAACCGGCAGCGTCCCCCGGCTCGGCGGCGAACGGCGCGATGCAGTGGTGATGTTCACCGACGTCGCAGACTTCACCAGCCTGACCGAAGACAAGAATCCGTCCGACGTCATGATCCGCACGTCGCAGTATTTCGGAGGCCTCTCGGCTGCGATCGTGAAAGAGGGCGGCACCATCGACAAATTCATCGGCGATGCGGTGATGGCGTTCTGGAGCAGCTCCGGCGAGAACGACGATTTCGCGATCAACGCCTGCGCGGCGGCCCTCGCCTGCCTGCGGGCGAGCGACGCGATCAACGCGGAATTCGCCCGCGAGGACTGGCCGCCCTATCGAACGCGCATCGGTCTTCACCTCGGAGAGGTGGTCGCAGGCAATGTCGGATCGCCGGACCGCATGAACTACACCGTGCTCGGCGCGCCCGTGAATCTCGCCGCCCGCCTCGAAGCACTCAACAAGATCTACGGCACCAGCATTCTGGTCAGCGAAGTGCTCAAGGCGCGCACCGACCACCGTTTCGCATATCGCAGCGTGGACGTGATCGTTCCGAAAGGCTTCTCGAAGGGTCTCTCCGTCCACGAGCTTCGCGGCGAGCTGGCGTCGATGACCGTGGATGAGGAGGCGTTCCTGAACGCCTGGGAAGAAACCTACGCGCGCCGCTCCGATGAAACGTCACGTTTCGTCGAAGCGCTCCGAAGCTTTCTCACGCGGTATCCCGAGGACCGCCTTGCCGCGCATCTGCTTCGGGAGATGCTGACACGCTCTCAGGATCTCGCAGCCGAATAAGATCGGGTCGCGGACATCCGGTCACGGCATGAAACGGCAGTCGCGTTCAGCCGCGCCTCGCAGCATCAAGGATACGGCGAAGGGGTTTCGTCCATCCCGGATCGGCCAGCACGTTCCAGTTCAACGGCTTCGGCGCGAACGGCCCCGGCGGCGAGCGGGTGATGAAGGCCACGACGAACAACGCGACGATCGCCAGCCAGAAACACAGCCAGAACCCGTCGATATAGGCCAGCACGTTGGCCTCGCGCTGCACGCGGGCAGCCAGCGTGCCGACCGCCCGCGCCTGCGCCGTTCCAACGCCATCTCCGGAAAAGCTCTCGGTGAGCCGCCTGAGCGTCCGCGTGACTGCGAGGCTGCCGCTTTCGACATGCTGGCCGAGATAGTTGGAATGGACCTGCTCGCGGACCCTGAGCCACGTCCCCATCAAGGCCACCCCGATCTCGGCCGTGCCGAGCCGCATCACCTGAATATAGGCCGCGAATGACGTAGCCCGTGCGGGATCGGAATTGGACAGCGCGAGAATGATGATCGGCAGCAGCGTGAGCGCCTGCCCCAGTGACTGCAGCAGCACGATGCCGATGAAATTCTCCCGCGCCCACTCATGGGTCATCTGCGTTCCCCACAGATTCGCCGCTGCGAAAGCGGAGAATCCGAGCACGACGACGATGCGCGGATCGATATGCCTGAGGAGGAATATCGACAGCGGCGCCAGCAGGAACAAGGGCAGCGCGCCATAGATCAGCAGGAGTTCGCCGGACTGCTCGGGCCTCATCGCACCGACGGTGCCGAGAAAATTCGGCACCAGCGACGCGTTCGACAGGCTGGTGAGCGCGTACAGCAGCACCAGCAGCAGCGACAGGCCGATATTCCGCGAGAACAGGATGCGGACGTGAGCCCATGGCTCGCGCACCAGAGACTCATTGATGAGAAACGCCGCGAACAGCGCGCCGCCGCCGCCCAGCAGGGCGACGACGGTCCCCGATCCCAGCCAGTCCAGCCGGTTGCCCTGATCGAGCCCCGCATAGATCATCGCAACCGACGCTCCGAGCAACAGCATGCCGCCCCAGTCGGCATTTTTCAGAAGCTCGCGATTGACCGGCTCCTTCGGCGTCCCGAGATAGACGAGCAACGCCATCAGGGGACCAAGCACCACGCCCTGCCAGTAGATCCACTGCCACCCGAGATTCTCGACATAGAAGCCGACCAGCGACGAGCCGGCATCGAGCGCAAAGCCGACACGAATCGCGTAGATCGCAATGGCCGGCAGCCACCAGTGCATCGGCAGATTACGGAAGATGATCATCAGCGTCGCCGGCACGAAGGTGCCGAGCAGCATGCCGTGGATGATCGCAAGCGTGATCAGCGTCGGATAGTCCCGCACGAAAGGAATCACGAGGGCGACCGCGGCGTAGACCAGACTCGGAATGCCGAGTACGCGCCGGAGGCCGAACACGGTGGCAAGCCAGGCCACAGCCGGGGCAATGAAGATCTGCGAGCCGATGGCGGCGGTCGACAGCCAGGCTCCCTCGTCGAATCCGAGCCGGAATGCGCCCCGCAGATCCGGCAAGCCGACCGAGGTCAGCCGGCTGTCGAAATTGGCCAGAAACGCGCCGAGCAGAACAGCCCCCACCGCGAACAGCGGATGGCGCGCGACCCCGCCCTGCGAAACCGGACCGCGATCGGACGCATCATTTTCCGCCATCGGATGCCGCTCCGGCGGTGTCGATCCGCGTCACCACGGACATGCCCGGCAGCAGGCGCTCCAGCAGCGGCTGGCCCTGGTCGAAGACGATCCGCACCGGGATGCGCTGCACCACTTTCGTAAAGTTGCCCGTGGCATTGTCGGGCGGCAGCAACGCGAACTGGGAGCCGGAGGCCGGCGCGATCCGCTCGACCTTCCCGTGCAGCGGCCGGTCCGGAAAACTGTCCACGCTGATCCGGACCGGCTGTCCGGGCCGCACGTGGGTCAGCTGCGTTTCCTTGTAGTTGGCGATCACGTAGACGTCGGGCAGCGGCACGACGTTGATGAGGTTGGTGCCGATATTCACATAGTCACCAGGCTGCACCTGACGCTCGCCGGCCACCCCGTCGAACGGCGCGACAACGCGGGTGTAGCCCAGTCGCAGCTTCGCGGCCGCGAGCGCCGCCTTGGCTCCCGCGAGATCGGCGGCACGCTGTTTCTTGGTGCCGGACAGAACCTCGAGCTGGTGACGCTGCGCCGCCACCTGCGCGCGGCTGGCCCGCACATCGGCCTGCGCCTTCACATAGGCGGCCGTGGCCTGTTCGAGACGCTGGCGCGTCCCCGAGTCCGTTCTTGCCAGCGACTGCTGACGATCCTGTTCCTGCTGCGCCTCCACCTCCTGCGCGGCGGCCGACACCTGGGCCGCCTCGGCCTGCGCGATGGTCGCATATTGCAGCTCGACCTGATTGTTCAGGTTGTCGAGCGCGGCTTGCGCCGCCGCGACGGAGGCCTCGGCCTGAGCAACCTGCGCCTCGTAGTCCGCCGGATCGATCTGCACCAGCAATTGCCCGGCCCGGACACGCTGGAAATCGTCGACGGCAACGGTCGTCACCTCGCCCGCGACACGGCTGGACAGCTGCGTGAGCTTGGCGCGGACATACGCATCATTCGTTGTCTGTGTCGTGGCATTGCCGACCCAGGCATCCCAACGCAGCGTCGCCAGCGCGACGAAGCCGAGCGCGGCGGCGACCGCAAAGCCTGGAATGACGATCCGTGTCAGCAGGCGTCCCGATGATACAGGCGACGACGGAACGGGAACGGTAGCCGCCGGAGCCTGCGGGTCTCGCTCTGCACGATCGTTGATCTCACTCACGGATGAATCCCAAAAAACAGCCCGGCCGCCACCGGCGGTAAAATCAATTGCCCAGCGAAACTAGTCTCCGGCTGTCGCCAAATCCAGACGCCGCTTCGGTCGCAAACAGCGGTTCCTGTCAACCGCGCACGGTCGCTGCACTTTCACCATGCGATCTCGAAACCGCGGACAGGGAACCGTTCACCCCCAAGGCAATGGCGGAATCGTGCGTTCGAGCCAACGCTCCGCCAACAAGAGACGCATGGCTCCGCCGAGGGGGACCTTGCACCGGCCCGGCGGGAATTTCTTTTATGAAATGATCGCAAATTCCACAAAATGATCATCCCGATTTGGACATCCCGAAAATTTGATAGAGTTGCGCATGGAGCACGCGAACCGCCTCCCAGATGACGACGGTTGCCTGAACGTGCGACCAAGCGAACAGCCCGAGCCCTTTGGATGAAAGACGTCAGGCCGTGAGTCAGTCAGGCACAGAGATCGATCGCGACCCCCTCGGGTCGCAAGTCCGAGCAGACCCGCGGCCGCTTCGTCCCCTCAGCTTCGCGGTCCTGATCACGGCGCTGGCGGGATTTCTCGACGCCATCGGCTACGTGCAGCTCAACCACCTGTTCGTGTCGTTCATGAGCGGCAACAGCACGCATCTCGGCATCACGCTGGCCGAGGGCGCATGGCCGGACGCGCTGCTGGCCATCGGCGTGATCGCGTCCTTCGTCGCGGGGGCCATCCTTGGCACCTCAATCGCCGACAGGGCCGGATCGTCGCTGCTGATCCATGTGCTCCGCGCTGAGACCGTGGTCCTTGTCGTCTCGATCCTGCTCGCCGTATCCGATCACGGCCAGACCGCGCTGATCCTCATCGCGCTCGCCATGGGCATGCAGAACACGCTGCATCAGGTCGTCTCCGGCGCGGATATCGGCAAGGGCTTCATCACCGGAACACTTTTCGCGCTCGGGCAGTCCATCTCGCGCGCGGTCGGTGATCGCAAGGAAGCCTTGAGAATAGCGCCCAACGCGGTGTGCTGGATCGCCTTCGTCGGCGGAGCCGTCGCCGGCGCGCGGACCCTGTCCGCATTCGGGCTGACATGCTGTCTCGTCGCAGCCGCGGCGACCCTGCTCGCATTGCAGGCAGGTTTGCGATTCGGGCGACTGTAGAGAGTGAGGCCGCAACAAAAAACGGCCGGGACAAGCCCGGCCGTTCGATAAAGCTGCGAAGCTTGTGCGCTCAGTTCTTGGTCTTGTCGACCAGCGCACCCTTCTTGATCCACGGCATCATGTCGCGCAGCTTGGCGCCGACTTCCTCGATCGGATGCTGGGCAAGCTTGGCGCGGGTGGCCTTGAACGAGGTCTGGTTGACCTTGTTCTCCAGCATCCAGTTGCGGGTGAAGATGCCGTTCTGGATGTCCTCCAGCACCTTCTTCATCTCCGCCTTGGTCTGCGACGTGATGATACGCGGGCCGGTGACATATTCGCCGTATTCGGCGGTGTTCGAGATCGAGTAGTTCATGTTGGCGATGCCGCCTTCGTAGATCAGGTCCACGATCAGCTTCACCTCGTGCAGGCACTCGAAATAGGCCATCTCCGGCGCGTAGCCGGCTTCCACCAGCGTCTCGAAGCCGCCCTTGATGAGTTCGACGAGACCGCCGCAGAGCACCACCTGCTCGCCGAACAGGTCGGTCTCGCACTCTTCCTTGAAGGTGGTCTCGATAATGCCGGCGCGGCCGCCGCCGACGGCGGAGGCATAGGACAGGCCGAGATCATGCGCATTGCCCGAGGCATCCTGATGGATCGCGATCAGGCACGGCACGCCGCCGCCGCGCTGATACTCAGAACGCACCGTATGGCCGGGGCCTTTCGGCGCGACCATCAGCACGTCGAGATCGGCGCGCGGCTCGATCAGGTTGAAATGCACGTTAAGGCCGTGGGCGAACAGCAGCGCCGCGCCCTTCTTCATGTTGCCGTGCAGATGGTCGCGATAAATGTCGGCCTGAAGCTCGTCCGGCGTCAGCATCATCATCACGTCGGCCCACTTGGCGGCTTCCGACACGCCGAGCACCTTGAAGCCCGCGGCTTCCGCCTTCTTCACTGTCGCCGAGCCTTCGCGGAGCGCGATCGCGACGTCCTTGACGCCCGAGTCCTTCAGGTTCAGCGCATGCGCATGGCCCTGGCTGCCATAGCCGACGATACAGACCTTCTTGTCCTTGATCAGATTGATGTCGGCGTCACGATCGTAATAAACACGCATGGTCGTTCCTCTGTTGTCGGCCTCACCGGGCCCCGCGTGAGATAGAAGATGCCGGATGCCCAAGGCCGGAGAGCCCGAGGTTTTCGGCGGTGTCTGTAGAACATTTTGGGTGCACGGCAAAGATCATCAGCCCGCCAGCACCGGATAGAGCGAGGCGACGAGCAGCGCCGCCATGATGGCGTTGAAGACGCGCACCGCGCGCGGCGTCGACAGCACACGGCGCAGTCCGACGCCGAACAACGCCCATGCCGTCGTCGCCGCCAGCGTGACCAGCCCGAAGATCAGCGCCAGCAGCAGCACGTTGTAGGGATAGGGCGCGATCGCCGAATAGATCGTCACGCCACTGATCGCGGCCACGAGCCCCTTGACATTGACCCACTGGAACAGCGCCGCGCCGATGAAGGAGAGAGGCTTGCCCTTCTTCTCGTCCGTTCCCTCGACGCCGCCGGCGATCACGATCCGGTACGCCAGATAGAGCAGATACGCCGCGCCGACATATTTGAGAATGGTGTAGACCAGCGGATAGGTCGCGAACACTGCTCCGAGACCGAAGCCGGCGACCAGCATGACGATGCCGCATCCGACGACGATTCCGAGCACATGCGGGATGGTGCGGCGGAATCCGAAATTCAGCCCGGACGCCAGCAGCATGGTGTTGTTCGGCCCCGGCGTGAACGCTGCCGCGACCGCGAACAGCAAGGGAGCAAAGGAGAAAGACTGCAGCATCGTCAGCCTGCGCTCGCCTCTGCGGGCACAGCGGCAAGCGCCGGCTTCATGGCATGATAGACGCCGTAGACCGGCGCTTCGTAATGCGCGCGGATCGACGCGAACTTCGCGTCCGCCAGCAGCCGCTCCAGCACCCAGCCGAAGGTGGAATGCTCGTCGCGCATGTGCACGGCGACATCGTCCCGCGAGAACGGCCGGTTGCCGAGGATGAAATCGGTCCACTGCTCGACGCTGCGCTCGCCGCCATCCGGCATCTCGTGGAACACGACATCGCGCAGGAACAGCATGCCGCCGGGCTTCAGCGCATTGAAGATGCGGGTCAGCGCCACCGCCTTCCAGAAATCCGGCAGGTGATGCAGCGCGAACTCGCTGATGATCAGATCGAACGACTGCGGCACATAGGTGAAGCTCAGAAAGCCGGCGGACTGCGTGGTGATCTTCAGCTTCTGCTCGCGCGCGCGCAGCTCGGCCAGCGCCAGCATCGACGGCGACACGTCGATGGCATGCACCGCCGCGCCGAGGTCCGCCGCCGCGCAGGCCATCACGCCCGCCCCGCAGCCGATGTCGGCGACCGTCCAGCCCGGCCTGACGCCGAGCGCGCGCAGCGTGGCGTAGGCATGCGCCTCGCTGTCCTGCGGCGATTGCCCGATGTCGCAGATCGCCGCCCGCTCCGATTCCACGAAATCGCGGCGGGTCTTGCTGCGCTCGTGGTAGTACCAGTCACGCGCCAACATGGCTCACATTCCTTCCGGTCCGCGCGAGATCGCCGCGACGCCGGTGCGCGAAATCTCGACGAGACCCAGCGGCACCATCAGGCTGATGAACTGATCGAGCTTCTCGGTGTTGCCCGTCAGCTCGAACACGAAACTCTCGGTGGTGGCATCGATGACGCGGGCGCGGAAGGCATCAGCGAGGCGCAACGCCTCGACGCGCGCATCGCCGGTCCCGCGCACCTTCACCATCGCCAGCTCGCGCTCGATGGCGCGCCCGGCCAGCGTCATGTCCACCACGCGATAGACCGGGATCATGCGGTCGAGCTGGTGCTTGATCTGCTGTATCACCATCGGCGTGCCGGTGGTGACGATGGTGATCCGCGAAACGTGCTTGTGATGCTCGGTCTCGGACACCGTGAGGCTGTCGATGTTGTAGCCCCGGCCCGAGAACAGGCCGATGACGCGGGCCAGCACACCCGGCTCGTTGGCGACGAGGATCGAGAGCGTGTGGGTCTCGTTCGGATCCTTGCGGTCCTCGATAAAATAGGCGGAGGCGGGCTGGTTCATGATCTCGTCCTATTCGTCCGGCTCTCCGTCACGCTGAGGTGGCCGCGTCGCGGCCCTCGAAGGGTGACGGCTGAATTTGACTGTCATCCTTCGAGGCTCGCAGCGCTCGCTCCTCAGGATGACGGCCTTGTGTTGCCATCGCGCTCATCACACCAGCGCCTTGCCGCCGGCGAATGCGGCGGCGGTGGCTTCGTCGTTGGCCTCGGCCGGCAGCAGCATCTCGTTGTGCGCCTTGCCCGAGGGAATCATCGGGAAGCAGTTTTCCAGCGCCGCAACATGGCAGTTGAACAGCACCGGCTTCTTCACCCGGATCATCTCGCGCAATGCGCCGTCGAGATCGGCAGGTTTCGACACCTCCAGGCCGACGCCGCCATAGGCCTCCGCCAGCTTCACGAAATCCGGCAGAGCTTCCGAATAGGAATGCGACAGGCGGTTGCCGTGCAGCAGCTGCTGCCACTGCCGCACCATGCCCATGTACTGGTTGTTCAGGATGAAGATCTTGATCGGCAGCTCGAACTGCACCGCCGTCGACATCTCCTGCATGGTCATCTGCACCGAGGCATCGCCCGCGATATCGACCACGAGGCTGTCCGGATGCGCGACCTGCACGCCGAGCGCTGCGGGCAGGCCGTAGCCCATGGTGCCGAGACCGCCCGACGTCATCCAGCGATGCGGCTCCTCGAAGCCGAAGAACTGCGCGGCCCACATCTGATGCTGGCCGACCTCCGTGGTGATGTAGGTGTCGTGGCCGCGCGTCGCCTCGAACAGGCGCTGGATCGCATATTGCGGCAGGATCACGTCGTCGTTCTTCTTGTAGGCCAGCGAATTGCGCGCCTTCCAGGTCGCGATCTGCTGCCACCACGGGCGGATGTCGGGCTTCCTGGCTTCAGTACGGAACACCTGCAGCAGATCGGCCATCACGTTGGCGGCGTCGCCGACGATCGGCACATCCACGCGGATGTTCTTGTTGATCGAGGATGGATCGATATCGATGTGAATCTTCTTCGAGCCCGGCGAGAACGCATCGGTGCGGCCGGTGATGCGGTCGTCGAACCGCGCGCCGATGCACAGCATCACGTCGCAGTCATGCATCGCCATGTTGGCTTCGTACGTTCCATGCATCCCCAGCATGCCGAGCCAGTTCGGCCCCGACGCCGGATAGGCCCCGAGCCCCATCAGCGTGGAGGTGATGGGGAAGCCCGTCGCGTCCACCAGATCGCGCAGCAGCTTCGAGGCCTCGCGGCCCGCATTGATGACGCCGCCGCCGGTATAGATCACAGGCCGCTTCGCGCCTGCCAGCAGTTCGACCGCCTTGCGGATCGCCGCCGGATCGCCCTTCACACGGGGCGCGTAGGAGATATGAACGTCCGACTTGCGCGGCGGATGATAGGTGCCGGTGGCGAACTGCACGTCCTTCGGCACATCGACCACCACCGGGCCCGGCCGGCCGGTGGTGGCCACGTAAAACGCCTCGTGCAGCACGGTCGGCAGATCCTCGATCCGCCGCACCAGCCAGTTGTGCTTGGTACAGGGCCGGGTGATGCCCACGGTGTCGCATTCCTGGAAGGCATCGTTGCCGATCAGATGCGTCGGCACCTGCCCAGTGATGCAGACCAGCGGAATGGAATCCATCAGCGCGTCGGCCAGCGGCGTCACCATGTTGGTCGCGCCCGGCCCGGACGTCACCAGCGCGACGCCCGGTTTGCCGGTGGAGCGGGCATAGCCCTCGGCGGCATGGCCGGCGCCCTGCTCGTGCCGGACCAGGATGTGCTCGACATCGCTCTGCTGGAAAATCTCGTCGTAGATCGGAAGCACCGCCCCGCCCGGATAGCCGAAAATGTGCTCGACCCCGTGATCCTTGAGCGCACGCACGATCATCGCGGCGCCGGTCATCTGGTTCGGGTCGTGGGGCTTGTCGGTCTCGCTCATCTCTCGCTCCGGTGCGCCGGCTGGCGCTGGTTCGATCGGGGGTGTCGCGGTCGGTATCAGGAACGTTGCGGGCAATAAAAAAGGGCCCGTTTGAGGCCCTCGCACACCGCCCGGTTATGGATGGCCGTCAGCCACCTCCGGCGGTGCGCCAGGGTACGATAAGGAGGACGGCTTTGATAATAATATTGCGCATGGATCAGGTCAGCTTCTCAAAGGTTGCGCGGCTTATACGGGTTTCCCCGCATCCGGTCAACCGCCCGGTCGATTGATGATAGCCAGCGAAATTTCGGCGCGCCATCCGCGCGTTTTGCAAGGCAGACGCGCCTAGGTGGCAAGCCTGAGGGCCAGCACCTCCCGGGCCGCATCCGGGGTGACCCATGCGAATTCCGGAAGCTGGTGCCGGAACCAGGTGAACTGGCGCTTGGCGTAACGGCGGGTGTCCATCTGCGCGATGGCGATCGCTTCGTCCCGGCCGATCTCGCCGCGCAGGTGGCGGATGAAGGGCGGCACGCCGTGGGCCTTCATGGCCGGCAGCAGCGGATCGAGCCCGCGCGCGGCCAGCCGGGTCACTTCGTCCAGCGCGCCGGTCTCGGCCATGGCGACGAAACGGCGGTCGATCCGGGCGTAGAGATCGGCGCGCTCGGGCGCGAGAAAGACGGCCGCGACCCGCTCAGGGTCGAGCAGCGGCGGCAGCCCCTCCCGATGCCAGTCCGCCAGCGGACGGCCGGTCGCCTCGATCACCTCCAGCGCGCGGGCGATGCGGACCCGGTCGCGCGGCTTGAGCCGCGCGGCGGCTTCCGGGTCGCGCCGTGCCAGTTCGGCATGAAGCGCCTCGACGCCGTGGCTCTCAAGGCGCGCGCGCACATCTTCGCGCACCGCCTCCGGCACAGACGGCACAGCCGACAATCCCCGCAGCAGCGCCTTGAAATACAATCCCGTACCGCCGATGAAGATCGGCAGACGCTGCAGCCCCCGCACGTCCTCCAATACGCGCGCGGCATCCTCCACCCAGCGCCCGGCAGAGTAATTCACCGCCGCATCGACATGCCCGTAGAGCCGGTGCGGAACCTGCGCCTCCTCCTCAGGCGTCGGCCGCGCCGTGATGATGCGCAGGTCGCGATAGACCTGCATGGAATCGGTGTTGATCACGACGCCGCCATGCGCGCGGGCAAGCTGCAGCGCCAGCGCCGACTTGCCGCTGGCGGTCGGCCCTGCAATAAGCACGGCCTTGATCAAATCCCGCCCGGTCACGCCATGTCCCTCGTCGCCACCCTGATCTGCCACCCCGACGCTCCGGCCCTCGATTCCACCGTGGTAGAAGGCATCGCGACCCTGCTCCCCGCCGTGTCCACGCCGCGCTGGCTGCATGCCGAGATCGCCGTGGATCTGCCCTTCGTCAGCGACGAAGCACCCCGCGCCATCACCGGGCGGCTGCGCGCGGCGCTCGGCGACCTCGCCGTGGACGTGGTGGTGCAGCCTGAGATCGGCCGGCGCAAGAAGCTTTTTCTGGCCGATATGGATTCCACCATGATCGGGCAGGAATGCATCGACGAACTGGCCGACTTCGCAGGCCTGAAGGCGCATGTCGCCGCGATCACCGAACGCGCCATGCGCGGCGAGATCGCGTTCGAGCCCGCCTTGCGCGAGCGCGTCGCGCTGCTCAAGGGACTGCCGGTCGGCGTGATCGACGAAGTGCTGGCGAGCCGCATCACGCTGACCTCCGGCGGGCGGGCGCTGGTGCAGACCATGAAAGCGCACGGCGCTTACACGTGCCTCGTGTCCGGCGGCTTCACCGCCTTCACCAACCGCGTCGCGGCGCTGATCGGCTTCCAGGAGAACCGGGCCAACGTCCTGCATGTTGCGGACGACAAGCTGGCCGGCACGGTCGAGGAGCCGATCCTCGGCAAGGACGCCAAGCTGGCTGCGCTGCTGGAGCTTCGCGAGTCGTTCGACCTCGACGAGATCCACACGCTCGCGATCGGCGACGGAGCCAACGATCTGGCCATGATCCAGCAGGCCGGGCTCGGCGTCGCCTATCACGCCAAGCCCGCGGTTGCCGCCGCCGCGGCCGCCTGCGTCAATCACGGCGACCTCACCGCGCTGCTTTATGCGCAGGGCTATCGCCGCGACGAATTCGTCGGGGACTGAGGCGCTCCACCAGCCGTCGCCGGCAGGCACCTCCAAACATAACCCGCCAAAAAACGAAATGGCCGGGACAAGCCCGGCCATCCATGTGGGGTGCGCCAGATTCAGCGCAGCTTACTGCAAGCTCAGCGCCACGAAGCGCAGTTCGCCGTCGCCGTTCGAGACCAGCAGCAGCGCGGCCTTCTTGCCGTCCTTCTTGAGCTGGTCGAACCGCTTCTTCACGTCGGCCGCGTTGGCGACGCTCTCCTGCGCCACCTCGACGATCACGTCGCCCGGCCCGAGCCGCTTCTCGGCGGCGTCGGACGAACTGTCCACGCCGGTGATCAGCACGCCCTTGACGCTGTCCTTGATCTTGAAACGGGCCCGCGTCTCCTTGGTGAGCGCGCCGAGATCGATGCCGAGCGCCTTCTGCGTCGGCGTCTTGTCCTGAGCCTCCGGCGCGCTGCTCCTGGCGGAGGCTTCCACGACCTTCTCGCTGTCCTCAAGACGGCCCAGCGTGACCTTCTTGGTCTCTTCCTTGCCCTTGCGGATGATGACGACGTCGACCGCCTTGCCGACCGCCGTGTCGGCGACCGCGCGCGGCAGATCCTTCATCTCCTTGATGTCCTTGCCGTCGAAACGGACAATCACGTCACCCGGCTCGATTCCGGCCGGCTTCGCCGGCCCCTTGTCATCGATGCCGGCGATCAGCGCGCCGCGCGCCGGCTTGATGCTGAGGCTCTCGGCGATCTCGTCCGTCACCTGCTGGATGCGCACGCCGAGCCAGCCGCGGCGGGTCTCGCCGAACTCGCGCAGCTGGTCGATCACAGAGGCGACCGTCTTCGAGGGCACCGCGAAGCCGATGCCGATCGAACCGCCCGAGGGCGAGATGATCGCGGTGTTCACGCCGACCACCTCGCCGTCGAGATTGAACAGCGGACCGCCGGAGTTGCCGCGATTGATCGCCGCGTCGGTCTGGATGTAGTTGTCGTAGGGACCGGAGTTGATGTCGCGGTTGCGCGCCGAGACAATGCCCGCCGTCACCGTGCCGCCGAGGCTGAACGGGTTGCCGATCGCCACCACCCACTCGCCGAGCCGCAGCTTGTCGGAATCGCCGAACTTCACGACCGTGAGCTGTTTGTCCGGCTTGAACTTCAGAAGCGCGAGATCCGTCTTCTTGTCCTTGCCCATCAGCTCTGCGCGATACTTGGTGCCGTCGTTGAGGATCACGCTGATCTCGTCGGCATCGGCGATGACGTGATTGTTCGTCACCACGATGCCCGCGCCGTCGATGATGAAGCCGGAGCCCAGCGAGTTCACCTTGCGGGGCTGCAGGCCGCCGCCACGACCTGAGCCGCCGCCGCGCCGGTTCTTGAAGAAGTCCTCGAAGAACTCCTCGAACGGCGAGCCAGGCGGGAGCTGCGGCATGGCCCGCTCGTCGCCTGCGCCGCCACCCTTGGACTCGACTGTCTGCGAGGTCGAAATGTTGACGACCGCGTCAATCACCTTCTCAGCGACGTCGGCGATTCCCTCGGGACCGCGCGCATAGGCGGAGACCGGCGACAGCAACAGGGCGACAGTGCAGCCCGCGGCCACGGCAGGCCGCAGACGGACTTTCAATGCCTGAATGGCTTCGGACATCGCGTTTGACATGGGGCTATCGTCTCCTGACGAAAGGCGAAAAGAGCTGCGGGCACACTGCGCGGAACCGGCGAATCGCGCAAGTCACCCGCTCGTGGGATGATCGGCGTGCATCAACCGCATGGATTTGCGGCAAAAAACCGGTCACTGCGGACATCGTCCCGCCAGCGTTACGCGCGGCCGGACCAGACTCTCGCATTTTGTCGGCCGGGTTGCGGTCCGCTCAAAAGCGAACCATCCAGATCAGGATCAGTCCGAGAACCGCCGAGACCAGCCCGACGGTCCGCAGAATTCCGTCGGGCGTATCGAGCGCGTTCTTCATGGCCTCGCGCATCCAGCCGGGGAGGCCGGCGAACAGCACTCCCTCCACGACCAGGAGAATACCGAGGCCCACCAGAAAATCGCCTGCCCCGATACTCCGCACGAGCCGGCGACCTTAACGCTGGCCTGTGCTGGCGGCGGGGGCTCCCGCCGCGGGCAGGCCCGCCGGATTGCTGAAGAACTTGAAGAACTCGGATTCCGGCCGCAGCAGGAAGCGGGTGTCGTTGCTGCGCAGTCCCGTCTCGTAGGCGGTCATGGAGCGATAGAAGGCGAAAAACTCCGGATCGCGGCCATAGGCCTCGGCGAAGATTCGGTTGCGTTCGCCGTCGCCCTCGCCTCGCACCTGCTCGGCCTGGGAGTTGGCTTCGGCCACGATGACGGTGCCCTCACGATCTGCACGCGAGCGGATTTCCTGCGCCCTCTGCGCACCCTGCGCCCGGAACTCGGCCGCTTCGCGCTGACGCTCGGTCTGCATCCGCTGATAGACTGCCTGGCTGTTCTGCTCCGGCAGATCGGCGCGGCGGATCCGCACGTCGATGACCTGGATGCCGTAATTGGCGGTCTCGCGATCGAGCTGCTGCTGAATCCGGGTCATCAGCTGATCGCGCTCGTCACGCACCACCTGAATGAAGGTCGCCTCGCCGAGCACGCGGCGCATGGCCGCGTTCAGCAGCGTGGTGAGCTGGATGTTCGCCGCCTGGATCGTGCCGACGCTCTGATAGAAGCGCAGCGCATTGTTGATGCGATACCGGGCGAAGACATCGACCACGAGTCGCTTCTGGTCCGACGCGATGACTTCCTGCGACGGATTTTCGAGGTCGAGAATCCGCTTGTCGATGGAAATCACGCTATCGATGAACGGCGCCTTGAAATGCAGACCCGGATTGGTGACGACCCGGACCGGATCGCCCAGCCGCACCACCAGTGCCTGCTCGGTCTGCCTCACCGTGAACAGCGAGCTGTAGCCGAGCACAGCCACGACAAGCAGGATGATCAGGGCGACAGCGCCCACAGTGCTGCCTCTCATCGGTTCGCTCCCTGCTGCTGGTTGCTGGGCGCAGGGGCAGGAGGCGCACGGCGCGGCGACAGCTCGTTCAGCGGCAGATAGGGCACGACCCCCTGACCCGCGCCGCTATCGACGACCAGCTTCTCGGAACCGCCGAAAATCCGCTCCATGGTTTCGAGATAGATGCGCTCGCGCGTCACGTTTGGCGCCTTCTTGTACTCATCATAGACCTTGATGAAGCGGGCCGCCTGACCCTTGGCCTCGGCAACGGCCTGCTCCTTGTAACCTTCGGCGACCTGCAGGATCTGCGCGGCGCGGCCGCGCGCCTCGGGAATCACCCGGTTGGCGTAAGTCTGCGCCTCGTTCTGCATGCGCTCCTGGTCGGCGCGTGCGGCCTGCACGTCGCGGAAGGCGTCGATCACCTGCGAGGGCGGATCGACCTTCTGCAGTTGCACCTGCTGGATCAGAACGCCGGCGCCATAGCTGTCCAGCGTCTTCTGCATCAGTTCGTGGACACGCTGTTCGATGGTGGTGCGCGCACCGGTGAGGATCGGCTGGATGTTCGAGCCGCCGATCACCTCGCGCATCGCGCTTTCGGCCACGGCCTTCACGGTGCCTTCCGGATTCTGAATGTTGAACAGGAAGTCGCCGACGCCGTCCGGCTTGATCCGCCACAACACCGTGAAATCGACATCGACGATGTTTTCGTCGCCGGTCAGCATCAGACTCTCTTCCGGCACATCGCGCGTGGTGCGGCCGCGACGGCCCGGATCATCGATCACGCTCATGCCGATGGAAATCGTGGAGACGCGCAGCGCCTTCGGCAGCAGCACGGTCTCGATCGGATACGGCAGATGATAGTTCAGGCCGGGCTGCACGATGCGGACCAGCTTGCCGAACCGCAACACGGCGCCGAGTTCCTCGGACTGAACGCGGAAAAACCCGGACAGGCCCCAGATCGCAATGGCGACCAGGACAACCAGGGCGATGCCGATGCCGGACAGGAATCCGCCGGGCAGGAGATTCTGCAGCCGGTCCTGTCCACGCCGCAGCAGATCCTCAAGATCGGGGGGACGCGGACCGGACGACTGAGGGCCGGATCCCCAGGGCCCCTTCGGTCCGGAGCCCCACGGGCTTCCGCCCTGATTTTTCCATGGCATCGGCAATTTCTCCTTCAGCGGGCGCGCGGAACGGCGCCCGCCGCGATCCGTCCGGCTTTATAGGGGACCGATCACGGGCTTACAACGCGGGGTGTTGGTCGCAAGGAACTATGCGGCAAGCGGAATTTGTCAATGCAAACATCGCCGGACGCGGTTAATCGCCGCGTGCAATGCTGTCGCACCATCCTCACAGCCGCCGGCGGTAGGTGACAAAGGACACATCGGCACTGTCGCCGGTCGCCGCAGGCTGGCGGTATCGCGAAACCTCGTCAAACCGGGACAAATCGACCTGCGGGAAGCGTGTGTCGCCATCCGGCGACGCATGAACCTCGGTCCACTCGATGCGGGCGGCGCGGTCGAGACACTGCCGGTAGATGTCCGCACCACCGATCACCATGATCTCAGCGACCGAACGCCGCAGCGCGTCGCCCCGCGCCACGTCCAGCGCGGCGTCCAGAGAGGGCGCGACCACCGCGCCCGTCGCGCGAAACGCCGGATCGCGGGTGACGACAATATTGGTGCGCCCCGGCAGCGGACGTCCGATCGAGGCGAAGGTCTTGCGTCCCATCACCACCGGCCGGCCAAACGTCAATGCCTTGAAGCGCTTCAGATCCGACGGCAGCCGCCACGGCATCGCGCCGTCGCGGCCGATTACGCCGTTCTCCGCCACCGCGACAACGAGGACGAGTTCGATGAGAGCGCTCATGCGCCGCTCACACCGCCACCTCGGCCTTGATGTGTGGATGCGGGTCGTAGCCCTGCAGCGAAAAGTCCTCGAAGCGGAAGCCGAAAATATCCTTCACCGCCGGATTGATCGCCATGACCGGCAGCGCACGGGGCGGGCGCGACAATTGCAGGCGCGCCTGCTCCAGATGGTTGGAATAAAGGTGTGCATCGCCCAGCGTATGAATGAAATCACCGGGCTTGAGGTCGGTCACCTGCGCGATCATCATCGTCAGCAGCGCATAGGAGGCGATGTTGAACGGCACGCCGAGAAACACATCCGCCGAGCGTTGATAAAGCTGGCAGGACAGCCTGCCCCTGGCGACATAAAACTGGAACAGGCAATGGCAGGGCGGCAGCGCCATCTTGTCCACTTCGGCCGGATTCCAGGCGCTGACGATCAGCCGGCGCGAGTCGGGGTTTTTGCGGATCGCCGCGACCACGTTGGCGATCTGGTCGATGGCGCCTCCATCAGGCGCGGGCCATGCGCGCCACTGCGCGCCGTAAACCGGGCCGAGATCGCCATTCTCGTCCGCCCACTCGTCCCAGATCGTGACGTTGTGGTCGTGCAGGTATTTGATGTTGGTGTCGCCGCGCAGGAACCACAGCAGCTCGTGCACGATGGCTTTCAGCGGCAGCCGCTTGGTGGTGAGCATCGGAAAGCCGGCCGCGAGATCGAACCGCATCTGGTGGCCGAACACGGACAGCGTGCCGGTTCCCGTGCGGTCGTGCTTCTCCGCGCCGTCGGCGAGAATCCGTTCGAGCAGGTCGTGGTACTGATGCATGGCGAAGTTGCGGGTTGCGCCGGACAATAGAAGACCTGTCGCGGCTGATTCGGCTTTGCCTCAATATAGGCACGCGAGGGTTATCATGCTGGTCCATCCGGCCCGCTGCCGCAATCGGGGAGGAGAAAATCCACGGGGACATCTCCGCTCCCTGGAACTAACCCTCTGATTCAACGAACACTTCGTCGCGCCGCCGACGCACCGTCGGCAGGATCGCCAGCACAAGAAGCACCGCCGCCACCGCCAGCAGCGCCGCCGACAGGGGGCTGGTGACGAACACCGACGGATCGCCGCGCGAGATCAGCAGCGCCCGGCGCAGGTTCTCCTCCATCAGTGGACCCAGCACCATGCCGAGCAGCAGCGGCGCTGGCTCGAACGCGTGCTTCGCCAGCCAGTAGCCCGCGAGGCCGAAGACACCGGCGAGGATCACGTCCATCGACGCATTGTTGATGGAGTAAATGCCGATGGCGCAGAACACCACGATGGACGGAAACATCAGCCGGTACGGCACGCGCAGCAGCCGCACCCACAAGCCGACCATCGGCAGGTTGATGACCAGCAGCATCAGGTTGCCGAGCCACATCGAGGCGATCATGCCCCACACCAGATCGGGCTGATTCTGCATCACCTGCGGGCCGGGCTGGATACCGTGAATGGTCATCGCGCCCACCATCAGCGCCATCACCGCGTTGGGCGGAATGCCGAGTGTCAGGAGCGGGATGAACGAGGTCTGCGCCGCGGCGTTGTTGGCGCTCTCGGGGGCGGCGACGCCTTCGATGGCCCCCCGCCCGAAGCGCGAGGGATCCTTCGCGATCTTCTTCTCGAACGTGTAAGCCGCAAACGAGGAGATCACCGCGCCGCCGCCGGGCAGAATGCCGAGGATCGAGCCCAGCACCGTGCCGCGGCCGATGGCAGGCGCGGAGGCAATGAGATCCTTTTTCGTCGGCATCAGACCGCTGATCTTCTGCTGAACCAGATTGCGGTCCATCGCCGAATCCGGATCGAGATTGCGCACGATCTCGGCGAAGCCGAACAGCCCCATGGCAACGGTGGCGAAGCCGAGCCCGTCGGCCAGTTCCGGCAGACCGAACGACAGCCGCGCGACCCCGGTCTCGACGTCCGATCCGACCGTCGACAGCAGCAGGCCCAGCACGATCATCGCGATGGCCTTCAGCACCGAGCCGCTGGCCAGCACCACCGCGAAGATCAGCCCCAGCACCATCAGCGAGAAATATTCGGCGGGTCCGAACGCCAGCGCGATCCCGGCCAGCGGACCGCCCACCACGGCGATCAGCACCGTGGCGACGCAGCCCGCCGCGAACGAGCCGATCGCCGCGATGGCCAGCGCCGGTCCCGCGCGGCCCTGCTTGGCCATCTGGAAGCCGTCGAGCGTCGTCACCACTGAGGTCGCCTCGCCGGGAATGTTGACGAGGATCGAGGTGGTCGAGCCGCCATACTGCGCGCCGTAATAGATGCCGGCCAGCATGATGAGCGCGCCGACGGGCGGCAGGCCGAAGGTGATCGGCAGCAGCATCGCCACCGTGGCGATGGTGCCGATGCCCGGCAGCACGCCCACCAGCGTTCCAACCAGCGCGCCGACCAGGCACAGCAGCAGATTGACCGGCGACAGCGCGACCTGAAACCCCAGGATCAGGTTCGAGAACAGATCAGCCATTGCGCCGCCTCACCATGGCAGCCGCGGCCAGATCGGCATCGGCAATCCAAGGACGTAGGGAAACAGCACGGCGCAGAACGCGGTGAGGCCGGCCCCGACCGCGAGCGTTTCGGCCCAGCGGGTTTCGGCCGAGCCGAGCGCCGCGATGATGAAGGCGACGAAGCCTGAGATCACCAGCCCGCAAGGCCGGATCATCAGCGCGAAGGCGACGATGGCGAGCGTGACGAACAGCGGCCCGCGAAGACCGAAACGCGCCAGTCGCGGTCCATCGCTCAAAAGCCCCGTCAAAGCGATGGCGGCGCCGAGCCCGAGCAGCAGAAAGGCGAACAGGCGCGGCGTGGTTCCAGGGCCGAACAATACGCCCCGCATTCCGGCGAGATCCCGCGCCGCCCACAGCGCGACCAGCGCCACCGCCATCAGCACCAAACCGCCGACGAAATCCTGCGGTCCGCGAATGCGCCAGCGCGCCCGCGCCGTGTCTTGCCCGTCCATGAGCCCCCCGATTTTTATCGCCTGCGCCTTGGTGGCGCTTCTCAGATCGGCTCAGTGTCCCTTCCCTGCCGGTGATTTTCAACCAGCAATAGCCGGCCTTTGCGCGGACAGGTCGCGGCCCCTTTCGAAACCTGCGGCCAGCGCTTATATTGGGCGTGCCGGTTCGCCGGCTATGACAATAAATGACCGTCGCAATAAACCATTCGGACCCGGGGGCAGTACCCGGCGCCTCCACCGAAGCCCGGCCCGCCCTTGAAGGCGGGCTTCGGCGGGGGCGAAACAGGATCGACGAGGGCGTAAAGGGCGTGTTTTTGTTCGGTATGGTTCCGCCGATATCGGGCCATGCAATAGTTGCCAACGACAACTATGCTCCGGTTGCTCAGGCTGCGTAACGCAGTTTGAAAGACCATCTTAAAGCCCTGACGGGTTAAGCTCCGTCAGGCGGGGTTCGGAGGCACCTGGCAACAGAAGCCTCCACTTCATCCCTCTCGCCGATTCCTCACGTCGACTCCCATCCTTCCCCGTAAACCTCGCTTCCCCGCAAACCTCGCCCGCACACGCGGAGATTGTGCTGACGGCGTCGCTGCGCCGCGTTACCATGCGTGATGAGTCGGAGCGGAGATCAAGGCCTGGACGGACGCGGCTTTCGATTCCGGCACCAAGACGCCCTGCGTAACCCCAACTGGACTTCAACTGGACCTGGCCCATGGCAACCGACCTGATCCGCTACGACGTTCTGGCACGCGACGCCCTGCGCGGCGTGCTGCGGCAGGTGCTGAGGGATGCCGCTGAAAAGGGGCTGCCGGGCGAGCACCATTTCTACATCACCTTCGCCTCGAAGGCTCCCGGCGTGCAGCTATCACCGCGACTGCTGGCGCAGTATCCGGACGAGATGACCATCATCCTCCAGCATCAGTTCTGGGATCTGGTGGTGACGGAGGATCAGTTCGAAGTCGGCCTGTCGTTCAAGGGAGTGCCGGAACGGCTGGTCGTTCCCTTCGGCGCCATCAAGAGCTTCTTCGATCCGTCGGTGCAATTCGGCCTGCAGTTCGAGGTCGAAGAGGACGCGGCTGCGGGCGAGCCCGCTTCGACGCCGGAGACGTCGCGGACGACCGCACGGACCGCAGCGGAGGAGACGGAGACCGCCGATTCCACGGCCCCAAACGAGGGTGGCGCGGAAGTCGTACGGCTCGACCGTTTCCGCAAGAAGTGATCTAAATACGGCCCCGCGCGCTCCGCTTCCAATTCGTTTGCCCTATAACGTCCGCTCCCGAGCGGTCGATTGCGGCTGCCTGCCATCCTTCGTGCAAACGGATCTCCATCATGACCACCACTCGCACCGAAACTGATACGTTCGGCCCCATCGAAGTCGATGCGGACCGCTACTGGGGCGCGCAGACCGAACGCTCTCGCCGCAACTTCCGTATCGGTATCGATCGCATGCCGCTGCCGATCGTCCATGCGCTCGCCGTGGTGAAGCTCGCAGCCGCGCGCACCAACATGGAGCTGGGCCTGCTCGATCCCAAGCTCGGCGAGGCCATCGTCGCCGCCGCGCAGGAAGTGATCGACGGCAAGCTCGACGAGCACTTTCCGCTCGTGGTGTTTCAGACCGGCTCGGGCACGCAGAGCAACATGAACCTCAACGAGGTGATTTCGAATCGCGCCAACGAGTTGCTCGGTGGGGAGCGCGGCACCAAGAAGCCGGTGCATCCGAACGACCACGTCAACATGAGCCAGTCATCCAACGACAGCTTCCCGACGGCGATGCACATCGCCGCCGCGCAGGAGATAACATCCGATCTTCTGCCCGCGCTCGAAGAACTGCTCGCGGCTCTCGTCGACAAGGAAAAGGCGTTTGCATCCATCGTGAAAATCGGCCGCACGCATACGCAGGACGCGACGCCGCTCACGCTCGGTCAGGAATTCTCCGGCTATGCCGCGCAGGTGCGCAGCGGCATTGCGCGAATCAAAACGGCGCTGAGCGATCTGTATCCGCTGGCACAGGGCGGCACCGCTGTCGGCACCGGACTCAACGCCAAGCCCGCATTCGCGGAAACATTTGCACGCCACGCCGCGCAGATCACGAAGCTGCCTTTCGTCAGCGCGCCGAACAAGTTCGAAGCGCTGGCGTCGAACGACGCTTATGTTTCCGTTCACGGAGCGATCAACGCCACGGCGACGGGCCTGTTCAAGATCGCCAACGATATTCGTCTGCTCGGCTCGGGGCCGCGCTCGGGGCTGGGCGAACTTATTCTGCCTGAGAACGAGCCGGGCTCGTCGATCATGCCCGGCAAGGTGAATCCGACGCAATGCGAAGCCATGACGATGGTCTGCTGTCAGGTTTTCGGCAATCAGACGACCATCACGGTCGCCGGCAGCCAGGGACATTTCGAGCTGAATGTTTACAAACCCGTGCTCGCACACTGCATGCTGCAGTCGATTCGTTTGATGTCTGATGCTTCACGTTCGTTTACCGAGCATTGCGTTGTCGGCATCCAAGCTGACGAAAAACGCATACGTGACCTCATGGAGCGCTCATTGATGCTCGTGACTGCGCTCGCTCCGAAAATCGGGTACGATAATGCGGCGAAAGTCGCAAAAACCGCTCATGCAAACGGCACGACGCTCAAGGAAGAAGCGACACGGCTCGGCCTCGTCACCGCTGACGAATTCGATCAGACCGTCAGGCCGGACAACATGACGCACCCCGGATAGGAATAATTATACGCGTTCGGGTTGCCCGGGAACCCGCTTTCTCGATAATGCCAATGCATCGTGGTGGCGATGCTCTCAAGCGGGACACTTGTGAGCGACCGATATGGGCGACGTTGTGAATCTTAATCGATTCAGAAAGCGCGCGGCACGCGCGCAGGCGGAGAAAACCGCCGACGAGAACCGAGCTCATTTCGGTCGCAGCAAGAAAGACCGTGATCTGGATCAGCGCCGCCGCGATCAGGCCACCAAACAACTTGATGGCCACCTGATCGATCGTGGAGACGCCTGATGAAATCACCTGTCGTGAAACGCTCGATCGTCGTAGCGGGCCACAAGACGAGCGTTAGCCTCGAAGAAGAGTTCTGGAACGGGATGAAAGAGATTTCCGCCCAGCGGGGACTGACACTGTCCGACCTTGTCGGCGAGATCGACAACCAGCGGCAGCAGGGCAATCTTTCTTCGGCGATCCGGCTTTTTGTTCTCGATCACTATCGCGCGCGCGCGGAAGGCGTGGCACCGCTGCGGCCGAATCTCGAACGCATCGCAACCCAGCCGCATCGATAGGCCCGTCCAGCTTTCAAAAAGGCTCGCGGCCGTTTCTCTTTCTTACAAATCGATTTGCCTCAAGTCGATGGCCTGCACATTGACCGGTTGCGCGCTTCCGATCCGTGCAGGTTTTGCCGGCGCGGCGGAGGTTTATTCAACACGCGTGACGATTCAGCACGCATGACGATGTGCCCGCGCCCTACCTTGGCGAGATGTCGAGCGGCACCCGGGCGCGCGGCGGTGACGGCTGCGAACCGGGCACCGGGCGGACATCGATAGGCGGCGGCAGCGGCGCGACACGCGCGGGCGGCGGCACACTTGATGCCGGCGGAGCCGGACCGGGTGCCGCCGGAGGATTCGCGGCCTGCGGCCTCGGCTGAGGTGCAGCTTTCGGCGGCGCGGCGCGGCGCGGATCCGACTCCGGAGCGGGCACCATGATTTGCGGCGCTCCGGGCACCACGCCCCCGGACGGATTCGCCGACGGAGCAAGCGAAGGCGACGGCGTCACGGGAGCCGAGGCCTCGCCGCGTGCGATCGCATCCAGCCGCCGCGTCTCGCGGTCGATGGCCCGCAACGCCAGCCACGACGACAGCGAGGACACGTCCAGCATGCGCTGGGGCGCATCGGGAGTTCCCATCAAAAAGATCGAGAGTTCCGGCCGGCTGGCGTCCGTTCCGATTGCCGTTGGGACCAGCGAGACGCGCGCATCGATCTGGTCGGCGGCCACGTCAAAGCCGCCGGACATCAAGAGACGCGTCCCCTCGCCATCCAGCGTCGCGGGACCGATCCGGATGCGGCCGTCGCGCAGATTGAACGGGATCTGCGCCGATGCTGCAGCAAACGACCCCGCCGCCAGCGCGGGCTCGACCACCGCCTTGAGCGCCACGTCGTCTGCGACCTTGCCCGCGTCGCTGGCCGCCAGTGCGGCGGTAAACGCGCCGACGCCAAGTCCGCCGATCTTCACATTCGTGATCGCCACCTGACCGCTGCCCGACAGCGCGCCGGCCAGCGCCGCGCTGCTGCGTCCCTGGCTCGCGAGCGTCGCCTGCATGGTGATCCGGCCCGCCGGCGCGGCCAGCGCGCGATAGCGCAGCGCTGCGCCATCGACATTGGCCAGATTGAGATGCCCGTTCAGCATCACGCCGGACGGCGCAGGCCGGGCTTCAAGATCCGCGGTCAGTTCGCCATCGCCGAGATTGCCCTTGGCCCGTTCGAGCGCCAGCGATGTCCCATCGCCCTTGATCACGCCGCCGAACATCCGCATCTCGCTGCCGCCCGGCAGGGTGGCCCGCAGCGCCTGAAATGCCACCTGCCCGCGCCAGCGCGCGATCAGGCTGGCATCGAGCGGCCGGGCATCCTCGGCGCCGCCGGCAAAAATGCCTGCGAGCACCGGAATATCGAGAGCGTCCATACCGACATCCCCTTCGATGGCAGGCGTCTCGTCCAGTGTCACGTCGAGCTTGCCGCGGATGCGCGAGCCGCCGATCCGCCCGTCCAGATCGCTGAACGACAGCCTGTCGCCCCGCATCGCCACCCGCGACGTCAGCGCGACATTGGCGGGCGCATTGGCCGAGAAAGCCAGCAGCGGGGCAAGATCGGCGTTGCGGACATTCAGCGTCAACGCGGCCCGCCGCTCCGCCGCGAACGGCTCCGCCGAGCCCTGAACCTGTGCGTCGAGCGTGTTTCCCTTCAACGCTGCGGCTACACGCAGGGAGCCATTGGCCGGCCCCTTCGCCGTGCCGTCGAAGGAGAGCGGTCCCTCGCCCGCCGCAACGGTCTTCGAAAGTCCGAGCAACACCAGAAGCGCCTCGCCCTTCGGCGCGGAGAACTTCGCCTCGGCCTCGACGTCGCCCCTGGCGATGCGTTCGATCTCCAGCCCCTGCAGGGCCGCTGCCGCCAGCGGCAGCCGGAGCTTCGCCGTTCCCTGAAGCTGCGGCGCCTGCAGATCCAGCGTGCCCCGCGCGGTGGCGCGGTCCGCCGCATTGATGCTCTCGAGCGCGAGCGCGAGCTTGAGCCGCGCCGGTCCCTCCGCTGCGGGAAGCGCGTCGAGCCGGGATGCGATCTGCGGCGCGAACGGAGCGATGGCCGAGGCGAGCGCCGCCAGCGATCCGGCCGCGCCATCGAGGCGCAGATCGCCCTTGCCGGCCTTGCGATCGAGGCTGCCGCTCCCGGACACGGACGCGCCGTCGGCGCCGCCCGCCTGAAGCTGGTCCAGCGCGATGTGATCCGGGTCGTAGGCCAGCCGCACCACCACGGGCCGCACCTGCTGCCCGGCGAGGGTGGCGCGGGCAATGTCGAGCGACACCTGCGCCTCGTCGGGCCAGCGCGGCGAGGCCCCGGCCACGCCGCGCACCAGAGCGGCCGTGGCGTCGAGATCGAGCTGGTCCGCCTTCAGCGCCAGATCGAGCGAGGTCGGCGTGCGCCCGGCATCCATCGCACCGGTATAGACCAACCGTCCCGTGATGGTGCTGCCGTCGACACCTGTATTCAGATCGTCGATCACCACGCGATCCGGGGCGATCTCGATGCGGCCCCGCGCCCGCAACGGCTTCTGGGCGCGCAGCGGCAGATCGCCATCGCGTTGCAGCCACGCCGCCAGCACGTCCGGCTCGGCCGTCTCGATGGTGAAGCCGCTGGCGAAACCGCCCGCGACCGGGTTGATCTGCCGCGCCCCCACAAGGCTCAGCCGGGTCTGGCCGGGCAGACGCATATCCAGCCGCTCGGCGGTCCACACCCGCGCGTCGCTCTTCAGCAGCGCGGAAAATCCCTGCAATGGTCGGCCGCCAAGCGTGACGGTGTCGAAGGCGATCTCCACCTCGGCCGGAAGCGGCGGGGCCTGAAGCTCCGCAAGCCCCCGGCGCAGGGCCGCGAACCAGCCCAGCGGGGTCGCCGTGCCATCGCCGCCGAGCAGCCGGTCGGCATCGAGCGCGCGCGACGACAGCTCGGCCCTGAACAGCGGCGACGCGCCGAAGCGCAGATCGGCGCGGCCCGTCAGCCGGACGGCCTGATCGTCGGGACCATAGCTCGCCTCGATCTGCTCCAGTCTCGCGGCCGCCGGATCAGCCTTGAGCTTCGCCGTGACCTTCCACGGCGGCGGCGCGCCCTGCTCCTGACGCGGGGGCCGCGCCAGCGTCAGGGCGCCGTCGAAGCGCGGCGATTCGCCCTCGAATGCGAGAACGCCCTCGATATCTCCGCTCGCGCCCCGTTCGAGCGCATCCATGCCGACACGTACGCGGTTACCCGAGCCATCCGGCAACGCCGACGTGGACAGCCGGAACGGGTAGCGCGTGCCATCGATGGTAACGTTGCCGTCGCCGCGCACGGAGGAGGTCTGGGCCCGGACATCGCCGCTGAACGCGATATCGCTGAGTTCAAGATTGGTCCGGCTCGCCGCATCATGCAGAGCGATGCGCCCGGTCACATTCAGCCGGTCGATGGACAGCGCTCCGAGGTTGAGTTTGCCCCACACCACAGGCCAATCGAGTTTGCCACGCGCATCCAGCCCGAGATCCATCGACAGGCCGCCGACGGACAGTTCGGTGGCGCGCCACTCGCCGCGCATCAGATCGCCGAGGCTGAATTCGACGTTAAGCCGATCAGCGCGAACGCGCCCGAGATCGTTCGCGCCGCCGATGGCGACATCGTTCAACCGCAGCGACGGCGAGGGCAGCAGCCGGGCATCGATCGCGCCACCCACCCGCACCTGCGTTCCGAGCGCCCGCGTCGCCTCGGCCTCGAACCGGGGGCGGAACTGGCTCCAATCGACGAAGTGTGGGCCAACCAGCGCGGCGACCAGCGCCAGAATCAACGCGATCGCCAGTCCGAGCAGGGTGGTCTGCACGGTGTCTCCCTAAAATCGCAGCAGCTTGCGTGCCACGCCGCACGCCCATGCCCGTATCATGGCGGCGAGGCACAACGCGAATATAGGACCAATCATGGCGAAGCGACAGCGGCCTCTCGTGATGGCCGCCATTCATCGCTTACGCGGGCGGGAGAATCTTGCCCGGATTGAAGATGTTCCCGGGATCCATGGCGCGCTTGATCGCACGCATGGCATCCAGCGCCTCCGGGCCAAGCTCAGCCTCGATATATCGCTGCTTGCCCTGCCCGATGCCGTGCTCGCCGGTACAGGTGCCGCCCATCGCATGCGCGCGCTGCACGAGGCGATGAATGAAGGCCTCGGCGCGGGTGATGCCGTCCGGATCGTCCGGGTCCACCATCAAGCCGCAATGGAAGTTGCCGTCGCCGACATGGCCGACGATGGGCGCGATGATGCCCTCGCTGGCGAGATCCTCTTCCGTTTCGACCACGCAATCCGCAAGCCGGGAAATCGGAACGCACACATCCGTGGAACACGACAGCGACCCCGGCCACATCGCTTTTCCCGCCCAATAGGAATCGTGGCGCGCCTGCCAGAGCCGGTTGCGCTCCTCCGGCCGCGTGGTCCACTCGAATCCGCCCCCGCCACATTCCTGCGCGATTTCTCCGAACAGCCGGGACTGCTCGGCGACCTCGACCTCGTTGCCGTGGAATTCGAGCAGCAGCAGCGGCGTCTCCGGCAGCGACAGCTTCGAATAGGCGTTGCAGGCCTTCACCTGGACGGCATTGAGCAGTTCGATCCGCGCCAGCGGGATGCCCGTCTGGATCGCCATGATGGTGGCCTGACACGCGCCGCTGACGGTCGCGAACGAACAGGACGCCGCCGCGATGGTGTCGGGGATGCCACGCAGCTTCAGCGTGATCTCGCTGATGATGCCGAGCGTGCCTTCCGCGCCGACGAACAGGTGGGTGAGATCGTAGCCGGCCGAGGATTTCTTCGCCCGCGTGCCCGTGGTGATGATCGCGCCGTCGCCGCGCACCACCTTCAGCGCGAGCACGTTGTCGCGCATGGTGCCGTAGCGCACGGCGTTGGTGCCGGAGGCGCGGGTCGAGGTCATGCCGCCGAGCGAGGCGTCCGCGCCCGGATCGATCGGAAAGAACAGGCCCTGATCCCGGATATGCTCGTTGAGCGCCTTGCGGGTCACGCCGGGCTCGATCACGCAGTCGAGATCTTCGGCGTGCACCGCCAGCACCCTGTTCATGTCCCGCAGGTCGATGCAGATGCCGCCCGCCGGAGCGTTCACCTGTCCCTCCAGCGAGGTGCCGGTGCCGAACGCGATCACCGGCACGCCGAGCGGCCCGCAGATGCGCACCACATCCTGGATGTCGGCGGTTTCCTGCGCCATCACCACGGCGTCGGGTGGCTGGTTCGGCACCCAGCTCGTGGTGTGGCCATGCTGCTCGCGCACGGCCAGCGATGTGATGAGGCGGTTGCCGAAACGGGCCGTCAGCGCGGCGATGGCATCGGCCAGCGCCTGCGGCGCCGGGCGCGCGGGATTGTGGGACGGATCGTAAGCCACTAGGAAGTCCTCCAGAACGGCGGACCGTTGCAAATGAAAATTATGGGGTCAAGGAGGAACGATCAGGAATGACCGGAACAATCACCGCCCAGCCCGATGTCGATCTCGCAGCGCCGTTCAGATGTTCGCTGATGCAGATCGAGCCGGCCTGGATCGACTACAACGGCCATCTGAACATGGCCTACTACAACGTGATGTTCGATCGCGGCATCGATCAGCTGTTCGCGATGCTGGGGGTCGGACACGACTATCTCAAGACCCGCAACGGCTCGACCTTCACCGCCGAATGCCATGTCCGCTATGTGCGGGAAATCCATCTCGGCGATCCCGTGCAGGTGCTGGCCTATGTGCTGGCGGTGGACGACAAGCGCCTGCATACCTTCGAAGAGTTGCGGCACGGGACGGAGGGCTGGCTCTCGGCCACCTCCGAGAACATGACGCTGCATGTGGATATGTCGGTACGGAAAACCGCGCCGTTCCCGCCGGACATTCTTTCGCGCATCCGCGCCGTGGCCGATGCGCATGCGAAAGCGCCGCGCCCCGAAGGCATCGGCCGCAGCATCGCAATGCCGGCAAAGCGATAGCCGACGGCATCGTCGTCACCTTGGTAAAAATGCCCGGCCAGTGCCGGGCATTTTCGTTCAATCCATCGATCTTTTATTCGGCGATGCCGGCCGGCTTACTGCACCGCTCCCGCCTTTAACGCCGCCGTGTCGACCGCGGGCTTCATCCACAGCGCGGCGCTGGTCGCACCGACGGCGGTCCCGCCCTGCTCCGCGATCATGAAGACGCGCGTGGTGGCCGGATCGTAGGGGACCAGCGTGCCCTGCCCCTGCACATAGATGTTGAAGGTGAGAATCTGGTTCTTCGCCACGCTTGTCGTGTAGGACGAGGCCTCCGGCGCGGTGCAGACCGCGGCGGAATCGGTCGGACAGATCGTCAGCGTCACCGGTACACCGCGCGCCGCTGCGCCGAACGGCGTATCGGAGGCGCGGAAGGTCACGGTGCCCGCCTCGCCGACATTGATCCCGGCCACCACCATCACGCCGCGCCCGGACGCACCGGTGACGACGATGTTGCCGTCGCCGCTCAGCGTGTTGGAGATCGACACGACGTCGGCGACCGGCGTCGCTCCGACCGACAGTACGAACGTGTTCAGACCGGAGACCGACACCGGCGCGCTGGCGTTGCTGCAGCCGAAAATCAGGCCGAGATCGAAGCTCCCGGTCTGGGCGGGCGTGATGGCGAAGTAGAACGTCTGCGCGCCGCCGACCGGGATATCCACCGGCGTGTTCGGCGTGCCCACCGGCAGGTTGGCGGCGTTGGTGGTCTGGTAGAGGAAGGTGCCGGGCAGGCTGGCGGGCGGCGCGATGAAGCAGCCGCTTGCCGCGCTGCTCCCGGCGTTCACCAGCGTCGCGAAGGCCGTGACTGGCGTTCCGACGGTCGTGGTGCGGGCCGTAGGCAGGATCGCCGCGACGAGGCTCGTGCCGCCCGCGCCCGGCGTGCCGTTCACCACGATGGTCGCCGTCCGGGTGACGTTCGCGCCGTCGGCATTGGCGAAGGTGATGGTCGCGGTCTGCGTCCCCACCGGCAGGCTGCCGGCGGCGGCGTTCGGGGTAAAGGTGATCGGCGTCGGCCCCGACAGGCTGCCTGCGGTGGACGAAGCGGAGAGCCAGGGGGGCACGCCGCTCACCGTATAGCTGTCGCCGCTGCCGGAACTGCTCAGGGTATAGATGAACGAAGCCGGCGCGAACGGCCCGCCGGCATTGCCGGTGGTGGCGATGTTCGCGGCCTCTGCGACGGCCAGTGCGCGTCCTGTCACCGTGAGGCTCACGTCGCGGGTGGTGCTGCCCTGGCCGTTGGTGCTGTTGGTGAAGGTAATCGTGGCATTGTAGGTGCCGGCAGCGAGAGAATTGGCGGCGGCGTTCAGTGTGAACGTCAGCGTCGTCGGGGATGCCGTGACCGATCCGCTGGTCGACGACGGCGTCAGCCAGGCCGGAACGCCCGACACGGTGAAATTCAACGTCCCGATCGAGGCACTCAATTGATAGCTTGCCGACGACGGCGTGAACGATCCACCGGCCGTGCCGCTGAAGCTCGTGGCTGCGCCCGGAGACACGGCGAGTGTGCCGCTTCCGGCGCAGGCCAGTTGCAGCGCGAGATCCGCCCGGACCCGGGGCTTGGTGATCGTGCCGCCGTTTCTGTCGTCGGTGATCGGCGTGCCGGTGCTGACGATCGCATTGACGATGGTGTCGATTGATGCCGCCGGGCAGACAGACCTGATGGCGGCGAAAACACCGGCCGCCATCGGGGTCGCCATCGACGTTCCGGCAAGATGGCAATAGCTGCCGCCAGCGGACGGCGCAGGGCCGGAATATTCACAAGAGAAGCCGAACGAGGCGGGATTGAATCCGGAGGGAACCGACGAAAGGATCGGCTTCGTCAAATCGAGCGTTGAGGATCCGTAAGGATAGAAATCTCCGCCGGGCGCGAAGAACGCCACCTGGTTCGAGATATTCGAATAGGATGCGATGGCGTCCCCGTCCTTTTCCGACGCCGCGATGGCAACAGCCGTCGAAATGCATGCCGGGAAACTGATCCGCGAAGTCTCGTATTCGTTTCCCGCCGCAGCCAGCGTGGCGATGCCGGCCCCGCGCAGCAGGTCAACCGCGGATTTGGTGGGGCCCCACGACGCATCGCAATTCGACGAATAAGCCCCGCCGCCAAGACTGAGATTGGCTGCGGCGACCTTCACGCCGCCAGGCAGCGAATTCCTGATCGAATAAACATAGTTGAGCGCGGCAATGATATCCGACCCGTAAGCGCTAAGGCACGGCGATGCGCCGGCTCCGGACCCGCAATCGCTTACCGAATTGAACTGGGAGAAGACCTGGATCGCGATGAGCGAACCGCTCCGCCCGGCGCCCGTCGTCGGTTGACCGGACTGCGGCTCGGTGTTGTTGCCGACCGCGATTCCGGCCACATGCGTGCCGTGCTCACAGCCATTCACCGACGCGTTGCACGGCTGTCCCGCCCCCGACGCGGTCGACGACGACGCCGCCCCCGGACAGAGCGACATTGACCCGTCGGCCATTCCGTAGGTGCCGCTGTTGGTCGAGAAACAGGCTTCGGCCACCAGCTTTCCGGCAAGGAATTTGTGGGTGCTGTCGGAGCCCGTGTCGATCACGGCGACCGCCTGCCCGGCCGCCGTCGCGCCGAGCGACACCGCAGTCGGCATTCCGATCAAAGGCAGCGCCTGCAACAGGTTCGGGCGACTCAACGCATCGATCGAGATCGAGGAAACGCGCGGGTCGGCGGCCAGCGCTTCCAGTTCAGCTGCGGTCACGGTGATGGCAAAGCCGGGCGTCACGGAAAATCCCTTGTAGCCCTTGTCCGCACTCAGCGACGCCGGCGCGCCGATGGCGCTGGCAACGATCGCGTCCTGCGCGGATTTGTTGGCCGCCGTGATCGCCGCGAGATTTTCCCGCTCGGTGCCAAGGGTCTGGGCCGCATCGCGCTGGGCTCCGTATGTGACGATGACGCGCACGGTGCCGGTGTCACGGGCCTTGGCCAGCATGTCCGATGCCTGCAACGCCTTCTGCTGCAGGGGTGCCGACTGGGCGAAGGCCTGTCCGTCACCATGATCCACCAAAAAAAGACCGACCAGAAAAACAAACCCCGGCAACGCGACAATCCCGCGCGAAAGAATGGACAACATGAACAATCCCGCCTGCCCGAGCCAATCAAAAATACAAATGAAGAAATACGGCTGCAGGCTAATGGTAAAATCATGCTAAGACAATCAACATTCAGCAGAGCCCTCGCCTGGAAAAGAAAACGCCCAGGCTAGGCCTGGGCGTTTTCTCGGCGACGAAAGCGACCCTAGATGCGCGTTCGACCGCGAAGCAGCCCGACCACCGCCGAAACGACGAACAGAATGATCGCGATGAAGAAGATGATCTTCGCGATCTCGACCGACGCACCGGCGATGCCGCCGAACCCGAGCAGACCGGCGACCAGCGCAACGATCAGAAATGTGACAACCCAACCCAGCATGATCTGTGCTCCTTTTTCCGGGCATCGACCACGGCCGCGCCCGCTCTCTCTCTGCAGGGACAATCCGGCCGGAGGGACGTGGTTCCGGCGGCGGGGCGCGACATCCATGCGCCCGGAGCACTGGGGATAGCGGCGTTGCGGGGTGTCGTCCGGCCTCCTGAGCGCCTATATCCGGGGCTCCCCTTCCCGGACAGACGTGCCATCCTGTGGCCACAGCGCTGGACTGAAACGATTCGCCCATGACAGAACCCCGCAGGCGCCCCGCAGAACCCGCCCCCGGCCATCAGCCGGCGGCCGGCGGCATTGCCGCGCGCGCCCGCGCCACGGCAGGTCCCGCCTATCTGAGCGGCCTCAATCCCGAACAGCGCGAGGCGGTGGAGACGCTGGAAGGCCCCGTGCTGGTGCTGGCAGGCGCAGGCACCGGCAAGACCCGCGTGCTGACCTCGCGCATCGCCCACATCCTCAGCCTCGGCCGCGCCCGTCCCAACGAAATCCTGTCCGTCACCTTCACCAACAAGGCCGCGCGCGAGATGAAGCAGCGGCTCGGCGACATGCTGGGCCATACCGTCGAAGGCATGCAGTGGCTCGGCACCTTCCACTCCATCGGCGGCCGCATCCTGCGCCATCACGCCGAGCTCGTGCAGCTCAAGTCCAATTTCACCGTGCTGGACGTCGACGACCAGATCCGCCTGCTCAAGCAGTTGCTGCAGGCCGAGGACATCGACGACAAGCGCTGGCCCGCGCGGATGCTGGCGATGCTGATCGACGGCTGGAAGAATCGCGGGCTCGGCCCCTCGCAGGTGCCGTCCGGCGAGGCGTCGGTGTTCGGCAACGGCAAGGGCGGCAAGCTCTACACCGCCTATCAGGAACGGCTGAAGATTCTCAACGCCGCAGACTTCGGCGACCTGCTGCTGGAGAACATCCGCCTGTTCCGCGAGCACCCCGACGTGCTGCGCAGCTATCAGCAGCGCTTCAAATACATTCTGGTGGACGAGTATCAGGACACGAACGTCGCGCAGTATCTGTGGCTGCGGCTCCTGAGCCAGACACCGGGCGCAGCCGTCACCTCTCCCCGCCGGGGAGAGATCGGATGGCAAAGCAATCCGGGCGAGGGGGACTTCTCCGACGATCGCGAGGAGCCCTCTTATCCCACCCCTCCCCCCGGCGGGGAGAGGGAGCAGTCCGTCTCCGTTGCTCCGGCGGCACGTCCCAAAAACATCTGCTGCGTCGGCGACGATGACCAGTCGATCTATGGCTGGCGCGGCGCGGAGGTCGACAACATCCTGCGCTTCGAGCACGACTTCCCCGGCGCGAAGGTGATCCGGCTGGAGCGCAACTACCGCTCGACGGGCCACATTCTCGCCGCCGCCTCGCACCTGATCGCCCACAACGAAGGCCGCCTCGGCAAGACGCTGCGCACCGAGGATATCGAGGGCGAGAAGGTCACCGTCACCGGCGCGTGGGACTCGGAGGAAGAAGCCCGCGCCATCGGCGAGGAAATCGAGGAATTGCAGCGGCAGCAGCATCCCCTGAACGAGATCGCGATTCTGGTGCGCGCCTCCTATCAGATGCGCGAGTTCGAAGACCGCTTCGTCACGCTCGGCCTGCCCTATCGGGTGATCGGCGGACCGCGCTTCTACGAGCGCGCCGAAATCCGCGACGCGCTGGCCTATCTGCGCGTGGTCAATTCGACTGCCGACGACCTCGCCTTCGAGCGCATCGTCAACGTGCCCAAGCGCGGACTCGGCGACGCGACGATCCAGTTGCTGCACGACCACGCGCGGCGGCGAAAGCTGCCGCTGTTCGACAGCGCGCGCGCGGTGGTCGAGACCGATGAGCTGAAGCCGAAGGCCCGCTCGTCGCTGCGCGGCGTCATCGAGAATTTCGAGCGCTGGCGAACGCAGGCGCAATCCCTGCGCCACACCGAGCTTGCGGAAATCATTCTGGACGAGAGCGGCTACACCGAGATGTGGCAGAAGGACCGTTCCGCCGATGCGGCCGGCCGGCTCGACAACCTCAAGGAATTGATCCGCTCCATGGAGGAGTTCGAGAACCTGCAGGGCTTCCTCGAACACATCTCGCTGGTGATGGACCGCGACGGCGGCAGCGACGACGATGCGGTCTCGATCATGACGCTGCATTCGGCCAAGGGCCTCGAATTCGACACCGTGTTTCTGCCCGGATGGGAGGAAGGCCTGTTTCCGAGCCAGCGCACGCTGGACGAACAGGGCCGCGCGGGCCTCGAGGAGGAGCGCCGCCTCGCCCATGTCGGCATCACGCGCGCCCGCCGGCGCGCGAAGCTGTTCTTCGCCACCAACCGCCGCATTCACGGCACCTGGTCGACCACCATTCCCTCGCGCTTCCTCGACGAACTGCCCGCCGACAATGTCGAGATCACCGAGAGCAAGGGCGGCTCCGGCTGGGGCGGCGCGGGCGGCTATGGCGGATCGCGCTTCGACCAGATGGAATCGTTCGGCTCGACCTATGCGACGCCCGGCTGGCAGCGGGCACAGGCCAATCGCGGACGCGGCGGCTTTCGCGACGACGGCGCGGCCTATAACGCGGGCGACCGCTTCGGCGGCGCGCGCGGCGGCGGCAGCACGGCCCGGCGCGGACCGATGACCATCGAGGGCGAACTGATCGCCAAATCGACCGGCACGCAGTCCGAGTTCTCGCTCGGCCAGCGGGTGTTTCACCAGAAGTTCGGCTATGGCCAGGTGACGAAGATCGACGGCAACAAGCTCACCATCGTCTTCGACAAGGCCGGCGAGAAGAAGGTGGTCGACAGTTTTGTCGACCGGGTATGACCTGAGCGGAGGATCACGCGGGCTGTTGCCCTGCACAAAGCAGGGTTCACCTCTCCTTAACCCGATGCCTAAAAACTGACCGACATCGTCCGCTGCGCCCACTCGCAGCGCCGGACGCGGATAGCCAAAGACGATCATTTCAGAGAGACGATCGCCCAAAATGCAGCAGGCCGGCCGCACCCGCGACCGGCCTGAATTGTTTGGGGATATCTAACGGTTCGGCTGATCAGCGATAGCAGCGGAAACGGCCGTGGCGGTCGTAATAGCCGCGGCAGCGGGGACCATGGCGGCGGCGCGCTTGCTCATCCGGAATGCCAAGCACCCCTTTCACGCCGCCCACGGCACCGCCGACACCGGCGCCAACGGCGCCACCGACGAGTCCGCCGATCGGCCCGGCCGCCCGGTTGCCCTCGCGCGCGCCGCGCTCGGCACCGCCGACAATGCCCTGCGCATGGGCCGGCCACGCCAGCATCAGCGCCAGAGCGGTGGCCAGGATCGCGAGAACGATCCGCGGATTGAGCGCGAGGCTCCTGAGGTCCAAACCTGCGGCTGTCGCGGCGCGAGTCCTGTTTCGCATGTCGTCTCCTTGGGGGATGCGAGGTCCGAACGGACCCCACGAATGTGGGTCAAGCTGTCACACAACGCAGACTCCGCCTAAAAGTTGCACAAACTGTGTCGCATTCTCTTCAGAACCGAGCGGCAGGTACCGGATAGCATTAAGGTTCACGCGATAACGTGATGGAACGGCTTCAACTTTCCATGCTTTACTGCACTGCAAGCAGGGTTCCGGAGTGATTATGCGCAAGTTTGGAATCGTTGCGGTCGCGCTTGGCCTGATGGCCGGCGTTCCGGCCGCACAGGCCGCCGTCGAGATCACCGTCGACAAGGACAACCAGCAGATGACCGTCGCGGTGGACGGCATCGAGAAATACCGCTGGCCGGTCTCGACGGGATTGCCGTCCTACGAGACGCCGAACGGCAACTTCCAGACATTCCGCATGGAGGAGGACCACTTCTCCAAGGAGTTCGACGATGCGCCGATGCCGCACGCAATCTTCTTCACCAAGCGCGGCCACGCCATCCACGGCACGGATTCGGTGAGCCGGCTCGGCTCACCCGCCTCGCATGGCTGCGTGCGGCTGTCCCGCGCCAACGCCGCGACGCTGTTCGATCTCGTCAAGCGCGAGGGCGTCCTGAAGACCAAGGTCACCCTGACCGGCTCGTCCCAGGTGGCGCTGGCACGCAATCCGAAGCCGTCGCGCAAGACCGCTGTGGCGCGACGCGACGATATCGAGACGCCGGACGTTAAGGTGGAGGCGCCCAACATTCAGGTGCCCAACGTTCAGATGCGGGCCCCGGCTGCCCGTGCCGTGGAGCCTGAGTTCGACGCGGCGGGCAATCCGCTGCCGCAGCGCCGCACGCGGCGGGTCTATCGCCAGCAGCAATACGCGCCGCAGCAGGAAGCGCGGGCGGACGATGGCTATTTCTATTCGCAGGATCCGAATGACGGCCGACGCTATCCGGCCCCTCCGGGCTACTATCGCCGCGGCTATGAGGCGCAGGGCTACGGCCAGCCGTACTATCCGTCGCCGCAGCGCTCCTACGGCCGTGGGCTGTTCAACGATCAGGGCTGGTGAAGCCGGACGACGTGAACAACGAAAAGTTCAGGCTTGAAAAGGGGCGGCTCCGGACGGGGCCGCCCCTTTCGCATTGTTACCCTTCTTCTGCTTCTTCTGCGCCGTCACTCGTCGTCGCTGAACCGCCGCCACACCGCACCGAGCACGTTGCAGTAATCATCGGTCCACACCCGCAGGTCGGGATTCGGCGCCGTCAGCGTCCATACGCTGCTCGATCCGATCGTGCCCACATCGGCATAACGCCGCGCCGAGACGACGACCGTGGTCGAGAAAATGTAGTCGTTGTCACGGCCGGAATCCTCATTGTAGACCCAGCTCGTCATCCCGTTGGCTCCGGCGATGCCGACCACCACGCTCTCAAGCTCCAGATGCCGGTTCGACACATGCATCGCCACGACGCCGTCCGGCGCGAGCTTGGCCTTGTAGATCGCCATCGCCTCTTGCGTCGCCAGATGAATCGGGATCGCATCGGACGAGTAGGCATCCACGATGATCAGGTCGTAGGCCCCATCGGGCTCGTGCGCGAAGGTCAGCCGCGCATCGCCGAGCACGAGGTCCATGTCGGGCGCGCATGACGAGACATAGTTGAAATATTTCGGATCGCGCGCGGTATCGACCATGCTCTGGTCGATCTCGAAGAAGCGCCAGCGCTCGCCTGGGCCCTGCGCGCAGGTCAGCGTTCCCGCACCCAGCCCGATCACGGCGACGCGGATCGGGCCGCCCTTGCGCGCCCGGACCGCCTCGATCGCCTGCCCGATGCCGCCATCCTTGTGATAGTAGGAAATCGGCTCCGGCCGCCCGGTCACCTTGGTGCCGTCGTCGTTCAGCACACGCTCCGCGCCGTGGATGGTCGTGCCGTGCAGCAGCACGTGAAAGCGGCCATCAGAGGTGACCTGAATCTTGTGCACGCCGAAGAAGCTGCGCACCGTTTCCACCCGCCCGTCGTCCGACGGATAGATCCGCAACAGCGACAGCGCCAGCACGGCGGTCGCGAACACGGCCCAGCGCGGGCTCCGCACGATCACCGCCAGCGCGGCGGCCAGCAGCCCGACGGCGCTGATCACCTCGACGCGCATGGTCGCGAGCCAGACGAACAGCCGGCCGCCGCTAAAGGTCGGAGCGATCAGCAGCACGGCCAGCGCCACGATGCCGGCCACGAACCACAGGGCGGACACCTGCCATCTGGCCGCCATCGCCGGACGGCACAGCACGGCCAGCGCTATCAGGATCGGATATTCGGCGATCCATGAAAACGCGTAGGGCGCGATCAGACCCGCGAACAGACCGCCGACCATGCCGCCGAACGACAGGGCCACGTAAAAGCCGGTGAGATAGGCGGCGGCGGGCCGGGTGCGCGCCAGTTCGCCATGGCAGGCCATGGCGATGATGAAGAAACAGGTGAGATGCCCGCCGAGCGTCAGCAGCAGGTTCTGCTCGCCGCCGAAGGCCAGCAGCGCGATGGTGCCCGCAATCGCCAGCGGCTGAAGCTGCAATATCAGAGCATGCGGCAGCAGCGGCCGCGACTGGAACACCAGCACCCAGGTGAGCAGATACAGCGACAGCGGCAGAACCCAGAGCAGCGGCGCTGCGGCGACGTCGGTCGAGATGTGCGCGGTCACCGCGATCAGAAGTCCCGACGGCACGGCGGCCAGAAAAATCCAGCGCAGGCGCAGCAGCCAGTCCGGCGCGGCGGACGGCGCGTCCTCCCGGACCGGCACCACGACATTCGCGGGCGAGCGCAGCAACAGCACGCCGCACCAGGCGATCAAAACCGCCAGAACCGCATAGCCGGCGGTCCAGATCAGGTTCTGGGTGTGGAGTGCGAACAGTGGCTCCAGCAGGACCGGATAGGACAGCAGCGCCAGAAAACTGCCGATGTTCGAGGACGCATAGAGGAAATACGGGTCCGGCCCGTTCGGATGTCCGGTCCGCACGAACCAGGCCTGCAGCAGTGGGTTGTTGGCGGCGAGCGCGAAGAACGGCAGGCCGATCGACACCGCGAACAGCCCAAGCAGCCAGACCGCATAGCCGCTGGTCGGCGGCGTGCCGAACCCCTCGGCGATCGACAGCGGCAGCGTCACCAGCGCGACCACGAGCAGCGCCAGATGAATCGCGACCGGCAGCACCCGCCGTTTCAGGGTCGTGAGCCAGTGCGCATAGGCGTATCCGGCCAGCAGCAGCGTCTGGAAGAACACCATGGCGACCGACCACACCGCAGGGGAGCCGCCGAGTTTCGGCAGCACCATCTTGGTGAACAGCGGCTGGACGGAGAACAGCAGCAGCGCCGAGACGAAAATCGCGGCCGTATAGACCACGAGGATCAGGCGCTCACGCCCGGCCTGGCGCGGCACGGCGGAACTGAGGCTGGACGTCATGATGGCTCCCGGTCTCTCCGGCGGCCCGCCGGCCGGGAGGGGGAGCCCCGGAGCGATGCGGCCATCCGCGAATGGTGGCCCGACTGAATCATAGGAAATCGCGACAGGCAAATGGCACGGGCGCGGCGGCCGGTCACACAACGGTGTCCCCGGCCGCAGAACCGCGATAAGAACGCCCCATGAGCGACCCACAGACCGACGTCGTCATCATCGGAGCAGGCCACAACGGCCTCACCTGCGCGGCCTACCTCGCCAAGGCCGGACTGCGCGTGACTGTGGTCGAGCGCCGCAAGGTGGCCGGCGGCGCGGCTGTGACCGAGGAATTCCACCCCGGCTTCCGCAATTCGGTGGCGTCCTACACCGTCTCGCTGCTCAATCCGAAAGTGATCGCCGACCTGCGGTTGCACGAGCACGGCCTGAAAATCGTCGAGCGGCGCGCGCAGAACTTCCTGCCCGCACCCGACGGCTCCCATCTTCTCACCGGCGAGGGACGCACGCTGGAGGCGGTGCGCCGCCTGAACCCGCGCGACGCCGAACGGCTCGGCGAGTTCAACCGCGACCTTGAAACTGTCGCCGACGTGCTGCGCGACTTCGTGCTGCGCGCGCCGCCGAATGTGACGGACGGATTCAGCCGGCGCACGCTGCCCGAACTCGTGAATGCGGCGGGCAGCACCCGCATTCTCAACCGTCTGACGCTGGATCAGCAGCGCACGCTGCTCGACCTGTTCACGCGGCCCGCCGGAGACATGCTCGACGAGGTGTTCGCGCACGATCTGGTGAAGGCGCTGTACGGCTTCGACGCCATCGTCGGCGCGTTCGCAAGCCCTTACACCCCCGGCTCCGCCTACGTGATGCTGCACCACGCCTTCGGCGAGGTGAACGGCAAGAAGGGCGTGTGGGGCCACGCCATCGGCGGCATGGGCGCGATCACGCAGGCCATGGCCGCCGCCGCGCACAGCCATGGCGCGGAGATCGTCACGGACGCGCCGGTGCGCGAGATCGTCGTGGAGAAGGATCGCGCCTGTGGCGTGGTGCTTGAGAACGGCACCACGATCCGCGCGGGCTATGTGACCGCGAACGTAAATCCGCGCCTGCTCTATACGCGGCTCGTACCGCCCGACGCGCTGCCGCCGCCGTTCCTGCGCAGGATTTCGCGCTGGCAGGGCGGGTCCGGCACCTTCCGCATGAATGTCGCGCTGAGCGCCCTGCCCTCCTTCACGGCGCTGCCGGGGGCCGGCGATCATCTCACGGCGGGCATCATCATCGCGCCGAGCCTCAATTACATGGACCGCGCCTTTCACGACGCGAAAGCCGAAGGATGGAGCCGCGAGCCGGTGGTGGAAATTCTGATCCCTTCGACGCTCGACGAGTCGCTGGCCCCGCAGGGCGCACATGTGGCAAGCCTGTTCTGCCAGCATGTGTCGCCGCGCCTGCCGAACGGACGCTCATGGGACGATCACCGCGAGACGGTCGCCGACCTGATGATCGCGACGGTGGATCGCTACGCCCCCGGCTTCGCCGCCAGCGTGGTGGGGCGGCAAGTGCTGTCGCCGCTCGATCTGGAGCGCGAATTCGGCCTGCTGGACGGCGACATCTTTCATGGTGCGTTGTCGCTGAACCAGTTGTTCTCGGCGCGGCCGATGCTGGGTCACGCGGACTATCGCGGACCGCTGCGCGGGCTCTACCACTGCGGCTCCGGCGCGCATCCGGGCGGCGGCGTCACCGGCGCGCCCGGCCACAACGCCGCGCGCGCCATTCTCGCCGATCATCGGGCGCTGTTTCGAAACAACCCGTCCACCTAGAGCGTTTCAGGTTGAGACGGAAACGCTGTCTTCACCTCTCCCCGGCGGGGAGAGGTCGGATCGCGGCAGCGATCCGGGTGAGGGGAAATCTCGATCGAAAGTTTTGATCCCCTCACCCCAGCCCTCTCCCTTGAGGGAGAGGGAGCGCTCGGCATGGCTCGACCGGCGTTTCCGTCAAAATGGGAACCGCTCTCGCTAGCGGACGACCCCCGAGACGCAGCACGGCTTGCGGCGGGGAGCCTTGATTTCCTTTTTCAGATAGCAGCGCGGCGCACCGCCGATATAGCCCGGCCGCACGTAGGTCCAGGCCCTGCACTTGGTGTCGCCCTCGCAGGCGTCCCGGCAGACCTCTTCGTGGCGCTCGCGATCGGCCGGCTTGATCTCGAAATTCAGATAGTCGCCGCCAGTCCGGTCGGTGGACATCTCGGCGTTGTTCGTGAACCGCTCCATCACGCCCGCGCCGCGCACGCCCGAGACGCAGCACGGATTCTCGACACGCGGCGGCACGGCGTTCTTCAGCCAGCAGACCGCTCCGCCGCCGGAACTGTCGGTCGGATAGTTGAAACTCCAGGCCCGGCAACGGCGATCGCGCTCACACAGCAGGGCGCAGTCGGCGGGATCGCCGGACAGAACGGGCGTGCGGGAATAATCCGCGCCGGGGCGATCGAAATTGGCCTGCGCCGCCACCGGCACAGGCAGCCACGCAACGATCAGGCCAATGACCGCGACGATCGCAAGGCATAGTCTCGGCATGCCGGCTCATTCCCAAGAGGACGGTTTCACACGGAAACTCCGCAAGCGCCTCCGAAAGACACGCCACGGGCGTTTCATTTAGCCGGCCGCTTTATGTACGGGGGATGAACATTGCGCGAGGAAGCGGGCATCGCGTCTGCCGACACCGCGCTGACAATCGATCGAGGGCGAACCGCTCAGCGGCTACGGTATTCCGGTCGCCGGGGATTTATGATTCTCCTGCGCCCTCAGAACGAATATTCGTCGTAGACCGGCTCGATCGAGCCGTGCCAGCCGTCATGATACTTGGCCAGCATGTCCTCGGCCGGCGTGCGACCGCCATCCACAATCTGATCAAGCGGCGCGAGATGGCGCGATTCGTCGCGGCCCAGATGGTCGAGCCGCGCACGGCGGCGCAGGCCCGCATGGGCGAGCGCCAGACACTCCTTGGCAACCTCGAACACGAAGCGCCCGCGCACCCTCGCCTTGAGGCCCAGGCGCGGCACATCGTCCCGCAGCGCCTGCCGGTCCGCGGCGCTCCAGTGCTTGACCAGATCCCAGGCGGCATCAAGGCTCGCATTGTCGTAGAGCAGGCCGACCCACAGCGCCGGAAGCGCAGGCAACCTGTTCCAGGATACCCCGTCGGCTCCGCGCATTTCCAGATAGCGCTTGAGCCGGACTTCCGGAAACAGCGTCGAGAGATGGTTGGCCCAATCCGACAGCGTCGGCTTCTCGCCCGGCAGATGCGGATTGCAGCCCTTGAAGAAATCCCGGAACGAGGAGCCGGCCACGTCGATATAGGTTTCGCCGCGCTTGACGAAATACATCGGCACGTCCAGCGCATAATCGACCCAGCGCTCGAAACCCATGCCGTCCTCGAAAGCCCACGGGATCATTCCGGATCGGTCGTTGTCCGTGTCGCGCCAGATTTCCGAGCGGAACGACAGAAAGCCATTGGGCCTGCCCTCGGTGAACGGCGAGTTGGCGAACAGCGCTGTGGCGATCGGCTGGAGGGCCACCGACACGCGCAGTTTCCTGACCATGTCGGCTTCGGAGGAAAAGTCGAGATTGGTCTGCACCGTGCAGGTCCGGTACATCATATCGAGGCCGTATTGACCGACCTTCGGCATGTAGTTGGTCATGATCTTGTAGCGGCCCTTCGGCATGACCGGAATGTCGCCGCGTGACCACGACGGGGTCATGCCAAGCCCCAAAAATCCGATCCCCAGCGGGGTCGCGATCTCGCGCACCTGCGCCAGGTGGGCCATCAGTTCGACGTGGGTCTGGTGCACGTTCTCAAGCGGCGCGCCGGACAGTTCGAACTGCCCGCCCGGCTCCAGCGAGATCGCGCCGCCGCCGGTGACGTCATAGAGGCCGATGATGTTGCCCTGCTCCATGATCGGCTCCCAGCCGAGCAGAAGCTTCATGCCTTCCAGCAGCGCGCCGATTCCGCGCGGACCCTCGTAGGGGACGGGATGGTGTCCCTCCAGCGTGAACGGCGTCTTCTCATGCTCCGTGCCGATCCTGAAGGCGGACACCGGCTTCACCCCCGCCTCCAGCCACGCGACGAGTTCGTCGCGCGAATGCAGGGGCGTCATATCGATCTGGTCACGTGCCATTGCAATTTCCAAGACTGATGCGGGCTGGAGAGGCACGCGGGTGGTCGATGCGACCGGACAGAACGAACGGGCTCGCTGCCCCCAACAGGCGAGCCGGAAGGATCATCGTGGGGGCACGCTCTCCTTGACGGCAATCGGCTTGGTCGCATTGCACGAACAGCCAAGACGGTCGAGCAGGTCGCAGAGCAGGGCGGCATCGGTGTCGGTCAGCTTGGCGCCAACGTAGCGTTCGATGGCTGCCGAATAGGCCGCCCACATCCGCTTCTGCAAGTCGCGGCCGGTGTCCGTGATCTCGACGAACTGACCGCGCTTGTCGGACTTGCATTCGCGGCGCGCCACCAGCCCCTCGTCCACCAGCCGGTCGATCAGGCGCGAGGTCGAATACTGCGGAATCAGCATCTGCCGCTCAAGCTCCACGGGACGCATCTCGCCTGCCGGGCAGCGCGACAGCTCCAGCAACGCGTCGTACCAGGCGAGCGGCGGAAAGCCGGCGCGCTTCAGATCCTGCTCTACAGCATTCAACACATGGGTCTGCACCCGCATCAGGCGGGTCCAGGCCTGCGTCGCCTCGGTGGATGGTTTGCGTCTCATGGCGCCGTCCGTAAGCCCTCCGGAACTCATAGCATTAAATGCAGCTGCATCAACAAGGATGCCATTGATGCAGCTGCATTTAATGGCTACCACGGCTTCGATCAATGCTTCCCACGAGGAACCCCATGAAGCTCTATTATTCTCCCGGTGCCTGCTCGCTGTCGCCTCATATCGCGCTTCATGAGGCTGGCCTGCCTCATGAACTCGTCAAGGTCGACCTGCGAGCCAAAACCACCGAGAACGGCGAGGACTTCACGAAAATCAACCCGAAGGGGCAGGTGCCGACGCTCGTCACCGACGACGGCCTGACCATTACCGAGGGACCGGTGATCGTGCAGGCCATCGCCGACAAGGCGGCTGACAAGAACCTCGCCCCCGCCAACGGCACGCTGGAACGCTACCGGCTGCAGGAATGGCTCAATTTCCTGACCAGCGAGTTGCACAAGAACTTCAGCCCGCTGTTCCAGCCGGCACTTTCGGAGGAAAGCAAGCAGTTCTTCCGCGATCGCGTGACGGGCAAATTCCAGTACGTCGACCAAAGTCTTGCCGGAAAGGACTACCTGATGGGCAAGCAGTTCACCGTCGCTGACGGCTATCTGTTCGTGATGCTGGCCTGGGCGGAGCGGATGAAGCTCGATCTTGCGAAGTTCGGCAACCTGATGGCTTTCAAGGCCCGCGTCGCCGCACGCCCCGGCGTGCAGTCCGCGCTGAAGATGGAAGGCCTGCTGCAGGCATCGTGATCCTCGCCCGATCATCGCGGCCAAGAAAATGGGCCGCTCATTCCTGGACGGGAGAGCGGCCCAAAACTGATTGAAACCGGAGAGGCTGCCCGACACCGGGCGGCCTCTTTTCACAAGGTCAGGCGGCCGCCTTCTTCGGCGCGAACTTTCCGTAGAAGGTCTCGCCGGTCTTTGCCATGTCTTCCAGAAGCTTCGGCGGCGCGAAGCGCGAGCCGTATTTGGCTTCCAGCTTGTGGCACAGCTCCACGAAGTTTTTCGTCCCCATGAAGTCGATGTAGGACAGCGTGCCGCCGGTGAACGGCGCGAAGCCGAACCCGAGGATCGAGCCGACATCGGCCTCGCGCGGATCGACCACCACGTGGTCCTCCACCGTGCGCGCGGCTTCCACCGCCTGCACCGCGAGGAAGCGCTGCTTCAGTTCCTCGACGTCGATGGTGTCGGGATCGAGCTTCTTCGGTTGCAGCGCCGCGATGCCGGCCCACAGGCTCTTCTGACCCTTGCCCTTCTCGGGATAGTCGTAGAAGCCCTTGCCGTTCTTGCGGCCGAGACGGCCCTGCTTCTCGACGATCTCGACGATCAGCTTCTTCTGCTCCTGATCCACGGCGTTGGGGCCGAGATCGGCCTCGGTCGCCTTCATAATCTTGAGCACGAGGTCGAGAGCGATCTCGTCCGACAGCGACAGCGGGCCGACCGGCATGCCGGCCATCTTCGCCGCGGTTTCGATCATCGGCGCGGGCACGCCTTCGAGCAGCATCTCAAGGCCCTCGGCCGTGAAGCGCAGCACGCAGCGGTTGGCGAAGAAGCCGCGCGAATCGTTGACGATGATCGGCGTCTTCTTGATCTGCAGCACGAAGTCGAGGGCGGCGGCGATCGCCTCGTCGCCGGTGTTCTTGCCGACGATGATCTCCGTCAGCAGCATCTTCTCGACCGGCGAGAAGAAGTGGATGCCGACGAAGCGCGCCTGATCCTTGAACTCCTCGGCCAGCGAGGAGATCGGCAGGGTCGAGGTGTTGGACGCGAAGATCACGCCCGGCTTTAGATACTGCTGGGCCTTGGCATAGGTCTCGGCCTTCACCTTGCGGTCCTCGAACACCGCCTCGACGACGAGATCGCAGTCCGAGAGCGCGGCATAATCGGCGGTCGCCGTGATGCGCGACAGCAGCGCGTCGCGGTCGGCCTCCTTGGCGCGCCCCTTGGCAATCAGCCCGTCGATCACGGACTTGGCGTGCGCCTTGCCCTTGTCGGCGGAGGCCTGATCGCGATCGATCAGCACCACGTCGATCCCGGCCTGCGCCGACACGTAGCCGATGCTGGCCCCCATGAATCCCGCGCCGATGATCGCGAGCTTCTTCACCTTGTTCTGCGGCACGCCCTGCGGGCGGCGCGCGCCCTTGTTCAGTTCGCCCATGGAGACGAACAGGCTGCGGATCATCGCCGCGGCTTCCTTGCTGCGCACGATCTGCGAGAAGTAGCGCGACTCGATGCGCAGCGCCGCGTCCATGGGCACCATCAGGCCCTCATAGACGCAGTTCAGGATGGCGCGCGCGGCCGGGTAATTGTCGTAGGTCTCGCGGCGATACAGCGCGATGCCGGCCGGGAACATCTGCATGCCGGTCTTGGAATAGACCGGACCGCCGGGCAGCTTGAAGCCCTTCTCGTCCCACGGCGCGACGGCCTTGCCGCCACCCTTGATCCAGTCCTTGGCGGCCGCGATCAGATCGGCACCCGGCACGATCGCGTCGACGAGCTTCAGCGCCTTGGCCTTGGCCAGCGGCAGCGCCTCGCCCTTGAGCAGGATCTGCATGGCGTCCTGCGGCTGCACCATGCGCGCGATGCGCTGGGTGCCGCCGCCACCGGGGAACAGGCCGACCTTGATCTCGGGCAGCCCGAGACGGGTCTTGGGATTTTCGGCCGCGACGCGATAGTGGCACGCCAGCGCCAGTTCGAAGCCGCCGCCGAGCGCGAGGCCGTTGATCGCCGCGACCCACGGCTTGCCGGAGGTCTCGATGGCCCGGAACACCAGCGACAGCTTGCGGCTCTCGTCATAGACGAGCTTGTTGGCCGCGGTCTCGCCCTTCTCCTTCAGCGCCTGCTGATAGGCCGCATTCATCTTTTCCAGCATGGTGAGATCGGCGCCGGCAGAGAATGCATCCTTCGCCGAGGTGACGACAACGCCCTTCACCGCGGCATCTTCCGTCGTCGCCTTCACGATGGCTTCGAGATCGGCAATTGCCGACTCGTCCCACACATTCATCGATTTGCCCGGCGAATCCCACGTCACCAGCGCGATGCCGTCGGAATCGGTTTCGACCTTGAAATTCTTGTAAGACATGACGTTTCGACTCCGAAGCTTAAACGCGCTCGATGATGGTTGCGGTGCCCATGCCGCCGCCGATGCACAGCGTCACCAGCGCGGTGGACTTGCCGGTACGCTCCAGTTCGTCGAGCACCGTGCCAAGGATCATCGCGCCGGTCGCGCCGAGCGGATGGCCCATCGCAATGGCACCGCCGTTGACATTGATCTTGTCGTTATCGATGTCGAACGCCTGAATGTAACGCAGCACAACGGAGGCGAACGCCTCGTTCAGTTCGAACAGATCGATGTCCGACAGCGACATGCCGGAGCGCTCCAGCACCTTCTTCGTTACGTCCACCGGGCCGGTCAGCATCATCGCCGGCTCGGAGCCGATATTGGCGAAGGCGCGGATCCTGGCGCGCGGCTTCTTCCCGAGTTTCTTGCCGGCCTCCTCGTTGCCGATCAGGACGGCGCCCGCACCATCGACGATGCCGGAGGAGTTGCCTGCGTGATGCACGAAGTTCACGCGCTCGACTTCAGGGTGCGACTGCACCGCGACCCCGTCGAAGCCGCCCATCGCGGCCATCGCCGCGAAAGAAGGCTGCAACTGCGCCAGCGACTGCATCGTGGTGGACGGGCGCATGTGCTCGTCCTTGTCCAGAATCGTCAGGCCGTTGATGTCCTTGACCGGAATGACCGAGTTCTTGAAGCGGCCTTCCTCCCACGCCTTGGCGGCACGCTGCTGGCTCTGCACCGCATACGCGTCCACATCATCGCGCGAAAAGCCGTACTTGGTCGCGATCAGATCCGCCGACACGCCCTGCGGCATGAAATAGGTCGGCAGCGCGATGGACGGGTCCATCGGCCACGACGTTCCCGACGACATGATGCCGATGCGGCTCATGGACTCGGCGCCGCCGCCGATGGTCAGTTCGTGCTGGCCGGACATCACCTGCGCCGCCGCGAAATTCACGGCATCGAGGCCCGAGGCGCAGAACCGGCAGATCTGGATGCCGGGGACGGCCTCGCCGAGGCCCGCCTTGACCGCGGCAAAGCGCGCGATGTCGCCGCCGGCCTCGCCGATCGGATCGACCACGCCGAGCACGACGTCATCAACGCTGTCCTCAGTGAGATTGTTGCGCTCCTTGAGCGCTTCGAGCGGCGCGGTGGCCAGTGCCAGCGCCGTCACTTCGTGCAGCGAGCCGTCCGACTTTCCCTTGCCGCGCGGGGTGCGGACATGATCGTAGATGTAGGCCTCAGACATCAGACCCTCCTTGAGATGATGCGTATCATGTTATTAACATGGGACGGGAGGACGCTCCAATCCCACCATTGTGACATCGCCGCAGGCGTCAGAACGCCTCCGCCGGAAGTTCCATAACCGTCGCGCCGCCCGCCTGGATGCGGGCGAGATAGGTGGCGGTTTCGGGCAAGATGCGCTCGGCAAAGAACCGGCCCGTCACCAGTTTGGTGCGCAGATAATCAGAGCTCTCGCCGGCAGCAAGCTTGGCGGCGGCCGTCTTCGCCATCATCGCCCACATGTAGCCAAGCGCCACCCGCCCGAACAGATGCATGTAATCGGTCGAGGCTGCCCCCGCGTTGTCGGGCTTGGCCATCGCATTCTGCATCAGCCACATGGTGGCCTGCTGCAGGTGGCCGAGGGAGGTCGAGAGCGCTGCGACAATGGGCTTCAGCGTTTCGTCCGTTGCGTTCTCCTTGGCGAAAGCGCCGGCCTCGTTGAAGAACGCCATGACAGCGCGGCCACCGTTGCGCGGCAGCTTGCGCCCGACGAGATCGAGCGCCTGAATGCCGTTGGCCCCTTCGTAGATCATGGCGATGCGCGCATCGCGCACGAACTGCTCCATGCCCTGTTCGGCGATGTAGCCATGACCGCCATAGAGCTGCTGGGCCGCGACGGTGTTGGCGAAGCCGACATCGGTCAGCACGCCTTTGACGACCGGGGTCATCAGGCCCATGTGGTCGTCCGCCGCCTCGCGCTCCTTGGCATCGCCCGAGCGGTGGGCGACATCGCTCTTCAGCGCGGTCCAGACGACGAGCGCTCGCGCGGCCTCGTTGAACGAGCGGATGGTGAGCAGCGTCCGCCGGACGTCCGGATGCACGATGATCGGATCGGCCGGCTTGCCCGGCTCCTTCGCGCCGGTCAGCGCGCGGCCCTGCAGGCGCTCGCGCGCATAGGCGACCGCGTTCTGATAGGCGACCTCGGACTGGGCGAGGCCCTGCACGCCGACGCCAAGCCGCGCCTCGTTCATCATCACGAACATGGCGTTGAGGCCCTTGTTCTCCTCGCCGACCAGCCAGCCGGTGGCGTTGTCGTAGTTGAGAACGCAGGTCGAATTGCCGTGGATGCCCATCTTGTGCTCGATGGAGCCGCAGGAAACGCCGTTCGGCCCGCCCAGCGTGCCGTCGTCGTTGATGGCGATCTTGGGCACGACGAACAGCGAGATGCCCTTGGTGCCCGCGGGCGCGCCTTCGATGCGCGCGATCACCAGATGGATGATGTTTTCGGTGAGATCCTGCTCGCCGCCCGAGATGAAGATCTTGGTGCCGCTGATCTTGTAGCTGCCGTCCGGCTGCTTCACCGCCTTGGTGCGCAGCAGGCCCAGATCGGTGCCGCAATGCGGCTCGGTCAGGTTCATGGTGCCGGCCCATTTGCCCGCCAGCATGTTCGGGACGAACTTTTCCTTCTGCTCGTCGCTGCCATGGGCAAGCAGCGCGGCGACCGCGCCCTGAGTCAGCCCGTGGTACATGGAAAAGGCCATATTGGCCGAGATGAAGAACTCGCCGACCGCCTGCGAGAGCGTGACGGGCAGGCCCTGCCCCCCATAGGCCTCGGGGAACGACAGGCCGAGCCAGCCGCCGTCCGCCAGCGACCTGAACGCCTCCTTGAAGCCGGTCGGGGTGGTCACGCTGGCATCGTCGTGGCGCTTGCAGCCTTCGAGATCGCCGACCCGGTTCAGCGGCTGGATCACCTCTTCGGCGAACTTGGCCGCTTCCGACAGGATCGCGGCCCGCACATCGGCCGACGCATCGCTGAAACCGGGCAGGTTGTCGTAGCGATCGATCTGAAACACGTCATTGAACAGGAAGCTCACGTCTTCGACAGGAGCTTTGTAGCTGGGCATTGGCGTCCTCACCTTCCGCTAGCAGGGCTGTCCGGTCGCGGTTCCGGCCGCGACCATCGCTGTTGGGTGCTCCTTTAGCCTACTCAAGAAATGAACGGCAGTGCCTGGGTCAAATTCACTCAAGCGGAATTTCCCCGCCCCCGCCGCCGCGATGATCTTTTAACGATTACGCGGCCGAGCTTAACCCGTTGTTTACCGTATGCGGAAAAAGTCGGGGAAGAAGGCAGACGTCCGCACCGTTTTCCATTTTGCTCCTTTTCGGGGAACGCGCGGGGAGGCTCGAGGCGCTCACGCATGGCGCCGGACAGGACACCGGACCACAGCATGAATTCGCGCGTATCGTGGAGTTCCGAAGCGGGTGACGCCGCAGGGCGCGAGGCGACCCAGCCCTCGCAGCGCAGCGGCATGCCCCTGAGCCAGTGGGTCAACGCCGCCATGGGCGCGCCCCAGCGGCCGGCCACGGACGCCGGTCATGGCCGCCCCACGCGCGGAGCGCCCGACGTCGCCGACATCCACAGCCGGCTGGACGCCATCACCCGCCAGATCGACCTGATTTCCCGGACGGCGACGCCCGTTCCGCCCGACACAGGTGGCGTGGCGCGCCAGCTCAACGAGGCGATTGCCCGCCTCGACGCCCGCCTGTCGCAGATTTCGGTCACGCGCAGCGCCGCGCGCGAAACCGTGCCACCCGCGTATGCGCAGCCCCGTTTTGATCAGCCTCGTTATGATCAGCCCCATGTCGCGCCGAGCATCGATGCCGTCGAACACGCCGCCAGCCGGGTTTACAGCGCGTCGCCGCCGCTGAGCCCCGACTCGCTCGATTTCGCCATCGCCGAGATTTCGGCCCGCCAGAACGAGCTGGAAGGTTACGGCGGGCCGCAGCCCCGCATGGCGGCTCCGCATGCGGCCCGCCCGGCCGAGAAAGCCCCCGGCCCGGACTTCTCGTCGCTTGAGCGGCAGCTCATTCATATCACCAGCCAGATCGACTCGCTGCGCCGGCCGGACGTCGAGGAATCGATTGCGGCGTTCCGCAGCGAACTGGCGGAAATCCGTCAGGCCATGACCGAGGCCCTGCCGCGCAAGGCCATCGAATCGCTGGAAAGCGAGATCCGCTCGCTCGGCCAACGCATCGACGAGGGCCGGCAGGCCACGCTGGATCAAAGCGTTCTGGCTCCGATCGAGCAGGCCCTGGTCGATATCCGCGACGTCGTCCGCTCGCTGACGCCCGCCGAGCAGCTCACCGGCTACGACGAGGCGCTCCGCAGCCTCGGGGCCAAGCTCGACACCATCATCCGCAACAGCGAAGACCCCGGTACGATCCGCCAGCTCGAGGACGCCATCTCGGCCATGCGCGGCATCGCCGCGACCGTGGCGTCCAGCGAAGCCCTCTCGCGCCTCGGCGACGACATCCGCACGCTCGGCGCAAAGGTCGATCAGATCGTCCTCAGCAGCGGCCACGGCGAAGCGCTGTCCGCGCTGGAGCAACGGATTTCGACGCTGACCTCGACGCTGGAACGCAGCCAGCCGGCCTTCAACGACACCGCCGCGATCGAGACCTCGCTGCGCGCGCTGTCGGACCGCATCGATAATCTCCAGGTCGGGCACGATGGTCCGTCCACGCTGGCGCATCTCGAACAGCGCATCGGTCATCTGCTGGAGCGTCTCGAAGCGACCAGCACGGGGGGCAGCCACCTCTCCCGCGTGGAGACGGGTCTTGCGGACATCCTGCGGCATCTTGAAAGCCAGCGTTCGAGCCTTGCGGCGCTCGCCGACGCGCCCCAGGCCGGATACCACAACGCCCCCGCAGTGATGGACGTGATCCGGCGCGAACTCTCGGACATGCGATTCTCGCAGACCGAGAAGGACCGCCAGACCCAGGACGCGCTGGAGGTTCTGCACAACACGCTCGGCCATGTGGTCGACCGGCTCTCCTCGATCGAAGGCGACCTGCGCACAGCCCGCCCCGCTCCGTCGCATCCGGAACGCCCGGCCGCTCCCGCGATGGCAGCGCCGCCCGCCGCACGGCCCGAACTGCCGAATCCCTCGATGCCGCAGGCCGAGGATGCGCCCCCGCTCCAGCCGGCGGCTCCCGCACGCAGCCTTAGCGACATCATGATCCCGCGCGAGCCGGGTCCGGCATCCGCGCCCCGCGCCCCGATCAATCCGACGCTTCCGCCGGATCATCCGCTGGAGCCCGGAACCCGACGTCCGTCGTCGCCGGCCGAGCGGATCGCGGCTGCCGAAGCCGGCACCGCCGCGCCGCAGGCCGAGCCGCAAAATCCTTCCAACTTCATCGCGGCCGCGCGCCGCGCCGCCCAGGCGGCGGCCGCCGCTGCGCCCCCTCCGGAGAAAAAGAGCCGGAGCAGCTTCCTTGCAGGACTCACCCGGAAGGCCGCACAGGCGAGCCCGGCAGAGCCTGCTGTCGCGCCTGCCAAAGCGGCTGCGCCCAAGCCCGCACCGGCCGCTCCCATCCGGGCCGAAATCAGGCCCGCCGTGGAGCCGGTTGAACCGCCATCGACGCTGGGCTCGAAGATCCGCTCGCTGCTCGTTGCGGCCAGCGTCGTCGTGATCGTCCTCGGCTCGGCCAAGTTCGTGATGGACATGTTCAGCCCGAGCATTTCCGATCAGGCCCACCATCAGCTGATGTCTCCGGACCTCGAGGACGAGCCGGAGCCGCAATCCGAGTCCGGCACGCCGCCCGCCGCAACGCCGCCCGCGGCCGTGCCTCAGCCGTCCATGACCTCGCCGATGCCGCTCAACCGGCAGTCCGGCCTGCAGGTCCCGCCCGAGCCGCGCCCTGAACCGGCGCAGTCCGACGTGACGGGCTCGATCCCTGACGTCGCCGTCCGTGCGCCGGCGAAGCCGTCATTCGTGGCGATCCCCCCGACCGAGACGCTGGCCGATGGCGTGGCCGGTCCGAACCTGCGCGCCGCCGCGCTCAAGGGCGATCCGGCAGCCGCCTACGAGATCGCGGTCCGTTATGCGGAGGGGCGCGACGTCGCCGTCAGTCTCGACGAAGCCGCCAAGTGGTTCGAGCGATCCGCGCAGGGCGGCATCGTGCCCGCCATGTTCCGCATGGGCACCTTCTACGAGAAGGGCATCAGCGTGAAAAAGGATCTCGCCGCCGCCCGCCGCTACTACATGCAGGCGGCCGACCGCGGCAACGCCAAGGCCATGCACAATCTCGCGGTGCTGGACGCCGACGGGGGCGGCAACGGCGCAAACTATCGCAGCGCCTCGCAATGGTTCCGCAAGGCGGCCGAGCGCGGCGTCGCCGACAGCCAGTTCAATCTCGGCATCCTCTATGCGCGCGGCATCGGCGTCGAACAGAACCTCGCCGAGTCCTTCAAGTGGTTCAGCCTCGCAGCCGCGCAGGGCGACGCCGACGCCGGTCTCAAGCGCGACGATGTCGCCAAGCGGCTCGACCCGCAGTCGCTCGCCGCCGCCAGGCTCGCGATCCAGACCTTCGTCGTCGAGAAGCAGCCGGACGATGCGATCAACGTCGCGGTGCCGGCCGGCGGATGGGATCACGCCCGCGAAGCCAAGCGCCCCGCGAAATCGACCACGGCGCAGGCGCGCCCGGCGAAATGACGGCGCGCGTCCGCTGAGGCGGGAGCGCAACGGGGCCGAAAAACTTCAGCTTCCGTGAATCTTTAGCTTTTACTGAAGATCAATTCGGCTATGCAGGCGCAAAGCGACATCTGTCGCATTCGACCTGAAAGCCGAAGCCGCTCGTGCAGATTTATCTTCCGATCGCGGATCTGCCCGTCAACGTCCTGCTCATTCTCGCGATGGGGCTGGCCGTCGGCTTCGTGTCGGGCATGTTCGGCATCGGCGGCGGCTTCCTGATGACGCCGCTGCTGATCTTCATCGGCATCAGCCCGGCCGTCTCGGTCGCCTCCGTCACCAGCCATATCGCCGCCTCCTCGTTTTCCGGCGCGCTGAGCTACTGGCGGCGGCGCGCGATCGATCCGGCGCTCGCCGTGGTGCTGCTGATCGGCAGCGTCGCGGGCACGGCGCTCGGCGTCTGGGTATTCACCCTGCTGCGCCAGATCGGCCAGCTCGATCTCACCATCGCCCTCTCCTACGTCGTCCTGCTCACCAGCGTCGGCGGTACGATGCTGTGGGAGGGCGTCGGCGCTATCCGCAAGGTGAAGCGCGGCGTCTCGCTGCGGCGGCCGGGAAGCCATGGCTGGATTCACGGCCTGCCGCTGAAGATGCGGTTCAAGCGGTCCAAGATCTACCTCTCCGTGATTCCGGTGATCGGCATCGGACTGTTCATCGGCTTCATCGGCTCGGTGATGGGCATCGGCGGCGGGTTCATCCTGGTTCCCGCGCTGATCTATCTGCTGCGGGTGCCGACCTCGACGGTGATCGGCACCTCGATGGTGATGACGCTGGTCACGATGACGTTCGCGATCGTGATGCACGCGGCGACCAACCATCTCGTCGACGCGGTGCTGGCGCTGATGCTGATGATCGGCGGCGTGATCGGCGCGCAGTTCGGCGCGCGCGCGGGGCAGAACATTCGCGGCGAACACCTGCGGGTGCTGCTGGGCCTCCTGATCCTCGCCGTGGGCATCCGCTTCGCCGTCGAACTGGCGATCAAACCCGCCGATCCCTACACCGTCCGCGATGTCGAGATTCTGGGATGAGGCGCACGCTGGCCAGCCTCTCCGTCATCCTCGCGGCCTGCGCGCTGACCACGACGTCTGCACGGGCGGAACGGCTGATCGCGTCGGTCTCGAACCACCGCGTCACCGTGACGCCGAACTATATCGGCGAGGAACTGGTGCTGTTCGGCGCGGTCGAGCGCGACGGCAACGGGCAGGCGGGACCGTCGCCGGACTACGACATCGTCGTCACCGTCGCCGGCCCGCGTGCGAACCTGACGACACGGCGCAAGGAACGGCGCTTCGGCATCTGGCTGAACACGGAGGCTCGCCAGTTCCTGGCCGTGCCGACCTATCTCTCGGTGTTCGCCAACCGCCCTCTGAACGAGGTCGCCCCGCCCGACGTGCTGCGCCGTCTCCAGCTCGGCCTTAACAACGTGATCCTGCTGCAGCGGGTCGGGCCGGATTTCGCCGATACGGTTTCGACCGATCCGTTCCGGCAGGCCTTCATCCGGCTGCGCAAGGAACACGGCCTCTACCGCGAGAACACCTCGGCGGTGACCTTCCTGACCCCGACGCTGTTCCGGACCAGCATTCCGCTTCCCGCCGAAGTGCCCATCGGCACCTATTCGGTGGACATCAAGCTGCTGGCGAAGGGCGCCATGGTGGCCCGCACCGACACCGCCTTCGAGATCGTCAAGGTCGGCTTCGAGCAATTCGTCGCGAACGCCGCGCGCAGCTATGGCCTGCTTTACGGGCTCGCCACCGCCATGATGGCGCTGGCGACCGGCTGGCTCGCCTCGGTCGTGTTCCGCCGGGATTGATCTATTTACTGTCGAGCGTGTTGACGGGCTCCCAGCCTGGGCCGGGAGGCGCTGCCACCATCGCATCCGCCCGCTGGACGAACTTTGCCGACGGCGTATCGTGCTCCGCTGTCGCTGAAAAGCTTCGCGCGGCCTGCGCGAATTCGCCTGCACGCCAATGCGCCAGCCCTTCGGCATAGGACGCCAGGACGCTCCGGTCCGCGTCGCCGACCTCCGCAGATGGTCCCACAAGCTCGAAGATCCGCAGCGGCAGCGAGCGTCCCATCACCCGGACGGAATCCAGTTCGCGCCAGACGAGGCCTTCTCCGGTGCTCGCCATCGTCTGTTCGGACGCGATGATCGTGGTGCCGTAGAATTTGTTCGCCCCTTCGAGCCGGGAGGCGACGTTCACCACGTCCCCCATCACCGAATAATTGAAACGGCGACGCGAGCCGATATTGCCGACCAGCGCCGGCCCCGAATTCAACCCCATGCGCTGGACCAGTTGCCGCCCCTGAAACGCCTGCGCGGCTACGTTCAGTTCCGCCAGCCGGTCGCGGCAGCCCAGCGCGGCCAGCGCGGCATGACGCGCATGGTCGGGATCATCCACCGGCGCGCCGAACACCGCCACGATGGAATCGCCGATATACTTGTCGACGTAGCCGCCATGGGCCTCGATCACGTCGGTCATGGCGGACAGGTAGTCGTTCATCAGCCTCACCAGCCCATCGGGCGACAGCGTCTCCGCAATCGCAGAGAAGCCCGCGAGATCGGAGAAGAACACCGTCACCTCGCGCGTCTCGCCGCCGAGCACGGGCGGCTTGCTGCTCGCCACCATCTGCTCGATCACATGCGGCGCGAGATAAAGCGAAAAACTCGCGCGCAGCAGCCGCTCACCCCGGTCGGCGATCACGAAGCGAAAGCCAATCATCAGGATCAACGCCACGAGAGCCGCCAAAAGCGGCGGGATCAGCGGCAGCGCAAGTCCCGGCAGAAAAACCAGCGTCGCGATCAACGTCCAGGCCACCGAAAATCCGGCCCACGCCAGCAGGGCGACACCCGGCGACAGCAGCCGCGCGGCGCACGCGCCCAGCAGCGCGAACAGAATGCCCGCGACCGCCTGCACCCAGCGCGGCAACTCCCTCACCGCATCATGTCGCAGCAGATTGTTCACCGCAGTCGCATGAATGTAGACGCCCGCAATCGACGCACGGGTGAAATCTCCCGGCGGCTGCACCGGCGGCGCGGTGGCGCAGCGCGCCGCGCGCACCCTGTCGTCGCCGGTCGCAAAACGCTTGGAGGTGAGCTTGCGATCCTCCGCCTCCAGCACAGTGCCGAACAGCACCACCTTGCCTGCGAAGGCGCGATTGAAGAACGCCGCGTCGCCCTTTTCCGCACAGGCGCGCAGATCGCCGAAACTGTAGGTCGGAATATCCGCGCCTCCGCCGTCGAAGTTCAGCGCCATGGTGTTGGGAACGATGGAGGGAATCCGATAGCTGCCGAGCGAGACGGCCCCGTCCTCGCCGATCTGCGGCTCGGCGCGCCAGGCGCGCGCGGCCAGTTCGAGCGCCATCGCAGGGATCGGCCGATCCGCCGCCGCGAAGGTCAGCGGCACGCGCCGGACCACGCCGTCGATATCGACGAACACGTTGAGCGCACGGATGTTGCGCTGCTGGCGCACGGCGACGCGCTGCCCTGCCGCGGGCCGGATCGGCTCGTCGCTGCGCAGCACCTCGCCGAGCACCAGCCGCCCGTCGCCAGCCCCGGCCGCCAGCGCGCGCAGCCAGTCGCGGTCGAACCCGCGCAGCCGCGCGCCGAGCGCCTCCTCGCCGAACGGAATCCCGGACTGCTCGATCGAGGTGGGAAACACGAGATCGAACCCGACGACGCTGGCGCCGCCCGCCAGCACCGCGTTCAGCACCCGGCCGATCTCACCGGTCCAGGTCAGCGTCGGCGAGCCTTTCAGCGGCGGGGTGCGATAGGTTTCCTCGTCGATGGCGATCACCACGACCGGCGACGACGACGGATCGTGCCGCGCGCCGAACAGCGTCCAGCGCAGCGCCGTCAGCGCATCCAGCGACAGCCCGCGCAGGGAATCGAGTGCGGGCAGCGCCGAAACGCTCCCGCACAGGAGCGCGGCTGCGAGCATCGCCAGCGCATCACGCCGCGCCTTTCGTCCCCACGTGAACCGCAAGAGGCCCCTTCATTCCGAGCGGGACAATCAATCCAGCCGCACCAGGCGGCCGATCACCGCCGTCGCGCCGGGCGTCGCGCGCGCATCGACCATAAAGATCGCCTTGTGCTTGCCGAGCGTCGCCATGTAGGTCGCACCCGGCGTCAGCGCGCGGTTAGCCTTGGCGAGATCATAGAACCTGCCGCGCACCAGCGCCGACGGCGTGATCTGAAACGTGTGCCGCTCGACACCCTTGTCGATCCGCTCGATGGTGAGCGTGCCGGGCTCGCGCGGCTCGATCACCGGCGACACGCCGTAGATCGTCAGGCGCTCGGGCGAAACGCCGGACGCCTGCGCGCCCATGCTGCGCACCACGGTCGCGGCCGTCTCGTTCACCTGGCGGTCGGTCAGTTGGGTATGCCCGGAATCGCACGGCACCTTCTCGGCCTTCACGTCCGCCAGATGCACGGCGCTTTCCGCGTCGCCGACGATCACCGTGCCGATGCCGCTGATGGTCTCGCGGCGGCAGGAACTGATGTAGCTCAGCACGACCGAGCCGCCGGCCCCGATCTTGATAACCTGTCGCGGGGCGACGTAATCCATGAATTCGGCGCCGCTCACCTTGCCGTGGACATCCTCGACCACCGCCACCGGCGTCTGGGCCGAAGCCGCGGTTGCGAGTCCGAAGCCGACTATCGACAATAAAAATGACTTCATCGCCAAACCTCTCACGGGTGCGCGCTGAACTTGCAGCACATGCGGGCTCCCGAAAGTGACGTATATCACGCTTGATCGTAGCAGAGCGCGATGGCGGCGAAAACAGCCGCTCGAAAAACACCCTAAAGCAGGAATCCGGCGCCCATCGCCACCACGCAGACGGCCATCACGGCGGTCGCGAGCCAGCCGAGCCACAGCAGCGGCCCGGTCACCCGGAAGCGGCCCATCACGTCGCGGCGATGAGCCAGCAGCATGATGAGCACCATCAGCGGGACAGCCAGCACTCCGTTGATCACCGCCGACCAGTACAGCGCCGAGATCGGATTCACCGGCGTGAAATTCAGCCCGATGCCGATCAGGGCGGCGAGCGCCAGCACGCTGTAGAACGAGATGGCCTCGCGCGGCTTGCGGGCGAGGCCGACCGGCCAGTGCCGCGCTTCGCCCACCGCATAAGCGACGGAGCCCGCGAGCACCGGCACCGCCAGCAGGCCCGTTCCCACGATGCCGAGCGCGAAGATGATCTCGGCGAAACTGCCCGCGATCGGCTTCAACGCCTCCGCCGCCTGCGCCGAGGTCTGAATATCGGTCTTGCCCGCGGCATTGAGCGTTGCCGCCGCGGTAACGATGATCGACAGCGCGATGAGATTGGAGAAGCCCATGCCGACCACGGTGTCGGCGCGGATTCGCGAGAATTCCTTGCGCGCCCCGTAGTGCTTGTGGATCAGCGGATGCTTGCGCGCGTCGATGCGCTGATCCTCCGCCTCCTGCGAAGCCTGCCAGAAAAACAGATACGGCGAGATGGTGGTGCCGAAGATCGCGACGACGGTCGTCAGGTAATCCGTGCTCCATTGCACCTGCGGAAGCAGCGCGCCCTTGACGGCGTCGGACCACGACACCTTCGCAAAGGCCAGCGCGGCGACATAAGCGAACAGGCTCAGCGTCAGCCACTTGAGCACGGCGACATAGCGCTTGTAGTCGAGAAAGATCTGCGCGAGCACCGAGATGCCGCCATAGAGCACGACATAGAGAAACGCAGGTCCCCCGATCAGCAGTTTCGTGGCGTCGGCCATCGCCCCGAGATCGGCCGCGATGTTGATGGTGTTGGCGACGAACAGCAGCACGATCACCCCATGCAGCAGCGTCGGCGAATAGAACCGCGAGATCGCGCTGGCGATGCCCTCGCCGGTCACGCGTCCGACACGCGCGGAAATGTCCTGGATCGCCACCATCAGCGGGAATGTCAGCAGCATGGTCCAGCCGATGCCGTAGCCGAGCTGCGCGCCGGCCTGACTGTAAGTGCCGATGCCCGAGGGATCGTCGTCGGACGCCCCGGTGATCAGGCCCGGGCCGAGCTGCCGCGCGGCAGTCCCGAAGCCTGTACGCTTGAGACCGGATTTTGCGAAGTCCGGCAGCGCGAGCGCGGCCTTGTGCTTATGGCCCGGCTTTTTCTCGCCGGGGGGCGAATGCCCCAGATGATGTGCCATGCGAACTGCCAGCCCCCGCGAACCTCGTTTGGCCGGTCACGCGTCCCGGCCGTTCAGCAACACCGCATAGCGGCAATCGCATAGAGACGATGATCGCCCATCACATGGGCGGTCAACGCCTGCATTGTAAAGAACCGCGAGAAGGCGCGGTGACGAATGCTGAGGCCGCCGGCATAGGCCCCGAATGCCGGCATGATCGCGCGCGCCCCGTCGCTGGCGAAGCAGCGCCGGTCGAGCAGCCGGCCCCGCGCGCTGATCCGCGCCTTCGGATGAAGATGCCCCGCGATCTCCCCCGGCGCGCCGGTCGGCTCGTGCCGGAACACGATGTCGCCCAGCGCCAGTTCGCTGGCCACCGTGCCGCCGGCCTCGCGCGGCAGATCAGGATCGTGGTTGCCAGCGATCCAGATCCAGTTGCGGCCGCGCTGAAGCGCCGCGATGGCGTCGCGCTCGGCGGGCGGCAGCCGTCCGTGCGCCTCGCCGTCGTGGAAGCTGTCGCCCAGCGCAATAACGGTGCGGGGGTTGTAGCGGGCGATCACCGCCGCGAGCCGCGCCAGCGTCGCCACCGTGTCGTAGGGCGGCAGCAGCACGTTGCGGGCCGCGAAGCTCGATCCCTTCTCCAGATGCAGATCGGACACCACCAGCAGCCGTTCATCCGTCCAGATCATCGCGCCGGACAGATCGGCCACGAACGCGGTTCCGGCCACGGCGAGCGTGACGTCCTGTGTCTGGTTGAGCGGAGTTCGCACGGCCCGTCGCTGACCTAGCTTGTTGCTTCCCTTACGAGTTCCTCGGCGGCCTCGGCCAGAAGCGCATCCGATGCCTCGCCATAAACCGCCTCGCGGCCGATTTCCAGCATCACCGGCACCGCCAGCGGAGAAACCCTCTCCAGCGCTTTGTGACTGATTCGCCCCCGGCTGCGCGAGAGCATGTCGCCGAGCCGACGCAGATCGAGCAGGCCTGTCGCCGCATCCGCCCGCGCGGCGCGCAGCAGCAGGTGGTCCGGCTGATGCCGACGGAGCACGTCGTAGACCAGATCGGTCGAGAACAGCACTTGCCTGCGGCTTTTCTCCTCGGCGGTGAAGCGCCGCGGAATGAGACCCGAAATCAGCGCGCAGTTCCGGAAGGTGCGCTTCATCAGGGCCGATTCCGCAAGCCAGGCTTCGAGATCGTCGCCCAGCATGTCCGCGCTGAACAGCGCGGACAGATCCACCCGCCCCTGCCGGATCATCGCGGAGAGGTCGCCCAGCCCCCAGATCGCCAGCGCGTATTCGTTGGCGACGAAGCCGAGCGGCCGCGCCCGCGCACGCTCCAGCCGCCGGGTCAGCAGCATGCCCAGCGTCTGGTGCGCGAGCCGTCCCTCGAACGGATAGCAGACGAGATAGAACTTGTCGGCGCGGGGAAAGGTCTCGACCACGAGCTCCCGCTCTTTCGGCACGCGGGAAAAATCCGCCTGCAGCGACAGCCACTCGCGCACCTGATCGGGCAATCCCGCCCACGCCCGCCGGTCCGCCAGCAGATGGCGCACGCGCGATGCAAGATAGGTGGAGAGCGGAAACTTGCCGCCCATATAGGACGGCACCCGCGCATCCGCGTCATGGGCGCGCGAGACATAGACCTGATCTTCCATCAGCGCCTCGTAACGCACCACCTCGCCGCCGAACACGAAGGTGTCGCCGGGCACCAGACCCTCGATGAAATATTCCTCGATCTCGCCGAGCATCCGCCCCATGCGGGCGATGGGCCCGGTCGCGCCCGTGCCGCCCGCGCGCGAGCGCACCAGCTTCACCTTCAGCATCGCCTCCTCGACGATGGTGCCGACATTGAGCCGGTACTGCTGGCGCACTTTCGGATTGGCGACGCGCCAGCGGCCGTCCTTGTCCTGCCGGATGCGGGCGAAACGCTCATAGGTCTTCAGCGCGTAGCCTCCGGTCGCGACGAAATCGATCACATCGTCGAAGTCGGCGCGGGGCAGCTCCGCATAGGGCGCGGCGCTGGTGATTTCCTTGTAAAGCTCGTCGGCGAGAAACGGCTCGCCGCAGGCACAGCCGAGCACGTGTTGCGCCAGCACGTCGAGCGCGCCGGTGCGCAGCGGCGGGGTGTCCTGCGCGTTCTCCGCCACCGCCTCGATGGCCACGCTGCATTCCAGAACCTCGAAGCGATTGGCGGGCACCAGCACCGCGCGCGAGGGCTCGTCCAGCCGGTGATTGGCGCGGCCGATCCGCTGCATCAGGCGCGACGATCCCTTCGGCGCGCCGACATTGACGACGAGATCGACATCGCCCCAGTCGATGCCGAGATCGAGCGAGGAGGTGCAGACCACGCCGCGCAGCCGCCCGGCCGCCATGGCCTGCTCCACCTTGCGGCGCTGCGCGACATCCAGCGAGCCGTGATGCAGCGCGATGGCAAGGTTGTCGTCGTTGATCCGCCACAGATCCTGAAACAGCATCTCGGCCTGGCTGCGGGTGTTGACGAACACCAGCGTGGTCTTGTTGCGGCGGATCAGATCGTAGATCTCGCCCAGCGCATGGCGGGCGGAATGTCCCGCCCACGGCAGCCGCTCGCGGGTGTCCAGCATCTCGACGATGGGCTGCGCGCCGGCGTCCGCGATCACCAGATCGGCGAGCCGCGCTGCGCCGGGCGGCTGCGGCACCAGAAAGCGGCGCAGGTCGTCCGGCTCCGCCACCGTCGCCGAAAGTCCGGTCGTCATCACGCCGGGCGCGAGCCGGAACAGCCGCGCCAGCGCCAGCGACAGCAGGTCACCGCGCTTGGACGTCATCAGCGCGTGCAGTTCGTCAAGCACGATCCGACGCAGCGAGGCGAACAGATAGGGCGCGTCGGACGAGGCCAGCAGCAGCGCCAGTTGCTCCGGCGTCGTCAGCAGCACGTCCGGCGGATGGCGGCGCTGGCGCTGGCGGCGCGAGACGGGCGTGTCGCCGGTCCGCGTCTCGACGCGGATCGGCAGATCCATATCGGCGATCGGCTGCTCCAGATTGCGGGCGATATCGACCGCAAGCGCCTTCAGCGGAGAGATGTAGAGCGTATGCAGGCCGCGCGTTTGTTTTGGGACCCGCAGCGAGCCGGGCTCACCGAGTTCGACCAGCGTCGGCAGGAATCCCGCCAGCGTCTTGCCCGCACCGGTCGGCGCGATCAGCAGCGCCGAGCGGCCCTCGCGCGCCTTCTGCAGCAGGGCGAGCTGATGCGCGCGCGGCGACCAGCCCCGCGCGGCGAACCAGCGGGCAAAGGAACCGGGGAGCTGTGACGGAGGAGCGGCGGACACCTTGAGCAAGGTAGTCATTCGCAGGTCACAGGTCGAGGGCGATCGCCTTCAGAAAAATGGCCGGGCGGACCCGGCCATTTCAGACATCCTGTCCCAATACCAACGGACTATTCGGTCACCGGCTTGTCGGAGATGTCCCAGTCCTTGCCGTTGAACTCGGAGATGAAGAGCGTCTTCATCGGGGTGTAGTCGGTCGCCGTATAGCTGTAGGTCACGCCGTCCAGCATGTAGGGCGAATGGAATCCGGCCAGCGTCTGCGCCTGCCTGAGCACGTTCTCCCGAGTCAGTTCGTCGCCGCAGCGGCGCAGGATTTCCGCCATCGTCACCGCCTGACCATAACCCGCATAGGCGATGGTGTTGTCCTGATCGATGGTCGGGGTGTACTTCTTGCGCAAATCCTCGAATCCCAGAACGTCCTTGTCGTTGAGGAAACGGGGCACGCCGACTTCCTTGGCGTAGCGGATCGCCACAATGCCGTTGCAGTTCTCGAGGCCCGCCGCGTTGAGGATCGAGCGTCCGGTCGAGCCCGCCGACAGCAGGTGCAGCGGCTTCCAGCCGATCTCGGCCACCTTGCGGATGGACTGCGACGTCGCCTTGCCCGTGGTGATGTTATAGAAAACATCGGCGCCCGACTTCGACAAATTGATGAGCTGCGAATCGATGGTCGGGTCGGTCAGGTCGTAGGAGATTTCGGCGATGACCTTGGCCTTTCCGCCGGCCTTCTCCAGCACCTCCTTGAAGGGACCGAGGAAGTCGCGGCCGAAATCGTCGTTCTGATAGAGGATCGCGACCCTGGCCTCCGGTCGAACGCTGACGACATGCCTGGCGAGAACGCGCGCCTCGGTCGGATACAGCGGCAATCCCGCCATTGTCCATTTAAACCGGGTCGGATCGTTCCATTTCGATGCGCCCGTGTTCAACAAGAGCTGCGGGACACCCTTGGCGTTCAGATACTTGTGAACGGCGGTCTGCGGCGCGGTGCCAAGCGAGCCGTAAAGCGCCAGCACTTCGTCCTGCTCGACAAGCCGGCGCGTGGCCTCCACCGCCTTCGGCGCAGAATAGGCATCGTCCAGCGACATGAATTTGATCTTGCGACCGTTGATGCCGCCCTGCTCGTTCAGCATTTGAAAATACGCTTCGCCGATACGCCCGAGCACGCCATACAGCGAACCGGGCCCGGAATGCGGCACGGTCTGGCCGAGCTTGATCTCGGTCTCCGACGCACCGGGACCATATTTCTTCTGCGCGATGGCGGGCGTGAAAAGGCCGGGGCCGACAAGGGCTGCGCTGGCGCCGAAGACAAGGGTCTGGCGTCGGGAGGGCTTGAAGCTGCTCACGTGGTCGTCTCCTCGAAAACGCAGTCTTATTTTTTGTTTGACTGCTGTTCCGAGTCACAAAGCGCATGTCCGTCGCCCTGTAAAGAACGATTTCGTCGCACCCTCGGGCGCAACCTTGAGCCGCCGAAACAACGCCGTAACGAGGCGATCGCACATTGCGACGCAGCGATGCCTGCACTCAACGCCAGTGTTTGCGGCCGCGTCGTGTCATGCGTGCCGGTACGTTGCTCACAGCAGATTCTCAATGCACGGAATGTGGCGCATGCCAGCAATCCGTCATGCCGCCGCCGGTCTCGACGAAACAAACTGAACCGCGGGCTAACGCTGGTCGTCCGCGCGGCAAGGGCGGGCTCCCGCCCCTGCTGCGCGTGACAGGCCCGCTTGCCTTACTGGCTCACCGGGTCTCCGGCGAGATCCCATTCGTCGCCGCTGAACGTGCCCACGTAAAGCTTCTTCATCGGCGTGTAGTCGTCGGGCGTCGTCGAGAAGGTGATGCCCGGCAAAAACATCGGAGCCGCGAATCCGTTCAGGTTGGTGGCATATTTCAGCACATTCTCGCGGGTCAGTTCGTCACCGCACTGCTTGAGGATGTGAACCACCGTCACGCCCTGCGAGTAGCCCTGAAGGGCGATCGTGTTGTCCGGATCGACATTCGCCATGCGCTTTTCGCGCACCGCATGGAACGCCTTGATACCCGGATCGTCCTTCCACCTCGGGCTGCCCGGCTCCTTGGCGTACTGCACCGAAACAATGCCCTTGGCATTCTCGGCGCCCGCGGCGTTCAGGATGGACCGCCCGACCGAGGTCGAGACGACGATGTGGAGCGGCTTCCATCCCAGCTCCGACACCTTCCGGATGGACTGCGACGTCGCCTTGCCCGTGGAGATATTGAAGAATACGTCCGCCCCGGATTTCGACAGATTGATGAGCTGCGAATCGACCGTGGGATCGGTGAGATCGTAGGAGGCTTCCGCCACAACCTTGGCGTTGCCGCCGGCGTCGGCCAGCACCTTCTTGAAGGCGGTCATATAGTCCCTGCCGAACTCGTCGTTCTGATAGAACACAGCGACCTTGGCATCCGGCTTTACGCTGACCAGATACCGGGCGAGAATCGTGCCCTCGGTCGGGTAGAGCGGCAGGGCGGGCGTGGTCCACTTGAACTCCTTCGGATTGTTCCAGCGACCCGCTCCCGTGTTGAGCAAAATCTGCGGAACACCTTTGGTGTTCAGATATTTCTGGACGGCGGATTGCGCGCCGGTCCCGAGGCCGCCGAACAGCAGCAGCACTTCCTCCTGCTCGACCAGACGCCGGGTGGCTTCCACCGTCTTGGGGGCGCTGTAGGCATCGTCGAGCGACATGAACTTGATCTTGCGGCCGTTGACGCCGCCGCTGTCATTCACCTCGTCGAAATAGGCCTGCGCGGCGCGGCCGAGAACGCCGTAAAGCGATCCCGGACCGGAGTGAGGAACGGTCTGGCCGATCTTGATCTCGGTGTCGGTCACCCCCGGGCCATACTTCTTCTGAGCGATGGCCGGCGTGAAAAGACCCGGACCAAGAAGGGCGGCGCTTGCGCCGAAGGCACTGGCACCAAAGACAAGGGTCTGGCGTCGGGTGGGCTTGAAGCTGCTCACGTGATCGTCTCCTCGGAAACACGGTCTTATTTGACCGTTGTTCCGAGTCACAAAGCGCATGTCGGGTGCTCTGTAAAGAACGATTTCGTCGCAGCGCGAAGCGTTTTGTGTTGAGTCGCTATCGCGCCGCAACAACGACGAGGCCGGGCACCGCCGCGCCGCGATCCTCGCGCGTCGATGCATGCTGAAGGCTGACGACGGCAAGACTAGCGGCGACCAGCGCGGAGCGAATATAAGATTCGCCGTGCGCATAGCGCAGCGCGTTGCCGAGGATCACATTTTCCGCCGTGTGGGTTTCGACCGTGAAAGCCAGAAGCCCGCCGGGCCGCAGCACGCGCGAAATTTCCGCCAGAACCGGTGTCAGATCGCCGAGATAGACGAACGCATCCGCGGCAACGACGAAATCGGCCGACGCGGCCGGCTCTGCGCACAGTCCGGCCTCCATGTCGGTCACGTCGAGGCGGGCATAAAGTCCGGTCTGCTCCGCGCGGGCAATCATGCCGGGCGACAGATCGATGCCGATCATCTCGTCGACGAACGGCTGAAAGGTTTTCCCGGCCAATCCCGTTCCGCAGCCAAGATCGATCATCCGGGCGAACCTGACCGGACGCTGCCGCGCACGGCACACAGCAAACACCGCCTTCAGCAGCAGCTCGGGGCCGCGATAGTTGAGATCGTCCCGCAGCGCCTTGTCGAAGCGCGGCGCATACTGATCGAACAGCGACCGCACATAGGCGGGTGGCATGGCGGTCAGTTCCGTCGCCCCGAGCCGCATCAGGCGGACCGTCGCCCCGTGCCGATCCTCCGGATCGGCGGCCAGCGCCGCGCGGTAGGCGGCAATCGCTCTACCATGCTGATTGAGTTCCTCCTCCATCTCGCCGAGCGCGAACCATGCCGAGGCGAAGCCGGGCGCCTGCTCCACGGCCTGCGCCATCACGTCAGCGGCGGCCATCAGATCGCCGCGCAGTTGCAGGTCCTTGGCAAAGTCGTAGCGGCGGTCCGCGATCAGATCGCCGGAACTCAGGAACAGGGGCGCGGGCATGGCGTTGCAGCTTGGGTCCGGATGGCCTCGAAGAAACGAATCGCAGTCCTATATATCTTTCATGCGCCCGCAAGATATCCTGATGCCGGAGCCGGCAGGCCTGTTCTGCCGGGCCGGCGATTTTTACATCGACCCGGTCCGGCCGGTGGCGCGTGCGCTGATCACGCATGGCCATTCCGATCACGCGCGCGCCGGGCACGGCGCGGTGCTGGCGACGCCGGAAACCCTCGACATCATGGGCCTGCGCTACGGCGAGAGCTTCGCCGGGACGACGCAGGCGATCCGGTATGGCGAGACGCTGACGCTCGGCGAGGTCATAGTCAGCTTCCATCCGGCCGGGCATGTGCTGGGCTCGGCGCAGATCGCCGTCACCTGCGGCGACACGCGGATCGTCGCCTCGGGCGACTACAAGGACGCCCCGGACCCGACCTGCGCGCCGTTCGAGCTCGTACCGTGCGACGTGTTCATCACCGAGGCGACGTTCGGGTTGCCCGTTTTCAGGCACGGCGACGCCGCGGGCGAGGTCGCCAAGCTGCTCTCGTCGGTCAGACTGTTTCCCGAGCGCGCCCATCTCGTCGGCGCGTATTCGCTCGGCAAGGCGCAGCGGGTCATCGCGCTGATCCGCGCCGCCGGATACGACGCGCCGATCTATCTCCACGGCGCGATGGACAAAATCACCCGCTACTACCAGGAACGCGGCATCGCGCTCGGCGATCTTCGCCCCGCGCGGGGCATGGCAAAGGCTGACCTCGCCGGCACCATCACGCTCGCGCCGCCGTCCGCAGTCAGCGACCTGTGGACACGCCGGTTTCCCGATCCCGTCACCGCTTTCGCCTCGGGCTGGATGCGCGTGCGGGCCCGCGCGCGCCAGCGCGGCATCGAACTGCCGCTGGTGATTTCCGATCATGCCGACTGGAACGGCCTGACCGCGACCATCGCCGCGACCGGCGCGGGTGAAATCTGGGTCACGCACGGGCAGGAGGATGCACTGGTGCACTGGTGCGGCACGCAGGGGCTGCGCGCCCGGCCGCTCGATCTGGTCGGCTATGGCGACGAGGACGACGAAGCCGACGACGCGCCCGAGGCAGCAGCGGCCGGCACCGGCGAGGGCGCATGAACCGTTTCGCCGAACTGCTCGACCGCCTCGCCTACGAGCCCGGCCGCAACAACAAGCTGCGGCTGCTCACCGACTATTTTCGCGAGACCGAAGACCCGGATCGCGGCTACGCGCTGGCGGCAGTCACCGGCGCGCTGTCGTTCCGCCACGCCAAGCCCGCGCTGATCCGCGACCTGATCGCCGCGCGCACCGATCCGGCGCTGTTCGCATTATCTTATGACTATGTCGGCGACCTGTCCGAGACCGTCGCGCTGATGTGGCCGCCCGATCCGCAGACCCGCCACGACAATCCGCCGCCGACGCTTGGCGAGGTCGTCACGACATTGCAGCGGCTCGGCAAGACCGACATGCCGGGGCAGTTGTCGCGCTGGCTCGACGAACTGAACGAAACCGGCCGCTGGGCGCTGCTGAAGCTCGTCACCGGCGCGTTGCGCATCGGCATGTCCGCGCGCCTCGCCAAGACGGCCGCCGCGGCATTGGGCGGCAAGGATCCGCACGAGGTCGAGTTGATCTGGCCGGGCCTGTCGCCGCCCTATCTCGACCTGTTCGCCTGGCTGGAGGGCCGCGCCGACGCACCGGTGAACCGCGATCCGGCGCCGTTCCGGCCGGTGATGCTGGCCCACGCACTCGACGACACCGACTTCGCCGCGCTCGATGCCCGTGACTTCGCCGGCGAATGGAAGTGGGATGGCATCCGCGTGCAGGCGGTGAGCGGGCGTGCGTCCGAGGGACACATCGTGACGCGGCTGTATTCGCGCAGCGGCGAGGACATCACCGGCAGTTTTCCGGACCTCGTGCCCGCGCTGCATCGTCCCGGCGCTATCGACGGCGAACTGCTGATCGTGCGCGAGGGCCGCGTGCAGAGCTTCAACGTCCTGCAGCAACGTCTCAACCGCAAAACCGTGACGCCCAAACTGACAAGGGAGTTTCCGATCCATCTGCGCGCCTACGATCTGCTCGCTGACAGCGAGGACGATCTGCGCACCCTGCCGTTCGCTGAGCGCCGCGCGCGGCTGGAAGCCTTCGTCTCGTCGCTCGCCGATTCGCGCATCGACCTGTCGCCGATGGTGCCCTTCGCAACCTGGAACGAGCTTCGCGCCGCGCGTGCCGATCCGGCCGCGGCGGGCGCCGGCGACGATGCCGAGGCCGTGGAAGGCGTGATGCTGAAGCGGCGCGATGCGCTCTATATGCCCGGCCGCCCCAAGGGCCTGTGGTGGAAATGGAAGCGCGATCCGCATGTCGTCGACGCGGTGCTGATGTATGCCCAGCGCGGGCACGGCAAGCGGTCGTCATTCTATTCGGACTACACCTTCGGCGTCTGGGCCAGTGGCCCCGAGGGCGATCAGCTGGTCCCGGTCGGCAAGGCCTATTTCGGTTTCACCGACGAAGAGCTGGCGCAGATCGACCGCTTCGTCCGCCGCAACACGCTGAGCCGCTTCGGCCCGGTGCGCGAGGTGATCCACGAACCCGACGAAGGCCTCGTGCTTGAAGTCGCCTTCGAGGGGTTGCAGCGCTCGACGCGGCACAAGTCGGGCGTCGCGATGCGCTTTCCCCGCATCAGCCGGCTGCGCTGGGACAAGCCGCCCCGCGAGGCGGACCGGCTTGACACGTTGCAGAAACTGCTGCGCGGCGAAACCAATGCCGAGACGGTGCCTCAAGACGCCGACACTCCTTGAAACTGGTTCTTTGATCCGCCATCTGGCACAATGCCGCGACGACTTTCGCGACCGGAGACCATCATGCCCCCCGAGACACGCCCGCTCGAATCGCGCGACCCGCCGCCGCTGCGCCGTGACGGCCTGTCCCGCTTCCTCGGCGGCTCGCCGCCGATGGTGGCGCTGCGGCTGGTGCTGCTCTCGGTTCTGGTCGGCGTCGTGCTGGCGGCAATCGGCCTCGATCCGTGGAACATCCTGTTCAGCATCCGCATCCTGTTCGAGCGCCTGTGGGAGATGGGCTTCGACATCGTCAACGGGCTGTGGCGCTATTTCCTGCTCGGCGCCGTGATCGTGGTGCCGATCTGGCTGCTGTCGCGCGTATTCCGCTATCGCTGACGGATTTCAGTTTTTATGGAGACGATCTCCAGACGGCGCGGCTTGCTCCCTCTCCCTACCGGGGAGAAGGTTGGGGCGAGGGGGATCCACAGCCTCGAAAGTATCCTTCCCCTCACCCGCATTGCCTTGCAATCCGACCTTTCCCCGGTGGGGAGAGGTGACGCAGCGCGCCATCTGTTTTTCGCGTGAGCGTTCCCGAAGCGCCGACGAGCCGACGCGTTTTCGCTATCGCGTTCCCCGCGATGGTGGCGAATCTCACGACACCGCTGCTCGGCATCGTCTCGACCATGGCGATCGGCCGCCTTGGCGATGCCGCGCTGCTTGGCGGCGTCGCGCTCGCCTCGGTGACGCTGGATTGCGTGCTCTGGCTGTTCGGCTTCCTGCGCATGGGCACGGTGGCGCTCACGGCGCAGGCGCTCGGCGCGGGCGACCATCTTGAGGTGAAGGCCACGCCGCTGCGCGGCCTGATCCTGGCCGCCGGGCTCGGCATTCTTCTCGCGGCGACAGGCAGTCTGCTCGCATCGCCCATTTTCATCGCGCTGGGCGGCAGCGCGGCCGTGGTCAAGGCCGCCGCGCTCTATTTCGCCATCCGCCTGCTGGCCGCGCCGTTCACGCTGGGCAATCTCGTGCTGCTGGGCTGGTTCGTGGGGCAGGCGCGGATGAAGATCGCACTCGGCCTTCAGGTCGGCATCAACCTCGTCAATATCGCGCTGACGCTGCTGTTCGTGCTCGGCCTCGATCTCGGCATCGCGGGGGCTGCGCTCGCCGCCGTGATCGCGGAGGTGAGCGGATTCGCGGCCGGCGCGCTGATCGCGTGGGGACGGCTGCGCGGCATGCACGCGCTTCCGCCCGGACGGCTGCTGGACCGCGCGCGCCTCACGCGCATGCTGGCGATCAACCGCGACATCATGATCCGTACGGCGCTGCTGATCGGCGCGTTTCTGATGTTCACCGCCCGCAGCGCGCGTGAGGGCGACGTGGTACTGGCCGCCAACTCCGTGCTCAACAACGTGCTGATGATCGGCTCGTTCTTCCTCGACGGGCTGGCCTTGTCGGCCGAGCAGTTGTGCGGCCTGTTCCTCGGCGCCCGCGACCGCGCGGGCTTCGCGCGCGCCGTGGTTCTCGTGCGGCGCTGGAGCCTCGCCTTCGGCGCAGCGCTGACGCTCGCCTTCCTCGGCTTCGGCACGCTGCTGATCGACGCCCTCACCACCAGCGCCGAAGTGCGGCAGGCGGCGCGAGAGGCGCTGGTGCTCGCCGCGCTGGGACCGGGCCTCGGCGCATTGGCCTATTGCTATGACGGGGTGTTCATCGGCGCAGGCTGGGCCAGCGCCATGCGCAACCTGATGCTGGCCGCGTTCGGCATTTTCCTGACGGCGTTCGTGCTGCTGACGCCTTACGGCAACGCCGGGCTGTGGTGGGCGCTGCTGATCTTCCTCGCCGCGCGCGGCCTCCTGCAGATGGCGCGCTATCCGGCGCTGCTGCGAAGCGCCTTCGCACCAGTCCCGCTCACTCCGGCCACGGCTCGGCCGTGATGGTCGCGGCATCCGCGCCGACGATCTCCGACAGCGAATCGCGTCCGGTCCGCCGCAGGGTGGAGACCAGATCGTCCTTGATGTCCTCGACGAGGCCGAGCCCCTTGAAGACCAGCGACGAATAGACCTGAATCAGGGTCGCGCCGGCGCGGATCTTGGTCAGCGCCGCGCCACCGGAATCGATACCGCCGACGCCGATCAGCGGAAACGCGCCTTCCGCGCGTACGAACGTCTCCGCCACCATCCGCGTCGAGAGCCTGAATAGCGGACGGCCGGACAGTCCCCCCTGCTCTCCCGCCCCCTTCTGATCGCGCAGCGTCTTCGGGCGCGTCACCGTGGTGTTCGCCACGATCATGCCGTCGATGCCGCGCGAGCGGGCGATGTGGACGATATCGTCCAGTTCGGCCAGCGTCAGATCCGGGGCGATCTTCAGCAGCACCGGCGCTTCGCCCGCCTCGGTTCGCACGCGGTCGCGGGTTTCGATCACCCGCGCCAGCAGATCGTCCAGCGTCGCGGCCTGCTGCAGGTTGCGCAGGCCCGGCGTGTTGGGCGAGGAGATGTTGACGGTGAAGTAGCTCGCGACCGGCGCGAAGGTCTCGATCAGGCTGACATAATCGGCCACGCGGTCCGGCGATTCCCGGTTCGCCCCGACATTGACGCCGACGATGCCGGGTTGACCGGCGCGCGCCGCCAGCCGCCGCAGCGCGGGCTCCGCGCCGCCGCTGTTGAAACCGAAGCGGTTGATGACCGCGCTGTCCTCGTTCAGCCGGAACAGCCGCGGCTTCGGATTGCCCGGCTGCGGCTTCGGCGTCACGGTGCCGATCTCGACGAAACCGAAACCGCACCGTAGCAACGCGTCCGGCACCTCGGCATCCTTGTCGAAGCCCGCCGCCATCCCGACCGGGTTCGGAAAGTTCAGCCCGAACGCGCGCACCGCCAGCCGCTCGTCGTCGGGACGCGACTTCAGCGCAGGCATCATCTGAAGGCCGCGGATTGCCAGACGATGCGCCGCCTCGGCATCGAGCATCCGCAGAAACGGCAGCGACAGGCTGTCCAGCGCACGAATCATGAGAGAGAGTCCGGAATGATGTGGGAACCGTCCGCCCGCATATCGAGATTGAACACCTCGCGGGCGGCCCCGAGATCGAGTTCCCCGTAGAGATGCGGAAACAACTCGCCGCCGCGCGACGTCTCCCACCGCAGGGCGCTGCCGAGCGCGTCGATCTCCACCGCGATCAGGAACAGTCCGCCCTGCCCTGAAAAATGCCGGCTCAGCGTCTCCGGCAGTTGCTCGGCAGTGGAAAAATGAATGAAGCCGTCGCGCAGATCGTCGGCGCTGCCGCGATAGACGCCCTGACGCTCAGCCTCGCGCCACGCCGACGCAGAGCAAACCTTGTAGATCGTGGACACGGCAGCGCCTGAGCTTCCTGTTGAGTTTTCTACGATTTTTCGAGACAGCGAGCGGCACCGTAGCGATCCCTTCCGCCGCGTTCAAGCACCGCTTTCCCCATTCGCGCACGGGATTGCACGATCGCGCCTGACAAGGTAATAATTCCTAGTTTCCAACGACAGAGTCGGACCGATGCCCAAGCGCATGCTGACGCATAACCAGATTTGGGTGGCACTCGATCGTCTCGCAGCCAAGGCCGAGCTATCGGCCTCCGGCCTCGCCAAACGTGCGGGCCTCGATCCGACCGCGTTCAACAAATCCAAACGGTTCGGCCCCGATGGGCGGGAACGCTGGCCCTCCACCGAATCCATCGCCAAGGCCCTCGCCGCCACCAACACGCCGATGGACACCTTCGTTCAACTGATCGACGAAACCGCGCTGGGCGGGCGTTCCGTGCCCCTGATCGGTTTCGCCCAGGCTGGCAGCGACGGCTTCTTCGACGATGCGGGCTTTCCGGTCGGCAAGGGGTGGGACGAGGTCCCGCTGCCGTCCATGAAAGACGAGAACGCCTACGCCCTGCGAATCTCCGGCGACTCGATGAAGCCCGCCTATCGCGACGGCGACATCATCGTGGTCTCGCCCAACGCCGATGTGCGGCGCGGCGACCGCGTCGTCGTCAAGACCAGAGACGGCGAGGTGATGGTGAAGGAGTTGCGCCGTCGCACCATGAAGGTGGTCGAACTGGCCTCGCTCAATCCCGCCCACAAGGACCGGGTGTTCGACGCCCGGGATATCGAATGGATCGCCCGCGTTCTCTGGGCCAGCCAGTAGCCGGCCTTTCCCGGTTCCCCCGATTCGTGAGATAGAGAGTCCGCGACGTTCTGTCGCGATTTTCGGGGCAACATCATGAATCGACGATTTTTCCTCAAAGCATTGAGTGGCCTGGCCCTGTGCCCGGTTTGCGCACCGGCCAGCTTTGCGGCCGAAAGCGCCCATCCACCCCACTGGAGCTATGAAGGCACGACCGGCCCCGCCGCGTGGGGCGATCTCGACGCGGCGAGCAAGGCCTGTACGGTGGGCTCGCAGCAGTCGCCCATCAATCTCCAGAGTGCGATCAAGGCGCGAATCGATGCCATCGACATCAAATGGCAGCGGAGCGCCGACACCATCGTCAACAACGGTCACACCATCCAGGTGAACTTCACGCCCGGCAGCACGCTCCTACTTGGCAGGGAGCGCTTCACCCTTGTGCAGGTGCATTTTCACCGGCCGAGCGAGCATCTGATCGACGGTAAAAACTTTCCGATGGAGGCGCATTTCGTCCACAGCGGCGACAAGGGCCTCGCCGTGGTCGGCGTGATGCTGACGCCGGGCAGCGCCAACCCGGCCTTCGCGACCATCGCCGCCACCATGCCGCAAAAGGAAGGCCCCGCCGTGAAGGCCGATGCCAGCCTCGACGTCAGAAAACTGCTTCCCGCCGGGCGCAGTTATTATCGCTACGAGGGATCGCTGACCACACCGCCCTGTTCGGAGGTCGTGGAGTGGCTGGTGATGGCCGATCCGGTCACGGTGGCGGAGAAGGACATCGCCGCGTTCGCCAAACTGTATCCGATGAACGCGCGTCCGGTGCAGACCGGCAATCGCCGCTTCGTGCTGCGCTCGCTCTGATCGAACGCGGCATCCGGCTTCAGAGCCCAAGCCCCGAGGTGCGATCCACTTCGGGGCGAAGGTTCAGCAAGTGCCCTAGGCCGAGCGGGCCAGCGCGCCATCGATCATCGCAACGGCGTTGCCGATGCCGTAGACCGCGACGAACGAGCCGAAGCGCGGGCCTTTCTCCTGCCCGAGCAGCACCTGATAGAGCATGTTGAACCAGTCGAGCGACACGCCCGGCCGGCCATCCTTGCCCTTCTTGGCGTGATCGAGGAATGGATCGCGGCGGCCGATCTCATAGACCACGTTCTGGATATCCTCCGCGCTCGCCTCCTCGGGCAGTTGCGAGAGCGCATCGCGCAGATCGGTCAGCGCCGCGCGCTCGGCCTCGGTCGGCTCGCGGAAGGTCTTCGTCGGCGCGACGAAATCCCGGTAGTAGTTGATGGCATAGCCGACCAGCGCATCCAGCTTCGGATGGGTTTCGGGGGTAACGCCCGGACGATAGCGGCCGATGAAGCCCCACAGCGTCGCGGCGTTCTCGGCGTTGGACGACGACACCAGCGTCAGCAGAAGCTGGAACGTCACCGGCATGTCGGCCTTCGGCGGCTCACCGCCATGGATGTGCCAGACCGGGTTGGCGAGGCGCTGCTTGGTATCCTGCCGCGCATAGCCGTCGAGGAACTGCTGATAGTCGTCCACGTTGCGCGGGATCACGTCGAAGAACAGCCGCTTGGCGGCCTTCGGCTCGCGATACATGAACAGCGACAGCGATTCCGGCGAGGCGTAGCGCAGCCATTCGTCGATGGTCAGCCCGTTGCCCTTGGACTTCGAGATCTTCTGTCCCTTCTCGTCGAGGAACAGCTCGTAGTTGAAGCCTTCCGGCGGCGTGCCCCCCAGCGCCGCGCAGATCTTGCCCGACAGCTTGACGGAATCGATCAGATCCTTGCCGGCCATTTCGTAATCGACGCCGAGCGCGTACCAGCGCATCGCCCAGTCCGGCTTCCATTGCAGCTTGCAATGACCGCCTGTGACCGGAACGGTCATGCGTTCCTTCGTCTCCGGATCGTCGTAAGACACCGTGCCGGCCTTCAGATCGTGATCGACGATCGGCACCTGCAATACGACGCCGGTGCGCGGGCAGATCGGCAGGAACGGCGAATAGGTGGCCGCGCGCTCCTCGCGCAGCGAGGGCAGCATGATCGCCATCACCTTGTCGATGCGCTCCAGCACCTTGAGCAGCGCGGCATCGAACCGGCCGGACTTGTAATATTCCGTCGAGCTGGCGAATTCGTAGTCGAAGCCGAACGCATCGAGAAACGACCGCAGCCGCGCGTTGTTGTGCGCACCAAAACTGTCATGCGTGCCGAACGGATCGCGCACCTGCGTCAGCGGCTTGCCGAGATCCTGCGCCAGCAACTCCTTGTTCGGAACGTTGTCCGGCACCTTGCGCAGGCCGTCCATATCGTCGGAGAAGGCGAGCAGCCGTGTTTTGACTTTGTCTTCGGTGAGCACGCGGAAGGCATGGCGGACCATGGTCGTGCGCGCGACCTCGCCGAAGGTGCCGATATGCGGCAGCCCCGACGGCCCGTAGCCAGTCTCGAACAGCACCTCCTCCTTGGGATGCTTCTTCAGCCGCGCCACGATGGCGCGGGCCTGCTCGAAGGGCCAGGCGTTGGACTGTTCGGCGAGCGCGCGCAGGTCGGCGGCGCTGATGGGCAGTTCGTTCGACATTCATAGCTCCGGCAGTCGCTCCGGCGGATCCATCCGATCCGGCCGAAGCCGAGCCGTCATGTCCGGCCTCGGGACCGGCCACCCACATTCCTGAAAAGCCGTGCGGGAGGGCAGAGACGCGGATGGCCGGAACGTCCGGCCATGACGGAGAAACAGGCGATGCCGTCTGTGTAGCAGAGGGCCTCGCCGACATCAAAACGGGCTGACGGAAAAATAACGCAGCCACAGATCGGTGTAGCGGCCTTTTTCCCAGAGGCGGAACATGGCCCAGTTCAGGGCCTGCCGCAGCAGATCGTTGCCCTTGCGCACCGCGATCCCGACTCCCTCCCCGAAATAGCGGCTGTCGGTAAACGGTCCGCCGGAGAAGGCGCAGCACGCCTCGGACTCGGTGCCGTTGATCCAGAACGCCAGCGCCACCCCGTCCCCGAAGACCAGGTCGACATCGCTTTTCCGCAGCGCCTGCCGCGCGTCCTCCGCATTGGAAAACGGCACGAGCTGAGCCTCGGTGAACATCGATTTGAGATAGGCCTCGTGGGCGGAGCCCGCGACCACGCCGATCTTCTTGCCCTCAAGCAGCTCGGGCCGGATGTCGGCCAGCACCGCATTGCGCCGCGCCACGAAGCGGGCCGGGGCGCGATAATAGGGATCGGCGAAGTCGACCCGGGACCGACTCTGTTCGGTCACCGCCATCGAGGCGATGATGGCGTCGCCCCTGTTGCTGCCGACCGCATCCAGCAGCGTCTCGAACCGGCGCATCTGGATGGTGCAGGTGACCTTGATCTCCTCGCAGATCATGCGGGCGAAATCGACGTTGAATCCGGCCGGATTGCCGTCCGGCCCGGTGTAGTTGAACGGCGGATAATCGGTTTCGGTCAGGAAGCGGATCACCGTGAGCCGCGACAGGTCCGGTCGCTCGGGGCGGCGGCGCGGATCCCAGAACCCCGGAACGGCCTGAGGCGCAACCTGCGGCGCGGCGGCCGTCGGCGCGGGCGCCGGCTGGGCCAGCGCCCCCGTCGCCGCGAACACGGTTAATAGGGCACCAACAAACAATCCCAAGTTGAAAGCACGCCGTGCGTGTGATTGCATATCGGAACCTCCGCAGCGGGTGGTATCGGGGCTGTGCGTCATGCGGATGGCTTTTTTCCGGCGTTGACCGGACGTGGCATGGTGGGGCGATGTCGGACGGCGGACGCGTATCATGTCGGCCTTCGCATACTGTCGGCCGGATTTCCAGCGGGATATCCGACCCCGGCGCGTCTCCGGGCGAGCTGGATTGCCTGCGCGACGTGCTGCCTCCTGATTTGTTGCGGGCCGCGATGCGCCGCGCCGACGCGCTCGGCGTCGGCGCCGACCGCGTGCTGATCGAATGGGGCGTGATCGAGGAGGCCGACTATCTCGCCCGCTTCTCCCGCCATACCGGGCTGCCGCTCGAAGACTTCGCCGCGATCCGTCGCGAGGATTGCCCGATCAGCGACGAGCAACTACCGCACGCGGCGGCGGCCGGGCTGATTCCGGTGCGGATCGACGGCCGCCTGCACTTTGTGGTCGCGCCGCGCCACAACGCGGCGAGATCCCTCGGCGCTTTCGTGGATCGGTTTCCGGCCGAGGCCGGGCGCATCCGCCTGACATCGGCGGAGCGACTGCACCAGTTTCTGACGCATGCGACCGACGGCGCCCTCGCACGCGCCGCAGCGGCCGGGCTGCTGGCGTGGCGGCCGGATCTGTCGGCGGCACTGGCCGCAAGCCTGCGGACCCGCAACCGCGTCTGGCCCCTCCTCGTTCTCGCCGCTCTCGCGATCCTGCTGGCGATCGCGCCGCGCACGGCCATCGAGGTTTGCGGCGGCCTGCTGGCCTTCAGCTTTCTCGCCTTCGCCGGTCTGCGCTTTGCCGGAAGCCTCGTTCCCCATCGGCCGGGCCCGCCGCTGCCCGCGCTGAGCGACGACCAGTTGCCGGTCTATTCGGTTATCGTGGCGCTCTACCGGGAGGCGCGCTGCGTCGCGCCGCTGCTGCGGGCGCTCGGCGCGCTCGACTATCCCCGCGAGAAGCTCGACATCAAGCTCGCGGTCGAACCGGATGACCTGGCGACCCGCGCGGCCATCGCACGTTACGGTCTGCCGCCGAATGTCGAGGTGATTGTCGCACCCCCGGGTGGCCCGAAGACCAAGCCGAAAGCACTCAACGCCGCGCTGCCTTTCGCGCGGGGCAGCTTCGTCTGCGTGTTTGATGCAGAAGACCTGCCGGAGCCGGGCCAGTTGCGCGCGGCTCTCGACACCTTTCGCAGGGAGGACCGCAGCCTCGCCTGCGCACAGGCCAGACTCGCGATCCACAACGGCGGCGACAGCTGGCTGGCCCGGATGTTCGCCGCCGAATATGCGGGCCAGTTCGATATCTTCCTGCCCGGCCTTGCGCGTCTGCATCTGCCGTTGCCGCTCGGCGGATCATCGAACCATTTCCGGACGGCCGTGCTGCGCGAAGTCGGCGGCTGGGATGCCTACAACGTGACCGAGGACGCCGATCTCGGCATCCGCCTGGCCCGTTTCGGCTACCGCACCACGATGTTCGATTCGACCACGCGCGAGGAAGCGCCATGGACCTTCAGGGCCTGGCTTCGGCAGCGCTCGCGCTGGATGAAGGGCTGGCTGCAGACATGGCTGGTGCATATGAGGTCGCCACTTCGCCTCTGGCGCGAGGCGGGTCCGGCGGGCCTGCTCGGCCTCAACCTGATCGTCGGCGCGAACGTGCTGACCGCGCTGGCCCATCCATTCTTCTTCGTCGCCATGCTGTGGCCGCTGTTTCTGTCGGTCATCGCGGACGAACCTGCCGTGCTGTTCGGCGGCCTGCTCGGCCCGCTCCACCTCGCCGCGATCGCGGCGGGCTATGGCGCGGCGATCACAATGGGATTGGCCGGTCTGGCGCGCCGCAACCAGTTGGGCGACGCCTGGGTGCTGGCGATGATGCCGCTCTACTGGCTGTATTTGTCCGCGGCGGCATGGCGCGCGCTTTTCCAGTTGCTCACCGATCCCTATCGCTGGGAAAAGACCGAGCACGGCGTTTCGCCGACGATGTATCCGGACCGGATGCCCGTGGCCGCGATAACGCCAGCGCCGCCCTCGTGGCTGGTGCGCAGGCAGGATCAGGATCTCAGAAATATTGCCTGAGTTCGGCGGCCGCCTGCTCGGGCGTCTGCTTGATATTGAACGGCCGGACGAAATTGCCGTCGCGATCCATCAGGTAGATCAGGGCGGTGTGGTCCATGGTGTAGTCGCCGTCCTTCAACGGCACTTTCTTCGCATAGACCCTGTAGTCGCGGATCACCTTGGCGACAGCTTCCGGGCTTCCGGTGAGCCCTTTCAGATGGGGATCGAAGCTGGACAGGTAATCCTTCATCACCGCCGGCGTATCCCGCTCGGGATCGACGGATACAAAATACGCGTTGACGCGGTCGGCATCCTTGCCGAGCGCGCGCAACAATTCGGACATCTCGAACAGCGAGGTCGGGCAGATGTCCGGGCAATGGGTGAAGCCGAAGAAGATCAGCGTGGGCCGGCCATGCATCGCCTTTTCGGTCGTCGCCTGGCCGTCCTGATCGGTCAGCGCGAACGGCCCGCCGACGGTGGACTGCGCGGACACGACGCGGCCGCCCCCCGTGATCGTGAAGACGGCCGCGAGCCCGAGAGCCAGACTCGCGACGAAGGCAGCAATGATGACGAGCGGTCGGCCAGATTTGCCCACGACGATCCCACAGGGTTGCCCCGGCGGCGGTCACGCCCGCCGTCTCCGAAGACTCAACGCGCTTCAGATACCGGCCGCGGCAGCCGGGAGCAAGGCATCGGCCCGACCGCGGGCTTCACGTCTGGATGAGCAGCACGTCGGGAGCAGCCCCCTCAGCGCGTCCGCGCGTTCGCGCTCGCACTGGCGTCGAGATAACAGGGCCGGTACATGCTCGCGAGCTGCCGCCCGTTCAGGAACAGCATGCGGGGCGTCAAACCGCCGCGCCGCGAAATCCAGCGCCGGATCGGCGGCGGATACATCGAATAGAGCATCCGCGTGGCCTCGGCATTGGTCACCGGCCGGCCGTCGTCATCCATGTCCCACGCGGCGTGAAATCCCAGCACCGCCCGCGACGTCACGCAGATCTTGTCGTGAGCGACCGCTCCCAGCACGATGGTACAGGCCGACGCACACAGCCCGTCGATCATCACGGTCTCGCCGGAGGCGCGCAGTCCCTGATACTTGTCGACATAGGTCCCGATACGGCCGCCGCGATCCTCCGCGATGCGAACGGCCGCCTGCCCTGCCGCCATGCCCGCGATCAGGAGAAACGCCGCCAGAATCCCGGTTACGATCTTCATCGCCGCCCCGTACCCCCGCACGCAGATGATGCCATCCGATATGGCAAGGTTGTTGCCAGATCCGGGATTTGTCCAGACTGTGACGCCGGCTAAAATGCGATTCAAATGACAGTGTTGCGCGAAGGATGCACGCGGCTGCGCCGCCATCCCGAAATGGAACACACAGGGGGAGAGTACGACCAATGGCGGATGCAGATGTCATCATCGTCGGCGCGGGACTGGCCGGCCTTGTCGCCGCCACAGAACTTGCCGACGCCGGCAAGCGCGTGATCGTGATCGATCAGGAAGGCGAGCAAAGTCTTGGCGGCCAGGCGTTCTGGTCGCTTGGCGGGCTGTTTCTCGTCGACACGCCCGAACAGCGCCGGCTCGGCATCCGCGATTCGCATGATCTCGCCTTGCAGGACTGGATGGGGGCGGCCGGCTTCGACCGCGACGAGGATACCTGGCCCCGACGCTGGGCCGAGGCTTACGTCGCATTCGCCGCCGGAGACAAACGCGGATGGCTGCGCGCGATGGGACATCGCATCTTTCCTGTCGTCGGCTGGGCCGAGCGCGGCGGCTATGACGCCATGGGGCACGGCAATTCGGTGCCGCGCTTCCATCTGACATGGGGCACGGGGCCGGGCGTCGTCGAGCCGTTCGAGCGCCGCGCGCGGCAGGCCGCCGCCGATGGCAGGCTGACCTTCAAATTCCGCCATCGCGTGGACGAACTGACGCGCTCGGGCGATGCAATCACGGGCGTGCGCGGTGTCGTGCTCGAACCGACATCGGTCGCACGCGGCGAAAGCTCATCACGCACCGCTGTCGGCGACTTCGCGCTGTCGGCGCAGGCGGTCATTGTTGCGTCGGGCGGGATCGGCGGCAACCACGATCTGGTCCGCGCCAACTGGCCGCAACGCCTCGGGACACCGCCGCGGCGCATGGTGTGCGGCGTGCCGGCTCATGTCGACGGCCGCATGCTCGGCATCTCCGAAGCCGCCGGCGCACGGCTGATCAACCGCGACCGCATGTGGCACTATGTCGAGGGCGTGCAGAACTGGAATCCGATCTGGCCGCAGCACGGCATCCGCATCCTGCCGGGACCCTCGTCGATGTGGTTCGATGCGACGGGCAAGCGCCTGCCATCGCCGCTTTATCCCGGCTACGATTCGCTGGGGCAGCTCGCTTATATCGGGGCCACCGGCCACGACTACACGTGGTTCATTCTCACCCAGAGCATCATCAAGAAGGAGTTCGCCCTTTCTGGCTCGGAACAGAATCCGGATCTGACCGGCAAGAACTGGAAGATGACGCTGGGCCGCGCCACCAACAAGGGCGCGCCCGCGCCGGTCGAAGCCTTCAAGCAGAAAGGCGCGGACTTCATCGTCCGCGACAATCTCACCGACCTTGTTGCCGCGATGAACGCATTGGCGGGCAACGACCTGCTCCAGCTTGATGACATCCGCGCGCAGATCGAGGCGCGCGACCGCCAGATCGCCAATCCCTACGTCAAGGACACGCAGGTGATGGGCATCCACAACGCGCGGCGCTATCTCGGCGACCGCCTGATCCGCACCGCGAAGCCGCACCGGATTCTCGATCCCGCGCATGGCCCGCTGATCGCGGTGCGCCTCAACATCCTGACGCGCAAGACCCTCGGCGGCCTCGAAACCGACCTCGATGCACGCGTGCTCGGCGCGGACGGCCAGCCGGTCCACGGCCTCTACGCGGTCGGGGAGGCGGCCGGGTTTGGCGGCGGCGGCATGCACGGCTATCGCTCGCTCGAAGGAACGTTCCTTGGCGGCTGCCTGTTCTCCGGCCGGACCGCCGGCCGCGCGCTCGCGAAAGCACTGGCGTAGCCCTCACTGGCGCCTAAAACACTCATCTCGCCAAGAAGTTGCGTGGCCGCGTTAACGCCATCTCCTCGTTCCACACCCCGCATTTTGATGTTTCATGCCTCATTAGGCTTTGCCGCCCAAGAAGGTCAGCAACACTGACACGGACATGCGCCGGAGAAGCGCGCGGGAGCAGAAGATATGCTGACAGTCGCGGCCTGCCTGAGCGATCTGCACGACATCAGACTCGTCGTGCTCGCGGCAACCATCTGCTCGCTGGCCAGCGCGAGCGCCATTCAGCTTTATTCGCACGCCAGCCGGACCCGGACCTTCGCGCGATGGATCTGGCTGCTGATCGCCGCAACCGCGTGCGGCTTCGGGATCTGGGCGACCCACTTCATCGCCATGATTGCCTATGAGCCTGGGCTGCCGAGCGGCTATTCGTTGTCGCCCACACTGCTCTCACTGGTTTATGCCATCACCTTGACGGGCCTCGGCCTCGCCGTGCCTCTCGCGCAGGGCGGCCTCGCCACGCGCTGGCTGGGCGGCATGATCGTCGGGGCCGGCATCGGAGCCATGCACTACACGGGCATGGCCGGCTATCAGATCGGCGGCAGGCTCTCGTGGGATACCGGGCTGGTGGTCGCATCGATGACCATTGGCATGGTGTTCGGAGGCATTGCGCTTTCGCTGACGGGCCAGCGACCGACGTTCCTGCGTCAGGCGGCCGCGACGGTCGCTCTGCTGCTCGCGATATGCGGTTTGCATTTCACCGGCATGACCGCCGTCGCGATCGCGCCGGATCCGACCGTCGCCGTGACGCCTTCGGCGATCCCCGTCCCGTGGATGGCGGCCGGCGTCGCGGTCGCAAGCCTGGTGCTGTTCACCATCGCCGCCGTCGCGGTGTGGCTGGACCTTCGCGAGCGGCAGCATCTCGTTCGCGAGGAAGCCCGCCTGCGCAGCCTCGCCAACGCCGCGGTCGAGGGCCTGCTGGTCTGCGACGGCGAGCGTATCGTCGGCGCCAACACCAGCTTTCAGGAGCTTGTCGGCAATCTCTCACGCGACTTCGACGGCGCGATGCTTTCGGAGTTCCTCACCAGCGAGGCGACGCGCAACGCTCTCGTGAGCCGCTTCGAACAGAGCGTCGAGGGAGAACTGAGGCGGGACGACGGAGACCTCGTTCCCGTCGAGCTGATCGCGCGGCCGCTCGCGCATCTTGGAGAATTCACCTACGCCATCGCCATCCGCGACCTGCGCGCCCGCCGCAAGGCGGAGAGCGACATCCAGTTCCTGGCCCTGCACGACAGCCTGACGCGTCTTCCCAACCGGGCCAACTTCACCGTGCACCTGGAGCAGTATCTGCAGGCCGCGCACGTCAAGAAGACCCGGGTTGCCGTCCTGCTGTTCGACATCGACAGGTTCAAGGAAGTGAACGATCTTTTCGGGCACGCGAGAGGGGACAAGGCGCTTCAGGACATCGGCCGTCTGATCAAAGGACTGCTTGGCGAGAACCAGACGATCGCGCGGCTGGGCGGAGATGAGTTCGCCATCGCGACCCCGATCGATCACGCGGCGTCCGCCAGCCGCCTTGCGGAAACGATGCTGGCGGCATTGAAAGCCGAATCCGGCCTCGATCTGTCGATCAGCATCGGGATCGCAATTTTCCCGGATGATACCACCGACAGGAACGAACTTCTGAACTTTGCCGATACCGCGCTCTATCGCGCCAAGGCGGATGGCCGTGCGACCTTCCGGTTTTATGAGGATCGCCTCGGACAGGAAGTCCGCTCCCGCCGCCGTATCGAACATGAATTGCGCCACGCCGTCGCCCGCAACGAACTGAAAGTCGTCTTTCAGCCTCAGCACCGCATCGAGACAAAGGAACTTGTTGGCTTCGAAGCGTTGCTTCGCTGGCGCCACCCCGAGCTCGGACAGGTCTCGCCCGCGATCTTCATCCCGATCGCGGAGGAAAGCGGCCTGATCGTCGATATCGGCGCATGGGTTCTCAAGACGGCCTGCGCCGAGGCCGCCAAATGGTCGCGTCCGCTGTCCATCGCCGTCAACGTGTCGGCCAATCAGCTTTACCGGCCCGACTTCTCGCGCCTCGTTCACGAGACGCTCGTTGAAACGGGCCTTTCCCCGACATTGCTCGAAATCGAGATCACCGAAACGGCTCTGATCCACGATCCCGCACGCGCCCTTCTGTCGTTGCGGCAAGCCAAGGCGCTGGGCGTCAGCATCGCCATGGACGATTTCGGCACAGGTTACTCATCGCTGTCCAACCTCCGCCAGTTTCCGTTCGACAAGATCAAGATCGACGCATCGTTCATCCGCGCGGTGGATCACAATCCGGAAGCGGCCGCCATCGTTCGCTCGGTGCTCGGCCTCGCGCGCGGACTTGGATTGCGCGTTGTGGCCGAGGGCGTGGAAACCGTTTCCGAACTTGATTTCCTCGTTCGGGAAGCCTGCGATCAGGCGCAGGGCTATCTGCTGGGCCGTCCCGCCGACATCGAGGTTTTTGCCACTCAGACAGTGCGAAGCGAGGACCTGCCGAACCCGATGCCACGGGCAGTGGCGGCAGCGTAGTCAGTTCGCCCCGAGCCGGTTCTCATACGTCTTGAGATGCGCATAGGCGACATCGAGCAGCGCCAGACCCGCCGTCTTGCCACCTCTGGCGTCTCGCCGCGCGATCAGATCGCCGACAATATGATCGGCCTCGATCCGCGCGCCCTGCTGCAGGTCGCGGAACATCGACGCCGTCAGCGCCGAACCCGCCGCAGTGATCATCGCCGTGCTCCGCGCCACCATCGGATCGCGCGGCGGATATCCGTTTGCTGCCGCCGTCGCCGCGCATTCGGCGAACAACTGCCGTATGACCGCACCGCCTCCGGGCGCAGCCACGATATCCCCGACGCTGCCGCGCATCAGGCAGGTCGAGGTGGCGAGCGAAGCCAGGAAGACCCATTTCTCCCACATGTCCTGCAGGATCTGCTCGCTGGCGCGCGCGTCGAATCCGATGCCTTCAACCTGCGCGAGGATCGCCCTCACGCGCTCCGACATCCCGCCGACCCGCTCGCCGAATACGAAATCGTGCATCGGAGCCATCTGAACGATGGCACGCTGCGGATCGAGGGTCGCGGCGATAGCGCACAGACCGCCAAGCACGCGCCCGGCACCGAAGGCCGCATCGAGGACGTCAAGATGCCGCATGCCGTTGAGCAGCGGAAGAATGACCGTATCCGGACCGACAGCCGGAGCGAACGAGGCGATGGCGTCGTCGAGATCGTAGGCCTTGCAGCTCAGGACCACGAGATCGAACGGCGTGCTCAGGGTCTCCGCCCGCACTGTCGGTGGATCGGATAGTGTGAGATTACCGCCGGGACCGCGGATGATCAGGCCATCGCGGACCAGTTCGGCCTCGCGCCGCGCGCGCACGAGGAATGTCACGTCACGCCCGGCGGCCAGCATGCGCCCGCCGAAATAGCCGCCAATCGCGCCAGCCCCGACAACGAGAATGCGCATGGTCAGTCCCTCATGACTACCGTTTCCCCCGCGGAAGTCTCCATACGGGACGCCATGCGGCCCGACAAGTTCCATCGCCTTCCGGTACCGCAGGCGAGGCATGTACCGGCTGCATCCCGCTTTTTAGAACCTTTGTGGGTTGGGAGCCTTGCAATCTGCCGGTTTTGGAATTTGTCTGCGCAAACGTCGGCCGCCATGTGCGATACCGATGCCAGACCTTTGGCTCTTTCGAGAGCGGAGCGTCGGCCGCAGTGGCCGGCTCTCGCTCACATGCGATTCGCAGGCTGTCAGCGCGACTCCTGTCGCTTCAAACCGGACCCGATATGGCTTTGAATTTCAAGACGCTGCTCCGCCTTTCGATGTTTTGCGCGATGCTTCTGGCCGCTCCTGCGGCGATTGCCCAGCAGCCTGCCGCCAGCGACCCGGCCGCGGCATCGCAGACCGCGCCGGCCGCACAGCGTCCGCTGGATGCCGTCGTCTCCGCATCTCCCGCGACTCAGGCGGCGATACACGATCTATCGCCGTGGTCGATGTTCATGGCGGCCGACATCGTCGTCAAGGCCGTCATGGTCGGCCTCGCGCTGGCCTCGGTGGCGACATGGACGGTTTTCATCGCCAAGATGCTGGAGATCACCTTCGCTCACCGGCGGCTCAAATCGGCCCTTCTCAAGATCGGCGCGGCGCGTTCGCTGAACGAGGCCCAGAACGCGCTCGGCAAGAAAGGCAACGTGCTCGCCCGGTTTCTGGCCGCCGCTATTCACGAGGCGCGCCTCTCGGCCGGCATCGCCAGCGAGTCCGGCATCAAGGAACGCGCGGCCTCCAGCTTCTCGGAGATCACCCGCACCGAAGGTCGCCACATTCGCCGCGGCATGGGACTGCTCGCGACCATCGGCGCGGTCTCACCCTTCGTCGGCCTGTTTGGCACCGTCTGGGGCATCATGAATTCGTTCATCGGCATCTCGAAGGCGCAGACGACAAATCTCGCCGTCGTCGCCCCCGGCATCGCCGAGGCGCTGCTCGCCACCGCCATCGGCCTCGTCGCCGCGATCCCCGCGGTGATCATCTACAATCACTTCGCACGCATGACGAAGGGCTACATGGAACTGGTCGGCCGCGCTTCCGGCTCCGCGAGCCGCCTGCTGTCGCGCGATCTCGACCGCGCCCAGATGCCTCTCGCGCGCGCGGCGGAGTAAGCGCGATGGCGATGTCGGTGGGAGAGAGCAACCTCGACGACGACGATGACGTCGAGGAAGCCCACGAGATCAACGTCACGCCGTTCATCGACGTGATCCTGGTGCTGCTGATCATCTTCATGGTCGCCGCGCCGCTCTCGACCGTGGACGTTCCGGTCGATCTGCCCACGTCCAGCGCCACGCCGCAGAAGAAGCCGGACAAACCGACCTATGTCACGATCAAGCCCGACCTCGCTCTGGTGCTCGGCGAAACCCCGGTCCGGCGAGCCGATCTCGTGCACACGCTGGACGGCGGAGAGGGCGGCAAGGAGCGCCGTATCTTCCTGCGTGCGGACCGCAGCGTGCCTTATGGGGAGATGATGGACGTGCTCGAAATCCTGCGCACCGGCGGCTATCTCAAGGTCGCGCTGGTCGCGCTCGAAGGCGTTCCCGACCCTGCGTCGGTGCCGCCGCCAGCGCCAGCCGCGCCCAAGCCGTAAGAGCCGCCGCGTGTCCGAACCAATGCCAGAGCCGTCGTCGGGACTGCCGCTGCGCCTGTGGGTGATCGGCGTGATCGGCGCGGTCGCGCTTCACGTGGCTTGTGTCGCGCTGGCCGTCGCGAGCCTTCCATCGGACGATGAGTCGGACGATCTCGGCGCGCCCGCGATGGAGATTGGCCTCGATCTCGCCGCGCCCCGCGCCGAGCCGTCCGATCTGCCGCCCGGCCCGGAGTCCGAGGCCTCCGCCGCCTCGCCCGAGATGCGGGAGCAGAAGGAGGAGGTGAAGGAATCCGAGGCGCCGAAGGACATCCCGAACGAAGCCGAGAACCCGGATCGTATCGTTTCCAACAACGAATCGAAAAAGCCGGTCGAGGAGGAGCCCAAGGAAACCGCCAAGCCGCAGGAGGCCTCCACCGCATCGGCCGCGTCCGAAGCCACAGCCATGCCGACCTCCGAGTCGCGCCAGGAGGCGGAGCGTTCCGTCGCGCCGGTGCAGGGCGTCGGCGAAAGCGCCCAGCGCATCAAGGCGACCTGGCAGAAGCAACTCGTCGCCCATCTCGACCGCCACAAGCGCTATCCGGCCGGCGCCTCGCGCAAGACCATCCATCTTGTCGTGAGTTTCACGCTGGACCGCAGCGGACGCATCCTGTCCAGTTCCATCGTGACAAGTTCGGGCGATCCGGCGTTCGACGAGGCGGCGCTGGCGATGCTCAAACGCTCCGATCCGGTGCCGATGCCGCCTCCCGTGATCGCCGACGACGGACTGACCTTCACCCTGCCCGTGAATTTCCGCGTCAGGGGATAGCGGCCTCCTGCATCCGCGCCTTGAAGGCAGCCGAGCGATCGGGCAACCTTGATGACATTGCGGCGGCCGACCAAACGGCCGCGCTGAAATCGAGGAAACGACACCCATGCGGGCCTATGCGGTCAAGATGTTCTGCGAGCCGGTCGAAGCCATCGACCTTCCCGATCCCGCGCCCCAAGGCACGGAGGTCGTGATCGAGGTGACGCGCTGCGGGGTCTGTCACAGCGATCTCCACATCCAGGATGGCTATTACGATCTCGGCGGCGGAAAGAAACTCAGCCTCGGCGATCGTGGCGTGGCGCTTCCCGTGGTGCTCGGGCATGAAGTGCTGGGACGACTCGTCGCCAAGGGGCCGGACGCGCCCATCGGCGACGACCAGATCGGCAAAACGTTTCTCGTGCATCCCTGGCTCGGCTGCGGCACCTGCCGCCTCTGCCTGAACGGCGAGGAAAATCTTTGCGCGAAACCCGCCTCCATCGGCGTCTATCGCGCCGGCGGCTACGCCGAGAAATGCCTCGTGCCGCATCCGAAATTTCTGGTCGACGTGACCGGCATCGATCCCACGCTCGCTGCGACCTATGCGTGCTCCGGCGTCACCGCCTATGGCGCGCTGAAGAAAGCAACCATCGACAGGGCCGACGACTGGCTGATGATCGTCGGCATGGGCGGCGTGGGCTTCAGCGGCTTGCAGATCGCCAGGGCGCTCGGCTTTCGCAACATCATCGTGGCCGACATCGATGCCGCCAAGCGCGATCTCGCCAGCGACAACGGCGCGACATTCGTAATTGATCCGCGCGACGCCAGCGCGCAGGCCCTGCTGCTGGAGAAAACGGGCGGCGGGGTTGCGGCCGTCGTCGATTTCGTCGGCGCGTCGGCCACCGGCAGCTTTTCCGTCGCCAGCCTGCGCAAGGCGGGCATCTATATCGCGGTCGGTCTTTTCGGCGGCGACATCACGCTGTCGATGCCGCTGATCGTGATCCGCGCGCTGACGGTGCGCGGCTCCTATGTCGGCAGCCTGATCGAACTGAAAGAGCTGATCGAACTGGTGAAGACCGGCAAGGTCGCGCCGATGCCGGTGGAGACCGTGCCGATGGCGCAGGCCAACGCCGCGCTCGAACGGCTGCGCGCCGGCCACGTCAATGGACGGCTGGTGCTCGCGCGCGCGTAGACGGGTGGGGCGGGCGGCTATTCGGCCGCCTGCTCCAGCGGCGCATCGCGCGGCAGCAGGATCTGGATCTGCGTCCCTCTGCCCGGCGCGGTGTCGAGATGGATGCGTCCGCCAAGCCGGTTGGTGACGAGGCTGTAAACGATATGCAGTCCAAGACCCGTTCCTCCCTGATCGCGCCGGGTGGTGAAGAACGGATCGAAGGCATGCCGGCGCACATCCAGGGTCATGCCGCAGCCATTGTCGGCGAACATCAGTTCGACCTCGCCCGCCGGTGTCGATCTCACCCTGATCTCGATATGGCCCGGCGCGCCATCAGGGAAGGCGTGCGCCACGCTGTTGAGAAACAGGTTGGTAAGAACCTGCCCGTAGGAGCCCGGATAGCTGGTCATGCGCAGGTCCGGCTCGCATTCCACGTCCAGCGAGAGATTCGGCTTGCGCACGCCGGGGCGCAAACTGGTGACGAGTTGCTCGGTGAGGTCCGCGACGTCGAAATTGCGCCGTTCCGAGAAATTGCGGTCGACCGCGACCTGCTTGAAGGACTGGATCAGTTCCGCCGCGCGGTTGAGGTTGGCGACGAGTTGCGCCGCCGCTTCCTGATTGGCCTTCATGAAGTCGTTCAGGCTGGAGCGGCGCAGGCCGCCCGCCTCGACCTCGCGAGCGAAATTGATACAGCGCCGCTCAAGCGATGACGCCACAGTGAGGCTGATGCCCACCGGATTGTTCACCTCGTGCGCGACGCCCGCAACCAGACGGCCGAGCGCGGCCAGTTTCTCGGCCTCGATCAGCGACGCCTGCGTTTCCCTGAGATTCTTCAGCGCGGCTTCGGCCGCATCTCTCGCGGCGCGCATGTCCTGCTCGTTGCGCTTGCGCTCGCCGATATCGAGCGCCACGGTCACGATGTGCACGATCTCGCCGTCGTCGCCGAACAGCGGAAGCTTGTTCACCATCCAGTGGCGCATGTTGCCGCGCGCATCGCGATAGGCTTCCTCGTAGAAACCCAGTTCCTTGCGGGCTTTCAGAACCCTCTGGTCGTTCTCGTCGCTCTTGGCCGAGCCATAGCGCTGCATGATCTCGCTGGTGGTCCGGCCGATCGCCATTTCCGGCTCGATGCCAAGGACGTTCGCCATGTAACGGTTCATCAGATCGAACCGCAGGTCGGTGTTCTTCACGTTGATGACCGCGGGCACCGTGTCGATCACTTCCTGCAGTCGCCTGCGACTCTCGTTGAGCGCGGCCTCCGTGCGCAGCTGATCGGTGATGTCGCGCACCGTACCCTCGAAGCGCACGATGACGCCGGCCTCGTCGCGGATCGCGCTGGCGCTGTCCGACAGCCAGAGGATTTCGCCGTTGCAGCGGCGGACCTGATAGACGAACTCGCGGACCATCCCGTCGCGTTCCATCAGCGCCATGTAGTCGTCGCGGACCTTCGGATCGACATAGATGGTTTCGGCGATGTCGCGCCCGCCCTCGATCAGATGCTGAGGGCTGTCGTAGCCCATCATGCGGGCGAGCGCCGGATTGGCATTCAGGATCTCGCCCTCGGGGGTTGTGACATAGATGCCGTCGACGGAGCCTTCGAACAGCTTCTTGTAGTCTTCCTGGGCAGCGGCGCTGCGCTGCTCCGCCAGCGCGCGCAGCGCCGATTCGCGGGTGACGTCGTCGGCCAGCGGACGCACCTTGCGGCTGAACAGAAACGCCGCCAGAACGAAACCGGCCAGTGCGCCGCTGACGACGAACCCCAGCGCGACCGGAGTCGCGCTCCAGTCGGCCGCACCCGCCGTCTCGGCCCGCGCAGCGAAAAACAAGGTCGTCACCGGCAACACCACCCCGACGGCGGCGGCGCGGCGGAAAAGCCATGCAACTGAACGGGGGGACAGGATCTGTCCCAGGGCAATACGTGGCTGCATATCGATGAACCGGACAATCGGCCATTTCGTACCATGACCACGAACCGGCCGTCACGATCTGCGACACATCCAAGGCCGCGATGTTGCGAAACCGCCGCTGATTTGCTCTATTGGGGGTCTGCGGACCGGCAGCTCCGATCGGGGCTGCGGCCGTGCGGGCGTAGTTCAGTGGTAGAACGACAGCTTCCCAAGCTGTATGTCGTGAGTTCGATTCTCATCGCCCGCTCCAAATTCCCGAGCAGTGACATCAGCTTGTCGGCCTACCACTAACCTACGCGTTCCTCGCGTTCCCTATCACGTTCCCCAAAGCTGTTTACGTCTCGTTCTTCCCGGTGCGGTGGGCCTGCCGAAGCTTTGCGACCTTCCGGGATTTACCAATCGTTCCCCGCACGTAGCGGGCGGTGGTAGACGCCTGCGAGTGAGCGGCAGACGAACGAATATCGTCCAACTCAGCCCCGGCGTCGTCGGCCTCGGAAATGCCTCCGGCCCTGGCATCCATATTCCAGACGTCGTCAGGTACACCCGCCGCACGCGCCACCGTCCGCCAGTCGCGGGCATAGGCATGCTCGGCATACGGACGCCCGGCCGTCTCATCAACGATCAGCGGTCCGATACGGCGATCCGGCGGAATCCGGTTCAGGATATCGATCACCATCGGAAACAGCTTCAGATCATGCGCCGCAGTCTGACCGGTCTTGGTCGTATCTTTGAACACCACGAGATCCGAGCCGAGATCGGCCCAGGTGAGGCCATTAACCCAACGTCGCCCGTTGAGCACGATACCGGACAAATCCGCGCCGGCCGGCTCCCACTCTCCGATGACGTCGCGCTGGCGTAATGTTGTCTCGAACTGGATCGCGGTGCCAAGCGCAAGCGACAGACGATTGACCTCGACAGCCTTCGCGACGATCGCCCTCACGTGCCGTAGTTCCAGCTTCGCGCGGCGCCTCGCCGGTTGTTTGAACCTCGCTTCGTCCAGAATGCCCGCGAGGCGGGCACAGTGCGGCCGCTCTGTCATCTTCCCGTAGGCGACCAGCCGGCGAATCATCGAGATGATGCCGTGCGCCTTGCGAACACGCTCGGGTCCGCAGAGCTTTCTCGGCTTCTTGGCCGCATCGTACCATCGGCGGAAATCGGCAATCCCGAGAGCCGCCAGCGATCGGCTCCCGAACGCCTTCGAGATGATACCGAGCACCTGGTCGTAGGTCCGCTGCGTATTCCACTTAAGTTCACGATACGGGCTGGCGGCATCCATCTGATAGCAAGCAATCAGCGACTTTAAGGTGCCATCGAAGGCATAGGGCTGATTGCGACGGCCGGCGGCCCACTCCAGCATCTCGGTCTGATGCCGATGACAGGCCGCAACGATCATTTCTCTCTGGAGGTGATCTGCTTCATCATAGTGCAGCCGCACCGTCTTTGGCTGGTACCCCGCCTTGACGAGATCTGTTCGGGCGACCCAGTGCAACCGCACCGTTCCGTCGCGATTCCGGCGCCGTTTCAAGCCTGGCGCCTTGAGGTGTTCAATCGAGTGCATCGAGGTCCTCTCCTCCATCTGGTTGCGAGAGTGCGATGCTAACCAGACCGTACTGGCGATTCCAGAACCCTCTGACAGCCGGCCAATAGCGCATCCCGATCACCGGATCGATCCGGGGAAAGCCCCGCCGCTCAAGCACCGGCGCTTTTGCTCTCCACTCGGTCAGTGTCAGCCCAAGCCGGCGCGCGACCTCGCCCTCACTCAGGAACATCTCGTCCGAGCGCAACGTGTTCGATCTAGCCATGTCAGATTTTCCGCTACGGGCGCGAAATTGGTGCGGCCTTGCCAACCTTGACCCGGGAACGATCCCCGCGGGGCGGGAGGCTGGCTTGTCGTTATTGGGCTGGCCGCGTCGCCCTCATTCAAAACCCCGCGGGGGGCGGCTCGATGCGCGTCAGGCGGCCGGATTGAGGTACGTGCCGCGCCAGTCAATAAAGCCACAGCCGAAATCGAGAACGGCGCGGAACTCCACCCCGAGGCGGTCCCAGCCGTCTTGCGTATCAACTTCAGGTCCACCTCCGCCCTGCAGATAGGCGACCAAAAGAGAGGCCTGCTGTGCTGGATCGGCGAAGATCCGCCAGCCCTTCCCAGTCAACCGCGGCTCGACATGCAGCGTGAACTTACCGGCAAAGGGATTGGCGCTCTCAACATCGGTGGCGGCGATCGCGGTCAGCAGCTTTTCCGTCTCAGTCTCATAATCCGCGCCGACGACGATGTGGCGAGGCGTCACGCCGATGATCGTCTTGCCGTCGATACCCTTGGTCATCCGCATCGCCAGCCGAGCAGCGGACAGGGTGCCCTCGGCTGGCGCTCCGGCGGCTGCGTCCTTGTTGCCACGAGCGGTCCCGTACACGGGATTGCCATCGTCAAGCAACGGACCGTCGCCGCCATTCAGTCCGAACAAATCGATCAGAAGATTTGTCTCGGTCTCCGCGGCCGCCCGCCCCCAGTCAGAACTGACATCGCTAAAAGCGCCGAGATCGTCGTTGATGATGGCATTGCGAGACAGCGAGAAAATTCGACCAAACGTTTCGACCCTGAAAGTCTCCTTCGATTCGGCGCGCGATCCATACTGAACTTCGCCGCCCTCGTTGACCTTCTTCAATGCCGGCGGCTCGCTCAGACGCGCCACGGTCACAGGACGGAAATCCGGCACATCCCGACGCCGAGCGACGCTCTTCAGTGGAGATTCAGCCGCTCGATATGCATCGAGAAGCACGCGGCGGCCGGCACCCGCGAGCAGGACCGGAAAGTCGCTCGTCGCGTGCTGGCCCGCACCGGACCTTTGCAAGATGGCATCCGCGACGCTGTTGCGGTTCTTCCATGATACGGTCTCACCACGAGTCTCCAGATTGAGGGCACCGAGCTCCAGCAGCGACCGTCCAGCAAGCTCGGCCGCGGCACCCGATGGTGCTTGTCCGCTCATCCGGGCGTACAGCACATCTCCGATGGTTCGGGCAACGAACTCCGGATTGTTGAAGGAATCGTCTCCCGGCGCCGGCGTCCGTGGATTGATCCGTGTCGCACTGGCACGGTCGGCCACACGATCGAGGACCCCGGCACGGAAATCAGCTACCGTGGCGTTGCTGTCCAGCTGCGCCCGCACGAAGTCTGATGGCATATTATGCCGCTGCGCCATCTCGCAGAGATCCATCATCTCACGCGCGGACAGCGCTGACAAATTACGCGACTCGCCACTCGCCTGTCGGGACTGGCTGCGATTGGAGGGACGCCGATCAGTCTCGGCGCCGTCGATTGTTTCGATATCCTGGGAACCTTCGGGCATGGAATATCCTCTCTGATTGCGAACATGTGTGTTGGGATCGGCTGGAATCGCCACAAGGCTGATCTCGAAGGGCTCCCAATCGGTCCTTACGATCACGCGGTTGCCGGCAGCATCGCGCTCCTCGCGGCTGGCGTGGACCATGTAGCCAATGCTGACATTCGGAGGCGTGCCGCCGGTGAAGTCGGCCACAAGTGGAGCAACATCCTCACGGCTCGACAGACGAGCGGTCACCACAAGTCTGCCGGACTCGTTTCGGGCGTCGGTGACAATCCCGATTCGATCGCTGGTCGATCCCGATCGATGCGACTCCAGAAGAGGAGCAACGCCATCGCGAAGACGGTCGAGGCGAATCGCCTCGGGAGATAGCGACAGAACCTCAAGATAGGTCCCGTCATAATCGGTGCGGCGCACCGGCGTCTCGGTCGCGGCAACAGCGGAAAAGGTCCGCGTTGCCTCGTCAAACGACGTCGCACGCGTCGCGGCCCGGCGAGTGAAAATATTCGCCGCCGGCGGTTGCCGGGGCGCTGGGGAGGCTGGCATGTGAGGAACCTATCTGCGGGTGAACGCTGACTTACGGCAAGGAGATGCCGAGTTCAGCCGCCCGCTTGCGGAGCCGGCGATCGGCGGCCGAGACGTTGGCGAGGATGATGCGCGCCGGGTCCGGCTCGGGTGTCTCCATCGACTCCTGATAGATGCGGGCACCGATCTTGATCATCACATCGCCGAACGATCCGAAAAACCTCGCCTTCGACCAGTACTCGCCCGGGCCGAAGGATGTGGCCGGGAATGAGGGGTACGACTCGCGTTGGTCGCGACCCCAATCATTGCGGGATTCCATCACCGCCATCCATTGATCGCTGTCCCGATCCGCCGAGAGGAATTGCTCCACTGCCGACGCGTACGACACCTGGACGAATGCGTGCGGCAGCGAGATGCCACCGTCATCGGACAGCTGCCGCGCCAGCTCGAAAGCGAGGGCGTTCTCGTAGGGGTGCAACGCCGCCTCGTGGGGGCGCGGATTCGGCCACAGGTGCTGCTTGATCCGAGATTCTTCGGCCCGCATGGCCTCCCTCGACATCTGCGCGAGTCGGCAAAAATCGTCATCGTCGATCCCATCGAATTCTTTACTCATCCTCATCTCCGCTGCGCCAAAACAAAAAACCCGGCGCGCGGAATGCGGCCGGGTCGTTAAGTAAACAAAAAACCCGGTCGCGAAAGCGAACCGGGCGCACCTCTTTCATCTAATGTAAGATAGCAATTCTCAGGTGCCCGTCAAGTGCACAACCTCGCATCCTTCATCTTTTTTGCCTCTCCCCGGCTGCCATGACCCATGAAGCTTTTGCTGTGTCGCAACCTGACAAAGTGCTTCACGCAAGCGCTCTTTGACGAGAGCTACGCTAACCTTAGGGTTGGCCCCTCCGTATAGTTTCAGAGCCGCTTCGTTAACTGTCTTTTCTTCGCACACAATGACGTCGAGAATTTCGACGATGCGGGGCGGAAACTCCGATCGAAATCTTCGAGACTTCTTGGCTCGGTCTATAGCCCGAACATACGGAGCATCGGCCGCGGCAGAATTAAACGACAAATCCACTCTTTCGACGTCTAGCTGCGGCGAACTGAGTTGGATTTGTGGCAGCTTCTCCGAGTACTCAAGCCATATATGGGCTGCATCCAACAGCATCTCTGTCTCCTGCTTAGAGGATGACAGGACGCCCTTTCTCGCCAGCCCCGCTAGGACCGTTTCGCGTCGCATGTATGAACGTCCGGACATTCTACAGGTCCCAGCCACATCGACGCGCGCCCCGAGTCGGGCGCGCGAGATGGTGAAACGCTAAGGTAAATTCCAAACTCCGCGAAGAGGGGGTGACAAAAACCCTTCTATGCGGCTGATCTCACAGCAAATTGCGATGCCGCAGGCTGTTGCGGATCGGACGCGCGCGCCTTGAAAATGATATCTCGCACGATCGACCAAAGCAGGCGCTGGCCCGGATACTCGGCGTTCCTTGCGGCTTGCTCGGTGTCATAGAGAGGATCAGTCTCCCACTCCGCGACCATCGCCTTGATCTCGAAGTCCACCTGAGAGACGGCGACGATCTTGGTAATCTCCTCCATGATCGGGTACATGCGCTCGAGGTGCGCCTCGGTCTGCATGTCGCTCACCGAACGCCTCTCAATCATTTCGTCATAGCGCTCCCGCTCGCGGAAGAACCTGAGCCCCAGCTCCATAAGACGGGGGTTCACGTCGTCCAACGGCGGAAGGGGAAATCCGCGCGGGGCCAGAGTGGGGTTCGATATGGGCGCGGAAACAGAAGGCGTGCTATGCACGCGGTCAGCTCGGGGCATGGGTCTCATCCTTGCTTCGGGTTAGAGCTGGAAGGAAGCTCCAACTTCCTTTCAGTTCGCTTTTTTGATAACAAGTATTTCATGGCAAAGTCAATAATAAATGTTAACACAAAACGACGTGGGCGACCCGCCACCGGGCAGGGAACGCTGATCGGCGTGCGCCTTCAACCCGACCAACTTGCTGCGCTCGATGCATGGATCGCGAGGCAGAAGGACGTCGGTCTCACGCGGCCGGAGGCCGTGCGGCGCATCCTCGCCAAAGCGGTGAGCGGGCGGCCGGCCGAAAAGCAGTGAGCGGACTACGACCATGATGGGACATCGCGATCATCTGACCAAAGGCTCCGCGTTCGAGGCCCTCACCCACCGCATCAAACGGTATTTCAAGTGGGCGGCGGGCGAGCGGCATGTGCTCAAAAGCCAGCACAGCAAACGCCTGCGCCGTAAGGCGTCGGCCCAGTTGCGCCGCGAGACGAACGACGAACGTCCTCAGGCGTAGTCATGATCCATGAAGCTGCTGCTCATCGCCGCCGCGACGCGGCGGCCGAGCGCGCGAGACACGCCATCGGCAGACGACTGCCGCCCCGGCGTACCGCCTCCGCTATTCGGCGGGGCGCTGATATTCGGCGTGATCGTGGGCGAGGCTCGAAAGCCCCCCAGTTTGGATGTCCACCTGGCGATAGACTGATCGATCAGATCATCGACTCCGCCGAGTGCAGCCTGGAAATTCTTGGCGAACGCATCACCCGTCTTCGTGCCAGCGACGCCCGCCGGCCCCGACTGATCCAGAAACCGAACCGGACTTGCCTCCTTGAGCCAGGCTCCCGGCCGCGCTCGTCCAGTCTCCGGAGATCGAAAGATCGGCTCCTTGCTCTCCATTGGCTCGGCCGGAAAAATCAGCGGAGACGACTTCGGCCGCTCCGCCGTCGCGGCGGCCGACTTCTCGCCATGGCTGGTCCATCCGAACGAGTAATTGCGTTTCACCGGCTCGGTCGCCCGGTCTACGGCACCGCTCTTTGGCCGAGATGGATCAGCCTCGCCTCGTTCGAGATGCGAAGACGGCCGCGGCCCACGCGTGGGGAAACCGACCGGCGCCGCGCTGCCGAACGGATTGTTGAAAAATGACGTGACGGAATTCCAGGCATCCCGGATCGCGTTGATCTTCTGCACCACGCCATCGAGCGCATCGGCGATCGCGCGGATCGATTCGGCGACGCTCCGCCCGGCGCCCTTACCCCAAGCTTCCCATTTCTCGGCGTCGATCTCGCCAGTGGCCGATCGCCAGAGCTTGGCGATCTGATCCAGCCCCTCGACGAGATACTTGAACCGGCCGGCGTCGATCGTCTTGAGGCTGTCCCGCAGCGTGTCGAAGAACGTCCGGAAGAAACGGCCGAGTCCCTCCCAGTTGTTGTGAATGAAGGTGGCCGCAGCCCCGATCCCGACCATAAGCGCGCCAATGCCTGTACCGAGCAGCGCCACCTTGAACAGGCGCACGGACGCCGCCGCCGCTAGCATGGCGACCCGAACCAGCTTGATCGGATTGAGCAGACCAACCATCGCGACGGCCGACAACCGCAAGGCGGCTGGAAGGCCTGCAATGGCTCCGGAGGCCGCAAACCCGATCATGGCCATCCGCAGGCCTCTGAACGCCGCTGTCGCGGCCGCGAGCACGGGAACCACGATCAGTGCCTTGGCCAGGCCAGCCATGCCTTGCGCAAGCATGATTGCCGGCGCCACCGCGGTCAGGAGCGCGCCCTTCATGAAGGCCACGGCATATCGCGTTCCGATCGCGGCCACCCGGATTCCGATCAGGCCGCCCGTCAACTTGATCGCCCCTCCAACCAGCGCCTTATTTGCCTCGGTGAAGCCCTTCACAGTGGCGATGATTGGTCTGCTGGCGGCGAGAATCGAATTCACCGCAGGTAGCAGTATCTCACCGAGGGTAAGGCTAAGGTCCTGCATCCGCACTCGGAATGCGGCAAATTGCGCCTCGGTGGTTAGCAGCCGATCCTTGAAATCCTGATCGACCACGCCGGTCGCGGCAATCGCGTCATCACGGATCTTCCTGTATGTGGTAAGATTGGCGATCAACGGTCGAAGAAAGCTTCCGACCTGCATATCCTCGAAGAGATCGCCGAGTTTAGAAAGGTCACCTTTCAGAGCCTTATTGACCAACTCAGCGATCATCTCAAATGGATCGCCCCCAGCCTCTCTCACTTTCTTGAGCTCTGCCCGGATATCGATCCCGAACTTCTTAAATCTCCTTGTCGTCTCCGGGCTTACGATTTTTTGCAAAAGATTTTTAACATTGGTGGCGGCCTCAGAACCGTCACCGGCGCCCTTCAAGGCTATTTGTAGAGCCGCCGACAATCGACCCACTGCCTGCACTCCGGTTTGACCAAGAGCCTGCGCTCCGGCCGTAAGGGAAGAGAACTGCTTCGCCATATCCTTCAGCTCAAAGCCTCCCGCTTTGCCCGACTGAACCATCACATCGAGTGCGCGAGCAAACTCTTCCGGCTTAAGCTTAAGGTTGTCGAGAACGGCGAATCCCGCGCGAGCCAGGTCTTGAACCTCGGCAGCATACGCAGCGGCGGCCTTACCGATGGGCTCTATAAGAGTCGTCGCCTGCACCGGATCGAGACCCATTCCGGCCAGGAAATCGATCCCTTTCGCCACGTCATGCGCTGTCTGGTTGAACGCCGGAGCGATACTTCGAATGCGCTCCCCAAGGAGCTTCACGGCGTCGGAGCTGAGATCGGCCTTCTGCCGGATGTCCAACATCACGCTCTCGAACTGAGACGCGGCCGTGATCGGCGCGGATAGCGCTCGCTGCATGGCAACGCCGACGGCGATCGCTTCGACCATCGGCGCACGGATGCTGGCCATCGTGGCGCGATTGGCTTCTTTCATCTGGTTAATTGCATCGCGCGCGCCGCCGAGCAGCCCGCCAGAAGGCAGGATATTCGCCGCCCTCGCGATGCCACGAATAGATTCAGCGGCGCGGCGCGCCGGCGCTGTCACCTGATCGACCAGCGAAACGATCAGCTTGGATTGCAACGTGCTCATTCTTCGACCTCGTCGTTTCTGGAAGCTGGCAATGACGTGTCGATCTCGGCCGGGCGGGCGGTCCGGCCGAGCGATGCCATGGCCTCTGCAATTGACTTTCGAATTTCGTGGGCGATTTCCTTGAGCGTGGCCTTGGCTCCGGCCGGACCGTCCTTGCCGACCGCGGCCGCGATGCTGTCCGCATGCACCGGCAGATGATCGATCTCGCGCACGATAAGTTCGCAAACGCTCGCGGCGGCTGATGCGAGATCGGACACCGGAAGGAGGCGCCCAAGGCGTTCCTCGCGCTCGAGGTACTTGATATCTGCTGCGTATTCCTTTTCGCGTGTCGCAGCATCCCGAAACGCGCTCGACGCTGAATGTCCGGACGTTTCGGATTTCGTTAGGGCCGAGCTCTCCCTGCTCGGGATGCCGACATTGCCGACCGCGCGATCAAACTGCGCCACGTTGATGAGCTTCAGGTGGCCATCGCGACGAACGGTAACTAGACCCTCGGCTAGCAGCCGGTTTACACGCTCTGCCATGCTCTGCCGCGAGACACCATTGCGCTTCGCGAGCTGTGAGACGGACAGCCAGAAGCCTCCATCCGAAGGCGATGTAAGGTTGTCGTGCATTTAACGTCAGGTTTGTCAGGGTTGTCAGGTCAACGCAGTTGCTGCGTCACTAGCGAAAGTCCGGGCTGCAGCGGCCGCGTGGGCCGCCAGGGGGTAGGAGGGACCCGCACCACAGTGCCCCGAAAGCACAGTGTTGCGCAGCTGCCACAAGGCCAAAAATCGGCGGGATCAGGCCGCATCGCGCGAGTGCATGGGCGACCTTTCATCCGCCAAACTCAATTCAAAGAAAAATATTTCCCGTGTGCTGCTTCGATGCTGCTTTGCATTCTAAAATCCCAAAGCAGCATCGAAATTATCTTTATTTATCAATGGTATTTTTTACAAAATGCTGCTTGTGCTGCTTGTGTAGGGTTGTCCTATAAGGGATAGATTTTTTCGGAATGATCACTTCGCCTGCTAGCTCGTCTTACGTGTACGTGCGCGCGACCAAAGCAGCACAAGCAGCATCGCCCTTCGCAAGCTATTGTCGGCTCAATCGTTTTCGCCGATGCTGCTTTGAAATTGAAGCAGCATAAAGCAGCACAAAGCAGCATTCACATGGGCACCTCGTCGTCAGGAGGATCGATCTCCGGTGGTTGTCGGTCATCGGCGCGAATATTCTTCGGGACGTCATGCAGCCTGACGTAGAGGTACTTTCGCCCCGCAGCCTCCCTCTTTCTTACAAACCCCTTCTCGGCCATCACCTGGGCAAAACCACGCTCTTTGTAAGACGGGTACGAATTCGCGAGGCACCACACCTTATAGGCCTGATACATCTCGCGGGCGAGCACTGTGGAGGGTGGATCGGATTTGTCGATCGTCACGCAATCCGTGACGAATCCTCCCACCATATCCATGTCGGCCCGATAGTCGGCCGTTGCCTTGGATATCTCCGGCGGCACACTCAGGCCTTCCGCTAGATATTTTGCAACTCCCTCCAGCAACCAATTGAGAATGCCCGCGCGTTCTTGCCAGAATTCGGCGAGCACATCCTCGATAGGACGCCGCTCATCGTCAGGGATCGTCACTGTCCATGGCACGAGGCGCATCCGCCTCCAGATGCCGTGGTCTACGCCACCGATTTGCGGCTTGTGATTGCCGGAGAGCACCAGCTTGAACGACGGCCGGAATTCGAAGAAGCCCTTGTGCAGATGCCGCACCAGCATCGGCTCACCACCGGTGAGCGACTTCAGCAGCGCCTCCTTGAAATGCACGCCACGCTCTGGCTCAGAGGCGCGCACCAGCCGCGCACCGGGCAGCCGCGCCAAATCCGGCGAGGCCTGATCGCCGCGCCGGCCATTCTCGCCCGCGAGCGATTCGAACGAGAGCGTGAGCGCGTAGTCGCCCATCACGCGGCAGACGATCTCGACCAGCGTCGATTTACCGTTGGCGCCAAGGCCATGCAGAAAGGCCAGGCACTGCTCACCGGTAAGGCCAGTCATGGCGTAGCCCAGATAGCTCTGCAAAAACTGCCGGATATTCGCGTTCGGCTGAAACCGCGTCATGAATGCGTCGAAGCGCGGGCAGATCGCGGCGCGGTCGAACTCCACAGGCATCATCTTGGCGATGCGATCCTCGCGGCGGTGCGGATCGAGACGCGGACGATAGACGGTGCGCTTGTAGCCGGTGGCCTCCGTGCCGTCGGGATCATCCTCCTCAAGGCGATCGAAGCGTAGCGTACCGTTCTCGACATTGATGGCCGTCGGCTCCGCATCCATCGCGCCCGGCTCCACCGTGACATGCGGCAGCGCCTGAGCGATCATCCCGGCGATACGGCCGGAATTGCCGCTGGTGACGGCGAAGGTGCGGCGTTTGCCCTGCCGGCTCTCCAGCTGCGCCTGCGCCTCCTCGCCGGCATCAACGATGTTGCGCAGGACGCGCATCTGCGCACGCTGCTCGTCGGTCGGACTGGCGACGCTCTCCAGCGTGTCGAGCTGACCCTCGGCCTCGCCGGCCCGCTCCACGGCCATCCGCTCGGATGGCGTCATGGTGAGTTCGTCGGCCTCCAGCGCGATGCGCGCGGCGGTGCGCTGCGCCCACAACACGGCCTGCTCATCGCCGCCCTCGCGGCACCAGCGCCGGCCGTCATAAATGTGCCATCCGACCTCGCGCACATGCAGCATGTCGCGGCCGAAATGCGCGAGTAGGCGCTGACTATTGCCGGTGTCGTTCAGCGGCTCGTCGCAGCAGCGACGTACCACCTCAAGCGAGACTGGGTAGCTATCACCTGCCTCACCTAGGGAACTATCCACGGTCTGGTCGCCATCGATAGCGGCGGCCAGTTCTGCGAATCGGTCGCGGGTAAAATTGTCGGGCGCGTCTGTCACATTCGATCCCAAAGAAAAGGCCCGACTAACACTTAAGCCGGGCCGGTCCATGGGGAACGCGAGTATTGAACTACAAAGGTCCGCGTTTGCTTCCCAAGCTGTATGTCGTGAGTTCGATTCTCATCGCCCGCTCCAAATTCCCGAGCCACCACACCCGCTTATCGGCCCGCCCCTGAGCTACCCGTGCCCTGCGTTCCCCCGCCCCGTCCCAGCTTTCATTTGCTGGTTTCGTTTGCTGGCCGTTCCTCACGGCCCCGCTGGACGTGATCGCGGTGGCTCGTCCGGTCAGGACTCGCGGGAAGATCGTCGCGGTCGAAGACCTCCATCGCGCCTGCGATCCGTCTCGTTGAACAGCGCGCGGCGCAGAGCGGACGCGCACCCAGCGACGCGCCTTCCCGAACCGCCGGCAGGACTGGAGCCTTCGCCGGTTCGGCTTGCGTTCGCCACGCCGCCGCATCGCGACCAACAGAACCGGCGCCGTAAACAGGACGTGATGCCCGCCGGTGAACATTCGCGTCGGCACGGCATTGGTCTGCATCACGACAGGGATGCCGATGATGCGAAAGCCACTGATCGAGATCGCAGGACTGACGATGCTCACACTCTTCCTGACGGGCTGTAACGAGCAGGCGACCGTGTCGGTGGAGGAGGGCTACGGTGCTTCGCCGACACTGCCGGAACCCAAGCCGTCCTGGATTCCAACCGTGAATATCGCGCGCGCTGTGGGATGGCCGCAGGGCGTCAACCCGACCGCGGCGGCCAATATGTCGGTCACCGCTTTCGCCAGTGGGCTCGATCATCCGCGCACGCTCTACACGCTGCCGAACGGTGATGTTCTCGTCACCGAGACCAACGCGCCTGCGAAAGAATCCAGCGACTGGAGCATCAAAGGCATCGCCTCGAGCGCTGCCATGAAGCGCGCCGGCGCGCGCACGCCGAGCGCCAACCGCATCACTCTGATGCGTGACACCGACGGCGACGGCAAGGCCGATATGCAAACCGTCTTCCTCAGGGACTTGAACTCACCATTCGGCATGGCGCTGATTGGCGATACTCTCTATGTCGCCAACACCGATGCGATCGTGAAATTTCCTTACAAGGATGGCGATACACAGATCACAACCGCCGGGGTGAAGGTGGCCGATCTTCCGGGCGGACCGATCAATCACCACTGGACCAAGGATCTGGTGGCGAGCCCGGATGGCAAGACGCTGTATGCGACATCCGGTTCGAACAGTAACGTCGCGGAAAACGGCATGGAGGCGGAAACCAATCGCGCCGCGGTTCTCGCGGTCGATGTCGAGACCGGCGCGACGCGCCTGTTCGCCTCTGGCCTGCGCAATCCCAACGGACCGGCGTTCGAGCCGACCACCGGCGAATTGTGGGTGGTCGTCAACGAGCGCGACGAGATCGGCAGCGACCTCGTGCCGGACTACATGACGTCGGTGAAGGACGGCGGATTCTACGGCTGGCCTTATAGCTATTTCGGTCAGCACGTCGACGTGCGGGTGCAGCCGCCACGGCCGGATCTGGTCGCCAAGGCGATCGTGCCGGACTACGCGCTCGGCGCCCACACCGCCTCGCTCGGACTCGCCTTCAACACCAGCCCGCTCTTCACATCTCTGGGAGAGGGCGCCTTCGTGGGACAGCACGGCTCCTGGAACCGTAATCCGCGCAGCGGCTACAAGGTGATTTTCGTGCCGTTCGAGAATGGCAAACCGTCAGGACCGCCGCAGGACATCCTGACCGGCTTCCTGAACGACAAGGGTGAAACCATGGGCCGGCCGGTCGGCGTCCGTCTCGACGCGAAGGGCGGGCTGCTCGTTGCGGACGATGTCGGCAACGTGGTGTGGCGCGTCACCCCCTCGCAGGACGCGGCGCAACGCTGATCGTCACGCGCGGAAGTGCTTCGACAATTTCAGGCCCTGCGCCTGGTAGTTGGAATTGATGTCCTGGCCATAGAGCGCGTCGGGCCGCTCCAGCATCCGCTCGTAGACGAGCCGGCCGACGGTCTGGCCGTGCTCCAGGATGAAGGGCACCTCGCGCGAGCGCACCTCCAGCACCGCGCGCGCCCCCGCGCCTCCCGCACCGGCATAGCCGAAGCCGGGGTCGAAGAAGCCCGCATAGTGGACGCGAAACTCGCCGACCAGCGGATCGAACGGGACCATCTCGGCGGCGAAGTCCGGCGGCACCTGCACCGCTTCTTTTGACGCCAGAATGTAGAACTCGCCGGGATCGAGGATCAGGCTCCGGTCCGGCCGCGCATGGATCGGCTCCCAGAATTCTCCGGCCGGGTAGCCGCCGCGCCGGTCGATATCGACCACGCCGGTGTGGCGCTTGGCCCGGTAGCCGACCAGCCCCCCCGAATTCTCGCCCGACAGATCGACGCTGACGGCGACGCCGCCGGCGAGGTCCGCCTCGGCCGTATCGACGAGCCCCTCGGCCGCGTGAAGATCATACAACTCGCCCTCGTCGAGAACCGTGTCGCCGATCCGGAACCGGATCTGCGACAGCCGCGAGCCCTCGCGCAGCAGCACGGGAAAGGTTTTGGGGCTGATCTCCGCATAGAGCGGGCCCTGATAGCCCGCCTCGATCCGGTCGAATCCGCGGGTGCCGTCGGCAATCACCCGCGTGAACACGTCGAGGCGGCCGGTCGAGCTCTTCGGATTGGCGGACGCGGAAATGCCGCGCGGCAAGGCCAAAGCCTCAAGCAGTGGCACGATGTAGACGCAGTTGGTTTCCAGCACCGCGCCGTCCGCAAGATTGATCTCGTGCAGTTTCAGTTCCGCGATGCGATCCGCCACCCGCGCCTCGGGGCCGGGCAGGAAGCTGGCGCGCACCCGGTAGGCGACGTCGCCGAGCCGCAGATCGAGGCTGGCGGGCTGGATCTGGCCTTCCACGAATTCGTATTCCGGCAGGATCAGGCTGGCGTCGGCCATGGCCACGATCATCCGGTCCGGCAGAATTCCCTGGGCGTCGTCCGGCAGGTTCAGCGGCACCGCTGGTTCTTTCGCTACTCTACTCACGCATACCTTATAGACCGGCCGGTGTTCCCTCGTCACTTGACGAGGCCGCCCCTCCCCCTTAAGAGCACCACTTATCCCGTGGTGATTTGAGCCGGCCGGCTTGCAGCCACGTTAAACAAGTCGCTAAACAGGCCGGAGATCTTCGTGATCCCGGCCTGTGGACAATCGTCCAGGCCGGTTTTTTGTGGCCCGCAAGGACCACGACGGAGGTCCCGATGTCGGACAAGCTGCCCACCGAAACGCCCCGCGCCTATCGCCCCGAAACCCGCCTCGTTCACGGCGGAACGCTCCGCTCGCAATTCGGCGAGACCTCGGAGGCGCTGTTCCTGACGCAGGGGTTCGTCTATGCGACCGCCGAGGAGTGCGAGGCGCGGTTCAGCGGCGAGGATCCCGGCTTCATCTATTCGCGCTTCTCCAATCCCACGACGGCGATGTTCGAGCAGCGCATGCTCGAACTGGAAGGCGCCGAGGCCGCCCGCACCGCGGCGACCGGCATGGCCGCCGTCACCACCGCGATCATTGCCCCGCTCAAGGCTGGCGACCACGTGGTCGCGGCCAAGGAGATGTTCGGCTCGTGCCGCTACGTGATCGAGGACCTGCTGCCGCGCTACGGCATCCAGTCCACGCTGGTGGACGGGCTCGATCTCGACCAGTGGCGCGCCGCGATGCGGCCCAACACCCAGACCTGCTTCCTCGAAAGCCCGACCAACCCGACGCTGGACGTGCTCGACATCGGCGCGATCGCCGAGATCGCCCATGCCGGCGGCGCGCGGCTGATCGTCGACAACGTGTTCGCGACGGCGATCTGGCAGAGCCCGCTGGCGCTCGGCGCGGACGCGGTGGTCTATTCGGCCACCAAGCACATCGATGGACAGGGGCGCTGTCTCGGAGGCGTCATCCTGTCCTCGCAGAAGTTCATCCAGGATCACATCCACACCTACCTGCGCCAGACCGGCCCGGCGATGTCGCCGTTCAACGCATGGGTGCTGCTGAAGGGCCTCGAAACGCTGGGCGTGCGCGTGCGACAGCAGACCCGGAACGCCGCCGCCATCGCGGACATGCTGGCCAGGCATACCAAGATCAAGCGCCTGATCTATCCGGGCCGCGACGACCATCCGCAGGCCGCCACGGTCAAGAAGCAGATGCGCGGCGGCTCGACGCTGGTGGCGTTCGAGGTCGACGGCGACAAGGCTGGCGCGTTCCGCTTCCTCAATGCGCTGAAGCTCGCGCGCATCAGCAACAATCTCGGCGACGCCAAGAGCCTCGTCACCCATCCGGCGACCACCACCCATCAGCGCCTCGCGCCCGAGGTGCGGGCCGCGATGGGCATCGGCGAGGGCCTCGTGCGCTACTCGGCAGGTCTTGAGGATGTCGAGGACCTGCTGGAGGATATCACGCTGGCGCTGAAGACCGTGTAAGACAGCGCCCCACCGACAATGAATATCCCGAACGCTGGCGCAGCGTTCGGGACCGTGAGCCGATGCAGTTTCCGCTTCCCCTGATTCCCGCAACGCTGATCCGCCGCTACAAGCGCTTTCTCGCCGATGTCGAGCTGGCGGACGGCACGCAGATCACCGCCCATGTCGCCAATCCCGGCGCGATGACCGGGCTGGCCGCGCCCGGCGCGCGTGTCTGGCTGTCGAAATCCGACAAGGCGGGGCGGAAGCTGCCCTATTCGTGGGAGCTGGTGGAGGCGGATTTCGGCACCGGCCCGGAACTCGTGGGGGTCAATACCGCCCACCCCAACACGCTGGTGGCCGAGGCGCTGGCCGTGAACGCGATCCCGCCGCTCGCCGGGTATCCTGTGATCCGCCGCGAGGTGAAATACGGACAGGGCTCGCGGGTGGATTTCCTGCTGGAGGATCCGGCCCGGCCGCCCTGCTACGTGGAGGTGAAGAACGTCCACCTGATGCGCATCCCCGGCGTCGCCGAGTTTCCTGACTCGGTTACGGCGCGAGGCGCGCGGCATCTGGACGAACTCGCCGCCATGGTGGCCACAGGCGCCCGCGCAGCCATGCTCTACGTGGTCCAGATCGGCTCGGCCACCCGGCTGCGGCTCGCTCGCGACATCGATCCCGCCTATGGGCGGGCCTTCGACCGGGCACGAGCAGCCGGCGTCGAGGCCCACGCCATCCTCTGCCGCGTGACGCAGGACGGCATCGTCCTCGCCACGCCGCTCCTGGTGGACGAGTGATGGCGAGGGCGAACAAGCGTCCGCCCTTTCACGAGTCGGGTTGCGCTGCCGCCCCAAGGCACTAAATTGGAGTGAACCGAACGGATTTCCAATGACTTATATCGACGCCAGCGACGCCTCCCTCCGCAAGACCGGCCAGATCAAGCTGCATGGGCCTTCCGCCTTCGCCGGCATGCGCAAGGCAGGGGCTCTGGTCGCCCAGTGTCTCGACGAACTGACACCGCTGGTGAGGCCCGGCGTCACCACGGCGCAGATCGACGACGTCGTGCGCGACTTCGTGTTCAGCCACGGCGCGCTGCCCGCAACTCTGATGTATCGCGGCTACCGCTACTTCAGCTGCACCTCGCTCAATCACGTGGTCTGCCACGGCATGCCGAACGACCGGCCGCTGCGCGAGGGCGATATCATCAACATCGACGTCACCCTGATCGTCGATGGCTGGCACGGAGACTCGAGCCGGATGTATGCGGCCGGACCGATTTCCCGAAAGGCCGAGCGGCTGATCGATGTGACCTACGAGTCGCTGATGCGCGGCATCGCCGCGATCAAGCCGGGTGCCACCACCGGCGACATCGGCCATGCCATCCAGTCCTTCGTCGAGCCGCAGCAGATGAGCGTGGTGCGCGATTTCTGCGGCCACGGTCTCGGCAAGCTGTTCCACGACGAGCCGAACATCATCCATGTCGGCCGTCCGGGCGAAGGCGCGGTGCTGAAGCCGGGCATGCTGTTCACCGTCGAGCCGATGATCAATCTCGGCAAGCCGCACGTGAAGATTTTGTCGGACGGCTGGACCGCCGTGACGCGCGACCGCTCGCTGTCGGCGCAGTTCGAGCACGCGGTCGGCGTCACCGAGACCGGCTGCGAGATCTTCACGATCTCTCCGGGCGGGCTGCACAAGCCGGTGTTCGGCTGATCTGCCGCACGACGCAATCGCGGCTTGCAAACGGCGGAACCTGCGGCATGCTGGCGGCATCCATGGTGAATGCCGCGCATGCCAGCCGAACCGCCTGCGAAACCTCAATCCGCCACCGCCCCCGGCTTCGCCGAGGTGCCGCACTATCACGGCCACCGCGAGCGGCTGCGCGAGCGCTTCCGCGATGCCGGCGCGGACGCGCTGAGCGATTACGAACTTCTTGAACTCGTGCTGTTTCGCGCCCTGCCGCGCCGCGACGTGAAGCCGCTTGCCAAGGCGCTGATCGGACGGTTCGGCTCGTTCGCGGAGGTGGTGCACGCGCCCGAGGCGCGGCTGCGCGAGGTGGGCGGCCTCGGCGAGTCCGCGGTGACCGAACTCAAACTGGTGGCCGCCACCGCCGCGCGCGTCGCCAGGGGCCGCGTCAAACAGCGGCCGCTGCTGTCGTCATGGTCGTCCGTGATCGACTACTGCCGCACCACGATGGCGTTCGCCGATGTGGAGCAGTTTCGCATCCTGTTTCTCGACAAGCGCAATCAGCTGATCGCCGACGAATTGCAGCAGACCGGCACGGTGGATCACACCCCCGTCTATCCGCGCGAGGTGGTGAAGCGCGCGCTGGAGCTGTCGGCGAGCGCGATCATTCTGGTGCACAACCACCCCTCCGGCGACCCGACGCCCTCGGCAGCCGATATCCAGATGACCAAGTCCATCGTGGAGATCGCCGGCACGCTGAACATTCAGGTCCACGACCACATCATCGTCGGGCGGCAGGGCCATGCCAGCCTCAAGGCGCTCAAGTTGATGTAGCGGGCGGCGAGGGAAACGCTTACTGCCGCGAGAGCAGGATCGGATCGGCCTGCTCGGGCACGCGCCGCCACTGCGCGTTGTCGTCCGCCTCGAAATGCCAGATCTCGCCGCTCGGCGCGATCAGCTGCAGCTCGCCGCGCTCCAGCTTCCACACCTTCGGATTGAACGCGACGACAGCGGGGTCGCAGCGCGGCTTGAGAAACGCTTCGAAGGTGTCGGCACCGGCCTCGTTGTTGGTCAGCGTCAGCCCGCACAGCACGCGGCCCGAGCCGCGCACCATCGACCAGTCGCCGATCATCTGATCCATCGAGCGGCTCATCGCCTGCGCGGCAGCGAGATCCTGCAACAGATAGACGCCCTCGCCCTGGCGCACGCCCTCGAAGATTCCGCTCTCGACCTCGGTCAGGTCGAGCACCGGCTGGCCGCGCGCGTCCTGCAAGCGCACGATATCGAGGCCCTTGATCGACCACGCCGCGATGTCCTTCGCGAACGGCAGCGCCGCCACGCAATCCTTGTCCAGTTGCAGGCGATAGCCCTGCGGGCCCGCGCCCTTTTCCAGCGTCACGACACAGGTCTTGCTGCGGTCGGTGGTGGACAGCTCCCACTGGCCGACCATCTGATCGGCCAGACTTGTCGGTGTCTGCGCCGCTGCCGGCGCGGCCAACGTGATGCAGATGCAAAACGCGACGTGCCGGCGGAACGACATGGTCTAGCGTCCCTGCACCGGCGTTTCGGGAATCGGCGTCAGCGGCGGCTGGCCTGCAAACCACGCCTTCAGATTGTCGACCACGAGCTGCTCCATGGCGGTGCGGGTATGGACCGAGGCCGAACCGATATGCGGCAGCAGCACCGTGTTGGGCAGGGCGATCAGGTCGGCCGGCACCTTCGGCTCCTCGGCGAACACGTCGAGACCGGCCGCCATGATGGTGCCGTCCTTCAGGGCGGCGATCAGCGCCGCCTCGTCCACCACCGAGCCGCGCGCGACGTTGATCAGCACGCCGCGCTCGCCCAGCGCCTTCAGAACACCGGCATTGATGAGATTGCGCGTCGACGCGCCGCCTGGGATGATGACGATCAGCGTATCCACGTCCGACGCCATCGCGACCAGATCCGGATAGTGCCTGTAAGAGACATCGGCTGCCGGCCGCCGGGAGTGATAGACCACGGGCACACTCATCGCATCGAGCCGGCGCGCGATGGCCTGACCAATCCGCCCCATGCCGACCATGCCGACGGTGCGGTCGCGCATCGAGCCGCGGCTGAGTGGAAACGCCGCCGTCTCCCAGCGACCGGCGCGCAGATACTGGTCCGACTGCGGAATCTCGCGCACCGTGGCGATCAGGAGCCCGATGGTCAGGTCCGCGACCTCCTCGGTGAGGACGTCGGGCGTGTTGGTGACGATGATGCCGTGATCGCGGGCGTAAGCCGCATCGACATGATCGTAGCCGACGCCGAAGCTGGAGACGATTTCGAGCTTCGGAAACCGCGCGAGAAACGCACTGTCCGCCCGCACCAGTCCGGTCACCGCGATGCCGCGAATGCGCATGGCGATCTCGTCCGTGATCCTGCCGAGATCGTCCGTGGTTGCGACAGCGTGCAGCGAAAACGATTGCAGCCCGGTGGTGATGGTCGACTTCGGCGGACCATAGACGAGAAGTTCCGGCGGGTTCGCTGCGGTCATGGTCCCTCAGGCGTCCTTATCGCGTGCGCTTTCGTGCCAGTGCCGTAGCACAAGGTGGGAGGCCAGCGCGAGGGCGGCATAGATCGCAATGCCCGCCAGCGACAGCAGAAGCAGCGCGGCAAACATGCGCGGAATGTTCAGCCGGTATCCGGATTCCGCAATGCGGTAAGCAAGACCGGACCCTGCCCCGGCCGATCCGGCCGCAATCTCCGCCACCACCGCGCCGATCAGCGCCAGTCCGCCCGCGATGCGCAGGCCGCCCATCACGTAAGGCAGCGCCGCCGGCAGCCGCAGATGCACCAGCGTCTGCCAGCGGCTTGCGCCGTAGAGCTGGAACAGACCGGCGAGATTGTGGTCTGCCGATTTCAGCCCGAGCGTCGTGTTCGACAGCACCGGGAAGAACGCCACGATCCACGCGCATGTCACCACCGCCGCCTGCTGCGGCAGGTAGATCAGCAGCAGCGGCGCGATCGCGATCACCGGCGTGACCTGCAGGATTACCGCATAGGGAAAGAACGCCTGCTCCAGACAGCGCCACTGGCTGAACGCGAAGGCCAGCGCGATCCCGCCGACGGCGGCGGCGGCGAATCCCTCCAGCGTCGTCAGCAGCGTGATGCCGAGCGATTCCCACAGAATCCCCCGGTCCTCGATCAGGGTAGAGAACACCAGACCCGGTCCCGGCAGGACATAGGATGGCAGATCGAACACGCGGACCACGAGATGCCACACGGCGAGTCCGCCGGCGAGCGCCAGAACCGGCAGCAGAACCGCGCGCAGCTTCGGCGCGGTTGCCCGGGCTTGCGGCTGGGCACTCATGCGGCCTCGTCCGCGCCCGTACGCGCGAGCGCCGCCGAGACCTCCCGGCAATACGCCGCATAGTCCGGCGAGGTCCGGAACGATTCGTCGCGGGGCTGCGCTGTCGCGATCGCGAATGTCCCGGCGATGCGGCCCGGACGACGGGTCATCACCAGCACGCGCTCGGCGAGATAGACCGATTCGAACACCGAATGGGTGACGAACACGACGGTCTTGTTCAGCGAACGCCACAGCGTCAGCAGGTCGTTGTTCAGTTTGAAGCGGGTGATCTCGTCGAGCGCGGCGAACGGCTCGTCCATCAAAAGGATCGCGGGATCGGTGACCAGCGCCCGCGCCAGCGACACCCGCATCTTCATCCCGCCGGAGAGTTCGCGCGGAAACGCGTCCGCAAAGTCGGCGAGTCCAACCTGCGCCAGCGCGGCCTCGATCCGGGGCATGGCCTCCTGTCGCGAAACATGTGCGAGGCGCAGCGGCAGATACACGTTGTCCCGCACGCTGGCCCACGGCATCAGCGTCGGCTCCTGAAACACGAAGCCGATGCGATGGCGGTCACTTCCCACAGCTCCTTTGCTGTCGCCGAACTGCACCGTTCCCGATGAGGGCTTCGCCAGTCCGGCGATGATGCGCAGCGCCGTGGACTTGCCGCAGCCGGACGGGCCGAGCAGCGCGATGAAATCGCCGGACGCGACGTCGAGATCGATCGGCCCCAGCGCGCATACGCCGTTGTCGTAGACCTTGGTCACGCCGCGCAGCGCGATGGCCGGGGCCGACGGCGACGCTCCCACCGCCCCGTCCTCGGCTGTCACTGCTTCGGCCGCCGTTCGAGCCCCACGCCTTTGTTGACGAAGCGCAGCGTATAGGACTTGCGATAGTCGAGATCGCGCTTCACCACGCCCGCGCGCGCCATCTTGTCGAAGAAGTCGGTCATGCGCTGGTCGTTCATGGCGCCGATGCCGTCACGCAGCGTGTCGCCGGAATCGACGATGCCGCGCTCCTTCATCGCCGCGACCGAATAGGACAGAAGATCGTCGGTCATCTCCGGATTCATCTTCTTGATGAGTGCGTTTCCGGCGCTGTTGTCGCCGTAAAGATATGTGTACCAACCGACGATCGAAGCATCGACGAAACGCTGCACGAGGTCCGGCTTCTTATCGACGGTGTCGGTCCGCGTTTCGATCAGCGTCGAATAGGTGCTGAAGCCGTAGTCGGCCAGCAGCACCACGCTCGGCGTGAACTTCGCCGCCTTCTCGATGGCGAAGGGCTCGGAGGTGACATAGCCCTGCATCGCGCTGTTCCTGTCGGCGAGGAACGGCTGCGGATTGAAGGTGTAGGGCTTCACCTTCGATTCCGAGAATCCGTATTCGAGCTTCATCCACTGAAACAGCCCGACCATCGCCTCCTTGGAGACGAACAGCGTCAGCGGCTTGAGGTCTTCAAGAGTCTTCACGTTCGACGCCGGGTGCGCCAGAAACACCTGCGGATCCTTCTGGAACATGGCCGCCACCGCGATCACGGGCACCTTGTTCGCGACGGCATCGAACGACTGCAGCGAATTCGCGCTCATGAAAAAATCGAGCTTGCCCGAGATCAGCAGGATCCGGTTGTTGATGTTCGGTCCGCCGGGCACGATGGTCACGTCCAGCCCGTATTTCTTGTAGGTGCCGTCAGCCACCGCCTGAAAGAAGCCGCCGTGCTCGGCCTCGGCAACCCAGTTGGTGCCGAACGACACCTTGTCCAGCCTGTCGCCGCCCGTCTGGGCATGGCCGGACACCGGAATGGCAATCGCGATCGCGGCCAGTGCGAGGAACAGGAACTTCAGGCGGGCCGCTGGCATCTCCGATTCTCCGTCATTCGTCTGCTTCATGACCTCAAAGAGGCTATAGAGCATGCACTTGGAAAGTGGAAAGGCGGTTTCAGATAAGGTCATTCTCCACTTAATAAAACGCTAGAATCCGAGCTGAGTGGAATCGAACCCGATCTGGACCGACCACCCGATGAAGATGCCTGACGCATGACGGACCTCCCCGACCACTGGCTTGCCATTCACCCCGATACCGTCGCCGCGGCGGAGCCCGCGCAACGCATCGCGATCCTGCCGCTGGCGGCGACCGAACAGCACGGCCCGCATCTGCCGTTCACCACGGACGTGCTGATCGCGGAAGCCTATCTCGCGGAGGTGCGCGCGCGGCTTGCCCCCGATATCGCCGCGGTGCTGCTGCCGATCGAGCGGATCGGCATTTCGACCGAGCATATCGACTATCCAGGCACCCTGACCCTCGACCCGGTGGAGGCGATCCGCGGCTGGACCGCGCTCGGCGCGCAGGCGGCGCGCCACGGCATCCGCAAGCTGGTGATGGTCAGTAGCCATGGCGGCAATTCCGGCGCCATGGCCATTGTCGCGCAGGAACTGCGCGCCCGGCTCGGCATGCTCGCAGTCACGACCTCATGGAGCCGCTTCGGCCTCCCCGAAGGTCTCTTCGCAGATGAGGAGATTCGCCACGGCATCCACGGCGGCGCCGTCGAGACGTCCATCATGCTGGCCCGCTTTCCCGGCGAGGTGAAGCATGAGCGCATCGCGGATTTCCGGCCGTCCTCCCTCGATCTGGCCGCGAGCTATCGCTGGCTGTCGACCCAGCGCCCGGCCCCGTTCGCATGGCAGACCCAGGATCTCCATCCCTCCGGGGCAGTCGGCGACGCGACACAGGCCACGGCCGAAAAAGGCGAGCGGCTGCTGACCCATGGCGCACGCGCCTTCTGCGAACTGCTCGCGGACGTCGCCCGTTTTGATCTCGCGCAATTCCGCCTTCCGCCCTCGGCCGACAACGTGTGATCCAGATCACACAACCGCTGTCCCGCCCCGAACTCCCTCCCGCCGCCCGCCGACCAACAGGCATGCGGACCGATGATGGCCGCCCCAACAGGATGGAGTTCACGATGTCGATCAAGATGAAGATTGCCGCTTTCGCCCTCGCCGCCCTCGCGGTTTCCGGCGCTGTCGCCGCCTCCGCCACCAGCGCGGAAGCCCACGGCCCGTTCCCGCATCACCACCACCACGGCGCAGGCCTGCTCGGCGCAGCCATCGTCGGCAGCGCCATCGCAGCCGCGGCCACGCCGGCCTATGTCGTCGCGCCGGGCCCGGTCTATCGCCGCTGCGGCTGGGTGAAGCGTTTCGATGCGTTCGGCAACTATCGGGGCCGCGTCCGCGTCTGCGACTTCTGATCGGCGAGCCGTGGATCGAGCGTCCGGCGCAGGCGCCTCATCCACCTTGTGTCGGACCGACGAACCGCCCGGCCTCTGCCGGGCGGTTTTCATATCTCGCCGACCTTTCGTCCGGCTGTCACAATCGCATGGCACTTAATCCTGACTCGCAGGCATTGTTGCTTTTGCAAGTGAGTTGCAGGATTGATCCGATCCTGAATATGGGTAATTTCGTAAGGCGACGCCCGGAAACCCATGATAAGTCGGGCCGCCGCGCGATGGCCGGGCCTTTGAGGGGACGAGGGGCGAATGAAGGCGTTTGTCGCCACGGGGCTGGTGCTCGGGGTGGGATTTGGCGTGAGTCAGACGACGGCGGTCGCCGCCGACCTGCCGGTGAAGGCTCCCGCAGCAGTCGCGGTCCCCAACTGGACCGGCCTCTATCTGGGCACCCATATTGGCTATATGCGCGCGAACACGGCAGGCACGTTCTCCGACGCAGCGCCGACGGCATTTGATCAGCGCTCCGGAACCGCCGTCACCGGTCTGCAAGCCGGCGTCAACATGATGATCGCGCCCCGCTGGCTTGCGGGCGTCGAGATCGACGCGTCGTTCGGCGGCGTGTTCGATTCCGATATCAGCCTTGCCTCGGTCATCACGCCGCGCTCCGACATGACCGAACGGCTGGATGTTTACGGCAGCCTGCGCGGGCGGCTCGGCTATCTGGTCACCCCGTCATGGCTCGTCTATGCGACCGGCGGCCTCGCCTATCTGGGCACGCGGGTCGGCAATCTTCTGCCGTCCGGCGACAATGAACGCAGGCTCAGCCTGCGGCCGGGCTGGGTGGCCGGTGCAGGCGTCGAGCGGATGATCTCCCCGCACTGGACCGCACGCGTCGAGTATCTGAACAGCCGCTTCGAGCCCTCCGCCGTGACGCTGCCGTCGGGCAGTGTCTTCCGGGCGGATCACGCCGATATTCACACCGTACGGCTGGGCCTGAACCGCAAGTTCGACGGCCCGTGGGGTCCGAAGCTGTCCGTTGATGATATCACCTCGGAATCGCCGGACTGGGAAATCCACGGCCAGACGACGTTCTTGTCGCAGGGCTATCCCTCGTTCCGCGCGCCCTATAGCGGGGTCAACAGCCTGTCGCCGCAAGCCCAGCTCAAGAGCACGTGGTCGAACAGCCTGTTCGTAAGCGCGCGCGTGTGGGAGGGCGGCACGGTCTATTTCAATCCCGAACTCACTCAGGGATACGGCCTGAGCGACACGGTGGGCCTCGCCGGCTTTTCCAGCGGCGAAGCCCAGAAATCGAATTTCCCTTATCCACGTTACAACACCTCCCGGCTCTATGTGCGCCAGACCTTCGGCTTCGGCGGCGAGGAGGAAACACTCGAAAGCGCGCCCGGACAGTTCGGCGAGAAAGTCGACGTGTCGCGCCTGACCCTGCAGGCCGGCAAGTTCTCCGTGCTCGATGTGTTCGACGGCAACAGCTACGCGAAGGATCCGCGCAAGGATTTCATGAACTGGTCGGTCTGGGCGCCCGGTGCATTCGACTACGCCGCCGACAAGCTCGGTCTGACCTACGGCGCCACCGCCGAACTGAACCAGAAGCAGTGGGCGCTTCGCGCGGGCTACTTCCTGGTGAACTCGGAATCGAACTCAAGCAGCTTCGACACCAGGGTCGGCGAGCGCGGCAGCTACGTGCTCGAACTCGAAACGCGCTATTCGCTGCTGTCGCAGCCGGGCAAGCTGCGCCTGCTCGGATTCCTCAACAGCGCCTACTCAGGCAGCTACCGCGAGACGCTGGACAATCCGGCCTTCGGCACCGACATCGCGCTGACCCGCAAGGGCCGCATCAAATACGGCTATGCGGTGTCCGTCGAGCAGGCGCTCTCAAACACCGTCGGCCTGTTCGGCCGCTGGAGCTGGAACGATGGCCGCACCGAGATCATGGCGTTCACCGACATCGACGCCAGCCTGTCGCTCGGCACCTCGATCAAGGGAGCCTCATGGGGCCGCCCGGACGACACGATCGGCATCGCGGGCGCGATCAACGGCCTGTCGAAGGACCATCGTGACTTTATCGCCGCCGGGGGGCTCGGCCCTCTGATCGGCGACGGCAAACTGAACTACCGCCACGAGCGCATTCTCGAAGCCTACTACGCTTATGCGCTGAACAAGGGCATCACGCTCACGGCCAACTATCAGTACGTCACCAACCCCGCCTACAATGCCGACCGCGGTCCGGTCTCGATCTTCTCGGGCCGGCTGCATGGCGAGTTCTGAACCCAGCTCAGCCGCTCCAACGCAAAACCGATCGGCATCGAGCCATCGCTCGCGCCAACGCATGCCAGAACGCGATATCGACAAAATCCGGAACGCGCTCTGACTTTAGAAATCACACCGGGCCGGCGCGGTGTTCCCGGGCAACCAGCAGGCGCGAGACCGCGACAAGCGAAACGAACAACATCGTGAGCAGCCCCGCCGCCACTGCGGCCTCATAGATATCCGAGATCACGAACGTGCCGCCACCCACGGTCACCGTTCCAGCTGACGCGCGCGCGTACAAAAATGGATACTGCAACGCGATGGCTGTCCAGATCACGCACGGCAAAAGCCAATAGCCGATGCGCTCCACGCCCGCGGTCCTGATGAAACGCTCCTCCACAAGCGCGAAAAGTTGGAACGCAACCCAACTCGTCAGCAGCCAGCCGAGAAAGTTGGTCAGCGGCACTCCGAAATAGCCGCTGGGATCGCGATAGACCCAAAGACCGAGTGCCGCCGAACCGATCGGATCGTAGACGAAATCGAAGCCGGTGAGGATGAAGGCCGCCGCCAGTGGCGTCACCACGCGCGTCGCTCCCCCGCGCTGTGTCGGCCGCTCGCGCACGATGATGCATGCAAGGGTCCACGCGAACCAGCCGAGCAGGACATAGACCAGCGGAACCATCAGCGGGACCCTGAGAACCTGCATCCCAAACGACGGGCCGTGCTCGTAGAAGCCAAACGGGAATCCGGTGGCAATGCTGAGCGCCTCGAAGACGAAGGCCACGACATAGACGATCACGAAAAACGCACCGGTCCCCAACCAACGGTAGGACAACGACGCATGCAGCGCGACACACAACAGGAAGGCCAGCGCCTTGAGGTCTTCGGCGGCAGAGGCCATCGCGGCCACCGGCCAGACCGATGTCACGACAAGACACGCCCCCCACACGCCAACCAGCATCCAGCACACCGCCAGCCGCCAGCCATCGCCCGCTCGCAATGATCCGGAAATAGACGCTGGCGCCGCCATCTGCTCACTCATTCAACCGTCGTCCACCTTCGGCCGCGTCCTTTCGGGGACAGCCGGCGACCTGCCTGCCCTTCGCACATATCAAATCATATGAGGGCACGGGTAGATTTCGCGGTCAGAGCGCGGCCGCAAATGTTTCGGCCCGCGCCATGTTCCACGCGTCGCGGAAGCGCGGGTCGCTGGTGCCCGCGATAAGTTCGCCCGGATGCAGCATCGGATAGAGCTGATCGAATGTCCGCACTTCGGTCGGCGACACGCGCCGCGAGAAATGCACCGGCCGCAATTCCTTCGGATGCTCGATGCCAGCCGCCGCGATCAGTTCGGTGAGCGCGTGAAGCGTGGAGCGATGGAAATTGGCGACGCGGCTCACCTTGTCCTCGACCACCAGCGCGCGGTTGCGGGTCGGATCCTGCGTGGCGACGCCGGTCGGGCAGCGATCGGTATGGCAGCTCAGCGACTGGATGCAGCCGAGCGAGAACATGAAGCCGCGCGCGGAATTGCACCAGTCCGCGCCGATCGCCAAGGCGCGCGCCATATCGAAGGCGGTGACGATCTTGCCCGCGCAGCCGACCCGGACCCGATCCCGCGCTCCGATCCCGACCAGCGCATTGTGGACGAAGTGAACGCCCTCGCGCATCGGCATGCCGAGATGGTCCATGAACTCCAGCGGCGCGGCGCCGGTGCCGCCTTCCTTGCCGTCCACCACGATGAAGTCCGGATAGATTCCTGTTTCCAGCATCGCCTTGCAGATCGCCAGAAACTCCCAGCGATGGCCGATGCAGAGCTTGAATCCGGCCGGCTTTCCGCCCGACAGCTCGCGCATGCGGCCGATGAACTGCACCATCTCGATCGGATTGGAGAAGGCCGAGTGGGTCGGCGGCGAGATGCAGTCTTCTCCCAGCGCGACGCCGCGAATCTGCGAAATCTCCTCGGTCACCTTGGCGGCCGGCAGTACGCCGCCATGGCCCGGCTTGGCGCCCTGGCTGACCTTCAGCTCGACCATTTTGATCTGCGGATCGGACGCGATCCGCGCGAAGGTTTCGGGATCAAACTTTCCATCGCGGGTGCGGCAGCCGAAATAGCCGGACCCGATCTCCCAGATCAGGTCGCCGCCATTCTCGCGGTGATAGGGACTGACGCCGCCCTCGCCGGTGTCATGGGCGAAGCCGCCCTTCTTCGCCCCGGCGTTCAGCGCGCGGATCGCGTTGGCGCTGAGCGCGCCAAAGCTCATGGCGGAAATATTCAGGATCGATGCCGAGTAGGGCTGGGTGCATTCCGGGCCGCCGATGTCGATGCGGAAGTGATCCTTCGCCGGAGGTTTCGCCGCGAGCGAATGGTTCATCCATTCGAAGCCGTCCGAATAGACGTTGTGCTGGGTGCCGAACGGCCGCTTGTCGAGCACCATCTTGGCGCGCTGATAGACCACCGCCCGCACGTCGCGGCTGAACGGCGTGCCGTCCTTCTCGCTCTCGAAGAAATACTGGCGCATCTCGGGGCGGATTTCCTCAAGCAGGAACCGCAGATGCGCCGAGATCGGGTAGTTGCGCAGCACCGCGTGGTTTTTCTGCAGAACATCGCGAATGCCGAGCGCGGTAAGCCCGCCGAACAGCAGCGTCGGAATGGCCAGCAGGTTGATGACCTTATGATCGGCAAGGCCGATGCCAATGAAAACGGCGGTCAGAACCGCGCACAGGGTCAGAACGATGTAGCGAGGCGTGAACGGCAGCAGCAGCGTGTCCATAAATATCTTCCGCAGTTTCCTGACCGGCCCGCAACCCCGCAGGACCGCGCGAGCATCACTGCCGGATGTCGCGCATTCTCGCAAAGATCGTGTGACCCGATTTCCGAAGCTCAGCGCCCGAGGCTACAGCATCGCGGAACCGGGAGCCAGAAACCTGCCGGAACGAAAAAGCCGCGCCCCTCATTGGGGACGCGGCTCCGAAAATCCGAAACGGCCGATTTTGCGGCGCGTTATTTCTCGACGAACGCCTTCTCGATCACGTAGTGACCCGGCTCGCTGTGGCTGCCTTCCACGAAGCCGCGCGCGTCGAACATGTTGCGCAGATCTTCCAGCATCGCCGGGCTGCCGCACAGCATGATGCGGTCGGTCTCGATGTCGAGCGGCCCCTGCTGGATGTCGTTGAATAGCTGACCCGAGGCGATCAGGTCGGTGATGCGGCCACGGTTGCGGAACGGCTCGCGGGTCACCGTGGGGTAGTAGGTCAGCTTCTCGTCGACGAGCGGGCCGAACATCTCGTCGTTGCGCAGCCCCTCGACGATGCTCTCGCCATAGGCCAGCTCGGCCACCTGGCGGCAGCCATGCACCAGCAGGATCTGGTCGAACCGGTCGTAGATGTCCGGATCCTTGATGATGCTGGTGAATGGCGCGAGGCCCGTGCCGGTGGACAGGAGCATCAGCCGCTTGCCGGGGAACAGGTTGTCGGCGACCAGCGTTCCGGTGGCCTTGCGGCCAACCAGGATGGTGTCGCCTTCCTTGATCTTCTGCAGGCGCGAGGTCAGCGGGCCGTCCGGCACCTTGATCGAGAAGAACTCAAGCGTCTCCTCGTGGTTGGCGCTGGCCATGCTGTAGGCGCGCAGCAGCGGACGGCCGTCCACTTCCAGCCCGATCATGGCGAACTGGCCGCTGTTGAAGCGGAAGGAGGCGTCGCGCGTCGCGCGGAAACTGAAGAGAGTCTCGGTCCAGTGGTGAACCGACAGGACTTTTTCGTGAAAGAAGGCGCTCATGGGATGCTATGCCACTCGAAGGCCGAAAGCTGGAACAAGTCTTATGTGCAACGCACGAAGTCGTTCTGGCCGTTTGACAATTGCGCTTCTTGATGGCGTCGCAGCACGTTTTCGTCAAGAAAAAAAGGCGCATGACTGGTGGCCACAACCGACACGGTGGTTCATTTCAACAAAGAACCGCGCCTTTCCCTCGCCGCCGAAATGACGTAGGGCTCCTGTCAAATCATTGGTTCCACAAAGGAACGAATACGGGGAGGCGTCGATGGGTGTAACAAACCGGCAGGTTCTACTGGTCGAGAAGCCGACCGAAAAGCTCGAACCCCGCCATTTCCGGCTGGCGGAAGGCCCGGTTCCCGCGCCGAAGGACGGCGAGGTTCTGGTCCGGGTCCGCTACATCTCGCTCGACGCCGCCAACCGGGCCTGGATGCAGGGCGCGACCTACCGCTCGGCGGTGGAAGCGGATTCGGTGATGGCGGGCGGCGGCGTCGCCGAAATCATCGAATCGAAGGCAGCGGGCTTCGCGCCGGGCGACCTCGTGTTCGCCGATACCGGCTGGCAGGACTATGCCACGCTTCCGGCCAAAGCGCTGACCAAGCTCCCGAAGATCGAGCCGATGACGCATCTCCTGAGCGTCTACGGCATCGCCGGCCTGACCGCCTATTTCGGCCTGCTCCATGTCGGCAAACCGAAACCCGGCGAAACCGTCGTGGTCTCGGCGGCGGCCGGATCGGTCGGCTCCATCGTCGGGCAGATCGCGAAGATCAAGGGCTGCCGCGTCGTCGGCATCGCGGGCGGCGCGGAGAAATGCCGCTGGCTCACCGACGAACTCGGGTTCGATGCAGCGGTGGACTATAAGGACGGCGCACTGTTCAAGGCGTTGCGCGCGGCTGCGCCGAAGGGCATCGATGTCTATTTCGACAATGTCGGCGGCGACATCCTCGAAGCCTGCCTGCCGCAGATGAACATGCACGGCCGCATCGCCTGCTGCGGCGCGGTCTCGCAATACGACCGCACGCCCTCCGCCCATGGGCCGCGCGGCATTCCGGGCCTGCTCGTGGTGAAGCGCCTCACCATGCAGGGGTTCATCGTGATGGACTTCGACGACCAGCGCGACGCGGCGCTGGCCGACCTGAAATCGTGGGTCGATGCGGGCAAGCTCACGGTGCAGGAAGACATCGTCGACGGGCTGGAGAACACGCCGCAGGCGCTGATCGGGCTGCTCGCGGGCGCCAACCGCGGCAAGCGGATGGTGCGGGTCTGAACGCCAGTGTAAGTTCGGCCGCAACACAACAAGAACGAGGAAACGGCCATGGATGCGATCGCGGACCGCAACGTGCCGCAGGGATCGGACGCCATCGCGCCCGACACCACCGGCCTCAATTTCTATCGCGCCGATCCGGTGCTGGCCGATCTGCTGCGGCTCTATCTGCCCGCGCCGTTATTCCAGCACATCGATCCGCATCTCGACGCGCTCGGCGCGCTGGCAGGCGATCATCTCGACGCCTGCGCCCGGCTCGCCGACCGGCACCCGCCGGTGCTGCACCAGCGCGACCGCTTCGGCCGCGACCGGCAGTGGATCGAATATCACCCGGCCTATCGCGAACTGGAGAACGCCGCCTTCGGTCGATTCGGCATCCACGCGATGTCGCATCGCGCTGGGATTCTCGGCTGGGCGGAAACCTATCCATCCGTCGCCAAGCATGCCTTTACGTTTCTGTTCAACCAGACCGAATTCGGCATGGGCTGCCCGATCAACGTCACCGACGGTGCAGCGCGGCTGCTGTCGCGGTTCGGCGACGCAGCTCTCAAAGCGAAGTATCTCGATGGCCTGACCCAGACCGACATGGACCGGCTGACCCAGGGCGGCCAGTTCATGACCGAGAAGGAAGGCGGCTCCGACGTCGGCAGGCTGACCACGGTCGCGGTGCGGCAGGACGACCACTTCCGTCTCTATGGCGAGAAGTGGTTCTGCTCCAATGCGGACGCGAAGATTGTGATGCTGCTGGCGCGGCCGGAAGGCGCACCGCCCGGCACGCGCGGCGTCGGCCTGTTCCTGATGCCACGTTTCCTCGACGACGGTTCGCCGAACAACTACCGGATCGTCCGGCTCAAGGACAAGCTCGGCACGCGCTCGATGGCGTCCGGCGAGATCAAGCTGGAAGGCGCGGTCGCCTATGCGGTCGGCCGCCTCGATCGCGGCTTCGTGCAGATGGCCGAGATGGTCAACTGGTCGCGCCTGTCCAACGGCGTGAAGTCGGCGGCCCTGATGCGCCGCGCCTACCACGACGCCACGACGGTCGCGAACCACCGCGTGGTGTTCGGCAGCCGCATCATCGACAAGCCGCTGGCGCTGCGGCAGATGATGAAGATCCTGCTGGCGACGGAGCAGGCCGTCTCCATGAGCTTCGTCACCGCCAATGCTCTCGACCGCGCCGAGGCGGGCAGCCAGGATGCGGCGGCGCTGCTGCGCATCCTCACGCCGACCCTGAAGTATCGCGCCACCCGCGATGCCCGGAAGGTTTGCGGCGAGGCGATGGAGATGCGCGGCGGCATCGGTTACATCGAGGAATTCATTCCGCCGCGCCTGTTGCGCGATGCCCATCTCGGCTCGATCTGGGAAGGCACCGGCAACATCGTCGCGCTCGACGCGCTGACCCGCGCCGTCGGCCGCCACGGCGCGGAAACCGTCTTTGCCGCCGACACCCACGCCCGCATCGATGATGCGCCGACGGCGCCGCAGCACTGGCGCGACCGGCTGCACGTCATGACGGACCGCGCCGTGACCTTCGCGCGCGAGGTCGCGAGCCGCGCGGAGAACGAGGCCGACGCCCGCCGCGCCGCGGGCGCGCTCTATCATGTCGCCAGCGCCGCCGTGATGACCTGGGAAGGTTCACGCATCCACGCACTGCGCGGCGACGCCCGCCGCATGCTGGTGGCGCGCATGGTGGTCGATCATCGGCTGACGCCGCAGGATCCGTTCGCTCCGCTCGACAGCCGGCGGGACGCCCGGATCGCCGGCCTGCTGCTCGGTGAGCGCGAGGTCAGCCTCGCCGACGCCGCGACATATCTCGCGGCCTGACGGATACGTCGCCGCCGGACACCCGGCGGCCGCGACGGCATTGAACCCATGCGCATTACGCGCGGGTCGGCGCTTGCGATTGATGATAACGTTCTGTTTTAACGAACAAGATTTTAAATTTATGCGGTCGGGCTGTCCTGATCGCGATCAGGAAACGCCATGACCGATCTCGCAGCGGCAGAATTGCCGGCCGTGGGCAAGGAGACGCCTGCGCCGCTGCCTTCTCCTGCGCCTCCGCCGCGACGCTCCAACCCGCTGCTCGAAGGCCCGATTCTTCCCACCCTGCTGCGCCTCGCGACCCCGAATGCGGTAGCGCTGACGGCCGGCACCTGCGTGGTGATCGCCGAGACCTCCTATATCGGCCGGCTCGGCACCGAGCCACTGGCCGCCATGGCGCTCGTCTTTCCCTTCGTGATGCTGACGATGACCATGTCCGGCGGCGCCATGGGCGGCGGCGTCGCCTCGGCGATTGCCCGCGCACTGGGCGCCGACGATCAGCGGCGCGCCGCGATGCTGGCGAGCCACGCGCTCCTCAACGGATTGGGCTTCGGCCTCGTCTTCACCATCGGCATGCTGGCGGCCGGTCCGTATCTGCTCCAGCAGCTCGGCGGGCGCGGCCGGGTGCTCTCCGACGCGGGTTCCTACATCACCATCTTTTTCGGCGGCGCGTGCATCCCCTGGCTGATGAACAGCCTCGCCGCGATCCTGCGCGGCACCGGCAACATGCGGCTGCCGTCGGCCATGATCCTGCTGGCCTCGATCGCTCAGATTGTGTTCGGCGGCATTCTCGGGCTCGGCCTCGGCCCGATCCCGCAGTTCGGCATGCCCGGCGTTGCGACCGGCACCCTGATCGCCATGTCACTGGCCGTGGTGGTGATGGGCTGGCACATCTTTTCGGGCCGCGCCCGCGTACGGCCCATACTGCGCGGCTTCAAGCTGCACCGCGGCATGTTCTTCGACATCCTCAGCGTCGGGCTGATCTCCTGCTTCTCGCCTCTGCAGTCGGTTCTGACGGTGGCGATCATGACCCACATGCTGGCCCCGTTCGGCAACGACGTGCTGGCCGGCTACGGCATCGGCGTGCGGCTGGAATTCATGCTGATCACGGCCGCCTACGCCATCGGCGCTGCCTCGGTCCCGATGGTCGGCATGGCGATCGGCGCAGGACTCGTGCGGCGCGCCCGGCGCATCGCCTGGACGGGCGGGATCACCGCATTTCTTCTGGTCGGCATCATCGGCACGCTGATCGCGGCCTCACCCGACCTCTGGATCCATATGTTCACGGACGATCCCGGCGTGGTGCAGTCCGGGCAATCCTATCTCGCCATCGCCGGGCCACTGTACGGCTTCATGGGCCTCGCGATGTCGATCTATTTTTCGTCGCAGGGTGCGGCAAAGATGATCGGGCCGGTGATAGCGCAGACGGCGCGCCTCGTTTTCGTCGCAGCCGGCGGAGCATGGCTGGTTGCCCACGACGCCAAGGCTTCGAGCTTCTTCTGGCTGGCCGGACTGTCGATGGTGGTGCTCGGCGTGCTGTGCACCCTCGCCGTCTGGCTCACGCGCTGGGGACCGCGCGAGGCCGCGTGACCATCACCGCGGCGTGCGCGTCGGCGGCACCGACAACAGGACATCGAACAAGGTCGGCGCGCGGGAGGGAGCCAGGGCTCCTTCGATGGTGAGAATGCGGAACTTGGTGGCGACGCCGCCCGGCGCGGAAAATCCGCCCGTCGCGCCATCCGCAGCCAGCACCCGATGGCATGGCACGATAATCGGCACCGGGTTCTTCCCCAGCGCCTGACCGACCGCGCGCGGCGCACCAGATGCGCCAAGCCGCCTCGCGACCTCGCCATAAGTCAGGGTCTCGCCGCGCGGGATGCTGCGGGTCACGGCATACACCCGCCGCTCGAAGGCCGGGACGCCGCCGAGATCGAGTTCGATATCGCCGAGATCCACGGCCTCTCCGGCCAGCAGCCCGACCATGCCGTCGATTGCCTCGTGTACGTCGTGCGGCGGACGGGTCGTCTCTCTCCCGCCGGGAAACCGTTGCAGCATCCGCCGCCAGGTGTCGATCTCGCGCGCCTCGGGCAGCATGACCGAGGCGACGCCGCGCTCGCTCCACGCGACACCGCAGCGACCGATGGCCGTCCCGAAGAATGTGAACGCATACCCTGCCATGCCGGAATGCTAACATTCCGGTAACCAATTGCATCTGGATTCTGTCCAACGCCCCGGAATCTCGGCGAGGCCCGCGGCTACTCGGCGGCTTCCTTCACGCCGGCCTCCCCCGCCACCTTGTGCGGCGGACGAGCGGACCTGCGGCCGACACCCGACAACCAGTGCGAGAAACGATCGAGATAGACATAGATCACCGGCGTCGTGAACAGCGTCAGCACCTGACTGACGATCAGGCCGCCGACCATCGCATAGCCCAGCGGCTGGCGGATTTCCGCGCCGGTGCCATGACCGAGCATCAGCGGCACGCCGCCGAGCAATGCGGCCATGGTCGTCATCATGATGGGGCGGAAGCGCAGCAGCGCCGCCTTGCGGATCGCCGCCTCCGGCGACAGGCCCTCGTCGCGCTCGGCGACGATGGCGAAGTCCACCAGCATGATGCCGTTCTTCTTCACGATGCCGATCAGCAGGATGATGCCGATCAGCGCGATCAGGCTGAAGTCGAAGCCGAACAGCATGAGGGTGGCGATGGCGCCGACGCCGGCCGACGGCAGCGTCGAGAGGATCGTCAGCGGATGGATGTAGCTCTCGTACAGAATGCCGAGGATCAGATAGACGACCACCAGCGCCGCGACGATCAGCAGCGGGATCGTGGACAGCGACTGCTGGAACGCCTGAGCCGTGCCCTGGAAACTGGAGTTCAGCGTCGGCGGCGTCCCGAGCTCGGTCATCGCGCTCTCCACCGCCTGCGTGGCGTCGCCGAGCGCCACGCCCTGAGCCAGGTTGAAGCTGATGGTCACCGAGGGAAACTGCCCCTGATGGCTGATCGACAACGGACGCACCGGAACGGTCGACCACTGCGCGAAGGTCGATAGCGGAACGAGTTCGCCGGAGTTCGGCGACTTCACATACAGCTTCTCAAGCGTCTTCGGATCGCCACGCAGTTCGGGCAGCACTTCGAGGATCACCCGATAGGTGTTGAGCTGGGTGAAGATCTGCGAGATCTGCCGCTGGCCGAAGGCGCTGTACAGGGTGTCGTCGATCGCCTGCATGGTGATGCCGAAGCGCGAGGCGCTGTCGCGATCGATCTTGAGGGTCAGCGTGGTGCCCTGGGTCTGCTGATCGGAAGCGACGTCCCGCAACTCCGGCAGCGTCTGCATCTTCTGCAGGATTTTCGGAGCCCACTCGTTCAGCTCGTCGAGATTCGCATCCTGCAGGGTGTATTCGAACTGCGTCCGGGTCGGCCGCCCGCCGAGCCGCACATCCTGCGCGGCCTGAAGAAACGCACGCGCCCCCTCGACCTTCTCGAACTGCGGCCGCAGCCGCGCGATGATCTCCTGCGCGCTGGCGCCCCGCTCCTCCAGCGGCTTCAGCGTGATGTAGAGACGGCCCGTATTGATCGACGCGGTGGTGCCGCCGATGAACATGCCAACGGTCGCGACGTCCGGATCGTTGAGCACGATCTGGCCGAGAGCCTCCTGGCGCTTCTGCATGTCCGCGAAGGAGATGTCCTGCCCGGCCTCGGTCGTGCCGGTGATCATGCCGGTGTCCTGCTGCGGGAAGAAACCCTTCGGGATCACCATGAACAGATAGACCGTCAGCCCCACCGTGGCGAAGAACACCAGCAGCGTGATGAAGCTGTGTCTCATGACGACATCGAGACCGCGCTCGTAACCGCGCAGCATCGCATCGAAGCCACGCTCGGTGATATTGTAGAACCAGCCGTGCCGCTCCTCCGAATGCGCCCGCAGGAAACGGGACGCCATCATCGGCGTCAGGGTGAGCGCGACGAACATCGACACCAGAATGGTGAGCGTCAGCACCACCGCGAACTCGCGGAACAGACGACCGATGATGCCGCCCATCAGCAGCAGCGGGATCAGCACGGCGATCAGCGAGATGCTGATGGAGACGATGGTGAAGCCGATTTCCTTCGCGCCCTTGAAGGCGGCGGCCATCGGCGTTTCGCCCGCCTCGATGTGGCGGGTGATGTTCTCCAACATCACGATGGCGTCGTCGACGACGAAACCGACCGCGATGGTGAGCGCCATCAGCGAGAGATTGTCGAGCGAATAGCCGAACGGCCACATCAGCGCGCACGCGCCGAGCAGCGACAGCGGCACGGTGACGCTCGGAATAACGGTCGCCCAGACATTGCGCAGGAACAGGAAGATCACCGCGATCACCAACGCGATGGTCAGGAGCAGGGTGAGCTGCACATCGAACACCGCGGCGCGGATCGTCTGGGTCCGGTCGCTCAGCACATCGACGTGGATCGCGGGCGGCAGCGCCGCGATCATGCGCGGCAGCGCCGCCTTCACCCGGTCCACCGTATCGATGACGTTGGCGCCCGGCTGCTTGAAGATGATCAGGAACATGCCGCGCTTGCCATTGGCCCACGCAGCCTGCCGCACGTCTTCCGGCCCGGTCACCGCCTGCCCGATGTCGCGCACCCGCAGCGGCGCGCCGTTGCGATAGGCGACGATGACGTCGTTCCAGTCCTGCGACTGCGGCAGTTGATCGTTGGCGTAGATCGTGAAACTGCGCGTCGGGCCGTCCACCGTGCCCTTGGGACCATCCAGCGTGGTCACCGACAGCGGCGTGCGGATGTCCTCCAGCGACAATCCCTTCGAGATCAGTTTCGCCGGATCGATCTGGATGCGCACGGCCGGCTTCTGTTGGCCGCCGATGATGACCTGGCCGACGCCCGACATCTGGCTGATCTGCTGCGCCAGTCCCGCATCGATACTGTCGCTCACCGTGGTCAGCGGCAGCGTGTCGGAGGTGGCGGACAGCAGCAGGATCGGCGAGTCGGCCGGGTTCACCTTCCGGTAGGTCGGCGGGTTGGGAAGATTTCTCGGCAGTTGGCCGCTTGCCGCGTTGATCGCGGCCTGCACGTCGTTGGCGGCGCCGTCGATGTTGCGGTTCAGGTCGAACAGGATGGTAATGGACGAGGTGCCGAGGAAGCTCGACGACGTCATCTGCGCCACGCCCGGAATCTGGGCGAACTGGCGCTCCAGCGGCTGCGCCACCGAGGACGCCATGGTTTCCGGGCTTGCGCCGGGCAGCTGCGCCGTAACCTGAATGGTCGGGAAATCCACCTGCGGCAGCGGGGCCACCGGCAGCATCGGATAGATCACGAGCCCGATAAACAGGATGCCCGCCATCAGCAGCGAGGTGCCGATGGGGTAGCGGATGAACGGACCCGAGATACCGCCGTCCATCAGCGTGCCTCGGCGGCCTGCTGGGCGCGGCTGTCGCTCACCAGCGTCCCGGGCTGAACACGATACTGGCCGGCGGTGATCACCCGCTCGCCCGGCACCAGCCCGCTCTCGATCACCGTGCGCCCGTCGATCGACGGGCCGACCCTGATCGCGCGCTTCTCCGCCTTGTTGTCCGCGTTCACCGCGAACGCATAGAGCCCGTCATTGCCGCGCTGGACCGCATCGTCCGGCACCACGGTCGCGTCCTTGCGCGTTTCCACCAGAAGGCGCGTCGCGACCGTCTGACCGGGCCACAGCGCGTGGTCCTTGTTGTCGAACACCGCCTTGAGGCGAACGGTGCCGGTCGCGGTATCCACCTGATTGTTGACCAGCGTCAGGGTGCCCTCGGACAGCTGCTTGCGGCCGTCCGGCGAGAAGGCGATCGCCTTGGGCGCTCCCTCGGCGAGGGTCGCGCGGATCGCGCTGAGGTCGCGCTCGGGTGCGGTGAAGATCACCGCGATCGGCTCGACCTGGGCGATGGTGACGATGCCGGTCTGGGTCGCGGCGTTGACGATGTTGCCCTGATCGACCTGACGCAGGCCGGCGACGCCGTCGAGCGGCGAGCGGATCGTGGCGTAATCGAGCTGGGTGCGCGCATTGGCGATGGCCGCCTCGTCCGCCGCGATCTGCGCGGTCAGTTGCGCGACGGTCGAGCGCTGGGTGTCCTTCTGCTGGCCGGTCGAGAAATCGCCCAGCTTCGTGTAGCGCTGTAGATCGAGGGTCGCGTTATGGAGCGTCGCTTCGTCCTGCGCCTTCTTCGCGATCGCCTGATCGAGCGCGGCCTGGAAGGGGCGCGGGTCGATCTCGGCGAGAACGTCACCCTTCTTGACGAACTGCCCCTCGGTGAACGCGATCCTGACGATCTGGCCGTCCACCCGCGTTCTTACAACGACGGTGTTGAATCCCTGAACGGTCCCGATGCCGGTGAGGTAAACCGGAAAGTCGGTCCGTGCGACAGGCGTGGTCGTGACAGGCACGGCTGCGGGTGGTCGCTTGGCTTTCGCTTGCTGCGCCGGCTTCTCCGTTTCCGCGAACGGAACGCCGCGCCACGCGACATAGCCCGCCGCGAGCGCCAGCACAGCGACAAGTGTCGTTCCCCAGTATTTAGCCTTGGAGGCCATCTCTATCCGCCCATTATGGGCACAACGTCACGTTGCACCCGCTAGCTCAAGACATCTTCCGCCGCGGCGGCGAAGGTCGTCACCCGTAACGATCGTCACCCGTAACGCAGGCTACATCGCAGCGCAGAAAATCGCACGGCCCCTGACGGAAGATTGACGATTTTTCATCTTCCGCGACCGCCGATCCGCGTCCTCAACTTATCACGGAAATGCCGCGCAAGCGCCGTCCTGAAGATTAACCTTGATGCTCACGACTTCCCCTGCGCGATCCGGCGGGAAAAGCCCTGACATCACGCCGCGGCGGGAATGCTTGACTATGCCCGCCGCCTCTCCATAGTCGCCCGATACCCCGCCGGCACCGACCTCGCCGAAACGGGGACAGAGGAAACGCAAACCAAAATGCCCCGTCAGCGGCCGGCGCTCGCAATCCGTTGCGCCGAAACGCCACAGGGAGCCAAGGGGGAAATACGATGGTCCAACGCTTTGGGATCAGGCCTTTCGGAATCAAACATCTCGGCCTGAAGGCCCTCGTTGCTGCGGCTGCGCTGTCGCTCGCATGGCCAGCGGCCGCGCAGGACGCGGTCAAGATCGGCGTTCTGAGCGACTTCTCGTCGGTCTATGCGGACATCGGCGGGATGGGCAACGTCGAGGCCACGAAAATGGCCATCGAGGACATGGGCGGCAAGGTGCTCGGCAAGCCGATCGAGATGATCTTCGCCGACGTGCTCAACAAGCCCGACATCGCCGCCTCGCTGGCGCGCAAGTGGTACGAGGCCGAGAACGTCGACATGATCATCGACCTGCCGACATCCGCCACCGCGCTGGCCGCGATGGAGATGTCGAAGAAGTTCGAAAAGATCATGATCATCACCGACGCGGCGAGCTCGGACATCACCGGCAAGTCGTGTTCGCCCTACACCGCGCACTGGACCTACGACACCTACGGCAACGCCAAGACCGTCGGCAGCGCCATCGTGAAGAACGGCGGCGACAGCTGGTACTTCATCACGGCGGACTATCTGTTCGGTCACTCCATCGAGCGCGACACCGGCGAGATCGTCAAAGCGGCAGGCGGCAAGGTGCTCGGCAGTTCGCGGCACCCGCTGAACAACGCGGACTTCTCCTCGTTCCTGCTGCAGGCGCAGTCGTCGAAGGCGAAGATCATCGGCCTCGCCAATGGCGGCGGCGACACCATCAACACCATCAAGCAGGCGGCCGAGTTCGGAATCGTCGCGGGCGGCCAGAATCTGGCGGGCATCGTGATGTTCATCTCGGACATTCACAGCCTCGGCCTGAAGCTCGCCAACGGCCTGATCATCACCGAGGCCTACTACTGGGATCTCAACGACCGCACCCGCGCCTTCGGCAAGCGCTTCTTCGAGCGCATGAAGCGGATGCCGACCATGAACCAGGCCGCGACCTACAGCGGGACGCTGCACTATCTCAAGGCGGTGGAGGCGGCCGGCACCAAGGAGACCAAGGCGGTGCTGGCGAAGATGCGGGAAATGCCGGTGCGCGACGCGTTCACCGACAACGGCGTCCTGCGCGAGGATGGCCGCATGGTGCACAGCATGTTCCTGCTCGAGGTCAAGAAGCCGGAAGAATCCAAGTACCCGTGGGACTACTACAAGGTGCTCGCGGAAGTCCCCGGCGACCAGGTGTTCCGCCCGATGAAGGACGGCGGCTGCCCTTACGTCAAGGCGACCAACTGAGCGGGACGCGCCGCGGTAAAACGCAAAACGCCTCCCGGACGGGAGGCGTTTTCATTCGGGAACGGCTTTCATCCGATCGCGAGACAAGCCGGCGCGGATCGCCGGCCGTCCGATCAGGCCTTGAGCAGGCCGGAAAACTTCTTCTGGAACCGCGAGACGCGGCCACCGCGATCCATCAGCTGCTGGGTGCCGCCGGTCCAGGCCGGATGCGACTTCGGATCGATGTCGAGGTTCAGCGTGTCGCCTTCCTTGCCCCAGGTGGAGCGGGTCAGGTACTCGGTGCCGTCCGTCATCACGACCTTGATGGTGTGATAGTCGGGATGAATATCCTTCATGGAATTGCCTTTTCGGCGCGTGCGCGCCCGACGTCAGGTTTGCATCTGGATGAGAATTGGCGGGCTCTATAACGCAAACCGCCCTCCCGCACAAGCGACCCGGCCGATTTGCCTCGCCGCCCCGATCCGGCCTATCTGAGCCGCCAAACAGGTGAACGATGAGCGAAACAGCGCAATTGGGGCAGGAACAGCCCGCCGGCTCCCGGGCGGCCGCGCCGGACCAGACCGTCAGCCCCGCCCCTGTCGCGGACGCCGCGCAGGCGAGGCGTCGGCTGCGGCCGCTCGCCGCCCTGTTCCCCTATGTGGCGCGCTACCGCCTGCGCGCCGTCTTCGCGCTGATCGCGCTGGTCGTCGCGGCGGGAACCACGCTGGTGGTGCCCATCGCGGTACGGCGGATGATCGACCTCGGCTTCTCGGCCGACGGCATCGCGCTGATCAACAGCTACTTCAGCGTGATGCTGGCGGTGGTCGCCCTGCTCGCGGGGGCCAGCGCGCTGCGCTACTACCTCGTCACCACGCTCGGCGAACGCATCGTCGCCGACGTGCGCCGCGACGTGTTCGCCCATATCACGACGCTGTCGCCCTCGTTCTTCGATTCCGCGCGCAGCGGCGAACTGATCTCGCGCCTGTCCGCCGACACCACCCAGATCAAGTCGGCGGTCGGCTCGTCGGTCTCGGTGGCGCTGCGCAACTTCCTGCTGTTCGCCGGCGCCGTCAGCATGATGGTGGTGACGAGCCCGCGCCTGTCCGGATTCGTGCTGGCCGCCATCCCGCTGATCGTGCTGCCGCTGGTGGCGTTCGGGCGCTGGGTGCGCCGCCTGTCCCGCGAGGCGCAGGACACGCTGGCGGAAGCGACCTCCTACGCCTCCGAGCTGATCGGCGCGATGCGCACGGTGCAGGCCTTCACCAACGAACCGCTGGCGACGGCGCGGTTCGGCGGCGAGGTGGAATCCGCCTATCGCGCCGCGCGCGGCTCGACCCGCGCCCGCGCGCTGCTCACCGCCGTCATCATCTTCATCGTGTTCGCCAGCGTGGTGATGATCCTGTGGATCGGCTCGCACGACGTGATGTCGGGGGACATGAGCGCGGGCCGCCTCGGCCAGTTCATCCTCTATGCCGGTTTCGCCGCCGCCGGCCTCGGCCAGCTCAGCGAGGTGTGGGGCGAGATCGCCAGCGCCTCGGGCGCGGCCGAACGGCTGTTCGAGATCCTGCGCATCAAACCGGAAATCGCCCCGCCCGCATCGCCCCGCCCGCTGCCGACACCCGCGCGCGGCGACCTCGCCTTCGAACAGGTGAGCTTCGCCTATCCGGCGCGGCCGGATGTGCGCGTGCTACACGAGGTGTCATTCACCGTCCGTGCGGGCGAGCGCGTCGCCATCGTCGGCCCGTCCGGGGCCGGCAAAAGCACGCTGTTTCATCTGCTGCTGCGCTACTACGATCCGGCGTCCGGCCGCGTCGTGTTCGACGGCGTTCCGGTCAGCGAAGCCGACCCGCATGACGTGCGCGGCCGCATCGCGCTGGTGCCGCAGGATTCCATCGTCTTCGCCGCCAGCGCCCGCGAGAACATCCGCTTCGGCCGCCCGGACGCATCGGACGCGGACATTCTGCGCGCAGCCGAACAGGCCCATGCGACCGAGTTCATCTCCCGCCTGCCGCAGGGCTTCGACACGCAGCTCGGCGAGCGCGGCGTGACGCTGTCGGGCGGCCAGCGCCAGCGCATCGCCATCGCCCGCGCCATCCTGCGCGATGCGCCGCTGCTGTTGCTGGACGAAGCCACCTCGGCGCTCGACGCCGAAAGCGAGACGCTGGTGCAGACCGCACTGGACGAACTGATGCAGGACCGCACCACGCTGGTGATCGCCCACCGCCTCGCCACCGTGCTGTCGTGCGACCGCATCGTGGTGATGGAGCACGGCCGCGTGGTCGAACAAGGCACCCACGCCTCGCTGGTCGCCGCCAACGGCCTCTACGCCCGCCTCGCCCGGCTCCAGTTCCGGGAGGAATGAGAGGGCCATCAGGCAATCCCTCCAGCCGGTTGCTGGATCGGAGAGATCGTTTGCGCCGTAATAGATAGCCGGTCAACAAGGACGCCGAGGCTTCAGCTCCGGTTATGAAGCAGCCCCCGCAGCCGGATGAACTGAATCGCGCCCGTTTAAGCCCGCTTCGGCGGAGGGACTGCGATATCAATTCGGAAGGTTCCAGTTGTTGATCCTTCGAACGTAGGGCCGAAAGTGATGACGTAGATCGGAATACCGAGCGAGGCAGAAAACCCCTTCTTGACCGTCACTGCAACATAACAGGACACTTCATCGAATTCCTGACTGCCGTTCGCCGCATCAGCGAACGCGTGTCGATTGTTCGACAGACAGTTCAGAACGCCGACACCCGGCGCCGGAACACGGTCGCGCTTGCTGCAATTGGGAAGCTGTTTGGAGGAAAGATTGTAGATGATGGCCGTCATACCCGACCGCGTCTCGCTCCGACTGACTTGACCTCCAAACTTGAACAGATTGGCAACAATACTCGAGATCGTCGCCCCAAGGCCACTGTCGTCTGTTTCCGTATTTGTGACGGCGACGCGAACGCGACGAGCGTTGGCCGGCAACGTGATTCTGCTGACGGACTTGGCAAATGTCCCAATCTCGCACTTGATCGAGTTTGCAACCGTTGACGGCTGGAAAAAGCGTAGCTCCTGAGCCTCTGTCCGCTCACAGATCCCGATAGCCGCAATCGCGACAACCCAAGCAAAAATAGACCTCTTCATAATGATATCTCGCCCCAAGAACCTCAATCGAGGCGACGATATTACTCAACGATTCTATTGCGCGTATAGATACATAAACTCTCTTTGGAGTTGAAATTTGTTCGGGCGGGACGACATCATTCAAAAGGGTTGTTGGCTTTCCGCGTCCTGCTCGCACGGCCGTCCGGACGAAGACATCAGGAAGGTGGAGCGCCGCGTGGCGGCGGACGAGCGCAAGGCGATCGGCAGACCCGAAAGGCTCGACGACTAACCCGCCTGCATCAGCCGCGCCATGGCGACGCCCTCGCGCGCCAGTTTGTCGGCGCGTTCGTTGTCGTCGTGCCCCGCGTGGCCCTTCACCCAGTGCCAGTGCACCTCATGGCGCTTCAGCGCCTCGTCGAGCCGCTGCCACAGGTCGACATTCTTGACCGGCTTCTTGTCGGCGGTGCGCCAGCCGTTGCGCTTCCAGCCGTGAATCCAGCTGGTGATGCCCTGACGGACATATTGGCTGTCGGTGTGCAGGTTGATGACGCAGGACTTCGTCAGCGCCTCCAGCGCCGAGATCGCCGCCATCAGTTCCATGCGGTTGTTGGTGGTGTTGGGTTCGCCGCCCTTCAATTCCTTCTCGGCCTCGCCGAAACGCAGCACGGCACCCCAGCCGCCCGGCCCCGGATTGCCGGAGCAGGCGCCGTCGGTATAAATCTCGACTTGCGGCAGGCTCACGCCGCACATCCCGCGCGGGCAACGCCATAGTCCGCGACGCTGTCCACACTTTGGTGGAAACGCAGCTTGCGGACGTATTCCAGCGGATCCTTCGGCTTCACCAGCGCGCCCGGCGGCACGTTCAGCCAGTCCACCAGACGTGTCAGCAGGAAGCGCAGCGCCGCACCCCGCGCCAGACGCGGCAGCGCATCCAGTTCGGCCTGCGCCAGCGGCCGCACCTGCATGTAGGCGTTTAGCATGGCGCGCGCCTTGGTGACGTTGAAGGTGTGATCGGGCTCGAAGCACCACGCATTGAGGCAGATCGCGATATCGTAGGCGAAGAAGTCGTTACAGGCGAAGTAGAAGTCGATCAGCCCGGACAGATCCTGGCCGAGAAACAGCGCATTGTCCGGAAACAGGTCGGCATGGATCACGCCGTCCGGAAGCCCGGCCGGCCAGTTGGCCTCCAGAAACGCCAGCTCCTGCGCGACGAAACCGGACAGACCCGGCTGCACCGTGTCGGCGCGCGGCGCGGCGCTCTCGAACAGCGCGCGCCAGCCGCTCAGCGACAGCGTGTTGGGGCGCGTCATCGGAAAATCGCGGCCAGCCTCGTGCAGGCGCGCCAGCGCCTCGCCGATCGCGGCGCAATGCGCCACGTTCGGCCGGCGCGGCCACATGCCTTCGAGAAAATCGATGATCGCGGCGGGACGCCCCGCAAGACGCCCGAGCACCTCGCCGTCGCGGGTCACCACCGGCTGCGGGCAGTGAATGCCGCGCGCCGCCAGATGCCTCATCAGGCCGAGAAAGAACGGCAGGTCGCCTTCCGCCACGCGCTTCTCATAGAGCGTGAGGAAATACGCGCCCTTCGAGGTGTGCAGCAGGAAGTTGGAATTCTCCACGCCTTCGGCGATGCCCTTGTAGGACATCAGCTCGCCGATATCGTAGGCGGCGATGAAGCGGGCGAGTTCGTCGGCCGGAACGTCGGTATAGACCGCCATCGCGGCCTACTCGGCCGCGTTCTCGTGGCGCAGCGGGCGCGGCAGCGGGAAGAACTCGTTCTCGAACGCCGCCGACACGGTTTCCACATGGAGCGTGTAGCGCTCGGCGAACGCGTCCATGATCTCCTCGACGATCACCTCGGGCGCGGAGGCGCCCGCCGTGATGCCGACGCTCTCGATCCCCGCCAGCATGTCCCAGTCGAGATCGGTGGCGCGCTGCGCCAGCACCGCGCGGCCGCAGCCCTCGCGCTGGGCGACTTCGCGCAGACGCTGCGAGTTGGACGAATTCGGCGCGCCGACCACGATCAGGGCATCGACCACCGGCGCCACCTTCTTCACGGCGAGCTGCCGGTTGGTGGTGGCGTAGCAGATGTCTTCCTTGTGCGGGCCGGCGATGTTCGGGAAGCGCTCGTTCAGCACCGCGACGATTTCCTTGGTGTCATCGATCGACAGGGTCGTCTGGGTCACGAAGGCGAGATTGTCCGGATTCTTCGGCTGGAACGTCGCCGCGTCCTCGGCGGTCTCGATCAGCGTCACGGCTCCGGCGGGGAGCTGGCCGACGGTGCCGACCACTTCCGGATGATGCGAATGCCCGATCAACAGGATTTCACGACCCCGCTTGAAGTGGATCGCCGCCTCGCGATGCACCTTCGTCACCAGCGGACAGGTCGCATCCAGCGAGAAGAAGTTGCGGCGTTCCGCATCCTCCGGAACCGACTTCGGCACGCCGTGGGCAGAGAACACCACCGGCGCATCGGTGTCCGGAATCTCGGCCAGTTCCTCGACGAAGATCGCGCCCTTGGCGCGCAGGCTGTCGACCACATAGCGGTTGTGCACGATCTCGTGCCGCACATAGACCGGCGCGCCATAGAGTTCCAGCGCGCGCTCGACCGTATCGATGGCGCGCACAACCCCGGCACAGAAGCCGCGGGGCGAGCACAGCACGACTTTCAGGGGAGGCTTCTGGGCCAGCGTCGAGGGGGCCTGCACGGGTCAAAATCCCTAGAATCGGAGAAAACCGAATCGACAGCGTTCCGGCGAGCGCAGCGGAACGGTCGGCAAACAAGGACTTGGGCCGGCTTTGCGGCTCTGTCAAGGCGGATTCAGCAAAGCATTGCCGCTCCCCCGCGAACCGCCTATATTGCGGCTCAATTCCCCCTCATCACCGATGAGACTGACGGCTTCGCCCCCGACCGGGCGGGCGAAGCGCAAAGGAGATTTGCCATGACCAACGCCCCGCTGATGCCGAAGGCCACGGCCGTCTGGCTGGTCGACAACACGGCGCTGACGTTCGATCAGGTGGCCGATTTCTGCAAGATGCACCCCCTCGAGGTCAGCGCGATCGCCGACGGCGACGCCGCGCAGGGCATCAAGGGCATGGATCCGCTCGCGACCGGCCAATTGACCCGCGAGGAAATCGAACGCGGCGAGAAGGACCCGAACTACCGGCTGAAGCTCGCCGAATCCAAGGTTCGGCTGCCGGAGGCCAAGAAGAAGAAGGGACCGCGCTACACCCCCGTATCCCGCCGCCACGAGCGCCCGAGCGCGATTCTCTGGCTGGTCCGCAACCACCCCGAGCTCAAGGACGCCCAGATCATGCGTCTGGTCGGCACCACCAAGACCACCATCGCCAGCATCCGCGAGCGGACTCACTGGAACGCCGCCACGCTGACCCCGATGGACCCGGTGACACTCGGCCTGTGTTCGCAGATCGAACTCGACTTCGAGGTCCAGCGCGCCGCAAAGGAAAAGCCGGAGACCGAGGCGGCCTATGGCGGCGCGACCCTGCTGCCGGCCTCCGAAACCACACGCCGGGATGCCGAATACAGCGAGCGCGACAGCGACGAGCTCAATGTCGATGCGGTGTTCGCCAAGCTCAAGACCATCGGCGGCAAGAAGGACGCGGACGACGAGGAGTAAGGGCCTCCATCCCTCCAAACGCTCCAATCCAATCGAAAATCCAGAATCGAAAAGGCCGGGCATGCCCGGCCTTTTGCGTTCCGTATGCTCCCGAGCGGGTCAGCCCGCGCTGAAGGCTTGCTCAGGCTGTGGTGTCCACGACACCGCCGACGCCCGGGCCCAGGTTGGCCGTCGAGGACATGCTCGCCGGTTCGAGCAGGGCCAGCACCGTCGAGCGCTCCGCCTGAAGGTTCATGTCCAGAACGCGCATGGCGATATCGGAGCGCGCCTGCGCCGTCTGGCCGCCGATCATCGTGCCGGCAACTGTCGTCAAATCCATGGGGGATTCTCCACCCGTACGCATGCCACGCGCCTCTGGCGCGCGGGCTCCGACACCTGTGGAGCCGGGTGCCGTCATAGCCGGAAACCCATTAAGGAATCCCGGACATCTGCGGACACAAACCGGAAGATGCCGTTAACGGAGCGCTAACCTTGTCGGGCCCGCTCAACGGGTGGGGACAGGCTTCTCTCCGCGATAATCGTAGAAGCCGCGCTGCGTCTTGCGGCCAAGCCAGCCGGCCTCGACATATTTCACCAGCAGCGGACAGGGCCGATACTTGGAATCGGCCAGCCCCTCGTGCAGCACCTGCATGATCGACAGACAGGTGTCGAGGCCGATGAAATCCGCCAGTTCCAGCGGGCCCATCGGGTGATGCGCGCCGAGCTTCATCGCCGCGTCGATGGCCTCGACGTTCCCGACACCTTCATAAAGCGTGTAGATCGCCTCGTTGATCATCGGCAGCAGAATGCGGTTGACGATGAAGGCCGGGAAATCCTCGGCGACGGCGATGTGCTTGCCGAGCCGCGTGACGAACTCCTTGGCGGCTTCGAAGGTGGTGTCGTCCGTCGCGATGCCGCGGATCAGTTCGACCAGTTCCATCACCGGCACCGGATTCATGAAATGAATGCCGATGAACTGCTCGGGACGGTCGGTCGAGGCCGCAAGGCGCGTGATGGAGATCGAGGAGGTGTTGGAGCCGACGATCGCGCCAGGCTTCAGCGCCGCGCAGAGATCGAGAAAAATCTTGCGCTTGACGTCTTCCTTCTCGGTCGCGCTCTCGATCACCAGATCGCAGTCGGCAAGATCGGCGACCTTGTCGGCCGCCGAAATCCGCGAGAGCGCCGCCTGCCGCGCGTCCTCCGTGATGGCTTTCTTGGCGACCTGCCGCGACAGGTTGCCATTGATGGTGGCCAGCGCCGCCTTCACCCGATCCGGCGAGACGTCGTACAGGATGACGTCAAATCCGGCGAGCGCCGTGACATGGGCGATCCCGTTGCCCATCTGGCCCGCGCCGATCACACCAACCTTTTCGATCTTCGCCATCGTTTTTCTCACCGGGCACGGCCGCGTCCGTGGCGGCCCGCTCCTGTATGTCAGAGTCCGGGCGGACCCGCCGTCCGCCCGGCACTCGCACCTTATTTGCCGAGCTTGCCGAGTTCCTCGGTCAGTTCCGGCACCGCCTGATAGAGATCGGCGACAAGGCCGTAGTCGGCGACCTGGAAGATCGGCGCCTCTTCGTCCTTGTTGATCGCCACGATCACCTTCGAGTCCTTCATGCCGGCGAGATGCTGGATCGCGCCGGAAATGCCGACGGCGACATACAGCTCCGGCGCGACCACCTTGCCGGTCTGGCCGACCTGCCAGTCATTCGGAGCATAACCCGCATCCACCGCCGCGCGCGAGGCGCCGACGCCGGCACCAAGCTTGTCGGCCAGCGGCTCGATATACTTGGTGAAGTTTTCGCGGCTCTGCATCGCGCGGCCGCCCGAGACGATGATCTTCGCCGAGGTCAGTTCGGGACGATCGCTCTTGGCGACTTCCTCGCCGATGAAGGTGGACAGCGCCGGATCGGCCGCCGCCGCGACGCTCTCGACCGACGCGCTGCCGCCCTCGCCCGCCGCCGCGAAGGTGGAGGTACGGACCGTGATGACCTTTTTGGCGTCCTTCGACTTCACGGTCTGGATCGCATTGCCGGCATAGATCGGGCGCTCGAACGTGTCGGGCGCAACCACCTTGGTGATCTCCGACACCTGCATCACGTCGAGCAAAGCGGCGACGCGCGGCATCACGTTCTTGAACCGCGAGGTCGCGGGCGCGACGATCGCGTCGTACTTGTCGGCGAGCGACACGATCAGCGCGGCCAGCGGCTCGGCGAGATCGTGGGCGTAAGCCGCGTTGTCCGCGAGCAGCACCTTGGAGACGCCGCCCAGCTTGGCGGCGGCATCGGCCGCGCCCTTGGCGTTCTCACCGGCGACGAGCACCTCGACGTCGCCGCCGAGCGCGGCGGCAGCGGTCAGCGCCTTGGCGGTCGCATCCTTCAGCGAAGCGTTGTCGTGTTCAGCAATCAGAAGCGTCGTCATCGTCAGAGCACCCCGGCTTCGGTCTTGAGTTTCTGCACAAGCTCGGCCACCGAGCCGACCTTGACGCCAGCCTTGCGGCCCGGCGGCTCCGTGGTCTTCACGACTTCAAGACGCGGGGTGAGATCGACGCCGTAGTCGGCGGCGGTCTTGTCCGCGACCGGCTTCTTCTTCGCCTTCATGATGTTCGGCAGGCTGGCATAGCGCGGCTCGTTGAGACGAAGATCGGTGGTGACAATCGCCGGTCCCTTGAGCTGCACGGTCTGCAGGCCGCCATCGACTTCACGCGTCACCTTGAAGTCGGAGCCTTCGACTTCGAGCTTGGAGGCGAAGGTCGCCTGCGACCAGCCCAGCAGCGCGGCCAGCATCTGGCCGGTCTGGTTGGAGTCGTCGTCGATCGCCTGCTTGCCGAGAATGACGAGGCCGGGTTGTTCCTCGGCGACGACCGCCTTGAGAATCTTCGCGACCGCGAGCGGCTCGACGATGCCGTCGGCCTTCACCAGAATGCCGCGATCGGCGCCCATCGCCAGACCCGTGCGGATCGTCTCGACCGCCTGCGCGGGACCGATGGAAACAACGACGACCTCGGTCGCCTTGCCGGCCTCTTTCAGGCGCAGCGCTTCCTCGACCGCGATTTCGTCGAACGGATTCATCGACATCTTGACGTTGGCGAGTTCGACTCCCGACCCGTCGCTCTTGACGCGGATCTTGACGTTATAGTCGACGACCCGCTTGACCGGCACCAGAACCTTCATCGGTTCCCCTTCTGCGTGGATTAAGTAAAGGCGTGGCCGCGGAACCTAAAGGGCACATTGGACGGGGTCAACGCGGCAAAATCAAAAAAGTCCGGCAACTTTAACGGTTCTCACCGGGCACCCAGAGCACGTCTCCGGCCCCGTTGTCGTTGGCCATGCGGGCCGCCACGAACAGGAAATCCGAGAGCCGGTTGAGGTAACGGATAACAGCCTCGTTCACGGCCTCGCCGGGCCGCGAGGCGAGTTCCACCACCTCCCGCTCGGCCCGGCGGCAGATGGTCCGCGCGACGTGCAGATGTGCCGCCGCCGCCGTTCCGCCAGGCAAAATGAACGAGGTCAGTGGCGCCAGATGCACGTTCAGGCTGTCGATATCGTGCTCCAGCCGCGCGACCTGGCTTGCCACCACGCGCAGCCGCTCGGCCTTTCCGGCGCGTTCAGGAACCGCGAGATCCGCGCCGAGATCGAACAGGTCATTCTGGATTCTTGCCACCATCCCGTCGAGATCGTGCGCATCCGTCAGATGCAGACGCGCCACGCCGAGCGCCGCGTTGGTTTCGTCCACGGTGCCGTAAGCCGCCACGCGCAGATCGAACTTGGGACGCCGTTCGCCGCTGCCGAGCGCGGTCGTGCCGTCGTCCCCGGTCCGGGTATAAATTCGATTGAGCACCACCATTGCGACATATCCGACAATTGACCCGACGGCATGCGATCCGATCAATCGACGCCCGAGGATACTCTACTTCACTTCCCCATCACCCACAGCGCGAGCAGAGCGATGATGATCGCGACGAACTGTAGCTGCACGCGCCAGCGCATCAGGCGCTGGGACGTGTTCGCCGAGCCGCCGCGCATCATGTTGATCAGCCCCATCAACAGCACCAGCGCCACCGCGGCCATTGCAATCGGAAGCAGGACCATGCTCAGAAACGTGGACATGATGTCTACATAACACCGCCACCCGCGGGCCGCCATGGCCTCGTGACAGCGGCCTGTACAATGCAACCGCAATGCAACCCGACAGCTTTTCGAGTGTTGTCGATGGATGTTAGGGTACTGGTCGCTGCGGCGAACGACTCGCCGCGATTCGTTCTGCTTGTGCATCAGGGTGACCCGTGAAGCACGTTCGCGCCGTGTTCGATGTCAGCCTGAACGCCTATTATAAATTCCTCGCCGACGACGGCTGGGCCATCGCCAGCCACATCGCGCTCTCCGCGCTGATGGCGCTGTTTCCCTTTCTTATCGTTCTCACCTCGCTGGCCGGCTTCTTCGGAACGAAGGAACTGGCCGATCAGGCCGCCGAGCTGATGCTGCAGATCTGGCCCGCGCAGGTCGCGAGCCGCATCTCCGACGAGGTTCACAACGTGCTGTCGGAAACGCGCAGCGATGCGCTGACCATCGGCGCGGTGCTGGCCGTCTATTTCGCCTCCAACGGCGTCGAGGCACTGCGCACCGGCCTCAACCGCGCCTATGGCGTGCCGGAGGCGCGAAGCTGGTACTGGCTGCGGCTGGAATCCATCGGCTACACGCTGATCGCCGCCGTCACCTCCCTCGCGATGGCCTTCCTGATCGTGCTCGGCCCGCTGCTGCTGGCGGCGGCGCGGGAGCTGCTCCCGTTGATGACGCCGTCGAGCGAACAGGTTCTCAACGTTGCCCGCTACGCGATCACCATCACGGCGCTGGTGATCGCGCTTGTCATCCTTCACGCGTGGCTGCCGGCCGGCCGCCGCTCGCTGCTCGAAATCCTGCCCGGCGTCGTGTTCACGCTGGCAGCGTCGCTGGTCTCGGGCATCGGCTTCGGCTTTTATCTCGGCCGCTTCGCCAGCAACTATGTCACAACCTATGCGGGCCTCGCATCCGTCATCATCGCGCTGGTGTTTATGTACTTCATCTCGGCGATCTTCGTGTTCGGCGGCGAACTGAACGCCGCAATCATCAAATGGCGCGCGCCGGCCGCATCACCTCGGCCAGAGCCGACGCCAGCTGCCGCGGAGACACCGGCTTGACGAGAAACGCATCGGCTCCCGCCTCGCGGGCCGCCGCCTCGTCCTCGGTCCGCCCCGAAACGCCCACCACGGGAATGTGCCTCGCGCGGCCGCCCTGGCGGCGGATCCGGCGGATCGCCGCGACGCCCGACAGGTCCGGCAGAACCATGTCCATCAGCACCACGTCGAACGCATGTTCGCCCAAACGGGTCACGGCGGTCTTGCCAAGGCCGACAAACTCCACCTGATGGCCCAATTCGGTGAGAATCGTGTTCAGCACGACGCGCCCGAACGGATTGTCCTCGACGCTCAGGATCCGCAGCGATCCCGGCGCGGAGAGCACCTGCTGCCCCGCGTCGGTCTCAGCCACGGGGGCCGCCTCGGCCATTACGACTTCGAGATTGAAGACCGCTCCACCGCCCCGCCGCCGGCCGACTTTCACGTCGCCGCCCATCGCCAGCGCCAGCTGCCGCACCGACGACAGACCCAGACCCGCGCCGCCGAACCGGGCGGCGATCGCGGCATTGGCCTGCGAAAACGGCCGGAACAACCGGTCGATCTCGTCCTGCGACAGCCCGATTCCGCTGTCGGTGACGGCGAAGACGACCCGCCAGCCGCCCTTGACGCGACGCGCCCTGACATCGAGCGACACCTCTCCCTCCGCCGTGAATTTCACGGCGTTGTCGAGCAGGTTCTCGACCGCGGCCCGCAGCCGCACTGCATCGCCGATCACGATCGCGGGCAGATCGGGCGCAAGCGTGACGGACGCCGACAGTCCCTTCGCCGTGGTCCGTCCCGCCAGCGAATCGCCAAGCGAGCGCGCAAGCCCGCGCAGGTCGAACGGCTCGGCGCGCAGGGCCGCATCCGGAAGGCCGCTTCGCGCGGCATCGACGAACAGCGTCGCGAGGCTGGCCAGATGCTCCGCTCCGGCCTTGATGGTTTCCGCCCAGCGCCGTTCGCGCGGACCAAGCTCGGAGGTCGCCAGCAGATCGCTGATCGCCAGGATGCCGGTCAACGGCGTGCGCACCTCGTGCGCGAAGGCAGCCAGCGCCAGTTCGGTGGTCGTCGGCCGGCGGCGCGTGGGCCTGGCTGCGGTCGTGCGCGAAGGCGTGGAGGCAGGCTTGCTGCGGCCAGCGGCGCCCGTTGTCCGCTTCCTCGGCGGACGACGCACGCGCGACGCTCCCGGTTTTCTGGCCATGTCCCACACCCCGAGACGCTACATTGCCAGCCCTCGGGGAATGAGTCTCGCGGCGCGCGGAATTTGCGCGCGAATGTTGCGGACAACCTTAACCAGTTGCCGGGGGCAGGCCGAGCTGCCTGCGGATTTCCTGAGGCAACACCCCGGCCGCCCGCAGTTCGCGCAGGCCCGTCGCGCCGGTCGATTTCGACAGCTTGTGGCCTGCATCGTCCCGGATCAGGCGGTGATGATGGTAGGCCGGTGCGGGCAGACCGAGCAGCGCCTGCAACAGGCGATGCACGGCAGTCGCGAAGAACAGGTCCTGCCCGCGCACCACGTGAGTCACGCCCTGCAGGGCATCGTCGATCACCACCGAGAGGTGATAGCTCGTGGGCGTGTCCTTGCGGGCGAGAACCACGTCACCCCATACCGCCGGATCCGCGGCGACGCGGCCGGACTGACCCGACGGCCCCTGTCCCTCCTCGATCCAGTCGAGCGGCCCCACGCAGGCAAGCGCCGCCGCCATGTCGAGGCGGAGCGCATAGGGCACGCCGCTCTCGATCCGCGCCGCACGTTCGGCCAGCGGCAGATTGCGCGCCACACCGGAATAGCGCGGAGCTCCGTCCGGATCGCGCGGCCAGTCCGGCCGGTCCGCAACAAGCTGCGCCAATTCCGCCCGGCTCTCGAACGCGGGATAGACGAGGCCCGCATCCGTCAGGCGCTTCAGCGCCTCGCGGTACGTCGCCATGTGCTCCGACTGCCGGCGCACCGGCTGCTCCCAGCGCAGGCCAAGCCAGTCGAGGTCTTCGTAGATCGCCGCCTCATAGACGGGCCGGCAGCGCGCCGCGTCGATGTCCTCGAGGCGCAGCAGCAACCGGCCGCCCGCCTGCCGCGCCAGATCACCATTCAGCAGCGCCGAAAAGGCGTGGCCGAGATGAAGATAGCCGTTCGGGCTTGGCGCGAATCGGAAAACGGGTGGCGGCATCTGTCGTCGGTCCTGCACGGAAGCTCGCGCTTCCCTACCATGCCCCGCCGCGTCAGAATGACCCGCAATGACCTCCCGCCTCGCCACACAGGCCGACCTCGACCGCGCCCTCGCGGACCTCGTGGCCGCCGATCCGAGACTCGGGCCGGCGCTGGCCCTCACCGGGATGCCGGCGCTGCGGCAGCGGCCGGGCGGCTTCGCGGGCCTCGCCGCCATCATCTGCGGCCAGCAACTGTCGACCTTCGCTGCGGCGGCGATCTGGGCGCGGCTGGAGACGGCCTACGATCCGTTCGACGCCGCGACCATCCGGCGGGCGCGGGCCGACCGGCTGGCCCGGCTCGGGCTGTCTGTCGCCAAGATCAGGACCCTGAAATTCATCGCTTGCGAAATCGTCGCGGGACGCCTCGACCTCGCAAGCCTCGCCGACCGCCCCGCCGACGAGGCACACGCCGTCCTCACCGCCCTGCACGGGATCGGACCGTGGACCGCCGACATCTATCTGCTGTTCTGCCTCGGCCATGGCGATGCCTGGCCCGCGGGCGATCTCGCCATTCAGGAAGCGGTGCGCCGCGTGCTGGGCCTTGCCGCGCGTCCGTCAGCCAGACAGGCCATCGCCCTCGCGCAGGTGTGGCGGCCATGGCGGGGCGCGGCGGCGCACCTGTTCTGGGCTTACTATCGGACCACGCGCAATGCCGGTTTCGAGGCTGCTCCGGCGGAGCGCCGCGATGCCGCGCGACCGGCGGAACGTGTCGTATCAAGGTCGTCAAAGCGGAGCAGAACGTCGCCGTGACCCGCTCCGCCCCCGAGTTCCGGCGGCACGGAAAGGGGGACCTGCGCGCTTTCCCATGAAAGCGTGATGTTTCCGCAAGACCAAGGGCCTTCACAATCCTATCACGCTGCATGTAGTATGAAGCTGTGAACTGCTTTGCAGTCGGAATGGGAGTCAGGAGCGTTACTTGAACGCACATGTCTCACAGGGCGGCTGGCCGGTTCTTGTGCTGAACGCGGATTTCCGGCCGCTGAGTTACTACCCGCTCTCGCTTTGGTCCTGGCAGGATGCGATCAAGGCGGTGTTCCTCGACCGCGTCAACATCGTGGCGCATTACGATCGGGCTGTGCAAAGCCCGTCGTTCAAGATGCAGTTGCCGAGCGTCGTCTCGCTGAAATCCTTCGTCAAGCCGACCACCAATCCCGCCTTCACCCGCTTCAACGTCTTCCTGCGCGATCGCTTCACCTGCCAGTATTGCGAAGCCGGGCACGATCTCACCTTCGACCATCTTGTCCCGCGTTCGCGGGGCGGCCAGACCACGTGGGAGAACGTCGTCACCGCCTGCTCGCCCTGCAACCTGCGCAAAGGCAGCATGACGATCCAGCAGGCCCGGATGTTTCCGCGCCAGATGCCGTTCGCACCCACGGTGCATCAGCTCCATCGCAACGGCCGCCTGTTTCCTCCGAACTATCTGCACGAAAGCTGGCTGGACTATCTCTACTGGGACACCGAGCTCGACCCGTAGACTTGAGCAGGCGGACCGGCGAGATCGCCGCGCGGCATTCCGGAAGCCACGAGCGCGTGCGGCTGGATTTGAACCAGAAACTTGTTTTTGCGCAAAGCTTCCATCCAGGGTGTATGGCACTTGGCCGGGCTTCCCTGATTCATTTGCGGCACAGCCGCCGCTTCCCTCTCTGGCCAGAAGATTGCGCAATGAGCGATTCCGCCGACGAAGGCGCTGCGCGCCGTGCAGAGCTGCAAAGCATCGTGACCACGATGACCGGGATCGACGAGGCGATGATCGGCCGTCTCGTCGAGACCTTCTACGCGCGGGTCCGGAACGACGACCTGATCGGCCCGGTGTTCGCGGCAAAGGTTCACGACTGGGACGAGCACCTCGCCAAGCTGAAGGACTTCTGGTCCTCCGTCACGCTCATGACCGGCCGCTACCGCGGCCGGCCGATGCAGGTGCATTTCCGGCTCGATATCGAGGCGGCGCATTTCGATCGCTGGCTTGATCTGTTCGAGACGGCGGCCGCCGAAACCTGTCCGCCGAAGGCGGCCGCCTATTTCATCGAGCGCGCGCGGCGCATCGCCGACAGTTTCGAACTCTCTCTTGCCTCCGCGCGCGATCAGATCGCTGCGCCGCGCCATGTGCGGCGGCCGGTCCCGATCTGACCCTCGTCAGAACACCGCCAGATACTTCAGCAGCGAAATGATGCCGATGATGATGACGACCACGCGCGCGATCTGCTTGGCGCGTCCGTCGAGCGGCAGCATGTTGATGAGATAGAGAACGAGGACGACAACGAGAAATGTAATCAGGATTCCGATAAGGATCGACATGAAGACAGGCCCCAGTTTCCGTGCGGCCCATCAAGCTCGGCCGCGTCGAGTGCCCGACAATGCACGGGGACAAATTCGGTTCCTCGGGATTTTTATTGAAGTTTTGAAAGCCGCCGGGAACCAATTGCGCTCCAGATGGCAGGCTCTCGCCGAGATGAGGTCCGATAGCGGGCTCTCGCCCCCGCTTTGGACTACTCGCGTGCCAGGATCGGCGCGCCTTCGATGCGCGCCCGCAGCCGAGGCGAGGCAGGCGTGAAGTTCATCGCCCCGCGGCGGTCGGCATTGCGTGCCGCGACCATCAGGCCATCGCCCTGCATGACGATGTCGCCGCGACGCAGCGTACGATCATCCTCGATACTGATCTTCGCCAGCCCGACCGGATCGGCCCCGTTGCAGGTACAGCCCGCGACCAGTTCATTCCGGTAGCGAAACGCGTTCGGCAGGTCGGAATAATTCTTTCCGCCGGCTTCCGCGCTCGCACCATCAATCGTGCCGCCCAGATAGACGCGGGTCTCGCTTGCCGGACAGAAGCTCTTGCAGGTCTCGGCCCGGCTCTGGCCCGACACGGATGCGATCGGGAAATAACGGCCGTCACAGGTCCGCACGCAAAAAGCCTGGCTTCCGCCAGTGCGGGCTGGCCGGGGCGTTTCGACCGGCGGACGCTCGTCGAACGGGGACGCGAACGGCATGATCAATGGACGATCGATGCGGCTGGCCGAGGGTGCGCCGCGTGGACCGCCAAACAGCGCACCGAAGAAATCCTGCGCAGATGCCGGCACAACACCGGCCGCCATGAGCATCGCCACAGCTACGCTCGAACCTCCTCGCCGCCACCGACGGACGGACAACCGACCACTCATGACACAAACCTCTCCTGTTTTCGTCGACGGAAGGCCGCTCAAGGTTCACGCCCGTCTAACGTGCGGGGACGTGACGATGTTCCGGACGCCATTCCGCCCCGCCGCGGAGAACGGACGGAACATTCCCCCGAGGCAAACTGTTGATCATGCCAAACATGCGCCGGACGGCGCGGGAGGAAGATCATGTCGCTCGGCACAATCCTGATCGTCGTTCTCATCCTGCTGCTGATCGGCGTCATCCCCGGATGGGGCTACAGCCGCGCATGGGGCTATGGTCCTTCCGGGATCGTCGGCACGATTCTCGTCATCGTCCTGGTCCTGCTTCTGCTCGGCCGGATCTAGGCCGTGGGGGAGCAGGGGCGAAACTTGACATCCGCTCGCCTCATGCCGGGGCCATCGGGAAGAGAGTGGTTCGCTGATGACCACGCCGTGCCGGATGACGGGACTGACGACAAACCTCCGCTCATCCGCCGCGCCGATCTGATCGCGGTCGCGCTCGTCGGCCTCTTCGTCCTCGCAATCATCGCAGCTCTTTATTTCGGCCGGACCGTCATCATGCCGGTCGTGGCCGGCTTCGTCGTCGGCACCATGCTGGCGCCGGCGGCGAAGCTGTTCGAGCGCTATCATATCCCGCGCGGCGTCTCCGCGGTCCTGATCGTCGCTGCGGTGTTCGGTCTGCTTGTCCTGATCGTCAGCCTCATCTCCGCGCCGGTCGTGGAGTGGGCCAACCGCCTGCCCGAACTGGGTCCGCTTCTCAAAGCCAAGCTGCATGTCTTCGACCGGCCGCTTGCGCTGTGGCGGCAGCTTCAGGCCTCGTTCGGCGACACGCCGGCGCCGGCCGGCTCTTTCCAGCTGCCGACCGTCGAGTGGATCCAGCCGACGCTGGAGTATCTGTCGCCGACGATCACCGAACTCCTGCTGTTCTTCGCGGTTCTGATTCTTTTCATCGCCAGTTGGCCTGACCTGCGGCGGACGCTGGTGCTGCTGTCGCCGGATCGTAGCGCACGCCTGCGCATGCTGCGCATCCTGAACGGAATCGAACACAGCCTCGGCGGCTATCTGCTCACGGTGACGGTGATCAACCTGACGCTCGGCGCGGCGACCGGCCTGATCTGCGCCATAGCCGGGCTGCCCAATCCGGCCGGCCTCGGAGCGCTGACGGCCACGCTGAATTTCATCCCGATCATCGGCCCCATCGTCATGTTCGTCATTCTCGCGCTGGTCGGGGTCGTCAGCGCGGACACGCTCGGCGCGGGCCTTATCGGCCCCTCGGCTTTCGCAGCCATTGCCTTTGTCGAGGGGCACTTCATTACGCCCGCGATCATCGGACGGCGTCTGGCGCTGAACGCGCTCGCGGTCTTCATCGCGCTGGCGTTCTGGAGCTGGCTGTGGGGACCGATGGGCGCGTTCCTGTCATCGCCGCTGCTGATCGTCGCACTGGTGCTGAAGGAGCATTTGACTCCCGTCAAGGCACATCCGATTCCGGAGGAGTAGCTTGTTTTCTTACGGAACTTCGGCACTGTGCGAACGTTTCAGAGAGCCCCTCAATACCCGGAGTATGGGATGTCGAGCAGCGATGGTGAATCCGCAATGAAAAATTCCGCTGACAAGACGATGTTTGAGCGTCTCGAAAAGGATGTCGTGACCGTGAAAAATGATATCGCAGCCCTGACCGAGCAGATTACCGCCGCGTTAAACACGTTTGCCGAGAGTGCCGGCCAGAAAGCGCAGACCGGCTACAAGAAGGCCAAGGCCGACGTCGATGCCGCCTTGGCTGACGCTCAGGAAACGGGACACGCCGCGTTCGATGCCGCGCAGGATGCGGCCGCGACTGTCGGCGAAACTCTCGAGAAAGCCATCCACGAGCGTCCGCTGGCAACAGTCGGAATCGCGCTGGGCCTCGGCTTCCTGATCGGCGTCACCTGGCGCCGCTAAGTCTGCGAAAAGGGCGACCGGACGGGGTGTTTGCGGGCGGACGAGCGCGTGCGAAAGTTTCGCTTGGTTAAAATCACGTCCGGTTCGTTTCGAGGTGGCGAGGGGCACATGTTCGAAAAGACGATCGAGGATATCAAGGAACGGTCCGGCGTCACCGCCCGCCTGATCGGGCTGGCGGTTGTGGCCGGCTTCGGCCTTGTGGTCACCACCGGATTTCTCTGCGCGGCGGCCTTCGTTTACGTGAACGAACAGGCCGGACCGATCTATGCCTGTCTTGCCGGAGCTGGAATCTTTTTCGTGGTCGCGGCGATCGCCAGCGGTTGCTACGCCTCGGTCAAGGCCCGCGAGGAAAAACGCAGGGCCGCGGAAGAGGCGGCCGCAGCGGCCCGTGCAGCGGCAGCGGCCGCGGCAGCTCCGTCATTCCTGACCAATCCCACGGTGCTCGCCGCCGGCCTGCAGCTGGCGCGCACGCTCGGCCCCAAACGGCTGGTCCCGTTGCTCGCCATCGCCGGGCTGGCTGTCGGCGTCATGGCCGGAATCCGTGTCACCAATGACGATGGCGACGACGCCAAGAGCTGACGGGGACAAGAGCTGGCGGGGACAAGAGCTGGCGGGGACAACATAACGGATTCCCGCCACGTCGCCTTCGGCGACGGCTGCATCAGGTGATGCAGCGTCCCGGCTGGAGATAGCGCGCAACCTCCGTCAGCGGACTGACCAGCGGCTCGCAGGCGACAGGCATTTTTGCGGGTGTTTTCTTCGCGGCCGGCGCAATCGGCGGCGCCGGCGCACGCTGCCCGCTCGCCTGAGATGACGGGGGGAGAATCTGGATCAGCACCGATGTGTCGAGATCCTTCAGCCGTACGGCGATCGTTGACGATCCGGTGTCGACCGCCTGGCCTGTGCGATCCGCCTTGCCGACCCTGTTGACCATGTCCGCTGCCGCAAGCGAGCGGTCGACCGGCGGGGAGTCCTGCCGCCATCCCTTCGCAAGACCATTCCCCGACGCGACCTCAAAATGAAAGAGACCGAGCGTCAGCGCTACGGTCGTCACTCCCACCAGTCCCGAAACGATCTTAGACATGGCTCTGCCTCGGCCGAACTCCTCGCAGCACCGCGAGTCGTCTGGTTAACGCAGAACCGCCGCATCGAGTTGCGTGCTGTGTTTCACGAGGCCGTGTAAAAATAAGATCGCCGTCCCGGAACAATAACAGGCGAGCCGCGTCTACTTAGCGAGCCGGCTATCCCCCCTGCCCCAACTAGCCGGCGCAGTGGAGCGCGGTCGTGGTGATGCCGGCCGCGCTCTACTCATTTTCAGCGCTACAAATCCGGCTTCAGCGCTGCAAATCCGGCGCGCCTCGGCGACCCGACGCCTCTTAGCTTAGCTTCAGTTTCGCACGGGTCCTCGAGGGCGGGGCACGCTTCGGTGCAATCGCTCGATCAGATGCAGCTCTCGCGGCCATCAACCAGAAAAGGCCGGAGATCGATCTCCGGCCTTTTCCAATGGCAACGAGCGTCCAATGGCAACGAGCGCAAATTCTGATGCCGGCTCAGGAGGCCGTCGCTTTCGGCCGCGTCCGCGAATTACGCTGGAAGAACAGGGCCTGACTCGCCACCGCCGACACCATGGCCGGCTGGAACGGTTTCGAGATCAGGAACGCCGGCTCAGGCCGCTCGCCGGTCAGGAAGCGCTCGGGATAGGCCGTGATGAACACGACCGGCACCTCGAACGCCTTGAGCAGTTCGTTGACCGCATCGAGACCCGAGCTGCCGTCGGCGAGCTGGATATCGGCGAGGATCAGGCCCGGCTGCTTGGTTCCGGCCAGCGCGACCGCGTCAGCATGCGTGCGCGCCACGCCGATGACGTTGTGACCCAGACTCTTCACGAGACTCTCGATATCCATCGCGATAAAGGTCTCATCCTCGATGATGAGAACATCGGTGGCGATCTCGGCCGCCATCTCGCGGCCGGCGTCCTCCGTCAGCTTGCGGACGTCCGCAACGCTTACGTCGAGAATGTAAGCAACCTCCTCTTCGGAAAACCCTTCCAGCGAGAAGAGAAGAAACGCCTGCCGGGGCAGCGGCGTGATGTTGGACAGCCGCTTTTCAGAGGGCATCGGCGCAACCGGCGACAGATCCGGCGCACCGTTGACGCCGACGGAATTCCAGATCCTGGTGAAGAGCTGGAACAGGCCAATGCGCGGCCCGTGGCTCTCATCGAGCAACGACGGATCCTGAAGCAGCGCCTCCAGCATCGCACCGACATAGGCATCCCCGGATGCCTGGCTGCCGGTCAATGCACGGGCATAGCGCCGCAACAGCGGCAGATGCTCGGCGACGATCTGTGATCGGGACATCCCAACTCCATGCAATTTGACTAAAACCCGCACGTCCCCTCGACGGGGATTGCCGCTAGTGGACGACGCTCCGTCCAATCTACGTGCGGCGGTCAAAAAGGTTCCCTTGCCCGGGAACTTTTAATCCCTGAATGCATTACCTCCGCGAACGACAGCCATCCGCGACGTCTCACGCTGAGTCGGGGGTCAATTTATTCCAATGATTTGGGCAAAGGAAGTGACGGAACCGCGCCATGAAGGATGGTAAGCCTCTCCCGAAACCGGGAACACCTGGAAAAGGCGGTCTGAACGCCGAAATACAAGCCCGGATCGGGCACCAGCTCCGCGCCATGTATGACGACGTGGTCCGGCAGGGTGTCCCTGACCGGTTTGCGGACATGATCCGCAAACTTGACGGCGGCCCGCCCCCGACATCTGACGGCGGCCCACCCGCGACATCCGGCAATGTCAACAATGGGAGGGACTGATGCCTCTCACCAACCAGCTTCGCGACGATATTCTCGCCGCCGTCCCCAGCCTGCGCGCTTTTGCGATGTCGCTCAGCGGCAACAGCGATCGTGCGGACGATCTTGTTCAGGAGACGCTGCTGCGGGCACTCGCGAACATCGACTCGTTCCAGCCGGGTTCCAATCTCCCGGCCTGGCTGTTCACGATCCTGCGCAACCTGTTCCGCTCCGACTATCGCAAGCGGCGGCGGGAGGTTGAGGATGCCGAGGGCAACTATGCCAAAACGCTCAAGTCCCAGCCGAGCCAGAGCGCCCATCTGGAGTTCGAGGAATTCCGCACCGCGCTCGATAAGCTGCCTCAGGATCAGCGCGAGGCACTGATCCTTGTCGGTGCCTCGGGCTTCTCCTACGAGGATGCAGCCGCGATCTGCGGATGCGCGGTCGGCACGATCAAGAGCCGCGTCAACCGCGCCCGGACCAAACTGAGTGCCCTGCTCTACGTGGATGGCGCGGAGGATTTCGGTCCGGACGATACGGTCCGCGCTGTGATCGGCGGCAACAACGGATAAGCGCATTCCTGCGGCGAAGCGGGCAACCTCTTCGCCGCCAGACCGAGATCCGACAAATAGCACGATCAGACAAATCAGGGTGGGGCCGGCAAACATCGCCGGCCCCATTTCCGTTTGCAACAGTCTGTTTGCATGCTTCGCTGGCTGGATCGTGCCGCCAGCCTATTTGATTGATCGGGAGCCCGCTTCCCGGCCACTCTTTGATATGCGGTCAGACCCTGCGCTGCACAGGCTTTGAGATCCGCTCCGTGCGCAGACGCTCCGTCGGATCGATCACCGTTTCGAGCGGCGCGGACAGTTCGTAGACATAACTCACGTCGGTAAAGTATCGTCGCGCCGAGCCACCAAGCGCCTCTGGCGCAACACGATCCAGCAACGTCACCGCGAAATCACTGTCCGGCCGCCGCGTCGCCTCGCTGGTGTTGAACTCTTCCCAACGAAAATGAAACAGCGTCGGCTGCTCACTGGTCAAGCTCCACCGCGCCACCACACGGGGATGGTTGCCGACCAGCGAATGCCCTTCGTCGGCGTGCGACGCCAGCTCGAAAAACAGCAATGACAAGCTCTGGGCCGCGCGCGCACTGACTGCGATGTCGGGACCATCGGCATCGATCCGGTCCGCGCGTGGAAACGCACGGGGATCGAACAGGCCCTTCAGCTTGACGCCCTGCCATTTGCTTTCGCTGAGCAACGTCACGACATTCGACATTGCGTGAATGCGGCCGACCAGCAGATCCCTCGCCGTATCCATATCCGAGCCATGACGCAACGTCCGGGTCACGATGGACTGGATCACCGCGAGGATGTTCTTCACCCGATGATTGAGTTCGTCGATCACCGCCGTCAGGCGGTGCTCGTAATCGATGCGTGTCTGCACCTCGCGCGCCAGGCGGAGATTGTTCAGCGTCACATAGCCGAACAGGCCGCAGAGGATGGCTGTGACCGCAAGGCCGATCACGCCGACGATCGCGCCCAGCTGGAAAGGCCGCGCCAGCGGATTTGTCTTGGGATAATAGGCCAGCGTCCAATCGCGCCCCCCGAACTCCAGGGTGCGCAGGACGGGAGGCACCTGCGGATCGATCTGAACGGGCCGGGAGGTGACAACGCCATCGAGGTCGGCGACCAGTTCGGTCCCAGGCTGGCGGGGGTCACGCAGAACGACGCTGAACAGCGAGACTTCGTGGTTGGCGAGCATCAGGGGAGCCAGCCGGAACGAAAAGGTGACGAATCCCGCCACCGAATCGTTGTCCTGACGGATCACCGGAGCCGAGAGCACGATACCCGGCGATCCATTCCTGTGAAGAAGCGAAACGATGGGCTCGGAGGCGATCGGCTCACGCTTTGCCGCCGCCCGCTCAAGCATCTGCCGGACCGCGGGAGCCTGCCCCACCACCCGTCCCGGCAACGTGATGGTTTCGGGAGTTCGCGGCTCGACATCCATCAGGACATCGAGAGGCTGTCCCGCGGGGGGCTGGGTCAGCGGCGTGCCGTTGCTGTTCCGGACCACGGGATCGGGGAATCCGGCCAGCCGCAAATCCCTTTCGGCAGTCGGAATGTCGGCCGGGAGGATCGGAACAATCCACCCGGCCAGCACGAAATCGGTCTTGAACGCATCGATCGAGGATCTCAGCGGCTCAAGGGTGTTGACCCGTGCCAGCGACGGCGATCGGAACAGGCTGACAGCCACCCGCACGAGAAGTTCGCGCTCGGCGAGACGATCCTCCACCAGACCCGCGTGAATATCGATCGCACGCGACAGGGCGATGCGATCGATCGAACGCTCCTGATCAAAGACGCGGTATGCGGCAAGGCCGGACACCAGAGCGCCGACCAGGGCGACAAGTGTGAGAATGAAGCCAAGCCGGATCACGAGAGAACTCGACGGATGGAGACGCCTGAACGTCAAAACAGGGAGCGGTGAACGAGACAATTACCTGGCGGGATGAAAGGCAGCCACACGGGAGACGAATGTTCGCTCACTGCCGTCGATACCGATGCAATCCACGACACGTCTTCTGCTCTCCCGGATTAAGAGTCGGCTAACGCGCCGGCCGCAATCCTGTTCCGTCCCGATCTGACATTTTTTCAGAGACCTGCCTGCCGCGGGTCTGCCAGGCAGATTGAGTGAAGCCGGCCGGGGCGAACACTCTGCCCGTTCCCGACAGGCCGGAAAACCTCACATTCGGCTCCGACACGAGCGCAAGGGCGGCGACCATCATCACGATACCAACCAGCATCAGCACCAGAAAAATGCCGCCGCGATCCACCATGTCGTCCCAGTCCCGAGTTTCGTTCCTGGGAGACAACAAGGACCGCCCTGAGCCGTTCCGGCGGCATCGGGCGATCCCGCAAAAGACCGGGTGAAAACTTTCGTTGAAAACTAGAGCCCGCCCTTCTCCACAACGAACTGCACGATGCGATCCAGCCCGACCCGCTCCCTGAGGTTGGTCATCACGAAAGGACGCTCGCCGCGCATGCGTCGTGCATCGGCCTCCATCTTCTCCAGTGACGCCCCGACATAGGGGGCCAGATCGATCTTGTTGATAATCAGCAGATCGGACCGCGTGATCCCCGGCCCGCCCTTGGAGGGAATCTTCTCACCACCCGCCACGTCGATGACATAGATCGTCAGATCCGCCAGTTCCGGCGAAAATGTCGCGGCGAGGTTGTCGCCACCGGATTCGATCAGCACCAGATCGAGAGCGGGAAAGCGGCTGCGCATGTCGGCCACTGCCGCCAGATTCATCGAGGCGTCCTCGCGGATCGCCGTGTGCGGACACCCGCCCGTCTCGACGCCCGCGATCCGGTCCGCCGAGAGCGATCCGGAGCGCACCAGATAGTCCGCATCCCACTTGGTGTAGATGTCGTTGGTGATCGCCGCCAGATCGTAGGTGTCGCGCATGGTCTTGCAGAGCAGGTCCATCAGCGCGGTCTTGCCCGAGCCGACCGGGCCGCCGATGCCGACGCGCAGAGGGCCGTGTGAACTTGCCATATCCTTCTCAGCCTCCAGTCAAGCTCATGGATCATATATCCCGACACGGCCGCCGTCCCGGCGCGGCTATGACCGGAACAACCGGGTGTATTGCGTTTCGTGCCTCATGCCGGCGAGGTCCGCCCGGAACGTGGCACCGCCGAGGTCGTCCAGCGCCGCCTCGCGGGCGCCGGCCGCAGTCCGCGCCACGACAGGCTCCAGCGCAGCCAGCACGCGCTGGCTGTCAGTCTGCCCGAGCGGAATGAGACGCACGCCCGCCGAAATCCAGTTCGAGGTCAGGGCATGCAGGAAGGCGTGGATCGCTGCGGGAAGCGGGATCCGATGCGCAGCGCTTGCGACCCCGACCGCGACCGGATAGGCGACATCGATACAGGCGTCGAATGCGCGATCCAGCGCCGCGTTCGACCACGCCGCCCGCACAGTGTCGGCAAAGGCCCGCCCCTGCGCCAGCGTTTCAAGCCGCCGCTCGCGGGAAGGCACGAAGGCTGCGGCGAGGTCGGCGACCTCGGCCAGAACCACCATGTCGCCGGCCGCGGCCGCGCGATGCGCATGGGCGAGAAAAATTCCGTCGCAAAAGCCAGAGCCGTGGTCGAGCATGGCCGCGAGCCAGTCGCGCAGCGTCGCGGCATTCACCACATCGCCGGCCTCCACCGCCCATTCGATGCCGCTGGAATAGGAAAACCCGCCGACAGGGAAAGCGGGCGACAGCCACGTTTGCAAACGATAGAGCGCCGGGGCGTCGATCGCGCCGGGCAACCCGTCGCCAACGCCCGCTTCATCAGCCATGCTTGTGGCTGTGGTCGTGGTCATGATCGCAGCCGCATGCGTGATCATGATCGTGGTGGGCATGGCCATGATCATGCGTGTGGCCGTGATGATCGTGGTGCGCATGGCCATGCTCGTGCGCGACATGATCATGATGCCCGTGATCGTGGTCAGGACCATGGTCGTGATGACCATGATCATGATCACCATGATTGTGATGGCCATGATCGTGGCCGTGCCCGGCATGTTCCTTCTTGGCCGGAGGCGCATAGGCCCCGCCCTCGGGATCAAACGGCGCCTCGATCTCCACGATGCGCGCGCCGAGCCCCTTCACCATGTCCGCGATCACGTGGTCGCGGCGGATGCGCAGCGCCTTGCCCATGATCTGCGTCGGCAGATGGCGATTGCCGAGATGCCAGGCCAGCCGCACCAGATGCAGCGGATCGCTGCCGCGAATCTCCAGCAGCGGCTCGGGCGCGGCCACCACCTCGATCATCCGGCCATCATCAAGCACCAGCGCGTCGCCGCCGCGCAGCGCGACCGCATGCTCAAGGTCGAGCAGAAAGGCGAGCCCCCGCGTCCCCGTCATCGCCACGCGGCGGCGATGGCGGTCGTCGAAATCCAGCACCACCGTGTCGGCGGCAGGTTCTCGCCAGTCATGCTGGCCGATGACGCGGGTTGCCCGGATCATACGGTGATGGTCTCCACTTTGCCCTCGCTGACGATCTCGATGATCGTCGGCGATGCCTTGAACGGACCGGACAACGCGCGCCATGTCTTCATGTGCGCCGAGCGGCCGTGATTGTTGAGATCCTCGCGTGTCTCCCAGCGCTCCACGAACACGAACGTATCGGGATCGCTGACGCTCGCATGCAGCTCGTAGCCGATGCAGCCTTTTTCCTTGTGCGTTTCGGTCATGCAGGCCTTTGCACCGGCGATGTAGGCGTCCCGATGTTCCGGCTTCACCTTGGTGGTGGCGACGACATAGATCATCGGCGCGCCCTCACTTCACATCGACGTTGGCGGGCGTGATAATCTCGATCTTCGGCGGCGCGGTGAGACACTTGGCGGCCACCCGGCCGAACGCCCTGAAGTGATCGGCCTTGCCATGCGGGCCGAGCGCCTCGGCATTTTCCCATTGCTCGACAAAAACCACCTGCGTCTGTTCTGTCACGCTCTCGTACATATCATAGGCGATATTGCCCGGCTCCTTGCGGGTCTCGGCAATACAGGTCTTGGCGGCGGCGATCAGTTCGGCACGCGCTTCGGGCCTCACGGACAGGGTCGCAACAACGTAAATCACTTCGAATTCCTCCCGGCTTTTCTTGCCTCGTTTGAACGGCAGGAGTTAGAGCACGTTCAGGGGCGCGTGAAAACCCGGGTTCAGGCGAGACGAGACGGCAGGACTGGCCGCCTGATGCACGGCCCAGGCGCATGCCGTTTCAGTACATGAAATACCGCTGCGCCATGGGCAGCACCTCGGCAGGTGCGCAGGTGAGCAGCTCGCCGTCGGCGCGCACCTCGTAGGTCTCGGCATCGACCTCGATCTTCGGCGTTGCCCCATTGTGGATCATGCTTTTCTTGGAGATTTTCCCCCGCGTGTTCTCCACCGCCACGAACTCCTTCTGCACGCCAAGCTTCTTGCCGAGGCCCGCCGCCACCGCCGCCTTCGAGGAAAACACCACCGAGGAGGCGGTCAGCGCGCGCCCGAACGCCGCGAACATCGGCTGGTAATGCACCGGCTGCGGGGTGGGGATCGAGGCGTTGGGGTCACCCATCGGCGCGGCCACGATGGAGCCGCCCTTGATGATGCAGTCCGGCTTCACGCCGAAAAACGCGGGCGACCACAGCACGAGATCGGCCAGCTTGCCCTTCTCGACCGAGCCGATCAGCTTCGACACGCCATGGGCGATGGCCGGATTGATCGTATACTTGGCGATGTAGCGCTTGACGCGGAAATTGTCGCTGTCCTTGCCCTTGTCCTCCGGCAACGCGCCGCGCTGCTTCTTCATCTTGTCGGCGGTCTGCCAGGTGCGGATGATGACCTCGCCGAGCCGGCCCATCGCCTGGCTGTCCGACGACATCATCGACAGCGCGCCGAGATCGTGGAGAATATCCTCCGCCGCGATGGTCTCTTTCCGGATGCGGCTTTCCGCGAAGGCAAGGTCTTCCGCGATCGACGGATCGAGATGGTGGCACACCATCAGCATATCGAGATGCTCGTCGATGGTGTTCTTCGTGAACGGCCGCGTCGGATTGGTCGAGGACGGCAGCACGTTCTTCAGCCCCGCCACCTTGATGATGTCCGGCGCGTGACCGCCGCCCGCGCCCTCGGTGTGGAAGGCATGGATCGTGCGGCCCTTGAACGCCTTGATGGTGTCCTCGACGAAGCCCGACTCGTTCAGCGTGTCGGTATGGATCATCACCTGAATGTCGTGGTCGTCCGCGACCGACAGGCAGTTGTCGATGGCCGCCGGCGTCGTGCCCCAGTCCTCGTGCAGTTTCAGCGCGCAGGCGCCGGCCTTGATCATCTCCACCAGCGCGGCGGGACGCGAGGCATTCCCCTTGCCGGAAATACCGAGGTTCACGGGAAACGCATCGAAGGACTGGATCATCCGCCCGATGTGCCAAGGGCCGGGCGTGCAGGTGGTGGCGAAGGTGCCGTGCGAGGGGCCGGTGCCGCCGCCCAGCATCGAGGTGACGCCGCTCATCAGCGCGTGCTCGATCTGCTGCGGACAGATGAAATGGATGTGGCTGTCGAAGCCGCCCGCGGTGAGAATTTTGCCCTCGCCCGCGATGATATCGGTGCCCGGCCCGATCACGATGGTGACGCCGGGCTGGATGTCCGGGTTGCCCGCCTTGCCGATCGCGGAGATATGGCCGTTCCTGATCGCGACATCGGCCTTCACGATGCCCCAGTGATCGACGATCAGCGCATTGGTGATGACGGTATCGGCCGCGCCCTGCCGGCTCGTCACCTGCGACTGGCCCATACCGTCGCGGATCACCTTGCCGCCGCCGAACTTCACCTCCTCGCCATAGGTGGTGAAATCCTTCTCCACCTCGATGACGAGATCGGTGTCGGCGAGCCGCACCCTGTCGCCGGTGGTGGGGCCGAACATGTCGGCATAGAGCGAGCGCTTGATTTTGGTCGACATGTTTTCGCCCTGACAGAAACGGGACAGACAATCGGAACGTTCAGAGCTTCCCCATCACGTCGCCGCGGAAACCATAGATCGTGCGGGTGCCGGCAAGCTCGACCAGCGTCACCTCGCGGGTCTGGCCCGGCTCGAAGCGCACCGCGGTGCCTGCGATAATATCGAGCCGCATGCCGCGCGCCTTCTTGCGATCGAACTTCAGCGCGGGATTGGTCTCGAAGAAATGGTAGTGCGAGCCGACCTGAATTGGCCGGTCGCCTCCATTGGAGACGCTGAGCGTCACCGTCTTGCGGCCCGCGTTCAATTCGATCTCGCCGTCCCTGACGAAGAGTTCACCGGGAATCATTGAAGGCTTTCCTCTTCCCAAAAATCCTCGGAAACCTTGAACTCGTTGCGGTGGCGCGACATGAACTCAAAGAGTTTCAAGGACAGGTCATCCATGAGCGGATACAGCTGCATATCGAAAGCGTCGGCCTGCTTCTGCACGTCGTCGGGAGCATTCCAGGAGAGACTGGATCGGGCGGCCGCGGCATGCCACGGTGTACCAGGCCTCGAAGCAGCAACAGCCTTCGCCATTATCTCCGCCATCTCATCCGCGCCGACAGCCCGCAGCGCATCGCAGATGTAGGGAACGAAGGCACCGGTCGAGTTAGTGAAGAACTGCCAGATTCCACCATTGTAAATCTCTGCCTGCAACCGCCACAGCATGACGTAAATGCGTTGTGCCCCCTCGAGCTCAGGCTCAAACCCGGTCTCGAACAAATAATCCCCGTGCAGTTCTGCGAGTCGATGTCCGGCCTCCGAAGCATCGATCGGCATGGCGGACTACCGGATCGGCTCGTGCACGGTGACGAGCTTGGTGCCGTCCGGGAATGTCGCCTCGACCTGAATGTCGTGGATCATCTCCGGAATGCCCTCCATCACCTGATCGCGGGTCAAAACCTCCGCGCCGGACTTCATCAGTTCGGCGACCGTCCGCCCGTCGCGCGCGCCTTCCAGAATAAAGTCGGAAATGATCGCGATCGCCTCCGGATGATTGAGCTTCACGCCGCGATCCAGCCGTCGGCGCGCCACGATGGCGGCCATCGAGATCAGCAGCTTGTCCTTTTCGCGGGGAGAGAGATTCATGACAGGAGATCAACCACGCTCGACATCAATCGTTCAAACAATCGGCCCGCCCCGTCGCGGCAACAGCTTTCGCGACGGCAACCGCCGCGACAACCGCTAGAGCCACAGCCGGGGCGGCGGCGCGGCCCGCGCGCGCGTCAGGACAGCTGTCATGTCGGCGCGCAGCGCGGTTGCATCTTGGGCACAGAATCGCGCCATTGCAATTCCATTCCAGGCCGAGACACCGACCTCGCCGCGAAATTCTCCCTCGCCCCGCAGGCGCGTGACCAGCGCCTCGTCGCCGGGCGCGAACAGCGCCGTGCCGATAGCGACGCCGCCATTGGCGCAGGCCGGGCGCGACAGAACCGCGCCGATGTCCTCATCAAGCCGCACGGTTTCCGCGAACACCAGCCGCCCGCCCCGGCGCACGCGCCAGCGGTCGACGAAGTGCCCCGCGCTCATGCGTTCGCCCATCGCGGTGCGGCCGAACACCACCATTTCGCACAGCGCGAGGGTCGCGCTCTCGGCGAGGTCGATGGCGAAGGTCCGCTCACAGCGCGCGCGGTCGAAAAGAATGGTCTCCTGCGGCAGCCACGCCAGTGTCGCATCCGCCTGCGCCCGCAGCGATACGCTGATCCGCGTATCCGGGCCGGGGGACCGGTAAACCTTCTCCGCCGCCGCCGTGGTCAGCGTCAGCCGGCTGCCCTCGCCCGCCGTGATGTCGAAGGCAAACGCATCGCCGCCCGCCAGACCGCCCGCGGTGTTGACGAAGACAGCGGACAATTCGTCCGGCATTTCGGGGGACGGAAACCGCACGCGCAGCGAGCCGGATTCGTGCAGCCGTCCGCGCCGGGTCACGCGGCCATCGTGGCGGACATCGAAGATCGCCTCGCCCTGCGCCCGGTTCGCCGCGAATGTCGCTGTTGCTGTCACTTCCTGTCTCCGCCGGGCATCATGGACGTTCATGCCCCGCACGATCCTCCCACAGAATGGGTATGTCCGTCACCCTGAGGTGCCAGCAATGGCTTCACAATGAGCCTCGAAGGGCGACGGAACAAAGCCTGCCCATGATGGAATGATCCCGCGCCGACGCGAGGAATCAAATCGCCATGGCGCGGCTGAGTTCATCGGGGTCGAGATTGGCGCGGTCGCAGGAGAACTTCACCGCGCCGCGATCCATCACCGCGAACTGGTCGCCAAGCTCGCAGGCGAAATCCAGATACTGCTCCACCAGCACGATGGCCATCGTGCCGAGGCTGCGCAGATAGGAGATCGCGCGGCCAATGTCCTTGATGATCGACGGCTGGATGCCCTCGGTCGGCTCGTCGAGCAGCAGCAGCTTCGGCCGCATCACCAGCGCGCGGCCGATGGCGAGTTGCTGCTGCTGACCGCCGGACAGATCGCCGCCGCGCCGCCGCAGCATCGACTGCAGCACCGGAAACAGCGAAAACACGTCGTCCGGGATGCTGCGCTGGTCGCGCGTCAGCGGCGCATAGCCGGTCTTCAGGTTCTCCTCCACCGTGAGCAGCGGAAAGATTTCGCGGCCCTGCGGCACCAGCGCGATGCCGCGCCGCGCCCGCTCATAGGGCTTGAGCGAGGAGATGTCCTGCCCGTTGAGCGTGATCGCGCCGCCCGCGATCGGCTGCTGGCCGACCATGGCGCGCAACAGACTGGTCTTGCCGACGCCGTTGCGGCCCAGCACGCAGGTCACCTTGCCCGGCTCGGCGGTGACCGAAACGCCGCGCAGCGCCTGCGCCGCGCCGTAATAGAGGCTGATGTTATCGACGTTCAGCATGGCAGGCTCCGCATGAGTCAGTCCCTCCCCGGCCCTTCCCTTTCCAAGGAAAGGAAGAAGCAGCGACGTTGTCCTGCCCCTGCGAAGGGTGAGGAATGAGAAGGGGATCGAACATCCTCATCGCCCCAGATACACTTCGATCACCCGTTCGTTGGCGGACACCTGATCGATGGTGCCCTCCGCCAGCACCGAGCCCTCGTGCAGGCACGTCACCTTGACGCCCAGCTCGCGCACGAAGGTCATGTCATGCTCGACGACCACGACGGTCTTCTCCTTGTTGATCTCCTTCAGCAGCATGGCGGTCTGGTGGGTCTCCACGTCCGTCATGCCGGCCACCGGCTCGTCCACCAGCAGCAGCTTGGGATCCTGCGCCAGCAGCATGCCGATTTCCAGCCACTGCTTCTGGCCATGCGACAGGCTGCCGGCGAGAAGCCCGCGCGCATCGCTCAGGCGGATGGTTTCCAGCACGCGCGCGATGCGCTGACTCTCCTCGCGCGAGCCGCGCCAGAACAGCGTGGCGCAGACGCCGTGATTCTCGTTGAGCGCCAGCAGCAGGTTGTCCTCCACCGTCTGGCTCTCGAACACCGTGGGCTTCTGGAACTTGCGACCGATGCCGAGTTCGGCGATCTGGGTCTCGTCGAGGCGCGTCAGATCGACATTGCCATCGAACAGCACGTCGCCCTCGTCGGGGCGGGTCTTGCCGGTGATGATGTCCATCATCGTGGTCTTGCCCGCGCCGTTCGGGCCGATGATTGCCCGCATCTCGCCGGGCGCGATGGTGAGCGACAGGTTGTTGATGGCGTGAAAGCCATCGAACGAGACATGAACGCCGTTGAGGTACAGCATCGTCGGCGTGGTGCGGGTGTCGAGTGTCGTCATCGGCCTACTCCGCCAAGCGCGGCGCGCCCGCCGCATCTTCCGGCGAAGGGGTCGGCCGCGCCGCCTTGCGCTCCTTCACGCCGCTGCGCCAGTTCTGCCACGTGCCGACGATGCCGCGCGGCATCAGCAGCGTCACCAGCACGAACAGCGCGCCGAGCATGAACAGCCAGTAGGGCGCCAGCGCCCCGGACGTGAAGAACGTCTTGGCATAGTTGACGACGACCGCGCCCAGCGCCGCGCCGACCAGCGTGCCGCGGCCGCCGACCGCCACCCAGATCACCGCCTCGATGGAATTGCCCGGCGCGAACTCGCTCGGATTGATGATGCCGACCTGCGGCACGTAGAGCGCGCCCGCGACACCGGCCATGCAGGCCGACAGCGTGAACACGAACAGCTTGTAGGATTCGACGCGGTAGCCAAGGAAGCGCGTGCGCGATTCCGCGTCGCGCACCGCGATCAGCACCTTGCCGAACTTCGAGGTGACGATGAAGCGGCAGATCAGGAATCCGACGATCAGCGCCAGCGCGCTGAGCGCGAACAGCGCGGCGCGCGTGCCGCCGGCCTGCACGTTAAAGCCGAGAATGTCCTTGAAGTCGGTCAGGCCGTTGTTGCCGCCGAAGCCGAAATCGTTGCGGAAGAAGCCGAGCAGCAGCGCATAGGTCATCGCCTGGGTGATGATCGACAGGTACACGCCGGTGACGCGCGAGCGGAACGCGAACCAGCCGAACACGAAGGCGAGCAGCCCCGGCACCAGCAGCACCATCAGCACGGCGAACCAGAACATGTCGAAGCCGTACCAGTACCACGGCAGTTCCTTCCAGTTCAGGAACACCATGAAGTCGGGCAGCACCGGATTGCCGTAGACGCCGCGCGAGCCGATCTGGCGCATCAGGTACATGCCCATCGCGTAGCCGCCAAGCGCGAAAAACGCGCCGTGGCCGAGCGAAAGGATGCCGGCATAGCCCCAGATCAGGTCGATGGAGAGCGCCAGCAGCGCGTAGCACAGATACTTGCCGAACAGCGCGACGAGGTAGGTCGGCACATGCAGCGGCGATGACGCGGGCAGCAGCAGGTTGAGCAGCGGCACGAGGATTCCCACCGCGGCAATGATGCCGATGAAGATCCATGCGCCGCGGTCGAGCGTGCGGATGAGCGGATGGGTCATCGCACGCCTCCATCCTTCGCGGCTCGCACTCCGCGCGCGCGCCTCAGGATAAAGCCACGCGAAGCGCAGCGGCTGAGGGAGCTGTTTTCAACGGCCGGCGGCAGCGCGGACGCTCGACCTGCCGCCTCCCCGGCGCTCCCCCGCAAGCGGGAGAGGGAGCACGCCGACCGCGTCCGGACCATTTCGGTTGCGATCATCCTCATGCCTCCACCGCCCGACCCTTCAGCGCGAACAGGCCGCGCGGGCGCTTCTGGATGAACAGGATGATGAGCACGAGGATCGCGATCTTGGCGAGCACGGCACCGGCCACGGGTTCGAGGAACTTGTTGGCGATGCCGAGCGTCAGCGCGCCGACCAGCGTGCCCCACAGATTGCCGACGCCGCCGAACACCACCACCATGAAGGAATCGATGATGTAGCTCTGGCCGAGGTTGGGACTGACGTTATCGATCTGCGACAACGCCACGCCCGCAATCCCCGCGATGCCGGAACCAAGGCCGAAGGTGAGGGCGTCGACCCGCGAGGTGGCGATGCCCATCGACGCGGCCATGCGGCGGTTCTGCGTCACCGCGCGCATTTCGAGACCGAGGCGGGTGAAGCGCAGCATCGCCAGCAGGATCAGGAACACCGCGAAGGTGAACACCACGATCCACAGCCGGTTGTAGGTGATGGTGATATGCCCCACCTCGAACGCGCCGCTCATCCAGGACGGGTTGCCCACCTCGCGGTTGGTCGGGCCGAAGGCGGTGCGCACCGCCTGCTGCAAAATCAGCGACACGCCCCATGTCGCCAGCAGCGTCTCCAGCGGGCGGCCGTAGAGAAACCGGATCACGGTGCGCTCGATCAGGATGCCGATCAGCCCCGCGACGGCGAAGGCCAGCGGCAGCGCGATCACCAGCGAGTAATCGAACAGTCCGGGATAGCTGGTGCGGATCACCTCCTGCACCACGAAGGTGGTGTAGGCGCCCAGCATCACCATCTCGCCGTGGGCCATGTTGATGACGCCCATCACGCCGAAGGTGATGGCAAGGCCGATGGCCGCCAGCAGCAGCACCGAGCCGAGCGAAAGGCCATACCAGCCGTTCTGAACCATCGACCACAGCGCCAGATTGCTCTGGATGGAGCTGACGGCGCTTTGCGCCGCCTTCGTCACGCTCTCCGCTGATCCCGCCGGCAGACCCGACAGCAGCGCCAGCGCATCCTGATCGCCCCGGTTGCGCAGGACGGAAATGGCGTCGAGCTTGTCCGCCTCGCTGGCGTCGGGCTTGCCGAGAATGATGGCGGCGCGGGCCTCGGCGAAGGCCTGTTTCGCGGCCGAACTGCTCTCCCGGGCCAGCGCGGCCTCGATGGCGGGAAGCGCTGTTTCGTCGCGGCTCTTGAACACGGTCTGCGCCGCCTGAATGCGGGTCGCAGGATCGGGCGATTGCAAAGTCAGGCTGCCGAGCGCGGCCTCGACGGACCGGCGCAGCCGGTTGTTGAGCCGCACGCTGCTCGCGCCGGCCGGCGCGGCGGCCACGGCCTGTCCGGTTGCGGCATCAAGGATCGTGCCGTCGGCCTGCCGCACCAGCACCTGCTTGCTCTCGGGGACAGCCAGCAGGCGTCCGTCGCGCAGCGCCTCGATGATCGCCAGCGCACGCGGATTGCCGCTGGCTGCGACGGCGCCGACCGCCTCGTCCGTATCAGAGAAGGAGTCGTTGGCGAACTTCGCGACGGCATCCTCGAACGGGCCGGCCAACGCGAGCGTATTGGCGAAAACGATCAGCGCGAGGCAAGCCAGCACCGCGGCGCAAAGGCGTCGAAAGCAAAACAGCACGTCACCCACCCCGGAAAGAGAAAGATCGAGGGCGACGGGCAGAGCGTCGCCCTCGAGGTCGAGATGTCCGGCGGTCCAGCCGGCTCGGGGAGCATGTCCCGACGCGGGTGGAGGAAACCGCGTCGGGAGCAGGAGGTCAGGCCCGCATCAGGTGCCCTGACCGCCGCACTTCTTGGTGACGGTGTTGTAGTTGCCGCACTTCAGGGTGACCCAGTCACCGATCAGATCCTTGGAGCCGTCCAGCTCCTTCGACCATGCGTCGCCCGGCACCAGACCCGGGGTCTTCCACACCACGTCGAACTGGCCATCCGCCTTGATCTCGCCGATGAACACCGGCTTGGTGATGTGGTGGTTGGGCAGCATCTTGGAGATTCCGCCGGTCAGGTTCGGAGCCTCGGTGCCCGGCAACGCGTCGATCACCTTGTCCGGATCGGTGGTGCCGGCCTTCTCGACCGCCTTCACCCACATGGCGAAGCCGATCACGTGCGCTTCCATCGGATCGTTGGTCACGCGCTTCGGATTCTTGGTGAAGGCCTGCCACTCCTTGATGAACTTCTCGTTCTCCGGAGTCTTGATGGACTGGAAGTAGTTCCAGGCCGCGAGATGGCCGACCAGCGGCTTGGTGTCGATGCCGGCGAGCTCTTCCTCACCCACCGAGAACGCCACGACCGGGATGTCGGTCGCCTTGATGCCCTGGTTGCCCAGCTCCTTGTAGAACGGGACGTTGGCGTCGCCGTTGATGGTGGAGACCACCGCGGTCTTCTTGCCTGCCGAGCCGAACTTCTTGATGTCGGCCACGATGGTCTGCCAGTCGGAATGGCCGAACGGGGTGTAGTTGATCATGATGTCTTCGGGCGCGACGCCCTTGGACTTCAGATAGGCCTCCAGGATCTTGTTGGTGGTGCGCGGATAGACATAGTCGGTGCCGGCCAGCACCCAGCGCTTCACCTTTTCTTCCTTCATCAGATAGTCGACGGCCGGGATCGCCTGCTGGTTCGGAGCCGCGCCGGTGTAGAACACGTTGCGCTCGCTCTCCTCGCCCTCATATTGCACCGGGTAGAACAGGATGCTGTTGAGCTCCTTGAACACCGGCAGCACGGACTTGCGCGACACCGAGGTCCAGCAGCCGAACACCGCAGATACCTTGTCCTTGGTGATCAGCTCGCGCGCCTTCTCGGCGAACAGTGGCCAGTTCGAGGCCGGATCCACCACGACAGCCTCAAGCTTCTTGCCGAGCACGCCGCCCTTCTTGTTCTGCTCCTCGATCAGCATCAGCATCACGTCTTTCAGCGTGGTCTCGCTGATGGCCATGGTGCCGGAAAGCGAATGCAGAATGCCAACCTTGATGGTCTCCTGAGCCCTTGCTTCCCCAAAGGAGGTCAGGCCGAGAACGGCTGCGGCGGCCATCGCCATCCAGCTCCGCCTTGTCAGTCCCGCCACCGGCAATTTCCTCGACAAATTGTACATGTGATGCTCTCTCCCTGACGCAGACGCGAAAAACGCTGCGCGCGGTCGTTTGACCGTGCGTTAAGGGAATCGCAAGAACTATGCCACGCATGGTGGTATAAATAACGTATTGACATTGCTCCGGGATTCGGGCGCGTTCCGCCTCGCGGGCCACGATGTATGCATATTTTTTATGCAAAAACTCGGTTCATTATGTAGGCAGATAGGCCGGAAATTGTCGCTTTTTGCAGCCCTTCCCGCGAGAAGCCGCAACTTCCGCGCGACAAACGTATGCAAGAGGTATGATCAAACTGCTGGCCCGCCCAAGATATCGGCGGACCGTTTCAATCTCCGGCCTTGAAAATCCGGCCCTTATGCGTCATATCGAGCGCAGACAAGCCGGTTACCGAGTCGCCTGGGCGACCAGCCGGGTTTGCGCAGGCCGCGTGTTGGATATCAGCGCCCGTTCGGGCTCATGCGGGTTTCCGGCCTGATCGTTTCAGCAAACATAGTGACGCTCCGAACACGCGGGCGTTCCGCCTGACGCCACGGAGCCTGCAAGGCTGCCGGCCCGCGACGCCGTATTGAAAGAACACCTTTGACATCCTTCCAGGATCTCGGCCTTGCCGATCCGCTCATGCGTGCGCTGAGTGACGAGAACTACGTCACACCCACGCCTATCCAGTCTCAAACCATTCCACTCGCCATGTCGGGACGCGATGTCATCGGCATCGCCCAGACCGGGACCGGCAAAACCGCATCCTTCGCGCTGCCGATCCTGCATCGGCTGCTTGAGGACCGCGTCCGTCCGGAGCCCAAGAGCTGCCGCGTCGTGGTGCTCAGCCCGACCCGCGAATTGTCGGGACAGATCCTCGACAGCTTCAACACCTATGGCCGCCACATCCGGCTCAGTTCCACGCTGGCGATCGGCGGCGTGCCGATGGGGCGTCAGGTCCGCGCCCTGATGCAGGGCGTCGAAGTGCTGGTGGCCACGCCCGGCCGGCTGCTCGATCTCATTCGCGGCAACGCCGTCAAACTGCACCAGGTCGGCTTCTTCGTCCTCGACGAAGCGGACCGCATGCTGGATATGGGCTTCATCAACGATATCCGCAAAATCGTCGCCAAGCTGCCCGCGCGGCGGCAGACGCTGCTGTTCTCGGCCACGATGCCGAAGGATATCGCCGATCTCGCCGACACCATGCTGCGCGATCCGGCACGCGTCGCGGTGACGCCGGTGTCCTCCACGGTGGACCGCATCACCCAGCGCGTGATTCAGGTCGACTATACGGCCAAGCCCGCGGCGCTCGCGCGGATCCTGACCGAGGAGCCGGTGGACCGCGCCCTCGTGTTCACGCGCACCAAGCACGGTGCGGACAAGATCGTGAAGAGCCTCGAAAAGGCCGGCATCGCGGCCAATGCCATCCACGGCAACAAGTCGCAGAATTACCGCGAGCGGGTTCTGGCCCAGTTCCGGTCGGGCGAAGTCCGCACGCTGATCGCGACCGACATCGCGGCGCGCGGCATCGACGTGGACGGCGTCAGCCACGTGGTCAATTTCGACCTGCCCAATGTCCCGGAAACCTACGTGCACCGGATCGGCCGCACGGCGCGCGCCGGCACCGAAGGCACCGCGATCTCGCTGTGCGCCGGCGGGGAGGAGCTTGGTTATCTGCGCGACATCGAACGCCTCATCCGCATCAGCCTCCCCAGGGAGGACCGGCGAACCGCCGGCGGAGCAGGCGCCGCCCCGGCGGACACCGCGCCCGCGCGTCAGCATCACGGCAAACCCGCTCGCCGCGACGATGGCAGCCGTGGCCAGAACGCTCCCAATGGGGCGAAGTCACGCCGGCGACGGCGTCCGGGCGGACCGCAGTCGTCGCGTCCGCACGATGCGCAATCCGCGCCGGGACAGCAGCGCCATCAGGCGCGGGACGGCCGCGACGGCCGTGGTCACGGCAGCGAGCATACGCCTGTGCATAATAACGAGGGCCGCAAGCCACAGCGCAGCAATCAGGGGGCTGGCGGCGGAAGCGGCGTTCAGGGTATCGGCTTCATGCAGCGCAAGCCCTCCCGATCCAAGCCCAATTCCGGCCCGCGCGGCTGAGCCTTTCACATTTCGGAGACTTCATGGCGAAAGAAGAACTGATCCAGTTTGAAGGTCTGGTAACCGAGATCCTTCCCGATGCCCGGTATCGCGTGCAGCTTGATGCAGGGCACGAGATCGTTGCCTACACCGCCGGCAAAATGAAGAAGAACCGGATCAAGACGCTGGCCGGGGATCGCGTGACGGTTGAGATGTCGCCCTATGATCTCGAAAAAGGGCGCCTGATTTTCCGTCACAAGGACGAACGTCCTCCCGGAGCCGGACCGGCGCGGCCGGGCCAGCACCGTGGCGGCCAGTTTCGCCGTCGCTGATCCTCATGCGCGGTCCGCTCCCGGCGAACCGCGGCTTGGGACGCAAAGTTACCCCGGGGTTTCATGGCCCGCCGCGATGCGGCACGCCGTGTGCCACACCGATTTCCTCGGATCCTGATTGATTCAAATGCGAAGCCACGACGTGATGTCGCGGACAACCGCTCGCGACGCATGTCAGCATTGTCTCAATCTTCACTTTCGAGTAAGATACCCCATCGATTTTCGGCTGGACGATGTAGCTACCGCCGGTGCAGCCGGTTTATACGCTGACGACCACTCCTAAAATTCGATACCACCAGCCCGTCGGTTGCGGGCAACTAGTGACTTATATCGAGAAGGACTTCCCCAGTGAGCATGGGAACCGTTAAGTGGTTTAACGCGACGAAGGGCTACGGATTCATCCAGCCGGATGACGGTGGCAATGACGTGTTCGTGCATATCAGCGCCGTTGAGCGTGCCGGCCTCGGCACCCTCCGCGAGGGCCAGAAGATCAGCTACGAGATCGTTGCTGATCGCCGGTCCGGCAAGTCGTCCGCCGACAACCTTCGCGCTGCGAACTGAAGCTGCTCATCCGGCCCCGCTGACGGGCGCCGGATAAATCGGCCAGCAACGCCGTCGACAGGCGGCAGAATCAAGCCAAAAGGCCACGCTCACGCGTGGCCTTTTTTGTGCTGCCGCCCGATTTTGTGCTGCCGCCTGCTTGGTTGTGCTGTCTCCCGCTTGTCCCGCTTCCGACAGGCTCGCCCGGCCTGCGGATAGCCGCCGGTGGCCGGCGAGTAGTTCCGCCGGTCAGGAGCAGGTCGAGGTCTTGTAGGTCACGCAGGTGGACTGGCGCGGGCGCGTGAACGTCTGCTCGCCCAGCGTGACACCCACCTGGTCCATCACATAGCCGAGGACCGGCACGTATCGATAGTTGACCTCGCTCCAGATCAGGTAGGTGTCCGGAATCAGCAGCCCTGCGGGCAACGACGTCGTGACGACATCGTTCGCGGCCCGGGCCGTATCGTTATAGGCCTTGCCCCAGACGACCTTGGCCACCTTGTCAGCATTCACATAGATTTGGGAGATCTTCGCCTTGATCGGGCCGGCGTCGTAGGGCGCGATGATGATCGCCCCGGCCGCGAAGGTGTTGGTGAAATCGGTATCGGTCACGGTGGTGGCCTGCGAGATCAGATCCGACAGCGCGCGCGCCGCGATCGTGATCTTGCGGTCCACAGCGACCCCGCTCGAAACCTCGACCGTTCCGAAAAACAGAACCAACATCAACGGAACGAGCAGCGCGAACTCGGTCGCCGCGAGCCCGCTCCGGTCGCGCGCGAAAACCGCGCAGCGCCGTGCAAGCCGCTGCCGCAGCACATCGGGTCTGATCCAGCGTGCGAGATGAGCGATCATCAGAAAGGCTCGTTTCTGAAGGCTGCAGTGGCCGTCAAGAGCCGCTTGCTGCCCACCACATTGGAGATGTCATAGCCAAGGCCCGTGACGAAAAGCGGCCACTGGTAGAACGAGCGAACGATGACGATGTCGCCGGCTGCGCCGATCTTGTAGTTCATGTTGTTGATGAAATTCTTGTTCGCATCGATCGGCGGCGTCACTGTCACCGACGAGAAATTCGAGAAGCTCTGCACGTCGATATAAACGCCGGTCGCGCAGTCGAAGAGCGCGACCAGGCGGGAGCAAAGCTGCTCCTTGAACTGCGCCTGCGTCATCCCGCCGTTCTGCGCCTGTCCGGTCATGATCAGCCGCGCGGTGTCCTGCGTCGCCGTCTCCAGAACCTGACCGGCGAAAAACATCAGCGCGGTCTCCATGATGGCGAACAGCAAGGCGAGAAAAATGGGGGCCACCAGCGCGAACTCGACAGCCGTCGCGCCGCGGCGGTTTCTGCCGAAACGCCGGGACAGGCGTCGCAGAGGCAGCAATCTCTGTCGTGGCGACATCATCGGAGCCGAGATCCTTCCGCTTGAGGCAGACCGAAACTAGCGGAGAGGAATTGTCGAAATGTTGTGCCGATTGAAGAAAAGCCGGCACATTCCCTTCACCTTGCGTTAACGACGCCCGACAGGGCGGGGTCGATGCCGTCACTTCGACCCGGCAGTCCCCGACGCATGTGCGGTGAAATTGCCGGCCTGCTCAAGCGTGCTGGCGAAATAAGGCTGGCTGTCACCGAGCGTCACGCGCTTCTGGCACAGCGGCGTGCAGCTATACGACTCCCGCTCCACGCCGCGATAGACCGTCACCAGCTTGTCGGAAGAGCCCTCCACCTGAACGGCCTTGTCCATCAGGATGGAGCCCTTCCTGTCGAGCGCGATGACGTTGGTGGTGCCATAACCTTTTCCGGTCACGACCATCGTGCCGTTCGGTTGCAAGGTGACATCGGCGATCATCGGGTTGCCGACCACGATGGTCGTCACCTGATCGGGCAGCTTCACCAGCTTGGCCTGATCGACCACCACGGTGACGGGCTCCGGCGCAGGCTCGGCACCGACGGGTCCGAACGCCAGAACGAGCGCGGCCGCAACAACCGCAACAACAGACTTGCGCCGCAGGGCGCGGGGTACGCGATACACCATGACAACACCGGACCGGGGCATTGGCCGCCGGCAGGCGATACGCAGCCCGTCCGGCACCCGACCTCGTGAATCTGCCGTTTATTCGTGAATGAACTGCAAACGGGCAGGAACAAATCACGCCGGCTGCGCGATGCCGACTGAGGGCGGGCTGCGGGCAAGCCGGGCATCTCCCGTCTCATCGTCCGATTCATGCGATCCGACTGACGCTCCCGCCGCAGCCTGCCCTCTGATCGCAGACCACTGTGAATACCCGCTCCGTCCCCATTGAGATCGCCTGCGCGGGATGCGTCGCAAGCTCTCCTGCCACTCTCCCTCCGGCGTCTGCACCCGCAGGGATGACAGCGTAACTCCATCGCTCCGGCACCTGTGAAACACCCGAAAGTGGCGGTACGCGATTTCACGCGGTTCCGGCTTTTTAGGGGCCGGAAAAGAGCTCCCCGCGGCGTGTTTGTTACAAATTGACGGATCTGCTTCATGCTTGATTTACCGTGGGAAATTACGCGAAATAGAACCAATGTTTCTGCAATCGAATTAACTGCCTCGCAATTTGTCGCGCCCTACTGTTCTCGCACGGTCCGGGGCGAAATTCCTCGCTGACGCGGCCAAGTCAACAGTCAGTCAACAGCCATATGCAGGACGGAGCTTTCAACATGAAGAACCTTGTTTCGCGTTTCAGCAAGGACGAGTCCGGCGCCACCGCGATCGAGTACGGCCTGATCGCTGCCGGCATCGCGCTCGCCATCATCACCATGGTCAACACGCTCGGCACCTCGCTGAACAACACCTTCACGTCGATCAACCAAAAGATCAAACAGTAAGCGAAGCCATTCGCCGGAACGAAGGGCCCCGGCGCAACCGGGGCCCTTCGTGCTTCCGGCATCCTGCGAAACGCAGGATTCGGTTTCGGAATTATTCACCAGTCGCGCGCTAGCTTTTCCGGCAATCTCTGGCCCGCAGGTTGCTATGGTCCTCGATCTCGTCCGCCTCACCCTCTTACCGACGTTGATGGCTTACGCCGCCGCGAGCGATCTTCTCACCATGACCATCTCGAACCGGGTCAGCCTCATCCTCGTCGCCAGCTTTTTCGCGCTCGCCGCGTTCGGCAGCATGGGCAGCCAGGACATACTGATGCACGTGGCGGCTGGCGTGCTGGTTCTGGTCATCACCTTCGGTTGCTTTGCGATGGGCTGGATCGGCGGAGGGGACGCCAAACTCGCGGCCGCGACCGCGCTGTGGTTCGGCTTCCCGGACCTTCTCAATTATCTGATCTACGCTTCGCTGTTCGGCGGCGCTCTTACACTTCTTCTGCTCGAATTCCGGCGCTGGCCGCTGCCTTACGCGCTCGCAGGGCAGCCCTGGCTGCTGAAGCTCCATCATAAGGAAACCGGTATTCCCTATGGTATCGCGCTCGCGGCCGCCGCGCTGATGATCTATCCGGAAACGAGCTGGATCCGCGCCGTCAGCCTTGGAAATTGACGGACATTCCGGACACTGACCACAGCCTAAGATCAAATGGCGACAAGGATGCAATCTCTCGTTAATGCAATTTAGATACGCGGCATTAACCATGCTTTGACGAATGCCTGCGCAAAATTCCCTGACGGCGAAACATCCGCCATGCCGTCTTGTGGAAAGTTAAGCGTATGAACACCGCGCGCATCGTTGTCCTGGCCATCGCCCTCGGTGCCGGCGCCATTGCCGCGTATCTCGCAAGCGGTTCGGGTTCCAACCCCGTCGCGCAGGCGCCGGCGCCCCAGATGGCAACCGTCGATGTTCTGGTCGCAAAATCCGATATCCCGCTTGGACATCATCTTGGGCCGGGCGACGTCGTATGGCAGAACTGGCCGGCCGACAGCACCGGGTCCGGCCTGATCAAACGCGACGACCGGCCGAATGCGGTCCAGCAACTGGAAGGCTCGATCGCGCGCTCTCCCTTCATCGCGGGCGAGCCGATCCGCGACACCAAGGTGGTGAAGGCCAACGGCTCGGGCTTCATGGCCGCCGTGCTCCCCGCGGGGATGCGCGCGATCTCGACCGAAATCTCTCCGGAAACCGGCGCCGGAGGCTTCATCCTGCCGAATGACCGCGTGGATGTCATTCTGTCCCGCCGCGAGAAGGGGCAGGATCGCAACTCGCCGACCGAGACCATCAACTCCGAAATCATCCTCGCGAATGTCCGCGTTCTGGCGATCGATCAGACCATCGAGGAGAAGAACGGTGAGAAGGTGGTTGTCGGCAAGACGGCCACGCTCGAACTGAAACCCGAGCAGGCCGAGACGCTCGCCCGGGCGCGGCAGAGCGGCACTCTGTCGCTCGCGCTCCGCAGCCTTGCGGATGCGAATGCCCCGGACAATGGCGACGATCGCAGCGAGCGGCGCGAAAGCATCAGCATCATTCGCTACGGCTCACCTTCGACGGCGAGCATCCAGAAATGAGAAAGACAGCGCACACCATGGGATTGCCCCACGCAACGGCCCCGATCCGGCGCCATCGGCGCGCGCTTGCATTTGCAACTGCGGCCGCGCTCGCGCTCAACCCCATCCTGTCCACGGCCCACGCCGCGGACCGGCAGGCAGGCCCGGCCGCCACGGCCGGCGACGCCATGAACGCGCGCTTCCTGTCGCTCGGCATCGGCAAGTCCGTCGTCATCGATCTGCCGCGCGACGTGAAGGATGTTCTCGTTGCGGACCCGAAAATCGCCAATGCGGTCATCCGGTCGGCGCAGCGCGCCTATATCATCGGCGCGGCCGTCGGCCAGACCAACATCGTGTTCTTCGATGCAAGCGGCCAGCAGATCTCCGCCTACGACATCGCCGTCACCCGCGACCTCAACGGCGTCCGCGCGGCGCTGCGCCAGATGTTCCCGAATTCGGATATTCGCATCGAGGGCGTCGGCGACGGCGTGATCCTCACCGGCTCGGTCACCAACCCGGTCGATGCCCAGCAGGCCGGCGATCTCGCCGCACGCCTCGCCGGCGGCGCCGACAAGGTGGTGAACAACGTCACCGTGAAGGGCCGCGATCAGGTGATGCTGAAGGTCACCGTCGCCGAGGTGCAACGCGACATCGTCAAGCAGCTCGGCATCGACCTCAGCGCCAACTTCAACTACGGCACGGCCGTCGTGAATTTCAACAACGCCACCCCGTTCACGGCCTTCGGCCGCCCGCTGGTCAACGGGAATTCGCTGGCCGGTTCGTTCGGCGGCACCTCGGCCGTCCCGGCGGTTACGGCCACGCTGCGCGCCATGGAGAGCGCGGGCGTGGTGCGGACACTGGCGGAGCCGAACCTCACCGCCATCTCGGGCGAGGCAGCGACCTTCATCGCCGGCGGCGAGTTTCCGATTCCGGCGGGCTATTCCTGCGATCCGGTCACGCGGGTCTGCACCACCCAGATCCAGTTCAAGAAGTTCGGTATCTCGCTCAACTTCACGCCGGTGGTGCTGTCCGAGGGCCGCATCAGCCTGCGCGTGATGACGGAGGTGTCCGAACTCTCCAATGACAACTCCATCACATTGTCGCAGCAGCTGACCTCCACGTCCACCTCGGCCCTGACGATCCCCTCGATCAAGACCCGCCGCGCCGAGACGACGCTGGAGATTCCCTCGGGCGGTTCGATGGCCATGGCCGGCCTCATCCACGAGCAGACCAAGCAGGCGATCAACGGCATGCCGGGCATGGGCCAGATTCCGGTTCTTGGCTCCCTGTTCCGCAGCCGCGACTACGTCAACCGCAACACCGAGCTGATGGTTATCGTGACGCCGTATGTGGTCCGCGCCGTCGCCCAGAAGGACCTGTCGCGGCCCGATGACGGCTTCGCCGACTCGTCCGATCCGCAGGCCTATCTGCTCGGCACCGTCAACCGCATCTACGGCGTGCCGGGCCGCAACGCGCCCAGCCGCAGCTATCGCGGCACCTACGGCTTCATCACGGATTGAGGGCAGATATATGATCCCCGCAGCCTCTGCTCTGGCCAAATCCTCCCGGACCCGTGGCGCGCTCCTGCTCGGAGCCGCGCTCATGCTCGGCGCCTGCACCCACACCAGCCAGGAGGTGACGGGCAGCGTCGTGCCGAACGACTATCGCCAGCGCCATCCCATCGTGATCCAGGAGGCCGACCGCAATGTCGACGTGTTCGTCGGCAGCGGCCGCGGCGGCCTGAGCGAAACCCAGCGCCAGGAAGTGGCCGGGCTCGGGCAGACCTGGCTCAGGGAAGGCACCGGCGCGATCACCGTTTACGTTCCGGCGAATACGCCGAATGCGCGCGCGGCGACCGACGCCGCCCGCGAAATCCGCAGCATTCTGGGCGGCGCCGGCATCCCGGCGCGCGGTGTGAACGTGACCTCCTACCAGCCCGACAATCCGCGCCTGTTCGCCCCGATCCGGCTGACCTATGCGCGCATCGCCGCCGACGCGGGACCGTGCGGCGTCTGGCCGGATGATCTCGGTCCATCGATCAAGGACAAGGGCTATTACGACAACAAGCCCTACTGGAACATGGGCTGCGCCACCCAGCGCAACCTTGCGGCGATGGTCGCCAATCCGGCCGACCTCGTCCAGCCGCGCAACGAAACGCCGGTCTACACCGCGCGCCGCACCGTGAGCTTCGACAAATATCGCAAGGGCAACACCACAGCGACGACCTATCCCGAGTCGGATAAGGCCAAACTCAGCGAACTCGGCAAATGATCAGCTACGCGCAACATCGAGAGGGCGAGCAGCCGCCGGCGGATCAGCCGCCGCCGGACGAGCATATCGCGCCCGCTCCCCGCGTCTCCGTGCAGGCCTTCTGCGAAACGGTGGAAACGGGTGCGGTCGTGCAGTCCGCCGGAGAGGATCGACGTCTCGGCAAGGCCCATCTGAAGGTCCAGATGGGCGGACTGCCCGCGGCCGTCGAGGCCTATCGCAGCTCGCCGACGCCGAATGTCATCGTCCTTGAGAGCGCCGGACGCGAGGATCTTCTGACCGGGCTCGACCAGCTCGCCGCCGTCTGCGACTCAGGGACGCGCGTCGTCGTGATCGGATCGATCAACGACGTGACGCTGTACCGCGAGCTGATCAAACGCGGCGTGAGCGATTACCTTATCGCTCCGATCACGCCGATCGACGTCGTCCGCTCGATCTGCGGACTGTTCTCGCAACCGGAAACCAAGTCGGTCGGACGCGTCATCGCCATCGTCGGCGCCAAGGGAGGCGTGGGCGCGTCCACCATCGCGCACAACGTTGCCTGGGCCATCGCCCGCGACCTCTCGCTCGATTCCGTCGTCGCCGACCTCGACCTCGCATTCGGCACCGCCGGTCTCGACTACAATCAGGATCCGCCGCAAGGCATCGCCGACGCCGTGTTCTCGCCGGAGCGGGTCGATACCGCGTTCATCGACCGCCTGCTGTCCAAGTGCACGGACAATCTGAGCCTGCTCGCGGCCCCCGCGACGCTGGAGCGCGTTTACGATTTCAGCGTCGAGTCGTTCGACGCGATCTTCGAGACGCTCCGCACGACGATGCCCAGCATCATTCTCGACGTGCCCCACCAGTGGTCCGGCTGGACCAAGCGCGTGCTGGTCACGGCCGACGACATCCTCATCGTGGCAGCGCCGGATCTCGCCAATCTGCGCAATACCAAGAACCTCTACGACTTCCTCAAGGCCGCGCGTCCCAACGACAGGCCGCCGCTGTACTGCCTCAACCAGATCGGCATTCCGAAGCGGCCGGAGATCAGCGCGGGGGAATTCGCCAAGGCGATCGAGCATCAGCCGATCGCGACCATCGCGTTCGATCCTCAGATGTTCGGATCGGCCTCGAACAACGGCCAGATGATTGCCGAGATCGCTCCCAATCATCGGGCAACCGAAACGTTTCTTCAGATCGCACAGCGGCTCACCGGCCGCGGCGAAACGAAAAAGCCAAAAAGTTCATTGCTGGGGCCTCTCATCGACATTCTGCGATCGAAGTAACGAATCGAGTGGAGTATTGAGTCGTGTTCGGTAAGCGTAATGGAATGGAGCCGGATGCCCGCGCGCGGCCATCCGCACCGCAGGCGCCCGCACCGCAGGCGGCGGTGCCGGCTGCAATCCGCCAGCCCGCCGAACCGCCGAGAACCGCGTCACCGCCGCTGGCCCCGGCCCGGTCGGCGGCACCGCCTCCGCAGCAGCCGGAAGTCCGCCGCTCGGAGCAATACTATCAGACCAAAGCGACGATCTTCGGAGCGCTGATCGAGGCGATCGACCTGACGCAACTCGCCAAGCTGGATGGCGAATCCGCGCGCGAGGAAATCCGCGACATCGTCAACGAGATCATCGCGATCAAGAACATCGTGATGTCGATCGCCGAGCAGGAAGAACTGCTCGAAGACATCTGCAACGACGTGCTCGGCTTCGGTCCGCTCGAACCGCTGCTGGCGCGCGACGATATCGCCGACATCATGGTGAACGGCGCCGGCACGGTGTTCATCGAAGTCGGCGGCAAGATTCAGCGCACCGCCATCCGCTTCCGAGACAACCAGCAGCTTCTGAACATCTGCCAGCGCATCGTCAGCCAGGTCGGCCGGCGCGTCGACGAATCCTCGCCGATCTGCGACGCCCGCCTGATCGACGGCTCGCGTGTCAACGCCATCGTTCCACCGCTGGCGATCGACGGCCCCGCGCTCACCATCCGCAAGTTCAAGAAGGACAAGCTGACCCTCGACCAGTTGGTCAAGTTCGGCGCGATCTCGCCGGAGGGCGCGGAGATTTTGAAGATCATCGGCCGGGTTCGCTGCAACGTGCTGATCTCCGGCGGCACCGGCTCCGGCAAAACCACGCTGCTCAACTGCCTGACCAACTATATCGACCACGACGAGCGGATCATCACCTGCGAGGACGCGGCCGAACTGCAGCTCCAGCAGCCGCACGTGGTGCGGCTCGAAACGCGGCCGCCGAATATCGAAGGCGAAGGCCAGATCACCATGCGCGACCTGGTGAAGAACTGCCTTCGCATGCGGCCGGAGCGGATCATCGTCGGCGAAGTCCGTGGCCCCGAGGCGTTCGATCTGCTTCAGGCCATGAACACCGGCCACGACGGCTCCATGGGCACGCTGCACGCCAACAATCCCCGCGAGGCGCTGTCGCGTTGCGAGTCCATGATCACCATGGGCGGCTATTCGCTTCCCTCGCGCACCATCCGCGAGATGATGTGCGCCTCCATCGACGTTATCATTCAGGCGGCCCGTCTGCGCGACGGCTCGCGCCGCATCACCCACGTCACCGAGGTGCTGGGGATGGAAGGCGACACCATCATCACGCAGGACATTTTCCTCTACGACCTGATCGGCGAGGACACCAACGGCCGGATCATCGGCCGCCACAGATCCACCGGCATCGGCCGTCCCCGCTTCTGGGAACGCGCGCGCTACTACGGCGAAGAACAGCGTCTCGGCAACGCACTCGATGCGGCGGAAGCCGCAGCGTAACAGGAGCGGGAAATGGAGAAACTCGCGCTCATATTCCTGGCGATGGTCACCATCGGCGGCCTCGCCTGGGTGTTTCTCTATCCGCTGCTGTCCGGCGAGAAGGCCGCCAGCAAGCGTCGCGAGTCGATCGTCCGCTCCGAGCCGGTCGTGCGAGGCCGCGAGCGAACCCAGAAAACGCGCCGCGAGCAGGTCGAGGGATCGCTGCGCGAGATCGAGGCCCGCGCCCGGGAGACGGAGAAGGTGCCGCTGTCCGTGCGGCTCGTGCGCGCCGGGCTCGATTGGTCGGACCGGAAGTTTTACGTGATCTCCGTCATCCTCGGCGGCGGGTCCTTTCTCGGCATCCTCGCCATCGGCGGCGGGCTCCTGGCTGCGGCCGGGTTCGGATTTGCCGCAGGCTTCGGATTGCCCCGGTGGATGCTTGGATTCCTGCGCAAGCGGCGCGAGGCCAGATTCCTGGCCGCGCTGCCAGACGCCGTGGACACCATCGCCCGCGGCATCAAGGCCGGCCTGCCGCTGTCCGATTCCATCCGGTCGGTGGCTTCCGACGCCACCGAGCCGCTGCGCTCGGAATTCGTGGCGATCATCGAGACGCAGACCATCGGCATGCCGCTTGGCGAAGCCTGCCAGCGGCTCTACGAGCGCATGCCGCTGCCGGAAGCGAATTTCTTCGGCATCGTCATCGCGATCCAGCAACAGACCGGCGGCAACCTGTCCGAGGCGCTCACCAATCTCTCCAAGGTGCTGCGCGATCGCAAGAAGATGAAGGAAAAGATTCAGGCGATGTCGATGGAGGCCAAGGCGTCGGCTGCGATCATCGGCTCCCTGCCGCCCATCGTCATGCTGCTCGTCTACATGACCACCCCGTCTTACATGTCGCTGCTGTTCACCCATCCGACCGGCCACCTGATGCTGGCGGGATGCGTCGTATGGATGGGAACGGGCGTTTTCGTCATGAAGAAGATGATCAACTTCGATTTCTAGGCGCGGCCCATGCTCGAATTTCTGATCTCGAAATTTCACGACGTCCGCTTCATGTCGATGATGTTCGCGGCGATTGCCGCGAGCGCGACAGTTTACACCCTCGTTTTGCCGCTCTTCGCAGGCGAAACGCTGACGAAGCGCATGAAGGCCGTGGCCTCCGAGCGCGAGCAGATGCGGCGGCGCGAACGCGAGCGCCTGGCCAGGAGCGAGAAAATCTCGCTGCGCCAGACACCCAGGCAGTTCGTCACCAAGGTCGTCGAGGATTTCAACCTCGCGAAATGGCTGGCGCAGGAATCGGCCCGCGACAAGCTGATCATGGCGGGCTATCGCGGCCAGGCGCCTTACGTCACCTTCCTGTTCTTTCGAATGATCGCGCCGATCGCCCTCCTCATCGCATCGGCGATCTACGTCTTTTTCATCACCAACATGGATCGTCCCGCGACGATCAAGATCGGCATCTGCCTCGCCGCCGCGTTTTTTGGCATGCAAGCGCCCATGCTCTTCATCAAGAACAGGATCGCCAAGCGGCAGCTTTCCATCAAGCGCGCCTTCCCCGATGCACTTGATCTGCTGCTGATCTGCGTGGAATCCGGCATGTCGATCGAGGCCGCCTTCCGGCGGGTGAGCGTGGAGATCGGCGCGCAGTCGGTGGCGCTGGCGGAGGAATTCACCCTGACGATGGCCGAGCTGTCCTATCTGCAGGACCGCAAGCAGGCCTATGAGAATCTCGCGAATCGCGTCGGCCTGCCCGGCGTCAAATCGGTGTCCCTCGCGCTCCAGCAGTCGGAACGCTACGGCACGCCGCTCGGCCATTCGCTGCGCGTGATGGCGCAGGAGAACCGCGACATGCGCATGAACGAGGCGGAAAAGAAGGCCGCGGCGCTCCCGCCCAAGCTGACGGTGCCGATGATCCTGTTCTTCCTGCCGTGCCTGTTCGTGGTGATCCTCGGGCCGACCGCCATCAAGATCATGGAAATGCGGTAGGCGTTCGACCTTGCTGAAGACTCAGCCTCGGTCCGGTCCGGCTGCGGCGGCGTTGCGGCGTCGCTCGTCGCCGCTGCGGCCCAGCATATCCTTGAGATAGGCCACGTTCGCAGCGGCCTCCTCGGGCGGCAGGTCGGCGCGCACGATCTGCTCGGCTTCCGCGAAACGCCCCTGCAGCCCGACGACGAGGCCGAGATTCTGCCGCACGCGCGGATCGACATTGCCGCGCGCCATCGCACGGCGAAGCGTCTGCTCCGCCTGCGGCAGATCCTTCGACAGCATGTAGGACAGGCCCAGATTGGACAACACGCTCGATTCCTCGGGCACGATCTTCAAGGCGCTGGTGTAGTAACGCCGCGCATCCTCGTGACGGCCCATCTGATCGAGCACCGCGCCCTGCGCGGACAGAATGCGCCAGTCCGGATTCGCGGGCGTGTGCGCGCGGCCCAGCGTATCGAACGCGAGCTGCAGATTGCCGTTGTCCGCGAGCGCCCGGCCATAGGCGGCGAGCACCCTCTTGTTGCTGGGATTGGCGATGGTCGCCTGTTCGAGCATCGCCACCGCCTGCGCCCGCTGGCCATTGGCGCGCAGCGTCTGTCCGTAGCGGATCGCGGCTTCGGGATCCTTGGGATTGGCGCGATAGCGCTCACCTGCGGCGACGGCGGCCGCCTGCGGATCGGCCGAAGCGGGCGCCTCGGCGCGAGCATTCAGCGCGCCGGTGATATCGGGCGAACTCATGGTCTGGCAGCCACCCAGCGCGGCCGCGACGAGAACCGCAACGGCAGCGGACGACAGGGTGCGGGCGGAGGGACGAAAATGACGCATGGGAGTTCAACTCACTCGACAACGGCCTGGCCGGAATCCCGACCTGTGCCCGCCTCTCTGCCGCGGACGAACCACGATCCGTCATGGCCGTACCGCTGGCCCAGCAATAGACTGTTAACCCTAATGTCTGGTTAATAGTCGCAGGACCCGAACAGTTGACGGCAAAGTCCGTCCGAGACAAAGCACTGATCATGTCATCTTCCATCGTCAGCGGCCCCGCACCGGACGCCATTCCCGTCACCCTCGTCCACGCCGACGCGCTGGCGGAAATGCTGTCGTCTCTGTCACCCGCCGCGCGCCGGTTCACCGAGGCCAGCGGCTTCAAGGCAGGTCCGGGCAAGCATCTGCTGTTGCCCGCCGATGACGGCGCGCTCGGCCGCGTTCTGTTCGGCGTCGATCCGAGCGGCATCCCGAAGACCAACCCGTTCCGATGCGGGTCACTGCCGAGCCTGCTGCCGGAAGGCACTTATGCGTTCGACAACAAGGCGGGAATCGACCTGCGCCTCGCCACGCTCGCCTTCGCGCTCGGCAGCTATCGCTTCGGCCGCTACCGCAAGACCGACGCGCCGAAGGCCCGGCTGGTGGTGCCGGGCGGCGTCGACGCCGCCGAGATCGACCGCCTCGCCGAGGCCGTGACCCTTGCGCGCGATCTCATCAACACGCCCTCCAACGACATGGGACCGCAGGAGCTGGAGGACGCCGCGCGCGGGCTCGCGGATCGTTTCGGCGCGACGTTCCGCAGCATCGTCGGCGACGATCTCGTGCGCGAGAACTTTCCGCTCATTCACGCCGTCGGCATGGCCTCGACCCGCGCGCCGCGCCTGATCGATATCTCGTGGGGCGATCCCGCGCATCCGAAGGTGACGCTGATCGGCAAGGGCGTATGCTTCGACACCGGCGGGCTGGACCTCAAGCCCTCCGGCTCCATGCTGCTGATGAAGAAGGACATGGGCGGCGCGGCGAACGTGCTGGCGCTGGCGCTGCTGGTGATGTCGGCTGGATTGAAGCTGCGGCTGCGCGTGCTGATTCCCGCCGTCGAGAACGCAGTCGCCGGCAACGCCTTCCGCCCGATGGATATCTTTCCCTCACGCAAGGGCCTGAGCATCGAGATCGGCAACACCGATGCCGAGGGGCGTCTCGTGCTCGCCGACGCGCTGGCGCTGGCCTGCGAGGACACGCCCGACCTGCTGATCGACCTCGGCACGCTCACCGGCGCAGCGCGCGTGGCGCTCGGCCCCGACCTGCCGCCATTCTATACGGGCGACGATGCGCTCGCCGCCGATCTCGCCCGCTTCGCGCAGGCGGAAAACGATCCCCTGTGGCGGATGCCGCTGTGGCCCGCTTACGACGCGTGGCTGGATGCCAAGACCGCGGACATCACCAATGCGCCGAGCGGCGGCTTCGCCGGCTCCATCACCTGCGCGCTGTTCCTGCAGCGCTTCGTCGAAGACCCGACGCGCTGGCTGCATGTCGATATCTACGGCTGGACGCCAAGCGCCAAACCGGCGCGCCCCGAGGGCGGCGAATGTCAGGCCGCGCGCGCGATCTTCGCGCTGCTGAGCCAGCGCTATGGATGATCCGCGCCTCACCCCGGCGCGGCCGGATCTCGCCGCGAAGTATCTCGAAGGCAAGGTGAGCGCCGCGCGGTTCGTGGACGGCACCGACTACGAGGTGCGCGCCGCGCTCGCGCCGATCCGCCGGTCACCCATGCCCAATGCGCCGCTCGACACCGAGGCGCTGCGCGGCGACCGCTTCACGGTCTATGAGCGCACCGACGAGGGCTGGACATGGGGTCAGCTCGGCAGCGACGGCTATGTCGGCTGGATGCCGGACGAAGCGCTCGCGCCGCCGCGCGCCGCGCCGACGCACAAGGTGGCCGCGATCCGCACGCTGGCGTTTCCCGGACCGTCCATCAAGCTGCCGCCGTCGGACGCGCTGACGCTGGGCGCGAAGGTGAACGTGGTGCAGACCGATGGCCCGTTCGCCATCACCGACGATGGCCTCTATCTCAGCGCGCGGCATCTCGCGCCGCTCGACGCCCGTGAGCGCGATACCGTCGCCGTCGCCGAACGCCTGATCGGCACGCCGTACCTGTGGGGCGGCAAGAGCGCGCTCGGCATCGACTGCTCGGGTCTGGTGCAGCTTGCGTTGAATACCTGCGGCATCGGCGCGCCGCGCGACAGCGACATGCAGGAAGGCGCGCTCGGCGCGGACGTGCCGCTGGCGGACATCGGCAAGCTGCGGCGCGGCGATCTGGTGTTCTGGAAAGGCCACGTGGCGATCGCGCGGGATGCGCTCACGCTGGTGCATGCCAACGCGTTTCACATGGCCACCGCCATCGAGCCAACGGCCGACGCCGTCGCCCGCATCGCGCTCGCGGGCTTTCCCGTGACGCGTATCAAGCGGGTGTAATTAGGCACGGCGTTGGGCCGGCAGCCCCCATCCTCGTCTTTGTCGTCCCCGCGCAGGCGGGAACGAACACAAGGCCAAAAAATCAAATCGTCTGATTATACGCGCCGACTTCGGGATGGGTGCGCAGCACCCCGTCCATCGCCGCGAACATGTCGCGCATGCGCTGCTCGGAGACCGGGCTTTCCACCACCACCACAAGCTCCGGCTTGTTGGACGAGGCGCGCACCAGACCCCAGCTTCCGTCCTCGACCGTGACGCGCACGCCGTTGACGGTGACGAGATCGCGGATCGCCTGCCCGGCGACCTTCTCGCCCTTCGCCTTCGCATCCTCGAAGTGTTTCACCACCTGCGTGACGATGTCGTACTTCACCTCGTCGGCGCAGTGCGGGGACATGGTCGGCGACGACCAGGTCTTCGGCAGCGCATTCTTCAGGTCGGACATCTTTTTGTCGCCGGCGCGGTCGAGCATCTCGCAGATCGCGATCGCCGAGACGAGACCGTCGTCGTAGCCGCGCCCGATCGGCTTGTTGAAGAAGAAATGGCCGCTCTTCTCGAAGCCCGCCAGCGCGCCGAGTTCGTTGGTGCGGCGCTTCATGTAGGAGTGTCCGGTCTTCCAGTAAGTGGTGGTCGCGCCCTGCTTCTGCAGCACCGGGTCCGTGACAAACAGCCCGGTGGACTTCACGTCCACCACGAACTGCGCGTCCTTGTGGATCGCCGACATGTCGCGCGCCAGCATCACGCCCACCTTGTCCGCGAAGATTTCCTCGCCGGTGTCGTCCACCACGCCGCAGCGATCGCCGTCGCCGTCGAATCCGAGACCGACATCGGCCTTGTTGGCGAGCACCGCATCGCGGATCGCGTGCAGCATCTCAAGATCTTCAGGGTTCGGATTGTATTTCGGGAAGGTGTGATCGAGGTTGGTATCGAGCGGGATCACCTCGCAACCGATCGCCTCCATTACCTGCGGCGCGAACGCGCCCGCCGTGCCATTGCCGCAGGCCACCACCACGCGCAGCTTGCGCTTCAGCTTGGGACGATTCGTCAGATCGGCGATATAGCGCGCCGGAAAATTCTCGACGAACTCATAAGAACCGCCGCCCTTCAGATCGAACGCAGCGTTGAGTACGATGTCCTTGAGCCGCGTCATTTCGTCGGGACCGAATGTCAGAGGGCGATTGGCGCCCATCTTCACGCCGGTCCAGCCATTGTCGTTGTGCGAGGCCGTCACCATCGCGACGCACGGCACATCGAGCGCGAACTGCGCGAAATAGGCCATCGGCGTCAGCGCGAGGCCAATGTCGTGCACCTTGCAGCCCGCCGCCATCAGGCCGGAGATCAGCGCGTACTTGATCGAGGCCGAATAGCCGCGAAAGTCGTGGCCGGTGACGATCTCGCGCTTCTGCCCCATCTCGCCGATCAGGGTGCCGAGCCCCATGCCCAGGGCCTGGATGCCCATCAGGTTGATCTCTTTGCTGAACAGCCAGCGCGCGTCGTATTCGCGAAAGCCGGTCGCCTTCACCATCGGCTCGGATTCGTACTCGTAGGTGTTCGGAACGAGGAGAGCCTTCGGCTTCGGGAACATGAGCAACCTCAATGGAATGATGAAATCCGCCCCAGCCATAGCGAATGCATGGCGCGAGCGGAAGGAGGGGGCCGAGATGTGGCGCGCAAATGCGGCCATTTAGGGAGCTTGTCGGACAGGCCGATGACAGACGCCCGCTATTGTTCGAGCAGCAACCGGCCGGAGGAATACTCGAAGCGGCGGAGACGGGCCAGGTAGGACAGGCCGAGCAAGTTCTCGGACAGCGCTTCGTCCGGCAGGATCATGGCGTCCACGTCGCGCACCTCAAGCCCGCCGACATCGAGACTGGCGAGCCGCATCCGCGCCCCTTTGATCGTGCCGTTGGCGGTCGTGACATTGGCGTTGTAGTCGCCGCGCGCCGGCCGGATGCCGACCTTTGCCGCTGAACTTTCGTTCAGCGCCACGACGGACGCGCCGGTGTCCACCATGAAGCCGATCCGGCGGCCGTCGATGCGGCCTTCCGCCTGAAAATGTCCGCGTCCGTCGCGGGGAATCGAGACACTGCGGCTGCCGGCCGGGGAGGCCGCCTCGGCGCTCAGCGCCGCGACCTTGACGGGGCGCGCGCTGGACATGCGGTCCGCCGTCTGGGCCATCACGACGCCCAGCGCCATCAGCACCGCTGCAAAGATCAAGATGCCACGCATACGCAACGCTCACTCAGGTTTCGACCACAGCACGCGACCGGCAACAATTGTCGCGAAAAGGGTGAGCGAACGGTTAAGGCGGCCGCGATTTGAGTCCTGCGGGTCACGTCCCGCGCGGCTTGGCGCGGCGCGTGGGCGGCGCGGCGGCCGGATCCTCCGGCCAGGAGTGGCGCGGATAGCGGCCGCGCAGATCCGTGCGCACCGCCGCGTAGCTGCCGCGCCAGAAGCCCGGCAGATCGCGTGTCACCTGCACCGGCCGATGCGCGGGCGACAGAAGTTCGAGCACAAGCGGCACACGCCCGCCCGCGATGGACGGATGCGACGTCAACCCGAACAATTCCTGCAAGCGGATCGAGACCGTCGGCCCCTGCTCGGCCTGATAATCGATCGCGACGTTCGAGCCGGTCGGCGCCTCGAAATGCGTCGGCGCCTCGCGGTCCAACCGCGCCCGCAGCGACCACGGCAGCAGGCCCATCACCGCGTCCGACACCTCACCGGCCGAGAGTTGCGACAGCGCGGTCTTGTCCGCGAGCGCGGTCACCAGCCAGGCGGCATGCGAGGCGGCCAGCGCCGCATCGGACAGATCCGGCCACTCCTCGCCCTCAGCGCGGCGCGCGAACATCACCCGGTCGCGCCATTGCTGCAGCGCTTTCGACCACGGCAGCCTGTCGAGACCGGCCGCGACCAGCCCCTCGGCCAGAATGCGTGCCGTCTCGTCGGACGGTTTGACGGCGACCGGCTGCTCGGCCAGCGTCAGCGCCGCCAGCCGTCGACGCCTGCGGCCGCGCAGCGCCATGGCGGCACGGTCGAACGCGATGTCGTCGGCGCTTTCGATCCGGTCCGCGAAACGACGCTCGATCTCGTCCTGCGCGATCGGAGCCGCGAGCAGGATGCGCCCGCTGGCAGCCGCGCCGGTCAGTTCGCCCACCGCAAGAAACGGCGCGCGGGCCAGCGCCGAGGTCTGCTCCACCGCCGCGCCGCGCCCGTTGGCGAGCACGAAGCTGCCGTTGCCGCGATTCCTGGCGATGCGGTCCGGGAAGGCCAGCGCCAGCAGCGCGCCGGTCGATGGCGTTTCGTCTGAACTTTGCGCCTTGTCAGCGACCTGCCTCGCCCAGCGCGAGGCCGCCTGCCGCGCGCTCTCGGCGCGCTGCGAGCGGTCGCGGCGAAACTGGTCCAGCCGCGCATCGAGATCGGCGCTGTCGCCGCCGAGCCCGCGCTCGGTCAGCACGGCCGCGATCAGGGCCGCCTCGTCGGCCGCGCCCTCGCGCGCCGCGTCCACGAT
>JAEYAW010000009.1 GCA_023404675.1 Pseudomonadota bacterium | reverse complement strand
GCGCGCCAAACGTGACGAGGTGCAGATGACCCGCTCCAACGCCGCAGGCTCCACCCGCGCCGCGGTGCCGTTGCAGACGCCGATGTCGCCCGGCGATTCCATCGTCGTCGGCGAACGCTGGTTCTGAGATGGCGACGACCGGGGGCAAGCCTCTTCGCATTCTGCATGCGGTCAGGGCTCCCGTCGGCGGCATCTTCCGTCACATCCTCGATGTTGCGAACGGACAGGCCGAGCGGGGTCACGCCGTGGGAATTCTCGCCGACAGCCTGACCGGCGGTGCGCGCGCCGATGCGGCCCTCGCCGACATCGCCCCGCGCATGAAGCTCGGCATCCACCGCCTTCCGATCCGCCGCGACCCCAGTCCGCTCGACGCCCTGTCCCTGCGTCGGTTTCGCGGGCTCGTGGCGCGGCTGCATCCCGACGTGCTGCACGGCCACGGCGCACAGGCCGGCGCCTTCGTGCGACTGACCACGCCGCCGCCCGGCGCGATCCGCGTCTACACGCCCCATGGCGGCTCGCTGCACTACAAGCCCAACACGCCGAAAGGCATGCTGTTCGCCTGGCTCGAACGGCGGATGATGGACCGGACCGACCTGTTTCTGTTCGAAAGCGCCTTCGCCCGCGACACCTATCAGCGGGTGATCGGCCAGCCGGCCGGCCTCGTCCGCTGCGTCTTCAACGGCGTGGCGGCGCGCGAGTTCGACGCCGTGGCGACGGCCCCCGATGCGACGGATCTCGTCTATGTCGGCGAGTTCCGTCACATCAAGGGAACCGATCTCCTGGTCGACGCCGTGGCGCGGCTGCGCGCCGGCGGCCACCCGGTGACGCTCACGCTCGCAGGCGACGGCGAGGAAACCGAAGCGCTCAAGGCCCAGATCGCCCGCCTCGACCTGGGCAACGCGGTCCGCTTCATCGGCCACGTCCCGGCACGGACCGGCTTTGCGAAGGGCCGTCTGCTGGTGGTTCCCTCGCGTGGGGACTCCATGCCCTATGTGGTGATCGAGGCCGGCGCGGCGGGCGTCGCGATGATCGCCGCCGAGGTCGGGGGAATTCCCGAAATCTTCGGCCCTTTCCCGGACGGCCTGTTTCCGGCCGACGATCCCGACGCGATGGCGGCAGCGATCGTCACTGCCATGGATGCGCCCGAAATCGCGCGAAGCCGGGCCGCCAAGCTGCGCGAACGGGTGCTCGTCCAATTTTCACAGAAGGCCATGGTGGACGGCGTCATGGCGGGTTATCTGGACGCGTTCGCCAAACGTTAACCAAACCTTTCCCCGATAACCAAATCTTCCTATTTGCGCGCTACCCATGGGTACGGGCATTCTGCGTCACGCCCTGCGTCTCCATTTAGACTAGTGTAAGAGTACCCCGCGGAACGCCTATGGAACCGATCAGCGCCCGATCCATGATCGACGAGGCCTCGGAGGGCAAGAACGCCCGCGTCGAACGCCGTCGCCGGCTGTCTCCCGCGGCGCTCGCGGTTGTCGAGCGCAAGGTCCGCAGCGCCTACTCGCCAACCGTCATCGCCGGCCTCGTCCGGCTCTCCGATTTGCTGCTGATCGCCGCGACCGGATTTGCGCTTTACGCGGCCTATGTGATGCCGCTGGACAGCTACGCCTTCCGCTGGAGCTATGCCGGCGCGATCATGGGCATCGCGGTCTGCGCCGTGATCTGCTTTCAAGCCGCCGATCTTTACGAGGTCGAGATCTTCCGCCACCAGCTCAAGCAGATGACGCGGCTGGCCTCGGCGTGGGCGCTGGTGTTCCTGCTTTTCATCGGCCTGTCTTTCCTCGCCAAGCTGGGCGGCGCGATTTCCCGCGTCTGGTTGTCGGGCTTCTTCATCGTCGGCCTCGCCCTGCTGATCGGCGGCCGCTTCGGGCTCCGCGCTCTGGTGCGGAAATGGGCCCGGGAGGGGCGGCTCGATCGCCGCACGGTGATCATCGGCGCCGACAAGAACGGCGAAGAGCTCATCACCGCGCTGAAGGAGCAGGAGGACTCGGATCTCGAAATCCTCGGCGTGTTCGACGACCGCACAGACGACCGCGCAATGGAAAACTGCGCCGGATATCCAAAGCTCGGCAAGGTCGCCGACGTCATCGAATTCGCCCGGCGCACACGCGTGGATCTCGTGCTGTTCGCGCTGCCGATCTCAGCCGAAGGCCGCATCCTCGACATGCTCAGGAAGCTGTGGGTGCTGCCGGTGGATATCCGCCTGTCCGCTCACACGAACAGGCTGCGTTTCCGCCCCCGTGCTTATTCCTATCTCGGCAAGGTGCCGACGCTCGACGTCTTCGAAGTGCCGATTACGGACTGGGATCTCGTGATGAAGTGGCTGTTCGACCATATCGTCGGCGGCCTGATCCTGCTTTTGCTCTCCCCGGTGCTGGCGCTGGTCGCGCTCGCCGTGAAGCTGGACAGCCCCGGTCCGGTTCTGTTCAAGCAGAAGCGCTTCGGCTTCAACAACGAGCGCATCGACGTCTACAAGTTTCGCTCGCTGTATCACGATCAGGCGGACGTCGATGCGAAAACAGTCGTGACCAAGGGCGATCCGCGTGTCACCCGCGTCGGCCGCTTCATCCGCAAGACCAGTCTCGACGAACTGCCGCAACTGTTCAACGTCGTCTTCAAGGGCAATCTGTCGCTGGTCGGGCCGCGCCCGCATGCGATCAAGAACAGCGTCGAGGGACGGCTGTTCGATGAAACGGTGGACGGTTATTTCGCCCGCCACCGCGTCAAGCCGGGTATCACCGGATGGGCGCAGATCAACGGCTGGCGCGGCGAAATCGACAACGAGGAGAAGATCCGGCGCCGCGTCGAGTTCGATCTGTATTACATTGAGAACTGGTCGGTGCTGTTCGATCTCGTCATCCTGCTGAAGACGCCGTTCGCGCTGCTGAAAACCGAAAACGCCTATTGAGGGCATCGCACGGACCGCCGGGATGCCTCGATGACCGATGTCACAGCCCCTCACAGCTATGCAGGCCGGCCGCCGCGACAACTCGCGGCGCTTCAGAACGCGCTGATCTGGGCGATCGGGGCGACCGGCTCTGTGGTGCTGGTCGAACCCAGCCTCTACGAGGTCGCGCTGCTGTCGGCGATGGTCCTGTTCATGGCCAGCGGACTGCGGCTGCATCTGATGTTCATGCCGATGATCGCGCTGCTGATCGTCGTCAATCTCGGTTACACCATCTGCGCCTCGGCGCTGCTCGGGCAGAAGCCGGTCGCGATGTGGATCGCGACATCCTGGTACATGGCCGCATCGGTCGTATTCTTCGCGATGCTGTTTTCGGAAGAAACCGAGGCCCGCCTCTCCATCCTGCGGCGCGGGCTGATCTGGGGCGGCGTGCTCACCTCGCTGCTTGGCATTGCCGGCTATCTGCACCTGTTTCCGGGCGCTTACGATCATTTCACGCTGTATGGGCGCGCGCGCGGCGGCTTCAAGGATCCGAACGTGCTCGGCGCCTATCTGATCCTGCCGGCGATCTTTCTGCTGCAGGATCTGGTGACGGAGAAATTCGGCCGCGCGCTGCGTAGCGCGATCCTGCTCGGCATCATCACGCTCGCCATCTTCCTCGCCTTCTCGCGCGCAGCCTGGGGCCAGCTCGTCGCCACCGGCGCATTCTTCCTGTTGCTGACATTCATCACCAGCCAGTCAAGCGCGCAGCGCGCGCGTGTCGTGCTGATGACGCTGGCGGCGGTGATCGCCGCGGCCATGATGCTCGCGATCCTGCTGTCGATCGATTCCATCGCGGACGTCTTCAAACAGCGAGCGAGCTTCGACCAATCCTACGACAGCGGCCGCTTCGGGCGCTTCGGCCGCTACGTGCTCGGCTTCCAGATGGCGCTGGACAAGCCATTCGGCATCGGCCCGCTCCAGTTCACCCAGTATTTTCCGGAAGACACGCACAACTCCTTCCTGAACGCATTCATGTCAGGCGGATGGATTTCAGGCATCACCTATCCCGCGCTGATCTTCAGCACGGTCGCCTACGGATTCCGCTGCGTGTTCCTACCGGTACCATGGCAGCGCGCTTATCTCGTGATGTTCACCGCATTCCTCGGCACCGTCGCCGAGAGCTTTATCATCGACACCGACCACTGGCGGCATTTCTGGCTGATGCTCGGCGCGATGTGGGGCATGTTCGCCGCCGCCAATATCTATATGGCGCGCAATCCACGCATCGGAACCGCCTGAGCCTGCCTCATCGCCAGCGAAGAGAAGCCGGCGCCACTGACGCGGAACCGGCTTTCTTACAAGATGCCTGCGCTCTCACGCGGCGGGCGGCTCCGGCCAGGCCCGCAGCGGAGGCCGCATGGCCTCGAACGCTTTCGCCATCCGCAAGACGCCAAGGTCGTCAAACCGGCGTCCGGCAATCTGCACGCCGATCGGAAAACCATTCGCGCTGAAGCCGCCGGGCACCGAGGCGGCCGGATTCTCCGCCATGTTCCACGGCAGGGTGAAGCCGATGTGGTCCAGCGGCAGAGAGGGATCGTCGGTCGGAGCCGCGAGGTCGGCTGGATACGACACATTGGGCGCGACGGGCGAGATCACGTAATCGACCTGCTGGAACAGCTTCGCGGCATTGGCGCGGATCGCCATCGTCGCGTTGAATCCGCGCACCGCTTCGACACCGGAGACGCCCGCGCCGCCTTCCGCCCATTTGAGGATGAACGGCAGGATTTTCGCCTGTTCGCTGGGCGGAAGCTTCGACACCTCGTCCCACATCCGCGCCCGCCAGAACGTGTCGATGCCATCGTGCAGTTCGCGCGTCACGGTGGAGCCGACCTCCGTGACGATCGCGCCCGCCGCCTCGAAAGCACGCGCGGCTTCGATCACCACCCTGCGCACGTCGTCATCGACCGGAAGGCCATAGCTCGCATCAAGCTGCAGGCCGATCTTCAGTCCCTTCACATCGCCATCGAGCGCCATCCACGGAATGTCGGCGGGCGGCAGGCTCATGGAGTCCCGAGCGTCAGGCTGCGACAGCACGCTCATCATCAGCGCGGCGTCCTCGACCGTGCGGGTCATCGGCCCGGTGACGCGTCCGACGTAAGGCGGATCGATCGGGATACGGCCAAGGCTCGGCTTCAGCGCGAAGATGCCGCACCAGCACGCGGGCAGCCGCACCGAGCCGCCGATATCGGTGCCGATGTGCAGCGGCCCGTAACCCGCCGCGCCTGCCGCACCTGCGCCCGCCGACGAGCCGCCGGTGTTCTGCGACAGGTCCCATGGATTGCGCGTGATGCCGTGGAAGCTGGAGAGGCCCGAGGACAGCATGCCGAAATCCGGCATCGTGGTCTTCGACACGAATACGGCGCCCGCCTCGCGCACCCGCGCGGCGGGCGGCGCATCGACCGGAGCGGGCACCAGCGGCGTGACGGCGGTGCCGAGCGGGATCGGCACGCCTTTGGTCGCGACGTTCTCCTTGATGGTGATCGGCACGCCGTCCAGTCGCCCGATCGGCTCGCCCTTCTGCCAGCGCGCGTCGGAGGCGCGCGCCATCGCCTTCGCCTCCTCCGGCCGGAAGTCGTAAAGCGCATTGATGTGCGGCTCCCACAACGCGATGCGCCCGAGCACGTCATCCAGAACTTCTGAAGGCGAGAAGGTCTTGTTGCGAAAGCCGTCGATCAGCGCCGTGGCGCTGAGGTCGTAGAGCCCAGCCATGCGATCACGTCTCCGGGGAAAGTCAGCCCGCCGCCAGCGGCAGCCGCGTCTCGATGATGCGCGCGAACATGCTCGCGCCCACGGGGAGAATCTTGTCGTCCAGCGTGAAGCCCGGATTGTGCACCGGCACCGAGCCATCGTGCCCGAGCCAGAAATAGGCGCCCGGCACAGCCTTCAGCATGTCGGCGAAATCCTCGCTGCCCATCTTCGGCTCATCGACATGCAGCACGTTGCCGGTACCGACGATTTCGGTGGCGACTTCGCTCACCGCCGTGGCGTGCTCCTCGTGATTGACAAGCACGGTGAAGATATCGCGGATATCGACCCTGATCTCGGCGCCGAAGGCGGTGGCGATGCCGGCGGCCAGCGTCTTCATCCGCTCGCGGATCAGATCACGCACACTGTCGTCGAAGAAACGCACGGTGCCGGCGAGCCGGGCCTCGTTCGGAATCACGTTATAGGCCGAGCCTGCATGAATCTGCGTGATCGACAGCACCGCCGCCTTGAGCGGATCGACGTTGCGGCTGACGATGCTCTGCAACGCCTGCCCCAGCGTCATGGCGATCACCACCGGATCGCGCGAGCGTTCCGGCATCGCGCCGTGGCTGCCATAACCGACAATCGTGATGTCGAAGAAATCCGCGCCGGCCATCGCCGGACCGGGGCGGATCGCGATCTGGTTGTGCGCGAGATCCGGGGCGTTGTGGATGCCGTACACTTCGTCGCAGGGGAATTTCTCGAACAGGCCGTCGGCGAGCATGGCGCGCGCGCCGCCGAGTCCCTCTTCCGCCGGCTGGAAGATGAAATGCACCGTGCCATCGAAATTGCGGGTCTCGGCGAGATAGCGCGCGCTGCCGAGCAGCATGGTGGTGTGGCCATCGTGGCCGCAGCCGTGGAATTTTCCGGGCACGGTGGAACGCCATGCCAGATTGCTGTTCTCCTCCATCGGCAGCGCATCCATGTCGGCGCGCAGGCCGATGCGGCGCGAGCCGCCACCCTTGCCCTTCAGCACGCCAACGACGCCGGTGCCGCCGATACCGCGGTGCACCTCGATGCCCCATTGCGCCAGTTTCTCGGCGACGATGCCAGAGGTGCGAACCTCCTCGAAACCGATTTCGGGATGGGCGTGAAGATCGCGGCGGATCGCTGTCAGTTCGTCCGCAAAGCTGTCGATGAGATCCAGGGTGGGCATGGGCGATGATCCTGTTTGAAAGTCAGGTTGAGGCTACCGCGTCCGGCAACTGGAAGGTAGGCCCGTTCGGCTTGATACGCATGCCGGATCGCAGGTGCCGCCATGGCAGCGCCGCTGGGTCCGCCGGCATCGCGCCCGGCGCGGCGCAGATGATGATCTCCTGGGCGATCGGAACGAAGTCGGCGCGGAAATGCACCGAACTTTTGTTGACGAGAATGCCCTGCTCGGTCGGCTCGATGCCGACGAACCGGTACATGGCCTGATCGGCGAGTTGCGCCTTGCGCGAGCCGACCACCACGCGAACGTCGCCGATGCGCAGACAGGCCGAGGGACCGAGATTCATGTTGCGCCCGCCGAAGTATGGACCCGGCGCGACGAACCGGCCATCGGACAGCGCTTCGACGACGAACATGCCGTCAAAAGGCGCGTCGCCGGGAATGCCCGACTTGCCGCCGAGCGCCAGCGTCAGCATCGCCCCCTCGCCCGCCGCGTGCGCGGCTTGGGCGGCCTGCGGATCATAGATCACACCGATGGCGGCACGCGTCGCGGCGTTCGCGACCAGCGCCCGCAGCATGCCGGTGGTGTCGGAATCCCCGCCCGCGCCGGGATTGTCCTGCGTATCGGCGATGACAACCGGCTTCCGCGCGGTCTGCGCCACCGTCATCGCGTAACGCACGCCCTCGTCCGGCGCATAGATACGGCCGTCGAAATCGCTTTCGTGGCTCGCCACCAGCGCCGCGATCTCGTCGGCGGCCCGGTCGGCATCGGCCTGGGTCTCGCCATAGGCCACCACCGAAGGGCAGCAATCGACGAAATCGGCAGCCGGAAAGCCCGGCGCGAAGGACAGCGTCGGCACCGCCGCGCTCTCCATCGCCGCGAGCCTTGCATAGATTCCCTTGCACGGTTCGAGGCTCGTACACTGCCAGCTGATCGGGATCAGGAACGGCAGCTGGCGGAACGCCTTGGCGAACCGCTTCTTCGTGTCGAGCATCAGCTTGAGATGGCGCATCGCGGCCCGGCCGGTCTCGGCCATGTCGACATGCGGATAGGTGCGATAGATCACCAGAGCGTCGGTATGCTCGACCATCGCCGGCGAGACATTGGCGTGGAGATCGAGACTGACCACGAGCGGCAGATCGGGGCCGATCACCTTGCGCACCCGCGCCAGAATCTCGCCCTCGCCGTCGTCGTAGCGCTCCGTCACCATCGCGCCGTGCAGATCGAGATAGACGGCATCGACGGGACCGGCCTGCGCAATGCCATCCACGATCACCTTCGTGATGCGCTCGAACGCATCCGAGGTCACATGGGCGCTCGGTGTCGCTCCGGCCCAGATGGTGGGAACGAGGTCCCATCCCTCGGCCTGCGCCGCGCCGATGAAGCCCCACAGGCCGACATTGATCGGCAGCAGCGCCGGATCGAGCAGGGCTTCGCCGGTCATCAGCGGCGGCCATCCGCCCCCTTCGATGAAAGCCTGATAGGTGGCCCGGGTGGGCGCGAACGTGTTGGTCTCGTGCAGAAAGCCGCCGACCGCGATACGAACCATGTCGATACTGCCTTAAACCTGCGACGGGCTCAGCCGGCGATCACGCCTGAGCGCCCGTCATCGCCGACGGGTTCGCCACCGGACGGAAATTGGCAAAATCCCAGTCCCGGCCCGGCGCCGCCTGCAGCAGCTTCTGCGTATAGTCCTGCTTGGGATTGGTGAGAATTTCAGCCGCAGGCCCCTGCTCGACGATATGCCCGTGCTGCATCACGATCACGTCGTCGCAGATCTGTGCCGCCACCCGCAGGTCGTGAGTGATGAACAGCAGGCCGATGCCGAGCCGGGTCTGAAGGTCGTCGAGCAGCTCCAGCACCTGCGCCTGCACCGAAACATCGAGCGCAGACACCGCCTCGTCGGCGACGAGCACGTCGGGGTCCATCGCCAGCGCGCGGGCAATGGCGATGCGCTGGCGCTGTCCGCCCGAGAACTGATGCGGATAGCGCGTGACGGCATCGGCCGGAAGCCCGACCAGTTCGAGCAGTTCGCGCGCCCGCGCTAGCGCCTCCTTGTGGGGCGTGCCGTAATTGATCGGTCCTTCCGCGATGGTCTCGCCCACGGTGATGCGCGGGTTCAGCGAGCGGTAGGGGTCCTGGAAGATCATCTGGATGTGCTTGCGGTGCGGCTGCAGCAGGCTGCGCGACAGGAACGAGATTTCCTTGCCGACGACCCTGATTCCGCCCGAGGTCGGATCGATCAGGCGCATGATGCAGCGCGCGACCGTGGACTTGCCGGAGCCGCTCTCGCCGACGATGCCGAGCGTGCGGCCCTTGTGCAGTTCGAGGGTGACGTTCTCGGCCGCGACGACTTCGCGTCCCTTTCCGAATATGCTCTTCTCGCGATACACCTTTCCGAGATCGTAGGTGTCGAGCACGACGCTGCGCGCGGCATCCGGCCGCGGCGGCCGCGGAATGAGGCTCGGCACCGACGACAGCAGGTTGCGCGTGTATTCCTGCTTCGGCGTGCGCAGGATCTCATCCAGCGGACCGCTCTCCACGATACGGCCATGGCGCATCACCGCCACGCGGTCGGCGATCTCCGCGACCACGCCCATGTCGTGGGTGATGAACAATACGGCCGTGCCCTGCTCCTTCTGGAGATCCCGGATCAGCGCGAGAATCTGTTTCTGGGTCGTCACGTCCAGCGCCGTGGTCGGCTCGTCAGCGATCAGCAGCTTGGGCCGCAGGATCAGCGCCATGGCGATCATGATGCGCTGGCGCTGGCCGCCGGACAGCCGGTGCGGGTACGACGAATAGATGCGCTGCACATCCGGCAGATGCACGTGCTCCATCATTTCCAGAATGCGTTTCTTGCGCTCGCGCGCATCCAGCCTTGTGTGCGTGCGCAGCACCTCGTCGATCTGCTTGCCGACCGGCACCACCGGATTGAGCGCGGTCATCGGCTCCTGAAACACCATCGCCATCTGCGTGGCGCGCAGGTTGCGCAGGCGCTTGTCGGAGGCCTTCAGAAGATCCTCGCCGACCAGTTCGATGGAGCCGGCGGTCGGAAACAGCGCGCCCTTTGGCAGCAGCCCCATGGTCGCAAGCGAGGTCACCGACTTGCCCGAGCCGCTCTCGCCGACGAGACACAGCGTCTCGCCTTCCTTCAACTCGAAGGAAATGCCGTGAACGATCGAATTGCCCTTGCCTTCGCTGTCCAGACTGACGACGAGGTCGCTGACCTTGAGGACGGGCGTTGCGGATGCTGCGGTCATTAGTGGGCTCCTCCCTCGCGCTTTTTCAGGCGTGGATCGAGTGCATCGCGCGCAGCATCGCCGATCAGGTTGATCGACAGGATCGCAATCGACAGCACAATACCCGGAACGAAAATCAAGGACGGCTTGATCTGGAACGTGGTGCGCCCCTCTGCCATGATGTTGCCCCAGCTCGGCGTCTCCGGGTTGATGCCCGCGCCGATAAAAGACAGGATCGCTTCCGTCAGAATGGCCGAGGCGCAGATGAACGTGCCCTGCACGATCAGCGGCGCGATGGTGTTCGGCATCAGATGCCGGAACAGGATCTTCGGCAGGCTGGAGCCCACCGCGATCGCCGCCTCGACATAGGGCTCCTCGCGCGCGCTGAGGACCACGGCGCGGACCAGGCGCACAACACGCGGCACCTCGGGGATGACGATCGCAATCAGCACCGTCTTGATGCTGGTACCCGACAGCGCCACCACCGCGATGGCCAGCAGGATGCTCGGCATCGCCATCAGGCCGTCCATGATGCGCATGATGATCGCGTCGGCCCAGCGGAAGAAGCCGGAGACGAGCCCGATGGCCAGGCCAATCAACACGCTGATCACTGCCGCGCTCAGACCGATGAACAGCGAAATCCGGCCGCCGTAGAGCGTGCGGGATAAAAGATCGCGCCCGTAACCGTCCGTGCCCAGCGGGTACTCCGCGCTTGGCGGCTTCAACCGCATCGAGGGCACGAGCTGAATCGGATCATGCGGCGCGAGCCAGGGCGCGAACACCGACATCGCGATAATCAGCAGCAACAGAAACGAAGCGATCATGACGATCGGGCTGCTTGTCATGAAACGCAGTTTGGCCCATGGCGTGGAGCTCTCGATGGGCAAAGCATTTGGAACTGTTTCGAGAGCCATCAGTACCGAATCCTGGGATCGAGGAATGTATAGGCGACATCGATCAGAAGATTGATCGCGACATAGAGACCGCTCGTCAGAAGGATCATCGCCTGGATCACAGGAAAGTCACGCGCGAGCACGGCATCCACCGTGAGACGGCCGATGCCCGGAAGATTGAACACGCTCTCGGTGACGACCACGCCGGAGATCAGCAACGCAAAACCACTGCCGATCACGGTAATCACCGGCACCGCCGAGTTACGAAGCGCATGGCGCATCAGCACGCTGCTCTCGGAAATGCCCTTGGCCCGCGCCGTGCGAACATAGTCTTCGCCGAGAACATCCAGCATCGCCGCCCGCGTCATGCGCGCGACCAGCGCCATGTAGACGAACGCCAGCGCGATCGTGGGCAGCGTCGCCCGTTCAAGAAACGGTCCGATGCCGCGCGAAATACTTCGGAAGCCCTGCACCGGAAACCAACGCAGCTCGATCGCGAAGAACTGGATCAGAAGATAACCGATCACGAAGACGGGGACAGAGAAACCCAGCACCGAGATCGCCATGACCAGCCGATCGATCCACGTGCCATGCTTCCACGCCGCGATGACGCCGAGCGGCACTGCGACAAGGACGGCAAGGATCGTCGTCGTGATCGCGATACTGAGCGTCGGCTCCAGCCGCTGCCCGATCATCGTCGAAACCGGAATGTTCGAAATCAGCGAGACCCCCAGATCGCCCCGCAGCAGATGACCGATCCATGTGACGAACTGAACATAAAGCGGCTCATTCAATCCGAGCGACGTCCTGATCCGCTCAAGCTGCTCTGGCGACGCGTTGTCGCCAGCAATGATCGCGGCCGGATCGCCCGGCGTCAATCTCAGCAGCAGGAAGACGAACAGTGCGACGACCAGCATGACCGGGATCGCACCTAACAATCGGCGAATAATGTATCCGAACATTCCAACTCTTCAGAGGTTTACTGGCTTCTGCACACTGGGTTCTGCACACGGGCCTGCGACGAGTGTCACCGACGGCGGGCCGGCCTGCAAGCTCCATCATCCACGAGCAAGTCCTATGCCACCGAGGGTGGTGGCCTAATCGAGCGTCGCAAGCAGACCGGCCATCAGTCGCGCCCGCTCCAGCAGGCCATCGACCTCGATATACTCGCCGAGCGTATGCGCTCCGGCGCCCCGCATGCCGAGCCCATCCAGCGTCGGAATCCCCATCGCGCCGGTGAAATTTCCGTCCGATCCGCCGCCCGAGCTGCCATGCGTGAGATCGAAACCGAGATCCCGCGCAATTCCACGCGCCTTCTCGTAGAGCGCCATCGTTCCCGCGCCTGGCTCCCACACCGGACGCGTCACGCCACGCGTCACCGTGAACACAACATCATTTTTTGTGCCGCTCAAGGCCAGCATGCTCTCCACACCCCTGTCGAGATCTGCCTGCCGCTTGGCCATGCTCAGTGCTTCGCCTGTGCAGCGCGACGGAACGCAGTTCACCCATTGCCCTGCGTGCACAATTCCAACGCTGAACGTACAGTCATCCGTTGTCATCGCATCGATATCGATCACACGGTACGCCATTTCGCGCAGCGCGGATCGGCCGGCCGAAAGCGTCGCGCCGGCGTGGCTCGGCTTTCCTTCCGCCAGAAGATTGAATCGGGCGATGGCGTAGCGTCCGGTGACCACGCCTGTATTCTGATAGGCGGGCTCCGGCACGAGCACGTACTTGTTGCGCGCCGCCTCCGCCTCGATGATGTCGCGCGTGGACGGCGTGCCCACCTCCTCGTCGGGCGTGAACAGCACGGTGATCGGCAACGGCGTCGCAACGGACGCGCGGATCAGCTGTCGGATCGCTTCCAGGGAGATATAGTTGCCCCCTTTCATATCGAAGATGCCCGGCCCGTAGCATTTTTCTCCATCACGACGCCACGGCAACTTGGCCAGCGTGCCGACCGGATGAACCGTATCCATATGACCCGCAATCAGAATGCCGGGCTCGCCGAAGTTTGGATGCGGGAAACGCGCCCGGATGCAGCCGGCAAACCCGTCGCGGCCGGGAAGATGCTCGATCGTCGCGCCAAGTACCGCCATGTCGCGCCCGGCGACATCGAGCATACGATCCACCGCCACCGCGTCCCATGTCGGACTTTCACATTCCACCCAGACCCGCAGGCCCTGCAGCATCGCATCAAGATCGAAAGGAAGATTGGCGGGATTCATGACAGGCGCATCCGGCTGCTTGTTGAACTATTCGTTTGAGTACCAACTAACTAGCAGCGAGCGCCGCATCTCATCAAGTCCGATACGCGAAGCGCCCGAATATCACAATTGACGCATTCGCATGTTGATGCAAATCTTCAATGAGCGTGGACTTTTCGTGTCATCAAGGTCCGCGCCTATTCCCGCGCCAACCTGCTCAAGTGCGCGCCGGGGATTGATCCGTTTTCAGTCAGGAGCCCCTAGGCATGCACCATCTCAAGCGCCTTCTGCACTCGCAAGCAGTTCGTAAGGTCGCACTTCCAGCACTGCTCGCAACAGCGTTGGTGTCATCAGCGTCTGCGGCGCAGAAGACCATCACCGCCGTGATGCATTCGGATCTGCGCGTGATCGATCCGATCATCACGACGGCGTATATTACGCGCGACCATGGCTACATGGTTTATGATACGCTCCTCGCGACGAATTCCAAGTTCGAGATCACGCCGCAGATGGCGGAGTGGAAAGTCTCGGACGACAAGCTGACCTACACCTTCACGCTGCGCGATGGCCTCAAGTGGCACGACGGTACGCCGGTGACGGCCGAAGACTGCGTCGCCTCGCTCAAACGCTGGGGCAAGCGCGATGGCATGGGTCAGAAGCTGTTCGATTTCATCGCGTCGCTTGAACCCACCGATGCGAAAACCATTACGCTGAAGCTCAAGGAGCCCTACGGCCTCGTTCTGGAATCGATCGCGAAGCCGTCGTCTGTCGTTCCCTTCATGATGCCGAAGCGACTGGCGGAGACGCCGGCCGACAAGCCGATCCCCGAGCAGGTCGGATCGGGCCCCTTCAAGTTCATCGCTTCCGAATTCCAGCCGGGCGTGAAGGTCGTCTACGAAAAGAACAAGGACTATGTGCCGCGCAAGGAGCCGGCCAACTGGACCTCCGGCGGCAAGGTCGTGAAGGTGGATCGCGTCGAATGGCTGACGATGCCGGATGCGCAGACCGCCCTCAATGCATTGCAATCCGGCGACGTGGATCTCGTCGAGGCTCCGCCGCTTGATCTGCTGCCGCAACTCAAGGCCGACAAGGACATTCACATCGAGGTCCTGAACAAGCTCGGCAACCAGACGCTGGGCCGGATGAACTTTCTCAATCCGCCTTTCGACAACGTGAAGGTCCGTCGTGCGGCGTTCCTGGCGCTGAGGCAGAAGGACGTGCTCGACGCCCTCGTCGGCAATCCGGAATATTACCAGGTGTGCGGTGCGGTGTTCGGTTGCGGCACACCTCTGGAGACCGATATCGGTGCGGAATCACTGGTCAAGGGCAACGGCATGGCAGAGGCCAAAAAACTGCTCGCCGAATCCGGTTACGATGGAACGCCGATCGCTCTGATGGCCGCCACCGACGTCGGCTCGCTGAAAGCACAGCCGGTTGTCGCCGCGCAGTTGCTGCGTGAAGCGGGCTTCAAGGTCGATTTCCAGGCGACCGACTGGCAGACCATCGTAGGCCGTCGCGCCAGCCAGAAGCCGGTGAGCGAAGGTGGCTGGAACATCTTCTTCACGAACTGGGTTGCCGCCGACATCATCAATCCCATCGCCAATATCTCGACGAGCGGCAAGGGTAAGAATGGCGGCTGGTTCGGCTGGCCGGACGTCCCGGAGATGGAAAAGCTGCGCGACGCCTATTCCCGCGCCAGCGATCCGGCCGAGCAGAAGAAGATCGCCACCGAGATCCAGAAGCTGAACTATGATCAGGTCATCTACATTCCGCTGGGCCAGTTCACCGGCCCGAGCGCGTGGCGCACGGCTCTGACCGGCGTCCTTGATGGCCCCGCGACACCGGTGTTCTGGAACATCGAAAAGAAGGACTGAGGGACGTTGCTCCGTTACGCCCCATCGGTGACAGATGCATCGATGGCGCGTAACGAGGGGAACGACCCGTTCCGGTCGGATCGGAATTTAGGTCTGGCACTTCTGATACGAGAAAGGGCGGAGCCGATGCTCCGCCCTTTCCATTTTTCGATGCAGTCTCTTGGAGAGCAAAATTCGTGGGCACACGAAGTTCCGCTGCGGCGGACTCCATTGCGGATCGGCCTGACCACGCCGCGGCAGCGTCTCCACGGCATCCGCCTCCCGCAACCGGATGAACGTCAGATGCCATCCTCATAGGGCGGATCGCGGCGCGGCGTCGCAATGTCACCCGCCTCCCACGGATCGTCGGAATCTCCGTTCTCCTGCGGCGCGCCGCCGGCGTCCCGCGGTTTGGGTTGCGACGGCTGATCGCCCTTCTTGTCCGGCTTCCTGCCAGGAGGCTTCGACCACCCCATCATGTCTTGCTGACCTCCCCGTGCTGTGCTCGCCGCCCCGTCCGGGACGGCCGCCATTGAAAGCCGGCGGAGTTGTCCCGTCCAGCAAAACCGGCTTCCGCCTATGTTTTGGCCTGAGGCCGTGAACGCTCCGCCGCGGCAATGAGATCGCCACCGAACTCGCGCGCGGCGTCCGGCGTCATGATCAGCTGCAGCGTGCCGGTCTTTCGTTCGGGCGACTGGCCCGACGCCAGAAAGCCGACGCGAACCGCGATCGCACCTTCCGGCACGGCGCGCGTCTCGTAGCCCGCCAGCGGAAACACGATGATCCGTCCGTCCTCGCTTTTCGCCCAATCGTCGTCACTCATGTCCCGCTCCTTCTGATCGCACGGGTGTGTGAAGGGCTCCGGCTGGAAGGTCAAGTGGAGCCGCGAACCACCGGACCGGCCGTGGACACACACACATCATAGAAAATTCATCAACTGAACGGCCATTCTTAAGCAATTCCTTAGAATGCCGACGATACGGCATGTCGCAAGTGAACGACTGCTTCCGCCCGAAACCAAATTGCAGCTGAAGCGTTATCCTTTCCCAGTCAGGAGAAGTCCCCTATGGCCCGCCTCAGCCAGGACGGCATCGGCGCTCGTGGGAACGCCGTGCGTCTGCTTGCCGAGCGCATCAGCCGGATGCGCCAACGTCCCCCGCAGATGACCGAGCAGCCGCCGGCGGACAACGCGACCACAGAGCTCCACGCCCAGGGCCTGATCCGTCTCGTCGGTTACAGGCTGCCCAAACTCGCAAAGACGAAGATCGAGGTCCCCGAGGTACCCTAGTGAAGTCTCGGAACGGCGCCGAGCGGTCGGTTACGCGCCGATACAGGAATGTCTCCGCGCTCACTGGGTAAAGTGATCCGCGCATTTCTGGACCTGCGGTTCAGGCCCCCACGGCATGATCGGGACGGACGAGGTCGAATTCTTCGGCGACCCCTCGATAAGTTTATCCGAATAAACCATGTAGACCAGTACGTTACGCTTGGTGTCGCAGCCGCGTACGATCTGCATCTTCTTGAAGAAGAGCGAGCGGCGCTGGCGGAACATGTCATCGCCCTGCTCCAGCCGCCCGTTCTTGAAACGGATCGGCCCCACCTGACGGCAGGCCAGCGAGATGTCGGAGACTTCTTCCGCGAGGCCCAGCCACCCCTTGAAGCCTCCCTTTTCCGGCACCGTGAAATGGCAGGCCACGCCTTCGACCTCCGGATCGTCCAGGCCGTAGGTCGCCAGTTTGTCATTGGGGCTGAGCCACTTGAAGACCGTCGAGCGGCGGAAGATCAGATCCGGCTCGTCGGCCGCCCTTGCCACCGACGGCAGGCCGACCTGGGCAACAATATACAGCAGTACCGCCGCCGCACCGATGCGGGCAGTTCTGACGATGGACGGCATATCGGTATCTCCTTGTCGTTCACCCAGACTTTACCGCTGCCTTGCAGCGAAAGGCGGACGCTGGCCACGGCCTTAAAATAATCTTTGGTGATTTGATGTTGAATAACGGGGAACTTCCCGTGGTGAACCTCTCCACTTCCTGTACGACTAAGTGAACTGAGATTCGGGAATTGCGCGTGGGTAAAAGCGTTTTGGACATGATAAGCTTCAGAAGCACCTGCCGCGAACGCGACGGCGCAACCGCACGGCTGGGCAGCCTTGCCGTGGCAGCCGGAACCCTTTTGGCGCTGGCATCGATCGACGCGGCGCAGGCCGCTCCCTACTACGACCAGTCGGGTTACCCGGGTTACTACTACGCGCAGCCGGATTATTACGCTCCCCGCGACGACGCGCCCGCACCCCGACGCCCGGTCCGACGGCAGCGCCAGCCCTTCCACGTTGACCGCGAGCAAGAAAAGAAGGCGGTGACGGAAGCCAAACCGCAGGGCCCGCTGACGATCAGCGTGTCGATCAACGAACAGCGTCTGCGCGTCTACGACCGGAACGGCCTGTTTGCCGAAACCCCGGTCTCGACCGGCAAGACCGGCCACGCCACCCCGATGGGAGTGTTCAGCGTGATCCAGAAGAACAAGTGGCATCGCTCCAATCTCTACAGCGATGCACCGATGCCCTACATGCAGCGCATCACCTGGTCCGGCGTCGCCCTGCACGCGGGTGCGCTTCCGGGTTATCCGGCCTCGCACGGCTGCATCCGCATGCCGAACAATTTCGCGATCCGCCTCTGGAACTGGACGCGCCTTGGCGCACGCGTCGTGATCGCACCAGGGGACACCAGCCCGGTGGATTTTTCCCACGCGTTTCTTCCGACCAAGCCTCCTGCGCCGGTGACGGCCCCGGCCGCAAGCGAGAGAACGACGCCGGCAGGGCGGGAGAAAGCGAATGAGCGGATCGCCGAGGTCGGCGAACTTCGTCCCTCCGCGATGTCCGCGACCGATCTGACCACATCCGGAGAAACCGTTTCCCAGTCCCGGCTCCGCACTGCTGATGCGGGCGCGAGCAATACCGCCTCCAGACTGTCGGCCAGCGATGTTCCCTCATCCCTTCCGGTTGCCAACAACACCGTCAAAACTGACAGCGCCAAAGCGGACTCGGTGAAGGGAGCCGCACAGGCATCAACCGACGACACCTCCGGCAAGGATCGGGCACGTGCCCCGGATGCGGACAGCCCCCAGCCGCCGACGGCCGGCAACGCAGTCACGGACTCCGGCAACACCGGCAGTCCTGACAGCACAGTCCTTCCCGAACTGAAGCGCGGCGCGCCGATCGCGGTGTTCATCAGCCGCAAGGACGGGCGTCTCTACGTGCGCCAGAATCTCAAGCCCGTCTTCGACGTCCCGGTCACGATAGCGGGCGACACGCAGCTCGGCATTCACGTGTTCACCGCGCGCACCGACGAGGCAGAGGCCGGCTCTTTCAAATGGTCGGTCGTCACGCCTCCGACGCTGACACGGGCGGCACAGCCCGCGCCCGTCACCGGCGGCAAGCGCAGGAATAATGCCGCTCCCGCGCCGGCAACCGTCACGACCAGCACGGCTGCGGAAGCGCTCGACCGCGTCGCCGTTCCGGACGACGTTCGCACCCGGATCGCCGAGGCCCTCTCGAGCGGCTCGTCGATCACCGTCGCCGACCAAGGTATCAACGCCAGCGGCGAAACCGGTCAGGGCACCGACTTCATCCTGCGCCTGCGCTGAAGCACGCGCAAAAGGGCACGCCGCGCGCCGATATCCACGCGCGGCGCCGCGATTTCGTCGCGATGGCGGGCAAGGCTCAACTCCGGTACACTCGCGAATCAGTGAGATGAATCAGGCGGGACGTGAATTCGGAAGGAACAGGAAGCTGTCCATTCGAAGCGTCTCGGCCGAGATGATGCGGGGTCTTTTTTGCGCGGTGAGGCTTTGACCTCGCGCGACGCTGGTTTTGCGCGATAGCGCCACAGGGGATCGAAATGCGAACTGCCACCGGACTGCTGGTTGCGACAGCTCTCTCCGTCGTTCTCGCACCGCTCGCCTTCGCGCAGATGGCCAAGCCCGGAGCCACACCTTCCAAGCCGGCCGCGCCGCAGGCAGCAGCTCCCGCACCACAACCGCCTGCGCCTCCGGCCATCAAGGTGGCCTGCAACGGCGCTCCCGATGCGCTCGGTGTCGCGCGTGTCGTGCAGATCGACACGACAGGCGGCCCGGGATTCGGATTCGAGCATTTCAAGCAGCTCGACTTCCTGCGCGACAAGGAAGTGGTTCTCACCTTCGATGACGGCCCATGGCTCAACACCACCCCCGCGGTGCTGAAGGCGCTGGCCGACCAGTGCACCACCGGCATCTTCTTCTCGATCGGCAAGCACGCCACGTACTATCCCGAGATTCTGCGGCAGGTGGTTGCCGCGGGACACGTTGTCGGCGGACATACCTGGTCGCACGCCAATCTGAACGGCAAGAAGATGACCGAGCAGATGGCCAAGGATGAAATCGAAAAGGGATTCGCGGCCGTGAAGTGGGCGCTTGAAGCGCCGCCCTCGCCGTTCTTCCGTTTTCCGCAACTCCAGCACCCGGCCGCACTCGTGACCTACCTCGGCCAGCGCAACATCGCGATGTTCTCGACCGATATCGACTCGTTCGACTTCCGCTCGAAGAATCCGGAGCAGGTCGTCACGACGGTGATGACCAAGCTCGACAAGCTCGGCAAGGGCATCATCCTGATGCACGACTTCCAGAAGCACACGGCGCAGGCACTGCCGGAACTGCTGCGCCGCCTCAAGGCGGGCGGCTACAAGGTCGTGCAGATGAAGGCCAAGGCTCCTGTGCAGATCCTGCCGGAGTACGAACAGTCCTTCGCCAAGGAATCCAGCCTGCCGACGGTGTCGACGCGCCCGGTGTCCAGCGTCGTCCAGACCATCTCGGAATGACGCCCGCTGTTCGGAATGACTGTAGCGTTTTCGAGCAAAGTGGAGGCCGGCTCGCGTGATGAAAGCACATCACATCGAAAACCTGGGGCAGTTCAGCAGTGCGACGACAAGCTGAGCAGTTCTAGGCTGCAGATCGAAGGTTATGTCATCATATCCGCCGACGGCATGCTGGCCGATGCCAGCGGGGTGATGCCGCCGGCGCTCAAGTTTCCCGGCGATCAGGCCTTCTTCGAATCCTCGCTCGACGCCGCCGCGCTGATCGTTCACGGCCGCAACTCCTATGAGGACCAGCCGCGTTCGCCGCAACGCCGCCGTATCGTGCTGACCCGACACGTCGATGGCGTTGCGACGGATCCGGACAATCCGCGTGCGACCTTGTGGAATCCCGTCCACACAAGCTTCGGGGATGCGCTCGCGCATAGCGGCGTGCGTGAGGGCGTCATCGCCGTCATCGGCGGCCCGGGCGTGTTCGCGATGTTTCTCGACCGTTACAACACGTTCTGGCTGTCGGAAGCTCCGCGCATCAAACTTCCCGGAGGGATCGGTGCATTCCCCGGCATCCCCGAGCGATCGGCCCGCGATATTCTCTCGGCCCACGGCCTTGCCGCCGGCGAAGCGCGGATGCTCGATCCGGCGGACGAGGTCACGGTCACGCCATGGCGGCGGATGCGGAGTTGAGGCCCGACTACACGTCCGAATATTTCAGGCCGGATCGCGGCAGGCGCGGATAGCCGGCGATGACAAGCAGGCCGCCGATCAGCGCGACATTCTTCAGAAGGTGAATGATGTTGTTGCGGGCTTCGTCGCCGGTCTGGTTCCAGAAATCGTGGTAGAGCACCGTCGCGGCGATGATGAAAAGGATCAGGACGGCCGCGAAGAATTTCGTTCCGAAGTTGGCGGCGATCATCAGGCCACAGAGCAATTCGATGCCCGCCGCAGCCATCGCCAGCAGTTGCATCGAGGGATAGCCCGTCGCCGCCTCAAGCTGGGTGACATAAGATGCCATGTCACCGGGAATGGTGATCTTGCCGCTCAGGCTCTGCGCGGTCGCCTCGATGTCGAGGAACTTGAAAGCCCCCGACACGATGAACAACAGCGCAAACAGTGTGCGCCCCAACGTGACATAGGCTGACATTGCTCACCCCCGGACCTGCGCCCGCGGCCGATTATGATCGGCCCGCGTGCCATTGCAAGGACCGGCAAAAGCCGGCGCCTCCAACTCAGCTCAGCTGCCGTGCGCGTGGCCGGCGTGTTCCTGTGCCTCGACCACCGCGACGGCCGTCATGTTGAGGATGCCGCGCGCCGTGACCGACTTCGTCAGAATGTGCGCGGGCCGCGCCGGCCCGATCAGGATCGGTCCGACCGGCAACGCATCGCCCAGAACCTTGATCATCTGATAGGCGATGTTCGCGGCGTCGAGATTGGGCATCATCAGCACATTGGCGACGCCCTCAAGCCGCGAATGCGGCAGCACCAGCCTGCGCGCGGCGTCCGACAGGGCGCTGTCGCCCTGCATTTCGCCGTCGGCCTGGATTTCCGGGTGGTGATCCGCCAGCAGCGCCGCCGCCCTGCGCATCTTGCGCGCGGACTCGGTATCGAAGCTGCCGAAATCGGAGTGCGACAGGAACGCGACGCGCGGCGTCAGCCCGAACCGGCGGACATGCACCGCCGCGAGCGCCGCGACCTCGGCCAGTTCCTCGGCGGTCGGCTCCGAACGGACCTGCGTGTCGGCGAGGAAGTACGCGCCCTTGCTGGTGATCATCAGCGCCAGCGCCGCGAAGTCGTCGACATCCGGGCGAAAACCGATGATGTCGCGCACGTGGCGCAGATGGCTCATGTAGCGGCCCTCGACGCCGCACAGCATGGCGTCCGCCTCGCCGCGCACCACCGCAAGAGCCGCGATCACCGTGTTGTTGGTGCGTACCACGGTGCGCGCCACGTCGGGCGTCACGCCGCGGCGGCCGGCCGCATCGATGTAGGACTGCACGTAGGAGCGATAGCGCGGATCATCCTCGGGGTTGACCAGATCGAAATCATGGCCCGGCCGGATCGACAGGCCCGCGCGCTTGATGCGGGTCTCGACCACCGACGGGCGACCCACCAGAATCGGCCGCGCCAGCTTTTCCTCCAGCACGATCTGCGTGGCGCGCAGCACCCGCTCGTCCTCGCCCTCGGCGTAGATCACGCGCACAGGCTGGGTCTTGGCCTTGGCGAACACCGGCTTCATCACGAGACCAGAGCGGAAGGCGAAGCGAACAAGCTCTTCGTAGTAATGATCGAAATTGGCGATCGGCCGGGTGGCGACGCCCGAATCCATCGCGGCCCGCGCCACCGCCGGCGCGATGCGCAGGATCAGGCGCGGATCGAACGGGCTCGGGATCAGCGAACCGGGGCCGAAGCCCTGCGTCTCGCTGTCGAAGCCGGGCGAGACCGCATCCGATGGCGCCTCGCGCGCCAGCAGCGCGATCGCCTGCACGGCGGCATGCTTCATTTCCTCGTTGATGGTCGTCGCGCCGACATCGAGCGCGCCGCGGAAGATGTAAGGGAAGCAGAGAACGTTGTTGACCTGATTGGGGAAGTCCGAACGCCCGGTGCAGATCATGGCCTCTGGGCGCACCTTGCGCACCTCGTCCGGCATGATCTCCGGCGTCGGATTGGCCAGCGCCATCACCAGCGGCTTGTCGCCCATCCGCGCGACCATGTCGGGCGTAAGCACCTTCGGCCCCGACAGGCCGAGAAAGATGTCCGCGCCGTCGATGACATCGTTCAGCGTGCGCTTGTCGGTCCTCTGCGCATAGACCGATTTCCAGCGGTCCATCTTTTCGTTGCGGCCCTCGTAGACGAGGCCGTCGAGATCGCAGACCCAGATGTTCTTGCGATCCGCGCCGAGCGAGACGAGCAGATTGAGGCAGGCGAGCGCGGCAGCGCCGGCCCCCGCCGTCACGATCTTGACCTCGCTCAGCTTCTTGCCCGCGAGCTGCATCGCGTTGGTGATGGCCGCGCCGACGATGATCGCCGTGCCGTGCTGGTCGTCGTGGAAGACCGGGATCTTCATGCGTGCCTTGAGCTGCGCCTCGATCTCGAAGCACTCCGGCCCGCGGATGTCCTCCAGATTGATGCCGCCGAAGGTCGGCTCCAGCGCCGCGACGGTCTCGACAACGCGCTCGATGGTGTCGGCGGCGATCTCGATGTCGAACACATCAATATTGGCGAACTTCTTGAAGAGGACCGCCTTGCCTTCCATCACCGGCTTGGAGGCGAGCGGGCCGATATTGCCGAGGCCGAGCACAGCGGTACCGTTCGACACCACCGCCACGAGATTGGCGCGGCTGGTGAGCGTCGCGGCTTCGGCCGGATTGGCGGCGATCTCCTCGCAGGCGGCGGCGACGCCCGGCGAATAGGCCAGCGCCAGATCGCGCTGGTTGGCCAGCGGCTTGGTGGCCTGAATTTCCAGTTTGCCCGGGCGCGGCAGGCGATGAAACGCCAGCGCAGCAGTGCGGAGATCGTCAGAATAGGAAGACATCGTGCTGTTTCAAACCTTCGGCGGAAGTTCCACGCGGGGTGTTCGTTATAGCGTGCCTGACGGGGTTCGCCCATGCACGGCCGCATGGCAGGGCCGATACATTCGTTCCCCCTCAAACGACATCGCGGCCCGATGGGCCGCGACAATCTTACTCCGGCAGATTGAGCCGGATGTGAAGCTCCCGCAACTGTTTGGGCGTCACCTCGGACGGCGCGCCCATCAGCAGGTCCTCGGCCCGCTGGTTCATCGGGAACAGCGAGATTTCGCGCAGGTTGTTCGTGCCGCACAGCAGCATAACGATGCGGTCCACGCCGGCCGCCATGCCGCCATGGGGCGGCGCGCCGTACTGGAACGCGCGGTACATGCCGCCGAACCGCTCGACAACTTCCTGCTCGCCGTAACCGGCGATCTCGAATGCCTTCACCATGGCCTCGGGCCGATGGTTGCGGATGCCGCCGGAGGCGATCTCGTAGCCGTTGCAGGCGATGTCGTACTGGAACGCCTTGATGGTCAGCGGGTCCTGCGTGTTCAGCGCCTCAAGCCCGCCCTGCGGCATGGAGAAGGGGTTGTGGGAGAAGTCCACCTTCTTCTCCTCCTCCGAATATTCGTAGAAGGGGAAGTCGACGATCCAGGCCAGCTCGAAGCGGTCCTTGTCGATGAGGTTCAGCTCCTCGCCCACCTTGGTCCGGGCCAGGCCCGCGAACTTCACGAACTTGTCCGGGTCGCCGGCGACGAAGAAGGCGGCATCGCCGGCCTTGAGGCCGAGCTGGGCGCGGATGGCTTCCGTGCGCTCGGGGCCGATGTTGTTGGCGAGCGGGCCGGCACCTTCACCGCCTTCACGCCACATGATGTAGCCGAGGCCCGGCTGGCCCTCGCCCTGCGCCCACGAGTTCATTCGGTCGCAGAAGGCTCTAGAGCCGCCGCCGGGGGCGGGGATGGCCCACACCTCGTTCTTCTCCACCTCCAGCATGCGGGCGAACACCTTGAAGCCCGAGCCGCGGAAATGGTCGGAGACGTTCTGCATGACCAGCGGGTTGCGCAGGTCCGGCTTGTCGGTGCCGTACTTGCGCAGGGCCTCCGCATAGGGGATGCGCGGCCAGTTCTTGGTCACCGGCTTGCCGCCGGCGAACTCCTCGAACACGCCGGTGATGACCGGCTCCATGGCAGCGAACACGTCTTCCTGCTCGACGAAGCTCATCTCCAGGTCGAGCTGGTAGAACTCGCCGGGCAGGCGGTCGGCGCGGGGGTCCTCGTCGCGGAAGCAGGGGGCGATCTGGAAGTAGCGGTCGAAGCCGCTCATCATGATGAGCTGCTTGTACTGCTGGGGCGCCTGCGGCATCGCGTATAACTTGCCGGGGTGGAGGCGGCTCGGCACCAGGAAGTCGCGCGCGCCCTCCGGCGAGGAGGCGGTGAGGATCGGCGTCTGGAACTCGAAGAAGCCCTGGTCCTTCATGCGCCGGCGCATGGCGTCGATGATGGCGCCGCGGGTCATGATGTTGCGGTGGAGCTTCTCGCGGCGCAGGTCGAGGAAGCGGTACTTGAGCCGCGTCTCTTCCGGATATTCCACGTCGCCGAACACGGGCAGCGGCAGTTCCGCCGCCGGGCCGAGCACTTCCAGGTCGGTAGCGTAGACCTCGATGGCGCCGGTGGTGAGGTCCGGATTCTCCGTGCCCTCGGGGCGCAGGCGGACCTTGCCGTCGATGCGGATGACCCACTCCGAGCGCGCCTTCTCGGCGCCCTTGAAGGCCGGGCTGTCGGGGTCCACCACCACCTGGGTGAGGC
>JAEYAW010000010.1 GCA_023404675.1 Pseudomonadota bacterium | reverse complement strand
GCTCGGGAGGGCGCGGCGGCGGCTTCGGCGCGCCGGGGAGACGTGCGGCTCGCGGCAGCGCGGGTTCGGTGCGGGGCAGAGGTGCTTCGGCGCGGGGCAGCGGGGGCTCGACGCGCGGCGCCGGGCGTGCTGGCGTCTCGGGGCGGGTCTCCGGCCGGATCAACGGCTCCGGCGAAAAGCCGGCAAGCGGATCGGCGGCGGGACGCCGCTCGGGCAGAGGCGGTAGCTGACGCCGCGGTTCCTCGGCGAAAGCCGGGCGCTGCCGTACCGGCGGCGGTTCGGGGGCCGGCGGCACCAGATCCTCGAAGGAGGTTTCCTCGGGCAGCGGCATCCGCGGCGGCAGGTCGGCCCCTCCCATCGGGCGGGGGCCGGCAGCCTCGCGCTGCGGCAAGGCGCGGACGATGTTGGGCTCGACCACGATATCGCTCGGGCCGCCGATCATCAGCAGGTGCTCGACATTGTCCCGGCGCACCAGCACGAGACGGCGACGTCCATCGACCGCGGCGGCATCGACCACCGCGAGGCGGGGCATCCGGCCGGTTTTGGCGTTGGCGCCGAGGCGGCCGCCGCCGAAGCGGCGCACGAGCCAGGCGGCCAGTCCGATCAGCGCCAGCACGATCACGAACGCCAGAATGAATGTCATGGCCTGCATGGTTGTCCCCGCAAGTAACGCTCCATGGTGCTTCCCGATTCGCCGAAGCTTCGGATCAGGAATACATCAACACGCGCGCGAAGCGTGAATTTTCGCGCTTTTCCTTAATGTCCCGCGGCAATTCCTGCCGCCCCGTTCCTTAATAGACCATAAACCATAAGGGCCCAAATCGGACCGGATGGCGGATTTTCCAAGGGTTTCATGGTTAACGGGAGATTGACGGAAAACGCCCGCGGCACGGGAACTTAACGCTTTGTTAACCATGATGGCGGTAGTTTCTGCCTAGCCCGCCGAGAATCGCGCGCGGCGCTACGCGGAGAATCCCGATGCCGATCACCGACCTTCCCGTCCTCTCTGCGTTGAGGACGCGAATGCACTGGCATCAGGCCCGCCAGCGTGTGCTCGCTGAAAACGTCGCCAATTCGGACACGCCGGGGTTTCGTCCCCGCGATCTGGTCGAGCCGAAGTTCGGGCCGAATGCGGGTTTCGACGGCGCGGCCCTGCCGCTGCGGCGCACGGCCTCCAATCATCTGACGCCAGGCTCGTCGTCCTCCCGCTTCGCCGATCAGCGCACTGGATACGAGACCCGGCCGGCCGGAAACGGCGTCAGCCTGGAAGACGAGATGATGAAGGTTGCCGCCAACCAGATGGATTTCGCCGCCGCGACGACCCTTTACGGGCGCAGCCTGCGGCTCCTGAAAACGGCGATCGGCAAGGGCTGACCCGCAGAACCACATGACCTGACAGGGGGCGAGCGCAATGGCCGACGACAAGGATTTCATCCGGGCAATGGGAATCGCGACCTCCGGCCTGCGGGCACAGGCCGGTCGCATGCGCGTCATCTCGGAGAACATCGCCAACGCCGATTCCACGGCGCAGACGGCGGGCGGCGATCCCTATCGACGCAAGGTGCCGACCTTCACCTCGTCGCTGGACCGCGCGCTCGACGCGCGCGTCGTCTCGCTGGGACGTATCCAGCCGGACAACTCCCCGTTCGTCGTCAAGAACGAGCCAGGAAATCCTGCCGCCGATGCCGCCGGCAACGTCAAGTACCCCAATGTCAACTCGCTCGTTGAAATGAGCGACATGCGAGAGGCCCAGCGTTCCTACGAGGCCAATCTGAACATCATCACCGCCACCCGGCGGATGATTCAGCGAACTCTCGATATCCTGAAGACCTGACGGAGACTGATCATGGCAACGCCTTCCATTGCAGCAAATGCCTACTCGAGTCTGGCCCGCGTTCTCGACACCACCGGCGGCGGAAGCAAAGCTGCCGACACTTCGTTCGCCGCCCTCGCCCGGGACGCGCTGGGCACGGGGCTCGCCCCCAGCCGCGGCTCGGACGGCATGGGCCTCGACGGTCCCTCGTTCTCGTCGCTGGTCAGGGATGCGATCGGCGGCGTGATGGAGACCGGGCACAAGTCCGACGCCCAGACGCTGGCCATGGCTTCCGGCAAGGCCAATGTGATGGACGTCGTGACCGCCGTCGCCGAAACCGACGTCGCCCTGTCCACGCTGGTGTCGGTGCGGGACCGCGTGATCCAGTCATACGAAGACATCATGCGGATGCCGATCTGATTCCGGATCCCCTGCGGCGCAAACCGCGCCGACCCGAAGCTGTTGACTGGGAATTAAGGTCATGACCGGACCGGAAGTGCTTGATGTTTCGCGCGATGCGATCTGGACGATCGTCGTGGTTTCCGGACCGCTGATGATCGTGGGACTCGCGGTCGGCGTCGTGATCTCGCTGGTTCAGGCGCTGACCCAGATTCAGGAAATGACGCTGGTCTTCGTGCCGAAGATCATCGCTATTTTCATCACGCTGATTCTGGCGCTGCCATTCATGGCGGATGCGATGCACGGCCACATGATGCGGATATCGTCGCGAATCATCGGAGGATAAGGCACCCTCGCGCCTCGATCGAGGAAAGGGGGCGCTGCGAACATGCGCATCGACATCACGTTTCTGCCCGCCCTGGCCGCCGCCTTCGTGCTGGTGTTCGCCCGCATCGGCGCGATGGTCATGCTGATGCCCGGGTTCGGCGAGGTCAACATCCCGGTGGGGGTCAAACTGGCGATCGCAATGATGCTGACCCTGATCATCCTGCCGCTGCACCGCTCCGATTTTCATATCGACATGAGCTCGCTGACGCCTCTGATGGTGCTCGTGGTGCAGGAGATCATCATCGGGCTGGTGCTGGGGGCGACCGCGCGCATGACGCTGGCCGCGCTGCAGGTCGCGGGCTCGGTGATCGCCCAGCAGATAGGTCTCGGTTTCGTCACTGCGGTCGATCCGACGCAGGGCCAGCAGGGCGCGATCATCGCCAATTTCCTGACATTGCTTGGCATCACGCTGCTGTTTGCGACCGACACCCAGTATCTGGTGATCGCGGCGCTCAACGACAGTTACCGCGCGTTTGCGCCCGGCGCGCTGCTGCCGAGCGGCGATGTTGCCGCGCTCGCGACCAATGCGTTCGTGATGGCCTTCAAGATCGGCGTTCAGCTCGCCGCGCCGTTTCTGGTGTTCGGCCTCGTGTTCAACATGGGGCTCGGTATTCTGGCGCGTTTGATGCCGCAGATGCAGGTGTATTTCGTCGGCGTTCCGATTTCGATCGTGGTCGGCTTTCTGATTCTCGCGCTGGTCCTCACCATGCTGATGGGGACCTTCATCGAATATCTCGCCGGCGTGCTGCGCCAGCTCTCGGGGTAGGCCATGGCCGAGGACAGCGACACATCCGATAAAACAGAAGACCCGACTCAAAAGCGCCTCGAGGAGGCGCACAACAAGGGCGACGTCGTCAAAAGCCAGGAGGTCAACACCTGGTTCATGATGGCCGCTGCTGCCCTGGTGATGACGTCGTTTTCCGGTTCGATCGCATCCGGGATCGAGAACCCCCTCCGCAATCTGATCGCGAAGGCACATCTGTTTCACACCGACGGTCCCTCGCTGCTCTCGCTGGTCCGCGATCTGGAGATCGTGGTGTTCGGGGCTCTCGGCGTTCCGCTTCTGCTTCTCGTGATCGCGGCGATCGGCGGCAATCTCGTCCAGCATCGTCTGGTCTTTTCCGGCGAGGCGCTCAAGCCGAAGCTCTCCAAACTCTCGCCGTTGCAGGGCGCCAAACGCCTGTTCGGCAAGCAGGCGGCGGTCAATTTCGCCAAGGGCCTGTTCAAGCTCGTGGTCCTCGGCGCGATCATGGTCGCGGTGATGTGGCCGGACCGGCTCCGTCTCGAGTCCATGATCCGCATGGATGTGCCCGAGATTCTCACCGTCACATCCTCGCTGGCGATGCACCTGATTGGCGCGGCCGTTGCGATGCTCGCGGTGGTCGCGGCGGCCGATTATTTCTTCCAGTACCGGCAATGGTTCGAGCGGCAGAAGATGTCGCTGCAGGAGATCAAGGAAGAGTTCAAGCAGTCGGAAGGCGATCCGCACATCAAGGGCAGGCTCAAGCAGATGCGCTTTGCCCGCATGAAGAAGCGCATGATGGCCGCGGTTCCGCAGGCGTCGGTGGTGATCACGAACCCGACCCACTTCGCGGTCGCGCTGCGTTACGAGCGCGGCATGGCGGCCCCGGTCTGTGTGGCCAAGGGTGTCGATCTCGTCGCGGCGAGGATCAAGGAGGTCGCCGCCAGGCACAACATTCCGACGGTCGAGAACGTGCCGCTGGCGCGCGCCCTCTATGCGGGGGTCGAGGTCGACGAGGAAATTCCGGTTGAACACTATCAGGCGGTCGCCGAGGTCATCGGCTACGTCATGCGCCTGAAGAAGCGATTCGGGGCATAAGGGGCGGCAGATGTCGGAAACCGAGCGGGTTCCGCTTGCGGGGAAAGGCCCGATTCAGGCACTGAAGACGAGGCGCGGAAGGCGCCGACACAGGGCAGACAGGCAGCGCAGCGCCATGAGCACCGACAACGCCGAGCTTCCGTCCGGCCCCGCCGCAGTTCCGCCGGAGGCGATCCGCCGTGGGGGCAGCATCCTGATGGTGCTGGTGGTCGCGGCGGCGATTGTCGTCGCCGCCGTGGCCTTCATGCTGATGGGGCGTACACAGGCGCAGCCCTATATCCTCGGCTCGCTGGCCCTGCTGGCGATGGTCGGGTTGTTCGCGCTGTTCGCTTTCGCGGCGGGCATTCTCAGATTTGCTGACCGCGCCGCCGACGATCCGCTGATGCGCTCGATCTCGGATCACGCTTTTGACGGGCTGGCCGTGACCGACGCGCGCGGGCATGTGATCTACGCCAACGCCGCCTATCTGGCACTGACCGGCGCGGCGAGCATGAGCGACGTGCGGCCGGTCGAGCGGGTGTTCATCGGCAATCCGGATGTTTCCGAGGCCGTGTTCCGCCTGTTGAAAGCCGCTCGCGAGGGCAAGCGTCTGCAGGAAGAAGTGCGGGTCGCCGGGCCGAACGGCGTCGGGCGCTGGCTGCGGCTGCGGGTGCGCCCGCTCGGTGCTTCACGCCGCGACGCGCGGTTCTCGGTCTGGTCGGTCGCCGACATCACCCGCGACCGCGAGCGGCAGGAGCATGTGTTTCAGGAGCTGCAGCACGCCATCGAGTATCTCGATCACGCGCCTTGCGGTTTCTTCTCGGTCAATCCGGCCGGCGAACTCGCCTATGTCAATGCGACGCTGGCCAACTGGCTCGACTACGATCTGGCCGAGATCGGCTCCGGCGGCCTGAAGCTGTCGGAAATCCTTTCCGGCGATGGCGCGGCGCTGCTCAGCGCGGTCGGAGCCGTCCCCGGCGAGGTCAGGACCGAGGTCGTCGATCTCGATCTGCGGCTGCGCAGCGGCCGCACCATGCCCGTGCGGCTCTATCACAAGCTGGCATTCGGAGCCGACGGCGTGCCGGGACCGTCGCGCACGCTCGTCATCAGCCGGGCGCGCGACGAGGGCATCGATCCGCAGCGCGCGGCCGAGGTGCGCTTCATGCGCTTCTTCGATCATACGCCGATGGCGATCGCCACGGTGGACAAGACCGGCGAGATCGTGCGGGCCAATGCGCGCTTCGCCAAGCTCTCGCAGGGACTGGGCGAGGGGGCTGGCGCCAGCAAATCGATCCTGGCCGCCATCAACGAGCGCGACCGCGGCGAGGCGTCGGGCGCGATCACGAAGGCGGCAGAAGGGCAGGGCGACATTGCGCCGGTCGAGGTGATGCTCGCGGGGACCAAGGAGCGCTGGGCGCGGTTCTTCGTCACCAGCGTCGAGCGCGACGCCGCCGACAACGAGGCCGCCATCGTCTACATGCTGGAGACCACCGAGCAGCGCCAGCTCGAAACCCAGTTCGCGCAGTCGCAGAAGATGCAGGCGGTGGGCCAGCTCGCCGGCGGCATCGCCCACGACTTCAACAACGTGCTGTCGGCCATCATGATGGCTAACGACTTCCTGCTGAACGCGCACAAGCCGACCGATCCCTCGTTCCAGGACATTATGCAGATCAAGCAGAACGCCACCCGCGCCGCGACGCTGGTGCGGCAGCTGCTTGCGTTCTCGCGCCGCCAGACTCTGCGGCCGCAGGTGCTGGATCTCGGCGACGCGCTGTCCGACCTGACCATGCTGCTGCGGCGGCTGATCGGCGAGAAGGTCAAGCTGGAGCTGGTTCACGGCCGCGACCTGTGGCCGGTGAAAGTCGACGTCTCCCAGTTCGAGCAGGTGATCGTCAATCTCGCCGTCAACGCCCGCGACGCGATGCCGGATGGCGGCAAGCTGACGGTGCGCACGGGCAACGTCGTCGCCGATCAGGTGGATGGGCTCGGCCACAAGGGCATGCCGGTCGCCGACTATGTGCGGATCGACATCGCCGACAGCGGCACCGGCATGCCGCCGGAGATTCTCGACAAGATCTTCGAGCCGTTCTTTTCGACCAAGGAAGTCGGCAAGGGCACGGGCCTTGGCCTGTCCACGGTCTACGGCATCGTCAAGCAGACCGGCGGCTTCATTTACGTGGACTCCGAGCCGGGCAAGGGGACCACGTTCAGCATCTTCCTGCCGAGGCATGTGGCAGGGCAGGTCACCGCCGACGAGGCAGTCGCGGCGTCCGAGACCGCTGCGCCGGCTGTGGCCGTCAAGCCGAAGGCCGCGGACCTCACCGGACAGGGCACCATCCTTCTGGTCGAGGACGAGGACGGCCTGCGCTCGCTCAACGCGCGGGGCCTGCGCTCGCGCGGATATCGGGTGCTGGAGGCGTCGAACGGCGTCGAGGCGCTGGAGGCGCTGGATGAGGCCGACGGCGCGGTGGACCTCGTCGTCTCCGACGTCGTGATGCCGGAGATGGATGGCCCGACGCTGCTCAAGTCGGCGCGGGAGCGCAATCCCGGCCTGAAGATCATCTTTGTCTCGGGCTATGCGGAAGACGCCTTCGAGAAGAGCCTGCCGGAGAACCAGCAGTTCGCGTTCCTGCCCAAGCCCTTTACGCTGAGCCAGCTGGTCGCAGCCGTGAAGGAGACGATGGCGGAGGCGGCCTGATCCGGCTCGTCGCCGGGCCGATCGCGCGAGCGGCCGGAAGGTTCATTCGGGGGCCGCGACCGAGCGCCGCAGCGGTGCGACCTCGCGCGCGCTTCACTTTTTCCGGCCGATGCCCATCTTGTGTGCGCTTCCCCCTGCCGGGGAATGAGGGAAACACGATGATGACCGGGCGGCGCTTCCGCGCCACACTGAAGACCTTGGCGTTGATGTTCGCGCTGGCGCTGCCGGCGGCGATGGTGACGATTTCCGAAGCCGATGCGCGTGCCGGCGGCGGTCGCGGCATGGGTTCACGCGGCTCGCGCACGTTCTCCGCTCCGCCGCCGACGTCGACGGCGCCGAACGCGGCGCGTCCGTTCGAGCGCAGCATCACCCAGCCGGGCAGCAACATGGGGGCTGCGGCGACCACGGGCGCGGCGGCCAAGGGCGGCTTCTTCAATCGTCCGGGCATGGGCCTGATGGGCGGCCTCGCGGCCGGGTTCCTCGGCGCGGGCCTGTTCGGCATGCTGTTCGGTGGCGGCTTCCTGAGCGGCCTCGGCAGCTTCGCCGGGATGCTCGGCTTCATCCTGCAGATCGTGCTGCTGGTGATCGTCGCCCGCCTCGCCTGGGGCTGGTGGCAGCGCCGCAACGGCAATGCGCCCGCCAGCGCCTATGCCGGCGGCCCGGCGGCCGGCCGCTCGCCCGCGGATGGTCCGCTCGGCGGCAATCAGGCGAATTTCGACGCGCCGCGCGCGCCGCGTCAGGACGGTGCCGGCTATACGAACGGCAACGCCGGCTCGGGCTTCGGCTTCGGTCGCGGCAATACGCCGAGGCCGATCCAGATCGGCCCGGATGATTACGAGGCCTTCGAGCGCCTGCTCGGCGAGGTTCAGGCCGCGTGGTCGGACGAGGACGTGGAGAAGCTGCACAAGCTGGCGACGCCCGAAATGGTCTCCTATTTCGCGCAGGACCTGGCCTCCAACAAGAGCCGCGGCGTGGTCAACAAGGTGACCGGCATCAAGCTGCTGCAGGGCGATCTGGCGGAAGCCTGGAACGAGGGCAATGTCGACTACGCGACGGTCGCGCTGCGGTTCGAGTTCGTCGACAAGACGCTGGAGCGCAGCTCCGGCCGGATCGTCGAGGGCAGCGAGAGCCCGCAGCAGGCGGTGGAGATTTGGACGTTCACCCGCCCGTCTTCGGGCGGCGACTGGGAACTGTCCGGCATCCAGCAGTCCTCCTGACGTCCCGGCTGAGATATGAACAAGGAAAGCCGCCCGGCAGGGCGGCTTTTTTTGTTATGCCGGCTCGTCGCGGGATGGTCCCGGCCGAACGGCCTTGAACCGATCGGCTCGCTCGGCGTTCCCAAGACGGGGCGGATGCCGATGCAACGGATGGCGAGGGCCGATGCGTTACGAGCTGTTTTACTGGCCGACCATTCAGGGCCGCGGTGAGTTCGTCCGCCTCGCGCTCGAAGAGGCCGGTGCCAGCTATGTCGATGTGGCCCGGCAGGGTGCGCGCGGCATGGCGCAGATGCAGAAGCTGATGGATGGGAGTGGCGTGTCCTATCGTCCGTTCGCTCCGCCGTTTCTCCGGGCGGGGCGGCAAGTCATCGGACAGACGGCCAACATCCTCCTGTTTCTCGGCGCGCGTCATGGGCTTGCGCCGAAGGCCGAGGCCGCACGGCTGTGGCTGCATCAGTTGCAGCTGACGGTCGCCGATCTCGTTGTCGAGGCGCACGACACCCATCATCCGCTCGGGCCGACCTTTTACTACGAGGATCAGAAAGCTCCGGCGAAGCGGCGTTCGGCTGCGTTCTGGGACGAACGCGTGCCCAAATATCTCGGCTATTTCGAGCAGGTGATCGCCGATGCCGGCGGCCCCTACGTCACCGGGCGGCGGGTAACCTATGTCGATCTCTCGCTGTTCCAGATCGTGGAAGGGCTGCGCTACGCGTTCCCGAAACGCATGCGCAAGTTCGAGCGTCGTGTGCCGCATGTGGTCGCGCTCCATGACCGCGTCGCGGAACGGCCGGCGATCCGGGCCTATCTGGCGAGCGAGCGCAGAATTCCCTTCAACAAGGATGATATCTTCCGTCACTACAGGGCGCTGGATCGCTGACGGTCCTTGACCGGCGTGCTCAGTCCTTCTCGCGCGACACCGCGATGGTGGCGTTGGTTCGCGTGCGCGTGCAGCGGATGTCGAGCCGCCGGTAGCGCGTGGCGATGGTGTCGCCGCGCAGCAGCCCCATCCTTCCGGCGCAGCGCTTGACGCCGCGATCCATGTCCGACTTCGGGATGGTGAAGACGAGCGTTGCCGCGCTGGCGACGAAGCTCAGGAATTCCGGCGAAGGCTTGCGCTTTTCCGACACTGCCGCGAACGAGGCCTGCATGTTGCGGGCCGGGCAGCCGAGCGTGACCTGCTTCGCCAGCGGATGCGTCATGTAGATCGCCCCGCCTGCCGCCTTGCCAACCTTCAGGCCGTCGACATTGCTTGCGAGCTGGCGGGCCAGATCATCGCAGGAGTCTGCACGGGCGGGCGACCCCGCCACGACGGCAACCAGAAGGCCGGCTCCGAATACGAAGCGGGTGGTGTACGGCAAAATGGTCTTCATAAAAATCCTCACGTCATCGAACCCGTCGCGCCCAACGCCCGACATCAGTCAAAGGCCCGCATCGTTTGGGTCTGTCGCCCGGACCGGCCTGTCGCCGTTCATATCGCATCTTGTCGCATTGCTGGGAGCCCCGGATGCCAATTCGCGTGATTGCCGTGATGAGTGCCGCCCTGTTCGCCGCCGCAGCTGTCGCCGTCGCCCCGCTTCCCGCCCGGGCGGCGATGCCGGTCGGCGGTCTTGCCGTCTCGTCTGGCGGCGGCGGCGATATCGTGCAGGTTGCCAAAAAGAAGAAAAAATCCGCCCGCAAGAGCGAGCTCGACCGCTCGGTCGACAGCGGAACCGTGCCCTCGCGCTATCGCAGTTCGGTGCCGAAGCAGTACCACCAGTACATCCCCTTCGAGAAAGGGCGCTGACCAGGCTGGCCTCATCTGCGGGAGCGCGCAGGGCAGGTCGGCTTCAGAAGGCTTCAAAATTGGCAGAAAGGGGACTAAGACGGCCTTAGCTCAGCTTTAGAGGCCATCTAAATGAACGCCCCCCTGACATCTCATCCGCTGCCGCCCTACAAGCACACCCCATTGTTTCCGCTGGGGAAAGACGAGACGCCGTACCGCAAGATCTCGTCCGAGGGCGTCCGGATCGAGACCGTGATGGGCAAGCCGATGCTGGTGGTGGCGCCGGAAGCGCTGCGGGCGCTGGCGGAAGCCGCGTTCGTCGATATCAACCACTACCTGCGGCCGGGACACCTCAGCCAGCTCCGCAAGATCCTCGACGACAAGGAAGCCAGCGACAACGACAAGTTCGTCGCCTTCGACTTCCTGAAGAACGCCAACATCGCGGCCGGCGGTGTGCTGCCGATGTGTCAGGACACCGGCACCGCGATCATCATGGGCAAGAAGGGCTGCAACGTCATCACCGACGGCAGCGATGAGGCCGCGCTCTCGGAGGGCGCGCGCGACGCCTATCTCAAGCGCAACCTGCGCTACTCGCAGGTCGCCCCGCTGTCGATGTTCGAGGAGAAGAACACCGCCAACAACATGCCGGCGCAGTGCGAGATCTATGCCGAGGGCGAGGATGCCTACAAGTTCATGTTCATGGCCAAGGGCGGTGGCTCGGCCAACAAGAGCTTCCTGTTTCAGGGCACGCCCTCGCTGCTGACGAAAGATCGCCTGATGGCGTTCCTGAAGGAGAAGGTGTTGACGCTCGGCACCGCCGCGTGCCCGCCCTATCACCTTGCCATCGTGATCGGCGGCACCTCCGCCGAACTCTGCATGAAGACGGTGAAGCTGGCTTCGGCGCGCTATCTCGATGCGCTGCCGACCACCGGATCGATCGACGCCCATGCGTTCCGCGATCTGGAGATGGAGCAGGAAATCCTGAAGATGACGCAGTCGCTGGGCGTCGGCGCCCAGTTCGGCGGCAAGTATTTCTGCCACGACGTGCGCGTCATCCGCCTGCCGCGCCACGGGGCCTCGCTCCCCATCGGACTCGGCGTGTCGTGCTCGGCAGACCGGCAGGTGCTCGGCAAGATCACGAAGGACGGCGTGTATCTGGAGGAGCTTGAGCACAATCCGGCGCAGTATCTGCCGGAAGTCGCCGAGACGACGTCCGGCGACACGGTGAAGATCGATCTCAACAAGCCGATGCAGGAGATTCTCGCGACGCTGGCGCAGTATCCGACCAAGACGCGCCTCTCGCTCACCGGCACCATGATCGTGGCGCGCGACGCCGCCCACGCCAAGCTGCGCGAGCGGCTGGAAAAGGGCGAGCCGCTGCCCGACTATTTCAAGAACCATCCGATCTATTATGCCGGCCCGGCCAAGACGCCGGCCGGCTACGCCTCCGGCTCGTTCGGGCCGACCACGGCGGGCCGCATGGATTCCTTCGTCGATCAGTTTCAGGCGGCGGGCGGCTCGATGGTGATGGTGGCCAAGGGCAACCGCGCGCCGGCGGTGCGCGAGGCCTGCAAGAAACACGGCGGCTTCTATCTCGGCTCGATCGGCGGCGCGGCGGCGAACCTCGCGGAGCACTGCATCAAGAAGGTCGAGGTGATGGAGTATCCCGAACTCGGCATGGAAGCGATCTGGCGCATCGAGGTCGAGGACTTCCCGGCCTTCATCATCATCGATGACAAGGGCAACGACTTCTTCAAGGAGCTGAACCTCGGTTAGGTCTTTTCCGGCCTCGGCCCTGCGTTGATCGCGTTCGGTCGGGGCATGGCGCAGGGTACGTTGTTGTCGTGGCCGGGCTTGTCCCGGCCATTTCGTTGATGGGGTCTCGTTGATGTGGTCGCCGTCTTCCCAATAGGGTCCCGGCTTTGGGACAACCGCCTCGGTAACCATATCCACCGGCCGGCGCTTGTCGGGCGGGTGGATTTCATATAAGAACAAAACATGTACAAAAAGAGCGACATGCCATGACCCTCGATATCCTGTCGCCAGAGGTTCTGCTGGCCTGCGTCGGCGCGGCCGCGCTGTTTTCGGCGCTGACGCTCGTGTTCGCGATTCTGGCGTGGAGCGCGAGCCGCCGCGCGGTGCTGGTCACGCCGCTGACGCCGGACGAGGCCGCGTTCCTGCTGCGGCAGGAGGGCGAGGCGATGCGCGATGCGCTTGACGCCGCGGCGCGGGGGCTGCGGCAGGAGATGGGGCTCGGCGGGCGCGATCTGCGCGAGGAACTGGGCGGCAGCTTTCACCGGCTGCGCCAGAACGTGGCGGAGACGTTGCGCGAGACCGGCGCACAGCAGCGCGAGCGGCTCGACGCCACCCAGACCGAACTGCGCGCGCTGGCGGAAACCCATCGCAAGACCGGCGAGGAGTTGCGGCAGGTGGTCGAGGGTCGCCTCGACGTGATCCGGCAGGAGAATGCCGCCAAGCTTGAAGAGGTGCGCCGGACGGTGGATGAAAAGCTTCAGACCACGCTGGAGGCGCGCCTCGGCGAGAGCTTCCGCAGCGTCGTCGAGCAGCTCAACCGCGCCTATGAGGTGTTCGGTGAGATGAAGAGCATTTCCGCCAATGTCGGCGACCTCAAGAACGTGCTGACCAATCCCAAGCTGCGCGGCACCTTCGGCGAGGTGCAGCTTGCGATGCTGATCGAGGATTTTCTGTCGCCGTCGCAGTTCATCCGCGATGCGCAGGTGAAGGAGCACTCGGCCGAGCGCGTGGAGTTCGCGATCCGCCTGCCGCTGTCGGACGGCGAGGACATGCTGTTGCCGGTTGATGCCAAATTTCCGCGCGAGGATCACGAGCATCTGCTCGCCGCGTTGGAGGCAGGCGACGCCGCGCTTGTCGAGACGCACCGGCGCGCGCTGGATGCGCGGATCAAATCTTTCGCCAGGGATATTGGCCGGAAATATATCAATCCGCCGCGCACCACCGAGCGCGCCATCATGTTCCTGCCGACCGAGAGCCTGTTTGCGGAAGTGCTGCGGCTGCCCGGCCTGTTCGATTACGTCCAGCGCGAATGCGGGGTGATGATCGCGGGGCCGACGACATTCTCCGCGATCCTGCACGCGTTTCAGGTCAACCACCGCTCGATGGCGATCGCGCAGCAGTCGGGTGAGGTGTGGCGCGTGCTCGGCGCGGTGCGCACCGAGTTTCGCAAATACAATGACACAGTGGCGAAGGTCGCAAAACAATTGCGCACGGCGTCCGGATCGGTTGACGAACTTGACCGGCGCACCCGGGCGATGGACCGCGCGCTGCGCCATGTCGAGACCATGCCCGACGACAGCGCCACGGCGCGGCTGCTCGGATTGGATGCGGTCGCCCCGGATGCCGGCGGCGATTCGATCGTCCCGGACGGCGGTAACGACTTGGAGCGTGATGTAGCGCTGTTCGCGCGCGTGCGCGCTGCTGCGGCGGAGTAGACCGCGCGCCTCACGCCGCGGCCGCGCGTTTCCTGGCGATGATCCGGCGGCGGATGACGATGCGGAAGATCATCCACTGCAGCGCGAAGGCCACGACCTTCGCGCCGACCAGAACCACCGTGACGTAGAACGTCCACAGCTTCATGTCGCCCGAGAGCGCGGTCGCGATCGTGCCGAGCCCGAGTACGAACATCAGCGCCGCCCACGCGTAGCCGGCGATGACGGGAAGGTCGGGCGCTTCTTCGTTCACGGTAGGAGGCATGTAGCGCGACATCCAGCCCGGCTTGAGCATGATTGCGCCGATAGCGAAATGCGCGATGCTGGGCTTGAGCAATACGAAGCGCGGATCGTGCGTCAACAGCGTCGCGGCTCCGAGCGCGACCACGAGCGCGAGACTGGCAAAGGTCATGAACGAGATGTCCACGCCGCGCGCTCGCGCGTAAATCAGCTGGCCGACCGCCATGACAACGGCGGCAACGGTTGCGATCAGCACATCATCGGTCGCCATGTAGATGGCGATGAAGACGATGGTCGACAGAAAGTCGAAAGTCATTTTCTTAAGGACGTTTCCCATAAGGCCCTCGCTCTTGCGGCGAAATGAACGAAGCGGTGCGCGCCAAGGCGCGTCCCGCGCAGGCTCAGCCGGCAGCAACCCAGTTGCCATGAAATCCGTCCGGCACGCGGTGTCCAAGCGCGGCGAGCGCCACAGGCCCGGCCTCGATGTCGAGCGCATTGAACACGGCAAGATCGCTGCGGTTCTCGGCCGCGCGCCATACCACGGCGAGCAGCCAGCCATCGCCCTCGGCGGCATCGTCGCCGCGTTGCACGAAGACGGGTTCGGAGATCGTATCGCCGTCCGGCAACAGGTGAACCGTGCGGCGGGCCGTCGCTGCATCGACATGAGCGATGCCGCCCAGTCCGCTCGCCGGCCGTCTGTCGCCTTCGCGCTGGCAGGCATACCAGCCGTGACGGTAGGTCTGGCCGCTGCGGCGCTCGTCGATGCGGGGAAACTCGCCGGTCATGTCGTCGAGACAGGTGCGGGTGAAACGATCCGTGTTGCCGGAGAGGTCGAAGGTCCAGCGGCACAGCCGCGCCACCGATTTGCGCGGGTCGGTGGGCGAGCCGTCGGGATGTGGAAACAGCGGCGGCTCCTCGAACTGCATGACGTCCGCGACGATGGTCGAGCCATCCTCGAACGCGTTCATCACATGAAACACGTAACAGGCCTCGCCGCGAAACCAGACGATATCCGCAGCGCGGCCGTGTCGCGGCATCACGCCGACGAACGCGCCCTTGTCCGGCTCCCAGGCATAGGGCGGACGGCCCTGTCGCGCACGTTCCATGCTGCCAGTGAGCGGCAGCACCGGAAACAGCACGTGGCGGTCGGTCACGATGAAGTCGTGCACCATGCTGGCATAGGGTGCGGTGAATTGCTCGAAGCGCGTCACAGTTCCCTGCGCGTTCACGCTGCCATAGGACATCGTCGGCGTCAGCGGTCCGGCGGCGCTGTAGCCGAAGAAGATCATCTCGCCGGTCAGCGGGTCGATCTTGGGATGGGCGGTGAAAGGCCCGCCGATTGCGCCGTCATAGTCGAGATAGCCGCGCGTTGCGAGCGTGCCGGGCTCCATCTGCATCGGCAGATGGCCTTCCTCCAGCGCCAGCAGCCGTCCGCCATGGAAGACGATGTTGGTGTTGGCGACGCCGCCATCCAGCGTTGCCGGCGCGCCCGGCAGCCGGTGCCCGAACCCGGTGATCAGCGCACGGCCGGCATCGCGCTCGGCCCGCCATTTCGGGGTGCGGACCCAGCGGTTACGGTAGCTGACGCGGCCGTTCTCGATATGGAAAGCGTGCAGCATGCCGTCGCCGGTGAACCAGTGACTGCCCGGTGCATCGAATTGCGGATTCGGACCATTTCGATAGAGCGTGCCGTTCAATTCCTTCGGCATCTCGCCTGCGATGCGTAGCCGCGGCGCGTCGCATTCCATCGGGATCGGCGCGATGTTGTCGCGCGGAGTCCGCGGCGGGAACGTGATGGCATCCATGGTCGTTCCTCCGGAATGCTGCCTGTTGTCAGGACCCGGCCGTGATCATGGCGGGCGCGCTGTGCGCGCGGCGGATGTACCAGTGCGTGAAGATCATCGCGCCGTAGTGCAGCACGAAGCCTGCCGTCACGCCGATCCAGATCGGCAGGGCGGGCACATAGAGCGGCAGCAGGTCGGCCGTGAGCATCAGGACGAGCGCGGCCGTCCAGACCCCGGTCAGAATGTAGTTGACGCGATGGTAGGCCGGCAGGCTGCGAACTTCCGGTGTCGTCATTTCGCGCGCGTACTGGAGCGTGAAGGGGAGCCGGATCATCAGAGACAATGCGGCGATTGCCAGCACCAGACCATTGGCGGACAGGCGAACCGTCAGGGCTGTCCATTCCGTGCCGGTCAACAGACCGTAGGCTCCGAGACCACCGAACGCGATCGCCGCCCCGATCGTGAGCGTCTTCACGGACGCGCCACGCGCCAGATCGTAGGTCACAACGCCGAGCGCGATCGCGGCGGCCGCAAGCAGGCCCCAGGTCGGGGTCGTCAGGGTCATGATCGCCGCAAGGCAGGCGAACGGGGCAAGGGACAGGAACATGGTCATGGCCGGACCTCAATCTTTACGTTGTCAAGATTTACGGGCTGCGCGAATGCGCGTCAAGCGAAATCTTGACAGTGTCAATATCCCGCAGTAGCGAAGGCCCATGCCCACCGTTCCCACGTCCCGCCGTGCTGCCAAGTCTGCTGCCGCCAAGTCTTCGGCCGCGCCAAAGGGCAAAAAGCCGCCTGCGAAAACGGCGGTTCCGAAGCCCTCCCGCGCCCGCGGTCCGGGCAAAGCCGCCGCCCCCTATCATCACGGCGATTTGCGTCACGCCCTGCTGCTGGCGGCGGAGAAGATTCTGGATCGCGAGGGATTGCCGGCGCTGACTCTGCGGGCGGTGGCGCGGGAGGCGGGCGTGTCCCATGCCGCGCCCGCCCATCATTTCGGAGATCTGGCGGGCCTGTGCAGCGAACTGGCCGCGGTCGGCTTCCACAGGTTCAACGAGGCGATGCAGCAAGCCTCGACGGAGGCGTCAACGCCTGCCGAACAGGCGCTGGCCCGGGGGCATGCTTATGTCGCCTACGCGCGCGCCCACCCGGGACTCTATCAACTCATGTTTCGCACGGATCGGATGGACCTGCAGCATCCCGCGCTGAACGCGGCGGCCTCGCTGGCCTTCTCGGCCCTCGCGAGAAACGTCGGAACGGTTCGCAACGAACCGATTGACGAAGATGCCCTGTCGCTGGCGCAGGCTGCCGCGATCGCGCAGGTGTGGTCGACCATGCACGGCTTCACCATGCTGTTGCTCGATGGCCGACTGGATGATCTGGCGTCCCGCGTTACGGGTGGCGCGGACACCTCCATGCTGCTGGACACCATGCTCGCTGCTTGGCGGTCGCGCCCGGTCTGAGTTTACGGCTGGGCGAGCTGTAAGGCGCGTCCCTTGGTGCCTTCCGTCGCGATCTTGTCCTTTGCGCAATCGAAGCCCGGCGCGAGCCTGTCCGCGAGATCGCGCGCCAGCTCGTTGGGTAACTGGTTGGCACGGGCATCGACATAAGCGACATGGCAGGCGGGAGACAGACGGGTCACCACAAGCAGCGGCACGGTGCGCGGTCGGCCGTCGGGGCCGGGATCGCTGTTGTCCGCGATATGCCAGCGCTGGATGGTTGCGTACGGTCTGCCATTGTCGCCGATCCGCCACTCGAGCGTCGGGCCGGACGAATTGAACGGACCGAAGCTCTGCTTGGCGGCCGGCTCGCGCTCCGCCTGCCGGGCGGAGCGGCCGATGGAGACGGTCTGGCGCAGGTCGTCCTCACTGACAACCACGACGAATCCGCCTTTGCCTCCGCAAATCTGCCGCACGGTTTCGGGTTCGTTTTGCGCGCCGCCCCGATCGGATACTGTCCGGCAGCTCTTGTCGATGTTCGTATAGACGCTCTGCGGCTCGCTGTGCGCGGCCGTGCTCGCGAACAGGGTTCCGGTGAGCGCGAGCAGCGGGCCAATGGCTGCGACGGCGCGCGACCGGAGCGGATGCGGATGAGGGAGCGAGGTCTCGTGTGTCATGGCCTTGGTCGGACGCAATGAGCTGGGGAAAGGTTCAAGCTGGCCCGCCTTATGCATCTTGCACAAGAGACACGTGCGGGCGGTTGGTTTATAGCGATGATGAAGTGAGTTCCCGCAAGCTGGAAGAACGCGCAAGATCAAGAAACGGTGAAATCGCGGCTGTCCGATGGCGGATCTGTTCGTCCGTCACTCCGCCGCTCCCTCAGATTGAACGATGCCCCAGATTTCTGACAGCAAACCCTATCGGATCGGCCGGTCGAAAACCGGCCTCGGCCTGTTCGCCACGAAGCCCATCAAGAGGGGCACGCGCATCATCCGCTACAAGGGCACGATGCTCGATTGTCGCAAAAAGGAAGATGACGCGGTCGAGAACAAGTATCTGTTCCAGATCAGCGACCGCTGGACTGTCGACGGCTCGGTGCGCAGCAACGTGGCGCGCTACATCAATCATTCCTGCCGGCCCAATGCGGAATCGGATGTCCGGAAGCGCCAGAAGAAAATCTATATCCGCGCGATCAAGGACATCGCGCCGGGCGACGAGATCAACTACGACTACGGCACCGAGTATTTCAAAAGCTATCTGAAGCCGATCGGCTGCAAGTGCGACCACTGCGAGGCCAAGCGCAAGAAGGAGCGCGCGGCCAAGCGGGCGGTGGGCAACGGCGCGGCCAAGGCAAAAAAGTCTGCGAAGGCCGCGAAGTCCAAAGCAGCGGCGGGCAAGTCCGCCAAATCGTCTCCGGCAAAACCGTCATCAGCAAAGTTCTCGCGCGCGAAGACGAAGACCACGTCTTCAAGGAGCAAGACCGCGGCCGGCAGAGCGCGCAAAGCCGGCAAGGCGAAGGCAGGCCCTGCGAAGGCCAATCCGGTCAAGGCAAGGTCTGCCAAGGCTGCGTAGGATTCGCGCGGGGCGGGCTCAGACAGCGCGAGGCTTTTCGCGGCCCGCGCCCGTCTCGCGCCGGAGGCCGAGATACTGCAGCTCGGCGAAGACGCCGACGGCGGCGGCCTGAAGGATCACGAAGGCGTAACCGAGCATATTCGGCATCACCAGGCCGCTCAGCAGCAGCGCGATGCTGCCAATTACCCACGCTGCGTTGACGCCGATCACCGCCCACACCAGCGCCGGTGATCCCCACGCCCGCAGGCCGACATAGCCGACGGCCAGGGCGTAGGCGATCAGGATGAATCCGACACCACGCAGCAGCGGCTCGGGCAGTCCGGTGAGCCGCGCGAGTGGCGCGGCGGCGAGTGCCAGCAGCAGCGCCATCGCGCCGCTGATCAGCGCATCGGACATCAGCGCCGCGCGAAGCAGGGGGAATGTCTGAACCATGGTTCGATCTCCGCTGTGTTGATCCGGAGACCCCGAAGGCGGGGATCCGGCATGGTCAGCCTGTTCCGGATGCGGAGGCGGATCGATTACCTCTCACGTCATGGATCGTGCGCCATGGCGTGATACCGTTTTGGTCATGACAAGCCAGATCACGGCGGCGAGCCCCGCCAGTTCCTTTCACGCGCATGTCGGCGATCATCTGCGCGAATGGCGGCAGCGCCGCCGCCTGAGCCAGCTCGATCTTGCGCTGGAGGCCGATGTTTCGGCGCGGCATCTGTCGTTCGTCGAAACCGGCCGCGCCACGCCCTCCCGCGAAATGCTGCTGCGGCTCGCCGAGCGGCTCGACGTCCCGCTGCGCGAGCGCAACGTGCTGCTGGTCTCGGCGGGCTATGCGCCGGTGTTTCCACAGCGGGCGCTGGAGCAGCCGGACTCGTTTGCGCGAGCAACCGTGGAGCGCGTGCTGGCCGCGCACGAGCCGTCGCCGGCGCTTGCCATCGACAGGCACTGGAATCTCCTGTTCGCCAATCGCATGGTCGCGCCGCTGCTTGAGGGCGTCGCGCCGTCGCTGCTGACGCCGCCGGTCAATGTGCTGCGGCTCGCGTTTCATCCGGAGGGGCTGGCTTCGCGGACGGTCAATCCCGGCGAATGGTGCGGGCATCTGCGCGAGCGGCTGCAGCGGCAGGTCGAGGCCACGGCAGATCCCGTGCTGGTCGCGCTGCAGCAGGAGCTGAAGACCTATCCCATTCCGGCGCGGAGGGCTCCGCTGGCTGCGGAGGATGCCATCGCCGTGCCGTTCCGGCTGCGGCTCGGCGCGGAGGTGTTCAGCTTCATCTCCACCACCATGCTGTTTGGCACGCCGCTCGACATCAGCCTGTCGGAGCTGGCGATCGAAACTTTCTTCCCGGCCGACGCGGCGACGGCCGCCCGGCTGAAAAGCCTGTCGCGGGCCTTGTGAGCCGGTCCATCCGGGTTATGTTCAGGGCTGGCATCCCGCGAGGACAGATCATGACGCAGCCCAGCCCGATTCCGCTTCAGCTCGATGTGGTGTCCGATGTCGTGTGCCCGTGGTGCTATATCGGCAAGCATCGGATCGAGGAGGCGCTGAAGCTGGTGCCCGATGTCCCGGTGGACCTGCATTGGCGGCCGTATTTCCTCAATCCGTGGATTCCGCGGGAGGGCATCGCGCGCAACGAGTATCTGACGAAGAAGTTCGGCTCGCCCGAAGCCTATCGCGGCATGGCCCAGCGTGTCGTCGAGGCGGCTGCGGAGGAAGGGCTCGAATATCACCCGGACCGCGTCAGCCGCCAGCCCAATACGCTGGATGCGCACCGCCTGATCCTCTGGGCGGATGCCATCGGCCGCGCGCCGCAGATGAAGCAGCGCCTGATGGAGTTGTATTTCAAGGAAGGCGGCGATCTCACCGATCTTGAGGTTCTGGTGCAGGCGGCGGCCGACTGCGGTCTCGATGCGGACGAAGTGCGGACGCGGCTTGCTACGAATGAGGACGTCGCTCTGATCGCCACTCAGGCCGAGGAGGCACGCGAGAAAGGCGTCAACGGCGTGCCGACCTTCGTGTTCGCGAACAAATACGGGCTCTCGGGCGCCATGCCGCCGGAACAACTCGCCAAGGCGATCCGTCAGGTGTTCGCGGAGATCAACGCGCAAGCCGCCGAGTAGGCGTTATCGTCCCGTTATGCGGCGCACCGTCCTGACGATGCGCCGCGCGTTTTGATAGGCCGCATCGTGAAGCTTCAGCGCCGTAGCGATTGCAGGCACCACGGGGTCGGTGCGCCGCAGCGGCAACAGCACGTCGCCGAGCCGCAGGCGGCCGCGCCAGATCGGCTCGATCATGGGATTGCCGTCTTCCGCCGTTGAATCCGCGAGGCTGATTGCCGGATCGGCGCACAAGTGCCGTGTGATATCGAGCGTGAGCTGTACGCCGGGCGACATGCGCGCAAAACGTTCGTCGATACCCAGCTTGAAATAGAATGTGCGATCGAGATGGCGCAGCAGCACGGCGGCCGCGACCGGATGCTCCCCGGCGCGCAGCGTCGCGATCTCGCACTGGCCGTGCGCCGCAAGCGCTGGCGCTGCGCTGCGGATGAAGGCCGCGTCGCCCGCGTGCTGAATGAGCGCGGTGCCTCGCGCGCCCTTCCAGCCCGAGGCTTCCAGTCTCAGGAACGCTTCAAGCTCGCGCGCGACGTCGGTCGGCATGCGTGCCACGGAAAAAGCCACCGGCCCGTGATCGGCAAGGCGGCGGCGCAGCCGCCTCAAATCCTTCAGCCTCCTTGCGCCAAGCGCTTCGCGCAGCGTCGTGTCCGCGTCGCGCGTCGCATCGAGGCAGGCGCGCGCGCTGTGGCGCAGGATGCGCGGCCGCAGTCCCATCGCATCCATGGCTTCGTCGATGGCCGCGAACGCCGCGCCATCGAGCGGCAGGTCGCGCAGCAGGATCGCGCGCGCGCCGCCCGTGCGCGCGGCATCGAGCAAATCCCGTACGGCCTCGACAGCGCGATCGCGGTCCAGCAGCGGCGTTCCCAGCACGCCATAGGGATGGGCGCTGACCAGCGCCGGCAGCGCGATCCGTTTCGCCCGCCACAGCGGGACGACAGGCATCAGGCCGAGCAACTGTGTCTTCTCGCGGGAATCAAAGGCCGCCAGAGCCGAGGCGCCGGTTCGTCCGCGCGCCGATGCGCTGACAGCGGCTTCCCATTCCGGCAGATAATAGCCGCTGGGCTCGATGGCGCGATCGCCGAGCGCCCGCCACGCCGCCTGGGGGACGGCCGAAACAGCAATGCAGTCGGCCATACCCGGCGCCGGCTCACCGGCGCGGGGGACCGGTGGCGTCTGCGACGGGTCGCTCGTGCAGGTGTTCATCGGCGGCGGATCTGCCTGATATCGGTTGCGGATTCTCCGCACGGTAACAGGCCGCGCCCAACAGAGCGTTGCAATCTGTCTCAAAAGCGCCGGGCCGCGTTAGGGGTCCATACAGCCTGGTGGCAGGCGCAATCTGTCCGATGCTTGCCTATCCATCAGAACCTGATCAAGTCGTGCCCAGGGCCTCAATAAGGTATCTTAATACTCCATTAGGGTTCCCTGTTAGGAACCAAGCAGGAACTTCAGGATATGTTCGTCGGTGCAGCAGGCAGCGCCTGATCTGCTCTTTGTGGAGACACCTATGCGGGGCTTGCTGGGAAGGTTCTGGGCCAACAACTCGGGCGCGACGGCGATCGAGTATGCGATGATCGCGGCCGGGATCAGCATCGTGATCATGGTAGCCGTGAACAGCATCGGCACCGAGATGAACACGAAGTTCTCGTCGGTGAGCTCCGCGCTGAACAAGTGAGCGCGCGTCTGCCCGTTATTTTGCGGCGCAACGCTGGCTGATCTGGGCTCCGAGTTTCGCTCCCATCACGCGCGTGCCGCCCGGCAGCAGCGTGCTTTCTGCAAAATCCTCCGTGCTCATTGACGCCTGGGGCTTCGGCGTCCAGCGGCCATCCTCGAGCTGTGTCCAGTTTTCGCAGCGGATCTGCGTTCTGACCTTCGCCGGATCGTCGGCGGCGCGGGCGGGCGCATGCGTCGCCGCGAGAGCGGCGAAGCCGAGGAGCAGCAGGGGCAGCCGGGCAAGGTCTTGCTTCATGTCCCGATGTGTCTCCCGTTGGGACGCGCCCTGTCCGTGTCGGTCTGACCATGTGCTGCGACATCGTGACCGGGGCGAGGCGGCCGTTGCGCCCGTGCGGAATGCCGCACGGCCGTTCCCGGTGGTTTGCCGGGCACGGCAACTTGTCTAGAATAGCAGAGGGTCCGGGGCGACAGGAGAAATGCAGGGGACAGGAATGAAGAGGTTCTTGAAAGGTCTGGGTGCGGGGGGACTGCTGCTGATGGGAGCGGCGGTTCTGTCCACGCAGCCGGCGATGGCGCAGTTGACTCCCGGCTTCAAGCTGAACGAGGACGCCAAGACGCTCTCTCCGGAGGAAAAGGAAGCGCGCCGCCGGCAGGAAGACGAGCGCCGTGCCCAGATGCGCAGGATTCCTGATGCGCCGCCGGCCGACCCGTGGGGCGGCGTTCGTGGCGAGGCGCGGTCCGCGCCTGTCAGGAAGTCCGAGCCGCCGCCGAAGTCGGTCGACTGGAATGCGCTGACAACAAAATAAGCGAGTCGCCAAGATCTTTGGTGGGAGGCATCCCTGTGGACAACGGGGATACTTCTCCATTGTCAACGAACTGCCGTCACTTGTGAGGATTGTCGTCACGCAGGAGACGGGGACATGGAAAAATTTACCTTCGGTCTGACCGATCTGACATCGTTCGACCAGCCCGCGGGCGAGGGCTGGCTCGACGCGAAGGGCGCGGCCCGCCGCTCGCGCCTATTGGCCCGGCGGCTGCGCCGGTCGATGTCGGAAGCGATGTTGTCGGGACTTTGTGTGGTGGCGTTCGACGGCGAGGGCCGGCCGTCCTCCATTATTCCGCTGGCTACGGTGCACTGATCAGCATGCACTGATCAGCGCGCATTGATCGACCAGGCCGGAGGCCCGGACGAGGCTCGCAACGGCTGTGATCCAGATCGCGACGATCATTGCTGCGCCGATGCGGCTGACCGGCGGCCGATCAGCCGCGTCCGCTTGCTCGATGTGTTCCGCCATCACATCGGCTGGAATGAGTCTGATGACGAGAGCGATGCCAAGAGGCACGATGATCAGATCATCAAGATAGCCGAGGACGGGAATAAAGTCAGGGATCAGGTCGATCGGCGACAGCGCGTATGCGATGATCGCGATGCCCAGCATTTTCGCGAACCACGGGACGCGCGGATCGCGTACGGCCAGAAACACTGCATGCACGTTGCGCTTCAGAAGGCGCGACCATCGTTTGAGCGCTTCAAGCACGGTCCTTCCCGCTGCGGCCTGATCGCTAACTTATAAACGGATCCGCCGGCACGACAAGCGCTGCTCGTGCGCTGCCAGATCGCGAAGATCGTCGATGCCGTCGACGTCCCGAAGATGGCTTCGCAACGATCATTTCAGCCGTGCGGCGGCTTCAGTTCTTCCGAACTGGCCCAGCGCCGCGCGTCGGCCTCGGCGCGCATCTGGCCGGCGCGCTTCAGCGCCTCGTTGCGTGCGGTCCCGGGCGGCATCGCCCGCGCCGCTTCCAGTGCTTCGGCTGCATCGTCCGGGTCAGGAAATCCGGAACGCGGAGGCTTGTATTGAGCCATGACTTGATCCTCCCGTCCGGGGCGTGGCCGATAGACGGCTACCAAAGGGCTGCGGCCATTCGGGCTGCAGGTTTGACCTCGGACGCTGTGATCCTACGCCTTCCGCGCGCCGCTGGATGTTCACTTATGGACAAAGGCGATCACGAATTCCGCCGCAGATGACATCGACGCCGAGCGCGGTCGTGCGTTTTCGCCTTCGGCAGATCGGTGGATCAACTGGTCCCCCGGCAAGTTCTGTCGTCTTGCAGTGCGAGGCCGTTGTTGGCATTCGAGATCGCCCGAATATCGCGTGGAGTGATCCGGACAAAAGGGGCGTGGTGCGCGTTGGTCACCACGCGGATGTCTTTTGGCATCTCCCGTGTGTTCCGGAACGCCTGAATGATCGCCTTCGATAGCGCTGGCCCCATGTGGCTTTGCCGGCGCCATCGGAGACAGAGATGCTCGATACAATCAGGACAACGCGCGACTGGCAGGCCCTCGACGGAGCCCATCACGTCCATTCCTTCACCGATCCCGCGCTGATCGCGAGCGGCAAGACCCGCGTCGTGGTGCGCGGCGAAGGCTGCCAGATCTGGGATAGCGACGGCCGCCGTTTTCTCGACGGCATGGCCGGGCTGTGGTGCGTCAATATCGGCTACGGGCGGCAGGACCTGATCGAGGCCGCCGCCGGGCAGATGGAGGCGCTGCCGTTCTACAGCAACCATTTCCAGAGCACGACGCCGACGATGACCGCGCTGGCGCACCGTCTGTCGCAGCTCACGCCCGAAGGCCTCGACCATTTCCTGTTCGCCAATTCCGGCTCCGAGGCCAACGACACCGTGGTGCGGATGGTCCGATATTTCTGGCGGCTGCAGGGCCGCCCGGACAAGCGCGTGATCATCAGCCGGACGATGGCCTATCACGGCACCACGCTGGCCGCGGCCAGCCTGTGCGGCCTGCCGCATATGCATGCCCTCGATGGCGGCACGCTGCCGAACTTCTCCCATGTCGCGCATCCGCACTGGTACGGAGCGCATTCCAATCTGACGAAGGACGAATTCGGCATTCAGGCCGCGCAGGCGCTGGAGGAACGGATTCTCGAACTCGGACCGGAGAACGTCGCGGCGTTCATCGGCGAGCCGGTTCAGGGCGCCGGCGGCGTGATCGATCCGCCGCTGACCTACTGGCCGGAGATCCAGAAGATCTGCCGCAAGTACGACGTGCTGCTGATCGCGGACGAGGTGATCTGCGGGTTCGGGCGCACCGGCTCATGGTTCGGCACACAAACCTTCGGCATCGAGCCTGACATCATGACGATGGCCAAGGGACTGTCGTCCGGCTATCTGCCGATCTCGGCCGTGGCGATGAACGCGCGCGTCTTCGCGACCATCAGTGGCGGTGGCCATCTCGCGCATGGCTACACCTATTCGGGCCATCCGGTGGCCTGCGCGGTCGCGCTCGCCAACATCGATATCATCGAACGCGAGAAACTGGTCGATCGGGTTCATCAGGATCTCGGTCCCTACCTGCATGCGAAGCTGGCGACGCTGCTCGACAAATCCATTGTCGGCGAGGTGCGCGGCGTCGGCGCGCTGGCAGCGCTGCAACTCGTCAAGAGCAAGGAGACGCGCGAGACCTTCACGGTGGAGGAGGGCGCTGGGATTTTCTGCCGCGAGGCCTGCTACGACCGCGGACTGATCGTCCGTGCGGTCGGCCAGTCGATCGTGCTCAGCCCGGCGCTGATCATGACCCATGCGGAAGTCGATGAACTGACCGAAAAGCTGGCCGATGCGCTTGACGCGACGGCGCGGCATTTCGGGTTGTCGTAACTGCTGCAACAGGATGTGGAGACTTGCATGAAGGGAAGACTTGCAACTGCCGCCGCTCTATGTGCGGCGCTCGCTTGCGCTGCTCCGGCGCTCGCCGAGGAGCCGATCCGGGGCGGCACCATGAACGTGGTGCTGACGGCCGATATCCGCAGCCTCGACGCCAGCCGCAGCGACAACATCACCGATCTGGTGCTGAACCACATCTACGAGCAACTGGTCGCGCACAAGGACGACATGACCATCGGCCCCGCAGCGGCGGAAAGCTGGGAGGTCTCGCCGGACGGGAAGACGTACACCTTCAAGCTCAAGGAAGGCGCGACCTACCACAACGGCGACAAGGTTCTGGCCTCCGACGTGAAGTGGCTGTGGGATCGCCGCATGGGCGCGGCCCAGTCCGGCGGCACGCCCTGGCTCTGCAACGCCAGTTTCAATGGCGTGCGCGGCCTGAAGGTGGAATCGGTCGAGGCTCCCGACGACCGCACCGTGGTCTTCACTCTCGACAAGCCGAACACGTTGTTTCTCGTCCGTCTTGCGGACATCGTCTGCAATTTCTGGATCGCGAGCCCGAAGAACGTGGGTGCCGACGGCAACTGGATCGCCGGATCGGCCATCGGCAGCGGACCGTTCAAGCTGAAGGAATGGCGCAAGGAGCAATACGTCTCGCTGGAGCGCTTCGCGGATTACGTTCCGCTGAAAACCAGGCGCGACGGCTACAGCGGCGACCGCACCACCTATCTGGACGAGGCGCGCTTCGTCGTGATTCCGGACAAGACGGCGGCCGAGACGGCGCTGATCGCGGGGCAGGTCGATGTCGTGACCTATCTGCAGATCTCGCATATCGACGACATGAAGAAGCGCGGCGCGATCGTCAAGACCTCGCCTGGGCTGTCGCTGTCTGCGATCCTGATCCAGACCAACGACCCGCTGATGTCGAACGTCAAGATTCGGCGGGCGCTGGCCCATGCGATCGACTTCAACGAGATCGCCGACACCAAGCTTGCCGGGCTGACCAAGTTCAACTCGTCGGGCGTGCCGGATTCCAGCGCCTATTTCGATCCGTCGTTCCGGAACTGGCCCGCTTACGATCCCGCCGCCGCGAAGAAGCTGCTGGCGGAGGCCGGCTACAAGGGCGAGCCGATCAAGATGCAGACCAACAAGCGTTATATCGGCATGTACGACAATGCCGTCATGGTGCAGGCAATGCTGGTGGCCGCAGGCTTCAACGTCCAGCTCGATGTCATCGACTGGGCCGCGCAGCTCGACAACTTCACCACCGGCAAGTTCCAGCTGCAGTCGTTCGGCTATTCCTCGCGCGCCGATCCGATGATCATCTACGGATCGCTGATTGGCCGCAAATCGGTCTCGGCAACGTCGCAGTGGGACAACGAGGCGGCCCGCGATCTCTATCTCAAGGCCCTGAACACCGCCGACTTCAACGAACGCAAGAATGTGTTGAAGCAGCTGCATGCGATGATGGTGGAGGATGTCCCGATCCTCGGGCTGTTCTACTATCCGGTGATCGAGGCAGTGTCGCCGAAGCTGGTGGGCTACGAATCCTGGCCGCTGGAAAAGCCGCGCGCCTGGGGCGTGTGGAAGAAGCCGTAAATTCTCCGCGTGCGAAACACGTCAAGCCCGGCGCAGCAGCTGCGCCGGGCTTTTTGTTGTGACATCTAGCTGTCGCGGCTGTTGTCGCGGTCGGGACTGACGATAAGGGGCCGCCGTCAGGCGGCTGGCACGCCAGCCGGCGTCGTCGCCACGCCGTCGAACGTGCGGTCCAGCAGCATGGCCGCATTCAGCAACCGTTTGGTATAGTCGTGCTGCGGTCGATCGAAGATGTCGTCGCGGCTGCCGATCTCGACGATCTTGCCGTTCTGCATCACGGCGACGCGGTCGGCGACCTGCTCGACCGCGCCAAGATCGTGCGACACGAACAGGCAGGCAAAGCCGTAGCGATCCTGAAGGCTGCGGATCAGCGCGAGGATCTGCTTCTGCACCGTCATGTCGAGCGCGGACACCGGCTCGTCGGCCACCACGAAGGCCGGGCGGCGGACGATGGCGCGGGCGATGGCGACACGCTGGCGCTGGCCGCCGGAGAGCTGGTGCGGCAGGCGGCGTAGGAAATCGTTCGACAGCCCGACCTCGGTCAGCACCTCGCGCACCCTGTGATCGCGCGCGGTGCGCTCCATCGTGGAGTCGAGCCGGAGCGGCTCGGCGACGATATCCTCGACGCGCTGGCGCGGATCAAGCGACGAATACGGATCCTGAAAGACGATCTGCATCTCTTCGCGCTGCAGCCGCGCCGCGCGTCCGCGCCAGGCCACGATTTGCCCGCCGCGAAACGAAATACTGCCGGCCGTGGGATCGATCAGTCCCACGGCGGCACGGCCGAGCGTCGTCTTGCCCGAACCGGAGCCGCCGACCAGCGCCAGCGTCTCGCCTTCGCCGATCGACAGGCTGACGCCGTCCACGGCGCGTTTGGCCTCGCGGCGGCCGAACAGGCGCGGCTGGCCGGGATAGTCGATCACGACATCGTTGATCTCGACCAGAGGCTTGCGCTCCCGCGCGCCGCGAACGCCGCCGGCGCTGCGGCGCGGCAGCGCGTCGACCAGACGCTGCGTGTAGTTGTGTCGAGGCGACGACAGAACATCCACACTGCGGCCGCGTTCGACGATCTGGCCCTTGAGCATGACGGCGACGTCGCGCGCGTAGTGCGAGACCATGCCGAGATCATGACTGATGAGGAGAACCGCCGTCCCGTTCTCCTGCGTCAGCTCCACCATGAGATCGAGCACGTCGCGCTGGACCAGCGTGTCGAGCGCCGTGGTCGGCTCGTCCGCGATCAGCAGATCAGGCTTCAGCAGCATTACCGAGGCCAGCATGATGCGCTGGCGCATGCCGCCGGAGAATTCGTGCGGATAGGCGCTGAGGCACCGTTGCGGATCGGGGATGCTGACGCGCGCCAGCATCGCCAGACAACGATCCCGAATCTCGCCGCGTCCGAGCCGGCGGTGATGCAGTGCCAGCCCTTCGGCCATCTGCCGCCCGATGGTCATCGACGGATTGAGTGAGACCATCGGCTCCTGAAACACCATGCCGATATGCTGGCCGCGGATCTTGCGCAGCAGCCGGGAGGCGATGCCGTTGAGTTCGGTTTCGCGAAACCGGATGCTGCTGTCCGGCGCGATCGTCAGCGGCACCGGCAGCAGGCCGAGCACCGCGCGCGCCGCCATGGTCTTGCCCGATCCGGATTCCCCGACCAGCGCCAGCACGCTCCCCGACATGATCGAGAAGCTGATATCATCGACGATGCGAGCCCCGTCGTTGCCGGCGGTCACCGTCAGATGGCTGGCCTGCACCACGGCGGTTTCAACTGCTGGATGATCCGTCATCGCTCAGGCCCGCATCTTCGGATCGAGCCAGTCGCGCAACGCGTCGCCCAGCAGGTTGACGCCGAGCATCGTCAGCGAGATGCAGAGACCCGGCAGGATGATCAGCAGCGGAGCCTGCGTGATGAAGGGACGGCCCGATGCCAGCATGTTGCCCCAGCTCGGCGCGGGCGGCGGCACGCCGAGGCCAAGAAAGCTCAGCGCGCTTTCGGACAGGATCACCCATCCGAACATGGTCGTCGCCAGCACGGTGATCGGCGCCACGCAATTCGGCAGGACATGGCGGACCATGGTCACCAGTTCCGGATTGCCCATCACCCGCGAGGCTTCGATATATTCGCGCTCGCGGATCGACAGCACGGTACTGCGCACGACGCGCACCACGGCGGGCATATAGGCGATGCTGAGAGCGACGATCAGGGCTTCCCGGCTCGCGCCGGCGATCGCCATGATGAACAGCGCCAGCAGGAGGCCGGGAAAGGCCAGCAGCGCGTCGTTGAAGATCATCAGCACGCGGTCGGTCCAGCCGCGCAGGAAGCCTGCGGCGATGCCGACGACAAGCCCGAAGAACACGGAGAACGCCACGGTCGCGGCCGCTATCCACACGGTCGTGCGCGCGCCGTACATCAGCCGGCTCAGTATGTCGCGGCCGAATTCGTCGGCGCCGAGCAGATGCGATGCCGATGGCATCTTCAATGCCGAGCGCAGATGAATCCTCAGCGGATCATAGGGTGCGAGCGAAGGTCCGAACAGAGCCAGCAGCACCAGCAATCCGACAATGCCGCCGCCGATGATGAAATTGGCATGGCCACTCGCGAGCCGGGGAAGCAATCGCATCATTGCGCGACCCTCGGATCGAACAGCGGATACAGCAGGTCCACGACCAGATTGACCAGCACGTAGATCAGGCTGATGAACAGCACGCAGCCCTGCACCACGGGATAGTCGCGGGCATAGATCGCCTCAACCAGCAGCCGGCCAAGTCCGGGGATGGTGAAGACCGTCTCGGTGACGGCAATGCCGCCGAGCAGTCCGCCAAGGATGAGGCCGATCAGCGTCCATGTGGGTGCGAACGCATTGCGGAATGCGTGACGCCACATCACGTCGGTCTCCGACAGTCCCTTGGCCCGCGCGTGGGTGATGTAGTCCAGCCGCGCCACCTCGATGGTGCTGGCCCGCGCCATGCGCACGATAGAGCCGATCTCGACAAGGATCAGCGTGAGCACCGGCATGAAGATGAAGGACGCCCCTTTTTTGAAGTCGTCGCTCAGCGAGACGTAACCGATCACCGGAAACCATTCGAGCCAGATCCCGAACGCCAGCAGGATCATCAGGCCGAGCCAGAAGCTCGGGATCGACAGCAGCAGCGTGGAGACGGCGACGAGGCCGAAATCGGCGGGGCCGCCCTGATACCAGGCCGCCAGCATGCCGGCCGGGACCGCGATCAGGGTCGCGAAGACCACCGCGGTGACAACAATGGTCGCGGACACGAGAAAACGATCCAGCATCAGCGGGAGCACGGGATCGCCGTTGGTGATCGACTTGCCGAAGTCGCCGGACAGGATGTGGCCAAGCCAGGTCAGATATTGCGTGGCCACCGATCCCGAGAGCCCCATCTCCCGCCGCAGCGCCTCGATCTGCTCCGGCGTCGCGAGGTCGCCGAGCATGACGCTCGCCGGGTCACCGGGGATCAGCCGCATCAAAAAGAAGATCGATGCTGAGACGATCACCATCGTCGGCACCGATTGCAGCAGGCGCGCCAGCAGAAAGCGGATCATGATGCATCTCTCCGGGCGATCCGCCGCGCCTGCATCATGTCAGGCTCGCCCCATGAGCGCGTCGCGCACCGCGTGGGCCGCGGCGATGGCTTCGCGCGCGCGCGGAACGCTGGTCACCTCGGGCCAGGTCGAGAGCTTGACGAAGGCATATTCGGACTCCGGATCGATATAGATCAGTTGCCCGAAGATGCCGCGCGCGAGCATGGCCCGGCCCTTGGGATCCTCGATCCACCACTTGTTGTGATAGGCGCCGAACGGCAGCGACTCGCGAAAGAATCCCTGAAACAGGTCGGTGTTGCCGTTGTTGCGCGTGTCTTCGATCCATGCCGAGGGCACGACCTGCCGGTCGCCATGGCGTCCGCCATTGATGATGAGCTGGGCGAAGCGGGCATAGTCGCGCAGGCTGGCGCAGAATCCTCCGTCCGCGAGCGCGAAGCCGCCGTGATCCACCGTGTAATAGCCGTCCTCCTGCGCGCCCATCGGCGCCCACAGTTCGCGGCTCACCAGCTCGGACAGCGAGGTCCCCGTGGCGCGCTCCAGAATGAAGCCGAGCACGTCGCTCTCGATGGACCGATATTGGAACAGCGCGCCATGCGGGCGCTCCTGCTCGGTTAGCGTGAGGATCAGCTCCCAGATGGTGCGCGGCCAGTCCGGGTTGTCGTTGATCCGCCAGCCGCAGGCATAGCCGAGCTTGATCATGTGCGAACCGGGCGTGGTGTAGGACTCGTCGAAGGTTACGCCGGTCGTCATGTCGAGCACATGCTGCACCGTGGCGCCTGTGTAGGCCGTGCGCGCCAGCTCCGGCAGATACTGCGTCACCGGCGCGGCAAGATCGAGGATGCCCCGTCCCACGAGGATGCCGGTGACGATGCCCGCCATCGATTTCGCCATCGACATCGACAGATGCTGGCTGTGCGGCATCATGCCGTTGAAGTAGCGCTCATAGACGATCGCGCCGCGATGGAGCACGAGCATGCCGTCGGTGGCGTTGCTGGCGAGAAAACTCTCGAAGGTCAGCGCGCGGCCGTCGAAGGTGAACGCGACGCCGTCGAGATCCTGTGCGTTCTCCGCCAACGGCATGACGGGGCCGGGGCCGCGCCAGACCTGAGCGGTCGGCGTCATCTCGCGGATATGCTGGAAGGTCCAGCGATGCATCGGCGCCCGGCTCCAGCCGCTGCGCGGCAGCAGTGGTGCGCCGGGATTGAGTGGATCGCGGTATCGCGGCGCGGTGAACAAATCGGACAGGGACGTGATCCTCACTGGCAGAAGCGGCGTCGCCCGCTCGCGGTCGGGCAGGGGACATGTTCGGTCCAAGGGTACCCGGGGCACCCGGTCCGGGGAGATGCCAACGGGGCGACAGGCGGTGCGCACCGCGCACCGAACTGGGTGCGGCGTGACGTGCCCTTGCGGCATGGGTCTTGCTTCGGCTTATAGTTCGATTTCAGATGATCCTGCCGGCATTCAACCAGACGGAGACCAATGAGACATCCGCTTCTGACGGACGACGGCGGGACACCCGCGCTCAATCCGCCCTCCCGCAAATCGATCCCGCCGTTTGAAGCGCTGCGTGCGTTCGATGCGGTCGCGCGGCTGCGCGGGGTGCGGCGCGCCGCACAGAGCCTTGGGCGCGATCACGCCGTGATCAGCCGCCATCTGCGCACGCTCGAATCCTGGACCGGGATCAAACTGATCGACCGAACCTCGTCGAGCATCTCGCTGACCGAGGAAGGCGAGCGCTATCACCGGCAGATCGCCGCCGCGATGGACGCCATCGCCAATGCGACCATCGACGTGATGCGCCGCAACGACAGCCGCAGGCTGTTGGTCTGGTGCGCGTCGGGCATCGCGCTGCACTGGATGTCGGGCAAGATCGGGTTGTTCGAAAAGATCAACCGCGATGTCGAGATCGAACTGCGTCCGACCGATCGCCGGCCGGATTTTCTCTCGCACGAAACCGACGTCGACATCCGGATGGAGACCATCTACGGCAATCCCCTGCAACTGACATCCGGTCTGCGCTGCATCGAGATGGCGCGTGTGCCGATCGTGCCGGTCGCAAGCCCCGCCTATCTGGCCGCGATGCCGCCGATCGAGACGCCCCGCGATCTGTTGCGCCTGCGTCTGCTGCACGAGGAAGATTTTGATGCCTGGGCGCACTGGCTCGCGGCGCATGGCATCTACGACGAACTCGATCTCGGCGGACCGCGCCTGTGGCAGGGGCACATGACGCTCGATGCCGCGATTCACGGACGCGGCATCGCTCTGACCAATCGGATCGTGGTCTCGCAGGAGCTCGAATCCGGCCGGCTGGTGGAGATCGGAAAGGGCAATGCAAGCTTTCAGCCCTATGCCGACGGCATCTATTACTTCGTCGCGCGGGCCGACCGCTGGGATGCGCCGCTGATCCGCCGCTTCCGCAACTGGCTGGTGGGCGCCATCGCCACGGACTGGCCGGAGTTCTCCCTCGCGGATCAGGCAAGGCGCAGCCGGGCCGGATAGCGGAGAACCAATCGTCTCTTCTAGCGCAGCGCCTGCACCATCGCGTTCCAGAAATCGACATCCAGCACGGTGACGGCGGTGGTCGGCTTCGGGCGCGCGCTCAGGACCACGCAGATGATGCGATGCCTGGGATTGATGTAGATGAACTGGCCGAAGATACCGCGCGCGCTGAAGGCGCCGTCGTCGAGGGAGCCATCGGCGGCAGGCACCGGCCACCACATGTAACCGTAGTTCACCGGCTGGCCGCCGATCAGCCGCGCCGCGCCCGCTTCGCGGACCCAGCCTTCGGGGAGCACGCGGGTTCCGTCGATCACGCCGTCGTCGAGAATGAAGCGTCCGAAGCGGGCATAGTCGCGCATGGTCGCGAACATGCCGCTGCCCGCCACTTCGAGTCCGTCGGGCGATTCCAGCCACCACGCGCCATCGGCCTCCATGCCGAGCTTCGACCAGATCTTCTCCGACAGATAGTCGCTGAGCCATTTGCCGGTGGCTGCACGCACCAGTTCGCCGACGATATGCGTGTCGCCGGTGCTGTAGGCCCAGACCGTGCCCGGCGTGGCCACGCGGGGTCGCTGCATCATATAGCGCGCGATGCTCCCCGGCTGCTGCGCGATCTGCAGCTCCAGCATCCGGCGGCGTTCCGACGCCGGATTGGTCTGGGTGTCGTCCCAGCGCAGGCCCGATGTCATCTGGATCAGCGTCTTGATCGTCACGCCCTCGTAGGCGCTGCCAACGAAATGCGGAAGGTAGCGGACCAGCGGATCGTCGACGCTTGCGATGTAACCATCCTGGATCGCCGCGCCGACCAGGGTGGTGCTGACCGACTTGGCAATGGACATCGACAGCCATCGGGTCTCGGCCGTGAGCCCGAGATCGTAGTGTTCGAGCAGCACTTCGTCGTTCTTCAGGACCAGCAGCCCGGCGACGCGGTTGCGGGCGACGTAGTCATAGATGTCGTAGGCCGCCCCGCCCGACGGGATGGGGAAGTCTGGCAGCCCCCGGTTGGAATAGGCGAAGGGACGCACGGGACCACCTGCGGGAATCGTGCGGCTGGGGAAGACGGAGGCCGGGTTCTGGAAGGTTCGCAGATGATCGGCGGGCATCAGCTTGCCGCTATAGGCGCGGACCAGATCCTCAACCCCGAATTGGTGAACTGCCGGCTTGCCGGCCTCTCCGTCACGCGTCAGCATCGTCTGCAAAAGCCGGTCCGTACTTCAGTCAAGTTCCTGCAATGGCACTATGCCACCGAATTTCAAACCGATCCGGGTGCGAATCCGGGGGTGGCCGGTGCGCCGCGCTCACCGCCGCCATGATGTCTTCGCGCCGCGGACTGCCGAATGGCTCGTGCAGGTCCTGCGACACCCCTGTTGTCCGGACGTTGGCATGCAGCGGTGAATGGCCATCCCATTTTTTGAACACTACGCCAAACAGCGCAAAATTTCGAAGCAAGCCATGCCCGTAGAGCGGGCAATTTGCATTTAATGACGCCAGGAAGCGGGTTGAAACATTTTTGTGAACAGAAAATATATTTATATATCAATAGTTTGTAATGTTTTTTTATCCAGTCGCGGCAAAACGTATCAAAAAATTGACATTCGGCGAGGCCTCTGTAAACGTGACGGCATGACGAACGCTGCTGAAGATCAAGGCTGGTCTTGGTTCGGGGGGTGCCTCTGGCCCTCAATTGGCGGGGGTTAAATCATGCTGGGCTTTGATCTCCGCGAGCCGCGAACGCTGGACGAGGCGTTCTCGCTTCTTGGTGAAGGCGATCCGGGCGTTCGTCCCATGGGTGGCGGCACCGCGTTGATGCTGATGATGAAGGCCCAGATTTACAAGCCGTCCCGGCTGGTAAGTCTGCGGCATGTCGGCGGTCCGTTCGACGGGCTTTCGCTGTCGCCGGACGGGGCGCGCATCAGCGTCGGCGGCATGACGACCTTCGCGACGATTGAGCACTCGCCGATCTTTCGGCGTCACCTGCCTGCCGTCGTTGAAACCATGAAGACTCTCGCCAATGTCCGCGTGCGGCATGTCGCGTCGGTGGGCGGCAATCTTGCGCATGCTGATCCGCATCTCGATCTGCCGCCTGTCTGGATGGCTCACGAGGCTTCGGTTCGCATCGTTCGCAAGGATGGAGACCGGCTCATCCCCGTCGACGACCTGTTCGCCGGCTACTACGAAACCACGCTGGAAGAGGGCGAACTGATCGCCGAGGTCATTGTCCCGGTGCGGCCATCCTGGCGGTCCAGATATGTCAAGGTCACGACGCGGGCCGCGCATGACTGGCCGGCTCTCGGGATTGCGATCTCCGCCGACATCGAGGGGCGCTTCGTCAGGGACGTGAAGATCGTCCTGAGCGCGGCCCTGGATCGTCCGACGCGGCTCGCGCATGCAGAGGATGTGCTTCGCGGCGCTGAGATCGACGAGCCGGTTCTGCAGCGCGCCGGAGAAGCTGCCGTGTCCGAGGTCGACATCCACTCCGACAGCCGTGGCTCGGCCGCCTACAAAAATCATCTGCTGCGCGTCCATCTGGCTCGCGCCTTCACGTCCCTCGTCGGAGCTTAACAGGATGCACGCGCCAATGCCTGTCGGCAACGTCGGTCGTTCCGTGGCTCGTCTCGAAGGGCGTGACAAGGTGACGGGGCGTGCTGAATACATCCATCATCTGCGGCTGCCCGGAATGCTGTACGGGAAGATCTTCCGCAGCACATTGCCGCACGCGCTGATCAAAAGCATCGACACGTCCGGGGCGAGCGCCGTGGAGGGAGTCTTCCGGGTGGTCACGATCGACGATATCCGGAAGGTCATTCCCCATCCGTATTATGGCCCTGCCTTCCATGATCAGCCAATTCTGGCGGACGGTAAGGTCCGCTTTGCCGGAGAGCCGGTCGCGGTCGTTCTCGCATCCGATCCGCGTGTTGCGGAATATGCGGCGGGCCTGATCACCGTCGACTACGACGAACTTCCGGCTGTCCTCGACGAGGTCGAGGCGAAAGATTCGGATGTGTACGTCCACGACGAACTCAAGCCCGCGGCAACGTTTCCCGATCTGCAGCATCTGAAGGGCAGGCGCGGCACCAACGTCGCGCTGGACTATCGGCTGGAGCGTGGCGACGTCGAGGCCGGCTTCGCGTCCGCCGATCACGTGTTCGAGCATACTTTTCGCTGCCAGCAGGCAATGCATACCCCGATGGAGCCGTTCGTGTCGGTCGCGGACGTGCGCGATGGGCGCATGACGCTGCATACGGCCTCGCAGGGACCCTCGTTCGTGCGGATCGAAATGGCGCGGCTCCTTGGCTGGCCGGAGAACCGCGTTCGCGTCAGGGTCCCGCACCTCGGCGGCGGTTTCGGCGGCAAGCTGTATATCAAGCTGGAGGCGCTGGTCACCGCGCTGTCGCTGCTGGTGCGGCGCCCGGTGAAGATTTCGCTCACCATGGAAGAGCAATTCTTCATGGTGACGAAGCACGGCTGCACGTTCGTCATCAAGAGCGGCGTGAACAATGATGGCCGGCTTGTCGCCCGCAAATGCCAGATTCTCTGGAACGGCGGCGCCTATGCCGATATCGGCCCCCGCGTGACGCAGAAGGCCGGTTTCACATCCGCCGGTCCCTATGAGATCGACAACATCCATATCGAGTCTCTTGCCGTCTACACCAACCGCCCGCCCGCCGGAGCGTTTCGTGGTTTCGGCGCGCCGCAGACCGCGTGGGCCTACGAGCAGCACATGGATCTGATCGCCGGAGCGCTCGGCTTCGACAGGATCGAATTCCGGCGAAAGAATCTGCTGAAGGAGGGACGACCCCAGGCAACCGGCACGCCGGTTCACGATGCGGCGCTTGGCGAATGTCTGGAACTGGTCCTGGATCGGCTGGACTGGCACAAGCCGCTCGATCGTGGCACGGGGCGCATCCGGCGAGGGCGCGGCGTCGGCGTCGGCATCAAGGGCATCACCGCTCCCACGACATCGGTCGCGATCGTCAATCTGTACGGCGACGGCAGTTGCGGACTTTATATCGGCACGGTCGATATGGGGCAGGGATCCGACACGGTCATGGCGCAGATCGTGGCCGAGGTGCTGGGTCTCAGCGCGGAGGCGGTTCACGTGATCCATCCGGACACGGATGTCACGCCTTACGACATGGGCACGCTCGGCTCGCGTTCCACGTTTCACATGGGCACCGCCGTTCGTTTGGCTGCCGAGGACGTGCTGAAGAAGATCGGCGAACTGGCTGCGGAGCTTGGCCTTCCGCCCAACAGCAATCTTCCGGTCAGCGAGATGCTCCGGAAGAAATACGGGATGCAGGCGGGCAACATCATCGGCACCGGCAGTTTCATACCGGACTACAAGAAGCCCGATCCCGACACCGGTCAGACACCGAAGGCGACCCCGTTCTGGGGAGTGGGCGCCAACGGCGCCGAAGTGGAGGTCGATACGGAAACCGGCGCGGTGAAGATCACCAAGCTGGTGAACGTGGTGGATGCTGGCGTCGCGATCAATCCGCGTCTCGTCAGGCAGCAGATTTCGGGCGCCGCGATCATGCAACTCGGTCTGACGATGACGGAAAATATGGTCTTCCGCGATGGTCAACTCACCAATGGATCGCTCGCCGATTACAAGATTCCGTCCCTTCTCGACATGCCGGCGGAGTTCATCAACGAGTATGTGCAATCGCGCCAGAGCACAGGTCCCTTCGGTGCGAAGGGCACGGGCGAAAGCTCCACGATCGCGCTGTCCCCGGCGATAGGGAACGCCATCGCGGACGCGATCGGCGTTCACCTGACGGATTTGCCGCTGACGGCTGAATCGATCTTCCGCGCCATCCAGGAGAAGAACGGCACCCCACTGCCGAAGGACGACGAATGACCGAAGCGAGGACCATACGTTTCAGGCTCAATGGAGCGCCGGTATCCGTCAGCGTGATGCCGCACGAAACACTGATCGAGATCCTGACATACAAGCTCGACCTCAAGGGGGCCCGGGAAAGTTGCGGCCAGGGGCTATGCGGGTGCTGCACCGTCTATGTCGACGGCCAGTCCGTTTCTTCGTGCCTCTATCTCGGCCAGCTCGTCGATGGGAAAGACGTCTCCACGATCGAAGGGCTCGGCGAGGGAGACGAACTCGATCCTGTACAGGAGGCATTCATCGATGCGGGCGCGTTCCAGTGCGGATTCTGCACACCCGGATTCATCATGATGGTGCGCGAGTTGCTCGATACACATCCGGCCCCGACCGAAGAGGACATTCGTCATTACCTCATCGGCAATCTCTGCCGCTGCTCGACCTATCCCGAGATTGTTGAAGCCGTGAAGCTTGCGGCATCCCGGCGCGCGAACGCTGGCAGCGGGCCGCTCACCCAGGGCATGATGGCATGACCGCCGCACCGATCGAGACACACCGCACTCTCTCCAAGCCGCCGATCCTCGCCGTTTCGGGGCTGACGGCCGGATATGGCGACGTTCAGGTGCTGTGGGGAGTTGACCTCGTCGTCCCGGCAGGGGAGATCGTCTCCATCGTGGGACCGAACGGGACCGGCAAGACGACGCTGTTGCTGGCAATCTCCGGCATGGTGCGCGCGCGATCGGGGCGCATCGAATTCGACGGCGAGGAGATCGGCAACCTGAGCGCCGACAGGATCGTCGGAAGACGGCTGATCCACGTGCCGGAAGGCCGACGGTTGTTTCCGACCCTGAGCGTTCGCGACAATCTCATGCTCGGGGCCTACACCCGGACGGACAGTGCCGCCGAGATTGCCCGTGATCTCGATCTAGTATTCTCGATCTTTCCGATTCTGGCGGAGCGCGCCAATCAGGGCGCAACGACCATGTCGGGCGGCCAGCAGCAGATGTGCGCCATCGGCCGTGGCATCATGGCACGCCCGAAACTTCTTCTGATCGACGAATTGTCGCTGGGCTTGGCGCCGAAGGCGGTCGAACTGCTTGCGGACAGCCTGCTTGAGATCAACAGGCAGGGCATTTCAATCCTGCTTGTCGAGCAGGACGTCATGACAGCCTTCGAGCTGTCCACGACGGGCTACGTTCTGGAGTCCGGCAAGGTCCGCATGCATGGCGAAACAAAAGCGCTGATGCAGGATCCGGCCGTCCAGGCCGCCTATATGGGGCTGTAGTCATGGATGCGATTGCCGCGAAATCTTCGAGGAAAGGAATCGGCAGCGCGATCCTCCGGAACGAGGACGAGCGCCTGCTGTCAGGCCGAAGTTCTTACATCGCCGACATCAGCCAGCCGGGGACCTGGGAGGTTGCCTTTCTCCGGAGTCCGGTCGCCCATGCTCGGCTCCTGAGTATTCAGAAGCCGGAAGGTGCCGAGAATCGCGTGTTCCTGCTCGCCGACCTTGGCGACGTGCTGCCGATCCAGGCGGACTCGCAGGCCAAGGGCTTCCGTCGTTCGGATTATCCGGCGCTGGCGAGCGACAAGGTGCGCTTCGTCGGCGAGCCCATCGCCATCTGTCTTGGCCGGACGCGGGCAGATGCGGAGGACCTCGCGCAGGCGGTCTTCGTCGAATACGATGAACTCCCTGCCGTCAGCGACCTGTCCCAATGCCGGGATCCCTCTTTTCCCGCGATCCATCCCGGCTGGACCGACAATGTTTTCCTCGAAACCCATATCGAGGTCGGTGACGTCGAGGCCGCACGGGCCCGGGCGCCGGTCAGGCTCACGCGCAACTATCGGATGAACCGGCAGGCCATCGTGTCGCTCGAAGGTCGCGGCGTCATGACCTACATCGACGAGCGTACCGGCGAACTCGTCGTGTATTCCTCGACGCAGTTTCCCCATGTGATCAGAACGGCCCTTGCTCACTGCCTCCGCATGAAGGAACGCGAACTTCGCGTCGTGGCCCCCGAAGTCGGTGGATCGTTCGGCGTCAAGAACAACCTCAATCCGGAAGAAATCGCGTTGGCGGCCCTTACCCGTAAAATACGGAAGCCGCTGCGGTGGATCGAGGACCGACGGGAACACCTCATCGCCTCGCCGCACGCGCGCGAGCATCGTTACGAGGTCACGGTCCACGCGGACAACGAAGGCAGGATTCTCGGTCTTGAAGCCTCCATCGATGTCGATGCCGGCGCCTATTCCGTTTGGCCGTGGACGGCGCCGATGGAGTCCGGGATGGCGATCGGCTTTCTTCCGGGCGCCTATGCCATCGAAAATTATCGTGCCACGGCCCGGACGTGCGCGAGCAACAAGTCTCCGATGGGTCCATATCGCGGGGTCGGTCGGCCGGGTGCGTGCTTTGCCATCGAGCGGACCATCGAGGAACTGGCGGCCCATCTCAAGCTCGATCCGATTGAGGTGCGGCTGCGAAACTACGTGAACCCCGATCAGTTTCCGTGGAAGTCGGCTGGCGGCAAGACCTACGACAACGGCGACTACGCTGCGAGCGCTGTCGCGGCGCGTAACATGATCCAGCCCGAGCGGCTGCAGGAATTGCGCAAGCGATACGAAGGAACGGATTACGCGATCGGGCTGGGATATGCCACGTATCTCGAACAGACCGCCCACGGCACGGCGGAGTGGGTTCAGCGCGGGCTGCCGGTCGTGTTCGGCTACGAACAAGCCGCGTTGCAGATGACGCCGGACGGCATGCTGATCATCGACGTGCCCATCCAGAACCACGGCCAGGGTCTGGAGACGACACTTGCGCAGGTTGCCAATGAAGAACTCGGGATAGATCCGTCGCAGGTCGTGGTGCGCCATGGCGACACCAGCCTCGCTCCCTATGGCATGGGTACGTTCGCCTCCCGCTCGATGGTGATGTCGGGTGGCGCCGTCGGATGCGCGAGCGTCCTGCTTGCTGCGAAGCTGCGCAGGATCGGCGCGCATCTGCTGCAGATCGCCGAAGATGCCGTTTACCTCGAAGACGGTTTCGTCGTGGCGAAGGATGGGTCAGGTGCGAAGGTGTCGCTGACGGAGATCGCCGTGGCCGCCTTCCTTCGTCCGGAGCGCTTGCCGGATGGCGTCGATCCCGGTCTTTCGGTGGTCGCCTCCTACAGGACGTCCAAGGACACCGGAGCCTGGTCGTACGGGACCCACGCCGCGATCGTGGCGGTCGACCGCGGAACGGGTCTCGTCAGGATCTTGGATTACGTCATCGCGCACGACTGCGGCACCATCGTCAATCCGATGATCGTCGACGGCCAGATGATGGGGGGGCTCGCGCAGGGCATCGGCACTGCCCTGTACGAGGAGATGCCGTACAATTCGGATGGTCAGCCTCTGGCATCGACCTTCATGGACTATCTCGTTCCGGGCGCTTCGGAGATGCCGCGCACCCGCATCGCGCATCTGTCCCTGCCGTCTCCCATCACCCGTTACGGCATCAAGGGAATGGGAGAGGGCGGTGCGATCCCTCCCCCGGCCGCGCTCTGCAATGCGGTCAATGATGCGCTCCGCTCATCGGGGGCCTCGATCAACGAGACGCCGATGACACCCGACCGCATCATCCGCGCGCTGATGGATGCAGGACTGCGGGCGGCACAGTCATGAAGCCGGGAGCGCTGAACTATTTCAGACCGGACAACGTATCCGACGCCATCGCGCAGATGGTCGAGGGCGGGATGGATGCGAAGGTGATCGCCGGCGGCCAGTCGCTCGTGCCGATGCTCAATCTGCGGATGGTGTCAGCCGAGCGGCTGGTGGACGTCAGTGCGATCCCCAGCATGACGCGGTGGACCGCGGATGATCGCGAGGTCTGGATCGGCGCCGCGACGACGCACGACCAGATACAGACGGGTGAGGTCGCGGATCCCTCGAACGGTCTGATGCCGTACGTTGCTTCGCACATCGCCTACCAGGCGGTGCGCAGTCGCGGCACCATCGGTGGAAGTCTGGCTCTCGCCGACCCGTCGGCGGACTGGCTTACGACGACGGCCGCGCTGGGGGCGACGATCGAGTGGGAAGGACCTGACGGGAAAGGTGAGTGCCCGGCCGATGAATTCGTGATGGCGGCCTACACGACCCGGCTGGGCATCTCCGATGTGCTGACTGGCATTCGGATTCCGCGGCTGCCGCCGGATGCGACATGGGGCACTTACAAGCTCTGCCGCAAGATCGGCGAGTTCGCGCACGCGATGGCAATGGTCATCGCGGCGGGGAAGTCCTCGCGGGTGTTCCTCGGTGCGACGGAAGGTGCGCCGATCCGGCTCGCGAGCGCGGAAGCTGTTGTCGCGGGCCTGAAGGGCTGGTCTCCGTCGGTGGTGGCGGCTTTGGCGGACGCGATGGCGATCGACATTGCCCAAGCCGGCCGCGAGTTCACCGACGTTCAACTTTGGCAGGCGCGGACATGCCTGGTGCGATCGGCGCAGATCAGCCTCGGCGTTGAGCCCACCCGGCTGGAGAGTCTTTGATGACGACGATCAACCTCACCGTGAACGGCGAGCGCCTTCAGGCATCGATCGATCCGCGAACCACACTTGCAGACTTTCTGCGCGAGCAGGGCGATGCCCGCTCGATCCATCTTGGGTGCGAACACGGCGTCTGCGGTGGGTGCACGATCGTGATCAACGGCAAGATCGCCCGATCCTGCATCGCGCTGGCGGCGGCCATGGACGGCGCCGAGATCTGGACGCTCGAGGGCCTGCGCGACGATCCCGCCATCATGCAGCTTCGCGAGAGCTTTCATGCCTGTCACGGCCTGCAGTGCGGCTTTTGCACGCCGGGAATGCTGATCACGGCGCGCGACATCATCGCCCGGCACGGATCGCCGGATGAAAAACTTCTTCGAGAAGCGCTTGCCGGCAATATCTGCCGGTGCACGGGCTACGCCGGCATCGTGAAGGCGGTGCAGCAGGCAGCAGAGCAACTCTCGAAAACGAAACAGGACGTCTCCCGATTGCCAAGGGCGGCGACTGTCTGAGGCTGGCTGGGGCATCGCGCTGGCAGATTTCATCCGAAAGGGGAACAACGTGAAGACAACGAAGTCGATCATGGCGGCACTTTCCTTGTTGGGACTGGCCGCGACGCCTGCGATGGCGCAGGAAACGATCAAGCTGGGAGCGCCGCTCGCGCTGACGGGGCCGCTTGCCGACGCCGGCGCCAAGTCCAAGCAGGGCTACGACATCTGCATCGCGGCGGTGAACGCCAAGGGCGGCGTCGATGTCGGCGGCAAGAAGATGAAGCTCGAACTCGTCGAATATGACTATCAGAGCGAGACGAATCGCGCGGTCCAGATCGTGCAGCGCCTCATCAATGTCGACAAGGTTCCGTTCCTGCTGTCGCCCTACGGCTCGGGCGATACCAAGGCGACCGCCGTCGTCGCGGAGCGCTATGGCGTGCCTATGGTCGCCGCAGCAGCAGCGACAAAATCGGTGTTCGACCAGAATTTCCAGAACCTTTTCGGCGTCCTGTTTCCGAACAGTATGATTACGGAAGCCGAGGTCGCCTACTATAAGAAGAATGTGCCTGATTTGAAGCGCGTCGCCGTTCTGGCGCTCAACAGCCTGTTCCCGAAGGCGATCGCCGGCGATCTCGTCGAAAGCGCCAAGGCTCAGGGCCTGGAGGTCGTCTTCAACCAGATCTATTCGCCGGACACGTCCGACTTCTCCAACGTGCTGACGCAGATCAAGTCCCTCAATCCCGACTGGATCTACGCCACCGGATACACGCAGGACCTCATCCTGATCCGGCGGCAGATGGCCGATCTCGGCATCAACGTGAAGATTCTCACGATGACGGCGGGACCGTCCTATCCGGAATTCAAGGACAACGTGAAGAATCTCGCGGAGAACGTCACGACCAATTCGTGGTGGCACCAGAACGCCAACTACGAAGACACCTACCTGTTCGGCTCGTCGCAGAAATACAATCAGGCGTTCAACGAGCGCTACAAGCGCGACGCGACCTATCTGGAAGCGGCGGCGACGGTATCGTGCCAGACCCTGGCGATGGCCATCGAGGAGGCGAAGTCGATCTCTGCGGATGCCGTGCGCAAAGTCATGCATGAGAAGACCTTCAATACCTTCTACGGCCCCATCCGCTACGGCAAGAGCGGCCATAACGACGTCAACGCCGCTCTCGTGATGCAGATTCAGAACGACAAGCTCGTCGTTCTGGCACCGGAGAACCTGAAGCAGGGTGATCTTCAGGTCGGGCTCGTCAAGAAGTAGCTGAAGACGATCGGGGTAGGCGCCATGCTTGGCCAATATGTCGTGAACGGGCTGCTGATCGGCGGGCTTTATGCCTGCATCGCGGTCGGCTTCTCCCTAGTGTGGGGCGTGTTGAACGTCATCAATATGCTTCACGGCACCATGGTGGTGCTTGGCGCCTACTTCTGCCTTTACGGCGTGCAGCAACTGGGCCTTCCGCTGTATGCGATCGTGCCCGTCGTCTGCGGTTTGCTCTTCATCCTCGGCTACGCCATCCAGCGCGGCCTGATGAACCGGGTGATCACGCAGCCGATCCTGATTACACTGACTCTGACGTTCGGGCTGGATTTGATCTTCAACAATCTCCTGTTGCAGGTATTCAGCGCCACGCCGCGATCGCTCGTCATGAACTACGGAATGATCGACTTCGCTGGCCTGCGTATTCCCGTGGTGCGCGTCGGAGGTATGCTCGTCGCCGTGACCCTGACACTGCTGCTCTACTGGCTGCTGCGACACTCCAAGGTTGGCCGCGCCATCATCGCGGTCCGGATGGATCGGCACGCGGCCGCGCTCATGGGAATCCGGATACCGCATATCTATGCTCTGACCTTCGGCATCGGCGCCCTGATGGCGGGCGCTGCCGGATGCGCCATGTCGCTGATCTATCCGGTGACGCCGATGATGTCCGGGGTGTTTCTCGGCAAGGCATTCGTCATCTGCGTGCTCGGCGGTCTCGGCAGCGTACCGGGCGCCATCATCGGCGGCATTGTCCTCGGCATCGTCGAAGGCATCGGCACGCTGACGCTCGGGCAACAATGGGCGACCTCCGTCGGCTTCCTCATGATGATGGCCGTGATCGTGCTGTTTCCGACCGGCATCGCAGGAAAGAAGGGCTACGAATGATTTTCGATCGCGTTATTGCCCTGAAGGTCATCTTCGGGCTCGCCTTGTTTGCCTTCGGTGCCTCGATGGCGGGCATCCTCGACAACTACTACCTGCAGGTCGGGACCACGCTCGCAATGCTGTGCGTGCTCTGCTGGGCCTGGAATATCGTCGGCGGATACATGGGATATCCTGCGCTCTGCATGATCTCCTTCTTCGGCGTCGGCACGTATGCCGGCGGCATCGCCCAGGTGCAGGGACTGTCTCTCTATCCGGCGTGGATGATCGCGGCCGGAGTGGGAGCGCTGTTCGCGCTGCTGCTCGGCGTTCCGCTGCTCCGGCTCAAGGGCCACTACTTCGCGGTCGGCACCGTGGCCAGCGTGGAGGTGTTGCGCGAGATCGCGAACAACTGGGAAGCACTGACGGGAGGCGCGATCGGACTCAACATTCCGATCACCCCCGGCAATCCCGATGAAGTCGGCAGGTTTTTCTATCTGGCAATGCTCGGCCTTGCCCTGATTTCGTTCCTCGTGACCGTCGCCGTCGATCGCTCCCGGTTCGGATTCGGACTCCGTTGTATCCGTCAGAACGAGCAGGCCGCCTCGATGGTCGGCATCGACGTGTTCAAATACAAGGTCGGCGCCTTCGTGCTCAGCGGCGCGCTGGGCGCGGCGGCCGGTGCGATCTATGCGTCTATGGTCGCGTTCATCGAGCCGAAGGACGCCTTCAATCTCGTCATGACGATCGAAATTCCGGTAATGGTGATGCTAGGCGGAATGGGAACGATGTTCGGGCCGTTGATCGGCGGTGTCTTCTATGTGGTTCTGCGCGAATTCGTCTGGGCCTATTTCATCAACTGGCATAACGGAATTCTCGGCGTCATCGTCGTAGCGGTCATCTACTTCCTTCCAGGCGGCGTGTTCGGCTTGAGCTGGAAGTCGATCTTCAGAAGGCTTATGCCGTCCGGACCGTCCGGCTCCGCGGCGCGCGATCTGGCGAGGCCTGTATAATGACCACGGCGACGGCGAACCCCATTCTCGAACTCAAGCAGGTCTCGCGAGTCTTCGATGGCATCCGCGCGGTCGATGATGTCAGCCTTAAATTCTTACCGGGCGAAATCGTCGGTCTCATCGGGCCGAACGGGGCGGGCAAGACAACTCTCGTCAATCTGATCTCGGGCTTCCTTCCGGTCACTAGCGGCGACGTGATCTTCGAGGGAAAGAGCCTGATCCGGAGCAAGCCCCATACCATCGCGCGGATGGGCGTGGCGCGCACGTTTCAGATCGTGCAGCCCTTCGCGCGGATGACCGTTCTTGAGAATGTCATGGCCGGCGCCATCTATGCCGCGCGCTGCGGCATGCGTCAGGCCCGGGACAAGGCAATGGAAAGCCTCGAATTCACGAGGCTGGCGCACATGCACGACGCGCCTGCGTCGGAACTCGCGCTGGCCGACCGCAAGCGGCTGGAACTGGCGAAGAGTCTCGCGATGAACCCGCGGATCCTGATGCTGGACGAGGTCAATGCCGGCCTGAATTCGTCGGAGATCGACGAGGCCATCAAGATGGTGAAGGCGATCGCGGAGCAGGGCATCACCATCATCGTCATCGAGCATCTGATGCGCGTCGTGACGGCGCTGGCGCAACGGACGGTGGTTCTCCACCACGGTGCTGTCGCGAGTGAGGGGCCGACGGAGCAGGTTTTCCGCGATCCGAAAGTTATCGAGGCCTATCTGGGCAACAAGTTCGCCGCCAAGTTCGCCGCCGAGACGGGGATCGTGGCCGCGATCTAGCGGCCACGGCCTCGTCCGGCATTTCAGACAATGATGCCGTCCGGCAACTCGCTCGCGTAGCGCGCGATCTCGCCGGGCGTCGTTACCCAGACATCCGGGAAGCGCTCGTGGGACACAATGTACTCGATAGCCTTGCGGATCTGGCGCAGCCGGAACGGCTGACCTGCGACGAAGGTATGCAGCGAAATTCCGAAGACGAGGGATTGCTGACCGGAGAGCGACAGCATCTCTTCGAACTGATCGACGATCATCTGGTGGAAGTCGGTGGCCGGCTGCTGTCGGCTCAACATCGTCGGGCTGTCGTTGATCTCGATCGGATAGGGAACGGAGAGCAGGCGGCCGGCGCGTGTCCTCATCCAGAACGGCTGATCGTCGGCCGGCCAGTCCATGACGAAGGTGTAGCCGGCCTCCTTGAGGAGGTCGGGCGTCGTCGCCGTTTCGGCGATCCAGGGGCCCATCCATCCGTAAGGCCTCTGTCCGCAATGAGCGGCGAGTGTGTCTGTCGCGTGGCGGATCATGGCGGACTCCGTCGCCTCGTCCATGTCGCTCTGCCGCTCGGAATTGGTGTAACCGTGGCCGATCACCTCATCGCCGCGCAGCCGGATGCGCGCGGGGATCTGGGGCATGCCCTCGCAGACGGAGGCGTTGATCAGGTGGCTCATGGGCAGCCTGAATTCGTCCATCATGTCGAAGATGCGCCAGATACCGACACGCAGGCCATAGTCACGCCATCCGAAGTTGCGGGTGTCGGGCGGCGGCCCCAGCGCGGTCGGCGTGTGCCCCAGCCCTTCGCCGAAGCTGAAGTTCTCGACATTGAGCGCCACGTAGAACGCGAGCTTTCTGCCGCCCGGCCACGTGAACGCCGGACGTTCGGGGATCGGCGAGTAGTCGTATCGGCCGTGGCTCTTGAGGCGCATGACGGTGTTCCCTGCGTGATGGGCGAGCCCAGTTTTGCGAGCGACGCATGCGTCCGGCCGCTGGTTCCGGCGCAGCCGCGATCCGGAGGCCGGGCGCTTGCCGGATCCAGCATCCGGTGCCGCGCGGAGGACTTCGATCGCGTTCGTCTTTTAGGACGGGGAAAAAACCGCTGTAAAGGCAAATGTACAAAAAATGTTACAGAAATTTTGCCCTGCTCTCCGCTGTCACATCTGCAGGGCGCCCGTGACGAGACGCGGCATAGAAATGCAGTCAATGGCGGGATTTTAGCGGGCCAGCGCGTTGCCGTCTGTCTCGGCCGGCCGGGCGCCAATCGGTTCGGAAGCAGTTCTCGGGGTTGGAATTGATATCACGAACGCAAAAATGCACTTGCGTGGTACCAAAAATGCTACGATTACTATTTTTAGAACATTTGGTCCGCTCTCGATGCGTCCGCGATGACATCTGAAATGATCCATCCCCTGAGCAGTCTTTCGGCGAACCGTGCTGCGAACATGATCGCTGCGGGCCGGATCACGTCGGTGGATCTCGTTGAGGCTTGCCTCGACCGGATCGCGCGGCGCGAAGCGACGGTGAAGGCGTGGTCGTATATTGATCCGGCCGCGGCCCGACGGGAGGCCGGCGCATCCGATGCTGCCGGCCGGGCGGGGCCGCTTCGGGGGGTGCCGGTCGCCGTCAAGGACGTGATCGACGTCGCGGGCATGCCGACCGGCATGGGGTCGCCGATCTATGACGGCTATCGCCCGTTCGCCGATGCGGCGTGTGTCGCCGCGCTGCGCGCAGCAGGCGCGGTCATTCTGGGAAAGACCGTGACCGCCGAGTTCGCCGGCGTTTTTCCGGGAGCGACGACCAATCCGTTTGCGGCGGAGCGGACTCCGGGGGGGTCCTCAAGCGGATCGGCGGCGGCGGTGGCCGACGGTATGGTGCCCATCGCTATCGGGACGCAGACGGGAGGCTCGATTCTTCGTCCCGCCGCGTTTTGCGGCATCGTGGGCTTCAAGCCGAGTTTCGGGTCGATCAATCGCGCCGGGCTTAAATTCGCGGCGGAAAGTCTCGACACCATCGGGCTGCTGGCCCGCGAGGTGGAGGACATCGAACTTGCCTGGAATGTGCTGGTTGGCTGCGCGGCCGGGCGGCCGTCGCCGCTCGACGCGCCTCCGCGGCTGCTGCTGTTCAGGACGCACCACTGGAGCCGCGCGTCCGACGATACCGTTGCCGCCGTCGAGGCTGCTGCGAGCGCACTTCGTGGGTCCGGTGCCGTCGTTGACGAGATGCCGCTGCCGGACGGATTTGACGAACTCAGCGACGCCCGCGTCGTCATCAATGGCTACGAACGTGCCCGTGCGCTTGCCTGGGAGTTCCAGCATCATGCCGATCGCCTGAGCCCGGCGCTGGCGCGCGTCGTCACCGAAGGACAATCGTTTTCCTACGAGCGATATCGCAGCGCCATCCGGCTCGCGGACCGCTGGCGGATGTGGATCGATGGCGCGACCGCGGGGCATGACGCGATCCTGACGGCCGCCGTCAATGGCGAGGCGCCGGTGGGCCTGGCGTCCACGGGCGACGCGTCCTTTCAGGAAATCTGGACGATCCTGCACCGCCCGGCGATCACGCTGCCGCTCTTTGCCGGGAAGGCCGGCCTGCCCGTAGGCGTGCAATTCGTCGGGCACCGCCATGAAGACGCCGCCCTGCTGCGGCTGGCGCGGTGGGTCATGCGTGATCGTGCCCCGATCGTCCCGCAGCAGCGGGGCTAGGAGGAAACATGCAGTTCTCGAACACTTTCGAAGTCTCCCTTCCGCCGGCGGCAGCTTGGAAGACGCTCATGGACATTCCGAAGATCGCGCCGTGCATGCCCGGCGCAGAACTTACGGAGGTCGTGGATCGGGACACCTACAAGGGGAGGGTTGCCGTCCGGATGGGGCCGGTGGTTCTCGCCTTTGCCGGTACGGCAAAGTTCGAGGAACGCGATGATGCCGCGCACACCGCGCGCGTCAGGGCACAGGGCAACGACTCAAAGGGCCGGGGTGGCGCCAACGCGCTCGTCAATTTCCGGCTGGAGCCGTCGGGCACCGGCTCTAGGGTCATGATCGACACCGATCTCAACCTGTCGGGGTCCGTCGCGCAGTACGGGCGCGGTGCCGGCATGATTCAGACGATCGCCGCGCAACTCATCGGCCAGTTCAGCAGGTCGCTCGAGAAACAGATCGCGCAATCGCCGCCCGAGCCGGTCGCCGTCCCGGTCCCGTCGGTGGCTGCCGAGGCCGAGACGATAACCGGCGAGCGCCCGCTCGCGGCTGTTGCGCCTCGCCGGGACGCTGCGCCCGCGCCGGTTCGGGAGGCGGCCAAACCGATCAGTGGCGTCTCGCTGATGATGAACGTGATGTGGACGGCCATCGCGGGCCTGTTCCGCGGCAAGAACGAAGGCAAGTAATGTCGAATACGATCCTCACCCTGCTGTCCCGCGAAAGACTGAGGGAGACTTACGCCTCGGGCCATTGGAAAGACGACACCATCTTCTCGCTCGTCCGGCGTCATGCTGAACGTGATCCGGACAGGATCGCCGTACGGGATCGTTCGGGAGCGCTGTCGTATGGCGAGCTCGTGCAGCGGGCGGAGGCGCTTTCGAAACACCTCGTCAAATCCGGCGTTCGCAAGGGACAGCGCGTGGCCGTCTGGCTCTCCAGCCGTGTCGAAACCGCGATCGCGCTCGTTGCCTGTTCGCGGGGAGGGTATGTCTGTTGCCCATCGCTGCATCGCGATCATACGGTTGACGACATCGTCCGGCTGATGAACCGGATGCGGGCCGCCGCCTTCATCGGCGAGATTGGCTACGGGGCAGACGCATCACGCCGCGATATCTTCGCAGCCCTGGAGGATGTCCCGACTTTGAAGTCGGTGTTCAGGCTCGGCGCGGTCGGCAGTTCCGGCATCGACGAACTGCCGCAAACGGTCGATCACGGCCACGACGTCGTCAACACCGATCCAAACGTCGTGGTCTATCTCGCCTTTACGTCGGGCACGACAGGGCAGCCGAAGGGCGTCATGCACAGCGACAATACCCTGCTCGCGAACGCCAGGGCGATGGTCGTCGACTGGAAGTTCGACGAACGGACCGTCGTCTACACCATGAGCCCGCTGAGCCATAACCTCGGTCTCGGCTCTCTCATCATGGCGCTCGCCATCGGCGGCGAAGTCGTCGTGCACGATCTTCCGCGCGGCGCCAGCACGCTCGATCGCATGATCGAGGTGGGAGCGACGTTCATTGTCGGCGTCCCCACCCACGCGATGGACCTTCTGACCGAGATGAAGGCGCGCAAGATGTCTTCGCCCGGCGCCGTCAGGGGATTCCGCATCTCCGGCGCGTCCGCGCCGCGTGAGGTGATCGCCGAACTGATTGCAACGGGCGTCTTCCCGCAGAGCGGCTACGGTATGACCGAGGCCGGTTCGCACCATTACACGCGGATAGACGATGACGCGGACCGCATCGTGCAGACCTCGGGCCGTCCCTGCGACGGCTACGAAGTGAAGATCTTCTCCATTGAAGACATGAGCGTGGAGATGCCGGTCGGGGAGCCGGGTCAGATCGGCGGGCGCGGCGCAAGTCTGATGCTCGGCTATTTCGACGATCAGGGCGCCAATGACGAGGCCTTCAACGCGGAAGGCTGGTTCATGACCGGAGATATCGGTCGCATCGACAGCGACGGTTATCTTCAGATCACGGGCCGGAAGAAGGATCTGATCATCCGCGGCGGCCACAACATCTATCCTGCCCGGATCGAGGACCTGGCCATGCAGCATCCGGAGGTTGCCCGGGCGGCCGCCCTGCCGGTTCCGGACAAGCGGCTCGGAGAGAAGGTCTGCCTCGCGGTCATGCTGCGCAACGGCGCGGCCGTCGCTCCGGAAGAGATTCTCGCTCACCTCGATCGTTCCGGACTGTCGCGCTACGACATGCCCGAGTATTTCCTCAAGCTGGACGAGATCCCGCTCACCGCCAGCGGCAAGATTCTCAAGCGGGACATCGTCGCGCAGATCGCCGACGGCAAGGTCGTGCCGACGCCGATCCGCTTCGTTCCGTCCGAGAAGGCTTCGGCATGATGGAGCAGGCGGCGAAAACGGCGGGCGATCCCGCGGACGCCTCGGCGCGCCGGATCAAGGAAGTGGCCGATCCGTCCTTTCACCTCACCGTTGGAATGCACGCGGCTTTCGCCGCGCAGGCGGGTCTGCGGGGCAGCTCATCGCGGGCGCTCGTGGCGCTTTCAGCAGCCGGTAAATCTCGTCCGCAACGGCGGGCATCGGAAAGGTCGTCAAATGCGCGCCGTCATCGTTCATGAATTCGGGGCACCCGAAAGTCTTTCGATCGAGGACGTCGCGGTTCCGCAACCCGGTCCGGACGAGATTCTGATCGACGTCCGCGCGGTCGGCGTCAACTTCGTCGATCTGCTCGTCATTGGCGGCACCTACCAGTTCCTGCCGCCGCGCCCGTTCACGCCCGGCAAGCTGCCGGCCGGTGTGGTCGTCGCGGTCGGCTCGAACGTGAAGGACCTGTCCGTTGGCGATCGCGTGCTGACGACGGCCGAGCAGGGCGGCTACGCGGAGCGGGCCGTCGCGCTGGCGGAGCATTCGTACAGGATTCCGGCCGCGATGTCGTTCACCGAAGCGGCCGCGATGGCTCTGGCGTTCGACACCGCATGGTTCGCGTTGCGCGAACGCGGCCGTCTGGCGGCAGGGGAAAGCGTGCTGATCTTGGGGGCCACCGGAAGCGTGGGTCTCGCGGCTGTCCAGTTGGCGAAGGCGTTCGGGGCCAAGGTGATCGTCGGCGTCTCGTCGATGGCGAAGGCCGCCGCGGTCCGCGCGGCCGGCGCCGACGAGGTGGTCGATCTCTCGGTTGATGATCTTCGGGAAGACCTGCGACGCCAGGTCTATGCGGTGACGGACGGACGGGGCGTGGACATCGTGATCGACTCGCTGGGCGATCGTTTTTTTTCCGCGGCGTTGCGGGCGCTGGCTTGGTGCGGCCGTCTCGTCGTGGTCGGCTTTGCCGCCGGCGAGATCCCGTCGGTCAAGATCAACTATCTTCTGGTGAAAAACATCGAGGTGAGCGGCCTGCAGGTCAGCGACTATCGCAAGAGAAAGCCAGGGCGGATGCGTGAGTGTTTCGACGAGATCTTCGCGCTGTACGAGAAGGGGCTTGTCAAACCGCCCGCGACCTCGGTCCGGCCGCTGGAGGGTTTCAGCGAAGCGCTTGGTCAAATTCGGGACAGAACCGCCAAGGAACGCATCGTGCTCGGTCTCGAATGAACTGGCGGATCTGACGATGCAGGCGGAGCTGACGGGCCGAGGACCGGGTGGGGTTTCTGTTCCAATATTGGGACAATTTTGTCATACGTGGTGAGGGGCGCGCGGATGTGCCCCCGCAACCAGACGATAGGTGCTCCATTGGCGATCCGATACCAAGAGATTGCGAACAGGTTGAGGGCGTTCAGGCTGGGCTCCGGCCTGAGCGCGGATGAGATCGCCAGGCGGGTCGGGATCTCGCGGACGGCGCTGTACCGGTTCGAAAAGGGAGAACTGGCCAAGATCGAGACTCTCGAAAAGCTCTCCGAACTCCTGCAGGTCTCGATGCCGACGCTGCTCGGCGTCGGCATCGAATACATGCCCTCCGCCGTCAGTTATTTCGAACGCATGAGGCAGTTCGAGGAGACCGCCGAGCACATCATGGTTCTGTCCGGCCCGATCTCCTTCCTGCTCGCGTCGGACCGCTTTCTGGAGATGCTTCACGTCGTGCTGAAGGAGAGCCTTCCGCTCACCCTCCCCGACCGCGACAAGACGCTCGCCCAGGTCGACCAGATCATGGAGATCCTCGCGCAGCGCAAGGCCACCTATCGGAGGCGCAGGCCCGGCATCCTCAACCTGATGTCAGCCCGGGAAATCCGCCGCTTCGTGCAGAACGGCTTCGTCGGCAATCCGTCGATCACGGGGGCCGAACTCGCCGAGCGCCGCGCTCTCGCCCGCGCGGAGGTGGAGCATTTCGCCAACGTCATCGAGGACGATGCCATCGGCGTGCAGATCGGCGTCGTGACGGAGTCGCTGCCGCACACCCATTTCCAGATATTCCGGATGGCCGACACCAAGATGCTGACGCTCAGTCCTTTCCGGCTGGGCGAGCAGCCCAACATCCGGCTGGGCGTTGCCATGATCACGTCGGCTCCGGAGGCGGTCGCGCTGCACGAGAAATCCGTCAGCGAGATGTGGCGCGGTGCGATCAAGGGGGCCGAGGCCGCGAAGCATTTGCGAGGGTTGCTGGACCAGCCGGTGGACGAGGTGTCAACCCCGGTCGCGGCGGAAGCCGTCGCCCCGGTGCCCGAAAGCCGGCCCGCCGTCGGTGCGGTCGCGCGAACGACGACAAAAAGCAGGAAGCCGGTGTCTGCGAAAAAAGCAGCACGGACGAAATCGTGACCGTTCTGCCCGCGCGCGAGACGGGGAGGGCTGCGGTCCCGGAGCGCTGGTCCTGCCCGAAACCGTCCGGCGAACGTCTCGCCGGCTTGAGGCCTGAGTCTTGATGGGTGCTGAAATTCCGGATGTCCTGGTCGTCGGCGGCGGTAACGCCGCCCTGTGTTCGGCGCTGATGGCGCGTGAGGCGGGCGCATCGGTGCTGATGCTTGAAGCCGCGCCGCGCGAATGGCGCGGCGGCAATTCGATGCATGTGCGCAACCTGCGCTGCATGCATGACGAGCCGCAGGACGTGCTGGTCGAAGCCTACCCGGAAGAGGAATTCTGGCAGGACCTGCTGAAGGTCACCGGCGGCCTTACCAACGAAGCGCTGGCTCGGCTGGTGATCCGGCATTCGTCGCGCTGCCGTCCGTGGATGCGCAAGCATGGCGTTCATTTCCAGCCGCCGCTGTCTGGCGCGCTGCACGTCGCCCGCACCAATGCATTCTTCATGGGGGGCGGCAAGGCGCTGGTGAATGCGTACTACCGCAGTGCCGCAGTGCTCGGCGTCCGCGTCCGCTATGGCACGCCGGTGAAGGCACTCGATCTTCAGGATGGCGAGTTCCGCGCCGCCATCACCGAGAGCGGAGAACGCATTGAGGCAAAAAGCTGCGTGCTGGCCAGCGGCGGTTTCGAGTCGAACCTCGCATGGCAGCGCGAAGCCTGGGGCCAGAACGAGCGTGGCGAATGGACCGCCGAGAAATTCCTGATCCGGGGCACCCGCTTCAATCAGGGGGTCATGCTGCAATTCATGATGGAGGCCGGGGCGGGGACCATCGGCGATCCGACCCAGGCGCATTGCGTGGCGATCGACGCCCGTGCGCCGCTTTATGACGGCGGCATCTGCACGCGCATCGACTGTGTTTCGCTGGGCGTCGTGGTGAACCTCGACGGCGAGCGGTTTTACGACGAAGGCGAAGACTTCTGGCCGAAGCGCTACGCGATCTGGGGGCGCCTCGTCGCCCAACAGCGCGGCCAGACCGCATGGTCGATCATCGACCAGAAGGCCGTCGGCCGCTTCATGCCGCCGGTGTTCGAGGGCACCAGCGCCGGCACGCTGGAAGATCTCGCGGTCAAGATCGGCATCGCCCCCGAGACCTTCGTGCGAACGTTGAAGGCGTATAACGAGGCGTGCCGACCCGGGACCTTTGACCATACCTCGCTCGATGACTGCCACACCGAGGGCGTGACGCCGGCGAAGACGCACTGGGCGCGCGAGATCGACACGCCGCCGTTCTATGCCTACCCACTGCGGCCGGGCATCACCTTCACCTATCTCGGCATGAAGATCGATCATACCGCGGCAATTCGCTTCAACGATGTGCCCAGTTCCAACCTGTTTTCCGCGGGCGAGATGGTCGCCGGCAACGTGCTCGGCAAGGGCTATACCGCCGGCGTCGGCATGAGCATCGGCACGGCCTTCGGCCGCATCGCCGGCGTCAACGCCGCCAGAAGCGCGGGCTTTCGCCACCCGACATTCGACGAGGAACTAGCCTATGCCATCGCGCGCTGACTTCGCCCCCAGCCAGGTCACTGACAGCGCGGCGTGCGCGGGCGGGAGCGGTCTGGCCGGCGCCATGTCCGCCGGCGAGCAGGAAGTCGCGCGCCTCATGCAGATCTGCAACGCATGCCGCTACTGTGAAGGGTTCTGTGCGGTGTTTCCCGCGATGACGCGGCGGCTCGAATTCGACAGGGCCGACACCCATTATCTTGCCAATCTCTGCCACAACTGCGGTTCGTGCCTGTATGCCTGTCAATATGCGCCGCCGCACGAGTTCGCGGTCAACGTGCCGCAGGCGATGGCCAGGGTGCGTGTCCGCACCTATCAGGACTATGCCTGGCCGGCTCCGTTCGGCCGCCTCTATGAACGCGCAGGATTGACGGTGGCGCTGGCGCTCGCCGGCGGGCTCGCGCTGTTTCTGGTGCTGGCCGTGGCGATGCACGGACCGCTCATCCACGCCCCGCTCGCGGGAAATTTCTATGCGATCTTTCCGCATAATTTCCTTATCATTACGTTTGGCTCCGTCTTCCTGTTTGCGATCCTGGCGCTCGGCGTCGGTGTGGTGAAGTTCTGGCGCGAGATCTCGCCCACGAAAGACGGCGACCTCCGGGACATCGCATCGGCGGCCAGCGCCCGCGCGCCGGCGGCCGGCGAGGCGTTCGTCGACATCGCGCGATTGCGGTATCTGGGCGGCGGCCATGGCGAGGGCTGCAACGAGGACGACGATGCATTCACGCTGTGGCGTCGCCGTTTTCACCAGGTCACGATGTATGGCTTCCTGCTGTGTTTCGCCTCGACCTGCGTGGCGACGCTGTACCATTATCTGTTCGCCTCTGAAGCGCCATATCCTCTTCTCAGCGCACCCGTGATTCTTGGCACGCTCGGCGGCATCGGCCTGATCGTGGGGCCGTCCGGCTTGCTGTGGCTGAACATGCGACGCGACGCCCAGCGAAGCGACCCCGGGCAGGCCGGGATGGACCGGGGGTTCATCGCGCTGCTTCTTCTGGTCAGCGCCACCGGCCTCGTCCTCCTGGCGTTCCGCGACGGCAGCACGATGGCCTTGTGGCTCGCGATCCACCTCGGCACCGTGATGGCGCTGTTTCTGACGCTGCCTTACGGCAAGTTCGCGCATGGCGTATTTCGCTCGGCGGCGCTGCTGAAGTTCGCGATCGAAAAGCGGATGCCGAGCAAGCTCAGCCTCGGCAGCGATTGAGGACAAGGTGGCAGGCAAGCGGCTGCGTCCAGCGTCTTCCATTCCACACACGAGATTCAGGGGACCGTCCAATGGCCATGACGATGAGCGGCGAAGTCCAGCTCGCAGCGCCGCGCGAGGTGGTGTGGGACAAGCTGAACGATCCGGCTGTCCTGAATTCGTGTATTCCTGGCTGTGAGGAGCTTGAGATCACCGAGGATGGTGGCTTTCGCGCCATCGCAAGGATCAAGGTCGGCCCTGTCGCGGCGCGTTTCAGAGGCAGGGTCACTCTCAGCGATCTCGATCCGCCCAATGGCTACAGGATCACCGGCGAGGGCGAGGGTGGCGTCGCCGGCTTTGCCAAAGGAGGGGCTGCCGTTAGCCTGAGCGACAAGGACGGCGGCACGCTCCTGATCTACAACGTCGAAGCCCAGATCGGCGGCAAGCTGGCCCAACTCGGCCAGCGCCTGATCAATGGCTCGGCGAAGAAGGTTGCCGACGAGTTTTTCGCGAACTTCGCCAGAGCGGTTCGCCCCGCTTCGATTTTAAGGAAGTCAGCGCCAAGATCGCCCAACATGTCGCCGAGCTTTCCGCAAAGAAACCCGGCTACTTTCCCCGTTGGGCTTTATCGGATGACGAGTTTGCTGTGATCGTCGTTCTGAGGCTTTGCGAAGAGATCAGCCTCTCTGTCATCGCCCAATTAGTGAACGAGGCCGAAAAGGTTTTAGCAGCAGAAACGGCGGCTACTGGAGTTCCGGCCTACGGGGAGAGCCACGTTGAGCGATTGAAGGCAGCTTTGAGCCGCCGCTATTTCGAAGAGGGATTCGATCCCGATGCATCTCTCTTTGCAACACTGATCGAAGAGAGGATTGAGCGGATCGGCTTCCTGGAGGATGAATGAGGGGCCGCAATAGGGGCCGCAATATCCCGCGCAAGTTCATTCGGCAGAAGGCAAGGGGCCGCAATGGGTCCGAATTTTTCCAATAGCTACAAAGGCTTGATGCCGTTTCCAGCATTCTGTGTCGGTCGCAATCTCGCCGCAATCAGGGTCCGCTCCATTGCGGACCCTGCCTATCGAATAATTTCAATAACTTAGGGCCGATTTTCAGCTCTAAACCGACAAATAATTCTGACAGCCACCGACAAAAAGCAAAACCGCCTCCAGTGGATGGGTCGCGCCGACGACGAAAAGAACATATTGCGAACCGAGAACAAATAGTGTACACACCAATTCACTGATTTCGAGCGTCCGGCCTCGTTGTCCGCCCGGCGAATCCCGTCCATAAGGAACGCAACCCGATGTCCCAAGCTGCCCTGCGTATCGTCGAAGGATCGTCCATGGATAAGTCCAAGGCCTTGTCTGCCGCGCTTTCACAGATCGAGCGCCAGTTCGGCAAGGGCTCGGTCATGCGGCTCGGCAAGAACGACAAGTCGATGGAGATCGACGCGGTTTCCACCGGCTCGCTTGGCCTCGATATCGCGCTGGGCATCGGCGGTTTGCCGAGGGGCCGCGTCGTCGAGATCTACGGTCCGGAATCCTCGGGCAAGACGACGCTGGCGTTGCATTGCGTGGCCGAGGCACAGAAGCGCGGAGGCATTTGCGCCTTTGTGGATGCCGAACACGCGCTGGATCCGGTCTATGCCCGCAAGCTGGGTGTCAATCTCGACGACCTTCTGATTTCGCAACCGGATCATGGCGAGCAGGCGCTGGAGATCGCCGACACGCTGGTGCGCTCCGGCGCAGTGGACGTGCTGATCGTCGATTCGGTTGCCGCACTGGTACCGCGCGCCGAGCTTGAGGGCGAGATGGGCGAGTCCCTGCCGGGCCTGCAGGCGCGTCTCATGAGTCAGGCGCTGCGCAAGCTCACGGCCTCGATCAACAAGTCCAACACCATGGTGATCTTTATCAACCAGATCCGGATGAAGATCGGTGTGATGTATGGCTCGCCGGAGACCACCACTGGCGGCAACGCGCTGAAGTTCTACGCTTCGGTTCGCCTCGATATCCGCCGCACGGGTGCAATCAAGGAGCGCGACGAGGTGATCGGTAACCAGACCCGCGTCAAGGTGGTGAAGAACAAGCTGGCGCCGCCGTTCAAGCAGGTCGAGTTCGACATCATGTATGGCGAGGGCGTATCCAAGACCGGCGAAATTCTCGACCTTGGCGTCAAGGCCGGGATCGTCGAAAAGTCCGGGGCCTGGTTCTCCTATGACAGTCAGCGGCTCGGACAGGGGCGGGAAAACGCCAAGGCCTTCCTGCGATCCAATCCGGACATGATGCAGAAGATCGAGGCCGCCATCCGTCAGAATTCCGGGCTCATTGCGGAGCAGATTCTCGCGGGCTCGCCGTCACGGGACGACGAGGATGATGGCGACCAGCCTGCCGAAGAGTGATCCCACGATGACAGGAGGCCGCGCGTTGCGGGTTGTGTCCTCCGGTTTGTCAGATGTTCGGGAAACGTGCAGGCAACTGCACGGCCGTCCCATGGCGGTTGTTTTCCGGAAGGCGGTGGTTCGTGCGAGCCGCCCCTCTTAGAACTGCTTAGAACTGCACCTGAGTGTTCGGTTCTGGTTTGCGAAGCCGAAGGGTTGCCGGGGCATGGCGGCGCGATGACCGGGTTGCATTCGCAGGTTGGTCCGCGGTTCGCGTGAGGTCCTGAGGGCCTAAATGACGAGTTTGTCGAGGTCCGGCAGATCCAGTGCCGGGATTCGATATCGCGCGGACGTCGTGGGCGTCGTGTTGCCCGATGTTCCGGCGTCCGCGCACGAAGTTCAAGGACTGATAAGGCCGATGGTCCCGGTGAAACGATCATCGTCATAGGCTGGTTCGTTGAAGCCCGGCTCATCGGTCCTGTCGACCCGAAGTCGCATCCAAAACAGCTGATCCTCACCCGAGGCCTGATTTTTTACGGCAACAGCGAGAGGCGAGTACCTCAACCTGTCCGCATACGGCAGCGGCCTCTTGTTACAGCGCCATTGGCCGATGTCTGCCGAGGTGCGAGCCGGCAATTTGCATCGCCAGAGAAAGGAAATGGGCCTTTTCGATAACGGGCGGAAATTCGTGGGGAGAATTTTGCGCGCTCATCGCGCGTGGCAGTATCGAAATCTCGATTGGGTCCGTCAGCTTGGGAGCACTGGGGGTGACCGCTCCGCGTAACCCTGCCAAATGGCAGTGTGGAAGACGTGGCGGGTGGCGATGTGTAACAATCGGCCGATATATGGCGAGCCCGGGCTGCTCGCAAACAAGGGTTCGAGGCGTCCTCCCGTCGCGGCGTCCTCCCGTTAAAGGCCAACCTCCCGCAGAGCCGGCAAGCTCCAAATGCTTCGTATCAATGCTTCACCGCACGGCGCGGAGCCCGCGATCGGGGGCCGCTTTTGCCAGCCGGCGTCCGCGCCCCCTTCGCTTGAGGAAGCTTGACCGTGTAATAATATCGGTCAGCGCGAAAGATCGTAATGAAATAGACCACCGGTTTGCGTTTCGAATCCACGAAGAGCCGGTTGACGACCAGCGCCGGGCTGCCTCCCTTGACCTTCAGGATCTTGGCGAGTTCGCCATCCACGGCCACGGCCTCGATCCGCTGCCACTCCTCGCGGATCCCTTCATCGTGCAGTGCGCGCAGGGTTGGGACATAGAGCGTATCCGAATGCGAGATGTTGGCGACTTTCCTGCCGATGTTTGGCGGGAAATAAGCCTTGAGCAGGAGAAACGGCTTTCCCTCCACGAGCCGCAGCCGCTGAGCCTCCAGCACCGTCCAGTCCGCGTTCTGCTGGAACACCGCTGCCACGTCTGGCGGCGCCGTGATAAGTCCGCTGGACAGCAGGGAGGTGCTCGTCTCCATGCCCATCCGGACGAACTCTTCGATGGGACCGGTGGCGCGCCGGTCTGCCACGGCGGGAGCGGCCTGCGCGACCCATGTGCCGACGCCCGCGCGCCGGGCGATGATGCCATCCTGTTCAAGCGATTTGAGCGCTTCCCGTATGGTCACCCGGCTCACCTGAAATTCGTGAGACAGGGCCTTCTCACTCGGAAGCATGTCGCCGACGTCCCGATCCGCCATCCAGCGAAGCAGAACCTCGCGGATCTGAAGGTATTTGGGAAATGGATCGTAGACCGGGTGGGACGTCATGAACCGTGATTTGGAGGCATCCGCAGCGCCGCCACGGCTGAATGATGAGCCAGCTTTCAGGCTAGCGTGTCTTCCAGCGGAATACAAGAAAGCGCCGGCGGTAACGCCCCGGTGGGCGAGAGGTTCAGCGCACCGGCTCGGATATAATCTCCTGCGGACGTCCGACCCTCACGATCTGCCCGTCGTTCATCACGCCGATACGGTCGGCGACATCCCGCGCGAATTTCATCTCGTGCGTAACGATCACCATCGTCATTCCCTCCGCCGCGAGCTGACGAATGACCTCGAGCACCTCGTTCACCATCTCCGGATCGAGCGCGGATGTCGGTTCGTCGAACAGGATCGCCTTCGGCTCCATCGCGAGGGCGCGCGCGATCGCGGCGCGTTGCTGCTGCCCGCCGGACAACTGCCTCGGATAGGCGTCAGCCTTCTCGGCCATCCCCACCTTTGCCAGAAGTTTGCGCGCGCTCTCGATCGCCTCCCTGCGCGGCTGGCCGCGCACGATGACAGGCCCCTCGATGACGTTCTCGATCACCGTCCTGTGCGGAAACAGATTGAAGCTCTGGAAGACCATCGTCATCTCGGCGCGGATCTTCGAAGTCCTCCGCTCGGGCAGGCGACGGCGCCGGCCGTTCGCGAGCGTTTCGAAGCCAACCGGCGATCCGTCGAAAGTGATCTGCCCTCCATCGTAGTCTTCGAGGAAATTCATGCATCGCAGAAAGGTGCTCTTGCCAGAGCCGCTGGGCCCGATGAGAACCAGCACCTCGCCGGCACGAACCTCGAGGTTGACGCCGCGAAGAACCTCCTGCGCTCCGAAATGCTTGCGCACCTGAGCGGCGCGGATGAGCGGCCGACCCGCTTCGCTCGCCACAGGGTCCTTCATCACGACCTCGCCTCGGACCAGTGTTCCAGCATACGCGCCAGACATACGATGGGAAACACCAGCGCGGCATACATGATCGCGATCGCGGTGTAGACCTCCATCGGCCGGAAGGTGGCCGCGATCAGTTCTCCGCCGACATGCACGAGTTCGGCAACGGCGACGGTCGATCCGAGCGAGGTGAGCTTGATCAGCGTGGCCAGTTGGCTGACCGAGGGCGGGATCATCCGCCTCAACGCCTGCGGCAGGATGATGCGTCGCATGGCCTGAAACGGAGACATGCCGATCGATTTGGCCGCCAGCATCTGACCGCGATCGATCGAGGCGACGCCCGCACGGACGATCTCGCCGAAATAAGCGGCCTCGTGCAGGCCGAGCCCGATCAGAACGGCCCAGAACCCCGATAGCTGGACGCCCGTGAGCAACGGCAGCGCGTAATAGATCCAGATGAGCTGCACCAGCGTCGGAGTGGTGCGAAAAATCTCGACGAACACGGTCGCGGGCCACGCCACGATCCTGACGCGGCTCCAGCGCGCCAGCCCCACCATCAGACCGAAGACGGTGGCGATGACGAGTGCGCCGAGCGTGAGCTGAATCGTGACCCACACGCCGCGCAGGAACAGCGCGCGATATTCCCAGATCAAGCCAAAGTCGAATCCGGCCATGGTGCTCCTGTGTCCCGATAACTCGTTTTCCGGGGAGGGCGTTCGCCTATGTGGAGCCGTTGCGAACGGCCGTGTGATGCGACGGGGCGACGGGCGCCTTTGGATCGACCGGGCCGAGCCGCGCATAGTTCGGCCCGCCGATCCGCGCGATCGGATTCAGCGCAGCCGTATCGATACGGCCGTTCGTGTAGCAATCGTCCCGCACATGAAACCAGACGACCTCGCCGATCAGCAGCTGCGTGCGCTGCGCGCCGAAGTCGATGACGTCGACCGTCCTGCATTCCATGCTGGCCGCCGCGCGTGCGACCCGTGGCGTCCCGATGCCGCAGCTGTCCGCAAGGGCGACGCCGAGAATATCAGCTTCGCTCACGTCAACCGGGTATTCCGCCGAGCTGGCGTGAAGGGCATCGAGCATCTCATAGGATGCGACATTGACGACGAACTCGCCGGTACGCACCGCGTTGGCGACGGTGTCCTTGATCGTGCCCGGCTTGCGGCCGCAACTGATCGCGAGAAGAGGGGGAACGGTGGAAACGAACGTGTAGCAGCTGAACGGCGCCAGGTTGACGGCGCCGTTCAGCGCTAGGCTGCTGATCCACGCGATCGGTCGTGGCACCACGGCTCCCGAGAGCAGCTTGTAGCAGGCCGCCTCGTCGAGGCTTTGCGCAGATATGTTCACAATCTCAACCGATGAAGGATGCAGCGGGTGGTCGGCAATCAGTCGAGCGAGATGTAAGTATCTTTGACGATGTAGCGGCTGCTCGCGGGATAGGAGCGAACGATCTCCTCGAGTTTGCCGTTGATCCGCATCCACTCGATCGCCTGATCGAGGAAGATCCGCAGCTCATTCTCGCCCGGCCGCATGGCCCAGGCGATCGGCTGGAGATTGAACGGCTTGTCGTGGAACAGATCGACCACGGCCGGGTGCGAGCTGATGTAGCGACGGGTCGCCCAGGCATCCTCAATCGCCACATCCGCGCGCCCGGTTTCGACCTGAACGAGCGACATCGACAGATCCGAGGTGCTGACGGCCACGATTTCGGCATTCTTGATCGTGCGCTTGACGTATTCGTGGCCGCCGCTGCCCTGCACGACCGCGATCTTGATCCCCGACTTGTCGATATCGGCCATCGACTTGAAGCGCTGGTCTCCGGCTTTCGCGGCGGCGGTATAGCCGAGGTAAAACACCGGTCGCGTGAAGGTCACCGATGCCGAGCGCGGAATGGTGGCGAACGTGCCCGCGGCGACGAGATCGAACTGTTTTGCCTGAAGGCCGGCGGGAAAGTTCGCCCAGGTGGTCTCGACGAACTGGGCTTCGACGCCGATCTGCGACAGGACGAAGCGAACCATATCGATGTAGTAGCCCTTGAGCTCTCCGGACGCGAGATCCTTCTGAGATCCCGGAGGCGAGGGAATCCAGCCCACCTTCAGCGTCTTGCTCTTGAGCATGTTCGCCATGCTGTCCTGTGCAACTGCCACCGCGGGCAAGGCCAGCGTCGTCAAGGCGGCCATCGCAACAACCAGCAGGGCTCTCAGTTTCACTCTCGGCGTCATCTCGAAATGTCCCCAGTTTGAGCGAGATCAAATATCTTGGCCATCAAATGTCATGTCAATAACTCATTTGTCGCACGAATTCGCAGGCGATCCGGGGCGCAGCTTGCATCAAGCGGGCCCGAAGCCGCGGGCGATTTCCACTTGATGAGCGGCCGTTTCTGTCGCGGTGCTCTTGGGAAGGATTGCTGGACACCGATCTGAAGGCTGGAAACATTGCTCAATAAATAATCTGCCGCTGCCTCTTTGCGCGACGGACGGCTGTGGGCGCCGGAGCACTACGCGGGCGAAGCGGATGCTGCTCCACGCGTGGAGCCCCCGTGAAGGGAAGTTGGGCGATCTGGTGCCGGCCGTGAAATGCATTCTCAATTGTCTTGACAATAAGACAATCAGATCGGACGATGTGCGTCCGGCTGGCGACGTGCGGATGGCGCGGGAGGGGACCATGCGCGGTCTGATCCCTGCGTGCCGCGTCATCGCTGTTGCCGCGCGACGAGACGGTTGTGAAACAGGATCCGCAGCATGCGGGATTTGCGCCGCGATGTGCCGTCGGGTGAGGGCTTGCTTCCCCCGAAGGTGTTTTCATCGGCGCTCGTTCGTCGTGTCTTGCTGTTGATATGTGGCCCCGTGCTGCGGGCCCCGGTTGGGAGACGTGGGTGTGATCGAAAATCCGGTGCAATGGCCGAATGGCGCGAAGTGCGCGGTGGCGATCACCTTCGACATGGATTCTGACAGCCTCATCTACTATGCGCACCCGCAGATCGCGGATACCCTGATCGGGACTGCGTCCTGGCTGCGCTATGACCGCGTCGCGATCCCCCGAATTCTGAAACTCTACAGAAAGCACGGGCTGAAGCAGACGTTCTTCGTGCCTGGATGGTGCGCCGAGCACTACCCGGACATTGTAAGACAGATCCGTGACGAGGGGCACGATATCGGCCTCCACGGCTATCTGCACGAGCGGTTGAGCAGCCTTTCGGCCGAGATGGAAGATTACTGGTTCATGCGCGGGCTCGATGCCCTGCAGAAGGTGACTGGTGTGCGCCCGCGCGGATTCCGTGCGCCGAGCTACCGGTTCTCAAAGAACACGCTCAATTATCTGACGAGGGAGGGCTTCGTCTACGACTCGTCATTGATGGGGAACGACGTTCCCTACATTATCGAAGGCGACAACGGAAAACTGGTCGAGCTGCCGACCGACTGGGCGCTGGACGACTGGCCGCAGTTCACGATCAACTCCGATCTCAACTATGCGATGCAGGTGAACTCGCCGGACCGCGCGATGGATGTCTTCATGGCGGAGTTCGAGGCGGCCTGGGAATATGGCGGCCTCTGGATTCCGGTGTGGCATCCGTTCGTGATGGGGCGCCTTGCGCGGTGCATGCGGATCGACCGCATGATCCAGTACATGAAGGGCAAGGGCGGCGTCTGGTTCGCGACGCTCGACCAGATCGCCTCGCACGTGAATCAGGTGGTCGCGTCCGGCCAGTATCAGCCGATGGTCGACAGAATCCCCTATCACGGGGCGGAAGCCGATCCCAGAAGCCGCGTGCGCTAGTCGCCTCGCGACGGGATGATCGCATATCGAAATCAGAACAAGAAAGGCCGCTTCCCGCTCAGAACGGGAGCCGGACAACTGCGGTGCCGCCTTGTTTCGACGAGCGCGGCATTGTTCGAACGTGAAGGACATAACTTATGCGCGTGGGAATCTGTGGTGGTGGGCTCGGGGGCGTTGCGGCCGCGATCGGGCTGGCGGGGCTTGGCTTCGATGTCGAGGTGTTCGAGCGCGCGCCCGTTCTCAGAGCCACCGGCGCAGGCCTCAATCTGTGGCCGAATGCGGGACGCGCCATCTACGGACTTGGTCTGCGCGAACGGTATGACGCCGCAGCGGTCAAGCTCAATCGCTACATCGGCCTGAGCTCGGACGGAGAGCGTCTGTTCGAGAAGGACACCAGCGGCTGGCCGCTGAAATATGGCGCGCCGTCGGTCGGGGTCCACCGGCTGACATTGAGCACGATGCTTGCCGAGGCGTTCGGGATGGAACGCATCAAATTCGGCTACGAGGTGACCTCCGTCGAATCGAAGGGGGACAAGGCGATCTGCCATTTCAGCAATGGCGAAAGCTACGAGGGCGATGTCGTGATCGGCGCCGATGGCATCAACTCGGCGATCCGCGAGCAGCTGATCGGCGGCGTCACCTTCCGCCCGAACGACCACCATGCTTTCCGTTATCGCGCTGTCGTCAGCCTCGACGACGTGGATGTCGATCCCGCAGCACAAACAGGTTTCTATGCTCCGGGCGGGTTCATCTCGACCATTCCGGTCGGAAACGGAAATGCCTACTGGTTCGGATCCGTGGCCGGAGCGAAGAATCTCGACGAGTTCATCCGGTTCTTCAGCTCCTGGACCAAGACCCATATTCCCAACACCCTCAGCATCACGCCGAGGGAGACCATCGTGGAGAGTCCGCTGCTGGATGTCGATGGCAGCCCTTATCAATGGACTCATGGCCGCGTTACTCTGCTGGGGGACGCCGCGCATCCGATGATGCCGGACATGGCGCAGGGGGCCAGCCAGACGTTCATCGATGCCATCGCGCTCCGTGACGCGTTCGCGAAGCACAGGAACGTGGATGAAGCTCTCCACGTCTACGAGAGCGAGCGCAAGCCGGCCGCCAACTACGTGGTGAAATGCTCGCAGAAGGGCAGCTTCCTCGGCAGGAACAAGGTCGATCCGATTCCCGTGCGATACGAGCACGAGATCGAGGCGAGCGCAGCATAACCCTCGCAGAACATCATCGCTCCGGCGGAGCGGCGGCATGCAACGAAGGCCGCCGCCAGACAGGGACAACAGTCCATGACGTCCATGGAAGAGATCCGACAGACATTGTTGCGCTGGATCGACGAGGATCGGGACAGACTCCTCGCTTTCATGCAGACGCTGGTGCGCGCGCGCTCGCCCAATCCGCCGGGCGACACGCGCGAGGTGATGGCTCTCGTCCGCTCGCATCTCGACGGGTTTGGCATCGGCTATGCCATGTTCAACCGCGACGAAACCATGCCCAACCTCGTCGCCACGCAGACGTTCGGCGAGGGCGGCAAGCACCTCGTCCTCAACGGCCATATCGATGTGTTTCCGGTCGAAACACCACAAGGGTGGACGCAGCATCCGTGGGATGGAAGCGTCGAAGGAACGATCTGGGGACGCGGCAGCGCGGACATGAAGGTGGGGACGACGGCGTCGATCATGACGTATGTCTACCTGACGCGTCTCGCACGGCAGCTGGCCGGAAGGCTCACGCTCACGGTCGTGTCCGAGGAGGAAAGCTTCGGTCCCAATGGAGCGCGGCATCTGTTCGACGCGTGCCCCGAACTGATATCGGGAACGGCGCTTCTGAATGGAGAGCCGAGCGGCGCGAGCGTGGTCCGGTTCGGCGAGAAAGGCGCACTGTGGCTGCGCATGACTGTGCAGACCCCGGGCGGGCACGGGGCTTATCCGCACGTCAGCCCCAATGCCATCGAGAAGGCGTTCGAGCTGATCGCCGATCTGAAGAAGCTGTCGGGCATGGCGTTCGAGGAGCCCGGACCCGTCGTCGCGGCGCTGGAGCGCTCGCGCGAGGACTATGACCGGGCCTATGGCGCCGGCGCGAGTGACGTCGCGCGCAAGATCACGATGAACATCGGCACCATCACCGGCGGATCGCGGGTGAACATGATCGCGTCCCGCTGCTCGTTCGATGTCGATATCCGGTTGCCGAATGGCGCGGATACCGATGAGCTTCTGGCGCGCATCGAAGCGCTGCGCGAGCGGCATGAGTTCACCTGCGAGGTGATCCTGCTCAACCGGGCCAACTGGAGCGATCCCGACCATGAGCTGGCCCGGATCGTGACGGACACGGCGGAGGCGATCACCAACATCAGGCCCGTGCCTGCGGTCGGTCTCGGCAACACCGACGCGCGGCTGTGGCGCTACCGGCAGATTCCGTCGGTCGTCTACGGCCCCTCGCCGAGAGGCATGGGCAGCATCAACGAGCATGTGCCGGTGGAGGAGGCGCTGAACGTCGTGCGCTGCCACGCTCTCTCCGCGGCGGCCTATCTGTTCCGCCCCCGGACGTAGTGGATGACCAGACGCAATCGACGCACTCATTGCAACACAAAGTGTCATGACCGCACATCGACGCCAGGTAATTCTGTTTCACAGCGAATTCAGCGATCCGAGCTGGCCGGACACTATTCAGCGCGCGTTGCCCGATTTCGACGTTCGCAGAAGTCTTGATGGCGTCGCGCCCGAGGACGTGGTGGCGGCCGTGGTCTGGAAGCATCCGCCGGGACTGCTTGAGCCGCTCTCGAATCTGAAACTGATTCAGGTTCTCGGCGCGGGAGTGGATCATTTTCTCGCCGATGACCGGTTGCCGAAGGGGGTGCCGATCGCGCGCCTGGTCGATCCCGGTCTCACGGATCGCATGACGGAGTATGTGCTGCTTCACACGCTCGCTCTGCATCGCAGGCTGGCGGAGACGGACAGGGCGCAGCGGGAGCGGCGCTGGGAGTTCATCCATCCCGCTCCCCCCTCGCGGAGCTGCGTCGGGATACTCGGTCTCGGGCATCTCGGGCTGTCCTGCGCGACGGCGCTGTCGGCGCTGGGTTTCAGGGTCGTCGGCTGGAGCCGGTCGCCGAAGCCGAAGCACAAGTTTTCGACCTATGCCGGCCCGGATCAGTTTTCCGGCTTTCTGCGCCGGTGTGACATTCTCGTTCTGCTGCTGCCGCTGACGCCGCAAACACGCGATCTGGTGGATGCGGGATTCTTCGAAAACGTGCGCGAGGGGGCTGCGCTGATCAATGTCGCGCGCGGCGCGCTGGTCGTTGACGCCGATCTCGTTTCCGCGCTCGACAGCGGACGGTTGCGGCATGCGGTGCTCGATGTGTTCCGGCAGGAGCCGCTTCCGGTCGATCACCCCTTCTGGGGGCATCCGCGCATCACGATGACGCCGCACAATTCCAGCGCGACCAATCCCGAGACCGCGATCGGTCAGGTCACCGGAAATATCCGCCGTGCGCTGTCGGGTGTTCCTCCCATGAACATCGTCGATCCCGGCATCGGCTACTGATCCCGAGCTGGTTGTTCCCGGCTGCGTGCCGCTCTCCGCGCGCCGTCTGCCCGCGACTGGACGGGGCGCGAAATCGTGCAGTCTATGATCCCGTTTGAACCGCTTCCGTTTCGCTGAAACAAATCATTGAACGCTTACATTCGGGGAGAAAGCCGCCGTGCCGCATCGTCTCCGTTTCGGCTATCGGTTCCATCGTGGATGGGGCCACATGCTGCGGCTGCCGAAGGCCGCCATCCTCGCGGTGTCCGGTACGTTGGCTATGGCGGGAACCGCAATGGCCTTCGACGGCCCCAATATCGGCTTGCTGGTCGACGCGACCCTGCCCGGCATGCAGGGCGCAGGGTGTCAGGTGGGCGGCTGCACAGCGGATAGTCTTCTGCCCGTGCCATTCGGCGGCAGCGTGACGCTGCCGTTCGATTTCGGGGTGACGTCCAGCAATGGCGACACCTATCAGATCACCGGAACCATCGGGAATTCGGTGAACGCAGATGGCACGGCGATCTATCACACCTACCTTTTCATGGTGACGCTGACAGGCGCAGCCAACGGCCAGACATCGTCGGGAGCGCCCGATACGCTCGCGCTCCATGTTTTTGCCCGCGCATCGCGCAGAAGCGGCAACTGGACCGGCTACAGCCAGTTGCAGGGGAATTTTTCCGCAGGGTTCAACACCGCCAGTCAGGTCGGCGTGCGCACCACCTTTACGGCGAACGCGTCATCGCGGAGCGTGTCGATCGCGCCCGTCAGTCCGGCGAGCGCAATCGCGCAGTCGACATTCAGCAAGACGGCCTCGACAGCGATCCCGGCGGGCAGCTTGCCGATTTTGTTCGAGGATGTTTTCACGATCGCCATTCAGCAGGGAACGCGCGTCGGATCGTCGCTCTATCTGTCATCATACAGCGTGCGGCCGTCGGTACAGGTCTATTCATCGGTGCTGCCCACGGCGCGGACAACGGTGCCCGGCAGTCCCGTGACGGCGTTTGCGACGATTCTCAACGCCACCTCCCCGGGCGCGGACGGGCAGCCGGATGTTTCGGGCCGACGCGGTATCGCTGCAAGTGCGGACGGAGCCGCCGAAGATAGGGCAGGGGACGAGAGCGGCGTGGCCGAACGATGCGGTCTTGCGGTGTCAAAGGGCGTTCCGGGCACCTTTCAGTTTCAGACGACCGATCCCGCAACGAATCTCCCGACAGGAACGGCCGATACGCCCGTCGACATCGCGCCGGGGCAATCGCAGAGCTTCGTCTTTGCGGTGACGCCGTCCGCCACGTTCTCTTTGGCGATGCCGATATTGATGTCGTGCGCCAATACGATGCCGGCGCCGACGGCGCTGGGGCTCAACACGCTTCTGCTCACGTCCAGCCCGGAACGCATTCCGGACATGATCTCCATATCCGCGACGCCGGCCGGCGATGGAAATCTTGATGTATCCGGGCCGAACGGCATCGGCGCCATGGCAGTCGCGACGATCAACATCGGACCCGCCGGGCGCGTGACGTTCGCGCCGACCACAACGCCGTTCGGCGAGACCGCGAGCACGCTGCCTCTGTCGCTCACACTGTGCCCGACCAATGCGGACGGCGCATGTCTTGTGCCGCCCGCGCCATCGGTCGCGCTGGACGTTTCGCCCAACCAGACCCTGACCTTTTCGGTGTTTGCAGCCGGTCAGGGGCAGGCGATCGCCTACAATCCGGCTTTCTACCGCGTGTTCTTTCGCGCACTTCTCGATGGCCTCCCGGTCGGGGAGACGAGTGCTGCGATCAGAATGCAATAGGAGGGCGTGGGGAAGATTGCGCCGCTGGCCATCGCTTCTGTCCTCGCCGTAGATGATCCCGCGCACCTGATGCAGGATCATCTTGAAGGCACATCCGGTTGATTTCAGGGGGGCGGGATTTCAGGCCGCCTTGGCTTTCGACAGGCGCGAGGAAGGACTCCTGCCCAGCGCAGTTGCGATCTGCCCGGCTGCGGCCAACACGCCGTCGAGCGAGACGCCGGTCGCAACGCCCATGCCGTCCAGCATGTAGACGAGGTCTTCGGTCGCAACGTTGCCGCTTGCGCCCTTGGCGTAAGGGCAGCCGCCGAGGCCGCCGGCCGCGGAATCCACCACGCTCACGCCGGCTTCCAGGCACGCCAGAATATTGGCGAGCGCCTGACCATAGGTGTCGTGGAAATGCACCGCGAGCTGTGCCATGGGCGTCTCGGCGGCGACGGCCTCCAACATGGCCCGCGCCTTAAGCGGGGTGCCGACGCCGATGGTATCGCCGAGCGAGATCTCGTAGCAGCCCATGGCCGTCATCGCGCTGGCGACCTCGACCACCTTGCTCACCGGCACCTCGCCTTCGTACGGGCAGCCCAGCACGCAGGAGACGTAGCCGCGCACGCGAATGCCCGCCGCGCGCGCCGCCGCGACGACCGGACGGAAACGATCCAGTCCCTCGGCGATGGAGCAGTTGGTGTTGCGGCGGGAGAACGTCTCCGAGGCCGCACCGAACACCGCGACCTCATGCGCCCCCGCCGCCTGCGCGGCGGCAAGGCCCTGCATGTTCGGCACCAGCACCGGGAAGGACACGCCCTCGGGTGCTGGCAGTCCTGCCAGCACCTCGGCCGTGCCCGCCATCTGCGGCACCCATTTCGGCGAGACGAAACTGCCCACCTCGATGGTGGTCAGCCCCGCCGCGATCAGCGCCTCGATGAAGGCGATGCGGGTTTCGACCGGCACGGTCGTCGCCTCGTTCTGCAGCCCGTCGCGCGGGCCGACCTCGACGATGCGCACGTCCTGAGGCAAAGCCATGCATCAGCCTCCCGTCACGAGCTTGACGATGGCCGGCACGCTCAGCACCGCCGCATAATAGCCCATGAACTGCACGCCGGTGTTCAGACCGAGGACACGATAGAGCGTGCCGCCGATCAGTCCGATCGTAAGGATGACCATCAGGGCGAGAACGCCGCCTTCCCACAGACCGATCACCAGCACGAGGCCGACGAAGGTCGCGATGATGGCCTCGTGGCTCAGCCGGCGCGAGACGAACGACGCGGCGCTGCGGGCGTAGTTCATCGCGAAGGGGTAGGCGACCAGCGCCGCCAGCACCACCGCGATCAGTCCGTAAACCAGGAACTGGGACGGGGTCATCATGGTGTGCAGGTTGTGGATCTCGCCGGTGGCGTTGTTGATGGTGAAAACCGGCGGCGCGTTGAACAGCGGCGCGGCCGGACCTGCGGCGACCGGCGAGAGCGGCAGGCCGAAGGCGATCAGCGGAATCAGCGCCTCGGCGATATAGGTCGCCTCGGTCACGCCGTTTCGTGCCGCCAGCACGGTGGTCAGGCGGTGATAGGCATGCTTCACGCGCGAGCCGACGAATTCGCCGAGCATCACCGTCATGGCGACCGGGCTGAAGACGAAGGTGGCCGAGGAGATCGTGGCCGTCAGCATGGTCCAGCCGACCTGCGAGCGGTCCAGCACCCGGAACGGGTTCGGAAAGTATCCGCCCCACGCCTTGATGTCCGGAGCCAGCACGAAGCTGCGCGGCTTGTCGCGCAGCATGCGTTTCCTGTCGAGCGGCGAGAGCACCGAGAACAGGTCCGCGACCAGAGGTCCCACGGCGATGCCGAGGAAGTAGCTGACGCTGAGGGCCACGCCGTAGCCGCGCGTGACGGTCTGCAGCGCCACGATGATCAGCACGAAGGGGATCAGCGCGGCGACGGACGCCCAGCGGCCGGGCGAGAAGTAGGCCACCGCGAGGGCCGCCGCCAGGAAGATCCACGGAGCTGATTTGGTGATGGTCGGTCCGAACGGCGCGAGCAGCACGGCGAACAGCACCGCCAGCGGCACCGCCGCGAAGGCGGCGATCAGGCCGCCGGCGAGCATCTTGCGAAGCGCGACATGCGGCACGCCGAGATTGCGCAGCATGGTCGCCTGCTGCATCAGCGGCACCGCCATGGTGTCGCCGGGAATGCCGAGCAGCGCCGTCGGGATGGCGTGCGTCATGTGCTTGGAGACGGCGGCTGCCAGCCAGAAGGTGAAGACGCCGACCGGCGGCACGCCGAGCAGCACCACCAGTAGCGTGACGGGCGCGATGGTGGTGGTCTCGTCGGTGCCCGAGACGAGGCCGATGGCGCTGAACAGTACGGCGCCGAGCAGGCCCATTCCGACGGCGATCAGGATGTCGTGGAGAAGCACGCCGGTCACGACTGCACCTCCGTGCGCTGCCTGTCCTGCTGGGCTTCGCGGCGCGCGAAGCTGTCGTAAAGGCCGACTTCCTTCAGGTCCGCCTTCACCGTTTCGGGCAGGTCGGACACACGGCCAAGTCCGCCGGATTCGATTGCGAGCTGGTCCAATGTTTCCTCCCGCCAGGCGTCGTCATGAGCCTGTTCACTGAGATCGCGCTTGGGCGCGAACAGGCGGGCGCAGACTGCGCCCGCGGTGATGCAGCCGATCAGCCCGACCAGCATCGCGTAGGTGCGGGCGATCTGTGCCGTCGGCACGAAGTTTTCGAGAATGCGCCCGGCGACGAAGTAGAAGGCGAAGGCGATCAGCGCGCCGATGACGATTGCCTTGCCGAGATCCTTCAGCACGACGGTATCGCCCCATACCTCGGCATAGGCCTTGGTGCCGCCTCCCGGTGGGGAGGCAGCGGAGGGTGTCGGATGGACTGCCATGGGGTTCACTCCGGTTTGCGCAGTTTGGCCAGTTCAGCTACGGCGACGTCCTGGCGGACCTGCTTCTTCTCGACCAGGATTTTGGCCAACGCGGCGACCTCGTCGCCGACCGCGCCGACCGCGATCGCCACGTTGTTTGCGTGCAGCGACATGTGTCCCTGCTGGATTCCGACGGTTGCCAGCGCTTTCATCGCGCCGAAGTTCTGCGCCAGACCCACGGCGGCGATGATGCGCGCCAGTTCTTCGGCCGACTTGACGTCAACGATCTTGAGACAGGCCTGCGCGGTCGGGTGGATCTTGGTCGCGCCGCCGATCAGGCCGACGGCCAGCGGCAGTTCGATGGTGCCGACGAGATTGCCGTCCTTGTCGGCTTCCCAGTGCGTGAGGCTGGCGTAGCGGCCCTTGCGCGCGGCGAAGGCGTGCGCGCCCGCTTCCACGGCGCGGGTATCGTTGCCGGTTGCCAGCACCACGGCCGAGATGCCGTTCATGATGCCCTTGTTGTGGGTCGCGGCGCGGTAGGGATCGGCGTCGGCGAACTGATAGGCGGCGATCATGCCGTCGCGAACGGCCTCGCCGCCGATCGCGGCCACCGGCCACACGGCGCGGGCGCGCGCCAGCCGGCGGTCCGCGAGATTCGACAGAATGCGCAGATAGACCTTGCCGCCGCCCCATGTCTCGATGCTTGGCGCGAGCCGCTCGGCCATCGTGTTGACGGCGTTGGCCCCCATCGCGTCGCGGGTATCGACGATGATGTGGGTGATCACCATCGCGCCGCCCTTCGATTCGACGATCCGCACCTCAAGGTTGCGGAAGCCGCCGCCCAGCTTGACCAGCATCGGATCGCACTCGTCGCAGATCGCCGCGATCTCGGCCTTGCGCTCCAGGATGCGGATGCGGGCGTTTTCCGGATCGCTGACGCCGACGAGCTGGATCTGCGCGATCATCTCGGTGCCGGACATCGAGGTGATGAAGCCGCCGGCGTCGTAGCACTGACGCGCGGAATTGCAGACGGCCGCGACCACCGACGATTCCTCGGTGGCCATCGGGACCAGCACGTCGCGTCCGTCGACCTTGACGTTGGTGGCGATGCCGATCGGGATCGAAATGGTGGAGATCACATTCTCGATCATGTGGTCGGCCAGGTGCGGATCGATGTTGCCGTCCTTGGCCAGCTGGCTCACCGCGTCGGCGTCGAGGCCGGCAAAGGCTTCCACCTGCGCCAGCCTCTCTTCCGGCGACATCTTGTGGAATCCGCTGATGCGGGAGCTGCGGGGAGCGTTCGGAAGCTGGCTCGACATGGTGACCCTATCGTCTGTCGCCGGCTGTCGGGCCGGCGGTCTATGCACATCTGACAGGGAGAAAGGCGCACGAACCGGACAGTCCCTGAACCTTTCCTCCTGTTGTTGGTTTTCTCGCCACCCTTGGGCGGTACGGTGCGGAAGCTGTCCCGTGACAATCCGTGGATCAAGGGACAGTTATCGGCTATTGCGACTGGGGCTGTCATGGACAAGGAACTGGGTCAGTTGTCGTCGGAGGACTTTGAGGAGGTGTCATCCACCCGCGTGAATGGCATTATCCGCATCATCGAGCGTCGCATCGAGGATGGGTCGCTGAAGGCCGGCGAGCGCCTCGGATCCATCCGCAAGGCAGCGGTCGAGCATGGCGTGTCGAAGAACACCATGGCCGAGGCCTACGACCGTCTGGTCTCACTCGGACGCATCAAGGCGCGTGCCGGTTCCGGCTTTTTCGTCAGTGGCGAAACAAGGGCGCCTTCGCCGCCGCCGCGAACCCATCTGGCCGAGGCGCTGGATCTGGTGACGCTGCTGCGCGAGCAACTCGACCAGCAGTACGAGGTCCGGCCGGGCGACGGCCGGCCGCCCGAATCATGGATGGAAGGATCGGAAATCGGCTCGCACTTCGGCCGGGCGGCGCGGCCGCTCGGCAAGCCCGTGGAGCACGGCTACGGCAGTTCCCGCGGCTTTCTGCCGCTGCGCGAGCGCATCGCGCTGCTGCTGAGCGAGCGCGGTATCCGCTGTACGCCCGGACAGGTGCTGATGACTCACGGCGCCAATCATGCGCTCGATCTCATCATTCGCCACGTGCTGGAGCCGGGCGATACAGCGTTCGTCGATGATCCTGGATATTATCCGCTGTTCGGCAGGCTGAAGCTCGGCAAGGTGCGCGTGGTCGGCATCCGGCGCACGCCCGACGGGCCGGATCTCGAAGATCTCGAAGCGAAGCTCGCGACCGAGCGGCCCAAGGTCTTCTTCACGCAATCGCTGGCGCATAATCCGACGGCAGGGACGCTGTCGCTTCCGACCGCTTACGGGGTGCTCCTCGCCGCAGAGCGCCATGGCTTCTACATCGTGGAGGACGATGCGTTCGCCGACCTTCTTCCGACCGGCCGGCCGCGGCTCGCCAGCCTCGATCAGCTCAACCGCGTATTCTATGTCGGGACGTTCTCGAAGACGCTGTCCGCGTCGTTGCGGGCTGGTTTTGTCGCGGCCCAGCCGGCGCTGGCTGACACGTTGGCCGACATCAAGCTGCTGACCACCGTTGCGACATCCGACTACGTCGAGCGGCTGATCTACGGACTGACCGCCGGCGGCCACTACCTGCGTCACCTTCGCCGGCTGCGCAGCCGGCTTGAGACCGCGACGACGCGGGCCGTCGCGGATCTGCGCGCCACCGGCCTTCGTGTGGCAACGCCGTCGGATCGCGGATTTTATCTCTGGCTCGAAATGCCGCCGGGCACCGACGAGGATCGGTTGTGTCGTCTGGCGGCCGAGCGCAGCATCTTCCTGGCGCCCAGCTCCGTCTTTCGCCCCGAGCGACAGGCGGACACCGCGGCGTTTCGCATGAACATCGCCCACGCCAGCCATCCGCGCGTGCTGGAGTTTTTCCACGAGGTCGGCAAAGGCGCGATACGGTAGCGGTCAGTGCGCGGGATGGATTGTCGCGCGATGTGCAGAATTGACGAAGAGCGGGGAGTTCGCCACGTCCGTCCGGCAACCGTTTGCCAGCCGGCTCCGACGGAGTTTCTGAACAGCGTCACGTTTTAAGAAGCCGATCGATCATCGCGTTGATTTTGTCGCGCGCATAGGTGCGCATCTTCCCATTTGGCTTGACGAACTGAAGCGTGACCAGACCGTGCACCTCGACCAGCATGTCGTCCACGGTGCTTTCGATATCGATGCCGTCGATCACTTCGCCCTTCTCTTGTCCCGCAGCCAAAAGCGAGATCCAGAACCGGCGTTGCTTGTCGAAGCGGCGCGATTGCGTCGCCTGGAGGTCCGGGTCCCGGGTGCTCAATGCCAGATGGCTGATCCAGAAGCGCCACCATCGGCTCTTGGGCGACTGGAGTGCATAGGACAGGGCAATGTGCCGCAACTGCGCCATCGGCGAGCCGGCATAGGAACTCCAGTCGTCGGGGAGCGAGTAGCCCGCATCGAGCGCCATGCTGATGAGAGCCTGCTTGTTGGGAAAGTGATAGGTGATCGTGCCGAGGCTGAGCTTGGCGGCTTCGGCGATCTGCCTCATCGTCAGGCTTTCGATGCCGACTTCCCCGATCAGATCATACACGACGCCAGCAATGTATTTCTGTTGCTGTTCACTGCGGGATGCGGGTCGCGGAGTTATCCTCTCAATCGGCTTTTGATGATGCATTGTTTTCCCGGAACGTCTCTCACGTGAGACGGGCTTACTGATGGGCATCGATCTTGCTGAACGCTTTCCGTAGTTCTGTCTTGAGCACCTTGCCCATATTGTTGCGCGGCAACTCGGGAGTAAACACGATGAATTTCGGCTTTTTGTAACCCGCGATCTCGTTGCCGCACCAGCTGATCAGCGCGTCGGAAGATACGCTCTCGCCCGGCTCGCACTCGATGAAGGCGGCGACCGCTTCACCGAACGCCGGATCGGGAACGCCGATGACGGCGGCATCGGCAACGGCCGGGTGCTTCCTTAGCACCAACTCGACCTCCTTCGAATAGATATTGTAGCCTCCCGAGACCACCATATCCTTCTTGCGGTCGACGATATGCAGGAACCCTTCGGCATCGAAGCGGCCAATGTCGCCCGTCTTGAACCATCCCGATTCGAAGGCTGCCTGCGTCGCCTCCTCCTTCCGGAAGTAGGCGCGGAATATGATATACTGACCCGGCAATCCCGACCGAACCCAGATCTCGCCGGCTTCGCCGGGCGGCACGTCGCGGCCATCGTCGCCGACCAGACGGACCTCGACGCCGGGCGTGACACGGCCAACGGACGCGGCATGTTTGATCTGCTGATCCGGCAGCAACGTCGCGATCGCGCCGGATTCGGTCATGGCCAGGAATGAAAATATCTTCAGGGAGGGAAGTGCGGTCTGAATACGTTGCTTCACATCGACGGGAAACGCCTCGCCGGTTGCGACCAGCACGCGAAGCGTCCGAAATCGCTCCGGAGCACGCTCCATGCCCGGCAGAAGAAGCTTGCCGATCGTCGGAACGATGCCGATCAGCGTGATGCACTCGTTCTCGACGGTCGCGGCGATGTCCTCGATATCGAACTTCGGCTGCATGTACAGCGTGCATCCCAGCACGATGACGTTGCCGACCCGTGCAAATCCCGCCCGCTGCGCCAGGGGCGTGGTGATCATGATGCGGTCCGCGCTGGTGAGCCCCCAGTGAAGTCCGTTGAGAAAGCCGTTCGAGACGATATAGTTCGCTTGGGTCGTAATCACGCCCTTGGGCTGCCCGGTCGTGCCAGACGTATAGGAAATCATGCAGTCGTCGAACTCGGCGGGAACATCGATCGGCCGCGGCTTCGTCCGCAGCAGATCCGTCAGCGCGAGTTCGCCGGCCTCGGCGTCTGCGTTGACAGCGCATCGGCGCATGACGCGTGTCCCCGGGATGGACGAGACAAAGGCGCGATCCTCGCCCATGTGAAACATGAGCGCGGGCTCCGCGTCGTCCAGAATCGCCCCGATTTCCCCGGGAGACAGGCGCTTGTTGAGCGGCAGCGCCGCTCCGCCGCATTTGACGATAGCCATGAACAACATCACGAATTCACAGCAGTTCGGCAGCAGGATCGCGATGCGGTCGCCGACCGCGACCCCCGCGTCCCGAAGCCCGCATGCGACACGATCACTCGCGTCGTGCAACTCCTGGAACGTCATGGCGTGCTCGCCGCAGACCAGCGCGTTTTTTTCAGGTTGAGCGACCGCCTGCGCCGCCAGAAATGCTCCGAGCTTCATCGCCCGTCGTCTCCTGCAGGTCTGAAATCGGGAAAATTGATCTCGTCCGTGAGTTCGGCCCAATGGACGACGACCCGCATTCCGATTTTCACGCTGTTCTCGTCGCACTCAACGAGGTTGCAGAGGAAGCGAACCCCTTCGTCGAGATCAACATACGCGCAGATATAGGGCACGCGGCCTTCGTTTCCCGGCCAGGGCGAGCGCGTCACGGTCCAGGAATAGACCCGGCCAAGTCCGGTGGCTTCGCGCCATTCGAGGGTGCGCCTGCCGGTAAAGATGCTGACGGGGCGCGGGTAGTGCTGGAAGCGGCCCGTCTCGGTGCAGTATTGCAGCATCAGTTTTTTCTGGCGCGCGCCCTCCCAGAATTCCCGGGTGTCAATGTAGGATCCGATCTGCGGGAGCGGCCTCACGCCCTGAAATTTGTACGACATCAACCCTGCTCCAGAATGAGGACGCCCGACGTGCACCAGTTCCGCGCATAATGAATACCGCCGATCCCGGTCACCATGGCGTTTTCGATGTTTGAAATTTGCCGCGAGCCTGCCTCCCCGAACATCTGACGCACGGCCTCGACCAGATTGACGCCGCCGCCGGCGAGACCGGGCTGCCCCGCGGATATCTGTCCTCCGCCGGTGTTCAACGGCAGGGTTCCCCTGATCGACATGTCGGTGTTGAGAATAAAGTCTGCCCCTTTCCCCGCCTCGCAGAAGCCGATCTGTTCGAGCTGAAGCATGATTGCGATCAGAAAGTCGTCGTAGGGGTGGAACGACTGGATATCCGAAGCTTTCATGCCCGCGCGCGCGAGCGCGCGTGGACCGGCTTTCTGAAAGCCGCTTTCCAGAATTTCTGCCATAGGCTGGTCGACGTTGAAACCGCTCAACTCCTCGTAGGCGGTCGGATAGATCGCCTTCATCCCGCGCCGCTCTGCATTCTCGCGGGATGTCAGAAGGATCGCGTTCGCGCCATCGCACACCATGACGCTGTCCAGCACCCGCAGCGGGTCCGACACCAGCTTGGAGTTCAGATAGTCGCTCTCGGTGATGGGCTTGCGAAGCTTGGGGCATGAATTCGGGTTCAACATGCCATGCTCTCGCTGTGTGACGGCCAGCTTGGCCAGCGCTCTGCGATCGAGGCCATAGAGATGGTCGTAGCGGCGCATGATCATGCCGAAGGCGCCGACGGGACCGCGCAGACCCGTGGGATATTGGAACTCGAATCGCTGCGCACCTTGCTCAGGCGTCTTGCCGCTGGATTGCGCATCGGATGCCAGGACGAGAGCGGTCGTACACATCCCCATCCTGATGGCCATGGCGGCTCGGGCGACGCTGCCAATGCTGGAAACGCCGCCCAGTCCCACCACCTCGAGCCATGTCGCAGACAGCCCGAGGGCGTCCGCCATGTATTGGGCCCAGAACGGATTGGCCGTCTCGCTCATTGTTTCCGAGACCGACAATCCATCGATATCCGTCCGGTCCAATTCGTATTTCGACAGCACCTGGTCGAGGACGTCGCCGGCCAGGTCGTAACTGTTTCGACCGGTCGCGACATCAATCCTCGTTTCGCCATAACCAACAATTGCGACGTCTCGCATCTGCCCTCCGGGTTGGTGGATTATCGTACAATAGTACGACTATTCGTACGAATGTACAAATTTTATTGACTGCCCCCCGCCTTGGGTTACGCTGCTGGTGATCGATTGGAAATGAAGGACGTACTCCGACAGGCAATGTACTCCCACCGGCAACACAGGAGTAATTATGTTCGAACGCACATCGCTTCGCGCGGTCGCCGCAGCCGCCATTCTTGCTGTTTTCTCCTCGGCCGCAATTACCGCCGAGCGGGTCAAGCTCCTTATTCCGGTCAGGAATATCGATGAATCGATTGCGCCGTTCGTCGTTGCCAAATACATGGGCTATTACGAGCAGGATGGACTGGACGTAGAACTGGTCGCCGTGGGCGGCTCGAATGAAGTTGCGATCCAGGTTGCATCGGGAAATGGCGACGTGGGCGAAGCGACGCCTGCGCAGGCCGTCATCGGAATGCAGGAGGGAGCAGCAGCTCCTCTCGATATTCGCTACTATTACAACGTCGGCTATCGCAACATCTGGTCCATGTCCGTTCCGGCCGACAGTCCCATCCAGTCCATCCCGGAGCTGAAGGGAAAAAAGATCGGAATCACGTCGTTCGGCAGCGCCGGAACGACCTATGGAAAGGCCTATCTCAGATCTCAGGGCCTTGATCCCGACAAGGACGTGACCTGGCTTCCGATAGGTGCCGGCGCGCAGGCCGCGGCAGCGATCAATCAAAAGGCCGTTGACGCGATCGTCTTCTGGGATGCGGCAATCGCGCGTTTCGAGGCAGGGGGGATCAAGCTGAGAGCCTTGAAGATTGATGAAAAGCTCGAACGGATTCCTGATATATCCCTGTTGGCGAAACAGGACACGATCCGCAACAGACCGAAAATGCTGGTCGGGATCGCGAGAGGATTTTCCAAGGGGCTGGACTTCACGCTCGCCAATCCGGAAGCCGCCATCCTCATCACCTGGTCTCTCTATCCCGAAGCCCGGCCGAACAATCCGGATCCGCAAAAGCGGCTGGCGCAGGGTATGGCGATCCTGAAGTCAAAACTGCCGGGGTGGACCAGCCCGGATACCGGCGGGAAATATGGAATGTTTGTCGAGAGGGACTGGAAGGTTCTGGGCGATTTCCTTTTGCAGGAAAAGCAGCTCTCGAAGCCGGTCCCGACATCGCGGATGTTCACGAACGAGCTGATCGACGAGATCAATATCTATGACAAGGACAAGATCAGGGCGGAGGCGAAGAATTTCGACATCGGAAAACTCCCCGCTGCCAAATAAAAGCGGGAAGATCGGATATGCCCGGTCCAGAGGCTATGGCGGTTTCGCCATAGCCTCGCCGCTTGTTTCGTTGTCCGTTCATATCGTCGTGCGCGCCGCAGCAGGATTTCTGCGGCACAGCGTCACCATCCGCGGCAGCGCCGGCCCGTCATCCCATCACGGCGGCCGGCAGCCAGGTCGCCAGTTCCGGCACGAGGCACACCGTCACCACCGCGAGCATGATCAGGACGACGAACGGCATCGTGCCCCACATGATCTGACTGAGCGGGATGTCGGGCGCGATATTCTTGATGACGAAGATGTTGAGGCCGACAGGCGGGTGGATGAGACCCATTTCCATCACGATGGTCATGACCACGCCGAACCAGATCAGATCGAAACCGGCCGCCTTCAGGGGCGGCAGGATGATGGGGGCCGTCATCAGGATGATCGAGACCGGCGGGAGAAAGAAGCCGAGGACGACGACAAAAACGAGGATCGTGGCGAGCAGCGCCCATTTCGACAGACCAAGTCCGATGATCCAGGAGGCTGCCGACTGGCTGATGTGAAGATAGCTCATCACATAGGCGTAAAGGAGCGACATGCCGATGATCATCAGCAGCATGGTCGACTCTTTCAGCGTGCCGGAGACGATCGGCATGACCCGGGAGGGACGCCAGATGCCGTACATCACGCCGATCACGATGAGGGCCAGCACCGCCCCCACACCGGCCGTCTCCGAAGGCGTGGCCCAGCCCGCGTAAAGGACGACCATGACGCCCGCGAGGATGGTGACGAAGGGAGCAACCCAGCCGATCATTCTCAGCTTCTGGATCAACGTGTAATGCTCTTCCTCCAGCAATGCCGAGGGACGGCCGGTCGTCTGCGCCTCGATCAGCGCGAGCCGTTTTTCCTTGCTGTAGCGCAGCACCGCATAGCCGGCGAAGAGAAGCATCAGCAACAAGCCCGGCCCAATCCCGGCCAGGAAAAGCTTGCCGAGCGAGACTTCTGCGGCCACTGCGTAGAGCAGCATCGTGACCGATGGAGGCAGCAGAATGCCGAGCGTGCCGCCGGCGGCGATGATGCCGGCGGCGAAGCCGGGTGAATAGCCGCGGGCCCGCATCTCCGGAATGCCCGCCGAGCCGATGGCCGAGCAGGTCGCAGGCGAGGAGCCGGCCATCGCGGCGAAGAGGCCGCAAGCGATGGTGTTGGCCACCCCGAGGCCGCCCGGAACCTTGTGCAGCCAGGCATGCAGGGCCGAGTAAAGATCACGGCCGGCGTTGGAGCGGCCGATCGCGGCGCCCTTCAGGATGAACAGCGGGATGGCGAGGATGATGACGTTGGCGATTTCCTCGTAGAAGTTCTGCGCGATCGTATCGAGCGAGGCGGCCGGCATGAACAGGAACATGAAACCGACAGCGACAATGCCGAGCGCGAACGCGATCGGCATGCCGGAGAACATCACCAGCAGCGTGACGACGCAGTAGGAGATGCTTATCATCCATTGCGGCAGGCCCGTCACCAGCGGAAGAGGCGAGCGCGGCCAGAACAGGAGGGCCGCGGCGAGCGTGAAGATCGCGAGGCAGACAAGGGGCGAGCGCACGGCAACCTGAATCGCGACCTGAAGGGCCAGCAGAATCATGCCAGCGGCCAGCAAGGCGTAGGGTATCCACAACGGGGGCCCCCAGGCGGATTGCGAGGTCTGGCCGTCGATGTACGCCTCGTGCAGGAGCGCGACCGTCTTCCAGGCGAAGACGATGCAGAAGCAAAGCATGACCGCATCGACGATGAGGTGCCGCCTCGCTCTCGCCGACGGGAACCAGTGGTCGAGCAGGTCGATGCCGACATGGCCGCGCCCGGCCTGCACCGTCGCAGCGGAGAGAAAGATCGCGCCGGCGATCAGGAAGATCGTCACCTCGTCCTGCCACAGCACGGACGATTTCGTAACGTGTCCGGCGATGACGCCGAACGTCAGGACGAATGCGGCCGCGACGAGCGCGACCGCCGAGAGCCGGAATACGATCCGGTTGGCCACCGCGACGATCGCCTCGATGCCGTGTTCCTTGCCGACGTCATGCGGGTGATCCGCGGCCAGAATTGCGTCGTGGCGCAGCGCCTCGCTCATCTTCTCAGGAGACTTTCTGAGCGAGTTTCAAAAGTTCAGCCGCTTCGGTCGACGCGGCGGCATAATCCTTCCAGGAACTGTCCTCCGCGACTTTCCGCCAGGCGGCGAGGTTCGCCTCGCTCATGTCCGAGACGGTGACGCCCTTGGCCGCATACACCTTGGCGACCTCTTCGTCATCGGCTCGCGCCTGGTCGGTCGCCCAGCCCTCCATTTCGGCTCCGACATCGAGGACAATCTTGCGCTGATCGGCCGGCAACGCGTCGAAGATCGTTTTCGACATCAGAAGAGGCTCCAGCATGAACCAGAACGACCCTTTGCGGGCCGCGGTCAGCGATTTGGCGAGCTCCTCCAGGCGAAAGGAGATCAGGCTGGTCGACGATGTGACGGCCGCGTCAAGGGCGCTGGTCTGCATGCCGATGTAAATCTCATTGGACGGCATCGTCGAAACCTGGGCGCCCGCCGCTGCGAACATGCGATCCATTTCCCGGCTGCCGCCGCGTATCTTCACCCCCTTCACGCTATCGGGCGCGAGAATCGGCGAGCTGCGCGATGCAACACCGCCGGCCTGCCAGACCCAGGAAACGAACACGATTCCCTTGCTCTCCAGGATTTTCGCAAACGTCTTTCCAATCTCGGCATTCTTCCAGCGCGCACCTTGTTCGTAGCTGGTCACGAGACACGGCATCAATCCGAGATTGCAGGCATGCAGCTCGCCGCCGGCATAGGGGATCGGAAACAGCGACATATCCAGCGCACCGCGCCGCATGGCCGAGAACTGCGAGTTGGTCTTCATCAGCGACGAATTCGCGTAGATATCGAACCTCAATGCGCCGTTGGTGCGCTTCTCCACCTCGGCCGCGAAGCGGCGGCACATCCGGTCGCGGAAGTCGCCCTGGTCGATGGTGCCGCCGGGAAACTGGTGAGATATCTTCAATGAGGTGGCGGCTCGCGCCGTGCCGGCCTTGATAAGATAAGGGGCGGCGAGCGTGCCGATCAGGGCTTGCCTGCGGGTCAGGTCCATCGCGTTCCTCCGGGCTGCGGGTCATACGCCCGCTTGGCCATCGCGCAGATCAACGCACCGCCACCCGGGAGTGTCAATAGTCCGCAAGGCCTGCTCGCACGTGCGAACGGACGGATGACTGTAAGTGCCGCGGTGCCCCTTAACTTCCAACGGCGCCACTCCGTCTGGCGATCGAGCCCTTGATGGAATCGGTGCAGCGCGAGGCGGCAGAATTGATTGCCGGCCGCGACCTGTCCCCTCGTCGGCCCGAGAGCGCGCTGCCGAACTGCCGCCCGGATAATTTCGCTAAGCCGTCCGATAATTGGGCGAGTAGGTCATATCACTCGCGTTCAGCGGGGCGCGACAGTGGCTGCAAACAATCAATGGTTCAAAGTCGTGTCCGCACGCAGAGTGCTTCAGCAGCAGAGGCGGCGGAAATCCAGCCCATTTGTCACCCCATCGCAGCATTTGAATGAGCGGCAGGTAGAGCGCACGTCCGACCTCAGTGAGTTTATATTCAAAGCGAGGCGGGTTGGTCTGGTATCCGATGCGGTCCAGGACTTTCTGCTCGACGAGCCGAGCGAGGCGGTCGGCGAGAATATTGGGAGCGATACGGAGATTGTCCTGAAACGCGTCAAATCGTCGGACGCCGAAAAAGGTTTCGCGAATGATCAGAAAGGTCCAGCGGTCACTGAGAATACTCAAGGCGCGGGCCACGGAATCAGGCCGTCGAGAACCGCCGACCTTGCTATCGAGGATGCGACGCCGGCGATGCGCAGGACAGGCGGCCGTACCGGCCCCGGGTCCGTCGCGATAGACGACGTTGAGGGCGTCCACGGAGCCGTGGCACTTCGAGCAAATCGTGTCCGGACTGCATTCGTGACCACAGGAAAGATGTATCAACGTCAGGGGACGGGTCGGATCCCCTGGAAGCCAGTCATCGCCAAATCTGAGCAACGCAAGCATCACGGGATAGAGATCGATTCCGCGCTCGGTCAGCCGGTATTCCGTCCTGCCGCCATCGCCAATCGGCGCGCGATACAATATTTGCGACTTCACCAGGGTGGCGAGGCGGTCGGTGAGGGTCGTACGCGAAATCTGCAGCGCTTTCTGGATCTGATCAAAACGTCTGACCTTAAAATATGCTTCGCGCAGCACGAGGAATGTCCATGCATCGCCTATGACTGCCAGAGTTCGCTCGACGGAGCAGTTCCGGATGACGCGCACCGCCGGTGCGTCCGGACGAGGGTTTTGTGTCAAGGCCGCCGGTCGCCTTCACGTATAGCGCGCAGAAGCTCGCGGAAACTTCCAGAGCTCATCTGGACTTCGACGGATCGTGCGGCGGATAGTCGGCCGAGCAAGTAGCCGTTGGTCGCTGCCATGGCCAGAAGAGCCAGTGCAACAAGCCCGAATGGAGACACGCTCGCGGACTCGTCCGCATCCAGGCGGCCAGTCGAAAGCAGAACGCCGAGTGCGATGACTCCGATTAGAATGGCAGCCAGCAGGATTTGGGTCAGGCGATCTGCTGGGGCCATAGCCGCTGGCGTGGGCTGAGATGGCTGATAGTTAGCGGAAGGACGCTGAGACGGCGTTCGTGCGGGCTTTTGTGAAACCGATTCGGAGGCACCGAGAGGTGCGGCGACGGCGGCTGTGGCGGCACTGTTGCCGGCGGCGCGCTGCTGGATTTCTTCCGAAAATTTCTTGAAGAAGGCGTCGGACATCTTCCGCGCCGTGGCGTCGATCAAGCGGCCGCCAAGCTGCGCAAGCTTGCCGCCGATGTCGGCGGAGACTTGGTAGGCGAGCAGAGTCTCGCCATCCTGTTCAGTGAGACGAACCGCAGCCTGCCCCTTCGCAAACCCCGCGACGCCGCCCTGGCCCTCGCCAGTGATCTTGTAGCCGTTGGGTGGATCGAGATCGGACAGCGTCACCGCGCCTCGGAACTTCGCGGAAACCGGCCCGACCTTGATGACAGCAACAGCCGTCATGTCCGTATCGGACGATTTGGTCAGTTCCTGACAGCCCGGAATGCAAGCCGCCAGGATGTCGGGATCGTTGAGGGCGGCCCAGACAACCTCACGGCTTGCCGGAATCTTTTGCTCGCCGTTCATCTCCATGACGCTTCCTCCGATCCTGTCTGTTGTCGGGCGCGCATTGTTTGCGCGCTCGGTGCAGGGACGCATGGTCCTTCGTGATCTGGGTTGACATTGCACGTGTCAGTCCAGTAATGCAAGTGACAAGAAAACGGGGCGAAAGTCTCGAATGAGGAAACGAGGTTAGGGCACATGAAGCCTGCATCGTTCGACTACGCGCGGGCGGACAGCGTCGCGCACGCAGTCAGGCTGCTGTCTGAAGCGGGTGGCGATGCGAAGATTATCGCTGGCGGTCAGAGTCTCATGCCGATGATGAATTTCAGACTCGTGAAGCCGTCCTTGCTGGTCGATATCAATGCCATCCCCGGCATTGATCGGATCGAACGTGTCGGCGACAAATTGCGGATCGGCGCGCTGGTCCGACACCGCATGACGGCTGATAGTGCCGACATCAAGGCGTCTATTCCTGTTCTTCACGCGGCCATGAAACATGTGGCGCATCTCACCGTGCGTAACCGCGGCACTTTTTGCGGAAGTGTCTGCCACGCCGATCCCGCAGCCGAGATGCCGATGATGACGCTGCTTCTCAATGGCGTCGTCAACGCGTCTTCGGTGCGCGGCGAACGGACGATTGCAGCCCGCGACTTTTTCGCAGGGTCGCTGGTCACCGTGCTGGACACGGATGAGCTGGTGACGTCCATCGATATCGAAACGCTGCCGGACGGCGTCGGCTGGGGTTTTGAGGAATTTTCCCGCCGTCACGGAGACTACGCTCTGGCAGCGGTGGCCGTGACCATGAATGCCACAGGTGGCGTCGCCAGCGATGTACGGATCGGCATCATGGGTGTCGGCGAAACGCCGATGCGGTTGCCGGAACTGGAGGCGATGGTCGAGGGACAGGCCGTCAACGAACGCCTCAAGGACGAACTGATCCAGCGTCTCGGCGAGACGATCGCGCCGAATTCCGATCTCAACGGTTCGTCGGACTATCGGCGGCATCTGGCCGGCGCCTTGCTGGGCCGCGCGATCGCCGGTGCCTGGGCCCGCGCTAACGGAGGCCATCCATGACGGCACCGATCACGATCTCCGTCACGGTGAACAACCTTCAATATACCGGGACGGCCGAGCCGCGCATGCTGCTGTCGGATTTCCTGCGCCATGAACTTGGGCTGACGGGCACGCATGTCGGCTGCGAGCATGGCGTCTGCGGCGCCTGCACGATCCTGCTCAACGGCCGCAGCGTGCGATCCTGCCTGACCCTCGCCGCGCAGGTGCACGGCGCGGATATCGAGACCGTGGAAGGGCAGGGAACGGCCGACAATCTCGGCCGCGTGCAGCGGGCGTTCCGCGATCACCACGGGCTGCAATGCGGTTTCTGCACTCCCGGCTTCATCATGGTGATAACCGACATCCTCCGCCATCACCGGCTGGAGAATGACGAGGAGATTCGCGAGGCGCTGTCCGGCAATATCTGCCGCTGCACCGGCTACGAACATATCGTCAATGCGGTGCGGGAGCTGGTACGGGAGCGGGACGCCGGAAAGCTCCGGGCTTTCGATGCGGATGCTCTCGAAGAAGCGAGGGCGCCATGAAGACACCCTCCACGAACTCCGTCGAGCTGCGCCCGAAACTCGTCGGCCAGCGCATCAAGCGGACCGAGGATCCGCGGCTGCTCTCCGGCAGCGGTCAGTATGTGGACGACATCACGCCGTCCGGCACATTGCATCTGGCGATCCGCCGCAGCGACCAGCCGCATGCACGCATCAAATCGATCGAGGTCGGGGCGGCATTCGGCATCCCCGGCGTATTCGCGATTTTCGATGCCACCGATATCGAGGACGAGACGCAACCGGCGTTGCCGGTCTCGCGCATGAAAAATTATTATGCGACGCCGATCTGGCCGCTGGCGCGCGGCAAGGTGCGGTATGTCGGAGAGCCCGTGGTGGCCGTGCTGGCCGAGAGCCGCTATGCGGCGGAGGACGCGCTCGAACTCATCGATATCGAATATGAAACTCTGCCTTTCGCCATCAGGCAGGTGGATGCCGTCGCGGACGATGCGCCGCTGCTGCATGAAGAGGCGGGGACCAACGTCATCATCTCGCGCGAGTTCGCGCGCGGCAATGTGGATGATGCGATCGCGGCGGCGCCGGTCGTCGTCAAGGGCACGTTCCGGATGACGCGGAAAACGGCCGTGTCCATGGAGAACCGGACCTACCTGGCGGAATGGGACAAGCGCAAGCGCGCGCTGACATTGCATTCGTCGACCAACATCCCGGGCATCATCCGCGACGTGCTGGCGGGATGCCTTGGCCTGTCCGGCAATCATCTGCGGGTGATCGCGCCGGATGTCGGCGGCAGCTTTGGCGGCAAGGGCTCGCTCTATCCGGAAGAGATCCTCGTCTCGGTGCTGGCGCGCAAGCTGGGGCGGCCGATCAAATATACCAGCGACAGGCTGGAAGATTTGTCGGCCACCAGCCAGGCCTTCGACGAACTGATCGAGGCCGAGCTCGCGGTCGATCATGACGGCCGAATCCTGGGCCTGCGCGCCGACGTGATCGGCGATATCGGCGCGTATTCGATCTATCCATGGACGGGGGCGCTCGAGCCGGTGCAGGTGATCAGCTTCCTGCCCGGTCCCTACCGCTTCGAACATTATCGCGGACGCGTGCGCGGCGTGCTCACGCCGAAGCCGCCCACGGGGCCTTATCGCGGCGTCGGTCGCCCGTCATCGACGTTCGCCATGGAGCGCCTGATCGAAATGGCGGCGCGCAAGCTCGGCATGGACCCGGTCGAGATCCGTCGCCGCAATCTGGTGAACGCCGACGAATTTCCCTATCGAACCGCCTCCGGCATCATCTGGGACAAGTCCGCATTTCAGGAGTGCCTCGCGGGTGCCTGCGAGCGGGCGGACTATGCGGGGCTCGTGCGCGAGCGCGACAGGGCGCGAGGGCAGGGGCGCTGGGTCGGCATCGGATTGTCCAGCTATGCGGAACTGACCGGCATCGGCACGCGCATTTCCGTGGCGCCGGGCATGCCGATCAATACCGGCACCGAGACCTCGAGAATCGAGATCGACGCGACCGGCGCCATCACGGCTGCATTCGGCATTTCCTCGCACGGGCAGGGGCTGGAGACCACGTTGGCCCAGGTCATCGCCGATGAACTCGGATGCAAGATGGAGGACGTGGAAGTCCAGCACGGCGACAGCTCCCTCGTGCCCATGAGCAGCGGTACCTATGCGAGCCGATCGGCGGTGCTTGCAGGCGGCGCGGCAACGATGTCGTCGCGGGTCGTGAAGGCGAAGGTATTCCGGGCTGCCGCCTTTCTGATGGATGTGCCCGTGGAGGATCTCTACGCTTCAGACGGAATCATCCGGGCACGGTCATCGAATGCCTCGATGACGTTCAAGGAGGTGGCCAGCGCGGTCTATTCGCAGATGGGGCGCATCCCGCGCGAGCAGCGCGAGGATCTGTCTGCGTCGGAGACCTATGATCCGTTCCTCGGCACCGCCTGCTCCTCGACGCATCTCGCCATGGTCGAGATCGATCCGCAGACCTACGGCGTGCAGATCAGGCGTTTCGTGGTGGCCGAGGACTGCGGGCGGATCATCAATCCGATGATCGTCGATGGCCAGGTCCATGGCGCCGTCGCGCAGGGAATCGGCGCCGCGCTGCTCGAGGAGATCGTCTATGACGACAAGGGGCAGTTCGTCACCGCAAGCTTGGCCGATTATCTCCTGCCGGTCGCGACCAACGTTCCGGATATCGGCATTGTTCACATCGAGGCCGACCTGCCGGACAATATCGGCGGCTTCCGGGGCATGGGCGAAGGCGGAACCATCGGCGCGCCCGCGGCCATCGCCAATGCGATCTCCGATGCCTTGTCGCCGCTCGGAATTGAAATCGATACCCTGCCGGTGACCCCCGAACGAATCTATCGCCTGGTCCAGGCCGCCGGCGCGCGCCCCAACGCAGGATAGCGAGGGCAGGTCGAGAATAGCGCTTGGGTTGTCCTTGAACCCGTGGCTGGTATAACAAGACGGGAAGCGGCACGGACTGTTGGTTATTCCGCGACGGATAGGGCCTGGGATGCGTTCGGCGGCGACAGTCAAGATCAGGAAATCTCCCAGGGCGCCGAACAGGGCTGCGAAACCGGATGCGCCGGTGCGATCGTCGCATGCCGGCACGGACGGCATGGAGCGCAACTGCTCGATCACGGCGACCGTCAACATTCTCTCCGACGCATGGACGTTCCTCGTGATTCGGGAAGCGTTTTTCGGCGCCCGGCGCTTCGAGGAATTCCGCACGTCGCTGGGAATCACGCGGGCGACCCTGACCGACCGTCTGCGCCGTCTGACCCGCGAGGAAATCTTCCGGGAAGTGAGCTATTCGGAGACGTCGAGCCGCGTTGAATACAAGCTGACCCGATCCGGTATCGATCTCTATCCGACCTTCATGGCGATGATGCAGTTCGGCGATCGCTGGCTCGACGCGAAGAGCGGCCCGCTTCAGCTCGTCCATGAGGATTGCGGCTGCGTCAGCAAGCCGTTCGTGTCCTGCTCCTGCTGCCATGAAAAACTCGTTTGCAGCGAGGTGACCTATCTGGATGGTCCCGGTGCGGGCCTGTCCAAGAGCGAGCCGGTCAGGCGGTCGCGGCGGACCTCCGAAGACTATATGCGGGGGCGTCCGAGTTCGGTGTCGCGGGCGCTGGAAATCATCGGGGATCGCTGGGCCGTTCTGCTGCTGCGGGAGGCGTTTCTCGGCGCCCGGCGTTTCGACCAGTTCGAAGCGGAATTGAATATCGCGACGAACATTCTGACCAACCGTCTCGCAAGACTGGTCGAGCAGGGCGTCTTCAAGAAGAAGCTCTATCAGACCGCGCCGGAGCGCTTCGAATACGTGCTGACACCCATGGGCAACGAGCTGCACGGTCCCCTGATGATGATGATGGCCTGGGGCGACCGCTGGCGGTCGGACGGGCAGGCGCCGATGCTGGTCAAGCATCTGGCTTGCGGCAAGGTCACCGTGCCCGAAGTCGTCTGCAATCGCTGCGGCAAGCCCGTCCTTGCCTATGCCATGAAGTATCGCATGCGCTACGATCCCGATCGGTTCGGCGGTCGCAAAAACGGCCGGGCGATGCCCGGCCGTTGATGAAACGCTGGCCTGCGTCTGACCCGCGTTACTTCTTCACCAGCGGGCATGCGCTCTGGGACAGCGGGCGGAAGGCTTCGTTGCCCGGAATCGTGGCGCGCAGCTTGTAGTAATCCCAGGGATACTTGGATTCCGACGGCTTCTTCACCTCATAGACATACATGTCATGGACGAAGCGACCGTCCTCGCGAATGCGCCCGTCCTTCGCGAAGAAGTCGTTGACCGGCATTTCGCGCATCTTGGCCATCACCGTCTTGGCATCGTCGGTCCCGGCCGCCTTGATGGCGTTGAGATAGTGCATGGTGGACGAATAATCGCCGGCATCGCCCATATGCGGCATGCGCTTGGTGCGCTCGAAGAAGCGCTTTGCGAAGGCGCGTGTTTCGTCATTGGCGTCCCAGTAGAAGCCGGTGGTCAGGACCAGGCCCTGGCCGGATTGCAGGCCGAGCGAGTCAATGTCGGTGTCCCAGACCAGCAGGCCGGCGATGGTCTGCTTGCCGCCGTCGGTGAGGCCAAAGTCCTTCGCCGATTTGACGGCATTGATGAAGGTCGTTCCGGAGCCGGCGATCGCCACCACCTTGGCTCTCGAGGCCTGGGCCTGAAGCAGGAAGGATGAATGGTCGGGCGTGTCGATGGGATAGCGGATCGCACCGACCACCTTGCCGCCATTGGCCTTGACCACCGCGCTCGTGTCGGTTTCGAGCGCATGACCGAACGCATAGTCGGCCGTCAGGAAGTACCAGGTATCGAAACCTTCCTTGATCAGGGCCTTACCGGTGCCCTGAGCCAGCGCGTAGGTGTCGTAGGCATAGTGGATGCTGTTCGGCGTGCAGGAATCACCGGTCAGTCGCGACGATCCCGATCCATTCACGATCGCGATGCGGTTCTTCTCCTGGGCGATATTCGTCACGGCAAGGGCGATGGACGAATTGATCAGATTGCCGATCATGTCGACCTTGCCGACATCATACCATTCGCGCGCCTTGGCGATCGCGACTTCGTTGCGGTTCTGATGGTCGGCCACGACCACGTCGATCGGCTTGCCGAGAACAGAGCCGCCGAAATCCTCGACGGCCATCTTGATGGCGACCACCGAGCCTTCGCCGGATTCATGCGAGAACTGCCCTGACATGTCGGTCATGACGCCGATGCGAACGATGTCGTCCGACAGTTTCGATTGCGCCATGGCCGGCGCCGTCAGCGCCGCAGCAACGGCCAGCGATAGTCCGATTCGTTTCATAGTCCCTCCCAAAAAATCGCCCGTTTCCGGTTCTTTTGATCAGCGGTGCAATATGCTTGCATAACTAGACTAATTTGGTATGTAGCTGTCAATAGCCTTGCAGCGCCCTCGTTCGGTTGCGGTGCAAATCCATTGGGAGGGAAGGGATGAGTGCTCCATTGCATCATCCGGCGACGGAGGTCGTGCTGCGTGCGCGTGGCTTGCGGAAAGATTTTCGCGGCTACTCCGCCGTCAGCGACGTGAATCTCGACGTCCATCGCGGCGACATCCATGCCTTGATCGGACCGAACGGCGCGGGAAAGACGACTGTTTTCAATCTTCTGACAAAGTTTCTGACGCCGACGGCGGGACAGATCCTGCTCGACAGCGTGGATGTCACCCATGAGCGCCCGGCGGCGCTGGCGCGGCGCGGTCTCGTCCGCTCGTTTCAGATCTCGGCGGTGTTCTCCAATCTCACCGTCAGCGAAAACATTGTCGTTGCGCTGCAGCGCTCCTGCGTATCTCCCGTGGCTTTTTGGCGCGGACGGCGGCAGCTCGGCGATGTCCGAGGGCGTGTCGAGGAATTGCTGCAGCAGGTCGATCTCGTTCGCTTCGCAAAACATCGCGCCGGCGACCTTGCCTATGGCCGCAAGCGGGCGCTCGAACTGGCGACGACTTTGGCCGCAGAGCCCAAGATCATGCTGCTCGATGAACCCACCCAGGGACTCGGCCATGAAGACATCGATCGCATCACCGCGCTGGTCAAACAGTCGGCGATCGGCCGCACCGTGGTGATGGTCGAGCACAACATGAAGATGGTCGCGAGCATCGCCGACCGCATTAGCGTGCTCAGGCGCGGCGCGATCATCGCCGAGGGCGTCTATGACGAGGTGTCCCGCAATCCGGAAGTGATCGAGTCCTATCTTGGCTCGACGTCGCGTCGGGAGCGGAAGCGATGACGATTACAGGGGTGCCGAAAGCCGAAGCCGAGACGGTTCTCTCCCTCGATGGCCTGCATGCCTGGTACGGCGAGTCGCATGTGCTGCACGGGATGTCGCTCGATCTGCGCGCCGGCGAGGTGGTGGCGCTGCTCGGCCGCAACGGCAGCGGCCGCACCACCACCTTGCGCGCCATCATGGGTCTGGTGGGCCGGCGCACCGGCCGCATCAAGGTGTTCGATCGCAATGTCATCGAGATGCCGCCGCACAAGATCGCGCGCCTTGGCGTCGGTTATTGCCCGGAGGAGCGGGCGATCTTCTCCTCGCTGTCCTGCGAGGAAAACCTGCTGCTGCCGCCGCAGCGATCCGGCCGCGGCATGTCGGTGGAGGAAATTTACCATCTGCTGCCGAACCTCGCCGAGCGGAAGAACACGCAGGGGACAAAGCTGTCGGGCGGCGAGCAGCAGATGCTGGCGATCGCGCGCATTCTCCGCACCGGCGCGCGGGTTCTGCTGCTCGATGAGATTTCCGAAGGTTTGGCGCCGGTGATCGTCGACCGGCTGTTCGATCTCGTGCTCGAACTGAAAGATCGCGGCTATTCGGTGCTTTTGGTGGAGCAGAACAAGAACTTCGCGGCGCCGCTGGCGGATCGCTTCATGGTGGTCGAGCACGGTACCGTCACCATGCGCCTGACCGCCGACGAACTGGAACAGCAGTCGGCTCTGGTCGATCGCACATTGGGCGTTTGAGGTCGATATGTTCGATATTCCACTGCAAGTCTGGCTCGGGCAGATCACCATCGGACTGGTCAACGGATCCTTCTACGCGATCCTCAGCCTCGGCCTGGCGCTGATCTTCGGCCTGCTCAACATCATCAACTTCGCCCATGGCGCGCTCTATATGCTCGGCGCCTTCGGCGTGTATCTCGCGTTCCAGAAACTCGGGATCAATTACTGGCTGTCCCTGCTGCTGGTCCCTGTCGTGGTCGGCGGCTTCGGCGCATTGATCGAGCGCGTGCTGCTGCGGCGGCTGACCGGGCTCGATCATCTCTACAGCCTGTTGTTCACCTTCGGCCTCGCTTTGGTCCTCGAAGGCATCTTTCGCGACATCTATGGCTCGGCCGGACTGCCATATCCGGCGCCGCCCAGCCTGAGTGGCCTGGTCGATCTCGGCTTCATGCGGCTTCCGATCTACCGGCTGTGGATCGTTGGAGTGTCGCTGATCGTCTGCATCGGCATCTGGTACCTGATCGAGCGCACCAAGATCGGCGCCTATCTTCGTGCCGGCACCGAAAACCCGCGGATCGTACAGGCGCTCGGCATCGACGTTCCGCTGATGGTGACGCTGGTCTATGGGCTCGGCGCGGCGTTGGCAGCCTTCGCCGGTGTATTGGCGGCGCCGGTCTACCAGGTGCAGCCGCTGATGGGCTCGAACATTCTGATCGTGACCTTTGCGGTGGTCGTCATCGGCGGCCTCGGATCGACTGCGGGGGCAATCGCCACCGGTCTGGCGCTCGGCGTGATCGAGGGGCTGGCCAAGGTCATCTATCCGGAAATTTCGTCGACCATCGTCTTCATCGTCATGGCGCTCGTCTTGCTGACGCGCCCTGCCGGTCTCTTCGGACGCGGAGCCTGACCATGCCCTTTCGCCGTTCCTCGCTGCTCGCGCTAGGTCTCCTCATCGTCGGCATCGCGTTGCCGTTCACCGGGCTTTACACCCAGTTCCTGATGAAGTGCATCGCGCTGGCGCTGTTCGCGGTCGCGTTCAATTTCTTCACCGGGAATGTTGGTCTCCTGTCGATCGGACACGCCGCTTTTTTCGGCGTTGGCGCCTATATGGCGGGATATGCCACCAAGTCCTGGGGGCTCTCGCCGGAATTGTCTCTGCTCCTCGGCGTCTTGATCGGTGCGCTAATCGGCTTCGTGATGGGAGCGATGGCGATCCGCCGCCAGGGCATCTATTTCTCCATGATCACGCTCGCACTGGCGCAGATGGTCTATTTCATCTGCGTGCAGGCCCCATTTACCGGCGCCGAAGATGGGCTGCAGCGTATTCCGCGGCGGCCGTTATTCGGGGTCTTCGACGTGTCTTCGGATATGTCGCTCTACGTCGTCCTGCTGGCGCTGTTCGCGCTGGCGGTCTGGGCATTGCAGCGCCTGATGGAAGCGCCTTACGGCCAGGTGCTGCTCGCCATTCGCGACAATGAACCGCGCGCCATCTCGCTCGGCTACGACGTGCAAGCCTACAAGCTGTCGGCCTTCACGATCTCGGCGGGGATTGCGGGTCTCGCCGGCGGCATGAAGGCGCTCACGCTCGGCTTCGCCGGTCTCCCCGACGTGCACTGGACTCAGTCCGGCAGCGTGATCCTGATGTGTCTGCTCGGTGGCCTCGGCACGCCGCTCGGTCCGATCGTGGGTGCGATTCTGATCGTGACCCTCGAGAGCAAACTGGCAGGCCTCGGGACGGTGCAACTGGGCGGCTGGTCGATCGATCTGTCGACCAAGGTGCCTGTGATCATCGGCCTGATCTTCATGTCCTGCGTGCTGATGTTCCGCCGCGGCGTCGTCGGTGAGATCGCTGCATGGCTTGGAAATATCCGCATCAAACGCCAGCGCAAAATCGAGAAGGTGGATGTGCTTTCATGAGTTGACATCCCGAAACTGGCAAGTCTAGTTATGCAAGTCATTGGCCGGTGTCCCCGGCATTGATTGGCCGGACCGCACACAAGCGGGCCAACGCTGCGCCTGTTCAACGGCCCGGTCCCGGGCGCGCACACACTCTCAGGGAGTCGAGAATGCAAGGCTTCGTCTTTCAATCCACCAAGTCGATCATGGTTGAACCCGGCTGTTCGGCGCGTATCGGCGAAGTGGTGGCGGCGCTCGGCTGCAGTTCGGTCCTGCTGGTGTCCGATGCCGGCGTGAGGAAGGCTGGCCTGCTCGACAAAGGTCTCGCCGGTCTTCACGCGGCGGGCATCGCCGTGACCGTGTTCACCGATGTCGAGGCCGATCCGCCGGTGCATGTGATCGACAAAGCCGTTTCGGTTGCGAAGCAGGCGGGCGTTGACGGCGTGGTCAGCATCGGCGGCGGCAGTTCGATGGATGTCGCCAAGCTGGTCGCGCTGCTGGCGGTCGGCAAGGAACGTCTGAACGATATTTATGGCGTTGGCCTCGCCAAAGGGCCGCGTTTGCCGCTGGTGCTGGCGCCGACCACCGCGGGCACCGGCTCCGAGGTGACGCCGATCTCCATCGTGACCACGGGCGAGGGTGAGAAGAAGGGCGTTGTCTCTCCGGTGATCCTGCCGGACTGGGCTATTCTGGATGCAGAATTGACGCTCGGCCTGCCGCCGGCGGTGACCGCAGCGACCGGCATCGACGCCATGGTGCATGCCATCGAGGCCTATACCAGCAAGCGGCTGAAGAATCCGTTGTCGGACTCGCTCGCCCGCGAAGCGCTGCGGCTGCTCGGCGGCAGTATTCATACGGTCTGCAAGGATGGACAGAATCTCGCCGCCCGGCAGGACATGCTGTTCGGCTCGATGCTCGCCGGCATGGCCTTCGCCAATGCGCCCGTCGCCGCCGTCCATGCATTGGCCTATCCGGTCGGCGCGCGCTTCCACGTGCCGCACGGCCTGTCGAATTCGCTGGTGCTGCCGCAGGTGCTGCGGTTCAACGCGCCGGCCGCCGAACATCTATATGCAGAGATCGCCGAGATTCTCGTTCCCTCCGCAAGCGGTTCGGCCAGTCAACGCACCGGTGCGCTTGTCGAGATGCTGTCGGCGCTTCCGGAACTTCTCGCGCTGCCGAGCCGGTTGCGGGATGTCGGCATTGCGGCAAAGGATATCGAGGGGCTGGTGAGCGATGCGATGAACCAGACGCGCCTTCTCGTCAACAATCCGCGCGAAGTGACGAAGAGTGATGCGTTCGCGATCTACGAGGCATCGCTGTGAGCGGGCGCGCGACGCCGGACCGGCGGGACAGCTATAGCTACTTCCAGACGATGACCACGCGGTGGATGGACAATGACTCATACCGCCATATGAACAACACGACCTATTACTCGTTCTTCGACACGATCGTGAACCAGTATCTGATTGAGAACGGTGTGCTCGATGTGGAGAAGGGCGAGGTCATCGGCCTGGTCGCCGAGACGATGTGCTCCTATTTCAGTTCGCTCGGATTTCCATCGAAAGTGTCGGTCGGCCTGCGTGTCGGTCGGCTGGGAACGAGCAGCATCCGTTACGAGATCGGACTGTTTAAAGATCAGGCGGAGGAGGCATCGGCGCAGGGGCATTTCGTCCATGTCTATGTGAACCGCGAGACCGGGAGGCCGGTGCCGCTGCCGGATGCGCTGCGGTCCGTCGTCGCCCGTCTGAAGGCATAGGAGCCAGGCATGTCGGATGTCGAGATCACCAGGGACGGACAGGTAGCCATCGTCACGCTGAACCGGGCGCCGCAGCGCAATGCTGTGACGCTCGCGATGTGGCAGGAGCTGGCCTCGATCTTTTCAGGTTTCAACAATGATCCAGCGATCCGCAGCGTCATTCTCACTGGCGCCGGCGGCCATTTCAGCGTCGGTGCCGATGTCTCGGAATTCGAAACGGTGCGATCGAATGCTGCCCAGAGCAAGGCCTATGAAGTCGCCGTGGATGCAGCATCCGAAGCCATCGCGTCGGCGAGGATGCCGGTGATCGCGGTGCTGGCAGGTTATTGCCTCGGCGGCGGCTGTCATCTCGCCATGGCCTGCGACTTCCGTTTCGCCGATCGTGCGGCGGCGATCGGAATCCCGGCGGCGAAATTGTCCATCGTCTATGGCGTGCGCAGTACGCAGCGGTTGATGTCCCTGGTCGGCCTGGCCAATGCCAAGCGCGTGCTTTTTTCGGCCGATCGCTACACGGCGGCCGAGGCGGCCAAGATGGGCTTGATTGATGAGGTGTCCGAAGACCCGATGGCCGATGCCTTGCAGTACGCAAAGCGGATGGCCGCGCTGGCGCCGCTCTCCATCGAAGGCGCGAAGCGCATCCTGACCGGCGTCGCGATGGGCGAGGGACTGCTGGATGTCGCCAAGGCCGATGCCTTCATCGACCGGGTGTCGGACAGCGACGACTACAAAGAAGGCCGTCGCGCATTCGCGGAGAAGCGGTCTCCGGATTTCCGCGGAAGGTGAGGCGATATCGATGAAGATGCACGTGCTGTCAGGCGGCCGGTTGCGGATGCGCAAGAGCATCTATTTTCCCGACGTCGCCAAGGACGCCACCATCGAGATGCCGGTGTCCTGCATCCTGCTGCGGCATCCCGAGGGCAATGTCCTGTTCGATACCGGCTGTCACCCGTCCGCCGCAACCGATGCCGCGGGGCGCTGGGGACCGCTTGCCAAGGTCATGACACCCATCATGCCGCCGGACACGAACGTTCTGACCGGGTTGAAGGCAGTCGGCGTCGAGCCGGATGAGATTGACGTCGTGGTCTGCTCGCATCTGCATCCCGATCACTGCGGATGCAACGCGTTCTTCCGCAAGGCAAGGATCGTGGTGCACGCGCTCGAACTGGCGGCCGCGAAGGAGCCGGGCGCGACCAATGCCGGTTATCTGCCTGCGGACTGGGATCATCCGATGCCCATGCAGGTCATCGACACAAAGACCGATCTGTTTGGGGACGGGCGCATCACGCTGATCCCGTTGCCAGGCCATACGCCGGGAACCATGGGGGCGCTGGTGCAGCTCGATCGGGACGGACAGTTTTTGCTGGCGTCCGATGCGGTCAGCCTGCGGGCAAATCTCGATGACGATTTCATTCCGAAAAACACTTGGAACGTCGAGCAGTGCCGCAATTCCTTCGCCGAGGTGCGGCGGCTGGAAAAGGCCGGCGCTACCATCATCTGCGGCCACGATCTCGCGCAGTGGGACACTCTGCGCAAGGGCGCTGACGCTTACGAGTAACCGCATCACGCGGGCATTTAGACAGCCCGTCGAACCACCATAACGAGGAACTTCAAATGGATATGGATCTCAAAGGCAAGGTCGCACTCGTCACCGGCGCCGCGCGCGACGTTGGCCGCGAAATCGCTCTGTCGCTCGCCGCCGAAGGCGCGGCCATCGCGGTCAACTACAACGGGTCGGCCGAGAAGGCGAAGCAGGTTGTCGCCGACATCGAAAGCCGGGGCGGCCGTGCCATCGCCTACAAGGCCGACGTCTCCGATTTCGCGCAGGTCAGCGCCATGGTCGATAAGATCGTTGCTGATTTCGGCGGCCTGAATATTGTCGTCAACAATGCCGGCGTGGCGCTGCGAAACCGCTTCATCGACACCACGCCGGAGGAGTGGAAGAAGCAGATCGATATCTGCCTCTATGGCGCCATCCACGTGTCGAAGGCGGCGGCTCCGCATCTGCAGAAGGCCGGCGACGGCCGCATCATCGCGCTGGTCGGCGACTCCTCCCGTGTCGGCGAATCCGGTCTGGCCATCGTCGCAGCCGCGCGCAGCGGCGTCATCGCGCTGATGAAGTCGCTGGCACGCGAAATGGGCCGCTTCGGGACGACCGCCAATACGCTCTCGCTCGGTCTGGTCGAGACGCCGCACGATCTCGAATGGGTCAACGCCAACCGCGACAAGCTGACAAAGCTGTATCCGCTCAAGCGCCTGGGTTTCCCGTCCGACATCGCGCCGATGGTCTCGCTTCTGGCCTCCAAGCACGGCGGCTGGATCACCGGCCAGACCATTAGCATCAGCGGCGGGTTCAGCATGGTTTGATGCCGGACAAGCAGAGGGCGGTTCAATGATTCACACGAATCTCATCGCGACCATTCCGGAACTGCTTGCGCGCCACGCCGCGCTGCGCGGTTCGCAGACAGCCTATCGCGATCATACATCGAGTGTCACTTATGCCGCCCTCGCCGATCGCACAGCGAAGCTCGCGGGGAATCTGGCGGATCTTGGCGTTCAGCCCGGCGAGAAAGTCGCGATCTTCCTGCCCAACTCGGTCGAATGGGTCGAGAGCTGTTTCGCCATCAATCGGGCCGACGCGGTGAGTGTGCCGATCAGTCACGATGCCACCGAGTCGGAGGTTCTCTATCGCCTGAACGATGCGGGCTGCTCGGCGATCATCACCACGGATGATCGCGCCGCGCTGGTGGCAAGGCTGCGGAATCAGGCGCAGAGCTTGCGCGCCGTCGTGCTCGTCTCCTCAGGCGAGACGCGCGGAGAGGGAGCACGTTACGCTGACCTGACGACCACGGCGCCGACATCTGCCGCGCGCGATGGCATGCCGATCCAGGAGACTGCCTTCATCATCTACACGTCGGGCACGACGGGGCAGGCCAAGGGCGTTCTGCTGTCGGTTCACAGCATGCTGTGGGTCGTCGCCTCATGCTGGGCGCCGATCGCACGTCTGTCCGCGAGCGATGTCGTGCTGTCGCCGCTGCCGCTGTTCCACTCCTATGCGCTGAACCTGTCGGTGCTCGGGATTCTCGCCACCGGGGCGACCGAGCACATCATGGAGAAATTCTCGGTCAAGGAAGCCCTGCGCCTGCTGAAGACGGGTGCATTCACCGTTTTCCCCGGCGTGCCCACCATGTTCCATTACCTGCTGGAGGCGACCCGGGACGAGCCGGACACGATATTTCCGTCGCTGCGTGTCAGCATGTCCGCCGGAGCGATCCTGCCGGCGGCGCTCAACCGCGAATTCGAGGAGCGGTTCGGCATTCAGTTGCTCGACGGTTACGGCATCACCGAAACCTCGACCATGGTCACGATGAACGGACTCGATGGCGCACGGGTGATGGGATCGTGCGGCCTGCCGCTCCAGGGTGTTGCGGTGCGCATCGTGTCACCGGAATCGGGACTGGATGTCGCCGTGGGTGATGAGGGTGAGCTGATCGTTCGCGGCCCCAATCTGATGAGCGGCTATCACAACAAGCCGGAGGAGACGGCCGCGGCGCTTCGCAACGGCTGGTACCATACCGGCGATCTCGCCCGCAGCGACATCAACGGATTCTTGACAATCACCGGGCGTTTGAAGGAGCTGATCATCCGCGGCGGCCAGAATATCGCGCCCGCCGAAATCGAGGAAGTCGTCAACGCCTTCGAGGGCGTGGTCGAGTGCGCCGTTGTCGGCATGCCGCATGATCTGCTCGGCGAGGTGCCTGCACTGTTCGTCGTCCAGCGGGCGGACGCGCGGCTGATGAGCGGTGCGATCCTCGATCACTGCAAGATCCATCTGTCTTCCTACAAGGTGCCGGCCTCGGTGCATTTCGTGGCGGAAATTCCGCGCACCGGTTCCGGCAAGATCATTCGCTTCAAGTTGAGGGAGTCGCTCGCGGCTCCGATCGAGAAGGCCTCATGACCCTGACGTCATTCCTGAAAGATCCATCGCTGCTGCGCGACGCATGCTATATCGACGGCGCTTGGGTCGCTGCGGACAAGGGGGAAACCCTTGCTGTCGAGAACCCGGCCAATGGCGTGCGTATCGGCAATGTCCCCAAGATGGGGGTCGCGGAGACGCGGCGGGCCATCGATGCCGCCAACGATGCGCTCCCGGCGTGGCGTGCCCGGACCGCCAAGGAGCGATCCGCGATCCTCCGGCGCTGGTTCGATCTGATGATGGCCAACCAGGAAGACCTCGCCCGGATCATGACCGCAGAGCAGGGCAAGCCGATGGCGGAAAGCCGCGGCGAGATCGCCTATGCCGCGAGCTTCATCGAGTGGTTCGCCGAAGAGGGCAAGCGTGTTTACGGCGATACGATTCCGCCTTTCGCGTCGGATCGCCGGATCGTCGTGCTCAAACAGCCGATCGGTGTCTGCGCGGCGATCACGCCGTGGAATTTCCCGGCGGCGATGATCACCCGCAAGGCCGGCCCGGCGCTGGCGGCCGGCTGCACCATGGTGGTCAAGCCCGCCAGCCAGACCCCGCTGTCGGCGCTGGCGCTCGCCGTGCTGGCCGAGCGCGCCGGCGTTCCGAAGGGCGTATTCTCGGTCATCACCGGTTCGGCATCGGCGATCGGCGGCGAGATGACGTCCAATCCGATCGTCCGTAAAGTCACCTTCACCGGATCGACGGAGATCGGCAAGACGCTGATGCAGCAGAGCGCGTCCACGGTGAAGCGCACATCGATGGAATTGGGCGGCAATGCGCCCTTCATCGTGTTCGATGATGCGGATATCGATGCTGCGGTGAAGGGCGCCATGGCGTCGAAATATCGCAACGCCGGACAGACCTGTGTCTGCGTCAATCGCATTTTTGCCCAGGACACGATCTATGACCGCTTCATCGCGCGGCTGTCCGACGCGGTGCGCGCCTTGCGCGTCGGCGACGGTTTCGAGGACGGCGTCACCATCGGCCCGCTGATCAATTGCGAAGCCGTCGAGAAGGTCGAGGAGCATATCAGGGACGCGACCGGGAAGGGCGCAAGGATCGCCGTCGGCGGTCGTCGGCACGAACTCGGTCGGACCTTCTTCGAACCGACCATTCTGTCCGATGCAACGCCCGACATGCTGATCTTCCGCGAGGAGACCTTCGGTCCGGTTGCGCCGGTGTTCCGGTTCAAGACGGAGGAGGAAGCCATCCGCCTGGCCAACGATACGGAATTCGGCCTGGCTGCGTATTTCTACGGCCGTGACATCGGCCGCATCTGGCGCGTCGCCGAGGCACTCGAATACGGCATGGTCGGGATCAATGAGGGGATCATCTCCACCGAGGTCGCGCCCTTTGGCGGAGTCAAGGAGAGCGGAAACGGACGCGAAGGATCGAAATACGGGATCGATGATTATCTCGAGATCAAATATCTCTGCATGGGCGGCCTCTGAGCATGGATCGGATCGACGCGCATCGATCATATCGGCGCGACATTCGCGCCGCCGGCGCCATAGAAGATGGCAGACTGAAACTGATTTGGCCCGGGCCGCCGGGGCAGGCAAGTCGACCGATCGCCAGTCGACTGAGCCGCTGCTTCCCTATGATGCCGAACGGCGCCTGCCGATCATGATCGATGGCCCCGCGCAGGCCAGCGCGGCATGCTGAAGTGCGGACACGGGCCTGCCGCACCGCGCTAGTCACTGTTCGTGAGTTTGCGGAGTTCCCGTAGAAATTTCTCGGGGTCCGATATGCCAAGGCGCGCCAATATCCGCGCCTGGTGCTCCGCGAAACGGCGCTTCAACGTCGCCAGCATCTGCCGCCCCTGAGGGGTGAGATGAATACGGCGGGCCCGCCCATCCTCGCTGTCCACCGTTCGGGAGGCGAGACCGAGGTCCTGCAGCTTGTTGATGATCGGGACCATGCGCGGTCGTTCGACGCCGAGGGCCGATGCCAGATCCGCCTGATTGATCCCGCCGTTGTCCGCGACCACCGCCAGCACCGAGAACTCGACGGTCGTGATCTTGATATCGTCGAAGGTCCGATAGATGTCCGCAAACACGGCCATCTGGGCCCGGCGGATCATGTAGCCGATCGTTCCCTCGAGATAGCTCATGTCGATGGCGGCCGTTGCTCCCTGATCCTTCTTCTTTCGATCAGAGTTTGCTCTCAACCGCACTGCCATCTCGCTTCGCTCCTCTGGGCGTTCTGAGCCAATCGCCGAATCCCGTTATGCCAGAAATATCGGCTCCGCCAAGTCAGATGCGTCCTTGTCAAAATAGATAATACTGTTATCTATATTGTAACGAATGAAGACTGCGTGGGGAAGGTGATGCTTACGGAGCAAGGCGGCGTGTCGCTGATCATGGCGAGCAGGCAACCGGCATCGTTTGGCTTTCAGACGATCGGAGCCATGCTTCTGTCCGCTGCGGACAAGGCGCCTCAGAAGACATTCTTGGAACAGTATGCCGATGGACAGTGGCAATCGCTGTCCTTCGGACAGGCGCGGGAGCAGGCCGAGCGGATTGCAAGAGGCCTGCTCGCGTCAGGACTGAACGGCGAGCAGCCGCTTGCGATCCTGTCGCCGAACTCGATTAAACATGCCTTGATCAGTCTCGGTGCGCAGCTCGCCGGGATCCCGGTTGCTCCTATTTCCGTCGCATATTCGCAGATGGATGACCTCGGCCGGCTCACGGGGATTCTGAATCTCCTGACGCCCGGCGCCGTGTTCGTGGAAGATGCCGCTCAGTTCAGTTCGGCAATCGACCTCGCAAAGCATCTTGACATCAAGGTCATCACGGCGACCGGCGACACCGATCGCGACCATATTCGCTTCAGCGAACTCAGGGATTGCGTGTCCGACGCGGCGCTACCGGTATTGTCATGTGGCACCGTGGCGAAAGTGCTGTTCACGTCGGGATCGACCGGCGTCCCGAAGGGGGTGAAGATCACGCATGGCATGATGTGCTCCAATCAGGAGGCCATTCTCGATCGTTGGTCGTTTCTCGTTCAGGAGCCGCCGACGCTGGTCGATTGGCTTCCCTGGAATCATGTCTTCGGCGGCAATCTCGTCTTCAATTGTGCGCTTCGCAATCTCGGAACGCTCGTCATTGATGACGGGAAGCCGCTTCCGGGCCGGTTTCAGCGCACGATCGACAACATCAAGCGGTCGCCGCCGACGATGCATCTCTCCGTGCCGAGCGCGCTCGGAGAACTCGTCAAGGCGATGCGAGGTGACGCCGAACTGGCTGCGGCCTTCTTCGGCCGGCTCAAAGCGATCTTCTCGGCCGGAGCAGCGCTGCCGCAAGCGACATGGGACGCGCTCTATGATCTGGCGCGCGAGTATGGGCTTCCCGAGTTTCGGATTTACATCGGATGGGGATCCACCGAGACCGGGCCGGTCGTCTCGATAACGCCCGAGGACAATACGCTCTGCAATAATCTCGGCGCGCCGATCGGCGGTGCCTGCATCAAGCTGGCTGGCGATCAGGACAAGATCGAGCTGCGCATACGGGGACCGATGGTCTTTCCCGGCTACTGGCGCAATCCGGAGGCGACCGCTGCGGCGTTCGATGAGGAGGGATTCTACCGGATCGGAGATGCCGGCAGGCCGGTCGATTATCAGAGGCCGGAGGCGGGGATCCTGTTCGACGGCCGCGTGGCCGAGAACTTCAAGCTTGTGACGGGGACCTGGGTTCAGGCCGGTACATTGCGCGTCGAAGCCATCTCCGCGGCCTCTCCCGCCATCCTGGATGCGGTCGTGACCGGGCATGACCGCGACGAGGTCGGCCTGCTGATATTCCCCGATGTCGTGGGATGCAGAACCGTTGCGGGCAAGCCCGACGCGCAGCTCGCGGATCTCATTGAGAATCCGAGCGTGCACGATGTCATCAGGAACGGGCTCTCGACGTTGGCGCGCGGCGGATCGTCAACGCGTATCGGACGGGTTCTGCTTCTCGATACACCGCCATCGATCGCGAAGGGCGAGATTACCGACAAGGGGTACATCAATCAGCGCGCCGTCCTGACCAACCGGAGTGCGTTGGTCGCGCTGCTGTATGGCGATCAACTTCCTCCCTGCGCATTCAAAATCTGAAAGGACAAACCATCATGTCTCGTGACGTGTTCATCGTGAGCGGCGCAAGAACGCCGATTGGATCATTCGGCGGGTCCCTGAAGGAACACTCACCGACCATGCTCGGTTCGATCGCTGCGCAGGCGGCGATCGAACGCGCCGGCATTGATGCGGAGAACGTCGACAATTCGGTGTTCGGTACGGTGATCCCCACCGAGACTGCGGATCTCTTCCTGGGGCGAACGGTGGGCATCGGCGCCGGGCTTCGCGATACGTCACAGGGCTTCACCGTCAACCGCCTGTGCGGCTCCGGTGTGCAGGCCATCGTCAGCGCGGCGCAGATGATCCAGTTGGGTGAGTCGAAGCTCGCGATTGCGGGCGGCGCGGAGGCGATGAGCCGGTCGCCATTCTCGATCAACGGCATGCGCTTCGGTCATCGCATGGGCGACGGGATCGTCTACGACTGGCTGACCAATACGCTTGCGGATCCATTCGGTCACGGGGCCATGGGTTGTACTGGCGAGAACGTCGCCGAGAAATATCAGATCACCCGCGAACGGCAGGACGAGTTCGCATTGACGAGTCAAAAGCGGGCAGGCGACGCCGTGAAGGATGGCCGCTTCGCCGGGCAGATTGCGCCCGTCACGGTCCGTGACCGCAAATCGGAGCGCGTCTTCGACACCGACGAATACCCGAAGCCGCAGACGAATATGGAGGATCTGGCAAAGCTGAAGGCGGTGTTCCGCAAGGGCGGCACGGTTACGGCTGGCAATGCGTCGGGCATCAACGACGGCGGCGCCGCCGTTGTTCTGGCGGGCGAAGATGAGGTCCATCGCCGCAATCTGAAGCCGATGGCCCGCATCGTGTCGTGGGGGATCGCGGGCGTACCGCCGGATATCATGGGGATCTGGCCGGTGGCGGCAGTGCCCATCGCGCTGGAGCGCGCAAAGCTGTCGATGGCCGACATCGACGTCATCGAGTGCAACGAGGCATTTGCGGCGCAGGCGCTCGCGGTGTGCGACGGACTCGCGCTGGCGTCGGACAAGGTCAATCCCAACGGTGGCGCCATCGCCCTCGGCCACCCGCTCGGTGCAACGGGCGCGATCCTGACGGTCAAGGCGATGTACGAGCTGCGCCGAACGAAAGGTCGTTTCGGTCTAATCACGATGTGCATCGGTGGCGGCCAAGGCATCGCCATGATCATTGAAAACCTGACATAGCAGGCGGCCCTGCACATGAATGTCAACCTGGATTCGGCCGCACTGACGGCGCGCGCGACCGCCTCGATGGTCAACGATCTCATTCCGGGGATCGACCCACCTCGCAAGGTCACGGTGATCGGTCCGTGATCGATGCGAAGCGTCAGCGTGGCGAGATGTCGAATGTCGATGCCGACATTGCAGAAGAGCTTGCATTCGCTTTCTGCGGCGGTCGCCACGAAGAAGGCACGGCGCTGACAGAGCGCGCGATGATGGCGCTCGAACTCGCTGCAATCCTCGAACTCGCCAAACGCCCGACGACACTGGAACGGCTCGAACATCTAAGGGCGACCAACAGGCCGTTACGCAACTGACGACTGTCAAATCATAGAACACAGGGAGGATAACATGAAGAAGCTGAACAGACTGATTGCGACCGCTTGTGCTGCGGTCGCCATGCACGGCACGGCCCATGCTCAGGAGAAGTCACTCAAGGTCGGGGTACTGACCGATCTTTCGGGATTCTATGCCGACGTTTCGGGGGCCGGATCGGTTCTCGCGGCGCAAATGGCGGCGGAGGACTCCGGGCTGGAGAAGTCCGGCTGGCGTATCGAGGTAATCGCGGGCGACCATCAAAACAAGCCCGACATCGGCGTTGGCGTGGCCAGGCAATGGTTCGACCGGGATGGTGTCGATGTGGTCGCCGATCTCGTTACGTCGTCGGTCGCACTTGCGGTCAACAACCTCGTTCGCGAGAAGAACAAGGTCATGCTGGCGTCGGGTGCCGGTACGTCCGACCTGACCAATGCACAGTGTTCGCCGAATACGGTGCAATGGACATATGACACCTACATGCTGGCCCATGGCACCGGATCTGCGGTGACCAAGAACGGCGGCAAGAACTGGTTCTTCCTCACTGCGGACTATGCATTCGGTGCCGCGCTGGAACGCGATACGACCGCTGCGATCAAGGAGAATGGCGGATCCGTTGTCGGAGCGGTACGGCATCCGATCAACAGTGCGGACTTCTCGTCGTTCCTGCTGCAGGCGCAATCCTCGAAAGCCGATGTGATCGGCCTCGCCAATGCCAGCGGCGATACCATCAATTCCATCAAGCAGGCCGCTGAGTTCGGCATCGCCAAAAGCGGCAAGAAGCTCGCCGGGCTGACATTGCTGATCACCGACATCCATTCGATCGGACTGAACACCGCCCAAGGACTCAACTTTACGGAGTCATTCTACTGGGACCTCAACGATCGCACGCGGGAGTTCTCAGCACGCTTCCAGAATCGAATAAAGAGCGGCGCGAAGCCGACGATGATTCAGGCGGGCGTCTACGCATCGCTCCTCCACTACTTCAAGACTGTCGAGGCCATGGGCGGTGCCAAGGCGGACGGGATCAAGGTGGTCGAAAAGATGAAGTCCTTGCCGACCGACGATCCCGCTTTCGGCAAAGGCCAGATCCTGGCGAACGGACGTAAAATCCATCCGGCTTATCTGTTCGAAGCCAAAGCCCCGGCGGAGTCCAAGGTGCCTTGGGACTACTACAAGATAGTCGCAACGATTCCCGCCGAGGAAGCATTCCTGCCGCTCTCGAAGAGCTCCTGCGCCTTGTTGAAGAGCCAATAGGGCGTTGAAGAGCAAATAGGGTGCTTTTGCTCCGGATGCGCGCATTCAGCCATGCGCGCATCCAAGGCGGGAATCGTGAACGGTGGAGTCCCACCAATGATTCGCTACCCCCTTTGCGGGAGCTCCAACACTCTTCGCGTTGTCGCGCGTCTGCGTTTCATGTCGATCGTGGCGCAAGCCCGCTCGGTGCGGGATCGCTGACAGCGTTGCTGCCTGAGGCCGACCCTTCACGGCTCAAGTCCTGTTGCCGATAAGCGAGGAGCCCGATCGCGTTGGGGCTTTCCACGCCGACGGCACCTGACGGCCGGCCGCTTCGGGTGGCTCTTGCAATCATTCGATCAGGAAGATGTTCAGCCGATGCCGGCGGGGTCCTGTGCACGCTTGAGAGAAGCCACGTCCCGGCGCTGGCGATCAATTTGCCCGCAGACCAGCTCAATTTCATTCCGGATGATCCCAAGCTGCATCTCGGTCATTTCTGGCTCTCTGGTCGTCATGCGTAGTGGTCGTTGCCTTTTTTCAGAGTGTGCCATTGCTGAAGATCGTGACTGCATATTACGGATACGCCAGAGGCTTCGAGCTTCCTGATCTCGTCGAATGACTTCAGGAAGAGATCCGTGTTCCAGGTGTTTCGCGGCACAGTGTTGCGGTCGAGATTTTCACGCAGGCTGAGCGCGTCGGATGGCAGAAGGAATTCGCCGTCGCGGTCCAGCTTGACGAGCGCACCGGTGAGACCCTGCGAATGGCCGGGCAACGGGATGAGCGTGACCTTGCCGTCGCCAAACAGATCCGTCTGTCCGGTGATGATCTCCATCTTCTGTCCATGCTCCCAGTCGGCATCGAGGTAGCCGCTTTCGATGGCTTTCGGTTCCTTGGCTGCTTTCAATTCGAGTTCGTGGGCGAAGATGGTCGCTTTCTTGAAGAACTGGTTGCAGCCGCAGTGATCGGTGTGCAGGTGCGAGCAGACTACGACGTCGATGTCATCCGGTTCCAGTCCTACGGCTTTCAGGCTGGTCAACACGTGGTCGCCAGAGGCCATGTTGGGGATCATGTACTTGGCGAGGATGCCGAGGCGTCCGTCGGGGTCGTCCGCCACGTCAGGATGGCATCCGGTATCAAACAGCACGTTGCCCTGTCCGTGACGCAGCAGAATGCATGACACGGGCAGATCGATCATCTCCCCGCGTTCCGCATCGGGGATGTAGGTGCGCTTCGCCATCTTCAGGCGGCCACCCGAGAGTATGTGCATTTTCATTCGGCGTTCCCTTTTCTTGCGTTTCTTCCGGCCACCGTGATGGATCGATGCACCGCGCGTCAACCGTGACAACGACGGTCGACCGCAAAAAATGCGCTAAAAGCCATCTCAAAACTCATATGCATTCTCAAAAAATAGCTTAGCGATTTGACACGATAACGGCCGACCGAATAGCGTGCCGGTCACGCGCACGAAATGCCAGCAGAGCCGATGGTGCGCGTTGAAACGCTCGATGATCGATGTCGCGTCAAAGACGTCAGATCACCGTTGCGCGGAACGTTCGGGAGATGCGACGCTCATGTATACAGTGCACGGCATGTTTGCCGCTGCGGCCGACTCCACCGCACATCATCCGTTCATCTGCGTGCCGCCGCGCAGGGACAGGCCCTATTTTCCGGATGGTATCGAGATTTCTTACGGCGACATCGCGCAACGTGTCGACGATCTCCGTGAGCGCTATGCTGAAGCCGGATATGGCCACGGGCATCGCGCATGTCTGTTGCTCGAGAACCGTCCGGACCTGATCGTGCACTGGTTGGCTCTGAACGCGATCGGCGTGTCCATCGTCCCGATCAATCCGGCCTATCGCGCAGCCGAGATCGGCTACCTGCTGTCGCATGCCGAGCCGGCGCTGGTGGTGACCCTGCGCGAGCAGCGCCAGCTCGAGGCGGCGCTTTCGGGAGCGTCGAAGCTGATCGCGCTGCTGCGCGTCGCGGGCGACGATCTCGGTGCCGGCATCGTTGATATCCCTCGCGCGCCGCATGTGCCGCCGCTGGCCGGAAGTGCTGGCAGCACGACCGAAGCCGCTTTGCTCTACACCTCCGGCACCACGGCGCAGCCGAAGGGGTGCATCCTCACCAACGAGTATTTCGTCTCCACGGGACGCTGGTATCTGACCCGCGCTGGGGAGGCGACCTATCACTTCGGATCGGACCGCCTTTATGCGCCGCTTCCGCTGTTTCACATGGCGGGGCTCGCCTGCACCTTCATGGCGATGCTGCTGTCCGGCGGCTGTCTTATCCTGCCCGAGCGATTCAATCCGCGCTTTGCCTGGACCGACATCGTCACCTGCCGCGCGACCGTTCTGCACTACCTCGGGGTCATCGTCGCCGCTTTGCTTGGACAGCCGGAAAGCCCCGATGAATCCCGTCATGCGCTTCGCTTCTCCATGGGGGTCGGCGCAAATCCGGATCTGCGCGAACGCGCGCGGGCGCGGTTCGGCATTTCCTTTGTCGAGGGATGGGGCATGACCGAGACCGGCCGCAGCCCGTTCAATACCGTGGAGCCTCGCCATCTCGAACTGAATGCCATCGGGCGCAGCGAAACTTCGTTCGAGATGAAGGTGGTGGATGCCGACGACGTCGAGGTGCCGAACGGCACCGTGGGCGAGCTGTGCGTGCGACATTCGGCTGCCACGCCGCGAAAGGGATTTTTTGCAGGCTATCTCAAGAATCCCGAGGCCACGGAAGCGGCCTGGCGCAATGGCTGGTTTCACACCGGCGACAGCGCCTGGCAGCACGACAGCGGCGTGTTCGTCTTCGTGGACCGGCTCAAGCACCTGGTCCGCCGGTCCGGCGAGAACGTCTCGGCCGCCGAGGTCGAGGGCGTCATGATTTCATCGCCGCTGGTGCAGCAGGCGGCCGTGGTCGCTGCGCGCGATCCCGTCCGCGACGAGGAGGTCGCGGCGTTCGTCGTCGCGTCCGGCGGCGGTGGCACAGCGGAAGAACTGGCCGCGCAGATCTTCGGCTACTGCGCCGAACGCCTTGCGCCCTATAAGCTTCCGGCCTGGATCAAATTCGTCGACGAGCTGCCGATGACGTCGACCAACAAGATCCAGAAGCACCAGTTGCTGCAAGGCGATCGTGATCCGCTCGCAGAAGCGGGAATGATCGACCTGCGGGCAGTGAAATCTGCCGCGATCAAGAACGCCAATCAATGAAAAGAACAGGGAGAGAGACAATGCATCGGAAAATGGCCCGGTGGTGCGCGGCGAGTGCGACAGCCGCCGCACTGGGATTGGCAGGGCCGGCGGCGCAAGCCGAACTGTCGAACAACGTCGTCAAGATCGGCGTGCTGACGGATCAGACCGGGCTTTATGCCGATGCCGCCGGTCCCGGCGCCGTCGAGGCGGTGCGGATGGCGATCGCCGATTTTGGCGGAAAGGTGAGGGGCGTGCCGATCGAGATGGTCGATGCCGATCACCAGAACAAGGCCGATGTCGGTGCGACGATCGCCCGGCGCTGGTTCGAGCAGGAGAATGTCGACATCATCGTCGACTTTGCCAATTCGGCGGTCGCGTTTGCCGTCTCCGAACTCGCCAAGCAGAAGAACAAGGCGATTCTGATCTCGTCGGCAGGGTCCTCGGACCTCACTGGCAAGGGCTGCTCGCCGAACTCGGTGCAATGGACCTACAACACCTTCGCCCTTGCCAATGGCACGGCGCGCGCGCTGGTCAGGGAGGGCGCGAAGAGCTGGTATTTCATCACGGTGGACTACGCGTTCGGCCATGCACTGCGCAATGATGCCGCCAAGACGGTGGAAAAGGTAGGTGGCAGCGTCGCCGGCGATGTCCGCCATCCGCTCAACAGCATGGATTTCTCCTCCTATCTGCTGCAGGCCCAGACTTCGAAGGCAGATGTGATCGCGTTTGCCAATACCGGCGGCGATCTCGCCAATTCGATCCGCCAGGCGCAGGAGTTCGGCCTTGCCAAAGGCAAGCAGAAGCTCGCGGCGTTCCTGATGCAGACCAGCGACATCCACGCGATCGGCTTGCAGGCGGCTCAGGGCCTCGAATTGACCACGGCCTTCTATTGGGATCTGGACGACAAGACCCGCGAATTCACCGCGCGCTACATGGCCAGGACCGGCAAGCGGCCGACCATGGTGCAGGCGGGGCTTTATTCCGGCGTCATGAACTATCTGAAGGCGATCGACAAATCCGGAACCGATGACGGACCGCAGGTGATCGCGCAGATGAAGAACATGCCGATCGACGACTTCTTTGCCCGCAACGCTTATCTGCGCGAGGACGGCCAGCTCATCCACGACATGTACCTGGTGCAGGTGAAGACGCCGGCGGAGTCCAAAGGAGCGTGGGACTATGAGAAACTCGTACAGGTTATTCCGGGCCAGGAAGCTTTCGTGGCGCCGGAAGACAGTGCTTGCCCGTTGCTCAAGAAGTAAGACCGGAAGAGACGGCCATGACCGATCAACCCTTGCTGTTCACCCCGATCGACGTCCGCGAGCTTCGGCTCAAGAACCGCGTGGTGGTCTCGCCGATGGCGACCTATTCGGCGCGCGACGGCTTCGCGACCGACTGGCATGTCACCCATGTGGGCAAGCTTGCCGCCGGCGGCGCGGGCCTCGTCTTCGTCGAGCAGAGCTCGGTGAGTTTGCAGGGACGGATCACCCATGGATGCCTCGGAATCTGGGACGATGCCCAGACCGCCGGCCATGCCAAACTCGCGACGCTGATCCATGATCTCAATGCCAAGGCGGCGATCCAGATCGCCCATGGCGGCCGCAAGGCGTCATCGCAGCGGCCATGGGAAGGCGGCGAGCCGCTCGGCGAGGCCGATGTTGCGGCGCGGGGCGAGGGGCCTTGGGATATCGCCGCATCGAGCAGCATCCCGTTCGATGCCGGATGGCCGGCGCCGCACACGATGACCGGCGAGGACATCGATGGCGTCGTCGACGATTATCGTGCCGCTTTCCGGCGTGCCCGCGCGGCCGGATATGACGTGATCGAACTGCACTGCGCCCACGGCTATCTGATGCACTCGTTCCTGTCGCCGCTCGCCAACAACCGCAACGACGCCTACGGCGGCAGCCGCGACAACCGGATGCGACTGCCGCTCAAGATCGCAGGCATCATGCGCGAGGAATGGCCGGAGCATCTGCCGGCACTGGTGCGGCTCTCGTCCGTGGACGGCATCGATATCGGCTGGTCGATCGATGACTCCGTCGCATTCTCCGCCGAGCTGAAGAAGCTCGGCATCGACATGATCGATTGCTCGTCGGGCGGCATGAAGCTTCCACGCGGCAACTCGCTGGTGTCGCGCACGCCCGGCTTCCAGGTGCCGTTTGCCGACCGGATCCAGCGAGACGCGAAGATCCCAACGATCGCGGTCGGGCTGATCCGTGAGCCCGATTATGCCGAATCGATCTTGCAGAAGGGGCAGGCGACCTTGATTGCGCTTGGCCGTGAACTGCTGTGGAATCCGAACTGGCCGGCCCAGGCCGCGCTGCAACTTGGCTGCGATCCGGAATGGGCGGGGTGGCCTGACCAGTATGGATGGTGGCTGAAGCGGCGTGCGGTACAGCAGGGGCGGTAGAGCAGACATCATGAAACGAGCTGTCGGAACGGGCTTGCGAAAGGCCGGGCCTCGTCCCGGGCCGGATACGCGGCGCGACGCCAAGAGCTCGGAGCAGCCGGGGCGCAAACCCGACAACGCGGTGAAGTCTGCCAAGCGCGTGTTCGAGGTTCTCGAATTCTTCGAGGAGCGGAAGAGCGATGCGTCTGCCATCGAGGTGGCCGACAGCCTCGACTTGCCGCAGTCGAGCACCTCGGCGCTGATGCGCACGATGACCACGATGGGCTATCTGCACTACGACCCCAGCAGACGCACCTATATCCCGACCGCGCGGCTCTCGATGCTGGGGCACTGGATCAGCCCATCGCTGTTCCAGCAGGGGCGCCTGATTAATCTGATGGAGGATCTCGCGGAGCGCACAGGCGAGACCGTCATGGTGGGACTGCGCACCGGACTGGCCGCGCAATATATCCATGTGATCCAGGCGAAGCTGCCGATGCGCCTTTATGTCCGCACCGGAACGCTGCGCCCTCTCGCCAGGTCTGGTCTCGGCTATGCGCTTCTGGCCAGCTATCCGAACAAGGAGGTGCGGCGGCTGGTGAAGCTGATGAATGCGGCTGAGGCGGATCCGAGCAAAATTGTCGATATCAGATCGCTCCTGGTCGAGGTGGAGAAGGTCCGGAAGCACGGACATGCATTGTCGCTCAATCTTGTGACGCCGGGGGCCGGCGTGGTCGCAATGCCGCTCCCGAAGCTCGCCGAGTCCAGTGCGCCTCTTGCGATCTGTGTGGCCGGCCTGACGAATGCATTGGCGAGCCAGGAGCGAGAATTCGCCGGGCTCATGCGCGACGCGATACGGTTTCACCTAAGCGGTTAGCGGATTGGGCGGTCAAGTGGGCTGCCCCGACCTTGTACTTTCAGCCAGTGGATGAAGAACCGTGCTCCTTGCGACGGCCTGCCTTCCGCAGCGATCGCCCAAGGGAGTCGTGCGGTCGGGGCAAGATCGATGGGGCAGAAGCCGCGCCACGACTCAACGACCTTTCATGCGATCCCGTTTCAGGAGAAGTCGCGCAGGGCGGGTACAGGAACGGGGACAACACGGAATTCGAGTATACCGAAACGAGCGCTGATGCCGGCTAAAATGGCAAGGATATCAGGCTGGTAGCGGGGGAGGGACTCGAACCCCCGACCCCAGGATTATGATTCCCGTGCTCTAACCAACTGAGCTACCCCGCCAACCTTGCCGCGAGGGCAAGCACGATCCCGTTTCCTCATTCTTATCGGAAGGCATGGCGCGGAGGTCAACCGCTGGCGCGGCGTCCCACCATGCCCGGGAGCGCGAGGCGCGCATATAAGAAGTCCGGCAAATGCCTGTCAAGCCGATGAGCCGGCTTTCCGGCTCTGCGTCCGCGGAACGTTATTTCGGCCGCACACTCGGATCGCCGCCTGGGGAGCCGGGCGGAGGGATCACCGGCATGGGGCCACCCTGCGGCGTCGGCGCGCGAATCTCGTCGTCGGGATGTGGCGGCGGGCACAGCACGCCGCCCGACCGGGCGAGCTGGTCGCTCAGCGACGATTGCCCCGTCGTCTGTCCATCGGGGGTTTTCTGCGCTCCCGGCGGTTGAACGGGTGCACAACGGGCTTGCGGTTCGGACGGAACGGGTTGCGCGGTCTGCGCGAGAGCCGCTGTCGGACCCGAAAAGCCGGCAAGGCAAGTGATGATGACGACTATCGTTCGCATGCCGGACCAACGGTCGCCGCGCATGTGCGTTCCCGGCGCGGCCGTGGTATTTTCCCGTTCGTGAACGCGCGGCCGAGGAACCTGCTGACGACCCGTCAGGTCTTGCGGTAGCGGATCAGCGAAAAATGCCCCAGAGGCGGCATCGACCGGCGTTCCTCCAGCGTCACGCCGCCGTGCCCCTTCGCCCAGTCCACGAGCCGCTGCCAGGGGAATTCCGGCCGCCAGCCGAGCTGCCGCGCGATCGGCGCGAAGGCAAGCTCGAACAAACGCCGCGGGCCGCTCTCGGCGCCGATGTGGTTGATGAGGATCAGTTCGCCGCCCGGCTTCAGCACGCGCACAAAATCGTCGAGCGCGGCTTCGGGATCAGGGACCGCGGTGATGACATATTGCGCGACCACCGCATCGAACGCGCCGTCGGCGAAGGCGAGGGTCTTCGCGTCCATCACCGCCAGCGTCTCGACATTGGTGAGCTTCAGCGTTTCGACACGCTCCTGCGCCTTGCGCAGCATCGGCTCGGAGAGGTCCACGCCGCACAGTTTCGTGTTGCGCGAATAATCCGCCAGCGACAGGCCGGTGCCGACGCCGACATCAAGCACCCGCCCGCCGATCGCATCCGCGACAGCAATGGTGGATCTGCGTCCGCGCTCGAACACGGCTCCGAAGACCAGATCATAGATCGGAGCCCAGCGCGCATAGGTCTTGGCAACGCCGGTGAGGTCGATGTCCTTGGCCATGGATGGTCTGATTGCCCTTGCGTGCCGTCTGCTCAACCAAGGCCTGCCAGCAGCGGACTTTCGCGTCGCCGCGGCATGGCGCCGCGCGCGGACGTCTCGGTGCGGTCCGAGGTGGCGCTGGCAATGATGCCACCGCCGAGCACGCGGGCCTGTCCCTGCTGCGCGTCATAGAACACGCAGGCCTGTCCGGGCGAAACGCCCTCCTCACCGGCAACGAGCTGGACTTCGATGCCATCCCTGCCCATGGCGAGATGGCCCGGCTGCGGCGCGCGGGTCGAGCGCACGCGCACGAAGATCTCGCGTTCCGCCTGCGCCGCATCCTCGATGGTGCCGTCGCCGATCCAGTTGATCTCGCGAAGCCGCACGCGATGCATCAGCAGTGCCTCGCGCGGGCCGACCACCACCCGCCGCGCTTCGGCGTCGAGGCGCACCACGTAGAGCGGCGAGCCACTGGCGATGCCAAGCCCGCGCCGCTGGCCGACGGTGAAGTTGGCGATGCCGCTGTGGCGGCCGAGCACGCGGCCATCGCGATCGACAATCTCGCCCGGCTCCATCGCGTTCGGCCGCAGCCGCGCGATGACATCGGTGTAGCGTCCGCTCGGCACGAAGCAGATGTCCTGACTGTCGTGCTTCTCGGCGACGGTGAGGCCGAAACGGCGCGCCAGTTCGCGGGTCTGCGCCTTGGTCATGTCGCCGAGAGGAAACCGGAGCTGGTTGAGCTGCTCCTGGGTGGTGGCGAACAGGAAGTAGCTCTGGTCGCGGTCGGCGTCGGCGGCGCAATGCAGCGCCCGCGAGCCGTCCGGCTGGCGGCGGGAGGAGACGTAATGGCCGGTGGCCAGCACGCTTGCGCCGAGCTCGCGGGCCCGGTCCAGCAGGTCGCGGAACTTGATCGCCCGGTTGCACTCGATGCACGGCACGGGCGTTTCACCGAGCGCGTAGCTGCGCGCGAAGCTGTCGATCACCTCCTCGCGAAAGCGATCCTCGAAATCCAGCACATAGTGGGGAATTCCGATCTCGGCCGCGACATTGCGCGCGTCGTGGATGTCCTGGCCGGCGCAGCAGGCCCCCTTGCGGTGCACCGCCGCGCCGTGATCGTAGAGCTGCAGCGTGATGCCGACGACATCGTAGCCTTCCGCTTTCAGCAGCGCGGCCGTCGCGGACGAATCCACGCCGCCTGACATGGCCACGACCACGCGGGTGTCCTTCGGGTGTCCTTCGAGGCCAAGACTGTTGAGCATCGTCTCGATCAATCCATGGTCGCGTGCGGGGGACGCGGGGCGGGAATTGGCCACCAAACAAAATCACCATCCTCGACGCCCATCCACGATGCGACGCCTGCCGGGAACGACGATGCAGGTTGCGGCGGAGCTCCAACTCCTTTGCGTGTTTAGCACCTGGGGCCCCGCGCTTAAAGGGCGGAGCTCCTTTTTGAAGAAGATCTTAGGATCTGGCGGAGGCCGGCGAAACCCGTCAGTCCCGGCAGATTTTGCCCGATCGGCAAGAAGCGCGCGGTGCCGACAGCCGCGCCGTGGAGGGTGAATCGTTCTAATCATTTGAAATATCTGCATAAAAATGTCTGGCCCGCTCCTTGCTGATCAGTTCGGGAGTATCTCGGCGCTGGTGATGTGAGGGTGGGGTGGCAAACACAGTAGCAATCGACGCGACAGCGGTTTCATCCGTCGGCTCCATGCGGGCGACGGCCCAGCGGAGCGATCGGTCGGACTCGTCGACGGGATTTGCCGCGTTGCTGAACACCACCGGAGTGGCTTCATCCCGCTCGCCCGTCCCGGACCGGACTGCCGCGGCCCAGCGGCCGAACGATTCGGACGCCGCGCAGCAGCGGCAGACCCGGTCGGGCGATGCAACGGACCGGGCTCCTGCCGAAGCGCAGCCGGCAAACGATCGTCGGGCTGGCAAGGCGGAGAGGGGGCACGGCAAGGACAAGGAGCGTGCGGCGAAGGGGACCGGGGAAGATTCCGCCGCCACGGAGGGCGGGGACAAGGCCGAGGTCGCGGACGACGCCGAAACGCCTCAGGCGGCAAGCCCTCCGGACATAATCGATACGGCGCTCGGCGTTGCCGTTCCGGTGCCAGCTCAGCAGACGTCCGGCGTCGATGTCGCGGCGGCTGACGGGGATGCGGCGGTTCCCGCCGTTCCGGCAGCAGCGGTGTCCTCGAACGTTCCACAGACGCCCGCGGCCCCTGCCGCGCTTCTCGCAGTGAGTGGGACCGAAGCGCCTGCCGTTCAGGCCGCGGTTGCGACGGACAACGGCGCGGCAGCCGCCGTTGCGGCGGAGCAGGATCCTGCTCAAACGGTCATGGCCGGCGCGCTCGTCGCCCAGGCCGGCCTGTCGAAGTCGACCAAAGCGACGGCGGCTGGAGAGGCCGCCACGGTCTCCGCGCCGGGCACGGAGGCTTCGACCAAAACCGCGGAGGCGGCTTCGGACGCCGGGGCGGACCCGGCCGTTGATGCCGGGTCGACCTCCGGTGAGCATCACGCCACGCGGGCGGCCGGACCCGCCGCGAAGGATGCGCCGCAGCCGCAAACCCACGCGGACGCGAAGATCGAGATCAAGGCCGAGACCGCCAGGGGCCACGCCCCGGCGCCCGTGCCGGACGTACAGACCCAGGCCCCCGCACATTCCCAGACGGCGAGTTTCGACGCGTTGCTGACCACGGCGACGACCGCTCATGCACAGACGGCGTCTTCGGTGCAGGCCGCCAGCACGGCGGCGATGACGGCGACGCTGGTGTCGTCGACCGCGCCGGTGCCGCTGGAGGCTCTGGCGGTCAACATCGCGGCCCGGGCAAGCAGCGGACGAACCCAGTTCGACGTCCAGCTCGATCCCGCCGAACTCGGCCGGATCGACGTGCGCATCAGTGTCGATCGGCACGGGCAGGTGACATCCCACCTCGCGGTCGAGCGTCCGGATACGCTCGACATGCTGCGCCGCGACGCATCGAGCTTGCAGCGTGCGCTGGACGATGCCGGATTGAAGACGGGCGACGGCGGATTGCAGTTCAGCCTGCGCCAGCAGACGTCGCAGGACGGTCAGCAGGATCAGTCGGGACGCGGCGGCGCGCGTGTCCTGGTCGCCGACGAGGAAGCGGTTCGTGTCGAAACGGCGGGACGAACATATGGCCGGGCGATGGCTGCCAATGGCGGTCTCGATATCCGGGTTTAGGGCCCAGAACAGGAATTCAGGAGATAATCCATGGCTGTTGATGCAACGATGCCGAACACTGTGACCTCGGCGGCTGCGACGGGCTCGTCGTCTTCTTCATCTTCTTCGTCGTCATCATCGACCAACACCAACAACACCACGCTGGCCTCGAACTTCCAGACCTTCCTGACACTGCTGACCACGCAGCTTCAGAACCAGAACCCGCTCGATCCGCTCGATACCAACCAGTTCACGGCGCAGCTGGTGCAGTTCGCGCAGGTCGAGCAGCAGTTGCAGTCGAACTCGCAGTTGAGCTCGCTGGTGAAGCTTCAGACCACCGCGCAGTCCACGCAGGCGCTGTCCTATGTCGGACAGATGGCCATCGTCGACGGGAGCACTGCGACGCTCACCGACGGCATGGCGAAGTGGTCGTTCTCGTCCGCGAAGCCCGCGAGTGCCACGATCACCATCACGAATTCAACGGGCCAGACCGTCTATTCAGGCAACTATACTGTCGAGGCCGGCGACAATCAGATCTTCGGGTGGGATGGCGCCGGCAATGACGGCACCAAGTGGCCGGCGGGTGAATACACGCTCAAGATCAGCGCCAAGGATGCGTCCGGCGAGCCCGTCTCCGTCTCGACGCAGGTCGCGGGCTGGATCGATTCGGTTGATCTCACCCAGACTCCGCCGCTGCTGTCGATGGGCAGCCAGAGCTTCACCGTGGACAAGGTTCGGCGCATTGTTCGCTCCACATCCTCGACCACGGAAACTGCTTCATCGTCCAGCGGATCAAGCGCGGACCTGCTGAGCAGCTCGGCCTCCAGGGCTGCCAGTGATATCGGGTCCGGCATCAAGTCGTTCGCGGCCGGAATTCAGCGTTTGCTGAACTGATCTTTCGTCCGATGGTTGTGTCGATGCGGCGGGCAAGTGCGGCCGGGCCGCGCGCAGCCGCGTTTTCGCGGCAAAATCATGACCTGTCGCATTGACCCATTGTGTTTAGCCAATTTTTAAGCGGAGGCGCGTAGGGTTCCTTTGTAAGTGTTGTGTGTGAGTGTGAGTAAGCCAATGACAGAGCCCCATCGCCCGAGGGTGAAGTACGTCATCGGGCCGGACGGCAGTCCCCTGACGATTGCAGATCTGCCGGCTCCGGGCACCAAGCGGTGGGTGATCCGCCGCAAAGCCGAGGTCGTCGCCGCCGTGCGCGGTGGTCTTCTCTCGCTGGAGGAAGCTTGCAGCCGTTACACGCTGACGGTTGACGAATTCCTGTCCTGGCAGTTCTCCATCGATCAACACGGCCTTGCCGGCCTGCGCACCACGCGAATTCAGCAGTATCGGCAGTAAGCGCCTCATATTTATCGATTTTTCGGCAAAAGCCGGCCTTTCCCGAAGGCCGGCTTTTGCGTTTTCCGAAACTTTTGTTCCTGCGTTAACGCGCGTTAACCATATGGAAACCATCCCATGGGCAAATTTTGCCCAGTCGGCGCGAGGTGCCGAATCTTGAAGGGTTGGGGCTGTGCAGGGGCTGATCGACTTCGTGAAAACGCTGGGCGCGGGACGCCTGGCTGCCATGGCGGCGGTGACCGCGCTGCTGATCGGGATCTTCGGTTTTGTCATCTTCCGCATGACGGCGCCGCAGATGACAACCCTGTTCACCGACCTGAGCTACGAGGACTCTGCCGCGATAATCAAGGATCTCGACCGCCAGAACATCCCCTATGAGCTCCGCGGCGACGGTTCGATCATTCTGGTGCCGAAGGAGAACGTCACCAAGCTGCGCATGAAGCTGGCCGAGGGCGGCATGCCCAAGGGCGGCGGCATGGGCTACGAGATTTTCGACAAGTCCGATGCGCTCGGCACCACGAGCTTCGTCCAGAACATCAATCATCTGCGCGCGCTGGAGGGCGAGCTTGCCCGCACCATCCGCGCTATCGACCGGGTACAGGCGGCCCGCGTGCACCTCGTCATTCCCGAGCGGCCGCTGTTCTCGCGCGAGACGCCAGAGCCGTCCGCCTCGATCGTCCTGCGCGTGCGGGGTGGCCTCGAAGGCCAGCAGGTTCGCGCGATCCGGCATCTGATCGCCTCGGCGGTCAATGGCCTCAAGCCGCAGCGGGTCTCCATCGTGGACGAGGCCGGGCAACTGCTTGCCGACGGCAGCACGATCGGAACCGACGAGAGCGCCACCGGCGATGATCGCCGTATCGCCTATGAAAAGCGGATGAGGGAGCAGGTCGAGGCGATCGTGTCGTCGGTCGTCGGCGCCGGTCGCGCCCGGGTGCAGCTCACCGCCGATTTTGACTTCAACAAGGTGACCGAAACCTCGGACCGGTTCGACCCCGAAGGCCGCGTGCTGCGATCGAGCCAGACCCGCGAGGAGCAGAGCTCGACCGACAGCCGCGACAATCAGGTCAGCGTCGCCAACGAACTGCCCGGCGCCCAGCAGCAGGGCGGGCAGGGCGCGCCGGCGCGCGACGTCAGCAAGAAGTCCGAGGAGACGAACAACTACGAGATTTCACGGGTCACCAAGACCGAGGTGGTCGAGGCGGGCCGGGTGAATCGCATCTCCGTCGCGGTGCTGGTCGATGGCATCTACACCAAGGGCGAGAACGGCGAACTGGCGTATCAGCCGCGCGACCAGCAGCAGCTCGATCGCATCGCGGCGCTGGTGCGCACCGCCATCGGCTTCGACCAGAAGCGCGGCGATCAGATCGAGGTGGTCAATCTTCGCTTCGCCGACGCGCCGAACGCGCAGCCGATTGCGGAGCCCACCGGCTTTCTCGGCATGTTCCGCTTCACCAAGGACGACGTGATGTACGGCGTCGAGCTGATCGTGATGCTGCTGCTTGGCCTGATCGCGATGCTCACCGTCGTCCGCCCGATGGTGAAGCGCATGCTGGCGGCCGAGCCGCAATTGCCCGCTCTCGCCGGAAACGCCTCCCTGCCGGCTCTCGCCGGAAGCGAGGGCCAGCCGGTCGAGACCGTCCAGTTGCCCGCCGTCTCGCCGGCGATGATCGAGGTTGCGCAGGTTCAGGGGCAGCTGCACGCCCAGTCCATGCACAAGGTTGGCGAGATCGCCAGCCAGAATCCGAACGAAACCGTCAGCATCATCCGCCAGTGGCTGGCCGAGCCGGCCACCACCTGATCCGTAACGTCTCATAACCAAGCGTGCTGCCATGGCCCTGCCATCGACCAACGTCCCAACGACTTCCGCCGATATCGCCAGCACCGTTGCGGCCCTGGCGAGCCGTCAGGCCAGCAGGCCGAGGGGCAAGGCGCTGAGCGGCCCGCAGCGCGCCGCCGTGCTCATGCTCTCACTCGGCGAGCAGTATGGCGGCAAGATCTGGGAGTTGCTTGACGACGACGAACTGCGCGAGCTGTCGCTGCAGATGTCGCAGCTCGGCACCATCGAGGCAGACGTGGTCGAGGATCTCATGCTCGACTTCGTGTCGCAGATGTCGGCCTCGGGCGCCTTGATGGGGACGTTCGATGCGACCGAGCGGCTGCTGCACCAGTATCTTCCCAGAGAGCGCGTCTCCGGCATCATGGACGAGATCCGCGGGCCGGCGGGACGCAACATGTGGGAAAAACTCTCCAACGTGCCCGAAGAGGTGCTCGCCAACTACCTCAAGAACGAATATCCGCAGACCATCGCGGTGGTCATCTCCAAGCTGAAGTCCGAACACGCCGCGCGCGTGCTTTCCATCTTCCCGGAAGAGCTGTCGCTTGACGTCATCAACCGGATGCTGCGGATGGAGGCCGTGCAGAAGGAGGTGATCGAGCGCGTCGAACAGACGCTGCGCACAGAATTCATCTCCAACCTGTCGCAGACCCGCCGCCGCGACTCCCACGAGGTCATGGCGGAGATTTTCAACAATTTCGACCGGCAGACGGAGACGCGTTTCCTCACGGCCCTTGAAGACGAAAACCGCGACGCCGCCGAGCGCATCAAGGCGCTGATGTTCACCTTCGACGATCTCGTCAAGCTCGACAGCGGCTCGGCGCAGACGCTGATGCGGCATGTGGAGAAGGACAAGCTCGCCATCGCGCTGAAGAGCGCCAACGACGACGTGAGACAGTTCTTCCTCGGCAACATGTCGTCGCGCGCAGGCAAGATGCTGCTCGACGACATGGGCGCGATGGGCCCCGTTCGATTGCGCGATGTCGACGAGGCGCAGGCCGCGCTGGTGAACCTTGCGAAGGATCTGGCTGCAAAGGGCGAGATCATGCTGGCGAAGAACCGTGCTGAAGACGAGCTGGTATACTGATGGCCGCACCCGCGAAATTCATGTTCGACCTCGATTTCTCCGCGCCCAGCGCGTCGCGTGAACGCGCCGCCAGCCCGGCGGAGATCGCCGCGCGTGTCGCTGAGGCAGAGGCGCGGGCCTATCGGGCCGGTATCGAGGCGGGCCGCCACGAGGCCGTCGCGGACATCGAGAAGCGGCAGACCGTGGCGCTGGAAAGCGTCGGTCAGTCGCTGCGCGCGGTGGCGGTCGGCATTGGCGATGTTCAGGCCCGGATGGAGACGGAGGCCGTCGAGGTCGCGGTCGCGGTCGCCCGCAAGCTGTGCACCGATCTTCTGGCGCAGGAGCCTCTCGGCGAAATCACCGCGCTGGTGCGCGACTGCTTCCGCAACCTGGTCGCGCCTCCGCACATCGTGGTGCGCGTCGCCGAGGCTCTCTACGAGCCGGCAAAGAACGCCATCGAGAGACTCGCGCGCCAGAGCGGCTACGAGGGACGTCTCGTCATTCTCGCCGAACCCGAGATCGCGACCGGCGACTGCCGGATCGAATGGGCGGACGGCGGCATGGTGCGCGAGCGCGAGGCCATCGAGGCCAGGATCGCCGAGCTGGTCGAACGCTACATCGCATCGCGCGGGGTGCGGACATGAACATCGACGTCATCATCACGGGACAAGGACGAGGGGCTGACGCATGAGTGACACCGAGGTACCGCTGCCAGACCTGAACGCCGCGGATGTGCCGCCGCTCGCCGCCGGTCCGTCGGCGGACGCCGAGGAGCTCGGATCCCGGGTCGCATCCGATCTCGAGGCCGTCTTCGACGTGCCGGTGCAGGTATCGGCTGTGCTCGGACGCTCGCGCATGGACGTGGCCGAGCTTCTCAAGCTCGGACCCGGCACGGTGCTGGAGCTGGATCGCCGCGTCGGCGAGTCCATCGACATCTATGTGAATGATCGCCTCGTGGCGCGGGGCGAAGTGGTGCTCGTCGAGGAAAAGCTCGGCGTGACGCTGACCGAGATCATCAAGGCGGATCGGGATTGACCGGATTGTCCCATCGGTCGGTCGGGTGGCCGCGAACTGACAGGAGGGAAGCATGAGACTTCTGATCGTGGGCACCCTGAAGGGCCAGCTCACAACGGCGACCAAGATCGCCATGGACAACGGCGCCTCGGTGACGCACGCCGAGGATATCGAGCTGGCGATGCGCGTGCTGCGTGGCGGCAAGGGCGCGGACCTGCTTCTGGTGGATGTCGCCGTCGATATCCGCGATCTGGTGACGCGGATCGAGGCCGAGCACATTCACGTGCCGATCGTCGCCTGCGGCATCACCAGCGATGCGCGGGCCGCGGTTGCGGCGATCCACGCCGGAGCCAAGGAATACATCCCGTTGCCGCCGGATCCGGAGCTGATCGCGGCGGTGCTCGCAGCGGTCGCCAACGACTCGCGCGATCTGATCTATCGCGACGAGATCATGGCGCGCGTGGTGAAGCTTGCGCAGCAGATCGCGGGCTCGGACGCGTCGATCATGATTACGGGCGAGTCCGGCACCGGCAAGGAAGTGCTGGCGCGTTATGTGCACAACCGCTCCAACCGGGCGCGCAAGCCCTTCATCAGCGTGAACTGCGCGGCGATTCCGGAGCATCTTCTGGAGTCCGAACTGTTCGGCCACGAGAAGGGCGCGTTCACGGGCGCAATCGCGCGGCGTATCGGCAAATTCGAGGAAGCGACCGGCGGCACGCTGCTGCTCGACGAAATCTCGGAAATGGACGTGCGGCTGCAATCGAAACTGCTGCGCGCCATTCAGGAGCGGGTGATCGACCGCGTCGGCGGCACGCGCCCCGTGCCGGTGGATATCCGTATCGTCGCCACGTCGAACCGCAATCTGGCGGAGGCGGTGCGCGAGGGCACCTTCCGCGAGGACCTGCTGTTCCGCCTCAACGTCGTGAACCTGAAGCTGCCGCCGCTGCGCGAGCGGCCGGCCGACGTGCTCGAACTGGCGCAGCATTTCGCCAAGAAGTATGCGGAAGCCAACGGCGTTCCGCTGCGCCCGATCTCGGCGCAGGCCAGGCATCTGCTGATGAGCAATCGCTGGCCGGGCAATGTCCGCGAGCTGGAGAACACCATCCACCGCGCGGTGCTGATGGCGAGCGGCGACGAGATCGGCCCCGAGGCGATCATCACGCCCGACGGCGACCGCTTCGACGCCAGCCGCACATCGCCCGCTGTCGCCCATGCGACCCTTGCGGCCGAGCAGGTCACGCGGGCGCTGGTCGGCCGTACGGTGGCGGATGTGGAGCGCGATCTCATTCTGGAGACGCTGAAACACTGCCTCGGCAACCGCACGCACGCGGCCAACATTCTCGGCATTTCGATCCGCACGCTGCGCAACAAGCTTAACGAATACGCCGATGGCGGCCTGCCGATTCCGCCGCCGGGTTCGGGCGACTATCGCGGAGCCGCGGCATAGGCTTCGGGCAACAAACTGGGCCGGAATGCGTGACGCGCGCCCCGTTTCCCTGCGAGGCGGGCACCCGCGCGCCTTGCAGGGCGGAGGCGTTCGACCTCGTCACGAAAACTTCGGCGCGTCCTCGTCGCGGTAAATCTCGATCGGCGGTCCGAGCTTCAGTCTGGGCGCGGTCAGCACGCGATAGGCATACAATGCGAGATAGATCACGGCGATCGTGCCGATGATGTAGACTGCCCAGATCGCGACGCGTTTCATGACATGGTTATATCGTGCCCGGCATTCGAGGGAAGCATGGCCGTCGCCCGCGCGCGGGCCGTTGCCGCTTTGATTTGTTGCCGGAATGTTCTAGTTTGCCGGACGATTCCCGTGCCCGGACACCATGACCTCCTTCACTCCGCATCAGGATGCCGCGCTTGGCGCCGTGTCCGACTGGCTCAAGGCCAAGCCCGGCCGCGGCGGCACGCCGCAGGTGTTCCGCCTGTTCGGCTTTGCCGGCACCGGCAAGACCACGCTCGCGCGCCATATCGCCGAGGGCGTGAGCGGCGAGGTGAAGTTTGCCGCCTTCACCGGCAAGGCGGCGCTGGTGATGCGCAACAAGGGATGCGACGACGCCTCCACCATCCACTCGCTGATCTATCGCGCGCGCGAATCGGGCGAGGAGCAGCCGAACTTCCAGTTGTGGGACGACGCGCCGGCCTCCAAGGCGAAGCTGATCGTCATCGACGAATGCTCGATGGTGGACGAGGACCTCGGGCGCGACCTGATCTCGTTCGGCGTGCCGATCCTCGTGCTCGGCGATCCGGCGCAACTGCCGCCGATTCAGGGGGGCGGCTTCTTCACCGCGCAGCAGCCGGACGCGATGCTCACCGAAGTGCACCGGCAGGCGCAGGACGATCCCATCGTGCGCCTGTCCATGGACGTGCGCGAGGGCCGCGAACTGCCGTTCGGCCAGCACGGCGACACGCAGGTGATCCGCCGCAACGAACTCGATCCGGAGCGCGTGATGACGGCGGATCAGATTCTGGTCGGCCGTAACAACACGCGCCGCGCTTACAACATGCGGGTGCGCGAGAAGCAGGATATCACCGATCCGCTGCCGGTCGCGGGTGACAAGCTGGTCTGCCTGCGCAACAACCGGAAGAAGGCGCTGTTCAATGGCGGCCTGTGGCGGGTGAAAGCGCGCGCGCAATCGAAATCGCGCATCGTCACCATGCGTCTGGCGCCGGACGAGGATTTCGGCGGCAGGGTCACCAAGGTCTCGGTGCGCGGCGACTGTTTCGACGGCGGCATCGAGCAGCTGTCGTGGGAGCAGCGCAAGCCCTACGACGAATTCGACTATGGCTATGTGCTGACGGTGCACAAGTCGCAGGGATCGCAGTGGGACGACGTGGTGCTGTTCGACGAGAGCTTCGCGTTTCAGGAGTCGCGGGCGCGCTGGCTCTATACCGGCATCACGCGGGCGGCCCGGCGCCTCAGCGTCGTCGTGTAGCGGCCGGGTGATATTTTTCCAAAGTCGAGGTATTTTTTGGGCATCTGAGAATTTTGTTCTGAAAGCGTCGCTGGATTCAGGACAATGATGTCGCATCGAAAAAATATCTGAAATTGCCTCCGGCACGCTCCTGCGCGACGATTACACCACATTTCCACTGAGGCCGGATGGCTGTCAGCCGTGGGCTCGCCCACCGGACGGACTGTGCGTGCCATCGACGTGACGGATAGCCTGCAATGAATGCTCCCCAGCCGATCGGCCGCGCGCAGCCTGCCGCCGGACCGACGGACCTTGTTCCGGGACGTAAACCCGAAGCGCCGACCATGGTGCGTTTCGCCGACGTTTCCAAAATCTATCCGGCCCGGCGCGGCAAGCCGGATGTGGCCGCCCTGCGCCAGATCGACTTGGCGATTCCACGCGGGTCGATCACCGGCGTGATCGGCCGTTCCGGGGCGGGGAAGTCCAGTCTGGTGCGGCTCATCAACGGGCTGGAGAAGCCGACATCGGGCCGGGTGATCGTCGACGGCCGCGATATTTCGGGGCTCGCCGGCGGCGAGCTTCGGCTGGCGCAGCGCTCCATCGGCATGATCTTCCAGCATTTCAATTTGCTGTCGTCGCGCACCGCCGCCGGCAACATCGCTCTGCCGCTGGAGATCGCCGGCTGGAGCAGGGCCGACATCGACATCCGCGTGTCCGAACTGCTCGAACTGGTTGGGATTGCCGACAAGCGCGATCGCTATCCGGCCGAACTGTCGGGCGGACAGAAGCAGCGTGTCGGCATCGCGCGCGCACTGGCGACGCGGCCGAACGTGCTGCTGTCGGACGAAGCCACCTCGGCGCTCGATCCGCAGACCACGCGCGCCATTCTCGATCTGCTGGCGACGATCAACCGCGAACTCGGCGTCACCATTGTTCTCATCACGCATGAGATGTCCGTCGTCCGCCAGCTCGCTGACGAAGTGATCGTCATCGACGGCGGCCACATCGTGGAGCAGGGGCCGGTGGCGGACATCTTCACCGAACCGCGCCACGCCGTGACGCAGACGTTTCTCGCCGAAGCCCTCGGCGACGCCGTGCCGGTCTCGCTGGCGGCGCGCCTGTCGCCGCAGCCGCAGGGCAGCGGTCAGGCGGTGATCCGCGTCGCTGTGCGCGGGTCGGAGACCGCGGACACGCTGATCTCCGGTCTTGCGCGGCAACTGGACGTCGACGTGACGCTGCTGTCCGCGCGCGTCGAGGAAATCGGCGGCCGCCATGTCGGCTCGCTCATCATCGGCGTGCCGCAAGGCGCGTCGGTGCGCGTGTTCGACTGGCTGGCGCAACATCAACTCTCAGCGGAGCGGCTTGGTTATGTCGCCTGAATTGATCGGTCTCATCGTCGATGCCACCTGGGAAAGCCTTTATATGGTGGCGGTCTCGGCGCTGCTCGGCACGCTGTTCGGCCTGCCGATCGGCATCTTTCTCGCGACCAGCCGCAAGGGCGAGCTGTTTGCCGCTCCAGCGGTGAACGCGGCGCTCGGGGTCGTCGTCAACGCGACACGCTCGACGCCCTTCATCATTCTCGTCGTTGCGATCATCCCCTTTACGCGCCTCGTCGCGGGCACCTCGATTGGCTCGACCGCCGCCATCGTGCCGCTGACGGTCGCGGCGACGCCGTTCATCGCGCGTCTCGTCGAAGCTGCGATCCGCGAGGTCGATGGCGGCCTGATCGAGACGGCCTCGTCATTCGGCGCAACGCCGCTTCAGATCGTGCTCAAGGTGCTGATCCCCGAAGCGCTGCCGGGGCTTCTGCTTGCGCTGACGCTCGCGGTGGTCAGCCTGCTCGGCTATTCGGCCATGGTCGGCGCGGTCGGCGGCGGCGGTCTCGGCGATCTCGGCATCCGCTACGGCTATCAGCGTTTCATGCCGGAGATGATGCTGGCCGTTGTGGTCGTGCTCATCGTGCTCGTGCAGGCCGTGCAGACCGCGGGCGACTATCTCGCGCGCCGCGTCAACCGGCGGCTGCGGCATCACTGATCCTGATCTGAGAACACTGTCGTTCACATGACTGTCGGGCGATCGCCGCGTTCTGTGAGGATGGATTTGTCGTCCGTCCGACGGCAGCGGCGCTATGCCTCACGCAACCTCGAAGGGGACTATCCATGCGTCGTGCTCTTGCTGCCATCGGTCTCGGCCTGTTTCTCGCGGGCGCTGCCCAGGCCGAAACCGTCCGCGTCGGCGTCACCGCCGGCCCTCATGCCGAAATTCTCGATGTGGTGAAGAAAGTCGCGGCCGAACGCGGGCTCGACGTGAAGGTCGTCGAGTTCACCGACTACGTCATTCCCAATCAGGCGCTGGCGCAGAAGGACATCGAGATCAACTCGTTCCAGCACGAGCCGTATCTCAAGAACCAGCTCTCCAAGACCGGATGGAAACTGGTGAAGGTGGCCAATTCGATCGCCTCGCCGCAAGGCGTCTACTCGCTGAAATACAAGAAGCTGGAGGACCTGCCGCAGGGTGCGAAGGTCGCCATTGCCAACGATCCGTCGAACGGCGCGCGCGGCCTGATGATCCTGGCGCTGCACGGCGTCATCAAGCTGAAGGATCCCAACAATGTCGCCGCGACGGTTGCTGACATCACGGACAACCCGAAGAAGCTGAAGTTCATCGAGCTGGACGCCGCGCAACTGCCGCGCTCGCTGCAGGATGTCGATCTGGTTGCGATCAACAACAACTACGCGGTCCAGGCTGGATTGAATCCCGCAACCGATGCCGTCGCCAAGGAGAGCAAGGACGGTCCCTGGGTCAACATCATCGCCGTGCGCGAGGAGGACAAGGACAAGCCGTGGGTGAAGCAGTTCATCGAGGCCTATCAGTCGCAGCCGGTGAAGGATTTCCTCGATAAGCGGTTCAAGGGCACCTACATCGCAACGTGGTAGCGTTCATTTGACGGATGAGGCTGATGGATGCGGCGTCACTCTGCGAACTTTGGTCGCAGGGTGATATCGCAACTTTTGCCACAGCTTTGGATTGGTCTCGCTCGAACCTTTTTGCGGAATGTCGCGACCAACGGGTGGCGATTTGCAGAGAAGCGAGGAATGGGATGCAAGTGAAGGGAATTCTGGGCGCAGGCCTGATCGCGGCGATGGCTGCGGCGACCGTTGTACCGGCCCATGCGGCCCCTGTTGGCATGCAGGGTACAGGTGTGCTCCTGCCGGCGCAGGCTGAATCGGTCCAGTACTACTACGGTCCCGGCTATCGCCATCACCATCATCACGGCAACAACGCCGGAGCTCTGATCGGTGGCCTCGCGGCCGGCGCGATTATCGGCGGTGCGATTGCGGCCGGTCAAGCCAATGCTGCGGCGCAACAGCAGGCGCAGCAGGGTGCGGCTTATTGCGCCCAGCGCTTCCGCTCCTACGATCCGTCCACCGGCACCTACATCGCCAAGGGCGGCGTCCGTCGCTATTGCCCCTAAGGTCGGGACGTTCTCCGGGCCTGATCCCGCGACTGAATTGCCGAAAGGCTCTGCTGCAATGCGGCGGAGCCTTTCTGTTTTGGGTTGTCCGGACGTGCCAACCGGGAATAATCACGGGAACGTGTGGTTTCAGGCGTAATGCGCGGGACCGCTTCGCCGTATCTTGGAAGCGGACCGGGACACGCCCGCCGCAGCCAAGCCATGAGGAGCCACCATGTCGCCGCGCCATCTGCTGTTCGCCGCATCCGCTCTCGTTTCCGCCGCCCTGCTGTTCTCGGCTCCCGTCCGCGCCAGCGAGGAGGCTGTGGTCATTCCGCCGCCGGCCGTGGATGTTGCGCCTGCGGACGGACTGCAAAAAGCCGTACTCGCCGGCGGCTGCTTCTGGGGTGTGCAGGGCGTCTACCAGCACACAAAGGGCGTCACCAACGCGGTGTCCGGCTATGCGGGCGGCGAGAAGAGCACGGCCAGCTACATGATGGTTGGCACCGGCACGACCGGCCATGCCGAAGCGGTCGAGGTCACTTACGATCCGAAGCAGATCAGCTACGGCAAGATCCTGCAGATCTATTTCTCGGTCGCCCACGATCCGACCCAGCTCAACCGGCAGGGACCTGACGTCGGGACGCAGTACCGTTCCGAGATTTTTGCCGTCTCTGCCGATCAGAAGAAGGTGGCCGACGCCTATATTGCCCAGTTGAACGCGGCAAAGGTCTACAAGAAGCCGATCGCGACCCGGGTCGGCGCGCTGGCCGGCTTTTTTCCGGCCGAGGATTATCATCAGGACTACCTGACGCTTCACCCGACCCAGCCCTATATTGTCTACAACGACCTGCCGAAGATCGAGAACCTGAAGCGTATTTTCGCCGACGCCTATAGCGAGAAGCCGGCGCTGGTGCGCGACGCCAAGGCGACCAACTAAAGCGTTTTCGAGCGAAGCGGGTACAAGTTCGCGTAAAGAAAACGCGTCAAATCAAAAACCGGAGCTGTTCGGCGATTCAGTGGAGGAACTCAGTCGCCCGGGCGGCGGAGTGCAGAGATCAAACAGCGGGGAGCTGTGATGAGCGACACCAAGACGGACACCAAGGTCGTCAAGAGCGAGGCCGAGTGGCGGCGAGAACTGACGCCGATGCAGTATGCGGTGCTGCGCGAGAAGGCGACCGAGCGGCCATTCAGCGGCGAATACGACCATAGCTTCGAGCCCGGCGCCTATGTCTGTGCGGGCTGCGGGCAGACGCTGTTCGAGAGCGATGACAAGTATGATTCCGGCTGCGGATGGCCGGCATTTTCCGCGCCAGCGGCGGAGGGCCGTATCGACGAGGAGCGTGACGTCACCCATGGCATGGTCCGCACGGAAGTGCTGTGCTCGAAGTGCCATGGTCATCTCGGCCACGTTTTCCCAGACGGACCGGGGCCGACGGGCCTGCGTTACTGCATCAACTCGGCCGCGCTCAGGCATCAGCCGAAATAGGCCGCGGTCAACTCTCAGCGCCGCGTGGCTTGCTTGTCGAGCCAGCGGCGCAGCAGCCGCACGTTGCGCATGTTGGCGCGGAACATGACGTCGAAGGCGTCTCCCACCACCGGCACGATGCCGACCGCGCTGTCCAGCGCGACGTTGGCGAGCATGCGGGCCACGAGATGGCGCGGCGCGCCGAGCGCCCGCGCTTCCCGCACCACCCACAGCGCGATGGCCGTGGTGAGGATGTCGCCCACGATCGGAATGAGGCCGATCAGGCCGTCGATGCCGTAGCGGACCTTGGTGCCCGGCAGAACAAACGCCACGTCCAGCAACTGCGCCACCATGTCGAGCCGCGCGAGGCGCTGCTCATGCGTCAGCGGCGCGCCAAAACTGGCAGCGTCGATCCGGATACCCTCGAAACCCTTCGCGCCGAAGCCGGGGTCGAACGCCCCGCCGGAAAAATCCGGACCGCCGGAACCAGCGCGTTCGCGCGCGATGGTTTCGGGACTGACTTCGAAGCCGTCCTGATCGATGATCGGGCCTTGCGGCCGGCGGGTGCGGGTCGTGGTGCTCATGGTTGGAAAATGGTTAAACGCGGCGTTTGTCGCAAGATCAAGGCGCCGCGACGCGCCGCCGCTCCACCCCCGGCTCTATGGGAAGAGGCCGGGGTGGCGACCGTGCCAATCGGTCGCGCGCTGGAATGCTGATCCTGCACGCAGGATGGTACCCTCGCAGAAATGCCGCCCCACCAGTTGCACAGCGATGGGCAGACCCCTGTTGTCAAAACCTGCCGGCAAGGTGAGCGTCGGGCTGCCCGAAATGTTGAATGGCGCGGTAAAGCGCAGGACATCCGCCAACGAGCCGCTGGCAAGTGCTCGCCATGAGTCCAGCGAAGGAGTGGGCCAGGCTATGACCGGGATGAGCAGCAGGTCGCAGTCGAGGAACAATGCGCGGAGCCGTCCCGAGAAATCGAGCCTGAGTTGGTGGGCCGCCGCAAGTTCGACGGCCGTGTGATTGCGTCCCGATTCAATCAGGGCGGCGAGCATTTCGCCGTATTGCTCCGACTTGGAAGGGTACGTCGCCGCATGAGCACGTGCGGTCTCCGGCGAGCATATGGTTTCCCAGCTCTCGGCAACCTCCCGCCACGCGGGGAAATCGACCTCCCGCACGATGGCGCCAAGGCTGGACAGCACTGCGGCCGCCTGCTCCCAGACCTTGACCACCTCGGGATCGATCCCATCGGTCGCATAGGAGCGAGGAAGTCCGATACGCAGCCCGGCGACGCCGTCGAGGGCCGACGTTTCGTAGTTCTCGAGCGGTTCGGCGACCGCGGTCGGGTCCGCAGCGTCGGCACCTGCTATCGCGCCAAGCAGGATGGCGCAATCCGTCGCCGAACGCGCGAGAGGTCCGATATGATCGAGCGAGGCGGCCAGCTCGAACACACCATAGCGGCTGACGCGTCCCCAGGTGGGCTTCAATCCCGTCAACCCGTTCGCGGCGCTTGGAAATCGGATCGAGCCGCCGGTATCGGAACCGAGAGTTCCGTAGGCGAGACCTGCGGCTGTTGCGACGCCCGAGCCGCTCGACGACGCCCCTGGCCAGACCGCCGCATTCCACGGGTTTTTCGGGGGAGTGACGGACGGATGATGATCGGCCCAAGCCTGCTCCGTGGTCTTGAGCTTGCCGAGCGTGATCGCGCCCGCCATTTCCATACGGCGAAGCACCGTCGCGCTGAACTCCGGCCTGAAGTCCTTATGGATCAGCGTACCCGCTGTCGTCGGCGCGAAAGAGCTGTAGATGATATCCTTGAAGGCGACCGGCACGCCATGCAGCGCCCCACGCCAATTGCCGCCGACGATCTCTTGCTCGGCCGAAATGGCCTGCTGGCGTGCGCGCTCGGCCGTGACGGTCACGAACGCGCTGAGCTGGGGTTCGAGCGCCGCGATCCGGTTGAGCATGTGATCAACCAGTTCGACCGGCGACAAGGTCTTGTTCCTGAGTTGGACAGACAGTTCGGAAATCGTGACATAATGCATGGGACATTCCCTTTCGGCGCGTCGGTTGCGGGCGTGAAGGCTGCCGCCTCGTTACGCATGGCGATCAAATCCAACTATAGCGCCCGGCCCGCGGCGCCTGGATCGACATAATTGTCGATGGCCAAGGCTCGCTTGTCGATGGCCAAGGCTCGCTTGTCGATGGCCCAAGGCTCGCGCGTCGACTTGCGTGTCGGCTCGCGCCCGGGATCGGCTCTCCAATGGCGCATGCCTTGCATGCCGTGAGGGAGTTTGGCGAAAAAGGCATGACGCACATGGCAGCTGGCATTCGGGACATCACGTCGGATGAGCTGACGCTGTTTGGCGACATCGTTGGCCGGTTGCAGCACCTGTCACCGCAGGATGATATCCGGCAGATTGTTCTCGGCGATATTGTCAAACTGCTGCGCGCCGATGCCGGCGCATCGTTCATATGGCAGGAAGATCGTCAGCGGTTTTCGCAGCCCGTTTACGTGGGCGGTCCCCGTGAAATCCTGTCGCTCTACGAAGATCGCTATCAATTCAACGATCCGATCACGTCACTTCTGAAAAATGCGCGGCGTGCCACGACGGTCGACGATGTCGTCGATCGTCACGAGCTGACCAAGACGGAATTCTACAACGATTTCTTGCGGCGCGATGCTCTGGAGTGGGGGATCAATATCTACATCGTTGACGGCGACGGTCGGGATCTAGGTGATTTCCGAATCTGGCGCAGGCGCGGCGGGCACAATTTCGAACAGCGGGAGAAAATGCTGCTTGATGTGATCGGGCCGCATATTCGCGCGGCCATCGCGCGTGTTTCAAATAACGGCGGTTGCCTGACAAGCCGCGAAAGGGAGGTGGCCGAGCTGATCTCCCGCGGATGCACCGATCGCGATATCGCGCGGATACTTGGCATCAGCTTCGGGACCGTAAGAACCCACGTCAACCGTGCTCTCGAAAAGTGCGGTTGCGCAAACCGGACGGAGCTTGCCGCGAGTTTTGCGCGCCATCAGCGGTCCGGAGACTGAGGCCGATAGTTCATCGCGCGCGCCATCTCCGCGAGTTCGCAACCCTCGCAGTAGCGGGCGTCCTTATGGTCGATCCAGTTGTGCGCGTAAATCCGCTCGGGCGGAATGCCGTAGCGCGCCTGCAGCACCCGCACGAGGATGCGCCATGCCGCCACCTGCTCCGGCGTGGCGGCGGCAGCGACGTCGGGATAGTTGCCCGCGAACTCGATGCCGATTGAGTTGGTGTGGATCACCTGCCGGTAGGTCGTCGAATTGTCGATGTAGCGGTTGTCGCGCCGGTTCGCGCCGTCGCCCTGCAGCGTGACCGCGTCCTCCGGCACGGCCCAGTAGACCGTCCCATCGGTTTCCACCCAGATCGTGACGCCGCGCCGGGCCGGCTTCTTCGCCTGCGCCTGCGCGCCGTTGCGGGCCGAGCCGGCCGGCCCCTCGGTCTGGTGCACCAGAATATTGCGCCAGCGGAACGGCTTTCCCGGGATGCGCCACGGTGCGAGCCAGACCACTCTGAGGCCGGGGATTGTAGGGGTGCCTTCGGCCCGGGCGAGGGCGGCGAAATCGGGCTCTGGTCTGGTCTCGGCGCTTGCTCCGATGTTCGTGCCGGACAGGATCGGCAGCAGGATGAGCGCGAGACGAAGCGCAGTCCGGCGATCAGGCCGAACGAAAAGCCGGGGTGTCCGGGGCTTTGAATGCAGATACCGGGTTGGCGAAATCCGGGAGAATGTCCATCGCGTACGAGGGCTGAAGGTCGGGGGATTCATCGAGGAAGACATGACGGTCCTTGCCCTGTTTCTTGGCAGCATAGAGGGCCGTATCAGCCATGGCCATCAAACGGGTCGGATCGTTGGCATTGTGGTGCGACCAGGCGGCGATGCCGATGCTCGCAGAGAAGAGGAGGGAATGATCGCCCCAGGTGAGCGGGTTGGCGCGGCATGCTTCGATCAGGTCGCGGGCGACACCCGCCGCTTCGCGCTCGCCGGTGGCCGGCAGCAGGATCATGAATTCATCGCCGCCGGTCCGTCCCAGCAGGTCGGAGCCGCGCAGCCTGGACTGGGCGATGACAGTGAAGGCTCGCAGGCACGCGTCGCCCGCGCCGTGGCCGTGGGTGTCGTTGATCGACTTGAAGCCATCGAGATCCACCGCCATCAGGGTGAATTTTCCACCGCTCCGGCGCGTCATGGCGCATTCGGCTTCGAGCCGTTGCAGGAACTGGCGGCGGTTCGCCGCGCCGGTGAGATCGTCGAGCAGTGCCAGATGCGCGGCGTCGGCCCTGACACGGTCCATCGCCATCAGGAGATAGCCCAGATTCCAGGCCATGGCGAAGAACACGAGAGCCAGGAAGATGCTGGCCTGAAACATGTTGTAGTCGAGGAAGCTGACGGGGCCTCCGATCTCGGCGAAGGCCGCTACCGAACGCACCAGATGAGCGGCGCAGGTGAGGAATGTCGCGCTCAGTGCAAGCTTGGCGCCCGGGAGGATGCCGTCTTCCGAGCCCTTGATGATGGCATATGCACCAACCAGCAGCGGGACCGTCTGCGCGGCGCCGTAAGTGGCAATACGGCCAGCGATGCTGTCCTTGACGGCCACCAGAAGATACAGGCTGACCGAGCCCAGGGCGATCGAGATCAGCATGATGCCCCACGTATGGGGGCGTCCAAAAAACGACTGGAGGCCCAAGGCGCCCATCCAGGCCGACAGGATGAAAAGGTTGTTGCCGATGACCACGGCGACGGTGGGATCGATTTCGCTGCGGAACATTGACACCGCGCCACCAAGCGCCGCGACGAACGCCGCCGCCGACCAGATACGAGCCGCTCGAAAATGCGGGTAGCTGTGGGCGATGAACAGCCACACGATCGCCAGGCAAACGAAGTTTGCGAAAATGACGGTATAGAGTGTTGGAATCGATAGAAGCATCGCGCCGCTGGGTCCGTGCGCTTTCGCGCAGCTTGGTCGTCGGAGCGCCTGTTCTCGACGCTGGCCCGCGAAACTTCGCGCAGAACCGTTTAACGGTTCGTCACGACAATTCCGCAAATCGTAACCGTGGCTGGAAGATCGTGAACGCTCTGCGGTCGCGGTTTCCTCGCAACGAGGCGCAGCCTACCGCGATAGATTTCAAGCCGTTTTCAACTTTCCCGCGCGAGCGGATCGCCGTCGATCGACCGCGTTGGCGGAGCGCGGAATTTCGGGGTTTGCGACAGCACGATGGCGCGTCAGCGCCCGTGGAGGTTTCTGCAATGAGGCGCGCGGGTGCTAGGCATCCGCCGGACGCGGGGAAATTATCCCTAACGGTCCGTAAACGCCAGCCTCGCGCCGAGCGCGGCGAAGCTTCCCGCAAACAGCCGCCGCATCCAGGTCATCGCCCGGGGACGTGACAGCAGGCCTTGCCGGACGTGCGCGGCCGCAAGCCCGTAAATTGCGAAGACGGCGAATGTCATCGCCATGAAAGCCAGGCTCAATTCCAGCATCAGCGGCAGTGCGCCGGCAGCATCGGTGGGGACGAACTGCGGCAGGAACGCCACGAAGAAAATCGACAGCTTCGGGTTGAGGATGTTGATGAGAATGCCGGTCAAGACAAGATCGGCTGCGGACCGTTCCTCCGCGTCCGGCTCGATATGCAGCGGGCCGCGATCACGCAGAGCCTGCCAGGCCATGTACAGGAGATAGGCGACGCCCAGCCATTTCACGGCCGCGAAGAGAAGTGCGCTGGTATGGAGCAGTGCCGCAAGGCCCAGCAGTGCCGCCGCGATATGCGGAATGATGCCGAGCGTCGCGCCGATGGCCGCGATCAGGCTGGCGCGTCGTCCACGCGCCAGCGCGGCCGCCAGCGTGTAGACGACGCCGGTGCCCGGCGACGCGACGACGACCAGCGAGGTGAGCAGAAACTCGATCGTCATCCGCGGCGTCAGCGTCCGGCCAGCTTGTCCGCGAAATAGCCGATGGTCTTGCGATAGATCACGGCCCTGTTCCATTCGCGCATGGCGTCGAAATTGGCCGAGCCTTCTTCATACGAGCCGCCTGCCTTCCAGCCTGCGGTTTTCAGCAGATTGGCGGTCGAGGCGAGCACATCCGGCACGCTGTGGCGCAGGTCGACATGGCCGTTGCCGTCATAGTCCACGCCGTATTTGATGTAGGACGAGGGCAGGAACTGGGTCTGGCCGATCTCGCCCGCATAGGCGCCGACCATATCGCGCTGGGTCAGATCGCCCCGCTGCAAAATCTTCAGCGCCGCGAGCAGTTCGCCCTGAAACAGCTCTGTGCGGCGGCAGTCGTGCGCCAGAGTCGCCAGCACGCGGAACACCGGCAGTTTGCCCATGTCGCCGGTGCCATAGTCGGTCTCAAGGCCCCAGATCGCGACGATGATCTCGGCCGGCACGCCGAACTGCTTTTCGATGCGCGAAAGCAGCGACGCGTGCCGCTGCAGCATCGCGCGGCCGTTCTTGATGCGGCCCGGCCCGACTCGGGTCGAGACATACTGCTCGAAGCTTTTCTTGAAGGTGTAACGCTGCCGCCGGTCGAAGGCGAGAACCTTGGCGTCTTCCTGCACGCCCCCCAGCGCCGCGTCGATCACACTGGGCGAGATGCCTTTCGCCTGTGCCTCGCGGGAAAAATTCCCGATGAAGGTGTCGAAATCGCCGCCGCACTGCGCGGCGTCCGCCGGTCGGGTGGTGAGGCAGGTCATGAGGGCGAAAGCCGCGGCGAAAGCGCCGGGAATGAAGGAAAGCCGCAGCTTGGTCATGGTCGGGCAGTCTCCTCGCCGGGTTGGGACGTCGGCGCAGTATAGGGCCATTCATGTGCCGATGGAATCCGGTCCGGCAGCGCATGTTCTTGTTCTCACGTGTTTTCGCGTGAACCGGCGGCGCCGCGGCCCGACCCACGAAGGGACCGGGCATCTTTCAGCGTCGAAACGGGGTGACATTTGGCCGGATCGAATGCCGAACCTGATCGCCCCGCGCAGCGCTACGACCTCTATCTGCGGGCGGGCCGCGCGCGGTTTCAACTGCGCAACGGCGACAACGGGGTGACCCTTGGGGAGGACGGGATCGGCTGGATCAGCGACGGCCGCATGGACGGGGCGAAGCTGTCCGCCATCGCGGCCGTGCACATGCAGTCGGGCGGCGACTGGCGCAACCCGCTCAGCCAATGCATTATCCATTTCCGCGATGGCTATCGGCTGACGGTGACGGACGGCAACGGCTACGGTGTCGCGGACAGTGCGCAGGCGGCGACGTTCGATGCCTTCGTGCGCGATCTGCACGCGCGCCTTGCGGCGCTGCCATCCACATCCGCGGTCTTCACGGCCGGATATGGCGAGGCGACCTATCATCTCATCATGATCTGCGCGTTCATTCTCGCGCTGATTGGCGTCGGCATTCCGGTGATTGCGACGCTGGCGACGGGTGAAATCCGGCTGCTCGGCGTCGCGCTGGGCGCGGGATTTCTGTTGTGGCCGTTGACGCGGATGATCAGCGCCAATGCGCCGCGCACTTACGATCCGGCGCGGCCGCCAGTGCTCTAGACCAGCGATGATCTCGAAACGAGGAATCCGGCTTCCGGATCAGATCATGCACGTCTTATCAAAATAGCTGGAGCGGCCGCGTTTCAGGAGGGCGTCGAAGTCCGCTTCAGCGACGCGATCGCCTCGGCGACGTGAGGGTCGAGTCCCGCGCCGCCTGCGTCCAGATGTCTGAAGATCGCCGCACGCATGCGCGGATCCCAGAACTTGCGGATATGGTCGGCGATGCCCGGCACCGCCTTGTCCGCGCCCTGGCTTCTGAAGAAGGTGCCGATCTGGTTGGCCATATGGACGAGGCGGTCAGGCGACATCGGTCTGCTCCGCCCGCGAAATACGGCCCGCGTGGGTGAACACCTCGAAGCCGTCGGTGCGGGCGACCGCGCACAGCGTGATGTTGGCGCGCTCGGCCATGCGGATCGCCAGCGCCGTCGGCGCGGAGACCGACACCATCACGGATGCGCCCATCGCCGCCGTCTTCTGCACCATCTCCACCGAAATCCGGCTGGTCAGCAGCACCACGCCACGGGTTGCCGCGATCTTCCCGCGCGCCAGCGCGCCGCCGAGCTTGTCGAGCGCGTTATGGCGGCCGACATCCTCGCGCAGCGCGATGATGCCGCGCGCGCGGGTCCAGAACGCCGCGCCATGTACCGCGCGGGTCTCGGTGTTGAGCACCTGAAGCGCGGGCAGGCGCTGCATGGCCGCCATGATCTCGTGCGGCGTGATGGTGACGCCCGCACCGACCACGGCGGCAGGGCGCATCGCTTCTGTGAGCGAGTCGATGCCGCACAGGCCGCATCCGGTGGGGCCGGCGATATGCCGCCGCCGCTCCGACAGCCGCGCCGCGTTGCCGGCGGCCAGCCACATCCGCAATTCCATGCCCTCGTCGTGGGGCACCGCCTCGAAGGAGTGGATATCGGACGGAGCCGCAATGATGCCTTCCGCGAGGCTGAAGCCGACCGCGAAGTCTTCGAGGTTCTGCGGCGTCGCCATCATCACCGCATAGGTGCCGCCGTCATAGGCCAGCGCCACGGCGGTCTCTTCCGGCACGACGCGCTCGCCCGCGGAAAATGCGCCGTCGCGCCAGGTGGTTCGCGGAACACGGACGCTTGGTGTCATGGAATCACTCCGCGGCCTCTGCGGGGACGATGCGGCGGGAGCGGCGCGCCTGCTCGTCATAGGTGCGCTGCCAGTCGCTGGGCCCGTTGGATGGCGCGATCTGCACCGCCGTCACCTTATACTCGGGGCAGTTGGTGGCCCAGTCCGAATACTCGGTGGTGATGACGTTGGCCTGCGTATCCGGATGGTGGAACGTGGTGTAGACGACACCCGGCGCGACCCGCTCGGTGATGAGCGCCCGCAGCGTGGTCTCGCCCGCGCGGCTTTGCAGCTTCACCCAGTCGCCGTCGCGGATGCCGCGCTGCTCGGCGTCGTGCGGATGGATTTCGAGGCGGTCCTCGTCGTGCCAGACGACATTGTCGGTGCGGCGGGTCTGCGCGCCGACATTGTACTGGCTGAGGATGCGCCCGGTGGTGAGCAGCAGCGGGAAGCGCGGGCCGGTGCGCTCGTCGGTCGGCACATATTCGGTGATGACGAACTTGCCCTTGCCGCGCACGAAGCCATCGATATGCATCACCGGCGTGCCGCGCGGCGCCTTGTCGTTGCACGGCCACTGGATCGAGCCGAGTTCGTCGAGGCGCTCATAGGAAACGCCCGCGAAAGTCGGCGTCAGGGCCGCGATCTCGTCCATGATCTGCGAGGGATGCTCGTAGTGCATCGGATAGCCCATCGCCTGCGCGAGCCGCAGCGTGATCTCCCAGTCAGCCAAGCCATTGCGCGGCGCCATCACCTTGCGCACGCGCTGGATGCGCCGCTCGGCATTGGTGAAGGTGCCGTCCTTTTCGAGGAAGGTCGAGCCGGGCAGGAAGATGTGCGCGTAGTTCGCGGTCTCGTTCAGGAACAGGTCGTGGACGATGACGCATTCCATCGCCGCCAGCGCCTGCACCACATGCGAGGTGTTGGGATCGGACTGCAGGATGTCCTCGCCCTGGACATACAGGCCCTTGAACGAGCCCTCGACGGCGGCGTCGAACATGTTGGGAATGCGCAGGCCCGGCTCCGGGCTCAGCGTCACCTTCCACAGCGCCTCGAAGGTCTCGCGCACCGCGTCGCCCGAGATGTGGCGATAGCCGGGCAGTTCGTGCGGGAACGAGCCCATGTCGCACGAGCCCTGCACGTTGTTCTGGCCGCGCAGCGGATTCACGCCGACGCCGGGGCGGCCGATATTGCCGGTGGCCATCGCGAGGTTGGCGATCGCCATCACCGTGGTCGAGCCCTGGGAGTGCTCGGTGACACCGAGGCCGTAATAGATCGCCGCGTTGCCCCCGGTGGCGTAGAGTCGCGCGGCGTCACGCAGCGCCTGCGGATCGACGCCGGTTATCAGCGCCGTCGCCTCGGGGCTGTTGTGCGGCTGCGCCACGAACGCCGCCCAGTCCTCGAACTCGCCGAGGTCGCAGCGCTCGCGCACGAACGGCTCGTTCACCAGTCCCTCGGTGACGATGACATGCGCCATCGCGGTCAGCACCGCGACATTGGTGCCCGGCATCAGCGCCAGATGCTGCTGCGCCTCGATATGCGGCGAGCGCACGATATCGATGCGGCGCGGATCGACCACGATCAGCTTGGCGCCCGCGCGCAGCCGCTTCTTCAGGCGCGATCCGAACACCGGATGGCCGTCGGTCGGGTTGGCGCCGATGATCATCACCACGTCGGTGTGCTCGACGGAATCGAAATCCTGTGTGCCCGCCGAGGTGCCGAACGCTGTGGAGAGACCATAGCCGGTCGGCGAGTGGCAGACGCGGGCGCAGGTGTCCACGTTGTTGTTGCCGAAGCCCGCGCGGATCAGCTTCTGCACCAGAAAGGTTTCCTCGTTGGTGCAGCGGGACGAGGTGATGCCGCCGATGGAGTCGCGGCCATGGGCAGTCTGGATGCGCTTCAGCTCGGAGGCGGCGTAGGCAAAGGCTTCATCCCACGTGACTTCCTGCCACGGATCGCTGATCCGCTTGCGGATCATCGGATTGAGGATGCGCTCCTTGTGGTTGGTGTAGCCCCAGGCGAAGCGGCCCTTGACGCAGGAGTGGCCGCGATTGGCCTTGCCGTCTTTGAACGGCACCATGCGCACGATCTCCTGTCCGCGCATCTCCACCTTGAACGCGCAGCCGACGCCGCAATAGGCGCAGGTGGTGACGGCGGAATGCTCGGGCTGGCCGATCTCGATCACGGTCTTTTCCGTCAGCGTGGCGGTCGGGCACGCCTGCACGCATGCGCCGCAGGAGACGCATTCGGAGGACAGGAAACTCTCGCTCATGCCCGGCGAGACGCGGCTGTCGAAGCCGCGGTCCGCGATGGTCAGCGCGAAGGTGCCCTGCACCTCCTCGCACGCGCGCACGCAGCGCGAGCAGACGATGCACTTCGAAGGATCGTAGGTGAAATAGGGATTGGAGTCGTCCTTCGGCAGCCAGTTGTCGTTCTCGCAGCCGTGCGCTTTGGCAACGACGTGGTTCTCGCCCTCATAGCCGTAGCGCACCTCGCGCAGGCCCACCGCGCCCGCCATGTCCTGCAACTCGCAGTCGCCATTGGCCGCGCAGGTCAGGCAGTCGAGCGGATGATCGGAGATGTACAGCTCCATCACGCCCTTGCGGATTTTCTTCAGGCGCTCGGTCTGGGTGTGGACGACGAGGCCGTTTGCCACGGGCGTGGTGCAGGAGGCGGGCGTGCCGTTGCGGCCCTCGATCTCGACGAGGCACAGGCGGCAGGAGCCATAGGCGTCCACCATGTCGGTGGCGCAGAGCTTGGGGATTTGCGTCCCGGCCTCCATCGCCGCGCGCATGATCGAGGTGCCCTCCGGCACCGTGATCTCCTGCCCGTCGATCGTCAGGGTGACGGTGGTTTCCGCGCGCGAGGCCGGGGTGCCGTAATCGGTTTCATGGATGAGAGACATGCTTTCTCCCTTTATTCCGCCGCCTGAAGCTTCGGCGTCGCGCCAAAGTCTTCGGGAAAATGTTTCAGCGCGCTGAGTACCGGATAGGGCGTGAAGCCGCCGAGCGCGCAGAGCGAGCCGAACTTCATGGTCTGGCAGAGATCTTCGACTATCGCGATGTTCTCGGCCACGCGCTCGCCGCGCCGGATCTTCTCGATGGTCTCGACGCCGCGTGTCGAACCGATGCGGCAGGGCGTGCACTTGCCGCAGGATTCGATCGCGCAGAATTCCATCGCGAAGCGCGCCTGCCGGCTCATATCCACGCTGTCGTCGAACACCACCAGCCCGCCATGGCCGATCAGTCCGTCGCGCGTGGCGAAGGCCTCGTAGTCGAACGGCGTGTCGAACAGCGCGCGCGGAAAATACGCGCCGAGCGGCCCGCCCACCTGCACCGCGCGCACCGGCCGCCCGGTGAAGGTGCCGCCGCCGATGTCGTCCACCAGCTCGCCGAGCGTGACGCCGAACGCGGTCTCGAACAGGCCGCCATGCTTGACATTGCCCGCGATCTGGATCGGCATCGTGCCACGCGAGCGGCCCATGCCGAAGTCCGCATAGGCTTTCGCGCCCTGCGACAGGATGAAAGGGATCGCCGCGAAGGACAGCATGTTGTTGATCAGCGTCGGCCGTCCGAACAGGCCCTTGTGCGCGGGCAGCGGCGGCTTGGCGCGCACGAGGCCGCGCTTGCCTTCGAGGCTTTCCAGCAGCGAGGTTTCCTCGCCGCAGACGTAAGCGCCCGCGCCGGTGCGCACTTCGAGATCGAACGCGCGGCCCGAGCCCGCGACATCGGAGCCGAGCAGTCCGGCACGCCGCGCCACGTCGATCGCTGCCTGCGTCGCCGCGATGGCGTGCGGATATTCGGAGCGGACGTAGATGTAGCCCTTGCTCGCGCCGACCGCGAGGGCTGCGATGGTCATGCCCTCGATCAGCAGGAACGGATCGCCTTCCATCAGCATGCGGTCCGCGAAGGTGCCGCTGTCGCCTTCATCGGCGTTGCAGACCACGTATTTGCGGTCAGCCTGCGCCTGCGCCACCGTGGTCCACTTGATGCCGGTGGGGAAGCCCGCGCCGCCGCGCCCGCGCAGGCCGGAGTCCTTCACCTCGGTCAGGATCGGCTCGCTGCCGAGCGACAGCGCGCGCTCCAAACCGCGATAGCCGCCATGGGCGCGGTAGTCGTCGAGCGAGCGCGGATCGACCACGCCGCAGTTCGCAAAGGTGAGGCGGGTCTGCCGTTTCAGCCAGGGAATATCGTCGGCGCGGCCGAGCGCGAGCGGATGCACGCCGCCCGTCAGTATCGCATCGAGCAGCGCGGGCGCGTCGGCGGCGGTGACCGGGCCATAGGCGATGCGGCCGTCGGGCGTGGCGACCTCGACCATCGGCTCCAGCCAATAGAGCCCGCGCGAGCCGGTGCGCACGATGTGGATGTTGACGCCGCGCGCGCGTGCCGCCGATTCCAGAGCCGCCGCTACCTCGTCGGCGCCGACCGCGACCGCTCCGGCGTCCCACGGGACGAAAAGCCGCAGCGTCATGACTGCGCCTCCGCCAGCAGCGCATCGAGCCGCGGCGCATCGAGCCGGCCGACCACGCGGCCGTCCAGCATCGCGGAAGGCGCGGTGGCGCAAAGTCCGAGGCAGTACACCGGCTCCAGCGTCACCCGGCGGTCCGCGGTGGTGGAGCCGATCGCGATGCCGAGCCTGGCCTCGGCGCGGGCGGCGAGCGCGTCCCCTCCGGCAGCCTGACAGGCTTCCGCGCGGCACAGCTTGAGCACATGGCGGCCCGCGGGTTCGCGCCGGAAGTCGTGATAAAAGGTGACGACGCCATAAACCTCGGCGCGCGACAGGTTCAGCACGTCCGCCACCATCGGCACCGCCGCGTCCGGCACGAATCCGAATGTGTCCTGCAAAGCGTGCAGGACCGGCAGCGTCGCGCCCTCAAGCCGGGCGTGACGCGCGATGATCTCCGCGGCGAGGCGGGGATCCCAAGGGACGGCAGGGGGGACGGCAGGGGCGGCGGCGTGGGCGGCCGGGTCGGTCATGCAGGCGCTCGCAAAAGTTGTTCCCGTCCATCAAAGTTTGGAATCGATCCAAAATCAATAAAGAGGTCTCATGTTGCGATAAGGAATCCAAATCGATGGATATCCGCTCTCGGGAGAAGCACGCGTGATCGACAAGCTGGAACTGTTGCTGGCGCTGGCGCGGGAACGCCACTTCGGCCGGGCGGCGGAGGCCTGCGGCGTCACCCAGCCCACCATGTCCACATCGCTGAAGCAGCTTGAGGACATGCTGGGGGTGATGCTGGTGCAGCGCGGCTCCCGCTTTCAGGGCTTCACGCCGGAGGGCGAGCGGGTGCTGGACTGGGCGCGCCGTATCGTCGGCGACGCCCGCGCCATGCGCCAGGACGTCGACGGCATGAAGGGCCGCCTTGCCGGCGAGCTTCGTATCGCGGCGATCCCGACCGCGCTCGGCATGGTCGCGGCGCTCACCACGCCATTCCGGGCGAAGCATCCGGATGTCCGGTTTCGTATCCTGTCCTGCACCTCCGACGAGGTGCTGGGGCTGCTCGACAATCTGGAGGCCGATGCGGGCCTGACCTATCTCGGCACCGAGCCGCTGGGGCGGGTGCGCACCTTGCCGCTGTTCGACGAGGCCTATTGTCTGGTCACGGCGGCCGATGGTCCGCTCGGCGCGCGCGAGCGGGTGACGTGGAAGGAGGTTGGCGCTGTGCCGCTGTGCCTGCTGACGCCGCAGATGCAGAACCGCCGCATCATCGACCGCGCGCTACGCGCCGCAGGGGTGGAGGTGATGCCGGCGCTCACCTCCAATTCGATCATCGTGCTGTACAGCCATGTGCGCACCGGCCAGTGGGCGAGCGTGATGCCGGCCAAGCTGGTCGAGGCGCTGGGCCTGTCGGAGACGATCCGCGCGATTCCGATCGTCGATCCGGACGTGCGCTACGCGGTCGGTCTCGTGATGCCGCAGCGCGATCCGCTGACGCCGCTGCTCGCCGCACTCGAACAGGTCGGGCGGGAGACCGCGCCGGTGCTGGCAAAGTGAGGGAGTTCTTCGGGCGCACTCCCGCCTGCGGGGATAAGGTGAGCCGTCACCCTGAGGTGCGAGCGATCGCGAGCCTCGAAGGGCGACGGCCTCAGCCGGTCTTGTGTCAGGCCCGCTCATCCTTCGAGGCAGGCTTCGCCTGCACCTAAGGATGACGGTTCGTGTTGCACGGTCCAAACTCACCCCGTGGTGGCGAGGCCACCGTCCACCGGGATCACCGCGCCGGTCGAGAAGCCGCTGGCTTTCGACGACAGATACAGCGCGATGCCGGCCATTTCCTCCGGCCTGCCCATGCGCTTCATCGGGGTGTTCTCGAACACCTCTTCCTTCTCCTCAGGCGCGATGCCTGCCGTCATCTTGGAGGGGAAGAAGCCCGGTGCGATGGCATTCACCGCGATGTGCTTCGGCGCGAGGAACTTGGCCATGATGCGGGTGAGGTGGTTCACGCCCGCCTTCGAGGCCGCATAGGAAAAGGCTTCGAGATGCGAGGTGCGGATGCCCTCGATGGAGCCGATGTTGATGACGCGCGCCCAGCTCTCGGGCGTCGCCGCCGCCTCCAGCAGGTCGATCACCTTCTGGGTGAGGAAGAACACGGACTTCACGTTGAGGTCCATCACCTTGTCCCAGCCGCTTTCGGGAAAGCTCTCGATCGGCGCGCCCCAGCTTGCGCCCGCATTGTTGACGAGAATGTCAAGACGGGTTTCGCGTTTGTGGAGTTCGGCGGAAAGACGCTCGATTTCCTCCATGCGCGAGAGATCGGCGGGCAGCGCGATGCATTCGCCGGTCTTCGACAGTTCCTGAGCCAGCGCCTCGCAGGCTCCGGCATTGCGGGCCGAGATGTAGACCTTCGCGCCGTTCTCCACATAGGCGCGGGCCATCATCTCCCCGAGGCCCCGGCTGCCTCCCGTCACCAGCACGATCTTGCCGCGCACGGAAAACAGATCCTCGATCTTCATGGCGTTTCTCTCCGATTTTTCTTTCCAGACGGATGTCTGGCGCCCTCGATAGGCTGCTGCGCTGCACGGTTCAAGCCGGTGCCGTTTCGTGGTCGTTGAACGGCGGTCCCGCACCGGATACCGTCCATGCATCCGGCCGCGAGAGCCGGGAGCGAGACAGGGAGGATCGCGTGTTTCCGACAACCCGACTGGCAGCGGGGCTGCTGGCGGCGGCGTGCCTTGCCGCGCCCGCGCAGGCCCAGATTTCCGACGACGTGGTGCGCCTCGGCGTGCTCACCGACATGACCGGCCCGGCCTCGACGGCAAGCGGGCCGGGCTCCGTCGCCGCCGCGCAGATGGCCGTGGAGGATTTCGGCGGCAGCGTGCTCGGCAAGCCGATCTCCGTCATCGTCGGCGATCACCAGCTGAAAGCCGACGTCGGCGCGGCCCTGGCCCGGCGCTGGTACGACACCGAGCAGGTGGATCTCATCCTCGACGTGCCGGTCTCGGCTGTCGGGCTCGCCGTGCAGAATGTCGCAAATGACCGCAGGCGGATGTTCATCACGCATTCCACGGGGGCTGCCGATTTCCACGGCAAGTTCTGTTCGCCCTATGCCATCCAGTGGGTGTTCGACACCCGCGCGCTGGCGGTGGGCACCGCGCACGAGGTGGTCAAGCGTGGCGGCGATTCCTGGTTCTTCATCACCGACGACTATGCCTTCGGCCATTCGCTCGAGCGCGATGCGGCGGCGGTGATCCTGAAGGATGGCGGCAAGGTGCTCGGCTCGGTGCGACCGGCTTTCGCGACGCCGGACCTGTCGTCCTTCATCCTGCAGGCGCAGGCCTCGAAGGCGAAGGTGGTCGGCATCGCGGGCGGTCCACCCAACAACATCAGCGGGATCAAGACCGCTTCGGAGTTCGGCCTCATCAAGGGCGGCCAGCAGATGGCGGCGCTGCTGGTGCTGATCACCGACATTCACTCGCTCGGCCTGCCGGCGGCGCAGGGATTGCTGCTGACCACCTCGTTCTACTGGGACATGGACGAGAAGACGCGCGAATGGTCGAAGCGCTATTTCGCGAAAATGAATCGAATGCCCAGCATGTGGCAGGCGGGCGTCTATTCATCGGTGATGCACTACCTCAAAGCGATCAAGGAGACCGGAACCGATGATCCGCTGAAGGTTGCGGCCAGGATGCGCGAGACGCCGGTGGAGGATTTCTTCGCGCGCAACGGAAAGCTGCGCGAGGACAATCTGATGGTTCACGATCTTATGCTGGTGCAGGTGAAGAAGCCGGATGATTCAAAATATCCGTGGGACTATTATCAAATTCTCGCCCATATTCCGGGCGAGGACGCCTTTGGCCCACCCGATCCGGCCTGTCCGCTGGTGAAGCGCTAGCGGGAGCCGACGCACCTTCAAGGAGCTGTCATGAAGGGATCCGACATCCTCGTCGCCGCCCTGCGCAACGAGGGCGTGGAGCGCGTGTTCGGCGTTCCGGGCGAGGAGAATCTCGACGTCGTCGAAAGCCTGCGCAAGTCGGATATCGAGCTTGTGGTGACGCGGCACGAGCAGCCTGCCGCCTTCATGGCCGCGACTTATGGTCGCCTGACCGGAAAGCCCGGCGTGGCGCTGTCCACGCTCGGGCCCGGCGCGCTAAATCTCGCCACCGGCGCGGCCTATGCGCTGCTCGGCGGCATGCCGCTGGTGCTGATCACTGGACAGAAGCCCATCCGCCAGAGCCGGCAGGCGCAATTCCAGATCGTGGATATGGTCGCGACCATGCGTCCGCTCACCAAGGACGCGCAGCAGATCGTCAGCGCCGCCAGCATTCCGACGCTGGTGCGCAACGCCTTCCGCATCGCGACCGAGGAGCGGCCCGGCCCGGTGCATCTGGAGCTGCCCGAGGATATCGCGGCTGACGAGATCGAGGACGCCGCGCCCATTCCGGTGCATGAGATCGAACTCCCGGAGCCGACCGAGGATGCGGTCTCGCGCGTCGCCGAGATGATTCTCGCGGCGCATTGTCCGCTGCTGATGTTCGGTGCGGGCGCGAGCCGGCCGCGTCTGGCGCCTGCGCTGCGTGAGTTCGTTCACCGGGTGAAGCTGCCGTTCTTCAACACCCAGATGGGCAAGGGCGCAGTCGGCGGCGCGGGAGAGTTTTATCTCGGGACCGCGGCGCTCAGCGAGCGCGATTATGTGCACAATGCCATCGACCGCGCGGACCTGATCGTCACCATCGGCCACGACACGGTGGAGAAGCCGCCGTTCATCATGGGACGCAACGGTCCGCAGGTGATCCATATCGGCTATACGCCGGCAGCCGTCGAGCAGGTCTACTTTCCACGGGCGGAACTGATCGGCGATATCGCCAAGGGCCTTTCGATGCTGGCCGACAAACTCGAAGGCAAGGTCTCGACTCGCGAGGACTGGCGGGCGATCAGAACGGAGATCCTCGATCATCTCGCCGATCGCGCCGAGGAAGACCGCTTTCCGGTGACGCCGCAGCGCATCGTTCATGACGTGCGCAGCGTGATGCCGCCGGATGGCATCGTCGCCCTCGACAACGGCATGTACAAGATCTGGTTCGCGCGAAACTATCGCACGGACGTTGCCAACACGCTGCTGCTCGACAACGCGCTCGCCACCATGGGCGCGGGGCTGCCGTCGGGCATGATGGCCGCGCTGCTCCATCCGGAGCGGCGCGTGCTCGTGGTGGCGGGTGATGGCGGCTTCATGATGAACAGCCAGGAGCTGGAGACCGCGATCCGCCTCAAGCTCAATCTGGTCGTGCTGATCATCGAGGATCACGCCTACGGCATGATCCGCTGGAAGCAGGCGGTGGACAAGTTCGCCGACTTCGGCCTCAGCTTCGGCAACCCGGATTTCCCCGCATACGCCGCGTCCTACGGTGCGCGGGGGCGTCGCATCGGCGCGACAAGCGAACTGGTGCCGGCGCTGAACGAGGCATTCGCCGCCGGCGGCGTGCACCTGATCAATGTGCCGGTTGACTACTCCGAGAATGTGCGTGTTCTGGTGGACGAACTCAAGCACATGCAGGACTAGACGTGGGGCGTATCCGGGCGTTGCGGCTGAAGGCCCGCGCTGTTTTTCAGAGCTATCGGCCGCAGATCATTCTGGCGTCGCGGATGACGGTTGCCGCGGTGGTGGCGTTCGCGCTGGCGCAGGCGTTTCGCCTGCATCTGCCGCTGTGGGCTGTGCTGACCTCGCTGATCGCGACGCAGATGAGCGTCGGCCGCTCGCTGAAGGCCGCCACCGATTACATGATCGGCACGCTGCTTGGCGTCATCTATGGCGGCCTGCTGGCGGTGCTGTTTCCGCATACGTCCGAGATCGGGCTTGTGGTGGCGGTGGCGCTGGCGGTATTCCCACTCGCCTTCATCGCGGCCACGCGCACCAACATGAACGTGCTGCCGATCACCGCGCTCATTGTGCTGCTGGTGCCGACGGTGGCGCATATCACGCCGATCGAATCGGCCATCGATCGCATCTTCGAGGTGGCGACCGGCGGCATTACGGGCGTGATCGTCTCGTTCCTGTTCTGGCCGTCGCGCGCGCACAACCTCGCGACCGACGCGGCGTCCAAGACCATCATGAACATGGCGAAGGCCCTCAAGAGCCTGCTGGCCGGCGCGCGCCTTGGCCTGTCGTCGGACGAGCTGCACCGCATCCAGGACGGGCTCGGCGCATCCGTCACGCGGCTCGGCGTGCTGGGCGGCGAGGCCGAACACGAGCGCTCGGCGCGCGTCGCCACCGGCCCGGACACCGGCCCGCTGCTGCGCACGATCCTGCGGCTGCGGCACGATCTCGTCATGATCGGCCGCTCCGTGAATGCTCCGATGCCGGCGGTGATCTGGCCGCGTCTTGAAAGGCCGCTGGCCGATGTGTCCGAGGCGATGACCACCTATCTGCGTGCGAGCGCGGCGGCGCTGCGCGCCCGCAAGGCGCCGCCGCCCGTCGAGCCGGTCAACGCCGCGCTTGCGGCCTATGCGAACGAGGTCGCGGCGATCCGGGCCGAAGGGCTGACGCGCGGTCTGCCGGGCGACGCCATGGAGCGGTTCTTCGCCATCGGCTTCGCGCTGGTGCAGATGAACCAGAATTTCCGCGACCTGCAGCGCGTGGTCCGCGAATGGATGCGCGAGGGGAAGTAGCGTTACACCCGCACGCCGAGCACGCGCCGCGCCAGCACGGCTGTCATCACGCTGCCGAACACCGTGGCGATGGCGGTGGCGAGGGCCGCTCCCGTCATGCCGAGGAACGGCACCAGCGCGAGATTCAGCAGCAGGTTCGCGCCGGCGACCCAGAACCGCAGTTGCGACTGGGCCCACGGCGCGCCGCCCTGCGACAGCAGAAAATCCAGCGGCAGGTAGGGCGAGGCGATGGCGAGGCCGACCACGAGAATGCCAAGCGGCAGCCAGGCGGCCTCGAACCGCGCGTCCGCCAGCACCACATGGACGAACACCGGATAGATCGCGATGGCGATGATCGCGCAGGCCGCCATCGCGCCGAAGGCGAGCAGCTTGACGGGTCGCAGCTCCACACGCAGTTCGTCCTGCCGCTCGGGCGTCGCCAGCACCGAGAGGCGGGCATTGACCACGGTGCGGAGCACGAAGGGCAGTTGCATCAGCCCCTCGAAGATCAGCGCGACGATGGAATAGACGCCGACGGTGCTCTGCGAGGCGAACAGGCCGAGCACCAGAATATCGATGCGGGTGTTGACCTCGCTCACCGCGCCGCTCCACATCGCGCGCAGGCCGAAGCGGTGCAACTCGCGCGCCTGCCCGCGGTCGATCAGCGTGGGTGACAGCCGCGCGCGCCGCCGCACCATCGTCGTCAGCACGAGGGCCAGCAGCACTTCGGACAGCGTCAGCGTCGCCGCCAGCGTGTCGCCGGGCCAGCCGAAGCCGAGCCAGGCCAGCAGCCAGCCGATGATGAAGATGTAGCGCAGCGCCTGCCCGATGGCGTACTGCTCCAGCCGTCCGAGGCCGTTCAGCGTCGCCAGCAGCGCCTTGTTCAGCGCGAAGAACGGCAGGCCGCAGGCGAGGATGACGATGCCGGTGCGCAACCCCGCGCTGTCGTAGATCCAGCCGAGCAGCGGCGTCAGCGCCAGCGTCGCCAGCGCGACGAGGATCGCGCTCGCCAGCACCACCGCAAGGCCCGACGAGGCGATGACGCCAATGGTCTCGCGATCGGCCTGCTCGTGCGCGGCGAGCGAGATCGCGCGCAGCATCGCGAACTGCACGCCCTGCGTCGCGATCTGCGAGGCGACGATATAGACCGCGACCGCCAGATTGAAATCGCCCAGCGTCGCCGGGCCATAGAACCGGCCGATGGCAAGGTTCAGCACCAGCCCGGCCAGCGCCACGACGACGAAGCTGCCGAAATTCCAGAGCGCGGGGCGAATCACGCGGAAAGTCCCTGAGGGTTGCGAGGCGAAGGCCTTTGCCGCACCTCATAACCTCCTTCACCCGGTTGCGGAACCGGAGCGATGCACGGAAGCGGGGTGGCGCACGCGGCGCGGGCAGGGTAAGAGGCCGGGCACCCCACAATTCGGCGACGATCGCGAAGCCGCGATTATCTCCAATTGTCAGATATCTTGATTTGGTTCCCGTCTTGCCCCGGACCTATGGTCCGCGCGCCGGATTCGGAACCCTGTTTGGAAGACACCCTGTGACCCCTGCCATGTTGCCTTTCATCGACCTCGGTGCCCAGCGCCGCCGCATCGGCGCGGCCGTGGACGAGGCCGTCAAACGCGTGCTCGATCATAACGGCTTCGTCATGGGGCCGGAGGTGCGCGAGCTCGAATCGCAGCTCTCTGCCTTCTGCGGGGCGAAGCATGTGATCTCCTGCGCCAACGGCACCGATGCGCTGGGCCTCGTGCTGATGGCGCGCAATGTCGGGCCGGGCGACGCGGTGCTGTGCCCGAGCTTCACCTTCGCCGCCACCGCGGAGGTGGTGGCGTGGATGGGCGCGACGCCGGTGTTCGTGGATGTGCTGCCGGACACCTTCAACATGGACGTGCGCAGCCTCGAACAGGCGCTGGTGACGGCGAAGCGCAGCAAGCTCAATCCGGTCGGTATCATCGCGGTCGATCTGTTCGGCCAGCCGGCGGACTACGACGCGATCCTGCCGTTCGCCGAGCGCGAAAAGCTGTGGGTGATCTCCGACGCCGCGCAGAGCTTCGGCGCATCTTACAAGGGCCGCAAGGTCGGCACCTTCGGCCTTGCGACCACCACGAGCTTCTTCCCGGCCAAGCCGCTCGGCTGCTACGGCGACGGCGGCGCGGTCTTCACCGACGACGACGCGCTGGCTGATGTGCTGCGCAGCCTGCGCAATCACGGGCAAGGCACCGACCGCTACGACAATGTGCGGATCGGCCTGAACGCCCGCCTCGATACCATTCAGGCGGCGGTGCTGATCGAGAAGCTGAAGATTTTTCCCGACGAGATTGTTGCGCGTGATCGCATCGCCCGCCGTTACAACGAGGCCCTGCGCGATCTCGTGGTGGTGCCGGAGGTGCCCGAGGGGCTGACCTCGGTGTGGGCGCAGTACACGCTGTGCCTGAAGGGCGCGGACCGCGAGGCGCTCGCCGCGCATCTCAAGGCGAAGGGCGTGCCGACCGCGATCTATTATCCCAAGCCGCTGCATCAGCAGACCGCCTACAAGGCATATCCGCTCGCCGCCAACGGCCTGCCGGTCTCGGAGACGCTGGCGCAGGACGTCATCAGCCTGCCGATGCATCCGTATCTGTCGGACGCGGACCAGGACCGCGTGATCGGCGCGGTGCGCGAGTTCCTGAGCGAACGCCGCATCGCGGTGTGAGCACTGCGCGGGGAATGGCGGCAGGGCGGCGCACCAGGCTTCTTACCCACTTTCTCGCTTCGCTCCGAACCACGCTCTCCCGCAAGGAGAGAAAATAAAATCAACGCTGATCGGCGATCACCTTGCCGTCGTTGGGCAGCGCGCCGGGCGCGACGAGTTCGACGCCGCCGCCGAGTTTCGTCACCGCGCGCAGCGTCGCGGCGAGCGCATCGGCCATGCCGTCCGCCGGGGCGGCGCATTCGGCGCGCAGCATCATGGCGTCGGTCTCGCCGTTGCGGGTGACGACGAGGCGCAGCCGTCCGAATTCGGGATGGCGCTTGCCGATCTCGGCGATCTGCTCGGGCCGCACGAACATGCCCTTGACCTTGGTCGTCTGGTCGGCGCGGCCGAGCCAGCCCTTGATGCGCGGCGCGGTGCGCCCGCATGCGCTCGCACCCGGCAACAGCGCCGAGAGATCGCCGAGCGCGAGGCGGATCCATGGATGCGACGCGTCCAGCGTCGTCACCACCACCTCGCCGATTTCGCCGTCCGCCACCGGCTCGCCGGTGCCGGGTTTGACGATTTCCAGAATGATATTCTCGTTCACCACCATGCCGTCGCGCGCCGCCGTCTCGAACGCGACGAGGCCGAGATCGGCGGTGCCGTAGGACTGATACGCGTCGATGCCGCGCGCGGCGATCTCGGCCTGCAGCGAAGGCGGAAACGCCGCGCCCGACACCTGCGCGCGCTTCAGCGAGGAGAGGTCGCGGCCCGCTTTCTCGCCGCCGTCGAGCAGGATTTTCAGGAAATCCGGCGTGCCTGCATAGCCCACCGGCCGATAGGCCTCGATCAGTTCGAACTGCTGGTCGAGGTTGCCGGGCCCTGCGGGGATCACCGCGCAGCCGAGCGCGCGCGCGCCCGAATCCATGATGAAGCCGCCGGGCGTCAGATGATAGCTGAAGGTGTTCAGCACGATGTCGCCCTCGCGGAAGCCGGCGGCGAACAGCGAGCGCGCACCGCGCCATGGGTCGTCGTGACTGCCTTCGGCCTCGAAGATCGGTCCGGGCGAGGTGAACAGCCGCGCGAAGCCGCCGGCGGGTTTCGGAACCAAGCCACCGAATGGCGGGACCGCCTTGTGCAGCGCCGGTAGTTCCGACTTGCGCAGCACGGGCAGGCTTGCCAGTGCCTTGCGGCTGGTGATCGCGGCCGGGTCGATGCCCTTCAGCCGCTCGGCATAGCTTGGCGCGGCCATCGCGGCGCGCAGCGCATCGGGCAGCCGCGCGAACAACTCCTGTTCGCGGACGGCGGGATCGCGGGTTTCAAGCGTGTCGTAATGGTCCGTCATCGCGATGGTCCTTCGGCATTTTTCACCTCATCTCCGCTTGCGGGGAAGGTGAATCGTATCGGTGTTGTTTTCCGTCATGGCCGGGCTTGTCCCGGCCATCCCGACGGGACGGCGCTGCCTCCCTTGTCGAGATCCCCGCGACAAGCGCGGGGATGACGATGAGCACGACCTGTTGTCCGGTCACCTTCACAGCCAGCGTTTGCGCCGCTTGAAGCTCTTGAGGTTCTTGAAGCTCTTGCGCTGGTCGCCCGCGCCGCCGAGATAGAATTCCTTCACGTCCTCGTTGTCGCGCAGTTCGTCCGCGGTGCCGTCCAGCACCACCTTGCCCTGCTCCATGATGTAGCCGTGGCTCGCAACCGACAGCGCCGCGCGCGCGTTCTGTTCGACCAGCAGGATGGTGACGCCGAGATCGCGGTTGATCTTCTGGATGATAGCGAACACTTCCTTCACCAGCAGCGGCGACAGCCCCATGGACGGCTCGTCCATCAGGATCATCTTCGGGCGCGCCATCAGCGCGCGGCCGATCGCCAGCATCTGCTGCTCGCCGCCCGAGAGATAGCCGGCGAGGCCGGTGCGCTCCCTCAGGCGCGGGAAATAGTCGAACACCATGTCGATGTCGTCTTTCACGCCGCCATCGCTGCGCGTGAACGCGCCGAGCTTGAGATTCTCCAGCGTCGTCATGTCGGCGACGATGCGACGGCCTTCCATCACCTGAAAGATGCCGCGCCGGACGATCTTGTCGGGATCGATGCCGTCGATGCGCGCGCCCTCGAACAGGATTTCGCCGCGCGTCACCTCGCCCTCCTCGGTCTTGAGCAGGCCCGAGATCGCCTTGAGCGTGGTGGATTTGCCTGCGCCGTTGGCCCCGAGCAGTGCGACGATCTTGCCCTTCGGCACGTCGAGGCTCAGCCCGCGCAGCACGAGGATCACCTTGTCGTACACCACCTCCACATTGCGCACCGCGAGCAGCGGCGCGTCCGTTGCGGCGGCGGGGCGGGGAGCGGCGAGGGTGTCGGTCATGGATGCATCACTCAGGTTTGAGGCGCCGGCCGGTCACCTCTCCCCGCGTGCGGGGAGAGGGAGATACATTGCTCGCGGGCGCAATCACCGGTGCGAGCAGCGGAGAGCGAGAGAAACAATCACCAGCCCAGCCATTCCGGCTTGCGCGGCAGATCGACGGTCTTCACCTTCTCCAGCTTGATGGTGCCGTTCTTCACGAGGTCCGCCACCGGAGCATCGGTCGCGCCGGACACCTTCATGCGATAGATGTCCACACGCAACGTCGGGCGGTGGTCGGTCTCGGTCCATGTCACGGGGTTGCAGACGCCATCCAGCCCCGCGGGCACCCAGTCCTTCTTCTGATAAAAGCCCTTCTTCACATTGGGTCCGGTGGCGCCGCCATTGTTCGCAGCCCACTCCACCGCTTCCTTCATGTAGAGGGCTGTGCAGACACCGGCGATATAGTGCACCGGACGATAGGCGGTGCCTGCGCTGTCGGACATCCTGGAGATGTCCTGCACGGTCTTCATGCCCGGCGCGTTGCCGCCCCAGGCCACCGCCGTGCGCAGCGGGAAGACGACGCCGTCCGCCGCATCGCCCGCCGCTTTCGCCGCGTTCTCGTCCATGCCCCACACATTGCCGAGGAACTGCACGTCGACGCCCGCGGTCTTGCACGCCTTGATGACCGAGATGTTGGAGCCGGCGGTGTTGCCGAGATAGGCGTAGTTCACGCCGTTGCTCTTCAGCGTCAGGCACTGCGCCGAATAATCGCCCGGCGTGAGGGCGAACACGATCGGCGGCAGCACCTCGAAGCCGAGGTCCTTGGCGATGGCTTCGCCCGCTTCCTTCGGCGCGTTGGGATAGGGATGGTTGCCGCCCATGTGGACGTATTTTGGCTTGCCGGTGCCGCCCTTGGCCTTCCAGTCTTCCGCCGCCCAGGTCAGCATGCCGCGCAGCGCGTCGGAATAGCTCGGGCCGTAGAAGAAGTTGTAGGGCGCGGGCTTGGCCTTGCCGCTCGTGCCTTTCGGATCGGCCAGCGCCGCGGCGTAGGAGCCGGAGATGTCCGGGATTTCGTCCTGCGCGAGGAAGCCGGTCAGCGCCTCGGTGTCGGCGGTGCCCCAGCCGAGGATCGCGGACACCTTGTCGCTGCCTGCGGACCACTTCTTGTACTGCGCGATGGCGCGCGGCACCTGATAGCCATAGTCGACCGTATCGACGTCCACCGGTTTGCCGTTGATGCCGCCGTTCTTGTTCACCCAGGCGAAGGCGTCGGCCACGCCCTGCCCGAACGGGGTGCCGACGTCCGACGTCGCGCCGGAGTAGTCGGCGAGGTGGCCGAGCTTGATCTGCGCCTGCGCGCCCGTGCTGCCGAATGCGAGCAGCAGCGCCAGCGCGCTGCCGGTAATGAACTGGTTTCTCATCGTCGTTTCCTCCTTCGTCGTTTTGCCGGCGATCTTGCCGATCGCCTTTCGAGACACGTTAATGCGAGAACGGATAGAGCTTCCAGTACGCCTTGATCTGCCGCCAGCGATGCGCGAGGCCGTCCGGCTCGAAGATCAGGAACAGGATGATGATGAGGCCGATCGCCATCTCGCGCAGGAAGGCGATGTTGTTCTTCAGCGCCAGCACCTGATCGATGGCACTGCCGCGCAGCGCTGCGCTGACCCATTCCATGGATTCGGGGAGGATCACCATGAAGGCCGCGCCCATCAGCGTGCCCATCACCGAGCCGAGCCCGCCGATGATGACCATGGCGAGGAAGATGATCGAGCGGTCGATGCCGAAGCCCTCGTTCGAGACCACCTGATTGTAATGCGCGTAAAGCGCGCCGCCGATCCCCGCGAAGAACGCCGCGATGCCGAACGACAGCGTGCGATATTTGGTCAGGTTGATGCCCATGATCTCGGCGGAGAGATAATGGTCGCGCACCGCGACCAGCGCGCGGCCGTCGCGCGTGCGCATCATGTTGGTGACGAGCAGGAACGACAGCACCATGTAGGCCAGCACGACATAGAAATACTGCGCATCGCCCCGCACCACGTGGCCGAAGATCGAGAACGGCTCGGCGATGGCAGGCACGCTGCCGCCGGTGAACCATTCCGCGCGCGAGAAGAAGTCGAGCAGGATATACTGCGCGGCCAGCGTCGCGATGGCGAGGTAGAGGCCCTTCAGCCGCGCCGCCGGCAGGCCGAAGATCAGCCCGACCAGCGCGGTGACAAGGCCCGCCAGCGGAATGGCGAAGAACACGGGGATCGGCAGCTTGCTGGACAGATAGGCCGAGGTGAAGGCGCCAAGGCCGAAAAAGGCTGCATGGCCGATCGAGATCTGCCCGGTGAATCCCACCAGCACATTGAGGCCAAGCGCGGCGATCGCCGCGATGCCGATCTGGATCAGCAGGCTCAGCCAGTACTGGTTCATCACCAGCGGAGCGAAGCAGATGAGGATCACGCCCAGAATGGCCATGTTGCGGCTGGTCGTGGTCGGGAAGATCGTGGTGTCCGCCGCATAGGAGGTGCGGAAATCACCGGCGGGGAGGAGAGTGGTGGACGCCATGGCCTAGATTCTCTCGATGTCGCGGGTGCCGAACAGGCCATAGGGCTTGATCATCAGGATGATGATCAGCACGTAGAACGGCGCGATCTCGTAGAGATTGCCCCAGTGCAGATATTCCGCATCAACGAAGTGCGAGACATTTTCGAGCAGGCCGATGATGATGCCGCCGATCACCGCGCCCGCGATGCTGTCCAGCCCGCCGAGGATGACGGCGGGAAACACCTTGATGCCGTAGGCCGACAGGCCCGCCGACACGCCGTTGACGATGGCGACCACGACGCCCGCGACCGCCGACACCACGGCGGAGATCGCCCAGGCCATCGCGAACACGCTCTTCACCGAAATGCCGAGCGACTGCGCCACCTGCTGGTTGAACGCGGTGGCGCGCATCGCAAGCCCGTATTTGGAGACGCGGAAGAACCACGCCATGCCGGCCATCATCACCAGCGAGACGACGAGACTCATCAGATAGACGGTCTGGATCTGGATGCCGAGCACCGTGACCGAGGTGGACGCGAACACCTGCGGAAACGGCTGCAAGTTGACGCCGAACATCCACTTCATCAGCGCCTGCAGCACGGTGGAGAGCGCGATCGTCACCATGATGACGGAAATGATAGGCTCGCCGATCATCGGCCGCAGGATCACCATCTGGATCAGCACGCCGAACACGAACATGAAGACGAGCGTGATCGGCATGCCGATCCAGAACGGCACCTGATGTTTCGTCAGCAGCCACCAGCACACCCACGCGCCGACCAGCAGCAGCTCGCCCTGCGCGAAGTTGACCACCTGCGTGGCCTTGTAGATCAGCACGAACGACATCGCGACGACGCCATACAGTGTGCCGACCACGAGGCCGTTGACCAGAAGCTGGATGAGAAGCTGCGTGTTCATGGGCGGGCGCGCTTTGCTGCAAAATCGTGGTTCATTCCGCGGCCTCCGCGTGAAGTCGCGCGCCGCTGCCGCCGCGCATGTCCACCACCCGCAGCGTGGTGCGGATGCGCTGGGTGGTGCCGTCCTGAAAGCGGATCACGGTATCGACGGGGATGGAGTCCGCGTCCGAGTAGATGCCGTCGATGATATCGGCATATTTTTCGTTGATGACGCTGCGGCGGACTTTTCGCGTGCGCGTCAGCTCGCCGTCGTCGGCGTCGAGTTCCTTGTAGAGCAGCAGAAACTTGGTGATGCGCTGCGCCGGCGGCAGCGTGGCGTTCACCGTCTCCACCTCCTTGCGCAGCAGCTCGTAGACCTCGGGCCGGGAGGCGAGATCGGTGTAGGTCGTGAAGGAGAGGCGATTTTTCTCCGCCCATTTGGAGATGATCGAGTAGCGGATGCAGATCATCGTGGCGAGGAAGTCGCGGCCGGCGCCCAGCACCACGGCTTCCGCCACGAACGGCGAGAACTTCAGCTTGTTCTCGACATATTGCGGCGAGAAGCGGTCGCCGCGCGAGGTCTGCGCCAGATCCTTGATGCGGTCGATCACGACGAGCTGGCGCGCGTCGTTGAAATAGCCGGCGTCGCCCGAGCGCAGCCAGCCGTCCACCATATCGGCCTGCGAGGCCTGCGGGTTCTTGTAGTAGCCGACGAACATGTTGGGGTGCCGCACCACGATCTCGCCGACGCCGTTGGCGTCCGGCGTGTCGATGCGGATTTCCACGCCCTCGTCCATCGGCACGCCGGTGGTGTCGGGATCGACGGCGTCCGGCCGGTGCAGCGTATAGGCGCCCAGCAGTTCGGTCTGGCCGTAGAGCGTGCGCAGCGGCACGCCCATGGCACGGAAGAAGCGGAACGTATCCGGCCCCAGCGCGGCGCCGCCGGTCGCCGCCGAGCGCAGCCGCGTGAAGCCGAGCCGGTCGCGCAGCGCGCGGAACAGGACCGCATCCGCAAGCGCTGAATGACGGCCGCCCTCCAGCGCCTTCAGCCCGGCGCTCATGCCGATCTCGTAGAGCCGCTGCTTGAGCGGAGACGAATCCATCACCCGCGCGCGAACGTCGGCGGCGATGGATTCCCACAGGCGCGGCGCGAACAGCACGAAGGTCGGGGCGATCTCGCGGAAGTCGTGCATCATGGTGTCGGCTTCCTCGACGAAGTTCACCTTCATCCGGCACAGCAGCCCTTTGCCGAGCACGTAGACCTGCTCCATGATCCACGGCAGCGGCAGCACCGAGACGTATTCGTCCTGCGGTCCTTTCGGATCGGCGGAAAGATAGGTGGCACAGTGCCGCAGCACGCGCCCGGCGGTCAGCATGGCGAGCTTGGGCTGCGCCGTGGTGCCGGAGGTGGTGCACAGGATCGCGACGCTGTCGCCTGACGTCGCATCGACCAGCCTGTCGTAGAGTTCGTTGTCGTTGCGCGCCAGCTCGCGGCCCTTCGTGGCGAGGTCGTCGGCGAAGATCAGGCGCGGGTCGTCGTATTTGCGCATGCCGCGCGGATCGGAATAGACGATGTGCCGCACGCTCGGGATGCGCTCGCCGAGTCCGAGCAGCTTGTCCACCTGCTCCTCGTCTTCGGCGAACACCACGCGCGCCTCGCCATAGTTGAGGAGATAGGCGATCTCTTCGTCCAGCGCGTCGCGATAGATTCCGAGGCTCATCGCCGAGAGCGCATGCGCGGCGATCTCCGCCGCCACCCAGTCCGGCCGGTTGTCGCCGATGATGCCGATCACGTTGCCGTCGCCGATACCGAGATCGCGCAGGCCGAGCGCGAAGTCACGCACGCGGTGGTGATAGTCGGCCCAGGTGAATTCCTTCCAGAGCCCGAAATCCTTCTCGCGCAGCGCGATCTCGCCGCCATGCTCGCGCGCATTGAGGCGCAACAGCTTGGGATAGGTGTCCGCCTGCGCGACGCGGCCGCGATAATCCATCATGTGCCGGTCTCCGCCAGTTCCGGCGCATCGTCGGGGTCCGTCAGCACCTCGTCTTCCTCGCCGAGATAGGCGCGCTTGACGTGCGGATCGGCCAGCACGTCGGCCGGATCGCCCTCGGCGATCTTGCGCCCGAAATCGAGCACCACGACGCGGTGGGAGATGTCCATCACCACGCCCATGTCGTGCTCGATCATGACCACCGTCATCCCGTATTCCTCGTTGAGATCGACGATGTAGCGGGCCATGTCCTCCTTTTCCTCGAAGTTCATGCCGGCCATCGGCTCGTCGAGCAGGATGAGCTTCGGCTCCAGCGCCATGGCGCGCGCCAGCTCCACGCGTTTGCGCAGGCCATAGGACAGCGTACCGGCGGTCGCCTTGCGCACCGATTGCAGGTCGAGGAAATCGATGATCTCCTCCACCTTGCGGCGATGCTCCAGCTCCTCGCGCCGCGCGCCGGTGAGCCAGTAGAGCGAGCCGGTGATGAAATTGTTTTTCAGCAGGTGATGGCGGCCGACCATGATGTTGTCGAGCACGCTCATATGATGGAACAGCGCGAGGTTCTGGAACGTGCGGCCGATGCCGAGTCCGGCACGGGCGTTCGGTTTCAATCCCGTGATGTCGCGGCCGCCATAGAACAGCTTGCCTTCGGTCGGCCGGTAGCGGCCGGAGATGCAGTTGACGATGGAGGTCTTGCCCGCGCCGTTGGGGCCGATGATGGAGAACAGCTCGCCCTCGCGGATGGCGAACGACACATCGCTCAGCGCGCGCACGCCGCCGAAGCGCAATGAGACCGCGCGCACTTCCAGCGCGGGATTGGACGATCCGTGATCCAAACGTTTCCTCCGACAGCCGGCGCTTTGCGCTCTCGCCTTCAGGCACGAAGCCCGCGAATTGCGATCTTATCCCGATTGCCGTACGCGTCCATTCGACTTACGGATTTCGTGCAAGATCTTGATTGTGATTGTGTCTGCAAAAGGCGGCCCCGCCAAGCGGCCTGTCATCTCCCTGACTTGTTCCTTATGCCTTGCGGCGTTGGCCGCCCGCGATGCCTTGCGTTGGCCGCCCGCGGCGGTGCAGCGAAGCGGCCGTTTTCATACGGCAGGACCGCGCGGAGAAATGTCTTGCGTCCGACATTCCAATAGGCAATTTTCAAAGCTGCTGCGGCCCAACCGACGGGATCATGATTTCTGCGGATCATCTGAAACGCATCGCGGTTTGGTCGCGCGAACTGAACGAACGCGAAGCCGAGATGGCCCGGGCCGGGATCGTCGAGAAGTCGTTCTCGGCCAATGAATCCATTTGCCTGCGCGGCGATTACTACGAATACTGGACCGGCGTGGTCACGGGGCTGGTGCGGATCGGCACCGTGTCGCGCGGCGGCAAGGCGATCAGCTTCACGGGCCTGACGGCGGGCGCGTGGTTCGGCGAAGGCTCGGTGCTGAAGAACGAGACGCGGCGCTATGACGCGGTGGCGCTGCGCGAGACCCGGCTGGCGCTGATGGACCGCGCCACCTTCGTCTGGCTGCTGGACAACAGCGTCGGCTTCAACCGTTTTCTGGTGGCGCAGCTCAACGAGCGGCTCGGCCAGTTCATGGCGCTGCTGGAATATGACCGGCTGCTGGATGCCACCGCGCGGCTGGCGCGCTGCATCGCATCATTGTTCAACCCTCTGCTCTATCCGGAGGTGACGCGCCATCTCGACATCACGCAGGAAGAGATCGGCGCGCTCTCCGGCATGTCGCGGCAGAACGCCAACCAGTGCCTCAAGACGCTGGAGAAGGAGGGGCTGCTGCGGCTCGAATATGGCGGCCTGACCATCGTCGACCTGGAGCGGCTGCGGACCTACGGGGAGTGAGGTGCACTGGCCTCGATGGCTACCGCACCCCATCCCCCACCAGCGCCGCTGCCATGGCGCTGATCAGCGGGCGCATGAAGAACGTGTCGCCGGCCGGCCGGATGTCCGCGGAAAGGTCATGCGCCTTCAGTTCCTCGTCGACGGTCGGGCCCACCGAGGCGATTTTCGTCCGCGACAGGCCTGCGCGCAATTCTGCGCCGAGGCCGTTCGCTTCGGCAACGCCGACGAGACGGCGGAACTGCCCGGCATTTGTCAGCGCCAGCGCATCGATCCGGCCCTGCGCCATCTCGCGGATCGCCGCGACCACATTGGCTTCGGCAGCCTTGGCGTCATAGGCATAGGGCAGCACCGGATCGACCTCGCCGGCCCGGGCGCGCAGCGCGCCGAGCAGCTCGGCGTGTTCGTTGTCGGGATAGAGCTGGATGCCGACGCGATGGCCCGCCAGATCGAGCGCCGCCAGCGTTTCGATCACGCCCTCGGATGTCGGCTTCTCGGCGATGAGCTGCGCTTCAAGGCCCACTTCGCGCAGCGCCTTCACCGGCTTGGGGCCGCGCGCGATCTTCCGCGCCTTGCCCAGCGCCGCGACGAAAGGCGCTTCGTTGCCGAGACGCCGCGTCACCTTCAGCAGCCGCCGCAGGCCCTCGCCAGTGAGCAGCACGAGGTCGTCGCATGGCTGCGCGATGAAGCGCCCGATCCAGGCCTCGACGGGCGCGGGGTCCGGCGCGTCGTGGATGATGAACATCGGGCACTGCACGACGTCCGCGCCCTGCTCGGTCAGCAGGCGTGCGAACTGGGCCTCCTCGCGGGTCTCAAGGATCAGGATGCGCGTGCCGTTTAGCCGGTCTGCCATTGCTCTCGCCGCCATGCCGTGGTGCGCGAAGGACGTTATCGCGCCGGGATGGCGCTGGCCAGATCGCGCAGCGCCCGCTGCGGCAGATCGATGCCGGAGAGCTTCCAGGTCAGCCCCTCGCTGTGGAGGTGGAGCGCCGTGTAATTGTCCGGATCGTTCTTTTCCGAAATCCGGATCGAGATGCCGACCGGGGTCACGAAGCGCAGGCGTCCCAGCAGGGCCAGCGGATTTTTACCCGCCAGGGTCAGCGCCGGACGCAGGTTGTCCACGGCCGGGGTGTTCTGCGTCGCCGCGACGTGACCGCGCTGCAGCAAAAGCGTCAGGTTTTCCGGCGTGAGCAGCTGCTGGAGCACGGACTGGACCACGCCGCCGCCAACCGCCGAGGCGATCATCTGCTCGGCGGGCGACAGCCGGCGCCGTTCTCCGACATGGTGCATGTAGGTATCGACCACCTGCCGCGAGATCGAGGCGGCCAGCGCCGGGCGATCGGTTCGCGCCAGCACGGCGGCGCCGTCGCCGTCGCGGACCGCCGCCAGCAGACCGGACAGCGACAGCAGCGCCGTGCCGATGTGGATCGCGAGAATCACCGCAAGTGCGACGAAAAGGCCGATAAGCCAGCAGACGGTTTGCCGAGAGAACATGGCGCTCCGGGAAAGCGGGAGTGTTTATGGGCACCTTTTGACACTTTCCCCGGCGCAGGCAAAGTGTTGTTGGCACAGCCCTGCTTCACGCCAAAAGTCGGGTTGACCGGCTGGCCAAAGTTCCGGCTAAGGTGCCGCCAGAACGCAGGCCGAAACCGGCGGACGCCGGAGCGGAAAACCAGACACGGGAGGATTGCATGCGCGCGGCAGGAAGACTTTTCGGGGCAGCCATGCTGGCCATGACCGGCATCGGCGCGGCGCAGGCGCAGGAGACGGTCAAGATCGGCCTCATCGTGCCGCTGACCGGGGGCCAGGCCTCCACCGGCAAGCAGATCGACAACGCCATCAAGCTCTATATGCAGCAGCATGGCGATACCGTCGCGGGCAAGAAGGTCGAGGTCATCGTCAAGGACGATGCGGCGCTGCCCGACAACACCAAGCGCCTCGCGCAGGAGTTGATCGTCAACGACAAGGTCAACCTCATCGCCGGATTCGGCGTGACGCCCGCTGCCTTCGCGGCCGCGCCGCTCGCCACGCAGGCCAAGGTGCCGATGATCGTGATGGCCGCCGGCACCTCGATCATCACCGAGCGCTCGCCCTATATCGCCCGCACCTCCTTCACGCTGGCGCAGTCTTCCACCATCATCGGCGACTGGGCCGCCAAGAACGGCATCAGGAAAGTCGCGACCCTGACCTCCGACTATGCGCCGGGCCACGACGCGCTGGCCGCCTTCAAGCAGCATTTCACCGCCGGCGGCGGCGAGATCGTCGAGGAGGTCAAGGTGCCCCTCGCCAACCCGGACTTTTCGCCGTTCCTGCAGCGCATGAAGGACGCCAAGCCCGACGCGATCTTCGTGTTCGTGCCGGCCGGGCAGGGCGGCAACTTCATGAAGCAGTATACCGAGCGCGGGCTCGACAAGGCCGGAATCAGGATGATCGGGCCGGGCGACGTGATGGACGACGATCTGCTCAACAACATGGGTGATGCCGCGCTCGGCGCGGTGACGGCGCATCTGTATTCGGCCGCGCATCCCTCGCAGAAGAACAAGGACTTCGTGGCGGCCTATCGCAAGGCCTACGGCGTGCGTCCGGGCTTCATGGCGGTCGGCGGCTATGACGGCATTCATCTGATCTACGAGGCGCTGAAGAAGACCGGCGGCAAGGCCGACGGCGACTCGCTGATCGCGGCGATGAAGGGCATGGCGTGGGAAAGCCCGCGCGGGCCGATCTCGATCGATCCCGACACCCGCGACATCGTGCAGAACATCTACATCCGCAAGGTCGAGAAGGTGGACGGCGAACTCTACAACATCGAGTTCGAGACCTTCGAGGCGGTCAAGGATCCGGGCAAGACCAAGAAGTGAGCGGACTGCGAGTGCCCTCTCACCCACCTTCGTACGAGACGGATGCCGGCCCGGCCCTCTCTCTCACGGGCAGAGGGCACAGTCATGCGCGCCGTGACGGGTTTGTTGCAGTGAGGTTGGCGATGAGGATGTCGAGAAACTCCCCTTCCTTCGCGGGAGCGGGTGCCCCGCGCCGCGATCCGGGTGAGGCGTCCTTCTGTCCGCTGCAATCCCGGCTTGCCGCATGAACGCGCTGCCCACCATCCTGTTCGACGGCGTGGCCTACGGCATGGTGCTGTTCGTGCTCGCCTGCGGGCTCGCCGTGACGCTGGGGCTGATGAACTTCGTCAACCTCGCCCACGGCGCGTTTGCCATGGCGGGCGGCTATGTCTGCGCCGTACTGGTCAACAACGCGGGCTGGCCGTTCTTTGCCGCGCTGCCGTTGTCGTTCGTCACCGGCGCGCTGCTCGGCCTCTTCCTTGAGCGCACGCTCTACCGGCATCTGTATCGGCGCAGTCATCTCGAACAGGTGCTGTTCACGATCGGATTGACCTTCATGGCGGTGATGGCGGCTGACTGGCTGATGGGCTCCTCACGCGTCTTCATCAGGCTGCCGGAAGCACTGGAAGGCCAGATCGACGTGTTCGGCGTCGGCGTCGGCCGCTACCGGCTGATGATCATCGTGATCTGCGGTCTGCTGACGCTCGGACTTCAACTGATCCTCGCGAAGACCCGGTTCGGCAGCCGGCTGCGCGCGGCGGTGGACGATCCGCAGGTCGCGGGCGGGCTCGGCATCAACGTGCCGCAGGTGTTCGCCATCACCTTCGCGTTCGGCTGCGGGCTTGCTGGATTCGGCGGCGCGCTGAGCGCGGAAATCCTCGGTCTCGACCCGTATTTTCCGCTCAAGTTCATGATCTACTTCCTGATCGTGGTGACGGTCGGCGGCTCGTCCAGCATCACCGGCCCGTTTCTGGCGGCGATGCTGCTCGGCATCGGCGATGTCGCGGGCAAATATTATCTGCCGAAGCTGTCGGCCTTCGTGATCTACACCATCATGATCGCGGTGCTGATCTGGCGGCCCAACGGCCTGTTCGGCCGCACGGCGGCGCGCTGACATGGCTGATATCGATATCGCGAACATCCGCGCGGCGGGCGCCGGCAGGACGAGCGGCGCGGACACCGGGCGGGCGGTGGGCCGCGCGGCGCGCTGGCGCTGGTGGGAGACGCTGTTCTGGCTGGCGGCGTTCGCCTGCATCCTCGCGTTTCCCAGCCGCTACCTGATCCTCACCGAGATCGCCCGTCTCGGCCTGTTCGCGCTCTCGCTCGACCTGATCCTCGGCTACGCCGGCATCGTCTCGCTGGGACACGCCGCCTTCTTCGGCGTCGGCGCCTATGCGGCGGGATTGCTGTCGGCGCACGGGCTGATCAACGAGCCGGTGCTGGCGCTGATCGTGTCGGGACTGGTCGCGATGGTGCTCGGCTTCGCCGCCTCGTTCCTGGTGATCCGCGGCGTGGACCTCACGCGGCTGATGGTGACGCTCGGGATCGCGCTGCTGCTGGAGGCGCTGGCCTCGCATTTCTCGGACATCACCGGCGGCACCGACGGTTTGCAGGGCATCATGATCGGGCCCATCTTCGGCGTGTTCGAGTTCGACATCTTCGGCCGCACCGGCTTCGTCTATACACTGGCGGTGCTGTTCATCCTGTTCCTGCTGGCGCGGCGCATCGTGCACTCGCCGTTCGGCCTGTCGCTGCGGGCGATCCGCAACAATCCGCTGCGCGCCGCCGCCATCGGCATTCCGGTGAACCGCCGCCTGATCGCGATCTACACGGTCGCCGCATTCTATGCGGGGGTCGCGGGCGCGCTGTTCACCCAGACCAACGCGCTGGCGACGCTCGACGTGTTCGGCTTCGATCGCTCGGCGGACCTGCTGCTGATCCTCGTGCTCGGCGGCACCGGCTATCTCTATGGTGGCATCATCGGCGCGGTGGTGTTCAAGCTGCTGCAGGAAGTCTTCTCCACCCTCACGCCACAGTACTGGATGTTCTGGATCGGCCTCGTGCTGGTGGTGATCGTGATGGTCGGCCGCGAGCGCATGCAGTCGTGGGTGAACTGGCCGGTGCGGCGCATCGCGGCCGTGCTGACGCCGAACAGCTCGCGGAGCGCGCCATGAGCTTCGCACCAGACAAAGGCTTCGCGCTGGAAACGGTCGATCTGGTCAAGAATTTCGGCGGCCTGCAGGTGACGCGCAACGTCTCGCTGAAGGTCCGCGCCGGCGCGCGCCACGCGCTGATCGGGCCGAATGGCGCGGGCAAGACCACGGTGATCAACCAGCTCACCGGCGTGCTGCGCCCGTCCAGCGGACGCATCCTGCTGGAAGGTCAGGACATCACCGATCTGCCGGTCCACACGCGGGTGCGGCGCGGGCTGTCGCGCACCTTCCAGATCAACCAGCTCTATGCCGACCTGACGCCGCTGGAGACCATCGGCCTTGCGGTGTCCGAGCGCACGGGCCACGGCGGCGACTGGTGGCGCCGGATGGGCACGCGCGCCGACATCAATGACGAGATCGCGCGGCTGCTCACGGACTTCCGTCTCGCCGACGTCATGAACGAACGCACCGCAACTCTGCCTTATGGCCGCCAGCGGCTGCTCGAACTGGCGGTGGCCATCGCCGCCAAACCGCGCGTGCTGCTGCTCGACGAGCCGGCGGCGGGCGTGCCGGAGGGCGAGCGCCACGATATTCTCGCCGCCGTCGCGGCGCTGCCGCGCGACGTCACGGTGCTTTTGATCGAGCACGACATGGATCTGGTGTTCTCGTTCGCGGACCGCATCTCGGTGCTGGTCGCGGGCGCGCTGTTCACCGAGGGCACGCCGGACGAGGTGGCGCGCGATCCGCAGGTGAAGGCGGTCTATCTCGGCGAGGATGCCCATGTCTGAGAGGGGCATGTCCGAGAGGGGGATGCGTGACACGGCGGCCGCGCTGCTCGCCATCGAGGGTCTGCGCGCCGGCTACGGCGAGGCCGTGGTGCTGCCGGACCTGTCGCTGCATCTCAATGTCGGCGAGGTGCTGGCGCTGCTCGGCCGCAACGGCACCGGCAAGACCACGCTGATCAATTCCATCGTCGGCGTCACGCGCCGATTGAAGGGCCGCATCCTGATCGGCGCGCAGGATGTCACCACGCTGCGGCCGGACCAGCGCGCCCGCGCCGGGATCGGCTGGGTGCCGCAGGAGCGCAATATTTTTCCTTCGCTCACGGTGGAGGAAAACATGACCGCCGTGGCGCAGCCGGGGCCGTGGACCGTGGAGCGCGTCTACGAGATGTTTCCGCGCCTGAAGGAGCGGCGCGGCAACATGGGCAACCAGCTCTCCGGCGGCGAGCAGCAGATGCTGGCGATCGGCCGGGCGCTGACGCTCAACCCGAAGGTGCTGCTGCTGGACGAGCCGACCGAGGGGCTTGCCCCGATCATCGTGCAGGAACTGATGGCCGCGCTCGGCCGCATCACGCGGGAAGGGGGGCTGTGCTCCATTGTCGTCGAGCAGCATGCGCGAAAGGTGCTGGCGCTGGCCGACCGCGTGGTGATCCTGGAGCGCGGCGCGATCGTGCACGAGGCGACCTCCGCCGCCACCGCAGCCGATCCCGCCGTGCTGGAGCGCTATCTCGGCGTTGCGGCGAAGGCGTGACGGACATGTTTGCGGTGCTCCACAACACCCTTCAAACACCTTTGTAAATGGCCTAAACACCCGGCAGCAGTTTCAATGGAGAAAGACCCCATGACCACCCTTCGCGGTCCGTTCCGCGCCGATGAAGTCGGCAGCCTCCTCCGTCCGCAGGCCATCAAGGACGCACGCGCCAAGGTCGAGAAGGGGGAGCTGTCTCCTGCCGCGCTGCGCGAGATTGAGGACGGCGAAATCGAGAAGGTGGTGCGCAAGCAGAAGGAGATCGGCCTCAAGCTTGCTACCGACGGCGAGTTCCGCCGCTCGTGGTGGCATTTCGACTTCCTCGCCAGGCTCACCGGCTGCGAGCTGTATCATCCCGATCACGGCATCCAGTTCTCGGGCGTACAGACCCGCAATGACAGCATCCGCGTGATCGGCAAGCTCGACTTCCCGGACGATCATCCCATGCTGGATCACTTCCGCTTCCTGAAGACCCAGTGCGATGCGCTCGGCACGGTGGCGAAGATGACGATTCCCTCGCCCGCGGTGCTCCATTTCCGCGGCGGCCGCAAGGCGATTTCCACCGAGTTCTATCCCGAACTCGACACGTTCTTCGCGGACCTCGGCGTGACCTATAAGAAGGCGGTGAAGGCGTTCTACGACGCCGGCTGCCGCTATCTGCAGTTCGACGACACGGTGTGGGCCTATCTCTGCTCGCCCGACGAGATGCGCAAGGCGCGCGAGCGCGGCGACGATCCGGACAACCTGCAGAAGATTTATTCCGACGTCATCAATACGGCGCTTAAGGACAAGCCCGCCGACATGGTGGTGACGACGCATGTGTGCCGCGGCAATTTCCGCTCGACCTGGATTTCGTCGGGCGGCTACGAGCCGGTGGCCGAGACCCTGCTGGCCGGCACCGGTTACGACGGCTATTTCCTCGAGTATGACAGCGAGCGTGCCGGCGGCTTCGAGCCGCTGCGCTTCCTGCCCAAGGGCAACAAGATCGTCGTGGTCGGCGTGATCACCTCCAAGACCGGCACGCTGGAGAAGAAGGACGACATCAAGCGCCGCCTTGACGAGGCCGCCAAGTTCGCGCCGCTGGAGCAACTCGCGCTGTCGCCGCAATGCGGCTTCGCCTCCACCGAGGAAGGCAACATCTTGGCCGTGGACGAGCAGTGGGCCAAGCTCAGCCTCGCGGTCGAGGTCGCCGACGAGGTGTGGGGGCGGGGTTAGTCAATCCCTGTCGTCGCGGGGCTCCCGACAAGGAAGACATTGTGCTCATAAGCGAGATGGCCGGGTCAGGCCCGGCCATGACGGAACGAAAGCCGGTGATTGATCTGTCGCGCTGAGATCGCGACGCCACGCGCGGCCCTCGAAGGGCGGCGGCCAAGGCTTTGCTCGGGGCGCGTCTCACACGTCGCCGATCGCCTCGCGGCGGTGCTTCTCGGACTCTTCCGCATAGCGCCGCAGCGCGTGCGCCTCGGTGAGGATGCCGACCACGCGGCGGCTGTCCGGCGCGTCGACCACCGCCAGCGATTCCGCCTCCGCCCGATCGAACGCCGCGACGGCGTCCTGGATGTTCATCGCCGGCAGCAGCGTGATGTCGCGATAGCGAATCATGTCGCGCAGGCGCGCGTCGGGATCGCTCTCGGCCGCGTGCGTATCCGCGACGAAGACGATGCCGATGTAGCGGCCCTCCGCGTCCACCGCCACCACCTGCGTCTTGGAGCCGAGCGGAAAGCGCGCGCGGAAATCGGCGACCGTCTGGTCCGCGGCGGCGGTCGAGACGTCGGGGCGCATCATGCGGGCGACGGTCAGATCGCGGATCCAGCCGACATCGGCCGCGCTGCGGATGGTCTCGCCCCGCAGATGAAAGCGCCAGGTCGAGAACGAGTAACCGAAGACTTCGCGGGTCAGTTGCGTGGAAATGATGATGGCGATCAGCACCGCCGTCATCACCCACAGATCGCCGGTGGTCTCCAGCGCGAGGAAGGCCATCGTCATCGGCCCGCCGATGATCGAAGCCGACAGCGCGCCCATGCCGATGATGGAGAACACCGTCGGATCGAGATTGCCGGAGGGCCACAGCGCCTGCGCCGCCGAGCCGAACAGATGGCCGCCGAGCGCGCCGATCAGGAGCGAGGCGAAGAACAGGCCGCCGCGAAATCCCGAGCCGATGGAAGCGATCGAGGCGATGGTCTTCAGCACGAACAGCGTGGCGATGGCGGTGATGGTCATGTCGCTGACGCCGGCGAGATGGATCGCGCCATGGCCGGACGCCATCACGTGGGGCGTGACCAGCGCCAGCAGTCCGACGATCAGGCCGCCGACCAGAAGCCGCAGCGGCGGCCAGGCGCGGATGCGCGCGAACACGCTCTCGCAGGTGGCGACGCTGCGCATCACGCCGATTCCGTAGAGCGCGGCGAGGACGCCGAGCACCGCCGCCATGGTCATGTCCTGCCAGCCGACACTGCCATATTCGCCCGCGTCGATCACGGGCGTCAGCGGCAGCAGCGCATGGGCGGTGCTGTAGCCGATCAGCGAGGCCATGCCGACCGCCGCGAGGCTGGCCGGCGTATAGGCGCCGATCACCAGCTCGAAAGCGTAGAATGCGCCCGCCAGCGGCGCGCCGAACGCACCGGCGATCGCGGCGGCCGCCCCGCAGCCGACCATCAGCCGCTGGTCGCTGCGGCGCAGACGGAAGCCGCGGCCGACCGACGACGCCAGTCCGCTGGCGAGTTGCGTATAGCCCGCTTCAAGGCCGACCGAGGCGCCGACGCCGCTGGACCAGACGGTCTGCAGCGACACGATCAGGCTGCCGCGAAACGACATTCGTCCGCCATGCAGCGCATTGGCCTCGATCGGGTCCACCTCGCGGCCCGGCCGCCAGCGCTGCACGAGGAGGAAGGACAGGCCGAGCAGCAGTCCGCCGAGAGCCGGAACCAGCAGCGCGCGCCACGGATTCAGCACAAGCTGGCTGGACAGACGCTCGCCGAAGGGGATGGCGAAGAACAGCGCGTGGAGGAACGAGACCGCCGCTCCCATCGCCGCGACGGACAATCCGCCGATGACGCCGATCAGCGCGGCGAGCGCGACGAGATAGGCCTCGCGGGCGCGGACCAGCGCCCGCAGCCGCTGCGGCGCTTCGAGGAAAAAGGGCGGTGTCGTCATGGGAGGCCGGCGGTGCTGCGGGACGGGGACGACAGGTTCGCGGGCCTTCTATAAGGTTTTGCCGTGCGAGGGAAACGGCTGCCCAAGATCGGCCAAGAGATCGGCCAAATTCATCTTGATAGTATATTTTATATTGAAAAATCAAATTGTTGCATGTTTTTGAAAGCGGTCAACGATATCGTGTCCAAGATCGGCCAAAAGATCGGCCAAAAACGCCGAATTTATGAAAATTTCTGTTTTATTACCAATATGTTGAAGTGAAGAAAGATCGGCCAGAATGACGGACGAAACCCCGCAGCGTATCGAACCCGCAAGACTCGAAGAGACGTCCGAGGCGATCACGGACGTGATCGCCGACTTGTCGGCGGCAGCCACGAAACTCGGCCTCGGATTGCATCCACGCACCGCCGCCAATCTCGCCGATCTCGTGCGGCTCATGAACACCTATTACAGCAACCTGATCGAGGGCCATAACACGCGCCCGAAGGATATTGCCCGCGCTCTGGAGGGCGAGCTCGATCAAGACGAGGGCCGCAGAAATCTTCAGCTCGAAGCCGCAGCCCATGTGCGGGTGCAAACCGAAATCGATCGCCTTGCCGCCAACGGCAAGCTCTTTGAGCCAGCCTCGATCGAATTCATCAAATGGCTGCATCTCGAATTCTATCGTGATGCGCCGGAAGGCATGCTGCGCATCCGTGGCGAGGGCTCGGAGTTCATCATGATGCCGGGCACGTGGCGCTCGAAGCCCGAGCATGACGTGGTGGTTGGGCGGCATATGCCCCCGTCAAGCGTTCGTGTTGATGACTTCATGAAGTATTTCGAACAGCGCTACGCGTTCAAGTCGATGAAAACGGCAGGTCGCATCATGGCAATGGCTGCGGCCCACCACCGCTTCAATTACATCCATCCTTTTCCGGATGGTAATGGTCGCGTCAGCCGCCTGATGAGTCACGCGATGGCGCAGCTTGCCGGAATAGGGTCGCATGGCCTTTGGTCGGTCTCCCGCGGTCTCGCCCGCGGTCTTAAGGCGCCGAGTGAGTACAAGCGGATGATGGATTTGGCGGACATGCAGCGCCAAGGCGACCTCGATGGTCGCGGCAATCTCTCACTCAAGGCGCTTGGCGAATTTACCCTGTGGTTTCTGCAAGTCTGTCTCGATCAAGTGAAATTCATGGACGGCCTCTTCGAACTCGATAGCCTCGGCCGCCGCCTCAGGACGTATGCCGAGCGCAGCAAGACGTTGAAGCCGGAAGCCGCGCGACTGTTGGAAGAAGCGCTCATCCGAGGACAGTTTGAACGGGGTGAGATCGCGCGCATCACGGGACTTCCGGATCGGTCCGCGCGGCGGGTGCTGGCCGATGTGATCGCCGAAGGCCTGCTCGGATCGGAAACGCCGAAGGGCGTTGTTTCGTTGCGTTTCCCGATCGAGTCGCTGGACGTCTTGTTTCCAAAATTGTTCCCGGAAACCTAGCATCCGCAGCCCGGATGAAGCGGAGTTTTGACGCGCCAGCGAGCCTCGAAGGGCGACGGTGAAATTACCCGCCCATCAGGTCGCGACGCAGCGCGTTCCAGAACAGCTCCTCGCCGCTGGCGACGTTCTCGTTCCAATGGTCGGCGGCGAGTTCGTTGGCGTCGTCGGTGATGAACTTGTAGGCCCGCCAGGGCGTGTCGTGGCGCAGGCAGGTCTGCGCCAGCGCGAACAGCTCCATGTCCACCACGTCGACGCGGTTCTCGGCGAGCCACGGATCGGCGGCGCTGACGAAACTGTCGCCGGTGCCGCAGATCGCATCGCCATGCCCCGACGACAGCCGGTCCAGCTCGGGCGCGAACGGTGTGCGGCCGCGCGGGGCGAGCGGCATCGCCATCATGTCGCGCTGGATGACGTGAGCGATCTCGATCAGCCCGTGGCGCGCGGGGTTGATGCGGCCGGCTGTTCCATAATTCACCACGATGTCCGGGGCGACGCGCTGGATCGCCTCAAGCGTGGCGAGCGTGGTGTTGATCTTGCCGACGCCGCAATAGATCACCTCGACGCCGTCCGGCGCGCGGTGGCGGTCGAGTTCGTCGGGCAGGGCGGTGACGACGAGAATCTTTCCGGTCATGCGCGGGCCTCGTCTTTATCTTCCCGGACTTTCACCGACCCCTTCCCAACGCTCCCCCGCTTGCGGGGGACGGGGCGGTGGCGCGAAGCCCATCTCACGCGAAATACCGCGTCAGGATGCGGCGGTAGATGTCGGTGAGCTTCACCAGATCGGCGACCGGTGTGCGCTCGTCCACCTTGTGCATGGTGTCGCCGACAAGGCCGAATTCCAGCACGGGGCAATAGTGCGTGATGAAGCGCGCGTCCGAGGTGCCGCCGCCGGTGTTGAGTTCGGGCCGTCGCCCAGTGACTTCCTCGATCGCGCCGACGACGAGATCGGTGAAGGGGCCCGGCTGCGCAATGAACACGCCCGCGTTCGAGGGCTCCCAGTCGAGCCGCGCCTTGATACGGTTGCCGCAGGCGGCCTGCATCCGGCTTTCCACCAGATCCTTCAGCGACGGTTCGGTATGGCAGTCGTTGTAGCGGATGTTGAAGCGCGCCCGCGCCTGTCCGGGGATCACGTTCCACGCCGGATTGCCGACATCGACCGAAACGAACTCAAGATTCGACGCCTGAAAATGCGCGCTGCCACGGTCCAGCGGCTCGGACACCAGCGCGCTGATCAGCGTCGCGATGTCGGGAACAGGATTATCGGCGCGGTGCGGATAGGCGACATGGCCTTGCGTGCCATCCACCGTGATGGTGCCGGACAGCGAGCCGCGCCGGCCGATCTTGATGGTGTCGCCGAGTTCGTTGACGTTGCTCGGCTCGCCGAGCACGCAATGATCGAATTTTTCGCCGCGTTCGGCCGCCCATTGCAGCAGCTTGACGGTGCCGTTCACCGCCACGCCTTCCTCGTCGCCGGTGATGAGGAAGGAGACGGAGCCCTTCGGCGCGCCGTTCTGCTCGATATGATCCAGCGTCGCCGCCACCGCGCAGGCGATCGCGCCCTTCATGTCCACCGCGCCGCGCCCGTACAGCAGGCCGGCGTCGATATCGCCCGCGAACGCGCCGTGGCTCCAGGCGGTCTCATCGCCCGGCGGCACCACGTCGGTATGGCCCGCGAAGGTGATGTGCGGCCCTTCGGTGCCGATGCGCGCGTAAAGGTTCTCCACGTCCGCCGTGCCGGGCTCGGAGAACACCATGCGGTGCACGGTGAACCCGGCTGCCGTCAGCGCGCGGTCGAGCACCAGCAGCGCGCCGCCCTCAGCCGGCGTCACGGAGGGGCAGCGCAGCAGTTGCTGGGCGAGGGCGACGGGATCGGCGGGCATTTTTTGTCTCCCTCTGCCGTCTTCGGATCAGTCGCGCAGCAGTTCGTTGATCGAGGTCTTGGAGCGGGTGCGCTCGTCGACGCGCTTCACGATCACCGCGCAGGCGGTGGAGGGTCCGGGCGTGCCGTCCGGCAGCGGACGGCCGGGCAGCGCGCCCGGCACCACCACTGAGAATTCCGGCACCTCGCCGACATAAACCTTGCCGCTCTCGCGATCGACGATCTTGGTCGATGCGCCGAGGAACACGCCCATCGCCAGCACTGCCCCGCGCCGCACCACGACGCCCTCGGCGACCTCCGAGCGCGCGCCGATGAAGCAGTCGTCCTCGATGATGACCGGGCCAGCCTGCAGCGGCTCCAGCACGCCGCCGATGCCCGCGCCGCCGGAGATGTGGACGCGCTTGCCGATCTGCGCGCAGGAGCCGACCGTGGCCCAGGTGTCCACCATGGTGCTCTCGTCGACATACGCGCCGAGATTGACGAAGGAGGGCATCAGCACGACGTTCTTGCCGATAAAGGCCGAGCGGCGCACCACCGCCCCCGGCACGGCGCGGAATCCGGCTTCCTGAAAGCGGTTCTCGCCCCAGCCCTCGAACTTGGACGGCACCTTGTCCCACCAGTTGGCCCCGCCGGGGCCGCCGGCGATCACACTCATCTCGTTGAGGCGGAACGAGAGCAGAACGGCCTTCTTCAGCCACTGATTGACGGTCCATGCGCCGTCGCTGCCGCGCTGGGCGACCCGCGCCTCGCCCCAGTCGAGCAGGTCGAGCGCGCGGTTGACCGCGTCGCGGACCGGCCCCTGCGTCGCGGAGGTGATGCTGTCGCGCGCGTCGAAGGCGGCGTTGATGGTGGTTTCGAGGGCGGCATGCGACATGGGATCAGGGTCCGGTTCAGGCAATCACGGCGGGCGGGAAGGCGGCTTTGTCGGGATTCGGGACGGGGGAGTCAAGCGGCCGGGGGCGTATCCCGTGCCCCTGAGGCAGCCGCGCGCAGCGCTGCCCTCGAAGGGCGACGGCCCCGTTTCCGTCAGTCCTTCTTCGAGGCCCGCTTCGCGAGCGCCTCAGGATGAGGCCACCTGCCCCGAAATCCATCCCCGCCCTCGCATGGCGGATTTGAAATGCGCCGCACGATAGCGGCCAGGCGGGGAGCGTATTTCAAATCCATAAACCACACCAGAATCATATATTTGCTGGTGACCCTGATGAATCCGAGATTCGTCCGGCATCAGCCCGACAGTGTGACGAACTTCAGATTCGGGTCACTAGGATCGCCCCGAACAAAATGCTAGAGCGGCGGCGCCCGCAAGAGAGCCATCCGGCCATTCTGCCCAAGAGACCAACCCGATGACCGACGCGCCCGTCATTTCGCCCCTCGACCAGGCCCGCATCCTGTCGGAGGCGCTGCCGCACATGCAGCGCTATGACGAGGAAACCATCGTCATCAAGTATGGCGGCCATGCCATGGGCGAGGAGACGCTGGCGCGCGATTTCGCCAGCGATATCGTGCTGCTGGAGCAGACCGCCATCAACCCGGTGGTGGTGCATGGCGGCGGACCGCAGATCGCGACCATGCTCAAGCGGCTCGGCATCAAGTCGGAATTCGCGGCGGGCCTGCGCATCACCGATGCCGCGACCATCGAGATCGTCGAGATGGTGCTGGCCGGATCGATCAACAAGCAGATCGTCGGCTACATCAACGAGGCGGGCGGCAAGGCCGTCGGCCTGTGCGGCAAGGACGGCAACATGGTTCGGGCGGTGAAGGCCACGCGCACCATGGTCGATCCGGATTCGCATATCGAGAAAGTCGTCGATCTCGGTTTCGTCGGCGAGCCGCAGAAGGTCGATCTGACGCTGCTCAACCAGCTGATCGGCCACGAACTGATCCCGGTGCTCGCGCCGCTGGCGACCTCCGACACCGGCCAGACTTTCAACATCAATGCCGATACGTTCGCCGGAGCGGTCGCGGGGGCGCTGAAGGCCAAGCGGCTGCTGCTGCTGACCGACGTGCCGGGCGTGCTCGACAAGTCCAGGACCCTGATCCCGGAACTGTCGGTGAAGGACGCGCGGCGGCTGATCGCGGACGGCACCATCTCGGGTGGCATGATTCCGAAGGTGGAGACCTGCATCTATGCGCTGGAAGCCGGCGTCGAGGGCGTGGTCATCATCGACGGCAAGGCTCCGCATGCGGTGCTGCTCGAACTGTTCACCGATCAGGGCACCGGAACGCTGATCCACAAGTGACGATGCGGGAGCGCGCGCATCCGCCACTGCCGCGCTGGCCGACGGCGCGCCGGCCGCTCGGGCGGCGGCTGCTGCTCGCGCTGCCGGCGGCGCTGGTGTCGTGGCTGGCGTCCGCGCTGCCCGCGCATGCGGATTTCAAGATCTGCAATCGGATGAGCTATGTCGTCGAGGCCGCCATCGGCATCGACGACAGGGGCGCGACCGCGACGCGCGGCTGGTTCCGCCTCAACCCCGCGCAATGCCAGGTGGTGGGACAGGGCGCTTTCAGCGTGGATCGCATTCTTTTGCATGCGCGCGTCCTGCCGCTCTACGGCGCGGCGCCCGCACCGCAGAATGACACCGACCGGCTCTGTGTCGCCGACGGCAATTTCGTCATCGCGGCGGCGCGGGACTGTCGCGGCGGCCAGCGTCTTGCGGTGTTCACCGAGGTGAAGCCCGGCACCGACGAGGAGGGCAACAGCGTCGCCTATCTCGCCGAAGGCAGCGAGTATGACGACGAGCAGGCTCGTCTTGCGGGCATCCAGCGCCTGCTGGCCATCGGCGGATATGACATCGCCCCGATCGATGGCGTCGACGGGCCGAAGACGCAAGGGGCGCTCGGTGCGTTCCTCAAGGCGCGCGGCCTGCCGCCGGACGCGGTGAAGGACGACAGTTTCTTCGCGACGCTGACCGATGCGGTGCAGGCTCCGTCTCCGACCGGCCTGACGTGGTGCAACGATACGCCCTACAAGGTGCTGGCGGCGATCGCCATCGACGACGGCAAGGCGGTGACGACGCGCGGCTGGTACGGCGTCGCGGCGGGCAAGTGCCTGCATCCCGATCTGACCGGGCAGCCGAAGCAGGTGTTCAGCTTCGCAGAGGCGGTGAATGCCGATGGCCGGCCCGTGAAAATCAGGGACAAGCCGCTGAACTGGGGCGGCCCGCGCCTGCTCTGCACCCGCGACACGCCGTTCGAGATCGCCGAGCAGGGCGACTGTTCCGCGCGGGGCCTGAGTTCGACGGGCTTTGCGGCGGTGGACATGAGCAGCGGCGGCCAGACGCTGCGGCTGAGCGTGCCGTGAGGTTTTTTTTGTCGCCTTCGCTTGTTTGCGGTGCGAGGCCGCGAGGGGATCAAATCTGAGCCCTCAGTTCCATCATCCCGAGGCGCGCGCCGCTCTTTGCGGCGAGCCTCGAGCGGCCATCAGATCGCAGGCGGACGGAAGGCCTCGACCGTCGCCCCTCGCGGCACGCTTCGTGCGCGCCTCGGGGTGACGGGCCACGGGGTAGCCGTTCGGTCGCCTGCCCCTCGCGCTGGTTTTCGTCATGGCCGGGCTTGACCCGGCCATCCCGATCATAGAGGCAATGCGTCCCTGATCGAGGTCTCCGCCCGCGCAGGGACGACGAAGGAAAGCAGAAACCGGTCCGCCAATGTCTCTTCCATCCCAGCGCGCCCCCCGCGCCTTCGCCCATGTCGAGACCTGGGTGTTCGATCTCGACAACACGCTGTATCCGCATCACGTCAATCTGTGGCAGCAGGTCGATGCGCGCATCCGCGATTATGTCGCGAACCTGCTGGGGATCGCGCATGATGAGGCCTTCCGCATCCAGAAGGACTATTACAAGCGCTACGGCACCACCATGCGCGGGCTGATGAGCGAGCACGGCATCTCCGCCGACGAGTTTCTCAGTTACGTGCACGCGATCGATCATTCTCCGCTGGAGCCGAACCCGCGGCTCGGGGCCGCGATCGAAGCCTTGCCCGGACGCAAGCTGATCCTCACCAACGGCTCGCGCGATCACGCCGGCAACGTGCTGGCGCGGCTTGGCATCGGAGGGCATTTCGAGGACGTTTTCGATATCGTCGCCGCCGAATTCGAGCCCAAGCCGTCGCCGGGAACCTATCAGCGGTTTCTGTCGCGCCACGGCGTCGATCCATCGCGCGCGGCGATGTTCGAGGATCTCGCCCGCAATCTCACGGTGCCGCACGATCTCGGCATGACCACGGTGCTGGTCGTTCCGGATGGTGCGAAGGAAGTGGTGCGTGAGGACTGGGAGCTTGAGGGCCGCGACGCGGCGCATGTCGATCACGTCACCGACGATCTGACGGGTTTTTTGAGAAAGATCGGGTAGGGCGCGCCCGAGGTTGCCTTCCGAACCTTCTCCTCTTGCGGGAGAGGGCGCATCAATGGGGACCGGACGTCGCGTCACGGTCCGCGGGCTTCGGGTTGCCCCCTATCTTCTCACGCGCCATCATCGCCGCCCTTTGACGCCATCTGGAAAGCCTGCCGACGTGCCAGCCCGCAACGACGCCCTGCTCGCCCGCATCGCGGAGTATTGCCGCGCCGCAGGCATGGCCGAATCCACCTTCGGCCGCCGCGCGGTGAACGACGGCAAGCTGGTGGCGCGCCTGCGCGAGGGCAAGCGCATCACCACCGACACGCTGGAGCGGATCGAAACCATGCTGGGCGAGGCCGCGCCTCAACCCGCACGCGGCCTGCCCGAGGCACTGCCGGAGCGGCGCGACCCACGCGGCAATTTCCGTTTCTTCGAGAACCGGCAGAAATATCTGCTGTTCGTCCACACCTGTTCCGAGAAGCGTGTGATCGCGGACCGGGTGGCGCTTGAACTCGGCAGCATCCATCCGCGCCCGCCGGCGCTGCGGCTGTTCGACGGCGGCATGGGCGACGGCACCGTGCTGGCGAAGGTGCTGCGCCAGGTCCATGCCCGCCATCCGCATATGCCGCTCTACATTTCCGGCAAGGAGATCAGCCTGGAGGACGTGCGGCTGACACTGGAGAAATTGCCGGATCGCCTGACCGAGCATCCGGCCTCCATCTTCGTTTTCACCAACATGTACTACGCCGAGGCGCCGTGGCTGACGCCGCGCTCGGCGGCCGCGGCCGCGGCCATGGTCTGGCGCGAGGTCGCGCTGCGCGGATCGACCTCGGGCGAGTTCGAGAGCCAGATCGCGGAACTCGAACCGTTCCTGAAGGAGAACTGGCGCGCCAGCGTGTCGCCGCGCTCCGGCATGCCGGTCTATGAGCGGCCGGTGGTGATCGTGATGTACCGGGAGGACCACCGGTTCCTGCTGGATTCGAGCATTCCGAGGGCCGGCCGGGCGGAGGCCAATTTCGACCTCGTGATCGCCTCCCAGCCCTACCGCGCGAAATCTTCTGTGAATTTCCGCGCCCGGCGGATCGTCGCCCCGCTGGCGCGGGCGCTTCGGCCGGGGGGGCGGCTGATCGGAATCCACTCCCACGGGCAGGATCCGGGGATGGAGATCATTCAGGCGGTATGGCCGGGAGAAAATCCCTTTTCCGTCAGCCGTCACGACCTGCTCAGGGCGGTCAAATACGAGCTGGGGGCGGACGGGCGAGACCTGAATTTCAACGCCTATTCCGATAGCCGATCGGTGTTTCGCTATGATATGGAGGCGCTGCCCGATGAGGTCACCGGCCCCATCGGGACGTCAACGGCCTTCGCGGCCTGGAACGCGGCGGTCTACGTCGCCCAGGTCGAGGATGACCGGCTGACGGAAATGACCCAGAGCGGCCGCTATCTGGACGCGACGCGCGAAGTGTTGCGCAGGCATGACGGTCTCTGGTTTTACGATGAGTCTTACGTCATATCGCGTCGCCGCGATTGACGTTTCAGGACATTGATGGAACGAAGACCGCCGTGTGGCGGGTACCGGCATGCGCCAATCGGGTTTGAACGCTGGTTCCCGGGCCATGGTCGGCGAAGACGCAACTCAGGGATCGGGCCCGGACGGCCGGGCGGTCCGAACAGGGGTCACTTTTGATGCGAAAGTCCTACCTTTTTACCTCCGAGTCGGTGTCCGAAGGTCATCCGGACAAGGTTTGTGACCGCATCTCGGACGAGATCGTCGACCTGTTCTTCCGCGAAGGTCCGAAGGCGGGGATTGACCCCTGGGACATCCGCGCCGCCTGCGAGACCCTTGCGACCACCAACAAGGTGGTGATCGCCGGTGAGACCCGTGGCCCCTCGACCGTGACCAACGACCATATCGAGCAGGTCGTTCGCGATGCCATCAAGGACATCGGCTACGAGCAGGACGGTTTCCACTGGAAGAACTGCGACATCGAAATCCTCTTGCATCCGCAGTCGGCCGATATCGCTCAGGGTGTCGACGCCAAGCAGCCGACCAATCAGGAAGAGGGTGCCGGCGATCAGGGCATCATGTTCGGCTACGCCTCGAACGAGACGTCGGAACTGATGCCGGCCCCGATCTTCTATGCGCACAAGATTCTGCGCCTGATCGCCGAGGCCCGCCACAACGGCACCGAGAAGGTGCTCGGTCCGGACTCCAAGAGTCAGGTCACCGTCCAGTACGAAAACGGCAAGCCGGTCGGCGTGCGCGAGATCGTCGTGTCGCACCAGCACCTCATCGAGGACATGACCTCGAACCAGGTGCGCGAGCGGGTTGAGCCCTACGTTCGACAGGCGCTCCCGGAAGGCTGGATCACCGACAAGACCATCTGGCACATCAATCCGACCGGAAAGTTCTTCATCGGCGGCCCCGATGGCGACGCCGGTCTGACCGGCCGCAAGATCATCGTGGATACCTATGGCGGCGCGGCCCCCCATGGCGGCGGCGCGTTCTCGGGCAAGGACTCGACCAAGGTCGATCGTTCGGCGGCCTATGCCGCGCGCTACGTGGCGAAGAACATCGTCGCCGCGGGCCTCGCCGACAAGGCGACCCTGCAGCTTGCCTACGCCATCGGCGTCGCGCGCCCGCTGTCGATCTATGTGGACACCCACGGTACCGGCAAGGTTGCGGACGACGTGATCGAGAAGGCCGTCGCGGCTTCGATGGATCTGACGCCGCGCGGCATCCGCAAGCATCTCGACCTGAACCGCCCGATCTATGCGCGCACCGCGGCCTATGGCCATTTCGGCCGCCAGCCGGACAACGAGGGTGGCTTCTCCTGGGAGAAGACCGATCTCACCGAGACCCTGAAGAAGGCGGTCTGATCTGACGATGCCGCCGGGCCCGGTCTTGTGCCGGGCATCCACGTCTTTGATTCGATCTGAATGAAGACGGGGATGGCCGGGAGGAGCCCGGCCATGACAATACAATCCGATGCGCCGAGCGTGGCGCACGCCCCTCTCCGCGATCTTGTGAGAGGGAGCAGACCGAGACCGAAGGATACACACATGACCACCGCGACCGATTATATCGTCAAGGACATCTCGCTCGCCGATTTCGGCCGCAAGGAACTGTCGCTCGCCGAGACGGAAATGCCCGGCCTGATGGCCACGCGCGAGGAATACGGTCCGAAGCAGCCGCTGAAGGGCGCGCGCATCGCCGGCTCCCTGCACATGACCATCCAGACCGGCGTCCTGATCGAGACGCTGAAGGCGCTCGGCGCCGATATCCGCTGGGTCTCGTGCAACATCTATTCGACCCAGGACCACGCCGCCGCCGCGATCGCTGCCGCCGGCATTCCGGTGTTCGCCGTGAAGGGTGAGACGCTGGCCGAATACTGGGACTACACCGCCAGGCTGTTCGACTGGCACGGCGGCGGTCATCCCAACATGATCCTCGACGACGGCGGCGACGCCACCATGTATGTCCACCTCGGCCTCAAGGCGGAGAAGGGCGACACCGCGTTCCTCGACAAGCCGGGTTCGGAAGAAGAGGAAGTGTTCTTCGCGCTGCTCAAGAAGCAGCTCAAGGAGAAGCCGAAAGGGTACTTCCAGGCAATCGCCGACTCGATCCAGGGAGTCTCGGAGGAGACGACCACGGGCGTGCACCGTCTCTACGACATGCAGAAGGCCGGCACGCTGCTGTGGCCTGCGATCAACGTCAACGACTCGGTGACCAAGTCGAAGTTCGACAACCTCTATGGCTGCCGCGAGTCGCTGGTGGACGGCATCCGCCGCGGCACCGACGTGATGATGTCGGGCAAGATCGCGATGGTCGCCGGCTTCGGCGACGTCGGCAAGGGCTCGGCGGCGTCGCTGCGTCAGGCCGGCTGCCGCGTGATGGTTTCGGAGATCGATCCGATCTGCGCGCTGCAGGCGGCGATGGAAGGCTATGAAGTGGTGACCATGGAAGAGGCCGCGCCGCGCGCCGACATCTTCGTCACCGCCACCGGCAACAAGGACATCATCACCATCGACCACATGCGCGCGATGAAGGATCGCGCCATTGTGTGCAACATCGGCCACTTCGACAACGAGATTCAGGTCTCGTCGCTGAAGAACCTGAAGTGGGACAACATCAAGCCGCAGGTGGACGAGATTACCTTCCCCGATGGCAAGCGCATGATCCTGCTCTCGGAAGGCCGTCTGGTGAACCTCGGCAACGCCATGGGCCATCCCTCGTTCGTGATGTCGGCGTCCTTCACCAACCAGACGCTGGCGCAGATCGAGCTGTTCGCCAACAACAAGGACGGCAAGTACAAGAAGGAAGTCTATGTGCTGCCGAAGTCGCTCGACGAAAAGGTCGCGATGCTGCACCTGTCGAAGATCGGCGTGAACCTGACCAAGCTGTCGAAGGAGCAGGCCGATTATATCGGCGTGAAGCAGCAGGGACCGTTCAAGTCGGACCACTACCGCTACTGATTTCCTTTTCGCATCGAGACAGGAACGGCCCCGGACACGGGGCCGTTTCTGTTTTGTGGGAATGATCGCGTCAAAAACCCGCAGGCCTGTTCGCATTCCGTCAAGGCCTCGGTTCTATAGAATGGGCGGAGCCTCCCTCGCCAAGGAGTTGTCCATGTCCACCCGTTCCCTCATCGCTGCCTGCATCCTGGCGGTTGCCTGCGGCACCGCATCCGCAACCGCCGATCCCGCGCCGCAGGCGGACTCCGCAACGGTCGCCTGGCACTGCTACCGCAGTCCGGTCGAGACTGTTCTCGCCACCGCCAAGACCGACGGCGTCGGCAGCAGATTCCTGGCCCGCAAGACCACGGGCGACATCAAGGCCGATTGCATGGTCGAGCAGCGCCCGGGCGATTTCGTGATCGGCGCGACCGACGACGAGGCGTCGAACTATATCGATCTGGTGAAAGGCCTGCTGCTGCTCGACGACGGCACCGGCCCGGACCGCACGCTGGTGATCTACGATCTGCCCGCGCGGAAAAAGCTGCTGTCGACCGGCTATTCGGTTCAGGGCAATTGCGATCCCTCGACCGGCTGCCGCGTGGAGGATTTCTCAATCGACGACAGGGGGCTCACCTTCTGGCGTGAGACGCAGGACAAGCCGAACGCGAAAAACTGCAAGGGTTACGCGGGCTTCATGAAGACCACCGGCTCCGCCGCGATCGAAGAGAAGTCGCTGTTCAATTTCGTGACGTACAAGGTGGAGCCGCTCGGCGGCAAGCGCTGCGTGGCGCGGCAGTAGCGGCGGGGGTCTGGCCTGTGTTCTCATCCGGCAATTCCGCGCGGCGCGTGCTGCGGGCGGTGCGTCGCCCGCGATGGGTTCCGCAGGTCAGGCCGTGAGGCGGGACGAACCGGCCGGCGTCCCGTCTGGACCCGCCGGGCCGGGAAATGTTTTGATCCACGTGATGGCATTGGCGAGCGGCATCGGCTCGGCGAAGTGATAGCCCTGCATCAGGCCGCAGCCGAGGTCGCGCAGTTTGTCGGCCTGCTCTGCATTCTCGACGCCCTCGGCCACGACCTCGATCGCCAGCGAGCGTCCGAGCTGCACGATGGCCTCCACCAGCGCCTGATCCGCGGGGGCGGTGGGGATGCCGGCAATAAAGGTCTTGTCGATCTTGATGCGGCGGGCATGAAGCTGTCGCAGCGAGGCGAGCGAGGAATAGCCGACGCCGAAATCGTCGATGGCGATGCGCACCCCGGCGGCCGCGAGCGCGGTCAGTTTGGCCTGCACCGCGCGGATATCGAGCGCGGTCTCCTCGGTGATCTCGATTTCGAGCAGGCCGGCCGGCACGCCGTGCGCGGCCAGTTTGGTGAGCACGATCTCATCCACAGCAAGCATCATCATCTGTCGGGGAGAGATATTCATCGCGATGCGAAGCTGCGGCAGGTTCTGTGCCTGCAGAACGCGGATCGCCGCGCAGACCTTGTCGACGATGTACCGTGTCAGCGCATCGGCGTGGTTGGAGAGCGAAGCGGTGCCGATGATGTCGGGCGGAGAAATCCATCCATACGTGTCGTGCTTCCAGCGCAGCAGCGCCTCGAAACTGTCGATGCTTGAACCGCCCGCTCCCATGATCGGCTGGAACCAGACATCGATCTGCCCGGACGCCAGCGCGGCGGGCAGATCGTTCTCGATGGTCCGGCGCATGCTGATCAGGCTGCGCAGAGTTTCGTCGAACTGGTAGATCTGATTGCGGCCTCTGGCCTTTGCCGCGTAAAGCGCTGAATCGGCTCGCATCAGCATCGCGTCGATGTCATCCTGGCTTGCCTGATCTATGCCGATGCTGACGCCGATGCGGCCGGTATCGAACGATGCGAACGGAACGGCAATCGCCGCCACAAGATCGAGGGCGAGCGCTTCCTGATCCTTGTGGGCAGTTGCGGGCTCATAAAGCACGGCAAATTCGTCGCCGCCAAGGCGCGCGATGTGCGCTTCCTTCGGAAGTGCCGCTCGCAGCCGTCGGCCGACCTCGATCAGGACGTTGTCGCCGACCTTGTGCCCGAACGTGTCGTTGATCCACTTGAAGCCGTCGAGGTCGAGCAGCATGAGACAGGAGGTTGCGTCCGGTCGCCGCGATAACAATGTCTGCGTCGCTTCCATGAAGCCGCGGCTGTTGGACAGCCCCGTCAGCGGATCGTGCAGGGCGCGATGCCGCATCTGTTCGGCGATCTCCGTCGCGCGTTCGCGCGCCACCTGCAACGACCGCGCCATGGCTGTGGCCTGGTGCTTCAGCCGGCTGCTTTCGGCGAAGGCGGCCTGGCTCTCGATGGCCCCCTTGGTCAGACCGGCGAGATAAAGCAGCACAGTCCCGGCCAGCATATCGCGCTCGAAGCCTCCGGCCCAGAGCAGGCTGGCCGTGACCGATAACAGCACGGGCGTGATGAAACACATCGGAATCGGGGCGTAGGAAAAGCCGTAGACCGCCGATCCCGCGGTGATGCCGCAGATGACCGTCAGGTAATAGAGCGTCTGTTCCGGCGAGTACCCGATGCACAGAGCCGGGACGCAGGCCCATATGGCTCCCTGAAACAGCGCAAATGCCGTGTGAAGACGCATGTGCATCCGCGGCGACAGTTTCAGGCCGGAGCCGGAGGTGCTGACATCTTCCGCCGTATAGGGGGTATAGCACAGCAGGGTGCGCAGGGCGTTTGCGAGGACGGACGCCGCCAGCCACAAGGTCCATTTTCCGGCGTCGCCGGCCGAGATCCCGACCAGAAGGTTCGCGATGCTGAGGATCATATTGACCGGCAGCGCGAGCAGCGCCGCGCGCCGCACGGCCAGCAGCCGATCGAGATCGATCGAGGCTTGCAAGGTCGGCGACAGGGACGTGTCCTCGTTGTCCATGGCGATGGCCGTCTCGGACACCAGGGGTGCACTCGCATTTGCTGTCTTAGACAATTACTTCCACCATGGGTCGGTAGAGTGGCAGTATTCCGTGTCGGAAACTATCGGCTGGGCCATTGCCAAGTGATGAAGAGCCGCATCCTTTCAGGAGTTCCAGCCGGAGGAACAGGCTCATACTCCCGAGAGATTGACAATCTGTCTATATATGAATATATTCCTGTTCTTCTCGCCCTGGTGAGAGGGGCGTTTCGCGATCGTCACGAACGCGGGGCGGGGAGCGGTGGACGCGTGCGGCGTTCGATACCGCCTCGCGGCTGCGCAGCCTTTCCCGCTTGTGAGGGGAACGCACGGCGCGGGAGCCTGACGACCACGCCGGGCGCGACGGTCCGAGTTTTCGAATATCTGGTCGCGATATCCCTGCGCATCGCCTTGCGCCAGCGGACGGGATTCAACGCGCCTCGCACAGGAGGGGCGCGGGATCGCGAATGCGCATCTGTCGCTGCCTCCAATTCATGCTTGAAACGGAAAATATTTCTGCTTCTATAACGGCGTCGCGCGCTGGCGCGGCGGGGCAGAGAGGTCCGCGACCGCGCGAATGACGAGTGATCCGGCCGACATTCTCATCGCCCTGCAGTTCGGCGATAGCGCATTTCCGGCCGGAAGCTTTGCCTTCTCGTGGGGACTTGAGGGGTTGGCCGCCGACGGCCTTGTCGCGACGGCGGCTGATGTCGGCGACGCCATTGCCGAGCAACTGGCGCAGCGCTGGCACACCATGGACCGGCCGCTGCTGCGTGCGGCCTTCGCGGCGCGGACAACCGCCGATCTCATCGCGCTCGATCATCTGGCAGAAGCCGCGACGTGGGCGGAGCCGATGCGCGCCGGTTCGCGGCGGGCCGGGCGCGCGATGCTCGGTGTGTTCGCCCGGCTCGGCCATGCGGGCGTCGCGGCGTATCGCACGGCGGCGGCAGGCGACGGACGGCTCGGTCATCTCGCCGTCACGCAGGGACTGGTGTTTCGCGAGGCCGGACTGTCCCTGAGCGTGGCGGAAAGCGTCAGCGGCTGGTCGCTCGCCTCCAGCCTCGCCAGCGCCGCGATTCGGCTCGGCGTCGTCGGCCATCTCGATGCGCAGCGTATCCTTGGCGAGGCGCGGGTGCTGCTGACCGATCTGCTCGCCCGCGATCCCGTGGACGTTCACGCCATTTCCAGTTTCACCCCGCTCGCGGATGTCGCGGTGGCGCGCAGCGCCTCGCGGCACCTGCGCATGTTCGCCACCTGACGCAACGGACCCGCCCATGAACCTGACGCCCACCGAAATGGATCGCCTCACCGTGTTCATGGCCGCCGAACTGGCGCGGCGGCACCGTTCGCTCGGCATCAAACTCAGCCATCCGGAGGCGGTGGCGTTCATCACTGACGAGGTGATGACGGCGGCGCGGCGCGATCTGCCCTACGAGGAGATTCGCGATCTGGCGGGCCGTCTGCTGACGACGGACGACGTGATGCCCGGCGTCGCGGAGATGATTTCGCTGATCTATATCGAATGCGCCTTCGCCGAGGGCACCAAGATGATCGCGGTGTTCGAGCCGATCCGGCCCGGCGCGCAGGCGCTTGCCGAAGATATCGTGCCGGGCGAGATCATCGTGCCGGACGAGGACATCCACATCTTTGCCGGCGTGGCCGGGACGACCATCGAGATCGTCAACACCGGCGACCGCGATGTCCAGATCCGCAGCCATTCGCACGTGTTCGAGGCCAACCGCGCGCTGAAGTTCGACCGCGCGGCGGCGTGGGGCATGAAGCTCGACGTACCGGCAGGCGCGGGCGTGCGCTTCGAGCCGGGGATTCCGAAGCTGGTGGCGCTGGTGCCGATCGACGGCGCGCGGACGGTGCTGGGCGAAGCGGGGCTGGTCAATGGTCCGCTCGATGCGCCGGGCGCACGCGAGGATGCGCTGAAGCGCGCCCGCGATGCCGGCTATCTCGGCGCGTAAGGGGAGGGGGCGTCATGGTCACCATCAGCCGCAGGGCCTATGCCGATCTCTACGGGCCGACCAAGGGCGATCTGGTTCGCCTCGGGGACACCGATCTGCTCGCGGAGATCGAGCACGACTACACCTTCTACGGTCACGAGCTTCTGATCGGCGCGGGCAAGAACATCCGCGATGGCGAGGGCTATCATCCGCGCGCCAAGGCGTCCGACGGTGCGCTCGATTTCGTCATCAAGAACGCCACCATCATCGATGCCGAACTCGGCATCGTGAAGGGCGACATCGGCATTCGCGGCGACCGCATCGTCGGCGTCGGCAAGGCGGGCAATCCGCTCACCATGCCGGGCGTGCATCCCGATCTCGTCGTCGGTCACACCACGACGCCGATCTTCGGCGCGAACTACATCGTCACCGCCGGCACCATCGAGTGCCATGCGCACATCCAGTCGCCGACGCAGTCCGATCACGCGCTGGCGGGCGGCACCACCACGCTGATCGGCGGTGGTCCGGGCCCGGTGTTCGAGGTCGGCAGCGGCAGCCCGCATGTGATGGGGCGCTTTCTGCAGGCGACCGAGACCTCGTGTCTCAACTTCGCGCATTTCGGGCGCGGCGGCTCCGATCCAGGCGCGGTCGAGGAATCGGTCGCGTGCGGCGCGGCGTCAGTGAAGATCCACGAGGATTTTGGCGCGCAACCGGCGGTGATCGACGGCTCGCTGATCGCGGCCGACCGCAACGATTTTTCCGTTCACCTGCACACCGACTCGATCAACGAGTTCGGCTTCTGCGAGGATACGATGGCGGCCATCGCCGGCCGCACCATCCACATGTATCACGTGGAAGGCGCGGGCGGCGGCCACGCGCCGGACCTGTTGAAGGTCAATTCCTACGCCAACGTCATTCCGTCCTCGACCAATCCGACCAATCCCTTCACGTCCTATTGCCTGGAGGAAGGGTTGCCGATGACCATGATCTGCCATCAGCTCAACTACAACGCACCGGAAGACCTTGCCTTCGGCGAGGCGCGGGTGCGCGGGCAGACCATGGCGGCGGAGGATTTCCTGCACGACATGGGCGCGATCTCGATTTTCGGCACCGACACGCAGGGCATGGGGCGGCTGGCGGAGAACACCGCCAAATGCTGGCAGCTCGCCAGCGTGATGAAGCAGCGCGTCGGCCGCCTGCCGGAGGAGACAACCGCGCGCGCCGACAACGAGCGTATCAAGCGCTACATCGCCAAGCTGACGATCAACGCGGCGGTCGCCATCGGCGCGGACCACGAGATCGGCTCCATCGCGCCGGGCAAGCTCGCGGACCTCGTGCTGTGGCCGCGCGCCTCGTTCGGCATCAAGCCGGCGATGGTGCTGAAGAGCGGCTTTCCCGCATGGGCCGCGATGGGCGACGGCAACGGCAGCCTGTCGATTGCCGAGCCGATGATCCAGCGCCCGATGTGGGGCGCGCTCGGGCAGGCCAAGCGGCATCTCGGCGTCAACTTTGTTTCCAAGCTCGCCATAGAGGCCGATGTCGGCCGCAAGCTCGGCCTGCAGAAGCGCATGGTGCAGATCAAGTCCACGCGCGCGCTGACCAAGGATCACATGGTCCGCAACAGCGCCCGGCCGCATATCGAGGTCGATCCGCAGACCTTCGAGGTGCGCGCCGACGGAAAACTGTTGCTGTGCGAGCCCGCAACCCGGGTGCCGCTGTCGCGGCGCTATCTGCTGCGATGAACGGGGGCGGCCCGCCCGGTTTTGTTGGCGCGGCGCGCGCCGGCGGGGCGGCTGCCCGTGCCAGCGGCGAGGGCGATATGCCGCTGAGGCCGCAGCTCGACCTGTCGTTCGTTCCCTCGCATCGGGGCACGGTGATCGACCGGCGGATGTTTCGCTGGCCGTTTGCGATCTCGCGCACCTTTCATCTCGACGACGGGCCGCCCGGCCTGCTCACGGTGCTGATCCAGTCGGTGAGCGGCGCGATCACGAGCAACGACCTGCTGTTGCAGCGTTTCCATGTGGCGGCGGGCGCATGTGTGCATGTCGGCACGCCGAGCGCGGTGTCGGTCCATCGCGCGATGCCGGGGCAGGGCGCGGTGGATGTGGTCGAACTGGATGTGGCGGATGGCGGTTACTTCGAATATCTGCCGGAGCCGCGCATTCTGTTTCCGGCCTCGTCGCTCGCGCAGCAGCTTCGGCTGCGCATCGCGCCGGGCGGACGTGCGCTGCTGGCCGACGCCTTCACGGCTCACGATCCGGCGTCCTCCGGCGGCTCGTTCCGGCGCTTCGCGTCCGAAATCCGCATTGCGACGGCGAGCGATGAAATCCTGGCTCTGGATCGCATCGACCTCGGCGGATGTCCGCAGCGCTCCGGCCGTCGTGGACGCTATACCGCGTTCGGCACGCTGATGCTGGTCGCGATGGGCGAGCAGGGCGATAACGATCGTCTGCGCGACGCATTCGATGCGCAGCTTGCGGATGTCGAAGGCGTCTACTGGTCGTTGTCGCCGTTGCCGAACGGCGCGGGCGTGGCGCTGCGTGTCTCGGCTATCGACGGCCGGTGGTTGCGCCTCGCGCTGTCCGCGGGCCATGCGATCTTTCGCCAGATGCTGTCCGGCGAAGCGCCGCGCCCGCGTGTCAGATGAGGGAATAGTGCGTTTTGAATGGAGGGACTTCGAACCCATGCTGAGCGCCCCCTCTCCCATAGGGGAGAGGGTTGGGGTGAGGGGATCAGACCTCTCGATCTGGATTCCCCCTCACCCGGATCGCTCGCGCGATCCGACCTCTCCCCGGGGGGAGAGGTGAAAGGCCGGCGTTGCATTCTTGTCCGGATAGTCCGACGTTAGGCGTGGAACGCCGCGTTATTCGACGTGCTGCGCCTCCGCGACAAACTCCTCCTCGCGCAGACCCATGGCGCGCTCGCCGCCGTCGTCCACCGTTTCGATGCGGATCATGCGCTGGCCGAATGGATCCTGCCACTTCTGAATGACCATCACGCGGAAGCCGCGGAAGTCGTAGGTCTTCCACATCTCAGCCTCGGTCATGGTGTTTCCCTTTGAAATTCCGGAACGGCTTCGGACATTCAGGCGATGAAGGTTTCCTGCAGGTGCCGCCAGACCGGCGTCGGGCGATCCGGCCGCTTCAGCAGCAGCGCGGTGGAGACGCGATCCGTCGTGCCGGAATCCTGAATCTGCCGCTCCTGATAGGTGACGAGCGCGGAGGTCTCGCCGAGATAGCGGATCGCCACGTTGCTGATCTGCATGATGAGCGTCGGCCGGGTGCCGCGCGAATTGGGCAGGCCGCCGGCGAACTGCTCATAGCTGATGATCTTGCCGGCCGGCGTCACCATGGTGAAGCCCTCGTCGAAGCGCGCGAGGATCGGGGCCGGGTCGGTCGTGCCTTCCGCGCGGAACCAGGCCTGAAGCAGCACGTGCAGCGCATCGGCCTCGGCGGCGACGGCTTCCTTGAACGAGGTATCGGACATGATCTCTCCGTGATCTGGCTGGTGATTGTTGATCGCGCTGCGGATCAATCCTGCATCAGAACCGATTTTTCAGGAATGCTTTCGGCCCAGCCATTCGGCAGCGGGCCGACATAAATGTTCTCGGTGCGCGTGCGCGCCACCTTCCACTCGCCGTTCACCTTGCGGAACAGGTTGTTGAGGCGGCTGGAGCGCAGCAGCGACGAGCCGTCGCTGAACACCCATGGCTGGCAGTGCACCCATTGCCCGTCGGCCTCGTCGCCCCGCACATGGATCTGCTCGGAGGTGAGGTAGTGCACGTTGAGGATCAGCGCGGGCTCGCGCTTCTCGCCCCAGAACCGCTGGAAATGCTGGCGGATGGCGTCCTTGCCGGTGCTGCGCCCGAACTGGCCGTTGTAGAACGCGCCGACGCCTTCCCACACCGCGTCCTCGGTGTAGAGATCAAGGATACGCTCGATGCGCTCATTGTCGTCGGCAATGCCGAATTCGGGGCAGGGCGTATCGCACAGGAACATATAGCGGGCCTGAATCCGGCGGATATCGGCCTCGGCCTTCAGCGTCTCCACCTGGTCCTGCAGCGCCTTCACGGTGGCGGCGAGTTGCGCGATGTCCATATCATCCCCCTGACGAAAGCGAATGCAGCGCGGGCGGGCGCGGCGCGAGATCGTGATAGTCCCGGTTGAAATAGATCAGGCCTTCCGGCACGTCAGCGATGCTGACGGCGACCACCTGGCAGAACAGCACGCTGTGGGTGCCCATCTCCTGGGTCTGGGTGATCCGGCAGTCGAAATTGACGGCGGCGTCGACGAGCACCGGCGCGCCGGTTTTCATCGTCTGCCAGTCGGCGCCGTTGAACCGCTCGGTGACGCTCGTTCCCGGCCGGCCGAAACGGTTGGACAGGTCGCGGTGATGCCGCGCCAGCACGTTGACGCAGAGCACGCCGTTCTTGGTGAGGACATCATGCGCACCCGCACGGCGGTTGACGCAGACCAGCAGCGTCGGCGGCGTGTCGGTGACCGAGCACACGGCCGACGCGGTAAGTCCGTGGCGTCCTGCCGGGCCGTCGGTGGTGACGATGTTCACGGCCGCACCGAGCCGGCCCATCGCCTCGCGGTAGTCTTTCCAGCCGATGGTTTCCATCCCAGAAATCTCCGGCCGGTTCAGATGTCGAGAACGAGCTGCGGCGTCTTGGAGCGCGAGCAGCACAACATCATCTGATCGTTGGCTTCGCGTTCCTCCTCGGTGAGGTAGCTGTCGCGATGGTCCGGCACGCCCCCCAGCACCATGCACAGGCAGGTGCCGCAGATGCCTTGCTCGCACGACACGTCCACCCGCACGCCGGCCTTTTCCAGAGCTTCGACAATGGTGGTTCCCGAGGGCACCGCGATGGTCTTGTTCGATTTGGCCAGCACCACCTCGAACGCGTCACCCGAGCTGTCCACCTCGGCGTTGAAGTCCTCGCGATGGATGTGGGCCTCGTCATAGCCCAGCGCACGGGCTTCGCCGCTCACCCAGTCCATGAAGCCGCGCGGCCCGCAGACATAGAGATGGATGCCGGCGGCCGGCTTCGGCAGATCGCGAGCGGGGGTAAAACGCTGGGCCGCCTCGCCATCGTCGAAATGCAGTTGCGTGCGCGCACCGAACGCGGCATCGCGAATCTCTTCGAGGAACGCCGCCTTGGCCGGTGTGCGCGCGCAGTAGTGAAGCGCGAAAGGCTTGCCGCTGTCGTCCAGATGATGCGCCATCGCCAGCAGCGGCGTGATGCCGATGCCGCCGCCGATCAGGATCGACTGCGTCGCGTCGCCCGCGAGCGGGAACAGGTTGCGCGGCTGGCCGATCCGTACATGGGTGCCGGTTGCGAAAGCACGATGGATGGCGGCCGAGCCGCCGCGCGAGTCGTCGGCCAGCAGCACGCCGAGACGGTAGCGCGACAGATCGGCGGGCGATCCGCACAGCGAATATTGCCGCACGAGGCCGGGCTCGGCATGCACATCGACATGCGCGCCGGGCTCGAACGGGGGAAGCGTGCCGCCGTTCGCCGGCACGAGATCAAGCACAATGATGCCGTCGGCCTGCTGCTCGCGGCGCGTCACGACGACGTCAAGTGTCGGCTCGGTCATCACGTCTTTCCTGCAATCCTTGAAAGCAATAGTCGTTGCTGTTTAGCGCATGAACAGGCCGCCGTTAACGTCCCAGGTCGCACCCGAGACGAAACCGGCGTCGGGGGCCGCGAGCATCAGCACGAGGCGCCCGATGAAATCCGGATTGCCGATGTCGCCGACCGGGATGTTGGCCTTGAAATCGGCAAAGCGCTCCGCCGGAATGGTCTGGTGCACGATCGGCAGATCGAGCGGTCCGGGTGCAATGGCGTTCACCGTCACGCCGTACTTGCCGAGATCGCGCGCGAACACCTTGGTCAGCGTCACGATGCCGCCCTTGGAGGCGGCGTAGTGCGCGCCGGTCGCGGTGCCGCCGTTCTGTCCGGCGAGCGAGGCGAGATTGACGATGCGGCCGTGTCCGGCGTCGCGGAAGTAAGTGCCGAACACCTGACTGCCGAGGAAAGTGCCGCGCAGGTTGACCGCGATCACCGCGTCGAACTCCTCGGGCGTGATGTCGAGCACGGGGCGGGCGGCGGTCATGGCGGCGTTGTTGACCAGCACATGCGCGCCGCCCCAGGTTTCCTTGAGCGTCGCAAGGGCGGCCTGAAAGTCCTCCTTGCGGCGGACATCCAGATGGATGGCCATGGCGGTCGCGCCCGACGCGTCGAGGCTTTCGGCGACGCGCCGCGCATTGCCGTCGTCGATGTCGGCGACGGCCACGCGATAGCCCGCACCGTGCAGCGCGCGGGTTATGATTTCACCGAGGCTCCGGCCCGCGCCCGTCACCAGCGCGATGCGGGAGTCCGTGCTGTCCTGCATGCTCATAGGATGTAGCCGATGCCGCCAAGCGCTTCGGTCGAATTGATGAGACGCACCACCTTCTGCTGGATCTTCAGCCCGGTCGGCGTGCGGACCAGCTTGAACGTGATGTCCGCGGCATAGGTCCGCTCGCGGCCGCGCCGGAATTCGGTAATCATCTGCGCGCAGCGCAGTTCGCAGGAGCTTTCGTCCGAAGCGAGAATCCGGAAGCGCGACTGCAGCCGCACGGTGCGGGCCACGGGCGAAGCGGAGACAGACTGGCCGCTGAGCAGCCGCTCGACCCGCTTCTTGCGCATCTCGTGGTTGTCATAGGCATAGTTCAGCGTGTTCTCGAAATCAGTCTCGCCGGGTTCGATCGGCACGATATAGAGCGCGTCGTCGGTCCACAGCGACAGCCATTCGTCGTAGGTGGCGCTGTCGAGCAGATCGGCCTCATACCAGACGAACGCGACGGCTTCGGACAGCGTGATGCTGAGAGCGGAGGGCATGATTGCATCCATGGGTCAGGCCGTCATCATTCGTTTCCACTGGGCATAGGCGGCGCGCATGCCGGTCTCGGCGCTGACGTCGCTGCGGCGATGGCCGTCGGGCATCTGCTCCTCGTGGGAGAGGCCGCGATTGAGCATGATCCACAGATCGTCGCCGCTCTGCGCGCCGTGCTGGACGCGGTCCCAGACCTCGGCGTCGTCGGGGCTGCCGAAGCCCATCGGGCCCTGAAAGAATTCGTGGATGCGCAGGCGGGCGCGGTTGGCGGCGGCTGGACCGCCGTCCATGCCGAGCGCGACGTGGCGAACCTCGGTCTTGCTCACCGAGATCGGCTGCAGCACGCGGAAGAAAGCCGCCGAACAGCCGAGATTCGGAAACAGGTTAACGTTGAATCCGGAGCCGCCGACCGCGCGCACGATGCGGCGGACTTCGAGGTCTGAACGGCCTTCGGCGGCAAGTTCAGCGGCTAGATCCTTGAACTTCTCGGGGATCGGCGCTTCGAGGTTGTCTTCGAGGTCGATCAGTTCCGGCATCATCACCATGACGCTGTGGCCGTTGCCGAGATCCTCGACGAAACCGCCCTTGTTCATCATGTCGAACTGCTGCTCGGTCTCCTTGTCGGTCGCGGTCAGGAACGACTTGTGCACCAGCGGGAAGTGGTAGGCGTCGGTGGTGTTCTCAAGCTGGATCTTCCAGTTACCCGGGAATTGAAACTTGTGCTCGCCGAGCACCTTCACCGGGAAGCCGGCGCCCTGCTTCATGAAAAGGTCGATCCATTTCTTCGCGCCGGCGAGGAAGTCGTCCAGCGGCTCGATATCGTCGCGGAAGGTCGCGAAGATCAGGCCGGCATATTCCTCGACGCGCAGCGACTTCAGCGGGAATTTCGATTTGTCGAGCGTGTCGTCATAGCCCTTCTCGTAAGGCACGCCGCGCAGCGAGCCATCGAGCGCATAGGCCCAGCCGTGATAGGGGCACACGAAGCTGTTGGTCTTGCCCTTCGGCACCTCGCACACCGTCGCCGCGCGATGGCGGCAGCGGTTCAGGTGGACATGCACCTTGCCCTTGCGGTCGCGGACCACGATCACCGGCTGGAGCCCGACATGGGCCATCTTGAAGTCGCCGCCGTTCGGAATCTCGCTGGCATGGGCGACCCAGACCCAGGTGTTCTCGAAGATCTTCTTCATCTCCTCTTCGAAGATGGTCGGATCGGTGTAGAGCGGCGTCTTGGCACGATCCTTCTGCACGAAGTTGTCGATGTCGATCAGATCGACGGGAGCGCTCGTTGAAACTTGCGATTGGGTGTCCATGTTGGATGTCCTTGTCGCTGGATGAGAAAGGGTTGGCGGCGCGCGGCGGCTATGGGAAGCCCGGCACCGAGGGCAGGCCGAGCAAAACGCGGCCCGCGTTCTGGATCGTGCCCTCGTTGAGGAAGGCATGCTGGGCGACGACAAAGCTGTCGGCGACCGCGCGTGCGAGCGGATGTCCGACGAAGATCGAGGTGGTGCCGGTCATCTCGCTGGCCATGCGAGAGACGTCCGCGCCGGTCTTGGCGGCATGGGAGGCCGCGAGCCGCAGCAGCGCGACCTTTTCGATCTCGGGCTTGCTCCCGGCCTTGACGATGTCCCAAACCTCTTCGGTCGTCTCGTAGAAGAAGGCGCGCGCGGCGCGCAGCTGCGCCTCGGCCTTGGCGGTGGCCACCTGCACGTAGCCGCGATCGGCGAGCTTCGGCGCGCCGGTGATGGAGACCCGGCCGCCCGCCATTTCGATCAGATCGTTGAGCGCGCCACGCGCGACGCCGAGGCCGACCACCGCGAGCACCTGTGCCGCGAGCCCGAGCGAGGGATAGCGGTAGATCGCGGCATCGACGGATGCGGGGCCGCCGCGGATCAGCGTCCATTCCTCCGGCACGGTCACGTTGTTCACCACCAGATCGTGGCTGCCGGTGCCGGTGAGGCCGATCACCTCCCAGTTCTCGCGAATCTGGACCTGCTCCGCGGGCATCACCGCGACGCGCGGCAGGCCGCCGGACTGATCGCCTTCGACCGCGATCCCGACGCCGATCAGCGAGGCGCCCATGCAGCCGCTGCCGAACTTCCAGGTGCCGTTCACCAGAAAGCCATCTGGCGTCATCCTGGCCGGCTGCAGCGGGAACAGTCCGCCTGCGAACACGACATCCGGTCCGTTCGCATAAAGTTTTTTCAGCGTCGGCTCCGGCAGCGCGGCGAGATAAGTTGCAGCCGCCCCGAAACTCGCCACCCAGCCGGCGGAGCCGTCGGCTTCCGAGATCGCCTCGATCATCCGGCAGAAATCGGCCGGATTTCTTTCGTCGCCGCCAAATGCGCGGGCCACCATGGCGCGGTAGACGCCGGCATCCTGAAAGCGTGCGATGACATCCTGCGGGATATGGCGCTTGGCCGTGAACTCCTCGCGGCGTCCACGGATGTCGCTCAGGAGCGAGGAGAAGCTGTCCGCCTTTGCGCGGGTGAGATCGACAGCCTGGGCTGCGCTGCTCATGGGACGCCTCATGCGTTGTCGTGAAGGATAAGGGAAGAACGGGCCGCGATGTAAGCCGCGACGGCACACAAATGTTCGTCGTCGCCCTTGCGCCCGACGAGTTGAAGGCCGACCGGACGGTGACCTGGATCGCGCAGCGGAACCGAAATCGCCGGATGGCCGCTCATGTTGAACTGCCGCACGAGACGCGTCATCGGCACGGCTTTCACCGCGTCCGTGGCCTCTGCAAGCGTCGGCGGATAGTCGGGAAGCGTCGGCAGCGCCAGCACGTCAACCCGCGCGAGCAGCGCATCGACTTCGGCCGTGAAGGCTGCGCGAACCTGCTCGGCCGCCGCGAGGGCCGTGGGGCTGACTTCGCCGCCGGCCTTGATGCGGGCCGCGACGTCCGAGCCGACCTTGCCGGAGGCCAGCAGCGGCCCGAACGCCGCTGCGGTCTCGGACCCGATGATGGCGATGCCGGCGTGAAACGCGGCTTCGAGGCCGGGAAGCTTCATGTTCTCGATGACGGCGTCTGTTCCAGCGAATGCATCGCGCACGAGATCCGCGATCTCGGGGCGTGCCTCGACCGCAACGAGGCCGACGCGCGGCGGGGCATCGAGGGAGGGAACGTTGAAGCCGGGCTCCAGGATCGCCATGGCGCGGGCCAGCATGTCTGTGTCGCGGGTGAAGACACCGACGCAATCCAGCGAGGTTTTTCCGGGCGCGACGCCCCGGCGGCTGATCCGGCCGAAGGTCGGCTTCAGCCCGAACACGCCGCAGCACGCGGCCGGCGTCCGCACCGAGCCGCCCGTGTCGGTGCCGAGCGCGAAATCGACCCGCCCGCCCGCGACCGCGGTGGCGGAGCCGCTGGACGAGCCGCCCGGCACGTAGTCCGGGAATAGCGGGTTCCGGGGCGTTCCCGTCCACAGGTTCACGCCGGTGACGCCGAATGCCAGTTCGTGCATGTTGGTCTTGCCGACGATCCGGCATCCCGCGTTCAGCAGGGCATCGACCACGTCGGCGTTCCGCGCGGCGGCAGGCGTGTTTTCCAATGCCCGCGATCCGGCCCGGCTTGGATAGCCGGCGATGTCGATGGTGTCCTTCACACCTACGCGAGCGCCATCGCCACCGAAATCGACGATCGCGACAAAATCCGCTTCGGGCGTATGATCAAGCGGCAAGGCAGCGGTCTGCATGTCGGTCACGGGGAACTCTCCGGCGAGGAGAATCGATGCATGATCCGCCTCAGGCTGGAAAGGATCAAAACACGAATTACTAGAATTTTCGAGTGAAAAATCTAGCTTCTCCGCCTGAATATCGGGCGCTTTGCTGCCCGGGCGCGCGGCACCCTGCGAATGATCGAGGCAGGCGCGGGGTGCGGGTTTGGCTTGGTGCAACCTGAAGCCGTCGTGATGCAGGTGCTGCCGGCGTATTTATAATATAGAGTCTCGGCGTCGCTTGCCGGTGGCTCGCGCCGCGGCGTTCGATTGAGGCTTGGAAAGCGGAATTTTTTTTGCAAGGCATACGGAATACATGGTGGGAAGCGCTGATGCCTGCGCGCACTTCAGGAAGTTGAAATGTCAAATACCAAGGTTTCCGATGGTCTGAAGCGTCGAATCAGATCAGAGGACAGTCGTTATCTCGTTGCCAGGTCGCCATTTTATCAGGTGGTCCGCATGCTCTCGCGTTATTCGGCGCGGATGAATGCAGTGCTCAAGCCCGCTGGAATCGATGTCCCTCGCTGGCGGGTGCTGGTGCTGCTGGCGGAACGCAAGCCGGTTACGATCTCGCAGATTGCGGACGAGGCAGTGGTCGGTATTTCGACCATGGCCAAGATCGTCAATCGCATGGTGGCGGAAGGGCTTGCGACGACGCGGATTTCCGATTCTGACGCGCGGTCGACCGAGGTGTTCATCACCGATAGCGGGCTCGAGCGGCTGGAGAGCGTGCGGGAGAAGGTGAACTACGTGTTCAAGGAGGCGCTGCGCGGGCTGACCAAGTCCGAGATGCAGCTGCTCAATACGTTGTCCGTGAAGATCTACGATAATCTCTCGCCGTAAAAGTTTTGTCGCTACGGAGGGTTACGATCGCCTTGCCTGTCCGGTGCCCCGGTGCGGATGCCTTCGGATGTGGCGATGTATGGCTGCGAAAGTGGCATTTGCGGTGCACTAAAATGGGCACGGCGCCGATTTTAGATGCTTGATCTTTCCATGGAATATTTCACTAATTAGAGAAGATCAAACATCGTGCGACCTGTGTGTTCGATCGGCGTGAGCGGGCGGTCCGGGCTTCCGGTGAGCCGAAAGCCTTGCGGATCGTGGAAGTGAGCCGAACCCTAAACTGAGCCGAATTAACACTGTCCTGCCAGCAAAATGGGATGCCCATGCGAAACCTGATGCTTAAATCCGTCATTGCGGCCGCAATGCTTGCCTCGTCCGCGATCGCTGCGTCCGCGCAGGTCAAGGTCGGGGTGATCGCCTCGTCCACCGGGCCGATTTCCGTGGTCGGCATTCAGCAGAAGAACACCGTGGCGCTGCTGCCCAAGAAGATCGGCGATCTGGATGTCGAGTACATCTATATCGACGATAACTCCGACCCGACGCAGGCGACCAAGAACGTTCAGAAATTTCTGATCGAGGACAAGGTCGATGCGATCATCGGCCCGTCCGGCTCGCCGAATGCGATGGCGGTGCTTCCGTTCATCGCCGACGCGAAGACGGTGATGCTGGCGCCTGTCGGCACCACCGCGGTCGTCCTGCCCATGGATGACAAGAAGAAGTGGGTGTTCAAGACCACGCAGAACGACAACCTGGTGATGGATGCGCTGGTCGGCAACATGAAGAAGACCGGCGTCAAGACGGTCGCCTTCATCGGCACCAACGATCCGCTGGGCGAGAACTTCGGCAAGGCCTTCAAGTCGGCGCTCGAGGGCACCGGCATCAAGCTTGTCGCCGAGGAGCGCTTCAGCCGTGCCGACACCTCGGTCTCGGGCCAGAGCCTGAAGATCATGTCGGCCTCGCCGGATGCCGTGCTGATCGGCGCGGCGGGAGCGACGACGGTGCTGCCGGAGGTGACGCTGGTCGATCAGGGCTACAAGGGCAAGATCTATCAGACACACGGCGCGGCGACGCCGGAGTTCATCAAGGTCGGCGGCAAGAAGGTCGAGGGCACCATCCTCGCCGCGAGCCCGATGCTGGTCCAGTCGCAGATCGGTGACGATGTGCCGTCCAAGGCGTCCGGGCAGGCCTATATCGATGCCTACACGAAGATGTACGGCGCCGCTCCCGGCACCTTCGGCGCCAATGTATGGGATGCCGGCCTGATCTTGGAGCGGACCGTTCCGGTCGCGGCGAAGACGGCCAAGCCGGGCACGCCGGAGTTCCGGGCCGCGCTGCGCGACGCCATCGAGGGTGTCAAGAATCTCACCGGCGCGCAGGGCGTCTACAACATGACCCCGGAGGATCACAGCGGCTTCGACAAGAACAGCATCGTGCTCGTGACAGTCAAGGACGGCAACTGGCTGCTGATGAAGTAACGCCGGAACCGCTGGAAATTATGGGGGCGCGGCGGCATCGCAAGCCGCGCCCTCATCTTCTCTCTCTCTCTTCGCTCGATAAAATGTGAAGCGCGCTTCTCGCGCATAATGACGACGCCATGGGGCGCGTCGTCGGAGGTCTGACGTGAACACCGTTGTTGCGCTTTATCTCGGCCAGGATGGTTTGGCCAACGGTGTCGTCTATGCCTTGCTCGCCGTCGCCATCGTCGTTCTGTTCTCCGTCACGCGCATTATGTTCGTGCCGCAGGGCGAGTTCGTTTCCTACGGCGCGCTGACCTTCGTCGCGCTTCAGGACGGCAAGCGTCCCGGCACCATCGCGCTGCTCGGATTGCTCATCGTTCTTCACATCGTCGTGGATCTGGTGTCGCGAGGGCGGCGCGAACGGTTCGTGCCTCTGCTGCTGGGGAGTTTGCGCAGCGTCGCGCCGGCGCTTGCGGTTCTGGTCGTCACCTATGTTTTGGCGGGCTTCGATCTGCCGCTTGTCGTCAGGGCGCTGATCGCGGTCGTCATCATCAGCGCCACCGGGCCGCTGCTGTACCGGCTGGTGTATCAGCCGCTGGCCGATGCCTCGACGCTGGTCCTTCTGATCGTATCGGTGGCGCTGCATTTCGTGATGACCGGCATCGCCCTGTTCATCTTCGGTCCGGACGGGCAGCGCTCGCCGCCGCTGATCGACTACACGTTTCCGGTGATGGGCGTGCCCGTGACGGCGCAGACGCTGCTGATCGTCGGCATCACCATCGTCGTCATCGCCGGTCTTTATTTCGCCTCGCAGCACACGCTTTACGGCAAGGCGATGCAGGCGGTCGCCATCAACCGCACCGGCGCGCGGCTGATGGGCATCTCCACGCCGCTGGCCGGCCGTGTGTCGTTCCTGCTGGCGGCCTTCATCGGCGGCCTGTCGGGCGTGCTGATCTCGTCAACCACGACCATTCTTTACGACACCGGCTTCCTGCTTGGCCTGAAGGGCTTTGTCGGCGCGGTGCTCGGCGGGCTTGCGAGCTATCCGGTTACGGCGCTGGGCGCGGTGGCGGTCGGCCTGCTGGAGAGCTATGCCTCGTTCTTCGCCAGCACCTTCAAGGAGGTCATCGTTTTCAGCCTCATCATTCCGATCCTGCTGGTGCGTACGCTGCGCCAGCACGGCATCAAGGAGGAAGAGGCGGAAGCGGGCGAGCCGCTGCACGGACATGTCGAACTGACACCGGAGGCTCTGCAGCGCCGCCGCAAGATCAAGCTCGCGCTGGGCGTGCTGTTTCTCGCGGCCGTGGCTCTCGCTCCGGTTCTGCTGTCCGACTACGAGATCGCGCTGCTCAACTATGTCGGCCTCGCCGCCATCGCGGTGCTCGGCCTCGTTCTGCTGACAGGGGTCGCGGGCCTGACCTCGTTCGCGCAGGCGGCCTATGTCGGGATCGGCGCCTACATCACCGGTTATGTTTCCTCCGTCTACGGCGTGTCGCCCTGGCTGACGCTGCCGCTGGCGCTGGCCGTCGCGCTCGTGCTGGCGCTGTTCGGTTCGCTCATCACCGTGCGCCTGTCGGGGCACTACCTTCCGCTGGCGACGCTGTCGCTCGCCATCGTCGCCTACTTCCTGTTCGGCGGCCTGGAAGTCACCGGCGGGCAGGCGGGGATGACCGATATTCCGAGCCCGTCAATCGGCGGCTGGCAGATTCAGGGACCGAAGCCGTTCTACATCGGCATCTGGGGTGCGTTGCTGCTGCTGCAACTCGGGATGAGCAACCTGCTCGACTCCCGGCCCGGTCGCGCGATCCGCGCGCTCAAGTCCGGCACCATCATGGCCGAAAGCCTCGGCGTGAACACGTGGGTGATGAAGATCGCGGCCTTCGTGATCGCCTGTCTGCTCGCGGCGCTGGCGGGGTGGTTCTATGCGCACCTGCTGCGCTTCATCAATCCATCGCCGTTCTCGTTTAACATCGGCATCGAATACCTGTTCATGGCCGTGATCGGCGGCGCGGCGAGCATCGGCGGCGCGCTGGTCGGCTCGGGCATCGTCGTGCTCGCCAAGCAGTGGCTGCAGACCAACCTGCCGCTGATCGTCGGCATGCACGGCGATTTCGAGATCATCATCTTCGGCATTGTCGCCATCGTGGTCCTGCAATGGCTGCCGCAGGGCATCTGGCCGGCGCTGATCGATCTGTTCGGCATGCGGCTGCCGAAGTCGTGGACCTTCGCCACCGACGCCGCGCCGCTGCCGGTGCGCGACAAGCCCGCGCCCGGGCAGACGGTGCTGTCGGTGCGCGGGGTCAGCAAGATTTTCGGGGCCGTCGCCGCCAACAAGGACATCAGCCTCGACGCCAAGGCCGGCGAGATTCTGGCGCTGATCGGCCCGAACGGCGCGGGCAAGAGCACGCTGTTCGACGTCATCTCCGGCGTGCAGCGCCCGACCAGCGGAACGGTGCATTTTCTCGGACACGAGAGCAGCTACTTCCCGCGCTCGCTGTCGTGGGGCGGGATGGGGCGCACCTTCCAGCACGTGCGAATCCTGCCGGACATGACGGTGCTGGAGAACGTCGCGCTCGGCGCGCATGCGCGGTTGCATACGACATTCCTGGCCTCGGCGCTGCGTCTGGATCGCGGCAAGGAGGCGATGCTGATCGCGGAGGCCAAACGCCAGCTCGACCGGGTGGGGCTCGGCGCGCTGGCGCTGCAGAACGCGGGCAGTCTCGCGCTCGGCCAGCAGCGCGTGCTCGAAGTCGCGCGCGCCCTGTGCTCCGATCCGTGCCTGCTGCTGCTGGACGAGCCGGCGGCCGGTCTGCGTCACCTTGAAAAGCAGGCACTGGCCAGTCTTCTGCGACAGCTCAAGGCCGAGGGCATGACCGTGATCGTTGTCGAACACGACATGGATTTCGTCATGAACCTCGCCGACCGTATTGTGGTCATGCAGTTCGGCGAGAAACTTGCCGAGGGAGCGCCGGCCGATATCCGCGCCAATCCGGCCGTGATCGAGGCCTATCTCGGAGGAGCCGAGTAATGACGAACGTCTCCTCAAGTGCCGAGGTTCTGCTGCACGCCGACAGGATCAATATCGGCTATGGCCGCGTCGATGTTGTGCACGATGTCAGCCTCACCATCCGGCGCGGGCAGATCGTCTCCATCATCGGGCCGAACGGCGCGGGCAAGACCACGCTGCTGAGCGGGCTGATGGGCCTGCTGCCGGTGCGTGGCGGCCTGTCGTTCTTCGGCGAGACGATGGCGGATCAGCCGTCGGTCGAATGGCTGGTCGGGCGCGGGGTGACGCTGATTCCCGAGACCCGCGAGCTGTTCGGCCCGATGAGCGTGGAAGACAATCTGCGGCTCGGCGCGTTCTCGCGCGTCCAGAAGGGCGACCGCGACATCGCGACCACGCTTGAGGAAGTCTTCTCGCTGATGCCGCGGCTGCGCGAGCGCCGGCGTCAGGCGGCGAGCACGCTGTCGGGCGGCGAACGGCAGATGCTGGCCATGGGCCGCGCGCTGATGTCGAAGCCGCAGCTTCTGTTGCTGGACGAGCCGAGCCTTGGTCTCGCGCCGCTGATCACGCGCGACATTCTCAAGACGGTGGCGGAGCTGCGCGATCGCGGCATGTCGTGTCTGCTGGTCGAGCAGAACGCCAAGGCGGCGCTGCGCATCGCCGACTATGCCTATGTCATGGAGTCAGGGGTCTTCGCGCTGGAAGGACCAGCAAGCGACGTTGCCGACAATCCTCAGGTGATCAACAGTTATCTCGGCGTGAAAGCGGCCGAGATGGTGCCGGGGCAGCCGGCGTGAATTCGGCGACCGCGGGTCGCCGGGGAAGTGGTTGGGGTCAATCGACCATAGGAGATCGAACATGAATGCCCATGTTTCGTTGAACGCGCATACCGAGCCGGAGCTGCGCAAGGAACTCGCGCTGTGTTATCGGCTGATCGACTTCTTCGGCTGGACCGAGATGATCTTCAATCATGTCTCGGTGCGGCTGCCCGGCGAGCAGCGCCGCTATCTCGTCAATCCGTTCGGCCTCAACTACAACGAGGTGACGCCGGACAACCTGCTCACAGTCGATGTCTCGGGCGAACTGATCGGCACCTCGAACTATCAGCCGAACCCGGCCGGCTTCGCGCTCCATGGCGCGATCCACACCGCGCGCGATGATCTGCACTGCGTGATGCACGCGCACACCACGGTGATGTCCGCCGTGGCGCAGAAGGCGAGCGGTTTGAGCCACGACAGCTTCTACGGTGCACAGCTCACCGGCCGCGTCGGCTATCATACTTTCGAGGGCATCACGCTCTATCCGGAGGAGCGGGAGCGGATGATCGCGAGCCTCGGCAAGGGCGACGTGCTGATCCTGCGCAACCACGGCGTTGCCGTCGGCGCGCCGGACGTGCCGCGCGCGTTCATGCTGCTGTGGACCGTGCAGCGCGCCTGTGAGATCCAGTGTCAGGCGGCCGCCGTGCCGGGGCCGGACACCACGCTGCCGGACGTTGTCCGCAAGCAGTGCGTCGACAGTTCGCAGGATCTGATCCGCGAGGCGAGCTTCGCGCGTCTGTTCTTCGATGCGGCCGTGCGGCGCATGGAAAAGGCGCAGGGCGGTCCGGCGTTCTGAACGTGCAGCATCTTCGGGTCGGCATCATCGGCGCGGGCGCCATCGGAACGGCGCTCGCTGTGCGGCTGGGTACGCATGGCCACGATGTGAGCGTGGTCGCGCGCGGCGTGCGGCGGGTCGCCATCGAGGTCGATGGTCTCGTGCTGCACGAGGGCGGCGAGCGGATCGTGTCTCGGCCAAGAGTTGCCTGCGTCGACGATCTCGACGACCGCGATCTCGTGATCGTCGCGGTCAAGTCGGGAGCGCTGCCGGCCCTGCTGCCACAGCTTGCGCCGGTGCTCCGGCGCGATGCGCTGCTGATGCCCGCCATCAATGGTTTGCCGTGGTGGTACTTCCAGGGCGAGGGCGGGCCGCTGGAGGGGCTGTCGCTTCAGGCCACGGATCGGGGCGGCGTGCTGAAGACACTGTTCCGCGCCGAACAGATCGTCGGCTGCGTGGTCTACAGCCGCGCCACAATGCTGCCTACGGGCGAGGTGTCGGTTGGCGGTCAGCAGGAACTGAACGTCGGGGCCATCGGCGGCAGGCCGGATCTGATGCCGCTGGTCGAGGGCTTCGCCCGCGCCGGCATCGCCATGACGCTGGAGCCTGACATCCGCAAGGCGATGTGGCGGAAGCTGATCCGCAATGCCGCGACCAATGTGGTTTCGGCGCTGACGGGCGCCACGCTCGAACAGATGGGCCGCGACGGGGCCATCACGCGGGTCATCACTGACATCGCCACGGAAGTGGCCGGGCTCGCGGCGCGGGTCGGGCGGCCGGTCGATCCGGAGCTTGAGGAACTGGTCGCGGTGCTGCATCAGGCCGGACCGTTCGCCACCTCGATGCTGCAGGACGTGCGCGCGGGGCGCGAGCCGGAGCTGGATTCGATCGCCGATGCGCCGCTCGAGCTGGCGGCAAAGGTCGGTTACGCGATGCCGACATTGCAGACGGTGACGGCGTTGCTGCGCGGCCGCCTGCAGGCTGCGGCATGACGATCTTTTACGGAGACGTCGCCAGCTCGACGCCGTGCCGGGCGAGCAGTTGCGGAAACGCATCGCTCGCCAGCAAGGCATATTCGCGCTCGCGCTGATGCGTCAATGGATCGAGTTCGATCAGCGTTTCGTCGACAAATCCCGGATGGCACATCACGAGGCTCCGGTCCGGCAGGCCGTTGAGGAAGCCGGCCAGCGCCGCGCCGAAGTCGCTCTGCCGCGCGAAATCGTACGCGCCGGAAAAGGCCGGATTGAAGCGCAGGCCCTGCTTGGCGCAGCTTCGGCGGAAGCCGCGCGACAGCATGTCCAGCAGCAGCGCTTTGGCATTGGCCCCACGCCGCACCTGCGCGGTGGGGCGGCCGCACTGTCGCACCCAGGCATGGGGGGCTGCCTGCTTGACGGCGGCGAGGAAGGCCGCGCGGATCTGCGGGAAGATCTGCACGTGCTGATGGCCATCGACATAGTCGGGCATGCGGCCGAATTTCTCGGCGAAGGCGGCGAGCTGTGCGGCGATCTCGGCCTCGACGATCTCGCTGTCGATCCGGCGCGAAAAGCTGGCCCGCAACAGGCGGGACAACGGCCAGAACACGCCGCCGTCCTGCGGCAGGAAATGCATGGTCAGCGGATGAAACGGCGCGGTCAGCGTGACATGCAGGCCGATGGCGCATCGTCCATCTTGAGCGGCCTTTTGCAGCTCACTGATTTCGTTCCGGCCGATCGCGGGGCCAACGGCCATGACGGATGTTGCGCTGAGCCGGCCATGGACGATCAGGTCGCGGATGGCGCGGTTGACGCCGGGGCTGATGCCGTAATCGTCGGCGCACAGCACGATCCGGCGCGGCGCGCTGCCCCCGCTCATTCGAACGGAGTCCGCTCTGGCGGGGGAAGGCTTTCGGATGAAACGGCGCGCTTTACGCTGTGCTCGGCGACGAAGTAGATCGGCCGTGCCTTCAGCTCGGAGAGAATTTTGCCGAGGTATTCGCCCATCACGCCGATCATGATCAATTGCACGCCGCCGATGGTCATCATGCCGACGACAAGAGATGGATAGCCGGGCACGGACTCGCCTTTGACGAGCGTCTCCCACAGGATCGTCAATCCGAACAGGAAGGCGACGACGGCAAGCAGCACGCCGAGCAGGCTGGCCACCCGCAGAGGCGCAACCGAGAACGAGGTCAGTCCCTCGATCGACAGGCCGATCAGCCGGCTCGAACTGAAGGAGGTGACGCCGTGGGCGCGCGGTGCGGGCTCGTAGTCCACGCGCAACTGCCGGAAGCCGATCCAGGTAGCGAGGCCCTTGAAGAAGCGGTTGCGTTCGGGAAGCCGGCGCAGCGCGTCCGCGGCACGCGGCGACAGCAGGCGGAAGTCGCCGGCGTCTTCCGGGATCTTCTGGCGCGATCCCCAGTTGATCAGGGTGTAGAAGCCGCGCACGGCAAGCCTGCGCAGGAACGGCTCGTTCTCGCGATGCGCCTTCGCGGTGAACACGACGTCGTAGCCATCGACGATCCAGTGCTCGACGAGTTTTGCCGCGAGTTCCGGCGAGTGCTGGCCGTCGCCATCCATGAACATCACAGCGCCATGGCCGGCATGATCGAGCCCCGCCATCAGGGCCGCTTCCTTGCCGAAGTTGCGCGAGAGCGAGATCGCCTGCACGTCGAGCGAGGTTGCGGGCAGGGCGCGGGCGATCGCAAAAGTCTGGTCGCGCGAGCCGTCGTCCACATAGATCACTTCGGTGGACAGGTCGAAGCGCTGCCGCAGATCGGCCGCGAGCGCTTCAAGCCGCGCATGAAAGTGCGCAAGGCCGGGCGCTTCGTTGAACGCGGGAACGACGATGAACAGCTTGCGCAAGGGATCGTGCGAAGCCGTCGGAGTCATCTCCGGCGTGGGTGAGGGCGAGATGTCGATCGTACTCATGGGCCAGTCTGTGCGTTCTGCATGCGGATCGTCACACCAAATATGGCAGCCCGCATGATGCTTCGCCAGTTGGTCAGGATGTGAGGAACGCGTCGAGCCGGTCGAACAGCGGATTGGTGCGGTCCATGACGTAGTCGAGCGAGGCGACTGAGACCGTATCCGCGCCATGCTGCCGCAGGAAGCTGCCCAGCGCATAGAGCGTTGCCGGTGGGCAGTGCAGCGTGAGCATACCCGATGAGGTCGGGCCGCCGAACGGCGAGACCACGCCGAAGCGTTCCGCAGCTTCCGCGAGCAGCGCATCGTTGCAGCCCTTGAAGCGTGTGCGCACCTCGCGATAGGCGTCGGCGCGGGCGCGGGCCGCGATGTGGTCGAAGATGATCCGCGCGGTTTCCAGCGCCTGCGGCGACCAGTCGGCATCGCGCGAGGCGACCAGATTGGCCTGGCTGCGCAGGATCGTCCCGTCGTCCAGCACCTTCAGCCCGTTCGCGGCAAGCGTCGCGCCGGTGGTGGTGATATCGACGATCATCTCGGCGGTGCCGGCCGCAGGTGCGCCTTCGGTCGCGCCGCCGCTCTCGACGATGCGGTAGTCGATGACACCATGGGTCGCGAAGAAGGTGCGCGTCAGGTTGATGTATTTGGTGGCGATGCGCATGCGGTGATTGTGCCGCGCGCGGAACGCGGTCGCGACATCGTCGAGATCGGCCATGGTGCGTACGTCGATCCAGGCCTGCGGAACGGCCACCACCACATTGGCGTAGCCAAAGCCGAGGCCCTGGATCAGCGCCACCCGGCGGTCCGCGTCCACGATGCTTTCGCGGACGAGATCTTCGCCGGTGATGCCGAGATGCACCGCGCCGCGCGCGAGTTGCGCCGCAATCTCGCTCGCCGACAGATAGGCGATCTCGACATTCTCGACGCCGCCCATGCTGCCGCGATATTCGCGTGCGCCGCGCGGTTTCACCAGCGACAGCCCCGCCCGGTTGAAGAAGCCCTCGGCCTGCTCCTGCAGGCGGCCCTTGGAGGGAACGGCGACGACGAACGGGGCGGTCATGACGCGGCTCCGGCAGTGACAGCGGCGTCCATCGCCTCGATCCAGACCGAGAAGCCGACGGCCGGGATCGGCTGCGACGCGCCGAGGCGGCTCATCAGGCCGTCGTAACGGCCGCCGGCAACCAGCGGCTCGCTGCCGTTGCCCTTGCGGTGAATCTCGAATTCGAAGCCGGTGTAATAGTCGAGCCCGCGCCCGAACGCGGTCGAGAAGCGGATGGCGTCCACGTCGATCTTTCGCTCCGCCATCAGGTCGATGCGGCGTTCGAACGCGCCGAGCGCGTCGGCAAGCTCAAGCTTCGCATTGGCCGCCAGCGCCTTGAGCTGGGCGAGCGCCTGACGCGGCGGTCCGGCGATGGCCAGAAAGCGTTCGATCAGGTCGAGCGCGCGCTGCGGCAGCGCGCCGCCTTTCAGCGTCGACTGTTCGAGGAAACGGTCCGCGATCTCGGACACCGAGCGGCCGCCGACATTGCTGATGCCGGCGATCGACATCAGGTCGGTGACCAGCGCCAGCGCCGCCTTGCGGTCGGACCCGGCGAGCGCCGCGAGCACGCCCTCATACTCGTTATGGCCGGCTTCCGCGACCAGCGTGAGCTGTTCGAGATCTTGCGCCAGCGAAATCTTGCGGTTGAAGTCCTTCAGGAGCCGGCGCTTCCAGACCGGCGACAGGTCGAGGGCCGCGATCAGCGCCGCGAACAGGGCCACATCGCCGGTGCCGACCTCGATCTCCGGCACGCCGAACAGGCGGGCAGCCTCAAGGCCCAGCGCCAGCATTTCCGCATCGGCCGCCGGGTGGTCCGGCCGGCCGAAGGATTCGACGCCCGCCTGCCAGAATTCATTGCAGATGTCGGAGCTGTAGCGGAACACCGGACCGAGATAGCAGAAGCCGGCGCTGCGTCCGGCCTGCGCCGAGGCCAGGTATTCTCGCGCCACCGGAATGGTGAGGTCCGGCCGCAGGCACAGTTCCGCGCCGCTGCGGTCGGTGGTCAGGTACAGGCTCTTGCGGATGTTCTCGCCCGAGAGGTCGAGAAAGGGTTCCGACGGCTGCAGGATCGGCGGGCGGACATGGGCGTAGCCGGCTTCCACGAACGCAGCGAGCAACGCATCCGCCCGTGCGGCGGACCCGGTCGCACGAGGGGCGGTGGTCTGGCTCATCGTCTGTCCGTGGGATTATCGAAATGGAGGCGCCCTTTAGCACGCACCGTGTGGCATTTCGACAGGGATCGTGCGGCGGGCTTAACGGATCAGCCCCGCCAGTCGCCGAGCGCCGCCTGAACCAGCGCCAATGCGGCCACTGCGGCGGTGTCCGCGCGCAGGATTCGGGGGCCGAGTGGAAGGCGCAAGGTATTGCTTTGTTTGAGTAAATTGTCTCTTTCGTCGATCGAGAAGCCGCCCTCGGGGCCGATCAGCACGTCGATGCCGCCGGTCGTCGCAGCCTTGCCGAGCGCCGTCAGCGGATTCGCGACCTCGGCGGCCTCGTCGCAGAACACCAGCAGCCGGCCGGCGTCACGCGCGCCGAGCCAGCCGTCCAGCGGCAGCGGTTCCGCTACAGTGGCAAGGCTGAGAATGCCGCACTGCTCGGCGGCTTCCACGACATTGGCGCGTACGCGGTCGAGGTTGAGCCGCGAGGTCTGGGTGTGGCGGGTGATCACGGGCTGCAGCATCGCCGCACCCATTTCGACCGCCTTCTGGGCCATGTAATCCAGCCGGGCGTGCTTCAGCGGCGCGAACACGTAATGGATATCGGGAAGGCTGTCCTGCAGCCGGACCTGGCTTACGACGTGGAGCCGTTCGGGCCGTTTCCGCCCGGCGATGGTCGCCTGCCATTCGCCGTCCCGGCCGTTGAACACCAGCAGCCGGCTGCCCTGACCGAGGCGCAGGACGTTGCCGAGATAGTTGGCCTGATCGCGGTCAAGATCGACCTCGGCGCCCGCAGCGAGCGGCGCATCGACATGGAGGCGGGGGCCGTGAAAATCGTAGCTCGGCATTGGAGATTCGCGGGCCGTTCGTTTAGAAAATATGAGGTGCAGCAATGTGCCACGCCCGCAATAGCAGGATTTGCGGGGCCATGCGCCGCGTTGCTGACAAATTCCACGGGTTGTTAACCGGGCATGGGAATCGTAGGTTCCGACGCGCCGGGCCGGGAGCCCGCCGTCGTTCCGACAACTGTTCTGAAGTTCTGCGAGGGTGCCGGGTCGCGCCGGATCGCATTTCGCACGAAGCCGGGAGGTAGTTTGGTGATTGCCCGACATCTGTTTGCGCCGCTGGTTATCGCGATGTCCGCCGGGTTTGGCTTGGCTGCCCAGGCCCAGAGTTCGTTTCCGGCGCCGCTGCCGAGCGAAATGCAGCGCGCCAACACGGACAGCCAGCCGTCGTCCTCTGCGTTTCCGCCCGCGAACGGGCAGAAAGCCCAGCCCGCGAAGTCTTCGCCATTCCCGCCAGTCAATGGACAGGCCGCCCGGCCGTCGCCCTTTCCGCCCGTGAATAATGCGTCGGCATCACCATTCCCGCCGGTCAATGGCGCGCCGGCCCAGCAGGATTCGGCATTCTCGCGGGGAGCCGCACCCGTGGTGGGTGGAGGTTTCGGCGCGCCGCCGCCACAGCAGCAGGCCGGCCCTCCGGGCGGCGACGAGTGCATGAAGCAGTTCCTGCCGCTGCGTCAGGACGCCGAGAAGCGCGGCAATGCGATCAAGGCCGCGAGCGAGCGCAAGGCCCCCCCGGCGGAAGCCTGCAAGCTGATCGGCGAGTTTTCCAGGGCTGAAGTGAAGATGATCAAGTTCGTCGAGGGGAATTCGCAGCGTTGCGGCATTCCTCCGGACGTGGCCCAGCAGTTGAACGCGGGACACAAGAATACCGTGCAGATGCACAGCAAGGTCTGCGCCGCCGCGGCGCAGGGGCCTCGCGCTCCCGCCGGTCCGAGTCTGAGCGAGGCGCTCGGCGCTTCCGCCGCCATGCCCGAGGCGCGCACCCGCAAGAGCGGAGGCTCGACGTTTGACACGCTCTCCGGTAACGCTTTGGCGCGATGAGGCCTTAGGGGACATGCCATGACCAGCGCCGCCAGCGTATCCGCCCGGGTCGCGGATTCGACCCACAACTGGGTGGACACGCTGGCTCCCGTCTGGGCACGGCCCTATCTGCGGCTGTCCCGGCTCGATCGCCCGATCGGCTCGTGGCTGCTGTTGCTGCCCTGCTGGTGGTCGGCGGCGCTTGCCGCGGGCGTCGCGGAAGACGTTTCGAATCTGCCGTTGACGCTCGTGCTGTTTTTCGTCGGCGCGTTCGCCATGCGCGGCGCCGGTTGCACCTGGAACGACATCACCGACCGCAAGCTCGATGCCATGGTGGAGCGCACGCGCTCAAGGCCGATTCCGGCCGGGCAGGTGACAGCAAAACAGGCCATGGTGTTTCTGGTCGCGCAGGCGCTGGTCGGGCTGGCGGTGCTGCTTCAGTTCAACCGCTTCGCAGTGCTGGCAGGGATCGCCTCGCTGCTGATCGTGGCGGTCTATCCATTCATGAAGCGCATCACCTACTGGCCGCAGATCGTGCTGGGCCTCGCCTTCTCGTGGGGCGCGCTGATGGGCTTCGCGGTGACGTTCGCGCATATCGGCGCGGCCGCGCTGGTGCTGTATGCGGGCTCGATCGCGTGGGTGATCGCCTACGACACCATCTACGCGCATCAGGATCGCGAGGACGATGCGCTGATCGGCATCAAGTCGACGGCGCGGCTGTTCGGAACGCGCACGCGGCAGGCGCTGATCGTGTTTTATTCGCTTGCGGTGGTGCTGATCGGCGTCGCGCTGAAGTTAGCGGGTGCGGGGTGGCCGGCGTTCCTCGGCCTTGCCATCTTCGCCGCGCAACTCGTCTGGCAGATCGTGCGGCTGGACATCAACGATTCCGCATTGTGCCTGCGGCTTTTCAAGTCCAATCGCGACGCAGGCCTGCTGCTGTTCGCCGGACTCGTAATCGACGCGCTGCTGCGCTCCGGCGTGATCTAAAATCCGTCATCCCCCGCGGACGCGAAGGATGACGGCTCCAACTCCTATCAGGTGCGGGCGATGATCTCCCGTTCGCCGCGATAAACGTTCATCTCGCGAACGAGACGGGACACGCGGCGGCGCATCAGGATGCGCGGGCGTCGCGCCCGGATGGCGTTGCGGCGGCGACGGCGCGGCGCGGGCTCGCCATTATCGTTGGCGAGTTGCGGCAGCGCGAACGTCTCGCTCCACATTTGCCACGCTTCAGAGAGATCGGTGTCCGGCGGCGCGACCGCGAGCGGCACACACAGCGAAGGGTCGCGGTGGCGCAGCATGAGAGTCGATCCATCCTGACGCTGGACGATCTCGACGCCGAGGAAGTCCTCGACGCGGACCGCGATCGCCATCCGGATGCCCCGGAGCGAACGGCGCACCAGCACACGGTCGCGGCCGATCTCCACGTCTCTGGAATGTCCGTCTGCCCGCGCATCATGCGCTGCGAAACGGATCGGGAAAGAGGGAGGATCGAGCCGCATGGCGGCGCGGCTCGATCCGGCGGGCTGAGCCCCGCCTGTTGTGATTTGACGCCTCACGATTTCAGTCTCCCCGTCGGGATTATGTTCCCGATCAATGCGTGGAGATTGCCACGGGCGGGGGCCGGTTTCGCTTAAGAAGGCTGGTTAACCAGTGGTACCGGGCCAACTGCCGTCCGGCATGATTGACTATTCCTTGGCGCACATGATTGATGGAAGCTTGCTTGACCTTCTCCAATTCGCGCGCGTTTTGCGCCGATCCTTGAAGTCCGCGTCAAACGGGCACATCTGACAAGCCTGACTCACACGGCATTTCGCCCGCAAGGAACCTCATTCCGTGAACTCTTCTCCACAATCGACGCTCAACCGCTCGGCTCCCGCCTCCGATCTGCTCGACCAGTCCGCCCTGACGGATCTGGCGCAGCGCCTCGTCGAGGCCGCCCGCAAGGCCGGAGCCGATGCGGCCGACGCGGTCGCGGTGCGCGGGGTCTCGCAGGGTGTCGAGATCCGGGACGGACGCGTCGAGGAATCGGAGCGCTCCGAGGGCGACGATGTCGGGTTGCGGGTGCTGGTCGGCAGGCGGCAGGCTGTTGTCTCCACCAACGATGTGCGCGGCGATGGGGCCGCGCGGCTGGCCGAGCGCGCCGTCGCCATGGCGAAGGTCGCGCCGGAGGATCCCTATGTCGGGCTCGCCGATCCCGCGCTTCTGGTGTCATCGTTTCCCGAACTCGACCTGATCGATCCGGTGCCGCCCTCTGTGGATGAACTGGAGCGCCGCGCGCGCGAGGCGGAAGCGGCGGCGCTGGCGGTGAAGGGCGTGACCCGCTCCGACAGCGCGTCGGCCTCGGCCGGTATCGGCGGCATGGTGCTCGTCACCTCGACCGGGTTTCACGGCTCCTATCTGCGCTCCAGCCACAGCGTTTCCACGGTGGTGATCGCCGGCGAGGGCACCGCGATGGAACGCGACTATGACTACACCTCGGCGATCCACGCTTCCGATCTCGAACCGCTCGACGTGGTCGGCCGCCGCGCCGGCGAGCGGGCCGTCGCCCGGCTCAACCCGCACAAGATCACGACCCGCAAGGTGCCGGTGATCTTCGACCCGCGCGTCTCGGGATCGATGGTCAGCCATCTGGTCGGCGCGATCAACGGCGCGTCCATCGCGCGCAAGACCAGCTTCCTCAAGGACAGGCTCGGCCAGCAGCTGTTCGCCAAAGGCATCCGGATCATCGACGATCCGTTGCGGGTGCGTGGCCTGCGTTCGCAGACCTTCGATGCGGAAGGCGTTGCGGTGAAGCGCACCGCGCTCATCGACGACGGCATTCTCACCACATGGCTGCTCGATTGCGCGACCGCGCGCGAGCTTGGCATGACCACCACGGGCCATGCGCATCGCGGCGTCTCGTCCTCGCCTTCGCCCGGACCTTACAATCTCTATCTGGACGCCGGAACGGTCTCGCCGAAGGATCTGATCGCTGACGTCAAGCAGGGGCTCTATGTCACCGAGCTGATCGGATCTGGCGTGAACGGCGTGACCGGCGATTACAGCCGAGGGGCTGGCGGATTCTGGATCGAGAATGGCGAACTGACCTATCCGGTCAGCGAGGTGACCATCGCCAGTCACCTGCTGGACATGTTCCAGACGCTCACCCCGGCCGACGACCTCACGTTCCGCCGTGGCGTGGACGCGCCGACCCTGTGGATTGGAGAGATGACCGTTGCCGGACGCTGATGCGCCCGCCTCCGGGCGGGACGGCACGCAGCACATTGCGCTGCTTCGGAAAACAGTGAGGGAGGCCGGCGACCTGGCCTTCCGGATGTCCGGCGATTCGCTTCGGAGATGGACCAAAGGGGCTTCTTCGCCGGTCTCTGAGGCCGACATGGCCGCGAATGCCCTGATCGAGGGGGCGCTGCGGGCCGCGACCCCCGATTACGGCTGGCTGTCGGAGGAAAGCGCCGACGAATCCGGACGGCTCGCAAGCCGCTTCGTCTGGGTGGTCGATCCGATCGACGGCACCCGTGCCTATCTGGCTGGCCGCGAGGACTGGTGTGTCAGCGTTGCCCTGGTGGAGGGGAACGAACCTGTGCTCGGGGCCGTCTTCGCGCCGGTCACCCGGGAGTTTTTCTGGGCGGCGCGCGGGGCGGGCGCGTTCCTCAACGATCAGCCCATTGTCGCATCGGGCGGGATCGAGCTTCTGCCGCCAAAAATTGCCGGGCCGAAGCCGCTGGTCGATGGGCTGGGACTGCCGGTCGATGCGGCTCCCATCCATCCGCGTATCGGATCGCTGGCGCTGCGGCTGTGTCGCGTGGCCGAGGGTCGGCTCGATCTTGCGTTCGTCGGCGGGCGCAGCCATGACTGGGATCTTGCTGCGGCGCATTTGATCGTGCAGGAAGCGGGTGGTAGGATGTCCACGTTGGGGGGCGATCCGATCGTCTACAATCGGGCGGATGTGACGCATGATGTGCTGGTCGCGGCGGGACGCGAACGGCACGCAAGCGTGATTGCGCATTTTCGGAATCAGTCAGTTCTGTAACCGGCTGGGACGGTCGCGGCCTCGGATAAGGGCGGCATTTGCCGCGGGAACGCAACGCATGTCGGATTCGGATACCGTGCAGCAGCAACTGCTCCACCTCGTCATTGGCGGAGAACTCAACGACCTCGAGCACAACACGTTCAAGGATTTGTCCAAGGTCGATATCGTCGGCGTGTTTCCGAACTATGCGAGCGCTTTTGCCGCATGGCGCGCCAAGGCGCAGCAGACCGTGGATAACGCGCAGATGCGCTATTTCATCGTCCACCTCCACCGGCTGCTCGATCCGGGCGAGAGCGGCCGGCACGCGCACTGACAATGCACCTGCGGGATCTGACACGCGCGCGCTGGTTCCAGCGCGCCGCCGGGGTTCTGGCGGCTGAATTCCTGCGGTTCGTCTGGGTCACCAACCGCTTCACCTACGATCCACCGGATATCTATCCGCTCGTCGAGCCGGAGATTCCTGTTATCATCGCGTTCTGGCACGGACAGCACCTGATGATGCCGTTCCTCAAGCTGAAGCAGCACCGCTCCAAGACGCTGATCTCCCGGCATCGCGACGGGGAGATCAACGCCATCGCGGCCGCTCGGCTGGGCGTCGAGGCGGTGCGGGGATCGGGCGATCACGGCACGGCCTTTCACCGCAAGGGCGGCGTCGGCGCGTTCAGGGAAATGGCCCGGGCGCTGGAGGAGCAGTATAACGTCGCGCTGACGGCGGACGTTCCGAAAGTGTCGCGGAAGGCCGGACTCGGCATTGTCATGCTGGCGCGGGAAACCGGCCGGCCGATCATTCCGGTGGCGATCGCGACCTCGCGCTTCAGGCGCCTGCGCAACTGGGACCGGACCACGGTCCACCTGCCGTTCGGGCGCGGCGCCATCGTGACCGGCAATGAATTCATCCGGGTGCCGCCCGATGCCGACAGCGCCACCATGGAGGCGATCCGGCTCAAGCTGGAAGACGCGTTGAACGACGCAGACCGTCGTGCCTATGCCGCCGTCGGCCGCCCGGACGCGGCGCATGGATAGCGATCTGCCGAAGACGCTGCGGCTCTATCGGGGGCTGTTGTCGGCGGCCGTGCCGCTGACCGGTGCCGTCGTCCGGCGGCGGCTGAAGCGGGGCAAGGAAGATCCGTCGCGGATCGGCGAGCGACGCGGGATTGCCTCGCGCCAGCGCCCGGCGGGGCCGCTGATCTGGGTGCACGGCGCGAGCGTCGGCGAGGTGCTGGCGGTAGGCGGCCTGATCGAGCAATTGCGGGCGCACGGCATCACCATTCTGCTCACATCGGGAACGGTGACCTCGGCCTCCGTGATCGGCAAGCGTTTCGCGCCGGAGATCATCCACCAGTACGTTCCCTACGACGCGCCGCGCTACGTGTCGCGTTTTCTTGATCACTGGCAACCGTCGCTGGCCCTGTTCGTCGAGTCGGATTTGTGGCCGAATGTAATTCTTTCGTGCGCGAACCGGCGGATTCCGATGGTGCTCGTCAACGGGCGGATGTCGCAGCGGTCCTTCCCCCGCTGGCAGCAGTTTTCGGCTGCGATCGCGGCCCTGCTCGAACGGTTCGATCTGTGCCTCGTGCAGTCGGGCCTGGACGCGGACCGGTTCTCCTCGCTCGGTGCGCGCGACGTGGTGGTGACAGGAAACCTGAAGATGGACGTGGCGGCTCCGCCGGCCGACCAAGCCCGGTTCGACCGTCTGATCAGCGTCGTCCGCGGTCGCCCGATTGTTGTGGCTGCCTCGACGCATCCCGGCGAGGACGAACTTGTCGTCGCTGCGCATCGCAAGCTGACGCGCTATTTTCCCGGGCTTCTGACGGTGATCGTGCCGCGTCATCCCGAGCGCGGCGAGGCCATCGCGCGCATGGTCGCGGCCGAGGGGCTGGAGCCCGCGCTTCGCTCGCAGGAGCATCTGCCGTCGGCCCGGACCGATATCTATATCGGCGATACGATGGGCGAGATGGGGTTGTATTATCGTCTGTCGCCGGTGGTGTTCGTCGGCGGATCCCTGGTCAATCACGGCGGACAGAATCCCATCGAGGCGATCAAGCTCGGCGGCGCGGTCATTCATGGTCCGCATGTGTTCAATTTCACCGAGATCTATGAGGCGCTCGACGGCGCGGGCGGGGCGGCGCGCGCCGACACCGCCGAAGCGCTCGCCCGCGAGTTCGGCCGCCTGCTGAGCGATGCGCCCGCGCGCCAGCTCATCGCCAATGCGGGAGCCGGCGTCGTCGATCAGCTTGGCGGTGCGTTGCGGCGGACGCTGAACGCGCTTGAACCCTACCTGCTGCAGCTGCGGCTCGAGCAGGGAGCGCGCGATGCATGAGCCGGATTTCTGGCATCGCTACAACGCGGCCGCGTCGCGGCTGCTGAGGCCGGCCAGCCTGCTCTATGGCGCGCTCGCTGCGCGGCGCATGACGCGAACCGGAGCCGATGTCGGAATCCCGGTGCTATGCGTCGGCAACTATCACATGGGCGGCGCGGGCAAGACCCCCACCGTCCTCGCGCTGGTCCGCGTGCTGCGCGAGTTGCGCGAACAGCCGGTCGTGGTCAGCCGCGGCTATGGCGGACGGCTCAGGGGCCCGGTTCCGGTTCATGCGCTGCGCCACAGCGCGGCGGATGTCGGCGACGAGCCGATGATGATGGCGGCCAGCGTTCCGGTGATCGTGTCGCGCGACCGCGTCGCGGGGGCTGCGATGGCCTGCGAGAACGGCGCCAGTCTTGTCGTGCTGGACGACGGCTTCCAGAATCCGGCGCTGCGCAAGCACGCATCGCTGATCGTCATCGACAGCATGCGCGGGATCGGCAATGGCGAGGTGTTTCCGGCCGGTCCGCTGCGCGCGCCTCTCGCCATGCAACTGGAGCGGACCGACGCGCTGGTGGTTGTCGGCGACGGCCACGCGGCCGATCAGATTGCGGGATGGATGGCGGCGCGCAACCGGCCGGTGTTCCGTGCCCGGTTTCAGCCGGACCGGAGTGCGTTGAACAATCTGCGGCGGCGGCGGGTGCTCGCCTTTGCCGGCATCGGCGATCCGAGCCGGTTCTTCGAGACGCTGCGCAGCAGCGGCGTCGAGGTGGCCGACGCGCGCAGCTTCCCCGACCACTATCCCTTCACCGCACGGGACATCGAGGGCCTGATGGACGCCGCCAAGCGGCAGGGATTGACGCTGGTAACCACGGAAAAGGACATGGCGCGGCTGCGCACCGATCCCCGGCTGCCGGTGGGCAGCGGCGATATCGCCTCGTTCGGGGTGGCCTTGCGCTTCGACAACGAAAAGGCGTTCGGCAGCTTTGTCGCGCAGCGGCTGGAAGCCGCGCGGAAGACAATGTCGTAAAGGCGAGGCGCGGCCTCGGCGCGCGCGGTCAGGTCGCGCTCTTGACCGCGTCCGGATAGAAACGCTGCGCGACGGCTTCGGGGGTCGCGTAGGCTTCCTGCCGGTCGACGCTCCAGTATTTCAGCTCGTCGAGCGGGATATGCACGCCGGTGACGGCGCAGCGGACATAGGCTCCCGGCGAGATGACGCGGAAATCCCCATCCAGATATTGGACCCGGGCCTCGCCATAGCCCGGCGAACCGTATTTGTTCAGCACGCCGCTCTCCGTTTTTTCTGGCTCAAGGCCCGTGTCGCATAGATAGGTCGCCCGGAGCCGCGCGTAAACCGCTATCCGGGGCGTCGTCCGTTGGTCGCCAGCGATGGGATCAGTTGGCGTAGCGGGCCGTCAGATCGCGGGAAATTCTCGCCCCTTCGTCGAGATAGCGGCGCACGGCGACATCGGCGGCCGGCGTGCAGCTGCGGTAGGTCTGCTGAAAGCCGCCATAGCCCCGGTTGAAGGCGGCGATCAGCCGCTGGCGGCGCGCGCCCGGTGCCGGCGTCTCGGCCTCCAGCAGCGCCTGCATCTCGCCGCGCCAGCGGGTTCCCTCGCCGGCATTGCAGATGCCCCGCAGATACTGCAGCGCGCCGAGAATTTCGGCCAGCCGCTGCAGGTCGGCGTCGAACGGCGCCGCGGCTTCCTGGGCGCGGGCCGAACCGAGCCCGCAAGCCAGAACAATCAGCACAATCGTCAGGGCGCGCGTCAACATGGAGGGTGATACCAGCGATGTGCGGATATGCCCCGCAACGGACCAGGAGGCAAGGCATTGGCAAGGCGCTGCCCGGCTATTCGGCGAGGCGCGCGGCCTCGGCGATGATGGGCAGCAGCCCGGGGGTGGTGGGCAAGGCGGCGATCTCCTGCGGCGGCAGCCACCGCGCTTCCGCCAGTTCCTCGTTGAGCGTGATGTCGCCGTTCCGCCAGCGCGCGGCGAAGGACAGGATCACGTAGTGGCTGTCGCCGCCCACGGCCGGCAGCACCTCGCGCCAGCCGGCAAGGCCCAGCACGGCGATCGCAAGGCCCGTCTCCTCCACGATTTCGCGCTGGATCGCGGCCTCAAGGCTTTCCCCGAATTCGACGCGGCCGCCGGGCAGCGTATAGACGTCGAGCGGCGGCCGGGTTCGGCGCACGATGAGGCATCGGCCGTTTCGGAAAATGGCTGCACTGATGGCCAGCTGCGGGCGCGGCGCGGTCACGGTCCGAAGTCCGGGATATCCTCCGCCAGGATGGATTCGACGTCGCCGTCGCCGCTGTCGCCATTGATCAGGCCGCCCGCGAGCAGCACCAGCGGCTTCATGCTTTCGGCCACATGGGTGGAGATGATGCCGCTCCGGCTTGCGAGCGCGGGATCCCGCAGCAGCAGGCCGGCGGTTTCGAGGACCGAGGTCATGGCATGGGTGAGGCGGTCGAATTCGGTGCGGAGCGCGGGCTCGGCTGCCTCATAGGCCGCGATGGCAACCTCGCGGCCGGCGAAGTCGGACGTCTCGAAATGCTCGCGATAGCCGCGCGGCTGCCAGGCGAGAAAATCCTCGATACATTCCGGCATGTCGGGAATGAGTTCGAGCAGCATCACCGCTTCGTTGAAGTGGTTCAGGTAGTCGGTGGCGAGGCCGGTGTGCGGATTGACGTTGGCCGCCGAGTAAATTTCCGCCATATCAGCCGTTTCGGGCTGAAGGTCAGGGCCGGATACATATGCGACGGTGGCGGTCATTCCGCCGATTGTTAACCATCCGTCTTAACGCGGACTGAATGGGCGACGGAATTTGAACTGATGTGCGGCCGCTTCGTCATCACGTCCGCGCCGGAGGCGCTGCGCCGGCTGTTCGGATACCCGGAGCAGCCGAATTTCCCGCCCCGGTTCAACATCGCGCCGACCCAGCCGATTCCCGTCGTCACCTGCGAGCGGGATGGGCCGCATTTCCGCCTGATGCGCTGGGGCTTCATTCCGGCCTTCGCGAAGGAGCCGCGCAAGGGCGCGCCGCTCATCAATGCGCGCGCCGAGGGGATTGTGGAACGGCCCGCGTTCCGCAACGCGATCCGCCGCCGGCGCTGCCTGATCCCGGCCGACGGCTATTACGAATGGCAGATGCGCGCCGGCCGGAAGCAGCCGTTTTTCATCCGGGCGCATGACGGGCAGCCGTTTGCGTTCGCGGGCGTCTGGGAAACGTGGAGCGGACCGCATGGCGAGGAACTCGACACGGTGGCGATCATCACCGCGCAGGCGAGCGACGATCTCGCGGCGATCCATTCCCGCGTGCCGGTGACGATCGCGCACGCGGATTACGCGCAATGGCTGGCCGTCGACGAGCTTGAGACAGATGCCGCGCTGAAGCTGCTTGCCCCGCCGCTGCCGGGATCGTTCACGTGGCATGCGGTGTCGCCGGCCGTGGGTCGCGTCGCCAACGACGATCCCTCGCTGATCGCGCCGCTCAGCGAAGACGAGGTTGAAATCGCTGCCGTTGAGGCAGCGGTTGCGACGCCTGAACCCTCACCGCGTGGTCGCGCCAAGGCACCGCGCCGCGATGATGGCGACAGTGGACAGGGCGAATTGTTTTAAGGTGAGGCCAGCCATCGGGGCCGCGAGCGATTCTGACCGCGTCTCCCGACGCGTGCGGCCTTAATGACTCACACCACCTTGCCCGGGTTGAGAATGCCGTGCGGATCCAGCGTCGCTTTCAGCGCGCGCATCACTTCGAGCGCCGTGCGATCCTTGACGTGGGTCAGTTCGTCCCGCTTCATCACGCCGATGCCGTGCTCGGCCGAGATCGAACCACCGAGCCGCAGCACCACCTCGTAGACCACGGCGTTGACGTCGTTCCAGCGCGACAGAAACGCCGGGTCGCCGCCGGCTGGCTCGCTCACGTTATAGTGGATATTGCCGTCGCCCATGTGGCCGAACGGAAAGGGGCGCGCGCCCGGAACAAGTCTGGTCACGGCCGCGTTCGCCTCGGCGATGAATTGCGGCACCGCCGCCACCGGCACGGAGATGTCGTGCTTGATCGATCCGCCTTCGGCGCGCTGCACCGGAGAGAGGGCCTCGCGCAGCTTCCAGAACGCGTTGCGCTGATCGAGGTTCGCGGCCAGCGTCGCATCCTCGACCAGTCCATCCTCCATGCCTTTTGTAAGAATGGACTCCAGCGTTTCGCGGGCATCGTCGCGCGCAGAGGAAACTTCCATCAGGACATACCAGGGATGACGCGAGGCCAGCGGATCGCGGATGTTGGTGCCGTGGCGGACGCAGAAATCGATGCCGATCTCGGCGATCAGTTCGAAGCTCGTCAGCGATCCGGCGGCCTCCTTGCGCGCAATGGCGAGCAATTCGAGCGCGGCCTCGACCGTGGACAGCCCGACGAAAGCAGTCTCAATGGTGCGCGGGCGCGGCAACAGCTTCAGCGACGCCGCCGTGATGATGCCGAGCGTGCCTTCCGCGCCGATGAAGAGATTGCGCAGATCGTAACCGGTGTTGTCCTTCTTCAGCTTCGACAGGCCGTTGAGGATGCGGCCATCGGCCAGCACGACCTCAAGCCCCTGCGCGAGCTCGCGCGCGACGCCGTAGGCGAGGGCGGTGTTGCCACCCGCATTGGTGGCGAGGTTGCCGCCGATGGTGCAGCTTCCCTCCGAGCCGAGCCACAGCGGAAACAGGCGATCCACTTTCTCCGCCGCGGTGTGCGCGTTGGCGAGAACGACACCGGCCTCGCACGTCATGATGTTCGATGCGGTGTCGATCTCCCGCACACGGTCCAGCCGCGTCAGCGACAGCACGATCTCGCCGTGATGCGGAGTCTGGCCGCCGACGAGGCCGGTGTTGCCGCCTTGCGGCACGATGGCGGTGCGCGTCTCGTGCGCCAGCTTGCAGATCGCCGCGACCTCGGCCGTCGAGCCGGGCCGCAGCACGAGCTGCGTATGGCCGTGATAGAGTCCGCGCTGTTCGCTGGTATAGGGCGCGACGTCGTTGGCGGCCGTCACGGCATAACGCTCGCCGACGATGGCGGCGAACCGCGCGATGAGATCGGACGGAAGCCGGGGCGTAACGGTCGGCTGCGGGAGGATGCTCACGGGAAAGTCCAAAGTTTCGTTGGCGCGACTATAGGCCGGCGGATCGGTCATGAGCCAGCACGGTCACGGCAGAGGAGAGCAATGCGCGCTGTGATTGTAACGGACCCTGTCAGGGAGTATATTGAAACGTGATGAAAAGGTCATCGCGGCAAATCCTCGTTTCCAAGGTCACGGTCAAGAGCCGGACCGTGATCCCGCGTGCGGTGCGGGATCGTCTGGGGTTGCGGCCGGGTGATGCTGTGCGTTTCCGGCTGACGCCGGATGGTGTCGTTCTGGAAAAGGCGAGCGCGCCAGTTGCCGATGATCCGTTTCTCGCGTTTTTCGAATGGTCCGGAGACGCCGATCAGAGAGCTTACGCTGATCTGTAGCGGGCGCAGGCGGATGGTATGGCAGGGGCCGAATTGCAGTCCACACGATATCGCCAGTTTGATATTGTCGTCGTTCCGTTTCCATATGCTGATCGTCTCGCGGAGAAGCGCCGTCCTGCGCTGGTGATTTCGAGTGCTCGGGTCGGCGCATTCGGCCTCGTCTGGCTCGCCATGATTACGAGTGCTGACAACGAGACCTGGTCTTGCGACGTTCCCATTGGCGATTTTGACAAGGCTGGCCTGCCGGCTCCTTCCGTTGTCAGGCCGGCGAAGATCGCGTGTGTAGATCCGTCCAGGATCCTTCGCCGCGCGGGGCGTTTGGACAAGACAGCCGTGCGCGCTGTTCAGCTCAAGCTTCGCGGTTTTCTCGCGCTGAACTGACTACAGCTCCCTCGCATTGGCGAACGAGAACGACGTCACGCGGCGGGTGGTTTCGTCGAGGATCAGCGTGCGGGTCAGCGGCGGCTCGGCGCGCTGGCTGCAGTTTTCCCGCTCGCACAGCCGGCAGTTGACGCCGATCGGCGTGCCTTCCTCCTTCTCGAGGTCCATGCCGCCCGCATAGACCAGTTTGGCCGCGTGACGGATGTCGCAGCCCAGCCCGATGGCGAAGCGCGGTTGCGGTTGCGGGTGCGGCGCGACCGGGCGGCGCACGGTCTGCGCCACCGAGAAAAAGCGGCTGCCGTCGGGCATCTCGACAATCTGGCGCAGCAGACGGTCCGGCGTGTCGAAGGTCGAATGCACGTTCCACAGCGGGCAGGTGCCGCCGAATTTCGAGAACGGGAACGTGCCTGAGGAAAACCGCTTCGAGACATTGCCCGCATTGTCCACGCGCAGCAGGAAGAACGGAATGCCACGTGCATTCGGCCGCTGAAGCGTGGTGAGGCGGTGGCACACCTGCTCGAAGCCCGCATTGAAGCGCTGTGCCAGCACGTGGATGTCGTAACCGAGCTGTTCGGCCGCGCCGAGAAGGGCCGGATAGGGCATCATCGCCGCCGCTGCGTAATAGTTGGCGAGCGTGATGCGGTAGAGGCGGCGGGTGGTGTCGTCGAGCGCGCCGGCGCGTGCGGCGATGGCGTCCAGCGCCGGGCCGCATTCGGCGAGGCCGATCTGGAACGCGAGCTGGAAGGTGCGGGCGGGCAGGTCCACCAGCTCGGAGATCAGAAGCTGGCGGCGATGGCGGTCGAAGCGGCGCAGCGTCTCGCGCATCACGTCCACCGGCATGATACGGGTAACGATGGAATGCCGTTCCCGCAGGCGGGCGGTGAGTGCGGCCGTGAGATCCTGCGCCGGAACGTTGATCTCGTCGCGCAGCGCCTCGGCCGCCTGTTCCAGCTCGGGGAAATAGTTGCGGTTGGCCTCGATCAGATCGCGCACCCGCTCGATCGGGTTGGCCTCGAACCCCGCACCGCCCTCGCCGCGCTCGGCAAACTGGGCGGCCACCATCGTCTCGCCCCGCCGCGCCTCGATATAGGCGGCATAGAGCCGTTGCAGGGCATGGGTGACGCCGGGGCAAAGTTCGGCGAGGTCGCGCAGTTCCTGCTTGGGCAGGTCGATCTGGCGGAACAGCGGGTCCGAGAACACCTCGTTGAGTTCCGCGAAGAAGCGATCCTCGTCGGCGGTGGCGAGATCGCGCAGGTCGAGATCGTAGGTCTCGGCGAGGCGCAGCAGGATCTGCGCCGTCACCGGGCGCTGGTTGCGCTCGATCAGGTTGACGTAGCTCGGGGAGATGCCGAGCCCCTCGGCGATCTGGGTCTGCGACAGCCCCAGTTGCTGGCGGATGCGCCGGAACCTGGGGCCGACAAACAGCTTCTTGTTGGTGTCCTGCGCCATGGTTCCCCGGTCGTGACTTTGGAATTTGTGACAAAAATTACAAATTAACAATTGTTACAAGTCGAGATGTTACATGACAACCTCATTCATTATCAAGGCCTCTGGCGGATTTTTCGATTTCCGCGTTTATGTCCGGTCAGGCGCGTGCAACGCGATTGTCACGAATGTGAGAGGACAAGACCATGAACTTCCAGCCCCGCGGAATCAGCGATCAGTCCATCCTCGGCCCCGGCTCCTATCGCAGCGAGGTCGAGGCTGCGGCGGCGTTCCTCAAGACCAAGCCGACCTGGAACGGAGTGGGCGCGGAAGCCGTGGCGCGCATGCGCCTGCAGAACCGCTTCAAGACCGGCCTCGACATCGCCCGTTACACCGCGGCGCTGATGCGCGCCGACATGGCTCGTTATGACGAGGATCCGACCAAGTACACCCAGTCGCTCGGCTGCTGGCATGGTTTCATCGCGCAGCAGAAGCTGATCTCGGTGAAGAAGCACTTCGGCACCACCGACCGCACCTATCTGTATCTGTCCGGCTGGATGATCGCGGCGCTGCGTTCCGAATTCGGACCGCTGCCGGATCAGTCGATGCACGAGAAGACCTCGGTGCCGGCGCTGATCGAGGAGCTCTACACCTTCCTGCGTCAGGCGGATTCGCGTGAGCTGAACGACATCTTCCGTGCGCTCGATGCGGCCCGCAAGGCCGGCGACAGCGCGAAGGAAGCGCAGCTGATCGAGAAGATCGACAACTTCCAGACCCATGTCGTGCCGATCATCGCCGACATCGACGCGGGCTTCGGCAACGCTGAGGCGACCTATCTGCTCGCCAAGAAGATGATCGAGGCCGGCGCCTGCGCGCTGCAGATCGAGAATCAGGTCTCGGACGAGAAGCAGTGCGGCCATCAGGACGGCAAGGTGACGGTGCCGCACGAGGTCTTCCTCGCGAAGATCCGCGCCTGCCGCCACGCCTTCCTCGAACTCGGCGTGGAGGACGGCATCATCGTCACCCGCACCGACTCGCTCGGCGCGGGCCTGACCCAGCAGATCGCGGTCAGCCACAAGCCGGGTGACATCGGCGACCAGTACAACAGCTTCCTTGATTGTGAAGAAGTCGACGCCTCGAAGATCGGCAACGGCGACGTCATCATCACGCGCAACGGCAAGCTGATGCGTCCGAAGCGCCTGCCCAGCAATCTGTATCAGTTCCGTCCGGGCACGGGCGTGGATCGCGTGGTGCTCGACTGCATCACCTCGATGCAGAACGGCGCAGACCTGCTGTGGATCGAGACCGAGCGGCCGAACATCGGGCAGATCGCCGAGATGGTGGATCGCATCCGCGAAGTCGTGCCGAACGCGAAGCTGGCCTACAACAACTCGCCCTCGTTCAACTGGACGCTCAACTTCCGTTGGCAGGTGTTCGACGAGATGAAGGCGGCGGGCGAGGATGTCAGCCAGTACAACCGCGCCGATCTGATGAAGGCGGAGTATGACGACACGCCGCTGGCCAAGAAGGCCGACGAGCTGATCCGCACCTTCCAGGCGGATGCGGCCAAGCGCGCCGGCATCTTCCATCACCTGATCACGCTGCCGACCTATCACACGGCCGCGCTGTCGACGGACAATCTCGCCAGGGAATATTTCGGCGAGCAGGGCATGCTCGGTTACGTGAAGGGCGTCCAGCGCCAGGAGATCCGTCAGGGCATCGCCTGCGTGAAGCACCAGAACATGGCCGGCTCCGACATCGGCGACGACCACAAGGAATACTTTGCGGGCGAGGCGGCCCTCAAGGCGGGCGGCGCGCACAACACCATGAACCAGTTCGGCTGATCTGGACCTGAACAACGGGAGACAACCATGACGACAGGAAGCAATTTCTGGGTGATCGGCGGTGAGTTCGGCTCGATGAACTTCCACAAGCTGGTCGAGGGATCCGCGCAGGTGAAGGGTCCGTTCAAGACCCGCGAGGAAGCCGAGGCAGCCTGGAAGGCGGTCTCCGAGGAGAACCGTCATCGCGGCAGCGTGCGCTTCTCGATCGTCGAGGAGCCGCACCGGGGCACCGCCTGATCCGCGGCTCGCAAGCCCGTCATCGTCCAAGGGGTGTCGGCCCCGTCCGGTTCTGCCGGACGGGGCCGATGTTTTTTCCCGGCCCTTCCGGCGACGGTCTGGCGGACCCCGCTTTGCGGCGGCCATGGTTACTGATAGGTTAAGCGTCAGCCTAACCTTATGGCGCGCCAGCGAAAAGCCGTTGGCGCGGGTGGGCATACAGGACTTTCGCGATGGCCGATCAGACCGCCGAAAACAGACAGCCCGAGTCATCCCGTCCGATCCGGCTGAGCGATGCGCTGCGGCAGGCGCGGATCGAAGCTGCGGACCGCACGGCGGTGGTGGTCGATCTGCGCGATGCCGAGGTGGCGCGGCTTGAGATTCTCAACGAGGCACTCGATCCGCTGTTCGCCGAAATCCCGGAGCGCGTCGATCTGTTCGACCGGGGCATCAGCCGGGGGGACACGCCGCGCCTGTGGGTCGACGTGGTCGCCCACGTGGTGATGGGGCGCGACAAGCGCCTCTATCGTTTCGTGCAGGACACCCGCTTTGGCCGCATCGTGCTGGCCGAGTCGCACGAGGTGCCGGTGATCGTGAAGGCGGTCACTGACTATGTCGCGCGCCGCATGGTCGAGCGCGAGCAGGCGCTGGTGGCGACGCCATCGTCCGCGCCGGCCCCGAAGCCCGCCCGCCGGGGCGGACGGTTCTGGCCGTTCGTGCTCGGCGTTGTCGTCGGCGCGCTGTCGCTGTTCTGCGTCGCGCTGTTCGCGGCTCTGCGGAGCATGTGACGGCGATCCCGCCGTTTACACCGGCTGCCGCCGCTTGATGTCCGTGACCTGAAGCGGCGAGTCGTCGAAACCGGATGTGTCACGCGGGCGAAAGCCGCGCGTGGCCATCTCGACCCTCCAGTCATCGCCGTCCTTGTCGATGTAGAACAGATTATAGGCCGCCGGGTCGCGCGTGCCATGCGGCGCGGCTGAAGCCGACGGGACGCCGATCGCCGGAATGGGTCCGTGCGGTCCCTCGAACATCATCGTCGAATGGCGGTGGTCGTGGCCGTGCAGCACCATGTCCACGCCATGCTCGCGCAGGATCGCCAGCAACTGCCGCGCGTCCGTAAGCCGTTTGTGCCAGCGCTCGCGCGGGCTTGCGAGCGGGTGGTGAATCAGCAGCACGCGAAACAGGCCGCTGTCCTTCAGTTCGCCAAGGGTGCGGGCCAGCGCCTCGCGCTGCTTGCGGCCGAGTCGTCCCGTCGCCATCAGGGGCAGCGTCGGAACGGCGGTCGAGACTCCGATCAGCACGACCGGCCCGCGCTTTCGGATGAACGGAAACGTTCCGCCTTCGGCAGCATCGTCGCCGCGCAGATAATCGTCCCATTCGTGGCGGTGATGGTGGCGCGTCGTGAAGACATAGGCGTCGTGATTGCCGGGCACGGCCGTAACATCCGAAGGAGGCCCGAGCGATTCAAGCCATTCCCGCGCCGGCCCGAACTCGGCGGGCAGCGCGAGATTGACGAGGTCTCCCGTCACTGCCGTATGGTCGGGCCTTTGCGCCTTCATGTCCGCCACGAGCGTGCTCAGCACGTCGCCCTGCTGCGTGCCGCGACGGTTCTGCGTCCAGTTGGCATAGCCGAGCGCACGCTTGCCCGCGAGCTGATGCAATTTCGGTCGCGGCAACGGAGCAAGATGCGGATCTGACAAGTGGGCGAGAACGAAAGGGGTCATCGGAGTCACCATGGATGACCGCGGCGGATATCGCAAATGGATGAGCTCGGCTAGGATTCATGTGCGCGGCGTTCGCGTGTGACGACGGGGCAGTCGGGGTGAACGGCATATGGCGAACGAGGCGAAAACGTTGCGGCAGCGGTTCGAGCCTGTATTGCGCCGCGTGTTTCATCTCTACTGGCGGTTCGCGCGCGGGATGACGCTGGGCGTGCGGGCCCTCGTGCTGGATCCGGGGGGCCGCGTGTTTCTGGTGCGGCACACCTATGTGTCGGGCTGGTATCTGCCGGGCGGGGGCGTCGAGGTCGGCGAGACCTGTCTCGACGCGCTGACGCGGGAGTTGCAGGAGGAAGGCAATATCGTCCTCACCGGGCCGCCATCTCTCCATGCCGTCTATTTCAACCGGCGCATCTCGCGCAGGGATCATGTCGCGCTGTATGTGGTTCGCGCCTTCACGCAGGACGAACTGCCAAGGCCGAACCGGGAGATTGCCGCGTGCGGCTATTTCCCGGTGGATGCGCTGCCGCCGGACACCACGCCGGCGACGCGGCGGCGGGTGGCCGAGGTGCTGTTCGGCGCGCCCGCTTCCGCCGACTGGAGCTGACGCGCCGAAGCGGTGCTGCGTTTACTGCGTGCGGACGGCAACGCTCGACTGACCAACCGCCGTGTTGTTCTGAACCGCAGTGACATAGATGCGATTGCGCTCGGGATCGAAGGCGATATTGCCGGCACCGCCGACGAAGACCGAGAAGGTGACGGTCTGATTGCTTGCCGGCGAGAGCGATACCGAAGCACCGGGCGACGTTGGATTGACGCACTCGCCGCCCGGTTTCACGACCAGATCTGTCTGGCAGATGGCGAGGGCAAGGGGCAGTCCGCGCGGCTGCTGCCCGGGAGGCGCGTCGCTGACGCTGACGGTGACAGGCCCCGCAGCGCCGATGTTGATCGCGGAGGTCGCGAATGCGTTGCCGCCGCTTGGTCCGGCCAGATTCAGCACGCCGTCTCCCGAGGGGGTCGCCGCGATCGACAGCATGTCTGGAATGGGAGTCTGGCTGGCGGTCAGCAGGAATGTGTTGAGGCCGGTCACCGATTTGGTGAACTGGTACTGGCATCCGAACTGGATTGGAATGGTCTGCGAGAACACGCTGGTCGGCGTGACCGAGAAGACGAAGGTCTGGCTTTTGTTGGCAGGGATGGTTACGGCCGTATCGGCCGATCCGGTCGGCTGATTGGTCGCGGGATCCGTCGTCTGGAAATGGAATTGCCCCGGAATTTCCTTCGGCAACGACAGCGAACAGTTGGTGTTGTCGTTGCCGGAGTTGTTGATCACCGTGGCGAATGCCGTCACCGTGCTGAACGCATTGTCGGCCGCGTCGCTCGCCTTGTCTGTGGCCGGAATGACCGAACTGGTCCGCGCCGTCGGCAGCACGGCGGCCACCAGTCCGGCCGTCGGCAGCACGAAATAGCCTGTCTGGATCCACGAACCGACGGGCGATCCGGCTCCAAATGTCAGGGTATAGGTCCAGACCGTATTGAACTGATGGCCGGGGACTGACCGGGTCGGTGCAACGGTCGTGAACGGCCCCGGAGGAGAGACCGGTCCCACCGTGGGATAGGTGACGCCATTGGCCACGAGAACTTCCGAAACCGAACTCGACGCGACGATATCGGAAGAGAAAGCGACGCCGACTGGATTTGGAATGTTGATGTTGGCGTAAGTTTCGTCGGCATTGACGTAGGCCGCGATGGTCAGGGTGTCCTGCTGGGACGGGCTGTTGTCGGCGGCCTGATCGGCGGGGGAGACATGCCCAAGGTAAGTGGCGGTGAACAGCACATTGTTATGGATGCTGAAGCCGTTGTTATCCGAGCCCGAATTCATCGTGCCGGCGATGCGATAGCTGTCGCCGTTGGCCAATGTATGGACGAACGAGAACGGCAGCGTGTGATCGGTGTTGAGAGCGGTCGGCGACGGCGGACAGGTCCCGACGGCACAGACGCCGTCCACCGAAAGGCCGAGGCCATTGGTTCCGGTTCCGAACCCCTGGGCATGTGCGAGGCCGGCGGGCAGACCCAGAGCGCCGGCGGTGGCAAAGAAAAGAAATGTCGAGCGGAAAAGACGTCCGGAGAGCGGCAGGCGCATGGCAATTGCCCCTTTGAAACGGCTCGTAGAATATTATCAATATCGGGATGCTTCCTGATGACTGTAGATTGTAACCGGCGCGCGGTTCAAGAATTTCGTGAGCGGGTGCATCACGGCAAACGGGTGGTGCAGGCGGCGTGAACGGTGCGATGGACCCGCGCTCCGGCAAGTGCTATGGCGCAGGCCGTCACGGATAAGTCATGAACGATCTTTCTCTCTCCATCCTTCCTGAAAAAGCCAACGACGCGACGGCGATCGAGCGGCTGCACGAGCGCACGTTCGGTCCCGGACGTTATGTCCTGAGCGCCTATCGGCTGCGGGAAAACGTCAGTCATATCCTCGATCTGTCGTTCACCGCCTGGATCGGGACGCTGCTGGTCGGATCGGTGCGGCAACTGCCGATCTGCGTCGGAGAGACCCCGGCTCTGCTGCTTGGCCCCCTGACCGTCGAGCCGCCGTTCCGCGATCGGGGTATCGGCCGGCGGTTGCTGGAACGTGCAATCGAGGAGGCCCGCGCCAAGGGCCACCACCTGATCCTGCTGGTCGGCGACGCGGACTATTATCGGCGCGCCGGGTTCACGGCGGTCCCGAAGGGGCGCGCCACCATGCCGGGCCCGGTGGATCCGGCACGGATTCTCGTCAATGAACTCACGGACGCGGCCTTCGAGGGCGTGTCGGGACCGATCCGGCCGGACTGGCGTTACGCCGCGTAACGCGCTTCAGGTCGAGGCGATCCGGCCGGGCGACTTCGGCGGCGGGGACGCGGCCGCTGCCGGCCACGTCCTCTGATCGCGGTTTTCAGTATTTCAGGTTGGCGAACAGCTTCACGCCGATGCCCGGCATCAGCACCTGATCCTTGGTGAAGGACACCGCGTTGCGGATTTGCTCGTTGAGCAGGTTGTTGCCGACCGCACCCACGGTGATTTCGCGCGGACCAAAACCGTAAGGTTTCAGCTTCGTCGTGTAGCTCACCTCGGCGCGCAGCAGGTTGTAGCCCGGCGTCGTGGTCTCGTTCGCTGACACATCGTTCTGGGCGAATGCGTGCAGCAGGTTGACCTTCGCCAGCCAGTTCATGTCGCGCCAGAACAGGCCGCCGCCGACCCGCATCGGCGGAATGCGGGGCACGTTGCTGCCGTCCTCGAACGTCGCGCGCACGATGTCGAATTGCGCCTCGATGCCGAACGTGCCGCCCCACAACTTGGCCACGTCGGTCTGGGTCTGGAACTCAAAGCCACGGAATGTCGCGTTGCGCTGCGAGTAGACAGCCTGCTGCAATTCGCCGTCGGGATTTCCGCAACTGGCGAAATCATCGTCGCACATCACGCCGGTGATGCGGCGATAGATGAAGTTGTTGAAGTGGGTGTAATAGCCGGTCGCCTCGAACCGCACCGGGCCGGTGGCGCGGCGCAGGCCGACCTCGACCGAGCTGGCGGTTTCGAGGGTCAGGTTGGGGTTGCCGATATCGAACGTGCCGGTGGCGTCGTGGCCGCCGCGTGAAAACAGTTCGGCGGCCTTGGGCGCGCGCTGGACATACTGACCGGACACGCTGGCGACCAGGTCCCACGGCAGGTCGTGCAGCAGGCCGACCGATGCGCTCATGGGCGTGAAGGAGCGGTTGCGGGCGATGCTGAACTGTGGCGTGCCGTCCGGCAGATAGTCGATCGGGAAATCCGGCGTCGATCCGGACAGATCGACATGCTCGACGCGGCCCGCGACCTGGGCGCGTGTTGTGTCGGTGAACTTGAGTTCGTTGAACACGTAGCCCGCGACACGCGTATTCCGGTTCGGATCGAACAGGCCGTTGAACACCGAGCCCGGATTTTCGGGGCTCGGTGCGGTCAGTTCCTGATGTCCGATCTGGGCGCCGACCGCGGTGGTGATGCTGGCGAAGCGGGCGTTGAAGGGCATGAACTGCACTTCGACGCGGCCTTCCTGTTCGCGATTGGTGAAGGTCTGATGGATCGTCGTCGAGGCCCAGTCCGACGAATCCTCAAGTCCGATCTCATTGTGCCTGTAGTCGGTCACCGCGCCCCAGAAACGGACGGCGTCGATCACCGCGCTGTCGGGACGATACTCGCCTTTGGTCGTGAATTTGGTCTGCCTGGCGTCGATGCGGGTCCAGTATTCGGAGCCTTCGACGCCGGGAATATTATAAAGCGCGTTGGTCTGTGTGATCGCCGCGCCGATGAAACCACCGTCGAAGAAATACGATCCGCCGATCGAGCCGCCCGCCGAACTGACGGCCGAGTTGGCCTGCTTCTTGTCGAACGGAAGGCCGGGCTCGTTCAGATACGGATAGGCCGGAATGGAATAGTCGCTCGCGCGGCGGCCATAGGCATCCGCATGAATCGCGACATTGTTGCCGGCGGCATCGAGCAGCACCGCGCCGTTGATGCCGCTGTCGACGCTCGACACCTCCGTGCGGGTCTCGAAGCTGGTGCAGGAGGATCTGCCGGTCGCGACAGGTGCTTTGACATATCCGTAAGCCTGCGTCGGCGAGACGCCGCACGGCCATGTGTCGGGAATGCGGTTGTTGGTGGCGTTGACGACGCCGCCGATCGAGGTCGAGCCCCAGCGCAGTGCGGCCGGGCCGCGAATGACCTCGATCTGGTTGGCCGCGAGCGGATCGACCGGCACGAAATGATCTTCGCCGAGATCCGATGCGCCGTTGGCGCTGGTGCCGTTCTCGGTGATGCCGACGCGGTTCATGTCGAGGCCGCGAATGATCGGTCGGCTCGATGCGCCGGGCGCGAAGCTGGAGCCGGTGATGCCGGGCTTTCCGAACAGCTGGTCGCCGAGCGACCCCGTCGGATTGCGGCGCAGTTCTTCGTTCGGGACGACCGTAACAGTGGCGAACTGGTCGGTCACGATCGGGAGCGTTCCGCGCTCGGGCGCGGCTGGCGCGGGCGGAGCCTGCGGCGTCGGTGTGGATCGCGCCACGCGCGGTCCCGTGCCGGATGCGGGAGCGGGGTGGATGACGCGCCGACGGATCGGACTTGGCGCGGTCACCTGAATTTCGGGCAGGGCGGTCGCGGCAGACCCGGCCTGCTGAGCGAGGACGGACCCGGCAGGCGCAATCGTCAGCGCAGCGGCGCCGAGCAAAAAGAGAGAGCGGTGAGACAACATCGACATCTTGGGGATTCCATGCAGCCCGGCGCGCACGCGACGGATCGCGTCACACCCGGCGCACCCGCGGAAGCAGGCGCAGGCAAACGGCTCGCCCGGACCGGGCGAGATTTTGACGGAAAGCGGAAGGGGAGATGTCAGACGGTCGGCGGGCCGCGCGGCTGGAAGGCGGCGATGCGGTGGGCCGCACGCGGCGGCGCAGCTGTGACCGGCGTGGCGGGACCAACACCGGACGCGACGGGCAGGACGATCGCCGGAGAAGCGGCGGGAAGCGCCGCCGCGGCAAATCGCATGACCGCGCAGATATCGCAGACGATGCCGGGCGCGTCGTCGTCGTGGGAATCCTTGGCCGGGGCGTCGATTGCCGCGATCTGTGTTCCGGATTGCCAGCGGAGGGTGTGGACATGGCCGAACGACAGCGCAAGCTGCAGCGCCATCGCGCAAAGCGCGATATAAGCGCCCAGAGCCCCTCTGGCCCCAGCTATGCGTCGAAACCGGATCATCCGCCCACCCGCTCAGCCGCGACGATCCATTCGTGATCGCGACTGTTATAATGTAACATCGCAAGACCGGCGAATGTCTGTCAATACGGTCGATACGGGCTTGGCCATGAACGTTCCGGCGTGTGGCCTTTGTGCACGAGAACCTGAATGATGACGTGGATGTCCGCGCTTCGCTCCCGCCTGCGGCTGGTCAGCGGACTCGTCCTGTTCGGTTTTGTCCTCAGTCATCTCGTCGGCCACATCGTGCTGCTGGTGTCCATCGACCTCGGCGAGACCGTGCAGGACGCGCTGATGGCGCCTTGGCGCTCGGTGCCCGGAACGGTGCTGCTCGGACTGGCATTGCTGCTCCATTACGGCAACGCGTTGTGGTCCATCTATGTGAGGCGGTCGCTGTGGATGTCGTGGCAGGAGATCACCCAGCTTTCCCTTGGCCTGCTGCTGCCAGTGCTGCTCATGCTGCACATCATGGCAACCATCGTCGTCGATATCGCGTTCGATGTCGACGGCAGCTACAGGTCCGTGCTGATCTCGCACTGGATCGGCGCGCCGTGGATCGTCCCGATGCAACTGGCCGCGGTGATTGCGACATGGGTGCATGCCTGTATCGGGCTGAACTTCTGGCTCGGCAGCAGGCGCTGGTATCGGCGGACCCGCACCGGCTGGGCCGCGCTCGCGCTGCTGATTCCGTCGCTGGCGATCGCCGGTTATGTCGCGGCCGGCAACGAGGTGAGGCGCCAGATCGCCCGAGACCCCGGCCTTGAGGCCAGAGTCCTGGCCGCAGCGAATGTCACGCCGGAAGCCAGGGCGTCTGCCAACAACTGGACCGAAGCCGGGATCGGGGTTCATCTGATGCTGGTGCTGGCTGCATTCGGCGCGCGCTGGATTCGCGAAACGGCCTACCGGCGCGGCCGGCTGCCGGTTCTGACCTGCCCCGATGGCCGGAGGCTGCCGATCCGGCCGGGAGCGACGGTGCTGGAAACGCTGCGCGACCACGGCGTCCCGCATGCGGCGGTCTGCGGCGGCCGGGCCCGCTGCACCACCTGCCGGGTTCTCGTCACCAGCGGCGCGGAAACCCTGCCGCCGCCCGATGTGCTCGAAGCGCGTGCGCTGGCGCGTGCGCGGGCCGAACCCCTTGTGCGGCTGGCTTGCCAGATCGCGCCGGCCGAGAGCCTGTCAATCGTGCCGCTGCTCGCCGCCGATGCCAGCGACGCCCGCGGGGCGGTAAAGGGCAGCTTCGCAGGAAGCGAGCGGCTGGTGACGGTGATGTTCGTCGACCTTCGTGACTCGACACGGCTGAGCGAAACCCGGCTGCCTTACGACGTGCTGTTTCTGCTCAACCAGTTTTTCCGCGAGATGACGCAGGCGCTGGACGATACCGGTGGCCATTACTCCCAGTTCACGGGCGACGGGCTGATGGCGCTCTACGGGCTGGAAGGACAGGATCCGAAGGCGGGTGCAGTTGCGGCGCTGCACGGTGCGCGGCAGATGCTGCGTCGGCTCGCGGCGCTGAACGAACAGTTGACGAGCGAGATCGCGCAGCCGCTGCGGATCGGGATCGGCATCCATTTCAGCGAAGCCATCGTCGGCGCGATGGGGCCTCCCAATTCGCAGATTCTCACGGCGATCGGCGACACGGTGAATACCTGCGCGCGACTGGAGAGCCTGACGAAAGATTACAGCTGCGCGGTCATCATCTCGCGGACGGCGGCCGAGGCGGCGGGGCTCGATCTCTCCGGGCACGATCTGAGGGAGGCCGCTGTCAAGGGACGCAGGGCCACCGTCCAGTTCTACGCGCTGAATGAGGTGCCGGATCTGACGCCGGCATAAACCTCGTTCATCGCGGCGCGGATCAGCGCCCTTCGCGCAGCCAGGTCACCGCGAACGCGCCGAGCAGCAGCAGCATTCCGATCAGGCCAGAGAAGATCGGCAGCACGCCAATGCCCTTGACGACGCTCGCGTCGCGCATCCGAAGGCCCAGCCAGCCATCGCCGCGGAACGTGCTCGACGCGCGCACCGGGACGACGCGGGGCAGCGCCACTGCCCCGGATTCGGCGATGCGTCGCGTATCGCCGCCCGACGCCTGCGTCAGCGGCAGCAGTGGCGCGGTCGCGGAGGTTACTTCCGAGAACTCCTTCGGATTGGTCGGGCCGACATTGATCAGCGCCTTCAGCGTGCCGTCGCTCGCCTGCCAGAGGCCGAGTTCGTCAGCCGGCACGGCCGCGCGCCACAGGCCCGGTTCGCCGGTGTTGAGCGTCACCTCCCGGCTCTTGCCGGATGGCGAGGTCAGGGTGACGGGCGACACGGTGTCCGCCATGGTCTGGCGGGAGATTTCCAGATCGTGGCCGCGTACTGCGAGGCGCAGCGCCTCCTCGTCGAGTTCTGGCTGCTTCATGAGCCAGTGCGACAGGCGACGCAGCAGATCGAGATGCGGACCGCCGCCCTCGTAGCCGCGCGCCCACAGCCAGATATGGTCCGACAGCAGCAGCGCGACACGGCCCTCGCCATAGCGCGAGAGCAGCAGCAGCGGCTTGCCGTCTGCGCCGGTCATGATCGGCGGGCCGTTGGCATTGCGAGTATCGACCTGACGGAAAAAGCGGCTCCAGTGCGGCGGCTCGCTGGCGGAGCCTTCAAGCCCGCGCGTGACCGGATGCCGTTTGCCGATATCGCTGAGATGGGCGACGAACGGTTTCTCCGTGACGCCCACCGGCTCGGCGGGCAGCACCGAATCCAGCGGTGTGCGCCAGATGCTGGTGGAAGACGCATAGTCGGGTCCGGCCGCGACAAGCACCGCGCCGCCGCCGCGCACATAGCGCGCGATGTTGTCGAAATAGGCATTCGGCAACACGCCCTGCCGTGCATAGCGGTCGAAAATGATGAGCTGGAATTCGTGGATCTTCTGCTGGAACAGTTCGCGTGTCGGGAAGGCGATCAGCGACAGCTCGTTGATCGGCGTACCGTCCTGCTTCTCCGGCGGGCGCAGAATGGTGAAGTGGACCAGATCGACGCTGGCATCTGACTTCAGCAGGTTGCGCCACGTGCGCTCGCCCGCATGCGGCTCGCCCGAGACCAGCAACACGCGCAGCTTGTCGCGCACCCCGTCGATCGACACCACGGCGCGGTTGTTGACCGGGGTCAGTTCTCCGGGCAGCGGCGACGCCTCGATCTCGATGATGTTCTGGCCCGCATGGGCGATCTCGACGTCCACACTGGCGGTCTGTCCGCTCACCAGCGTGCGCTCGCTGAGCGTTTCACCATCGCGGCGGATGGCGATGCGGGCCTGCTGGCCGGTCACGCCCTGATCGTCGAGACGATAGGTGATGGTCTGCGTCTGGCCGACGATGCCGAAACGTGGCGCTGCGACGATGGCGATGCGGCGGTCGCGCTCGTTGCTGCGGCCGGTGACGAGAGCATGCACCGGCGCGGACAGTCCGAGGGCTGCGGTATTCGCCGGGATGTCGTGAACGCGGCCGTCGGTGATGAGGAATGCACCGGCGACGCGGTCGCTCGGCACATCGGACAGCGCGGTGCCGAGCGCGGAAAACAGGCGCGTGCCATCGGTCTCGCCGTCGGCCTGACCGGCCTCCACGGTGCGCACCTCAAGGCCCTTGATCTGCTTGAGCTGATCGACCAGCGCCTCGCGCGCCGCTTCCGTTTCCTTCTCGCGCTCGCCGAAATTCTGGCTCGGACTCTTGTCGACGATCACGGCCGCCACGGAGGTCAGCGGCTCGCGCTCCTCGCGCGTGAACGACGGATTGGCCAGTGCCAGCAGAATCAGCGCGAGTGCCAGAACGCGGATCCATGCGCTGCGCGACCGGCCGATGAACAGGATGGCAGCGATCACCACGATGGCGGCAAGCGCGGCCCACAACACGGGCGTCGGAACCAGCGGTGCGAATGCGATGCCGTAAGTCATTCAAACTCCTGCAGCGTCGGCTTCATCCTGAGATGCGAGGCTGGACGCGGCCCTCGAAGGATATCTCGAATGACGGGCCGTCACCCTTCGAGGGCCATGTTGCGGCCGTCTCAGGGTGGCGGAACATCACTGTCCCAGCCGCTCGATCAGCGCGGGCGCGTGGACCTGATCGGCCTTGTAGTTGCCGGTCAGCGTGTACATCATGATGTTGACCCCGGCGCGGAACGCGAATTCACGTTGCCGTGGTTCGCCCGGTGTCAGCGGCAGCATCGGCTGGCCATCGGGCCGGAGCGCCCATGCGCCCGCGAGATCGTTGGAGGTGATGATGATCGGCGAGACGCCATCGCCGCCGCGTGCCGGGCGCGACGCCGCCTCGTCTGTGTCCTCGCGCGGCAGGGTCTCGACCCATGTTTGCCCCATGTTGAAGCGGCCGGGGAAGTCGCGCAGCAGGTAGAAGGTTTTCGTCAGCACGTGCTCGCGCGGCACCGGCTCCAGCTCCGGAATATCGAGCGAGGAGAGAATGGTGCGCAGCGTCTGCATGCCCGGCGTCTGCGATTCGCCGCCCGGTCCCGGCGGCGCTTCCACCGCGTCGCGCGTGTCGAACAGCACGGTGCCGCCCTGCTTCATATAGGCGTCGATACGGTTGATCGCGTCCTGCGACGGCTTCGGCGCGCCGGGCACCACGGGCCAGTAGATCAGCGGGAAGAACGCGAGTTCGTCGCGCGCGGGATCGATGCCGACCGGCTCGCCGGCTTCCAGCGCGGTGCGCTGGGCGAGAAACAGCGTCAGGCCGCTGACGCCCGCCTTCACGATCTCGTCGACGTCGGCATTGCCGGTGACGACGTAGGCGATGCGGGTCTGCGCGACGGCGCGCACGGCGAAGTCGTCCTTGTTCTCGGCGGCAAAGGCGCGCGGCGCGATGGCGAAGGAGGCGCTCGCGAGCGTGAGTGCCGCAAGCATGGCGGCCGTCGCGGCGCGGCGGCGCGTCAGTGCGGCGAGCCCGCCGCCGAGCAGGGCGACGATCACCGCGTCCAGCAGGAACAGGGCGAGCGCGATGGAGAGCAGGATGCCGCGCAGGTCGCGGGGCTCCTCGTTGGTGTAGCCCGCACGCTGCGCCTTGAGCGTGGACGTGTCGAGCAGCGCCAGCCGGTCTGCCGGCGCCAGCGTGTTGACGGCCAGCGGTCCGTCGGCCGGACCGTACCAGCCGGGCGGATGTTCCGGTGTGCCACGATCACGATAATCGGCCCGCAGCGGCTTGGCCGTCGAAGGCGGCGGGGTGAACGCGCCGAAGCCGTCCAGCGTGCGCAGCGGCGCAACCGTCTCGGGATTAAGATCGGCCGCGACGCCCGCGCCCGAATTGCTGGTGTATCCTGCCATGTCCACGATCCGCCGCAGCATTTCAACGAAAGCGCCCGACATCGGCAGGTCCGACCAGCGCATGTCGGCGCTGACATGGAACAGGGCGACGACGCCCTTGCCGCGATGTTCGCCGGTGACGAGCGGCGTACCGTCGACCAGCGTCGCCCAACTTCGGTTGGCGAGCGTGGCGTCGGGTTCGGCCAGCACCTGACGGGTGACGGTGATGTCACCGGGAATCGGCAGGCCCGCGAACGGACCGTCGGCCGAAAAGGCGGCGAGATTCTGCGGCTTTTCCCAGGTCAGGCTGCCGCCAAGGCTGCGGCCGCCGCGCCGCAGCTTGACCGGAACGAGGTCGTCGTCGGCCTGCGCGAGGCGCGGTCCGGCGAAGCGCACCAGAACGCCGCCCTGATCGATCCAGGCATTGATGCGTTCGCGCAGCTCCGGCGCCAGTGAGCCGACATCGGCCAGTACGATCATCGGCAGTTTCTGGTCGAGAAACTGGGTGATGGCCTGCGCCGGTGCGCCGCGGTCGCCGAGCCGCACGTCGGCGAACGGAGAAAGCGCGCGGGTCAGATAGAAGGTGGAGGCGAGCAACGGCTGCGCGGTGTCGCTGGTCGCGCCGGAGACGATGCCGATGGCGCGCCGCCGCCAGCGCTTGTCGAGCAACTGCACTGCGCCGGCCGAACGTTCGCCCATGATCTCAAGACGCGCGATGTCGTTGCGCAGTTCAACCGGCAGATCGAAGTCGGCATCGGTGTCGCGGTCGTTCGCTCCGAACGTGAAACGTGCCTCGCCCAGCGGCGAACCCTTCTGGTCCAGCGCGCGGACGATACCGGCGTCGGCGCCGCCGCCCGCCGCGCGCAGAACCTTCACGGTCATCTTCGCGGCGGCGTTCTCCGCGGCGGTCAGCGCGCGGGCCGGCGGCATGCCGCCCTCCACGATGGTCAGCGGCCGCTCGCCGATAGCCTTGGCCAGTCCCTCGACGAACTCGCCGCCGCGTCCGGTGTCGATGCCGTCGGTCAGCCATGTCACGCCGACATCGGGTGTCGCGGCGACGAAGCGCGCGATCAGCGGCAGTGTCTCGACGCGCTCCACCGCGTAGGGCTTGGGCGACAACTGGCGCAGCGCCACGCGCGCCGCGCTCGCCGGCATCAGGCTGATGTCGCGCGCGGGCTCCGAGAGCGGCACCAGCGCGACGCCGCGCTGATCGCTGTCGGCCTGCGCGATCAGGTCGTCGGCGGTCTTCATCCGCGTGTCCCACGCCGAGGCCGCGCTCCAGCCATCGTCGATCAGCAGCACGAGCGGGCCGCTGGCGCGTCCGGCCTCGGGATGCGGATTCCAGATCGGACCTGCGGCAGCGAAGATGACCAGCGCCGCCGCGAGCAGCCGCAGCAGCGTCAGCCACCATGGCGAGCGGGACGGCGTCTCTTCCTTCGGCTTGATGTCGAACAGCAGCCGCGTCGGCGGAAAGTCGATGCGCCGGGGGCGCGGTGGCATCACCCGCAGCAGCCACCACAGCGCGGGTAGCGCGATCAGGCCGGTCAGCAACCACGGGGCGGCGAAGGAGAGCGGCAGTCCTGCGATCATGCACCAGCTCCGGACGCCGCACCCTTGCTCGCCGCCATTCCGGCATGAAGGAACAGCAACAGTTCAGCCGCCGAGCGGCTGGTGTTGTGGATCGAGAACAGCCAGCCGAGCTTGTTGGTCTCGGCGCGGATTTCGTCGCGGTGGCGGGCGATGCGGGCGGTGTAGTCGTTCGTCCATGTTTCCGCGCGTCCGGCCGTGATGGCGCCGCCGCCTTCCGGCTCGATGAATTCGACGCGGCCCGAATAGGGGAACGTCTCCTCTGCCGGATCGACGACCTGCAGCAGCGTGCCACGCGCGCCCGAAGCGGACAGGCCGCCGAGCATGGCGCGGATCTCCTCGACCGGCGACCACAGATCGGACATCACCACGACTTCCGCCAGTGTCGAGGGAATGAACGTCGGCGGCAGGCTGTCGCGCGTGGCGCCGTCATGCAGCATCGCCTGCGCCATCTTGTCGATGATGTTGCGGCTGGCGCTGGGATTCATCAGGCCGGGAATGCCGACGCGCTCGCCGCCCGCCACCAGCAGTTCGGCCAGCGCGAAGGTGACGATCAGCGCGCGCTCGAGCTTGGAGTCGCGTGCGGTCTTCGAGGCGAAGGCCATGGAGGCGGAGCGGTCCGGCCACAGCCAGACGGTGTGGGCGGCTTCCCATTCCTGCTCGCGCACATAAAGCAGATCGTCGCGCGCGGAGCGCCGCCAGTCGATCGTCTGCGACGGCTCGCCGGTGTTGAAGCGCCTGTATTGCCAGAAATTCTCGCCGGTGCCGGCGCGGCGGCGGCCGTGCAGGCCATGGATCACGGTGGCGGCGATCCGCCGCGCTTCCAGCACGAGACGGGGCAGCGAGTCGGCCAGCGTCCGGCTCTCGCCGTCCGCGCGCCGGATCGCCAGAATTTCCCTTGCCCCGTGATCGGCCTGCTGCGCCATCAAACGATCCGCGACTTGAGCTGGCGGATGATGTCGGAGAGGCTGCGGCCCTCCGCGCGTGCGGCGAAGGTCAGCGCCATGCGGTGCTTGAGGACCGGCTCGGCGAGATCGAGCACGTCGTCGATGGACGGGGCGAGGCGGCCGTCGAGCAGCGCGCGGGCGCGCACGGCCAGCATCAGCGACTGGCTGGCGCGCGGACCGGGGCCCCAGGCGATCGCCTTGCTGAGGTCGCCGGCATCGGGGCCGGGGCGTGCCGAGCGCACCAGGGTGAGGATGGCTTCCACCACCGAGTCGCCGACCGGCAGGCGGCGGACCAGCCGCTGCGCGGCGATCAGCGTGTCCGCCGTGATGGCGGCTTTCGCGATGGCTTCCTCCGCGCCGGTGGTCTCGAACAGGATTCGGCGCTCGGCGTCGCGGTCCGGATATTCGACGTCGATCTCCATCAGGAAGCGGTCGAGCTGCGCCTCGGGCAGCGGATAGGTGCCTTCCTGCTCCAGCGGATTCTGCGTGGCGAGCACGTGGAACGGCTTCGGCAGATCGTGGCGCGCGCCCGCGACGGTGATGTGCTGCTCCTGCATGGCCTGCAGCAGCGCCGACTGCGTACGCGGGCTGGCGCGGTTGATCTCGTCGGCCATCAGAAGCTGGGTGAACACCGGCCCCGAGATGAAGCGGAACGCCCGCTTGCCCGCTGTGCTTTCATCCAGCACTTCCGCGCCGAGAATATCGGAGGGCATCAGGTCCGGCGTGAACTGGATGCGCTTGGCGTCGAGGCCGAGCGTGATGCCGAGGGTTTCGACGAGCTTGGTCTTCGCCAGACCCGGAACGCCGATCAGGAGCGCGTGACCGCCCGACAGGATCGTCACCAGCGTGTTCTCGATCACCCGCTCCTGACCGAAGATGACGTTGGCGACGGCGGTTTTCACCGCGCGGATGTCGGAAGCCAGTTGTTCCGCGGAACGGACGATGCCGTCCTCAAGCCGTTCCACGCTGTCCGCTTTCTGGGCGATGTCGTTGCCGGCCATCTTATCTCCTCATGCGGCGATCTGCGCCGCTCTTTGAATTTTGCGTGGGGACCAACCCTTAAGCACCACGTCGTATCGGCCGCATCTTGTGTCTCGGGGTCACCTATCCCATGCTAAACCGGAACGGGCGGCACGCATCCATTGAACCTGGACTCATCCCCACAATATCGAAGGGGAGGGGTATCCTTCATCACGATATGGAGACTGGCTCCGCATCGTGTCACCTAAAGGCATCGTGTCACCTAAAGATTGAGTCACATTCCCCAGAAGACTTGCACCAATCGTGCCAAGATCCCGAAAGGCAGCGTCGGCGGAAACCATGGCGAACCAAGGGCAAATCGCAACGGGCGGCCTCGAAAGCCTCACCAGCGCCGCAACGCGCGCAGCCGGGGGCGGCAAGGCGAAGGGTCTGCCTCCCGTTCATCTCTGGAATCCGCCGTTCTGCGGCGATCTCGATATCCGAATCACGCGGGACGGAACCTGGTTCTATCTGGGGACGCCGATCGGCAGGCCAGCTCTTGTGCGGCTGTTTTCCACCATCCTCAAGCGCGAGGGCGATAAGTATTTTCTGGTCACGCCGGTCGAGAAGGTGGGCATCCGGGTTGAGGATGTTCCGTTTCTCGCGGTCGAGATGACGGTGCATGATGGTTCGGGGGGCAAAAGCCTGTCGTTCCGGACCAATGTCGACGACTGGGTGACCTGCGACGCCGATCACGCACTTCGCTTCGAGAAGGGCGAGGATGACGGTTTGACGCCCTACCTGCACGTGCGGTCTGGACTCTGGGCGCGTGTCACGCGCGCGATCTATTACGACGTTGTTGACAGGGGCGAGGAACGGATGATCGATGGCCGCGCCATGTTCGGAATAGAATCTGGCGGGGCCTTCTTTCCGATGGCCGATGCGGAGCAGGTGAGGAACGCAAGTTGAACGATCTCGTCGTGCAGCCCGCCGATCCTGAGGTTGCGATCGGGTCCGGCGAATTCTTCAGGCGCGCGCATGAGCGCCTGTCGTTCGACGTTCCGCCCGGTCTGACCGATCCCGCGATCATTCCGGCCACCGGCGATTTCGGCACCGACCGCATGTTGCAGATTATCGCGCAGGAGCGGCCGATCCGGCCCGCCGCGGTTCTGATTCCCGTCGTGGAGCGGGAGGTGCCCACCGTGCTGCTGACCCAGCGGGCCGCGCATCTGCACGAACACGCCGGACAGATTTCGTTTCCCGGCGGCAAGATCGATGCGGTCGATTCATCGCCGCTGGACGCCGCGCTGCGCGAGGCGGAGGAGGAGATCGGCCTCGACCGCCGCTTCGTCGATCCGATCGGTTATCTCGACCTCTACGGCACGGGTTTCGGCTTCCGCATCGTGCCGACGGTGGCGCGGGTGAAGCCGGGGTTCGATCTGCACGTCAATGCGGGAGAAGTGGACGATGCCTTCGAGGTGCCGCTGGCGTTCCTGATGGACCCGATCAATCATCAATTGCACAGTAAGGAATTTCGAGGAGCGTTGCGCTCCTATTACGCGATGCCGTTCGCCGAACGTTACATCTGGGGCGCGACGGCCGGCATTCTGCGCCGCCTTTATGAACGGATCTATCTGCCATGATCCGTGCGGTGCTGACCGAGATCGGCATCTTCCTCATTCCCTTCGCCGTCTATGCCGTGTTTCTGATCGCGACGCGGCGCGGCGTTCTGCAGCCCCAGTCATGGCCGCTGCGTCATGTCGCGGTTCTGGGCGCCTGCGCGCTGGTGCTGGTCATCATCAGTCTTGTTCTGCTTGCGAATTTTTCCGGGGCGTCGCCGGACTCGACTTACGTCCCGGCGCGGGTCGAGAATGGCCGTCTCATTCACGGGGAGCAGAAGTGACAACGGCGGTTCTGCCGGACGCCGGATGGCTGATATCGGGCCCGGCGGCCCGGGCGCTCGCACTGCTCGATTCCGAAGGCGAGGAGGCGCGGGTCGTCGGCGGCGCGGTGCGCAACGCCCTGCTGGGGATTCCGATCGGCGACATCGATATCGCGACGACGGCGCTGCCGGCCGAGGTGATGCGTCGCGCGCGCAAGGCCGGTCTCAAGCATATCGGGACAGGCGTTGAGCACGGCACGGTGACATTGATCGTGGATGGCATGTCGATCGAGGTCACAACCTTGCGCGAGGATGTCGAGACCTACGGGCGAAAGGCGAAGGTCGCCTTCGGTCGCGATTTCGCGCGCGACGCCGAAAGGCGCGATTTCACCATCAATGCACTGTCGGTTGGTCATGATGGTGTGATCCACGATTATGTCGGCGGCCTCGATGACCTTGCCGCGCGGCGCGTGCGCTTCATCGGCGAGCCGGCGCGGCGGATCGCGGAGGATTATCTGCGCATCCTGCGGTTCTTTCGCATTCATGCCGCCTACGGCAGGGGCGAGCCTGACCGGGCGGGTTATCTCGCCTGTATCGGCGGGCGCGCCGGTCTCTCGACGTTGTCGGCCGAGCGCGTTCGTAGCGAGACGATCAAGCTTCTGACCGCCTCCGGCGCGGCGGGCGCGCTCGTTGCGATGGAGGATGCAGGCCTTCTTTTGCTCATTCTCGGCGGAGTGGCCTATCGCGGACCGTTCGCGGCGATGTGCGACATCGAGCAGGCGATGGGTTTGCCGCCGGGGCCGATGCGGCGGCTTGCGGCGCTCGGCGTTGCCGTGACGGAAGATGCGCGGCGGATCGCGGTGCGGCTGAAATTGTCCAAGGCGGAAGCGAAATCGCTCGATTCGATGGGGCATCGCTGGTGGCGGTTCGCCGACAAGAACGAGGCGGCAGCGCGGCGCAGGCTTTATCGTGTCGGACCGGAGCCTTTCCGCGACCGGGCCATGCTGGCCTGGGCGCGTTCAGGCGTGGACGCGAGGAGTGAAGACTGGTTGTCGCTCGCGACGTTGCCGGATCGCTGGTCCGCGCCGCGTTTTCCACTGAGGGCCCACGATTTCATCGCGCGCGGCGTTGGCGAGGGACCGGCGCTCGGCCGCATTCTGCGAATTGCCGAGGATGCGTGGCTTGCCGCTGACTTCCCCGAGGGTGAGGCGGCAGTGGCTGCGATCGCCGACCAGTGCGCGGCCCGCTTCGGCGGCGACAGCGGCGCAATCTGAGACGCAACGGGGGCGGCAAGCGGCGCGCCGATTGTCGACCGGCGCGCCATACCCCCGGCGCTCAGCTCTCTTCGTCCTCGTCTTCGTCCTGTTCGTCTTCGTCCTCATCCTCGTCCTGATTGTCCTCGAACGAGATGCTTTCGAGCACGACACGCGGCAGTTGTTCGCGAAACAGGTCGCCTTCTTCGCCCATCCATACGCACGTGATCATGTCGTCGTTGACGGCGGCGACCGTAATCGGCTGGCCGCCGGATTTGAGAGCGACCACGTCGCCGGGCTTGATATCCATAGGTTCGATCTCCTGTCGTGAGGACACGCGGCGGGAACCTAGTCGGATGTCATGACAGGCCGATCACGGCCACTTCGCTTCCGGCGGCATGGACGACAGAATCGAATCGATGTTGCCGCCGGTCTTCAGGCCGAACAGCGTGCCGCGATCATACAGCAGGTTGAACTCGACGTAGCGCCCGCGCCGCACGAGCTGTTCCTCACGGTCCGCGTCGCTCCAGCGCTGCGCGAGGTTGCGGCGCACGAGCTGCGGATAGACCGACAGGAACGCGCGGCCGACGTCCTGTGTGAAGGCGAAGTCGGCGGGCCAGTCGCCGCTGTTGAGCCAGTCGTAGAAGATGCCGCCGATGCCACGCATTTCCTTGCGGTGAGGCAGGTAGAAATACTCGTCGCACCACGTCTTGTACTTGTCGTAAGCCTCTTCGCCGACGTGAGGTACGCATGCGTCTTTCATCGCGGCGTGAAAGGCGACGCTGTCGGCGTCCTCCTGCGTGCGCCGGCGGTCCAGCACGGGCGTGAGATCCGCGCCGCCGCCGAACCACGCCTTGGTGGTGACGACGAAGCGCGTGTTCATGTGCACCGCCGGCACGTTCGGGCTGCGCATATGCGCGATCAGCGAAATGCCCGACGCCCAGAAACGCGGATCGTTGTCCGCGCCGGGAATCTGCGCACGAAACTCGGGCGCGAACTCGCCATGCACGGTGGAGCAGTGCACGCCGACCTTCTCGAACAGCCGTCCGCGCATCATCGCCATCACGCCGCCGCCGCCGGGTGCGCCGCTGTGATCGGTGCGCTCCCACGGCGTGCGCACGAAGCGGCCCGGCTCGCCGGGATAGAGCGCGGAGGGCGCTTCGTCTTCAAGTTGCTCGAAGGCCGCGCAGATCTCGCCGCGCAATGTCTCGAACCACGCGCGCGCCAGCGCCTTGCGCTCGTCCATCGCCAGCAGCGGCTCGTCGTCGGGCGTGGTGATGCTCATGCCCGGTCCTGCGGGCCGTAATAGGTGCAGGCCTGCCCGCAGCTGTCGCGATAGACGCTGACGCGCGCCAGCGGGCCGACATTGTGGACGCGGTCCCAGATGAAGCGGCAGATGTTCTCCATCGTCGGTCGTTCGAGGCCCGGAACGCGGTTGAGAAACTTGTGGTCCAGCGTGGAGCGAAGTTCCTCCAGCTGTCGTTCCAGAATCCCGAAGTCGACCAGCATGCCGGTGTCCGGGTCCGCTGTCCCGCGGATCACCACTTCGGCGCGGAACGAGTGGCCGTGAATCTCCTCGCTCGCCGCGCCGAGCGTCGTGCCCGCGAGCGCATGCGCCGCCTCGAAGCCGAATGATTTGCTCAGTTCCCACATCGTCGGTCGCTTGTCCCGCGTCTGATCCCGCGAAGCCTCCGCGCGATCAGCGGATGCCCAGCGTCTTGTGTGTCTGTACGCTCATCTGCCAGCGCGGATGCGCCAGACAGTAGCGTATGGTCTTCTCCGTGTTCGCCACGGCATCGGGGCCATCCAGCGGCTGCAGCGAGAAGCGGGCGAAATCCAGTTCCTCGAACCGCTCGGGTGGCGCATCGGCCTGCGGGTAGACGAGCTTCAGCTCGTGCCCCGACGTGATCCGCAACGGTGCCGATCCCTTGGGGCTGACGCAGACCCAGTCCAGTCCCTCGGGCGCATCCATCGTGCCGTTGGTCTCGACCGCGATGGTGAACCCCTCGTCATGGAGGGCCGCGACCAGCGCATCGTCCACCTGCAGCAGCGGCTCGCCGCCCGTGAGCACGACGAATCGGCGCTCCCGGCCGTCGCCCCATTCGGCGGCGATGGTGCCTGCCAGTTCCCGCGCATCCGCATAGCGCCCGCCGCGCGTGCCGTCCATCCCGACGAAGTCGGTGTCGCAAAACCGGCAGACCGCCGCCGCCCGGTCCTGTTCCCGGCCGGTCCACAGGTTGCAGCCGGCGAAGCGGCAGAACACCGCGGCGCGGCCGGCCTGCGCGCCCTCGCCCTGGAGGGTGAGGAAGATTTCCTTCACCGCGTAGCTCACCCGGTCGCCTCCGGCGCGTGGTTGACCTGTCGCAGGACCTCGCCGAGCGCCATGGCGGCGGCCATCGCGACGTTGAGGGAGCGAAGTTCCGGCCGGATCGGGATTACCAGCCGGCTGCCGGCCGCCTCCACCACGCGGTCGGGCACGCCTGCGGATTCCCGCCCGAACAGCAGGATATCGTTCCGCGTGAAGCGTTCGTCCAGATAGGGCCGGGCCGCATGGGTTGAGAACAGCACCAGCCGCAGGCCAGCGTCCTGCCGCCACGCGTCGAAAGCGTCCCACGAGATATGGCGGACGATGGTCACGGCGTCGAGATAGTCCATTCCCGCCCGGCGGAAATGCCGGTCGCTGATCGGGAACCCGGCGGGTTCGATGATATGCGCCTCGATGCCGAGGCACGCGCACAGCCGCAGGATGTGCCTGCGTTCTGGGGAATGTCCGGCTGATAGAGGGCGATGCGCATCGATCAATCCGCTCCCCGGCCTGGCCGTCCGGCCCGGCGGGGAGGTTGCCTTTTCCGTTTTCGTGCATTGTCCGTTGCGGTGCCGTTAGCGGGCTTGCGCTCGTGCGGCAAGGGTGCGAATAGAATTGTTCTGGATCGGGTGTTTCATTCTGTCTGGAATGGGCAATCGGCCATCTGCCGCCGCGGGGGGCGTGGCGCGCCGGCACTTTCAGTTCGGCGGCTTCCACATCCCGTCTGCGGTTACGTCGTGGGAGTTTTCCTGCGGGCGGTACAATCGGCAAAAAGCCGGCCGCCGGATAGAAAGGGGTGTGGAAACGTGTCGACAGCGTCTTCGGCGGAGCATACGCGCCGTGATTTCCTTTATGTCGCGACGGGGGCGGTGGCAGCCGTAGGGGCTGCGGCGGTCGCCTGGCCGCTCATCGACCAGATGAACCCCGACGCCTCGACTGTTGCAGCAGGCGCGCCCATCGAGGTGGACCTCACGCCCATCGCGGAAGGGCAGGACATCAAGGTGTTCTGGCGCGGCAAGCCCATCTACATCATGAATCGCACCAAGAAGCAGATCGAGGAAGCCCGCTCGGTCAATGTTGCAACGCTGCCCGATCCCGAGTCCGATCAGAAACGGGTCAAGGAGGGGCACGACCAGTGGCTGGTCGTGGTCGGCATCTGCACTCATCTCGGCTGCATCCCCATCGCCCATGAGGGCAATTACGACGGGTTCTTCTGCCCGTGCCACGGTTCGCAATACGATTCCTCAGGCCGCATCCGGCAGGGGCCAGCGCCGACCAATCTGGCGATCCCGCCCTATGCCTTCGTCTCCGACACCAAGATCAAGATCGGCTGAGTCCCGGCAGGGACATCGTCGAGCATTTTGTTGCAGGCTTTCTCAGGATCGATCATGAGCGGACCTTCCAGCTTTCAGCCGCAGAATCCCGTTGTAAAATGGATCGAGCGGCGGCTTCCGATTTTCGGCCTCGTCCATTCCTCCTTCGTCGCCTATCCCACCCCGCGCAACCTGAACTACTGGTGGACGTTCGGCGGCATCCTTTCCTTCATGCTCGGCGTGCAGATCGTCACCGGCGTCATTCTGGCGATGCACTACACGCCCAACGCCGATCTCGCCTTCAACTCGGTTGAGGGCATCATGCGCGACGTGAACTACGGATGGCTGCTGCGCTATCTGCATTCCAACGGCGCCTCGATGTTCTTCATCGCCGTCTACATCCACATGCTGCGCGGCCTGTATTACGGTTCTTACAAGGAGCCGCGCGAGGTGCTGTGGATCCTCGGCGTCATCATCTATCTGCTGATGATGGCGACCGGCTTCATGGGCTACGTGCTGCCGTGGGGCCAGATGAGCTTCTGGGGTGCGACCGTCATCACCAACCTGTTCTCTGCCATTCCTTACGTCGGCGAGAGCATCGTGACGCTGTTGTGGGGCGGCTACTCGGTCGGAAATCCGACGCTGAACCGCTTCTTCTCGCTGCACTACCTGCTGCCCTTCGTGATTGCGGGCGTCGTGGTGCTGCACATCTGGGCGCTGCATGTCGCGGGACAGAACAATCCGGCCGGCGTCGAGCCCAAGACCGAGAAGGACACCGTGCCCTTCACGCCCTACGCGACGATGAAGGATGCGTTCGGCATCTCGTGCTTCATGCTGTTCTATGCATGGTTCATCTTCTACATTCCGAACTATCTCGGCGATCCGGACAACTACATTCAGGCCAATCCGGGCGTGACGCCGGCGCATATCGTGCCCGAATGGTACTACCTGCCGTTCTACGCGATCCTGCGCTCGATCCCGAGCAAGCTCGGCGGCGTGATCGCGATGTTCTCCGCGATCATCGTGCTGGCCTTCCTGCCCTGGCTCGACACCTCGCGGGTGCGTTCCTCGCGCTACCGACCGGTCGCCAAGCAGTTCTTCTGGATCTTCGTCGCCGTCTGCGTCGGCCTCGGCTATCTCGGCGCGCAGCCGCCGGAAGGCATCTATGTCACGCTCGGTCGCATCCTGACGTTCTGCTACTTCGCCTATTTCCTGATCGTGCTGCCGGTGCTCGGCAAGATCGAGAAGACGCGCCCGCTCCCGAATTCCATCGCCGACGACGTGCTGGCCAAGACCGGCTCGCGCAAGACGCCGATGGTCTCGACCGCGATCGCGGCACTGGCGCTGGGCGGATTGCTCACGCTGGGCGGGAGCCTTGATGCGCGCGCCGCCGAGGGAGGCCCGACGCCACCCTCGCTGAAATGGAGCTTCGCCGGTCCTTTCGGCAAGTTCGATCAGGGGCAGTTGCAGCGCGGCTACAAGGTGTACAAGGAGGTTTGCGCCACCTGCCACTCCATGAACCTGCTGCACTTCCGCAACCTCGCCGAGCCGGGGGGGCCTGGCTTCTCGACGGCGCAGGCGGCGTCCGTGGCGGCTGAATATCAGGTCAAGGACGGGCCCAACGATGCGGGCGAGATGTTCGACCGGCCGGGGCGGCTGGCCGACAAGTTTCCCGCGCCGTTCCCGAACGAGCAGGCCGCCCGCGCCGCCAATGGCGGAGCTGCGCCGCCCGATCTGTCGCTGATCGCCAAGGCTCGCAACTATGCGCGCGGCTTCCCGCAATTCGTGTTCGACGCTTTCATCCAGTTTCAGGAAAAGGGGCCGAACTACATCCACGCCATTCTGGTGGGCTATCAGGATGCGCCGAAGGATTTCGAATTGCCGGCGGGCGCGTTCTACAACAAGTATTTCCCCGGCCACGCCATCAAGATGCCGGTGCCGATCTCGGCCGATCAGGTGACCTACGACGACGGCACGCCGCAGACGGTGGATCAGTACGCGACCGACGTCTCGGCGTTTCTGATGTGGGCCGCCGAGCCCAAGCTGGAGGCGCGCAAGCGGCTTGGTTTTCAGGTCTTCATTTTCCTGATCGTGCTGACGGGGCTGCTGTACTTCACGAAGAAGAAGGTATGGGCCAACGCGCATTGAGCGAAGGCGTCTGCCGCGTCGCGATGATTTGAAGTGGCCGGCTCGCCCGGCCACTTTCGTTTTGCGCGGGCTTTTTAGCAGCGTGCCTTGCGGCTATCGGAAGCGGACCAGCATACGTCATCGTTGCGTCACGCCGCTTCGCTGATGTCCGGGCGGCGAGTGGTGGCTGGCGCTTGCGTTGCCTTCAACGTATGACGTTGCCAGTATGGCCGCGGCATCCCGTATTGGAACGGAGGAAAGACATGGGTTCTCACATCACCTTCAAGCGCCCCGACGGCAAGGACGCCAAGGGCTATCTCGCCAACGCCGCGAGCAGCAACGCGCCGGGCGTCGTCGTGATTCAGGAGTGGTGGGGCCTGTCGGAGAACATCAAGGCGCTGACCGACCGCTTCGCGCTGGCCGGGTTCGATGCGCTTGCGCCTGATCTGTATGACGGCGTGGTGGTGCCGTATCATGACACCGAGGCAGCCAACAAGCAGATGGGCTCGCTCGACTTCATGGACGCGACCACGCAGACCGTGCGCGGCGCGATCACCTACCTCAAGCGCAACAGCGCCAAGGTGGGGCTGACGGGCTTCTGCATGGGCGGCGCGGTGACTATCATCGGCGCCTGCAAGATCGAGGAGCTGACGGCGGGCGTCGCGTTCTACGGCATTCCGCCGGAGCAGGCCGCCAGGCCCGCCGACGTGAAAATTCCGCTGCAGGGCCATTTCGCCAGCAAGGACGACTGGTGCACGCCCGCCGTGGTGGATGCCTTCGAGGCGGGTTTGAAGGCGGCGGGCAAGAGCGCCGAGTTCTTCCGCTATGATGCCGACCACGCCTTCGTGAACGAGCAGCGTGCGGCCGTGCACGACCGCGCCGCGGCTGAACTGGCCTGGGGCCGCGCCACGGCGTTCTTCCACAAGCATCTCGGTTAATCCGGGCGTTTCAACTGTCCCGCAGGAGCTATCCGGCGACATCGCCGGGCCGTTTCGGTACTTCAGCTTTTGGTTGTATCATGATATACATCAGGATTGATGTATATCATGAGGGTCCGATGCAGGTATCAAAATGGGGCAATAGTCTCGCCGTGCGTCTGCCTGCGGCGGTGGTGGAAGCGCTCGACTTGAAAGAAGGCGACGACATCGAAATTCGGGTTGCCGGCACCGGTACGTTCGAGGTCGAGCGGAAACCCTCGCGGGAGGAATGGTTGGTGAGGCTCCGGCGCTTCCGGGGGATGCTCCCGGCCGATTTCAAGTTCGACCGCGACGAGGCGAATGAGCGGTAGCTTCTTTGACAGCAATGTTCTGCTGTATCTCGTGACGCCTGACAGCCCGAAGGCCGACCGCGTCGAACGGTTGCTGCAGGCTCCGGGCACGATCAGCGTTCAGGTTCTCAACGAATGCGCCAATGTGCTGCGACGAAAGCGCAGAATGCCTTGGGGCGACGTGATCGTATTTCTTGGTGAGTTGCGATCGCAATTGGACGTTCTTCCGCTGACGATCGATATCCATGACGGCGGGCTTCGTCTCGCGGAACGCTACGGACTTTCGATTTACGACAGCTTCATCGTCGCGGCCGCGCTGGCGGCCGGGTGCGGGACGCTCTGGTCCGAAGACATGCACCATGGCCTCGTGGTGGAGGATCGCCTGCGCATCTCCAATCCGTTTGCGGTCTGATTGGTCCGATCAGATTTGCGTGGCCGTCCCGCGCGATCAGAGCGCCCCACGATTCCCCTTGACCCGGCCCCGCCGCCGTGGCTCATTGCGCGCCATGTGTAACGCGCCTCGCCCGACCTGGCTCTGGTGGCCCACCTTCTGAAGGTGGCCGGTGCGATTGCTTGCTCTTTTCCCAACATCGTTCAAGGCCGCCCTCGCAGTGCGAGCGGCTCTGTTCGTTTGTCCTGCGATGCGCCCAACCCGACACGGCTCGTAAGAGGCAGACATGAACAGGACCGTTTTCTCGCTTCCCGCCTATAGCGCCTATACGACCGCCGGCGGCCTCTCGGTGGCGCGCACCGCCGCGGCCTTCAGCGGCGGCACCGCGCTCGACAATCTGATCGAGCGGCTCGATCACCGGCGCGGCGTGGTGCTGTCGTCGGGCACGACGGTGCCCGGGCGCTATGAGAGCTTCGATCTGGGCTTTGCCGATCCGCCGCTCGCCCTTGAATCCGCCGGCGCAAACTTCTCGCTCAGGGCGCTGAACGCGCGGGGAGAGGTGCTGATCGCCTTTCTAGGCGCGACGCTGAACGATCCGGCCGTTGTCTTCACCGAGCGCAGCCGTGCGCGCCTGGTCGGGCATATTCTGCGCGGCGAGGCGCCCGTGGACGAGGATCAGCGCACGCGGCGCGCCTCGATCATGTCGCTGGTGAGGGCGATCATCGCGGCATTCGCTTCGCCCTCCGACACCCTGATGGGGCTGTTCGGCGCGTTCGCCTACGACCTCGTGTTTCAGGTCGAGGACCTGGTGCAGAAGCGCGCACGCGCCGACGACCAGCGCGATATCGTGCTCTACATCCCGGACCGGCTGCTCGCCTATGACCGCGCCAACGGTCGCGGCATGCTGATGAGCTACGAATTCTCGTTCGACGGCGCGAGCACGGAGGGACGATCCCGCGCGACGCCGGACAGCGTCTACGCGAAGACTGCGGCGCAGGGCTTCGCCGACCACGGGCCCGGCGACTATCAGGCAACCGTGGAGAAGGCGCGCGCCGCCTTTGCGCGCGGCGATCTGTTCGAGGCGGTGCCCGGACAACTGTTCGGCGAGCCGTGCGATCGTTCGCCGGCGGAAGTGTTCCAGCGCCTGTGTCGCATCAATCCCTCGCCATATGGCGGGCTCGTCAATCTGGGTGATGGCGAGTTTCTGGTGTCGGCCTCGCCGGAAATGTTCGTGCGCAGCGACGGGCGTCGCATCGAGACCTGTCCGATCTCCGGCACCATCGCGCGCGGCGCGGATGCCATCGGCGACGCCGAGCAGATCCGCGAACTGCTGAACTCGCAGAAAGACGAGTTCGAACTCAACATGTGCACGGACGTGGACCGCAACGACAAGGCACGCATCTGCGTGCCGGGTTCGATCAAGGTGCTGGCGCGCCGCCAGATCGAAACCTATTCCAAGCTGTTCCACACCGTGGATCATGTCGAGGGCATGCTGCGGCCGGGCTTTGACGCCATCGATGCGTTTCTCACCCACGCATGGGCGGTTACCGTCACCGGCGCGCCGAAGGTGTGGGCCATGCAGTTTGTCGAGGATCACGAGCGCTCGCCGCGCCGCTGGTATGCCGGCGCGTTCGGTTTCCTCGGCTTCGACGGTGCGATCAACACCGGCTTGACGATCCGCACCATCCGCATGAAGGACGGCCTCGCCGAGGTGCGGGTTGGCGCGACGTGCCTGTTCGACAGCGATCCGGCGGCGGAAGATCGCGAATGTCAGGTGAAGGCGGCGGCGCTGTTTCAGGCGCTGCGCGGCGATCCGCCCAAGCCCCTGTCGCAGGTTGCGCCCGATGCCAGCGGATCGGGTAAGTCCGTGCTGCTGATCGACCACGATGACAGCTTCGTGCACATGCTGGCGGATTACTTCCGGCAGGTCGGCGCGGAGGTCGTTGTCACGCGCCATCGCCATGCGCTCGATATGCTGGCGAAGAAAAAATACGATCTGCTGGTGCTGTCGCCCGGCCCCGGGCGGCCGGAGGATTTCGGTATCTCGAAAACCATCGACGCGGCGCTGGGCAAAAAGATGCCGGTGTTCGGCGTCTGCCTCGGCGTGCAGGCCATCGGCGAATATTTCGGCGGCCAGCTCGGCCAGCTCGCGCAGCCCGCGCATGGGCGGCCCTCGCGGGTGCAGGTGCGTGGCGGCACCTTGATGAACGGATTGCCGAACGAGATCGTCATCGGCCGCTATCATTCGCTGTTCGTCGAGCCGGGCACGATGCCGGACGCTTTGCAGGTGACCGCCACGACCGAGGACGGCGTGCCGATGGTGATCGAGCACAGAGAGCTCCCGGTCGGCGGCGTGCAGTTTCATCCCGAGTCGCTGATGTCGCTCGGCGGTGAGGTGGGCCTGCGCATCGTCGAAAACGCCTTCCGGCTGGTAACGAGACACTGATGCAATGATTCAATCAGCGAAAGCCTGTCGATGACCTTCGAGCACGATCTGAAAGCCGCCGTCCGCACCATCCCGGATTATCCCAAGCCGGGCATCATGTTCCGCGACATCACCACGCTGCTTGGCGATGCGCGGGCGTTCCGCCGCGCGGTGGACGAACTGGTGCATCCCTGGGCGGGCGCGAAGATCGAGAAGGTCGCCGGCATCGAGGCGCGGGGCTTTATCCTCGGCGGCGCAGTGGCGCACCAGATCTCGGCGGGCTTCGTGCCGATCCGCAAGAAGGGCAAGCTGCCGCACACCACGGTGCGGATTGCCTATTCGCTCGAATACGGCATCGACGAGATGGAGATCCATGCCGACGCCGTGAAGCCCGGCGAGCGCATTATCATCGTGGACGACCTGATCGCCACCGGCGGCACCGCCGAGGGCGCGGTGAAGCTCTTGCGCCAGATCGGCGCAGAGGTGGTCGCCGCGTGTTTCATCATCGATCTGCCGGAACTCGGCGGCGCCGACAAGCTGCGCGCGATGGACGTGCCGGTGCGTACGCTGATGGCGTTCGACGGGCATTGAGGATGTGTCGGGCCGCGACGTTATCTTGAGGCGCGAGTGCAGCGAGCCTCGAAGGATGGCTGTCGCCCTTCGAGGCCATTGCTGCGCAACGGCACCTCAGGGTGACGGTTGCCGCTCAACGTTGGTCAGGTCGGCAGGTTCGAAAAATCAGCCCAGCGCCTCGTCCAGCAGCCTCAGCGCATGGGCCGCGAAGGCGTGCATGTTGCGGATGCGGTCGCTGTCGCCGGTTTCCAGCGTGACGACCTGCATGACCGGACCGGCAATGGCCATGCAGGAATGGCCTGACGGATCGCCGTAACGGTTGCCGCTCGGCCCGCTCGCGCCGGTTTCCGATAAGCCCCATGTGGCGGCCAGTTGATCGCGGGCGCGAGCTGCGAGCAGCGATGCGTAGGGCTCGGTCGCGCCGCGCATGCCGTTCATATCTTCTTTCGAGAGCTGGGCCACGGCGGCGCGGGCCTTCGGCGTATAGATCACCATGCCGCCGCGATAATAGGCCGACGCGCCGGGCACAGCGAGCAGCGCCGCCGAGATCAGCCCGCCAGTCGATGATTCGGCGACGGCGATGGTGTCGCCCCGCGCGATGAGCTTGTCCGCGACCTGTTTGGCAAGCGGCAGCAATTGGTCCATTCCGGTATCCTCCCTGTCTCCGGCTGTCGGCATTGGCGTACAGAACAGTGAACACAAAAAGGAGCGCCCGCAACAGGCGCTCCTCTTGAAAGGCCGGATGTGCGGGCGTCAGTAGCGAGTCTTTTCCGGCATCTTGCGATAGTCGAGCCAGACTTTCTGCGCGTCCTCCCGCATCAACTGCGACACCTTCACGGCCCGTTTGTCGTAAGGCAGCTTCATGTCGTCGTTGATGTTGGAGTCGTCGAACAGGTCCGCGTAGTCGCTCCACGACGCGGCATAGTAGATCTTGTCGAGACGCGCCCAGTAGGCGGTCGAATAGCACATCGGGCAGGGCTCGCAGCTCGAGAACATCGTCGCGCCCTTGATGTGCGGCGAGCCGACTTTCTTGCACGCCATGCGCATGGCGTTGACCTCGGCGTGGCAGGTTGGATCGTTGTCGCGCAGCACGCTGTTGCCGGACGCGCCGATCACCTCGTTGTTCAGCACAACCACCGCGCCGAATGCGCCGCCGGTCTTTTCGACGACGCCCGCCTTGTGCATCAGCTCGATCGCCATCGCCATGTGCTTGCGGTCCTGCTCCGTGGGGACGGAGGCCGCCGACTGGGCAAGCGCCAGCGTCGGGCCGCCGGTGGTTGCCGCGAGCGTTGCGCCGGCCGCGACCATGAAGTTGCGCCGGTGCATCACTTTCGCAGTCGCGAAGTTGTCGAACAGGGACTGGAGGGTACCGGATCCGGGTTGCATGTGAAAATCCAATCTTTCGGTGATATTCAGTGAGACGCCAGTATCGGCGGAATTGCAAATGGCGCGATTGTTCTAGCGCACGGTTCCTTACAGTTCCGTTGAAAGCTTTCCGCCAATTCAGCCAATCAGCTCCGGCGCGGCGGGAAGACGACCGTCGGGAGGACGAGCAGGGCGGCGAAAAACCCGGAATGCCCAGCAGCGCCAGCAGGGCGGTTGCCGCGCCGCGCCGTCCTCGGGCGTTCAGCGCCAGTCCACCTCGCAGCAGGACAACGAAACCTGCAAGCAGGAGGAGCCATGGCCCGATGTTGCACGATGAGATCGATCCGTCGCCGATGCCGATACGGAAGAAATACAGGGCGATCAGCAGCGCCATGCCGTCGATGGCGAGAAATACGAAGAAAAGGGCGTTCCGCATCATGTAAATGTATTGGGTGGCCGATGGGCGGGCCGCCCGTTTCCCGACAAGAAGGTCGTGGAACGTGAACGTATCGTTTCGCCAACGACATGGAGGCATGAACCCGATGTGCCGTAACATCAGGACATTGTTCAATTTCGAACCGCCGGCGACGGAAGACGAAATCCGCGCGGCGTCCCTGCAGTTCGTGCGCAAGCTGTCCGGTTTCAACAGGCCGTCGGCCGCCAATGCAGCCGCGTTCGAGGCGGCGGTCGAGGACGTGGCGGCCGTAGCCGACCGCTTGCTGCGGTCGCTGCATACGGGTGCGCCGCCGCGCGATCGCGAGATCGAGGCGGAGAAGGCGAGAGAGCGCAGCCGGGCGCGGTTCGGCTAGCGCCGACCCATCACGCCGTGCGGCGAGACGGCTGTGGTTGCGGCGGCGGAGACGTCGGCGGGCAGTCGGCGAAGCCAGCGGCGATGGCGGCCGGTGCGCCGTCCAGCTTGAATTCGGCCGAGGTGCGGCCGGCGTTCAGCGAGCGGATGCGCACGTAAAGAATTTGAGAGGTCGCCAGCTCCTCGACGAAACGGATCACCTCGGCGCGGTCCTCGATCACCGCGACGGTGTAGCCGGTGAGAATACGCGAGTTTGCGCTGTCGTGTCCCGGCTTGTCGTCGAACCGATAGCCAAGCGTCGAGTTCTTGTCGGAGCCGACCTTGAACGCGAAAGCGAAGCGCACGAGTGGCTGTTTCTCGAAGCAGGTGAGCTGGAGCTGTGCCCAGCGCGGATAGGGATCGTTGCTGCTGGAAGCCGTTCCCATGGTGGCGGCGCTCGGCAGCGTCGCGCCGGTGACGCGGTCGGTCTGCCGATCGATCTGCCACGCCCCGGATCGCGTGGTGTCCGACAGGCTCACGTAAGGATCGCGCATCTGGCACGCGGCCGTCAGCAACGCCACTCCCACCAACGCAACACAACGCATGGCTCTTGCCCCCAAGCCGCCGACGTGAGTTTGCGAGAAAACAAAAGAGTTGCGCAAGAGAAATTTGCAACCAATGTGGTTCGCCGTTGAGGCGACCAACCCTAAAGGGACGACAGCGTGAAGATTTATGGAAATATTGGCTCGGGCAACTGTCTGAAGGTGAAGTGGATCTGTGACGCGCTGAACATACCGTACACCTGGGTGGCCACCGAAGTGACGAACGGGGAGACGCGCACCCCGGAGTTTCTCGCGCTCAATCCGGCCGGGCAGGTGCCGGTGGTCGTATTCGACGACGGGCGAACGCTGGCGCAGTCCAATGCCATCATCCGCTATCTTGCCCGGGGCAGCCGTTTCATTCCGGAGGATGACTTTGCGCAGGCGAGGATGGACGCGTGGCTGTTCTGGGAGCAGTACAGTCACGAGCCTTACATCGCGGTCTGCCGATTCCAGATGGTTTACCTCGGCAGGTCTCGCGACCAGCGCGAACCCGAGCGGGTGAAGCGCGGCGAGGCGGCGCTGGCGCTGATGGATCGTCATCTGTCGAACAGCCAGTTTCTGGTCGGTGAGGCCGTCACGCTTGCGGATGTCGCGCTGCTCGCCTACAGCCGCGTCGCTCCGGAAGGCGGATTCGATCTGACGGCGTATGCCGCGCTGCGGAGGTGGATCGGTGAGGCGGAGCGGGACCTGAAACTTTAATTTTCCGCGACGCAGTTGCTCACGAAATATTTTATCGCGACCGCAACGCGTCACTTGACCGCAGTCCCGGATTCCCATATCTCCGCCCGCGGGACACCTCCCCCCAACGGGAGGCTTACTATCTGGAAGGATAGACGATGACTGCAGCGAAGCCTGCCGCGCGGCCGACCGTGCCGCATTTTTCCTCCGGCCCCTGCGCCAAGCGCCCCGGCTGGACCCCCCAAGCTCTTACCGATGCCGCCCTCGGGCGCTCGCACCGCGCCAAGGTCGGCAAGACCAAGCTGAAGCTTGCCATCGACCTGACGCGCGAAGTTCTGGAAATTCCGGCCGATTATAAGATCGGCATCGTTCCGGCTTCGGACACCGGCGCGGTCGAAATGGCGCTGTGGTCGCTGCTCGGCGCACGCCCTGTCACCATGATTGCATGGGAATCGTTCGGCGAAGGCTGGGTCACGGACGTCGTGAAGCAGCTCAAGCTCAAGGACGTCACCACGCTGAAGTCCGGTTACGGCGAAATCCCCGATCTCACCAAGGCCGATCCGGCCTCCGATATCGTCTTCACCTGGAATGGCACCACCTCCGGTGTACGCGTGCCGAACGCAGACTGGATCAAGGCCGACCGCGAAGGACTGACGATCTGCGACGCCACCTCGGCCGCCTTTGCGCAGCCGCTCGACTGGGCCAAGCTCGATGTCGTCACCTTCTCCTGGCAGAAGGCGTTGGGCGGCGAGGCTGCGCACGGCATGCTGATCCTGTCGCCGCGCGCGGTGGCCCGCCTTGAAAGCTATACGCCCGCGTGGCCGCTGCCGAAAATCTTTCGCATGACCAAGGGCGGCAAGCTGATCGACGGCATCTTCGTCGGCGAGACCATCAACACGCCGTCGATGCTGTGCGTGGAAGACTATCTCGACGCGTTGAACTGGGCCAAGTCGCTCGGCGGTCTCAAGGCGCTGATCGCGCGCGCGGACGCCAACACCAAGGTGCTGACGGACTGGGCCGCCAAAACGCCGTGGATCGATTTCCTCGCGGCCGATCCGGCGATCCGCTCCAACACCTCGGTGTGCATGAAAGTGGTCGATCCGGCGATCACGGCGCTGCCGGCCGACGCGCAGGCCGCGTTCGCCAAGTCGCTGGTGTCGCTGGTCGAGAAGGAAGGCGCGGGTTACGACCTCGGCGCTTACCGTGACGCGCCTCCGGGCCTGCGCATCTGGTGCGGCGCAACGGTCGAAACCGCCGATGTCGCAGCGCTGACCCAGTGGCTCGACTGGGCCTTCGTCGAGACCAAGGCCGCGCTGCCCAAGGCTGCGTAAGTCCGAGACAACGTACCGCGTCATCCTGAGGTGGCCGCCAGCGGCCCTCCAAGGGTGACGCGCAGTCCCTGTTTCCGTTTCCTGTCCCACGTCATCCTTGGAGGCTCGCGTTGCTCGCTCCTCAGGATGACGACCCGCAAGGATCAATCCCATGTCCAAACCCAAAGTCCTGATTTCCGACGCCCTGTCTCCCGCCGCCATCCAGATCTTCAAGGATCGCGGCGTCGAGGTCGATTTCCAGCCCGACCTCGGCAAGGACAAGGAGAAGCTCGCCGAGATCATCGGCAATTATGATGGCCTCGCCATCCGCTCCGCCACCAAGGTGACGGCGAAGATTCTGGAGAAGGCGGCCAACCTGAAGGTGATCGGCCGTGCCGGCATCGGCGTCGACAACGTCGAGATTCCGGCGGCGACGGCGAAGGGCATCATCGTGATGAACACGCCGTTCGGCAATTCGATCACCACCGCCGAGCACGCCATCACCCTGATGCTGGCGCTGGCCCGTGAAATCCCGCAGGCGGATGCTTCCACGCAGGCCGGCAAGTGGGAGAAGAACCGCTTCATGGGCGTCGAGATCACCGGCAAGACGCTCGGCGTGATCGGTTGCGGCAACATCGGCTCGATCGTCGCCGACCGCGCGCTCGGCCTGAAGATGAAGGTGATCGGCTTCGATCCGTTCCTGTCGCCCGAGCGCGCCAGAGATATCGGCATCGAGAAGGTGGATCTTGACGAACTGCTCAAGCGCGCCGATTTCATCACGCTGCACACGCCGCTCACTGAGAAGACCAAGAACATCATCGACGCGACGGCGCTGACCAAGACCAAGAAGGGCGTGCGCATCATCAATTGCGCCCGCGGCGGTCTGGTGGACGAGGTGGCGCTGGCGGCGGCGCTGGATTCCGGCCATGTCGCGGGCGCGGCGTTCGACGTGTTCACCGAGGAGCCGGCCAAGACCAACGTGCTGTTCGGCCGGACCAACGTGATCTGCACGCCGCATCTGGGTGCGTCCACCACGGAAGCGCAGGAGAATGTCGCGCTGCAGGTGGCCGAGCAGATGTCGGACTATCTGCTGACCGGCGCGATCACCAATGCGCTCAACTTCCCCTCGATCACGGCCGAGGAAGCGCCGAAGCTCAAGCCCTTCGTCGAACTGGCGGAGAAGCTTGGCTCGTTCGCGGGCCAGCTCACCGAGACCGGCATCTCGAAGGTGACGATCACCTATGAGGGCGCGGTCGGCCAGATGAAAATCAAGGCGCTGACCTCGGCGGTGCTCGCCGGCCTGCTGCGGCCGATGCTGGGCGACGTCAACGTGGTCTCCGCGCCGGTCATTGCCAAGGAACGCGGCATGGTGGTGGACGAGGTGACGCGCGCGGCGCAGAGCGATTACGAGAGCCTGATCACCGTGGCTGTCACGACCGAACGGCAGGAGCGCTCGGTGTCCGGCACGGTCTATGCCGACGGCAAGCCGCGTCTCGTCGACATCAAGGGCATCCGGGTGGACGCGGAGTTCGGCAAGTCGATGATCTACGTCACCAACGAGGACAAGCCGGGCTTCATCGGCAAGTTCGCCTCGCTGCTGGGCGACGCCAAGGTCAACATCGCGACCTTCCATCTCGGCCGTGTCAAGGAAGGCGGCGACGCCATCGCGCTGGTCGAGGTGGACGGCGCGATTCCTGCGGCCGTGGTGACGAGCGTGCAGGCATTGCCGCAGGTGAAGCAGGTCAAGGCACTGGCGTTCTGAGCGCGGCCTGGCAGGCAGCTTCAATCGAACGAGAATGGCCGGGGTTTCCCGGCCATTCTTTTTTCGGGCAATGGCCCTACGGCGCGGGGATCGCCAGCAGATCGGAGATCGAGCGGCCGCGGATGTCGTACACGCGGGCGAACACCACGTCGTCGCGTGCGACTTCGGCAAGGATCGGCGCGGTCAGCTTCTTGCAGTAAAATTCGCCGAGGGTCATGGCGAAATCGGCCTGCCGGGAGTCCCAGCTGATCTGGAAGTTCGGGCCGAGCGCCACCTGCGCGGGACGCTGCGGTCCGCAGACCGCGACCTTCCACTTGCGATCCTTCGGAGGGATCACGCCGTCTTCTTCAATGTGCTCAAGCAACTCTTCGGATGCCTGCTTCAGCGCGAGTCCCCAGTAATCGAGCATGTATTTCGTATCAGCCTCGCGCACCGTGCCCGCGAGGTAATTAAAATGCGTATACTGGTAGGGATGCAGTCGCATCATTTCGCCGAGCGGCAGCAGCAGTCCGGCCGTGAAGGCAGTGGCGAGCACGAGCTGTGCAGCACGGCGCTTACCGCTGACCCACTCCTGGATCCACCCGAAGGCTATGCCGCCCAGCACGGCCATCGGTGGAATGACGAAGATGAAATGCCGGATGCCGTTGTAAAGCGCGGGACGTTTTACCATGGCGATCACCAGCGGCAGCATCGCCGCCATGGTCAGCATGATGAGAACGGTCTTGCGCGCGGGGGAAGTGTCCTTGCGTGCGCTCAGCACGATGGTTCCCACGATGCCGGTCGCGAGCAGTGCTAGCAGCACCTCGGGCATCTGCAGCGCGAACAGCGTCGGCAGATAGGACCAGGGCATGTCGGGCACCGAGATCAGCGCGCCGTCGAACATCTCCTTCCACGGTTTCTCGAAGAAGTGCGAGAAGTACAGCAGCGCGCGGAACGGATTGGCAGGCTCGATGACCGACCATGGCCAGATCAGGCCCATGATAAGATAGCCGAGCGCGAGGCCGGGCAGCAGCAGGTACACGGCGCGGACAATGTTGCGCAGCGCCTCGCGCACGCCGTTCTGGCGGACGTCGGCGGCAAGCAGGGGAATGAAGCCGACCAGCGCATAGACCGCCGCGAGTCCGGCGAGTATCCGGCAGCCGACGGCGCAGCCTGCGCCGATGCCGAGGATCAGCACGGTGTGCGTCGAGGGGCGCGGATATTCCTGAGCCAGACGCACGAGGCCGAGCATCAGCACGATCATGGCGACCGCAAAGGGAGCATCCTTCGGGTTCATGAACATGTGGCCGTAGAAGGTCGGGCACAGCGCCAGCAGCAGCAGCGCGGCGAGCCCCGCCACCGGGCCGCCGATCCGCCGCGCGAGCCGCCACGTCACGGCGAGGCCGACGATGCCGACGACCGCGCCGACGAGGCGGCGGGTCGCGAACAGATCGAGCGGGACGATCTTGTGCAGCAGCGCGGCCGCCATGTCGAAGCCGCCGCCGTACATATAGAGGTTGGCGAAGGACAGCGCGTCGCGGTTATGAAAGCCGGAGCCGTACATCTTCAGAAGAAGATCGGCGTATTCGGCGTGGGTATAGTCGTCCCAGCCGAGGCCGTAATCGCGGAAGGTGAAGGCCGCCGTCAGGCTGACAATGGCAAGCGCGACCAGCGCGAGGTCATCGCAGATCAGGTCGATCGAGCGCCGCGCGGGCGTGTCGAGAGCCGAAGTGGTAATGGCTGACATGGAAGGTCGATCTTTGAACCCAGCGTCCCTGAACCCGATCGTCCGGCGGCCTGATGCCCTTGGCGCTTCAGGTTCCAGCTTCCGGCAGTTCTAGCTCAGTTGATGCCGGATAATAAGAAAATATGGCTTAATTTCCCGCTCGCAGCGCCACAAAGACGCCCTGAAAGCGCTTCCCGCGTGTGCGAAGGCGAAACATGTACGCGGCGGCGAGTAGCGATTTCTACACTTCCGGGGGCGATGATGCGGCACAATCCTGGAGATTCCGCTGTTGGCGGTCCGCCTGCGATGGCGGTATCCTGACAATGGCCACGGGACAGGCCTGAGGAGAGGGGTTCAATGGTTGCGTTGTGGATTGCCGGCGTCGGCGTGTTTCTGGCCGGCCTCATGGCGATCGGTTTCGGGATTCCGACCAAGGAATTCAGCTTCGGCAACACGATGATCCTGTCGGGCACCATCGCGGCCTGCACCGGTATACTGCTGCTTGGTTTCGGTGTCGTGACCCGCGAACTCCGCAAGCTTGCGGAGATGCAGGCATTCCCGGCGACCGAGCGCCCGCCTTACCCGGATGCGACTGATGCGGCGCCCGCACCGTGGCTGGAGGAAGCGGCTTCCCGCAACGCCCGCCCGCCGAGGTCCGCCCCGGCCGAGCCGCCCCCGGTCCGCTCACCCGAGCCGGAGGCGTTGCCGTTGCCGGAGCCCGTCGTTGCGGACGAGACGCCGAAGCCGCGCCAGCGGCGGAACCTGCTGTTCGCTTCGCTGAAGCGAAAGGATGAGGAAAGTGCCGGAGCTGATGCCAGCGCGGAGCCGGCTCCCGCTCAGGCCGATCCGTATCCCGCAGAGACTCAGCCATCGTTGGACGAAACCTGGCCGTCCGCCCCGGCGGAGCGTCCACGCGAGCGCGATTCGTCGCTTTTGCGCCGGTCCTCGCCCTCGCGCCCGGTCGCGCCGCCGCCACCCGCCGAACCGCCGCCCGCTCCACCAGAGCCGCGTTATCCGCCCCGCCCCGCCGAAGCGCCGCCGATCACCGTGCTCAAGTCCGGCGTGGTCGACGGCATGGCCTATTCGCTCTATTCGGACGGCTCGATCGAGGCCCAGATGCCAGAAGGGATGATCCGCTTCGCCTCCATCGATGCGTTGCGCGCTCATCTGGACCAGCGCGGCGGCTGAGTCTGCATGATGGCCTTGTCAGCGGACGGCTACAGCCGTCATAGTCGCGCGGCCCGTTGCGGCGCGCCTCGTTTCTGAGCCGGCATTTGCATGAGCAATCCCGCGACCAAGAGCGTCATCGAACTGACGGCCGAGATCGTTTCGGCCTATGTCAGCAACAACACGACGCCTGCCTCGGATATCCCGGCGCTGATCGGGCAGGTTCATGCCACGCTGACACGCCTGTCGGGTGGCGCGCCCTTGGCTCAGCCCGCCGAGCCTGCCCGGCCCGCGGTGCCGATCCGCCGCTCGATCACGGCCGAATATCTGATCTGTCTTGAGGACGGAAAGCGCTTCAAGTCATTGAAGCGGCATCTGCGCACCCAGTACGGGATGACGCCGGAACAGTATCGCGAGAAATGGGGGCTGCCGGAGGATTATCCGATGGTCGCGCCGAATTATGCCGTCGCCCGCTCGCAACTGGCCCGCAAGATGGGCCTCGGGCACCAGAAGAACGGACGGAAGTAGCCGTCGCTTCCGGAATGGTGTTAGGGGAATAAATTCATAAATGACTGGATGAGGGGTTGCCGCCCGCTTTGATATAGGAATAATATCCTATATCAACAGAAGGGACGAGCATGGGTCAGCGCAGGAAGGTCAAGACATCGGGCAGCCGGCGGGGCCACCGGCCGGAGGCGGGGGAGGGAGCGGTCCGGGCGGAGGTCGGTCGCCTGCGGGCGCGGCATATGGAACTTGGCGAAGCGCGGATCGTCACTGAGGAAGGTGTGGCGCGGGTTGCGGTCAACGAATCCGAAAGTCCGCTGGCCTGGCTCGCGCGCCGAAAGGGGCGCGACGGCCGCAGCCTGATTTCGGGTGCGCAGTTTCTGGCGGGCGAGCGGCTGCGCGCCGACTTCACCCGGGCGAGCATGACGCCGCGCATGACCGCCCGCTGGGACGCAGCACCGCGTGGCAATGGCGGCGGAGGTGGGGAGATCACCGACGTGATTCTGGCTGCCCGCCAACGCATGCGTCAGGCGCTCGACGCCTGCGGGCCGGAATTCTCCGGCCTGCTGATGGATGTGTGCTGCTTCCTGCGCGGCCTTGAGGACGTGGAGCGCGAGCGCGGCTGGCCATCGCGCTCCGCCAAGGTGGTGCTGCAGCTGGGACTTGACCGTCTGGCGCGGCACTACGGCTTCTCTCCGCCCGAGCGGGGGAGGCTACGAAGCTGGTCGGCCGACGGCGGGTGAATTCAGCTGGCTGAAGCCAGCGTCTCGCGGGCGTCGGCGCGGATCCGCTCCACCATCGAGCGCAGGCCGTTCGAGCGCTGCGGCGTGAGATGTTCGCGAAAGCCGAGTTCGTCGAACACGGCGATGGCATCGGTGGCGAGGATGTCGCGCGCGGTGTGGCCCGAATAGAGCGTCAGCAGGATGGCGATCAGACCGCGAACGATGTGAGCGTCGCTGTCGCCGAGAAAGCTCAGCACCGGCTCGCCCTTGTCGTCGCGTGCCACGGAACGCGCCAGCCAGACCTGACTGGCGCAGCCCTGCACCTTGTTCTCGGGCGAATGGTCGGCCTCCGGCATCGGGGCGAGCGTGCGCCCCAGCTCGATCACGTAGCGATAGCGGTCGTCCCACTCGTCGAGCAGGCTGAAATTGTCGCGGATGTCGTCGATCGTCATAGCCGGTCCAGATGTTCTGACCGGCGTTATATAGTCATTTTATGCCGCAACGCGAGCGTCGCGACGCATTCGCCGGGAACCGCGCCGGGAGCGTTGCATTAGGTCGCTACGCGGGACGTTCGACCGTTGCGCCGCTGTTAGCCGTCGCGCGGCGTGGATCCTGGCCGCGGCGCGCGCCACTCGATCGTGAGGTCGGCATCGGAGAGCGTATCCTGCGAGGTGGAGGCGATCACCGTGCCGATCGAACTGGTGTGATCGTCGCCGCGCTTCTCGGTGATGAACTCGTAGACCTTGCGCGCGCCGTTCTGTGCACGCTGTCCGATCACCGTGGCCGCCTGTCCGCCAACCGCGCAGGCCGCCGGCTGGCGCGTGCAGAACTGGCTCATGTCGGACACGGCCGCGCCGGCCGCGGAGAGGGCCTCCACCGCGTCGATATGCGGCCCCTCGCTCTGATGGGATTTGTCGGTTGGCAGCAGCACGAGCACAAGCCCGAGCCAGAACGCCAAGCGCAGCAGAAAGAACATCGTCGACCCCGTCCCGGTTTTATTGCCGCGATTGATCCTGAGATCTTCGCGATCTGTCCCGTTTCATCCCTAGCAGAGGCGACTAAACCGGCCGTGTTCGGGGTCAGCGCAATTTGCGTAAAATTCGAATCATTCTGTTTGCCGTAAATTTTGAATTGCGCGGCACTGTCCCGTTTCACCGGCGATTCATGGTTTCGAAATGGTGACCGCAATCGTTTTAAACTTCGCATTCACCATCCCGGCTCAAAGCACTCCGCCATGCGCACGGATTGCAGTGCCTTAGCGTTCGCTTAAGCGGCCTCTGCCAGCTTCGGACAACGATAAAAGGAGGCGTTGCGGCCTGTCACGTGCGGCCGAAACGCGATCAGTGTGATTGGACAAGTGACTTTCGTTCATCTCTTTGATGCGCTGCTGCATCCGTCGGCGCGCTACGATGCGTTGTCCGGCGCGCGCCATCGCGCGTTCATGGCTCCCCGCCTGCTCGGGAGTCTCATTGCGTTCGGCGTGTTCCCTGTGTTTCTCGTTGCGCGGGGCGAGCCGTCGGCGCTCGAGATCATCACGGTGAGCTGGCTGATCGCCCCGATTCTTCTCTCCTACTTTCTGTCACGCACCGGGCGTTTCGAATACGCCCACGTGCTGTCCTCGCTGGCGCTTGGGAGTCTGATCACTGCGCTGTCCGCCGGGACGGGCGGGATCGCATCGCCGGTTGCGGTGTGGCTGATCGCCATTCCGATCGAGGCGGCGCTGTCGGCCTCGCGTCGCGTGGTGGGGTTTGCGATTCTCATTGCACTGTGTTCCGCGCTGCTGCTGATCGGCCTTGGACACGCGGGTGTCTTGCCGCCGTGGGATAAGGGCGCTCCCGCCAACGACGTCCTTGCGATGTTCGCGCTGGTCTCCGCGCTGCTCTATGCGGGCGGGCTGGCCTTCGGTGCTGAGTCGCTGTCGCGCCTTTCGGTCGATCTGCTGGCGGCAGAAGAGGATCGCTATCGGCTGCTCGCACACAACATCAGCGACGTGATTGCACGTCACCACAGCAATGGCGCCGTGGTCTTCATCTCGCCCGCGATCGAGAAGCTTGCCGGACTGTCGCCGGTCCAGATGCTGGGGCACGGCCTGTTCGATCGGGTGCATGTCGCCGACCGGCCCGCATTCCTGCGGGCGTTCTCGGACGCGTCGCGCGGTGGAGGTGAAACCAGCGTCGAGTTTCGCCTCCGGCGCGAACCGTCGTCGGATTTCGTCTGGGTCGAGATGCGGTGCCGTCCGATCGAGGGTGGTGAGCACTGCGCGATTGCGGAGGTGGTGACGGTGATGCGCGACATCACCGACCGCAAGATGCAGGAGCAGATTGTCAGCGAGGCGCGCGCCGCGGCCGAACGGGCCGATGCGGCCAAGACGCACTTCCTCGCAACGGTCAGTCATGAGCTGCGCACGCCGCTCAACGCCATCATCGGATTCTCCGAGATGATCACGCAGGAGGACGTGCTCCGGCTCGATGCCGCCCGGCGCAAGGAGTATGCGCAGTTGATCAACGAGTCCGGTCAGCATCTGTTGTCGGTGGTGAACGGCATCCTCGACATGTCGAAGATGGAGACCGGAAACTACGAGCTGTCGCCCGAAGCGTTTTCGCCGCGTGAGGCGATTGTCGGATGCTGCAACATCCTGGCGCTGAAGGCGCGCGACAACGGCATCGATCTCGTCACCCGCGCGCCCGAGACGCTGCCCGAACTGACCGCCGATCCGCGCGCATTCCGGCAGATCGTTCTCAACCTCGTATCCAACGCGATCAAGTTCACCGAACGCAACGGCCGTGTGCTGGTGTCGGCGCGGATTGAAGGGGTGCGCTTCGTGCTTTCGGTCGCCGACAACGGCGTCGGCATCGGCAGCGAGGATCTCAAGCGCGTCGGCGATCCGTTCTTCCAGGCCGGCAAGACCTATCAGCGCCGCCACGAGGGAACCGGGCTCGGCCTGTCCATCGTCAAGACGCTGGTCGGCCTCCATGGCGGCGAGATGAGTGTGCACAGCCAGCTCGGCGAGGGAACAACCATTGAAGTGAGCCTGCCGCTGACGTTCGGCGGCCCGCATGGATCGCAGGGCAACGTGGCCATGCTCGACCCGGTCGCCCGCCCGGTTCGCAAGACTTTCCAGGTGAAGAAGAGTGCCTAAAGCAAAAGCTGTCGCATTGGATGACAAGCCGCGCCGCCGCGGCAATTCGCGCAATAACGATCGCAAGCCTGGCGTCGGCGGGCGTCTGCTGGCACTGATGCTGCGCAGGCCCAAGGATACTCTTGCCTGTACCGTCGCGCTCGCCGCGATCGTGGCGATCCTCGTCAATGTGCTGGTGCTTCAGCACGGCCGTCATCCCTCGCCGATGTTCGGGCCGAACACCGTGATTCTTCCGGCGGCGCCCGCGTCGGTCAGTCCATTGCCGAAGCCGCGTCCGATGGAAGCGGAGCAGCAACGGGCGGCCGTCCAGAGCGATGAGCCGGCTCCCGTGCCGGAGGCAAGGCCCGATGCTGCGCGGGCGGCGCCCGCGGAGCAGGCCGCGACGCCCAGGGCAACGCCGGTTGCCGTGACGCGGAGCAAGGATCCGCTCGCCGACATCATCACGGCGAACCGCCGCACGGCAGGCGTCCAGCGCGCGCTGACCGAATTCGGCTATGGCCAGTTGAAGCCCACCGGCGTCGCCGGCACCGACACGGCGGCGGCGATCCAGAAGTTCGAGCGCGACCGCAAGCTGCCCGTGACCGGCAAGGTGTCCGATCGCCTCGTGCGCGAGCTCTCGGCGATGACCGGGCGCGCCATCGATTAGAGCATGACCCCGAGAAGCGGGGCCGGTCTCGGACAGCATCACACGCTCAGCTGGAGTGGGACTCAGCGAGGCTGCGTCTCACTCCAGTGCGGCTGTTTTTAGTTCGTTGCGGGCGCGTCGCTGGAGCGCACCGCCACGCTGGTCGCGCCGCGGGTGTCGCCGTTGAAATCCCGGAATCGCACGAAGATGCGGTTGGCGGCCGGATCGAACGGAAGAGGGGCCGTGTCCTGCAAGGCGACGAAAATCGCGAAAGTCGGCGTTGCGCCGGTCACGATCGTCGTCGTGACCGTCTGTGCCATCGGTCCGGTGCACAGGCCGGTGGTGGGATTGGTCTCGCAGATCGTGACGTAGAGCGGCAGCCTGGTGTTGCCAGTGTCCGCTGTGGCGGTGATGACCGCCGAAGCGCCGACATTGACCGTCGCCACCGCGAAGGCCTGATTGCTGGACAGGCTCAGGATGCCGTCGCCAGATGGGGTGAGAGCGAGCGCGACAATATCGGGCACGGGTGTCGCCGACGCCGACAGCAGCAGCGTGTTGATACCGGCGAGGACCGTCGCTGGCGGGCTGTTGCCGCACTGCGCCGTGACCGGAATGTTCGACGGCGCGATGGGGCCGCCCGGCGTGAAGGCGAAGACATAGGACTGGCTGCCGCCCGGCGGGATGTTGACAGGCGTGTTCGGCGTGCCGGTCAGAGCGTTGGTCGAGGAATCCGTCGTCTGATAGCTGAAGGTCGCGGGCAGCGACGTGCCGGCCGACAGTCCGCAGTTGATGCCCACGTTGGAGCCGGTGTTGATGATCGTGGCAAAGGCGGAGGCTGGCGTTCCGACCTGAACCGAGCGGCTGCCGGGCAGCACTGCCGACGTCACGGTGGTGTCGCCTACTGCACCGACGGTGAGCGTCGCGAGCCGCGTCACGCTCTGGCCGAGCGTGGCGTTGGTGACGGTGATCGTCGCCGAATAGGTGCCAGGGGCCAGCAAGTTCGCGGCGGAGTTGACGCTGAAGCTGAGCGGCGTGCCGGCGGTGGCGTCGATGGTGCCCGAGGTTGACGACGCGGTAAGCCATGCCGGCATGCCGCTGACGCTGTAGCTGATGCCCGGCGTTGTAGCGGTGAGCGTGTAGTCGAACGAGGCAGGCGAGAACGGCCCACCGAGATTGCCCGAGCTCACCATGTCCGAGGGCGGCGACACCTGCGATCCCTGCGTCGTGATCCGCCCGATGACGTCGGCATCCGGCTGCACGAACCACATCGCGCCGTCCGGTCCGGGCGTGATCGCCACAGGCCCGCCGCATGCGCAGCCGAAGGTGGCAAGATATTCGGTTCGAACGCCGGCCGTGGTGATGCGGACAATTTGTCCGCCGACACTGTCGGTGATCCATAATGCGCCGTCGGGTCCGGCCGCGATATCGGTCAGCAGCGACATGTAGTCGAAGGCATAGATGGTCTGGCTGCCGTCCATGGCGATCCGGCCGATGCCGGCAACCTGCACGAGGGTGAACCACATCGCGCCGTCCGGCCCCGCGGTGATGCCGACCGGGAACGCGCCGTCGATCGGGACGTCGAATTCGGTGATGTCTCCCGTGGTCGTCACGCGAGCGATTTTCCCGACAGGCGGGAGCGTGACCCACAAAGCGCCGTCCGGCCCCGCAGCGATCGAGGCCGGCTGGCTGCCTGGAGTCGGCATGTCGAATTCGGTCACGATTCCGTCCGTCGTGATCCGGCCGACCTTGTTGCTTTGTCCCTCCACGAACCACAGATTGCCGTCCGGCCCGGAGGTAATTTTCCCAAGCTCCGCGCCTGCCGTGGGGACAGGGAAGAATGTCATGATGCCATCCGGCGTTGCGCGTCCGATCCGGTCCGAGGCGGCGTCCGTGAACCAGAGGTTGCCGTCGGGTCCGGCGGTGATCGCGACGGGAAGCCCGAAAGTCGGGACGGAGAATTCCGTGAAGGTCCCTTGAGGTGTGATGCGTCCCACTGCGTTGGCCTGGCTCTCCACGAACCAGAGATTGCCGTCCGGCCCCGCCGTGATGGAGACGGGATAGCTGGATGCCGTCGGGGTGGTGTAGCGGGAGATCGATTGGGCCGTTGCAGCAGTTGAAAGGGCTGTTGCGGCAACGGCCGCGCCGAGCGCAACCACTGCGATCCGCACTGTTCGCCACCACGCTTCAGGACCCGGCATGTTTCCCCCCGTACGCCGTCTTCGATTTCGAACAGCGTACGATGGAACCGGAGCGGGGCGCCAGCGGAAGTTGAGGGAGAGACCGGCTGCTGCCGTTGACATTCCCAACGGCTCTTTCCAGAACGCTGGCTGCGCGGGAGGGATCGGGTGAGACTGAAATCGAGCATCTGGGTGGCGGCGTATCTGCGACGCTGCCAGACTGAGGGAATTTTCGGCGCGGTTCGCCGTAAGGGCGCGGAGGAGGCGGGAGCGGTGTTCGTGAAAGTCGCGCTGCTGGATGGCACCGCGTTGCTGTTTACGCCTGCGCCGCAGAGCGCTTATGACGACAGCCAGCCGGTGGAGCGCGTGTTCGCGCAGGTCTCGACGGGTCCGATGCCCGAGCCGGATGTCGAGGAACGGCTGGCGAAAGAAATCCGTTTCGATCCCGACGCGTGGATCGTCGAGACCGACGACCGTCAGGGCCGCCATTTCCTCGATCTGGCGAAAGGGTAGAGGTTTGGATCGAGGGCCGGCAGGGCTTTATCCGCGTGCGCGGTCACGCGACGTGTCGGGCCGCAGCCCTTGCAGAGGGCGCGACGGCGCGGAGATAACATTGCGGGCTCGGCTGCGCTCGTCGTCGTAAAGCGCCGGGCGATGTCTTGCGCCGATGTCGGCGCGTGTCTCGACGGCCTGACCGCCGCCGCGCAGTGCCGACAGCATGATGAGACCGAGGTGCTGTGTCAGACGGCTGTAGAGACGGGTCAGCCGATACACGCGCGCGACCGACGAGCCGCGCGCGGGATCGAGAAACAGCAGCACGCGCTCGTAGGCCTGCGCGGTCATACCGGCCGCCTTGAGGAGGCAGGCAAGCGGTTCGCCGCCTTCATCGTCGACGATCTGTTCGGCGAGCCGGGTCGGCAGCACGAGCAGTGTCGCCAGTTCCACCATGAAGGCGAGCCGGTCGCCGACAAAGGCAGCCTGTTCGAGATTTTCCAGGCCGCGCGCCGCGCGGCGGCCCTCGATGGGCGGGGCGGGGCGCAGCGGCGCGGTGGAAAGATTCTGCAGGATGAGACGCCGCTCGCGCGTGTTGGCGCGGAAGAACATCTCGGCGATCTGTGCGCCGTCCTGCGGCGTGATCGGCAATGGCCGATGCACCGGGTCCGGTGCGGTCTGGGGCAGGCGCGCGGGTGCGGGCGACGCCGGAAGCGGTGTGCGCAGGGCCAGTTGTCTGACCAGTGCGGCGGGCGCCTGCGGGTAAAGCGACAGGCGCGCGCGCACCATGGCGCGGGTGGCGTCGTCCACCTCCTCGATCAGCCGCGAGACCAGTTCGACGAACTGGATTTCCTCTTCCGGGGTGTGGGTCGGCAACTGGACGTAGAGATCGGTCAGCACCCGCAGCAGGGTCGGACGGATGTCCACGCCCTCGCGCCGCGACAGCGACAGCAGTCCGTCGAAGCCGGGGAAAGTCTGCTGGGGGGCTGCCATGGCGCACGCTATCGGTGTGAAAAGACGGGAGAATGTCAGTCTATGCGCGACAGCTTTAATATCTCGTTAAGCTTAGGTTCCCCGGGGGCGGGCCGGAGCGGGGAGAGGTCAGCGGCTCTCGTATTTTTCGAGGAACGTTTCGACTGAAAGCGCGCGGAAATCGCCAAGCGCGGCCTTGATGCGCGCGTGCGGCCAGTCCCACCAGGCGAGCGCCATCAGCCGTTCGGCAATCGCTGGCGCGTGACGTGGTTTGATCGGCTTTGCCGGAACGCCGCCGACGATGGTGTAGGGATCGACCGGCTTCGATACCACAGCGCCAGCGGCGACCACCGCGCCGGTGCCGATCGACACGCCTGCCAGCACGAGCGCACCATGCCCGAGCCAGACGTCGTGACCGATGGTGACATGGTCCTTGCGTCGCCAGTCGAAGAATGCCTCGTCATCCACGTCCGCCATGTCGTAGCGGCGGGTGCGGTAAGTAAAATGGTGCTGCGATGCGCGCCACATCGGATGGTTGCCGGCGTTGATTCGCGTCGCCGCGGCGATCGAGCAGAACTTGCCGATGGTGGCGTAGATCGCCATCGAGTCGCGTTCGATGTAGCTGTAGTCGCCCATGGTCACTTCATCGATGATCGCGCGGTCGCCGATATCGACATAGTCGCCGAGCGTCGTGTTGCGCACGGTCGCGGTCGGATGGATATGCGTGTGGTGGCCGGTGACGACGTCCGGCCGTGCCGGGACGGCATCGGTCATGAAGAAAATCCCTGGGATCAGCGGCGGGCAGACCACCGCAGGCGCGGACCCTATGACATCGCCATGTCAGACGGATGAAGCCGCGCGACAGCGCGCCGGACTTCGAAAAAAGCGACAGAAGCCGGAGCGTGGCGGATTCGCGCGACCGCCGCCGGCAAGGGCAGAGCGCGCGGCCGGATCAGGATGACGCGCTGTCTTTCAGTTCGATCTCGATGAATACGATTTCGCTTTTCGTTTCGTTGAGGATGTCATGCTCAACGCCAGCCTTCCGAAAGTAGGGCTGGCCGGGACGCAGCTCGGCGATGGCCCGCCCGCTCGGGGTGACCGCGGTCAATTGTCCGTTGGTCATCGGCACCACGACGTAATCATACTCGTGGCGGTGATGGCCAGTTGCCGTACCGGGAGCGAGCCGCCATTCGGTGACCCGGACGTCGGAGTTGTCGATCTGAAGTGTCGAATCAGCCGCCTCGCACATGGGACATGTCCATGGTTGTCGAACGCGATGCGGAACGCTATCCCGGCACCGGAATTCCCGCAAGCGGCGGGCCGCGAGGAGCCGGCGCTCCCGCAATGGCTGATTAAGTTTGACACGTGCGCCGTTTGCCTCCGTCGCGCCGAAATCGGTGCCCACGATCACAAATGTGCTATTGAACGTGCGAATGCGATGCGGTGACGCAACTTGCGGCGACATATCGCGTAAAGATGTCCGCAAGGACTCGAAGACAGGTGAAGGAGAGACCCATGCGTTATCTGACGCTCGCGCTTCTGGCAGCCGGCTCGGCCCTGATTGGCGTTGCTGTTGCGCCGCAGCCTGCCGCGGCCCGAGACTATCCCTACTGCCTGGTCGGCCCCAGCGCGCCCTGGCCGGGCGACTGCACCTACTACACCTACGACCAGTGCAGGCTGAGCGCATCGGGCCGGCTGGCCGACTGCAACATCAACCCGCGCGTCGCCTTCCGAAACCCGGGCGCTCACGACTGGTCCGATCAGCCGCCGCCGCCGGTTTCCAAGAAGCGCTATCGTTCCCAGTACTGACGACAACGTCCTGGTGGCAATCGCGACGAGGCCCTCTGTCGGTTCGATGTCGCTGGTTCCGGGTGGTTGCTTCTGCTGTGGTTGCTTCCCGCAATGTCGGAGCCGTCCGGATTCCCATCCGGGCGGTTTTGCCTTGTTGGCCAGAGCTTGCGAGTCAGGCCTTGCAGCCCGATACCGGGCCCGGCACGCGCTAGTGTTGCGCCACCGTCGCAGGCACAATCCCCAGCCCGTCGGCGCGGGGGCGAAGCGTTCTTCTTTAACACCGCCTTAACCATAACCGCTCCTTAATCGGTTCGCGGCACAGGATATGCTTCGAACCTTTTACGACCTCACCAAGACGCTTATCCGGGCCACGGTGTTGCGAGAGCGACTTTCGTCGATCGGCGACGATCTAAATTTTGCGCGGATCGCCAGGCGATGCGGGGGATATCGGGATGGGCGTCATCATTGAGTTTCCGGGAAACGCGGTCTCGCGACCCAGTCACGGCGCGGATCGTTCCGGCAGGCCGGGCGAGATCGTGATCCTGCCAGTCATCCGCATCGAGCGGTTCGACAGCGCTGTGGTCGTGGATCAAGGCACTGACGACCCGGGTCCGGAAGCCGCAACGCCACGCCGCCGTCGCCGTCGCCGCTCCTGAAGACGCCCGCGGTTTCTTCTCATGCTGTCGCGCGCGACCATTTTTCATCGCCTGCCCGCCGTTGTTGCCGGTACCTTCATGATTGCGCTGGGCGGGTGCACGTCGGGCGACTTCGGCCGCGTGCGCGAGAGCATGCGCAGCGACGACATGCATCGCTGGGAAGGTGCGGAGGTCACCGCCAGCATCGGCGTGCGTGCGTCGGATTTCCAGCTGACAGATACCGAGCGCAAGCTGCGCGATCAGGCCTACTACTACATCGAGCCGCCCCACAGCCGTCCCGCATGGAAGAACGTGTTTGGTGACTACAATCCGATTCCGGCGCCGTGGCGACAGACTGCGTCGTTCAATCGCGCGGACTACGGCAGGCTGCTGATCGATGAGCCGCACCGCTCGCACGCCTCGCGCTACGCGCAGCTTATCGAGGACGCGCGCAACGATCTGACGCAGTTCGATCCGTTCTATCGCACGGCGGTGCAGGTCTATGACTACGATGCCAAACGCAACGCGGCGATGAAGCTGATCGATCTGTCGCCGCGCGAGCGCGCCGACGCTGTCGCCCGCATGCGCGAGAACAGCCTGATCGTGGACTGGGTGCAGCAGTGCATGCAGCAGCGCATCGCATCCTACCGCTGGGCGCTGGAGCGCCTCGTGGTGATGGCTCCCGATGATCGCGCGGCCGAGGCAGACCGCATCATCACCGAGCTGGCCGCCCGCGCCAGCCATCCGCCAGTTGCCAACGAGCGCATGATGAGCGGTCAGGTGGTGAGCGTGAAGGGATAGGGCTCAGCGCTTTCCCGCGCCGGTCCCGGCGCCTGCGGCCGGGGTCGACTCGGGCGGGGCCACCTCGCAGCGGGCTGCGGCGAGCGAGGCCACCGCCTGCGGCATCAGGCCGGGCTCGGCGGCCAGCGCCTTCAGCACGATCAACCCGGCCTCGGTCGGTGAATCGATGATGAGCCGGTCGGCGGCGGTGACGTCCTCGTCTTCCGGAAGGGCGGCGTGCTGTTCTTCCGTCATCAGGCTCAGTTCGATCACCCTGCGGCCGGCCGAACGGTCGTTGATGGCGTAATAGGCGACATCGTTGTCGGTATAGAACGACACCGACGTGTAGGACATGCTGACAGGGACGGTGAGCCTGATCGGCCCCTCGGACAGATCGTAGCGGCACACGGCCGAGGCGAAGGCCGGATCCATGAACGGCATCGGCGCCTTGCCGGGTTCGGCCAGCGGCAGCGCCGTCACCGTGTTGACCTTCGTGTCGTCTTCGAGCCGCGAATAGGCATCGTTGGTTCCGATCCGCGGCAGCGTCAGCACGCTGACGAGGTGAACGATGCCGCCGAGAAACAGACCGGCGAGAAGGGTCATCGCGATCCGGATCATGGGCAGTCCACCGTCGTGATGGCGGGCATCACGGTGTCGCTCTGCGAGCGCGTCACCACGCTGACCGGCGTATCATAGAGCCTCATCACCAGCGTGTAGCGCTCGATGCCGCCAGTCGGCAGCCAGTTTCCCGAGCGCGCGCGTGGCGCGAGGCGGATGGTGAAACTGCCGTCCGAACCGCGCACCACCTCCTGGCTGGTGAACCCGTAGCGCCCCAGCGCGTTGGCGACGGTCTGGCCGCGCCGGTCATAGACGGTGAGGGTCCAGAACCGCGCGGCGGGGGTCTGCCCGCTGACAGTGACGTCGCAGCGTCCGTCGAGCGGACGCTTGTGGTCGTCCGTGCCGGCTACGAAGGCGAGGCCGTCGCCCGTGCCGAGCGGCAACTCGCCGCTGCGCGCGATGGCGGCATGGGCATAGGGGTCGATGTCGCTGGTGCCGGTTCGTGGCCGGGCCGTCCATGCGCCGATCGTCACGGTGCCGATCTCGACGCCGCGCGACACCGCCAGCCACGTCGCGCCGAGGCCGGTGGCGGCGGCGATCGTCAGGGCGATCAGGATCATCAGGAGCAGGCGCACGGCGTCGTTTTCTAACTCAGTTCGGACGGGTGTCTGGTTATCGAAAGTGGAACGCGTCTGGAAGGCCGGATCGGCTCGCGCGACCCATCATCCCGAGGTGCGAGTTCTCCAACCTCGGAGGACGGCGGATCGCCGTGACCGTCACCCCCCGAGGCACGCGCGACGCGCGGACACCGCGGAGGACCGAATGGAGGCATGGGAAGGCCACTAGTTTTTCGCGCGCGCGGCAGGTTGGGCTGCGACGGGCGGGTTGGCCGACGCGAAGCTGTCGGCGAACGGAATATCCGCGCGGGAGGCCGGGGGTTTTGGTGCGGGGTCATTCGCCGAGGTGGGGCGCGTGGCGCGCGCATCGTCCATCATCTTTTCGATACGGATCAGGACATCCGCGCCGCGCCGGGTGAGGACCGGCGGCGGGCCGGGCGATGCGTCCGGGTTCTGCCGGGCGGCGGCCGCCGCGAGTTGCGGGCGAGCCTTGCCGGCGCCGGCGCCGGGTAGTTCCTTCACCTCGATGCCCTGATGGGCAACTTCCATGATGTCGTGCCAGGTCTGCGCGGGCAGCGATCCGCCGGTCATGCGGTTGGTCGGCGAATAGTCGTCGTTGCCGTACCAGACCGCGCAGGTGAAGTTGCCCGTGTAGCCGACGAACCATGCGTCGCGATAGGCATTGGTGGTGCCTGTCTTGCCGGCGGTCGGAATGCCGTCGAGCTGGGCGCGGCGGGCCGTGCCTTCCTCGACGACGTGGCTCATCATCTCGGCCATGTCGGCGGCGACCGATGCGGGGATGGCCTGTGTCGGCTTCTTGCCGTCGCGGTCCCAGCGCCAGACGAGGTCGCCTGCGCCGGTGCGCACTTCCAGAACGGCATGAGGCGCGACCGCGCGGCCCTTGTTGGCGAAGGTGGCGTAGGCTACCGCGTGTTCGAGCACGGTGACTTCCGTCGAGCCGATCGGCAGCGACGGCGTGTCGATCAGAGGGGCTTTGATACCGAAGCGACGTGCGGTCTCGACGATCTTGGCGCGGCCGGCTTTCGGGCCGCCCTTGCCACCCATGGCAATCGACAGTTTCACCGGCACCACGTTGATCGAGCGGGTGATGGCCGTGGTCAGCGTCACCGATCCCGAATAGGAGCGTCCGTAATTCTGCGGACACCAGTTGCCGATACAGACGGGGCCGTCCACCACGATGGACTTCGGCGTGAAGCCGTTCATGAGCGCCGTCGCATAGACATACGGTTTGAACGAGGAGCCGGGTTGGCGCATTGCGTCGACCGCGCGGTTGAACTGGCTCGCGCCGTAGTCGCGCCCGCCCACCATGGCGCGCACGCCGCCATCGAGATCGGCCACCACGGTGGCGGCCTGCGTCGCGTGATAGTCGCGGCCGAACTGGCGAAGCTGGGTTTCGACGGCATTCTCGGCGGCGCGCTGCACGTTCATGTCGATGGTGGTGCGCACCACGAAGACGCGCTCGGCGTAGGATTTCGGAAAGGTCTCGACGAGACGGCGCATCTCGTCGAAGGCCCAGTCGAGATAATAGTTCGGCGAATTCTCGTCGCGGCGATCCACCGCAACCGCTGGATTGCGCCGCGCGCCGAACACCTGACCCTCGGTCATGAAACCGGCGTCCACCAGATTGTCGAGCACGACGTTGGCGCGGGCGCGTGCTGCCGGCAGGTTGATATGCGGGGCGTATTTGGTCGGGGCCTTGAACAGGCCGGCCAGCATCGCCGCTTCCGCCAGCGTCACGTCGCGCGCCGACTTGTTGAAGTAGAAATGCGCCGCGCCGTCGACGCCGAAGGTGCCGCCGCCCATATAGGCGCGGTCGAGGTACAGCTTGAGAATCTCGTTCTTGGTGAGACGCGATTCCAGCCACAGCGCGAGGAACGCCTCGTTGACCTTGCGCTCGATGGTGCGCTCGTTCGACAGGAACAGGTTCTTCGCCAGCTGCTGGGTGATCGAGGATCCGCCCTGCCGCACGCCACCGGCCTGCGCGTTGGTGACGAGTGCGCGCGCCGTGCCCGCGATGTCGATGCCGAAGTGCTCGTAGAAACGGCGGTCTTCCGTCGCGAGCGTCGCCTTGATCAGGTGATCGGGAAACTCTTCCAGCGGGATCGAGTCGTTGTGCTTGATGCCGCGGCTGCCGATCGGGTTGCCGTAACGATCCAGAAACGTCACCGCGAGTTCGGATTTCTTCAGCCAGTCCTCGTCCGCCGTCTCGCGGAACGCAGGCTGCGCCAGCGCCAAAAGGCCGATCAGCCCGACCAGACCCCAGGTCAGGGCCTCGGACAGCGGCTCGATGAACACCCAGCGTTTCCAGCGGCCGACATGGAAGCGGTCCATGAAGGTGGAGAAGCGCTCGTAGAGTTCGCGGACGCCCGCGCCGGTCGAGAACAGGGTGGAATCGATGCGCGCGTCGAAATCCAGCAGGGCGTGCCGGATTCGCTGCTTCCAGTTCGGGGGCGGAATGCTGTCCACCGGAAAGCCCTGACCGCTTGCGCGTTGAGATCGTATGCCGGGACGCGTCGCACGATCCGGCCCGGAGTGTTATCGTCTTGGGGACGCCTTGCGGCTTTCCCAAGGCGAGCGATCCAAGCCGAAACCGGCGAGGTCAGAGAGCGGACTGCGCCAGTGCAGTCTCTTGCACGACCGATTCGCCGGCCGGATGCGGCCACGTCTGCGGTCTTCTATCCGAGCGGGGCGCATAAACCAATGCTCCAGCAGTCCTTTTTCGCAGAATTCCGGAACAGGGCTAATGTTTCGGACCTGCTTTGGACGACCACGGCTTGCACCGGGACGGCAGCGTCTCCTACATAGGTACCAAGCGCACTCCCCAAACCAAGCGAGTCCCATGGCTCCCGATCGTCCGCTCCATCGGGGGCGGGAGAAATCATTCTGGAAAACCAAGACGTTGGAGGAGATGTCCGCCGCCGAATGGGAAAGCCTGTGCGACGGCTGCGGGCGCTGTTGCCTTGAGAAGCTGGAGGATGAGGATACCGGGCGCATCTATTTCACCCACGTCTCCTGCCGGTTGCTCGATTCCGCCGCCTGTGGCTGCAAGGACTATGCGAATCGCTCCGACAAGGTCTCGGACTGCGTTCGCCTGACGCCTGAGAATGTCCGCAGTCTCAACTGGTTGCCGACCAGCTGCGGCTATCGGCTGGTCGCCGAGGGCCGCGATCTCTACTGGTGGCACCCGCTGGTCTCGGGCGATCCGAACACCGTGCACGAGGCCGGCGTCTCGGTGCGGGGCCGTGTGGTCGGCACCGAGGACGATATCCCCGATGCCGAGCTTGAGGATCATATCGTGCGCTGGCCGACCACGCTGCCGCGCGCGGCGCGGCTCAAGAAGCGGCCGGCCTGACGCGCGATGCGTGAGGCCGGCGCACCGTCAATCCGCTCTCACGATCTGCACGCTGTCCGGCGCGGCGTGGGTCTGAACCGCGACGCTGGTCGAGCCGCGCACCACGCCATTGGCATCCTTGAAGCGGACGAAGATGCGCTTCGTGGCCGGATCTGGCGTGATCGGGGCGCTCTGGATGGCGAAGATACTGAAGGTCGGCGTGGTCAGGCTGGCGATTGATGTTGTCACGGCCGCTGATGGCGTCGCCTTGCAGCTGCCGTCGGGATTGGTTTCGCACAGGCTGAGTGTGAGCGGCAGAGTGCTGCCCCCGGTATCCGCCGAGACCGTGATGTCCGCCGTGTTGCCGACATTCACCGCGGCCACCGCGAAGGCGCCGGTCGTTGTCGACGGATCGACGTTCACATAACCATCTCCGCTGGCGGTCGCGGCGAGCGCGACGATATCCGGCACCGGATTGGCCTCGGCGGAGAACTGCAGCGAGTTGACGCCGAGGATGGTCGGCACGCTCTCGGCGGTCGACGAGCAGACGAAGGCGAATGCAACATCGGTCGGCGCGATCGGATCGGTCGGCGTGAGGCCAATGACGAAATCCTGATGGCCTTTGGCCGGAATGGTCACCGGCGTGTTGGGCGATCCGGTCAGCGCGCCGGCCACCTTGTCGTAGGTCTGGTAGCTGAACGATGCCGCGATGGTTCCGGCGGGCGCGATCGAACAGCCGCTCACGTCGGCATCGCCGTTGTTGATGATGGTGGCGAAGGCGGTCGCAGTCTGCCCCACGGAAACCGAGCGGCTGGATGGCAACACGGAAGCAAACACGTTGTTGCCGATGGTGAACGGCGTCATCGTGCCGGTGAAGCTGCCGCGCGCGGAGAAGGTGAGGCCTGTGACGAACGCGCCGCCATTGGACGGCGAGAGCGCCGCGATGGTTTCGATTCCGCGCACCGAGAACTTCGAGACACCGCCTTCGGGAAAGAAAAACTGCTGGTTGGGTGCGACCGCGACGACGGTGGGGAGTGTGGTGTTCTGCGAGGTATAGCTGACGGTGTAGGAACTGGAGCCGATCACCGGCAGCTTGACCGACTTGAAGTTGGGATCGTTCGGCCCGGTCGCATAGTCGTAACCGACCGCGACCGGAGGATCGATCGCGCATTCCTCGTCCGGACTCACGTCGGTGACGTTGAACGAGAACACCTCGTTCGCGGACACCTGCGGGAGCTGCGCCGGCGGCGCCGATGCGGTGTCGGGCTTGGTGAACGAGTAGAATGCGGAGGAGCGGCTGAGGAAATTTGAATTCCCTGTGTTGTCCACCACCGGGCCGCCATCGCGCGTGCGGACGAGCTGGATATTCAGGGCATAGTTGCCGCCCACCGCCAGCGCGGATGTCGGCGTGTAGGAGGTGACCGAGGGGTCGATGTTGGCATACTCGATCTGCTGGGCCGTTCCGTTCACACGGAGCTGCGATTTGTCGAACACGGTGACGCGGACGTAGTTGATGTTCGCGCCGTCCGGGATGGTCCAGCTGATGGTCGGATTACCCGAATTGTCCGTTACGATATTCACGTTGACCGGGAATGGCACGATATCGAGGGGAATGACCGAGGGGTCCGGCATCGTGATCGTCGTCGAGCCAGACGCGTTCGTAAACTTGGCTTTCCAGACACCTTGCATCCGTGCCGGCGAGAACGGCGGCGCGATCGCGCAGAAATTTGCGTTGTCGGTGAGCGGAGCGCAGGGGAGTGTGCTGGTGACGAATGATTTGGAAGGATCGGCCGCTTCGAAGATGCCTTGGATGCTGGTGTTCAGCGATCCGCCCTGAACGTTGGCGCCCAGTTGCAGGCGGTCGCCGGAAGTGAGGTTGACGTCATTTTGTCCGCGAAAGTCGCGGAACAGGTTCTTTCGGGCAAGCACGGGCGCTTGAGCCATTGCCGACGACATTGCGGCAACGATGATAAGACCGACGAGGGCGACACGCGTCCAAACGGTGTTCATGATCTTTCCTCAGTAATAGATTTTCCAGGCAGCGCACGTCATCGGACGCCCGTTGCAGAGTATTCTATGGTATTTTAATACCTTAGTTCGATGTCATAAAAAACAGGCGAGCGTCTTTGACAGGAAAAAAAATTGCAAAGCCCGACGTGAGCCTATGTTGATGCGGCGTCCTCTGCATCACCTGTTTGGGTGAGTTCTGACGAATATTCGTTCGCGCGGTCGGCTATCAGGTCGTTTCCGACCGAAGAAAGACGGCCCGGTGGATGGGCTGACGTGGACAGAGCACCGTCGGCGGCCGGTCAGAGACGGGGTGCAGGAAGGTCGCCGGCAGGGACGGCGTACTGCGGCAGAATGATAAACGGATCGTCCACGATGCGAATGCTGTGATCCAGCCGCAGGCGCTGGCGGGGCGGATCGTCCTCAGACGACATCAGGACTTCCACCGCGCCCTGCTGTTCAGCGTGCCGCCACGCATCTTCCTTTGCGCGAAAAACGGGGCTGATCCGGGTGTCTCTCAGGTAGAGGGCGTAGGACATTGTGAGCTTCCCGAGCCGTAAGGGTTGCACATGCAAAACGCAGCCGCGCACATTTGGTTGCGGTGCGGGAAAAGGCAAGTGCGTCTTTGGGCGGAGATGGGAGGGAGGTGGGGAACGGGGTTGGCGTGTTTTAGGAAAATAGTCCTTGACACCGTCACGCTCGCGGGATAGGGTTCGGCCATGCTCCCGAACTGGGTTTCGCAACCGGTCGAGGGGGCAGGCAAGTAGGAACCATTTGGTCTGGTTGCTGTTAGCTCGTGACCGTATGAGGCACGGGACAGACGCCATGACCAAGCCGGACGACGATCAAATTCTGACGCCCACGGAAGCGCGCCAGGCCGAGCCGGGACCGTCGATCCTTGCGCTGCTCATGATGAGCGTAGCCCTGGCCGTGGTGATCCTTGGGCTGATCTGGTTCGCGTTCTTCCGTATCTGAAACTGTTGGACGTGGTGACGGCCGGTGCTGCCGCCGCAAGACGCGGAGGCGGACGCCGCGATGGCCATGCGTGCGACAAGGAAAACGGCGCCTCCGAAGCGGGCCGTAAAAGGGCCGTCAGCGACGGCATCAGCCGACGCCGAGCAGGTTTCCCGCGAGGCCGCCGTTCGGGAGGACGAAGGGGACATGGGTGCATGTCCCGTTGGCATCCCTGTCAAGTCCAGAGGATCGAAGTCCGCGAGAAAGCCTTCGGCCGGAAAGGGGAAGGTTGGGGGAGCCCGCGCGGCGAAAAGGAAAACCTCCCCTGCCGTCCAAATCCCAACCAGCGCGGTTGAATGTTCGCATGGCCCGCCGCCGGAAAGCGGACTGGCGTTGATCGAGCGTGTGAGCCGCGCCATCGAACGCGAACTGATACAGATCGAGAGTGTCGTTGGCGACGGCCGCGAGCCGCGCACCGTGGCGGAGCGGCGGGCGCGCACGCTGGCCTCGCTGGCGAAAACGCTGGCCGAGGTGCGTCGTCTGCGCCACGAAGAGAACAAGTCAAATGCCGATGCCGACGATGGCCCCCGCGACCTCGACGAGTTCCGCAGCGAACTTTCTCGCCGACTGGAGCAGGTGGTCGCAGCGCGAGCGAAGACACCTGCTGGCGACGATGAATGCGGCGGAGCTTGAATTCGTCTCGACGCGCTGGGAGCTGTTTGCGCATCCGCATCAGATTCCGCCGCCGCTCGCTGCCAATGCAAAGCCGTGGGTGACGTGGCTGCTGGTCGGTGGCCGCGGCGCAGGCAAGACGCGCGCGGGAGCAGAATGGATCCGGGCGCAGGCGCTGGGCTTGCCGCCATTCGCCGACGCCCCGGTCGGGCGCATCGCGCTGGTCGGCGAGACCGAGCACGACGTGCGCGAGGTGATGGTCGAGGGCGTTTCCGGCCTGCTCGCGGTGCATCGGCGCGGCGAGCGGCCGGTGTGGTCTCCGACGCGCCGCCGCCTCGAATGGCCCAACGGCGTGGTGGCGCAGGCGTTCTCGGCGGAAGATCCGGAAAGCCTGCGCGGGCCGCAGTTCGGCTGCGCCTGGCTCGACGAGCTGGCCAAGTGGCGCTACGCGGAGAGCGCATTCGATATGCTGCAGTTCGGCCTGCGGCTGGGCCATGCGCCGCGCCAGCTCATCACCACGACGCCGCGCCCGACCGCGCTGATCAGGCGGCTGATGGCGGACCCATCCAGCGTTGTGACGCGGGCGGCGACGCGCGCCAATGCGTTTCATCTTGCGCCGACTTTTCTGGAAGGCGTGCTCGCGCGCTACGCAGGCACGCGGCTCGGCCAGCAGGAACTCGACGGCGAGATCATCGACGACCGGCCCGATGCGCTGTGGTCGCGCGCGCTGATCGAACGCTGCCGCGTGGTTGCCGCACCGCAGCTGTCGCGCATTGTGGTCGCGGTCGATCCGCCGGCGTCGAGCGGTCCGCGCGCCGACGCATGCGGAATCGTCGCGGCGGGCATGACGCGGGAGGGAGCCGTTTGTGTGATCGCGGATGACACCATCGCGGGCGCGACGCCTGCCGCATGGGCGAGCCGCGCCATCGCGTTGTGGCGGCGGCTTGAGGCGGACGCGCTGGTGGTCGAGGTCAACCAGGGTGGCGAGATGGCACGGGCGGTGCTGAGCGAGATCGATCCTGGGGTTCCGGTGACCAGCGTGCGCGCCACGCGGGGCAAATGGCTACGGGCGGAACCCGTTGCCGCGCTCTACGAACAGGGCCGCGTGCAGCACGCCGGAAGTTTTCCGGCGCTGGAAGACGAGCTGTGTGATTTTGGTCCGGGCGGGCTGTCGTCGGGCCGCTCGCCGGACCGGCTGGACGCGCTGGTGTGGGCGATTACCGCGCTGGCGCTACAATCACGTCGCGAGCCGCGCGTGCGGGAACTCTAGATGTGTCCAAACGTTTCTGCGTCTCTCTGATACGATCAGCACCACTTTCGTCGAAGGTTGTAACCGTTTCGCTACCATTGGAGCTAGCCGCGGCCCGAAATTCTGGCTAGAGAACGCAACTTGGCATAGAAGATGCCGTCCGGCTGGGGAGCCGCGGATAGTCGTCCATGATTTTCGATCAGTTTTCGGTGCTTGTCGCGATCGGGTTTTCGAGCGCGTCACTCGGCATCACATTGTTCATGATGTGGGCTGTGTGGCGCTCCGAGACGCACCTGTTCTGCTGGTCGATGGGCCTCGCCACGATCGTGGCCGGTGTCGTGCTGTTCGGCTGGGTGGTCGAGCAATATGATGCCGACGTTCTGCTGGCTTCTTTCATCTTGCTGATATTTGGTTTCGTGCTGGTTTTCGCGGGCTCGGCGCAGTTCTGTTCGGGCCGGACCCCATGGCTGCCGGCGGCATCGATTCTGGTTCCATCGCTCGTATCCGTCGCATGCGCATTCACGCTGGGTTACTCCGGCGTCGGAACAATGATCGCCAACGGGGTCATCGGTCTCCTGATGACGCTCTCGGCCTACCAGTACTGGGTGTCGCGTTCTGAAACGCCGCTGCTGATGTCGGCGAACGCAGTGCTCTATCTTCTGACCGCGATTTCGTTCTTCGCATGCACCTTCGCTTTGATGCAGCAGGGGCAGATCATCCTTTGGGAGCGCCCGTCGAACTGGGCGGAAGATCTCAACTCGATCGTCGTGATCGTCGGGCTGACCGGGATCGGCACGTTGTCGCTGACGCTCAATCAGGCGCGCATCGCCGACCAGCGCAGGTCCGAGGCGCTGACTGATGTGCTGACCGGCATCAACAATCGACGTGCGCTGTTCGAAACGTGGCCGAACCGGATCGCTCCCGGCATTGCCATGGTGATGATGGATCTCGACTACTTCAAGCAGATCAACGATCGCTTTGGTCACGAGGCCGGCGATCGCGTCTTGAGGAAAGTGGCCGAACTCATCCTCTCCTGTATCCGTTCCGGTGATTTCGCCGCGCGGATCGGGGGTGAGGAGTTTTGCGTGATCCTCCCGGCGGCTTCGCAAAAGATTGCGCTCTCGATTGCCGACCGCATCCGTTCACAGGTGGAGGCTGCGGCGATTCCGACGTCGTCGGGACCCATCCGGTTCACCGGCAGCTTCGGTATTGCCGTCTGCGTCAACAGCGGCGAGACGCTGCAGTCGCTGTTCAATCGCGCCGACGCGGCGCTCTACCTGGCCAAGAGTTCGGGGCGCAACCGCATCCGCATCTCCGACCTCAGCCTTGTGGCTTGAACTGCATCCGCTCCTGCTAGCGAAGTGCTGAGCACCACATCCTTTCCGACGTGATCCCGCGGGCCTGACGGCGCCCGGCGTTCGCCTGCTTTCGATAGATCCATACAGCACAGGACGACGGAATGATCCTCGATCTTTTCCGGCGGCGTTCGCGCGCGCCTGCCCCGCACCCTCCCGAGACCAAGATGAGCCGCACCGCGCAAGTGCTGGCGTTCGAGCGCGGCGGCCGCGCGCGCTGGACGCCGCGCGACTATGCGGAACTGGCGCGGGCCGGCTATCTCGGCAACGCCGTGGTGCATCGCGCGGTACGGCTGATCGCGGAGAACGCCGCGTCCTGCGCGTTCCTGCTCTATGAGGGCGCGCGCGAACTTGAGGCGCATCCGTTCGGCGCGCTGCTGGCGCGGCCCAATCCGCACCAAGACGGCGCGACGTTCTTCGAAGCGCTGTATGCGCATATGCTGCTCGCGGGGAATGCCTATGTCGAGGCGGTGGCGCTGGGCGAGGAGGTACGCGAACTCTATGCGCTGCGGCCCGATCGCATGAAGGTGGTGCCGGGGAGCGACGGCTGGCCGGAAGCGTATGAATACGCCGCCGCCGGGCGCAGCGTGCGGTTCGATCAGACCGCCTCCGCCATTGCGCCAATCCTGCATCTGACATTTTTCCATCCGCTCGACGATCATTACGGGCTTGCGCCGCTGGAGGCGGCGGCTGTCGCGGTCGACACCCACAACGCGGCTGCGCGCTGGAACAAGGCGCTGCTCGACAACGCCGCGCGTCCCTCCGGCGCGTTGGTCTATTCCGGGCCGGAAGGCACGGTACTGTCCGATCAGCAGTTCGACCGGCTCAAGAGCGAACTCGCTGACACCTATCAGGGCGCGGCCAATGCCGGGCGGCCGCTGCTGCTCGAAGGCGGGCTCGACTGGAAGCCGATGTCGCTGTCGCCCAAGGACATGGACTTTCTGGAAGCGAAACACACCGCGGCGCGCGAAATCGCGCTGGCGTTCGGCGTGCCGCCGATGCTGCTCGGCATTCCCGGCGACAACACTTTCGCCAACTATCAGGAAGCCAACCGCGTGTTCTGGCGCCAGAGCGTGCTGCCGCTCGCCACACGCGTCGGCGCATCACTCGCGCAATGGCTCGCACCGCAGTTCGGCCGCGAGTTGCGGCTGGTTGTCGATACGGATCGCGTCGACGCGCTGGCCTCCGATCGCGCAGCGCTGTGGCAGCGCGTGGCGGAGGCCCCGTTCCTGACGCTGAACGAGAAGCGCGAGGCGACCGGCTATGCGCCGATCGAGGGCGGCGACCGGCTGGCCTGACCGCTGGAGCGGGGAGAGGCAAACATGTCCGATCTTGTCCGCACTTTTTCCGATCGTGGCGATCTCGCGCATCTGGCGCTGTTTCTCTGGGCGAGTGCCGCGAGCCTGGCGCTGCTGTTCACGTTGCGTGAACTGGCCAACGTGTCGCGCCGTTTCGACGACTTCATCCGCGAACTATCGCTGTTCAACCGCCGCGCGGACCGCGCGCGCCCCCGCGAGGATGCCTGATGGATAAATTGCATTCGATGCTGCGCGGCATGCGCCCGCAGACCAAAGCGCAGGCCTCGTCGCCTGCGGTCGATCCGGGCCGTGTGTTTCGCGAGTTCATCGCGCACCTCGATCGCCTGCAGCGCAAGCCATCGCCCGGTGTGAAGACAAAGCGCAAGCCGGCACGCCGCAAACGACCGCGCTGACGCGTCTTCTTTTTCCTACATCGCTGTCCCGTTCACCTTGCCTGGAGCAGCCCAGCTTTCGCTGAAGCGCTGAACTGCTCCAGGTATTTGATTTGGCGCGTTTTCTTTTCGCGAACCGGGATCCACTTCGCTCGAAAACGCTCTAGCGCGAGAATGCCCATGCATGCCCCGATGCCGTCCGTCTCCCGCCTGTCGTTCGCCGCCGATGGTGCCGTCGAAGGCTATGCCAGCCTGTTCGGCGAGGTTGATCAGGCGCGCGACATGGTGATGCCCGGCGCCTTCACGCAGACGCTGCAGCAGCGGGGCCTGCGCAAGATCCCGATGCTGTTTCAGCATGACGCTTCCGAGCCGGTCGGAATCTGGCTTGAACTGATCGAGGATCTTCGCGGCTTGCGCGCGCGGGGAAAACTGATCCCGGATGTGGCGCGGGCGCGCGAACTCTATGCGCTGGTCGAGGCGGGCGCGATCGACGGCCTGTCGATCGGCTATCGCACCGTGCGCGGCCAGATCGATCCGAAGACACGGGTGCGAAAGCTCTATCAGGTCGATCTGTGGGAGGTGTCCATCGTCACCTTTCCGCTGCTGCTCGGCGCACGGGTGCGCACCGCGAAGTGCTCTTTGCCAACGCGCGATCGCGCGCGGCATCGCCGGCCGCGCTGATTTTTCCCGTTTCGAGCCTGTGTTCTCTTCGTCTGAAAAATCCTTGCGAGGTTACGATGACGCGACGGGACGCGGCACACGCGAATGTATCTTCGCTCGGTGCGGGGCGCTTCATGCGCCCCGATGCGCATCGTTGGCTTCGTCCCGATCTTGCGCGGCTGTATCCACGCGGAACGAATCTGGAGGGACTGTTTCCCGGATGGGAGAGGGTCGATCCGGCGCGTCGCGTGCGGGTGCGGCCGACTCCGCGCGACGCCGTGGCGGAAACCCAGGCGGCCTATGAGCAGATCAGCGACGCGTGCGATCTGGCGCGCGACTTCGCCGAGATCAAGCAGCTTCGCGCCGAGCTGCGCACGATCGGGGCGTTCCTGGCCTATCGCCGCGCGTATCGACGCTATGCCGAGCTTTGCAAATACCGCCCCGATCAGCCCCGCGTGCCGGCCGGCCATTCCGGCGGCGGGCAATGGACCCGCGATGGTGGCGGCGGGGTTGCCGGCAGCGATCCGGACGTGCTCTTCGACGCCGATCCGGAGAATACGTGGGAGCCCGGCGCGCAGTATGCGCAGAACGACGCCTCCGAGCCGCCGGGCATCGGCCATAACGATGGGCCCTCGCTTGAGCCGCCGGAGGTCCCGAAGGAGGGGCTGGGCGACAGGAAAACTCGGATGTCATTCGTCTGGGAGGCAGCGCGCTGGGGCGCGCGTGCGACGGGACTTGGCACCGCCGTTGACGCTTATCTCAGCGCCATCGATCAGGTCGATCAGCTTGCGCGGTTCACTGACGCGATCAGAATCTACAGTGATCCTCCGAAGACCTTGGACGAACTCCGGGCAGAGGTCGGGAACGGAAAGCCGGGTTATGAGGATCACCATATTGTCGAGCAGACGGGGGCTCGAAAGTCTGGATTTTCGGAAGAACAGATCGAGAGTCGCTATAATAAAGCGCGAATTCCGATCATGAAGCATTGGGAGATCAATCGGTGGTTTTCGCGTCCGAATCCCGAGTACAATAACCTTCGGCCACGAGACTACCTTCGTGGCAAGAGTTGGGACGAACACATGAAGATTGGGTTGCGTGCGATGCGCGAATTCGGAGTGCTGAAGCCATGAGGCCTCCGGAAAGCCTATCAAGGATGTCGCCGGGTGAATTGGTGAGCTTGTTTGCTGACATCGCTGCCGCTCAATACAAAGCGATATGGATCGCGGACAATAAAAGGTACAATAAGCTTTTCAAGAAAATGCGCGAGATAATCGCCGAAATCGACTCGAGGCCGGGCCGGTTGAGGAAAATGCTCGTGACGCTGTATGGCTCCGATAATCCTTTTGTTCGTTACAAGGCTGCGACGTTCACCGTTGTCGTCGATCCAGCGAAAGCTAAGAAAGTGATACAGGAGGTGGCGGGCCTTCAGAACGATCCGGCGGGGTTTGAGGCCGGAATGACGCTTTTTCGCATGGATGATGCGGATTATGCTCCACCATAACCTGATCGTGAGTTTGCGATAGGGATGCAGGGCGGGCTTGATCGAGCCTGAGTAGAGAGGGGCATGCCGCCGCTACGCCGAGATTTGCAAGTATCGCAGCGATCAGCCGCGCGTGCCGGCCGGAAATTCCAGCGGCGGGCAATGGACCCGCGATGGCGGTGGCTGGGCTGCCGGCAGTGATCTGGCCGGGCTCTCCGATGCCGATCCGGAGAACACGTGGGAGCCCGGCGCGCAGTATGCTACTGAGGAGCGAGGGGACATACAACCCGATTAGTTTCTTACACGCCACATTATCGATGGACACGTCGATAAAACAGATGCCGAACTCGTCGCGCGAATTCGCAGCGAGAACTACAGAGGTCTATTCGGGAGTATCGTCAGAGATCGGGCTGGAACATTTGATTCGGCGGAAAGCGCGCGAGACTTTATCAGCCGTACACTCGAGCAGAATAGCATCATTGTCGACAAGGTCGCGTCTGGAGACGTAAACGGAGAGTTTGTCACCACGCGGTTTGGATATAAAACAGGCCGCGAAGCGGTATTAGATCCAAAGACGGGAGAAATAAGGGTAAGAGCAACATATGAGGTCGGTGTTGCGATTGTTCATGACAAGAGCAGTCCAAAAAGATATCGAATCGTAACCGCCGACCCGAGAAATTATAATGATCGTACAGGACGCTAGAACCATGAAGGTGCCGGAGGAATTTTACCTTTTCTTCGACAAGCTATATCAAGACTCTGACATAGTATACGGACCGACACTTGATCGAATTATTCGAGGGATTTTGGCTGGAATGAATTCGGAGCAAATTATAGTGCTTAGGTTATTTCTAGTCGAAGCTGTTCGTTCGTCTCTATCCGATGAAGATCTGGAAAGACTTTACGCTCAGACAAATGCTGAGCTTCGCCCGCAAGAATTCCGCGGTTTTCGCGATTTTTTTCGCGAAATTATTCACTATATAGATCTCGATCGATCGAGAGCGTGAAGATGGACGTTATTTTGAGTGAGCGCCGACGCCATATCTAAATGGATGCGGGGCGCGCAATGGAGTAGCGATCCCCCCGACGAGGAGGGGATTGCTTCTGATTCCGCTCTTGAAACACCGAAGCGCTCAAGTCCGCTACAATGCGGCTATTGTGCTGTAGAATATCGTTCCTGATAAGGCCGAAGCAACTCTCGTGTTGATTGACGAAAGCAGTGAAATGCTTCAGGCGGCCAGCGCTCGCGGCTGGCTCTGGCATAAGCGAGGTGTCAGGTGAAGATGTGCATCTCTCATTGAAAGTATGCTGTTGAGTCGTTGCTGGCGTATCAGCGCTGCGCCGAGTTGTGCAAATACCGCCCCGATCAGCCCCGCGTGCCGGCCGGAAATTCCAGCGGCGGGCAATGGACCCGCGATGGTGGCGGCGGGGCTGCCGGCAGCGACCCGGACGTGCTCTCCGACGCCGATCCGGAGAACACGTGGGAGCCCGGCGCGCAGTATGCGCAGAACGACGCCTCCGAGCCGCCGGGCATCGGTCATAACGATGAGCCCTCGCTCGAGCCGCCGGAAATTCCAGAGAGAAAGCCTCGCGAAAGCTCCGATCGGACGGCATTTCAAAAGGAGGTCGCGCGCCGGCTTGGTCGATTTCCATCAGCATCGCTGGCGGCAAGCGCGCTGACGGGATTGCTCAACAACATTGGGTGGCTCAAGGACTATCAGGCCTCAATCGCGAGTTATCGCGGCCCGCCGAACAGCCTGGAGGAGTTGTACAAAGGAATAGATGATACTGGCCCGGGATATGAAAGCATCATATTGTCGAGAAAACACCGGTTCGATGGTTTCTCGACATCTGAGATCAAAGATCGGGAAAACCTGATGCGGGTGCCGAAGTTGAAGCATTATGAAATTACGGGGTGGTTCTCGAAGAGCAATATAGAATATGGGGGCTTGTCTCCCCGAGAATATTTACGTGGGAAGAATTGGGAAGAGCGGCGCAGGATCGGTGTAGAGGCGTTGCGGCGTTTTGGGGGTATTGGAGCCATGAGACGGCGGATCAAAACAAAGTTTAACGGCAAGATCGATGTGAGGGCGCTCTCGCTAGAAAGTCTGGTTTCGGTGTTTGTCGAATTGGCTCTGGAACAGCAGGATGCGGTTTTCTGGGCTCGTCATAAGGAATACAATCGACTTTTTGATATTGTCAGCGATGTGGAGCGGGAGCTTGATCGAAGACAAGGGGGGCGATTGGCGCTCATTCCCTTGCTCAGTCACGAGAGTGTTCAGGTTCGGCTAAATGCCGCTCTCGGGCTTTGGGACACTGCGCGCCAAGAATCGCGGACAGCGCTTGAGTTGATCGATAGAAGAAATGAGATGCCTCAAGCCGCAGACGCTCGTGGTTGGATTTGGAGTCGGCAAGGGAAGTAGGCTCTCCTTCGAGAGGCTTCGGTTTGTCGTTCGGAGTGGTACGCTGCAGTGTTCTGGGTGTATGGAGTATGTCGGCTACGACGAATGTAATCTCACGTCTTGACTTGTTGTCCGTCAAGCAACTTGTTGAATTGTTCCTTGCGATCAGTCTTGACCTATATGACGCGGAGAGATCGGATCCGCAGATTAAAAGATACAATCGGTCATTTAGGGAGTTGATGCGGGTATCGAATGAGCTGAAGTCTCGTGACGGCGATCAGCGAGCTGCTCTGCTTCCATTGCTTGAGCATGATAATATTCGTGTAAGGTTGAATGCCGCTGAGCAGCTGCTTGTTATCGCTCCAGAGCGAGCACGGCGCACGCTTGAGAGTATAGAGAGTTCTCGTATTTTTCCGCAGGCCGGTGATGCAGGCATGACGTTGGTGCTGATCGATGAGGGCGTCGTCAAGCCTGACTAGGCCAGCGTAGCGCCTGTGCCGGCCGGAAATTCCGGCGGCGGGCAATGGACCCGCGATGTTCGCGATGAAGATGCTCTCGGCGGTCATTCGGTCGAGGAGCATGTCAACAAGAGCGACAGGTATTTGAAGGAACGAGCACGGGAAGAGGGGTTAAGAGCTCTTACCCGAGAGACCTCTTTGAAGGACTGAGTGTCGGGTCGTTCACTTCTGTTGAGTCCGCGAATCGGCTGATAAATTCCACGCTTGCCAAGAATCGAGCCGCAGTTGAGGCTGTGAACTCGGGAAAAGAAACCGTGGCGGTCGTTGAATCGTGGTTTGGTGCGCCGACCGGCTACGAAGCGTATCTTCCGCGAATCCATTCGACACCGGTAATACGAGAAAACATGCGGTGTCAGGGCTATTGTGATCAAGAAATCGCACCGGAATTGGGGAGCGTGGCTGGAGAGTGCAGTCGGCTTTTCCGATCAGGTAGGCGGATCGTCCGATTCCACATCCCAAGACGGATTTCTATATGCTCGACGACGTGCAGTTCGACGCCTATCTAGATTTTCGCGCGCAACTGCGGGCGGAAGAAACATAGAAGAACGTGATTGAGAGAGCTCACACTCATTGGCAGCCCGGATGAAGCGCAGCCCGCGATCCGGGACGTCCGCCGCTCAGCGTTGGAATCCGGTCTTGTGTCTGACGAGATAAACCACCTGTGCCGCGATCCCGATGATGAGCGCGACGAGCAGGCTGCCCTGCGATCCGAGCAGCAACGGTGAGTGCAGATCCGTCACGAACGGATGACCGTCCGGCACGCGCCGCAGCACTTCGGTGACGCTCGGCAGCATCAGCAGAAACACCGTCACGCTGAGCGTGATGGTTTCGATATAGGTGCCCGCGCGTCCAAGGCCGGGAAACAGTCCCACGCCGTAGCCTGCGAGCAGAAACACGAGCGTGACGAGCCCGATGACGTAGCTGACCGGCTCGTGCGCGACGAGAAAGACCGTGAGCGCCCCGATCAGCATCGACACGAAATACACGGCGCCGGGAAGGGACCGGGGAACGATGCGGCCGTAACGGGCCAGCATGTAGATGGCGACAGGGATGGCAGGCAGGCTGCCGAGCGTGTGAAGCCAGCCGAGCGGTGAAATTCCGAACATCGAGGTGTTCCTTTCCGTTTGTCTTGAGCGTCCAGATTTGTAGCGATGTGTATAAATCTACTAGTAGGTAGAATAGTTGTTGCGGGCTCACCCTCGTTTTCGAGATCAACGTCTGGTGAGATCAGGGCTTGGACACGAGCCGCTGGAGCAGGGGCGAGGTGATGACGCCAAATATCTTGGAGTCGCCATAGGCGCGCGCCGAGAGCATGGCGCCGTGCACCGTGGCCATGAAAGCCTCGGCCTCGGCCCTGGGCGTTCCGGTCAGATGCAGGCTTCCTTGTCTGGATCCCCGGTCGAGAACCGAGGTGAGCCACGCCGACAATGCGCGGAAATGAGCGCGCACCTCGACCACGACGTCTTCAGGAAGAACCGGGATCTCGCTGGCCAGCAGGGCGCAAACGCAGAACGGGGCGGCGGCGTCTGCAATGCAGGCCTCCCAATAACCCGTGTAGGCTCGCAGCAGTTCGATCGGATCGGAGCTGTGCCGCTCCAGCGCCGCGAGGCCGGCCGCGGCCTCCTCGCGATACTGTGCGACGAGCGTGCGAACCAGATCGGATTTGCTGGGAAAATGATGGTGGATGCTCGCATTGCGGATGCCGACCACCTTCGCGATGTCGGCATAGCTGAAGCCGTTGTAGCCGCCCGCAATGATCAGCGCGCGCGCACAGCGCAGGATTTCCCCGGATGTTCCTGAGACATTCGCCATGCATTAAATTTGTCTACTAGTAGGTAGATTGTCAAGGCCCTCCCGGCGTGAGCGGGCGGCATCGTGCCCCGGGCCCCGCACCCGCCAGTGCCTGACAGCCTCACGCCAGCATTCATCTCCAGTTTCCATCTCCCGTGGCCGCACCGCGCGCCGCGCGACTTCGCATGCCCGAAACCCCATCCGTAACCCCGAAGGAGAATTTGATGGACATCGATATCGAGACCAATGCCCCAGAGACCAAGGCCGGGATCGCCGCATCGCCCGGCGCCGCGCATGACGATCTGATGCGCACGTTCGAGGCGTTCAAGGACGCCAATGACGAGCGGCTGGAGGCGAAGACACATCGCCGGCCCGACACGCTGATCGAGCAGAAGGTGGAGCGCATCAACGCCGCGCTCGACGCGCGCCTGCAACGGGTGGAAGCGCAGGCGCTGCGCCAGGCGCGCCCGGCCCTCGATGGCGCGCCCGGCTCGCGCATCGCCGCGCCGTTCGCGCACGAGCACAAAAGCGCCTTCGCCGACTACGTCCGCTCCGGCGAGAGCGCGGGCCTGCGCGAGATCGAGACCAAGGCGATGTCCGGCGGCTCCAATCCCGATGGCGGCTATCTGGTGCCGGCTGAGCTGGAGCATGAGATCGGCCGGCGGCTGGCGGCGATCTCGCCGATCCGCGGCCTCGCCTCGGTGCGGGAGATTTCCTCCAACGTCTACAAGAAGCCGTTCATGACGGCGGGGCCGGCGGCCGGCTGGGTCGGCGAGACCGACGCGCGCGCGCAGACCGCCTCGCCGACGCTGGACGCGCTGTCGTTTCCCGCCATGGAGCTGTACGCCATGCCGGCCGCGACCGCGAACCTCCTGGAGGACGCTGCCGTCAACATCGACGAGTGGATCGCCTCGGAAGTCGAGATGACCTTCGCGCTGCAGGAAGGCACCGCGTTCGTCTCCGGCGACGGCGTCAACAAGCCGAAGGGCTTCCTGTCCTACACCACGGTCGCCAACGCGTCCTGGGCGTGGGGCAGCCTCGGCTATGTCGCCACCGGCGCGGCGGGCGCGTTCCCGGAGGATGATCCGTCCGACGTGCTGATCGATCTCGTCTATGCGCTGAAGGCAGGCTACCGGCAGAACGGCACCTTCGTGATGAACCGCAAGACGCAGGCGAGCGTGCGCAAGCTGAAAGACGCCAGCGGCGGCTATCTCTGGCAGCCGCCCGCTCAATATGGCGGTCGCGCGAGCCTGATGTCGTTTCCGCTGGCGGAATCGGAGGACATGCCCGACATCGGCACGGGCGCGCTGGCGATCGCGTTCGGTGATTTCCGCCGGGGCTATCTGGTGGTTGACCGCAGCGGCGTGCGCGTGCTGCGCGATCCGTATTCGGCCAAGCCTTACGTGCTGTTCTACACCACCAAGCGTGTCGGTGGCGGCGTCCAGGACTTTGACGCCATCAAGCTGTTGAAGTTCGCCGCGAGCTGACGCCCACTTCAGAACGCTCCGCGCGGTATCATCAATCGTCGTCGCCGGGCTCGCCCCGGCGATCGCGGTGCTGCGATCTGTCGCCCGGATGAAGCGAAGCGCAATCCGAGGTTAAGCGAGCGCGTGTCCCCGCATTTCGCTGCGCTCCATGCGGGCTACAGCCTGATGGTCGCTCGAACGGCCACGCGAAAATTCGCTGCCTTTATTTCCGACATGACGAGAGACGATCATGATCGCGTCCGAAACCGCGTGGGCCGACGGTGCGCGTGCGCGCTTCCTGCGGCCCGATGCGCATCGCTGGATTCGTCCAGATCTGGCCCGGTTATACCCGCCGGGCACTGATCTGGAGGCGCTGTTTCCCGGCTGGAAGCGCGTCGATCCGGCGCGCCGTGTGCCGATGCGGCAGACTTCGCGCGACGCGGTGACCGAGACGCAGGCGGCGTATGAGGACATCAACGCTGCCTGCGAACTCGCCCGTAACCTCGCCGAGATCAAACAGCTCCGCGCCGAGCTGCGGACTATCCAGGCGTTCCTCGCCTATCGCCGCGCATACCGGCGCTATGCCGAGTTTTGCAAATATCGTCCCGACCAGCCGCGCGTGCCGGCGGGCAATCGCGATGGCGGCCAATGGAGGCGCGATGGCGGGGGCAGCGCCGGCGGCAACGACCCGCGTGTCCTCTCCGACGCCGATCCCGAAAACACGTGGGAGCCCGGCGCGCAATACGCGCAAAACGAGCCGTCCGAATCTCCTGGCATAGGCCACAATGACGGCCCATCACTTGAGCCGCCAGATATTCCGCAGGGAAGGCCTCGCGATAGTGCCGACAGGACAATGTTTCAAAAGGAGGTCGCGCGCTGGCTTGATCGTTTTCCATCATTGTCGCTGGCGGGGATTGCGTTCTCAGGATTGCTTAACAATATCGGATGGCTGAAAGAGTATCAGGCATCGATTGAAAGCTATCGCGATCCGCCAAGAAGCCTGGAGGAGTTACAAAGCGGCACGGATGATATGAGGCCTGGCTACGAGAAACATCATATCGTCGAAAAAACTCCGGCCAGTTTCGATGGTTTCTCAAAGTCAGAGATCGAAGGTTCGAAAAACCTGGTTAGAGTGCCGAAGTTGAAGCACTACGAAATCACGGGGTGGTTCTCAACAAAAAACCGGGATTATGGTGGTTTGTCGCCAAGAGAATATTTGCGTGGAAAAGGCTGGGAAGAGAGACGAGAAATCGGTTTAGAAGCATTGAGACGTTTTAGGGTGCTAGAGCCATGAGACGACCGATAAAAACCAAATTTCGAGGATCCCTTCATGTGGAGAAACTGCCTCTGGAGACTTTAGTTCAGGCGTTCGTTGATCTAGCCTTGGAGGAGCAGGACGCGATTTTTTGGGCGCGCTATAAGGAGTACAATCGTCTCTACGATATTGTTGTTGGTGTAGTGAAAGAGTTAAGTCTTCGCCCCGGAGATGGGCGTACATTACTTCTTCCTCTTCTCGATCACGCTAGCGTTCAGGTAAGGATGAATGCTGCATTCGAGTTGTGGGATATTGCTCGTGATGAGGCGCGTGCGGCTCTTGAACTAATCGATAAACGGAACGAGATGCCGCAAGCCGCCGACGCGCGCGGATGGCTTTGGCGAAGACAAGGTCACTAACTTTCCTCTGTTTGATGAGTTTTCGCCCTTTTTGAGATGAACGCTGCGTCCTCTCCGACGCCGATCCCGAGAGCACGTGGGAGCCTGGCGCGCAATACGCGCAAAACGAGCCGTCCGAATCTCCTGGCATCGGCCACAATGACGGCCCATCACTTGAGCCGCCCCCGGAAATTCCAAAAAAGGGATTGGAAGGCAACAAAGTCCGAATGCCGTTTGTCTGGGAAGCCGCGAGATGGGTCGCTCGCGCAACAGGATTGGGCGTTGCAGTCGACGGCTATCTTGGCGCCGTTGATCAGATCGAACAGCTCGGTCGACTGGCGGACGGGATCAGAACATATCGTGATGTGCCGAAAAGCATTGACGAACTGCAAGATCGGGTTGGGAATGGCCAGCTCGGATATGACGATCACCACATTGTTGAGGAAGCGGCAGCGCGAAAATCCGGATACTCCGAAGAATGGATTCAAGCGCGTCAAAATCTTGCGCGCGTGCCGTTGCTAAAGCACTATGAAATCTCGGGGTGGTATTCGAGGAAGAATGAAGAATTTGGTTGGCTTACTCCCCGCCAGTATCTCTCGAACAAATCGTGGGAAGAGCGATATATCGTGGGACTCCGTGCAATGAGAAAATACGGGGTTTTAAAATGAGTTCGCTTAAGAACATTAAAGCCTTGTCAGAAGATGAACTTCTCGATCAATTCGTTGCATTCAGCATAGATCAGTACGAGGCTATTCGCTATGTGCAGAATACTAGAAAGTACAATCGGTTGTTCGATAAGTTGTCGGAGATAGTGGAAGAGTTGAAGGCAAGAGGCGAAGAGCGATTCCGTTCGATCGAGCGCCTGCTCGATCATTCCAACATTCAGGTCAGACTTAATGCCGCCCGAAGATTGATGGCCTCTTCGCCGAAGCTGGCTCGGCGAGCGTTAGAAGATATCGAGAAGTCCGGCATATTTCCTCAGGCAGGAGATGCAGGAATGGCGCTGTCGTTGATTGATGCGGGGATAGCCACGTCGCGTTAGAGGGGACCAGCCGCGCGTCCCGGCGGACAATTCGGATGGCGGCCAGTGGACCCGCGATGGCCGGGGGCAGCGCAGGCGGCAACGTCCCGCGCATCCTCTCTGACGCCGGTCCCGAGAACACGTGGGAGCCCGGCGCGCAATACGCGCAGACGGGGGGAATTTCACAAGCGCAGAGCGAAGCGAGATCAACCGTATCGGGAGCGAACGTGGCTGCAACACGTGTGGAACGGGTGAACCGGGCACGAGGCGAGGCAATTGGGTGGTTGATCACCAGGATCCCAGCGCACTGGTCCGCAATGGCCGCCCACAGCGGCTGTTTCCGCAATGCAAGCCTTGTAGCAATGCACAGGGCGGATTTGCGAGGCAATTGTCAAAGGAGGAAATGCCATGAGAGTTCAAGTAACTGAAGCTCCGCCGAACTCTATGTTCTTTCTTTCGGGGCGGATGGAAACGGAATTTTTGAATACGGACCCCCGCTTGCTCGAGCCTGGTGCTCCGGAAATATGGTCAAAACCAACCATCATCTCGGTTGGCTGTCTTTGTTTCGTGGATGGCGAAACAAGCCTGACAATTACTGATGAACCAGGCTGGCCTGATATCGCGCCCTCATTCGACGGCATGTTAGAAACACCTGATCGCATATTTCTCGTTTCGACTTCTGAACGCGAAATCTTGCTAACGGCCCAAGTTCCGGAAAAGGAGACGCGCGTGCGGATTTGGACAAACGACAGAGTCGAGCCTGAGGAGATTCTGATCCATTTGAATTAACTGGGACGCCGATGATCGTCTTTCTGCGGTTGATAGATCGACCGCGCAATATGCGCAGACAGGCCGGGGCGTAATTTCACAAGCGCAGAGCGAAGCGAGATCAACCGTATCGGGAACGAACGTGGCTGCAACACGTGTGGAACCCGCGAGCCGGGTACGAAGCGAGGGAATTGGGTGATCGATCACCAAGGACCCTGGTGCGCTGGCCCGAAACAGTCGCCCACAGCGGCTGTTTCCGCAGTGTATAGCATGTAGTCTAAGACAGGGAGGAATTGCGTCCTCTCTGAGGAGACCGCAATGAAATCACTTACTATCGCACCAGTTAATTCCATCCTATTTGTTCATGGTCGGCAGGACTGGAAATCTCCAGTACCGGTTGAAGGCGAACGATTTTGGACGACCCGATCCTGCATCATCACGCCGGTCTTCCCCGAGATCGAAGGGGCCACCGAGGTCGTAATGGGGGTGCGCGGGGAAGTTGACCCCGGCTATCCCGAGGCCTTCGTCGGGACTCTTGAAACGCCGGACCTGCGCGTTGAGATATCGACGGTCGATAGCGACGATCCCGTCCTGTCATACGACGTACCGACCGCAACCACGAAGGTTCATATCTGGCACAGCGATCCGCGCTGGCCGGAAATCGTGACCATCGGCGTCGAGCCCATCCATTTGAAATAATTGGGGCGCCGAGGATCGTCTTTCTGCCGTTGATAGATCAACCGTGTCGGGAACGAACGTGGCTGCAACACGTGTGGAACGGGTGAACCGGGCACGAAGCGAGGAAATTGGGTGATCGATCACCAGGATCCTAGTGCGCTGGTCCGAAACAGTCGCCCACAGCGGCTATTTCCGCAGTGTATATCGTGTATGAGAAGGCAGGGTGGCCATGTTACAAACATCGATGGAGAATAGGTGGCTCTCTCATGAGTATGCGAATTCGTGTGGCTCCGCCGAACTCGATATTTCTTATTTCTGGAAGCTTGCATGCAACAGCTCCGGAAGTCAACCGAGACGGCATCCTTTGGCACAATCCGGTCTGTATCGTTGTGGGTTGCCTGATGTGCCAGGATGGCGAGACCACCATTACGCTTTCCTCGGGAGACGAAATTCCCATGAGCATGGGGCCTTCTGTCTTCGATGGCGACATCGAGACAGCCGAGGGTGAAATCCTGATATGGTCTTGTGAGAGGGAGGTGTATCTGCGATCTCCGTCAAATGCACGAATAACGCGAGTGCAGATTTGGCTTAATGATCGGAGTGAGCCCGACGAGATTTTCGTTCGATTCAATTAGGGTCGTGCGCTGGTCCGAAACAGTCGCCCACAGCGGCTGTTTCCGCAGTGTATATCGTGTATGAGAAGGCAGGGTGGCGCAGTAAAGTGATTGATCGGAACGGGTAGATAAAATGATAAACCAGATTGTCGTGGCTCCCCCAAATTCCTTGTTTTTTATCAGTGAAAGCCTTCGGTCGGAAGCACCGGAAGTCACGGGCGTCGGGCTTGTTTGGTTCAACGCGACCTGTGTCGTGATTGGGTGCCTCATGTATCAGGACGGCGAAACCACCGTCACGGTCACGTCCGAGGGGGAGCCAGACGATGAAATAAATATGCGCGCCTTCGATGGGGTGATCGAGACTCCGGCCCGCGAGCTGGTGATCTCGTCCTGCGAACACGACGTTTACCTTCAAGTGCCGGTGGTAAGTACTCGGACGCGCGTGCGAATCTGGGTAAATGACACAAGCGAGCCGGACGAAATCTTTGTTCGGCTGGGGTAGTCGCGCGTCGTTGCCCGCAGGAGCAAACGTGAGTTTTTAGGAGGCATTCAAGAAAGAACAAAGAGTTCGGCTCCCTTACCCCGACAACACCTCTCGAACAAGATCTGGGAAGAGCGATATGAGATCGGGGTATGTACGCTCGTCATTTACAAGTGATTAGATGGTGGCAGCGCAGTCGGACAGGACCCGCGCATCCTCTCTGACGCCGATCCCGAGAACACGTGGGAGCCCGGCGCGCAATACGCGCAGACGGGGGGAATTTCACAAGCGCAGAGCGAAGCGAGATCAACCGTATCGGGAACGAACGTGGCTGCAGCACGTGTGGAACCCGCGAGCCGGGCACGAAGCGAGGGAATTGGGTGATCGATCATCAGGACCCCAGCGCACTGGTCCGCAATGGCCGCCCGCAGCGGCTGTTTTCGCAGTGTATAGCATGTAGTGACAGGCAAGGTGGCGCTGTATTTTCTTTGAAGAGGCGGCGATGAATAAAGTCAGAATTTCTCCTGTTAATTCCATTGTTTTTTTGCATGGTGGAAGGGATTGGGAGTCGCCGGAACCCGGCACTGGCCGCACGATTTGGACGACACCATCCTGTATCGTCACGCCGGTCTTCCCCGAGATCGAAGGGGCCACCGAGGTCGTAATGGGGGCGCGCGAGGAAGTTGATCCCGGCTATCCCGAGGCCTTCGTCGGGACTCTTGAAACGCCGGACCTGCGCGTTGAGATATCGACGGTCGATAGCGACGATCCCGTCCTGTCATACGACGTACAGACCGCAACCACGAAGGTTCATATCTGGCACAGCGATCCGCGCTGGCCGGAAATCGTGACCATCGGCGTCGAGCCGGCGGCGAAATAGTTGCAACTTTCGGTCTGACCAAATTCAGTCCCAATCAGGTAGACTGACATGGAAGATCATCAGAAGCTTTACTTCACGATCTATCATAGAGGCGCGCAGTCCATGGCGTCCGTTCAAACGCGCCAACTGTTTGTTAGCGAGAGGGAGTTTCTGTTCGCACGGCATATCCAGGGAATGACGGATTTGGAGAAGTATTTATGGATACTCCGAGAGAGTTTCTGGATCTTACTCTGTACTTTCACCAGGACAGCCTGGAGAATGTCAATTCGGAGCGAGACTGGGTAAGGGGCGCAGTAGCCCATCTCAAGGCCCCCGATCTGCGGCGCGACAGGGTAATTGTGCAGGACTTTGTCGGCGATATCTTGCGGGCCGATAAAGCCGATCTCGCAAGCGTCTGGAACAGCTCACGCGCCGACTATCATGTGTCGGACCAACAGGGGGCTCGCCACTTGTTGGTTTTGCTTCTGGACGAAATCAGGAATCTCCAGGCTGCCGGCGACCGCGATGGTCAGTCCTATTGACGGGCGGCTCATGCGGTCATGCCCGGTCCGCTCGAAGGGAGTCTGCTCGAACGGAGCGAAAATCCGTCGCCCGGATGAAGCGGAGAACGACCGGGGTTAGCGGCTCTTGCGCCGTTGCCCATCCGTCGCCGAGTCTCGTGCGGGCGACCAAAGTGCGTTCAAACACATTCAGGCGCTGTCAGAAATCCTAAAGCCCGATGCCCCAGTCCCGCGCGGTCTTGACGATCCAGTCTCGATAGAGCGTCAGCGGCGTGGCACCGGTAAGGCCGCCGCAGCCGGGGCTGTTGCCGGGGCCGGTCGACCAGCTGATGACCGCGACCACCACCATGCGTCCGTTCTGAAGCTGCGCGACCGGGCCACCGGAATCGCCGGTGCAGGCGCCGACCGCCGCGCCGCCGCCCGGTCCCGCGAGGCGCAGTTGCAGATTTCCCGGCTGGCCGGTGGCGGTTAGCATGCCGATGCGCACCGTGCCGCCGCTGCGACCATCGCCCGGCTTTTCCACCCCCGCGCCGGCGACGATGAACATCTGGCCCGGCGCGAGCGCGGGCACCGGCGGGCCGAAGGGCGCTGTGCCGCGCTCCGGCATCGGTGCGAGCAACTGTACCAGCGCGACATCGGCCGACGCGCGATGATCGGTGATGGCCTTGGCGTTGTATTGCGGATGGCGGGCGACGCGGCGAATGTCGAGCAGTTCGGGATCCTGCCCCTTGCGATAGCGCACCACCTTGTAGTCCGCGCCCGGCAGCACGCAATGCGCGGCGGTGAGAATGAGGCTTGGGGCGATCAGCGTGCCGGAACAAAAGTTGCCGCGCGAGCCGACGATGGTGACCACCGCGTTCGGCACGCTCTCGGTACCAGAACCGGGCTTGCCACCCACGATCGCGAAGGCGGGTGAGGCGAGGACCAGCGCGAGGCCGAACGCCAGAGACAGGCGAAGCATCTTCATCATGGCGGGCATGTGAGCCTTGCCGTGCGCGCGATGTCAATCCGTCTCGAAAGCTCACTCGGAACGATCACAATCAGGACAGGTGCGATGACCGCCATTCTCTTGACGCCGCCATCCGGCGAACCCTTGACGCTGAGCGACGCCAAGGCGTTCCTGCGTGTTGAACACGGCGACGACGACGCGCTGATCTCGGCGCTGATCGTCGCCGCGCGAGGCCAGATCGAGGCGCAGGCGCGCGTGGCGCTTTTGACCCAGACCTGGCGGATCGTCCTGGACTGCTGGCCCGCTGACGGCCGCGTCCGGCTGCGCAACGGCCCGCTGCGCGCACTCAGTGCGGCGCGAACCTTCGACGCCGCGGGCAACGCACACATGCATGACACGGCCGCATTCGTGCTCGACGGCGCGGCGGGGATCGTGTCCGCGCCGCCCTTCGCGCTCCCGGTGCCCGGGCGCGGGCGGGCGGGCATCGAACTCGATGTGGTGCTGGGCTTCGGCGATACGGCGGGGGATGTCCCCGAGCTGCTGCGTCACGCTGTGCGCACGCTGGTGGCGCACTGGTATGAGAACCGCGCCATGGCGGCGATCGGGCAGGGCGTGGCGCTGTTGCCCGGCAGCGTCAGCGCGATGATCGCCTCCTACCGCACGGTGTCGCTGTGAGCGATCCGGGGCGGCTCAAGTCGCGCCTCGTGCTGCAGGCACCGGTCGAGACTCCGGACGGGCAGGGCGGGGTGGTGCGCAGCTTCGCGAGCGTGACGACGATGTGGGCGGCGGTCATGCAGCTTTCCGCACGCGAGCAAACCGAAGCAGATGCGCATGGCTCCAGCGTGCGCGTTCGCATCGTGGTGCGCGGCAATTTCTCGATCACGCCGCAGCACCGTCTCGTGGACGGCGCGCGCGTCTATCGCATCGCCAGCGTGCGCGATTTCGATGAGGGCCGCTTTCAGGAGATCGATGCCGAATGGCGCATCGCCTGATTTTTCGTGAGAGAAGGAGGACCATGGCCATGCCAGCTTCGGCGAGTGCATTGCGCGCCGCGATTCACGATGCGCTTGTTGCCGACGCCGCGCTGTCGGCGCTGCTCGGCGGCGTGAAGATCTATGATGAGCCGCCGCGCGAGGCGGCGTTTCCCTATGTCACGCTGGGTGACGCGCGCCTCTCCGACATCTCATCCGACGGCGGCGTGACGCAGGAGCATCAGCTGACGTTGCATGCCTGGTCGCGGCAGGGCGGCCACAAGGAGGCGCATGGCATCGCTGGCGCGCTGCTGCATGCGCTTGACGACGCGGCGCTGTCGCCGGAGGGCCATCGCCTCGTCAATCTGCGCTTTACCCTCGCCGACATTCGCCGCGAGGCGGACGGGCGCACCTATCACGCGCTGGTGCGTTTCCGCGCCGTGACCGAACCCCTCGCATAATTTCACACGATAGGAGACCGCCCATGGGCGCACAGAAGGGCAAGGATCTCTTGCTCAAGATCAACACCGGCGCGGGCTATGTCACGGTCGCGGGCCTGCGCAGCCGCCGCATCGCGTTCAACGCCGAAACGGTGGACATCACGCATGCCGAGTCGGCCGATCGCTGGCGCGAACTGCTGGCGGGCGCGGGCGTGCGCCGCGCGTCGATCTCAGGCCGCGGTCTGTTCAAGGATGCCGCGTCGGACGCGCTGATCCGGCAGACGTTCTTCGACGGATCGATCTACCCGTTTCAGGTGACGGTGCCGGACTTTGGCCTGATCGAGGGACCGTTCCAGATTGCCAGCCTCGAATTCGCCGGCGAGCATAACGGCGAGGTGACGTTCGAACTGGCGCTGGAGTCCGCCGGCGCGCTCGCCTTCGCGGCGTTGTGAGGGGGAGCGGCATGGCCAATCGGCATCGCGGCGAGATCGACGCCGATCTCGGTGACCGCCGTCGCACGCTGGTGCTGACGCTCGGCGCGCTGGCGGAGCTTGAAAGCGCGTTCGGCGAGGACGATCTGGCGGCGCTCGCGGATCGCTTCGGCTCGGGGCGGCTTGCGGCGCGTGATCTGGTGCGCATCATCGCAGCGGGTCTGCGCGGTGCAGGCGAGACCGTGAGCGACGAGGCGGTCGCCGCCATGACTGTGCCCGGCGGCGCGGCCGGCTTCGTCCGGATAGCAGCCGAGCTGATCGCCGCGACCTTCACGGATGGAGACGGTGCATGAGACCTTTTCCGTGGCGCGAGGCGATGGGGTTCGGTTTCGGCGTGCTGCGCCTGTCGCCCGATACGTTCTGGCGCATGACCCCGCGCGAACTCGCCCATGCCATCCGCGCCGTGCGCGGCGATGCGGCCTCGCCGCTGGATCGGCGCGAGCTCAATAGCCTGATGCAACAGTTTCCGGATCGGGAGGCTGACAATGCCCGATGAGACTTCTGGACCATCCGAAGCCGACGCGCAGATCGACCGGTTGTCGATACGCACGAGTGAACTCGACGCGACCGCGCGCGCCTTTTCGCGTACAATGGCGAACGCATTCGCCAGCGCGGTGGTCGGCGGCAAGCAACTCGACGACGTTTTGAAGTCGCTGGCGCTGCGGCTGTCGGGCGTGGCGTTGCAGGCTGCGCTGAAGCCCATCACGAGCGGCCTTGCGACCGGCATCGAGAGCTTGTTCTCGGGCCTGCTCAAGGGACTTGGCCTGCAAGCCGCAAATGGTGCGGTGAAGCCGTTCGCCGCCGGCGGCGTGATCGGCACGCCGACTTACTTTCCGATGCTCGGCGGTGGTGTGGGGCTCGCGGGCGAGGCCGGGCCTGAGGCGATCATGCCGCTCGCACGAGGCCCGGACGGGCAGCTTGGTGTTGCGGCCAGCGGCGGTGGCGCCGCGACCAGCGTGACGATCAACATCACCACACCCGATGCGGAGAGTTTCCGCCGCTCCGAAAGTTACGTCACCGGCCAGATCGCGCGCGCCGTCTCGCGCGGCCAGCGCGGGCTTTAGGTCTTCTCATTGCCTGCGGGCCGCTCATCCTTCGAGGCTCGTGACACGCGCACCTCGGGATAGCGGATCTAGGCTGGAGCGCGCTCGTCAGCAAACGGACGGCCGACCTCCGTCACCCTGAGAAACACAGGCCACATCCATGACTGACTTCCACGAGGTTCTGTTTCCGCTCGATATCGCGCTGAAGAGCGCGGGCGGGCCGGAGCGGCGCACCGAGATCGTCGCCTTCGGCTCCGGGCGTGAGCATCGCAATGCGCGCTGGGCGCATTCGCGGCGGCGCTACGATGCGGGCTACGGCGTGCGAACGCTCAATGCGTTGCAGACGGTGGTGGCGTTCTTCGAGGAGCGGCGCGGGCGGCTGCATGGCTTTCGCTGGCGGGACCGGATGGATTCGTCATCGGCCGCGCCCGGCGTCGCGCTGTCGCCGTTGGATCAGCTCATCGGCACCGGCGACGGTGCGCGCGCCGCGTTTCAACTGACGAAGACCTATGGCGGCACCTTTGCGCCTTATGCGCGGCCAATCCGCAAGCCTGCGCCCGGCAGCGTGCGCGTGGCGGTGAACGGCGTGGAGGCCGCAGCGGGCACGGCGTTCGTCTGCGACGACCTCACCGGGATCGTCACGTTTCAGCCCGCTCATGTCCCTCCGCCGGGGGCGGCCGTGCGCGCGGGGTTTACGTTCGATGTGCCGGTGCGGTTCGACACCGATTATCTGGAGGTCGATCTGTCTGCGTTCAGCGCGGGTGCGATCCCGAAGATTCCGCTGGTGGAGATTTTGCCATGAGGATCGTTCCGGCTGCCTTGCAGGCCAAGCTCGATGCCGGCGTCACGACGCTGGCGCAGTGCTGGACGCTGGCGCGCCGCGATGGCGTGCTGCTCGGCTTCACCGATCATGATGAGGACATCCTGTTGGGAGCGGTGACATGCCGCGCAGGTACCGGCTTCGCCGCTTCGGAAGCGACCAGCCGGTTCGATCTTTCCACCGCGGGCGGCGAATTGTCCGGCGCGCTGGACGATGCCTCGCTCAACGAGGACGATCTTGCGGCAGGGCTGTTCGACGCGGCCAAGATCGAGACCTGGCTGGTGGATTGGAGCGATCCCGCGCAATGCGTGCTGCTGGGACGCGGGACGCTCGGCGAGGTGACGCGCGCGGGCGAGACGTTCACGGCCGAACTGCGCGGGCTCGCGGATCGGCTCGCGCAGCCGAGTGGACGTCTTTACACCGCAACCTGCAACGCCGATCTCGGCGATGCGCGTTGCCGGGCGGATATTTCTTCGCCATCGCGAAGTGGCGGCGGCGCTGTGCTGGCGCTTGAGAGCGAGACGCGGTTGCGTGTCGAAGGCCTCGATGCCTATGCCGATGGCCTGTTTAGCGCCGGACGCGTGACGTTCGTCTCCGGTGCCAACGCGGGGCTCGCGATGGAGGTGAAGGAGCATCGCGTTCCGGCGACGGGCGTCGTGCTGGCGTTGTGGCAGGCGATGCCGCATCCGGTCGCTTCTGGCGATACGTTCACCGTGACGGCCGGATGCGACAAGCGGTTCGCGACCTGCCGCGACCGCTTCGCCAACACCGAAAATTTTCGCGGCTTTCCGCACATTCCCGGTAACGATTTTATCATGAGCTATCCCTCGGCAGGCACCGTCGCCGCCGGAATGCCGGGCGGCGGTGCCGGAGCGGGAGGCGGCGCAGGAGGGGCGGGCGGATGAGCGACGTTCTCTCTGCCGAGGCCATCGTCGCCGAGGCGCGGCGCTGGATCGGCACGCCGTACCGGCATCAGGCGTCGCTGTGCGGCGTCGGCTGCGATTGCCTCGGCTTGGTGCGCGGCGTGTGGCGCGCCTGCCTTGGTTGCGAGCCGGAAGAGCCGCCACCTTATGCGCCGGACTGGGCCGAGGCGAGCGGGCGCGAGACGCTGGCGCAGGCCGCGATGCGCCATCTTGTTCCGGTGCCGCGCGAGGAGTATCGCGCGGGCGATGTGCTGCTGTTTCGCTATCGTGAGGGCTGCGTCGCCAAGCATGTGGCGATTGCGTCCTCGCAGACGCAAATGATCCACGCGCATGATGGCGCGTCGGTATGCGAGATCGCCATCGCGCCCTGGTGGCGGCGGAGGCTCGCCTTTGCGTTCCGGTTTCCGGGGGTGGGGTAGCAGTTTTGATCAACGCATAGCGATCCTGTTGTCGCGAACTCTCCTTCGTCATCCCGCGCTTGGCGGGGATCTCACTCATGAGCGCAGTGCCTCTCCAGGCGGGATCGCCGGGTCAGGCCCGGCCATGACGGCGAACAAGGAAAAAACATGGCCTCACTCGTTCTCTCGCTCGCGGGCGCGGCGGTCGGCTCGGTGTTCGGCCCGGCCGGCGCGATCATCGGACGGCTCGCCGGGGCGCTGGCGGGCTCGGCGCTCGATCAGACGCTGTTCGGAGCGAGCCATCGCGAGGTGCAGGGGCCGCGGCTGTCCGATCTCGACGTAATGGCCTCGACCGAAGGCGCGCCGATCCCGCGCGTTTACGGCCGCGCACGGCTGTCAGGGCAGGTGATCTGGGCAACGCCGCTGGAGGAATCGATTTCCACCGAGACGCAGGGCGGCAAGGGTGGCACCGGCGCTAGCACCACGACGACCACCTACAGCTATTTCGCCAACGTCGCGGTGGGTCTGTGCGAGGGGCCGATCGGCCGCGTCGGCCGCATCTGGGCGGACGGCAAGCTGCTCGATACCACCGGCCTCAACATCCGCTTCCATCGCGGCGACGAAACGCAATCGCCGGACGAACTGATCGTCGCAAAGGAAGGCGCGGGCAACGCGCCGGCCTATCGCGGCCTGGCTTATGTGGTGTTCGAGCGCCTGCCGCTCGCCGACTACGGCAACCGTATTCCGCAATTGTCGTTCGAGATCGTGCGGCCGGTCGGCGCGCTGGAGCAGATGGTGCGCGCGGTGACGCTGATCCCCGGCACCACTGAGTTCGGCTACGAGCCCGCGACGGTGGTGCAGATGCCGTGGCCCGGCGTGTCGTCGCCGGAGAACCGTCATGTCGGCAGCGCGCGTTCGGACGTGGTCGCCGCGCTCGACGATCTGCAGAGCCTGTGTCCCAATCTTGAACGTGTCGCCATCGTGGTGGCCTGGTTCGGCACCGATCTGCGTGCCGGCCAGTGCAGCGTGATGCCGGGCGTGGAAAATCTGACCAAGGCAACATTCGGCGGCACCTGGTCGGTCGCTGGCCTGCCGCGCGCCTTCGCGCATGCGGTGTCTCAGGTCAATGGCGGGCCGGCCTATGGGGGCACCCCCTCCGACGACAGCGTGCGGCATCTGATCGCGGAGCTGAAAGCGCGCGAGCTGAAGGTGACGTTCTATCCGTTCGTGATGATGGACATCGCGCCTGGCAATGCACTGGCCGATCCATGGAGCGGGGCGACTTCTCAGCCCGCCTATCCTTGGCGCGGGCGCATCACCTGCGATCCCGCGCCCGGCCGGCCCGGCTCGCCACAGGGCACCGCCACGGCCGCCACGCAGGTCAATGCGTTTTTCGCGGGCACTGCGCCGGGCGCGTGGTGCTATCGCCGCATGGTGCTGCATTATGCCAGCCTGTGCGCGGCGGCGGGCGGTGTCGATGCGTTTCTGATCGGATCGGAACTGCGGGCGTTGACGCGGGTGCGCTCCGGCGCTGGCGTCTATCCCGCCGTCGATGCGCTGGTGATGCTCGCGGGCGACGTGAAGGCCATCGTCGGCGGATCGACGCGCATCACCTATGGCGCGGACTGGACCGAATACGGCGCGGATGTCGTGGACGACACGGCTAGCGAGGTGCGTTTCCCGCTCGATCCGCTGTGGGCGTCTGATGTCATCGACATGGTCGGAATCGACTATTATGCACCGCTGGCGGACTGGCGCGACAACGCCGCGCATCTCGATGCAGCGCCCGGCCGCACCATTCATGACCCGGACTATCTGCAAGGCAACGTGCGCGGCGGCGAAGCTTACGACTGGTTCTATACCGATGACGCCGCCCGCGCCGTGCAGGCGCGCACGCCGATCTCCGACGGGCTCGGCAAGTCGTGGACGTTTCGGCAGAAGGATCTCGTCAACTGGTGGAGCAACGCGCACCACGAGCGCGTCGGCGGCATCGAGCTGCCCGGCCCGACCGCATGGGTGCCGCAGGGCAAGCCGATCTGGCTGACTGAAGTCGGGTGTCCGGCGGTGGACAAGGGCGCGAACCAGCCCAACGTGTTTCCCGACCCGAAATCGTCGGAATCCTTCGTGCCGCATTTCTCCAGCGGCGCGCGCGATGACCTGATGCAGCGGCGCTATCTCGAGGCCGTGCTCTCCGCCTTCGACCCCGAGCACGGCGCGGATGGCACCCACAATCCGGTATCGTCCGTTTATGGCGGGCGCATGGTGGAGCCTTCCGGCATTCACCTGTGGACCTGGGATGCGAGGCCGTATCCGGTGTTTCCGGCCGCACATGATCTGTGGAGCGATGCGCCGAACTGGCAGACCGGGCACTGGCTGACGGGACGGCTCGGCGGTGCGCCGCTCGATGCGCTGGTGGCGTCGATCCTGGCGGATTGCGGGATCGGCGATGCCGAGGCATCGGCGCTGCGGCACGCCTGCGAGGGCTATGTGGTCGACCGGCCGATGACGCCGCGCGCGATGATCGACCCGCTGGCGATGCTCTACGGCTTCGACGCCAGCGCGGGGGACGGCAGCTTGCGTTTCGTCCAGCGCGGCGGCGCGCCCGTGGTCGAACTCAGCGAGGATGATTTCATCGACAGCGAGCGCGGTGTGCTGGCCACGCTGGTGCGTGCGCAGGAGACGGAATTGCCGCGCGACATTTCGATCGGCTTCACCGATGCGCTGACCGACTACCGCCGCGCGGCGGTCGCCTCGCGCAAGCTGGTCGGCGGTGCGCAGGGTACCGCGCATGCGGATCTTGCGCTCATCGCCGACGCGGCCACCATCGCGCCGCGCGCCGAGATCCGCTTGCAGGATCTTTGGGCAGGCCGCGAGAGCGCGACCTTTGCGCTCGGTCTCCGTCATCTCAAGCTCATTCCCGGCATGGTGATAGCCGCCACGATCGCCGGGCGGCGGCGGCTGTTCGAGATCACCGAGATCGTGGATGCGCAGGCGCGGCAGGTGAAGGCGCGCAGCATCGATCCTGATGTCTTTTCGGTGCCGCTGTTGCAGCCGGCGGTCGGCTCGCCTGCGATTCCCCCGCCGCTCGGTCCGGCGCAGGTGCATCTGCTCGACCTGCCGGTGATCGACAGCGTCGATCCGGCGGTGCTGACGCGCGTGGCCGTGTTCGCCGATCCCTGGCCGGGGCCGGTGGCGGTGTGGCGCTCAACGGATGGCGCGAGCTTCCAGGTGGCGGCGGTCGCGGGCTCTGCATCCGTGATGGGCGTGACGCTCGATCCGCTGCCGAGCGGGCCGCTGGCGCGGTGGGACCGCGCGCATATGTTTCGCGTTCGGCTCTCCGGCGGCATGCTGTCCTCCGCGAGTGAGGCGCGCGTGCTCGGCGGCGCGAACGCGGCGGCGCTACGCAATCCGGAGGGTGCCTGGGAGATCATCCAGTTCGCGAATGCAGAACTGATCGACGCGGCGACCTATCGACTGTCGCGCCTGTTGCGTGGGCAGGCCGGCAGCGAAGCGGCCATGGTCGATCCGCTGCCGCCGGGCGCAGCCTTCGTGTTGCTCAACGCGGCGGTGACGCCGCTGGCGCGCGGGCTCGATGCGCTGGAGCGCCCGGCGGAGTTGCGCGTGATCGCGGCGAGCCGCGGCTACGACGATCCCGCCAGCGTATCGCTGTCGCTCGCGCCCTCCGCCACGGCCCTTCGTCCGCTTGCTCCGGCGCAACTGAGGGCGAGGCGAATAGCAGGTGGCGTGTTGCTGTCCTGGATTCGGCGCACGCGGATCGATGGCGACGGCTGGGGCGTCGAGGTGCCGCTCGGCGAGGAGAGCGAGGCGTATCGTCTCGAAATTCTCTCCGGCGCAGCCGTGCTGCGCAGCATGACGCTGACCGTGTCGCAGATGCTTTACGCCAGCGCGGACGAGCTTGCCGATTTCGGCGCGCCGCAGACGGTGCTGCATCTGCGCGTGGCGCAACTGTCTGCGACGGTCGGAGCGGGCTTTACGGCGGACGCGGTCGTGACGGTGGGGTGAAGACGTCACCCTCAGGTTCAGAGATAACAAAAGGCAATCCTCCACATGGCCCAGACGACAAATCTCGGACTGCCCTTCCTTGAGGGCAGTCAGGCCCAGAAGCACGTGACCGTCAATGAGAGCCTGCGAATCCTGGACGCGGTGGTCCAGATTGCGGTGGCCGATGTCGATCGTACGTTGCCACCCGCGAGCCCTGACGCAGGCACGCGCCACATCGTGGCGAGAGGGGCGTCGGGCGCATGGACCGGCCATGCGGGCGCAGTCGCCGCGTTCGAGGACGGCGCATGGCGCTTCGTTGTTCCGAACGCTGGCTGGTGCGCGTGGTCGCTCGCCGACGAGATACTGTTCGTGTTCGATGGCGGGACGTGGCGCGACCTGCGCGATCTGCCGGTGGCGCTCGACAATGCCGCCCATATCGGCATCAACACAACGGCCGCATCGCCGAACCTGCTGAGCGTGAAATCCAACGCGGCGCTGCTGATGGCGATCGCCGCCGCTGATGGCGGCACCGGCGACATGCGCGTTCAGGTGTCGAAGGAGAGCGCCGCCCGTACTGCCTCCATTTTCTTCTCCGACAACGCCTCGGGTCGCGCCGAGTTCGGTCTGACCGGCGACGACAATTTTCATCTGAAGGTGTCGCCCGATGGCGCGAGCTGGCTCGATGCGCTGACGTTCGAGCGGACGAACGGCAAGGTCAGCTTTCGCGGCTTCGCCAGTCCGGCCGCGACGCGCGGCTTGATGGGCGCGGCACCCGCCGACGCCGCATGGGGCGGTATCCAGCTCAACGGTGCCATGGAGATCAGCCAGGAGAACGGCACGAACGCGGTGGTGCTCACAGCTTCGGGTACGTTGCAGAGCAGATATATTCTGGATGGCGTGAAAGCCGAGTATCGCGGCTCGTTCGTCGCCAGCGCGCAGCAGGTCGCCGCTCCATCCGGCATGCCGGCGGTGAAGGCACTGAGAATCGCGGTGACGACCGCGCAGGCCTCGCTCGGCGCGAACGACGAATTGAGCGTGGTGCTTCCCATCGAAGGAACGCGTGTGCGCGGGCTGTGGTGGGGCACGGCGATGGCGGGGCCGCTGTCGCTCGGCTTCTGGATGTCGGCCAACCGGCCCGGCACCTATTCCGGTGCCATCGTCAACGGGACGAAGACGCGATCCTATCCGTTCAGCTTCGCCATCACTGCTGCGAACACGCCGCAATGGGTCTCGCTCTCCGACGCATTGCCCGGCGCAACGCGTGCCTCCATTCCGGGATCGTCGGCCGGTACATGGGCGAGCGACGTGACGCTGGGCCTTTCCGTAAAACTCTGTCTCGCGGGCGGCACCGCGCGGCTCGGCACGGACAGCATCTGGGCGAGCGCCGACTACTCCGGCGCCACAGGCTCCATCAATGCTGTGGCCGCGACGACGGACGCCATTCATATCTCTGGTCTTGTCGTACTGCCCGGTCTCGATTTGCCGGCGGGGGAACGAGCGGCCGCCTTGCGGACACCGGATCAGGAGCGGCTGCTCTGCATCGGACATTACGAGAAATGGACCGGCGGGACGGCGGACCTGATCGGCATCGGGCAGGCGCAGAACGCGAGCCATATCTATGCGCCGCTTTACTTCGCGGCGAAGCGTGCGGTGCCGACCATCTCGGTGTCGGCCGTCTCGGATTTCGGCTGGCAGGATGGCTTCATCCGGACGGCCGGCGATGTTGTGGACGGCACGACGCTGAGCGGCGATCCGGTCAATCGGGCCATTCTTCATGTCCAGTCGAATGCCGGCGCGTTCGTGCAGCGCGCAGCCTACGAGGTCGTCGTCGTCGGGACGAGCGGCCAGATCAGATTTGATGCGAGGCTCTAGATGTAGCGCATGACAATGACGAACGCGGTGATGCGGCTCAGCGGCGGCGCGTCCATTTCCAACGATCCGCGCAATCGGGATGGTGCGGAGCTCGAGGCATGGCGTGGGAAGGGGGGTGACAAAGCCTTTGCGAGGGGTTCCTGAAACCTTGGCGCAACCATTGTCGAGCACGCTCACATGCTGACGGGGCGTCGGTGAGGCATGGCGCATAACTGCCGGGAGAGCGACGCGTTTGTCCCGACGCGGCAGCTCTTTAGTTGAGATACGAGCCCACCGAGCCAATGCTGGCTTTCGCCAGAAACCTCTTTGCATCCTCGAGAGCCTCTACCGGATTGGCGGAGGCAGAGTTGATGATCTGCAAGTAAGCGATCGCAGCCGCTTGGCAAACAATGTCAGGCCCTTGGTTTCGGGCACAGGCGCTCATGGCTCGAGCCATGGTGGCAGCCAAATTCTGAATTTCGTTCCGTAACAATTGCTGCCCCTTGGAGTGATTTCACGCTCGATCGGTTTTATGACAATAAAAAATATCAACTTTTACGCGAATAAAAAGGGGCTGTGATGCTCGAAGATTCCAAGTTCGCGCATAAAGGTTACTGCTCATTTCCGATGGGCTTATCGAACGGCACGCCGTCTTTTACCGCATATTGCGCGGCGCTTGGAGGCCCGACCTGGGGTTGAACCAGGATGTGAAGCGATGCACCGCCCCCGCGTAAGTTTCCGCCATCGGGCCATGGGAAGGGTAACCTTCCCATGAGTGGCACCGCAATCCCTTGCCGGGCCCAGCGCTCATTGCGGGATTGTTAAGGTTAATCGGCTTCATGCCATCCATTGCCGCGTGCCGCAGTCGCCTCAATATGGGGCTTTGGTGACGAAGCCGCCGAAGAAAAATATGAGCGAGATCGTTGTGGCAACAAACGTGGTCAACATGAGTATAAGACCGATTTTCGGCTGAATTTCTGCCGGAACCCGATTTCGAAGGGATCGCATCGGTGTTTCCACGTATCTGGATGTCAGATAGGCGGCGCCGAGCGAGCACGCGATCCCCAATGCAGATGTGGCAGGTGTCAGAAGTCCCGATTCCCTAAAGCCGAGATAAAACAACCAGTGCCACAGGTAGAGCGAGATGGCAGCTCCGGAAAATGGTTGCCACGGGACGGTGAACATAAGGGCGAAACAGGCTGCAAGTGCTGCGAAGGCTAGCCAGGGATTGATCGTGACAGCAGGCAGGCAAGCGATCAGCGATCCAAGCAGGAGCGCGGGCGCTCGTGCATCGAGACCATTGTAAAGATGTCCCTTGGTAGCGCCTCCGAGTGTGAGGCATTGGCGGCCGTCACGACCGGCGCAATTCCTGAAGCGCTGGACACGTTCGTGATGTCTTTGCCTCAAGGCGAGCAGTTTAGCGCGCGGATGCTGGCTCGCGGGCGCAACGGAATTCCAGCGCAGCCACCCTATGACGGCCGCAATCGGCGCGGCTTGGGCAATGTCGGCTGAGCAGGCAGATGAGTTCTTCTGGATTCGGTGTGTCGTAGTAACCTAATACCACCTAGGGTCGCAAAAATATGTTGTAAAACTGAAAAGAGTGCCATTAGAAGTAGCGTAATTTAGGGGCGGAAATGTTTCATTCGGTACATTTCATGAGGGCGGTTGCCGCAATTGTGGTGACGACAAGCCATACATTTAATGTGGTCGGCGTCCCAAAATCGATTCTTATCGGGGATGTCGGTGTAGATATATTTTTTGTCATCAGTGGATTTGTAGTTACCGTTTCGACGCCGGATGGTTCTCCGCCCGTTAGATTTTTACTTCGGCGATTGATCAGGGTCGTGCCGTTGTATTGGTTGGCGACCTTCTCGATTGTCGGGTACTCGTACTGGAAGTGGGGTGTCGCCCCCGATCCTCGGGAAATGGCAGACTCTCTTCTTTTGTATCCTTCCTTAGGAGGGCGCTGGTTCCCACTGCTATTCCCGGGTTGGACGCTAGCGTTCGAATTGCTGTTCTATTTTACTTTTTTTGTTGCTTTAATTTTCGTTCGTCGTCGCGCTGCGCTTTTTGCAGCTGCCATGATGGCGGCGCTGATGGCATTGAACCCATCAACGATCCAGACGGCGAGTCTGCTGGAGTTTTCGGCGGGGGTTTTGTTGGGGTATGCGTACTTTAATCGAGCGCAGAGCTACTACGATGATCGACTCGGTGTATTCCTGTTAAGCGCGGGTTTGGTTATCTTCACCGTCAATATTTACGGTGTCGCTACGAGGTCTATTGGCTGGGGAATTCCGAGCCTGTTTCTTGTGGCCGGCCTTTTGCAGTTTGAACCGCAGACCTTACTACGTGCTAGCCTTGTCAGAATACTGGGAGACGCCAGTTACTCTCTCTATTTATTTCATATTCCTGTCATGACCGTGCTGCGTGAAGCAGCGTTTACGCTAGGTTTCGACTATAAGAGCCATCTTCCTCTGTTCTGCATTTTTCTTGTGATTGCGTCTATCGTCCTAAGTATTGCTATCCATCTCGCGATTGAGAAGCCGATGCTGCGCATTTTCAACGGAATGTTGGATCGGTCGCAGAGAAAGCCTTCGCTTTTACCCGTCAACTGAAGTGGTCCAGACACTACCCACCCTCGCAGCCTATCCGGCTCGCGAGGCGCTTTGAGTGGCCCGTTTCCAAGGAGGGACCCAATGCCCATCCCTCTCACCTCCTCCGATCTCCGCGCTATCTTTCCGCGCGCGCTTCAGTCGGTGATCGATGCATTCGCGGCGAAGCAGAACTCAAGTTCGAGCGAAAGTACCCGAGGGTCGCCGAGATCGCTGCGGCTTGGGAGACGGATGCTGTCGTGACGGATCAATTTTTCAAGCAGGCTACGGGACCATAGCGCACTATCAATGGCGCTGTGGGCCGAAGAAAAGATTCTCGCGAATGGGCCGAACACCGATGAGTTGATGTCCCGCGACAATGGTGGGATTTTCGAAGTCAGCGCAGGTCTTGCCCATGATCGCGACATAGGCGGCGGCCGCAGCCTTGCGGATTACGAAGGTATCCTCGTCCGTCACGCATCCAGCCATTGCCCGCGCCATTCTGGACGCCAAATCCGGAATTCGGTTGTCAGCCATCATGGCCAGTTACTCCTGCTTATGGGTCAATATAGAGTCAGAGCGGAAATTTTTAGTCAAGTGATCTATGTCAAATTCAGAGACTTCGCATGATACAGTTCAACCCCTCAGACCTTCGGGCAGTCTTCCCGAAGGCTCCAATGACTGTCATAGATGCGTTTGCATCGAGGCAGGACGTTTTGACCAAAGCGGGCATCAACGCGACGCGCGCGCGGCTGGCTTACTTTTTCGCCAACATCGAGCACGAGTGCGGGGGTTTCGCGCTCAAGGGGTTGACCGAAAATATCAATTATACCGCCAAGCGGATGGCGGAGGTCTGGCCGAACCGCTTTTCCAGCGCGGCGGCGGTTGTCGCCAGATACGGCTCCGCGCCAGGCTGGCAGTTGAAGGCCTTCGACGACATTT
>JAEYAW010000012.1 GCA_023404675.1 Pseudomonadota bacterium | reverse complement strand
GCTCGGAAAAACCTTGGGCGTGCCCCTGTTTCAAGAGCAAGCGATGCGGGTGGCGATCACCTGCGCGGGCTTCACGCCCGGCGAAGCCGATATGCTGCGCAAATCGATGGCCACGTTCAAGTTCACGGGCGGGGTCTCATCGTTCAAGACCAAATTGATAGACGGCATGGTCGCCAACGGATACGAGCGCGATTTCGCCGCGCAGACGTTTCGGCAATTGGAGGGGTTTGGCTCGTATGGATTCCCGGAAAGCCATGCCGCGTCGTTCGCCCTGATCGCCTACGCCAGCGCTTGGCTTAAATGCTGGCATCCGGATGTCTTCTGCGCTGCTTTGCTCAACAGCCAGCCCATGGGTTTTTATGCGCCGGCGCAAATCGTAAGAGACGCGATCGAGCACAGCATTGAGGTGCGCCCGGTCTGCGTCACGGCCTCGCGCTGGGATTGCACGCTGGAGCCAACCCGCGACGAAAGCCGCTTTGCGGTCAGGCTCGGCCTGCGGATGGTTCGCGGTCTCGCCAATGGCCACGCCGCCCGGATCCTTGCGGCCCGCGCCGATCAACCCTTCGCCTCGGTCGACGACCTCTGGCGCCGCTCCGACGTGCCGCAAGCCGCACTCGTTCTCCTGGCCGAGGCGGATGCGTTTCGGCCGGCCCTCGGTCTCGCCCGGCGCGAGGCGCTGTGGGCGATCAAGGCTCTCAGGGACGAACCTTTGCCGTTATTCGTGGCCGCCGCGGCGCGCGATCACGGACCGAGCGCCGAGCTCAACGAACCCGCGGTGGCGCTGCGATCGATGAAAACGGGCGGCGAAGTCGTCGAAGACTACCGGCATGTCGGCTTGTCATTGCGCAGTCACCCGGTCTCGTTTCTTCGCAGCGACCTGCATCGTCGGCGCATCGTCTCCTGCGCGGAGGCGATGGAATCGCGCGACGGCCGCCGGCTCGAAGCAGCCGGCATCGTCCTGGTCCGCCAGCGGCCCGGGTCAGCGAAGGGCGTGATGTTCATCACATTGGAGGACGAGACAGGCATTGCCAACCTCGTCGTCTGGCCGAAGGTCTTCGAAACCAATCGCCGCGCCATCATGGCGGCGAGCATGATCGCCGTGCACGGCCGCATCCAACGCGAGGGCGAGGTGGTTCATCTGGTCGCGCAGCGGATCGTCGACCTGTCGGGAGAGCTGGCCAGCGTCGGCGAGCGCGAGGCCAGCTTTCCGCTGCTTTACGGTCGCGGCGATCAGGTCCGCAAAGGCGGTTCGGCCCCCGATCCACGCGAGCAGCCGCCGAGGGCGGTGCGAACGCGCGACATCTATGTGCCAGACCTCCATATCGACACCATCAAGGTGAAAACGCGGAATTTCCACTAGCGGCGGCCGCGAAACTAAACCCGTTTCACAGTTGAAAGCATTCGAAGGCCGATCAACAATACCGCTGCAATTACCATAAGGATCGGAAATCAACTCGACGGACCGATCAAGCCCCAGGGAGATGCAAATGGCCGACGACAAATCGAAACGAGGCAATGCCGACCGTCGGCGCGTCGCCGGCGGCGAAGGCTACGAAGTCAGTTATTTCGCTAAAAAGCACGGCATCACGAAGGACCAAGCCGAGGGCCTGATCAAGCGGATCGGCAATGATCGCAACAAACTCAACGCAGCCGCCGAAAAGCTGAAGAAATAAACGCAGCGCGGCTAAGGCTGTTCATCCAGGACAGTTGCGCGATCAAAGGACAGGTCGTTCGATCATGGCGACGGCGCCCAAAACAAAAGCAAGATCGACCGCACGCGAGACGAAGTCTTCGTCGGCGCGAACATCCGCGGTGGCGCCGGCATTCCGTCCCGTTCAGCTCGCTACGCTGGTCGACGCGGTTCCGGCCGGCGACCGCTGGATTCACGAGATGAAATATGACGGCTATCGCACGCTCGTCGCCGTCGGTGGGGGCGAGGCGCGTGCCTATACCCGTTCGGGCCTCGACTGGTCCGGCCGCTTTCCCTCGATTCTCGCCGATGCGCGTCAACTCAAGGTCCAATCCGCCCTGATCGACGGCGAGGCGGTCGTGCTCGATCCCGAGGGGCGCTCGAACTTCCAGAAGCTGCAGGGCGCGCTGAAGGGCGCTCCGGCGAGCATCGACTATTTCGCGTTCGATCTGCTCGAACTCAATGGGGATGATCTGACCAGCCTTCCCCTTCTCGAGCGAAAAACCAAGCTCAAGGGAATTCTTCCCGCGAAGGGCACCCACATTCGCTACTCGGATCATATCCAGGGAAACGGCGAGAAGCTGCTCAAGAGCTTTTGTGCGGCCGGGCTCGAGGGTGTCGTCTCTAAGCTCGCCAACTCGCGATATGTCGGCGCACGCGCCGGCAGCTGGGTGAAAACCAAATGCATCAAGCGGCAAGAATTCGTAATCGCCGGCTGGACGCCGTCCGACAAGAGCCGCGCCTTCCGGTCGCTCATTCTCGCCGTCCATGACGGCGGCACGCTGCGCTACGCCGGAAAGGTCGGCACCGGCTTCGATGCGGCCGAACTCGCGCGCCTGATGAAGATCATGGCGCCACTCGAACAGAAGGCAGCGACGGTCGAGGCACCACGCGCCGAGGTCCGCGGCGCGCATTGGCTGCGGCCGAGGCTCGTGGCCGAGATCGCCTATACCGAGATGACCAACGAGGGAACGCTTCGTCACCCCAGCTATCTCGGGCTGCGCGAGGACAAGAAGCCCGAGGCCGTCGTGCTCGAGACTGAGCATCACGCCGCTGAACGGCCGGCGCCGGCGACAAGCACGGTCGTCATCACAAGCCGCGACCGCGTCATTTATCCGGAAGCCAATATCACCAAAGGCCAGCTCGCCGACCACTATGCGGCGGTCGCCGAGATCATGCTGCCCTGGATCGGCAGCCGGCCGATCAGCCTTGTCCGCTGCCCACAGGGCCGCGCAAAGCAATGTTTCTTCCAGAAGCACGATGCCGGAAGCTTCGGCGAGGCGGTTCACCACATCGGGATTGTCGAGAAGGATGGCCACGAAGAGCCCTATCTCTATATCGACGATGCCGATGGGCTCATGACCTGCGTGCAGATGGGAACGATCGAATTCCATGGCTGGGGCGCGCGTATCGAAGATGTCGAGAAGGCGGATCGGCTGATCTTCGATCTCGACCCCGATGAAGGGCTCGATTTCGAGGCGGTTCGCGAGGCTGCCTTCCAATTCCGCGACATCTTGAAATCGATGGGCCTCGAGACTTTTCCAATGGTGACCGGCGGCAAGGGCGTGCATGTCATCGCGCCGCTCACGCCGAAAGCCGAGTGGCCGCAGGTCAAGGACTTCGCCTATCGCCTCGCGCAGGCGGTCGCGCAGAACGATCCGAAGCATTTCACTGCGGCGCTTGCAAAGGCCCGGCGCAAGGGCCGCATCTTCGTCGACTATCTGCGCAACCAGCGCGGCGCGACAGCGGTCATGCCCTATAGCGCCCGCACGCGCGCCGGCGCCTCGGTTGCCGCGCCGATAAGCTGGGGCGAGATGAAGACCATCGACTCGCCGGCGCATTTTCACATCGGCGATGCACCGGAGCTGGTGCGCCGCACGAGCTCCAAAACCCTGGCAAGCTGGGGCCGTGCCGAACAAGTTTTGCCCGATATCTAATCCATGAAAATCGCGACCTACAACGTCAATGGCATCAATGGCCGCCTCCCCGTTCTCCTGCGATGGCTCGCAGAATCGCAACCCGATATCGTCTGCCTCCAAGAGCTGAAGGCGCCGCAGGAGAAATTTCCGGACAAACCGATCCGCGATCTCGGCTACGACGCGATCTGGCAGGGGCAGAAGAGCTGGAATGGCGTCGCCATTCTCAGCCGCGTCGGACAGATCCACGAAACCCGCCGCGGTCTTCCCGGCGATCCGGACGATAGCCACAGCCGCTATATCGAGGCTGCCGTCAACGGCATCCTGATCGGCGGACTCTATTTGCCGAATGGCAATCCAAAGCCCGGTCCGAAATTCGACTACAAACTTCGCTGGTTCGACCGGTTGATCGCGCATGCCGGCGAACTTCTCGCCACCGGCCAGCCGGTGATGCTCGCAGGCGACTTCAACGTGATGCCGACCGATCTCGACGTCTACAAGCCCGAGCGCTGGCTCGACGACGCTCTCTTCGCTCCCGAAGCGCGCGCAGCCTATTTCCGGCTACTCGAACAAGGTTGGACCGACGCGCTCCGTACGCTCCATCCCGACGAGGCCATCTACACCTTCTGGGACTATTTTCGAAATGCGTTTGCACGGAATGCCGGGCTGCGCATCGATCATCTGCTGCTTAGCCCGCCGCTTGCCGAACGCCTCGTCGACGCTCAGGTCGACGTTGTAGTGCGCGGATGGGAAAAGAGCAGCGATCACGCCCCCGTCTGGATCGAGCTTGCGGATGCGACCACATCCGCGAGGCGCGCAGCGCCCCGTCGGCGCGTGACGCCCGTCCGCGCTTGAGGCGCCGTCAACCAACCTGTGCGACAGACAACGTCCCGGCAGGCAGCGGCTTGATCAGCGACTTCGCCGAGATCGCGGGATTGAGCCAGTCAGCCCACGCGGAGCGCTCAAGAATGACGATCTGCCGATCGTGGTAGGGCTTGATATCAGGCCCCGGCTCCATCGTCAGCATCGTGTAGGCCTCGCCGACATCCTTGGCGTCACGCCAGATTCCAGCGATGCAGAAGATCGGCTCGTCGCGCTTCGTGAACAGCCATTTGTCCTTCTTCTTCTTTCCCTTTTCCGCCGGATCAGTGAACTCGTAGAACCCATCCGCAACGATGAGACAGCGGTTGCTGGTGAACTCGCGACCATCCGAGCGAAAATTATAGACCGGTCTCTTGTTCTGGCCGGGCCAGCTCCACCGGCGCTGCACCAGGTCGGCTTCGTCGCTCGCGCCTTCGACCGGGCGGATGATCGGACCCATGTCGGTGATCTTGATATCTTCGCGAGCCTCGATGTTCGGCGAGCCTTCGCTGAAGCGGATTTTGATCTTGAGATCGGCGAAGTCCTCGACGATCGAGGCGACATCCACCATCAGCCGATAGTCATTGCACATCGCTCCCCCTTTCCTGGCTTGCACTGGAGTGGCGTTCCTATTATGTTCTAAAATGCCATGACCGTGAAGGCCTTCAATTCTGATGCACCACTCGACGAACGCCGCGTCATCGTTCGACGCTCCGGCGACGAGGTCGAGATGGTCGAACTGCCGTGGGGCCTGAAGCCGGGCGAGACCGGCGCACGCCCCTGCACCGTCGTACACGGCGAGGGACGAACCTTTCCCAATCATCGCTGCCTCGTCCCGGCAACCGAGTTTCGCCATCGTAGCAACGGTAAGGACTACAGCTTCAGGCTTGCGAATGGCGACTGGTTTTATTTTGCCGGAATTTGGCGGCCGGCGACGCGCGACTGGCCCGAGGCCTATGCGATCATCACCATCGAATCGAACGGCGATATCGCGCCCTATCAAGACCGCTAGATGGCGGTGCTACGTCGAAATGAGCGCATGGGCTGGCTCGATGCTATGCGACCCGAGACGGACATCTTGTGTCCCCTGCCGGCCGGAAGCTTTCGTGTCTCTCGTTTTCACCACGCCCGCGACCAATCCATGCTCGCGCTTTGACGACGTTGTGCCGTGGCAACGGAGTCGGACATCATCCCGCGCAAGATCATCCATGTGGACATGGATGCCTTTTATGCGTCGGTCGAACAGCGTGACGATCCACACTTGCGCGGACGACCCGTTGCCGTCGGCGGGTCGGAGGCGCGTGGCGTCGTCGCGGCAGCGAGCTACGAAGCGCGTGCTTTCGGTGTTCGCTCGGCGATGGCGTCGATCACGGCCAAGCGCCGTTGTCCCGACCTCATCTTCGTGCCACCAAGATTCGATGTGTACCGCGCGGTGTCGGCACAGATCCGCGAGATCTTCGCCGAACATACCGATCTGATCGAGCCGCTCTCACTCGACGAAGCCTATCTGGACGTGTCGGAGAACAAGCACGGCATTGAGATCGCGAGCGAGATCGCGACCATCATCCGCGCGCGCATCAAGGAGGTCACGGGCCTCAATGCCTCCGCCGGCATTTCATATTGCAAATTCCTTGCGAAGATGGCGAGCGACCTCAACAAGCCGAACGGCCAGGCCGTCATCACACCCAGCAAAGGCCCATCTTTCGTCGAGGCGCTCCCGGTGAAGAGATTCCACGGCGTTGGGCCTGCGACGGCGGAGAAGATGGAGCGGCTTGGCATTCTCACCGGCGCTGATCTCAAGGCGAAACCGCTCGCCTTCCTGCAGCAACACTTCGGAAAAGCGGGAGGCTGGTACTATCGAATTGCCCGTGGAATCGACAATCGGCCTGTCGAGCCCGATCGGCCGCGCAAGTCGATCGGCGCGGAAGACACTTTTGAGACCGACCTGTTCGACAGTGAGAGCGTGTATTCTGAAATCAGCGCTCTTGTCGCGAAGGTTTGGCGTCTCTGCGAAGCGAAGCAACTGCGGGCGCGCACGGTGACGCTGAAGGTGAAGTACGCCGACTTCCAGCGGATAACGCGAAGCCGTACCGTCTCGCAACCGTTTCAGACCGCGGCGCAAGTCGACGAGCTGTCGCGGGCGTTGCTCGATCCATTGTTTCCGGTCGAGAAGGGCATCCGGCTCGTCGGCGTCACGGTCTCCTCGCTCGAAGACGCGGTCGGAATCTTTGAGGGGCAACTCGCGCTGCTCTAAAGTGCGAAGGCGCGAAAGCGCCGGCTGAAACGCGTTGGCCGCGCGCGGCCCGGTTGGGATCGGCAGCCCGCCTGCTGGCCGGGGACGATTTGGATCGGTGATTGCTGCGGAGTATGGACGGCGGCCCATTGCGGGAAGCCGCGGCGTTCCCAGCAGCTTCCGGCGAGGGAAAAGGACGTAGCACACAGGTCGTCTCGCCCGCCGCGAACCAATCCCGCTCTTCAGCGATGGCGTCCTGGGCCCTCCTCCGGATCTTCCACGATCAACCCACAAGGGGTCGGCTAGCAAGCTGCCGCCGCTGCGGCTGCGCCTTCGCGGTGATCGCGACCGAAGGCGGTCCATCGAGGAGCCATCGAGCGGGAATTGGCCCGCTCCGGATGGAGCCTTCGAGATGTCGCACGATCTTTCCCTTGCCCAGAATCACGCGTTCCAGCTTGCCCGCACCCTCATGGTCCCGGTGACGCTCTTCAAATCCGGCGATGCCTATGGCGCCCTCCCCTCCGAGGAGCTCGAAGACGCCGACGATCTCGAACTGATCCACGAATTCGACCCCTACGAGCGCGGCCCGGCTCACTGAGCCGGTTGCGCTGGCGCCGAGCAACGCGGCGCCTCGACTATCGGCAGAGCCGATCCCGCAGCGCGCTGCAGAAGCAAGAAAGGATGGGCCAGCCATAACGTCGAGCCACGGCCATCTCTCTCTCATTGATGGCCGATCATACCGGCAGTCGGGCCGCGTCAAGGACGCGCGGTTGCCCCCAATTTTCCGCCGCCGCCCGTTGGGCGCCGTCAGAAACTCGGCACCCCCACGCGCCGGCTCTGCCGGTCGCCTCGCGATCCCTGACCCGTCCCTCCAACACCTGGTGCGTGCCTCCGTCATCGAGACGAAGGAGGTTCATATGGAAGACATTCGTGACATCTACGCCGAAATCGCAGAACTCCGCGCTGAGCTTGCGCACTGCATCCTGACGCGCAGGGAGCACCGCGAAACGCAGCTGCGTCTTGTTCAGGCGCTCACCGAAGCCGACCATCGGCAGCGCGAGGCGGAGGTGGCTTAGGCCCCTTTTTGTGTCGGCGCTGCCACCGAGTGTCGCCGCATCCGGAAGGAAGCGCTTACGTCCCTCGGGTGAAGGCCCCGCCTCTCGGCGGACCCGTCGTCGATTAAGTGTAGAGGTGGCGGGTCAGAGCGACACGCAGGAGCCAGCCTTCGCCATCCGGCCAGCATGTCAGGTGTTGTGGGTGTGGAGTCTGGATTGTCGAGTGGGACGGCCGAGAAATCGTGCGAACCGGACCTCGCGCGCCGGGCGGCCGCGGTGCCACGATATTCGCGCGAAGGCGGGTGGTCGCGGATCCCTTGCCGGAGACGGTTGCGGTCGGCGCGATCGACGCCGGCCTGAAGGGGCAAGTGCACCGTGATGTTGCCGTCGAATGCGATAACGGTGTCGATATGTGAGCCTGTCATCATTCCCGAGGTGTTTGCGAAAGCCACCCCCAACACGAGCCCGATTGGCCTGGTCTGACCGAAGGACGAGCACGCAAGCGTCCTCTCGATCTTGTCCCCGCAACGTCCTGCGACGACTTTTTTCCGCCGCCTTCGGCTTTGCATCGCGAGACAAAAAAGCCGTCTCCGGCCGCCTTCCACTGCGTTGCAGCCCTTCGGGTGCGGGTCGATCGCCTCCGGCCTCACGACCGCCATCGGGTCGCGATGGGCGCGGCCCTGAAACAAGGGAACGAGACAATGGCTAACATCGGCACCTTCACCTCGAACGGCAGCGGCTTCACGGGCACCATCCGCACCCTGACCTTGAACGTCAAAGCTCGGCTGGTCCGCGTCGAAAACCCCTCCGACAAGGGCCCGCACTTCCGCATCTTCGCCGCAGCGAATGCCGAGCTCGGCGCCGCTTGGCAGAAGCACTCCGACCAAACGGACCGCGACTACCTCTCGGTCAAGCTCGACGATCCGAGCTTCCCCGCCCCGATCTACGCGACCCTGGTCGAGGTCGAAGGCGAGGAAGGCCTGCAGCTGATCTGGTCTCGGCCGAACCGCGACTGACCCGGGCGACGAGCGGGCCCCGCCGTGAGGCGGGGCCTTCGCCATGTCGCGCCTGGCAGCCGCTAGTTGCGTTCTGCAGCGCCAACATCGCGATAGCCACGCCGCCTTTTTGCACGCTCAAGCCGGCCTAGAGCGACGGAGGCTTCCTCGGGCTGGTCGAAGGTCTCCATCATCGACTGGCCGTTGGTTCCGATGCGCCCCCAGTTCCGGATGACCGACGCGCCGCCGAACAGCGTCGGTTGAAGCGCGAGCGCGTAGAAGCGCCGCATGTTTCGGGCCGGCTCGACGCGATGCAGATGGAGCTGTTCAGGAACCTCGTTGGCCATGACGTAAGTCTCGCTTCCTTTAGAAGCGGCGTCCAACGCCTTTCATGAATCAATCTGCGCTGACCGATTCATCAGCCTGATCAGTCAGTCACACCAGTTTCGACGCGGGCCGCCCCAAGGGCGAGCGAGCCCTTCGGCGATCAATGTCGCGCCAAGGGAGTGGCCGGCCCGCCTTACCACGCGCAGCTTGCGGCCGAAACGGTCTTCGTCCCGGTCTGCGGCGACGAGAGAGAACGCACCGGCATTGAGTAAATCGAGGAGTCTGCGCCTGGCCGCCTCTCCCTTCATCCGCTCTGTCTCGCAGTGCGGCGGACTCAGTTCGGGAACATCGATATCCGCTATGCGGATCTTGACCCGCAGATGCCAGAAGGTGTCGCCGTCGACGACGCAGTTCACGCGCCGCGCTTCGCCGCAAATCGAGAACGTCGCCGCAAGGCTGTCCGGACAGGAAGCTGGCAACGGCCGTTGTGTTGGACTGGCCTGAAAGGGTGGATCCGAGGCGAGCGTCGTCGCCGCAACCAGCAGCATTCCCGCGGCCAGCATCATCTCGGTCTTTATGAAACTTCTCCCTTGATCGATCGAAGCCGGCGATCTCCTCTAGTCTCGGATCCTTGCTGGAATGTCGATCATGCAGGTCAGACCCTGGAGGCATTCGCCTTTGCGCTTGGCTTGGGCGATCAAGATTTTGGCGAGCCGCCTGCGGCGGACGGCTCTATTCGCTTCGCTCACGGAGCCCGCAGGCGGTCTCCGCCGGGTCCGGTGACGATCCTCTCGCGAGACCATTTAAGCCGAGGTCAAGCCGATGCCCCTTTTCGGCGGCCTTACGGCGCGATCGCCTCCGATCAAGTACGCACCCATCGGGGTCGCGATGCCCGCCGCCCGAGAAGGGCTACGTTGATTCGAGGTGGAATGCCGGACAGCCATTCGGTCATCTGCTCTCGTCCGAACCGCGACTGAGACGCCACGTAGAAGGTCCCGCCGTGAGGCGGGGCCTTCCCAGACAAGTCAGCGACGATCGCCAGCGTTGGATCGCCAAGACACCGACGGATGCGGCACGTGCCTTAAGCGGCCGGTAGGTTGGTCAAAATCGCCACTGCGCTGGCTCATGCCAGCGCAGGTTCGGGATGAACAAAAGCTCCACCCCCGCCGATTCTTGGCGGTATGGTGGCCAGAGCGGGACAAGGCGGCGGATCGTCGTCGTCATCGCGCCGGCGGCGGGATACGATGCGAGACCATTTTCTCAGCGCGGAGCGGCGCCGCCGCTCCGGCGGCATATGCCCCAGCCCAAAGGATGGGTTCGTCGAAAGCGTGAGGCTGTCGAATGTGTCCAGCGCCTTCAAAGCGCGCAGAATCTCGTCCACCTCGACAATAGAGCCATCCTCTAGCTGACGCAGCGATGGAGAGCCCGGAACTGCGCGGGCGTCAGACGCCCAGGAGGCTAACAGGGCCCGCTTCTCAGCACGGCTCATCTCCGGATCATTTATAACGTCATCAGGCTGCTGGAATATCGGATGTCCAGCGCTGCGGCGTGCTTTATGGCGATCAATGTTTGAAAAGCTGCTATATTCAGTCATCTCCGTTTCTCCGCAATTCGTGACACCCGGATAGATCGGGAGGCAAATCGCAGGGTTTAGGTTTGGTCGACGGGCTCAGGCAGCTTTGCGCTGCGGCTCCGTATTTTGGCTGATCTGCTTCGTCTTGCCGTTGTCTCCCGCCGATGGGGCGTTGCGCGTCGAACCGATGGCGATCCGGCGAGGCTTCAACTCCTCGGGAATCTCCCGCACCAGATCGACCGACAGCAGGCCATTCTCCAACGTAGCATTGGCGACCTTGACGTGGTCGGCAAGCTTGAACGCCTGTTTGAAATCGCCGATCGCCAACCCTTGGTGAAGAATCTGCCTATTCTCCTGGCTCGGCCTTTTCTGTCCCGTCACGATGAGCCAGGACCGTCCTGGGTGAGCTCCACCTCATCCGGGCTGAAGCCGGCGATCGCCATGGTGATGCGGTAGTCGTTGTCGCTCTTCTTCTCGATGTTGTAAGGCGGCCAGTCTGAGCGCACGCTGGTATCGAGCATGTCGAGAAGGCGATCGAAGCCCACCGTCGAGCGGTAAAGGGCCTATAATCGAAGCTTCTCATAGCCATATCCTCCGTAAAGCAACATGGATTACAAGCAGCGTCACAGCGTCTCTGCGACGCCTATTGGTCGGGCCGAAGCCCCGACGCAGAAGGATTTGGGAGAACCAAAAACTCAGTTCAAGAGAGCAAACCGAGATTTTTTGAACGATGTTTACGTTCAAGCAGCCGGATCGATGACGTCGGAGCGGATGCCGTAAACTACACCTCCGACGGCGAGCCGCCGTCCGAATGGGCTCGACAAACGACACACTCAGCCCCGCCGGCAGCCCGGACGGCCTTGCCGCTTCGCTCATCAAAGCGCCGACCATCTCGAACCAGGCGCCGTCCCAAGGCGCGGCTTTGGGATTGACGTCATTTTACCGCCAGGACGATCTTGCCTTGAATGTGCCCCTTGGCAGCTCGCTCGTGCGCAAGCCGCGCGTCGGCAAGGGCATAGGTGCTGTCGAGGACGACCCGGATCGTGCCTGCAGCAAGCAAGCTTCCAATCTCCGCCAGCTGCGCGCCACTCGACCGGACCTGAGTCGCCGAGACCGTGACGCCCAGCTTTTTCGCATCCTCCGCGCCGGTGAACCCAAGAGGAAAGACAGGAAACAGTGCGCCGCCCGGCTTCAGCGTGCGCAAAAACCGTCCGGTGCCGGGTCCGCCCACGGCGTCGACCACAAGATCGACGTCATGCGCCACGTCCTCGGGAGGCGTCTTGGTGTAGTCGATGAACGCGTCGGCGCCGAGATCGCGCAGAAGCGCCTCGTGCTTGCCCGACGCCACGGCGATGACATGGGCGCCTTTCAGCTTGGCGATCTGCACCGCGAAATGTCCGACGCCGCCAGCCGCTCCATTGACGAGAACGGTCTTGCCTTCCAACGGTACCGGCACATGCGGATACGGTTGTAACGGGTTGGGCACGTCGTGCCCCAGATCGACCAGAAACTGCCACGCGGTGAGCAGCGACATTGGCGCCCCCGCGGCGTGCGCATGGTCGATCCCGGCCGGCTTGATCGCGACTTCGGAAGCCGGCACGCTGACATACTCGGCGTAAGCCCTGCTGTCGCCAGCGAGGCCCGAGGGAAATCGGACCATCGAATAGACCTCGTCACCCACGGAGAAACCTTCGACATCGCCGGCCACGGCCTCGACGACGCCGGAGATGTCGGTCCCGAGGATGAGCGGGAACGACACCCGCGGCTGCCATTCGGGCGGAAGCATCTTATAGCCCTCACGCAGATACCAGTCGGGTGGATTGAGGCCGACGGCGTGAACCCGGACCAGCACTTCGCCTGGCTTCACCTCAGGCTTCGGGGCATCCTCATAGACCAGCACCTCGGGACCGCCGAACGCGTGCTGCCGGATCGCCTTCATTGTATCGCTCATCATGATCTCCTTTCGCCGTTCGGTGCTCAGACACCGATATAACACCGGTCCCGGCATTGATAATCTGCTCCAATGGCGCTTCAATAGTGCCATGAAGGAACAAATGCTTTTGGAGCGGTTGACCGGCCTGATCGCGTTTGCGCGTGCTGGCTCGATGGGTAGCTTCACAGCCGCTGCTCGCTCCTTATCGGTCTCACCCTCAGCCGTCAGCAAGAGCATCCAGCGCCTTGAGCGGCATCTGGGGGTTCCACTCTTCACCCGCACGACCCGGTCGCTGACACTCACGCCAGAGGGTCGCGATCTTCACGAGCGCGCGCTGCGTCTGCTGCGCGAGGCGGAAGCGATCGAGCAGGCGGCGATGAGCGCGCGCTCAGAGCCGTCGGGCAACTTGCGGGTGGCGGCGTCGCTGCCGATCGGACTGCATGTGATCGCGCCCGCTCTGCCTGCGTTCCGAAAGAGTCATCCCAAAGTGACGGTCGATCTCAGACTGACTGACCGGATGGTGGACATCATCGAGGAAGGCATCGACGTCGCAATACGCATTGGCGATCTGGCGGATTCGCGCCTGTTGTCGCGGAGCCTTGCCCCTTATCGACTCTGCTGCTTTGCGTCACCCGCTTACCTTGCGGCGCGCGGCGCGCCGCTGCACCCCGACGATCTGGCGGGGCACGACCTCGTCAACCTTCGTTATCAGAGCACAGGTCAAAGCTTTCGCTGGCCCTTTCAGATTGCCGGTCACGAGATCGAGCTGGTACCCACCGCGAGCATCGTCGTCGACGTAAGCGATGCGGTACTCGTGACGCTCGCGGCCGGTGGCGGCATCGGGATCAGCGCCTCCTTCATTGCGGCGCCTTACGTCACGCGCGGCGACCTCGTCCCAGTGCTTTCCGCCTTTGCGGTAGAGCGGCACAATATTACTGCAGTATGGCCCGAAAGCCGCCGCGCGAACCCTGCCGTGCGTGCCTTTCTGACCCTATTGCAGGACGTCTTTCAGGAGCGACTGACGGCCACGGCGAGCCTGTCGGAGGAAGGGCGCCACGTTGCCGGAGCCAGAAACCAGACCACTCAAGGATTCCCGAGTTGACATTCTAATCCCGGGTTGCGTCGTCCTTCGACGCGATATGCGCGTGATAGCCGCATAGTCCGTTGTGCTCATAGTATTCTTCGGCACTCAGGTCGGTTCCGCAAACCGCGCTAGCGGCCCTCCGCCATCGATAGGTCGACTGACATCGGCAGGTTCGTTGCGCTTGTGACCGCCGTTGTCATCATCCCCGCGGTTTCCGGCCTATGCCGTGCGCAGCCTCCGATGACGATCCGCCACGCGCCTCTTTGCGCGCCTCCCAGGTCGCGACCAGAAAGGTGGCCATCGCGCCAGCGAGATTGACTGCCAGCTCCGCGTGCCTTGGCTGTGGGCGCGCGCGCTTCGGCCCAGGGCTGTGCGCATCACTGAGCTTGTTGCGCAGGGCGCCCAAGGATTCGACAACAGACTGGCAGCTTCCGAGAATCTGCTTGAAGACCTGCTCCGTATGGTCGTCGGGCGCGAGCTTCAGGACTTTGGAGAGCTTGCGGTAGAGGGCCGGCAGATCGTCAGCTTCTTGCCAGGTCTCACCCGCCTCCTCGAGGATCCATTTGCAGACGTCTTCGAGCAGGGTGCGGGCCAATGTAATTGCGCCTGCCGGTTCCGAGCCGCGCCGCTCCATGGCCATGGTCCAACGCGCGTGCACCTGCGTCGGGTCAAAGGCGGCCAGCGTCGCGGAGATGCTGGCATCTGCTGGCGATCCGGTTGGTGCGACTCTCACGGCGTAAAATGGACTTCCAGAAATTCGTCCCGCCAAGGCTAACGTATAGCCGTCGTGCCGCAGTAGGCCGTCGATCTTCTCGGCCAGCTCGATTTGCTCGCTCCCCGAGAACGCATCTGGCGCCGTGACGGCGGCAAGGAATTTAAATAGCTGCGCGCGTGAGCACGTTAGCAGCCCGAGCGTCTCCAGCACATCGCGCTGGGTCAGGTCGTCGTTGCGGATAGTATGGCGATGGAGATAGTCCTCGAGCGTTGCCTCATCGCTGGGATGAGGTGCGCGAAGAGAACCGATCGGCCAAAGGCCGCGAATAAGCTCGATGTCCTCGATCTCGCGCGCCAGCGGGCGGCCTTCGAACAGCGCGATCAGACGTCGACGCGTGAGCGTGGTGACCGCCGGGCCGTTTAGCTCGTCAATCTTGGCCAATTGCTCACTGAGCTCGAAGCGCTGCTCTTCAGCGGCAAGCTCGCGAGCGGAGACGACGACCTGTTCGGCCGATACATCCGCAAGCCGCTTCTGGGCATATTTGTATTTGCTGGCGAACGCCTCCTGTTCCTCGCCGTCCGCCAGATTCAACCGACGGCACAAGCCCGGTACGTCATAGGCTTTGGCGTCAGAGATCGCCGACGCCAGCAGGTGGCGAAGCTCCTTGATCATGGCGGGTGGGATAGCGACGGGCATCGGCGCTGGTGTCGGCTGGCGTATGGTCGGCATACTAAAGGACCCCCCACGCCCGATATCTGTCTCTCCCGGTCGCCTCCCGCTCCAGCGCTTCTAAGCGGTCCGTCATGTCCAACAGCTTTCGCGCCGCGGCGGCAATCGCTCCGGCGATCGTCGGATAAGTCTCCGCCGAGTTCATCGAGACGCCATCCGGAAATGTCACGGTCGCCTGATAGCCATTGCCTTTCGGCGTGGCGGAAAGCTGGATCGCTGACATAGCGCGGCTCGCCTCATATCTTTCGATCGTTCGAGCACGCAGCGACTAAAACCAGCCACGGCGCTTGAACCAGATGAGGGGCAGAATGGGGCTAAGCACGATGGCAAGCCAGGACAAAGGGTATCCCCATGTCGAGCTCAACTCCGGCATGTTCTAAAAGTTCATCCCCCAAATACCCGCCAATAGCGTCGGCGGCACGCCGACAACCGAAACGATAGTCAGGACTTTGAACAAGTCGTTCTGGTCGATCGAACTATGATCGAAGAGGCGCTCCCCGGTCAATTGTCAGGTGAAGCTCGGCTCAGATTTGAGCCAGATGGCTTGAATTGCGAGTTCAACGTTCCCTTGGCGATTATGCAGGAACGATAGCTCCGACGCCTGTCGCCCACCTCGATCGACTGTATTCAAAGGTCGGCGTGTCGGTGCTAAGCTTGGACGCGAATCCGCTGGCGCACTCTTTCATAGAGTTGGACGTCTGCCTTTTGCAGAAGCTCGACCACGATTGCGAATTGCTGCCGATCGACATGGGTCGCCCAGCCGCTTTCGCAGCGCACGACGAGATAGTAGCTGTCGCCGTATTCTTCGACACCGCGTTTGAACGTGACAGTTGCACACTGAACGGTGCCTTTCTCGCGCAATTGCGGTCCGGGAACGAGATTGCAATTGTATCGCGGTGCAAGTTCAGGGAACGGACCGTCGTCCTTGTCACGCTTGCGATAATGATCGAAGATCAAGTCAGGCTGGCATCCGCGAACCAACCGAAAGCTCATGCCAACGCCTGCATAATCATTTCGGGTGTGACGCACCGGTGGATCGAATGCCAGCGTCACGCGAATGCAGCGCTCACCGTTTCCCCCAGCCTGAAACGCTTCCGGGATCGGAATCCGATAGACGGCAAAATGATCGAGGGCGATCTCATCCTCGGCGTAAAGCGTGACGCGCGCGTTGTCCGAGAATGCGGCGCGTTCGAGATCCACCAGACCGTGACCGACAATCGCCCGCGTCGCATCTGCACCAAGCAGCTGAAGCCGCTCGCTGGCGGGCGGCGGGATTTCCGCAGATCCCACAATCAGCGCCCGCACGAGATTAGCTGAGGCCTGCGGGAAGCGCGTCATGATCTGCGCGGCGCTGAAGGCAACGCGCGGCGCGGCATAGGACGTGCCTGATCCCGCCGTGAAGAGCTGATCGAAATAGCTGTGATGCAGCGTCAGAACACCGGCGCTGCCGACGTCCTCCCCTCCCCGCAGCCGCGCGACGACGGCATCGAAAATCAGCGTGCCGCCAATCTCAACGACGTCGGGTTTGGTTGCCCCGCCTAGTCCCGGCCCGATCCTCGAGAACGGCGCCGGCTCATGCAGGCGTGTGATGGCGCGGACGCGGACGTCGTCGGCGCGATCGGGATCGAGACCCTCACCGTGCGCGAGTGCGCCGACGGTGATGACGTTCAAGGCGCCGGCCGGCTCGAACAGCCGGTTGGCATCCTCCAGAAGATAGCGCGGATATTCGGTCACGGCCTGTTCGAGACGATTGCCGCCGCGCGGGCTGCGATTTCCGGACGAGACGACGATGACGACGTCGAGCTCGCGCGCCAATTCGTCGAGCGTGGCGGCCCATGTGCCGACCTTGCCGCCGTCGAAGACGCGCCGGCGGTCGGCAAGCGCGATCACGAAGACCCGACAGCCAAAGCGCTGGTACAGGGTCGCGATCGCCTCGCGCATCTGCGAGGGCACGAGGCGCCTGTCGTCAAAGCCACCTTGGTCGTTCACCACTTTCGCCGCACAAAGCCGCGCGCCGCGTTGCAATGCGCCGGCGTCGAGTTGCGCACGAAGATCGCCGAACACGGCCACACCGGCCACGCGAGTGCCATGACCCCAGACGTCCGCGGTGCCGAGATCGGCCGGTACGCCGATCGAACCGACAAGAATATCCGCCAGGAATGGGTGATCGTTGACGCCGCTGTCGATGATGCCGATCAGCGGTGCGTCATCGGCCACGGCATTCAATGGCGGCGCATCCGCCATGACCATGTCGAGCGCCTCTGCCGTGGTCACGTCCGGGGCTGGCGGCAGATCGATCGCCGCGATTTCCTCGACCGTCAGCAACGTGCGCAGCAGCTCGCCCGTCAGACGCGCGCGAAACATGCTGATCGAGGGGCCGACATAGCGATCAAAGACATCGCCACCTCGTGCCTCGACGTAGCGGATGACATCCTCAAGCTTGCGCTCGCGGAGGCGACGTTCGCCCAGATCCCAAAGCTCGATGTCCACCAGATAGGATGTCTGCGCGACGAAATCCTCGACATCAGCGAAACCTTCTTCCCGCAAGCGTGGTCCGATCCGATCACGCGGCTCGACCGATCCAATGCTTTCGATCCCGGAGACGAAGTTGACGTAGGGGGCGTGCTTCTGGCCAGGGGGCGGGCCGCCCTGATAGGCGTCAAGCCGCGCGCGGAAATCCCGCATGTCTTCACTCGATGCGAACAGCACGAGCGTGCGGTCCGCGTCGCTGGACAAAACCGTGAGCCCGAGCCGTTCCCACTCCTCCTCGAGCAGGGCGCCCGTCATCTGCACGCGCAGGATCAGAGACGGGTCGACAAATTCGGGCTTGCGCCGGCGTCTTTGTTCCTGGGTCGCGGTGTCGAGCTCCTCGCGCAGCTTCGTCGTGTGTTGGCCGCGATCGCGCGGTGGCGGCGGTCCGCCGCCGCCGTGCTTGCGCCGCTCGAATTGCTCGGGAAGCCGGACGAGTTCGAGGTGATCGTATCGGGCCACGGCGCGCCTAGCTCGGCGACGCGAGGCGAGACTGTCCTGCCCGGCGGCGCGCCTCGTCCTCCAAGGCGCGATTGAAGTCGCGGGCCTGCACCTGCTTACGGCGATCGATGATCATCGTCTTGACCGCCTGGGTGCAGACGCGCTCGATCTCGGCGTAGGAATAGCCCTCCAGCGCGGCCGCATGCTGCAGCGGATCGAACGCGGTCGCGATGTTCTTGAACTTGAGCCGCAGGAAGCGGGCGATCATCGCGCGATCCGGCTTGTCGAACCAGACGACCTCGTCGAAGCGCCGCCAAACCGCCGGATCGAGGGATTGATCAAGGTTGGTCGCGGCGATCAGAAAGCCCTTCGGCTGAATATGATCGATGAACAACAGAAGGCTGTTGACGACACGGCGCAGCTCATTGTGCTCGCTCGAGTCATCGCGCGAGCGCGCCAGCGCGTCGAACTCGTCAAAGAACAGCACGCAGGGCTGTTTCCGGGCGAACTCGAAAATCTTGCGGACATTGCCAGCCGTCTCGCCCAGGTAGGACGAGATCAGCCTATCGAGCTTGACGAGGAACAGCGGCAGACCGAGCTCGGCTGCAAAAATCTCCGCGCACAGCGTCTTGCCGCATCCCGGTGGGCCGCAGAACAGAAGCTTGGATCGGACCTTGAGGCCGTGACGCCGGATCTCGTCGGCGCGGCGAAACTCTTTGACGAGGCCGAGCAGCACCCGCACGTTCGTCGCCCCGAGCACGATATCATTGTGCGTGTGCTGCGGTTCAATCCGCTCGATGAAGTCGGCGGCTGCTTCGGGGAACGGAAGCAGGGGCGCAAGCGCCTTCGGACCGCTCGGCCGGCTTGGGCCGGCCTCAAGGGTCTTGCGCAGGCTGCGCGCCAGCACGCGGTTGTTCTTCTTTTCCTCTTCGCCGATGATTTGCTCCGCTACGGCCCGGAACTCATCGTCCCGACCGTAGCTGGCCAGCAATTTTTTCATCAACTCCCCGCGGACCATGGCTCTGCTTTACTTTCTCCTGTTGGGCGAATCATAACCGCAAATGCAGCGTTTCACGATGGGGTTACTGCCCGATTTAAACAACGCAAATCACCATCGTCGGGCGACATCTAAAGCACCCCCCACGCCCGATACCTGTCTCTGCCGGTCGCCTCCCGCAGACCGAGCTCCCCGACCAGGTCCTGGGCGGCGCGTGGCGTGATCCTCAGCTCCTGCGCGATCATGCCGGCCGAGACGATCGGCCGGGCCAACACATAGTCGATCAGCGCCGGCAGCCGGGAGGTGGAGCGGCGGCCGGCGAGCTTGCGGGCCAGCAGGGTGCGGGCAGTCTGCCAACGGTCGTGATCCTTGAGACCGGCCTCGGCCGCGGCCGCGATCGCCTCCAACTGAACGGCGAGGCGGGAGGCCGCGTCGCGTGGCCGCCGCCGCTCGCGCGGGATCGCTTTGAGGCCGTCATGGAGGCAAGGCAGGTGCGAGCGCGCCTTTCCCCGCGCCCGCAGCAGCGCGGCGGCGAGCAGCCGGCCGAGCCATGGCGCGTGCTGTAGCGGTTCCAGCGCGTGCCACGCGTCGGCGGCGATCGCCGTCGCCAGCGCCGGCGGCAGGTTGCGTGTCTGGTCCACGACCGCTCGCCATGCGTCGAGACGTTCATCTTCGTCCCAGTCGAGATCGTAGACCAGCGGGTCTCGCTCGGGTCGCTTCGGGCGCCGATCGGTTGTCTCGCCGGCCAGCGTGCGGTCGGCTTGGGCGATCGCGGCGTCGACGGCCGCGAAGATGTCGGCCATCCGGTCGTCGGCTGGGGCCACGCGAAACCGCTCGGGCGCATCCGCCTCACTGTCTTCGTCTTCGCGATCGCGCACCTCATCCTCTTCCTCATTCCGGTTGCCGCGTTCCTCCTCCCGGTCGCCCTGCTCTCCCCTGCCCCGCAGCCCGGCCAGGCCGGCCACCGACAGCGCCCAGTCGGGCTTGGCGTCGGCGATGCGCCGTCGCGTTCGCAGAACGGCGTGGGCGCGCGTGAGCTCGTGGGTCGGGGCGCGGACGTCCATGCCGGCGTCGTGGAGGACGAGATCGTCGAGATGGACGAGCTCGCCTTCCAGCCACAGGGCGGCAGCGGCGTCTGAGAAGTGGGTCCGGGCGATCCAGCCGTCGCGGACCGGGCTCCTGGCCAGCCGCTCGTCGAGGCGGGCCAGCGCGTCTTCGGCCGCCGCGAGCGGGCCGGCGATCTGGCTCCAAGGTAGCGGATCCGGGATCTGGTAGGCGGAGGGCAAGGTCTTGATAACCTTAACGTGAATCGGTGAAACGGAAGCTATCACGGCGTTGGCTTCCGTCATAGCGATGCCTTCTGGCGCATGCTTCTCACTATCGATAACTAACCCTTATCGATAGTGTTGGACACCCGTACGCAAATCAGCGATTCTGGCGGTCCTCAGCCCGGAAAATCACGCCACCCGGCGCTCAGATCGACGAGAGGACGCCACCGCTGCCAGCCCCCTCCCCTCTTCCGGAAGCCCTCGGCCGCCGGCGGCGGCCATCACTCGGTCCGCGGCACGCTTCGGTGCGGCGCGCTGGTTGTGACCTCGCCACGCGCGATCGCCACGAAGCGGCGCTTGACCTCGGCGAAAAGGCCCGGCGTCAGAGCGCCGTAGTAGCCGCTATCCGTATCGATGTTGCGCAGGTCCGGCCCCGGCCAGGTGAAGCGGTTGCTTTCGGTCAGCACGATCCAGGAGCGCTCGTCGTCGAGCCGCAGGCGGCTCTTGACCTCTGCCGGGATCTCGATCGCATCGGCCGGGTTCGCCGGCGGCGTGTGCGTGATCGGCAGGACGCGCACGATCGGCGCGCCCTCCTCCGTCGTCATGACGATCGCCAGCACCAGGCAGGGCCGGTCCTTGTCGCCCTCCTCTCGGCCCTCGCGGTGCTGCCAGTCCCACAAATAGGCGTAGCGGAAAACCCAGCCGAGCCTGATCTCTGTTGGCAGCACGCCTCAGCCGGCCGTTTGCTTCGCTGCGGTGCCGACCTGGTCGGGATCCGGCGTCATCTCGGCGGCCTCGACTGCGGCGATCTCGGCCTCGCTCAGGTCGATGGTGCGCTGGACGCGGCGGTCGCGCTTCGACAGGCGGACGAAGTCCTCGTAGGCCATCAGCACGGTGCGCGGGCGGCCGTTCTTGGTGATCACCACCGGCTCGCGCACGGCGGCGTCCTGATAGGCGCCGAAATTCTTGGAGACCTCGGCGGCAGTCACGGTGGAAGCCATGATCGGTTCTCCTTTGTTCCGGAATATACGGAAATCCCGTTAATCCCGCAAGAGGCTACGCCATGACCCGTTCCGCGGTCCGCCTGCCCGACGCAGCCTCCGTGCAGGTCGCCTTGGCCGAGCTCGACCCGACCTCGGCCGATGCGGCCCTTGTCCCCGCGCTCTCCGCCGCCTTTCCGGGTTTCGACTTCAGCCTCGCCCATGTCGACGACGAATATTGGCGCGACACCCGGTCAGTCATCCGACCAGACGGGATGTGGATCGGCGAACTCCGACCGTGGATGACGGCCGAGCTCGCCAAAGACGGCGGCGACGTCAAGGCGGTCTGGACGCGCCTCAGGGAAACCGACCTGCAGATCACCGAGTGGCGCGGCACCAGCGCCTTCGTCTTCGCACCGACAGGCCCCGCAGCCGCCGACTACATCCAGATCGCACTCGGCCGCGAGATCGAGTGGCGCGCCGGTCCCATCGTCAACCCGGACTACCGCCCATGGGGCGAGGAGGAACTGCTCGATCCCGGCTGGCCTCGAGATAAGCCGCTGCCCGACTCGGCTCGCCTCGTCGGCCCCGTCTACCGCCTGCTCGACCGCGCCGGCGGGGCCTTCGTCCACGTCCGCAGTTTCCTTGACCGCTGCGACCGCGTGGAGCGCGAAAAGCGCGAGGCCAAGCGTCCCGAGATGGAGCGGCGCGTCGTCCGGGAGACCGGACCGCACGGCGTGACGCGCGAAACCCCGTTTCTTGAGCTGGTGCCGGACTATTTCGAGTTTGTGCCGCGCGAGGTGAGGTTCTTCCGGGACTGGGAAGCCTCAAGCGCGGGCGCCCAGCGCGTCTTCACGCACTGGGCGCTCGACGCTCGCGATTACACCCACAAAGGCGAGCGCGAGGTCGGCTTCATTCCTCGCCCATTGAAGATGCCGAGTGACCGCTTGCTCATGACGCCTGAGACGACCGTTCATCAATTGATGGATCGCATCGAGGCGATCGATCGTGAGATCGCCCTGCCCTTCGGCTGGTTCTTTCTCATGACGCACGGCCACTGGGTGGAGGCCGATGTCGGTCTCGCGATCGCGGACGCCCTCAAGGCCCAGCGGGTGCGCTTGCCCGATCCGGACGCCGCCGTGCTTTTGTGCTGGGCCGAACAGACCTACGGCTTCTGAGGTCACCATGGACGATATCGTCAAACGCCGATCCCTCGACGCCGAATCGCAACGCGCCCTCGAGCTCGACACGCTGTCGGCCATCCTGCCGATGGACCGGCGCGATCGGCTGGCGCAGCTGCTCACCGACGACGACGTCGCGACGCTGAAGCATCTCGCCAAGGAAGGCATGGGCGAGAACAGCCTTCGCGCGCTCACGTCGGATCTTGCCTATCTCGAAGCCTGGGCGCTCGCGGCCACCGGCGAGCCGCTGGCGTGGCCCGCGACGGAGGCGCTCGCGTTGAAGTTCGTCGCGCATCATCTGTGGGACCCGGAAAAGCGCGCGGGCGATCCGCGCCACGGCATGCCGGCCAACGTCGCAGCCGAACTGCACGCCGAAGGCCTGTTGCGAAGCGAGGGGCCGCATGCACCGAATACGGTGAAGCGGCGCCTTGCAAGCTGGGGGACGCTGCATCGCTGGAAGGGGATCGAAAGTCCGCTCACCGCGCCCAGCCTGCGCTCGGCTGTGCGACTGGCGGTGCGCGCTTCGCCGCGGCCGCGGCGCCGCAAGAGCAAGCGCGCCGTGACGCGCGACGTCCTCGACCGGCTGACGGCGACCTGCACGACGGATCGGCTGGCCGACACGCGCGACCTCGCCATCCTGCTGCTGGCCTTCGCCTCCGGCGGGCGGCGGAGCAGCGAGGTGGCGCGGCTGCGGGTCGATCAGCTGAGCGACAAACCCGGCGTTCCGCTTGATCCGCTCGATCCGAATTCGCCGACGCTGCCGTGCATCTCGATCCAGCTCGGTCGCACGAAAACCGGCGACGCCGATGACGAGGGGAGGGTGTTCCTGGTCGGCCCGCCGGTCGAGGCCTTGCGGGAGTGGCTCGATCGAGCTGATATCCGGAAAGGCGCGATCTTCCGCGCGATCGACCGTTGGGAGGCGCTCGAGGAGCGCGCGCTGACCCCCCAATCGATCAATCTGATCGTCAAGCGGCGCTGCACGATGGCTGAGCTCGACCCCAAAGAGTTCGCTGCGCATGGATTGCGGGCAGGGTACCTCACCGAAGCGGCGCGCCAGGGCATTGGCTTGCCCGAGGCAATGCAGCAGTCGCAGCATCGGTCTGTGCAGCAGGCTGCGAGCTATTACAACGAGGCAGAGCGCGCGCAGGGCAGGGCGGCCCGTCTTGGGATCTAGTGCGAGGACCGCTCACAGTGCGAAATCGCGCGAACCTGCGGTAAAGGGGCGCCTCGTCCTGGTCGATCGGTTCGTGCTGAAGTCGATGGACGTGGCTACGAAGGGAAAGTTCTCAGCTGAGAACTTCAGCGGTACCCTCCTTGCCCAAGGTTGCTGCAAAGGCCCGCTCTCGGCGCGTCACCATTCGCCGCGCAGTCCGAAACACGCTAACAGCTTTCGGCTATCCCGCCTATCGATCGTCTAACGGGAAAGTTCTCAGGTGAGAACTCTTCAGGTCGGTCTTCGAAATTGAGTGGCGGCGCGCACGACCGCACAGCGGCTCCAGCCGATGCAATGCGACTCGCGTATGCTTTAGCGGCGATCGGACCATCCCGCCACATTGGTTAATGCGCGTTAACTCTAAATCGCTTGACCGACTCGGACGAACAAGAGAATTTACGCTCGACACGAGAAATAGCGGCATCGAGCGTAGATGACAGAGCTAACACAAATTGACCCCAGTCATCGCACCGGAAAAAAGGTGCGCTCGTTGACTCGGTTGATCGAGTCGGACGCCGACTTGCTCAGTGCGCAGCTGAAGGAGCTGCGAACCCGCGCCTTCCCTCCCGCGGCTGAAAAGGAGCTGCGCAAATTCACGTCGGGTGAAGCCGCCAAGCTGGTTGGCGTCACCGACGCATACATTCGTCAATTGTCGATCTCCGGTGACGTTCCGGAAACTGAAAAGAATGCGCGCGGGCGCCGCTTGTTTACGCTCGAACAGATTCACGAGGTCCGGCGAACGCTCGCCCGCTCGAAGCCGACATATCTGCCGACACGTCGCAAGGGCGATCATCTCCAGGTGATTGCTGTAACCAACTTCAAGGGCGGGTCCGGCAAAACAACCACTGCCGCACATGTCGCGCAGTACTTCGCAATGCGTGGGTTCCGTACTCTCGCCATCGACCTTGACCCCCAGGCTTCGTTGTCGGCGCTTTTCGGATTGCAGCCGGAATTTGACCTACAAGAGAACGACACCCTTTACGGCGCGATCCGCTACGACGACCAGCAACGCCCGATGAGCGACGTTATCCGGACGACCTACTTCGCCGGTCTCGATATCGTTCCCGGCAATCTGGAGCTTCAGGAATTTGAGCACGACACGCCGCGTGTGCTCGCCGAGGGCCGCCGTAGCTCCGACCGAATGTTTTTCTCCCGCATCGCTACGGCGTTGGCTTCGGTAGAAGATCGGTATGACGTTGTAATCCTCGACTGCCCGCCCTCGCTCGGCTTTCTCACGCTCTCGGCGCTCTGCGCCGCGAGGAGCGTCCTCGTCACCATTCATCCGCAAATGCTGGACGTCGCGTCGATGTCCCAGTTCCTGCACATGACCTCCAGCCTCCTTGACGTTGTCGAGAAGGCGGGGGGTGACGCTGACTACGACTTCTTCCGATACGCGATCACGCGATACGAGCCTTCCGACGGGCCACAGGGCCAAATCGTCGGCCTGATGCGAAGCTTGTTTGGGGAGCGTGTCCTTACGACCCCGATCCTTAAGTCGACTGCGATTGCAGACGCCGGGCTGACGAAGCAGACCCTTTACGAGATCGGCCGCGAGAATTTTACCCGCAGCACCTACGACCGAGCGATCGAGGCGCTCGATACAGTCCATGCCGAAATTGAGAGCCTTGTCCTTGAGGCTTGGGGGAGGGCGACATGAATAAGCGCCGCGACCAACTGAAGGCCATGATGGCGCCGATCACCGCGCCAACCGCCCCGAGCGAAGATCGGCCGACGCGCCCGCCGGTGTCATCCGGTTCGCTAAAAGCAATGGGTCTCTCGCTGAAGAGCCTGTCCGACGATGCGGACGAGGCCCGGGCGCTACGGGCGCAACTCGCGTCGGGCGCCCAAGTTGTCGAGATTGATCCCAACCTCGTCGATCCCGCGTTCATACGCGATCGCCTCAATGTCAGCGATGGAGACGAGTTCGAGGCGTTCAAGGCTGGACTGTCCGAGGATGGGCAACAAGTTCCGATCCTCGTTCGCCCGCGAATCGACGCTCCCGGACGCTACCAGGCCGCATATGGACATCGCCGGGTCGCGGCGCTTCGTGCCCTCGGCCGGCCTGTTAAGGCGATTGTGCGCCCGCTTAGCGACGAGGAGTTGGTCGTCGCTCAAGGCAAAGAGAATACAGATCGCAAGGATCTCTCGTTCATCGAGCGCGCGCTGTTCGCGGCCAGACTTGAGGATCGTGGCATTGCACGTGCGGCAATCATGTCGGCGCTCTCGGTGCCAAAGGGAAATCTGTCGACGATGATTTCTCTTGTCAGAGAACTTCCCGAAGACCTCATCATCGCTATTGGCGCGGCCCCGAAGGTCGGGCGCCCGCGTTGGGAGCAATTGGCGTCGCTGGTGAAGCAAGACGATACGAAATGGCGCGACGTGGTTTCCGATGCAAATTTTCAGGCCGGCCCGAGCGATGCCCGCTTCGAGCGAATGTTGAAGGCCCTGGTTCGCCGTCCCAAGAAGCCTGCGACGCATATCGTCAAATCTGACGATGGAAAGCAGGTTGCGCGCATCGAGCGCGCCAAGGATCAAACCCGCCTCACGATCGACAATCGTCACGCACCCGACTTCGGAGCGTATCTTGTCGATCAGCTGCCCGAGATCTATGCGGCGTTCAAGCGCCGCGCAGATGCGTGAACCGCGTACCCTGACAACACGAAAGGAACTGTAGCGGCAAAAGAAAAAGGCCCCCGAAACGTCTCCGTCCCGGAAGCCCTCGTCTTGTTTGGCGACAGATAGAGAATCACTTCCGCGAATCGCAGTCAAGTGTCTCATGCGAGACGGCGTCATTTTGGCGAGCAGATTTCCTTTGCCCAGCTGAGGCAAAGACATGGAACCCTATCAATCAACGACGCCCTTTGGGCGGCGATCGCTGACGCTCGCCCATGTGTCAACACAGATCGTCGCGTCATCCCGGCCGCCTGAGAAGGTCGTGCACAAGTGGAAGGTCTTCCAGGCCATCTGCAGGGCACGACCGAGCCTCGGTGTGACCGAACGCGCGCTGTCCGTCTTGAACGCGCTCCTCACCTTTCATCCCGAGACGGCGCTGACGGGCGAAGACGACCTTGTCGTTTTCCCCTCGAACCAGCTTCTGTCACTGCGCGCGCATGGCATGCCGGCGTCAACGTTGCGACGCCATCTCGCGGTCCTCGTCGACACGGGCCTCGTCATCCGGCGCGACAGCCCCAACGGCAAGCGCTACGCGCGCAAAGGCGCGAGCGGCGAGATCGAGCTGGCGTTCGGCTTCGACCTTTCGCCGCTCGTGGTGCGCTCCGAGGAGTTCGAAAGCCTCGCGGCGGCCGTGGAGGCCGAAGCGCGCGCCGTTAAGCTCGCGCGGGAACGCATCACGCTGTGTCGGCGCGATATCGCCAAGATGATCGCGACCGGCATCGAGGAGAGCGTGCCGACACGCAGGGGAGGGCAGGGGCCTGCGGACTGGGCCCAGGTCCACGCCGGCTTCCGCTCGATCGTCGAGGGGATTCCGCGCACCGCGACGCGCGCCCAGCTGGAAGCGGCGGCCGAGGAGCTATCGCAATTGGCCGACGACGTCCTCAACCTCCTGGAAAGCCACATCAAAACACATGATATGAGCGCCAATGAGTCCCGAAATGAGCGCCATATACAGAATTCAAATCCAGACCCCTTAATTGATCTTGAACCTGGCTTTCGAGGAAGCCGGGCGGCGAGGGCGGTGCCAGAACCCCAAACGCCGAGAACTGCGGAAACGGCCTATCCGCTTGGAATGGTGATGAACGCTTGCCCGGACATCGCCGACTACGCCAAAGGCGGGATTTCGAACTGGCGCGACCTGCTGGCGACCGCGGCCGTTGTGCGATCGATGCTCGGGATCAGTCCCAGCGCCTGGGAGGAGGCGCAAGCCGTCATGGGCGAAATGCAAGCCGCGGTGGTTGTCGCGTGCATTTTGCAGCGCGGCGCAGCAATCCGATCCGCCGGCGGCTATCTGCGCGGTCTGACCGAACGGGCCAAGGTCGGAGAATTCTCGCTCGGCCCAATCCTGATGTCGCAGATAAACGCGCAACTGCGCACGAAGCGATCCGCGTGATGGCGCGGGCGACGTTGGCAGAACGCAGGCTTCGCCAGTGGTTCGATCGGCCGTCGGCACTCCGCGTCGGCGAGGCCGCTGCCGCTAGGCGGATCTCGGATTTTGCGCTCCCGGCGTTGGCGCGGCGGTCCTTCCGTCGGATCCATCGCAGGGCGGTTCGCCGCTGCCGCTCGATCCGGCCGTGGTTGATTTTCCTGGTCGACCCCGATCCGTGCGGCGCTTCCTCGCTGAACCTCGGTCCTTGATGGGCAGGCATCGACATCCCGGTCTTCCGTACCGCGAGATGGGCCCGGCGTGTGGTCCAGGCGATACGACGACGATTGCTCCTCTCTCCAGGTCGGGCGGCGCTTCCGGTTGCATGGCTGGATTCCTATGACCGTCGCCGGCACGGCGGTCCCTACGCCCGAGAATTTTCCCCTGCCGGATCACCCCGCGAGCGGGGCCCCGACCGGCATTCCTCGCGCACGCGCCTGCGGCGCCAAAATTCACGGCCTGACGGGACGCAGCGCTGCGCTCGCCCTTCGCCCGCGTCTCGCGGGCTTCGGCTCTGTGCCGTCTTCCCGGCCATGACGGATCGCCATCGCAACGGGGCGCCGCCCCACAAGATGGAGAGAGACTATGCGCAACATCGCCGAATTCACCCTCATCGGCCACGTCGGGACCATCAAGCAGGTCGGCAAGACAGTCCGTGTCACCGTCTGCGCCAACTATCCCTTCAAGGATAAGGGCGGCGAGTGGAACGACGACCAGCACTGGAACGAGGTCACGATCTTCACCAAGTCGATCCAGGGCTACGTGAACGAGCACGTCAGCAAGGGCGACCTCGTCCACGCGCGGGGCCGCCTGCGGCAGAACAGCTACGAGCGCGACGGCAAGCGGATCTACACCGTCGACCTGATCGCCCTGGAATTTGGCCGCCTCGCCCAGGCCGTTGAGCGCTCAGCCGCATGACCGATCCAGTGGGGAGGCGAAAGCCTCCCCACCTCTTCCATCGATCTTGAGCAGTTGGTCGCCGCATCGATCGCCGGCGCCGTCAGGAAGGAAGCTTTCGCGATCGCGTCTGACGCGCCAAGGCGCGATCGGCGCGATTTTTCTTGCTGATCGCCGACGTCAACTCGTCGTAATCGACACCGCTCTTCTTGAGCGCGCGCCGTGCGTCCGACACATCGAAGCCGAGCAACTCAAACACGCTCATGTTGAGGCTCGAAGCGATCCTTTCGATCGTACGCAAAGTTGGATTCCCGATGCCGCGGACGATCGTATAGTAGGTCCCGCGTGCCAGTCCGGTCTTCGGCAGGAATGCTTCCATGCCGCCATTTTCGATCTCGAGCTGCTGCAGACGGATGGCCAGCATCTCATTCAGCACCGAATGATCGACTGGCTGAGGCTTGCGAACAGGCGACATGGCGAAAGGGCTTTCGGACAAAACTCCGCATCCGATTCACCATACATTACGTCTGAAGTCTAGTATATTGGACGTTGTCAATCCTACCGTAAATTCTTTGAATATGCGCTTCCCTTCATCGAGCCGATTGAGTCGCCCCCGTGCCGACGGTCCGAGGTCCGCTTCCGCAACAAGGTCAGAGGGTCGACGCCCGCTCGTTCCGCGATGAGTTCAATGTAACTAAGGCTTGGATTCGCTGCTGTCGTCATCAGGTGGAAGTAGCTTGATCTCGGGATCCCTAGGCTTTTCGCGAACTCTCCACGGGTTAGCTGTGCTTCGAGACGCAGTGCTTCGAGCCCCGACTGAAACGCTCCTATGAGCAAACATCCCTTCGCTGCGTGATCTGCTTTGCGTCGGCATGACTTCTCAGCCATGAGCCTTCCCTCCGAACCATGATCCGAACGATACCCATGCGGCCGCAGCCTACATATTGGACGGCCGACTAACATTCAATATAATGTACTGATCTGATTCAACCAGGAGAAGTGCGTTCAGACAAAGAAAAACCCGGCAGAGCCGGGTCTCTCAAGAGGGTCAGCGGGCTGGCGACGGCAATCGCCAGCGAGGCCTCCAAACGCAAAGGCATCTTAGCTCGCGCGATCCGACAGTTCAAGAGACTCAGCGTTTTCACGCCACGGTCTTTGTTTGCCACGCGCTCTCGCAACGAGAGGACGCGAATGCAGATGCTTGGCTTCAATCCTATCGCCCCTTTTGGATGCGGCGCGCTGTCCCCGGCCGCGCTTCGGATTCAACGCGACGTTCGGCAGTGCCAACCCGGCAAGGCCTGCCACAAATGGAAGACGTTTCGCCACGCATGCGAAGCGAAGGCCGCCCTTGCCCTTTCCGACCGCGCGCTGACCGTCCTGAATGCGCTGCTGAGCTTCCACCCGGACACGGTGCTCACGCTCGGGTCCACTGATCTCGTCGTGTTTCCATCAAATCGCGAGCTCTCGCTACGCGCCCACGGCATCCCTGCGTCGACCTTACGTAGGCATATTGCCGCTCTTGTGAAATCGGGTCTTATCCAGCGTCGGGATAGCCCAAATGGCAAACGCTACGCTCGGCGCGCAGCAGGCGGCGACATCGAGCTGGCATTCGGGTTCGATCTCAGCCCGCTCGTGGCGGCTGTCGACGACCTTGCGGAACTCGCCGCTCGCGCTGTCGAGGAGCGACATGTTCTCGATGCGCTGCGCGAGCAGGTCACGCTCGCGCGCCGCGACATCGCAAAGATGCTCGCGCTGGGTGTCGAACGGGGCGTCGATGCCGACTGGCCAGCACTGCATCACGAATTCCTGGGGCTGATCGACGGCCGACCACGCACGCCGTGCCGCGCTGCCCTCGAGCCGCTCGCCGCGGCGCTGGTCGAGCTGTCGGGGCGGATCCTCGAAATTCTTGAGAGTCATATCGAACCCACAAGGCCAATACGCGAACCGTCCGCAAATGCGTCCATAGCAACGAACCCGACGCCGAAAGCCGGCGCCGAAAGCGCCGGCAATGCATTCCAGCCCGACATCGAGCGCGATGTCGCATCAGCAGTCCCTGTCCGGCTCGTCGCCGAGACGTGTCCTGATTTTGTGGACTACGCCCGCCACGGGCTACGAACGATACGGGACGTGGTGGACGCCGCCGTCATCGTGCGCCCGCTTCTCGGCGTCAGCCCAAGCGCGTGGGAAGAGGCCTGTGCTGCAATGGGGCAGGGGCCGGCGAGCGTCACCTTGGCGCTGATCCTCCAGCGCGGCAACGGCATCAAAAATCCCGGCGGCTACCTCAGGACGCTCGCCCGACGTGCGGCAGCCGGCCAATTCTCTATCTGGCCTATGCTGATGGCTCTCCGCGGCGCGCAACGTGGAAAGGATCCAGCAGAGATGAAGACACCTGCAGGACCTTCCTTCCCGGACGACAGCGCGTAGCAGCGATTCGTGCTTCGTGACGCCTCTTTCACAATGGCGACTACGAGTCGTCGGCGGGCGGCAATCGACCGAGCCGCTTGAAAAGATCATAGAGGGCGCGGTCGACAATGCGCAGCGGCTGCGTGCGTTGCTCGGCGGCAAGCTGGCGGAGCACCAGGTCGATTGGATCGGGAAGGCGAAGCGCGTAGGGCCGCGACGAGGCGCGTTCGCCATAAGCCTCGAACGGATTGCGCTCGCGATTTCGTGGTGGCCGCTCCCCTCGCTTGGATGAGATAGAATTGGCGGCTTGCGATGGCGATCTGCCTGGCGCCGGCGCCGGCGTAACGGGATCGTCGTAGGCAGGAGTGACGACCACGGGCTGAAGGACAGGTTTTTGAGAGGCCGGCGCGACTGCGCGCTGGGCGCGGAACGCATCGCGGGGAAGGGGAGGCCGGTCAGACTTCTCGCTGGGAGCTCCGTCGCTCATGCGACCGGCTCGCCGGTCGCCGCGCCCTGGCTCGCTGCGAGCAACTCGCGGACGACCTGATCGGCATTGTAGCGGGCCTTGCGCACCGACTCGTCCCTGTCGCTCATCTGGTAAAGTGTTCCGAAGCCGCTTGTCATCGTGCGGTAGGTCACACGCCGGTAGAGCGCCGTCGAGCAGACCGGCACGTGCTCGGAGTCGAGGTAGGCCACGACCTCGCGGAGGGGTCGCGTGTTGCGGTCGAGGCTGTCGTATTCATTGAATAGAACCCGATGCTGGCTCATCGGCAGCTGTGCCGCGGCGGCGTGCTGCTCGAGATTGCGAAGGGTCCGCACGACCTGCGACGCATCGAACGTATGTACCTTGCACGGCAACACGACGAGGTCGGCCCGGAGCGCCGACTGGATCAGTACCTCGCCGTAATAGCCGGGCGTGTCGATCACCACAACGTCGTAACCGGCCAGGCGTTCGACGGCTTGAACCAATGCGGATTCGTCGGGGGCGCGGACCAGATCGACGCCCTGCGGGCTCAACCCCCGCGCGACGGAGGAAGCATGCCACTGGTATGAAGAGCCCTGCGGATCGGCGTCGACGATCGCGGCGGAGTAGCCATGCTTCGCGAACTCACCAGCGAGAATGATCGCAACCGTGGTCTTGCCGCTCCCGCCTTTTGGGTTCGCCACTGCGAATATACTCGGCACCGTCAAGCCCTCCGTCGCTCGCTCTAACAGCAATCAACATACATTATAATATACATATGGCTGTGCTGCAATTCGTCATTCCGGAAGTACCGGAAAGCCTTGATGCGGTGTTCAGGTAATGCGTTGATACGGCATTGTCGTTCTAGCGAGTTGCCGTAGTACGTGATGTCGCCAATGCGGTGCTGGCGGGAGCGCATTCGTGCGGTAGTGCATTATTGTCGGAGCAATGCGTTGCAGTGTTGCGCCGTTACGGTAATTCGTCATTGCGGTCTTAACGGGGCGCTGTGCGCCAAGCGGGCCTTCGGGTTCAAGGGACGGCTGTCCAGACGCGAGCGCTCTTCATGCGCGAAGTCTTACATACGGTTTAATAGATATTGGTTGACAAGATACCGGTTTGTGGGCCAAACCGGGGGACGGCTGCTGAAGGCAGCCGAAGGGCGCTGACGCGCCTTCGTGGTCATCGGGTCGATGCCTACGCCTTGGCTCCGGCCTAACGGCCGCCGAGCCTTGCAAACGGAAGGGAAGGGGAGAGCCGATGGCCCGCTCCGAGAAGGCACCGCGACGCAAGCCGAGGCTTCGGACCGAGCTGTCGGAGCTCGATGAGCAGCGGCTCCAGGAAGCCGTCGCGCTGTTCGGATTGCCCAAGGCCGAGGTCGTGCGCCGGTTGATCCGCGCATCGGTGCAGGCGGGTCCTGCCCTGTCGGCCGAGAATACCCGCGCCGTCGTCCAGCTCGCGAGCCAGGTCCGCATGGTCGGCCGAAACCTCTCGCAGGTCCTCAAGGCCATCCATCGCGGCCAGGCGGTCCGGATCGAAGACACCGAGCCGGTGTGGCGCGGCCTGCACGAGATCGTCTCGGCGATCAACGACGAGCTCACTGAAATCACGATCGCCTATGGGTCCAAGCTGCGACGCGAGGCCCGACTCTCGTTGCCGGCCGAGCTCTCTGGACGGGAGCAGCGATGAACCGGGACGCGCAGATCGCCTGGTGGGTTGAGCTGGTCGAGGCCGCGCGTCGCGCGGTCAGTGATGCCGGCGAGACGCGGCGGCGGCGATCGCTTGGTCTCGACGACGAGTTACGCGCCCGTCGCGGTCGCGTCGCGCCGCTCCCCAAGGCGCCGACCGCGCAGGAGATCATCCGCGGGACGACGATCACCGGCGGCCGGGATGAGGAGCGGACGCGGCTCCTGCCGACCTCGGCCGGCGGTGGCGGAGGCGGAGGAGGGACGTCGGCACCGTCGGGCTCGAAACCCGGTCAGGTCGCGGGAGGCGGCGGTCCTGGCGGAGGAGGCGCGCGCGCGGCGGGGCAGGGCGAGGCGGTCGGCCGGGCTCGTCAGCTGGCGGCCGGCTACCAGCCCGCCGTGATCAAGGTGGTGTCCTATGCCCGTGGAGTCGCCCGCGCGACGGCGACCGGCCAATATGTTCAGCGCGAGGATGTCGCGCTCGAAACGTATGACGGGCGGATCCTCGCCGATCGCCAAGCCGTCGCCGACGAGATCAAGGCCTGGTCGACCAACTTCGCCAAGCGGGCCGAGAGCCACGACGTCGGCGCCGTGCGCTTGTCCCTGCAGGGGGTCGCCGACACGACCGAGGGCAGGGAAACCTACGAGAAGGCGATCGCGGCGGGATTCGAAGGCCACCGGTATGCTTATCGCCTCGACGTCACGCAGAAGGGCGAGCTCGAAGCGCGCATCGTCACAGCAATGGCTGGAGCGGGCAAGGAGCGCTTCCGGGTTCGGGAAGAGCGCGTCGGAGAAGAGGGCAGGGGTTTCACCCGGAAGCGGCTCGATCTGGCGTCGGAAGCGCGCGCGAAGGAGCGGATAACGGTAGCCACCGGCTTGGCGCCGGACACAATCGCCATCGCTCCGGGCGCCACGAGCCATGGCCGCGACGGCGTTACCTATCGGCTGAATAAGCTGATCGAGAAAGGGCCTGCGACCGACGATCGTGGCCGCGCGATCGCCAATGTCGCCGAGACCAGGACCGCGGCGCGAGAATGGGGAGCCACGCTCCGCTCGCAATCCTCGCGTGATACCATGCATCTGATCGTGTCGGCGAAGGCCGGGACGGACGTTGGCGCGCTGACGCGGGCTGCCCGCGCGTTCTTGCAAGATCGTTTTGCCGATCACAAGTTCATATTCGGCGTCCACACCGACAAGGAGGCCGACGGCCATGTCCACGTCCACGCCGTCGTCGCGGTCAAAAGCGAGTCCGGGCAGAAGCTGCATCCGAGCCGAGAGACCTTCAGCGAATGGCGCCAGGTCTATGCCCAGCATGCGCAGGCGGAAGGTCTCAAGATCGTCGCGACATCCGCGCGCGAGCGCGCGTCGTCGCAAAGCTACGGCCCCAAGGACAAGGCGATCGTCGAAGCGGCGGATCGGCCGCGGCCGACACGAGAGGCAAGCGATCGCGCCTATGCCGCGGATCCAGCCAATCGGCGGCTCATCGACAATGCCCGGCAGCGGATCGCGGTCGCGCGGACAAATCCAATTCGCCTGCCCGTGACGGCGCAGGACCTGAAGCTCGTGAACGAGGGCGTTCAGGCCTGGCGGACGGTTGCGGCCGAGCAGCCGGCGAACCCGCAAGCAAAGGACATGCTCGAGCGCCTGCTCATGGCCCAGACGGTCGGGTCTATCGTGCAGACGATCGGGAAACGCGTGGAGCAGCTGACGAAGGAGAACTCGACCATGGCAGTGACATCGGAGCAGATGGCAAAGGATCTGCGCCTTATGAACGACGCGGTGTCGCGAACGAGCGACCTGCTGGACGGCGAGACGAAACAGCAATTTCGCGAGGCCTCATCGCGATATCTCGAGACGCTCGCAAACCGCGTCGACCTGCAGCGAGCTTCAGAACACGGCATCCAGCAGATGACGCGCGCCGAAGTCGAGGCGATCGCCGGTGCCAATGCCGACAGGCTCATCGAGCGGGCGAGCGGAATTCAGCAGCGTGAAGAGCGTGAGGCCGCTGCGGCCGCGAGATTGGCAGATCGCGCGATTGCCGCTGAGCGTCGGGAGGAAGCCACGGTCGGCATCGACCCGACGACCCAGCGCGAGCTCCGCGCCGAGCGGGCGATCGTCGCCGGCGCGCAGAAGTCAGCAGCGCAGGAGACACGGGAAGCGGCGGCGGCGCGCGAGGCAGCAGCATCGCTCGCGCAACATCCGGCCGACCGCCTGTCGCCGACGCTGCTTCAGACCGATGCGCTCGCGCAGCTGCGTGCCGAACAAGAGCAAATCATTCGTGAGATCGAAGCCAGCGAGGGGGCCCAGGCTCAGTCGACGAAACCGCAGCGGATGACGTAGTTGTCCAGAAACGTCGAACGTCACCGGGCCTATGGTGTTCTCGCGCCTGGCGCCGCGGCAAGGTCCAAAATTGGCGACGAGACCTGCGAGACGTTCAGCTCGGGCCAAAACACGGGATTGTTCGGACTGAGCCGCGAGACGATCGCAAAGATGTGCCGGCCCTCGATCCGGCTGGCTGCTCGCGCTCGAAGCCGGTCGAGAAGCCGGCTGCTGGTGGGGGTGCCGGACGAGATGAGACGGGAGACTATGGAAGCTCCGCCCCGTAGAAAGCCTCGCCCTGGATCTGCTCGCCGAGCTCGTCGAAGATCATGAGTTCGCAGGCCCGGCGACGCTGTCCGTTCAGATCGGCCTCGTAGATCACGTTGAGCTCTCGTCGGACAGGATCCCATGTCGCGCGGTCGAGTGTGAACGCAAGCGTGGTCAGCTTGTCAAGTGCCGAACGCCAATAGGCGGCGAGGGCGGTTTTCCCCTCAATGCGAGACGAGCCGACATATTTGGCTGCGACCGGACTGACGAAGACGGCATCGTCGCGGAAATGACTCAGTACCGCTTCAACGTCGCGTCCGTTCCATGCGGCGATCCAGCCCTCGGCGAAAGCCATCATGGCGGCTCGCGTCATCACCACGTGGTGCCGTATAGGCGCCACAGCTTCTGGCTCGTCTCGTTCGCTCATGCGCTACGCCTCGCGATCCAGGAGCCCCAGAACAGGCTCGAGAAGAAGAGACGCGGCTGCTCGAAGCCGGTCTCCGCGAGAAGGCTTTCGACCGCAGCATCCGACCCGGGCGGATCAGCGCCTTGCAGAATCTTGCCGCGCTTCACCTCGACCTCTTCCGGTGAAGCGCCCGCCATCCGCCACCGCTCGCCCCAGGCCTTCAGGAAGAGCAGGTTTTCGGCATAGGCGCCGCGATTGCAGGCGAGAATGAGCGTACCGCCGGGGTGAAGCCGCGCCGCGACCGCGCGCAGCAGAGCAAGCTTCGCCTCGCGTCCGCGAAGATGATGGAGAACGCCGATAACGGTCACAGCATCGAAGCGGTTGTCTACCGGCAGTTCGTCGACATAGCCGGAGTGCCAGGTCGTCAGATGGCTAAGACCGGCGGCCTCGACGGATGCAATGGCCCCGGCCAGCATCGGCGGGGAGGGATCGACCGCAAGGAAGCGCCAGCTCGGCCGAAGCTTGCCGGCGACGAGGATCTCCTGCGCCGTTCCGCCCGCGCCGACGACCAGGATCCGTCGGTCCAGGCTCTCGCCGAGATCCGCCGACAGGAGACAGGCGGCAAGCTCATGGCAGGCGTCGTAGCCGGCGAGCGCGATGCGGCTCTGCTCAGCATATTCGCCGGCGCGCGTGGCGTCGAATTTGGCGGCGGATGCGGTCATGATCGTCAGGCTGCCGCGGCTTCGATCAGCGTGATGTCGAGCAGGAACGAGCCGTCCGGCTCGATCGCAAAATGCGCTCGCGTCTCGGCGGATGCCGCCGCTTGAAGCGCCCGGATTGCCTTGACGTTGTCGGCAGGTGTCCGCATCCGCGCCGTCCAGACCGGGAAGTCCATCCGCAATTGCCAGCTTCGGGACGAAGTAACGGCGAAACCGACG
>JAEYAW010000038.1 GCA_023404675.1 Pseudomonadota bacterium | reverse complement strand
CCTCTCCGCCACTTCAGTCCGCCTCTGGGCACGCCAATCGCCGCCGATTGCCGCACTTGGCCCGCAATAAGGGTCCTTAGCAGCTCTGTCTTAGATCCCATGATGCGAATTGCGTCGTCGGCGACCTCGACACGCTGCGCCAGGGCGCGCAGATGATCCCGCCGATAGCCGCCCTCGCTGCCTCGAATGCGCTCGCGTGCGCGGCGTGCAAACCCCGCGATCATTGCCGGGCTGAGAGCGCCATCACCGGGGTTATCGAGCAAGGCTTGCGCCCGGTCTGCATCAACCCGCGCCTGATCGCGAATGACCTTGAGGCCAGCAATCCGCTCCTTGAGCGCCGGGTCGTCCAGATCGGCGACCCCAGCCTCGATGGCGTCGTAGAGCCGCTTGAGACGCGATTCCGATTCGGTCGCCTGCCGCTGCAAGGAGGCGATGTGTTCGCGGCGGCGTTCGGCCTGCTCCGAACGACGGCCGAGGACGCTGCCAAGCATGTCCTCCAGTCGGCCAGGATCTAGCAAGCGTTCCTCGATATGGCTGACGACCATCTTGTCCAGCTTGTCCATGGGGATCGCGCGGCCTTTGCAGCCGGTCTCGCCCTGTCGCGCCTTGATCGAGCAGGCATAGTAGCGATAGCGGCCGCTCTTGCCGGTGCGGATGGTCATGGCGCCGCCGCAGTTGCCGCAATAGCAGATGCCGGTCAGCAGGGTCGGCCCGATCACCACGCGGGCGGGCAACTCGGTTTTGGGGTTGCGAGCCTGCAACAGAGACTGCACGGCGTCGAAGGTCTCCCGCTCGATGATGGCGGGCACCGGGACAATGACGATTTCGCCGGGGGAACGCGGGTCGTTGTGCTTGCTGCGCTTTCCCCATTCATGTTCACCGATATAGGTGCGGCGGGTGAGGACGCGATGGACCTGGCCGATGCCCCAGCGACCGCCATCGCGGGTGAAGATGCCCTTGGCGTTCAGATGCTTGACGATGGCCTTGACGCCCATCTGGCCGCTGTCGCCCTGACCCTCCAGAGCCAGCCGATAGATCAGACGGATCGTGTCGGCGTGCAACGGGTCGATTTCGAGCTTCTTCTTGGTCTTGGCCCCACGCTGTTCGGCGGCGGCGATCCGGTAGCCGATCGGCGGCAACGAACCGTTCCAGAAGCCTTGCCGGGCATTCTCCTTCAGGGCGCGCGTGACGTGCTTGCCGTTTTCCTTCGACTGGTATTCGTCGAACAACGACATGATCCGCCGCATCATGTCGTGTATCGGGTCGTCCCCCAGCTCCTGCGTGATGGAAATGAGCCGGACGTCATTCTTGGCGAGCTTCCGATAGTAATATTCCATGTCGAAGGCGTCGCGGAAGAAGCGCGAGAAGCTGTGAACCAGCACCACGTCGAAAGGCGTGGGCTTCGACGTGCCCGCCTCGATCATCCGCTGAAACTCCGGACGGCGGTCGTTGGTCGCCGTGTTGCCCGGCTCTACAAAGATTTCGACAAGCTGATAGCCTCGCGCGGCGCAATAAGCCTCACCCTGCTTGCGCTGGTCTGGGATCGACACGTCATGCTCGGCCTGACGGGCGGTCGAGACGCGCAGGTAGAGGGCGGCCCGCAGGGCGACGTTGGGGGATTGTGCGTTCATTTGCGGCTTCCTTTCTTGCGAGGCTCGATCAGGGGAAGGACCAGTTCCACGCGGTCATGGACGACCTTGGGGACCAGCTTGAGGCCCTTGCCCTTCTCCATGCGGACGAGGCCGTAGCCGGCCATCGCTTTGAGGGTTCGTGAGAGGTTGGATTTCGCGCGGCCGGTAATCTGCGCCAGCTCCTCCAGCGACTCCGGTTCCTGCGCATGGATGACGCGAAGCAATTCGCAATTGCTCGGCGACAGGAACTTGGCAAAGGACATGGTGGACGCGAACCAGACAGTCGGATCGCCGGGCGCGGGCTTTTCCTCGCCCCTGGCAATCCGCATGGTGCGGGCCTTCATTTCATCGGGTTCGGCGATCCCGACCTTGAGTGTCGTCATGGCGCAGCTCGATCATCAGTTATGGCTTTTCATTATCATACCAAGATAACTTTTTCAAGTCTTCCGGCAGATCGACTGAGCCGAACATCTCGTCGAAAACATCGGCGAACCAGCGCTCGAACACTTGAATCTCGGCCTCGGTGATTGGCACTTCGTCGGGCCAGTCGTCGATGACGGGCAGCTTCTCCACGTCGAAGACATGGGGCGGACTGCCCCGCGCCGGGCTGATGCGCGGCGCGGGATCGTCGTCATAGTCGTAGAGATCATCAGGAAGCGTTCTGGGGGCCGGCTGTCGGGGGCGGCCTGGTTGGGCGCGACGGCGCTGGGCGCACATGGAATCCTCCGTGTTTCGCTGGTGGATTCAGGAGCGCAACAGCCCCGGAATTAAGCGAAGCATGGAGGGGGATCGGCGGCCTGTAGCGTGCCGCATTCGCACCTATGCGTTGGCGGCACCCCTTAGCAGCAGGCGGCGGCATACTCGCGCGGCGTCGCGCCATAGTGCTGGCGGAAATGGCGAATGAGATGGCTCTGATCGAATAGGCCGACGCTTACGGCGGCCTCGGCCGAGCCGACGCCGACCGAAAGCAGCGCCTTCGCCCGGTTGAGCCGGATCTGGGTCAGGTAGCGATGCACGGACAGTCCGGTGCTCGCCCGGAACACGCGCATGAAGTGATACTCGCTCAGCCCCGCGACGGCCGCCACCTCGCCGACGGATACGGGTTCGGCGAAGTGCGTTTGCAGATAGTCGATCGCCCGCCGCATATCGGCCCTGATGATCCGCGAACGGCGTCCATGCCGTGAGCGTTGGCCGTAACGGGCGATGATCGCGCCGAAGCCGTCATAGGCTGCGCATTCCTTCTCCATGCGATCGGGGGTGCCGGCGATGATGGCATGAGCACGCAGAAGGTGCCGCGTGGCTTCGGCGTCACCGAGTATAGGGTCAACACCGAAATCGAGATGTCCGGTTCCGCCCAGAACGTCGTCGGCGATGGATTCGAGAAAGCGGGCCGAGGGGTAGAAGGCGCAATATTCCCACCCGCGATCCCGTTCCGCCGCCTCGCCAGTCTGGACCTCGCCGGGCGGGATAATCAGGATCGACCCTGCGCTGGCCACCCCCTCACGCCCGGCGATGCTGTGTCGCTGCGCGCCGCGTGCGAAGGCGGCGATCACGAACTCCTCATGGAAATGCGCCGGGTATCGGTAGTCGAAGAAGGACGCGCGCAGAAGTTCAAGCCCGTCCGGCAGGCTGCTGTCCTTCCACAAGCTGATCTTGTCCCGCTTCCTCGTCATGCTCTCTTTCCGGCCTGCCTGCCGTGCAGCGCCGAACAGGCGGTGCGAGCGCAGGATTCTCCAATCATGTTCGCGATGTGCCGGACTAAGACGTGCTGAAACAGACGTTAGACTACGGCCAATGATGACAGAGAATATTTCAGCGAAATCCACTATCCGCCATCACGATCAACTTCCCTTAGAGCTTTTTCGGCAAGGTGTCATCGCCTGCCTGCCGACGATCCTCGGTTTCTGGAGCATCGGTTTCGCCGCCGGCGCCATCGGCGCGCTGGCCGGCTTCTCGGTTCCTGAGATCATGCTTCTGGCCGTCTTCCTCTACGCGGGATCGGCGCAGTTCATGTTCTACTCGCTCCATGCGGCCGGCGCCGGCGTCCTGGCGATCGTGCTCGGCGTCATGCTCATCAACATGCGCTATGTGCTGATGAGTTCGTATATGGCCATCTACCTTACCAGGGCCACTTCCTTCCAGAAATTCGTCAGCGGCGCCCTGCTGACGGACGAGACGTTCGGCGTCGCCGCCCAGCATGGCAGCCGCACCGGCGAGCTGCCGTTCGCCTGGATGCTCGGCCTCAACGTCACCGCCTGGCTCAACTGGATCGTGGCCAATCTGGCCGGCGCGCTGCTCGCGGCCTCGCTGCCGGAGTCGCTCACGCAGGGTCTGAGCTTCAGCCTTGTGGCCATGTTCATCGGCCTGTTGCTGATGACATGGTTCGCCAGCCAGCGGCGACTGCTCGAAACCGTCGCCATCGCGATCTCGGTCGCCGTGATCGCCGCTACCTCCCAAACGCTCGATGTCAATATCGGCGTCCTGCTGGCCACGGTGGGCGCTGCGACCGTCTCGACGCTACTTCTGCGGCGCTCGCATTCGCAGGAGCATGACCGATGAGCGGTTCTCTCTATCTCGCGATCGGGCTTTCCGCTGTCGTCACGATCATCCTGCGGGCTTTTCCGGTGCTGCTTCTGTCGCGGTTCGTCATGCCGCAAATCGTGCGGGACTGGCTCGGCTTCGTGCCGGCCTCCATCATGGCGGCGATCGTCGCGGCGGAACTCATCCACAAGCCCGAACTCACCGGATCGGGGATCAGCATCTCACTCGTTGCCGCTCTTGCCGCAACGCTGACCGGCGTAGTCTCCCGCAGCCTGTTCCTGACGGTGATTGTCGGCGTCGTGGCGTTTCTGATCGCACGCTCGCTGTTGGGATAGCCTCGTGCGAGGCGCTCACCCGCCAGCGCGGTCGCTTCCCCGTCTTGCTTTCGCGAACCCGCGATCCGTGGCTATGAATCGCTCCAGCATCGGCACGATGAGCCTGCCAGGTTCAATCGGCGCACCGCCTTCGGCCAGCAGGCGCCCATAGTCGACGAGATCGCGGTTGAGCTGCGCGGGTAGTTCGATGGTGACTTTCACCGGCTTGTCGTCGGCGAGCGGGCCGAGCTTCAGCTTCGCCATGGTCAGCTCCTGTAGGGTTCGAGCACTAAATCTCGCGTCACGATGACCCTGACCGGGAAGCCCGGTCGGATGGTCAGCGTCGGCGCGACCTGCAACTGGCGCTGGACGATCTGCTGTCCGGCCTGATTGATGGTGTCCTGCGCCCCGTCGCGGATGGCGCGGATTAGCCGATCCTCGTCATCGGTTGCCAGTTCTGTGCCGATGCCGAGAAGCGTCGAGAGGCCAGCGGCCTTCATCAGATCCCACCAGTGGTAATCGACGCCATCCTCAAGCCCGGCATAGCCGGCGGCGTCCGCGCCAGGCTGGCGCTCCAGCACGATCGAGCGGCCATTGGGCAGGATCAGGCGATTCCACACCAACAACACCCTGCGCTGGCCGAAGGTCACGCCGGCATCGTATTGGCCGATGATGCGGGTTCCCTGCGGGATCAGCAGCAGCGATCCGGTCGGGCTGTCATAGACGTTCTCCGTGACCTGCGCGGTGATCTGGCCGGGCAAGTCCGACCGGATGCCGGTAATCATCGCGGCCGGGATCACGGCTCCGGCCTGAAGAATATAGGGCGATGCCGGAGCCATGATACGGTCGAGGGCGACCGTCTGCCGATCCACCGGACCATTAAGGAAGGCGGTATGGCGGTCCTGCGTGCCGGTTGCGCCGGGCTGCGCGCCAAGGCCAAGCCCGGCAAGGCTCGGATTGACCCCACCGGCAGCGGTCCCCGTTCCCGGCGCGGTCTGGAAAAAGACGCGGCTGAGACGCGCGGCTTCTTCCTCGGCGAGACGGCGCTGTTCCTCGGGATCGACCGCGGGCGTCGCCATGACGGGCGGCGCGACCGGCTGGCCCCGGTTCTGCGCGTCGAGGATCGGGCCGCCCAGGTCGCCCGGTAATGCCGGTCCCAGGACCGGGCCGGTATAGTCACGCGGCAGGCCGGACAGGCCGTCGGCCGTGGGACGGTTCTCGGTCGAATAGAGTTCTTCGCCGCCCCCACTCATGTCGCGGGTCTGGAGTGCATAGATCAGCGCCCCGCCGATGCCGAGAAGCGCAACGGCGCCGACGCCTGCCAGCATCTTGCGGGAGAGCCGCGTCACGCGCGGCGGTTCGGCGCGCAGGCGCATCGGTGCTGCGGTGTCCGTGTTGGTGTCTTCGGTCATGACGGGGAGTCTCCGGTCGGTTCGGGGCGGGCGACGGCCTGGCGCGGCTCGACGCGGACGATCCTGACGGTCTGCTGGCGGTCGCCGCTGCCGAGGCGCAATTCCGCCGCGCCGAAGATGCGATCGACGATCAGGATGTTCTGGTGGATGCGGCTGTTGACGATCTGCGGTTCGCCGTCGTTGCCCAGCACGAAGATCGGCGGCATCTCGCCCTGCACGATGCCGCGCGGGAAGACGACATAGACGCGCCGGCCGTCATCGAAGACCGAGATGGGTTTCCACGGCGGATTGTCGCCGGTCAGGCCGTAGCGGTAATTCCGAGCAGCCTCGGCCGGGATGATCGGCGCGGCTGGAACCGACTGGCGCTGCCCGGCGGGCGGTGCGGGATAGGCCCAGGCGACGGCGGGCATATAAAGGGCTTCCCGCGCGCGAAGCTCGATCATGTAGGTGCGGCGGTCGGTCGTCACGACAAGATTGGTCGAGATGTCCGGCCGGGTGGGCTTGACGAGGATATGGACGCGGCGGGTCGCGCCGCTGCCGCTCTCGGTATCGCCAATGATCCATCGGGCGGTGTCGCCGGCCGCGATCGGCCCCGCGCCGGTCAGGCTCTCGCCCGGCTCCAGGGCGATGCTGGTGATCTGTCCGACCGCCGCATAGACCTGATAGAGCGCGCCTTCGCTCCACGGGAATATCTGGATGGCGTTGTAATAGCCTTCGCGGCGTGGCTCGACGCGGGCGGCGGCGTTGGCATTCTCGACACGGCCTGCCGGCGTTCCGGCTGCGGCGCCGCCCCGCGCGACAGTCCAGGCGGGCGGCGTGTGCAAAGGCCGGGGCCGGTCATCGGTGACGGCGGCCTGCACGACGGGCAGCGACGGCACGTCGGCGTCATAGCTGAACTGCGGCGTGCGGTTGGTGGCGCAGCCCGCCAGCATGGTGGCGGACAACAGCAAAGCCGGAAGGCCGGATTTACGGAAAGACGGGGAAGCGGCTTTACGGACAATCGTGCGGGTCATTGGTTCATCTCCCGCGACCATGAGATTGCGTTGACATAGATTCCGAGCGGATTGGCGCGCAGGCGCTCGGCGTCGCGCGGGGTCTGGATCACGATTGTCAGGATCGCGGTCCAGCGCTCAGTGGTGGAGAGCTGGCCGTTCTCATAGTGACGTTCGGTCCACGCGACGCGGAAGCTGTCGTTCGATGCCCGGATGACGCTGGAGACCTCGACGGCGACCTGTTGCCGCCCGACCTTGGTGAACGGGTCGTTGCTTCGAGCATAGTCGTTCAGGGCTGCCGCGCCGCGATCCGTGGTCCATTCATAGGCACGGAGCCAGTTCTGACGGACAATAATCGCATCGGCCGGGATCGCGCGGACTTGCTCGATGAAGCGACCGAGATGCCATGCGATCTGCGGATCGGTCGGGCGGTAGTCGGCCACGGCCGGCGCGACGGTCTGCGCCTGGCCGAGATTGTCGACCTGAACCACCCAGGGCACGACGGTCCCGCGCGCCGATTGCAGAACCAATGCGGCGGCGAAGCCAGCCGAGAGGAACAGCGAGCCGAAGGCCATCAGCCTCCAGTTCTTGGCCTGGATGCGGGACGAGCCGATGCGTTCGTCCCAGACCTGCGCGGCCTTCTGGTATGGGGTCTCGGGTTCGGGTGATTTGCCGTAATGGGTCGCTGGTCGTTTGAAGATGCTCATGAGCGGTCACTTTCGGAAAGGTTGATGGAAGAGCCGCCGCCGTGTCCGTCGCCGGAGCGCACCGCATGGGCGGCCATGGTCACGCCATGGTTCACGGCTTGCGAGCGCTGCATGCGCCGCGCCCAGCCGGGGGGACTGCCAGCCGCGGAAGACGGCGCGGCTGCGGCTTCGGGGGCGCCGCCGCCCGCCGTGCCGGCGGTAGATGTTCCGCCGGTCACGCCGAAGGCAGCGCGCGCGCCATCGGAGAAGCTGGATTTGACGCTTTCGGATGCCTTGGAGGCAGCGCGCTTCAAGGGAGAGGCAGCGGCGGAGCCTGCGGCGCGGGCGACACCGCCGAGGCCGGACGCGACGCCTGCCGCACCCGACTGGCCGAGCGAACCCATGCTGTAGGCGGCCGAGGCCGCGCCTGCCGTGGCCGCGCCGCCGCGAACAGCCGCGGCTCCACCGGACAGGGCGGCGGCGCCTCCCTTGACGGCAAGACCTGCTGCCCCGCCTGCGGCAAGGGCTGCGCCGCCAACCGCGAGACCCGTGCCAACGGCTGCGCCAGCGCCAAGCTGCGGGCCGCCTGAGACGAGACCGGAAGCGATGCCGGGGCCGAAGATGCCGAGGCCGAGCAGCGAGAGCGCGGCCAGCACGATCGCCATGGCGTCGTCGATGGTCGGCGTCGCACCGCCGAAGCCTGCGGTAAATTGCGAAAACAGCGTCGAGCCGATGCCGATGATGACGGCCAGCACCAGCACCTTGATGCCGGAGCTAATGACGTTGCCCAAGACGCGCTCGGCCATGAACGCCGTCTTCCCGAACAGGCCGAACGGGATCAAAACGAACCCCGCCAAGGTGGTCAGTTTGAACTCGATGAGGGTGACGAAGAGCTGGACGGCGAGGATGAAGAAGGCGAGCAGCACCAGCGCCCACGCGAACAATAAGCACGCGATCTGGATGAAATTCTCGAAGAAGCTCCAATAGCCCATCAGGTCCGAGATGGAGTCGAGCAGCGGACGGCCGGCGTCGAGGCCGGTCTGGGCGACGCGGCCGGGGCGCATCAGGTCGGCGGCGGAGAAGCTGGTGCCGGAGGCTTTCAGGCCGAGACCGGCGAAGCTCTCGAAGACGATCTTCGCCAGGTTGTTCCAGTTGCCGATGATGTAGGCGAAGGCTCCGACGAACAGGGTCTTCTTGACCAGGCGGGCGATGATGTCGTCGTCGGCGCCCCAGCTCCAGAACAGCGCGGCCAGCGTCACGTCGATGACGATCAGAGTGGTGGCGATGAAGGCCACTTCCCCGCCGAGCAGGCCGAAGCCGCTGTCGATGTAGGAGGTGAAGACCCCCAGGAAGTTGTCGATGACGCCGGTGCCGCCCATGGTTCACTGTCCCCCGTTCTGATGCGGGGCGGCGGGCACCGGCGTCCGGCCGAGAAACCTGTCGCGGTTCTCGGCCCAGGTGGCGAGGCAGTCGGGATCGCTCACGGCGGCCTCGCCGAGCCGCTGGCAGCGGCGCAGGTTCTGGCGCAGCGGATCGGCAGGTGGCTGGAGCTGGGGCGCTGTCGTGACCGCTGCCGGCTCGTCCTTGCGGGTCATCTCGATCACCGTGGCGGTGATCGCGATGGCGACGAATATGATTGCGCCCAGCCGGGCCAGCATCTTGCCGTCCATGTCCGCCCCTCCCGTCGCTTAGTTGTTGCCGTTGCCGAACATCTGCGCGTTGCCCGGCTGGTAGCCGGAGCCGGGCGTGAGGAAGCGGCGACGCTGTTCGCGGCCCTGCTCGGCGGCCGTGGCGCGTTCAGCCTCGATCAGCGCTTCCGACCGGCCGTTGGCGGACATCAGCGCGATCAGGTCGGAGAGCTGCTGCGATTGCAGGGCGAGAAGCTGGTTGCCCGCCTGCGTGGCTTGCAGCGCGCCAGTGGCGCCCTGGCTCTGGCCGACAAGCTCCGACATCTGGGTGCGGTTGGTGTCGATGTTGCCGACGACGCCGGCCTGCACGCGCATGGCGTCCTGCAAGCCCCCGACTGTGTTCTGCCAGCGCGAGCGGGCATCGGAGACAAGCTGGGCGTCGGTCGCGGACAGCGAGACGTTGCCGTATTGCTGCTGGAACGCCTGGTCGATGTTTTGCACGTTGAAGGCGATGTTCTGCGCCTGGGCGAGAAGCTGCTGCGTGCGCTGCACGTTCTGTTGAAGCTGCTGGAGCGAGGAATATGGCAGGCTCGCCAGGTTCCTCGCCTGATTGATGAGCATGGTCGCTTCGTTCTGAAGGGACGTGATCTGGTTGTTGATCTGTTGGAGCGTGCGCGCGGCCGTCAGCACATTCTGCGCGTAATTGGACGGGTCATAGACGATGCGGCCGAAGCCGAATTGCGCATGGGCCGGGCTGGCCAGCATGGGCGACAGTGCGACGGGCACGGCGAGCGCGAGGGCCAGCGCCGATGCGCCGGCGATACGGGGAACGGGGATACGGATCATGGAAGGGTCTCCTCTGCTTGGGGGGCATCCGGCGCGTCCGGCGCGGCGATGTCCGGCCGGGCGGCGAGATTGGTGAGATCGGGGATGAGGTCGGCCGCCCACTCGGCGCCGCGCAGGCGCAGCCAGGCGGCGAGAAAACCGCCCCGGCCGTGCTCGGCGACTATGCGTTCGATGGCGGTCTGGTCGGATTTGCCGGAGGCGGCGCAGAGCGCGAGGCCGACTTCGCTGAGGCCCAGCTCGAACAGGCGGTTGCCCCTGCGGCTCTGGCAGTAATAGTCCCGCTTGGGCGTCGCCCGCGCGATCAGCTCTATTTGCCTGTCGTTGAGGCCGAACCGCCTGTAGATGGCCGTGATCTGCGGCTCGATGGCGCGCTCGTTGGGGAGAAGCAACCGCGTCGGGCAGCTCTCGATGATGGCGGGTGCGATATTGCTGCCGTCGATGTCGGAGAGCGACTGCGTGGCGAAGATGACGGAGGCGTTTTTTTTCCTCAACGTCTTCAGCCATTCGCGGAGCTGGTTGGCGAACCCTTCGTCGTCCAGCGCCAGCCAGCCCTCGTCGATGATGAGCAGCGTCGGCCGCCCGTCGAGCCGGTCGCCGATGCGATGGAACAGGTAGGACAGCACGGCTGGGGCCGCGCCGGTTCCGACCAGCCCCTCGATCTCGAACGCCTGCACATCGGCATGCCCAAGATGTTCGACTTCGGCGTCGAGCAGCCGGCCATAGGCGCCGCCGATGCAGTAAGGTCGAAGCGCCTGTTTCAGATCGCTGGACTGAAGCAGGACCGCGAGGCCGGTGATGGTGCGCTCACTGAGCGGCGCGGTGCTGAGCGAGGTCAGCGCCGTCCAGATATGCTCCTTGGTCTCGGGCGTGATGGGCACGCCCTCGCGCATGAGGATGGCGGCGATCCAGTCAGCCGCCCAGGCGCGCTCATAGGCATCGTCGATGCGGGCGAGCGGCTGAAGCGAGACGGATGTTTCGTCCCCGTCCGTCAGCCCGCCGCCCAAATCGTGCCAATCGCCGCCCATGGCGAGTGCGGCGGCGCGGATCGAGCCGCCGAAGTCGAACGCGAAAACCTGCGATCCCGCATAGCGGCGGAATTGCAAGGCCATCAGCGCCAGCAGCACGGATTTGCCGGCGCCTGTAGGGCCGACGACGAGGGTATGGCCCACGTCACCGACGTGAAGGGAAAGCCGGAACGGAGTGCTTCCCTCGGTCTTGCCGTAAAGCAAGGGGGGCGCACCGAGATGCTCATTCCGTTCCGGCCCCGCCCACACGGCACTCAGGGGGATCATGTGGGCGAGGTTGAGCGTCGAGATGGGCGGCTGGCGGACATTCGCGTAGGCGTGTCCGGGGATCGAGCCGAGCCAGGCGTCGACGGCATTGACAGTTTCGGGCATGGCCGTGAAATCACGGCCCTGAATGATCTTTTCGGCGAGGCGGAGCTTCTCGTCGGCCAGGCGCGGGTCGGCGTCCCAGACGGTGATGGTGGCCGTGACGTAGGCCATCCCCGCCATGTCGGCGCCGAGTTCCTGCAAGGCCATGTCGGCGTCGAGCGCCTTGTTGCTGGCGTCGGTGTCCACGAGCGCGGACGCCTCGTTGGTCATCACCTCTTTCAAGATCGCCGCGATGCTTTTGCGCTTCGCGAACCATTGCCGCCTGATCTTCGTCAGCAGCCGGGTCGCGTCGGTCTTGTCCATGAGGATGGCGCGAGTGCTCCAGCGATACGGGAATGGGAGCCGGTTCATCTCGTCGAGAAGGCCGGGCGTCGTCGCCGTGGGAAAGCCGATGATGGTCAGGACGCGCAGATGCGCGCCGCCAAGGCGCGGCTCCAGCCCGCCGGTCAGCGGTTGATCGGCGAGCAGCGCGTCGAGGTGCATCGGCACCTCGGGGACGCGGACGCGATGCCGGTTGGTCGAGATGGTGGAATGCAGGTAGGTCAGCGTGCCGGCGTCATCGAGCCAGCGGCATTCCGGCATGAAGCCGTCAAGCAGCGCGATAATCCGGTCGGTGCGATCGACGAAGCCGCGCAGCAGCTCCCAGGGGTCCACGCCGGACTTCTCGCGCCCCTCGTAGAGCCAGGTTTCGGCGCGGGCGGCGTCCTCGGCGGGCGGGAGCCAAAGGAAGGTGAGGAAGTAGCCGGAGACGAAATGCGTGCCGGCCTCCTCGAATCCGGCCTTGCGCTCGGCATCGACCAGAGCTGACGCGGGATCGGGAAATTTGCTGTCGGGATAGGTCGCGGCTTCGCTGCGCTGCGCCTCGACGAAAATGCTCCAGCCCGATCCGAGACGGCGGACGGCGTTGTTGATGCGGCCGGCGACGGCGACCAGTTCGGCCGCGACGGCTGAATCCAGATCGGGACCGCGAAACTTCGCCGTCCTCTGGAACGAGCCGTCCTTGTTCAAGACGACGCCCGAGTCGACCAGCGCGGCCCAGGGCAGGAAATCCGCGAGGCGGCTGGCGGTGCGGCGGTATTCTGCGAGGTTCATCATGGGCCGCCTCCGTCAGACTGCGAGATGGCCGGGGATACGCAGATGCCTGCGGCCGACTTCGACAAAGAGCGGGTCGCGCTTCGCCGCCCAGACGGCGGCGAAGTGGCCCACGGCCCAGATGACGAGACCGACCAGCCAGAGGCGCAGGCCGAGGCCCACGGCCCCGGCGAGCGTTCCGTTCAGGATCGCGATGGAGCGCGGTGCGCCGCCGAGCAGGATGTGCTCGGTCAGCGCCCGGTGGACCGGAACCGTAAAGCCCGGCACCGCGTCGAGTTGTTCGAGGCCGCCCGCCATCAGATGAGCACCCCGCCACCGAACGAAAAGAACGACAAAAAGAAGCTCGACGCGGCAAAGGCGATCGACAGGCCGAACACGATCTGGATCAGGCGGCGGAAGCCGCCCGAGGTGTCGCCGAAGGCCAGCGCGAGGCCGGTGGCGATAATCACGATGACCGCGATAATTTTGGCGACCGGCCCCTCGATCGACTGGAGGATGCTCTGAAGAGGCGCTTCCCAGGGCATCGACGAGCCGGAGGCATGGGCGGCCGGGGCGAGCATGAGGCTGATGGAAACGACCGCCGCCGATGTCGCCATGACACGGCAGGCGCGGGAAATTGCAGGGATCATGAGGGGTCTCCTTTCGGGCTGGTGCTGGTTGCGGGGGTGATGCGGTAGTCGCCGTCCGGCCCCAGCCCTTCGACGCGGGCGAGTTCGGCCAGCCGGCGCGCGGAACCGCGCCCGGCGAGAACGGCAACGAGGTCGATGGTCTCGGCGATCAGCGCGCGCGGGACGGTGACGACAGCTTCTTGAATGAGCTGTTCGAGGCGGCGCAGCGCGCCGATGCCGGTGCCGGCATGGATGGTGCCGATGCCGCCGGGATGGCCAGTGCCCCAGGCTTTGAGCAGGTCGAGCGCCTCGGAGCCGCGCACCTCGCCGATGGGGATGCGGTCGGGGCGCAGGCGCAGCGAGGAGCGGACGAGATCCGATAACGTCGCCACGCCATCCTTGGTCCGCATGGCCACGAGGTTCGGCGCGGCGCATTGCAGCTCGCGCGTGTCCTCGATGATGACCACGCGATCCTGCGTCTTGGCCACTTCGGCCAGGAGCGCATTGGTGAGCGTCGTCTTGCCGGTGCTGGTGCCGCCAGCAACGAGGATGTTGGCGCGCGCGGCGACGGCTTCGCGCAGCGCGGTCGCCTGTTCGGCGGCCATGATCCCGGCGGCGACATAATCGTCCAGCGTGAACACGGCGACGGCGGGCTTGCGGATGGCGAAGGCGGGCGCTGCGACGACGGGCGGCAACAGACCCTCGAACCGCTCACCGCTTTCCGGCAATTCCGCCGAGACGCGGGGGCTGCGCGTATGGACTTCGGCGCCGACATGGTGAGCGACCAACCGGACGATGCGCTCGCCATCGGCGGCGGAGAGACGCTCGCCGGTATCGGCCAGACCTTCGGACAGGCGATCGACCCAAATCCGCCCATCGGGATTCAGCATCACCTCGACAACGGCCGGGTCTTCCAGAAAGCGGGCAATGGCGGGGCCGAGCGCGGTGCGCAGCATGCGCGCGCCGCGTGCGATCGCCTCCGGTTTATGGTGGTGTGCAGTCATGTCGGCCCCGATTTCTCGCGGGGCGCGACAGACGGTCCCCGCAATGGGGTCGATTAAGAAAGCCCGAAATTGGGCTGATTCAACAAGTATCTAACGCGCGGCGGCGATCGGCGGCCATCGGCGGTAAATAGGATGGGTTGAAATTGGCGCCGCTGTCAGGGCGGCGTCTCGCCGGAGGCCAGATCGGCCAGCCAGTCGCGAAATTTTGCGGCGGCCGAGTCGCTTTCCGGGTCTTGCGCCGAAAGCAGATAATAGCCGCTGCCATCGGCGCGAAAACCCTGCGGCGCGGCAAGCAATCCAGCGCGAATGTCGTCCTGAACCAGATGCCACGGCCCGATGGCGATGCCGAGACCTGCGACGGCGGCTTGCAGGCTGAAATAGAAATGCTCGAAGTCCTGACGGGGATTGCCCGGATCGTCCTCCCCGGCGAGTTCGGCCCATGTCGTCCAGGCCGATGGCCGCGTGCGCGTATTCAGCCGCATGGCGGCTGGGTTCATCCGGCCGGACTCGAAGAAGGCCGCCGCCTTGTCGGGGCGGCAGACCGGGCCGATCTGCTCGTCGAAGAGATGACGGGCAAGCCAACTTTCCGGCCAGGTGAAGTCATTGCGGCGGATGGCGAGGTCAATGCCCGATCCGAGGGAGACCGGACCTCCGCCAGCCAGCAGACGGACATCGGCCGAAGGGTGCGTTGCGTGGAATTGCGGCATCCGGGGAATGAGCCAGCGCATCAACAGGGTCGGCTCGCATGAGACGGTGACGGGGGCGTCGGCGTGCTCGGCCTTGATGCGCTGCGCTTCCTCCTCGATCTCGCCGAGACCACGCGCCACCACATGCGCCAGCCTGCGTCCGGCATCGGTCAGGAAAACCGCACGATTACGGCGCTCGAACAGCGGTGTGCCAAGGTCTTCCTCAAGCAGCCGCACGGCCCGGCTGACAGCCCCATGGGTCAGATTGAGGCGGTCTGCCGCCTTGCTGAAGCTCTCCAGTTCAGCCGCGACCCGGAAGCAGGCCAGCGCCGGAAGCGATGTGATGTGCTGTCTCATGTGTCATTTATTTTCACACATTCCGTCAGAAGTCATCGTTTTTGCCGGAGCCGCCATCGCGTTACCCAAGGGGAAAACCCGAAAGGAAACGCCTATGGCCGAATGGCTCGCCGTCATCAGCATCACCATCTTCGCCGTCATCAGTCCGGGGCCGGATTTCGCCATGGTCTCGCGCAACGCGCTGTCACTCTCCCGGCGCGCAGGGCTTTTGACCGCGCTCGGCATCGGCCTCGGCGTGCTGGTGCATGTCAGCTACACGCTGCTCGGCATCGGGGTGCTGATCCGGGAGTCGCCGGCCCTGTTCGACATCCTGAAGCTGGTTGGCGCGGCCTATCTGGTCTGGCTGGGCGCGAAGATGCTTTTGAGCCGCAAGGCTGAGACAGAGGTGGCGACGAACGAAACGGCCCTGTCTGACCTTGGCGCTCTGCGCGTCGGTTTCCTGACCAACGCCCTGAACCCGAAGACGACGATCTTCATCGTCAGCCTGTTCATGCAGGTCGTGCAGGTGAACACGCCGTTGGTGACGCGGATCGCCTACGGGCTGTTCATTTCGCTCGCCCATGTCGTGTGGTTCGCTGCCGTCAGCCTGTTCTTCGGTGCGCCGCGCATCCAGAAGCGGATTTTTGGGGTGCGTCACTGGATCGACCGGATATTCGGTGCGCTGCTGGTCGGCTTCGGCGTTGCGCTGGCGGTCGCTAATATGGCGTCTTGAGCTTGGAAGACAGTTGACCGCAGCGTTACTGCCCGGCGGTCTTGCGCGGGCGACCGCCCTTGGCGCCGTTGGCGCGGGCTGCGGCGGACTTGGCCGCGGACGTGGCCTGTCCCGCGCGGCGGGCCATCCATGCCTTCGTGCCGAAGATGCCCGCCATCAGTCCCGGCAGGGAGAGGTCAACATCCAGTTCCTCCCAATGCAGGCCGTAGCCTTTGCCGAGGACTTCGACGGTAGCGAGTTGGTCGTCGGATGCGCCTTCCAGCCCCTGCGCCAGTCGGGGCGGAAAGGCGAAAGTGCAGCCGTTCTCAAGATCGACGATCACGCGGCCGGAGCGGCGATCATAGCGCGCAGCGGCGGCGCGCGGCTCGCTGGCATGCGCGGTGCGGCCGCGCTCTAGGGCGGCGTCGATTGCAGCATCGGTCAGCTCAACCATGTATCTCTCTCCATCGCGCCAGAAAGACGGCTTGTTGCTCGGTCACGACCTGCATCGCGCGGCGCACCTCGTTGCGCTTCATGTCCTCTGCCCAGACCAGATCCGGCCCGCCCTCGGGACCGATCAGGTTGATCTTGGCGTGTCCGTCGCCGAACACATGGACATGGGCCGGTTCATGGTCGTCGGTATAGATGACGATGCGCAGGCCATGCGCGCGGTGGATCGTGACCATAAACAGATAACCTAACGCGATGGGTTTTTCAAGGAATCATCGGTGGCCATCTCGTCGATCGGCTCATCCTGCCCGGATTGCGCCGGCATGTCGCGCGACAGCTCTTTCAGGAATCTGTCACCCGTCGCCAGGCGCTTGCCGAGGGACTGCATGAAGCCCTCGAAGCGCTCGATGCCCGTCGCGCGGGCGGCAGCCTTGGCGCTGTCGGGCAGCGGCGGCGTGATGGTCATCCAGAAATGGACGAATAGCGAAAGGGTCTCGCCGAGGACGGCGAGATCCTCGTCGAGCGTGTCGATCTGGCGGCCGATCCTGTCGAGGCGGCGCGACATGGCTGCTTCGAGTCGATCCGTCGTATCGCCCGACAGGAAGGATGCGACGGCGGCCTCGACGATGGAGGATTTCGAGACCTGCCGGCGCAGCGACAGCGCCTCGACCTGGGCGAGCAGGTTCGGGTCGAAATAGACGTTCATGCGGGATCGTGTGGTCATGGGCGCTTCCTCAAAGCTCAATGCCGTCGTCGGGGTTCATGGACGCCTGCCGCGCGATCATCCGCATGCGGTGGCGCATGGTGCTGGCCTTGGCGGCGTCGACGTCGGGTTCCTCGTCCAGCAGCTCGAACTCCTGTGCAGGCGATGGCGGCGGCGGGACAATTTCCTCATGCTCGGGCAATTCCGGCTCGCGCCGGATGCCGGCATTATCGGGGTCGCCCTCGGCGCCGCTGGCGGCGGTCGCTGCGGCCGGACTGGTTGCCGCGACTACGCGGCTCGTCCAGTCATCGGATGGCGATGGTGGCGCGGCGGCCGATACGGCGGCCAGATCGGGCGGTGGCAGGAGACGTTCCTGAAACCGCGCGTCCTCGAAATAGCGCGCCTTCTTCGCCCGGATCGGCGGGGTTCCCGCGACCATGACGATTTCATCGGTGGGCGGTAACTGCATCACCTCGCCGGGTGTCATCAGGGGGCGCGCGGTCTCCTGCCGGGACACCATCAAATGCCCTAGCCATGGGGCCAACCTGTGCCCGGCATAGTTGGTGGAATCGCGCATCTCGGTCGCGGTGCCGAGCGAGTCCGACACGCGCTTGGCGGTGCGCTCGTCATTGGTGGCGAAGGCGACGCGCACATGGCAGTTATCGAGAATGCTGTTGTTCGGCCCATAGGCACGCTCGATCTGGTTGAGGCTCTGGGCGATCAGGAAGGACTTGAGGCCGTATCCGGCCATGAAGGCGAGCGCGGATTCAAAGAAATCCAGCCTTCCCAATGCGGGAAACTCGTCCAGCATCATGAGCAGGCGATGCCTCTTGCCGGATAGGATCAGTTCCTCGGTCAGCCGGCGGCCGATCTGGTTGAGGATCAGCCGGATCAGCGGCTTGGTGCGGTTGATATCGGACGGCGGCACGACGAGGTAGAGCGTGACCGGCCGCTTGCCGCCGACCAGATCGGCGATGCGCCAGTCGCATCGCGCTGTCACCCGCGCCACGACGGGATCACGGTAAAGTCCAAGGAACGACATGGCGGTGGAAAGCACGCCTGATCGCTCGTTCTCGCTCTTGTTCAGCAGCTCGCGGGCCGACGAGGCGATGACGGGGTGAACGCCGGCTTCGCCAAGGTGCGACGTGTCCATCATCGCCCGCAAGGTCGCCTCGACCGGACGGCGCGGGTCGGACAGGAAGTTGGCGACACCCGCCAAGGTCTTGTCCTTCTCGGCATAGAGGACATGCAGGATCGCGCCGACCAGAAGCGAATGAGAGGTCTTTTCCCAATGGTTGCGCTTGTCGAGGCTGCCTTCGGGATCGACCAGAATATCCGCGATGTTCTGCACGTCGCGGACTTCCCATTCGCCCTGTCGCACCTCCAGCAGCGGGTTGTAGGCGGAGGATTTCGCGTTGGTGGGATCGAACAGCAGGACGCGGCCGTGCTTGCCCCGGAAGCCCGCCGTCAGCGTCCAGTTCTCCCCCTTGATGTCATGGACGATGCAGCTTCCCGGCCATGTCAGCAGCGTCGGCACGACGAGGCCGACGCCCTTGCCGCTGCGTGTCGGAGCGAAACATAAGACGTGCTCCGGTCCGTCATGGCGCAGATAGTCGCGATCGTAGCGGCCAAGCAGGACGCCATCAGGACCGAGCAGACCGGCCGCGCGGACTTCCCGGTCCTCGGCCCATCGCGCCGAGCCGTAGGTGGCGACGTTGCGGGCTTCGCGCGCGCGGATGATCGACATGAAGATGGCGGCGGCGATGGCGAGGAAGCCGCCCGACACCGCGATGATGCCACCTTCGACGAAGATATTGGGCGCATAGGCGTCGAAGGAGAACCACCACCAGAAGAAGGACGGCGGGTAATAGATCGGCCAGCCCGCCAGCTCGAACCATGGAGCGCCAAGCTGAGGCTGGAAGCCGAGCCGCCATGCGGTCCACTGGGTCGCGGCCCAGGTCATCACCAGAACGATGATGAAGACGACCGTAATCTGGCCCCAGAGTATTCGGCCTCCGCGCATAGTGGCTCCAATCGGCAAAATTGATGGAGCCGATCAGAGAATGGGCATTTATGCGGGGATCAACAATAAAGGTGGAGCCGTAGGGCTACCGGATACTATCGGCGGCAAATAGGACGGGTTGTCGTGGCACTGAACCGGCACTCCGGCCGAGAGGACGGCCGAATCGCAAGAGGCTTCTGGGGTGCGCCGCTCAGCGCGTCACCGGACCAGATCGGCCGTGATGCAGTCGGCGGCGGCTATCAGGTCGGCGGGACGCAGGCGGATTTGCAGGCCCCGTCTGCCGCCGTTCAGGAATATCTCGTCATGGAGCGTGGCCAGCTCGTCAAGAACGGTGGGAACGGTCTTGCGCTGACCCAGCGGACTGATGCCGCCGATCTTGTAGCCGGTCAGCCGCTCGGCATCGGCGGGCTTCATCATCTGCGCCGACCTGCCGCCGAGCGCCGCCGCGAGCTTCTTCATGTTCACTTCCTCGTCCGACGGGACGATGGCGCAGACCGGCTTGCCGTCGAGAAGCGCCATCAGCGTCTTGAAGACTTCCGAAGGCGACACGCCCATGGCGTCGGCTGCCTGCAGCCCGACGCGCTCGGCATTGGGATCATAGTCATAGGTGGCGAGCGAAAACGGGATACCGGCTCTTGAGAGGGCCTGGGTGGCGGGCGTGCTTTTGGACATGGGTTCAACTCATGGGGTCAGATCGAGCAGATTGCGGAGCGAAGGGTTGCGGTTGTGGGGCGACCACACGGCGGAGAACGGGATGGGTTCGGTTTCATCGGCGATCGGCAGGAAGGTGACATTGGCGGTGTTCGCCGCCGTGCTGTCCTCGACGAAGAGCGAGACCCCATGCCCGGACGCGATCATCGAGAGGAGCCCGCTGCGTCCGACATCGACACGTCGGATCGTCGGGGTCGGCCATTTCCCGGCCGAGCGCACCACGATAAGGTCATGGACCTGCGGGCCGGTGCCGCCATGGCGCGCGAGGAAGGTTTCCTCCGCAAGCTGGCGCCATTCGACATGCGGGTGCGCCGCCAGAGGATGCCCCGGAGGAAGCGCCACCAGCAGGCGGTCGCGCCAGACGACGCGAGCGTTGAGGTCGGGGATCTCGTGGGTGCAGGCCATGAAGGCGAGATCGAGCCTGCCGTCGCGCACCATGAGCTGCGCATCGCGGGCCGTGCCTTCGGTGATATGCAGGCTGATACCCGGATGCTTGCTGCGGAACCGCTCCAGCAGCCGGTCGAGGAAGCAGCCCGCCATGAGGGCGTGAACACCGATGCGAAGCTCGCCATCTTCACCCCGCGCCTGCATCCCGGCCGTTTTGATGGCGTGGTCGAGAATCCCCATCGCTTCACGGACCTGATCGACGAAGCTGAGACCGGCTTCGGTTATACGGACGCCGCGCGTGTTACGGTCGAAGATGACGATGCCAAGCTCCTCCTCGAGCGCCTTGATCCGGGCGCTGACGCTCGACTGGCTGGTGCCGAGCGCCCGCGCAGCACGCTGGAAGCTGAGATATTCGGCGACGGCGAGCATTTGGATGAGAGCGACCATCGGAATGCGGCCAGAAAGCAGCGGTGCGGTCGTTCGGGCATTGCGATCATTGGTGAATCTCCTCCGCATGCACATCCCTATTCTGGTAGTTGGCCGGACCGTCGCATTGAGACGCGGGCCAGCGCGGCCCAATCCCAATGCCCTTCTTCATGTGCGAGGCTGTCGAGATGATTGTCCCGGAGCACGCTGGCGATGGGCAACGGCACATGGGCGGCTTCGGCCGCTTCCATGGTGAGGCGCACGTCCTTCAAACCCAATGCGAGCTTGAAGCCCGCCGACTCGAAACGCTCCTCTGCGATGGCCGAGCCATAGCCCTTGTAAACCGGCGCGGCGAATATGGTGGAGGTAATCAGGTCGATGAAATCAGCTTTCAGGATGCCATAGCCCTGCGAAAGCGCGACGCCTTCGCCCATTGCGCCGATCGCGGCGGCGATCATGGTGTTGACGGCGAGCTTGACGGCGTTGGCCTGTTCGGGACGGTCTCCGAACATCCATGTCTTCTGGCCGAGGATGTCGAAGAGAGGTTGAACCTCGCGTAGCGCGACGGGATCACCCGCCGCCAGGATGTTGAGCTGGCCCGCCTCGGCAACATTCACCCGACCGAGAACGGGGGCGGCGACATAGCGAAGGCCCTTGTCGTGATGACGGCGTTCAAGGTCGCGAGCGCAGGCCACCGATACGGTCGCCATGTTGATGTGGATGGTGTTCGGTTGCATGGCATCGAGCGCACCGCCGTCGATGACGACAGCGCGGGTCGCGTCATCGTCGGCCAGCATCGAGATGACGACCTCGGCGTCCGAGCCGGCTTCCCGAGGGGTCTTGGCGGCGAGCGCGCCTTCGGTCGTCAACGCCGCGACGGGTTCGGGCGCGCGATTCCAGACCCGAACGCGGTGGCCCGCCTTCACCAGATTGGCGGCCATGGGCTTGCCCATCGTGCCAAGCCCGAGAAATCCGATATTCATCCTGCTTTTCCTTCTGTGTTCATGGAAACGAGCGTTTCCTAAATTGGCAAATAAATCAGGCGAGAGCGCGCAGCGCGGTGTCCACGGCGGCCTGCATCTCTTCGCGCGAGCGGCCCGTCTTGCCGACGACGCGCATGCCCTGCACGAGACAAAGAAGCATCCGCGCGGCCGCGTCCGGCTCGACGCTCACGGAGATCGAGCCGTCCGCCTGTCCCTCACGGATGAGGCCGGCCAGAAACGCCTCGTTCCTTTCGAGGGCGCTGACGATGTGGCGGGCGACCTCGGGATCGAAGGTCGATAGTTCCGCCGCGCCGCCGACGACCAGGCACCCCAGCAAGCCTTCCTCGCCCTGCGAGGATTCGACATAGAAGCCGAGCGCGCGATCGAGACGTTCCCGGCCGCTTCCGACTGTGCCGACCGTTTGCCGCAGCCGTTCGAGCCGGGCCGCGCGGTAGCGTAGGAAGGCGGCGACGAAGACACCCTGTTTGTCGCCGAACGCCTTGTAGATGCTGCCCTGCGCCACGCCCATCTCGTTCGTCAGGTCGGTGATGGACGTTCCATGATAGCCGCGCCGGGAAAACACACGCACGGCCTTGTCCAGCGCTTCGTTCATATCGAACTCGCGCGGACGGCCGCGTGTGCGGAGGGAACTGGAAGACTCACTCGCTGCAACGATCATCCCTCCTTTTAGGAAACAAACGCTTCCGAAATCAAGCGAACCCGAACGGACCCGGTTGTTTGTCCAGTTCGTTTGCCATTCACACGATGCGGAAGCCGTTTGTTCATTGCTCGCCGCCGCCTATGGTTCGAGTCGTCTTGCGCTGGCCGGCGCAACGCTCAACAGACCGACCAGCGCCAGGCCCATGCCGATCCAGAGCGGAGAGGTCAGCCCATGTCCGGCCTGAATGACGAGGCCGCCCGCCCAGGCTCCGAAGGCGAGACCGATGTTGATGACGGAGGTATGGGTGGTGTTGACGAGCGGCCCTGCGGGCACAGTTCGCATGACACGCGCAACCAGCGCCGGGTTCATTGGCAGACCGGCGAAGCCGATAACGATGAAGGCTGCGACACCGATGAGGCTGTTGTCGGCAAAAACAGCAAACAGGAAGAGCGCCACGGCCAGCGCGACAAGCCCCCCCGTCAGGATCGGGAAGATATGGCGGTCGGCGAAGTAGCCGATGACAAGATTGCCGATGACGGTCGCCGCGCCATAGACGGCCAGCAAGACAGGAATCGCGGATGCCGAAAGACCCGTGACCTCGGTGAAGATCGGCGAGAAATAGCTGAAGGCGGAAAACGTCGCGCCCATGATGAGGCCGCTCGTCGCAAAGGCCGCCCAGAGCCGCCCGCTACGCAAAGCGGTCAATTCAGCGGAAAGATCGGCTGCTCGTCCCTTGGTGGATGGCGCCAACAGCGCGACCGCACCGGCGCAGAGCGCGGCCAGAATGACAATCGCCCAGAAGCTCGCGCGCCAGCCGAAACTCTGGTCGATCAGCGTGGCGACGGGCACACCGACCACGGTGGCCACCATCAATCCCCCGAGGACGATCGAAGACGCCCGCCCGCGTTGATCGGGTGCGACGAGACCGGCCGCGATTGAGATGGATATACCGAAACAAGCCGAGCCGGCGACGCCCGTCAGAACACGCGCGGTCGCCATGATCTCGTAGGTCGGCGCGCTCGCCGCCAGGATACTCGCGGCGACATAGATGGCGAGCAAGGCAAGTAGCGAAGGCTTGTTGGGAAAACCGAACCTGAGAAGCAGCGCCGTCAGGATCGGCCCGCCGACGACCATCCCCGCGGCGTAGAGCGAAATCAGGTAGCCAACCTGGGGAACGCTAACATCGAGTGCCTGCGCCAGTGTGGGCATCATGCCCGCGATCATGAATTCCGACGTGCCGAGCATGAAGCATGTCACCGCGAGGACATAGACGACCAGCGGGATTCCCTCCCTCTGCCGGGTTGCTTCGTCCTGTGGCGATGTGGCTGCGGCAACGGCCGCCGATCCGTCTGACATGGCCTGCGATTCCTTTCTATAAATCTCGTTATAGAAATCGCTATCGGGCTTGCCGAGGACGGTCAAGAAAATTATATAAATCTCACTATAGAAAGGAACGACATGGCCGCACCACGAGGACGCCCGCGCAGTTTCGACCGCGACGACGCTTTGCGCCGCGTGATGGAGGTGTTCTGGGCCAAGAGCTATGAGGGCGCGCAGCTCACCGACCTGACTGCCGCGATCGGCGTGACGCCGCCAAGCTTCTATGCCGCCTTCGGATCGAAGGAGGCCGCCTTCCGTGAGGCGGTCGAACTTTACAAGGCCACGACCGGATCGGTCTTTCTGAAGGCTCTGGAGATGGGGGCGACGGCGCGCGACAGCATCCGGGCCATGCTCAAGGCCAGTATCGATGTGGCGGTTTCCGCACCGAACGCAGCCGGCTGTATGCTCCTTACCGGCGTGATGAGCTGTCAGCCCGAGAGCGATCCTCTGTCGGATCTCCTGAAAGGCATCCGGCGGGAAAACATCGCGCGGATCGAAAAGCGTCTGGAGCGCGGGCGCGAGGACGGTGACGTTCCCCCCGAAGCGGACATTCCGGTTCTCGCGCGTTTCTACAGCGGCATGATGCAGGCGATCTCGATGCAGGCGCGCGACGGCATGAGCCGGGAGCAACTCGAAGCCGGTCTCGATCCCGCCATGGCGGCTCTGACGCGGCGATAGGAATGGTCGTCGCGCGCCCATAGCCATTATGCTTGGCTCGTCCGCTGGAATGCGAGAACAGCAATTCCGGCAATGGCAGCCAGCGCACCGACGATGGCGGTCGCGGTCAGCCCGAACGCGCCGATCACGACGCCCCCGATCAGCGAACCGAGCGCGATACCGGAATTGAAGCCCGCAATGTTGAGGCCAGCCGCAGCCGCCAGTGCCTTGGGCGCATGGCGTTCAGCGATGCCGATGACGCGGGCCTGCATCGCGGGCACCGCTGCGTAGGTCAGCGCGCCGAGCGCCGCGATCAGAACCGCCATGGCCGGGACGGAACGGGCGGCGGGCCACATCAGAGCCAGCACCACGGCAAGGCCGATCAGAACGATCATCACCGCCTTGTCTGGGCCGAGCTTGTCGGTCATGCGTCCGCCGACGACATTGCCGATGGCGGCCGCGACGCCATAGACCAGCATCATCGTGCTGACCCAGGCGGCGTCCATGCCGGTCACTTCGATCAGCAGCGGCGAGATATAGGAGAACAGGCAGAAGGAGCCGGTATAGGCCAGCACGGTGATGAGCGCCGCGCCGAGCAGGCGCCGGTCGATCAGCGCCACAAGGTTGTGCAAGGCGTCTTTTGCCTCGCCGCCATCCCGCGAATTCGGCATCAGCAGCGCCAGACCGGCCACGCCGATCGCGCCGCAGATCGCGACGCCTATGAAGATGGTCTGCCAGGTCCAGACGCCGCCGAGGAATGTGCCGATCGGCACGCCGAAGGCGAGCGCCAGCGTCAGACCGCCGAAGACGACCGCCACGGCGCTGCCCGCGCGCTCCGGGGCGACCAGCCGCGTCGCGGCGCTGGACGCGACGGCGAGGAAGACGCCATGGCCTAGCCCCGATCCGAACCGCGCCGCGAGCAAGGACGTCAGATCCCCGGACAGGCCGACGAGGAAGTTGCCGACCGTGAACACGATCATCGCCGCGAGTAGCAGATGCTTGCGGCTCCAGCTTGCGGCCAGCGCCGTCAGGATCGGTGCCCCGATGGTGGCGCCGAGCGCATAGGCTGCGACGGCCGCGCCAACCCGGTCGACGCCGACCCCCAGATCGGCGGCGATGTCCGAGACCAGGCCGATGGTGACGAACTCGGTGAAGCCCAGGGCAAAGGCCGAGAGCGCGAAGACATAGATGACCAGCGGGATACCGCCGGTCTGCGAAGTGGAGTCCGTGGCCGGGGCGTTGCTCATCGCGCGTCCCCGCCGTTCAGCGCCTCCAGTGTCAGTTTCGCGGTCAGCGCGGAGGACGCCGGATTCTGCCCCGTCACCAGCCGGCCATCGACGATGGCGAAGGGCTGGAAGTCGGCTACGCTCTCGTAGCGGCCGCCCAATTCGAGCAGGCGGGTTTCCAGCAGGAAGGGCACGGCCTCGTCCAGTCCGGCCGCGCGTTCCTCGCTGTCGGAGAAGCCGGTGACGCGGCGGCCGTTCACCAGCGGAGCGCCGGTCTCGTCCTTGACGTTCACCAGCCCGGCCGGGCCGTGGCAGACGGCGGCGACGATCTTGCCTTCCGACCATGCCCTGCCGAGCAGCGCGGCCAACTCAGTGCTCTCGGGCAAATCCCACATGGTTCCATGCCCGCCGGGCAGAAACACCGCGTCATACTCGGAAATGTCGATGGCGGAGAGCGGCAGGGTGTCGGTCAGCGCCCCGGACGCCGCCACATCGCCGAGAAAGCGGTCGACGCTGGCCTCGTTCTCGCCCATGGGCTTGACCGAGCGCGGGTCGATGGGCGCGGAGCCGCCCGCTATGGAGGCGAGCGTCACCGAAGCGCCGGTGTCGAGAAACGCATAATAGGGTGTCGCCAGTTCCTCAAACCAGAGGCCGGTCGGCTTGTCGCTGACGCCCATGGTGCTGGCGGAGGTGAGGATAAAGAGGATTTTGATCTGGGAAATGAGTTCGGTCATTGGACGGCTCCATGATTGGGTCGCCCGAGGCTGCCCGATCCAGAGCCATGACAGAAATCGTTCCTTCTGCTATCAGCCATAGATAATCCTATGGCTGATCCGACATGAACCACCTCGTCTATCTGCGCACCTTCCTCGACGCCTATCGCGCCGGCTCGCTGACGCGGGCAGCACAACGGCTCGGCATCACCCAGCCGGCCGCCTCGGCACATATCGCCGCGCTGGAAACCATGCTCGGCAAGCCGCTGTTCGTCCGGCAGGCGCGCGGCGTCGCCCCGACGCCCGCGGCCGACGATCTCGCCCGCTCGGTCGCCGCCCATCTCGACGGGATCGAGGCGACGATGGGCGCGGCGCAGGCGCGCTCTTCCCGCTTGAGCGGCACGGTGCATATCGTCGGCCCGGCCGAATATCTGTCGCTGCGCGTCGCGCCACGGCTCGCGCCGCTGACCAGCGAAGGCTTGCGGCTGCGCATCCAGACGGGCGACCGGGCGCGCATCTATGCCGCGCTCGACGAAGGCCATGCCGATCTCGCCGTCACCGCCTCGCCGCCCGAAGGCAAGGCGCATGGGTTTGCGGAAATGGGGCGCGAACGCTTGCTGCCGGTGGCGGCCCCGAGCCTCGCCGAGCGGACGAAGGCAAGGAACGTGACGGCCGACTTCCTGTGCGGCCTGCCGTTGATTGCCTATGGAGAAACCCTGCCGCTCGTGCGTGAGTTCTTCCAGCGCGTGTTCGACAAGAACCCAGAGATGCAGGCCGTGGCGACCGCACCGGACTTGCGCCTGCTTTTGGAGATGGCGAAGGCTGGCGCGGGCTGGACAGTGTTGCCCGATTATCTCTGCGCGGATGCGGTCACGGCCGGCGATCTCGCCGTGCTGCCGACGCCAGGCGCGACACCGGAAAACACGCTCTATCTCGCCTGGAACAAGCCAGCGCTGCGCCATCCCCGCGTCGTCTATGTGCGCGATTTCTTGCTGAGGCAAAGCAGGCGCGAAATCTGACAGGCGAACGAAAGGATTCGCCGCAATCCTTTGGACCTGCAACGAGGTCGCTGTTCGTCGCCTCTCATTCCGTTTCCGGCGGCGCATTCCGGTCAGTCCCCTCGCTGTCCTGTGCGGAAGCCATGGTCTCTAGCCAGCCACGTCGTCACCAGTGCAAGCATGACGAGTGGAATCAGTATCCACGGCAGGGAGGCAGCTCCCGCCTTGTCCATAACCAGGCCACCCGCCAGACCGCCCCCCGCGACGGCGAGGTTGAAGACGGTGACAAGGATGGATTGGGCGACGTCGGCATGATCGCCGGCGGAGTCGGCCAGCGCCGTTTGCAGCAAGGTCGGAGCGCCGCCGAAGGTCAGGCCCCAGATCGTCACGCCGGCCAGCACGAGGATCGGGGAGCCGTGCGACATCGCCAGCAGCAGCGCAGCTCCGGCGAAGGCGGCGAGACTGAGCAGCGTGACGCCGCGCAGGCGGCGATCCACCAGAACGCCGGTTCCCCAGATGCCGACGACAGAGGCCACGCCGAATACGAGCAAGATGATGTCGATCCGCAGGCCCGTATCTGTCGTGCCGAGGAAGGGCGCGATGTAGGTGTAGAGAATGTTGTGCGCGAGAATCCACCCGAACAGCACCAGCAGGACGGGCCGGACGCCGGGGATGGCGAAGACGCGGCCAACTGACAGGCGCTGGTGCTGGGCCTGTCCGGGGAAGTCGGGCACGCCCAGGCGAATCCAGGCGAGCAGCACCAGGGCGACGGCGGACATGATCCAGAACACGAGCCGCCAGTCTGACAGACCGCCGAGCCACGCGCCCAGCGGGACGCCGAGTGACAGGGCGATGGGCTGGCCGACGCCGACGATCGCCATGGCCCGGCCTTGCAGATGGGGTGGCGCGAGACGCCGGGCGTAACCCGCAACAAGCCCCCAGACGACGCCCGCCGCCATGCCGGCGATGAAGCGGGCCACGAGCGTCAGTCCGTAGTGCGCCGAAATCGCCGTGAGCGTGTTGAAGACCAGCAGCCCTGCAATCGCGAGCAGGAACAGCGGACGCCTATTCCAGCTTCGCGTCGCCGCGATGACCGGGATCGCCGCCACGACCGAGCCGAGCGCATAGAGCGTCACGGTCTGCCCGGCCATGGCTTCGGAAACGCCGAGGCCCTGGCCGATCTGCGGCAGCAGGCCGGCGGGCATGTTCTCGGTCATGATGGCGAGGAAGCCCGCCACGGTGAAGGCAAGCAGTTGACCGACCGGGAGGCGATCCGGCGCAGCGCCGCCCTTGGGCGCTACGCCCTGCATATTTTCAGAGACTGTCATTGGATCGTCCGTCAGGCGAGGAAGGAAGCGGCGATGTCCTTGTCGCCATGTCCGGCCTCGGCAGCGCGCTCGAAACGCACAAGCCCGGCCTCGGCCAGATCGGCGTGAACGCCGGTTCCCTTGAGGGCTTCCACGACAAGGCACGCATCCTTCACCCCGTTCTCGACCGAGAAGCTGGTGGCGAAATCGCCCTTGAGCATCGCCGCAGCCTTGCCCTGGAAATAGCCGCTGTCGAGCGGGCCGCCCGTCACCGCCTCGATCACAAGCGCCGGATCGACGCCGAGCGCGCGGGCGATGGCGAGGGTTTCGGCCGTGCCGTGGGTCAGCGCGAAGACATAGGCGTTGAGAGCCAGCTTCAGCCGGCTGCTCGCGCCGGCCGTATCGGACACCCAAAGGGTGCGCTGCCCAATGGCGTCGAAGACGGATTGAGCCGTCTCGCGGCCGTCCTGCGGCCCGGAAGCGAGAATGACCAGCTTGCCTTGCTCAGCCGGCTGGCGGGTGCCTTGGACCGGTGCATCATAGAAGACGAAGCCGTGCTCGTCCGCAAAGCTGGACAGCTCGTCGATCGCCTCGATGCCGACCGTGCTGAGTTGAAGCCAGACGACGCCTTTGGCGAGGCCGGGAAGCGCCGCCCCGATCGCCTCGGTCACGGCCGGGCCATCTTTCAGCACGGTCACGACGATCGCCGCGCCGCGCACCGCGTCGGCCGCGTTCTCGAACGGCGCGACGCCATCGGCCGCGAGCGCCTGCGCTTTCGCTGCCGAGCGATTCCAGGCGCGAACCGCAAAGCCCTTGCGAGCGAGATTGCGGGCGACGGCAGCACCGATGATGCCGGCACCGAGAACGGCGACCGGGAGAGTTGAAGAAGTGTCTGTCATGGGAAGCTCCTGTGGTTGGGTTGTTGTGTAACGATCATTCCATAATCGACCAAAAAAACGGACGCTCAGGTCAATGCCGTCAGCGTCTGGTCGATTACGGCGATGAGTTTGGGACGGTCGTCGGGGCGGAAGGTCTTGGCGAGCACCCGCAGCCCCTGCACGGCATTGAACAGGAAAAGCGCCAGCACGGCGGCATCGCCCTCGGGGCGTATTTCCCCGGCGGCCTGGCCGCGCCGGATCGCCTGTTCGATGCCGCGCATCAGGATGGTGAAGTTCTGTCGCACAAGGTCGGCGACGTGGGGATCGCGGCCCGCCATTTCGACCGCGCTGTTGGTCGCGAGGCATCCGCGCTTTTCCGGCGCGTTCAGATCGGCCTCGACTATATCGGTCATCAGCTCGCGCAGCCGCGTCATGGGCGACCCCTCTTGCCGGAGCTGATCGACATGGGCCTGGGCGCGCTTATGGTAGCGAAGCAGCGCCTGCTCGAACAGACCGTCCTTGTTGGCATAGGCGGCATAGAGGCTGCCGCGACCCAGCCCGGTCGCATCGACAAGGGCCTGCGCGGAGGTGCCCTCATAGCCGCTGCGCCAGAAGGTATCCATGACGGCATCGAGCACACGCTCTTCATCGAACTCTCGCGGGCGGGCCATATCGCACCTGACATCGTTATTGAACGAACATACCATAATCGCGTGCAGGCACCTGTCAAGCAAGTCCGGCCCATCGTGAAGAGGCCGAGACAGGAAATCCCCTTTGCCGGCCCAATTGCCACGACACCGATGCGCCCTAGACGACGCCCATGGTTTCCATGCGAGCTGGCGGACGATCACCGGCCGCCATGGGACAAGGGTGTGATGGCGTCAGGCGAAGCGTTTAGCGCCTGCAACGCACAGAACCACTACAACGGTGGCTGCAATCATCGTCCAAGCGATCGGCTCGTGGAGGAATACGGCGGCGAGAATGAGGCCGAAGAAAGGTTGCAGAAGCTGCAATTGCCCGACCCCTGCGATACCTCCGAGCGCCAACCCGCGATACCAGAAGATGAAGCCAACTAGCATGCTGAAGACAGAAACGTAAGCGAGGCTGATCCATGCGGGCAAGCTGATGTTGCTCCAACTGTCGGGAAGAGTCGCCAACGCGATAAGGGCCATCATCGGCAGGGAAATCAACAAGGCCCAAGAGATGACTTGCCAACCACCCAGACGGCGGGAAAGGGCCGCGCCTTCCGCATAACCAAGTCCGCAGAGCAGGATAGCGGCAATCATGAGAAGGTCGCCCACGAGTGAGCCGCCATCGCTTTTGGAAATGGCGAAGCCCGCGACCGTTGCAGCTCCGATGATTGAAAAAAGCCAAAATGTAGGCTTCGGGCGCTCGCCGCCGCGCAATACACCAAAGATCGCAGTCGCAAGCGGCAACAGTCCGATGAATACGATCGAATGGGCAGCGGTAATGTGTTGGAGCGCGAGCGCCGTCAGCAAAGGAAAGCCGACTACAACGCCGGCCGCGACGATGGCCAGCGACAGGAGATCGTTTCGCGCCGGCCGCACCTGACGAAGGCCCAGCAGAAAGATGGCACCGAGGATTGCCGCAATCACCGCCCTAGCGGAAGTGAGAAACATGGGCGAAAAGTCAGCCACGGCAACGCGCGTGGCCGGCAACGAGCCGCTGAAAATGATGACACCCAGGAGCCCGCTGCCCCAGCCCGCCGTATTTCGCCCCATGAGTCCCTCACTGTTGGAACTCTCCGCTTAACGATGGCTTGCCCGTGGCGACAGAGACAATGGCAAACAATTTGGCAAATCTGTATTGGTATTCTAAGCAATACAATTAGAGATTCAGGCCATGCAATAACCAGTCACTTTGGCCGTGGACAGGTGGTGAGGCCACTGCCACAGGGGCTCGGTTGAGCTGAGGCTTTGCAGTCAGTGTCAACTGTCAGCTTATTATTGGGAACTGTATGGGCAGGATGGGTGGATGCCATTCCCTCTTTTCGAGACGTTCTGGGGTGACATTTCAATCAGGGGCGCGATGATTTCGAGAGCGGTGGCGAGTGCTGCCTGGTTGTGTTGCTCGTTGGTTGACGGATGGAACTCGGCAATCTCGAATCCAAGTAGCCTGTCCCCCGGAATGGCCGCGAAAATCTCTCGCAGTTGCGCAGGTAGAAGACCTCCGGGCACCTTGTAGTCAGCGGGGATGTGTCCCGGCTCCATGGCGTCCCAATCGACATGAATCCAGACGGGGGCCTTACCGATGGCGTCCAGGACAGAGGCCGGCGAAGCATCCTCTGGAGCGATGACCCTTACCCCGCTAACGGAGAGCAACTCGCCCTCCGCAGCATCCACATCGCGGGCGCCGACTACGATTATCTGGCTGGGGGCCAAGTCCCCGCCGTGACCGCTGTTCCAAAGGCCGCAGGCGCCGGCGAGGACCATTCCGCCAAGATAGCCGGTATCCGTTGTGTCTGGTGTGTTGAAGTCTCCGTGGGCATCAACCCAGAGGATCACAGCCTCTGGGTAGCGGCGCGCTACGATCGGCAGGGTGGCGAGGCTCGCTGAACAGGTGTTTGCGATCATCACGGAGAGGTTCGGGCCATCAATGCTCGTGGCGATAGCCTCACCGAGATGGATGAGTGTGTCCCTGGCCTGGGGCAAGCTGACGCTCCAATCGTCATGTGCGGAAGGAGCTGCTTGTCCGATCGTGCGCGCTACGACGCCATAACGCTGTTCTAGCGCCTGCGCCGTGCGCGCTGCGCCTTCAAGCGTCCGCTCAGATCGGTCGCCAATGCGGCCTTGCGATACGATGAGATCGAACAGCATGGTCAGAATCCTTTCTTTGTCTTGGTGAGTCTCGCCAGCGCATCGGCAAAGCGGCTAGCGCCCGCTTCAGCAAATGGCAAAGATAGAGAAGGCTCGGCTACCTCAAGTTCCAGCAATTGAGGGCGACCATCGTTGCCGCGGATCAGATCTACGCGCGCGTAGAGCAGCGGGCGCCGCAGGTGGAGATGAAGGCCGGCGGCATCAAGGGCGGCTTCTGCGATTTCGCGCTCGGCCGCATCGGCGTCTCGGGCTGCTCGGAAATCGCTGGTAGGCACATTCACCGTGCCGTCGTCCATCAGCAAGGCCCCTTTACGGATTGCATGACTGTAGGCGCCGTCGAAATATATAAGGTTAGTTTCACCGTGATCGTCGATAGCTGGTAGATACGGCTGGATGACAACAGCACCTTGCCGAAGCAGTCGAGCAATGTGATCGGCGGTGGCATTGCGTTGGTTTCGTGCGAAGCGCTGGACGCCTTTCGAGTAGCAGCCAATAGCCGGCTTCACGACAAGATCGGTGCTTTCGGGGTGCTGCGAAAGGAACTCGTCCAGGCACTCGATCGGGGATGAGCCGGGCTCTACAAAGCGGCTTGGCACAACAGGCACACCGCGCGCCGCGAGATCTGCCAGGTAGTGTTTGTCGAGGCTCCAGCGCACAGCAGATAATGGATTGAACATCTCTGTGACGGTGCCCAGGTGCTCACACCACGCAAGAAACTCAGAAAGCCTATCGGGGTAGTCCCAGGGCGACCGCAAGATGACAGCGCTAAAGCGCGACCAGTCGACTGTGGGATCATCCCAGAGGCATATTTCCACGTTGACCTTCTGCTCGCGGCACGCGGAGATCAGAAGTGGCATGTCAAAGTCGTTCGGAAGGCTGGCTTTTGCGGTTACTAATGCGAGAATGCTCATGATGCAGCCCCCAGATAGGAGTTATGGGAGACATCGAGGCGGCCTTCGAAAACGAAGGTGGCGGGGCCAGTAATTGTTATTTCGGAGGCGTTAGTCTCCCATGCGATTTCTAGGCATCCACCAGGAACCACCACCGACACCTCTCGATCAATCCGCTTCTGGCGCATAAAAACCGCCGCTGCAGCGCAGGCGCCGCTTCCGCAGGCAAGTGTTTCGCCTGCGCCATTTTCATAAACGCGCAGATTGATTTGATTGCGGGAGACGATCTCGGCAAAGCCGACATTCACCGAATGTGGAAGATGATGGGAGCCTTGTAACGCTGCGCCAATTTTGGCGACTGGCGCCGTGTCGACATTGCTGACCTCGATTACGGCATGCGGATTTCCGATCGAAACGGCGACAAAGCGGCATGGGGCGCCATCAAGACTGGTCTCGTAGAGCATCTGTTCGGTATCGAAGCCGACCAATGGGATTTGTGCCGGAGAGAAATCCGGTATGCCCAAGCTGACACGAAAGACGGCATCCGGCAGGACGTCGACGAGGTGCGTTCCGCTGGGGCTATCGAGAGCAAATTGGTTACTGAGCACGATACCAGCACGACGCACCCACGCGGCGACGCATCGCGCACCGTTTCCGCATTGTCGCGACGGTTCGCCATCGCCAGTCCAAATACGGTAGGAAGCGACTGCATCAGGGCTGCGAGGTGCGTCAACGCCAAGGATGAGATCGCATCCGACACCCGTATGTCGATCGGCAAAGATGCGGCATAGCTCGGGAGAAGGCTCTTCGGATTCCCGTAGGTCCAGCACGACGAAATCGTTACCAGCACCGTGCATCTTGCTAAACTTGCAAGGAGAGAGATAGGCGGCCGTCACCATGGCACGTTCTCCTCCATGTGGAAGTAGCCGCCGGAGGGGCCGTCTTCGTCGAGGAGTGCAAGTCTCACGCTGGTCTTGGCCCCTATTGGAATAGCAATGTCACCTTCGCCGTCATTCATATCGGTCTTGGTGTAACCCGGATGTGCCGCGTTAACTTTGATGGAGGTGTCCCGCAATTCGTAGGCGAGATGGACCGTCCAAGCGTTGAGTGCGCTCTTTGAGGCGCTGTAGGCTGGAAGCGATTTGAATTTTGGGGTGTAGGCGTAGGAACGTGGGTCGCTGTGGAGGCTTAGCGACGCAAGGAGACTTGAGACATTGACGATACGACCCGCAGGCGATTTCCGTAACAGTGGAAGGAAAGCCTGGGTGACTGCGACGGCACCGAATAGATTGGTCTCGAAGGTGGCACGCCATTGGTCGAGCGGTTGCTCTGACGGTTGCTTGCCATATTCTTCGACGCGGATTCCGGCATTGTTGACGAGGATGTCCAAGTGATCGTAACGTTGCTGCACCGATGCTGAAGCGGCCGAGATGCTCTCCAGTGACGTGATATTCATCGTGCAGGGTTCGACGTCTAGGCCGCAGTCGCGCAAGCTCAGAGCGGCGGCGGCTACGCGGTCGTTGTCCCGGCCACCAAGCAGAACGCGGACCCCTTTTTCGGCGAGTTGGCGCGCAGTCTCGAAGCCGATTCCACGAGTGGCGCCCGTAACAAGTGCGATTTTGGTCGATTGGATGTGCATGGGCTTTCCTATCGAACGAAGGGTGACAGGTGACGACCGCTCGGGGCTTCCTGTAGGGTTTCACAACTGACAGGAAGCGATGAACGGTTCAGCGTTTCGCGGTCTCGCCATGGGCTGTAGGTAGGCTCATCTCGCTTCAGCGGCCGACTTGAGACGGTTAGCTTGGCGAGGAAATCGCCAATGGCGGGGCCAAAGCTTTCGATGTCGACGAGAAAAGCGTCGTGTCCTTGAGGCGATTCCAGTGCCAGGAATTTTGCATCCACGCCCCCGGCGCAGAGACCTTCAGCAATCTGAGATTGTTGCTGCAACGGAAAGAGGATGTCGCTGCGAACACCAATCGCGAGCGCGGTCTCAAGCTCGATCAAGGTAAGAGCGTCGAAGGCGCTACGCCCACAGGTCTCACCAAGGTCGAACCAATCCATAGAGCGGCTGAGATAAAGATAGCAGTTCGGGTCGTATCCGCGGACAAAGCGGCGCGCATGGCTTTCCAGATAGCCTTCGACCTCGAACTCCAGGCCGAAGGGGTCTCTAAAACCTGGCTCGGAAGTGAGCCGGACGCGACCAAAGCGCCCATCCCACTCCAAGGCGGACCTATAGCTGATGACGCCCAGCTTACGCGCTACGGCCATGCCGCAGTCGGGATATAGGGTGGCGTCGTAGCGCCCTTCATTCCAGTGTGGATCGAGTCGGATTGCTTCCCGTTGCAGCGAGCGGATTGCGATGGAAAAAGGCAAAGCATGGACCGCACCGGATATATTGATGTGGCTGCGAGCTAATCCGGGATGGCGGGCGAGTAAGGCGAGCGCTGTCATCCCGCCCATTGAATTCCCGATGACGCAGGCAAGGCGTTCAAAGCCGAGAGAGCGCACCGCGAAGGCCGCTGCATCGGCGATGTCTTCGATAGAGAGTTCGGGGAAGTCGACCCGGTAGGCGCAGCCGGTAGCAGGATCAAGCGAGGCCGGCCCCGTTGAGCCATGGCAGCTCCCTAGGGAATTGACACAGATGACATGCCAGCGGTCCGTGTCGATGGGCTTTCCCGAACCCAGCATCGACTCCCACCACCCTGCTGAGGGGTTTGCGTCATGGGCGGCAGCATGAGCGTTTGGCGAAAGGCCGGTGAGGATGAGGATGGTATTATCCGCGACATGGTTCGGTCGCCCCCAAGTCTCGTAGGCGATACGGGCACCGTGGAGGATACCGCCGCGCTTCATCGGGAAGGGGTCCGGCAACTGGACGAACCTCGTTGAGGGAGGAATGAACTCGCTCATCGACCTCTCCTTGCAATTCACTGTCTCTGACGATCTGCACAGTTGCGATCACTCGCAGCTTGGCTGGCCAGCCATTCGTCGTCGGAACCTTCATTGAGTCCGTCGAGGAGGAAGGTTGAGAGATAGCGTTCGCCGGTGTCAGGCAGCATCGCGAGCAACACGGAGCCCTCGGGGGCGTGTTGGGCAACTTGCAGAGCGGTTGCCACCGTTGCACCAGCCGATATGCCGACAAAAATTCCTTCTTCGGCCGCGAGCCGTCGGGCGGTGTCGCGCGCGATGTCCTCGTCAACCGGGAGAAGATCACCGACGACATTCCGGTCAAGAATGCTTGGGATAAAATTGGGCGCGAGGCCCTGTATCTTGTGAACCTGCCACTCTTTGCCGGACAGAACGGCAGCGTTGGCTGGTTCTGCGACAATGATGCGGACTTCTGGGCGGGCGCATTGCAGCATCTGACCGACGCCCGTTAGTGTTCCACTGGTCCCGAACCCGGTGACGAAGTAGTCTAGGCGCTTGCCGGCGAAATCACTGAGTATTTCGGCAGCGGTCGTCTGCCGATGGTAAGCCGGGTTAGCGGGGTTGTCGAATTGGCGGGGCCGAAACCAACCGAAACGTTCGGCAAGTTCATCCGCACGTCGGTTGCCGCCGCTGCTGCCCTCGGCACTTGGGAAGAGCAGCACCTTGCCGCCGTAGGCTCGAATGAGCTTGCGGCGTTCCACCGAATAACCATCCCCCATGACGGCAACGAATTGATAACCGCGGGCAGCAGACACCATCGCAAGTGCGATACCAACGTTGCCGGAGGTGCATTCGACAATCGTGTCGCCAGGTTTCAGCAGGCCCTTGGCTTCAGCGTCGAGGACCACAGCGATCGCCAGCCTGTCTTTTACGGAGCCGCCGGGATTAAAGGATTCGACCTTAACGTGGAGCGAAACGTGGTTTGGTGGAAGGCGATGGAGTTTGACGATTGGTGTTCTGCCGATGGTGTCGAGGATGTTTTCGAAAAGGGGCATGATGTTTTCCTGTTTCGATAAAGATCGGATCACATATTTTTTGCTGCGGACGAATCCTGTATTTCTAGAGGCTGTTCAGCGTTGCTGAATTTGAATGGGCATTTATCGGCCCGCTCTCCATTCTCGTCGGAGACGCTGTATTGCCACCATTCGAGTGCCCCAGCGCCGTAGCAGGCAAGTTGTGGGCAATGCGGCATCCCGTCGTAGCACGCGATCCGCGCACGGATGTTCGCTCGAACCTTACGGCCTGTCGGCGTGTCACCCGCGACGACATCGAAGCGCTCACGAGGATTCACGATGATGAGGAAATGTTGCCCAAGGTTACGGCTCCGCCGCGCGGCGTGGGCGGGATGGCTCATGTTGCAGAACAGGGGCATACCGTTGAAGCACATAGACCAGGCCGGTGCGTTGGGATCTGTGCCGACATTTCGGGGCCAGGGCGCTGGGTCGACGGCGTGCAGTCGCTGAAGAACCTGCCAACCAAATTCATGATAACTCTCAAGAGATTGCGGTCCTGCGATCTCCTGAGAAAATGCCACAACAAGCGGATAGGCAGTATTGAGGCTGCCAGTCCATTGCCTCGAAAGCTCGACATATTGCCCAAGGGCGGCGGCTAATTCCCTGATCCCCTGGTCGTCGGCGCTCTCGACGAATACGAAGCGGAGAAGGCCCTTTTGGAAGGCATTCTTGGAGAACAGGCATGGAAAGTCAGGATCGCCTAAGCGGACGGAAAGGTCTTCAAGCACAAGACGGTGCCAGTCCTTTCCATTTTCTGAGATGAGGCGCTGCGGTATTAGCTTAGAAAAGCTTTCAGGTTCTCTTTGCATGCTCGTTCCTCCCCTGTTCTATCGAACAAGTTTTTCAAGTAATGAGGACGACGAGAGCGCTTCTTCGCCAAGAACTACATTTAGGAAATAATTCTTGTTAGAGAAGTTACAATCCTATACAATTTGCGCGAGCTGTGTGGCTATAATCGCCAATACAGATTGGTGAGCGGATGTCAGGGCGTAGTGGTTTCAAGACAATCGAGGTGATGAACTCGATTCGTGCCAAGGTGGCGAGCCGAGCTTTTGCGGCTGGAGACCGTTTGCCATCGATCCGAAGTTTGGCGACCAGTATGGGTGTATCGCCATCCACCGTTGTGGAAGCCTATGACAGGTTAGCGGCGGAGGGACTGGTGCGTGCCCGGCGCGGGTCCGGCTTTTACATATCGGCGCCCACTCTACCTCGTCTCGCGCTCGGGACAGATGATGCGAAGCAGGATCGATCGGTCGACCCGTTTTGGGTATCTCGCCAGTCGCTCGACGCCGACCCGGCGGTTCTGAAGCCGGGCTGTGGCTGGATGCCCGCCGACTGGATGCCGGCCGACGCGCTGCGACGGGCTTTTCGCGCTATGGCGCGATCAGCGGATGGTGCGCTGACCGAATATGGCGGCACGCGCGGGTCTCTTGCATTGCGGAGGCTTCTCTTGGCGCGGTTCGTAGAGGATGGGATCGAAGCGTCTCCCGATCAGATCCTTTTGACGGCTTCGGGCACTCAAGCGATAGATTTGATTTGTCGGTTCCTGCTGCGTCCGGGCAGCACTGTGCTCGTGGATGACCCGTGCTATTTCAACTTTCGCGCCCTCCTGCGAGCACACCAGGCAAATGTGATCGGTGTCCCCTACACGCCGGCAGGGCCGGACGCGGCTCAATTTGAATCTATCCTCGCCGCTGAACGGCCGAGACTCTACATCACCAATTCGGCGCTACACAATCCGACCGGAGCGACATTGTCTCCGCAAACAGCATACCGGATAATGAACGCCGCAACCCTTCATGATACGATTATAGTGGAGGATGACATCTTTGCTGATTTCGAACCTGAGCCTTCTCCGCGGCTGGCTGCGCTTGACGGATTGAACCGCGTAATCCGCATCGGCAGCTTTTCAAAAACGCTGTCCGCCTCGGTGCGCTGTGGCTACATTGCAGCAAGACGTGATTGGATCGAGGATCTCGTTGATCTTCAGGTAGCGATCAATTTCGGAGGCCCGAGCCCAGTTGCGGCGGATTTGATTGCGAATGTGCTCACCAGCGGTGGCTACCGCAAGCACATGGATGACATCCGTCTGCGCCTCGTTCGGGCTAGAAGAGAGATTGCTGGGAAACTTGAAGACCTCGGCATGGAGTTATGGCTTATGCCTCGCGGCGGCTTCTACCTTTGGTGCCGATTGCCAGAAGGGGTGAAGGCTGTCGAGGTGGCACGAAAAGCACTTACCGAGGACATTGTTCTGGCACCGGGAGACGTTTTCAGTGTCTCGGAATCCGCATCCGATTTTCTGCGGTTCAATGTCGCCCAATCGAGTGACCCACGCATTTGGGAGACGATGCAGCGCGCGATCAACCATATTTCCTGAGCATCGCCGCCTTCTCATCGGATTCATGTATGCCGCATCAATCGCCAACGCGCGGCAGGCCGGCCCCCGCTGCATGGTCAATCATGTAGAGCCATCGTCCATCCGGCTGTCTCCTGACCACCTCGGCTGAACTGCCCGACGCAACCACGCTGCCGTCTTCCGCCGCCAACGTCCAATCGGCGCGGAGGAGCGCAAAGTCGCCATGAACGACGCAAAAATTGTTGCGCGACGTCATAACACCGGGGGCCTCCAGGAGCTTTGCCAGTTCCGAGGCAATCGCCGGATGACCAAGGCAGCTTGCTCCGCTGTCGTCAGTCAGAAGCACCGCCTCCGGCTCGTAAAGGCCAAGCAGATTGTCTATCTCTCTGGTGTTGAAGGCGCGCGCGAAGGCTTCGTTCATGTGCGCGGGTTCGGTGACGCTGATCGTCATGATTCTTGCTCCTGTCTATGACGACGAAGCAGCAATCACATCGGGTCAGGACTATCCAAACGGGAAGGAACGCCAATGAGGCAGCATTTTGCCGATGAACACTCCGATCTGGAGTCACCGGAACCGCGTCGGCCATCCGAATGCCCTGTCGAGGACTGGTTGTCCTTCCTCGGCCATCGCTGGAATGCCCTGATCCTGTGGCATCTGAAGGATGGGACGAAGCGATATGGCGAACTTGCAGCAAGCCTTCCCGGCGTCACACCCAAAGTCCTGACCGAGCGGTTGCTGGGCCTTGAGAAGCGCGGCCTTCTCACTCGCTCACCAGCATCGACGTTCCCGCGAAGTGTAGCGTATCGTCTTACCCCGGACGGAGCTGACCTTGTTCGCATTCTCGACCAGTTGGAAGTCTGGTCGCGCCACTCGCCAAGCGAAAGTCACGACGGCCCCTAACTGTTGCATCATTGGCTATAGACCCAATCCCCTTTGCCGGCCCAACTGCCACGACACCGATCCGCCCTGAACGACGCCCATGACTTCCTTGCCGAGCTGGCGGTCGATCACCGGCCGCCATGGAACAAGGGTGAACTCGTGGCTCTTCTCCACGATGGCGAACTTGCCGCTCGATAGCTGCATGGTCCCGGTGAACTTGCCGCTGATGCTCTCGCCATCCGTGGCGGCGCGGAACGGCAGCGCCTTCGCTTCGGCCATCTCTGCGCCGACGCGGGCCACCTCCCGCTCGCGTAGGTTGGCGAGAAGATTGCGGCGGTAGAAGACGCGGCCGTTCTGCTGGCGGGTGGCGTCGCCCTGTTCGATATGATGCTCCTGGCGCTTCTCCATGGCCTCGCGCACCTGCTGGCCGAACCCGGCCGGCGCGAGATCCGATGCGTCGTTCGCCAGCATCCGGCGGTCGAGCCAGGTCGCGCCGTCCGCGCCGATCTGTTTCTCCAGATCGAAGGGTGAGATGACGCGCACGCTGGCCTGCCGGTTGCGGCCGGCGTCGTAGGCGGCGGCGCGGCTCTCGAAGTCCTCCGGGATGCGCCATTGGTCGGCGTCGATCCGCTCGACAATCCCGGCGCGGCGCAGCGCCTCGAGCCGGCGCACATGGGCATCGACATAGCCCTCATAGTCGCCGCCGGGAACGCGGCCCTCGAACTTCGCCTGTTCCAGATGGCGGCTCGGCCGATAGATGCCGTCCTCGGCCATGGCCGTGATGGTGCGGTCGGACGGTCGGACGGTCGTTTCGGCCGGGCCGATCTCGATCACGCTGCCAATCCGGGCGTCCTCGACGCGGGCCGGGTCGATACCGGGGACATGGTGGGTGCGGCCATCGATGCCGTCCACCACGACGGTCAGGTTCTCGCCCATCTCGTCGGTCAGATATTTGTCAACGACGCGGCCAACGATCGGCGTCTCGGGCGGCCCGTCATGGATATGGAAGGTCATGGGGTCGCGCTCCAGGCCATCGGCCTTCAGCGCCTTGTGCATGTTGCGGATGATGTCGCCGCGCTTACCCATTTCGCGCAGGGTCGGCTCCATGCGTCCGCTCATTTCCCAGACGCCCGGCGCGTGCTCGATCGCCAGCCCCATCTTCTCCAGCTTGGCGAGACGACGCAGGCGCAGGGTCCGGTTGAACTGGCGGCGCGGATCGTCGGGTTCGTGGCGCAAGTCGAGGAACCGTTCGTCCGCTTCCTCGGCCATCGCCCGGTCGATGCGGGTGAAACGATCCTGATCGACTTCGGCCGAGAGCTTGCGGCTCTGCTCGATTTCGGTGACGGGGCCAAGCTCCAGCGTGGTCAACTCGCTCGCCCGCTCGCGGATGCCGTTGGCGAGATAGTCGCCGTTGATGACAAGGTTCTCGCCCAGCTCGTCCTTGCCCCGGACGATGACATGCACATGGGGATGGCCGGTGTTGTAGTGGTTGACGGCGACCCAATCGAGCTTGGTGCCAAGGTCGGCCTCGACCTGTTTCATGAGGTCGCGCGTGTGGGCGGTCAGATCGGTCAGGTCCGCGCCATCCTCCGGCGAGACGATGAACCTGAACTGATGGCGATCCTCCTTGCCGCGATCGAGGAAGGCGTCGCCATCGGCGCGGTCCTCGTTGGCCGAATAGAGCTGGCCGCGCTCGCCGTCGCGCGAGGTGCCGTCACGCTGGATATAGCGCAGATGCGCGGCGGCCTTGCCGTTCTTGCCGGCCTGTTGGACGTAGCGGGTCTTGACGACGACGCGCCGGATGCCGGGCGCGCTATGGCGCCAGCCGCCCGAGAGGGTGCGGGCGCGAACGAAGGTCGCACCACGGCCACGCCGGACACCGGGACCGCCGGCCGAGCGCGGGGCCTTGCCGCCTCCCTTGCTCCCCTTGCCGGCCGACTTCCCCGCCGTGCGCGATGGCAGGCGCGGCGAATATTTGGGATGTGCGTTGCTGTGCTGCCGGGCGAGCTTCTTCGCCTGGGTGAGAAAGCTCTTGGCCTTGCCGAGCTTCGGCGTGTCGGATCGGATGCGGCCGGGCCTCGGCCGGAAACGGTTCTCGTCGTCGGCGCTCATGGACGCGCCTCTGGCCAAAATTCAGGAAAATCGGGCAATCGGCGGCCATGGTGCCGGTCGAAACCCAGCGAAGCCAAGGCTTTGCGCAAGATCACGGCTCGCGCCGTCCAAAAACGGGGTGCCGCTCGCGGCGCTCCTAACCAGTGTGCAGACAACAAGAATTTCCAGAACATTGGCGACGTAGTGCCATGTTCCTTTATCTTGCCCTCCGCACTTCCTTCCCTTTCTGCCCTTCCTGCCCGGAATCCAGCCAGGCGAACCCTCGCATGACTAGACACTGGAACGGCTCGCTCCGAGCGCGGGAACGCCATCCTCATGGCGCTCCCCCGTCATCGGCACGAGCCACGAAAATGCTGCCGGTTGACGGCTCCGTATCGACGGCATCGCGCACCGGAACGGTTGCGCGAGCGTCGTCGGATTGCACTTCGGACGACGGCGCGGCGACAGTCCGCGTGTCGGTCGAGCGCGCGACGAAGAGCGGAGCCGCGCGCCAGTCGGGCGGCGGTGGCGGTGCTCGCGCGGGCGTCTCGGACGCGACCGCGCCACCGAGAACTGGCGCCAGCGCGGCGACATAGGCCCGCGTTTCGGCGGGCAAGGCGCGGCCGGTCGCGCGGTGCTCATCGTAGCGGCCGGGGCCGGCATTATAGGCCGCCAGCATTGCCGCGACATTGCCGTAGCGGTCCCACATCTCGCGCAGATAGGCCGCGCCCGCGAGGATGTTGTCGCGTGGATCGTAAGGATCGCGACCGAGGCCATGACGGACGCGCAGGCCCGCCCAGGTGTCGGGCATGACCTGCATCAATCCCATCGCGCCGGCCGACGAGATGGCGCGCACGTCGCCCGCGCTCTCGGCGCGCAGCACGGCGCGAATCCAGTGCTCGGGAATGCCGAAGCGCTGCGAGGCTTCGGTGATGAACCCGGCATGGGGATCGGCGGCGACGCTGCGGGCGACCGGCGCGGTCTGTGCGACCGCAATGGTCGTTCCCGCACAAAGCGCGAGCACGCTGGCCAATAGGAAAACGGCGCAGAGCGACCCCGCCCTGTCTCCGCCACGATGCAAGCCTGCCAGCGTGCTCGCTGCGGTCAAGGGTGCGCGCGAAGCGCCGGCCGTTGGCCGCCCCTGACCTTCGCTGCGCGCGCCGGCCGTCCTGCGATCGAGCGGGACGAAGGAATGAGCCCGCTTTTCCGCGAACAAAGGAATGGCCGGAACGCGCACCGATCAGCTCCGGTCCTCGCGGGGCTTCTGCCGCTTCCACGACAGCCGGTAGGTGCGGCCCCCGTCATCGGCCTGGAACAGCGCCGGACGAAACAGCGCGCCGAACAGCGGGCTGTCGATCTCCAGCGCGATGTAGTCCCCCGCGCGTCCGCCGGTGCGTTTCCACGCGGCGCCGATCTCCGGGCCGTCCTCGTCGTCGAGATGGATGCGCCAGGCCGGTGCATTGTCGGCGTCGCCCGGCTCGATGTCGACAAGCACGATGGGCTCGTCGATGCCGAACAGCCGGACGCGGCCGGCATAGCCGTTGGCGGTGGGTTCAAAGATATTGGCAGGCATAGTCGGTCTCCTTTTGGTCGGTGGGGAATGGCGCGAAGTCAGCGGGTCGGCGCGCGCCATTCGTAGCGGCCGTCGCCTTCCTCATCGGTCCAGAGCGGAATCGCCCGGCCGATGACGGAGCTTGCGGGGATGGGTCCGAAGTAACGGCCGTCCAGGCTGTCGCGGACCTCCCAATTCATGAGGAAGATTTCGCCGTCGCCGATGACGCGGCAGCCCTGCCAGACGGGCAATTCGCGGCCGATGCGGTCGCGCTCCAGGGCCTCGCCCATCTCCACGCCGTCCACCATGATGGTGGACCGCAGGCGGCATACGCGCTGTCCCGGCAGGCCGAGGACGCGCTTGAGTAGCGGCACGCCGCGCCCCACATAGCCGCGCTCGACCATGAAGTCGGCGAGCGGTTTGGGCGGCATGATGGCGACCAGCTCGGGCACCTCGATCCGGTCGCTCGGCTCGACGGTGTAGAAGCCGATCGGCGCGCTGGCGGTGGCGTTCCAGATCAGTTTCGTGGGCGTCGGGATGAACATCCCGATGGCGACGCCCATCGCCGCGCAATACGTCACCATGACGTAGCCGAACCGGGTCATGGCGCGATCCTCCGCCGTCCGATCCACGCCGCATGGCGCTCCGGCGTGTAGGCGTGCGGGTCCAGACCGGCGGTCAGGCGGTTGTGGACGTGCCGCCAATGATCCGGCGCAGCGTCGGCGGGATCGAGGCCGAGCGCCTCCACCGCGTCGATGGCGGCAAGCGCGCGCTGCACCTTCGCCCAGCTATCGAGACGCAACAGGATGTCGCCGCCGGGGCGGACGAAGGGCACGGTCTGGAAGGGTTCGCCGCGGCCGATGGCGCGCACGATGTCGATGCGTGAAATCACCGTGCCGTGTTCGCCGGCCGCCCAGCGGACGAAGGCGAAGATGCTCTCCGGCGCGAAGCCGACGACGCTGCGGCGACGGTCGATGATCTGTTCGTAGCTCTTGCGGCCGAAGCGTATCCAGCGCTCGACCTTGCGCTTGTCGAAGGTCAGATCGACCAGGGTGGTGAATGGCGCGGGTCCGTCCGGCAGCGGACGGCCGGGCATGCGGCGGGCCGCGTTGCCGGTCATATCGGATCTCCTTCGGTGGGGGGAAATTCGCTGGCGAGCAGGTCGCGCAGCATGTCGGCGACGGTGATCCCGCGCCGGAAGGCCGTGACCTTGATGCGGCCGCGCAGCTCGGGCGTGATGTCGATGGTCAGGCGGGCGGTGAACGCTTCGCCGGTGGCCTTGCCGCCCGGCGGCGTGTCGGCTGCCCTGATCCAGCTTTCAGGATCGCCCGGCCGGGCGGTGAAACCGCGTTTGCCGCTGCGCCCGGTCATGCCGTGCCTCCCGCGTGAAACGGCAGCACGGCGGCGATGCGCGAACGGGCGCGCTCGGCCATGTCGGGGTCGATCTCGCAGCCGAGATAGCGTCGGCCCGACAACCGACAGGCTTCGCCGGCCGCGCCCGATCCGGCGAACCAGTCGCCGACCAAGCCGTCTTCGGGGCAGCTTGTGCGGATGAGGATTTCGAGGAGCGCGGACGGCTTTTCGGTCGGATGGATGGCGCGGCCGTGGCAATTGCGGACGTAGATGACGGACCGCATCAGCCGGGGGCCGCCGTCGTGGCTGACATAGTGGCCAGCGTCGATACGGCCGGTATGCGGTGGACGCCGCTTGCGCCGAACGCTGCGCGCCGTTGCATCGGGCGTGGTCTGGACGTCGTTGTAGATGTCGCGCCACGATGTCTCGGCGCGATAGAACTGGACGGCCAGCTCATGGACGCGCTTGAAGCGGTCGGCATGGAAGCCGGAGCCGTTCTGCTTCTCCCAGATAATTTCCTGGGCGATGCGCAGGCCGGCGTCGGCGAAGCGGTCGGCGGTCGCCATGAAGCATCGCAGGGAACCGAAGACCCAGATCGAGCCGGTCGGCCGGAGCGCATCGCGGGCGAGCGTGATCCAGCCGTCGACGCGACGATCCCAGGCGAGCGAGGTATCGCCATAGGGCGGATCGGCGAGGATCATGTCGAACGGGCCATGCGACGGCATGAGAGCGCGGCAATCGCCGGCCAGCACGATGTCGGAGAGCATCGTCATGGCGCCGCCCTCCCGACGTTCAGCCGGTCGATCTCGGCAGCCAGCGCCACGATCTCGCGCGCGGCGGGGCTGTCGTCGTCGATCTCGGAAGCGAGCCGGCCGGACTGCGCGGCGTCGGCGAAGACGACGCGCTGGCCGATGGTCGTGGCGAGCAAGGGCGGATCGTGGTCGGCCAGCGTCTCGGCCGTCTCGCGGGCGATGACGGTGCGCGCGCCGCAGCGGTTGAGCACGAAGCGCGCCGCCAGCTCGGGCCGGTAGATGCGCGCTTCCCTGAGAAGGGCCAGCATCTCGGCCGAGGCCCATCCGTCGAAGGGGGACGGTTGCACCGGGATCAGCACCAGATCGGCGGCAAGCAGCGCCGAGCGCATGAGGCCGGCGACACGAGGCGGCCCGTCGATGACGACATGATCGGCGTCGCGGGCCAGCTCGGGGGCTTCCCGGTGCAGGGTGTCGCGGGCCAGGCCGACGATGCCGAAGGCGCGTGGCAGGCCCTCGTGACCACGACGCTCGGACCAGTCCAGCGCCGAGCCTTGCGGGTCCGCGTCGATCAGGGTGACGCGCTGGCCGCGCTGCGCCCAGGTTCCGGCGAGATGCAGCGCCAGCGTGGTTTTTCCGACCCCGCCTTTCTGGTTCAAAAGCGCGACGATCATGGCGCACCTCGGCGGCCGGAACCAGCACTGGCACCGGCACCACGGATCGCGTGCGCGCGCGTCAAAGAAGAAGAGTTAGATTCTCTGTTAGATTCCTCTATAGAGTCCGGCGCGCGATTTGCGCCTAATGTCCCGATACTGCGTGCGCCTAATGTCCCGATAGGATTCACATGGTTATCCACAGGCACTGTGGATAGATTTTCGGGGAGGAAACGCAGCAGTTCGCGGCCGTTTTCCCATTCGATCTGGAGCAGGTAGCCAGGCAGCGACTGGCGCTCGGCGATGCGGCGGAGATCCAGCGCGAAATCGGATGGCCGAGCCATGCTGCCCGACTTCTCGTGAAGGTGGGAAATCTCGAAGGCCCAGCCTTCGGGCTGGCGACCGGCGTGTTTGCGGGCGACGCGGTATAGCCAACGTTCGATGCCGCCGGTCAGCCGGAAATAGTCCGGGTCGATGGTCAGGACCAGCGAACGGTCGATGACGCTGTTGTAGAGCCATTCGGGCAGGACGAACTCCATGCCCTCGACGCGGCCGCTGCGCGTCGTCATCTCCTCCCACTCGTTGATCCATGAGAATTGCCGACGCCGCCAATGCTTGCCGTTGCGGATCGTGGTGGCGATCACGGTGGATTGCAGGCGGGCGAGCGCGGCCTTGAGCAGCAGATAATCGTGGTTGCCGGTGGACCGGCCGACCGCGCGCAGGAGCTGATAGGGCATGAAGCGGAAGAAGCGCGATGTGGTGAAGCCGTTGTTCTCGGCCGCAACGAGTTGAGAGGCGGCCCAGATCAGGACATCGGCGTCCCAGATCGTCGCCATCCCATGTTCGGGCATGGCGAAGACCTGCACCTCGACATCGGCGGCGCGGTAGAGGATCGGCTTCAGCCGCGGCCGTTTGCCGAGCGAGAAGAATGGCCGCTCCATCAGATCGCGCTGGTCGCGCGGCGCGGCGTCGCCGGTGGCGACCACGAAGGGGTCGAGGCGCGTGCGTTCGCTGGCCTCGTCCGGCTGCGCGGGAATATGGTCGTCGTCGCGCAGCATCTACAGCTCGTCCCGCTCTTGCGGCGTCAGCGGGCGGGCGGCGAAGACCGTGCCGGCGTTCTTGTCGCTGGTGGATTTGCGGGTGCCGATCGAGGTCCAGGCTTCCAGATCGCGCAGGGCGTAGAGGACGCGGCCGCCGACCTTGCGGTAGGTCGGGCCGGTCCCATAGGTCCGGTGTTTCTCAAGGGTGCGGATGGACAGGCCGAGGAAGCGCGCAGCTTCCTTGGTGCGCAGCAGGCGCGGCGGCAGGTCCGCATTTCGGCGGATGGCCATGGGGGATCACCTCCGGTTCGTCAGACAGGCGGCTGTCGGATCGACAGCGGGCTGTGGCGGACGATGGCGAGAGATCGGCGGCCTGTAGCGTGCCGCAGTTGCGCCTATGCGCTGGCGGCACCCCCCTGAAGGGTGATAGTCAGCCGGAAAAGGCGAGATATTTCAGCGTTTCACCGCCTGCGGCGCGGATTCGGTCAAGACAATCGCGCACGCATCGGCTAAGGGTGAAATCGGAGCAGACGCGCTGCTCCGGGGCGTCGAAACCCCTGACTAGTGGTTGTTGCCGGCCGTAACGGCAACGCACTCCTTGACCTATGGTCGGGGAGCCTGTGGCGTATACAACAGGCTTTCCGAGCTAAAGGCCATGGGGCCGTCTAGTCACGGTTTCGAACTCCCCGATCACCAGGAGTCAGAGAGTTTATCTGCGGGGGCGCACCGCAGGCACTCTTCTGAAGAAAGGGGAATAACTATGCGAACCCCGGTTGAACTCGATCCCGACGTGGATGACCTCGCGCCGACAGGCGACGGGATCACTCCCTATGACGAGCGGCATTTCGTGACTTACATGCGGTTGCTCGATGCGAAGGCCGAGGATGCCGACTGGAAGGAAGTCGCGCGAATCGTGCTGCACCGCGATCCGGCAGCCGAGGAACTGCGGACGCGCCGATGCTGGCAAAGCCACCTCGAACGCGCGCAATGGCTTTCGCGCGAGGGCTACAAGCGGATACTGGAGCAGGCTGCCGCGAATAAGGCATGATGCCGAGTCAAGATTTGCCGGGCTTGACCGGATAATGCAGCAGTAGGCGATAGCCGCCGCGCATCATCTTGATGCCGTGGGCAACCAGCCTGCGCGCCTTGTTCTTGGCAGGATCGCCCTCGAAGTCCTCCTTGGTGCCGCGAAAGCCGAGCAGGACTTCGGCGATGGCGCGATAGCTCTCGCCGCGAAGCCGGGCGTCGAGCGCCCGCAGCGACAGGATGTGCCATTGCCGAAGCTGGTCGGGCAGCACGCCGATGGGTGGTCCTGGCGGACGCCGTGTCAGGGATCGCCAGAGACGCCGCGCGGCATGGATGCGAAGCTCCAGAAAGGAATCCATCGGCAAGGTCACGGAATAGAAGGCGGCGCCATCTGGCACGGCATCGGGCAGCCAGAATTGGTGCGCGATATCGTCGATGTGCCAGATGCCATGCCAGCCATCGGCCGCCCGACGCAGATCGAGACCGTCGAGATGGGCGAGCGTGATCCGCGTGTCCGCCTCCATGTCCTCCTGCTCGACAGGCGATAGCATGACCGCCTGCGGCTGAAGGCTCGGAGACCAGAACGGGGTCTGGCGATCAGGCGATGCGTCGGGATCGCTTGGGAAATCGCATCCCCCAGCGTTGTGCGAACCGTTCCAGTTGCCGCACGCCGGGTCGTCTGGCCTGGGCGATGGTCTGGAAATCACGGCGATACTCGTCATTGCGACGAAGATATTCCCAGGCGAACCCGGCAGCGGGCAGATTCTTGGTGTGCCTGTAGGCCGCCGGGGCACGCCAGTCGATGCTCAGCATGGCGCCTCTCCCAATGTCGGTCTGTGCAGGACAGACCCGAATTGGAAGCTTGCAAGCTTTTACGGGGTGGAAGTAGCTACACCAAGAATATAAGTGGTGCCGGCAACACGATAAATTTCTTGGTTATTTTCATCTTAAAGTGCTTACTGGGATTCGCGACCCGCACCCAGCCCGACGAGCAGAAACCGCGTACCGGCATGACCGCGCCGTCCAGTTGCAACGCTAGATCGAGGCAAAAAAAGGGTAACCTGAAAGCCTGAGAAGCGGAAAAGCTATAGAGTCGGTTTCTCGGCTCCACGCAGTAGCAGTCATGTCGTCTTTACGGACCGGCTAGCGTTGGGTGAGGCCTAATCATATCAACCGGATCAGGATATTGAAGACAGGAAGAGCTGATGCCCGCGCAACCTCGTCGCCGTATTCCATCAATGTTGCGGGAGATCGGCATCGAGGGACGATGCGCTTTGCTGGGGATTGTCGATCGGCGACTGTCCTGCCTGCCTTTAGAACGCGCTCATCCCCTTCCCATATTGGCTGGATACTCGCCATCAGGCTGAACTGCCAGGAGTTGTGCCAGTTTAGCGGTCGCAGCGTCATTGCTTGAAGATGCCTCGTTTCGGTAGATCCCAAGCGGGACTCGCCTCAAGCCGCCGCTATTCAGCCGGAGTGGCCTGAGCTCGTGCTTCTCCAGCTCTGTCCGGATCAGGTGAGTCGGAAGCCAACCGTAACACAGGCCATGCCGGACCGCGTCGATGGCGGATTCGACTGTGCTCATGCGCCAGCGGCGGCCCTGCCTCGTTTCCTTGTCATCATCGTTGTCGTAGCCGCGGATTTCGACGGACGGATATCTGGCGAGAGCGGCTTTGGTTGCTGGCCGATTGCCGTCAAGTAAGGGATGGGTTGGTGACGCGACCGCGACAAGGCTGAGATCTGCGATCCTGTCGGTATCCATCGCACCCGGCTCGATGACCAGGATCGCCAGATCGTAGGAGCCGGCCGGCAGGTCATGCACCGTCTGGCGAACGGTCTCGATCAAATTGACCTCGGCATCCGGATAGACCGATGCGATCTGCTGGAGCGCTGCAAACAGGCGCTCCTTCGGAAACAGGGCATCGACAATCAGACGGATGCGCACGGCTTCGCCGCGCGCGATCCCGCGCCCGCGTCGCTCGATCCGGTTCAGTTCCTCGATCAGCGGCGTGACTTCCGCCAGCAACGCGGCTCCCGCTTCGGTCAGGACGGCGCGTCTGCCGCGATGCTCCAGCAGGTCGACGCCGACGGCATCGCGCAGGCGAGCGACAGCGTAGCTGACGGATGACTGGCTGCGGTTCAGGGCTTCGGCGGCCTGGGCGAAGCCGCCCTCTTCTACGACCGCGCGCAGCACGCCCCACTGTTCGACTGTCGATCTCGGCAAATTCGTCATGGCTGTTCCCGGATGTATGTCGACGCCAAAACACATCAAATTATTCGATCAAATACAACCGAAATCAGAACTTTTAATGTGGATAAATAGATATAATATTCACATGGACACAACAGAGCTGCCTTAATCCAGGTGCGGCTCAAACAAGGAGATTGCGTCATGTCGAACGAATTCGAATCCACCAAGCCCGAAGAGCTGACAGACTTCATCGGCCGCCATTTCATCTATACTTATGATAACGGCTGGCAGTACGAGCTTTACGTCAAGAACGACCGCACGATCGACTATCGCATCCATAGCGGCATGGTCGGCGGCCGCTGGGTTCGCGATCAGATCGCCCATATCGTGCGCCTGGCGCCGGACGTCTTCAAAATTTCCTGGGACGAGCCGACCGGCACGACGGTCAGCGTCGCTTTCAACCTCGCTGATCGCAAGCTGCACGGCGTGATCTTCTTCCCGCGCTGGATCGCCGAAGATCCGAAGAAGACCGTGTGCTTCCAGAACGAGCATCTGGACGAGATGCACGCCTATCGCGACGCCGGCCCGACCTATCCGAAGGTGGTGATCGACGAGTTCGCTGATATCACCTTCCTCGAGGATCGCGGCGCGAACGACGAAACGGTCATCGCCTGCGGCCCGGAAGAATTGCCCGAGGGCTACGCCGCGCGGCGCAACTGACAGATGGATCCTGACAGGTCCGCGCCGCGGGGTGATCGCATATCAGACAATCGAGGAGCAGAAGATGAAGATGAAGATGAAGATGATAAAAGCAATCTGCCTGGGAGGCGCCATCGCTATGAGTGTTTTCTCCCAGCAGGCATCGGCGAATGACACGCAACTGCCCGGTTTTTCGGAAGGTGCGCAGGTCGTGCGCGTCGAAGGAACGCGGAGCCAGATCGACCAGATCAGTGGCGTGATCTATTCTCAGATCCATTCGACGCGTGCGGTGCGACAATTGCGCATGTCGCTGCTGGTGCCGCGCACCAGCGATCTCAAGCCTGCGATCGTCTACTTCCCGGGCGGCGGATTTACATCCGCCGATCACGAGAAATTCTTCGAGATGCGCTCGGCGCTTGCGCAGGCCGGTTTCGTCGTTGCGGCTGTCGAGTATCGCGTCGTGCCCGACTTGTTCCCGGGTCTGGTGGAGGACGGAAAGGCAGCGGTGCGCTACCTGCGCGCCCATGCGGCCGACTACGGCATCGATCCGGCCCGCATCGGCGTGCTCGGCGATTCAGCCGGCGGCTATCTTTCGCAGATGGTAGGCGTCACCAATGGCGAGAAGAGCTTCGACAAGGGCGATTTCCTCGACCAGTCGTCCGACGTTCAGGCGGCGGCCACCATCTACGGCATCTCGAACCTCCTCAACATCGCCGAGGGCTTTTCGCCCGAGGTCCAGCAACTGCACCAGTCGCCATCGGCGACTGAAGCCCTGATCGTCAACGGGCCTGCCTTCCGCGACTTCGCCGGCGCCCCGATTTCTGCCGATCCCGGCAAAGCGCTTGCCGCGAGCCCGTTGGGTCATCTCGAAGGAGCCAAGCCGCCTTTCCTGATCATGCACGGCACCGCCGACAACCTCGTCTCGCCGGTGCAGAGCAAACAGTTGTTCGAGGCGCTGCGGGAGAAGGGCCATAAGGCGGACTATGTGCTGGTGGAAGGCGCGGGCCATGGTGACCTGCCCTGGTATCAGCAGCCCGTGATCGACCGGGTTGTCGAGTGGTTCAAGACGGCGCTAGGCGAACCGATCAAAGGCGCGGGCGCCGCTGCCGACCCCAACTCCAATCTTTGACCACCCCTCCGGCGGATGTCGCCGGAAACCTGTTCCATCAAGTAAGGAGAATAACCATGACTATCGCCGTTACAGGCGCAACAGGCCAACTCGGCCGTCTCGCCATCGCAAAGCTGCTGGAAAGGGGCGCAAAGGACGTCCTCGCCCTGCCGCGCACGCTGGAGAAGGCGGCTGATCTGGGCGTTCCGGCACAGGCCGCCGATTACACCAAACCCGATACGCTCGATGCGGCTCTGGCAGGCGTCGATACGCTGCTGCTGATCTCGTCCAGCGAGGTCGGCCAGCGCGCCGCGCAGCACCTCAACGTCATCGTGGCGGCGAAGAAGGCGGGCGTCAGGCACATCGTCTATACGAGCCTGCTGCATGCTGACACCTCGCCGCTCGACCTGGCTCCGGAACATTTGCAGACAGAGGACGCCATCAAGGCGTCGGGCCTTGCCTTCACGATCCTGCGCAATGGCTGGTACACGGAAAACTATACGGGCTCGGTTTCGGGCGCGGTGGCAAACGGCGCCTTCGTCGGCTGCGCCGGCGAAGGAAAAATCTCTTCCGCCACCCGCGAGGATCTGGCGGAGGCGGCTGCGGTCGTGCTGACCGGCGAGGGCCATGAAGGCAAGGTCTATGAGCTTGGCGGCGACGAGGACTGGACGCTTGCCGACCTGGCTGCCGAGATTTCCCGGCAGACCGGCAAGGACATCCCCTACAGCAACTTGACCGAAGCCGACTATGCGGCGGTCCTGGAGAAAGCCGGTCTGCCGGGTTCGATGGCGGCTGCCTTTGCCGCTTATGACAGCGGCGCCGCGCAGGGCGCGCTCTTCGACGACAGCCGTGGGCTCTCAAGGCTCATCGGCCGCGCAACCACGCCGCTGTCGAAGGCTGTCGCGGCGGCGCTGGCGCGCTAGGGCGCGCAAGGTCGCGCAGATCGCGTGCCCTGGCCTGCAGCCCGACCAGCCAGCAACGGTCTTGCGATTGCCCGCGGGGACAGGATCTCCGCGGGCCTCTTGCGTTCCCGCCAGGCATCGCTTCCGTGCGCCAATAGATTCCATTTCGGAAGGAATTACCTGCCGCCGGGCCGGATAATCTAGCGACCGGAAATATGGCATGGGTGCAAAAAGTTCATTCAAACAAAGAGGCCCGTCATGATCGACAATCGTACTGCTCCCTATGCCGCACTGACGCTGAGGATTGCGTTGGGCATCCTGTTCCTTGCTCACGTCGGGCTGAAAGTCTTCGTGTTCACGCCCGCCGGCACGGCCGGCTACTTCGGCTCGCTGGGCCTGCCCGGCTGGCTCGCCTATGTCACCATACTCTGGGAACTGGTCGGCGCGGTGGCGTTGATCCTCGGCGTATGGCCACGCGCGGCGGCTCTTGCGCTCATCCCGCCGCTTCTCGGCGCCATCTTCGCCGTTCATGGTCCGGCCGGCTTCTTCTTCACCAACACCAATGGCGGCTGGGAGTTTCCGGCCTTCTGGATCGTCGGGCTGGTCGCGCTGGCGCTCACCGGCGACGGCCCCTATGCGCTGAAGCCCACGCCGGTCTCGATCGGGAAAGCCTGACCCATGGCCGTGGTCGCATCGATGACGTCCCGGCTCTCGATCACGCGCGTCGTCCTGACAGTCAACGATCTCGATCGGGTGGCCGACTTCTACCATCGATCCGTAGGACTGGACGTGGTGGGGTGTGACGCGGCGCGTGCAGAGCTGGGCTGTGGTGGCGATGTGTTGCTGGAGCTGCGCCGGGACGCCTCGGCGCGGCGACGTTCTCCTCGGGAGGCGGGGCTGTTTCATACGGCCTTCCTCCTTCCGGCACGGGCCGATCTTGCGCGCTGGCTCGCGCATGCGGCAGCGACACGCGTGCCTCTGGTCGGGGCCTCGGACCATGGCGTCAGCGAGGCGCTTTACCTTTCCGATCCGGAAGGAAACGGCATCGAAATCTACGCCGATCGTCCTCCCTCCGCCTGGAAACGACGCGATGGCATGGTGGAGATGCCAAGCGATCCGCTAGATGTGGAAAGCCTCATCAATGCGACCGATGGCGGGACATGGCAGGGCTTCCCTGCCGGTTCGACGGTGGGCCATGTCCATCTTCAGGTGGGCGCGATCGCGCCGGCGGAAGCCTTTTACGGCGGCACGCTCGGCCTTGCCGTCACCTGCCGGTATCCCGGCGGAACCTTCTATGCGGCGAACGGCTATCACCATCACTTGGCAACCAATATCTGGAACAGCCGGGGAGCCGGCGAGCGCACCGGCCCCTCGACCGGTCTCGCCGAAATACAGCTCCAGGTCCCGGCTGACGACCTCGCCGCGATCCATGCCCGTGCGCCCGGAACAGCCATGAGCAGCAGCGGTCTCGTCCTGCGTGATCCTTGGGGAACCGCGCTCGCTTTGTCACCGTCCCCGACAATGGATTTGTTTCCACCACCGCAGCAACCCGACAACCGCGCCCCGCCGATCCAGACGGGTCGGTAACGGATGCGGTCCTGCCAGTCGGGCCGAACCGGCAGGCAGGACCGGAGTGCATCGTTCATCAAGGAGATAACAATGGCGAAGAACCTTCTGGACTACGACGGAAAGGTCGTCCTCATCACCGGCGCTGCGACCGGGATCGGACGTGCGACCGCACTGGCTTTTGCCGACCAGGGAGCCAGGGTCGTGATCGGCGACGTTGGCGACGGTGCGGCGGAAACGGTCGAGAAAATCCGTTCGGGCGGCGGGGATGCACTTTTCGTCAGGACCAATGTCGCGGATTCGGACTCGGTCCAGGCCTTGGTCCAGGCCGCTGTCGATACTTACGGCCGGATCGACGTGGCCTTCAACAATGCCGGCATCCTGCCACCCACCGCCGAGTTTGCGGAGATGGCCGAAGCGGATTTCGACCGTGTGATTGCCGTCGACCTGCGCGGCGTGTTCCTGTGTATGAAATATGAAATCCGGGCCATGCTGGCCAGCGGCGGCGGCGCGATCATCAACACCGCCTCTGTGGCGGGCGTCATCGCCGACCCAGGCATGGCCCCCTATGCCGCAGCCAAGCACGGCGTCATCGGCCTGACCAGGGCAGCGGCGCTGGACTACGCAAAACGGGGCATCCGCGTGAACGCGTTGGCCCCCGGCCTCATCCGCACCCCGATGACCGACCGCTGGCTGGCCGACCCGGAAACCACCAGCGCCCTGATGGCCAACAGTCCGATGGGCCGTCCGGCCGAGCCCGAGGAAATGGCCGGTGTCGTGCTCTTCCTGGGTTCGCCTGCCGCCTCTTTCGTCACCGGGGCGGTCTATCTGGCAGACGGCGCCATGACCGCACACTGACACAGGCGGCGCCTTCGCGTCGGAGCCGACTATAAAGGAGACACGAAATGCTCGTTGATGGAAAATGGACGGAGGACTGGCAGCCGGTCCAGGCGAAGGACGAGAAAGGCGGTTTCGTCCGTCAGATCTCCGGCTTCCGCAACTGGGTGACGCCGGACGGCAGCGCCGGCCCGACGGGTGAAGGCGGCTTTGCGGCCGAGGCCGGGCGTTATCATCTCTATGTCGCGCTCATCTGCCCCTGGGCCTCGCGGACGCTGATCGCGCGCAAGCTCAAGGGCCTGGAAAAGATCGTCACCGTTAGAGTGGTCGAACCGGCGCTGACCGATCAGGGCTGGCGCTTCGGCGACTATCCCGGCTCGCACCGCGACGACCTCAACGGCGCGACCTTCCTGCACGAGATCTATACGAAGGCCGAACCACATTATACCGGCCGCGCGACCGTGCCGGTACTGTGGGACAGGAAGAAAGGCACGATCGTCAGCAACGAGTCCGCCGAGATCGTGCGGATGTTCAACTCCGGCTTCGGCGATCTCGCCTCGGGCGGAATCGATCTCTACCCGGAGCCGCTGCGCATCGAGATAGATGCCCTCAACGATCGCATCTATCCGCGGCTCAACAACGGCGTCTATCGGGCAGGCTTCGCCACCACCCAGATCGCTTATGAAGAGGCATTCCGCGACGTCTTCGCCCAGCTCGACGAACTGGAGGAGCGCCTGTCGGGCGACGGACCTTTCCTGTTCGGCGACCGCTTCACCGAGACCGACATCCGCCTGTTCGTGACCCTGGTGCGCTTCGACGCCGCCTACCATGGCCTCTTCAAGTGCAACCTGCGGCGGATCGCCGATTATGACGCCCTGAGCGCCTATCTGGCGCGGGTGCTCGACATGCCGGGGGTGCGCGAGACGGTCAGCATCGACCACATCAAGCGGGGCTACTATTCGATCAAGGCGCTCAATCCGAACGGTATCGTGCCGGTCGGTCCGGACCTGCCCTGGCTGTCGCTGATTGCCGCAACGCAGGCAAACACCGCCATCGATGCTACGGGCGTCGTGTTGACGGCCCACGCGCGCCGCTATCTCCAGCAACTCGCCAAGCACTGGAGTCACAAGTTCGCCGTGGAGGTGACCCCCGAACGCGGCAGAATCGCCTTGCCGATCGGCGAGTGCGAGCTTGACGCCCATGACGACCGGCTGGAGATCCATCTGACCGCGACCGAAGCTGTGAATCTGCCTCGACTGCGGGAGGTGGTGGAAGAACACATCCGCCGCTTCGCGTTCCGCGAGGACCTTGTCTTCGACTGGCAGAACCTTGCGAGCCGGTCATGAGCCGCTCGCTGGTGATCTTCCTGCATGGCGTCGGCAGCAGGGGCGCCGACCTCGCGCCGTTGGGAGCGGCCTGGAGCGAATCCTTGACGGATACGATCTTCGCCGCTCCCGATGCGCCTTACCCGTTCGATCAGGGCGGTAGCGGCCGGCAATGGTTCAGCGTTCGCGGTGTGACGGAGCTGAACCGGCCCGAGCGCGTCCTTGCGGCGCGCGCAGCGTTCGATCGGCTGATCGGAGACGTCATCGCCAGCCACGGCTTCGATGGCCAGCTCGATCGCGTTGCGCTGGTGGGTTTCTCGCAGGGCTCGATCATGGCGCTGGACGCGGTAGCCTCGGGACGCTGCCCGGTCGTCGCCGTCGTCGCCTTCGCCGGCCGTCTCGCGTCGCCTGAGCCGCTCGATCCGGCCACCGGCACAAAGCTGCTCATCGTCCACGGCGATGCCGATCCGGTGATGCCGGTCCGTGAATCCGAGATTGCCGAAGTGCTGTTGTCGGAGGCAGGGGTCGATGTCCGGCGTCTTGTCCTGCACGGTGTGGGACATTGGATCCCGACGCAGGGCGCTGCGAGCGCCGCAGATTTTCTGGCGGACGTCTTCAGCCTGGAAAGCATGACGAAGGCCGGCGCGATAGAATAACAAGCTATGGTATTCGTGATAGTTTCACTCATGAATATGATGCGACTGAAATATGATGTGACCGAAGAATCAAAAATCGAAATGGAGGTGGCTTGATGCCTCAATCGCCGCATGAACAACACTGGCTTGCAAGAGCCTGGCTAATAGTGCTCGGCGCAATTATCGCGCTTGCAGGTCTTTTCTTCGTTATCGGCGGCGTAAGGCTGATCTCGCTCGGCGGAAGCTGGTACTTCGCGCTCAGCGGCATCGCCATCGTCGTCTCGGGAGTCCTCATAGCGCTCCGTCGGCCCTCGGGCGCACTTCTGTTCGGTCTGGTCACCCTGCTCACCGCGGTCTGGGCCGTGTGGGACGCGGGACTTGATTTCTGGCCGCTGATCTCGCGGCTTCTGGCCTTCGGCGTCGGCGCCAGCGTCGTGGCGCTGTCCTTCCCGCTGCTGCGTAAGGCCCAAGGGTTATCGCCTGTTTATGCGCCATCCCTCGCCAGCGCAACTGTCCTGGCGATTGCGTCAGCCGCCGGTTTTGCCGGCATGTTCGTGCCGCACCCGACTGTCCGCTTCACTGGCTCTGTCGCCGCGCTCACACCGGTGATAGCGGAAACGGAGCAGCGGAACTGGGAGCATTACGGCAACACCCCCGGCGGCTCACGTTTCGTCGCGCTCGACCAGATCACCCGCGACAACGTAGCGGAACTGAAAGTCGCCTGGACCTATCGCACCGGCGACACGCCGATCAGCGAAGACGGCAACGGCGCCGAGGATCAGTTGACACCGCTCCAGGTGGGCGACACCGTGTTCCTGTGCACGCCGCACAACAACGTCATCGCCATCGATGCCGATACCGGCGCGGAGAAGTGGAAGAACGAGATCGACGCCCGGTCGTCGGTCTGGATGCGTTGCCGCGGCCTTGCCTATTTCGATGCCACCCGACCGGTCGAACAGCCGAGCGTTCCGGGCTCCACACCCGTCAACCCCGTGACTGTGGCTGAAGGCGCGCTGTGCCAGCGCCGTATCCTTATGAACACCATTACCGCCGAGCTGATCGCGCTCGATGCCGACACCGGCGCCTTCTGCCCGGATTTCGGCAGCAACGGTCGTGTCGACCTCAAGATCGGCCTGGGTGATGCGCCGGACCCGAGCTATGTGCTGACTTCCGCGCCGACCCTTGCCGGCACCACTGTCGTCGTTGGCGGCCGCATCTCCGACAACGTGCAGGTCGACATGCCCGGCGGCGTCATGCGTGGCTTCGATGTGGTCACCGGCGAACTGCGTTGGGCTTTCGATCCCGGCAATCCCGAAATCACCCTGCTGCCGCCTCCGGGCCAGACCTACACGCGCTCGACCCCGAACGTATGGGCCTCGATGAGCTACGACCCGGCCTCCAACACCGTGTTCATGCCGGTCGGCAGTCCTTCCGTGGACCTCTACGGTGCGACCCGCACCGCGCTCGACCACAAATACGGCGCGTCCATGCTCGCGCTCGACGCCACCACCGGCCGCGAGAAATGGGTCTATCAGACGGTCCATAACGACCTTTGGGATTTCGATGTGCCGATGCAGCCGTCCTTCATCGACTTCCCGAGGGCTGACGGTTCGACGGTTCCGGCGCTGGTTTTCGGCACCAAGGCCGGGCAGATCTGGGTACTCGACCGTGCCACAGGACAGCCGTTGACGGAAGTGAAGGATGTGCCGGTCCGGCCCGGGACAATCCCGAACGAACCTTATTCCGCGACGCAGCCGCTGTCTGTTGGCATGCCGCAGATCGGCGCACAGACGCTGACGGAAAGCGATATGTGGGGTGCGACGCCCTTCGACCAACTCCTGTGCCGTATCGCCTTCAAGGGCATGCGCTACGACGGGCTCTATACCGTTCCCGACACGGACCTCTCGGTCAGCTTCCCCGGCTCTCTCGGCGGCATGAACTGGGGTGGAATTTCCACCGACCCGGTGACGAACACGATCTTCGTCAACGACATGCGCCTCGGCCTGTGGATTCAGATGTTCCGGCAGACCGAATTCGACCAGGCGCTGAGCAACACTGGCGGCGAAGCGACCAATACCGGCATGGGAAGCGTTCCGATGAAAGGAACGCCCTATTCGGTGACCAAGAACCGCTTTCTCTCCGTACTCGGCATTCCATGCCAGGAACCGCCGTTCGGAACGCTGACAGCTATCGACATGAAGACGCAGCAGGTCAAGTGGCAGGTGCCGGTGGGAACGGTCGAAGATACCGGCCCCCTCGGCATCAGGATGGGCATGCCCATTCCGATCGGCATGCCCACGCTCGGCGGCACGCTGGCTACGCAAGGCGGGCTCGTGTTCATCGCCGGCACGCAGGACTATTATCTGCGCGCCTTCGACAGTGCGACCGGCAAGGAAGTCTGGAAGGCGCGTCTTCCCGTCGGCAGCCAGGGCGGGCCGATGAGTTTCAAGTCGCCCAGGACCGGCAAGCAATATGTCGTCATTTCCGCCGGCGGCGCGCGCCAGTCACCCGACCGTGGCGATTACGTCATCGCCTACGCCTTGCCCTAAGACAACAGGCGGCCGGACCCCGGTCCGGCCGCTCTTCTTCGACCTTAACGGCACGATATGCAAAGGGTGCTCGATCTCGGAAAGACCTGACCATGGACCGTCTCGATTGCGACCGCATGTTCGTCACCGTGCTCGACACGGGCAGTTTCGCCGCAGCGGCGCAGCGTCTCGGCACAAGTAGCGGTCAGGCCTCGAAGCTGGTCTCGAAGCTGGAATCCGATCTCGGCGTCCAGCTCATCAAACGCACCACCCGGGCGTTGGCCGCGACGGAGGTCGGCCAGGCCTATTACGAGCGGATGAAGACGCTGCTTGAAGAGTTCGACAGTCTCGACGCATCGGTCCGCAACGCCTCCGGCGCGCCCACCGGTTTGCTGCGGCTGACCGCGCCGATATCCTTCGGCACGCACTGTCTGAATTCCGCCCTGCTCGACTTCGCCAGCGCATTCCCCGACATTCAGCTCGACGTCCGGTATTCCGATCGGACCGTCAATCTGGTCGATGAGGGGTTCGACATGGCGGTGCGGATCGGAAACCCGCAGGACAGCAGCCTTATTGCACGCAGGCTGTGCGATGCCCGCGTCGTGCTGGTCGCCTCGCCGTCCTATCTTGCAACGAACGGCGTGCCTGAGACGCCGGATGATCTGTCGGCACATAGCTGCATCATCGACACGAATTTCCGCGAACCGCGACACTGGCCCTTCCTGTCTTTGGAAACGGCCGAGCGTACCACGGTTGCGGTCTCCGGCAGATTGCAGTTTTCGAACGCGGAAGCATGCCTTGCGGCCGCCGAAGCCGGGCTTGGGATAGCCCGCGTGCCGAGCTTCATTGCCGGACCGCTCATTCGGCTGGGACGTGTGCAGACGCTGTTCGGCGACAGGGAGGATGCGCCGATGGCGATCTACGCGCTATATCCGCCCGCACGGCATCTCGCCCTCAAGGTGCGGGCGCTCGTCGATTTCCTGGCGAGTTGTTATCGGGGGCAGCCGGAATGGGATCGCGAACGGTAGAAATTCTTTGCGCCAGGGAACATGTCATCGTCGATGCGCGAAAACCCGGTGGCTTGCGCCACCGGGTCTCCGTTTTCCCGGCTCAGAACGGGATGTCATCGTCGTCGATGAACTTGCCGTCGTCGTTCTGGGTTTGCTTGGCGCGGCTCAGGAAATCGACCGTCTCGGCGATGATCTCGCAACCGTAGCGATCGTTGCCCTGCTGGTCGGTCCATTTCGTGTAGTGGATGCGGCCGCGAACCAGAACCTTCATGCCCTTATCGCAATACTCCTGGATCGTCTTGCCGAGGCCGTTGAAGGCGGTGATGCGGTGCCATTCGGTGTCCTGCACCCGGTAGCCGTTCTCGTCCCGGACAACCTTGCCTTCCGAGTAGCGGGGGCGCGAGGTGGCCAGGGTGAAGTGGGTGATGCCGGTGCCGCCCTGGGTGGTGCGGGTTTCGGGGGCCTGACCGATGTTGCCGGCGAGGATGACGATGTTCTGCATTGTAAGTCTCCGTTGCTTCTTCGGAGGAACCATTCCCTCCGACGAGACCCGGCCAAGGACGTCGGGAGACTCCCGCAACTGCCGTCCTGGCGGCAGCTTGCCCCTAAGGCCCCAGGTGGGGCGGGCAGCCGCGCTCCGCGCGGCAACACGGCTGGGAGCCGCGGGGGTTGCTGGTGGAAACCGAACGGACTTAGGGGATCAGTCAGTCGGAGGGGTGGTGCCTCGGAACGCATACGAACCGAGACGCACAGCAGAACCATCGTCCTTGCCGCCAACAGCGCCCTCATGGCCCTATCTGCACCGCCTCGGCGCATGGCGCCGGCCACGTTCACCGGCCACTCGCGTCCTCAACCGGGAAGGCAGTCCGGGCCGAGAAGGATGTGCTGCCGGATTTCAGGAGAATGGCGTCGTTGGAACCGTCCGGGGCCGCTGGTGCGATCCAGCAGATATTGCGAAGGGCGCGGATGAAGGTGAAACGCGGCCGTAACCGCCCGACGAAGCGAGGACCGACCAGCGGGATTCGATCCTCTGACACGGTTTGCGGAAACCGAGCCGATGACCGATTTTCATTGCTGACCGGGCAAGCGGACCAAGGGCGATGGCGGCAGGATTGTTCCATGCCGATTTGTCCGCTCTGATCGAGCGACGTTGGAGACCCGGTGGCGCAAGCGACCGGATTTTATCATGGAGGGGAGCGGCGAGATGCCGCCACGCATCACGCGGATGGTTCAGCGCGAGAGGACGACTGTTCCGAGGGCGTTGAGGTTGAGCATGGCGGCGATGCCGATGAACAGACCGCCCGCGCCGCCGAGGATGTTGAGCGCGAGGGTGGAATCCACCGCATTCTTCGTCACGCCATAGACGAGCGCATAACCCGCGATAGCGGCGGGGATCGCGAAGACGGCGAGCGCGCCGAGACGCAGGAATGGGTTCTTGGCGAAGCCCAGCACCGCGATCACGACGGCGATGGACAGCAACGCCGCGCCGATGGCGGCGAGGCCCGACATGAAGAAGCCGGCATCCGTGGCATAGACATATTGGAACGCGGTCAGGCCGACGAAGAACGGCAAGGCGTAGATCGCGAAATGATAGGCCACGATGCAGGCCATGACGGAAAGGAAGATGGCGAGCAGGATAAGATACATGGAAGCCTCCACATGAACGGTTGAACGATCACGACAGGCCGTCAGAAGATGCTTTCCGCCTGCGACTATGTTGCTTCGCCGGTTCTTCAGGGATGGCCTATGTGACCGAAAAACGGGTTCCCCGTCAAGAATTGGCGGCTGCGACAGCCGCCCAAAGGCGGCGCTTTACGCGCCGCCGTCGATCTTCATGACCGGGATGCCGAGCTTGCGGGCCTTGTCGCCGAGGTTCTCCTGGATGCCGGTGCCGGGGAAGACGAGGACGCCGACCGGGAGCGTGTCGAGCATGGCGTCGTTGCGCTTGAAGGGCGCGGCCTTGGCGTGTTTGGTCCAGTCGGGCTTGAAGGCGACCTGCGGAACCTTGCGATTGTCGGCCCACTTCGCCGCGATCAGCTCGGCGCCCTTCGGCGATCCGCCGTGCAGCAGCACCATGTCCGGGTGCTTGGCGTGGACCTGATCGAGTCTGGCCCAGATCAGGCGGTGATCGTTGTAGTCGAGACCGCCGGTGAAGGCAACCCTGGGACCAGCGGGCAGCATCACCTCGGTTTCGGCCCGGCGCTTGGCGGCGAGGAAATCGCGGCTGTCGATCATCGCCGAGGTCAGGTTGCGATGGTTCACCATCGACCCGGAGCGCGGCCGCCAGGCCGATCCGGTGTGGCGCTCGAACTGCTCGGCGGCGACGTCGCGGAAGAGTTCCATGCTGTTGCGCCGCTCGATGAAGGTCTGCCCCTCGGCCGTGAGCCGTTCCAGCTCGACGGACTTCACCTCGCTGCCGTCCTGTTCGCGCTGAAGGCGGCGCTGCGCCAGCTCGTTGTCGTCCAGATCGCGCTCGATACGGCCGGTGGCGCGGTGGAAGAGATTGACGGTTGACCAGAGCAGCTCGTCGAGGTCGGGTTCGAGGCGGGTGTCGCCGAGGGTGACGATCAGGGCGTCGAAGATGTCGGCGACGGCCCCGGCCACGGCATTGCCTTCGGGAAGCGGCCTCGGGTCGGGTTCATCCTCGAACGGACGGTAGCCGTAGAGCTGGAGTTCGGTGAGGACGTGATCGGTGGGGGATGAGGTGTGCTGCGGCTCGAAGCCTGCGTCATCGTAGTCGGTCATCATGGTGTTCGCCTTGTCGGATCGACCGCGCCCATCGCGGCCTTCGCAGGCGTCGAAGCCCATGGGCGGGACGGGCTGGCAGTCCTCGCGCTCGCGCGAGGGCCTTGATGGCCGGGCACGGCTATTTTGTTTCGCGATGCAAAGGCGGCTCTGCCGCCGGCGGAAAATAGCCAGGGCGCGGCCATTGCCTGACCGGCCCGTTTATGGGCCGATCGCCCTCTCAGAAGGCCGTGGGCGGCGGTCCGTCCGACGCATCAGGGGAACCACCACGACCGGATACGGCAGGTTTCGGGGTGCTGTGGCTCATACCCTGCCAGACCGATCCCGCCCTCACATTGCGAGAAACCGGCTCACGTCCTCGGGGATTATCTGAACCTGCAAGGCCGCCCGAAGCGCCTCGATGCCGCGGCGTCTGAGATCCTCGTTGAAGTCCCCGAACACCGGCGACAGGACAACCGCCTCGATCCCGGCGCTGCTCGCCCGTTCGACCAGCAGGTCTCGCGCGCGTGTCCCGGCCGGATCGCGATCCCTGACGATATAGAGCCGGCGCAGCGATGCCGGGAACAGGATGGCCGCGAGGTGCGCCGCAGAGAGCGCGGCGATCATCGGCATGTGGGGCAGACCCGAGCGTGCCGACAGCACGGTCTCGATGCCTTCGCCCGCCGCCAGGACATCCTGCGCCCTGCCGAAGCGGACGCCGTGCCCGAGGAGATGACCCATCGCCCGCCTCGGCGTTTCGATGGGCGCCTTCCCGCTGCCATCGGGCCGAAGCCAGGTGCGATGCGCGCCGGTCTGGACGCCGGCAAGGTCGGTGACGGAAGCGATCATCGCCGGCCAGGTCTCGGTCGGGCCATCGCCTTCCGGGCGATAGTAGCAGCGCGGATGGAACCGAAGGCTCGCGGTGTCGTGCAAAGCCGTAATCGCACGGTTCCGCAAATGCGCTTCTACGACTGTGCCAGCCATCGGCCGCGCCATGGCGAATAGACGCCGTGCCGCTTCGGGCGATCCCGGCGGCGCCTTCCCCGGCAATGGCGGGGAAGCCGGTTCAGGCTCCGGCCTCGGAAGGCTGAGGAACGACCGGGCTTCGTCGGCTACATCGCGAAAGTCGATGAGGCCGCAGCTTTCGCGGATCACGTCGAGCAGATCGCCATGCTCGGCTGTTGCGGCGTCGGTCCAGCGCCCGGCAGCCCCCTTGCCGGATTCCGGGCCTTTAAGCCGGACGAACATGGAGCGTCCGGGGGTGTTGCGCACGTCGCCCACCATCCAGTAGCGGCCCTGCCGCCGTCCGTTGGACAGATAATGGCGGCACACCGCCTCGGCCTCCCGGCCGAGACGATGGGCAAGTTCGGAAGCGGTCTGGCGGACCATTTACGCCGCCTCCCGTTCACCGATGCGCTCGACCGGATAGCGTTCGAGCACCTTGGCCAGAATGGCCGGGCCGCTGGCATCTGTCGGCACGAACATCCTGAGCTTCCACGAGATGATTTCGTGGAACAGGCCATAGGCGCGCAGCCGATCCCGCATCGTGTCGGTGAAGCCGGTAAGTTCGATGCGGTTCGCGCCCATGACGCGGCTGCGGCGGAGCTGAAGCCCGTCGCTGAGATCGAGGATAGTCCGGCCATCCATGAGCGCCGTGAAGGCATCATCGGGCGTCAGCGTCGAGGCGCCGGTCGCGACAGCGCCAGCGACCCAGGCCGGCGAGACGCGGCGGCCGACGATGCGCTCGCCGTCATCGGTCTGGAGCCGGTAAACGCGCGTCGACTCGGCCGGGAGGCGTTTCCAGATCGGCAGCAGGAGGCCGCTGACGACATGGATGGTGCTGTCGGCGAACTCGGGCACCTCGGCGACTTCGGCCGCCCATGCCGAGGCGAAGGCGGCCTCGTCCGCCTCGACCCAATGGGTCTCGCCCATCATCTTGACCGGGATGTTGTGCGCCTCCATCGGCCGGATCAGGCGAACGCGCCGCTCGATTTCCCCGTCGTCCAGCATGACGCTGGTGGTCGGGGTCTGGACGGCGGCGCGGCCGGAGCGCTCGTTGATGAGCAGCTTCGTCCGGCGATCGGCCAGCAGGTCGAGCGCCTCGGCCAGTATGACCGGGTGGTTGCGCTGGCGCTGCGTGATGGTCAGCAGCCGCGCCTCCGCGCCGGTGGCAGGATGGACGTGGATGGTCTGCCGGTCGGTGACGGTGAAGCTCTCCGCCCGCAGCGTTTCCAGCCCGACATCATAGCTGCCGGATGCGATGGCGCCCTCGATGCGGGCGTTCAGCAATTGCTCGAACGCCGTGAACAGGATGCCCTGCAAGTCGATGGTGAGGGCCAGCAGGCGATTGAGGAAGGTCGTGATGGGTGGCAATTCGTCCTTGATGCCGGTCGAGTCCATCAGCTTGAGGCCGGTCGACGCCTCGAACATCTGGAGCGAGCAGCCTTCGACCTTGCCGCGCACGAGCAGCATGTAGAGCTGGCGCAACGCATCGCGCGCATAGTGCGATTCCAGATTGTCCTCGGGCCGGAACAGGCCCTGACCGCCGGTCTGGCGCTGGCCGCGTGTGATCGCGCCCAGCGTGTCGAGGCGACGCGCGATCGTCGAGAGAAAGCGCTTTTCAGCTTTCACGTCGGTCGAGATCGGCCGGAAGAGCGGCGGCTGCGCCTGGTTGGTGCGGTTGGTGCGGCCGAGGCCCTGAATGGCGGCGTCGGCCTTCCAGCCCGGTTCCAGCAGATAATGCACGCGCAGGCGCTGGTTCTTCGCATTGAGGTCGGCGTGATACGACCTGCCGGTGCCGCCCGCGTCCGAGAAGATCAGGATGCGCTTCTGATCGTCCATGAAGGCGGCCGTCTCGGCGAGATTGGCCGATCCGGCGCGGTTCTCGACGGCCAGACGGTCGATGCCGCCGGGGCCGGTCTTGCGGACGATGCGGCGCGAGCGGCCCGTCACCTCGGCCACGAGGTCGGTGCCGAAACGCTGGACGATCTGGTCGAGGGCGCCCGGAACGGGCGGCAGCGAGGCGAGCTTCTCGATCAGACGGTCGCGGCGGGCGACGGCCTCGCGGCTCTCGACCGGCTGGCCGTCGCGATAGACGGGGCGCGAGGAGAGATTGCCATCGGCGTCGGTGAACGGCTCGTAGAGCTGCACCGGGAACGAATGCGCGAGGTAGTCCAGGACATATTCTTTGCAGTCGCAGTTTATGTCGAGCGTCGCAGTCGGAGGCGCGGGATTGCGTCGGTTCGTCATGATTTTACTCCAGATAATTACCGGTCCTTCGACCTCAACATGTCGAAGGAACCACCATGCCAACAAGATCATTTGTGTCGTTTCAGCCTGCACCAAGCAGGGTTGGAGAGCCGCCCAGTACTAACGCCCTATTCAGTGCATTCCTCTCCTCTCTGTCGGTTGAAGAGGGAACAGCCTGTGCGGTCCTGTACAGCGCAGCGATCCGCCATTTTCTGTGTTGGCTGGGACTACGCGGGATTGCGCTCGGGACGGTTGATGATCGCATCGTGCGCCGTTTTGAGCAGCATCGATGCCGGTGCCCAAGGTATTCAGCGCAAGCGACAGCCTACAAGGCCGATCTTGCGGCGCGTGTCAGGCGCTTTGTCCGGTTTCTCGAAGACCAGGGTTACATCGACGTAGCCGATGGGATTTACGATCTCGGGCGTCATCTTGCTGACTATTCGCATATGATCGATGGCCTCCAACTCGCGAAGGGGGTGGCGCAAGCCTACCGTTCAGAGGCGGAGCACTTCGCGGCCTGGCTGCGGGTATCGCGATGTCCATGGACCGATGTCGATGACACGGTCACCAAACAGTATGCCGATCACGATTGTCGGTGCCCGGTTTTCCGCAAGCGCGGCAAGCTGACCACTTCCGGCAGGAAGCGACGGCGGCGTTGCACACGGCACTTCGTTGAGTTTCTTCGTGATCGGCGCGCCATCGCTCCGGTCGCGGTGAAGGTGGTCGAAGATCCGCAGGTCGCGGCATATGTCGGTTGGCTCAGGCAGGATCGAGGCGTGACCGACGAGACGATCCGGCGATACCGGGCAGAGATTGAGCGGCTGATGCCCATGCTCGGCGCGCCGGCACAATGGGATGCTGCCACTCTGCGAGATGCGTTCGAGCGTCGCAGCAAGGAGATCCCGGGATCGGCTTCGCTGCTCGCCACGATCATGAGGAGCTATCTTCGGTTTCTTATTGGCCGAGGCCAATGCCGCCCAGCGCTGCTGCACGCAATGCCTTCCGTACGGAGATACCGGCTTTCGGCATTGCCGCGCTACATCGACCCGGCAACGATCGAGAGGATCATTGCAGCCTGCCCGACAGGTCGGCCGGTGGAAGTTCGGGATAAGGCGATCATTCTCCTGCTTGCCAGACTTGGCCTGCGAGCAGGAGATATTCGGGATATGCGTCTCGACGATATCGATTGGCGATCCGGCCATCTGAAGGTCAAGGGCAAGACGCGTCGACCGGATCGTTTGCCATTGCCACAGGGTGTTGGCGACGCGATCCTGGCATATCTTGCTGCGGCCCGCCCGACGGCCATCGAAGCGCACCTGTTCTTGCGTTCGCAAGCCCCGTTCCGGCCATTCAGTTCGTCAGCCGAGATCGCCGGCATCGTTGCACGCACACTCGAGCGCGGCGGGATCGAAGGTCTGCCGACCGGATCGCACATATTCCGGCATTCGCTTGCAACCAACATGCTGCGCTCTGGTGCAGGCCTGGAGTCCATCGGGACCATCCTGCGCCACAGCTCGCCCGAGACCACCGCCATTTACGCCAAGACCGATCTGCCGATGCTCTTGAAGATCGCACAACCCTGGCCCGGAGACCTGTCATGATAAACGCACAGATTTCGCGGTACGTCGCTTTGCATCGCAGCCTCGGTCGCAAATTTTTCGAGCAGGAGCGCCTGCTTCGCAAGTTCGGCACCTACGCGACTGGCTTCGGAGACAGCCACACCCGTATCGACCGCATCTACGACTGGTGCCGAGCGACGACTTCGCAGAACACCGCGCGGACCGGCTTCACTTTCGTGCGCAACTTCTGCTTGTTTGCCCATGCCGAGGATCCAGCCAACCAGGTTCCGCCCGCCGGTGTGTTTGGCCGGGGGAAGCGTCCGCGACCAACGCCGCACATCATCCAACCGGAACAGGTCCGGGCGATCATGAAGGCGGCGCTCGATCTTCCGCCCAAGGGCATGATCAGTCCCTTCACCTATCATTACCTGTTCGGTCTGCTGGCGGCGACCGGTCTGAGGATTTCCGAAGCTCTAGCACTACAGTGCGACGATCTGGTCGAAGACGGTCTGATCGTCCGCGACGGCAAGTTCGGCAAGCAGCGCCTAATCGCCTTGCAGCCATCAATCCGTCAGGCTCTCGAGGCCTATCTCGCAACCCGGGCAAGGCTCGGTGCCACGGGCAACGATCTGTTCGTGACGATCCGGGGAAGAGCACCCCATAAGGTCCGCGCCCACGTCGTGTTCGTCAGGCTGGCGCGACAGCTCGGATATCGTGGACCAACCGGGACTGCAGGTATGCGGCTTCACGATTTGCGGCATACCTTCGCCGTACGCTCGCTCGAGTCCTGCTCGCCGGACCGGGACGCCGTGACGCATCACATGGCCGCGCTCAGTGTCTATCTCGGTCACACCTCGGTCGCCAACACCTACTGGTATCTCGAAGCCACGCCAGTGCTGCTGCGCGACATCGCTGCCGCGAGCGAGGATCTGTATCTGGGAGAAGCGGCATGACGGCGCTTGCTCCCCATCTCACAGCCTTCCTGCGCGAACATCTGCCGCGGGAACGCGCCGTAAGCCCGCATACGGTGAAGACCTATGCCAACTGCTTCGTCCTGCTGGTCCGGTTCGCATCCGATCGGCTGAAGCGTCGACCGACCGATCTCGAGATCGAGGATTTCGGCACCGACATGATCATGGCCTTTCTCGGCCATGTCGAGGTCGAGCGCGGCAGCTGTGTGCGGACCCGCAATGGCAGGCTCGCTGCGATCAGATCCTTCTTCCGGTACATCGAGTATCGGGTTCCGGCGTGTCTTGACCAGGCGCTTCGGGTTCGATCGATCCCCAGCAAGAAGGCAGACAAGACGCTGATCGATTATCTCGACCGGGCCGAGATCAAGGCATTACTCGACGCGCCCGATCCTCGGACACGGCTCGGTACGCGCGATCGCGCTATGCTGCACTTGACCTATGCAGCGGGGCTTCGGGTATCGGAACTCGTGTCGCTGCAACTGCGCGATTTCCCGGATCGATCGCTCTCGACGGTCCACATCATGGGTAAAGGCCGTCGCGAGCGGGTCTTGCCGCTATGGAAAGAGACCCAGTCCGCACTCCGCGCATGGCTTGTCATCCGTCCTGAGACTGAGGTCGCCGAGGTATTTCTCAACGCGAACGGGCAGCCCATCACCCGCGATGGCTTCGCATTCCGTCTCGCCAAACATGTCAACGCGGCAGCAAAGAAGCAGCCGTCGTTGCTGCGCAAACGAGTCACGCCGCATGTATTGCGTCATTCCTGCGCGATGCACACGCTCGCAGCGACAGGCGATATTCGCAAGGTCGCACTATGGCTTGGACATGCCAGCATCCAGAGCACCGAAACATATCTGCGCGCCGATTCAGAGGAGAAGCTGCGGATTTTGGCTGCGCATGGCGGGCCGGAAATCAGCCCTGGACGCTTCAAGCCGCCGTCAGACACTCTGATCGCCATGCTCAACGACGTCCGCAAGCGGGCATAGCCTTCGGCCACGCTGCCCCAACCGCACAATTATCTGGAGTAAAATCATGACGAACCGACGCAATCCCGCGCCTCCGGCTGCGACGCTCGACATAAACTGCGACTGCAAAGAATACGTGTAATGCTGAGCTCAACATTAGATGTATTCCCTGGGCGTGATGTCGACCCGGACGTCGTTCCATTCCTCGGCCGGCAGTTCGGCGAGCCGGCGTTCCATCAGGGCTTCGCCGGTGGAGACGATCTGGATCACGGCGGCATGGCCATCCTCCAGATCCCGCTCGATCGAGCGGATCAGGGTCGGCGTCTTCATGCTGGTCAGCAGATGGCCGAAGAAGCGCTGCTTGGCGGACTCGAAGGCCGAGCGCGCGGCGGACTTGGCCTGTTTGTTCAGCGTGCCGGAGCCGCTGTCGCCGCCGGTGATGTTGGCGGCCTCCATCGCCGCGTCGAGATTGTTGTGAATGATGCTGAACGCGCCGGCATAGGCGTCGTAGATGCGCGTCTGCTCGGGCGTGAGCTGGTGTTCGACCAGCTCGTATTCGACGCCATCATAAGAGAGCGACCGGGCGGTATAGAGGCCGAGCGCGCGAAGATCGCGGGCAAGAACCTCCATGGCGGCGACGCCCCCGGCTTCGACGGCTTCCACGAACTCGGCGCGGGTGGCGAACGGAAAATCCTCGCCGCCCCACAGGCCAAGCCGCTGGGCATAGGCCAGATTGTGAACCGTGGTCGCGCCGGTCGCCGAGACATAGACGATGCGCGCGTTCGGCAGCGCGTGCTGGAGGCGAAGCCCGGCGCGGCCCTGCTGGCTGGCGGCGACATCGCCGCGTTCGCTCTTGCCGCCCGCCGCGTTCTGCATGGCGTGGCTCTCGTCGAAGACGACGACGCCATCGAAATCCGCGCCGAGCCAGTCGGTGATCTGGCGGACGCGGGACGCCTTTTCGCCGCGCTCGTCGGAGCGCAAGGTGGCGTAGGTGGTGAAGAGGATGCCTTCGGGAAGAAGGATGTCCGTGCCCTGCGGAAAGCGCGACAGGGGCGTGACCAGCAGGCGTTCCATGCCGAGCGCCGACCAGTCGCGCTGCGCGTCTTCCAGCAGCTTGTCGGATTTGCTGATCCAGACGGCCTTGCGGCGGCCCTGCATCCAGTTGTCGAGGATGATGCCCGCCGACTGGCGCCCCTTGCCGGCGCCGGTGCCGTCGCCGAGCATGAAGCCGCGACGGAAGCGGACGGCGTTCGGCGCATCGTCGGGCACGGCCGAGACGACATCGAAAGTCTCGTCGAGCGTCCACGATCCGGCGAGGAAGTCCGAATGGGCCTCGCCGGCATAGATGACGGTTTCGAGCTGGGCGTCGGACAGCAGGCCCTCGGTGACGAGGCTGGCGGGAAGACGCGGGCGGTAGCTCGGCCGGGGCGGCGCGACCGAAGCCATGGCCGCCGACTGCACGAGCTTGGTGGGATGCGCCTGTGCGCCTGGAATACGGATCGCCTGCAATCCGTATTCTTCGTAGATGGCATCGGTGATGCGGCCGTCCTCGGCGGGCGTCCAGTCCACGGTCTCATAGCCGAGTTCGACGCCTTCGGGTTCGGCGGCGGGGCGCGCGGGAGCAGCGGCGGCGGCGCGGGCGAGATAGCCGCGAACGGTGCGCGGCGCGGTGGTGGCGGCTGTCTGCCCCAGGATCGACGCATCGACCGGCAGGCGCTCCGGCACATGCTTGCCGATCCAGTCGATCAGGGTGGCGACGTCGGGCGCGATGCCGGGAGACGCCGGAAACGCAGACGGATCGTCGGCGGGCATTTTGTCGATGACGATCAGCCGGGTGTCGATGGTCGTGCCGTGCTTGGCATAGACGGCTCCGTCGATGGCGGCGGTGAACACGACGCGGCCATGCTCCTGAAGCCGGATGAAGGCATCGCGCCAGGCCGGCGCGTCGGGAGCGAAGTTCGCGCCGGTGATCGCAACCAGCCGCCCGCCCTCGGCCAGACGCGCCAGCGCGGAGGCGACATGGCGATAGGCGGCCTCGGCCATCCGGCCCGAGACGTTCGCCATGACCGAGAACGGCGGGTTCATCAGCACGACGCTCGGCACGATGGCGCGATCGAGGTGATCGTGGATCTGCGCGGCGTCGAAGCGGGTGACGGGATTGGCCGGAAAGAGATGCGCGAGAAGATCGGCGCGGGTGTCGGCAAGCTCGTTGAGGACGAGTGCCCCGCTGGCAAGCTCGGCGAGGATCGCGAGCAGCCCGGTGCCCGCCGAAGGTTCGAGAACCCGGTCGGCTGACGTGATGGCGGCGGCGGAGGCGGCGATCAGGCCGAGCGGGATCGGCGTCGAGAACTGCTGGAAGGTCTGGCTCTCTTCGGAGCGGCGCGTATGGGTGGGGAGAAGCCTGGCGATTCTGGTCAGAAGCGGCAGGCTGGCGGCCTGAGACCCGGCTTTACGGAAAAGCGCCTTTCCGTATTTGCGCAGGAACAGGACGGTTGCGGCCTCGCAGGCTTCGTAGGCGTCCTTCCAGCTCCAGGCGCCGGTCGTGTCGGAGCCGCCGAAGGCGGTCTCCATCGCACCGCGCAGCGTGGCCGCGTCGATGCGCTGGCCGCGTTCGAGGTGGGGAAGCAGGAGAAGCCCGGCCTGGTGGATGGCGGCGCCGGTTTCGACGGCGGCAAGGGTTGGCCCGGCCGGAAGGGCCGCGGCGGCAGAGGTGTAGGTCATGGGATGAGCCTCGGAGAGCGGAACAGGATCGAGCCGCGCAGCGCTCTCTCTCGACCGCACCGGCTCAAACCCGTCCCGGCCTTCCTCTCCCTCTCAAGCAGGAACGGGCGGCCCGTGCTTCGCGCACCTTGACATGGACCATCGAACGGTCCATTTCTCGGATAGAAATGGACTATTGAGCGGTCCATAAGGAGGCGTCATGCGAATTTCCGTGACCGAAGCCAAAGGCCAGTTGACGGAACTGGTGCGCCGCGCAGAGGCCGGCGATGAAGTGGTGTTGACCCGCCATGGCCATGCCGCCGTGCGGCTTGTCCCTGTCCGCAATGTGCCGGGCCGGAAGGATCGCCGGACGCTTCTTGAGGCGCTTCGGAAATCCGGTGCGGCGAAGGCGCTGGCGGGAGCGCCTGCCGCGCGGAGTCAGGACTTCCTTTATGATGACGACGGCATGCCGCAATGATGGTCGTCGATACCTCCGCGCTGATGGCCATTCTGCTCGACGAGCCGGAGGCGGACGCCTGTATCGCGGCGCTTGAGGCGGAAGAGGAATTGCTGATCTCCGCCGGCACCGTGGCCGAGGCGCTGATCGTGGCGAACCGCCGGAATGTCGGTGAGGAGATGATCCGCCTGCTCGATGACCTCGGATTCGAGATCGTCAATGTGACCGCCGCGTCAGCGCAGCGGATCGCGTCGGCCTATGACGCATGGGGAAAAGGTGTTCACCGCGCATCGCTCAATTTCGGCGATTGCTTCGCCTATGAGGCCGCGAAGGAACGGAAAGCGCCGCTGCTCTATGTCGGGGACGATTTCGCCCGGACCGACATCGAGGGTGTCCTGTAGATCAGGGCCGGCACGCTTCCCGCCGCCCGGCAACCATGTCGTCTATCCGAACCGGCGCCCCGCTTCGGTGAAGGTGTATTCGTTGGCGACGATCGTGTCGTCGACCACCTCGTCGGACGAGAGATACTCATATTCGCGTTCGAGCTGCCGGTAGAGCCAGCGGGCGAGATCGCGCAGCGCTTCGGTCACGCTCTCCTCGGCATCCTCGGTCATGTCCTGATATGTCGGACTGTCGCGCTCGACCGAGATCGCCATGCAATACTCGTGATAATAATGTCCGCGATGGCTGACCTCGGCGCGTAGCTGATAGAAGTTGCGGCGCTGGATCGCCTGCAGGGCGTCAGCGATCCGATGAAGCTCCTGATCCTGTGGCGCATAGGCCCGGATTTTGGCCGTGGCATTTCTGGCGTAGGAATACGACCCCTCCCAACAGGCGCCGTCGCCTTGCGACCAGAAGCCCCGGAACCAGATGCAGGGTTCGCGGCGCGTGCCGCCGCCCATCAGGCGGACGGCGCGGGTCTTGAAGTCGATGCCGAGGATTTCCGCGACGTGCTGGAAATCCTCATAGACGGCATCATGCCAGTCGTAGTCGAAGCCGCCCTCGCGATACCAGGCGCGGGCCTTGTCCTTGGCGGCGTCGGACAGCTCGTTCAGCCGATAGACGGTGGTTTCGATGATCTCAGGCATGGGGACCACCTCCATGCGGGCGGGAGTGATCGGTGGAATATTCGGTCATGTCGGACTCCTGAAACGACAAAGCCCGGCGCAAGGCCGGGCGAGGATGGATGATTGCGACGCCGGTGGCGTCAGAGGCGGAACTGCATCACGCGCCGTTGGGCATCGGCATGGTGGCCGAGCATGTCGCGATAGAAGCGTTTGCGCGCTTCCCGGCTGGCCGGATCGCGCAGGGCGGATCGCGCCAGCTTGCGGCGTGCGGCGCGGATGACGGCGCGCTCGCCGTCCCAGACGGTGATACCGAGGCGCAGATAGGTCGCATACATTGCCGCCTCCTAGACGTTGGTGCGTTCGCACAGGGCGTCGATCCGGGCGAGATCGAGACCGGCATGCGCGCCGTCATTGGTGAGAATGCTCCTGAGCGGCGGGTCGATGTCGCCGCGCGCAAGAGCGAGCTGAAGGAGCCGCAGGCCCGCCAGCACGGCGTCGCGCTCCTCGGCGGTGACGCCGATGGTCAGGAACGCCTCGACGGTCTCGCCCTCTTCGAGCAGGCGAACGCCGCTATGCTCGTCGATTTCGTAATCGTCGAACTCCTGCACATAGCCGGTGGCGAGCCATTCGCCCTCGTAGTTGTAGCTGGTGGCGAGCCGCCGGGCCTCTTCGGGCGTGTCGGTCTCGACGACGGTTTCATAGTAGGCGAAGGCGTCATGGCCTTTGCTGACGACATATCTGGGCATGAGAAACTCCATGGGATCGGCGCGCGGCGCATGACCGGGCGGGTGGTTGTTGGGGAAAGGAGAAATCACGCGGCCTGCGGCAGCCGGAGCAGCTCGGCGGCGATCTCGCGCCAGGCGGGATCGACCAGCCGCGCTTCGAGCCGTGTGGCCTGGAAACGCAGATCGCGGGCTGCGGCGTGATCGCCGCGGCCGGTGGCGGCGAAAGCCCTGCCGCGCAGGCGGCTGGCGTCGAGCACGATCCGGGTGGCTTCGGCCTTGCTGGCGACGGGCTGCTGCCAAAGGATGAGGCCGGCGCGGATTTCACCGGCAAGGACCAGGCCGAACGCACTGTCCTGAACGACGATGAATGTCGGCCGGAAGCGCAGCGTGTCGTCGGGAATGGCGCGGATGTCGCCGCGCGAGACGCGGGTGGCGGCAAGCGCCATGGCGTCCTGCGGTGAAGCGGCCTCGCCGATCGGGATGCTGCGATCCACGCAATCGGCCTCGGTGGCGCCGTCATAGCTGATCGTGCCGAGGCAGGAGACGCGCAGCGGGCGGCTCTGGGCACGCTCAAGGCGGGGAAGCACCTGTCCGGCGAGAATCTGTCCGATCGAGCGGAAGGTTTCAGGGTGGGAACGGGTCATCGGATCACTCCGCGACGGGCGGCGGAAGCCTCTCCTCCACCTTTCAACCCGTCACGGCCAACCGGCCCGACCTCTTCCTCTCCCGCCGGGGCTGTGGCCCGGCGTCGATGCTGGCGGCGGACTGCCGCCGCATGATGGAAGGCCCGGTCGCGCCGGCGATCCGGGCCGTCGATGAGGCGCAGGCGCCTCATTGCCAGGGGTCGATTTCGAGTTCGATCATGTCTTCGTCGCCGTCGAACTCGCCGGCCGGTGCGGCGCCGTGGGTGCCGTCGCCGGCCTGGAACACGACGATCGAGACCATCAGGGTGGCGGCGAGGCTGGTGGCGAAGGCGGTGGCATCTGCGTAGGACATGGGTTCCGGCTCCTGTCTCTGGAGGCGGGGGACCATCCCCCGCGCGACAGGCGCCCGAAGTGTCTGACCGGGGCTGCAATCACCCTCGGGCGTTCGGACTCTTTCCGAATCCCCGAGGGCGGCACGCTTGCGTAAGCCGACCCTTCACGGGTTGATTGAACAAGACCCGGATCGGACCAAGGTTAGCGAATGGAAGCGGGGGTGGTGTCTTGCCGGTGACGGGAGCCGCAACCTCTTTGCGAGATGCGCCGCCAGCCAGCCTTGCCGCCTCGCTGATCCAGGGGAAGACGTATGTTTCGGGCGAAGCCGTCACCCGGCCTGCCATCTGCGAGAACGATGGCGTCGAAACGTCGAACCGGATGTCCCCTGGCTCTGAGAAACCCTCATCGCCACAGGCCATCCGCGATCTCGCGGGCGATCATGGCCCGGGCCTTCATCATCACCGCGTCCCCGGTGGTGTCGCTATGGCCGTAGAACCGCGCCCGGCTGCCATTTGCGGTCCACTCCGCATAGCGGCAGTATTCTTGAGAACCGAGCCGGAACGCGCGCATGTCCTCGGCCCAATGCGGTTTCGGCTCAACGATGACGGTCAGGCCGTCGCGGGTTTCTTCCCACGGAAGGCTGCGTTCGCCGGGGTCGTTCTCACGATCCTGTGCGAAAATTTCGTCGATGGTGATGAACATGAGATGCTCCTGAAACAGAAAAAGGCCCGGTCTCCTGCGGGGAGCCGGGCCGAAAGATGGAATCGCCTGTCCCCGTTGCGGATCAGGCGGCGGCGCGCCCCTCGACGACATCGGCGCCGACCTCATCGGCGGTGATCTCCTCGATCCGCGCCGAACTGTATCGGTTCTTCGCCAGCCACAGCTCGGCCGCCTCGCGGCTTTCGGCAAGATGCAGCAGTTCGCTGTTCTCGCCGATGTCCTGAAGCACGCGCACCATGCCGATGGCGGGACGTTCGACGATCTCGAAGGTGAGATCGCTGTCGACCGAATGCGTCCGCATGACGGTGACAAGGATCACGCCGCCGCTGGCGAAATTGCCTTCGTGCAGCGTGATGGAGGCGGGAGAGGAATAGGTCGGACGCTCGCGCGCCGGTTCCTTCCTCACCAGCCGGCCGACGCCGTTGCGGCGTTCCCAGGCGGCGAGCTTCTTAGTGAAGCGGGCTGGGGGCTTCGGGGCGTGGTCGGTGTAGCGGATCAGCGCCCCGAGGGGTGCGGTGTCGTGAACGATATGGGCGGACATGAAAGGTCTCCGAAAACGAAAACGGCCCGGCGGGATGCCGGGCCTGAAGGGTGGACATGCGGAAGGAAACGGGGCGACCGGAGCCGCCCCGCTGGAGCCGGTCATTCGGCGGCGACAAGCGCCACGGCCGGGTCGTCGGCGGTCTCGGCCGCATCCTCGTCGTCATTGCCGGCGAGGAAGTCGGGCAGCGCCACATCGGCCTCGTCCTGTTCGGTCGAGGTTTCGGCGGCGGGTTCCTCGGCCGCGAGACGCAGCGGCTCGGGCAGCCAACCGGTATCGGCCAGCAGGCGTTCGGCCTCACGCGCCATGTCGTCCTTCTTCAGATGGTCGATCAGGCGTGCCTTGTCTTCGCCGAGGGCCTCCTGCACCGCTGCGAGGATTCTCGGCTTGGTGACGCGGCCGAGATAGTTGGCGACGGTGGGCCGGAAGCCGGCTTGCACCATGTCCAGCCCCGTCGCGTGGGCGAGACGGTCGGCCTCCGCCATGCGGATGCGAAGGCCATGCTCGGAGATACCCATGGCGCTGTGCGGGTTCGGCCGCTCGTAGAGCGCGTTGATGCCGTAGGACACGCAATGGGCCAGGAGCGCCATGCGGCTGGCGTCGTCGAGTGCGTCGAGCCAGTCCCAGAGCGCGTCGTCATCGGCCGGCAGGTCGGCCTTCCAGCCCGCGTGCCGTTCATCGACGGCCTTCGCGTAGGGGCTGTGCTTGAGGTCGATGCCCTGCTCGCCGCAATAGACCTCGCGCACCGAGACCTGGAAGGCCGCGCCGGTGGTGCTCCGCTTGAAGGTGTCGCGGACGAGCTTGTGCAGCAGCGCCGTGATGGCGATATGCGGGTTGGCGCCAACGGCCTCGCGCAGCGCCACGGTGCGGTGGGCCGTCAGTTCCGCCACCAGCCGTTCGGGGAGAGGCTTGATGGTTTCCTCTTCCTCCTCCGGCTCGGCTGGCTGGCCGCCGATGGTGACGACGGTGCGCTGCACGTCAGGGATGGTTTCGCCGCCCGCATCGCCTTCGGCCTCGGGGGTGTCGCCTTCCGCCGTCTCGACCGTTTCATGCTCGGGACGAACCCAACCGCGATCAATGACAAGTTCGCCGTCTTGATCGACGCTGACGAAGACGCCGGCGATGGCGATCTCGGCCGGATCGTAGATGACCGGGCGGCGCTCGAAGGATTCGAGCTGCTTTTCGATTTCGCCGAGGCGCTGGTCGATCTCGTCGGGCAGTTCCTCGTTGCCGGGATGTTCGGCTTCGAGGCGCTCCTGCTCGCTGCGCAGCTTCTCGCGCTCGCGGCGTTCCTTGGCGGTCAGCTCCGCGGGCGTGCCGGTGATACCGCGCAGATCGTAGTCGTAGCCGTAGGGAAGTTCGAGGTCGGCAGCGACCCACTTCCAGCCCTCGGCCGACACCGCATCGGCGGCCGCCTTGAGCTTCTCGGCGACCAGCCGGTCGAGAAGCGGCACGTCTTCCAGCCAGCCGTCCTCGTCGTCATCGAAGAGGTAGCGCGGCAGGACCGGGCCGCCCGCCGCGATATAGGCGTCGAGACCGATGAAGAGCGCACGCTTGTCGGAAGACGGAACGGTGGTTTCGGTCAGCATCGACCGGATGCGCCACGGCTCCTTGTTGAAGGACTGGCGAACGGCATCCCAGACCTGCTCCTGGCGGGCATGATCCGGGTGCGCAGTAAACGCCTCCAGCATCCTGAGCGTCATGCCGTTCTCGGCATAGACCTCGTGCAGCTTCGGGGAGACCTTGGCGAGCGCAAGGCGCTGCTCGACATAGCGCTGGGTGGTGAGATAGGCGCTGGCGACGTCCTCGGTGCTCATGCCGCCGTCCACCATGCGCTTGAACGCCTTGAACTGATCGAGCGGATGGAGCGCGAGCCGGAAGGTGTTTTCGGCCAGCGAGTCGTCGACGGCCGAGGTCTTGGCGTTGGCCTTCTTGACGATGCAGGGAACGAGGCCATCTGCGGGGAAGCGGCCCTTCTCGATCAGACGGGCGATGACGCGGTGGCGGCGTCCACCGGCCGGGGTCTCGAAATCGCCGGTTTCGTTGCCATTCGTGTCGAGGATGGCGCGGACACTGATGCCCTGGATCAGATCCTCGCGGCGCTCGACATCATGTTCGAGATCGTCGAGACCGGCTTCGACGTCGGTTTCGCGCACATTGTCATTCGACAGATGGATGCGATTGAAGGGAATATCGCGTGCCCGCGAGAACTCGATCATTTCGAGGACGGGCTTCTTCTTGGCTCTGGCCATGGTGGTTTCTCCGCGACGGGCGCCGAGAGCCTCTCTCTCGACCCGAACCCGTCACGAAAATCCCCACACCCCTCTCACTCTGCTGGTCCGGCCGTGCGGCCGCGCGCCGCCAGGTCGAGAACAGAACGGCGATGTTCAGGACAGTCTTCCTGTGGCATAGGCATTTTATCGCTCGCGGCTTGAACACCGGAGCGATCGCATCAAGCGTTTGAACACTGGGCCTCCGACTTGTCGGGCGGCCCACGGAATAGAATACCCATCAGCGCCGGGCCTGCCCGGCGTGGGAAATACGTGGGGCGCGGTTCCCAGTGTTCACGCGTGTTCAACCGTCCCGGCGCCAGTCGGGGCGGCATGGAGCTATATATGGACACTGTGATTTCTGAACGGCGAAATCCGCCATGGGCGGATTGGGCGCTCGGCCTGCGCCGCTGGCTGGGGGCGTCGCCGGCCCGTCGCGTCCGCTTTTCCGATGCGGATCGGGCGGTCATTACCGCACAGGGCAAGGCGCTGACCCTGCTGGCGACGACGCTTCACGCGCGGGGCGTCATTGACATGGAGGAGTTCGCCGACACGCTTGCCGTATTCAGTGTGGTTGTCGCCGAGGACGATGCGGCCGAAGGCGATATTCTCGCCGTCTGGGCCGGGTTGTTGAAGGACAGCCGGTAGGCCGGACGCCCGCAAGGGATCAGCCCGCCTTGTCGCCGTCGCGGAAGCGCGGAGGAATTTCATCCTCCGGACCTTTCCAGAGGATGCGATCGCCGGACCAGATGGTGACGAAGCCACGGCCCTTGGGCGGTGTCTTCGGCGGGGCTGGCTCGAAATTGCGGCAACTGAAATGCCCCTCCGTGCCTGAGAAGGCCGGGATATTGGAATTGCCGAGCAGCACCCGATCGCAAAAGCCGGTCGGCCGTCTGACCCGGCGTCGGGAGAGACCGAGCCGGAATGCCTCGTAGTCGCGTTCCAGGCTTTCGGGCGGCGGCGTCCAATGGCGGCAGTCGCGGCAACGTCCCGGCCGGTCGGGCGCGGGATCGTCGAGCGGCGGCCCGCCATTGTGGCCCGGCGGCAAGGGACGATTGCTCATGCAGCCCTCCCGCTCGCAGGCCGGCCCGGCCGCGCGCCGCGGCGGACCACGACGGGCCGCGTATCGGCGGCCTGGGCGATGCGCTCGATCGTCGCCAGCTCGGCGTCCGAGCATTCGCCCGTCACCTCGATCTCGACGAAGTGGCCGCCGCTGCCGACCTTGGAGTCGCGCAGCCGGTGGTTGGACGAGGTGTAGAAGCTCTCATGGCGCTCGATCAGACGGACGCGCGAGCGCAGGAAGAGGATGCCGGAACCGAGATTGCCGCAGAACAGCAGCTCGTCGGCTTCCGTGGTCTTCGGCCCACCGCGGACCTTGCGGTGGCCGATCTGGCGGAAGGCCACATCGAAGCTGGACGGGTCCGGCGTGGTTCGGGCCTTCACCTTGGGATGGAACTTCCAGGGTGGCCGGTAAGGATCGACGCGGCCAACGGCGATCTGATGCAGAAGGTCGAGAAGCGAAACGGGATCGGCCGGATAGGGACAGTCCCGCCAGAGATCGCGCACGGTGCGGCGCAGCGCGTCGGGCAGCGCGAACAGGCGGGCGCGCGCCTTGCGCCAGGACGCCGCGCGCATCCGGCGGCGTTCCCGCTCGGCTTCGTCCCACCAGACGGCGCGGCGGGCCATCTCGTCGTCGACGCCATGCTGTCCCGCGGCGATCTGGTCGGCGAAGAGCGGCAGCGCCTCGCGTTCGAGGCGCTGCTTGCGATGGAACGCCGCGCGTTTGCGCGACGTGTCCCGGTAGGGTTCGGGCCTGTGCCAGCGACGGAAGCGCATCACACGCCCTCCCGCGCCGCGCGAGCGGCGCGATAGAGGATGCGTTCGGCCGCGCGGATGCTGCCGGCCTGGCTGGCCGCTTCGGCCCAGACCGAGAGCGGAAAATCGCCGGTGAACAGGATGTCGCGCTCGATGCCCATGTCCCAGGGCAGCCGCATCGCGGTCATCTCCGCGAGCGAGAACGATCCGATCTCCGGTTCCCCGACATCGGCGAGGCCATAGAGAAGATCGCCATCCTCATCCAGTTCCGTCGCCAGCCAGACGCCGGCGCCGAGCGGGTTGAAGAACTTGACGACCGGCACATGGTCGGCGCCGGGATCGCGGCCATTGGCAAGGAGCTGCGCGCGCAGTTCGTCGGTTAGGAGGATCATGCCGCCCTCCTGTCGATCTGGCCCGCATCGGCATTTGCGCCCTGGTCTGCTTCGCCTTCGTCCGGCAGGAAGGACAATATCCAGTCGGCGCCCTTGCTGGCCTGGGAGGCGGCGCGGACGATGGCGCGGGAATCCTCGCGCATGACCTCCAGCCAGGAACCGATGTAATCGGCGTGGCGCACGGTCGGGACGATGCCGAGCGCGGCGCAACTGAAGGCCGAAATTTGCTCTGCGATCATTTCCTCGAAGGCGTATTTCTTCGTGCCGAAAGAGCCGGTCAGGTCACGATTCAGCCGGCTGTGATGGCCGCTGGCGTGACCGATTTCGTGGAGCGCCGTCCGGTGCCAGTTGATCGGCTCGAAATAGGCGTGCGGCGGCGGGACCATCACATAGTCCTGGGAGGGGGCGTAAAAGGCGCGGTTGCCGCCGATGCGGAAGTCGATGCCGGTGGCCTTGATGAGCGCCTCGACCTTCGGCTCGATCAGGCCGGGCGGCGGTGGCGGCGCGACGGCGGCGATGTCGTCGGGCAGGCCTTCGCATTGCGCCGCGTTGAAGACGGTAAACCGCTTCAGGAACGGGATGGCGTGGGCTTCCTCGCCGGTCTCGCGGGCGCGGCGCTTCTCGTCCTCGGGCGTGAAGCGATCGGCATAGACGACGGTGGTGCCGCGCTCGCCCTTCCTGACATTCCCGCCGAGCGCGAGCGCCTGGCGAAAGGTCAACCAGCTCTGGCCGGGGAAGCCGTGCTGGATGACGGCGCACCAGAGGATCAGGATGTTGATGCCGGAATAGGTGCGGCCGGTGCTGGCGTTCTTCGGGAGGCCGAGCGGCGCGGTGCCGGGAGATGTCCCCCAGGGCTGCACCCAGGGCAGCCGGCCTTGCTCCAGCTCGGCGATGATCTTGTTGGTGATGTCGTCGTAAAGGTTGGTGCGGTCTGCGCCGGTGCGCGAACCACGATCATATCTGGCCATCGGGATTGCTCCGCGACGGGCGCCGGAAGCCTCTCCTCCGGCCTTCAACCCGTCACGGAAAACCTGTCCGCACTCTCACTCTAAAGGGGGTGTTGCGGGGTCTCCCCGCAGAAGGGGGTGCGCCGGCAACGACGTGCCGGCCAGGGGGAAGACCTTCCCCCGACAGTCCCATCAGGTCGCAAACCCGGAAACACGCAAAGCCGGAAAAGCGTAAACACGCAAAGCCGACGATCAGGACATACGCCTTCTCCCAAGGCGTCCGGAAACTGAGGATCAGGCCGGAAACGCATCCATCAGGATGAACGTCGCGTCCTGCCGCTGATGGGCATTGATAAGCGGAACCAGCCGGGTGAAATGCTCTGTCCTGCAATGCGCGTCGAGTGCTGCCCTGTCAGGCCATTCCTCGATGAAGACGAAATGTCCGGGGTCTTTCTGGTCGATGAACAGGTCATAGGCGATGCAAAGCTCTTCCTGCCGGGTCTTCTCGACCAGCTCACGGTAAAGCGGCAGGACGATCTCGACGGATTCCGGTTTGATGAAATCCTGGGCGATGACCTTGAGCATTCGACAATTCTCCATCTAACAGGCTGGCGCTATCCCCGGTCGGAGGAGAGGCGCATCATCGGATGCGGTGTTTTCCGGCTTTATGCTGGCGATCGCAATTGGTCATGCGACCGCCTTCATGCTGTTCAAGGCAGCGACAGCGGATGCGTCCCGGTCACTCGGCGCGGGCCGGCCGTAGAGATAGCCCTGGATCTCGGTGCATCCTTCCTCGCGGACGCGATCGAGCTGGGCTTGCGTCTCGACGCCTTCGGCCACGGTGGTCACACCGAGGCGTTGACCGAGATCGGCGACCGCCCTGACCACGGCGGCGCTTTCCGGCCGTTCGACCGCCTGTTTCACGAAGGAGCCGTCGATCTTGATCTTGTCGAAGGGAAAGAGAAGCAGATGCGAGAGGGAGGAATATCCGGTCCCGAAGTCATCGAGCGCGACCCGCACGCCCATGTCGCGGAGGCGGCGCAGATCGTCGATGCTGGTCGTCTCTTCATCGACCAGGGCGGTTTCGGTCACTTCGATTTCGAGGCGATCGGGCGAGAGGCCGGAACTGACGAGTGCGGACAGCACGGCCGGGGCGAGCGTGCCCTTGCCGAGCTGGGCGGCCGAGATATTGACGGCGACGCGCGCGCCGTCATCGCGCAGGGCGGCATCGCGGCATGCCTCGTTGAGCACGAAGTCGCCGAGGTGGTCGATCAGGCCGCTTTGCTCTGCGACGGGCACGAACTCGCCGGGCGAGATCCAGCCGCGTTTCGGATGATGCCAGCGCACCAGCGCCTCGCGGGCCGTGACCTTGCCGGTCTCCACATCGACGATGGGCTGATAGAAGACGAACAGGCCGTGCTTGGTTTGGAGGGCTTCGCGGAGCTTGCCCTTGAGGCGTTCGCGGTCCTGAACGCGGGCTTCCATGTCCGGGGAGAAGATTTGCGCCTGTCCCTTGCCGGCCATCTTGGCGGCGTTGAGGGCGAGATCGGCGCGGGCGAGAAGCACGTTGGCGTCTTCGCCATGATCGGGGGCGAGCGCAACGCCTATGGATGCGCCGAGTTGAATGCTCCTGTCATAGTCGAGAGCATAGGGTGCGCCGAGGGCATCCATGATCCTGCCCGCGAGTGCGGTTGCGGCTTCCGCGCTGTTGTGCGGGACCAGCACGGCGAACTCATCGCCGCCGAGCCGACCCACCGTCATGGCCGGACCGTTGCAGGTCGCGCGCAAACGGCCGGCGACCTGGCCGAGCAGCACGTCACCGACCGGATGGCCGCGCGTGTCGTTGATGATCTTGAAGTCGTCGAGGCCGATATAGAGCACCCCGACCCGATTGCCCGGCGTGGCGAGGGCTTTCGCCAGCTCCTCGTGGAAGGTGACGCGATTGGGCAGGCCGGTCAGGGTGTCGTAAAGGGCGAGCTGGCGGATGCGGTTCTCGGCCTCCACTTCCTTGGTGACGAGCGCCCAGGTGAGCATGGGGCCGATGTAGCTGCCGTCATCGTCCATCACGGCCGAAATCTTGAGATCGAGCACTTCCGAGCCGAGCTTGATGCGGGCGTTGTGCGGCAGGTTGTTCGGATCGGCCAGGATGCGGCGCTGATGCTGGGGGTTGCGATGGAATACGTCGATCGACGTGCCGACGAGCTTGTCGGCCTCGATCGGCAACAGATGCTCGATTTTGCGGATCAGCTCTTTGGAGGTCTCGTTGGCGTAGTTGATATTGAGCGTGCCCGGCTCGACGGTCATCACGGCGACGGGCATGTCGTCCATCATGCGCAGCAGGCGACTTTGCTCCTCGTGCTTGCGCCGCGCTTCGGTGCGCGCATTGACCATGCGCGCGAAATCACGCTGGTTGACGTTCAGGATGACCAGCATGCCGAGCGAGACGAGCGCGATGTTGACGGCCGTGGCGATGAAGGTCGGTTGGCCGGTCGCAGCGAAGAAGGCGACGAACGCGCCGTTGACGATCAGGGTGACTATGAGCGCGGCCGAGCGCAGGTGCATCAGGCAGAAGATGCAGGAGATCACCGTGATCGCCATGTAGAAGGCGACATGCGAGCGCGTGTAGGCGTCGCCATAGGGATAAAGCAGGAGCGACCAGGCCGCGAAGGTGATGGCGATGCCGAGAGACAGGCGGTTCGTGCGCTTGAGCGCGCGCAAGGCCATTTGCGGCGACGGGTCGATATGACGGGATTTCCACCAGTGCAGCACGCGAAGCGTGGAAGCCAGGGTGAACAGTAGCGGCAGGATGAGGGTCAGCCAGGGGGGCGCTGACTCCATATGCGTCAAGGCGAGCGCCCATGTGCTCGACATGAGGATGGGATACATCAGCGGCATTTGCCGGGAGAAAGCGCGATACTGTGCCTTGAGTAATTCTGGGTTGTCATTGGAGACAGCGAAAAGCTGCCCGAGACGGGTGGACGCAATGTTCATGAGAATGCCTGTCCGCACAAAGGCGTTGGTCATGATTGAAAATTCAGGGGTGCGCCGCATGGTGCTGTTCCCCCGTTGAAAATTCGGTCTCGGTGTCCGTCATCGGGCTTGAAGCCCTTGCTTCAACGGCTCTGACGTGACAAAATTTCCCGGTTCCCGGCTGGTATGTCCCGTCAAGGCGATTTGTCCGGTATCGACAATATCGTTGAGAGACGCGGGACGGCCGAGCAGGAAGCCTTGCCCTTCGTCGCATCCCGAGGCGTTCAGCATGGAAAGCTGGTCATAGGTCTCTATCCCTTCGGCCAGAACCGGAATGCCGAAGGTCTTGCCGAGCGCCAGAACGGCCTGAACGATGGCGGCGGTTTGCGGATTGCCGGGCGACGATGAAAAGAACGAACGGTCGATCTTGATCTTGTCGAAGGGGAAAGCGCGCAAGGTATCGAGCGAGGAATAGCCGGTTCCGAAGTCATCGAGCGCGATGGTTACGCCAAGCGCCTTGATCTGGCGCAGCATGTGCAGCGCCCGTTCCCGGTCGGCAAAGATCGCGGATTCGGTCAATTCCAGTTCCAGCCGATCCGGCGGCAGGCCGGAGTCGATCAGTGCCTGCATGATGATCTTCGGAAGATCGGCATGGCTGAACTGGACGGCAGATAGGTTCACGGCGATCTTGTAGGGCGGATGCCATCTGGCGGCTTCGGCGCAGGCCGTGCGCAGCACCCATTCGCCGATCGGCAGGATCAGGCCGTTTTCTTCCGCGATCGGAATGAACTCGGTCGGCGGGATCGGCCCGAGTTGGGGGTGATCCCAGCGTAGCAGCGCCTCATAGCCGCGGATCTCGCCGGTCGAGATCGAGGTTTGCACCTGATAGTGCAAGGAGAGCTGGTTCCGCTCCAGCGCCTGCCGTAGATCGGCGGTAAGGTTGCGACGAGCGCGAACCTTCTCGTCCATGGAGGGTTCATAGAAACAAGCATGACGCACCGGATCGGCTTTGGCCCGATACATGGCGAGGTCAGCGTTGTTGACCAGGCTTTCCTTGTCGTCTGCGTCGTCGGGGAAGATGGCGACACCGAAACTCGCCCCCGGCATGATTTCCGCATCCTCGAAACGGATGGGCTTGAACAGGGCGGCGTCGAGCCGGTTGAGGAAATTGGAGATGTCGCGGCCGTCCTCCATGCGGAACAGCGCTGCAAATTCGTCGCCGCCGGTGCGGGCGATGAACTCGCCTTCATCCTCGCGCAGCAGCCCCTTCATACGGCGGCCGAGCACCATCAACACTTCATCGCCGGCCTTGTGGCCGCGCAGATCGTTGATCTCCTTGAAGCGGTTGAGGTCGATGCCGATCAGAGCGAGCTTGCCGTCGCGTTCCGTCGCCAGGGCCATTTCGAGGTCGAGGCGTTCATTGAAATTGGCTCGATTGGGCAGCCCGGTAAGCGTATCGCTGAGCGCCAGGCGGCGCAGTCTCTCCAAGGAATCCGCGCGGGAGCTATCGTCGATCAGATAGCTCACCAAGCCCGACCCGACGATGACGAAGGACATGGCGGCAATGGAGATAGCCAGGGTTTGCAGAGCTTCCGGATTGGAGAACGATCCGTCCACCAGCAGCGGCTTGACCCGGAACGCGGTCATACCGATGAAGTGTAGAGAGACGATCGCCAAGGCGAGAATACCGGCCATATAGGTGGCCGCCCCGCGATTGGGCCGCATAGCAAGATGCAGGGCGAGCGCCGACAGCCCGACCGAAAGCACGATGGAGACGATAAGATAAGGCATGTCCCAGGACACGATGCCCTGCACGCGGTAGGCGATCATGCCGACATAGTGCATGGCCGCGATTGCAAGGCCGACGACGGCGCCACCAAGGGCGGGCGTGAAGGCCGCCCAGCGGCTTCCGGCAATCATGAAACCGACCGTGCTGCCGACTACGGCGATGAGCAGGGAAGCGACAGTCAAGGCTGGGTCGAAGCCGACCGGCACGCCCACGTCATAGCCGAGCATGGCGACGAAATGGGTGCACCAAATCGCCACCCCCGCTGCGAACGCGGTCAGGAACAGCCAGCCATATCGCTGGGCACCATCCGTGGTTGTGGTTCGCTGAAATAAGCGAGCCGTCACCCATGATCCAGTGACACAAAGCAGCGCGGCGATCAGCACTAGCCAGAGATTATGTTCGTGCACGATGCAGCCGAGCACTGTCATCATAAAATTCGCCCCTTCACGAATATCACCGCGCTAAAAATCCGCAGCCGCCATAAATCAACTGGCGAAAATCCATGGCGTCATGCCATGAATGTTGATGTTTGATCGGGGTGAGCTTTCCCTGACGAACTTTCGGTTTCGTTTACAGGAAAGAAGAACTGCGGTGCGCCCCCGCGTTTCTTTCCTGACCCCTGGTGATCGGGGAGTTAGTAAACCGAGCATACCCGGTCCCATGGACCTTTAGTTCGAGAGAACCTGGACATACGTCCACGGCTCCCCGACCATAAGGTCAAGGAATCCGGTGCTCTATCGGCGAGCACCAAACCGGTATGCTTCGGGGTTACTAAGCCCCAGCTCCTCGCGTAAGGAGCCAATTGCACCCTATGCCACAATGGTTAAGATTTTGCCCAGAGATTAATATCGCGGCACTGGTTTGAAATAAGGGGAACTCGCGGGGCCAATGTAGGTTCGGAATCTTTCTGCCGAATGCAGAAAATAACGCGCCGATGGATCAGTGAGGGGGAATTGCACATGGCTCTCGGCCAATCGGATGATCTGAGCTAGCCGGTGCTAATCCGTCCGCTGGTCGCAGCGGAGGGTAGCCGTTCCTCGACAACTGTGTGGCGGAAGCGCAGGCTGAACCACGCCGAAGGCGTATGGGCGGCCAACCCCGCGACGCAGGGTATTGCCGCCCAACCCTTAATTTGTCGCGTCATGGAGGGCTATGGAGTAGATATAGTTCTCATCGCTATCCCGCATGGCCCGCCATTTTCCTCAAATCATCCCTGGTTTCAACATTCAGCGCGATTGTCTGCGCATGAGCAGGATGAAGAGTGGCGTGCCTATAAAAGCTGTCACGATGCCTGCCGGAATTTCCTGCGGTGCGACGATTGCCCGGCCCAGCATATCCGCCAGAAC
>JAEYAW010000024.1 GCA_023404675.1 Pseudomonadota bacterium | reverse complement strand
GTATTGTTCTACTTTTGCGGGTAACATATTTTGGTATGGTTTTGAATTCCATAGGGAAAACAAAAATGATTTTTTATTGTTCGATTGCTTCATTACTATTAAATGTAGTTTTTAATTTTTTATTTTTATATTTATTTGGGATGAGCGGTCCTGCAATAGCCACTTTTTTATCTATCTTAATAGTGAATTTGGTGCAATTAATTTTTACATCTCATTATTTAAAAATAAGTTTTAAAAAACTATTTCCATGGCATTCCTTAGGAATAATCACTATTTTTAATGTAATATTAGGATCATGTTTTTATTTTATTCAAGGATGGATGTCAATAGAACGATTATATGGAAGTATTGTTGAAGCAATTATATTAGGAAGTATTTGGTTGGCTATATATATTCTTGTTTTTTTTAGATTAATAAAGAAATCTTGGAATTCGATAAATGAAAATATAGTAGAAAGAGATTAAAATTTTATGAAAAAATTGTTGAAGAAAAAAATACAAAAAAGAGAAGTCCGAGTTGCTGTCATTGGCCTAGGCTACGTAGGCCTCCCTTTAGCCGTAGAGAAAGCCAAAGCCGGCTTTAAAACCATCGGTTTCGACGTTCAGGAAGAAAAAGTTAAAATGGTCAATGAAGGCCACAACTACATCGGTGATGTCATCGACGATGACTTAAAAGAATTAGTCAATACTGGAATGCTCTCTGCAACAACAGACTTTTCTTTCATCAAAGATGCGGACTTTATCGCGATCTGTGTGCCAACGCCGTTGGATGCATACCAGCAGCCCGATATCAGCTATGTCAAATCATCAACCGAAGAGGTTGCTAAATACATGAAAAAGGGAACCATGGTGGTGCTTGAATCCACAACCTATCCGGGAACCACAGAAGAATTAATCAAACCAATCCTCGAACAGGGTTCAGGCTTAAAATGCGGCGAGGACTTTTATTTAGGCTTTTCACCGGAACGGGTGGACCCCGGCAATGCTATTTATAAAACAAAAAACACGCCTAAGGTGGTTGGAGGTATTGGCAAGGACGCCACCGAGGTCATTGCGGCCATGTACCGGACAGTACTGGACGGCGATGTCTATGAGGTATCCTCACCAGCCATTGCTGAGATGGAAAAAATATTGGAAAATACTTACCGGAATGTCAATATTGGTTTAATCAATGAACTGGCCATTTTATGTGACCGCATGAAGATTAATATCTGGGAAGTGGTTGACGCGGCCAAGACAAAGCCTTATGGCTTCCAGGCCTTTTATCCTGGCCCCGGCTTAGGCGGCCATTGCATCCCGCTTGATCCCTATTATTTGTCGTGGAAGGCTCGGGAGTACGGTTTCCACACCTCCATGATTGAAAGCTCCATGATGATCAATGACCGGATGCCAGAATACTGCATTGACCGGGCTTCGCGCATTTTAAACAGAGATAAAAAAGCCCTAAACGGCGCGAAGGTCCTCGCGCTCGGTGTGGCCTATAAACAGGACATTGACGACTACCGGGAGAGCCCGGCGTTAAAAGTCATTGAAAACTTTGAAAAAGTGGGGGCGCAGATTGATTTTTACGATCCTTTTATCCCAGAATATAAGTATAAAGGGAGAATTCACAAGGGAATTGAAAAGATCAACCCTGAAATTATCAAAGGATACGACTTAATTGTCGTGACAGCGTCGCACACAAAGGTTGATTATGATATGATTCAGCAGAATGCCAAAGCCATTTTTGACACAAAAAATGCGATGAAAAATGTGGTAGTGCGCAATAATATTGAGTTGTTATAGTAGATGAGTTTTAATATAAAAGGATAAAATATGAAAATTGTAACAGTAGTGGGTGCAAGACCTCAATTCATTAAAGCGGCGGCGGTCTCACGCAAGCTCAGAGTCAATTATGAGGAAATTTTGGTACACACTGGTCAGCACTATGATGCGAATATGTCTAAAGTCTTTTTCAAAGAGCTTTCAATCCCGCAGCCGGATTATAATCTAGGGGTTGGCTCTGGATCCCATGCGAAACAGACAGCAGAGATGATGGTTGGAATTGAAGAGATATTGCTAAAAGAAAGACCAGATTATTTAATGGTCTATGGCGATACAAATTCGACTTTGGCAGGAGCCATTGCAGCGTCTAAAATATTAATTCCAATTATCCATGTCGAGGCGGGGCTGCGCTCTTTTAATATGGTGATGCCTGAGGAACAAAATCGCATTCTTACAGACCGGATTTCCAAGCTTTTATTTTGCCCAACCGATACAGCAGTACGGCATTTGAAGGATGAAGGGATTGTCAATGGTGTCTATAATGTGGGTGATGTCATGTGTGATGCGGTTTTATACTATTCTAAAAATCTTGAAAACTACAGTGATGATTATTTCTGGAATCGGCAGATAGGAATCTTTGGCTGTGTCGATCCGGTGCCAAAGTGGTATCTGGCAACAATTCACCGTGCAGAGAACACAGACACTACTCAAAAGGTAGAAGCGATTTTAAATGCTTTTAAAAATTTGGATGCACCGGTTTTATTCCCTGTTCATCCCAGAACAAAGGGACTTGTCAAAGAATTAATTGATAAAAATAAGTACACCAATATTTTATTTGTCGAACCAATGGGCTATCTGGACATGTTGTTTTTCACTAAAAATGCGGTTAAAGTGGTGACGGATTCCGGTGGGCTGCAGAAGGAAGCCTATATTTTAGACACCCCCTGTGTGACGGTGCGGGATCAGAC
>JAEYAW010000021.1 GCA_023404675.1 Pseudomonadota bacterium | reverse complement strand
GCCTTGGATGCGGTGACGGGGATTGTTGTAAATAATTTAAGGAGAGCAGATATCATGAAAAAAGAATCAAATTCAGGAATTAGTTTTTTCCAGCGTTACCTGACTGTATGGGTAATTATCTGTATGCTTATAGGAATTATGTTGGGACATTTTCTTCCGGGAATGAAAGAGGCACTGAACTATCTGGAATATGCAGGAATTTCTATTCCGATGGCAGTTCTTATATGGATCATCCTGAATGGAATTATGGGTTTTTAATTTCCAATTTTGCTGAGGCAACAGTTTTGACTGCACAAAAAGCTGGATGGACACTAGGGTTTAAACCTAAAAATACAGTCTATGATGGAAAGTATGGTTTGTGGTTCGCAGGTGAATGCAAAGACTTAAGAAAAGCTTGTCAGGTGTATGGGAATCAAGGATTAGAATTGGATTGCCCAATAATAATGTGGGGTGGAGACTATATTAGACAAGATGGGCAATGGGTTTCACGAGGGTGGACATATGATAATCAGAGCTTAAAATATAAGGATCCGAATTCAATCGTTGAAAATAACCATAGAGTACTATTAACAAGGGATCGAAAGGAAATGATGCTCTTTATTCCAAACGATTCTATACTTGATGAGACATATCAGTACTTCATAGATATGGGAATGGATATTATATAAATTAAGAAGAAAGAAGAAAGACAATATGAAGTTTACTATTTTCAAGTGGTGGGAGTCATGGGTTAAGCCATTGATATACATTGTTATGCTTGCTGCTACAGCAGGATTGATATTGTGGTATTGTTTTATTAAAGATGATGGTGGAACACTTGCTTTTGCTGTTTCGATATCATATGCATTAGTATTATTTCTTGTCACAATTCCAATCAATAAGATTGACAACTATACTGCAGAAAAGTTATATGAGCGTGAAACATTTTATCTTACCTTAAAAAGATTAAGAGATGTTACAAATAGTACAATTCAGAAGGCAGATAAAAAAGACTTTAAAAGCCTGAGAGAACATATTATAGCATTTCAGATATTTACTGGTCGTGAAGCAAATATGATAGAAGAAAGACTCCAAGGAAAAAAGGTTCCTGTTTATATTAAGGAAAAAGGGTTTACTTATTCTTTAGAGATGCAGCTGCTTGAAACAGAGTTTCTAAAATTATATGATGAAGCAGATAACAAAAAGAAACTTGCAAAATGCGCAAAGAAATTATGTAAATGCTATAAAAAAGGTTGCAAGCGGTTAGAATATAATTACAGTAGAATTGCTCAAGTATATGGAGGGGCATTGTTCGATTTAATTGAGAGAGATGCTACAGCATCAGATGCAGAGTATTCCCTGAGTGATATTGGTTCGAAGGTTGATGACTTGGTTATGGAACTGAGTTCACTAAGAAGTGATATAGATGAACTATCATCTGAGGTCTGTGGAAATCAAAAATATGTGTTCAATGATCATAATCAGTTGGCAGAAAAACTTATGGATATTGAGGATATTTTATTAGATTTGCAGAATGCAAAATCTGGGATATAGTTGTATTGGTGGACAAGTTTTTTATTGCATTTCATGTGGAGACTGTGGTAGGACTACACAGAAAGGATATGTAGAAATCCTTGAATTTACGCACTTTGCAGAGCTTTTTAGCTTCAACAGGATTGCTGAAAATCACAAGGAAAAAGAGCTTGTGAGGAAGGTAACTGTTGTTGTAGCGTTAGACCTCGGTTGTGGGAATACAAAGAATTCTGAATATGAAAGTAAATAGAGAACTATCAGATATGTTGATAGAACGTAGGGATACTTGAAAGAGTGTCCCTATTTTTTATATTAGGGCATTCCATTAGGAGTGCCTTTTTCAATTCAATTTAAAAGGAGGTTCACTATGAACAACACAGCGCTAGGAGCAGAAAACAAAAAGGAACAGACAATCAATTTTATCAGCGAAGCACATGAAAAATTCTACTATGAAAAATTAAAAGAGGTACGCTATCAGGATGTGTACCACAAGGCACTTTGCTATTGCCTTGGTATCAGCGATGATACAAGAAGAAATGTTGATAGCATCTATGATTTTAAGACGGGATGTGTAAAAACTGAGTGTCTGCATGAAGGCTGGCAGACCAGTGGCAGCATGAAGGTTATACGAATGGCATTTAACCTGTATTGCAATGGCACACCGAGTGTAGATGAATACACAGAAGCAGAGGAACAGTTAAACGAGTGCAGACAGTATGCAGTGGATGACTTGTTCTGCTGTGCCTATGCACCTTTCTTTTGGCAGGCGATACAGATCCGCTATCCGGAGTATGCGACTTATAACCGGGAACTGTATGCCTTATTTGGAGGAGCAGACTAATGTTAAAAGTCAGATTGATGGGAACGAAGAATGACATTGTGTGGTTTCAGAAAATCTTACAGCGTCATCCAAAAGTAGAAGTTCTGGAGATATCAGAGCTTTATAGCAATAAAGGGACAAACAAATATTACAGAGCTTATGCGGAAGTGCAGAAAAGCAATGTAAAGAGCAGCAGATAAAAGCAAAATAGTAGAGAATAGGAGAATTTATCATGTGTAAAGTAATAGCAATCGCAAATCAGAAGGGTGGAGTTGGAAAGACCACCACAACAAGCAATTTAGGAATTGGACTGGCAAAGCAGGGAAAGAAAGTTTTACTGATAGATGCAGATGCACAGGGAAGTCTTACGGCAAGTCTTGGCATT
>JAEYAW010000037.1 GCA_023404675.1 Pseudomonadota bacterium | reverse complement strand
CCGGGAGCGACGCGCACGGACGGCTCGACATAGCAGCTGGACGCGTCATAGATCTCCACGCCCGTGCGGGCGAGGGCCAGCAGGCGGTTGCGCTGCAGCAGGCCCGCGATCTCCGGCAGCTCGGCCGGGGAGGCGACGGAATACATGGCCTGCTCCTCGTTCATGGGGGAGCCGTTGTCCAGCAGGAAGCGGGCAAAGGAGAAATGCTCGTCGAGCGCCTGCATCAGCTCCTCGCGGGAGACACCGTAGACGCGCGGGAAGCGCCCTGCGGCCTGCGGGGCGAGCTGCGGCAGATAGACGGCCGGGCCGGTGACGACGGTGATGGTGTGCTCCGCGTCCTCTGCGGTGGAAAGGAATACATGCAGCAGGTCCGCGGGATCGCTGTCCATCGTGGTCATGACCTCCGCTTCGGCGGGCAGGCACGCGCGGGCCGCCTCGACATAGCGGTCGTGACAGACCAAAAAGAAGCGCCCGACACCGCTGTCGAACAGAGCGTTCGCCAGCCACGCGAGCAGCGGCGCGCCCATGACGCTCTGCAGCATCAGGGGCTGCGGATATCCGGTTTTTGCCGTATCGTCCGGAATAAAGATCACTGCGGACATTCCAATCATGGCATACGGCTCCTTTCACATGGGAATACGGCCTCATTATATCAAATCTTTCCGCATTCGTCCATATGTTTTCCTCCGGAAAGCAAACAAATTCCTGCGGCGGGCCGTCTTCTTTTTTGTCGGAACCCCATAACGGCATTTTTGAACAGGCCGGGGCACGGCTTCCTGCACAGGCTGTGGAAAACGCCAAAATTTTTGCCGCTTTGTGGGCAAAGTCCCTGGATTTCGGGCGGGGAGACGGCCTGCACAGCCCAAAATCCCTGTGTATAAACCTGTGCAAACTGGGGATAACTCAAGGAAATGTGCACAGGTCTGCAAACAGGGCGCGGGATTATGTCTACCAACGGGGCATGCGCTCCACTTTGCATCCCCACGCGGCGCAGGCCCGGCTCTGGTGAAATTGCCGAATCGGCCCGACATTTTTCGGCGAAATTTCCCGCCGGATTGTAGCATTTTACTCAGGGTTTATGCTATAATAAAAATCGAACATTTATCGGGCGCGTGCGGCCTTTTGTAGGGGCGGTGTCCTCGACGCCCTGTTGGGTACTGCCGATCCGCACAGGTTATCGATAAAATCGTACAAACCGATTGCGTCTGTAGCGGCGGGCAGTGACGGCCTTGCTGGGGAATATTCAACCGCAGAAGGGCTCTGGTGCACCGCCGTACCTCCCTGATGTGTCATTGCGAGGAGGCCAACGGCCGACGTGGCAATCTTGCAGTACCATGTCGGATAACAAGTGGGCCTCGGCGAAAACGTAACCGGCTGCAGGAGATTCCCACGTCGCTTCGCTCCTCGGAATGACAAATCTGGTAGTCGACACGGTCGGCGATGCCACCCTATAACTTGTCAGCCTGCAAGGCGCTCAGTGAGCGCCGCTACAGACGCAATTGGTGCGTGCCATTTTAACGGCAGCCTGTACAAATCGTCAATTTATCGCCGGGAGGGGCATGCCCCTCCCCTACAACGCGTACCAACGGGCCAATTACAACGCGTACCAACGGGCCAATGCACCATCGGCCCGTCGCCGCATGAAATGATTCAGTTTTCAGTATGCATTATATGCATTGAATTTACACTTTTCTCCCGGCTGATGCCGGAATGTTGATAAACGGAGTTTCCGCCATGCTCGAACTGCTCTCCCCCGCCGGGTCCCTTGATGCGCTGCACGCCGCCGTCTGCAACGGCGCGGATGCGGTCTATCTGGGCGCGGAGGGGTTCAATGCCCGCGCAGGTGCGCGCAATTTCACATTGGACGAGCTGCCGGAGGCGGTGCGCTACTGCCATGTGCGCGGCGTGCGGGTCTACCTGACGCTCAATACCCTCGTCACGGACCGCGAGCTGCCGAAGGTCGCGGAGCATATCACGGCCGCGGCCCGCGCAGGCGTCGACGCCCTCATCGTGCAGGACCTCGGCGTGGCGGCCCTTTCCCGCCAGATCGCCCCGCAGCTGGCGCTGCATGCCTCCACCCAGCTCACGGTGCACTCGCTCGAGGGCGTGCGCGAGCTTGCCGCGCTCGGCTTTTCGTGCGTCGTGCTCTCGCGCGAGCTGCCGCGCGAGGAGATCGCCTATATCTGCCGCAACAGCCCCGTGCGCATCGAGGTCTTCGCCCACGGCGCGCTGTGCATGTGCTATTCCGGCCAGTGCTATATGTCGGCCGTCATCGGCCGCCGCTCCGGCAACCGCGGCCAGTGCGCCCAGCCCTGCCGCCTGCCCTATGGCTACGGCCGGTTTGAAAACCGCTATCCCATGAGCCTGAAGGACAATTGCCTCATCCGCTACCTCGGTGAGCTGGCGCGCATGGGCGTGGCCAGCCTCAAGCTCGAGGGCCGTATGAAGCGCCCGGAGTATGTCGCCATCGTCACGGGCATCTACCGCGCCGCGCTCGACGGCCGCGAGGTCCGCTCGTCGGATCTTTCCGCGCTGCGCGCCGCCTTCTCCCGCGAGGGCTTCACGGAGGGCTATTACCTCGGCCGCACAGGCCCGCAGATGTTCGGCACGCGCCAGCCGGAGCGGCCGGACCGCGAGCTGCTTGCCGCCGCCCGCGCAACGTATGAAAATCTCGAGCCCCAGCGCGTGCCGGTGGATTTTTACGCCATCGTCGCGCACGGGCAGAACGCCATGCTCGCCGTGCAGGATGCCGACGGCCACATCTGCCAGACGCAGGGGGCCGTTCCGCAGGACGCCGAGCACCGCGCGCTGACGCAGGACGAGCTTGCCGCCCGCCTTTCCAAAACCGGCGGCACGCCCTATGCAGCACGCTCCGTGCGCAGCGTCGTCGACCCCGGCCTGACGCTGCCCGCCGCGGAGATCAACCGCATGCGCCGCGAGGTGCTGGCGCATCTTTCCGCCGTGCGGGCGCGCCGCCCCGCGCCGCAGCTGCTGTCCTACCGCGCGCTCCCGCCCGTGCTCGGCACGCGCGCCGCGCCGGTGTTCACCGTGAGTGTGCTGTCCGCCGGG
>JAEYAW010000031.1 GCA_023404675.1 Pseudomonadota bacterium | reverse complement strand
ACATACATTCAGGATGCGGGCTCGGATCCGTTCCGGCGGATGAGCCAGACACACTAAGCGAATGATCGACCTGGCGTCTCAATACGCTCGGGCGATGCAGAAATCGACCGTGTCGAGGAGGGCCTGCTTCATGGGGCCTGACGGGAAGAGGGCGAGGGCGTCGCGGGCCATGGCGCCGTAGTGGCGGGCCCGTTCGACCGTGTCTTCCAGGGCCCGGTGGCGACGCATGATGGCGATGGCCTGTTCGAGGTCCGCATCCTCGATCTCGCCCTGCTCGAGCACGCGCTTCCAGAAGGCGCGTTCCTCGTCAGTGCCGCGGCGGAAGGACAGGACGACGGGCAGGGTGATCTTTCCCTCGCGGAAATCGTCACCCACGTTCTTGCCGAGGGTCGCGGCCTTGCCGCCGTAATCGAGGGCATCGTCCACGAGCTGGAACGCGATGCCGAGATTCATGCCGTAGGAGCGGCAGGCGGCCTGTTCGGCCTTGGGGCGGCCGGCGATCACGGGACCGACCTCGCAGGCGGCCGCGAAGAGCTCCGCCGTCTTGCCGCGGATCACAGCGAGGTATTCATCCTCGGTCGTCTCGGTGTTCTTGGCGGCGGCGAGCTGCATCACCTCGCCCTCCGCGATGGTCGCGGCGGCCGATGACAGGATGTCCAGCGCGCGCAGCGAGCCGACCTCCACCATCATGCGGAATGCCTGCCCGAGCAGGAAATCGCCGACCAGCACGCTGGCCTCGTTGCCCCACACCATGCGGGCGGACAACTTGCCGCGCCTCAGTTCGCTCTCGTCCACCACGTCGTCATGAAGCAGCGTCGCGGTATGCATGAACTCGACGGCAGCGGCGAGTTTGATGTGGCCTTCGCCCTCATAGCCGGTGAGGTTGGCCATCGCCAGCGTCAGCATCGGCCGCAGACGCTTGCCGCCCGAGGAGATCAGGTGATTGGCGACCTCCGGGATCATGGTCACGTCGGAACCGGTTTTCGTGAGAATGGTGGCGTTGACACGCTCCATATCCGCTGCGACGAGATCGACCAGGAGATCGAGGGACGCGGTCGCAGGGCTCTCGAAAGGGACTATCACCGCCACTGCGAGGCTCTCCAGCTTGCTGATGTCCGACAATAGAGCATGATGGGGGCGCGTGGAAACCCCGATTACGGCCCGGCATGGGGACCGCCGGGCGCGGGTGAACGAGAACGAAAAGGGGGCGCGGTGCGCGAACTGGTCCGGACCAACGACCTGGTGCTGGTTTCTGCGATCGAGGCCCTCCTGAATGGTGCCGGCATCGATCATCTGGTGCTCGATCAGAACATGAGCGTTCTGGAAGGTTCGCTCGGCATCATTCCGCGCCGTATTCTGGTTCACGAGGACGATGTCGTCGGCGCGCGCCGGTTGTTGACCGAGGCGGGACTCGGCGCGGAACTGCGCGACAATGGCTGAGGCGGGCGACCTCACGACCGAGGATGCGTTCCTTGGCGGACGGCTGGTGCTGCGCCAGTTGCGGCGCGGCCATCGCGCCGGCCACGACGCGATCTTGCTGGCGGCGGCGACCGACGCGGCCGCCGGCGAGCGGGTGGTCGAGTTCGGCGCGGGCGTCGGTGCGGCGGGACTTGCGCTGGCGGCGCGTGTGGGGGCCATCGATCTCGCACTGGTGGAGATCGATCAGGACCTTGCGGCGCTGGCGCGGGACAATGCCGCGCGCAACGGCATCGGAGCGCGCGTTCATGTGCTCGACGTGACGGCGTCGTCGGACGCATTCGTCGCGGCGGATCTTCCGCCGGACAGCGTCGACGTGGTTCTGATGAATCCGCCGTTCAACGCGGCCGGACTGCATCAGGCTTCGCCGGATCAACAGCGCCGCGTTGCCCATGTCGGCGATGCCGATTTACTTGACGTCTGGGTGCATGCGGCCCGCCGCGTGCTCAGGCCTGGCGGACGACTCTCGCTGATCTGGCGGGCCGAGGCGCTGGACGACGCGCTTGCGGCCCTGCGGCGCGGCTTTGGTCGGGTGATCGTCTGGCCGGTTCATTCCCGGTCCGACAGGCCGGCGATCCGTGTGCTGATTCGCGCCACCAAGGGCGCGCGTGCGCCGCTGCGAGTCCAGCCGGGACTCCCGCTGATGCGTGACGACGGATCCCAAACGGCTGTCGCGGAATTGATTTTGAGGAACGGTCAGGCTGTTCCGTTCGCCGAATAAGAGCGGGCGTGCGTCCGGTTAAAGGGCGTCCGTCAGGTGATGGACGTTTTGCCGCTATTGCGGCTGCTGCTCGGAATGCTGATCTGTACGCGTCAGATGGATGGCCGTGAGAAGCGCGCCGATCAACATGATGAGAAGATAGGCTTTCATCCCTGCACCCTGCGGGACGCAATGTCCCGTGATCCGTTTCGGAAATTTCTGATCCAGCTGGAACCGGATTGTTGAATAACCATATAGCCGCGACTTCGTTCCAAGTGTGACGCGAGTTCGTGAGATTGCGACTCAAAGGAATCAAAGATGAGTGAACCAAACGACGAGACCGGCTGGCGCGGCGTGATCAAGGCGTTGCGACAGATGCTGCCGGAACGCTGGCGCGCCGACGCTCCGGTGGTTCCCGTGGTCCGGCTTTCCGGCACCATCGGTGCCGTGACGCCGCTGCGGTCCGGGCTGACGCTGGCTGGCGTCGCGCGTCTGCTCGACAAGGCATTTTCGACGCCGCGCGCGCAGGCCGTCGCCGTCGTCATTAATTCTCCCGGCGGCTCGCCGGTACAGTCCCGGCAGATCTTCTTGCGGATCCGCCAGTTGGCCGAGGAAAAGAAGCTTCCTGTTCTGGTCTTCGTCGAGGATGTCGCGGCCTCCGGCGGCTACATGATCGCCTGCGCGGGCGACGAGATCTTTTGCGATCCGTCATCGATCCTGGGCTCGATCGGCGTGGTCGGCGGCACGTTCGGTTTCACGGAACTGATCCGCAAGATCGGCGTGGAGCGCCGTCTCTATACAGCGGGCACCCACAAGGCGACGCTGGACCCGTTCCTGCCGGAAAACCCCGACGATGTGGCGCGCGTGAAGGCGATGCAGCGGGACATCCACGTCACCTTCATCGATCTGGTGAAGGAGCGCCGCGGCGCTCGCCTGAAAGGGGCCGACGATCTGCTGTTCACCGGCGAATACTGGGCCGGCGAGCGCTCCATCCTGCTGGGACTGGCCGACGCTATCGGCGACGTGCGCGGTACCTTGCGGGTCCGGTATGGCGACAAGGTTCGCACGCCTCTGATCGCGCCGCCGACCGGGCTGCTGTCCGGGTTGCTGCGCCGTCGCGGCGGCGCGCAGAGCGGGCTGGACGTCGGTGCGTTGCCCGAGCAGGCGCTGGCGGCGGTTGAAGCGCGGATGTTGTGGTCCCGTTTCGGGCTCTGAGCCGGGCGGAATGACAGGATTGAGAGTTGCGGCGGTCGAGCGCATCGGCGAAGCTGTGTCGCTGGAGCCTGATGAATCTGACCAGGGATCGTTCGATGCCGCCACTTGTCCTGATTGGAGTTGCCGTCGGAGGCGTCGCGCTCGTGCGCTGGGGACTGCGCGAGGCGCGCCGGATCAACCGCGAGCTGGAGGAGGCCCGGTTCGGGCCTGTACGCGAGCCCGTGCGCGCCGAGAAAACGCTGCGCTATGATCCCGAGCGCGGCTCCTATCGGCCGGGCTGAGCCCCGGCCGTCGGCGATCGCCCGGCGCGAGGGCGATCGCGTCGCGTAACCATCTGAACCGGCTGCTCAGGCAGGCTGCGGCGTGGCGAGATGACGGAACATCACGCGCCGCGCCTCCTCGTCCATCTCTGTTTTGAAGGTGAACTTCTCCTTCAGCGCGAGGGCGCGCGCCGCGGCCGGTCGCGCGTCGATCTCCTTCAGCAGGCGTACCACGTTCGGAGCGCTTTCCAGCGCATCCGCGCCAATCGCGAACGGCACCATCCGCAGCCAGCCCCACGCACACATGTCCACGATGGTGTAGGTGTCGCCGAGGACATACGGAGCCTTGGCCAGCCGCTCGTCGATCACCGCCAGATGGCGGCGCGCCTCGAATTGATAGCGCGCGTCGGCATAGGACACTTTTTCCGGCGCGAAGTGCTTGAAGTGCACGGCCTGGCCGAAGTAGGGGCCGATCCCGGTCGCGACGAACATCAGCCAGGACAGCAGCTCCCCGCGCCGGGCGGGCGTGTTCTCGGGCAGGAACTTCCCGGTCTTCTCGGCGAGGTAGAGCAGGATCGCGTTGCTGTCGAAAACGATGACGCCATCGTCGTCGATGGCCGGCACCTTGCCGTTCGGATTGATCGCCAGATAGTCCGGCCTGAACTGATCTCCCTTGCGGGTATCCACGGCGATCGGCTCGTAAGGCAGCCCCGCTTCCTCGAGGAACAGCGCGACCTTGGTCGGGTTGGGCGATCCGTTGAAATAGAATTTCAGCATGGGCTACTCCGGGAGTTGATGTTGCCGCGGATGGGCGGGAAGGCGTTATAGACGAACTCTCCGGAAGTCAGAATGCCGGCGAGGACGCCTCAGCCTTCGGAATTGTCAGGCGCCGGGCTTCGTTTGGCGAAATCGACGAAGGCGCGCAGTGCGGCGGGCAGTTGCCGGCGGCTCGGATAGTACAGGAAGAAGCCGGGATAGGCCGGACACCAGTCCTCAAGGACCTGAACGAGACGCTTGCGCGCGATGAGATCCGCCGCGTGTCCCTCAAGGACATAGGCCAGCCCGACGCCCGCCAGCGCCGATTGCAGCATCAGTTCCTGATCGCTGAGCGAGACGGGTCCATCGACCTGAATCGCCAGTTCGATTCCGCCGCGCGCGAATTCCCAGCGGAGATAGGTGCCGCTCGGGAAGCGGAAACGGATGCAGGGCAGCCGGCTGAGATCGTGCGGCGAGGCGGGCGGCGTGTGAGTCCGGAAAAAGGCCGGCGAGCCGACGACGATGAAGCGCTGGCGGGGACCGATCGGGACCGCGATCATGTCGGCCGCGATGGTTTCACCGAACCGTACGCCGGCGTCGAATCCCTCCGACACCATGTCGATCAGCGCGTCATCTATCGTGAGATCGGCACGGATATCGGGATAGGCCTTTAGGAAGCGGTTGATGATCGGCAGCAGCACGAGCTGCGCGGAAGAACGGGCGGCATTCAGCCGCAGCGTGCCTGCCGGGCGGCTGCGAAATGTATTCAGGTCTTCCAGCGCGTCGGCGATATCGCGGAACGCCGGACTGATGCGGGTGAACAGCCGCTCGCCGGCTTCCGTCAGCGCGACGCTGCGCGTGGTGCGGTTGAACAGGCGCACGTCGAGGCGCTCTTCCAGCGCGCGCAAGGCGTGGCTGAGCGCGGACGTGGACACGCCGAGCTCGACGGCGGCGGCGCGAAAGCTGCGATGCCGCGCGATGGCGAGAAACGTGGAAAGGTCCGCCGTGTCGATCTTCATTGTTGAATTATGTTCAATAGATCAGGAAAGATAAAGCGGATTATCTCAACTAATGTTTCCGCCTAGTTCTCCATCCGTCGCCACGCCGATGTCCGGCCGGCCTAACGGGATGGAGAAGAAACATGAGAGTCTGGTTCGTGACGGGAGCATCGCGCGGGTTCGGCGCGCGGATCGTCGCGGAAGCGCTGGCCGCCGGGGACGCGGTGGTCGCGGCGGCCCGCAACCCCGCCGTCATCGAGGCGGCGCACGGCGGCAATGATCGTCTGCTGGCCGTGCGTCTCGACGTGACGCGGGAGAGCGAGGCGCACGAGGCCGCGCAGCTGGCGGTCTCGACGTTCGGCCGTATCGACGTGCTGGTCAACAATGCGGGATTTGGTCTGCTCGGCGCTGTCGAGGAGGCGAATGCCGAGGAGACACGGCGGGTGTTCGACACCAACGTCTTCGGCCTGCTCAACGTCACCCGCGCCGTGCTGCCGCACATGCGACGCCAGCGCAGCGGTCACGTCATCAACATTTCCTCGGTCGGCGGCATCGCCGGCTATCCGGGCTGGGGCGTCTACGGCGCGACCAAGTTTGCGGTTGAAGGGCTCAGCGAGGCGCTGGCCGGCGAGGTCGCTCCGCTCGGCATCAAGGTCACGGCGGTCGAGCCGGGATTCTTCCGCACCGATTTTCTCGACGACAGTTCAGTCGTGCGCACGGCGCTGACGATCGACGACTATGCCGGGACGGTGGGCCGCACGCGCGCCCATGCAGCCGATGCCAATCACGCCCAGCCCGGCGATCCGCGCAAGTTTGCGGCCGCAATGATGGCGTTGGCCAACGCGGCCGAGCCGCCGATCCACCTGCCGCTCGGCAGCGATACACTGGCGCGAATGCAAGCCAAGCACGCGCTGGTGGAACAGGAGGCGCAAACCTGGCGGCGGCTCGCGCTGTCCACTGACTGGACCGAGGAGGTCGCGCGATGATGACGGCGATGCTTGTGCTTGGCCTGTTGTGGACCGGCGTCCAGTTCGGCCTGCTTGTTCAATCCGCCACGACCTGCCGGCGGTGAGTTGCCGGCAAGGGCGGGATACCGGGATACGATACAAGGAGTGGTGGCCGCCGTATCCGGATGATCGGATGTCAGCCGGCCATCATCTCGCTGCGGATCTTGGCGCGCAGTTCGTCGATCACGCACAGGCCTTTTCTGGTTTCGAGATGCCAGAAGGTCCAGCCGTTGCAGGCCTGCGCGCCCTGCGCCAGCGCGCCGATGCGATGAATCGAGCCGACCTTGTCGCCGAGGGAGAGCGCGCCATCGGCACGCACCAGTGCGCCGTGCTGCTTCTTGGCGTCGAACAGCGTTGCGCCCGGCATGATCATGCCGCGTTCGATCAGCTCGGAGAACGGCACGCGCGGCGCTTCGCGCGCGGTCATGAAGGGGGCAAGCGATGCGCCCGGCAGCGGCAGGATCGATGCAATGCGCGCTTCGGCGGCGGCGGCATAGGTCTTGTCGCGCTCGATGCCGATATAGCGTCGGCCGAGACGCTTGGCGACCGCGCCTGTCGTGCCGGTTCCGTTGAACGGATCGAGGATGAGATCGCCGGGCTTCGACGACGACAGCAGCACGCGGGCGAGAAGGCCTTCCGGCTTCTGCGTCGGATGAACTTTCTTGCCGTCGTCGCCCTTGAGGCGTTCCTCGCCGGTGCAAAGCGGAATCAGCCAGTCCGAACGAACCTGCACGTCTTCATTGGCGGCTTTGAGCGCCTCGTAGTTGAAGGTGTAGCCCTTCGCGTTCTCGTCGCGCGCAGCCCAGATCATGGTCTCATGCGCGTTGGTGAATCTGCGGCCGCGGAAATTCGGCATCGGATTCGATTTGCGCCAGATGATGTCATTGAGCAGCCAGAATCCGAGATCCTGCATCATCGCGCCGACGCGGAAAATGTTGTGATAGGAGCCGATCACCCACAGTGTGGCGGACGGCTTCATCACGCGGCGGCAGGCCAGCAGCCATGCGCGCGTGAAATCATCGTAGGCGCCGAAGGACGAGAACTTGTCCCAGTCGTCGGTGACCGCATCGACATGCGAATCATCCGGACGCTTGAGATCGCCCTTGAGCTGAAGGTTGTATGGAGGATCGGCGAACACCACGTCCACCGAGGCCGGTGGCAGCTTCGCCAGTTCCGCAATGCAATCGCCAACGATGACGCGGCAATCCTGCGGTGCTTCAAGTTGAGTGCGGGGCGCCCTTACAGACGCCCCGCGACGCGACAGACCCATGACTCACAAACTCTGACTCAGGCGACGCGGCCGGCGACGCGGAACCAACAAAACCGGTTGAGCGCGATCATGGTCGAGCGAGGTAAACACACAGTTTATCGAAAACGTTTTCGCGATTTTTCCATTCACGATGTTTGCGCGGCAATCGCCACGCTCAATGCGGGTGCTTGAAGATGCGCGCAACAACGCGATGCAGTTTTTTCCGTCACGATGCGGCGGCATCCGTTTGCGTACGTAAGAAACGCCGAACACCGCGCCCCGGGGGAATGGAACCGGAGGGCCGGTCGATCATTATCGTGCGCTCGCGCGCGGGAGCTGGGCGGGCCGGGGAAGGGGACTGGATGCCGCTAGGCAAAATTTGCCGGTCGCGCTATGAGACACCGAATGGAACTTGCCGCCACGCGCGGACTGGCGGGAGCCGTGCCGCGTCGGCATGGATTGCTCGCAGGAGCCTGAAGGAGACCGCCCATGCGCTACGATGACTTTCGTCGCAGCGACAATATCGACGATCGCCGCGACGATGGCGGCATGGGTGGCGGAGGCGGGGGCGGTTTTCCGATTGGCGGAGGCGGGCTGGGTCTTGGCACTGTCGTCGTGCTGGGCTTGCTCGGCTGGGCACTCGGCATCGACCCGCGGCTTCTGATCAGCGGCGCTGAAATCCTCACCGGCGGGCAGGATCAGACCTACCAGACCGACAGCCGCACCGCCTCGCAGCGAAAATCCGGTGCGCCCACCGACGAAATGGGCAGCATGATTTCCGGCGTGCTGGGCGAGATCGACGACCGCTGGGACGAAATCTTCTCGGCCAGCGGCCAGAAATACGTGGGACCGCGCATCGTTCTGTTCCGCAATGCCACCAATGGCGGCCGCTGCGGCATGGCGCAGTCGGCGATGGGGCCGTTCTACTGCCCGCCGGATCGCCAGATATTCCTCGACACAGCATTCTTCCGGCAGGTCGAGACCCGTTTCCGTGGATGCTCGGGCAATGCCTGCAAGTTCACGGCGGCCTACATTATTGCGCATGAAGCCGGGCACCACGTGCAGAACCTGCTCGGCATTCTGCCGCGCGTGACGCGAATGCAGCAGCAGGCCGGCAGCCGCGCCGAAGCCAACGCGCTGCAGGTGCGGGTCGAGTTGCAGGCCGATTGTCTCGCCGGCGTCTGGGTGAACCGCGAGGAGAAGAAGCGGCCCGGCTTTATCGAGCCCGGCGATATCGATGCGGCGCTGCAGACAGCAGCGGCCATCGGTGATGATACGCTGCAGCGGCAGGCCACCGGCCGCGTGGTGCCGGATTCGTTCACGCACGGCTCGGCCGAGCAGCGCAAGCGCTGGTTCATGACCGGCTACCAGCAGGGAACGGTTCAGGCCTGCAACACCTTCAGCGCTGATCGCGTCTAGGACGACTCCATGCCACCAGGTCCGGTCACCCTCCGATGAGCCTGAAGGCGGCGCTGCTGGCCTTCGGCGCCGTCGTGATCGCTCTGGTGGTTTTCGCGACGCTCTATCAATACAACCTCGAACGCCGCGCCCGAAGCTGGGTCAAGACGCGCGGCCGTATTCGCTCGGCCCGTGTGGTGGCCCGCAAGGTCAAGGCGGCGGGCAATGAAGACACCGAAATCCGCAATTTCGCGGAAGTCACCTACGACTACGACACCACGGCCGGAACGCGGCGCGGCCGCAAGGTCCGGCTCGGCCACGATGTCGGCAACGCCGAAGTGGCAGAAACGATCGCGCGCTACCCGGTCGGCGCGCGGGTGTTCGTCTATTACGATCCGGCCAATCCCGCGCAAGCCGTCCTTGAGAGAGAAGCTCCGGACGGCATGTATCGCGCCCTGATCATTTTCATCGCTGGCTGCATCGCCTTCTGGCTGCTGGCGGCTTTCGGGTCCGACTTTGTGGTGGAGGCCGTCGCGAATACGATTCCGGCGCCCGGCAATGTCGGGCTGGCCCTTCTTCTGGGCGGATTCGGCGTATTCGCCATGTTGCTGGCGGAGGCCTCGCACCGCGAGGTCGCTGCCACCGCGAAATGGGCATCGACCTGGGGGCAGATCGACAGCGTCGAGGTGAAGTCATTCAGGACCGCGGCAACGATGGGCGCTGCAACGCGGTGGTGGCGGTTCTTCTATCCGCTGATCGTCTACTCCTATCCGGTTGGCGAGCAGCACTACAGCGGCAGCCGGATCGCCCTCGGCGGGCGGATGCTGGCGTCGGTCGATCTGTTCGCACGGCGGGAGGCCGCGAGCTACAGGGCGGGTGATCCGGTGCAGGTGTTTTACGATCCCGCCAATCCGGCAAAGGCCGTGCTGCAGCGTCGCTCGCGTGGCCTTGGCTGGATGTGGATCGTCGCGGCCGTTCTGATCGGGTTTGCCGGACGCGCCGCCGGCTTCTTTTAGCGGCTCGGAGCTGCGCGGCGGCCCTTTTCTCGCCCCGCCTTGAGGGCCATATTTCCGGTATGGCGACTCCCCCCAAGAAACCTGTCAAAACTCCGAAGTCCAAAGCGCATCGTCCGCCGGTGCAGCCCATTGGCCCGGCGCTGGCCGATCTGCTGAATCCGGCCATCGCGCGCGGCGAGAGCGGCATCGGTTCGGGAACCGGCCTGCAGCCGCCGCCGGACAATTCCAGGGATCGCCGCGAGGGCGGCGAGGCCGCCGCGCATCGGGCGCGGGCGTCGACGACACACACGCCGCCAAATTCTTCTGCTGCCGGCGAGCCCCCATCCTTGTCCTCCCCCGCCAGCGCGAGAGGGGTGGGAGCGGGCAAGGGCTTCGAGGAAGCCCCGCAGCCGATCTATGGCACCAGCGCCACGGTGCCGACGCTCGATCCGGAACTGGCGAAGCAACTCGGCCTCGATGTGGAGGACGACGATACGCTGGCCCGCCCGGCACGCAACAAGATGGAGGCGCTGGGCGTCGCGGCGACGGCGGACGCGCTGGAGAATCTGCTGCGGGACGGCCGCCCCGAGTTCAAACGCGACGACGGCGGCGTCAAGCTGTGGACCCCGCATCGCCCCCCACGCCCGGAGAAATCCGAAGGCGGCGTCCGCTTCGAGCTGAAGTCCGGCTATACGCCGAAGGGCGATCAGCCGCAGGCCATCAGGGAACTGGTGGAGGGCATCAACCGGGCCGACCGCACGCAGGTGCTGCTCGGCGTCACCGGCTCCGGCAAGACCTACACCATGGCTCAGGTGATCGAGGCGACGCAGCGCCCGGCGCTGATCCTCGCGCCGAACAAGACGCTGGCGGCCCAGCTCTACGGCGAGTTCAAGGCGTTCTTCCCCGACAACGCGGTGGAATATTTCGTCTCGTATTACGATTACTACCAGCCGGAAGCCTACGTTCCGCGCACCGACACCTATATCGAGAAGGATTCCTCGATCAACGAGCAGATCGACCGGATGCGCCACGCCGCCACCCGCGCGCTGCTGGAGCGCGACGACGTCATCATCGTGGCCTCGGTGTCATGCATCTACGGTATCGGTTCGGTCGAGACCTACACCGCGATGACCTTCTCGCTGAAGAAGGGCGAGCGCATCGACCAGCGCCAGCTCATCGCCGATCTGGTGGCGCTGCAATACAAGCGCACCTCGGCCGATTTCACCCGCGGCACGTTCCGCGTGCGCGGCGACACCATCGATATCTTCCCGGCCCACTATGAGGACCGGGCCTGGCGCGTGAACCTGTTCGGCGACGAGGTGGATTCCATCGAGGAATTCGATCCGCTCACCGGGCACAAGAGCGACGAACTCGCCTTCATCAAGGTTTACGCCAATTCGCACTACGTCACACCGCGCCCGACGCTGGTGCAGGCGATCAAGGGCATCAAGAGCGAGCTGAAACTGCGCCTCGACGAACTCAACGCGCAGGGGCGCCTGCTGGAGGCGCAGCGGCTGGAGCAGCGCACCACCTTCGATCTGGAAATGATGGAGGCGACCGGCAGCTGCGCGGGCATCGAGAACTATTCGCGCTACCTCACCGGCCGCCGGCCCGGCGAGCCGCCGCCGACGCTGTTCGAATATGTGCCCGACAACGCGCTGATCTTCGCCGACGAAAGCCACGTCACCATCCCGCAGATCGGGGCCATGTTCCGCGGCGACTTCCGCCGCAAGGCGACGCTGGCCGAATACGGCTTCCGCCTGCCGTCCTGCATGGACAACCGGCCGCTGCGCTTCGAGGAATGGGACGCGATGCGCCCGCAGACCGTCGGCGTCTCGGCAACGCCCGGCGCGTGGGAGCTGAACGAAGCGGGCGGGGTGTTCGTCGAGCAGGTGATCCGGCCGACCGGCCTGATCGATCCGCCGGTGCACATCCGTCCCGCGCGCACGCAGGTGGACGATCTCGTCGGCGAGGTGCGCGCCACCGCCGCGCAGGGTTTCCGCTCGCTCATCACGGTGCTGACCAAGCGGATGGCGGAAGATCTCACCGAATACCTGCACGAGCAGGGCATCCGCGTGCGTTACATGCACAGCGACATCGACACCATCGAGCGCATCGAGATCATCCGCGACCTGCGGCTCGGCGCGTTCGACGCCCTGGTCGGCATCAACCTGCTGCGCGAGGGCCTCGACATTCCCGAATGTGCGCTGGTCGCCATTCTCGATGCCGACAAGGAAGGGTTTTTGCGCAGCGAGACGTCACTGATCCAGACCATCGGCCGCGCCGCGCGCAACGTCGAGGGCAAGGTCATCCTCTACGCGGACCAGATGACGGGCTCGATGCAGCGCGCGATAGCCGAGACCGACCGCCGCCGCGAGAAGCAGCTCGCCTACAATGCCGAGCACGGCATCACGCCGGAGAGCGTGAAGCGCTCCATCGGCGATATCCTCAACTCGGTGTTCGAGCGCGACCACGTGCTGGTCGAGGTCGGCGACGGCGGGATGGCGGACGACGCCGTCACCATCGGCCACAATTTCGAGACGGTGCTGGCCGATCTCGAAACCCGGATGCGGGAGGCTGCGGCGGACCTGAACTTCGAGGAGGCCGCGCGGCTGCGCGACGAGGTGAAGCGCCTGCGCGCCACCGAGCTTGCGGTGGTGGACGATCCCACCATCAAGCAGCGCGGTGTCGCGGCGAAGGCGGGATCTTACGCGGGCACGAAGAAATATGGCGAGGCCGCGAATCTCCCGTCCGCCGCGTCGTCCCGCGCGCGAAAACCCGGTCTCGACGAGATGGGACCGGGCACCGAGAGCCGCCTCTATCGCCCCGGCGGCGCGCCGCAGCGTCCGGCGTCGTCGTCCGGCTCGCGCGTGCACAAGCCCTCGCTGGACGAAATGGGCATCGCCACCTGGCACGAGGTGAAGAAGGTGGAGAAGGGCAAGCCGAAAAGGCCGTCTTCTTCTTCGATGTCTGCCGGGGACGCGCCGCGCGATTCGTCATCACTCTCTTCGCCTGAACGCGCCGACCGAAGCGGGGGATCTTATTCCTCATCTTCCCGCGAGCGGGGCGAGGGTCGGGGTGATGGGTCTGAAAGCTCGGGTCAGGATCAGGCACGCGCCAAAACGCTCTCGCCCGGCGGACCGGGCAGCCGCATCTACCAGCCGACTTCCTCGCGCGAGGCCGGCCCCGAATTCGGCCCCGCCCCGCGCTCCAGCGGCGGCGCCCCCGGGAAGCGAGGCGGGTGGAAGAAGCGGTAGTGTTACTCCGCAGCTTCTATACCTGCGCGGGAATGGTGAGCGTAGGTTTTCCATGTCGGCTTGTAATCGTCATCGGCCTGATTGCCCCAGCTCGCCCATTTCTTTCGCGTGCCGCGTGCAAAAAGTTCGACGAATGGTCCGGGTGAGCAAGATTCGATGATGTCGTACTGTTCGTCCGGCTTTCGCGAATGTTCTCGCTTCCGTGTTGCCAGCAGATTCACCTGTGTGCGTCCAGGAGCGAGCGTACGAGCATTCTTGCCACGCACGCCGAACAGGATCAGTTCGGTAACATTGCGAAAGTAGAAACCGACACCCCGGCCGTCTGAGCCGCCATCCTTGCGGATCTTGTGCCAGACAATATTCGACTTGTAGTTGAACCCCCATGCCTGCATGACCGCCAACCCCTCGGGCAGGAGCGCATTGGGGCACCACAAATAGAGGTGCGCAGTCGGGGCCGCGATATCCGCAACAGGGAGTGCCTTGACCTCGTCAAGTTTCATCGTGCCGTAGCGCGAAAGTCGCTTGTGTTCTGGCGCGACTTTTCCGGTCTTGTTCGTGAATTGCCAAGGGGGATCGGCGAGGATGGTCGCAAAGCGACGGCCGTCAGCGAAGCTTCGGAGGTCAAAATAAGCTGGTTGCACGTCTTGACCTCCACAATTGACTCAATCATCTTAACCAAAAGCAAAAAGGTGTAAAATTTCCGTAAGCATTTAGTCGGGTCGACGAGGTGTCTCGATATGCAAGATGTTTTCCTCCCAGGAAGTTTTACGAAAAATTTCTCATGGAACACGTCGTTCGTTCGACTGCATGGTGCGATCGCTAACGGTTTTTCCACTGGAGCAGTTCCAGTTTCGCGAGAGAAGTGGCGTTCGCTCTCGAAGATAGTGGATCGGGATCGTCAACTTATTCCGATGAATTTTTTCCTTTTTTCTGCGCTCGGCAAGAACGACGATTTCCTGCTTGTGGATCAGCTTGTTGACGCAGCAGCAGATCCCTATAGCGATCAGTTTGCCCAATTAGCCCTATTTTCTTTCCATTTGGCCCAGTCGGGGCATTGGCATCATTCGAAACGGTCTGATGGGAGGGTTGCCGGTTGGGCGAATAATTTTATTCGTGATCGGGTATGGACGCGTGGTGAATGGGATTCGCACGCTTTTTCGGAGCGTGTACTATTTGATTTTGTGAGTAGTTCGATAGTCGGCGAGGATGTCACAAAACGCAAAGTTTTCACCAACTATCGGTATATGCTTCAAAGCGCGGGCGTTTTGAACGGTAATCGGCTCTTGCCCTGCAATTTGCGCCAACGATGGTTTGTTGACGCTGTGCAGCTGTTTTGGGATCGTCAGATCTTATCAGGGAATTTTACGAATATTCCATCCGCTAAGGCACTCGAAGAATCCTTAATTGAGTTTGAAATTTATAAGCTTATGAGATGCAGCGAAAGTCAGTGCTTGGCATTCGCACGTGCCGCTTATCCAGAGTTCGAAAATGGTCAAGCGCAAGATCGATTGGGGCAGTTGCAGGACTTGAGGAGGGCTGGCTCGATCGCCGCCTGACATTCTCAGTTCCTCTGTTCTTAACCTTTCCTAACACTCCGTCCCTATCATCGGCTTCGAATCAGCTTCGGAGGGTGCGATGGCGCGGCGGATGGAGAGTGAGCGGGACGCGGGGCGATGGTCGCCCGAACCGGCGCGCGCAGTCGCGCTGCGAACCGGCGACATCGGCTCCACCACACTGATTCCGGCGGCCTTGATTCTGGCGGCGCCGGTCTCGCCTGCCTCCCTCCCGATGGGCCTGCGTCTGTCGACACAGCGCCTGTTCAACGCGCTGGTGCTGATGACCGCCGCCGCGATCCTGTTCGCCGCCGCGATGTTCACGCCCGCCCGCGCCGCCGATCTGCCGGCCGGTGGCCGCATCGGCAAGATTTTCTCCGAGCCGACCCGCGTCTACGTCGAGGCGCCGGCCGTGCATGAGCGGAGCGTCGGCTGGACCTGGCTCAACAACTCGCCGCTGACCCCGGGCTACTACGGCCGGCCGGGCGACTATTATTACAGCAGCTATTACGGCACCTCGCCGGTCACGATCTGGTCGCGCGCGCCTTACGCCTGCCCGCTCAGCGAGGCGTGCTGAGGAACACAGCCCGGACGTTCACCTGAGAGGGTGTCCCCGGTCTGGCGTCCGAGGCATCGCGAAGCGATGGCCGGGGCCGTCCGTCCTTCGAGGCTCACGCCTCAGGACGGCGGCCGGGAGCCACAGACCATCAACCGTTGCTTTTCGTCTTGGTCGATCATGACGCATTCGTCCCCTGCCACTTTCGCTGCCTATGACGACTTCGCGAAACTCGACATCCGCATCGGGCGCGTGATGGAGGTGCTGCCGTTTCCCAAGGCGCGCAATCCGTCGTGGAAAGTCCGCGTCGATCTTGGTCCGCTGGGGGAGAAGTGGTCGAGCGCGCAGATCACCAATTATGCGGCGGACGAACTGGTCGGCCGGCTGATGGTGTGCGTTTGCAATTTTCCTCCGCGCAACATCGCGGGTTTCCTGTCCGAGGTTCTGATTCTCGGCTGCGCGGGCGATGGCGGCCGTGTCATGCTGCTGACGCCGCGCAGCGATGGCGGCGACACCGTTTCGCCTGGCGCGAAGGTGTATTAGGCGCGACGTGTTCTTCGGGGATGCGCCAGTCGGCTGCTCGTCCTTTGAGGCTCGCACCCTGGCGTCTCGCTCGAAAAGCATCGGCAGCCCGGATGAAGCGGCGCGCAATCCTGGGTTTTTACTCACTGACGTTGTTGCGCCGCATTCCGCTGCGCGTCATCGAGGCTGCATGTCGGTGCGTCTGCCCTCGTCAGCCGCAAGGGTTAAGCCGGCCGCGCCAGAAACGTCATGCGCGACGGATTGTGCCCCACGTTCTTCGCCTCGCGCGTCGCCGCAAATCCCGCCGCCGACAGCTTGGCCAGAATTTCAGCCTCGCTGTAGCGTTGCAGTCCGAGCGTGGTGCGGAGCTGGCGATAGTCGGACAGCGCCGTCGTCACGAGGCCGACCAGCGCATCCTTGAGAAAGCCATGCTTCGCCGCGAGCCGCAGCAGCGCGGTGACGTCCGCCAGCATGCCGACATTCGGCTGCAGGATATCGCCCAGCACGAAACGTCCGCCGGGTTTCATCGCGCGGCGAATGGCGCTCAGCGCCGCGTCCAGCTCCACCGGCGTCATGTATTGCGCCACCGAGATCATCACCGCGAGGTCGACCGAGCCCGGATCGAGATGGCGGACTTCATCCAGCGATCGCACCTTGATCTTGGTGTTCGGCGCGAAGCGGGCGATCAGCCGGCCGCGCACGCCGGGTGCGGGTTCTGCGAGGATCAGCCGGCCGCAGGCATCGGCCACCCGGGCAGCGGCCAGCGCCTCGCCGCAGGCATAATCCAGCACCACCGCATCTGGCGAGGGGATGTAGCGGATGATGTCATGCGCGATCAGGTCGAAGTGGACATCGCGGTGGAGCTTGCTGACATAAATTGTATGGGTTGAATCGTAATAATCGATCCATTCGTCCATGACAGGCCTTCTGTTCCGGGTGCGGAACTGACTAGACTTGGCCGCGTTGGTGGAAGACCATAGGTAGGCCTGTAAAGGTCGCCCCTGGCGCTGGCACTCGCGCCTGCCGATTTTTTGGGTTGTTAACAGGAAGATAGCCGTGACCAAAGCTAAAAAAGCTGAATCGGGCGAGAATGTGCCCGCCGATCTCGACACGCCGACCGACCTCTCGGCCGACGCGGTGAAAAAAGTGTCCGTGGCTCTCAACGGACTGCTGGCGGATGCCTTCGCGCTTTACCTGAAGACCAAGAATTTTCACTGGCACATCAGCGGCCGGCATTTTCGGGATTATCATCTGCTGCTGGACGAGCAGTCCGACCAGATCTTCGCGACCACCGATCAGCTCGCCGAGCGTGTGCGCAAGATCGGCGGCACCACGATCAAGTCGATCGGGCAGATCGCCAAGCTGCAGAGCATCGCGGACAACAACGAGGATTACGTCCCCGCCCGCGAGATGCTGCGCGAACTCATGAACGACAACAAGAAGATGACCGCCGCGATGCGCAAGGCGCACGATGTCTGCGATGACGCCAACGACGTGGCCAGCGCCAGCATCCTCGAAAACTTCATCGACGAGACCGAGCGCCGGACCTGGTTTCTGTTCGAGGCCACCCGCCTGGAAGGCGACAACGTCGGCTAGTTCAGGCCGGTGGACAATGGAGTCATGAGCCCGTCACCGAGAGGCGCGAGCAAAGGGGGCCTCGACGGGTGAGGGCAAGCCGGGTTGTCACTTCGGCAGCTCGAAAACCAGACAGGTGGTGGTCGCGTGCGAGAGCACGCGGCCCTTTTCGTCCTTGATGTGCCCCTCGGCGGTGGCGATGCGGCGCCCCGCGTTGATGATCCAGCCCTCGCTGCGGATCGGGCCGTTGTCGGCGGTGATCGCGCGGATGAAGCTGATCTTGAATTCCAGCGTGGTATAGCCCCAGCCCTTGTCGAGCGTGCTCTGGACCGCGAGACTCATCGCCGAATCCAGCAGCGTCGCGGCATAGCCGCCGTGCACCGAGCCGATCGGATTGTAGTGACGCAGCAGCGGACGGCTGGAAAAGCTCACGCGGCCCTTCTCGGCCTCCAGGCCGAACGGCTCGATCGGCTGCATGATGGGAGCGGCGGGCAACGTGCCGTCGAACAGGCCGCGCACGAACTCGAGGCCGCTCATCGACGCCATCACGTGGAGCGGCGAGACGCCGTATTCGGGCTGATCAGGGAAAGGCAGGGTCAAGGCAATGTTCCTCCAGCGTTTCGTATGACAGGCATCATATCGAATGCCGGAGGAAAACGACAGGCTGCGCGGGGGTGGCTCAGCTGGCCTTGCGCGCTCGCATCAGGTCGGCGAAACGCCGGAACAGGTAGTGCGAGTCGCGGGGACCGGGCGAGGCTTCCGGGTGGTACTGCACCGAGAACACCGGCTTGTCCTTGAGGGCAATGCCGCAGTTCGAGCCGTCGAACAGCGAAATGTGGGTCTGCTCGGCGCTGTCCGGCAGACTCTCGGCGTCCACCGCGAAGCCGTGGTTCATGGAGGTGATCTCCACCTTGCCGGTGGTGATGTCCTTCACGGGATGGTTCGCGCCGTGATGGCCCTGATGCATCTTTTTGGTCCTGCCGCCGACGGCAAGGCCGAGCATCTGGTGGCCGAGGCAGATGCCGAAGGTCGGCTTGCCGGAATCGATCACCTTGCGGATCACCGGCACGGCATATTCGCCGGTCGCCGCCGGATCGCCCGGACCGTTGGACAGAAACACGCCGTCCGGGTTCATGGCGAGGATGTCCTCGGCCGAGGTCGTCGCCGGCACCACGGTCACCTTGCAGCCTTCGCCCGCGAGCAGGCGCAGGATGTTGCGCTTGATGCCGTAGTCGATGGCAACCACGTGGAATTCCGGAGCGTCCTGCCGGCCAAAGCCCTTGCCCCACTCCCAGGGCGTCTCGTCCCAGTCGAACCGCTGGCCGCTGGTCACCATGGGCACCAGGTCCATGCCTTCGAGGCCCGGCCATTCCTGCGCCTGCTTTTTCAGCGCGTCGCGATCGAACGCGCCGTCGCGGCTGTGGGCGATCACGGCGTTCGGCATGCCATGGGATCGGATCAGGGCGGTCAGCGCCCGGGTATCGATGCCCGACAGGCCGATGATGCCGCGCGCTTTCAGCCAGGCATCAAGGTGGCGGGTGGCGCGGTAGTTCGAAGGATCGGTGATGTCGGCGCGCAGGATCACCCCGCGCGCGCCGGTCGTCGCCGCCATGTTCACCGTCTCGATATCCTCGTCGTTGGTGCCGACGTTGCCGATATGCGGGAAGGTGAAGGTGATGAGCTGGCCGGCATAGGAGGGATCGGTGAGGATCTCCTGATAGCCGGTCATGGCGGTGTTGAAGCAGACTTCGCCCACGGCCTGGCCTTCCGCGCCAAGGCCGAAGCCTTCCAGCACGGTGCCATCGGCGAGCACGAGGAGCGCGGTCGGTTTGAAATCCGGCCAGGCGGGGGAGGTATCGGTGAGGGTCATAAGCCGTCTACATAGTGTCTTGGCGTGAAGCCGTCAAAGGCCGACCGCGCGCCTGTCCTCAGTATTGCGCCTGCGCGCGGCACATGTTTCACAGGGTCAACTGCGCCATCCGGCAGCAAAAACCGGAATCTGGAGGAGACGACATGCGGGCCGTTGTGGTGGACAGCTATGCGCCGATCGACTTGGTCGGGATTGCAACGATACCGGCGCCCGATCCGGGACCGCGCGAGGTCCGGGTGCGGGTGGCCGCCGCCGGGGTCGGTTTCGTCGATGGCCTGAAGGTTCAGGGCCTGTACCAGACCAAGGATCCGCTGCCGTTCACGCCCGGAATGGAGTTTTCGGGCGTGGTGGAGGCCTTGGGGCCGGACGTGACCGGACTGGCCCCCGGAGACCGCGTGTTCGGCATGGCGACGCGGGGCGCGTTGGCGGAGTTCATCGTGGTTCCCGCGGTGAATCTTCATCCGGTGCCGGACGGTGTCGATCTGGTCGCGGTTGCCGGGGCACTCGCCAATCCCGTCACCGCACTCTATGCGCTGGAGGAAATCGCGGCGATCCAGCCCGGAGAACGCCTGCTCGTGCTCGGCGCGTCGGGCGGGACCGGCAGCGCCGCGATCCAGATCGGAAAGCTGCTCGGGGCACACGTCATCGCGGCCGCCTCGACGCCGGGCAAGCGGCAGTTCGCGCTGGATCTGGGAGCCGATGCGGCGTTCGATTACACGGCCGAGGGCTGGCGCGACGAGATCAAGGCGTTGACGAACGGCCACGGCGCCGACGTGATTTTCGACGGCGTCGGTGGCGATATCTCGCCGCTGGCGTTCCGTTCGCTTGCATGGCGCGGCCGGCATCTGGTGATCGGCTTTGCCGCCGGCAAGATTCCGGCGCTGCCATTCAACATCGCCCTGCTGAAGGGGGCATCGCTGCGCGGCGTCGATATCGCGCAGGTGCGGGCGCGCGAGCCCGCGATCTATGCGGGTGTCGTGGCGAAGCTTCTGGCATGGCTCGCGGACGGGCAGCTTGTCGCCTCTGCCGGAGAGGTCTTCGCGTTCGAGGATTTTCGCGCGGCGTTCAGGGCGATGGCCGCGCGCGACGCCAAGGGGAAGATGATCGTCCGGATCGCCTGACATCGGCTCCGTGCTGCAGAAGGTCCTGCGCCGGAACGGCGCATGGTCTTCGCCGAAATCCGCTTTCCACTGCTCGGCATCATGCTTTAAAGTTCCATCCGCGCGGTCACGACGAGCCGCAGAGGGATGGAAACGACTATGGATGCGCTACACACGGGCGGCACGGTGGGTGCCATGATCATCAGTTCCCTGATCCGGTACGCGGACCGGCCGGCGATCGGGGACGGCACCACCTTCTGGAGCTACCGGGATCTCGCCGACTCGATCGGCCGCTTTATCACCGTCTATCGTGGGCTCGGCCTGACCAAGGGTGCCGCGGTCTCCGTGCTTGCCTCCAACCGCGTCGAAAGCTGGGGCGCTCAGTGCGCGGCGCTGATCATGGGCATGCGCTACACGCCGCTCCACCCGCTGGCGGCCGAGGACGATCACGCCTTCATCGTCGAGGACGCCGAGATCGACGTGCTGATCGTCGAGGCCGGCAAATACGACGGACGCGGGCTGGCGATCCGGCGCCGTGTGCCGGGCCTGAAGCATCTGCTGTCGTTCGGCCCCATGGAAGGAGCCACGGATGTGCTGCCGCTGGTGCGGCAGGCCACGCCGGCGCCGCTCGTCAACGAGAGCGAGGCCGAGGCGATTGCCTGGCTCGGCTACACCGGCGGCACCACCGGGCGTTCCAAGGGCGTGATGATCCCCCACCGTGCCGTCACCACGATGGCGACGCTGATCTATGCGGACTGGGACTGGCCGTCCGAAATCCGCTACCTCGCGGCAACGCCGATCAGCCACGCGGCGGGCGTGACCATTTTCCCCGTGATGCTGCGGGGCGGCTATGTGCGGCTGACTCAAGGGTTCGATCTGGAAACCTTCTGCCGCACGGTCGCCGAAGAGCGGATCACCGCGACATTCCTGGTGCCGACGCTGATTTACACGCTGCTCGATAATCCCGCCGTGCGCGAACGTTACGATATGTCCTCGCTCGACATGATCGTCTATGGCGCGGCCCCGATGTCGCCGGACCGGCTGCTGGAGGCGATGAAGGTATTCGGCAAGGTGTTCGTGCAGCTTTACGGACAGACTGAAGCGCCGCAATGCATCTCGACGCTGCGCAAGATCGATCACGACGAGAGGAATCCGCGCCGGCTCGGCTCGTGCGGCCGCCCCAATCCCATGGTGGACGTCAGGCTGTTCGATTCCGACATGCGCGAGGTGAAGCCGGGCGAGCCCGGCGAGATCTGCGTGCGTGGTTCGCTGGTGATGAATGGCTACTGGAAGCGGCCCGAGGCGACCGAGGAGACCCTCAGGGGCGGCTGGCTGCACACCGGCGACGTCGCGGTGCAGGACGAGGACGGCTATCTCTATATCGTCGACCGCACCAAGGACATGATCATCTCCGGCGGCTTCAACATCTACCCGCGGGAGGTGGAGGATGCGCTGATGGCTCACCCCTGCGTCGCCTCCGCCGCCGTGATCGGCATTCCCGATTCCAAATGGGGCGAGGCGGTGAAGGCGTTCGTCGTGCTGAAGTCCGGCGCGGAGGTTGACGCGGCCACGTTGCAGGGGCACGTCAAGGTCAAGCGCGGCGGGCCGTGGGCACCGAAGTCGATCGACTTCGTCAGCGAGGTGCCGGTGACGGGCCTCGGCAAGATCGACCGCAAGGCGCTGCGCGCGCCCTATTGGGAAGGGCGCACGCGCGGCGTGGCGTGATCGTGGCCTGGGGAGGATGACGATGGCGGAACTGGTTCCTGTTGTCCTCGTGCCGGGGCTGGCTTCGTCGGCACGCAGTCATCTTCCCATCCTGCCGGCGCTGTGGCGGCATGGCCCGCTCACGGTCGCCAACCAGACGCGGGACGACACCATCGCGGCGATGGCGGCGCGCATCCTGCGCGACGCGCCGTCCCGTTTCGCGCTGCTCGGACATTCCCTCGGCGGCTATATCGCGCTGGAGATCATACGGCAGGCGCCGGAGCGGGTGGAACGCCTCGCGCTTCTGAACACGCAGGCGCGCGCCGACACCGCGGAGGTGAGCGAGCGGCGCAAGGCGCAGATCGCGGCGGCGCGGGAGGGGCGCTTTCTCGAAGCGATGGACGAGATGTTCCCGCTGCTGGTCCATCCGGCGCGCGCCGGGGACGAAGACCTGCGCGAGCAGCAGCGCCTGACCTATATCGAGGTCGGAGCGGACGCCTTCATCCGCCAGCAGATGGCGATCATGGCGCGGATCGATTCCCGGCCGTTTCTTCCGGCGATCAAGGTGCCGACGCTGGTGCTGAGCAGCGACGAGGACCGGCTGGTCCCCAACATGCTGTCGCGGGAAATGGCGGACCTGATCCCCGGCGCCAAGCTGGTGATCGTGCCCAATGCCGGTCATATGGCCCCGCTGGAGCAGCCGGACGAGGTGATCGCGGCGCTCGACGACTGGTTCGCGGCCTGAAGCGCGGTTGAGCCGGGGGACGAAACGTCCTACAGCAAGCCAGCTTTTCAACGGACAGCCGAACTGCTCCGGGTTCCTGATTTGACGCGTTGTCTTCACGCGAACCGACCACTTCGCTCGAAAACGCGACGGATCGGGGCCAACTCGAACTCAAAGGACGAACCCATGCTGCGTGATGACATCAACACCGCCGTCAAGGAGGCCATGAAGGCCAAGGACGAGCGCCGTCTCTCGACCCTGCGCATGGTCAACTCCACGCTCAAGAACGCCGACATCGAGGCGCGCGGGCAGGGCAAGCCGCCGCTGGCCGACGCCGACGTACTGGCGGTGCTGCAGAAGATGATCAAGCAGCGTCAGGAATCGGTTGCGCTGTACGAGAAGGGTGGCCGCGAGGAACTCGCCGCGCAGGAGCGCGCGGAAATTGCGGTGATCTCCGCCTATCTGCCCAAGCAGATGTCGGACGACGAGGTGGGCGCCGCGATCCGGGACGCCATCGCCGAGACCGGCGCGGCCGGCATGAAGGACATGGGCAAGGTGATCGCGGTTCTGCGCGCGAAATTCGCCGGCCAGATGGACTTCGGCAAAGCCTCCGGCCTGGTGAAGGCCGCGCTGTCGGGCTAGCGTATTTAAGGTTGGCAAGGCAGTCGCCGTCTTCACCTCTCCCCCGGCGGGAGGGGGCGCTCTGCATGGCTTGACGCGTGCTTTCCCTGGCAATTTCTGCGTTGCAGAAACGCGATCTGTGCCGCTACTGCGGATCCAACGCCTCCGCGGGCAGCCAGAACACTTCGCCCTCGGAATCTTCGGTATCGATCCAGAGGAACGGCAGGTTCGGATAGGCGTCTTCCAGCGCCGGACGGCAGCGGCCGACCTCGCACAACAGGCCGCCGTCCGGATTGAGATACGCGCGCGCCTGATCGAGGATGGTCCGCACGAGGTCGATGCCGTCCGCGCCGCCGTCGAAGGCGATGCGCGGCTCGCTCAAACATTCGCGCGGCAGCGAAGCCATGCCCTCTGCATCCACATAGGGCGGGTTGGTGATGATCAGATCGTAGCGCTGCTCGCCAAGCGGTGCAAACAGATCGCCGCGATGCAGGCTGATGCGCTCGCCAAGTTCATAGTCCGCGACGTTGCGTGCGGCGACGGCGAGTGCATCCTTTGAAATATCCACCGCGTCGATCTTCGCGAACGGAAATGCGCGCGCCGCCAGAATGGCGAGGCAGCCCGAGCCGGTGCAGAGATCGAGCACGTGCTCCACGCCCTGCGGATCCTCGATCAGCGAGCCGTCGTCGCCGGCGAAATGCGTATCCAGAATCTCGCCGATGAACGAGCGCGGCACGATGGTGCGCTCGTCGACATAGAATTTTAGTCCGCGCATATAGATCATGTTGACCAGATAGGCGGCAGGCTTGCGGGTGCGCACCCGCGTCTCGATCAGATCGATCACGCGCGCCGCTTCGGCATGGGTGAGCCGCGCCTGCACGAACGTCTCGAACTGGTCGGGGTGCAGATGCAGCACTGCGCAGATCAGAAAGATGGCCTCCGCCATCGGGTCGATCGTGCCGTGCGCATGCACGACATCGCCTTGCGCGAACCGCGTCATCGCATAGCGCACATGATCGAGCAGGGTGACGAGTTCGCCGGGCTTCGGCTGTGCAATGCGTGGCGGAGCCGGCTTCTTCGCTGAGGTTTTCTTCGAGGTGATCTTCTTTGCGGTACGTGCCATCAGGATGCGGTCCAGCGGGCAGTTGCGGCGTCGTCCTCGTGGCGCGCCTCGACCCAGGCCGTGCCGTCGCGGCTTTCCTCGGATTTCCAGAACGGCGCGTTGGTCTTGAGATAGTCCATCAGGAACTCGGCGGCCTCGAAGGCGGCCGCGCGATGCGAGGAGGCGGTGACGACGAGCACGATGTTGTCGCCCGGCACCATGCGTCCGACGCGGTGGATCACCGTGACGCCGAGCAGCGGCCAGCGCGCCAGCGCCTGCTCGACATGGCTCGCGATCTCGTGCTCGGCCATGCCGGGATAGTGCTCCAGCGTCAGCGCGCTGACGCCGCGCGCGCCCTCGTCGCGGCATAGGCCCGTGAAGCTCACCACGGCGCCCATGTCGGTGCGGCCATGGCTCAGCGCCGCGATTTCCCGCGCGATGTCGAAGTCGTCGTGCTGGATGCGGATGGTGACGGGGACGGCCATGCCGCTAGCCGCCGGTCATCGGCGGGAAGAACGCAATCTCGCGCGCGCCCGCGATGGCGGTCTCCGGCCGCACATGGGTCTGGTCGATGGCGGTGCGGATCACTTTCGGCCTCTCGAAGGCGTGGGCGTATTCCTCGCCCCGCCCGGACAGCCAGGCGATCAGGTCGGACACGGTACGCACGTCCGCCGGCGGGTCGAGCATTTCCTCGGCCCTGCCGATCCGCTCGCGAACCCAGGCGAAGTACAGCACCTTCATGAGTCGTCCTCGATCAGGTGATGGATGCCCGAACGGAAGTAGTCGTAGCCGGTATAAATGGTGAAGATCGCCGAGATCCACAGCAGCGCCAGACCGATCTGGGTGACGAACGGCACCACCATGTCGCCCGCTTCGCCGGCGATGAGGAAGCCGATCGCCACGAGCTGGATCGTGGTCTTCCATTTGGCGATGCGGGTCACCGGCACGCTGACGCGCAGGGCCGCCAGATACTCGCGCAGTCCCGAGACCAGAATTTCCCGGCACAGGATGACGATGGCGGCGAACAGCGTCCAGCCATGGATGATGCCGTCGGCCGCCAGCATCAGCAGGCACGAGGCCACCAGCAGTTTGTCGGCGATCGGGTCGAGCATCCGGCCGAACGCCGACTGCTGGCCCCAGATCCGGGCATAATAGCCGTCAAGGAAATCGGTGACCCCGGCCGCGATGAACACCGCAAGGGCGACCCAGCGCAGCCACAGCGGCCCGTCCAGGATCGACTGATAGAAGATGCAGCCGACCACCACCGGAATCGCGGCGATCCGGCAGTAGGTCAGGATGTTCGGAAGCGCCAGGGCAGTGGATGGCGTTCCCCGGGTCGTCACGCTGTTCATGGCGGTACCAATAACGGCCGATCGTGACGGGTCAACTGCTGTGACGCGCCTGTGTTCGGGGAGATGGCGTTGCCGGGGGGGCATGCAAGGGGGCGCGTAGCTCGGGCGGTATTCCCGATCGCCCGGAGCCGGGCCTTGCTGCTCGCCCTTGCAGGGGTCATGCTCCCGGTGCGTTGTGAAAAAACTCGAAAATCTTCCGGGCGCTTTCGGCGCTGATGCCTGGAACCTTGCCGAGATCGGCGAGGGAGGCTCGCTCGATCTGCTTGAGCGTGCCGAAATGATGCAGCAGCGCCCGCTTGCGCGAGGGCCCGATGCCGGGGATTTCCTGCAGGCCTGCCTCGCGGATATCCTTCTTGCGCAGCTTGCGGTGCGAGCCGATGACGAAGCGGTGGGCCTCGTCCCGCAGCCGCTGGATGAAATAGAGCACCGGATCGCGCGGCTCCAGCTTGATCGAGGGGCGGCCCGGCAGGAACAGGGTCTCGCGTCCGGCGTCGCGGTCCGGTCCCTTGGCGACGCCCAGCACGGCGACGCCCGTCACCCCGAGTTCGGTCATCGTCGTCATGGCCGCGTTGAGCTGGCCGAGGCCGCCGTCGATGATCACGAGGTCGGGCCACTGCGGCGTGCCGTCGTCGTCGGCGGCAGGCACCGTTTCGCTGTCCGCGGCCTCCCGTGGCGCTTCGGTCATCAGGCGCTTGAAGCGGCGTTGCAGCACCTCGCGCATCATGGCGTAGTCGTCGCCGGGCGTCAGGCCCTCGGACTTGATGTTGAACTTGCGGTACTGGTTTTTCAGAAAACCTTCCGGTCCGGCGACGATCATCGCGCCAACCGCATTGGTGCCCATGATGTGACTGTTGTCGTAGACCTCGATGCGGCGCGGAGCGCGCGGCAGGCCGAGTTTTTCGGCCAGGCCCTCGGTGAGCCGCGTCTGTGTCGCTGTATCCGCGAGCTTGCGGCCCAGCGCCTCGCGGGCGTTGGTGAGCGCGTGGGCGACGAGTTCCTTCTTCTCGCCGCGCTGGGGCACTGTAAGGTGGACCTTGACGCCGGCCTTGAGCGACAGCGCTTCCGCCAGCAGGTCCGGCTCGTCGACCGCGTGCGACAGCAGGATCAGGCGCGGCGGCGGCTTGTCCTCGTAGAACTGGGCGAGGAACGCGCCCAAAATCTCGCTGGCGTTGAAGGACCGGTCGGCCCGCGGGAAGTAGGCCCGGTTGCCCCAGTTCTGGCCGGTGCGGAAGAAGAACACCTCGACGCAGGAATAGCCGCCCTCCTGGTGGATGGCGAACACGTCGGCTTCCTCCACGGTGCGTGGATTGATGCCCTGCTGCGACTGCACGGCGGCGAGCGCGGCGAGGCGGTCGCGGTAGACCGCCGCGGTCTCGAATTCCAGTTCCGTCGAGGCCTTCTCCATCTCGGCGGCAAGCATCTGCTTCACCGCCCCGCTGCGGCCTGACAGGAACTCGGTCGCCTCGCGAACCAGCTCGGTATAGCCGGGAAAGTCGATCTCGCTGGTGCACGGACCCGCGCAGCGGCGGATCTGGTAGAGCAGGCATGGCCGGGTGCGGCTTTCGAAGAAGCTGTCGGTGCAGGAGCGGATCAGGAACGCGCGCTGAAGCGCGGTGATGGTGCGGTTGACCGCGCCGACCGACGCGAACGGGCCGAAATAGCGGCCGGGCCGGGTCTGCGCGCCGCGATGCTTGAGGATCTGCGGTGCCCAGTGGTCGCCGGTGATGAGGATATACGGAAACGACTTGTCGTCGCGGAGCTGGACGTTGAAGCGCGGCCGGAGCTGCTTGATGAGGTTGGCTTCCAGCAGCAGCGCCTCGGTCTCCGTCGCCGTCGAGATGATCTCGACCTGCGCCGTGGCGGCGACCATGCGCGCGATGCGCGCCGAATGCGCCGTGATCCGGGCATAGGACGCCAGCCGTTTGCGGACGTTCTTGGCCTTGCCGACATAGAGCACGTCCTGCGACGGGCTCAGCATCCGGTAGACGCCCGGCGCTGTCGGGGCGAGGCGCACCGCGCGCGCGATCGCCGAGCGGCCGAGGGCGAGCGACGTCGCGCCCGTCTCGTCGTCGAGGGCCTCGTCGTTCGCCTCGGGCAGCCGGGCCTCGTCATCCTCGTCGGTGGCGGACGGGACCGACGGGTCGAGGTCGGGCGGCGCGGAATCGGCTTCCGGGGGACGTCCTTCCGGGGCCGCTATGGGCTCCGGCGGTTCCCCGGCGGGGTCGGATGGATCCTGAATCATAGGCCACAAATTAGTCACTGGGCCTGCCTACGACCAGCCATGAGGCCGTCGTTAGGGGCCCGTTAACGAGGACACGGGTTTCGCAGCCGCGCGTTAGGACGCGCTTAACGTTTCTAATTCTCGATAAACGCGAAGGAAGTTGGATGAGATTTCGTAACCGAGGCAGCCGATCGCCGGATGGCGGAGAGCGAGCGTCGGTTCGGAATGGGACTGGCGTGGAGTTATCGAGATGAGCAGGGCAATTTGCGTGGCCGTGGCCTTGGTGGGCCTCAGCGGGGGTGTGGCGCAGGCCGCCGACTTCTATGGGCGTGGTGGGCCCTATACGGTGGATCGCCCGCTGGACGCCACGAGCTGGGCCGGCCCCTACATCGGCGGCAACATCGGATATTCCTGGGGCAAGGTCAGCAACAGCGGCTTCGAGCCGAGCGGCGTCGCGGGCGGCGCGCAGATTGGCTACAACTGGCAGAGCGGCGCCATTGTGTTCGGCCTTGAGGGCGACATTCAGGGGACCGGCGCCGACGACAAGTTCGCCTACTGGAAGTTCTCGAACCCTTGGTTCGGCACCGTGCGCGGCCGCGTCGGCTATGCCTTCAACAACCTCCTTGTCTATGGCACCGGCGGTCTGGCGTTCGGCCAGCTTCAGGCGAACGCCTTTGGGATGTCGGAATCGCACACCACCGCGGGCTGGACCGTGGGCGTCGGTGCGGAATTCGCGCTCAATCGGAACTGGAGTGCCAAGGTCGAATATCTGTATTACGATCTGTCGAGTAGCAATTTCACGATCACAGGCTGGAATCACGGCTTCCAGTCGAACGTGGTCCGCGTCGGCGTAAACTATCGCTTCTAGTGCCGAGCCGCTATAACGCGGCGTCTTTCAAATCCGCCACACTCGGTTCATGCTGCATTTTTGACGCGACTGATTTCGCCGTCAGGACAGACCGGCCGTGTCAGAGGTTGCGAAATGCGGGATAAGTGGTCCCGCATTTCGCGCTTGATGCCGTGATATTTCGGATGGGCGCTCCGGGACTGATGCCGTCCACCGCCGCGTGCCGATGATGCCGCTTCTGGGGCTTGGTGCGAACTGATCCGGTTTGCCGAAGACGCTGTCGCTTGAATGCGCCAATGCCGGAGATGTCTGCCGGACGGGCAAGCCAACACCATTCCGGGACAGGGCCCGGGTTGAATTCAGGTCATCGCGCTTTGAGAAATCGCGCCCCGGAACGGATGGGGCGCCGGCTATGACAGAACGAGGTTGACCGCCTTCGGTCCCTTGCCCTTCTTGTCCGGTTCGACGTCAAAGGTGATGCGCTGGCCTTCTGCCAGATCCTTCAATCCCGCGCGTTCGACCGCCGTGATGTGCACGAAAACATCGCGTCCACCGTCATCGGGCTTGATGAAGCCGTACCCGCGTTCCCCATTAAAAAACTTGACTGTTCCCGTCATGGCCATCGGGAAACTCCTCTTCCCCCGCAATGCTTGACGATCACGCCTTCGCGCGATTGCCCGACCGGACATCCACTTCCGGAACGCATTGGCCGTCGCCCCGCAACCGGCGAAGCGCGTGACCCATTCCGCCGCCCCCATTCGCGGAAGCGGAACGTAAAGCCAGCCCTAACGTCGCAAGCATAATACGGTTCGTGATGAAATGACTACGGTCAAGTTGTCGGTTTTTTCATCGCGCCCGAGCTTTAGGCAGGAGTGGGGCCGATTTGGGCAATCCTGTAACGCCCGGCCCCGCCGAGACCGAGCGGCTTTTCGAGGGCGGCGAGGATCGGCTTCATTTCGCCGGTGAGAGTCCATGGCGGATTGACCACGATCAGCCCGGCGGAAATCAATCCCGGCGCGGACGTGTCCGGCGTGACGCTGAACTCGATGCGCAGGCCGTCGGTCTGGGCCGGGGCGGAGGCCAGCGTGCGGGCGATGTTGGCGGCCAGATCCTCGGCCGCGCGCCGGCTTTTGATCGGGTACCACAGCAGATAGATCCCGCTGGGCCATTTGGTGAAGGCCGCCGAGAAGCCGCTCGCCAGTCGCTCGAACTCGTCGCGAGCCTCGAACGGCGGATCGATCACGACGAGACCGCGCCGCTCCTTTGGCGGCAGGAAGGCGGTCAGCGCCTGCCAGCCATCGAGATCGACGACGCGGGACTGCGGATCGCGGCGCAGGGCCTCGATCAGATGACGGTGCGCGCCAGGCTCGATCTCGCAGGCGACCAGCCGGTCCTGCGGACGCAGCAGGGCGCGGGCGATCAGCGGCGAACCGGGATAGGCGGTGAGGTCGCGGCCCGGATTGAACGAGCGCACGATGTCGAGATACGGCGCGACGAGTTCGGCCGTCTCCGGCGTGAAGCGCGCCTGCATCATCCGCGCGATGCCCGTCAGCCATTCGCCGCCGCGCGTCGCTTCCTCGCCGGTCAGATCATAGAGGCCCGCGCCTGCATGGCTGTCGAGCACTCTGAAGGGGGCGGGCTTGCCATGCAGATAGGTGAGGATGCGCACCAGCACGATATGCTTGATGACGTCCGCGAAGTTGCCGGCGTGAAAGGCGTGACGATAGTTCATACCCATGCTTTACGCGGCGCGCATGCCTGCGCAAAGCGGCATTCGGCGGGAATTGTGATGGGCGGTCATCAGCCGCCGCGCACCGGCGGCATCAGCACCTTGTCGCGGCGGCACGCCCGCCGATCGATCTCGCCGCAGGAGCGATACTCGAAATTCCGGTTCATGCAGATGCGGACCTCCGAGAGCCTGCGGCTGTCGCAGGTGACGGCGATCGCATCGGCCGGCAGGCCCGGATTGGCCCGGATGAAGTCGGCTTCGATCTCGGCGGGCGAGATCAGTTTTGGCGCGGAGAGTTCGAGCATGTCGGGTGGAATCCTGACCGATGCGCGGGCCTTGCGCGTCGCCTCGAAATAGGCGCGCGGCGACAGGCCCGAGCAGGTGCCGTGCTTGTCCCACTCGTTGTAGATCAGGCCGGGCGCGGGCATCAGGTCGAGCATCGACTGCATGATGTTGCGGGGCAGGCGGGGTGCGGGCCGCTCGCAGTATTCGGGGAAGCCGCGATCATATTGCGGCCACAGGCCATGCACCACGAACGAGTAGGGTCGCCCGCCGCACTGAAGATCGTGGGAGCGTCCCCGCGCGCCGCGTTCGGTGGCGGCCTCGCAGAATGACGGCGACCACGACAGCGACAGCACATAGAAATCGAACTGGCCGGGCGCGTTCTGGCGGCGGTCCTGTGCCGATGCCTCAGGCGACAGGGTAATGAGCGCCGCGAACAGAAAGACGGCAAGGGCGGCTGCGCGCCGCAATGCAGGGGTCATGATGGTCCTCATCGCACAGATCGCGATACGCTACCGGGAAGCCGGCAACGCGACAAGAACCGGCAAATGCGTGCGCGCCCTGTGACAGGGGCGGCGAAGGTCGTGTCAGGGACGCGCGGCCTTGCAGGCCGGATTGTAGGCCCAGTCGCGATCGAGACCGACCATGCACCACTCCACACCGACACCGTAGCCGGCGAAGCCGCCGTCCTCGATGATCGAATAGTTCACCGTGTGCGGGCGGCCGTCGTTGAGCGTGGCGCGCACCGAGCAGTAGCGGCGCGGAATGTTGTCGGAGGTCCAGGGGCGGAAGGCGGTCTCGCGCAAATGCGAATAGCTGACGATCTGGAGCGAGGAGTTCCAGAACTTGCTTTCCTTCTCCGCGAACTGCGAGGAAATCGTGTTCAGCGCGTATTCGCAGGACGGCAGAACGCCGTCGTAACGCGGACCGGACAGGTAGAAGTTCAGTTCGAGGGGATTGGCGGCCCGGGCGGCGCCCGGCACCAGCGCGGCAAGCGCCACCGCGACCAGCCCCAGCAGCGGGAATGCCAGCTTCCGGGCCGCTTTCTGCGTCGAAAAGAGGGTCAAGGCCTGCATCATGGATTCGCCTGCAACTGGTCCGGAACGTTGCGGGACGGTGCCGTGAAGCGGCGGGCGGGTCAAGTGCAGCGCGGCAACACATGGACCTTCTTCCCCCGCAAGATATGTCCCGAGCTTTCCCCGACTCGCAAGGCGCTTTAAGGTGCGGGCGAACGAGAAGGATGGAAGCGATGCGACATATGCTGCCGGTGCTGCTGATGGCCGGGGGACTTCTTGCGGCCGGGCCCGCTGCCGCCGACTGGGTGCCGCCGGTCAAGGGCAACGACACCAGCGTCATCATTTCCTACTCGCTTGGCCCGCGCACGCCGTTCAAGGCGATCGCGGTGGATCACTGCGCGCAATACGGCAAGGTGGCCCGCTACGGCGGCGCACAGCGCGTCTATGGCGGTTACGTCTCGTACCGCTGCGTGTGGGTGCCTCCGGGGCACTACAGCCGGCCGCTCAGCGTGCGGTACTGAGTTCTCTCTTGATCGTCTTCAAGACAAAAGAGCCCCGACGAGATCGGGGCTTTTTTCTTTCTGCAGCTTTTCGTTCGGGAGCAGCAGGCCTCGGTCCGTTTGCCCGGTCGCGTGACATGCAAAAGCCCCGGAAACCGGGGTGCGCCGGAGCGGCTCAGGACGCGAGGAGTGCGATGCTCAGTCCGACGCCGCCGGCATAGGTGGCGGCCGCGCCGATGGCCCGCACGGGATTCGGTCTGGCGATGCTGGGGGACAACAACATTCCCGCGGCAAACAGATAGCGGCCCACCACGGCAAGGATCATCAGGCCCTGACTCACCGCGCCCGCGTGCCGGAAGTCCAGCCACAGGAACAGGACCAGAAGAACCGCCGCGTATTCGGCGGTGTTCGCCTGCGCTCGAACCAGTTTCGTCAAGGGGCTTGTCGGATCGTCAGGCGCCCCCACGAGCACGTGAGACCGCAGGCGCAAGCCGGTTATCGCAATGCTGAGCGCGAACAGCAGAAGCGCCAGGGCACCTGCGCAAATAATCGGAACACTGATCGTCATGTTGTGGGGCCCCGCCGCACTTGCAACCGCATTGCCGCAATGCGATCAGGTCGCATCTTCCTGTGATCCGGTCGAACGCTCAAGCGCAGCCCGGCCGCCGGATCACACGTTACGGCGGCGGACGGCTTACACAGGAAGTGCTGGCGGAGCGTCAGAAGGGGCCATCGGCGCAGCCCGGAGGTGAGAGGCGTGGCGCGCCGACAAGTTCTTCTCTCCGGCGTTTTCAGCCGGAGACATGTTTTGTGACGATCAGCCTTGATGAAGTGCGCCCGATGTCGCGCGCGATCCGAGCCGCGACCCCGATGCTTCACTCCGTCCCGGGGATCAGCGCTGCGCGCCGCGCCGCCGGGTCTGCGGCGGCGGGGGAGGCGGCGGAGCGATGCCGAACAGGCGCTCGAAGAAGTTCGGCTCGCCGCTGCCCGATGAACTCCGGCCTCCAAAGCCGTCGTTGAACGCGACACCCTGCGGGATGTCGGCCTTCGGACGGCTGTAGTTCGGCTGGGCGTGGGCCACGACCGCCTCAAGGTTCTTGTTGGATCGCAGCAGCGAGATCATCACCGCGTCGCGGCCATAGATGTCCTTGCGGAATTCCAGCTTGCCGGCCTCGTCGACGAATGCGGTCTGGTAAGTGATGTTGACCGGAATCGGTGTTGCGAACTGCAGATTGGTCTCGTTGCGCCCGTACATGCCGCGAATGCGCTCCGGCGTGTACTTCTCGTCGGGGCGCACGATGTTCAGCAGCGTGGCGGCGTACTGGTCGGGATTCTGCACGCGCATGCAGCCGTGGCTGTAGGCCCGTGCCTCGTGAGCGAACAGGTTCTTGTCCGGCGTGTCGTGCTGATAGACGAGGAACTTGTTCGGGAAGTTGAAGCGGATGCGGCCGAGCGCATTGGCTTCGCCGGGCGGTTGCGAGATGTGGATCGAGCCGTCGCGGCGCCGTTCGAGCTTCAGGCCCATGCGGTCGAGCACGGTCGGGTCCTGCTGAAGCGCCGGCAGGTATTCACCGTAGATGATCGACGGCGGCACGTTCCAGGTCGGGTTGACCGTGATGTACTTCATCGTCTCCGTCAGCATCGGGGTCGCATGGCGGCCCGGCTTGCCGACCACGACGCGGGTCTTCCACACCTGATGGCCGTTCTGCTGCACCTGCAGCGTGAAATCCGGAATGTTGAGGATCACGTAGGCATTGCCGAGCGCGGCCGCGCCGAGCTCGCGCGGCAGCCAGCGCCAGCGCTCCATGTTGACGAGCACGATGTCGATCTGGCGGTCGCGCCTCGGCGCGTTGATCGCCTTTACCGTGGCATCGTCAAGAATGCCGGTGGCCTTGAGATCGCTGTTCGCCTGGAATTTGCGGACGGCTGCGGCGACGGTGTTGTCGTAGCGGGCGTCATCGGCGTTTTCGGTCACGCCGAGCCGCTTGCGCAGCGTCGGGACACGGGCATCCTCGACCACCACTTCCGCCTGCTTCTTGCGGGCGGGGATGTATTTCAGCGCAGGCCCTTCCGCGATCGGCGCGACCGGCGTTTCGCTCTTGCCGCGCAGTTCGGCGAGCTTGGCCTTGAGCGCGCGATAACCCTGGTGCGGCGGGTTGTAGCTGTCGAGCGCGGCGGTGGCATCGCCCGCTGTCGTGACGTGCGTCAGGACCTCGGCCGGATCGGTCGGGTGCTCGGGATAGAGAATGTCGGCCGAAACCTGCGACCAGTGCATGCGGCCGCTCTGGGCCTGCCTCGCATAGTCGAGGATGCTGGCCGTCAGACGCAGGTCGGCTTCCGCCATCGCCGAGGGGGTGGTCGCGGCGGCAAAGTCCGGCGTCGGATAGTCGGTCGGGTCGAGGCCGTCATTATCAGCGGCGTTAAGGCGCGCGATCGCTGCCTTGGCGCGGGCCGTCGGTTGGCCATTCTGGGTCCAGACCGGCGCATAGTCGCGGGACTTGTAGAAAGCGTCGACGGCCGCGCGTTCGTTCTTCCGGTCGAAGTAGCGCGTCGCCTTGGCGGACAGCAGATCGCGGATTCCATCAGCAACCGGCTGATCGGCCGAGACGGCGGCGATCGTCGATTTTGTATCCGTCGCAGGCGTGCCGGTTGCCGTGGTCGGCGCGGCGGGGGACGCCGGGGTCGCGACCGGCGCGGCAGGTGGAGAGACAGTTGCGGTCGTCGCCGGTTCGGCCTTTTCAGGCGCGGCGGGCGTCTCTGCGGTTGTTGTCTTCGCCGGCTCCTCGGCAGCCTTTGCGGCGTCCTTCACGTCCTCCGGTTTGAGGTCGGCGGCGGTCGGCGGCGGCACGTTGGCTGGCTCCGGCATCGGAACTGCGGCTTCGATCGCGTGTTCGGCGGCTTTTTCCGTGGCTGCCGGAGTCGCGCTGTCCTGCGCCTGCGCGACTGTTCCGGACACCATCAGGAACGTCGCGGCGACGGCCGTCAGCACCCGGTCATAGCCCGAACGGCGATTCGAAAAGTCTCGCATTCCGTACCCCTTTATAACGTTCGTCGCGTCGCCGGCATCAGGACGAATCCCCTGATGGTCCGCCCAGGAACTCGCCCGACGGACCACCTGCCGGCACTTTTCGGAAAAGCCCGCAATCCTACGACGCATCAGCGCGCCGATGGTTCGATTAAACCCAATCAAATGAACTCAACGAAACAGTAGCTGCGCCTGGGCTGGCTGCACAATCGGCATCCGGACACCTCACGCGAAACTGACCCCAACCTCCCGACGTTGCAACCGGGCCGATTGACACAACACGCTTTTCCCGAAGGCTGTCACCCCTCCGCAACGGTTTCACTACCACTGAACCGCAATTCAGAAGCGATCAAAGTTCAGGTTGTGCAGGCGCGGCGCCGATCTCGTCGAGTTTGCGGTAGAGCGTCGAGCGGCCGATTTTGAGTCGGCGCGCGATTTCCGACATCTGACCTCTGTAGTGGGAGATGGCGAAGCGGATGATTTCGGCTTCCAGTTCATCCAGAGAGCGGATCTCGCCGTCGTCCGAGAGCAGCGAGATCGAATCCGCGGCCTGTATCGGCGGCACGATGGGCACCTCGGCGCCGGGAACGATGGGCGTCGCGGGGGCAAGGATCGGCGCTGCGGCGTCCGAATCTGCGGGCATGAACGGGAACGGACTGGTCGACTGCGGGAGCGGAAAGTCGCCGATGCCGAGTTCGGTCCCCTCGCTGAGGACCACCGCCCGATAGACCGCGTTTTCCAGCTGGCGGATGTTGCCCGGCCAGTCGGCGCGGGACAGGTGGCCAACGGCTTCGGCACTGATTCCGGTGATCGTCCGCTTCTCTTCCGCGCAGATGCGGGTGAGGAAATGCCGCAGCAGATGCGGAATGTCCTCGCGCCGGTTGCGCAGCGGCGGCACGGTCAGCGGCAAAACGTGGAGGCGGTAGAACAGATCCTCCCGGAAGCGTCCCGCCTTCACGCAGTCGAGCAGCGAACGGTTGGTGGCGGAAATGATTCGCACGTCCACCTTGACCGGACGCCGTCCGCCGACGGTCTCCACCTCGCCCTGCTGCAAGGCGCGCAGCAGCTTGACCTGCGCGGTCAGCGGCAGCTCGGCGATCTCGTCGAGAAACAGCGTGCCGCCCGACGCCTCGACGAACTTGCCGACGTGACGTTCGGTCGCGCCGGTGAATGCACCCTTCTCGTGGCCGAACAGGATCGATTCGACCAGATTGTCCGGGATCGCGCCGCAGTTGACGGCGATGAACGGCTTGCTGGCCCGTTCGCTGGAGCCGTGGATGGCGCGGGCGATCAGCTCCTTGCCGGTGCCGGACTCGCCTTCCACCAGCACGGGGATTGCCGAGCCCGAGGCCTTTTTCGCGATCCGCAGCGCTGGTGTCATGGCGTCGCTGCGGGTCACGATGTCGGCGAAGGTCAGCCGTCCTTCCCGCGCGTGGCGGATACGCTGCAACTCGCCCTTGAGCGCGCTGGCGTTGAGGGCGTTGCGCAGCGACACCTGCAACCGCTCCATGCCAACCGGCTTTACCACGAAATCCTGCGCGCCGGCGCGCATCGCCGACACCACGGTGTCGATCCCGCCATGGGCGGTCTGCACCACCACCGGAATATCGAGTTCGGAGTCGCGAAGCCGTGCGAGCACGCCCATGCCGTCGAGGCCGGGCATCACGAGATCGAGAAGGATGGCGTCGATGCGCGGACCGCCGGGTGCGGTGAACGCCGCGACGGCGGCATCGCCCGAATCAACCGTGATTGCCTCGTAACCGCAACGCCGCACCATGTTTTCGACGAGTCGGCGCTGCACGGCGTCGTCGTCTGCGATGAGAATGGTCGCGGCCATATCGGTCCTTTACGCTAGTCCAGAAGGGATCGGCCGCCGTGGCCGCCGAAAAGATGGGACCGGGTGCGTCTGAAGGCAGAACCGCAACGCCCGGCGTGTGCCGGACCCGTCCGCGCTTCGATGTCCCGATTTGGAGCAATCTGGCGGGAGAAGCTTAAGGGGATGTAAACGCCGCGAAATTGCCGATGATGACGGCGGGGTGATGGTGAATGCCGCCGCTGTGAGCGCTCGGTGGTTGATCCGGTCCCGCGTCAGCACCTATGGTTCGGTCAGACCCGCTCGATCCCAAACAGGTTTTTTGCCTCCATGGCCGCCAAGACGTCCCGCAAAACCCCCGCACGGAAGACCGCCGCTCGCAAACCTGCTGTTGGCACATCCGCCGCTCGCAAGAGCGTCGCGCCAAAGGCGGCTTCGGCGAAAGCCGCCCCGAAGAAGGCCGTATCGCGCAAGGCTTCGCCGGGGCAGCTGCCGCAATGGAATCTGGCGGATCTCTATCCTTCGATCGACGCCCCGGAGATCGCGCGCGATCTCGACAAGCTCGACGCCGACTGCGTGGCGTTCGAGCAGGCCTATCGCGGCCGCCTCGCTGAAGAGGTCGCCAAGAGCGGCGGCGGGGACTGGCTGGCGGACGCGGTCAAATCCTACGAGGCGATCGACGATCTCGCCGGGCGGCTGGTGTCGTTCGCCGGCCTCGTTCATGCGGGCGACAGCGTGGATCCGACGATCTCGAAGTTTTACGGGGACGTTTCCGAGCGCATCACCACCGCGTCGCTGCATCTGCTGTTCTTCACGCTCGAACTGAACCGGCTGGACGACGACGTGCTGGAGCGGGCGCTGCAGGGCTCCCCCGCGCTGAGCCACTACCGGCCGTGGATCGAGGACAGCCGCAAGGACAAGCCCTACCAGCTCGAAGATCGCGTCGAGCAGCTGTTTCACGAAAAGTCGGTTTCGGGCTATGCGGCCTGGAACAGGCTGTTCGACCAGACCATCTCGGCGCTGCGGTTCAAGGTCGGCGCGAAGGAACTGGCCATCGAGCCGACGCTGAACCTGATGCAGGATCGCGCGGCCGACAAGCGGCGCGAGGCGGCGCAGGCGCTGGCCAAGACGTTCAAGGCCAACGAGCGCACGTTCGTGCTGGTCACCAACACGCTCGCCAAGGACAAGGAAATCTCGGATCGCTGGCGCGGCTTTCAGGATGTCGCGGATGCGCGCCACCTCGGCAACCGCGTCGAGCGAGAGGTGGTGGATGCGCTGGTGGCGTCGGTGCGCGCGGCCTATCCGAAGCTGTCGCACCGCTACTATGCGCTGAAGGCGCGCTGGCTCGGCAAGAAGAAGCTGCCGCACTGGGATCGCAACGCGCCGCTGCCGTTCGCCGCGACCGGCATGGTGCCGTGGGGCGAGGCTCGGCGCACAGTGTTGTCGGCCTATGGCGAGTTCTCGCCGGTGATGGCGCAGATCGCTGAGCGCTTCTTCACCGATCGCTGGATCGACGCGCCGGTGCGGCCCGGCAAGGCGCCGGGCGCGTTCTCGCATCCGACGACGCCCTCGGCGCACCCCTATGTGCTGCTGAACTATCAGGGCAAGCCGCGCGACGTGATGACTCTCGCCCACGAACTGGGGCACGGCGTGCATCAGGTGCTGGCTGCGAAGAATGGCGCGTTGATGGCGCCGACGCCGCTCACATTGGCCGAGACCGCCAGCGTGTTCGGCGAGATGCTTACCTTCAAGCGGATGCTGGCCCAGACCAGAAACGCCAGGCAGCGTCAGGCGCTGCTGGCGGGCAAGGTCGAGGACATGATCAACACGGTGGTGCGGCAGATCGCGTTCTATACCTTCGAGCGCATGGTCCACACCGAGCGCCGCAACGGCGAACTCACTGCGGAGCGGCTCGGCGAGATCTGGCTGACTGTGCAGAGCGAGAGCCTCGGCCCGGCGATCGAGCTGAAGCCCGGCTACGAGACGTTCTGGATGTACATCCCGCACTTCATCCATTCGCCGTTCTACGTCTACGCCTATGCCTTCGGGGATTGCCTCGTGAACTCGCTCTATGCGGTTTACGAGCGCGCGGCGGACGGTTTTGCGGACCGTTACCTCGCCATGCTCGCCGCCGGTGGCACCCGGCACTATTCGGAACTGCTCGCCCCGTTCGGGCTCGACGCCCGCGACCCGACGTTCTGGGACGGCGGCCTCTCCGTGATCGAGGGCATGATCGCCGAACTGGAGGGGATGGGGTAACGATGTAAAACACATGTTGAACGATACATGGTCTCGTACTACATGTGTTGTATATGGTGGCGGCGTGGCTTGGGCCGATTGCCGTCAGGAGACGTTCGATGAAGATCGAGATCAAGAAGATCGGCAATTCCGATGGGCTTCTGCTGCCGCGCGAATTGATGCAGCGCCTCGATCTCAAGCGGGGACAGTCCCTGCACATCACGGAATTGCCGGGCGGCGGCTTTCAGGCAATGCCGTATGATCCGGACTTCGACCGGGCGATAGAGATCGCCGATCGCCTGATGGACGAGTACCGTGACACGCTCGCGGAACTGGCCAAATAGTTTCCGCTCCTTCTGGGTGAAAAATGATGAGTGCCCCTGCTGAGCCGCAGTGGGTCATGTTCGATCAGGCCATCGCCATCCATGCGCGCCAGTTGCGCCGCTTCGGCGGCGCGCCGGGGCTGCGTGACGAGGGTCTGCTGCGGTCTGCGCTCGAACGCCCTGTCAACAAATGGCAATACGAGCAGGCCGATTTTCCCGAATTGGCCGCAGCCTATGCGTTCGGACTTGCCCGAAACCACGCCTTTGTCGATGGCAACAAGCGGATCGCTTTTATGGCGATGATGGTCTTCCTGCGTGCGAACGGCATTGGTTTCGCGCCCGACCCGGCGCAAGCCACGGCCATCATCCTCGCGCTCGCGGCGGGCGAGGTGAGCGAGGCCAACCTGACGCGCTGGATCCGGGACAACTGGCCCCGGTCCTGACGGGCGTGTGCCGATCGTCGGAACGCCATGCGGCGCAGCATTTTCCACTACAGACAGGCCGTTGCCCTGAGCGTGCAATTCCGCTAATCGCGTACGACTTTTTATGAAGAGCCGGATGGACAAATGGCCGTCCGGCGGCAACAAATCGGGGAGCGGCCAGCGTGCGCCTTTTCGGGGACGCGGCGGGCCGGACAGGAGGGCACCATGGCAGACCACGGGGAAGTGGCCTATTCGACCGCCGACGGCAATGACTATCCGGCGCACGAGGCGACCTATCTCGGGTTTCTCGCGCTGATGAAGTGGGGCACCATTTCGGTCATCGTGATTGTCGCATTGATGGCGATCTTCCTCCTCTAGAACGTTTGCGCCGCCGGACTGAGTCGTCAGGTTCTGACGGCCGCGACCTGCGGCTGCGGGAGCACACATGAAAATCGCGATTGCCAAGGAAATCGACCCGGCCGAGCCGCGCGTCGCCGCGACGCCGGATACCGTCAAGAAGTTCAAGGCGCTCGGCGCGGATATCGCCGTCGAGCCCGGCGCGGGCGTGAAGTCCGGCATCCCGGATGCCGAATTCGAGGCCGCGGGCGCGAGCATCGCGGCGGATGCGGTGAGCGGGGCCGATGTCGTCATCAAGGTGAAGCGGCCGGAAGCCGGCGAGCTGGCTCGTTACAGGAAGGGCGCGCTGGTCATCGCCATCATGGACCCCTATGGCAACGACGCCGCACTGAAGGCGATGGCGGACGCGGGCGTCAACGCCTTCGCCATGGAGCTGATGCCGCGCATCACCCGCGCGCAGGTGATGGACGTGCTGTCGTCGCAGGCCAACCTCGCAGGCTACCGGGCGGTGATCGAGGCGGCCGAAGCGTTCGGCCGGGCCTTTCCGATGATGATGACGGCGGCGGGCACCGTGCCGGCGGCCAAGGTGTTCGTGATGGGCGTCGGCGTCGCCGGCTTGCAGGCCATCGCCACCGCGCGCCGCCTTGGCGCAATCGTGACGGCCACCGACGTGCGTCCGGCGGTGAAGGAGCAGGTCGAGTCGCTCGGCGCGAAATTCATCGCGGTCGAGGACGAGGAGTTCAAGCAGGCCGAGACCGCCGGCGGATACGCCAAGGAAATGTCGAAAGAATACCAGGCCAAGCAGGCGGCGCTGACGGCCGAGCATATCAAGAAGCAGGACATCGTCATCACCACGGCGCTGATCCCCGGCCGGCCCGCGCCGCGCCTCGTCAGCCTCGATATGGTGAAGTCGATGAAGCCGGGCTCGGTGCTGGTGGATCTGGCCATCGAGCGCGGCGGCAATGTCGAGGGCGCGAAGGCCGGCGAGGTCGTCGATCTCGACGGAATCAGGATCGTCGGCTTTCCGAATCTGGCGGGCCGCGTCGCCGCCTCGGCGTCCAATCTCTACGCCCGCAACCTGTTCTCGTTCATCGAGACGCTGGTCGACAAGGCGACCAAGGCGCTCGACGTGAAGTGGGACGACGAACTCGTCAAGGCGACGGCGCTGACGAAGGACGGCGCGGTCATCCATCCGAATTTCCAGCCCAAGACTGCCTGAGGGGGCCGCCATGGACCATATCGCAACCGCCGTGGACCCGTTCGTCTTCCGGCTTTCGATCTTCGTGCTGGCCGTTTTCGTCGGCTACTTCGTGGTGTGGTCGGTGACGCCCGCGCTGCATACGCCGTTGATGAGCGTGACCAACGCGATCTCCTCGGTGATCGTGGTCGGCGCGCTGCTCGCAGTCGGCGTGGCGATGACTTCGAACGGCTCGGGATGGGCGCGCGCCTTCGGCTTCGTCGCGCTGATCTTTGCCTGCATCAATATCTTCGGCGGCTTCCTCGTCACCCAGCGCATGCTGGCGATGTACAAGAAAAAGCAGAAGTGAACGACGCTTGTATTTAACTGACGGCTTGAATTCTTGCCGTCATGGCCGGGCTCGACCCGGCCATCCACGACAAGGGCTTTCAGCCTGAGACGTGGATGCCCGGCACAAGGCCGGGCATGACGCGGTGCCTGGGGGACCGATCCATCATGAACGCCAATCTTTCAGCGCTGCTGTACCTGATCGCAGGCGTGCTGTTCATTCTGTCGCTGCGCGGCCTGTCGAGCCCGGCGACCAGCCGCCAAGGCAATTTCTTCGGCATGGCCGGCATGGCGATCGCGGTCGCCACAACGCTTGCCGCGCATCCGCCCGCCGACATCCTCGGCTGGGTGCTGGTCGTCCTCGGCGTCGCCATCGGCGGCGGGATCGGCGCGGTGATCGCCCGCCGCGTGCCGATGACCTCGATGCCGGAACTGGTCGCGGCCTTCCATTCGCTGGTGGGTCTTGCGGCGGTGCTGGTCGCGGCGGGCGCGTTCTATGCACCGGAGGCCTTCGATATCGGCACGCCGGGCAACATCCATGGTGCGAGCCTCGTCGAGATGTCGCTGGGCGTCGCCATCGGCGCGCTGACCTTCACCGGCTCGGTGATCGCCTTCCTCAAGCTGTCCGGCCGCATGAGCGGCGCGCCGATCATCCTGCCCGGCCGCCACATCATCAATATCGTGCTGGGGCTGGCGCTGCTGTTCTTCATCTTCGGGCTGGTGCATTCCGGCAGCCAGATGGATTTCTGGCTGATCACCATCATCGCGCTGGTGCTGGGCGGCCTGCTCATCATCCCGATCGGCGGCGCGGACATGCCGGTCGTGATCTCGATGCTGAATTCCTATTCCGGCTGGGCGGCGGCGGGCATCGGCTTCACGCTGGGCAACTCGGCGCTGATCATCACCGGCGCGCTGGTCGGCTCCTCCGGCGCGATCCTGTCCTACATCATGTGCCACGCCATGAACCGCTCGTTCATCTCGGTGATCCTCGGCGGGTTCGGCGGCGAGACCGCCGCGGCGGCTGCGGGCGGCGGCGGAGAAGCGCGGCCGGTCAAGCTCGGCTCGGCGGATGACGCGGCCTTCATCATGAAGAACGCCCAGAAGGTCATCATCGTGCCGGGCTACGGCATGGCCGTGGCGCAGGCTCAGCACGCCCTGCGCGAGATGGCCGACACGCTGAAGAAGGAAGGCGTCGAGGTGAAATACGCCATCCATCCGGTGGCGGGCCGCATGCCGGGCCACATGAACGTGCTGCTGGCCGAGGCCAACGTGCCTTACGACGAGGTGTTCGAGCTGGAGGATATCAACTCCGAGTTCGCCCAGGCCGACGTCGCCTTCGTGATCGGCGCCAACGACGTCACCAACCCGGCAGCCGAGGAAGATCCGTCCTCGCCGATCTACGGCATGCCGGTGCTGCAGGTGTGGAAGGCGGGCACGGTGATGTTCATCAAGCGCTCGCTGGCGTCCGGCTATGCCGGCATCGACAATCCGCTGTTCTACCGGGACAACACGATGATGCTGCTCGGCGACGCCAAGAAGATGACCGAGAACATCGTCAAGGCGATGTGATCGCGGCCGAGCGCAGGAGTGTGGCCTGGCGGCGATTTATCCCCGCCGGGCAATGCTCTGCCACCGATCCGTCGCAGTTGATCCCTCAATCGGCCCAAAATGCCAGTCATGTCATGGTGGGGAAAAGGGCCGGTCCATGATTTTGCGCTTCGTCTCAAAATTCGTGCTTCAGATCATGCCGTCGCTCGTCGCGACGCTGATCGGCGCGTACATTGTCAATTATTACATCGTTCCCAAGGCGCAACAGGACCGTGCCGCGCAGGCTGCCGCAGCCTCCAGGGCAGCATCAGCCGAACAGCAGGCGGCTGCCGAGCCCGCCACAGCCGAAACTGCGCCCGAGGCGACCAGCGCGATTGCGCCGCCGCTTCGGCCGGCCTCCCCGGAGACGGCTGCGCCGGCCCGGCCCGAACCGATGGACGCGCAGCGCAAGCAGGCGTCCGCGCCTGCCCGCGAGAAGTCAGCCGACGACAAGCGCGATGCCACCGCGATGGCGCGCGCCGTGATCGAGCGGCTGCGGCTGACCCCCGCCGCCCAGCCGGCGGCCCAGCCGCATCCGCCGGAGACGTCAGTTCAGGTGACCGTCCACGCGCAGCCGGACAAGCCGGCGCAGCCCGCCGTGTCCGGTCCCGTGGCCGCCACCAATGCCGGGGCGGCAGTCCCGGCCAGTCTTGCGACGCAGGGGCCCTCGATGCAGCCGTTGCCGCCGCCCGTTGTGGTCATGCCGTCGCTGGCCAACGATCGCGACGTGAAGGCTGCCAGCATGAATCCGCGACAGGGGGATGGCGGTGGCTTGCCGCCGATGCCGCCCGTGGAAATTCCGGTGGCGTCCAACGCCCCGCCGCTCGATCTCCACCCGGTCGCGCCGGCTCCCCCGCCGAAGCCGACCACGGTGGCCGACGATGTCCTGTCCGCCGCCAAATCGGTATTCGAGGCGATCAATCCGATCCGCTAAAGTCGGTTTCAGCTTCGCTGGATCTGACTTTAGCTATTTCGAGCGCATGATCCTGTCCGGCAACCGGACCTCGCCTCTCGGATCATGCTTCAAGCGGATCGGATTCACTGTTTCGGGGCTCCCGCCCGTCAGATCAGGCCGTGCTCCTCAAGTAGGCGGCCGACGATGGTTTTCTCCACATAGCGTTTGGCGAAGCGCGGAATCGGCAGCTTCTTGCGGTCGCGCAGGAAGACCGTGGACTTGATCAGTTCGCGCACGTCGTAGACCGAGCCGAACACCTCAGGCACCCCGCGTTCGACATCGAGAAGCTGATAGACCGCCTCCATGCCGGTGCGGACCGAATATTCGGTGGTGAAGATGCAGTCGCGCGTCGATTCCGCGAACTGACCGATGAAGGCAAAGTTCTTCGCGCCGTCCGGCACCACCTTCGGTCGGTCCGTGCCGGTGCGGGGCAGAAAGAACGCCGTGATGAACGGCATCATGCAGGGGCGGGTGATCGCCCCCGTCGCGGCGAGGTCGTCGATCTGATCGGCCGGCACGCCGAGGTGATACAGCCACTCGCGCGTGATCTCCTCGCCGGTGCAATCGCGCATCGGCTTCTTCACGTAATCGCCGGGCCGGTCCGTGAACAGGCTGTAGAACCAGATCACGGTCTGGTGGGGCGGCTGCTTCCGGAAATGCGGCTGGCGGTTCACGGTCCAGCTCAGCAGCCAGGACGAGTCGCGGGCGCTGACGATGCCGCCGGTGACGACCTTGCCGCTGCGGGTCGGTCGCTGCGCGATCTTCTCGATATAGGCCGGAATGCGCGGGTCGAGGGTGGTGATGGAGGCGGACGCCCATTGCGACTGTTCGGGGAAGGTGCAGAACTTGTCCGGCTTGCCGAAGGCGGGATCCTGCGCGGCGATGTTGCGCCACAGGTGCCAGCTTCCGCCATCGCGCACGACGGGATCGAATGCCGCGGGCGTGTGATGGTCGCCCCACACAGAGTTTTCCACCAGCGACCCGTTGGTGACGAAAACGAGATCGTTCTCGGTGAGGTCGACGCCGCCGGTCCGGCCTCCCTGAATCCAGTCGATGCGGCGGGCCAGCTTGCGGTCTGCTGTGGTCTCGATCCGCACGTTCATCACCTGGGTATCGAACTGGATTTTTACGTCATGCCGGCGCAGCCATGCGATCAGCGGCTCCACCAGGGATTCATACTGATTGTACTTCGTGAATTTGAGCGCGCTGAAATCCGGCAGCCCGTCGATGTGATGAATGAAGCGCTGCACATAGAGCTTCATTTCCAGCGCGCTGTGCCATTCCTCGAAAGCGAACATGGTGCGCCAGTAGAGCCAGAAGTTCGATGCGAGAAAGTCCTCGCCGAGCACCTCGTTGATGCGCTTGTCGTAGAGCTGCTCGGGCAGGGCGAGCACCAGCTCGATCAGTTCCTTGCGCGCCCGAGACGTGAGCGTGAAGTTCATGCCCGTCCTCGCGTCCTGCCCCTGATTGATGGTCGCGCGCTGCAGGGAGAAGTTCGGGTCGTCCTTGTTGAGCCAATAGAACTCGTCCAGCACCGACCCGCCCTCGATCTCCAGCGAGGGAATCGAGCGATAGAGATCCCACAGACACTCGAAATGATCTTCCATTTCCCGGCCGCCGCGAATCAGCCAGCCGGTCTCGGCATCTCCCGCGCCATCGAGCGCGCCGCCGCCCATGGCCGAGGCTTCGAGAATGGTGATGCGCTCGCCCGCCATCTGCCCGTCGCGCACCAGAAATGCGGCCGCGGCGAGCGAGGCGAGGCCCCCTCCGACCAGCCATGCGGATTTCCGGTCAACACCCGCCGGCTTGCGCGGGCGGGCGAAGGCTTCGTAATTGCCCTTGCTGTAGTACATGACAGTCCTTCCCATACGCCATCGGCTGCGGGTCAGCCGTGACCCGGCGTGGCGATAACGGTCGAAATCAGGAGCGGTTCGGCTGTCCATGATATCGCCGGCGTGCTCCATGTTCTTGATCTGGAGCATGGAATGGCTCGCTCCGTCCGATTGCGCCATGGGACGCATTCGGAGGCGAAATGGGCTGATCTTGCGCGATGGCGTTCGGTACGAGACTTGCCTTGCCTTTCAATGTTAGATTCCGACGCCATCCGGGCAACGAGGATGTTTCGATGAAAATTGCCGACGTTCGCGCCAAGGCCTTCGCCATGCCGCTGCACGATCCCTCTTATCCGAAGCCCCCCTACAAGTTCTACAATCGCGAATTTGTCGTCATCACTTACCGCACGGATCCTGATCGTCTGCGCGCGATTGTGCCCGAGCCGCTCGAGGTCGTCGGCGATACCGTGAGTTACGAGTTCATCCGCATGCCGGATTCAACCGGCTTTGGTGACTACACCGAGACGGGGCAGGTGATCCCGGTGCGCTTCACGACCCGGACGGGTGAGGTGCAGGAGGGCGGCTTCGTGCACGCCATGTATCTCGACGACAACTCGCCGATCGCGGGCGGCCGGGAAATCTGGGGTTTTCCCAAAAAGCTGGCGACGCCGAAGCTGATCCACGAACAGGAGACGCTGGTCGGCACGCTGCATTACGGCTCGGTGCTCTGCGTGAGCGCGACGATGGGCTACAAGCATCGCGAGCTCGATCTCGCGCCCTTTGCGAAGGCGATGGCCAAGCCTGCGTTCATGATCAAGATCATTCCACATGTCGATGGATCGCCACGCATCTGCGAGCTGGTCCGCTATTACATGGAGGATGTGACGCTCAAGGGCGCGTGGTCCGGGCCCGCCGCGCTGCAGCTCTTCGAACACGCCCTGTGCGATGTGGCGCGCCTGCCGGTGCGGGAGGTGATCTCCGCGAGCCACTATATCGCAGACCTGACCTTGGGGCTCGGCGAAGTCGTGTTCGACTACCTTCAGCCCGAGGGGTGACGAATTTTATCGTCTGCTACGCAAGCTGCACGCCGGAATCCGGCGTGGTATTGAACAGCGCGTGCGACAGGCTCGATGCCGAATTGCGGATGTGGGTCTTCAGGAGTTCTGCGGCCCGCGCGGCATCGCGTTCGATGGCCGCATCGAAGATCGCCTTGTGCTCGCGTTGCAGCACGTCCTTCGGAACCGCGCGCAGCGCGACGGCCTGACGGCGATAGCGCTCCGATTGCTCCGACAGGGCTGCGACGAAGCGCATGTGCCAGGGCGATCCGCAATTGTCGATCAGCGTCAGATGAAAGGCCCGGTTCTCGCGGTCCCACTCGCCACTGAGTCGGCCGGGATCGGTGTCGAGCATGGCTTCGATGCGGCGCAGCCGGTGAAAGACTGCGACGAGACGGCTCTCCCAGTCGAGCGTTGCATTGGCGATAGAGCGCTCCAGCGCGAGCGGCTCAAGGACGAGCCGCATGTTCGTGATGTCATCGAACTCCTCGCGGGTCGTCGAGGCGACCCAGTAGCCACGCTGCCCCTGCGCGGTGACCAGCCGATCTGCGGCGAGACGCGAGAGTGCCTCGCGCAGCGGACTCGATCCGAAATTGTAGGCATCGCGCAATTTTTCGAGCAGGAGCTTTCGCGCCGGCGGCAAGGTGCCGGAGAGGATGTCTTCGCGAATCCGCGAATAGGCAGCTTCCGACTGCGTGGCGAAGCCGCCGCCGTCGGGCTTATGGGTGACGATCCGTTTGGGACCGCGGCCTTCCGCTTTGGTCCGGGAAGCGGGGCGCGGGCTTGGTGCCGGAGCGGAAGCTTTGCGGCCCGGTTTGGCCGCGGGAGGCCGCGATCCGTGTTTCGGCTTGCGGGATGCCATGATCGTTTGCGTTTCAATCCATCCGTAAAATGTCGAATTTTCAGATTAATGTCAATTTTCCGGAAGTGCGATCGGTGAAGAGGCGCGATCGGTGAAAGTGTCTGATTTTGGCACATCGCAGGCGCGCTTCAGTTTATCGATATTCAAGCTGGCTTTCGGCAAGCCATCTGTCGCCATACGCGACAGACCCGCGTGCCGGCCGGAAATGATTCTGCGTGCGTCACCTTGGAGCAGGTCAGCTTTTCGCCGGATCGCTGACATGCTCCAGTTTCTTGATTTGACGCGTTTTCTTTGCGCGGGCCGGTATTCACTTCGCTCGAAAATGCTATGGGCGATAAGCGCTATCCAGTAGCAAGGGCTTGCCGAGTGCCGCCATTTTTCGGCGAAGCCGTTTTTGGGTGAGGCGCCGCACGTGCGTCGTCGCAAAAGTCACAAACAGATCGATGCCAACGCGCTGTTGTCGTTCGACGGGCCGGTTCGTCGAATGCAATTCATAATCTCGGACATGACGAACTTGACAGGAGTCTGTTCATGCGGGCCGGGCGATTGATGGATTGCGGCGATAAGCCATTGACCCTGCAACATTATTAACCTCGCTTCATTACCGTGGAACTCAGTGCCCCTCTGGTTTGCCATCATGTCTTCGACAGTTCTCAACGACGATCTCATCAAGGCTCAATACAAAGCCCTCTCGCGCCAAGTTCCGCTGCTCTATTTCATCCTCGTGGCGACCGTGGTGATGCTGGCGTTTACCTTCTACGGCCGTGCGCCGGACTGGATGACGACAGGCATCGCCGCCGTCCTCTGTGCTTACGTTGCGGTTCGATTCGTCGTCTGGTGGCGGCACCGGCACCGGACGGTCACCCCATCGCTTGCTTTGCGCGAGTTTCGGCGCACCAAGATTCTCGCAGCGGCGTGGATCATTGCACTCACGGCCTGGGGGCTGGCCCTGCTTCCCCACGGAACTGCTCTCGAACAGAGTCATGCCGCATTCTTTATGATGGTCAGCATCATCGGCTCGATGTTCTGTCTCATTCATCTGCGTCCGGCGGCACTCATCGTCGCCGCGATCGGTGGCGGCATGTTCGTCGGCTTTTTTGCCAACACCGGAATTGCTTCGTTTCGAGCGATGTCGGCCAGCATGTTTCTTGTGCTGAGCGTGGCAGTCATCATTGTGCTTATTCAGAGCCGCGACTTTTCCCGGCTGGTCAGTGCGCGGACCAATATGAAGATCAAGGACAAGGAACAGAATCGCCTTCTGCGCATGATCGATGAGATGCCGGTCGCGGTTATGACGGTCGAGCCTGAGACGCTGAAGATCAACTATGCCAATCAGGCGTCAAGAGACGTCATTGGCCGTATCGAGCATCTGCTGCCGATCAAGGCCGACGATCTGCTTGGTACGTCGATCGATGTATTTCACAGGCATCCTCAGCATCAGCGGCGCATTCTCTCCGATCCCGCCAATCTGCCTTACAACGCCCGCATCAACCTGGGGCCGGAAGTTCTCGACCTGAAAATCTCGGCGGTGAATGGCGACGACGGAGTCTATCTCGGCCCGATGCTGACATGGGCCATCGTCACCAAGGAGGTGGAGGCAGAGAGCAGGATTCGGCAACTGGCTCACTTCGATACGCTGACCGGCCTTGCCAATCGCAACACCCTTCACGAGGAGCTGAGGTCGCGGCTTGCTGTTCCCGACAGTCCCTTCAGCCTTCTCTACATCGATCTGGATGGCTTCAAGCTGATCAACGACACCAAGGGGCACCGGATTGGCGATGCCTTGCTGAGAATGGTCGCGGACCGGTTGCGCTCTGCGTGCAGGGAATCGGGAGCCTTTATCTCAAGACTTGGAGGCGATGAGTTCGCAGTCGTTGCCCCTATCTTCGATGACGAGGATCCGGCTCCGTTCGCGTCCGCGCTCATCAGGGCGTTGAGCGCGCCTTATTTCCTGGGAGCCAGCAGGCGCCTCGAGGTGGGAGCGTCAATCGGCATCGCGATTGCCCCGGTCCAGGGCAGCGATGCCGAGACGCTGCTGTCGCGGGCCGATATCGCACTGTATGCGGCGAAGGCGGCAGGCAAGGGGACGTACAAATTGTTTGTGCCAAGCATGGAGGCGCGCATCCAGGAGCGGATTCATCTCGAAGCGCATCTGCGATCCGCGCTGGCTCAACGCCGAGGCCTGTTTGTTTTTTACCAGCCGATCGTGGATATCGAGACAGGCCGGGTGACAGCGCGCGAGGCTTTGATCAGGTGGTATCATCCCCAGCGCGGCTGGATCTCCCCGGCCGAGTTCATCCCGGTGGCGGAGCAGAGTGGCCTGATCGGCGCGCTCGGCAGATTCGTGCTGTTCCGCGCGTGTCGCGAGGCGGCAGCCTGGGATGACGGCGCACGGGTCGCAGTCAATATCTCGGCCTTGCAGCTCGGAAAAGATACGCTGGTGTCCGAAATTCTCTCGGCTCTCACCGAAACCGGGCTCGCACCGGATCGGCTGGAGATCGAGGTCACTGAAACCGCTCTTCTGGGGGAGGAGGCGGCCGTGCTCGGCGATCTGCGTCAGCTACGTCGGATCGGCGTGCGTGTGGCGCTCGACGATTTCGGCACCGGTTTTTCGTCTCTTGCCCATCTGCGCCTGTTTCCGTTCGACAAGATCAAGATCGACGGCTCATTCGTTCGCGATGCGGTCGATCGGCCGGATTGCGCGGCCGTCGTCAAAGCCATTGCCGATCTGGGGAGCCGGCTGGGTGTTACGACCGTGGCCGAGGGCGTCGAGAGTTCGGCGCATCTGGAACGGATCCGGGCGGAAGGATGCCTTGAAGTCCAGGGCTATTTGTTCGGAGGTCCGTCGCCGAGCGAGCAGGACGCTGCGGAGATCGAGGAACTCACTCGCCCAAAAGCGGCGGGGGAAGCAATGGTGGCATAACGCCGCCAGCGCCTCGTTCGTGGAGGGGAGCGGCAAGGGTCGCCGCTCCAGCGACGCTCATTGCGAAACGAAGCGGCCAAAACCACCACGAAAATATGTCAGCGGGGCGTTCGAGTTCAGGCGAGCGGCCAGAACGCGGCTTATGAACACGCTGTGGGTGCCGCCAGCGGCGACCTCCTCGACCTCGCAGTGCAATTGCGCGACGGCGTCGGTGATGACCGGATGCCCACCCAGCGTTTCGATGTTCGAAACATCGTCGAACTTGTCCGGCCGCTTCGCGGCAAAGCGAAGCGCGACCTCGGACTGACCTTCGCCCAGAATACTGATCGAGAAACGGCGGACGCGCTCGATCGCCCGGGCGGTCTCGATCGCGCTGTGAAGGCATACCAGCACCATCGGCGGTTCGAGCGAGAGCGAACAGAAGGCGCTCGCGGTCGCGCCGAACTGGTTGTCCTTGTCCTGCACGGCGATCACGGTGACCCCGCTCGGGAAATGGCCGATGAGGTGGCGAAAGGCGGCTGCGTCCAGCGCGGGTATTTCCACGGGCGAACGATCGGCAGCTTGCTGCATCATGACCGCATTACTCCGCGGGCCTGGGCGATCCGGATACAGGATCGTTCTCGTATTCATAAGCGTCGCAGAACAGCTTGCCGTTCCGGCCCCAGCTTTCCCGGCTGACCTCGGTGAAGATGAAGTTGATGGTCTCCGGCTTGCATTTGGCGATCCTGGCGAATTCGCGGGTCAGAACCTCGGCAAGTTCGCGCTTCTGTTCCAGCGTGCGGCCTGGAAACCAATCGACCCGGATAAACGGCATGTTACTGTTCTCCTCAGTAGTTGCGGCGCGTTCAGATCACGTCGCTCTGAATGTCGAAGTTCTCTCGATGCTGGATGGCCTCCGATATCGCCATCAGCTCCTGCTCGGCGGTATTCCAGTTCAGCGGCAGGACCGTTGGTCCCGTGCAGGCGAGGGCAGCAGGAAACGGACCGAAATGCCCGGCCGGGATCGGAATGGCCAGTCCCGACAGCCCGTCGGCGAATTCGGACGTGGCGCGGGCGATGCCTGTCTTGCGGGCATCCTCGATGTCCTTCATCAGGGCCGACGGATCGGTGCGGGAATTCGCCGCCAGTTTGTCGAGCTTGCCGTTGATGATCTTGCTGACCGTCTTGTCCGGCAGCACGGATAGAATCGCCTTTCCCCCCGCCGTCACGTGCAGGGGCACCCGCTCGCCAAGCAGGGAGCGGGCCTTGAGTGGGGTCGTGCCTTCCCGGCTCGCAATGATCGTCATCGAATTGCCCTGCAGCACGCCGATATGCGCGGTGAGGCCGGAGACCTCGCTCAGATATTCCATCTTCTTGATAAGCTCGTTGCGAAGATGGTTTGTCGCCAGATAGACAGATGCGAGCTCGACGGTCATCAGGCCGACGGAGAACTCGTCGTCGTTGTGCCGTTCCAGAAGCTCGATCTCGGTCAGCGAGATAAGAAAACGATGCGTGGTCGCATCGTCCCAGTCGAGGTGGCGCGCGATATCCTGCAGCTTCCAGGTGCCCGAGCCCGGTCTGCCGCCGGCCGCATGAGGAATGAACAGGCGCAGAAGCTCGCCGAGTTTTTGAATCGTCGGAACGCGAAATCCGCTGATGCCCTGCTGGGGACCGCGCCGTCCCGTTGACGCTGCCGTGCGGCGCGTGGCCTTGCGCGGCGTGTTTCGTGGTGCAGCCATCGGCGAATCCTCATTTTGGCAGCTGCGGACCGGCAGCTTTCATCATGAGCGGTTACTATACAAAATCCGCCAATGGAGCCATCTTAATCCCGTTTTCTCCAAGGGTCTTCTGCACCACGCGGGCGACCTCGGACGAATTGGGCCGGTCGCCGTGCAGGCAGAGCGTGCTCGCCTTGATCTCGATGTCGTTGCCGGCGACTGTCGTCAGCTTGCCCTCGGTGACGAGGCGGACGGCACGCGCCGCGACCATCTCGGGGTTGCGCGGCGTGGCGATTCGCTCGATGATAAGTCCGCCTTCGGCATCGTAGTCCAGATCGATGAACGCCTCGCGAACGACACGGGCGCCAGCGGCTTCGGCGGCGTCGGAGCCCGCGCCCGCCAGAAGCACCAGGAAAAGCTTGGGATCAAACTGGCTGATGCTCTTTCCGACCGTGGCCGAGAGTTTCGGATCGACGGACAGCATCTTATAGAGCGCGCCATGCGGCTTCACGTGTGCAAGCTTCACCCCTTCCGTCGCCGCGATGGCGCTCAAGGCTCCGATCTGGAACAGGATCGAATCCACCAGTTCGTCCGCGTCGATCGACATGACGCGCCGTCCGAAGCCCAGAAGATCCGGTAAGCCCGGATGGGCGCCGACACCGAGACCGTGCTGCCTTGCGATCCGGACGGTTCGCCGCATGGTGACCGGGTCGCCCGCGTGAAAGCCGCAGGCAACGTTGACTGACGAAACGTGGGGTAGAAAAGTCTCATCATCGCCGAGCGCCCAGCGTCCGAAGCTTTCGCCCGCGTCGGCGTTGATGTCGATGAATGCGGCCACGGTCGGTCTCCGGCAGATTTCGAATGTCTCACCATATAAATGAGAAATTATCTCAGTCAATGACATTTCTACGTCATCACGGCGACTCAATTTGTCCAGCCGGCAGGGAAAATGCAAGTTATGGTGGCGTTTCGGCGCTATTTTAGTCCACCCTTGCAGCATTAATGCGCAGAGATCGGCTTGACGTCCGCATCACTCCCGATGCTGAATATAACTAAGAATGCGTCTTGATAATATCAGTTCAATTCTGGGGGGTCTGGATGATGGCTGTTGGGTTGAGGAAGTCGTTCTGTATTGCCAGCCTGATTGCGTGCTTGGCCGCTGGTGGCTCCGTCGCGGCCGACGAACTGCCCACCGTCAAGGTTGGCGTCTTTCCGATTGCAGCCGTCGCGCCGCTCTATGTCGGTGAGCAGGCGGGCATCTTCGCCAGGGAGGGGATCAAGGTCGTCCCCGACATGGGCGCGCAGGGCGGCGCGGCGCTTCAGGCTGCGGTTTTATCCGGGGCCTACGCCTTCGCCTTCACCAACACGCCGTCGGTTTATCTGGCCAAGGCCGGAGGGCTTCCGGTCAAGATGGTTGCGCCCGCTGCCTCTGCCGGCGTCAACGACAAGGATGCCTGGGACGGCCTTCTGGTCGCGAAGGATTCACCGATCAGGGAGCCGAAGGATCTTGAGGGAAAGACCGTCGCCGTCAACACCATCAACAACATCGGCAAGGTCGGCATTTATTCGATGCTCGAACAACGCGGCGTCGATTATCGCAAGGTGAAGCTGATCGAGGTGCCGTTCCCGGAAATGAACGCGCTGCTGGAAAGCGGCAAGCTCGACGCGGCCTGGATGCCGACGCCGTTCGTGACCGCCGGACTGAAGGCGGGCTCGCGCTCGCTGTTCTCCGTGTTTCAGGGTGTGGGATCGGCTGCGACCATCACCGTCTACATGACGACGGACAAGTACGCGGCGGAGAATCCGGAGATCGTCGCCAAATTCCAGCGCGGGCTCGCGGCGGCGCAGGCCTATGCGCGTGAAAATCCCGAAGTCACGCGGAAGGCGATTGCAGCGTATCTGCGGTTCCCGGAGGCCATCGCGATGGAGATGAACCTGCCGCAGTGGAAGCCGGAGCATGAGACGGCGTCGGTCGCCCGGGCGGCCGAGCTGATGATGCGGTACGGGATGCTGAAGCAGGTGCCGGAGCTCAAGGACGTTGTCCTCAATGGCTTCTGAGGCGCTCTCATCTGGCCGGACGGCCGTGGTGGCTGTCGCATCGGGCGGGCCGTTGCGCAGGCGCAGTGCGCGGGCCGTCGCGCCGACGCTGACGGCGGTTGCGCTTTTGATCGGATGGCAGCTCGCCGGCCGTTTCGAGTTGTTCGCGCCGCGTCAATACCTGCCACCGGCGGCGGACGTGCTGGCGGGCCTCGCGGATCTCATGATGGGCGCGCCGCTCTGGCTTGCACTCTGGAACACGCTGACGGGCGTCATGAGCGGACTGGCGATCGCCGTCGTGATCGGTCTGGCGGCGGGCGTTCTGGTCGGCTCATCGGCCTGGCTGAACCGTGCGACCAGAATCCCAGTCGAGTTTCTGCGGCCGGTGCCTTCCGTGGCGCTGATTCCGCTCGCCATCCTGATCTATGGCAACGGCTTCGAGAGCAAAGTCTTTCTCGTCGTCTACGCGGCGCTGTGGCCGATCCTGGTGCAGACCATCTACGGCATTCGCGATATCGATCCGGTGGCGATGGATACCGCGCGCTCGTTCAGCCTCGGCCCGGTGCGCAGGCTGGTCGATGTGGCGGTGCCATGTGCGCTTCCGCATGCCGTCACCGGGATCCGGATCGCCAGTTCGATCGCCATCATGCTTGCGGTCACCGCCGAGCTCATCATCGGCATGCCGGGACTCGGCAAGGAGATTTCACTGGCCCGGCAGGTGGGCGACGTGACCGGGATGTATGCCTTCATCATCGTGACGGGTCTGCTCGGCTGGGGGCTCAACGCCTCTCTCCTTGCCGTCGAGCGACGCGTTCTGTTCTGGCATCAGTCGTACCGGCCATAGGCGGAGAGCCCATGCTGACAGGAAAACGTACCCGCGCGCTTGTCGAATTCGGATCGCCCGTCGTCCTTCTGCTGCTGTGGGCATTTGTTTCCGCGTCGCATCCCTCGCCCTACTTTCCGCCGCTCACGATGGTGCTGGAATCGTTCCGCGACGTCTGGCTGTTCGACGGCATCGCCTCCGACGTGGTTCCGAGCGTCAGGCGGCTCGCGCTCGGCTATGGTGCGGGCTGCGCCCTCGGCTTTGCCGGAGGGATACTGCTGGGCCTGTGGCCGTCCGGGCGCCGGGCGGTCGATCCGGTCATCCAGTTTTTGCGCTCGATCCCGCCGCCAGCATTGCTGCCGCTCGCCATGCTGGTGCTCGGGATTGGCGATGCGATGAAGATCGCGGTCATCGGCTTCGTCTGTCTGTGGCCGGTGCTGATTTCCACGGTCGACGGCGTTCGCAGCGTGGACGCCTTGCAGCGCGACACCGCCGCCGCCTTCAATCTCGCGCCGCGCGATATCCTGCTGCATGTGGTGATTCCGGCGGCGATGCCGCGCGTGTTCGCCGGGCTGCGGGTCAGTCTCGCGCTCGCCGTGATTCTCATGGTCATCAGCGAGATGGTGTCGAGCACCGACGGCATCGGCTTCTTTGTGCTGCAGGCGCAGAGCAATTTTGCGATCCCCGACATGTGGTCGGGCATCCTGATGCTGGGGCTGCTCGGCTATCTGCTGAATCTCATTCTCGAACTGATCGAGAAGCGTTCGCTGCGCTGGTATCACGCGGCCCGTCGCCTTGATGGAGACTAAGCGATGCTGACAGTCCGCCACCTCCGCAAGCTGTATGATCGCGATCTGGTCCTCGACGATGTGAACTTCGAGGTGAGAAGGGGAGAGTTCGTCAGCATTGTCGGCCCCTCGGGGTGCGGCAAGACCACGCTGCTCAAATGCGTGTGCGGGCTGCTCCCGCCGACCGCGGGTGAAGTGATGTTCGCGGGCAGTCGCGTATCTGGCCCGCCGCGCGAGATGGCGCTGGTGTTCCAGGAATATGGCCGCTCGCTCTATCCCTGGATGACGGTCGGCGCCAATGTCGCGTTTCCCCTCAAGCGCAAGAGCCTGTCCCGCCAGCAGAAGGATGCGCTGGTTCATCGCGCGCTGCACTCGGTGGGTTTGCTCGAAGCCGAACACAAATATCCCTGGCAGTTGTCCGGCGGGATGCAGCAGCGCGTGGCGATCGCCCGCGCGCTCGCCTACGAGCCGCAGATGCTCGTGATGGACGAGCCGTTTGCCTCGGTCGATGCACAAACCCGCGCCGATCTTGAGGATCTCGTGCTGTCCGTGCGTCAGGAGTTCGGCATGACGATTCTTCTGGTGACCCACGACATCGACGAGTCGGTCTATCTCAGCGACCGGATCGTTGCGCTCAGCATCAAGCCAACTGTCGTCACCACGACATTTGACGTGCCGCTTCCGTTGCCGCGCGACCAGGTTGTTACCAAAGAAGACCCTGTTTTCGCGCATCTGCGCGCGGACGTCTGGAAGGCGATCAAGAGAAACGAGTCTCCTTCACGTTCCGTGGCGTCAAACTAGACGGGGACGGGCTGAAGATTCAGCAGGAGCGTTGTGCGTCGCGTCTTGACAGGACCAACTCTTCGATTGCAAAAGTAACTGAGATGATTTCTCAGCAAATAATCACGACAGGCTGAGCCAGAGCAGGACATAGCGATGAACGTGCACGACAAACCGGAAGCCGCCGCGGTCGCATCCGAAAGCAGGAAGTTCCTCAAGACAGGCGACGAGTTCAAGAAGTCCCTGCAGGACGGCCGCGTGGTCTACTATCTCGGTGAGCAGATCGAGGACGTGACCAAGCATTTCGCGACCGCCGGCGGCATCCAGCAGATCGCCGAAATCTACGACGACCAGTACAACGGCCCGGGTCAGAGCAAACTCACCTACACCCGCGACGACGGCCAGCTGGTGACGACCTCGTACATGGTGCCGCACACCCGGGAGGATTTGGCCAAGCGCCGCGATGGCATCAAGCATGTCGCGCGCAAGACGTGGGGAACCCACTGCCGCGGCATCGACATGATCTCCTGTTTCCCGGTCGGCATGATCGGCTATCTGCCGACGTTCCAGAAGCATTGCCCGGAGCTGGTGGAGAACATCGTCAACTATCGGAAATATGCCGAGGAAAATAACATCTATCTTTCCGAGACGATTGTGGACCCGCAGGGTTATCGCGGCCGGTCGGGCGGGACGACGCCGGACACCAAGCCTCCGCATCGGGCCGTCGCGCGGATCGTGAAGGAGAATTCAAAGGGCGTCTGGATCAGCGGTCTGAAGGGTGTCGGCACCGTCGCGCCCCAGTGCAACGAGATTCTCGTGGGCAGCTTCCACCCGCCGGCTCCCGATGAGTCGTTCTGGACCTACATCCCCGCGAATGCGCCGGGTGTGCGGATGTTCTGCCGCGAGGTGGTGCACCGGCCCGGCTCTTCCACCTACGACCATCCCGTCGCCGCGAGGGGCGAGGAAGCCGAGGCAATGGTGGTGTTCGACGAGGTGTTCGTCCCGCGCGAGCGCCTGATGTCGCTGCGCTCGCCTGAGCTCGCCAGCGTCAATTTCTTCAACAAGTGGGCTGCCTACAGCCACTGGTACACTTTCGTGCGTTCCGTGGCGAAGGCCGAGCTGTATGCGGGTCTGGCACAGGTCATCATCGAGGTGCTCGAACTCGAACACATTCCGCTGGTGCGTCAGCGTGTGAGCGAGATCATCCAGTTCGCGCAGATTCTGCAGGGCATGTGCATTGCGTCCGAAGCCGAGGCAAAGCTCAGCGAGGGCGACGTGCTGATCCCCGAGGGATCCACCATCACGGCCGGTCGGATCTTCGCGATGGAGAACCTGCCTTGGGTGCTGCATCTTCTGCGCGACCTGTGCGGCCAGGGCTTGATCCTGCGGTTCTCGGAAAAGGATCTCAGCCAGAAGGCGGCGTTCGGCCAGCAGTTCTCCTGGTTCCTCGACACCCAGCATGTCACGGCGAACGAAAAGAATCTGCTGATGAATCTCGTGTGGGACGTGGCGGCGAGCGAGCACAGCACGCGCTCGATGATCTTCGAGGAACAGAACGCGCTCAACGCGCCGCTGCTGCGCGAACGCATGTTCGGCGAATACGACCGCGCCGAAACCTCGAAGTTCGTGCGCGACTACATCAACCTGCCGCCCGCGCCGCCGAAGGCCAGTCTCGCGCCGCTTTTGAACCAGCAGACCTCGCTGGGCGGCGGCGGTCACCGCGCCTTTGCGGGCGGCATCTGATCGGATGCTGGCGGCCGTGCTTTGCAGCCATGTGGCCGCCAGCCAATCGAACGAGAGATGATGTTTGATGCGGTACGGATCGGAACGGGTCGATCTTGATATTCTGTCGGCGGGTCTGACGCCGCTGACGGATCGGCCCTGCATCGCCACCATCGGGACATTCGACGGACTGCATCAGGGGCACCGGGCGGTGGTCGCGGCGACGCGCGCGGCGGCGGACGAGCAGGGCTGCCGCGCGGTGGCGGTCACGTTCGATCCGCGTCCGGAAACGGTGCTGCGGCCGGCGGAGGCGCTGCCCGACCTGGTGCCGGTGAATGAGCGGGTCGAGGCCCTGCTGGCGGCGGGAATGGATCACGTCGTGGTTCTGCGGTTCTCCATGGGCCTCGCGAAGCTGCCTGCGGAGCAGTTCATCGGGCGGCTGCGCGGGCTGATGGACCTCAGGCTGCTCTGCGTCGGCGCGGACTTCGCCTTCGGTCGCAACAAGAGCGTCAACGCCTTGGCGGTCGCGGCCATGGGGCTCAAGGTTCGCGTGGTGCCGCTGGTTGCCGGGATGGACGACGCGGCCAAGGCGAGCTCGACGAATATCCGGCGGGCCATCGCACGCGGCGTGAATCGCCGGGAGGCGGCGGCGTTCGCCTGAGAGATAGCGTCACGGCCCTGATCGGGCCGGCGCGGACATCGTCACGTCAACGGATTGGGGACTGGGTGGAATGGTTATCGAGATCGTCGAACTGAACATCAAGCCGGGCCAGGAGGGCGCTTTCGAGGCCGGCGTTGCCGAGGCCGCAAAGCTCTTCGAGCGGACCAAGGGGTGCCTTGCGATGGTCTTGCGCCGTTCGGTCGAGCAACCGAACCACTACCGGCTTTTCGTCAAGTGGCGGCATATCGACGATCACCTCGTCGGCTTCAAGAATTCTCCCGAGATCGAGGAATGGCGCAAGCTTGTTGGCCCGTTCTTTGCGTCGCCGCCCGCCATCGAGCATTTCGAGGACGCGGTGCCGGGTTTCGGGAGCGTCTGATCGCTCGGGGCGGCGCTTCGTCGCTCCGGGAGATGAAATGAAAATCCGGATCGTCCGGGGACATACCTTTGCAAATCGGAGAGACGTGGATGACTGCTCGTTCGGCGTTGTTTGGAAGTCTGGTCGTATCTCTCTTCATGGCGCAGGCGGCTGTTGCGGCCGATCCTGTGCCGCTCCGGATCGGCGTGCTGAACGATCAGGGCGGCAACTTCATGGAGAGTTCCGGTCCCGGGTCTGTGATCGCCGCGAAGCTGGCGGCGGAGGACTTCGGGGGCAAGGTCGGCGATCGTCCGATCGAGATCGTGGTTGCCGATCACCAGAACAAGGCCGATATCGGCGCGAACATCACTCGCAAGTGGTTCGATGTCGACGGCGTCGACATGGTCATCGACGTGCCGAATTCGTCGGTCGCCTTTGCGGTCGGCAATCTCGCCAAGGACAAGAACAAGGTCTTCATCGCGTCGGGCGCTGGCGCGGTCGGCCTGACGGGCGATCGCTGCAGCCCCAACTTCGTGCACTGGACTTACGACACCTATGCTTACGGCCATGCGCTCGGAAAGCTGGTGACCGAGAAATTCGGCAAGAAGTGGTTCTTCATGACGGCCGACTATGCGTTCGGCCACGACCTTGAGAACCAGACCAGCGCGGCCGTGAAGGCGGCGGGCGGTCAGGTGCTGGGGAATGCACGCTTCCCGCTTGGTTCGGCGGACTTCTCGTCCTTCGTGTTGCAGGCGCAAGCCTCCGGCGCGGATATCGTCGGCATGGCGAGCGGCGGCGCCGATACCACCAACAGCATCAAGCAGGCGGTCGAGTTCGGGCTCGCCAAGAATCAGAAGATCGTCGGCGTGATGGGCATGGTCGACAATCTGTGGGGGCTGGGGCCGGCAGCCGCTGAAGGCGCCTATATCGTCGCGCCGTTCTACTGGGATCTGGACGACGAGACGCGCGCGTTCTCCAAGCGCTTCCAGTCGAAGATGACGACGGGCGCGGTTCCGACCGATCATCAGGCCGGTGTCTATGCGGGCGTGCTGCACTACCTGAAGGCGGTGCAGAAGGTCGGCAACTCGACGGACGGCAAGGCGGTGGTTGCGGCCATGAAGGCGATGCCGACCGACGACCCGCTGTTCAAGAAGGGCACCATCCGCGCGGACGGCCGCAAGATCCATGATCTGTATCTTCTGCAGGCCAAGGGACCTTCGGAGTCGACGTCGAAATACGATCTCGTCAAGGTCGTGACGAAGATTCCCGGCGACGAGGCGTTCCGTCCGATGTCTGAAGGCAAGTGTCCGCTGGTCAACTGAATCCGACAGTCCGGGCCTGCTCCAGTTGCCGGCGCAGGCCCGTATCCCGCCCGATCGAAGTCGGGCGACATGAAGCACATGAACCAGACGGCTGCGGTAAACTCGTGGAAATACAGAGCGCGCGGCACGGTGCAGGGACGGTTACGAATGGTGTTGAGCATGTCGATCGCGCCCGGCCCGGCGGACAACCCGGGTCTTGTTGTTGAGCGGCGGAACGACGGCAGCGTGCTGCTTCGCTCCGAGACGCCGTGGGCGGACGACGACGGCTGCCTGCACGACTGGCTGTTCGCCTGGGCGGACAAGACGCCGGAGCGTATTTTTCTCAACGAGCGCGGATCGCAGACCGGGCCGAAGTGGTGCGGGGTCACTTATGGCGAGGCGGCGCAGCGTGTCACGCGCCTTGCGCGGGCGCTGGCCGGGATGGGACTCGGTCCCGAGCGGCCGATCCTGATCCTGTCCGGCAACGCCATCGAACACCAGTTGCTCGCGCTCGCGGCGATGATGGTGGGCGTTCCTTTCGCCCCGATCTCGGTGGCCTATTCGACAGCCGCGGGCGCATTGCCCAAGCTGCAGTTCGTGCTGGCCGCACTCGATCCCGGCCTCGTCTATGCCGCGGATGGCGAAGTGTTCGCCCGCGCGCTGACGATCCCGGAGATGGCAGGGCGGACGCTTGTGGTCGGCCGCAATGCGGGTGCGGTGTCCGGCGCTGTCAGCTTCGCCGAGATTGAACAGAGCGGTATGTCGCACCCGTCGCGGCTGCTGCCGCGTCCGACGCCGGACACCATGATCAAGCTGATCTTCACTTCCGGGTCGACCGGCCAGCCAAAGGGCGTAATCACGACGCACCGGATGGTCCGCAACGATGTCGAGGCAATCGCGCAGGTTCTGGGCATTGAGCCGGGTCGGATGGTGGCGCTGGACTGGCTGCCGTGGAGCCATGTCTATGGCGGCTCGTTCGGCATCGGCATGACGCTGCGCAACGGCGGTACGCTTCATATCGACGACGGCAAACCAGTCGGCGCGGACTACGCGCGCACCGTCGAGAACCTGCAAGGCGTTTCGCCGACGGTCTTCTGGAACGTGCCGAAGGCGTATGAGTGTTTGGCGCAGGCGCTGGCGGCGGATTCGGCGCTGTGCCGTTCCTTCTTCGCGGACCTCTCCGTGATGATCTATGGCGCGGCCAGCCTGCCGAGTGCCGTGCTGGACACCATGAACGCTCTCGTGGCCCGGCATGCGCCACGCCCGATTCCCATGATCCCCGCTTGGGGACTCACCGAGACGACCACGATCGCCAGCATCGGCGATGGCCCGGCGATCGTCCCCAACGCCATTGGCCGCCCGCTGCCGGGCGTCGAACTCAAGCTCGTGCCGAACGGTGACAAGCTGGAGGCTCGGGTGAAGGGGGCCATCATCACGCCCGGATACCGTGGCCTGAGCGAGGTTACGGCGAGTGCCTTTGATGAGGAGGGCTTCTTCCGGACCGGCGATGCCATGCGCCTGTTCGATGACGCGCGGCCGGAGCTCGGGCTGTTGTTCGAGGGGCGGGTCGCCGAGGATTTCAAGCTGCTGTCCGGCACCTGGGTGAACGTCACCGAGGTGCGCGCCCACTATCTGTCAGCGCTGAACGGGCTGGCCGCCGACGTGGTCGTCGCGGGGCCGGATCGGGACGATCTGGCCTTGTTGATATTCCCGGTGGACGGCGTTGCCACGGGAGATGCGGCGCATGCGACGCGGGTCGCGGCCGCGCTGGCGCAGGCCAATGCCGGGCGCTCGGGAACTTCGCGGACCATCGCGCGGGCGGCGATCGTGGGCGAGCCGCCGACGGCGGCAACGGGAGAGGTCACGGAGAAGGGCTCGCTCAACTCCCGGCGCATCCTGCAGAATCGACAGGACCTGATCGATCTGATCTACGATGGCATGGCTGAGGGAATGATCCTTCGGCCGCCATCCGGCCCGGTGACCTGAAGCCGGCCGGTCGGGAGACGGACTGCCATGTCGTATATGTCGGAGGACGAGCACCGCGCGCGCATTCCGGTCGCCATCGTCAGCGGCTTTCTCGGGAGCGGCAAGACCACGCTCATCAACGCGGTTCTGCGCGATCCGCGGTTCGCGCGGACGGCGGTGGCCATCAACGAGTTCGGCGAGGTGCCCATCGATCAGCATCTGATCGATCATGGCGACGACCAGACCATCGTGATGGCCAATGGCTGCCTGTGCTGCAATCTCGCCGGCGATATGGAAGAGGCGGTGATGCGAGTGTTCGCGCGCAGCGAGCACGGAGAAATCCCGAGCTTCGACCGGATGATCATCGAGCCGTCGGGGCTGTCCGATCCCGCGCCGATCGCGCAGGCGCTGTTGCGTCAGCCGCTGCTGTCGCGCGCCTTCGCGTTGCATCCGCTGATCGTCGTGGTGGATGCCGGGCTCGTATCGTCGCAGCTGCGACGCTATCCGGAAGTGCGCAAGCAGATCGAGCTGGCCGACACCATTCTCGTGACGAAGATCGATCTGGTCGACGAGGCAGGTATTGCCCGGGTCGGTGAAGAACTGAGAACGCTCAATCCCGCCGCCGCCATTCGCCGGGCGGCGAGCGGCGGGATCGACCCGGCGGAAATCTTCGCGCCGTCGTTCTACGATCTGGAGGCGGATATTCATCCCGCGTTCGATCTCGCCGGGCGCAGCCACGAGCGCGATGACGACACATCGCATGGCCACGATCATGCGCATGGTCACGGCCATCGCAGTGGCGGGCATGGCGATATCGTCTCGCTGTCGCTCACCGCGGATATCCCGCTGCCGTGGCGCCCGCTCGAAAAGTGGTTGCGCTACGTTCGGATTCAGAATCGCGACCGCCTGATCCGGCTCAAGGGACTGGTCAACACCAAAGGCTCGGCGCGGCCGCTCGTCATTCAGGCTGTTGAGCACGTGCAATCGGTGCCTGTCGAACTGAGCCGCTGGCCGGACGAGGATCGCCGCAGCAGGCTGGTGCTGATCGGAAAAGACCTCGATGTGGCCGACATCGCGCGGAGCTGGTCCGGGTTCTGCCGCAGCGTCAGCATTTCCGGCGTGCCGACTCATCCCTGACAGATTCAAGACAGCAAAGACGAAAGTAAACTCATCATGCGAGCAATCGACGTTCACGTTCACCCCATGAACGCGTCCTATTCCGAAGCGGCGCGCACCTATCTTCCGGCGGCGCGCAGACTCTTCAAGGGCAAGTGGGACGCGCGTCCTGACGAATCGATTGCCGAGGACTTTCGCCGCGACGATTGCCTCGCATTGCCGATCGCGTGGGATGCCCGCCATGGAGCGGGTGGCGGCGTTCTGACCAACGACGAGGTCGCCGGACTCAGCAAGACATTCCCGGATGTCTTCCTGCCGGGTTGGGCGATGGTCGATCCGTGGTCCGGCCGTGTCGGTCTTGAAGAGATCGAGCGCGCGGTCAGGGAGCTTGGCATGATCGGCGTGAAATACCAGCCGCCGATGCAGCTTTTCGCGCCCGACGACCGGATCTTCTACCCGATCTGGGATCTGTTGCAGTCGCTCGGCGCGGCGGCGCTGATCCATTGCGGCACCACCGCGATGGGACAGGGCGAGCCGGGCGGCCTTGGCTACAAGCTCGACTACGCGCGGCCGTACCGATTGGACAATATCGCGGCCGATTTCCCGCGGCTGAACATCGTGGCTGCGCATCCGGGATGGCCGTGGACCGACGAACTGATCGCGACGGCCCTGCACAAGAAGAACATCTCCATCGACATCTCGGGCTGGACCATCAAGCACTTCCCGGCGGTGCTGAAATACGACATGTCGCGCCGGCTGCAGGACAAGGTGCTGTTCGGTTCCGACTATCCGGGCTGGAGCCCCGGCCAGTCCTGCGACGAGTGGGAGATGGAAGGCTTCAAGCCGGAGGTGATCGAGAAGCTGTTCTATAAGAACGCGATCCGCATCCTGGGTCTTGAGACGGCGGTCGAGACGGCTGTTGCCGCCGGGAAGGCGCGCGAGGCGGCCTCCGCATAAGCGCGGAATCAGGGGCCGCCCATTCGCTCAGACATTGCGGGCCCGATCTGGGCAGCTCGGCCGATCCGTCGGATCGCTGGGCTGCCTTTTTCGATCCGCCTCCGCGATCACGCGTCTTGCGACCCGTTTTCGCCATGCGGATCAGTGTCAGCCTGTGATCCGCCGAGGCGTCGCCGCTCAGGCCATCGCGCGCGACGGCCGATAGCGCGCCGATGCGAGGATGCCGACCACCACGAAGATCAGCAGGGTGATTCCCTGTGTGATGGCGAACGGAGGTTCGGAGCCGGTGGGTGCGAGCCGGTTCAGGATGCCGACCTTCTGGAAGGTCTGCGCGATGCCGACGAACACCAGAAGGTACGTGCTCGCGACGATTCCGCCGACATAGACCCAGCGCCAGAGCGCCGATCCGCTCGCCCGGCCACGCGCGAGCAGCACGAAGGCCAGAATGACCAGCGCCAGGACGCCGACCACAATGGCGGGGGTCACGCCATTGGGAGGAAAGAAGAATCCGGTCACGCTGGTCGCGATGGCAGTGACAAGAAACGCATTCATCCAGCCCCGGCTTTCGCCGCCGCGCAGCAGGTCGGCGACGACAACGAAGCCGAGCCCCATGGCGATGATGCTGATAATTGTATGAAAGATTGTGAGAGCGGCGAGATAGGTCATCTTTGGTACTCGGAAATGGATCAGTCGAACCGGCGTTTTCCAGCGTGGAGGCCGCGCCGAGGATACTGAAACAAGCATGGCAGCCCGGAAAGCGTCTTGAACATCCTCGGCGGAAATTGAATGATATGATCGTCCCAAGCTAATGGGTTTCATTGTGCTGCAGTCTGTCCAGCTAAGCAACGAACTGGCGCCGACCGGCAAGACCAGCCCCTACATGGCCGAGGCGGACCAGATCGATGAGGCGTGGCACCTGACGACACGCCAGCTCAACAAGGCGGACCTGTCGGTCGCGACCTACCGGCGCGACACGCCGGGGCTCGGTCTCACGGTACCCACGCCGGTCGGCGAGTCCTATCTGGTCATCGCCCAGCTTCGCGACGCCGGCGCGACGGATCTCTTCCGTGAAGCCTCCTTCGCAGCCCGCACGCCGCTGCATGCGGGCGGTCTGCATCTTTTCGACCTGCAGGCACCATGGGTGGCCGATCTTCAGCAGCCGTTTCACTCGCTGCATTTTTTTCTGCCGCGCGCATCGCTGGATGAGCTGACCTACGAGACCGGCCAGCCGAAACTCTCCGATCTGCGCGAGATTTTCTCCGAGCAGAGCCCGGATCCGGAGTTCTTTCATCTTGCGCAGGCGCTGATGCCGGCGCTGCGTCGACCCGAGGAGGCGAGCGCGTTGTTCGTCGGGCACATGTTCGCGGCGATGCGTCTGCATATCGCGCAGCGTTATGGCGGACTCAGCCTGCGCCGCGAGCCCCCGCGCGGCGGGCTTGCGCCGTGGCAGGAAAAGCGGGTGAAGGAGATGCTGGGCGATCAGCTGCGCGGCGATCTGACCATCCGCGAACTGAGCGAGGCGTGCGCGATGTCGCCGACGCACTTCGCCCGGGCCTTCAAGCGGACGATCGGCGTGCCGCCGCATCAGTGGCTGGTGAACCAGCGCGTCGAAACGGCGAAGCATCTGCTGCGCACCACGCGCGAGCCGATCAGCAACATCGCCCTGTTCTGCGGCTTCGCCGACCAGAGCCACCTGACGCGCGCCTTCAGCCGGCTGACGGGCAGCACGCCAGCGGCATGGCGGCGCAACGTTCGCGAATAGCGCTGGAATCGGATCCGTCGCCGTTCTCTTGTGATGACTTCTCGAGAGAGAGGTTGGGATCGGCCTGCGCGACGCTATAGTCCGGCAGATCAGCCTAAAAGGGGCGCTCCGTGAGCGGCGGCCGCATATGCCAGATGACAGTCCATTCCCGCTTCTGCCCGACGGGGCAGGTAGTTTTGCCGGTCCTCTTTCCGGTCGGGGTCCGCTCCGGGTAGCGATCACATCGGCGTCTCGACGGCCGGAAACGGAGTGCGTGCCGCCGTTGCTCGCGGACGCATCGTTCGATGCCGCGACGAAAGCGCGGATCGCCGCAACCGCCACGCAGCTGGTAGGCGCGCTGCGGCGCAAGTCCACCGGCTCGGGCGTCGCCGCGCTGGTGCACGAGTACTCGCTGTCGAGCGAGGAGGGCGTCGCGCTGATGTGCCTTGCGGAGGCGCTGCTGCGGATTCCCGATGCGCCCACCCGCGACGCGCTGATCCGTGACAAGATCGCGAAGGGGGACTGGGCCTCCCATGCCGGGCACGGGCGCTCGTTGTTCGTCAACGCCGCCACATGGGGGCTGGTGCTGACGGGGCAGTTCACGGCGACCGTCAGCGAGGCGGGTCTTGCGGGCGCACTGACGCGCCTGATCGCCCGCGTCGGCGAGCCCGTCATTCGCGGCGGCGTCGATCTGGCGATGCGGATGATGGGCGAGCAGTTCGTGCTCGGCGAGACCATCGGCGAGGCCCTGAAGAACGCGCAGAAACACGAGGCTCGGGGGTTCTGCTATTCCTACGACATGCTGGGCGAAGCGGCGCTGACGCAGGCCGATGCCGACCGCTATTTCGCCGACTATGAGACCGCCATTGATGCCATCGGCCGGGCATCCGGGGGGCGGGGCATTCACGCGGGGCCGGGGATTTCCATCAAGCTCTCGGCGCTGCATCCGCGCTACAGCCGCGCGCAGCGCGGGCGGGTGATGGCCGAACTGCTGCCACGCCTGCGCGCGCTGGCTCTGCAGGCCAAGGCGTTCGACATCGGCCTGAACATTGACGCCGAGGAGGCCGACCGGCTTGAGCTGTCGCTCGATCTGCTCGAAAAGCTGAGCTTCGACGACGCACTTGCCGGCTGGGATGGTCTCGGCTTCGTCGTGCAGGCCTACGGGCGCCGCTGTCCGTTCGTGCTGGATTTCATCATCGATCTGGCCCGGCGTGCGCGCCGGCGCATCATGCTGCGGCTGGTCAAGGGCGCTTACTGGGACAGCGAGATCAAGCGCGCGCAGGTGGAAGGGCTCGCCAGTTATCCGGTGTTCACGCGCAAGGCCTATACGGACCTGTCCTATATCGCCTGCGCGCGAAAGCTGCTGGCGGCAGGCGATGCGGTGTTTCCGCAGTTCGCCACCCACAACGCACAGACGCTGGCGACGATCTATCATCTGGCGGGCTCTGCCTTTCGGCCCGGTCAATATGAATTTCAATGCCTGCACGGCATGGGCGAGCCGCTCTACGAGGAGGTGGTCGGGCCGGCGCGCCTCGACCGGCCGTGCCGGGTCTATGCGCCGGTCGGCACCCATGAGACGCTGCTCGCCTACCTGGTGCGGCGGCTGCTGGAGAACGGCGCGAACTCGTCCTTCGTCAACCGCATCAACGATCCGGCCATCGCCATCGAAGAGCTGGTGCGCGATCCGGCCGACGAAGTGCGGGCGATGCCGGTGGTCGGCGCGCCGCACCCGGCGATTCCCGATCCGGCCGGACTGTACGGCGTCCAGCGCCGCAATTCGGCGGGGCTCGATCTGAGCAGCGAGACGGTGCTCGCCGATCTGACCGAGCGCTTCAGGACCGATGCGGAAATTCTGTGGCGCGCCGCGCCCGCGATGGCTGTGACGCCGACGAGCGCCGCGCCGCGCCCGGTCGTCGATCCCGGCGACAACCGCGATGTGGTCGGCGAGGTGATCGAGGCGCAGGAAGCCGATGCGTGCGAGGCGGTGCGGGCTGCGGCCGCCAGTTCATGGTCCGAAGTCCCGGTCACCCGGCGCGCCGCCTGCCTGCGGCTGGCGGCCGATGCGGTGCAGCAGCGCATGCCGGTGCTGATCGGCCTGATCATGCGCGAGGCGGGCAAGACTGCGGCCAACGCCATCGGCGAGGTGCGCGAGGCCATCGATTTTCTCCGCTACTATGCGAGCGCGGCCGAAGCCATGCCCGCCGGTGCGAAAGCCATTGGCCCGGTCGTGTGCATCAGCCCATGGAATTTTCCACTGGCGATCTTCGCCGGACAGATCGCGGCGGCGCTGGCGGCGGGCAATCCGGTTCTGGCCAAGCCCGCCGAGGAAACGCCGCTGATCGCGGCCGAATGTGTCGGTATCCTGCACGCGTCCGGCATTCCGCGCGATGCGCTGCAACTGCTGCCGGGCGACGGCGCGATCGGCGCGGCGCTGGTCGCGGCTTCGGAGGTCGCTGGCGTGCTGTTCACCGGCTCGACGGAGGTCGCCCGGCTGATCCGGAAACAACTCGCGGCGCGTACGATGGCGGACGGCAAGCCGCCGGTTCTGGTTGCCGAAACCGGCGGGCTGAACGCCATGATCGTGGATTCCTCGGCGCTGGCCGAGCAAGTGGTGGCGGATGTCGTCGCCTCCGCATTCGACAGCGCGGGGCAGCGCTGCTCGGCGCTGCGCCTGCTGTGTCTTCAGGAGGAGATCGCCGAGCGCGTGTTCGCCATGCTCAAAGGGGCGATGAAGGAGCTGCGCGTGGCTCCGACGTTGCGGCTCGCAACCGATGTGGGGCCGGTAATCTCGGCGCAGGCGCAGCGGATCATCAGCCAGCATGTCGAGCATATGCGCGCATCAGGTCATGCCGTGACCCAGATCGATGTCGATGAGGATGGGCGGTTCGGCACCTTCGTTCCGCCGACGCTGATCGAACTGAACGACGTCTCCGAACTGACGCGCGAGGTGTTCGGGCCGGTGCTGCACGTGGTGCGCTATGCCCGCGAGAATCTCGACAGGCTGATCGATGCGATCAATGCCTCCGGCTATGGCCTGACATTCGGCCTGCACACGCGCATCGACGAGACCATCGCCCATGTCGCGTCACGCATTGCGGCGGGCAATCTTTACGTGAACCGCAACATCATCGGCGCGGTGGTCGGTGTGCAGCCGTTCGGCGGCCGCGGACTGTCCGGCACCGGGCCGAAGGCGGGGGGGCCGCTGTATCTGCGACGGCTGGTGCACGCGCCGCCGTCGTCGGGGAACGACGCGTTGCCAAGCATGCCTGCGGCCGAGAGCTTTGCGCGCTGGCTCGACCAGCGCGGCGACGCGGACAGCGCAGCATCGGCGAGGGCGGCCATGCGGCGGTCGCAGTTCGGGCGGCGCAAAGAATTGCCCGGCCCGGTCGGCGAGACCAATCGCCATGAATTGCACGCGCGAGGAAGGCTGCTGCTGGTGCCGCTCACGGCGGCAGGGCTGTATCGTCAGGTGGGGGCGGCGTTGGCGACCGGCAACACGGTTACGGTCGATGCCGCATCGGGGCTGCGCTCGGCGCTGGACGGACTTCCGCCCGATGTAGCCGACAGAGTGAGGTGGACCACGCGCTGGGCCGAAGACGGGCCTTTCGCCGCCGCGCTGGTCGAGGGCGATGCGGCGCGGGTGCGCGACGTCGGAGAGCGCGTCGCGGCGCTGCCGGGACCGCTGGTCACGCTGCATGCCGCAACTTCTGACGAACTGGCGGCAGCAGAGGAGCCTTATGATCTCGTCTGGCTGCTTGAGGAGGTCACGATCTCGATCAACACCGCGGCGGCAGGCGGCAATGCCAGCCTGCTCGCGCTGGCGTGATCGCGAGACGGCTTACGCCGCCTCGTCGCGCAGGTGATACCAGCGATAGAGCATGCGCTGGCCGATGCGCCGGAACGGCGCGAAGGGATGACCGGGCAGGGGCGAGGTGAAGATCGGCAGGTCCTGTCCCTTGAACGACTGGCCCGCCACCATCTGCGCCATGCGCCGTCCGGCCTGCGCCGAATAGGACACGCCGTTGCCGCCGTAGCCGAGCGCATAGAACAGGTTCTGGTTCGGGTTCGGCTTGACGATGCGTGGCATCATGTCGTGGCTGACATCGACCCAGCCCCACCACGAGTAATCGATGGCGATGCCTTCGAGCGCCGGAAACTTGCGGTGCAGGCCGTCGATCAGCAGTTGCAGGTGGCGGTGCGCGCCGGCGTCCGCCCCGGTCACGGAGCTGCGGCTCCCGATCTGCACGCGGTTGTCGGGCAGGCGGCGGTAATAGAAGCGCAGCGTGCGCGTGTCGGTGATGACCTGCGTGGTCTTGAAGGCGGTCGCATCGAGTTCGGCCGGGGTCAGCGGCCGTGTGACGATCGAGTTGGACAGGATCGGCATGCAGCGGCCGCGCAGTTGCGGCGTCATGTCGCCGGCGGTGTAGGCGCCGGTTGCGATCGCCACCGCGCGGGCGCGGACCGTGCCGCCCGGCGTGCGCAGCAGGAACGCGCCATTGCGCTGTTCGATGCTCTGCACCGGGCTGGCGGGATGGATCTTCGCGCCGAGCTTGCGGGCCATGGTCTGATAGCCGAAGGCGAGCTTGGCCGGATGCACGCCGGTGCCGAGCGGCTCGTGCACCGCGCCGACGGCTTCGGCGTCGTTGAGATAGTCGCTGCGCAGCTCATCGGCGGACATGACGCGGGTCTTGTAGCCGAACACCTCGTTGGCGACCTTCGACTCGGCCGCGATCTTGTCGAGGTTGCGCTGGCGGTGCGCGATGTAGAGATGTCCGCCGCGCTGCGGCTCGCAGTCGATCTCGGAGGCGTTGATCAGTTCCTCGAAGGTCTCGAAGCCGTCCTGAATCTCGGCATGCAGGCGCAGCGCCACGTCGCGGCCCCAGCGCTCGATCCATTGCGAACGGCTCAGGCGTCCCGATGCATTCTGACCCTGCCCGCCATTGCGGGTGGAGCAGCCCCAAGCCACGCGGTTCGCCTCGAGCACCGTGGCCTTGATGCCGTGTTCGCGCGCCAGGAAGATGGCGCAGGCGAGGCCCGTATAGCCCGAGCCGACGATGGCGACATCGACATCGCAGTCCGAGAGGATCGGACCGTCGTCCTGTGGCGGCGTGCCGGCGGTCGCGACCCAGTAGGTCGGTGCGTAGTCGCGGTTGCGGCCGGGACCGTCGGAGACGAGCGGATCGTATTGCGGATCGTAGGCGGCGCTGGTGAGAACCGAACTCATGGTGCGAGCGCTCCTGCGTTATGATTTCGCCGGGGCGGGAAGCACGGGACGCGCCTTGCGGAAAGCGCTCTTGGTCGCGATCAGATCGCCCTTGAACGAAAAGATGTCGCAGCCCTCGGCCTCGATCCGGTCGCCGCTGGTCAGGGTGGCGCGGAAAATCCATTCCGAGAGGCCCGTGTCGCCGAACACCGAATGGCGCGTGCATTCCCACGATGCGTCCGGCATGTCGGCGAAGGTCGTCGCGAAGGCGGCGCCGACATCGGCCTGCCCCTTGATGCGCCGTCCGCACATCTCGTCGCCGGCCGCGGCGTCGAAGACGATATCGTCAGTCATGCAGGCCATGACACCGGCCTTGTCGTGGCGGTTGAAGGCCGCGAAAATCTGCTCCAGGCGCTGCGTTCGGCGCGCATCGAGATCGGACATTGTCGTCATCCTGTGTTTGTCTCGGCGAAGACGGAAGTTTGAGTGATCCTCGTCCGGACCCGTGGCGCATGTTCAACGACGCCTGTCACGGGACCATCGCAGCATCGCAGTGAAGCAAGGCTCTGATTAGAGCCAGATCGCGCGGGGTCTGCGGCCAGCCCTGCGGCAGGCTGGCCCAACGGCTTGTCCACGCTGGACCTTTCGAAGGATGGCCGGGTTTGCTCAACGTCACGCGATGACCTTTGCCGAAATCCTCAGCAATCTGCGCGACGCCGTGATGGCGCCGTCCCTCACCCCGATCATCGTGGCCGGGACGCTGGGGTCCGTGCTCTTTGCCGCATTGCTGCGCGGTTTCACCGGCTTCGGCTTCGCGCTGGCCGGTGTGCCGCTGCTGTCGCAGTTCATCGCGCCCGCGCATGCGGTGCCGATTGCGGTCTTGCTGCAGTTCTTCCTCGGCTTCTTCGACTGGCGGACCGCATCGAAACAATGCCACTGGCCCTCGCTCGGCTGGCTGAGCGCCGGCGCGGCGGTCGGATCGCCGATCGGCGCCTTTGCCCTGAGCGCGGTGCCGGCGCCCATCGCACGGATCGTGATCGCGATCGTGCTGGTGATCGCGGTCGCGACGCTCGGGCGCGGCTTCGCGCTGGAGAAGATTCCGGGACGGATGGTGACGCTCGCAACCGGCTTCGTCTCGGGGCTGTTCAACGGTCTTGCCGCGATGTCCGGCCCTCCGGTGGTGATCTATTACATGTCCGGGCCGTTCGGCCGCCTGACGGTTCGCGCCTCGCTGATGATCTTCTTCTTCGTGGTGTCGGCGGTGGCTCTGGTCAGCATGATTCCGCTCGGCCTGATCAGCGCCGAGGTGCTGATCCTCTCGGCGCTCAGCGCGCCGATGCTGCTGATCGGAACATGGCTCGGCTCGCTTGGTTTCCATCACGGCAGCGAGCGGCTGCACCGCAACGTCTCGATCGTGATGCTCGCGGTGATCGCCCTGACGACGCTGGCCAAGGGCGTCAGCGAGATCGCCTGATCGCCGCGACGCGGGCTTCAGCCCCGGCTGGCCCGCGCGATCACCGCGCCGAGCCGCTGGATGCCGGCCTCGATGCGATCGGTCTTGATCGAGGTGAAGCCGAGGCGGAAGGCATTGCGGGTCGCCTGTTCGTCCATCGAGAACACCGCGCCGGGTTCGATCACGACGCCTTCCGCCAGCGCGGCGTCCGCCAGTTTTGTCGTGTCCACGCCTCGCGCGCAGGTGATCCAGTAATGGGCGCTGCCCGCGCCGCGCGACCAGTTGCAGCCGGTCAGATGGCGCGGCAGCAATTCATCCAGCATGTGAGCGCGCTCCATCAGGACGCGGGCCACCTGTTGCATGTGAGTGCGATAGTGGCCGAGACCGATGAAGAGGGCCGCGACCCGCTGGTTGTTCAGCGGCGGATGGCGCAGCATCAGGCGGCGCAGCGCGCGCAGTTCGCGGATCACCGGGGCGGGCGCGACCACGTAGCCCAGCCGCAGCCCCGGCGCGAGCGCCTTGGAGAGGCTGCCGACATAGAGCACGTTCTGATCGCGGTCGAGGCTCATCAGCGGCGGAATCTCGCTGCCCTCCGGCAGCAGTCCGCTCTCATAGTCGTCCTCGATCAGCAGCGAGCCGGCACTTTTCGCGGCACGCAGCAGGGCCTTCCGCCGCGCGAGCGGCATGGCGACCGAGGTCGGGCACTGGTGGCTCGGCGTGACATAGACGATGTCGCATTGTTCGAGCGCGGCGTCCGGCACCAGACCGTCGGCATCGACATGAAGCGGCACGACGTTCGGCGTCAGCAGACGGAAGATGTTACGCGCATCGGGATAGCCGGGATCCTCGATGCCGATGGTGGTGGTCGGACGGATGAACAGCGTCGCCAGCAGATACAGCGCATGCTGCGCGCCGATCGTCATCATGATCTCGTCGGGCCGGGCGCGGATGCCCCGGCGCGGCAACACCTGAAGCTGCAACTGCTCGATCAGCGCGGGATCGTCGCCGTCGATCAGGTCGCGCGCCCAGTTGTTGATTTCCGAGACACTGAGCGCGGCGCGCGCGCTTTCGCGCCAGTCGTTGGTCGGAAACAGGCCCGGATCGAATTGGCCGAACACGAACGGGTAGGGATGGGCCAGCCAGTCGGCGGGCTTGACGATGTTGCGGTTGGCGGAAGGCTGTACCGCGAACCGGCCCTGCCAGCACGCCGCAAGGTCCGTGTCCTCATCGCGCGCGCTGCTCGAATGGCTTTCCGTCAGCGTGCGCGGCAGTCCGGCGACGAAGAAGCCGCTGCGCTGGCGCGACAGGAGGAAATTCTGATCGACCAGTTGCTCGTAAGCGATGACGACGGTGTTGCGCGAGACCTTCAGGATGGACGCGAGATCGCGGCTCGACGGCATCCGCGTCCCCAGCGGCAACCGGCCGTCCTCGATCGCCGTGACGATCATCTGCCGGATCTGAAGCTGCAAAAAAGAACCGCTGCGATTCAGATTCTGGAACAGCGATCCCCAGAACAGCGCGTCACTGTTGCCGGCTGAAGGGGGATTGGGCGACGGCGATGCCGCGCGCTCCATCACTTCATCTGCATCAATCTGATGCGACCGTTGCACCGATCCGTCCATTTCGCCGAATTTCGCGTCAAACTCTACTGTAAAACATGGCAAATGCCGAGACGGAGATTATCAGAAGCAAAAGCCGAGCCAGTCGGGAAGGATATCCCATATGCTGCGGCTGCGTAAGCCGCTGGCCCTATCCGTGCATGGAATCTGGCGCTGGCCCGATCCTCCGCTTCCGATCCACAGTCAAAGGATCGTGTTCTGGAGGCGGATGTGAGCCAAGACCCCATCGTTTATTCGGCCCGCAAGATCGTGACGATGAATCCCATGCGGCCGGAAGCGACGCATGTTGCGGTGCGCGATGGCCGGATTCTGGCTGTGGGCAGCGCTGACGATATGGCTCCGTTCGGCGGGCGCGTCGATGACCGCTTCGCCGGCAAGGTTCTGCTGCCGGGCTTCGTCGAGGGGCATAGTCATATCGTCGAGGGCGTGATGTGGTCGCTGCCTTATGTCGGCGGTTACGCCCGGCGCTCGCCCGAGGGCAAACTGGTGAGCGGCGTCGGCAGCATCGACGCGATCGTGGAGCGCCTGCGCGAAGCGGATGCCGCGATGACAGATCCCGATGCGCCGATTTTCGCATGGGGCTACGATCCGCTGCACATTGGCGGCCATATGCTGACGCGGCAGGACCTCGATCGCGTGTCGCCGACCCGCATGATCTTTGTGCTGCATGCGAGCCTGCATATCTTCAACGTCAACACGCCGGTTCTGGACAAGACCGGACTGCTGCGCGGCAGCAATATTGACGGGGTGGTGCAGGGGACGGACGGTCTGGCGTCCGGAGAACTGCGCGGCGTCGCGACGCGCTTCCGCGTCTTCCGTATGCTGGGCGACAATCCGCTGACGCGGGTCGCTCCGGCGGACCTTCGGCGCTATGCGGCCTCCGCCTGCGTGCAGGGCGTCACCACCATCACCGATCTGCACAGCGACGTGAGTGATTATGCCGCGGGTCTGTTTCGCGAGACGACGGCGGATCCGGATTTCGGCGTGCGCTTCGTGCCCGCGCTGGCGGCCGCAGCTCACACCCCGGAGGAGGCCATCGCCAAGCTGGCCAAGCTGAAGCAGGACAACAACGACCGTCTTTATTATGGCCTCGTGAAGATCATCGTCGATGGTTCGATCCAGGGCTTTACGGCGCGGCTGCGCTGGCCGGGTTATCACAATGGCGCGCCGAACGGGTTGTGGTACGTCGCGCCGGACGACCTGTTCCGCATCGTGAAGGCCTATCACGAGGCCGGCATCCAGATGAACATCCACACCAACGGCGACGAGGCGACCGAGGTCGCGCTCGACGCGCTGGAGGCCGCGCTGATCGCCTCGCCGCGCCCGGATCATCGTCACGTGCTGCAGCACTGTCAGATGGCCGACACCGCGCTGTTCCGCCGGATCAAGGCGCTGGGCGTATGCGTCAACCTGTTCGCCAACCATGTCTACTACTGGGGCGATGTTCACTACGAGACGACCATGGGTCCCGAGCGCGCGGCGCGGGTCGATGCGACCGGAACGGCCAAACGTCTCGGCGTGCCATTCTCGATCCACTCCGATGCGCCGGTGACGCCGCTGTCGCCGCTGTTCACCGCATGGTGCGCGGTGAACCGCGTCACGTCCGGGGGCCGGGTGCTCGGCAAGGAGACCGAGGCCCTCAGCGTCGCCGATGCACTCGCCGCGATCACCATCGGAGCGGCCTACACGATGAAGATGGATCATCTGGTCGGCAGCATCGCGGCCGGCAAGTTCGCGGATTTCGCTGTGCTCGACGAGGACCCGCTCGCCGTCGCGCCGGACAAGCTGAAGGACGTTCCGGTGTGGGGCACGGTGATCGGCGGCCTTGTCAAGGAGGCGCCGCGCGCATGAAACAGGCGGCCGTCCAGACTCCGGTGACGGTGATCGGCGGCTTTCTGGGCGCCGGCAAGACCACGTTCGTCAACCATCTGTTGCGAACGGGCGGTCAGCGCTATGCGGTTCTCGTCAACGATTTCGGCGCGATCAACATCGATGCGGGCCTGATCGCCCGTCACGACGGCACGACGATGACGCTGACCAACGGTTGCGTCTGCTGCAGCATCGGCGACGGCTTTGTCGAAACGCTATGCGGGCTGCTCGACAGCGGGCAGCGGTTCGACCGGATCCTGATCGAGGCGAGCGGCGTCGGCAGTCCGTGGCGGATCGGCGAGATCGCGATGATCGATCCCGAGCTGCGGCTCGACGGCATCATCGTGCTGGCCGACGCGACACGGATCGCCAGTCTGCTGGTCGATGCACGCGTCGGCGAGACGGTGGCCGATCAGTTTCACCGCGCCACGATCGTGCTGCTGAACAAGGCCGATCTGGTCGACGACGATGGTCTTGCGATCGCGCGGCGGGCGGTCACGAGCTTCGCGCCGGAGGCGGGCATGATCGTGACGTCGCACGACGATCTTCCCGGACTGGAAGCCTGCCTCTGGGCGGAGCCGGACAGCGGCTTTGCTGCGCTAGAGGTGCTGGACGAGACCGATCATGAACGCGATTTCCAGCGCTGGTGCTATCGCCGCAGCGGCGCCTTCGATCGCGCGCGGCTCGCAAAGGCTCTCGCCGCCTTGCCGCCGCAGCTGCTGCGTCTGAAGGGATCGTGCCGGCTGGCCGGCGAGACCACCGCGTATGACTTCCAGATGGTGGACCGGCGCTGGGAGCTTTCGGCTCAGGATACCAGCGGTTCTGTTGCCGGGGACGATATCGTGCTTGTCGGCATCGGTATCGAGGGGCTTCCATCTGCGGCTGAGCTGGATTCGATCATTGACCGCGCGCTGGCTCCGGCAGGTGCGGCATGAACCGTGCAACGACCATTCCATCCGTGTGCTCACTTCGTCGCTTCAGAAAGGGACCAGGCCTATGTTGATACGCCCGATCTTCGCATCGGCGCTCGCGCTGCTTTCAGCGCTTGCGCTTCCCGCGCCATTGTGTGCGCAGCCGGCAGACAATTCTCTGGTTGTCGGCACGACGCAGGTGCCGCGCCATTTCAACGGCGCGGTGCAGTCCGGTTTCGCCACGGCGATCGTCAGCACGCAGATCTTCGCGAGCCCGCTGCGCTATGACGACAACTGGAATCCGCAACCCTATCTCGCCGAGAAGTGGGAGGTCGCGCCGGATGGTCTGTCCGTCACCCTGCACCTTGTGAAGAACGCGCTGTTCCACGACGGCAAGCCGGTCACCTCCGAGGATGTTGCGTTCTCGATCATGACCATCAAGGGCAACCACCCGTTCCAGAGCATGCTGGCGGCAGTGGACAAGGTCGATACGCCCGATCCCTACACCGCGATCATTCGCCTGAAGCATCCGCACCCGGCGCTGCTGCTGGCGATGTCCCCGGCGCTGATGCCGATCATTCCCAAGCATGTCTATGGCGATGGTCAGGACGTGAAGACTCATCCGGCGAACCTGAAGCCGGTCGGATCGGGACCGTTCCGGCTGACCGAGTACAAGCAGGGCGAATACTATACGCTTGAGAAGTTCGACAAGTTCTTCATTCCCGGCCGTCCGAAGCTCGATAAGATCGTCACCCGCATCGTGTCAGATCCGAACGCGGTGCTCGTCTCCATCGAGCGCGGCGACTTCAACGTCTTCCCGTTCGCGGGCGGTGTCCGCGATATCGAGCGTCTGAAGAAGTTGCCGAACGTTGTCGTCACCGACAAGGGTTTCGCCGGTATCGGCGCGATCAACTGGCTGGCGTTCAACACCAAGAAGAAGCCGCTGGACGATGTGAAGGTGCGTCAGGCCATTGCCTATGCCGCGAACCGCGACTTCATCGTCAGCAAGCTGATGGGCGGTGTTGCCCAGCCGGCGTTCACGCCCATCGCACCCGGCTCGCCGCTGGAGAACAAGGATGTCAATCCTTACAAGTTCGATCTGAAGAAGGCCGAGTCGCTGCTGGACGAGGCGGGCTATCCGAAGAAGGCCGACGGCACGCGCTTCACGCTCACGATCGACTACATTCCCGGTGGCGACGAGCAGCAGCGCAATGTCGCCGAGTATCTGCGTTCGGCTCTGAAGCGGGCGGGCATCAATCTGGAAGTGCGGGCGGCGTCCGACTTTCCGACCTGGGCGCAGCGCGTCGCCGGTCAGGATTTCGACCTGACCATGGACACGGTGTTCAACTGGGGCGACCCGGTGATCGGCGTCGATCGCACGTATCTCTCCAGCAATATCCGCAAGGGCATCATCTGGTCGAACACCCAGCAGTACAGCAACCCGAAGGTCGATGCGATTCTCGCGGCTGCGGCGCAGGAGACCTCGCCGGAGAAGCGCAAGGAACTCTACAAGGAGTTCCAGAAGATCGTCGTGGACGAGGTGCCGATCTTCTTCATCAACGTCACGCCGTATCACAATGTGTTCGACAAGAACCTGACCAGCCTGCCGACCACGATCTGGGGCGTGCTCTCGCCGTGGGACGAACTGGCCTGGGCCAAGAAGTGATGAACTGACGTGGCGGGCCGGTATCCTCCTTCGCCGGAGGGTGACCGGCCCGCTCCGCCCGTTAACCGAGGACCTTATCGTCATGGCCACCGCTATCTACATTCTCCGGCAACTGGCCAACGCGGCCGGGCTGTTGCTCGCGGTGGTCGTTTTGAACTTCTGCCTGATCCACGCCGCGCCCGGCGATCCGGTGCAGGTGATCGCAGGCGAGATGGGTGGCGCGTCCGCCGAGGTGATCGCGGCGCTGCGCGAGAAATACGGGCTGGACCGGCCGCTGCTGGAGCAGCTCTTCACCTACCTCGGCAACGTCCTGCATGGCGATTTCGGCTATTCCTACTATTTCAACCAGCCGGTGCTGTCGCTGATCGCGCAGCGCCTGCCCGCGACGCTGTATCTTGCCTTCGCGGCGCTGATCTTCGCGGTCTTGATCGGCACGACGCTCGGCGTCATCAGCGCGCGCCGGCCGAACGGCCTTCTGAGCCACGGCGTCACGGTGTTGTCGCTGGCGGGCTATGCCGCGCCGATCTTCTGGACCGGCCTGATGCTGCTGTTGTTGTTCGGACGGGTGTGGCCGATCCTTCCCGTGTCGGGCATGGAAGACGTGGTGCGTCCGAAGACCGGCTTTGCCCATGTGCTTGACGTGCTGACGCATCTCATTCTGCCGTCGCTCACGCTCGGCATTGTGTTCGTGGCGCAATACAGCCGCCTCGCGCGCGTCAATATGATCGACGTGCTGTCGGCGGACTATATTCGCACCGCCCGCGCCAAGGGCCTGCCGGAATCGGTGGTCGTCGTGAAGCATGCGCTGCGCAACACGCTGATTCCGATCGTGACCGTCGTCGGTCTGCAGTTCGGCAACCTGTTTGCGGGCGCGGTGCTGGTCGAGACGGTGTTCAGCTGGCCCGGCATGGGCCGTCTGGTGTTCGATTCCATTCTGCGGAGGGACTATCCGACGCTGATGGCGGTTCTGTTCTTCTCCGCGATGATGGTGATGCTGGCGAACATCGTCACCGACATCGTCTATCGTCTGATCGATCCACGTATCCGGGGGGCACGATGAGCGCCGTCGAAACAACGCCGCCGGTGGGCTCCGCCGTGGGGACTCCGGCTTCCGCCATGGGTCTGCCGCCGCGGGCGGCCTCCTCGCCGCTGGTGGCGGCATTGCGCCAGTTCATGCGCAGCCCGTCCGGCGTTGCGGGTGCGGCTTTGCTCGTGATCATCGTGCTGGGAACGGTGTTCGGTCCCTCGCTCTATTCGATCGATCCGTTCGATATCGTCGGCCTGCCGTTCTCGCCGCCGGACGCCGACGCGTGGCTTGGCACCGACTATCTCGGCCGCGACGTGATGGCGGGGCTGATCTATGGCGGCCGCGCGACGCTGACGGTGGGCGCGGTGTCGGCGCTGATCACCATCGTGATCGGCGTGACCGTCGGCGCGCTGGCCGGATATTTCGGCGGCCCGATCGATGCGGCGCTGGTGAAGATCACCGAGTTCTTCCAGATCCTGCCGCCGCTGCTTTTCGCGATGGTGCTGGTTACGCTGTTCGGCCAGACGCTGACGACGATCACGCTGGCCATTGGCGTGGTGAGCTGGACCTCGGCAGCGCGGCTGACGCGCGCCGAGTTCATGCGGCTGCGGGGGCTGGATTTCGTCAAGGCCTCGCGCGCCGCCGGCGGCGGCGATCTGCATCTCATTACCAAGGTGGTGCTGCCGAACGCGCTGCCGCCGATCATCGTCTCGGCGACGCTGGCGATCGGCGTGGCGATCCTGTTCGAGGGCGGCCTCAGCTTTCTTGGCCTCGGCGATCCCAACACCATGAGCTGGGGCCTGATGATCGGACAAAACCGCAACTACGTGCTGGATGCCTGGTGGGCGGTGACGTTCCCGGGCGCGGCGATCTTCCTCGCGGTGCTGGCGATCAGTCTGGTCGGCGATGGTGTCAACGATGCGGTCAATCCGCGCCTGCGGCGGAGGTCGTGATGGAGCCTGTTCTTCGTGTCGACGATCTGTCGGTGAGCATGCGGGGAGCCAGCGGCAAGCTGGTGCCTGTTCTCGAACATCTGTCCTTCGAGGTCGAGGCCGGCAAGACCATGGCGCTGGTGGGCGAATCCGGCTGCGGCAAGAGCATGACGGCGCTGGCCATCATGCGCCTGCTGCCGGAGGATTTCGTCATCACCGGCGGGCGCATCCTGCTCGACGGCGAGGACGTGCTCACGGTGCCGCAGCGCCGTCTGCGCAGCCTGCGCGGCAACGCCATGTCGATGATTTTTCAGGAGCCGATGACCGCGCTCAATCCGCTTTACACCGTCGGCGACCAGATCGCCGAGGTGCTGCGGCTGCATCGGGGCCTCAGCCGGAGCGAGGCCTTCGCGCAGGCCATCGAGTTCCTGAAGGCGGTGCAGATTCCGGCGGCCGAGAAGCGTGCCAGCAACTATCCGCACCAGCTCTCCGGCGGCATGCGCCAGCGTGTGATGATCGCCATGGCGTTGGCATGCCGGCCGCGTCTTCTGATCGCCGACGAGCCGACCACGGCGCTTGATGTCACGGTGCAGGCGCAGATTTTCGATCTGCTCGCGGACCTTCAGAAGGAAACGCAGACCTCCATCGTGCTGATCACGCATGATCTCGGTGCGGTCGCCGATCTCGCCAACGACGTATCGGTGCTCTATGCCGGGCGCTGCGTCGAGAGCGGACCGTCGAACGAGATCATCGCAAGGCCGCGTCATCCCTATACGCGGGGGCTGCTGGCCTGCGTGCCGCATCTGAAACTCGGCGAGGCGAAGCCGGATCACTGGGTCGAGCTTGGCGAAATTCCCGGCATGGTGCCGCCGCTCGGCGCGCGCGGCCCGGAATGCGCGTTCCTCGATCGCTGTGCGGATGCACGGCCGCAGTGCCATGGCCGCCCGCAGCCGCCGCTCGCGCCGGTCGATGCGGCGCACGAGGTGTCGTGCTGGCGCCAGACGGAGATTGCCGCATGAGCGCCGCCGTTCCTCCATCGTCCCAGTCCATTCTGCTGGACGTCAATGATCTCGTCGTGCACTTCCCGGCAGGGCGCAAGAGCCCGTTCGCTCCGCCGTCGTTCGTGCATGCGGTGGATGGCGTCAGCTTCCGGGTGCGGCGCGGCACCACCTTCGGCATCGTCGGCGAGAGCGGCTCCGGCAAGTCCACCACCGCGCAAGCGGTGATGCGGCTGGTGCCCGCCACGTCGGGGCAGGTGGTGTTCCGCAACGAAAACATCATGCCGCTGACCGGCCGCGCGCTGCGCGACGTGCGCCGTCATGTGCAGATCGTGTTTCAGGATCCGTTCTCCGCGCTCGATCCGCGCCGCCGCGCAGGGGATCAGGTGCGCGAGCCGCTCGACCTGCTGAAGATCGGCACGAAAGCCGAGCGCGAGGAGCGGGTGCGGGAACTGTTTGCGGAGGTGGGTCTGCCGCCGCAGGCCGCCGACCTGTTTCCGCATCAGTTTTCGGGCGGCCAGCGCCAGCGGCTGTGCATCGCGCGGGCGCTTGCGCCGGAGCCTGACCTGATCGTGTGCGATGAGGCGGTGTCGGCGCTCGATGTCGCGATTCAGGCGCAGATTCTCAATCTTCTGAAGAAGCTGCAGCGCGAGCGCGGGCTCACCTACATCTTCATCTCGCATGACCTTGGCGTGATCCAGCAGTTCTGCGACGAGATCGCGGTGATGTATCTCGGCAAGATCGTCGAGCAGGCGACAGCCTCGGCGCTGTTCGCGGCCCCGCGCCATCCCTACACGTGGTCGCTGGTCGCGGCCGCCGCGCCGCCGGGTCCGCTGCGCGACGCGCTCAAGGCGAATTATCTCGTGAAGGGCGATCCGCCGAGCCCGGTCGATCCGCCGCCCGGCTGCCGCTTCGTGCAGCGCTGCCCGTTTGCGGCCGATATCTGCCGCGAGACACTGCCGATCCTGGAAACGGTTGGCGAGGGGCATTTTGTTGCCTGCCATCGCGTCAACGAGATCGCGCGGCCGGATTTCCATGCCATCGCGGCGGAATGACCCGGCGGATGCGCTTCTGGCGTGCTGCGAAAATTCGGTGGCGCGGTGAGAAGTGGGGAAATGAGAAGTGGCGCAAAAAGAAAGGCCGGGACAGCGTCCCGGCCTTTCTTTCAAACAGGGCGCCTTGAGTCTTTTATTTCGGCAGCGAAATCCGGCTCAGCGCCGCGGCGAGTTCCTTCACCGTCGAGGACGCCTGCTGGGTCATCTGCGCCATGGATGCCTGCGAGGCCGCGGCCGAGTTGTTGCCGGACGGCGATCCGGCGGTCGCGCCGAGGCCTGCGATGCTGCCGGCGCTGGCACCCGTTCCGCTGCCGTTCGCCTGCGCCGTCGCGGAGGCGTTGGCGAGCGCGATCTGCTGCGCCTGCGTTTGCAGCGCGGCGGACACGGCCGACACGTTCCCCTCCGGGGTCGGCTGGGTGAGCGGCGGCGGCTTCGCGGTCGATTTCACCTGATTGGTGAAGACCAGTTCGACGGTGCCGGCATTGGTCCTGATCGCGTGGTCGTAACGCCGGGTCAGCAGGGAGACGACGCGCTCCAGCGAGCCCCTGTAGACGCCGCTCACGGGCTGGGTCAACGGGGTTTCGGTGCGATAGACGAGGCCGTAACGGTCCCTCAGGACAGTAAGGACTTCCTCGAGCGGCGCCTCGCTCGCCTTGAGGTGAATCTCGTCGCGCGATCCACTGACGCTGACTTCGGCCATAGCCGCCTGACCCAGCCCGGCGGAAACGGCCGCGGCCAGAGCAATACGGACAAAAAATCCAGATTTTCGCATCGAATTTCTCCCGCATCCCGGATGCGCTTGGGACGTCCAGACGATCTCGCCCGCAACTCAGCGGATAGACATTACCAGCTTGTGTCCGGTTCAACAAATCCCCGGAAAGATGGTCCCGGCCGCCGGCCGAATCCGTCGCCCGACGCAACGCCGCCAAGGCGCTTGCCACTTGAACCATGTGAGAGGCAGGGTCAACCAAACGGACATGTGAACGGACATGGGTCGGTGCGCCCCGAGGGAGAAATGGTCTGTTGGGAATGAACAGCGCTCACAGGATTCGAGTCCCGCTCCGGCGGGCGGTCGCGTTTTGCCTGATGGGGCTTTATCTGGCCGGGTTTGGGTTGGTGTTGTCCTCTGCCGCGCTGGCGCAGTCCACTGATCTGTCGCGGAAAGCTCCGCAGGCGGGCGCGGCGCTGGCGACCGCGCGCAGTCAGGGCTATGTGCGGGTGATCGTGCAATACGAGCCGCAGGCCGCCGGTAATATCGCTGCCGACGCGGGCGCGCTTGCCGCGCTCAAGACGCGCAACGCCGCGGTGCAGGACGCCATCATCGGCGCGCATTTCGGCGGCGCGGGCACCGCGCAGGACGGCCGGGCCGTGGCTTTTCCTCGCGGTATCAGCCGGTTTGATGTCACGCCCGGCTTCGCCGTGAATGTCAGCGCGGCGGAACTCACGGCGCTGGCCGCCGATCCGCGCGTGCGCCAGATCTCGATCGACCGGCTGTCGCGGCCAAATCTATTGCAGACCGTGCCGCTGATCGGAGCGACGACAGCCTTTGCGCATGGGTCGACCGGGAGTGGCTGGGCCGTCGCGGTTCTGGACACCGGTGTGCAGGCCAATCACGAATTTCTGGTGGGCAAGGTGGTGGACGAAGCCTGCTTCTCCACTGGCGGCGGAGGGGCCGGTGTTTCCCTGTGCCCGAATGGCCAGAGCAGTCAGACGGGAGCAGGCTCCGCCGATCCCAACACGGCGCAGTGCCTCAACGCGATCTTCAGCCTGTGTACGCATGGCACTCACGTCGCGGGAATCGCGGCCGGGCTGAACACGGCGCAGAGCGCAGGCGAGCCGGAAAGCGGCATCGGGCGCGACGCCAAGATTCTCGCCATTCAGGTGTTCACGCGTTTCAACGATGCGATCTCCTGCGCGGGCCAGCCGCCATGCATCGGCTCCTTCGATTCCGATCAGGTCCGCGCGCTCGATTATGTATTCCAGCACATCAATGTCGCGCCGGGTGTCCAGGTGGCGTCCGTCAACATGAGTCTCGGCAGCAACGACAGGACGGCGAGCGCCTGTGACGCAGATGTTCAGAAAGCGCCGATCGACAATCTGCGCAGCGTCGGCGTGCTGACGGTGATCGCGACCGGAAACGACGGCGACAAGAACGGGATCGCGCATCCCGCCTGCATCTCCTCGGCTGTATCCGTCGCCTCCACCACAAAGGGCGACGCCGTGTCGTCATTTTCGAACATGGCGCCGAACGTCACGCTGCTCGCGCCGGGCGGCGCCAACGACGGGGGAGGGTGCAGTCTTGGAGCGAACAATTCGGACATCCTGTCATCGATCCCCGGCCTGTTCGGTTCGACCACTGCCTATGCCTGCATGGCCGGCACCTCGATGGCCGCGCCCCATGTCGCGGGCGTCATCGCGCTGGCGCGCAGCGCCTGTCCCTCCGCGCCCGTGGACGCTCTTCTCAACGTGCTTCGCACCACGGGCGTAATGATCACGGACACACGGGCCGGTGCGTCCGGCAATATCGTCAAGCCGCGCATCCGGGCAGATTACACCACGCTGCCGGGATGCGGCAGCATCCCCACGACGACGCCGATCGTCGCATCCGTGCTGCCGAACGCACGCACCACGACAACAGGAAATCTGTCCAGCGCCTTCGCCACCATCGTCAACGCGGGCCAGATCATTCCCGCCCAGCAGTGTTCGCTTGCCCCGCCGGCGGGGTTCGGCGGCTCCTTCCTGTACCAGACGACGGACGCTGTCACCAACGCGCTGACAGGATCGGCCAACACGCCGATCAATATTCCGGTGGGCAGCGCGCAGAGCTTCTACTTCGCGGTGACGCCCGCGCAGGCGGGCGTGCAGGACATGCAACTCGTGTTCAGTTGTGCGAATGCCCCGCCGGCCCCGAGCATTTCAGGGCTGAGCACATTCCTGCTTGCGACCGCGGACAGCCCTTTTCCGGATTTGCTGTCGATCTCGCAAACACCCTCCCAGGACGGCAACCTGGTGGTGCCAGGCCCGAACGGAACAGGCGTCATGGTGGCGGCGGCGATCGACATCGGCGTGGGTGGCGCGGTGACCTTCGTGGCCACCGACACGCCATTCGGTCAGCCGCCGCGCAACATGCCGGTCACGCTGACGATCTGCCAGACCGATTCGAGCGCGCAATGTCTCGCCCCCGCGGCCGACTCGATCACGCTGAATGTCGCGGCTGGACAGACGTTGACCTTCAGCGTGTTCGCGCAGGGGCAGGGCGTGCCGGTTGCCTACAATCCCGCGAGCAACCGCGTGTTCCTGGTCGCGCAGCAGGGGGCGACGCCTGTCGGTGCGACCTCGGTTGCGCTGAAGATGGAATAGGGCACGATCCCGAAAAGCGGGGTCCGGTTTACGGACAAGATCATGCGCCTCCCTATCGAAACGGTGAGAGTCAATTCAGCGAAGCTGAATCCCGCCGTCCGCGCCGGAACGGGCTTCAGAAATCGCAGACGAAAACCCGCCGCAGCCTGACGCCCTGCGGCGTCGTCACCGGCAGGACGCGGTAACAGCCGTTGTCGTTGCGATAGGAGGCGTAGGGATCGGAGGCGAAGGCCGAAGGACCGTAGACCCCCACGATAGGATCGCGGTGGAAGCCGTAGCCGTCGTTCCAGATCCCGTAGGAATTGCCGAGCCAGCCTTCGCCGTGCCAGCCCGATGCGGTCCAGTCGCCGGCCAGTGCGGGGGTCGCAACCGCAAGCACGGATGCGACTGCGACAATGGAACCCAGACCTTTGAACCGAAGAGAGAGCTGGCTGAACCGCATGGCCATGGTTCCCGATGGTAACCCGTCTGAACGGCATGATGATACACGCCGCGTCCGGATAAAATCGAGACAAATGTCGTGAAGGCGGCTGTCGTGAAGGTGGCGTCGGCAGGTTTTCCGCCAGAACACGTTCAGGTCTGCAGATGGCGCCAGATCATCGAGAGGTCGTAGTTGGAGACGCTGCGAAGCACTTCGGGCCAGCGGGCGGTGAAGGGAACCCCCGCCGGATTCGTGCGCATCAGTTCACGCTTGATGAAGGGACAGCGATAGTCCTTCAGCAGAACATCCCAGAAATGATGCATCGGGTTGAGGGGGCGGGCATTGATGAGCTGGTTCAGCAGATGGCGCGTGTAGCCGCGTTCCCCCTCGGGAAGCTCGTCGATATCGGTTTTGAGCAGACGATCCATCATCGTGTGGCTGGCTGCCCAGTAGGGGATGAGGACGCCGGCGCGCAGCTTCTGGCGTGTCAGCGCCTGCGTGAGCTTCAGTTCGCCATGACGAATGACCCAGCTTTTGTGGTTCACATAGGGGAAGCTGTTCCAGAACTTTCGGAACGCATCGGATTTGAATGCCTTCGGGAAGAACAGGATGAAATAGGACTGGATATGGTAGCTGGACTGCCAGCTGTCCGTGATGCCCCAGAAGTCCGTGTGATCGCGATCGATGCGGCTGAGGCACTCCTTGAGGCTGACGAACGGGCCATAGGAGCTGTCGTTCATCATCAGAAGGCCCGTGAGGTCATCCATCCCGCTCCTCTCGACCGCGCGAAGTCCATCCTTGTAAGCGCCGAAATCGTAGCCGAAATTTCGCCGCCAGATTATTTCCCGAACGAACGGCGCAACCTGCTGGACGCTTTCCTCGGGGAATTTCGGCGCGTTGGAGACGAATGTCACGCGAAAGCCTGTTGCGACCAGTTCGCGCAACTGATGAAGCACGTAATCGTGGATCACCCCTTCCCGGTCGAAATGAACATAAATGGCGGCGAGCTTGGAGTTCGATAGCGGATCCGCGCCGGTCCATGACTTCCGGATGAAATTGAGGAGCCGCAGAGCATGTCCGCTGAGGCCCAGCACGATATCAATGAGTGCTTCGACGAGCAGGACAGATTTATGAAACAAGGCTTTCAGCAATGACATCAACACAAACCCTGAGGGCAGCAGCCGCATGTCCACTAGTTTTGGTCACAGAATCCTCGCTCTGGCAAGCCGGAACAAGGAACGCCGGGAACTACTCGCGCGCGCTGAATTTGTCGGCGCAACTTATACGCAAGCGGTGCCGTCGCGACGTCTGGTATCAACATCGGCGTCCGGCGATGGATTCAGCGGCCAGGATCGGATAAGCTTTCCTGCGGAAATTTTGGGGAACGGCGATGCCTGTGTCCGGATGGCGGCTTCTGAGTGCAAGCATGGCTGGCAGGGGGCTTGCCGCGTTCGCATTCCTTCTGTGCCTGCTGGTGCAGCCCGCTCACGCGGCGACGCTGCGGGAAGGCCATTCCGCCTTTTTGCGCGAGGACTATGCCCGCGCGGCCCGCATCCTGATTCCGCTGGCCCAGCGCGGCGATGCGACCGCGCAAGGTTATGTCGGGCATATGTTCGAGACCGGGCGCGGCGTTCCGCAGAACTACACCGAGGCAGCCTATTGGTATCGGCGGGCGGCCGAGCAGGGCAATCCGGCCGCGCAGTATTCGCTCGGTCTGCTGTATGACAAGGGATACGGCGTGCGGGAGGATCCCGTCGAAGCCGGGAAGTGGCTCAACCTGTCGACATCGCGGGCTTCGCCGCGGGCGCGCGATCACCATGCGCGGATTCGCGATGCGGTCGCGACGAAGATGACGCGAGGGCAGATCGCGGAGTCGCGCCGCCGCGCACTCGAGTGGTATCCTCAACCCGAGCCGCGGGCTGTCGGCGCACATGCCGCGGACGCCACCGTGTCGCCGATGATCCGGCTCAAGTAGGTTTCTTCACTGCAACCGCGGCATTCAGGACAGCCAGGTGCGGTCCAGCCATGTCTCGATCAGCCAGCCGATCCAGATCGCAGGCGCAAGGAACAGGCCGAGCGGCATCATCAGTCCCTTGTTCACGGGCTGCCGGCGTCCAAGCGCACGTACGGCGTAAGCGGCGATGGCGGCGATGGCGGCGCCCTCGATCACGCAGGCGAGTGTGAACCAGTCGAGCCACGCCCCGGCGACGGCCGCGAGTTTCACGTCGCCCATCCCGAGACCGTCGCGGCCGCGCAGCGCGCGATAGCCGATCATCAGCACATAGAACGGGGCCGCGGTCAGCGCCGCGCGCAGCAGGGCTGTGGATGCCGGATCGAAACCCGCGCCGGGCCGTGCCGCGCCGTTCCAGATCAGGGCGAGGATCAGGGCCGCTGCGGTCAACTCGTCGGGAATGATGAAGCGGCGCGCATCGGTCACGGCGATGGCCAGCATCGCACAGGCGAGAAGCGCGCCGAACAAGCCTGCCGGAATCCCGGCTGCGGCCATCGAGACAGCGATGGCCGTCGCGAGGATGGCGAGCAGGGCAAGCGCCGGCCCCGCGCGTCCGATGTAACGGACGCGGCGCGGGCTGTCAGCGCCGGACATTATCGGCGGGCAGAACCGGGGTCGGAATGTTGCTGCCGATGAACCGGCCGCTCATCTTGGAGCGCAACTCCTCGGCGACGATCGAGGCGTCGAACTGGTCGCGCACGACGGTCGGCCGGATGAACAGCACGAGTTCGGTGCGTCGCTTGGTGATGTTCTGATGCGAGAATGCGTCGCCGACGACGCCCGGCAGTTGGTCGAGCAGCGGGATGCCGCCGCGCACCTTGTTTTCCTGATCGCTGATCAGGCCGGCAAGCACGACCGTCTGTCCGCTCGTCACCGAGATCGAGCTTTTCACGCGGCGTTGGGAAATCGTCGGCGTCAGGTTGGGAGTTGTATTGCTGCTGTTCGACGACGATGAACTGTTGTTGACGACATTGCTGATCTCCTGCTCGATGTCGAGCACCACGTTGCCGTTGGCGTTGGCGCGCGGCAGAACCCGCAGGATAATGCCGGTGTTGCGATAGTCGTAGGTGTTGACCACCGAGTTGGTGCCAGTGAGAACCGTGGCGCTGCCTGTGGCGATCGGAACCTGATCTCCGACCTGAAGGGTCGCGACCTGATTGTCGAGCACCACCACCGAGGGGTTGGAGAGCACCTTCACGTCGGTGATGCCATGCAAGGCGTCGAGCACGACCTGCGGCGTATCCTCCGGACCGACCAGCAGGTTGAATCCCGGCAGCACGCGGCTGAGCGCTGCATTGCCAAGTGTGTTGACGATGGAGCCTTCGGTCTTCAGGCCAAGATTCTTGTTGGTGAGATAAAACTGCACGCCATAGGACAGATTGTCGTTGAGCGTGACCTCCGCGATGGTCGCCTCGATCGCGACTTGCCGCTGCGGACGGTCGATCTGGCGCAGTGTCTGTTCGACGATACGGTGCGCTTCCTGATTGGCGTAGACCAGGATCGAGTTGTTGGCGATGTCGGCCGTGATGCGCACGTTCTGAAGCGCGGCATTGGCGTTGCCGTTCGCGCCGCTGGAGAACGAGCCGAGCCCGCCGCTGTCGGTGCCGGATCCGCCGCGCCCGCCAGCCTGCGAGGCAAGGCTCGGATTGCGCGCGCCGCCGGACTGGCCGCTCTCAAGCCCACCCTGACCGAACGACGATCCGGAACTGTTACTGTTGGTGTTCATGCCGAGCCGTCCCATGGTGCTCGACGATCCTGTCGAACTGCCAAGACCGCTGCCCGACGAAAAGCCGCTGCCCGAGCCGCCGAATCCACCCGACGATGACGACGACGCGGACATTCCGCCGCCGGGTGCGATCTGGCCCGCGGCGGAATCGAGGTTGCCGCCGCCACCGCCACCGGCCCGGCCGGTGATGATCTCGGTCAGCAGCGCCGTCACCTGCTTGGCGTTGCCGTAGCGCAGCGGGTAGACGCGCAGATTGGTGCCGGCGGTGTCGGAGCGGTCGAGCCGCGAAATCCAGGTGCCGGCGCGCTTCACGTAGTCCGGCTTCTGGCTCACGACCAGAATTGCGTTCATCCGGCTGACCGGGGTGAACTTGACGACGCCCTGGCCGAGGCCGCCGTCGCCGGAATCCATGATCTTCTCAAGCTCCGCGATCAGCGGCTCGGGAGAGGAATTCTGAATCGGGAAGATGCCGACCGATTGCCCCTTCATCCAGTCGGTGTCGAAATTGATGACGGTGTCCATTGCCGCGGAGCGCTCGGCGCCAGTGCCCTGGATCAGCAAAATGTTGCGCACCGGATCGGCGCGGACCGAATTGGCCTTCACGCCGAACGCGTCGAGCAGCTTGAACACAGTCTGCGCTGAAACATAACGCAGCGGCACGACAGTAAGGCCGTAGCCCGGTGTCGCGGCGTTCCGGTCGACCGTGCCGGATCCGACGGCTTCCGTGGTGGGAACGATGCGATAGGCATGGTTGCGGTCGCGGATCAGCGACACGTTGGACATGCGCAGCGCGTTCTCCAGCACGAACATCGCGTCGGTTTTGGAGATGGGGCGACCCGAGGCCAGCGTCACGGTGCCCTGCACGCGCGGATCGATGGTGTAGCCCGCGCCGAGAATGTCGCCGAGGATCACCTTGGCGACGGTCGTGACCGGCGCGTTCTCGAAATTGAGATCGAAGCCCTCGCCATTGGCACGTGCTTCGTTCACGGCGGCGGTGTTGTGTTCGCCCTCGTTCAGATAAAGCGACGGCTTTGCCGATTGCGCGGCGTTCACGCCTCCGACCGGTTGCGGCCGGGTGGAGCGCGGCGAGAGATCGAGACCGCGGATACGATCGGCGACAGACTGCGCGCGGGGATCGTTCGGATCGCTCTCGACGGACTGGTCGGCGGTGACGATGCACGCGGACAACGAGGCCGCAAAAAAACACGCCGCGAATGATCTCGTCAGCAGCGTACGCAAACGCGAATGCGATAACCCGACATTCAACACGATACGCTCACTGACACGCGCCCCCCAATTCACCCGACACAAGAGACGCCAAGCGAAGCAGATCGTACCGGGCCTGCCTATGAAAACCAACTCGCCTGAAAACTATAGTTAATTCGGCAAGTTGCCCCCAGGAAACGCAAAAGCTCAGCCAAGCCCCGGAATTGACACTGCTTTTCATCTTTTGGTAACTATTGCAAACGGAGTCAAGGGCCGGCTGTGTGAAGGTTTCCCAGCGGCGACGGGCATGACGGCCAAGCCGCTGGTTGTTTTGACGCGCAAGCTTAATTTGACTTTGCGACAGCCAGGCTGATGAAGTGATCCGGTCGATGGGGCCAGGGGGCCGCCACGAGGCACGAGTGCTGGTCGATGCAGAACCCTTCGGCGGATCAGTTCAGGCAGCGTCTCATTGAGCGCTTTTCGCTGCCGCCGCAATCTGGCGCGCAGTTGCCCGCCGGCAACGTTTCGGGCGCGTCGGCGCTCAAGGACATCTGGGAGGCGACCGATCTTTCGGCGGGCGAGTTCGCCGACGAGGTGGCCGAGCACTGGCGGCTGCCGCGCCTCAACCTTCAGCAGCTTCTGGCCTGCAAGGCCGCTCTGGAAGGCTTTTCGCCGCGCTTCCTGCGCGAGTCGAAGATCTTGCCGTTCGAGGGAGCCGGCGGGCGTCATCATCTTGCGGTTGCCGATCCGACCGACCGGGCAGCCGTCCGTGCGGCGGAGATTGTTTTCGGCGGTGCGGTCGGACTTGCGATCGGCTCGTTCGAGGACATCACGACTGTTCTGGAAGAGCGTCTGACGGAGGGTGAGGCGGGAGCGGCGGGCGATGGCCAGGCCGCCAGCGCGCAGTCCGACGACGACATCGAAAGCCTGCGCGATCTCGCCAGCGGCGCGCCGGTGGTCCGTGCGCTGAATGATCTGCTGGAGCGGGCCGTCGAACTGCGCGCCAGCGACATTCATATCGAGCCGTTCCGCAACGGCCTCAGTGTCCGCATGCGCGTGGATGGCCTGCTGCGTGCGATGCCATCGCCGATAGGAATCCCGCCGCAGGCTCTCATTTCGCGCATCAAGATCCTCGCCGGGCTGAACATCGCCGAGCGCCGTTTGCCGCAGGATGGCGCGGCGCGCGTGCGTGTCAGCCGCGCCGAACTGGACGTTCGCGTCGCCACCATGCCGACCCAGCATGGCGAAAGCTCCGTCATCCGCCTGCTGCCGCGCGATCGCGGCCTGCTCGAAATGGCCAGGCTGGGCCTCAATGCGCGGGATGAGACGACATTGAAGCGGCTTTTGGCTATGCCGCACGGCATGGTCATCATCACCGGCCCGACCGGCAGCGGCAAGACGACGACGCTTGCCACCATGCTGTCGCTGCTCAACGAACCGACCCGCAAGATTCTCACCATCGAGGATCCGGTGGAGTACGAGATTCAGGGCGTCAACCAGTCGCAGGTGAAGCCCGGCATCGGGTTGACGTTCGCGACGGCGTTGCGCTCGTTCCTGCGACAGGATCCGGACGTCATCATGGTCGGCGAAATCCGCGATTCCGAAACCGCGCATATTGCGGTGCACGCGGCGCTCACGGGCCATCTGGTGCTGACGACGCTGCACACCGATACGTCCGCCGCCGCGATTCCGCGTCTGCTCGATCTTGGCATCGAGTCGTTCCTGCTCGGCTCGACACTGCGCGCGGTGGTCGCCCAGCGTCTGGTGCGCGTGCTGTGTGACCGCTGCAAAACGCCGCACGAACTGTCGCCGGCCGATCTGAACGCCGATCCCCGCTACGGGATGCTTGGTTTCAAGGCGGGTGAAATCCTGCACAGGGCGAATGGTTGCGAGCGCTGCAGCGGCACCGGCTATCGTGGCCGTCATGGTGCGTTCGAGGTGCTGGAAGTGACGGAGACCATGCGCAAGCTGGTGCGGCGTGATACCGATTCCGGCACCATCGACGAGGCCGCCATCAAGGGCGGCATGATGACGATGCTGGAGGATGCCGTCGCCAAATGTCGCGCGGGGCAGACCACGATCTCCGAGGTGCTGCGCGTGACCACGGTGCGGTGAAGCCATGCCAAGCTTCCGCTATCGGGCCCTGAACGGCTCGGGCCAACTGGTCAGCGGCGCCATCGTCGCGGCGAACGCGCGCGAGGTGGCGGCGCGGATCGACGAACTCGGCCTTGTGCTGGTCGACAATCCCGCGCTCGATGAAACCAGACGCTCGTCGTCGTTGCTCGATATCTTCAACAAGCCTCGCCCTGAAGACGTCACCATCTTCACCCGCGACCTTGCGCTGCTGCTGCGCGCGGGCGCGCGCATCAACGATGCGCTGGAACTGCTGGCGGAGGATCGCGATGTCGGCCGGCTGCGGCCGACGGTGGCCGAAATCCGCTCCCGCGTGCTGTCCGGCGAGAGCTTCGCCGAGGCGCTGACGCGCTATCCCGACCTGTTCCCCTCGATGTATGTGGCGCTGATCCGGGTCGGCGAGGCCTCCGGTTCGCTCGACAACGTGTTGGACGTGCTCGCCTCCGAGCGAGCGCGCGCCGAAGCGCTGTCGCGCAAGCTGCGCGATGCGATGCGCTACCCGGTCTTCATCCTGTCGGCGGCGACCATCGTTCTGACATTCTTCACGTTCTTCGTGCTGCCGCAATTCGCGGCGGTGCTGAAGGACTTCAACGCCAAGGTCGATCCGATGGTCGGCTTCTTCCTCGGGCTCTCCACCTTCCTGCGCGAGAACACCGACGCGGTGCTGATCTCGCTCACGGTCGCGATTCTCGTCGGCTGGCTTCTGCTGCGGCAGGCCAGCGTGCGACAGGCGCTCAAGCGGCTGGCGTCGCGCCCTCCCTTTATCCGCGAGCTGATCACGTCCTATCAGACGGCGCTGTTCTGCCGGAATCTCGGGGTGCTGCTCGGCAGCGGCGTGAACCTCACGGCGACGCTGCGCATCCTTGTGGACATGATGGCGACCACCGGCAATTCGGAGAACTGGAAAACGGCGGCCGAGCGCGTGCGCCACGGCGCGAAGTTGTCGGATTCGCTCGCCCAGACGCTGCCGCCGATGGCGGCGCGCATGCTGCGACTGGGCGATGAGACCGGGCAATTGCCGATGCTGGCCGGACGGGTGGCCGAGTTCTATGAAGCAAAACTGCAACGGTCTCTTGACAGGCTGGTCGGCATCGTGGGACCGGCCGCCATTATTCTTATCTCCATTGTCGTCGGTGGTCTGATAGTGTCCATCATGACGGCGCTGATGTCGGTCAGCCAGATCGTCGGCTGATATCTCGCAAGCTGATATCTCGAAAGTCCGGGTCGAAGGTTCTTATGATTGCAACAAAGGTTCATCGGCGGCGCAGGTCGCGCGCGCTGCGCGGGCAGGGCGGTTTCACGCTGGTCGAGATTCTGGTGGTCATCACCATCATCGGCATGATCATGGCGCTGGTCGGCCCGCGGGTGCTCAACTATCTCACCGACTCGAAGGTGAAAGCCGCCAGAATCCAGATCGAAAGTTTTTCCAGTGCGCTCGATCTGTTCTTCCTCGACATGGGCCGCTATCCGTCGAGCAGCGAGGGGCTTGCGGCGCTGGTGCAGCGGCCGGGCAGCGGCGGCGGCTGGAACGGGCCGTATCTGCGCGGCGGCACAGTGCCGCAGGATCCGTGGGCGCGGCCCTATATCTATCGCGCGCCCGGACAGAACGGGCCGTTTGAGATTTATTCCCTTGGATCGGATGGTCAGGAAGGTGGCTCAGGATCGGCAGCCGATATCGTCTCCGGGCGCTGATGCGCGTGCCGGCGAGCGCGGCTTCGCGCTGATCGAGATCGTCTGCGTTCTGGCGATCATCGGTCTGCTCGCGGCGATCATCCTGCCCGCCATCCCGCGCGGCACGTCGCGCGCGCGGCTGGAGGCTTATGCGGTGGAGGCAGCCGCCATCCTCAAGATGGATCGCAACGCCGCGCGCAATCGCCAGCAGATCGTGGCCACGCAGGTGTCGACCGCGCAGCGCGCGATTCGCTCCGGTGCGACAGGACGTACCATGCAACTGCCTGCCGATGTCGTGCTCGATACGCTGCTCGCGAACAAATGTGGCGAGCGGCGCACCGGCGGCACCATCGATTTTCTGCCGTCGGGCATGTCGTGCGGCGGCGTTCTCGCTTTCGTTCGCTCCGGTCTTCGCTACGAGGTGCGGGTGAACTGGCTCACCGGAGGCGTCGAAATTGTCCGGCCGAACGCCTAGCCGCTCGCAGCGCGCCGCGACGCGCGGGTTCACGCTGATCGAGGTGCTGGTGGCGCTCGCGGTGGTGGCGGCTGGCCTTGCCGCTATCGGATCGGTGATCGCAACCACGGTACGCTCGACCCGGTCCATCGAGGAGCGGCTGACCACGGCGGCGATGGCCGAGCAACTGATGGCGGGGCTGGTCGATCGCACGCAGCTCAGGCCGGGAAGCACTTCGGGCGAGATGGACGGTCACCGCTGGCGCATGGACATTTCCGAGCTGCCGTCGCCTCAGCAGCCGTCGCAACAGCAGGCATCGCAACAGCAGTCGTCGCAACAGCAGGCCGGGGCCGACACGCCTCCCACGACATGGGTGGCGCTGGCCATCGTGATCCGGGTGCAGACCTTTCGCGGCGCGTCGACGCGTGTCGAGACCGTGCGGCTGGTTCAGGCGGCAGGGGGCGCATGATGATCGCGCGCCGGCGGTCCGGACGACGGCGGCGCAATGGCGTGCGCGGCTTCACCATGATCGAGGTGATGGTCGCCACCGTGCTGATGGTGCTGATCCTCTCCGCGCTCGCCACCGTCACGTCGCAATGGATGCCGAACTGGAATCGCGGCATGGCCAAGGTGCAGCAGCTTGACCGGCTTGCGGTCGGGCTCGACCGGCTCGCCGCCGATCTCGCCGCCATCGAATACGTTCCGCTGAACGGGGCGACCAAGACGCCGCTGTTCGAAGGCACCCCGCTGTCGGTGTCGTTCGTGCGCACCGCGCTCGGTCCGAACGCCGAGCAGGGGCTCGAAATCGTGCGCTGGATGGAAAAGGCCGATGCGCAGGGGCTGGCGCTGGTGCGCGAGCAGACCCGCTTTCTCCCGACCTCCGCCGACGCCCCGATGCAGTTCCGCGACACCGTGCCGGTGATCCGCCTGCCGTATCGCGTCAGCTTCTCCTATGCCGGACCGGACCGGCAGTGGCAGGAGGAGTGGCAGAACCAGACCGCGCTGCCGGCTCTGATCCGTATGCAGGTCCGCGATGCCGCGACCGATCGTGTGGTGTCCGCCTCCACGATCGTTCAGCCGCATGTCAACGTCGCCGCCAACTGCGTCCGCGCCAAGATCGTCGCGCCGTGCCTGGCCAGCGGGGAGGCCGAGGACGGCCGTCTGCAGGCCCAGAATCCGGCGCAGCCGCAGCCCCCGCAGCAGCCAGTGCCGCAGCAATGACGCGGGCGCCAGTCAGATGCTGCACCGGATCGTTGCCGCGTCGCGCCGAGGGCGGATTCATCATCGTCGCGGTGCTGTGGATATTGGCCGCGGTTGCTGCGCTGGTGCTGATCTATTCGGTCTTCACCACCAACACGGTCATTTCGGTCGCAGGCTCGACCGACCGGGTTCAGGACGAGGCATCCATGACCGCTGCGATCGAACTGGCGGTGCAGAGCATCCTCGCCTCGGGCGACGATGCCCGGCCCTCGCGTGGCTCGTTCAGCGGCCGCGTCGGGCCGGCACAGATTTCGGTGAGCTATGTCTCCGAGGCGGCGCGGATCGATCTCAACGCCGCGCCGCGGGAGATGCTGGCGGGCCTCGTCATGGGATTTGGCGTGGCCGACGAGGACGCGGCGACGATGGCCGACCGGATCATCGGCTGGCGCACGCCGCTGAAGGGGGCGACCGAGGACGACGATCCCGAAACCACTGTCTACAGGAATGCCGGGATGGCCTACCTGCCGCGCCATGCCCCGTTCGCGCATGTCGAGGAACTTCTGCTGGTGGCCGGGCTGCCGCGTCAGGTGGCGCTTCAGATGATGCCGTTCGTGACGGTGTTCAACGGCAAGCCATCGATCAACATCCGCGATGCGGAACCGCAGGTGATCGGCGCGCTGCCAAAGATGACGCCGGAGAAACTGCAGAACATCCTGTCAGCGCGGGATGGGCGCAATGCCGATCCGAAAGCGCTGGCGGACATGACGGGCCTTGGCGACGACACCGTGACGCTGGAAGCGTCGCGAGCCTTCCGCATGCAGATCGACATCACCTATCGCAGCGGGCGCAAGCTGAAAACCGAAGCCGTCGTCCTGCTGATCCCGGACGGGGCGGAACCCTATCGCTTGCTGTCGCGCCGGGATAATATCGGCACCAGTGCCCCGCGCATGGCGCCCCGCAAAGGCTGAAAGACGGACATGGAGTTTCTGCGATCCATCGGCGCATTGTTCGTGGCCTGGGCGAACAGCATCGCGGTCGGGCTCGTCAATGGGCTGGACCGGCTGGTGTCGCCAAAGGCTGTGCGCCTCGTCGAACAGCCGGACGGAAGCTTTCTGTTGAAGTCCGACGGCGCGGGCGAGGCGAAGGACGCCACGATCGGCTATGCCGACGGCAAGCTCGCGGCCGAGCGCATCGCGGCCATGCTGCGCGGCAGCCGCGTCGAACTCCAACTGTCGCCCTCGCACTTTCTGTTCCGCACGATCGAACTGCCGGCGCAGGCCGCCGACTTCCTCGAAGGCATCGTGCGCGCACAGATCGACAGGCTGACGCCGTGGACGGCGGCCAATGCCGTTTTCGGATGCGGCACCTCGGCGCCGCTGGGAAGCGACCGCATTTCCACCTCGATCGCAGTCACCACGCGCCCGTCGGCGATGTCCTACGTGGATGCCGCGTTGGCCTATCAGCCCGCATCGGTCGCCATCACCACGGAGGGCGAGGAAGAAGGGGCTGGCCGGATCACGGTATTCGAGCGCAAGGCGCAGCGTTTCCTCAACGTGCCGCAGATCACAAAGGCGCTGGTGGTGATCATGGCCGTCAGCGCCGTTCTGGCGCTGCTGTCGTTCGCGGTCTCGACCTTTCTCGTCGGATACTATGAAGAGCAGCGGGCCGAGGCCGCCGGACAGATTGCCCGCGTGCAGGTCGCGATGCGGGCCGGGGCCGAAACGCCGGACCGCGCCGCGTTGCAGGTGCTGGAACGGCGCAAGCACGAGACGCCCTCCGCGACCATCGTGCTGGAGCAGCTCTCGCGGGTGCTGCCCGACAACACCTACGTGACCGAACTGCACATCACCGGCGACAAGATGCAGGTGATCGGCATTTCGCGCGATACGCCTTCGCTGATCCGGCTGATCGAGCAGTCGCCGAATTTCCGCCGCGCGACGTTCTTTGCCCCGACCACCCGACAGGCATCCGATCCCGGCGACCGTTTCCACATCGAGGCGCGGCTGGAGCCGGGCATGGTGGTGACGCAATGACATCGGAACCATCATTCGTCCGCTCGCTCGGCAGCTCGCGCCTTGTCGCGGTCGTGGTCTACGCCACGCTGATACCGTTGTTCGCCGCGACGATCTGGGTATCCGTCGCCAGCACGCTCGACGCGCGGCACGCGCTCGGCGAAAGCGAGGACCTGCTCGACCAGCTTCGCGACCGGCGGACGCTGGTCAATCGTCCAGGGGACGGGCTGGAGCGCACCGGGTCGCCGTTCCTCGAAGGACCGACCGTCACGGTCGCCGGAGCCTCGTTGCTCCAGCGGATCGGTGCGGCGGTGACGAAGGTCGGCGGAACCATGCAGTCGTCGCAGGTGGACGTGGATGGCGTGCAGGCCAAGGACGGTTTCGTCGGGCTCCTGATGAGCCTCGAGGTCGATCAGCCCGCCTTGCAGAGGCTGATTTATGATATCGAGGCGGGGATGCCATTCCTGTATATCGATCAGCTCGACGTACAGATGCCGCAGGCGTCGGCCGCCAACGAAGCCGCGCCGGGGCGGTTGCGCGTGGTTCTCGGAGTGTCTGGTCAGTGGCGAAAGAGCAAGTGATCCGGCGTATCTGGCGCGAGGCTGTGATCGCGGCGGCGCTTGCCGCCGCGACTGCAACCGCAGTTTTTGCGGCCACGCCGCGCGAGGGATCGAACCTTCTCGACGAGCCCGCCGCGCCAGATGTGGAACTGCGACCGGGCCCGACGGCGACGCCAGGGGCTCCGCGTGTGCGCAATGAGCCGCGGCCCCCGTCCGGCAATCCGCTCTGGGAAATTCCGCTCAGCACGCTGACGGCGACGCGGGATCGGCCGATCTTTTCGCCCTCGCGCCGTCCGCCTGCGCCACCCGCGACGCCGCAGGCCCCCACCGCTGCTGCGCCGTCACCCCCACAGCCCGCGACCGACAAGCTGGCGCTGACGCTGGTCGGCACCATCGCCGCGCAGGATGAGGGGATCGCAATCCTGCTGGAGGCCGGCAGCAAGGAGCCGATCCGGCTCCGCGTCGGCGAATCGCACAATGGCTGGGTGCTGCGGGAGGTGCGCAGCCGCAGCGCATCCCTTGCAAAGGGATCGAGCGTGGAGGCGATCGAGATGCAGCGGCTCGAACCCTCGAAGGATGGGCCGCAGCCGGGATTGCCTGCACCGTCGCCTCCGGCCGCGCCGCCACAGGCCGCCGCCGCGCCGCCGCAGGCTCCGGCTCAAGCGCTGCCGCCGCGCCTTCCGCCCCGTACGCCGCCGCCACCGCGGCGGTAATCGGATGTCGCTGTCGTGAGAACGACGTCAGATCGAGTGAGGTCGAGAGTTGGGACTGTTCAGTAAAGCCACCGTGCAAACGTCGCTCTATGCGCCGAGCCCTCCGCAAGGCGCCGACCAGGACGATCTGTTCTCGCCGACCGGGCGGCCCCGACTGGATCTGTTCGGTGTCCGTAAAAGTCTGGCCGAGCATTATCTGTCCGGGCGCGGCATCGAGTTCGGAGCTTTGCACGCGGGTATGGAACTGCCCTGGACACTGCAGGTCCGCTACGCCGACATGATGTCGGCCGAGGATCTGAAGAAGGCTTTTCCGGAGCTGGAGGATTTCCGCGCGCCCGATATCGTGACCGATCTGGAATCCATGCGCGGGATCGAATCCGCGAGCGAGGATTTCATCATCGCCAACCACGTGATGGAGCACGTGGAGGATCCTTTCCGGGCGCTGAAGTCGATGGCACGCGTGCTGCGCCCCAATGGCGTTGCCTTCCTCGCGCTGCCGGACAAGCGCTATACGTTCGACAGGGATCGGACGATCACGCCGCTGGAGCATCTGATCCGCGATCACGAGGAGGGGCCGGACTGGTCGCTCAAGGGCCACTACGAGGAGTGGGTCGATCTCGTCGACAAGCTGGAGGGCGGGGCGGCGGCCACGAAGAAGGCGCAGATGCTGGCAGAGCGTGCCAACATCCATTTCCACTGCTGGGACTATCCGGCGATGATGGAAATGTTCGCTTACGTTGCACGGCGGCCCGATATCGATCTGGAAGTGGAGCTGTCGGTCCAGAACACGATGGAAGTGGTATGGGTGCTGCGCAAGCCCGCCAAGGCGGACGTCGCCGGATAGGGACATCCGGCCCGCCGCGCAGGGCCAGCCTGCGTGTCAGCAGAAAAGCCGCAAGACCTTGAGGGTCGTGCGGCTTTTCTGTTGAGGTGTCCGGTTTGTTGAGGTGTCCGGCTGGATCAGGTTCTGGCGGCCCGGTTGTCCGGGGATTCCATCAGGCTCACGGTCAGCGCGATGATCGTCCACACCGCCCCGGAGAGCAGGTAGGCGCCGGAGGACAGCAGACCGAAATGGCTCGCCAGCAGCAGGGCGACCAGCGGCGCGAAGCCCGCGCCGAACAGCCAGGCCAGGTCGTTGGTCAGGGCCGAGGCGGTGTAGCGATAGTTTTGCGCGAAGTTCGAGGCGACCGCGCCCGACGACTGGCCAAACGACAGGCCGAGCAGGGCGAAGCCCACCGCCATGTAGACGCTCTCGCCGACGAGGCCGGCGTCCAGCAGCTGCGGCGCGAATCCGCTGTAGGCCGCGATGATCGCAGCCGAGACGATCAGCAGCCGGGTGCGGCCGAGACGGTCGGCCAGAACGCCCGACGCGATGATGGCCAGAAGGCCGATGCCGGCTCCCACCGCCTCGATCAGCAGGAAGCGGGCGGGGCGATCGTCAGTGAACAGGAAAACCCAGGACAGCGGAAACACCGTGACCATGTGGAACAGCGCGAAGCTGGCCAGCGGCGCGAACGCGCCGATGAGGATGTTGCGGCCCTCGTCGCGAATGGTGTCACCGATCTTCGCCGGCTCAAGGTCGCGGCTCTCGAACAGTTCGGCATACTGGTCGGTCACCACCATGCGCAGCCGTGCGAACAGCGCGACCACGTTGATGGCGAAGGCAACGAAAAAGGGATAACGCCAGCCCCAGTCGAAGAAGTCGCCGGCCGACAGCCGGCCGACGAAAAACGCGAACAGGGTGGCCGCCACGATCAGCCCGATCATCGCGCCGAGCTGGGGAAGCATCGCATACCAGCCGCGACGGTTCGGCGGCGCGAGTACGGCGAGCAGCGGGGCCAGGCCATCCCATGCGCCGCCCCAGGCCAGACCCTGCGCGATTCGGGCCAGAATCAGCAGCCAGATCGCGGCCGAGCCGATGGTGACATAATCGGGCAGGAAGGCGATGGCGACGGTCGAGGTCCCGAGCAGGAACAGCGCGGCGGTCAGTTTGACGCTTTTGCCCAGCTTGCGGTCGATCGTCATGAAGATCGCCGTGCCGAACGGGCGCGCAACGAAAGCCAGTGCGAAAATGGCGAACGAGTAGATCGTTCCGGTCAGCGCATCGACGAAGGGGAAGACGAGGCGCGGGAACACGATCACCGACGCGATCGCGTAGACGAAGAAGTCGAAGAACTCCGATGTGCGGGCGATCACCACGCCGATCGCGATCTCGCCGGGGTTCACGTCGTGTTGGCCGTGGACCTTCGCGCTGTTTTCAACCGTCGTCGCCTGCGCCATATTGCTTCCGCTCGTCCAAAATGTCCTTGCGCCGCCCGTTTGCGGCCTGATCCAACGGGTGGCTTGTCGCTCTACGGGCGTCCGCGGGGCATTGGACAAATTGTCCAATGTGCGGCGTGTTGCGGTGCGGCTACGGCACCCCGACTAAGGATTAACCAGCTCCGGTCGATAGGTTTCATGCTGAGCCGTTTGCGCATATGGGCCCTGCTGCCCCTGTTTGCAGTGCTTGGGGGCTGCGATTTCGTCGTCCTGCACCCTTCCGGAGACGTCGCGCTCCAGCAGCGCGATCTCGTGGTGATCTCCACGTTGCTGATGCTGCTGATCATCATCCCGGTCATGGCGTTGACCGTTCTTTTCGCCTGGCGCTACCGCCACTCGAACAAGGACGCCGCCTATGAGCCGGAATGGGATCATTCCACGCAGCTTGAGCTGGTGATCTGGGCGGCTCCGCTCCTGATCATCATCTGTCTCGGCGCGCTGACCTGGATGGGGACACATCTGCTTGATCCCTACCGCAAGCTCGACCGGCTGGCTCACGATACGTTGATTTCCCCGACGGCCAAGCCGTTCGAGGTCAACGTCGTGGCGCTGGATTGGAAGTGGCTGTTCATCTATCCCGAGCAGGGGATCGCCACGGTCAACGAACTGGTGGCGCCCGTCGACCAGCAGATCCAGTTCCGGATCACGTCGTCCTCGGTCATGAACTCGTTCTATGTCCCTGCGCTGGCCGGGCAGATTTACGCGATGCCGGGCATGGAGACGAAGCTCCACGCGGTGATCAACAAGACCGGGACATTCACCGGCTTTTCGGCCAACTACAGCGGTGCCGGCTTCTCGGGCATGCGCTTCGCGTTCCATGGCATGGATGCCAAGGGTTTCGACGACTGGGTCGCCAAGGTGAAGGCGGGCGGCGGCTCGCTGGACCGCGCGGGTTATCTGGAGCTTGAGCGGCCGAGCGAGAACGTCCCGGTGCGCCGCTATGGCACCGTCGATCCGGTACTGTTCAAGGCGATCGTCGATCGCTGCGTCGAGACCGGGAAGATGTGCAACAGCGAGATGATGGCGATCGATGCCAAGGGCGGTCTTGGACTTGCCGGTATCCGCAACACGCTGCCGCTGTACGACCAGTTCGCGCGCCGCGGCGCCGTGTTCGGCGACGATCCGAGCTTCGTCGTGGGGATCTGCTCCATCGAGGAGCTGAACCCCGAGACGCCCCCGGCGCTCAATCCGCCGGCGGACGCCAGTCCGTTGCGCGGCGTGGGCATGAAACGCCCCAGTCTGAAATTGATGCCCGGGTCTGTGACCTCGATCTTCTCCGGGCTGAAAAACCCATCCGACTCGTGAACGAGAGCGGCATGACCGACATTTCCAGTATTGCAAAGTTCATCTTCGGCCGCCTGACCATCGAGTCGCTGCCGCTTCACGAGCCGATCGTGGTCGTGACGTTCTGTGTGGTGGCGCTCGGCGGCATCGCGCTGCTCGGCACGGTTACCTACTTCCGCCTCTGGGGCTATCTGTGGAAGGAGTGGTTCACCACCGTGGACCACAAGCGCATCGGCATCATGTATATGGTGCTCGGCGTCGTCATGCTGCTGCGCGGCTTTGCCGACGCCATCATGATGCGTCTGCAGCAGGCCTGGGCCTTCAACGGCTCGGAGGGTTATCTGGTTGCCCATCACTACGATCAGGTGTTCACCGCCCACGGCGTCATCATGATCTTCTTCGTGGCGATGCCGTTCGTCACGGGCCTGATGAACTACGTCGTGCCGCTGCAGATCGGTGCGCGCGACGTGTCGTTCCCGTTCCTCAACAATTTCAGCTTCTGGATGACCACCGCCGGCGCGGTGATCGTCATGATGTCTCTGTTCATTGGCGAGTTCGCGCGCACCGGGTGGCTGGCCTATCCGCCGCTGTCGAATATCGGCTACAGTCCCGATGTCGGTGTCGACTATTACATATGGGCGCTACAGGTCGCGGGCGTTGGAACGCTGTTATCCGGCGTCAATCTGATCTGTACCATCGTCAAGCTTCGCGCGCCGGGCATGACGATGATGAAGATGCCGGTGTTCGTGTGGACCTCGCTCTGCACCAACGTGCTGATCGTCGCCTCGTTCCCGGTTCTGACCGCGGTGCTCGCGCTGCTGTCGATGGACCGTTATGTCGGCACCAATTTCTTCACGAACGAACTCGGGGGCAACCCGATGATGTACGTGAACCTGATCTGGATCTGGGGGCATCCCGAGGTCTACATTCTGGTGCTGCCGGTGTTCGGTATCTTCTCGGAGATCACCTCGACCTTCTCCGGCAAGCGTCTGTTCGGCTACACCTCCATGGTCTACGCGACGGTGGTCATCACCATCCTGTCGTACCTCGTGTGGCTTCACCACTTCTTCACGATGGGTTCGGGCGCGAGCGTCAACTCGTTCTTCGGCATCACGACCATGATCATCTCGATCCCGACCGGGGCGAAGATGTTCAACTGGCTGTTCACGATGTACAAGGGACGCATCCGGTTCGAGCTGCCGATGATGTGGACGATCGCCTTCATGCTGACTTTCGTCATCGGCGGCATGACCGGCGTGCTGCTGGCGGTGCCTCCGGCCGACTTCGTGCTGCACAACAGCCTGTTCCTGGTCGCCCACTTCCACAACGTCATTATCGGCGGCGTGGTGTTCGGCGTGTTCGCGGGTATCGCCTACTGGTTCCCGAAGGCGTTCGGCTTCAAGCTCGATCCGTTCTGGGGCAAGATGTCGTTCTGGTTCTGGGTGGTCGGCTTCTACTTCGCCTTCATGCCGCTCTACGCGCTCGGCCTGATGGGTGTGACGCGCCGGCTGCGGGTGTTCGACGATCCCTCGCTGCAGATCTGGTTCGTGATCGCTGGCTTCGGCGCGTTCCTGATCGCGCTCGGCATCGGCTCGTTCCTGATGCAGATCTTCGTCAGCATCCTGCGCCGCGAGAAGCTGCGCGACACCACCGGCGATCCGTGGGATGGCCGGACGCTGGAATGGGCGACGTCGTCGCCGCCGCCGGCCTACAACTTCGCCTTCACGCCTGTCGTCCATGACAGCGACGCGTGGTGGGACATGAAGCGCCGTGGGTACAAGCGTCCGATGACCGGTTTCAAGCCGATCCATATGCCCAGCAACACCGGCGCGGGCGTCATTCTCGCCGGCCTCAGCACGGTGCTGGCGGTCGCCCTGATCTGGTACATGTGGTGGCTTGCGGTGCTGAGCTTTGTCGGGCTGATCGGGTTCGCGATCGCTCACACCTTCAACTATCACCGGGATTTCCACATTTCGGCGGATGAAGTGTTGAAGACCGAGAACGAACGGACCCAGCTTCTGAGCGCGGGAGGCGCCAAATGACCGCGGCGGTCGCCGCTCCGCAGCAGGCGGAGCCGGTTTTCTACATGGTGGACGAGCACGAGCACCCGGAAGGGTCCAGCACGATGCTCGGCTTCTGGCTCTACCTGATGAGCGATTGTCTCATCTTCGCGATGCTGTTCGCCACTTACGGCGTGCTGGGTGGTAACTATGCGGCCGGTCCTTCGCAGAAGGACTTGTTCGATCTGTCGCTGGTCGCGGTCAACACGGCCATGCTGCTGCTGTCGTCGATCACCTATGGCTTCGCCATGCTGACGATGAACCAGGGCAAGGTCGGCGCAACCCAGTTCTGGCTGGCCGTCACCGGGCTGTTCGGTCTGGCCTTTCTCGGCATCGAACTCTACGAATTCCACCACATGATCCACGAGGGCGCGGGCCCCTGGCGGAGCGCGTTCCTGTCCTCGTTCTTCACGCTGGTCGGCACGCACGGTCTGCACGTCACCTTCGGCATCGTCTGGCTGGTGACGCTGATGGTGCAGGTCGCCAAATTCGGCCTGATCCCCGCCAACCAGCGCCGCCTGATGTGCCTGAGCATGTTCTGGCACTTCCTGGACGTGATCTGGATCGGCGTGTTCACCTTTGTCTATCTGTTGGGAGTGCTGCGATGAGCACGCACGCTGAAGCCCCCGGTCATCACGACGATCACGCCCACGGCGACACCCACGACCACGGCTCGTTCCGCAGTTACATGACGGGGTTCATCCTCTCCGTCATCCTGACAGCGATTCCGTTCTGGCTGGTGATGAGCGGCGCGATCGACAGCAAACAGACGACGGCGATCATCGTCATGGCGCTCGCCGCGGTGCAGGTCGTCGTTCATATGATCTATTTCCTTCATATGAACACGCGCTCCGACGAGGGTTGGACCATGCTGGCCCTGATCTTCACCATCATCGTGGTGGTGATCGCGCTGGCGGGATCGCTGTGGGTGATGTACCACCTCAACACCAATATGATGCCGATGCACGATATGCGGTAACCCGCATGAACGCGCATGCCGACATCGACACGGGTCTGGCCTCGCCGATAAACGGGCGAGACGCCTTGGGTGAGCCTGCGAGCCGCCTCCGGTCGCCGGTTACCCTGGGCATTCTCGCGGTTCTGGCGCTGGCCGGAATCGCCGTGCTGATGGCGCTGGGAATCTGGCAGCTTCAGCGCCGGGTCTGGAAACTCGATCTGATCGCGCGCGTCGAGCAGCGCATCCATGCCGCGCCGATCACCGTTCCGGGGCCGGGCGTGTGGTCCAGACTGGATCCCGTTCAGGAAGCCTATCGCCATGTCAGCGTGACGGGCCGCTTTCTCAATGATCGCGAGACGGCGGTTCAGGCGGTGACGGATATCGGCCCGGGCTTCTGGATTCTGACGCCGCTGCGCACCGCCGACGGGGCGATCTATCTCGTCAACCGCGGCTTCGTGCCGCCCGAGCGTCGCGATCCGGCGACCCGCGCCGCCGCCAACCCGGCGGGCGAGGTGACCGTGGCCGGTCTTCTGCGTGCGAGCGAACCGAAGGGGGGCTTCCTGCGGACCAACGATCCGCCCGGCAACCGCTGGTTCTCCCGCGACGTGGAGGCGATCGCCGCGGCGCGCGGGTTGTCTCAGGTGGCGCCGTTTTTCATCGACGCCGACGCCACGCGCGGGGACGCCGCTGGTCCCGTTGGTGGACTGACCGTGGTCTCGTTCCCGAACAATCACCTTGTCTATGCGCTGACATGGTTCGCCCTGGCGGCGCTTCTGGCGGGGGCGAGTGTGTTCGTCGCCCGTGACGAATGGCGCGCCCGCCATGCGCGCCGCACCGGGACCGCGCCCGGAACCCGCTGAAAGCAGCGGAAAATATCCGGAATTTCCTTGAATATCCGATGTTCGATTTGTGTTCCGACCCGGCCGCCGGGGCGGGCAGGTATCGCCGCGCCCGGAAACGCTATAAGACCCGCTGTCATGTCGAGCGAACGTTGGGACAGTGGAGGCCGGGCCGGCCCGACCGCGGCGCGCCGGGCGGCGGATGAAAAGCGCTATGGCGGATCGCTGGTGAGAAAGACGTTGCGCGCCTCCATGCAGAAGGGCGCGGCGGCCGGATCCCGGATTCTCGCGGCGCGCCCTCCGGTGGACGCCACCACCAACCGCAAGAACATGGCGTTGCTGATCCAGCTGCGCTGGACGGCGGTGATCGGCCAGATCGTCACCATCGCCTTCGTGCAGGTGGTGCTGGGCATCGAACTGCCTCTGCTGCCGATGGCGGCGGTTCTGTGCGCACTTGTCGCGCTCAACGTCGCCAGCCTGTTCTGGCTGCACAACAAGGCCGACATCAGCACGCGGGGACTGTTGCTGGCGCTGATGCTGGATGTCGCCGCGCTCACCGCGCAGCTTTATCTCAGCGGCGGTGCGACCAACCCGTTCACCTCACTTTATCTGCTACAGGTCGCGCTGGGCGCGGTGCTGCTCGACACACGCTCGACCTGGTCGCTGGTGGTGCTGACCTTCGCCTGCTTCGTCGGAATGATCGCCGCTTACCGCCCGCTGGACGTGCCGCACGAGGCGTTCGATCAGTTCAATCTGCATATCGCTGGCATGTTTGTCGGCTTCGCGCTGGATGCCGTGCTGCTCGTGGTTTTCATGACGCGCATCAACCAGAATTTGCGCGAGCGCGATGCCAATCTCGCCGCGCTCCGGCAACTGGCCGCCGAGGAGGACCTGATCGTCCGCATGGGCCTTTTGGCATCCGGAGCGGCGCACGAACTCGGCACGCCGCTGGCCTCGATGTCGGTGATCGTCAGCGACTGGCGGCGGATGCCGGTGCTGATTTCGAACCCGGAAGTGGCCGAAGAACTCGGGGAAATGGAAGCCTCGCTGCAGCGCTGCAAGTCGATCGTAACGGGAATCTTGCTGTCGGCCGGCGAGGCGCGGGGCGAGGAGTCGTCGGCGACCACCGTCAACACCTTCCTCAACGAGCTTGTCGAGGAGTGGCGCGTGGCGCGATCGGTGTCGACGCTGACGTTCAGGAATACGTTCGGGGCCGATCTTGCCATCGCCTCCGATGCGGCGCTCAAGCAGGTCGTGTTCAACGTGCTGGATAATGCGCTCGAAGTCTCGCCGCATCAGATCGAGCTGGAGGCGGAACGGGATTCCGAGTCGCTTGTGTTGCGGATCAGCGACCGGGGGCCGGGTTTTTCGCCGGAGATTCTCGCGCAGATCGGCAAGCCCTATCAGTCCAGCAAGGGACGGTCCGGCGGGGGGCTGGGTCTGTTCCTGGTGTTCAACGTGGTTCGCAAGCTGGGCGGTGTGGTAAGCGTCCGCAACCGGGCGCTGGGCGGCGCGGTCGTGACGATTACGCTTCCGCTGTCGACGCTCGCGATAGGAGACGGCGATGTCGGATGATCGGCTCCTCGTCATCGTCGAGGACGATGCCGGATTTGCGCGCACGCTGAAGCGCTCGTTCGAGCGGCGCGGCTATGTCGTGCTGCTGGCCTCGGGGCTGGACGAACTGCGCGTTCTGCTGGAGACGCAGTCGCCCGGCTACGCGGTGGTCGATCTCAAGCTTGCGGGTGTGTCCGGCCTTGCCTGCGTCGAGGCCCTGCACGCGCACGATCCGGACATGCTGATCGTGGTTCTGACCGGCTTCGCCAGCATCGCCACGGCTGTCGAGGCGATCAAGCTCGGCGCGTGTCACTACCTTGCCAAGCCGTCGAACACCGATGATATCGAGGCCGCCTTCCAGAAAGCGGAGGGCGATGCGGGCGTGATGGTCGCCGAGCGGCCGACCTCGATCAAGACGCTGGAATGGGAGCGCATCCACCAGACCTTGATCGAGACGGATTTCAACATTTCCGAGACCGCGCGGCGGCTCGGCATGCATCGCCGCACGCTGGCGCGCAAGCTTGAAAAGCGGCAGGTGAAATAGCCTTTATCTTCAATGAAAAAGCCCGGCGCGATGCCGGGCTTGTCCATGATCCGGTATGGATGGCGGGGAATTACATCCGCTTGCGCGCGGCGATCACCAGCAACAGGCCGGCTGCCGCGAGCACGCCGCCGGCCGCCGGCACCATCGCATAGCCGAAGCCACCGGCGATCACGCCGCCGCCGACCGCGGCGCCGATGGCGTTGCCGAGATTGAACGCGCCGATGTTGAGCGAGGAGGCGAGGCCCGGCGCCTCGTGCGCCGCCTGCATCACGCGCATCTGAACCGGCGGCACGATGGCGAAGGCCGCCGCGCCCCAGACCATCAGCCCGATCGCCGCACCCCAGTGGCTGGGAAGCAGGAACGGCAGCACGAACATGATCAGCGCCAGCGCGCCGAGCAGGATTTTCGTGGCGCCCTCGATGGACCAGTCCGCCAGCCGTCCGCCAAGCCAGTTGCCGATGGTGAAGCCGACACCGATCAGCACCAGCGCCAGCGTGACGAACTGCCCCGATGCCCCGGCGAGCGTCGTCAGCGCAGGCGCGACGTAGGTGTAGAGCACGAACATGGCGCTGGATCCCACCACCGTGGTCACGAACGCCAGCAGCACGGTGGGATGGGTCAGAACCCGCACCTCGCGCCGCACATCCGGCATCTTGCCGGGCTCGCCCTTTGGCAGTGCAAGCCACAGCGAGACGATGGCGAGCACGCCAAGACCCGCCGTTCCCGCGAACGCCACGCGCCAGCCGACCTGCTGACCGATCCATGTCGCCGCCGGTACGCCGCCGATATTGGCGATGGTCAGCCCCATGAACATCGTCGCGACCGCGCTCGCTTGCTTGTCCTTCGGCACCACGCTTGCCGCGACGATGGAGCCGAGGCCGAAGAAGGCGCCGTGGTTGAGACTGGTGACGACGCGCGACAGCAGCAGCGTCGTATAGTCCGGCGACATTGCCGACAGCAGGTTGCCGATGGTGAAGATGCCCATCAGCAGGATCAGCGCGGTGCGCTTGCCGAAGCGGCTGAATGCCAGCGTCATGATCGGCGCGCCCACCATCACGCCGATGGCGTAGGCGCTCACCAGAAGCCCGGCGGTCGGGATCGACACGTCCACGCCTTGCGCGATGATGGGGAGCAGGCCCATCGGCGAGAACTCGGTCGTTCCGATGCCGAACGCGCCGATGGCGAGTGCGAGCAGCGGCCAGTTGGTGCCCGCGGTGCGCGCCGGCGCGGCACAGGTGTCGGATGTCATCGTGTTCATCGGTGTTGTCCCCGCCAGCGTTTACGCGGCCCAGTCCGGCGCGAGGCCGGGCGGGCTGACGATGCGTCCATCCGGACGCGCGAGGGCGGAAATGGCCGCCATGTCGTTGGAACTGAGTTCGAAATCGAAGATCGCGAAATTCTCCGGGACGCGTTCTGGCTTTGCGGTCTTGGACAGGACGACGAAATCCTGTTGCAGCAGCCAGCGTAGCGCGACCTGTGCGGCGCTCTTGCCGTATGCCGCGCCGATCTTCTGAAGCAGCGGATCGCGCGGCACCGCGCCGTCGGCCATCGCGTAATAGGCGGTGACGGCAACGCCGAGTTCTCGCGCGGCTTTCGCCATCCTGCTCTGGTCGAGATAGGGATGGACCTCGATCTGGTTGGTCACGATCGGAGCGGCGCTCAGCGCGACCGATTCCCTCAGTTGCGCGACGCTTTGATTGCTCACGCCGATGTGACGGGTCTTGCCGGCCTCGCACACGGCGTTGATCATGGCGATCTGGTCGGCGACGGCGACCTTGTCACCCGGCCAGTGCAGCAGAAGCAGGTCCACCTGATCGACGCCGAGCTTGTCGAGGCTCTCGTCGACCGAGGCCGAAAAAAGCGCCGGCGAATATTTGTCGACCCAGACCTTGGTAGTGAGGAACAACGCGTCGCGCCGCGCGCCCGCGGCCTTCAGCGCGCGCCCGAGGGCGGCCTCGTTGCGATAGATCTGCGCGGTGTCGAAATGGCGAAAACCCGCCTCCAGCGCGGCCGGCACCACGCGTTCGACTTCTTCGTCCGACATTCGGAAGACCCCGAATCCAAGAGCCGGGATTTTCGCGCCATGCGCGGTGATGGTCTGCATCTTGGGGTCTCCGGGAAGCTTGTCGCAGGTTGGTTCGAAAATGCCTCTGTGGGAGGTAAGGCGTTCAGGGCGGCTTGATAATTCGCTGCAACGCCATATAATCTGTGAAGCCAATTCACAAATGGACGGCGAATGGATAATCGCGCGGGAGAGATGCAGGTGTTTCTGCGCGTTGTCGAAACCGGCAGCTTCTCGGAGGCGGCGCGTCTGTTGCGGATGACGCCATCCACCGTGAGCAAGCTGGTCGGCCGGATCGAGAGCCGCCTGGGCGTGCGTTTGCTGGAGCGGTCCACGCGCCGGCTGGCGCTCACCGCCGAGGGGCAGGTCTATTACGAGCGCAGCCTCGGCGTGCTGAGCGAGATCGAGGACGTCGAGCGTATTCTGGCCGCCGGCGGCCGGCAGGCGGGCGGCACTGTGCGCGTCAGCGTGTCGGTCGCCTTCGGCGTACTCCTGCTGGAACCGCTGCTGCCGGGATTCTGGCAGGCCTATCCCAATATCGTGGTGGACCTCTCGTTGTCCGACGAGATCGTCGACCTTTATCTCGACCGCACCGACATCGCATTCCGGATCGGACGCTTGCAGGATTCCTCGCTCACGGCTCGCCGCATCGGCGTGGTGCGGCGGGTGATCGTGGCCTCGCCCGATTATCTGGCGCGCCATGGCGCGCCGCGCAGCGTCGAGGATCTCGACCGACACGATTGCCTCGGGTTCAATTTCCGGCGCGCGGCGCCGGTGTGGCCCTTGAAGGACGGCGGCCGGATTGTGGATCGCGAGGTGCGCGGATCGCTGCTGGCGAACAACGGCGAATCGGTGCGGCGGATGGCGCTGGCCGGCGTCGGCCTTGCCCGTCTCGGCGAATATCATGCGCGCGAGGACATCGTGGCGGGTCGTCTCGTCGAGGTGCTGGCTGATTCCGGCATGGGCGACGAGGAGCATATCAACGCGCTGTATCTCGGCAGCCAGCGCATGCCGCAGCGGGTCCGTGTCTTTCTCGATTACGTGGTGCCAAGGCTTCAGGCGCAGCTTGCGGGGCAGGGATAGATCGCGGCGTCACCCTTTCAGCGCGGCCGGCGAGATCGTCCGTTTCACCACCTTGCGCATGGCGAAGCTGGAATGCAGCCGCGCCACGCCGGGCATCCGCGACAGATGCTGCTTGTGAATGCGCTCATAGTCTTCCATGTCGCGCGCCTGTACCTGCACCAGATAGTCGTCGCTGCCGGACATCAGATAGCAGGACACCACATCCGGGCAGCGGCTGATCTCGGTCTCGAAAGCTTTCAGCGCCTCCTCGCTCTGGCGATCCAGCGTGATGTTGACCAGCACGGTCATCACGAACCCGAGGGATGCGGCGTCGATCTCGGCTGAATAGCCGCTGATGACGCCTTCCTGTTCGAGGCGCAGCACGCGCCGTGCGCAGGCGGTCGGCGACAGGCCGACCTTCTCCGACAGCGTGGCCTGGCTGAGGCGGGCATCCTGAACAAGCGCCCGCAGAATCTTGCGGTCGATCGGGTCGAGGTCGTGAGTCATCGCGGGCTCGGCCGGTTTCCTGATGAATGAACGCAGATTTCCTGCGAATAGGTCGGGCATCTTGCAGGAAATATGCGCGGACAGGGACAAACGCGTCAATCTTTGCAGAAAAATCGCGGCGCAGGGCAGGCATTCTTTGTGAATGCTGCAGACGATGACGCAAGCTCCGCCCGTGCCGGTTTCGTCGCCCTCCCATACGGGAGCGACGCTGACCATCGACCTTGCCGCCGTCGCGGAGAACTACCGGCTGTTGCAGGATCGGGTCGGACCGGGCGTGCGCTGCGGAGCTGCCGTCAAGGCGGACTGCTACGGGCTCGGCGCGCGCCAGATCGCGCCGGTTTTGTTCGAGGCCGGATGCCGGGATTTTTTCGTCGCGCATCTGGACGAAGGGCTGGCGCTGCGGGCGTGGTTGCCCGCTGCGGCCTCGATCATGATCCTGAACGGCCTGATGCCGGGATGCGAGGCCAATTGCGCCAATGCGCGGCTGATCCCGGTGCTCAACAGCGTTGAGCAGGTGGAGGCCTACGTGGCCGAGGGCCGCCGCCGCGGTCAGGCGCTGCGGGCGTTCTTGCAGGTGGACAGTGGCATGTCGCGCTTCGGCCTGTCGCCGCGCGACGTGGAGCGGCTGGCGTCCGCGCCGGAGCAAATGGCCGGGCTGGAGATCGCCTGCGTGATGAGCCATCTGGCCTGCGCCGACGAACCGGACCATCCGGCCAACGCGCAGCAGCTGGCGATGTTTCGCGCGCTGGCGGCGCACTGGCCGGACGCGCAGCGCTCCTTCGCCAACTCGTCGGGCATCTTTCTGGGGCCGGACTTTCATTTCAACCTGACCCGCCCGGGCGCGGCGCTCTACGGCATCAACCCGACGCCGTATCAGGCCAATCCGATGCGGCCGGTGGCGCGCCTTGTCGCCCGCGTGATCCAGACCCGCACCATCGGTCCCGGCGATCATGTCGGCTACGGCTTCACCTATGGCGTAAGCAAGCCCACACGGCTTGCGACGCTGGCGGTCGGTTATGCCGACGGCATCAGCCGGATGCTCGGCAATCGCGGCGTCGTGCATCTGCGCGGCGCGGCCTGTCCGATCGTGGGCCGGGTGTCGATGGACTGCCTCACCATCGATCTGTCGGGGCTCGGCGACGAGGCTGTCGCGCCGGGAACGGAGGTCGAGATCATCGGCGCTCACCAGAGCGTCGATGCCGTCGCCGGGACCATGGGCACCATCGGCTACGAGGTGCTGACCAGCCTCGGCTCGCGTTTCAACCGAATCTATCGCAGCCCATCCGTTGGCGGAACGCCACGGACAACCTTCGGAGACAGGCCATGAAAGTCGTCGTTCTCGGTGCCGGCGTGATCGGCGTGACGTCCGCCTATTATCTCGCGAAGGCGGGTCATGAGGTCACGGTGATCGACCGCCAGCCGGGTGCCGCGCTGGAGACGAGCTTCGCCAATGCCGGGCAGGTGTCGCCGGGCTATTCCTCGCCCTGGGCCGGACCCGGCGTGCCGAAGAAGGCCATCGGCTGGATGCTGGACCGTTACGGTCCGCTGGTGATGCGCCCGCAGTTCGATCCTTTCATGTATCGCTGGCTGTTCCAGATGCTGCGCAATTGCACCGAGGAACGCTATGCGGTGAACAAGCGCCGCATGGTGGCGATCGCCGAATACAGCCGCGACTGCCTGCGCGGGCTGCGCGCCGAGACCGGCATCACCTATGATGACCGAGCCAGGGGAACGCTGCAGCTGTTCCGCAAGCAGTCGCAGCTCGACGGCATCGGCAACGACATCGCGGTGCTGAAGCAGTATGGCGTGCCTTACGAGGTGCTGGACCGCGACGGCTGCGTCGCGGCGGAGCCGGCGCTGGCGGCCTCGCGCGATCTGTTCGTCGGCGGCCTGCGGCTGCCGGACGATGAGACCGGCGACTGCCATCTGTTCACCCAGCGGCTAGAGAAGATCGCCGCCGGGCTTGGCGTCAATTTTGTCTACGACACCGAGATCCACAAGCTCGCGGTGAGCGGCGGCTATATCGACCACGTGGCCACCAGCCGGGGCATCTATAAGGCCGATTCCTATCTCGTCGCGCTCGGCAGCTTCTCGCCGCTGCTGCTGCGCCCGCTCGGCATCGACCTGATGGTCTACCCGATCAAGGGCTATTCGCTGACGCTGCCGATCACCGACGAGGCGGGTGCACCGGTCTCGACGGTGATGGACGAGAGCTACAAGGTCGGCATCACGCGGCTCGGCGATCGCATCCGTGTCGGCGGCACCGCCGAGGTCGGCGACTACCACCCGCGCCCGCTGCCGGGCCGCCGCCGCCCGCTGGACCGTTCGGTGAGCGATCTGTTTCCGAACGGCGGCGATCTGTCAAAGGCGATTTTCTGGAGCGGCCTGCGTCCGATGACGCCGGACGGCACGCCGGTGGTCGGGCAGGCCGGGCCCGCCAATCTCTATCTGAACACGGGTCATGGCACGCTGGGCTGGACCATGTCCTGCGGCGCGGGCCGGGTGGTCGCCGACCTGATCGCGCGCAAGGCTCCGGAAATTCCCGCCGATGAGTTTTCGCTGGCGCGCTATCGCCAGACGGTGGCCACGGCGGGGCGTGGAATTCCCGCGCTGGGGGAACCCTCCCGCGCGGCGAGGTAACCCCCGCCTGTACCTTACTCCGCTCGCGGGCTATGTCTGCGAGGGAAGGCATAGGCGGCTCGGCATGACACAGGACGCGCGCGGCGCGGCGACGGCGGCATCATCTCCGACCATCCATCGCGTGCGCGCGCTTGATCTGCGGGTGGTGCCATGGCGCTGGCGGTTCGCCGACGAGCGGCGCGACCAGATCGCCGCTCATTTCGAGGCGTGCCGCGCGAAGGTCCCGCAGATCTGGAACGGGCCCATCCTGCTCGGCTGCTCCCGTGCATTGTCTGGCGAGACGCTGAGCGCCAGCTATTTTCAGACGGACTTCGCCAGCTTCCTCGCCTGGCGCGACTGGGGCTTTCCCGACACATCCGTTTTCAACGGCTTCGGCATGGGCGCGCTGCGCGCCAGCGATGGCGCGTACGTGCTCGGTGTGATGGGGCCGCACACAGCCAATGCGGGGCGCGTCTATTTCGCGGCGGGCACGCCCGATCTGTCCGACGTCGCCGGCGACCGCCTCGATATCCCGGGCAGTGTCGCGCGGGAGGTTGAGGAGGAGATCGGCCTTGTACCCTCCGACTACGAGGCCGCTCCGGACTGGCATGTGGTGATCGACCACACCCGCATCGCGATGATGCGCGTGCTGCGCTCGCCGTTGTCCGGCGCCGAGCTGAAACGGAAGATCGAGGAAACGCTCGCGGGGCAGGTCGCGCCGGAACTGAGTGCGATCCGCCTGGTTTACGGCCCGCAGGATTTCACCGGCGCGATGCCGGGCTTCGTCACGGCTTTCCTGATTCATATGTTTTCCGCGCCAGACGGCGCTCGCGATTTGTAAGGACAAAGATATCGATGGCAGACAAGCAAAAGAACGCCTCGCTGGCGCAGTATGTCGATCCGTTCCGCGTCGATGGCTCGCGGGAGTTTCATCTGAGCCGCTACAAGACCGCCGAGAAAGGCGATCTCGACAAGGCATCCGCACAGGATCTCATCGAGGCCAATCGCGGCAAGCTGCGCGAGCTTCAGGCCAAGCTTTATGCGCATGACCGCTGGTCGCTGCTTTTGATCTTTCAGGGCATGGATGCAGCCGGCAAGGACAGCGCCATTGAACACGTGATGGCGGGCGTCAATCCGCAGGGCTGCCAGGTGCGCTCGTTCAAGACGCCGACCTCCGACGAACTCGACCACGATTTCCTGTGGCGCGCCGCGATCCATCTGCCCGAGCGCGGGCGGATCGGCATCTTCAACCGGTCTTATTATGAGGAATGCCTGATCGTTCGCGTGCACCCGGAGATTCTCGACGGCCAGAAGCTGCCGCCGAAGCTGGTGACGAAGAACATCTGGAAAGAGCGTTTCGAGGATATTCGCGCGTTCGAGACGCATCTGGCGCGCAATGGCACGGTGGTGCTGAAGTTCTTCCTGCATCTGTCCAAGGAGGAGCAGCGCCAGCGCTTTCTGGCGCGGCTCGAACAGCCGGCGAAGAACTGGAAGTTCTCGATGAGCGACGTGTCCGAGCGCAAGCTGTTCGACAAATATCAGGCGGCCTATCAGGACCTCATCCGCAAAACTTCGACGCCGACGGCGCCATGGCACGTCGTGCCGGCGGATCACAAGTGGTTCTCCCGCGCGGTGATCGGCTCGACCATTGTCAGCACTCTGGAAAAACTCGATCTCAGCTATCCCAAGGTCGCGGCCAACGACCGCAAGGAATTCCCCAGCATCCGCGAGGCGCTGGAGAAGGAGGGCAGGGGCGCGCGAAGCCCGGCCAGCAAACGGGCGGCGGACAGGAAAACCGGCTCGTCCTGACAGAAATAGGACAGCGGCCCTGCCGTTTTTAGGCATTGCGAACCGTGGCGGCTGTCGTTTACAAGACCGGAAGACGCCGCCGGCAATGGTTTCTCAAGATTTTTTGCCGACGATGGCGTCGATGGAACACACGATGACGATGAGCGGCGGGATCGACATGATCGGTGGAGCGGGCATTCAGCCTGGCATCTCCGCGTGCGCCCGCTCGATCCGCGCTCTGTCCGCGTCCAGCCTTCTTGGCGGCCTGCTGCTTCTTAGCTGCCCCTGAGGGCCGGCCGGGCTTGGCTGCCCTGGCACTCAGGGGACCGCAGCAAGCAACGACATCCGCGCAGCGTCCCCACCGAGCGAGACGCGCAAAGCCTGAAGGAAATCCAATGTCTGCCAACGAGACCCAGCCGGTTCCTGCCAGTCAGTCCGGCACCGAGCGCATCATCATTTTCGACACCACCCTGCGTGACGGCGAGCAGTGCCCGGGCGCCACCATGACGTTCGAGGAGAAGCTCAACGTCGCCGCGATGCTCGACGACATGGGTGTCGACGTGATCGAGGCCGGCTATCCCTTCGCCTCCGATGGCGACTTCGAGGCGGTGAACGAGATCGCCCGCCGCAGCCGCAACGCGGTGATCTGTGGCCTGTCGCGTGCTGCCCAGAAGGATATCGACCGCTGCGCCGAGGCAATCCGCCCGGCCAAGCGCGGCCGCATTCACACCTTCCTCTCCACCTCGCCGCTGCACATGAAATACAAGCTGCAGAAGGAGCCGGACGAGGTCTATGAACTAGTGATCCAGTCGGTGACGCGGGCCCGCAACCATATCGACGACGTCGAATGGTCGTCGGAGGATGGCACCCGCACCGAGTTCGACTTCCTGTGCCGCTGCGTCGAGGCCGCGATCAAGGCGGGCGCGACCACGATCAACATCCCCGATACGGTCGGCTACGCCGTGCCGGAAGAATATTATGATCTGTTCATGCGCGTGCGGGCGGCGGTGCCGAATTCCGACAAGGCTGTGTTCTCGACGCACTGTCACGACGATCTGGGCCTCGCGGTCGCCAACTCCATCGCGGGCGTGCGCGGCGGCGCGCGGCAGATCGAATGCACCGTCAACGGCATCGGCGAGCGGGCGGGCAACGCGGCGCTGGAAGAAGTCGTGATGGCGATGAACGTGCGCCGCGACCGGCTGCCCTTCGTCACCGGCATCGACTCGCGCGCCCTGACGCAGGCCTCGAAGGTTGTGGCCGCCGCGACGTCGTTCCCGGTGCAGTACAACAAGGCCATTGTCGGCCGGAACGCGTTCGCGCACGAGAGCGGTATCCATCAGGACGGCATGCTGAAAAACGCCCAGACCTACGAGATCATGACGCCGGAGTCGGTCGGCGTGAAGCAGACCTCGCTGGTGATGGGCAAGCATTCCGGCCGCGCCGGCTTCATCCACAAGCTGGAGCAGATGGGCCACAAGCTGTCGCGCAACCAGATCGAGGATGCCTTCGTCCGCTTCAAGGCGCTCGCCGACCGCAAGAAGCACGTCTACGACGAAGACATCGAGGCCCTGGTGGACGAGGAGGTCGCGACCGCGCACGACCGCATCCGCCTGGTCTCGCTCACGGTGATCGCGGGCACCCATGGTCCGCAACGCGCCACCATGAAGCTCGATATCGACGGCCAGACGCGTATCGAGGAGGCCGAGGGCAACGGCCCGGTGGACGCGGTGTTCAACTGCATCAAGGCGCTGGTGCCGCACGAGGCGGTGCTCGAGCTGTATCAGGTTCACGCGGTGACGCAGGGCACCGACGCGCAGGCGGAAGTCTCGGTCCGGCTCTCCAACAACGGCCGTTCGATGACCTCGAAGGGCGCGGATCCGGATACGCTGGTGGCGTCCGCCAAGGCCTATCTCGGCGCGCTCAACAAGCTGGTGATGAAGCGCCAGCGCGATGTGTCGTCTCCGGCGGCCGCGGCGGCGAGCTGATCGCCGTTTCTAAGTTCGGGACGTACGAACGGCGCCTTCGGGCGCCGTTTTTGTTTTGCGTCGCAGCGACGATGCCGGCCCGGCTCCTCCTAACGGGCAATGGCATTTGTCTATCCCGTCTGCAATGATGGCAGTCAGACGAGCCTGAAGGCTCGCGAGATCATAAATGGGGAGGATATATGAGGGCTCTCATTCTGGCTGCCGTTTCGGCGGCTGTTTTGGCCATTGCCGGACCCGCCGCCGCTGCTGATCCGATCGTCATCAAGTTCAGCCATGTCGTTGCGCCGAACACGCCGAAGGGCCTCGCCGCCGACAAGTTCAAGGAGCTTGCGGAGAAATACACCGACGGCAAGGTGAAGGTTGAGGTCTATCCGAACTCCCAGCTCTACAAGGACAAGGAAGAACTGGAGGCGCTTCAGCTCGGCGCTGTGCAGATGCTGGCGCCCTCGGCCTCCAAGTTCGGGCCGATCGGCGTCAGGGAGTTCGAGGTGTTCGATCTTCCCTACATCCTTCCCGATCTGACGACGCTGCGGAAGGTGACCGAAGGTCCGCTCGGCAAGAAGCTGCTCGGGCTGCTCGATGCAAAAGGCATCACCGGCCTCGCCTACTGGGACAACGGTTTCAAGCAGATGAGCGCGAACAAGAAGCTGATCGCGCCGGCGGATTATCGGGGCCTGAAATTCCGCATCCAGTCGTCCAAGGTGCTTGAAGCGCAATTCCGAGCGCTGGGCGCGATCCCGCAGGTGATGGCGTTCTCCGAAGTCTATCAGGCGCTGCAGACGGGCGTGGTGGACGGGCAGGAGAACACGCCGTCCAATATGTATACGCAGAAGATGCACGAGGTGCAGAAGTACACGACCGTGACCAATCACGGCTATATCGGCTACGTCGTCATCACCAACAAGAAGTTCTGGGATGGCCTGCCCGCCGATGTGCGCCCGCAACTTGAGAAGGCGATGAAGGAAGCCTCCGACTTCGGCAATGGTCAGTCGGCGAAGGAAAATGACGACGCGCTTCAGGAAATGAGCAAATCGGGCAAGACCGAGCTGATCAGGCTGACGCCCGAGCAGGATGCCGCGATGCGCAAGGCGATGGAGGTCGTCTACAAGGACGTCGCGGGCCGCGTCGGGCAGGGGTTGATCGACGAGTTTCTGAAGGAAACGCGCGGCACGACCAACTGAGCGCTTGCAGCTGCAAACGGTGACCGCGGAAGGTGTGATGCGCCGTCCGCGAGCGGCCCGTGACTCGCGAGGCGCCGGCAAAAAACAAAGCCGACCCATCGAGAGGAGCGGAGATGTCCGGCGCGTGTTCGTGACGTTGGGGGGATAATGTCCGTGCTGCTTCGCATCCTCGACCGGGTCGAGGAGATTCTGATCGCGTCGCTGATCGCCGCGGCGACGCTGTTGATCTTCGTGGCGGTCATGCACCGCTATCTGATCGGCTATTCGCTGTTCTATCCGATCCTGTTTCCGATCAACCTGTCCTGGGCGCAGGAACTATGCATCTTCATGTTCGTGTGGATGGCGAAGTTCGGCGCGGCCTATGGTGTGCGGACCGGTATCCATGTCGGGGTCGATGTCCTCATCAACAAGCTGAATGATCGCTGGCGGAAAGCGACCATCCTGTTCGGGCTGTTCTGCGGTGCGCTGTTCACGTTCGTCGTGGGGTCGATGGGAGCCAAGTTCGTCCACGGCCTGATGCTGACCGATCAGGTGACGCCCGATCTGGAGTTGCCGAGCTGGATCGTCTACCTGTGCGTGCCGCTTGGCTCGTATCTGATGTGCTTCCGTTTCCTGCAGGTCGCGTGGGCCTTCCACCGGACGGGGCATCTGCCGCATCACGACGAGACGGAAGTCGAGGGGCTGCATCCGCACGAGATCGACCAGTCGCCGGAGAGCGCCCGATGAGCGCGCTTCTGATCTTCGCCCTGCTGGTCGTGCTGATGCTGACCGGCATGCCGATTTCCATCGCGCTCGGCATGACGGTGCTGACGTTTCTGTTCCTCATGACGTCCGTGCCGATCGAATCGGTCGCGCTGAAGCTGTTCACCGGCATCGAGAAGTTCGAGATCATGGCGATCCCGTTCTTCATTCTGGCCGGAAACTTTCTTACGCATGGCGGGGTGGCGCGGCGGATGATCGCGTTCGCCCGCACCTTGATCGGGCACTGGGCGGGCGGGCTTGGCATCGCCGCGACCATGGCGGCCGCGCTGTTTTCGGCGGTCTCCGGCTCCTCGCCCGCGACGGTCGTCGCGATCGGATCGATCATGCTTCCGGCCATGCTGTCGGTGGGATACCCGAAGCGGTTTGCGGCCGGAGTGATCGTCACGGGCGGCGCGCTCGGCAACCTCATCCCCCCGTCCATCATCATGGTGATCTATTCGGTCGCCACCTCCGGCGCGGTCTACTTCGGGCCATCGGGCGAGCGGGTCTCATCCGCCTCTGTTGGTCAGCTTTTCATGGCGGGGATGATCCCGGGCGCGATCCTGGCGGTGATGCTCTCGCTGACCACGTGGTATCGCGCCTGGAAGAACGACTATCCGCGCGTGCCGAAGGCGACGTGGGGCGACACCTGGCGCGCGTTCCGCGAATCCATCTGGGGCATTTCACTGATCGTGGTGGTGCTGGGCGGCATCTATCTGGGCTGGTTCACGCCAACCGAGGCTGCCGCCATGAGCGCGGTCTACGCCTTCCTGATCGAAATGTTCATCTACAAGGATCTGCGCCTGAAGGACGTGCCGAAGGTGTTGCTGTCCTCCGCGAACATGAGCGCGATGATCCTCTATATCGTCACCAACGCGGTGCTGTTCTCGTTCCTGATGACGAGCGAGCAGATTCCGCAGCAGATGACCAACTGGATCACGTCAAGCGGCATCAGCTGGATCACGTTCCTGCTGCTGGTCAACCTCCTGCTGCTGATGGCGGGCAACGTGATGGAGCCGTCCTCCATCGTGCTGATCATGGCGCCCATCCTGTTTCCCATCGCGGTGAAACTCGGCATCGATCCGGTGCACTTCGGGATCGTGATCGTGGTCAACATGGAGATCGGCATGTGCCATCCGCCGGTGGGGCTGAACCTCTATGTCGCCTCGGGCATTGCGAAGATGGGAATCACGGAACTTTCGATTGCCGTTCTGCCGTGGCTTGTCACGCTGCTCGTGTTCCTCGTGCTCATCACCTATGTCCCGGAGCTGTCGCTGTGGCTGCCGCGAACGCTCGGCATGCTGTGACGCGATGAGTTTGCTCCGATGGGATTACATCTTTGTAAGATTCCCCAACCTGTCCGGACTTTAATTTGAGCACCGTCCGGCCCGCGACCATGATCGCGCGGGGAAGGGTGAGAGGTGAGACCATGAAGAAAGCGATCGTGGCCGCGACGGCGGCAGTTCTGTTGATGGGCTCCGGCGCGGCCGTCTATGCGCAACACCGTGACCATCATGCGCGGATGACCGCCGAGGATATGTCGGCATTCGCCGATGCGCGGATCGCGGCCGTCAAGGCCGGATTGAAGCTGACGCCGGATCAGGAAAAGCTGTGGCCGCCGCTTGAAGCCGCGGTGCATGACTTCGCCAAGCTGCGGATCGATCGCGCGCAGGCGCGGGTGGCGGAGCGTCACGAGCGTGTCGGCGATGACAAGGCGCAGGTGCCGGATCCGGTGACGCGCCTGCGCGAGCGCGCCGACACCATGGCGACCACGGCGGCGGCACTCAAGAAGATCGCCGATGCCGCCGATCCGCTCTACAAGACCCTGGATGACGGTCAGAAGAAGCGGCTTGCGGCCCTGACGCGGGCGCGCTTCGGCGGGCCGGGCTGGGAGCGGCACGGGTTCGGACCGGAGCGTTTTCAGGATCGCGGCGAGCGGGATCGTCGTGGACCGGGACGTCCGGGCCCGGACGACCGCCTGTGAGATTGAGATAGATCCAGAGACAATCTGTTTGTCACGGGCGGCGGCACCTCGCGTGCCGCCGCTTTTGTGTTGCGCTGATCTGGATCGTCTCTCTGCCCCGGTTGTTCGCCGCTGCATCGCACGGCTATGGTGCGGCGCGGCCGGAACTTAGTCCGTGCCCATACCATTGTCTTGTGAGCTTCCCTTGAGAAGGAGCGAAGGCGATGCGCAACCCAGGCGATGGATGGGACGACCACAGATTCGTCGATCTCGCGGTGACAGTCGCGCTTGTCCTCATGGCGGTGCTGGCGTGGTGGGTTTTCTTCGCGCCGCCCGACATGGTGACGCAGGCCCATCTGTTCGACACGTCACGGCAAGTCCGCTGGTGACGTTCGCGCGCCGGCGGGCTGGCCTGCCGAGACCGGTGACCTATCTGGTCGTTTCGCCGGATGCAGCCCACGGGCTGATGCCGTCGCGTAGCCACAATATCGTGTCCTGCCAGAAGTCCGGCGCATGGCTGCCGTGGAACAGCCGGAAGTGTCCAATTGACTCGCGGCCGTAGTCGCTGGGCTTGATCAGAACAAGCGTCTGCTCTGCGCCGGAATAGTAGCGCAGCGTGCGCCGGATAGCCTGCGGCGTGGCGATCTCGTCGTCAGCAACCGCGATGGCCAGAACAGGCGCGGTGATGGCGGCCATGCGGGCAACCGCGTCGTCGCGCTTCTCACGCGGAAAGCTACGCTCGAATTTCGGTCCGTGAAAACTCCATTCGTTGGCGACGCCTGCGGGCAGGTCCTCGAACCAGCCGAATCGCCGTCCGGGAAAGAAGCCGAGGGCAGCCGTAACGCCGGGCATGAAGACGTGCCATTTGAGGAAGAGTTGCAGCCGGGAGCGGGGAGCATAATCGCCCCACCACGCATATTGTGCACCGACGGTCAGCATCCTCGAGACCAGCGGCGCGCTCGGCGCGAGTCCGGGCAGAAAGCCGCCGATGCTATGCCCGACGACCATCATCGGCGAGGGCGCGCCATGGTCGTGGATAAAACGCAATGCTGCATCGAAATCCTGCTCGCCCCAGTCCCGCCACCTGTAGCCGCAGCCCCGGAGCCGCTCGGGCCGCGATGCGCCGATGCCGCGATAGTCATAGGTCAGCACGTCGAAGTTATGCTCCGTCAGAAAGCGGGCATAGCGGTGATAGTACCGCGACAGGACGCCGGTCGCGGAGTTGATGATGACCTTCGCCCTGGCGTCCGCTTTCGCCCGCCACAGATGGCCGCCGAGCCGGATGCCGTCGCGGCAAACGATCTCGACGATATGACCATCTTCGCTGGCTGTGTCGTGCGGGGTCATGGTGAAAGGCTGGAGCGAAAGCTTGGCGAAACCCATTCGCTGGAGAGTATACTTGCGCTCTGTCGGGACGGCATCCGCTTCATTGGTATCGATGCGGTCGCCGAGATGGCGGGGCGTGTTCCCGGCCTATTTCGAGACGGCGGGCGAGGCCGCGATGCGCCTCGCGCGCGGATCGCTGCCACCGTCCCGAAGGCCCCGGCTTTCCCGGTCGCGCAGCCGAACGAAACCGACCTGACGTCGCGTTCAGGCGGCGGGTCCGATCGCGACGTTGAGAATGCCGAGGCCGTCGATGCCGCAGCGGATCTTGTCGCCGGGCTGCAGGGCACCGACGCCGGCGGGCGTGCCGGTCATGATGATATCGCCGGCAGAGAGGCTTACCTGCTGCGACAGCTTCGCGATGATTTCCGGCACGTTCCAGATCATCTCGGACAGGTCGCCCTTCTGCTTCTCCTCGCCGTTGACGGACAGCCAGATTTTTCCGTGGCTCGGATGGCCGATGCTCGCCGCCGGATGGATCACGCCGCAGGGCGCGGAGAAGTCGAAGGACTTGCCGATCTCCCATGGCTGTTCCTTCTTGCGCGAGGCGGTCTGCAGGTCGCGCCGCGTCATATCGATGCCGACCGCATAGCCGTAGACGAAGTCCAGCGCCGTCTCGGCCGGAATGTTAGAGCCGCCATCCTTCAGGGCAACGACCAGTTCGACCTCGTACTGGAAATTGCTGGTGAGCGGAGGATAGGGGATCGTCGCGCCGTCGGGCACGATCATGTCGGCGTGCTTGGCGAAGAAGAACGGCGGCTGCCGCTCGTCGTTGCCGAGCTCGCGGATGTGTTCGAGATAGTTGCGGCCGACGCACCAGATGCGGCGCACCGGAAACACCTTCGCCTCGCCGGCGATGGGAAGAACGGGTGCGGGCGGGGCGGGGATCACGGTGTCGCTCATGGCAGTCTCCGGGGGGCTTTTACATATTCGCCGCTGCGTTGGAGGCGAGCGAGATCGTCTCGCGCTGTTGCAGACGGAAGAACGAGGCATAGCGGCCACCGCGGATCAGCAGCTCGCCATGGCGACCGCTCTCCACGATCTGACCCTTCTCGACCACGAGGATGCGGTCGGCATGCATGATCGTGTGCAGGCGGTGTGCGATGACGATGGTGGTGCGGTTGCGGCACAGGTGCGCAATGGCCTCCTGCACCTGCTTTTCGGATTCGGAATCGAGCGCGGCCGTGGCTTCGTCCAGCAGCACGATGGGAGCGTCCTTGATCAGGGCGCGCGCGATGGCGATGCGCTGGCGCTGGCCGCCCGAGAGCTGCGTGCCATGCTCGCCGACCGGCGTGTCGTAGCCGAGCGGGAAACTCATGATGAAATCATGGGCGCAGGCCGCCGTCGCGGCGGCGATGATCTCGTCCTCGCTTGCCCCAATGCGGCCGAACGCGATGTTCTCGCGAATGGTGCCACGGAACAGAAAGACATCCTGACCGACATAGCCGATCTGCGAGCGCAGCGAGCGGCGCGAGACGTCGGCGATGCTCTGGCCATCGATCAGAACCGCGCCGCTGCCGATCTCGTGAAGCCGCAGCAACAGCGCCAGCACCGTCGATTTGCCGCCTCCCGAGGGGCCGACCAGCGCCGTGACCTGCCCGGGTTCGGCGACGAAGTTCATGTGATTGAGCACCGGCTCGCCGCTGCGGTAGGCGAAGGACACCTCGCGAAACTCGACGCGGGCATCGGACAGCTTCAGCGCGGGCTTGTGGTCCTCGGGCGGCTCGGTCGCGGGCGCATCGACCAGTTCGAGCAGCATGCGTGCGCCGATGATCTGGCTGTTGAGTTCCAGATTGAGCCGCGCCAGCCGCTTCGCCGGCTCGTAGGCCAGCAGGAAGGCGGTGACGAAGGAGAAGAACTGGCCCGGCGTCGCGCCCTGCGCCACCACGGCGTAGCCGCCATAAAGCAGCGAGGCCGCGATGGCGATGCCGCCCAGCGTTTCCATCAGCGGCGAGGAGCGGCTGGAGACGCGGGCCATCTTGTTGGCGTTGCGTTCGACCGCGCCGATGGCGGTGTCGATGCGCGCCCGCATCGTATCTTCCAGCGTGAACGCCTTGACGGTGCGGATGCCCTGCAGCGACTCCTGCATGATCTCCATGATGTCGGCGGTGCCGGTGAACTGGGTCTTCGCCAGCCCCTTGATCCGGCGCACCATCTTGCGCAGCACGAACATCGCGGGCGGCGCGACCAGGAAGCCGAACAGCGCCATGTAGGGGTCCTGCATCACCATGACGATGACGAGGCCGATCAGGGAGAGCAGGTCGCGCCCCACCGCGCCGACAAGAAGATTCAGCACCTGCGTCACGGCAGCCGCGCCGGTCGTCAGGCGCGCGAGAAACTCGGAGGAATGGCGGTCGGAATAGAAGCCGATGCCCTCGCTCATCAGCTTGGCGAACAGCAGGCGCTGGTTCTTGGCGACGATGGCGTTGCTGATCTGCGACAGGATCACCGTGTGGCCGTAAGTGGCGAGGCCCTTCACGATGAAGAGCACCATGGTCACCACCGACAGGATCGCGATGCCGCGCACGCTGCGGTCCACGTAGGCCTGATTGATGACCTGCCCGAACAGATAGGCCGACAGGGCCGTGGTCCCGGCCGTCGTCGCCATCAGCAGGAATGCGATCAGATAGCGTGGCCAGTAAGCCGCCCCCTGCTCGCGCACGAGGCGCGAGACCATCGCCGCCGCACCGTAGGGGTCGTCTGTGATCTTCTTCGGGAACTCAGTCATCAGGATCCTGCACCGCCTGCATCGCCCCGCACGGAGTGCGGAAGACATGCGAACTCGGCGCGACAGGACAAGACTCCGGCGGCTGTGCCGATCGGCCGGGTCGCGGCAGGCGCGGATTCCATGCCTGCTCCGGCCGGGCTTTTCAAGCCCAAACGGACGACAGTCTGGTGTGCGGCGTTACCGCTTGATCAGGCGGAAATGGCCTCCGGCAGTCGCCCTAAATGATCGCAGGCCTGCTTTTCCGCCCAAGCCAGCGAATGGGCGGCGATTGTTTCGACCTGATCGTAGCGGGGTGTCCAGTCGAGCGTGGACTGGATGCGCGTCGTGTCCGCCACCATCGTCATGATGTCGCCTGGTCGGCGATCAGCGTACTGAATGGCGAAGTTGCGCCCCGAGACCCGGCGCACGGTCTCGATCACCTCCAGAACCGTGTAGCCGCGCCCGTAGCCGCAATTGAGCGTTGTGGAGAGGCCGTTGTCGTTCAGATAGGCGAGTGCCGCGCGGTGGGCCTCGGCCAGGTCGCTGACATGAATGAAGTCGCGGATGCAACTGCCGTCCCGGGTCGGATAGTCGGTGCCGTAGACATCGACCTTTGAACGCAGGCCGATGGCGGCTTCCACGGCGGTCCGCAGCAGGTGTGCATTTCCGACGCTCGGAAGGCCGACGCGCCCCTTGGGGTCGGCACCCGCGACGTTGAAATAGCGCAGCACGGCATAGCGCATGCCGTAGGCTGCGGCGACATCGTGCAGCATGATCTCTGTCATCAGCTTTGACGAGCCGTAAGGCGACAGCGGCCGCGTCCGAGCATCCTCCGCGACCGGAACCTTGTCCGGATTGCCGTAGACGGCGGCCGTGGAGGAGAAGATGAAATGCTGGACCTTGCAGCGAACCGCCGCGCTGAGCAGGTTGCGTGTCGTCGTCGTGTTGTTGCGGTAGTAGCCGAGCGGATCGCGCATCGAGTCCGGTACCACGACCGAGCCGGCGAAATGCATGATCGACTTCACGCCATGGGCGGTGATGACTTCCTCGACCAGATTTTCATCGGCAACATCGCCGATGAAAAGCGGCACGCCTTCGGGCACGAACGACGAAACGCCGGTGGAGAGATTGTCGATGACAACCACGTCCTGCCCGCTATCGACGAGCGCATGCACTGTATGACTTCCAATATAACCTGCACCACCGGTGACAAGAATTGTCATTCTCGTTACTCCGCAACTCAAACGGGCGCAGGTTAGCGGTCAGCCGTGAAAAGGTCCTTCATGGTTCCGCTAATCTGGCGACTATGATTAATGTTGCGTATAGGACGTTTCTGCAAGTCGCAGCGAATCTCCCGGCGGGTTCCGATATGGCGAGGTTGTTGGTTGCATATATTTGTTTTTATTTGTCTTTCGATGCGGGCGTCGGGATTTTCGCCCCTGTATCATGACGGTGCGGCAGATGGCTGCTGTGGATGATCCGGAGGTCATCGTCGCCAACCTGCATTGGCGCTATTCCGGCGTCACGGCGACGGCGCGGGCGGTGACACCCTATCTCGCACCGACATTCAATCTCGCGTGGCTTGGTCCCGACGCGCCGGATGGCGTGGATCGTCTGACATTCGCGGGCCTGCTGCGGCTGTGGATGCGGCGCAAGCCGCTCGTGTGGCACGCGCGGCGCAACAACGAGATGATTGTCGGCGTGCTGCTGCGCTCGCTCGGCTGGCCGCTCAAGCTGCTGTTCACCTCGGCGGCGCAGCGGCATCATTCGTGGATCACGCGCTGGCTGATTGCGCGGATGGATGCGGTGATCGCCACCAGCGAACTGTCGGCTGCGTTTCTCAAGCGCGACTCGGTGGTCGTCTATCACGGCGTCGATCCGCAGGCTTATGCACCTCCGGCCGACCGGTCGGCCGCGTTTGCCGAGAGCGGACTGCCGGGACGTTACGCGATCGGCTGTTTTGGCCGGGTGCGCGCGCAGAAGGGAACCGACCTGTTCGTCGAGGCGATGTGCACGCTGCTGCCCCGCCATCCCGATTTCACTGCGGTCATCGTCGGGGCCATCACGCCGGACCAGGTGGCGTTCGCCAACACGCTGCGGATGCGGATCGAGGCGGCGGGGCTCTCGGAGCGGATCTTGATCCTCGGCGAATTGCCGGTCGAGCAGGTGCGCGACTGGTTCAAGCGGCTGACGATCTTCGCGTTCACCTCGCGCAACGAGGGTTTCGGCGTCACGATGATCGAGGCCATGGCGGTCGGCGCGGCGCTGGTGGCTTCGCGCGCGGGCGCGGCGGAACTGGTGGTGCGCGACGGCGACACCGGCATTCTGGTGCCTCACGATGAGGTCGGTGCACTCACCGCCGCTCTCGAGCGGCTGATGCAGGATCCCGCGGCGGCGCAGGCCATGGGCGCGCGGGCGCATCGTCAGGTGGTGGCGGACTTCAGTCTGGATGCCGAGGCGGCGGGCATCGCGGCGGTCTACCGCGCGCTGCTGTAGCGTTTTCAAGCGAGGTGGGGACCCGGACTCGCGTGAAGAAAGCGCGTCACATCAGAAAACTGGCGTGGTTCAGCGATGTCGCTGAACGGCTCTATGAGCCCATCTCAACCAAAAGGTTTTCCGCGATCCCCGCGACGTCGGCGGCCGGAATGTCCCGCATGCAGGCGTGGTCGTTCTGGGTGCAGACCGGCTTGTGGCAGGGCTGGCACGGCACTTTCGTTTTCGTGAGGATGGTGGCGGCGAGGCCGTTCAGCGGCGCCCAGTGATAGGGGCTGGTCGGTCCGAAAATGCCCATGGTCGGCGTGCCGATGGCGGCCGCGACATGCATCAGCCCGGAGTCGTTGGAAACGGCGAGACGGGCGGCGGCCAGCGCAATGATGCCGTTGCGCAGGTCCGTGCCGGTGAGGTCGCGCACGCGCGCGCCGCCGGCTGCCACGATCTCGGCGGCCAGCGATTTTTCGCCAGGCCCGCCGACCACCCAGACATCGTGGCCCTGCCGGGCGAGCAGCCGGGCGGCTTCCGGATAATAGGTCCAGCGTTTTCCTGAGCCGACCGAGCCGGGCGCCAGCGCCACGGCGGAGGCGTCGCCGAGGCCGTTGGCCTGCCGCCACGCGGTGACCTCGGCGGCGGGCACGACGAGGCGGGGCGGCGGCCAGTCGGTCGGCACCGGAATGTGGGGCGGAAGCGCCAGCGCCGCCTTGCGGTCGATCATGCGGGGCAGCTTCTTCTCGCCCCAGCGCCAGCGGTTGATGAGGCCGAACCTCACCTCGCCGACGAAGCCGATCCGCTCCGGGATTCCGGCCAGCGCCGGGGCGAGGGCGGCTTTCCATGTGCGCGGCATCACAAGGGCGGTGCCATAATGCCGCCCGCGCAACCGGGCGGCGAGTTCGCGTTGTTGTTTCAATGCGATACGGGAGCGGGGCAGGTCCACCACGATGCCCTCCCGCACGCCGGGCATGTAATCCACCAGCGGGGCGTTCAGCTTCGTGGTCAGCATGTCCACCGGCCGGTTCGGCCAGCGGTGCTTCAGCACCCGGACCACGGTCTGGCCCCGGACGAAATCCCCGATCCACATGTAGGGCACGATCAGGATCGGCCGGGTGTCGGCCGGATCGACCTGCAGCTGTGGAATATGGATTGAATCGGCATTCATGACTGATCCGGGATGGCGCCCGTGGGTATCCGCTTCCCACGGCGAGAACAAGCGCGCCGCACGTTGCCTCCGGCACCCGGCTGAGGCAAAGGAAACGCGGCGCGATGCGCCGCGGCATGGCGGCTAGCCGTGACGCGCGAGATTTTCCGGAGGTTCCATGCTGCTCGTGACCGGCGGGGCCGGCTTTATCGGCTCCAACATCGTGGCTGCGCTCAATGAGGCAGGCCACAGCGATGTCGTCGTCTGCGACGATCTCGGCAGCGAGGGCAAATGGCGCAATCTCGCCAAGCGGCAACTGGCGGACGTGGTGCCGCAGGCCGAACTGATGTCATGGATCGCCGGCCGGAGGCTTCAGGCCGTGATCCATATGGGCGCAATCTCCGCCACCACGGCGACCGACGGCGACGAGGTGATCGAGAACAATTTCCGCCAGTCGCTCCGCCTGCTGGACTGGTGCGCCGCCAACCGCGTGCCGCTGATCTATGCCTCCTCGGCGGCGACCTATGGCGACGGCGAAGCCGGCTTCGTCGATGACGACAGCATCGAGGGGCTGCGCAAGCTGCGGCCGATGAATCTCTACGGCTGGAGCAAGCACCTGTTCGATCAGGTGGTGATCGAGCGCGTGCGCACGGGCGGCGCGCTGCCGCCGCACTGGGCCGGGCTGAAGTTCTTCAACGTATTCGGGCCGAACGAGTATCACAAGGGCTCGATGATGAGCGTCCTGACCCGCCGGTTCGAGGACGTGCGGGACGGCAGGACGGTGCAGCTGTTCAAATCGCATCGCGACGGCATCGCGGATGGCGACCAGCGGCGGGACTTCATCTATGTGGATGATGTCGTGCGCGTCATCATGTGGCTGCTGGCGACGCCCTCGGTGAACGGCATTTTCAATGTCGGCACCGGCGTGGCCCGATCGTTCAGGGATTTGATGCTGGCCGCCTACACGGCGCTCGGAAAAACGCCCAATATCGAATACATCGATATGCCGGTGCAGATCCGGAACAGCTATCAGTATTTCACGCAGGCCGACATGAGCCGTCTTCACGCGGCCGGCTACAACGGCGGCTTCACCAGCCTTGAGGACGCGGTGCGGACCTATGTCTGCGATTTTCTCGATCGCGACGACCGGTTTCGCTGATGCGGGCGGGCCTAGCTGATGCATAGTCTGACCGCGCCGCTGGCGAGCCGGATGCCCGCGCGCTGGCGCGAGCCGGCGGACTGGATCCGCGCGGCCGATGTGTTCGCCGCTCTGACGCTCATTTCGCTGCCGTGGTCCACGTCGTTTCCCGCGATCTTCGCCGGTATCTGGGTTGTCGTGCTGCTCCCGGCCGTCGACTGGCGGGCCTTCGGCGAACTGCTGCGCAGGCCGGTCTGCTATCTGCCGCTGGCGATGGTCGCGCTCGCCGCACTCGGCATGCTGTGGTCCGAAGCGCCGTGGGCGGCGCGAACCTACGCGCTGCGGCCGGTCGGCAAGTTTCTGATGCTGCCGCTGATCGTCTACCACTTCCAGCACTCCAAACGCGGGCCGCTGATCTTCATCAGTTTCCTCGTTTCCTGTGCGCTGTTGATGCTGCTGTCGTTTCTGGTGGCGTACGATCCGCGCTTCGCGCTCAAGAGCGTGAACGAATTCACCGGCGATCTCTACGGCGTGCCGGTGAAGAATTACATCGATCAGAGCCAGGAATTCGCGCTGTGCATCGTCGCGCTGGCGTGGCCGATCCTGGCCTGCATCAAGGCGCGCCGCTTCGGGATGGCGGCGCTGCTCGGCGTCGTCGCGCTCGGTTTTCTGGTCAACATGATGTTCGTCACGGTGTCGCGCACGGCGCTGGTCAGCCTGCCGGTGATGCTGCTGCTGTTCGCGTGGAAGCATCTCACGCGGCGCGGCATGGCGCTGGTGCTGGCGGGCTGTGTTGCCGCCGTCGCGCTGCTGTGGGTCGTCTCGCCCAACCTGCGGGCCAAGCTCGACACCATCGGCGCGGAATACGAGCGCTACCAGACCTCGACCGAGCGCACCTCCGGTGGCCTGCGGCTGGAATTCTGGCGTAAATCGCTGCAGTTCTTCGCCGAAGCTCCCGTTTTCGGCCACGGCACCGGCGCGACGCGGACCCTGTTCGAGCAGGCGGCGGTGAACCAGACCGGTGTCGGCGCGGAGGTGATCGGCAACCCGCATAACCAGACGCTGAACAACGCCGTGCAGTGGGGTCTCGTCGGCGTGGCGCTGCTCTACGCCATGTGGATCGCGCACCTGCTGTTGTTCCGGGGCGAGGGCGTGGTGGCCTGGATCGGCCTTCTGGTGGTGGTCCAGAACATGTTTTCGTCGCTGTTCAACTCCCATCTCTTTGATTTTCACGAGGGGTGGATGTACGTCCTCGGGGTCGGCATCGCCGGCGGAATGATGCTGCGCGCGGGCGGAGTGCCCTCCAAGTGCTGAACCGGATCTTCAACTTCACCTGGCGGAACTGGCTGATCGCCGCGCACGACGCCGGCGTCACGGTGCTGGCGGTGCTCGCCAGCTTCGCGCTGCGGTTCGACGGCGAGAACCTGATGGACCGTCTGCCGGTCCTGCTGGTGATCCTGCCATACTTCGTCGTGTTCAGCTTTTTCGTCTGCTATGTCTTCAAGCTGACCACGACGAAGTGGCGCTTCGTCTCGGTGCCGGACCTCTTCAACATCGTGAAGGCGGCGACGGTGCTCAGCGTCGCCCTGCTGATCCTCGATTATATTTTTCTTGCCCCGAACGTGTTCGGCACGTTCTTCCTCGGTAAGACCACCATCATCATCTACTGGTTTCTGGAGATTTTCTTCCTCTCCGGATCGCGGCTCGCCTACCGCTATTTCCGCTACACCCGCACGCGCAATCAGGCGCGCCTGATGGACGCCGCGCCGACGCTGCTGATCGGCCGCGCGGCTGATGCGGAGGTTTTCATTCGCGGCATCGAGAGCGGCGCGGTGAAGAAGCTGTGGGCAGTCGGCATTCTCTCGCCCGCGATGTCGGATCGCGGCCAGACCATTCGCGGCATCCCCGTGCTGGGGGGCATCGACGATCTGCCGAACGTGGTGGCGGATTTCGAGACTCGCGGCAAGCCGATCGAGCGCGTGGTGATGGCGCCGTCCGCCTTCGACGCCGAGGCGCAGCCCGAGGCGATCCTGATGCGGGCGCGCAAGCTCGGTCTCACCGTCAGCCGGCTGCCGTCGCTGGAGGAGAGCCGCGACACGCCGCAGCTTGCGCCGGTGGCGGTCGAGGATCTGCTGCTGCGGCCGAGCGTGAAGATCGACTATGGCCGGCTCGAAGCCTTCGTGAAGGGCAAGGCCGTCGTCGTCACCGGCGGCGGGGGCTCGATCGGTTCGGAAATCTGCGACCGCGTGGTGACGTTCGGCGCATCGCGGCTGCTCGTTCTGGAGCATTCCGAACCGGCACTGCATGCGGAGATCGAGGCGCTGCGGCTCAAGGTCTCGTCGGCCGTGATCGAGGGCCGCATCGCCGACATCCGCGACCGCGACCGGGTGATGCGGCTGATCTGCGACTTCAAGCCGGATATCGTCTTTCACGCCGCTGCGCTGAAACATGTCCCGATCCTGGAGAGGGATTGGGAGGAGGCAGTCAAGACCAACATCTTCGGCTCGGTCAATGTCGCGGACGCGGCGGTGGCGGCGGGCGCCGAGGCCATGGTGATGATTTCCACCGACAAGGCCATCGAGCCGGTGTCGATGCTCGGTCTCACCAAGCGTTTCGCCGAGATGTATTGTCAGGCGCTGGATCACGAGCATGCCGGCAAGGGCAACGGCACGCGGCCGACGCGGCTGATCTCGGTGCGCTTCGGCAACGTGCTGGCCTCGAACGGCTCGGTGGTGCCGAAGTTCAAGGCGCAGATCGAGGCGGGCGGCCCGGTGACGGTGACGCATCCGGACATGGTGCGTTACTTCATGACGATCCGCGAGGCCTGCGATCTGGTGGTGACCGCGTCGGCGCATGCGCTCACGGCCGCGCATCCGGACGTCTCCGTCTATGTCCTGAACATGGGCCAGCCGGTGCGCATCGTCGATCTCGCCGAGCGGATGATCCGGCTGTCCGGGTTGCAGCCCGGCTACGACATCGAGATTGTCTTTACGGGCATCCGGCCGGGCGAGCGCATGAACGAGATTCTGTTCGCCGAGCAGGAGCCGACCCGTGACATCGGCATCACCGGCATCGTTGCCGCGCAGCCGAACCAGCCGCCGCTCGCCACCCTGCGCGGCTGGCTCGCCAAGCTCGACGACGGCATGGCAGGCGATACCCGCGAGACCGTCGCCGGGGTGCTCAAGGATGCGGTGCCGGAGTTTCGCGCCGAGGCGCGCTGAGGAACTACCGCAGCGGACGGGAAAAGCGCACCAGCACCGCGCCGACGGCGGCGGCGCCGAGCAGCAGCATCGCAAGCCCGCCGGTGGGCGTCTTCACGAACACCGCCACGATGGCGAGGAACGCGAGGATTGCGTTCAGCATCGCCACCTCGCCGATCACGCGCGGCACGGTGTAGCCGTTCACGGTGGCGCGCTGATAGAAATGCGAGCGGTGCGCGGCCCAGAACCTTTCGCGCTTTGCCATCCGGCGCAGCAGCGTCACTGTGGCGTCGGCGAGATAATACAGCGGCAGCAGCAGCGCGGCGGCGAGATGGCCGTGGCTTGCCAGATCGATCAGGCACCAGCCGAGCAGGAGCCCGATCGGCAGGCTGCCGACATCGCCGAGAAATACTTTCGCCACCGGCTTGTTGAACGGCGCGAACCCCAGCATCGCCCCGCCGAGCGCGGCGGCCACGAGGGCGGCCGGTGCCGACAGGTCGCCGGTCAGGCCAAGGATCACGAGCGCGGCGGTGACCGGCACCACCTCGGCGACGGTCATCCAGTCGAGTCCATCCATGAAGTTGACGAGGTTGACGAACCACAACCCGGCAACAAGCAGCAATAGTCGCTCGGCCCAAAGCGGCAGCACCGGCAGCGCACGCAGGTCCGCCGGCAGCGCCCACAGCACGGCGCCGACCGCCAGCGCCTGCGCCGCGAGGCGAAGCCCGACGCCGAGCGGGCGGATGTCGTCAACGGCTCCGATGAGGGCGATTCCAGCCGTCGCGACGAACAGGATCAGAACGGGTGCAGGGAGCGCGGAACCCTGTCCGATCGCGATGCCTGCCACGACGAGCGTGGCGAGAACCACCGCAATCCCCGCGCCCTGCGGGGTCGGGGTGACGTGCGAGGAGCGCGCGTTCGGGCGCGCCAGCGCATAGCGCCGCAACAGCGGAAGCATCAGCACGATCAGCGCCGCGCAGCCGAGCGCGGCGGCCAGAAGGGTCAGGGCGATCGTTGCGGGAGGCACGGGCGGCATCAGGAAATGGGTTTCTCGCTATCGCGGGCGTCTATAGCGGCAGAGCCGGGCGGCGTCCAATGACACGGAACCTTCGTCGGGGATGGGCAGCCCGCGCCCTAGCGCCAGTGGACGACATGGGCTATGCAGACCCGCCTGTTCCACGGGCTGCGCCGGAGTTTCCGCCTGTCATGAAACAACTGAAAGACCGCCTTGTCTCCGCCTGGCACGAACGTGCGTTCGTGCTGAAGGCGTTGAGCTTTGCGGTCGTCGGCGCCGTCAATACATTTGTCGATCTTGGAGCGTTTCTCGTCGCCTATCATACGATGGGCTGGTCGCTGGTCCCCAGCAACGTGTTCGCCTGGCTCGTCGCCGTCTCAGGGTCCTACGTGATGAACACTTTCATCACCTTCGGTCCGGAGTCCGGACACCGGATGCGCTGGCGCGACTATGGCGTGTTCGTCGCCTCGGGCGTTGCCGGCGTAATCGCCGCGACCACCACATTGGTTCTGCTGTCGCATTATCTGCCGGTCATCGGCGCCAAGCTTTTGTCGATCCTCGTCAGTTTCGTTGTCAATTTCACGCTGTCGCATTTCGTCGTCTATCGTCGCCGCGATGACGCCAAGGGCAATGGCATTTCGCGAGCTTAGCCCATGACCGACGATGCCGTGCTGCTGACCGGAGCCGCGGGCTTTATCGGCTATCATCTCGCCACACGCCTGCTGGCAGACGGGCATCGCGTGCTCGGCGTCGACAACCTCAACGCCTATTATGACCCCGCGCTGAAGCGGGCGCGGCTGGCGCTGCTGACGCAGCAGCCGGGATTCGAATTCGTGGAGATGAACATCGCGGATCGGGACGCCACGGCCGCGCTGTTCGCGCGGCGGCCATCGCCCCGCGTCATCCATCTCGCCGGGCAAGCCGGCGTGCGCTACTCGCTGCAGAACCCCTATGCCTATGCCGACGACAACCTGCTCGGCTTCACCAACATCCTCGAAGGCTGCCGCCATCATGGCTGCGAGCACCTGCTGTTCGCATCGTCGTCGTCGGTCTACGGCGCGAATGCGAAAATCCCGTTCTCGGTTCACGATACCGCCGACCATCCAGTGAGCTTCTACGCCGCCACCAAGCGGTCCAACGAACTGATGGCGCATTCCTACAGCCACCTCTACCGGCTGCCGATCACGGCGCTGCGCTTCTTCACGGTCTATGGCCCGTGGTACCGGCCGGACATGGCTCTGTTCATCTTCTCGCGGGCGATCATGGCGGGGGAGCCGATCAAGTTGTTCAACAACGGCGCGATGCGGCGGGACTTCACCTATGTCGACGACGTGGTCGAAGGCATCGTGCGGCTGTCGGTCTGCGCGCCGGTCCCCTCGACGACGTTCGCGGGCGATCCCGCGTCCTCCTCCGCGCCCTGGCGGGTGCATAACATCGGCAACAGCCATCCAGAAAATCTGGAGGACGTGGTGACGATGCTGGAGGAGGCGCTGGGGCGGAAGGCGATTCGGGAATATCATCCGATGCCGGCGGGCGACGTGCGCGAGACCTATGCGGACATCGAGGATCTGGTCCGGGAAACCGGGTTCCGGCCGGCCGTGAGGATGGAACAGGGCATCCCCCGGTTCGCGGAATGGTTCCAGTCCTACACGTCCTGAGCTGCCCAATGGCGCGGAATGCGGATGTAACGCGCTGAATCAAAACGTGTTTGGGAAGATCCGGCAGATGTTCGCCAGAACCGGGGCGTCGTGCTAGAAGGCGTGTCATCGGGCCGCACCGACCGCATGGTCGCCATCCTCCGGTCCGACGCGCAATATCGTAAAGGTCAGGATCAATGAGTTTCGGCGAGTCTGCAAAGAGCGGTCAGCCTTCCGTGCTGCGTATCGGGGTCGTGGGCGCTGGCGTCATGGGAAGCAATCATGCCCGCGTGCTCGCCGGGATGCCGGGCGTCGAACTGGTCGGGGTCGTCGATCCGCTGGCCGACCATCGCGATCGCGTCGGCAAGATCGTCGGCTGCCGCACCTTCACCGCACTGGATGAATTGCTGGGGGCTGGCGTCGATGCGGTGACCATCGCCGCGCCGACGCATCTTCATCACGAGGTGGCGCTGGCCTGTATCGCTCGCAAGATTCACGTGCTGGTCGAGAAGCCGATCGCTTCCACCGTGGCCGAGGGTTACGAGATCGTCGAGGCCGCGCGCAGGGCGGGCGTGACCCTGATGGCCGGGCATGTCGAGCGTTTCAATCCGGCGGTCGCCGCGATCAAGGCGGCGATCAAGGGCGAGGATATCCTCTCCATCGCCATCACCCGCGTCGGCCCGTTCCCGCCGCGCATGTCCAATGTCGGCGTGGTGATCGATCTGGCCGTGCACGACATCGACCTGATCCGCTGGTTCACCGAATCCGACATCACCGAGGTGCAGCCGCAGCTGTCGAGCGCAGTCGCCGAGCGCGAGGACATCGCGCTGCTCCAGTTCCGCACGGCGTCGGGCGTGCTGGCGCACATCAACACCAACTGGCTGACGCCGTTCAAGGCGCGCAACGTGACCGTTGCCACCCGCAACAAATACGTGATGGGCGATCTGCTGACCCGGCAGGTCAGCGAGTGCTTCGGCTTCCAGCCCGATGGCAGCTATTCGATGCGCCATCTGTCGGTCGGCCACGACGAGCCGCTGCGCGCGGAACTGATGGCCTTCATCGAAGCTGTCCAGACCGGCGTTCGTCCGGCGGTGACGGGGGAGGAGGCGACCCTGTCGCTCGAGATCGCGATCCAGTGCCTGGAGTCCCGCACGAGACCTGCGGCCAGCGCGAGCCCGCGCCGCGCGGCCGGCTGACGATGGCGGCCGCCGGCGCTTTCCGCATTTTGCGGCCGCGGCTGTTCCTGTAGAAGCGACAGATGCTTCGTCGCATTTTCACCGTCGGTGGTTACACGCTCCTGTCGCGCGTCACGGGATTCGCGCGCGATATCATGCTCGCCGCCATTCTGGGCGCGGGTCCGGTGGCGGATGCGTTCTTCGTCGCGCTGCGGCTGCCGAACCATTTCCGGGCGATCTTCGCCGAGGGCGCGTTCAACGCCGCGTTCGTGCCCGCCTATGCGGATGTCTCCGGCGCGCGGGGAGGGCTGGCGGCCCGGCTGTTCGCGGACCGCATCTTCACGCTGCTGTTCATCTCGCAGGTCGTCCTGCTGGTCGTGGCGCTGGCGTTCATGCCGCAGGTGATGAGCCTGCTCGCGCCGGGCTTCTCGACCGAACCGGAGCAGCGGACGCTTGCCATCGAACTGACGCGGATCACGTTTCCCTATCTGCTCCTGATCACGCTGGTGACGCTCTATGGCGGCATGCTCAATGTCGGCCAGCGCTTCGCCAGTGCCGCGGCCGCGCCCATTTTCCTGAACCTCGCCATGATGGCGACACTGGCGCTCGCCGCTTTCTTCCCCACGGCGGGGCACGCGGCGGCGTGGGGCGTCCTGATCTCCGGCGTGCTGCAATATGCGCTGCTGGCGGGCGATCTCTCGCGCCATGGCGGGCTGCCGCGTTTCGCCCGGCCGCGCCTCGATCAGGACATCCGCGATTTCTTCCGCGCGCTCGGCCCCGCCACCATCGGCTCGATGGGCTCGCAGGTGGCGATGTTCGCCGACACCATCATCGCCACTTGCCTGCCGGTCGGCGCGCTGTCGGCGCTGTATTATGCCGATCGCCTCAACCAGCTTCCGATCGGCGTGATCGGGATTGCCATCGGCACCGTGCTGCTGCCGGAGATGTCGCGTCGGATCACGGCGGGCGATCATGCGGGCGCCCATGCCTCGCAGCGCCGCGCCTTCGAATTCACGCTGCTGTTCTCGCTGCCGTTCGTGGCGGCGTTTCTGGTGGTGCCGGACGCGATCATGCGCGCGATGTTCGCGCGCGGCGCATTCACCACGGCGGATGCGGCGGCAGCGGGCGCGACGCTGTCGGCTTACGCCATCGGGCTCATCCCCTTCGTGATGATCCGCAGCGCGGTCGCGACGTTCTATGCGCGCAAGGATACGGCGACGCCGACCAAGGCGTTCCTGATCGGCGTCGTGGTCAACGTGGCGATCAAGGTCGCGCTGATGGGATCGCTGGCGCAGGTCGGTCTCGCGCTCGGCACTGCCGTCGGCGGATGGATCAATCTGCTGCTGGTCATCTTCTGGGCCGTGCGGGCCGGGCATCTTGTGATCGACCGCTCGTTTGCGACATCGCTGCTGAAGTTCATCGCGGCGGGAGTGGTGCTGGCGCTGGCCCTGTGGGGGGCCGTATGGGGATGCCGGAGCTGGCTTGCGGGCATGACGGCTTTCCGCGACGAGGCAATCTTGCTGGTGCTCGTGCTGGTCGGCGCCGTCGTCTATGGCGCGAGCATCCTGCTGCTGTTCGGTCCGCGCTGGCTCAGGTCGCTGGTCCGGTCTGCCCCGGCAGCGCCGCCGTCTTGAGCAGCGCGACCAGTTCGCTCTGCTGGTGGGTGGCGGTCTTCTGAAAAATCCGCTCCAGGTAGGAGCGCGCGCTGCTCACCTGAATGCCCTGCGCCGTGGCGGCGTCCTTGAGCGACTGTCCGCGCGACAGCGCCATCGCCAGCCGCGCCTCGGCCGGCGAGAGATCGAACAGTCCGTGCAGGATGCCGAGCGAGGGAATCAGCGCGTCCGCCGTCACGGCGGTCACGACCAGAAGGATGTCGCCGCCCGAGAACAGCTCGTGCGCCGCGCGCCGCAGCGGCAGCAGATGCATGACCATCGGTGCGCGTTCGCCGTCTCCGGCCACCGGAACGGATCGAACGGTCTTGCCGTCGTGGGAATGGGCGTTTTCAATGGCCTCGGTGAGGAGTGTATTGGCAGCTGTATTGTCGAGCGCGATGCAGTCGCGAGCCCGCGTCGTGATCCCGGCTGTTTCGAACAATCCGTTGGCGACTGTGACTCGGCCGCGCCTGGTCAACACGGCGGCAGGCAGGCCGATCACTTCGAGCGCGGCGACACCGGCGCGCGCCTGCTCCATGCGCAGCCGCGCGCTCAGCATGCCGGCGCGGGCGAGATGCGGGCGCAGGCCGTTCAGCAGGTGGAGATCGGCGAGGGCCGGCCGGTCATTCTCCAGCCAGCGCTCGAACGTGAAGATCGCCATGTCGCCGGTCGGAACGGAGACGAAAGATCCGATCTGGCCGCCCATGCCGAGCGGCGCGGTCATCTCGCGCCGGAGATCGGCCGTCTCCAGCAGGTCGGTCGGGAAATAATCGGCGTCGTAGACGAAGCAGGCGGGAGGAACGGACACGACATATTTAATCACCTCACTGCGCTCCCAGCGATTGTCGTCGATGAAGGCCCGCAGAACGCCATCGATCCGGGGAGATGCCGCGAAACGTGGCGGCGTGTTCTCGCCGAACACAACGACGGCGCCGGCCGCGGACGAGGTGCGCTCCGCGACTTGTTCGAGGAGGCCGGCCCACAAATCCGGCACGAACGCCGCCTCGTAAATCAGGTCAACGAGATCTGCATCCATGGTCGGGTGCCGGGACCGATCATTTCATATGGGTTGGTGCCAAATACGATCACGCGATGATGTTTGCACGTATCCTGAAATCGTACCACTATGGCTGCATCAGATTTTGGAGTTCCCCATGCCGCCTGTGAAATTCGGTGTCGGACAAAGCATACTTCGCAAGGAAGATGACCCGCTGATCCGGGGGAGGGGCCGCTACACGGCGGACTTCGTGCCGGATAAGGCGTTGCATGCGCTGATGGTGCGCTCGCCCCATGCGCATGCCACCTACACCATCGATGCGACACGGGCGCGAAAGCTGCCGGGCGTGGCGCTGATCCTGACCGCGGCCGAGACGAAGGACCTCGGCGGTCTCCCCTGCCATTTCAATTTCCCGGACAAGCCGTTCTCGCCGCCGTTCTATCCGATCCTGCCGGCCGACACCGTGCGCCATGTCGGCGACGCGGTCGCCTTCGTGGTGGCCGAGACCGTCGAGCAGGCCCGCGATGCCATCGAAGCCATCGAGATCGACTGGAAGCCGCTGCCGGCGGTGGTCGGCAGCGTCGCCGCGCTCAAGCCGGGTGCTCCGCAGGTCTGGCCGGATCACAAGGGCAACGTGCTGTTCGATGCCTCGATCGGCAGCAAGGCCGCCATGGAGGCCGCTTTCGCGAAGGCCCATGCGGTCGCCGAGATTTCCATCGTCAACCCGCGCATCGTGACCAATTACATGGAGCCACGCGCGGCGGTCTGCGAGTATGATGCCAAACGCGATCATTTCACCCTGACCACGGGCAGTCAGGGCAGCCACACGCTGCGCGACATTCTCTGCAACAGCGTGCTGAAGATTCCCCCTGAGAGAATGCGGGTGATCTGCCCGGATGTCGGCGGCGGCTTCGGCACCAAGCTGTTTCCCTATCGCGAGTACGCGCTGATCGCGGTTGCAGCCAAGCAACTGAACCAGACAGTGAAATGGGTCGCGGACCGGGCCGACCATTTCGTCGGCGACTCGCAGGGCCGTGACAACGTTACCACCGCACGCATGGCGCTCGGCGAGGATGGCCGTTTTCTTGGCATGGACGTCGATCTCGTCAGCGATGTCGGGGCGTATCTGTCGACCTTCGCGCCCTATGTCTCCTATGGCGGCGCGGGCATGCTGCCCGGGCTCTATGACATTCAGGCGTTCCATTGCCGGGTCCGCACGGTGTTCACCAACTCCGTTCCGGTCGATGCCTATCGCGGCGCGGGCCGCCCCGAAGCTGCTTACGTGATCGAGCGGCTGGTGGACGCTGCAGCCCGAAAGATCGGGATGGCTCCCGACGCCATTCGTCGCAAGAACTTCATTCCGACGCGCGCGCTGCCTTACAAGACCGCGACCGGCAAGGTCTACGACTCCGGTGACTTCGCGGCGCATCTCAAGCGCGCGCAGGAGGTGGCGGGCTGGAAGGATTTCGGCAAGCGCCTCAGGGCGGCGAAGAAGGATGATCTGATCCGCGGCATCGGCCTTGCGACCTATGTCGAGGTGTGTGGCACCATGGGCGAGGAAACCGCCACGGTGCAGCTCGATCCCGGCGGCGACGTCACCGTGCTGATCGGCACCCAGTCGAGCGGGCAGGGCCACCAGACCGCCTATGCCCAGATCGTGGCCGAGCAGTTCGGCTTGCCGCCGGAGCGCGTGCATGTCGTTCAGGGCGACACGGACCGGGTGGCGACGGGCCTCGGCACCGGCGGCTCGGCCTCGATCCCGTCGGGCGGCGTCGGCGTGCAGCGCGCCACCCGCACGCTTGGCGAGAACCTGAAGGAGATGGCGGCCGAGGCGCTGGAGGCCGGTGTCGGCGATCTCGAGATCGACGGCGGCGTGATCCGTGTCGCGGGCACCGACCGCAGCATCACATTCGCCGATCTGGCCGGGCGCAAGGGCGTCGATCCGGCGAAGCTGACTGCCAGCAATTCCTTCTCCAGCGCCGACGGCACGTTTCCCAACGGAACCCATGTGGCCGAGGTCGAGATCGACCCCGCCACCGGTGTTACCCGGATCGTCAACTACGTGATCGTCGACGACTTCGGCGTGACGCTCAATCCGCTGCTGCTGGCGGGGCAGGTCCACGGCGGCACCGTCCAGGGCATCGGGCAGGCCTTGATGGAGCAGGCGGTCTACGATCCGGCCGACGGCCAACTCGTCACCGGCACCTTCATGGACTATGCGTTGCCGCGTGCGGCCGATGCGCCGCCGATCATCTTCGAGACCCACAACATCCCCTGCGCCACCAATCCGATGGGCGTGAAGGGCGCCGGCGAGGCAGGCGCGATCGGCTCCTGCCCAGCCATCGTCAACGCCATCATCGATGCGTTGTGGCGCGAATACGGCATCGACCACATCGACATGCCGGCCACCGCCGAACGCGTGTGGATCGCGATTCGCGAGCAGCAGCGCCTGCACAGGCTGTAAGATTGGCGTCACGAGACGTGCGGGCATCCCGGCAGGTCCGGGGTGCTGGCACATGCTCGCATGTGCCCATTGCGGCGAAAGACCTGTTCATGGCGCCGCGGCCGTGTTTAGTGGTGGTGAGCGAGATTGTGGTCAGGGCGTTATCCTGAGGTGGGCGCGACACGTCGCGCGCACGCGAAGGATGCGCGCCGCCCTTCGAGGTTCGCACGATATGCAACCTCCTCGGGGTGGCGGGTCAGGCCGTCGGAATCTTGCTTTCGCCCGTCCTCAAGCCCGTCATTTCCCGATCGATTCTCGAATTTCCGTCTCATGAACATTGCCAAAGCCGTTTCGCTGAAGATCGCCGGCACGGTGATGTTTGCGCTGATGAATGCCCAGGGGCGTTATCTCGGGGAGTTATATCCGCTCGGCGAGGTGGTCTTCTTCCGCTCGCTGTTCGCAGCCATTCCGATCATTATTTTCTTTGGACTGCGGAACGAGCTGAAAGGCGCGCTGCACACCAACCGGCCGTGGGACCACGTGGTGCGCGGCACCTTCGGCGTGGTCGGCGTGTTCTGCACCTTCGGTGCGCTGGCGCGCATTCCGATTGCCGACTTCACCGCGATCGCCTTCCTCGCGCCGCTGGTGACGGTGATCTTCGCCGCGGTGTTCCTGAGGGAGAAGGTCCACATCTATCGCTGGTCGGCGGTGATCATCGGCTTCTGCGGCATCATCCTGATGCTGATCCCGTATTTTCAGGATCACGCGGCGATGACCGCCTCCACGCTGATCGGCGTCGGCTTCGCGTTCGCCAACACCTTCACGGCGGGGGGCGCGACCATCCAGATTCGCCGCCTGACCGCGACCGAGAAGACCTCGTCCATCGTCATCATCATGACCTCGCTGGTGCTGCTGGCCTCGCTGCTGACGCTGCCGTTCGGCTGGCGCATGCCTGCAAGCTGGTTCGACGTGATGATGTTCGTCGGAATCGGCATCTCGGGCGGTCTGGGGCAGATCTTCTTCACCGACAGCCTGCGTCATGCGCCCGCGTCGTTCCTCGCGCCGTTCGACTACACCGCCCTGCTGTGGGCCTTCATGATCGGCTACTGGGTGTTCGGCGAGGTGCCGACCCTCTACGTGGTCGCGGGCGCGGCGATCGTGGCGGGCGCGGGCATCTTCGTGATCCTGCGCGAGCGCGCGCTGGGCCTGAAGCGTTTGCGGGAGGTGCCGATTGCGCCGGATGCCTCCGTGAGCGACGAAGATAAAAACCCGGACGCGCCGGTCTCCGCCAGAACCGCCTGAGCGGTAGTCCCTTCCGGCGCGGATGGCTGCTCAGAACGCCTTGAAGGTGATGATGGTGTGGGTGTCCTGGATGCCGGGGATCGTCTGCACCTTCTCGTTGACGAAGTGCCCGATATCGGTGTCGCGCTCGACGTAGAACTTCACCAGCAGGTCGTAGTCGCCGGCCGTGGAATAGATCTCCGAGGCGATTTCGGCTTCCGCCAGCGCGTTGGCGACGGCGTAGGACTGCCCGAGCTTGCACTTGAGCTGGACAAAGAACGGGACCATCTGCGCAACTCCCTCTGATTTGCCCGGCAGGGGCGGGAGGCCGCTATAAAGCGAAAACCGTATCCCGAGGCAAGTTGTGGCCGCGCTGTTCCTGAGGAGTCCCGACCCATGGCTGTTCCCGTCGCCCTGACCATTGCCGGCTCGGATTCGGGGGGCGGGGCGGGCATTCAAGCGGACCTCAAGACCTTCGCCGCGCTGGGCGTGTTCGGCACCTCGGCGATCACCGCGCTGACGGCGCAGAACACGCTCGGTGTCACCGCCATCCATGATGCGCCGCCACAGATCGTCACCGCGCAGATCGATGCGGTGTTCGATGATTTCGAGGTCGGCGCGGTCAAGATTGGCATGGTGTCCTCGCAGGAACTGATCGCGGCGATCGCGGCGGCTCTGGATCGCTGGAAGCCCCGCGCGGTGGTGTTCGATCCGGTGATGGTCGCAAGCTCCGGCAATATCCTGCTCGAAGGCAACGCCATCGAAGCCTTGCGCTCCGAACTGATTCCAAGGGCGCATATCATCACGCCCAACCTGCCCGAGGCCTCGACGCTGCTCGGGCAGCCCATCGCCCGCACCGAGGGCGATGTCGAGATGCAGGGGCGCGCGCTGCTTGAACTTGGCTGTCCGGCCGTGCTCATCAAGGGGGGGCACGGCGACGGACCGGAGGCGGTGGATTATCTGGTGACGGCGCAGGCTACGGTCCGGCTTGCCGCGCCCCGGACGGCCACGCAGAACACCCACGGCACCGGCTGTACGCTGTCATCGGCCATCGCGGCCGAACTGGCCAAAGGCGCTTCGCTCGAAGCCGCCGTGCGCGAAGCGAAGTCCTATATTACTGGCGCCATCGCGGCGGCGGACCGCGTCGCGGTGGGTCATGGTCATGGACCTGTGAACCACTTCTATCGGCTTCAAGGGTGAACGGTCACTGTCGCTTGGCCGTCGCATACCGCTGATATCCGCGTCCCACGTGACAAAGAATCGCACTCAGCCGCGGGGGCGCACATGACGTTGACCACGGATCTCGATCGCTCGGTCGTTCAGACCGCCTATGCCCGCTGGGCACCGGTTTATGATGCGGTGTGCGGCCCCGTGATGCTGCAGGGGCGGCGGGCGGCCGCCGCGGCGGCCCGCGCGGTTGGCGGCAAGGTTCTGGAGGTCGGCGTCGGCACCGGACTGTCGTTCCGGGACTACGACAACAGAACGCGCGTCACCGGCATCGACCTGTGCGAGCCGATGCTGGACAAGGCGCGCGCCAAGATGGCGTCCGGCCGCTTTCCCCATGTCGAGGCCGTGCACCGGATGGATGCGCACGATCTGTCCTTCAAGGACGAGACGTTCGACTGCGTGGTGTCGCAGTTCGTCATCACGCTGGTCGAAAATCCTGAACGGATGCTCTCTGAATGCCGCCGCGTGGTGAAGCCCGGCGGCCGGATCATTCTGGTCAACCATCTCTATTCGGAAGTGGGCTGGGCGGCCGGCGTCGAGCGCTGGACCGCCAGGAAGGTTCGCGGCCTTGGCCTGCGGCCGGAATTTCCGTTCGCGCGCCTGCAGGCATGGGCCGACTCGACGCCCGATGTCCGGGTGGTCGAGCGGCGCAAGATCATGCCTCTCGGGGTCTATACGCTGGTGAGTTTCGAACGGGCCGGCGGAGCGGCCCAGTGAGTGTCACGACCTTGTCACGCGAATGGGATAGTGGGCGGGACATGGACAATCAGGCTGCTGCCGCGACCGAAAAGGAGCGGCATTTCCGAACTCTGTTCATCTCCGACGTGCATCTCGGAGCGCGTGGTTCGCAGGCCGACCGGCTCCTCGATTTTCTCCGCCATCATGACGCCGACACGATCTATCTCGTCGGCGATATTGTCGATGGCTGGGCGCTGCGCCACACCTGGAACTGGCCGCAATCGCATAACGACGTGGTGCAGAAGATGCTGCGCCGGGCCCGCAAGGGCGCGAAGGTGGTCTACATCCCCGGCAATCACGACGAATTCCTGCGCAATTACTACGGCACCCATTTCGGCGGCATCGAGGTGATCGAGCATACCATCCACGAGGGGGCCGACGGGCGGCGCTATCTCGTGATCCACGGTGACCTGTTCGATCTCGTCGTGCAGAACGCGCGCTGGCTCGCCCATCTCGGCGACCGCGCCTATGATTTCGCGATCCAGGCCAACCGCTTCGTCAACTGGCTGCGGCGCATGTTCGGCTTTCCTTACTGGTCACTGTCGCAGTGGGCCAAGCTGAAGGTGAAGAACGCCGTCAACTACATCGGCGCTTTCGAGAAGACGCTGGCGAACGAGGCTCGCCGCCACGGCGCGGACGGCGTGATCTGCGGCCACATCCATTACGCCACCATCCGCGACGAGCACGGCGTCCGCTATATGAACTGCGGCGACTGGGTGGAAAGCTGCACCGCGCTTGCCGAGCATGATGACGGGCGCTTCGAGATCATCACATGGACGCCGATGGTGCCGCGGGTACGTCCCGTGGAGGCCGTCGCCGCGCATGCCGCCTGATGCGCATCCTGATCGCAACCGACGCCTGGCACCCGCAGGTCAATGGCGTCGTCCGCACGCTGACCACCATGGCGCAGGCCGCCGAGGCACTCGGTGCGCAGGTGTCGTTCCTGACGCCGCAGTTGTTCCGCACCATCGGCCTGCCCAGCTATCCCGATATTCGCCTCGCGGTGCCGCCGGCCTCGCGCGTCGCGGCGCTGATCGCGCAGTTCGATCCAGAATATATCCATATCGCCACCGAAGGACCGCTCGGCTTCGCGGTGCGGCGCTATTGCCGCAAGCGCGGGCTGCCCTTCACGACCAGCTTCCACACCCGTTTCCCTGAATATGTCTCGGCCCGGCTGCCGGTGCCCGAGGACTGGGTGTGGTCGGTCCTGCGCCGCTTTCATGCCTCAAGCTCCGCGGTGATGGCGGCGACGCCGGCGCTGGCGAACGAACTGCGCGGTCGCGGATTCCAGCACGTGGTGCTGTGGCCGCGCGGCGTGGACGCCGATCTGTTCAGGCCGCGTGAGGTCGACCTCGGTCTGCCGCGCCCGATTTTCCTGTCGGTCGGCCGGGTCGCGGTGGAAAAGAATCTCGAAGCGTTCCTGTCGCTGGATCTGCCGGGCACCAAGGTCGTCGTCGGCGATGGCCCTGCGCGCCCGGCGCTGGAGAAACAGTTTCCGCGAGCCGTATTTCTCGGCGCGAAGCAGGGCGAAGCGCTGGCCGAGGTTTACGCGGCCGCCGACGTCTTCGTGTTTCCGAGTCGCACCGATACCTTCGGTCTGGTGCTGCTGGAGGCGCTTGCGAGCGGCGTGCCGGTCGCGGCCTTCCCGGTCACCGGCCCGCTCGACGTGATCGGCGGCGCGCCGGTCGGCATACTGGATGAGGATCTGCGCGCTGCCGCATTGCGGGCCACGACGCTGTCGCGCGAGGCCTGCCGCGAGTTCGCGCTGCGCTTCGGCTGGCAGCATTCGGCGCGCGCCTTCCTCGACAACATCGCCGGCGCGCGGATCGGCGACGATCGCAAGGAGCCGGCGCTGGCGGTGGGAGCATAGCGGGACCGCGCGCGCTCGCCTTGCCGGACCGGGGACGGCGGGGCATAAGCCGCCCATGTCCGACATGCTCACATCCCCCTCCGTCACCGCCGCCGACATCGACCACGCCGCGCAGGTGCTCGCGCCCGTCGCGGTCCGTACGCCGCTGCTGTCCTCTCCCGTGCTGGATGCCCGCCTTGGCGCGCGCGTCTTTCTCAAGCCTGAAGTGCTGCAGCGCACCGGATCGTTCAAGTTCCGGGGCGCTTACAACAAGCTGGCCTCGATCCCGCGCGAGACGCGCGCCTCCGGCGTGGTGGCGTTCTCCTCCGGCAATCACGCGCAGGGCGTGGCGGCTGCCGCCGCGCTGTTCGGCACCCCCGCCACCATCGTGATGCCGTCTGATGCGCCGGTGCTGAAGCGCGAGCGCACGAAGGACTACGGCGCGAAGGTCGTGCTCTATGACCGCGAACACGAGGATCGCGAGGCCATCGCCAAAGATATCGTCGCGGGGACCGGCGCGACTCTGGTGCCGCCTTATGATGATCCCTGGATCATCGCTGGTCAGGGCACGGCCGGCCGCGAGATCGCCGAGGATCTGGCGGCGCTCGGCATCGCGCCGGATGTCGTGGTTGCGCCCGCCTCGGGCGGCGGCCTGATCGCGGGCATCGCCACGGCGATGAAGGCGCGTTTCCCGGGCGCACAGGCCTACAGCGCAGAGCCGGCGAATTACGACGATCACGCGCAGTCCCTGAAGGCAGGACGGCGCATTCCCCATCACGCGCGTGAACGCACCTTCTGCGACGCGCTGATGGCGCAGATTCCCGGCGAACTGACATTTTCGATCAACAGCCGCCTGCTGTCGGGCGGGATCAGCGCGACCGACACCGAGGTCGGCACGGCGGTCGCCTTCGCGTTTCACGAACTGAAGCTGGTGGTGGAGCCGGGTGGCGCGGTCGCTCTCGCCGCATTGCTGGCAGGCAAACTCGACCTCGGCGGCAAGACCGCGGTGATCGTTTTGTCCGGCGGCAACGTCGATGGCGAGGTGTTCGGGCGGCTCGTCGCGTAGTTACGAGAAGAAGGCGATCCGCTCCGCCTGCGTCATGCGCCGGAACGGCGCCAGCGGGTCGGGCCGCTTCGATGCCGGGGATGCGACAAGTCCCCGCTGGATCAACGCCGCGCCGAGCGAGCCGTTCTGTTCGCTGACAGCATCATGTTCACCAGCGGCGCGTGCCGACGGTTCGAACACCGGCGGCATTGCCCTCTCGTCGTTGGCGGCCTGACGCGTCAGTGGCGATGCAGGCTGAACCTTGACCTGCTCCTCCGGGAGCGCGCGCGCATCGTCGGAAATCTCGGCCGCGATGGCGTCCAGCACGGTGTCGAGAATGGTCGGAGCAGGAGGCGCTGCGGGCACGGCCGTTTCTGCGGCGGCTGTTTCTTCGGGGACCCTGAGCTCGCGGGCTGTAAGATCAGCTTTCGGCTCTGAGGCAACAAGAGACGTCGTCTCCGGCTCGGGTGCCACGGCAGCCTCCGGAGCGGCGGCCGCTGTCTTTTTGGCCGTTGCCGCCCGCTGGGGTTCGGCGGGAATGTCCGCGGCTGTCGCGGCCTCGGCCGGGATCGCGGGCTGAACGACGGGTTCGGGCACCGGTGGGGTGAAATCCCGAGCGGCGGTCGCGGCTTCATTCGGTCCGGCCGGATCGAGCGCGTCGATCTCGCGCACGAGCTGGTCGAAGCAGCCGAGGATCGACTCGCGCCGGTCCGGCTCGGCGAGCCTGTCGCAGACGGCTGCGATGGCGACGGCCTGCACATCGAGCTTGTCGCAGATCCGTGCCTCGGATCCGCATTCGCGCAGCGTCCACGAGACTTCGCGCAGCACCCGGACGGCCGTCCGGGCCGGTGCAAGGGTTTCCTCCAGCGGCGGATCGAGCAGGGTCGTCATCACCGCCCGGCGCGCCGTGTGCACTGCCGTGCGCAGCGCGGCCAGTGCCTCGACAAGCGCGGTGTGATCCGCTTCCTGCTGCTGGGCGCCCGCGGCCAGAGAAGCTTCGATGCGGGCGACCGCATCGAGAACCAGCGCGGTATCTGCGTTGCGGTTGCGGCGGGTGTATTCGGTCAGAAACCAGCGGCCGCGCGAGGTCTCCATGAACGCCTCGCGGATCGCGTCGTAATCCGCGTCGGTCTGGGTGGTCGGTCGCGCCGAGATCGGCGAAAGGGCGAATGCTTCGTCAGCCATTGCAAACTCGTCGTGCCTTCGGGCACATGGCGGCTTCGCAAGGCGCGAATCGCTGATCCGATGATGACCGAATCCCACCACGAAACCAACACGGTTCCCGCTCTGCGGCCGTTCGCGATTCGGCTGGCGATATTTTACAGCGCCGTGTTTGGTCTGACGGGAGTGTATCTGCCGTTCTTCCCGGTCTGGCTTCGCGCGATCGGGATGGACGCGACCTGGGTCGGCGTGATCATCGCGGTCCCGGCGGTGACGCGCTTCACGGTGCTTCCCTTCATCACCGGCTTTGCCGAGCGGCGCGGCTCGCTGCGCTCGGCGCTGATCGCGACCGCATGGCTGACCACGCTGGGGTTCGCTGTTCTCGCCTTCGCCCACGAGCCGTTGGTCGTGCTGCTGGTCTTCGCGGCCACGGCCTGCATCTGGACACCGATGATTCCGCTCACCGACGGCTATGCGCTGAAGGGCGTGCTCAGATACGGCCTCAGCTACGGGCCGCTTCGGCTGTGGGGATCGGCCGCCTTCATCATCGGTGCGCTGGCGAGCGGCGCGCTGAGCGCAATCGTGCCCGCCCAGCACCTGATCTGGCTTATCGTGGCGGTGGCTGTGCTTGGCGCATTCGCCAGTTTCGCGCTCCTGCCGATGCGGGAGGCGACATCCACGGGTATCGTGTCCGGCGGTGCGACGGTCCTGCTGCGCAGCCCCGCGTTCTGGGCGGTGATGCTGACAACCGCACTCCTGCAGGGAAGCCACGCCGCCTATTATGCATTCGGCTCCATCATCTGGCAGGCCGAAGGCTTCGACGGCTTCGCGATCGCCTTGATGTGGTCGCTGGGCGTGCTGGCGGAGATCGTTCTGTTCGCGCTCTCGCCGCGCCTGTCGATCCCGCCGATCCTGATGCTCACCATCGGCGCGCTGGCTGCGATGCTGCGGTGGAGCATCGCGGCACAGGGGCCGCCCGCGCCGGTGCTGATCGCGATCCAGCTGCTGCACAGCCTCACCTTCGGCATCACCTTGCTGGGCACCGTGGGGCTTCTGGCCAAACTGGTGCCGGGCCGGATCATGGCCAGCGCACAGGGCTATCTCGTCGCGGCGACCGGCGCGACGTCGGGCACGGCGATGGTGCTGTCCGGCCTGATCTATGCCCGCTATGGGGTGGCCGTGTATTACGCCATGGCGGCGATGGGCGCGGCCGGCCTTGCCATCATCATCGGCATGCGGGGATCGCTCGCCGCCGCCGCTCGGTCTCAGCCCCAGAGCGCGGGCGCGGGTGGATAGATCGTGCTGCCCTCGAAGCGCAGCCCGCCCTCGCGGTCGCGCGCCAGCAGCAGCGGGCCGTCGAGATCGACGACGCGGGCGGACTGCGCGACGATCATCGCCGGGGCCATGGCCAGCGAGGTGCCGACCATGCAGCCGACCATGATGTCGAAGCCGAGCGCGCGTGCCGCATCCGCCATCGCCAGCGCCTCGGTCAGCCCGCCGGTCTTGTCGAGCTTGATGTTGATGGCCTCGTAGCGCCCGCGCAGCCCCTCCAGAGAGGCGCGGTCGTGGACGCTCTCGTCCGCGCAGACCGGTACGGCATGGGCGATGCGGCCGAGTGCCGCATCGTTGCCGGCGGGCAGCGGCTGTTCGACCAGCGTCACCCCGGCTTCGGCGCAGGCCCCCAGCAGCCGTTCGAGATTGTCCGGCGTCCAGGCCTCGTTGGCGTCCACGATCAGTTCCGCGTCGGGCGCAGCGCCGCGGACCGCGGCGATCCGGGCCTCATCGCCCTCGCCGCCCAGCTTGACCTTGAGAAGCGGCCGGTGGGCGGCGCGTTCGGCTGCGTCGGCCATGCTGGCGGGGGAGCCGAGCGAGAGCGTAAAGGCGGTGGTCCGTGGCGTCGGGGCAGGGCGTCCGAGCACCTCCCAGATGCGTGCGCCAGCCTGCTTGGCCGTCAGGTCCAGCAGGGCGCAGTCGATGGCGTTGCGGGCCGCGCCGGCCGGCAGCAGGGACTGAAGATCGGCCGGCAAAAAATCTGCCTTCATTCTGTCCCGAATGGACACAATGGTGTCCCGCACGCCCTCTGGCGTTTCCCCGTAACGAGGATAAGGCACACATTCTCCCCGACCCGAGTGAACCCCGTCGCTCATTTCGACAACGACAACGACAGCCTCCGTCTTGGCCCCGCGGCTGATGGTGAAGCTGCCGGCAATCGGCCATCGCTCGATCCGGATATCTAGCGTCAGAAAAAAAGGAGAGACAGTCATCGGTCGGCGATCTTTGCGAACTGGAAACGACTTCTGGCGGATAACCTTGGGTCCGCACAATGCTACGGAATTATGTTATCTTTTCTTAACCATATGATCGATGCGCCGACCGGAGCCGGGTTTTGAGCCGCCGGCCCACACTGGAGCTGAACGCCCAGGGTGCCGGCGTGGTTCTGCGCGCGGGCGGGCCATGGACGGCCGTGAACGCCGCCGTGCTTGAGCGGATCGTGGGCGAGGCGGAGCGCCTCGGCGGCAGTCGTGGCGGAATCCTGATCGACGTATCGCAGATCTCGCGCCTCGACACCTTTGGCGCGTGGCTGATCGAGCGCCTGCGCCGCACACTGAGCGCGGGCGGAGCCAATCCCGAGATCGCGGGTTTGTCCGCCGACTATGCGACGCTGGTTGAAGAGGTCCATCGCGTCAAGGCGGCCGGGGAGCCCGAGCGCGGCCCGAACATCCTGATCGGGATGCTGGGAAATATCGGGCGGACCGTGGCCAAGATCGGCGACGGACTGCTTGATCTGATCGCCATGATCGGCGCGGTGCTCACCGCCTGGTTCAGGGTGCTGATCCGCCCCACCCGGTTCCGTTTCACCTCCACGGTGCATCACCTGGAGCAGGTATGCTGGCGCGCGGTGCCGATCGTGGTGCTGATCACCTTCCTGATCGGCTGCATCATCGCCCAGCAGGGTATCTTCCATTTCCGCCGCTTCGGCGCCGACGTGTTCGTCGTCGACATGCTGGGCGTGCTGGTGCTGCGCGAGATCGGCGTCCTGCTGGTCGCCATCATGGTCGCCGGCCGTTCGGGCAGCGCCTACACCGCCGAACTCGGCTCGATGAAAATGCGCGAGGAGATCGACGCGCTGCGGACCATGGGGTTCGACGCCATCGAGGTTCTCATTCTGCCGCGGCTGGTGGCGCTGGTGATCGGCCTTCCGATCCTGGCCTTTCTGGGCGGCATGGCGGCGCTCTATGGCGGCGGCCTCGTGGCGTGGCTCTATGGCGGCGTCGAGCCGGAAGCGTTTCTCCTGCGCCTGCGCGAAGCCATCTCCATCGACCACTTCATCGTCGGCATGGTGAAGGCCCCTGTGATGGCGCTGGTGATCGGCATCGTCGCCTGCGTCGAGGGGCTCGCGGTGCGGGGCAGTGCGGAGTCGCTCGGCCAGCACACCACCGCCTCGGTGGTGAAGGGCATCTTCTTCGTGATCGTGATGGACGGCGTGTTCGCCATCTTCTTCGCGTCGATCGGAATTTGAGACATGACGCCGACGAAGCCGGACGACCCCGTCATCAAGGTGCGCGATCTGACAGTCGCGTTCGGCACGACGCGCGTGCTGGACGAACTGAACCTCGATGTGCGGCGCGGCGAGATTTTGGGATTCGTCGGTCCCTCGGGCGCCGGCAAATCGGTGCTGACACGCACGATCATCGGCCTGCAGCCCAAGACGCACGGCCATATCGAGGTGCTGGGCGTCGATCTCGATGCGGCGGATCTGGCGACGCGGCGCGCGGTGGAACGGCGCTGGGGCATTCTGTTCCAGCACGGCGCGCTGTTTTCCTCGCTGACGGTGCGGCAGAACATCCAGTTCCCGATCCGCGAATATCTGAAGGTGTCGCAGCGCCTGCTCGATGAAATCACCGACGCCAAGCTGACCATGGTCGGGCTGCGCCCGGAGGTCGGCGAGCGCTATCCGTCCGAATTGTCCGGCGGCATGATCAAGCGCGTCGCGCTGGCACGCGCGCTCGCGCTCGATCCGGAACTGGTGTTCCTGGACGAGCCGACATCGGGCCTCGATCCGATCGGCGCGGGCGATTTCGACGAACTCGTGATGACCCTGCAGCGGACTTTGGGGCTGACCGTTTTCATGGTAACCCATGACCTCGACAGCCTTTATACGGCCTGCAATCGCATCGCCGTGCTCGGAGACGGCAAGGTCATCGCGATCGGCACCATGGCCGATATGCGGGCGTCCGAGCAGGCCTGGATGCGGGCATATTTCCATGGCAAGCGGGCGAGGGCGGTGATCGCTCCCCAGCCATGACAATAAGATACCGCATGCCTGCGAGACGTGTGTCGGCCTGTTCGAATGATGAAATGCGTGTCGTTGCGTGCGGTGTGATCAAGCGTTGGAGTTGAGCTGATGGAGACAAGAGCCAACTATGTTCTGATCGGAGCCTTCACGCTCGCGGTGATCGCGGCGGGATTCGGCTTCGTGCTCTGGTTCCAGAGCCTGCATTCTACCAAGATGCGGACGCCGCTGCGCGTGATCTTCGAGGGATCGGCCTCGGGGCTGCGGGTCGGCGGCAGCGTCAATTTCAACGGCGTGCGGATCGGCGAGGTGACGTCGGTCAAGATCGACGATCCCAAGCGGGTCGTTGCCATCGCGATGGTGGAGGGCGGAGCGCCGCTGCGCAATGACACGATGGTCGGCCTTGAGTTTCAGGGCCTGACCGGCGTCGCGGCGATTGCGCTGAAGGGCGGCTCGCTCGATGCGCCGCCGGTGGCGATTGCCGACGATGGCGTGCCGACGCTGACGGCCGATCCCAGTGCGCTGCAGGATGTGATGCAATCGGTCCGCGCCACGTTGCAGACCATCAACAAGGTGGTTCAGGACAATCAGGAGACCATCAACAGCGCCCTGAAGAATGTCGAGGTGTTCAGCGCCTCGCTCGCGACGAACTCCAAGAAGCTCGACAGCATTTTCGACCGCGCCGACGACGTGATGGAGAAGACCGGCAGCGTGATGAAGCGGGCCGACAGTGTGCTGCTGGGTCTCGATACGTTGGCCGGCGGCAAGGATGGCGGCGAACTGTTCCAGGCCGTCAAATCGTTCCGCGAACTGGCGGACAATCTGGACAAGCGCTCCAATCTTCTGATCGCGGACGGCCGCAGGACGCTGGCCGATATCAGCCGCGCGGTGAACAATCTCGACCGCAACCCGACGCGTCTGCTGTTCGGGCCGTCCACCAGTTCCACGCCGGCGCCTCCTCCACCGACAGCGACCAACGAGCGCAGGCGGTAGCGCGATCTTAAATTCCACCCGAGTGCAATTCCGGTGAAGGCCTAAGATAGAAGGGGCGGAGACGTTGCTGTCTCCGCCCCTTCTTCCTGCGTCGAAATCGTTGTCCGACGCCTCCTGTTTATTCCTGTGTCACCCGATCCGCCCCGTCGCGTGCGCGAGCAGGGTGTAGACCATGCCGGTCTCGGACACGAGGTGGTTCGGCAGCGAGGCCGGATCGTCCTGCGCCACCTCGTCCAGCAGCCGCTCGAACTCGACGATGTAGCGATCCACCGTCTGCTTGAAGTTGCGGTCGCTGCGATACTTGCGGCTCACCTCGTCGAACGCCTTCTGTCCGCCCGGCGTGTAGAGCCGCTTGTGGAAAGCCTTGCGCTCGCCGCGCTGGTAGCGATCCCACATCTCGGCGGCCAGGTTGCGGTCCATCAGCCGGGCGATGTCGAGCGACAGCGTCTCCAGCGGATTTGCGCTCTGCGGAGCGTCCGGTGCGCGGCGCTGCGGAGCCGGGTCCGGTGCGGTTTCCGCCCGGCCGAGCAGGTCAGTCAGCCAGCCTTCGCGGGCCTGATCGACACTGGACGGCGCGACCGGAGGGGCTTCCGTGCGGCGCGGCGGCGTGTTCGGCATGCCGAGATCCGGCGGCGGCAGGTTCGACGCGCTGCCGTAGTCGCGGCTGCGCGGCGGCGCCGAACGGGTGACGGTCTCGCCACCGCGTGCGCCGGCCAGAACAGCCTCCTCCTCCTCGCGCTGGGGCGCAGCGGCGCGGGCCGGTGTCACCACGTCGAGGCCGCGGCCGTGCTTGGCAACGATCCGGTTGAGCTCGGCCAGCGCCTCGATCTGGTCGACGATGACCTTGCGCATCTGCGAGGTGCTTTCCGCCGCCTCCTGCGGCAGCTCCAGCACGCCGCGCCGCAATTCGCCGCGGGTCGCTTCAAGCTCGCGGTGCATTTCGGCGGCCATCTGCTTCATCGACTGCACGATCCCGGCGAAGCGGTCGGCGGACTGCTTGAACAGTGCTTCGGTTTCGCCCGCGTGGGTCTGATACAGCTCGTTCATCGCTTCCATGGTGAGGCGGCGCTCCTCTTCGGAGGCCGCGCGCACCGCCTCGAACTGGCGGCTGACGGCAGACGCGCCGGTGCCGGCGGTCTCGGCGACCACCCGCGCGATGTCGCGGGCCCGTTCCTCGGCGGCCGCCAGCGACTCGTCGAGCAGTCCGGTGAACCGGGTCAGGCGCTGGTCGAGATCGGCCGTCCGCAGGTCGATGGTGGTGACCAGCGATTCCAGCGTTGATTTGCGCTCGGCGATCGAGGCCGAGGTGCTGCTGTTGCTCTGCTCGACCACTGCCGCGGCGTCGGCGAGCGCGCGGCCATGCGCCTCGAACTGCGCAGACAGGCCGTGCAGGTCGTCCAGTGCCTTCGCGGTCTTGGACGAGAACGCGGCGAGTTGCTCATCCAGCGCGCCGGTCGCCGAACCGCTGCGCGCGGTGACGTCGTTCATGGTCGAGACGAAGTCGGCGACCCGGGTGACGAGCGCGCGTTCCAGCGAGTTGAGGTTGTCGTGGGCGCCGGTGAGCACCTCCTGCAGCAGGATGTTGCCCTCGCGCAACCGCTCGAACAGCGCCACGGTGTCGGTGCGCAGGATCTTGCTGGTCTCCTGCATTTCCGACACGGCCGCGGTCGCCACCTGGCGCGACTGATCGATGGCCGAGCGGGTGCTCGCCTCCATGTCCTTCAGCGCCTTGTTCACCGCGCCCGTCGCCACTTCGCCGGCCGTGTTGATCATGCGGGCGAGGTCCGACGAGTTGGTCATCATCGCCTGCGTGAAGCCGAAGCCCTTGCCCTCAATGGCCTTGAGCGCTTCGTCGGTGATGCGGGTGATGTCGGTGGTGATCTGGTCGGCACGGCCGCCCAGCGCATCCACCAGCGCGCCGCGCCGGTCGTCGACAAGCTGTCCGAGCCGGTCGGCCTGCGCCTGCACGTAAGTGACGATTTCGTTCGACTTCGCGCCGACGGCCGCGCCGAACGAGGTCGTCGCCGCCAATGTCGCCCGCTCGATTTCGGTGGCGGTCGCCTTGAGCTGGCTGCTGGCGTCTCCGGCGGCGGAGACGATGGTGGCCTGCGCATCGCGGGCGTTGCCCTTGATCGTCTGGGCGGTCTCGGCCGACATCGCGGTCAGGGCGTCCTGCACCTCTGTGGAGACCGAGCGCAGAAGCTCGGCGGCCTGTGTCGATTCCGTCGACAGGGTGTCGTGGGCCTGCCGTGCGCTGATCTGGATCGCCTCGGCGGCATTCGACGCCGCGATGCCGAGGGCGCGCTCGACATCGGAGGAGACCGAGCGGATCCTCTCGACCGTTGCCGTCGAACTCACCGTGAGGCCGTCCTGCGCCTGCTTGGCGTTGGCCAGGATCAGATCCGTGCTGCTGACGGACACGGCCTGCAGGGTGCGTTCGATATCCTGAGCAATAGCCTTGGCCTGCGTCGCCGCTTCGCTGGTGCCCTCGATCAGGGCTTCATGGGCCTGTCGCGCGTTGAGTTGCAGGCGCGTGGCGACATCCGCCGAGGTGGACAGCAGCAGTTCCTGCGACTGCCGCGCGCTGGACTGGATGGCGTCGGCGGTGTTGACCGTCGCGGCCGTCAGGGCGCGCTCGACCTCCGCCGTGATCGACTTGATCTGCGACACGGTCTCGCCGGAGCCGGAGGTGAGCACCTCGTGGGCTTCGCGGGCGCTGGCGACGATCTGCGAGGCCGTGGCATTGCCTGCCATCGAGAGCGAACGCTCCATGTCCGAGATCAGCGATTTCACCTGCGCGACCGCATCGGAGGAGGCGGTGGTCAGCGTCGTGTGGGCCTCCTGCACCACGCCGAGGACCAGCGTCGTCGCGGAGGAGCCGGTGGTCGAGAGTGATCGCTCGATATCCGCCGACAAAGCGCGGAGCTGGTTGGTCGTATCAGCAGAAGACGAGATCAGCGTCGCATGGGCCTCGCGGGCGCTGGCCAGGATCGACGCGGCGGTATCTGCGCCGAGCGCGGTCAGGGTCCGTTCGATATCGGTCGACGCCGAGCGCAATTGTCCACCGACATCGCTGGAGACTGTGAGCAGCGACTGCTGTGCGTTGCGCGTGCTGGCTTCGAGCGCTTCCGTCGTTCCGGTGACGAGACCCGTCAGCGAGCGCTCGGCCTGCTCGACATTGGCCTGGATGGCGTTCGAGAGTTCTTCGGCGCGGGCGATGAGAGAATCGCTGGCCTGACGGCCGCTCGATTCCATGCGACCGGCCACCGCCTCGATCCGCGAGCCGAGCAGATCCTCGAACTGCGACACGCGGGCCTGGATATCGTCGGCGACGGCTCCGGCGCGGGCGTCGAGGCCCTGATGAATCTCCTGGAAGCGCGCGGTGACCGTTTCGGTCAGGTGGATGGTGCGGCTGTCGATGGTCTCGGTGACGTCGATCATGCGCTGATCGACCGCCGCGACCGCCTGTGCGGAACCTTCCGTCAGGGTGGTCGTCAGGCGCGTGATGCGGCTCTCCAGCGAATCGACGGCCTGCGCCGTGCTGGTGGTCACCGACGTGGCGAGCGATGTCAGCCGCACGTCGAGGTCGCCGAGTGCGCGCGACGTCTGTTCGGTGAGCAGCGTCGAGATGGTCGAGACCCGCTGGTCGATCTCGCCGACGGCCCGGCCTGCGCCTTCGTTGAGAACAGCCGACAGATTGGAAACGCGCTCGTCGATCTCGCGGACCGCGTGGCTGCTGCCGTCCGCGATCAGCGTCGTGATGGTCGAGACTCGCTGGTCGATGTCCGCCACGGCCTTGTTCGCGCCTTCCGTCAGCAGCGCGCCGAGGCTGTTGAGACGCGTGTCGATCGTATCGGTGACCGAGCGCGCACGGATATCGAACGAATCCTCCATCGCGCTCAGACGGCCGTTCACGGCCTCGTCGAACGATTTGATCTTGGTGTCGAGCGACAGATCGAGATGCGTGACGCGCGACTCTATGGCTGTCTGGAAGCCGGTGAGCTTCTGGTCGAGCGCCTGCGTCAGGTCGCTGCCGCTGGTCGAGATCTTGCTGTCGAAATTGTCGACATAGGAACGCAATGCTTCGGTAATGTCCTGCGTGCGCTGGCCCATGCGGTCCACGATCTCGCCGCCGAACGTCTTCACCGTGCGGTCGAATTCGGAGATGTGGCGGGTAATGAGGGAGCCGAGCGTGCCGCTGTCGCGGGAGAACCGCTCCGCCAGTTCCGCGCCCTGATCGCGGATCAACTCGTCGAACGCCGTTATCTGCTGGCCAAGCAGATCGTGCGCGCTCTCGGTCTGGCCGGCGACCCGCGCGACCAGGCTGTTGACGGTGACGTCCAGCGCTTCGCTGGCGCGGTCGCCCGAGGTGATGACCTGCTCGGCCAGACGCTGGCCGGCGTCGTCGATCCGCGCCGCCAGATCGTTGCTGCGCAGTTCCAGCTCCAGCAACAGGGACTCGCCGGATGTCTTGAGCGACTCGTGCACCTGCTCGGTGCGTTCCGAGATGCCGTCGATGATCGCCGCGGCCTTCTGTTCGAACTCGCTCGTGACGTGGTCGATGCGTTCGTTGAGCATGTCGTGGACGCGATCGGTCAGATCGACGAACTCGTCGTGCACGTGGCCGGTCTTGAAGTTCAGGCTGGCGGTCAGACGCTCGCTGGCGTCGAGCACCGCGCGGGTCGTCTGCGAGCTGGCCTCCTCGAGGCGGTCCAGAAGATCGCCGCCACGCTCGCCGAGCGCGAGGATCATGTTGTCGCCCGCCGAGCCCAGCGCCTGCGTGATGTGGGAGCCGCGCTCCTCCAGCGCCTGGGTGATGCTCTTGGCGACCTCGTCGACACGCGAGGCGATGGCGTCGCTGATCAGCGCAATGTCGTGGCGCAGGTCGATCTGCACGCCGGAGATCGCATTGCGCACCTGCTCGGCCTGTCCGACCAGATTGTCGCGCTGGTGCGCGATGTCCTGAAGCAGCGCGCGGATGCGGACTTCGTTGTCACTATAGGCGCGTTCAAGCGCCGCGACCTCGTTGGTCACGAGCGATTCGAGTTCGCTGGCACGGGCGACCGCGCGCTCCACGCCATCGCCCATCGCGGCGACCTCGCGCCGGATGGCCTGGCCGACAGTGACGATGGAGTCGCTGGCCACGCCCTCGGGCTCGGAAAAACGGATCGCGACCTGCGCCATCGATTGCGCGATCAGGCGCATTTCCTGACCGCGCCACATCAGGCTCGCGAGGAAATAGAACAGCAGGATCGGCGACAGGAACAGGGCGGCGAGGCCCGCGATCGCCAATGCGCCGGCGCTGCTCTGTCCGACGAGCGCCTGCAGCGACGGATAGAAGGCGACGGTCAGCAGGCCGCCCGCGACGATCCACAGTCCCGAGAACAGGGTTGCCAGCATGTAGGCGTTGCGCGCCGGACGGCTGCGCTGGATGGTCTGGAGGATTTCTCCGATGGTCTGCCGGTCGTCGTTGGCCGCCGACCGGGAAAACCGCGGCTCCTCGATCGGATCATATTTGGGCAGGGCCGGCGGCGGATCGTCGTCCAGATTGCTCGGGGACCCGAGCGGTCCGGCCGTGAGACTGCGGTCGCTCGCCGGCCGCGATGCGTCGCCGATGTTCAAGGCTTCCTGAATGGCCGAGAGCGCGTCTTCGGTTGGGTCTTTGACCTTCTTTGGAGTATTCGCCATGTCGATACGCCCTCGTTTACCTGGAGTCCGGAGAGGTCCATCGCGGACAAAGCGCGCCTTGCGAGCGGCGCAGCCACGAATTTCCCCGTCGTGGCTTGTCCCCCACTTCCGCAAACATCCTATTGGGGAAGTATCGCGAATGAAACGGCTGCGATTAATAGAATTTTAATCATCGTTAACGTTGCTGTCGGAAACTCCCCGCCGTCGGCCGGCGGTAGTGGAAAACTCCCCCTTCCCCGCCGTATTTTGGAAAAATATCGGCTTATTTGCGGCTTGTTTGAGGCGGGCGCGGCCAACCGGCCGTTAACCAGAACCGTGATTGCCTCCTTTAAGGAGACTTCGGAGGAGCTTTTGTCTGGCGGCCGACATCATATCCTGTCTGCTCCGGCCGGTTCGGAGCCGGCGGTGCTCGGCCGTGGCCAGCTCGAAGCGGCAACTTTCGGCGACGCCGTGCTCCAGCATGAGGTGCTTACGCTGTTTGCCGGGCAGGTCCGCACGCTGTTGGACCAGCTGGCGGCGCGGTCCGGCGAGGCTGCGCCGATACTTCACACCCTGAAAGGCTCGGCGTGGGCGGTCGGCGCGTGGCGGCTCGCGCGGCTTGCCGAGGATATTGAAACCCGCATCGCGGGTGGAACAGATGATGCAATCAGCGCGGGGGAACTTGGCGAACTCGCGCGAGCGGTGTCCGAGGTTCAGGCGGCGATCAGAGCGCTGACCGGTCCGGACGGGCAGCCACCCGCTTGATGCTGTCCATGCGCCGCCACTCGCCGCGGCGCATTTTGTCGCTGTGGCTCACGGGCAACCGTCCGTGCCAGTCGTGCGCGAGGTGACCTGCCGTCTCATTTACAATTTGGCAACACTCCGACATTCTCGCCGGCATGAACTGCCCTCGGCTGCCACGCAACCAAGGGGCGGACCAATTTTATTTTAGGTGTGCGGAGTTTTTGCATTGATTGGGGCCCGAAAGGCTCGCGCATCGGCGCGGCAGGTGTTTTTCGATGCGGCTGTCACGGTCGCGGCCGGTCTTGGCATCGTGGGTCTGAGTGTTTCGTCGGGCGGCGCGTCCGCTCTGCTCGCTCCAACGACCACCGGACCGTCATCGTCGCAGAACCCCGCGCCCTTCGGGCAGGCGCTCACGCTCTCGGCGACGGTGGCGCAGACCGCTTCGGGCGGCGCCACGCCGTCGGGAACCGTGACATTCACCGACACGACGACGAACACGCCGCTCGGCGACGCGACCGTCCTGCCGCGTTACGCGACCGGGCTCTCGGTGCGGGCGCACTATTCCTGTTTCATTGAGGGGTATTCGGGCAGCGAGGGGATCGCCTGCTGGGGGCAGAACACGTATGGCCAGCTGGGTGATGGAACCACACAGGATCGCTCCACGCCGGTTCACGTCGCCGGAATCAAGCGCGCCTTCAGCGTGTCGGCAGGCGGTTATCACACCTGCGCGCTCGACGACTATCAGACGACCGCGGGCGGCGGCTGGTCGGTGAAGTGCTGGGGCAACAACTATTATGGCCAGCTCGGCAACGGTTCGACGGTCGACAGCCCGACCGCGATCACGGTGCCGGGTCTGGAAGCCCGTGCCATCGCGGTGGCTGCCGGCGAGTTTCACTCCTGCGCGCTGTTGAACGACGCCAGCATCGTATGCTGGGGACGGAACAACCGCGGCCAGCTCGGCGACGGGACGACGGACGACCGGCTGCGGCCTGCGCGGGTCAGCGGCCTGTCTCTTCTCGCGCCCTATGGCGTTGATATTCAGGCAGGCGCCGAACATACCTGCGCGGGGATCGGCGACGGCGCGCTCCGGTGCTGGGGCGCCAATGATTACGGCCAGCTTGGAAACGGGACGATCGTGGACAGCCTGCTGCCGACGCAGGTTGTTGGACTGACTCATGCCCGGCAGTTCTCGGTCGGCTGGTTTCACACCTGCGCGCTGGAATTTATTCCAGAGAACGAGACAAGTTACGCGAACTGCTGGGGCTCCGGCAGCTATGGCGCGATCGGTGATGGCACGTATTACGATCGGACAACCCCGCAGGGGGTCTGGATCTATCTCGCCGATCCCCAGACGCACAGCTATAACTGGCAAGAACTTACAAACCTGAGGTCGATCTCCGCCGGCGATCGCCACACCTGCGCGGTCATGCCGAACGGCGACACCACGTGCTGGGGCTCGAACTCGAACGGGCAGCTCGGGGATGGGACCAACTACGGCTCTGCGCAGCCGATCACGCCCTACAAGCTTGGCGAGAATGGTGCGGTCGCGATCTCGGCGGGCACTTATCACACTTGCGCCATTCTCGATGAGACGGGCTCGCCGGTTCAGTGCTGGGGCAGCAACGACAACGGCGAACTCGGCGACGGGACGACGATGGAGAGTTACTCGCCCGTGACGACGGCGTCGTTCGGTTATGCCACGCTCGAAATCCCGGCGCTTCACGGCGGCAGCCATGTGATCTCCGCGAGCTACAGCGGCGACAGTGCCAACGATCCGAGCAGCGGTTCGTTCACGCAGGTGATCGAGCGCGCCGCGACGACCGTGACGCTCACCGCTCCGGCGCCCGCCACGACCTTCGGCCAGAGCGTGACGTTCACCGCCACCGTGTCGTCGGCCGCAGGCACGCCAACGGGCAACGTCCTGTTCCGCGACGGCACCGCCACGCTGGGCATCGTTGCATTGTCGGGCGGCGTGGCGAGTTTCACCGCGAACGGACTGGCCGGTGGCCTGCATTCGATCTCGGCGACGTATGAGGGGACGCAGGATTACGCTGAGGTCAATCCGGTGCTGCTGGCGCACACGATCAATCCGGCGGCCACCTCGATCGCAGTGACGTCCTCGCCCAATCCGTCGGTCTACGGCAGTTATGTCACCTTCAACGTGACGGTGTCGTCCAGCGCCACCGGCATGACGGGGACTGTCACCTTCACGGACACCACCAGCGGTACGACACTGGGCTCGGCCGGCGTGACGGCGGGCGGCACGACTTACTTCTCCACCTCCGCGCTTGCGGCCGGGCATCACGAGATCGCCGTGAGCTACGGTGGCAACATCAATTTCCAGGCGAGCAGCGGCGTGCTCTCGGGAGGCCAGACCGTCAGCACGCCTGTGGCCTATGTCGGCCTGTCGTCTTCGCCCAATCCGAGCGCAATGGCTCAGCCCGTCACCCTGACCGCGACGGTGAGCGGATCCGGCGCAGGGCCGACAGGCAGCGTGACGTTCCGCGATGGCACAACGACGCTCGGCACCGCGTCGCTGTCCGGCGGCGTGGCGACACTGACGACATCCTCCCTTGGCGGCTGGGTACGCGCAATATCCGCCGACTACAGCGGCGACGGGACGTATCCGGCATCGTCGGCGACGGTGGCGCACACGGTTCTGATGGGATGTGGAGACAGCTTCAGCGGCACGGCGGCGTCCTCCATGGCAAGTGGCACGGCAGCGGGCTCGACCGTCGGCGCGACCGGCGAGGGCGGCGAGCCCAACCATGCCGGAACGGCTGCGCCGCTGAACTCGGTCTGGTGCGCATGGACCGCTCCGATCTCCGGCCCGGTCACCTTCGACACCACCGGCTCGAACTTCGACACCACGCTGGCCGTCTACACCGGCGGCAGCGTGGGCGGGCTGACGCAGGTCGCCGCCAGCGACAACATCGCGCCGAACAACCTGCAGAGCCGCGTCGCATTCAACGCCGTGCAGGGCACGACCTATCACGTCGCGGTCGATGGCGCGGGAAGCGCGACCGGCAATTATCTGCTGAACTGGTCGCAGACCACGGATGCGCCGACGCTCGCCTCGGCGGTGCTGCCGACCTCGCGCTCCGTGGTGATCAACACGGCCGCGACCGCTTATGCGACGCTGATCAACACCGGCGCTGCGGCCGCCACCGGTTGCGGTCTCTATCTGCCGTTCGGTTTCCCGGCGACCTTCATTTTCCAGACCACAGACGCCGCGAACGTGCCGGTCGGCACGCCGAACACGCTGGTCGATATTCCGGCAGGCGGTGTGCAGAGCTTCTACTTCGGCATCGCCCCGACCGTGCTTCTGGATTCGGCGGATGTCGCCATCACGTTCGCCTGCACCAACGCCAATCCCGCGCCGAGCGTGGCGGGGCTGAACACGCTCAGCCTGTCGGCGGCCGCCGTGCCGACGCCGGATCTGGTCGCGATCGGCGCGACGCCCAGCAATGACGGCGTGGTTCGGATGGCTGCGGGCGGCAGCGGCTTCTTCGCGGCGGCGGCGATCAACATCGGCTCCGGCGATACCATCGTGGCGAGCGTGGACGACAACGGTAAGAATCTGCCGCTCGTGCTGTCGCTCTGCCGCACCGATCCGGCGACCGGCGCCTGCGTCAATCCGGCCGAGCCGGCGGACAGCGTGACGACGACGTTCGCGGCGAACGAGACCGGCACGTTCACGGTCTTCGTCCGGTCGACCGGCCCCGTGCCGTTCGATCCGGCGAACAGCCGGCTGTTTCTGCGTCTTCGTACGCTCGATGGCGTCGTGCGGGGGGCGACCAGTGTCGCGGTTCTCGCCCAATAGGGATGAACCGGCATGCACACGTGTATGCGCACGGTGTTGCCCGCAGGATAGAATGGTTATAGGACAGCGGCACCGGACAAGATCCTGACGCGAAGCAGTCGGCTTCGTTCTCCCTGTATCGGGGGCTGCGATCAGGTCCGGACGACCATCCATTGGGGGCCAGGCTGCCCCGAACAGAGGAAGCCGCAGGGCTGGTTTCCATGTTCAGCCGCTGTGAGACATCATGGTTCAGATCAATTTCATCGACCACCAGGGCGTGAAGCGCACCGTTGAGAGCGAGCCCGGTGCGACCGTTATGGAGGCGGCCATCCGCAATTCTGTTCCGGGGATCGAGGCGGAGTGCGGCGGCGCCTGCGCGTGCGCCACCTGCCATGTCTATGTCGATGAAGCCTGGTGGGACAAGGTGGGCGGTCCGACGCCGATGGAAGAGGACATGCTGGACTTCGGCGTGGACATCAAGCCCAACTCGCGCCTGTCGTGTCAGATCAAGATCACGCCCGAGCTCGACGGACTGGTCGTCTCGACGCCGGAGCGTCAGGCGTAACGATCCGACAGTCTCCCGTTCCTGTTTCCGCGCTGGCGCTCAGCCGAGTGCCGCACCCTTGAGCTTCCAGCGCTCCATGCCGGTCCGGACCTGATCCGGCAGCGGCACCGGCTTGCGGCTGGCGAGATCGACCATCACCGTGGTCGCCGCCGCCGAGGCGATGCAGCGGCCTTGCGAAAACACCACCTGATCGAACGTCACCGAGGTGCGGCCGAGCCGCGCCACCGCCAGTCCCAGTTCGATCTGCCCCGGCCAATGCAGCTCGGCGCGAAAGTGGATGTTGATGCCTGCCAGCACCCAGCCCAATCCCGCAGGCGTCAGCCCCAGCGTCTGATCGCGTGTCAGCAGCACCCGGCAGGTCTCGAAATACGAGGAATAGACCGCGTTGTTGACGTGGTTGTTGGGATCGAGGTCGGCGTAGCGGACATTGTCCGGGAGCCGGAACGGATAGTCTTCGATCCGGGGCTCGGACCGGCTCGGCGCGGGTGCATTCACGAGGGGCTGTCTCCTTGCGTTTTGCAGCGCCCTTACAGGAAAAGCCGCGCCTCCAGCAACCCCTCACGGCGCGGCCTCCGCCTCCGCCGTCCGTGCGCGGCCGATCAGGAGGCGCGCCATCAGCAGGGTCGGGACCAGAATGCAGAGCGCGGTCGCGATCATCTGCATTTGCGAGAGCGGCATGATGCCGCCGCCCGGCGTCGCCAGAACAATGCCGCCGAGGATCAGCAGAACCCGCAGCGGCCATTCCAGCGATCCCGTCTTGCGCAGATCGCCGACGAACGCCTGATAGCCCTGAATGCCGCCGCAGATGAAGACGATGCCGACACAGGCGAATGCGACGAGGCCGGCGGCCGCCAGATAAGGCGCCTCGCCCTGCAGCAGCAGTGCCGGATTCATCACGAAGAAGAACGGGATGAAATAGATGATGCTGCCGACCCACATGCTTTCCCATCCGGTCTTCATCGCCGGCGCGCCGGCGATGCCCGCCGCGGCGAAGGAGGCGATGGCGACGGGCGGGGTGATCGACGACAGCATGCCCCAGTAGAAGATGAACATGTGCACCGCCATCCGGTTCAGTCCAAGCTTCTCCAGTGCGGGCGCGACGAGAATGGCGAGGAAGATGTAGCAGGACGTGGTCGTCAGTCCGAGACCGAGGATCAGGCTGGTGATCGCGCACATGAACAGCAGCAGGAACACGTTGCCGCCGGCGATATTGAGCAGATCGTTGGCGAGGCTGGATACGACTCCGGTGAGCGAGAACGCGCCGATCAGGAGGCCGCAGCCTGCAAGGATCGCGACGAGTTCGACGAAGGTGCGGCCGTTCATTTCGAGGAAGTGCAGCCAGCGCTCAAAGCCCCAGTTCTTTCCGGGGAAAAATTCGTTCAGCACGGCGAGGACGCACATGCCCCACAGCACGCTGCTCGGCACGTCGAACCAGATCATCGCGAGCGTCGCCAGAATGGAGACGCCGAGCACGACCGTATTGCCCCGCGCCCATTTCGCCGGGCCGGACCACTGGTGCAGGATCACCAGCAGGGCGGCGGCATAGAACGGCGCATGACTCTCGCGCTTGAAGTGCAGCAGCATCACCACCAGCAGTGCGATCACGAACAGGTAATACCAGCCCTCTTTCAGCGCGTCCGTCACCTTCGGCAGCTCGGCGCGCGGAATGCCCTCCAGCTTGCGCCGGGCCGCGTAGCTGTCCACCTGCGCGAACAGTCCGAAGTAATAGAGGAACGACGGCAAGGTCGCCGCGATGGCGACTTCGGCATAGGTGACGTTGAGGAACTGGGCCATCACGAAGGCGGTCGCGCCCAGCACCGGCGGGGCGAGCACCGCGCCGGTCGAGGCGCACGCTTCGATGGCGCCGGAGTAGGAGGGCGTGAAGCCGGTCTTCTTCATCACCGGAATCGTCATGGTGCCTGCGGTGAGCACGTTCGAGACGATGCTGCCGCCGACGGTGCCGAGCAGGCCGCTGGCGAAGATACAGACTTTTGCGGCTCCGCCGCGGAATGTCCCGCACAGGGCAAAGGCGAGCTGGATGAAGAATTTGCCTGCGCCCGTCATCATCAGCGCGGTGCCGAACACGAGAAAGCCGATCACGGTGTCGGCGAAGGCCTGGATCGGAATGCCAAGCAGGCTTTCGCCCGACAGCATGTGATAGGCGGTTGTCTGGGCGAGGTCGGTCTGGTTGCCGCGCAGCGGTCCGAGCCAGCTTGCGCCCGCGAACAGCGGATACAGCGTGAAGGGCAGCACGCTGAGAAGGAGACTCCATCCGCCGGTGCGGCGAAGCGCCTCCATCAGCGCGATCCACATCACGAGGCCACCGATGATCACGGAGGTCGGTGCGCCGTCGTATTCCCAGCCGAATTGCGCGGCCTTGCGGATGTTCATCATCAGCCAGATCGCGGCAACGAATGTCGCGGCGAACAGTACGATGTCGTACCAGGGAATGCGTTCCAATGGCGCGCGCGGCGTGCCCGGAAAGATCAGGAACGTGAACGGCAGCATCAGCGCGATCAGCAGATAGAAATATTCGGTGTTGAGCTGCGTGTAACCGACGAAGAAGCGCAGGCCGAACTGCTGGTTGACGCAGAGCAGAATGGTTGCGGCAGTAGCGATGAGGAGGCCCGCGCGCCAGATTCCCGTCAGTTTGCGCACGCGGCTGACTTCGGCTTCCTGCAACCCGCCGTCGTCGGTCACGACATCGGGCGGCGGCGCGGGTGCGTTGGTCGAGGGAAGCGAAGCAGATGTCATGAGGTTTCAGGCCGCTGCTCTGACAGGGACGGGAAGGACGAGGCGAGCCGGGGACGCCGAGGCAGCCCGGCCGCTCATCACGAGCGGACTGGGTGACCTCGATGTGCCCGGCGAATGTCGATCAGTCTTCGAAACCGTTCGGCATGCCTGCCTTGGCGAGCGCGCTCTTGCGCGCGTCCATCCAGCCGGAGAGATGCCTGGCCTCATCTGGCGCGGGCGTCTTGATGTAGTCGGCCCACGCGGCGGCGAGCACCTGCTGGCGCTTGATCAGGCCATTGTTGTGGGCTTCATCCTCGGTCGTCCACTGACCCGCCTCTTTGAGCGCAGTGACCGCGCCGGGATGGAAGGGGATCACCCACTTCTTGGTCTGTTGCTTGACATCGAGCCCCTTGGCGCCGGGTGCGCCATCCTTGTACGCGTCATAGCCCTCGATCATCGCCTTGGTGATGGCGTAGACCGGATCGTTGCCCTGCGAGCCGTAAACCGTCGCGATCGGGTAGGGGTAGGTCGCAAGCTTCAGCGGAGCGGCGGCGGTGATCCCTGCGCCGCACGTGGTCTCGTGCGGATTGAAGAACGCACCCACATCGCGGACACGATCCCATGCCGCCTTGTCGCCGGGCGGCAGCTCCGGCCACACGATGCCGCGCGGCGATGTCTCGACTTCCTTCGCCGGTCCCGTGATCGTCGAGCCGAACGCGCCGTCGGTCTCGTTGTTGGTGAGCCCCTTCCACATTGCGCCATAGCTGGCGAACTCGACGATCTTCACGTCTTTCTTTGTAAGGCCCGCATAGGCGATGATGGCGAGCGCGTTCTGGTTCAGCGCCGGTGAGCCGACCACGAAGCCGAGCCGTTTGCCCCTGAAGTCTTTCCACTCCTTGACGCCGGTGTCCTTCGCGACGCCGACCGAGAGGCCGTTGCAGTCGATGGTCGAGAGCGTCATCTGGATCGGCTGCGGGCCCCACTCCTTGACGCCGAACTCGAACACGCCTTCCTGCGCGAAGTAGCTGCCTGTGCCCATCCACGCCATCGCGGCGCGGCCCGCGCGCAGCGGCGCGAGCCGGGCGACATCGTTGCCCGCGGGCAGCACGCGCACCTCGGTGCCGTGCTTGTCCTTCAGCATCTTGCCGACGGCGACCGCGATGTTGAATCCGGAGGTGCCGGTGTCGTAGGCGGTGAAGGCAAGGGTCGCCGGAAGTTTGAGTGTCTGAGCCTGTGCGGACGAAATTGCCAGCGCAAGGCCGATGGCTGACGTGCAGGCGAGCGCAAGCGTACGATGAAGCATCGTGTTCCTCCCCGGGGACATTTTATGTGGCGACCGCTTTTACGGTTCTGCCGTCTCTGATCGGGGATCATGTCAAAGGCCCGGCGGGTGCGCAACCCGCAGGGCCTCTGGATTTCGCTGAACTCCGTTGCCGGATAAGAAAACTATTTCATCTTGCGCTTCTGGCGGTGGCGCGTGGCCTGCTCGTAATCATAGGCCAGCGCCAGCAGGTCGGCCTCGCTCCACAGCGGTCCGACGAAGATCAGGTTGAACGGCGCACCGGAGGCATATTCGCCCGCCGGAACCGTCACGCCCGGCAGGCCCGCGATGTTGATCTCGCTGACCGTGGTCTCGTGGATGGTCTCCGGTCCATGCAGCGGCGGCAGCGTATCGCGCATCTGCGGGAAGACGAAGGCGTCGATTTTCTGACTCGCCACCACGTCGTCGAATGTCGCCAGATAAGCCTCGCGGGCGGTGAGGAAGTCGGAAAGATCAGGCGGCACGGTGGGGTTGGCGAGGCTCGGTCCGAACTGCGGTAGCTGATGCATCACGTGCAGCACGCCGCCCGGCGCGAACGCGTCTTCCGCCTTGGTGGCTTCAGCGAATTCGGCGAAGGTCTTCACGGCCGCGTTTGGCCCGAGCCGTTGCAGGTAGAGCGTGAGATCATAGGCGACGCCCTCCATGCCGCGCGCGTCGTAGTGGTCGAGTCCCGCCACCGGCTTGCCGATCTCGGCGAAGCCCGAGCCCGCGAACGGGTCGGTCACCAGCGTTGCGCCGCGCGCCGCCAGTTCCTGCTGGGCGCGCTCGTAGAGTTTTGTCGTTTCCTCCGACAGCGGACGATTGCGCCAGCCCGGCCCGTAAAGGCCGATGCGCTTGCCCTTCAGCGCGTCCGTCGCGAGGCGCGAGGCATAGCCGCCCTTCGGCTTCTTGCCGATGCCCGCGACGGTCTTCGGGTCTTCGGTGGTGAAGCCCGCGAGCACGTCGAGCGTCAGCGCGGCGTCGCGCACACAGCGGGCGATGGGGCCGACCACGTCGCGGGTCGCGCCGGCGAGCGGCATGACGCCTGCGTTGGGGACGAGGGCGAAGGTCGGCTTGATGCCGACGAGGCCATGGGCAGAGGCGGGGTTCTGGATCGAGCCGCCGGTCTCCTCGGCGAGGCCCAGCACGGCCATGCTCGACGCGACCGCGCAGGCGGTGCCCGCGCTGCTGCCGCCGGGCAGCAGGTCCGGCGCTTCGGCATTGAGGGTCGGGCCGGCCCAGCTGTCGTTGGCGTGGCTGCCGGTGGCGCTGAGCACCGGGACGTTGGTCTTGCCGATGATCACCGCGCCCGCCGCCTTCATCCGCGCGACCACCGGGGAGTCGGTGCCGGGCATCAGATCGACGCCCCCTGTTTTGGAGCAGAGCAGCTTCCAGCCCCCGGTGGTCGGAAAGCCCGCCATGTCCATCGTGTCCTTGACCACCACCGGCACGCCCGCCAGCGGGCCGAGCGCCTCGCCTGCCTTGCGCCGCGCGTCGATGGCGCGGGCATCGTCCAGCGCGGCGGGGTTCAGGAAAATGATCGCGTTCAGCTTCGGATTGAGTTCGGCGACGCGCGCCAGAAACGCCTTCGTCAACGCTTCGGAGGTGACGCCGGATTGAAAGGCCGCGGCCGCATCGGCCAGCGTCATTTCGAACAGATCGAGGGGAGGCGTGGCAGTCGAGGAATTCATCGGGAAATTTTCCTTGCTGACGTGCGGCCGACCGGGACCGGATTTTCCTTTGTAGCAAGCACACCGGGGAGCGGGAATGTGGGGGACCTGCTTCTGCGTACACTCGGTCATTTCAACGTGTGCAATCGGCCTGCTTCACGCAACCTACGCGAGGCGCCTGAGAGAAGTTCACCCAATTATTTGCATATTAATTAATCATATTTGTCATCGTTGTATGCAATGAACAGGCCGACAATTTCGTTCCCGATGCTCCGGCAATTCTGAAAACCAATAAAAATCAATGGCATAAAAATTTCCGATGCATCTTTCGGGACTGGCATGCCGTTTGCGATAGGCATGGCGAGGGGCGATGGACCCGACAGGCGGCAGGGCAGGAGAGCGTGATGAAGCGGCGTGATTTCTTGAAGTCGGTAACGGGCGTGGCGGCAGGCGCGATGGTGCCGGCGCCGGCAATCTGGTCGGCGGCGAAGGCTGACGCACGGTCGGAAACCCTGCTCGTCGTGTCGGAGAGCGGCCCCAACAACCTGGACATCCATGGCATCGGCACCAACGTGCCGGGCTACGAGGTGTCGTGGAACTGCTACGATCGTCTGATCAGCCACGAAATGAAGGCCGGGCCGAGCGGCGTCCCTTACTACGACCGCGACAAGTTCAAGCCGGAACTGGCCGAGGACATGAATGTCGGCGACATGTCGGCGACGTTCAAGCTGAAGAAGAAGGCGACCTTCCAGGACGGCACGCCGGTGACGGCGAAGGATGTGAAGTGGTCGCTCGACCGCGCGGTCTCGGTCGGCGGCTTCCCGACCTTCCAGATGGCGGCGGGTTCGCTGACCAAGCCGGAGCAGTTTGTGGTCGTCGATGATCACACCGTGCGTGTGGATTTCCTGAAGAAAGACCGGCTCACCATCCCCGATCTCGCGGTGATCGTGCCGTGCGTGGTGAATTCCGAACTGGTGAAGAAGAACGCCACCGAGAAGGATCCGTGGGGTCTCGAATACACCAAGCAGAACACGGCTGGCTCGGGCGCTTACAAGGTGACGAAGTGGACGGCCGGCACCGAAGTGATCCTGGAGCGCAACGACAACTGGATCGGAGGACCGCTCCCCAAGATCAAGCGCGTGATCTGGCGCATGGTGCCGCAGGCGGGTAACCGGCGCGCGCTGCTGGAGCGGGGCGATGCCGACGTCTCGTACGATCTGCCCAACAAGGATTTCGTCGAGCTGAAGGATTCCGGCAAGCTCAACATCGTGTCGACGCCGTATTCCAACGGCATTCAGTATATCGGCATGAACGTTCAGAACCCGCCCTTCAACAATCCGAAGGTGCGTCAGGCGGTGGCTTACGCGCTGCCGTACCAGAAGATCATGGACGCGGTGCTGTTCGGCCTCGCCAAGCCGATGTTTGGTGCGCCGGCGGATTTCAAGACCGAGGTGGCATGGCCGCAGCCGCACAAGTTCAACACCGATATCGCCAAGGCCAAGGCGCTGCTGGCTGAGGCCGGCTATCCGAACGGGTTCGAAACCACGATCTCGTTCGATCTCGGCTTCGCCGGCGTCAACGAGCCGCTTTGCATCCTCGTGCAGGAAAGCCTGGCGCAGATCGGCATCAAGTGCACGATCAACAAGATCCCCGGCGCGAACTGGCGCACCGAGCTCAACAAGAAGAGCCTGCCGCTCTACACGAATGTTTTTTCGGGCTGGCTCGACTATCCGGAATATTTCTTCATCTGGTGCTATCACGGCAAGAACTCGACGTTCAACACCATGAGTTATCAGTCACCGCAGATGGATGCGCTGATCGACGGCGCGGTGACGGCTGCCGCGAACGGCGACACCGCGACCTACGACAAGGATGTCAGGGGCTTCGTGGACCTCGCCTACACGGACATTCCGCGCATCCCGCTGTACCAGCCGTATGTCAACGTCGCGATGCAGAAGAACATCTCCGGCTACCAGTACTGGTTCCACCGCCGGCTCGACTATCGCAGCATGGTGAAGGCCTAGACGGGAAACGCAGATGAGCAATGCGGCTCGCGGCGCGAAGCTTGAACGGCAGCCCGAAGAGGCTGCGGAGACAAGGCCATGCTGAGTCTGATTGGCAAGCGGCTGATGTTCGCGATCCCGAGCCTGATCGGGGTCGTGATCGTCACGTTTCTTCTGACGCGGGCGCTCCCGGGCGATCCGGCGGCTTATTTCGCCGGGCCTGCCGCCACCAAGGAGGCGATAGAGCAGGTCCGAAAGAATCTTGGTCTTGACCGGCCGCTGGCGGAGCAGTTCGTGCACTATGTCGGCGATCTCGCACGCGGCGATCTCGGCAACTCCCTGACCACCGGCCAGCCGGTCTCGACGGAGATCCGCAACCGGCTTCCCGCGTCGGCCGAACTGACCCTGCTCGGGTTGCTCGTCTCGATGGTGATCGCCCTGCCGCTCGGAGTGCTCGCCGCGACGCGGCCGGGGTCGTGGATCGATCATCTCTGCCGCGTCACGACGACGGCGGGGGTCTCGCTGCCGGTGTTCTTCACCGGTCTCGTTCTGGTCTACATCTTTTATTTCAAGCTCGGGTGGTCGCCCGCGCCGCTCGGACGGCTCGATGTATTTTACTCCGCGCCGCCGGCCGTTACAGGCTTCTATCTGATCGACAGTCTGATCGCCGGCGACGTCCAGGCCTTCCGCTCCTCGCTTAGTCAGCTTGTGCTGCCGGCGATGACGCTGGCGATCTTTTCGCTCGCGCCGATTGCGCGCATGACGCGCGCGTCCATGCTGGCGGTGCTGGCCTCCGACTTCGTGCGGACAGCCCGCGCCAGCGGACTGTCGCCGCGCATGGTGGTCTTCACCTACGCATTCCGCAATGCGATGCTGCCGGTGATCACCACGCTGAGCATGGTGTTCTCGTTCCTGCTGGGCGCGAACGTGCTGGTGGAAAAGGTGTTTGCGTGGCCCGGCATCGGTTCCTACGCGGTCGAGGCGCTGATTTCCTCGGACTTCGCGCCGGTGCAGGGTTTCGTGCTCACCATGGCGGTGATGTATGTTCTGCTGAATTTGCTGATCGATATTCTGTACGGCTTGATTGACCCACGTGTGAGGCTTGAAGGATGAGCGTCGTGACCTCCACATCGGCGACACCCGCTGCGCGGCGCCGCCAGTCCGGGCTGCTCGCGACCTTGCAGCATTCCCGTTACATTCTGAGCGAAAATCCGGTGACGGGGTTCGCCTTCGCGCTGCTGCTGCTGATCGTGTTCGCGGCGGTGTTCGGGCCCTATATCGTGCCCTACGATCCGATGGCGAGCGACACGGCAGTGGCGCTGAAGCCGCCCTCCGCCGAGCACTGGTTCGGCACCGATCAACTCGGCCGCGACATCTTCAGCCGCGTGATCGTGGCGACCCGGCTCGATCTGTTCATCGCCGTCGCCTCCGTCGCGCTGCTCTTCCTGATGGGCGGGCTTGCAGGCATCGCGGCGGGGTATTTCGGCGGATGGACCGACCGCATCGTCGGTCGCATCTCCGACACCATCATGGCGTTCCCGCTGTTCGTGCTGGCGATGGGCATCGTCGCCGCACTCGGCAACACGGTGCAGAACATCATCATCGCCACCGCCATCGTGAACTTCCCGCTCTATGCCCGCGTCGCCCGTGCCGAGGCCAACGTGCGGCGCGAGGCCGGGTTCGTGCAGGCCGCGCGCCTGTCGGGCAACAGCGAGTGGCGCATCTTGCTCGGCCATATCCTGCCGAACATCATGCCGATCATGATCGTGCAGATGTCACTGACCATGGGCTACGCGATCCTCAACGCGGCCGGCCTGTCGTTCATCGGGCTTGGCGTGCGTCCGCCGACGGCGGAATGGGGTATCATGGTCGCGGAAGGCGCGAGCTTCATGGTGTCGGGCGAGTGGTGGATCGCGCTGTTTCCCGGCCTCGCCCTGATGGTCGCGGTGTTCTGTTTCAACCTGCTGGGCGATGGTCTTCGCGACATCGTCGATCCGCAGCGCCGGACGTGAGGGCATCATGAGCGACACCGCAGCGCCTCCGCTTCTCGACGTCCGCGACCTTACGGTGGAGTTCGCCACCCGGCGCGGCATCGTGCGCGCCGTCCAGCATGTCGACGTGACGGTCGCCAAGGGCGAGACGCTCGCTATCGTCGGCGAGTCGGGCTCCGGAAAATCCGTGACGTCCTATGCGGTGATGCGGATTCTGGATCGCGCAGGCAAGATCGCCGAAGGCTCGATCCGTTTCTCCGGAATCGATATTAACGCCGCCAGCGAGCGCGAGATGCGAGACCTGCGCGGCCGCGAGATGTCGATGATCTTCCAGAATCCGCGCGCCGCGCTCAATCCGATCCGCAAGGTGGGCGACCAGATCGAGGACGTGCTGCGTCAGCATTCGCAATCCACCAGCACCGATCGCGGCGAAAAGGCTATATCCGCGCTGGAGCAGGTGCGCATCGCGCGGCCGCGCGAGCGATATCATGCCTATCCGTTCGAGCTGTCCGGTGGCATGTGCCAGCGCGTGGTGATTGCGCTGGCGCTCGCCTGCGATCCGCAGCTTCTGATTGCGGACGAGCCCACGACGGGCCTCGACGTGACGACGCAGAAGGCGGTGATGGATCTCATTGTCGAGCTGACCCGCAGCCGGTGCCTCTCGACCATCCTCATCACCCACGATCTGGGTCTCGCGGCGGCCTATTGCGACCGCGTGATGGTGATGGAGAAGGGGCAGGTTGTCGAGACGGCGCTGGCTGCCGACATCTTCGCCCGCCCGCAGCATCCCTATACGCGCAAGCTGATGCGCGCGACGCCGCGTCTCGGCGTCAGCCTGCGCGATCTGCTGCCGGAGGAAGAGGCCGCGAGCGTGGCGGCTGTGCCGCCCGCGCCATCGCTCATTGAAAAGGCCGAGCCGCTGCTCGTCGTGGAGAATCTCGTCAAGGAATATCCGCGTCAGGGGACGGCCTCGATCCTGGCGAAAATCTTCCAGCGCGGTCCTTCAGTCGAGCCAGAAGTGTTCCGTGCGGTGGACGGCATCAGCTTCGAGGTCGGGCGCGGCGAGAGCGTCGGGCTCGTCGGCGAATCCGGGTGCGGCAAGTCGACCACCTCCATGATGGTGATGCGGCTGCTCGGCCAGACTTCGGGCCGCATCCTGTTCGGCGGCGAGGATATCGGCCAGATCGCGCCGCAGGACTTCGCGAAGTTGCCTTTGCGTTCGCGAATCCAGATGGTGTTTCAGGATCCGACCGACAGCCTCAATCCCCGATTCACGGCCGCCCGCGCCATCGCCGATCCGATTCTGCGCATGGGGGAGCGTATGAATGGTGGCGCCCTGCGCGCGCGTTGCGAGGAACTGGCGACGCAGGTCGGCCTGCCGCTGGAGTTTTTGGACCGTTTTCCGCACCAGCTCTCGGGCGGTCAGAAGGCGCGCGTCGGCATCGCCCGCGCCATCGCGCTGAAGCCCGACCTTGTCATCCTCGACGAACCGACAGCGGCGCTCGACGTGTCGGTGCAGGCGGTTGTGCTCAATTTGCTGCAGGACTTGAAGCAGTCGCTCGGAATGAGTTACCTGTTCGTCTCGCACGATCTCAACGTCGTGCGGCTCTTGTGCGACCGCGTCATCGTCATGCGTACGGGCCGCATCGTTGAGCAGGGGGCTGCCGAGGCGGTGCTTGAGTCTCCGCAGAATGACTACACACGCGAGCTTCTCACGGCGATTCCCCATCCGCCGCTGCCCGCGCATTGAGGGTGATCATGGCCGGCTCCGAGCCGCTCGACGCATACATCGACGCCGTCGCCACGGCTCTCGACCTGCGGGTGGAGGATGACTGGCGCCCCGCCGTGCGGGCCAATCTCGCGGTCAGCCTGCGTCTCGCGCGTCTGGTCGACGAGTTCCCCTTGCCCGACGACATAGAGCCCGCCTGTGTCTTCGCAGCTTGATACAGATCCGGGATGGATGAGCGCGTCCGCTATCGCATCGGCGGTAGTGGACAGGAAGCTGTCGGCGACAGCCGCGGTCGAGGCAAGCCTCGGCCGGATCGCCGCGCATGACGGAACGCTGAACGCATTTATCGATGTCGTGGCGGATCGCGCACGCGCGAAGGCGGCCGAGCTGGACGCGGCCATCGCGTCGGGGCAAAAAGCCGGCCCGCTCGCGGGCGTGCCGTTCGCGGTGAAGAACCTGTTCGACGTGCAGGGCCTTCCGACCCGCGCCGGCTCCCTCATCAACCGCAGCTTTCCGCCCGCGCCGCGCGACGCCACGCTGATCGAGCGGCTGGAGGCGGCGGGCGCGATCCTGGTCGGCGCGCTGAACATGGGCGAATACGCCTACGACTTCACCGGCGAGAACATCCACGACGGCCCCTCGCGCAATCCGCACGATCCCTCGCGCATGACGGGCGGTTCGTCCGGCGGCTCGGGCGGCGCGGTCGCCGGCGGCCTCGTGCCGTTGGCGCTCGGCTCGGACACCAACGGTTCGATCCGGGTGCCGTCGTCGTTCTGCGGCATCTTCGGACTGAAGCCGACCTATGGCCGGCTGTCGCGGGCGCGTTCGTTTCCGTTCGTGGCAAGCTTCGATCATCTGGGGCCTTTCGCGCGCAGCGTGCGCGATCTGGCGCTGTCCTACGACGTGATGCAGGGCGCCGATCCGGCCGATGCCGCGTGCACGACGCGCGCGCCCGAGCCGGCGACGCCGTCGCTCGACGCGGGTATCGACGGGCTGCGCATCGCGGTCGCGGGCGGCTACTTCAAGGCGCAGCAGTTCGACCAAGCGCGCGATGCGGTTGCGCGCGTGGCGTCGGCGCTTGGCGCGACGCGCGAGGTGGACATTCCGGAAGCCGCGCGGGCACGCGCAGCGGCCTATGTCATCACCACCGTCGAGGGGGCTTCGCTGCATCTCGACCGGCTCCGCAGCCAGCCGGACGATTTCGATCCGGCCGTGCGCGACCGGCTGATCGCGGGCGCGATGATCCCCGCGCCGTTGGTGGACCGGGCGCAGAAGTTCCGGCGATGGTATCGCGCGCGCGTGCTGGAGCTGTTCGAGAGCGTCGACGTCATCCTCGCGCCGGCGACGCCCTGCGCCGCGCCGAAGATCGGGCAGGGAACGTTCGTGCTCGATGGAGTCGAACTCCCGGTGCGCGCCAATATCGGCATCTTCACGCAGCCGATTTCCTTCATCGGTCTGCCGGTGGTGGCGGCTCCGGTGCCGCTGTCGCCGATGCCGATCGGCGTGCAGATCATCGCCGCGCCATGGCGCGAAGACGTGGCTCTGCGTGTCGCGCGCGCATTGGAAGTTGCAGGTGTCGCGGCTGCGCCGCGGCCAGTGGGATTGTAAGGAATGCAGGTTGATCTTCCCGACGTCGTCGCCGAGGTCTCGGAGGCGTTCGCGCGTTACGAACAGGCGCTCGTCAGCAATGATGTCGCGGTGCTGGACGAGCTTTTTCGTGACGATCCGCGCACGCTGCGCTACGGCGGCGGCGAAAATCTCTATGGCTATGACGCGATCAAGGGATTTCGGGCCGCGCGCTCTCCCGCCGGTCTGATGCGCAGGCTCGCGCGCACGCTTGTCACGGCGTACGGCCGCGACATGGCTGTGGCGTCCACGCTGTTTTATCGTGAGACCGCTCCCGGCAAGGTCGGGCGCCAGATGCAGACTTGGGTCAAATTCCCCGAAGGCTGGCGCATCGTTGCCGCGCATGTCAGCGTCATTGACGAAGCGCCGGAGGCAAGAGGATGAGCGAGGTGCCTGCCGCTTCGGCCCGGTTGCCTGAGCGGGGGACGGCGGGAACGTCGAAACCGACGCTCGCCGAGGAACTGCGCCGGCAACTCGCGGACGACATCGTGACCGGCCGTCTGCTGCCCGGCGCGCCGTTGGACGAGACCGAAGTTGCGCGACGGTTCGAGGTGTCGCGCACGCCGGTTCGCGAGGCGTTGCGGCAATTGTCGGCGAGCGGACTCGTCGACATCAGGGCGCATCGTGGCGCAGTGGTGGCGCGGCCGACCATCGAGCAACTGGATTCCATGTTCGAGGCGATGGCCGAGTTCGAGGCGCTGTGCGCCGGGCTCGCCGCGGTGCGCATGACGGCCGTCGAGCGCCAGATGCTCGAAGCGCTGCACGGCGAATTGCGCATGCTCAGCCACGAGGGAAATCCCGAACTGTTCCACGAGCGCAACGAGCAGTTCCACAACGCGATTTATGATGGCACGCACAACACCTACATCGCCGAGGTCACGCGGGCGACGCGGGTGCGGGTGCAGCCGTTCCGCCGTGCCCAGTTTCGCAATCTCGGCCGTCTGGGTAAATCGCATGCCGAGCACGACCGGGTGGTCAACGCCATCCTGCGCGGGGATCGCGCCGAGGCGGCGACGGCGATGCGCGACCACATCCTCACGGTCGGCGGCGAATACGAGCTTTACGCCGAGAAGCGGTAGAGCCCGTTCCGAAAAGCGGGGCTGCTTTCAGACAAATCATGCTCGGTCGTGAAGTCTGTTTCGGAGACGTCGAAACAGACTTCAGGCGAGCCTATTTCGCCGCCACGTAGGCGCGCCAGCCTCCGAGCGAGGAGATGTCCCGCGCGCCGTCCAGACCCGCGGGCTCGGCAAGAAAGCCCTTTGCCATCTGGCCATCCGCGAGCCTGACGGTGCCGATGGACAGCGGCGCGGGAATGCTCGCGACAAAGCGGCCGAACGAATCCGGCGTGAGCCCCCACACCTCCACTGCGATCGCTGTTCCTTCGCCGTCACCGACGCGCACCATGCCCGGCCGGGCCGGTGGTCCGCCGGCAAGCGCGTAGAGCTTGTAGTCCGGCGTCGTTTGCGTCGCCGCGATCAGGCGCGCGCCGAGCGCGAGCATCTCGTGGTTCAGCGCCATGCCCGACAGATGTGCGCCAACCACCACGAGCGGGATCTCGTCGCCGCGGGGCTCGGGCACGCGCGGGGCGAGTGGGGGCAGGGGCAGGCCCGTGGCACCGGCCTTCAGCCCCGTGTCCGCATGGAAAACACGGCCGATGCTGGCGAGCAGCGCGTCCTCGCCGCCCCGGGCGAGCAGCGTGATGCCATACGGGATGCCGTCATCGCGCATCGCGGCGGGGATGGCGAGACCGCTCATGTCGAGCAGGTTGACGAAGTTGGTATAGGTGCCGAGCCGGCTGTTGAACTCGATCGGATTGGCGATCACCTGATCGACGGTGTAGGCGGTCGGCGCGGTCGGAAGCACCATCGCGTCGATGCTCTGGAAGGTCTGTTCGTGAACGCGACGCAGCGCCTGCAGGCGGTAGAGCGCGGCGAATGTATCGGCCGCGCTCGGCTTCGCGCCGTTCTGCGTGATCGCCAGCGTCACCGGATGCAGCGCGGCCGGATCGCGGGCAATCAGGTCCTTCGCGACGAGATAGCGTTCGGCGACCCACGGTCCCTCATAGAGAAGGCGCGCCGTCTCGTAATAGGGCTCGATGTCGAACGGCACGAGCTTGGCGCCGAGTTTCTCAAGGCGCGCCAGCGCGGCCTCATGGGCGGCTTCGGCAAGGTGGTCGTCGAAGAATTTCAATTGTCCGGGTCTCGGCACGCCGAGCCGCAGTCCGGGTGGAAACGCGCCGGGCGCGAGGACCTTGCGATGGCGCGAATAGGGATCGTCCGCGTCCCACTCGCCGATCACGTCGAGCACGCAGGCGGCATCGTCCACCGACAGGGCGAAGATCGAAATGCAGTCGAGCGTGCGGCAGGCGGGTACCACGCCGCGCGTGGAGACAAGACCCAGTGACGGCTTCAACCCGACGATGTTGTTCAGCATGGCCGGAACGCGGCCCGAACCGGCCGTATCGGTACCCAGCGAGATGGGAACGATCCCGGCAGACACGGCTGTCGCCGAGCCCGAGCTGGAGCCGCCCGGGATCAGGTCCGGCTTGATGGGATTGCGCGGAATGCCATAGGGCGAACGCACCCCGACGAGGCCGGTCGCGAACTGGTCGAGATTGGTCTTGCCGATGACAATGGCTCCGGCGGCGCGCAGGCGCGCGACAGCCGTGGCATCCTGCCGCGCGACATAGGCGTAGGCGGGGCAGGCCGCGGTCGTGCGAAGTCCGGCGACGTCGATGTTGTCCTTCACGGCAACCGGGATTCCGAACAGCGGGAGCTGGTGCGGATTACCCTCCGGCAGGCGGGCCGCCTCGGCCAGCACGTCCGCTTCGTCCCGCAGCGTGATGAACAGGGCTGGATCGCAAAATGTGCGGATACGGTCGTAGGTCGCGCGGACATTATCTTCGGGCCGGCAGGCCCGAAGGTCGGCCAGGGTAGGAATTGAAATCATGCGGGCACTTGCCTCGATCAGGCGGAAGGGCTGGATTGGGAAGGCTTCGCGAAAGGCCGCGAAATTCCAGCCGGAAATACCAGCACATTTTTGTTGATGTGCCGCCGATTATCAAGCGTCGCTGGACCACGGTAACTCAAAAATTTCAACGGGTTCCGCCAAATCTCATTGGGAACCGGCGGGTCCCGTCAAAGGGCCTGTCCCGCGAAATAAACATGCCCGCGCCATGGCGCGGGCACGACCGGAGCTTGCGTCTGAAGACCACCTGTGCGGTCAGGCCGGCTCAGCTCTCCTTGAAGCCGTATTCCGGAACGTTGCCGCTGGCGCCGTAATACTTGTAGGGGAGGAACTTGCCCGACATGGTGATCTTGACGCGATCGCCCTTCGGATTGGGCAGCCGCTCCATCACCATGTCGAAGTCGATCGCCGACATGATGCCGTCGCCGTACTCCTCTTCGATCAGCGCCTTCCATGCCGGACCGTTGACCATCACCAATTCGTAGAAGCGGTAGATCAGCGGGTCGGTCGGCGGCATCGGGCTGCCACGCATCGGTGTCTCGTTCAGCATCGCCGTCTCGGCCTTGGTGAGGCCGAACAGTTCGGCGGCGTTGGCGGCCTGCGGCTTGGTGAGCTTCATCTGGCCGAGAATTGCACCGACGATGAGGACGTCGGAATAGCCGCCGATTTTTTCGCAGATATGTTTCCAGGTCCAGCCGTTCTCGCGTTTGATGTCGAGCAGCTTCTCGGTGAGGTCTTCGCGTTTCATGGGACGTCTCCTTCACTAAAGGATGGGATGGGTTTCAGCCCGCGGTCATTTGGTCGCGCGCGAGAGCGGTGTCTGGTCCGAAGCGGTTGTCGTCGCTGTCGGGACAAGCGCCGGATCGCCAAGGCCCGGCCGCACCACCGGCACCTTGCGCGGATCGTGGCCGGTCACGGTCTGGGTAAAGGTCTTGCTGCGGCTCACCAGGAAATCGATGATGTGGTTGCGCACGGCGTAGTAGTAGGGATGGCGGTGCAGATCGAGCCGGTCGCGATCCTTCGGCAGCGGGTTCTCGATGATTTCCGCCAGCACCGCGCCGGGGCCGTTGGTCATCAGGAAAATCTTGTCGGCAAGATAGATCGCTTCGTCCACGTCGTGGGTGATCATGAACGTGGTCTGTCCGGTTTCGAGACAGATGCGGCGCACCTCGTCCTGCAGCGTGCCGCGCGTCAGCGCGTCGAGCGCGGAGAACGGCTCGTCCATCAGCAGGATCTTGGGCGTGATCGAGAGCGCGCGCGCGATGCCGACGCGCTGCTTCATGCCGCCGGACAGTTCGGAGGGATGTTTGGTTTCCGAGCCGCCAAGCCCGACCAGCTCGATGAACTTGCGCGCATGCTCCTTGATCTTCTCCGACGGCCATTTCGGCCATTTGGAACGCACCGCGAAGGCGACGTTGCCGAGCACGGTGCGCCACGGCAGCAGGGCGTGGCTCTGGAAGATCACGGCGCGGTCGAGGCTGGTGCCCGAGATCGCCTGGCTGTCCACGATCACGGTGCCCTCGCTCGGCTGGTCGAGCCCGGCCAGAATGTTGAGCACGGTGGTCTTGCCGCAGCCGGAATGGCCGATGATGCAGCCGAACTCGCCGCGATCCAGTGACAGCCACAGGTTCTCGAAGATGGTGGTCTCGCCGCCGCCTTTCTTCGGATAGCGGCGGGCAATTCCCTCGATGGAGATGAAGGGGGCCATGGCTACTCCGGAAATGTCACGAGGCGGGTGGCGCGCGCCAGCATCTGATCGAACAGCATGCCGACCACGCCGATCACGAGGATGGCGATGATCACGTTGGTGATCGAGAGATTGTTCCACTCGTTCCAGACGAAGTAGCCGATGCCGGTGCCGCCCACGAGCATTTCAGCGGCGACGATGACGAGCCACGCGATCCCGATGGAGATGCGCATGCCGGTGAGGATGGTCGGCGCGGCGGCCGGCAGGATCACTGTGAAGGCACGCCGGAGCGTTCCGACTTCCAGCGTGCGCGCGACGTTGATCCACTCCTTTCGCACCGAAGCGACGCCGAATGCGGTGTTGAGCAGCATGGGCCAGATCGCGCAGATGAAGATCACGAATATGGCCGAGATCGAGGAGTCCTTGATTGTGTAGAGCGCCAGCGGCATCCAGGCCAGCGGCGAGATCGGCTTGAGCACCTGGATGAAGGGATCGAGCGCGCGGCTCATCAGCGGCGACATGCCGATCAGAAAGCCGAGCGGGATCGCGACAATCACCGCGATCAGGTATCCGGCCATCACGCGGCCGATGGAATAGCCGAGCTGAATGCCGAGGCCCTTGTCGTTGGGGCCTTTGTCGTAGAACGGATGCTTGAGGTGATCCCACAACTGCGCGCCGACCTCGAACGGTCCGGGCATCGCCGATTTGCCCTGCGTCGCGGTCGCGCCCATCAGCTTGGCATATTCGGGATCCATCGTCGCAGTCGGACCCGAGCCGCTTGTGGCGATATACCAGATGCCGATGAAGGCGGCGAACAGCGCCATGGAGACGATGGCCGCGCGAAAGGTAAGCGAACTGGTCATGGATGGCTTTGCTGTCTCACGGCCGCCCACATGGGACGGTCCCGGGAATCTTTCGGGTCTGTCGCGGCCGTCGTTCCGGGCCGCGCTGCGGCGCGCCCCGGAACGACGATGGACTGACTACGATGCTTTCTTGATCTTGAAGCTGGCAACGTATTCGTCGGGCTTCGACGGATCGAAGGTCTTGCCCATGATCGAGACCGACTTGTAAGCTGTCGTCGGCGGCGTCAGGCCCATCTCCTTCATCACCTTGGCGGTGTCGGTGGCAAGGAAGACCTGCTCCGACACGGCCTTGTAGTCCACGTCGCCCTTGATCTGGCCCCAGCGCTTCATCTGGGTGAGGATCCACACCGAGAAGGACTGCCAGGGGAACGGATCGAAATCGACCCGCTTCGGATCCTTCTTGATCCCGCCGAGGCCGTCCGCGTAAGTTCCGGTCAGGACCTGTTCGAGCACCGTCACCGGAGCATTGATGTAGTTCGCCGGCGCGATGGCTTCGGCGATGGTCTTGCGGTTCTCTTCCTTGGAGGCGTAGGCCGTGGCGTCGACGATGGCGCGGGTCAGCGCGGCGAAGCTGTTCGGCGACTGGGTAATGAATTCGCGGCTGGCCGCGAATGAGCAGCACGGATGCCCGTCCCAGATTTCCTTCGACAGGATGTGCATGAATCCGACACCGTCATAGATCGCGCGCTGGCAGATGTTGTCCGGCGCGAGGAAGCCGTCGATGTTGTCGGCGCGCAGGTTGGCGACCATCTCCGGCGGCGGCACCGAGCGGAGCTGCACGTCGGTATCGGGATCGAGGCCATGCTCGGCGAGATAGTAGCGCAGCAGGTAGTTGTGCATTGAGTAGTCGAACGGAATGGCGAATTTCATGCCCTTCCAGTCCTTCGGGTCGCGCTTGTCCTTGTGCTTCATGGCCAGCGTGATGCCCTGGCCGTTGATGTTCTCGATTGCCGGCACGGTGAACGGCACCGCCTGCGCACCGAGGCCGAGCGAGATCGCGATCGGCATCGGCGCCAGCATGTGGGCGGCGTCGTATTCCTTGTTCATGGTCTTGTCGCGGATCACCGCCCAGCCGGCGGTTTTCACGACCTCGACGTTCAGGCCATGCTTGGAATAGAAGCCCATCGGCGCAGCCATGATGATCGGCGTGGCGCAGGTGATCGGAATGAAGCCGACCTTGAGGTCCTTCTTCTCCGGCGCACCGCCCTGCGCGAACACCTCCGTCGCCGTCTTGATCGGGAAGAACTGGGACACGGCCGCGAGCGCGGTCGATGCGCCGACCGATTTCAGGAATGCGCGGCGCGCGACATCCTTCGGAAACATCGCCCGCATCACGGCGGAGGCAACGACGTTCTCGTAGCGCTTGTCCTCGCTCTCGATGGCCTCGGCGCGGAAGGCGAGAGCCTCGCCATCATGGTCCGCCTGCGAGGCATGCTTGCCGCAGGAGCAGGACGAACTGAGTTTACGATCGGCATTGAACGGATCATCGAACGTGGACATCTCGCGCTCCTTCTGGGTCGGCCAACACCAGCCAATGAGCAAGGGGCGTGCCAATATGTTCGCGCCGAAATGCTCAACAAATCCAATAGTGGTGCGACGTTTTGGCAATCACGAAATTTCGTGGTATACGAAATATCGTTGTTGTGATTACGAAAGTTCGTAGTTCATGGATGGCTTGCCCGCGGCCGCATCTTCGCTGACGGATGCCGTGTTCGAGCGGTCGCCGCTCGCGCTTCTGGTTCTCGATCCCTATGCGGACCGCGTGGTGGATGCCAATCCAGCGCTTTGCACGCTGCTGGGCTATGACCGCGCGCTGCTGCGCTCGCTGACGGCGAGTGAACTGCATGCCGGACAGGTGCCGGCGCTGATCGTGTTCACCCAGGCGGTGCTCGACCGCGGCACCTGGTGGACCCACACGCTGACGCCGCGCCATGCCTCGGGCAAGGAATTACGGGTCGAGTATGCCGGCGCGCTGATCCCCGATGCCGATCACCCGCTGATGCTGGTCGTGGTCAGCGATCTCGATGAGCGGGCGCATCGGCTGGTCGATGCCGCCGCCGATGATCATATGCGCGGCGGTCTCGCCGCGTGGCAACGGGTGGAGCGCGTGTTCCGCGACATCGAGCGCGAGAACCAGTTGATCCTGCGCGCGGCGGGCGAGGGCATCTACGGCATCAACACCGAGGGCAACACCACGTTCGTCAATCCGGCGGCGGAGCGGATGCTCGGATGGACCGCCGAGGAACTGGCGGGACAGAACATCCACACCATCATGCATCACACGCGCCACGACGGCAGCCACTATCCGCACGAGGAATGCCCGATCTATGCCGCGTTCCGCGACGGGTCGGTTCACACCGTGGATGGCGAGGTGTTCTGGCGCAAGGATGGCCGTCCGGTGTGGGTGGAATACACCTCCACGCCGATCCGCGACCGCGGCGTCGTGGTCGGGGCGGTGGTGGTGTTTCGCGATGTCGGCCAGCGGCGCGACGCGGCCGAGAAGCTCCATGCGGCGCTGGCCGAGGTCGACCGCCTGCGCGAGCGGCTCGAACTGGAGAACGCCTATCTTCAGGAGGAAATCCGTATCGAGGCCAATCCGAGCGGCATCGTCGGTCAGAGCGCGGCGATCCAGCAGACCCTGCGCCAGATCGCGCTGGTCGCGCCGACGGATGCATCGGTGCTCGTCACCGGCGAGTCCGGGACCGGCAAGGAATTGATCGCGCGCGCTATCCACGAGGGCTCCGGCCGCAGCGACCGGCCGTTGATCCGTGTGAACTGCGCCGCGATCCCGCGCGAACTGTTCGAGAGTGAATTTTTCGGCCACGTGAAGGGCGCTTTCACCGGCGCGCTGCGCGATCGTATCGGGCGGTTCGAACTGGCGGATGGCGGCACGCTGTTTCTCGACGAGGTCGGAGAAATTCCGCTCGAATTGCAGGGCAAGCTGCTGCGCGTGTTGCAGGAGGGCAATTTCGAGCGCGTCGGCGAGGAGCATACGCGGGCGGTGGACGTGCGCGTCGTGGCCGCGACCAATCGCGATCTGAAGCAGGAGGTTCAGCGCGGGCGTTTCCGCGAGGATCTGTATTTCCGTCTGAACGTGTTTCCCATCGAGTCGGTGCCGCTGCGCGAGCGCCGCGAGGATATTGCGCCGCTCGCCCAGCACTTCCTCAATCGCGACAGCATGGCGGTGCGCGCCGGGCTTCGCCTGTCGGAAGCGGATGCGCGGCGGCTTGGCCGCTACGACTGGCCGGGCAATGTCCGCGAACTGCAGAACGTCATCGAGCGCGCCACGATCCTGGCGCACAACGGCCGTTTGCGTATCGATCTGCCCGATCAGCCGGCGCACGCACTGCCATCCTCGCGTGCACGGACGGAAACGCCGGGCCAGGTTTTGACGGCCGACGAGATGCGCGAGCGGGAGCGCGCCAACCTGGTGGCGGCGCTCAAGGCCTGTGAGGGCCGCGTGTTCGGCTCCTCCGGAGCCGCAGCCTTGATGAAGATGCCGCCGACCACGCTGGCCTCGCGCCTCAAGGCGCTTGGCATCGAAGCGAAAACAGCGCGGTAGAGCGGTCTACACCGCTTCCAGCTTCACCGCTGCGCGCTTGCGGGCCTTGAGTCCGGCGAGCAGGGGCTTGGCGGCGAGCGCGGCGGTGTCGGCGACGCCGGGATCGCGCGTCACCATCGCCGCGACGATGGCGCCGTCGATGAGAAGCCCGAACTGGTGCGCAAGCGCATGCGGGTCCGAAGCGCCCGCTTGTTCGGCCAACCGCTCCAGATGATCGAGCACGATGCTCTTGTGCGTTATCGTGATGGCGCGCAGTGCCGCGTCATCCTTGTCGTGTTCGCCGACCGCATTGATGAAGGCGCAGCCATAATAGCCTTCCTCCGCGAACCAGCCTTTCAATGCGGGAAACACCCGCGCCAGCTTCGCCTGAGGCGTGCCGCCGCCGGTCTCGATGGCGCCGATGAACCATGAGCGCCAGCGCACGCCTTCGGCTTCCAGCACCTTGTGCACCAGATTGGTCTTGGAGCCGAACAGCTTGTAGAGGGTCGTCTTGGCCGTTCCCGCCTCGGCGATGATGGCGTCGACGCCGGTGGCGTTGATGCCATGCTTGCAGAAAAGCTGCGTGGCGGCTTCGAGCAGCCGATCGCGCGGCGACACGTCGTCGCTTTCGGGGCCCTTCTCGATCCGTCTGACCGGAGGGCGCGCTGACTCAGCCGCTCGGACCATGTGCGTTTGCTTACCGAACAGTCCCGCGGTCGGCAAGACGCCTTGTATGTCCTGTGGTGCTGCGAGGTGAGGCAAATGCATCGCATTTGGGCGGCAATGATCCGGATGATTTCGGCGCCCCGCGCTGCCGTTTGTTGATGTCACTGGCCTTTTTCCCGGCGTGGGGGCTGGCACGCTTCATGCAGAATACAGACCGTTCTGTTTCTATCCATGCCCCACGGGAGGAGTTTCTGAAATGACCGCCGTTGCCCAGAAAACCGCGCTGACCGGATGTCTCGCGCCGATCGACAAGGATGGCCTCGACCAGCTCATCGCGAACGGCAAGGCCAATCCGAAGGTCGTGAAGACGCTGAAGTGCAAGACCGTCGCGGAAGGCCGGTTCCGCCACGCCAACTACATCCGCAACCTCGCCCCCTATATTGTTGATGAGCCGCCGGGTCTGCTTGGCGACGATACCGCACCGAATCCCTCCGAGGCATCGCTCGCCGCGCTCGGCTCCTGCCTCGCGGTCGGCCTGCACGCCAATGCGGTGCATCGCGGCTGGACCGTACGCAAGCTGGAGCTCCAGCTGGAAGGCGACCTCAACATCACCGCTGTGTGGGGCACCGGCGATGTCAGCGAGAAGCCGGTCGGATTCACCGATGTCCGCGTCAAGGTGGACATGGAATGCGACGGCGTCGCGCAAGCCGAGATCGACGAACTGATCGCGCATGTGAAGAAGTGGTCGCCCGTCGCCAACACCTTCACGCGTCCCGTCAATCTGGAAGTCGGGGCCTGAGCGATACCCGTCGCCGGAGTGATTTGATCCTGAGGGAGACCAGCATGCCGCCCGCCGCTTCCGCCGCGTTGAAATCCGAATCGCCGTCCGCGTCCTCGCTCATCGAGGCGGTCCGCGCGATTGCCCGTTCGGAGATCGCCAGCGCGGCGGGAGAGATCGACGAGGGCACGCTGTATCCCGGTGACATCATGCGCAAGCTCGGGGCGGCCGGCGCGTGGGGCGCCCATCGACCAGTGGATGGCGTTGCGGATCTGCGCGACGCCATCCGTGCCACGTCTGAAATCGGCGAGGTGTGCGGCTCCACCGCCTTCATGGCGTGGTGCCAGAACACGCTCGCCTGGTATGTGACGAATTCCGACAATCAGGCCCTGCGCGCCCGTTTTGCGGACGCGGTGAGTTCTGGCGTCCAGCTCGGCGGCACCGGGCTGTCCAATCCGATGAAGAGTCTGTTCGGGATCGAACGCTTCAAGCTGAAGGGCAAGCGGGTCGCCGGCGGTTACGTCGTGCGTGGCGCGCTGCCGTGGGTCTCGAATCTTGGCGCGGATCACGTCTTCGGCACGATCTTCGAACTGGAGGACGAGCCTGGCCGCACGGTGATGTTCGTTGCCGATTGCGCCGATCCCGCCGTCACCCTGACGCCGTGCAAGCCGTTCCTCGCCATGGACGGCACGGGCACCTATGGAATCCAGTTTCGCGACCTGTTCGTGCCCGACGACATGATCCTGGCCGATCCCGCCGGGCCTTTCGTCAGAAAGATCCGCGCGGGTTTCATCCTCCTGCAGAACGGCATGGGCCTTGGCCTCGTGCGCGACTGCGTTGCGATCATGGAGCAGGTGGGCGAGTCGCTCGGCCACGTGAATCGTTTTCTGCCGCAGCAGCCGGGAGACATCCGCGACCTGCTCGGCGAGCTTGAGAGCGAGACGATGACGCTCGCGGCGGATCCCTACAATACGGACGACGCCTATTGGCGCCGCGTGCTCACGCTGAGGCTGAAGGCCGGCGAGGCGAGCGTCGCCGCTGCGCACGCCGCCATGCTGCATTGTGGCGCGCGGGGCTATCTGAAGTCGCACCGCGCCCAGCGCCGTCTGCGCGAAGCCTATTTCGTCGCCATCGTCACCCCGGCCACCAAGCAGCTCCGCAAGATGCTGGAGGAGCACTGACGCAGGGGACAGCGAAAAGTTCGGTTCACTACTCCCACCAAGGTCAACCAGAGAGGCGTGACATGACGGACGTATTGATAACTGCCGACGAACTTTCCGATCTTCTCACCGCGGAGCCCTGTGTCATCATCGATACGCGCAACCCGGAAGCCTATGCGGCGGGCCACATTCCCGGCGCGGTCAACGTCCACGAAATCTTCACCTACCTCGCGACCTCGACGCCGGAAGGCGTCAATGAGCTGAAATCGAAATTCGCCGAGGCGTTCGGCAATGCGGGCCTCTCCGGCAAGGAGACGGCGGTGATCTACGAGCAGTCGATGAACTCGGGCTTCGGCCAGTCCTGCCGCGGCTATTACCTGCTCACAATGCTGGGCTATCCCAAGGTCAAGGTGCTGCACGGCGGCTTCGAGGCCTGGGCCGCGAAAGGCAAGCCGGTGACCACGGAGGTGCCGACGCCGGCACCCGCCGGATTCACCATCGTGCCGGAAGCCGGCGACATTCTCATCGACGCCAGGACCATGCTGGCGGCGGTCGGCAAGCCGGGCATCGCGCTGCTCGACGTGCGCGATGTGGACGAATGGATCGGCGAAAGCTCCTCGCCCTACGGCAAGGATTTCTGTCCGCGCAAGGGCCGCATTCCCGGCGCGGTATGGCTGGAATGGTACCGGATGATGAAGCCGACGGCCGAAGGCCCTCGCTTCAAGTCGAAGGACGAAATCCTCGCCGAATGCGCCACTGTCGGCATCACGCCGTCCACCCCGGTCTATCTCTACTGCTTCAAGGGCGCGCGGGCCTCGAACACCTTCCTCGCGCTCAAGAATGCCGGCATCAAGGACGTGCGGATGTATTTCGGCTCGTGGAACGAATGGTCGCGCGATCCGTCGTATCCGATTGAGGAGGGGCTGCCGTTGGTGCCTGCGGCGGCGAGCAAGGCGGCCTGACGCTCTCTTTTTTTGGCACGGATCTCGGGGCTCCGCGGCAACGCGGGGCCTCTTGTTTTTGTGCCTGCAAACGCGCCACGATTGCCCGGCTTTTGCGCCTTTTATTCGTACACGAACGAGTTATGATCCGTCATGCGAGCGCGCACCCCGGCGCATCAGGCCGGATCGCGCGGCTCCCGCCAGCGCCGCCACACAGGAGATTGAAATGGCCCATGATGCGCCGCAGCCGACCGGCCCCAGCAAGCTTGTCATCCGCAACATTGGCCTGCTGCTCTCCGGCGATCTGGACAAGCCGATTCTTGGTGCCGATGCGATCGTCGCCGAGAACGGCAAGATCACGGCGATCGGCCGCCTCAAGGATATCGACACGGAAGGCGCGACCACGGTGATCGACGCCCACGGAACCACCGTGACGCCGGGCCTGATCGACAGCCATGTCCACCCCGTCGCCGGAGACTGGACGCCGCGGCAGAACCAGATCGGCTGGATCGACAGCTTCCTGCATGGCGGCGTCACCACCATGATCTCGGCGGGCGAGGTGCATATGCCCGGCCGCCCGCGCGATATCGTCGGTCTCAAGGCGATGGCGATCTTCGCCCAGCGCGCGTTCTGGACGCTGCGGCCGGGCGGCGTGAAGGTCCATGCCGGTGCGCCGGTCATCGAAGAGGGCATGACCGAGGAAGACTTCAAGGAACTGGCCGCCGCCGGCGTGAAGCTGCTCGGAGAGGTTGGCCTCGGCGGCGTCAAGGACGGACCGACGGCGCGCAAGATGGTGTCGTGGGCGCGCAAATACGGCATTCAGAGCACCATCCACACCGGCGGACCTTCGATCCCCGGCTCCGGGCTGATCGACAAGGACGTGGTGCTCGAAGCCGACACCGATGTCGTGGGCCACATCAACGGCGGTCATACGGCGCTGCCGGACGACCAGATCCGCTGCATCTGCGAAGGCTGCAAGCGCGGCCTTGAACTGGTCCACAACGGCAACGAACGCTCGGCGCTGTTCACCATGCGCACCGCCTGGGAGATGGGCGACCTCAACCGCGTCATTCTCGGCACCGACGCGCCGGCCGGCTCCGGTGTGCAGCCGCTCGGAATCCTGCGCATGGTCTCCATGCTGTCGTCGCTGGGCGAAGTGCCCGCCGAAATCGCGTTCTGCTTCGCCACCGGCAACACCGCGCGGATGCGCGCGCTGGATTGCGGTCTGATCGAGGTCGGCCGCTCGGCGGATTTCGTGTTCATGGACAAGGCCCAGCACTCAGCCGGAAAGAACCTGCTGGAGAGCGTGCAACTCGGCGATCTGCCCGGCATCGGGATGACGGTGATCGATGGCATCGTGCGCACCCAGCGCAGCCGCAATACGCCGCCCGCCACGAAAATTCCCGAAGTCGTCGGCTGACGCGCCGTACCTTACGTCAACCCTGATTTGCTGCATCGCGCGTTCGCGCCGCAGCGTCGAGTTTAATTGCGTCGCGCCACGACGTGTGTTGGACTTCTTCCAAGCCGCCACAACGGCGGACGAGAAGCCGGAAACCGGCTCACAACGGGAGAAGCGTCCAATGATCCAACCGGGTCGGGAATTGTCACGCCGTGCCGCCACGCGCGTCACGGCGGTGGGCCTCATGGCCAGCGCGCTTGCGGTGTTCATGGCGGGTGCGGCGTTCGCCCAGTCATCGGACCCCATCAGGATCGGTGTCATCGCCGAGGTGCAGGCCATCGCGGGCGCTGCGACGCCGGGCGGCGCGCAGATCGCGGCTGACGAAATCAACGCCGCTGGCGGCGTGAACGGCCGCAAGATCGAGATCGTCGTTTACGACAACAAGAGTTCGTCCGCGGATTCGGTGCGCGCGTTCCAGCGCGCGGTGTCCGAGGACAAGGTCAGCGCGGTGATCGCCAGTTACATTTCCGAGGTCGTGCTGGCGCTGGAGCCATGGGCGGCGCGGTTGAAGATGCCGCTGATCACGCCGGGCGCGGCGTCCAACGAGATCACCCGCCCGATCCACGAGGCGTATGACAAGAACAAATACACCTTCCATGGCTATCTGACGTCGGCCGCGCAGGCGCAGGCGGTCTGCGACGCGGCGAAGGATTTGCTGGTTGACGGCATGAAGATGAAGTCGGCCGCGATCATGAGCGAGGATGCGGCATGGACGCGTCCGCTCGACGAAGGCTACAAGGAGTGCCTGCCGAAGGTTGGCCTGAAGGTCGTCGAGCACATCCGGTTCTCGCCGGACACCACCGACTTCACGCCGATCTTCAACAAGATGGAAGCGGCCAAGCCGGATGTCATCATCACCGGCATCTCCCACGTGGGCGTGCAGCCGACGGTGCAATGGAAAAACCAGCAGGTGCCGATTCCGATGTTCGGCATCAGCGCGCAGGCCCTGAGCCCGACATTCTGGACCGACACCAACAGCGCGGCGCAGGGCATCCCTTCGCTGGCAGTGGCGACCGAGAACACAGCCGTGACGCCGAAGACCATTCCGTTCGCGGAAGCCTATGCGAAACGCTTTGGCAAGCCGCCGGCCTATACCGGCTACACAGCCTATGATGAGGTCTACATCATCGCGGAAGCCATCAAACGCGCCGGATCGACCGATCCGGACAAGATGGTGGAAGAACTGGAGAAGACCGACTGGGTCGGCACCATCGGCCGCGTCAAGTTTTATGGGCGGGACAACCGCTTCACGCACGGCCTTATTTATGGACCGGACGCTGTGAGCGGCCTCGTGTTCCAGTGGCAGGATGGCAAGCGCGTCACCGTCTGGCCGCCGAAGATCGCGGAAGGCAAGCTGAAGTATCCGGCCTTCACGCAGAAGGCCTCGAACTGAGGGGCGGTCTGCGGCATGTGCGGCCTCTCCCCGCGGGCGGGGAGAGGTGAAGTCGCACTACATCGCCTCAAGCGCGCCGAGCGATTCGGGCAGCACCTGCCCGCCGTCGACGACGATGGTCTGGCCGGTGATGTAGGCGGCTTCCTCCGAGGCGAGGAACAGTGCGGCATTGGCGATGTCCTCGACGCTGCCGAGCCGCTTCATCGGGATCGAAGCTTCCATTTTCGCGATGTACTCCTCTCCCAGTCCGTCGAGCCCCTCGGTGAAGATATTGCCGGGCATCACCGCGTTGACGGTGATCCGGCGCGGGGCGAGTTCGATCGCGGCGGTGCGCATGAAGCCGAGCTGTCCGGCCTTGCTGGCGCCGTAATGCGACCAGCCGGGATAGCCGGTGATCGGACCGGTGATGGACGACGTCAGCACGATGCGTCCGCCGCCCGCGCTGGTCATGGCGGGGAGAACGGCCGACACGCTGAGAAAGCTGCTGGTCAGGTTCGTGGTGATCACCTGAGTGAAATCGGCAGCGGTCATCTCGCCCAGTTTCGCGGCGGGAAATATCCCGGCATTCGCGCACAGCACATCGATCGTTCCATAGCGGCTGATGGCGGCAGCGGCCATCGCGTCGCAATCCTCGCCCTTTGCCACGTCGGCGGCGAAGCCCGATGCGCGCGGCCCGATCTCAGCCGCGACCTTCTCGGCGTCGGCCAGATTGCGCGACACCACCAGCACATTGAGCCCCGCGCGGCCGAAGCGTAGCGCGATGCCTTTTCCGATCCCGCGACTCGCACCGGTGACGATGACGGTCTTTCCCTGCATTGATGTGAACATGTCCACTCCCTGGCTCACGGGAGGGGCGAAAAGCACGTTCCGTGCCAATGCAGAGCTGTAAATCGGTGCTCCGTTGGAGATTCAACCCGTCAACGCAGCCTGTCGAGCAGAGCGAGAAACGTCTCGCGCTCCTTGGCCGTGAGAGGTGCGAGCGTTTCCTGCGTGATGGCAATGGCGTTCGGGATTTCCTTGTCCACCAGTGCCTGACCGGCGCGGGTGAGGCTGATGATCAGCCGCCTGCCGTCATCCGGATCGGCGCTCGTCTCGGTCAGCCCGCGCGCGATCAGGCGGTCGATGACGCCCTTGATGGTCGCGACATCCATGGATGTCAGCCGGCCGAGCTGATTCTGCGAGCTGGGGCCGACCTCGGCCAGCTTTGAAAGCGCGGCCCATTGCGTCATCGTCAGATTGCCGCCGATCGTCGCGGCGAAGATCGCCGCATGGCGCTGCGAGACCTGCCGGAGGATGTAGCCGACGTGATCGTCGAGGACATAAGCCGGCCTGGCTGGCTTGGTGCGGCGTCGGGGAAGGCCGTCTGCCATTGTCATACCGCCAGATACGCGTCGCGGATGTCGGGCCGGTTCTCAAGTTCGGTCATGGTGCCCCCGAAGCGGATGCGGCCGCGTTCGATGATGTAGGCCCGGTCGGAGATCAGCCGCGCGAAATGCAGGTTCTGCTCGGACAGAAGGATGCTGAGGCCTTCCTTTTTCATCGTCAGGATGGCGTGAGCCATCTGTTCGACGATCTTGGGCGAAAGCCCTTCCGAGGGTTCGTCAAGCAGGATCAGCGAGGGATTGCCCATCAGCGTGCGCGCGATGGTGAGCATCTGCTGCTCGCCGCCGCTCATCTGGCCGCCGGGACGATGGCGCATCTCGGCAAGGTTGGGAAACAGCGTGAACAGCTTGTCCTGTGTCCACAGCGGTGCGCCGTCGCGCTGCGGCTGCCGGCCGACTTCGAGATTTTCCAGAACCGTCAGATCGGTGAAGATGCGCCGTTCCTCGGGTACGTAACCAAGGCCGCCGCGCACGATGGCGTGGGTGGGCTCCTTCGAGACGTCGCGGCCTTCGAACCGGATCTGGCCGCGGCGATCATTGACGAGGCCGACCACCGAACGAAACGTGGTGGACTTGCCCGCGCCGTTGCGGCCGAGCAGGGCGACGACCTCGCCCGCGCCGACCTCCAGCGCGACGTCGAACAGGATGTGGGCGGGGCCGTAGAAACTGTTGAGCTCCGAAACCTGCAGCTTCATGCGCCCGCCTCCGCGTGTCCGCCTTCGTACAACAGCCCTTCGCCGAGATAGATCGCCTGCACCTGCGGATTGGCGCGAACCTCGGCGGGTGTCCCCTCCGTGATCAGCACGCCGCGGTTGAGCACCAGTACGCGTTCGGCGTGTTCGAACACCACGTCCATGTCGTGCTCGGTGAACAGAACGCCGATGGAGCGTTCCTTCGCGATGCGTGCGGTCAGCCGCATCAGTTCGGCGCGCTCGCGCGGCGCCATCCCGGCGGTCGGCTCGTCCATCAGCAGAAGCTGCGGTGCGTTGGCGAGCGCGATGGCAAGCTCCAGCCGCTTGAGATCGCCATAGGCGAGCTCTCCGCACGGGCGTTCGCCATAGCCGCCCATGCCGACGAGATCGAGCAGGCTGTCGGCCTCGCCGACCGACAGGCGCGGCGTGGAGCGCCACATGTTGAAAAGCTGATGATGGTGGGAGGCGAGTGCGACCTGTACGTTCTCACGTACGGTCATGGTCGGGAATGTCGCTGTGATCTGGAAGGTGCGGCCGACGCCCATGCGCCAGACGGCGCGGGGTGCGCGGCCCGTGGTGTCCTCGCCAAGAAGAAGGACACGGCCGGAGTCTGGCGCGATCTGGCCGTTCAGCATGTTGAAGCAGGTCGATTTGCCCGCGCCGTTCGGTCCGATCAGCGCGAGCAGTTCGCCCGCCGACAGCGAGAAGTTGACGCCGCGTACGGCATGCACCCCGCCGTAGGATTTGGTGAGATTTTCGACCGTCAGCAGTTGGGGGGCCACGCTCATTCCGCGCTCCCGGCTTGAGTGGATGCAACGGCAGGTGGCGATGTCGTCCTGCGAAAACGAGCCCTGATCGACTGCACCATGCCGACAATGCCCTGCGGGAAGGCGACGACCAGCAGCACGATCACCGCGCCCAGGATGAGTTTGGAGAGATCGGTCTGGCTCACCAGCCAGATGTTCAGCGTCTTGAACACCACCGCGCCGATGACGCCGCCTGAAATGGTCTCGATGCCGCCGAGCAGAACCATCACCAGCGCATCCACCGACAGAGAGATGCCGAGGCTGTCCGGAAACACGCTGCCCTTGAGATAGGCGAACAGCGCGCCACCGATGCCGGCCACAGTACCGGAAATGATGAAGGCCATCCACTGGATCCGCTTGCCGTCGATGCCGACCGACTCCGACCGCAGCGCGGAGTCGCGCACGGCCCGCAGCGCGTAGCCGAACGGCGAGAAGGTGATGATCCGCAGGATGATGACGATACAGGCCGCGACCGCCAGCGACAGCCAGTAGAAATGCGCCGGCGAACTCGCCCACGGCGCCGGCCAGATGCCGAGCATGCCGTTGTCGCCGCCGGTGACCTCGACCCATTGGAAGGCGATGGACCACAGGATCTGTGCGAAGGCGAGCGTCAGCATCGCGAAATAGACGCCCGACAACTGGATCGCGAACCAGCCGAAGATCACCGCGCCGATCAGGCCCATCAGCGGTCCGACCAGAAGCGAGGCGATCATCGGAAACCCTGCATATTTGACGAGGAAGGCGACGCCATAGGAGCCAAGGCCGAAATAGGCTGCGTGACCGAACGAGGCCAGGCCGCCGACCGACATCATGAAGTGCAGGCTCACCGCGAAGATCACGAAGATTGCGATTTCCGCACCGACCGCCAGCGCATAGTTGCCGCCGACCAACGGAAGTGCGGCGGCAAGCGCCAGCACGATCAGGGACACGATGCGTTCGGCCGGGGTGAGCGGCTGCCAGGGCTGCACGCTCGCGCCCGGCGTGCGGCGGGCCGGGGCCTCGGGCTTTCCGAACAGGCCCCACGGCCGGACGATCAGCACGACCGCCATCACGAGGAAGACGAGAATGATCGAGATCTTTGGAAAGATCAGGATGCCGAAAGCGTTGAGTTCGGAGACCAGAACGGCCGCGACGAACGCGCCGGTGATGCTGCCGAGGCCGCCGATCACCACCACCACAAACACGTCGGTGATGATGCGCAGGTCCATCGTGTGATTGACTGCATCGCGCGGGATTTGCAGCGCACCGCCGACGGCCGCGAGAAAGACGCCGACCGCGAACACGCTGGTGAACAGCCATTTTTGATTCACGCCGAGCGCGGCGACCATGTCGCGGTCTTGTGTCGCGGCGCGTACCAGCACGCCCCAGCGGGTGCGCTTGAACAGCAGCAGAAGAAGCCCAAGCACGAGCGGCCCGAGGATAATCAGGAACACGTCGTAGGTGGGCAGGGCCTGGCCGAAGAAGTCGACCGCGCCGCGAAAACCGGGCGCGCGGCGGCCGAGCAGATCGTCGGGCCCCCAGATCAGCACGACGAGGTCCTCGACCATCAGCGTGAGGCCGAAGGTGGCGAGCAATTGAAACAGTTCGGGCGAGCGATAAATGCGCCGCAACAGCAGCATCTCGACAACGACGCCGACAACCGCGACGATCAGCGCCGCGAGCACGATGCCACCCCAGAAACCCACCGTGCCCGACAGGCGCTCGGTCAGCGTGAAGGCGACATAGGCGCCGAGCATGTAGAACGCACCATGCGCGAAGTTCACAATGCGCGTGACACCGAAGATGATCGACAGCCCCGACGCCACGAGGAACAGCGACGCCGCACTGGCAAGGCCGGTCAGGAACTGGACGAGATAAAAGCTCATTGTCGCCTTGAAGGAATGGGGTCTTCGTTACGGCGTGGCGTCTTCAGACCGAACCGTCGCCGCGGGGGCGGTCGCGGAAACGTTGACTCCGGGAGCAACGGTTCGGCAGTTGATTGAGACAGGTTCATCTTTCGAGGTTCGCGACGGCAGACCACCGCGAACCTCTCAGGAAGAATCTCCGTGTCAATCCTTCGGACGCAGCTTTTCGACTTCCGCGTCGCTCGGCAGGAACTTGGCGCCGTCCTGATAGACGTAGTCGACCATCACGCCCTTGCCGTCTTTGACGGTCGTCTTGCCGACGAATGCGCCCAGCGTGGACTGGTGGTCGATCTTGCGAATCGTGATCTCTCCGAGCGGCGAGGGCACGCTCAGGCCTTCGGCTGCGGCGATCAGCTTCTCCGGATCGGTGGAGTCCGCCTTGGCGAGGATCGCGGCGGCGGTCTTGATGAGCTGGTATCCGACGACCGAGCCGAGACGTGGGTAGTCGTTGAACTTGGCCTGATAGGCCTTCAGGAACGCATCGTGTTCAGGGGTCTTGATGCTGTACCAGGGATATCCGGTCACGATCCAGCCTTCCGGCGTCTCGTCTTTCAGCGGATCGAGATATTCCGGCTCGCCAGTGAGGAAGCTCACCACAGAACGGTCCTTGAACAGACCGCGCGTGTTGCCTTCGCGGACGAACTTCACGAGGTCCGGACCGAAAGTGACGTTGAGGATTGCTTCCGGATTGGCAGCGGCCAGCGCCTGCGCCACCGGGCCGGCGTCGATCTTGCCCTGCGGCGGCCACTGCTCGGTCACCCACTGAACGTCAGGACGTTTTTCGGACAGCAGCTTCTTGAACACCGCGACGGCCGACTGGCCGTATTCGTAGTTCGGCGCGACCGTAGCCCAGCGCTTGGCCGGAAGCTTGGCGGCTTCATCCGCAAGCATCGCGGCCTGCATGTAGTTCGAGGGGCGCAGGCGGAAGGTATACTTGTTGCCCTGCGACCAGGTCACGGCGTCGGTCAGGGGCTCGCCCGCAAGATAGAACACCTTCTTCTGCTTGGCGAAGTCGCCGAGCGCCAGACCGATGTTGGAGAAGAACGCGCCGGAGATCATCGCGACGCCTTCCGAGGCGACAAGCTCGTTTGCGGCGGTCAGCGCGTCGGCGGGTTTGCCGTTGTCGTCCTTCGAGATGACGACGAGCTTCTTGCCGTTGATGCCGCCGGCGGCGTTCACTTCTTCGACCGCGAGCTGCCAGCCCTTGCGATACGGCTCGGTGAATGCAGGCAGCGCCGAGTAGCTGTTGATCTCGCCGATCTTGATCTCGGCCTGCGCCAGTGCGCTGCCGCTGGTTGCCGCGACCGCCGTTGCCAGCGTCGCGCCCACGAGAAATGTCCGTCGTTTCATTCCCAACCTCCGATGGTATCGAAAGCCTTCGCTTTCAGCCTCTACTTGTCACGAATAGCAAGAGCTGAACAGCCGTGGCGGCCGTTTGATATTCGCCGTCCTATTCTACCGCAGCCCGTCTTCGCCCTTGATCTCTGCAATTGTCAGGCCGCCCACGCGCGGCAGCGGCCGTCCGGAATCCGTCACGGCCACCGCCACCATGATTTCGTTGGCGCGCGGTGCGTCGTTGATCTGCACTTCCATGCCGTCGAAGTGACTGCGGACGAAGGCCGCATCCTTGTGGCCGAGCGGAATGTCGAGCACGGTGCCGAGGCCGCCGCGTTTCTTCGACGACGGAATGAGCGCCGCGCCCTTGCCGAGCACCTTGCGCACCGGTGCTCCCATCTTGGGATGCAGCAGCGCGGCGGCATGTTCGAGCTCGCCGTTTTCGCCGACCGCGGCCGCCTTGCCGTAGCTTTGCGCGGCCGGTCCCTCGATGCCGAGCGCGGCGACGGCCCTTTCCGCCAGCAGCGCTCCGAGTTCTTCGCCGATCGTGATCAGCGGCGACAGATCTTCGACATACTGTCCGGCGAACGGGTTCTCGATCACGGCAATGGCCGCCGCGCGGCGTGTCGGCGGAGAAATGGAGCGGCCCGCTTCCTGAAGCGTCTCCTCAACCACGGTGACGATCTTGCGAATGACGGCGCTCATCGCAGTCCATCCTCTCCCTTGATTTCGCTCGCCTTCAGGCCGCCGACGCGGGCGTGAATACGCGATCCGGTGGTCATCACCAGCGCCAGCAGGATTTCATCCGCGCGTGGCGCGTCCGTGACGCCGACTTCCATCGCGTCGAAATGCGAGCGCACATAGGAGGCGTTGACATGTGTGACCGGCACGTCGAGGCGGGTGCCGGGGCCGCCGACCTTCTTGGCCGACGGCACGATCGCCTTGGCCTCTCCCAGCGCGTGGCGCATCGCGTAGCCGCCCGGCACATGCCAGAGCGCGCCGTGTTCGAGTTCGCCGGCGGAGCCGACGATCGCGCCCTTGCCGTAACCTTCGATCGCTTTGGGATCGCCGCCCAGTGCCTTCACGAGAGCATCGGCCATGGCGATGCCGAGCGGATTGAGATCGTCCATGAACGGCGCGATGTCCTCGACATAGCGGCCTGCATAGGGGTTGCGGATGACGGCCAGCGTGGCGGCGCGCTTCAGCGGAATGGAGGCCGGCGTGCCGCCCTCATGAAAAATCTCTTCCACGATCATCAGGCGCTTGCGGACAACGACATCAGGCATAAACGGCACTTTCGGATTGGCGTTTCGGGGCGGCTGCAAGGGGACGGACATCAAGGCCGACCACGCGACCCTCGCCCTGCAGGCGGAGTACCGCGCCATGGATCAGGCCGTGATGTAGAAGTGTATAGGCGCAACGCACGCCGGCATCGAGCGCCGCGTCAATATCGTGCGGGGACAGGTGGGCGACGTCCTGCGTCACCGGCCGGTCGCCGAGATCGCTGTCCGGTTGCAGTCCGCTGGCGGGAATGCGGGCGATTGCGGGATGATCGGGCAGATCGACCGCGTTGGCGATGATCGTGGCGGCGGCATCGGCCTTGGCGGCGCTCGCCGCGACGACGGTGACCGCATCCGCGATGCCGAGCGAGAAGCTGCGGCCGTGACGGCCGGAGGTGGCGATGCCGCGTGAGGGATCGGTGAAATCGATGACCGCCGTACCGATCAGCGTCGCCCGATCCGGCCGGTCCACGAGGCCCGCGGTAAAGCGTTCGCCGGGTGCGAGGTGCAAAGCGATGTCGCCGCCATTGTTGACATAGGCACGATCCAGAATGGCGTCGGCCACCATCGCGCCGAGAATTTCCTCGGCGACCGCGCCCGCCACGGCGGCCATCGGCGTGATGAAGACCTGCGCGAACGGCGCGACTGCGCCGTGCATGCGCCGCGCGACAGGGCCGCGCAGATCGCAGCGGCAGCTTTTCACAGGGGAACGCAGGCCGGGAAGTTCATCGCATAGTTCGTCGAGAAGGCCGGTGAAACGGCGGATGGCGGCCTCGTACGCAGCCTTCCGCTCGCCCGGTGCGCCGAAAGCCTCGATCACCAGGTCGATCGGGCCATCATTCAGGTGAAGGCGCCGGCCGTCTGCAAGCCATCCGATTTGCGGCGCCCTTGCCATCTCACGGCTCCTTGGCGGGGTTGAGAGCGGGCGTATCCTGATGTCGCATCAGTTCGGCATGATCCTTGAGCGCCGAGACCGGCTGCACCGATTCCATGTGGCCGCCCAGCGCCGCATAGTCCGACAGCTTCATGGTGAATTCGATCGGCGCGACCAGCGCGGGCGTTGGCACGTAGCCGAATGCGCCCTGCGGCATCTGGGTCACGTCCACCATGAAAGTGATGCCCCCGCCCGGCCACACATAGACCTCCGCTCCGCCGGAGGTCACACGCGTCAGCGTGTCTTTCACTGAGCGCGTCAGCCGCACCGGATTATCGGTGACGCCCGCGCGCAGCGATCCGCCCGCGCCGCCCATGAACAGCACCGTGCAGAGCGCGGGCTCGCAGTTCTCGCGAATGCGTTCCACGGATAGTTGCAGGTCCGCTGGCAATTCCTTCTGAACGGGCGTCAGCGCGTCATCCAACTCGTAATAGGCAAAGTGCTCTCCGGTGGTCGAGACCATCAGCATGCGCAGGCCGGCCCACGCTTCCTTCGGATCGAATGGCCCCAGGATCGACAGCGGATCGGAGATATTGGTGCCGCCCCAGCCGGTGCCGGGCTCGGCCACCTGGAAATAGCGGCCGGGGGTCGAACGGCGGCCTTTCATCTTGATCCCGGTCGGAGGAATGTCGAGCAGCTTGCCCGCCTGATGCTCCGACAGCACGCCTGTGATGTGGTCGTCCACCACCACCACCTCGTCGGTTTTGCCGAGCCACTGCTTGGCGAACATGCCGATGGTGGCCGAGCCGCAGCCGACGCGCATGCGTTCCTCGCGCTCGCCGTTCACGACAGGCGGCTGGCCCGCCTGTACGAGCACTGTCGCGCCGCCGTCGATGGTCAGTTCCACGGCCTTGCCGTTGGACAGATCCATCAGCGCGTCGCAGGTGACGCGACCCTCCTTCTTCGAGCCGCCCGTGAGGTGATGCACGCCGCCGAGCGACAGCATCTGCGAGCCGTATTCGCTCGTCATCACGTGGCCGATGGCTTCGCCGTCCACGCGCACCGTCGCTGTTTCCGGACCAAGATAGCGGTCGGTGTCGACCTTCACCTTGACGCCGCAGTAGCTGAAGATGCCCTCGGTGACGACCGTGACCATGTCGACGCCGTCCACCTCGGAGGAAACGATAAAGGGGGCGGGCTTGTAGTCGGGATAAGTCGTGCCCGCGCCGATTGCGGTGACGACGACCTTGTCCTCTCCGACAAGCTTGCCGTCCCAGTCGCCCACTTTCTGGAACGGGACGACGTGGCCGCCATGCGATACGGTGCGCTCGAGGACGATATGCGGGTCGACGCGGACCAGCAGGCCGTCATGGTTGGCATAGCGGTCGCATGCGCCGGTCGCGCCGGGCTTGATGTAACACATCACCGGACAGGCATCGCAACGGATCTTGTCCGCCGCGCTCGGCTTTGCGAGCGACGTCGCCTCGTTCAGCATCGGCTTGGCCTGTTATCATATATGCTCGCGACAACGCTGGTGCGGGGCGCGAATTTCATTCGTATGCGAACGATCTTTCCCGGCTCCCTAGAAACTGTCAAGCAGAGTCTGCCCCCGGAAATGGCTCTGCAAATTATATCTGCATTTGCCTATTCGTTGTGCCGAGATTTTGTGCGGGGCAGCGAGGGGTGTTGACGCGCGGGTCACGGAGACGGGAAATTTGCAGAGGACAGTCGCGCGTGCTTGCACGTTTGTATACAAACGTTATCGTTCGTCTTGTTTCGGAGCGCAGGCGGGGTGATGGCAACCCAGACGTTACATCTGACGGTGAACGGACAAGGTTACGATGTGCTGGTCTCGCCGGATACGCCGCTGCTTTATGTGCTGCGCAATGACCTCGAACTGAATGGTCCAAAGTACGGCTGCGGCCTCGGCGAGTGTGGGGCGTGTGCGGTGATGATCGATGGCGTCTCGGCGCGGTCCTGCGTGATCCCGGTCGGCGCATGCGAGGGGCGTCGCGTCGTCACGCTGGAGGGACTTGGCACGCGTGAGCGACCGGATCCGGTGCAGCAGGCGTTCATCGAGATGGACGCCGCGCAGTGCGGCTACTGCATCAATGGTATGATCGTGTCGGCGCGCGCGCTGCTCGACCGCAATCCCCGGCCGACCGAGGTGCAGGTGCGCGAGGCGTTGCGCTACAATCTGTGCCGCTGCGGCACCCACGTCGAGATCGTGCGCGCGGTGATGCGGGCGGCAGAACTGTCGGGAGCCGCGCGGTGACCGAGGAGGGGGTACGCGCGCCGGACCATGGTTCGCTGTCCGTTGTCCGGACGCTTGCGAATGGCACGAGCGAAACATTCCTGACCATATCGTCCGAAGGCTCCGTCACGGCGTTCAACGGCCATGTCGATCTCGGCACCGGTATCCGCACCTCGCTGGCGCAGATCGTCGCCGAGGAATTGGATGTTGCGTTCGATCGTGTCGTGATGGTGCTCGGCGATACGCAGCACGTGCCGGATCAGGGCGCGACCATCGCCAGCGAAACCATTCAGATCGCGGCGGTACCGCTGCGCAAGGCGGCGGCGCAGGCGCGTCATGTGCTGGTCGCTCGCGCGGCGGAGCGCTTCGGACGCCCGGCAGCCGATCTGGTGGTCGAGGACGGGCTGGTGCGCGGGCCGGACAATCTGTCGGTCAGCTATGACGAACTGATCGGTGCGGAAAACGTCGCGCTCGAACTGGCGGAGGACGTCGCGCTCAAGCCGGTGTCCGACTATAAGATCGTCGGCACGGCGGTGCGACGCGTCGATCTGCCCGCGAAGGCGACCGGCGAGGTCGTCTTCGTCCACGACATGCGCGTGCCGGGCATGGTGCACGGCCGCGTGGTGCGCCCGCCTTATGCCGGGCTCGATGCGGGGGATTTCGTCGGCACGAGTCTCGTCGCCATCGACGAGCAGTCGGTGGCGCATATCGAGGGTGTGATCGCGGTGGTGCATGTCGGCGATTTCGTCGGCGTCGTCGCCGAGCGCGAGGAGAATGCGATCCGCGCCGCCGAGGCATTGAAGGTGACGTGGAAGCCACTGCCCGCGCCGCCGGATCTGCGCGATGTCGAAAAGGCGCTGCGCGCCAATCCGTCCACGCCGCGCACGCTGCTGAACAAAGGCGACGTGAGCGCCGCGCTCGATGCCGCATCGAAGCGCATCAAACGCACCTATGTGTGGCCGTATCACCTGCACGGCTCGATCGGCCCATCCTGCGCGGTGGCGGATGTGCGCGCCGATGCTGTTCGCACGTGGTCCGGCACCCAGAACCCGCATCTGCTGCGCAACGATCTGGCGCTGTTGCTGGATCTCGCACCGGAACAGGTCGAAGTGATCCGCATGGAAGCGGCCGGATGTTACGGCCGCAACTGCGCGGACGATGTCACGGCGGACGCTGCGCTGCTGTCGCGCGCGGTCGGGCGGCCGGTGCGCGTGCAGCTCACACGTGAACAGGAACATCTGTGGGAGCCAAAGGGCACCGGGCAACTTATCGATGTCGATGGCGGACTGGATGCCGAGGGCGGCGTCGCCGGCTACGACTTCGCGACGCGCTATCCCTCGAACTTCGCGCCGACGCTGGCGCTGCTGCTCACCGGCGCGATCCCGCCGGTTGCGGCGGTGTCGCAGATGGGCGACCGCACCGCCATTCCTCCTTACGATTTTGATCACATGCGCGTTGTCGCGCACGACATGCCGCCGATCGTGCGCGCCTCGTGGCTGCGCGGCGTCTCGGCGCTGCCGAATTCCTTTGCTCATGAATCCTACATCGACGAGCTGGCGACCGAGGCGAAGGTCGATCCGGTCGAATACCGGTTGCGTTACTTGAAAGACCCGCGCGCCGTCGATCTGGTGAAGGCGGTCGCGGAACGCGCCGGGTGGCAGTCGCGCCCGGAATGGAAGCCGAAGCCGGCGCAGGACGACATTCTGCGCGGGCGGGGCTTTGCCTATGCGCTTTATATGCACGGCCCGTTTCCCGGCAAGCCTGCCGCGTGGTCGGCCTGGATCGCCGACGTCGCGGTGAACCAGACCACTGGCGATGTCAGCGTCACGCGCGTCGTCGCGGGGCAGGATTCCGGGCTGATGATCAACCCTGATGGGGTGAGACACCAGATCCACGGCAACGTCATCCAGTCCACCAGCCGTGTGCTGAAGGAGGAGGTGACGTTCGAGAGCACGGGCCTTGCGACGCGCGAGTGGGGCTCCTATCCGATCATCACCTTTCCTGAACTGCCCGCCATCGATGTGCTGATGCTGCCGCGTCAGGACCAGCCGCCGATGGGGGTGGGCGAATCTGCCTCGGTGCCGAGCGCGGCGGCGATCGCGAACGCGATCTTCGACGCCACCGGCGTGCGCTTTCGCGAGCCGCCGTTCACGCCGGAGCGGATCAGGGCCGGGCTGCTGGCCGCCAATCCTGCCGAGCCGCCGAAGAAAAAGCGCGGCTGGTGGGCGGCTGCGGTCGGGGCCTGCGCGGCGGTCGCCGGGCTGGTGGCAATGGCCTCGCCATGGCGGGGCGCCATCGCGCCGGTGGCGCGGCCGGATCCCTCCATGTGGTCGGCGGCGACCATCGCGCGTGGCGCGGAACTGGCGGCCCTCGGCGATTGCGCCGTCTGTCACACGCAGTCGGGCGGCGTGGTCAATGCGGGCGGGCGGGCGCTTGAGACGCCGTTCGGCACGATCTACAGCACCAACATCACGCCCGACGAGGCGACCGGGATCGGGTCGTGGTCCTATGCGGCCTTCGAGCGGGCGATGCGCGAGGGTCTTCACCGCGACGGCCGGCATCTCTATCCGGCGTTTCCCTACACGCATTTCGCCAGCACGACCGAGGCGGACATGCAGGCGCTGTACGCCTACCTGATGGCGCAGCCGCCCGTGCGGTCCGACAATCCGCAGACAGAGCTGGCGTTTCCGTTCAACATCCGCCCGCTGATGGCGGGCTGGAATCTGCTGTTTCACAGCCCGAAGCCGTTCACGCCTGATCCGTCCAGATCGGTGGCATGGAATCGCGGCGCGTATCTGGTCGAGGGGCTCGGTCATTGCGGCGCGTGCCACACGCCGCGCAACGCGCTGGGCGCGGAGAAGGCCAGCGTTTCGCTGGCGGGCGGCTTCGCGGATGGCTGGGAAGCGCCGGCGCTCACGGCGCTGTCGCGCTCGCCGATCCCGTGGAGCGAAAACGAACTGTTTACCTATCTGCGAACCGGCACATCCCGTTTCCATGGCGTGGCCGCCGGGCCGATGGCGCCGGTGGTGGAAAGTCTGGCGGCGCTGCCGGACAGCGACATCCGCGCGATGGCGACGTATCTCGCCTCGTTCTCAGGCCCGCAACTCGATCCGGCTGGAGAAGAAGCGCTGAAGGCCCGCCTTGAGACGATCACGGCGGACAAGGCGATGACCTCGGGTCTGCCGGGCGCGCGCATCTATCAGGGCGCCTGCGCGGTCTGCCATCAGGTAGGCGGGCCGGATCTGTTCGGCGGCAGGCCGTCACTGGCGCTCAACACCAACATCCACAGCGACACGCCGGACAACCTCGTCCAGGTCATCCTCAACGGCATCGCCGAGCCCGCCTCGCGCGATCTCGGTCCGATGCCGGCGTTCGGCCGGCAGTTTTCGGATGCGCAGATCGCGGACCTTGTGAGCTTCCTGCGGCGCCAGTTCGCACCGGACAAGCCGGCATGGCGGGGCGTTGCGGGCACGGTGCGACGGCTGCGATCCGCAGGCGCGCATTAGACAGACGTTGACTGAGACGTCAGTTCCAGTTGAACGGCGCGAAGAAGCCGCCGAACAAGCCGTTGTCCGCGCGGCGGGCCGGCTGCGGAGCCTGCGGGTGAAGCGGCATCGCGCTGGCGAGGCGGGCTTCGGCCGAGTTCGGCTTCGACTTCCTCGCCGCCACCTTGCTGGCGGGCTTGGCGACCTTCGTCGCCACCGGCGACGCCGGAGCGGAGGCGGCGACCGGGATGGCGTCCTGATCGCCCATGCGCGCCTGCGCATCGGCAACCATGCGCGGCTCGGTGCGGTAGGTGAGCTGGGCTTCCCAACGCAGCCGCTCCTGCGGAACGGCAACTGGAGCGGTTTCGGCGAATACGATCGGGGCGCTGCTGGCGGCCACGCTCTTGCGGGTGGCGAGCTGGCGCAGCTGCGAGGCGCCATCGCCGGGCGTGGCGGCCTTGGTTGTCGCCGGAGCAGAGGGGCTCATCACCGCATCGGCCGCATAGAGGCCGCCCAGCAGACAGGCACCAACCACAATGAAATAGCGCACCCACAACATGGCAGCCGCCCAGCGATCCGACGATGTCTCGATAACACTCCGTCGCGGGAAGTGTTCCTTCGGTTCACTGTATGTAAGGTCGCGGAGACGCCTTTCCATAGCCGGATGGCACGTTGGTTAATACTCCGGTGCCGCTTTCCGGAAAGGGCATCGCGACAGCCGATCGCCGGTGGCCGGCCGCTGCTCAGGCCGCCGTTCGAACCGGACAAGCCTGCCGCTTGCATAGGCATATTCAGTTCCCATCTAACCGGGCGGGAGCACAAATGAGCAACATTCCGAACAGATGGATGTGGGCCGACGCGCTGGAGATGCTGTCGCGCGCCGAACGCCTGCATCGGCAATTCTTTGAGCCCGCCCGGCCGCAATCGCAGCAGGCCGTGTGGGAGCCGCCGGCCGATATCCTCGAAACCGAGACCGAGGTTCTCGTGTTCGTGGCCTTGCCCGGCGTTGATCCGGACAGCATCGGCGCGGTGATCGAGAACGCCGACCTTATCGTGGTCGGCAACCGCGCGATTCCGCCGCAGCTTCGCACCGCCGTCATTCATCGTCTCGAATTGCCGCAGGGCCGTTTCGAACGGCGGCTGCGGCTGCCGCCGGGACGCTACGGCACGGTGCGGCGCGCGTCGCTGCACGGCTGCCTCGTCGTTTCCCTCGAAAAGTCGGGAGAACGTCATGGCTGAACAGATGGATATGAAAGAGCACAACACCACGGGCGGAAACTCCTATCCGCCGATCCCCGATGACGCGCTGATCATTCTGCCGGTGCGCAACACGGTGCTGTTTCCCGGCACCGTGACGCCGATTGCCGTGAGCCGCCCGAAATCCGTCGCGGCGGCCCAGCAGGTGATGCGCGAACAGCGCCAGATCGGTATCCTGATGCAGCGCGACCTGGAGCAGGAGAATCCGTCTCCGATCGACATGCATCGGGTCGGCACGGTCGCCAACGTGGTGCGTTATCTAACCGCGCCGGACGGCACGCATCATCTCGTGTGCCAGGGCGACCAGCGCATCCAGATCATCGAGTTCTTGTCGGGCTGGCCCTTCATGGTGGCGCGCGTGCAGCGCATCGCCGAGCCGAAGGCGCAGTCGTCCGATGTCGAGGCACGGTTCCTGAACCTGCAGCGGCAGGCGCTGGAAGCGTTGCAGTTGCTGCCTCAGGTGCCGTCGGAACTGGTGGCTGCCGTGCAGGGCATGCAGTCGGCGTCTGAGCTCGCGGACTTCTGCGCAGCCTATCTCGACATCAAGCCGGACGAGAAGCAGGAGATTCTGGAGACCATCGACATCACTGCGCGGGTCGAGCGGGTGTCGCGTCTGCTCGGCCATCGCATCGAGGTGCTGCGCCTGTCGAAGGAGATCGGCGAACAGACGAAGAGCGCGCTGGACCAGCGTCAGCGCGAGGCGCTGCTGCGCGAGCAGATGGCGGCGATCCAGCGTCAGCTTGGCGAGGGTGAGGAAGGCAAGGCGGCGGAAGTCGCCGAACTGACCGAGGCCATCACCAAGGCGAACATGCCGAAGGAGGTCGAGGATCAGGCCCGCAAGGAATTGCGCAGGCTGGAGCGGATGCCGGACGGCGCCGCCGAGCACGGCATGATCCGGACCTATCTCGACTGGCTGATCGAACTGCCCTGGGCGCTGCCGCAGGAGAAGCCGATCGACGTGCCGGAGGCGCGCCAGATCCTCGACGAGGATCACTTCGGCCTCGACAAGATCAAGCGGCGGATCGTCGAGTATCTGGCGGTGCGCAAGCTCGCGCCTGAAGGCAAGGCGCCGATCCTGTGCTTCGCCGGCCCTCCGGGTGTCGGCAAGACCTCGCTCGGCCAGTCGATTGCCCGCGCCATGGGCCGCAAGTTCGTGCGCGTCAGCCTCGGCGGCGTGCATGACGAGGCGGAAATCCGCGGGCACCGGCGCACCTATATCGGCGCTCTGCCGGGCAACATCATTCAGGCGATCCGCAAGGCCGGCTCGCGCGACTGCGTGATGATGCTCGACGAGATCGACAAGCTCGGCACCGGCATCCACGGCGATCCGGGCGCGGCGCTGCTCGAAGTGCTCGATCCGGAGCAGAACGGCACGTTCCGCGACAACTATCTCGGCGTGCCGTTCGACCTCAGCCGCGTGGTGTTCATCGCCACGGCGAACATGCTCGACACCATTCCCGGGCCGCTGCGGGACCGCATGGAGATCATCAGCCTTGCGGGCTACACGGCGCGGGAGAAGTTCGAGATCGCGCGCCGCTATCTGGTCAAGCGCCAGCTGGAGGCGAACGGGCTGAAGCTGGAGCAGGTCGATATTCCGGACGAGGTGGTGCACGCGATCATCGACAGCTACACGCGGGAGGCGGGTGTCCGCTCGCTGGAGCGCGAGATCGGCAAGGTGCTGCGTCATGCGGCGGTTCGTGTCGCCGAGGGCGAGGCCGGGCCGATCCGGATCACGCAGGACGATCTCAACCAGATCCTCGGCGCGCCGCGTTTCGAGGACGAGGTGGCGATGCGCACCAGCATTCCGGGCGTGGCGACGGGCCTTGCCTGGACGCCGGTGGGCGGCGACATCCTCTTCATCGAGGCGACCCGCACGCCGGGCCGGGGCCGGCTGATCCTCACCGGTCAGCTTGGCGACGTGATGAAGGAGAGCGCACAGGCGGCGCTCAGCATCGTCAAGAACCGCGCGGTCGAGCTTGGCATCGATCCGGAACTGTTCGAGCGCAACGACATCCACGTGCACGTGCCGGCTGGCGCGACGCCCAAGGATGGACCGAGCGCCGGTGTCGCGATGTTCATGGCGCTGGTCTCGCTGATGACGGAGCGGACCATCCGCAGCGACACCGCGATGACGGGCGAGATCAGCCTGCGCGGCCTCGTGCTGCCGGTCGGCGGCATCAAGGAGAAGGTCACGGCGGCGGCGCGGGCGGGTATCACCCGGGTGATGCTGCCGGCGCGCAATCGCCGCGACTACGACGACATCCCCGAGGATGTGCGCAACACGCTGGAGTTCATCTGGCTGTCGCGCGTCGAGGATGCGATCGTGGCCGCGCTGGAACCTGCGCTCGCCAAGAGCGAGGCGGCCTGAGGTTTCGCGGCGGATCACTCGTTCAAGGGGCCGGCAGGCATTGCTCGCCGGCCCCTTGGCGTTAATACTGGCGTTCGTTACTGAGGGGATGGGGCGCCGTGGTTTGAGCGCTCGCGGGTTCCGGAGCGCGCATATGAAAGTCACCATCGAAGTCGACTGCACCCCGATCGAGGCGCGGGAATTTCTCGGGTTTCCCAATGTCCAGCCGATGCAGAAGGCGATGATGGACAACCTTCAGGAGCGGATGATGTCCAACATGGACAAGTTCTCTCCCGAGGCCCTGATGCAGACCTGGTTCTCATTTGATCCGAACCTCGCCAAGCAGATGCAGGATATGTTCACCAATTTCGGCGGCATGGGCACGTCGTCGCGCGGCAAGACCAAGGCCTGAGAATCCGGTTTTTCCGGATTTGAGCGTAGCGGAAGCCGGCATGGCCCGATCGCGCCGGCCCGACAACAAAAATAGTCCGGGAGGGAGGGCGCATGATCGAGATGCCGCCGCTGCAACATTGCCTCACCAACGGCATTCGCATGGGCTTCTACGACGCCGGGCCGAAGAGCGATGCGCCGCCGCTGATCCTCTGCCATGGCTGGCCCGAACTTGCCTTCTCGTGGCGGCACCAGATCAAGGCCCTGAGCGAGGCAGGCATTCGCGTGATCGCGCCCGACCAGCGCGGCTACGGCGCGACCGAGCGGCCCGAAAGTGTTGAAGCTTACGACATCGAGAACCTGACGGCTGACCTTGTCGGCCTGCTCGATCATCTGCGGATCGACAAGGCGATCTTCGTCGGCCACGACTGGGGCGGCTTCGTCGTCTGGCAGATGCCGCTGCACTATCCCGGGCGCGTCGCGGGCGTGGTCGGGATCAACACGCCGCATCTGCCGCGCGCACCGATTGATCCCATCGCGCTGTTTCGCGAGCGCTATGGCGAGAGCATGTACATCGTGCAGTTTCACGATGCGGGCGACAGCGCCGACCGCGCCTTCGAGAAGGACGTGCGCAAGACCTTCGAGATGTTCATGCGCAAGCCCATGCCTTCGAAGCCAGCCGCTTCGAAGGCAGCCGCGTCGAAGCCGGCTGCGCCGCATGACAAGGCGGCGGCGGGGATCGGCGCGTCGAAGACCACCAACATGGCCTTTCCACAGATGGTCGGCGGCTAAGATCCGGCCAGTGATCCGCGCCAGCCGATCCTCGACGACGACGAGATGAAGGTGTTCGCGGAGGCGTTTTCCGCCAGCGGCTTCACCGGCGGCATCAACTGGTATCGCAACATGTCGCGCAACTGGCGGCGATCCGAAAACCTCGACCACACGGTGCGTGTCCCGGCGCTGATGATCATGGCGGCCGACGACCGCATCCTGCCGCCCTCGGCGGCCGATGGCATGGAGGCGCTGGTACCGGATCTGGAAAAATTTCTGGTGGAGAACAGCGGCCACTGGACCCAGCAGGAGCAGCCCGAGACGGTCAGCGCGAAACTGATCGAGTGGCGCCGGCGGAGGTTCGGGTAGGCAGGCGTGGGCAGGGTTATCGCCAAAGTGAGGTATCACGAAACCGTGATGTTGCATTGCAATAAAATGTTGCAATGCGCCAATTTTGATGTCATAAGGAATATGCTCCGGGCCTGTAGGGACGGGGCGAGCCATGGCTCAATCGAGGATGGAGATAGCAAATGACCCAGGAAACCAACCCTGCTTTCGAGCAGGTCAAGGCCGCGTTTGCCCCCTTCATGGAGGCTTTCAAGAATTTCCCGGCGATGGAAGTGCCCGAGGCAACGCGCGATTTCGTCAAGCGGACCGCTGACACCGTCAAGGGGCAGGCCGCTGAAGTTCAAGCTGGCGCCGAGAAGTTCACGTCGGTGATCGAAAACGCCGTGAACACCTCCGTGTCCGAGACCACCCAGGCGTCCCGCCGGTTCCAGCAGGCGGCCAGGGACGATCTTGAGGCCCTCTTCGCCGGGATCGACAAGCTCGCCGCTTCCAAATCCATTCAGGAAGCGATGCAGGTGCAGGCGGACTACTTCCGCGAGCGTGGCGAAGTCGCCATGGAACGCGCCAAGACCGCTGCCGATCAGGTCAACAAGTTCGTCTCCGACAGCGCCAAGACCGCGCAGGAGGCGATGTCGAAGATTTACTCCAAGACCTGAGTCTCGGCGGAGCCGAGCGCCCCCGGTGCTGCGGCTCTCGTCAACGGTTTCCGGCCCGCGTTCGCGCGGGCCTTCTTTTTTGCGCGCCCGGCCAGTCTATATTCCCGGCATGGTTCGCACGGACGCCAATCGATCTTGCGCTGATGGTTGCCGGGGATGACGGCGTTCGTCCCGTCCACGCCGGCCGAACTGGCACGCGCCGCCGACCTGCGCCGCGTGAAAACCACGGCCAACCTCGTTCTGCTGGGAAGTCTGGCGTTGCTCGCGGTGGCCCGCATGCTGGAGCCCCGGCATCCGGCATTTGGTTTTGTGGCGGCGTTCGCCGAGGCCGCCGCGATTGGCGGCCTTGCCGACTGGTACGCAGTCGTGGCGCTGTTCCGCCGGCCGCTGGGACTGCCGATTCCGCACACCGCGATCATCCTGAACAACCAGCAGCGCATCGCCGACAAGCTCGGCGAGTTCGTCGAGCGCAATTTTCTCGACGATGCGCCGGTCGAGAAGAAACTGCGGGAGGTCGATTTCGGGGCGTTCGTCGCCGAATGGCTGTCCGACCGCAAGCGCAGCGCCGACCTCGCGCGCTTCATCCTGCGGATGTTGCCGGAAGCGCTGACGGCCATCGAGACGTCGGGGCTCAACACGGCGCTGCTGCGGCGCGTGACCGCGCAGCTGGACAAGGTCGACCTCGCGCCGGTCGCGGCGGATACCTTGCGCAATTTCGTCCAAGAGCAACGGCATCGCGGCCTGCTCGACGAATTGCTGGTCGCGTTGCACGAGATGATGGAGAAGCCGGAAACGCTGGCGGCTATCCGCACCAGAATTCGCGACGAACTGCCGACGCTGCTGCGGCTTTACCGCGCCGATTCCTATCTGATGAAGAAGATCGCGGCTTCCGCCATCGCTTTCTTCGACGACGTGCGCACCCAGCCCGATCATCCGTTCCGTGGCGAGTTCGACCGGCTGATCGTCTCCTTCATCGACCGTCTCGAAAGCCAGCCTCAATTCGCCGAGCGCCTCAATCTGCTCAAACGCGACATTCTCGCGCGGCCCGAGATTGCATTGTTCGTGCATCAGCTCTGGGGCAGCCTGAGGGACTACGTCGCGCGCAGCGCGGCCGGAGAATCCTCGGTGCTGCAAAACCATCTCGCGCGGATGCTCAACGAGGCGGGTCATCAGCTCGCCGCCGATGCAGAGCTGCGCGGCGAGATCAACAACGGTCTGGTCGCGGTGCTGCGCACTTTCGTCGCCGAACAGAAAAGCGGCGTGTCGGGGTTCATCGCCGATCAGGTCAAGGGGTGGGACATGACTCAGCTGGTCGGACTGATCGAACTCAACGTCGGCCGCGATCTGCAATATATCCGCTTCAACGGTGCGCTGGTCGGCGGCCTCGCCGGGCTCGCCTTGCATACCGTCGAAATCCTTTTACGTATGGTCTGACTGGAACGCGACCAGGGAGACGCGGTTGCAATAGCATCCGCCACGTCCTAGCTTCCGCGCAACGCCGCACATCATCGTCTCACGGACACAGGGAGAGCCGCCATGGCATCCAACCTCAAGCTCGTCACACCCGCGCTCAGCCTCAAGGATCCATCACTGTTGCGTGACGCCTGCTACGTGGACGGGCAGTGGCTGCCGGCTGACAGCGGCAAGTCCATCGACGTGACCAATCCGGCGAATGGCGCGCTGGTTGGAACTGTTCCGAGCATGGGCGCCGCCGAGGCGCGGCGGGCGATCGAGGCGGCCGATGCCGCGTGGCCGGCGTGGCGGGCCAAGACCGGCAAGGAGCGCGCGGCGATCCTGCGCAAATGGTTCGAGCTGATGATGGCGAACCAGGAAGACCTTGCCACCATCATGACTGCCGAACAGGGCAAGCCGATCGCCGAATCGCGCGGCGAGATTGCCTACGCCGCAAGCTTCTTCGAATGGTTCTCGGAAGAGGCCAAGCGCGTCTACGGCGACACCATTCCCGGCTTCACCGCAGACCGCCGTATTGTCGTGCTCAAGCAGCCGATCGGTGTCTGCGCCGCGATCACGCCGTGGAATTTCCCGGCCGCGATGATCACCCGCAAGGCGGGACCGGCGCTCGCCACTGGCTGCACCATGGTGGTGAAGCCGGCGAGCCAGACGCCGCTTTCGGCGCTGGCGCTGGCGGTGCTGGCCGAGCGCGCGGGCGTGCCCAAGGGTGTGTTCTCCGTGGTTACCGGCTCGGCCTCCGAAATCGGCGGGGAGATGACGCACAGCCCCATCGTGCGCAAGGTGACGTTCACCGGCTCCACCGAAATCGGCAAGATGCTGATGCAGCAGAGCGCATCCACGGTGAAGCGCACCTCGATGGAGCTTGGCGGCAACGCGCCGTTCATCGTGTTCGATGACGCCGACATTGATGCTGCCGTGAAGGGCGCGATTGCCTCGAAGTATCGCAACGCCGGACAGACCTGCGTCTGCGCCAACCGGCTGTTCGCGCAGGACGGCATCTATGACGCTTTCGTCGCGCGCCTCACCGAGGCGGTGAATGCGCTCAAGGTCGGTGACGGCTTTGAGAGCGGCGTCACCATCGGGCCGCTGATCGACGACAAGGCCGTGCTGAAGGTCGAGGAGCATATCGCCGACGCGGTCGGCAAGGGCGCGAAGATCGTGGCGGGCGGCAAGCGCCATCCGCTGGGTCATTCGTTCTTCGAGCCGACCATTCTTGCGAACGCCAGGCCGGACATGCTGATCTTCCGCGAGGAAACCTTCGGTCCGGTCGCGCCGGTGTTCCGCTTCAAGACCGATGATGAGGCGATCAAGCTCGCCAACGCCACCGAGTTCGGTCTGGCCGCGTATTTCTACGGCCGCGATATCGCCCGCGTGTTCAAGGTGGCCGAGGCGCTGGAATACGGCATCGTCGGCATCAACGAGGGGCTGATCTCCACCGAGGTCGCGCCGTTCGGCGGCATGAAGGAAAGCGGCAACGGCCGCGAGGGCTCGAAATACGGCATCGAGGATTATCTCGAAGTGAAGTATCTCTGCCTTGGCGGCATGTGAGGCGGACGTGACATTGCGGCCCGTTATCCTGCGGTGCGAGCGGTAGCCAGCCTCGAAGGGTGACGGATTTGCCCAGGCACCTGCAGCATCCCCTAGCCCGGATGAAGCGAAGCGCAATCCGGGGACTTCCCGTGCCGCTGTTCCCGTATTTCGCTGCGCTTCATGCGGGCGACATGTTCTCGATGAAGATTTTCCCTCACCCGGCGCGGCGCGCCGACCTCTCCCCCGACGGGGAGAGGTGAAGATGGCGTTCTGCCTCGTCCCGAGATGTTTTCGTTACCCCGCGTCGGCCTTCAGTCCGGCCGCCGCGATTCCGGCCAGCGCGGCGGCTTCGTCGTTGTCCGAAGTGTCGCCGCTGATGCCGACCGCGCCGAGCAGCCCGCCCGCATCGTCGCGGATCAGAACGCCGCCGGGCACCGGCACCAGCGCGCCGCGCGCCATGGTGTTGATGGCGTCCACGAAGAACGGCTGTTCGGTCGCGCGCTTGAAGATCGCTCGTGAGCCCATGCCGAGCGCCAGCGCGCCATAGGCCTTGCCGTGCGCGATCTCGCCGCGCATCAGGCTGGTGCCGTCCTGCGCGGCCATCGCCTTGATGCATCCGCGCGCGTCGAGCACGGTGATAGCGAGCGGCTTCAGCTTCAGTTCGGTGCCCTTGGCGAGGGCGGCATCGAGAATGGTGCGGGCGGCGGCAAGCGTCAGGTCGGCCATGATGGGATCCTCGGTCGCGAGAAAGAGCAACTGACGCCGCGACGGAGTCCGGTCGCAGCGTCGACCGCCCATGTCTACACGGCGGGGACGATCCCGTCGACGCGGCTTCAGGAAGGGCCTGCCGGCGTGACCAGCTTCTCCAGCACGGCAACCGTCCGCGTGGAGCCGGCGCGCCGTGCGTGGTCCAGCGCGGTCGCGCCGTCGGCATCCGTTGCCGCCGGATCAGCGCCGCGCGCGAGCAGCAGGTTCAGGATATCGATGCGGTCGAACATCGCCGCGTTCATCAGCGCGGTGCGGCCACTCGCCACCGGCGTATCGTCCTTCGCGCCGTGATCGAGCAGATGCGTGGCGATCGCCACGTGCCCGGTGTAGGCGACGGCGGCGAGCGGGGTCTGGCCGCGATCATTGACGAAATTGGGGTTGGCTCCATGCCGCAGCAGCGTCTGCACCGCCGCCTCGTTGCCATTATAGGCGGCGAGCATCAGCAGGCAGTCACCCTTGTCGTTGCGCAGATCGGGCGACAGACCCTGTTCGAGCATCGACTGCAGCGTGGCCGCATCGCCGCTCCGGGCCAGTTGAAAGACTGTCGCCGCCAGCTGCAGCAGGCGCTCCCGTTCGGTGTCGGAAAGATCGGATGTCATCACTGCGGAATCCATCTGTTGGGCATCGGGTCGTCATGCGCTGGCGCGCAGTCCGAGGGTTTCGATCTCGTCCGCCGAGAAGCCTGCGTGTCGCAGCACAGCGGTGGCATGTTCGTTGAGCGATGGCGCGCGGCTTCCGGCTCGCACCTGCGCCTCCGACATCCGGAACGGCAGGTTCATCACTCTGAAAGGTCCCGCATCGTCTTCCACCTCCGCAAGCGCCCCGCGATGGGCGAGCTGGGGATCGGCCAGCGCCTCGTCCACGGTGCGATAGGGCGAGCACGGAACACCATGCGCGTCCAGTGCCGCGAGGCATGCGCGCGAGGGCAGTTGCCGCGACCATGACTCGATCTCGTCCATCAACTCGCCCCAGTTGTCGCGACGATCGGCGTAAGCCTTGAAGCGGGGATCCTCGATCCATTCGGGGTGACCGGCCGCCGTGACGAAGCCCCGAAAGGTTCGCTCGCTGGAAATCGCGACCATGATGTAGCCGTCGGCCGTCGCCATCGGGCCGAACATCGGCCGCGACGGTTGCGCGACGCCGAACTGGCCGAATTGAATCTCATTGAGCGGAATCGCCAGCATCGCCTCCAGCATCGACACGTCGATGTGCTGCCCGCGCCCGTTGCGCTCGCGCTGATACAGCGCCGAGGCGATCGCGCCGTAGGCATAGACGCCCGCGAGGACATCCGCGAGATAAAGTCCGCAGTTGTCCGGCCGGTCGCGGCCGGGCTGATAGGCAAGGTGCGCGAGATCGTAGCCCGAGGCCGCATGAATGACAGGCGCATAGGCGGCGAGCTGCGAGGAAGGCCCGGTCTGTCCGTAGCCCGAGATCGAGCAATAGACGAGGCGCGGATTGAGATCGCGCACCGCGGCATAGTCGAGCCCGAGCCGCTGCATCACGCCCGGCCGGAAATTCTCGACCAGCACATCGCTGTCCGCGATCAGGCGTTTTGCGATGTCGCCGCCCGACGGGCATTTGAGGTCAAGGGCGATACTTTTCTTGCCGGCGTTGAGCTGGCCGAAAACGGTGCTGCATCCCTCGCGAATCGGGAGACGGTGGCGCATCACCTCGCCGTCGCCGCTTTCGATCTTGATGACCTGCGCACCCGTGTCCGCGAGCATGCGTCCGCAATAAGGCCCGGCAATTGTCGTCGAGAAATCGAGGACCTTGAGGCCTTCGAGTGCGCCGCGTGTGTGCGGTTGCGCTGCCGTGGTCATGTCCGTTCCACCCTGGTCCCGTTATTTCGCGGCGCGATTTATTTTTTCCGCGCAGCTGCGTGGTGTGGGAGTCCAGCCTAAAGACTTTTCAGGGTGGATGGAATCCGCCGCCGGCTGGAAGGTGAAATTGACAGTTCTGTTTTAGAACTGTTAGGCTGAATGGAGACGCAATGCGCGGACCACGACCACGAAGGCCGCCACTGATAGACACCGCAAGGGGAGGAGCGAGGCGATGGACCCGGTCAAGGTGGAGTTCCTGTTCGATTTCGGCAGTCCCAACGCCTATCTGTCGGACAAGGTGATCCCGGAGATCGAGCAGCGCACCGGCGCGGCGTTCGAATACGTCCCTGTTCTGCTTGGCGGAATCTTCAAGGCGACGGGCAATGTTTCGCCCGCCGTTTCGCTGCGCGACATCAAGAACAAGCGTGACTTCATGCAGGTCGAGATGGAGCGATTCCTGCGCCGCCACCGGATCACGGCATTCAGGATGAATCCGTTTTTTCCGGTCAACACACTGGCGCTGATGCGCGGTGCGGTCGCGGCGCAGGCCGAGGGTCTATTCCGCCCCTACGTCGCGGCCGGATTTCACCACATGTGGAATGAGCCGAAGAAAATGGATGACCCGGAGGTGTTCCGCGAGGCGTTCCTGTCGTCCGGTATCGACATTGACCGCATCATCGCCCGCTCCCAGCAGCCCGAGATCAAGCAAAGGCTGATCGACCTCACCGAACGGGCGGTCGCCCGCGGCGCGTTCGGTTCGCCGACGTTTTTCGTCGGCAACGAAATGTTTTTCGGCAAGGATCAGCTTCGCGATGTCGAAGAGGAAATTCGGGAACAGGCTGGCGCGTCGCCGACCCGCGCCGCGTCGTGACCCCGCCATTCCAGCGCCGCTCCCCGCGGGCTGGTGTTTTCGCCGGGATCGGTTAGCTTGCGCGCCACAAAAATCAGGGAGGACCAGTCAATCATGAAAACCCGCATCACCAAGTTGTTCGGCATCGAGCATCCGATCATTCAGGGCGGCATGCATTATGTCGGCTTCGCCGAACTCGCGGCGGCGGTATCGAATGCCGGCGGTCTCGGCATCATCACCGGGCTCACCCAGCGCACCCCGGAACTGCTGGCGAAGGAGATCGCGCGCTGCCGCGACATGACCGACAAGCCGTTCGGCGTGAACCTCACCTTTCTGCCGACCTTCTCCGCACCGCCCTATCCGGAATATATCGCGGCGATCCGCGAGGGCGGCGTGAAGGCGGTGGAAACCGCCGGCCGCAGCCCCGAGCAATATATGCCCGATTTGAAGGCGGCCGGCATCAAGGTGATCCACAAATGCACCTCGGTCCGGCACTCGCTGAAGGCGCAGAACATCGGCTGCGATGCGGTGAGCGTCGACGGTTTCGAGTGCGGCGGCCATCCGGGCGAGGACGATATCCCGAACATGATCCTGCTGCCGCTGGCAGCCGAGGCGCTGACGGTGCCGTTCGTGGCTTCCGGTGGCATGGCCGATGGCCGCAGCCTGGTCGCGGCGCTGGCGCTCGGCGCGGAAGGCATGAACATGGGCACGCGCTTCATGGCGACGAAGGAAGCCCCCATTCATGAGAACGTCAAGCAGGCGCTGGTGAAAGCCACCGAGCTCGATACGCGCCTCATCATGCGCCAGCTTCGCAACACCGAGCGCGTGCTCAACAACGCCAATGTCGGCAAGCTGATCGAGATCGAGCGCGCCAAGGGGGCCTCGCTCAAAATCGACGACATTCACGATCAGGTGGCCGGCATCTATCCGAAGGTGATGGTGGACGGCGATGTCGAGGCGGGCGCGTGGAGCTGCGGCCTCGTCGCGGGACTCATCCATGACGTTCCCACGGTCAAGGAACTGGTGGACCGGATCATGGGCGAGGCCGAGGCGATCATTCGCCAGCGGCTTGAGGGGTTCCTCGATGGAAATTTCGCGCAGGCGCCCGCCAAGGTCGCCTGACGGTCCGGCAAGGTCGGCTCGGGTTGAACGGTTCCGCCTCGGCGGAACCGTTTTTCTTTTCCGTCTTCGGTGGAAGTCCCGTCGTTGGTCGGTCTATGGTGCCCGTATGGCAGGGAGTGGAGCGTGATGGCCGGCATCACGGCCGATTTCTGCGGTCAGGGCCAGATATGAAAGCGCGCCGGGACGCGGCGGTTCGCAGTCTCAAGTTGACGATGGTCGCGGGCGTCGCGTTGCCGCTGGCGTTATTCGTCTACGCATCATGGGTCAGTTATCACACCGCGATGCGGCTGGCGGACGAGCGGGTTGCTCGCAGCCTCGACATCGTTGCCGAGCATGCGCTCAAGGTGTTGCAGGCTGTCGACGTCACGTTCGGTGCCATCGAACAGATCACGCGCGGGCAATCCGCGGACGAATTGCGATCGCAATCCGAAGTCGGCACGCGCCTCAAGCAGATGGCGAAGACGATCCCGGAAATTGGCATGATCGCGATCACCAATGCCGATGGCGCTCCGGTCGCTTCGTCGGCGGATATTCCGCTGGGACATATCTCGCAGGTCTCCGACCTGACCGGTGTCGTTCACGCACCCGGAACGGCCGGGACGACCGCGATTGGCGCGCTGGTGGCCGGGCGTGATGGCGCCTATGTCTTTCCTGTTGCCCGGGATCGTACCGACAGTTCGGGACGTTTCAACGGATTGACGGTAATGACCTTGCGGGTCGCGGAGTTCGAAAGCTACTTCGCCCAGGTCGCGCGCCGCAGCAGCGCGAGCTATTCGATGATCCGCGAGGACGGCGTCGTGCTCGCCCGCTATCCGCAGTCCTCTCGCCCCGGCATTCAGCTCGCACCGACCAGCGGATTCCGGCGCACCGTCGCCGCCGACACCCAAGGGGGGAGCTATACGACCCATTCCGGCGTGGATGATACCGAGCGACGGTTCGGGATCAGGAAGCTTGCCGGTTATCCACTCTATGTCGGGGCCAGTCTGCAAATGGCTGAAATCCGGCACGACTGGGCCTGGTACATGGCCAGTCACCTGATTTACGGTCTGCCGGCCACGATTTTCATGCTCGCGATGCTGTGGCTGGCGATGCGCAGGACCGATGAGTTGTACGCGGAGGCTTCGCGCCGGCAGAACGCAGAAGCCAGTCTGCGGCAGGCGCAGAAGATGGAAGCGATCGGTCAGCTGACTGGCGGTGTGGCCCACGATTTCAACAATCTGCTCACCATCATCATCGGCAATCTTCAGCTCGCGCTGCGGCAGAAGCCGGAGGGCAAGCTGGCGCGCCAGCTCGGGGACGCGATCAGCGGTGCCGAGCGCGCGGCGCAGCTCACCAAGCGGCTGCTCGCGTTCTCCCGAAACCAGCCGCTGTCGCCGCAGCGTGTGGACGCCGATGCGCTGATCGCGGGGATGCTGGATCTGATGCGGCGCTCGCTTGGCGAGCGCGTCGTCGTCCAGGCCGCGCGAAGCACCGGGCTCTGGCTGGTGCTCGCCGATCCGGCAGAACTGGAGTCCGCCATCCTCAATCTCGCGATCAATGCGCGCGATGCCATGAAGAACGGCGGTACGCTCACCATCGAAACCGCGAATGTCCATCTCGATGCGGCGTTTTGCGCGCGCGTGGAAGGCCTCGCGCCGGGCGAGTATGTGATGATCGCGGTTTCCGATACCGGAGAGGGGATGTCACCGGCCGTACAGGAAAAGGCCTTCGATCCGTTCTTCACCACAAAGGCTGCTGGAGCGGGAACCGGCCTCGGGCTCAGCCAGGTCTACGGCTACGTCAAGCAATCCGGTGGTCACATCGAAATCGAAAGCGAGCTCGATCGGGGCACCAGTGTAAAACTGTATTTGCCGAGGGCGCGTGGCGAGCGCGTGCAGGCGCAGCCGGACGAGGAGCGCGGCGTCCAGCGAGGGCATGGCGAGCGAATTCTGGTGGTGGAGGACGAAGCCTCGGTGCGCCGCTTCGTCATCGCCGCCCTGTCGGATCTCGGCTATGCGGTTGTCGAGGCGGAGAATGCCGACGACGCGTTGCGGCGGCTGCGGCAGGGGATCGCCGGCGATATCGACCTGCTGCTCACCGACATCGTGATGCCCGGGATGAGCGGCAGCCGTCTTGCCGGCGAGGTGATCCGGAATCATCCCGGTCTGCGGGTTCTTTTCATGACGGGCTATGCCCGCGATGCGACCCTGCACCAGGGGCAGTTCGAGCCCGACGTGCAGGTGATCCAGAAGCCTATCGCGATCGATGCGCTGGCGCTGGCGGTCGCGCGCGCGCTGGCAAGCGATACGCCGCGCCGCCGCGAGCGCGACGTCGGTTAGCGGCCGGCGCGCCCGGCGGTAGAACGCGGCCGGCATCGGCAAGACCGACGGGGCTGGATGGGGGGCCCGCGCCCTTACCGGCTTGGCGGGCATGTTTCGCTGGAAACCCGGCACCGGCATGCCCTTGTTGCGCCGCGCCGTGTATGGTGAATTTCTGCGCCGGAGATTGCCATGCTCTATCGTTACGTCGTTGGAACCGAAACCTTTGTCTTCGACGGTCTGCGCGAGCTGCTCGCGAAGGCGTCGCCGTTGCGTTCGGGCGACCGGCTGGCGGGGATCGCGGCGGCCAGCTCCGAAGAGATGGTGGCGGCCCGCATGGCGCTGGCGGAAACACCGCTCCGCCGTTTTCTCGATGAACTGGTGATTCCGTACGAGACCGACGAGGTCACCCGCCTGATCGTCGACACCCATGATGCCGCAGCCTTCGCGCCGGTGGCGTCGATGAACGTCGGCGATTTTCGCAACTGGCTGCTCTCCGATGCCGCGACCACGCCGGTGCTGGCTGCTCTCGCGCCGGGACTGACGCCTGAGATGGTGGCGGCCGTCTCCAAGCTGATGCGCAATCAGGATCTGATCCTGGTCGCGAAGAAATGCATCAACGTCACGCGCTTCCGCAATACCATCGGCCTGCCGGGCCGGATGAGCGTGCGGTTGCAGCCCAACCACACCTACGACGATCCGCGCGCCATCACCGCATCCATTCTGGACGGCCTTCTGCTCGGCGCAGGTGATGCCTGCATCGGCATCAATCCGGCGACGGACGATCCCGCGACCATCGGCGAGCTTTCGCGACTGATGGATGACATCATCGCGCGGCTGGAGATCCCGACGCAGAGCTGCGTGCTCACGCATGTCACCACCACGATCGGGCTGATTGAGAAGGGAGTGCCGGTCGATCTGATTTTCCAGTCCATCGCCGGGACCGAGGCGGCCAATCGCAGCTTCGGCATCACGCTGGCGCTGCTGAAGGAGGCGCAGGAGGCCGGGCTTTCGCTGGAACGCGGCCGGATGCAGGATGGGACCATTGGCCGCAACGTGATGTATTTCGAGACCGGGCAGGGGTCCGCGCTGTCGGCCAACGCACATCACGGCGTCGATCAGCAGACCTGCGAGGCCAGGGCCTATGCCGTGGCGCGGGCCTATGCGCCGCTGCTGGTCAACAGCGTGGTCGGCTTCATCGGCCCCGAATATCTCTACGACGGCAAGCAGATCACCCGCGCGGGCCTGGAAGACCATTTCTGCGGCAAGATGCTCGGCCTGCCGCTCGGTATGGACATCTGCTACACCAATCATGCCGAAGCCGATCAGGATGACATGGACAATCTGCTGACGCTGCTGGCGGCGGCGGGGGTCACCTATGTGATGGGCGTGCCGGGCGCGGACGATATCATGCTGAACTACCAGTCCACCTCGTTCCACGATTCGCTGTATGTGCGGGACGTGTTCGGTCTGCGACGGGCCCCGGAATTCGACGAGTGGCTGGTGCGGATTGGCCTGTCCGGCGAGAATTTCCGCCTGCGCGAGGAGACGTCGAAACTGCCGGACTTCGCCGTCCCGCTGTTGATGGATCAGCGTGGGGAGGCCGCGGAGTAAAAAGCTCCTGACGGCCGTTCTGGCGGGTCCATGTCCCGGTTCTGGACGCTCGCCACAATCTTGAGGAATTTCTGGCACAGTTTGATGCGCCGTGCTTAAGTTCTCCCGATCTATTCTGGAACTTGACGCGGGACTTGCGGGTTCTGGTCCAGAGGTGACGATGAGAGCAGACGTCGGTCCGGTCGAACGGCGCATCCTGTGCGTTTTTCCACGCTACACCTCGTCGTTTGGCACGTTCGAGAACGCCTATCCCTTGACCGACGGGGTGCAGGCCTTCATGCCGCCGCAGGGGTTGCTGCTGATCGCGGCATATCTGCCGCAGAACTGGCAGGTCCGTTTCATCGACGAGAACATCCGTCCCGCAAGCGATGAGGATTTCGGCTGGGCCGAATCCGTGCTGGTGAGCGGCATGCATATCCAGCGCAAGCAGATGACGGACATCTGCCACCGCGCTCATGCGCATGATCTTCCCGTGGCGATCGGCGGGCCATCGGTGAGCGCGTGTCCCGATTACTATCCGACCTTCGACTACCTGCATATCGGCGAACTCGGCGATGCGACGGACGAACTGATCGCGCGTCTGGCGCAGGATGTGACGCGCCCCCCAAGGCAGGTGGTTCTCAGCACCAAAGACCGGCTGCCGATGACGGAGTTTCCGGTGCCCGCCTATGAGCTGGCGGAAATCCCGCGCTATTTTCTCGGCAGCATCCAGTATTCGAGCGGGTGTCCCTATCAGTGCGAATTCTGCGACATTCCCGGGCTCTACGGGCGCAATCCGCGGCTGAAGACGCCGGAGCAGATCACGCGCGAACTCGACAAGCTGGTCGAGTGCGGCATCTATGGCTCGGTCTATTTCGTCGACGACAACTTCATCGGCAACCGCAAGGCGGCGCTGGATCTGCTGCCGCATCTGATCGAATGGCAGAAGCGCACGGGCTATTCGATCCGCTTTTCCTGCGAGGCGACGCTGAACATCGCCAAGCGGCCGGAAATTCTGGAGAAGATGCGCGAGGCATATTTCGTCACCATCTTCTGCGGCATCGAGACGCCAGATCCCGTTGCGCTGAAGGCGATGCACAAGGATCACAACATGATGGTGCCGATCATGGAGGCGATCGGCACGCTGAACAGCTACGGCATGGAGGTTGTGTCGGGCATCATCATGGGTCTTGACACCGACACGCCAGAAACCGGCAAGAACCTGCTCAACTTCGTCGAGCTCTCGCAGATTCCGCTTCTGACCATCAACCTGCTGCAGGCACTGCCGCGCACGCCGCTGTGGGACCGCCTCAAGCGAGAGAACCGCCTGATCGAGGACGAGGACCGGGATTCCAACGTCGATTTCCGGTTGCCCTACGAGCACGTCGTCACCTCGTGGCGCAACTGCATGGGCAGCGCCTACGAGCCGGAGAAGCTGCTGGAGCGGTTCGAATACCAGATCCGGAACACCTATCCGCATCGCTATCCGGTGCCGCGCACGCGCCAGCAGATGACGCCGGCGAACATCAGGCGGGGCCTCGCGATGCTTGCCAACATCTTCTGGGAGATTGGCGTGCGCGGCGACTATCGGCGCGCGTTCTGGAAATTCGCGCTGCGCCGGATTCGGGCGGGCGAGATGGAATATCTGATCTCCTCGATGCTGGTGGCACACCACCTGATCGTGTTCGCACGGGCAGCCTCGCAAGGACAGACCAACGCGTCGTATTATTCGTTCAAGATGCAGGAGGCGGCGGTCGAGGCCGCCGAATAGGATTTGCCGATGTCGCGTGACCATACCCCCGTTTCGATCAATGATCTGCGCCGGATGACATCGGCACGGGTCGGGCTGGGACGGCATGGCGCGAGCCTGCCGACATCGTCGCTGCTGTCGTTCACGCTCGATCATGGCCGGGCGCGCGACGCCGTGCACGCGGTCTTCGACGTGGCCGCGCTGGTTTCTGCATTAAAGGCGAAGGGCTGTCCGGCTGTCGAGGCCTCCAGCGTGATCCGCTCGCGGGAGGAATATCTGACCCGCCCCGATCTTGGCCGCCGGCTCGATGACGAATCGCGGACGGCGCTGTCCGCGTGCGAACCGTGCGACGTGGCCATCGTGATCGGCGACGGATTGTCGCCGAAGGCCGGCATGGCGCATGGCGTCGACGTCGTGACGCGGCTGATGCCCCGGCTGTCGACGCTCGGGCGCGTGGGGCCTGTCGTCGTCGCCAGATTCGCGCGCGTCGCGCTCGGCGACGAGATCGGTCAATGCCTGAAGGCGAGGCTCGTGATCGTGCTGATCGGCGAGCGGCCGGGATTGTCCGCGCCCGACAGCCTCGGCGCCTATCTGACTGTCGATCCCTCATCCGATCGCACCGATGCTGATCGCAATTGCGTGTCGAACATCCATGCGGCGGGACTCGCGTATGACGAGGCTGCGTTCAAGATCGCATGGCTTGCGGGAGAGGCATTCGCGCGCGGCTATTCCGGCGTCGCGTTGAAGGACGAAAGCGGTCTCGCCCAGCTTCAGCGGATCACGACGGAGTGATGCCGTTCGTTCTCCCGCGCTTGCGCAAGACGTCCCATTCCTCTACACACCCCTTGGAAATTTTATGACTTTTCAAGGGTGTTTCGGCATGACCGTGAAACGTCGCAGCGAGTTGTCCGGGCTTTCCGCGCCGGCAACGTCCATCGCGTTCCGGCGCATGCCTGAATCCGTGCGGACGTCAGTCTCCACGGCATAAGCCCCCGAATCATTTCTGACGTTCGAACGGATGATCGGGCCGCTGGCCCTCAAAATGCTGGATGGCCCATGGAAACCGACAAGTCCTTTCCTCCGGACGAGAAGCATTCGACCAGCATCGCATTCGGTCTTGAGCGGATAGGGCTTATTGCGGTTCGCGCACCGATACTCTCCTGCATCATCCTTGTTCTGCTCTGCGTTCTTGCGGTGTTTGGTGTGCACCGGATCAAGATCGACGATTCGCTGAGCCAGCTCTTTCGTTCGGACACCAAGGAGTATCACCAGTACGAGGAGGTGACGCGGCGCTTTCCGGCGACCGAGTTCGACGTTCTCGTCGTGGTCGAGGGCAAGACGCTTCTCGAACGATCCAATCTGGAGAAGCTGCGCGATCTTGCCACGGACTTGCAGCTCGTCGAGGGGACGCGCGGCATCATCTCGATTTTCTCGGCGCGGCAGGCGCCTGCGCCCGGCAAACTGCCGGCGGCGTTGTTCCCCAACGAATTGCCCGAGGGTGCCGCCTACGACCAGTTCCTGGAGACGGTCCGCAGCAACGAAATCATCAAGGGCAAGCTGCTGTCGGAGGACGGCACGTTAAGCCTGATGGTGCTGGCGCTTGAGCCTTCGGTGGCTTCGAGCAATCAGCTCAGCACGGTCATCGGCGAAATCCGCAAGGCCATGGCGGAGGATCTCGCCGGAAGCAATCTGACAGCGCAACTGTCGGGCGTCCCGGTGATGCAGCTCGAAATCCGCAATGCGGTCGAGCGCGACGGACTGACCTACAACATCATCGGCATTCTGGCCGGATGTCTCATCGCCATCGTCTTCTTCCGCAAGATTTCGTTCATGGTGGTGGCGGCGTTTCCGCCGCTGATCGCCATCCTGCTGTCGCTTGGCGCACTGGGCTGGGCGGACTTCAACCTCAATATGTTCCTGAACGTGATGACCCCGCTGATCATGGTCATCAGTTTCTCGGACTCCATGCAACTGACCTTCGCAGCGCGCGACCGGCTGATCGCGGGGCAGGACAAGTATACGGCGTTCAAGAACGCCATTCTGGTGGTCGGGCCGGCCTGCGTCCTCACGCACGCCACCGCGAGCATTTCGTTCATTGCGCTGCAGTTCTCGGACTCCGACCTGATCCGCAAGTTCGGCGAAGCCGGCCTCGCTGCGACCATCATCGCGCTGCTCACGGTGTTGTCGCTCGTGCCTGTGTTCGGTGTTCTGCTGGTGCGGAACGAGAAGGTTTTTGCGGTGAAATTTCAGGCCGCGGACGCGGGCGTGAACGCGCTCCGCAAATTCTGCGCCTGGATCGCGGTGCGGATGGTCGGCCATCCGGGACTGTTCAGCCTGCTTGCGCTGGTTGTCGTCGGCGGCCTTGGCGTGGTTTACGCCAATCTTGAGCCGCGTTACCGTCTGGCTGATCAGGTGCCTGACAAGCAGCAGGCTGTCGAGGCGAGCGAGCGGCTGGACACCAAGCTCACCGGCGCCAACCCGATCGATGTCCTGATCGAATTCCCGAAAGGCGCATCGCTCTATTCCCCACAGACGCTCAAGGTCATTGCCGAGGTTCATCGCGCGGTCGAGGAGCAGGCGGGCGTCGGCAATGTCTGGTCGCTGGAAACGCTGCGGCGCTGGCTGATGGAAAAGGTCGGCAAGGACGATGTCGGCACGCTGCAGGAATATGTCGACGCGATCCCGGACTATCTGAAGCGCCGTTTCATCTCGAAGGAGCAGGACGCGGTGGTCGTGTCTGGCCGTGTGCCCGACAAGGACTCAAGCCAGCTGCTGCCGATTGTCGATCGATTGGATCATGCGCTCAACACGGTGCGTGCGCAAAATTCCGGCTACGAGATCGCGGTCACCGGCTTGTCGGCCATCGCGGCGCGCAACAGCGCGGACATGATCTCGAAACTTAACCATGGATTAACCATCGAGTTCATTCTGGTCGCGATCTTCATCGGGCTCGCGTTCCGCTCGGTGGTGGTGATGCTGTCATGCATTCTTCCCGGCATCTTCCCGGTGGTGCTGTCGGGGACCATCCTGTGGTTGATGGGGGAGGGGTTGCAATTCGCCAGCGTGGTGGCGCTGACGGTGTCGTTCGGCCTTGGTCTCAGTGCGACGATTCACTTCCTCAACCGCCTGCGGCTTGAGGAAAAGCCCGGCCTCGATCCGGCGGTTTCGGTGGAGCGCGCCACCGTGCTGGTGGGGCCCGCGCTGATCCTGACCACGATCGTGCTGGCCTGCGGTCTCGTGGTGACGGTGGCGTCGGATTTGCCGTCGCTGCGGCTGTTCGGGTGGCTCAGCGCCTTCTCGATGGTCGCCGCTCTCGTCGCCGACCTGTTCATCCTGCGGCCGACGTCGATGTTCCTCATCCGCATGTGGCAGAAGCTGCGGGGTACGTCTGGAATCCCGGCAGGCGAGGCCGAAAGCCGATAGCCGTCCGTGAACAAAAAATGGCCGGGACATCGCCCCGGCCATTTTCGTGATTTCGCTGTGAGGCGCGAAGCAGCGTCAGCCGCGCGCCAGCGTGATCGAGACGCCGCGAATCTCTCCCTTCGAGGAGATCGAGACGTTCTGACGATTGCCTTTGGTGTTGAGGTACAATTGCGCGGCGAAACCGTTGGCCTGAACGAAGACCTCGATATCGCCGCCGCTGGCGGTGCCCTGCAGATCGCCGTTGATGTTGCGGCTCGCCTCGCTCCAGGAGCCGGTGACGCGTCCGCCTTGCGAGACCACGTTGCTCGACAACTCGAACTTGTAACTGTCGCTCGCGCAGCGCAGGGACTGTTTCAACTGCAGGCCCGAACTGTCGACAACATAATGGGCCCGGCAGCGGATACGCTCGTTGGTGCCGTCGGACAGGGTCACAGTGCCGGTCCCGCTCCAGTTGCCGTTAAGGCCTGCGAACGGCGCGGACTGAGCCTGAGCCGCAGAGGCCGCAACCAACATTGTGAGACCGGCGCACGCGGCTCCGAAAGCCTGTCGGCGAGAGAGGGAACTGAAAGGCATCATATCGTTTTCCTGTTGGATCTAGGGTCCACACCCCAAGGAGAAATGGGAACCAGCGGCATTTTTTTGTCGCCCGGTCACCGTTCTGGTTCAATCCGTGCGAAGCATGTGGAAAGTGAGGGCCTGCATATCAAGATTTCATGTCGGAGCGACCGACGGCAACGCCCGGGACCGTTGTTTCGATCCACCAGCCTACCAGCCTTGTCCATGCTTCTGCTTCTGTCCAGATGTGATCCTGTCGCGCGTCGTCGCTGACATGTCGCCCGAAAGAAGCATGGCAGTTACATAAAAGCCTCAGTTGCGGGGAATCGGGCCATCCGGTACCTGCATCATCGACGGTGAGTGCGGTGGCCCAAATTATAGCCGTATTTGCCAGACGATCTGAGGCCCTCGAAGGGGCATTCAGGTCGTTGGAATCAATTCCCTTAACCCCAATCTCGCTCTGTCTCGCCGGCTGTCGCGCGCATCCGGGAAACGGCTTTGGTGTCGAGCTGGCACGATCCGGGCCGGTCGATGAAGACATCGCAAGCCGTCAGGCCATAAAGGAATGAAACGTTGAAAGTCCTTGCCATTGCGGTCCTGCTTGCGTCGTCAGTGTCAACGGTAGCGTTCGCGCAGGGGCGCGGAACCGAACAGGAACAGGCCGCGTGTACCCGCGATGTCACCCGCTTCTGCCGGCCGGTGATGGATCAGGGCGATTTCGTCATTCTGGCCTGCCTGAAGGAAAACCGGCCCAAGATTTCCAAGGCCTGCGACGACGTGCTCAAAAGCCACGGCCAGTAGCTGATCGCCTGCCGGCCGGAGTTCCTGCCGGGGACAGGTTGAAGGCTTCTCCCATTGAGGTTGCCGACGGCTTTCGCCTATATGGGCGGATTCGTCGGCGAGGGCGGGTTCCCCGCAATCTCCGGCGTGCGCCGTGAGAGAAGGACCGTATGGCCGTCGCAAGCGATCTCAGGTCGGGGAAATCCCACAAGGACGAGAATTTTCCGGTCGCGTCGCGGATCATCCATCCGCGGCACCGGGCGTTGATTCTCGCCTTCTACGATTTCGTGCGGACGGGCGACGACATTTCGGATCATGCGACGCTGCCGCCCGCCGAAAAGCTGGCCTTGCTGGATCGGCTGGAAGCGGATCTCCTGGGCGACAGCGACAGCCAGCCGGAGGCCGTGCGGCTGCGCGCCCTGCTGGCGGAGCGCGGCCTGTCGCCGCGCCATCCGATCGACGTGCTGAAGGCCTTCCGGCTCGATGTCACCAAGGATCGTTACGAGAACTGGGACGAACTGATCGACTATTGCCGCTATTCGGCGATGCCGGTCGGGCGTTTCGTGCTGGATGTCCACGGCGAGAGCCATGCCACCTGGGCGGCTTCGGACGCGCTCTGCGCCGCGCTTCAGGTGATCAATCACGTTCAGGATTGCGGCAAGGATTACCGCAGCCTGCGCCGCGTGTATCTGCCGCGCGACGCGATGGCGGTGGCTGGCGTCGGTGTCGAGGCGCTTGGCGCGGAGCGGGCGTCGGCGGCGCTGCTCGCCTGTCTGCACGGCCTTGCCGCGCGGACGGAGGGGCTTCTGCGCGACAGTCAGGTTCTGGCGGTCGACGTGGTCGATACGCGGCTCGGCTTTGAGATTTCGGTGATCCAGAGCTATGCTGCGCGGATCACCAGCCTTCTGAAAGTCCGTGATCCCTTGAACGAACGTGTGCACCTCTCCAAGTGGGAGCTGATGGCTTGCGGCGTTGGCGCGCTTGCCGGCGGCTTCGTGCGCCGCTCGTTCGGACGCCGGCCTGTCTCGCGCACCGAGCCGGGAGCGCGACAGGGACGATGACGGTCACCGCCGAACAGCCCGCGGAGATTGCAGCCGGCAGCTCCTTCTATGCGGCGATGCGCATCCTGCCGCGCGAGCAGCGCGAGGCGATGTTCATCATCTACAAGTTCTGCCGCCTCGTGGACGACATCGCCGATTCCTCCGCGCCGCGCCCCGAGCGTCTCGCCGCGCTGTCGCAGTGGCGGGCGGATATCGATGCGCTCTATGCGGGCAAGCCACCTCCGCACATCCAGGATTTTGCGCCGTCCGTCGAGCGCTTTGGCCTGCGCCGGCAGGATTTCATCGCCATCATCGACGGCATGGAGATGGATGTACCGCAGGATATCCGGGCGCCCGACTGGGAGACGCTGGATCTTTACTGCGACCGCGTCGCCAGCGCTGTCGGCCGCCTCTCGGTGCGGGTGTTCGGTCTTGGCGAGCATGATGGGCTGGCGCTTGCCTTTCATCTCGGCCGCGCGCTGCAACTGACGAACATCCTGCGCGATATCGATGAAGACGCGGGCATCGGCCGGCTTTACCTGCCGCGCGAGGCGCTGCTGGCAGCGGGAATCGACAGCGACGATCCGCTCAAGGTGGCCGCCGATCCGGCGCTGCCCGCCGCCTGCGAGCCGGTGGTGGCGCGGGCGCGCGAGCATTTCCGGCAGGCCGACATCATCATGGACCGCAATGCGCGGCGGGTGGTGAAGGCGCCGCGCATCATGAGCGTGGTCTATCGCCGGATTCTCGATCTGCTGATCGCGCGCGGATTCGCCGCGCCTAGGCAGCCGGTGCGCGTGAGCAAGGCCGCGAAGCTGCTCGTTCTTCTGCAATATGCGTTGATCTGATGACCTCCATTGCTCATGTGATTGGTGCCGGTCTGTCCGGCCTCTCAGCGGCCGTGCGCCTCGCCAATGCTGGTCGCCGCGTCGAGGTGCACGAGGCGACGCAGCAGATCGGCGGGCGCTGCCGGTCCTATTTTGACGGTGCGACGGGTCTCGTCATCGACAACGGCAACCATCTGCTGCTCTCCGGCAACCGCCACGCGCGCGATTATGCACGCAGCATCGGCACGGAAGCGGGGCTAGTCGGTCCCGCGAAAGCGGAGTTTCCATTCTTCGATCTGGGCAATGGACGCAGCTGGCTGCTGCAACTCGGCGAAGGCCGTCTGCCGACATGGGTGTTCGACCGCAAGCGGCGCGTGCCGGATACGGGGCCGATGGACTACTTTGCCCTCGCTCCGCTGGTGGTGGCCTCGCGCAGCACCAAGGTCGGCGAGGTCGTGCGCTGTGAGGGCGTGCTCTATGATCGTCTCGTGCAGCCGTTGCTGCTCGCCGCGCTCAATGTCGATCCGCCGGAAGGTTCGGCGGGTCTGGCCGGAGCCATCGTTCGCGAGACCCTGCTGGCGGGCGGGCAGGCCTGCCGGCCGCTGATCGCGCGCGAGGGGCTGAGCAGCGTGCTGGTCGATCCCGCCGTGGCGTTCCTGCGCGACAAGGGATACGCGGTCCGGCTCGGCCACGAGCTGCATGCCTTCGAGATGGCGGACGGGCGGATCACCGCGCTGAAGTTCGGTGACGACGCCATCGCGCTCGGGCCGGACGACACCGTGGTGTTGGCGGTGCCGCCGCGTCCGGCCGCCGCGCTGCTGCCCGGGCTCAAGGGGCCGGACAAGTTTCGCGCGATCGTCAACGCGCATTTCCGCCATGTGCCGCCGGCCGGGACGCCTCCGATTACTGGCGTGATCGGCGGCGTGATCGAATGGCTGTTCGCGTTCTCGAACCGGCTGTCTGTGACCATCAGCAATGCTGACCGGCTGGTGAACAGCCCCCGCGAGGAACTGGCCCAGACGATCTGGCAGGAGATCTGCAAAATCACCGGCATCGACGCGCCGCTGCCGCCCTGGCAGATCGTCCGCGAGCGGCGGGCGACCTTCGAGGCGACGCCCGAGCAGGACGCGCTGCGGCCGGGACCTGTGACCGAGTGGAAAAACCTATTCCTCGCAGGCGATTGGACTGATACGGGTTTGCCGGCGACCATCGAAGGATCGGTCAGGTCGGGCGACAGGGCCGCGAATCTCGTTCTGGGCAAGGGGTAGGCGGTAGCCGCCGGCCCAACAGGAATTTCAGGGGAGTTCGGAAATCCGTAGCGAAACGGAATGCGCGCCCGTATCGCGCACCGCGATGATGAGGACGATCGTGAACAAGATGACGACCATCTCGATGGAGACCGCAGCGACGGTCGATGGACAGGATCTGGACAACAGCATCGCCGCCGCGACGCAGGCGCTGCACGGCCATCGCCAGCCGGACGGCCATTGGGTGTTCGAGCTCGAAGCCGACGCCACCATTCCCGCCGAATATCTGCTGTTCCGCCACTATCTCGCCGAGCCGGTGGACGAGGTGCTGGAAGCGAAGATCGGCGCTTATCTGCGTCGTATCCAGGGCGATCATGGCGGCTGGCCGCTGTTTCAGGATGGCGCGTTCGACGTGTCGGCGAGCGTGAAGGCCTACTTCGCGCTGAAGATGATCGGCGATTCGGTGGACGCGCCTCACATGGTCCGCGCGCGCGAGGCGATCCTCGCGCGCGGAGGCGGCGCGAAGGTCAACGTCTTCACTCGCTTCCTGCTGGCGTTCTTCGGCGTGATGTCGTGGCGCGCGGTCCCGGTGCTGCCGGTCGAGATCATGCATCTTCCGTTGTGGTTCCCCATCCATCTCAACAAGATGTCGTACTGGGCGCGCACCACTATCGTGCCGCTGATGGTGCTGGCGACCCTGAAGCCGAAGGCGCGCAATCCCAAAGGCGTCGGCATCGACGAACTGTTTCATCAGCCGCCGCAGAGCGTCGGGCCGATCGAGAAGGCGCCGCATCAGAGCGCGGCGTGGTTCTGGTTCTTCAGCGCGCTCGACAAGGTGCTGCACATCGTCGAGCCATATGCCCCGAAGAAGCTTCGCAAGAGCGCGACCGACAAGGCGCTGGCCTTCATCGAGGAGCGTCTCAACGGCGAGGACGGCATCGGAGCGATCATCCCGCCGATGATCAATGTCGTGATGATGTACGACGCGATGGGATATGGCGAAGACCATCCGCCGCGCGCGACGACGCGGCGCGGCATCGACAAGCTGATCGTGATGAAGCAGGACGAGGCTTACGTGCAGCCCTGCGTGTCTCCGATCTGGGACACCGCGCTGACGGCCCACACGCTGCTTGAAACCGGCGATGCGCAGTCGGTCGATCTGGCGAAGAACGCGCTGGACTGGCTCAAGCCGCATCAGGTGCTCGACGTGAAGGGTGACTGGGCGGTCAAGCGTCCGGACGTGCGGCCCGGCGGCTGGGCGTTCCAGTATGCCAATGCGCATTATCCGGATCTCGACGACACCGCCGTCGTCGTGATGGCGATGGATCGCGCGCGGAAGCTGAACGGCACGAAGGAATTCGATCCGGCGATCGCGCGGGCGCGGGAATGGATCGAGGGCCTGCAAAGCAGCGACGGCGGCTTTGCCGCGTTCGATGCCGACAATCTCGAATACTACCTCAACAACATCCCGTTCTCGGACCATGGCGCGCTGCTCGATCCGCCGACCGAGGACGTCACCGCTCGCTGCGTGTCCATGCTCGCGCAGCTTGGCGCGACGGTGGAGACCAGCGAGCCGATGCGCCGGGGCTTGGAGTATCTGCGCCGCACCCAGCTGGCCGACGGTTCGTGGTGGGGCCGCTGGGGGATGAACTACGTCTACGGAACCTGGTCCGTGCTGTGCGCCCTCAACGCGGCCGGAATCAGCCATGCCGATCCGGTGATCGCCAAGGCCGCCGACTGGCTGATCTCGATCCAGAACCCGGACGGCGGCTGGGGCGAGGACGGCGACAGCTACAAACTGGAATACCGGGGTTACGAGGCTGCACCGTCCACGGCGTCGCAGACGGCATGGTCCTTGCTTGGGTTGATGGCGGCTGGCCGCGCGGACCATGCCGCGGTCGCCCGCGGTGTTGCGTACTTGACACAAACGCAAAATCTTGCGGGTGAGTGGGACGAGAAACGCTATACAGCGACGGGTTTTCCGCGTGTATTCTATCTTCGCTATCACGGTTATTCGAAATTTTTTCCGCTTTGGGCGCTCGCGCGGTATCGCAATCTGAGCCGGACGAACAGCAAGGCGGTAGGGGTCGGAATGTGATTTTTCGGGTTGGGGCGGCTACCGGGGACACGCATCACGATCCCCGGCCTATTCTGATCGTGACCGGGCTTGCGCAGGAAGCGCGCATCGCGGAAGGCCCGGGGCTAACCGTCATCTGCAGCAGCAGCGATCCGACCCAGCTTCGCGCCATGCTGAGGAGCTTCGACGGATCGAGCGTGCGCGGTGTCATCAGTTTTGGCGTGGCCGGCGGGCTGGACCCGAAGCTTCGCTCCGGTGACGTGATCGTCGCGACCAGCATTCTGGCGAGCGCGGAAGCATCGTGGTCCGTCGAGACGCATCTCAATCCGGCGATCCTCAACGGCTTCGACTTCGGGCGCCGCCGCGTGATGCGCGGCGCGCTGGTCGGCGTCGAGCAGGTCGTGGTCGGACGGGCCGCCAAGGCCGATCTGCATGCCCGTACCGGCGCTGTGGCAGTGGACATGGAGAGCCATATCGCCGCCGCCTTCGCCACCGAGCAGAACCTGCCATTCGCGGCGCTGCGCGTGGTCTCCGATCCGGCCAGCCGCTCGCTGCCGGCGCTCGCCGTTGATGCGTTGAAGCCGGACGGCAATGTGGATCTGCGCAAGGTCATTCGCGGCGTGGCGCGCCAGCCGACAGTGATCAAGGAGCTGGTGTCCACGGGGCGCGACTTCAACCGCGCATTGCGCGGCCTGCGTGGCTGCCGGGAACTGCTCGCGGTCGACGCAGCCGGCGCCACCGCAACGTCGGCCAAGCCGTCGCTGCCGCTGCCCACGCTTCCTCCGCTCGCCGCCGGACGGACCTGACCGGTCTCTCTCGGAGCACTCTGCGAGAGCCATGCGCTGGACGAACTGGACGATCTGATGCGCCGTTACAGTGCGGCATGTCCTTGGGACTGCCCCGAGAACGTGGATATCGGTTCTCGCGAAGAAACCGCCAGATCAAAAACCTCGGGATGTTCGGCGCATCGACACGAAGCTGAAACTCTCTGGAGCAGTTCAGCTTTTCGTTGAATCGCTGAACTGCTCCGGTCTTTTGATTTGACGCGTTTTCTTCGCGAGAACCGATTTCCACTTCGCTCGAAAACGCTAAAGGCCGATGCGAGAATGGCGTCGAGCCAGTCGCACATCTGCACCCTGCACGCATGGGCCGGAAAATCGGCCGGCCGAGTCCATTGATCGCGTATCGTTGCGAGGCGTTGCGTATCAACGTCCTTGAGCGCGAAGGTCTTCATCGAAGCTGCATCCCGGCACTGCCTTGATCCTTTTGCAACGATGTTTCCGTAAGATGCGCGCCGGCGGGCAATGCCCTGCGGCAGGCGCACGGCAACACATCGGTGCCTCAATTCATCGGTTTTTATGGCTGCCTCGCATGCCTGCGAGACGGGCCGGTCGTGCGGGGGGCCGGACCGGGTGGGGGACATATGGTTGGGCGTCGAAGCCTTCGAACTCAGGTTGGGCGTGGTTTTGCGGCACGAATGGCGGTGATGTTTGTCATTCCCGCGCTGGCCGCGGGATGTGCATCGGCGCAACTCAGCCAGAGCGGCTCATTGTCCTCCTATGCCGAGCTTCAGCCGTCCGACGGCGTTGTCACCAAGTCTCGGCTGCGCGTCAGAGAGGGTGACGTCCTCGCCGCAAAGACCGTACGCATCGTGCCGGCCACCTTCGCGCCAGCCGCGCGGATCGAGGGGATCTCCGTTCAACAACGTGCGCTGATCGCCAACGCGGTGAACCGCTCGCTATGCGCGGGCCTGAGCGAGCGGTTCACCGTCGTTGCCGCGGGCGATGCGGATCTCGTGGTGCATGCGGTCGTCACCGAAATGGCGCCCACCGACGAGAGCGCCGTTGCCCTTTCCATGGGCGCAAGTGTCGCCAAGAGCGTCCTGCTGCCGGGCGTGCCCGTTCCCACACCGCGTATCCCTATCGGCCTCGGATCTCTGTCGGTCGAGGCCGAGGCGAAAAATCGCGAGGGCAGGCAAGAGGCGGCGATGGTCTGGGCGCGCGGCGCCAACGCACTCTCGGGTTCGGCGCGCGTCTCCGCCTCGGGCGATGCCTATGAGCTGGCGAGCGCGTTCGGCGAGGATTTCAGTCAGATGCTGATCACCGGCAAGAGTCCGTTCGGGACGATGGCAAAGCCGCCGTCCATGGATCGCATCCAGTCCTGGGCGGGCGGAAAGCCGAAATACACAGCCTGCGAGGCGTTCGGGCGCGAGCCGGGACTGGCCGGGGTCATCAGCGGGGCCGTGGGCGCGCCGCCGGAGTGGAGCGACAGTGGAGCCAAGACCGATACGTCGCCGGCTGCCACCGCGCAATAATGGGCTTCGGGTCGAGCGCCTCCGCCGAGGCTGAGGGGTGTCGCCAGTTGTCGTGACATTGCGCGATGGCACTCGCGCGTAGCCGGCTGGCCTTGGAGCAGGAGCCGGAAAAGCGGGGTCCGATTGTCGGGCCAGATCATGTTCTCCTTGTCGGGAAGAGCGAGAGCCGGATTCTGCGCAGCAGAATCCGGCTCTGGAATACCTCACATGAAAAAGCCCGCGGCCGGATGAGGTCGCAGGCTTTGGTATTGCGGAAGCGGCGCGCACTCTCTGGGCGCGCGCCGCTGTCTTCATCAGGCCGCGGTCGCGGCCTTCTTTGCCTTGTCCGCCGCCTTGCGGGCCGCTGAGGTGGCCTCATCGGCGCGGATCTCCGACAGCTTCTTCTGCACCTGCTCGGAGAAGATGTACTGGGCCGGACGCTGCTTGGAGAGATCGATCTCGGGAGCCATCGGGCCGGAGGTCTTGATGCCGCGCAGCGATACCCACAGCGCCTTCAGCGGGTTCGTCACCGCCGCATTGGCGGCTGTCGGCTCGTAGCCGCAATGCGCCATGCAGTTGGCGCACTTCTCATACTTGCCGGTGCCGTAGGTGTCCCAGTCCGTGGTCTCCATCAGCTCCTTGAAGGTCTTGGTATAGCCTTCGCCGAGCAGATAGCAGGGCTTCTGCCAGCCGAAGATGTTGCGCGCGGGCATGCCCCACGGTTCGCACTCGAAATTCTGGTTGCCGGCGAGGAAGTCGAGGAACAGCGAGGAGTGCATGAAATTCCACTTCTTGCCCTTGCCGCGCGCGAACACATCGCGGAACAGTTCCTTGGTCTTCTTGCGGTTCAGGAAGTGCTCCTGATCAGGCGCGCGCTCGTAGGCATAGCCCGGCGACATCGAGACGCCGACGCCAAGCTCGGTCGTGAAGTCGAGGAACTTGGCGATTTCTTCGGCCGGATGGTTGTCGAAGATCGTGGCATTGACGTTGACCGTGAAGCCGCGGGCCTTCGCGGCCTTGATCGCCGACACGGCGCGGTCGAACACGCCCTTCTGCGACACGGCCATATCGTGGTGATCCTTCAGGCCATCGAGATGGACCGAGAAGAACAGGTAGGGCGAGGGCTCGAACAGGTCGAGCTTCTTTTCCAGCAGCAGCGCATTGGTGCACAGCGAGACGAATTTCTTGCGCTCCACGAGGCCGCGCACGATCTCGCCGATCTCCTTGTGGATCAGCGGCTCGCCGCCGGGAATCGCCACCATCGGCGCGCCGCATTCCTCTGCGGCGTCCCAGCATTCCTGCGCCGTCATCCGGCGGTTCAGGATGGCATCCGGATAGTCGATCTTGCCGCAGCCGGCGCAGGCCAGGTTGCACCGGAACAGCGGCTCCAGCATCAGCACCAGCGGGTAGCGTTTGCGGCCCAGCAGCTTCTGCTTGAACAGGTAGGCGCCGATGCGGATTTCTTTGTGGAAGGGGATTGCCATGACTGCTTTCTGAAACCTGACAGGAACCGGCTTATCGGGAGGCCAGTTCGGGGGGAAGCCTGAATTCGATGTTTTCCTCGCGGCCGGGCAAAACCGAAACCGTGACGGGGGCGATCCGGCGCAACGTCTCGATCACGTCCTCCACCAGCACCTCGGGAGCGGAGGCTCCGGCGGTGATGCCGATCGTCTTTGCGCCTTTCAGCCAGTCCGGGTTCAATTCACTGCCATCCGCGATGAGGTAGCTTGGAATTCCAACTTCCGTGCCAATTTCACGAAGCCGGTTCGAGTTGGAACTGTTGGCGGCGCCCACGACCAGAATGACGTCCACCTTGGTGCTGAGGTCTCTTACCGCAGACTGCCGGTTTTGTGTCGCATAGCAGATATCGCGGGTGTCGGGGCCTTGAATATCTGTAAAACGTGCGTGAAGAGCGGCGATAATATCCTTTGTGTCATCGACACTTAGGGTGGTCTGGGTGATGTAGGCGAGGGCGGTGTCCACAGGCAGGTCGAGGGTTGCGACGTCGGCCACGTTCTGGACCAGAAACACCGGGCCCGGTACCTGTCCCATGGTTCCTTCTACCTCGGGGTGGCCGGCGTGACCAATCAGCACAAGTGAGCGGCCCTTTGACACGTACCGCTTGCCCTGACTGTGAACCTTGGTTACCAGCGGGCAGGTTGCATCCAAAACCGGCAGATCGCGCTGGGCAGCCTCTTCCTCGACAGTGCGGGCGACCCCATGCGCACTGAAGACGGTCACGGCCTTGGGCGGCACTTCCGAGAGATTTTCGACGAAGATGGCGCCCTTGGCCTTGAGGCTTTCGACCACGTACTTGTTATGGACGATCTCGTGGCGGACGTAGACCGGGGGACCAAATTTGGCGAGTGCCCGCTCGACGATCTCGATTGCGCGCACGACGCCGGCGCAGAACCCGCGCGGTTGCGCGAGGAGAATCTGGATCGGAAAAACCTCTGTCGGATTGCTTTCGGCGTCCTTCAGGGAGGGTACAAACGACATGCCGTCTTTCCAAATATCCAACCGTAAAAAAGCCACACAACCCGGCGCACAGCCAAGCTGGGAAAGTCTCCCGCGACTGACATCTATGCCATCACTTTTTAGGCCATTTTGTCCCAGCTTTAAAGAGTAGGCCGCGCAACCCCTTGGCGATCCTGATAAAGGCTGCCAGGGGCTGCGGCTTGTCGTTCGGTTTCGGGGGAGTGATCCCTTGTCCGGCCGGGTTCCCGACCCACCCGGACTGAATAGTAGAAAGCAGAACTTGTGCTGACCAATCTTGTCGTTTCGGTTGTCCGGATTTGCACGCGCTACGCGGCCCTGGTGGTGGCCGCTGTTGTCCTGATGACGATCGCCGCCACGGTTTACACGGTCCAGAACTTTGCAATTACTACTGATATCAATAAGTTGATATCCCCTGACCTGGACTGGCGTCAGCGCGATCTGGATTTCGACAAGACCTTCCCGGGCCGCGAGGAGATGATCCTGGCCGTCGTCGACGCGCCGACGCCCGAGATGGCGGGCCTTGCCGGCCAGGAACTGGTGAAGGTGCTGCGCAGCCAACCCAAGGACTTCAAGTCCGTGGAGCCCCTGGGAAGCGGCCCGTTTTTCGACAGGAACGGTCTTCTCTATCTGCCGACCGAAGAGCTGCGGAAGGTGACGGGGGAATTCCAGTCGGCGGTGCCGCTGCTTGAGGTCATGGCGGGCGATCCCAGCCTGCGCGGCCTCACGGGCGCGCTTGAGTTCATCCTGCAAGGACTGCAGCGCGGCGAGCTCAAGCTCGATCAGACGGCGCGTCCGTTCAACATGTTCGCGGATTCGCTGGACAACGTGCTGGCGAAAAAGCCCGCCTATTTCTCGTGGCGCGAGCTGACCAGCGAGACCGCGCTGGCCGATTCCGACAAGCGAATTTTCATCGAGATCAAGCCGGTGCTGGACTACGCCGCGCTGGAGCCCGGCAAGCAGGCCACCGACGCCATTCACGCGACCGCCAGGCAGCTTGATCTGGCTGGCAAATTCGGTGCCCGGGTCAGGTTGACCGGGGCGGTGCCGATTGCCAACGAGGAGTTCGCGACGGTGTCGGAGGGCGCGCTCCCGAACACGATCGGCACCATCGTGATCGTTCTCGTGATCCTCTGGTGCGCGCTGCATTCGCCCAAGATCATTTTCGCGGTGTTCGCGCATCTGATGGCGGGTCTGATCATCACCACCGCGCTCGGTCTGATGATCGTCGGAGCGCTGAACCTGATCTCGGTGGCCTTTGCCGTGCTGTTCATCGGCCTCGGGGTGGATTTCGGTATCCAGTTCAGTGTCCGGTACCGGTCAGAGCGCTACAAGCACGACAATCTCAAGGAGGCGCTGGAGCATGCCGCCCGGCGCTCGGCCGTTCCGCTCAGCCTTGCGGCGATGGCCACGGCCGCCGGCTTCCTGTCGTTCCTGCCGACCGCCTATGTCGGGGTGTCCGAGCTCGGCAAGATCGCCGGCGTCGGCATGCTGGTCGCCTATATCGGCAGCCTGACGTTCCTTCCCGCGATGCTGACGCTGCTGAATCCGAAGGGCGAGGCAGAGCCGATGGGCTATGCTTTTCTCGCTCCGGTGGATCACTTCCTCGAAAAGCATCGAGTCCCGATCATCGCCGGGACGCTGCTGATCTGCCTTGCCGGCGCGCCGCTGCTGTATTTCCTGAAGTTCGATTTCAATCCGATCAACCTGCGCAATCCGAACACCGAGTCGATCGCGACGTTCCTGGACCTGCGAAGGGATCCCAATACGGGCGCGAACGCGATCACCGTGATCGCCCCGAACGAGGCAGCGGCCAAGGAGGTCGAGGCCCGTCTGGCCAAGGTGCCGGAAGTGGAGCAGACGCGTTCGCTCGACACCCTGATTCCCGCGGACCAGCCGGAGAAGATCAGGCTGATCGAGGCGGCGGCCAAGGTCGTGCTTCCGGCGCTTGAGCCGCAGGATGTCGATCCGCCGCCGACCGATGCGGAGAACGTCAAATATCTGAGCGACACGGCCGCAAGCCTGCGCCGGAGCATCGGCGACCAGCAGGGACCGGGCGCGGTTGCCGGCAAGCGTCTTGCGGATGCGATGCAGAAGCTTGCGCAGTCCGACGAGGCCACGCGCAACCGGGCGCAGGAGGTTCTCGTCGCGCCGCTCAAGGCGATCCTGGCTCAGCTCAAGGCGGCGATGCATCCGCAATTGATCACCGCCGATACGCTGCCCTCCGATCTTCTCCGGTCGTGGCGGGCCCCGGACGGACGCGTGCGTATCGAGGCGCTTCCGAAGGGCGACCCGAACGACAACGAGACGCTGCGCCGCTTTGCGGACGCGGTGCTGGCCGTCGAGCCGAACGCGATCGGCGGTCCGGTCTCGATCCTGAAATCGGGCGATACGATCGTGCAGGCCTTTATCGAGGCCGGGATCTGGGCGCTGATCTCGATCAGCATCCTGTTGTGGATTGCGCTGCGCCGGGTCACCGACGTCCTGCTGACGCTGGTGCCGTTGCTGGTTGCGGGCGCGCTGACGCTGGAAATCTGCGTGCTGATCGGGCTGCCGCTCAACTTCGCCAACATCATCGCGATCCCGCTGCTGCTGGGCGTCGGCGTCGCGTTCAAGATCTACTATGTCGTGGCGTGGCGGTCGGGCCGGACCGATCTGCTGCAGTCCAGTCTGACGCGCGCGATCTTCTACAGTGCGCTCACCACCGCGACGGCGTTCGGCAGCCTGTGCCTGTCAAGCCATCCGGGAACCGCGAGCATGGGCGAACTGCTTGCGCTGTCGCTGTTCACCACACTCGCGGCCGTCCTGTTGTTCCAGCCGGCGCTAATGGGCCGTCCGCGTGACGTCGGGCAGAAGACAGACGTCGCCGACGGGGTCAGCGACGTCACCTGACGCCGTCGCCGCAGCCGGGGGAGACGGCGGCGTCGCGCCTTTCTTGGCCATGGTGTTGGAGCCGGGCGCGCTGGAGCCGGGCGCGGCGGCCCCGGAAGCCTTCGGGGCTGCCGGCGCGGTCTTTGTGGCGCCTGTCGGCGGCGTCACCGGCGTGGCGGACGCCGGCTTGGGATCGGCGACGCGTGTCCAGGTCTGGCCGCCGCAGAGGAAGCCAAGCACGCAGCCCTCGATTTCCAGATGGTTGGCATCCTCGAGCTTGATGCTGGCGTCGTAAATCTTGCCATCCTTGGCATTATAGACCTTGCCCTGCCACTTCGCGTCGCCGCTCTTCTGCTGTTTCATGTTCAGAAGCGTCAGCATGCCGAGGGTGGGGCGCGTGCGCTTGGCCTTGTCCGGATTGTTCTTGTCGATGCCGCCAGGGATCTTTTCCCAGACAACGGCACCCCAGACGGTGCCGTTGCAGTTGGCGACCCGGATCACAGCGACTTCTTCCTCGACCTTCCAGTCTCCGGTCACATCGGCGGCAAACGCGGGCGTCAGACTCGCCGCAAGAAGAAATCCTGCATAAACTAATGAGCGCGTGTTACGGGAAGAGCACTGCAACATTTTCCGAGCCTGTTCATGGGTCGCGATATGTGGTGAAGTCAAATCGCCGCATTGAGCCGCTTCTGTCAGCGGACATGTTGACGAGGGGCGGGCCAACGGTCGTAAGTATCTCATGCTATATCCGAATCTTGACCTTTCCGAGATGTTTCTTGAACGGGAGAGCCAGCGCGGCGCGCTGCATACCCGTCATCTCAACGAGCAGCTGGTTCGCGTTCTCAAAACGATCGGCTACGATGTCGGCTTCAAGCGGGGCGAGGGCCAATATCTCTACGACCGCGACGGGGCGCGCTATCTCGATCTTTTGAGCGGATTCGGGGTTTTTGCCATCGGCCGCAACCATCCGGTGATGCGGCAAGCGCTGAAGACCGTGCTCGACGCCGATCTGCCCAATCTGGTGCAGATGGACGTCTCGACCCTTGCTGGCATTCTGGCCGAGCGGCTTTTAGCTCAAGTGCCTTATCTGGATAAGGTTTTTTTCTGCAATTCGGGCACGGAAGCGGTCGAAGCGGCCATCAAGTTCGCGCGCGGCGCGACCGGCCGGACCCGTATTCTGTCCTGCGACCATGCCTATCACGGGCTGACCTATGGCTCGCTGTCGCTGACCGCCGATTCCAACTTCCGGGGCGGTTTCGAGCCGCTCCTGCCCGATACCTCGTCGATTCCCTACAACGACCTTGAGGCGCTCGAAAAGGCGCTGGCGACGCGCGAGGTCGCCGCGTTCTTCGTCGAGCCGATTCAGGGCAAGGGCGTGAACGTGCCCACCGACGAGTACCTGCCGGCGGCGGCGGCCCTGTGCCGGCGTTATGGCACGCTGTTCGTCGCCGACGAGGTGCAGACCGGGCTCGGCCGGACCGGAAAGTTTCTCGCGGTCGATCACTGGAATGTCGAGCCGGACATGGTGCTGATCGCCAAGGCGCTGTCCGGAGGCCACGTCCCGGTCGGTGCGGTGCTCACCCGCAAGCAGGTTTTCGACAAGATTTTCAACCGGATGGACCGCGCGGTCGTGCACGGCTCGACCTTCGGCAAGAACGATCTGGCGATGGCGGCGGGGATCGCCACGCTGGAGATCATGAAGGCCGAGAAACTGGTCGAGGCCTCGGCCAAGCGCGGTGCCGAGCTTCGGCTTGCTTTGACCCGCATGGTTCCGGGCTACGAACTGATGAAGGAAGTCCGCGGCAAGGGCATGATGATCGGCGTCGAGTTCGGACCGCCGAAATCATTCAAGCTCAAAGCGTCCTGGACCATGCTGGAGACGGCCAGTAAGGGCCTGTTCTGCCAGATGATTACTGTGCCCTTGTTCAAGGACCACAAGATCCTGACGCAGGTCGCGGGCCATGGCAGCCACACCATCAAGCTGCTGCCGCCGCTCGTCATCACCGACGAGGACTGCAAGTGGATCGAAACGGCGTTCGATCAGGTGATCGCCGCCAGCCATCAGGTTCCCGGCGCTGTCTGGTCGCTCGGCAAAACGCTGGTGGACAACGCAATCCGCAAATCGGCGTAACCGTTTCGGCGCCGACGCCACCGCTGAAGACCCGTGCTCGTCACGCTGAGAGCTGGAGCAGTTCAGCTTTTCGTTGAATCGCTGAACTGCTCCAGTCTTTTGATTTGACGCGTTTTCTTCACGCGAACCGATTTCCACTTCGCTCGAAAACGCTATAAGCGGGGCGACGGCCCGGCGCAGACCGGGCCCTGCACAGGCGCTCCTGAAGAATCAGCGCTTCGCATCCTCGATCATCATCGCCGCGCCCTTGTCGGCGATCATCGCGGTCGGGGTGTTGGTGTTACCGGAGGTGATGGTCGGCATCACCGAGGCGTCGATCACCCGCAGTCCGTCGAGGCCGATCACCCGCAGCCGCGCATCGACCACCGCCTGTGGATCTGAGGGCAGGCCCATCTTCGCGGTGCCGACCGGGTGAAAGATGGTGGTGCCGATGTCGCCCGCAGCCTTCGCGAGCGAGGCGTCGTCGTCGCCGACGGCGGAGCCGGGCAGATATTCGTCCGGCCGGTAGGCTGCGAGCGCCTGCTGCTTCATCAGCCGGCGCGTGACGCGAATCGCGTCGGCCGCGACCTGCCGGTCGTCCCCAGTGGAGAGATAGTTCGGGGCGATGATCGGCGGTTCGTCGGGCGAGGCCGAGTGCAGGCGGATGGTGCCGCGCGACGAGGGACGCAGGTTGCAGGCCGCGACCGTGATCGCGGGGAAGCGGTGCAGAGGCTCGCCGAACTTGTCGAGCGACAGCGGCTGGACGTGAAACTGGATGTTGGCGCGCTCCTGTGACGGATCGGAGCGGGTGAAAATACCGAGCTGCGACGGGGCCATGGTCAGCGGCCCGCGCCGACGCAGCGCATAGTCGAGGCCCATCCAGCCGCGACGTGGCAGCGAATAGTAGGTTTCGTTCAGCGTGCGCACGCCGTGCATCTTGTAGATCGCGCGTTGCTGCAGATGGTCCTGCAGATTACGCCCGACGCCCGGGCGATCATGCACCACATCGATCCCGAGCGGCGACAGCCACTCGCCGGGACCGATTCCCGAGCGATGCAGCACCTGCACCGAGCCGATCGAGCCCGAGCTGAGAACCACCTCGCCGCGCGAGCGTGCTTCGATGGTTTCGCCGCCCTGACGATAGCGCACGCCCACCGCGCGCCCGTTTTCGATAATCAGCCGCTCCACCAGCACCCCGGTTTCGAGGCGGAGATTGGGGCGGTTCAGCGCGGGCTTGAGAAAACCCCGCGCCGACGACCAGCGCCGCCCGCGTTTCTGGTTGACGTGGAAATAGCTCACGCCCTCGTTGTTGCCCGTGTTGAAATCGGGAATGCGCGGGATGCCCATCTGCATCGCGGCTTCACCTACGGCGTCCAGCACGTCCCACGCGATGCGCGGGGCCTCGATGCGCCAGCCGCCCCCGACGCCATGATGTGCGCTGTCGCCGAGAAAATGGTCCTCAATCCGCCGGAATGCCGGCAATACGTCGTCCCAGCTCCAGCCGGTGAGGCCAAGCTGCCGCCAGTGGTCATAGTCCGCCATCTGGCCGCGCATCGAGATCATGGCGTTGATCGCTGACGAGCCGCCGATCACCTTGCCGCGCGGATAGGCCAGGGCGCGGCCGTTGAGGCCCGGCTCGGGCTCGGTCTTGAACATCCAGTCCGCGCGCGGATTGCCGATGGCGAACAGGTAGCCGACCGGAATGTGAAACCAGATCCAGTTGTCCCGGCCGCCTGCTTCCAGGATCAGCACGCGCTTGGTTGGATCGGCGGAGAGGCGGTTGGCCACGATGCAGCCCGCGGTGCCCGCGCCCACGATGATATAGTCGAAATCCCCCTGCAACTGCGCCGCCATCCCGTCACTCGCGATCGTGTTTGTTGAGAGTGTTGATGGCTCCGATTGTCGCATCTGTCCAGCGCGCAGCGCGGGACGGTTGGGAGTTCCGGCCATGCATGGTAGCCTCGCGGCCAAGGTTCACTGCCCCGGACGCTCCGTCTATGCCTGTCGTCAACCGCGTTGCCGATCTTCAGTCCGAGATTGCCGCATGGCGTCACGACCTCCATGCGCACCCGGAATTGATGTACGACGTGCATCGCACGGCGATGTTCGTGGCCGAGAAGCTTCGGGCGTTCGGCTGCGACGAGGTGGTGACCGGGCTCGGCCGCACCGGGGTGGTGGGCGTGATCCGCGGGCGGTCGCGCACGGGCGGCAGCGCCGCCGTGCTCGGCCTGCGGGCCGACATGGACGCGCTTCCCATCGAGGAAGCGAACGATCTGCCCTACAAGTCGAAGACGCCCGGCAGGATGCACGCCTGCGGCCACGATGGCCACACCGCGATGCTGCTCGGCGCGGCGCGCTATCTCGCCGAGACGCGCAACTTCGCCGGCGACGTGGTGGTGATCTTTCAGCCTGCCGAGGAGGGCGGCGCGGGCGCGCGTGCCATGATCGGCGACGGGCTGATGGAGCGTTTCGGCATCCAGCAGGTTTTCGGAATGCACAACGTGCCCGGCCTGCCTGTCGGCCGGTTCGGAATCCGGCAAGGGCCGATCATGGCCTCGACCGATCACATCGGCCTGCGCATCTCCGGGCGCGGCGGCCACGCGGCGCTGCCGCACAACACCATCGATCCGGTGCTGGCTGGCTCGCAACTCATCGTCGCGCTGCAAGGGATTGTGTCGCGCACGATCGATCCCCTGGATGCCGCCGTGCTGTCGATCACGAAATTTCATGCGGGCAGCGCAATCAACGTCATTCCGCAGACCGCTGAACTCGGCGGAACCGTGCGCACGCTGCGCGCCGGAACACGGGACTGGATCGAGAAGCGTGTCGGCGAGACCGTCGCCGGCGTTGCACAGGCCACCGGCACCACGATGGATCTTCGCTATACGCGCGGCTATCCGGTGCTGGTCAATCACGCCGAGCAGACCGACATCGCCTTGCGGGTGGCGCGCGAGGTGGCGGGCGAGGCGCAGGTCGAGGCCGATATTCCGCCGATGATGGGTGCGGAGGATTTTGCCTATATGACGGAGGCCCGCCCGGGGGCGTTCATCTTCGTCGGCAACGGCGACAGCGCCGGGCTGCACCACCCCGCTTACAATTTCAACGACGAGGCCATTCTCTACGGCACCTCGTACTGGATCCGGCTGGCCGAGACCACGCTCGTGGCCTGAAGCCGTTGCGGATGTATTTTCCTCTGTCAGGAACATCGGCCGTTACGTCACGTTGGGAGGCGAGGGCAACACGCCCGAGCAACCCAGGGAGCTTTCCATGCCGGCCAAGGACAAGAATCTCAACGATCTGTTCCTCGACACGCTCAAGGACATCTATTACGCCGAGAAGAAAATCTTTCAGGCTTTGCCAAAGATGGCCAAGGCGGCAAGTTCGCCGAAACTGAAGGCGGCGTTCGAGAAGCACCACGACGAGACCGAGGAGCAGATCGAGCGTCTCGAGCAGATTTTCGACCTGCTGGGCAAGCCGGCGCGCGGCAAGACCTGCGACGCCATCGAGGGAATCCTCGATGAAGGCAAGGAGATCATGGAGGAATACAAGGGCTGTGAGGCGATCGACGCGGGTCTTCTCGCCGCGGCGCAGGCGGTCGAGCACTATGAAATTTCCCGCTACGGCACGCTGAAGGCCTGGGCCGAGAAGCTCGGCATGAAGCAGGCCGTGCCGTTGCTTGATGCAACCTTGAAGCAGGAGCGCAAGACCGACGACGCCTTGACGTCGCTCGCGGACAGCGAGGTCAACGCCGAGGCGATGGCGGCCTGATCGCCTCACCATCCTTCGGAAATCACTGCTTTTGAAAAGACCGGAGTTTCGCTGGGGAGGCTCCGGTCTTCGTTCACGATGCTTGCGCGGCCCGCGTATATCCGGCGAGAAATTCCGCCGCGATCTTCAGATCAGCCACGAAGCGTTCGTATTCGGCGGCCTTCGCCGCTTCGTCGGGCAGGCGCAGCAGATAGGACGGGTGCACCGTGACGAGCGCCTGTGTGCGGTCGTCCAGTTCGATCAGCCGTCCGCGCATCTTGCCGATGGGCGTGATCTTGCCAAACACGCTCTGCGCCGCCGTGGCGCCCATGGCGATGACGAGAGCCGGCCGGATCAGCGCCAGTTCGCGCTCGTACCACGGCCGGCAGGCCCTGATCTCCGCCGTGTTCGGCTTCTGATGAAGACGGATTTTGCCGCGTGGCACGAATTTGAAATGCTTCACCGCGTTGGTCACGTAGGCCTTGTCGCGATCGACGCCGGCATCGGCCAGCGCGCGGTCCAGCATCTGCCCGGCGGGACCGACAAAGGGCCGTCCCGCAAGATCTTCCTTGTCGCCAGGCTGCTCGCCCACCAGCATCAAGGGTGCGTGCGCGGCGCCTTCGCCAAACACGATTTGCGTCGCGTCCGCCCAGAGCGGGCAGGCGCGGCAGTGCTCCGCCTCGGCGCGAAGCCTTGAGAGAGATGTGTCGGAGGGCCTCGGCCTGCTCTTGGCTTCTTCCCGTTGCCGCCGTCTGTTCGGTGATGAGGGGGCTGCTGCGATCATATCCGATGTCCGCGTTTGCGCCTGCGCGATCAAAGGATCAATCAGCGAGGCCTCCGGCAGGTTCCGCCAGTATTTCTTCGGCATCTCCGCCTGCATGGCCTTCACCTTGAGGCGGGCCGGATTGAAGATGCTGGCGTAGTAGCTGCGCCAGATGTCTTCCAGCGGATCGGAGGCCGGGGCCTTGTTCTTCGCTGCGCCTTCCGTATAAAGGATCGCGTGGCCGTCCCAGTGAGCGCAGCGGTCCGGCGTCAGGATTGACCACGGCATGTCGGCGAAGCGTGCGGCGAAAAACGGCGCGGCCGTCTCCACGATATGATGCTCGGGTTCGAACCAGGCGATGTAGCGCATCTCGCGCTCGCGGCCGAACTCGCGAAACCGCACGAAGGCGTGCATTTTGTGAATGTCGCGGCGCACGGCGCGCGCCATCGCGTGTGCCTGCGCGACGTCGGGATCGCTGGCGATGGCGAGAAGATCGTGGTTCTGCCGCAGCCGCCACAACAGGCGATACAGCAGGGAAAAGCGTTCCGGGCTGCGATGCAGGATCACCTCCTTGCAGAGCGCGACGAAATCGGCCGGAACATTGAAGGTGCCCCCGGCCTCGGGAAGCTCGCTCCTCTCCGGCGCGAAAAGGTCGGCGTCGCCCTGCGCCCGCGTCCAGCGCACATCCGCAGGAGCGATGTCGTTGAGCGCGAGGGCGCGGGCGGCCTGTCTCCAGCCCTCGAAATCGGTCTCGCTGTCCAGGACGATGTGGTGCATGGAGGCCCGAACTAGAAACCGAAACCAAGCTGCGCCGGTTTCGGCCTGAACTGCTGCGCCAGATGCGCGCTGTCGAGCAGGCGCGGCGCGGGCTTGTGATCGGAAAGAACGATGAACGGCAGCGCCTTGTTTCGCGGCACGTGCAGCCGCTTGAGATCGTCGAGGCGCAGTGTCGTGAAGCGCCGCGTGGCGATGATGCGGTCCACGGTCGTGCGGCCGAAGCCCGGCACGCGCAGAAGCTCCTCGCGGCTGGCGCGATTGATATCGAGTGGAAACCGTTCGCGGTGGCGCAGAGCCCAGGCCAGCTTGGGATCGATATCGAGTGGCAGCATCTCGTCGTGCCCTTCGGTGATCTCGCCGGCATCGAAGCCGTAGAACCGCATCAGCCAGTCGGCCTGATAGAGCCGGTGCTCGCGCACCAGCGGCGGAGCCTGCAACGGCAGCGCGCGGCTCGAATCCGGGATCGGGCTGAACGCGGAATAATACACGCGCTTCAGGCGATAGGAGCCATAGAGGTTGGCGCTGGTCTGCAGGATGGTGCGGTCGCTCGCCGGATCGGCGCCGACGATCATCTGCGTGCTCTGTCCGGCGGGAGAGAATCGCGGCGTGTGGCGCTTGCCCGTGCGTCGGTCGTCGTCCGCCTCGTCGAGCCGCAGGCGCAGCCGCCCCATGGTGCGGCGGATCGCGCGCACGTCTTTCTCGGGCGCGAACTCTTTCAGGCTGCTGTCCTGCGGCAGCTCGATATTGATGCTGAGGCGATCGGCATGGCGGCCGGCCTCCGCAATCAGCGCGTCGTCGGCCTCGGGAATCGTCTTGAGATGAATGTAGCCGCGGAAGTGATGCACCTCGCGCAGCGTCTTCGCCACGCGCACCACCTGTTCCATCGTGTAGTCGGGGTTGCGGATGATGCCGGAGGACAGGAACAGGCCCTCGATGTAATTGCGCCGATAGAAATCGAGCGTCAGGCGCACCACCTCGTCCACCGTGAAGCGGGCGCGCGGTACGTTGCTGGAGACGCGATTGACGCAATACAGGCAATCATAGGCGCAGGCGTTGGTGAGCAGCACCTTGAGCAGCGAGATGCAGCGGCCATCCGGCGCATAGGAATGGCAGATGCCCATGCCGCCATCGGTCGAGCCCATGCCCTTGCCGTCGCGGGAATCACGCGTTTCCGTGCCGCTGGAGGCGCAGGAGGCGTCGTATTTGGCCGCATCGGCCAGGATTTCGAGCTTGCGGCGCAGGTCCATCGCTTCATCTTCCGTTAACGAAATTTCGCCCCGCCGGCCGGTTGACTCTCGCCGGCAATCGCGGTTTTAATAAGAACATATCGTGAACAATTTCACGAGGCAAATGATCCCGGACCGGGTTGATTTGCGGAGAGTTTCGACACAGCGGGACGAGGGATCGGGCGCATGACCGGCGCACGGACGAGCACGCTTGCGGCGTTGCGCGGGACGATCGCGCATGCGGAACGGCTGACCCCTGCGGGGACGGGGCCGGAACGCGTGCCGCTTGGTCATGGCGCGGTGGACGAGGCGTTGCAGGGTGGGCTCGCGCGCGGAGCCCTGCACGAAGTGTTCGCAGATGGCGGAGACGGCGCGGCGGGGACCGGCTTCGTGGCGGGGCTGCTGGCGCGGCTCGCGGGCGGTGGCCGTTATGCCCTGTGGGTACGGCAGGATTTTTCCGCGCGCGAGAACGGCGAACTCTCCATGAGCGGGCTGGCCGAACTGGGGCTCGATCCGCGCCGTCTCGTCGTCGTCCGCGCGCATGATGCGGAGATGGCGCTGCGCGTGACGGCGGACGGGCTCGCCTGCAACGCGCTCGCGGCGGTCGTCACCGAAATCTGGGGCGAGACGCGCGCGTTCGATCTGGTGGCGAGCCGCAAGCTGACATTGGCGTCCGCGCAGTCCGGCGTGGCGTCGCTGATGCTGCGGATCGCGGCCAGTCCTCAGGCCAGCACGGCCGAAACCCGCTGGATCGTCCGCGCCACCCGCTCGCCGCCCGAAGCCGCAGGGACGGGGTTCGGTGCGCCGGTGCTGGACGCCCACCTTGTGCGCAACCGCCGGGGCCCGCTCGGGCGATGGATCATGGGATGGTCGGGTGATGAGTACAGATTCCGTGACGCGCAGACGTATTCTCAGCCTCTGGCTGCCCTACCTGCCGACCGACCGCGTTCGCCGCTTGCGGAGCATGGCGGAGGGCAGAAGCGCCGCCGCGCCTCGTGAGGCGGCGCATGCGGAGCCGCTCGTCGTCGCCGCGAGGGTGCAGCAGGAGCTGCAGGTCGCAGCCGCCGACGAAGCGGGCCTGAAGGCGGGACTCATCGTCGGCATGCCGCTCGCGACCGCGCGCGCGATGCTGCCCGCGCTGGATATCGTCGAGCAGGACGCGGCGGCGGATGCGGTGCTGCTCGAAGCCATCGCCCGGTGGTGCGACCGCTTCACGCCGCTGGTGGCTCTGGATACGCCGGATGGTTTGTTTCTCGATATCACCGGCTGCGCGCATCTGTTCGGCGGCGAAGCGGCCATGATGCGGGGCGTGTGCGCCTCGCTGGCCCGGCAGGGCTTTGGTATTTGCGCCGCGATTGCCGGGACGCCGCTCGCGGCGCGGGCGCTCGCGCGCACGACTCCGGGGCGCGTCATCGCGAGCGGTGAGGAGGCGGTGGCGGTCCGGCCGCTGCCGGTCAGCGCGCTTGGCGTTTCGGACGAGATCCAGCGGCTGCTGCGGCGGGCCGGCCTGAAGACAATCGGTGATGTGGCGGCGCGCCAGCCCGCCGAACTCGCCGCGCGCTGCGGTCCGCCGTTCGTCGATCGCCTGCAACAGGTTCTGGGTTTTCGCGATGCGCCCATCTCGCCGCGCAGGCCGGTGCCCGATTACATGGTGGAGAAGCGGTTCGCGGAGCCGGTTGCGACCAGCGATGCGATCACCCTGACCTTGAGCGCCCTCGGCAAGGTGCTGGTGGAGGCGATGGGTCGGCGCGGGCAGGGGGCGCGGCAGTTGGAAGCCGCGTTCTTTCGCACCGATGGCGCGGTGCGTGCGATCGGCGTGGAGGCAGGCCAGCCGGTGAGCGACGCCGTTGTCCTGATGCGGCTGTTCGCCGAGCGGCTGGATGCGCTGGCCGATCCGCTCGATCCCGGCTTCGGTTTCGATCTGATCCGCCTGTCCGCGATCTGCACGGTGGGTGTCACGCCGCAGCAGCGCGGCTTCGACACGGCCGCGCACGAGGCCGACGATGTGGCGCAACTGGTAGACCAGCTCGCCGCGCGGCTCGGCAGCCAGCGTGTCGTTCGCTATGTGCCGCAGGAGACGCACTGCCCCGAGCGCGCCGACCTGCCGCGTCCCGCGCAGGAGAGCCTGGGCGATGCGCGGCCATGGCCCGCCCGCGTCGCGGGCGAGCCGCCGCTGCGGCCGCTGCGGCTGTTCGCGCCGCCCGAGCCGATCGGCGTCACCGCCGAGGTGCCGCACGGGCCGCCGGCGCGTTTCAACTGGCGGCGCACGCATCACCTGCTGGCGCATGTGGAAGGCCCCGAGCGCATCGCCACGGAATGGTGGCGACCCGGCCGCAATCCGCTGACGCGCGATTATTTCCGCGTGGAAGATACGGCGGGGCGGCGCTTCTGGATTTTCCGCGATGGTCTGTATGACGTCGAGCTGGAGGGACAGGACGGGCGGCCGCCGGAGCCGGCCGCGTGGTATCTGCACGGGGTGTTCGCATGACGCAGCACCCGCCGCCTCCGCCCGGCCCGCTTTACGCGGAAATCGGCATCACCACCAATTTCTCGTTCCTGCGCGGGGCCTCGCATCCGCAGGAGTACGTGCATCAGGCCAGCGAATTGCGGCTGCCTGTCATCGGAATCGCGGACTGCAACACGCTCGCCGGCATGGTGCGCGCCTATAACGAACTGGGCAACCCGGACATCGCGCACATGCCGCGGCTGCTGGTCGGCGCGCGCCTCGTCTTCATCGACGGCACACCGGATGTTCTGGTCTATCCGCGCGACCGCCATGCCTATGGCCGGCTGTGCCGCCTGTTGAGCCGGGGCAAGCTCGCCGCCGACAAGGGCGAATGCCATCTGCGGCTCGACGATCTTGAAGAGTTCGCGGACGGGCAACTGCTGGCGCTCGCGCTGCCGCATCGGTTCGAGACCGCGCGCGCCCTGAAGACGCTGGAGCGGCTGGCACGAAGCCGCGCGGATGGCGTGTGGCTCGCCGCCAGCCTGTTTCATCATGGCGACGACCGGCGGCGGCTGGCGCGTCTGCAGCGCATCGCCACCACCGCGCGCGTGCCGCTGCTCGCCACCAACGCGGTGCTGTATCACGACGGCGCGCGCCGGGCGTTGCAGGACATGCTCACCTGCATTCGCGAGAAGGAGACCATCGAACGCATCGGCCGCCGCGTCGAGGCCAATGCCGAGCGGCATCTGAAGCCGGCGCATGAGATGGCGCGATTGTTTCGCGGGATGCCGGATGCGGTCCGCGAGACCATGCGGTTCGCGGACCGCATCACCTTCACGCTCAGTGAGCTGCAATATCAGTATCCGGACGAGCCGGTGCCGCCCGGCAAGACCGCACAGCAGCACCTTGAGGATCTGACATGGGCAGGCGCGAACCGATATTTTCCGAAAGGGCCAGATACGGCTCTGCGCGCAGTCCTGAACAAGGAGCTGGCACTGATCGCCGAGCTGAACTACGCGCATTATTTCCTGACGGTGCATGACATCGTGCAGTGGGCGCGCAGCCAGAACATCCTCTGCCAGGGGCGCGGCTCGGCGGCCAATTCCGCGGTCTGCTACGTGCTCGGCATCACCTCGGTCAATCCGGCCAAGACGGATCTGCTGTTCGAGCGCTTCATCTCCAAGGAGCGGCTGGAGCCGCCCGATATCGACGTCGATTTCGAGCACAACCGCCGCGAGGAGGTGATGCAGTATGTCTATCGCCGCTACGGACGGCACCGGGCGGCGATCATCGCGACCGTCATTCATTATCGGCCGCGCAGTGCGATCCGCGATGTGGGGAAAGCGCTGGGGCTGACCGAGGACGTCACCACCGCGCTGGCCGACACCGTGTGGGGAAGCTGGGGCGCGGGCCTCAACGAGATGCAGGTGCAGCAGGCGGGTCTCGACCCGTCGAATCCGATGATCCGCCGCGCGGTCGATCTCGCCAGCGAACTGATCGGCTTTCCGCGCCATCTTTCCCAGCATGTCGGCGGCTACGTGCTGACGCAGGATCGCCTCGACACCTATGTGCCGATCGGCAATGCGGCGATGGACGGTCGCACCTTCATCGAATGGGACAAGGACGATGTCGATGCGCTGCGCATGATGAAGGTCGATGTGCTGGCACTCGGCATGCTCACCTGCATCCGCAAGGCATTCGATCTGATCGCGCGGCACAAGGACACGCGGCTTACGCTCGCCACCGTGCCCCAGGACGAAAAATCTGTTTACGACATGCTGAGTCGCGGCGAGTCGCTCGGCGTGTTTCAGGTCGAGAGCCGGGCGCAGATGAACATGCTGCCGCGCCTGAGGCCGCAGACGTTCTACGACCTCGTCATCGAGGTCGCCATCGTGCGGCCGGGCCCGATCCAGGGCGACATGGTGCATCCTTACTTGCGGCGGCGGAAGATGCCCCGGGAGGATATCGCGTATCCGTATCCCAAGGGCGGCGACAAAAACGAATTGCGCAAGGTGCTGGAAAAGACCCTCGGCGTGCCGCTGTTTCAGGAACAGGCGATGCGCATCGCCATCGAAGCGGCGAAGTTCACGCCGGAGGAAGCCAATGGCCTGCGCCGCGCCATGGCCACGTTCCGCAATGTCGGCACCATCGGGAAGTTCGAGGCGAAGATGGTCGGCAACATGATCGCGCGCGGCTACGACGAGACCTTCGCGCGCAACTGCTTCGAGCAGATCAAGGGGTTCGGCAGCTACGGCTTTCCGGAAAGCCACGCGGCGAGCTTCGCGCAGCTTGTCTATGTTTCGTCTTGGCTGAAGTGGTTTCATCCGGATGCGTTCGCCTGCGCGCTGCTCAACGCGCAGCCCATGGGCTTTTATGCGCCGGCCCAGATCGTGCGCGACGCGCGCGAGAACGGCGTCGAGGTGCGCCCCATCGACGTCTCTCACAGTTTCGCCGACAACACGCTGGAGGAGGGCACGCCTCTCCGGCATGTCACGACATCCGCGGTGGATGCCAGGATCGGACGGCGGATCCCGGCGCCGCAGCGCGGCGAAAAAATCTGCGCGTTGCGGCTCGGGTTCCGGCAGATCGACGGGTTCAAGGTGGCTGACCCCGACGAGGAATGGCTGGCGCAGCAGCAGCGGCGGGGCTTTGACAAGCCGCTGTCGCGCGATGCCGTTGTGATCGACGACTGGGCCACGCGCATCGTCGCCGCGCGGCAGCGGCGGCCTTTCGCGTCGCTAGAGGATTTCGCGCGCGCGACCGCGCTGCCGAAGCGGGCGCTGCTGCTGTTGGCGGAGGCCGATGCCTTCCGCTCGCTCGGCCTCGACCGGCGGGATGCGCTGTGGGCGGTGCGGCGCTTGCCGGATGATGTCGCGCTGCCGCTGTTCGAGGTCGCCAGCGCGCGCGAGTTGGCCGAGGAGGTCGCGGCTCCGCTGCCACGGATGCCGCTGTCCGAACATGTCGTCGCCGATTACCAGACCATCCGTCTCTCGATCAAAGGCCACCCGATGGAGTTCCTGCGCGATCACTTCACGCGGGACGGCATTGTGAGCTGCGCATCGGTGGCCGCGACTCGGGGCAATGGCCGCAGGGTGCGCTGCGCCGGCGTCGTGCTGGTGCGCCAGCGTCCCGGCAGTGCCAAGGGCGTCGTGTTCATGACCATCGAGGACGAGACCGGCATCGCCAATATCGTGGTCTGGCCCAAGGTGATGGAACGTTTTCGGAAAGAAGTGATGGGCGCGCGGCTGATCCTCGCCGAAGGGGCTGTGCAGGAAAGCGAGGGCGTCGTTCATCTCGTCGCGGAGCGGCTGATCGATCGCACCGCCGCATTGGCGGGGCTCTCGGACGACCTGCACAACCGCCGCCCCGCTCTGCCGTCTCCGGCGACGCCGGCCGAGCCGCTCAACGACGATCGCCGCGAGCATCTCGCGCAGCCGGCGCAGCGTGTGCGCCATCCGCGCAACGTCCGCATCCTGCCGCGCTCGCGGGACTTTCACTGAGGTCTTTTGCGTTGCGTCCGCGCGCGGCCGAGGTGTCCGGCATCGGATCCGGCAAGTCTGCCATCCGCATTTGTATCCAGCGATTTGGCCGCAAGCTTTGTAGATTGCTCGTGGCAAACGCGATTTCGGCGGAGGAACGCCATGCAATCCACTCGCAACATTCTGGCGAACCTTTGGGCTACGGCCGGCGGCGATGGCGCAGCCCTCGATGCGGTGTCGCTCACCGGCCGCGAGCCCGGCCTGCCGTCCTCGTTCCGCGTCGGCGCGGCCGGGCAGGCGAGCATTGCCGCGGCGGGCCTTGCCGCCGCAGAGATCTGGCGCGCGCGGACCGGCCAATACCAGACCGTCAGCGTCGATCTTGCGCACGCGATGGCCGAGTGCCGCAGCGAGCGGTATCTGCGCGTCGACGGCAACCCGCCGCCGCCCGCGTGGGATGCCATCGCCGGGGTCTACCGCACTGGCGATGGCCGGTTCGTGCGGCTGCACACCAACTTTCCCCACCACCGCGACAATGTCTGCAAGGTGCTCGGCTGCACGCCGGAACGGGAGACCGTTCAGGCGGCCCTGATGCGGTGGGACGGCGAGGCGTTCGAAAGCGCGGCCTATGCGGGAGGCTGTGTCGTCGCGCTGATGCGCTCCCATGAGGAATGGTCCGCCCTGCCGCAGGCGCAGGCCATCGCCACGCTTCCCGTGCTGACCATCGAGAAGATCGGTGACGCGCCGCCGCGTCCGTGGTCGGCGGATCCCTCGCGTCCGCTCTCCGGTGTGCGGGTGCTCGATCTGTCCCGCGTCATCGCGGGGCCTGTGGCGGGGCGCACGCTGGCAGCGCACGGCGCGGAGGTGCTGCTGATCGCCAGCCCCCGCCTGCCATCGATTCCCTGGCTTGTGATCGACACCGGGCGCGGCAAGCGCTCGGCCTTCGTTGATCTCGCGACGTCGGACGGGCAGGACATGCTGCGCCGCCTGTTGGCCGATGCGGATGTCTTTTCGCAGGGGTACAGGCCGGGCGGGCTCGATGCCCTCGGCTTTTCGCCGGAGCAGGTCGCCAGCCTTCGGCCGGGCATCGTCCATGTCTCGCTGTCGGCTTACGGCCATGTCGGGCCGTGGGCCGGGCGGCGCGGCTTCGACTCGCTCGTGCAGACGGCGACGGGCTTCAACCACGCCGAGGGGCAGGCGGCCGGCGTTGAGGGACCGAAGGAACTGCCGGCCCAGATGCTGGACCACGCCACCGGCTATCTGATGGCCCTCGGGGCCACGATGGCCAGACTGCGCCAGTCCACCGAGGGCGGAAGCTGGCATGTCCGGGTGTCGCTGGCCCAGACCGGGCGATGGCTCCGGGAAATGGGGCGGATCGCCGATGGCCTCTCGGCTCCGGATCTGACTAAGGCCGCCGTGAATTCGTGTCTGGGGCAGCAGGAATCCGGATTCGGCACCCTGCTTGCCGTTGCCCACAGTGCCGTACTTTCGCAGACGGCAGCGCGGTGGGACCAGCCGTCGGTTCCGCTCGGGACCGACCCTCCGGCGTGGGGCAACGCCGCGTTCTAACTTCTGAAGTTGTCGTTCAGCGGCGGTTCAGCCGCAGGGTGCGACATTCGCGAAATTATTACGTTTTCGTCCAGACGCCCCGTTTTTTACGTTGTTTGTCATGATTGTAAGGCACTATTAAACGGATTATGCGGCATCCTGCCGCGGAATGGCTGGACTCCGGAATCCACATCAATGGTCAAGATGACGACTTCTGGCGCGCACGGTTGGCAGATCCCGCGGCTTGCCATCGGCGTCGTGCTGATTGCGGCCGTCGCGGGCGGGGCCGTCTGGTGGCAGTCCCGGCCGTCCGAGCCGCCCTCCGAGATTTCCAGCCAGTCCCGGCGGACCGCGACGCGCTACTCTCCCACCGAAGCCGAGTGGGCGTCCCTCACCTTTGCAACCGTCAAGGAGCAGGCTTTCCGGTCAGAGCACGTCACCGAGGGCAAGATCGCGGTGGATGAGGATCGCTCCACCCCGGTGTTCTCGCCCTATGCCGGCCGGGTGACAAGGCTGATGGCTCGCCCCGGCGATCACGTCGAGCAGGGCCAGCCGCTGTTCGTGATCGAGGCGGCCGACACCGTCCAGGCGCAGAACGATTTCGTCGCCGCTCTCACCGGCTTGAACAAGGCGAAGTCGGCGCTTGAACTCGCCGACATTCAGAACAAGCGGGCCAGCGATCTGTTCGACGGCAAGGCCGTGCCGCTGAAGGATTTTCAGCAGGCCCAGGCCAATCTGGTGACGGCCCAGAACGACATGCGTTCGGCCGAAATCACTTTGCAGGCTGCGCGTAATCGTCTGGGGATCCTCGGCTTCAACGACGACGCGATCTCGACCTTCGAGAAGCAGGGACGGATCAGCCCCGAGATCACGATCTACGCGCCGATTGCCGGAACGGTGGTCCAGCGCAAGATCGGTCCCGGGCAGTATGTCAATTCCGGCGCCAGCGATCCGGTTTTTGTCATCGGCGATCTCTCCACCGTCTGGCTCACCGCCTTCGTTCGCGAAAGCGAGGCCGCCGAGGTCGAGGTCGGTCAGGATATGCAGTTTTCCGTGCTGGCGCTGCCGCGCCGGACACTGTCCGCCCGGGTCAACTACGTGGCGGCGGCGATCGATCCCGCGACGCGCCGGCTGACGGTGCGGGCCACCATCGACAACAGGGCCGGCGCTTTGAAGCCCGAGATGTTCGCCAATGTCACGATCTATTCCGGCGGCGACCATCCGGCGGTGGCCGTGCCCCGGCAGGCGCTGATCTATGACGGCGACCAGGTACGGGTATGGATTGCCAATCCGGATCAGACGATTGAAATGCGCACGATCCGCACGGGACTCGTTAATGGCGACAATGTCGAGGTCCTTGCCAACCTCGAAGCCGGGGAGCGCATTGTCACCAAGGGCAGCCTCTTCATCGATCGTGCCGCCTCCGCGAGTTGATCGTCGACACACGCCCTGGTGTTGTGATCTGTGTGCCGGGGCCGAGACCTGTTTTCTCTGTTCCGGGATATCCTGATCGATGCATCGTCTGGTTGCCGCAGCCGTCAGCCGTCGTTTTCTGACGCTTGGCCTGTTCGTCGCTGTTCTGATCGGGGGCGTCGTCGCCTTCGCGCATCTCAATATCGAAGCCTATCCCGACCCCACGCCGCCAATGGTCGATATCGTGACGCAGAGTCCCGGCCTCTCGGCCGAGGAGATCGAGCGCTATATCACCATCCCGATCGAGACACAGGTGGCGGGCCTGAAGAATCTCAAGACGATCCGGACCATCTCCCTCTACGGTCTTTCGGACGTCAAGCTGCAGTTCTCGTTCGATTACACCTACGATCAGGCGCTTCAGCAGGTGCTCAACCGCCTGTCGCAGCTTGCGCCGCTGCCCGGCAACGCGCAGCCGCAGATTTCGCCGCTCAGCCCGATCGGTGAAATCTTCCGCTATCGTCTGGTCGGGCCGCCGCAGTTCAGCGTGCTGGATCTGAAGACGTTGCAGGATTGGGTGTTGCAGCGCCGATTCCGCGCCGTGCCGGGCGTGATCGACGTGACGGGCTGGGGCGGGCGAACGAAGACTTATGAAATTCAGGTCGACAACAATCGCCTTGTCGCCAACGGCCTGACCTTGCCTCAGGTGCTGCAGGCGGTTGGGAACGCCAACATCAATGTCGGCGGCAACACGGTCAATATCGGCCAGCAGTCCGCCGTGGTGCGCGGCGTCGGACTGATCAAGTCGGTCGACGACATCGCCAACACGATGATCTCGCAGGTCAACGGCAATCCGGTTCTTGTGAAGGATATCGCGACTGTCGTCGTCGGTGAGAAGCCGCGGCTCGGCATCGCCGGCATCGCCAATGATGACGACATCGTGCAGGGTATCGTCCTGATGCGACGCGGCGAGCAGAGTTCGCCGACCATCGCGCGTGTCGAAGCGGAGGTGAAGAAGATCAACAAGTCCGGCCTGCTTCCGCCGGGCGTGAAGATCGAGCGGATCTACGACCGCAAGGATCTGATCGAGGTCACGACCCACACCGTGCTCCACAACATGGTGGTCGGTATCCTCTTGATCGTGCTGATCCAGTGGATTTTCCTCGGGGATCTGCGCAGCGCGGTGATCGTCGGCGCGACGATTCCGTTCGCGCTGTTCTTCGCCGTGATCATCATGGTATTACGGGGCGAGTCGGCGAACCTGCTGTCCGTCGGCGCGATCGATTTCGGCCTGATCGTCGATTCAACCGTCATCATGGTCGAGGCGATTTTTTCGAGACTGGGATTAACGGCCATCGCCGCCGGCGCTTCGGCCGGAGCGGTGTTCGGCGTCAAGAGCGATGCAATTCTCGGCGCCTCGAAGGACGTGGCGCGTTCGATTTTCTTCGCAGCCGCGATCATCATCGCCGCGTTCCTGCCGCTGTTCACGCTCAGCGGTGTGGAAGGCAACATTTTTGGCCCGATGGCGAAGACCTATGCCTATGCGCTGATCGGCGGCCTGCTCGCGACCTTCACCGTAACACCCGCGCTCAGCGCGATTCTGTTGCCGGCGCATATGAAGGAAACCGAAACCTGGCTCGTGCGGAAGATTCACGCGATCTACATGCCCTTGCTGCGCTGGGCGGTCGGCCATCGTGCGTGGGTCGCGAGCGGGGCCGTCGCGCTGCTGATCGCCACGGTCCTGATCGCCAGGTCGCTCGGCCTCGAATTTCTGCCGAAGCTCGAAGAGGGCAATCTCTGGATCCGCGCCACCTTGCCGTCGACCATCTCGCTTGAGGAGGGAAACACCTACGTTAACCGCATGCGCAAGCTGATCGCCGCGCGGCCGGAGGTGGAAACGGTGGTGTCCCAGCACGGACGGCCCGACGATGGCACCGACGCCGCCGGGTTCTTCAATGCCGAGTTCTTCGCGCCCTTAAAGCCGGTTTCGCAATGGCCAGGCACCAAGGACAAGGATGAACTCACCGCGCAGATTCTCGCCTCGCTGCAGAAGGAGTTTCCTGGCGTCGAGTTCAACTTCTCGCAATACCTGCAAGACAACGTGGCCGAGGCCGTGTCGGGCGTGAAGGGGGAGAATTCCATCAAGCTGTTCGGCTCGGACCTGGAGGAACTGACCAGGACCGCGAACGAGATCAAGGATGTGCTGTCGACGGTGCGCGGTGTGACGGACCTTGCGGTCTTCACCTCGCTCGGGCAGCCGACGATCCAGATCGACGTGGATCGTGCGCGTGCCGCGCGCTACGGCCTCTCGCCCGGGGACATCAATGCGACGATCCGGCTGGCGATCGGTGGCGACAGCGCCGGCGACCTGTATGAAGCGGGCAGCGACCGGCACTTCCCGATCATCGTTCGCCTTGCTCCAGAATACCGCAAGAGTGCGGAAGCCATCCACAATCTGCGCATCGGGGCGCAGGGGCCGAACGGCATCACGCAGGTGCCGTTGAGCGAGGTGGCCACCATCAAGCTGCTGTCGGGTGCGGCCTACATCTATCGCGAGCAGCAGGAACGCTATCTGCCGATCAAGTTCTCCGTTCGCGACCGCGATCTCGGCAGCGCGATTCAGGAAGCGCAACGCAAGGTCGCCGAGCAGGTGAAGCTGCCGCCCGGTTCGCACATGGATTGGGTTGGCGAATTCGGCAATTTGCAGGATGCGATTCAGCGCCTGTCGATCGTGGTGCCGATCAGCCTTGTGCTGATGGCGATGCTGCTCTGGTTCAACTTCGGCACCATCTGGGATACGGCGCTCGCCATGAGCGTGATCCCGATGGCAGTGTTCGGCGGCGTGCTGGGGCTTTTCCTCAGCGGCATTCCGTTCAGCGTGTCGGCCGCGATCGGTTTCATCGCGCTGTTCGGCATCGCGGTGATGGACGGCATCATCGTGCTCTCGCAGTACAATCAGCTGATCACCGCAGGCATGGAGCGCGTGCAGGCGGTGGTCCGGGCCTGCGAGTTGCAGTTCCGGCCTGTTCTGATGACATGCATCGTGGCGGGAGTCGGGCTGTTGCCGGCGGCCGTGTCCGAAGGCATCGGCTCGCAGGTGCAGAAGCCGCTCGCGCTCGTGGTGGTGACGGGCATGGCGATCGCGCCGCTGGTGATCCTGATCACCTTGCCGGTGCTGATCCTGTTCTTCTCGCGTGCCAAGGCTCCGATCACGGAGACCCCCAAGTGAACGACATGACTGTGACGCTCGACGATGTTCGCGCGGCCGAGCAGCGCATCGCCGGGCATGTGGTGCGCACGCCGTTCCTGAGGTCCGCGACGCTGTCCGCGATCACCGGCGCGGAGGTCTGGCTGAAGCTGGAGAATCTGCAGTTCACCGCTTCGTTCAAGGAACGCGGCGCCGCCAACAGGCTGGCGCTCCTGACACAGGACGAGGCGCGGCGCGGCGTGATTGCGATGTCGGCCGGAAACCACGCGCAGGGCGTGGCGCATCATGCGCGGCGGCTCGGGATCGCCGCGACCATCGTGATGCCGCAGACCACGCCGTTCGTGAAGGTCGGCAACACGCGCGCGCTCGGTGCCCGCGTTCTGCTTGAAGGCGAAACGCTGTCGGAAGCTGCCGCTTTCGCTCAGGATCTGGCGGCGCGCGAAGGACTGACATTCGTGCATCCCTACAACGACGCGGCCGTGATCGCGGGGCAGGGCACGCTCGCGCTGGAAATGCTGGAAGAACAGCCCGCGCTCGACTGCATCGTTGTGCCGGTCGGCGGCGGCGGCATGATCGGCGGCTGCGCCGTGGTCGCGCACGCGCTCCATCCGGGCACCGAGATCGTCGGCGTCGAGGTGGAGTCCTACGCGGCGGCCTCACAGATGTTATCCGGTGAACCTGTCTCAGTTGGCGGGCCAACGGTGGCCGAGGGCATTGCCGTGCGCGATGTCGGCGCGCTGCCGATGGCGATCCTGCGGCGATGCGGCGTGGGCGTGATGACCGTCTCCGAAGCGCTGATCGAGCGCGCGGTGATTCTGCTGGTGGAGATCGAGAAGACGGTCGCGGAAGGCGCGGGCGCTGCCGCGCTGGCGGCACTGCTGGCCGATCCGCAGAAATTCGCCGGCCGCAAGGTTGGACTCATCATCAGCGGCGGCAATATCGATACGCGGGTTCTCGCCAACGTGCTGATGCGCGGTCTCGTGCGCGACGGGCGGCTGATCGCGCTGACGGTCGAGATCGCGGACAGGCCGGGCGCTCTGGCGCGTCTTGCCGAAACGGTGGCAAGGCTGGGCGGCAACATCGTCGAGGTTCAGCATCAGCGCATTTTTGGCGCGCTGTCCGTGACATCGACGGATGTCGAACTGCTGGTCGAGGCGCAGGACTTCGCCCACGGCGAAGCCATCGTGAGTGGGCTGGAAGAAAGCGGCATCCGGGTGCGCCTGAGGCACTCGATGTGATCGGCCGACCGGATGTCCGGTCAGCGTTCGCTCTTTCACCGCCCGCTTTATTGCCCTGACGGCGTGCGCAGTCCGTGCCACGCGTCGCGCACCTGCTGATAGTGCACCTCGGGCAGATAGTCGGGAGTCTTGAGGCCGAGCGTGCGTACATCAAGCCGCCCGATCGAACTCAGCAGCGTGTAGGACGCAATCACGCGGTCGCGCTGGGCGCCGATCAGTCGTGCGCGCGCCAGATTGAGATCCTGCTGCGAGTTCAGCACGTCCAGCGTCGTACGCTGGCCGCCCTGTGCCTCGCGCTGCACGCCCTGCAATGCCACCGTCGCGGCGCGGACCTCCGACTCGGCGGCCTGAACCGCCACCTTCGCGCCTTCGCTTGTGACCCAGGCGCTGATGGCTGCGGTGCGGGCCTGATTGCGAACGTGATCGAGCACCAGACGGCTTTGCGCCACGACCTCCTTGGCCTGTCGCGTCTGGGACGCGGCTGTGCCGCCGTCATAGATCGGCGCGTTCATCTGGCCGATGATGGAGGCCTCGTCGGTCCGGTTCGTGCCGAGCGTGGTGTCGGTCTGCACGCTCCGGTTCACGTTGCCCTGCACCGTGATGCTGGGCAGCAGCGAACTTTGCGCGACGCCGATGCTGGCGGTCGCCGAATCGACATCGAAGCCGGCGGCCAGCACGGCCGGGTGCTGCCTGAAGGCGAGGTCGGTGGCATTCTCGCGGCTGCGCGGCAGCAGCCTGTCGATCATCTCCGCCGGGGTGAGGCGGCCCGGTGCGGAGCCGATCACCTGTGTGTAGGTGGCCTGACTGATGGCCAGGTTGACTTCGGCATTGTTCAGATCGGCCAGTCCGCGATTGAGGCGAGCCTCGGCCTGAGCGGTGTCGGTCGGCGTCACGTCACCGGCATTCAGGCGTTTGCGCGTGATCTCCAGCGTTTCGCGGAGAAACGCGACGTTCGCACGCTGGGCTTCCACCAGCGCCTGATTGGCCAACACGTTGGAATAGGCCGTCACCGCATCGAGCAGCACGCCCTGGCCGACATTGCGCAGCGCCTCGCGCCCGGACCGGACCTGAAACTCGGCGACGCGCACGCTGTTCGCCGTCTTGAAGCCGTTGAAGAGCGTCTGCTGGACTGTCAGGCCGATCTGCCACGGCTTGAGCGTGGCGCTCTGGACCGTGTTGTCCGGAAGCAGGTTGCGGACGGACGCAAGGCCTGCGCTCAGGGTTGCGACAAGCTGCGGCCGGTACCCGGCGAGAGCCTGCGGAACATTCTCGTCGGTTGCCCGCTGACGGGCGCGATCCGCATTGAGCTGGGGATTGGTCTGGTACGCCCGCGTCAGGGCTTCCGTCAGAGTGTCCGCGATCGCTCCAGATGAAATGAGGCTGAGGGCCAGCGCAATCCCGATCAGGCCACCCGTTCGTGGGGTCGCCCCGCTTATCCTTACCCCTGACGCACGCTCGCTCATACCCACCCGCGGCAACCCGGAAGTCCGCCCCGTGCCGACACCCGAGTCCCTGTTTAAAGGACCCGCGCCGCAGCGCATAGAGGGCCGCCGCAGTAATCCAAAGCCTGTGACATCGAGAGCGCGCAGCGATATGTCGCGCCCGAGGCGGGAGCAGGTCAACTCCTTTTGAAGCCGCCTCGCCGTCGCTTTCGCGCAGGTCGCGACTCACAAAAAGATCGCGCTATCTGTTCTTAAAGTCCGGTTTGCGCTTCTCGATGAACGCGGCCATGCCTTCGGAGCGGTCGGCGAGCGCGAAGGTCGAGCGGAACAGGTCGCGTTCCAGCTCCATGCCCTCGGCCAGCGACGTCTCCAGCGCACGGTTGACGGCGCGCTTGGCCGCCGTTGTCACCGGGCGCGACATCGACGCGATCTTCTCGGCGGCGGCGAGCGCTTCCTCCATCAGCTTGTCGACTGGAACGATCCGGCTCACAAGGCCCGCTCGTTCCGCCTCGGCCGCATCCATCATGCGCCCGGTGAGGCACAGGTCCATCGCCTTGGCCTTGCCGATGGCGCGGGTCAGGCGCTGGGTGCCGCCGATACCGGGAATGGTCGCCAGCGTGATTTCGGGCTGGCCGAACTTCGCCGTTTCGGATGCGATGATGAAGTCGCACATCATCGCAAGTTCGCAGCCGCCGCCAAGCGCGTAGCCGCTCACGGCCGCGATCACCGGCTTGGTGCAGCGCGCGACGCGGTCGCCGCCGATCGCCGTGAAGTCGGCGTTGAACATGTCGATGAAGCCCTTCGGCTGCATCTCCTTGATGTCCGCGCCGGCGGCAAACGCCTTTTCGTTTCCGGTGATGAGCAGGCAGCCGATGGCGTCGTCGGCTTCGAGCGAGGCAACGGCGGTGGCGATCTCGCGAAACACCCCGAACGAAAGCGCATTGAGCATCTTCGGGCGGTTGAGCTGGATGATGCCGACGCCGCCTTTGCGTTCGACGATGATGTATTCGAATGCTTCGCTCATGATTGCTCCCGGAAAATATATTGGCCGTCACCTGCGGCGGGCGCAATCTGCCTCCTCGCGGGGATGACCGCAAGTCCGGTCCGGAACAATCAGGCGATGAACATGCGGGCCGCCGACGCCAGCGTCAGCAAGGCGCCGACCGCGATGAAGATCTTGCCGATGGTGGAGGTCTTTTCCCACGTCGCATCGTTGCTGCTGGCCATCTGCGCAGAGGAATCGACGACCGCCATGGCCGCGACCGGAGCCGCCGGCGCAGCGGTTGCCGCCTTGTCGAGATCGTTCAACTGGTCCGCGGCGACGATGGATGAATCGGGTTCGGCGGCCGGCGCGGGCGCGTCGGACTCGGGAGCGTGAGCGACGGGCGACTGTGGGTCTGAAACTGGCACCGAATGAGCCGGCGCGTCGGCGCCGTAGAGTTGCGCATTGGCATTCGCGATGCCGGACGGAAGCGGAATAACGCCTGCGGGTGCGGCGACATCATGCGGCTTGCCATCGAACGGGCTGGAGGTTTCTGCCCGAGCCGTCGCGCCGGGGCTGGGTTCCTTCAACACGGTGTCGTCGGCCGCAGCCTCGCTCTTGTTCTGCCGATCCTGGGGCACGGCGGACTTCCGCGCCGCGCGGGATTGCGAAGCGCGCGGGCGCTTCGTCTTCTCGGAGCGTTTGGTGAATTTCTTGAGATTGATCGGTTTGCCGGGATTTTCGGCCTGAGCCAGCTGGGTTGCGGCGGGGGAGGTCTGGGCCGCGTCGCTTTCGCATGTCGAGGTGTCGTTCGCGTTGCATGCAGCCTGCGCCGGCGTTGCGCACCAAACCAGAAAGCCGGCCGCAACGAGCGTTGCGGCGCGTCCGAGCGCCCGGATCGTCATTGGCAATCATCCCCTGTTGCCACCCTGTTCGGGCGCAATGGAAGCGCGCCGGAATTGGCCAGACCGGGGCGAAAAAGCGGATTCTTTCGTGAAATTTTGAAAACAAAGTAATATCAATAGTTTGAATGAGTTTTGCGGTCGATCTCCCGGATTTCGGCGGGGCTCGCAACATGGCCATGGCAACTGAGCGGGGCATTGTCAGCCGCCAGCGGGCGGCGCATGTAACAAACGCGGCTCCCGGCCGTAATGGTGACAGGAGCGCGAGTGCGCGGCGGCAACAAGGAATGGACCGGCCTGATGCGGTCGGCCAATGCAGGCGACGACGGTGCCTACCGCGCGCTGTTGCGGTCCGTGACCCCCGTGTTGCGTGCGGCGGCCCGGCGCGGGTTGGCGCGTGCCGGTCAACCTGTCGATCAGGCCGAGGACATCGTGCAGGACATTCTGCTGGCCGTGCATCTGAAACGGCACACCTGGAAGTCGGATGCGCCGTTCGCGCCGTGGCTGTTCGCGATCGCGCGCAACAAGCTGATCGACGCGCTGCGGCGTCGCGGCCGCCGGGTGTTCGTCAGCATCGACGACTTCGCCGAGACGCTGCCCGATGCGCCGACGGCAGACCAGCCCGCACCCGCCGAGGTCGCGGCGCAGCTTGATATGTTGCCACAGCGACAGCGCGACGTGCTCACCGCCGTCGCGGTGAAGGGACAGTCGATCCGCGAGACCGCGGGACGTCTGTCGATGACCGAGGGCGCGGTGCGCGTTGCGCTGCACCGGGCCCTCACCGGCCTCGCCGCCAAAATGCGGGGAGAATAAGATGCGGATGGATACGAACGATCTGATCGAGGGACTTGTCGCGGATCGCGCCGTGCGCGTTCGGACTGTCGATCAATGGTTGCCGGTCGCGCTGCTGATTGCAGCGCCGTTTTCGATTGCGCTGTTCATGGCCGGGCTCGGCATGCGGCCTGATATCCGGGACGCGATGCACAATCCGTTCTTCGATCTGAAATTCGTGGTGACTCTTTCTCTCGCGATTCCGGCGATTGTCCTCGCCCTGCGCCTGTCGCGGCCGGATGCGCGGCTCGACGGGCTCGGGTGGTGGCTGGTGCTGCCGTTTGGCGTGCTGTCGGCGGGTATCGCGGGGGAGGCGATGTCGAATCCGCAGCGTTCGTGGATTGCGCGGCTGGTGGGCGCGAATGCGCTTGTCTGCGTGACGGCCATTCCCGCACTCGCGCTGCCGCTGCTGGCGGCTGCGCTGTTCGCTCTGCGCAGGGGAGCAACCAGCTATCCCGCGCTGCTTGGCCTGCTCGCGGGATTGATGGCGGGAGGACTCGCGGCCACGCTCTATGCGATGCACTGCGTGGAAGATTCGCCGCTGTTCGTCGCGACCTGGTACACGCTGGCGATCGGATTGGCGGGAGCCGCCGGTGCGCTGATCGGCTGGCGCGTGCTCCGATACTAGATGCATCGGACGGCGGGTGATGGCGACGGCCTCGGTGCAGCGGGCCCGCCTGTCCACAGACCGGCCGAGAGCCGTCTTGTCGAGGGGGCGGGGCGGATGCGATGAAGCATGGCCGGACCGTCGGGAGTTTCGCTCGCAACAGCGGCCGGCCGTGGAGACGATACTGGGCGTGACGACAAAGCCAAAGACCAGACGGCCCAGCAGAAAGACAGCCCCGCCGAAGTCTGCACTGCAGCATCGGCGCGACGCCGGGGCGACACGGCAACGCATCTTGCAGGCCGCCTGCGAGGCTTTCGCGCGTGAGGGCTTCACCGGCGCGCGGATCGACCGGATCGCGCAGGCGTCCGAAGCCAACGTGCAGATGATCTATCGCTATTTCGGCGGCAAGGAAGAGCTTTATCTCGCCGCCCTCGAAGACACCTATACGCGCATCCGTACGCTCGAACGTCATCTCGATTTGCGTTCGTTCGCTCCCGTGGAGGGTATGCGGCGGCTGATCGAGTTCACATTCGACTATCTGCGCGACAATCCGCAGTTCGTGTCCATCATCCGCAACGAGAACATGATCGGCGGCCGCTTCGTGCGGGACTTGCCGATGGTCTCGGACACGACCTTTCCCCTGGTCGAGGCCGTGAGCGATCTGCTGACGCGCGGTCGCGACAGCGGCATGTTTCGCGTGCTGACCACGCCGATGGATCTTTACGTAACGATCCTGGCTCTTTGCATCACCCATCTCGCCCAGCGGGAGACACTATCCGTGATGTTCCGCTCGGACCTTGGCGCGCCTGAATGGCTGGCGCAGCGGCGCGAGCAGGTGGTGACGATCATCCTCAGTTACCTGACGACACCGTATCAAGGCACCAGCTAGCGAGCGTCGGGCTTCGGGCCGGGCTTCGGGCTTGCCGGTATCGTGCCGCGCGGCCCGAAATATGAGCGTTGTTCGCCCATATTTTTCGCATATCCCCCTGTTGATCAACGAAACTTCAGATGCAAGTATTTATTTGCTTTCTGATTGGACCGATCGGTTTTGGCGGCTGCGGAGGGCTGACGTTGTTCCGGCGCTATGGTCGCGCGCGTCCATGCGGAACGTGGGAGTGATCGGGAAGTGCCGATGTTGTCCGAGGTCGCCGCGCGGTGCCGCGCCGGTGCAATCATGAAGGTGCCTGATCGTGCTTGATGACCGTCTCGGCGCATTCGTCGCGCATGGGCGCGTCGAGATTGTTCGCGATACGGCCGGTCCCTTGGCCGGCCTGACCTTCGCGGTGAAGGATTTTTTCGACGTCGCGGGATTGCCGACCGGAGCGGGAAGCCCGGAGTGGCTGGCGAGTCACGCCGTTCCGCAGGTGAGTTCGCCCGTCGTCGACCGGCTGCTCGAAGCCGGCGCACGGATGGTCGGCAAAACGCACACCGACGAACTGGCATGGAGCCTGAACGGCGAAAACCACCACTACGGCACTCCGCTCAATCCGAATGCGCCGGGCCGCATTCCCGGCGGCTCGTCGTCGGGATCGGCTGCCGCGGTTGCGGGGAAGGTGGTCGATTTCTCCATCGGCTCGGATACCGGCGGCTCGGTGCGCCTGCCGGCGAGCTACTGTGGAATCTTCGGTATGCGGACCACGCACGGGCGTATTTCGCTGGCCGGTGCGGTGCCGCTGGCGCCGAGCTATGACACCGTCGGCTGGTTCGCGCGCCACGGCGAGCTGATGATGCGTGTCGGCCGCCAGTTGTTCGATGACTGGCGCGAGCCGGCATCGTCCGGCCGCATCATGATCGCGGACGACCTGTTCAAGGTGGTCGGCCCCGAGGTTGAAGGCGCGCTCGGTGGCGCGGTTTCGCTGTTCTGTCCGACCGAGCGCATCAATGTCGCCAACGGCGCGCTGCCTGTTTGGCGCGACGCCTTCCGCGTCATTCAATCGAGCGAGGTGTGGGCCGCGCATGGCGCATGGGTCACGCAGGTGAAGCCATCGTTCGGGCCGGGCGTGCGCGAGCGCTTCGCGGCGGCCGCGACCATGGATGCGGGCGAGGTGGCGGCTGCGCGGGCGCTGCGCGGTGAAATCCGCCAGCGTCTCGATGCACTGCTGGGCGACGACGGCCTTCTGCTGCTGCCGACGGCTCCGGGCGCGGCGCCGCTGCGCGGCACGCCGGCCGCCGATCTCGAAGCGTTCCGCGCGCGGAGCCTTGAGGTGTTGTGTCTGGCCGGTCATGCCGGCCTGCCGCAGATCTCCATGCCGCTCGGCACCATCGACGGCTGCCCGCTGGGGCTCTCCGTCATCGCGCCGCGCGGACAGGACGAACGTCTGCTCGCTCTTGCTGCTGCGCTCGCACGCACCGGCGCGCGCGCGTGAGATGGGCCCGGCCCGCCGGGATCAACGTTGGTGATAGGTTTTTCTTGCCAGAGGGGACTTGAGATGACCGACCGGACCAAGACCACGTTTTCTGAACGCCGCGGTGCGCCGATCTCCCGCCGCACGCTGCTTGCGGGCACCGCTGCCGCAGGCGCATCGCTGGCGATGCCCGCCATCGCCCAGACGAAGGTCAAGGCCAAGATCGGCTACTGGCCGATCGCCGGCGGCCTTGCGTTTTTCTCGGCGATCGAGAAGGGCTATTTCGCCGAAGCCGGCATCGACATGGAGGCGGTGAAGTTCGCCGGCCCCAATCAGGTGGTGGAAGCGATCATCGCCGGCCGCATCGATGGCTCGGCGACCGGGACGTCTTCGCCCGCGCTGGCGCTGGGGGATGCGCAGTCACCGGGATCCATCAAGCTGTTCTGCATCAATTTCGCGAACGCGACCCACGTGATCGACCATATCATCCTGCCGAAGGACAGCACGATCACCAGCATCAAGGAACTGGAAGGCAAGCGCTATGCCTGCGGACCCGGCATCAACAACGTGGTGCTGGCGCGGACCATCCTTGAAAATGCCGGCGTTCCGTCGCCGAAGGTGACCGAACTGCCGGGTACGCAGTTGTTGCCCGCGCTGGCCGCCGGCCAGATCGATGCTGCCTATGTTCTTGAGCCGACGGCAGTGATCGGCGGCAAGCAGGGCATCTCGAAGATCCTCGAAACCGCTGTTGTTTCCAAATACGTGCTGGGCGGCGCGCAGGTGCCGTGGTTCGGCGGCGCGGCATCGCTGCGCTCGGCGTTCATCTCGGCCAATCCTGAGGCCGCGAAAAATCTTGTCGCCGCCTATGCCAAGGGCGTCGAATATGTGCGCACGACCGGAATCCCGGCCAACCAATATCTGAAGGGCTATACCGCCATCGACGATGGTCTGATCAACGACGTGCCGCTGTCCGGCTATCGCATGTCGAGCGAGATGTCGGCAGACGACTGGGCCGCGATGCAGAAGCTGTTCGATCTGTTCTTCGAGAAGAAGATCGTGCCGCAGAAGCTGAGCGCGGAGCCGATGGGCTTCAAGGCCTGATAACGATTTGACAACGGCGGCCGGCGGTCCGATTCGATCGCCGGCCCCTTTGGGTGAAATGCATGACGCGGCAAGCTGTTTCGTTATCGCGGATCTGGGACAGCCGGAGGGTGTGGCTGCCTCTGGTCGGCCCCGTGCTCCTGATCGCCGCGTGGGATCTTCTGGTGCGCAGCGGCGCGGTCAATCCGATCCTGCTGCCGGGGCCGTGGGCGACGCTGCAGTATCTGTGGTCGGTGATGGCGAGCGGTGCCATCTTCTATGACTTCGGCATGACGCTGAACCGCACCATTCAGGCGTTTCTGATCGCCACCGTGATCGGTGTGCCGCTCGGCGTGGCACTCGGCTCGTCCGAGAATCTGTACCGGAGCGTCGAGTTCCTGATCGACTTCTTCCGCTCGACGCCCTCCAGCGCGCTGATTCCGCTGTTCATGCTGATCTTCGGAATCTCCGACTTCAACAAGGTGGCGATCTCCGCCTTCGCCGCCGTGCTGGTGATCCTGTTCAACAGCGCCTATGGCGTGATGAACGCCAAACGCACGCGCATCATGGCCGCCTCGGTGATGGGCGCGAGCAGGTTTCAGGTGTTTCGCGACGTACTGCTCTGGGAAAGCCTGCCGCAGACTTTTGTGGGTCTGCGCAGCGGCATCAGCCTCGCGCTGGTGATCGTGGTGGTCGCCGAGATGTTCATCGGCTCGGAGGATGGACTGGGCCAGCGCATCATCAACGCCCAGCAGATCATGAATGTGCGGGAGATGTATGCCTCCATTCTGGCGGCCGGCGTGCTCGGCTATCTGCTCAACCTGATCTTCCTCATCATCGACAAGCGGATTGTGCACTGGAGCGGGCGGGCCTGATGAGCGACGTTGTGGCAAAGCGCAATCACCGGACCTGGCCGGCGATCACCATCCGCGGGCTGTGCAAGACCTTCGGAGCCGATCCGCTGTACAGCAATTTCGATCTCGATATCCCGCGCAACAAGATCGTGACGGTGTTCGGCCCGAACGGGTGCGGGAAGTCGACGCTGATCAACATGATTTCCGGCCAGACGCCGTATGAGCGGGGCGAAATCCTGTTCGACGGCAAGACGCTGAAGGACACCACCATCGGTTATGTCTTCCAGAACTATCGCGATGCGCTGTTTCCATGGAAGCGGGCCATCGACAACATCCGCTATCCGCTGTCGCTCGCCGGCATGCGCAGGGCGGAGGTGGACAGTCGGGTCGAGAAGATCGTTGCCGCCTTCGACGTGAAATTCGATCTCAACCGCTATCCTTACGAACTGTCCGGCGGCCAGCAGCAGCTGGTCTCGATCATGCGCGCGCTGGTGCCGGAGCCGGAAGTGCTGTTCCTCGACGAGCCGTTCTCGGCGCTCGACTACGAGATGACGCTGTTCATCCGCGAGAAGTTGCAGCAGGTCTTCATCGAGCGGGGCACGACAATGATGCTGGTGTCGCACGATATCGAGGAAGCGATCTTTCTCGCTGACGTCGTGCTGCTGCTGACCAAACGGCCGACCCAGATCGCGGAAGTCATTCCGTTCGAGGTCGCCCGGCCGCGCACCATCTCAACGCTCTCGACGCCCGACTTCGTGACGACCAAGGCGCATACGCTGGAGGTGTTCCAGCGCGAGGTGAACCGATAGAGCGTCGCGTCCTCAGGCCCGCGCGTTGCGTCGCGCGGTTCCGGCCGCCGGCGGCGCTACACCGACGGTGGGTGCCGGACTGCTGCGTCGGAAAACGCGCGCCACCCAGAGATAGAGTCCGCTGCCCAGGACGATGATCGCGACCACATCGAGAGCGGCCCAGACGATCTTGAACGGAAGACCGCCATAGTCGCCAAAATGCAGCGGTCGAGCGACCTGCAGGGCCTGCAGATACCACGGCATTGGCGGAGCATGGACAATCTCTCCCGAACTGACGTCAACGAGGACGGGCTCGGCGAGTTTGGCGGTGAAGGGCGAATTCCCCTTCGTCCATACGACGAAATGCTGCGGGCTGCCGCTCCGCAGCGCAGTCGGCATCGTCACCGATGTCACGATGCGGTCCGGATTTGCCGTCCGCACCCGCCGGACGGCGTCGTCGAGCGCGTTGATCTGTGCGACCGGCTTGCCCTGATACGGTTTCAGGAGCGGCGGCAGCGCCTGGGCGCGGTACAGATCATACAATGGGATAGCGAGGGTGTTGATCGTTCCGGTGACGAACACCACCAGCACCCAGATCACGGTGACGATCCCGAACAGGTTGTGCAGATCGATCCACTTCACCCGGTTCGAGGTCTTTCTTATCGTGCCAAAATCGATCCGGCGCATGAACGGCGCGTAGATGACGATGCCCGAAATGACCGACGCCGCAGCCACCAGCCCCATGAATCCGAGAAAGAGTTCGCCGGGCAGCCCGAGAAACATATCCTTGTGCAGGGTCAGGATCATATGCATGACACCGCCGCGCCGGGGCGCTGTCTCATTCAGAACCTGTGCGGTCCGTGCATCGATGCTCACGCGGCTGAACTGCGCGGGTTTCGGTGTCGGCGTGGGCGACATCCCGAGCGCGACAACATCGGGGTCGTGCGGGCGAAGACTCAGGAACAGGATGGCGTGTCCCGGCGCGTACGCGCGGCCCGCCGCGATGATCCGGTCGAGCGACGCCAGCGGTGTGCCCGCCGGCAGCACGGGTGCCGTCACCTCCGTCTCGAGAAGATCGTCGATCTCCTCGTGGAAGATGAGAGGCAGCCCCGTGATGCACAGCATCAGCAGGAAGATCATGCTGACCAGTGAGGTCCAGGTGTGAATCTGGGACCATGCCCGTATCGTCCGCGATCGCACGAGACTGTGTCTCCAAATCTACCATTTGTAACTGACGGTGCCGACGATCGTCCGGGGCGAAGTGTACTGGCAGCCGCCGGCGGTCGTGCAGGCCGTCGTGACGCGGTCGGTGAGGTTCTTCACGTTGAGCGCCACATTGATACCCTTGGGCTGTCGGTAGTGAACGCCGAGATCGAACACCGTGTTGTCGCCGTTGACGATGGTGTTCGCAGTATCGGCGAACGTCGATCCGCGATAGCGAACACCGCCGCCGAGGCCCCATCCGGTCCACGCGCCGGTCTGAATGGTATAGTCGAGATACACGCTGGCCATGTTGCCGGGCACCAGCACCGGCACCTTGTCGAGATCGGTGGTCGTGCTCTGGGTCACGCGCACCCTCTGATGGGTATATGACGCGATCAGGTTCAGCCCTGGAAGGACCTGTGCTGTCGCTTCCAATTCGATGCCGCGCGAATTCACCTTACCCAGTTGCACCTGATATCCCAGATTGGCGGGATCCTGGGTGAGCGCGTTCTTCTGCGTCAGATCGTAGACGGCGGCGGTCAGGAGTAGATCATTGTTCGGCTGGTACTTCACGCCCACTTCGTGTTGCCGCCCCTCGGTCGGTTGGAACGGATTGCCGCTGAAATCGCTACCGGCCGTGGGGAAGAATGATTCCGAATAGCTATAGTAAGGCACGAGGCCGAAATCGAACAGATACGAGATCGCACCGCGCTTTGTAAACTTGGTGTAATCCGCATCGGTCCTGCGGCCGTTGATGGTGTTGAGGTTGTTCTGACCGGCCGAATCGAATCGGCCGCCGAGCGTCAGCAGCCAGTTCTGAAGTCTGATCTGGTCCTGAATATAGATGCCGGTCTGGTCGATGGTCTGCTCGGCACCCGTGTAAGGTGTCGTTGGCGTCGGAATGTAGATTCCATACACCGGGTTGAGCCGGTTGAGGGTGTAGGCGCCGCGTGTCTCCGAGGTCACCCGGTTTTTCAGATCGAGGGTCAGATAGTCGACGCCGGCGACCACGGTGTGGTGCAGCACCGACGTATCGAACTTGCCGACCACATGGTTGTCCATGCTGAAGGAGTTCGAATTTTCGCGAACCAGCGCCGCACGGCGCGCGTAGGAGGTGGCCGTGTCGAGCGGCGTTCCAACGACGGTCAGGTAGCGATATTCGAGTTCGCTGTGCCCATAGCGGGCGCGCGAGCGGACGATCAGGTCGTCGCTGAAGCGATGCTCGAACTGATATCCGATCCGCGCCTGCTTCTGTTCGAGTCCGTTATAGCCGGGATCGCCGAGGAAAATGGGCAGGGCGGAGACGCCGGTAACGGTGCGGCCCTGCAGATGCGCAACGGACAACGGGAAGGCGTTTCCGGTCAAATCCTGACTGTAGTCGCTCAGGATCGTCAGCGTGGTGTTGTTGTTTGGCTTCCACGTGACGGCCGGCGCGATATAGGTGCGATTGTCCTTTACCACGTCGGAGAAATGGGCGATCGCGGAGTCGGCCTGGCGGAAAACGCCCGTGAGCCGATACAAAAACACGCCGTCCGCCGTCGCCGGTCCGCCGACATCGAACGCGCCTTGAAAGCGGTCGAAGTTGCCGAACTGTCCGACCACCTCGCCAAAGGCCTTTTCGGTTGGACGCTTCGAGATGATGTCGATCAGGCCGCCCGGTGCGCCTTGACCATACATGGTGGAACTGGGGCCCTTGACGACGTCAACCCGCTGAATGCCGTATGTTTCGGTACGAAACAGCGAGAAGTAGTTGGGATCGCCGACCTCGCGCAGCCCGTCGCGATAGGCACCTGCGCCAGTGTTGGTGAAGCCGCGAATCTGAAACGTATCGAAGCGCGGATCGGCGCCGCCGGGGTATCCCTGCACGCCTGCTGTATATTGCAGCGTTTCAACCAGTGTGGTCGTGGCGCGCGCATCCATCTGTTCGCGGCTGACGACGGAGACCGCCTGCGGTGTCTGAATGATCGTGGTGTCCGATTTCATCGCCGCGGAGCTGATGTTGGCAACGAATCCGCCCACTGGATCCGTGCCGGATGGCGCGCGGGGAGCGGGCTCTGGTGCCGCCGCAGGCACTCGGGCCGCCCGCGAGCGCGACGCCGCGGACGAGCGCGAACTGCGCGATGGTCTTGCGGGCCTTCTGATCTGATCGGCCGGGCGATCGATCGTGAGGGCGGGCAGCGTTTGCGCAGCCGGTGCAGTCTGTGCCGGCGTTTCGCTGATCGGCATTCCGAGCAGCGAGCCTGCGATTCCAACGGTCAGCGCGGCCAGTTTGTATTTACGAAGAGAAAAGACGGAAGTCCTGCCCCAAAGCATCGATCATTGCCCCTTTTATGCGGGCAACTTAGGCACCGTGCTGCGCAGCACAATCGTTGATCGCTTCGCTGCGACTGGAATAGGTCTCGATTTTCGCGCAAAGCGTTCGTAGGCGCATCGATGCGTTGCGGTTGGCGAGTTCGCGTGACAGGCAGACGTCTGCGCGGTGCGACTATGACGGCATCGACTCGCCAATCGCGCTTCGCCGCATCTTGAAGAATTGCAGCACCTGCACCGCAGTCGCGGGCCGCAGGGCTTCGTAGTTGTCCCTTGCGAGCTGGGCATCGTGCGCGATGGTGTCCGACGCGCCGCTCTGCATGGCGGCGATGGCGACGACGGTCTCCCACGCCAGGTCCGCAACCTTGGCCAGCACCACGAGCCCCTCGCTTCCGGAGGCCAGAATGCTTTCAACGTCCTCGATCGGCAGATTCGCAAGCCGGGCCAGCGCGGCGTTGATCTCCTCGAACTTGCGCTTCGCGGCAAAGGCGGCGATCTGGGCGTTGTCGAGACGGCCGTCGCGATAGAGCGCCTCGACCAGCTGCATGGCCTGGGCGCCCGCAGCCGTAGCGGATGCCCAGCGGATTTCGCTCGCCGCCTTGGCGATAGCGCTGTCGATATCGGCGGCATTCTGGGTTGCCGACAGCCTGTCGCGCACGGATGCTGAGGCCCGCGCGATCAACCGGAGAAAATACGGCCGCGGGATCGCCGGGCGCCGGCCGACACATTCGCACAGGGCATCGTTGTCGTCGGCGCGCGACAGCAGCATTTCGTAGCCACGGTCGGTGAAGGCTGCACCGTTGTTTTCGACGGTACTGGTCACCACCGCGTCGTCGCCATGTTCAATCAGCGCGTCAGTCACCGCCCCGCTCAGCGTTGCCCGGCGCGAGATGGCCATAAGATGCTGCTGGCTCTTGCTGGCTGCCGTCTCGATCAGGGCGGCATCGTCGAGTTGCGGCGAACGGCTGAGAACCGGCTCGGCCACCTCGATTTCATCGTCGAGTGCCAGGGTGCGGATCGTCTTCGGCGGGGCGGACGAAACAGGTGCGAGCCGATTGGCAAGCGTCACCCGGGCGCTGGTCTCGATCTTCAGGATCAGGCAGGCAAAAACATCGTCGAAGACCTCGATCTGCTCGCCGGTGTAGTCGTCTGCGCCGTAGATGAAGAGATCGGTGATGCTGCGCAGAATCTCGACCCGGCGCGACACGCTGCCATGGGCAAGCGAGTTTTGCAGATCATCGAGGAGCTCGCTCTGGAGGCTGGCCCCGCGCGTGGGGTTCATGGCTTCTGCCCTGGAAGGTGTCGCCGTGCCCGCTTCTCGGGCCGGTATTGCAAAGACCGATTATGTGCTCAGGCGCTTGCGATTTGGTTACGACCGGCCGCCTTGGCGACATAAAGCGCGCGGTCGGCCCGGGCCAGGAGGGAATCGACCGTGTCTTCGGGTCTGGTCGTGGTGGTCCCGGCCGAGAACGTCACGGCCAGACCTTCGGCAAAGGCGCTCCATTCGAGTCCTCCTACGATATGGCGCATGCGGTCGATCGCCTTGGCGGCGTCCGCCGCGGAGGTCTCCGGCATGATGAGGAGAAATTCCTCGCCACCATAGCGGCCGAACTTGTCCATGCTGCGGATGTTCGCAAACATCGTGATCGCGAAGGTGCGAAGCACCTCGTCTCCGACCGGGTGACCATGGCAGTCGTTGATAAGCTTGAACCAGTCGAGGTCGATAAGGGCGACCGAAAAGGCCGAGCCGGTTCTGCGGAAAAGGGCTATTTCGCTGTCGAGCGCCGACATGATCGAGCGCCTGTTCATCGCGCCGGTCAGTTCGTCCAACTCGGCCAGTTCCTCGATCCGGCGATAGGCGGATTTCAGCTCGATGCTGCGTGCGTAGAGCGCGCTGCGCAGCCGCGAGCCATAAAGGCCGATGAAGCCGCAGCGGGCGAGGGCCGCGCTGAGGCAGGCCAGGCCGATAAGTCTCCGTGTGGTATCAACGTGCGGGAAGGTCAGGGCGTTCGGGTTCAGTGCAATAACGCTGGCGACCCCGAGGGTCGCCAGAGCCCACAGTCCTGCCGCTTGGATCGCAGTGACCCGCAGGGCCGCAAAGCAGACGATGACGAACACAGGACACAGAAATGCGGCGGAGAACTCCGGAAACAGATAGAGGAAAGACAGCTGGATAATGATGTTACCCAGCGAATGCCAGAAAGACATGTAGTGGTCGCGCAGCCGGTCGGAGATGCGCAACTCGGACAGGCCGCCGAGAATCGCGGCGAAGGTCAGTGTCGTGACCAGATAGGCAATGGGGATGTGCCAGGAGCGCCCCGCCACTGCCACGTAGGCGGCCAGCAGCCCGGTGTCGAGCAGGTAGCTGCCGGTCTGAAGGACGAGCACCTCCCGCCGGCGTTTCAGCCGCCGCACCAGCCTTTGCACATTCTCGTCGCTGCTTTCGGACGCAATGCTCCGCGCTTCGGCCATGGCCGGGCCGGGAAACCTTCTCCAGGAAATTGCGCCGTCCGTCATATTGGGCCTGCCCTTGGACGGCAGGGAACCAGAAAAGCCTTGAGGTTCGGTTAGTGAGCGCTGGTGGCGGCCTTAGCGAGGTATGCGATTAACGCAGGGTTGGGCCACATTGGCTGATTTTTCGGCAAATTTTGTCGCCCGTGACCGCAGTGCATCGAACCTTGCCCGAGTCCAGGTCGACAGAGCGGAGATGAGGATTGGACGAACCACATGTGGGAAATGGCCCGGGTCGGAGGCTTTTACCGTCGGCGGGCTGGTCCCGATGTGTCGATCATGGCGACTGACAGCCTTCGAAGTCCCGCGCCCGCCGCGGGAGAGAGGCGAGTTCTCCTAATAATGTCAAGTGTTTGGCAAGGCCGTGCGCTGCAGGCGCACCAGCATGCCGGCGGATCAGTGCCGGTCGGAACGAGGACGTGATGATTGCAATCATGAGGCGGACCACTGCCGGGTCCGCCGACGACATCGAGATGCTGTTGCCGTGGCATGCGACGGGCCGCCTGACGCCGGCCGAGGCGCGGAGGGTCGAGCAGGCTCTGGCTGAGAACCCCGGACTCGCGACGGCGTTCGCGGGTATCCAGGAGGAATGCAGTGAGACGGTTCTGCAGAACGAGAGCCTGGCCGGGCCGTCGCCGACGGCGATGCAGAAACTGTTCGCCGCCATCGACGCGGAGCCACCGCGCAAGGCGCCGCTCGGATTTTCGGGCCGCATCGCCGAATTTGTCTACCAGTTGTCGCCGCGTGTGCTGGTGCTGGGCGGATGCGCAGCCGCTGTCGTCCTCGCGCTGCAGTCGGTCGCCATCGGGACGCTGTTGATCCAGCGCAGCAACAGCGTGCAGATCGCCGCCAGTGCTCTGGATCAGGACAGCGAGGGCGCGCCTGTGCTGGTGGCGTTCAAGCCCGGCGTGCAGATGGACGATATCGCAAGCTTCCTGGAAAAATACGATGCCTCGATTGTGCCGACTCGCAAGGCGGGACAGTTTCACCTGCGCTTCGCCTCGAAGAGCCGTATGAAAGAACGGGTCGCTGGTCTGATGGCGCGCCTGCGCGGCGAGCGGATCGTCAGCTTCGCGCTGGCGTCGGACGAGACAGCGGATCGGGCCGTGCGATAAACGTCAGTGCGCTGGCGCTCGTCCAGCGCGCCTCCTATCGCCGGAGCACGATCCTTTCCGATGCAATCCGGATCAGGCTCCAGCTTTCCTTGCCTGTTCGTAGCGTCTCCGGCGGGTCTGCCAATTCATTGGAAGATGGTCACGCCGAAACGCGTGTCCGGGTTTCGTCAGCCACCATCCGCTCGACGATGCGCCGCATGCGCTGCGGGGCGGCATCGATGGCAAGCCGGATGGTCTTTGCGTTCGGGCGCGCCTGCATCACGTCCTCAATCCGCTCCAGTATGTCCTTGTCCTCGTTGAATGCGACACGGAAATCGTCGTGGAGGCGCTGGTCGACATCGGTGTCACCGCGCGCGAAATTGCGCACATGCAGCCAATGGTCGATGCAGACATTGCCGTCGACCGGCGTGATGAAGTGGCATGCGAAGATGCGCAGCCCCTTGTCGCGATCCTCCGGATCGACGATGGCTCCGGCATCGGCGCTGCCGAAGTCGATCACCGCGATGGACGGCGCCTTGTAGTCGTAATAGTGCCAGCGATCGACGTGGCCGCGGAAGTTTCCGTACTTGGCGAAAATCGGAATCGGCGGCGCGTTCCTGATCCATCGCCACACCAGAACGCCGTTCTCGTCGAAGACGTGCTCGACCGGAATTTCCTCGCTCGCCGCGTTTCCAAGCGTCGACAGATGCACGAAGCTGACAGGGCGGGATCGCACAGGTTGAACCTGGTGGTGAAGAAGGAGGCGGGCACCGGGGCTGTGCGAAAACGCCGATGAGGAAGCGGTTGCTCCTCCGGAAGGCGGTCGGCCGCGACCGAATTGTTTCCCGCCACCCGCGCATTGGAAGGCGCGGCCACCGGAAAAATCCCAGTCCTGGCGCGAGACTGATGCGCCGATCACGGAAAATCACGCAAACGCGCAGGCAGGTGAGGGCGGGCAAAAATTCACCATCGGCCTTGAACGTTCCGGCTTGCGCCCGCGACCTATCAGCGTGGGAGTTGAACCTCTCTCCCCGGCTATATCGGCGCAAGCGCCCATCCACCCCAAGCGCCAGTATGGCTTCAGACCCGCCCGGTTGTCCCCCCGGGCGGGTCATTTCTTTTCCGGCTTTTCCTTTTCCGGTTTCGGAGCGCGGGAGCCGTTGTCCACGGTGGCGCGTACGGGGAGCGCCAGCCATTGGCTCCTCAAGTCATTTGTTTCCTAAGTCATTTTCTCCACAAAAAACTCCCCGGCAGCACGCTGCCGGGGAGCCTTGTCGATGTAATCGTATGCAGGACCGGATCAGAAGGTGCGCTGGACGCGCAGGCCGCCGCTCCAGACGTCCTGGTTCTTGAACTCGTACACCGTGGTCGGCTTGAAGCCGCCGGGCGCGAGCACTGCCGCACCGGTCATGTTCTGCTCGAGGCGGGTGTACATGACTTCGCCGGAGAACGTCAGGCCGCGGACCGGAGTCCAGCGCACGGTGGCGCCGACCTGCGGCAGGCTGAAGTTCGGATTGCAGCTGTAGTCGATCGACTTGGCGCCGGTGATCGCCGCATAGCGACCGCAGTAGAGCGCCGCACCGTTGCCGGAGTATTCGACGCGCGTATACGCGCCGAACACCGACGTCGACCAGTATGCATCCCAGTTGTGGGTGTAGGCGCCGCGCACGCCCCATGCCGTGTTCTTCTCGATGCCGCCACCGGGCGAGAAGATACCGTCCGCCGCCGCGCCGAGCGCGATGCTCTGGTAGGCGCCGAGACCATCGCCGCCGCCGAAGATCGCGAAGTTGGACGCGGCATTGGTCGTGCCGCCGATGATGTAGCGGGTGGCACCGTTGGCGTAGGTGGCGTCGACGTTGATCCGGTCACCCTTGCCGGTCGGCAGATCCTTCAGCGCCAGGCCGACGAGCACGGCATAACCCCATGCGTCGCTCGGGTGGCCGCTCAGTTCCGTCGCTCCGTAATAGGTGGCGTGGATGTTGTGCGCCGCGGCCGACACCTGGAACAGCCCCCAGGCCTGATCGATGCGGAACGAACCGACGATATCCGGCGCAACGAAGCCGCCATAGCTGTCGGTGTAAGCGCCGGAGGCGGCGGCCGCCGCCGTCATGTTGGCTGTGTTGATCAGGATCTTCCGGTTGCCGGCCATCGGATCTTCCACGCCGACCGAGGCTGACATGCCGTTGCCGAACTGGGCGGTGTAGGACAGCTGGTTCACACCGGAGTTGCTGTCTTCGCCGCCGAGCAGGTAGGAGCCGATGTTGCCCGGGCTGCCCAGCCATGGAGTCGAGAACACCGAGACGGCCTTGCCGATGGTGAAGCCGGCGAACTGCACGAAGGCGAAGTAGACACCGAGGCCGCCGCCGGCGACGGCATCGCCCGTGGTCCACTGGTTCATGACCTCCGCGTAGGTGCGGACCACGCCGTATTCGGTCGCCGTGCGGGTGTCGAGATTGAAGTCGAGGCGCGAACGAGCGATGAAGTAGTTGCGGTCGCGGGTGCCGGCACCCGTGGCACCGCGCCAGCCGGGCTCTTCGTGGGCGGCGATTCCGTTGAGGGTCACGTCGGCGCGCACATAGCCGCCGATCTTGATGCAGGTGTCGGTTCCCGGGATGTAGTAGAAGCCCGCGCCGTACAGCGAGCAGATTTTGACGTATTCGACGGCCTTCGCCTTGACGGGAAGGTCGGCGGCCTGGGCTGATCCAAGCACGGCGAGAGTGGCCGCGGTGCCCATTGCAAGGCTCTTGATGGTGGTCATCGATTTCCCCATTGCACGGACAAAATCTCGCCGTGCCATCCGCCACAAGACAATTGTGAAGTTCCCGCCTTGCGACCATTTCGAGAGATTTCTGGAGAATGATACCGGTGCGCAGTCTGGTGCTTCAAATGAAAGAACGATGACGCCAAGCTTTGCCGGAGCGGTGTGGCGTTCTGCCCACACTTCCGGTTTCGAGCGGGGAGCGAGACGGCTGGCAATGTCCAAAGCCTGCAGGGTTGAGCATGTCTCCATGCCCCCCAGAATCTGCCGTGGCCACAAAATCGCCGCAGGAGTCAATCCGACTCTGGACTTGTCGCGGTGCTGACCACAGAATCATCATGAGTGGGCTGGTGATTCGGTGGGTTGCGTCTTGAGTCCGTTCTCATTCTGCGGACAATTCCATGACACAGCAGGCCGACGGGGCAGGCCTCAGGATTGTGACTCGCTGGCGCGAGCTTGCCGAACGGCGGCTTGAGCATCTGGTCGAGCTTTACGAGAGCGGCCGCTGGCGGCGATATCACACCGAGGAAGATTTTCTCGACAACGTGCGCGACGCCAAACGGGCCGTAGCGCTCTGGCAGCGGCTGACATCGGACGATCCCGACACGGGTGAACTCGATCTCTGTCTGTCATGGATCAGGCCGATGCCCGCGCGCGTCGCCTATATCGACCTGTTGTTTCCGCGCCTGCCGAAGGCTGCCGAATTTCTGGGATCTTCCGCAGAGAGGTCTTACGCCGCGGCTCTTCAGACCCTGATGCTGGCCGCAGGCTCCGAAACGACGCTCGCTCCTGCGCCAGACAGTGCCCATGCATCGTCGCCTGGTCCGGCACCGCAGCCAGACAACGTGTCACCGGACAACGGGTCACCGGACAACGGGTCAGAAGCATCGATCGTGCCGGCCGTGTCTCTTGCGCCGGTTTCATCGCTTCCGGCACAGGATGCATCCGAGCTGCGGCGATCCGAACCTGTAACGCCCCTGCCCGACGACGCGCTGTCGCAACTCGCCGAGGTTGCGGGCGTTCCTCTGGCGACATTGCTGCCGCCCGTGATGTTTTCCGGCGGGCCTTTCGCAAAGGCGTCCGCGCCATAGCGCGCTCGCCTGTTGCGCTCCGGCAGGTGCTTGCCTTGATCCTCGGTCAGATGGCGCAAACGACGCCGGTCCGTCAGCGGCCGAGCGATCGACGACGAGCAAAGTAAGACGAGCAAATAAAAAGCCCCCGGCAGAGCATTGCCGGGGGCCATAGTTGTGAGCAACTCTGGAGTTGTCTCAGGATCAGAAGTTGCGCTGAACGCGCACGCCGCCGCTGATGATATCCTGGTTCTTATACTCGTAAACGGCAGTCGGCTTGTAACCGCCCGGCGACAGAACCGCCGAACCGGTGAAGTTCTGCTCGAGGCGCGAGTACATGACTTCGGCCGAGAACGCGAGACCACGAACCGGAGTCCAGCGGACAACGGCACCGACCTGCGGCAGGCTGAAGTTCGGGTTGCAGCTGTAGTTCGCCGACTTGGCGCCCGTCAGAGCGCCGTAGGCAGCGCAATACAGCGCAGCGCCGTTACCCGAATATTCGAGACGGGAATACGCACCGAAGATCGAGGTCGACCAGTACGGATTCCAGTTGTGGGTGTAAGCACCACGAACACCCCAGGCGGTGTTCTTTTCGATGCCGCCGCCCGGACCATAGATGCCGTCGGCGATGGTTGCGATGCCGAGGCTCTGATAGGCGCCGAGACCGCTGCCGCCGCCGAACACGGCGAAGTTGGACGCCGCGTTGGTCGTGCCGCCGAACACGTAACGGCTCGCGCCGTTGGCGTAGGTGGCGTCGACGTTGATGGTGTCACCCTTGCCGGTCGGCAGGTTCTTCAGCGACAGGCCGGCGAGCACTGCGAAGCCCCAGGCGTCGCTCGGGTGGCCGCTCAGCTCGTTCGTGCCGTAGTACCGGGCGTGGATGTTATGCGCCGCCGCCGAAATCTGGAACAGACCCCAGGCCTGGTCGATGCGGAACTGGCCGACGATGTCGGGGGCAACGAAGCCGCCGTAGTTGTCGGTGAACGCACCGGAGGCCGCGTTGGCCGCGCCGGTCATGTTGAAGGTGTTCAGCAGCACCTTGCGATCGTGACCAACCGGATCTTCGAGCGAGAACGACGCCGACATGCCGTTGCCGAACTGCGCGGTATAGGCGATCTGGTTGATGCCGGTTGCGTTGTCTTCACCGCCGAGCAGGTAGGAGGTGTTGTTGCCCGGCGTGCCGTTCCACGGCGTCGAGAACTGCGACACCGCCTTACCGAAGGTGAATCCCGCGAACTGAACGAAAGCGAAGTAGACGCCGAGCGAGCCGCCGGCAACGCTATCGGTGCCAGTGGTCCACTGCTGATAGATTTCCGAGTAGGTGCGGACCACGCCGTATTCGGTCGCGGTGCGCGTGTCGAGGTTGAAGCCAAAGCGCGAACGGCCGATGTAGTCATTGCGATCGCGCGTTCCGGCACCGGACGCACCACGCCAGCCCGGCTCGTTATGCGCGCCGATGCCGTTGAAGGTCACGTCGGCGCGGATCTGGCCGCCGATCTTGATGCACGTATCCGTGCCCGGAATGTAATAGAAGCCCGCGCCGTACAGCGAGCAGACCTTGACGTATTCGACAGCCTTCGCCTTGACGGGAAGGTCGGCCGCTTGCGCGGTTCCGAGCACGGCCAATGCCGCTGCCGAACCGAGCACGAGGCTCTTGATGGTGTTCATGGATTTCTCCGGGCTACCTGCACAAAGTTTTGTCGCATCCATTCGAATGCGAAAGTTGCTACGCCCCCCGATCGCCGGTAGCTGCACGATCCGCTGCGTTGCACTGATGAATTAGTGAATTGGATTGGATCTGTTCAAACGAAAGATTGATGACACGAAGTCTTTGCGGGGAGGCGTAACATCGATGCAACAACCCTTGCTGATTTATGACAAGCTCATGACGGATGCGGGATGTGATTGATCTGTCGTAGGTATTATGAGGTGGTCGTTATATCAAAATGGATATAGCGGCCATGCTGCATGATCATGGCTGTCTGCATACCCGAGCGAGCAGCAGTCTATCGGACGAGGTTTCCAGATACCGTTATTGGGCGATTCGTTGGAACTTTCGACAAATCGTCGATCACGATGCGGGCATGATCGAGCCCCACAATCGCCCCCTGCGTTGCGCCCGCGATCAGGTTTCCGCTGACAAGCGCGGTGCCTGCGCCGCCCACCACCGACACGCCAATTCCGGCGGACGCATTGCGCACGATATTGCCCGTGATCGTGACATCACGCAGGTGGCGGCCATAGCCCGCGACGATGCCGAACGAGGGCGCATTCTCGATCACGTTGCCTGTCACAGCGGTGTCGGCCTCGACATAGATGCCGATGCCCGCGCCGTCATTGGGATCGGTGCCTGCCGGGCGCTTCGGGAAAAGGTTGCGGATGATGTTGCCCTGAACCGTCGCAAGTCGCCCGCCGCTGGAGAAATTAGCGACCGATACGCCGATCGCGGCACCATCCACGGTGTTGCTGGCGATCACTGCACCCTCGAAGGCGAACTCCGAGTAGAGCGCGACCTCGCGCACGTTGCTGACGCTGTTGCCAACGATCTGGATGTTCGACGACGAGTTGCCGCGCACGGCGGAGAAGTCGCAATCCCTGATACGGTTGCCGCGCACGATCACGTTCGCTGCGCGATAGGCGTTGATGGCGTTGCCGTACTGACCCGAACCGCCGGGGCCGGCGCGCACGCCCTCGATGCGGTTGTCAATGACCATCGTTCCATCGTCGCCGATGGCGCTGCGCAGGATCTCGATGCCGTTCACCGCCGCGCCAAGAACGGTGTTGCGCGCGACGAGCAATCCGCGCGCGTCGAGCGAGGCGATGGCGGTGGCCGCGACATCCCGCAGCGTGTTGCCGCTGATCTCGCCGGATGAGGTTTCGAGAATGATGGCGTTGCCGTTGCACCCGACGACCTCGCAGCCGGTGATGCGCACATCATTTGAGGCGACGAGGTGCGCGAGGCCGCGCCGCTCGGGCAGGCGCAGCCCGCCGCCGTCGAGTGTAAGATCGCTGAGGGCGGCATTGTTCGCGCCCGCGCCGGACAGCAGCGAGGGGCCGTTGCCGAGCAGCACCAGACGGCTCGCGCCGCGCACGCCGGTGATGTGCGTGTTCGCCGACACCGTCAGCGGCGAGGTGCGATAGACGCCCGGCGGCAGCGCCAGCGGCACCTGCGCGCGCGCGCAGTCGTCGATGGCGCGCTGGAGATTGCGGGTCTGGTCGTCGGGGCTGCCCGGCCGCACGCCGTATTGCGATGCGTCGCGCCCGAGCGCACCGATGGCTGTCGCGGGCGCGGCGAGGGCGGCGCGGGCCGCCAGCACGGCGGCCGAGGCGGCGCTGGCGGCGAGCAGATGGCGGCGGGTCAGGCGCATCGCGTGTCTCCGGTGTGAGCCTTGGAAAATAGCGCGCGATCGCAAGACGGGCAGGGGATGGGCGTCGTGATGTGTCGCGGTGGTTAAAAATGCCCGGTGCCCGTCTTCCCCGCGAAGGCGGGAAGCTCGATCAGGGGCGCAAGGTCAGTATAAGCGAGATCGTCAGGTCAAGCCCGGCGATGACGGAGGATGCAGCGGTTTGAGCCGGGATGAGGAGGAGCGGGGGCAAAATTTACCCCGCGGGCCCCGCGATCCGGCCCGCGCCGTCAAGCAGGGCGTCGGCAAGGGCCGCAGCGGGGCTGCCCGGCTCGGCACGGCCCAGCACGATGAACTCGATGGTACCCAGCGCGGGCAGGCCGACTGATGCCGGAACCGCGGCCAGCCCCGGCGGGATCAGCCGCCGCGAATGCGGCGTGAAGCCGAGCCCCGCCAGTGTTGCCGCGCGCAGCCCGCTGATGCTGGATGCCGTACAGACAATCTTCCAGTCCCAGCCCTCGTGGCGCAGGGCGTCGAGCGCCAGCGCCCGCGTCACGCTCGGCGGCGGATAGAGCACCAGCGGCAGCGGAGAGGCGGGGGCGGGCCCGAGCCGTGACGGGCCCACCCAGACCAGATCCTCGCGCCAGGCCACACGCCCGCGCCGGTCGCCTTTGGCGCGCTTGGCGAACACCACGTCGAGCTGGCGGCGATCATAAGCCTCGTTCAGGAGGCCGGAGAGACCGATCATCATCTCGATCTCCACCTCCTCGTGCCGGTGTCGGAAATCGGCGAGGATTTCGGCGAGGCCTGCCAGCGCGAAGTCTTCCGAGACGCCGAGCCGGACCAGCCCCCGCAGGCGGCGGCCGCTCACCGCCTGATCCAGCCGCTGATGGCTGGCGATCACCTCGCGTGCGAACGGCTCCAGCGCCGCGCCCTGCACCGTGACCGACACCGAATGGGTGTCGCGGGCGAACAGGCGGCGGCCCAGCTCCGCCTCCAGCCGGGCGATTTTCTGGCTGATGGCGGACTGCCCGACGCCGATCCGCTTGGCAGCGGCAGTGAAGCTGCGAGTGTCCACGACGGCCAGAAAGGCCGCCAGCAGGTCTGGGTCGGTCAGGCGGGGCGTCGGCATCGGCTGGCCCGGTTATTTTGATCGATAATCACCATTATCATGTTTATGGCTATTTTTGATAGGCGGGAAACGTGCCATATCCTTGGTGATCGCTCGATGGCTCATGCGTCCCGTCCCTGTGGTCATTCGGGGCGCGCAACGGCGAAGCGGGCCCGGAATTATAATCACCGCCGGGCGTATCGATTCCGGGCCTGTCCCTTCGGGACATCCCGGAATGACAAAATCAGATCGTCCTGCCGGGCTCGACTCGGCGAGCCCGTCCATGGGTTCGTCTCCGACCGCAGACGACACAAGGAAACGAGACCCCTCATGCGCATCGGCCGCTTCAAGCTTCCCATCGACACCTATCTGCTGTTGCTGATCGGCACGGTCTGCCTCGCGGCGGTGCTGCCGGTGCGCGGCGCCGGCGCGGAGGTCTTCGACAAGGTGGTCGTGGCTGCCATCGCGCTGCTGTTCTTTCTCTACGGCGCGCGTCTGTCGCCCGCCGCTGTCTGGGATGGCCTGATGCACTGGCGGCTGCAAAGCCTGGTGTTCGCGTCCACCTACGTGGTGTTTCCGCTGATCGGCCTTGCGGTGTCTTATCTCGCGCGCGGCGTGGTGACGGACGATCTGCTGACCGGCATTGTCTACCTGTGCGTGCTGCCGTCGACGGTGCAGTCCTCGATCGCCTTCACCTCCATTGCGCGCGGCAACGTGCCGGCGGCGCTGACCAGCGCCAGCGTGTCCAACATGCTCGGCGTGTTTCTGACGCCCGCGCTGGTGGCGCTGCTGCTTCATGCGCAGGGCGGCGTGCATTTGCAGTCGCTGATCGACATCGCCTCGCAGATCCTGTTGCCGTTCGCGCTCGGCCAGCTGGCGCGCCGCTGGGTCGCCGATCTGATGAAGCGCCATGCGCGCCTCACGTCCTTCGTCGATCGCGGCTCGATCCTGCTCGTGGTCTATTCGGCGTTCAGCGAGGGCATGGTCGCCGGCATCTGGTCGCGGGTGTCGCTGCAGGACCTGGCTTGGGTGATCGGTCTTGCGGTCGCGATTCTGGTTGCCGCCATGCTGTTCACCTCGCTGACGAGCCGTCTGTTCGGGTTCAGCCGCGAGGATCGCATCGCCATCGTGTTCTGCGGCTCCAAGAAGTCGCTGGCGACCGGCATTCCGATGGCGGGCATCCTGTTCGCCGGTCAGGCGGTGCCGCTCATCATCCTCCCGGTGATGCTGTTCCACCAGATTCAGCTGTTCGCCTGCGCCTTCCTGGCGCAGCGTTACGCGGCGGAGGTGGAGAAGACGCCGCAGGCGAAGGCGCAGACCGCGAAGGCGTGAGGCCGTCTTATCTTGTCATTCCGGGGCGCGAGTTTTGTAAGGCGGGCCCCGGAATTCATAACCACGGCATATGCGCAAAGCGCCGGCCCGTGGGGGCCATCCCGGAACGACGGCGAGATCGCGGAGCTGTGAGCGCTACGTCCGGTTATGCGGCACGAACAGCCGTCCGCGCTCGATCACCAGAACGACCGCAAGCGTCGCCAGCGTGCAGAAGAACGCGCCATACGCGAACGGACGCAGCGTGCCGTCGAAATCCTGCCCGATGACGTAGCCGATGCCGACCGCGAGCAGCGTGGTGACGAAGCCGTAGAACGAGGAGGCGGTTCCGGCGATATCACCCTGCGGCTCCATCGCGAGCGCCGTGAAGTTCGCCATCATCAGCCCGAAGGCCAGCGTGGTGGCGCACGAGAGCAGCATGAACAGCCAGAGCGGAACCTGCCAGAACGAGGTCATCAGCAGCAATACGCCGCTGACCACCAGCAGGGCCAGAAGCGCGCCGTGCGAGATCACCCGCATGCCGAGCCGCACCACCAGCCGCATGTTGATGAAGCCGGCGAGGGCGATGCCGAAGGCGACCGCCGAGAAGGCCAGCGGATACAAACGGCCGAGATGATAGATCTGGTCGAAGATCTGCTGAGAGCAGAACACATAGGCGAACAGCACGCCCTGCACGCCGCCGGCCGCAAGCGCATAGCCGATGGTCTGCGGGGTCGTCACCACCTTGCGAAACGCGGCGAACAACTCGCGAGGCGCGAGCGATTTGCGCCCCTCGGGCGGCAGCGTCTCGGGCAGGCGCCATTGCGTCCACAGCAGCAGAAGGACGCCGTAAACCAGCAGCGCGACGAACAGGCCGTGCCATTCCGTCGCCAGCAGGATCAACTGGCCGAACGACGGAGCCAGGATCGGAACCGCCATGAAGATCATCATCGCCAGCGAGACCACGCTCGCCATGCGGCGGCCGGAATAGCAGTCGCGCACGATGGAGGTGGCGATCACGCGCGTCGCCGAGGTGCCGAGACCCTGCAGCAGCCGCGCCAGCAGCAGCATGTCGAGGCTCGGCGCCAGCAGCGCCAGCACACCGGCCGCGGAGTAGAGTATGATGCCGGCCATCAGCACGGGACGACGGCCAAAGCGGTCCGACAGCGGCCCGGTGAACAACTGGCCGAATCCGAAGCCGAACAGGAAGACCGACAGCACCGACTGCACCTTGTTGATGTCGGTGATGCCGTAGGTATGGGCGATGTCGGGCAGCGCCGGAAGCGCAACGTCCATGGCCAGCGGATTGAGCGCCATGATGATCGCAACCATCAGGACGAATTCGGGGAATCCCATCGGGCGATGGGTTCGGGATACCCACCCTGCGGCGCTGGTGTCGGTCATGGTCGATCGTGTCTCGCGTGGTTATCTGTCTGTCGCAGCTGACGCTGCGCCGCACAAGTCCTGACGCCGGAATAGGGCTCCGCTGAAAACAGGCAGCGGTATCACTGAACTGTTACCGGATCGGGCGGGTATGCGTCAGCCGCGCCGTTTCCAGCAGCACCGCGGTGCCGGCCGTCACCAGATCTTCCGCGGAGAGCTGTCCGCGCTGGGGCCGCCCGCCGCGGCGGGGCACGGTGGGCACATGAACGAAGGTGGCGAGGCGCGGCCCATCCGGTTGGCGCGTCGTCTGGAGGGCGCGGAACGAGAGGTAGTTGCAGAGGTAGCGCCCGGCATCGCGCGAGGCGCGGCAGTCGATCCCCGTCGCCTGCGCCGCGCGCAGCATCGTCCGCGTATGCGGGCCAAACTGAAGCGCCTCGCCATCCGGCGTGATCGTCATCCGCCGCACGGCGGTGTGGCCGGCGTCCGGCCACAGCAGGCTGACCGCGTTCCGGGCGCGCGTCTCGACCCTGATGAACGGGGTGCTCTGGGCGAGGCCGAACATCAGCAGCGCATCGGGTCGATGCGTCGCGATCAGCTTCGGCAGTTCGTCGTCCACGGTGCCGTAGGTGACCGTGAAGATGTGACCGATCCGGATCACGCCGGCCAGCGCCGGGCGGCGCAGCGCCACCAGCCGCGCGACCAGATCGGGCGTCGGGTTGTACGGCGCGCCGGGAAACGGACCGAAGCCGGTGATGAGGATGCGGGGCGGCATGACGGGACCAGTGTGCGCGGGCGGCGGGGGTTTGTCACGCGGCGCGCGTCACTGTTCGCGGACGTGTCGTTGTCCGACTGTGCGGAATGATGGCCCGCGGTACCGTGGACGGAGGTCGATCGCAGCCTCAACCCTGATCGATGCGGGTTACATCAAGCACGGCTTCCAGCAGGGCGTCAGCGTCCGTGCTCCCGGGTAACATCGCAAGCGTGTGCCGCAGACGCCCGTCCAGGAGCAGCATCGCGAACCCATGGACGAGGGCCCAAGACGCCGTGGCGCGAGCAGCCAGTTGCAACGGTGCGACCTCTCCCGCCACGGCCGCGGCGGCGGCACGCAGCGCCTGTCGTGTATCTTCGATGGCTTGCCGCAACGAGGCCCGGGTCATGTCCAGTCGCTCTGCGCGAAACATCAGAACAAACAGGCCCGGATGGTCCTTTGCAAAGGAGACATAGGCGCGACCCATCGCTCTCATCCGGATGTGCGGATCGGTGCCGGCGGCATCCATGGCGCGTAGCAACGCATCGCCGAATCGTCGATAACCGACTGCGGCAAGCTCACTGAGCAGCCCCTGAAGATCGCCGAAATGGTTTTTCGGCGCGGTATGTGAAACTCGGACTGCTCGCGCGACGGCGCGCAGGGTCAGGGCATCGACGCCCTCCGTTTCAAGGATCATTTCCGCCGCTCGAAGCGCGGCAGCGTGCAGGTCGCCATGGTGGTAGGTGCGAGGTCTGGCTCGGGGGACGGCTTTTTTCATCCGAATATTTACACTGGAAATATTGTCATTGACAACCAGCCGGTGGCCGGCATATTCAATATTTACAGTGGAAATATATATTTCGTAGCGATACTAAAGGGAAATTTGCGATGGGTATTCTGCTTTCGTTTGCGCCGTTCATCGCTTTCGCACTCATTGACCGACTGGTGGGATCCGTTGAAGGCCTTTCTGCGGGCTTCGCGATCTCGGCGCTCTTCCTTGCGCGGGATTGGCTGAGTGCGACGCGCAACGCCAAATTGCTCGAGGTCGGGACTGCGATCCTGTTCGGGCTGCTGGCGGGATGCGCTCTGGCCTTCGATCCGGGATGGTCGGTGATTGGCGTGAGGTTGATGGTGGATGCCGGCCTGCTCCTGATCGTCCTGGCCTCGATCGTCGTCCGCCAGCCATTCACCCTGCAATATGCGCGTGAGCAGGTTTCCGACGAGGTGGCAAAGTCGCCAGCGTTCCTGCGGACAAACTATATAATATCGGCGGCGTGGGCGCTGGCGTTCGCTGTTCTGGTCGCAGCGGATCTCGTGATGCTCTACTTGCCGGACCTGCACCGCCTCGGGATCATCGTGACGATAGTCGCCTTGGTCGGAGCGTTTAAGTTCACGTCCGATTACCCAGCAAAGCAGCGGGGCCTTGCGAAGTCGACCGCATAGGCACGCTGTGAATCTGACGTCGGCCTGTTATTTCACCCCAGCAACGCGGCGATGTCCTCGGCCCCGAGCGCGGGCGTGAGGCGGCCGTCGGCGACGGCGGTCTCGGTCGCCTTGACCTTGGCCCGGATCGCGGGATCGGCGCGCAGTCGCGCCCGCCAGCGATCCTCCAGCATGGCCCACATCCATTTCACCTGCTGCTCGCGGCGGCGGCGGATGAAATCGCCGCAGGCGATCATCGCCTTGCGATGCTCGCGCACTTTCTCCCACAGCTCCGCGATGCCCGCGCCGGTGAGACCGGAATAGGTGATGACGGGCGGATACCAGTGCTCCGAGCGCGGCGTGAGGATATGCAGGGCTGCGCGGTAGTCGGCGGCGGCCGCATTGGCGCGTTTGACGTTGTCGCCGTCGGCCTTGTTGACGGCGATCATGTCGGCGAGTTCGACAAGGCCCTTCTTGATGCCCTGCAACTCGTCGCCCGCGCCGGGCAGCATCAGCGCGAGGAAGAAATCCGTCATGTCGCAGACGGCGGTTTCCGACTGGCCGACACCGACCGTCTCCACCAGGATCACGTCGAAGCCGGCGGCCTCGCACAGCAGCATGGCCTCGCGCGTCTTGGCCGCGACGCCGCCGAGCGATCCGGCCGACGGCGAGGGCCGGATAAAGGCCTCCGGGGCTTGCGACAGCCGCGCCATGCGGGTCTTGTCGCCGAGGATCGAGCCGCCGGTGCGCGCCGAGGACGGATCCACCGCCAGCACCGCGACCTTGTGGTCCTGTTCGATCAGATACATGCCCAGCGCATCGATGGTGGTGGACTTGCCGACGCCGGGTGAGCCGGTGATGCCGACGCGTACGGCCTCACCCGTGTGCGGCAGCAAAGTCTGGACCAGATCGCGCGCGGCGGCCTGATGATCGGCGCGGCGGCTTTCCACCAGCGTGATGGCGCGCGCCAGCGCCGCGCGCTCGCCGGCGCGGATGCGCGCGGCGAGATCGGCGACATCGACAGCGCGTGGCGCAGGAGCGGCCGGCATGGCGCTCACCTATCGTCCTTCTTCGGCGCGGGCCGTGTGCCGGTGAAGATCGCTTCTCCCTCCGGCGACAGGAATTGCGCGAAGGTCTTGTAGGGCACGAAGGCCTGGTAACTGCCCTCGGCGTAGGCTCCGACCTCGTATGGCCCGTAGCTGAACAAGAGCCCGCTGCTTTTGCCCGCCTCGGTGGAGGGCGCGAGCGTCACCGGACCGATGCCGATCAGCTTCGGCGCGATGTCCTTCTGCCAGTCCATGCCGTTGTCCAGCGTGCCGCGCTCCTTCTTCTCGGCGGTGAGGGCGGCGATCACGTTCTGGCGCAGCGCGCTCATGGTGGTGCCGTCGTCGTCGGTCTCCCTGAAGAAGCGGCGGATGCTGACGAAGCGCTTCTCGGTGCGATCCCACAGCAGCGTCTCGATGGCGGTGTTGGGATGCGCGCCGCCGGTGAAGGTGTATTCGGTGCGGATGATGCTCACATAGCGGTCCGCCACGACGGACTCCGTCGCATAGCTGCGCTCGAAGCTCCAGTTCATGCCATCGCGGAACAGCTCGGGTTCCTTCTTCTGCGCGCGCTGGGCCTCGTAGTTGTTGCGCTCGGCCCAGCGTTTGCCGTCCTTCATCAAGGCATCGGCGAGCGGCGCGTCGGCCTTGATGGCTTCATCGAAAATGATCTTGATCTCATAGCGCTTTGCCTTGAAGTCGAACGCCGGCTTGTCGTCGGCGTGAGCGGGTGAGGCGAGGGGCACGAGCGTCAGTATGGCGCAGGCTGCGAGAGCGAAGAGCGGGCGGCGGAGCATTCGGAAGCACCTGTGCATGGTTCGATGGCGTTTTCTGATGACGCGGTTCGCGTAGCGAAAATGCGCCATCGCACCCTGAATCGGTTCTGAATGTAGCCCGCATGAAGCGCAGCGCAATGCGGGGCCACGACGTGGCGCGTGCAAATCCCGGATTGCGCTGCGCTTCATCCGGGCTACGGGTGCTGAGCGGTCCTCGATGTGTTCGAGATCGTCATTCCGAGATGCATGCATTTGCACGCAGGCCGGAATCCATACGCCCGGTGGTGGTTATGGATTCCGGGCTCGCTCGCAATAGCTCGCGCCCCGGAATGACGAAAGGAAGCTCTTGAACTCCTAGTGGCGGCCTTCGTTGATCCAGCCCTTGATTTGTTCCTGACTGGCTCCGAGTTTCAATTCGCGCGCGATGGCCTCCAGCAGAAGCGCGGCTTCGGGGCGTTTCGCGACGATCTCGTCCCGAAGGGTGATGCCGGCGGGCACGATACTCACTCCGCCGCTTCGCTGGTGTGGCCGAGGCGGGCGTTGAGCTTGCGGATCAATTCCTCCGCCGCGTCCGAGATCACGGTGCCCGGCGGGAAGATGGCTTCCGCGCCCGCTTTGTACAGCGCGTCGTAATCCTGCGGCGGGATCACGCCGCCGATGATCACCATGATGTCCTCGCGGCCGAGCTTCTTCAGCGCGGCCTTGAGTTCGGGAACGGCGGTGAGATGCGCGGCGGCAAGCGAGGACACGCCGAGGACATGCACGTCGTTCTCCACCGCCTGCCGCGCGGCCTCGTCGGCGGTCGCGAACAGCGGCCCGATATCGACGTCGAAGCCGACATCGGCAAAGGCGGAGGCGATCACCTTCTGGCCGCGGTCGTGGCCGTCCTGTCCGATCTTGGCGACGAGGATGCGCGGGCGGCGGCCTTCCTGTTCCTCGAAGCGCTCGATCAGCGCGGCGAGACGATCGACCTTGTCGGACATCGTGGACACCTCCCGCTTGTAGACGCCGGTGATCGACTTGATCTCGGCGCGGTGACGGCCAAACACCTTTTCCATCGCGTCGGAAATCTCACCGACCGTGGCCTTGGCGCGGCCGGCATCGATGGCGAGCGCCAGCAGGTTGCCTTCGCCCGTCTCGGCGCTTTTCGTCAGCGCGGCCAGCGCGGCCGCGACCTGCGCCTCGTTGCGCTCGGAGCGCAGGCGCTTGAGCTTGTCGATCTGCAACCGCCGCACCGTCGAGTTCTCGACCTTCAGCACGTCGATGGCGGCTTCGTTCTCCGGCTTGTACTTGTTGACGCCGATCACCGCCTGACGGCCGGAGTCGATGCGCGCCTGCGTCTTCGCGGACGCTTCCTCGATCCGCAGCTTGGGCACGCCGGCCTCGATGGCCTTGGCCATGCCGCCGAGTTCCTCGACCTCCTGGATGTGAGCCCATGCGCGTTCGGCGAGATCCTGCGTCAGCTTCTCGACATAATAGGAGCCGCCCCACGGATCGACGATGCGGGTGGTGCCGCTCTCCTGTTGCAGGAACAACTGCGTGTTGCGGGCGATGCGCGCGGAGAAGTCGGTCGGCAGCGCCAGCGCCTCGTCGAGCGCGTTGGTGTGCAGCGACTGGGTGTGGCCCTGCGTCGCCGCCATCGCCTCGATGGCTGTGCGCGAGACGTTGTTGAACACGTCCTGCGCGGTGAGCGACCAGCCGGACGTCTGCGAGTGGGTGCGCAGTGACAGCGAGCGCACGTCCTTCGGATTGAACGGCTTGATCAGCTTGGCCCACAGCAGGCGCGCCGCGCGCATCTTGGCGACTTCCATGAAAAAGTTCATGCCGATCGCCCAGAAGAACGACAGGCGCGGGGCGAACTTGTCGATGTCGAGCCCGGCCGCGATGCCTGCGCGCACATATTCGACGCCATCGGCCAGCGTATAGGCGAGTTCGAGATCCTGCGTCGCGCCCGCCTCCTGCATGTGATAGCCGGAGATCGAGATCGAGTTGAACTTCGGCATCTTCTGCGAGGTGAAGGCGAAGATGTCCGAGATGATCCGCATCGAGGGCGTCGGCGGATAGATGTAGGTGTTGCGGACCATGAACTCCTTGAGGATGTCGTTCTGGATGGTCCCGGACAGCTTCTCCGGCGGCACGCCCTGTTCCTCGGCGGCAACCACATAGAGCGCGAGGATCGGCAGCACTGCGCCGTTCATGGTCATCGACACGCTCATCTGGTCGAGCGGGATGCCGGCGAACAGCGTGCGCATGTCGTAGATCGAATCGATGGCGACACCCGCCATGCCGACGTCGCCCGCGACGCGCGGGTTATCGGAGTCGTAGCCGCGATGGGTGGCGAGATCGAACGCCACCGACAGGCCCTTCTGCCCGGCCGCGAGGTTGCGGCGGTAGAAGGCGTTGGAATCCTCGGCCGTCGAGAAGCCGGCGTATTGCCGCACGGTCCAGGGCTGGTTGACATACATGGTCGGGTAGGGGCCGCGCAGGTAGGGCGGCGTGCCGGGCCAGGTGTCGAGGAAATCGATGCCTGCGCGGTCGGCCTCGCCGTAGACCGGCTTCACCGCGATGCCTTCCGGAGTCTGCCATGGCTCGGCGCTGCCGCCGGTGGGCGGCACGGCGGCCGCGTCGAAGGTGATGGTGGAAAAATTCGGAATGCGGCTCATGCGGCACCCATGGTCTTGTAAGCAGCGTTCAGGATCGCCAGCGCGTCGCAGCCGGCGAAGACGAATTCCTTGATGCCCGCGTCGCGCAGCACGGACTCGAGATCGCCGCCGCGCCCTGCGAGATAGATATGTTGCATCCCGGCGTCGCGCAGGGCCTTCGCCGCGTTGGCGGCGTCGGCCGCGTAAACCTTGTCGGACGAACACAGGCAGACCAGCGCCGCGCCGGTTTTTTTCAGCGTCTCGGCGAGGGAGGTCGGTTCGGATGGCGCGACCGTCGCCTCCACCGCCTCGATGCCCCCGGCCTCGAAGAAGCTCTTGGCGAAGGTGGTGCGCGCGGTGAAATCAGCCGGGGTGCCGAGCGTCGCCAGCAGCACGCGCGGGCGCTGGCCGGTCGCCTTCAATTGCGCGTCGGAGCGGTCGCGCAGCGCCTCGAACGGCATTGCGAGCCGGATCGGCGCGAGCGGCTCGAACGCAATCGCTGTCGCGCCGTTCACGACAGGAGCGGACGGAGCCGGGGCCGGCAGCAGCACTTCGCCCTGCACCTCCGTGAGCAGCGGAAACTCGCTGGTGCCGGTGATGGCATCCTTGCGCCGGGCAATGTTTTTCGCGCGCGCCTCGCGCACCGTGGCAACCTTGCCCTGCAGCAGGCCGTGTTCGAGCGCTGCGAAGATGCCACCCGCCGCCTCGATGGCCTGAAACAGATTCCACGCCGCGCGGCCGAGTTCGTCGGTCAGCGCCTCGATGCCGCCGGAGCCCGCCGCCGGATCGGTGACCCGGGCAAGGTTCGACTCTTCCAGCAGCAGGAGTTGCGTGTTGCGCGCGATGCGGCGCGCGAACGCGTCGGGCAGGCCGAGCGCCATGGTGTGCGGGAGGATCGAAATGCTGTTGGCGCCCGCAAGGCCCGCCGCGAAGGCGGCCATGGTGGTGCGCAGCATGTTCACATACGGATCGCGCCGCGTTGTCATGCGCCATGCCGTCTCGGCGGCGACGAACAGCGGCTTTGGTGTCAGGCCGCAGCTCATCTCGACGCGCGCCCACAGCACCCGCAGGGCGCGGAACTTCGCCATGGTGAGGAACTGGTCGGCATCGGCGGACAGCCGCGCGGAGACCAGTTCGCGGGCGTCGTCGAGCGGCAGGCCCGCGTCCTCGAACGCGCGCAGATAGAACACGCCCGAGGCCAGCACGAACGCAAGTTCCTGCGCCTCCGACCCGCCGGCATTGTGCACCACGCGGCCGTCGGCAGCGGCGAATGGACCCCTGAAGCCCGCCGCCCGTTTCTGCGCCGCCGCCGCGCCGACGTCCGCCGCGATCTCGTTCGCCGTATGGGACGATCCGCCAGCCATGGCCGCCGCGCCAACGGGATCGAAACCGAAACGGACATCCAGCGTCGCCGGATCGAGCCCGCGCTGCGACACCAGCGCGGCGAAGTGCTCGACCGTCTCGCGGGACTGCGGCCCGATCTCGAACTCAAGCGAAATGCCCGCGTCGAGGAAAATGTTGTCCAGCGCCCGCGCCAGCGCGTCCTTCGTGGGCGGCAGGCCGAAGCCATGCGCGGCGTTGCTGCCCGCGAACACCAGGCTAAGGCCGGTCGCGCCATTTTCGAGGTCGGTCAGTGCCAGTTTGTTGGCTTCAACCGCATCCGGATGATCCACCCGCTGCATGATGCGCCACGGTGTCGCGGCGCCGCGCCCGGCGATCACCTGCGACCCTTTCGCCCGCTCGTAGATCGGCTGGATGGCGAGGCCGTCGGCGGTCTTGCCGATGAGCTTCTCGAAAGGGCCCCCTTTCAGCACGCCATCGACCAGCTTGCGCCAGTCGTCGCGGGTGGCTGCGGGAAACTCGGCGGCAAGGGGCAGATCGGTGGACATAGCGGAAAGTTCACTCCCGGACCCGGCGGCAGTTGGCGACCGGCTCTGTGCGCCGGTTCTTGCAGGCTTTTTCTGCCCTCCACATCGCGCGGTCAAGGGGCGATGCACGCGGAAGGCGTGGCGGCCCTAGAGGGGTGGCAGCCGTTCGATCCCGCTCGCGTCCACTCCCGCCAGCGCCTCGCTCACCCTGCGGCCGGCGATGGCGCGGTCCGGGGCGATCTCGGCCAGCGGCACCAGAACGAAAGCCCGCTCGAACAGGCGCGGATGCGGCAAAGTGAGGTCCGGGCTGTCCAGCACCACTGCGTCATAGGCGATCAGATCGAGATCGAGCGGACGCGGACCCCAGTGCCGCTCGCGTGCGCGGTCGCGGCCGAAGGCGCGTTCGACGGTCTGCATGGCAGCAAGCAACGGGTGGGGCGCGCGCGGCGTCGCGATGCGGATGCAGGCGTTGACGAAGGTGGCCTGGTCGATGTTGCCCCATGGCGGCGTGGCGTAGTCCGACGAGCGCGCGACCAGCGTTGCATCTGCCGCGCGCAGCAGAGCAGGGATCGCTGCGGCGAAAGTTGCGCGGACGTCGCCGACATTGCCGCCGAGCGAGATCAGTGCGTCCGCCATCGCGCTCAGGTGTCGCCGCGCGTGCGATAGAGCGTGACGCCGACGTCCTCGAAGATCGCTGCGATCGGCGCGTGCGGCTTGTGCACCGTGACGCGGATCGCGGTGATCTTCGGAAAGGACGAGAGAACCGCCTCCGCCACGGCTCCGGCCGCGCGCTCCAGCAGATAGTAGTTCTGTCCGGCAAAGGCCGAGGTCGCGGTCTTCACCACGTCTGAATACGACACGGTATCGGCCAGCCGGTCGGTACGGGAGGATTCCGACAGGTCGATCGTCAGGTCCATGTCGATGACGAAGCGTTGGCCGAGTTCGGTTTCGTGCTCCATCACGCCGTGGCGCGCGTGAACCAGAATGCCCTTGATGAAAATAGTGTCGCTCATCGCTTTTCGTCGATCGCCGCCGAGATACGCAAGGCCTGCACGGTCTCGGCGACGTCGTGAACCCGGAGGATGCGCGCGCCCTCGCGCGCCGCCAGCAGATGCGCGGCCAGCGAGCCGCCGAGGCGCTGTGCCGGCTCGGACGGCGTGACGCTCGCGATGAAACGCTTGCGCGATGCCCCGATCAGCAGCGGCAGCCCGAAGACGTGAAGCTCGCGCAGCCGAGCGAGCACCGTAAGGCTCTGGGCTGGCGACTTGCCGAAGCCGATGCCGGGATCGAGCACGATGTCGTCGGGCGTGATGCCCGCCTTCATGGCGATTTCGAGCGACCGGAAGAAGAAGGCGGTGATGTCGGCCATGATGTCGATGTGCTCGTCCACCGCGTCGCGGTTGTGCATGACGATCACCGGCACGCGATGGCTGGCGACCACGCGCGCCATGTCCGGATCGCGCTGCAGGCCCCACACGTCGTTGGCGATGGAGGCTCCCGCGCCGAGCGCGAAGTCCGCCACCTTCGCCTTCATGGTGTCGATGGAGACCGGCGTGCCGAGCTTGGCGACATGCGCCAGCACCGGACGCAGGCGCTGCATCTCGTCGTCGGCCGCGACGGGCGACATGCCGTCATAGGGGCGGGTGGATTCCGCTCCGACATCGATGATGTCGGCGCCCTCGGTGATCATCCGCGTGGCGTGCGCCAGCGCACGCTCGGGCGTATCGTGTTGGCCGCCGTCCGAGAACGAGTCCGGGGTGAGATTGAGGATGCCCATCACGGCTGGTTGCGGGCGCGCCAGAAGCCCGAGCAGCGCCGACCGGCGCAATCCCGGCGCGGTCCGCTGGTCCGTGGCGGCAGGGGCGATCATGTGCTGGCTTTGCGCGCTGTGCGGCGGCGAGTCAAGATTGAGTTGGCGCCGGAGCGAGGGGGAAGGCCCGATTTCAGTGGGCCTGTGCGCGGCGGCCCCAACAGGGCGCCCGGGATGTCCCGGAGCGGGACATAAGGCGGGTCCGAACGCCGCTGATGGACGATCAGGCCGGCGGATAATGCGGCGCGTGCCGAAGTTTTCAATACTTGATCGTCGGATCGATCTCGCGGGCCTTCTCGATGATGCGGCGAACGGAATCCTCCGACGGCATCACGCGCACAAGCTTCTTGCGGTCGTTGGCTTCGCGCATAGCCTGCGCCAGCCGCGCCGGATTGCGGTGGGCGAGATCGCGCACGGTTCGCACCCCGGCCGCGCGCAGCAGTTCGGTCTTTGCCTTGCCCATCCCGGGGATGCGCATGCAGTTCGCGGCGTTCGCCCAGGCGAGAAGCTGCTGTTCGGTGAAGCCGGTCTTCTCGGAGAGGGCCTTGCGGTCTTCCGGAGTTCTGGCGCGTTCGAGCAGAGCTTCGGTGGTGCGGATGCCCGCGGCCTTCAACTTGTTGATGGCAAATATGGAGAGACCATCAATATGTTTGAGAGGATACGTCATGGAACCAAAAACAAGGTGCTGGGAATTCACAACGCACAGACACGAAATATGCGACGACTTGTAGCGCGAGGGGCTCAGGCGAACTGGCTGAGTCCCGGCGTGCCGGCGACAATCTCGCCCATCTTGTCTTCGCCGATCTTTTCGCGTCCGTAGGCAAACAGCGTGCGCGACAAACTCTGAATCTCGCCCATGCCAAGACCCAGGCCCATCAGTTTGCCGCCCAGCGCCATCAGGCCCCCGCCCATCAGGCCGCCGAGCAGTCCGCCGCCTTCGCTGGCCGATGCCTCGACGGCATCTTTGGCGCCGGGAATGGCCTTGATCAGTTCGCCGACCGGATCAGCTGGTCCTTCTTTCTGCAGAAATCCCAGAATGATGCCGATCGCCTTTTCGGCAACGGCCTTGTCGATGCCGACTTTCGCGGCCAGCAATTCCGCCAACTCGTCCATACCGCCCCGCCTGTTCCGGTTTGTCCGGCCTTAATTGTGTGAGGATTGATCTTGGGCTTGTGCGTCCTGAAATACAAGCGAGCCAGGGCGCGCGAATCGAAATTCCCTCTCAACAACGTTGAGGTGTTGCAGCGCTGCAAGGCTTGACATGCCAGAGCGTTCGGAAACGGCACAGACCGTCTCGTGTTACTTCAGTTTACGTGCATTGGTTGGAACGTGCGCGTTTGTCTTTTATGATAGGGATGACGGTGGGCGGGTTCCGGCATGAAGGCAGTGCCTGGTGCACTCGCGATGAGAGGTGGCGATGGCGATCGACGACAGTGGAACCGGCAAGCCCGCGGGCAAGAAGAGTGCGACCGCGAAGCCGCGTGCATCGAAGAAGGTTGCGGTCGATGATTCCGCCATCGTGAACGTGGCCGTTCCCGCCGCACCGCCGGTTGTCGCGGTGAGCGATACACCGGATAAGTTGTTCATCGGCAAGGAGGGCGAGCACGATGCCTGGCTGACGCTGGCGCTCGCCAATCGCCATGGACTTGCGACGGGAGCGACCGGCACCGGCAAGACCGTTACCCTGCAGGTGATGGCCGAAGGGTTCGCGCGCGCCGGCGTCCCGGTGTTTGCGGCTGACATCAAGGGAGATCTGTCGGGCATCGCTGCGCCTGGTGAGGCAAAAGACTTCATCCTCAAGCGCGCGGCGGAGATGGGGCTGAAATTTCAGCCGGATGAATTCTCCACGGTGTTCTGGGACGTGTTCGGCGAGCAGGGTCATCCCGTGCGTGCCACCGTCACCGAGATGGGACCGCTCCTGCTGTCGCGGATGCTCGATCTGAACGATGTGCAGGAAGGCGTCCTCAATGTTGCCTTCCGCGTGGCCGACGACAGCGGCCTGCCGCTGATCGACATGAAGGATCTGCGCTCGATTCTGGATGCGATCGCGCCGATCGCCCAGAAGGTCGCCGAGAGCGGCGATGTGAATGCCGATATCCGGCAGGCCGCGCAGACGCTCGGCAACGTCAGCAAGCAGACCGTCGGCACCATCCAGCGCCAGCTTCTGGTGCTGGAGAACCAGGGGGGTGAAAAGTTCTTCGGCGAACCGGCACTTGAGTTGAAGGACTTCATGCGCACCGACAGCCAGGGGCGCGGGATGGTCAATATCCTTGCTGCCGACCAGCTGATGAACAATCCGCGGCTTTATGCCACCTTCCTGCTGTGGATGCTGTCGGAGCTGTTCGAGCAACTGCCGGAGGTCGGCGATCCGCCCAAGCCCAAACTCGTCTTCTTCTTCGACGAGGCGCACCTGCTGTTCAACGATGCGCCCAAGCCGCTGATGGACAAGATCGAGCAGGTGGTGCGGCTGATCCGCTCCAAGGGCGTTGGCGTCTACTTCGTGACGCAAAACCCGATCGATGTTCCGGACCGCGTGCTCGCCCAGCTCGGCAACCGTGTGCAGCACGCGCTGCGCGCCTTCACGCCGCGCGACCAGAAGTCCGTCGCGGCGGCGGCGCAGACCTTCCGTCCCAACCCGGCGCTGGATACGCAGAAGGTCATCACCGAACTCGGCAAGGGCGAGGCGCTGGTTTCGTTTCTCGAAGGCAACGGTATTCCGGCGATGGTCGAGCGGGTCATGATCCGTCCGCCGTCGGCGCGGATCGGCCCGATTACGCCCGAGGAGCGCAAGGCGATCATCGCGAAAAGTCCGGTGCGGGGGAAATACGATACCGCCGTGGATTCCAAATCGGCCTACGAGATGCTGCGCGAGCGCATTGAAGGCAAGATGGCGACCGAAGCCGCCGGCGCGGATGGCGGCGGCGGCATTCTCGGGCAGCTCGGCTCGGTGGTCGGCAGCATCTTCGGCACCGGTACGCCGCGCGGCAAGCTCAGCACCGGTCAGGTGGTCGCACGCGATATCACCCGCACGGTGACCAACACGGTCATCGGCGGGATCGCGGCCGACGTCGGCAAGCGTGTCGGCGGCTCAGTTGGCGGTTCGGTGGGGCGCGCCATCGTCCGCGGCGCCCTCGGAAGCCTGCTGCGCCGGTGAGGTGAAGCCCGGCATATCGAGCTGGTTCGGCAGCGGGCCGATCGGCTGGTTGAAGAGGTAGCGGTAGAACAGGTCGAAGTGTTTCGACCTGCCGAATCCGGTCTCGTTCTCCTCAAGCAGCAGGAATTTGACGTCGCGCAGCGGCGCGAAGTCGGACACGCTGAGGTCGTTCTTGAGGAAATGGTAGGGGAAGCCCCCCATCAGCGATCGGAACATGTAGAAGTAAAGCTGCATGTCGCTGGCGCAGCCTTGCGAGATCAGCAGTTCCGTCAGCTTGTTGGTGAAGCTGCCGCCCACTGCCGCGGCTTTCAGGGTGTGGGCGGGATGATCGTCGCAGAATCCCTTCCCCGCAAAAGTCAGTTCCGGGACCGGCTGCGAGATGCGGTTCACCATCAGGTTCAGGACGCCTTCAAGGTCGCGGTCCTCGACGGAAAAATTGCGCGACATGACGTAGGTGAAGGTGAAGGGCCGCAGCAGCTCGTGACCGACCTGCGCATTCACCGTTTCGATGATCTTCTGGGTGGCGACGGCCCCCGCCAGCATGTTCCAGTGGATGCCGCCGCGCGGGAACATGGAGAAGCCGTAGCTCTTCGACAGGTCGTGGGTGAGTGAGGCGAGATCGAGCACGACGACGCCGGCTTCGCGTACGCGCGCCACATAGTCCGGCACGATCCGGGTGCGCGCCGCCTCGCTGTTGGGGCAGGGCACGCGGCCGAGAAACGCCTCGGGCAAATCGGAGGCCTTGGACGGCGTGACCACATAGACGAAGGCTGCGCCGCGCGAGCGGTAGTAATTCTGCACTTCGAGCAGGCGCGGAATGGCCGCGTCGGCGATCACCGCGCCCGAGCCCTCCACGCGGCTGCAATAGTCGTCGATATAGGCTTTTTCAAACAGCTGGTTGTCCGCCATCTTGATGACGTTGGGCGCGCTGAGTTGGTCGAACAGCGTGTAGCGGACCTCGTTGTTGAGGCGCACCAGCGTCGGCCGGGTCGGCATCGCGCGGCCGAACATGGATGTGACCGCGCGCTGGAATGCGCCGTCCTTGACGTTGGCGTAGGAGAACACCGGCTCCGGCTTGACCTCGGAGCCGACCAGCGATGGTCCGAACTTGATGAAGCGCTTCGGATAGGCCGCGCCCACCGTCACGTTCCACACCGTGATGAGCGGGAATGCGAGCAGGGCAACGGCGAAGGCCGTGCGCAGAAGTTTCGAGTTCGTCCAGGCGGTACCCATGGTCAGAACCGGAAATAGATGAAGGGCTGGAACGGAGCGGCGATGGCCCGCGACAGCGCGATCACGTAGAGCAGGATATAGGTGCCGTTGGCGATGAGATGCGGCCAGCTTGCTGTCCGCCACGTCTGCGTGAGCCAGGTGAAGACCGGCGTTGCGGGCAGCAGCGACAGGAAGGTGCCGAGTGCCAGCGTATAAGGTACGTCCGGGGGTATCGGCAGCGTGATCGCGCCGGAGCCGAGGCCCAGCATCGACAGCGAGAAGCTGCCGAGGTGATGGATCGTCGGTGAGCGGAAGATCGCCCAGCCGACCATCACGATCACCAGCGTCGCGGCGGTGGAGATCACGGGGCCGGCGCGTTCCAGCAGCCGGCGCAGGAAGATGCGGTCCAGCGTTAGGAACAGGCCGTTATAGGCGCCCCACAGCACGAAATTCCAGCTCGCTCCGTGCCACAGGCCGGACAGCAGGAAGCAGATCCACAGATTGCGGTAGACCTTCAGGTTGCTGACGCGGTTGCCGCCCAGCGGGATGTACAGGTAATCGCGGATGAAAGTGGTGAGCGAAATATGCCAGCGCTGCCAGAAGTCCGTCAGCGAGCGCGCGATATACGGCATGTTGAAGTTTTCGCGCAGCCGGAAGCCGAACATCCGCGCGATGCCGATCGCCATGTCCGAGTAACCGGAGAAGTCGAAATAGATCTGGAGCGTGAAACACAGCACGCCGATCCATGCGGTCGCGGCGCTCAATCCGGAGGGATCGGCGGCGAAGATCTGGTCGGCATAGGCGCCGAGCGGATCGGCGATCAAGAGTTTCTTGAACATGCCGCGCGCCAGCCGCGTGAAGCCCGCCCAGAAGTCATCCCAGGCGAATTGCGGGGGATTGGCGATCTGCCGATCCATCTCGTGATATTTGAGGATGGGACCGGCGAGCAGCTTCGGGAAGAAAAGCACGAACAGGCAGTAGTCCGAGAAGCTGGTCGCCTTGCGCGAGACGCCGCGATAGGTATCGACGAGGTATGTGATCTTCTCGAACACCACGAACGACACGCCGATCGGCAGCGCGATCTGCAGCAGCGGCAGCGGCGAGGCGCCGAAGGTCGAGGTCAGCGTGTTGACATTCTCGATCAGGAAGTCGGTGTACTTGTAGAAAACCAGCACCGCGAGGTTGTTGGCGATGCCGAGCCCGAGCATGGTGCGCCGTGTCGCGTCGTCCGCGCCGGACTCCTTCGACAGCCGCTCGGACAGCAGATAGTCGATCAGCGTCGAGATCATCAGAACAGGAACGAACAGCGGCTCGCCCCAGGCGTAGAACAGGAAGCTGGCGACCAGCAGAATCCATTTTTTCGCGTGCCGGTTCGCGACCGCGAGATAAAGCACGTAAAGGAACGGGAAGAAGGTCAGGAACAGCGGTTCGTAAAACAGCATCAGGCGTTATCGGGTTCTCGCCGCAGGGTGTCGCGGCTGCTGTGGATACGGGACGCCTGTCATAGCCGCTGGCGGCGGAAATAGACAGTAACAATCGGGGCGAGCACGGTTTCGCTGAGCGAAATCGCACAAGGCAAGGCCGACACCGGCCCTCCGCCCTTCGAGGCCATTGCTGCGCGATGGCACCTCAGGGTGACGGGGTCGATGTCTTCGCCCGTCACCTGAGGTGCCAGCATTGGCGAGCCTCGAGGGGCGACGGCCCCGGGCACTAGGGCCGTTCATCCATCGCGATGCCGTGCTGCGCGCGACCATGGCGGAGCAACGTGGCCGCAGAGCCCGGCCTCAGTTCATGCCGGTGGCATTTGCTGTCCCGGCCTGCGCGGAGACCTGACGGGGCGGAGAGATGAAGTGCGGCAGATCCTTCAGCCCCGGCATCGGGCCGCGCTCGCGTCCGGTGAGGGTGCGCCAGAACAGGTCGAGGTGGCGGGAGCGGCCGATCATCAGTTCGTTTTCCTCCACGATCATCACGCGGGCGTCGCGAAGGGCTGCGAAGTCGGCGTCGCCGAGGTCGGTTTTCGTGACATCATAGGGCATCCCGCCGAAGGTCGAGCGGTAGAAATAGAAATAAAGCTTCAGTTTCTCGGCGCAGCCGGGGCCGATCAGCGCCTCCGCGATCGGATGCATGAAGCTGCCCGCGACGATCGCGGCATTCAGTGTGCGGGCGGGAGAGGTCTCGCAGCCGCCGCCCGCCGGATCGTAGATGATGTGCGGCGACACGTCCTTCATGCGGCCGTAGAGCAGCGTCATGGCGTCTTCGAGATCGCGGTCGAGCGGCGGCAGCCGGCCGGACATCACGAAGGTGAAGCGGAACGGGCGGATGGTCTCGCGGCCGGTCTCGGCGTCGATGCGCTCCGCGATCGCCTGCGCCGCGTGCGCCGAGGCCAGCGCGTTCCAGTGCGCGCCGCCCTTGGTGAACATCGGCATGTGATAGTCGGCGCTGAGCCTGGTTGTGGCGGTGATGAAGTCCAACACGTCGATACCGGCGGCGCGCACATGCGCGACATAGTCCGGTACGAGACGCGCGCGCGCGTCGGCGGTGGAGGGACAGTGTACGCGGCCCGTGACATATTGCGGCACCTGCGACATTTTTCCGGGCGTCAGCACGTAGAGAAACACTGCGCCGCGCTCGCGATAGTAGGCCTGCAACTCGCGCAGCTTCGGGATGGCGACCTCCGCAAGCCGGCGCGCGTCGTCGGCCGTGCGGCCGCAATATTCCTCCACGTAGTGGCGCTCGAAGAGATAGCCGTCGTCGCCGCGCGTCACCGCGGTGTTGTTGACCTTGTCGAACACCGTGTAGGCGATGTCGTTGTTGAGGCGCACGAGGCCGGGCCGCGTCGGCATGGCGCCGGCGATGGCATGCGCCACCGCGCGCTGGAATTTGCCGTCGGCGATCGCATCGAGCGAGAGGGGAACCGGGTCCGGAACGTTCAGGCCGCCGATGCCGGGGCCGATCTTGACGAACAGGCGTGGGTTGGCCGCCGCTACTGTCGCGTTCCACAGCGTCAGCGCGGGCAGCGCCAGGATCGTCACCGCAAATGCCGCACGCAGCCACCACGCGTAGCGCCAGCCTCTGTCGGCCGTCGCACGATTCGCCGGCGCATGCCCGGGCGCGGTGGCCGGCGCGTTCCGGTCTGTCAGGTCTTCCGCCATGCGGGCTCCCATAGCAGATGAGCGCCGTGGTATACAGGGGAACCATTTTCGCCGTCGTGGCCGTGTTTGACCCGGCCATCCACCTCTCTGCCTGCCGGCAAGACGTGGATGCCCGTGACAAGCACGGCATGACAGATGGCGAGTCCAACCGATCCGGAGTCCTTCATGTCCGCCACTGCCAATGTCGACAAGGTTCTCGCCCATGTCGATGCCGATTTCGACGCGAGCCTCGAACGGCTGTTCGCCCTGCTGCGCATCAAGTCGATCTCGGCGGATCCCGCCTTCGCGGCCGACTGCAAGGCGGCGGCGGACCATCTGGCGCAGGACGCGACCACCATCGGCTTCACGTCGAAGGTGCTGCCTACCGCGGGCCATCCGGCGGTGGTGGCGCACAATGTGCAGGGCGGACGGCCGCACGTGATGTTCTATGGCCATTACGACGTGCAGCCGGTGGACCCGCTGTCGCTGTGGCATCGTCCGCCGTTCGAGCCGGTGGTGGCCGAACATGCGGATGGCCGCAAGATCATCGTTGCGCGCGGCGCGGAGGACGACAAGGGCCAGTTGATGACCTTCGTCGAGGCGTGCCGGGCATGGAAGACGGTGACAGGTTCGTTGCCGCTCGACGTCACGCTGCTGCTGGAAGGCGAGGAGGAGGTCGGCTCCAAGAACTTCGTGCCCTTCATCAGGGAGCACAAGGACGAACTGAAGGCGGATTACACGCTGATCTGCGACACCGGGATGTGGGACCCCGATACGCCGGCGATCACCACGGCGCTGCGCGGTCTCGTCTATGACGAAGTCATCATCACGGCGGCCAATCGCGACCTGCATTCGGGGTCTTATGGCGGCGCGGCGCAGAACCCGATCCGCGTGCTGACGCGCATCCTCGGCGCGCTGCACGACGACGACGGCCGCGTCACCATTCCCGGCTTCTACGACGGAGTGCGGGATCTGCCGCCGGATATCTACGCGCAGTGGAAGGCGCTCGACCTGTCGCCCGAGAAATTCCTCGGCCCCATCGGGTTGTCGGAGCCGGCCGGCGAAAAGGGGCGGATGGTGATCGAGCAGATCTCCTCGCGCCCGACCTGCGACGTCAACGGCATCGTCGGCGGCTATATCGGCGAAGGCTCCAAGACCGTGATCCCCTCGCACGCCTCGGCCAAGGTGTCGTTCCGCCTCGTCGCGGGACAGGATCCGCAGAAAATCCGGGACGGCTTCCGCGCCTTCGTGCGCGCGCGCCTGCCGAAGGACTGCAAGGTCGAGTTTCTGGACCACTCCGGCGCCCCGGCCGTCGCGCTCGATCTCACCATGAAGCCGCTCGCCGCCGCGCGCCGCGCGCTCACCGAGGAGTGGGGCAAGGATGCGCTGCTGATCGCCGCCGGCGGCTCGATCCCCATCGTCGCCGACTTCAAGCGCACGCTCGGTCTCGATAGCGTGCTGATCGGCTTTGGCCTCGACGACGACAATATCCACTCGCCAAACGAGAAATACGACCTCAAGAGCTACCACAAGGGTATCCGCTCCTGGGTGCGCATCCTCGCCGCGCTGGCGTGAGGGCCTTTCCCGGACATCTCCGCGTGGGGGGCGGGCGGCCCGCTCCCCACGCTTCAGCTCCGAACATTTGACGTCCCCTGCCCCGAGGCGGCATACAGCATCCTGAAAACAAGACCATTCAGGGTGAGGACATGACCGGGATAGGAACGGAATCCATCCGCGAGGCACGCGCGCACGCCATCGGCGATCTGGTGCGGCGCTCGGCGAAGCGCTCTCCGGACAAGACGGCGATCATCTGCGGCGGTACGTCCTGGACGTATGCGGAGTTCGACGCGATCTGCAACCGGCTGGGGCGCGGGCTCAAGAAGATCGGCATCAGGCCGGGCGACCGTATCGCGGTGCTGTCGCGCAATTCGCACGCCTTCGCGGCGCTGCGCTTCGCCGCCGCCCGGATCGGCGCGATCCTCGTACCGATCAATTTCATGCTCAATCCTGAGGAAATCCGCTTTATTCTCGGCAATTCCGGTGCGGAATTGCTGGCGGTCGGCGCGGATTTCGTGGACGTGGCGCGCAGCGCCATCGCGACCGGCACCAAGGTTCAGCGGCTGATCTGGCTGCCGGGCGAGGAGCCGGCGAGCGCGCCCGCCGGTCTCGGGACGCTGGACGAGCTGTTCGACGCCGATGCGTCGGTGCTGGACGACGTGGTCGATATCCGCGAGCCGGCGCAGATCATCTACACCTCGGGTACCGAGTCGCTGCCGAAAGGCGCCGTGCTCACCCACGAGGCGGTGATGTGGCAGTATGTGAGCTGCATCGTCGAGGGCAGCATGGCCGAGGATGATTTCGTCCTGCATGCGCTGCCGCTCTATCACTGCGCGCAGCTCGACGTGTTCCTCGGGCCGAACGTCTATCTCGGCGCGACCAATCTCATCATCGCCAAGCCCGCGCCCGACCTGATCCTGTCGCTGATCGCCAAACACAAGGTGACGTCGTTCTTCGCGCCGCCGACGGTGTGGATCGCGATGCTGCGCTCGCCGGCTTTCGATACGACCGATCTGTCGAGCCTGCGCAAGGGCTATTACGGCGCGTCGATCATGCCGGTCGAGGTGCTGCTCGAACTTCAGCGCCGCCTGCCGGATGTGCGGTTCTGGAATTTCTATGGCCAGACCGAGATCGCTCCGCTCGCCACCGTGCTCAAGCCGGAGGATCAGCTGCGCAAGCCCGGTTCGGCCGGCAAGCCCGCATTCAACGTCGAGACGCGCGTCGTCAACGATGCCATGGAGGACGTCAAGGTCGGTGAGATCGGCGAGATCGTGCATCGCTCGCCGCATCTGATGTCGGGCTACTACAATGATCCGGCCAAGACGGCCGCCGCCTTCGCGGGCGGCTGGTTTCATTCCGGCGATCTCGCAACGGTGGACGAGGAGGGCTACATCACCGTCGTCGATCGCAAGAAGGACATGATCAAGACCGGCGGCGAGAACGTTGCCAGCCGCGAGGTCGAGGAAATGGTCTACCGCCTGCCGCAGGTGTCGGAGGTGGCAGTGGTCGGCCTGCCGGACCCGCGCTGGATCGAGGCGGTCACTGCCATTGTCGTGGTCAAGGACGGACAGTCGCTGGCGGAGCAGGACGTGATCGGCCACTGCGCGCAGCACATGGCGCATTTCAAGGTGCCCAAACGGGTGATCTTCGTGGATGCGTTGCCGAAGAACCCCAGCGGCAAGCTGCTCAAGCGCGACCTGCGCCAGCGCTATGTCGGCGGCGCGACGCTCGACACCGCGATCCAGAAGAGCTTCGCCGGATAGCATTGACGCGGAAATCCTGGCCACCTATTTTAGAATAATTCTAAAATAGGTAAACCCATGAAATCCTTCGACTCGCTCTCGGAGCGGGAAATCCTCGCCATCGCCATTTCGGCGGAGGAGGACGACGAACGAATCTACCGGACCTTCGCGGAGGATCTGGCGGCTGAATATCCCGATACAGCCGCGATGTTCTCCGCGATGGCGTCCGAGGAGCGGGGCCACCGGCAGGCGCTGTTCGACCTGTACCTCGCCCGGTTCGGCGAGCACCTTCCGCCGATACGGCGCGAGGACGTCCGCGGCTATATCCGCCGCAAGCCGATCTGGCTAACGCGCAATCTGCCGCTCTCGACCATCCGTAGCGAGGCCGAGGAGATGGAGGAGAGCGCGGCCCGCTTCTACCGGGAGGCCGCCGCGCGCACGACCGATATCGGCATCCGCCGGCTGCTCGGCGATCTGGCACAGGACGAGCAGGGGCATTTCGACAAATTCGAGCAACTGGGCCGGGAGCACCTGACACCGCAGGCGGTGACGCGCGAGAAGGCGGCCGAACGGCGGGCCTTCGTCCTGCAATATGTCCAACCGGGGCTGGTCGGCCTGATGGATGGCTCGGTCTCGACGCTCGCGCCGCTGTTCGCGGCGGCCTTCGCCACGCATCACAACTGGCAGACGTTTCTGGTCGGCCTTGCCGCCTCCATCGGTGCGGGCATCAGCATGGGATTTGCCGAGGCGCTGTCGGACGACGGCACGATTTCGGGACGCGGCTCGCCGTGGCTGCGCGGACTGGTCTGCGGTGCCATGACGACAGCAGGCGGGCTCGGACATACCATGCCCTATCTCGTGCCGGACAGCTGGCCGGATGCATTCTGGATCGCCACCGCGATCGCGGCCGTCGTCGTGTTCGTGGAGTTGTGGGCGATCGCCTGGATCCGTACGCGCTATATGGAAACGCCGTTCTGGCGCGCGGTGTTTCAGATCGTGCTCGGCGGCCTGATCGTGCTTGCGGTCGGCATTACGATCGGCGGCGCATGAGTTGTGGCCGATACGGCCTCTCCACGGCGTCATGGCCGGGATCGTCCTGGCCATCTCGTTGACGGGGCAGGATTCGAGGCGCCACATCACCACTGAAGGCGGAAAGGCTGTCCCCCTTCCGCCTTCATGTCGGATCGAACCCCTCTTACTTCGCGTTCAGGAAGTCGGCGACTTCGAGCAGCACGAACTCGTTGTCGTCGGCCTTGTTCGGATCGCGGCTCGATGAGAAGGGCAGGTTATTGTCGTTGCCGACGATGATGTGCGTATCGTCGACGCGGTCGACGTTCTCGATGGTGAAGAACGGGAACGCCAGCGCGCCGTCGGTCAGCGGCTTGCGGGCCTTCTTGTCCGGATCCTTGATCTTCATCAGGTCGATATAGGCGACCTTGCGCACCGGCTTGCCGACATTGGCGTCCGAGAACTCGATCTTGTAGACGCGCTTGAACTTCGCGAGATCGGCAAAGCAGTTCTCGCCCTTCTGCCCCTGCGGGCAGGCCTTGTCGGCGGTGCCTTCGCCATTGTCGCGCTCGATCACGAGGCCGGTCGTGGCGTCGAGCATGTTGAAGTCGCCGATGGCGTTGGCGTTCCGATCGAACACGTAGAGCCAGGAGCGGCCGGTGAATGTCTCGTTCGCCACGTCGAACTCGAGAATGCGCGCGGCTTCCTTGCCGTCCACCTTCTCCCAGTCCTTCGTCTCGGCGTTCCAGAGCGGACCTTCAAGCAGCGGATAGAGGAACTTGCCGTCCTTCGACGAGGCAAAGCCCTCGAAGCCTTTCGAGCGGCGCAGGTTCACGTTGGAGTAGGTCGCGCCGGGTGCGGCTGGCGAGCGAACTTCCCAGTGATCGGGCGAGCGCACCGGCTTGCCGTCGGCGGTGGTTTCGAACACGGCCAGCACCTTGCCGGTCATGTCGGCCTTGATGATGTAGGGGCCGAATTCCTCGCCGATCCATAGCGTATCGCCGATGATCTGGAAGCCTTCCGGATCGAGATCGGCGCCGGTCAGATAGCGCTTGTCGGTCGATTCATGGGTGATGCGGAACGGCACCTTCCTGTCCGGGTCGTGCAGGAAGATGGTTGCCTGACGGTCAACCTTCCCGTTTGCCCAATCCATCTTGTAGTGGTTGAGATAGAGCATGGAGTCGGGGGAGTTGGCGCGCTGGCCCATGCCGTTGTCGATCAGCACCCAGAAGGTGCCGTCGGCCATGGTCTTGATGCCGGAATGGCCCTGCGCCGGCTGGCCCGGGAACGGCAGCGTCACGCCGGTCGGGCGGCCGTTGGACGTGCCCATCACGCGGCCCATCGAGCCTGCGGTGGCGACGGTCCTGTTGGCCTCGGCCGTCTGCGCGGCGCGGGTCATGCCGACCGTGCTCAGCGGCTCGATGCGGCGGCCGGTGGTGTATTTGCCGGCGGTCTTGAGGTCGGCCGGCGCATCGGCCGGCGCGTCCACGAATGTTTCGGCTGGCAGAACGGCATGGCCGGCGAGCGTTGCCGGATACTCGGTCGCGCTCTGGGCCAGTGCAGGCGTGGCAAGAACGAACGACGCGACAGTGCAAAGCAGCAGTTTTCGCATGGGTCTCCCTCCAGGTTGACCCGATCCTTCTGGCGAAGGCGCGTTATAAATTGCTGACAGGTTTACGACGGTTCGGTGACTGTGGATGACGGGCGGCGGGATGCTATGGCGATGCCGGCGAGCACCAGCGCATACCCCACGAGATGGAACGGCAGAAGCTGCTCGCCAAGCAGCGTGATGGCCATGACCGATCCGAACACCGGAACGAGATGAAAGAACGGCGCGGCGCGGTTGGGGCCGATCAGGGCGATGCCGCGGTTGAAGAAAACATAGGCAATGGCCGAGGCGAACACGATGGTGAAGCCCGACACCAGCACAGTGGTGGTATCGAACCTCATGATCCGTCCGTGGGACATCTCCACGAGGGTCGGCGGGATCAGCAGCAGCGCTCCGACGCCGGTCATGACCGTGATCAGCGACAGCGGGTTCACGGCCGGCCGCTCCTGCATCAGGGCTGAATAGGCGCTGAAGCACAGCACGGCCGACGCGAACAGGATGTCGCCGAGGTTGAATGAGATCGTGTGGAGCGTGGCGAGATCGCCGCGCAGGATGATGGTGAGAACGCCGGCGGTCGACAGCAGGATGCCGAGCGCCTGCATCCATGTCAGCCGGATGCCGTAGAGCACGAGTGCCCACAGCGCGACGAACAGCGTTCCGGACGACTGGATCAGCAGTGCGTTGATCGCCTGCGTGTGTTGCAGCGCCAGCAGCGACAGCGCGTTGTTGGCGGCGTAGCCGAGCGCGGCAAGCACCACGATCAGCTTCCAGCGCCGAAGGAGAATTGGCCAGTCGTTGCGCAGATAGGGCCAGGCGAAGGGCAGGACCAGGACGCAAGCGCCGGCCCATCGCACGCAGGCCAGCGCTATCGGAGGAATATGCTCCGCTGTATAGCGAACAAGCACGATGTTGCCGGCCCAGAACAGCGATGTCAGGCTGAGCATCAGGTAGGGGCGGTCGTAGAGCCGCATCCCGGCCGGATGTGGGGTCATGGGCGCATCACGCATCGGCCGGCGATGACGAGGATTGCTTACGCGCGGCGACGACGACGCCCGCGAGCACGAGCACATAGCCGATGACGTGAAAGAGTTGCATCCGCTCGCCGAGAAAGAGGATCGCCATCACCGATCCGAACACGGGAATCAGATGGAAAAACGGCGCGGATCGGTTGGCTCCCACCAGCTGAACGCCGCGATTGTAGCAGAGATAGGACAGCAGCGAGGGGAAGATCGCCACGTAGGCAATGGCCGCCAGGCTGGTGGTGTTGACGATCATCGCCGGCTGGGTGGTTATTTCCCAGGCCAGGAACGGCAGCAGCATCAGCGTGCCGGCGCCGAACGTGAAGCTCAGGAACGACAAGCCGTGGATCGGCGGTCGTTTCGAGGACATGGCCGTGAACACACCAAACAGCGCGAGCGCGACGAGGAAAATCACGTCGCCGACGTTGAACGCGATTCCCCCGAGGCGGGAAAAATCGCCGTGCAGCAGAATGGTGAGCACGCCGGCCATCGATACGAGGATGCCCCCGGCCTGCGCCAGCGTCAGCCGGGCGCCGAACAGGATCAGCGCCCAGATCGCGATAAACAGCGGTGCGGCGGACTGCAGCAGCAGGACGTTGAGCGCATGGGTGTACTTCAAGGCCCAGTAGTGGAGCGTATTGAACAGGCTGATGCCGGCGAACGAGAGGATCAGCAGCCAGCCCATATGACGGCGGATCACGGACCAGTCGCGCTTGAGATGCGGCCAGGCGAATGGGAGCACGATCGCAAGTGCGATGCCCCAGCGCAGAACCGACAATGTGACCGGAGGAACAAGCTCGGCGACGCCGTGTCCGGCAATGGAATTCCCGGCCCAGAACAGCGATGTCAGGCTGAGCAGCAGGTAGGGCTGGTTGGCGAGCCATCGAAATGGCCGCGCGATGGGGGCGGTTTCCTCGGACTGGACTGTCATGTTTCGGGCTGAATATGCGCCAGCGGCTCGTTGACCGCCGGCCGAAGTTGCAGGAATTCTGCTCTGGTTCAATAGCTTGGGATGCATTCCCCACATGCAGCCGGGCGCGTCCGGCTTGCGTGTCGGGCCGGCTTCCGTTATCGGAAAGAGACTCGCGGCGGGCGCTTCTTCCTCAGGACGCATCGGCTTCGGCCCTTTCGGTTCAATCGCTTTCCGGGTTCGCGCGCAGTCTTCAAAATGGACTTCTGTCAGGTCGCGCTGGCCGTTCAGGCCGGTGGCGGGCTGGGTCGGGCCTGTCCGGGCCTGTGAAAAGGAACGCGCGCGAATGGCGAATGTGGTCGTGGTCGGCGCCCAGTGGGGCGACGAGGGCAAAGGCAAGATCGTCGACTGGCTCTCCGAGCAGGCCGATATCGTCGTGCGCTTCCAGGGCGGGCACAATGCCGGCCATACGCTGGTGATCGACGGCAACACCTACAAGCTGGCGTTGCTGCCGTCAGGCGTGTTGCGGCCGTCCAAGCTCTCGGTGATCGGCAATGGCGTGGTGTTCGATCCGCAGGCGTTCCTCGACGAACTGGCCAGGTTGCGCGGACAGGGCGTCGCGATCACGCGGGACAATCTGCGTGTCGCCGAGAACGTCACGCTGATCCTGCCGCTGCATCGCGAACTGGATGCGCTGCGCGAATCGGCGAACACCGCCACCGCGATCGGCACCACGCGCCGTGGCATCGGTCCGGCCTATGAGGACAAGGTGGGGCGGCGCGCCATCCGCCTGATGGATCTGGCCGATCCGGAGACGCTGCCGCACAAGGTCGACCGCCTGCTCACGCACCACAATGCGTTGCGCCGTGGCCTGCAACTGTCCGAATTCAACCGCGACGACATCATCGCCGAACTGATGACGCTGGCGCCGGATATCCTGCCGTTCGCGGAAACGGTGTGGCGGCTGCTGGACATCAAGCGCCGCGAAGGCAAGCGCATGCTGTTCGAGGGCGCGCAGGGCGCGCTGCTCGACGTCGATCACGGCACGTATCCTTATGTGACCTCGTCCAATACCGTGGCGGCGCAGGCGGCGACCGGCGCGGGTCTCGGCCCCGGCGCCGTCGGCTACGTGCTCGGCATCTGCAAGGCCTACACGACGCGTGTGGGGCAGGGGCCGTTCCCGACCGAACTGACCAACGAGATTGGTGAGGAGATCGGGCGGCGTGGCCGCGAATTCGGCGTCAATACGGGGCGCAAGCGCCGCTGCGGATGGTTCGATGCGGTGCTGGTGCGCCAGACGGTGCGGACCTGCGGGATCAGCGGTCTGGCGCTGACCAAGCTGGACATCCTCGACGGCTTCGACACCGTCGACGTGTGCGTCGGCTATCGTCTCGACGGCGAGGAAATCGATCATCTGCCGGCCGGCGAGGGGGCGCAGTCGCGCGTCGAACCGATCTACGAAACCATCGAGGGCTGGAAGGAGCCGACGGCGAATGCGCGGTCGTGGGCCGATCTGCCCGCGCAGGCGGTCAAATACGTCCGTCGTGTGGAGGAACTCGTCGGCTGTCCGATCGCGCTGCTGTCGACGAGCCCGGAGCGGGAAGATACCATCCTGGTTCAGAACCCGTTCGAAGCGTGAAAGGTTGACTTTCGCAGCCCCGTTCCCGAAAACATCACGCGCAATCAAACGGTTCGGATTTGATGCCGAATCGCTGGCACAGACCTGACCGGGTGTGTGACGATCGCGGATTGTCGTTGCAGTTCGCGGGTGCGCGGGGACCGGGTTTCGGGGGCTTCAGGCAGGAGCCGGATGGCTGACTACTACCCTCTTATTGCGCGTGCTGTCTCCGGACTGGACGCGAATGCCACGGGCGAGAGCCGCCGTGCGCTCTATGAGCGTGCGCGGACGGCGCTCATCACCCAGTTGCGCAGCGTCCAGCCGCCGCTCAGCGAGTCTGAGATCACGCGTGAGCGCCTTGCGCTGGAAGAGGCGATCCGCAAGGTCGAATCCGAAGCCGCACAGCGGGCGCGAAGCGAGTCCGCGCGCGGCGACAGCGCGAGCCGGCTGAAGCCGGGCGACGCGCTTCGCGCCTCGACCCGGGCGAAGGCCGCCGAGGTCGCTTCGCAGGCCAATGCTCCGCTGCCGACCCGGCGTCCCGATCGCGACGATGGTGCGGCCGTGACGCCGGAGGCGCGGCCCGCCTCGTCGCCTCGCCCGCCTCGGGTGCTGAAGGTCGAGCCCCCGCGCGATGACAGCCGTCTTGAAACCCCCCGCCCGCCGCGCGCGCCGTTGGGCCGTCCGGCGGGGCCGGTGCCTCCTGCCGGTGCGCGGCCGGAGACGGACAGCGGTGCGACGCCACGGTCTCAATCTCAGCGTCCGGCATCGGAGCTTCCGCCCGGGCTGCGCGGTCTGCGCGACGCCGTCTCGGAGGCCGACGAACTCGGCCAGGCGGCGACGCAGGCCAACCGCAGCGCGCGGCGGACTTACGCCAACGTGCCTTCTCCGTCTCCGGAGTTCGATCGGATCGAGCCGGATCTGGAAAACCGTGGCGCGGAACCGGCTGGGGGATACGACTACGGTGAGTCGATGGCTGAGGCGGAGCGGTATCAACCGCGTCCGGCGGATCGTGCACCGCCGCCCCCTCCGCCCCGCCGGGTCAAGACCGGGCGGGCCTTTCCGGTCAGGACGGTCATCGTCGTCGGCGTCCTGATGATGTTGATCGGTGCGGCTGCCGTATTTGGGCCGCAGGCCTATTCCTCGCTGCGCGGCCTGTTCAAGTCCACCGAAACCGCGGTGGTGCAGGCGCCGCCGAAAGAAGCCGGCCCGCCGCCGAAGATCACCGATCGGGTCGGACAGCCGGGCTCGTCGCAGACCGTCGCGCCGGTGGCGCAGAAGGTGGTGCTGTACGACGAGGATCCCAGTGCCCCGCAGGGCAAGCAGTACGTCGGCACGGTGGTTTGGCGGACCGAGGAGGTCCGGGGCGCCAACGGGCAGATGGGGGATCTGGCGATCCGCGCGGACATCGACATCCCCGAACGGAAGATGAAGATGACCTTGTCGTTCCGGCGCAACAACGATCAGTCGCTGCCAGCGAGCCACACGGTCGAGCTGAATTTCGTTCTCCCGCCGGAGTTCGACGGCGGCGGAATCGCCAACGTGCCCGGCATCCTGATGAAATCGAACGAGCAGGCGCGCGGCACGCCGCTGGCCGGGCTTGCCGTCAAGGTGACGGACAATTTCTTCCTGATCGGGCTTTCGAATGTCGAAAGCGACCGGGTGCGCAACCTCCAGCTCCTCAAGGAGCGGTCCTGGTTCGATATCCCGCTGGTCTACACGACCCAGCGGCGCGCCATCATCGCTGTCGAGAAGGGCGAGCCGGGCGAGCGCGCGTTTAGCGACGCATTCGCGGCCTGGGGACAGTGAGCTTTATCCGGCAGAGCGTCGGGCCATTTCGTCCGGCGCAAGCCATTCTGGCAGCCGCGACGCGGCGCGCTGAGTCCCGTTAAGGACCGGTCCGGGGCGTGTGCGCTGGCGGCGGGTGAGGCGAGGCGGAAGGATCGGCGGGACAGTCGAAGGGGGGAGGCCGGAAGGAAGAAGACCGGAAGATCTCTCGCGGCAGCGGTCAGGCGGCGCAGGTCTCGACGGTTCGGGCGCGTTTTGCCTTCGCGCGATAGTCCTGTTCGAGATCGCGCAGCATGTCGCGCATTTCGGGATCGAGTTCTTCGTCCGCGAGACGGTGACAGAATTCGGCGCGTTCGAAGAGATATTGTTCTGACTGCGACATGACGGTGCCTCCATCGGCAACGGGAACACCATCATCGCCATTCTTGGCAAACCGATGACGCAAACCCGGTAAATTGCGTGCAAAGAGCGTTTAAAAACGCTTCGTTGCGCGAGGCCTACACCCTAAATGGATAAGACTCCGTGACCGGCGGTTTGGTTCAGGGGTCTCCGAGTGGATTTTATCCCTGCCGGGCCGCACGAAACCTCGTGCCATCGCGCAAAGAAAAAGCCGGCGTCGCCGCCGGCTTTGATGTTTGGATCTTGCGTGCGGGTCAGTGCGCGGCAGCGGCGGCGAGCGCCGCGTGCTCCTGCCGGGCGATGGTGGAGCGCACCGCCGCCTGCACCTTCTCGAATGCCCGCACCTCGATCTGGCGCACACGCTCGCGCGAAACGCCGAACTCGACGGCGAGATCCTCCAGCGTCATCGGCTCATCCGCGAGGCGCCGCGCCTCGAAGATGCGGCGTTCGCGCGGGTTGAGCACGTCCATCGCGCCGGTCAGCGCGTTGTGACGCTGGGTAAACTCCTCGTCCTCGGCGACGATGGCTTCCTGGTTGGGCGAATTATCGACCAGCCAGTCCTGCCACTCGCCCGGATCGCCGTCGTCGCGGATCGGCGCGTTGAGCGAGGCGTCGCCACTGAGGCGGCGGTTCATGTCGATCACATCCTGCTCGCCGACGCCGAGGCGCTTGGCGATCAGCTTGACCTGATCGGGATGAAGATCACCATCCTCGAGCGCGTTGATCTTGCTCTTGGCCTTGCGCAGGTTGAAGAACAGCTTCTTCTGGTTCGCGGTCGTGCCCATCTTCACGAGCGACCACGAGCGCAGGATGTATTCCTGGATCGAGGCCTTGATCCACCACATCGCATAGGTGGCGAGGCGGAAGCCCTTGTCGGGCTCGAACCGCTTCACCGCCTGCATGAGGCCGACATTGCCCTCCGAGACGACCTCAGAGATCGGCAGGCCATAGCCGCGATAGCCCATGGCGATCTTGGCCACGAGGCGAAGGTGACTGGTGACGAGCTTGTGCGCGGCTTCGCGGTCATCATGCTCGCGCCAGCGCTTGGCCAGCATATATTCATCCTGCGGTTCCAGCATCGGGAACTTGCGGATTTCGGCGAGGTAGTGCGAAAGACCGGATTCACCACTCAGAACCGGTAAAGCAGCGGTACGGGCCATTGCTATGCCCTCCAGTGTTTCAGACCCCCGATAGCGGCAGGTCAGGCAGACGACTGCTATTTCAAAGCCAGCCGGGCTGCGAGGTTCCGCGCCGGACGATTCCAGCGCAGGCGCAGCATACATCCAATTGGGGCGTTTTTGGAAGGAAACCAGCCGTCACGACAGCGTGACGGTTTTTATTTTATTGAGAAAGCACGCGAATCTACATGCATCTGCGTCATTCTGTCCGGCGGAGTGCCTGTTGCAGGGCACGCATGTCCTTTGGGAGGTCGGCCTCCCAGGAGAGGATTTCGCCGGTTTTGGGGTGCTGCACCGCCAGCATATAGGCATGCAGGGCCTGCCGTCCAAGGGCGTCCAGCGCGGCGGCGGCGTCTGGCTCAAGCTGCTTCGCTTTGGTCCGGAAGCCTGCTCCATAGGTCGCGTCCCCGAGCAGCGGATGGCCGATATGGGCAAGGTGGACGCGGATCTGATGGGTGCGGCCGGTCTCCAGGTGGCAGACGATCTCCGAGGCGGCCGGTTTGCCATCGCGGCCTGTGAAACTCTCCGCCAGTTCCCAGTGGGTGATTGCTTCGCGGCCGCCCTGCCGGACCGCGATCTTGTCGCGGGCGTGCGGATGACGGTCCAGCGGCGCGTCGATGGTGCCGCGCGGCCGGCCGGGGTGGCCCCAGACGAAGGCGATGTAGCCGCGTTCGAGCGGTCCGGTGCGGCCGTGGTCGGCAAACTGGGCGCTGAGCGCCGCGTGCGCAGCATCGTTCTTGGCGACGATCAGCAGCCCTGTGGTGTCCTTGTCCAGCCGGTGGACGATGCCCGGCCGCCGCACTCCGCCGATGCCGGACAGGCTGTCGCCGCAGTGGGCGATCAGTGCATTGACGAGGGTTCCGCTCTCGTGCCCCGCCGCCGGGTGCACCACGAGGCCGGCCGGCTTGTTGATGACGATGATGTCGTCGTCCTCGAACACCACGTCCAGCGGAATGTCCTCGCCCTCCGGCTCGGCCGGGCTTGGCGGCGGCAGATCAATTGTGATCGTGTCGCCGGTGCGGACATGATAAGCGGGGTCGCGGACGGGCGTGTCGCCGACGGCGACATGGCCTGCCAGAATCAACGCCTTGAGGCGGGAGCGCGACAGCGAGGGATGATGCGCGGCGAGCACGCGGTCCAGACGCTGGGCGTTGTCGCCGTCCTCTATCGTGACTGTCAGGAGATCGTCGTTGCTCATGTCCTCGCCGCCGCTCGGCAACCCGCCTGATCCAGATCCGGAGCAGACCGCGCTCGTCATGGCGCGGGTGCGGCGGATGATGCTGATCGCCGGGCTCACCACGGCGATCGCGCTCGGCGCGGTCTTCATTGCGATCGGCTACCGTCTTTTTCGCGGCGAGGGAAGTGTCGCGCCGGTCAATCAGGTGGCGACCCTGCCGAAGGGTGCGCGGATCGTCTCGACCGCCGTGGCCGGCGATCGTCTGCTGGTGACCATCGATGTCGCCGGCCGGATGGAAATCCGCAGCTTCGACGCCCGCACCCTGCGGCCGGCCGGGGCGCTCACCTTCGCCACCGAGCCGTGAGGCCGCCTATGCTGCGACGTGGCTGAGAAAGATCAGCCAGAGCGGCAGGCTGAGGCATCCGATCAGGGTGGACTGCGCGATCATGGTGGCGACGGACTCGCGGTCCGCGCCGAACACGGACGCCAGCACATGCGCCGCCGATGCGGTCGGCAGCGCCGCGAACAGGGTGAGGACCGTGGTGCGTGCGGGGTCGATGCCGAGCGACGTCGCGGCGGCGAAGGTCGCGGCCGGCAGGATCAGCAGCTTGATCGCGTTCAGCGCGGCCGAGAAGCCGTTGAACCTCGCGAATGCCTGCCAGTTCAGCGCGGCGCCGATCGACAGCAGGGCGACCGGGATCGCGGCGCGCGACAGCATCTTCACCGGCTCCAGCAGGTGAGGCGACAGCGATACCTGTGAAATCGAAACGCCCATCCCCGCCACGCTGGCGATGAAGAAGGGATTGGTGGCGATCTGTTTCAGGGTCTTCGCAAATGACAGCGACTGGCCGCGGGAGAGCGCGCCGATCGCGAGAATGTTCGCGACCGGGACCGCCATGCCGATCGCGATCGACATCAGGGCACGATAATTGTCAGGCAGCGCCTGCACGGCCACGAACGCGAGCGCCGTGTTGAACCGCCATGCGGTCTGCCACAAACCTGCGAAGTCAAGGAAGCGCTCGGGACCGAGCGGGCGCACGAACCAGGCCAGCGCAAGGCCGAGACCCATGATGAGCCAGACGCCGAACCCGATCACCAGGACGTCGTCGGCGGCCGGTGCCTGACTGAGCGCCGACGTGAAGATCAGGGCCGGAAACAGAATCTGGAAATTCAGCTTGTCGATGCCCTTCCATCCATCGGCAGAGATGGACCGGCGGAGCAGGCCGCCGAGAACGATCAGCATGAAATCCGGAAAGAGCGCGAGCAGGATCTGCATGGTCGTCAGCCCCTCGTCGCAGCGGCGAGCCGTTCGGCGGCGATGCGGATGTCGTCCTTCGACAGGCCCGCAAAGCACAGCCGCACCCGATCCGCGAAGCTGTCGTCGTCCGGCCGCACCGAGAAGGCGGGACCGGGCGCATACATCACATTCGCTTCCACTGCGCGCTCGAACAGCCCGTCGCGTCTGGCGCCGTCCGGCAGGAAAGGAAAGATGAACATGCCGCCGCCGACGTCCGGCACCCTGAAGCCGGCTTGCGAGAGCGTGGCCGCCAGCACATCGTGCCGTTCGGCATAAAGCGCGCGCACGCGCGCGACATGCGCGTCCAGCCGGCCGAGTTGCAGGTAGTGCAGCGCGACGCGCTGGGCCAGCGAGTTGGGTTGCAGGTCGCCGGCCTGCCGGGCCTCCTGCATCGGCGCGGCAATGGCCTCGGGCGCGACCATCCAGCCCAGCCGTAGGCCCGGAGAGATGATCTTGGAGAGGCTGCCAAGATGGATGACGAGCGCGCCTTCAACCTCGCTCGCGAGCGCCGCGAGGCTTGGTGGCGGCGCGTCGCGAAACCACAGATCGCTGTAGGGCGCATCCTCGATCACCGGAATGCCATGCCGCGCGCACAGCGCGAGCAGGTTCAGCCGCTGCGTCCGGGTCAGCGTGTCGCCGGTGGGATTTCCGAAGGTCGGCAGCGCGTAGAGCGCCTTGACGTTGGCGGTGGCCGCGATCGCTTGCGCCAGTTCCGAGACATCGGCTTCGTCGGGTGCGATGCGGTAGCCGACCGCAATGACGCCGGCAGCCGCGCAGGTGGACAGCACCGCGGGATAAACCGGCTCGGGGACGAGAACGGTTGCGCCGGGCGGCGTCAGGGTGCGCACCGCGAGGTCGATGCCCTGCTGCGCGCCCGAGGTGACGAGCAGGCGGTAGCCGTCGGGCACTGTCGCCACCGTCTCCCGCAGCATCGCGACGAAGGCGGGATCGCCGGCGCTGGAGCCGTAGGTCCATGCGGTGAAATCCGCGCTGGCGCGGTTGAGCGCTTCGCCGAGCCCCTCGTGGTCGTAGGCGTCCTTCGAGGGGTGGCCGCTGGCGAGGTTCAGCATCCCCGGACGCGCGGCGTAGGGGAACAGCGCGCGCAGCGGATTGGTCGGAATGGCGGCGATGAACGGGTTGATCGAAACGGTCACGACGAATGTCCCTGACAACGGCAGGGTAATTCTCAATCAGAATGGAATTGCATAATCCAATAACCTGAAGTTATATTTTTCCATGCAAGACCTTCTGGGGAGCATATCTCCTCTCGCCCTGCGCCTGCTGCCGCTGATCGAGCGGTCCGGCAACCTCTCCGAGGCCGCCCGGGCGCTGAATGTCAGCCAGCCGGCGGCAAGCAAGGCGCTCGCGCGGGCCGAGGAACTGTGCGGGCTGTCGCTTGTGGTGCGGGGCCGCCGTCCGGTCACGCTCACAGCCGAAGGGCGCATTCTCGCCGAGCATGCCGCGCGGCAGGACGAACTGGCGCAATTCACCGCGCAGCGACTTACGGACAGCCGCGTTCAGGGCAGCGGCCTCGTTCGGATCGCCTCGTTCGGCTCGTCCGCCTCGACACACATTCTGCCGGGGCTCGTGGCGGCGATCGCGAAGGCGCACCGCGCGCTGCGCGTGGAGATTTCGGAGAGCACGGACCAGCCCGCGCTGCAGGCGCTGCGCGACGGCAGCGTGGATTTCGCCATCGCGACGCAGAACGACGATCCCGATCTCGAAATGCTGCCGCTGGCGCGCGACCGCTTGGTCGCGCTGATCCGCGCGGCCGATCCTCTGGCCAAGCGGGCCACTCTGGATGCCAAGGCGCTGTCCGGCCCGCCCTTCATCCTGACAAAGGGCGGCAGCGAGCCGCTGGTGCGCGCCTGGTTCGCGCGCAGCGGGCACGAGCCGGCGATCCGCCACGCGATTCAGCAGATCACCTCGATCCTTGCGTTGGTGCGCGCCGGAATGGGCGTTTCCATCATCGCCGAGATGGCGGTGCCCGAGACCCATGCGGGCGTCGTGGTTGTGCCGCTGACGCCCGGCCTGCCGCGTACCATCTGTTTCGCGCGCCGCGTCGGCGGCTTCACATCGCACGCTGCCGAACTGGTGTGGCGCGCAGCGCAGGACCGCGCGCTTGGCGCATAGGATTACGCCCGCTTGGGCGCGTTGCGGGGATCCGGCTTGTCGAAGGCGACGTGCTCGCCGAAGCAGAGCACGCGGTTGGTCTGCGCCTTGACGAAGGAGGGCGCGAGCCTGACCGCGCCGCTCTCCGTCCAGATCGAATCCTTGCGCCGGTTGACCCACGCGTCGGGCGGCAGCAGCGTCGAGCCGCGCGTCGTTACGTCCCAGATGCCGTAGTGATGCGGTACGATGAGACGGGCCTTCACGCGCTCGGCCACTTTGTCGGCCTGTTCGTCGCTGAGAACATGCTGCGAGCCGTCGACCGGCAGCAGCAGGATGTCGATCTCGCCGACCTTGTCCCACACGCTGTCCGGCGGATTGGGGCGGTTGTCGCCCCAGTGCAGGATCTTCAGTCCCGCCACCTCGACGATCAGCAGGCAGTTGTCGAACGAGCGGCAGTTGTCTGGCGGATTGGTCTTCATGTTGGTCAGCCGCCGGGTCATCTCCGCCCAGTTGTAGGCGTTGTGCGTGCTGTCCGAGACATGCTTGTCGGCGATGCCGGTGATCTTCACGTCGGCGAATTCGTAGGTGCCGATCAGGCGATCGAGGATCACATCGGCGGTGAGCTGATGCACGCCGTCGTGATCGAAATGCGCGTGGGTGGACAGCGCGATATCGACGGCGACCTTCGGGAAATCATACAGGTACCAGTCCCAGTTGCCCCACGGCGGATTGCGCCACGGATCGATCATCATCGTGAGACCGGCAGGCGAGGTGATGCGGAAGGCGGAGCCGCCGAAGAACGCCAGTTCGATCTCCGCGTCGTTCGCAGCGGGGAGTTCTGTGTTCTGCAACTCGATCATGTGGTTGTGGTTCTCGGTCTGCCGCCACGCCCACAGCCCTTCGTCGATCCTGTTTCTCATGATTTTCTCGTCCCTAAAGTGTCGCTGCTGGTCGCCGGTCGCCGCCGACAAGAACCCGGCCTTTCTTGATGACGCACGCCGCCGCATTCACGCCGAAGCGGAAAGCGATCTGCCGGAAATCGGGAACGTCGAAGACCACGAGGTCCGCCTGCATGCCGGGCGCGAGCGAACCGATTCGATGGTCGCGCCGCAGTGCCTTCGCGGCGTTGCGCGTAACGCCGAGCAGGGCCTCTTCCGGCGTCAGTCCCGACAAGCGGCAGGCGAAGCCCATGCTCATCTGTTGCGACAGATGCCAGCAGACCGGGCAGAGGTCGGTCGCTACCGCGACGTTGACGCCCGAACACACAAGGCGCCGGCCATCCACCGGGCGCGGATGGTTCACCGCCCAGTCGAAGCCGGGAAAGAATGCGACGCTGGTGCCTGCATCCGCGAGCACGCGCAGGTCGCTCTCGCTCAGCATGTTGCCGTGATCGACGGAGGCCGCCTTCATTTCGGCCGCGAGCCGCGCGCCGCCGATATTGACGCGTGCGTCTGTGTGCAACTTGGCGCCGAGCCCCGCGTCGGCGGCAGCGGCGAGCACGCGCGCACATTCGGACAGCGTGAACACGTCGGGATCGACATAGACGTCGCAGAAGTCCGCGAGCTTTTTCTCGGCGACAGCGGGAATGGTCTCGGCGATAATAGTGTCGAGATAGCGTTCCGCGTACTCGGGCGGACGTGCGTGCGCGCCGAGATAGGTGCCGACGATCTCAAGCCCGGTGAGCCTCGCAATCGTCTGCGCGGCTTCGAGCGAGGCGAGGTCGCTGGCGTGGTCGAGGCCGTATCCGGACTTGGTTTCGAGCGTGGTGGTTCCGAACGCCAGCATTTGCTGCGCGCGCGGCAGCGAAGCGGCGACGTAGTCCGCGACCGAGAGGCCGCCATTGCAGCGTTGCGAGGCCGGGACGCCCCAGACCAGCCCGGCTTCGGTGAGGCCGCGGTCGTCGAGTCCCTTCGCGCGCTGAAAATATTCGTCGGACCGGTCACCGGCAAAGATCAGATGCGCATGGCAATCGACGAGGCCGGGGGTGACGACGCCGCCATCAGCGTCGATCACCCGCGTATGACTGCCGCGCAGCGCCGAGATATCCCGCTGCGAGCCGATGGCTGCGATCGTCTCGCCAGTCACGGCGATGCATCCGTTCTCAATGATGCCGATGCCATCCGGCTGGCCGGGGTCGCAGAGAATGATCTGGTTTGCGCCGGTGATGATGATGTCTGCGGAAGCCGGAGCAGCCAGGTCTCGTGTCCGGACATCCATTTGCTGGGCGAGCAACGCGTTCCCCCAATTCCATCGTTTCTGTCGCGCAGGCGGCGTCTCGCGGCTTGCACGTGACCCTGCTTACAAGCGCGGCGTGATTGGAGCAAACCTTGCTTTTCAAGTATTCGTCCCAAAACGACGGTTAAAAGGAAGAATATTTTCTGCAAACGAGCCAATCGATCTGAAATATTGCAGATCAGTGATGAAATACGGAATATCAAATACATGAACGAGGAAATATTTTGCAGGACTGATGTTTTGGTAAGAAGATCAGTCGTGCGCGCCACTTCGAATTTTTGCGAAATAACCGCCGGATTTCAGGCGGGAGGGCTTTTGAGCCAAAAAACAAGCAGTCATGCCTGCTTTTTTTGCGCGCACGATCAGGGTCCATCATGGCAGCTTTTGGTCATGGAAACTGCTCAACTGAAAGAGGCTCCGGATTCGTCCGACGGCCGCGAGGTCAAGGGCGCAGCGATGCGGGCGCGCCTGCGCGCCGCGACGGAAGACCTGATCGCCGAGGTCGGCGTGCACGCGGCCTCGGCGGCCGCCATCGCCCTGCGCTGCGGGGTCTCGCGCGGCGCGATGCTTCACCACTATCCGACCCGCGACGATCTCATCATCGACACTGCCGCGCATTTCTGGCAGCGCGCTCGTGACAGCGTGGCTGCGCTCGCAGAGGACATGCGCAAAGGCCGGACCGACGTCGCGAGTTTTGTCGGGCGTCTTTATGAGGACGTCTTCCGTGCCAATGCGCTGGTCACCATGCTCGACCTCATGGTTTCGGGGCGATCCGATACCCGCATCGGCGAGGCGGTCAATCAGATCCTGACCGATCTTTTTGAGGCTTATGAAGCGCTGGGTGTGCAGGCGTTTCAGGCCTCGGGCCTGCCGCCGGAGCGCATTCACGTCGTCATCACCCTGATCGTGTCGACACTGCGCGGGCTGCGTATCCAGGACAACATTCATTCCGACGAAAAGCGAGTGCGTGAGGTGCTGGCCATGCTCGTCGAGGCCGTGGACGGGCTCTTGCGTAACGAGCAGGTTGCGACCGTGAAACGGAAGAGCGCTCCATCGAAAAATTTGGTTCGAGCGAAGAAAGCCAGGGCCGCCGGGGGCATGAAACGATGACCGCGCGGATCGTGGCCGACGGGCTGACCAAGCGTTTCAGCGGAACGACGGTCGTCGACAACGTGTCGTTCATTGTCGAGCCCGGCCAGATCGTCGGCCTGATCGGTCCGAACGGGGCGGGCAAGACGACGCTGTTCAATCTTCTGTCCGGCGTCCTGACGCCGGACGGCGGCACGTTGACGGTCAACGGCGTGGACGCGACCCGATTGCCGCCCTATCGGCTGGCGCGGCTCGGCCTGACCCGGACCTTCCAGCTCGCGCGCGAACTGGACCGGCTGACCGTACTTGAGAACGTGATGCTGGCCGCCCGCGACAATGTCGGCGAGAGCCTGGGCGGTGCCTTGTTTCGCCCGGCTGCGACGCGTGCGGCCGATCGAGCGGTGACCGGGCGGGCCCGCGAGGTTCTCGCGCTGGTGTCGCTGTCGGCGCACGAGAACAAGTTCGCGGCCAATCTCTCCGGCGGCCAGAAGAAGCTGCTCGAACTGGCGCGCTGCCTGATGGCGGAGGCCGACACCATTTTGCTCGACGAGATTGCGGCCGGCGTCGCGCCGCATCTGGTGGAGGAGATCGCCGTTCTGATCCAGCGGCTCAATCGCAACCACGGCAAGACCTTCGTGATCATTGAGCACAATATCGGATTCATCCGCAATCTGTCGTCGCGCGTCGTCGTGATGGCGGGCGGCAAGGTGCTGGCGGAGGGAAGCTTTGCCCATGTCTCGTCGAATCCGGCGGTGATCCAATCCTATCTGGGAGAAGCCGCATGACCCTTCTCCTTCTGAAAGACCTGCGTGCGGGTTACGGGGCAAGCGACATCGTGCACGGCGTCAATCTTGCGGTCGAGCCGGGCGAGATGGTCGCGCTGGTCGGGCCCAACGGTGCGGGCAAGTCGACGCTGCTGAAATCGATTGCGGGCGTTGCGAAAGTCACAGGCGGCGAACTGACGCTGGACGGCCGTGATCTCGTGCCGCTCGCGCCGTCGGAGCGGGCCACGGCGGGCGCTGTGTTCATGCCGCAGGAGCGCAACGTGTTTCGTACGCTGTCGGTGGCCGAAAACCTTTCGGTGAGTTCGTGGGGCGCGAAGGATATCGCGCAGCGGCGCGACGAGGTGGTCGCGCTGCTGCCCGGCATCACGGCCTACATGCACAAGCGCGCGGGTGGTCTGTCGGGCGGTCAGCGTCAGATGGTCGGGCTGGCGATGGCGCTGATGGCGCGGCCGCGGGTTCTGCTGGTCGATGAGCCGACCGCCGGCCTGTCGCCGCTGTTGGTGGGCGAGATGCTGGACCTGCTGCGGCAGCTGGCGGCATCGGCCAATCTCGGCGTTCTCATCGTCGAGCAGAATGCGCGCGCGGCGCTTCAGCGCGCCAACCGTGCACTGGTTCTCGTTGACGGTCGCGTGGTGCGCGCCGGCGACGCGGCGGCGCTCGCGGCGGAGCCGGATTTCGGCGCATTGTTCTTCGGCGAGGCCGCCTGATGCAGATGGTCATCAACACGCTGGCCAGCGCGGCCGTGGTCGCGCCCGCTGCGATCGCCTTCACGCTGATCTTCACCCTGTTCCGTTACGCCAACTTCGCCGCCGGCGGCTTCGTGACGATCGGCGCGTTCGCCGCCTGGACGGTGAATGTCGTATTTGGCCTGCCGATCTGGGTCGGCGGCATTGGCGCGATGATTGTCAGCGCCATCGCGGTCGTTCTCTGCGACCGGGTGATTTTCCGCCCTCTGCGGGGTCGCAGCGGCGGCACGCTGCTGCTGGTGTCTATCGCGCTGTCCTTCGTGCTGGAGAACATCGTCCGTTTCTTCTACGGCGCGCAGCTCAGAAGCTTCGACCTGCCGCTGACCGGGCCGATTATGCTGTGGGGCGTGCGCGTCACGCGGGAGACGGCGGCGGTGGTGTCGGTCTCGATCCTCGCCACGCTGTTCGTTGGCGCATTGCTGGCTCTGACGCCGATGGGGCGGGCGCTGCGCGCGGTCGCCGACAATGCCTCGCTCGCCAATGTGCGCGGCCTGCCGGTGCCCCGCATCGAGATGTTCGGGGTCGCGGTCGCGGGTGCGCTGTTCGGGCTGTCGGGCGTGCTGGTGGGCCTCGACCTTGCGATCGATCCCAATCTCAACTGGGCGGTGACGATCCCGATCATCGCCGCGGCCATCGTCGGCGGTCTTGGCTCCCCGCTCGGGGCCGCGGCTGGTGCCCTCATCATCGGCCTTGCCGAGGAATTGACTGTCGCCTTCCTGTCCCCGACCTACAAGGGAGCGGTGGGATTTGCCGTGATCGCGATCGTTCTCATCCTGCGCCCGCAGGGGCTGCTCGGTGACAAGGTGGATCGGAAGTAACCGCCATGGATGCATATCTCGTCGCCATCCTCACCATCGCCGGAATCTATGTGATCCTCGCGCTGGCTCTCAATCTTCAATTCGGTCTGACCGGCCTGATCAATTTCGGCATTGTCGGGTTCTACGGTATCGGCGCCTATACCAGCGGCATCGCCACCGAGACGTTCCACCTGCCTTTCGTTGGCGGGCTGGTGGCGGCGACGATCATCGGCGCGATCGCGGGTGCATTCGTCGCGCTGCTGTCGCTGCGGCTGTCCGGCGACTTTCTCGCCATCGTCACGCTGGGATTTGCGGAAACCATCCGTCTCGTCTTCAACAACGAGGACTGGCTGACCGGCGGCCCGCGAGGCTTTCTGATTTCCACGCGTCCGGTGTTGCAGGGGCTCAGCCGGATGGAGACGGCATTGATGGTGCTCGGCATCATCGCCGTGGCAGCCGTTGTGGTCTTTCTGATCATGCGACGGCTGTCGGTGACGCCCTATGGCCGCGTGCTGCGCGCCATCCGCGAGGACGATCTCGTTCCCGCGACGCTCGGCAAGAACGTGTTCCTGTATCGCCTCCAGGCTTTCGTGATCGGCAGCGCGATCATGGCGGCGGGCGGATCGCTCTATGCGCATTACGTCCAGACCATCACGCCGGAGAATTTCACGACGCCAGTCGCGATCCTGATCTGGATGTCGGTGATCGTCGGCGGCGCGGGCAACATGATCGGCACCGTGGTCGGCGCGCTCGTGGTGGTCGCGATCTATGAGGGCACCCGCTTTCTCGGACCATGGCTGACGGCGCTCGATGCCGAGCAGGTGTCGGCGCTGCGCTTCATCATCATCGGCTGTCTTTTGATCGCCGCCATCCGGTTCCGCCCCGAGGGCATTCTGCCCGAGGTCGCCCACCGTCCCTCTGAACCCGTTTCCACTCCATCCCCATCGAAAGGATGATATCGATGAAAGTTACGCGCAGGTTTGTCCTTGCAGGTTCAACGATTGCTCTCGCGACGCCGGCGTTTCTGCGCCACGGCCTGGCCCAGTCCAGTCCGATCAAGATCGGCAGCCTGACGCCGCTGTCCGGCGGCGGCGCGCCCTATGGACCGGAGAAGGCCAAGGCGCATCGCGCGGTGGTTGATCTGGTCAACGCCAATGGCGGCGTGCTTGGCCGCAAGATCGAACTGATCTCGGAGAATTCCGAAACTAATCCCGAGGCCGCCGTGCGCGCCGCGCGCAAGCTGATCGACGCCGATCAGGTGATGGCGATCATCGGCACCTGGGCGTCGTCGGTGACGCTCGGTATCATGCCGCTGTGTCAGGAAGCCAATGTGATCCAGCTTTACAGCGGCTCGTCCGACTATCTGCCGAACGGCGACAAAAAGCGTCTCTGCTATAATCTTCAGCCTTTGAACAAGGCGTGGTGCGTGGCGCTGGCCGATCTCGCGGCCAAGCGCGGCTTCCTCAAGGTCGGCTTCGCCGGCCCGAAGAACGACTTCGCGGCCTCGATGGGCGAATCTTTCGCGACCGCGCTCAAGAAGGTGGGCGGCGAGATTGTCGGCGAGCCGATGTATTATAATCCGCAGCAGGTGTCGTATCGCGCCGAGGCCGAGAAGCTGATCGCCAGCAAGGCCCCCGCGCTGTTCCTCGCCGGCTATGTGACCGACATGACCGCCGTCTACCGCGAACTCGTTCGCGGCGGCTACACCGGCAAGGTGTTCGCACTGTCCTTCGCCGTCGGTCCCGACTTCAAGAAGGCGGTCGGCTCGGCTGCCAACGGCATCCTGCACGGCTCGCCGGTGCCGCCGGTCGGCAAGGACTCCTACGACGCCTATCTTCGTCTCGTGGGCGCACAGCCGAACGGCCAGATCCAGTTCCCCTATGGCTGCGCGGCCTATGACGAGATCAACCTGCTGCTGCTCGGCATCCACAGCGCGAAATCGACCGAGGCCCGCGCGGTGTCCGACGCCATCATGAAAGTCGCCAACGGCCCCGGCGAGCGCGCCACCACCTTCGCGGAGGGCGCGAAGCTTCTCGATGCCGGTAAGACGATCAACTACGACGGCGCGAGTTCGTCCGTCGACTTCCTGCCGAACGGCATGCTGAAGAGCCGCGATTTCGCGCTGTACGAAGTGCAGGGCGACCAGGACGTGGCGATCCTCACCACGACCAGCGAAGCCAGCGAGTAACGCGCTCTCGCAAAGCGCGTGCCGTCTCGCAAGCAGAAAACGAGAGCGGAGAACGACATCGAAAATTGGACAGGCCACGGACCGCGACGGTCCGTGGCCTGTCGTCGTCCTGACCTCCGGCACGATCCCGAGTTCAGATGAATTGCCTATAAAACGATCAGAATGATCGGGCGCAGCGCACGAATTTGCACCTTACTTACAAAGTGATATTTCATTATGTATATGATTTATATTATTATTTTTAGATGATCCGAGGGCGCTGACGAATTGTACACAATGGCCCGCAGCTTGCAGGGCCTCCTTCGGGAGGGCCTATGCCGCAAATCCGCAGTACAGTCGCCGCCGATCCCGCGCCGCTTGAGGTCGTCTGGCCGAAAACGGCGCTGGTCATCATCGACATGCAGCGCGATTTCCTGGAGCCCGGCGGCTTCGGGGAGACGCTCGGCAACGACATCTCCCAGCTTGCCCGCGCGGTCGAGCCGTGCCGGGCCGTGCTGGCCGCCGCGCGCGAAGCCGGCATGCTGGTGGTCCACACCCGCGAGGGGCATCTGCCGGACCTGTCGGATGCGCCGCCCGCCAAGATCGAGCGCGGCTCGCCGAGCCTGCGCATCGGCGATCCCGGCCCGATGGGCCGCATCCTTATCCGCGGCGAGCCGGGGCACGATATCGTCGCCTCGCTCTATCCCGCCCCCGGCGAGATCGTGATCGACAAGCCGGGCAAGGGGGCGTTCTACGCCACCGAATTCGGCGATGTCCTGAAGCAGCACGGCATCGAGACTCTTCTGGTGTGCGGCGTCACCACGGAGGTCTGCGTCAACACCACCGTGCGCGAGGCCAATGATCGCGGCTACCGCTGCGTCGTGCTGGCGGATTGCTGTGCCTCCTATTTTCCCGAATTCCACGAGATGGGCCTGAACATGATCAAGGCGCAGGGCGGCATCTTCGGATGGGTCAGCCGCTCGACCGATGTCATCAGCGCCATGAAGCCGGACGCATGACGGGTTGATCAGCACAACCGGACAACAACAAAGGGGCGGGAGCATGAGCGAGACGACGACGAATCCGGGCGGCAAGGTTGCCTTGTGGTCTCCGGGAGACTGGAACGCGTTCTTCGGCTTCGGCACCAATATCCTCGTCAACATGCTGACGCTCACCGCGCTGCTGCGGTTCGTGCTCAAGATGCCGGACTCCCTGGTGTTCGGGCGCATCCTTCCAGCGCTCGGGCTGATGATGTTCCTGTCGACCATGTATTACGCGTGGCTCGCCTACAGGCTGGCGAAGAAAACCGGGCGCAACGATGTCTGCGCACTGCCGTCCGGCGTCAGCGTGCCGCATATGTTCATCGTCACCTTCGTCATCATGCTGCCGATCCTCATCAAGACCAACGATCCCATCAAGGCGTGGGAGGCGGGGCTGACCTGGGTCTTCATCCAGAGCTTCATCCTGATGATCGGCGGCTTCATTGCCCCGGTGATCCAGCGCATCACGCCGCGCGCCGCGCTGCTCGGCACGCTCGCGGGCGTCTCGGTGGCGTTCATCTCGATGCGCCCGGCGTTCGAGATGTTCACCACGCCCGTGATCGGACTCACCTGCTTTGCGATCATCCTCGTCGCGTGGTTCGGCGGTGTGAGATATCCGAAAGGCATTCCGGCCGGTCTGGTTGCGATCGGCGTCGGCATGGTGATCGCATGGGGCTCCAACCTGTTCGGGCTCAACATCGGCGGGCTGAGCCTTGCCAAGCTCGGCGAGTCGTTCAGCAATATCGGCTTCTCGGTGCCGGTGCCCGCCATCGGCCATGTCTTCTCCGGCTTCGAGTTCATCGGCATCATTCTTGTCACCGCCATTCCGTTCGGCGTCTATGACCTCGTGGAGGCGATGGACAACGTGGAGAGCGCGGAAGCGGCGGGCGATCACTTCCCCACCAACCGCGTGCTGACCGCCGACGGCGCAGTCAGCCTGATCGGCGCGCTGATGGGCAACCCCTTCATCAACGCGGTCTATATCGGCCATCCGGGCTGGAAGGCGATGGGCGGGCGCATCGGCTATTCGGCAGCCACCGGCTTCATGGTGATCGTGCTGGCGTGGTTCGGCGTGATTTCGCTGCTGCTCAATCTTGTGCCGGTCGTCGCGATCCTGCCGATCCTGCTCTATATCGGCATGCTGGTGGGTGCGCAGGCGTTCCAGACAACGCCCGCCAGCCACGCGCCCGCCATCGTGCTGGCGCTGACGCCGCATCTGGCCGCATGGGGCAAGACGCTGGTGGACGGCGCGCTGACGGCGGCGGGCACCAGCGCCGACGCGGTCGGCCTCGACAAACTCGGCGCGACCGGCGTGCTCTACCACGGGCTGTCGGTGCTCGGGGAAGGTTCGATCCTCACCGGTCTTGTGCTGGCTGCGGTCGCCGTGTTCGTGATCGAGCGCGACTTCCTGAAAGCCTCGGCGTTCGCAGCCGCGGGCGCGGTGCTGACGTTTTTCGGCTTCATGCACGGGCCGGCGGTTGGCATCGGTGTGACGCCCGGCGTAGCGCTGGCCTACGCCATCGTCGCTGCCGGGCTGTTTGCTTATGCGCGGGCCGGGCAGCCGGCCATGCCATCGCTTCCCACGACCACTGTTCCCGCCGCCGAGTGAGAACCGCGATCTGCCCTCGCGAAACTCCGCGAGAGCAGCCGCTTCAATAGCCGCACCGTTCCAGGCAGACGCGGGCCAGCGCCGCGTTGCTGTCGATGATTGCGAGATCGGTCGGCTTCAGGCTCTGCGCGACCACCGACAACTCCGTGCAACCGAGAATGGCGGCGTCGGCGCCCGCTTCCGCGGCGGCGCGAATCGCGCGCTCGGTCGCGGCGGCGGCATCTTCAATTGCGCCGGCCTTGACGAGATGAATAGCGGCATCGACGTCTGGTTGAAAATCGGCGGTGACATCGACGGCAGGTGCGAAGCCGGCGGCTACAAGCCGATCCTGATATAGCCCCGATGCCAGCGTTCCTCGCGTGGCAAGGATCGCCACCTTGCCACCGCTCAGATGGCGGCGAACGTCGGCGATGACCGCGTCGCCGATGTGGATGATTTCCGCTTTCGACAGCGCGGCGAGCCGGTCGTACCAGTGGTGAACCGTGTTGCAGGGCATGGCGATGTATTTCACGCCGAGCGCGTTCAGCGTCGAGATCGCCGCATCAAGAGGCGCATCCAGCACGTCGCTCCCCGAGAGGATGGCCTCGGTCCGGTCAGGCAACTGCGGGATGCTCAGGATCACTGCCGGCAGATGATCTTCGTCCCGCAGGGCCGGTGTCATGCGGGTGAGCTTGAAATAGAAATCCGCCGAGGCGAGCGGGCCCAGTCCTCCGATGACTCCGAGCTCCGGTCTGATGCTGTCGTCGATCATGCCGGAGACGCCGGATGCGACAGTTCGGACAGGGCGGACGATGCGTCGTTCGCCCCTTCGCTGTGCGGCGCGATCACGGCAGTGCTGGCCGCGACGGTGGTGACGCTGGCGATTGTCATGAGCGCATCCGTGACGGCCTCGACCGCAACGAACAGCACGAAGGCGGCTTCGAACGGAAGCTTCAGATAGCCGCAGGCGATCGACATCTGCGAGAGGATGACAAGGCCCGTCATGCCCGATGTCGTCAGGGACAACAGGGCGCAGACGACGCCCACCAGCGCAAGGTCCGTGATCGCGAGCTGACGATCATACATTTGCGCGATGAACAGCGTTCCTATCGTGTAGAGCAGCACCGGACCGACGCGAAGCAGCACCGCCTGAAGCGGCACGAGCAGCTCGACCACCACGAGATTGAACTTCAGCCGCTCCGCGAGCAGATTGATGGCCCAGGGCAGCGAGGCGACCGTGGAGCGCGTGGTGAGCGCTACCATAATCATCGGCTGACACGTCTTGATCGTTGCCCAGTAGCTAAGCCGCGAGCGGATCGAGATGATAATGAGACAGATCGCGACGCAGATGAAACTCGACAGCGTCATGACGATCAGGAAGCCGCTCATCATGATCAGCGGCTTGGTTCCCATCAGGGCGGTCTGTTCCGCCATCAGAATGAACGTCGCGAAGGGAAGGGCCCAGACGAACCAGTTGGTCAGCATGATGCAGGCCTTGTAGACCGCGTTGAGCGCTTCCTTCAGGCTCAGAGCCGAGGGCTGCGGGATGCGGCCTACGGCCAGGCCGAACAGCAGGCAGAACAACAGAACCTGAATCGTGTGGCCGGACGCCAGCGCGCTGAACACGTTGTTCGGGACGAGATCGACGAAGATCGATTGGCTCTTGCCGCCGCTGGCATCGGTCGGCGGCGCCTTGAGTGGGAATTCGAGATCGGCCGAGACGCTGCCCTGCGAATTGATGAACTGGCCGAGTTCGATGCGCGTTTGCGGATCGTCGATCCGCCCCGGCTGGATGATCACCGACAGCGTGCCGCTGATCAGGACACTGACGAACAGCACGATCACGACGGCGATGCCGACACGCCCCAGATAGCGGAACGATTGCGGATACTGGACCATCGACGTGATCGAGAAAATCACCGACGACACCAGAAACGGCAGAACCACCATCTTGAGGAAGTTGAGATAGACCTGCGCGATCGGTCCGATCTCGTGGGAGAAGTGCGGAAAATAGAGCCCGCACAGAATTCCCCCGGCGATTGTCGCGATGGCTGTCAGCGGCGACCGCAGCACGCGCTTGCCGAGTGCGGTCCAGTCGATTGGCGCAGGGCCTGTGCTCTCCAGGTCGGCCATGGTCAGGGCTCACTCGGTTTGCGATAGCGGGCGATGATCTCGTTGGTGCTGAGGACGCGCGCCCCGCGTTCCAGATCGATGTAGAGGTCCACGAAAGCCGCGAGGTGCGAATTGTCCGGGCGGATGCCGACCGCGATCGTGTCGGTCTTGTCGGTCAGCGTGATGGAGCGCGCGACGACAGTCATGGACGGATCGTCGACCATCAGCTTCTTGATCTCGAAATCGTCCCGATACGCCATGTCGATGCTGCCCTGCCGGATCGCTGCGATGACGGACGTCCACGTCGGAAAGCGCCGGATATCGGCGCGCGGAAAGTTGATGGGCGCATAGCCTGCGAAGGACGAGCCTTCGATGACGCCGAGGCTGCCCGAAAAGCTGCGGATGACCTGTTCGGGCTCCTGTCCCTTTGCGATCCTTGCGAGATTGACGCGGTTGGCGATCAAGCCCTGATTCAGCATCGCGTAGGGGCGGGAATAGATGATGGTGCGGCCACGCTGCAGGGTGCGGCTGAGCTTGCCTATGACCAAGTCGGCCTCGCCCGCGTTGAGCTGGGCCACCGTCTCGTCGAACGTCTCGGCGGTTCGGATGAAGATGGGTCGCGCGCCCAGCGCCCGGGCGATGCCGTTTGCCAGATCCATGTCGATGCCGTCGCCGCTCCTGTCATGGGCCGGGAAGAAGGGTTCCGAGGCGAAGGCCGGCATGGCGATGCGCAGCGTGCCGTTGCGCACGATATCCTGTGGGGCGGAAAGGCCTGCCGGGCCCGCCGTCTCCGCCGCGACAGGAAGCGGCGCCAGCAGAATCCCGCCTCCTGCAGTGAGGAACCTGCGGCGCGAGAACGACATGCACGTTTCCAATCGGGGCAGAGAAGTGCGGCTGTGACGGATGCTCCTCCCTAGGTAAGTCAGCCTGGTTTAAGGAACCGTGTCGATTTACCGAGAAGTTGCACCCGAACTGGCGCCTGATCGGCGGTAGGCATGGGGCATGGCGCGGCCGCAGTGGCACAGCGAAGCGGGTCCGGGTATCCGGTGTCTCCGTAATCGAGCCTGGTTGCGGTTGGCGGGAGGAACGATCTGGCCCGATCGGCCGGACCGGACGCGGGGCGGTTGTGTCGATTTGCGTGAAAACCGGCGCGCCGCACTTGCAGCCGCCGCCATTCGCGGCTATCGGTGCTCGCATCAACGCTCCCTTCGTCTAGCGGTTAGGACGCGGCCCTCTCAAGGCTGAAACAGGGGTTCGATTCCCCTAGGGAGCGCCAAGCAAAATCAATAGTTTGGCGGATTTTAGCTTGCCTTCGTCTTGTCGCGGGTCAGCAAGAGGTAAGCGGCAGAAGCCGTTTCGCGCGGGAATAGCCGGGATCGGGCGGGATTTGGTGGGCGAGAATGTGCTCCCCGACCAAAGCAGCGCTTTACCGATGGTTGCAGTCATGAACAGATGCTCCCGCTCGTTTTGGGCAGGGAGGAACAATCAATGACGAGCTATTGCTGACAGCGGCTTTCGTTCTAGTCACCAGCGCTGCGCATGCACAATACGGCGGATAACCGCTAGGGCTCGGGATCGAATTCGAGCATCACCTACGTTCAGCCGCACATCAATTCCAATGGGTCGTACACGTCTGGCCACTGCTGCACGACGCCAAACAACACCCAAATGGACAACTACGGCTCTCGCGGGAACTACAATCTCTACACCGGGCAGGTCCGGGGCGCGGACACCGCGCTAATTGATGTTTGGATTGGGACGGCTCAGCTTTGAGCCATCTTTATTTATCGTCTGGGCTCATAGGCGGCCCTTCAACTTCAACCAAACTCCTGCGCCGCCGACATAGCTCGGGCCGACGCCGCCAAGCTACCCTTGCTCTTGCTTGTACCGCGAACGAAGAGCTTCGTCGCTTGGACGACACTCCACGCTTGCCGGCTCCCTGAGGTGCTTTTTATGATGCTGCCGATATTCCTTATCTGTAATCTGCTCATCGACCTTTATTCGACGATCAATGGGCGATATCAGAATTAGTCCTAGATCAAACAGCGTGTGTATATCTGCTCTAAGAAGAAGGCCGTTCGTGACGTGATTTGTGTGAGGGCCTAGGTAAGGGCAGATGTGAGCAGCTTCTAGAACATCCGTTGTTGGGCAACCGGTCAGTGCGCATTTTCCTTCATATGCTTTCATCAGCTTTTTCTCGAAAAGCCGCCTGCCCTCGACGTTGTACGATAGTTCGTCTCACAATTTTGCGCGCGTCGGTGAGATTGTTCGGATCGAATGGTTGGCTGTCGGCACTGTTTGGGGGCAATGCGATGGAGCCAATATTTTTGACGGATACCTCGAAGCCGAGGGCCTCAAGGAGTTTTTTTATCGATACACCACCGTAAAGATCATAACTGGTCAATGGACCATTCGAGCCAGGTACAAATCCAGCAGCCACGCCAACAATGGCTTTAGAGTCGAAGCGTTCTCCGTCATGAACCAGAAAATAAGAATGCGCCGTTCCGAAGCCGTATTTTTTTAGAAAGGCGTTTTCTCCCAAGAGACCTCTGTTCTTTGATGGCTCTGATAATATGACTTCGTCTAATCTCAGAGAGCGTTGCTGACATATCCCTTGGTCCATATTTTGCGCTTTGTCGGCATCCAGTCGTTGTAAACTTGCAGCTAAAAAAGCTTCAGCGGCGGGATGCCCCCTTCTTCGCCATCCTCACCCCGGCCCCGCCACCGTTCTCCGGGATGAACTCAACACCGGATTTTTCAAGGGCGGTCACTAACTTCTCCGCAGTTTCGGCGCGTCCTCCAATCGGCCCATCCTGAGACTCAAGGCGCGCAATCGTCGGCTCAGACACGCCAGAAGCATGGGCCAGGTCTCCCTGCGACCAGGCTAGGAGTGCCCGCGCTGCTTTGATTTGGCGAATGGAGATCATGTGTCCTCAATTGATAGAATTTCTATTGAATAGGGTTAATGAGCGTAGTAATAGAATTTCTATCATATAGAGATTTAGGGGACAACCCACATGACCCAGAAAAGCGCCATTCCGGCGAACGGCGGAGCTTTGCCCAAAGCAGATCGAGGTGCGGTGATGCGTCTCGCATGGAAGCTGTTCCGCATGCGGCACGACTATCCATTCTGAGCTGGTCGATCTGATCGATGAGGTCAGTGATTGCCAGTACGCATTGCAGGTCGCGAACGACGCTGCGGACCGTGCCGAGGGCCAGTTGAAAGGCTGGAAAGCCCGGAACCGTCAGCCGGACAGGGAGACACAAGCGGAAGAGTATGCCGTGTGGCTTCAGGCAAAGAACAAATACTGCCGGCGCATCAAGTGGAGCAAGGCGTTCTCCGATCATACCGCCGCCCACATGGCCCTGCGCACCGCATGCGAGGAGGTCTCCAAATGGCGCGATCCGCGCAGTCAGACCGTGACGCCCTATCAGCCACCCGCGCCGCAGGGTCAGGGCTCATCCGTCATTCCGCAGACGCCGGCCGGTGTTGATCCGAAGGTCTGGCGCAAGGCTCAGTCCGAGCGAGCCACGACTGACGCCATCACGAGGCCGACACCATTCGCCTGGCTCGGGGTCGCCAGATACGCTTCGAAGCGCTGACCGTCGCGGGCAGAAACCTTCACAAAACCCGTATCACTCAAACCTGTTCTCCTTCGCATAGTGAGGTTCGTGATTTATTTTTCTTCTTTGAAATCAATAGCTTGACAACATGTCTCCGGAAGCTCGAGAAGTAAAGACGCTTTGCTTTCCGGGGGATTCAATGTCTTCATTCCTGCTTGATCGTCGTTCGCTTCTCAGTGGTCCTCGCATCCACTGCGCTCGGCCCGTCCGCTTTCGCTCAATCATCGGTTCTCAAGATTGGCGTGATCTCCAATCTCACCGGTCCGGGCGCAACGTGGGGATTGCCGATTGATGGCGGCGCACGCATCGCGGCGCAGGAGGTGAATGATCGCGGGGGGCTTAATGTCGGCGGTAAGCGTCTTCAGATCGAGGTCGTCTCGTATGCGCATGTCGAGGATATTCTCGATCTGACGGGCCTTGCTCCACACCGCGATCTCGTGGCGGACACCCTCCCTTACGGCGCGCAGAAAGTTCTTGGCGTCGCGATGGCGCTGGCCGCCCGGCCGCGCCTTCTGCTTGCCGATGAGCCGGCCGCCGGACTCAATGGCGCAGAGACGGAGCAGATGGAGGAACTGCTGCGCGCGATTCATGCGCGCGGCATCGCAGTCATTGTCGTGGAGCACGACCTGCGGCTCGTGATGCGGCTGTCGGAACGGGTCGTTGTTCTTGCGCAAGGTGAGGTGGTCGCGGATGGGCCGCCCGACGTGGTGCGGCGGGATCCGCGTTTCATCGAGGTCTATCTGGGAGGAGGCGACGTTGCGGCTTGAAGCTTCCCGCCTGTCGGTTCGATACGGAGCCGTCGAAGCGCTCGTCGATGTGACGATGACCGCGGCGGAGGGCGGCATCACCACCGTGATCGGTGCAAACGGCGCGGGAAAATCGACGTTCCTGAACGCCTGCATAGGCCTCGTTCCAGTCGCGTCCGGAACAATTTCACTCGACGGTCAGGACATCACGAGGACCGCCGTGGAGGACCGGGCGGCGCTCGGCATGACCCTGTCTCCCGAGGGGCGGAGGCTGTTTCCCGATCTGACAGTTCACGAAAATCTGCTGATCGGCGCCTATAGTCGTGGTCGCGGGCACGCGACGCAGCGCGATCTCGAAAAAGTCTACCACATCTTTCAAAATCTTGCGCGGCGACGGGGAAGTCTGGCACGCAACCTCTCCGGTGGCGAGCAGCAGATGTGCGCCATTGGCCGGGCGCTGATGTCGCGCCCCGGCATCCTGCTGCTGGACGAGCCGACGCTGGGACTGGCTCCGGTTGTGGTTCATGAGTTGGCGCGCCTGATTCGCGAAATACACGCGAGCGGCGTCACCATCGTGCTGGTCGAGCAGAACTCGCGGCTCGCGCTCTCGCTCGCTGATGCAGCGTATGTGCTTGAGGTCGGGCGCGTGTCCCTGTCCGGATCGGCGCAATCCCTGCTGCACGACGAGCGGGTGCAACGGGCCTACCTCGGAGCGTGATGGCATCGTTGATGTCACCGAATCCATTCTATGCGGACCGGCTTTGTGGGATGTGTCTTCTGGACTGCTGGCAAACTTTGCGAAATCAATCTTCGCGAACTGTGGTCAAATCCACGATATCTTCTCGTGGAGACAGACAATATGGCGATCCTCCTTCAAGTGAACTATACGCCGAGCGAACAGCAAGTCGCACAGTCCGATACGGATCGACTGGCGTCTGCGGACAAGATCGCGAAAAACGTCGCAGGCCTTCAATGGAAGGTCTGGATTTCGAGCGACACTGACAAGCTGCGGGGTGGGATTTACCTGTTCGATACCATCGCGAATGCCCGGGCGTGGGGTGAGGGCAATCTGCGTAAGCGGCTGGCAGCGGGCGGCGGAAGCAATATCTCGATCACCTATTTTGACGTGGACGAGAAACTCAGCGCCATCACCCGCGCGACTTTGACCAGAGCAAACCTCGCGGCCTGATCCTGCTCCTATGACATTCTCAGCTCGTGCCGCTGCCCTCGATGGGCTGGCGAAGTTTTCGTTGCTCGATGCCCTGTTCGGCCGTCGCTCGCGTCGTTTCGGCGTCGGCATGTCGATTCCCGATGGTCCGCTGGCGTATACGTCCAGGCATCCGCCTCAGCCTCTCAGTGAGCTGGAAAGAGCGGTCCTGATCGCCACGAGTGTTGGCGTCAGCGGCTGGAATCTCGGAATTCCTTATACCGAGGTGGGGGCCGACGATACCGGCTGCAACTATACGGTGCGGCCGATCGGCCGTACCTATCCGAGCGGGGCGGCGACCCATGGTTCGGAAGTTCTGATCAACGACGACAGCGGCGCCTACATCACGCGCTTTCGCGATCTCGATGCAACGGCCATTCAGGAGTATCACGGCGTCGATGATCTTGAGCGGCTCGTGGAGTGGCTCAAGCCGCACATCATCCAGCTGAGCGACAAGCGTATCGAATTTCCCGCCGAATACCCCTACGTCGCGTCTCACAATCGCTGGGTGGCGAACAAGCCGGGAAGTCTTCTGCTGGTTCCCATCAGCGATCAGGTGGAATCGACGTTCAATCACCTCTGGATCCGCAGCGGAGAGGGGGCGCTCATCACAGATGCCCGAAGCGGCCGCGTGCTGGGCGAGCCGGAGGAATTGCTCGCCGAGGGCGTTCTGAGGCCTGATCGAAAGGTGCCGCTCTCGCTGGTCGAGAGCAACTCCCGGACCAGTACAACCTCCGAGCTTGCGATCGCAGCCTACAACGTTCACCTCGTGCTGCAGGCGATCGGTCTTGGAGGCTGGCTGTTTTCCGGCATCAACACCCAGGCCATTCTCGGAGCGTTCGCGCCGAAAGGAGTGCCGGGATTCGGCTTCAGGTTCGATCGGCGCGATGACTGGGTGCAGCCGAACCCGATCGGCCTTGACGGCCACTTCGAGCCGCTGGTGCCTCCCTATGTGCCGAATATGAGAGTCGCGGCCGAGCGGTTTGCAGAGCGCAAGTTCGGGTCGCGCGGCCATCATACGGCTGGGCGCGCCGGCCCCTATCGCGACAACGAGGGAGTGAAATCGCGCATCGATCATTATAGCCCGGCATTCGTGACGTATCTGGGCTCGCTGGCGCAGGACATCTATGACACTTACGGCAAGTTTCCCGGAACGCAGCCCAGTGTCGGCGTTGGGGCCTATACCCAGGCCCATCACATCGATCTCGATTTCTACGACACGCACTACAAGGACGGCGCTTACCTGAGCACGCATGTCGAGCACCAGAAATTGTGGCACGGCAATGGTGCCGATTGATGAGTCGCCTCCGGTCGAACCGCGTCGTGCAGGCGAACCATCGGCTCGAACAGGCGAGTGAGTGCTTGACCGGAGCGAGATCCATTCTCTTTCATTCGAGGAAAACATGTCGGCGCAGGCCCAACTGAAATCTGATCCAGAAAACGGAGTCCCGGTGCGCGTGCCGCAGACCGACGAGGAGGCCATTGCGGTCGCGCGCGAGCTGGCGCGCGACTTCGCCGAAGGCGCGTCCCGCCGCGATCGTAATCGCGAGCTGCCGCGTGCCGAAGTCGAGCGATTTTCCCGGAGCGGGCTCTGGGCGATTCAGGTGCCGAAGGCGTTTGGCGGACCTGATCTTTCGACTGTCACGCTTTCGACGGTGATCAAGATCATCGCCGAGGCGGATCCGTCCATCGCACAGATTCCCCAGAATCATTACTGTTTCGTCGAGCATATCGCGCGGATCGGCTCGCCGGAGCAGCGCCAGTTCTACTTGAAGCGTGTCCTGCTCGGCGACAGATTCGGAAACGGATTTTCGGAAAAAGCCGGCGCCAATATCCGCGATATCCAGACAAGGTTCGAAGAGCGCGGAAACCATCTGGTCCTCAACGGCGAGAAATTCTATTCGACGGGTGCGCTTTTTGCCCACTGGGTTCCTATCGTCGGGCTCGACGTTGAGGGAAAGCCGCTGGTTGCGATACTTCCCGGCAACGCGCTAGGCTTGGAGATCGTCGACGACTGGTCGGGATTCGGCCAGCGTACAACGGCGAGCGGCACGGTTCGTCTGCGCGATGTGAAGGTGACATCCGACCAGCTCCTTTACACGCGACGGGCTTACGAGACTGCGACTGCGGCCGGTCCCTATGCCCAGATCAATCATGCGGCCATCGACACGGGCATCGCGTCGGCCGCGATTCGCGATCTTGTCCGCTTCGTGCGCGAGCGCTCGCGTCCGTGGATCGATTCAGGCGTCGAGCGTGCGTCCGACGACCCGCATGTGATCCGGGATGTGGGACGCCTTGTCACAGCGCTGCACGGCGCGGAAGCTCTGCTCGAACGTGCTTCGCGGTTGCTGGACGTTGCGCGCGCCAATCCGGGCGAGGAGACCGTGGCGGAGGCATCTGTCGCCACGGCTGAAGCGCGGATTGCCAGCACGGAAATCGCGATCGAAGCGGCTGACAAGCTGTTTGAACTGGCTGGGACTCGCGCGGCTCTTGAGGCCGATAACCTCGATCGGCACTGGCGCAATGCGCGCGTTCATACGCTGCACGATCCGGTGCGGTGGAAACATCATGCTGTCGGGGATTTCTATCTCAATGACCGCAAGCCTCCCCGGCATGCCTGGCTTTGATCGATTGATCATGATCTGAACAAAGCGGCCCGGATGGGAACATCCGGGCCGCTTTTTTGAAGCGGATCTTTTGGCGAGAGCGTGCCAGCCACGGACTTGCCGGAAATCCTCGTTCCGAACCTCCTTGTGACGCCGACGCCATGAAATCTCATGCCGTTATAAGAACCATGACGATGCGATCGTTCCATGTTGCGTTGAAAATTTGATTTACTGTTTTATTGCGCACCGCAAAAAATGTTCTAGGAATGGATGCCTCAATCATTTCTGAAAAGAGGCTGTCATGAGTTCGCTGACGTCGTCACTGAGGACATTTTCTAACAAGACGCGACCTGCCGTGAAAATGGGAATTCTGGCGGCTGTCCTGTTCGGTGTTGGCATCGGAGATCTCTTCGCGTCGCCCCTCAAGGTCGGCGTTGCGACGATGCCGACGAACGGCGTCCTCGATATCGTCGTGGCCAAGGCGAAGGAGCAGGGACTCGACGTCAAGATTGTCGAGTTCAGCGACTGGTCGACGCCGAATATCGCAGTATCAAACGGCGATCTGGATCTGAATTATTTTCAGCATCAGCCATTTCTGGAGGACTCGATCAACAAGGCCGGCTACAAGCTTGTTGCCGTGGGTCTTGGATACTCCACAACGAACGGAATCTATTCAAAGAAGATCAAGAACATCTCGGAATTGAAGGACGGCGCCAAGATCGCCATCGCGAGCGATGCCATCAATACCGGACGGGCGCTGTCGCTGCTTCAGGAGGCCGGCCTTTTGAAGCTGAAAGACAACGTTGGATATCTCGCAACGGTGGCCGATATCGTGGACAATCCAAAGAGCCTCAAAATTCTCCAGGTGGACGGCCCGCAGATTTCGCGCGCACTTGATGATCTCGATGCGGCAGTGACGTACCCGGCTTTTGCCAAGCTCGGGGGGCTCGATCCGAACACGCCGGTTGTTCTCGAAAAGCCGAACGATCTCTACGCGTTGCGTTTCGTGACACGTCCGGACCGGACAAATGATGCGCGCATCCAGCAGTTCATCAGAATTTACCAGACGACCCCCGAGGTGAAGGAGACACTGAAGAAGTACTACGGCAACGTCATTTCGTTTCCGTGGGAGAAGGAGCAGGCCTCATCGACCTCCGGTGCGGCTTCCGCCGTCGCCAAGTAGCGCGCGGTTGAGCCTTGCTGGGAGCCCGGATCCACGGCTATGGATCCGGGCTCTATCGTTTGCCCACCGCGTATCGTCGGGGAATCGGCGGGCCGGGGTTGATCGGGCGGGTCGTGAGCCCAGCAAATCGATCACCATGCCGGCAGTTGCCGGTCACAGCGCGCGCAGAAATGCGACGAGTGCGGCCTTTTCGTCGTCCGAAAGATCGAGCGGTCGAATGTGCCGCGACAGGCGGGCGGCATGGGGGTAAAGCGGGTGGGCGGCTTCATCCGCGTTCCTTGCCCACACCTCGCCACCACCGCGGGCATAAAAATTCACGACACCTTCGAGCGTTTCGAAAAGGCCGTTGTGCATGTAGGGCGCGGTTCTGGCGACATGGCGGAGGCTTGGCGTGCGAAACCGCCCGGCGTCGTCGGGATTGCCGGTGACATCAAAGCGGCCGAGATCCTGAGAAGGTTCTCCGAAGGCCGAAATCTTCAAATTGTGAAATCCGTCATCGGTCAGGCGCGGCCCGAAGTGGCAGTTCGCGCAGCCGGCCTTTGTTCGGAACAGGTGAAGCCCCCGGATTTCCCGATCGTCCAGCGCCGCCGGCTCGCCAGCAAGAAAGCGGTCCCAGCGCGTTGGCGTGTCGAGGGTTCGCAGATAGGCGGCGAGAGCGCGGCCCAGCGCGGCGCGCGTTATCGGTGCGGGATCGCCTGCGTCGGAGAACGCGGAGAGGGAGGCGGGTGCGGAATTGATGCGGGCGAGGACGGCGTCGATACTCGTGAAACCCATTTCGTCCGGCTGGGTGAGCGGACGAAGCGACTGTTCGTCGAGGCGCATGCCACGCCCGTCCCATCCGAAGACGACTCTGGCGTCGACGCCTGTCAGCGAAGGCGGATTGCGCCGTCCGGTCCGGCCATTCACGCCGCGCGCGGTCGGGGCATGAACCGTCCAGCCCTGCTGTTCGTTGTGACAGGAGGCGCAGGCGATTGTGCCATCGACCGAGAGAGCGGGATCGTTGAACAGCGAACGGCCGAGCGCGGCGAGCCGATCCGGCTTCGGAGGCGCTTGCGTCGATGCGGAAAATTCGACAAACGCGACGTCGCTGTCGATCAGCGGTGGAGGCCATGCGGCGATTGGAGCGCGGTAGAGATGCAGGAGACCTGATAGGTCCTCCTGCGTTGTCGATCCGTTCGCGCGCGTCGTTGAGATGGGAATGTCGACCGCTGCCACGATCAATGCCGCGAGCACGGCAGCCGGTAAAAGTCCGCGCAGGACCGTGACGAAAGTCAGTGACAATCGGCCGCCACCTGATCGCGGTAGACTTCGAAGGCAACGAGCGAGGCCCACCTTTCTTGCCGCTTCTGCCATTGCCCCGAGGCTTGCTCCGCCGCGAGGGCTCCTGCAATCGCGCTGGCCAGATCGCGATCCTGCCTCGTTACCGCAACAACAAGTCTTGCCGGCTCGACCGGGGGAAGGGTGGCCGAGAACTTCTGCCAGGACATTTTTTTGAACAGCGGATCGAGCACGGCGCGATCGTGGATCGTGGCGGCGCACTCTCCGGTTCGCACGAGCATGAGTGCTTGTGCCGGCGCTCTGACGGTCCGGGCCGTTGCTCCCAGCCGCTCGATCAGCAGGCGCCCGCGTTCGTTGGCCTCCGGAATGCAGACAACGCTCCCGGCCAGATCGCTCCAGGCCCTCAGCGCTTTGTCCGAGCGCGCGACCGGACTGAGACCGGATTCGTATCCTGTCGGGATGACCGTCACATCACCGGGCAATTGCTCGCCGTCCGGCATGCGGGCGATGACCACATCAACGGAATGCGAGCGAAGCAGTTCGCCGGAGCGCCTCTGCTCGACCCGAGCAATCTGAATGGGGACTGCGAGCCGCTGGCCGATCGCTTCCGCCAGGTCGAGCTCAAAGCCGTCTTCGACATAGATGCGGCCATCGGGAGGTTTGGCCGGCGGCTCGTAAAAGACTCCGATCCGAAGCGGTGGCTTGTGAGCGATGTTGTGAGCGTCTGGCGCGCCGCCGGCCCGGTAAAGAGGTGCGGCTCGAGGCGCTGGGTTGAGCGATTCCACCGAGAGGAGAATCGATGCGAGAGGAATGGAGGCGAGAAGTCCCAGAATGACGGCGGACGAAACTTGCACCGTGAACGAGCTCAATAGGCGATTTTCATCTCGTTTCGTCTCTATGGTCATATGGTTTTTCAAAGTTTGATCGCGAAGGTCAAATCAGCACGTCCGGCCACCCCGTCGTCTTGATGTAATTTGACGAAGCATTCTACTCTCAGTGAAGCGCGATCGTTGACGTGGGTCAAACAGATTGTTCATCGCACGCGATCTAACAAAGTGAGGATAAGATGCATTCTCTATCGTCGTCGAATCGTGGAATTTCATTCTCGCCGTCGAGGCTCGCGCTGGGCGCGATGCTGGCGGTGACATCCGTGTTGGTCGGAACATCCGCATCGCGCGCGGAAGCGCTGCCGGAGATCAACCTTCAGCTTACGCCGTGGACCGTCGTCGCGCGCGAGAAGGGTATCTTCAAGGAAGAGTTCGACAAGATCGGAACAAAGAAGATCAATCTCATCGCATCGGGAGCCGCCGAGCTGATCGGCGCCGAGTCCGCTGCGGTCAGTGGCGGCGCTATCGCCATTGCCCAGCGGATGATTTATCCGGCCACGGTGCATCGGGCAAACGGCCTGGACGGCGTGATCATCTGGGCATCGGAGCCGTCCAACCGCTATCGCGCCCCGATTCTCGCGCGCGCAGACAATGACAAGATCAACAGCGTGGCCGATCTCGACGGCAAGAAGTTCGGCTCCAGTCGCATCAGCTGCTACTGGTCGTCGCCCTTCGAGATCACTCAGAAGGCGGGGCTTCCGTTCGATTCCCGCGAGAAGCAGGGGCGCATCCGTTACACTTCGATCGACAACGTGGCGGTGGCGATTTCCTCGGTGCTGTCGGGTGCGACCGACGCGACCACGTTCCATCTGGCCGCCGGCGCGGCTGCCACCGGCGGATGGCTGTCGGGTAAGCTGAAGGTCGTGGGGCGGTCGCCAGACGACGGCATCTACGTCAATAATGCTGGCCGCGTGACTTACTTTGCGCGCCGCGATTTCGTGAACAAGTATCCGGAAGTGGTGAAGGCTTTTCTCGCCGCACGCGAGCGTACGCGCGAATGGACATATGACAATGTCGATGAGGCGACGAAGATCGTCGCGCGCGAAACCCGCGTTCCGGAAGAGGTGGCCAAGTTCCAGATCACCCATGCGGGCGAGTGGGAGTTCATGGCCGGCGAACCGAATGCGGATCGCGCGCGCAATGCGATCAAGCAGTTCCAGGCCTGGTATGTCGAGCAGGGCGACGACATCCTGTCCGAACGCAAGCTGTCGGACGAACAGATCCACGCCTTCATCGATGAGCGCTTCTTCGTCGGCGGAAAGTATTCGATCTACAACTGACTGCCAGCGGCACCGGACCTTGAACGTGGTCCGGTGCCGCTGTTCCGTTGAGTGAAGGCGAGGATATCTGTCATGAGCGATGCAGTAGCTGCGATCGAGGGCAGCGCAGTCGGCGTGCAACGATCGCATCCGGTCGAGCGATGGCGTGCGCTGCTGAAAGGACGCGGGCTGATCGGGCTGATTCTGCCGGCGATCATCCTGACTCTCTGGCAGGTGACGGCCACGCGCGGCTGGATCGACGCGGTATTTCTGCCCGCGCCGGTGACGGTCGTCACCGCGTTCTGGAAGATGCTGACAAAGCAAAATCTCGCGCTGGATTTTCTCGCGAGCATCAAGATCGTGGGACAGGCCTTCGTTTATGGTTCGATTGCCGCCGTTGTGCTCGGCATCGCGGCAGGTCTGTCGCGATCCGTGGAGCAGTTCTTCGGATCGACCTTCGATACCATCCGGCATATTCCGGGTATCGCATGGCTGCCGCTGATCGTGCTATGGCTGGGGATCGGGGCGCCGGCGAAGGTTCTCGTCATCGCCAAATCGGTCTTCTTCCCGGTGTTTCTGAACACGCTGCAGGGCATCCGCAGTGTCGAGAAGAACTACATCGAGCTGGCGCAGGCGCTGACCCTGACGCGCTGGCAGCTGGTGCGAAAGGTCGTTCTGCCGGCCGCGACGCCATCGATCATGGTCTCGCTGCGATATGCCGCGGGGCTTGCATGGGCACTGGTCGTGGTCGCCGAAGGCCTGAGCGGCCTCGAAGGACTCGGCTTTCTCATCTTCCGCGCGCAGGGACTGCTGCTCACGGACCAGCTGGTTGTCTGCATGATCATCATCGGTCTCGTCGGCTTCGCGATCGATCGGATCATGTATCTCGTGCAGCGCCGGGTGTTGCGCTGGAAGCAGGGATTTGACGGCTGAAGTCCGGCTCGTCGACAAGGAAAACACGACATGGCGAATCCCGGACACCTTGAGGTCAGGAACGTTTCGAAAGTCTATCAGGTGACCGGCCGGTCTCCTGTGCAGGTTCTGTCGCACGTCGAGCTTGACGTGGAGCCTGGAGCCTTCGTGTCCATCGTCGGCCCGAGCGGATGCGGAAAGTCGACGCTGCTGCGGCTGATTCTGGGGCTCGATAGCGACCACGGCGGCGAGATCCTCATCAATGGCCATCGCGTGCAGGGCACCTCGCTTTCGCGCGGCATCGTGTTTCAGGATCACCGGCTGTTGCCCTGGCTGACGCTCGAGCAGAACATCGGGCTCAGTCTCGAGAATTCCGGAGGGAGCGAGGTTGAGAAGCGCAAGGCGGTCGAAGATCACGTCACGCTCGTCGGCCTCAAGGGGTTCGAGAAGGCTTATCCGCATCAGCTGTCCGGGGGGATGGCCCAGCGCGCGGCGATCGCGCGCGGCCTTGTGAACAAGCCGGAGATTCTGCTGCTCGACGAGCCGCTGGGTGCGCTCGATGCGCTCACCCGTGTCCGGCTGCAGGACGAACTGGTGCGGATCTGGCAGATCGAGAAGACCACGCTCATCCTCGTCACCCATGATGTCGAGGAGGCGGTCTATCTCAGCGATCGCGTCGTGGTGATGGGCAGCAATCCCGGACGCATTGTCGAGGACATTCGGGTCGATCTCCCGTCGCCGCGCGAACGGACGAGCGTGGAGTTCGTCGGGCTCAAGGCAAGAATTCTCGCGGCGATGGGCGAGACGTCCCGTGCAACGAATCGGGCGGCCTGAGTTTCCCGAGCGGGGGCAGGGATCATGACATTCGGTACGAGCGTTGTTCGGAAGGCTATACGCGCGGCGCTGATCGCGCCGGCGCTGTTGTGCATCGCCCTGTCGGCATTCGACGCCAATGCGGCGGATACCGCACCTAGCACCGATCTGCCGGATCTGTCCGCGATCCGCGCCCAGATCTATTCCGGCGAGTATCAGCGCGCGGCCGACGCGCTGCTGAAACTCACCGGAACGGTGCGCCACGCCGATCTCTACAATCTGCTCGGCTATTCGCTGCGCAATCTGAAGCGCTACGATGAGGCCGCTCGATGGTACAAGGAAGCGATCTACTACGATCCCTCGCATCGGCCGGCGCTTGAATATCAGGGCGAACTGTTCATCGCGACCGGAGATTTCCGGAAAGCGGAGAAAAATCTCGAACTGCTGCGGCTGTTGTGCTTCCCCAATGGATGCGAGGAGCACGACAAGCTGCGGGAGGCACTAAGGCAGGCCGGGCGGGTGCCGAAATTATAATTCATTCAGTTCGGAGCAACGCTGCACCGGCCGTCAGAGGACGCTGATCCTCCAACTGCCGGCCGTCACGGTTGCGCGGCGCAAAGCCGCGTCAGATGTTGCCGAGTGTCTCCGAGATCTTGATCTTCCTAGGGAGCACCTTGCGCTCCGTTGGCCGCGAACTGCAACTCGCCGACGAACGTCTCGTCCGTCACCGGCACCACCCGGTCCTGCCGCCGCAGCACGATGTATTCGTCGCGGATCGCATCGCTGAATTTGGTGCGCGTCTGCACCAGAGTTTCGGCCCCGCGGGTGCGATCGTTGACCCACCCGGCTTCCTCGCGGAACGCCGCGTTGACGGCGCGGACGATGTCGGCGTTTTCGGCAATGTGTCGCGGAACACGACGTATCGTCCGAGGATGCGCTTGATCGGGTATTCGGACAACTCCGCCCAGCGCGGAATCGTATCGGGCACGACTCCGGCGATGTGAGTGATCTAGCCTCGCCGAGCCAGATCAGTTCGGCTCAATGGCGCCGCAGGCCATTCGATTGGCGTGTTTTGCCACTGCCCAACGCTTTGCCGCAATCTAGGTTCGGCTCGTTCGCAGGGACTTCTCTCGCCTGCGACACCGCACTCCTTTGGAGTGGTGGTCAGTGCCGTGCCTCGCAGCCGAATCGTGAATGCGAGGTCGTCGGAACGCAGCTTCGCAATCAAGGATGACTCATGCAGGTCCATCAGTTTTCTCGACGCAGCGCGCTAATGCTGACGCTCGCCGCCCCGACCCTGTTCCTGACGCGGTCGGCCGACGCCGAACCTTTACCGGCCGATGAGCTGGTCGGAATCTGGGAGGCCGATGACGGCACGGTCAAGCTCGACATGTTCAAAGCTGGATCAGAATATCAGGCGCGCATGCTCTACGGCAACGAGATCGTGGAAGCGGACAACGTCACGTTCAAGAAGGACACGAAGAATCCGGACCCCGCGCTGCGTTCGCGCTCGCTCAAGAACGTCGTATTCATCACGGGGCTGCGCTGGAGCGATGGCGAATGGACTGGCGGCTCGATCTACGACGCCTCTTCAGGGCGCACTTACAACTGCAAGGCCGAGATCAAGAACGGAAAGATGGGCTTGCGGGGTTATCTGGGCATTCCGGCAATGGGACAGACCCGGACCTTCCATCGCGTTCGCGGCTGACACGCTTGTTGCAACGACCGCGCAATCGGGTTTCGGAGCCGGTGGGCGGCTCCGAAAATCGGGAGCAATGGGGAGTCATTGAGCATGGATCATCTGCTAATCGCTTTTCTCCTCGACCTCGGCCTCGTCGGGATTGCGCTGCTGTGCCTTGGAGAGAAACTGATTCCGGTCGTGCCTTCCTACGTGCTGCTGGTCTCGTTGGGGTTGACGGTGGTTCAGGATACGTCAGGCCTGTTCGTTGTGGTGCTCGCCTCGACGCTGGGATCGGTGCTGGGCGCGATCGGCTGGTACGCACTGGGCCGGATCATCGGGCGTGAACGCGCCGAACGGTTCGTCGAACGCTTCGGAAGATATGTTCTCCTGCGGCCGGCTTTCTACCAAAGGCTCATGGCTGCCTATGACGGCAAGCCGTTCCTCGTCACCACGGTTGGTCAGGCGATACCGACCGCGCGCATCTACCTGCCATTGCCTGCCGGCGTGATCGGCTTGTCGTTCGTGCCCTTCGTCGTTGCCACGACGCTCGGCGCGCTGATCTGGAACACGCCGCTTGTAACCCTTGGTTATCTCTTGCGGAGCAGTGTCTGAGCCGCGCCAGGGTTCTCTAAGACGCTGTTTCATGAACATTCTTGTTGTGGTGCTGTCCGCAGCCGATTGGCGTGGTGTGCGATTCTGTTGGCGGACTTTGAAAGTGTCTGGGCGGCCCGAAGGTCCTAGCTTCGTTGACATACTGTGAGAGGTTACGATGAGCGATAAACGAAAGAAGACAGCGCTTGTGACCGGAGCCTCGTCCGGCATGGGCAAGGAAATCGCAAAGCGCCTGATCAAGGATGGTTTTCAGGTCTTTGTCGCTGCGCGGCATACCGAAAAGATGAGCGATCTCGTCAAGCTGGGCGCGCGGGCTTTGCGCATGGACATCTCTAACGAGGCTGACATCAAGGCAACGGTCGACGCCATCCTGCACGAGGTTGGCAGCATTGACGTGCTCGTCAACAACGCCGGGTTTGGACTCTATGGTCCCGTCGAGGACGTCAGTATCGACGAAGCCCGCTACCAGTTCGAAGTGAACCTGTTCGGCGCGGCGCGGTTGACACAGCTTCTGCTCCCGACCATGCGAGCCAGGCGTTCCGGCACCATCGTCAATATCACGTCCATGGGCGGCAAGATCTATACGCTCCTGGGCGCCTGGTATCACGCGACCAAGCACGCGCTCGAAGGGTGGTCCGATTGCCTTCGGCTTGAACTCGCGCCCTTCGGCATCAAGGTTGTTATCGTCGAGCCCGGACTGATCGAGACGGGCTTTGGCGACGTGGTGGCCAAAGGCCTTCTCAAACGTTCCGGCTCGGGACCTTATGCTAGACAGACACAGGCGGTTGCCAAGTCAACAGAAGATGCTTACGGCCACGGCCGCGGCACCAATCCGAGTGTGATCGCTGATGTCGTGTCCAAGGCCGTGAAAGAGGCAAGGCCGCGCACGCGCTATGTTGTGGGCAAATACGCCTTGCCCATGATCAAGATCCGCGAATGGTTCGGCGATCGTATGTTCGATCGTGTCATCATGAGCCAGATGCGCTAGGGGCGGTCATGAGCGGAGCGCCAGCCGATCGTTGTAAAGTGCCACGAGCGTTCTGGCAGATCGTCGCGCATATTGGCATCTCACCAGCCGTGCTGCTCCGGCAGGCGCGCCTCCCGGCCACCTTGCACCTGAACGGGCAAGGACAAGTCACGACGGCGCAGTATTTTGCGTTGTGGCGGGCATTGGAGGAGTTGAAGCCGGAGCCGGGCCTCGGCCTCCTGCTGGTTCAACACACCGATACGGCCGTCCATCCGCCCTCCAGCCTCGCCGCGTTCTATGCACGGGATTATCGTGATGGGCTGCTCCGCATCGCACGCTTCAAGCGCCTCTGCTCGCCGGAGCAGTTGCATGTCCAGCAAGGCAAGGATGAATGCGCGGTCACGGTCGAATGGTCTTACGCGAGCGAACCTGAACCCTCGATCACAACGGATGTGACCTTCGCGTCGCTGGTTGAACTCGGAAGGCGCGGCACCGGCCATCATCTCGCGCCTTTGCGTGTCGAACTCACCCGATCCCGTCCGAAGGGCGATGCCTATCGGAAGTATTTTGAATGCCCCATCCGGTTTGGCGCGGCCCAAAATCGTCTCATTTTGAAAATTTCGGACCTCCAGCGGCCATTTCCCGGGCATAACCGGGAACTCCTTGAAATCCTCACGCCGGCCCTGTCCTCGGCGCTCGGCGAATTGCAGGCGCGCAGTTCGATCAAGGATCAGGTGAAGATCGTCCTGAAAAGGAGCCTTGCCAGTGGTCGGCCGGGACTGGCGGACGTCGCCCGCGATCTCGGCTTGAGTGATCGCACCTTGCAGCGCCGGATTACGGAAGAAGGTGCGAGTTTCCGGGACTTGCTTGTTGAGGCGCGGCAAGAACTCGGGCGACAGCTTCTCTCCGACCCCACCGCCGAGATCGATGAAGTGGCGTGCCTGCTGGGTTATCAGGATTCCAGTTCTTTTTACCGCGCTTTTCGGGATAACGAGGGCGTGACCCCGAGTCGCTGGCGGGAACTGTACGGCGGCAAATTTCACTAGCGAGATAATCCGAAGCCATCGAACATGAAGGCCGCCGCCGCGCGCGGCGTTTCCATGAACGCCGGTGGCTGATCTTATAGACGGGGTATCAGCATGATGAGGCAATCCGGCAAGAACCTACGAGTCCTGTTTCTCTGCTTCGCGGCGGTCGCGGCGGCAATCGTCATCGCGTGCGCAGGTGTATTGGCATTTGCCAAGTACCAATATGGGCGGGGTGTTTCCTATCCCGATATTGGATCGGATAATCCGGACGGCCTCGCGAAGCTCGAGAAGCTTATCGCGCTCGAGTATCCGCCCGGCAATGTCGCGGTGGCGGACAATGGCCACGTGTACTTCAACTACCACCCCATCGCGCGCGCCGGCCGATTTTCACCGAACACCGTGTTCGAATGGGCCGATGGGAAAATCACGCCGTTTCCGTCCGAGGAGATGCAAGAGAAGTTTCAGGGCAGTTTCGGCATGACCATCGATCGCCAGAACCGCATCTGGCTGATCGAGCCGGCAAGCTTCGACTTCCAGCATACGCGCCTGTGGGCCTTCGATCTCGCCACCCGAAAGCGCGTCGAATACTTCGAGTTTCCGGACAAGGAGGCGCAGTTTGCACAGGATCTGCGCGTCACGGCCGACGGCAAATACATCATCATGGCCGATACCGGAATCATGCGGTTCACGGCGCCGAGGCTGATCGTCTATTCGATTGCAGATCATACCTTCCGGACGACGCTCGGAGCCCATCCTTGCACCTCGCCCGAAGACTGGTTGATGCGGACGCCCTTTGGCGCATATCGCATGGGCTTCGGTCTGGTGAGCGTACAAGTCGGCCTCGATGGGATTGAGATCAGCCCGGATCAGCAATGGGTCTATCTGGCGGGCATGACCAACTCTCATCTGTGCCGGGTGCCGCTTGCGGCGGTGCTCGATCCAAACGCCACACCTTCCGATATTGCCGGCAAAGTCGAGGTGCTCGGGCGCAAATCCCTCAGTGACGGCATCACCATCGACAAGGCGGGCGAGGTTATCGTTACCGATGTCGAGCATGGCGGGCTGATGGCGTTCGATCTCAACACCAGAAAGACCAGGACTCTCGTGCGCTCGCGGGATGTGATTTGGGCCGACGGCGTGGCCGTGGGGCCGGACAATTCGCTCTATTTCACCGACAGCGGGCTCTCCGCCTATATGGGCCAACTCGCAGGACCACCCGATAAAGCGCGGCTGCTCGCGCATCAACCATACTTTGTCTACCGGCTGAAACGGTGAAACCGCTCGCGCCGTCTTTGGCGCCTGTTGCAATCCCATTGGCGGGATTTGCCAGTGTCGCCCGGCAGCTTCGGCCGTATGACGGACCTAAAGCGTTTTGCTGAACGTCGAGTCACCCACTCTAAGGATATCGCATGTCAGGCAAGGTCTGGTTCATCACCGGTGCATCCCGCGGCTTTGGCCGTATCTGGGCTGAGGCGGCGCTCAGGCGCGGCGACAAGGTCGCCGCCACCGCGCGCGTCCTGGCCGACGTGGCCGATCTTGCAGAGATTCATGGCGAGGCCGTGCTGCCGCTGGCCCTCGACGTGACCAATGCTCATGCGGTTCGCAATGCCGTCACCAAGGCCTGCGGACATTTTGGAAGGCTGGATGTCGTACTCAATAACGCAGGCTACGCTCTGGTGGGCGCGGTCGAGGAAGCCGACGAGACCGATGTGCGCGCCGAGTTCGACACCAATTTCTTTGGTGCACTCCGGGTCATTCAGGCGGCGCTTCCGATCCTGCGGCGCCAGCGCAGCGGCCATATTATCGGTGTCTCCAGTGTCGCAGGAATTGTTGCAGGCCCGGTCACCGGCTTCTATCACGCTTCAAAATTCGCGTTCGAAGCGATGCATGACAGCCTTGCTCAGGAGGTCAAAAGCTTTGGGATCAAGGTGACGCTGCTGGAGCCGGGCGCCTACGCGACGAGCTTTGCCAGCATGGCTTCCCTGCGGATCGCGCCGACCCTTGAGGCCTATAGTGCGATCCGGGCCGAAGTGTTCGCGGCAGGTGCGAGGACCCAGTTTGGCGATCCGCAAGCGACGGTGGACGCCGTTCTGAAGATCGTTGATGCCGAGAATCCGCCGCTGCGGTTCTTCGTCGGTACCGAAGGTCTGCCGAGCGCCCGGGCCGCCTTCGCCGAGCGTCTTGCAACCTGGGAAGCGTGGGAGACGCTGTCGCGCTCCGCCCAAGGTGAAGCGCAGCAACATAACATCGCATCCTGACCCTCGAATGCACGCGAGAATCGTGATGAACGCCACCGCCGTCGCGGACTTTTTCCAGTTCTTCCGCTCGTATGTCTCCAATCCGAGGCAAGTCTCCGCCATCGCGCCATCCGGTCAGTCGCTGGCGCGGCTCATGACACAAGAGATTGTGCCCGGTGCGGGGCCGGTGATCGAACTCGGGCCCGGCACTGGCATTTTCACCAAAGCGCTGCTCGAGCGCGGCGTGCCTGAGCACGACTTGCTGCTGATTGAGTACGGTTCAGATTTCATGCGCCTGCTGCAGCAGCGTTTCCCGGGGGCGAAAGTGCTGTGGATGGACGCGCGCCAGCTTTCGCATTACGGACTGTTCATGGCACCCGCGGCGGCAGTTGTGAGTGGCCTTCCGCTCCTGTCGATGTCGCCGCGCGCGGTCATGGCCATCCTGGCCGGCGCTTTTCAACATATGCGCGAGGGCGGCACCTTCTATCAGTTTACCTACGGCCCGCGCTGTCCGGTGCCGCGTCCGATCCTCGATCGCTTGGGGTTGAAGGCAAGCCTTGTCGGGCGGACCGCTTTCAATATTCCTCCGGCGTCCGTGTATCGCATCCGCCAGCGTCCGCAGCTTCCCGGTCGGCGCCTATCGAAATAGAGCTGACTGATCGCGGTCGCGGACAGCGAAATCAGAGCGCGTCCATGCTTCTCATGGGCGCGCTTTTTCTAAGACCCACAGCCAGGTGATGCGCGGGTCGTATGATTATTCGGAGCTGGTTTGGATCGCAGTTGTGTCCTCCCGCAGGCTGCTGACGTCAGCGTCTGTTTCCGGGCGATCCGGCAGCGGATTTCCTGCGTTTGGGCGCGGCTTTCTTGCCCGGAGTGACCGCACGCTGCGCGGCAAGTCCTTCGGTCAGGCGGATCGCGAACTCGTCGGCGACATCCTCGGGTGAATAGCCGCCTTGCGGCCGATACCAGTGGCCGATCCAGTTCAGCGAGCCGGCAATGGCATAGGTCGACAGTTTCGGATCGCATGGCAGGATCGATCCATCCGCGATGCCTTCCTTGATATAGCTGCGGAACACATGGTCGTCCTTGCGCTTGCCGGCGCGGACGCGGGCGTAGGCTTCGGCGGACAATTCCCGGTCGTCCAGCCGCACCAGACACATGCCGAAATCCATCGTCATCATCCGGGCATAGGCGCGGATGAACTTGCGCAGCTTGCCGAGCCCGTCTCCGCCTTCCCGCTCGATGGCTGCGATCACCTCGTCGACCAATTGCTGGCCGAGCTGGTAGCATTCGTCGAGAATTTCCTCTTTGCTGCCGAAATAGTTGTAAAGCGCGGGCTTTGTGATGTTGAGACGCGCCGCCACCTCGTTCAGCGTGGTGCGGTGATAGCCGACCTCAAGAAAAAGCTGCGCCGCGACCCGCAGCACCGCGTGCTTCTTCTCGTCTCGGGCGCGACGGCGGTCCTCGAATGGCGCCCAGGGCGAGGGTTCTGATGTCTTGGTGCTGGCGGCCATCGGTTCACCTTCGAATGCATCATCCCGACCGATGCGAGCCTTGTCGCGCAGCCGTCAAACTCGCCCCACCCGCCGCCGCCAGCTGCGTGGCCGGCGGGCTGCGCGGTGCGGCGCATCGTCATCAGATAAGCTGCACCGGCGGCCTGCCGTCAACGCTCTCCGTTCGGACCAAACCGCTCGACCAACAGGAACTTCTGGACCTTGCCGGTCGGCGTTCGCGGCAAGGCGTCTTCCCCGAACAGGATGGTTCGCGGGATCTTGAACCCTGCAAGGCGCTCGCGGCAATGCGCCTCCACCGCCTGCTCGGTCAGCGTGTCGCCGGCATCGCCGGATCGTACGATGAGCACGGATACCCGCTCGCCCCACATGTCGTCCGGCAGGCCGAACACGGCGCAGTCCGCAACGCCGGGCAGGGCGAGGATGGTTTCCTCCACCTCGGCGGCGTGCACGTTCTGGCCGCCGGTGATGATCATGTCCTTGAGGCGGCCCTTGATGAACAGGAAGCCGTCGTCGTCCACCATGCCGAGATCGCCGGTATGGACCCATCCGCCGGCGAAGGTCTCGGCGGTCTTTTCGGGGTTCTGAAAATAATGGGTGACGGAGGTCGGCGACCGTCCGAGAATTTCGCCGAGCTCGCCGGGAGCGGCGCGGCTGCCGTCGGGCCGTTCGATGCGGATTTCCGCGAATGGGATCGGCAGGCCGACCGAGTCCGGGCGTATCTTGCGGTCCTGCGGCGTGCTCACGGTCAGCGCGCCGGTCTCCTGCATGCCGTAATATTCGTAGATCGCGGGACAGATCGTTTTCTCGACCTTCTCCCGCAGCGGAGCGGGCAGCATTGACCCGGCGAACACAACGCCTCGCAGCGACGACAGATCGCGCTGCGGCAGGCTCGCATCCGCGAGCATCATCGCCGACATCGTTGCAACCAGATTGAGGATCGTGACTTTCTCCTGCTCGATGACGCGCAGCGTGTCCGCCGGGTTGAAGTCCATCAGGATGTTGCGCGCCCCGAACTGCAGGCCAGCTGCAATCCAGGCATAGCCGACGCGCCCGAACGCCGGAAAGACAGTGAGGAACACGTCGCGCGAGGTGGTATCGAACGCCTCGAACATCGGGCTCACGGTGGCGTTGTTGAAGTGCGTCAGCGTGTAGGACTTCGGCAGCCCCGTGGTGCCCGAGGTGAGGTTGAAATAGAACGGATCGTGCTCCTCGATTTCCACCTCGGGTTCGGTTGTCGCGGCTCCGGCCAGCACCGTTTCATAAGGCAGCGCCCAGCCGGGTGCATCGTCGCCGATCGCCACGAATGTCTGGATGGCTGGGAGCATGGAGCGCACGAGGTCGGCGGCCGCGCGAAACCGCGTCTCGAACAGCAGGGCGCGCGCGCCCATCGCCTGCATCAGCGCGACGATTTCCGCCGGCGCGAGGCGATAGTTCAGCGGTATGCCGACAAGGCCGAGCTTGGCCAGCGCGAAATAAATCTCCGGCAGCTCCGCACGGTTGTTGCAGAGGAACGCGACCACGTCCGGCTTCTGCAGGCCGAGCTGTGTGAGGCCGTTGGCCAGCCGGTTGCATCGCTCGTTGGTCTGGCGAAAGCTGAAGCGGCGGCCGGTCCCGACGCAGTAGAAGGCCTCGCGATCGCGAAACCGTGCGGCTGCGGATCTGATCACTCCTCCGACTACCAGCTTGCCGAGCGCCCGCTGGGGCATTTGCGAAACATTTCCGTCGACACGCGTGATATCGAGCATGGGCTTCCTCCCGATCTGTTTGTTTTTGCTCCCCGCTTCTTGGCCGGAGCGTCGCGCTAGCGGCCTACGAATTGCGGCCGGCGCTTTTCCACGAAGGCCGCAGCCCCCTCCTGCAGATCCTGCGTCACGAACGCGATAGTCTGGGACACAGCCTCCTTCTCCAGCGTCAGCGACAGGTCGTCGGTCCAGGCGTCGTCGAGCTGCTTCTTGATCGCGGCGAGAGCCAGCGGCGGACCATCCGCGAGCTTGCGGGCCATCTTCATCGCTTCGCCGGCAAGCTGGTCGTCATCGACGCAGCTCCATATCAGCCCCCAGTCGGCAGCCATTTCCGCGTGCAGCGGCTCGCCTGTGAGCGCCAGGACGCGAGCGCGTGCCGCGCCGATCGAGCGTTGCAGGAACAGCGACGTGCCGCCATCGAGCGCCGCGCCGAGCCGCGCGAAACTGAGGATGAAGCGCGCAGAGCGGGCGGCCAGAACCACATCGCCCGCCAGCGCGATTCCGACGCCCGCACCCGCGGCTGGGCCGTTGACCGCGGTGATGACCGGCTTTGGCGACTGCCGCAGCTTCTCGATGATCGGCGTGATCGAGCCTCGCATCAGGTCGCCGATGCTGTCGCCGCGGCTGAACGTGTCGCCGCCGAACTGTGCGCCGGCGCAGAAGCCTTTGCCGGCCCCGGTGAGGAGGATCACGCGCATGTCGGGCGACGCGATGGCGTCATCGAGCGCGGCATTGAACTCACGCAGCAGCGCGGGCGCCAGCGCGTTGTACTGTTCCGGGTTATTCAGCGTCAGGATGGCGAGCGCGCCATCCTGCTCGGTCAGGACCATCGGCATGTCGTGTCCTCCCCATCGCGTCAGTTGACGGAGCGGCTGGCGGCGTCCCAATAGGGAGCCCGCAAATCGCGCTTCAGGATCTTTCCCGCCCCGGACATGGGCAGCATCTCGTCCTGGATCTTCACGCTGCGCGGGCATTTGTAGCCGGCGATGCGGGTCTTGCAGAATGCGATGATGTCATCGGGCGCGACCTCCGCGCCGGGCTTGCGCATGACGACGGCATGAACCGTCTCGCCCCACTGTTCGCTCGGAATGCCGATCACGGCACACTGGGCGACGGCCGGATGCTGCGCGACGCAGTTCTCGACCTCCGCGGAATAGATGTTCTCGCCGCCCGAGATGATCATGTCCTTGATGCGGTCCACGACGTAGACATAGCCGTCCTCGTCCATGAAGCCGCCGTCGCCGGTATGCATCCAGCCATCCACGATGGCCTTGCGGGTTTCCTCGGGTCGCTCCCAGTAGCCCATCATCACGGTCTCGCCGCGCGCACAGATTTCGCCCACCGCGCGTGGCGGAAGCGGATTGTCCTGCGCGTCCACGATGCGCACGTCCACCATATAAGTCGGACGGCCGCCGGAGCGGTGCCGCCCCTTGGTGCGGCCTGCGCCTGTGTGATCCGTCCACGGCAGAATGGTGGCGCACGGCGACAACTCCGTCATGCCATAGGCCTGAACGAACTGGGTGGTCGGAAGACGGGCCATGGCGCGATCCAGCACGGCCTCGCTGATCGGGGAAGCGCCATAGGTAATGGATTTCAGGGAGGAGAGGTCGCGGTCGGCCGTGCCCGGATGATCGACCAGCATCTGGATCATGGTGGGCACCAGAAGCGTTTCCGTCACCTTGAATCGCTCGATCGCTTCGGCCGCGTTGTCCGGGGAGAATGCGCGCACGAACGCATGCGAATTTCCCGCGAGCAGGTGCAGATACATGGCAGCCGCATTGGCGAGGTGAAACATCGGCGCGGCGTGAAGATAGGTGCCGCCCTGAGAGGCGAGTCCCTCGGCCGCCATGTTTCGCGCGTTGCTCATCAGATTGCGGTGGCTGAGCATGACGCCCTTGGAGCGTCCCGTGGTGCCGCCGGTATAGAAGATGCCAGCCAGATCGTCGGCGTTGGCGCGGACGTCCTCGGCTGACGTCGCGCCGGCGATCAGGTCCTCGTAAGATGGTGCTGACGAGCCGAGCGGATTGGTTGCGTCGTCGGCATAGATCAGCGGCAGTGCGCCGATCTTGGCCGCGATTTCCGCGCCCATGGCGGCGAATGTGGCATCCACGATCAGGACCTTCGGCCGGCAATCGCGGATCGCGTCCTCGTTTTCCACAGCGCTCCAGCGGATGTTGAGCGGAACGATCACCGCGCCCGCCCACGCGACAGCGAGGTACAGTTCGAGATACCGGTCCTGATTGAGCATCAGCAGCGCGACCCGGTCTCCTTTTGCGATGCCGAACGATTTCAGCGCAGATGCAGCGCGCGCGACACGGGCGCCGACTTCCGCCCATGTCCGTTGACGATTCTCAAAAACAAAAGCAGTGCCGTCGCGATTGAGCAGCAGCGCCCGATGCAGACCATAGGTCGTGCTCATGCTTTCCCTCCCTGGATATCAAGTTTGTTATTGCGTTTATATTACCCATGGGTCACAATAAGTCCAACAGGAAAATTAAGGGAGGATGATATGAGCGGAAAAGCGTATATCGCAGGCGTCGGGATGATTCCGTTTGCGAAACCCGGTGCCAGCGGCACTTACAACGAGATGGGCACCGAAGCGGGCCGCCTGGCGCTGGCGGATGCCGGCATCGAATATGGCGCGGTGCAGCAGGCCTATGCCGGCTATGTCTATGGCGACTCGACCGCCGGGCAGCGCGCGATCTATCCGCTCGGCATGAGCGGTATCCCGATCGTCAACGTCAATAACAACTGTTCGACCGGTTCGACCGCGCTGTTTCTTGCGCGGCAGGCAATTGAATCCGGTGCGGCGGACTGCGTGCTGGCGCTCGGATTCGAGCAGATGAAGCCCGGTGCGCTCGGCTCGGTGTTCACGGATCGGCCGAGCCCCTTCGAAGACTTCGATAACGCGGCCGACGAGTTGATCGATGCCCCGGGCATTCCGCTCGCGCTGCGTTACTTCGGCGGTGCGGGCCTCTCGCATATGCAGAAATACGGCACGAAGATCGATGCTTTCGCCAAGGTGCGCGCCAAGGCCAGCCGCCATGCGAAGAACAATCCGCTGGCGATCTTCCGCAAGGAAGTGTCCTACGAGGATGTGCTCAACGATCAGGTGATCTGGTCCGGCGTGATGACGCGCCTGATGGCCTGTCCGCCGACCTGCGGCGCGGCGGCCGCGATCCTCGTGTCGGAGGACTTCGCGAAAAAGAATGGCCTGCGCAGCGACGTGCGCATCGCGGCACAGGAGATGACGACGGACTTCCCCTCGACCTTCGAGGCGCGCGACATGATGCGCGTGGTCGGCTACGACATGGCGAAGGCGGCCGCGAGCCGCGTCTATGAGAAGGCGGGCGTCGGGCCGGACGATCTTGATGTCGTCGAACTGCACGACTGCTTCGCCCACAACGAACTCATCACCTACGAGGCGCTGGGACTCTGCGGCGAGGGCGAGGCGCAGAAATTCATCGACGACGGCGACAACACCTATGGCGGCAAGGTGGTGACCAATCCCTCCGGCGGCCTGCTCTCGAAGGGGCACCCGCTCGGCGCGACCGGGCTGGCGCAATGCTACGAGCTGACGCGACAATTGCGCGGCACCGCCAGCACGACGCAGGTGGACGGCGCGCGGCTCGCGCTGCAGCACAATCTGGGTCTCGGTGGTGCCTGCGTCGTCACCTTGTATGAACAGGCGTGAGGCGAGGTCATGGTTGACAAGTCAGCGATCGGCGTGACCTTCACGCCGGTTCAGGCGCGCGTCGAGCCGGGCCGCCTGAACTATTTTTTCAAGACTCTCGGCGAGAGCAACCCTGTCTATCGCGAGCCGGACGCCGCCAAAGCGAAAGGCTATGCGGGCACGCCGGTGCCCCCGACCTATCTGTTCTGTCTTGAGATGATGGACAACGAGAAGCCGTTCGAGTTTCTCGATGCGCTGAATATCGATATCGCGCGTATCCTGCACGGAGAGCAGCGATTTGATTATCACGCGCCCGTCGTCGTTGGCGACACGCTGACCTTCCAGTCGCGTGTCACCGATGTCGCGGACAAGAAGGGCGGCGCGCTGACCATCGTCAACGTTGCCACCCGCATCACAAACCAGAACGGCCACCACGTCGCGGATACCACGCGATCCATCGTCGTCAGAAACTAGGAGCGACCCATGTCGGTCATGGAATCCGCGGGCGCGGATGTCGGTGCGCGCCTCGTCCACAAGACGTTTCCACCGATCAGCCGTTACACGCTTGCACTCTACTGCGGCGCGTCCGGCGATCATAATCCGATGCATGTCGATATCGATTTCGCGAAGGCGGCCGGATTTCCCGATGTTTTCACGCATGGCATGCTGGTGATGGGCTATCTCGGTCAGGCGCTCACGGACGCGGTGAGCCCTGAGCGCATCCGATCGTTCTCGACACGTTTCGCTGCCATCACCCAGGTCGGGGCCGAGCTCACATGCGAGGGGACGGTGACGGAGATTTTCCAGGAAGCCGGCGAAAGACGCGCCCGCATCGCGCTCACGACCAAGGACGAGCACGGCGAGGTGAAACTCGCCGGTGAGGCCGTCGTCGCCATCTGACAGTGAAGGACAGACAATGAAGAAGCTTGAAGGAAAGGTCGCGCTGGTCTCGGGATCGGGGCGCGGTATCGGTCGCTCGATCGCGCTGAAGCTGGCGAGCGAGGGGGCGAGCGTCGTCGTCAACGATCTCGACGACGAGCCGGGCCGAGCGGTGGTGGCGGAGATCGAGGCGGCAGGCGGCAAGGCCGTCTGCGTCAACGGCAGCGTCATGGATGCCGGATTTGCGGATCGCTTCATCGCGGCCGCCATGGAGAATTTCGGCGGCCTCGACATCATCGTCAACAACGCCGGTTATACGTGGGACGCGACGATCCAGAAGATGACGGACGAGCAGTTTCAGGCGATGCTCGACGTGCACCTCGTTGCCCCGTTTCGGATTTTGCGGGCGGCGTCGGAGCCGATCCGCATCCTGTCGAAGAAGGACGCCGAGGCCGGGCGCGAGGTGTTTCGCAAGGTCGTCAATATCTCGTCGATCGCGGGACTTTACGGCAATGCAGGTCAGGTGAGCTATTCCTCGGCCAAGGCGGCGCTGGTGGGCATGACCCGCACGCTGTGCAAGGAGTGGGGGCGGTACAAGGTCAATGTGAACTGCGTCGCGTTCGGCCTGATCCGTACCCGTCTGACGCAGGCCATCGAGACCGAGCAGAAGACGATCGATGTCGCGGGCCGGGAGATCAAGGTCGGGATCCAGCCGCAGTTGCTGTCCACTCTGGAGAAGATGGTGCCGCTCGGCCGCGCGGGCACGCCGGAAGAGGCCGCCGACGCGGTGTATCTCTTCTGCGCCCCCGAATCGAACTATGTCAGCGGACAGGTCCTCGTTTGCGGCGGCGGAGTCCTGATGTAAGGGCACTCTCTGCCGCGGCGTGATTGGGAGGCGTCGCGGGATCAGCGGTGCGGCGCCGGCCGCTGCCGCTTGGGCAGCCGGGACAGAGTGTGGCGTGCACGATGAGCGGGCAGAGCACGAGGCCTGCCGCTGGAAAACTTGGAAACGAAGGCAACGGAGGCAGTTTAGAATGGGCTGGGAGATGTAAGGAACGTTTCGCCGCGTGGATCGGAATCGCGGTCGATTCAACAGCGTTCTGCCCCGCGCCCTGTGCTCTCGTCGCGGGGCGCGCTTATGACGCTGCTCGGATGCTTGCGGGAAGTCGCATGCGGCGGCTTGTGATCAGCCGCCGCTTCTGAGCCGCTCTGTTCTCCCGACTGCGGCGTAGCTTCCGTGCCAATAGCCGAGACCTGCTGCGGGCTCGGTGGCGAGAATCGCGATTGGTTCTCCGATGATGATCGCGTGCGAATGGCGCTCGATGATCTCTTCGACGCGGCAGTCGAACACGGCCAGCGCGTTGGCCAGCAGGGGCGCGCCGGTCGAGAGCGTGATCCATTCGGCGCCGGCGAATCGTTCGCGTCCTGGAACTTTTCCATTGCCGAACCGGCTGGCGACGGCGAACTGGTCCGCGCGTGGAATGCTGACGCCGAAAGCCGCGTGCCGTGTGATCAACGGAAACGATGAGGCCGTGCGATTGACGCCGACCATGAGACGCGGCGGCGCGGCCGACAGCGCTGTCAACGACGTGACGGTCATGCCGGAGATGATCTCGTCCTGCCCCGCCGTGATGATTGCAACGCCGCCGACGAGATGTCGCATGGCAGTCTTGAACTGCTCGTCGTGGATTTCGGAGACGGGCTGCACGTCGCGTATCAGCTGATTCATCGTCATTGTCCTGCCGGAACGAACGCTCACGCAGCGTCCGATCCCATCAATTGATCGAGGATGGATCCCTCGATTTCGCCGAACGCTGCCGAACCGCGAATGCGGGGGCGTGCCAGTGTCACGTCGATGTCACGGGAAATTTTGCCGTCCTCGATCACGAGGATGCGGTCCGCGAGCGCGACGGCTTCCTGGACATCGTGAGTGACGAGGATGGCGGTGAAGCCCTGCTCCTGCCAGACCCGTTCGACGAGCTGCTGCATGGTGATGCGGGTCAGTGCATCCAGCGCGCCGAGCGGTTCGTCCAGCAGCAGCGCGCGCGGTCGGCTGACCAGCGCGCGGGCCAGCGCGACGCGCTGACGCTGGCCGCCGGAGAGGCGCGAGGGCCATTCGCCGGCCTTGTCGCTGAGTCCGACCTCGCGCAGCGTGTCGTCGGCGCGGCTTGCCGCGTTCGCCTTGTTGCGTTCGCGCACAAGGCCCACCTCCACATTGCCGCGGACGCTCGCCCACGGCAGCAGGCGCGGTTCCTGGAACATCACGCGAAGCTGGCCCCGATGGCTGTCCGCGCCATCGGCGAACGCGAGATGGCCGCCGCTCGGCGCATCGAGTTCGGCGATCAGCCGCAGCAATGTGCTTTTTCCGCAGCCGCTGCGTCCGACGATGGCGACGAACTGGCCGGCGGGGATATGAAGATCGACGCCGCGCAACACTTCGTTGCCGCCGAACGCCTTCCTCAGGCCACGGACCGTGATCGATAGGCCGCGCTCGGATGCCGGCGCTGCACGCCGCAGCGTGTCCGGAATGGACGCATCGCGCGGAGCGGGAAGCGTATCGGCGACGGCGCCGCCGGAAAATCGCACAGTCTGATTCATCGGTTGATGCCTCACGATTTCTGGAAGGCCGGATGCCAGGCCAGCGTCAGCCGCTCCAGCAGGCGTGCGGTCGAGTCGGCGAGTTTGCCCAGCAGCGCGTAGATCAGGATGCTGAGCACGACCACGTCGATCAGCATGAACTCGCGGGCCTGCATCGCCATGTAACCGAGCCCGGACGAGGCGGCGATGGTTTCCGCCACGATCAGCGTCAGCCACATGATGCCGAGCGCGAACCGCAGTCCCACGAAGATGGACGGCAGCGCGCCCGGAAACACCACCCTGCGGAACAGCTCGACATTCGTCATGCCGTAGCTGCGCGCCATCTCGATCAGTTGCGGATCGACGGTGCGGATGCCGTGCAGCGTGTTGATGTAGACCGGGAAGAACACGCCGAGTGCGACCAGAAAGATCTTGGCCGTCTCGTCGATGCCGAACCACAGGATCACCAGCGGAATCAGCGCCAGATGCGGAATGTTGCGCACCATCTGCAACGTCGTATCGGTGGTTTTCTCGGAAATCTTCGAGAGCCCGTTGGCCAGGCCCAGAACGAATCCGATACCGCCGCCGATTGCGAAGCCCGTGATCGCCCGCCAGAAACTGACCCAGATGTTGTAAGGCAGCTCACCCGACTTCAGCAGCCGCCAACCGGCGGCCGCGATTTCGGTCGGTGCCGGCAGCACGTTGGCGGCAACGAGTCCCGTCGACGAGGCCGCCTGCCACGCAATCAGGATGCCGAGCGGCAACAGCCATGGGACGATGCCGTCGGCACGCGGCAGCCGCCACGTCACGCGGCGCGGCAGATCGAGAACGCTCATGACGCCGAGGCCTGCCGCTGGGCCGGAATAAGTTCGTGGCCGACCATCTCGCCGAATGGACCGCTGTTGGCGGGGGCTGCCGCCGCTCCGATGCCGAGATGCGGAAACACGCGTTCGGCGAAGCTGTAGGCTTCTTCCAGGTGCGGATAGCCGGACATGATGAATGTGTCGATGCCGACGGCCTGATATTCGCGGATGCGCTGGGCCACCGTTTCGCCGTCGCCGACCAGCGCGGTGCCCGCACCGCCACGCACGAGACCGACGCCCGCCCACAGGTTCGGGCTGACTTCCAGCTTGTCGCGGCGGCCGCGATGAAGCGCGGCCATTCGCTGCTGCCCGACCGAATCCATGCGCGCAAAAGTCTTCTGCGCCTGCGCGATCGCGGCGTCGTCGACATAGCGGATCAGATCGTTGGCGGCGCGCCATGCTTCGTCATTGGTATCGCGCACGATCACGTGCAGGCGGATGCCGAACGTCACCTTGCGGCCTCTGGCTTCCGCTGCTTTCTTCACGCGTGCAACCTTCTCTGCCACGTCGGCGGGAGGTTCGCCCCATGTCAGATATTTTTCGACAGTTTCCGCCGCGACAGCAATGCCGGCATCTGACGATCCGCCGAAGTAAAGCGGCGGGCGAGGGGACTGCACCGGTGGGAACAGCAGGCGGCCATCCTCGATCTCGAAGTGCTTGCTCTTGACGTTGACGGTCTTGCCCGCGAGCAGATCGCTGTAGATGTGAAGAAACTCGCGCGTCACCTCGTAGCGCTCGCTGTGGGACAGGTGAATGCCGTCGCCCTTGTTCTCCGCCGGGTCGCCGCCGGTCACCACGTTGATGAGCAGGCGACCGTTCGAGATGCGGTCCAGCGTCGAGGTCATCCGCGCCGCGACGCCCGGTGACTGCAGGCCCGGACGCACGGCGACGAGAAAGCGCAGACGCTCGGTCTGTGGTGCCAGTGCCGACGCCACGATCCAGGAATCCTCGCAGCTTCTCCCGGTCGGCAGGAGAACGCCGAAATAGCCGAGCCGGTCGGCCGCCTGCGCGATCTGCTGCATATACGGCAGGTCGACCTGCCGAGCCCCGACCGAGGTGCCGAGATAGCGCCCATCGCCGTGGGTCGGGATGAACCAGAGAAGGTTGGGGGCGGGAAGCTGCGAGGTCATGATGCGTGGCTCGTTGCGGTTCGGATCGGATGTCGGAAGGGCGATGAATTCAGGTTTGCGTCGGACGCCATACAGCGTCGCGGACATTGATCGGCTTTGGAATAAGGCCGAGCTTGTGGAAGCGGTCGGCCACGCCCTGCTGCGTGGCGATGATGTCGTCGGTGACGCCGCCGATGACGAAGGAGGAGCGGTTCGCCGCGATGGTCTGGATATCGAGCGGCAGTCCCGTCACGGCGGCGAGCGTCCGGGCGACGTCGTCGCGATGGGCCTCGGCCCAGCGTGCGGTTTCGGCCAGCGTGTCGATCGCCGTCTTGAGGAGAGGTCCGTTGTCGCGGGCGAAATCGCGATTGGCGATATAGAACGAGTTGGTCTTGGTGACCTCGTGCGCGTTGATCAGAACGCGGCCGTTCTGCTTTACCTCGCCGACGGCGAAATAGGGATCCCAGATCGCCCAGGCGTCGATGCTGCCATTGCCGAACGCCGGCCCGGCGTCGGGCGGAGCGAGATAGACCGGGGTGATGTCCTGATAGGTCAGCCCCGCCTTTTCCAGCGTCCGCACCACGATGTTGTGTGCGCTGGACGCCTTGGTGAATCCGACCCGCTTTCCCTTCAGTTCGGCGATGGTTTTGATCGGGGACGAGGCGGGCACCAGAATGCCCTGGCCGTTCGTGATCGGCTGGCCGGCGACATAGACGATGGCGGCCCCCGCGGCCTGCGCGAAGATCGGCGGGGAATCGCCGACCGCGCCGAGATCGATGCGGCCGTTGTTCATCGCCTCCATCATCGGCGGCCCGGACGAGAATTCGACCCAGTTGACGGCGATCCCCTTGGGCGCGAGTGCATCCTCCAGCGTGCGGCGCTGGCGCGCGACGACGAGCACGCCGTTCTTCTGGTAACCGATCCGCAATTCCTTGGTTTGCGACTGGGCGAATACGGCGGGCGCGCCCGAAGCAGCGATCAGCGCGGCCGAGCCAAAAGCCTTGAGAAGATGGCGGCGATGCATTGGATTTCTCCGTCGGCAGCAGTCGTTCAAAGTGTGTTCATGAGGACGGGCCGTCCAGAGGGCCGGGGAAATAACGACAGGAATGCTCTTTGATGCGCTTCCACGCCCAAACCATTCCCCGATCAGTGCCCGCTGGAGACGAAAATACTTCCGGCCCGGGCGCTGGCGGCGCTGTTTTTGCGCCGCCGGCGCGTTCACCTCATGAGTTCGGCGTCCATTTCCAGACGATCTCCTGCACGGAGATGGGCTTGGGGATCAGCCCCAGCTTATGAAACCGGTCCGCCGTGGTTTGCTGGGTCTTGATGATCTCGTCGGTGATCGGTGTGACGAGGAACAGCGAACGGTTCACAGCGCGGGTGATGGCCTCGTGATCGACGCCGGTCGCCTCGGACAGGCTCGTGGCGATCTCCGACCTGTGCCCGTCGGCCCACTTCGACTCGTTGGCGAAGGTCTGGTTCAGCAACGCCACGGTGTCGGGGTGCTTGCTGGTGAAGTCCTTGTTGGCGAGGAAGAAGGCATTGGCCTGATGCACATCCTTCGCAGAGGCCAGCACGCGGACCTTGCTGTTCTTCTCGGCGAGCGCGAGATAGGGATCCCAGATGGTCCAGGCGTCGATCCGTCCACCTGCGAATGCGGCCACCGCGTCGGCCGGTGTCAGATAGACAGGCGTCACATCGGTATAGGCGATGCCGGCCTTCTCCAGCGCAGCGACCGTGGTGTTGTGGGAGCTTGAGCCCTTGGCAAATCCGATCCGCTTGCCCTTGAGATCGGCGAGGGTCTTGATCGGTGAATCCGCCGGAACGATCACCGCCTCGTTGGAGCCGGCGGAGGGAAGCGCCGCAACATAAAGAAGATTTGCGCGGGCGGCCTGGGCGAAGATCGGCGGGGCGTCGCCGGTATAGCCGAAATCGACGTTGCCGGTGTTCAGCGCCTCGAGCAGCGGCGGGCCGAACTGGAACTCGACCCATTTCACCGTGATGCCGCGCGGCTTGAACACGTTCTCAAGCGTCTGGCGCTGTTTCACCGCGGGGAAAATTCCGGCGCGCTGAAAGCCGATGCGAACTTCCTTCAAATCGTCGGCAGAGGCGGGAAGAGCCAGTCCCCCCGAGAGGGAAAACGCCAGGGCTGCGCCCAGCAGCAATGTGGATCGACGTGTGGTGCTCATATCCGTTTCGTCCGTTTCGATCGTGAACCTTGGACAAAAAAGCTAAGGCAAGATGCTGAGATTGTTGTTCCAATGATAAGATGATTTCAAAAACGGCTTCTCGAAAGGCGTGTTGCGGCGGGGACGTTCTTCTCCCAGGTTGTATTGTGTGCGATTCCGGAAAACTGGTCGAAGGATCAGGAGCGAGCCGCGGGCGGAGCGGATGACGTGTATCCATGCCCCGGCCCGAAACAATCTCACCAAACGCGGATCGGAAAATAGAAAACTATTTCTTCACGATTTTGGTCACGGTGTAGCCGCTGCTGCCATTCTCGGCGTCGAACTTGATCTTGTCACCGACCTTGACCTGCTTGAGCATCGCCGCGTCCTTGACGCGATAGACCATGGTCATCGGCTCATCCATGCCCAGACTCTTGGCCGGGCCGTGCCTGAGCGTGATCTTTCCCGCACCCTCGTCGATCTTTCTCACTTCGCCGTCGATCGCGGCGTCCTGCGCCAGCGCCACGCTGAGCATCAGGCCTGCCGAGAGCACGGCAGCGGTCATCCGGTTCATTGTCTTTTGCATCGTTGTCTCCATGAGTTGTGGTGAATCGTGCGGCGTATGGCCGCGATGTCACGCCTCATCCCTTGTGCGCGCCGTGCGGTGATGCCGGCGCGTGTTGCCGGGGGGCACGGGGCGGTGCCGCCGCTGGGGCTGCGACCTCGTAGGCGACGGTGCCCGGCGGATGTTTATAGTCGCCGGGATCGCTGTAATCGCCGGGTGCGAGATCCTCGCGCACCTTCATCACGGTGAACATGCCGCCCATCTCGATGGGGCCGAACTGGCCGGTTCCGGTCATCATCGGCAGCGTGTTGTCGGGCCCGGGCATCTCCATGCCGCCCATCGCCATGCCGGTCGATCCCATCACCATGGCGTCCGGCGCGAGCCGTCCAAGAGCCTTTGCGAGATCGCCGCGCGACACGCCGATGAAGTTCTGCATGTCGTGGCCCATCGCATTCATGGTGTGATGTGACTTGTGGCAGTGAAACGCCCAGTCGCCGGGATTGTCCGCGATCATGTCGAACACCCGCACCGCGCCGACCGGCACGTCGGTGGTCGTCTCCGGATACTGCGCGGTCTCCGGCACCCAGCCGCCGTCGGTGCAGGTCACCTTGAAGGTGTGACCGTGCAGATGGATCGGATGGTTGGTCATGGTGAGGTTGCCGATCCGCACGCGTACGCGATCTCCAAGGCGCACCGCCAGCGGATCGATGCCGGGATAGACCCGGCTGTTCCAGGTCCACATGTTGAAGTCGGTCATCTCGTTGACCTTGGGCAGATAGGTGCCGGGTTCTACGAGGTACGTGCTCATGACGAACACGAAGTCGCGGTCCACCGGCCGGAACGCGGGATCGCGCGGATGCACCACGATCATGCCCATCATGCCCATGGCCATCTGCACCATTTCGTCGGAATGCGGGTGGTACATGAAAGTGCCGCTGGTCTTGATCTCGAACTCGTAGACGAAGGTTTTTCCCGGCGGGATGTGCGGCTGGCTCAGACCGCCGACGCCGTCCATGCCGCTCGGCACGATCATGCCGTGCCAGTGCACCGTGGTGTGCTCGGGCAGCCGGTTGGTGACGAAGATGCGGACCTTGTCACCTTCCACCGCCTCGATGGTCGGTCCTGGCGCTTGCCCGTTGTAGCCCCACAGATTGACCTTCATACCCGGCGCGAACTCGCGCACCACCGGCTCGGCGACCAGATGGAATTCCTTCCAGTCGCCGTTCATGCGCCATGGCAGCGTCCAGCCGTTCAGCGTCACCACCGGGCGATAGTCCTGGCCGGAGGCGGGCGGAAGCGGCGGCTGCGTGCCGGGCTTGTCCATGGTCGCGGCTTCGGGGATCGCGGCCGCCTGCACGCGGCCACTGACGGCGCTCGCGCCGACCAGAGCCGCGGTCCCGAGAAAACCTCTTCGCGAAAACATTGCGTCGCTCCTTCAGAGCGTTTCAGGTTGAGATGGAATTGCCGTCTTCACCTCTCCCCTTCGGGGAGAGGTCGCATCGCGTGAGCGATCCGGGTGAGGGGGTGTCCTGATCCAGTTGCCTGATCCTCTCACCTCAACCCTCTCCCTGAAGGAGAGGGGGCGCTCAGCGCGACCGGGGGCGTGTTTCGCCACAAGCATGCGAGCCTCTAGTGCGCGCCAGCGGCGGGCGCCTGCGCCACGCTCACCGTTGATGCGCTGCTGCCGCTGCCTCCGGCGCCGCCATAGATCACCGCTCGCAGATCGGATTCGGCGAGCCAGAAATCCCGCTTCGCGCCGAGTGCGGCACGCTGCGAGGCGATCTGCTGCCGCGCTTCGATCAGCAGCGCGAACACATCCACCTGCATGCCCGACAGCCGCAGTTGCATCTCCTCGCTGATGATCTGTCGCAGCGGCAGAACCTCCTTCTGGTAGTGACGCGCGATGTCGTAAGTCGCCCGATACGAGCGATACGCGTCGCGGGCCTCCGAGCGCACGTTGACGGCTTTTTCGGTCAGCCGGTTGAACGCGTTGTTGTAGATTTCGGTGGCCTGCCGCACGCGCACCTCGCCGCCGTCGAAGATCGGGATCTGGAACTGCACCTCGAGGCCGCGCTCGCGAAATACACTGGTGTCGGGATCGCGCGTGCGCTTGCCGATGCCGGAGACGTCCAGCAGCGTGACGAAGCGCGTCGCCTGCGTCAGTTCGAGCGATTTGGCGAGCGCCACGACGTCGATGCGCGCGATCTGAAGATCAAGCCGGTGCCCGACGGCCGCGACCTCGATGTCGGGCAACGTGCGCGGCGCGCGCGGCAAGGACGGCAGCCGCTCGGGCAGCCGGAAAGCGAGGTCGCCGCCCCACAATCCCATCAGACGGATCAAACGCTCGCGCGAGCTTGACGCCGCCTGCTTCGCCGCCGCGAGGTCGGCGGTGGTCTCGGCATAGAACACCTGCTCGCGGGCCTGATCGAGCTTGTTGAGCGCGCCGGTCTCGCCGAGTTTCTTCGCGAGCTGCGCGGTGGACGCGGCCGTCGTCTTCGCGCTCGTCAGCAGGATCGCCAGTTCGTTGCCGGCGACGGCGGAAATATACGCGCGCCGCGTTTCGGCGGCGAGGCGCAGGGTTTCGAGCGCGGCCGCGAGCTGCGCCTGCCGGAAGCGGTCGCGCGCGATATCGCTGCGGACCGGCAGCGTGGCGAGGGCGAGGACGTCGCCGACCACCTGCTTTTCGATCTCGCTCGCGCCGTTGCCGGTGATCCGCGAGGCCGAAAAGGTGGGGTTCGGCGGCAGGCTCTCCTGAATCGCATCGGCTTCGGCCAGCGCCAGTTCGTTGTAGATCGCCTGAAGTCCCTTGTTGTTGATGAGCGCGATCTGCACTGCGCTGTCCGCCGTCAGTGGCCGCGCCAGCAGCCGTTTGACCGCGGCGTCCGCCTGCTCGGCCTGCGCCGGCGTCTTCACCGACACCGCCGTCTTGGCGATGGCTTGCGTGGTGACGTCCGAAACGATCGTCATGCCCGCGTCCGGCGAGAAGGCCATGCAGCCCGAAAGCAGCAGCGCGCTCGTCACCGTTGCAAGACGGGCGGTGGTCTTGAGTCCGATCCTTGTCATCGGAGCCCCCTAGCGGTCGGAGCCGGGGCGTGGCGTGACCGCGTTGTTGCGATCGGTCCACGATGCCGGGGCTGATGGCCTCAGACCCGTATAAGGCGCGATGCCGGAGCGGTAGGCGACACGCGGGACGGCGGCGCCGGGATCGGCGGGATCGCGTGCGAGCGAAACGGTCTGCGGCGTGCAGCCGCCGAGCAGCGCCGCGGCCATGGCGAGGCCGACGATGGCGCGGCCCGGCCGCGCGTGCGTTGTCCACGCCGGCACGGTCGCGGCCCGAAGAGGTGCGAACATGAAACAATCCTGAATCCGTCGATGACACGAGAAGCCGCCGCGCGGGGCGCGGCTCCGGCGATCTGTCGGATCAGGCGATGGGGGGACGGTAGAGCGGGGAGGCGTCCTTGCCGCTCAGATGCATCCGCGGGCACGTGTGGTCCACGGCTATCGGCTGCGAGATGCCTGCCATGGCGGCAAACTCGGCCGGCAGCCCGGACACGCACATCATGGCGCAGCAGAGGGCCTGCGCGTTGCCGTGATCGTGCCGGCTGTCGGCGGCCTTGTCACCATCCTCGGTATGGTGATCGTGAAGCATGCCGGCGTGGTGAGCGGCCGCATCGTGCGGCATCGATCCGTGACGATGCGCGGAGGTCTCATACATCTTCATCCCGGCGGGCGACGCGGCCTGAAGATCGCTGAGGCACGGAGCGGACCCGGTTCCGGCGGCGAGCGCGGCGACCGGCGCGAGCACGCACAGGATATAAGCCAGCGCGATGAGGCGCGCCGCCTGTCTCCTGGCCGCTCGTGTCCACCGGACGAACATCGTCCACCTTCCGCCATGCATGGTATGCGGAGGATAGGTCAGAATGCCCTGGCCGCCAAGCAAAAATCGGGACGCGGCGAAATGGCGATATGCCAGATGCGCGGAAGGACGATTTCGCGGCGCCCTCGCCAAGGCCGCGAAGCAAGGCTCGGATTTTTGAAGCCGAACCGGAGAGAAGCCGAACCGGAGATGAGGCCGCGCCTGTGACGGCGCGGCCACTTTGTCATGATTTCTGCGCGGCCTTGATCATGTCGGCGGCCTTCTCTGCGATCATGATGACGGGCGCGTTGGTATTGCCGGTCGTCACCTCCGGCATGATCGAGGCGTCCGCGACGCGCAGGCCGGCGACGCCATGAACCCGCAACTGCGGATCGACCACCGCTGTCTTGTCGGTACCCATCTTACAGGTGCCGCACTGGTGATGATAGGACATCACCGCCGAGCGGGCGTAGGCCGCAAGCTGCTCGTCGGTCTTTGCTGCCGGGCCGGGATAGATCTCGCGCTTGATCCACGCCTTGAGCGCCTTCTGCTCGGCGATCTGGCGCAGCATCTTGATGCAGGTCACGAGCGTTTTCACGTCGTAGTCGGTGGCCAGCACGTTGATGTCGAGTTCGATGGGCGCTTCGGGATTCGCCGAGGTCAGCCGCACCTCGCCGCGCGAGGTCGGCTTCACGCCGCCCGCGTTGAATGTGAAGGCGTTCGCCACCGATCCGTCCTGCTCCGGCGCGTAATACGGCGCGAACAGGCCAAGCGGCTGCATGTCCGGTTCGGGACGATCCGGTGAGGTCTTGGCGAACAGATGGACATGCAGCGGTGTCACGCCCGTGTTGTTCGGCGGCGGCACCGGCTTGGACGCTTCCCATGTCACGGGCAGCAGCGTGTGATCGTGCAGGTTCTGCCCGACGCCGGGCAACTCCTTCTTCACGGCGATGCCGAGTTTTTCGAGCGGCGCGCGCGGACCGATGCCGGACAGCATCAGGATGCGCGGACTCTCGATCGCGCCGCCCGACACGATGATCTCGCGCGTTGCCTTCACGGTATGCATCGCGCCCTGCTGCATGTAGGTGACGCCGGTGGCGCGGCCGTTGTCGATCTCAATCTTGTGGACGCGCGCATTGGTGATCAGCGTGAGATTCTTCCGTTCCAGCGCCGGACGCAGGAAGGCCACGGCGGTGGACTGGCGCAGCCCGTCGCGGGTGTTGAGATCGCAAAAGCCGACGCCCATCTGGCTCTCGCCGTTACAGTCCGGATTGTAGGGATGTCCTGCCTGCACGGCGGCTTCCATCATCGCGATGTTGACCGGATGCGGCTTCACTTCCGAGGTCACGTGCAGCAGGCCGCCCTTGGCGTGATAGGCGGATGGCTCGCCGTCGTAGTCCTCGGACTTGAGGAAGTAGGGCAGTACGCTCTTCCAGTCCCATCCCTCGTTGCCCCAGCTTGCCCAGCGGTCATAGTCCGTCGGCGCACCGCGCACATAGATCATGCCGTTGAGCGAGGACGAGCCGCCAAGCGTCTTGCCGCGCGGCCAGAACAGCTTGCGATTGTCGGCGTGCTTCTGCGGCGTGGTCCAGTAGGCCCAGTCGTAGGGCGAATTCCACAATTCGATCACGCGGATTGGCGTTGAGATCTTCTCGCTGTCGTCGGGGCCGCCGGCCTCGATCAGCAAGACGCGCGCGCCATCCTCGCTCAGGCGGTTGGCGAGCACGCAGCCGGCGGAGCCCGCGCCGCAGATGATATAGTCGTAGCTCGCGTCGAGCGCCTCGGCGGTGTTGATCGATGCGCCGGGCAGACCACCGGCGAGGGTGACGACGCCGGCCGCCACGGCGGTGCGGCCGATAAATTCGCGGCGATTCATTTTGCTGGTCATTGGGGGCTCGTTAGGAGATGACGATCTGAAGGTCAGTGTATTCGTGCAGGCCGTCCTGCGCGAACTCGACGCCGATGCCGGACATCTTGGTGCCGCCGAACGGCGCGTCCGGGCGGATCATGCCGTGCTGGTTGATCCAGACCGTGCCGCATTCGAGGCGTGTGGCGATGGCCTTCGCCTTCGCCGGATCGGACGACCACACCGAACCGCCGAGACCGGCCGGATTGTTGTTGGCCGCAGCGATCGCAGTCTCGATGTCGCTGTATTTGATGATCGGCAGTACCGGGCCGAACTGCTCCTGATCGACCAGCGGATCGCCATTTTCGAGATCGGCGATCAGGGTCGGCGGATAGAACAGCCCTTCGCCCGGCGTTCCGCCGATCAGCACGCGGCCCTTGGTCCTGGCGCTCTCCACCAGCGCGGCCACCTTGTCGAACTGCATCCTGTTGGAGACGGGGCCGAGCACGGTGCCTTCTTCGAGTCCGTTGCCGACACGCACCTTGGCGACATAAGCGGTCAGCGCCTCGCACACCGCGTCATAGACGTCCTCGTGCACATAAAGACGCTTCAGCGCCGCGCAGGTCTGGCCCGCGTTGATGAACGCGCCCCAGAACAGCCCTTCCGCGATCGCCTGCGGATCGACGTCCGGCAGCACGATGCCCGCGTCGTTGCCGCCGAGTTCGAGCGTCAGGCGTTTCAGCGTGTCGGCGGCCGAGCGCATGATGCTCTGGCCGGTCGGTGTCGAGCCGGTGAAGACCACCTTGCGGATGCCCTCATGCGCCGACATCAGCGCGCCGAGACGCGTGCCGTCGTCGCTGCCGGTCACGACATTGACGACGCCCGGCGGCAGCACCTCGTTCATCAGCGCGATGAGGCGCAGCGTCGAAAGCGGCGTGTAGGGCGAGGGCTTCGACACCACAGTGCAGCCGGTGCGGATCGCCGGCAGGATATGCCAGACCGCGATCATCATCGGCCAGTTCCACGGCGTGATGGAGCCGACGACGCCCAGCGGCTTGCGGATTTTCTCGACGTTGCCGCCCTCGCCGGAGGAGAGCACTTCGGTGGCCAGCGACAGGCCGGCCGTGTAGTGGCTCCAGCCGGCCGCGCCCTGCGCCTCGAACATCGAGCCGATGCCGGCCAGCGGCTTGCCCTGTTCGAGCGTGATGAGCCGCGCCAGTTCCTCCGCGTGCGCCTCGATCTTGCCGGCGATGGCGTGGCAGGCGGCCGCCCGTGTCGCGTCGTCGGTGGCCGACCAGCTCTTGAAGGCTTCGGCTGCGGCTGCGACGGCGGCGTCCAGTTCGGCTGCGCCGCATTCGGGCGCATAGCCGACGATCTTCCCGGTGGCGGGGTTGGTCACGGCGAAGCTGCCGCCCGTGGTGACGGGCTTGCCGCCGATGATGACGGGAAACAGCGTCGCGCCTTCGGCGCTCTGTTTGATGTGTTCGTTCACGGGCTCGCTCTCTCTGTTTCGACAGAGAGAGCCTAGGAGTGTGGCCCGCGCGCGGACTTCGACCGAAACGACCGATGTTTTGGACTAAAGCGACAGATGGGCGCTGCGATCTATATCCGGCTGCGGCGTACCGGTCAGCCGCGCTGGCCAGGCGTGGTGCCGAACTGCCTGCGATAGGCGCGATAGAAGAAGGACAGGTCGTTGAAGCCGCAGGCGTAGGCGATCTGCGTCACCGTCGCCGCTCGTTCGGTCAGCAGACGGCGATGCGCGCGTCCGAGCCGGGTGATCAGAATCTGGTCGCGCGCGCTGTCGCCGTGGCGGACGAAACTGCGCTGCAACTGGCGCGGACTGACGCCGAGTTCGGCGCAGAGCTGTCCGGGACCGAAGTTCGGGTCGCTGGCCTTCTGATGGATGACGCACAGCGCGGCGTCGTAGAGGCGGTCGTGTTTGTCCCGCGCGGCATGGCCGCCCGCCTTGGCGTCGAGCAGCGCGCTCGTCAGCACCGAGAAGAACGCCTCCTGAAACCGCAGCGATGCTTCGTTTCGATCGGGGGCGGAGTGAGCGTCCCCGAGATGCAGCGCATCGTCATTGTCCGCCATCGCCACACCGGCATTGGTAATCTGCCATGTCGCGCGCTGCAGCAGCACCCGAAGGGCAATCGCAAAACCGCTGTCGCCATGGATCAGCGCGGGTGCGTCGAGCAGTCTGCCGAGTCTGCCGATTCCATCGCTCCGGGGGATGTGAATCGAAATCTGTTCCACCGCGCCGCTGGCGAAGTGAAAGCGGCTCGGCCGCGTGGCGTCGCTGATAAAGATGTCATGGGGCCGCAGATGCGCGGCTCCCGCGCCCTGTACCATGTCGGCGGCGCCCGACAACTGCATCGTGAACACGAAGTGATCGACGAAATCGGACCTGATCTGATCCCTCGTGCGCTCGACCTCCATGCCCGGCAGCCGGACGTAGGCCAGTTCCATGCCGTGCTGCCGCAGCAGGCCCGTATGGGCCGCGAACGGAAACGCGTCGGAGCCCTGATCTTCGAACCCGGAGCGGACAAGATAATTGCCGCAGACCTGCCGGACGCCGTTCTGGAACGACCCGACAGTGCGATGGACTGTTGGCGCAAAAACGGCGTGCATGCTTTCGCTCCGGCTTCCGGCGAACCGCCGTTCACGTTTGCAAGCAAGAAGCCTGCCAGAGCAGATCCGAAAGACCGCACCTTTATACCGTCATATCACCCGGATCAGTGGATCGCCGGCGACCGCGCGGCCGATGATGGCGGCATGGGCAAAGCCGCCCGCGTGAATCCGATCCAGCAGCGTCGACGCCGCCTCCGGCGCGCAGGCGACCAGCAGGCCGCCGGAGGTCTGCGGATCGGTGAAGAGGTGGCGTTGCCAGTCAGGCAGCCCTTCGGGAAGGCGGACCTCCTCGCCATAGCTCGCCCAGTTGCGGTGCGATGCGCCGGTGACGAAGCCCTGTTGCGATAGCGTGGCGGCTTCCGAAAGCAGCGGCAATGCGCCGGATTCGATCTCCAGCGTGAGATGCGATCCTCGCGCCATCTCCAGTCCGTGCCCGAGAATGCCGAAGCCGGTGACATCGGTGACGGCATGGACGGAAGGGTTTTTCCCAAGCTCGGTGCCGATCTTGTTGAGGCGCGTCATCGAGCCGATCATCTCGGCATAAGCGGGAGCGGACAGCGCCTCCTTCTTGAAGGCGGCCGAATAGATGCCGACGCCGAGCGGCTTGGTGAGGATCAGCGCGTCGTCCGCCCGCGCCGCGCTGTTCCTGCGGATATGCTCAGGTCTTGCGGTGCCGATCACGGCGAGGCCGTAGATCGGTTCGGGCGCGTCGATCGAATGGCCGCCGGCGACCGGGATGCCAGCCTCGGCAGCGATCGAGACGCCGCCGTTCAGAATCTCCCGCACCATCTCCGGGGCCAGCTTGCCGAGCGGCATGCCGAGGATCGCCAGCGCCAGCAGCGGCTTGCCGCCCATGGCGTAGACATCGGAGATCGCGTTGGTCGCGGCGATCCGGCCGAACTCGAACGGATCGTCCACCATCGGCATGAAGAAGTCGGTGGTGGCGATCAGGCAGGTGTCGTCGTCAAGCCGCCAGACGGCGGCGTCGTCGCCGGTCTCGGTGCCGACCAGCAGGCGCTCGAATGGTGCGGCCGTTGGCTGCTCGGCCAGCAGCTCGCGCAGCACGGAAGGAGCCAGTTTGCAGCCGCAGCCGCCGCCATGGGCGAGACCGGTGAGGCGGAACGGGACATCGGGCGTGGGCTTGTCGGGCGTGGGCTTGTCGAGCATGGCGCTATCCTTGATCGCCGCTCCCCATCGAAGGGGCGCGAGTTGCCGCTCAGGCAGAGATTTCCCGCGCGCTGATGGTGTATTTGAACGCGTCGGGTTCGAGACAGTCGTGGCGCAGGCTCGCGACTTCGGCCTGCGGATACATCAGAAAGCCGAGCTTCGGTCCGCTCGAGCCGGGCAGCGCGATATCGTGGCCGTCGTTGTAGGCCAGCCAGTTGCCCTCCCAGGCGCCGAACAGCGCCTTGCGGGCGGCCAGCACTTTGGCGTCATCGACGGCGAGCTTGCCCGGCGGCTCTTCCAGCACAACCTTGCGCACGTCGGCCGGATCGGTGGCGACCCAGCCGAAGCCGTCGAGCCACACTTCGGCGCGGCAGTGCTGTGCCTTGGAAATGGTCGGCGAATTGGCGCCGAGGCTCTTGTAGCCGAAGGCGGAGGGCGCGACGCGGATGCCATAGATGTCGCGGGCGGGAATGCCCGCAGCGCGGTTCAGTCCGACGAACAGCGCATTGAGATCGGCGCATTTGCCGCCGAGATTGCCGCTCGCCAGCAGCGAGGCGATGTCGCCGGTGCCGCAGCCGCGCGTGGCGGCGTTGCGATAGGTGTTGTCGACGACCCATTCGTAGATCGCGCGGGCCTTCTCCAGATCCGTAGTCTTGCCGGCGACGATCTTGTCAGCGGTCGCCTTGACGAGGCCGTCGATGGGGATGAGGTCGGTGGCGGCAAGGAACAGCGATCGGTCCCCGGCCGACAGCGGGGCGACGGTGCCGGGCTTCTTCAGATCGGTCGCCCGATCGCGCGTGGCGATGGTGGAGGTGATTTCCACCTGCGGCGCGGCCTCGCCATCGGCCCAGACCAGATGCAGCATCCGCGCACCGTAATGCGGATCGGCGACCACCTCGGCGGTTGTCGCATTGGTCTTCCAGCGGTTCTCGCCGGGCTTGAACCAGCTGTCGGCGGTGTAGGACGGCAGCGGCACCCAGGCTTGCGCCGGACCTGCCTTGCCCTCGACCGGGGCGATGGCAAGCGACGTCACCACCTCGAAGTTGCGCCAGTCGCCCGGCTTGGGGGCAAAGGTGGCTGGGGCGCCCGCCTGCGCGCCTGCGGCGGTCGGCAGGGCAAATGGGGAAACGGCGGCGGTGGCCGCGATGGCGGCACCGGCTTTCAGCAGATCGCGGCGATTGGTCATGGCTCGGTACTCCCGGAAGCGTCTGGCAGATTTGGCAGGGTGAAGTCCGCCGGCAGCGGGCGGCCGGCGCGGATGTCGTCAAGCGCGGCGAGCGCGCGCGGGTGATCCCAATCGACCGGGGCATACACCGTCAGCCGGACCGTGTGGTCGGCGTCGAGCAGATAGCTGGCCGGCAGGCTGGCGACCCGCCATGTCTTCAGCGCGGCGCGGTCGGCATCGATCAGGATCGGAAAAGGTGGCAGCTGTCCTTCGAACGCGCGCGCGAAGAAACGCCGGATCCGCGTCTCCGGCTCGCCCACATCGACCGCCAGAATTGCGAAGGGAGCTTCGGTCTGGCGTTCGGAGAAGCGGGTCAGCCCAGCCATCTCGGCCCGGCAGGGCTCGCACCATGTCGCGAAGAAATGCACGAGCACCGGGCGGCCCCGCAGGCCGGCAAGGCTCTCTCGCGTGCCGTCCAGTGACACCAGATCGAGGGCGGGCGTTTGGGAAGATGGCGGCGCAGCAGACGCCGGGCCGGACGTCTGCGCCGACGCCCCGCTCAAGAACGGTGCGAGTGCGGCGAACGCCAGCGCCATCAGCAATGCGACAGAGCCCCGGCACGCGGGAGCCTGATGTGTGATCACGGCGGCAAACTCCGCCATGCGCTCCGGCGCGTCAATCCAAACCTTCGTGAGGGACTTCGGCGGCAGTTATTTTTGAAAAGCCAGCCGCCGCGCGGTGGTCGCGAGGGCGGTTGCCGCCGCCGCGAGTTCGTCCGGATCGTATCCCGAAAAGCCGAGCACGAAGCCTTCGGCATTGCCCGGCCGCATGCGGGTTTCGGAGAACAGCACAGCTGCCACGCCGGCCTCGGTGCGGATTGCCGCTGCGAGGTCCGGGGAGAGGCCGTCGCGCAGCCAGGCGATCATGTGCAGGCCGTGATCGGGAATCTGTGGCCAGAGCACGCCTTTGGATCGGCTTCGGACGATTCCGGCGACCAGATCGCGCATGGCACGGTAGCGCCGCAGGTTCCGCCGCAGATGCGCGGCAATGGTTCCGTCGGCCATCAGGTCGGCGACCGCGTTCTGCAGAAACGTCGGCGTGAAGCGGTCGAACGCCATGCGCGCCTTCAGCACCGGGGCGAGCGCTGCGGGCGGCACCACGACATAGCCGAGCCGCAGGCCCGGAAACAGCGTCTTGGCGAGGGTGCCGAGATAGATCACCCGGTCCGGCGCGAGGCCCGCCAGCGCCGTCAGCGGTGGGCCCGAATAGCGGAATTCGCTGTCGTAATCATCCTCGAAGACCCAGCTTCCCGTCGCTTCGGCCCATTCGATCAGCGCCACGCGGCGATCCATTCCCATGGTCACGCCGGTCGGAAACTGATGCGAAGGGGTGACGTAAGCTCCCTTGGCGCGAGGCTCCAACGCAATGCCGGCCGCGACATCGAGTCCGGCCTCGTCGACCGGGACCGGCACCAGCCGGGCCGCCGCAGCCGCGAGGGTCGCACGCGAGACGCCATAGCCCGGATCTTCGACCCAGACCGGATCGCCCGGCGACAGCAGCGCGTCGGCGCAGAGTCTCAGCCCATGTTGCGTGCCGCTGACCACCACCACGCAATCGGGATCGCAGCGGATGCCGCGATGGGCGGCCAGATAGTCCGAGATTTGCTGCCGCAGATGCAGGCTGCCGCGCGGATCGCCGTAGCCGAGATCGGCAAGGCTTGCCCCCGCGACATGGCGGCGGGTGGCGGCGGCCAGCCGCGTCAGGAAGGCGGGCTCGACATGGGTCTGCCCCAGCGCGAAAGGGCGGCGCCGGCCGAAGGCCAGAGGAATATCGGGCGCGGTCGCGACGCTCGGCGGTGGCGGCAGGCTGGCCGAGACGTAGGTACCCGAGCCATGGCGGGCTTCCGCGAGGCCGTCGCTCATCAGGTGCTCGTAGGCGGCGACGACCATGTTGCGCCCGACGCCGAGCTGCGCCGCAAGATCGCGGCTCGACGGCAGCCGCGATCCCGGCTGCAAGAGCCCGTCGACGATGGCTGCGCGCAGGCCGCCGTGTACCCGCAAGGCCTGATTGCGGATCGACGGATCGAGCCGGAGCGGCGGCAGCGAGGGTTTTGGCCGCGGAAGTGAAGTGGATTACATATTTCCTCGAAAAATGGACCTTTTCCAGACCACTTTGCGGGTGCGAAAGCTGGCGCGCAAGCCTCAGGAGCCAGCCATGTCGGATCATCCCGTTTCGGAATATCCCGTCGATGCGGTCAACCGCGTCAAGCGCCGCCATGATCGCGGCTTCTACGATCACGAGACGATCCACAAGCTGCTGGATGCCGCTGCGCTCGCCCATGTCGCATGGGTCATCGATGGCCAGCCGTTCTGTACGCCGACGCTGTTCTGGCGGGAAGGGACGCGGCTCTACTGGCATGGCAGCAGCGCCAGCCGGATGCTGCGCAACCTGTCGGAAGGCGAACCGGCCTGCGTAACGGTGACGCACCTCGACAGCATTGTGCTCGCGCGCTCGGGCTTCAACCATTCGGCGGACTACCGCTCGGTGATGGCGTTCGGCACGGCCCGTCTCGTCGACGATCCGGAAGAAAAGGAACGCGCTCTGACGATGATGGTGGACCGCTTCTTCCCGCAGCGCACCGCGACGCTTCGCCAGAGCACGCCGCAGGAAATCAAGGCCACCACCGTCATCGTGATGGAGATCGAGCGCGCCTCGGCAAAGATCCGGGCCAAGGGCGTCGCTGACGATGACGAGGACTACGAACTGCCGATCTATGCAGAGCGTCTGCCCGTGCACACGGTTCTTGGCGCGCCGGAACCGTGCGCGCGGCTGCTGGACGGCGTGACCCGCCCTGCCGCGCTGGCTTCCTATCGGGCGGGTCGGCCGTTCGAGGAGGCGCTCAGCGAGGCTTATGCCATGGCCTATGCGGGACCGACTGACCGGATTTCAGGCGCTGAAACGTGAAGGGAGGGATCGTGCGCCGTTTTTTCCGCTTCGCACGATTCCTGGATTGCACGATTTCGCGACCGTTTGACGATTCGTTTGAAAATAAAGGAGTTCTTGGAGGCGTCTGCTTGGTCTCGGTTTGACATTAGACCAGTTCAAAAATACTTTGCGGACTAATGATCGTGGCTTCACAGAGGTTAAGCAGGAGGGCCGCATGAACATGGAGCTCTCCCGCCGCTCGTTCCTGAAAGCATCAGGAGCGGGTATTGCGGGGACAACACTGGGTGCGTTTGGTTTCAGCGAAGCGGAGGCGGCCGTGGCGGCCGCCGTGAAGCCGTTTCACCTGACCAACACCACCGAGGCGCGCAACATCTGCACCTACTGCTCGGTGGCTTGCGGCATCATCATCTATTCGAAGGGCGACCTGAAGAAGGGCGAAAAGGCCGACATCGTCCACATCGAGGGCGATGCCGATCATCCGACCAATCGCGGCACGCTCTGCCCGAAGGGCGCGGCGCTCCGCGACATCGTCAAGTCCGAGACGCGGCTGACACAGCCGATGATCCGCCGGGCGGGGTCCGACAAGTTCGAGCCGATCGCCTGGGACGCGGCGCTCGACAAGATCGCGCGCGCCATGAAGGACGATCGCGACGCCAACTTCATCGCGAAGAACAAGGACGGCGTTACCGTCAATCGCTGGGTGACGGCGGGTTTTCTTGCAGCGTCGGCCACGACGAACGAAACCGCGTTTGCCACCTACAAGGTGGTGCGCTCCACGGGAATGCTTGGATTCGATAATCAGGCGCGCGTCTGACACGGCCCGACGGTGGCGAGTCTCGCCCCAACATTCGGCCGTGGAGCAATGACGAACTCCTGGACGGACATCAAGAATACCGACCTTGTCATCATCATGGGCGGCAACGCCGCCGAAGCGCATCCGTGCGGCTTCAAGTGGGTGACGGAGGCGAAAGCCAACCGCGGCGCCAAGCTGATCGTGGTCGATCCGCGCTTCAATCGCTCGGCATCGGTGGCGGACTATTACGCGCCGATCCGGCAGGGCTCGGATATTGCGTTCCTGATGGGCCTGATCAACTGGTGCATCACCAACGACAAGGTGCAGTGGGACTACGTGAAGGCGTTCACCAACGCCAACCTGATCGTCCGCGAGGGCTTCACCTACGAGGACGGCCTCTTCACGGGTTATGACGAGAGCAAGCGCGACTACAATCGCGAGAGTTGGGAGTATGAGATCGGGCCGGACGGCTATGCGGTCATCGACGAGACGCTGCAGCATCCGCGCTGCGTGTGGAATCTGCTGAAGCAGCACGTTGCGATCTACACGCCGGAACTGGTCGAGCGCATCTGCGGGACGCCGAAGGAGAAGTTCCTGCACATCGCCGAGATGATCGGCGAGTGCTCGGCGCCCAACAAAGTCATGACCTCGATGTACGCGCTTGGCTGGACCCAGCACTCCAAGGGCGCGCAGAACATCCGCGGCATGGCGATGCTTCAGCTCATCCTCGGCAATATCGGTCTGCGCGGCGGCGGAATGAACGCGTTGCGCGGCCATTCCAACATCCAGGGACTGACGGATATCGGCCTGCTCTCGAACGCGCTTCCGGGCTATCTCAACATGCCGGTCGAGGCCGAGGCCAGCTTCGCCAGCTACATGTCGACGCGCGCCTTCAAGCCGCTGCGGCCGAACCAGATGAGCTACTGGCAGAACTACAAGAAGTTCTTCGTCAGTTTCATGAAGTCTATGTACGGCTCGGCCGCCACGGCCGAGAACGACTGGGCCTATGACTACCTGCCCAAGCTCGATGTGCCGAACTACGACATCCTGCGGATGTTCGATCTGATGAAGCAGGGCAAGATCAATCTCTATTTCTGCCAGGGCTTCAATCCGCTGCAGGCCTTCCCAAACCGCGCCAAATTGGCGGAGGGGTTGTCCAAGCTCAAGCTGCTCGTGGTGATGGACCCGCTGCAGACGGAGACCGCGCGTTTCTGGGAAGATCATGGCATCTTCAACAAGACCAACCCGGCCGACATCAAGACCGAGGTGATCCAGCTGCCGACCACGTGCTTTGCGGAGGACGAGGGCTCGCTGGTGAACTCCGGCCGCTGGCTGCAATGGCATTGGCCCGGCGGCTCGCCTCCTGGCGAGGCGCGTAAAGATACCTGGATCATGTCGCAGATTCACCTGCGGCTGAAGGCGCTCTATAAGAAAGAGGGCGGAGCGTTCCCCGATCCGATCGTCAACCTCAACTGGTCTTACAAGGATCCGGAGGAGCCGACGCCGGAGGAGCTGGCGAAGGAGATGAACGGCTCGGTGCTGGTGGATGTGTTCGATCCGAACGATCCGACCAGGAAGATCCTCGAGGCCGGCAAGCAGGTGCCGGGCTTCGGCGTGCTGCGCGATGACGGCACCACCGCCTGCGGCTGCTGGATCTTCTCCGGCAGTTACACAGAGGCAGGCAACATGATGGCGCGGCGGGATAATTCCGATCCCGGCGATACCGGTGCCTATCTGAACTGGGCGTTTGCGTGGCCGGCCAACCGGCGCATCATCTACAACCGTGCGTCCTGCGATCTGGATGGCAAGCCGTGGGATCCTGCGCGCAAGCTGATCGAGTGGGACGGTGCGAAGTGGACCGGCTACGATGTTCCGGACATCGCGCCGAACGCCAAGCCGCGCGATGTCGGGCCGTTCATCATGAACCCGGAAGGCAGCGGGCGCCTGTTCGCGCGCAGGATGATGCGCGACGGACCGTTCCCGGTGCATTATGAGCCGTTCGAGAGCCCGGTGGCCAACGTGATCGCGCCGAAGATCGTCGGCAATCCGGTGGCCCGCGTGTTCGCGGACGACTGGAAGCAGTTCGCCGAAACCGCCTCAAAGGATTTCCCCTATGCGGCGACGACCTATCGGTTGACCGAGCACTTCCACTACTGGACCAAGAACAATCACGTGAATGCGGTGCTTCAGCCGCAGCAGTTCGTCGAGATCTCGGAAGAACTTGCGAAGGAGAAGGGCATCGAGAAGGGCGGCTGGGCGCGGGTGTGGTCGAGGCGCGGCGAGATTCTCGCCAAGGCGGTCGTCACCAAGCGGATCAAGCCGATGAAGATCGACGGCAAGGTCGTTCATGTGGTCGGCATTCCGATTCACTGGGGTTTCGTCGGCGCGGCGCGCAAGGGCTTCCCGGCCAACGTGCTTACCCCGTTTGTCGGCGACGCCAACATCGAGACGCCGGAGTTCAAGGCGTTTCTCGTCAACATCGAAGCGTCCACCGGACCCGTGGCGTAGGAGGCAGCGCATGTTTCCCCCAATCCCGAATGCGTCCGTGTCTCCCGAGGCCGCCAAGCCGCGGTTCGGCGAGCAGGACATCATGCGCCGCTCGGCGTCCACGGTGACGCCGCCCGCTCAGCGGCAGACCGAAGTCGCCAAGCTGATCGACGTCACCAAGTGCATCGGCTGCAAGGCGTGCCAGTCGGCCTGTCTTGAGTGGAACAATCTCCACGAGGACATCGGCTTCAATCACGGGGTCTATGAAAACCCCATGGATCTGACGCCGAACACCTTCACGCTGATGCGGTTCACGGAATACGAGAATCCGGAAACCAACAATCTGGAATGGCTGATCCGCAAGGACGGCTGCATGCATTGCGAGGATCCGGGCTGTCTGAAGGCCTGTCCCTCGCCGGGCGCGATCGTGCAGTACGCCAACGGCATCGTGGATTTCATTCACGAGAACTGCATCGGTTGCGGCTACTGCGTCAAAGGCTGTCCGTTCGACATCCCGCGCATCTCGAAGGTCGATCACCGCGCCTACAAATGCACGCTGTGCTCGGACCGCGTCGCGGTCGGACAGGGACCAGCCTGCCAGAAGGCGTGTCCGACGCAGGCCATCGTGTTCGGCACCAAGGATGAGATGAAGGACTGGGCCGACTTCCGCATCAAGGACCTGAAGTCGCGCGGCTTCGAGAACGCCGGCCTGTACGATCCGCAGGGCGTCGGCGGCACTCACGTGATGTACGTGCTGCATCACGCCGACAAGCCCTCGCTCTATGCCGGCCTGCCGGACAACCCGACCATCAGTCCGATCGTGGATGCCTGGAAGGGCGTGACCAAGTATGTCGGCATGGCGGTGATGGGCGTCGCGGCGGCGGCCGGATTCCTTCACTATCTCGTCGCCGGACCGAACAAGGTGTCGGAGGAGGATGAGGAGAACGCCGAGAAGCTGGCGACCGGCGGCGTGGTGGCGCCTCCGGCGGGTCCTGAGGGAGGCGATGCGCGAGGGACGATGCAATGACCCTGTCCGTCCAGAACGCTCCCGCGCCTGACACCAATGAGCCCGGCGACGTCCAGCCGGGCGACAACGTGGTTGCCGGTCATCCGGTGCAGGTGACGCGCTACACCGCACCTGCGCGCGTCAATCACTGGATCACGGCCATCAGCCTCGTCCTGCTGGCATTGTCGGGCCTCGCGCTGTTCACGCCGTCACTGTTCTTCCTCACCGCGCTGTTCGGCGGCGGGCAATGGACGCGCACGCTGCATCCGTGGATCGGCGTTGTGCTGTTCTTCTCGTTCTCGCTGCTGTTCGTGCGGTTCTGGCGCGCCAATCTTCCTGCGCGGGTGGATGTGCAGTGGCTGGCGCATGGCAAGGACGTGCTGTCCGGACACGAAGAACGGCTGCCGGAAGTCGGCAAATACAATGCTGGCCAGAAGTTCGTGTTCTGGTCGATGTCCGGCCTGATCGTGGTGCTGATCACCAGCGGTGTCGTGATCTGGGATCAGTATTTCTATCAATACACCACCATCGAACAGAAGCGCATCGCCGTCCTGATCCATGCCATCGGCGCGGTCTGCGCGATCTGCGTGTGGATCATCCACGTCTATGCGGCGTTCTGGGTGAAGGGCACGTTCGGGGCCATGACCAGCGGACGCGTCACCGGCGGCTGGGCCTGGCGGCATCACCGCAAATGGTTGCGGGAACTGGTACGCAAGCCGCGCGCGGCACCGTGAGGCGGCATCGCTATCGCTTCTCGAAACACCAGGCTAAACTGTTGCGTCAGCGTGCGCCGGCCGTAGGCCGTGCGCGCGTCCACGTGGCCCGTGAGGTTCGTGAGGAACAATGTCCGTCGATCTTCAGCCAGATCCTACCGCCATCGGCGATGTCTCCACGCCGCCCTTTGCGGTCCTTCCTGATCCCGCAACGCTGTTCCAGGTTCGCGCTGCCCGGCTGCGGACCTACGCGTCCGTCAGCCCGCTGAAACCCTATCTCGATTTCGTCGCCGGCCTCGTCGACGCACAGCACGAGATCGTCAATGCGCTGCCGCCGGTCGAGATGCCGGACGGGGCGGCGCTGGCGCGAGCGGCTTCATTCGGGATGCCGCCGCTGGATCGCTCGCGCACCACGCTGGATGTCACACTGGAAGCAACGCTCGACGCGATGTTCGACGCCGCCGCCCGTGTCGCCAAGCCCGCCGAGGCCGCCGGGGCCTTGCAGCGCGTGACCGCAGCGAATGCGGCATACCGCGCGCAGATGGTGCGCGACGTGCTGGACAACGCGCTCCCGGTCGAGACGCTGGCCGAGCACGTCTATGTGGCTGCGGCCCTGCAGGTGCATTTCGCGCGGCTGGCCTCGCGGCTCGACGTCGAAAAACTCTCGCCTGTCGGCGATGGCGTCTGCCCGGTCTGCGGCGGCCCGCCGGTGGCCTCGCTGATCGTCGAATGGCGCAACGCCCACGGCAACCGCTTCTGCGTCTGCTCGCTGTGCGCCACGTTGTGGAATTACGTGCGCATCCGCTGCTGCTCCTGCGGCAGCACCAAGGGCATCGGCTATCAGGAGATCGACGGCAGCCCCGGCACCGTGAAGGCCGAAACCTGCGACGAATGTCGCACCTATGTGAAGGTGATGTACCAGAACAAGGACGTCACCATTGAGGCTTTCGCAGACGACGTCGGCACGCTGGCTCTGGACATGATGATGCGGCAGGGTCCGTATCGGCGCGCGGCGTTCAATCCGTTTCTGCTCGGCTACTGAGAGGCGATCCTATGGACGCTCCAGCCCGCATCAGTCTGCGCGATCTGCCGTCAGTGGATGTCGTGCTGTCCACGACTGGCGCGCAACTCGCCGTCGCGCGGTTCGGCCGTGCTCTGGTGACGGAGACTGTTCGCGCCGTGCTGGGCGAGACGCGGACCGCCGTTCGCGCCGGGGAGGTGACGGCGCTGCCGTCGCCGGATCACGTTGCGCTCGTCGCAGCCGAATGGCTGGAACTCACCAGTCGGTCCAGCCTGCGTCCGGTGTTCAATCTCACCGGCACGGTGCTGCACACCAATCTCGGCCGCGCGCTGCTGGCCGACGCGGCGATCGAGGCGGCGACGCGGGCGATGTGCTCCGCCGTGGCGCTGGAGTTCGATCTTTCGACCGGCAAACGCGGCGAGCGCGACGATCATGTCCGCGAGCTTCTGATCGAGCTGACCGGCGCGGAAGACGCCACCGTCGTCAACAACAACGCCGCAGCCGTGCTGCTGGTGCTGAATACGCTGGGCCTTGGCCGCGAGGCGGTGGTCTCGCGCGGCGAACTGATCGAGATCGGCGGCGCGTTTCGCATGCCGGACATCATGGCACGCGCCGGCACGACGCTGGTGGAGGTGGGCACCACCAACCGCACCCATCCCAGGGACTACGAGGCCGCCATCGGCGACGGCACGGGGCTGGTGCTGAAGGTGCACACCTCGAACTACCGCATCGAGGGCTTCACGAAAGAGGTTGTCGCGCGCGACCTCGCCGCCATCGCCCATGCGCGCGGAGTGCCGCTGGTGAACGATCTCGGCTCCGGCACGCTGGTCGACTTGCGCGGGATAGGCCTCGCGCACGAGCCCACGGTGCGCGAGGCGGTGACGGATGGCGCCGACCTCGTGACGTTCTCGGGCGACAAGCTGCTTGGCGGCCCGCAGAGCGGCTTCATCGTCGGTCGTGCCGAGCTGATCGCGCAGATCAATCGCAATCCGATGAAGCGGGCGCTGCGCGTGGATAAAATTCGCCTCGCGGCGCTGGAAGCGACCTTGCGGCTCTATCGCGATCCCGATCGCCTCGCCGAGCGATTGCCGACGCTGCGTTTGCTGGCGCGGACGCGCGACGACCTCCGCACGCAGGCGGCGGCGCTACTGCCTCGCGTTGCGGCCGTGCTTGGCGGCTTTAACGTTGCCATCGTCGATTGCACCAGCCAGATCGGCTCCGGCGCGTTGCCGCTTGAGACATTGCCCAGCGCCGCGCTGGCGATCTCGCCCGCGGGCGGGACATCGGGACGGCGGCTCGATGCGCTGGCCGCCAGCCTGCGCGACCTGCCGGTGCCTGTGATCGGCCGCATCGCCGACGGCGCGCTGCTCTTCGATCTGCGCTGCCTCGAAGACGAGGGCGGCTTTCTCGACAGCCTGTCGCATCTCAAGGTGCCCGCGTGATCGTTGGCACTGCCGGTCACATCGACCACGGCAAGACCGCGCTGATCGGCGCGCTGACCGGCGTCGATACCGACCGGCTGAAGGAGGAGAAGGCGCGCGGCATCTCCATCGATCTCGGCTTCGCCTATATGCCCACCGAGGCGGGCACGCTCGGTTTCATCGACGTGCCCGGCCACGAGAAATTCATTCACACCATGCTGGCGGGCGCGAGCGGCATCGATTTCGCGCTGCTGGTCGTGGCCGCCGACGACGGCGTGATGCCGCAGACGCGCGAGCACCTGGCTCTGCTCGATCTGCTGGGCGTGTCGCGCGGCATCGTTGTGCTGACCAAGGCTGACCTCGCCGACGCCGGCCGGCGCATGGACGTGACGAACGAGATTGCCGCGCTGCTGCACGGCACCTCGCTCGAAGGCGCGCCGGTACTGGCGGTGTCGTCGCTGACCGGCGAGGGAATCGATGACCTGCGGATAAGTCTGATCGATGCTGCCCGCGCCTTCGCGGCGCGCGCGGCGGATGGCGGCTTTCGTCTGGCGGTGGATCGCAGCTTCACGCTGGCCGGCGCGGGCACGGTGGTGACGGGGACGGTGCTGTCCGGCCGCGTTGCGGTCGGCGATCAGGTCACGATCTCTCCCTCGGATATCGCGGCGCGCGTGCGCTCCATTCACGCGCAGAACCGAAAGGCCGGCGAAGGCCGCGCGGGCGACCGCTGTGCACTCAATCTCGCTGGCGAGCGCGTCTCGCACGACGCGATCGCGCGCGGTGACATGGTGCTGGAGCCGCGCCTGCATGCGCCGACCGACCGCATCGACGCCAGTTTGCGTGTGCTTGCGAGCGAGCCGAAGCCGCTGGGTCAGTGGTTTCCGGTGCGCTTCCATCACGGCGCGAGCGAGGTCGGCGCGCGGCTGGTGCCGCTGTCGGACGATACGATTGCGCCCGGCGCGTCGGGTCTCGTGCAGATTGTGCTGGAGCGGGCCATTGCCGCGGCGGCGGGCGACCGCTACGTGATCCGCGACACCTCGGCCCAGCGCACCATCGGCGGCGGCCGGCTGCTGGATCTGCGCGCGCCCTCCCGCAAGCGGCGTACGGAGCCGCGTCTCGCGCAACTTGCCGCTCTCTCCAACAACGAGCCCGAGGCCGCCGTCCGCGCGCTGCTCGCCGTCGAGCCCTGGCATCTCGATCTCGACGCCTTTGCGCGCGACCATGCGCTGGCGGCCGAAACGGCAATGCTGATCGCGGAACATCTGCATCTCGTCGTGTTGGTTGCCGACGCGGAGCGTATAGCGCTGTCCCACGAGCGATGGCAGCTTTACCGCGCCGCGCTGTTGGGCGAGGTGACGCGTTTCCACGACGCCAATCCGGATCTCGCAGGCATGGGTGCGGAGCGCCTGCGCCTCGCGCTCGGTCCCCGGCTCGCCAAGCCTGTGTTCGCGGAGGCGCTGAAGCGCTTCGCCGGCGAGGGCCTGATCGCGCTCGAAGGGGCATGGGTGCGGCTCGCGGGCCACGAGGTTCGCCTGACGCGGCAGGACGAGATCCTGTGGGAGATCATTGAGCCGAAGCTGTCCGGCATCGAGCGCTTCCGGCCCCCGCGCGTGCGTGATCTCGCCGCGCTTACCGGCGAGCCGGAGCCTGGCGTGCGGCGGCTGATGAAGCTGCTCGGCCGCATGGGCAAGGTGGACGAGGTGGCGCATGATCATTTCTTCATGCGCACGACGGTTGCGGCGATGGTTGCGATGCTCCGCGATCTGGGCGAGATATCGCCGGGCCATCAGTTCACGGCCGCCGCCTTTCGCGACCGCATCGAGCATGGTGAGCACTCCGTCGGCCGCAAGGTCGCGATCCAGGTTCTGGAGTTCTTCGACCGCCATGGCGTGACGTTGCGTCGCGGCGATCTTCGGCGCATCAATCCGCATCGGCTCGATCTGTTCGGTGCGCCGGGCGAGGCGGCAGCGGCCGGCGCAATCGCGCCATTGCCGGTCGATTGAGGAAGAGAAGCGTCCCCGGTGGGGCGTCCGGACTTCAAATCCGGGAGGGGCCGCGAGCCGGTCTCTGGTGGGTTCGACTCCCACTCTCCTCCGCCATCGCGCCGTCTGCGCGGGCCTGCTCGAAAGTGTCGCAGGCCTCGCGAGTTTGATTGAGCGCAAGGCAGTTCCATAGTCTTTTCCCGCAAACAGGATGCCGGTCTGCGCGCTTATGCGCGCCAGTCGTCGTCGGGATTGACCAGCGTGCGCGGCGAGGTGTGATGACGGTGGAAGCGGTGGGGGCGGAGCAGGTTGCGCGAGGTGGAACGTGGCACGCATGCACCATTGCGGAAACGCTCGCTGCATTCGACACCGATCCGGATGGTCTGACGCGGGCCGAGGCGACACGCCGGATGCAGGTCTGCGGGCCGAACCGCCTGCCGGAGAAGGCCGGGCGTCATCCGGTCCTGCGTTTTCTCGCGCAGTTCAATAATGCGCTGATCTATTTCCTGCTGGCGGCGGCGGCCGCGGCCGGTGTGCTCGGCCATGTCATCGACGGCGTCGTGATCATCTTTGTCGTTCTGGTGAATGCAATTGTCGGCTTCATTCAGGAGGGGCGGGCCGAAGAGGCGCTCAACGCCATCCGCGACATGATCGCGCCGCACGCCGTGGTGGTGCGGGATGGCGAGCGCCACACCATCGATGCGCGCGAGATCGTGCCCGGCGATATCATCGTGCTGGAGGCCGGCGACAAGGTGCCCGCCGATCTGCGCATCCTGCGCGCGCGTGGTCTGACGGCGGACGAGGCCATCCTCACCGGTGAGTCCGTGCCCGCTGAAAAAACGGAAGCGCCGGTCGGGGAGCAAATCCCGCTCGGCGACCGCAGATCGATGCTCTATTCCGGAACGCTGGTTCCGACCGGGCAGGCCACCGGCATCGCGGTGGCGACGGGCGCGGCGACCGAGATCGGCCGCATCTCCAGTCTGATCGGCAATGTCGAGACGCTGACGACGCCGCTGCTGGCGCAGATCAACCAGTTCGGCCGGTGGTTCACATGGTTCGCGATCGCGATGGCCGCCGCGCTGTTCGCGTTCGCGGTGCTGGTGCGCAACTACAACTGGGTCGATGGCCTTATGGTGGTGGTGGCGCTGGCCGTCGGCATCGTCCCCGAAGGCCTGCCCGCCGTCATCACCATTACGCTGGCGATCGGCGTGCGCCGCATGGCGGCGCGCAACGCCGTCGTGCGGCATCTGCCCGCCGTCGAGACGCTGGGCGCGACCTCGGTGATCTGCTCGGACAAGACCGGCCCGCGGACGAGGAACGAGATGACCGCGCGGCGCATCGTCACCGCGCGCGGTGTCGCTCTGGCGTCGGGCTCCGGCTACGAGCCGACCGGCGAGATGGCCGCGGTCAGCGGCGCGCCGGCGCAAGATCTCGTCCGCAGCGAGCTGGTTCGTGCCGCGCTGCTCTGCAACGACGCGCGGCTGGTGGAGCGCGATGCATTCTGGAGCGTGCTGGGGGATCCCATGGAAGGCGCACTGGTGACGCTCGCCGCGAAAGCCGGGCTGCATCCCGAGACCGAGCGGGAGGCTTGGCCGCGTCTTGACGAGATTCCCTTCGATGCGCAGCACCGCTTCATGGCGACGCTCAATTCTGATCCCGAAGGCCGCCGCTACATCTTCGTGAAGGGCGCGCCCGAGCGGATTCTGCAGATGTCGTCCGGTCAGGCCGGCGACGGATCGCTTGTCGATACGGCCTACTGGCGGGCACAGATCGACGAGGCGGCCGCGCATGGCGAGCGCGTGCTTGGATTCGCCGTCAAACGTGCTGACGCCGCCATGGAACGGCTCGGCTTCGATGCGGTCGAGACGAGCCTGACGTTCCTCGGTATCGTCGGCTTCATCGATCCGCCGCGCGAGGAAGCCATCGCCGCCGTGGCCGAGTGCCGCTCGGCCGGTATCGCGGTGAAGATGATCACCGGCGATCACAGCGGCACCGCGCTCGCCATCGCCCGCCAGCTCGCGATTGCCGACGATCCGAAGGCGATCGAAGGTTCGGCCCTCGAAGCGATATCGGACGATGATCTGCGCAAGGTGGTGCGGGAGGTCAGCGTATTCGCGCGCACCACGCCCGAGCACAAGCTGCGCATCGTGCGCGCCCTGCAGGCCAATGGCGAGATCGTCGCCATGACGGGCGATGGCGTGAACGACGCGCCTGCCGTCAAGCAGGCCGATATCGGCATTGCCATGGGGCGCAAGGGCACCGAGGCCGCCAAGGAGGCGGCGCAGATGGTGCTGGTGGACGACAACTTCGCCTCCATCGTCGCGGCGGTGCATGAAGGACGCACCGTCTACGACAACATCCGCAAGGTGATCGGCTGGACGCTGCCGACCAATGGCGGCGAGGCGCTGGCGGTGATCCTGGCGCTGCTGCTCAACCTGACGCTGCCGATGACGCCGGTGCAGATCCTGTGGATCAACCTGATCCTCACGGTGACGCTGGGGCTGGTGCTCGCCTTCGAGCCCGCCGAGCCGAACGTGATGCAGCGGCCGCCCCGGCGGCGCAACGCACCGATCCTCTCGCCGTTTCTGATCTGGCGCGTCGCCTTCGTGTCGCTGCTGTTCGCGATCAGCGTGTTCGGCATCTTCGAATACACCGAATGGCGTGGTCTCGGAGAAGATGTGGCGCGCACCATGGTTGTCAATACGCTGGTGGTGATGGAGATTTTCTATCTGTTCAACGTGCGCTATCTGCACATGACCTCGTTCAGCCTGATCGGCGCGGCGGGAACGCCCGCCGTGCTTGGCGCCATCGCCGTGGTGGTGGTGGCGCAGATCGCGTTCACCTACGCGCCGTTCATGCATTCCTTGTTCGACAGCGTTCCGATCTCGCTGTGGGATGGCGCGCTGATCATCGCCATCGGATTCGCGACGATGATCATTCTCGAAGTGGAGAAGGGGATCACGCGGAGGGTCTGGCCCGCCGCCGACGCGGCGTGAGTTTGGCTCCACTTGATCCGAGGCCGCAGGTCACCTCTCCCGCCGGGGAGAGGTCGGATCGCGATAGCGATCCGGGTGAGGAGGCGTCCATATCGATGGGTCCGATTCCCTCACCCTGCCCCTCCCCCCATGGAAGAGGGAGCGCTCAGCATACTTGTCGTATGCTTCGATAAAAGGAGGCGGCGCTAGCCCGCCGCCCGCCAGCGCCAGTCGCGAATCTCCGGCATGTCGTCACCATGCTCGCGGACATAGGTCCGGTGTGCGGCGAGCTTGCCGTTCATCTCGGCGACAAACGCCTCGGCGGCCTCGGCGAGGTGCGGCAGGTTCTCGACGGCCGCCAGCGCCAGATGGTAGCGGTCGAGCCTGTTCATCACCACCATGTCGAACGGCGTCGTGGTGGTGCCTTCCTCCTGGAAGCCGTGGACATGGAAGCCGGGATGGTTGGTGCGCTTGTAGATCAGCCGGTGGATCAGAAACGGATAGCCGTGATAGGCGAAGATCACCGGCTTGTTGGTTGTGAACAGCCGGTCGAACTGATCGTCCGCCAGCCCGTGCGGATGCGTCGCGTGCGATTGCAGCGTCATCAGGTCGACCACGTTGACGACGCGGATTTTCAGCCGCGGGAAGGCGGTGCGCAGCAGGTCCACCGCCGCCAGCGTCTCCAGCGTCGGCACGTCCCCCGCGCAGCCCGTCACGAGGTCGGGCTCCTCATCGGCTCCGCAGGTCGAGGCCCACTCCCAGACGCCCGCGCCGTCGCGACAGTGTCGCTCGGCCTCCTGAGCGCTCAGCCATTGCGGCTGCGGCTGCTTGCCCGCGGTGATGACGTTGATCCGGTTCCAGGTGCGCAGGCAATGCTCGGTGACGTAGAGCAGGCAGTTCGCATCCGGCGGAAAATACAGCCGCACGATGTCAGCCTTCTTGTTCGCGACGAAATCGGCGAAGCCGGGATCCTGATGGCTGAAGCCGTTGTGATCCTGCCGCCAGACATGCGACGTCAGAAGATAGTTCAATGAGGCGATCGGCTTGCGCCACGGCAGTTCGGATGTGGTTTTCAGCCATTTGGCGTGCTGGTTCACCATCGAGTCGACGATGTGGATGAAGGCCTCGTAGCAGGAGAACACGCCATGCCGTCCGGTGAGCAGATAGCCTTCCAGCCAGCCCTGGCACAGATGCTCCGACAGCACCTCCATCACCCGGCCTTCGCGCGCCAGATGCACGTCGTAGGGTTCGATCGGCTCCATCCACACCCGCTCGGTGACATCGAACACGGCATCGAGCCGGTTCGAACTTGTCTCATCCGGCCCCATGACGCGGAAGTTCTTCGCATCCGCGTTGAGCCGCATCACCTCGCGCAGATAGACGCCCATGGTGCGCGTCGCCTCCCCGGCGCTCGCGCCCGGCTCGCCGACGTCGAGCGCCAGCGTCTTCCAGTCCGGCAGCACGAGGTCTTTCTTCAGCAACCCGCCATTGGCATGAGGAAGTGCGCCCATGCGCTTGTCGCCCTTCGGCGCGAGCGCCTTCAGCTCGGCGCGCAGCGCGCCGTTGTCGTCGAACAGTTCTTCGGCGCGGTAGCTGCGCATCCAGTCCTCGAGAATCTTGCGGTGCGCGTCGTCGCTGCGCGCGTTGGAGACCGGCACCTGATGGGCGCGCCAGAAGCCTTCCACCTTCTTGCCGTCGACGTCCTTCGGTCCGGTCCAGCCCTTGGGACTGCGCAGCACGATCATTGGCCAGCGCGGCCGCTCGGGCTCTCCCGCGCCATCGCGCGACGCCGTCTGGATATCGGCGATGCGCGCGAAAACATGGTCGAATGTCGAGGCCATCTTCTCGTGCATCGCCATCGGCTCATGGCCCTCGACGAAGAACGGCTCATAGCCGTAGCCGGTGAACAGACTGCGCAACTCGTCGTCGCTCATGCGTGCCAGTATGGTCGGATTGGCGATCTTGTAGCCGTTGAGGTGCAGGATCGGCAGCACCGCGCCGTCGTGTTTCGGGTTGATGAACTTGTTGGAGTGCCATGCCGCCGCCAACGGGCCGGTCTCTGCCTCGCCGTCGCCGACGACACAGGCGGCGATCAGGTCGGGGTTGTCCAGCACCGCGCCGTAGGCATGCACCAGCGCGTAGCCGAGTTCGCCGCCCTCGTGGATCGAGCCGGGCGTCTCCGGCGCGACATGGCTCGGCACGCCGCCGGGAAAGGAAAACTGCTTGAACAGCTTCTGCATGCCCGACAGGTTCGGGCTGATGTCGGGATAGATTTCGCTGTAGGTACCTTCGAGGTACGTATTCGCCACCATCGCCGGCCCGCCATGGCCGGGGCCGCAGACATAGAGCACATCGACGCCGCGCTCGGTGATGATGCGGTTGAGATGCACGTAGAGGAAGTTCAGGCCCGGCGTGGTGCCCCAATGGCCGAGCAGGCGCGGCTTGACGTGTTCGGCCCTGAGCGGCTCGCGGAGCATCGTATTGTCGAGAAGGTAGATCTGGCCGACGGAGAGGTAGTTCGCGGCGCGCCAGTAGCGATCCATCAGCTCAAGTGTCGTGGTGTCCGTCGCCATATGCACTCCTCGCGGTCGTCGATCGAAAGCCGATGACGCAAGGATAGGACAATGCGTGTCGCCGCGTCACCCGACCCGCGCATGGCGGCTGCGCGGAAAACTGTCGCGGGGTGAAAGTGATTCTATCGCGGAGACTGCGGAATCGGCCGGTGATCGGGCGAGAGTCGAATGTCCCATCCCTGCGGCCAGATTTTCAACGCGTGTGCCGGATTCTGCTGCCATTCGGCGACTTCGTCGCGCCAGTTCGGCCCCTCGGTGAAGAGCGCGACCGGCGAGCTGTAATATTCGCTCGCTCCGACGCCGATCAGCCAGCAGACCAGAATGGCGCTGACCAGCTTTTCCGGCCAGCTCCCGCGCATGGCGAGGTAGAGCAGTCCCAGCGCCACGGCCAGATTGGGGGCGAGTGCATAGCGCCCTCCCGGAATGACCGCGACGAGAAAGCTTTTGTCGCCTCCGATGCTGCCATAATAGCTGCCGCATGCGAGCAGGGCAGCCGCCGTGAACAGCCACGGCAACGGACTCTGGATGTGGCGTGCCATGGCAATCGCGCCGAGGCAGGCGATGCCCAGGACGGTGAGCAGCGGCCAGAGCGGGGCGGCGTTTGCCTGAAACTGCGCGATCAGATCCTTGCCAATGTCGTCTGCGATCTGGAATCCGAGCAGGGGCGCGGCGATATGCTTGATGAACACCGCAGCGCCAAGCAGGGTGGGGGAGATTCCCAGCGTGCGATCGGAGGGTTCGAAGAAAAACAGGGTCGCGATAGCGGTTGCGCCAGCCACGGCGATCAATTGCAACCAGCGGCCGGTGGAGCGATCGAAGATCGCACGCAGCAGGAACAGCGGCGTGAGCATCCATGTCGCGGGCCCGCTGAGTGCGGCCAGAATCAGGATCGTTAGTTGGAAGCAGGTCGCGCCGGTGTGCCTGGGGACGGCAAAGGCCAGGATCAGCGTTGCCGCAAACGCCAGATGGAACTGGGACAGCGCTGCGGAAATCCATACTTCCTGAGAGATCGGCGCGAGCATCACCAGCAGCAGCGCCGAGATGGTGGCGAGACGGGCGCGCAGGAAAGATTCGGATGACGTGAGGATGATCGCGGCAGGAACGCACTGGAGCGCAAGCGCGAGGCTCGTGGTGATGAACGGTGCGTCCGCGAGCGAAAGCCAGTGCCATGTGATGGCTTTCGCCGTGACGACACCCGTCAGCGACGCCGCAAGATTGAGATATCCGGCATAGACGAGAAACAGCGCCTGTCGCCATGGCAATTCCCAACCCGCGCGAAAGTAGACCAGCCCGTCCTCGGCCCAGAAGCGACCTTCGAGAAAAACGACGGGAATGCGCGAGGCCACGAGCAGCGCGAAGACGGCGAGATAGATGCTCTTTTCGGCTGTGCCGGGAGAGGAGAACGCGAGACGCTGCAGCCGGCCCCGGAGGGCAGGCTTGGTTGCGTCGTGCGGCGTGGCGTGGACCGTCAATGTCGATCGTCCTTCGGATCCATTGCGTGTCCTGGTTTATAACTGCGGTGCGGACGATCAGCAGCAGCGATCGGCGTTGTCCCAAAAAGAAACGGCGCGGGGATGGCCCGCGCCGTCCTTTTTCGTGGACCGAATTCGTTTACGGAGCCTGCGTCGTCAGCGCCACCGAGGTGGAGCCGCGCACCACGCCGCCGCCATCGACGAACTCGAAGGCGACGCGGGTGTTGGCGACGTCAAGCGGCACCGCCCCGGTCGCTGAGAAGAATGCGGACCATGTCGCATTGTTGCCATTGGCGACCGTCCGCGTCACCGTGCTGCTCGGCGCGGCGAGACATGCGCCGGTGGAGGGGTTGGTCTCGCAGATTGAGACCGCGACCGGCGTGGCGGAATTGTAGAGCCGTGCACGCGCGGTCAGCGAGGCCGCCGCACCGATGTTCGAGGTGGCTACCGACATCACGCCGCTGGAGCCGCTGCCGGTCAGATACGACACGCCGTTGCCCGAGGGGGTGAGGCCAATCGCGATCATGTCCGCCACCGGGTTGGTGTCGAATGTCAGCAGCAGCGTATTCACGCCGACGTAGGATGGCGCGGCGGTGACGCCGGAGCAGCCGTAGTTCAGCGCGACGTTGGCGGAGGGCATGGCGCCGGTCGGCGTGAAGGCCACGACGAAGGTCTGCGAGCCGCCCGCCGCGATCGAAACCGGCGTGTTGGGCGAGCCGGTCAGCGTGTTGGTCGAGGGATTGGTGGTCTGATACGAGAAGCTTGCCGGCGTTGGCGTGACCGGCGAGATGGCGCAGCCCGACAGCGCCGGACCGGTATTGATGATCGTTGCGAAAGCGGTCGCCGGGGTGCCGACCTGTACCGAGCGGCTGGATGGCAGCATGGCCGCCGCGAGCGGGCTGGTCGCCACCGGCGCGGCGCGGAAGCTTGCGATGGTTGCCGCGCGCTCGTTATGGACGCGGACGTTGTCCTCGGTCGAAGCGGTGCCGGTCACTTCACCCGCGTAGCTGCGCAGCGGCGTCGAGAAGCGGCGGATACGGGTGCAGTTTCCACAGTTGTTGCCGTAGGCCATGACCGTGCGCCAGTTCTTGCTGGGCGGGATGTAGCCGTGGGCATAGGGATAGGGCGACGTCGCCGAATCCACGTATGTATCGTGGCGCGCGCCGAAATTGTGGCCGATCTCATGGCCGAATGAATAATAGCCGGTGGCGCAGTTGTAGCTGACCACCGAATAGGCGTTGTTGGCGTTGGCGTTCAGCCAGGCCAGACCGCAATAGGTGCTGTCGCTGATGAACAGAGAAACGACGTCAGCGCCAAGCTGATCGCGCCGCGCCTGCACGGAGGCCATCACGCCGACCCCGTTGGTGATCTCGCAGAGGGCCACGGCAAACGGATCGGTGTCCGAATAGCAGCTTACGGTGCCGGTGCGCTCGGTGTAGTTGATCAGCATCGTGCCGACCAGTCGCGCCGTGACATTGACGCCGCTGTCGGCGTAGGCCTGATTGGTCTCGTCCACGGCGAGCTGTGCCAGCGCCGGGACATTGGCCACCGCTGCGGCGACCGCGTTGGTGTAGGGCACCAGAATATCGTAGGTGACATTGTCCGGCGCCGTCGCGACATCATGACTGTGGTCATGGTCGGTGCCTGCGTCGCCCCGCTGGTCGGGCGAGGTGCCCGGCGCCACCGGCAGTCCGCCCGGCGGATGCTCCGGCGGCATTTTCAGCGTATCGAGCGTCACCAGCGCGTGGAGACCGCCGCCGAGCGGGCGGATCTGATAGACGGTGGTTCCATCGGCGCCGCTGCGGATGGTGCCGACGACGTCGTCACCCATCACCACGATCGTTGCAGTGCCTTCGCCGTCCAGCTTGCCGCCCCACGAATAGTCGTTGTCGCTGCGGCGTGTCTTCGAAGACACCGTTGCCGTCAGCGTCTGGCCGCCGGCGAGCGGAATGCTCACCGTGTCGCTGCTCAGCGCATCCCTGTTCACCCGTACTAGTTGCAGGCCGGTCGTGGCGGGCGAATCGCGCAGGGGTTGCAGATAGCGCGACTGCGTATCGGATAGCGCGGTGTCGGCGTTCGACGCCAGCGGCGTCAGCAGCACGTTGGATTGCGCGTGCGCGGGGCTTTGCATCAGCGCACCCGTGCTGAGTGTGGTTGCAACGGCCAAAAGCCGCAGCGTGTGACGGAGGCTCATTGGTGGGGTCTCCCGGGAACGAACGTTAACATTGAAACAATGGGTGGCTGCGGCAAATCACTGGCGGCCTGATTCGGGACGTTACGGCTCGTTCGAAGGTCCGGCAATGTTCCTGGCGGGCCTGCGTCGAGGTTGCGGTGCAGCGTTGTGCGTGATGGTTACTGATGTTGCGCATCGCCACGTGATCTATGGTGTCGGTCGACGCCATACGGTTCAATCAACGACAACCGTCGTCATACTATTTTAGCGTTTGCAGGGTTCAAGCCCCTCATGTTTACAGGTTTCGGATGACGGACTTGTCTTGCCCCGCTTGCCCGATATGCGGCCATGACGCGAGCACTCCGGGCTGGACCGATCCGGTCTGGCTGAGGGCGGTGTTTGTCTGCGAGGCGTGCGCGAGCGGGTTTGTATCGCCGCCGCTTGAATATGACCTGACGGATGCACCCGCCTCGCTCTACCAGTCCGACTTCGCCAGTTTCGACTTCGATGTCGGAAAGGCGATCATCTATGAACTGGCGCGCTACCGCGTCGATCCGGTCGAGCAGCCGGGGCTGTCGCTGTTGGATGTCGGCTGCGGGCCTGGTCATGTGCTGGTGCATTTCCGCGCCCATGGCTGGACCGTGCAGGGCGTCGAGCCCTGGCGTGCGCTCGCCGACATCGGCCGCAAATATTATCGCGTACCGATCGTGGATGCGCGAATCGAACGTGCCGATGTCGAACCCGGCATGTACGACGTGGTGCTGGCGCTCGACGCGCTGCAATATGCGGCCGAGCCCCGCGCCTTCCTTGCGGCGTGCATGGCGGCGCTGCGCCCCGGCGGAACATTTTATGCGACGGTGCCGAATTTCGGCTCGGCTGCCCGCCGGCGCGATGGCTGGAACTGGCCGTATCTGCTGACGTGGTGCTACATGAGCTACTTCACGGAGGAGGGGCTGCGCCGACTCTGCGAGGAAGCGGGCCTTTACCGCGTCGGCATCACCCCATTCGCCGGCCCCGACGGTAACGATGTCCTGCGGGTGCTGGCGACGAAGCCATTGCACGCCCGACCGGGCTTGGATGACGTGCGGGCGACGATCGAGGATTCCGATCTGCCGCTGCTGGATCGCGCGGCGCTTGACGAAACGTTCCTGACCGATGCCCAGAAAGCCTGGCGTACTGAGGGCTGCTTCGTCGCGCGGGGTCTGCTGCCGGCGGATCTCGTCGGCCGCAGCCGGGCTCCCGTGGCGACGGGTAATCCCTCGGTGCTCGATACCGAAGCGGTCGAGCACGTCGCGCAATTCAAGCCGCTTGCGGATTTGATCGATCATCTCCTGATCGAGCGGGTGGAGATTTGCTGCGCATCCGCCGGCGGCGAAATCGTCGAAGGCTGGGGGCAGGATGCGTTGCTGATCGATGCGGAGCATGACGGTCACGGCGTGGCGGTCTGCATCGCGCTCGCGCCGATGGGGGAGGGTGCGTCTGCGATGACGGTCGTGCCCGGATCACACCGCTGGCCGCCTGTCGACCGCCATCGGGTCCGCGACGGTCTTCGCGGCGAGGATGACGATCCGCAGTGGCCTCGCGATGCGCGCCGCCTGCTGGCGCCGCTGTTCGCTCAGGAGATGACCGCGCGCAAGGCCGTCGAGCGCGTCATTGCGCTTGAACCGGGAGATGTGATGATCCGGCACCGCCGCCTGCTGTTCCGCGGACCGGTCGGCCCGGCGCCACTGGTCACGATCCAGTATGGTGTGATGGAGGGGCCGGATCGTTCGTCCGCGCGCCGGCATCTGGCCGGTCAGGAGCGGATGCTGGAGAGCATGGGCCGGGCGAAGCCGGCCGCGAATGACAGCGAGCACGACGACTGACAGGCAGGATGACCAACAAGATCGACAAGACTTCCCCCGGCGCTTGGACCGTTACGGCGTCGCGCACCATCATCAAGGACCGCTGGATCGATCTGCGCGCCGACACCTGCGTCACGCCGCAGGGCGTCACGCTCTCGCCGTTCTACGTGCTGTCGTATCCGGAATGGGTGCATATCGTCTGTTTCGATGGCGACGATCGCATCTGCATGGTGCGGCAGTATCGCCATGGTCTCGGCAAGGTGACGCTGGAACTGCCGGGCGGCGCGATTGATCCTGGCGAGACGCCGCTTGCCGGCGCGCAGCGCGAATTGCTGGAAGAAACCGGAATCCGCGCCGGCGGCTGGCGCGGCCTCGGCGCGTTCGGTGCAAACCCGGCTACCCATACCAATCGCCTGCACGTCTTCGCGTGCCGGTTCGAAGCCCAGGAAGCGACGCGCTTCGACGAGGGCGAGGATCTGGTGCAGGGTTTCTACACGCTCGACGAGATCAGGGCCGCCGCCGATTCCGGCGAACTGGATCACGCCATGCACCTCGGCGCCATCGCGCGCGCCAAGGGATGGCTGTAGCTCAGGCGATCTGGCGATCCAGTGCGGGCGCGGCCTGCTTCTCGTCGTAGCCGGTGACCTCGATGTAGTGGTCGAGCAGTTCGTTGATCTCGCCCGCCTGCCGGATCTGGCCCTTCTCCAGCCAGATGGCCTTGTTGCACCAGCGGCGGCAGATCGCGACGCTGTGCGAGGCGAGCACGAGCACGCTGGCCTGTTCGACGAACGAGGCGATGCGCGCCTGCGCCTTCGCCATGAAGGTGGCGTCGCCCGCCATGATCCATTCGTCCATCAAGAGGATTTCCGGCGCGAAGCAGGTCGCGACCGCGAAGGTGAGCCGCGTCATCATGCCGGAGGAATAGGTGCGCACCGGAATGTCGAGATAGTCGCCGAGTTCGGTGAACTCGACGATATCGGCCATCCGCGCCTCGATCTCTTCGGCGCTCAAGCCAAGAATCAGTCCGCGCAGGCGGATATTGTCGTAGCCGGAGATTTCGCTGTCGATCCCGAGGCCGATGTCGAACATCGGCGAGATGCGGCCGCGGCTTCTCACCTTGCCGCCGACCGGCTCGTAGATGCCGGCCATCACACGCAGCAGCGTGGTCTTGCCCGCGCCGTTCGATCCGATCAGCGCGACGCGGTCGCCAACCTCGAACTTGTAGGAGACATTGCGCAGCGCCTCGACCATGATGCGCTGGTTGGCATCGGTCGCAAGTTGTCCACCGGTGCCGCGAAACAGCAGCGCTTTCTTCAGCGAGCGCGAGCCGCCGTGATAGATCGGGAACGAGACGCTGACATTTTCGAGCGTCAGTTCGGCCGGCGGCAATGCGGGCTTGATCAGCTTGGCCATGATTCAGACCCAGTAGGAAATGCGGGAACGGAAGCGCGCGAAAAACGCGCCCGAGACCAGAATGTTCAGCACGGTCAATACAAGCACATACAGAACGGTCGTCTCGGAGGGGACATGCCCGAGCAGCGGTGCACGCACGATCTCGACGAGATGATAGAACGGGTTGATGTCGACGACGTAGGCGCGGCCCTTCAGGGAATCCGGCGTCCAGAAGATCGGCGTCAGGAAGAACAGGATCTGCACGACGGAATTGATCAGCTGCGGAACGTCGCGGAACCGCGCCGAGATCATGCCGATGCACAGGCCCGCCAGCGCGCCGTTCATCAGCACGAGAAACAGGCCCGGAATCGCCAGCAGCGCGGTCGCGCCCGGCCAGATCTCGAAATAGATCAGGACGCCGAGATAGATGACGAAGTTATGGGCGAAGATGATCAGCTTGCTCCACGCGGAGCGGTAGACATAGGCGAAGTAGGGCAGCCGCACCTGCTTGATGTAGGACTCCGAGCCAGTGAACAGCGTACCGCCGTCGAGCAGGAAGCCGGAAATCAGGCTCCACACCAAAAGGCCCACGCACAGATAGGGCAGGAAGTTGTCGATCGGCTGTTTGAACAGTTCCGCATAGATCACGCCGAGCGACACCACCATCACGGCCATGCTGGCGGTGAGCCAGAACGGGCCGAGCATCGAGCGCCGGTAGCGCTGCAGGATGTCGTTCCAGCCGAGCCGCATCCACAGCGGCCAGATGCGCAACCCTTCCATCACGTCGGAGAGGGCCGTCTTGAGGTTGTTGCCGGGGCCGCGTTCGATGAGCGGCATCCGCTTAGGGTCGAGAATGATCGTCATGGCCTGTCCGGATATCCGATCGCCGCGCGCCGCTGGCCGATCGCCTCGTGATATACCGCGTTCATGCGGTCGAGATAGGTGGTTTCGCTATATTCCAGATGGGCCCGCTGCCGGCCAGCCTCGCCGAGACGTTCCGCCAGGCCCGGCTCATCGAGAATCCGCCGCAGCGCCGTTGCCAGTCCCTGAGCGTCGTGGGGCTGGACGGTGAATCCCTCCCGTCCGTCGCGGGCGATCCGCGAGACGGCGGTGCCGAGTTCGGTGTTCACGACGGGCAGTCCCGTCGCCATCGCCTCGAGCTGGACAATGCCAAACGCCTCGGCCTTTGTCACGGAGGGAAAGGCGAAGACCCGCGCGGCGTGCATATAGGCCCTGACATCGGCCACAGGCAACCGTCCCGTCAGGGTCAGCCGGCCCGCGACACCCAGTTCGCGTGCCTGCCCGGTCAGTTCCTCGCGCAGCGGCCCGTCGCCGATGATCGCCACGTGCGCGCCGTCGATGTCCTTGAGGGCCTGCACCAGAACCGAAAACCCCTTGTAGGGAACCAGCCGGCCGATCGCCACGATCAGGCGCGGATGCTTCGCCCGCAACGCAGCGGCGGCTGCCTGTTCCGCCTCGCTGCTGGTGGTCCACTGGCTGAGGTCGATCCCGTAGGGCACGATGGAACACTTGTCCGCAAACGGTGGCAGAAAAAGGGACTGGTCGATGGTGGACTGGTCCGCCACCACGATCCTGTCGGCGCGGTGCAGGGTGTTGCGGAAGGCGGGCGAGAGCAGCGCGCGCAGGGTCCGCTGCTTCACGATGTCGGCGTGCCAGTAGACGATCAGCGGCGCGTGGCGGGGCAGCAGCGGGATGGTGATGTCAGCGATGGGGAAGGGCAGGTGTACGACCAGAACGTCGGCATCCCGCGCGGCGCGCAGCAGCGCCAAAGGATAAGTCGGTGCCATCGGGGTCGAGGCCACGTTGCCGAACGAGGTGACGGCCTCGACCGGCACGTCGTCCACGGTGAGGCTACGGCCCGCGCCCTTCAGCCGGGCCACCAGAATCTTGTGGTGCAGACCGCCCGCAGTGCCCTTGGCCAGCGTGGCCATGGCGAACGGGATCCCGCCGTCCAGATCGGGACGGTAGACCTTATAGCTGTGGACGATGGTGAGGGGCTGGGTCATCAGGACCGGGCGCCGTTCCTGAGGGGCGGACGCGGCGGCGTCCGTCACTCGCGCGGGGCGTAGTAGCGGAAGCCCTGCTGCCGCACCAGCTGGTCGCGCCGGGCGATCTTGAGGTCTTCCTGCATCATCTCGGTCACGAGGCTCTGGAACGAGGTTTTTGGCGTCCAGCCGAGTTTCTGCTTCGCCTTGGTCGCGTCGCCGAGCAGCGTCTCCACCTCGGTTGGGCGGTAGTAGCGCGGATCGATGGCGACGATGCACTTGCCGGTCGCGGCGTCGTAGCCCTTCTCGTCGGCGTCTTTGCCCTCCCAGCGCACCGTGATGCCGAGTTCGCGCGCGGCGATCTCGACGAATTCGCGCACCGAATGCTGCTCGCCGGTAGCGATGACGAAATCCTCCGCGCTCTCCTGCTGCAGCATCAGCCACATCATCTCGACATAGTCGCGGGCATGGCCCCAGTCGCGCCGGGCGTCGAGGTTGCCGAGATAGAGCCGCTCCTGCTGACCAACATGGATATGGGCCAGCGCGCGCGTGATCTTGCGGGTGACGAAGGTTTCTCCGCGCAGCGGCGACTCATGATTGAACAGGATGCCGTTGCAGGCATAGATGCCGTAGGCCTCGCGGTAGTTCACCGTGATCCAGTAGGCGTAAAGCTTCGCTACCGCGTAAGGCGAGCGCGGATAGAACGGCGTGGTTTCCTTCTGCGGCACTTCCTGCACGAGGCCGTAAAGCTCCGACGTCGAGGCCTGATAGAACTTGGATTTCTTTTCGAGGCCGAGGATGCGGATCGCCTCCAGCATGCGCAGCGCGCCGAGTGCGTCGGAATTGGCGGTGTATTCCGGTTCCTCGAACGACACCGCGACATGGCTCTGCGCCGCGAGATTGTAGATCTCGTCCGGCTGCACCTGCTCGACGATGCGGATCAGGCTCGAGGAATCGGTCAGGTCGCCATAATGCAGCGTGAGGTCGAGCTTGCGCTCGTGCTCGTCGGTATAAAGGTGATCGATGCGGTCTGTATTGAACAGCGAGGCCCGTCGCTTGATGCCGTGCACCGCGTAACCCTTGGTCAGGAGCAGTTCGGCGAGATAGGCGCCGTCCTGTCCGGTCACGCCGGTGATGAGTGCGGTTTTCTTTGACATCGAGGGCAAAACTCTTGTTTATCGGCCGCCAGAACGGTCCAGGGTGTCGCGGCTGGGGCGCGCCGCCTTCTAGGATGATTTCGGTCCGCGATCAACCCACGAAAGAGCGGGTCTTCCGGGAGAAGGTCTTGTATTTTCAGAACTTTTCCGTGATGCCCAGTCGGCTGGCCATACTCTTTGGGACGAGGCGGCCGGTTAATCCGTTCGCCGGAACAAAGCGATGACGGCTGTAGCGGCTCCCGTCAAGGTATCGGCGTGGGGGCGGCTCGCCGCGCCCTCGCACGCGCTGCACCGTCCGGTCTGGCCGCGCGAGCTTCGGGGCAGCTTTCCCAAAGGACCGGCGCTGGCGGTCGGCATGCGCCGGTCCTACGGCGATGTCTGCCTCAATCAGGGACATGCGCTGCTCGACATGAGCGGTCTCGACCGCTTCGTCGCCGCCGACTGGACCACCGGGCAGGTGACCGTGGAAGCCGGTGTCACGCTGGATGCGCTGCTGCGCGTTGCTGTGCCGCGCGGCTGGTTCGTGCCGGTGACGCCCGGCACCAAGTTCGTGACGGTTGCGGGTGCGGTTGCCAACGATGTTCACGGCAAGAATCACCACGGCATGGGAACTTTCGGCCGGCACGTCGCGGCGCTCACGCTGGCGCGGTCGGATGGATCCGTCGCCGACGTCTCGCCCGCGCAGAACCCGGAATTGTTCGCCGCCACCGTGGGGGGGCTTGGCCTCACCGGCATCATTCTCGATGTCACGCTGACGCTGACGAAAATCTCATCCGCGTATCTGGAAACCGAAACGCTGCCGGTCGCCAATCTCGACGACCTGCTGCGGGTGAATGGCGGGAGCGAGGATTGGCCCTACACGGTCGCGTGGGTAGATTGTTTTGCCACCGGCGACGACATCGGCCGCGGTCTTTACATGCGCGGGCGCCCCGCCGCGATGGGCGATCTCGTTCCGCATCGCGCGCCGCGCCTCGCCGTGCCGCTCGACGCGCCGGGTATGCTGCTGAATGCTCTGTCGATGCGTGCGTTCAACGGTCTCTATCGCCGCTATTCCTGGCGTGAGGGTGTCCGGCGCGCGCATTACGACGGCTTCTTCTATCCGCTCGACGCCATCGCCGGCTGGAACAAGCTCTACGGCAAGCGCGGCTTCTATCAGTTTCAGTGCGTGGTGCCGCTTGAGGGCGGACGCGACGTGATGCGGGCCATGCTGGGTGCAGCGGCCGATGCGAAGCAGGGGTCGTTCCTGATCGTGCTCAAGACCTTCGGCGATCTGGCCTCGCCCGGTGTGCTGTCGTTTCCCCGGCCCGGAATCACACTGGCGCTGGACTTCCCCAACAAGGGCGACAGCACCCGCCGTCTGATCGACCGCCTCAACGCCATGGCGGCGGAGGCGGGCGGGGCGATGTATCCGGCCAAGGACGCGACCATGACCGGCGAGCAGTTTCGGAAGGGTTATCCACGCTGGGAAGAGGTCGAGCGGTTGCGCGATCCCGCGCTGATGTCCGATTTCTGGCGGCGCGTGACGGGTAAGGAGACCTAATGGCGCAGACGATTCTCATTCTCGGCGCGACGTCGGCGATCGCCCATGCCTATGCCCGGCTCAAGGCGGCCGAGGGGGCCGGTTTCGTGCTGGTCGGCCGCCGGGCCGACGCGCTGGAGGCCAATGCGGCGGATCTGCGCGCGCGGGGTGCGGCACAGGTGACGGTGATCGAGGCTGATCTTGCCGACATTTCCATGATCGAGCCGAATGCGTCGCGCTGCGTCGCGCCGAAATTCCCGGACGAGGTGCTGCTCGCCTATGGCAGTCTCGGCGATCAGCCGAAGGCGCTGGGTGACGTCGCCTATGCCCGCGAGGTGATCGACACCAATTTCACCAGCGCGGCGCTGTGGCTGCTGGCGCTGGCAAAGCTGCGCCCGGCGGCGCAGGGCGCGACGTTTCTTGTCATCGGGTCGGTGGCGGGCGATCGCGGGCGCGGCTCGAACTTCGTCTATGGCGCGGCCAAGGGCGCGCTCGAGCGCGTGGTCGAAGGCTTGCAGCACGGCAATGCCGGCACCCCTGCGCATTTCGTGCTCATCAAGCCGGGCTTCGTCGATACCCCGATGACCGATGGCATTCCCAACAAGGGCGGCCCGCTCTGGGCCAAGCCCGAGGCGGTGGCGGCTGATATCGCCAAGGCCGCGAAGGCCGGCAAGTCCTCGCTCTACACGCCGTGGTTCTGGTGGCCGATCATGACCATCATCCGCAACCTGCCGCGGCCGATCTTCAACAAGCTCAAGATTTGACGATGTCGCCGCTTCAGATCACCGTGACCGGCGCGGCCGGTCTCGTCGGCCAGAACCTGATCGCCCGCCTCAAGGCACGCGGCTATACCAGGCTTGTCGCCATCGACAAGCACCCGGCCAATACCCGCATCCTGCGCCAGCTTCATCCCGACATCACCGTCATTCAGGCCGATCTCGCCCATGACGACGGCTGGCAACAGGCGATGGCCACGTCCGACGTGGTGGTGATCGCGCATGCGCAGATCGGCGGCATCGAGGAGAAGGCCTTCGTCGACAACAACGTCGTCTCGACGCGTCGCGTCGTCGATGTGCTGAAGGCGGCCGGCAAGGCGTATGTGGTCGGGCTGTCGTCCTCCGTCGTCGAATCTGCGGCGAACGACTGGTACGTGCAGACCAAATCCGAGCAGGAACGGCTTTATGTCGAGTCCGGCCTTGCGCATGTCGTGCTGCGCCCGACGCTGATGTTCGGCTGGTTCGACCGCAAGCATGTCGCCTGGCTCGCCCGCTTCATGCAGAAGGTGCCGGTGTTTCCGATGCCAGGCAGCGGCGACTATCTGCGCCAGCCGCTTTATGCCGGCGACCTCTGCGAGATTGTGATGTCGTGCATCGAGCGGCGGCCCAACGGGCAGGCCTATAATATCTCGGGTCTGGAGCAGATCACCTTTGGCAATCTGATGCGCCAGGTGCGCGGCGCGATCGGATCGAAGACCCCGATCGTCAACATTCCGGTTCCGGTATTCCGGGGGCTGCTCGCCACCTATGCGGTGTTCGATCGCGATCCGCCTTTCACCACCAAGCAGCTCGACGCGCTGATCATCCCCGAGATCTTCGAGGTCATCGACTGGCCGGGTATTTTCGGCGTGACGCCGACGCCACTGGGGTCGGCCCTGAAGACCACGTTTCAGGATCCGACCTATTCCAAGATCGTGCTGGAGTTCTGATGTCGCAGGTCGTCGTTCTTGGTGCGGGGGCCATGGGTCTCTCCGCCGCCTATCATGCGCTCAAGCGCGGGCATCAGGTGACGCTGCTGGAAGCGGGCCCGGAGCCGGGCGGCATGGCGGCGCATTTCGATTTCGGCGGGTTGTCGCTGGAGCGCTATTATCACTTCATCTGCAAGGCGGATGCGCCCACCTTCGCGCTGATGGATGAACTCGGCATCGGCGACAAAATGCGCTGGACGCCGACGTCCATGGGCTACTATGTGGACGGCAAGCTGTATCCGTGGGGCGATCCGATCTCGCTGCTGAAATATCCGAAGCTGACGCTGATCGAGAAATTCCGCTACGGCCTGATGATGTTCATGCAGACCAAACGGAAGGACTGGGCCTCGCTCGATCCGGTCTCCGCCAAGGACTGGATCGTGAGCTGGTGCGGTGAGGGCGTCTACAACAAGATGTGGAAGCCGCTGTTTGATCTGAAGTTCTTCGAATATGCGGACAACATTTCTGCGTCCTGGATCGGCACCCGCATCAAGCGGGTCGGCACCTCGCGCAAGTCCATGTTCCAGGAGGAACTTGGCTACATCGAGGGCGGATCGGAGACGCTGGTGAAGGCGCTCGTCGCGGCCATCGAGAAAATGGGCGGGCGGATCGAACTCGCCTGTCCGGCCAGCGAGGTCCACACCGAGAACGGCAAGGTCACCCATGTGGTCGCCGGTGAGCACAGCTTCCCGGCGGACGCGGTGATCTCCACCGTGCCGACGCCGCTGGTGTCGGCTCTCGTGCCGTCGCTGCCGGACACCTGGAAGGCGCGCTACGACGCGATCCAGAACATCGGCGTGATCTGTGTGGTGCTGAAGCTGAAAAAGTCGGTGACGCCGCATTTCTGGGTCAACATCATGGACCCGGCCTTCGAGATTCCCGGCATCATCGAGTTCTCGAACCTGCGCCCGACCGGCGACGCCATCGTCTATGTGCCGTATTACATGCCGACCACCCATCCGAAATGGGCGCGTGACGACGCGTTCTTCCGGGCGGAGACCTTCGGCTATCTGAAGCGCATCAATCCGGCGCTGACGGACGACGATTTTATTGATATTCACGTCGGCCGGCTGCGCTACGCCCAGCCGATCTGCACGCCGGGCTTTGCGGAGATGATCCCGCCGGTGGAAACCTCGATCGAGGGGCTGCAGATCGCCGATACGTGCTACTATTATCCGGAAGACAGGGGCATCGCCGAGAGCGTCCGGTTCGGCGCCGAAATGGCGCAGCGGATCACGTCAGTTTAGGAGCCGGGATTTCATGGACGATCTTTCGAGCATCTATCGCAAGCGGTTCAGCAACACGGGGCTGGATAAGCGGCAACGCGTGTGGAAGGTGCTATGCGAGCATTTCTTCAGCAAATTCGTCAAGCCGACCGATGCGGTGCTCGATCTGGCTTGCGGCTACGGCGAGTTCATCAACAATATTCAGGCCGCGAAGAAATACGCGGTCGATCTCAATCCGGATTCGCCGTCACATCTCGCGTCCGGGATCGTGTTCCAGAGCGCGCCGGCCACCAACCTGTCGTTCGTCGCCGACAATCAGCTCGACGTTGTATTCACGTCGAACTTCCTCGAACATCTCAAGGACAAGGACGAGTGCAACGCCGTGCTCCAAGAGGTGCGGCGGACCCTGAAGCCGGGTGGCAAGTTCGTGATCCTCGGACCCAATATCCGCTACGCCTACCGTGAATACTGGGACTACTACGATCACTATCTGCCGCTTTCTCACCTGTCACTGGGCGAAGGGCTCCTGATCAATGGCTATGAGCTTGAGCACGTGATCGATCGTTTCCTGCCCTACACCATGAATAACGACACGCCGACTGCCGATTTTCTTATCAAGGCCTATCTGGCGCTGCCTTTCGCGTGGAAGATCATGGGTAAACAGTTCCTGGTTGTGGCGCGCAAGGGAGCCTGAGCGTGAGCCGGGCCTTTGTGCTCTTTGCTCTGGTCGGAGGATTCGCCGCGGTGGTGAACGTCGTCGCCAGAATTCTGTTCAGCCGGGTCGTGGATTATAAGCTGGCAGTCGTTCTGGCGTTCCCTATCGCGCTGAGCGTGGCGTTTCTGCTCAACCGCGAGTTCGTGTTCAAGCAGGCGCAGCGCAAAAGCGTCGCCGGACAGTACCTGCGCTTCGGCCTCGTCAACGTCGTGGCGCTGGTGCAGGTCTGGCTGGTCAGCGTCGGGCTGGCTTTCTACGTATTCCCGTGGCTCGGTTTCACGTGGCATGCCGAGACCGTCGCTCACGCCTTCGGCGTGGCGTCACCCGTCGTCACGAGCTACTTCGCACACAAGCACTTTTCGTTCCGGTAGCCGACGTCTGCTGCTCCGAGAGAGACGGGCAGGATCTACGTAGATTTGTGCCAGATGTTGCGGAATAGGATGTGACAGAATGTTAGGCAGAAAGCCAAGCAATATCAGCGTTTGCAAAGCACTTGAAGAGCCGCTAGAGCAGGGCCGTAACCGCTTCAGAATTGATTGCCGCCGGGCATGGCGGGCATGTGGTGTCGGCGTCCCGGTTTGCTGCGGGACAGTTGTTGTGGCCGGGCTGGATGCAGGCGGACAGGGCTGAGAAGACTGACGGATTTTTTCCGATGCAAGACCAACGCCAGGCCTCCCAGTTTCCGTCCGAGCCGGTTGTCGCCAGCGCAGAGAAACTGCCGCTCTGCGTCGACTTCGATGGCACGCTGATCCGCACGGATTCCCTCTATGAGTGTTTCGTTGTTGCCGCGCGGCTCTATCCGCTGCAGCTTCTCGTCCTGCTGCCGTTGATGTTCCGTTCGCGCGCCGGCTTCAAGGCTGCGCTCTGGCGGCTCGTGGCGAAAGACGTTTCGGTCAGCCTGTTTCCACGCGAGCCAGCCGTGGTGGAACTGGTGGAGCGTGCGAAGGCAGAGGGGCGGCAAGTCGATCTTGTCAGCGCGGCCGACGGTCATCTTCTCCGCTCGGATCCGTCGCTTGTGGCGATGTTCGACAATGTGGTGGGCAGCGACGGTGCGCATAATCTGAAGGGGCCGGCGAAGGCGCAGGCACTTGCGGAACGTCATCCGGACGGCTTTGCTTATGTCGGCGACAGTTCCGCCGACATTCCGGTTTTCGCCGCTGCGAAGCGGGGATACGGCGTGCGGCTGTCGTCGCAGGCCGAGAGTGCGATCAGGTCCGAAGGCCATCCGGTCGAACGGTTGATACCGCGCGAAAGTCGCGTTCCCGCCTTGCTGCGCGCCATGCGGCTGCACCAGTGGTTCAAGAACATCCTGATCTTCGTTCCCGCGGGCCTGGCGCTGGACGCGCTTTATCCGGCCGAGGTCGCGCGCGTCGCGTTCGGCTTCGTGCTGCTCGGCGTGCTCGCCAGCGCGACGTATATCATCAACGACCTTTTCGATCTGAACTCCGACCGCGCCCACCCACGCAAATCGAAAAGGCCGCTGGCGAGCGGTGTGTTGCCGCTGCCCTGGGCCGTCATCAGCGCGCCGCTGATGATCGTTGCGGCGCTTGTTCTCGCTTTTTTCATTGAACCGCGCTTCGGCGGCGTGCTGCTGGCCTATCTGGTCACGACGCTGGCCTATTCGTTCCGGCTGAAGCAGACCCCTGTGGTCGATGTTCTGGTGATCGGATTCCTGTTCGCGCTGCGCGTCGTCGCCGGTATGACACTGGTGTCGCAACACGCCTCGCAATGGTTGCTGATCTTCTCGGTGTTCTTCTTCACCGGCCTCGCGTTCATGAAGCGGGACGCCGAGATCGCGACGCTGATCGAGCGCTCGCAACACGCGCTGAAGGGGCGAGGTTATACCGTGCAGGATCGGCCCTTCGTGCAGATCGCGGGCATCTCCACCAGCATCGCCTCGCTGGTGATCTTCTCGCTGTTCATCGTCGCGGTATTCGAGGGCGGCAGCCAGTATTCCTCGCCCTATTTCCTTTGGGTGGCCTATTTCGTGCTGGCCTACTGGATGCTGCGGCTCTGGTTCATGACGGCGCGCGGGCATATGCACGATGACCCGATCGTCTATGCCATCAAGGACCGCAAGAGTTTGTTCTTGTTCCTTGTCATCGGCTTGTTCGCCGCGCTGGCCCAGATCGTCTGATGCCCATGCGGCAAATTGGCTAGGCGCCCTTCGTCAGGACGAAGGTCCCGCAGGCATCGGGAAGCACGAAGCCTTCCACGCCGTTCGCGTCGCAGAATTCATCGACGGCCTTTGCCGCGCCGGGCCAGTAGCCCGAGGCATAGTCGTGGATGAAGACGAGGCCGCCGCGTTCGAGCCGCGGCCAGAAGAAATCCAGTCCCGACAGGGTGGGCGCGTAGATGTCGCAGTCGAGATGTACGAACGCGAAGCTGTCCTGCCGCATCTCCTCGGTCACGCTGTCCGGGAACATGCCCTTCACCCACCGGACGCCGTCATGCGGCGCGACGCGCGACTGGGCGATATGCAGGCCGGCATCCTTGAATGCCGCAATCTTTCCCTCGCTGAAATCATCTTCGAACTGGCTCGGATCGAAGCCATCGAACGTGTCGCAGAGGTAAATCCTGCGCGCGTATTCTCTGGCATAGTGGCTCAGCAGCGAGGCGCTGTTGCCCTTGTAGACGCCCACCTCGGCGAGGGAGCCGGAGGTGCGCGACAGGACGCGCTTGAGATTGATCGCCAGCGCCCAGACACGCGCCTTGTCGAGGCCATACCAGTTCCAGCCCTGTGTCCAGAGCCTGAAAACTTCGTCAAATTCAGGGTGTTGAAGAAAGTCGCTGAACGATTGCGGCTGCAGCGACAGCGCGACGTTGCGGGTGTAGCTCGGCCCCAGCTCGTACCGTTTCTCGTGAAAAATGTCGTCGAGCTCTTTCATTCCGCACCGCGTCGCTGGGCCTGAACAGTCGGCTCGCACTATAGATGCCGGGACATTTCCCAACAACCGGCCCGGCCGTCGCCCCGGCCGGATATGGACCGCGTTCGTCGGCCTCGCCTGTGGCGTGGCTGCGAGGTCTTCGCACCGGCTTGCGCTACGCCCCTGAGCAGTCTGAATTCTTTTAAGGCGTTGAGGTGAAATAATACCTCATGGACAAAGCTGGCTGTTGCAATTATTGCTCGGGCCGTCGAGAAGCATGTTCTTCCCGCGGAACCACAAGTCGTTATTCCTTGAGCATTTCATGAGCCTCGAAGCGCAGTCAGTCGCACCACGCCGAAAGCGCATTCTCGTCGGTCTGATGGAGCACATTGGCGATATCATCGCCTGCGAGCCTGTCGCACGGTATTTGCGGCTTCGTGATCCCGATGCGGAAATCACCTGGGCCGTGTCCTCCAAATTTCGGGAGCTGATCGACACCAACCCGGTTGTCGATCACACGCTGGCGCTGGACTGTCTGACCGATTGGATGAAAGTCTCGCGGCATGGCGAATATGACGATGTCGTCGACCTCCACGTCAATCTTCGCATCTGCCAGCACTGCAAGATCTCCCTGGTCAAGGAGAGGGGAAACCCATTCGTCAACGTCTATGAGTGGTTCGACTACGGCGCCATCCTGGAGGCGTTCAGCATCGGGGCCGGCCTTCCGAAGCTCTCGGCACACCCCCAGCTTTACTTGCTGGAGGAGCACAGGGCCGCGGTGGACGCTCTGCGCCTGCCGGATCGCTATTGCGTCGTGCATCGCGAGTCGAACTCTCTTGAAAAGGACTGGACTGACGAGAAGTGGCGCGTTGTCGCAGGCGTGTTACGCGACGAGCTGGGTCTGAAGATCGTCGAGATCGGTGCGGGGAAGATGCCGCCGTCGTCGCCGCTCGAACCGGATATCGATCTCTTCAACCGGCTGCCCCTGCTCCAGACGGCGGAGGTCATCCGGCGCGCGACGCTTTTCGTCGGGGTGGATAGCGGTCCCGCGCATATGGCGAATGCGGTCGGCACGCCCGGCGTTGTTCTTCTCGGACAAATGGGGTTCTTCAAGAAGTACATACCCTATACAGGCTTTTATGCGAGCCGTTCGCCGCATGTGAAGATGGTCCGTAATCTCACCGGCCCCGCTCGCCTTTTGCCGCCGGATGAGGTCGTTGAAGCCGTTCGCTATGTGATCCGGACCGCGCCCGCCGTGGCCCGGTCCTCGGGTGGTGTTTACGAGGGCGTCGACGAAAGCGGTGGGGGGGCATGTTCCGCGGCGGAGATTGAGCGTGGTCCGCCGCAGGATCGTGCCGATGCAATGGCGTCCGGCTTGTTCGATCCGGCCTGGTACCTGCTTCACAACCCCGATGTCTCTGTATCCGGGATGAACCCGATCGATCACTATGTGAAGTTTGGCAGTGCCGAGGGGCGCAATCCCTCGCCGGCGTTCAACGAACGCGCGTATCGCGATCAGAACCAGGACGTGGTGGCGGCGGGGGTAAATCCGCTGCTTCACTACGCGCGCGGCGGCGTTGTCGAGGGGCGGCCGCGTCATGGCACCTGGGAGGGGCCGCGCGAGGAGGAGCCGGGGAGCAGGGCGCCGCGGCCGGAGGGGGCTCAGAGCCTGTCGACGGCGTTGATCGGGGAAACGGCGGAGCTGCGGTCGGTGCCGAAACGCGCGGAGCAGATGCCGCGCACCTTCGCGTTCTATCTGCCCCAGTTTCATCCGATTCCAGAGAACGATGCCGCGCACGGCATGGGTTTCACCGAATGGGTCAATGTCACCAAGGCGCAGCGGCTGTTCCGCGGGCATCACCAGCCGCGCGTGCCGGGTGAATTGGGTTACTACGACCTGAGATCGACCGAGGTTCTCGAAGCCCAGCTGCAGCTTGCAAATGACCATGGCATCGATGGCTTCTGCTTCTATTATTACTATTTTCAGGGACGGAAACTGCTCCACAAGCCGCTGGACAATTATGTCCGGTCCGGTTTGAAGGCGCCGTTCTTTCTGCTCTGGGCCAACGAGAACTGGAGCAAGCGCTGGGATGGCGGCGACAAGGACATTATCATCGCCCAGCAGCATTCGCGCGAGGATGACCTTGCGTTCCTCAGGGAACTCGTGCCGCTGTTTCGCGACGATCGTTATGTGAAGATCAACGGCAAGCCGCTGCTGATGATCTACAAGACGCATCTGTTCCCGGATATCGTGGCCACCACGGACATCTGGCGCGAGGAAATCGAGAAACACGGTTTCCCCGGCATCTATCTTGTGATGGTCGACGACTGGATCGAGGTCGGCCATCCGCGTATGCACGGCTTCGACGCGACCTACGAAATCCCCTCCAACATCGTGCCCCAGCAGGTTCTGGAAACCGATCTCGACGATCTCGAACTCGACCCGGATTTCGAAGGGCGTATCGTCGATTACCGCAAGTTCGCGGGCTTCCATGCGGGCCGACCGTTCCCGGACTACAAGCGCTTCCGCACGGTGATGGCGCCATGGGACAATACGGCGCGTTATGGCAACCGCGCGATGGTGCATATTCATGGCGAAGGCGATGCCTATCGCCTGTGGCTGACTCAGGCGCTTCTCGACACCTGTCGGCGTTATGAGGGGGACGAGCGGATTGTTCTCTTGCATTCGTGGAATGAATGGTGCGAGGGAACCTATCTGGAGCCGGATCGCAAGTTCGGACGGTTTTTCCTGGAGCAGACGCGCGATGCGATCCAGACTGTCCGCGCCGCCGTTTCGCTTGAAGGCGACGTCAATACGATTGCGGACCTCCTGCAGGCCCAACGAATGAAGGACGAAGGGGCGTTTCGTGTGATGCAGTTCTTCCGGAGCCAGCTCGGCTATGTCGGAGGAGAGGCGGAACGGCGCAGGCAGGAAATCCTGACCCTGCAGGCCAGAATCGCTGCGCTCGAGATCGGCAAGTAAGTACGATTGGACTTGTGTAATGGTGGCCGAAACATATCTGCGATCCACCGAGGCCCGCCATGGCCGGATGACCTATTTCGCCAGCGACACCGGCGCGGTAAGCCGCAGTCTTGAGCTTTACGGCGAGTGGGCGGAGCGCGAGATCAACTTCGCGCAGCATTTCCTTCGTGCGGGCGCGACGGTTCTGGATATCGGCGCTTATGTCGGAACCCATACCCTGGCCTTTTCCCGTTTTGTCGGAAAGACCGGGAAAGTCCTGTCGTTCGAGCCTCAGCCTGAAAGCTACGGTGTTCTGGACAGGAATGTTGCTGCCAACAATCTGCGGCAGGTGACCCTTCACCACGCGGCGGTTTCTTCGGCCCCCGGTGAGATCGATATCGCCGTGATCGATTTTGCCCGCTCGGACAGCTTCGGCAGTCTGTCGCTGAGCGATGCTTTCGCGGCCGATGCTGCGGTTGCTGGAGAACACGTGGCGGTTCCCGTCACGACAGTTGATCAGCTTGCGCTCGAAGCCTGCGATTTCATCAAGATCGACGTGGAGGGGCTTGAGGATCAGGTTCTGAAGGGAAGCGAGCAGACGCTTCGGCGCTGCAAGCCGGCGATCTATGCCGAATGCAATTCGGTTGATGCGGGGGTCAGGGTGCTGGCTGAACTGCGCCGGTGTGGCTATGCGGCGCGCCTGCATCTGGCCCGGGCCTTCAACCCGGACAATTTCAACGCCGTCGGCGAGAATATTTTCGCCGAGGCGATGGAGGCGGCCATCGTCGGCGTGCCCAAGGAAAAGATCGAACTGCTGGAGCGGATCGCGCTGCCCGCGGGCGACATGCTGATCGAGATCGAAACCGCTGACCGGCTGGTGCTCGGGATGCTGAACAAGCCCCAATATGTGGGCGAGATTCTTGAGGCGGAGACAGGGGCGGAGGCTCCCGAGCGGGCCTGGATCGACAGCTATCACGGGCAACGGCTGAAGCAGGATGAACTCCTCCAGCAACGTCAGGTGCTGCTCACGCAAGTGGAACAACTGAACGCGGTGCTGGATCAGACGAGAGCAGAACAGGCGCAGTTGGCGGACACGCTTGCTTCATCGCGCGAGATCGCAGCCGCACGTGCGGCCGAGGTCGAGAAGCTGCGCGCGCAAGGCGCGCGGGACAATGCCGAAATCCGCCGGCTGATCGACGAAGTCACGTCGCTGGCGAAGGGGGCCGAAGCCGCCCGTGCCATGGCCGATCAGGCGGTTCATCAGATTTCCCGGGCGCAGGCCGTTGCAAAGCGGGCCGCCTTTGCCGGCGAAGAGGCGCGGCGGGCTGCCGAAGCCGCAGGACAGGCGCGGGTCGACGCGATCGGGGCGCAGCTCGACGCGCTCCATGCCCGACTGCTGTCCGTCTATGCCTCGACGTCATGGCGGATCACCAAACCGCTGCGCGGGCTGGGCCGGCTTCTGAAGGGTTGAGGGGCGCAGGCAGGCGAAGATATGGTCAACCCAGCAGTTCAACGCATATCATCGCCGGTATGCAGGCCGCCCGGCGCGGCGGCGAAGGAGTGCCCGTGCGCGATTCGCTGAGGACCCTGGCATCCCGGACAGTGGCTGTGGTCGGGGATATCATCCTCGATGTCTATATCGGCGGTGAGGTCGAGCGCATCTCGCCCGAGGCGCCTGTGCCGGTCATCCGCCTGCTGTCCGAGCGGCGGGTGCCGGGCGGAGCTGCCAACGTCGCGGCCAATGTGGCGGCGCTTGGCACGTCGGTGCGGCTGATCGGCATCGCGGGTGACGACGACGATTTCCACCAGCTTCGTCGCGCGCTTGCGTCCCATGCGAATGTTGATATCGGCGGCGTGCTGAAGACGCGGGAACGGCCCACGACGACCAAAACCCGCATCGTCGGGCAGCGGCAGCAGATCGCCCGGATCGACCGGGAGGACGCGCGCCCCATCTCCGGTCAGCTCGAAACGGATATGATCGGGGGGATCAAGGCGGCTCTGGCCGGTTGTGACGCGATCCTGATCTCGGACTACGGCAAGGGAGTGCTGACCGACAGGGTCCTGTCCGCAACCATCGCGGCGGCCCGTGACCTTCGCATTCCCGTCATTGTCGATCCCAAGCGGCGCGATCTGTCGGCCTATGCGGGCGCGGCCATCGTCACGCCCAACAGAGCGGAACTCGCGCTGGCCACAGGACTGCCGACCTCGTCCGACGAAGAGATCGAGCGGGCCGCCCGTGCGGCGTCCGCCGCCTGCGGCGCCAGCATTCTGGTGACCCGGTCGGAAAAGGGCATGTCCTTCGTGCCGCTCGCGGGCGATGTTGTCCATCTTCCGACCGCGGCACGGGAGGTTTTCGACGTGTCCGGCGCCGGTGACACCGTGGTTGCCGTGCTTGGCGCGGCGCTGGCCGCCGATCTTCCGATCGTTGAGGCCATGCAACTGGCCAATCAGGCGGCAGGCATCGTGGTCGGCCGGTTCGGCACCGCTGTCGTCACGCTGGCCGATCTCGATGCGGCGATGCATGCGCTCTCCGGCGCCGAGGATGTCCAGGATGGCCGGCTGCTCTCGCGTGACGCGCTGACGGCGCAGCGCGAGCACTGGCGTCAGCTCGGCCTGACGGTCGGCTTCACCAACGGCTGTTTCGATCTGCTGCATCCCGGCCACGTCTCGCTGCTCGCGCAGGCGGCGGCGGCTTGCGACCGGCTGATCGTGGCGCTCAATACGGATGCCTCGGTGAGCCGGCTGAAGGGGCCGGCCCGCCCGGTCCAGTCGGAGGTTGCGCGGGCCGAGGTGATGGGGGCTTTGAAAGGGGTGGCCGCCGTGGTGCTGTTCGGCGAGGATACGCCGCTGGCCCTCATTGAGGCGGTGAGGCCCGATGTTCTTGTCAAAGGCGCGGACTATCGGGAAGATCAGGTGGTCGGCGCGGATATTGTCAAGGCGGGCGGCGGCCGCGTTCTGCTCGCGGGTCTGACGCCGGGCCAATCAACCTCTCGGCTGATTGCCCGCTCGCTGGATGGCGGCGGCCGATGATGGGCTTGTGAATTCGCGCCGATACGGGCGGCGGTGACGCCGTCCGCCTGTGAAGAGTGGATGGGAGACGCGCATGAAGGCGCTGGAAGCGATCTGGAACGACCGGCTCTATGCGAAGGAGACCAGCTACACGCGGCACATCTCCGCGCTGTTTCAGCCGGATTCCTATGCGGACTTCTTCCAGCATCCGGATTTCGAAGAGGCTTTTCGAAGGTTCACCAAGGGCGATTCGTTCCGGGGGATGGACATCGCGAGGCTGTGGAGCGTCGTTCTCAATGCCAAGCATGTGCTGTCGCGCACCGACGGGGCGGTCGCGGAGCTCGGGGTTTACAAGGGACATTGCTCGGCGGTGCTGAGTCAGTATGCCCAGATGTTCGACCGCAAGATGTATCTGGCGGATACGTTCACCGGCTTCGCGGTCGAGCAGCTTGACGAGGGCCTTGAGGAGGGCAAAGCGAAGGCCTTTGAGGACAACAGCCTGTCGCTGGCCCAGAGCGTGGTGGGCAATTACGCCGGCAACCGCTGGATTATCGGCATGTTCCCCGATTCTGTGACGGACGAGATGCGGGACGAGACCTTCGCATTCGTCTCGCTCGATTGCGATCTCTACGAGCCGATCAAGGAAGGGCTTGAGTTTTTCTGGCCGCGTCTGGCCAAGGGCGGCGCCATCTTCGTTCACGACTACTCGTCGGGCCACTGGCCGGGCGCCCCACGGGCGGTGGATGAGTTCTGCGAGCCTCGTGGCCTCTCGGGCGTGCTGTTGCCGGACAAATCCGGATCGTTTGTGCTGGTGAAATAGCCCTCGGACACCTCGCGGGTTTGTGCCGACTTCTCGCTCGATCAAAAGAGATATGAAACGGATGTTTCGCGCTCCTTCAACTGCGGTATCGAGCGCAGTCTATTCGCTCGTGATTGCGGGCCTCGCGTTCGCAGCCTTGGCTGTCGCCGGAGCAACCTTGCTGTGGGAGCCCGGCCATCTCTTTCCCGGGCCGGCACACGACGGCATCTTCGACAAGCTGCGGTTCTACCGAGCGTTGACAACTTGGCAGGATTTTGTCGCCTATCTGATTTCGCCACACAACGAACATCGAATTCTCACCACCCGGCTTGTCGCGGTTGCCGACGAGATGTTTTTTTCAGGGCGGGAGCACACTCTGGTTGTCGCGACGAATATTCTACAGGTCGCAGGCGCACTCGGTGTGTTCGTGTTGTTTTTCCGGTGGATAGGGCGAGGCTGGAGCCTCTTTGAAGCGGTATTCGTTGCAGCGGTCTTGCTGCTGTTGTTCGTCAACAGCAGTTTTCTTTATACGCTGATTGTCCCGTTTCAGCTTGAGCATTCCATCATGGGGTCGCTCTGTCTGCTGGCCGCCGCCCTGATGGCTGAAGGCTCTGCCGACGAGTCGTCCATTCGCAAGCCCACGCTTGTTGTCATTCTTGTCGCCCTCGCGATCGTGGCGACGTTCACGTTGGGCAATGCTCCCATCATACTTCTAAGCGCAGCGACAATTTCTATTGTCTTGCGCTGGTCGGCCAAGGTCACGGTCTCGCTGATCGTCTTGGCCGGGCTACACACTGCTATATCGCTTGCAATTACTCCGAGAGTTGGATCGAGTTCCGTGGAGATCGTTTCAGTCTTCAAATTCCTTCTAATCTATCTTGGGTCACCGTTATTGAGGCTGGATTCCTGGCCTGCACCTTTCCCCGCGTTCTCGATCCATCCATATCTGGCGGGCGCTTTTGGTGCCGGAGTTCTCTTTGTCGGAGTTGCCTTTGGGTCTTGGCGGCTGGTGCGGCGAGGGGCCGGTGGGCGGCTCGCCGTTTTTGGTCTTGCGCTCCTGATGATGATCGTGGCCACTGGTCTGGCGGCGGGGGTATCAAGAGCGCAATTTGGTATTCTCGAAGCCGCCAACAAAAAATATGCCTCGTTTGCAGCGCTCGGCTGGGTAGCTGTCACGGCTATTCTGTGCGGGCTTCTTGCGGAGATCGCGCCGCGCCTGCGTCTTGCGCCGGTTATTGCCGTGTGTGTGACGGCACTTCCGCTTTGTGCGCTCGCCCATCAGCGGGAGACGCTGATCTGGGGCAACTACGTCGATCGGATGTGGGAAGTAAGTACGGCCGTGCTGTCGCAGTCCAATGTCCACGCCCCGCTTGAGATGTACACCTCGAAGGAGGGCATGCGCGAATACGCTGGGTATATCCAGAGCCGCCGACGTGGGTTGTTCGCGCAGTTTCCCGTGGCGTGGGGCGATGATATCGACCCATTTCTGGCGAGCCGAAGCGAAGCGGTATGTCGCAGCGAGGTTCAAAGCCTGACTCCGGTTCTTCCGGGAGATCGAGTGGAAATTTTTCCGGTCGACGGATTTCCGGCGGTGGCCCAAGGCTGGACGTGGCTGACAAACGATAATGCGCCCGCAACGACCATTATTGCAGTTGATCAAAACAGGCGAGTGGTTGGCGTGGCGCGTTCGACCCGGACCAGCGGCCGTGCTGAAGAGTGGTTGGGTCAGCATTTCCATCGACCGCTGGGATGGTTGGGCTATGTCCGCCTTCTGATTCCGGGGACGGTGGAATTCATTGCGTTGTCACGGGATGGTCGAAGCTTTTGCCGTCTGGGTGGTGTTGGAAACGTTCGGACCGGTTAGAGTGACAGAGCAGAAGATGATCGGACAACACGGGGGTGGCCTCGGAGCGGCTGCATACAAACATGAATTTTCGCCGGTCGTAATTGTTTCAGTCGCTTTGTTCCTAGCCATCAGCTTTGGGACGGCTACCGTATACGCGCATTTCAGTTTCAATTGGCCACAGGCTGAAGATTTCTTCATTTTGGATTGGTATCGGCGGGCTTTTGTGGTGTCCGACCTTCGCATCTCCGAAATTATAGGCTGGGCCAATGGCCCTCATCCGATCGGGGCCTTGGTGCTGCTGGTGCTAGGAATCGAGAAGATCTTCGGGGTCGGACTGACGGCTGTTCTCCTCGTTGCGTATGGGATGCTCATCTGCTCGGCGGCAGCGCTGGCGTGGCTTGCATCGCGCGATTTGCCGGAAGTCGGTCTGAAAATTGCGGTCTGGGCGATACTGCCGCTTGCAATTTTTCATCCGATGCAGACCAACCATCTGTTGTGGCCATTTGAAATTTGCTGGTTTTTGATAACGACGTCGCTTGTTCTGTCTCTGGTTCTCAACGAGGTCGGCGGACGGTGGGGGCCCTGGCTTTCGATCATGCCATGTGTCGTGGCGATGTTTTCGTCGGCCCACGGAAGCCTGCTGCCATTATTCATGGTTGTGCAGTTGCTGTTGCTGCCGCATTTGGGGAGGGTAAACCGGTCTATTCTTGTGGCAATCTACCTTGCCATCTTCGTCGCTGGTCGCATATGGTTGCCGGATTATGGCAGGCCTTTTTCATGGCCCCAGAATGTGGGAATTGGGGCGTTCCTCATTTACTGTTTTCAGCTAGTAGGCGGAATGTTTGGATATAGAGAGCCGCGGCTCGTATTTTGCCTCGGCGTTCTGACGGTCGTTATCTGCGCAATCCCCTTGTTCTTTGTTCGCAGTAGTATGAAGCCTTCCGCAAGAGTGGGACTGTTGCTTGTTTTGGCTGGGACGCTTTTCGTTGGCACATTTGCGCTCGGTAGAGTTGCGTATGGTCTTCCCTGGGCGCTTTCGGGATTCCATGTCGCCCCCTTGATGGCACCGTTCTGGCTTGGAACTATTTTGATCAGCGCCAATGTGATTTCCAGACGATGGGAATGGCAGATCAAGGTGCCAGCTTTTCTTGCGATTATGTTGATCGCGATCAGTATCTTGACCTCGGCCTTTGACGCTCACGCGCGGGCGGTCAATATCAGGATCAACCGTGCGATTGGGATGGTGAAGACTTGTGAAGGCAATAGCCCTGACTATCTGCTGGCGGCCGTCAACGCCTTGCCGGGCAATCTTTATTTGCTGAGATCGACAGAGCCCTTGCTGAGGCAGTACCTTTGTACAAGGGAGATCCCTGCTTCTGTTCGCGGACTGATTTTCCCGGAATCTTACAAGTCGCTCGTTGGAGAAAACTCGGAATTGGAAGGTCCTTTCGCAACGTTGTGGAACGTCTATATCTCTCACGGTGACCTGATGCAGGCGTTTCCGATAGAGAAGGCGAGCACGCCCTGTAATCTTGCGACATTTGCGTTTCGAAACGCTCAGTCAGGCAGCAAGTACGAGCCGGCGTTGCTTGGGCCACATGCCGAAGTTTATTCGAACACTGATCTTGTCAAGAAGGTGTGTTCGAGCCGCTAGCGTGGCTGTTGCTTGCGGGGGGCATGCCATTGGGGAGGATGTCTTGGCGGGCTAGAGCCCGTCCAACAATTCCCGCCGCTCTTTCACCATCAGCCCGACAAGCTCCGCGAACGACAGCGTCGGGTGCCAGCCGAGCGCCTGTTTGATCCGGCCCGGATCGGCGCGGGTGGTGGTGGCGTCGACGGGACGCAGCAGGGCGTCGTCGGTGGTGACGTGTTGCGTCCAGTCGAGTCCGACCGCGCCGAAGGCGCTGGCGCAGACATCGGCGATGGAGTGCGTTTCGCCGCTGCCGATCACGAAGTCATCCCCGACGGGAGCCCTGACCATCATGTGCATGGCGCGCGCGACGTCGCCCGCGAAGGAAAAATCCCGCCGGGCCTGGATATTGCCAAGCGCGAGCTTGCCATCACGAACGATCGGCCGGCCGCGTTCGTCGAGTTCGGCGGTTTCCGTCTTCCCGAGCGAGATCGCCGCAGCCGCATGCGCGATCTTCTGCACGACGAAGCCGAGGGGACGCCGCGGGCTCTCGTGGTTGAACAGGATCCCGCAGGACACGTGCAGCCCGTAATGCGTTCGATAGGCGCCGGCCATCTGGTGCGCGAACGCCTTGGAGATTCCGTAGATGGATCTCGGACGCAGGCAGGTCGTCTCCGTCTGAACCGCATCGTCACTGTCGCCGAATATTTCCGACGACGAGGCCTGGAACAGCCGTGTCGCGGGGGCGTTGCGCGCGATCCATTCGCAGATACGCTGCGGGACCACCGCGTTCAGTTCGGTTGTTTCCGAGGGGATCGTCCAGGCAAGCGCAGGGCGGGATACGGCGGCCAGATTGTAGATCTCGTCCGGCCGGATTTTGCCCAGCAGGCGTTCGATGGCGTAGGGCTCCGTCAGAGAACAGACATGCCAGATGACGTCTGTTGCGGCGTCCGTTGGCGGCCCGCTGCGCGACTGGGCATGAATCGCATAGCCTTGCGAACGGAGCAGGTCGATCAGGTAGCTGCCGTCCTGCCCGCTCGCTCCGGTGATCAATACGGATGTCACGCCGGCCTCTGAATTTCTGAATCGGGATCGCTGGCCCCGGCCGGGGTCAACCGGATCATCGTGGCGCGGCCTTCACCTAGCGGCGGAAGGGGGTCTTGGCAACCGGGCGGAAGCGCCGGAAAGCCGGACGATTGGCTTGATTTTGGAGGCCGCTTCCCCTAGCCAGTTCCCGGTCAGGTGACCCTCATGAGGCGGTCACCGGATGGATTCGGCGCTTGCCCTTCTGCCACGTTTCCGGGGGGGCCGTGCCGCCAGCCACTGCGAGGAACCGTGGGACATCCTGAATTGAGCACTGTCCAGAAGGTGTTCCGGGCCTCCCGGGATTCGTTCGATCGGGCTCTGGAAGACGAGGCCCTGCACGAGGTGGTGGTGGCCGTGGCTGATAGCTGGATCGAGGCGCTCAGGTCCGGCGGCAAGATTCTGTTGTGCGGGAATGGTGGCAGCGCGGGTGATGCCCAGCACATCGCGGGCGAACTGGTTGCCCGCTTCCTTTATGATCGCCCGGCGCTCGCCGCGATCGCGCTGACGGTGGACACGTCGGTTCTGACCGCGATCGGCAATGACTACGGCTACGAACACACGTTTTCCCGCCAGGTCGAGGCGCTTGGCCGTCCGGGCGACGTGCTGGTCGGAATCTCCACATCCGGCCGCTCACCGAACGTTCTGGCCGCATTACGCTCGGCGCGCGCGATCGGTCTCGTGACCGTAGGATTCACCGGAACAGGCGATGGCAGCGCGGTGATGGCCGAGCATTGCGATCACCTGCTGCAGGCGCCCTCGGCCTCGACCCCGCTGATCCAGCAAATTCACATCACCGCCGGACACATCCTCTGCCAGATCGTCGAGCAGGCCATGTTTCCTCGTCCCGGCGCGAACGCTTGAGCGTGGATTGCGGCCGATCGCCGGAGAGGCCCGGATAGCTGGATGCCGATGTCGCCAGTCCCGTCCATCGACTTCGACGCGGTCGCCTACGCGCACTGGCATTCCGATGCCATCGGGCCGGGAGAGGATGCGTGGCTCCACTATGCGAGGATTGGAGCCCGCCAGGGGCGTGCTCCGGGTGCATCCGGCGAAGCCGTCGTAGCCGCGCATCTCGCCTATCTTTTCGGGGAGCTGGGGGATGTTGAAGCGTGGACCGGCATCGGCATTCGCGACGGCTACGTGGTTGCGACGGAGCGCAATGCGCAGATCCGGATCGTGCTCGAAACGTCTCTGCCGCGTGGCTGGACGGAATTCGACCTGAAGCTGGAGCCGCGTGAGCGCGAGGCGTTCGCGGTCGAGATGGTTCTATCGGACGGCAACGAGCCGGTCCCGCTGAAGCAGCTTGCGATCGGTCACTACAGCGCGTTGCTGCGCATCCCCGAACTCGTGACCCGCATCGACCTGCGACCCTCCGCCGGATTTCGACTGGGGCCCGACAGCTTCCGGGTGTTGCCCCAGAGCCGCGCGGCGCTGACGGGGCGGATTGTCCTGCGGGCGGCCGGGCTGATGATACGCAACCCGCGAGCCGCCCTCGATGCGGCCAACCGGTTTCTGCGCAAGGCCAGGGAAACGGGGGTGATCGCGGTCAGTCCCACGGAAGCCAATGCGCGAACCCCAGCGCAGAATTATGCGGACTGGATCGCCTATCGGGAGACTCCGCCGCCGGCCTCGGCGGCATATGACGGGGAATTTCCCCGTTTCGTCGTGCTGACGGATGTCTCCGTGGCCGATGTGGAAAGCCATTCACTGGCCGTACGCATCGGCGCGGTGGAAGAGGTTGCCGGTCTCGACCATCGGGTGCCGGGCCACATGCAGTGGCTGGTGTGGTGTCAGCCCGGCGTTGCGCTGGCGAGGGGTGCGCTGGATCGTTTTGCAGCGGCGGCACAGGCCCATCCCGAAGCGGTCGTCTTCTATGGTGACCATGATCGCATCGACCGGCGAGGCCAGCGCAAGGATCCGGTCTTCAAGCCCGACTGGTCGCCCGACCTGTTCGGCGCCACGAACTATGCCGGTGTCGCCGTCGCCGTCCGTATGGATGCCGTCGATCAGGCGATTGCGGACCACGCGGCGGCGGGCGCCTACAGTCTGCTTCTCCATGTGAGCGAGCATGTGCCGCCGGAGGCCTTCGTTCATCTCGCCGACGTCGTGGCTCATGTCGAAGACGGGCCGGATTTACCGGAAGATCCATCCTTCAGCGAAGGAACGCTGCAGGCGCACTACGAGCGGCAGGGAATCGACGCGGACGTCGAACCCATCGACGGCAGCCCCTATCTGCGCAGCGTTTTCGCGATCCCGGCACCGGCGCCTCTGGTCAGCCTCATCATGCCGATGCGGGACAAGGCGGACCTGTCCGAGCGTTGCCTGTCCAGCATTCTGGAAAAATCGACCTATCGGAATTTCGAGGTCCTGATCGTCGACAACAATTCCGTCGAGCCCGCGACCGGGGCCTTTTTCGCGCGCGCCACAAGCCACCCGCAGGTCCGGATCCTGCAATATCGCGAGCCGTTCAATTATTCGGCCATCAACAATTTCGCCGAGCGCGCCGCGAAAGGGGACGTGCTCGGACTGATCAACAATGATGTCGAAATCATTACGGCCGGCTGGATCGAGGAACTGGGCGGGCATGCGCTGCGGCCGGATATCGGTTGTGTCGGGGCCATGCTCTACTATCCCGACGACCGAGTTCAGCACGCCGGGATCGTTCTCGGCATTGGCGGGGCTACGGGCCACGGGCACCGTTTCGTTCCGCGAGGCGATGGCGGCTACTGCGACAGCCTGAAGACGGTTCGCGAGGTCTCTGCCGTCACCGGGGCGTGCCTTTTCATCCGGCGCGAAACCTATCAGGCCGTGGGCGGCCTGAACGAGGCGCTTTTTCCGGTGACCTTCAACGATGTCGACCTTTGCCTGAAAGTGCGCGAGGTCGGTCTGAGGAACCTGTGGACTCCCTTTGCGGAACTCTATCACCGTGAGTCCGTCACGAGGGGAGCGGACACCGATCCGAAGAACCGCGACAGGCTGCGGCGGGAGCTGCTGCGGATGCGGGAGCGCTGGGGAGGGCTTCTGGAGCGCGATCCCTACTATTCGCCGAATCTTACCCGCCAGCGCGAGGACTTCAGCATCAGGATCGACTGAGCCCCTTGCCGGGCTGGATTTCAAGAGCTTGACATTCTATAGCTTGGAAACGCTCAACCGGCCTCTGTTGGTCCTGTCGGACCGTATCCCGACGGGCCTCACCTCGCAGTTTTTCATGCAAATTGAGACTTTCGATATCGCCGGACCGCTGCTTGTGACGCCGAAAAAGCACGGCGACGCGCGTGGTTTTTTTTCTGAGACCTTTCGCGCGGACATCTTGCGTGCGCACGGTGTCGAACTGGACTTCGTGCAGGACAATCACGTCTACTCCGCCCAGCGCGGCGTGCTCCGGGGCCTGCATTTTCAGACGCCGCCTCACGCTCAGGGCAAGCTCGTGCGCTGCGCGCGGGGCTCCATTCTGGATGTCGCCGTCGATATTCGGAGCGGGTCGCCGACCTATGGTCGCCATGTGGCGGCGGAACTGACGTCGGAGAACTGGAAGCAATTGTGGGTGCCGCCGGGTTTCGCGCACGGGTACGTGACGCTGGAGCCCGATTGCGAGGTCATTTACAAAGTGACCGCCTACTACTCTCCGGAGTGCGACCGGGGAATTGCCTTTGACGATCCTGCTCTGAACATTGACTGGCGGGTGAGCGGTCAGGATCTTCTTCTTTCGGACAAGGACCGGCGGCAGCCGAAGCTCGGGGATACGGTGCCGGCGTTCACTTTCGGTAGCTGATTCTTATTTTTTATGAATTGCCAGGACGGCGACGGGTGTTTTCTTCTTCGTCGAAGACCGAGGAGTGTAGATGTCGATTCGAGTTATTGTGACAGGCGGAGCGGGATTCATCGGATCGGCCGTCAGCCGTCATTTCGTGCTCGATCGTGGTTTCGACATCGTGGTCGTCGACAGCCTCACTTATGCGGGGAATATGGCCTCCTTGGAGCCGATTGCATCCAGTCCCCGGTTCACGTTCGAGAAGCACGATATCTGCGATCGCGATGCGATGCGCGGCATCTTCGAGAGGTACAGGCCCGATGCTGTCGTGCATCTGGCCGCCGAGAGCCATGTCGATCGCTCCATCTCCGGCTCTGACGTCTTCGTCAACACCAACGTGCTTGGCACGTTCACGCTTCTGGAGACGGCGCGAGCCTACGTCGCGGCCGAGAAACGCAAGGCCGACGCCTTCCGTTTCGTCCATGTGTCCACCGACGAGGTTTATGGATCCCTCGGAGACGATGGGCTCTTTACGGAAGAGACGCCGTATGATCCCTCGTCGCCGTATTCCGCCACCAAGGCGGCCTCGGATCACCTCGCCAAGGCGTGGTATCGGACCTACGGTTTGCCGGTGATCGTCTCCAACTGCTCAAATAACTACGGCCCCTACCATTTTCCCGAGAAGCTGATTCCGTTGATGATCCTCAACGCGCTCGACGGCAAGCCGCTTCCCGTCTACGGCGATGGCTCCAATGTGCGGGATTGGTTGTTCGTCGAGGATCACGCCCGTGCGCTCGGTCTCATTCTCGACAAAGGAAGGCCGGGCGAAACCTACAATATCGGCGGGCGCAACGAACGGCGGAATATCGACGTCGTGAAGCAGATCTGCGCGTGGATGGATCAGCTGCGACCGAAGGCGACATCGCACCGCGAACTTATAACCCATGTCGCAGACCGCCCCGGCCACGATCAACGTTACGCCATCGATGCGACCAAGCTCGAAACCGAACTGGGCTGGCGCGCACAGGAAACTTTCGAGACCGGGATCGAGAAAACGGTGCGCTGGTATCTCTCGCGGGCGGATTGGTGGATGCCGCTGCGAAAAGGGGTTTACCAGGGCGAACGGCTTGGCCTGGTGAAGGCCTAGCAGAGCGATGCGCGTTTTTATCATCGGCAGCGAAGGGCAGGTGGCGCGGTCGTTGCGCGAAGCGGCTGTGGGCCGTGATGATGTGACTCTCGCGTGCGGCGCGCGTCCGGATCTGGACCTCAGCGATCCCGCGTCCGTCGAGCGCGCCCTGGCAGCGTTTGGTCCGGATGTCGTGGTCAATCCCGCCGCTTATACGGCCGTGGACAAGGCCGAGTCCGAGCCGGAGCTTGCATTCGCGATCAACCGGGATGGCGCCGGCGCCGTTGCCGCCGCCGCCGCGGCGCTGGACGTTCCGGTGATCCATCTGTCCACGGACTATGTGTTCGACGGCACGAAGGACTCCCCTTACGTGGAGACCGATCCCGTCGGTCCCACAAGCGTCTACGGCCGCTCGAAACTGGCTGGCGAGGAGGCGGTGGCGGCCGCCAACCCCCGCCACGTCATTCTGCGGACCGCGTGGGTCTATGCGCCGTTTGGCGCAAATTTCGTCCGGACCATGCTGCGTCTCGCCGCCGAGCGGGACCGGTTGCGCGTGGTGGACGACCAGATCGGCTGCCCGACCGCAGCGCCGGATATCGCGGCGGCGGCGCTGGACATCGCCATGATTTTGCATTCAAATCAATGGGATGATCGGTTCGCCGGTGTGACGCATCTGGCCGGTCCGGCTGAGATGACGTGGTGCGGTTTCGCCACAGCAATCATGAACGGGAGCGCCAGACGGGGCGGGCGGGCTGTCGCGGTTGACCCGATTACAACTGCGGACTATCCCACCCCGGCGATCCGGCCGGCAAATTCACGGCTGTCAACCGCCCGGCTTGCGTCAGTTTTTGGTGTCGAAATGCCGACATTCGATCGTTCGCTCGCGAATTGTCTCGACCGCCTGATCGGCGTGCCCAGTTAAGGGGAGCAGGTTTTGAAGGGAATTATTCTGGCGGGTGGGAGCGGAACCCGACTCTACCCGATGACGCTTGTTACCTCGAAGCAGCTGCTTCCCGTCTACGACAAGCCGATGATCTACTACCCGCTGACCACGCTGATGCTGGCAGGCATTCGCGAGATTCTGATCATTTCGACGCCTCAGGACCTGCCGCTATTCCAGGCGCTGCTTAAGGACGGCTCCCAATGGGGACTGTCGCTGTCCTACGCGGAGCAGCCGAAGCCCGAAGGGCTGGCGCAGGCCTTCATCATCGGCGCGAAGTTTGTCGGCGGCGAGCCGTCGGCCCTGATTCTCGGCGACAACATTTTTTTCGGGCACGGGTTGCAGGCGCTTCTGCATGCGGCCGCCGCACGCAAACAGGGGGCGACAGTGTTCGCCTATCATGTCGCCGATCCCGAGCGTTACGGCGTCGTGGCTTTCGACGACAAGGGGCGCGCGACATCCATCGAGGAAAAGCCGAAACTTCCGAAGTCGAATTTCGCAGTGACGGGACTGTATTTCTACGATCATCAGGTGGCGGATTTCGCCGCCTCGATACGTCCGTCGGCTCGTGGTGAACTGGAAATCACGGACATCAACCAGCTCTATCTCGAAAAGGGGCAGCTTGCGGTGGAACGCATGGGGCGAGGATTCGCCTGGCTCGATACGGGAACACCGGACAGTTTGCGCGAGGCTGCGGATTTCGTCGCGACGATCGAGCGCCGGCAGGGTTTCCGAATCGCCTGCCCGGAAGAAGTTGCCTTCAATCAGCGCTACATCGATCGCGTGCAGCTTGAGAAACTGGGTGTTGCGCTCGGCAAAAGCGACTATGCTCGCTATGTCCGCGATCTGGCTAACGATGCGATTGGTTAGTTTTTTGTTTCTCGGTTATGCAGGCTGCGGGGAAGAAATCATGGCCACGCGTTGCGCCTCCGCCAAGAGAGTGCTGGTGTGAGAGACGTTCTCGTTGTCGTTCCGCTGTATCGAAACCCAGATCTCGTACCGGATCTGTTTGGTTCGCTTATCGCAGCCGCGGACGATTTCACAGCCATTCGTGGACGCCTGCTGATCATCGTCGACTCGCCTGACGACAGCGATCTCCGGGCTGTTCTTGATCGCGAGATGCCGGCGCTGGCCGCCGTGGTGCCGACAGAACTGCACTTCAACGAAGCCAATCTTGGTTTCGTCGCGACCATGAACGCCGGATTCGCCCGCGCCACCCGCGACGGGCAAGACGTCATCATGCTGAATTCCGACGTCGTCGTTTTTGCCGGTGCGTTCACGGAAATGCAGCAGGTCGCCTATTCCGACCACATGATCGGATTCGTGTCCCCGCGTTCGAACAACGCCACGATCTGCTCGTTGCCGAACGCGCACGCCTTTCGTCATCGCTCGGTCGCTGAAAGCCGCGCGAGCTTCGAACGCATCGCCTCTTACCTGCCCCGTGTGCGCTATGTTCCGACCGCCGTCGGATTCTGCATGTATATCAAGCGCACGATCCTCGTCGAATTCGGCCTGTTCGATGAGATATACGGCAAGGGGTACAGCGAGGAAAACGACCTCGTCATGCGCGCCAATCGCTGCGGCTACCGCGCGGCCATGGCCAACCATGCCTTCGTCTATCATATCGGCGAAAAATCGTTCGGCCTGACCGGAACCTCGATGAGCGAGCGGGAGCTGCGCAATGCGCGGATCCTGCGTGATCGGTATCCGGAGTATGGTCGCTCGGTGGTTCGCGCCGATCAGTCCGCGGCCGCCCAGGTCGAGGCGGTGCTGACAGGTCTTCTGCCGGACAAGAACGGGCGTCTGACCATCGCGTTCGACTGGACCAACTTTGGAACGTATCACAACGGCACCTTCGAGGCCGGAAAAGCCATTCTGGTGGCAGCCGCGCGGCTATGGCGTAACAAGTACAACATCGTCGTGATCGGCGATCCTGAAGCCGCAGCCTTTCATGGCGCCAACGAGGTGCCCGGTGTCGTCGTCGTACCTTACAACCAGTCGAAGGTGTACGCGGCAATCGTCAGGATCGGACAACCGTTCCACGAAAGCGTCGTCGAGGAACTGGCTCAGCATGCACCTGTCGTCGCGGTGTATATGCTGGACACGATCTCGCTGGATTGCCAGTATCTCGATCACAACGATCTCCAGAGGGTCTGGCAATCCGCGCTCGATTGCATGGATCTGGTCGTCTATATCAGCGAGTATTCACAGGATCAGTTTCGAGCCCGATTCCGCATTTCCGATGATCTGATCGAAGTGGCTTCTCTCCTGTCGCTCGACGTGTCCGAGTATGGGAGCAGCGATCAGGGAGCGGCGCCGACGGATGCGATCCTCATCGTCGGCAATCATTTTGCGCACAAGAACATGGATCCGGCGATCCGGCGGATCGTTTCCGAATTCCCGAACACGATGGTCAACGTCCTCGGGTCGACCAGTGTCCAGGCGCCGAATGTAAGGTTGTTCGTCGCCGGCACGCTGGATGATGACGCGGTCGACAGGCTTTACCGCGAGGCTCGGGTCGTTCTGTTTCCGTCGCACTACGAGGGGTTTGGATTCCCTATTCTCCACGCGTTGGCGCGCAAGCGGCCTGTTGTCGTGCACGCGATGCCGTTGAACGATGAGCTCGTTGCCGCGCTGGGATCCGGACGGAACATTCATCAATGCGAGACGACCGAAGAGATGGTTCGCCTGACCTGTGCTCCGTCCCTGAAATGGCAGGACGAGCCGAGGCCGCTCGGGAAGGGGCAGGGCTGGGACAGGGTTGCAGCCGATCTCGACCGCGGGCTGGATCAGGCGTTGTCGCGCGTCAGCTACAGGCGACTGGCCTCCCGCTTCGAGCGAACGTCCGAACTGCGCGCGCTTCGACACGCGGCTGCGCAAGGGCCCGGAACCATCGCTGTGCGGCGTTCTACGGCGGTGCGTCCTCTGGCTGCGGCGGTGACCGCAATCGCCTGGGCGGCGATGATCTGCGTGCTCGCCAGCACTTTGTTCATGGTTGCCCGAGGTTACTCGGCAATCCCGTTCTGGGATCAGCTGCAGTATGTCGCTCCGGAAGATTTTGCGGCGCGGTACTTCCACTTTCACAACGAGCATGGAAATTTCATTCAAAAATTTCTGCTCGGGTTAGACGCGAATGTGTTCGGCGCACGCAACGTCTTTCTGTTCGCGATGATCCTGTTGATCCAGGCCGGGCATTGCGTGGTCCTGACCCTGATCGCGATGAAGGCCAATATCCGTGGAAACATTCGCGATACACTCGTTGTCGCGACGACGATCTGCTTCCTGTTCGGCGCCGCTCACTACGAAAATTTCACATGGGGCTTCCAGACGGCGTTTGTGCTGGTGTTCGCCGCGGCGAGCGCGGCCTTCCTGCTGCTGTCGATGTATGCCGAGAGCGGGCGGCTGGTGTTCTTGCTCGGAGCGGTTGCCGCGGGGGTGACATCCGGCGCGGAAATGGCCAATGGCGTACTGACACTTCCCCTTATGTTCGGGCTGGGTCTGGCGTGGCGGCTGCCGCGCAAGGCACTTGTTCTCATTCTGGTCGCGGCCATCGCGGTCATTGCGACCTATGCCAGCCAGCGCCTGTCGGTGCAGGGCGATCCCGGCTTTGTCACCTCGCATGTCGGTCAGATGGTCATCTACGCGCTGGTTTATCTCGGCCAGTTTCTCGGGCAGACCATCGCTTTCGTTTCGCTTGGGCCGGTGTTCGGCAGCGGCGAACAAGCCTCGATCGTCGTTTCGGCGGTGCTTGGTGGCGGCATGCTGTCCTTCATGGCATTTGCGCTTCTGGTCCTCTTCAGGCATCGCGACCGCGCGCGTCCGGCCGTGCTGGCTCTTTTCGCGATCTTTGCCTTCGTGGTCGGCACGGCGCTGATCACGGCAATCGGCCGCGTCAGCTTCGGTCTGGAAACTGCGCTGACGAGCCGCTACTCGATCGGCAGCGCGCTGGCGAGCGTCGCATGCATTTTCATCGCGCTGTGGATGGTGCCGAACCAGGCGCGGCTGGTTGCGCGGGCAGGGATCAGCTTCGCGGTCTGCGCCGCTCTGGTGCTGATCGCGCTGTTGCCCGCGCGTTATGTCGTCGCGGCGGATGATCGGCGGATCAGCCGCGATGCTGCGACGGCAGCGCTTTATGCCGGCGTGATGGATCAGGAAGCCCTGCGTGCGATCTTCGCGAATCCGCAGTTTGTTGCGTCCCAAATTCGAAAGCTGGAGCCGGCTCACAGGTCCATCTTCGCGGACGAGCGGTATCTGATGCTCGGCCGCAAGCTGCCCGTCACCGAAGGAACCTGCCTCGCAACGGTTGAGGGAGAGCGGCGGATGGAGGATGGCGCCGTCAGGATTTTCGGCGAAGCCAGCGTCAATCCGTTTACGCTTCGGCGGCCGATGGTGTTCGTCACCGATGCGCAGGATGTCGTGGTCGGGATCGGGTTCGTGAGCTTGCGTGCGTCGCAACTTGGGAAAATTCAGATCAAGTCCGTCACCCAGCGGGTCCCATGGCAGGGAGTCCTGGTCGCCGGGGCGCAGGGGCCGTTTCGCGCGATGATGTCGACGGCGGATGTGACGTGTCATCGTTCGGGCTCGTGATGAGCGCGGGTGCGTCACCTTCCGGCGCCCGCCCGGCGGCGTTCCTCGACCGTGACGGCGTTCTGAACGAGGACACTGGCTACATCGGAAATCCGCAACGGTTCGTCTGGATCGATGGCGCCCGCGAGGCGATCAGGGCGTTGAACCAGAGCGGTTTCCTCGTCTTCGTCGTGACCAACCAATCCGGCGTCGCGCGTGAACTGTTCACGGAGAAGGACGTCCGCGCTCTGCATGACTGGATGGCGGCGCAGCTTGCTGTCGTCGATGCGAGGATCGACGACTTCAGATTCTGTCCACATCATCCGAGCGAAGGCGCGGCTCCGTATCGGATGGATTGCGGATGCCGCAAGCCGCAGCCCGGCATGCTGCTCGATCTCATGGCCAACTGGCCGGTGGACCGCGAGCGGAGCTTTCTGATCGGCGACAAGGATGGCGATCTTGTCGCTGCCGGACGCGCGGGCATTCGCGGCTATCTGTTTCCAGGCGGAAACCTGCGCAGCTTTCTGGATCAGGTGCCGGAGTTTGCACAGGCCGGCGCAGCGCACCGGTAGGGCGAGATCCCGGAAAGCGGCGTCCGATCTGCGGATCAAATCGTGCTCAAACAAAACATTTGGCTGCGGTGAGTTTCGGGTCGCGATCAGTGCTTATTTCCCCGCTGCCTTGACCATGGCTGAGTCCAATGCGGATTGCTGGGCATTGTTGGTCTGCCTGTCGTACAGGGCGACAACCACCAGTTCGTTGTCCCAGAATGCGAAGTAGGAGCCGAATTGGCTCGGAGTTGTTGGCGGCGAAGGCGTTCCTCCGCCGGGCCAGTTCCCGAAGTGCCAGATATTGCGTCCCCCCTTCGAATTTCTTTTGAGCGTGACGCCAAGGCCGTAGCCTGCCGTCAGCGAGTTGTTCATGAAGGTCTCTGCGCCAGCACTCATCTTGCTGTAATGCGTAAAGATGAAGTCCGCATATTGCTCTGCCGACATCTCCCAGCCGCCGAAAGCACCCATGGCGGGGATGCCGGCGCCGATGCGGACATTCGAGAAGCGGTGCGGCGTCAGCACCGACTGTGTGCAAAACGTCTCGTAGCTCTGCCCGGTGACCTGTCTGATGATCATGCCAAGCAGAGCATAATTCACGTTGTTATAGCTCGATGTCCCGGTGCCGGGAACGCGATTCAACGTTCTGGCAAGCGCGGCCTTGGCAAACTGCTCGTCGGCCGAGGCTGTGTTCGTTATGCCGCTCGCCCAGGGCGGCACGACAGGGTCGAAGCTCAGTCCGCTCGTATGACGGAGCAGATGCTCGATCGTGATATTGTTCGCGTCCGTCGCCGGCAGGGTGATGGATCGGAAGAAGGCCGACAGCCTGTCCGAAACTCTGTCGGTGTATTGCAGCCGTCCGGCGTCGACGAGATTGGCAATGCACATGGCCGTGATGGCCTTCGTCAGCGAGGCGATCGGCACGACAGTCGCCGAGGTTCTGTTGCCAAATCCGAACTGGCCGATGAGCTGGCCGTGATGAATGACGGCGAGGCTCGCGTTGGCGATGCCGTTCGTGCTGAGCCAGGTGCGAAAGGCGCTAGCAAGAGTCCCTTGAAGCGATGGCTTCTGTTCACATTTCAGCCCGAGGGCGTCCACGTAGGCGCCGGACCGGCCAATCAAGCCGGTGGCCGCCTCGCCGGGCGGGCAGGCGATGCGGAACGAGAGGCCCCAGCCATTGTACGGCCCGGGACTGGGGTGCCTGTCCCAGCACTGGTCGCCGGTGTGCAGACAGACGCGAGTGTCGCCGCCATAGCCGGTCAACACCGTGCAAGTCAGCTCGACATAATCGAGATATTGGGGCCTGTTTTCGTTGCGCGTGAATCCGACCTTGATGGACGAGACATATCGATCCGGCGAACAACCGTTCTGTTGGAGTTGTCCGCCGTTGCCGCCAGTGAATCCGGTGAACTGCGGGGGCGGTACGAACTGGCTGGTCGCCGCATTGAAGGCCAGACAATTGGCGCGGATAGCATCCACCAATGTCCCCGAACGAAGCGCGACGCCGAGCATGAATGTGTTTGAGGGGCATGGCAGGGAAAAGCCGCCGCCGCCGGGGCCGCCCTGCGCGGCGACATCGCCCGCGCGGGCGTGGCCCTGCGCGCAGAGCATTATAATCACGGCCGCAAGAGTGAACAAAAGGCGTGACATCCAAGTGTTCCGTCGCCGTTATGTCGCATCATGCAGTCCGGCGTGGTGGGCGATGGCTGTTCCAGCTCGCTCGACCTGACCACGACGCGACGTCAACCTACAGGCTTCCTCAGATACCGTCCAGCCCGGCGGAATCGTCGAGGTCGAGTGACCTGCGGGGGCGGGCTCCATCCCGTTTGAGGGGGTAAGACAGCCGGCGGTTCTTAAGAACGTGATGGCTGGATCTCGCGCGCGTTCAGGATCGTCCTGTATCCCTGAGCGACGATCTTCGCGCTGCTGCGCCAGCTGAACGTGCGCGCCTGCGTGATCAGGCGGGCGCGGAGTTCTGAGGGAGCGATGCCGGTTTCGATCAGCTCCCGCAGGATCGCGGTCCAGGCATCGACGTCCTGCGCTTCTGCGCGCAGAGCAAGGCTGGCGGAGATTTCGTCCATCGAGGAGTCGATGCTGTGAGCGACGCGTGTGCCGCAGGCCATCGCCTCGACCACGGGCATGCCGAATCCCTCGTAGAGCGAGGGAAAGATGAGTGCGATGGCGCCTTCATAGAGGCCGCGCAGCTGTCCGTCGCTGACGGGACCGAGAAATCGCAGCGTGCCATCGCGCAGCATGGCCTCGGTCTCGGTTGGCAGCGCCAGATCGCCCCAGCCCTTGCCGCCGGCGATCGCGAGCGGTGCGCGCGCCCGCGTGGCCGCGGGAAGGCGGCCATAGGCCGTGATGAGCGTCCGCAGGTTCTTGCGCGGTTCGAGCGTGCCGACGGCCAGCAGGAAGCCGCCCGGCTTCAGATCGAGCGCAGCGATATCCTGTTGCGCGCGCGCCTCGCCCAGTGGCACGAACAGATCGCTCGCCGCCGGCGGGGCGACAATGATCTTGTCCGCGGACGTCCCATAAACGTCCATGATCTCGCGCTTGCTGAATTCGGAGATCGTGTGGATCAGGGGGGCTTGCGCGATCACGTCGGGCAGGCGGCTCAATTCGGCATGGCGCGCCTTGGGGTGCGCGTCGGGATAGCGCACGAACGAGAGATCGTAGACCACCGGAAAAGTCGGGACGCTGATATCGACGGGTGGGAGATATTTGAACGCGTGGAAAATATCGAGCGCATCATCGGCACCCGCCTGCTGGAAGCGGCTGGCGCGGACGCGGCGGTAGACGGTCCGGGCGATATCGACACGCGACAGCATGCTGCGCGCGCGGTTCTTCGCGCGTTGCAGCCGCTGCGAGGAGGGGGGCTTCGCACCCGTTTCCGCAAGACGTTTGCCCTGCCGTGCCTCGATGCGCGCCAGCGTTTCCAGATCGAGGGGACGCCAGCCGAGGCCCGAGAAACCCGAAAACTGCAGTTGCGGCTCCGCCTCCATCAGCGCCTTGAGCAGATGGAAGCAGTAATTGCCGACCCCGGTCATGGAGCCTTGCAGGATGTCGGTTTCGAGACCGATCCGCGCCGGGCGGGATGTCGTCATGTCAGCGCGGCCGTTGTTGTCGCAGATGCTGCGGAAGCTGTTGTTTTGCGATCTTACGACCGCTTGTAGTCATCCTCGATGCGGATGATGTCGTCCTCGCCGAGATAGCTGCCGGTCTGGACCTCGATCAGCTCCAGCGGAATCTTGCCGGGGTTTTCGAGCCGGTGCGTCGAGCCGATCGGAATGTAGATCGATTCGTTCTCATGCACGATCTTGTGCATGTCGTTCACGGTCACCTGCGCAGTGCCGTGCACGACGATCCAGTGCTCGGAACGATGATGGTGCTTCTGCAGCGACAGACGCCCGCCTGCCTTGACGATGATGCGCTTAACCTGGTGGCGTACGCCGATGTCGAGCGACTGGTACGATCCCCACGGCCGATGCACGCGCAGATGGTTGTCGGTGACTTCGGGAGCAACTTGCCTGAGCTTGGCGACAAGCTTTTTGAGTCCGCCGCCGCCCTGTTTGGCGACCAGAACCGCGTCCTGCATCGACACCACCACGAGGTCGTCGACGCCTTCGAGCGCCACCACGGCCTTGTCGCTCGATACATGGCAGTTGTGGGCGTTCTCGAACACCGCGACGCCCCGGCCGACCGCGTTGCCATCGGCATCCTTGTCGGACAGCTCCCACACCGCACGCCAGGAGCCGACGTCGCTCCAGCCGCAGTCCACCGGGATCACGGCGGCGTGGGCGGTTTTCTCCATGACCGCGTAGTCGATGGAGATGGGGGTGGCGCGTTCGAACGCCTCCTTGTCCAGCGTGAAGAAGCCCAGATCGCGGCCGGCGTCCGTTACGGCCTGCGTGATGGTGGCGATGCTGTCGGGATCGACCGCGCGATATTCGTCGAGCAGCATGTCGGCCCGGAACATGAAGTTGCCGCTGTTCCACAGATAGCCCTCGGCCACGTATCTGGCCGCCGTTTCCGGGTTGGGCTTTTCCACGAAGCGGTCGACCTTTTGCACCGATCCCGCGATGGTGGTGCCCGGCCGGATGTAGCCGTATTCGGTGGAGGGCTGCTGCGGCGTGATGCCGAAGGTGACGATCTCGCCTTTCTGCGCCACGGGAAGCGCGGCGACGCAGGCCGCCACGAAAGCCGGGTCGTCGCGAACGACATGATCGGCAGCCAGAGCCAGAACCACGGCGCCCGGCGTTCTGGCCTCGGCGAACGCCGCGCCGGCGGCGATGGCGGGTCCCGAATCGCGCCGCGCCGACTCCAGAAGAATGTCGGCCTCCATGCCGATGGAGGCGAGCTGTTCCAGCACCATGAAGCGGTAGGCCGCGTTGGTGATCACGACCGGGCGGCCGAACACCGCCGGATCCCTTACCCGCAGCAATGTGTTCTGGAAGGTCGAACGATGGTCAAACAGTGCGGCGAACTGCTTGGGCCGGCCTTCGCGTGACAGAGGCCACAGCCGCGTTCCTGCTCCCCCGCACATGATCAGCGGGACGATCTGCTCACCCATGGTTCCTCAATGCGATGAACGGCAGCGCGCGAAGCGCGCCGCGGAGCCCGGTTTCTATACCAAGGCAAAAGCGGAAGCCAACCGGCCCGGTGACGGATGTCGGCAAACGGCCGCTTGGTGTCATTTGACATCAAAATTGATGTTTTGTACATGTTGAAGCATATCTAGAATATGATTATACAGTCTTCATGATGGGAAATGACGGATGATTACATCATCCCAGATGCGGGCGGCGCGCGCGCTGCTCGGAATTTCGCAGCGTGATCTGGCCGATCTCGCGGGTGTCTCCCTGCCCACCATCCAGCGGATGGAGGCGAGCGAGGGATCCGTACGGGGCGTCGTGAAGACGCTTATCAAGGTCATCGAGGCGCTGGAGCGTGCGGGCGTGGAGTTGATCGGCGAAAGAGCCCGCAGCGAAGTCGGGGGGCGCGGTGTCCGGCTGCGCAACCTGCAGGTGACGGGTTCAGAGTCGAGAGATGACCACCGCAGTCCAGACGTCGGTCGGGCCTAGGCCAGACCGGAAATCGCCCGCGAACCCGCGAACGCCCCGGCAGGGGCCGACCTTCGCGGAGTTGTTCACGCCCAAGCTGATCACGGTGCTGCGCGAGGGCTATGGCCTCGCCGATCTGCGCACGGACGCCATTTCCGGCCTGACCGTCGCCATCGTCGCGCTGCCCTTGTCCATGGCGATTGCCATCGCCTCGGGCGCGCCGCCCGATCGAGGTCTCATCGCCGCCATCGTAGGCGGCTTTCTCGTGTCCGCACTTGGCGGCAGCCGCCATCAGATCGGCGGACCTGCGGGCGCGTTCATCGTCCTTGTCGCGGCGACCGCCGCCCAGCACGGCCTCGACGGCGTGGTGCTGGCGACGTTGATGGCCGGCGTATTTCTCATCGCCGCAGGCTTCCTGCGCCTCGGCACCTACATCAAGTTCATCCCTTATCCGGTCACCGTCGGTTTCACGGCCGGCATCGCGGTGATCATCTTCGCCAGTCAGATCAAGGATCTGTTCGGTCTGACGCTGGCGGGCGCTGAGCCGGGAGAATTGTGGCCCAAGGTGATCGCACTGGGCGGGGCGGCTCACACGGCGAACGGCTATGCCATCGCGCTCGCGGCCGGTGGCATTGCCATCATCGCAGCGTTCCGCCGCTGGCTTCCGTCATGGCCGGGGATTCTCATCGCCGTTGCCATCGCGACGGTTGCGTCATGGGCGTTGGGCCTTCCGGTGGAGACCATCGGCACGCGCTTTGGCGGCATCCCGCAGAGCTTGCCGATGCCGCATTTTCCAGCCTTTTCGCTGGAGAAGGCGAAGGCTGTGCTGCCGGACGCCATCGCTTTCGCATTGCTGGGCGCGATCGAATCGCTGCTTTCCGCTGTTGTCGCCGATGGCATGACGGGACGGAGGCACCGTTCCAATTGCGAACTGGTTGCGCAGGGCTTTGCAAATATCGGCTCGGCGCTGTTCGGCGGACTGTGCGTGACTGGAACGATTGCGCGCACCGCGACGAACGTGCGGGCCGGCGCGCGCGGCCCTGTCTCGGGCATGCTGCATTCGGCTTTCCTGCTGATGTTCGTGCTGATCGCAGCTCCGCTCGCGAGCTATATTCCGCTGGCGGTGCTGGCGTCGGTGCTGGCCGTGGTCGCGTGGAACATGGCCGAAAAGGGCGCTTTCGCCGCGCTGCTGCGCTCCTCGTTCGGCGATGCGCTGGTGCTGCTGGCGACCTTCCTGCTGACGATTTTCCGCGATCTGACCGAAGGTATTCTCGTCGGCTTCGCGCTTGGCGCGGTGCTGTTCATCAACCGCATGGCGCAGACGACCGGCATCGAGAGCGAGGCCCCGCTGGTCGTTCCGGATACACCCGACGGACAGGGCACGAACGCCACCGATGTGTCGCCGAGCGATCCGGACGTTGTGGTCTATCGCCTGAGCGGCGCGTTCTTCTTCGGTGCGGCTGCGGCAGTCGGCGCGGTACTGGATCCGGTTTCGAACCGGCGCGCGCTGGTGATCGACTTCAGTGCGGTGCCGTTTCTCGATTCCACGGCCGCCAACGTGATCGAGCAGGTGATTCACAAGGCCGCGCATCGCAAGGTGAAGGTGTTCATCACCGGCACCACCGCGCCGATGCGGCGGCTGTTGTGGCAACATGGTGTCAGGTCGCCCGCCGCGCGCTATCACTCGACCATCGCGCGCGCGATCGCCGATGTCAGGGCGAACCATCTTCCGGCCACGCTGCAACCGGTCTGATTATTTTTCGAGATAGCCGCGCAGCTCTCGAAATAAATCCAGCTCAGATGTCTTGCGGAGCCGATTTTATTTCGAGAGCTATGTTACGTTCTCGACAGTCGCCGCGCGCGGCTCCACCGAGGCAACGAACTGCGCGCGCAGGGTTGGTTTGTGCACCTTGCCTGTCGCGTTACGCGGCAGCGCGCTCACGAAACTGATCGTCTTCGGGCATTTGAAGCGGGCGAGATTTTTCCGGCAGTGCGCCAGAATCTCGATCTCGCTTGCAGCCTGTCCCGGCTTCAGCGCGATGATGGCGAGGCCGACCTCGCCCCATGTGTCGTCCGGCGTTCCGATCACGGCCGCCTCGGCGACGGCGGGAAGCTGATAGAGCACGTTCTCGACCTCGGCCGGATACACGTTCTCGCCGCCGGAGATGTACATGTCCTTCCAGCGATCCACGATGTAATAAAATCCGTCCGCGTCCATCCGCGTGGCGTCGCCGGTGTGCAGCCAGCCATCGGTGAAGGAGGTGATGTTGGCGTCCGGCCTGTTCCAGTAGCCCGGCGTGATATTGGGACCGCGCACCCATAGCTCGCCGAGTTCGCCGATATCGGCATCGGTGCCGTCGGGCCGCACGATCCGCACCTCGGTGTGCAGCACCGGCTTGCCGGCCGAGCCCGCCTTGCCTGCGGCATCCTCGCGGTCCAGCGCCAGCACGGCGGGACTGGTCTCGGTCATGCCATAGCCCTGCTGCAACGCGACGCCGCGCTCTTCCCACGTTTTCAGAAGCGGCACCGGCATCGGCGCGCCGCCGACGCCGCCGATGACAAGGCGGCTGAAATCGGTGGTGGCGAAATCGGGATGCTGCGCCATGAACTGATAGATCGCGGGCACGCCGAAGAACACGTTGATGCCCGATGCCGGATCGCCGATCAGTTTCAGCGCCTGCCCCGGATCGAACGTGCGCATGATCAGCACGGTGCCGCCCGCGTGCAGCACGGGGTTGGTGTAACAGTTGAGGCCGCCGGTATGGAACAGCGGCAGCACGGTGAGCAGCACCGACGAGGGAAGGATGTACGCGAGCGGGCTGAGATTGATGCAGTTCCACAGCGTCATGCCGTGGGTGATCATCGCGCCTTTGGGCCGCCCGGTGGTGCCGGAGGTATACATGATGGTGGAGAGGTCATCGAGCGTGACGATCTCCGGCTGCTCCAGCCGCGCGGCGCCCGCGACGGCGGCCTCGTAGCTTCCGCCCGGACCGACGCGCAAGATGGATGGCACCTTGCAGCGCTCGACCACGGCCAGCGCGGTTGCCTCCAGATCGTCGTCGTGGATCATGACGCGCGGAGACGCGTCGCCGACGATGAACTCAAGCTCTGGCACGGTGAGGCGCGTGTTGAGCGGCACGAACACTGCGCCGAGCCGGCTGCAGGCGAACTGCACCTCCATGGTGTCGGTGGTGTTCTGCGCCAGCACCGCGACGCGATCGCCGCGCACGATCCCGAGGCTTTCGCGCAAATGCCGGGCGAGCCGGGCGATCCGGCCGTCGAGTGTTTTGTAAGAAATCCGCCGATCCGAGCCCAGATCGATCAGTGCGATCTTGTCCGGCGTGCGCCGGGCGTGGTGGGAAATCCAGTCGTAATAGCGCACCGGGCGGGGCGCGGCCGCAAGCGTGGTCATAAGGCATCCTCCTCGGGCGATTTTTTTGCACGTCGCTCCAGGCGCGATTCTATCGTCTTTCCGGGCGAAGTGAAGGCTGACTGCAAGATCGTCCGGGCCGCCGGAGGCCGTCCGAGCGCGTCACCCAGAAGGCGCGAGGATGAGCGGGAAAACGCGGAGGGCCGGACATGGGTCTTCTCTGGAACCTATGCCCGGCCACGGCGGAGGAGAGGGACGCAAGCGAAACAGCCTACGAACCGCGCAGCACCTCGCTGATGAGCTTCCACTCGTTGCCGTCGAACTCCATCATGTAGCCGTCCTTGATCGGACGATAGTCGTCCGGCGCGGTGTTGAGCGTGATACCCGGCAGCAGGATCGGCAGCGGGACATTCCTGAGGTTCGCGGCCTGCTTCATGATGTTCTCGCGCGAGAGGTCATTGCCCGCCTGCTCCAGCACCTTGATGAGTGCCTGCGAGACCATGTAGCCGTATTCGGCGGCCTGATTGCCGGGATCGAGCGCGGGCACGCGCTGCTTCATGAAGGCAACGTAATCCCTGATCGCCGGATCGTCGCTGTCGGCCTTGAACGGCTTCATCGCGCCGACCGCGAGCAGCCCCTGCGAGGCTTCGAGCCCGGCGGGGACCATCACGGTCTCGCGATTGGCGCAGCCGCTGGAAATGAAACGGATCGGCTTCCAGCCGATCTCGTGGGCCTTGCGCACCGCCTGCGCACAGGCGCGCGGCGTGACGCTGTAGATCATCAGAACATCGGCCTTGGTATTGGCAAGGCTGATGATCTGCGAATCGACGGTTGGATCCGTTACCTCGAAGCTGGAGGCCATGGCGATGGCCTTGTCCGCATCCGCGCCGAGCACCTCGCGCAGGCCGCGCATGTAGTCCTTGCCGCTGTCGTCGTTCTGATAGAGCACGGCGAAGCGGGCATCGGGCTTTTTGTCACGGACGTAGCGCACGTGAATCTTGGCGTCTTCCAGATAGGACGGCGCCCACGGCAGCGCCATGGACCACGGCATGCCCTTCGGGTCGTTCCACTTGGAAGCGGAACTGATGAGGAAGAGGTGCGGCACCTTCACGGTGTTGAGATATTTCGCGATGGCTGAACTCGGCGCGGTGCCCATGGTGGCGAACATGAAGGCGACGCCGTCGCTCTCCACCAGCTTGCGGGTGACTTCGACGGTCTTCGGCGGCGCGAAGCCGTCATCGAGCGAGATCAGGTTGATCCTGCGCCCGTTGATGCCGCCTTTCTCGTTGACCATCTCCATGTAGGCGGTGAGCACCTTGCCCGTCGCGCTCAGCGCCGAGGCCGGGCCGCTGTAGGGCATGGTGTTGCCGATCTTGATTTCGGTGGCCGTGACGCCGGGCGTCTGGGCCGAAGCGCTGGCGGCCATGGCGACCGCGAACGCTGCGGCCAGCATCGAAAGGCTGGCTTTCCGCATGGTTTCCTCCGGGGCGAATTTTGATTGTGTTTTCCGGAAGAATGAGGCCGCGCCTAAGGGCGGTCTTGTGTTCACCGGCTGACACGGTGGCGAGGCGTTGCGACATAGCGGCTTGACGCAAGTGCGAGCGCGCGATTCGCGACATCGTTGGCGCGGCGGATGTGACTGCTTTGCTGCCGCAGTGCAGGATGCTCCGGCCAACAACCATGCCGGCCCGACGATCGCGGGCGGCGACGTCCCAGGAGCGACACACATGCTGGAGCGAACGAGGGCCTCAAGTCCGTTCTATACGGCGGACCACGAGGCGTTTCGCGATGTCATGCGCCGCTTCGTGGCGCGCGAGATCGAGCCCCACGCGAACGAATGGGATGAGGCGGGCGAGTTCCCGCGCGCGCTTTACGCGAAGGCGGCGGAGGTCGGCCTGCTGGGACTCGGCTTTCCGGAAGAGTATGGCGGCACGCCGGCCGACCAGTTCATGAAAATCGTGGCCTCGCAGGAACTGGCGCGGGCCGGGTGCGGCGGCGTCAGCGCCAGCTTGATGAGCCACACCATCGGTTCGCCACCCATCGTGCGCGGCGCGAGGCCGGAGGTGAAGGCGCGGGTGCTGCCGCAGATTCTTTCGGGTCAGAAAATCTCGGCGCTCGCGATCACCGAGCCCGGGGGCGGATCGGATGTCGCCAACCTCGCAACGCGCGCGCGGCGCGACGGCGACGTCTATGTGGTGAGTGGCGAGAAGACCTTCATCACCTCCGGGATGCGCGCCGACTACATCACGGTCGCGGTGCGCACCGGCGGCGAGGGGCCGGGCGGGGTGAGCCTGCTGCTGATCCCCGGCGATACGCCGGGCCTGTCGCGGACCGTGCTGAAGAAGATGGGCTGGTGGGCCTCCGACACCGCCACGCTGCATTTCGACGACTGCCGCGTTCCGGTCGAGAACCTGATCGGCGAGGAGGGCGCGGGCTTCAAGATCATCATGCACAATTTCAACAGCGAACGGATGGGCATGGCCGCGAGCTGTGCTGCTTTCGCGCGCGTCTGCGTGGACGAGGCGATTGCCTATGCGAAGGAGCGCAAGACCTTCGGCAAGCCCATCGCGCAGCATCAGGTGATCCGCCACAAGATCGTGGACATGACCCAGCGCGTCGCGGCGACGCAGGCCATGGTGGACATGCTAGCCTGGCGGCTGGAGCAAGGCGACAACCCCGTCGCCGATATCTGCATGCTGAAAAATCAGGCGACGCAGACCATGGCTTATTGCGCCTCCGAGGCCGTGCAGATTTTCGGCGGCGCGGGGTTCATGCGCGGTGTCAAGGTGGAGCGGATCTATCGCGAGGTGAAGGTCAACGCCATCGGCGGCGGCACCGAGGAGATCATGAAGGATCTGGCGAGCCGCCAGATGGGATTGTAGAGAAAATCGTATGTCAAAGCGCGCTTTGACATCTTGGGATACGATACCTTGGGATACCCGGAATGATGCGTCATCCGCGCGCTTGCCGCGGCGATCCCGATCAGGGAGACCAAGTCTTCAATAAGCGTCATGGCCGGGTCCAGCCCGGCCATGACGACAATAAAAACATACAAAGAAACAAAAAATCGAGAGAAACGCATGCTGTTCACTGCCGACCACGAGGAGCCGCGCCGCGCGCTGCAGAAATTCATCGCGAGCGAAATCAATCCCCATGTCGACGAATGGGAAAAGAACGACATCTTCCCGGCCCACGAGCTGTTCAAGAAAATGGGCGATCTCGGGTTTCTCGGCCTTAACAAGCCGGAGCAATTCGGCGGACAGGGGCTCGACTATTCCTATGCGTTGATGATGGCGGAGGAACTCGGCGCGATCACCTGCGGCGGCGTGCCGATGGCGATCGGCGTGCAGACCGACATGGCGACGCCGGCGCTGGCGCGGTTCGGTTCCGATGAGGTGCGGGCCGAGTTTCTCGCGCCCTCGATCTCCGGCGACTACGTCGCCTGCATCGGCGTCTCGGAGCCCGGCGCGGGATCGGACGTCGCCTCGATCAAGACCAATGCGAGGGGCGACGGCGACGATTACGTCATTAACGGCGGCAAGATGTGGATCACCAACGGCACGCAGGCGGACTGGATCTGCCTGCTCGCCAATACCGGCGACGGGCCGGTCCATCGCAACAAGTCGCTGATCTGCGTGCCGATGAAATCGAAAGGCGTCACCATCGCCCGCAAGCTCGACAAGATGGGGATGCGCTCGTCAGACACCGCGCAGATTTTCTTCGACGACGTGCGGGTGCCCAAGCGCAACAGGATCGGCGAGGAAGGCAAAGGCTTCACCTACCAGATGGTGCAGTTTCAGGAGGAGCGGCTGTGGGGCGCGGCCGCTTGCCTGAAGGCCCATGAATACATCATCGAGGCGACGATCGAGTATACGCGCGGGCGCAAGGCGTTCGGCAAGAGCATCCTTGACAATCAGGTGGTGCACTTCAAGCTGGCGGAGATGCAGACCGAGGTCGAGCTGCTGCGCTCGCTGATCTACCGCGCGGCTGAGGCGATGCTGGCGGGCGAGGACGTGACCAAGCTCGCCACCATGGCCAAGCTGAAGGCCGGGCGGCTTGGCCGCGAACTCACGGACGCCTGCCTGCAATACTGGGGCGGCATGGGCTTTACCAACGAGACGCCGGTGAGTCGGGCCTATCGCGACAGCCGCCTGACGTCCATTGGCGGCGGCGCGGATGAGGTGATGCTGAGCGTGCTGTGCAAGATAATGGGCACGTTGCCCGGCATGGCGCAGCGGTGAGGTGTGACGTCGGCATGCGCGGCCTTGTGCCGGGCATCCGCGTCTTTACGATAATCCGGTAGAACAAGACGGAGATGGCCGGGCCATGGGCGTGCTTTGGAACGCCGTTCTTCGAACGGCTATGCCTGGCCATGGCGGGAAAGAAACGGGAAAAAGATATGATCACGCTCTATCACTGCGAAGCCGCCCGCTCGTTCCGTCCGCTCTGGATGCTGGAGGAGATGGGACTGGACTACGATCTGCGGATGCTGCCGTTTCCGCCGCGGGTGTTCGCCAAGGAGTATCTCGGCATCAATCCGCTCGGCACCATTCCGTTCATGATCGACGGCGAGACGAAGATGACGGAGTCGTCCGGCATCTGCCATTATCTCGGCACGCGCTACGGGCCGACGCCGCTGATTGTCGGACAGGAAGAGGTGGCCTATGGCGCGTTCCTGAACTGGATGTATTTTTCCGACGCGACGCTGACCTTTCCGCAGACGCTGGTGCTGCGCTACACCCAGCTTGAGCCGGAGGAGCGGCGGGTGCCGCAGGTGGCGGGCGATTACGCCAAGTGGTTCCTCGGCCGGCTGCGGGCGGTGGAGGCGCAGGCCGGCCAGTCCGAGACGCTGTGCGCCGAACGCTTCACGGCGGCCGATATCGTCAATGGCTACGCGCTGCGACTGGCGACCAATATCGGGCTGGCGAAGGATTTCGGCCCCAACGTCGCGGCCTATTGGGAGCGGCTGCAGCAGCGCGAAGGCTATCGGCGCGCGGTCGCGGCCGAGCAGGCGGCGGCGGCCGATCAGGGTGTTGCAGCGCGGCACCGGGCTTAAGAGCATCTCCAGGCCGGCGGCGGCGCGGCGATCTGGCCGATGACAGATCGCGAATTTCGGATATGGTTGGCGTCAGACCCGCAAAGGGGCATTCGCGACGGCGTGCACACAGGCGCCGCGCGGCGCGAGGAAACGACCATGGACGATCGGCGCCGTTCTTCCGGGCATCTGATGCTCATTACGCCCGAGCGTGTTCTCTATGCCGGCCTGCTCGGCCGGCCACGAGGCCGCATGTCGGGCGGTTTCAACATCTATGTTTCCATCGAGGGCGGGCTGTCCTTTGTCTCGGACGGCTGGACGCAGACGAATGCCGACCTGATCGTGGTGCCGCCCGAGGTGCGCCATACCATCACCAGCGATCACCGCGCGGTGATCGTCTATGTGATCGAGCCGGAAAGCGTCGCGCGCGGCGTGCTCGATGCGCTGTTACTGCGCTGCGAGGGGCCGGAGCGGGCCGCTCTCGCCCGCCGCATCCGCGCCGCTCATGCGCATCTGCACAAGACCTGCGGCGGACAGATCGCCACCACCGCCTGCCTCGACAAGCTGTGCCTGGGCGAGACGCTGCCATCCCGCGCGCTCGATCCGCGCGTGGCGCGGGCGATTGCCCGCATGGATGCCTTCGGCAGCGGCGAGCCGGTGACGGCCGATGTCTGCGCGGCCGGAGCGGGGCTTTCGACCTCGCGTTTCCTGCACCTGTTCAAGGAGGAAACCGGCATTGCCTTTCGCGCGCTGCGCGCCTGGAAACGGGCGCGGCACCTGCTGCATTACGTCAACGAAGACGTGAACTTCGCGCGGCTTGCGCAGGACATCGGCTATCCGGATTCGACGCACTTCTCGCATTCGATCCGCCGCTATTACGGCCTGAAGCCGCGCGCGATCTTTTCAGGCTCGCGCGATCTGGCGATCTATCGCACCTCGCAGGATGGCGGACTCGCGATCAGTGCGTGAGACGCCTCGCGTCTGAAATCTCGGCCGAAGGCAAAGGCGACGCCAGCCAGTCGACGCAAGAAGCGGCCCGGCCTCTCTTTCATCATGATGAAACAGGGAGGAATTGATGCTGCCGAAAAGCTACTCGCAGGACGAGCACGCGAACCTGAATGCGACGGCGCAACAGCTCGTCGATGACCATCCGCGGGTAATCGACCTGCTCGCGCGCGGCGCGGCGATTAATCCGGACGGCGAGGCGATCGTGTATCTGCGTGCGGCGGGCGACGAAGCGCCGCCGACCATGACCTACAACGAGTTGATGGGGTATCTGGCGGCGGCGATGGACTGGTATCGCCGCCGGGGCATTGGCCCCACGGATTCCGTCGCGATTCTCGTGCCGTCGAGTGCGGCCACCATCATCGCGCTATGGGCCGGGACCGGCGTCGGCATTGCCAATCCGCTCAACCTGCTGTTCAGCCGCGAGGCGATCGCGGCGCAATTGCGGGCCGCCCGCGTGAAAATCCTGTTCGCGCCGCCGCCCGGCATGCCCGGCGGACTGTATGAAAAGGTCGCGGGACTTGAAAACGAGATCGAGACGCTGGAGAAGATCGCGGTGCTGCCGCTCGATGGCTCCATCGCTTTCGACGGCGAGACACTGACGCCGGATCCCGACTGGCGCACGAAGATCGGCGCGGCCGCGCCGGGCGAGGCGAATCGCGTGGCGGCAATGCTGCCGACCGGCGGCACCACCGGCCATCCCAAGATCGTGCAGCTCACCCAGCGCAACATGGTGGCCTCGTCGATCGGCTCGATGCTCTCGCTCGGCAACACGAAGAACGACCGCGTGATGGTGGCGCTGCCACTGTTCCATGTCGGCGGTGCGTTCGTCGGCACGCTGGCTGCGCAGGCCACCGGGGCGACGGTTGTGATCCCGACCGCGCTCGGCGCGCGCAATCCCGACGTGGTGGCGAACTTCTGGCGGCTGCTGGAGCGCTGGAAGATCACGTTCGGCGGCCTCGTTCCCACCAGCCTCGGCGCGGTGGCGGGCGTGCCGGTGAACGGCGCGGATCTGTCGCGGCTGCGCATCATGGTGACGGGCGCGTCCACCTGTCCGCCCGAGATCGAGCGCCGCTTCCTCGACGCATGGGGCCGAGGCGACGCGGTGCGGCAGGTCTACGGCATGACCGAATTCGCAGGCGCGATCACGCAGGTGCCGTTCGACAAGGCTCCGGACGGAGCGGCGGTCGGCCTGCCGGTGGCGCTGGCTGAGGTCGCGGTGCTGGCCGGCGGCAAGATTCACCACGGCCCTTCGCCGATGGGCGAGTTGCTGGCGCGGGGCCCGCAGGTGTTCGCAGGCTACGTGGACGCAAAGCAGAACGAAGGCACCTTCCATGAAGGCTGGCTGCGCACCGGCGACCTCTGCAGGATCGAGGACAGCGGGCAGGTGCTGGTCACCGGCCGCATCAAGGATCTCATCATTCGCGGCGGTCACAACATCGATCCGGCGATGATCGAGGATGTGGCGCTGCGCTTCCCCGGCGTCTCGCTGGCGGCGGCGGTGGGCCTGCCTGATCCTTACGCGGGAGAGGTGCCGATGTTGTTCGTCGCGGCCGCGCCGGGCACGCCGCTGGACGCCGACGCGCTGGCGGCGTTCATGACGGAAAACGTCGCAGAAGCGCCGGCGCGGCCGAAGGCCATTCATGTCATCGCCGAGATTCCGCTGACGCCGGTCGGCAAGATCTTCAAGCCGCGCCTGCGCGAACTCGCGGCCGAGCAGGCCGTGCGCCAGCTCGCGGCCACGGTCTCCGGCGTCGCGGTGCATGAGGTGAGCGCCGTGACCGATCCCGCCCGCGGGCTCGTCATCCGGGTCGTGGTGGACGGCGACGCGGCTGCGCGTGCCACGCTGACGCGCACGCTCGGACAACTGCCGCTCGCCATTGATGTCGAGCAGACGACTACATCATACAAAAAACAAAACAACGAGGTTGCATGAGCAAGGTTGTCATCACCTGCGCGCTGAACGGCGTGCTGACCGATCCCAAACAGCACAATGTGCCGGTGACGCCGGAGGAAATGGCGAAGGAGGCGAAGGCCGCCTACGACGCGGGCGCGAGCGTGATGCATATCCACCTGCGCCAGCAGGCACCGAACAAGGGCCACCTGCCGTCGTGGGACATCGCGGTCTCGAAGGAGATCCAGCAGGCGATCCGCGAGGCGTGCCCCGGCGTCATCATCAACCACACCACCGGGCAGTCCGGCCCCGACTACAAGGGACCGCTCGCCTGCGTGCGCGCAACGAAGCCGGAGATGGCGGCCTGCAACGCGGGCTCGCTGAATTATCTCAAGGTGAAGGCCGACAACACCTGGGCCTGGCCGCCGATGATGTTCGACAATGCGGTGGAGAAGGTGCAGGACTTTCTCGACGCGATGAAGGACGCGGATACGATTCCCGAATTCGAATGCTTCGATGTCGGCATCGTGCGCTGCGTCGGCATGTACAAGCAGACCGGCATGTATGCGGGCATCCCGCAATACAACTTCGTGATGGGCGTCGCGTCGGGCATGCCCGCCGCCCCCGAACTGCTGCCGATCCTGATCAAGCTGAAACTTCCTGAAGCGAACTGGCAGGTGACGGCCATCGGTCGCGCCGAGATCTGGCCGTTGCACCGGCGCTGCGCCGAGCTCGGCGGGCATCTGCGCACCGGCCTTGAGGATACGTTTTATCAGCCGGACGGCGCGAAGGTGACCTCCAACGGCCAGCTGATCGACACCATGGCGCGTTACGCGCGGGAGGCCGGACGCGAGATCGCCTCGCCCGCCGAGGCGAGGGAGATCTATCGTATCGCGCAGCAGGAGGTGGGCGAGGCCGTTGCAGGTTGACGGAAAGTCGCCACAGCCTCCCTCTTCCGCAAGCGGGGAGACGGAGCGCGCGGGCCTTGGAGACGGTTCGCGATGGCGGGAGATCGGTTCATCGGGCCGTTCATCCTTCGAGGTTCGCGTCGCCCACGCCTCGGGACGATGGCGGAGAGGATGATGAAACCGGAAGGTTCACGGCAAAAAATTCACGGCGCAAGGCGCGGGAAGCGCCAGCCATTCGAGGGAGGAATGACCGATGAATGCCCCAGTGACAGGACTGACGCAGGCGGCGGACCTCAGTGCGACCGGCGGGGTGCCCGGCCCCGGCCGGATCGCGCGGGTCGCGATCGGCGATATCCTGCGCCGCGCGGCGAAGCGCTTTCCGGAACGGATCGCGCTCACCGACGGGCCGCGCCGCGTCACCTTCACCGAGCTTGACCGCGACGCCAACCGCTTCGCCAACTATCTGATCTCGCGCGGACTGAAGCCGGGCGAGAAGATTTCCACGATCAGCAACAACTCCATCGAGTTCGTGAAAGCCTTGTTCGGTATCCATCGCGCAGGCCTCGTCTGGGTGCCGGTCAACACCATGCTGGCGCCGCAGGACATGGGCTACATCCTCGATCACGCCGAAGTACGGGTCGCGGTGATCGACGACAATCTGTATGCGCAGGCGGATCGCCGCGCGGCGCTGGAGCAGCGCGGCATCGCGCTGGTCGCGGTCGATCTCGCGGGTACGGCGAAGACGACCGGCCTGCCGGTGTTCGACGATGTGATCGTGGGCCAGTCCGATATCGAGCCGGAGGTCGAGTTCGGCGACCGCGATCTGGCGATGATCATCTACACCTCCGGCACAACCTCGCGGCCCAAGGGGGCGATGCATGGCCATCTCGCGGTGGTGATGGCGTCGATGAGCAATGCCGTCGAGATGCGGCTCGGGCGCGAATCCGGAATCTCCGGTCAGTTTCCATTGTTTCATTGTGCCGCCCATGTGCTGCTGCTGAGCTTCCTGTCGGTCGGCGGTAAGATGGCGATCATGCGCGGCTTCGATCCGGTCGCCTGCATGGAGGCGATCGACCGCGAGAAGCTGACGAATTTCGTCGGCCTGCCGATGATGTACCAGATGATCCTCGATCATCCGCGGCGCGGCGAGTTCGATTTCTCCAGTCTGAAAACCTGCATCTACACCATGGCGCCGATGTCCGAGCCGCTGATGAAGCGCTGCATCGCCGAGCTGTGTCGGGACTTCGTGCTGCCGAGCGGGCAGACCGAGATGTATCCGGCGACCACGATGTCGCAGCCGGACCGGCAGCTCGCGCGCTTCGGCAATTATTGGGGCGAGTCCATGATCGTGAACGAGACCGCGATCATGGATGAGGAGGGCAACCTGCTGCCGCCGGGGCAGGCGGGCGAACTGGTGCATCGCGGGCCCAACGTGATGCTGGGCTACTACAAGGATCCGGCGGCGACCGAGGAGGCGCGCCGGTTCGGCTGGCATCACACCGGCGACCTGGCGTTGATCGACGAGCATGGCGAGGTGCTGTTCCTCGACCGCAAGAAGGATATGATCAAGTCGGGCGGCGAGAACGTGGCGTCCATCAAGATCGAGGAGACGGTGCTGGCGTATCCGGCGGTGATGAGCGCGGCGGTGGTCGGCCTGCCGCATCCGCAATGGGGCGAGGCGGTTGCCGCCTTCGTCACGCTCAAGCCCGGCGCGCAGGCCAGCGAGGAGGAGATCGTCGCTCATTGCCGCAAGACGCTGGGCGGCTTCCAGATTCCTAAGGCGGCGATAATCCTTCCGGCGATCCCGATGACCGCGACGGGCAAGCTGCGCAAGGTGGAGCTGCGGCAGGCCTACGGCGATCACTTCATGAAGGCGGGCGCGTGAGGGGTTTGGAGATCGCGGCAGTTGTCATTCGGGGCTCGTTCGCGAATACGCTCGCGCTCCGGAATGACGACGTGAGAGTCATCGTAAGGAAAAGAAACAAGAACCCATGGCAGTCATAGAGAATACCGTCGCGCCGTCGGGCGCGGCGTTTCAGGCGAACCGCGACGGCATGCTGGCCCTGATCGAACGCATGCGCGGCCTTGAGGAACGGGCGCGTCGCGCCTCGTCGGCGGCGAAGGAGCGCTTCCACCAGCGCGGGCAGTTGCTGCCGCGCGAGCGAGTGGCGCTGCTGCTCGATCCCGACACGCCGTTCCTCGAACTCTCCACGCTCGCCGGCTACATGTTCGACGTGCCGGACGCGGAGAAGAGCATTCCCGGCTGCGGCATCGTCGCCGGGATCGGCTTCGTCTCCGGCGCCCGTTGCATGGTGAGCGCGAGCGACTCCGGCATCGACGCGGGGGCGTTGCAGCCGATGGGTCTCGACAAGCAGTTGAGGATTCAGGAGCTGGCGCTGGAGAACCGGCTGCCCTACGTGCAACTGGTGGAGAGTGCGGGCGCCAACCTGATGCGCTACCGCGTCGAGGATTTCGTGCGCGGCGGCAACATCTTCCGCAACCTCGCGCGGCTGTCGGCGGCGGGGCTGCCGGTGGTGACGGTGACGCACGGCTCCTCCACGGCGGGCGGCGCGTATCAGACCGGACTGTCCGATTACATCGTGATGGTGCGCGGCCGCACCCGCGCATTCCTTGCCGGGCCGCCGCTCCTGAAAGCTGCGACCGGCGAGATCGCGACCGAGGAGGAACTCGGCGGCGCGCAGATGCACACCACGATCTCCGGCCTTGGCGACTACATGGCGGAGGACGACCGCGACGCGCTTCGCATCGCACGCGACATCATGGCCAAGCTGAACTGGGATCGCGCACAGCCGGAGGGCAACACGTTCAAGCCGCCGCGCTACGATGCGGAGGACCTGCTCGGCATCATGCCGATGGACCACAAGCGGCCGGTGGACATGCGGCAGGCCATCGCGCGCTTCGTGGACGGTTCCGACTTCGTCGAGTTCTCGCCGAACTACGGGCCGGCGACGGTGTGCGGCCACGCCACCATCGAGGGCCACCCGCTCGGCATCATCACCAACAACGGGCCGCTCGATCCCAGCGGCGCGAACAAGGCGACGCACTTCATTCAGGCGTGCTGCCAGTCGCGCACGCCGATCCTCTACATGAACAACACCACCGGCTACATGGTCGGCCGCGCCTATGAGGAAGCGGGCATGATCAAGCACGGATCGAAGATGATCCAGGCGGTGACGAGCGCGACCGTGCCGCAGATCACGCTGTATTGCGGGGCCTCGTTCGGAGCCGGCAATTACGGCATGTGCGGGCGCGGCTTCCATCCTCGCTTCTGCTTCTCCTGGCCGAACGCCAGGACGGCGGTGATGGGCGGCGAGCAGGCCGCCGAGACCATGGCCATCGTCACTGAGGCGGCGGCGGCGCGCAAAGGCAAGCCGGTGGAGCGCGAGACGCTCAATGCGATGAAGGCGCAGATCACAAAAGTGTTCGACGACCAGATGGACGTGTTCTCGACATCCGCCCGCGTGCTCGACGACGGCGTGATCGATCCGCGCGATACGCGCGCCGTACTGGCGCAGGTGCTGGCGATCTGCCGCGAGTCCGAAGCGCGCGTGCCGCAACGCATGCAGTTCTCGGTGGCGCGGCCATGAGCCATCCGAAAACAAGCGACGTGATGATGACCCCCTTCAGGAAAATTCTCATCGCCAATCGCGGCGAGATCGCTTTGCGGGTGATGCGCACCGCGCGCCGTCTCGGTCATGGCGTTGTCGCGGTGTATTCGACCGCCGATGCCAACGCGCGGCACGTGCGCGAGGCCGACGAAGCGGTGCTGATTGGCGAGGCGTTGCCGTCGCAATCCTACTTGCGGATCGAGGCGATCATCGCCGCCGCGAAGGCGAGCGGTGCGGACGCGGTGCATCCGGGCTACGGCTTCCTCGCCGAGAACGAGGACTTCGCGCGCGCCTGCCGCGAAGCGGGGCTGGTGTTCATCGGGCCGTCTCCCGAAGCGATCCGCGCGATGGGCGACAAGGCGGGCGCGAAGGCGATCATGCAGGCGGCCGGCGTGCCTTGCGTGCCGGGCTATCAGGGTGACCAGAGCGAGGCGGCGCTGACGGAGGCCGCGAAGCAGATCGGCTTTCCGGTGATGATCAAGGCCACGGCGGGCGGCGGCGGGCGCGGCATGCGTCTGGTGCCGGATGCGTCGGCATTCCCGGACCTGCTGCGCAGCGCGCGCTCGGAGGCGCAGGGCGCGTTCGGCGATCCGACCGTGATCCTCGAACGCGCCATCGTGGAGCCGCGCCATATCGAGATTCAGGTGTTCGGCGATCGCCACGGCAATACCATTCATCTCGGCGAGCGCGACTGCTCGGTGCAGCGGCGGCATCAGAAGGTGATCGAGGAGGCGCCGTCGCCCGCCGTCTCGCCGCAGCTTCGCGCGCGGATGGGCGAGGTGGCGGTGAAGGCCGTCAAAGCCATCGGCTATGAGGGCGCAGGCACGCTGGAATTCCTGCTCGACCGTGAGGGCAATTTCTATTTCATGGAGATGAACACGCGCCTGCAGGTGGAGCATCCGGTGACGGAGATGATCACCGGGCTCGATCTCGTCGAATTGCAACTGCGCGTCGCGCGCGGCGAGGCGTTGCCGCTGGCGCAGGAGGATGTGAGGTTCTCGGGGCACGCCATCGAGGTGCGGCTGTGCGCGGAAGATGCCGCGCAGGAGTTCATGCCGCAGTCCGGCCGGGTCTCGCGCTGGGAGGTGCCGCTGTCGCTGCGCGCGGAGGACGCGCTGGCCGATGGGGTTGAGATTCCGCCGTTTTATGACTCGATGATCGCCAAGCTGATCGCCCATGGCGCGACGCGCGAGGAGGCGAGGGCGAAACTGATCCACGGGCTGGAGCATCTGGTGGCGTTCGGCGTCACCACCAATCAGGCGTTTCTGGCGGGGTGCCTGCGCCATCCGGTGTTCGCGCAAGGCGCGGCAACCACGGCCTTTATCGCCCAGCATCGGGAGGAACTGCTGGCGCCGCCGCCGTCCGCGGGGCTGCCGCCGTCCGCGCTCGCGGCGCTGTTGCTGTTTGCGACCGGCGCGGGGCCGGGACGCTGGCGCGCGGGCCGTGCGCTCGCGCCAGCCTTTCCGGTGCTGATGCGGCTGTCGGTGAGCGGCGAAACGCAGGATGTGGAAATCCATCGCTGCCGCGACGGCAGCTACGCCATTTCGGCAGAGGCGCGCGAGCACAGCGTGACCATCGACGATCTCGGCGCGGATCGTATCCGCTTCCGCCATGACGGGCGCGTGCAGAGCGCGCGCTACACCCGCGAGGGCACGGCGCTCGACGTCCTGTTCGACGGGAACGTGGTTGCGGTGAGCGATCTCACCTACGCGCCGCCGCAGACGGCGGCGGCCAGCGGCGGCGATGGACGGCTGCGCGCGGCGATGAACGGCCGTGTCGTCGCCGTGCTGGTGAAACCGGGCGACAGCGTGAGTGCGGGGCAGCCGATGGTGACGCTGGAGGCCATGAAGATGGAGCATGTGCATGTCGCCCCCGTTGCCGGTATGGTGAGCGCGGTCGATGTGACGGAGGGCGAGCAGGTGACGACAGGATTTATCGTGGCGCAGATCGAGGTGGCGCGTGCGGAGGCCGCGCAATGAGCGGGCCGGTTGTTTACGAGAAGCGCGGCGCGGCGTTCTGGATCACGATCAACCGGCCCGAGAAGCGCAACGCGCTGAATGCGGAGACCATCACCGGCATCGTCGAGGGCTATCGTGCGGCGCATGATGATCCCGACACGCGCGTGATCGTGCTCACTGGCGCGGGCGACAAGGCGTTCTGCGCGGGCGCGGACTTGCAGCCGGGCAAATCCTTCACCTTCGATTTCGCCAAGCCGAATGTGGACTACGCCGACATGCTGCGTATGGCGCAGGCCGCGACCAAGCCGGCGATCGCGCGCGTCAACGGCGTGTGCATGGCGGGCGGCATGGGTTTGCTGTCGATGGTGGACATGGCGGTGGCGGCCGACAGCGCGATCTTTGGCCTGCCCGAGGTGAAGATCGGCCTGTTCCCGATGCAGGTGATGAGCCTCTTGCTGGACGTCGCGCCGCGACGCCTCGTCAACGAATGGGCCCTGTCCGGCGAACCGTTCGGCGCGGCCGAGGCGAAGGAGGGCGGGCTGCTCAATCACGTCGTGCCGGCCGCCGAGCTTGACGCCAAGGTGGAGTGGCTGGTGGGCCGCATCGCCGACAAGTCGCCCTCCGCGATCCGTCGCGGCAAGTATGCGTTGCGCGCGGTGGCTTCGATGACCTTCGACCAAAGCATCGCCTTCACCGAGAGCCAGATCGCGCTCACCGCGATGACGGAAGACGCGCGCGAGGGCCTGGCCTCGTTCAACGAGAAGCGCAAGCCGATCTGGCCGGGGAAGTAGGGCGGCGGGGCGTCGTCGCACGCGGGGCCAGCGTTACCTCTCCCGCGGGCGGGAGAGGACGACCCGGCACGGCCTGGCGCTCCTTTGTGATCGCCAAGCCGCTGATGTTGCAGTGCAAAGTCACAGTGCGGGTCTTGTGACATGCGTCAACTTGACGCATATCTTCCGGAGCGCTTCTGTTCCGGGGAAATGCCATGTCCGCTCAATCGACCTCCCGCGCCGCGATGGTGCTTCGCGTCACCAGCGGTAATTTTCTGGAGATGTTCGATTTCTTCCTGTTCGGCTTCTACGCCTCCCACATCGCCAAGGCGTTTTTCCCGGTCGAGAACGACGTCGCCTCGCTGCTGCTGACCTTCGTGACCTTCGGCGCGGGCTTTCTGATGCGCCCGCTGGGGGCCCTGGTGCTGGGGCCGTATGTGGACCGGGTCGGCCGCCGCAAGGGCCTGATCGTGACGCTGGCCATCATGGCGGTAGGGACCGTGCTGATCGCCTTTGTGCCGGGCTATGCGACCATCGGTCTGGCCGCTCCGCTGCTGGTGCTGATCGGCCGTCTCCTGCAGGGCTTCTCGGCCGGTGTCGAACTGGGTGGCGTATCTGTCTATCTCTCCGAGATGGCGCCGCCGGACCAGAAGGGATTTTACGTCTCCTGGCAGTCCGGCAGCCAACAGGTCGCGATCATCGTGGCGGCGCTGCTCGGCTACGGGCTGAACAAGGCACTGGGCCCGGCCGGCGTCGCCGACTGGGGCTGGCGTGTGCCGTTCTTCATCGGCTGCCTGATCGTGCCGTTCCTGTTCGTGATCCGCCGCTCGCTGGAGGAGACCGAGGCGTTCCGCGCTCGCACCCACCGCCCCAGCACGGCGGAGGTGTTCCGTTCCATGGCTGCGAACTGGAAGCTGATCTTTGCAGGGATGATGCTGGTGGTGATGACGACCGTGTCGTTCTATCTCATCACCGTCTATACGCCGACCTTCGGCAAGAACGTGCTGAAGCTGTCGGAAACCGATGCGCTGATCGTGACTTTCTGCATCGGGCTCTCGAATCTGTTCTGGCTGCCAGTGATGGGTGCGGTGTCGGATCGCATCGGCCGCCGCCCGGTGCTGCTCGGCTTTACCGTTCTCACCATTCTGACATCCTATCCGGCGCTGGCGTGGCTGGTGAGTGCGCCGAGCTTCGAGCGAATGCTGATCGTGGAATTGTGGCTGTCGTTTCTCTACGCCAGCTACAACGGCGCGATGGTGGTGGCGCTCACCGAGATCATTCCGGCGAGCGTGCGCACCGCAGGATTTTCGCTTGCTTACAGTCTGGCCACGGCCCTGTTCGGAGGATTCACGCCGGCGGTGTGCACATGGCTGATCGAGGTGACCGGCAACCGCGCGGCCCCCGGACTGTGGATGACCTTCGCCGCCGTCTGCGGTTTCGGCGCGACGCTGGTGCTGTATCGTCGAGGCCGTGTACAGCAATTCGTTGCGACGGCCGCAGAATAAATTTCCCCGACGTCTACGGACTGCTGCGACGGGTTCCGGTCGTGGCAGCATGACGGGTCCATCACGCCCGACTGGAGCGCGACAAAATTGCCGCATGTTCCATCGGAACATGCCCCGTGAGGTCGAGTTGCCCTTGTGTTGATTTTGGATGCCCTCGGGGGCCCAGCAAAGGGAGAACCACATGAAAAAGATTCTTGCAGTTGCTCTTGTGACCACAGCCATGATTGGCACCGCGGCCGCGCAAACGACGATGGAGCGTGCGCCGGCTGCGACGACGGCAACCACAACTGAGAACACCAACCCGCAAGGGCTTTGGCGTTCGTCCAAGCTCGTCGGTGTGAATGTTTATAACGAGAACAACGACAAGCTCGGCGCGATCAACGACATCATTCTCGACAAGGAAGGCCGCATCGAGAATGTGGTGATCGGTGTCGGCGGTTTCCTCGGCGTGGGTGAGCACAACATCGCGGTGAAGTTTGATCAGCTGCGTTTTGTAAACGAGCCGGTGGCGTCCGCCGCCGCAACGACGACCCGTCCGTCTTCGCCGGCCACCGGCACGACGACCGGTTCGGCGACGAACAACACAACGACGACGACCACCACCACCACGGCTCCTGCCCGCAATGCCAACGCCTGGTATCCTGACCATGCGGTGCTGGCCAACGCCACCCGGGATCAGTTGAAGGCGATGCCGGAATTCAAGTACTGATCCCGGCCAGGAGCCTCACCTCGCGGAAGACCTTGCGTCGCAAGGCTCCGAGGGGGAAGGTTGACCGGTTGCAAGACGGGCCTGTCCTCCCTTCCGGAGGGCGGGCCCGTCGCGTTTCAAGGCCCGTTTGCAAGGACGCCGGCGCATCGGGCGGGTGGCTTTTTTGCGCGGAGAGCTTTACACGGAGGCAACGGACTTTAGTGCCGGGAAATCGGGGCGAGACAAAAGAAAATGCGAGACTTTCATCTGCCGGGCCGTTCAACCGTTCATGCTCTCAACGGTATGGCGGCAACCTCCCATCCGCAGGGAACACTGGCGGCGATCGACATTCTGCGCGCGGGCGGCACGGCCGCCGACGCTGCGGTCGCCGTATCCGCCATTCTGGGCGTGATCGAGCCGCAGTCCACCGGCATCGGCGGCGACTGCTTCGTGCTCTATATGCCGAAGGGGCAGGGCGAAATCGTAGCATATAACGGCTCGGGACGCGCCCCTGCGGCCGCTGAGGCCTCGTGGTTTCTTGAACGCAATATCGCGGCGATCCCGCTCACCAGTCCGCACGCCGTGACGGTGCCGGGCTGCGTGGACGGCTGGGCGACGCTGCTGCGCGATCACGGCAAGCTCGGCCTCGACGCCGTGTTGCAGCCGGCGATCCGCGCGGCCGAACAGGGTTACGTGGTCGCCCCGCGCGTCGCATGGGACTGGGCGGCGGCCCAGGGCAAGCTGGAGAAAGGGGCGAACGCGCCGCGCTATCTGCTGCCCGGCGGCAAGCCGCCGGTGACGGGCGATGTGATCCGCCAGCCCGAACTCGGCAGGACGCTGCGGGCCATCGCCGCGAAGGGGCGCGATGCGTTCTACACCGGCGAGATCGCCGAGGACATGGTGGCGACGCTGCGCGCGCTCGGCGGGCTTCATACCATCGAGGATTTCGCCGCGCACCGCACCGAGGTGACGAAGCCGCTCACCACCTCGTATCGTGGTTACGAGGTGTCCCAATGTCCGCCGAACGGACCGGGCATCACCATGCTGACGATGCTCAACATCCTGCAGGGCTGCGATTTCGGCGGCCTCGATCCGCTCGGTATCGCGCGCTTCCATCTGGAGGCGGAAGCTGGCCGCATCGCCTTCATGATGCGGGAGACCGAGATCGGCGACCCCGACTTCGTGAACATCGATATCGCCCGCATCCTGTCGCCGGCCTTCGCCGACGCGTGGCGCGCGAAAATCCGGATGGATGGCGTGCTCGATCTGCCCAAGGTGTCGCCGCCGATGAATCCCTCCACGATCTATTGCACCGTGGTGGACAAGGATATGAACGTCTGCTCGTTCATTTCCTCGGTGGCGCATTCGTTCGGATCCGGCATCGTGTCGGACAAGACCGGCGTGGTGCTGCAGAACCGCGGCGCGGGATTCCGTGTGCAGCCGGGCCATCCGAACTGCATCGCGCCGCGCAAGCGTCCGCTGCACACCATCATCCCGGCACTTGCCACCAAGGATGGCCGTGCCGCGCTCTCCTATGGCGTCATGGGCGGCCAGTATCAGCCGGTGGGCCAAGTGCACGTGCTGTCGAACATCGTCGATTTCGGCATGGATGTGCAGGCCGCGATCGATTTTCCGCGGGGGCTGCATTACGAGAGCGTCTATCAGCTCGAAGACGGGGTGCCCCCGGCGACGTTCGACGGTCTCGGCAAGCTCGGCCACAACGTCGCGCGGCTGCGCGCGCCGCATGGCGGCGGACAGGCGATCTGGATCGACTGGGAGCGCGGCACGCTGACCGGCGGTTCGGATCCCCGCAAGGATGGCTGCGCGCTGGGGTATTAATCCTCCTCGCGATGCACGAAGAAAAAAGCCGGCCCCGAAAGGCCGGCTTTTTATTTCCCGCCGATCTTACAGTTTGCGATCGACGAAATCCGCCGTCTTGTGGGCGGCATCCTTCACTGCGGCCTTGGCGTTGCCAACAGCCTTCTGCGCGTGGCCCTTGGCCTCCTGCGCCGCGCCCTCGGCCTGCATCTGCTTGGAGCCCACGGCCTCGCCGATACCCTGTTTGGCCTTGCCCATGGCCTCGTTGGCGGTGCCCTTGATCTTGTCGGTGGTGCTGCTCATCGGAGAACCTCGTCTGCTGTGGAACGGGATGTTCCAGGTTGCGACTGCGTCTTGGAAACGCGGAGTCAATGCGGCGTGGGGAAAGTTGTTCCTGGTCAATGACGGCATTGACCTTCGCGCGCACGTGATGGAACCTGCCCCGCGAAGCACACCCGGAACACCGCCATGACGCACAGCCATCCGCACGATCACGATCATCAGCACGATGACGCTCATCCCGGGGAGAGCCGGTGGAAGCACGACGGCGTGCAGGTCATTCCCGGCAACCAGCTCGACCCCAACGTGCCGTCCACGGCCGGGATGGACCGCAAGGCCGCGATCACCTTCGCGCGAACCGGGGCGAAGAAACTGTGGGCCGGCACCGTGACCATCAAGCCGGATGCCAAGACCGGCGCGCATCATCATGGCCATCTCGAAAGCATCATCTATGTGGTGAAGGGCAAGGCACGGATGCGCTGGGGCGACCAGTTGCAGTTCGTTGCCGAGGCCAATCCCGGCGACTTCATCTTCGTGCCGCCTTACGTGCCGCATCAGGAGATCAACGCCAGCCCGGACGAAGTGCTGGAATGTGTGCTGGTGCGTAGCGACGGTGAGGCGGTCGCGATCAATATCGACATCGAGCCGGTCGAGAAGCCGGAAACGGTGTTGTGGGTCGATCCGATTCACCGCGATCCGTCGATCAGCTAGGGCCGCCTTGTCGATGGAGAGGCGGTGCTGATTTTCGGTTGGGCTCCGAAGATGACGCAGGGCGCGGCTCGAAGGGGGTAGTTGTGCGCAACCGGATCGGAGTCGCCTCATCATGCACGCGATGGTTCTGAACGCGCTGCGCGCGCCTCTGGTGTGGACCGAACTGCCGGATCGCGAGCCGGGCGTGGGCGAGGTGCGCGTCAGGGTTTCCGCCTGCGGCGTTTGTCGCACCGATCTTCACGTGGTCGACGGCGAACTGCCGCATCCGCAGGTGCCGATCATTCCCGGCCATGAGGTCGTCGGCCGTGTCGAGGCTCTCGGGCCCGGCGCGATGGGCCTTCTCATCGGCGAGCGCGTCGGCGTGCCGTGGCTCGGCCACACCTGCGGCGTCTGCCCTTACTGCAAAAGCGCGCATGAGAACCTTTGCGATGCGCCGCAGTTCACCGGTTACACGCGCGATGGCGGCTATGCGACCTCGGTGATCGCGGATGCGCGCTTTGCCTTTCCGCTCGGCGAGGAAGGCGACGACATTGCGCTCGCGCCGCTGCTGTGCGCCGGGCTGATCGGCTGGCGCTCGCTGGTGATGGCGGACGAGGCTGACAAGCTCGGCCTCTATGGCTTTGGCGCGGCGGCGCACATCATCGCGCAGGTGGCTAGGTGGCAGGGACGCGAGGTCTATGCGTTCACAAGTCCGGGCGACTCGACGACGCAGGATTTCGCAAGGGGACTCGGCGCGGCGTGGGCCGGCGGCTCGGACCAGCGTCCGCCAGAACCACTCGACGCGGCGATCATCTTTGCGCCGGTGGGGTCTCTTGTCCCTGCCGCGCTGGCCACGGTGCGCAAGGGCGGCCGCGTGGTGTGCGCCGGGATTCACATGAGCGACATCCCGGCTTTTCCTTACAGTCTGCTGTGGGAGGAGCGCCAACTCATGTCGGTCGCCAATCTCACGCGACAGGATGGCGTCGATTTTCTGAGCCTCGCCCCCAAGGTCGGCATCCGGACGCAAACCACGCGCTATGCGCTGCGCGATGCGAACAAAGCGCTCGACGATCTGCGCAACGGGCGGTTCGACGGCGCGGCGGTTCTGGTGCCGTAGACGCGCGAAGACTTGATGGCGGTCAAGGAACGCGCACGCCGCATAAGCTTTGGTGATCTGAGAGGAAATCAGCGAACCAGCAGGGCCTCGCGCCAGCTGCGTTCGTTTGCGTCACGAAGGGGAGTTCCCATGATCCTGCCTGCTGGTGCCATTGTCGCGGTCGTCGATGGGGAAACGTTGCGCCTGTTCCGCAACACCGGCCACGAGCCCGAGATTGATCTCGTGCCGCTGCCGGAACCCGGGCTGGAGGAGACGAGTGCCGGGTCCGGCGCACGCCACCGCAGCACCTCGGCCAATCCGGACGTCAGTCGCCTGAAGGAAGATGACTTCGTTGCGTCGGTCGGTGCCTATCTCAACAAGGAAGTGCTTGAGAACCGGATCGAGTCCCTTGCGATCATCGCCGATCCGCGCTCGCTCGGCGAGTTGCGCCGCCAGTTGCATCCGCAGACGGCGGGCAAGGTCGCCGGAGAACTGGCGAAGAATCTCGGCGACCATGCGGTGGGCGATATCCAGGCGGCCATCCTCGCCGCATGAGGCGCGTCCTTCTTCGAACCGGGCCGACGGCGGCCGGAGGAGTGCCTATCGGCTTACCATCAGATGACTAATGATTGAACAGTGACGATTATTGACAATCGTCACTGTTCACGACATCGTCCGCGCCGCAGCAGCCAAAAGGATGGCCCCCATGCGCGCGGTTCCGGTTTTGTCCCTTATCGTCAGGCCCCTCTTTGCCGTGGTCGCCACGGCCGCCGCCGTGGGGCTTGCAGGATGCAACGAAAAGCCGGCCGAGCACGCGGCCCCGACGCGGCCGGTGCTGGTTGCGCCGGTGAAATACGAGCAGCAGGTTCCGGACCGCAGCTTCGTCGGCACCATCCGCCCCCGTATCGAGACGGACATGGGTTTCCGCGTCGCCGGCAAGGTCGCCAAGCGTCTGGTCGAGGTCGGGCAGGTTGTGGAAGCCGGCCAGCCGCTGGCAGAACTCGATCAGGTTGATCTCCGCTTGCAGGCCGAGCAGGCCGAAGCGGAGCGCAGCGCGGCGGCGGGCGTGCTGGCCCAGGCGGGCGCCGCCGAGAACCGGGCCAACGAACTGCGCTCCAAGGGCTGGTCCACCGATGCCCAGATGGATCAGGCGCGCGCCTCCGCCGAGGAAGCCAGATCCCGTCTGCGCCGGGCCGAACGCTCGGTCGAACTGACCCGCAACAGCCTGTCCTACGCCGTGCTCAAGGCCGACGGCAAAGGCGTGGTGACGGCCACCATGGTCGAGCCGGGGCAGGTGGTGGCAGCCGGGCAGGCGGCGATCCGGATCGCCCGGACGGCCGAAAAGGAAGCGGTAGTCGCCATCCCGGAATTACTGATCGAGCGTGCCCGCACCGGCAAGGCCACAGTGAAGCTGTGGTCCGACGGCGAAACGGGCTATGCGGCGCGGCTGCGCGAGATCGCGCCGGCGGCCGATCCCGCCACCCGCACCTATCTTGCGAAGTTCTCGATCCCGCAGGCCGACGAGCGTGTCCAGCTCGGCATGACGGCGACGCTGACGCTGTCCGATCCGTCCGGCGAGCGCGTCGCGCGGCTGCCGCTGTCTGCGCTGTTCAACCGTGGCGAGGGACCGGGGATGTTCGTGGTTGGCAAGGACGGCGGACTGGCGCTGAAGCCGGTCACCGTGAAGGCCTATGAGAGCACCGACGTTCTTGTGACCTCGGGCCTCGACGAGGGCGACAATGTCGTGACTCTCGGGGTGCAGAAACTCGACACCGCGCAGAAGGTGCGTGTCGTTACCGCACTGACATTCTGAGCAGACCCAGCGTTCACGAGAGCCGATAAGGCGTCGCCGTCATGAAAAAATTCAATCTCTCGGCCTGGGCCGTCAGCCACCAGACGCTGGTGTTGTTTTTCATTATCGTTCTCGGTGTCGCCGGCGCGATCTCCTATCTGCGCCTCGGCCGCGCGGAAGATCCGTCCTTCACCATCAAGCTGGTGGTGGTTTCGGCGATCTGGCCCGGCGCGACCTCGCTGGACATGCAGCAGCAGGTGGCCGATCCGATCGAGAAGAAGCTGCAGGAACTGCCGTATTTCGACAAGATCCAGACCTACACCAAGCCCTCGTTCACGGCGATGCAGGTGTTCTTCAAGGACAACATGCCGCCGAAGGACGTGCCGCAGATGTTCTATCAGCTTCGCAAGAAGCTGTCGGACATTCGCGACAGCCTGCCATCGGGTCTGATCGGACCCAACGTCAACGACGAATACGGTGACGTCGATTCCATCCTCTACATGCTCACCGGCGACGGGGCGAACTACGCCCAGCTCAAGAAGGTCGCCGAGGCCATGCGCCTGCAACTTTTCAAGGTGCCGGGCGTCGCCAAGGTCAATCTCTACGGTACGCAGGACGAACGCATCTTCGTCGAGTTCTCCCATGCCAAGCTCGCCACGCTGGGCATCCCGGTCCAGACCGTTCTGGATTCGCTGGCGAAGCAGAATGCGGTAGTGCCGGGCGGTGTGGTGGAGACCGACGCGCAGCGCGTGCCGCTGCGCGTGACCGGGGCGCTCGACGGCGTGAAGGCGGTGGCGGAGACGCCCGTCGAGGTCAACGGCCGCTCGTTCCGGCTCGGTGACATCGCCACGGTGACCCACGGCTTTGTCGACCCGCCGGACTTCAAGATCGAGCAGCGCGGCAAGGCCGCGATCGGCATCGGCGTGGTGATGGCCAAGGGCGCCAACATCCTCGACATGGGCAAGGCGGTCGACAAGACCGTCGACACCTTCATAGCCAGCGTGCCGCAGGGCTTCGAGCTTGAGCGGATCGCCGATCAGCCGCTGGTGGTCGAGCATGCGGTGGGCGAATTCGTGCGTTCCTTCATGGAAGCGCTGGCCATCGTGCTGTTCGTCTCGTTCCTGGCGCTTGGCTGGCGCACCGGAATCGTGGTGGCTGCCTCGGTGCCGCTGGTGCTCGGCATCGTGTTCATCATCATGCTGACGATGGGGATGGACCTGCACCGCATCACGCTCGGCGCGCTCATCATCGCGCTCGGCCTGCTGGTGGATGACGCCATCATCGCGGTCGAGATGATGGTGGTGAAGATGGAGCAGGGATGGGATCGCCTCAAGGCGGCATCCTTCGCCTGGGAATCCACCGCCTTTCCGATGCTGACCGGCACGCTGGTGACGGCGGCGGGCTTCCTGCCGATCGGCTTCGCCAATTCCGGCGTCGGCGAATATGCCGGCGGCATCTTCTGGATCGTCGCGATCGCACTGGTCGCCTCGTGGTTCGTGGCGGTGATCTTCACGCCCTATCTCGGCATCAAGCTGCTGCCCGACATGGCCAAGGGTCACGACGTTCACCTCAATCCGCACGCCATCTACGAGACCGGGATGTACCGGCGGCTGCGCAGCGTGATCGAATGGTGTGTGCGCTGGCGGATCACCGTGGTCGTGGCAACGGTTGCGATCTTCGCGGCCTCCATTGTCGCATTCGGCAATGTGCAGCAGCAGTTCTTCCCGTTGTCGGAGCGGCCCGAGCTGTTCCTGCAGCTGCGCCTGCCGGAAGGCACCTCGTTCAAGGTGACGCAGGAGACCGCGCGCAAGGCCGAGGAGGCGCTGAAGGACGACAAGGATGTCGCCACCTACACCGCCTATGTCGGCCAGGGTTCGCCGCGGTTCTGGCTCGGCCTCAATCCGCAGCTGCCCAATCAGGCGTTCGCTGAAATCGTGGTCGTGGCCAAGGACGTCGGGGCGCGCGAGCGCATCAAGGCGCGGCTGGAAAAGGCCGCGGACGACGGCTGGCTGTCGCAGGCGCGGGTGCGCGTGGACCGCTTCAACTTCGGCCCGCCGGTCGGCTTCCCGGTCCAGTTCCGCGTGATCGGACCGGACACCATGAAGGTGCGCGAGATCGCCGATCAGGTGCTGAAGGCGGTGCGCGAGAATCCGAACATGAAGGATCCGCATCTCGACTGGAACGAGCAGGCGCCCTACCTCAAGCTGGTGGTGGATCAGGACCGCGCCCGCGCGCTCGGCCTGACGCCGCAGGAGCTGTCGCAGGCCATGAACATGCTGCTCTCGGGCGCGCCGGTGACGACCATTCGCGACGGCGTGGAGAAGGTGGGCGTGGTGGCGCGTGCGGTCCCGAGCGAGCGACTTGGCCTTGGCCACGTCGGCGATCTGACCGTCTACGGGCGCAACGGCATCGCGGTGCCCCTGCAGCAGGTCGCGCGCATCGAATATGCCCATGAGGAGCCGATCCTGTGGCGTCGCAACCGCGACATGGCGATCACCGTGCGCGGCGATATCGTCGACGGCGTGCAGGCGCCTGACGTCACCAATGCGATCTGGCCGCGGCTGCAGTCGATCCGCGACAAGCTGGAACCGGGTTACCGGATCGAGACCGGTGGCGCGATCGAGGAGTCGGAGAAGGGCAATTCGTCGATCTTCGTGCTGTTTCCGCTGATGCTGATCGTGATGCTGTCGTTGCTGATGATCCAGTTGCAGAGCTTCTCGCGCCTGTTCCTGGTGTTTCTCACCGCGCCGCTCGGCATCGTCGGCGCGTCGCTGGGGCTGAATATCGGCGGCCAGCCGTTCGGCTTCGTGGCACTGCTCGGCCTGATCGCGCTCGCGGGCATGATCATGCGCAATACGGTGATCCTGGTCGATCAGATCGAGACCGACGTCTCGCACGGCCTGCCGAGGCGGGAGGCGATCGTGGAAGCCACCGTGCGCCGCGCGCGGCCGGTGGTGCTGACCGCGCTCGCCGCGATCCTCGCAATGATTCCATTGTCACGGTCGGCATTCTGGGGTCCGATGGCGGTGACGATCATGGGCGGGCTGTTCGTGGCGACCTTCATGACGCTGCTGTTCCTGCCGGCGCTCTATGCGCTCTGGTTCCGCAGGAGTCTCGATGAGCGCGGCAGCGGAAGCGTGGATTCTGCGCCGCACCAGGACGATCATGAGCAGCCTTCTCTTCCACTCGCAACGGCGGCGGAGTAATCAGGGATTCGGACCGGGGATTGATGAGCACCTTAGAGCATCCTGAAGTCGACACGCGGCTGCGCATTCTGGCGGCGGCCGAGCGCCTGTTCCGCCAGATCGGCTACCAGAAGACGACGGTGGCCGATATCGCGCGCGTGCTGAGGATGAGCCCCGCCAACGTCTATCGCTATTTCGATTCGAAGAAGGCCATTCATGAAGGAGTGGCGCTCCGTCTGATGGGCGAGGTCGAGGCGGCGGCCGACGTGATCGCATCGAAATCCTGGCCGGCCGCCGACCGGCTGAGGGCCCTGCTCTCCACCATCAACGCGATGAACACCGAGCGTTATGTCGGCGATTCCAACCTTCACGAGATGGTCGCCATCGCGATGGAGGAGAGCTGGGATGTCTGCCTCGCTCACATGGAGGTGATGACCTCGATCGTCGGCCGGGTGGTAAATGACGGCGTGAAGAGCGGCGAATTTCGCGCAGGCGACGTCGAGACAATGGCGAAATGCGTCGTGACGGGAATGCTCCGCTTCTTCCATCCGCAGATGATCTCCCAGTGCGCGGACAAGCCCGGACCGACGCTGGAGCAGATGATCGAGTTTCTGGTTATCAGCCTCACAGGACACGCGGGCGATGCGCCCGGCGTGCAGCCCGAATGATCGATTTCCATTTCTACGAGCCGTCCAGCGGGCATGGCCTTCGCCACGATCCGTTCAACGCCATTGTCGGACCGCGCCCGATCGGCTGGATTTCCTCCCGCGATGCCGAGGGGCGGGTGAACCTCGCGCCTTACAGCTTCTTCAACGCGTTCTGCTATCATCCGCCGATCATTGGTTTTTCCTCGACAAGCTGGAAGGATACTGTCGCCAACATTGAGGCAACGGGCGAGTTCGTCTGGAATCTGACCACCTTGCCGCTGGCGCAGGCGATGAATGCGACCTCGGCGTCCGTGCCGCACGAGGTCGACGAGTTCACGCTGGCTGGCCTGACCGAGGTGCCCGGCACGGTGGTGAAGGCGCCGCGCGTCGGCGAGGCGCGGGTGTCGTTCGAGTGCAGGCTGACGCAGATGCTGCGGCTTCAGGGCGCCGACGGCAGCAACGCCGATGCGTGGATGACCTTCGGCGAAGTGGTGGCCGTGCACATCGACAAGACGCTGCTCAAGGACGGCGTGTATCAGACAGCGCAGGCGCAGCCTATCCTGCGCGGCGGCGGACGCGGCGATTACGCCGAGATCCGTCCCGATGCAATGTTCGAGATGGTCCGCCCGGGCTGAGCGCGGCACATTTCGCGTTAACGTTTCCTTTAAATAAGAATTTTTCTGCAAGTGAATCGCATTCGCGCGGAACGATGGAATCGTTCTGCCGATTGCGGGTGCCGGATGACATTCGTCCCCGAATCCCGCGACAATAAAAAGCCCCGCCAACTTCACAGGACTGTCGTGCGCGATCACTATGAGGAGCGCGTCGATGTTGCGTTTGAACTTTCCGCCGCCAGCGGCGTTCATGTCTCGCTCCCACTGTGCGGGAGTTACAAGCTCCCACTGTGCGGGAGTTACAATGAGGGGTCAACGGACGCAAATGTCTGATACCTACATCATCGAAGTCAGTTCGCAGGATGCCGGCATCGTCGTGAAGGACCGCGCCGGCTACCGTTTTTTCTCTGCCTCCGATCGCTTCAACGTGCTTGAAGGTCGCATCTTCCGCTCGGCACGCGATGCCGAGCGCGCGGCACGCGCGTGCCTGTCCGGCCGCACCGCCGACGCGGCGCAGGGTTCCTTCTCTGCTTGATGACGAAAGTTGTCGTTCCGCGTTGCGACGATGGGCGCGGGCGCGCAATCCGCACGCCCAGCGATGGCAATGGATTCCGGGCTCGCTCGCGAAGGTGCTCGCGGCCATCGCCCCTTCGAGGCTCCCGATAAGCAATCGCGCGCCTCGGGGACCGAGCGCGTGCAGTTCACAAAAAAGCAGGGATATGCGGGGAGCCGCAAGCGCGGATAGCGCTCCGCTTCATCCGGGCTGCGGACGCTACGGACGCCGATCCGCGCCGAAAAGCTCATTCGCCAGTGCGCGGGTGACGAATGTCGCCCCCGCATTTGTAAGATGCACCTTGTCCCAGATGATGACGTCCCGCGCGGCGGGCCCGATTCGTGTCAGGCAGCCGTCGCTGTCGCACAGCGCGCGCCAGGGCGAGGCGTAGATAATGTTGTCCTGCGCCGCGAAGGCTGCCATCACCGCATCCACCTCCTCGCCCGAGACGCCCTCGGCGAGGCGCTCGGGGAGCGTATGGCGGAAGCGGTAGACGTTCACCAGCGTATCCGGCAGCCCGCGTTTCCAGACCGGAACGGGGCCGACAAGAACGATGCGCTGAACGCCGGCGGCGCGCAGCTGCGCGACGGTCGCGCGCAGCCGGTCGATATCGTTGGTCGATCCCCACATCGCGTGCAGGAGGACCGCCTGCGGTCTCAGTGCCGCGATCTCTGTCATGATGCGCGCGTTGGCTGTGGCGCAGAACGCCGGCACATCATGAGCGATGCCGAGGATCGGCGGACAGCCTGCGAACGTCGCGCGGCCGAGGCGGACCGCGTGATCTTTCTGCAGGGCCTCAAGGCCGGGATACAGCGCTGCCGCGGTCGAGTCGCCCCAGACGAACACCAGCGGCGCGTCGCCGCCTTCGATGCATGATGGATCGAGCGGCTTGCCGTCGTCCTGCTGGCGGAAGCAGGGCGGTCTGAATCCTGAATTGTCGTGCGAGGGGAGCGCGGCGATCTCGCGAATCTCGGCAGGAAAGCGCGTCACGAACCCGTTGCCGAGCATCGTGACGAAACCGGCGATGCCGACGGCGGCGAGCGTGGTTGCGAGTTGCAGCGCACGCACGCGGCCGTGCCGAATCGGCTGCTCGACGAATGTGTAAGTGGCCCAGGCCAGCACGAACGCGGCGACGACGGCGCCTGCAAGTTCCAATGCGGTCGGCTCGCCATTACGGATAATGTGCAGAAAGGACAGCAGCGGCCAGTGCCACAAATACAGTGGGTAGGAGATCAGCCCGATCGCCACCATCGGCCGGTTCGCCAGCAGCAGCTGATTGACGCGCGCGCCGGGCGAGGCGATCAGCAGCGCCGCGCCGAGCACGGGCAGCAGCGCCGTGGGGCCGGGAAACGGCGTCGCGTGGTTGAACGCGAAGATCGACACGCCGACCATCACGATCCCGGCGCGGCTGAACAGTTCGGCGCGCGCCGAGGGAGCCGAGAACGCATCGCCCGCGACATGGGCGCGGTGGGCGAGCACAGCGCCCGCCAGCAGTTCCCACGCGCGCGGAATCGGCGAATAGAACGTCCAGTCGCGCAGGTCGAGGAAGATCACCAGGCTGGTCGCGAACGAGAGCAGCGCCAGCGCGCGGATCCACCAGCGCCGGTTGCCGCGCGCGCCGAGCCACATCAAAAGCAGCGGCCAGGCGATATAGAACTGCTCCTCGATGCCGAGCGACCACAGATGCAGCAGCGGATTGTCGGCGGCGTCCGGGGCGAAATAGCTGATCTGGCTGAGCTGGTAGAGGTTCGCGACGAAGGCTGTGCCCGCCAGCGTCGCCGCGCCGAGCCGGGCGAAGGCATCCGGCAGCAGCAGGAACCAGCCGGCGAGCCATGTCGCGGAGAGCGTGACGATCAGCGCTGGAAAAATTCGGCGGATACGCCGGCGGTAGAAATTGCGCAGCGAGAACGTTTGCGCGTCGATCTCGCCGAGGATGATGCGGGTGATGAGAAATCCCGAGATCACGAAGAAGATGTCGACGCCGACATACCCGCCAGTGATGACCTCCGGCGCGGCATGATAGCCGAGCACCGCCAGAATCGAGACAGCGCGCAGCCCGTCGATGTCCGGGCGGTAGGCGTGGGCGGCTGCGAGGCGCTGGTCGGTGCTGGACAAGGATGCATTCCGGCGAGGGCGGGAGACCGCTTCTACACGCGTCGTGGCACGGATCAACCGGGCCGCACGCCCCGCCGCGTCGAAGGTCCGGGTTCCGGCGATTTTTTCGCGCTTGCCACGGGTTTTTGATATCAACGCCGCCATGTTGCAGGATGAATCGTCAGCCTCGGACGCAGAACCCGTTTACGACCTCGCCATCATCGGCGGCGGCATCAACGGCTGCGGCATCGCGCGCGACGCGGCCGGGCGCGGCCATTCGGTCATCCTGTGCGAGATGAACGATCTGGCCAGCGGCACCTCGTCGTGGTCGTCGAAGCTGATCCACGGCGGCCTGCGCTATCTGGAGTTCTACGAGTTCCGGCTGGTGCGCGAGGCTTTGACCGAGCGCGAGGTGCTGTGGGGGATCGCCCCGCACATCATCCATCCACTGCGCTTCGTGCTGCCGCATCACGCGGGGCTGCGCCCGGCCTGGCTGCTGCGGCTCGGGCTGTTTCTCTACGACCATATCGGCGGCCGCAGGCTGCTGCCCGCGACGCGCACGCTCGATCTGGCGCGCGATGCCCTGGGCGCGCCGCTGAAGCCGGGCGCATTCAAGACCGGTTTTGAGTATTCCGACTGTTTTGTCGACGACGCGCGGCTCGTGGTGCTCAACGCCATGGACGCAGCGGCGCGGGGCGCGGTGATCCGCACCCGCACGCGGGCCGTCGAAATCCGGCGGCAGGACGGAGTGTGGCAGGTCGTGACCGAGAGCGAGGGCCGCCGCGCCACCCTTCGCGCACGCGCGCTGGTGAACGCGGCGGGGCCGTGGGTGGAGGATGTGTTCGCGCATAGCCGGGGCGTGCGGGCGACGTCAAAGGTCCGCCTCGTTCAAGGCTCGCATATCGTGGTGCCGAAGCTTTACGATCACGATCGTGCCTACACCTTCCAGAACACCGACGGCCGTATCGTGTTCGTCATCCCCTGGCAGCAGGACTTTACGCTGATCGGCACCACCGACCGCGATTATCACGGTGATCCGGCGAAGGTCGCGGCGACCGGCGAGGAGATTGCCTATCTCTGCCGCGCCGCCAGCGATTATCTGGCAAAGCCGATCGCGCCGGCGGACGTGGTGTGGAGCTATGCGGGCGTCCGGCCGCTTTACGATGACGGCGCGAGCGAGGCGCGGGCGGCGACGCGCGACTATGTATTCGAGCTGGATACGCCGGACGGCCTGCCGATGCTGTCGATTTTCGGCGGCAAGATCACCACCTATCGCCGCCTCGCCGAAGCCGCGCTGGAGAAGCTCGCGCCTTATCTCGGGGAGAAGGGCGAAGGCGGCTGGACCGGCCACGCGCCCTTGCCGGGCGGCGACATGGACCGCACCGGGCTGCCCGCGCTGACGGAGAGGTTGCTGCGCGACCATCCGTTCCTGACGCGCGATCATGCGGCGCGGTTGGCGCGTTCCTACGGCACGCGTGCCGCGATGGTGCTGAATGGAGCAAGGCAGGCCGGTGATCTCGGTCACGCGTTCGGTGCGACGCTGACCGAGGCCGAGGTTGATTATCTTATAAAGAGCGAATGGGCGCACACGGCTGCCGATGTGGCCTGGCGGCGGAGCAAGCTGGGTCTGCGCCTTTCGGTGGACGAGATCGCAGCGCTCGATGCGTGGATGGCTGGGCGGGCGGGACGTCGTGCTGAAGGCTTGGATTACGCGTCCCGGCGCTGATCCGTCATCCTGAGGCGGCCGCGTGAAGCGCGGCATCTTCTTCCGTCATGCCCGGCACAAGGCCGGGCATGACGGCCGTGCGAAAAAACTATTCCGCCGCCTGCTGGGCATTCAGCGTCGGATAGTCCGTATAGCCCTTCTCGCCACCGCCGTAGAGCGTGGCCTTGTCGAGTTCGTTGAGCGGGGCGTTCTGCCTGAGGCGCTCGACGAGATCTGGGTTCGAGATAAACGGGCGGCCGAAGGCGATCAGGTCGGCCTCGTTCGCCGCCAGCACCTTGTCGGCCAGCTCCCGCGTATAGCTGTTATTGGCGATGTAAGCGCCGCTGAAGCGCTTGCGCAGTTCGGCGTAGTCGAACGGCAGGTTGTCGCGCGGCCCGCCCGTCGCACCCTCGACGACATGAATGAAAACGAGCTTCAGCTTGTTCAGCTCATCGACGATGTAGTTGAACAGGGCCTGCGGGTCGCTGTCGGTGACATCGTTGGCGGGCGTCACCGGCGAGATGCGGATGCCGGTGCGCTCCGCGCCGATCTCCTTCACGATGGCCGCGGTGGCCTCGATCATCAGCTTCGCGCGGTTCTCGATGGAGCCGCCATAGGCGTCGGTGCGTTTGTTGCTGCTGTCACGGGCGAACTGATCGAGCAGATAGCCGTTTGCGCCATGGACTTCCACGCCGTCGAAGCCGGCCCGGATCGCGTTCGCGGCAGCCTTGCGATAGTCCTCGATGATGCCGGGAATTTCGCTGAGTTCGAGCGCGCGCGGCACGGAGGTCTCGGCGAACTGTTTGTTGACGAAGGTCTTGGTCTTGGCCGCGATGGCGGAGGGCGCGACCGGCGCGCCGCCGCCCGGCTGCAGCGAGGTGTGCGAGACACGGCCGACGTGCCAGAGCTGGATGAAGATGCGGCCGCCTTCAGCGTGCACGCGGTCAGTGATTGTCTTCCAGGCGGCGACCTGTTCGTCGGTGAAGATGCCGGGCGTGTCCTGATAGCCCTGGCCCTGCTGGGAGATCTGGCTGGCTTCCGTGATCAAAAGGCCGGCCGCCGCCCGTTGGCCGTAGTATTCGGCCGCGAGAGGGTTCGGTACGTCACGGTTCACCGCGCGGTTGCGGGTCAGCGGAGCCATCACGACGCGGTTGGGCAGAGTGAGGGGGCCGAGTTTGAATGAATCGAAGAGGCTGGTCATGGCGATGAAATCCGTGAGGAAAGGAAGGATGCAAGCGCATCCATCGGCAACATAATCCTTGTGCGCGGCGATGCAATCCCGGTCCGATCACGGAGGCGCGATAAGGAAGAACCTTGCGCGCCGCCATCGATGCGACGTGCGATATGCTCTCCAAAACCTCGAATTTCAGTAGATTTCGGTTAAATGCGAGCGGCAGGAATGTCCGTCCGTCATCCTGAGGGTCCGATTTTTAAAGCACCCGTAGCCGAGATGAATCCCAGCGCAGTCCGGGCCGCTCCCCCACGTCGTGTCCCGCATGTCTACATTTCTGGGGGCCGGTTCGCTTGCGACAGCCTCTTTGTGTCATGGCCGGGCAGCGTGACCCGGCCACTCCGATTTCGAGGCAGCGCCTTCCTTGTCGGGGTCTCCGCCTGCGAGGGGACGATAGAAAGCTGTGCCGTTACGTCTTCCCGCGCAACCGTCCGACGATGCCGGTCGGGAAGAAATAGACGCTGGCGATGAACAGCAGGCCAAGCCACAGCAGCCAGCGGTCCGGGTGCAGCAGGCCTGGCAGCAGCGGCAGACCTGCCTCGGCAGCAGCGCCGGAGGCCGCGCCCATCAGGGTCTGCAGATAGTTCTCCGCCAGCACCAATAAAGCCGCGCCGATGACCGCGCCGTAGATCGTGCCCATGCCGCCGATCACCACCATCAGCAGGATGTCGATCATGATCGAGAACGACAGCGAGGTGTCGGGCCCGGTGTAGCGCAGCCACAGCGCATTGAGCACGCCCGCGAGCGCCGCCACCAGCGCGGCGATGCAGTTGGCATAGGTCAGATGCGCGACAGTGCGATAGCCCAGCGCCTCGGCGCGGAAGCGGTTCTCGCGGATCGCCTGCAGCACGCGCCCGAACGGCGAATTGACGATGCGCAGCAGCGTCAGGACCATTGCCGCGCAGCCGACGAACACGATGTAGTAGGTGAGCGTGCGGCCGTTGATCTCGGTGCCGAACGTATCCTTGCTGATGAACTTGGTGCCCGGGCGCAGCATCTCCGGCAGGCGGAAGCTGCGGCCATCCTCGCCGCCGGTGAGCCAAGACAGCTGCGAGGCCAGCACGAGGAACGCCGACGCCACCGCCAGCGTGATCATCGCGAAGAAGATCGCCTGCACCCGCAGCGAGAACAGGCCGATGGCAAGCGCGAGCAGCGCCGCCAGCGGCAGGCCCACGACGATGCCGACGGCGACCGCCGTCCAGGTTGGCCCCATGCCGTAGAGCGCGATGGCAATGGCATAGCTGCCGATGCCGTAGAACATCGTATGCGCGAACGACACCGTGCCGGTGTAGCCGAGCAGCAGGTCGTAGGAGGCGACGAGGGCGGCGAAGATGCAGATCTTCACCGCGACGTTCATCGCTTTCGCGCCGGGAAACAGAAACGGCGTCAGCGCCAGCAGCGCCACGATGATGATGAGAACCAGCGCCAGCGTGCGGCTGCGCGGAGGATCGCCGGACAGAAGCATCATGATGCGCGCCCCCTCAACGGTTGGTCACGGCATAGAGGCCGCGCGGCCGCCACATCAGGATGGCGACCATCAGAAGAATGTTGGAGACGAGCGCGAGTTTCGGCAGCAGGAAGCCGCCGTAGTTGGCGACCATCGCCACCATGATCGCGCCGATGAAGCAGCCGCCGACCGAGCCGAGGCCGCCGATGATGACCACGATGAACACCAAAACCATCAGGTCGCTGCCCATCGAGGCGTGCACCTGCTCGCGATACAGCGCCCACATCACGCCGCCGAGGCCCGCCAGCGCCGAACCCGCCATGAACACGCCGAGGAACAGGCGCTTGATGTGATAGCCCAGCGCTTCGACCATCTCGCGGTTCTCAACGCCCGCCCGGATCAGCAGCCCGATCTTGGTCCGGTTCAGCACCAGCAGGATCGCGGCGAACACGACAAGGCCGACCAGCATCGCCAGCACGCGATATTTGGCGATGGCGATGTCGCCGAACACGAGCGATCCGCGCAGCGCCGTCGGCAGCGGCAGCGGAATGATCTGCGGCCCCCACAGCGCGTAGAGCAGTTGCTCGGCCACGATCAGCCCGCCCATGGTGATGAGGATCTGTTTCAGATGCTGGCCGTAGACCGGCAGGATCAGCACGCGTTCGAACACGAGGCCGAGCGCGCCCGACACTGCCATCGCCAGCAGCGCGGCGGGCAGCAGCGCCATCAGGTTGGCGACGAGGGAATCGGCCTGCATCCATGACAGCATCGGAAACAGCACGAGCGTGCCGACATAGGCTCCGACCGCGATGAACGCGCCGTGGCCGAAATTGAGCACGTCCATCAGGCCGAACACCAGCGTCAGCCCCGAGGCCATGATGAAGATCATCATGCCCATGGCGAGACTCGCCACGGTGAGCGTGACCCAGGTGCTGCTGGAGCCGATCAAGGGCGCCATGATCAGCGCGAAGGCAACCGGCAGCAGCACGGGAAGATAGTCGAGCGGCGCTTTCGGCAGCGCCTCGCCGGCGGGGACGTCGGTCATTGATGCGACTCAAGGCTGAGGCCGAGCAGGCGTTCCTGCAGCGGCACGTCACTGGAAAGATCGGCCATCGCGCCACGATGCACGATGACGCCGTTGTCCATCACGGCCACGGTGTCGCCGATCTCCTGTGCCACGCGGAAGTTCTGCTCGACCAGCAGGATCGTCGCGCCCGAGCGCTTGATCTCGGCAAGACACGCGATCAGCGCCACCACGATGGCGGGGGCGAGGCCCTTGGTCGGCTCATCGATCAGCAGCAGCTTGCGCGGCTCGACGATGGCGCGGGCGATGGACAACATCTGTTTCTGCCCGCCCGACAGCCCGCCCGCCCGCGACAGCCAGAATTTTTTCAGCGCCGGGAAGAAGCCGAAGATCCATGCGAGCCGGGTGTCGTCCATCGGGCCGCTGCGCGCCGCCAGCACCAGATTCTCCTTCACCGTGAGGTCGGCGAAGATTGCCATGGTCTCCGGCACGTAGCCGATGCCGCGGGTGGCGATGTCGGGCGTCGCGATGGTTTCGATCGGCTCGCCGTCGAACTGGATGCGGCCCTTCGAGGCGGGCGACAGCCCCATGATGGTGCGCAGCGTCGTGGTCTTGCCTGCGCCGTTGCGGCCGAGCAGCATCGTGGTCTGGCCGCGCGGCACGTCGAAGTCGACGCCATGCAGGATGTGATACTGCGCGATGTGGGTGTGCACGCCCTCGAGCTTCAGCATGTCGCTCATGCCGCGCTCCGTCCGGGCGCGATGCCGAGATAGGCTTCCTGCACGATCGGGGAGGCGATGACCTCGGCGGGCTTGCCGTCGGCGACCAGTGCGCCGTTGTGCAGCACGATGATGCGGTCGGCGAGCGAGCGCACCACGTCCATCTTGTGCTCGACCAGCAGCACGATCTTGCTGGTGTCCTTCTTCAGACTGGCGATCAGGTCGAGCACCACCGGCACTTCATCGACGCTCATCCCGGCGGTGGGCTCGTCGAACATGAAGACCTTGGGCTCCAGCGCCATCATAAGCGCGACTTCGAGCTTGCGCTGGTCGCCGTGGGAGAGCGCGGCGGTCGAGGCATCTCGGCGTGGCGTTAACGCCACGCGCTCCAGGATCGCATCGGCGCGTTCGATCAGGTCGCGGCGTACCATCCACGGCCGCAGCATGTCGTAATGGGTGCCGTCGGCGGCCTGTACCGCGAGGCGGACGTTTTCCATCACGCTGAGATTGGGAAACAGGTTCGTCAGCTGGAACGCGCGGCCGAGACCCTTGCGGGTGCGCATTGGCGCGGACAACTGGCTGATGTCCTCGCCGTCGAGCAACACCTGACCCGAGGTCGGGCGAAGCTGACCGGAGATCAGGTTGAAATAGGTGGTCTTGCCCGCGCCGTTGGGGCCGACGATGGCGGTGAGTTCACCGGGCCGGAACGCGCAGCTGACGCTGTTGACCGCGACATGGCCGCCGAAGCGGATGGTCAGGTCGCGGGTTTCGAGGGAAAGGGGCATGTAGCAATCCGTAGGGATGTCATGCCCGGCCTTGTGCCGGGCATCCACGTCCTGTTCGACCCAGCAAGCAAGGCGTCATGGCCGGGACGGGCCCGGCCATGACGGGCTGAGTGTGATTACCGCTTGTTCCTGATCGGAATGTCCATGTCCTCGATCTTGAGTTCGCGCACGGGCTCAAGCACCGCCCAGGCGAGGTTCGGATCGACCTTGACCTTGAAGGCGTACATCGATTGCAACGCCTGATGATCTTCCTTGCGGAACACCATCTTGCCCTTGGGGGTGTCGAACTCCATGCCCTCCATGGCGGCGATCAGCTTCTCGGTGTCGGTGGACTTCGCCTTGGTGACGGCGGTGACGGTCGCCATCGCGGCCGCGAAGCCCCCTGCGGTGAAGAAATCCGGCGGCGCGTTGTAGCGCTTCTGGTGCTCGGCGACGAACCATTCGTTGATCGGGTTCTTCGGGATGTCGTAGTAATAATATGCGGCTCCTTCCATGCCCGGAAGACGCTTGTAGGCTGCGAGCGCGGGCAGGATGTTGCCGCCGGTGGACAGTTCGATGCCATAGCGGCCCGGATCCATGTCCTGAAGCTTGCCGGGCGGGTCGCCCGCGCCGGCCCAGATCACCCAGATGATCTTGCGGCCCGGCTTGTCCTTCAACGCGTCGAACAGGCGCTGGCCTGCGGCGGTGAAGTCCGTCGTCGTGGTCGGCACGTATTCCTCGGCGGCCAGCGTCGCGCCGGTCTTCAGGAGCGCTTCCTTGAAGGCGGCGACGCCGTCGCGGCCGAAGGCATAGTCCTGCGCCAGCGTCGCGACGGTCACGCCCGGCTTGCCGATGGCGACGGCGTTGGCGATCGCGTCCTGCGAGGAGTTGCGGCCGGTGCGGAAGATGTACTTGTTCCACTTCTCGCCGGTGATCTGGTCGGCGACCGCAGGCTCGACGATGAGGATCTTCTTGTTTTCCTCGGCGACCGGCAGACCGGCCAGCGCCGCGGCCGATGAGGTGGTGCCGATGGCGATGTCCGCGCCATCGTCCTGATAGGCTTCGGCGAGCGCGGCCTTGGAGAGATCCGGCTTGCCCTGGTCGTCCTTGGTGATGATGACGATCTTGCGCCCGTCCACCGTCATGGTGCCCTTGGTGGCGTATTCAAAGCCCATGCGCAGCCCGATCTCGGTCTGCTTGGCGTAGGCTTCCAGCGGCCCGGTCTTGCCGTAGATCAGCGCGACCTTGAGATCGTCGGCAGCGTGGACCGCGCCTGCGGACAGCGCGATGGCCGCCGCAGCGATGAGGGAAATCTGACGCACGTGGGGATCCTCCTAGCTTGTGGTTGGCGCGGACCCTAAGGAGTTTCCCGCCCGGTGAAAAGACGTCCAAAGGATGAATTTTGGGATGTCGTGCGGGTGACAATTCCGCGCGGGTCAGCCGCGCGGCGCTGCGGCACGGTGCAGCCGGTCGTTGATCGCCTCGCCGAGTCCGTCGTTCGGAATGGGCATCACGGCGATGGCGCTGGCGTTTGCGGTATCGAGCTGACGCAGGAAGCCGAACAGGTTGGCCGCCGCTTCCACGGTGTCGCCGCGTTCGGAGAGATTGAGCGCCATCGCCGCGCTATCCTGGCCTTTGACGGGATGAGGGCCGAAGGCGAGCAGCGCCTCGCCGGGCGAGACCTGCGTGATTTCGAGGCGCACCGGCAGGCGCGGCGCGTAGTGCGAGGCCAGCATGCCCGGCGCCTGCGGACGATCAGGATCGGCCGGCGGCGCTTCGTCTCGCAACGGCCGGCGCAGGACGCGTTCGATATCGCGTCGCGCCAGTCCGCCGGGCCGCAGGAGCACCGGCTCGGGCCGGGTGACAACGATGGTGGACTCCACGCCGACACGCACCGGCCCACCATCGAGGATGATGTCGATGCGCCCGTCGAGATCTTCGGCGACATGGGTCGCCGCGGTCGGCGAGACGCGGCCTGACACATTGGCTGACGGCGCGGCGATGGGGCGGCCGGCCGCGCGCAGCAGATCGCGCGCCAGCGGGTGCGCGGGCACACGAATGGCGAGCGTGTCGAGCCCGGCGGTGGCAAGATCGGAGACGGGACACCCGGGAGTCTTCGGCAGAACCAGCGTCAGCGGCCCGGGCCAGAACGCCTCGGCCAGCCGCTCGGCGTCGGCGTCGAACACGGCGAGCGCGCGGGCGGCGGCAAGATCCGGCACATGCGAGATCAGCGGGTTGAAGGAGGGGCGGCCCTTGGCGCGGTAAAGCCGGGCCACGGCCTCGCCCGAGGTCGCATCCGCGCCGAGGCCGTAGACCGTCTCGGTCGGGAACGCCACGAGCCCGCCCGCGATCAGGCATGCGGCCGCCTCGGCGATGGCGTCGGGGCTGGCAGGAAGAATGCGGGTTGGACGTGGCACGGGGCTGTTTCCGGGATTTCGTGGCGTCTCGGGTGAAGGCTTAGGCGCCAGTCGTTGTCACCTCCCCCCGATGGGGAAAGGTCGGATCGCCGCAAGCGATCCGGGTGAGGGGGCGTCGTCTTGATCGAGAGGTCTGATCCCCTCACCCCATCCCTCTCCCGAGAAGGAGCCTTCAGCATGGCGTGGCGACGACTTCGATCAAACGCGAACCGCTCCGATAGCGCTGTTTCGCACGAACGGCGCGGCGTGAACACCCCGGAAAACACAGCGGGAAAAGACAACGCCCCGCCGAAGCGGGGCGTTGAGGTTGTGTGCCGGGCCGTCAGGCGGCGCGGACGTTGTGCAGGAATTTGGTGACCTCGCCGCGCAGCAACTCCGATTGATGGGCGAGTTCGTCGGCGGCCGACAGAACGTGGGTCGAGGTCTGTCCGGCGGTCTGCGCGGCGCTGCGCACGCTCTCGATATTCGTTGAGACGCTTTGCGTGCCGGCCGCCGCCTGCTGGGCGTTGCGGGAAATCTCCGTGGTCGCGCCGCTCTGCTCCTCGACGGCTGAGGCGATCGCGGTTGAGATTTCCGTCATCGACCGGATGATCTCCGAGACGCTGGAGATGGTGCCGACCGACTTGGCGGTCGCGGTCTGAATATCGCCGATCTGCTGCGCGATATCCGCGGTGGCCTTTGCGGTCTGCTCCGCCAGTCCTTTCACCTCCGAGGCGACCACGGCGAAGCCGCGTCCGGCCTCGCCGGCGCGCGCGGCCTCGATGGTGGCGTTCAGCGCCAGCAGGTTGGTCTGCGAGGCGATGTTGGTGATCAGTTCGACGATGGTGCCGATGCGCTGCGCGCCGGCCGACAGTTCGTTGATCTCCCCGGCGGCTTCCTCCGCGCTTTTCGCTGCCTTGACTGCGACGTTGGCCGACTCCTTCACCCGGCGGCTGATTTCGCTGATCGAGTTCGACAGTTCTTCCGACGCGGACGCCACCGCGTTGACGTTCATCATCGAGTTGCTTGAGGCCGATGCCGCCGCTCCGGACTCGTCGGCAGTCTGGTCGGTCGCCACCTGAAGACTCTTTGCCGAGGCCTGCAATTCGGTCGCAGCCGAAGCGACGATGCCGACGACGCCGCCGACCGCTGTTTCAAAGTCGTTGGCCAGCTTCTCCAGCATGGACTTGCGCTCGCGGCGTCCGGCCTCGATGTAGACCGAAATCGCGAGGTCCATGTCGAGCATCGCCGCCTTGGTGAGCGCCTGCTGGATCTTCACCTTCCTGGCGATGCCGTCGCGTTCGAACATGCCGACCGGAAATTTCAGTGCGACGGCTTCGATCATCGCCGTGAGCAGCGCGCTGTAGCCACCGAGATACCAGCGCGGCTCCAGGCCGAGGGTGTTGTGCACCTCGCCGATCTTGGTGACCGAGGTCTCGTAGCGCTCGTCGAAATTGCCGTCGAGGATGATTTCCCAGTGCTTCAGCTGCATCTGCTTGGCGTGCATCATGTGGCTGCGGTTCCTGAAGAACCGGGAGGTTTCCGGAAATGCCGCGACATGATCATAGAAGCGGTCGAGGATCGCCGGCATCATCTCCAGCACGAAAGTCTTCGCCGAACGGAGCGCCGCGGTGGTCTCTGCATCGATCGAGTTGAACATGAGACGTTTGGAAATACCGGCTTCACTTTGCATTGGGTGGCCCCTGTATTGAGTTGGTGATGCACGCAACGGCCGACGCGGCCCCGGGCGGGGCCTGAAGATCATGGTTCGTCCGGATTTCTTCCGATGGCTCGACGGTCGGGAGTCCGAGGGAAGGGCAGGAAAAGGCGTCAGGACGAGACCATCCGGACGGTCTCTCGCCGAACGACGATCTGACGCGTGCTGGTCTCTGACGGGCGGCGCACCCCGGTAATCCGGGCCGGTCGTCCGCTTTGGACTGCTCGTAAAACTGCATCGCCCCGACCGACATTGCCCAAGCCATTCAGGGAATGGCCATGTCTCATCAAACGGCTCTCATCAAACGGCTAGTTATCGCTCAGGCAATGATCGGCGTGCCCGGCTGGCCTCTCCGACGCCAGAGAGAGGCATGGGAAGACTGTCCCCCCGGTTGGCTTGATCACGGCAAATCGAAACCTGAGTTTTGGTAACTTCAGAAAAAAAACGAATCGACCACAAGTTGAAGTGTATCAAAAAGTACCGTTCTGCGAATCCCTATTTTTGAATCTTTCACTGTACGAAATAGTCCAGGGCTTTTGGGGGTGGAATTTCATATTCGCGGTCATTGCGCCCGGCGGCGGTCGGCAGGCTCCACTTGTAAGATCGCGGAGTAAGGAATGAGAAATCATGTTTTGCTAGTTGAATTCATCGAAATGATGCATCGCACTCGCATGGAGCCCTGACGTGAAGCTGCTGAACAACGTCTCTATCACCGTGAAGCTTGGTGTCCTGGTTGCGATCGCATTGATCGGCCTCTGCGCGTCAGGTCTGTTCGCCGGCTATATGATGAAGAAGGAGCTGTACGACGCCCGCATGGGGCAGACCCGTGCGATCGTCGAAACGGTGCTCAACATGGCCGTCGGGCTGCAGAAGCAGGTCGAGGCCGGCAAGATGACGAAGGAAGCGGCCATCGCCGAGTGGGCGCAGCGGGCCCGCACGCTCACTTACGACAAGGGGGACGGCTATATCTTCGCCTACACCATGGACGGGGTGACGGTGACGACGCCGGACGCCAGACAGATCGGCACCAATCGGATCGACGTGGCCACGGGCGGCCGCAAGCTGACGCGGGAGCTGCGCGACGGCGTGGCGGCGAAAGGCGACGTCACGCTGTTCTACGAATACATGAAGCCGGGCACCGAGGAGATCATCCGCAAGATGTCCTATGCCGTGGCGTTGCCCGGCTGGGATATGTTCGCGGGCACCGGCGCCTATCTGGACGACATCGACGCCAGGCTGAAGCCGATGTTCATGATGATCGGCGGGGTCATTCTGGCCATCGCGCTGGTCACAGGCCTGCTGGCCTGGTTCTTCGGGCGCAGTATCACCCGGCCGCTGGCCCAGCTCGGCCACAGCATGGAAGCCATCGCTGGCGGACGGCTGGAGGAGCCGGTCGCCGGCGTCGGACGCCGCGACGAGATCGGCGCGATGGCCGCCACGGTGCAGGTGTTCAAGGACAACGCCGTCCGGGTTCGCGAACTTGAGAAGGTCGAGGCCGAGCGCGCCAGCCGGCTGGCGGCGGAGCGCAAGGCGGCGATGGAGAGCATCGCAGACCAGTTCGAGGCGAATGTGAACGGCATTGTGCGATCGGTCGGTGAGTCCGCGCGGGGCATGCAGCGGACTGCGCAGTCCATGACGGAAACGGCGGGCGATGCGAGCAGCCGCGTGGCTGCGGTCGGCTCGGCCGCGTCGCAGGCCTCGAAGGATGCCGGCACCGTTGCCGCGGCGGCAGAGCAGCTGTCCAGCTCGGTCGCCGAGATTTCGCGGCAGGTGCAGGCCTCGAACGAGATCGCAAGTCAGGCCGTCACGGCCGCCGAGCACACCAACGCGACGGTGCAGGCGCTGTCCAGCGACGCGGAGAAAATCGGCGAGGTCGTGCAGCTGATCACCTCGATCGCGGCGCAGACCAATCTGCTGGCGCTCAATGCCACCATCGAGGCGGCGCGTGCGGGCGAGGCGGGACGGGGCTTTGCGGTGGTCGCCTCCGAGGTGAAGGGGCTCGCCAGCCAGACCGCCAAGGCAACCGAGAACATCACCGCGCAGATCGCCGCGATGCAGGCGACCACCGGCGAGGCGGTGAAATCGATCCGCGGCATCGGCGACACGATCCTGCGCATGAGCGAGATCACGGTCTCGATCTCCAGCGCGGTGGAGGAGCAGGGCGCGGCGACGCAGGAGATCGCCCGCAACATCCAGTCGGTCGCAGCCGGCTCGGCGCAGATCAACGGCCATATCGGCAGCGTGCAGTCGGCGACCTCGGCGACGGGCGAGGCGGCGTCAGGCGTTCTGACCGGCGCCCGCGACCTCGATCAGCAGGCCGGGTCGCTCCGCTCCGCTGTCGAAGGCTTCCTGTCCAAGGTGCGCGCCGCCTAGGGCTCGGCCGCACGGCCCTGCATCGAAACAAAAGAGCCTCGCGGCGGCGGCCGCGAGGCTCTCGCAGGTGTACAGGTCGACAATTGTCCGAAAACTATCCGGGAATCGCAGCGGCCTGTTAAGGCCGTCCTATGTCCGAATGCATACCGCATATCTTTAGCGCGAGCAGGGCGATGTCGTTGACGCGGCATTAAGGCAAGCCCGGTGCATATGTGCCTATGCCGTCCTGCAAGCCCTCCCATGCCGACGATCCTGTTACGCTTCCCGACGCGGGGGCCGGCGGGCTTTCTCCCCAGTCCGGCACGCCGTGCCGGGTTCTGCCCCATCTGAATGTCCGCCCGTTCGTGCCGGCGGATGCCAGCGGAGTGGTGCGCTGCGCCTGGCTCGCCTACGGCTTCACCCGGCCGGACAACCGCCTGTACGATCCCGACGGCCTGATACGTCTCAACGCAAGCGGGTCGGTCGCAGGTCTCGTGGCAGCTTCGGCGGATGGCTCCATCCTTGGCTATGCGTGTCTGGATTTCGCGGCCAACCGGTTTGTTCCGGAATATACGGATCTTGTGATCGCCCCGGACGCGCGGAACAATCCGTTGCTGCTCCGGCGGATGCTGGAGTTCGGACGCGAGCTTGCGATTGCGCGCGATTGTGTCGGCGTCGTCGCCAACGCCGTGACGGCGCACACGATCTCACAGCGCGGGGCGCTGCGTTTCAACGGCGTGCCGATCGGCGTGCATCTGGGCGGCGTCAGCACGAGGTGGAGTCTGAGCGGCAGCGGCGCACAGGGCGACGTGCGCCAGTCCGAGATCGCGATCTACATGCCGGGTCCGCATGGTGCGGAGCGCGTTCTGTATTGCCCCGAGCGGCACGTCGCGCTGACGCGCAGCATCTATGACGCGCTCAACGAGCCGGTGCGGTTCGCAGATGCAGACGAGGCGGCGGTGCCGGACAAGCCCACTGAACTCTCGGTTGAGGGCGGCCTGCGCGCCTGGGGGCATGCGGTGATCGATGTCGAAAGGCTTGGCAGCGACGCCGAGGCTGCCATCGCGAGTTATCTCTACGTGATCCGTGCCGAAGACATTGCCACCGTGCTGCTGCACCTGCGGCTGTCCGATCCCGCGGCGCCGTCGCTTGCCGGGCGCTTCGAGCGGATGGGCTTCAGCTTCAGCGGGGTGTTTCCGAACGCCGGTCCGGCCGGGGCCGACGATCTCCTGATCTATCAGTATCTCCATGGTGTTGAGACCGATCTCGCGGGCGAGAAGGTGGTCGAACGCTGCCGCGCGCTGCACGACTACGTCATCGCGGAGCGCCATCGCGTGGACGCCGTGGTCTCCGGCCGGACGCTACTTTGAGAGAAGCGCCTGCGCTTCGGTGGCAACCCGATCCGCTCCGCCGTCCGTGAGAAGGCGATGCCAGCCGCCCAGCGAGTCGGTCGGAGGGGCGGCCTGCCGCCGCGCGATCTCGGTGTCGGCGTCCGAGGCGTCTCCGGTGCGGGCCTCGACGCGGTGAATTCTTGCTGACACGGAGGCTTCGAGCCAGAGGCCGACAAACGTCGCCGACATTTCCGCCGCCAGCGCCTGCACTGCGCGCCGCTCGTCGCTGTCCGCGAATACCGCATCGATGACGACCGAGACGCCGTCCCGCAACGCGTCGCGCGCAAGGTCGAGCGAGGCCGCATAGACCTGCGCGCTCGACTGCCGCGTGTAGCTTTCGGGCGGCAGGCGGGTTTCGGGCGCGACGCCCGCAAGCCGTTTCCGGATGACATCGGTGCGCACGATGCGCGCGCCGGGCGCGGCTCCGACATCCGCCGCCAGCCGCCGCGCCAGCGTCGATTTGCCCGTCCCGGACAGGCCGCCGATGGCCAGCAGAGCCACGGCGCGTCGCTCCATCAATGCGCCGGCGAGTTCCAGATAGGCGACGGCCTCAAGAGCCTTCCCGTCGCCGGCGGTGGCCGACTGCGCCGCGCTGACATGGGCACGGATGCTGGCGCGGATCGACATCAACAGCGGCAGCAGCGCGACGCCGTCTTCGTCCTCGGCCGACAGATCGAGATAGCGGTTGAGGACGAGACTGGCTTCCATCCTCAGGCCGCGATGCCACAGGTCCATCAGCAGGAAGGCGAGGTCGTAGAGCACGTCGATCCGCGCCATCTCCGGATCGAATTCGAGGCAGTCGAATGGGGTCGGCTCGCCGTTGATCAGCGCGATGTTGGCGAGATGCAGGTCGCCATGGCCGTGCCGCACGCGGCCCGCCTGCGCGCGGGCCACGAGAAGGGACGCGAAGGCCGCGAGCCGCTCGGTCTGATCGCGGCACAGTGCCTCGCTTTCGGCGGCGGGAAGGATGTTGGGAAAACGCCGCATGCTCTGCAGATTGCCTTCGACGATGCGGCGCAGCCGCACGGCTGCGTCGCCGCCCACGGGGCAGGATTCGGCTGCGCGATGAAACGCGACCAGAATCTCGGCGAGGCGCGTCATCAGCGCCTCGTCGAGATGGCCGCGTTGCGCCATGTCGGACAGCAGCGCCGATTGCGGGAAGCGCCGCATCTCAAGAACGGTATCGACGACATCGCCACCGCCATTCCCGCCAAGATGCAGCGCTCCGGCGGCATCGCGCGTCACCGGCCACAGTCGCAGATAAAGATCGGGAGCCGTGCGTCTGTTCAGTTCGAGCTCGGTCGCGAGCGCCGCGTGTCGGTTCTCCGGTGTCGAGAAATCGAGATAGGGATAGCGCACCGCGCGCTTGAGCTTCCACGCCCGCTCGCCCGCGAGGAAGATGCGGGCGGCGTGGGTGTCGATCTGTTCGGGCCGTTCGCCGCCGAACGCCGCGCCGGAGGCGAGAAAGCCGACGACATCCGCCTGCGCGCCCTCGGGCGCGTGCGCGTCCGGATCGTTTTCTCTCATGCCAAATTGCGATCTCTACTCGGTGCTGGCGCGCAGATCGGCACCCGTTATCCTGATCGCGACCGAGGTCGCGCCGCGCGTCACACCTGTATCATCCCGGAAGCGGACGAACACGCGGTTATGCGCCGGATCGAACGGCACGTTGCCCGCGCCCTGTACGAACACGCCGAAGGTCGGCGTGCCGCCCGCGGCGATGGCGGCCGTGACCGAGGGACCAAGCGGGGAGATGCATTGCCCGCTCGAAGGCTCGGTCTGGCAGACATTGATGATGACCGGCAGCGGCACATCGCCTGTGTCGGCCGAGACGGCGATCGCCGCCGCGGCGCCGACATTGACGGTGGCGACCGCGAACGCGCCCGCGCCATTCGGCCCCGCCAGATCGACGGTGCCGGGCGTGCCGCTCGCTGCCAGAGCGACGATATCCGGAACGGGGGTCGCGGAAGCCGACAGCAGCAGCGTGTTGAGCCCGACCACGGACGGCGCGTCGGCGGTGTTGGCGCAGCGGGCCAGGATCGGCACGTCGACGGGTGCGAAGGCCGCGGCGGGCGTGAGCGCGAACACGAAGGACTGGCTGCCGTTCGGCCCGATGTTGACCGGCGTGTTGATGGTCCCGGTCGGCGTGTTCGAAGCCGGATCCGTGGTCTGGTAGCTGAACGTCGCCGGGATCGCGCCGCCGGCACTGAGGCTGCATCCGCTCGCGGCCGCCGTGCCTGTGTTGATGACGGTGGCGAAGGCCGTGGCCGTCACACCAACCTGAACCGAGCGGCTGGTGGGCAGCACTGCCGCGACCAGCGGTCCGGCGACGGCGGCGCTGTTGGTCAGCACCAGCGTGCTGACGCTATAGGGCGGCATGGCGTAGCCGAACTGGCCCGGCGTGGCGATGGACATGGTGCCGGCCGCGACCGGCAAGGACGATGCGCTGGTGAGCTGGTAGGTCGCAGCGCGATCGAACGCGCTCGCGTTCGTCAGGCTGATCGCCGACGTCACGGTGCTGGCTGTCTTATTGATGGCGACGATCACCATGCGGTTGGGATCGCTGGAATCGAGGCTGGCATAGACCGAGGTGCCTGCCGGATCGCTGGTCTCGGCATCGACCGACGTGTCGCCGAAACTGCCGTTGCTGCCGTCGAAGTTGCGATACATTTTGAACGCGCCCATGACAAAGGGCTCGTCGGTTTGAAGCGGAAACTGATTGGCGGCGAACACGCCCTCGCGGCCGAAGATGCCGAGCACGTCGGCCTGCGCGATGCCGCCAGAGATATGCTGGCCCGCGCCGTAATTGTATTCGGTGAAGGCGAGTTTCGTTCCCGGATAGTTGTTCGCGATCTTGCCGAACATACGATGAATCAGGTCGATCGGCGCATTGAGGTAATCGTCGGTGACCCAGCTTTTCTCGCGATAGGTCGGGTCCCACAGCGAGCGCGGCGCCTGCAGACGCGCTGAGACGACGGACGGTGTCGTTTCCGCGCCGGTGACACGGATGCCGTCGGCGCTGGTCGCGTCGGGGTACCAGTGCAGGTCCAGCACGTCGAGCAGCCGCTTGCCGCTGCCGGCCGAGGCCTGATTCATCTGGGCGAGATAGAATTCGAGGAAGTCGCGGCCATTGGCATCGGGCGCGTCCTGCAGGTTGATGAAACCGTTGAAGCCGTAGCTCACCGGGCCGAACACCAGCGCATTGGGCGCGACCGCCTTGATGCCGGCTGCATAGGCCGCGCCCTTGCTGGCGAGTTCAGCGTAAGTGACGTGCGCCGGATGGATCGCGGCGTGCGTGTCCTGCCACAGGTCTGGCTCGTTATCGAGGCTGAACCAGATCGGCGTGGCCGTCCCGATCTGCTGGCTGGCCGGATAGTTGCTGACCACCCAGTTGACGAACTCGTCCTGATAGACAGTCGGCGTCGCTGCGCTCGGCGTCAGCGTGAACGGCGCGCCCTTGACCGGAACGGATTGACGGAAGCGCGTTTGCAGGTAGTTCGGCGTATTGCGGACGTCGTCGCCGTTCTTGTCGGCGGCGACATAGCCCTGAATGGGGACCGTCGCGAGCAGCGCCGCAGAGTTGGCCGTCGCGTTGCCGATCGGACCGATCAGCGCGCCGCCCGGCGTATTGCCGCCTTCGAAATAGTTGTCGTTATGGAAGTACCAGTCGCTGCCGGCGTTGGACGCGTTGTTGACCCAGTTGTAGGCGGTCCAGCGATTGCCGCCCTGACGCAGGAAAGTGAGGTTCTCGCCGGGCTTGATCGGCTCGTTCACGCCGTAGATGTAGCGTGAGATCGGCCTGATGTTCCGCGTGGCGTTGATCGCGAACGTCACGGTTTGCGCGTTGGCTGCGGGTAAAACGATGGCAGCCGGAACAAGGAGAGCAGCGGTCGAAATAATAACGCGAGAAAACAACTTTCGAAAAATGCGATTCATCGCCACGCTCCATTGTCGGCGGGAGCCTGAAAAAGATCGAAAGTCTAAAAGAATCCCGTGACGTTGAAAAGTCAGGGCCGATTTGTATCGAAGGGGCGCTCCTCACGAGTTGCGGAGGCGCATTTCGGCGTATCTAGGGTGTGGCCCTGCAAATCCGGGCGATCGCGTCGTGATTGGTCAGTTCCGTCGCGAAGGGGCGAAGAATTCTTGGCTCGTAGTTACTGCCCGTGGCCGCGTCGTGGGCACTCCACCGAGCCAGACGGCATGGTGTCGCTGGATCATCCACTGGGAATGCCGCACGAAGGTCGCCGCGATAGCTGTAGACGTTCCAGAGCGTCCTGAAGCCATCGCCGATGTAAGAGGCGGGTAGATCGAATGCCGCTGCCGCCGCCGGAATATCCTTCGCACAAAGCGTTTTAAGAATCGGCCACGAGGCGTGGATGATGCCTACATTCGGACCAAGTGCGCTCAGGCCTGCCAGCAGATAGTCGGGCTGGCCGCCGCGGCAGGCTCGTTCCATGGACAGCGCGCGAAACGCGTAGGACTCCCTGGCTCTCCAGAATCCGTCGAGCGACGAGCCGATCCAACTGCCGAGCAGCAGGGCGAGGCTTGCCGCACCAACGATCATGGTCGAAATTTGTTTGGAGCGCAGATTGGCTAGTGCCAGCGCGCCCATTCCGAGCCAGTAAGGCACGAATAGCGGCGCGATGTGGAAATGGCTGAGCGCCCACGGCACTCCGTATTGGTAACGGCCGATGGTGAAAAGCGAGACGAACGCCGTGGATGCAAGGATCAGCAACGCGCAAACCCTGAAAGTCCTCTGACTAGGCTGTTTCGCTGCCAGAACGAGCGACACAAAACAGACCATCAGGGAGATCAGGCCGAGTGTCCAGAGCAAGGCCGGGTTCCTCGATCCAAAGGTGGCTCCGACCATCTGTACAGCATAGCCGATCAGTTCGAAGAAATCCGACACGTGGACCTGGATGGGCCGATCGCCGCCGGGTAACAGCAGTCGCCCCGCGACGAAGATCACCACGAAAGCTGCAGCCCACGATATTCGCTTGATGCGGGCCAGACCCGGCAACGTCAACGACTGGATCGCAAGGACAACCGGCACTGCCGACCCATGCGCAGACGAGAGCATCGCCACGATGCAGGGGATTATTGCCAGCGCGAGCCCGGTCACTCCCCATATTTCCAAAAGGAGCAACGAGACGACGAGGCAGAACGTAATCGTCGCCCAGCACAATTCGAATGCCCAGAGCAGGTGTGTGGTCTGCATGGGATGAAAGGCCAGCAGCGGAAGAAGCGCAAAAATCCAGATGCCGGTTTCGCGCCGCAGGGCAATGGCCGGCAGGGCGGCGGAGGACAGCAATGCCAGGAACTGCAACGCGAGAAGTATCCGTAGATCAGGACCGAACAGCGTGAACAGTCCGACTGCGGATATCGCAAGCGCGCCAACCGGATGATTGTTGACCGAAAGGTTGAGCAGGCCCTGGACGGAAATATCGCCGGTGCCAAACTGATGAAACCAGTCGATGAGGAAGAAATCGTCGGCCCTCGGCCAGCGATACACATAGGGCCAGTAAAACCCACACATCGCAACTGCCACCACAAGGAACAGAACGATTTTTATCCCCGCGCGGGCAGGTGCCATGTTCTCATTCTCCAGCCTCGGTCACAGACGACAACTGCAGGTGCTTGTCAATCCAGACGCTGGACGGCGCTTGGGGTGCTGGCCGGTGATTGCGAGTCGTGATTGCGCGCTCGCTTCAGACTTTCGCGATGTGCAATTCGACTGAACGTAGCTTGCACGGGGAAGGCGGCAGGCGCGGCGCCTGCTGTCCGCAGGGAAAACCGGCCATTGGCTGATCGGGAAGCGGCGCAGCCAGCGCGATCAATGACCATCGCGCGGCGATGAAAGATGACGGCACTACCGTGGCTGGTGTTCGCAAGGCCGAAATGTACTTAACGCTGGCGAATGGATCAAACGACCGGAGCCCAACGTGGCCCCGCCCCGGCTCGACCATCGCGAACCGGGGCAGGGCAACGCCGAAACAGGAGCGGTGCTAGCGCGACGCCACCATGAACGGCCGCGCCGGCCGAGACGCCTTCGCGATCAGCTGGCGATAGAGGTTCACATAATCCGATGCCATGCGGCGCGCCGTGAAGCGCTCCTCGAACCGCTGCCGGATGCGCTCGTGGGAGAGACTTCCGATGTTATGCAGCGCCGCGACGGCGCTCATCTCGTCCTCCACAACAAATCCCGTCACGCCATCCTCGACGATCTCGGCGACCGACCCGCGATTGTAGGCGATCACCGGCGTTCCGCAGGCCATCGCTTCGATCATCACGAGCCCGAACGGCTCGGGCCAGTCGATCGGCACGAGCAGGGCGATTGCGCCGCTGAGAAAATCCGATTTCTGCCCGTCCGCGATCTCGCCGATATAGTCGACATGCGGCATCTCGACGAAATGACGAATGTCCGCGAAGTAGTCGATGTCGGCCCGGTCGACCTTTGCGGCGACCTTCAGGGGCAGCCCGCAGCGCTCGGCGATGATCGAGGCCCGGTCCACGCGTTTCTCGGGAGAAATGCGGCCGAGAAAGGCGAGATAGGTGCGCGGCTTCGGCTGTGGCTTCAGCATTGTGTCCGGGAGGCCGTGATGGACCGTGGCCGCCCAGTTCGCGCGATGGACCGGGCGGCGCTGCGCGTCCGAGATCGAGACGATCGGAACGGATGAGAATGTTTCGAACATTGGCTGCAGTTCGGGAAGGTCGAGCCGGCCGTGCAGCGTCGTAATGAAGGGGACGGACTGGCGTGACATGATCGAGAACGGATAATAGTCGAGATGGAAGTGCAGAATGTCGAACTCGTTCGCGCGCTGGCTGACGCGTTCGATCATGGTCATATGCAGCGCGTTCGGATCTCTCACCGATCCGTCGAGCCGCAGCGCGCACGGCCACATGGGTTCGAGCTTCGCCCTGGTCTGCGAATCGCCGCTGGCGAATAAGGTCACGTCGTGACCCATCGCCACCAGTTCATCGGTCAGCCAGGAGATAACGCGCTCGGTGCCGCCATAAAGTTTGGGCGGAACAGCCTCGGTCAGTGGCGAAATTTGCGCGATGCGCATGATGATGCCTCCCCTGCGAGCATCAATGCTCGCGGCACGTCGACGTCACGCTCAGGTTGGACGAACGGCGATCGCGTGAGGCTCGTCGTTGTCAGTTACGAGTTTCGCGGGCGGAACCCCGTGCTCGCTCCCGACATTGTCAACATCATGCGTGGGCAGTCGTTCCTGCACTGCCGTCGACATCCTGCGCGTCGCAACAAGGACACAACTTCAATTCAAGACTTGCGTGCCTGTCATGCGATCGATAACGGAATCTTACATGATCGACATAACTCGTGGATCTGATCATCCCTTGGCCTTTCTGATGCGATATGTGGCAAGGCGGCGTGTCTCTCATGCCATTATTCTGTGCGCCGTGGTTATGGCCGTGACATTCTCGATCAGCACCCAGTACGGGATCAAACTGCTGGTTGATGCGCTTGCACAAGGCACGCGAGCGAGTAATGCCGCGTGGATTGCATTCGGAATGGTCGTGGCGTTTATCGCAGCCGATAATTTATGTTGGCGCGTGGCGAGCTGGATCGCGAGCCACACCTTTGTAAAGGTGACGGGGGACCTGCGACGCGATCTGTTCCGGCATCTGACCCAGCACGCCCAGAGTTTCTTCACCGAGCGTCAGCCGGGAGTTCTGACCAGCCGGATCACCGCAACCTCGAACGCGGCGTTCACGGTCGAGAACATGTTTATGTGGAACGTGTTGCCGCCGTGTCTGGCCACATTCGGGGCCATTGCCTTCCTCGGTGTGGTCAATTTGACCATGGCTGCGGTCCTGATCGTGATCGCGGCGATCATTCTTGTCGTCATGTTCCGTTTCGCTGCGGCCGGAAAGGCGCTGCATCACGATTTTGCCCGGAAGGCGGCGGCAGTCGACGGCGAGATGCTCGATGTCGTTGGCAACATGGCGCTGGTGAAGGCGTTCGGCGGGTTGCAGCGGGAGCATGCGCGCTTCGATGGTATCGTCGACCGCGAACTGGTCGCGCGGCGCAAAAGCCTTCTCTATCTGGAAAAGCTGCGGCTCGGCCATGCGCTGACCACCGTGGTCCTGACGCTCGGACTGCTCGCATGGGCCATGCTGCTGTGGCAGCGGGGAGACGCGAGTCCCGGCGACGTGGTGCTGGTCTGTACTCTCGGAATCGCGGTTTTGAGCGCGACGCGCGATCTTGCTGTTGCGCTGGTGGATGTCACCCAGCACATGGCCCGGCTGTCCGAAGCGCTGAAGACGCTGCTGGTTCCGCATCAGCTGCAGGATCTGCCGCACGCCGAGCCTCTGGTTCACCATGCGGCGAAGATTGCGTTCAATAATATCAGCTTTCGTTATCCGGGCGGCCGTCAGGTGTTCCACGGACTTAATCTGTCGATCGAGCCCGGAGAGCGCGTGGGGCTGGTCGGTCCGTCCGGGGGCGGCAAGTCTACCCTGTTCGCACTTCTGCAGCGCTTCTATGATGTCGATGCGGGTACGATCACGCTCAACGGTCGCGAGATCACTGATCTCAAGCAGGAGAGTCTGCGCGCGGCGATCGCCAGCGTTCCGCAGGATACGACGCTGTTCAACCGGACGCTGCTGGAGAACATTCGTTACGGCAGGCCCGACGCCAGCGATGAGGAGGTCTGGCAGGCCGCTATCGCTGCGCGTTGCGGATCTTTCATCGAGGCGTTGCCGCAAGGCATGCAGACCATCGTTGGCGATCGCGGACTGCGGCTGTCGGGGGGGCAGCGTCAGCGCATCTCCATCGCGCGGGCGTTCCTCAAGGATGCCCCGATCCTGCTGCTGGACGAGGCGACCTCGGCGCTGGACACGGATTCGGAAGAGGCGATCCGGCACGCGCTCGAAAATCTGATGGAAGGACGGACGGTGATCGCCATCGCCCATCGTCTTTCGACCCTGCGCAGCTTCAGCCGCATCGTCGTGCTCGGCGGCGGCCGGATGATCGAGGATGGCACGCCGGAATCCCTGCTCGCGTGCGACAGCCACTATCGCCGCCTGATGCAGAAGGAGGCGACGCGACTGGCGACCGCGGCTGCATAGGTTGCGATTCTTCTATGCGCGCCGGGATGCGTGTCCGATATGATCCCTGAACAGGGTAAGAACCACTGATCAGAATCGCTGAGGATTCGTCAGAATCACATCCAGTGATTTCAATGGGTTGACTGGTCGGAGTGGCAGGATTTGAACCTGCGACCCCTGCGTCCCGAACGCAGTGCTCTACCGGACTGAGCCACACTCCGAAGTCGTGGGGCGGCTTATAGCCGCCTGTGCGGCGCGCCGCAAGTCGTCGATCGCACGGTTTTCCCCCTGAAAATCATGCGCGCCCCGGAAGGCCCGCCTGCGAACCGGCGGGTCTTCGCCCCGCCAGCGCCACCACGATGGTCAGGGCCATGCAGATGGCGGTTCCGACGAAAACCCATCGCGGCATGTCGTGGTCCATCACCCAGCCGAACACGACGGGCGCGATGATCCCGCTGATGTTGATGCCGCTGGTGACGATCCCGAAGGTCCGCCCGGCCGCGCCCTCGGGAGCGGCGGCGCGGACCATCAGGTCGCGCGACGGGGTGATGATGCCGATCAGGAAGCCGGATACGGCGAGTGTCATCAGGAGGCCGATCGTGCCGGGATGCGACAGCGAAATGGCCAGGACGATGAGCGCATTGAGGCCGACGCAGAGGGCCGAAAAATCGTGGTGCCGGGTCATCCGGTCGGCCAGCAGTCCACCAGCCAGCACGCCCACGGCGCTGGCGGTGAGGAAGGCGGTGAGCGTGATATTGGCCGCGGCGAACGGCTCGCCGTAGCCTTTCATCAGCGCCACGGCCCCGAACATGCTGATCCCGTTCAGGGCAAGACTGAGCAGGAGAAAGAAGAGCGTCAGCATCAGGACGGTCGGCGTGATGATCGAGACGCGTTCTGTTTTCGCCTGCGCGGTCCGCGCGGCGCCCGCCGCCTCGGGAATCGGCAGGGCGATCAGCAGGGCGGCGACCACAAAGGCCAGCGCGCCGCTCACGATGAGCGCTCCATGGCCTCCGGCCACGGACAGCAGCGGGGCGATGATGGGCGGCGTCATCGCCCCGCCGAGGTAGCCGGAGAATGTGTGGATCGAGAACGCGCGGCCCATCCGGGCATTGTCCATGTTGGCGGCCAGCAGTGCGTAGTCGGCGGGATGGTAGACGCTGTTGGCGACGCCGAGCAGCGCCGCGGTGGCGATCAGGCCCGGATAGGTCGGAAACAGGCTGAGCAGAAAGAACGAGAGACCGCCGAGAACCAGCCCCGCGATCAGCAGGCGCCGCGCGCCGAAGTGGTCCACGAGGTAGCCGAGCGGCACCTGGGTGACGGCCGAGACGATGGCGAACACCGTCAGTGCGAAGCCGAGCTCGACATAGGAGACATCGAGCGCTGTCTTGAGAAACGGAAACATGATCGGCAGCGCCAGCATATGGAAGTGACTGACCCAGTGCGCAACCGAGACAAGGGTCAGAGTGCGCCGGCCATCGTCGGCGCGTCGCGAAGCATCTCCCACGGTGACATCAATCATGACCGGCGTTTCACTCCAGAGGCTGGCGTGGATTGCTCAACGATCCGCCAGCTTCTGCGCAATGTATCGGCATGACGCGAGCGCGTCCATCAACCGGGGCGCATGGCCCCGGTGCGGGAACGGCCGATCAGTGCCATGTCGGGCTAAAAGCCAGCGAGGCATGAGCCGGCCGTTTCGGCGAACGGGGCGCGCCCCGCATGTGTCACGCTATCAGGTGGCGCTCGCAATGGCGGCGGCTTCGGCTGCGGCGCGCTGCATGCTGGACGACATGTCGTTGGCGACCGCGCTCTGTTCCTCGACCGCCGCCGCCGTGGAGGTGACGTATTCGTTCACGTGCTGGATCGCGCGGCCGATGGCGGCGAGCGCCTCCACAACGTCGCCGGAAATCGCGCCGAGGCCGCCGATCTCCTCGCTGATGCGTTCCGTCGCGCCCTTCGCCTGGGTCGCGAGGTTCTTGACCTCGGAGGCAACGACCGCGAAGCCCCGACCCGCTTCGCCCGCGCGTGCGGACTCGATGGTCGCGTTGAGGGCGAGCAGGTTGATCTGGCCCGTGATGTTGTTGATCAGGTCGACGATGCCGCTCATGGCCTGCGCCGCGTCAGTGAGTCGCCTCGCCTGTCCGTTGGCGGTGGCGACGCAGTTCACGGCCTCGCTCGCCCGTTCTCGCGAGCGGACCATCGCCTCCGAAATCTCGCGCACCGATGAATTCAACTCTTCCGCGCCGGATGCGACAGATTCCATCATTCCGCGAATGCGCTCGTTGCCCATCCGGGTCAGCACCTGGCGGGTGGTGTCGATGGCGTATTTCACCACCTTGAACGGCTTGCCATTCAGATCGAGGATCGGATTGTAGGACGCCTGAATCCAGACATCTCGGCCATTTTTGCCGATCCTGCGGAATTCGCCGGCCTGATAGTCGCCGCGATTGAGGTTGGCCCAGAAGGCTGTGTAGGCGGCGGTGCCGATCTCGGCGCGGTCGACGAACATGCTGTGGTGGCGGCCCTGGATCTCGGACAGGCTGTAGCCCAGGGCGTTCAGGAAATTGTCGTTGGCCGTGAGAATGGTGCCGTCCAGCGCGAATTCGATCACGGCCTGTGATTTTCCGATTGCCGCGATCTGGCCAGCCAGATCGGCGGTCTTCATCTTCTGTTCCGTTACGTCGGTGGCGAGTTTGATGACCCGGACGACGTGCCCATTTTCGTCGAGCACCGGATTGTAAGATCCGACCAGCCAGATGTCCCTGCCGCCTTTCGCGACGCGCCGGTATTCGCCCGACTGGTGATCTCCGCGAGCGAGCGCTGCCCAAAAATCTTTGTAAGATCGGGAATCCCGTTCGGCAGGAATGACGAAGATGCTGTGATGGCGGCCCTGAATCTCGGAAAGCTCGTATCCCGTGGCCCTCAGAAAATTCTCGTTCGCCGTGACGATCGAGCCGTCGGGGTTGAATTCGATGATACATTGCGCGCGACCGATCGCATCGGACCGCGCCGCGAGCGCGAGGCTCTCGATGCGGTGGGATGCATCGCTCCACTCGACGAGCGTGCCTGCGCGCTTGCCTTTTTCGGTCTTCAGGGGTGTTGCGATCAGATCGAAACGGCGGCCGCCGAGGTCGATGGTTGCGCGCTGCGCCGAGGTGAGTGTCGCCAGCATCTGGCGTTGATGTCGGAGATTCTTGTAAAACGTGTCGATGTTTCTTCCGATCAGATCCGCCGCTCGAAAATCGGGAAGATCCTTCTGGATGTCGCTTTCGGCCGCACTCAGAAATGCGGTGACGGACTCGTTCACGTAAATGATGTTAAGGTTATCGTCGGCGATCATGACATTTGCGGTCATGACGTCGACGGCGCCCTTAACGGTAATATCTGAATTGAGGTTCCGCCAGAACATGATGTGTCGGCCTCCGAGCCGCGTTATGATTTAGATCAGTGTCGGAAAGTAAGAAATGTCCAGCAATCGGCTAGGTTCGAGGAAACATGCGAGTTGGTCGATTAGGATGAAGTTAATCATCCCATCAATCGGGAACCGCTGTTCCTCCTTAGTTTAGTTTGCGGGACATTCGATTTCATGTTTCAGGACACAAAAGGAGGGAGGGGACTTGTTACGCGAAGAAAAGCCGCTCCGGGAGCCGACTACATCCGCAGTTCGGGCTTGGTGGGCTTTTCCGAGGTGGTGGCCGAGCAGGGCGCGCGCGCCGAATATTTTATCGGAAAGGCCGGCCTTCCGCTCACGGTGCTGAGTGATCTGGATGGGGTGGTGTCATGGTCTGCTGTCGGCACACTGATGGAGTTGACGGCGCTTGAATTGCAGCGGCCGGTGTTCGGTCTGGAGTGGGCGCTGAAAATTCCGCCCTACTTTCCTAATGCCGGACCTTATCTCGTTCTGGCATATAAAACCGATACGCTGCGGGACTGGATTGCGGCCATCGCTGGCTATACGCGGTTTCATACCAACGCCTATTCGCTCCAGCTGGTCGATACGGCTGATGCGGACACCGCGCTGCTCCGCTTCCAGATGCGATCGCGCGTGGTGTGCAGTCGGCATCAGGTCGAGTACGTTCTCGCCAATATCTGCCGCATCGCGCGCAGCATTCCGCCTTTCTCGCATCACCCGGTGTCCGCCGTTCGCTTCCAGCACGGCAGGCCCGCGGATGTTTCGATCCACACCAATGCCTTCCGTTGCGGGATCGAGTTCGAAGCCGCTCACGACGAGATCGTTTTCGATCGGGCTCTTCTGGATCAGCATGTCGGGCGGGACATCGACACGCTCAGGGGAGGCCTGGACCGGCACATCAGGTATCGCATCCACCATATGCGGGCCTACGACCAGACGATGGCGACCATGGTTGCCGCGGTCATACACAGCGTCATGGGCTCGGGCTGGTGTACCAATGATTTCATCGCCACCACCCTCAACGTCAGCCCGAAAAAGCTGAGGCGGCTGCTGGCAGTGGAGGGCACCTCGTTTTCGGATGTTCTCGACGACGTGCGCCGCACAATGGCGATGAAGCTGCTCCGGGAATCCGGTATGCCGATTTCGGCCATCGCGGGATTATTGGAATATTCTTCCATTGCTCCGTTCACGCTGGCGTTCAAGCGCTGGTCCGGCGTCTCGCCGCGCGCTTTCCGGCAGGGGGCTGCCGCGCTTCCGGCCGTCCCGCCCGGCTGAGGCCCCGCATCCAGTCTTCGGGGCTGTTCCCGGCCGCCCGATGGGCCATCGCACGGTGTCCGGGTTGATCCCCGCCAGGGTCCAGCCGGCGAGTCCGGGCGGCGCGGCCCGGTCTCTCTTCCAGTTCTCACGAATTTTCGCGCGCGCGGCGCCAATGCCCTTGCCGGTGGGCGGGAGCGCGCCTTATGCAGGCCTGCGGCAGGAGCGCGCAGGCAGCAGAGGCGGGAAAGCGGGATGCACGGGCTGATCGGAGACATCACGTTCTCCATTCTGTTCGCGTGGGCGGTTGGACTTCTGGCCCATTTCGCCCGCCAGCCGCTGATCCTCGCCTATCTGCTGGCCGGGTTCTTCATCGGCCCGTTCGGCATGGGGTGGGTGAAGTCCGACGAGTCCATCGCCACGATCTCCGAACTCGGCCTGATCTTCATGCTGTTCATGATCGGGCTCGAAATCGACCTGAAGAAAATTCTGCGCGCGGGATCGGTCATCCTGCTCGGCGCGGCCGGGCAATTGATTGGCGGTTGCGTGCTGGGCGCGCTTTTTTTCGCGGCGATCGGGTTGGAGCTGGGCGGCGGGCACTTCGACGCGGTCTATCTGTGCGTTGCGGCGGCCCTGTCCTCGACCGTGATCATCGTCAAGGTGCTCTACGAGAAACGCGAGCTGGATACCCTGCCGGGGCGCATCACGCTCGGCATTCTGGTGTTGCAGGATGTCTTCGCGATCCTCTTCCTCGCGGTGCAGCCGAGTCTCGACAACCTGCAGATCATGGTCGTGGCCCTCTCCATCGGCCGGGTGGTGACGCTGGTCGCCACGGCGTTGCTGCTGTCGCGCTACGTGCTGCCCTGGCTGTTTCACAGCATCGCCAGGCGGCCGGAACTGCTGATGCTCGGCGCGCTCGCCTGGTGCTTCCTGATCGGGGAGATCGCCGAGCGGCTGCATCTGTCCCGCGAGATGGGGTCGCTGGTGGCCGGCGTCTCGCTGTCCACTTTCCCCTATGCGCTGGACGTCACCGCCAAGGTGACGACGTTGCGGGATTTCTTCATCACGCTGTTCTTCGTCTCGCTCGGCATGACGATCCCGATTCCCTCCGGCTCGGTGATCGGCCTCGCCCTGACGATCGCGGCCTTTACGGTGGTCAGCCGGCTGGTGACGACGTTCGTGCCGCTTTACGTGATGGGGCAGGGCATCCGCGCGAGCCTGCTGCCTGCGATCAATCTGGCGCAGATCAGCGAGTTCTCGCTGGTGGTGATCCAGACCGGCGTGGCCGCCAATCATATCGCCAAGGGCACCGCCGATGCGGCTTCGTTCGCGTTCGTGATTTTGGCCGTGCTGTCGACCTTCGTCATTGCCCGCAGCGACGCGCTGGTGAAGGCGGCGATTCCCGTCCTCAAGCGGATCGGCCTGCGTGACCTCGACGGAGGCCCCGCCGCCGACGAGCAGGGAAGCGCCCACGGTGCGGGCCGGCGCATCGCCATCCTCGGCTTCTTCCGCTCGGCCTCCTCGCTGCTCGCCGAGATCGAGCAGGGCGAGGAGCAGGATCTGCGCGACCAGATATCGGTGGTCGATTTCAATCCCGTGGTGTTCTCCCGTTTGTCGCAACGCGGCATTCCGGTGACATACGGCGATATCAGCCATGTCGATACGCTGATCCATGCGGGCGTCCCGGCGGCGGAGATCGTGATCCTGAGCGTGCCGGATTCGCTGCTGATCGGCGCGACCAACGCCAAGCTGGTCCGCCACGTTCGCTCGATCAATCCGGACGCGAAGATTATTGCCACGGCGGATCTGCTGTCCGACGTGGATGATATCTATGCGGCCGGAGCCGACTACGTGACCCTGTCTCGTCTCTGCGATGCGCGCGAACTGGTCGAGGCCATTGTCGCCGCCGATCAGGGGCTGCTCGCCGAGAAACGCGATGCGCTTGCCGAGCGCCTCGAAGGCCGCAACGAGGTGCTGCCTTAAGCCGCCAACAAGGGAGGCGTGCGGGAGGCGCAGTTGCACCCCGCATCGTCATGGGTCATAGAACAGTCCGAAAATGAACCCCGCGCCAAGGATTTCCGCCCGATGGCGCGAGTCCGTCCCCGGCGGTTCCGAAGCGAGCGAAACGTTCATGGCCCATCCTATTTCCGAAGTTCTGCAGGCCTTCGCCAACGGCGAGATCGTGGTCGTCACCGACGACGACGATCGCGAGGGCGAAGGTGATCTGATCGTCGCGGCGTCCCTGTGCACGCCCGAGAAAATGGCTTTCATCATCCGCCATACCTCCGGCATCGTCTGCGCGCCGATCACTGTGGCCGATGCGCGCCGGCTTCGCCTCGATCCGATGGTGTCGCATAACGACTCCGCGCATACGACCGCATTCACCGTCTCGATCGACTACAAGCCGGACGGCGGCACCGGCATCTCGGCCGAAGAGCGCGCCTCCTGCTGCCGTGCGCTCGCCAATCCGAATGTGGGCGCCAATGATTTCACCCGCCCCGGCCACATCTTCCCGCTGATCGCCCGCGAGGGCGGCGTCTTGATGCGCTCCGGCCATACGGAAGCCGCCGTCGATCTTTGCAAGCTCGCGGGGATGTCGCCGGTCGGTGTGATCTCGGAGCTGATGAACGACGACGGCACGGTGATGAAGGGCGAGCAGGTGGCGCGCTTCGCAGCACATCACAAGCTCAAGCACGTCACCATCGCTGACATGATCGCCTACCGGCAGGCGCGCGAGAAGCTGATCGAACGCGTCTCGACGTTCACCACCGACAGCCCGATCGGGCCGCTTCAGGGCTACGCCTATCGTTCGCCGTTCGATCCGGTCCAGCACGTGGCCTTCGTCTACGGCAACGTCGGCGACGGGCGCGATGTGCTGGTGCGGTTTCACAAGCCGAACATCGTGAAGGATATTTTCTTCGGCAATCAGAAAATCCCCGTGGCGCTCGAGCAGTTCAAAAAGCGCGGCGCAGGTGTGCTGGTTTATCTGCGCGACGGCGCGGCGGGCGTTCCGGCCGAACCCATCGGCGGGGAGAGCACGGCCGAGGCCGATCGTCATCGGCAATGGCGCGAGGTCGGCGTCGGCGCGCAGATCCTGCGCGACCTCGGCATCACGTCGATCCGCCATCTGACGTCGTCAGCCCACGAATATATGGGGCTCTCCGGCTTCGGCATCGAGATCGTTGCCGACGAGCAACTCGAAGGGTGAGCGCCCCGCGATTGCGCGCGAGCTTTGGTCGTCCTAATCTCGCGGCAGAGTTCCAGCCATCATCTATCATCGCTTATAAGGAAGGTTACCGATGAGTGCGCGTCCCCAGATGAAGGACAAGCCGGCTCCCGCATCGTTCAAGTGGGATGATCCGTTCCTTCTCGACGACCAGCTGACCGAGGACGAACGCCTGATCCGCGACACCGCCCATGCCTATGCGCAGGACAAGCTGCTGCCGCGCGTGACGAAAGCCTATCTCGACGAGAAGACCGATCGCGAGATCTTTAACGAGATGGGCGAACTTGGCCTGATCGGCGTGACGCTGCCGGAGGATTACGGCTGCGCCAACGCCGGCTATGTCGCCTATGGCCTGGTGGCGCGCGAGATCGAGCGCGTCGATTCCGGCTACCGCTCGATGAACAGCGTGCAGTCCTCGCTGGTGATGTATCCGATCTACGCCTACGGCGACGAGACGCAGCGCAAGACCTATCTGCCGAAGCTGGCTTCGGGCGAGTGGGTCGGCTGCTTCGGCCTGACCGAGCCGGATGCGGGCTCCGATCCGGGCGGCATGAAGACCCGCGCCGAAAAGGTGTCGGACGGCTATCGCCTGACCGGCTCCAAGATGTGGATTTCCAACGCGCCCATCGCGGACGTGTTCGTGGTGTGGGCGAAGTCGGCCGCGCACGACAACCAGATCCGCGGCTTCATCCTCGAAAAGGGCATGAAGGGTCTCAGCGCGCCGAAGATCGAGGGCAAGCTGTCGCTGCGCGCCTCGATCACCGGCGAGATCGTGCTGGACGGCGTGGTGGTGCCGGAGAGCGCGCTGCTGCCGAACGTCTCGGGCCTCAAGGGCCCGTTCGGCTGCCTCAACCGTGCCCGCTACGGCATCTCGTGGGGTGCGATGGGAGCGGCGGAAGATTGTTTCCACCGCGCGCGGCAGTACACGCTGGACCGCAAGCAGTTCAACCGGCCGCTCGCCGCCACCCAGCTCGTGCAGAAGAAGTTGGCGGACATGGAGACCGAGATCGTGCTCGGCCTGCAGGCGTCGCTGCGCGTCGGCCGGCTGATGGACGAAGGCAAGATGGCTCCGGAAATGATCTCCATCGTCAAGCGCAACAACTGCGGCAAGGCGCTCGACATCGCCCGCGTCGCCCGCGACATGCACGGCGGCAACGGCATTTCCAGCGAGTTCCACGTGATGCGTCACGCCCAGAATCTGGAGACCGTGAACACCTACGAGGGCACCCACGACGTCCACGCGCTGATCCTCGGCCGCGCCATCACGGGGATTCAGGCGTTCTCGTGAGATCGCTGGCCTTGTCATTCCATCGCTCCGGGGCGCGAGCGATAGCAAAGCGTGCCCCGGACCCCACATAACCCTGCAGGGCGTAGGATTCCGGGCCTGTGTGCAAAAAGCGCGCAGACCTGGAGTGACGATGGAGAGGCCCGCGACCCGGCCCGGCATCCGCTGTCACCGGGGCTTCGGTGTCCGGCGACAACGATAAGAACGCGGCGAGGGAAGGACAGATCATGGCGGATACGGACGACGACGTTCCGTTCAACCGGGACTTTCCGCTGAAGCCCGGCGTGGCCGAGGAGGTCGTGCCCGGCGTGCGGCGGGTTCTGTGCAACAATCCGAGCCCGTTCACCTTCACCGGCACGGTGAGCTACATCGTCGGACGCGGCAAGGTCGCGATCATCGATCCGGGACCGGCGGACGACGCGCATATTCAGGCGCTGCTGGATGCCGTGCGCGGCGAGACGGTGACGCACATCTTTGTCACCCACACCCACAAGGATCATTCGCCCGGCACGGCCGCGCTGAAGGCGGCGACCGGCGCGAGCGTCTATGCCGAGGGGCCGCACCGCGCCTCGCGGCCGTGCTACGAGAGCGAGAAGCTGTCGTCGGAATCCGGCGCGGACCGCGACTTCGCGCCCGACGTGGCCGTGAGCGAGGGCGATGTCGTGACCGGGGACGGCTGGGCGCTGGAGGCGCTGGCGACGCCGGGCCACACCGCCAACCATCTGGCATTCATCTGGGGCGAGAAGGGCATCACTTTCGTCGGCGACCATGTGATGGGCTGGTCGACCTCGATCGTCGCGCCGCCGGACGGCTCGATGGTCGATTATATGGCCTCTCTCGACAAGCTTATCGCGCGCGATGAGGATCTCTATCTCTCCGGTCATGGTCCCGAAATCCGGGAGGGGCGGCGGTTCGCGCGGTTTCTGGCGCGCCACCGCAAGGCGCGCGAGGCCTCGATCCTGCACAGGCTCGGGAAAGGCGAGGCGGATATCCCGACCATCGTGCGCGCCAGCTATATCGGCATCGATCCGCGGCTGATGACGGCGGCGGGCTATTCGGTGCTCGCCCATCTGGAAGACCTCGTGGCGCGCGAGGTGGTCGAGACCGACGGCGATCCGACCATCGAGGGGACTTACCGGCTGGCGGCGTTCTTGCCCTGACCTTTGGCCGGTGTTTTCGCCGGCGGCGCCACCGGGCGCTTGACCGGCTTGGCGGTGTCGGCGTCGGAAATGTCGTTGAGCGCCGCCATCAGGCTGGCGATGCGGGCGGCGTTGGAGCCAAGGTCGGCCTTGAAGTTGCGCGACGAGGAGCGGATGTCCACGCGCGAACCGTCGCCATCGGGGCGCACCCGGATCACCACGTCCTCGCGGAAGCCCATCACCGGTGTCGTCGCCACCGCCTCGATATGGCCCTCGCGGCGCGGCGGCTGCGGCATGCGCGCATCGACCACGCGCCATTTGTGGCGGGTGATGAATTTGAGCGCCGCGTCATAGGCCAGCTGGGCCGAGACGTCGAGCGCAACCGGTTCGATGTCGGGATAGGCCAGCCGCTGCTGCTCGGCAGAATACAGGCCCGCATAAACGGCGGGGTTGGCGCCATCTCCGGCGCGCAGGCGCGACAGCACCTCGAAGCGCGGCGGGTCGATCGGATCGGTGGTGATGTCGTGGATCGCGGGCAGCGTACGGTAGAGATAGCCGAGATAGGCCGGGTAGGCGAGGATCAGCACGTCGAGCACGAGCGCCAGCAGGATGCGGGGCAGACCGCGCGCGCCGGACTGCCAGATCGAGGCAAAGCCTGCGAGTGCAAAAAGGATCGACAGGCCCGCGCAGGCCAGCGCCCCGAAGAACGTCCACAGGCCCGGCTCTGCCTCCAGCAGGCCGAAGCGGACGACGATCACGGAAAACGCAGCGACGACCAGCGCGAAGATGGCGAAGAAGCGCGCCGCCGAGGCGAGGCGCGAGACGGGCTCGGATTGGTATGCAGCGCGAAATCTGCGGGCCATTCAGTCAGCCTGTGGGCAGAGGCGGCGATGTGCGAGGGAGCGACGTCGCGGCGATGGCGTTCGCCTTGCGCAGAGCGGTCCCGCTGTGCCGCTGGTACCAGCCCGGACAAGGGAAGGCAAATCCGCCGGCTTCAAAGCCGGAGCCGCACAAAAAAATCCGGGCGCCATGTGTGGCGCCCGGATCGGATCATGGCTTTGTGGCTTACGCCGCGGCGTTCGGGAAGCTGAAGTCCTTGAACTGGTCGCGCAGCGCGGTCTTGAGGATTTTGCCGGTGGAGGTGTGCGGAATTCCGTCCGTGAACACCACCGCGTCCGGCATCCACCATTTGGCGATCTTGCCGTCCATGAATTTCAGGATTTCGTCCTCGGTGGCGGTCTGGCCTTCCTTGAGGTGAACGATCAGCAGCGGCCGCTCGTCCCACTTCGGATGGAAGACGCCGATCACGGCCGCTTCGGCGACCTTCGGATGGCCGACCGCGAGGTTTTCGAGATCGATCGAGGAGATCCACTCGCCGCCCGACTTGATCACGTCCTTCGAACGGTCCGTGATGCGCATGTAGCCGTGTTCGTTGATGGTGGCGACGTCGCCGGTGTCGAAATAACCGTCCTTGTCGAGGATGTTCTTGTCGACCCGGAAATAGGACGCCGCGACGGAAGGCCCGCGCACCATGAGGCGGCCGAAGGTCTTGCCGTCCCACGGCAGGTCCTTGCCGTTGTCGTCGGTGATCTTCATCTCGACGCCGAAGGGCGGGAAGCCCTGGAGCTGCTGGATGTCGTATTTGGCGTCGCCTTCGAGATTGCTGTAGGCCCCCTGCAGCGCGCAGACCGTGCCCAGCGGGCTCATCTCGGTCATGCCCCAGGCGTGACGGGCGTGGATGCCCATCTCCTCGAACGCCTTGATCATGGCGCGCGGCATCGCCGAGCCGCCGCAGACCACGACGCGCAGGTCCGGCAGCGTGAGCTTCTCCTTCTCCATGTGCTGGAGCAGCATCAGCCACACCGTCGGCACGCCGGCCGTGTAAGTGACCTTTTCGGTGGACATCAGTTCGTAGATCGACGCGCCGTCCATCTTGGCGCCCGGCATCACCAGCTTGGTGCCCATTGCGGGAGACGAGAACGCGATGCCCCAGCTGTTGGCATGGAACAGAGGGACCACCGGAAGCATTGTATCGCTGGAGACGGTGCCGAGGGCGTCACCGTTGTTGGCGACCAGGGCATGAAGAACGTTCGAGCGATGCGAATAGACGACGCCTTTGGGATCGCCCGTGGTGCCGGACGTGTAGCACATCGCGGCCGCGGTGTTCTCGTCGAAGGACTTCCACTGGAAATCGCCGTCGACCTCGTTGATCCAGTCCTCATAGGCGACCGCGTTCTTCAGCGCCGTCTGCGGCATGTGCGCCTGATCGGTGAGCACGACGAAGCGCTCGACGCCGGTCAGCTTGTCGGCGACCTTTTCGAGGATCGGAACGAAGGTGATGTCGGTGAAGATGATCCGGTCGCCGGCATGGTTGGCGATCCAGGCGATCTGGTCGGGGAACAGGCGCGGGTTGATGGTATGGCACACGGCGCCGATGCCCATGATGCCGTACCAGCATTCCAGATGACGCCAAGTGTTCCAGGCGATGGTGCCGACGCGATCGCCGAACGCAATGCCGTCCTTTTCCAGCCGCTGCGCGACCTTCAGCGCGCGGGCGCGGATTTCGGCGTAATTGGTGCGATGGATGGGGCCTTCGACCGAGCGGGTGACGACTTCGCGATCACCGTGAATGCTGGCCGCGTGGTCGATGATTCGGTGAGCCAGCAGGGGCCAGTCTTGCATCAAGCCGCGCATGCGCAAATCCCTCCTTGTGGATTGGTTTCCGGTTGTCTCGTTCTTGCCGCCGGACCGGTGGTGTGGTTCGCATGAATTGCATCGCCAATGCAACAGCCAAGAGGTGGCCTTTTCGCCGCGCCGGCGCGGGTCTGGCAGCAGTGGTTACCGGCTTGAGCTGGTTCATTTTTTGCGTTTCATCAAACAATGCTCATGCAGGTATTCCGATGCCGCGTCCACGGCCGGTGAACGCTCCCGCGACGGCTGCGCCGCCGCAGCCCGACGCCGCCGGTCCCGCGGCGAAAGACGAGCATGCGCCTGCCGAAAGCGCGAAGGCCGCGCCGCAGCCCTCGGCCTGCCGGCTTGCGCTCACCGAGGCGATTGCGGTCGCGCCCTCGATTGCACCCATCAAGGGAGAGGGCGGCTGCGGCGGCGAGGATCTGGTCCGGCTGGAACAAGTGGTTCTGGAGGACGGCGGGAAAGTCGCGCTGAAGCCCGCCGCCACCGTCCGCTGCGAGATGGCGAGCGATCTCGCGCAATGGGTCCGGACCGATCTCGCGGCGCTGGCAGCCGGTCTTGGCGGCCGGCTCAGCGAACTGGACAACTTTGATTCCTACAGCTGCCGGGGCCGCAACCGGGTCGCGGGCGCAAAGCTCTCCGAGCATGGCCGCGCCAACGCGCTCGACGTGCGCGGTTTCAAACTGGCTGACGGACGCTCGATCTCGCTCACTGAGCCGGCGTCGCCGCGCGAGGTGCGTGAGAAGGTGCTGCAATCGGTCTGCGCGCGGTTCACCACCGTGCTGGGGCCTGGCTCGGATGGCTATCACGAGGATCATATCCATCTGGACCGCGCCGAGCGCCGGGGCGGCTACCGCATCTGCCAGTGGGATGTTCACGATCCGATGCCGCAGATCGCGCCGCTGCTTCCGGCCGTCCGCCCGAACGACGCGCCGCCCCGCGAGGTCGCGGCGGTCACGCCGGGTGACGGGACGCGGGGCCCTTCGGCGGCGAATGACGCGCGGCCGGACGACGAGCAGCAGAAGGATGAGCACCAGAGGGACGGGCAGGAGGCAGCCGCGCCGCCTGCCTCTTCACCGGAAGAGACGGTGACGCGGACACCGCTGCCGGTACCGGCTCCGCCCGGAGCGAAATCAGGAGACAGCTCGCGAGAGAAGGAGAGTGGGGCGCGGGTGGCAAACTCTTCCGCGCCGCCGGTGCAGTCTCAGGCCGTGTCTGCCAAATCTGGCTCTGTCAGGTCCGGGAAGCCTAAACGCCGCCAGCCGCGTGACACGCTTCCGTTTCCGCTCAGCCTGATTCCGAGGTGAAGCCAATCATGGCGCACAAAAAAAGCCGGGCGCAAAGCCCGGCTTTTTGATTCCGAATGGTGAGCGCTTCAGAACGAGGCGTTGCCGCTGGCGCCACCCTGCAGCGCCATCTTGGAATTGAAGGGCGAGTCGCCGTGCTTGGGCTCCAGCACCACCACGACCGCGCCCTGTTTGACGCGATTGTAGAGATCGATGACGTCCTCGTTGGTCATGCGGATGCAGCCCGAGGAGATCGACGCGCCGATATATTCCGGCTGGTTGGTGCCGTGGATGCGGAACAGGGTGTCGCGGTTGCCCTGATAGAGATAGAGAGCGCGCGCGCCGAGCGGATTGTCGATGCCGCCGGGGACCGAGGCCGGCAGCCCCTCGATGCGCTTGTGGATATCGGCGGTCGGGGTCCAGGTCGGCCACTCGGCCATGCGGCCGATCTTGGCGACGCCGGAGAAGGCCAGCGCTTCCTCGCCGACCGTCACACCGTAGCGGATCGCCTTGCCACCGTCCTGCACGAAGTAGAGATAGTGGTTGTCGGAATCGACCACGATGGTGCCTGGCAATTCCTTGCGGTGATAATCCACGATCGCGCGCCGGAACGGCTCAGGGACCGACACCTTGGCGTAGCGCGCCTTGGCGAGCTGAGCCTTGTCTGACGGTTTGAAGTTGGCGTCGTTGACGGCCTCGTAGGTGGTGGCTTGCATGCAACCCGAGACCATCAGCCCGACTGCAATCACGATTCCGATCTTCGCTGCAATTGACATGGGAAACCCAATTCAACATCTGCGTTTCAAGGGGTCCGGGCCGGACCTCCTCTACGCATCGACTCTCATGGTTTCATTATCGTTTATTCAGGCTCTCTTTCCATCACTTAGGTGTCATCGCGGCATCTGCGCACCGTGGCTGTGGCATTTTTACCGCAAATGCGGAATGGGACGGTCAGTTCTTGGGCAGGTTTGGCGGCCCGGCGCTGGACCGGGGCCGATTGCGAGGATGCTATGAACGACCTGAAGGAATGACGATGAGTGGTCTGCTTCCCGCTGGATTGAGAACGGCGCTGGATCGTCTGGCGGAAGGCGTCTCGCGGGGCGACGCAGCCGCACGTGCCGCGGACATCTCGCGGCGCTACCGCGCAGGCGGCAATTCGGCCGGCATCACCAGGGCTTCCGACGCCCTGGCCTACGCGCTGGCGCGGATGCCGGCGACCTATGCAGCGGCTGCGGCCTGTCTCGACGCGCTCGGCGAGCGCATGCCCGGCTTCGCGCCCGAGAGCCTGCTCGACGTCGGGGCCGGGCCGGGAACCGCGAGCTGGGCGGCGGCGCAGACCTTCGATACGCTTCGTTCGCTGACCATGATCGACGCCAATCCGGCGCTGCGTGAGCTGGCGCGGCATCTGGCCGACAGCGATCCGGGTTTTCCGGACCTGCGGATCAGGGCCGGGCAGGCGGTGGCCGAGGTCGCGGCCGCCGAGCCGGCCGACCTGGTCGTTGCCAGCTATGTGCTGGGTGAGCTGGACGCTCGCGATCAGGTGGATCTTGCGGACGCCATGTGGCGGAAGACTTCCGCCGTGCTGCTGGTGATCGAGCCGGGAACGCCGGCGGGATCGCGGCGCATTCTGGCGCTGCGCGACCGGCTGCTGGCGGCGGGAGCCCATGTGATTGCACCGTGTCCGGCCGATCTGCCGTGCCCGCTCCGGGAGCCGGACTGGTGTCATTTCTCGGTGCGGCTCGCCCGCTCGCGCGATCATAAACTCCTGAAGGGCGCGGAGGCTCCTTTCGAGGACGAGAAATTTTCCTATGTGGCGTTGCAGCGCATGCCGCTGCCTGCGGGCGATGCGCGCGTGCTCGCGCCGCCCCGGGTCGGCAAGGTGGAAATCGCGGCGAAGCTGTGCACACCCGGTGGCCTCGTCTTCGAAACCATCGTCCGGCGCAACAAGCCCGGCTATGCGGCGGCCCGCCGCTGGCGCTGGGGCGATGCGGTGGCGCGCGGGGAATAATCTGGCCTGTGCGGCGTTGATGCGGGGGAGGGCACGCAATCGCGTCGCTCCGTCAACGATTGATGACGCATCAGGGAGATTCCTTCATGTCGAAATGTTTTGCCGCCGCAGCGGTCGCCGCCGTCCTGCTCGCCTCGCCACTCGCACTGGCGCAAACCGCGCCGGCGAAGGTCAGCGATACGCCCAAGGGGCAGGTTCTGGTCGATGCCAAGGGCATGACGCTCTACACGTTCGACAAGGACAGCGCGGGCAAATCCGCATGCAACGGGCCTTGTGCGACCAACTGGCCGCCGCTGATGGCCAGCGCAGATGCGAAGGACATGGGCGACTGGACCGTCGTCACCCGCGACGACGGCGCGAAGATGTGGGCCTATAAGGGCAAACCGCTCTACACCTGGAAGAACGACAAGGCGGCTGGCGACACCAGCGGCGACGGCTTTGCCGGCAACGTCTGGCACATTGCCAAACCTTAATGGTGCCGGCCCTTACGCATTGAACGAAGAAGCATTCTAATGCGACTGAAAACAGCGTCGTGCTTTGCAGCGCGGCGCTGTTTTGCGCTACGGTGGTAGCCAGCATTTTCGCATCGGGAGTTTCTTATGTCGACCGGCTTGATCGTCCTCGGCGTCATCGTCGTTCTGGTTTTTCTTGCCTTCACCGCCTACAACCGGCTGGTCGCGCTGGCGCAGCGGGTCAATCAGGCGTTCGCCGACATCGATGTTCAGCTCAAGATGCGCCACGATCTGATCCCCAATCTGGTCGAGACGGTGAAGGGTTATGCCACCCACGAGCGCGGCACGCTCGAAGATGTGGTCAAGGCGCGCAACGCGGCGATCTCCGCGCAGGGGCCGGCGCAGACGGCGGCGGCCGAGAACGTGCTGACCGGCGCGCTGGGCAAGCTGATCGCGCTGTCGGAAGCCTATCCGGACCTCAAGGCCAACGCCAATTTCCAGCAGCTTCAGGGCGAACTCTCCGACATCGAGAACAAGATCGCCGCCAGCCGTCGCTTCTACAACAACGCGGTGCAGGAATATAACACCGGCATCCAGCAGCTTCCCGCCGCGCTGTTCGCCGGCACGTTCGGATTCACGAAGAAGGACTTCTTCGATCTCGGCGAGACGCGCGCGCAGGTGGAGCAGGCGCCGAGCGTGAAGTTCTGATCCGCATCCGGCGGAGCCAAGGCCGATGGCTGCCTACGGTCTCTATACGCATATCCAGTCGAACCGGGTCCGTTCGATCCTGCTGCTCGGCGGCCTGTTCGTGCTGGTCTATGTGATGGTGTTCGCTGGCGCTCTGGTGGGCGAGGCGATGAGCGACGGCGGCCGCAGCCTTTCGACCTATCTGAGCCGGGCGGGGCGCGATCTGCTGGCGGCGTCCCCCTTCGCCACCATCGCGGCGGCGCTGTGGATCCTGATCGCCTACCGCTTCAACGTCGCCATCATCGACGCGGTGACCGGCGCGCGCGACGTGACGCGGCAGGAGAACCCGCGCCTCTACAATCTGCTGGAAAATCTCTGCATCTCGCGCGGCATCCCGATGCCGAAGCTGAAGATCATGGAGACCGACGCGCTCAACGCCTTTGCCTCCGGCGTCAACCAGAAGCAGTACGCGGTGACGGTGACGAGCGGGCTGCTGAACGCCCTGAACGACAATGAGATCGAGGCGGTGCTTGGGCACGAACTGACCCACATCCGCAACGGCGACGTGCGGCTGATGATCATCGCCGTGATCATCGCCGGCGTGGTCGGATTCGTCGCCGAACTCGTCTTCCGGATTTTCACGAGCGGCGGGATCAGGTTCGGCGGCGGCCGCTCTTCCTCGGACGACCGCAAGGGCGGCGGCGGGGCAGTGATCGCGATCCTGATCGCGGTCGCGCTGGTGATCGTCTCGTGGATCCTGTCGCAGGTGATCCGCTTCGCGCTGTCGCGTTCGCGCGAATACCTCGCCGATGCCGGAGCGGTCGAACTCACCAAGAACCCCGACGCCATGATCTCGGCGCTGCGCAAGATCGAGAACCGTGGTGAACTGGAGGGCGCGACCTCCGCGGTGATGGAGATGTGCGTCGACAATCCGCGGCAGGGCTTTTCCGATCTGTTCGCCACCCATCCCTCGGTCGATGCCCGGGTGGCGGCTTTGGTGAAGTTCGCCGGAGGTCACGATTCCGGGCCGCTCCCGGCGCTGCCGGAGCCCCCAGGTCCCGGCGGGCCGCCGTCGCTGCCCGGCGGGACCGAGCCCGATCAGTTCCCCGGTCAGTCCCCCGGTCCCTGGGGCGACCATGCGGGGACCGGCGCTCCGGTGCCGCCTCCGCTGCCGCCGCGACGTGGCCCGTGGGGGCCGTTGCGGATGCCCTGGGGCAACCGGCCCGACCAGCGTTAACGACCTTTCCCCGCAAGCTCCGGTTCTGCGCCGTCAAGAATTGAATTCTGCTGCGTTTCTGCCATGGTCCCCGCCGCAAGCCGGATGCCGGGGTGGCGGTGTCCGATCAGCAGCGCGCGGAGCATCTCGCGCGAGGGGACCCAAAGCATGACAAAACCAGCAGTGATCGTGGTGGGCGCGGACAAGGGCGGCGTGGGCAAGACCACGGTGTCGCGCACCGTGCTGGACTACTTCAGCGCGAACAATGTGCCGACGCGCGCCTTCGACACCGAATCGCCGCGCGGCACGCTCAAGCGGTTTCATCCCGACATCACCGAGATCGTGGACATGACCACGACCTCTGACCAGATGAAGATCTTCGACACGCTGAACTCCGCGACCGCATCGGTCACGGTGATCGACGTGCGCGCCGGACTGCTGTCCCCGGCGCTGGCCTCGCTGCGCGATATCGGTTTCCTCGACGCGGCGCGGGCCGGTCAGATCACCTTCGCAGTGTTTCACATCCTCGGCCCTTCGATCGCCTCGCTGGAGGAGATCGCCGAGACCGCCAGCTTCATGACTGGCGCGAAGTATTTTCTGGTGAAGAACTTCATCAACAACACCAGCTTCTTCGAGTGGGATCAGGCGACCTACAATTCCTATTTCCACCGCATCAAGGATGCGACCGAACTGACCATCCCCAAGCTGAACGAGATGGCCTACGAGCAGGTCGAGGTCGCCTCGGTGCCGTTCCTCAAATTCGTCGCCAACAAGGGGCTGCACGACGAGGACGCCAACTATTCCTTTGTATTGCGCGGCTATGTCCGCCACTGGCTGGCGAATGTGTGGGCCGAGTACGACCGCATCCGGCTGACCGGTCTTGTCGGCAAGGACAAGAGCGCGGGCAGCGGCGAAAAGTAGAGGCTCGCCGGCCGCGTACGGCGTGCCGGACCCGCATCGGAGCGGGCAGCGCCGACCTCGTGATCGGTGACCTATTGCGTGCGGACCGCGACGCTCGCCTCGCCGAGCACCCTGACGTCCTGTTTGCAGGAAAAAAACACGCGCCGGTTCGCAGGATCGAACGGGACGTCCTGGCCCTGACCCTGCGCGAAGATCGAGAACGTGGCGATATCGTTCTGCGCGAGCGTGAGCGTGACCGACGCTCCGGGCGTTGCGGGGTTGGTGCACTGGCCGCTGCCATTGGTCTGGCAGATCGACAGGTTCGCCGCGAGGGTGCGGCTGGTGAACCCGGCCGGATTGGGGTTGGCGGTGCAGATCACCGTTCCCGGTGCGCCGATGTTGATCGCCGCGGTCGCCATCGCGTTGGCGCCTGTCGTGCCGGGCAGGTTCAGGATGCCGTCGCCGCTCGGCGTGCTGGCGATCGAGAGCACATCCGGGATCGGCGTCTGGCTCGCCGTGACGAGGAAGCTCGTGACGCCATAGATGGTGCTGGCAGGCGCGGCGTTGTCGCAGGTGAAGACCAGCGGCATGTTCTGCGCGGTCCAGTCGTAGCTGGTATCGGCGCTGCTGACGGTCACCGCGAAATAGAATGTCTGGAATGTGCCGGGTGCAATATCAGCCGGTGTGTTCGGCGTGCCGGTCGGCACGTTCGAACTGGGATCGGTGGTCTGGTAGAGCAGGGTGGTGCTGATCGCCGCTGGCGTGGTGAGCGGCGGCAACTCGATATGACAGCCGTGGGCTGTGGCCGCGCCCGCATTGACGATGGTCGCAAAGCCGGTCACCGCCGTTCCATAGGGGGTGGTGCGTGCCGTCGGAAGAACCGAGGCGAACACGCGGGTTTCCGCCGGATTGAGCGGCAGGCGGGCGACCCAGCCCTTGATCGCGCCGGCCTGATTGCCGATGCCGGTGATCACCGTGCCGTCGGCCGACACGCCCGTCGCGGTCAGCAGGCGGAAACCGCCGAGGCTGATGCCCGCCGACTGCAGCAGGCTCTCGATCGATTCCATGCCGCGCGCGGCCGTCCAGCGCACGGCGCGGCGCGCATAGATCGTGCCCGTGCGCCCGAGGTTCTCGCCCACGACGACGCTGCCGTCGCCGCTCACGGCTTTGGCCAGACTGCCAACGCCGTCGCTGAGCGTGCCGAGCAGTTGCACGCCGCCGGCCTGCGTCCAGCGGAACGCCTGTGAGCGGGCGTTGGCGTCGGAAGCGCTGCCGACGACGGTCGATCCGTCGCGGCTGATCCCTTTTGCGGCCGTGGATAAATAGCCGGCCGGAAGATCGAGCGTGGCGAGGCCGCCGCCGGCGGTCCAGCGGAAGGCGCGGCTGACGAATGTATCCTCGTTGAGTGCGGAGCCTGCGACCGCCGCGCCGTCGCCGCTGACCGCAACTGCCGAGGTCGAGTGGAAGCCCGCCGGCACGCCGAGACGGACCTTGCCGCCGGCCTGCGTCCAGCGGAATGCCTCGCCGCCGAACGAACTGCCGGCGGTGAAGCCGACGATGACGCTGCCGTCGTCGTTGGTCGCGTAGGCGATATTGGCCTGTTCCCCGGCGTCGAGCGCGAGCGCGCTCATGCCGGCGGCGGGAGTCCAGGTGAAGCCGCGCAGATTGGTATCGTCGGAAATCAGCCCGACCACAGTGCTGCCGTCGGCGCTGGCCCCATAGGCTGACGATGACCCCGAAACGCCCGGAGCGGCTCCAAGCGATTGCGTGCCTGCGGCCCTGCTCCACCGCACGGCCTGGTTGACGCCGCTGGTCTGATCGAAGTTGTAGCCGACGGCGATGCCGCCGTCGGCGCTCAGCGCGGCCGTGCCTAGCCGCGGCGAGGCGGTGCCGGACAGGGGATTGACGCCCTGGATGGTCTGTGCGTGAAGCGGAACAGGCCCGAGCATGCCCGCCATGAGTCCAGCGCCGATGAGAGGGCGCGCCGTCTTGTGCAGAACGAGCGAGAGCAGTGAGCACGACATGATGAATCCCTTTCGGGGCGAGGTCAGGGCGTGACGGTAAGGATCATGGACCCGGTATTGACGCCCCAGTCGACAATCTGCGGTCGGCCGGTTTGCGGATTGATGATGTTGAGCCGCCGCCAGCACTGGGCGCTGACAGTCATCGTGTATTGACGCGGGCGATCGCCGTCGGGCGCCAGATGAAACGATCCGGTGCCGTTGATGGCATTTCCGCCGCCTGCGACCGCGCCGACCGACTGGCCGTCGTCCAGTTGAAACGAGCAGGGCGGACAGCAGAACACGCCGGGCGCGTCGCCCTGAAAGAACATCTGCGGGCCCCAATCGCCTTCGCCGTTGAAAGTGCGGCCGGGCGGGCTGAAAAAAACATCCGAGGCCAGGGTCGGTTGAGGGGATGAACCAAGGAACAAGGCCAGGACGGCAAGCCGAAAGCACGGGGTCATGGCGGCCCTTTCGGAAATGGCTTTTAAAATTCAAGATCAGGAAACGTCGGCAGCTTAGCGCGCCCCACGCTTCTTACAATGCTTATTGTGCGTGGCCTTCCATGGTCAGTTGCGGGCCGGGTCCGGCCGGTTCACATGGCAACGAAGATCTTCGTCTTGCCTTTGGGCCGGCCGGAGCCAAAAATCCTTTGGCCCATCCGAAATCAATCCTCTACACACCGCTCCATGCGTCGCACGCCCGTCTATATTGTCTGCTCGCCCCGGCCGCAGGTCGGCAAGACGTTGCTTGCGCGGGTGCTCACCGAATTCTTGCTGTTTCAGCACGGGGACGTGCTGGCATTCGACGTCAGCCTGCGCGAACCCTCGCTGGTGGATTTTCTGCCGCGGCAGACGGAGACCGCCGACGTCAGCGACACCTTCGGCAAGATGGCGCTGATGGACCGGCTGATCGCCAACGACGGCGTGCCGAAGGTGGTCGATCTCGGCTACCACGCGTTCGATGAGTTCTTCCGGATGTGCGACGAGATCGGGTTCACGAAGGAGGCTGTCCGGCGCGGTGTCGATCCTGTGATCCTGTATGTGCCCGATGCGCACCGGGCCTCGGTGCAGGGCTTTCGGATGCTGCGCGAAAAATTCCCGGACATCGTCCTGCTCGTGATCGACAACGAATACGTCATGCGGGGAGAGATGCCGCCTGCGCTCGCAGCCGCGCCGTCGCTGCACCTGTCCGCGTTGCCTGCGTTCCTGCGAACGTATTTCGAGCGGCTGTCATTCTCGTTCACAGCGTATGTGCGCGACAGGAACAACACGCCGACCGAGCTGTTCCAGTGGATCTGGCGCAGCTACGTCAGTTTTCGCGACCTCGGGTTGAATCTGTCGCGCTATCATAGGTGAACGGTTGCACCGCTCGCGCGTGCGGCGTGAAACCCGGTTCCTGATCAGCTGTCCGTTTTTGCAAAAACGACCGCCAATCGGGCCTAACTGCGATTCAGGCGACCGGTAAAATTAGAAGGGTCCACTGAACACTTGTGCCAGATGTTTCTGCAATAAAACCTCTGCACAACGTGAGGATACCATGGTTGACAAAGCCGCAACGCTCGGACGTAACATCATCGATTTCGCCAGCTTCTCGGTTCGCCGCGAACGGAGCATCGGCCGAAAATCTCTGGTTGCCAGTCCGAACTACTGCTCCCATTGCGGCGCATGGCTCGCGGAAGGTGAATCCGAGGACGAATGTTCCGCGATCTTTCGCGCGGAGGCCGTGCCGCCGCTCAAACGTGCTGACCACCATTGATATGGATTTCGGCGCCGTTCACATAGGATGAGGTTTCGGTGCACAGCACGTAGATGATCTTCGCAACTTCGTCCGGTGTTCCGAGACGGTGCATCGGTATCTGCTGTTCGACAATCTTCTCGGTGCCGGGCGACAGGATCGCGGTATCGATCTCGCCCGGCGCGATGGCGTTGACGCGCACGCCCAGCCGGCCGAAGTCGGATGCCATCTCACGGGTGAGTGCAGCCAGCGCCGCCTTCGACGTGGCATAGGCGGCCCCCGCGAACGGATGGACGCGAGATCCGGCGATGGAGGTGACGTTCACCACCGATCCTTTGGCCGCCTTCAGTTCCTCGATCAGGCCCCGCGCCAGCATGATCGGGGCCATGAAGTTCACCCGGAAAACTTTTTCCCAGATGTCCATGTCGGTATCGATGCTGCCAAGCCGGCTGCCGCCATCACCCTTGGGCGAGATCGCCGCGTTGTTGACGAGGGCATGAAGCTGCCCGTCGGCGAGGCGCGAGCGGATTTCGTGAATGGCGCGGATCGTGCTGGCGGGATCGGACAGGTCGACCTGGATGTGGTCCTCCGGTCCGGCGTCCCACGGGCAGACTTCGGGAAAGGGGTGGCGCGAGCAGGTGATGACGCGCCAGCCGGCGGAGGAGAAGCGGATCACCGTGGCGTGGCCGATGCCGCGGCTCGCGCCCGTGAGCAGCAGAGTGCGGCGAGCCGTGTTCGCGGGCGTGTTGGCGGTCGAGGGAGCCATGGGTGTCTTTCTGGTCGCCTTGAAAGCTGGGCGGAGTCCGGTTCAGGGATAGAGACGGGTCTTGATCCAGCCCTCTGTCCCTTCGCGCCGGAACACGATGCGATCGTGAAGGCGGAACGGCCGGTCGTGCCAGAACTCGATGCTTTGCGGAGCGATCCGGAATCCGCTCCAGCCGGCCGGACGCGGCACGGTGCCGAGCGCATAGGTCGCCGCCACCTTGGCGATGGCCTGCTCGAACGCGAAGCGGCTTTCCAGCGGCTGCGACTGTTTGCTGGCCCAGGCGCCGATCTGGGCCTGCTTCGGACGGGTGGCGAAATAGGCGTCGGCCTCGGCATCGCTGACGCTGGATACCGTGCCGCGGATGCGGACCTGGCGGCGCAGCGACTTCCAGTGGAAGAGCAGCGCGGCCTTGGGGGTGGTGGCCAGCTCGCGGCCCTTGGCGCTGTCGAGATGGGTGTAGAACACGAAGCCGCTGGCGTCATAGTCCTTCATCAGCACCATGCGCAGGTCGGGGAGCCCGTCCTCATCCACGGTCGCGATGGCCATCGCGTTCGGATCGTTGGGCTCGCTCCGCTGAGCTTCCTCAAACCATTCGTGGAACAACGCAAACGGCTCCGGTGCTGCGGTAAAATCACCGGACGTTAACCCAGATGTGCGCTTGATCGAGTCCTGTTCGGTCATCGTTCGGAGTATCCCGGGTTGCGTATGCTGCTGGCTCAGGCGTTTGGCAAAGCCCTACGGCGGCCCCGTCTATATAGGACAACGGGGGGCAGCGTCCTATGCATGTTCGGGCGGCTTGCCCTGCCGGGGGTGATTGCTGTCGCGGCGGGCCTCGGAGGATGCAGCATGTCGCGGTTTGCGGACGAAGCCCCTTCGCTCGACCCGCTCGATACGACAGGCTCGATCCTGGCCGCCCACGCAGAATTGCAAGACACGCCGACGGAATCCGATCTCGCCTTCGCCCGCAACGCGGCGTCCGACGTCCTGACCCGCGGTGGCAAAGGGGCCAGTCAGCCGTGGGAAAATCCGCAGACCGGCGCGCGCGGCTCGGTGACGCCGCTGGCCTCGGCCTATACGGCGGAGGGGCGAACCTGCCGGGATTTTCTGGCAAGCTATGTGCGTGGAAAATCCGAGACCTGGATGCAGGGTGCGGCCTGCAAGTCCGGCAAGCACTGGGAAATCCGCTCCATGAAACCGTGGCGGCGAACCTGATCAGGTTTCGCGTCGTCACCGTTGCAAAAATGACACGTTGACCCCAGATGAAGGCCGGACCATTCGGTCCTTGTCCCGACCTGACGATCCCGAGGAGATGACGAGATGCGTGACCCCTATGAGGTGTTGGGGGTGCCGAAGAGCGCGAATGCGGCCGCGATCAAGAGCGCGTTCCGCAAGCTCGCCAAAAAGCACCATCCCGATGCCAACAAGGGCGACCCCAAGGCGGCCGAACGGTTCGCCGAGGTGAACGCAGCCAACGAAATCCTCGGCGATGAGGAGAAGCGCAAGCAGTTCGACCGCGGCGAAATCGACGCCGAAGGCAAGCCGCGCTTCCAGGGCTTTCCGGGCGGCGGGTTCGGCGGCGGCCGTGCGGGCGCAGGGGCCGGCGCGGGTCCGGGCGGTTTTGAATATTCATTCCGCAGCGGCGGCGGCCCGGCTGGTGGCAGTGGTTTCGAGGACATCCTCAACAGCATGTTCGGCGGCGCGGCGGGCGGCGGCGCGCGCGGCGGCAGGGGTGGCGGGTTTGAGTTCGATCCGAGCGCCTTCGCGACGCCCGACCTCGACCTCAATGTCAGCATGACCATTTCGCTGGAGGAGGCCGTCAACGGCGGTACCAAGCGCGTGCGGCTGCCGACGGGCAAGGAACTGGACATCCGGATTCCGGCCGGCGTGATCGAGGGCCAGCAGATCCGCCTCAAGGGACAGGGCGAGACGGCGGCCGGCCATCCGCCGGGCGATGTGCTGGTGGCGCTCCACATCGCTCCGCACCGGTTCTTCAAGATCGATGGCAACGATCTGCGGCTTGATCTGCCGGTAACGCTTTACGAGGCGGTGCTGGGCGGCAAGGTGCGCGTGCCGACGCTGTCGGGCGCGGTCGAACTGACGGTGCCGAAGAACACCTCGAGCGGCCGCACCTTCCGCCTCAAGGGCAAGGGGCTGCCGGTGAAGGGCGAGGGCCACGGCGATCTGTTCGTCAGCATCCGCATCGTCCTGCCGGACGGCAACAACGCCGAGCTCGAAGCCCTGATGCAGAAGTGGCGCGACCAGCATCCTTATAACCCGCGCAGCGATATGGTCTGAGTCCGGCGCTGTTTCCGAAGGCCGTTACACCGCGATACGTCGCGGCTCCATGACCCGCACGCAGTTGCGGCCGTGTGCCTTGGCGTTGTAGAGGGCCCGGTCGGCCTGCCGGAACAGATCGTCCGCGCCGGCGCCATGCAACGACCCGGCCGCGACGCCGAAGCTGGCACTCACCCGCAGAGTGACCACGCTTTCGGGAATGGCGATCGGATGCCGCTCGACAATGCCCTGAAGGCGGTGGGCCAGGTGCGTGGCCTCGGTCAGCGACGCGCCCGGCATCAGAATGGCGAATTCTTCCCCGCCGATTCGCGCCACCACGGTCGAGGGGGGAGTCTCCGAGCGCAGCAGGTTGGCGAACTGCATCAAGACCTCGTCCCCGCCCTTGTGGCCATGGGTGTCGTTGATCTGCTTGAAATGATCGATGTCGATCAGGATCAGCCCGGTACAGGCATCGCTGGCGCGCTGGGTGGCGCGCATGAAGCGCTCTAGCGGCCGGCGGTTCCACAGACCCGTGAGGGCGTCGTGCGTCGCCTCGTTCTGAAGCTCGGCGGTCTTCAATTCCTGCTCGCGGAAGCGGTCGCGCAGGCCGGCGAGCGCATCGAACACGCGTCCCATTTCGTCAACATCCGATCGCGTCGGAACCTGCGCGCTGCTTCCCTGCTCGGTCAGTTCGATGATCGACCGACGGGCGGCGTTGAGGGGCCAGAGGATGGATGCATAAACAGTGTGGACAAGACCGGCCAGGACGAGCAGCGCAAGCACGGTGGCCGAACTGACCCAGACGAGGCGCGCGAGGGCTGCTTCCCGGGCTGCTTCCACATGGCTGACGACGTCAGTGAGGAACGAGGCGCGGAGCCGCTCCAGCGGCTGGAACGTTGCGACGAGACGGCGCGTCAGTCCAAGCGCGGTCACCGGATAATTCCCGGACGTGCGCCCTTCGCCGACCACCTCATCGATCAGTGAAAGCCCCCTCCCGAAAAACATGACGTTGATTTCGGAAAGCGGATCGGCCGGGGAGCCCGAGACCTCGCTGAGAAGAGCGCGCTGAGCCTGCAGCAGCCGCTCGATTTCGAGAAGACGGCCATGCGACCGGTCTTTCTCCGCCATCGTCTGAACGCTCATCGGCTGCCGCGTGATCACGTTCGCCATAATGTGGGAGCCGATCCGGCCGCCATATTCGCGCAGGTCGCTGACCATGTGGCCGACGGCGAGGTAGGTCGCCAATCCCGAGCCCTGGATCGATGACGTCCTGATTTCGAGAGCGATCGCGCTCTGAAAAACATCGACCGCAGCGATCATCGCAACGATCGCATCGTTGATTGCGGTGAAATCGCGTTCCTGGAGAGGAGTGTTCGAGACGAGATCGACCAGTTCGCGCCCGCGGCGCAGTTGCTCCCGCGTGCGGGTGATATCGGGCATAAGACCGAAGGTGCCGGGATTTGCCGCGCGGACGGCCCGCTCGGTCTCCATCGCGACCAGCCGGTCGAGCGCCTGGTCGGTGCGGAGCCGGACGGCCTGCAGTTCTTCCGCCAGCGTGGGATTCTCACGTGGCATGAGGGACAGAATGATATTGGATGGTCCGCGTTCGGCGGAGATCGCGTTCGCGGTGTTGAGCACCAGACGAAAGCGCTCGATCAGCTTCACATTGGTCTGGGCCTGCCTGTAGGCCTGGACCGAGGGGACGACGATGGCGGCCGCGAGGCCGATCAGACAGGCCCCTATCAGCACGCAGGCAATCCATAATCTGGTACTAAGACTGATCTGTCCGACAGCCGTCAGATCGGTACGTCCTTCCCAGCTCACAGTGGTCTCTCCCGTGATGGATATCTGCAGCGGCAGGCTGCCGGAGATGATCCACACGCCCGCTATAGAACGGCGCGCCTACGGTTCGGTGAAAGGAAACGGTTAATCGTCGCTTTCAGAAAAGGGGCCGAGTTGATGGTTCGGTCTGTCGAGGGGCGGATTTGGTTCGAAAAGATTCCAAGATAGAGGCTATCGGCAATCCGCGACGAAGGCTCCGAGCAGGGCGTCGAACGCGGCCGGCTGTTCCCATTGCGGCATGTGCCCGGCATCGTTGATAAACTGGATCGCGCCGCGCCACAGCGTCGGCATCGCGAGCGTCGCGATATAGCCGGCGTTGATGAGTTGCTCCTGCGCGCCGTGGAGGACGGCGAGCGGTTGCCTGAGACTGGCGACCACCTCGACCTCGTCCCGGTAGCCATTCGGCGCGATACTGGCGATCATGGTGGAGCGGGCGCGGCCATCTGCGCGTAGCGCGTCTTCCACGGCGGCTTCGGGGATGTCCGTGGCGCCGGGTTTGAACGCGGCGGCGACATAGGCGCGCGCTTCCTGCTCCGTGATCGCGTCCGAGAAACCGACATTGAGAGCCGGATGGGGCAGAAACGCCTGCTCCATGGCGGGCGGGAACGCCAGCGGCGGTGTGCCGAAGATGAGGAAGCCTGCGGCCTCCGGCAAGTCCGGCGCGGCCTCCAGAACGATGTGCCCGCCCAGACTCCAGCCGGCGAACACCGCGTCGGTGACGCCGAGTTTGGCCGCGACGTCCCTCACCACCGCCGCATAGCCGGGCATGGTGTAAGTCGCGGCCGGGTCGCCCGCCTTGTCGGACTGGCCGTGGCCTGGAAGGTCGATCGCGATCAGCCGCAGCGTCTGGCCGAGCGGGCCTTCGAACTGCCGGGTGAACGCACCGGACGAAGCTGAATTGCCGTGGACCAGAACCACCGCGGGGCCGGTCCCCGGCGACTGGCGATAGGCGATGGTACCGGAGATGGTGTCTACGGTCGCGGTGGTGACGGTCATGTGCGGAGCCCCTTCGGAAGAAGGTCAATCATAGCCACCAGAGCATGCCGATGAAAAGTCCCGCGCCCGTGACGGGCATCACGACCTGCGCGCCGCGTTGAAGCGGAGAACAACGTCCGCGAGCGTCGCTACAGCCACTTCTTCCACTTGAAGAACATGTAAGGACCGACGGCGGCGCAGACCATCGCCAGCAGCGCGGCCGGATAGCCCACGGCGTAATCCAGCTCGGGCATGTGCTTGAAGTTCATGCCGTAGATCGAGGCGATCAGAGTCGGCGGCATCAAGACCACGGCCATCACCGAGAACAGCTTGATGATGTTGTTCTGTTCGAGATTGACGACGCCGAGCATGGCGTCGAGCACGAACGTGATCTTGCTGGAGAGGTATGAGGCGTGGTCGGTCAGCGACATCACATCGCGCTGCATGGTCTTGAGCTGGGCCTTCTGCTCCTTGTTCCAGCGGCCGGCCTCGCCCTCGACGGCGGCGAACGAGATCAGGCGGCCGATGGAGACGAGACTCTCGCGCACCTTGGAGGTGAGGTCGCCCTTCTTGCCGATCGCCATCAGGATCTGCGAATAGGCGGGGGCATGGCCGCGGTCGGGGGCGGGCTCGAAGATCTGCGAGGACACTTCGTCCACATCGAGGCCGATCCGCTCCAGAATATCGGCGCAGCGGTCGATCACCGCGTCCAGCAGATCGAACATCACCGCCTCGCCGTTGATCGAGGCGGGGCAGCCCCGTCCGAGCCGCGCCGCGACCAGCTGGAACGGCTTCGGTTCGTCGTAACGGACGGTGACGAGCCGGTGGCCGGCAAGAATGAACGACACCGGCGTGGTGCGCGGCTGCGAGGAATCGGTCGCGCACATCAGCGTGGCGGTCATGTAGCGGGCGTTGTTCTCGACGTAGAGGCGGCTGGAGATTTCGATCTCCTGCAGATCCTCGCGGGTCGGAATCTCGATGCCCGTCAGTTTCTCAACGGCCTTGTCCTCGCCTGGCGCGGGGGATTTCAGGTCGATCCAGACCGCGTTGTCGGGCAGCGTCTCCGGCGTCAGGCCATCCACTTTTTTCAGCGAGGTTCCGTTGACGACATAGGCAGTCAGCATGCGGTGGCTCCAACGGAGATGAACGGACCCTGCGTACCGAAGTTCCGTTTCCCGGTCATGTCATGGAGGGGCGGCGGCGGCCGGTAGGGCACGGTGAGAGTGCCAGATTCGACCGTGTTCGCCATCGCACAGCGGCGATGACGGTTCAATGACAAACGGCCCCGCCGCGCGCTCTGCACGCAACGGAGCCGCCGATGCTTCGTTCCGCAAGCGCGGGAGCCCGATCCTCAGGCCACGGCCGAGTCGAGAATATCGACCGCGGCGTCAAGGTCGACCGACACGAGCTGGGACACGCCGCGCTCGGCCATGGTGACGCCGAACAGCCGGTTCATCCGCGCCATGGTGATCGGATTGTGGGTGATGATGATGAAGCGCGTTTCGGTCGAGCCGGTCATCTCGTGCAGCAGGTCGCAGAACCGCTCGACGTTGTGGTCATCCAGCGGCGCGTCGACTTCGTCCAGCACGCAGATCGGCGAGGGGTTGGTGAGGAACACCGCGAAGATCAGCGCCATCGCGGTCAGCGCCTGCTCGCCGCCCGACAGCAGCGACAGCGACTGCGGCTTCTTGCCCGGCGGCTTGGCGATGATCTCCAGGCCCGCTTCCAGCGGATCGTCGCTCTCGATCAGGTGCAGCGCCGCCTCGCCGCCACCGAACAGCTGCGTGAACAGCCGCTTGAAGTGGCCGTTCACCACCTCGAACGAGGCCAGCAGGCGCTCGCGCGCCTCGCGGTTGAGGCTCTGGATGCCGAGGCGCAGCTTCTTGATCGCCTCGATCAGGTCGTCGCGCTCCTTGGTGAGGCCGTCGTGCTGGCCTTCCACGTCGCGCAGTTCTTCCTCGGCGCGCAGGTTGACCGCGCCGAGCCGCTCGCGGTCGCGGCGCTGCTTGTCGAGGTCGGCCTCGACCTCCGCCATCGGCGGAAGGTCGTCGCCCGGCACGATCTCGGCCACGGCTGCCAGATTCTGCGGCTCGATCTCCAGCACATCGCCAATTTCGCGCTCGATGTCGGCGACGCGGCGGCGGGCGCTCTCCATGCGCTCCTCGGCGCGGGCGGAGACCTCGCGCGCGGCCGACAAGGCCTCGATCATGGCGCGGGCGACGCGGTCGGTCTCCGCCATCGTGTTCTCGGCGGCGGCGAGCTGATCGGCCGCCTCGCGGCGCTCGCCTTCGGCGATCTCGATTTCGGTCATCACCGCGCTGCGCTTCTCGGCGAAGACTTCGGGGGCGATGATGAGCTCCTCGCGCTCCGCCGTCAGCTCCTCGATGCGGATGGCAATGGTCTCGTTCTGTGCGGCCGCGCCTTCCTTGCGGCGCTGCCATTCGTTGCGCTCGGACAGGATCGCCTGCACGCGGCGGTCGGCCAGCTCGGCCTCGCGGGCGAGCGCCTGCGCTTCCGCGCGCACCTGAGCGGCGAGGCGGCGATGGCCTTCCATCTCCTCGCGCGCGGCAGTGAGGCGGGCTTCAATGTCGTCGCCGCCCGGCAGTTCCTCGATGGCGCCTGCGGCTTCCTCAAGGGCGGCTTCGGCTTCCGCGCGGTTGTCCTGAAGCCGGGCCAGGCCTTCGTCGAGCGCGGAGCGGCGCGCGGAATGGCGGTTGATCTCGCGCTCGGCATTGGCGTGACGCTCGCGCGCGGCGTCCACATCGCGCTGCGCGGCGCGCCAGGCGTTGCGCGCGTCGCTCTCGGCGGCGGCGGCGGCCTTCACGGCCTGATCGGCCTCGCGCACCGCCTGATCGGCATGCTCCAGCGCCCGGCGGCGCTCGGCGGCTTCCTCGCGGGCCAGTTCCAGATCGGCCTCGATATCCTTCAGGCGCGCGCGCTCGGCCAGCCGCCGCGCGGCGCCGGTGGGCGCATGGGCTGCGGCAACGAAGCCGTCCCAGCGCCAGACGTCGCCTTCCAGCGAGACGAGGCGCTGGCCGGTTTTGAGCTGCGTGACGAGTTCGGCCCCGCGTTCGCGCGGCACCACGCCGATCTGGGCGAGGCGGCGCGCCAGTTCCGGCGGCGCGTGGACATACGCGGACAACGGCTGGACGCCCTCCGGCAGCGCCGGATCATCGGCGGCGATCTCCGCCCCGGTCCAGCGCATCGGCGAGGACGGGTCGACCGGCGCGTCGAGATCGTCGCCGAGCACCGCGCCGATGGCCTTTTCGTAACCCTTGTCGACGTTGATGCCGTCGATCACCGGCGGCCACAGATTCTTGCTCTCGCCGTTGAGGATCTTCGCCAGCGTCTTCGCCTCGGTTTCGAGGCGCTGGGCGCGGCGGTCGGCCTCGGTCAGCGGCGCGCGGGCATCTTCCAGCGCCTGCCGGGCGGCATCGAGTTGCTGCTGCGCTGCGCCGTGAGCCGCTTCCCGCTCACGGGTGGTGCTTTCCGCCAGTTCCAGCGCGCCGAGCGTCGTCTCGATGACGGCGGTGAGTTCGTCGAGATCGCCAAATGCGCCGGTCTGCTGGGCGAGCTGGCCGATGTCGGCCTGTACCGAGCTGAGCTCTGCGTCGATCCGGGCGAGGCGGTCGCGGTGGCCGCGCAGGTTCGCTTCGAACTGATTGCGCCGCGCGGTGAGTTCGGCGAGCGAACGGGTCAGGTCGGAAAAGATGCTCTCGCTTTCGGCGAGTTTCGCCGCGGCCTCGGCCACGCGCTCCTCCGCGCCGCTGCGCTGATCGACGCGGCCGCGGATTTCCTCCTTGAGGATCGCATCTTCCTCGTCGAGCCGCTGGATGGCGACGTCGGCGTCCGACGACAGGCGCTGTTCGCGCTCCATGTCGGCGGTGAACTGGGTGAGACGGCGTTCAAGCTCGGCGAGCCGGGAGCGCGCGCGCTCCTCCTCGCGGTCGAGCTGCTCGCGGGCATTGGTCAGGCGCTGCAGGCCGGCGGCGGCGCGCGCCTCGTTCTCACGCAGGCCCGGCAGTTCGGCGGCGCGGATCGCCTGGATGCGGGCCGCCTCCGCCTGAAGCTGGGTGTGTTCGGCGAGTTCGCGGACGGACACGTCGTGGGTGCGCGCGGCCTCGTTGACATCGGCATGGGCGTCCAGCCAGCGCATGTGGAACAGCAGCGCCTCGGTCTTGCGGACCTTGGCGGCGACCTCGCGGAAGCGGATCGCCTGCCGTGCCTGCTTCTTCAGCGCCTCCATCTGGCCGGAGAGCTGGCCAACCACGTCGTCGACGCGGGTGAGGTTGGTCTCGGCCGCCTTCAGGCGCAGCTCGGCCTCATGGCGGCGGGCATGCAGACCGGCGACGCCTGCGGCGTCCTCCAGCACCCGGCGGCGCTGCTCGGGCTTGGCCTGAATGATTTCGCCGATCTTGCCCTGGTGGACGAGGGCGGGCGAACGCGCGCCGGTGGCGGCGTCGGCAAACAGCAGCTGGACGTCGCGGGCGCGGACCTCGCGGCCGTTGATGCGGTAGACCGAGCCGGCCTCGCGCTCGATCCGGCGCGAGACGTCGAGCACGTCGTGGTCGTTCATCGCCGCCGGCGCGGTGCGCGCGCTGTTGTCGATGCTCATCACCACTTCGGCGTGATTGCGCGCGGGACGGTTTCCGGAACCGGCGAAGATCACCGCATCCATGTCGGTGGCGCGCAGCGATTTGTGCGAGGTCTCGCCCATCGCCCAGCGCAGCGCCTCGACCAGATTGGACTTGCCGCATCCGTTCGGACCGACGACGCCGGTCAGGCCGGGCTCGATCAGGAAATCGGTGGGCTCAACGAAGGTCTTGAAACCGTGCAGACGGAGACGGGTCAGTTTCATTGCAAGGGGCACTCTGTTCGCGGACCACACAGCCAGCCGGCCGAGGTCAACCTGTCCCCCACACCAGAGCATAACTGAGTCGTGTCGTGATGAGTCGCGCGCCGCGCCTCATAGGCAGCGGACAATGGCGGCGCCGCTTCGCGACCGCAACCGCCGGAAACGGCTTATCCAGAGCCTTTTTCAGGGCTTTTTTCCCTGCGTTGTCCACAGGGTTTTGCGCATCATGTACACAAGGGGGGACTGGAACCCCGAAAAGTTCGGGCCGCCGACGATGGCGGCCCGGACTCATGGCAGTATCGAGGAGATGCGCGTTTACGCCTTCAGCATCGGGTCGATGATCTTCTGGAAGGCGTCGAACGAGGTCTCGCCGCGCACCAGCTGGCCGTTGATGAAGAACGACGGCGTGGAGTTCACCTTGAGCTTGTCCACAGCCCAGTCCTGAGTCTCCTTGATGGCGTCCAGCATCTTCTGGTCCTTAAGGCACGCCTCGAATGCCTCGTTCGAGAGGCCGGCCTGCTTGCTGATGCGGCGCAGGCTCTCGGTGGTGTTGTTCATCACCCAGTCGTTCTGCGACCGGAACAGGATGTCGATCACCGCGAAGTATTTCGGCGCGTCGTCCTTGCCGATGCAGCGTGCCAGCATCGCGCCGGCGGCAGCCTTCAGGTCCAGCGGGAACTCGCGGAAGATGTAACGCACCTTGCCGGTGTCGATGTATTCCGATTTCAGCTTCGGGAACACCTCGGTGGCGAAGGCCGCACAGTGCGGACAGGTCATCGAGGCATACTCGACGATCGTCACTTTGGCGTCGGCGGAGCCCAGCGCCATGTCGCCGAGCGAACTCGGATGGGCGATGTCGGCGGCGCTGGCGGTTTGTGCCGCAGCCGGCCCGATCAGGCGCAGCGGCGAGAAACCGGCAATGGCGACGACGCCGGTGAGGGACAGGGCTGCGTTAAAGGCGCGGCGGGTGATCGGCAACGGACTCTCCAGAGGCAGGGCCGTTCGCGCGGCGGAAGGCGGCGGAGCGGACCGGAAAACGCCTGTTCGCTAGCTCGAAACGGGGGCCGAGGCAATGGCGCGGGAGCCCGGCGCGGGCGCGGGCGGCGTCAATTCCGCTTGAGCACGGCCCCAAGCCGGGCCAGCGCCTGCCGCAGGTTTTCGTCTTCGATGGTCTCCAGCGCCTGCGCGAGCCGCGTGACCGCGGCCGCATCCGGCGGTTTGGGCACCTTGCGCCGCACCGGGCGGGACAAGGGGGCCTGCCGCAGCGCGATCTTGCCGATCGCGTTCCAGCCGAGGAAGCGATTGAGCCGCGCGATGATGACGGTGGACGAATGCTGGATTTCCAGCCCCATCGGTCCCTCGACCCGCAGGATCAGCGTCGCGGGGGCCGGCGGGTCGTCGCCGACCGGGCGCGGCCACTGGATTTTTACCGGCTCACAATGGGCGGCGATGTCCGCCCCCGCGATCTCCGCCCAGCGGGTGACGATCTCGCGGGAGGCAAACCCCTGCCGCGCGAACACATCCTTGAACACCGCGCCGGTGAGCACGGAGAGCGGGCGCGCGAAAAGTGGGCCGGACCGGGACATGGCTGTTATCTTATCATGCCGCGCGGGGGCGGATCGTCCGCAGATCCGGCTCGATTTCCCGTCGCCGCTGCATCAGATCGTAGTCGCCCTGCAGGCCGAGGAAAAATCCCTCCGAGAGGCCGAAATAGCGCGCGAGGCGCAGGTCCGTGTCGGCCGTGACGTCACGCCGGCCATGCACGATTTCGTTGATGCGCCGGGGCGGGACATGGATCGCACGCGCCAGCGCGTTCTGGCTGAGGTTCATTGGCTTGAGGAAATCTTCCAGCAGGATTTCGCCCGGATGCGGATTGGGCAGAAGGTCTTCAGCCGTGATAGTCGACGATTTCGACACCGCATGGTCCTCCTTCTTCCCAGACGAAACAGATGCGCCACTGATCGTTGATCCGGACCGAATGCTGCCCGCTGCGATCCGCCTTGAGAGCTTCGAGCCGATTGCCGGGCGGAACCCGCAGATCGTTCAGAGCACGCGCCTGATTCAGCAGGCGCAATTTTCGCAGGGCGACGGACTGGATGTCCGGCGGCAATTTGCGGCTTCGGCGGCCTGACCAGATCAGCGCGGTCTCGGCATTGCCAAAACTCTGGATCATGGCGTACTATAACGTGACGCGTTATAGAGGGCAACGGCGTTTGCAGCGCTGCGTGCGGCGTTCTAAGAACAGTTCGTGCCAGCCCCGCGACGCAAGCCAGCCTCCGACACGCCGCCCCGTGCTTCGCCCCACGACCGGCCAGCACAGCTGCTCGCCTGGTACGACCGCCATCGCCGCGATCTGCCGTGGCGGGCGAAGAGCGGCGAGCCCAGCGATCCCTACCGGGTGTGGCTCTCCGAGATCATGCTGCAGCAGACCACGGTGAAGGCCGTCGGTCCCTATTTCGGCAAATTCACCTCGCTGTGGCCCGACGTGAGCGCGCTGGCATCCGCAACGCTGGACGACGTGCTGCGAGCGTGGGCCGGGCTCGGCTATTATTCGCGGGCGCGCAACCTCCATGCCTGCGCACTGGCGGTGATGCGCGACCATGGCGGCGCGTTTCCGCCGACCGAGGAGGGCTTGCGCACGCTGCCGGGCGTCGGCCCATATACCGCCGCCGCGATTGCCGCCATCGCCTTCGACGTGCGGACCATGCCGGTGGACGGCAATATCGAGCGCGTGGTGTCGCGGCTGTTCGCAGTGGAAGCGCAGCTGCCGCAGGCCAAGAAAGAAATTACGCGGCTCGCGGCTACATTGCTCGGGCCTGCGCGCGCCGGCGACAGCGCGCAGGCGCTGATGGATCTCGGCGCGACGATCTGCACACCGAAGCGTCCGGCCTGTTCGCTATGTCCTTTGAACGACAACTGCGCGGCGCAGTCGCGCGGCGATCAGGAGACGTTTCCACGCAAGTCGCCCAAAACGACGGGAGCGCTCCGGCGCGGCGCCGCGTTTGTCGTGACGCGCGGCGACGAGATTCTGGTGCGCACGCGGCCCGAAAAGGGCCTGCTCGGCGGCATGACCGAGGTGCCGGGCTCACAGTGGCGCGGCGACTACGAACTTATCAACGTGGCGGACGATGCGCCCGCGTTCGATCCACCGCCGCGCTGGCACCGCAAGGCCGGCGTGGTGACGCACGTGTTCACGCATTTTCCGCTCGAACTTACAGTCTTCACCACGCATGTCGCGGACGGCACGCCGCCGCCGGACGGCGGGCGCTGGGTGAAGATCGCAACGCTGGCCGGCGAGGCGCTGCCGAATGTGATGCGCAAGGTGATCGCGCATGGGTTGGGGGAGTAGGGCCTTTCCGTCATCCTTCGGCGCGTGCTTCTGGGTGACGGGCGGTCTCCTGCTCACGCCGTCTGTGCTTCCCGCGGATGCGGCACGATCGGCGCTTTGGCGTTCAGCGCCTCGACCTGAAAGCCCGCGACGCGCTTGTAGTTCGCGGCGATGTCTTCCAGCTCCTGCCGCGACAGCACGTCGGTCACGACCTTAAAGCCTTCCGGCGCGCGCTCCTCCACCAGCTGCATCACCTGCTCGGGGCCGTTGCGCCGGTTCAGCATCACCAGATCGGTGGTCGCGGGCCGCCGCTCGGCCTCGTAGGCATCGAGCGCGGCGTTGGTCACGCCATGGGCGAGGATTTCGCGCGTCAGCACGCGCGCGTCGAGAATCGCCTGCGACGCGCCGTTGGAGCCGATCGGATACATCGGATGCGCGGCGTCGCCGAGCAGCGTGACGCGGCCGAAGGTCCAGCGATGCAGCGGATCGCGGTCCACCAGCGGATATTCGTAAGCGGCCGGGCAGTCGCGGATCAGGCGCGGCACGTCAAGCCAGTCGAAGCGCCAGTTCTCGAACCACGGCAGAAATTCCTCCAGCCGCGCAGCGCGGTTGTAATCTTCTCGCCGCCACTGGTAATTCGGGTCAAGCTCGCGTTCGGCGATCCAGTTGATGAGCAGGTTGCCGTCGGCATCCGGCGTTTTCGAGATCGGGTAGCAGACGAATTTCAGAGCCTGATAGCCCGCCATGATCATGGTTCGGCCGCTCAGGAAGGCGGGTGCTTTGGTGATGCCGCGCCACAGGATGCGGCCGTTCCAGATCGGGGCGCCCTCCTCGGGAAACAGTGTCGCGCGGACCGCCGAGTGGATGCCGTCGGCGGCGATCAGGACGTCGCCCCGATAGATCCCCGCCTCCTGCCCGGTGGCGCGGTCGGTGAAGCGGCCGGTGACGCCCGTGCCGTCGTCGCGGAAGTCCGCCAGATGATGGCTGGTGAGAATGTTCGCGTCGCCGAGCCGCTCGCGCGCCGCGTCCAGCAGGATTTGTTGCAGCGTGCCGCGATGGATCGAGAACTGTGGCCAGTTGTAGCCCGCTTCCAGTCCGCGCGGTTCGCTCCAGATCGGCTTGCCGCGCTTGGAGAAATAGGCGAGTTCGGCGGTGCGCACGCCGGCCGCGTCGAGCCGGTCGAACAGGCCGAGTTCGGTCAGTTCGCGCACCGCGTGCGGCAGCACGTTGATCCCGACCCCGAGCGGTCGCAGTTCCGGCACGCTCTCGAACACCCGCACCGGCACCCCGGCCTGATGCAGGCTCAGCGCCAGCGTCAACCCGCCGATACCCCCACCCGCGATCAGCACTGTCATGGCATTTTCCCCGCTCGTCCGGGGCGGTGACATGGCACACCGGGCCGGGCCGGGGCAACCGCTGAGGCAGGGCTTTGCCTTGATTCGGCGTAACCCGGCCTTTAAGAGCCCCTCTCGACTGTTCCGCTTTTCTCGGATTCGCGACGCCCCGCATGGACCTGCCGCCCCATATGCGCCCGGAACGCTCGTTCCAGGGCCTGATCCTGACCCTGCAACGCTACTGGGCCGATTACGGCTGCGTGGTGCTCCAGCCCTACGACATGGAAGTGGGGGCGGGCACCTTCCACCCGGCGACCACCCTGCGGGCGCTGGGGCCGAAGCCGTGGAACGCGGCCTATGTGCAGCCCTCACGGCGGCCCAAGGACGGCCGCTACGGCGAGAATCCGAACCGGCTGCAGCACTATTACCAGTTTCAGGCGATCCTGAAGCCGTCGCCGCCGGACATTCAGGATCTGTATCTGAAATCGCTCGCGGCGATCGGCGTGGACGCGAAGCTGCACGACATCCGCTTCGTCGAGGACGACTGGGAGAGCCCGACGCTCGGCGCGTGGGGACTCGGCTGGGAGTGCTGGTGCGACGGCATGGAGGTGTCGCAGTTCACCTATTTCCAGCAGGTCGCGGGCGTGGAATGCGCGCCGGTGGCGGGCGAACTCACCTACGGGCTGGAACGTCTCGCCATGTATGTGCAGGGCGTGGACCGGGTCTACGACCTCAACTTCAACGGCCGCGAGGGCGCCGAGAAGGTGACCTATGGCGACATCTTCCTGCAGGCCGAGCAGGAATATTCGCGGCACAATTTCGAATATGCCGACACCACGATGCTGTTCGAGCAGTTCCGCATGGCCGAGCAGGCTTGCAAGAGCTACCTCGACGCGGGTTGGCAGGACGTCGCGAAAGAGCCCGGCAAGCGCGGGCGGCATCTGATGGCGTTGCCCGCCTACGACCAGTGCATCAAGGCGTCCCACGTCTTCAACCTGCTCGACGCGCGCGGCGTGATCTCCGTGACCGAGCGCCAGAGCTACATCCTGCGGGTGCGCGAACTCGCCAAGGCCTGCGGCGAAGCCTGGCTCGCCACCGAGGCGGGCGGCGCGGCGGCGTGAGACCCTCTTGAGGATTTTCACCCGTTCTGTTGTGGGGCAGGGTGACAGAACGGTTATGGTTGGCATGAGAAACTCAACGCTGGCGCTTGCGCTGCACCCCTCCCCCCGCTTGCGGCGGGGAGGGGTTGGGGGGTGGGGGATGGCTGACCGTACGCAAAGGCCACCGGATCGCCGAGTGCCGCGTGCCCGCGCGCTGCGTCAGCAGATGACCGAGGCCGAGAAGATGTTGTGGCGTCGGCTTCGGGCCGAGCCGTTCTCACAGAGCCATTTTCGAAGACAGGCGACCATCGGGCCATATTTCGCCGATTTCGCCTCGCATCGCCTGCGCCTCGTGATCGAACTCGACGGCGGCCAGCATCTGGACAGCGCGCGCGATCTGGTCCGCACCGATTATCTCGAACGCGCCGGCTACCGCGTTCTGCGCTTCTGGAATCACGATGTTCTGTCGAACATCGAAGGCGTTTTGAGCGCGGTTGCGCAGGCTTCGGGCCACGTCGATCGCCCCCCACCCCCGACCCCTCCCCGCCGCGAGCGGGGGGAGGGGTGAACTGGCCGGATAAGTCATGCCCGATCTTCTGCTTGAACTGTTCTCCGAGGAAATTCCTGCCCGCATGCAGGCGAAGGCGGCGGACGATCTGCGCCGGCTCGTCACCGACAAGCTCGTCGCCGAAGGCCTCGTCTACGAGGCGGCGCGCGCCTACGTGACGCCGCGCCGGCTGGCGCTGGCGGTCTACGGCGTGCCCGCGCGCCAGCCGGATCTGAAGGAGGAGCGCAAGGGCCCGCGCGTCGGCGCGCCCGACGCCGCCGTGCAGGGCTTCCTCAAGGCCACCGGACTCAATTCGCTCGACGAGGCGCGGATCGAGAAGGATCCGAAGAAGGGCGAGTTCTACACCGCGCTGATCGAGAAGCCCGGCCGTGCCGCGCTGGAGGTGATGGCGGAATTCCTGCCGGTGATCGTGCGCACCTTCCCGTGGCCGAAGGCGATGCGCTGGGGCGCGCGCTCGGCGAAACCCGGCGCGCTGCAATGGGTGCGGCCGCTGCATTCCATCGTCGCGACCTTCGGTCCCGAGACCGAGGAGCCGGACGTGGTGCGCTTCGACATCGATGGCATCGAAAGCGGGCAGGTGACGCGCGGCCATCGCTTCATGGCGCCTGCGGATTTCTCCGTGCGCCGTCTCGCCGACTACGAGAGCAAGCTGCACGAGGCGAAGGTGGTGCTCGATGCGCAGCGCCGCCGCGACATCATTCTCGCCGACGCCAAGGATCTCGCCTTCGCGCAGGGTTTTGAACTGGTCGAGGATCAGGCGCTGCTCGACGAGGTCAGCGGGCTGGTCGAATGGCCCGTGGTGCTGATGGGTTCGTTCGACGAGAGCTTCCTGAAGATTCCGGGGGAAGTCATCCGCGCCACCATCCGCAACAACCAGAAGTGTTTTGTGGTGCGCGATCCGGCCACCGGCCAGCTCGCCAACCGCTTCATCCTCGTCGCCAATATCGAGGCGAGTGACGGCGGCAACGCCATCGTCGCCGGCAACGAGCGCGTGATCCGCGCGCGGCTGTCGGACGCGAAGTTTTTCTACGAGACCGATCTCAGGACGAAGCTCGAAGACCGGCTGCCGAAATTCGGGAACATCGTGTTTCACGAAAAGCTCGGCACGCAGGCGGAGCGTATCGCGCGCATCGAACGGCTCGCGGCCGAACTCGCGCCGCTGGTGGGCGCGGATGTGGAGAAAACCAGGCGCGCCGCGCGTCTCGCCAAGGCCGATCTTCTGACGGAAGTCGTCGGTGAATTCCCCGAGGTGCAGGGCCTGATGGGAAAATATTACGCGCTGGCGCAGGGCGAGGATGCAAGCGTCGCGCAGGCGATCGAGGATCACTACAAGCCGCAGGGCCCGAACGATCGCGTGCCGACCGATCCGGTCGCGATCGCGGTGGCGCTCGCTGACAAGATCGACACGCTGGTCGGCTTCTGGGCCATCGACGAGAAGCCCACGGGCTCGAAGGATCCTTATGCACTGCGACGCGCGGCGCTGGGGGTGATCCGGATCGTGCTGGAGAACGGGCTGCGACTTGATTTGGCGGCGATCATTTTCCCAGTGCTGAATCAGTTCTCGATTGGAGAGGTCGGCCCCGCTCCGGACGTATCAAATACAAAGCAGGACGTGATTGCCGAGGGACTGGCCATGCGATGGCGCGTCACTCAGGACCTCCTCTCCTTCTTCACCGACCGCCTGAAGGTGCAGTTGCGCGATCAGGGCGCACGGCATGACCTCGTGGACGCCGTGCTGGCTCTTTCTTCCACTACGCCCTCGTTCCCCTACCCCCGCGTGAGCGGTGGGGAGGGGTCAGGGGTGGGGGGCTCTTCGCCGTCGCACGCCACGTCCCCCCACCCTCAATCCCTCCCCACCGCAAGCGGGGGGAGGGAGGCGCGCACGTCACCGGGAGACGCAGCGGAAAGCACGCAGGACGACCTCCTGCTGATCGTTCGCCGGGTCGAGGCGCTGGGCAAATTTCTCGACACCGAGGATGGGAAAAATCTGCTCGCGGGCGTGAAGCGCGCGGCGAACATTCTGCGCATTGAGGAGAAGAAGGACGGCGTATCTTACAACGACGCGCCGGATGCTTCGCTTTATAAACTTGACGAGGAGAAGGCGCTGGCCGCCGCCATCGCGCAGGCGAGGCAGGACGCGGGCGCGGCTGTGGCCAAGGAAGACTTCGCCGGCGCCATGGCCGCGATGGCGAAGCTGCGCCCGGCGGTCGATGCGTTCTTCGACAAGGTGAAGGTCAACGACGACGACGCGCAAGTACGCGCCAATCGCCTGCGGCTGCTCAGCGAAATCCGCGAGGCGACGCGCGCCGTGGCGGATTTCTCGAAGGTACAGGACTGAGCCGCGAGACTGGGTCGCGTCATCCCGAGGCGCGAGCCAAGCGGGCCTCGAAGGATGACGAGCGATACGACAGACGTAAGACATATCAACCGTCGCCCTTCGAAGCATGGCTTGCGCCGTGCGCCTCAGGGTGACGGATCTCCGCATTTATCTTTCGGGGGCATTACAGAGCCATGCGCCCCCGGATCAGGTCCGGGGACAGGCTCTCGGGGTGACGGATCACCGCACCACTCTTTGAAGCCATCGCAGCGCGAAGGTACCCAAGAAAACGGCAGCAGCGTTCGTAGCCCGCGAGGAAGCGGAACGGAATCCGGATTTGCGTTTTCCGCGCCGCTGTTACCGCATTTCGCTGCGTTTCCGGAGTCGGGCGAAAGAACTAGTCGATCACCTGAATGATCCGACGCGAGCGTGGCTCGACCAGAATGGTGCGGCCATTGACCATGGTGTAGCGCACGCGCGCCGCGCCGAAGCGGTCCGGCACATCGTAATAGGTCACGCCGACCTCCGGCATCTCGGCTCCGACCGCGATGTCGCTCTGCATGGTGAAATCGGGTACCTCCTCCTCGATCACATATTGCCGGAACGAGCGCACCCGGTCGGCGGGAATGCCGGTCACGTCGCTGACGGCCGATCCGACCGTCGCGGGGTCACGCACGATGAGCGTATCCTGTGCGCTGGCGAGGCCGCTGACGCCGAGCGCGCCTGCGAAGGTGGCGATGGCAACGAGATGTTTCATGGCAAGTCTCCCTGACAAGCTCTCTGCAACATGGCAATCGGCACGAAACCGGCGATAAGCCGTCAATGACCACCGCACTGCGATGTTCCTGAATTTGCGTGCCGCATATGGGGCATTTCGGTGCAAATGGAACCGGACGTCATGAACGCTGCTTGCCTATCCGGCACGCGGCGGCCGATCATCCGCCGCGATTCGCGGCCGTGATCGTTACGCGGCCGTACTCATTGCTCCGGGAGACAGTTACCGATGGTTATCACCGCCACCCAGATTCCCGCGATCGTTGCCCTGATCGCCGGCATCCTCATCCTCATCATGCCCCGCCTGCTCAACATCATCGTGGCGCTATACCTGATTTTTATTGGTCTGGTCGGGCTCGGCGTCATGAAGATGATCAATTTCTGATCTTGATGTCTGACGTATAAGGCCCCTCGTTTCACGCGCGAGGCGTGCATTCCTGAGGGTTCTGCGCCTGCACGCGCGACTTGCGTGCAGGCGCGAAACCGTGTTGTAAGCGGGCCACGTTTTCCCCCTCCCAAAACTTCTTCTGGACGCCATGGCCAAAGCCGCATCGAAGACCAGAACAACTTCTGCAAAATCAAAAGCTTCCACCGCCCGGAGCGGCGGGAAGGCCGCAGCGAAGACCGCCAAGCCCCGCGCGGCAAAGGCGGCGGTCTCCGCGGTGGCCCGCAAGCCGCTCGCGCCGAAGGCCGCGGTCAAATCCGCGAAGCCGGCGGCCGTGAAGGCTGCCAAAACCGCTGCAAAAGCTCCCGTCAAGGCCGTGAAGAAGGCGGCTCCGGCCAAGGCGCCGAAGGTGGCCGCAAAAAAAGCCCCGGCCGCTCAGGCCAACAAGTGGGTCTACACCTTCGGCGACGGCAAGGCCGAAGGCACGGCGGCGATGCGCAACCTGCTCGGCGGCAAGGGCGCGAATCTCGCCGAGATGGCCAATCTCGGCCTGCCGGTGCCTCCCGGCTTCACCATCCCGACCACGGTCTGCACGTACTTCTACGACAACGGCAACACCTACCCCAAGGAACTGTCGGCGCTGGTCGACAAGTCGCTGGCCTATGTCGGCAAGCTCACGGGCAAGGCGTTCGGCGACGCCGCCAATCCGCTGCTGGTCTCGGTGCGCTCGGGCAGCCGCGCCTCGATGCCGGGAATGATGGACACGGTGCTCAACCTCGGCCTCAACGACGTCACGGTCGAGGCGCTGGCGGCGAAGTCCGGCGACCGCCGTTTCGCCTTCGACAGCTATCGCCGCTTCATCACGATGTATTCGGATGTGGTGCTCGGCTTCGAGCATCATCACTTCGAGGACATTCTCGACACCTACAAGGACGGCAAGGGCTACACCCTCGACACCGACCTTGAGGCCGACGACTGGGTCGAACTGGTCGGCCGCTACAAGGAAGCGGTCGCGCGCGAGACCGGCAAGGACTTCCCGCAGGATCCGCATGACCAGCTCTGGGGCGCGATCGGCGCGGTGTTCGGCTCGTGGATGAATGCGCGCGCGGTGACCTATCGCCGCCTGCACAACATCCCCGAGGACTGGGGCACGGCGGTGAACGTGCAGGCCATGGTGTTCGGCAACATGGGCGACACCTCGGCGACGGGCGTTGCCTTCACGCGCAATCCCTCCACCGGCGAGAAGAAGCTGTACGGCGAATTCCTGATCAACGCGCAGGGCGAGGACGTGGTGGCGGGCATCCGCACGCCGCAGGAAATCACCGAGGACGCGCGCAAGGAATCCGGCTCCGACAAGCCTTCGATGGAAAAGGCGATGCCGGTGGCGTTCAAGGAGCTGACGCGCATCTACACGCTGCTTGAGAAGCACTACCGTGACATGCAGGACATGGAATTCACGGTGGAGCAGGGCAAGCTGTGGATGCTGCAGACCCGCAACGGCAAGCGCACGGCGCGCGCCGCGCTGCGGATCGCCGTCGAACTCGCCAATGAAGGGCTGATCAGCAAGAAGGACGCGGTGCTGCGCATCGATCCCGCCTCGCTTGATCAGTTGCTGCACCCGACCATCGATCCGTCTGCCAAGCGCGACGTGATCACCGTGGGCCTGCCGGCCTCGCCCGGCGCGGCCTCCGGCGAAATCGTGTTCTCCTCCGACGAGGCGGCGAAGCTGCAGGCCGATGGCCGCAAGGTCATTCTGGTGCGCATCGAGACTTCGCCGGAAGACATTCACGGCATGCACGCGTCCGAGGGCATCCTCACCACGCGCGGCGGCATGACCTCGCACGCCGCCGTGGTGGCGCGTGGCATGGGCAAGCCCTGCGTCTCCGGCTGCGGCAATGTCCGCGTCGATTACGGCCGCGGCACGATGAGCATCGACGGCCGCACCTTCAAGGCGGGCGATGTCATCACCATCGACGGCGCGGCGGGTCAGGTGCTCGCAGGCCGGATGCCGATGATCGAGCCGGAGCTGTCCGGCGAGTTCGGCACGCTGATGGGCTGGGCGGACCAGTTCCGCAAGCTCAAGGTGCGGGCCAACGCCGACACGCCGCCGGATGCCAAAACCGCCGTGCGCTTCGGCACAGAAGGCATCGGCCTGTGCCGCACCGAGCACATGTTCTTCGAGGAGACGCGCATCCGTACGGTGCGCGAGATGATCCTCGCCGAGGACGAGCAGGCGCGCCGCTCGGCGCTCGCCAAGCTGCTGCCGATGCAGCGCGCCGATTTCGTCGAGCTGTTCGAGATCATGGAGGATCGTCCCGTCACGATCCGCCTGCTCGATCCGCCGCTGCACGAGTTCCTGCCGCACACGCAGGCGGAGATCGAGGAGGTGGCGCGCGTGATGAACGCCGATCCGCGCCGCCTCGCGGACCGCGCCCGCGAGCTCGCCGAGTTCAACCCGATGCTCGGCTTCCGCGGCTGCCGTCTCGCCATCGTTTATCCCGAGATCGCCGAGATGCAGGCGCGCGCCATCTTCGAGGCGGCGGTGGTCGCCGGCAAGCGCATCGGCAAGCCGGTGACGCCGGAAGTGATGGTGCCGCTGGTGGCGACGCTGAAGGAGTTCGATCTCATCAAGGCGCGGATCGATGCCACCGCGAAGGACGTCGCGGCCGAGAGCGGCGTCAAGCTCGCCTATCAGGTCGGCACCATGATCGAGCTGCCGCGCGCGGCGCTGATCGCCGACGAGATCGCGCAGAAGGCGGAGTTCTTCTCGTTCGGCACCAACGATCTGACGCAGACCACGTTCGGCATCAGCCGCGACGATGCCGCGAGCTTCCTCGGCACCTATATGTCGCGCGGCATCTTCGAGGTCGATCCGTTCGTTTCGATCGACCAGACCGGCGTCGGCCAGCTTGTGAAGATCGGCGTCGAGCGCGGACGCGCCACGCGCGCCAAGCTCAAGGTCGGCATCTGCGGCGAGCATGGCGGCGATCCGGCGTCGGTCGCGTTCTGCAACAGCATCGGCCTCGACTATGTGTCGTGCTCGCCCTATCGCGTGCCGATCGCGCGCCTCGCGGCGGCGCAGGCCGCGCTTGGCGGCACGGCGGCCGGGCAGGCGTAAGCTCTCCGCGATTGCTGCTGTAAGTAAGTTCAAGGGCGGCGCTTATGCGCCGCCTTTTTTGTTTTCTTTTCCGGCATCCTTGCATCAAACGGGGATGCGTCATCCTGAGGCGCGAGCGAACTCTTGTTCGCGAGCCTCGAAGGATAACAGGCCAGTTGTGGGCCTCGCGCAGGCTACGGTGCTTTCCGTCGTCATTCCGGGATGGCCCGAAGGGAAAGGCCCGGAATCCATACGCCCTGCGGTGGTTATGGATTCCGGGCTCGCTCGCAAAGGCTCGCGCCCCGGAATGACGGGAAGATAGGTTGCGAGCCGGCCCATCTTTTGGATCCGGCATTCGTAGCCCGGATGAAGCGCAGCGCAATCCGGCGCGCATTCGGATGCTGTCCCGCATTTCGCTGCGCGTCATGCGGACTACCTTTCTCGAAGGCTGAAGCTTCTCTGCAAGTTCCTCATTAGCAATCTCTTCACCATTTTTATCGGCGCGGGATTCACCACGTCGCGCGATTGCACGCCGTCGAATGATGACTTTGCTTGCGTGTGATACGCGCGCACCGGCGATTAACGCCGCGGCAACTTTAATGGACTACCAATGCAAAAGATCGGATTGCACTGAATGTGCGGGCCGGTCTGCTGAAAAGCAGCGTGCGTAAGTCGAGTAGAGTCGCGTATGTTTGTGTTGCGTAACGGGCCGAAGGGCGCGCGGTTCGCGTCCTTCGGCTTCGGTCTCTGCGTCTTCGCAGTGATCCCGACCGAAACGGGCTATTCTGATATCGGCGCGCTGCTGGCGAGGCAGCCGGGCGTCACCGAGCACTGGCAGCAGGTGGTGTTCCCCTCCGCCGTCCGCTCGATTCAGGTGGCGACGTTCGGATTCTCCCGCCCCATCGGAACGGCGATCCCGCAGTCGGCGACCGTCCGGCTCGCGAGCCTCGGACCCGATCCCGGCCGCCGCGATCCTGTCCCGCCGCGATCATCGCTCTCGGCGCCGGTGCGGCCGCTGCAGAGCGCGGATTTCCCGAAGGTGGACCGTACGCTGAAGGGCGACCGGCTGGTGTTGCAGATGCCGGCGGATGTCGATTCGAACGCGCAGATGCCCGCAATGCCCGCGCCGGACGTGTCGCAGCCGGTGGCCAATGCGAAATCAGCGGATGCCAAGCCGGTGGCTGCGCCGCTCGATGCCGAACTTGCCGAAGCGCTGAAGGCCTCGCCGCTCGACGTCTCCGCCTCCGATGAGGAGAGCGATGACACGCAGGTTTCCGCCGTCGGCACCGATCCCTTCACCATCCAGACCGCAAGTCTCTATTTCGGCGTGTCCGCGCTCGGAACCTCCGGCGAGACTATGGAGAGCTGGCTGCCGGGGCAGGAGCCGCTGATCGTGGTGCCGCACGCCGATGCGGACATCAAGGCGACCGCAGCGCTGCCCTCGGCGCCCGCCGAAACCGCCAAGCCCGGCGAAAGCGTCGCCAACAAGGGTGAGGTCAATATCGCTACCGCGGCGCATCCGAAGAGCCCGGCCGAGCGTCTTCATCTCAGCGAGAAGGCGCGGGCGGTGGCCGAGAAATGCCTCGCCGAAGCGATCTATTTCGAATCGCGCGGCGAGAAGGTGCGCGGCCAGATCGCCGTCGCACAGGTGGTGATGAACCGCGTGTTCTCCAACTTCTATCCGAGCACGGTGTGCGGGGTGGTTTATCAGAACAAGCATCGCCGCTTCGCGTGCCAGTTTACCTTCGCGTGCGACAATGTCGCCGACGTGGTGCGTGAGCCGGACATGTGGGAGCGCGCCCGCAAGATCGCGCGGGCGACGATGGACGGACTGCTGTGGTTGCCCGAGGTCGGCAAGTCCACGCACTATCATGCCTACTGGGTGCGCCCGTCCTGGGTCCGCGAGATGAAGAAGATGTATCGCACCGGTGTGCACACTTTCTATCGCCCGCGCGCGTGGGGTGATGGCAGCGACGAGCCGAGCTGGGGCTCGCAGCAGGCCACCAAGGAAATCTCCGCGCAACTGGCCGCGGTCAAGGAGTAGGCCCGCACGATTGCCATCCTGACCCGGCGCGATATGGTGCCGCGCGCGCGGCGGCTCGGCCGGCCGCGATGAAAAATCCCGGGAGGAACCATGGCGGCATTCAAGGCGATCCGGATCGACAAGGCGGACAAAGGCACCACCGCAACTCTCACCGAGTTCCAGGATACGGATCTCACCGAGGGTGATGTCGTCGTCGCGGTCGAATGGTCCACCGTCAACTACAAGGATGGCCTAGCGCTCACCGGCAAGTCGCCTGTGGTGCGCCGTTTCCCGATGATTGCCGGGATCGATCTCGCCGGCACGGTGATGCATTCGGCGCATCCCGACTGGAAAGCCGGCGACAGGGTCGTCTGCAACGGCTGGGGCATGGGCGAGACCCGGCTCGGCGCTTACGCCGAGCATGCGCGCGTCGATGGCGACTGGCTCGTGCGGCTGCCGGAGAGCCTCTCCGCGCGCGACGCCATGGCGATCGGAACGGCGGGCTACACCGCGATGCTGTCCGTGCTGGCGCTCGAGAAGCACGGACTGAAACCGGCCGACGGTCCGGTGATCGTGACGGGGGCGGCGGGTGGCGTCGGCTCGGTCGCCATCGCGCTGCTCGGCGAGCTTGGCTATCACGTCATCGCTTCCACCGGCCGGCTCGACGAGTCCGGCTATCTTCGCGATCTCGGCGCGGCCGAGGTGATCGACCGCAACGAGCTCAGCGCGCCCGGCAAGCCGCTGGGCAAGGAGCGCTGGGCGGGCGGCATCGACAGCGTCGGCTCGACCACGCTGGCCAATCTGCTGGCCATGACGAAGTATCGCGGCGCGATTGCCGCCTGCGGCCTTGCGGGCGGTATGGATTTGCCGTCGTCGGTCGCGCCGTTCATTTTGCGCGGAGTGTGCCTTTTGGGCATCGATTCCGTGATGTGCCCGATCGAATTGCGCCGCGAGGCCTGGAAGCGTCTCGCGACCGATCTCGATCACAATAAGCTCTCTGAAATCACTCGTGAAATTCCGCTGGACGAGGTGATCGGCATCGGTCCCAAAATTCTCGCCGGCGAAATCCGGGGCCGAATCGTGGTGAAGATCGCCTGAGGATATTCAGACTTTGCCAACCAAGATGCGCCAATGTTGCCATGGTTGGTATGGTAAGCAGCGGGTAAAGGTGCCACCGAGCGCCTTTCCACCCGGCAGTGGAGTTTGTTGCATGCTTGCGCGTTTTGTTCTGGGAGCGCTGGTCGCCAGCGCAGCGGCCACGTCCGTGATGGCTGCAGAGATGACGGCCGACGAAGCAAGGCGATTCACCAACGGCAAGATGTTCGCATTTACCTGCTTTGAAGGGACGCGCGGTGCGGGCCGCGTGTTCGAGGATGGCTCGGCCGCAGGCACTGTGCAGTTCGCAGGCACCGGCCCGGTGCGCCACATGCGGCTTCCCGCCAACACGTTGCAGACCGACAGCGGACAGGTCTGCGCCTCGCTGAAGGGCCTTCCGTTCTCGCCCTGCTTCAATCTGCAGAAGCACGACGAGCGCAGCTTCCGTGGTTCGGTCTCGGGCATGGGCTTCGCCTACTGCGAATTCCAGCACAAGGGAGCGGGCCGCATCATCATGGCGCGCACGCTCTCCAACTCCAACGCCAGCGCGAATGCCAAGCCGCGCTCGCTGAAGCCGCCGGCGATCCGGGCCGCTGAGGCGTCGCGCACCGCGGACGTCGCCTCGCGTGTCGAAACGCCGCGCGTCGAAGCGGGTGGTCTCGATCCGGTGCAGACCGGCTCGTCCAAGGCCGATACCGGCAAGGTCGAGGGCGCGATCGAGCTTCGCCGCTCCACCAACTGATTTTCAAAGACCAAGACGTCACCCCGAGGTGCCATTGCGACGCGATGGCCTCGAAGGGTGGCTCAACGTACTCGCCTGATGTTTTTCCGGCATCCCGGGATGCGTGCCCGGAATCGGGTTCACGCGCGTCTTCAACGCATCGTCGCGCGCAGGCCCGGAATGATTCCGTGTCTCGTCAGTTCGGAATCTCCGGCGGCGGTGCCGCCTGCGCCGCGCGCGCGCGGAACAGAATCCGCTGGTAGAACCAGCCGATCCCGACCAGCACCAGTCCCAGTCCCATGAACGACAGCGCCCGCCAGATGCCGGTGAGGCTCGACATGTCGATCAGGAACGCCTTGCCGATGGTGAGCGCGATCACCACCGCCGAGGCAAGGCGCGCCCGCCGCGAGCCGGTCACGAAGCCCGCGCCGAGCAGCGCGAGACCGAAGGCGAGCCAGGCGAGCGAATAGGTGTACTGCTCCGCGTCGCTGGTGAAGCCGATGGCCGGCACCGGCCCGTGATAGAGCCGCATGACTTCCAGCGTGATGTAAGTCAGCGCCAGCAGCAGCGCGAAGGCGGCGATGGTGTTGACATAAGCCGTCGGCCGCTGCCCCGCTGCATAGGACAGCGCGAGCGCCAGCACGGCAGGCAGCGCGTAGGCCAGCAGCAGTGTGTTGAGGATCGGCCCGCCCACATTGATGTGCCAGATCGCGGGCATCTGCAGCACCATCAGGCCGCCGACAATAAGAAGTCCGGCGAACACGGTGAGCAGCACGGCGGCGACGTTGTGCACGATGCTGCCGGAGCGCTCGCGCAGACGTTCGAGGCCGATCGCCATCGCCAGCGCGACGCAGACATCGAGTCCCACCTCAACGAGGTTCATGCCGCTGTCGTAGATATCGCCGCGCGTGACGAAGTGGCGGATTTCCATGAAGGCGAACAGCGCGGTGGCGAGCACGGCCGCGCTCTCGACGAAACGCAGCGGCACGTCGTCGGCCTTGCGCCGCATCCGCACGCTGGCGAACCAGAACGCGGCGGCCGGCACGCCATAGCCCCACAGGATCCAGTTGAAGACCGGCGTCGTGCCCATCGCGTCGCTCGCGATGCGCGGCTCGTAGCCGATGCGCAGGCCGACGATGGCCGCGAGGATCGCGGCGAGCCAGCGCAGGAACGGCACCGGGCGTTGCGTGGCGACCCACGCGGTCGCGGCGCAGGTGAGCGCGAGGGCGATGGTGAGCCAGCCTTTTTCGAGGGCGAAGGTCAGCGCGAGCGACAGCGCCGCGAGCGCGCCGGTCGCGAACAGCGCGGTGGACGCGGTCTGGCCGGGATGCGCCTCGCGGCGGTCGAGCCGTTCGGTAGCGAGGCCGAACGCGGCCGCGAGCACGACGGCGATGATGGCGAAGGGAATCGAGCGGTCGAAATGCGCGATGGTCGCGTAGAGCGCAATCAGGATCGCGAGCGGCGCGAACACGCCCGACGCCGCCCAGACGATGGGAATCGCGGCGCTGGAAGAGCGGCCCTGCGCCGCATAGCCCGCGCCAAGGAACGCCAGCGCGAAGCCAAGACCCGTGGCGAGATGCAGCGAGACCGACGCATCGGTCGGCAGCGGGGCGATGCCGGGCAGGGGGCCGCCCGGCAGCACCAGCATGTCGGTGTTGGCGCGCACGGCCCACGACAGGAACACCAGCGCGGTGATCGCGCTCGCGGCGCCGACAGCGCCGGCCGCCGCCTCGCTGCGCCAGGCCACCGCGAGCGTCGCTGCACCCAGCAGTGCGAAGGCGATCATGGCGGCGTCGGCATGATTGTTCGCCAGCACGATCGCCAGCGCGCCGAACAGATACGCCGCGAGCGAGGTGGACGAGATCGGCTCGATCCGCCCCGGCGTGGCGGCGGGGCCGAACAGCAGGCCACACACCACGAGCGCGCAGGCGAGCGCGAAGCCCGCGACGACGTGGAAGATCGTCGAGGCCATCGCCGGGGTCACGCCGTCGAGGCCGGGGACCAGCCACAGCAATGCGAACACGATCGTGGTGAGCGCCAGCCAGCGCCACATCCGCGCGCGGGCCAGCGCAAAGGCGGCTGCGGTGACAAAGGCGAGGTAGAGATACAGCGCCCAGTAGCTCGGCTCCTCGCTCGACACCAGCGCGGGCGCGACGAAGGCGGCGACGAGGCCGAGCCCGGCCAGCGCGGGGCCATGCAGCAGCGCGGCGGCGAGCGTACCGAACGCCACGATTGCCAGCAGGATGAAAGCAGAAGCGGGCGCAAGGAAATCATACAGCGCGTAGGATGCGTAGGCGGTGGCGAAGGCGCTGACCGTGCCGGCGGCGGTGAGGATCGCCGGGATGTTGGCGATGGGCAGCGGCGCGATGGACGTAAGCGCCTCCTTGCGGCGCGCCCATTCGCCCGCCGCCAGCAGCGCGGCCGAAAACAGCGCGCCGAGCGCGATCCGCACCGCCGGGCTGATCAGCCCCTGCTCGATGGAATAGCGCACGAGGAACACGCCGCCGAGCGCCAGCGTCAGGCCGCCGATCCACACCACCCAGCGGGTGCCGAGCCATTCCTCGAAGCCGGGACCTTTCGCGAGGGTCGGGGTCGCGGCGGCGGCGGGCGCGAGCGCCTCCGGCGGCAGTGGCGGCGGCACGGCGGGCGCATGGGGCGGCTCGTCCGCGCCCTGCGTCTCGGCATCCGTCACCGGCACGATGGGCGGCGCGTGCTCCGCCTCCTGCGTGGTGGTCGTGGTCTCCGGGATGGCGGGCATCTCGCCCCGCGCGATCCGGCCCTCGATCTGCTCCAGCTTCGCGCGCAGTTCGCGCGAGGTCTGCATCGCCTTGCGGGCGAAGAGGGCGGCGATGACGGCAACGACGAGGGCAAGAAAATCCATGGCGGGAAAATATCCGTTTCGGGCGGGTGGTCCTGTCCGCGATCACCGTCACCCTGAGGCGGCCGTGTGCAGCATGGCCCTCGAAGGGTGGTGGTTTCGACAGGCCGGCTGGGGGCCGTTCATTCGAGGCTTGCGAGGGCTTTTGCGACGCGTCGTCTTCCGAAGCGCGATGCCATCGCGCGCACCTCACCTCAGGACGACGGAACGCGCTTTCGTATCAGCGAAGCAAGGGCTAAGTCCGCGTATGCACGAGAAACGTTCAATCCCGCGGGAGCTTTCAGGAACCCTAGTCGAGAGTCACCCGGAAGGGGCGGCCTTCCACCGTCAGGTTCCCGGGCCCGATGGCGTCGAGCGCGCGCAGCATCCGCCCGTCGCGGCCGAGCGCCTTGTCAGCCAACGCCACAATGCGGCGATTCGGATAGGCCGTCACCGACGCCTCGCGGATCTGGCGCGCGATGACCATCTCGTCGCGCTCCGGATTCAGCGCGCAGGCAGTGACGAAGGCACTGGCGGTCGAGCGGCTGATGCCCGCATAGCAGTGGATCACCAGCGGCGCGGCGCGGTCCCAGCGGCGTACGAAATCGAGCAGCGTGACGATGTGCTCCTCGCACGGCGCGACGAAGCCGTCGGCGGGCTCGGTGATGTCGTCCATCGCGATGCGCAGGTGATTGGCCGCGAGCACGGACAGCGGCGTCTGCACCTGGCTGACATCGGCCATCACGGTGAGAATGTGCCGTGCGCCGGTGGTCTCGACGGTCGGATGCAGGGCGGCGAGGGAACAGACGTGGATCATGCCGCGATTATATCGTCCGCCGTCGCGCGGTGGAAGTGTATGCGAGCCGGGAAGTTTTGAGCGCTTCGGTACGATTGAAACATATCCAGGTCACGCTGCCTGCTCCCTCTCCCCGCTGGGGAGAGGGTTGGGGTGAGGGGGGTGAGTGGCAGCAGGAGTGCCCCCTCACCCGGATTGCGCCCGCGGGGAGAGGTGAGGGGCAGGGTCTTCGATCGGGCGCTCACGCCAGCGACTGGACCCTCTTGAGGAAGCGCCGGGCGGCGGTGGTCGCGGGCCAGGGCGTCAGGAGGTCGTTGCGGATCACCTCGGGCAGCGCGGGCGGGCGGCCGAACAGCCGCCGCGCTTCCGCGCGCGAGAACCCGGCGAGCACGGTGGCTTCCAGATAGGCCGCGGCGCTGTCGGCCTCCTTGATCCGGGCAACGACGGGCGCGGGCAGCACGCGCGGCAGGCCGAAATGCAGATGGATCGCGCCGAGCAGGCGCTTCTCCACGCTTTTGTAAGATCCGCCGATCACCGCCTTGAACGGCGAGATCATGTCGCCGACCACGTATTCGGGCGCGTCGTGCAGCATCGCGGCGAGGCAGGTGACGCGATCCGCCTGTGTCTTCTGCGCGCCGATCACCGCGTCCACCAGCAGCGTATGCTGCGCCACGGAAAAGATATGCGCACCCTGTGTCTGCCCGTTCCAGCGCGCGACGCGCGCAAGGCCGTGGGCGATGTCCTCGATCGCGACATCGCGCGGATCGGGATCGAGCAGATCGAGCTTGCGGCCGGACAGCATGCGCTGCCAGACGCGGGGCGGGACGGGTGATTTGGCGATGCTCATGATCGTGGCTTGTGCGCGCAGCCGGGGAGGAGCGTCAATTGTTTTGCGGCACCAGTTTGCGCGCGACCTTGCGTGCCACTTTCTTCTTTCCGGTTCCTGGCGGTGTCGCGCTGCCGCAGGTCGCGTGACAATGGCAGGTGACGAGGTGATCGTTCACCATGCCCACCGCCTGCATGAAGGCGTAGACGATGGTCGGGCCGACGAACTTGAAGCCGCGCGCCTGCAACTCCTTCGAGATCTTCACCGACAGCGGCGTCGAGGCGGGCACGGTCTTCGTCGTCTTGTGCGTGTTCACCAGCGGCTTGCCGCCGACGAAATCCCACAGGAATTTCGAGAAGCCGGGACCATCCTCCATGATCTTGAGATAGCCCCTGGCGCTCTGGATGGTGCCCTCGATCTTAGCGCGGTTGCGCACGATCCCGGCGTCCTGCATCAGCGCCTCGACCTTCTTCGCGTCATAGCGGGCGATGACCGCGGGCTCGAAGCCGTCGAAGGCGCGGCGGAAGTTGTCGCGCTTGCGCAGGATGGTGATCCACGACAGCCCTGCCTGAAAGCCGTCGAGAATCAGTTTCTCGAACAGCGCGCGGTCGTCGTATTCCGGCACGCCCCATTCGGTGTCGTGATAGGCGATGTAGAACGGATCCTCGCCGGGCCATGGGCAGCGTTGAAGACCGTCGGCATGGTCGCGCGCGGCACCCGTCATATCTTGATCGCCTTGGGAAGCTGCTTGATGTCGTCCTGATGTTCGATGCGCAGCGCGACGCCCGCCGCTTCCAGTTCCGCGCCAGCCTCCAGCGCCTCGCCGACGCGGTCGATGCGCAGCAGCGCGAGGCCGCGGCCCTGCGACGCCGTACCGAAACGGCCGACCGCCTTGCCGGCCGCCGTCACCTCGGCGCCGGGCGCGGGCGGCGCGCCATCATAGGTCACGCGCACGATGCGGGTGCGCGCGGTGCCGCGATGCTGCATGCGCGAGACGACCTCCTGCCCCACGTAACACCCCTTGCCGAAATCGACGCCCGCCAGCTTGTCCATGTTGGCCTCGTGCGGAAAGGCGTCGCTGTAGGCGAAATCCGCTCCGCCGCGCGGCACGCCGCTGGCGATGCGATGCGCCTCATAGGCCTCGACGCCCACCTCGCCGCCGAGGGACTGCAACGTCGCGGCGACATCGCCTGCCGGCACGATCACGCGCCACCCGATTTCCGGGCCGCGCGGATCGGCGAACGCAACGCTGCCCTGCGCGGGCGGCGTGCCGTCCCACACCGCGATCACGGCCCGTGTCTCGGAGACGTCGGCAATCGTCACCCTGGCGCGCAGCTTGTACATGTTGAGCCGGCCCGCCAGCGGGGCGGCGAGGTCGCGCGGACAATCCAGCAGGAAATCGCCGGTGGCCGCATCGCCCGTCTGGGTGATGAGAAAGTCCGAGATGATCTTGCCCTGCGGCGTCAGCAGCGCGCCGAACCGCGCAGCGCCCGGCGCGACCTTGTCCACATCAGTGGTGATAAGGCCGTTGAGCAGATGCCGTGCAGTCTCGCCGCCTTCGATGCGGATGACGCCGCGATCCGGCAGAAGCGCCGCCTTCATGAGAACTTGTCCTGAAAATCCCTGTCCCGAAGATTCGTGGGATTCGGGGTGTTGCACGAGCTTCGGTCAAGGTAAGACGGGGGCCGGTGAACGACAAGGCCCGCGCTATCGGAACCCATCGAGGCGGGCGGGAATGAGCGGCAGCATGAGCGAGACATTCGACCTGATCCTGAAGGCGGGGACCGTCGTCAATCACGACGGAGAGGGCCTGCGCGACATCGCGGTGAAGGACGGAAAGATCGCTGCGGTCGGCCAGCTTGCGCGCGCCGGCGCGGGCGAGGTGATCGACTGCACCGGCCTGCACATCCTGCCCGGCGTGATCGATACGCAGGTGCATTTCCGCGAGCCCGGCCTGACCCACAAGGAAGACCTCGAAACCGGCTCGCACAGCGCGGTGCTCGGCGGCGTCACCGCCGTGTTCGAGATGCCGAACACCAATCCGCTTACCGTCACGGCGGAAGCCTTCGCGGACAAGGTGGCGCGCGGTCATCATCGCATGCATTGCGATTTCGCGTTCTTCATCGGCGGTACGCGCGAGAATTATCGCGATCTGCCCGAGCTTGAACGGGCGCCGGGTTGTGCTGGCGTCAAGGTGTTCATCGGCTCGTCCACCGGCAGTCTTCTGGTGGCGGAGGACGAGGGCCTGCGCGAAATTCTCGGCGTGATCCGTCGTCGCGCCTCGTTCCATGCGGAGGATGAATTCCGCCTCAACGAACGCAAGGATCAGCGCATCGAGCACGATCCGCGCTCGCATCCGGTGTGGCGCGACGAGATCGCCGCGCTCACGGCGACGCAGCGCCTCGTTACCATCGCGCGCGAGACGGGCGCGCGGGTGCATGTGCTGCATATCTCGACGCGGCAGGAGATCGAGTATCTGCGTCACCATAAGGACGTCGCCTCCTGCGAGGTGACGCCGCATCATCTGACGCTGTACGGCCCGGACTGTTATGAGCGGCTCGGCACCCTCGCGCAGATGAACCCGCCGGTGCGCGGCATCAGCCATCGCGACGGCATCTGGCGCGGCATCGAGCAGGGCATCGTCGATATCCTCGGCTCGGACCACGCACCGCATACGCTGGAGGAAAAGGCCAAGCCCTATCCGGCCTCGCCTTCGGGCATGACCGGCGTGCAGACGCTGGTGCCGATCATGCTCGATCACGTCAACGCCGGGAAACTGTCGCTGCTGCGTTTCGTCGATCTCACCAGCGCCGGCCCTGCGCGGCTGTTCAACATCGCCTGCAAGGGACGCATCGCGGCGGGCTATGATGCCGACTTCACCATCGTCGACATGAAGCGCGGCGAGACCATCACCAACGACAAGGTGGGATCGCGCGCCGGCTGGACGCCGTATGATGGCGTCACGGTGAAGGGCTGGCCGGTCGGCACCATCGTGCGCGGCCGCAAGGTGATGTGGGAGGGCGAGATCGTCACGCCGTCGCAAGGTGAATGCGTGCGGTTTCTGGAGACGCTGAAGGCCTGAGTGTGCTGAAGTCCTGAGCGCGATGGCTCTGACGGTCCCCTGATTCGGTTTGCTTGACAGCCGCGAGCATCGCCGCGCATTCTCATCTGCCGCGCGGAGTATTTTTGGAGCTCGCGCAGAACCTGTTATTGAACGCGCTTATAATTTCGTCGGAGCCTGTTTCGGATCGCCGCGTTTCGTGATCCCGGACTGCGACACAGAAACTACGCCACAGAAACTACGACATAGGAATTGCGTGGTGATCGTCGCCGAGCGTGCGATTGAAGCGCGGCGACGCGATTTCCGACCGACGGTTTGCGGGCAGTGGCCCGCCGACGGTCCATATTCATATGTGGAGGCGTTCGATGCGTGGTCTTTCGTGTCCTGGTATTTCGTTTTCCAGCACTTCGTTTTCCCACCTTTCTCACAAGACGATTGTGGCTGCCGCTGGCAGGATCGCCTGCGCGGGATTCATCGCACTCACACTCTCGCTGGGACTGACCGCGCTGTCGCCGGCCCTCGCACAGTTCTCGCAGCAGGGTAACAAGCTGATCGGTACAGGTGCGGCGGGTCCAGCGCAGCAGGGCAGCGCGATCGCGCTGTCCGCCGACGGCAACACCATGATCGTCGGCGGTCTGTCCGACAACGGCCATGTCGGCGCGGCCTGGGTCTTCACGCGTAGCGCCGGCGTCTGGACCCAGCAGGGTCCGAAGCTGGTCGGCTCCGGGGCGGTCGGGACATCCTACCAGGGCGTATCGGTCGCGTTGTCGGCGGACGGCAACACCGCGCTGGTCGGCGGTCATGTCGATAACAGTTCGACGGGTGCCGTGTGGGCGTTCGTCCGCACCAACGGAGTGTGGGCACAACAGGGGCCGAAGCTGATCGGAACGGGAGGACCGGCCGGAGGCAGCCAGGGCTATGCGCTCGGGTTGTCGGCCGATGGCAATACGGCGATCGTCGGGAATTATTTCTCTGACACCAGCGGCGGCGCATGGATTTTCACGCGCAGCGCCGGCGTGTGGAGCCAGCAGGGCGCGCGGCTGGTCGGAACCGGTGCGTCGGGCAGCATCGTGGTGCAGGGCTATGCGGTGGCGCTGTCCGGCGACGGCAACACGGCCATCGTCGGCGGGCCTTACGACAACAGCGAAACCGGCGCGGCCTGGATCTTCACGCGCAGCGGCAGTGTCTGGACCCAGCAAGGCAGCAAGCTGGTCGGCACAGACTCGGTCGGCGGTGCGCGTCAGGGCGCGGCCGTGACGCTGTCGGCCGACGGCAATACGGCGGTCGTCGGCGGCGAGTTCGACAACAGTCAGCTCGGCGCGAGCTGGGTGTTCACCCGCACGGCGGGCGTCTGGACGCAGCAGGGCGCCAAGCTGGTCGGGTCCGGTGCGGCGGGCGTCGTCTTTCAGGGCTATGCGGCGTCGCTGTCGGCGGATGGCAACACCGTCTTTATCAGCGGCCGCAATGCTGACGACGGTGTCGGCGGGGGGTGGGTGTTCACGCGGACCGGCGACGCCTGGACGGAAACGCAGCGACTGGTCGGCAGCGGCGCGACAGGCCTCGCGGGGCAGGGCTATGCGGCTGCCCTGTCGTCGGATGGCAACACGGCCGCGCTCGGCGGCGTGTTCGACGCCAGCAATATCGGCGCGACCTGGGTTTTCGGTCGCGCGTCCAGCCTGGTGTCGGCGGTGCTGCCCACCAGCCGCTCGGTGATGGTCGGGACGACGGCGACCGCCTTTCTCACGGCGATCAACACCGGCCCCACACCGCTCACCGGCTGCGGCCTCGGGCTCGGAACGGCGCTGCCCGCGACGTTCGCCTATCAGACCACCGATCCCGTGACCAACGCGGTGACCGGCACCCCGGATACGCCGGCCGATATCGCCGCCAACGGATCGCAGAGCTATGTGTTTTCGATCACGCCGTCCGCCGCGTTCGATCCGACCGATGTGCTGATCACAGCAAGCTGCAGCAACAGCGGACCGGCCCCGACCGTGGTCGGGCTGAACACGCTGCTGCTGTCCGCCTCGGCGACACCGATCCCGGACGTGTTCGCGATCGCGGTCACCCCGACCGGTGACGGCATCGTCAATATTCCCGGCGAGACCGGCGCAGCGGCGTTCGCGGTCTCGGCCTACAATGCGGGGATCGCGGGGGACATCACGGTGTCCACCGACACCGGAGCGCTGTCGCTGCCGGTGACGATCACCCTGTGCCAGACCGATCCGACGACAGGCGTGTGCACGTCGGCGATCGGTCCCACGGTGACCACCACCGTGGCGAGCGCCGCGACGCCGACCTTCAGCATCTTCGTGCAGGGCATGGGTCTTGTGGAGCCGGACTTCGGCACCAAGCGCATCTTCGTGCGCTTTAGGGACACATCCGACGTGGTGCGGGGCGCGACCAGCGTCGCGGTGCGCACGCAGTAGGTTTGTCAGGAGGAGGGGCGCGCGGCGTTACTGCCGCGTGCCGACCAGCGAGAACTCGCCGTTGCGCACGCGCGTCGGCAGTCCCTCGACGAACTTCGCCACCGCTTCCTCGCCATAGGTGCCGACCAGTTCGGCGAAGGCGGTGAACAGGCTCGCCTGCGCGAGGCAGTCGCCGTCGATCCCGTCATGCAGGGCCTCCGCCCACGCCTCGTTGAGATAGCCGAGGGCGGCCTGCTTCTGCTCGTTGTCGGGCATCTCGTCGTGCGCCGACAAGGATTCGCTGAAATTCATCTGGTGGACGACCCCGTTCCGGCGCTCCCCCGCGCCGTTGTTCTGCGAGTCGAGGTGTAGCATGCGATGCGCTGCGGCGCAGGCGGTTCTTTAGGAAAGGTTAATGGGGGAACACAAGCTCCTCCGTTGTCTTTCCCGGATCTCTTCTGGCACTCCCTATACGTTTCGTATATGAAACGCATAGGAGGCTTCTCATGGGTATTGTGAACATTGACGACGATCTGCACGACCTGCTGCGCAGGGCCAGCAAGGTCTCGTGTCGCTCGATCAACGCGCAGGCTGCCTACTGGATCAAGATCGGCCAATTGTGCGAGGCGAATCCGTCGCTCGGCTTTACCGAGATCATGGCGCGCGAACTGAAGGCCGCAGGCGTTTCGACCAGGCCGCTGGCGCTGATCGACGCATGACAAAGACGCCTGAAGAACTGACGCTGATGGCCGAATCCGGCCGGCTGCTGGCATCCGTTTTCGAATTGCTGGATCGAACCGCGCTTGTGGGCAGATCGACGCTCGAGATCGACGAAATGGTCGAACGGTTCATCGTCCGCGATCTCGACGCCCGGCCGGCGAGCAAGGGGCAATACGGCTACGGTTTCGTGCTGAACTCTTCAGTGAACGAAGTGGTCTGCCATGGCGTTCCATCGCCGTCGCATGTGCTGCGGGACGGCGATATCGTCAATTTCGACATCACGCTTGAGAAGAACGGCTATATCGCGGACTCCAGTAAAACCTATCTCGTCGGCGAGGTGAACCCGGCGGCGAGAAGGCTCGTGCAAGCCACCTACGAAGCGATGTGGATGGGCATCCGGCAGGTGCGTCCGGGCGCGCGGATCGGCGACATCGGCTGGGCGATCGAGCGGCACGCCAAGCGAAGCGGCTATTCGGTGGTGCGCGAATATTGCGGTCACGGTATCGGCCGGCAGATGCACGAGGAGCCGCAGATTCTGCACTTCGGCAAGCCGGGAACGGGCCTTGTTCTGCGTGAGGGTATGGTCTTCACAATCGAGCCGATGCTCAACCGGGGCCGGCGGACCGTGCGGACGCAGGACGATGGCTGGACCGTCGTGACGCGGGATGGATCGCTGTCGGCGCAGTTCGAGCACACCGTCGCGGTGACGGCCTCGGGCGCGTCGGTGCTGACGTTGCGGTCCGATGAGCGCGGCTCGGCAGCCGCCAGTCGACCCGCGGCGAACTGACTGTCGCGGCGGCCATCGCGGCGCGCTTGCTAGAACAGATCGCCTTGATCCGTTGCGGCTGTCTTGCGGCGCGGGGCGGCGGGACGTGCTGCGGGTTTGGCGGCAGGCGGCGACCCATCCGCCGGGCCATGCGCGGTGACGCCGACGCGCCCGTCCGCGAACTCAAGACTCAGCGATTGCCCCGGCGCGATTGCGTGTGCGGCATGCAGTGGCGCGCCGGCCTCGTCCCGCACCAGCGCAAAGCCTCGCGCGAGCACGCTGCGGTAGGACAGGGCGGCGAGCAACTGTCCGGCGTGAACGACGCGCGCGCTGCGGCGCTGGTTCTGCGTCGCCAGCGCCCGCAGGGCCCGTTCGGTGAGGCGCTGCACGCGCTCGCGCGCCCGTTCGATGCGCAATTGCTGCGCCTGCGCGTTGGCGAGGCGCGAGGCCTGCAAGCGCGCGGCAACCGCATCGAAACGCTGGCGGCGCTGCGCGAGGCGTCCGCGCGCCGCGAGCGACAGCCGGTTGCCGGACGCTTCCAGGCGCTGCGCGGCGTGATCCACCTGCGCGCGCAGGGTGCGCAGCGTCAGCCGGCCGCTGGCCTGCGCGAAGCGGCGATCATGCGCGTGGGTGTTGGCATGGAGCGCGCGCGGCAATCCCGATGCGGCGCCGTCGAGGCGCTGGCGCGGCACCGCGAGCAGGGCTGTGGGCGAGGGCAGGGCGCGGGCCGCGGAGCGCAGCTCGGTGCGGCGGCTTTCCTGCGCGCGCTGCCAGCAGGCGAAGGCGCGCCGCGCGAGGCCGGAGACTTCCAGCGCGATCTCGGCGCGCACCGGCACTGCCATCTCGGCGGCGGCGGTCGGGGTCGGCGCGCGCCGGTCGGCGGCGAAGTCGATCAGGGTTACATCGGTCTCGTGGCCGACGGCCGAAATCAGCGGGATCATGCTCTCCGCCGCGGCGCGCACGACGATCTCCTCGTTGAAAGACCACAGGTCTTCCAGCGAGCCACCGCCGCGCGCCACGATGATCAGGTCCGGTCTCGGAACCGGCCCGCCGTCCGGCAGCGCGTTGAAGCCGTGAATGGCGGCGGCGACCTGCTCGGCCGAGCCCTCGCCCTGCACGCGCACCGGCCACACCAGCACGCGGCGAGGAAAGCGGTCTTCCAACCGGTGCAGGATGTCGCGGATCACCGCGCCTGTCGGCGAGGTGACGACGCCGATCACCTCCGGCAGCCAGGGCAGCAGCTGCTTGCGCGCCTCGTCGAACAGGCCCTCGGCGGCGAGTTTCTTCTTGCGCTCCTCCAGAAGCGCCATCAGCGCGCCGACGCCGGCCGGCTCCAGCGCCTCGATCACGATCTGGTATTTCGACGAGCCCGGATAGGTGGTGAGCTTGCCGGTGGCAATCACCTCCAGCCCTTCCTGCGGCCGAAACTTCATGCGCAGGTGGGTGGTCTTCCAGATCACCGCCTCGATCTTGGCGCTGTCGTCCTTCAGCGAAAAGTAGCAATGGCCGGAGGAGTGGGGTCCCCGGAACCCGACGATCTCGCCGCGCACGCGCACATGGCCGTAGGCGTCCTCCACCGTCCGCTTCAGGGCGGACGAGAGTTCGGACACCGTGAATTCGGCGGTGTTGTCGAGGCGCGGCTTGGCGGCGGCGGTCATCGGGCAGGGATCATGGGCTGCGGATCGAATCCTTAACCTGGGCGAGCCTTGTATGCTACACGCTTTGCTCCTCAAGATCACATTGGGTTTGCTGACTTTTCCCTCATGAATGTCCTTCTGATCGGTTCCGGCGGCCGCGAGCACGCCCTCGCCTGGAAACTCGCCGCCTCCCCGCTGCTGACCAAGCTCTGGTGCGCGCCCGGCAACGCGGGCATCGCGCAGGAGGCGGAGTGCATCGCGCTTGATGTCGCCGACCATGCGGCCGTGATCGGGTTCTGCCGCGCCAACGCGGTGGATGTCGTGGTGGTCGGGCCGGAGGGGCCGCTGGCGGCGGGGATCGTCGATGATCTCGCCGCCGCCGGGATCAAGGCGTTCGGCCCGGACCGGGCGGCGGCGCAGCTCGAAGCCTCCAAGAGCTTCACCAAGGAGATTTGCCGCGCCAACGCCATTCCAACGGCCGCCTACGATGTGTTCGTCGCGGCCGAACCCGCCAAGGCCTACATCCGCGCGCAGGGCGCGCCGATCGTGGTGAAGGCGGACGGCCTCGCGGCCGGCAAGGGTGTCACGGTCGCGGCCACCGTTGAGGAGGCCGAAGCGGCGGTGGATGCGATCTTCACCGAGCCTGGCGCGCAGGTGGTGATCGAGGAATGTCTCGTCGGCGAGGAAGCCTCGTTCTTCGTGCTGTGCGACGGCGAGCACGCGCTGCCGCTCGCTGCCGCTCAGGATCACAAGCGCGCTTATGACGGCGATCAGGGCCCGAACACCGGCGGCATGGGCGCGTATTCCCCCGCACCCGTGATGACCGAGGCGATGGTCGCGCGCAGCATGGACGAGATCGTCTATCCGACACTCCGTGCGATGCGCGAGCGCGGCACGCCGTTCAAAGGCGTGCTGTTCGTCGGCCTGATGATCACCGCCGATGGGCCGAAGCTGATCGAATACAATGTCCGCTTCGGCGATCCGGAATGTCAGGTGCTGATGGTGCGGCTGAAATCGGACCTGTTGCCTGCGCTGCTGGCCTCATGCGACGGGCAGCTGAAGTCGTTCGACCTGCGCTGGTCCGCCGATCCCGCGCTCACCGTGGTGATGGCCGCGAAGGGCTATCCGGGCAGCTATCCCAAGGGCACGCTGATCGCGGGACTTGATGAGGCGTCCGCTGTCGACGGCGTCGAGATTTTTCACGCAGGCACCGCGCTGAAGGATGGAAAACTGGTCGCCACCGGTGGCCGCGTGCTCAACATCACCGCGATGGCCAGAACCGTGAGCAAGGCGCAGCGGCTGGCTTATGCCGCGGTGGACCGCGTCCGCTGGCCGGAGGGCTTCTGCCGCCGCGACATCGGCTGGCAGGCGGTGAAGCGGGAGCAGGCGGGGGAGAGTTGAACAGGTGAGGGCCGATTGATTCAGCCGGCGTCGCGCCGGTCCAAGAGATAAAAACAGGGAGAGAAAAAATGCCCGATCTCGCCGATCTGTTTCCCGGCTTCGAGGCGCACTGGATCGAAACCAAGACCGGCCGCATTTTTGCGCGGGTGGGAGGCGAGGGGCCGCCGCTGGTTCTGCTGCACGGCTATCCGCAGAGCCATGTGATGTGGCACCGCGTGGCAGCGAAGCTGGCAAAGAGCTTCCGCCTCGTGATCCCGGATCTGCCCGGCTACGGCTGGTCCGACGTGCCGGAGTTTTCCGACGACCACCGCAACTTCACCAAGCGCGGCATGGCGAACGCGATCGTCGCGGCGATGAGCGAGCTCGGCCACGCGCGGTTCGCGCTGGCGGGGCATGATCGCGGCGGGCGGGTGTCCTATCGTCTCGCGCTCGATCATCCCGGCCGGCTGTCGAAGCTGGCAGTGCTGGATATCCTGCCGACCTACGACTACTGGGCGCGGCTCGACCGTTCGCTGGCGCTGCGCATCTATCACTGGCTGTTTCTGGCGCAGCCGCATCCGCTGCCGGAGACGCTGATCGGCGGGCAGGCGGATTATTATCTCGATCACACGCTGGCAGGCTGGACGGCGAAGCGCGATCTCTCCGCGTTCGATCCGCGCGCGGTGGCGTATTATCGCGCGGCCTATGGCGATCCGCTGCGGCTGCGCGCGATGTGCGAGGATTACCGCGCCGGCGCGGGGCCGGATGTCGAGCACGACAAGGCGGATCGGGAGGCGGGCACGAAGATCACGATTCCCGTGCTGGCGTTGTGGGGCGGCACCGGCGTTGCCTCCAGTGCCGCGACGCCACTTGATACGTGGCGCGAATGGGCGAGCGATGTCAGCGGCCACGCCATCCAGGCCGGGCACTTTCTGCCCGAGGAAAACCCGGACGACACGGCCGCGGCGCTGCTGTCGTTTTTCGGGAGGGATTGACCGGGGTCAAATATGTCATGGCCGGGCTCGCGGGGATGACGAATGACGATGTCTATCGCCGCATCCGGAAAAAAGCCCGCAGCAGCGCTGCGGCGTCCTGTTCGCCGAAGCCCGAATAGACCTCCGGCACGTGGTGGCAGGTGGGCGCGGAGAACAGTCGCACCCCATTGTCCACCGCGCCGCCCTTGGGATCGCCCGCGCCGTAGTAAAGCCTGCGGATGCGCGCGAACGAGATCGCCGCCGCACACATCGGACAGGGCTCCAGCGTGACGTAGAGGTCGCAGCCGGTCAGCCGCTCCGAGCCGAGCGCGCGGGCGGCGGCGCGGATCGCCAGCACCTCGGCATGGGCGGTCGGGTCGCGGTCGCGCAGCGTCCGGTTACCGGCTTCCGCCAGCACCGCCCCGTCCCGCACCACGACGCTGCCGACCGGAACCTCGCCGGCTTCGGCCGCCGCGCGGGCCTGCGCCAGCGCCCGGTCCATGAAATTGTCTGCGCTCATCTCTCGTCTCGCGGGCCAAACTCTGGTATCAGGCGCGCTTCCCGGAGCCCGGGCCGCCCTGACACGCCCCGAATTAGGCTCCTGTTCCTGTTAGAATGCGCTTTCTAGATGCGAGCCGCGATCCGCCTCGCTCGAAACGCTATAATCGAGACATTCCATGGCCGGCAATCGCGACGACAATCATTCAGGCTCACGCAGAGGTCCGCCATCCGGCGGGCGCGGCGCGGGCGGGCCGAAGGGTGGGGGCGGGAAAGGTCCCCGCGGCCCGAGATCCGGCGCCGGGCGCCAGAGCTTTTCGGATCGCCCGGATCGTCCGCGTAAGGATTTTGGCGACCGCAAGCCCTACGGCGCGCGCGCCGACCGCCCGGCGGGCGACCGCAAGTTCGGTGACAAGAAGTTCGGCGACAAGCCGCGCGGTCCGCGCAAGGAGTTCGGCGACCGCAAGCCTTATGGCGACAGGTCTGAGCGTCCCCGCAAGGATTTCTCCGAGCGTCCGCGTAGAGCCTATGGCGAGGACGGGGATCGGCCGCGCAAAAGCTTTTCGGATCGCCCCGATCGTTCGCGTCAAGATTTTGGCGACCGCAAGCCCTACGGCGCGCGCGCCGACCGTCCGGCGGGAGATCGCAAGTTCGGTGACAAGAAATTCGGCGACAAGCCGCGTGGCCCGCGCAAGGAGTTCGGGGATCGGTCCGAGCGTCCCCGCAAGGATTATGGCGACCGCAAACCGTATGGCGACAGGTCGGAGCGCCCGCGTAGAGCCTATGGCGAGGACGGCGATCGTCCGCGCAAAAGCTTTTCGGATCGCCCCGATCGTTCGCGTCAAGATTTTGGTGAGCGCAAGCCCTACGGGGCCCGTGCTGATCGTCCCGCCGGCGAGCGCAAGTTCGTTGACAAGAAGTTCGGCGACAAGCCGCGCGGCCCGCGCAAGGAATTCGGCGACCGCAAACCCTATGGCGACAGGTCCGAGCGCCCCCGCAAGGATTTCTCCGAGCGCCCGCGTCGCGCCTATGGCGAGGATGGCGAACGTCCGCGCAAAAGCTTTTCGGATCGTCCCGATCGCTCGCGTAAAGATTTTGACGATCGCAAGCCCTACGGCGCCCGCGCCGACCGCCCGGCGGGAGAGCGCAAATTCGGTGACAAGAAGTTCGGCGACAAGCCGCGCGGTCCGCGCAAGGAGTTCGGCGATCGCGGGGATCGGGGCGGCTGGCAGGATCATCCGAAAAGCGAACGTGGCGGGCGGTTTGAGGGCCGCCGCGACGATCGCCCGCGAGGTGAGGGTGAGCGCGGCACCTTCGCCAAGCGCCCGGCCTTTGGCGGCCGCGGGGCCTATCGCGACCGCAGCGAGCGCGACGAGCGCCGCGAGGAGGCGCCGAAAAAGCCCAAGACTGGCGAGCGCATCGCCAAGCTCCTGGCGCGCGCGGGCCTGTGCTCGCGGCGTGACGCGGAGACCTGGGTCACGGACGGCCGCGTCTCGGTGAACGGACGCGTCATCACCTCGCCGGCGCTCGATGTGACGTCCAACGACGTGGTGCTGGTGGACGGGCAGCCGTTGCCTGCGCCGGAGCGCACGCGGCTGTTCATGTATCACAAGCCGCGCGGCCTGATGACCACGCACGCCGATCCCGAAGGGCGGCCGACCGTGTTCGACAATCTGCCGGAAGGCCTGCCGCGCCTGATCAGCGTCGGCCGCCTCGATTTCAACACCGAGGGGTTGCTGCTGCTCACCAACGACGGTGGCCTCGCCCGCACACTCGAGCTGCCGGACACCGGGTGGCTGCGCCGCTATCGCGTGCGCGCCTATGGCGAGATCACGCAGGCCAAGCTCGACACGCTGCGCGACGGCATCGAGGTGGACGGCGTGCGCTACGGCTCCATCGAGGCGACGCTGGAACGCGATCAGGGCGACAATGTGTGGATCCTGTTCGCCATCCGCGAGGGCAAGAACCGCGAGGTACGCAACGTACTGGCGCATCTCGGCCTCGAGGTGAACCGGCTGATTCGCGTCTCCTACGGCCCGTTCCAGCTCGCCGAACTGGCGGAAGGCGCGGTCGAGGAGGTCAAGGCGCGGGTGCTGCGCGAGCAACTCGGCGACAAGATCGCCGCGCGCGCCGGGGCGGAACTGTCGCCGCCGCCGGCGCGGCCGGCCAAGCCGCCGCGGGCCAAGCGCGAGACCATCGAGGATCGCAAGGGCCGCCGCGTGCGCGTGGAGCGAACCGGCAGCGAGGAGGCGCGCGCGCGCAACGAGGAAGAGTCCGCCGGCTACGGCGCGCCGCGCCGCCCGCAGCGCGGCTATCACGGCAAGCGCGACCGCACGCCGAAGGATGCGTGATGGTGTCGGTCGGGCAGGCATTGTGTCGTCACCCTGAGGTGCTCGCACATGGTGCGAGCCTCGAAGGGCGCGCGCGGAAGCAGGCGCTCGGGCCGCTCATCCCTGGAGGCGCGCGCTGCGCGCACCTCAGGATGACGGGGGGGCGCTGGAAAACCTGATGCGTGTCGTCGGCGGGCGGCTGCGCGGCCGCAATCTCTCCGCGCCGAAGACGCAGGAAATCCGGCCGACGCAGGATCGGCTGCGCGAGTCGCTGTTCAATATCCTGATGCACGGCTATGAGCGCCCGCTCGACGAGGCGCGCGTGCTCGATTTGTTCGCGGGTACCGGCGCGCTCGGCATCGAGGCGCTGTCACGCGGCGCGAAGTTCGTGCAGTTCGTCGATAATGGCGCGGAGGCGCGGGCGCTGCTGCGCGCCAATGTCGAGGCGCTCGGTCTTGGCGGCGTGTCGCGTATCTTCCGCCGCGACGCCACCGCGCTCGGCGAGGCGCATCCCAATCCGCCGTTCTCGGTGGCGTTTCTCGATCCGCCTTACGGCAAAGGTCTTGCCGAGCAGACGCTTGCCTCATTGCGCGCGGGCGGGTGGCTGACACCGGAGGCGCTTGTGATCGTCGAGGAGAAGACCGGCGCGTTCACGGCGGCCGAGGGCTTTTCCGAGCTCGACCGCCGCGCCTATGACGAGACCGAGTTCACGTTCCTGCGGGCGGAGTAGAGTGGGACGATACGTAAAAAAGCACCGGCGAACATGTCCGCCGGTGCTGGTCCTGCTCAAAACGTCCGGATTGAAAAGTCTCTCGTTATAAAACCTCGCATCGACGCGCGTACGCGGCGGGCTGATGGTCTATTGCGTTCGCATCGCGACGCTGGTCGAGCCGCGGGTGACGCCGTTGCTGTCCCTGAAGCGGACGAAGATGCGCGCGTTGCCCGGATCGAACGGCACGGGTCCGAGCGCTCTGGCGAACACGCTGAAGGTCGATATGTCGTTGCTGTCGAGCGTGGCTGTCACCGTCGCTGCCGGGTTCGCGAGGCAGGCGCCGCTTGCGGGATCGGTCTGGCACACGAACAGATCGACGGGCCACGGCGTGACGTCCGGCACCCGCACCGTATCGGCGCTCACCGTGACCGCGTCGCCGGAGCCGATATTGATCGTCGCAACGCCGAACGCGGTCGTGCCCTGCTGGGCGGGCAAATTCAGGATTCCGTCTCCCGCCGGCGTGGCGGAGATGGCGATCAGATCCGGGACCGGCGTCGGACTGAACGTCATCAGCACGGTGTTGACGCCGACGGCCGAGACGCCGCCGTTGCGCTCGGCGCAGCCGAAACCCACCGCCACGTTGGTCGGCGCCATCGGTCCGGTCGCCTTGAACGAGAGCGCGAAGGTTTGTGCGCGAAAGGCGGGGAGGCTGACGCGGGTATTCGGCATTCCGGTCAGCGCATTGGTTGAGGGATGCGTGGTCTGGAACGAGAAGGTGCCCGCGATCGACGTCACCGGCGAGAAGCCGCAAATGGTCGCGGCGGGGCCGTCGTTCAGGATGGTGGCGAACGCTGTCGCGGTCTGTCCGATCTGGACCGAACGGCTCGACGGCAAGACGGATGCGAGGATGGTGCTGCTGGCGGGCGGCACGTCGATCCGGCTGATCTTGTTGGCGCCGGCCTGGGTGATCCAGATATTGCCGTCGGGACCGACGGCGATACCGCTCGGCACGTTGATCTCGACGGTCGTATCAACAATCCGGTGAGCCTTCGTGCCGATTTCGAAGCGGCCGATCCGGTTGTAGGACGTGTCGGTGTACCAGATCGCGCCGTCCGGCCCCGCCAGGATGCCGAACGGACCGGCGTTGCCGATCTGATGCTGGGTGACGACGAAGGGCGTGACCTGAAGCAGCCGTCCGCCGGCGGCGATCCACGGCTTGTCGTCAGGTCCGATGACGATGCCGTTGGGTGAACCGATGGACGGCAGGGGATATTCGAAAATCATGCCAGTCGCGGTCTTGATGTAGCCGGCCTTGCCGGCCTGCTCCATCGAGAACCACAGGCCATCCATCGTCGGCGTGATGGCGCCCGGCGCGCTGTTCGGGGTGGGGACAGGATATTCTGTGATGACGCCCGATGTGGTGATGCGTCCGATCTTGTTGCCGAGCGTTTGTGTGAACCAGAGTGCGCCGTCCGGCCCGGCGGCAATATTGGTCACTGCGCTCATCGGGGTTGGCACGGCAAACTCCGTGATCGTCCCGCTCGTCGTGATGCGCCCGATCCTGTTCTTGTCGCGCTGCGTGAACCACAGCGCGCCGTCCGATCCGAGCGCAATATCGACGGGGTAGGAATTGGCGGTCGGAATCGGAAACTCGGTGATCACGCCATCGACGGTGATGCGACCGATTTTGTTGCCAAGCGCCTGCGTGAACCATAGCGCGCCATCCGGCCCCGCCACGATCCTAGAGGGGCGGCTGTCCGGCGTCGGCAGGGTGAATTCGGCATCGCCACGCGATGGCGTGGTGGCCGCCATGATCGCAGCGGTCGACAGAATGGACAGCACAAAGATGCCGGTTCTCGCCATGCTCGCCTCGTTCGCCGCGATGGAAAAGCCGTGCTTGCGGTTTTCCTGAAAGGTCGCGGATGGCGCGGCGGATCGCTACCGGCAAATGCCGGTAATCGCGGTGTTCCGTTGACTGAGGCGCGGCGGCATCAGCGCCGTCCGAACAGCTTCTCGACATCGCTGAGCGAGAGCTCGACATAGGTCGGGCGGCCGTGATTGCACTGGCCGGAATTCGGCGTCGATTCCATCTCGCGCAGCAGCGCGTTCATCTCCTCGGGCTTGAGCACGCGGCCCGCGCGCACCGAGCCATGACAGGCCATGGTGGCGGAGACATGCAGCAGCCGTCGCTCCAGCGGCAGCGCGGTGTCCCACTCGGCCATGTGCTCGCCGAGATCGCGCAACAGCGCCGCCGCGTTGATGCGGCCGAGCAGCGAGGGCGTCTCGCGCACCGCCACTGCGCCGGGGCCGAACGATTCGATGACGACGCCGAACTGTTCGAGTTCGTTCGCGCGCGCCAGCAGCGTCTCCACGGTGGCTTCGTCAAGCTCCACGATCTCCGGGATCAGAAGCAGTTGCCGCTGCACGCCCTCGCGCGCGATCTGGTCCTTGAGCCGCTCATAGACGATGCGCTCGTGCGCGGCGTGCTGATCGACGATGACGAGGCCGTTGCGCGTCTGCGCGACGATGTAAGTCTCGTGCAGCTGCGTGCGCGCCGCGCCGAGCGGGCGATCCATCAGATCGGCGGCGGGCGCGGGATCGGGGCGGATGTCGGCGGACGGGCCGCCGACATCGAAGGCGGGCTGTCCATTTTCGGCCAGCGCGGGCGCATAGTCCTCGCGCGGCATGGCGAAGGCGGGCGCGGCGGGCGAGCGCCGCCAGTCCCAGCCGCCGCGCGGCATCGGCTGGGCCATGACGGGCGCGATCGCCGGACGGAACGCGGCCACGGTCGCGCCCGCGCCATTGGCTGCGGTGCGGCGGCCCTCGCGGGCAAGGCCCTCCTTCAGCGCATGAACGATCAGTGCACGCACGAGGCCTGCGTTGCGGAAGCGCACCTCGGTCTTGGCCGGATGCACGTTGGCGTCCACCTCCTCGGGCGGCAGCGTGACGAACAGCGCGAGCACCGGATGGCGGTCGCGCGGCAGGTAATCCGCGTAGGCCGCGCGCACCGCGCCGAGGATCAGCTTGTCGCGCACCGGACGGCCGTTGACGAACAGATACTGGCCGAGCGCGTTGGCGCGCGTCAGCGAGGGGGCCGCGGCGAAGCCTTCGATCCGCACGCCCTCGCGTTCGGCCTCGACCGCGATGGCGCTGGCGCGGAAATCCGCCCCGAGAATGTCGCCGAGCCGGGTCAGCCGCCCCGGCGCGCCGGGCAGGGCGGCGGCCCATGTCACCGGCATCCGTTCCTCGCCGGCCAGCGTGAAAGCGACGTCGGGCCGCGCCATGGCGAGGCGGCGCACGGTCTCGCGGATGGCCTCGGCCTCGGTGCGGTCGGTCTTCAGGAACTTGAGCCGCGCGGGCGTGGCGTAGAACAGGTCGCGCACCTCGACGCGGGTGCCTTGTGCGACGGCGGCGGGCGCGATGGGAGCCTTGTCGCCCGCCTCGACCTGAATGGCCCAGCCATGTGGTTCGCTGGCATGACGCGTCGCGATCGACAGCCGCGCCACCGCGCCGATCGATGGCAGCGCCTCGCCGCGAAAGCCGAGCGTGCGGATCCGCAGCAGATCCTCGTCGTCGAGCTTGGAGGTGGCGTGGCGGTCCACAGCGAGGGCGAGGTCGGCGCGGGTCATGCCGCCGCCGTCGTCGGCGACCGTGATACGCCGCCGCCCGCCGCCGTCGGTGAAGACGTCGATATGGCTCGCGCCCGCGTCCAGCGCGTTCTCCACCAGCTCCTTCACGGCGCTCGCGGGCCGCTCCACCACCTCGCCGGCGGCGATGCGGTTGACCACGGTTTCAGGAAGCTGGCGGACGGGCATGGGACAGCGATTCGGGCGGTGATGGACAGGGCTGTCAGTATATCAGCCGCGGTCTGGCGATGGGCCACCCGGTTGCGCGCCGTCCACCGGGAACCGGGGGAGTCCACGCGACGCGGTCTTCAATCATCAACCCGCGTCCGCCCGCGGCCGGACTTGACGTCGCCGCGCCGCTTCTTGCCTTCCAGCCTGCGCTGCTTGGATCCGAGGGTGGGGCGGGTCGGCCGCCGCGTCTTGGGCCGGAAGCTGGCGTCGCGCAGCAGGTCCACGAGGCGTTCGATGGCGTCCTCGCGGTTGCGCTCCTGGGTGCGGAAACGCTGGGCGTGGATCACGATCACGCCGTTCAAGGTCATGCGCTGCCCGGCGACGATCTTCAGCCGCGCGGCGATATCCTCGGGCAGGTTGGCGCGCGTGGTGTCGAACCGCAGTTGCGCGGCGGTCGAGACCTTGTTGACGTTCTGCCCGCCCGGACCCGAGGCGCGCACGAACGTGACCTCGATGAGGTCTTCGTCAATCGCAAGATGGGGTCCGATCCGCAGCATGGCCGCATTGGTAGAGGCCATGCCGGCTCGCGGCAAGCGGAGCGCTTATTGCGAGCGCACCGCGACGCTGGTCTGGCCGAGCGCGATGTCGTTCTGTCCCTTCGCGATCACATAGAGCCGGTTCTTCGCCGGATCGAGCGAGATCGCAGGCCCCTTCGAGGCGGCGAACACCGAATAGGTGAGGATCGTGTCCTTCGCGACGGTCGTCGTCACCGAAGCGGCCGGGGCGGCGGGCTGCACACACAAGCCCTGCATGTCGGTCAGGCAGATCAGCGCGTCGACCGGCAGACCGATGCCGGGTTGGCCGAAGGGGGCATCCGTGACGGTGAACGTCACCTCGCCCGGCGAGGCGATATTCATCGTCGCGCCGCCGAAGGCATTGTGATGCGTGCCGTCGAGATTGAGAACGCCGTCGCCGGTCGGCGTCACTACTATCGACAGCATGTCGGGGATCGGTGTCGGCGCGGCGCTGAGCAGGAACGTGTTGACGCCCTGCACCGCCGGCGCGGGCGGCGCGTTATGGCCGTTGAAGATCAGCGGAATCTCCTGAACGAATGCCGCGTTCGGCTTGATCTTGAAGATGAAATTCTGGATCGCGCCCGGCGCGATGTCGATCGGCGTGTTGGCCGGCCCGACGGGCGTATTCTGCGCGTTGGAGGTCTGGAAATTCAGCACGCCGGGCACGCTGAGCGGCAGCGAGATTTTCGTGTTCCGCGCTGTGACGTTGCCGATATTGATGACAGCGGCATAGGCGGAGACTTCCGGAAAATCGATGTCGCCGCTCACATCCGCGCCGCTAGAGGATGGCGAGGACGTGCGGGCCGTAGGCAGAACGGCGACCACCAGCTTTGTCTCGGTTTCCACCTCCGGCCGGTCGAGGCGGATGATCCAGCCCTGTGACTGGCCGCCGAACGTGCCGTTGCCGGCAATGACCGTGCCGTCGGCGGACACGCCGACTGCGTTATCCAGCGACCAGCTTGCGGCGTCCGTGCCGACCAGGTCACGGATCAACTGGATGCCGGTCGATGCCGTCCACCGGAAGGCGGCTGTCGCGGAAGTGAATGTATTGGTCAGGGTGCCGACCACGGTCTTACCATCTGCGCTGACCGCGTTGGCGCGTGACTCGTTCCAGCCGTCGGGAACACCAAGGCTCGCGATTGCGCCGGCAACCCATCGGACTGCTTCGAGGCGACCACCCGCGACAGGATTGGCAGCGTAACCCACCGCCGTCGTGCCGTCGGTCGAAACGGCATAGGCGCCCGCTTGCGAACCGCCGTTGAGCTTGGGCAGCAGTGTTCGCTCTCCCGACTGCCAGATGAATGCGTCGAAGCCGTTCTCTCCGACGATCACCGTACCGCTGCCGTTGACGCCATTCGCCTGACCATTGCCGAGCGAGGTGTAGGTTGTCCCGTTCCAGCGACTGGCCTCCAGACTATAGCCCGCTCCGATCGCACCGACCACGATCGCTCCGTCTGTGCTGACGGCGTTGCCGTATCCGAACGTGCCGCGGATCGAACCCGACATGCTGCCGCCGCCGAGATCGGTGAACACGCCGTTTTCGTAGCGGAAAGCGTGAAGATCCGTACCCGGACCAGATGAGTAGCCGGAGATCACCGTGCCTGTGTAATTGACGCCTTTGGCCGCGCTTCGATCGTTGCGCGGCGCATCGAGTGTACCAAGCACGGTGATGACATTTCCGGCCCAGGCCGTGGCGCGCAAACCTGAGGCGAGGGAGGCCGAGCCAACAACGACGCGGCCGTCGCCGCTGATGGCGGCTGCCGTCATGTACTCGCCGGTCGGCAGTTGACCCAGCGGCCTGAATTCTGCGGCGGTGACTGCCGTCGTCATAAGCAAGGTGGCAATGAAAACTGCTGAAATGCGGTCGATCATAAAAATCTCCGGCGCACGGCCGCTTCTGCGGCATGGGCCGGGAATACCCACAGCCGTTCAGACCCGCATCCCCCGATCGGGTGAGGCGGCGGGACAGCTTGGGCGTGTGGTCATTTTGCCGCAGGGCGCGGCTTGAAAGTCGCCGCGTCGCAAGGTGGTGAGAGGCTCTCAGTTCGCCTCCGGCGGCTGTGCGGTCTGCGGCACGGCAGCTTCCGCCTGCTGCTTGCGGCCGACCACGACGGTAAGCAGACCGTCGGCGAACAGCCGATGCGCGGCGCGTTTGGCCTGTTCGAGGTTGACCGCATCGACGATGCCGTTGCGGATGTCGATATAGTCGATCGGCAGGCCGTCGGTGCGATATTGCAGAAGTGCGGTGGCGAATTTCGACGACGTATCCAGCGAGAGCATCTGCGAGCCCTTCAGGTAGGATTTCGCCTCGTCCAGTTCCTTCTGGGTCGGGCCATCCTGCCCCATGCGGGCGACCTCGGCCGTGAGTGTCTCCAATGTCTCGTTGGCTCGATCGGCGCGCGTGGCGGTCGAGCCGACGAACATCGCCGAATGCTGCATCCATGTCAGCGACAGCGAGACGGAGTAGGCGAGGCCGCGCTTTTCGCGCACCTCGCGATACAGCCGCGAGGTCAGCCCACCGCCGCCGAGAATATGGCTCACCACATAGCCCGCCATGAAATCCGGGTCATGGCGGCCGATGCCGGGGCCGCCGAACACGATCACGGTCTGCGGCACGTCGAGCGTGACGAACTCATGCTTCGGCGGCGTGGCCGCGACGACATCGGCGACCGGCGCTGGCGATCCTTTCGCGGGCAACGCGCCGAACGCCTTGTCGAGCAGGACTCCAAGCGCCTCGGGCTCGACGTCGCCGACCACGGCGACCTTCAGCGTATCGCGCGCCAGCACGCGTGTCGTATAGGCCTTTAGATCGTCGACGGTGATGGCCGCGACGCTCTCCGGCGTGCCGTCGCCGGCCCGGCCGTAAGGATGATCGCCGAACGCCATCGCCCAGAATTTCAGTCCTGCGATGGAGGAAGGATTGGTCGAGTTGCGGCGCAGACCGGACAGGATTTGCGAGCGGATGCGCGCGACCGGCTCGGCGTCGAAGCGCGGTGCGGACAGCGCCAGCCGCAACAGCCCGAACGCCTCGTCGCGGTGCTCGGTGAGCATCCGCATCGAGCCGCGCAGGTTGTCGCGCGAATCCGAGAAACTCATCTGGATGGCGCGTCGCTCCAGCCGGTCGTGGAAGCTGCTGGAGTCGAGATCGCCCGCGCCTTCGTCGAGCAGTGAGGCGACCATGTTGCCGACGCCCGGCTTGCCTGCCGGGTCTTCGGCCGAACCGCCGTCGAAGGCGTATTCCATGGCGATCAGGGGAACGGTCGCATCCTGTACGAACCAGGCCTCGATGCCGCCGGGCGACACCAGCCGCTGCACCTTGGCTGCGGCTGCGGCTGGACGAAGACCGAGAGTGGTGGTGGCGAGCGAAGCTGCGGCAGCGGCCGCACCAAGCTGGAGAACGTTGCGGCGGTTGACGATCACGAACGTCTCTCCTCGCGCTTTTCCGGCTTGCTGGTGTCCTTCACCAGATAGCCGGTGACGGACCGTTTGGCGTCGAGCCAGGTGCGTGCGGCATCGCGTACCTGTTCGGCCGTCACCGCGCGGATGCGTTCGGGCCAGCTTCGGATGTCGTCGATGGTGAGGCCGACCGTGAGGCCCGCGCCGTACCAGCGCGCGAGCTGGCTCTGGTTGTCCTGCGCGTAGGTCGCAGCGGCGATGAGCTGGGTCTTGGTGCGTTCGAGGTCCTCGGCCTTCACGCCGTCTTTCGCGACCGTCGCGATGACCTCGTCGATGGTCTTTTCGAGATCCGCGAACGAGACGCCGGGCTGGGGGGAAGCTGAAATTCCGAACTGCGTGGCATCGATGGCCGTGCCCGTGTACCAGGCGTTGGCGCTGACCGCGAGCGGCTTGTCGACCACCAGCGCGCGATAGAGCAGCGAGTTGCTGCCGGCACCGAGCACGGCGGCGAGCACATCAAGCGCGGCGCTCTCGCCCTTCGCGGCCGTAACCGCGGAAGGCACCAGATAAAAGCGGCGCAGGCCCGGCTGTTCGACCCGCGGATCGGCCAGCGTCACGGTGCGCGGCGCGGCGGGCAACGGCTCCTGCGGGCGGACGCGCTTGGCCGGAATGCCGTCCTGACGCGGAATCGGCCCGAATGTCTGTTCGGCGAGGCGACGCACATCGGCGGCCTCGACGTCGCCCGCGACCACCAGCGTGGCGTTGTTGGGCGCATAGAAGCGACGATAGAATTCCAGCGCCTGCTCGCGATCGAGCTTCTCGATCTCCTGCCGCCAGCCGATCACCGGCCGCCCGTAGGGATGATTGAGATAGAGCGCGGCCATGATCTGCTCGGTGAGCCGTGCGTCGGGATTGTTGGCGACGCGCATGTTGTACTCCTCCAGCACAACATCGCGTTCGGGCAGCACGTTCTCGTCCTTCAGGATAAGACCGGTCATACGGTCGGCCTCGAAGCCCATCATCAGGCCAAGCTGATCCTTCGGCACCCGCTGGAAATAGCCGGTATAGTCGCTCGACGTGAACGCATTTTCCGAGCCGCCGACGCGGATCACCGTCTGCGAGAACTCGCCCGGCGGATGCTTCGCGGTGCCCTTGAACATCAGATGTTCGAGGAAGTGCGCGAGCCCCGATTTACCGGGCGTCTCGTCGGCAGCGCCCACCTTGTACCAGAGCATCTGGGTCACGACCGGCGTGCGATGGTCGGGAATGACGACCACCTGCAGGCCGTTGGCGAGTGTAAAGGTGGCGGGCGCGCTGGTTTCGCCGGCATGGGCCGAACTGACATGGGCTGAACTGATGCCCGCGATCAATGTCGCAAGAAAGCCGGCCGCGCGAATACTGCGGTGCAGGAAAGATGTCATGCGTTGGACCATATCCTGCGGGTGGTTCGCGCGCGATCACAAATGCGCGGGATGACCGAATGGTAACGCGCGGGGCCGGCCCTGCATGCGCAGGGTGCCGCCTCGCGGACCCGAGGCTCAGTCGCCGTATTTACCCGCGACCGGATTGTATTCCTTGTTGAGGGATTCCTGCGGCCCGGTGCCATAGGCATAGTTCGGAGAGGGCGTTTGATAGCCGGGGGGCGGCTGGGTCAGGTTCTCGCGGGTGGGCTCGCCGTCGAACTTCGCCGTTTCGCTGCCGTCGCCGCCACCGAACCAGCTCTTGAACAGACCGCCGGTGTAGCCAAGCTGCGAGGGAGACAGCATCGGATTGCCCATGCCGACGGGATCGCCCGGCGTCACCGATTCCTTCTGCCGCTTCTTACCCTTGATGCGGCCGACCTCCATTTCCGCCGGGGTGAGCGGGCGGGCGCTGTCCATCAGCGAGACGGCGCCGGGATTCTCCTTCGCGCGGAGCCTCGCCTGCTCGCGCGCGATGACGTCGGGATCCTTCGGCCAGTTCGGCGCGGCGATCTTGCCGCGCTGCTCGGGCGCAGGCAGCTGGTCGACACTGCGCGGCACGACCAGCGGCGAGCGCTCGCGATAGGTAATGCCGCGGTCTTCCATGCTCTTGGCGCCGATGCCGCTCATCAGGTTGCGAATGATCCGCTGCTCGAAGGTGCTGTCGTCTGCCTCTTCGTCCTCCTGCGCCTTTGCAGGGGCGGCCGCGAGGACGAGACCAATACTGGCCGCCGCCATCGTCGCCCGCATCAGACGGGAGGTGGCGGGCTTGAACAGAAAGAGGCGGCTGGCCGGTACAGTCTTGCGCATGTCATGACCTCGAAACCTGCGGCGATCGCCGATCGCAAATTCGGAGCGGATCCCCGGCGGTTCCGCCGACGATCCGGAAGCCTGTGATATTGGCGCGGATCAGGGCACTTTTGCGGCGGCAGGCGCGCGCAGGGAGTCATACAGGAGCCCGATGACCCCCGCAACGATGGCGACATCCGCCAGATTGAACACGTACCAGTTGTAGGTTTTCTCGCCGATCTGCGCGTGCAGCAGCATGAAATCGACCACCGCCCCGTAGGCGGCCCGGTCGATGGCGTTGCCGATCGCGCCCCCGATGATCAGCCCGAGACTGAATGTCGCAAGACGGGTGTGAGAGCGCGCCATCCAGATCGCGAGCGCGACCACGGCCGCCGCCTTGAAGGCGAACAGCAGCCATTGGCCGAGGACGCTTTCGGTCTGCAACAGGCCGTAGCTGATGCCGGTGTTCCAGGCCAGCACGAGGTCGGCGAACGGGGCGATGCGCACCGTGCCGCGCCGTCCCAGCTCGAACACGAACAGCAGCCACAGCTTGAGGGCCTGATCCAGCGCGGCCGTGACCACCGCCGTTGCGAGACCGAGGCGCAGGAACGGGCTCATGCTCCGGTCACGCCTTCCATTCGCGCAGCGCCTGCGCGTCGCGCGGGGTCACGTCCGGATATTCGGGATCCTCGCCGACCAGCGGCGAGATTTTCCACGAGCGCGCGCATTTCTTGCCTTGCGCCTTCTCGACCACCACCGCGACGCCCGCGACGTCCGGCAGCGTGAAGGCGTCGGCCGGCGGGTCCTCGTTGGTGATCATGGCGTTGGAGGTGATGCACACCTCGGCGAGATCGATGTCGAACAGTGTCGCGAAGATGGCCGGATCGTTGACGAAGACCAGCGGTGAGGCTTCGAGCGAGGAGCCGATCCGCTTGGCCGCGCGCTCGATCTCCAGAGCGCCGGTGACGACGCGCCGCACGTCGCGGATTTTTGCCCACTTATCGGCGAGCGCCTCGTCGCGATACTGCGCGAGGTCGTCGCGGAAGGTGGCGAGATGCACCGACGGCTCCGCATCTGGGCGATAGCTGATCCACGCTTCGTCGCAGGTGAAGCTGAGGACGGGCGCGAGCCACTTCAGGATCGCGTCGCACAGGATGTCCACGGTCGTCAGCGCCGCCTTGCGCGCGAGCGAGGAGGGCGCATCGCAATACAGCGTGTCCTTGCGGATGTCGAAATAGAACGCCGACAGCTCGGTGTTCATGAACGCCGCAAGCTGCGCCACCACGGTCTTGTAGTCGAAGTTCTCGTAGGCGGGGCGCACCACCGCATCGACCTCGGCAAGGCGGTGCAGCATCAGCCGCTCAAGCTCGGGCATCCCGGCGACGGCGACGGCCTCGCCGCGTTTGAAGTGATGCAGCGTGCCCAGCATCCAGCGAATGGTGTTGCGCAGCTTGCGGTAGGTATCGACAGTGGTTTTGAGGATTTCAGGGCCGATGCGCTGATCGTCGGAATAGTCCGAGGCGCAGACCCACAGGCGCAGGATGTCCGCACCGGACTCCTTGATGACCTTCTGCGGCTCCACCGTGTTGCCGAGCGACTTCGACATCTTGCGGCCGTTCTCGTCCAGCGTGAAGCCGTGAGTCAGAACATAGTCGTACGGCGCGCGGCCGCGCGTGCCGCAGCTTTCCAGCAGCGAGGAGTGAAACCAGCCGCGATGCTGGTCCGAACCCTCAAGATACATGACCGAGTCCGCGCCGCCGTCGATCTTGCGGCGGATGCCCGCGAGGCCGGGGAAATGCACCGGGTCTTCCAGCACGAAGGCGTGCGTCGAGCCGGAGTCGAACCAGACGTCGAGAATGTCGTCGACCTTGGTCCAGTCCTCGTTGGCGCGCGAACCGAGGAAACGCTCGCGCGCGCCGGCCGCGTACCAGGCGTCCGCGCCCTCGGCCTCGAAGGCCTCGGCGATGCGGGCGTTGACCGTCTCGTCCTTGAGGATTTCGGCGGAGCCGTCGCTCAGCTCGCGCACGAACACGGCGATCGGTACGCCCCAGGCCCGCTGGCGCGAGATCACCCAGTCCGGGCGGTTGGCGATCATGCCGTTGATGCGGTTCTCGCCCTGCGGCGGCACCCAGCGCGTCGCCTTGATGGCGGCGAGCGCGCGGTTGCGAAGGGTGTCGCCTTTCGCCGCGCTGCCGTCGGTCGCCGCGATATCCTTGTCCATCGCGATGAACCACTGCGGCGTGTTGCGGAAGATCACCGGCTTCTTGGAGCGCCACGAATGCGGATACTGGTGCTTGAGCCGCCCGCGCGCGAGCAGCAGGCCGCGCTCGACGAGGGCCTTGATGACGGCCTCGTTGGCATCGCCCTTGTTACCCTTGTCGTCGATCACGCGCTTGCCGGTGAAGCCGGGGGCCTGCGCCGTGAGCGCGCCGTTCTCGTCCACCGTGTAGGGGATCGCGGACGAGATGCCGCGCGCTTCGAGTTCGCGCGCGTTCGCTGTCCAGATGTCGAAGTCCTCGCGGCCATGGCCCGGCGCGGTGTGCACGAAGCCCGTGCCCGCGTCGTCGGTGACGTGATCGCCCGCCAGCAGCGGCACGGTGAAGTTATAGCCGCCTTCAAGGTTCGCGAACGGATGGCGGCACTCGACCGCATCGAGCACGTCGGCGGAGATCGCGCCGATGTTTTCGTAAGACGTGACGCGCGCCTGCTTGAACACCGCCTCGGCCAGCGCGTCGGCCAGGATCAGCGTGTCGCCGGTCTTCGCCCAGTTGTCTTCGGGCGCATCGGTAATCTTGTAGAGGCTATAGGAAATCTTCGGCGAGAAGCTGATGGCGCGGTTGCCGGGCAGCGTCCACGGCGTCGTGGTCCAGATCACCACGGAAGCGTTGGCGAGCCGGCCGTGCGCGGGCGAGGTAACAGGGAATTTCACCCACACCGTATCGCTGGTATAGTCCTCGTATTCGACCTCCGCCTCGGCCAGCGCGGTCTTCTCGACCACGCTCCACATCACGGGCTTGGAGCCGCGATACAGCGTGCCATTGGCCGCGAACTTCATCAGCTCGCGTGCAATCTGCGCCTCGGCGAAATAGGCCATCGTCGTGTAGGGATGATCCCAGTCGCCGATCACGCCGAGCCGCTTGAACTCCTCGCGCTGCACGTTGAGCCAGTTCTCGGCATAGGCACGGCACTCCTGCCGGAACGCGATCATCGCCGCGCCGTCGCGGAAGTCCGGCTTGGCCTTGCCCTTGGAGCGATAGTTCTCTTCCTCGATCTTCCACTCGATCGGCAGGCCGTGACAGTCCCACCCCGGCACGTAGTTGGAATCGTGGCCAAGCATCTGCTGGCTCTTGGTCACGACGTCCTTGAGGATCTTGTTGAGCGCGTGGCCGATGTGGATATGGCCGTTGGCGTAGGGCGGGCCGTCATGCAGCACGAATTTCGGCCGGCCGTAGGCAGTCTCGCGCAGCTTCTTGTAAAGGTCGATGTCCTGCCAGCGTTTCAGCAGGTCCGGCTCGCGCTGCGGAAGCCCCGCGCGCATCGGGAAATCGGTCTGCGGCAGGAACAGCGTCGCGGAATAGTCGTGGGCGGCCTTGTCGGTCTCGGCCTTCGGCTTGGTGTCGGACATCGAATTGCTCTGGCGGGTTCTGGCGCGGCGGCGGCCGCGGATCTGGCGGGCGAAAACGAAAACATCCCGGTCTTGCGCCGAGCGAAGGCTCAGGCGGAAGCCGGGCCGCTAATCACGATGATGGCGCGCCGCACGGACATGGCGGCGTTCTTAGCAGGCGGACGGGCGGGCGGAAAGCCCCGCGATCGAGGGCGAAGCGAGCTCGTCAGAGGTCTACCACGTCACCCAGTGCGGGAAACGTATCCGGCTGGGCCGCGAGCACCGCGCGTGCCTGCATGCTGTCGGCGTCCATCTGGCGGATCAGGGCCTCGATGGAGTCGAATTTCAGTTCCTCCCGCAAAAAGCCGAGGAAGGCGACGTCCAGCGACTGGCCGTAAAGATTGCCTTTGAAATCGAACAGGAACACTTCGAGCAGCGGCGCACCGTTGTCGAAGGTCGGGCGGCGGCCGAAGCTCGCGATTCCGCCGATCCGCTCACGTCCTCGGCCGACCCGCACCGCATAGATGCCATGGCGCAGGCCGCAGGCGGGATCGAGCCGGATATTGGCGGTCGGGTAGCCGAGATCGCGCCCGCGCTTCTCGCCGTGGATCACCTCGCCACTGATGAAATAGGGATAGCCGAGCAGATCGTTCGCCTCGTCGATCTGGCCCTGACCGAGCGCATTGCGAATGGCGGTGGAGGACACCGAGCGGCCGTCGAAATCGACGTGGGACTGGATGTGCACCTCGAAGCCGCGTCGTGCCCCTTCCTCGGCCAGCAAGGTTGGCGAGCCGCCACGCCCCTTGCCGAAGTGGAAGTCGTAGCCGACCGAAACGCCAGAGATTCCAAGCCTCTCGACGAGGTCGCGCTGGATGAAATCCTGCGCGCTGGTGCGGGCCCGCTCGGCATCGAAGGTCATCACCACGGCGCCGGTGAGCCCCCTGCCGGCCAGCAGGCGCAGCTTGTCGCTCAAGTCTGTGAGGCGGAATTGCGGGGTGTTGGGACTGAAGAAGGTCCGCGGATGCGGCTCGAACGTCACCGCCAGCGCGGGTTTGCCGCGCTCGGCGGCCATGTGCTGCGCCACCGCGATCACCTCGCGGTGGCCGCGGTGGACGCCGTCGAAATTTCCCAGAGCCACCACGGCTCCACGCGGAATCGCGTCCGCCGGGGTGGTGTCGCGGATGACGGCGAAGGGCTGGGTCATGGTCGGATGCGGAACTTCAGGATGCGCGCCGGAGGCGAGACGGGTGGCACGGGACCATGCGCGCCGCGTCCGGGAAGTCAAGTCCGGTCCGGTTTCGCCGGGTTGTGCCCCGTGTTTCGTGCAATCTGGGTTCCGGGGTTAACGTGCTGTTTAAGACCGCCCGTTAATGTCAGACCAGACTGCTCGCGGGTCTGCGGGCGACGACTTTCGGAGAAGGGGCGATGGCCGTTGATTTGTCGATGCCGGTTCTTGTGGTTGACGACTACAACACGATGATCCGCATCATCCGTAACCTGCTTAAGCAGCTTGGGTTCGAGAACATCGACGACGCCAGCGACGGATCCGCCGCGCTTGCCAAGATGCGCACCAAGAAATATGGCCTCGTGATCTCCGACTGGAACATGGAGCCGATGACCGGCTTCGAGCTTCTCAAGGAAGTCCGCGCCGATCCCAATCTCGCGACGACGCCCTTCATCATGATCACGGCGGAATCGAAGACCGAGAACGTGATCGCCGCCAAGAAAGCGGGCGTAAACAATTACATCGTCAAGCCGTTCAACGCCGCGACGCTGAAGAGCAAGATCGACGCGGTGTTTCCGGACAACGTCGCCGCCTGAGCGGCTTCACGCCTTCAGTTTTTCGTTGGAAACGGCCGGGTTCGTCCCGGCCGTTTTGCGTTCAGCCTGTGCCTGCCAGCCTGTTGCTGCGATGTGGTCCGTCATCACCACCTGAGATCGCGCATCAGGGCGAGCGGCGGTTTGTGTTCACCGAACAATGTCTTGACTGCCGCGTCATCGAACGTCTCGAACGCCTCGAAGTCGCCGGCGTGAATGCCGCGGGTGACGAAAACGCAGTCGATCCCCATGGTGTTGGCGCCCGTGAGATCGGTACGCACGGAGTCGCCGATGGCGAGGACGCGCTCGCCCTTGCCGTTGCCGCGCAGGCGCTTCGCCTTGGCGATGGCCTCGTCGTAGATCGGCGCGTAAGGCTTGCCGAAATAGATCACCTCGCCGCCCAGCGTGCCGTAGAGCTCGGCGATGGCGCCCGCGCAGTAGATCAGGTCCGCGCCGCGCTCGACCACGAGATCGGGGTTGGCGCAGACGAAGGGAAGGCCGCGTGTTCTGGCCCGCTCCATCATGCCGCGATAATCCTCCGGCGTTTCCGTGTCGTCGTCGAACAGACCGGTGCAGACGATGAAATCGGCCGAGTCCAGCGGCGCGAAGCTGACATCCTGCCCGTGATAGATCGGGTGATCGCGGCCGGGGCCGATCTGGAACACGCCCATGCCGGGGCGCGTGGCGATGTAGCTGCGCGTCAGGTCGCCCGACGAGACGATGCCGTCGTAGCAGTCATCCGGCGCGCCAAGCTGGCGCAACTGGTCGCGCACCGAATCCCAGGGGCGGGGTGCGTTGGTGATGAGCACTACCGTGCCGCCGGTCTGGCGAAACGAACGCAGCGCTGCGCAGGCCTCGGGGAAGGCGCGTTTGCCGTCGTGCAGGACGCCCCAGACGTCGCTGAGAATGATGTCGGCATTGCCGGTGAGGTCGCGCAAATGCTCGACGAAGCGCAGGAGCGTCATATCGGAAACAACTCAGACTGGGCCGCTGGCGCGGCGCGCCAGCGCGGAAAGACCGGCAGGGCGTGACGGCGGGGGGGATTGCGCAGGACCGGCGTTCGCGGAGGCGGACACGCCGCTTGTCCCGGCCCGGGGCGAGTTGACGGCAGCCGCTTCCGGCTTGAGCGGACGCGGGGGGGAGAACAGAAAACCCTGACCGAAACGAACGTCGTAGTCGAGCAGGTCGAGCACCGCGCTCTCGCCCTCGATCCTCTCTACGATCAGATCGATGCCAAAGCGGCCGAGCAGATCGGAGAGGTCGGCGGGATGGATATTCGAGACCGAGGACTGGCGTTCGTCCAGCAGCAGGCTCGCTGGGACCTTGATGAAGCGCACGCCGCGGTCGGCCAGTTCGCGAGGCTCCAGGCGCAGGTCGGTGACGTGATCGATTGAGAAACGGAAGCCACGCTGTGCCAGCGCTGCGAGGTGCTCGCTTTCCGCCAGATCGAGATTATCGAACGTGCTCTGCTTGAACTCGATAATGAAGGATGGAGCCAATGCCCGGTTGGCATCGAGATAGTCGAGGCACTGGGCGAACACCGCGCTGTCGGCGAGGGTTGCCGCCGACATGTTGCAGAAGATGTTGACGTCCTTGTTGCGGACCATCAGGCGGCGCAGCACCTGAACGCAGCGGAAGATCACCATATGGTCGATCCGCGCGATCAGACCCGCTTCCTCCGCCACGTCCACGAAGGTTTCCGCGGCGATCACCGCGTCGTTCTCGTCGCGCAACCGCGCGACCGCCTCATAGAAGCGGACCTTGCGCTGCGGCAGCGTCACGATCGGCTGCAGGAACAGGTCGATCCGATTGGCGTCGATGGCGGTCCGCAGCGCCGGAAGGATGTTCGCGGGCACCGGCGGCTTTTGCGGCCTGGAGGCGCTGGCAGGTTCGGGCACGAGAGCCGGTGCGATGGTTGCGGGCTCCTCGGTGCGTGGCTCCGGCGCACGCAGTTCTGCAGCTGATGGTTGAGCAGCCGAATGCTCCAGCGCGAGGGTCAGTTTATCGTCGTGGTCGGCGACGGTCATCGCGAGTTGATTGACGAGCGTGCCGAGTTCACCGATTTCACCCAGCGCGGTCTGATCCCGCTCCTTCGAAGCGTTCTCGATCGTGCCGAGCCGGTTTTCGACCGCTGCGAGCCGCCGCCCGATCTCGGCGACCTGCCGTGCGAGATCCGCAGTTCCACGCGACAGGTTGGCGATCTGTTCGCTGGCTTCCCCCTGCTGGTTCATGCGCAGCGCGACCGCGTGATAGAGAGCCATCAGGATCAGCGCGACAGCGGCCGCCGCCACCGAAGCGACGGCGGACAAGCCGGCGGCGGCAAACAGCACAATACCGAACGACGCCGCCAGCAACACCATGCAGACAGCGACGAAGATCTTCGAAACCCGGATCATCCACCGCACCTGTCCGGCCGCACGCCGGCCAACTTCATGCCATCATCGCTGATTCGATATCACCTTGTATCGTGACCCGGAACTTTATCCCGGCATTCCTATGCCACGGCAATTACGGCGCGGCCGCGCCATCTTTCTCCCCGCGAGCAATGCCGCCTGTCGGGGGTTGCGACGCGACCGGAGACAGGCAGGACCGGCCCCGTCAGCGCCCTCTGGCCATGGTGCGTGGCGAAAGCCCGAATAGGTTAGCAATTTACCAACGACCCGGAAATGCCCGTCCACCGGACGATTCCCGTATTTCGGGAACTCATGCTGCAATGCGCACAGGTAAGTGCATGGCGATGTGGTGTTAAAGAGTAACATTCAATTTACGATTGCATGGTGCACTCCTACCATGAGCGATCTGAGGCACAAAAGGATTTTGGCCTGCACGGATGGCGCCTCGGCCGTCGAGTTCGCGTTACTCGTGCCTTTTTTCATCGCCCTGATGTTCGGCATTGTTGCCTATGGCTCCTGGCTCGCAACAGCCCATGGCGTGCAGCAGCTCGCCGCGGAAGCGGCCCGTTCGTCGGTCGCGGGCCTCAGCGAGACCGAGCGCGTTTCGTTGGCCCGCGATTATGTCACAGCGAACGTCGGCAGTTACCCGCTGATCGCGCCGGCCAATCTGACGATCGAGGCCGCGAGTTCGGGCGGCACAGCTTTTGTGGTCACCGCGCGCTACGACGCTTCCGACATGTTTATCTACAGCGTGTTGCCCCAGGTCGTGACGCCGCCGTCGACGACCATCACCCGGTCGGCTGTCGTGCCTTATGGAGGCTTTTAGCAATGTTGCGGATCGCGCGACGATTCCGTGAGGATCAGCGCGGCAACATCGCGATCATGTCGGCCGTGACGATGGTCATGCTGTGCGGCTTCGCCGCGCTGGGTGTGGATGTCGGGACTGTTTTCGCGGACAGGCGCAAGGTGCAGAGCGCCGCCGATCTCGCGGCAATCGTCGCCGCCAGCAATATCTCCAACGCCGCCAACGCGGCCCGCGCGACCGTGACGAGCAACGGCCTGTCGGCCGACGCGCTTTCGGCCGTCGAGCTGGGCGTCTACAAGCCGGATGCCAGCATCGGCCCGCAGTCCCGCTTCGTGTTAGGTGGGGCCTCCCCCAATGCCGCGCGGATCACCCTGCGAACGAAGACGCCGCTGTTTTTCGGACGCCTGCTGACCGGGACCGACAACTTCGATGTCCAGGCCTCGGCCACCGCCAGCAGCACGCAGGTCGCATCCTTTGCGATCGGCTCGCGGCTTGCTGCGCTGAATGGCGGGATCGTCAACTCGCTGCTCGGCACCTTGCTCGGGACATCGCTCTCGCTCTCCGTGATGGATTATCAGGCGCTGCTCAACGCCAAGGTCGATCTGCTCGATTTCATCAACGCACTGGCGATCAAGGCCAATCTGACCGCGGGGAATTATGAGCAGGTGCTGGCGGCCAACCTCAAGCTGCCCGAGGTCGTCAATGCGCTGCTTTCGGTTCAGAAGCTGGTCGGCGGCGTCAATCAGGCGACCACCGCGCTGACCAATATTTCGCTGGCGCTCGCCGGAATTACGACCACGGTCCAGGCCGGCGAACTGATCGACCTTGGTCCCTACGAGCAACTGCCGGTCGGGCAAAAGCCGAAGGTCAACGTTTCCGCATCGGTGCTCGATATCCTGTCCGCCATCGCGCAGGTCGCGAACGGGGCCAATCAGGTCGCAGCGGGCGCGAATGTCGGTCTGCCGGGCATCGCGGGCGTCACGCTGATGGTGACGATCGGCGAAAAGCCGGTGAATGCGGAAGGCTTTGTCGTCGGCCCCAACGGCACCAGCGCTCACACCGCGCAGACGCGGGTCTATCTCAATGTGCAACTGCTCGGTTCGGGCTCGGTCAGCGCGGTGAACCTGCCGATCTATGTCGAGGTCGCGCCCGGGACCGCCGTGCTGGATTCGGTCAGTTGCGCTTTTCCGGATACCGCCCGGTCGTCGGCGACGCTGGCGGTGACGCCCGGCATCGTCGATGCCTGGATCGGCACGATCTCGTCGTCGGCGATGACGAACTTCAAGACCAAGCCGGTTGCGACGACCGCCACGCTTGTCGATCTCGGACTGGTGAAGGTGACAGGGCTGGCGCATGCCGGGATGGGCAACACCACGCCGGTGCGGACGACGTTCAGTCCGGCCGATATTCAGGCGCTGACGAAAAAGACCGTCACCACCACTAATTTCACGCAGTCGCTGGTCGGCAGCCTGCTCGGCGATCTGGAACTCACCGTGGTGGTCGGCCCGCTTGGGGTGCCGCTCGGCGGACTGACCGGGCTGGTGGCCGGCATTCTGGCCGGGGCGACGCCCGCGCTCGACCAGCTTCTCAATGCGGTGCTGGGCCTGCTCGGCGTCGGGCTCGGGCAGGCGGATGTCTGGGTTTCGGGCGTGCGCTGCGATGGCGCGGTGCTGGTGCATTAGCTGGCCCGCCTTGCCGCATCGGCCCCCGCCTGATAGGGCCATGCGCAAAGCTCAGCATTTGCACTGTTTTTCCATGTCCGACAAGAAATCGAAAAAACCGCAGAAACTGCGCGCGCGCCTGCCGCGCGGCTTCGCCGACCGCGCGCCGGCCGAGATCGGCGCGACGCGCCGCATGACCGAGGTGATCCGCACCGTCTATGAGCGCTACGGCTTCGAGCCGGTGGAGACGCCGGCCATCGAGTTTACCGACGCGCTCGGCAAATTCCTGCCCGATCAGGACCGGCCGAACGAGGGCGTGTTCTCGTTTCAGGACGACGACGAGCAGTGGCTCTCGCTGCGCTACGATCTCACCGCGCCGCTGGCGCGCTACGTTGCCGAGAACTTCGATCATCTGCCGAAGCCATACCGCAGCTACCGCGCGGGCTATGTATTCCGCAACGAGAAGCCGGGGCCGGGGCGCTTCCGCCAGTTCATGCAGTTCGATGCCGACACGGTGGGTTCGGCCTCTCCCGCCGCCGATGCCGAGATGTGCATGATGGCGGCCGACGCCATGGAGGCGCTCGGCATTCCGCGCGGCCAGTATGTGGTGAAGGTCAACAACCGCAAGGTGCTCGACGGCGTGATGGAGTCCATCGGGCTCGGCGGCGACGACAATGCGGGCCGCCGTCTTACGGTGCTGCGCGCCATCGACAAGATGGACAAGTTTCCAGTCGAGGACATCCGCAAGCTGCTCGGTCCCGGTCGCTGGGACGGCGGCGAGGAAGGCAAGGGCGATTTTACAAAAGGCGCAGAGCTGAATGTGGAGCAGACCGCGCTCGTGCTGCAAAGCCTGACGGATCAGACGGTGGCACAGATCGACACCACGGCCTACGTCGAAGGTCGCGGCGAACTCGACGAGATTCAGAAGCTGGTTCTTGCAGCGGGTTATCAGGCGGATCGCATCCGCATTGATCCGTCCGTGGTGCGCGGCCTGGAATATTACACGGGGCCGGTGTTCGAGGTCGAACTGCTGATCGAGACGAAGGACGAGAAGGGCCGCCCCGTGCGCTTCGGTTCGGTCGGCGGCGGCGGACGCTACGATGGTCTCGTCTCGCGCTTTCGCGGCGAGCCGGTGCCCGCCACCGGCTTCTCCATTGGCGTGTCGCGATTGCAGGCGGCGCTGACGCTGATCGGCCAGCTCGACACCTCGCCCGAGCCGGGGCCGGTGGTCGTCACGGTGTTCGACAGGGACCGCCTCGCCGACTATCAGGCGATGGTCGCGACACTGCGCAGCGTCGATATCCGCGCCGAGCTTTATCTCGGCAATCCGAAGAACATGGGCAACCAGCTCAAATATGCGGACAGGCGGAACGCGCCCTGCGTCATCATTCAGGGCTCGGACGAGAAGGCCCGCGGCGAGATTCAGATCAAGGATCTGATCGAGGGCGCGAAGGCCGCCGCCGCCATCGCCTCCAATCAGGAATGGCGCGAGACACGTCCGGCGCAGTTCTCATGCGCCGAGAGCGAACTGGTTGCGAAGGTGCGCGAGGTGCTGGCGCGCCACGGCGTCAGTTGGGGGAAGTAAGAGCGGCCCAATACGTGCTGAGGCGTCGTCGCGAGGCGCGAAGCCGCGTCAGCGGCGAGCCTTGACGGATGCGGCGACAGGGTCGCGACACCACCCTTTGGAGCCCGGACTTTCGTCCGGGCACTCAGGGTGATGTCGATCAGTCGTCAGATCGGGCGCGCTGTCTTACGCGTAATCGCCGTCGTCGTAGTCGAACGCGTCATCGTGACCGTAGTCGTCATCATGGCTGGCGGTGTCGTAGCTGCCGTCGCCGCCGCGACCGTAGCCTCCCTCGTCCTGCCGGTTGTCGTCGAACAGGCCCGCGCGCTGCTCGTCGCCACGCTGTGAGCCGATGTCGTTGACGCCCGCGTCCTTGGCGAGATCGCTGTTCGCCGTGTTGCCCCACGGGCTCGCCGACTTATCGCCGCCAAGCCCTGCGCTGTCGCCGAGGCTCTGCACGTTTCCGTGCGAACCGCCACCGAACGCGCCGCGCAGGCTGTTCATCAGCATCGAGCCGCCGACCACGCCGACAGCCGCCGCCGCCGCCGTGCCGAGGAAGGAGCCGCCACCGCCGCCGAACATGCCGCCCGGCGCCGGACCGCCCATACCGCCGGCCGCGGCCATGCGGGGGTCAGAACCCGCCGCGCGCGGATCCGGAGCGCCGCCATTCCAGGCGTTCGCCGCCTGGCCTGTGTTCCACGACGGAGCCGCGCCGGCACCCGGAGGCAGCGGCGGAGGCACACGCGGCACCGAGCCGCGACCGCCGCCCTGTCCGAACAGGTTGTCACGCATCGAATCGAGGAACCCGGACTGTTCCTGCCGCGAGGATGGAGTCGCCGCCTGCTCAAGCTCCTGAATGCGGGCTTCCGCCTGCCGCAAGGCTTCGTCCTGCACCAGCACGGTCTGCACCAGCGCGTAAGTCGCGTTCGGCGCGCGTCTCATACCCTCGGCGATGGCCGCAGTGGCCTCTGGATCGCGCGGATTGCCTTCGAGACGGGCGAGACGGTCGAAAAGCTCGTCGATCAACTGGCGTTCGTGCTGGTTCATGATGTCCTCCTCCTTGAGGGCGCGGCACATGTAGGAACGCGGCAAGGGCCGGAAAGTGGCGAACCCGATTAAATTTCGGAGAGGACGGCGGCGAAAGCTGCGGCAAAGCGGCACGTTCGGCGGGCGATGTCCTCCTCGCCGGAACGGGCCCAGCGGCGAATTTCCCGACCATCTCAAAAATGCGACGGCTTCCCCAGCAGATTACAGTAATTTATTACCATGCTGCCAGAGACGCATGATCTCGGGAACAGGACAGAAGAAAGTCCCGCGCTCGAAGCCGGATCGAGCGTTTGATCTTCTCCGGGGCGGCGACGGGAATGGCAATGTAATTCCAGACCTGAGACGCGGTGAACTGTCGCGGCTCTTCGTATTTGTAACCGAGCAGATCGAAAACCTCGTACTCGCGGAAGCGGGCCATCAACTCCTCGGCGCCGAAGCCGTAGCAGGCGGGGTATTCATGATTGAATTCGAAGGCGACAATCGGCCTTGATGCAAGGATATGAGTTGCACCGATCAAAGCCTTATATTCCGCGCCGGAAAGATCCATCTTGATAAAAGATGGCGATTTCCAACGGTCCCCGAAAAGATAATCAAGCGGCAGGGTGGGGACTTTTCCCTCAACGACGGCATATTGAAAAGCAGCCGGCCGACGTTTGAATCCGCTCAGGCCTGGAGCATTCGGAACGAAAACGAAATCGTCGAAACCGATCGTGTCGGAAACGGCGACGTTGTGGAGTTCGACAACACGGCGGAGGTTCGGCTTCTTGCGAAGCTCTTCCAGGCATTTTTCGTAAACGGGCGCCGCGGCCTCGACGCCAATAGCAAGTCCTTCCACGCCGGCGGCGGAAGCCATTTGGAAGAGGTGGGTTCCTTCACCGCATCCAAGATCGATAACGGTATCCCCGCGCCGGATGATCGCAACATAGATATCGCGCAACAGCCCCTCGAAATCGGGCCATCCGCCACCTCCGAGCTTGAATAGCTCCGCATGGGCTTCGGCCGCCGAGCTGTGCCTGATGTTTTCCTTCTTGTTGAAAAACAGCATGGTTTCTCTCCATCCGGGAGAGAAATTGCAACCTGTGAAGGAAATCAACGAATTTTACTACTTTTCCTGATGCGAAATTTATCAATCGAGCTATCTGTGGGCGGAATTATTAAAAATTGATCAAAATCTTTTGACTAACCTCTGGTTGCGGGTATGACTTCCGCCAATCAAGGGCCTATTCCTGGTGCGAAAGATGCGCCTCTATTTCTTCATCGATCTGACCAGCCGCAGAATCGGTGCGTCTCTCGATCCCGATGGGCGAAATCTTCCGCCACTCTATTTTGGACGATGGTCATTCGTGACCAGCCAGACGGAGGGGCCGCTGGTCGACGCGGCGGAATTGAGCATCAGGGAGAAGGGATTTTGGGTGTCGCCACATCCGGGTTGACCAACGCAAGCCCGGCCGTCCGGATTCGGGGGTATTAACGCGGCAACGAGGCGTTGCGGCGTCGATTTGGCCAGCTTGGGACAACGAACGGCAAACTGCAATACCTGTCGCGATTTCCGTCTTCATCGGCGTTGAAAGACTGGGTGGACGCATCAGGCTCGAACCCGGGACTCTGCTTGCTCGACGGTGGATCATACGGGGCGCGGCTTTCCGGTCTTCGAGTCGCAGCCGCTCACGAAGTTCACTTCACCGCTCGATTGGACCATTGTTGCCGAAGATCGCATCGTTCCCGGGGCGTTGGACGACGGTGATGTGCCCCGACCTGATGGCGTCGTTGGTCTCAGGTGTCTGACCATTCGCGGAGCAGATTGTGATAGAGGCCGGTCAGGCGATCGAGAGCATCGCTGTCCGGCACCTGCTGGGCAAGATCCTGGATTGTGTCGTCGAGATCCAACAGCATGGCGCGGCGGTTGCCTTCGCGCACGAGGCTCTGGATCCAGAAGAAGGATGCCAGCCGCACGCCGCGGGTGACAGGCGTGACCTGATGGAACGTGTTGGCCGGATACAGGATCATGTGACCCGCCGGCAGCTTCACCTGATGAGTCGCCAGTTCGCCGCGGATCAGCAACTCGCCGCCGTCGTAGTCGTCGATTTCACTGAGAAACAGCGTTGCCGACAGATCGCCGCGCACGCGCACTCCCGCGCCCGGAACGGCGAAGATTGCGTTGTCGATGTGGTCGCCGTAGGTGCCGCTGTCGGCATAGCGGTTGAAGCGCGGCGGCAGAACTTTCAGCGGCAGCGCCGCGGCCATGAACCGGCTGCACGCGCTCAGCTTTTCCAGCACGAAGGCACTCAGTTCGGCCGCAACCGGATCGTCCTGCAAGGGTTGCTGGTTGTGTTTGACCCGGGCCGCGATGTGGCCTGCAGTCTGTCGGCCATCCTGCCAAGACACTTTCTCCAGCAGGGTGCGGCATTGGCGGACATCGTCGGGCGTCAGAACGTCGGGAATGATCTCCATCGTCGTCGGTCCTCTGCTGAGTTGCGCTCCAAGCGGCCGCACAAAACGATACAGGCCCCCTGGACGCAACTGCGACAGGCTCCAGACGAACCCGCCGCAGCGCAAGGCCCAGTTTGCGGATCAGAACTTGAAGCTGCTGCTGATCCGATAGACCCGTCCCGGCGCGATGCTGACGCGGGAGGCATTCCAGTTGCTGGACATCGCGTAGCGGTTGTCCGCAACGTTATCGACGTTGAAGCGGAACGTGATGCCTTGCCGGAATTCGTAAGACGCCATCAGATTGAAGGCGACGTACCCCGGCATCGTTCCGGCCTGACCGTTCGGGATGATACGAATCGCGTCGTCGGGACGCCCGACATAGGACTCGGTCGCGAAATTCACGCCGGCTCCCAACGTCAACCCTGTCGAGATAAACTTGTAGGTGGTCCAGAGGTTGCCGGACACATTCGGCGTGAAGGCCAGTTCGTTGCCGCTGGTGGTGAGGTACGAGCCATAGTCGCCGGGGTTCGCCCGCCGGCGCACGCTGTCCAGATAGGCGGAGTGGTTGCGTTCGCTGTTCATCAGCAACAGGCCGCCGAACACCGACCAGGCATCGGTGATCTGACCTGTGGCACCAAATTCGATGCCCTGGACCACCTGCTCGCCATATCCCTTGAGGCTGTCCACCGTTTCGCCGACGTCGCGTCCGGTTATCGGCGCGTTGCGCTTCTCGGTGCGGAAGAGCGCCACCGTCGTCATCAGGCGACGGTTGAAGAAATCGATCTTGGTGCCGATCTCGTAGTTGTGGAATCGCGTCGGATCGGCGCCCGCGACGAATCCGGGAAACGCGTTGTCACCGGTGCGCGAGATATCCGGATTGGAGAGATAAGATCCGGGCGGCAGATACGAAACGCCGAACGCACCGTAGACGCTGGAATCGCGCGTCGGCTTGTAGACGATGGCCGCCTTGCCGCCGAGCGTGAATTCCGACTCGCTGGCGTTGAGTCCCACGGGCAGGCCCGCGATGGTGCGGCTGTCGATATCGACATTGTACTTCTCGGCGCGCAGACCGCCCAACACCGACCACTGCTCGTTCAACTTGATCGTGTCGAACACATAAGCCGCGACAGTGTCGATCTTGATGCCGTTGGTCTCGGTCGGCGACAAGGGCGCCGCAATCGCGCGATTGGGGTTGGGACTGAATAGGTTGGTGTTGGTGTTCTGAGTGCCGAACCGTAGGGCGTTCGATTCTTCGCGGGTGAATTCCAGCCCCGCCGCCAGCTGATGCTGAAGCGGACCGGTGTTGAACGACGCCGAGAGATTCGTCAGGTTCGAGATCGACGTGTTGCGGCGATCGTAGAACTGGCGTTGCGTTCCGACCATCAGCGTGGCGCGGGTGAAGCCGGTCGGCACGGTATATTGCGCCTCGCGATCGACGGTCGACCACCGCGTCTGGTTGCTGATCGTGATGTTCTTGGCGATGTCGTATTCGATCCGCCCGAGCACAGCATCGGCATCGACATTGTCGAAATCTGATTCCAGGCCGTAGAAGTTGCTGCGCGACGCAAGGGCGGCGATTGGATCGTAGTTGATCATGCCCTTGACCATCGCGCCGGGCACGCCCCAGTCGGGACGGTCGCGGCGGGTCAGATGTTCATACGAAATGTAGGCGCGCAGATCAGTGCCGAGACCGAAGGCAAGCGACGGCGCGATGCCCCAGGTCTTGTTTTCGGCAAGGTCACGGCCGGGAATGCCACTCTGTTCGACCATCGCATTGAGGCGAACGGCGGTGTTCGGCGCGACGATGTAGTTCATATCGATGGTGCCGCGCTTCTGCACCTGCTGGCCGCCTTCAGGGAAACCGAAGCCCACATCGCCATAGGTCGCGTTGGCAAGCCACGGCAGCTTGCTCACGAGGTTGACGTAGCCCCCGGCGCCGCCGCGACCGTTGTCGGCAGCAGCCCCCTTGAACACCTCGACACGGTCGACGTTGAAGGTATCGCGCGTATAGCTTCCGGAATCGCGCGCGCCGTCGAAGAAAATGTTGGCGCTGCCGTCAAAGCCGCGAAGCTTGAAGTTGTTCGTCGAGGTCGAGAAGCCGTTTTCGCCCGCGTCGAAGCTGATGCCAGGCGTATTGCGCAACACTTCGGTCAGCGTCCGCGTGCCCTGTTCGCGGATGATCTCCTGCGGCACAACGGTCACGGTCTGCGGTGTGTCGAGGAGCGGCGCGGTTTGCTTTGGCGAGGACGCCGTCGGAACGAGATAACCGGTCTGCTGAGCGCCGGGCCCTTGTGTTCCGACAGTCTCTGCGGGCGCGCTCTGCGAGCGCCGCGGCTGAGCCTGTCGCGGGGCGGATGTTGCGGGCGCAACGGCGCGCCGCTTCTGATTGCGCGGGCTGGTGACTTCGATCGCATCCAGCACCCGAGGCGCGGCGCGCTGTCCAGCGGCTTCCTGCGCCAAGGCGGACTGTCCGACGGTGGAGAGCGAGATGGCAATGCCCGCAGACAAAGCTGCGTAAGGAATCGCGGAGCGTCGCGCCGGCTTGGTCTGGGCCGTGTCTGTCACGACCACATGTTGGCTGGTCTTCCCGCTCGCTGCTCGTCCGGCTTTCATCACTACGTCGCCCCCAATGAGATTCACTGAGAGGCGCAGATACATTGGGAAACAAATATCTGTAGTAGAATCCGTCTAATGATCAGTGCTCCGCGATGGTATCAATCTATCGCCGAGAGGCGGTGTCGTTTCTAAAAAACTCCCGCAGCAAGGCCATTTTCTTTTCACGATGGCGCAGTGTGACGAGTGCTTATCAACAGCGCTACGGATCGCCGCATGCGACAAATGATCACGCAAGATGAAACACTAAGTATCATCCGACACAGGCAGCCATAGGCCCAAGAAAACGAGGCGCGCGGCGGCATTGCATGCGCTCACGATCAAACAGTCCGGGTTCGCCTGGGCTGGTTGCCCGTATCACCAGGACGGGCGCGAGTCGGCCGCAGGTCCGATCCGCAAACACCGGCCGCCGTCAATGGCCGGCAACCGCGTCTACGCGGCGCGGCTGTGGTGGGCCGGAGCGAGCCCCAAAGGAAGTGCGAAGAGATCGTGATGCGGGCGCGGCCGAAGGGGAGGGCGAGCCGATGAGCGATAATGCGGCCCCGCTCGATCGCGATCGGCTCAAGACAAGCCTCGCGGACGTCGCGTTTCATCTTGGGGCGGTCGTGGATCTTGATCGCAGCGGCTTGTACGCTGTTTGACGAGGAGCGCCATGATCTGCACCCGGAGGCCAGTGCTGATCGAAACGATCTCCCGCGACGCGAACAGCTCGGCGAAGCTTCCCGGATATGTGCGAGCAGATAACGGGCGTCCGACTGGCTGGAGAGTGGTAAGGCGCCAGCAATGCCGTCTGCCGAAGGGTGGACGGCCTTTTCCGCTGACGACAAGGTGGCGATAAATTTTATCGACACCCAACCGCCAAGGCATCTAAGCCCTTGATTTTATTGGTGGGCGCACCAGGGCTCGAACCTGGGACCCGCTGATTAAGAGTCAGCTGCTCTACCAACTGAGCTATGCGCCCCTCAGACCAGCCAGTGGCTGCGGAGGGGCGTCGTTTAGCAAGGACGTTTTGCCATGTCCAGCGGGAAGGCGGCTTTTTTTACGGTCATTTCGTGCTGTGGGCACCGATGGCCCGAATGTTCGGCGTCCGGGCCCGCCTCCATCGCGGAACTGCCACTTCCTGCGGCTCGGCCGCGCCACCCGGCTGGAGGCCGAGGGGCAGAAGGCTGCACAGCTCCAATCCCGCGAAGCGGACCTCAGAGCCTGACCGGAAGAACCTGCTGTAGTCGCGGCCTTTCCTTGTCATGGCGTGGTCTTGCCCCGACCACCCACGGGTCTTGCGAAGTCCGATGCCCGCCGCCGCGTCACGGCGCATGATTATTGAGCAGCCTGTGAACCACGCGACGTCGTGTTGACTAGATGGTCAACATAAGACATGTTCTAAACATGCGCAGTATGGCGCGACGTCACTCCAGTCACGATGCGATCCCGTCTCGGGTGCCGAGCGGAATTGGTGACTGGCGCATTGGCCGTCCGGAGAATCCATGAAGCCCGCCGCCTTTGACTACAAATCGCCGACCTCGTTGCAGGAGGCGATCAGCTTCCTGCAGGCGGGGCAGGGTAACGCCAAGCTGATATCCGGCGGACAGAGTCTGATGCCGTTGCTGGCGTTTCGCCTTGCAGCGCCGGAGACACTTGTCGATCTGAAACACGTGCCCGATCTCGGCGCCATTGCCATCGATGCCGAGGGCGTGCGGCTGGGCGCGCGGGTGCGCTGGTGCGATATCGCGCGCTCCACGCAGCTTGCAGCGGCTCACCCGCTGCTCGCGGAAGCGATCACGCATGTGGCGCATTATCAGGTGCGCAATCGCGGCACGGTCGGTGGCTCGCTGGCGCATGCTGACCCCTCGGCGGAGATGCCGGGCGTGGCGCTGACATGCGATGCGCAGATCAGCATTGCCGGACCTGATGGTGTGCGCGTCGAAAACGCCGCGGACTTTTTCACAGGCCCGCTGGAAACCTCGCTCGCCAGCGACGAGGTGCTCACCAGCGTGCTGCTGCCCGCATGGCCCGTGACGCGGCGCTGGGCGTTCAAGGAATTCGCGCGCCGCAAGGGCGATTTCGCGATGGCCGGCGTCGCGCTGTTCTACGATCCCGATGAAAGCGGCAGGGCGACCAACGTGCATATCGGCGCGATCGGCGTGGCCGACACGCCGGTGCGGCTCACGGGCGCTGAGGGTGTTCTGTCGGGGCAGGCGGTGACCGATCAGGCGATCGCCGCCGTCGCCGCAGCAGCGAAGGCCGAGATCGATCCGCCTTCGGACATTCATGCGCCCTCGGCCTATCGCAAGGGGCTGCTGTCCACGCTGGTGGTGCGCGCCCTCGCCGAAGCCGCGGCGCGGTAGGATCTGGGGAGACAAATGAAAGTCGATTTCAATCTCAACGGCGCTGACGTCAGTGTCGATATCGAGCCTCGCACCAGCCTTGCGGACTGCCTGCGCGATCAGTGCGGGCAAACCGGAACGCATCTCGGCTGCGAGCACGGCGTGTGCGGCGCGTGCACCGTCATCGTCAACGGCGAGGCGGTGCGCTCGTGCCTGATGCTCGCGGTGCAGGTGAAAGGCGAGCAGGTGGTGTCGGTCGAGGGATTGTCCGGCGACGAACTGTCGCCGCTGCAGGCCGCGTTCCGCAAGCATCACGCGCTGCAGTGCGGCTTCTGCACGCCCGGCTTCATCACCACGGCCCATGCGCTGCTGAGCAGTGAACCGGATGCCGACGAGGAGCGCATCCGCGATGCGCTCTCCGGCAACCTGTGCCGCTGCACCGGCTATGTGCCGATCATCGAGGCGGTGCTCGAAGCCCGTCAATATTATGTGCGCGGGGATCGGTCATGAAGGTTGCCAATTCCTACATCGGCCGTGCCATGGAGCGGGTCGAAGATCTGCGGCTGCTGCGCGGACGCGGAACCTATGTGGCCGACGTCAACCGGCCGGGCCAGCTTTATGCGGTGATCCTGCGCAGTTCGGTCGCGCATGGCACGTTGCGCGGTATCGATGTCAGCCGCGCGCTGGCGCGCCCCGGCGTGCAGCGAGTGATCGTGGCGGCGGATCTGGGTGAGGCCGTCCCCAGAATTCCGCTGCGTCTTCAGCCTCTGCCGCAGCTCGAAACCTTTCACCAGCCGACGCTGGCCGATGCGAAGGTGCGCTATGTCGGCGAGCCGCTCGCCGTGGTGCTGGCCGACAGCCAGAGCATCGCGGAGGATGCGCTGGAGGATATCGAGGTCGATATCGCCCCGCTCCCCGCAGTGATCGACCGCCAGACGGCGCTGGCGCCGGCCGCGCTGCTGTTCGAGGAGCACGGCTCCAATCAGGCCATCACCTGGTCCGCGTTTCGCGGCGATGCGGACGACGCCTTTGCAAAGGCGGACTATGTGCGCCGTGAGCGGTTCGCCGTGCAGCGCCACGCCGCGATGTTCATGGAGCCGCGCGGCTTCGTGGCCGAGTGGGATGCCGCCGCGAACAAGCTGACGGTGTGGGGCGCGGCCAAGACGGCCTGGCACAATCGCCGCACGCTGGCGGCGCAGCTCGGCCTGCCGCTGGAATCCGTGGATCTGCTTGAGGTCGATGTCGGCGGTGGCTTCGGCTCGCGCGGGGAATTCTATCCCGAGGACTTCCTGATCCCGGCCGCGTCCAGGATCGTCGGGCGGCCGGTGAAGTGGATCGAGGATCGCCGCGAGCACATGATGACCGCCAATCACGCGCGCGACATCGAATGCGACGTCGAGATCGCGGTGATGAAGGACGGCCGCTTCGTCGGCCTGCGCGGTCAGGTCTGGGCTGACATCGGCGCGTATGTGCGCACCAACGGCTCGGTCGGGCCGCGCAACGTCGCGCAGTACATGTGCGGGCCGTATCAGTTCGAGCATGTCGACCTGAAGAGCACGATGCTCACCACCAACAAGACGCCGAGCGGCACCTATCGCGGCCCCGGCCGCTTCGAAACCGACTTCGCGCGCGAACGCCTGATCGATCTGGTGGCGAAGGATCTCGGCATCGACCGGGTCGAGCTGCGGCGGCGCAATCTTGTCGCCGACGAGCAGATGCCCTATCCGCTGCCGAGCATCACCCCCTATGACAGCTCGACCGAACTCGACAGCGGCGACTATCACGCGGTGTTCGATCGCTGCATCGCCGAGTTCGACTGGGCGGAAAAGAGCAAGCTCAGCGGCAAGCTGATCGATGGCTACTATCATGGCATCGCCGTGGGCAGCTTCATCGAGGGCGGCGCGGCCGGGCCGAAAGAAGAATGCCGGCTGGTGCTGGAAACCGACGGTTCGCTGTCGGTCTATATGGGCTCGTCGTCGGTCGGGCAGGGCCTTGAGACCATCATGGGCCAGATCGCAGCCGACGCCACCGAACTGCCGTTCGAGCGCATCACCATCTTCCACGGCTCCACGACCCATGTGAAGGACGGTTACGGCGCCTATCACTCACGCTCTACCGTGATGGGCGGCTCGGCGCTGCTGATCGGCGCGGAGAAGCTGAAGGCGGCGATCCGCGCCGCGGCGGCGCTGCGCTTCGGCTGTGCCGCCGAGGATGTCAGGATCGACGGCGAACAGGTGTACCACGGCGACAAGGTGCTGGCGCTCGCCGGCCTGTCGGATCAGCCCATCGAGATCGAGGCGGAGTTCTTCAACAAGAAATACACATGGGCCTACGGCACGCAGGCCGCCCATGTGGCGGTCGATCCCGGCACCGGCCACGTCAAGGTGCTCGACTATCTTTCGGTCGAGGATGTGGGGCGCATGATCAATCCGCTGACGCTGCACGGACAGGCGATCGGCTCGATCGTGCAGGGGCTCGGCGGCGCGTTCCTCGAACACCTCGTCTACGACGATCAGGGCCAGCTTCTGACCGGATCATTCGCAGACTATCTGCTGCCGACGGCCTCGGACTTTCCGCATATCCGTTCCATCACCCTCGAGCTGAAACCATGCCCGAACAACCCGCTCGGCGCGAAGGGGGCGGGCGAGGGCGGCCTGATCCCGGTCGGCGGCATCATGGCGAACGCGGTTGCCGACGCATTGCGGCATCTGGGCGTCGAGCCGATGGAATTGCCGCTGTCGCCCGCGCGCATCTGGCAAATGGCAGAGGATGCGCAGACCGCGCGCGCATAGTAGGATGGCTGGTCCCGGAAGCAGCCCCCTTCCGGGACACATGATCCGCCACCCTTACAAGAGAGCCGCGCCTTGGCCCCTCGCAGCAACGATCCGTCTCGTGTCCGCGCCAGGATTCTGAAGCTTGCCACCGAGGAGTTCGCCCGGATCGGCTTTGAGGGCGCGCGGGTCGACCGGATCGCGGAGCGCTGCCGCGTCAGCAAAAACATGCTTTATTATTACTTCAAGTCGAAGGAGGGGCTGTTCGTCGCTTCGCTGGAGTATGTGTATCAGGCCCTGCGCGAGAGGCAGAAGGATCTGTCGGTGCGCGCCAACGAGCCGGTGGCTGCGATGCGGCAGCTTGTTGAGCACACGTTCTTCGCGTTTCGCGACAATCCGACCGCGATCCGGCTGATGAACGAGGAAAACAAGCATCGCGGAAAGTATATCAAGAAATCGGCGCGGATGCGGGAACTCTATAACCCGCTGGTGGGGACGGTGGCATCGATTCTTGAGCGCGGAGCAGCCAGCGGTGTGTTCAGGCCCGCGCTGGATCCGACCGTCGTCTACTTGACGCTGTCGTCGCTCTGTTATCACTATCTGTCCAACCAGTATACGCTCAAGTTCGCGCTCGACCGCGATTTCAGCGACGAGGCGCTGCAACGCGAGTGGCTGGATCATGTCACCGAGATCGTGCTGCTGTATTGTCTGCAGCCGGCGCCCGCCGTGAAGAAAAAAACGGTGAAGGATCTCGTTGCTGGTTAGCGGCGCATGTCCTGCCGCATCGTGCGGCATGGTGATCAACAAACCGGCTGCGAAGCGCGGGACGTGCGCGCAGAAGCGCTCAACCCGCTGTAATCACTCGCGAGCATGTTGCAGAGAGTTGCCGCCGCCACGGCAGTGCAGCCTGTTTTCGTGGCACGCATCCATTTCACCCGGTCAGGTGTTCAGAACGGGGCTGGATGACCGATTATTAGATCGGCTCAAATGTATTGACTAGTTAGTCAACTGCCACCTATCCTTGATCCAGATCAAGGCGATATGCGCCTGTGATCAAGGCATGAAACGGACAGGATGACGAAGCTCGCAAGACGGCCTGATGAGGCGGCGACGGGCAGTCCCGCACCGGACGGCGAACCGCTGATCCGCATTTGCAGCATCGAGAAGCGTTTTGCGACGCGCTCCGGTGGCATCGTGCATGCTTTGCGCGATATCAATCTCGACATTCAGGATAACGAGTTCATCTCCGTCGTCGGCCCGAGCGGATGCGGGAAGACGACGCTGCTGCGTATTCTCGCGGGCCTCGAAGGCGCGTCGTCTGGCGACGTTCAGTTCGCCGGCAAGAGGATCGACAAGCCGCGCGACGAGGCGGCCGTGGTGTTCCAGCAGGCGGTGTTGCTGCCATGGAATACCGTGCTCGATAACATTCTTCTTCCCGTGGTGCTGAAAGGGAAGCGCACGCCCGCCGCGGTCTCGCGGGCCGAGCAACTGCTCGCTCTCATGGGGCTGCAGGACTTTACCCAGAAATATCCGTTCGAATTGTCCGGCGGCATGCAGCAGCGCGTCTCGATCGCCCGCGCGCTGATGCGCGATCCGAAACTGCTCCTGATGGACGAGCCGTTCGGCGCGCTGGACGCGATGACGCGCGAGACCATGAACGTCGAGCTGATGCGGATCTGGGCCGAGCAGCGCATGACGGTGTTCTTCATCACCCACAGCATCCCGGAGGCCGTGCTGCTGGGCGATCGCGTCGTGGTGATGTCGCCGCGTCCGGGGCGGATTTCCGAGATCGTGGATGTCGATATTCCGCGGCCACGCGATCTGCGCACCATGGGGCAGCCGCGTTTCGGCGAGTTGTGCGATCATATTCGCGGTCTTTTCGGGGCCGAAGCCAACGCGGTGTCGTCGCTATGAGCTCGGTATCAACGGTATTCCACGCACACCGCGTGCAGTCGCTCATGCTGGCCGCCGTGGTGCTGATCCTGTGGGAGGGCGCGTGCCGCCTTTTCAACATCTCCGCGCTGATCCTGCCGCCGCCATCCGCGGTCGTGGTGAAGCTCTACGCGATGATCGTCGACGGCACGGTCTGGCCCCATCTGTGGGCCACGTCCTTTGAAATCGTGTCCGGCTTTTTGCTGGGCGTGGTCGCAGGCCTCGTGATCGGTGCCGCGATCTCCCTGATTCCCGTCATGGAGCGTCTCGTCTATCCCTATCTCGTGGCATTGCAGACGCTGCCGAAGATCGCCATCGCGCCGCTGTTCGTCATCTGGTTTGGCTACGGTCTGACATCCAAGGTGGTCATCACCGCGCTGGTTTGTTTCTTTCCCATCCTGGTCAGCGTGGTCGCCGGATTTCATTCGACCGACCGCGACCAGCTCGACATGATGAAGGCGTTCGGGGCGACGTCGTGGCAGACGCTGATGCGGCTGCGCATCCCATCTGCATTGGTGCTGATCTTTGCGGGCCTTGAAATCGCAACCGTGCTCGCGGTGATCGGCGCGATCGTCGGCGAGTTCGTCGGCGCGCAGGTCGGGCTCGGCTATCTTATCATCGCGCTGAACTTCAATCTGGATATCGCCGGCGTCTTCGCGGTCCTGATCGTGCTGTCGGTGATCGGCCTTGCCATGCACGGCGCGATGCGGTTCGGCGCGCGTCGCCTGATCTTCTGGATTCGCCGCAACGACGGGCCGGCACTGGTCTGAGCTCACACACCGCTATCACACAGACGGGGATCATATATGGCAATGAAGTTCGTTTCGCGCGGCCTGGTTGGTGCGGCGCTGGTGCTCGGGGCGAGTCTTGCCTCCGCGCAAACGGCGTGGTCGCTGGAGAAGGTGCGTATTCTCATTCCGGTGCGGACCATCGATGAAGCCTTCTCGCCGTTCGTGGTGGCGAAGGCGAAGGGATATTTCGAGGCCGAGGGTCTCGACGTGACGCTGCTCGCGGTCGGCGGCTCCAATGAGGCCGCGTTGCAGGTCTCGGCCGGCAATGCCGAAGTCGGTGCGGCCTCGCCCGGCGAGGCGATCATCGGAATCCAGTCCGGCAAGCTCGACATCCGCTATTTCTATGATTTGTACTACGCCAATATCTGGTCGGTCGCCGTCGAGCCAGATAGCACGATCAAGACCATGGCGGACCTGAAGGGCAAGAAGCTCGGCGTGCAATCCATGGGAAGTGCCGGCATCACCTTTGCGAAGGCTTTCGCGAAGGCCGCCGGCCTCGATCCTCAGACGGACGTGGCGTTCCTGCCGATCGGCCTCGGCGCGCAGGCCATGACCTCGGTCAAGCAGAAGATGGTGGACGGCGTGATCTTCTGGGATGCCGCGCTGGCCAAGCTCGCCTTCTCCGGCCTGAAGCTGCGCAACATCCCGGCGGCGGATGAAATCCGCACGCTGCCCGACGTCAGCATGCTGACGCGCACGGAGACGATCGAGAGGAACCCGAAGATGCTGGCCGGCGTCGCGCGCGCCATCGCCAAGGGCTACGACTACAGCATGGCCAATCCGGAAGCCGCCGTTCTGATCACCTGGAAGGCCTATCCGGAAGCGAAGTCGAAGAACCCGGATCCGGCGGAGGCGCTGAAGGAGGGCGTCGCCGTCAATCAGGGCCGCCTTTCGATCTGGAACAGCCCGAAGGTCGGCGACAAGCATGGCCTCTTCATCGGGGACGACTGGCAGCGCCTGCTGGTGTTCCTGAAGGATCAGGGCGCGATGCCCGCCACGCCGCCGCTTGAGAAAGTGTTCACCAATCAGTTCGTGGACGAAGCCAACAAGTATGATCGCGCGGCGATCATCGCCGACGCCAAGAAGGAAGATCTTTCCAAGCTGAAGTGATTGCCAGAGCATGCGGCCGCGCGGCGATCTGCCCCGCGGCCCTTTGATCCGCACAGCCGGCCGATGCCATATCGGCCGGCTGTGGCGTTTTCTTTGCGCCGTGGCATTTTGGCGTGACGTGGCCGTCGGGCGAACGCATCGCCGCATCAACACGCGGCGACGTTCACCGCGAGACCTCCCTGCGAGGTCTCCTTGTATTTCGAGGCCATGTCCACGCCGGTCTGGCGCATGGTCTCGATCACCTCGTCCAGCGATACCCGGTGCAGTCCGTCGCCATGCAGGGCGAGCGAGGCTGCCGCGATCGATTTGATCGCGCCGAAGGCGTTGCGCTCGATGCAGGGAATCTGCACGAGGCCTGCGATGGGATCGCAGGTCATGCCGAGATGATGCTCGATGGCGATCTCGGCGGCGTTCTCCACCTGACGCGGCGTACCGCCGAGCACGGCGGCGAGCCCGGCCGCAGCCATCGCGGACGCCGAGCCGACTTCGCCCTGGCAGCCGACTTCAGCGCCGGAAATCGAGGCGTTGCGCTTGATGAGACTGCCGATCGCGGCCGCCGTCAGCAGAAAAGTCAGGCTCAGATCTTCGGTGTATTCGGGGCAGAAGTCGCGGAAATAGCGCAGCACGGCGGGCACGATGCCGGCCGCGCCGTTGGTGGGAGCGGTCACCACCCGTCCGCCGGCCGCGTTCTCCTCGTTGACCGCAATCGCATAAGCGCTCACCCAGTCCATCGCCTGATGTGGCGCGATGCGGTTGTCGCGCCGGCTGGCGAGAAGCTGCTCGTGCAGCGCCTTCGCGCGCCGCCGCACCGCGAGCCCGCCGGGGAGTTCGCCGTCCATGCGCAGGCCCCGGTCGATGCAGGCGAACATCGCGTCGCGAACAGCAGAGAGGCTGGCGAGAAGATCGTCGCGCGGGCGCAGTGCCAGTTCGTTCGCCATCTGCACGTCCGCGATAGAGAGATTTGCCTCATCGCACCGCCTCAGCAGTTCGTCGACGCTTGTAAATGGCTTCGGCACGGCGATATAGGATTCGATGGGGCCTTCATCGTCGTGATGCACGACGAAGCCGCCGCCGACGGAATAGAACATGTCTTCAGCGATGAGATCGTCGCCGTCCCGCAGTTCGAAGCGCATGGCGTTGGAGTGGCGCGGCAGCACATCGACCAGATTGAAGACGATGTCAGTCTGCGGATTGAAGCGAAAGCCGCCGTGCTGCGGAGGAATCCGTTCCGCCCGCGCACAGCCATCGACAATGCCCGCCACCGCGTCCGGATCGATCGAGGCGGGACTCTCGCCGCATAGCCCCAGCACGATCGCGGTGTCGGTGGCATGGCCCTTGCCCGTCCAGGCGAGGGAGCCGAACAGTTCGGCGCGCAGCCGGGGCCGATCCGCGTCTGCTACGTCACGCGCGAACGGCTGGATGCGTTCGAGGAAGCGGCAGGCGGCGATCATCGGCCCCATCGTGTGCGAGCTTGAAGGCCCGATGCCGATCTTGAACAGGTCGAGGGCGCTGATCATCGCGGCAGCCGTCGATGGGAGACATGGTTGAGGGGGCGGCTGACGGGGCCGCGCTCCGTCGTGTGTGTCGGCCATCGGCAATTCCCGGAGAGACACGAGGTGTCGGAACGGCCTCGGATAAAAACGTTAATGACATCTCCGGAGGCTGTCAATAAACTAACCATCTGGTTGATAGTCGATGAGGAAGAAGATGGAAGCAGCAGCCGGGTCGTCGAAGCCGCGCCGCGCCAGAGTACGCGATCCCGAGGCCAGTCGCCGGGCGCTGCTGGAAGCTGCCCGCGACGAATTCGCCCTGAAGGGTTTTGCGGGCGCGCGGGTGGATGAAATCGCCAGCCGGGCCGGGGTGAACAAGCAGCTCGTCTATCATCACTTCACCGACAAGGACACGCTTTATCTCGCGGTGCTGGAGCGGCTTTATGAAGATATTCGCGCCGCCGAGAACGAACTGCATCTGTTCGGCCTTCAGCCGGAGCGCGCGATCCGCAAGCTGATCGGCTTTTCCTTCGACTATCTCGCCGAAAATCCGCATTTTGTCGCGCTGCTCAACGAGGAGAACCGTTATGGGGCAGGGCATACGCGGCGCTCGGAGAAGCTGCCGGAGATGCACTCGCGTTTTGTGACGCTGCTCAAGGACACCTTGGCGGCCGGCGTGCGCGCGGGGATTTTCCGTGCCGGGATCGATGCAATGCAGCTCTACATTTCCATCGCCGGCATGAGCTATTTCTATTTCTCCAACGGTCCGACACTCTCGGTGATCTTCGACCGCGATCTCGGAACGCCGGCGGCGCGGGAGAAGCGGCGCAAGCACGTGATTGACTTGATCATGCATTCGCTCCGTCCATAGTTATCAACTAAATGGTTTATTTGTCCGGGTGGTCGGTTAAGGTGGGTCACAGAGCAGGAGGGAATATTGTCCAGCACTGACGCCGTTGCAGGCGACCGGTTCGGGCCGGCGGAAGAGTCAAAGACCCGCCAGATGTGGCTGCGGGTCGGATTGATCGTCGTGTCCCATGTCGGGCTCATTCTGCTCTGGCAGGCTGCGGTGACGGTCTTCAAAGTGCCGGCGTTCATCCTTCCCTCGCCGGTGGCGACGCTCAAGACGCTTGCGCTACCGAACTATGCGTGGGTCTCCAATACGCTTGTGACCGCCGCGGAAATCTTCGGCGGCTATCTGGTGGGCGTCGTCGTTGGCGTGGCGCTCGCGGTGATCTTCTCCTGGTGGCGCGGGATGGCGCTGGTGCTGCTGCCGCTGTTTGTGACGCTGAACATGATCCCCAAGGTGGCGCTCGGTCCGCTGTTCATCGTGTGGTTCAGTTACGGAATTTTCGCCAATATCCTGATCGCGTTCACGATCTGCTTTTTCCCGATTCTGCTGACCACGGCGCGCGGACTGAAAGAGGTCGATCCCGACCTGCTCGATCTCGTGCGGTCGCTGAAAGGATCGCGCTGGCAGCTGTTCCGCAAGATCCAGCTGCCGGGCGCGCTGCCTTACGTGTTCTCCGGCATGAAGGTCGGCGCCATTCTCGCGGTCGCGGGTGCGACGGTCGGCGAATTCATCGGCTCCGACCGGGGGCTCGGCTATCTGATGATTCAGGTTCAGGCGGCGCTCGACACGGCGGCCATGCTGATGGCCGTCATTCTTCTCACGCTGATCGGCGTTGTGTTGTACGGGCTGGTGCTCCTGCTCGAGCGGCTGACGGTCGTCGAAGACGTGCGCCTGCAATAAGGAGGTTTATATGCTGCTCGCACGGGACAATCTGCCGGATCGCATCCGGGATAACCAGCAGCTCGACGATCTGCTGTGCTGTCCGTCGCAGGCGCTGATCGATGATCTTGCCGCGCTCGACGGCGACATCATGGTGCTCGGCGTCGCCGGCAAGATGGGGCTGACGGTGGCCGGGCTCGCCAAGGCGGCCGCACCGGACAAGCGCGTGATCGGCGTCGCGCGTTTCAGCGAGCCCGGCTCGAAGGAAATTCTGGAGGCGCGGGGCGTCGAAACCATCGCCTGCGATCTGCTCGACGAGGAAAAGATCCTGTCGCTGCCGCAGGCACCCAACATCGTCTTCATGGCCGGGCGCAAGTTCGGCGCGGACAGCGATCTGGCGCTGACCTGGGCGATGAATGCCTATGTCCCCGCCATCGTGGCGAAGACGTTTCCGAAGTCGCGGACCGTCGCGTTCTCGACCGGCTGTGTCTATCCCTTCGTGCCTGTGAACGGGCCGGGATCGAGCGAGGCGATGCAGGCTGATCCGCCCGGCGAGTATGCGCAGTCCTGCATCGGCCGAGAGCGGCTGTTCGAGTATTTCTCGGCGAAATTCGGCACCCCGGGGCGGCTGTTCCGGCTGAACTACGCCATCGAGATGCGCTACGGCGTGCTGCGCGATATCGCCGAGAAGGTGCTGTATCGCAAGCCCATCGACGTTACCATGGGCCATGTCAACGTGATCTGGCAGGGCGATGCCGCGGCGCAGGCGCTGCGCTGCCTGCGCCACTGCACCACACCGACGACGCCGATCAATGTCAGCGGTCCAGAGTTTCTCGCGGTGCGCGATCTCGCCAATCGCTTCGGTGAGCGCTTCGGCATCAAGCCGACCATCGTCGGCGAGGAAGCGCCGACCGCATGGCTGACCGATACGTCGCTGGCGCAGGAGTTGTTCGGCAAGCCGGTGGTGGATGTCGATCGTATGATCGAATGGATCGCCGACTGGGTCGCGCGCGATATGCCGAGCTATGGCAAGCCGACCAAGTTCGAGGTTCGTGATGGGCGCTACTGAGCGTTCGGCGGATTTCGTTCTCGGGGAAGACGGCGTGACCGAAGGGCTCGCGCTGTCGGGCGAGATGCGCTGGAATCAGAACGAGGCGGACTGGCGCTTCTTTCTGCGCGAGGGCACGGTGTTCGCTTTTCGTGAGGCGGCCGGAACGGTGGTTGCGACCGCCGCCATCCTGCCGTTCGGCGGTATCGCGTGGATCAGTCTGGTTCTGGTGTCGCAGGCCTTTCGCCGGCGCGGCCACGCCAGCCGTCTTGTCGGGGCGTGCCTGTCGCAAGCCGACGCGGCGCGGTGGCAATGCTGGCTCGATGCGACGCCCGACGGCGCGAAGGTCTACGAGCCGCTCGGCTTCGAGACGGTGGACGAACTGGTGCGAATGCGGCGGCGGGCAACGTCCGGTGTAGGGTTGGGCGAAGGGGTTGTGGAGGCAGGCGCGCTCGATCGGCTGATTACGCTTGATGCTCAGGCGATCGGCGTCTCGCGCGAAAAACTGCTACGCGATCTCGTCGCGCGTGCGGGTTCGCGCCTGTACGCGGCAGAAGACGCCGTATGCCTCGTACGGGATGGACGGCGCGCGCGCCATATCGGCCCGGCCTGCGCCGGCGAAAGCGATGGTGTTGCGCTGCTCGAGAATGTGGTTCGCAGCGAACCTGGCGAGCTGATCATCGATCTGTATCGCCGCAACGCGGATGCGCATCGCTATCTGTCTGCGCAAGGTTTCGTCGAGGAGCGGCCGTTCCTTCGCATGCGGCGCGGTGCGAGCCCGACAACACCGGATGGACGAGTGGCGTTTGCCAGCGTCGGTCCGGAATACGGCTAAGGCGTTTTTGAGCGAAGCATGCCCTCGGGTTCGACCGAGGGTGGCGCCGGTTCGCGCGAAGAAAACGTGTCAAGTTGGAAGCTGAGCATGACCCGATCCGAAAGCTTGTTTCCTTTTTCAGGATCGCGGTCGGCAAGTCACGCAGAGAGTTGAGAGATGGGATTGCACCACAGCGAACTGCCGACAGATATTCGTGCGCTCATCGGCGAGGGGACCGTGATCCCCGCCCATCCGCTTGCGTTGGATGCTGATCGCAAACTCGACGAGCGCCGCCAGCGCGCGTTGTCGCGCTACTATATCGACGCAGGCGCCGGCGGCCTTGCGGTCGGCGTTCACACCACGCAATTCGCGATCCGCGATGTCGGGCTCTACGAGCCGGTACTGAAGCTCGCGGCCGAGACCGCCAAAGTGTCCGTCTCGCGTCCGCTGGCGCTGGTCGCGGGCCTCGCCGGCCGCACCGAACAGGCAGTCCGTGAGGCGAAGCTGGCGGTGACGTGCGGCTATCACGCGGGCCTGCTCAGCCTCGCGGCACTCAAAGGCGCGTCGGATAACGAGATCGTCGCCCATTCCGAGGCGGTGGCGCGCGAGATTCCGCTTGTGGGTTTCTATCTCCAGCCATCGGTCGGCGGCATTCCGCTTGGCGCTGATTTCTGGCGGCGCTTCGCCTCCATCGACAACGTGATCGCGATCAAGGTTGCGCCGTTCAACCGCTATCGTACCCTCGATGTGCTGCAGGGGGTGGTCGCGGCCGGCGCGCAGGATCGCGTCGCGCTGTACACGGGAAACGACGATCACATCGTGCTCGACCTGACGCTGCCGTTCGACATCCGCCACGAGGGCCGCACGGTGCGAATGCATTTCAAGGGCGGGCTGCTCGGGCACTGGTCGGTGTGGACCGCGACGGCCGTGAAGCTGTTCGCGCGCTGCCGCGAGGCGCGCCTGAACGGCGGGCCGGATGCCGATCTGCTGGCGCTCGATGCGCGCGTGACCGATTGCAACGCGGCCTTCTTCGATGTCGCCAATGATTTTCACGGCTGCATCGCGGGCTGCCACGAGGTGCTGCGACGGCAGGGATTTCTCGAAAACATCGCCTGCCTCGACCCGAACGAGGGCCTGAGCCCCGGCCAGTCCGCGAAGATCGACCGGGTGCTCGCCGAGCATGCCGACCTGTCGGACGATGCTTTCGTGGCACAGAACCTGCAACACTGGCTGGCTTGAACTTGTTGGCCTGAGTTGGCCCGAACGGATGATCGCCCCGATGACCAAAGACCCCTTCATCAGCCTCAAGGGCGTTCGCAAGATCTATCGGACGGGCGGGCGCGAGTTTCTCGCGGTCTCCGACGTGACGATGGATATCGCCGAGGGTGAGATGGTGTCGCTGGTCGGCCCGTCCGGTTGCGGCAAGACGACCGTGCTGAAGATCCTCGCCGGGCTGCATGAGGCCGATGGCGGCGCGGTGCGCATCGGCAGTGCCACCTCGCCGTTCGATCCCGGCCGCGACATCGGCATGGTCTTTCAACAGTCGCTGCTGCTGAAATGGCGCACCATTCTCGACAACGTGCTGTTGCCGGCCGAGATTCTCGGTTTGCCGATGAAGGCGTCGCGGGAGCGGGCACGCGGCCTTTTGCAGATGGTCGGGCTCGGCGGATTTGCGGAAAAATATCCGCAGGAATTGTCCGGCGGCATGCAGCAGCGCGCTTCGATCGCGCGCGCGCTGGTGCACGATCCCAAGCTGATCCTGATGGACGAGCCGTTCGGCGCGCTGGATGCGCTGACGCGCGAGCAGATGAACCTTGAGATGCTGCGGATCTGGAACGAGAGCGGCAAGACCATCATCTTTGTCACGCATTCGATTCAGGAGGCGGTCTTTCTCGCCACGCATTGCGCGGTGCTGACAGCGGGGCCGGCGAAGATGGCGGAGTTCTTCGAGATCGACCTGCCGTTCCCGCGCACGGTCGAGATGAAGACGTCCCCGGAGTTCGGCAGCCAGGCGCGGCGCATCTACGACAAGCTCGGCCTGCACGGATCGTGAGCGAAGGCTGCGCGCAACATGGTCGCAGCAAATAACCAACTGAACAGTTGACAATGAAATCCGGACCGGCTTGCATGACCCTGCCGGACAACATCAGGCGAAGCCGCGCAGGGGTGGCCGCCGTCGCACAAGGGATGCGGATCGTGAAAGCGAGAACACTAAGTCTGATCTTCGCGCTTGTTCTGCCCGTGAGTGCGGCATCGGCCGCCGAGAAGGTCAATCTGATCCTGAACTGGACGCCGACGGCAGACCACGCGCCTTACTATTACGCCAAGGCGCAAGGCCTCTACGAGAAGGCCGGCATCGATCTCACCATCGAGAACGGCAAAGGCTCGGGCGCTTCGGCGCTCAAGGTCGGTTCGGGCGGCTCGGCCTTCGGCGTCGCCGATCTGCCCACCATGCTGGTGGCGCGCAGCAAGGGCGCGGATGTGGCGGCGCTGATGAGTGTCTACGCCAACACCGCGCAGACCTTCTACTGGCTGAAAAGCTCCGGCATCAACGGGCCGAAGGATTTTCCGGGCAAGAAGATCGGCAACCCGCCGGGCGATGCCTCGCGCGTGATGTGGCCGGCCTTCGCCAAACATGCCGGCATCGCGCCGGACGAGGTGTCGTTCGTGAACATCGCGCCGCCCGCCAAGGTCGGCGCGCTCAAGAGCAAGACGGTCGATATCATCAGCGACTTCTATAACGAGCACGACCTGAAGCTGTCGCAGTTCGGCGACGATCTCGGCTATCTGAGCTGGAAGGACATCGGGCTCAACCCGTATGGAAATTCGCTGATCGTGAACGGCGCGTTCCTCGAGAAGAACCCGAAGCTGGTCGAGGATTTCGTCAAGATCACGCAGAAGGCGTTCGCAACCTGCGTCGCCGATGTCGATCCGTGCCTCAAGGCGCTGATGGATCAGGCCTCCGGCCTCGACAAGGGTACCCAGCTCAATCAGTGGGAGCGCATCAAGTTCATGATGACGGACGACTTCACGCCGACCAAGGGCCTCGGCTGGCTCGACGCCAAGCGCATGAAGGACGATTACGAGCTGGTGCAGACCTATCTCGGCATGGAGAAGCCGTTCGATATCGAGCAGGCTTATACGGTCAAGTTTCTCGATCCGTCGGTCAAGATGGACGCGAGCAAGGTGAAGAAGTAGATCGCCTGCTTCTGTGTGGGGTGTTGCAAGGGAGGGCCGGTGCCCTCCCTTTTTCATTGGGCGTTGTGTGACGTGAGCGATGCCCCTTGGGCTGCGCGCCGCAATCCATGCGTCTTGGCGGGTGCCTGCGGATATGCGAGTCTTCCGGGAACTGATGATACGCCAGCTGATGGCCTGACGGCGATTGCTCGGTCGGAATGCGAGAAAAGATGCGCGACAGCTACGACCTTCCAGTTTCGACCCGCGAGCCCGTCGCCTGCGATGCCTATGTGCAGGCCGTCGCGCGATTTCTCGCCGCGGGGCCGGGGGTCGAGGCCGCGCTGGACCGCGCGCTGGCAGCCGATCCGGATTTCGCGCTCGCGCATATGGCGCGGGCACGCACCGAGCAGATGCTGGGGCGCAGCGCGCAGGCGCGCGCCTCGGCGACGCGCGCGGTTGAACTCGCCGCATCCGCGTCTCCCCGCGAGCAGGGGCATGTCCGCGCGCTGGAGCGCGTCGTGGCCGGCGACCGTGCGGGTGCGCTCGCGGCAATCGAAGTGCATCTCGCCGACTATCCCCGCGACGTGATGGTGCTGGCGCCAGCGGCGGGCGTGTTCGGTCTGTTCGGATTTTCCGGCGAGAGCGGGCGCGAGCAGGCGCTGCTCGCCTTCCTGCAACGTCACGGGGGCGCGCTCGGCGACGACTGGTGGTTTCTGGCCGCGCTGGCCTTCGCGCAGGGCGAGGTCGGGCAACTCGACATCGCCCGCGCCAATGTCGAGCGGGCGCTGACGCTCTGTCCGCGCAATGCCAATGCCGCGCACATCCGCGCCCATGTGCACTACGAGGCCGGAGAGGCCGCAGCCGGCCTCGACTGGCTGCGCGGATGGTTCGCGGATTACGACCGCTCCGGCGCGATGCACTGCCATCTCGGCTGGCACATCGCATTGTGGCAGCTCGAACTCGGCGACGCGGCCGCCGCCTGGCGGACTTACGATGCGCTGGTGCATCCCGAGGACGCGTCGGGGCGGGGATCGTGGGGGCCGCCACTGAACGCGCTGACCGACGGCGTCTCGTTTCTGTTCCGCGCCGAACTCGCGGGCGGCGCGCGCGATCCTGAACGCTGGGCCGAACTCGCCGCTTTCGCGCGCAGGACTTACCCCAATCCCGGACTTGCCTTTGCGGACATGCACTCCGCGCTGGCCAGCGCCATGACCGGCGACCGCGAGGCGCTCGCTGCCATCGTCGCGGAGGCGAAAGGGCCGGCCGCCGACATGGTCGTGACACTCGCGCGCGGCTTCGACGCGTTCGTGCAGGGAAACTGGAGCGAGGCGGTCGGCGCATTGCAGGCAGCCAGCATCTCGCATGAGCGCATCGGCGGCAGCCGCGCCCAGCGCGATCTGATCGAGCAGGCCTTGCGCGTCGCCGCGCTGCATGCCGGACGGCCGGATCTGGTCGCAGAGAGGCGGCGCGGCGTGCATTGAGGCGTGAGCCCGCGTGGCCGCGAACCGGCGGAAAGAACGCGAACGGCCGCGCGCAGCCACTTTACAAGTTCTGATTTAGAACTTTAGATGGGCGACGGGCTGTCCTCTTGTGCGGAGGAGCCGGTTGGCTGCCGACGACAAAAGACTGCAGGGAGGCATCGATGCCCGAGAAGCGCACCGTCCTGATTACCGGTGCCGGTCCAGGTACTGGCGCGGCTCTGGTCCGGCGGTTCGATGCCGGCGGCTTTCGTGTGATCGCCCTCGCGCGCTCGGCGGAGCGGCTGCGCGCGATGGAGCAGGAGGGCGGCGACGTTCACGGCGTCGTATGCGATACCACGCGCCCCGATCAGATCGACGCGGCGCTTGCGGATATCAATGCGCGGTTCGGTGTGCCGGATGCGCTGATCTATAACGCGGTCGGCGGCGGCTGGGGCTCGTTCCTCGAGATCGAGCCGTCGATGCTGGAGCGCAATTTCCACACTAATGTGATGGGGCTTCTGTATTTCGCGCGGGCGCTCGCGCCGGCCATGGTGGCGAGAGGCGAGGGCGCGATTCTGGTGACGGGCAATACCTCGGCGCTGCGCGGCAAGGCGAACTTCGCGGGTTTCGCGCCGACCAAGGCGGCGCAGCGCATTCTCGCCGAATCCATCGCGCGCGAGATCGGGCCGAAGGGCGTGCACGTTGGTTATGTGCTGATCGACGCCGTGATCGACACGCCGCGCATGCGCGGGATGCGGCCGGACCAGCCGGATGAGTTCTTCATCAAGCCATCGGCGATCGCGGATGAAGTCTGGCATCTGTATCATCAGGACCGCTCGGCGTGGTCATTTCTCACCGAACTACGGCCCTATGGTGAGGTCTGGTAAGTCTGACACAACAAGTCCGACGCCGTCGAAGCGGCGCGCGCAGGGAGGACAGCCATGGCCGCGTTCGAAACGGGCACGCAGGAATTGCTCTGCACCGTGGAGGACGGCGTTGCCGTCGTCATGCTCAACCGGCCGCAGGCGCGTAATTCGCTGTCTGACGAATTGACCCCGGCTCTGCGGCGCACGCTGGCGGCGCTGGTCAACGAACCGGCGGCGCGCGTGGTGATGCTGACCGGTGCAGGAGAGGCTTTTTGCTCCGGCGGCAATGTGAAGGACATGGGATCGGGGCAGCCCTCCAGCCTCGATCACGCGGCGAAGGTGGCGCGGCTGATCGATCGCCAGCGCACGCTGACAGGCCTGCTGGTGAATTATCCCAAGCCCACGCTGGCCGCGCTTCCGGGTGCGGCCGCAGGCGCTGGACTGGCGCTGGCGCTCGCCTGTGACATGCGCATCGCCGCGCAATCTGTGTTTGTGACGACGGGGTATGCGCGGATCGCCCTCAGCGGCGATTACGGGATCGCCTGGCTGCTGGACCGCCTCGTCGGCCCGTCGCGGGCGGCGGAACTGATGTATTTCTCCGAGCGGATTCCGGCCGCCCGCTGCGAGGCGATCGGACTGGTCAACTGGGTAGTGCCGGACGACGAATTCCGCAAGACCGCGATGGAGAAGGCGCGGCTGATCGCACAGGGGCCGCCGTCCGCATTTGCGCGGATGAAAGATAATCTGCGCTTCGCGGCATCGGCCGATTTTTTGACAGCGCTCGATCACGAAGCCGAAAATATGGTCCGCTCGGCAGGCACGGCCGAACATCGCGAAGCGGTGCGGGCCTTCGTCGAAAAGCGAGCGCCGCGATTCGACGCTGCGGGTCGATCCGTACAGCGGTGATGCTGTGGACGCCCGATCAGCGCCGTCCGGCCTGCTTCGTGGTCGCGGCGGCGGGTTCGGGGTGCGCTGCGCCCGGACCCTGATGCACGTGAACCTCACGGGCCTTGAGCGGCTCGCCGCATTCGGAGCACACCATCACCGGATCGAAGAATTTGCCGCAGGTCTTGTGCTGGTGAAGGATCGGGCGGCCGCGCTCGTCGGCCATGTGGATGTCGCCCCAGTGCACGATGGCCATCAGGATCGGGTAAAGATCGAGGCCCTTCTGGGTCAGGACATATTCGTAGCGCTTGGGGCTGTCCTGATACGGCGCGCGGCGCAGCACGCCGTATCGGACGAATTTCTTCAGCCGGTCGGCGAGCAGATGCCGGGTGATGCCCAGCTTCGACTGAAATTCCTCAAAGCGCCGGACCCGCAGAAAACATTCCCGCAGGATCAACAGGCTCCAGCGGTCGCCGATCACCGCGAGCGCGCGCGACATCGAGCAGGACTCTTCCTCCAGCGTGTCCCATTTCATGTCGTCTCTCCGTCAATTCACCCGCGTTCTTATCATCAGGAGCGGGCGCCAAGAAAAATAGCAAAGAAACGCCGCCTCGCCATTCGAAAATGGACGGTGCGTCCGGGGCGGGTATCCGGGTTTGACAGTTCTAAAATAGAACTATACCATTTCCTCACAATGGACAACTCCCGAACGACCCATCGGGAGGCGGCGCGGCTCTCATTGCCCACCGCAGGACAGGGCGCAGGGAGAAACGTCGTGACAGCGCGAAACGCCACCGCCGCCGTGATCGGCGCGGGAGACTACATCGGATCCGGAATTGCAAAAAAATTCGCGGCGGAAGGTTATACCGTGTTCGCCGGACGCCGGAACGGCGACAAGCTCGCGCCGCTGATTCGCGATGTCGAGGCAGCGGGCGGCCGGATCGTCGCCAAATCACTCGATGCCCGCAATGAGGAAGAGGTTGCCGCTTTCCTTCAGGAGGCGGATGCGCGCGCGCCGCTTGAGGTGTGCATCTTCAATGTCGGCGCGAACGTCAACTTTCCGCTGCTGGACACTACGGAGCGGGTGTTTCGCAAAGTCTGGGAAATGGCCTGTTATTCGGGCTTCCTTGCCGGGCGTGAGGCGGCGCGGCTGATGCTGCCGCGCGGGCAGGGCAGCATCTTCTTCACCGGCGCGACGGCGAGCCTGCGCGGGGGCGTCGGCTTTGCCGCGTTCGCGAGCGCCAAGTTCGGCCTGCGCGCGGTGGCGCAGTCGGCCGCGCGCGAATTGTGGCCGCAGAATATCCATGTCGCCCATCTCATCATCGACTCAGGCGTCGACACCCAGTGGGTGCGTGACCGCATCCGCGATCGCGAGGGGCAGGCCGCGCTTGACACGCTCGATCCCGACCGGCTGATGCCGCCGAATGCGGTCGCCGACGCCTACTGGACCCTGCACACCCAGCCGCGCAGCGCATGGGTGTTCGAGCAGGAAATCCGCCCCTTCGGCGAGAAGTGGTGAACGTCGGATATCCGGCGTTGTTTTGAAAAGTAACTAGCGGCGGTGTTGTCTGAGGAGCGCCCGTGCGGTGGCAACTTCGCTGTTGCAGGTCGCTTCGTTGCCGAAGAACTCGGCCGCCCGCGCACGGTCGAGTGCGGCCAGAACCTCGTCAAACCGCGCTCCGCCTGTTCCTTCGGCTCGGGCGATCGAGCCGGGCGTCGGCTGGCGGCCGCGCAACGCGCTGAGGCTCTGCGGCTGCCAGGGCCCGGAGCCGGCCTGTCTGTCGATGGCCTTGTCCACCTGCGCCTGCACCCGCGCGATTGTCTCCTCGCAAGTGGCCGCGTGAGCCTGTGATGCCGCAGCGAGCAAAACGAGAGCGATCGCAGTCTGCCTTGCGGGCTTGGTCATCAGTCGTCTCCTGATCCTGTTTCAGCGCGGAACGTGACATTGCCGCGAGAGAATTTCAAAGGCGAATTTCCTTACTGCGGTCGCAGACGCCTGCGCCCGGTCTCGAGCCGGACCCGCCTTTATTTCGTCCGCCGCGTGCGTGTCGCCTTTGCGGGGGGCCTGTGATCCATACGTCGTCGTCGCGGTGGCGGAGCGTCGGGTGAGCGAGGGGCATTCTCGCCCGGCTGCTGCTGGAAGCGCGCGATCAGCCAGCGCGCGGCGGGGCCGGGCGGGGTGTCCTTGCGGTAGATCGCATCGAACGCATAATCGACGGTGCGGACGTCGGCCATGACCAGTTGCTTCAGCCGCCCCGCCTTCAGATCGTCCGCGACCATCGGCAACGGCATGTTGCCCCAGCCGATACCTGCCTTGAGCAGATCGTATTTCGCGCTGAGCTCGGCCAGCCGCCAGGTGCGGGTGCTGAGCACCGCGAAATCCTGCCCGTCCGTCAGCGGCGAGCGGTCGGTCAGCACGAGCTGGATGTGGTCGCGCCCCGCGCCCGGCGGATTGATCTTTGCCTGCGCCAGCGGATGTTCGGGAGCTGCCACCGGGACCAGCGGAACGCTTCCGACGCCAATACGCGCGATCTCGTCGAGGCTGCTGGCGACGGGGCCGCTGATGCCGACGACGGCAACGCGGTCCAGCACCAGTTTCGTCACCGCCCCCATCGCCTCGACGTGAAGGTGCAGCGCCACCGTGGAGAAGGTCTGGCGGAAGGCGGTCAGCGCATCAATGATCCTGTGGGACGGCAACAACACGTCCAGTACGATGTGAAGCTCGGCTTCGAGCCCCTGCAGATAGCCGCGGACCTTGGAGCGAAGATCGTCGATCCCGCCGGCGATGGTCCGCGCCTCGGCCAGCACCATGCGGCCCGCATCGGTGAGCTGCGGGCGGCGCGTCGCTTCCCGCTCGAACAGTGCGACACCGAGCTGCGCCTCGAGGTTGCCGATGGCATAGCTGATGACCGAGGTTGCGCGGTTGAGCTTGCGCGCGGCGCCCGCGAAACTGCCGGTTTCGACGACGGTAACGAGCACGCGCAGCTGATCGAATGTCGGCGTGCCGGGCTCCGTGGGCATGGGATGGCTCCGATGATCCGATTGCAGCTTTCCGAGCATGCAGCTTTCAGGTGTGATTATCTTTTCGATAAAATCGAACATTGAGCGCGAATTTATTCGGCTTCAACGATATGATGCAAGCGCTATGTTTCCGCCGTTCAGTTTCGCCTGCAATCAAGCAGGACCACATCCCGGAGAGGGGAAAATGGCGAAGGTTCTTGTTCTCTACTATTCGACCTACGGTCACATCGAGACCATGGCGAACGCAGTCGCCGAAGGTGCACGGGCTGCCGGCGCCACCGTTGACATCAAGCGCGTTCCCGAGACCGCGCCGGAAGAGGTCGCGCGCGCCGCGCATTTCAAGCTGGATCAGGCCGCGCCTGTCGCGACCGTCGAGGATCTTGCGAACTACGATGCGATCATCGTCGGCACCGGCACGCGCTTCGGCCGCATGTCGTCGCAGATGGCGGCGTTCCTGGATGGCGCGGGCGGCCTGTGGGCGCGCGGCGCGCTGAACGGCAAGGTCGGCGCGGCGTTCACCTCGTCGGCGACCCAGCATGGCGGCAACGAGACCACGCTGTTCTCGATCATCACCAACCTTCTGCATTTCGGTCTGATCATCGTCGGCCTGCCTTACAGTTTTGCCGGCCAGATGCAGGTCGGTGAAGTTGCCGGCGGCGCGCCTTACGGCGCGACGGCCATCGCGGCCGGTGACGGATCGCGCCAGCCCTCGCAGATCGAGCTCGATGGCGCGCGCCATCAGGGCGAACTCGTCGCGAAAACGGCGGCGAAGCTGTTCGGCTGATCTGCCGCGGATCGGCTTTTGAAAGCCGGACAAGACCGGCTTCAGAGCTCTCGAAGCTGCACGGCGGATTTGCATTCGCCGTGCAGCTTCGTTTTGTGTTTAGACGCTACATTGTCCTGGCTGCCAGCATATTGCGCAAACGGTGATTGAGGAACATTGGACGCCGTGCGTGTGCCTGCCTGAGTTAAACGCTTGCCAAGCGTGAAATACGCGCGTTACAAAACAGGACTGAAAAATAAAAACAGAGTCCTTGGGGATGAAGCGCTTGCGGATCGGCCAGCAGGAGATCGTTTTTGCGATCTTCGTTCTGCTGTTTATTGTTTTTGCGGCGCTCCTTCCCGGTTTTGCAACCACCGCGAATATGCTCACGCTGCTCCAGAACGTGGCCGTTCTGGGCATTCTCGGTCTTGGCATGGCGCTGGTCGTCATTGGCCGCGGCGTGGATCTGTCGCTCGTCGCAACCCTTGCCGTTCCGGCCGGTCTCGTGCTGCAGATGGTGCAGAACGGGCATTCATTTCCAGCCGCTCTGGCCGCCGCGTTGCTGCTCACCATCATATTCGGCCTCGTCAACGGATGGCTTGTCGCCTACGCGGAAGTGCCTGCGCTGTTCACGACGCTGGCGACCGGCCTGTTTCTTGCGGGATTCGGACAGGCGGTGCTGTTCAGCCTCGATGTGGTGCAGTGGAGTCCCGGTCTCGATGGCTTCGAGCAACTGGGACAGGGGACGCTGTTGGGAATTCCCATGCCCATTATCGTGTTCGCGATTGCCGCCGGCGCTGTCGCGATCCTGCTGGCGAAGACGCGCATCGGCACGTTCATTTACGCCATCGGCGACAATCCCAACGCGGCGCGCGTCACAGGCATTCCCACCCGTCCGGTCATCGTGATCCAGTACGTGCTGGCGGCGCTGATCGGATGCCTTGCGGGTCTGGTGATGGCGGCATCTGTCAATTCGATGCCGACGCGCATCTTCAATTCCACGTTGATTTACGACGTGATTCTGGTCGTCGTGCTTGGTGGGATCGGCCTGTCGGGTGGGCGTGGCGGCGTGCTCAACGTGGTGATCGGTACGCTGCTGATCGGCACCATGCTCAATGGCATGACCATTATGGACATGTCCTACTCGGCACAGAACCTCGTGAAGGGAGTGGTGCTGCTGGCGGCGGTGATAGCCGATTCGTTCCTCAATCCGCGCAATGAAGAAACCGCCCAGCAGGGCGACATATGAAATCGCCGCCAAAAGGCGATGACTTTAGGGAGAACGCGCATGACAACGGCAATGAAGGTGATAGCGGCGGCGGCGTGCCTGTCGGGACTGGCGCTGGTGGCGACGCCGGCCGCCGCGCAGAAGGGACTCGATGAGCCGTTCCAGGGGCCGTTCAAAGCGGCGCTGACCGGCAAGACGATCGGTTATGTCCCGGTCGCGATGAATTTCGATCTCACGGAAGGGTGGTTCGCGGGCGTCAAGAAGGAGCTTGAGCCGTTCGGCGTGAAGGTGATCGTGCGCGATCCCAACTGGAGCACCAGCGCCGGCGCGCAGGCCATCACCACGCTGATCGCCGAGAAGCCCGCCGCGATCATCGTGCACAATCCAGACGTGCAGACCTATGCCCGGCTGCTGCAGCGCGCGGAGAACGAAGGCATCCATGTGATCCAGATCAACATGGGATCGGTCTATCGCTCCGGCGCGTTCGTCGGTGCGAACTGGATCGAGATCGGCGAGAAGAACGCCGAAGCCGTGGTGAAGGCCTGCGAAGGCAAATCCAACAAGATCGCCATCGTGCAGGGCGCGCTTTCGGCGGCAACCTCGGCCTACACGCTGAAGGGCGTCGAGAACGTGCTGGCCAAGCACCCGGAGATCAAAGTGGTGTCGAGCCAGGCGGCGGACTGGGACGCCGCCAAGGCCAAGGCCGTGACGCAGACGGTGCTCAAGCAGAACCCGGATTTGTGCGGAATCGTCGGGTTCTGGGACGGCATGGATATCGGCACCGCCGCAGCCATCAAGGAAGCCGGGCTCACCGGCAAGGTGTTCCTCGCCACGTCCGGTGGCGGCGAGCGCAAGGGCGCGTGCGAACTGGTGAAGTCCGGCGCGTTCGATCTCAATTTGAGCTACGACGTGCCGACGCAGGCCTCCGATATGGCCGCGATGATCAAGTGGCTGCTGTCGTCGGGGGCCAAGCCCGGCGCGATCAAGGGCTCGGTCTACACGACGCTGATTCCGATCACGAAGGAGAACGCGGCGTCGGATACCGCCTGCTGGACTCTCAGCGATCTCAAGAAGTAACGCCGGATAAGGCAACCGGCGTCCGCGTCTGCGGGCGCCGGATTTAAATAACAAAAATAACATGTGTGGGCGGAAACCGGGCACGTGATGCAGGAATCCTTCGTTCGACTGAAGTCGCGTTACTGGCCGGATCACCTCCTTGGTGAAATCCTGTCCAAACGATGGACCGAGACAGCCATTCCGGTCATCGTGCTTCTGATCGTCGCGCTCATTTTCGGCCGCGCCATTGATGGATTCTTCACGCCGACGGGGCTTGCCGATCAGGCGCGGCAGGCGGGCGAGATCGGCTTCGTCGTGCTCGGCATGGCGCTGGTCGTGATCGTCGGCGGCATCGACCTCTCGGTCGGCTCGATGTTCGCGCTGTGCAATTTCTGTGCGCTGTTCTGCCTCAACGTTCTCGGCCTGCCGGTGCCGGTGGTGATCGTCGCGACCATCGTTTGTGGCGCGCTGCTGGGCGCGGTGAATGGATTCCTGATCGGCTACCTGCGCCTGCGGGCCTTCATCACCACGCTGATCACGCTGATCATTTACCGCTCGACCTATGATCTGTTGCTGGCCGATTATTCCACCGCGATCTCGGCGGTGTTTCCCGATTTTCCGTCGTGGAATTTTCTCGGCATGGGCGATGTGTTCGGAATTCCGAGCGTGGCGCTGGTCTATATCGTCGTGGCGATCTTCGGTCACGTCTTCATGACGCGGCTGCGTCCGGGCTGGCACATCACCGCCATCGGCGGCTCGCGGCGCTCGGCCTACAATTCCGGCATCCCGGTCCGGCGCACGATCGCGCTGTGTTACGTGGCGAGCGGTGCGCTGACCGCCATCGGCGCGCTGTTTTTCGCCGCGCGGCTCGGGACCGTGGGCGGCGACGTCGGTGTCGGACTGGAGGTAACGGTGCTGACGGCCACCGTGCTTGGCGGCATTTCGCTGGGCGGCGGCAAGGGCTCGGTCGCCAAGGCACTTGTCGGCACGCTGATCGTCCTGATCGTCACCAACGGGCTTACCACGTTGTCGGTGCGCGGTGGCTATAACCGCATGGTGCTCGCCACCATCCTGCTGGTCGCGGCGATGATCGATATCCGTTGGTTGAAGAACCGGATGCGGATCATCAGCAAGGTGTATGTCAGCCCGGCCTATCATTTTCTGCCGCCACCGCCGCCGACAGAGATCGGTGCGGGCGGTCCGTTCGAGCAGAACGACAAGCTGCGCGATGTCAGTCTGATCGGCGTCGGCCGCATCGAGGCGCCCGAAGACGTGATCCTCGACCGGGACGACAATCTCTATGCGGGGTCGCGCCACGGCGACATCATCCGTTTCTTCGCGCCGGACTACGAGCGGATGGAGGTCTATGCACATATCGGCGGCCAGCCGCTCGGCATGGCGTTCGACCGCGACGACAACCTGTATTGCTGCATCGGCGGCATGGGGCTCTACCGCATCACGCCGGACCGCAAGGTGGAGAAGGCGACCGACGAGACCAACCGCAGCCTCACCAGCGTGAATGACGACAGCCGTCTGCGTCTCGCCGACGATCTCGACATCGCGCCGGACGGCCGCATCTTCTTCTCGGAGGCCACCATTCGCTACGAGATGCATGAATGGCCGATCGACGGGCTGGAGGCACGCGGGAACGGGCGCATCATCTGTTACGATCCGGCGGCGAAGACCACGCGCACCGTGTTGCGCGGGCTGAAGTTTCCGAACGGCATCTGCATCGCCAGCGACGGGCAGTCGATCCTGTTCGCGGAGACCTTCGCCTGCTCGATCAAGCGCTACTGGTTCGACGGGCCGAAGAGCGGGCAGGTCGAGGTGGTGATGGACAATCTGCCGGGCTATCCCGACAACATCAATCTCGCTTCCGACGGCAACTACTGGCTGGCGCTGGTCGGCATGCGATCACCCGCGCTCGATCTCGCCTGGCGGATGCCCGGCTTCCGCAAGCGGATGGGCAATCGCCTCCCGGTGGACGAGTGGCTGTTCCCGAACATCAACACCGGCTGCGTGGTGAAATTCAATGAAAAGGGCGAGATCATCGAGTCGTTCTGGGATCTGAAAGGCGAGAACCATCCGATGATCACCTCGATGCGCGAGCATCGCGGCTATCTCTATCTCGGCGGCATCCAGAACAACCGTATCGGCCGCTACCGCCTCGACAATGCCGATCAGGGATTCGTGCAGTACGATCAGCGATGGGGCAAGGGAGGCAAGGCATGATCGCGGGTCTGCGCAGTATCACCGATCGCGTGCTCGGGCGCGGCGAGGCGTCCATCACCGTGCCCTCGTTCGACGGTGCGCTGAAGCCCAACCAGATTCTTGAGCGGGCCGATGTGATGATGAACGTGCCACTGGCGCAGGATCTCGCCAGCGACGGCACGACGCTTTATGTCGCCGACGGCTCGGTGGTGAAGCGCATGGATGCGGCCGGCGGGCTCGTCATCATCCGGCATTTCAACCGCACGCTTTCGGCGCTGGCGGCGCTGCCGGATGGCCGGTTGGCGGTCGCCGCGGGCGGGCGGGAGATCGTCGTATTCGATCCGGCGGGCGGTTCGGACATCGCGCTCACCAGTGAGGACTTCACGTCGGTCAATGCGCTCGCGCCGGGACCGGAAGGCACGCTGATCGCATCGAACGGATCGGAGCGGCAATCGGTCGAACACTGGGCGCATGACCTGATGGAGCGCGGCCGCACCGGGCTGGCGCTGTCGATCAATCTCGAAACGCAGCGTATCAACGCGCTCGCGGACGGGCTGCGCTATGCCTTCGGTGTTGCCCAGTCGGGCGAGGACGTGCTGGTGAGCGAGAGCTGGCGGCATCGCGTGATCGCTGTTTCGCCGCGCGGTACAAGGCGCGTCGTCTGCGACGATCTGCCGGCCTATCCCTCGCGCCTGTCGCCCGCCGCGGGCGGCGGGTTCTGGCTGACCTGCTTCACCGCGCGCACGCAGCTTGTGGAGTTCGTGCTGCGCGAGAGCGGCTATCGCCGCCGGATGATGGCCGAGCTCGATCCGGAATTCTGGATCGCGCCGCGCCTGCGCTCGGGCCAGTCATTCCACGAGCCGCTGCAGGGCGCGCATGTCAAGACCATGGGCGTGATGAAGCCCTGGGCGCCGCCGCGATCCTACGGCCTCGTGGTGCGGCTCAGCGCGTCGGGGCTGCCGATCTATTCGCTGCACAGCCGTGTCGACGGCACCAACCACGGCGTGGTTGCGGCAGTCGAGGTCGGCGACGCACTCTACGTGCTGGCGAAAGGCCCGGGGCGCCTGCTGCGGGTGCCGCTGGCGCGCATCGAGAAGGAACTGGCCGCATGAGCGATATCGTTCTCGAACTGCGCCAGGCGACCAAGCTCTATGCCGGCGTTCCGGCGGTTGAGGACGTGGATTTTCAGCTCAGGCGTGGGGAGATTCACGCGCTGGTCGGCGAGAACGGCGCGGGAAAATCCACGCTCACCAAGGTGATGGCAGGTGTCGTGAACCTCACCTCCGGTTCGATGTGGGTGGACGGGCAGGAGGTGACGCCGCGCACGCCGCTGGAGGCGCGCAATCTCGGCGTCGCGATGGTGTTTCAGGAGAACAGCCTCGTGCCCACCATGACGGTGGCGCAGAACCTGTATCTGGGACAGGAGCATTTCTACAACCGCCTGCGCGGCATCTACATCGCCGCGCAGCAGTTCATGCAATCGCTGAACTTCGACGTGCCGCCGACCGCGACGGTCGGCCTGCTGGGCGCAGCCAAGAAGCAGATGGTGGAGATCGCGCGCGCGGTTCTGCACAAGGCCAAGGTCATTATCTTCGACGAGCCGACCGCGACGCTGACGCCAGAGGAGAAGAAATATTTCTTCGACCTGGTCCGCGATCTGAAGAAGCGCGGCGTCTCGATCATCTTCATCTCGCACGCGCTGGAAGAGGCGCTGGCGCTGTCGGACCGCATCACGGTGCTGCGCGACGGCAGGCATGTGGTCACGGATGACGCAGCGAATTTCGACCGGGCGCGGATCGTGCAGGCGATGGTCGGGCGCGATTTGTCCAACACGCTCTACGGCAAGCGCAAGTCGTTCATCCGGCCGCCGCAGGAACGCATCCTCACGGTGCAGAACCTGAAGATGGCGCCGATGGTGAAGAACAATTCGCTCTCCGTGTTCGCGGGGCAGGTGACGGGTGTGTTCGGCCTCGTCGGCGCGGGCCGCACCGAGACGTTCAAGATCGTCGCAGGCGTGCTGAAGCGCGATTTCGTCCACGGGGGCGAGGTGATGCTGCGCGGCAAGCGCATCCGTTACCGCGTCCCCGCGCCGGGTGTGAAGGACGGCATCGCCTACATCACCGAGGATCGCAAGGTCGAGGGATTTTTCGAAACCATGTCGATCGCGCGCAACATCTATGAGGGCGTGCTGGCGAAGTTTCCGAAGGGCCGCTTCTTCCTGTCGCGGCGCGCTGCGGAGACCACGGGGAAGGACTGGATTTCCCGGCTTAAGGTGCGCTCGATCGACGCCAATGCCAAGGTGGTCGAACTGTCCGGCGGCAACCAGCAGAAGGTCGTGATCGCCAAGGCGCTGGCGCAAAATCCGGACCTCGTGATCTTCGACGAGCCGACGCGCGGTGTCGATGTGGGGGCCATCGTCGAAATCCACGAACTGATCAACCGGCTTGCCGACGAGGGGCGGGCGGTGGTGGTGATCTCGTCCTACCTGCCGGAGGTGCTGGCGCTCTCGGACCGCATTCTGGTCAGCCGTCAGGGCAAGGTGGTGGAGGAATTCTCGGCGCTGGAGGCGACCGAGGAAAAGATCATGTATGCGGCCATCCATTGATCCGGCGCGCCTGTTGATCGCCCCGCCGCGACACGCGGCTGAGCCGCAATTGTCATGGAACCCGGATACGTATCGCGGGGTTATCCTTCATCGCGGGCTGCGAGGGAGAACAGCGCGATGGCCGAGCCGGGTATCGGACAGGACCGCAAGCTGAACCGGAAGATTGCGCGCAACGAGGAGGCGCGGCAGTCGACCAGCGCCTTGCGCGTCAGCGGCACGGCCATTGTCGTGACCGTTCTCATTGTCGCCTGTGGTTTCATGGTGGTGTGGCTGGTGGGCCGGTGATGTTTGCAACCGGCTCATCGCGTCGATCCGTCACCTGATGTGCGAGCCGCATCGCGGCGGGCCTTGAAGGGCGCGCCGCACGTTCCCTTGTGAGGTCATCTTCTGAAGGTCGTCCTTCGAAGCAGGCTGCACCTCATGATGATGGGGCGCCAGCTAACCTACCGCTCCCTTCGCGCGCAGATCGTCGATCTCCCGATCCGAGAAGCCGGCGGAACGCAGCACGTCCGCGCTATGCTGGCCCACAGCAGGCGGTCGGCGCGGCTGCACCTTTTGCGCGCCGTCGATCCAGATCGGGCTGGACACCGTGAGCTGGGTCTCATTCTCGAACGGCACCAGCACGCCATTGTCGATCATCTGGCGGTCGTGCGGAATATCGTCGAGCACGCCGACGATCCCGAACACCAACCCGCTCGTGTCGAGGATTGCCCGCCACTCGGCGAGATCGCGGGTGGCGAAGATCTCGTCGAAGACGCGGATCAGTTCTTCGGAGCGGGCATGGCGATCCGCCTTGGTGGCAAAGCGCGGATCGTTGGTCAGGTCGTCGCGGTCGAGGCATTTCGTCAGCGTCGGCCACTGCTTCTCCTCGTTGAGAAGCGACAGGATGATCCAGCGGCCATCCTTGCAGCGGTAATGGTTGGCGACGGCGTTGAGCGCGTGCTCGCGCGTCCGCCGTTCCTGAAACTGCGCGCCGCACAGCTTGGCCTGTGCCAGCACGCTCGACGACCACACGCCGTTGGCCATCAGGTTCGATGACACGTGCGAACCCTTGCCGGTGCGCTCGCGCTTGTAGAGAGCGGTGACGATGGCGCTGAACAATGCCATCGCGCAGGCATGATCGCCCATCCCGGCGATCGAGCGCGCCGGCGTGGTGTTCTCGTCGGCGCGCACCAGATCCATCATGCCGGAACGCGCCCACCACGCGTTGCTGTCGAAGCCCGGCTTGTTGGCCTCCGCGCCGGTTTCGCCATAGCCCGTGAACGAGGCGTAGATCAGCCGCTCGTTGAGCGGGCCAAGTTCTTCATGGGTGATGCCGAGCCGCTGGCGCACCGCGGGTGGAAAATTGGTGATGAAGATGTCGGCCTCCGCCACCAGCTTGCGCAGCACGGCGCGGCCTTCGTCTTTCGACAGATCGAGCGCGAGGCTCTTCTTGTTGCGGCCCTCCAGCATCCACGCATAGTTCTGTTCGCTCACCGGATAGCCCGGCAGGTTCGGCAGGTTGCGGTAGGGATCGCCGGCGCCCGGCGGCTCGATCTTGATGACGTCCGCGCCGAAATCCGAAAGCACGGTCGCCGCCGCCGGAGCCGCGATGAAGCTCGCGCAATCGAGCACCTTGAGGCCGGAGAAGATATTGGGCTGGGTGTCATCCGCACCTGCGGGGGAGTTTGGCATCTCGGCGTTTCCTGATTTTTGTATTTTCGGCGGGCCGGTTTTCCGGCGGCTTGGCGCCATTTGAACCGGCTCGGCGCGGAAGCGCAACAGGCGTGTTCCGGGTGATGGTCCCATTTTCTGGATGGCGGAATTGACACAGCGCGAAATCAAAGACATGTGCGCGTGCCTGCCGGCCTTGGCCCGTTGCGGCGCTTTGGTTAGGTTACGACGTCCAACTGGAATGAGCCAGAATGCAGACTTGGCTGGGTCTTGATCGTCGTTTGCCGCAACTCGCGGTTCTGGTGTTTGGTGCCATGGCTGGCCTTGCGCCCGCACGTGCGGAGGCGCTGCGGCCGGCGGTGGAGCAGCTCTACAGCTCGGTGTCGATCCTGCCGCCCAGCGCCAGTTCCATGACGGTGTGCTACGGCTTCGTCTGCCGCCGCCGCGCGGCGCTGGATTTTTCCGCGGGCGACCGCCGGACGCTGGCCGGTATTCTCGCGGCCGGGCGGTCCTCGCCCGCCGCAGAGCGGGCCGCAGTGCAGAAGGCGGTGATCTGGTTCGACAAGCGCATGGGACCGGTGATCGGCACCAGCAAGCGTATCGCCTATGCCGACATCCGCGCCGGGTCCGACGCCACCAATTACGACTGCTGGGACACCACCCGCAACACCACGAGCCTTTTGCTGGTGCTGCAATCCTGGGGACTGCTGAGGCATCACACCGTGGGCGATCCGCATTATCGCGGCAATCCGCTGCGGTTGCAGACGCCGCACAACACCGCCGTGCTGGTCGAGCGCGCCAGCGGCAAGGAGTGGGCGGTGGACATGTGGACGCGCGGCTATGCACAGGCTCCGGATGTCATGACCGTGGACGAGTGGGTGACGCGGAACTGAGTGTTGCGTCCGCCGTTGCCGCCTGCCATGCACGCGCATGACTGAATTCTGCGTCCCCGAAAACTCTCCGGCGTCCTGCGGCCGCAAGGCCGTGCTGGCGATCGCCGCGCTCGTCGCCGCGATGACTGTGCTGCGCCTCGTCTATGCAGCGCTCACCGACCTGCGCACCGACGAGGCCTATTACTGGACATGGGCGCACGAGAATGTGCTGTCGTTCCTCGATCACCCGCCGATGATCGCGTGGTTCATCCGCGCAGGTACGGCGATGTTCGGCGACACCACGCTCGGCGTGCGCTTCGCGGGCATCGTCGCGATGCTGGTGTCCGAACTGCTGGTCGCCGATATCGTGTGGCGTGTCACCCGCAATGTCTGCGCGGCGGGGCTCGGCGTGTTGCTGATGGAAGGGGCGATCTATTACGGACTGCTGATGGCCAAGGTCGCGCCCGATACGGCCGCGATACCATTCTCGCTGGCGATGCTTTGGGCGCTGGTGCGCCTTGCCGAAACCTCCAACGCGCGCTGGTGGCTGGCGGCGGGCGTGTTCGGCGGGCTGGCATTGCTGTCGAAGGTGACGGTGGTGTTCTTCGTGCCCGCCATCGTCGCGTTCGCGCTGGTGCCGGACTGGCGCACACGCTGGCTGCGCAGCGGCTGGCCATGGGCGGCGGCGCTGATCGCGCTGGCGATCGTCTCGCCGGTGCTGATCTGGAACGCGCAGAACGACTGGGCCGGGTTCAAATTCCAGTTCGTGCGGGCGGCGGCGGACAATCCGGTCAACCTCGGCAAGGTCGGCGAGTTCATCGGCCTGCAATTGGGGCTGCTCAATCCGATCCTGTTCTTCGTGCTGCTGTCGGCGCTGGCGGTGATGGCGTGGCGGGGCTATCGCCGGGGTCTGCCTGTGGCGATCCTGCTGTCCACCTGCACGCTGGTGCCGCTGGTCTATTTCTTCTGGAAGTCGCTCACGCTGCGGATCGGCGACACCTGGCCGATGGCGATCTGGCCGCCGGCCATCGCGGCCGCCGCCATCAATGTCGCGATGATGCGCACCGAACAGCGGCCTGAATGGCTGGTCCGCTCGACGGAGCGCTGGGCCAGCCTCGCGGGCGTCGGCGGCATCGTGCTCGTGGTGCTGGTGTTCGCGCACTACACCTTCGGGTCATGGCCGCTTGCGGCCAAGATCGATCCGGTGGCGGGCGAGGCGGGCTATCACGAGCTTGCCGCGAGCGTGAAAGCCGAGATGGCGAAGGTCGGCGCGACCTATATCGCGACCGCCGACTATCGCACCTACGCCATGATGCGCTGGGAATTGCGGGGCGGGGACATTCCCGTGGTGCAGGTGAACGAGCGCAGCCGCTTCATCGGCTTCCGCCTGCCGGATGCCGCGCGCATCGCGGGACATGTCGGCGTCTATGTCGCGCGCGCGCCCGACGACAAGGCGGTGGCGTGGTCGCACACCGACGCAACGCTCGAGCCGCTGGTGGTCGTGCAGCGGCGCTGGCGCGGCGTCGAGATCGCGCCTTATCTCATCAGCAAGGTGACGGGATGGACGCCCGATCTTCTGCCGGCGCGCGAGACGCCGCTGTATCAGTGGCCGTCACTGGTTTGGAACGGGGCGGGCGATGGTCGGATCGCGCTGCGTCGTCACCCTGAGGAGCCATTGCGACGCGATGGCCTCGAAGGGTGACGTGCGTCCGCTGAGTTCGAAGCGGCCGTTCATCCTTCGAGACGCGCTTTGCTGGCACCTCGGGATGATGGCGAGGCTTTCCGATTACCCCTTCGTCTCGTCGCGCGGGGTGAGAAGATCTTTGGCGAGATCGGTGAGGGCGGGCTGCGGCAAGGCGGTGAATGGCAGCGGCCGCGTCACCTCGATGGCGGCGAGGCCAAGCCGCGCGGTCAGCAGGCCGTTCAGCACGCCTTCGCCAAGGCGCGACGAGAGTTTTGCCGCGACGCCATGCCCGAGCACCTGCTGCACCAGACTGTCGCTCGCCGCCATGCCGCCGGTGACGACGAGATGCGACAGCACCTGTTTCATCAGCCCGATCATGCCGAGGGTGCCGGGGCGGCCGCCATAGAGCAGCGCGAGCTGCCGTACCAGCCGCAGCGCGACGGCGAACACGAACAGGATGTCCACCAGCGCGCGGGGGCTGACGGCCGTCACCACCGAAACGCGCTGCGCAGCGGTGGAGACGAGCCGGCGGGCCTCGCGGTCCAGCGGCGTCATCAGTTCGCGCTCGGCGAGGCGGATCATGTCCGCGCCGTCGATGATATCGCCGACATGGCTTTCCAGCGTGGCGCGCGCATGGGCGAGGCGCGGCGTTTCCTTCGACAGCGCCAGCAGATCGCGCACCACGGCGCGGCTCCCGTCGCGGTCGTCGCTGGCGAGCACCGCCTGCGCCCGCGCATGCAGCTTCTCGATGGTGGCGAGCCGCGCCAGGCCGAACGCCTCGCGCCCGATGATGACGGCGAGCGCCAGCGCCGCCACCGCCGCGAGCACCGCGCCGGTGTACCCGAGCCCCGCGCTGCGTGAAAACAGGTCGGCGATCAGGTTGTAGACGCCCAGCCCCGCGCCCATCAGCGTCAGGCCGCCGACCGCGCCCCAGAACGCCCAGCCCCAACGGAAGCCTTTGCGCGGCGGCGCGAATGGCTCGACCGCCACCGGCAGGGTGGACGGATCAGGGTCCGGCGTGATGTGGATCGACGCGCGGGCGCGCGGCGCGGAGTCCTCGTGTTCCAGCACCACGACGCCGGGGTCGTCGAGCTTGAAGGTCGCGGGGCGACGCGGGTCGGTCGGCATCGTCATCCTCATCCGGTTACTGGAGACGGTCTCCGATCAGGAACTGGAGCGCGCGGTCGAGGCGGATATGGGGCAGCGCCGGCTCTTCGCCAGTTTCGCGCGACAAACGGGGCGGGCGGAAGCGCAGGAAGCGATAATCGCTCTGCTCGGGGTCGCCCGCCGACAGGCCGCGGAACCGGCCGTCGAACAGCTTGTCCGGATCGGTCGGCAGATCGCCGGGGAAGGTCGCGACTTCGGTGCCGCCGTCGAACACCTCGCCGCCGGCTCGCTCGCCTCTGGCGGGCGTGCCGAGGATTGCCGGCAGCGTCTCGCCGCCGCGCTTGACCTGCGCCTCGCGGGTGGCGCGCACGGCGGCGAGCGCGATGACGTCCACCTTCGCCCCGGCTGTCTCGGCGCGTGAGGCTGCGCGGTCGACCATGCGGCGCAGGATGGCCTCCAGCCGGTCGTGGCTGGTGTGGTGCAGGTGATCCGCCTTGGTCGCGGCGAACAGGATGCGGTCGATCCGCGGCCGGAACAGCGTGCTGAGGATGGTGCCGCGCCCGATGCGGAAGCAGTCGAGAATGCCTCCCAGCGCGGCTTCGAGATCGCGCAGCGCCTCGGGGCCGGCGTTGAAGGCGGCCAGCGCGTCCACCAGCACGATCTGGCGGTCGAGCCGGCTGAAGTGATCGCGGAAGAACGGCCGCACCACGACGTCCTTATAGGCCTCGTAGCGCCTGCGCATCATCGCGCCGAGCGAACCCTCCGGGGGAAACTCTCCCGGCGACAAGGTCAGCGGCGCGAAGGTCAGCGCGGGCGAGCCCGCCAGCCCGCCGGGCATCAGGAAACGGCCGGGCGGCAGCAGGCTCATGGCGAACTGCTCGTTGCGGCAGGCGCGCAGATACTCGGTGAACAGCGCGGCCGCCTTGCGCGCCTGCTGTTCGTCGGCCGGGCCTTGAGGATCGAGCGTCGCCAGATGCGCGTGCCACCCGGCGGCGAGTTGCTGGCGCGGGCCTTGCGAGGACAGCGCCAGACTCTCGGCCGACCATTCCTCGTAGCTCTTGTCCAGCAGCGGCAGGTCCAGCAGCCATTCGCCGGGATAGTCCACGATATCGAGCGTCAGCGTGCGTTCCGCGCCGCTCGCGCGCTGATAGTCGATGACGAGGCGCAGTTCGCTGATGTCGGAGGTGGAGGCCGGCCACAGCCGATCCTCGATCAGCGTGCGCAGATGGTCCTCATAGGCGAAACGCGGCACGGCGTCGTCCGGCTGCGGTTCGAGCCGCGCCCGGGCGATTCGTCCCGAGGCCTGCGACTCGAACACCGGAAATCGCCCGCCGCGCAAAAGGCCGTGCACCAGCGCGGTGATGAAGACGGTCTTTCCCGCGCGCGACAGGCCGGTGACGCCGAGCCGGATGGTGGGGTGAAACAGGCTGTCGCCATATTCGAGCAGGGCCCGCGTGGACTGGCGCGCATCTTCTAACAGGTCTGACAGGCTGGGAAACATGACCACCGGGTAAGGTGCCGGGAACCCGGCTGGAATGGAATTTGCCTGATCACAAACTGGCGATTGCCGCAGGAATATCAAGTTTGCGCTGCATCATGAACCGATCCGGACACGGGACCGACGACTTGTAGACGGCGGCTGACACGGGTCTGGCTCGGGTGTGTTCGAAGGCGACGCGGCTGGGATTTTTCCGATCATGACAGGTTTCCGATCGTGACATCGGCAAGCGACAGGCAGGGCGGATTGTCGCACGGGGGCGTGGCCGGTGCCATCCCGTGGCAGTACGACCGCGCGGAGATGATCGCCGATGGCGTGGTGCACGGGCTCGGCGTGCTGGCCGGGCTGATCGCGGCAACCGCGCTGCTGACCCTGAGCGGCGTGTTCGCCTCGCCGCGCGAGATCGTCTCGATCGCGATCTATGTCGCAGGGCTGCTCGCCATGCTGGGATTTTCGGCCGCCTACAACATGTGGCCGGTGTCGCCGCGCAAATGGTTTTTGCGGCGCTTCGATCATTCCGCGATCTATGCGCTGATCGCGGCGACCTACACGCCGTTCGTCACCCAGATCAAGGACACGCTGTTCGCCGCGTTGATGCTGATCGGCGTCTGGGCAGTGGCGGCGATCGGGATCGCGCTGAAGATCGTGCTGCCCGGCCGCCTCGACCGTGTGTCGATCGTGCTCTACATCGCGCTCGGCTGGAGCGGTTTTCTCGCCTATGACGCGGTGGCGGCGGCGGTGCCGTCCACGACGCTGGGGCTCATTCTCGCGGGCGGGGTGCTCTACACGTCCGGCGTGATCTTCCATGCCTGGCGCGGCCTGCGCTTCCAGAACGCAATCTGGCATTGCTTTGTGCTGCTCGGCGCGGCATGTCACTACACGGCGGTGCTGGATCTCGTCCTGGCTTGAATTCTCGGCTTGAATTTCTGGCTTGAGGCGGGCGGCTGCCCGCGCGTCAATCACGAAGCAAGCAGGGCGGAAACATGCAGGTCACGGATAAGGTCGTCGTCGTCACCGGCGGAGCGAACGGCATCGGCAAGGCGATGTGCGAGGCATTCCATCGCGCGGGCGCAGCCAAGGTGGTGGTGGCAGATCGCGACGAGATCAACGCCAAGGCGGTCGCCGATACGGTGAACGGCGCGGCGTTCGCCTGCGATGTCGGCAACGAAAGCGACATCAAGCACGTCATCGAGGAAACCGAAGCCAAACACGGGCCGATCGGCCTGTTCTGCTCCAATGCCGGAATCGGTGGCGGTTTCGATCCGATGTGCGAGAACGCGGGCGGCGTTACCGATGATCCGTTCCAGAAGAGCTGGGCGATCCATGTGATGGCGCATATCTATGCCGCGCGTCATCTGGTGCCGCGCATGCGCGCGCGGGGCGGCGGCTATTTCCTCAACACGATCTCGGCGGCGGGCCTGCTGTCGCAGGTCGGCAGCCCGGCCTATTCCACTACCAAGCACGCGGCGGTTGGCTTCGCGGAGAGCCTTGCCATCGCGCACCGGGCGCATGGAATCAAGGTCTCGATTCTCTGTCCGCAGGGTGTCGAGACCAACATGCTGCGCGCGATCCCGAAGGGGCCGCAGTCCGGTGACGGCGACCTTACGCCGGAGCAGGTGGCGCAGGACGTGCTGAAGGGGTTGGCGGAGGAGACGTTCCTGATCCTGCCGCATCCGCAGGTGCTCGGCTACATGCGCAAGAAGACCGAGAATTATGACCGCTGGATCGGCGGCATGGCGAAGATTCAGGCCAAGATGCGCGAGGAGTTCGCGAAGTAGTTTATGTCTGAAGGAAACGGCTCCAAGTCATGCTGAAGCGATCCGACCTCTCCCCGGTGGGGAGAGGTGAGGAGCTTTGATGGCGATCCACTTTGGGAACGCAAGAGAGCGAGTGTTTCAATTGGCCCTGCTTCGAGGCTCTCGCTGCGCCAGCACCTCAGGGGGACGTGCGCAAAAAAATCACCAGTTCGCCGTGGCCTTCATGGTCGGGCTGTCGGCGGCATTGGCGATCCACAGCGAAAGGCGATCGTCGCTTTCATCGGCGTTGATGTGAAACTCGCCGCCCTCGAAAAGCGGCTGCACGCCGCGATAGTCGAACAGTTTTAGGGCCACGCCGCCGCGCAGTGATGCTGCGAAGTTGACGAGAAACGCGGCCTGCATCGGACCGTGAAAGATCAGGCCCGGATAGCCTTCCACCTTGGTCACGTAATCGCGGTCGTAATGGATGCGGTGGCCGTTGAAGGTCAGCGCGGAATAGCGGAACAGCAGCACAGGATCGGAGACGTGGCTCACATGATACTTCCCCGGCGGCACGCCGGGGGCGGCCGGCGCAGGCTGCGCATCCTTCGGTGGATTGTCGCGATAGACGATGTCCTGCCGCTCGCGGATCGCGATGCCGCGCGCGGTCGAGATGGTATGATCGACGCTGACGAAGCACAGCGTGCCGGTGGAGCCCTGCTTGAGCGTGATGTCGCCGATCCGGGACTCGCGCGTCACCTCGTCGCCGACGCGCAGCGGATCGAGAAACTCAAGCCTTCCGCCCGCCCACATGCGGCGCGGCAGCGGCACCGGCGGCAGGAAGCCGCCGCGCGTCGGGTGACCATCCGGGCCAAGCTCCGACATCGGCGCGACGGACGGAGCGAGGCACCAGTGCGCGGTGTAGGGCGCGATGTCGCCGGACTGCGGCGCGCCGATCTCCATGAACAGCGTGGCGCGCAGGGCCTTCACCAGTTGCGCGGTGACGACATCGGTCGCGGTCTCGGTGTTGCCGGTCCACTGGCGCAGGTGATCGAGATCCAGCGTATCGCTCATGATGCGGCTTTCGTGGGCGCGAGAAGATCGTCGGCATCGCCAACCGCAGGCACCGCACCGTAATTGCGCGCCTCGCCGACCACGAGCGGCGCGGGCGCGGGATAGCTGACCGCGCCATTGGGCGTCTCGACCGTAATCCGGCGCAGATGCGGATGCTTGGTGAGATCATCCATGGTGTTGACCTCGGCAAACGCGATGTCGGCGGCGTCGAGGCTCGCCAGCAGGTCATCGCGCGTCATCGCACGGAAGATGTCGGCGACGGTCCTGTCGGTGAGGGCGCGGTTGCGCACGCGCTCGACCTGATTGGCGAAGCGCGGATCGCCGGGCAGGTCCGGCTGTTTCAAAACCTTCGCGCAGAAGATCTTCCATTCGCGCTCGCTCTGGATCGAGATCAGGATGTCCTTGCCGTCCTGCGAGCGGAACACGCCATAGGGCGCGATGGAGGGATGGGCGAGGCCCATGCGCTTCGGCGGATTGCCGGCTTCCGCGTTGAGCAGCGGCACGGTGAGCCAGTCCGCCATCACGTCGAACATCGAGATGCGGATGTCCGCGCCCTGACCCGTATGGCTGCGGCCGATCAGGGCTTCGAGGATCGCGGCCTGCGCGGTCGCCCCGGTCGCGACATCGACGATGGACATGCCGACACGCGAGGGCCCCTCGGGGCTGCCGGTGACGGAGGCGAGGCCGCTCTCGGCCTGAATGAGCAGGTCGTAGGCCTTGCGTTCGGCATAAGGGCCGTCGTCGCCGTAGCCCGAGATCGAGCACAGGATCAGGCCGGGATAATCCCTGCGCAGGCGCTCGCGGGCGAAGCCGAGCTTCTCCATCGCGCCGGGCTTGAGGTTCTGCACCACCACGTCCGCGCCCGCGATCAGGGCTTCCAGATCGCGTCGGCCTTTGTCCGTGGTCAGATCAATCACCACGGATTTCTTGCCGCGGTTGAGCCAGACGAAATAGCTCGACTGGCCATTGGCGGCGGCATCATAGCCGCGTGCGAAATCGCCCTCCGGCCGCTCGACCTTGAACACGGTCGCGCCGGCGTCGGCGAGGCGGCAGGTGCAGAACGGCGCGGCGACGGCCTGTTCGATGGCGATGACGGTGATGCCCTCAAGCGGCAGCATGGCGGAGCCTCAATAGGAACGCGGCAGGCCGAGCACGTGCTCGGCGACATAGGACAGGATGAGGTTGGTCGAGATCGGCGCGACCTGATACAGACGCGTCTCGCGGAATTTGCGCTCGACGTCGTATTCCTCGGCGAAGCCGAAGCCGCCATGGGTCTGGATGCAGGCGTTCGCCGCCTCGAACGAGGCATCGGCCGCGAGCATCTTGGCCATGTTGGCCTCCGCGCCGCAGTCGAGCCCCGCCTCGTATTTGCGGGCGGCCTCCTTCACCATCAGCTCGGCCGCGCGCATGTTGGCGTAGGCCTTGGCGATGGGAAACTGGATGCCCTGGTTCTGGCCGATGGGACGGCCGAACACCGCGCGCTCCTTGGCGTAGTTCGTTGCCCTGGCGATGAACCACTTGGCGTCGCCGACGCATTCGGCGGCGATCAGGATGCGCTCGGCGTTCATGCCGGAGAGGATGTAGCGGAAACCCTTGCCTTCCTCGCCGATCAGGTTTTCGGCGGGCACGCGCATGTTGTCGAAGAACACTTCCGTGGTGGAGTGATTCATCATGGTGCGGATCGGGCGGATGGTGAGGCCGTTGTTCTTCGCCGCCTGCATGTCCACGATGAAGACCGAGAGGCCGTCGGTGCGCTTGGCCACCTGATCCTTCGGCGTGGTGCGCGCCAGCAGGATCATCAGGTCGGAATATTCGGCGCGGCTGGTCCAGATCTTCTGGCCGTTGACGATGTAGCTGTCGCCGTCCTTCTTCGCGACCGTCTTGAGCGAGGACGTGTCGGTGCCGCTGGTCGGCTCGGTGACGCCGAAGGCCTGCAGGCGCAACGCGCCGGACGCGATCTTCGGCAGCCATTTCGCCTTCTGCTCGGCGCTGCCGTGCCGCAGCAGCGTGCCCATGGTGTACATCTGCGCGTGACAGGCGCCGCCGTTGCAGCCCGCGCGCTGGATTTCTTCGAGGATCGCGGCGGCCGCCGAGAGCTTGAGACCCGCGCCACCGAATTCCTCGGGGATCAGCACGGAGAGATAGCCGGACTCCGTCAGCGCGCTGACGAACTCCTTCGGATAGGCCATCTCGCGGTCGAGCTTGCGCCAGTATTCGCCGGGAAACTGAGAGCAGAGCTTGGCCACCGCATCGCGGATGTCGGCGTAGTCGTCATGATCTTGCAGGGTCATTTGAACTCTTGAGGCAAGTCGAGGGCACGCATGGTGGCGGTCGCGAAGGCGCACAGGCGCTCCGTACCGTTCTTGTGGTTGAACACTTCGACGGCGGCAACGCCGATCGATCCGGACATGCTCAGCGCGCGGGCGCGGGCGATGATCTCGTTGCCGTCGGCGGGAGCCATGAAGTTGATCTTGATCTCGATGGTGACGCCGATCTTTCCCTTCTGCAGTCCGGACGTGACCGCGACGCCAGCGGCCTGATCGGCCAGCGCGGTGATGACGCCGCCATGGAAATGGCCGAAGAACTGCACCAGATCGTCGCGGCGGCTCAGCGCCAGCTCGGCATGACCGGGCTTGACCGACACCACCCGGAAGCCCGCCGCGAGGCTGAAGCCCTTGCCGTTGACCGTCTCCGCCAGGCTCGGAGGATTGAGTGCGGAGCTATCCATCGTGAACAAGTCTCGGGTGAACACGTCTCAAGCGGGAATCCGGACGGGCAGATCCTCATAACCCTTCACGAAGCTGGAATAGACCCGCTTCGGCTCGCCGACAACTTCGATGCGCTCGAAACGCTTAAGGATTTCTTCCCACACGATGCGCAGCTGAAGCTCCGCAAGGCGCATGCCGAGGCAGCGGTGGATGCCGAAGCCGAACGACATGTGGGTGCGCGGGCGCGGGCGGTCGATGATGAAGGAATCCGGATTGTCGATGACCGTCTCGTCGCGGTTGCCGGAGACGTACCACATCACCACGCGCTCGCCCTTGCGGATGGTCTGCCCGGCCAATTCCGTGTCGCGGAGCGCGGTGCGGCGCATATGCGCCAGCGGCGTCTGCCAGCGGATCACCTCCGGCACCATGCTGTCGATCAGCGCGGGATTGTCGCGCAGCTTGCGATACTGATCCGGGTTCTCGTTCAGCGCCAGCACCGAGCCGGTCATGGTGTTGCGCGTGGTGTCGTTGCCGCCGACGATGAGCAGGATGATGTTGCCCATCAGATTGTCGGCGTCCATCGTCCGCGTGGCATCGCTGTGCGCCATCATCGAAATCAGGTCGCCTTTCGGCTCGCCGCGAGCGCGCTCGTTCCACAGCCGCCCGAAATATTCGGCGCATTCGTCGAGCTCGCGGCGGCGCTGCTCCTCGGATTCCACGATGCCGCTTTTGGGCAGCGCGGTGGAGACATCCGACCAGCGGGTGAGCTTGCGGCGCTCCTCGAACGGGAAGTCGAACAGCGTCGCCAGCATCTGCGTTGTCAGTTCGACGGAGACGCGCTCGACGAAATTGAACGTCTCGTTGCGGGGCAGGCCGTCCAGCACCTTCATAGAGCGCTGACGGATCAGCACCGCCATCTCGTCGAGGTGTTTCGGCGTGAACATCGGCTGCACGGTCTTGCGCTGCTCGCTGTGGCGCGGCTGGTCCATGGCGATGAAGCTCGGCCACTCGTAGCCGACCGGCGCATCGCGGATCATGATGCCGCCGAGCGTCACGTCCGACGAAAAGACATCGTGGCTGGTGTCGACCTGCATGATGTCGTTGTAGCGGGTCACGGACCAATAGGGCGCGATGGGCGCTTTGGTGCAGTAGTGGACCGGTGCTTCCTTGCGCAGGCGCTCGAAATAGGGCTGCCAGGTATCGGTGCGGAAAAGCTGCGGCGCGCCGGGATGCATGTCCTCGATCGGCATCGCATAGGCGTGCTCTCGCGCGGCGGCGAGACGGTCGGCCTTTCCGGGCTCCTGATAACGGAGCGGATCGACATTCGGCCTGTCGAGCATGGGAGTTCCTCCGGCTTCGCGGCTCGGCATGGGCGGCCGCGATTTGCTGCCAATTACAGCGTTTTGCGGGGGGAAGGGCAAGTGCGTATTCGCCCCGCGCCCTCTTCTCCCCGGACGGTGTCCGTGGCATGGTCCGGCCGAATGACACGCGCCATTGCCGCGCCGGGGAGGTTCTGTCTGCGATGATTCCCAACGCCCATCGGATGTTCAACTTTGACCTCGGCGAGACCGCCGACGCGATCCGCGAAACCGTCCGCGATTTTTCCCAGAACGAAATCGCGCCCCGCGCCGCCGAGATCGACCGCACCAACCAGTTCCCGCGCGACCTGTGGCCCAAGCTCGGCGCACTTGGGCTGCACGGCATCACGGTCGAGGAGGAGTATGGCGGCTCCGGGCTCGGCTATCTCGAACATTGCATCGCGATGGAGGAAGTCTCCCGCGCCTCGGCGTCGGTCGGTTTGTCGTATGGCGCGCATTCCAATCTTTGCGTCAACCAGCTGCGCCGCAACGGCACCGACGCGCAGAAGCGCAAATATCTTCCCCGGCTGATTTCCGGCGAGGACGTCGGCGCGCTGGCGATGTCGGAGCCCGGCGCGGGCTCGGACGTCGTGTCGATGAAGACGCGGGCCGATAAAAAGGGCGACCGCTTCATTCTCAACGGCGGCAAGATGTGGATCACCAACGGACCGATCGCCGAGACGCTGGTGGTTTATGCCAAGACCGATCCGGCAGCGGGGCCGCGCGGCATGACGGCCTTCATCGTCGAGAAGGGCATGAAGGGATTTTCCACCGCGCAGAAGCTCGACAAGCTCGGCATGCGCGGCTCGGATACCGCCGAGCTGGTGTTCGAGGATTGCGAGGTGCCGGAGGAGAACGTGCTCGGGCAGGTCGGGCGTGGCGTCAACGTGCTGATGTCGGGTCTCGACTATGAGCGCGCGGTGCTGGCGGCGGGGCCGCTCGGCATCATGCAGGCGTGCATGGATATCGTGCTGCCCTATGTCCACGAGCGCAAGCAGTTCGAGCAGCCGATCGGCAGCTTCCAGCTGGTGCAGGGCAAGATCGCCGACATGTACACGACGATGAACGCCTCGCGCGCTTACGTCTATGCGGTGGCGAAGGCCTGTGATCGCGGCGAGACCACGCGCGAGGATGCGGCGGGTGCGATCCTCTACGCCGCCGAGAAGGCGACGCAGTGCGCGCTGGATGCGATCCAGCTGCTCGGCGGCAACGGATATATCAACGGCTATCCGACCGGCCGGCTGCTGCGCGATGCCAAGCTCTACGAAATCGGCGCTGGCACCAGCGAAATCCGCCGCATGCTGATCGGGCGCGAGCTGTTCGACAAGACTGCGTGAGGCGCGTGGCTTTCAGAGCGTGATCCGAAAAGCGCGATCAGGCTTTCGGACAGGATGATGCTGGTCTCACTGAAGTAGCCAGAGGCGGATTCAGCGTCGCTGTATCCGCCTCTAATCCTGCGTTTCGAGCGCGAGAGCCGGAGCGGCATCCTGCGCCACCTCGGCCTTTTTCACCCAGACCTTGTTGTCGTGAAAGGCGGCCCCGCCGTAAGGCGCGACGGCTTCCGATCCGGTGAGGCTGTTGATGCCCTTGCCGCCGATATGCGCAGCGTTCGGGTGGATCGATTCGGCGATCAGCACGCCGCGCTGTACGCCCTCGAACAGCTTCGCCACCAGCGTCGTCTCGCCGCGCCCGTTGCCGAGCGTCACCGCGTCGCCGTCCGCCACGCCGAGCATCGCCGCGTCGCGTGGATGCATCATCACGCTCGGCGCGCCCTCGCGGGCCCGCGAGGACGGCGTTTCCGTAAAGCTGGTGTTGAGGTAGCTGCGCGAGGGGCTGGTCGCGAGACGGAACGGGTGCGCCTCGTCCGGCTCCTCGATCACGCGCCAATGATCGGGCAGCGCCGGCATGTCCTTGGTGGCTTCGACGATATCATCGTGCGCCAGCGGCACCCGTGCCCAGTCGGCCCTGAAATGGAATTTCTTATCGTGATGCGCGAAGCCGTCGAGGAAATGCGAGGCGCGGAAATCGGGCTGAAGATCGCGCCAGATATCCGCCTCCAGTTGCTCGATGCCGCCATGGCCGCTGCGCCTCAGAGTCTCGTCGATCAGCTCGCGCGGCGTCATCGCAAAGCCCGGGTGATCGACGCCGAGGCGGGAAGCCAGTCCCTGCAGCACCTCGTGATTGGAACGGCACTCGCCGGGCGGTTCGATCAGCTTGCGGCCGACGGAAATATGCTGGTGACCGCCGCCGTAATAGAGATCGTCATGCTCGACGAACATGGTTGCAGGCAGCACCAGATCGGCGAGCTGCGCCGTCTCGGTCATGAACTGCTCGTGGACCGCGACGAACAGATCCTCGCGCAGGAAACCTTTGCGCACCAGATTCTGCTCCGGTGTCACGGTCACCGGATTGGTGTTCTGGATCAGCATCGCCTTGACCGGCGGACCGCCTTTGAGCGCGACCGGGTCGCCGGTCAGGATCGGACCGATCTTGGACTGGTCGAGCCGCCGGATGGTCGGATCGATCGCGTCGTGCGCCTCGATCATGCTCTCGTTGAAACGCCAGATCGATCCGTTGTTGAAGAACGCGCCGCCGCCCTCGTGCTGCCATGCGCCGGTGACGGCGGGGATGCACAGCGCCGCGTGCATCTGCGCCGCGCCGTTGCGGCTGCGGGTGAAGCCATAGCCCAACCGGAAGAACGTGCGCGGTGTGCTGCCGATCAGATGTGCGAAGGCTTCGATCTCGGAAACCGGCACGCCGCAGATGTCGGACGCCCATTGCGGCGTGCGGGTCCGCAGATGCGCTTCCAGCTCATTCGGGCAATCGGTGTAGTGCGCCATGTAGGTGCGGTCGGCGAGGCCATCGCGGAACAGCACATGCATCACGCCGCAGGCGAAGGCGGCATCAGTCCCGGGACGCAGGATGATTTTGATGTCCGCCTGCTTCATCGTTTCGTTGTCATAGATGTCGACCGCCGCGATCTTCGCGCCGCGCTCCTTTCGCGCGCGCGATGCATGGGTCATCACGTTGACCTGGGTCGAGACCGGATTGGTGCCCCAGATCACGATCAGATCGGATTTCACCATCTCGCGCGGATCGACGCCCGCGATGGCGCCGACGCCGGCCGCGTAGCCCGCGCGCGCGATGGTCGCGCAGATCGTGCCATAAAAGCGGGAGTATTTTTTCGTGTGGGTCAGGCGGTTGAGCCCGTCCCGCATCACGAGGCCCATCGTGCCGGCGTAATAATACGGCCAGACCGATTCCGAACCGAACTCAGCCTCGGCCGCATTGAAACGCGCGGTGATCTCGTCCAGCGCCTCGTCCCACGAAATCCGGGCGAATTGTCCCGATCCCTTCGGCCCCGTCCGGCGCATCGGATAGAGCAGGCGTTCTGGATGGTGTACGCGCTCGGCATAGCGGGCGACCTTCGCGCAGATCACGCCTGCGGTGTAAGTCTGCTTTTTCGAGCCGCGGACCCGGCCGATGCTGGTGCCGTCCACGACCTCGACGTCCAGCGCGCAGGCAGACGGGCAATCGTGCGGGCAGGTCGAGTGGCGAATGTCGATCTTGGCGCGGACGTTCATGCGGGAAGGTTAGCATAAGTTATCCGGGCGCAAAGCCCGAAGGATCAACAGGGTGTAAGCTGTCGGCGCCTCGGCTTAGGCCGAGGCTTTCTCGTAGGTGGAACTGGCCTTCAGCCAGTCGTCCTCGGCCTTCTGCAGGGCTGCCGCGGCGCCTGCGCGGGCCTTGGAGAGCTGCGCGGCCTTTTTCGGATCGCGCTGGAACAGGTCCGGCAGCGCCAGCGCCACGTCGATCTTCTCGATGATGGCGGTGATGCGGGCGATTTCGGCTTCGGCGGCCAGCACCTTGTTACGCAACGGGGTCAACTCGGCGCGCCGGGCGGGAGCTTCGCGACGCGGCTTCTCGTCTTCCGGCTGCCGGCTGTTGCGCGAGGCGGTGCGGATGCCGCGATCGGACAGGATCGAGCGGCGATAATCTTCGAGATCGCCCTCGTAAGGGGTCACGGCGTGATTGGCGACGACCCAGAGCCGGTCGGCGCAGGCTTCGATCAGGTAGCGGTCGTGCGAGACCATGATGACCGCGCCGGGAAACTCGTTGATGGCTTCCGCGAGCGCCGCGCGGCTGTCGATGTCGAGATGGTTGGTTGGTTCGTCCAGAATGATCATGTTCGGGCCGAAGAAAGTGGCGAGGCCAAGCAGCAGCCGTGCCTTCTCGCCGCCCGAAAGGCTTCTGACCGTCGTGTCCGCCGCCTTGCCGGAGAAGCCGATGGCGCCGGCGCGGCCGCGAACCTTGGCCTCGGGCGCGTCGGGCATCAGCTTGCGGACATGCTCGTAGGGCGTGCCGTCCTCGTTCAGTTCGTCGAGCTGGTGCTGGGCGAAATAGGCGATCTGCAACTTGTCCGCGCGCGTCACGTGCCCGGAGAACGGCGCGAGTTTGCCGGCGAGCAGCTTCACCAGCGTCGATTTGCCGTTGCCGTTGGAGCCGAGCAGAGCGATGCGGTCGTCGTTGTCGACGCGCAATGTCACCCTGTTGAGCACCGGCTTGCCGGGCTCGTAGCCGACCGATGCGCCATCGACGGCAATGATCGGCGGCGACAGCAACTTGTCCGGCGCAGGGAAGGTGATCTCCCGCACGTCGCTGGTGATCATCGAGGTGACCGGCTGCATCTTCTCCAGCATCTTGACGCGGGACTGCGCCTGCCGGGCCTTGGAGGCCTTCGCCTTGAAGCGGTCGACGAACGCCTGCAACTGTTTGCGCTTCGCCTCCTGCTGCTTGGCGTGCTTGGCATCGAGCATCGCGCGGGTGGCGCGCTGTGTTTCAAACGACGAGTAGGTGCCCTTGTAGAGCGTCAGCTTGCCGTTTTCGAGGTGGAGAATCTGGTCGACCGAGTTCTCCAGCAGGTCGCGGTCGTGGCTGATGACGATCACCGTGCGCGGATAGTGCGCGAGATGGTCCTCCAGCCACAGCGTGCCTTCCAGATCGAGGTAGTTGGTCGGCTCGTCGAGCAGCAGCAGGTCGGGCGACGAGAACAGCGTTGCGGCCAGCGCCACGCGCATCCGCCAGCCGCCGGAGAATTCCTGGCAGGGCCGCGCCTGATCCGCCGTCGAGAAGCCGAGGCCGCTCAGGATCGCGGCGGCGCGGGAGGGCGCGGAATGCGCGTCGATGTCCACGAGCCGGGTCTGGATTTCGGCGATCCGGTTCGGATCCTGCGCGGTTTCGGCTTCTTCGAGCAGCGCATGGCGCTCAAGGTCGGCCCTGAGCACCACCGAGATCAGGCTTTCGGGACCGCCGGGGGCTTCCTGCGCGAGGCTGCCGATGGTCCAGCGCGGCGGGATGGTCACGCCGCCGGTCTCGGTGGCGAGTTCGCCCCGGATCGCCTTGAACAGCGTCGATTTACCGGTGCCGTTCCGGCCGACCAGCCCGACGCGGGCGCCCGGCACGATCTGGACGGTCGAGTGGTCGATCAGCAGACGGCCGGCGACGCGAATGGAGATATCGTTGATGGACAGCATGACCGGCGCGTTGTCTCCGCTGCAGCGCGGGAACGCAACCGCTTTGTGAGAGGATCACGCGCTCTTTCACGCGCCACTGGCGGTTTCCGGTGCGGCTTCCCTCCGCCGCATCTCTTCCAGAAGTTCGGCAAGATGCTGCGGTAGTGCGCTGTCGGGTGGCAAAGTCTGCTTCAGCTTGTCCGCGACTCCACGGCAGACGGAGGTACTGGTGACGCGATCGATGGCAAAGGCCGCGCGGGCTGTATCCGGCATGGTATCCCCAGGGCGGACCGGCTTCGATCAACACAACGCCACTCGTTGGCAGAGACAGGTCCGAGTGGAAGCGTCAGGGCCAAAGGTAAAATTTGACTAAATATGTCGCAGTCAAAAAAGCGAGGCCCGGCGAACCGGGCCTCGAAGTCTGCGAGAAACAAGGTGCCGGAGACCGCCGCTCAGAAGCAGCGATTGATAACCCGCCAGCGCGGTCCCCAGGGTGTCGGAACGAGGCGGCGGACGTAACAGCCTCCGTATCCGCCATAAGCGCCATAGGCCCGGTAGGGGCCGCCGTAGAAACGCGGTCCGCCCCATCCCCCATGGTGACGGTGATGCCATCCGCCGTGCCATCCACGGCCGCCGTGCCATCCGTGGCCTCCATGCCATCCATGGCCGCCGTGCCATCCATGCCCTCCGCCGTGGCCATGGCCGCCAAAGGCCGAGGCCGGTGCCGAGGTGAGGGCGGCGGTGCCGAGGGCGAGTACGGCCGCGATGGCCAGTCCAGTCTTGCGCAACATTGCTGCCTCCATCGTCGGGCGGCGGTGCCGCCGGATTGGCGCCGATCCGGCCGGGCCGGAACGGCGATGTTGGTAGCAGGCTATGGCATCTGCGCTTAACGAATGCCCGCCAGCGGGTTCAGGCCGGGTTCATCTTGATGGCAAAGGCCCCGAAATGCCGCAGCGGCTTGCCGCGGCTGCCGCCCGCCGATATAAGCCCCCCGCCTTTCCCCCACATTGCAGGCTTTCAGGAACACATCATGGCCATCGAGCGTACGTTTTCGATCATCAAGCCCGACGCGACCGAGCGTAACCTGACCGGCGCGGTCAACGCCGTGATCGAGAAGGCCGGCCTTCGCATCGTTGCCCAGAAGCGGATCCAGATGACCCGCAAGCAGGCTGAGACTTTCTATGCCGTCCACAAAGAACGGCCGTTCTTCGGCGAACTGGTGGACTTCATGACCTCGGGTCCGGTCGTGGTTCAGGTTCTCGAAGGCGAGGGTGCGATTGCCAAGTATCGCGAAGTGATGGGCGCGACCGATCCGGCGAAGGCCGCCGAGGGCACTGTCCGCAAGCTGTTCGCCAAGTCGATCGGCGAGAACTCGGTGCACGGCTCGGATGCTCCGGAAACCGCCGCAATCGAAATCGCCCAGTTCTTCGCGGGCAACGAGATCGTCGGCTGAAGCGACGGGAGGGCCGGTTCCGACCGCGCATGCGCGCAGAGCTGGAACTTCCCTTTGTACGAGACGTGTTTTCACGGGGTGAACAGGTCCCCGCAGCGCGGAAACACGCTATAAGCCATCACATGAGGCCGCCGGAGTCGCGCTTGACCGCGACCCGGCGTCTTGTTTTGGAACTGGCAGCGGGGCTGTTTCACGCATCCGCCCGGACATCGGAAAAGGAATAAGTCGTGGACGGTCTGGCGCAGATCTTTGATCCTGCAGGAATCAGCGCGTTCTTCAGCCACTTCCGCGACAACCTGCACGAGCCGGCATTCTGGCTGGCTGTCAGCAAGATCATCTGGATCGATATCCTGCTCTCCGGCGACAACGCGCTGGTGATCGCGCTCGCCTGCCGGGGCCTGCCGCCGCAGCATCGGGTCTGGGGCATGGTGTTCGGCGCGGGCGCGGCTGTTGCCCTGCGCATCCTGTTCGCCGGCATCATCGCGACCCTCATGGGGATTCCTTACCTGAAGCTGGCCGGCGGATTGGCCCTGCTGGTGATCGCGGCCAAGCTGCTGGTGCCCGATGACGAGGGCGAGGAGGTCGAGACGGCCTCGCATCTGTGGGGTGCGGTCCGCATCGTGGTCGTGGCCGACGTGGTGATGAGTCTCGACAACGTCATCGCAGTGGCGGCGGCCGCCGATGGCAGCATTCCGTTGTTGATCTTCGGCCTGATCGTCAGCATTCCGATGATCATTGCCGGTGCCGCGCTGATCATGGCGCTGCTGGACCGGCTGCCGTTCCTGGTGTGGGCGGGCGCCGCGCTGCTCGGCTGGATTGCCGGCGAGGTGATCGCGACGGATCCGGCGGTTCACCCCATATTGCAGCGCATCCTTGGCGGGCACATCGCGCTGGATATCGATGCGGTGTCGTCGGTGTTCGGTTTTGCCAAACAGACCAGATTGGTCGGCGAGATCGGCGAGGTTGCTGTGGCGCTCGCGACCGCAACCATCGCGCTGGTGTGGGGGGCGACCTGGCGGCGAAAGCGGCTGGCGAAGAACGCGGTCCACGTTCAGGGGCGCGATCTCACACCGGGCGACGAACTCGCACCCTGAAACTTACAAAGTTCTTACAAAACGGACGGCGGGAACCCGGCGCGGATTCCGCTTTGCAGCAATTTGCTATTGCGACACCGCCCTCTTGATGACGGCGGTGTTTCGTGATGGGATTGTGACTGCAACTGGATGTGTTGGCCTTTTGACTGACTGTTTCGCGACCGAATGCAACAGACCGATCTGCCCGCTTGCGGCGCGGCACGCGTGATGCGTGACCGCGTTTTTTTAATGATCTAGCCTGGGAGAGAACGATGCCGAAGGGCACTGTGAAATGGTTCAACCCGACGAAGGGTTATGGCTTCATCAAGCCGGCCGTTGGCGACGTGTTTGTTCATATTTCCGCCGTCCAGCGGGCGGGACTGACCACCCTGAATGAAAACCAGACCGTGGAGTTCGACCTCGTCGAAAGTCGGGGCAAGACGTCTGCGGAAAATCTGCGGGTTTCGTAGTGCCACGTCCGGTTTCGATGCCAGCGGAACCGGGCTGCCCGATGCACCATCGACGCGCGATGTCTAGCGGAGCGTTTCGCTTGAAGGAGCGGCTGAACGTCGTGGCTATGTTTAGTCGAGGCTATTATACTTATATGGCTTTGTCTTACTGAGTTCTGACGTGTCGCCCTGGCCATGCCGGGGCTTTTCTTTTCTGGGCCTGTTGTTTCGGGCATTCAAGCATCGCGGGCTGCGATCATCTTCAGGACATCGACGAAAAACGCCGGCTCCATCGCCATGACGCGCGCCTGCAGGCTGTCGACGGTGTCGCCAGGCAGTACGGGAACTTCCCGTTGTGCGACGATCGCGCCGTGATCGTATTCTCCATCGACGAAATGAACCGTGGCGCCTGACGTCGTTTCGCCGGCGGCGAGCACGGCTTCATGAACGTGGCGCCCGAACATGCCCTGTCCACCATATTTGGGCAGCAGTGCCGGATGGATGTTGAGGATGCGTCCCTCGAACTGCCGCAGGGTCTGTGGGCCGAGTTTGCGCAGATAGCCCGACAGTATGATCCAGTCGCAACCATGCTCGGCGAACGCGGCGCAGATCGCCGCATCGGCCGCATCCTCGCCGCCCGCGCTGGTGGCACTGATGTGCCGAACCGGGACGCCTTGCTCGCGCGCGAAGGCGAGGGCCGGTGCGCCGGCGTTGTTGCCGATCACGAGGCGTGCCTCGGCGCTCAGTTGACCCTCCGTGATCGCCGCCACGATGGCGCGCATGCTGGATCCGCCGTGGGATGCCAGAAAACCGAGACGCAGGAGGGCCATCGCGGTTCAGAGCACGAGGTTGAGGTGGCCGGTGTAGGAGACGCGCTCCGGGCCGGATGCCGGGATCACCTCGCCGAGCATATGGACCGTTTCGCCGCCGGAGGCGAGAGCGGCGGTGACTTCGTCGACCGCGCCCTCGGGCACGATCACGATCATGCCGATCCCGCAGTTGAAGGTGCGCAGCAGTTCGAGTTCGGCGATGCCGCCTTCCGCCGCGAGCCACTTGAACACCGGCAGCACCGGCAGCCGGCCCAGATCGATGCGCACGCCAAGGTGCTTGGGCAGCACGCGCGGGATATTGTCGGTGAAGCCGCCGCCGGTGATGTGGGCGAGGCCCTTCACCGCACCGGTTTCGCGAATCGCGCGCAGGCACGATTTGACGTAGAGCCGGGTCGGCGCCAGCAACGCGGCGCCAAGCGTCATGACCGGCGCGAACGGAGCGGGGGCATCGAAGGCGAGGCCCGTCCGCTCCACGATCTTGCGGACCAGCGAGTAGCCGTTGGAGTGAAGGCCGGAGGAGGCGAGACCCAGCACGACGTCGCCTGCCGCGATGTCGGGACGCGGCAGCAGGGTTCCGCGCTCGGCGGCGCCGACGGCGAAGCCCGCCAGATCGTAGTCGCCGTCCTTGTAGAGGCCGGGCATCTCGGCGGTCTCGCCGCCGATCAGCGCGCATCCGGACTCGCGGCAGCCTTCCGCGATCCCCGCGACGACTGACGCCGCCGCCTCCGGCTCCAGCTTGCTGCACGCAAAATAGTCGAGGAAAAACAGCGGTTCAGCCCCCTGAACCACAAGGTCGTTGACCGACATGGCGACGAGGTCGATGCCGATGCCGGCATGCAGGCCGGTTTCGATCGCGATCTTCACCTTGGTCCCGACGCCGTCCGTCGCCGCCACCAGCACCGGATCGGTGAAGCCCGCCGCCTTCAGATCAAAAAGCCCGCCGAAACCGCCGATCTCCGCCTCCGCGCCGGATCGGGCGGTGGCGCGGACCAGAGGCTTGATCAGATCGACCAGCCGGTTGCCGGCATCGATATCAACGCCTGCGTCCGCGTAGCTCAGAGGTTTCTTGGATTCGGTCATCTGCGTGTCGGGGCTGTTCGTGATCGCCCGGTGGTACGTGGGAATTGCCGCGCGCGCAATGCCGTGCACCGCCCCGGAGATCGTGGTGTTGACAAGAGCCGCCATGACCTCGATTTAGGCGGAGTTGCCCCGGGGGGTGGGCATCGCCGGGATTTTCGCGTGCTTCCGAACATCATCACTCTCGGCCGCATTCTTCTGGTGCCGGTCATCATCTGGGCCATTGCCGCCGATCAGATGCTGATCGCCTTTTGCCTCTTCGTGGCAGCCGGCGTCAGCGACGCCGTGGACGGGTTCCTCGCGAAGCGGTTCGACATGACCAGCGAGATCGGTGCGCTGCTCGATCCGCTGGCCGACAAGGCCCTTCTGGTCTCGATCTTCGTGGCGCTCGGCATCTCGCAGGCCGTTCCGCGCTGGCTCGTGATCCTCGTGGTCTCGCGGGATGTGATGATCGTCGGCGCGGTGATCGTGTCGTGGCTGATGGACAAGCCGATGCCGATGCGCCCGCTGATGGTGTCGAAGGCCAACACGGTGGCGCAGGTTGCCTACGCCGCCCTGATGCTGGCGGCGCTCGGCTTCGGCTTCACGCCGCACCCCTATGATGTCATTCTCATGGGTGCGGTCACGATCTTGACCCTGCTGTCGGTCGCCTTCTATCTCGTGGAATGGCTGCGGCACATGGATATGATGGAGACCGGCCGCTGAGGCACGAGGCATCGCCGCCCGTCGTTGCGGACTTGTCGGCCCTTGTAAATCGGCCACCGGAGTTGAGTTTTGGCCGAGCGCGTTGAACCCCGTCAGTTGGCGCTGGAACTCCCCCACGCGGAGAGCCTGTCGCGCGACGATTTTCTGGAAGGCGAGAGCAACGCCGCTGCCCTGCGGCTGGTGGACGCCTGGCCCGACTGGCCGAGCCGTCACATGATGCTGGTCGGTCCGGAAGGCAGCGGCAAGAGCCATCTGGCGACGATCTGGGCGGAGCGCTCTGGCGCGCGCAGCGTGGCGGCCAGCGCGCTGGTCACCACGGACGTGCCGGGCTCGCTTGCCACCGGCGCATTGGTGGTCGAGGACCTGACGGATGGCAGCTTCGACGAGCGGGCCCTGTTCCATCTGATGAATCTGTCCCGCGAGGAGGGGGCGTTCGTGCTTTTCACCTCCCGCTCCGCGCCGACCCTGTTCGATATCCGGCTCAACGATCTGAGGTCGCGGCTGCGGGCGGTCTCGACCGTGCAACTGCTGCCGCCCGACGATCAGTTGCTGCGGGCGCTGATCGTGAAATTCTGCGCGGACCGCCAGATGCGCGTCGACGAGACGGTGATCGCCTATGTGAGCAGCCGGATCGAGCGGTCTTTCGCAGCCGCGCGCAAGGCGGTCGAGGCGCTGGATTCAGAAGCCCTGCGGTTGCGCCGCCCGGTGACACGCGCTTTGGCGGCCGAGATCCTGCGGCAAGCTTGACGCGGCAAATCGCCCGACCATCATTGTCATGGAAGTGTCATAGCGCTGAAGCATTTTGCGCCGGCGGCTCGCCCTCTTGATGCCCTCCGGCCTGGAAGATCCAATGGATACCCCCCAAAATATTGATAACTCTGATAAAAACGATGTAGTCGAGCTGCCGGCGATCACCGCCCTCCCGGAGCGATTCATCAATCGCGAACTGTCGTGGCTGCATTTCAATCGCCGCGTTCTGGAGGAGGCGGTCAATCACAACCATCCCGCGCTCGAGCGGGTCCGGTTTCTGTCGATCTCGGCCAACAATCTCGATGAATTCTTCATGGTCCGCGTCGCGGGTCTGCGGGCACAGGTCCGGGAAGGCATCAACGAGCGCAGTCCGGACGGGCTGACCCCCGCCGAACAACTCGCCCGGATCAACGAAGCGGTGTCGTCGCTCGCCATCGACCAGCAGGCGATCTGGCGCGATCTGCGCGCGATGCTGACCGACGTCGGGATCGTGCTCGTGGATGGCCGCGACGTCACCAAGACCGAGCGGGCCTGGGTCGAGACCTTCTTTCTCCACAACATTTTCCCGCTGCTGACGCCGCTGGCGATCGATCCGGCGCATCCATTCCCGTTCATTCCGAATCTCGGCTTCACGATCGCGCTGCATCTGTCGCGCCTCTCCGACGGCAAGGGGATGGACGCGCTGATCCGCATGCCCGGAAAGATCGACCGCTTCATCCGGCTGCCTCCCGGCCGCAACGGCACGATCCGTGTCATGACCCTCGAGCAGGCCACCGGGCTGTTCATCGGACGTCTGTTTCCGGGATACGTCGTCGAAGGGCAGGGCGCCTTCCGCGTCATTCGTGACTCCGAACTGGAAATCGAGGAGGAAGCCGAGGACCTCGTGCGCCTGTTCGAGACCGCGCTGAAGCGCCGCCGTCGCGGATCGGTGATCCGTCTTGAAATGGAGTCCACCATGCCGGAGCCGCTGCGCGTCTTCGTGCAGCGCGCGCTCTCGGTTTCGGACGACGAATTTATTCTCGTCGACGGCATCCTTGCGATGAACGAACTGTCGCAGCTCACGCGGGTCGACCGGCCGGATCTCGAATTCACACCTTACGTGCCGCGCTATCCGGAGCGGGTGCGCGATCATGGCGGCGATATCTTCGCGGCGATCCGGGAGAAGGATCTGGTTGTTCACCATCCTTATGAGTCCTTCGATGTCGTCGTGCAGTTCCTGCAACAGGCTGCACGCGACCCCGATGTCGTCGCGATCAAGCAGACGCTGTACCGGACCTCGACCAACTCGCCGATCGTGCGGACGCTTGCGGAGGCCGCCGAGGCCGGCAAGTCCGTCACGGCGCTGATCGAACTGAAGGCGCGCTTCGACGAGGAAGCGAATATCCGCTGGGCGCGCGACCTGGAGCGCGCCGGCGTGCAGGTCGTCTACGGTTTCCTCGAACTCAAGACGCATGCCAAGCTGTCGCTGGTCGTGCGGCGCGAGGGCGGATCGCTCGTGACGTACGTCCACACCGGGACCGGCAATTATCATCCCGTCACGGCGCGCATCTATACGGATCTGTCGTACTTCACGTCGGACGAGGTGATCGGCCGGGACGTGGCCCGCATCTTCAACTACGTGACGGGTTATGCGGAGCCGAGCGACATCGAGAAGATGGCGGTGTCGCCGCTCACGTTGCGCGCGCGCATTCTCGAACATATCCACAGCGAAATCGCGTTCGCGCGGGCCGGCAAGCCCGCCGCGATCTGGATGAAGATGAACGCGTTGGTGGATCCGGATATCATCGATGCGCTCTATGCTGCGTCGCAGGCCGGCGTTCCGGTGGAATTGGTGGCCCGCGGCATCTGCTGTCTGCGGCCCGGAGTCCCCGGATTGTCTGAGAATATCAGGGTCAAGTCGATCGTTGGCAGGTTCCTGGAGCACGGCCGAATCTATTGTTTCGGCAATGGCCATGGACTGCCTTCCTCGAAGGCAGCGGTTTATATTTCATCAGCGGACATGATGCCGCGTAACCTCGACCGCCGCGTCGAGGCGCTGTGTCCCTTGCAAAATCCCACGGTTCATCAACAGGTGCTCGACCAGATCATGGTCGCGAACCTGAAAGACAATGAACAGAGCTGGCTATTGTTGCCCGACGGCACGTCGACGCGTATGAAGGCAGCGAAGGGTGAGGAACCTTTCAACGCCCACAACTACTTCATGACAAATCCGAGTCTGTCTGGCCGTGGAAAGTCGCTCAAGGAATCCTCACCGCGCCGTCTCACGCGCCGCTCGGAGCGTCAGTCTCCGCCCCCACCGCCGTCAGGGAAATAGGCGCGACCTCTCGGCAGCGAGTGTTGGCGTCATCGACATCGGTTCGAACTCCGTTCGTCTCGTCGTTTATGACGGGGCGACGCGGGGGCTGACCCCGGTCTTCAACGAGAAGACGCTGTGCGCGCTCGGCCGCGAGGTCCAGTCGACCGGTCTGCTCGCGCCCGATGCGGTCGACAAGGCGCTGGTCGCGCTGAGACGGTTTCGCGCGCTGTGCAATGTCATGAAGGTGGAGCGCATCCATGCCATCGCGACGGCGGCATGCCGCGACGCGTCGAATGGACCGGATTTCATCGCCAAGGCAGAGCAAATCTGCCGGGTTCCGATCGAGATTCTGTCCGGTCAGCGCGAGGCTTATCTGTCGGCGGTCGGTGTCGTGTCCGGCGTTCACAAGCCGGATGGCGTCGTCGGCGACCTGGGCGGCGGTTCGCTTGAACTGATCGACGTCAAGGGGCACCGCATCCGCCGCGGTCTCACATTGCCGCTTGGCGGACTGGCCCTGCTCGACGCGTCGAAGAATTCGCTCAAGCGCGCCGAGCGCATCGTCAAGACCTCGCTTGATGACGCCGAGCAATTGAAGGCGGTGCGCGGCCGCACGTTCTATGCCGTCGGCGGCACCTGGCGCGCGCTCGCCCGGATCCACATCATTCAGAGCGGCTACCCGCTGATGGTGATGCACGGCTATTCGATTTCCGCTGCTGCGGCCCTCGATTTCGTCAAGAGAGTACGCAGGCTGGCGCCCGCCAACATGCTGGCGAATGTCGAGGATGTCACCGATGCGCGTCGCCCCCTGCTTGCCTATGCCGCGCTGGTGCTGGAATATGTGATCCGCGTCGGGCGGCCGAAGAACATCGTGTTTTCGACATACGGGGTGCGTGAGGGGCTGCTCTTCGAGGTGATGCCGGAACGCGAGCGGATCCGCGACGGCCTGATCGCGACGGCAGAGGCGCTCAACGAGGTGCGCTCGCGCGATCCGAAACATGCGATCGATCTGATCGACTGGACCGATCGTTTCGTGAAGGTCTCCGGCCTGCGCGAGACGCCCGACGATCGCCGGCTGCGCCATGTCGCCTGTCTTCTGTCGGATATCGCATGGCGCGCCCATCCCGATCATCGGGGCGAGCAGGCGATCAGCATGATCACCAACGGCAATTTCGGCTCGATCACCCACGCCGAGCGGGTGTTTCTGGCGCTCGCCATCTATTATCGCTACGCGGGCCTCAATCCCGGCAACGAGCCACCCCAGGCGCTTCGCGATCTGTTGAGTCATGCGATGCTGGAGCGGGCACGCGTGCTGGGGGCCATGTTCCGGGTTGCGCATCTGCTGTCGGGCTCGCGCCATGGCGTTCTGCCATATGCCGGTCTTTCGGTGCGCGGGCGTGCGCTCGATCTGACATTCGCCCCGCGAATCGAGGCGCTGGCGATGGATCGCGTCGCCAGCCGCTTCAAGCAGCTGGCCCGTCTGGTCGGACGAAGCGGCAAGATGGTGGTGGCGAGCCGATAAGACCCGCCTGCGCCAATCGCGGCCTGCCTGGATGAATTTTTCCGCCGTCAGCGACGGATAGGTGATCGTCACCTCGTGGCTGCCGGGCCTGCCGCCGGGGCAAAAGACGCCCAGCCGGTTGGACAGGCGCAGGTGCCGGGCCCAATGCCTCAGCGCTCGATCTTGACCACGCGGCCCTTCTCCATGGCCAGCGCGACGCGGCCATGTTTCAGCGCCAGCGCCGCCTCGCCGAACAGGTCGCGCCGCCAGCCGTGCAGGGCGCTGACGCTGGCATTGTCGTCGCCGGCGATCTGCTCCAGGTCGTCGACCGTGGCGATCACCTTGCTGGCCACGCCATGCTGTTCGGAGGTCATGCGCAGCAGAACCTTGAGCAGTTCGACGGTGGCGGCGGTGTTGGCGTTGTTGCGGGGCTTCTCGATCTTAGGAAGCGTGGCGGGATCGCGCGCGATGCCACGCTTGACCGCCGCAATGACATCTGCGCCCCACTTGGAGCGATCGAAGCCCTTGGGCACGGACCGCAGATTGGCGAGCCGCTCGATGCTGGTCGGCGCATGGGTCGCGATGTCGCCGAGCGCGTCGTCCTTCAGGATGCGGCTGCGCGGCACGTCGCGGCTCTGCGCCTCCTGCTCGCGCCAGGCGGCGACCTCCATCAGAACGGCGAGTTCCTTCGGCTTGCGGACCCGCGTCCTCAGCCGCTCCCAGGCGCGGGCCGGATCGAAATCGTAGGTCTTGGGCGAGGTGAGGATTTCCATCTCCTCGCTGACCCACTCATTGCGGCCCCGCTTGCGCAGGTCGGCGTCCAGCGCGGCGAAGACATCGCGCAGATGCGTCACGTCCGCGACGGCATAGTTGACCTGCTCGCCGGTGAGCGGGCGATGCGACCAGTCGGTGAAACGGTGGGTCTTGTCCGGCCGGTGGCCGGTGATGCGCTCGACCAGTTGGTCGTAGGCGATCGAGTCGCCATAGCCGAGCACCATTGCCGCGACCTGCGTGTCAAAAATCGGATGCGGAATGGTGTTGGCGAGATGCCAGATGATCTCGATGTCCTGCCGGGCTGCGTGGAAGATTTTCAGAACCTTCTCGTTCTCCATCAGCGCGAAGAACGGAGCAAGATCGATTCCTTCCGCCAGTGCATCGATAACCACCGCCTCATCTGCGCAAGCCATCTGCACGACGCAAAGCAATGGATAATAAGTCGTCTCCCGGAGAAACTCCGTATCGACGGTAATGACGGGAAACTTGGCAAGGCGGTCGCACGCCGCAGTGAGTGCGGCGGTGGTGGTGATAAGGTCCATAAGCCGTCCATTAGAGCATTTTCCGGCGAAGTGGAAAGCGGCCTGCCGCCAGAAGATGCGATCAATCGGGGGCCGGAAGTGCGATCCGCGCCGATTTGAGCGGAACGTGCTGCAGGCCGCAAGGCAGCCGTTCGGACGAAACGGCCCGGGTGTCAAGGGCTTTCACGCCGCGTTCTCCTGTTCGCGGACACGAAAAAGGGGCCGCCGGAACCGGGGCCCCTTTGTCTTTTGCCGGGTGCCGCGAGGATCAGGCGGCACGGACGGCGGTGATGAAGGTCTCGACCTCGCTCTTGAGGCGCTCGCTCTCGCTGGACAGCGATTGCGCCGCGCTCAGCACCTGGCTGGAGGCGGCGCTGGTTTGCCCGGCGCCCTGGCACACCTCCGTTGTCTCGGAGGCGACGCGGTTGGAGAGTTGCGCCGACTGCTGCACGTTGCGCGCGATCTCCTGCGTGGCTGCACCCTGTTCCTCGATCGCGGCGGCGATCGCGGAGGAGGCTTCCGAGATCATGTTGATGGTCGACGAAATCTCGCGGATCGCGGTGACGGTCTCCCCGCTCGCGGCCTGCATGTCGGCGATCTGCGCGCTGATCTCCTCGGTGGCCTTGGCGGTCTGGGAGGCGAGGGCTTTCACTTCGGACGCGACCACGGCGAAGCCGCGGCCCGCCTCGCCGGCGCGCGCGGCCTCGATGGTGGCGTTGAGCGCGAGCAGGTTGGTCTGGTCGGCGACGTCCGAGATCAGCTTGACGACGTGGTCGATGCGGCTGGTTGCGGTGAGCAGGCGGTTGATGTTGTCGTCCGTCTGCTTGGCCTGGGCGACCGCCCTGTCGGCGATGCGACTCGATTCATGGACCTGCCGGCTGATCTCGCCGACCGAGGCGGTGATTTCCTCCGTCGCGGCGGCGACGGACTGGATGTTCTGCGACACCGATTGCGAGGCATCGGCCGCCGAGGTGGACAGCTTCATCGTCAGTTCGGAGGTGTGGGTCAGGCTGTTGGCGGAGGCGCGCATCTCGGTGGAGGCGGCGGCGAGCGAGCCGACCAGTTCGGAGATCATGCTGTCGAAGTTCTGGGTGAGGTGGCCGATCTGCTCGGCGCGGACAGCCTTGGCCGCGTTCTCGGCGCGGGCCGCCTCGTCAAGATTGCGCGCGGCGATGAGGGCGTTCTTGAACACCTGAAGCGCGTCCGCGATCTGGCCGATCTCTGTGCGCTTGCCCTGATGGGGAATGTCGACAGTGAGGTCGTTGTTGGCCAGCGAGGTCATCGGCTTCAGGATCGACGCGATGCCGCGCGAGAAGTCGACCGTCATCAGGGTGGCCGCGGTCCCGCCGGTCAGGATCGCGAGCAGCAGCACCGTGACCAGCGTCGTTACCGAGAAGGCGTATTGGGCCTCGGAGTCCTTGGCGGCTTTCTCGGATCCCTTCGCGTTGAGGTCGACCAGCTTCGCCATCGTCGTGTCCATGTCGAGCGAGGACTTGGTGTAGTCGCCGAGCAGGAACTGTCGCGCCTTCTCCAGATTGTCGCTGCGATAGTCCGCGAGGATCGTGTCCGTCATTTGCAGCGATTGGGCCCACTGGCGGCTCATTTCGTCCGCCAGCAGCTTCTCTTCGGGAGAGCTGATGAGCGGCTGGTAAGCTTTGTAGGCCTGATCGAAGAGCTGCCTGAAATTCTCGAGCCGCTGTTCGGCGGCTTTGTTCTTGTCGGTCGAGAGCAGAATGCTGCGCACCGACGACCGCATCCGGGACGACTGAACCCGCATTTCGCTGAGATACTGGACGCTCGGGAGCCAGTTTGTGTTGATGTCTTCGGTGAGGGCGTTGAGCTGCCTCATCTGATACCACGAGAAGACACCTGTCCCCGCCAGGATGACGAGAAGAAAGGACAGAACGATCAGAAGCTTAGCTTTCAGGGAGACGTTCGTAAGCATCGTGGTGGCGCCTTTGCGCGAAAGAGGAAGCACGCCACGAATGTGAACGGATATAATCAAATTTGTCTTAAAAAGGTGCTAGAGTAGGTAATGACTTTGGTGATTTGGGCAGATTTGGGCAAAAGCCGCGCGGCGGGCCGCCGATGATTAGCGGGCTGGACCACGTGGTCGTTCTCGTTCGCGATGTCGGGATTGCGATCGATGCCTATCGCCTGCTGCTCGGGCGCGAGGTGTCGTGGCGGGCCATCGGTGATGGTGTCGAAACGGCGATCTTCACGCTTGCCAACACATCCGTCGAACTGATGGCGGCTCACGGCGAGGGCGTGGCTGCGCAACATGTTCGCCAGACGCTCGATGCCAGCGGCGAGGGGCTCGCCAGTCTGGTTTTTCGTGTCAGCGATATCGAGCGGATGCACCGGCGGCTGTCGCGTCTGGCGCTGACGCCTGACGAGATCCGTGAAGCCGGCAGCATCGACGCAGCGAGCGGGGCGAGGCTGTCGTGGCGGCGGACGCGGGCCGCGACAGCGGCCACTCATGGCGTACGGCTGTTTTTTCTCGAACCGGCCGGCGAGAGGCCGGTGTCGGAGCCCGCGGGCGACAGTCCGGTCGAGGGGCTCGATCATGTGGTCGTCAACACCCCCGCGCCGGAGCGGGCGGCGGCGCTCTATGGTGCCCGACTGGGGCTCGACATGGCGCTCGACCGCACCAATCCGGACTGGGGCGCGCGGCTGATGTTCTTCCGGTGCGGCGACCTGATCGTGGAGGTGGTCCACCGCCTCGGCGAGGCCGGCGGCGGCGGGCCGGATCGGTTCTGGGGCCTGTGCTGGCGGGTGGGGGACGCCGCCGCCGCCCGCGCGCGGCTGGCCGATGCCGGGCTGGACGTCTCGGAGGTCCGGGCGGGCCGGAAACCCGGAACGCAGGTCTTTACCGTGAAAAGCGGCACCTGCGGGGTGCCGACCCTGATGGTTCAGCCCTCGCGCCCGCTGGCCTGAGCCCGCGGAGACGGTTGCCCGGCCGGGGCGGCTCGGTTAAACCCGTGCCGCCTGCATTTCGCGCGGGCTGACGGGGTGCGCCCCAATTCCGGCTTTCAGGACTTCCATGCACCGCTACCGCTCCCACACCTGCGGCGCGCTTCGCGTCGGGGACATCGACCAGACCATCCGCCTGTCCGGCTGGTGCCATCGTATCCGTGACCACGGTGGCGTGCTGTTCATCGATCTTCGCGACCATTATGGCCTGACCCAGTGCGTCGTGGACCCGGATTCGCCGGCGTTCAGGCTGGCCGAGACGCTGCGCGCCGAGTGGGTGGTGCGCATGGACGGCCGCGTCCGGATGCGCCCCGAGGGCACGGCCAATTCCGATCTGCCGACCGGCGATGTCGAGGTCTATGTCAGCGAGATCGAGGTGCTGGGACCGGCCGGTGAACTGCCGCTGCCGGTGTTCGGCGAGCAGGAGTATCCGGAGGACATCCGCCTCAAATACCGCTTCCTCGACCTGCGTCGCGAGAAGCTGCACCAGAACATCATGACGCGCAGCGCGATCATCGACTCGATGCGCCGCCGCATGAAGCAGCAGGGCTTTTTCGAATTCCAGACGCCGATCCTCACCGCATCCTCGCCGGAAGGCGCGCGCGACTTCCTGGTGCCGAGCCGCATCCATGCGGGCAAGTTTTACGCGCTGCCGCAGGCGCCGCAGCAGTACAAGCAACTGCTGATGATGTCCGGCTTCGACCGCTATTTCCAGATCGCGCCGTGCTTCCGCGACGAGGATCCGCGCGCCGACCGCCTGCCGGGCGAGTTCTATCAGCTCGACACCGAGATGAGTTTCGTCACGCAGGAAGACGTGTTCGCAGCGCTCGAGCCCGTCATTACCGGCGTGTTCGAGGAGTTTTCGGGCGGCAAGCGCGTCACCAAAGGCTGGCCGCGCATTGCGTTTGCCGACAGCATCCGCAAATACGGCACCGACAAGCCGGACCTGCGCAATCCGCTGGAGATGCAGGACGTCTCCGAGCATTTCCGCGGCTCCGGCTTCAAGGTGTTCGCGCGAATGCTGGAAGACCCGAAGAATCAGGTCTGGGCGATTCCCGGGCCGGGCGGCGGCAGCCGCGCGTTCTGCGACCGCATGAACTCGTGGGCGCAGGGCGAAGGCCAGCCCGGCCTCGGTTACATCATGTGGCGCGAGGGCGGTGAGGGCGCCGGTCCGCTCGCCAACAATATCGGCCCCGAGCGCACTGCCGCGATCCGTGCCCAGCTCGGGACCAAGGACGGCGACGCCGCCTTCTTCGTCGCCGGCGATCCGCAGAAGTTCTGGAAGTTCGCGGGGCTTGCCCGCACGCGCGTCGGCGAGGAGCTGAACCTGATCGACAAGGATCAGTTCGCGCTGGCCTGGATCGTCGATTTCCCGATGTACGAATACGACGAGGACGAGAAGAAGGTCGATTTCTCGCACAACCCGTTCTCGATGCCGCAGGGCGGCCTTGAGGCGCTGCAGACGCAGGATCCGCTGACCATCAAGGCGTTCCAGTACGACGCGGTGTGCAACGGCTTCGAGATCGCGTCGGGCTCGATCCGTAACCAGTCGCCGGAGACGATGGTCAAGGCGTTCGAACTGGTCGGTCTCAGCCGTGCGGACGTCGAGGAACGCTTCGGCGGGCTCTACCGCGCCTTCCAGTATGGCGCTCCGCCGCATGGCGGCGCCGCCTTCGGTATCGATCGCGTCGTCATGCTGCTTTGCGGCGCGCAGAACCTGCGCGAGATCACGCTGTTCCCGATGAACCAGCAGGCGCAGGACCTCTTGATGGGCGCGCCGAACGATCCGACGACCAAGCAACTGCGCGAACTGCACATCCGCCTGAACC
>JAEYAW010000029.1 GCA_023404675.1 Pseudomonadota bacterium | reverse complement strand
TCGCAGGAGGAGGCGGTGGCGCTGGTCGTCAACGGCTTCGTCAAGGACGTGCTGCAGCAGCTGCCCATGGAGTTCGCGGTCGAGGCGCAGAAGCTGATCTCGATCTCGCTCGAAGGCAGCGTCGGATAACCGAGGGCAGGAGGGCGGACAACAGCCGCCCGGCATTTGCACGAATTCGAACAAACGGGCTCCGAATGCGAGGCCCTCTCCATCATGGATGATGGACCGGAACGAGGTTTGATATGTTGCTCGAAATCAAAAATCTTCATGCCCGTGTCGAGGAACGCGAGATTCTCCACGGCCTGTCGCTCACCGTGAACGCGGGCGAGGTGCACGCCATCATGGGCCCGAACGGATCGGGCAAGTCGACGCTCAGCCACGTCATCGCCGGCAAGCCGGGCTATGAGGTGACGGACGGGCAGATCCTGTTCAAGGGCGAGGATCTTCTGGAGATGGAGCCGAACGAGCGCGCCGCTAAAGGCGTGTTCCTCGCGTTCCAGTATCCGGTCGAGATTCCGGGCGTCGCGACCATGAATTTTCTGCGCACCGCGCTCAATGCGCAGCGCAAGGCGCGCGGCGAGGAGGAACTGTCCACGCCCGACTTCCTGCGAAAGGTGCGCGAGGTCGCGGGCCGTCTCAGCATCCCGCAGGACATGCTCAAGCGCGGCGTCAATGTCGGTTTCTCCGGCGGCGAGAAGAAGCGCAACGAGGTGCTGCAGATGGCGCTGTTCGAGCCGAGCCTGTGCATCCTCGACGAGATGGACTCCGGCCTCGATATCGACGCGCTGCGGATCGCCGCCGACGGCGTGAATTCGCTGCGCTCGCCGGAACGCTCGATGATCGTCATCACGCACTATCAGCGGCTGCTCAACTACATCGTGCCGGATGTCGTGCACGTGATGTCGAAGGGCCGCGTGGTGAAGAGCGGCGGCAAGGAGCTGGCGCTCGAACTCGAAGCCTCGGGCTACGCGCAGTTCGAAGATCTGGCGGCGTGAGCGGACAGGTGATGCGATGAACGTTGCATTGATCAGACCTGATGCGTCGAGACCTGACAGCGATATCTTCGCTGCGGCGCGCGCCCAGTTGCCCGGTACGTCGGCTGTCGATGAGTTGCGGGCGGCGGATTTCGACGCGTTCAGCCGGCTTGGCCTGCCGAACCGGCGGATCGAACAGTGGAAGTATACCGATCTGCGCGGCCTGATCGGCGATGTCGCGCCGCTCGCTGGTGCGCCCGACGCATCGGCGCTCGCGAAGGCGCGGGATGTGGCGGAGAGCATCGCGGGCGAGGCGCTGCGCCTCGTGATCGTGGACGGCGTATTCGTGCCGGAACTGTCCGGCGCGCCGGCGGGTGGCGAGGGCGTGCACGTGCGCTCGCTCGCCGCGCTGCTGGCCGAGGGCGGCAAGGCTGTCGATCTGCTGCGAACGCGGACGGACATTGCCTCCGACGCGACGATTGCCCTGAACGCGGCGCTCGCCACCGGCGGCGTGGTGATCGATGTCGACGACAACGCCATGCCCGCGCGCCCGGTGCATATTGTGCACGTGGCGACGCGAACGAAGCAGTCGGCCTCGACGCGCTCGCTGGTGAAGGTGGGCATTGGCGCGCGGCTGACGCTCGCCGAGACCTTCGTCGCCGTCGGTGATGCGTCGGCCTATCAGGTCTACGACTCCACGGTGTTGTGGATCGGCGAAGGGGCCGAGTTGCAGCATGTGCGCACCATGGAGGACGCGGCGGACGCGGCGCATGTCGCCACCGCGATCGTAACCATCGGCGCCAAAGCGCGCTTCAACACCTTCAACCTGACGAGCGGCGGCGCGGTCAGTCGCTATCAGGGCTTCATCACCTTCGCGGGCGAAGGCGCCGAACTGACCACCAACGGCGTCAACCTGCTGCGCGGCCGTCAGCACGGCGACTCGACCTTCGTCATCACCCATGCGGTGCCGAATTGCACCAGCCGCGAGGTGTTCCGCGCGGTGGTGGATGATCGCGCCCGTTCGGTGTTTCAAGGCCGCATCATCGTCAAGCCGGACGCCCAGAAGACCGACGGCAAGATGATGACGCGCGCGCTGCTGCTCTCCGACGAGGCCGAGGTCGATAACAAGCCGGAGCTTGAGATTTTCGCCGACGACGTGACCTGCGGTCACGGTGCGACGGCGGGGGCGCTGGACGAGAGCCTGCTGTTCTATCTGCGCGCGCGCGGGCTTCCGGAGAAGGAGGCGCAGGCGCTGCTGATTCAGGCGTTCGTCGGCGAGGCGATCGAATCCATCGTGGACGAGAACCTGCGCGACGCGGCGTCCGCCGCCGCCGAACGCTGGCTGATGGCGCGAGGCTGACGATGCATCCGGCTGTCGCCAACGGATCTTATGACGTCGCCAGAGTGCGGGAGGATTTCCCCGCGCTCGGCATGAAGGTGTACGGCAAGCCGCTCGTCTATCTCGACAACGCGGCTTCGGCTCAGAAGCCGACCGCTGTGCTGGAGCGGCTGACGCACGCATATTCGTATGAGTACGCCAACGTCCATCGCGGCCTGCACTTCCTCGCGAACGCCGCGACGGAAGCCTATGAGGGCGCGCGCGGCAAGGTCGCGCAGTTTCTCAAGGCGGGCCGCCCGGAGGAAATCATCTTCACCCGCAACGCCACCGAGGCGATCAACCTCGTGGCGTCGTCGTGGGGCGCGCCGAACATCCAGGCCGGCGACGAGATCGTGATCTCGATCATGGAGCATCACTCCAACATCGTGCCCTGGCATTTCCTGCGCGAGCGGCAGGGCGCGGTGATCAAGTGGGTCCCCGTCGACGACGAAGGCAACTTCCTGATCGAGGAGTTCGAGAAGCTTCTGTCGCCGAAGACCAAGCTTGTCGCCATCACGCAGATGTCCAACGCGCTCGGCACCATCGTGCCGGTCAAGGACGTGGTGAAGATCGCGCACGCGCGCGGCATCCCCGTGCTGGTGGATGGCAGCCAGGCCGCCGTGCACATGGACATCGACGTGCGGGACATCGACTGCGATTTCTATGTGTTCACCGGCCATAAGGTCTACGGCCCGACCGGCATCGGCGTGCTTTACGCGAAATACGATCACCTCGTCGCCATGCGCCCTTACAACGGCGGCGGCGAGATGATCCGCGAGGTGGCGCAGGACTGGGTGACCTATGGCGATCCGCCGCACAAGTTCGAGGCAGGCACGCCGTCGATCGTGCAGGCGATCGGCCTCGGCGCTGCGATCGATTACGTCAATTCGATCGGCAAGGAGCGGATCGCGGCGCACGAGCACGACCTCCTCACCTATGCCCACGACCGGCTGCGCGAGATCAACTCGGTGCGGATCATCGGCACGCCGCGCGCCAAGGGGCCGCTGGTGTCGTTCGAGCTGAAGGGCGCGCATCCGCACGATGTCGCGACCGTGATCGACCGTGGCGGGATCGCGGTGCGCGCGGGCACGCATTGCGTGATGCCGCTGCTGGAGCGATTCAACGTGACCGCCACCTGCCGGGCCTCGTTCGGCATGTATAATACGCGAGAGGAAATCGACACTCTCGCGCAGGCTCTCATCAAAGCGCAGGATCTGTTCTCATGAGTGAACTCGCGCAGCAAGCCGACGCCGCCGACGGCGAAAACCGCATTCAGACCTCTTCTGCCCTGCCGCAGGAGGAGACCGAGCGCATGGGCGGCGAGATCGTCGCGGCCCTGAAGACCGTGTTCGACCCGGAAATCCCGGCCGACATCTACGAACTCGGCCTGATCTACAAGGTCGATATCAAGGACGACCGCACCATCGATATCGACATGACGCTGACGACACCGAATTGTCCGGCGGCGGCGGAGCTGCCGACCATGGTCGAGAACGCGGTCGCCAGCGTTGCCGGCGTCGGTGTCGTGAACGTCAGCATCGTCTGGGAGCCGGCCTGGACGCCGGACCGGATGTCCGACGAGGCGCGTCTCGTCCTCAACATGTGGTGACGATGCCGCGCCTTCAGCGGATCATCGAGACAGCGATCTATGTGGACGACCTCGCACGCGCCGGGGCGTTCTACGAGGCTGTGCTGGGCCTGAAGCTGTTATCGTCCGACAGCCGTTTCCACGCCTACGATGTCGGCGGCGAAAGTGTGCTGCTGGTGTTCCTCAAGGGCTCAACGGGCGAGACGGTGAGCCTCCCCGGCGGCACGATCCCGCCGCATGGCGGATCGGGCGACATCCATCTGGCGTTCGGCGTGGCGGTGGACGAACTGGAAGCGTGGGAGCAGGCGCTGGCGGGGCAGGGCGTTGCCATCGAGGGGCGCACGGCCTGGCCGCGCGGCGGGCACAGCATCTATTTCCGCGATCCGGACGGACATCTTCTGGAACTGGTCACGCGTGGCACGTGGGCGATTTTCTGACGAACTGACGGGCGGTTTGGTCGATTCCAGGTCGCCGGGGCTTCACACGGCCCGATTCAGGGTTATCTTTAACGCAGCGGACGAGTCCGCGCGGCGGACGGGATGAATGACGATGGCTAGCTCAAGACCGGCTCGACCCCGACCTCAGGTGATGCGGCTGACGGACGCCGCCGCAGATCGCGTGCGCGCGCTGATGGAGCGAACCGACAATCCGATCGTGGGGCTTCGTGTCGGCGTGAAGAATGGCGGCTGTGCCGGCATGGCCTACACCATCGAATACGCCGAGGACATCCTGCCGAGCGACGAGGTCGTCGAGGACAAGGGCGTGCGCATTCTTGTCGAGCCGAAGGCCGTCCTGTTCCTGCTCGGCACCGAGATGGACTTCAAGACCGACCGGATGGCGGCGCAGTTCGTCTTCAACAATCCCAATCAGGTGGGCGCCTGCGGCTGCGGGGAATCGGTTCAACTCCAGCCCGCGACCCTCGCGGATTGAAGCGCGGTCCGCCATGGACTGCAATTATGGACCGCGATTTCCTCAATGATCTTTTCTCCGAGTTCGGCGCGGTCGATCTGCGCCGGATGTTTTCCGGCTACGGCGTCTCAGCGGATGGCGTGAATTTCGCGCTGGTGATTCGCGACGTGCTTTATTTTCGCGCGGACGAGGAGAGCCTCTCCGCCTTTGAGCAGGAAGGGCAGTCGCCGTTCAGCTACACCCAGCGCACCAGCGGCAAGGAGATCATCGTCCGCTCCTACTGGAGGATTCCCGACCGCCTCTACGACGATCCGGAGGAATTGGCGCAGTGGGCCCGCAAAGCCCTCGGGGCTGCTCGACGCGCGCAGACCACCAAACCAACGCGTAACAAGAAGGGCGTGAAGGGGGCGCCGGCCGCCATGAAACGGATCAAGGCAAGCGCCACGTCATCGTCGGCTCCGCGGAAGACAAAAACTTCGTCCAAACCGGCCGCCCGCAGCGATACTGCGCCGACATCGAAGCGCAAGCCGAAATCCTGAACGAACGGGACTTGCCCTGATCGTCGGTTTTTTCAGGTGGTCACGCGACGCGTGCAGGCGGGGTGCCGATGTATTCGTAGTTCCCCTCATGAACGACGCGGTTACGGCCCGCGCGCTTCGCTGCATAAAGGCATCCGTCGGCGCGGTCGATCAGGCTGTAAGGATCGTCGCCATGCCGCAGCATCGCGACGCCGACCGACATGGTGATGCGCCCCAGGATTTCGCCAGTCGATTTCTTTTTCAACTCGCGCGCCATCACCGCGCAACGGATCTTGTCGGCGGTGAGGATCGCCTGATCGATGGTCGTTGACGGAAGCACCACCGCGAACTCTTCACCGCCGTAGCGGGTCGCGATGTCTCTCAGCGCAATATTCTGCTTGAGCGTTCCAGCGACCAGCCGCAGGACCTGATCGCCGGTGAGATGCCCGTAATTGTCGTTGAACGATTTGAAGTTGTCGATGTCGAACATCAAAAGAGACATCGGCGCTCCGAGCTCGCGAGCCAGCGCGACGTTCTTCCGGACCGTCTTGTCGAAGAATTTGCGATTGCCAAGCCCAGTCAGCGGATCGGAAAGGCTTTCGGCCCGGATGGTGTCGAGATCCCGCCGCAGATGGGTGATTTCGTCGAGCGATGCGCTGAGCTTGGTTTGGAGCGTCTGGTTGTTTTCGCAGATTTCGTGCGTCGAGCGTGCCAGCGATTCGATGATCGTTCGAACCGAAGTGACGTCGAGTGCGATGTCGAGTTTCTGCTCGGCTCCGGAGAGGCGCGAGCGAAACCGCATCGACAGATTCAGTGCCTCCGTCAGCAGGGCAACGACGTCACCGATCTCTCCGGCCACACGAGCCCCGATCTGGTCGGCGCCGTCAGCGGCCTTGAGCTGGGAGAAAAAACTATCGTGGATCTGTTCGAGATCGCAGTCTGTCAGGCCACCGTTTCGGGACAGGATTTCATCGACGGCGCGATTGAGATGCGGATTGATGCCGCATGAGTAAGTGTACCAGATCTCGTAATTTCTCGGGGAAGGGGGCAGCTTCAGATCCTGCATCCGTTTCATGGCGCAGTCAGAAATTGCAAAAGTTCGTTCAAGTTCGTCCCGCGACCTTTGCACGACTGAAACCCTTTTTGCGGACATGGCTGCCCACGCCACGAACCGGCACAAAAAATATTGGATGCAGGTTAGGAGCGGAGGGTGAATCCGGAGTAAACGAAGTTCCAGAGTGTAAATAAATACCGCTCGCCGCGGCATCTGCGGCTGATCTACGAGCAGCCGCCTGATGCATTCCAAATCATTCGCGCGATTTTATCCTCGCGCGGGAATGGGACGAAGCAGGAAGGCGGGAAGGTGGGAATGATCGGCCGGCTCGGAGACTGGCGTCGCCGGGCGTCGCGGCTGTGCCTTTTCGCGAACAGGAGCTTCGCGCACAGAAGTTGTTGAAGCAGGGGCCTGTCCCTGATGTTTCCGACCACCGCGCTCCTGCGACCTGCGCGGCGAGCGGCGGCGCGAAGGTTGCTCGTCGGCTGGCGCGAGCGTGTCGGATGCGTCCCTCGCCGGTGCGTGGCTGAAGGTCTCGTCGCGCGGGATCGGCTTTCCGATCAGCTTTTCGATGGCCGAAATGGATTTCTGGTCCGCCGGCGTGACGATCGTCACCGCCGTTCCGAGGCGGCCGGCACGTCCGGTTCTGCCGATGCGATGAACGTAGTCGTCCGGGTGGTGAGGGACGTCGAAGTTGAAGACGTGGCTGACTTCGGGAATGTCGAGGCCGCGCGCGGCGACGTCGGAGGCGACGAGAAGCGGCAACTCACCCTTGCGGAATTGATCGAGCGCCGCCATGCGCGCCGTCTGGTCCATGTCGCCGTGCAGAGCACCGACGCTGAAGCCATGTTTCTGAAGCGACCTGTGCAGCAGCGCGACCTCGCGCTTGCGGTTACAGAAGATGATGGCGTTCTGCAGATCCTTGGCATCGCGCAGGAGGGTGCGCAGCACCTCGCGTTTTTCGTGCGATTCCCGGCCTCCATCCACCTGTGATTGCGTGACGGTCACGGCGGTCGAAGCGGGGCGCGACACTTCCACTTTGGTCGGGTTGTGGAGGAACTGCTCGGTCACGCGCCGGATTTCCGGCGGCATGGTTGCCGTGAAGAACAGCGTCTGGCGCGTGAAGGGGACGAGCTTGCAGATGCGTTCGATGTCGGGAATGAAGCCCATGTCGAGCATGCGGTCAGCTTCGTCGATGACGAGAAGCTCGACGCCCGTCAGCAGCAGGCCACCGCGTTCGGTGTGATCGAGCAGGCGTCCGGGCGTCGCGATCAGGACGTCGACGCCGCGCATCAGCTTGGTGTCCTGATCTCCGAACGACACGCCGCCGATGAGCAGAGCGACATTCAGCTTCTGGCCAACGCCGTAGCGGTCAAAGTTTTCCTTCACCTGCGCAGCCAGTTCGCGCGTCGGCTCAAGGATCAGCGTGCGCGGCATGCGGGCGCGCGCACGGCCCTTTTCAAGGATCGTGAGCATCGGCAGCACGAAGGCCGCCGTTTTGCCCGTTCCCGTCTGGGCGATGCCGAGCACGTCGCGCCGGGCCAGCACGTGAGGAATGGATTGTTCCTGGATAGGAGTGGGGGACGTATAACCGGCGGCAGAAACCGCCGCGAGAACCTTGTCGGACAGGCCGAGATTGGAAAAGGACATTGCGCCTCTAGTCGAAACCGCCGTCTTGATTTCGAATATATCCCCGTCGCGCCCAGCCCCGGACGGCACGCCTTGAAGCAACAGGGCTGAAATGTGGTACGCAGACAGGCGGCTTATCGGGCGTCGCGTTTCGATACCGGGGCCGCGTCGATGCGGAAGATAGGCACGAAACTGGCAATGTCAATGAGCCAGATCGCTGGAAGTGCCGAATTTTCTTGCAATTTTTCTGTCACACCGGGCGTGGTGGCCCGATTTGGAGCGTTCCCGGGAGGAAGGAGTGGCGCGAATCCTAACCGCATCCTGCTGCGTTGTCGGCGGAGGGCCGGCGGGGATGGTTTTAGGGTACCTGCTGGCGCGCGCCGGGATCGAAACCGTCATTCTGGAGAAGCACGCGGATTTCCTGCGCGACTTTCGCGGGGACACCATCCACCCCTCGACGCTTGAGGTGATGGACGAACTCGGCCTGATCGACCGGTTTCTGCAGCTACCGCATCAGAATCTGGAAACGCTGGGTGCCCGGATCGGGGACGAGACATTCACGGTCGCGGACTTCCGCCGGAGTGGCCTGAAGTATCCCTATATCGCATTCATGCCGCAGTGGGACTTCCTCAATTTCCTGGCGTCGGAGGGACGCCGCTTTCCGACCTTCAAGCTTCTGATGCAGACCGAAGCAACGGATCTTATCAACGTGAACGGGACCGTCGCGGGCGTGCGGGCCACCATGCCCGGCGGCGAGAGTCAAATTCACGCGCCGCTGACGGTCGCTTGCGACGGACGGCATTCGACGTTGCGCGAGAAGGCAGGCCTTGCCGTGCAGGATATCGGCGCGCCGATGGACGTGCTGTGGTTTCGCGTCGGCAAGAAGGCGGGCAGCTCCGATCACCTGCTGGGGCGGATCGGCACCGGCAAGATGATGATCACGCTGGATCGCGGCGATTATTGGCAGATCGCTTATGTCATCCCCAAGGGAGGCTTCGATGGTCTCAAGGCGGGCGGTGTCGACGCTTTCCGCCGTGACGTGGTGAGCCTTGCACCCGCGCTCGCCGATACAATCGGCGATATCGCCGGATGGGACGATGTAAAGCTGCTCACCGTTGCGGTCGACCGCCTTGAACGCTGGACGCTGCCTGGACTGCTGTGTATCGGCGATGCGGCTCACGCGATGTCGCCGATCGGCGGCGTCGGCGTGAATCTGGCGGTGCAGGACGCTGTGGCCACGGCGAATTTGCTGGCGGAAAAACTGCGGCGCGGCGGTGTGACCCGGGCCGATCTCGATGCCGTGCGCGCGCGGCGCATGTTTCCAACCCGCGTCACGCAGGCGGTTCAGGTGGCGGCGCAGAACAACATCGTCAAATCGGTTCTGGCGACGAGCGATGCGGTGATCAGTCCACCGCTTCTGGCGCGGCTCGCCAACCGGTCGTCATGGCTGGAAGGGCGGATCGCACGCGCTGTCGGCGCGGGCGTACGGCCCGAGCATGTGCAGACACCGGACGCGTTTGCATGAGGGTCGGAGCGGAAATGCCGGCGGCGGGAGGTTCGAGGGGGCTCGCCTGTGACGACCTTGATCCGTCATCCTGAGGTGGCTGCGCGCAGCGCGGCCCTCGAACGATGAACGGCCCTTGAGGGCAGGGGCCGTCGCCCTTCGAGGCCCTCTGACCCTCGCGCCTCAGGGGCCGGGAACAAGGACACGATTCCGGGTTGACGAGGGGCAGCGCGCCCGAGCCCGGAGGTCAGACGTCCAGCATCTCCGTGTCGGCGAACTCGGCCTTCTCGGTGATGAAGGCGAAGCGCGCCTCGGCCTTGGTGCCCATCAGCCGCTCGACGGAATCGGCGGTCCCCTCGCGGTCGTCCGGCAGCAGCACGACGCGCAGCAGCGTGCGCTTGGCCGGATCCATGGTCGTCTCCTTCAACTGGTTCGGCATCATCTCGCCGAGCCCTTTGAACCGGCTGATCTCCACCTTGGCATTGGCGTGGAATTCCGACTTCAGCAGTTCGTCGCGATGTTTTTCGTCGCGTGCGTAAAGCGTCTTGCTTGAGTGGCTGAGCCGATAGAGCGGCGGCACCGCGAGGAACAGGTGGCCCTCGTCGATCAGCTTCGGCATCTGACGATAGAAGAAGGTGATGAGGAGCGAGGCGATATGCGCGCCGTCCACGTCCGCGTCGGTCATGATGATGATGCGGGAATAGCGCAGGTCGTCTTCGCGATAGGCCGCGGCGGTGCCGCAGCCGAGCGCCTGGATCAGGTCCGCGAGCTGCTGGTTGGCGGTGAGTTTGTCCTTGCCCGCCGAGGCGACGTTGAGGATCTTGCCGCGCAGGGGAAGGATCGCCTGGCTCTTGCGGTCGCGCGCCTGCTTGGCGCTGCCGCCGGCCGAGTCGCCCTCGACGATGAACAGTTCGGAGCCTTCGGTCGCGGTATTGGTGCAGTCCGCCAGCTTGCCGGGCAGCCGCAGTTTCTTCACCGCCGTCTTGCGCTGGGTCTCCTTTTCCTGCCGCCGGCGCAGACGCTCCTCGGCCCGCTCCACGACGAAATCGAGCAGCCGGTTGGCCTGCACCGGATTGCCGGACAGCCAGTGGTCAAAGGGATCCTTGATCGCCTGCTCGACGATGCGCTGCGCCTCGGCGGTGGCGAGGCGGTCCTTGGTCTGGCCCTGAAACTCGGGCTCCCGCACGAACACGGAGAGCATCACGGCCGCGCCGGTCATCACGTCTTCCGAGGTGACGGAGGCGGCGCGCTTGCCCTGGCCGACCCGCTCGGCGTGGTCCTTCAGGCCGCGCAGCAGGGCGCTGCGCATGCCCGATTCATGGGTGCCGCCATCAGGGGTCGGCACCGTGTTGCAGTAGGATGAGAGGAAGCCGTCGGCGTCCGCCGTCCACGCCACGGCCCATTCGCAGGCGCCGTGCGCGCCGTTGCGGCCGGACTTGCCGGAAAAGATATCCGGATGGACCAGCGTGTCCTTGTGAATTGCCGCCGCCAGATAGTCGCGCAGGCCGCCGGGAAAATGGAAGGTGGCTTCGCTCGGCACGTCCTCGACGCCGCGCAGCAGTTCCGGGTCGCAGGTCCATCGGATTTCGACGCCGCCGAACAGGTAGGCCTTGGAGCGCGCCATCTTGAACAGGCGCTGCGGTCTGAACGCCGCCTTGGCCCCGAAGATCTCCGGATCGGGGTGGAAGCGAACGCGGGTGCCGCGCCGGTTCGACACCTTGCCGACATGCTCCAGCTTGCCCTGCGGGTGGCCGCGCTCGAACACCATGCGGTAGAGCTGCTGGCTGCGCGCGACCTCGACCTCGAGCCGGTCGGAGAGGGCGTTCACCACCGAAACGCCGACGCCGTGCAGGCCGCCCGAGGTCTCGTAGACCTTGGAGTCGAACTTGCCGCCGGCATGGAGCGTGCACATGATGACTTCCAGCGCGGATTTTTTAGGGAACTTGGGGTGCGGGTCCACCGGGATGCCGCGCCCGTTGTCCGAGACCGTCAGGAAGCCGTCCGCCGACAGGGTGACCTCGATGAAGGTCGCATGGCCCGCCAGCGCCTCGTCCATCGAGTTGTCGATCACTTCGGCGAACAGGTGATGCAGCGCCTTCTCGTCGGTGCCGCCGATATACATACCGGGCCGTCGGCGGACAGGTTCCAATCCTTCGAGAACCTCGATGTCCTGCGCGGTGTAGCCGCTTTCCGCGCTGCCGGAGGACCTGGCAGGCGTGGATGCCCGGGCTGCGGTTTTGTCCTCGTCGCCGAAAAAGCCAACTTCGTTCTGTTTTTTCAGTGATTTGGACATGGATTCTCAGGTTGTCTGGGAAGAAAGCAAAGATGCGAATCGGTGCTCGAACTATGCCATAGCGTAGCAGCGCCGTCGGTGGCAGTCCCGACCGCTCACCCCGCACCACCGCAATGCGGCGAAGTCGCGGCCGGCGGACGGCCGCCGCACCGTTTCCCGATCACTAGATCGCAAATGGACTTGCGCCGGCATTTTTGATTGAACCGTCGTCCCGACAACTGGAATCAGGACCGGATGGACGAACTGGCGCGCGCCGTGACCGGCTTTGTGCGCGATCATGAAAGCTGGGCTGCGCCTGTCGTGTTCGCTTTGGCGTTCGGAGAATCGCTTGCGTTCATCTCGCTGGTGGTTCCGGCCTGGAGTGCGCTGATCGCGATCGGCGCACTGATCGCCATGTCCGATCTTCCGTTCTGGCCGGTGTGGCTGGCGGCCTCGCTCGGTGCGGCTCTGGGCGACTGGCTGTCCTACTGGGTCGGCTTCCACTTCAAGGACAGGATCGCGGGGCTGTGGCCGCTGTCACGCTACCCGGCGATGCTGCCGCGCGCCGAAAAGTTCGTGCGGGACTGGGGCGTGCCGAGCATCTTCATCGGCCGGTTCTTCGGGCCGCTGCGGGCGTCCGTGCCGCTGGTGGCCGGAATTTTCGAGATGCCCTACTGGCGCTTCCAGATCGCCAACTTCTCCTCGGCGCTGGTCTGGGCGGCGGTTCTGCTGATCTTCGGCGACGTGATGTCGAAGCTGATCGAGTGGATTGTGCGCACCTGGGGATAGGCAAGTAACCGAAAGTCGCGGACCCATCTTGACCGCGTGCAGCCGGATACTTATACGCGCAGCCATGATCCATTGTTCGACCATCGCCAGCGCCCGCCGTCGCCGCCGCATTTGCGCGGCGCGGGTGGTCGATCGCGTTTAGGATCGTCGCCCCTGCCGCCGGATCGGTCCGCGGCAGTTTCCCCTGACATCGCGGTTCGGTTCGGCGGCTCCTCATCGCAGGAGTTTCGTCATGTATGCGCAGCGCGCCTTCCAGATCGACCGGACGAGAAGCCTCGCCTTTGCCGCGCGTCGCGGCTACGGCCAGCTTTGTGCGGTCGAGGCGGGGCGGCCGATCGCATCGTCCGCGCCGTTCTGTCTGGACTATGCGCCCGACGGAACGCCGCTGGTCTCGTTTCATCTGGCCAAAGCCAATCCGCTGGCGCGCTTTGCGGACGGATCATCGAACTGGCTGCTCATCGTTTCGGGCGACGATTGCTATGTCTCGCCGCACTGGTATGCATCGTCCGATCAGGTTCCGACCTGGCTCTATCAGGCCATCCACCTGACCGGTCCCGTCTCGCTGATGAATGCCGTGCAACTGGATCGTCATCTCGATGCGCTATCGGCTCATTTTGAGGCGGCGCTGGCACCGAAGCCCGTATGGACCTCGATCGAGGTGGCGGCGGGACGGCGGCAGATGATGCAGCAGGCGATCGTCGGATGCACGATGGCAGTGGAGACGGTGGAGGGCTCGTTCAAGCTCAATCAGCATAAGGCCGACGCCGATTATCTGGCTCTGGCGGGCGCGCTCGCGGCGCAGGGCGATTGCGCGAGCCTCGCCATCGCGGCGGCGATGCGTCAGGAGAAGCCGCAATTGTTCGAGGATGAGATGTCAGTCGAAAGGAGCGCGACATGAGCGCGAAGAAGAAGATCGGAATTCTCGGCGCGTCGGGCTACACGGGGGCCGAGCTTGTGCGCCTGCTGCTGCGCCATCCGCATGTCGAGATCGTACTGCTGACCGCCGACCGCAGGGCCGGGCAGGCGATGGGCGACGTGTTCCCGCAGTTCGCGCCGTACGATCTGCCGCGCCTCGTCGCCATCGACAGCGTGGACTGGACGAGCGCAGGCCTTGATCTGGTGTTCTGCGCCCTGCCGCACGCCACCACCCAGACGGTCCTGAAGGATGTTCTGGAGAAGGCCCCCGTGACCAAGGTCGTCGATCTGTCGGCGGACTTCCGGCTGCGCGATCCGGCCGCCTATGCGCAGTGGTACGGCCACGAGCATCATGCGCTCGACCTGCAGAAGGAAGCCGTCTACGGACTCGTGGAAGTCTATCGCGACGACATCAAAAAGGCGCGGCTGGTCGCCAACCCCGGCTGCTACACGAGTTGCGCGCAGATGCCGCTGGTGCCGCTTCTGAAAGCGAGCGCGATCGAGACAGACGGCATTATCATCGACGCTAAGTCGGGCATGACCGGCGCCGGCCGTTCGGCCAAGGAGGAGATGCTGTTCTCCGAGGTATCGGAGGGCTTCAACGCCTATGGCGTCGGCCGCCACCGGCACATGGCCGAACTCGATCAGGAGTTTTCAAAGGCGGCCGGGACGGAGGTCGTCGTCAGCTTCACGCCGCATCTCGTCCCGATGAACCGGGGAATTCTGTCCACGATTTATGTGCGGGGACGCGGCGGCAGGAGCGCGGAGGATCTCCACACGCTGCTGGCCGAACACTACAAGGACGAGCCGTTCGTCTATGTGCTGCCGTTCGGCAAGACGCCGCACAGCCGCCACGTGCGCGGCTCGAACATGACGTTCATCGGCGTTGTGGCCGACCGCCAGCCGGGGCGGGCGATTATCGTCTCGACGCTCGACAACCTGACCAAGGGCGCGTCGGGGCAGGCCGTGCAGAACATGAATCTCGTGCTGGGATTTCCCGAGACGGCGGGGATCGATCAGCCCGCGATGTTCCCGTAAGATCGGGGAAGCCGGGGCGCGGATCGCCGTGCCCCGGCATGCAGATCAGACGATCCCGAAAACCGCCAGCGCCAGGGCCGCCAGCGCGAAGTAGCCGACAAAGAAAACCAGCGTCCGCAGCACGGGGACGCCAGCGGCATAGATGATGGCGTGGGCAAGACGGGCCCAGAAATACACGGCGCAGGCCGCCACGGTTGTCGGGGTCGAATAGTCGATCGCATTCAGGATCAGCACCAGCGGCGCGAACAGCACGAGGTTCTCGACCGCGTTGTCGTGCGCGAACATCAGCCGGTTGGCCCATTCGTCCTGGGGCTTGTCGTTGCGTGACGGATTGGCCATCGACCCCATCAGGCCGCGAACCTTGGCCCGGTTGAGCGAATAGGGCAGCCACATCACCCCGGTCAGAATGATCGTCAGGGTCAGCCAGAACAATTCACGCGTCATCGAAAATCCCCCATGAGAGCCGCGCGGCGACGGAACCGGCGGGTCAGTTCACTCGTGCCGGCTCATCGGATGGCCGGACGCCGCGATCATAGGGACTTCTCCGCACGGGGCCAATCGGCCCGCGCATGCCGATACCGCGCGACGAGACGCGTGCGGCTTCCGGGCAACGCGGGTTCCCCGGCGGCTCGCGGGGCGGGAGAGGGGCGCGAAGGTTCTCAGGCGCGTACGCGCACATAGCTGCCGGGCGCGTCCTCGATCGGTTTCAACGGGCCGGCGCCGATCTGCCGGGCCTCGACCTCCTCGGCATCGATGTTGCGTAGCCACTGCTGCCAGTCCGGCCACCATGAGCCCTTCGTTTCGTGCGCGCCCTTGGTCCAGCGATCGAGGTCGTAGCCGTGATCGTGGGAGTCGTTGGTCCAGTATTGATACTTGCCGAGCGCGGGCGGATTGACCACGCCGGCGATGTGGCCCGAACCGGCCATCACGAACTTCACCGGGCCGCCGAAAAACTGCGAGCCGAACAGCACGGATTTCGCCGGGGCGATGTGATCCTCGCGGGTGGCGAGATTGTAGACCGGGATGGTCACCCTGGAGAGATCGAGCGTGGTGTTGTCGAGCACCATGGTTCCGGCAGACAGCCGGTTCTCCAGATAGCAGTTGCGCAGATAGTAGGAATGGTTCGCGGCCGGCATCCGCGTCGCGTCCGAATTCCAGTGCAGAAGATCGAAGGCGGGCGGCTGCTTGCCCTTGAGGTAGTTGTTGACGACGTAGGACCAGATCAGGTCGTTCGAACGCAGCATGTTGAAAGCCATCGCCATCTTGCTGCCTTCGAGCACGCCGGAGGCCTGCATGTCGCGCTCCAGCGCCGATAACTGTCCCTCATCGACGAAGACCATCAGATCGCCGGCGTGGGTGAAGTCCACCTGCGCCGCCATGAAGGTGGCGGATGCCGTGCGCACCTGCCGCTTGTCCGCGAGCCAGGCCAGCGTTGCCGCCAGCATCGTGCCGCCGACGCAGTAGCCGAGCGTGTGTACGACCTTCTCGCCGGTCGCCTGTTCGATGGCATCCATCGCGGCGATGGGGCCGTCCTTCATGTAGTCCTCGAACGTCTTGTGGCCGAGGCTGCTGTCCGGGTTGACCCACGAGATGACGAAGACGGTGAGTCCCTGATCGACGCACCATTTGACGAACGATTTTTCCGGGCGCAGGTCGAGGATATAATATTTGTTGATCCATGGCGGCACGATCAGAAGAGGCGTGCGCAGCACCTTTTCCGTCGCCGGCTCATACTGGATCAGTTGCATGATCTCGTTCTGGAAGATCACCTTGCCGGGGGTGACCGCCATCTGCTCGCCGACGTTGAGATTGCTCGGGTCCGACTGGCGGATACGCAGCGTGCCGTGCCCGGCGGCGATGTCCTCGGACAGCATTTTCATGCCGCGCACCAGATTGTCGCCATTCGACGAGAGGGTCTCGCGCAGCACTTCCGGGTTGGTCAGGACGAAGTTCGATGGCGAGACCGCGTTGGCGATCTGCTGCACGTAGAACATCGCCTTCTGGCGGGTGTGCGGATCGAGCCCCTCGGCGTTGCGCACGAGATCGAACGCCCAGTTCGTTGTGAGCAGATAGGCCTGGACGACGAAGTCGAAGAAGCCGTTTCCGCGCCATTCGGCATCCTTGAAACGCTTGTCCTGCGGCGCGGGCTCGGCCGCCGGCCTGGCCTCTTCGCCCGCCAGCCGCCGCGCGGCGCTGCCCCACAGATCGACATAGGACTTTCCGAGCCGGGTCTGAATCTCGGCGGCGCGATCGGGGTCGGACAGCCAGTATTCGGCGACCTTGGTCAGCGTCTTGACGACCTCGTTGATCTCCGACGGCGTATGCTCGCGAACCTGATCCTCGATCGGCTTGAGGAAGGTTGCGACGGCCTGTCCGCTGCTCTCGAGGGCGCGGGTGATGTTCTGCGCGAACGCGTCGGCATCGAACTTGACGGGTTCTTTGGTCTGGGTCGGAGCGTCACTCATCAGCGCAGGCCTTCGTCATGCATTCCAAGGACGTGAATGATGGCACAAGTCGCTACATGGGGCAGCAGAAGCTTGTATTGCGGTGCGGCACAAATCACGCTTCGGCCTCATTCCCGTTCCAAGCGAATGGCTGAATTGGCGGACGTTTAAGCGTTTGCGAAAGACAGTTGCGCGACACTGGTTGCGACAAAATGCGATGGAGGCTTCGCCTGCGACATTCATCCACGATTCGCGTCGCACGCGCGTCAGGTTTGTGCGTGGTCCTTTTGCTGAGCCTTGCTCCGCTCGGTGGCTGCGGCTCGACGATCGCCAGCCTGCCGGTGGTTGGCGCGCCCGCCGAAGCGCCGAAGCCGCGGGCGGACCGTGGCGAGTTTCCCGCCGTCCATGACATTCCGCAGGACCGGGATGAGAAAACCATGGGCGCGGCGGAGCAGCAGGCTCTGGAACAGGAACTGAAAACGGCCCGGGACAATCAGGCATCGGTAAGCAGCATCGACGGTTTCAAGCCGGTGCCGAAGTCCCAAAAAACGCCGCCAAAGGCCAAGGCGCAATAGGCGGCACGACAGGCGCAAGAAATCCTCGGGAAACACTGGTACGCAGATCGGGGCGTGCTAATAAGAACTATCGGTAACCTCTCGAATCTGACGCGCGCCGCGCAACGGGCGTTGTCCGAGGATCCGTCGCCAGAGCGGTGGTTTCCGTTAGGTATTTGAATCTAGTACGGTTTTGTGAGTTTGCTTGCTGCGCCACGGGCTGTGGCGAAAGCGGCCGGCCATCGACCACGCTAGTGCGGCGGCCAGCAATCCAGATTGCCCGCCGGCTTGGAGCCTGCACCCATGGAAGAATTCTACCGTATTCGCCGTCTGCCGCCTTACGTGTTCGAACAGATCAATCGAGCCAAGGCCGCCGCCCGCAATGCGGGAGCCGATATCATCGATCTGGGCATGGGCAATCCGGACCTGCCGACGCCGCCCCATGTTATCGAGAAGCTGAAAGAGACGCTCGGCAAGCCGCGCACCGATCGCTATTCCGCCTCGCGGGGAATCAACGGGCTGCGCCGCGCGCAGGCCGGTTACTACGAGCGGCGGTTCGGGGTGAAGCTCAACCCCGACACACAGATCGTGGCGACGCTCGGATCGAAGGAAGGTTTCGCCAACGTCGCTCAGGCGATCACCGCGCCGGGCGATGTCGTACTCGTTCCCAATCCGAGCTATCCGATTCATGCCTTCGGCTTTTTGATGGCGGGCGGCGTGATCCGTTCGGTTCCGGCCGATCCGACCCCGGACTTCTTCCCGGCGGTCGAGCGTGCGATCATTCACTCGATCCCGAAACCGATCGCCATCGTGGTCTGCTACCCGTCGAACCCGACCGCGAAGGTCGCAAGCCTCGATTTCTATCGCGACCTCGTCGCGTTCGCGAAGAAGCACGAGATCTTCATTCTTTCCGACCTCGCTTACGCCGAGCTGTATTTCGACGACAACCCGCCGCCGTCGGTGCTTCAGGTTCCGGGCGCCATCGATATGACGGTCGAATTCACCTCGATGTCCAAGACCTATTCCATGGCCGGCTGGCGCATGGGCTTCGCGGTCGGCAACGAGCGCATCATCGCCGCGCTGACCCGGGTGAAATCGTATCTCGACTACGGCGCCTTCACGCCGGTGCAGGTGGCCGCCACGGCGGCGCTGAACGGGCCGGACGACTGCATCCGGGAAGTCCGCGACATCTACCGCAAGCGCCGCGAGGTGATGGTCGAGGCTTTCGGGCGGGCGGGGTGGGAGATTCCGCCGCCGGCCGCATCGATGTTCGCCTGGGCGCCGTTGCCGGAGGCCTTCCGCGAAGTCGGCAGCATGCAGTTCGCGACGCTGATGGTTGAGAAATCAGGGGTCGTGGTCTCGCCGGGCGTCGGATTTGGCGAACACGGCGAGGGCTACGTGCGTATCGCGATGGTGGAAAACGAGCAGCGGATCCGTCAGGCCGCGCGCAACATCCGCCGCTTCCTTGAAAGCGGGGTCGAAACGTTGCACAACGTTGTTCCTCTCGCCACCCGGCGATAAGCGTTTCCCGGCAGGTTTTGTACTGGTGATGGTCGCACCCCTTCGAGTGGGAATAGCGGGTCTCGGCACCGTGGGTGCCGAGGTGGCCCGTGTCGTATCGCAGCAGGCCGCCGTGCTGGCCTCGCGCACCGGCCGGGAGATCAAGGTCGTGGCCGTGACTGCGCGGTCGAAGGCCAAGAAGCGCGGTCTCGACCTGCGTGGTGTCAAATGGGCCGCGGACCCGCAGGCGGTAGCCGCGGACGAGACGGTCGACTGCTTCGTCGAACTGATGGGCGGGGCGGGCGATCCGGCCCTGTCGGCCATCGAGACGGCGCTGAAGGCGGGCAAGTCCGTCGTCACGGCGAACAAGGCGCTGATCGCCAAACATGGCTCGCGTCTTGCGGCTCTCGCCGAGCAGCATGGCGGCGCGCTGAATTTCGAGGCCGCCGTCGGTGCGGCGATCCCGATCATCAAGACGCTGCGCGAGGGACTGGCCGGGACCTCGATCCAGCGCGTCTATGGCATCCTGAACGGCACCTGCAACTACATCCTGACACGCATGGAGCAGGAGGGACTGTCGTTCGAGGAATGCCTGAAGGACGCCCAGCGCCTCGGCTATGCGGAGGCCGATCCGTCCTTCGACGTGAACGGCAACGACACCGCGCAGAAGCTCGCCATTCTCGCCAGCCTGGCCTTCGGAACGAAGGTGGCCGAGTCCGCCGTGTTCGTCGAAGGCATTTCATCCATCGCGCCGGAGGATTTGCGCGCGGCATCCGAGCTTGGCTATCGCGTCAAGCTGCTCGGCGTCGCCGTGCGCACCGAGACCGGCATCGAGCAGCGCGTCCATCCGACGATGGTGCCGCGCACCTCGTCCATCGCGCAGGTGATGGACGTGACCAACGCGGTGACCATCGATGGCGAAGGCATCCCCCCGATCACGCTGGTCGGCCCCGGCGCGGGCGGCGGCGCGACGGCGTCGGCTGTTGTCGCCGATATCGCGGACGTGGCGCGCGGCGCGCGCATCGCGCCGTTCGGGCGTCCGGTGGCACAACTGACCGCGACCAAGCAGGCCGCGATGAAGCGCCACGAAGGCGGTTATTATATCCGGCTGATGGCGCGCGATCTGCCGGGCACGGCGGGCACCATCGCGACGCGGCTTGCCGAACAGAACATCTCGATCGAGTCGATCGTGCAGCGGCATCCGGACGGCGCGGCGGCGCGGCGCAAGGGGTCGCCGGTGCCCGTCATTCTCGTCACCTATGCCACGAGCGAGGACGCGGTGCGCCGCGCGATTGCCGCCGTGCAGCAGGACAAGGTCATTTCCGGACGGCCGCAACTGATCCGGATCGAAAAGAACTGAATGGACGCGGCGGACTGCCGCGCGTTTTTGAGGAGTTGTAACGATGTCGATGGAAATCTCCGTTCCCCCGCAGCAGTTGCTGGAGCGTATCCTGACGCTGGAGATTGTCCGGGTGACGGAGCGCGCGGCGGTGTCGGCTGCGCGGCTGCGCGGCCGCGGCGACGAGAAGGCCGCCGATCAGGCCGCCGTGGACGCGATGCGCCGCGAACTCAACAAGCTGCCCATCGAAGGCACCATCGTGATCGGCGAGGGCGAGCGCGACGAAGCGCCGATGCTGTTCATCGGCGAGAAGGTCGGCATCAATGCCGGGCCGAAGGTCGATATCGCGGTCGATCCGCTGGAAGGCACGACGCTCTGTGCCAAAAGCATGCCGGGCTCGATCGCCACCATGGCGATGGCCGAGGGCGGCACGCTGCTCAACGCGCCCGACGTCTACATGCAGAAGATCGCCGTCGGCCCCGGCTATGATCGCGGCGTGATCGAGCTCGATGCCCCGACCGAGGACAACATCCTGCGTCTTGCCAAGGCGAAGGGCGTTGCGCCGAGCGCGATCACCGCGCTGGTGCTTGACCGCCCGCGCCACGCCCACATCATCTCGGCAGTGCGCAAGGTTGGTGCCGCGGTCCGTCTCATTACCGACGGCGACGTCGCCGGCGTGATCCACACCGCCGACCCGGACAACACGGGCGTGGACATCTACATCGGTACCGGCGGCGCGCCGGAAGGCGTGCTGGCGGCGGCTGCCCTGCGCTGCATCGGCGGCCAGATGCAGTGCCGCCTGATCCTCGACAGCGAGGAGAAGCGCGAGCGCGCGGCCAAGATGGGCGTCAAGGATCCCTCCATGATCTATGGCATCGAGGACATGGTGCGCGGCGACTGCCTGTTCGCCGCGACCGGCGTCACCACCGGCTCGTTGCTGAGCGGCGTGAAGTTCGGCAAGGATGTGATCGAGACCGAGACCATCGTGATGCGCTCGGTGACGGGCACGGTCCGCACCATCAAGGGCGAGCATCGCCAGCTCGCCAAATTCCATCTCGACTGAGGACGAGCTGATGACACAGCCGATCATCCGTCCCCTGCGCGCCTCCGACCGCAAGGCGTGGGATCCGCTGTGGCAGGGCTATCTCACCTTCTATCGCGCGAGCCTCACGCCGGAGACGACCGAGACAACGTGGCAGCGGCTGCTCGATCCGGCGGAAACGGTGAAGGGGTTCGTCGCGGAGGTCGATGGCGAACTGGTCGGCTTCACGCATTACCTGATGCACCGCTCGACCTGGGCGGACTGGTATTGCTACCTCGAGGACCTGTTCGTCGCGCCGGACGGGCGCGGCGAGGGCACCGGCCGGTTGTTGATCGAGGCGGTCGCGGACGAGGCGCGCAAGGCGGGCGCCAAGCACCTGTACTGGCTGACGCACGAAACCAACGCGGTGGCGCAGGTGCTCTACAACAAGGTGGCCGAGCGCACCGGCTTCATCCACTACCGCAAGGGACTGTAGGGCGGCGATGATGGCGGGAACATCGGAGATCAAGGCGCTGGTTTTCGATGTCTTCGGCACGGTCGTCGACTGGCGCTCCAGCCTGATCGCGGACTTCACAGTGTATGGCGCGGAGCGGGGGCTTTCCGGCGACTGGACCGCGCTGGTCGATGCGTGGCGCGGCGCCTATGTCCCGTCCATGAACGAGGTGCGCCAGCATCCCGAGCGCGGCTTTGTCATCCTCGACGACCTGCAACGGCAGTCCGTCGTGGGACTCGCCGAGCGGCTCGGCATCAAGGGGCTGACCGACGCGGATTATGATTATCTCACCGGCGGCTGGCAGCGGCTCAAACCGTGGCCCGAGGTGGTGGCCGGGCTTGCGCGCATGAAGACGAAGTTCATCATCGCGCCGCTCTCGAACGGCAACGTGTCGCTGATGACGCATCTGGCGAAGAACGCCGGGCTGCCGTGGGACGCAATTTTCGGCGCCGATCTGTTCGGCCACTACAAGCCGGATCCGGAAACCTATCTCGGCGCGATCCGTCTGCTGTCGATGCGCCCCGAGCAGGTGATGATGGTGGCCGCGCACAATTACGATCTGGCGGCCGCGCGCTCGCACGGCATGAAGACCGGCTTCGTTCCGCGCATCACGGAATACGGCCCACACCAGAACAAGGACTTCACCGCCGAGGCCGACTGGGACGTCGTGGCCGACGGTTTCGGCGATCTGGCCGATCAGCTCGGCTGCGCCTGAACACACACGCGTTGCATATCGCGCGGGCCCGCCCCATTTGCGCTATGCTGAACCATGCGCACCGCGACCAGTCTTCCCCAACCATCCGAGCCGGGTTTTCTCGGCGTGACGCGATCCGTCACCGGCCGCCTCTGGCGCGACCGGCTCGATGCGCTGGGCGCATCGCGGGCGCTCGCCATCGCCCAGCGCCATGAGCTGCCGGAGCTGCTGGCGCGTGTTCTGGCCGGGCGCGGCGTCGATCTGGACGCGGTGCCGGACTTTCTCGATCCGACCATCCGCAAGCTGCTACCCGATCCGTTCTCGGTCACGCAGATGGAGGCGGCCTCGACGCGGATCGCCGACGCCGCCGTGCGGGGCGAGAAGGTCGCGATCTTCGGCGACTACGACGTCGACGGCGCGACCTCGGCCGCGTTGCTGGCCTGGCATCTGCGTCATTGCGGTCTCGATCCGCTGATCCATATCCCCGACCGGATCTTCGAGGGCTATGGGCCAAACGTCGAGGCGGTGCGCGCGCTGGCCGCCAACGGCGCGACGCTGTTGATTACGGTGGATTGCGGCACCACCAGCATCGAGGCGCTGGCGGAGGCGAAACGACTCGGCATGGCGGTGGTGGTGATCGATCATCATCAGGCCGGCGAAGAACTGCCGGTCGTCGATGCGCTGGTGAATCCCAATCGCCTCGACGATCTCTCCGGCCTCGGCCATCTCGCCGCCGTGGGGCTGGTGCTGGTGACGCTGGTCGCGGTCAACCGCGAACTGCGCAGCCGGGGCTTCTGGCGCGAGACGCGGCCCGAGCCGGACCTGCTGTCGCAACTGCATCACGTGGCGCTGGGAACGGTGGCGGACGTCGCGCCGCTGGTCGGCCTCAACCGCGCCTTCGTCGCCAAGGGGCTGATCGCGATGCGTCGCCGTGATCATGTCGGTCACACCGCGTTGATGGACGTGGCGCGCCTCAACGGGCCGCCCGAGGCGTGGCATCTCGGCTTCATGCTGGGGCCGCGCATCAACGCGGGCGGCCGCATCGGCCGCGCCGATCTCGGCGTGCGGCTGCTGCTGGAGGCCGATCCGTCGCTCGCGGCGGGCATCGCGCAGGAGCTTGATCGCCTCAATCTCGAACGGCGCGCCATCGAGCAGGTCGCAGAAGCGCAGGCGGAAGCCGAGGCGCTGGCCTCACTCGGGCTGGAGGACAAGGGCGCGGTGATCGTCACCGCCTCGCAGGGCTGGCATCCCGGCGTCGTCGGGCTCGTCGCCGCGCGGCTGAAGGAGAAGTTTTCACGACCCGCCTTCGCGATCGCGCTGGAGCCGGGCGGCACGGGCACGGGCTCCGGCCGCTCCATCGCCGGCGTCGATCTCGGCAAGGCGGTGCGCGCCGCCGTCGCGGAGGGATTGCTGCTGAAAGGCGGCGGGCATGCGATGGCGGCGGGCATCACGCTGAAGGCGGATCGTCTCGCGCAGTTTCGCGCTTTCATGGAATCCGCGCTTGCGGGGAGCGTCGCCAAGGCCCGCCACGTCAATGAACTGACGATCGATGGCGCGGTGACGGGACGTGCGGTCACGACCGAGCTTGCCGCGACGCTCAACCGCGCCGGTCCGTTCGGCAGCGGCAATCCCGAGCCGGTGCTGGCGCTGCCGGATCATCAACTGGCCTATGCCGAAGAGGTCGGGCAGGCGCATGTCAGGCTGCGGCTGAAGTCGGGCGACGGCGCGGTCGTCAACGGCATCGCGTTTCGCGCGGTCGGCCAGAAACTCGGCGCAGCCTTGATGGAGGCGCGCGGCCAGCCGCTGCACGTGGCCGGAAGCCTCGCCATCGACCGCTGGCAGGGCGCGGAGCGGGTTCAGCTACGGGTCATCGACGCGGCGGTGCCGCAGGCCGGACCAACCGTGATCCGGTAGTCTCACTCCCGACCCATCGGCGAGGTGCCGCTGAGCAGGGCGACCAGCTGGGTCTGCCGGTCGACGCCGGTTTTCCGGAAGATCGCCTTCAGGTGCGAGCGGATGGTTTCCTGCGAGACCCCGATCTCGATGGCCGTCTGCGCGACGGTCTCCGCGCCGCCGATCCGCCGCGCGACCCTGGCTTCGGCGGGCGTCAGATCGAACAGGCCCTGCAGCACGTCGGCGTTCGGAACGGCGCCGCTGTCGACCGGCGTCACCGCAACGAGATGCGCCGCGCCGGAAAACACATCGTGCGCAGTGCCGGCCACCGGAAGCAGGTGAAGGATCATCGGCGCGCGGGCATCGTTGCCCGCGATGGGGATCGACCGGACCCGGGCTTCGGGACATTCGCTCGCGGCCAGCACCCCCGCGAGCAGATCGTCCGGAGCGGGATCGGCGAGGCGGAGACGGTCGCGGCGGTCCTGAAAGATATGCGGGATCAGGCCGCTCATCAGCTGGTTGACGGCGAGAACCTGTCCGGTTTGCCGCAGCACGGCGCCCGGAAGTCCCATCGCCTCCAGCGTCTGCACCATGGCGCGCGCCTGTTCGAACTTCAGGCGCGACGAGAGGAGGGCGGCGCGGGCGAGGTGCGGTCGGAGCTGATCCAGCGCCGCGCACGCCTCGCGCGTGACCGGACCATCGGCGAAGCGGCGTTCCAGATTGAAGATCATCGCATCGCCGCTGGGGGATTCAACGATGGTGCCTGCGGCCCAGCCGCCACCGTTCGGCAACAGGAAGTCCTGATAGAACGGATCCTTGTCGATCTGATCCCGGGTGAAGAGATCGAGATCTGAGACAAAGCCGGCATAATGGCGAGGCGCGAGATGGCTGGCGCGCGTGTTGCGCTCCGGCCGATGCCAGCCGTCCCGTTCGAAGCATGTCATGAGATCGTGCATGCCTCTCGTCCAGATCGCTCTGGTCTGATCGGGCGCGCGGGTCGCGATCAAGGTGCCGCCGAAACATCCCGCGACGCCCGAAATCTGTTCGAGGACGTCGGTCCACTGTTCGGGGGCGACGGCGGCTTCATAAATCCGTTCGATCAGCCGATCGGGAGACGTGCGCATGGACGGCGATGTTACAGGCCCTGCCGCAGCCTCGCCAGCACCTTGAGGCCGCCATAGCCATCGGCGGGGCTGATCCCGGCTTTCGACTGAAAATCCTTGACCGCCTTCATGGTGTCGTTGCCGACGCGGCCGTCGGTGCCGCCGGTGTCGAAGCCGAGCCGCGTCAGGCGCGTCTGCATCTCCTGCACTTCGGCGAGCGTCAGCGCGCGCTCCGAGCCGGGGAACGGCTGGATGAACGGGCCGCCGCCGAGAATGCGGTCGCCGAGATGCACGATGGCGAGCGCGTAGTTCATCGACGGGTTGTAGCTGCGCACCGCATAGAAATTCGGGCCCAGCAGGAAAGATGGTCCGCCGGACACCGGCGTCCAGAGTTTGGCCGATGCGTTCGGTTGCGGGAACGGCTGGCCGTCGGCGCGGGTGACGCCCGCGGCCTGCCAGGCGGCGAAGGTACGGCTGGCGTCGCCGCCGGCTCCGCCCGCTCGCACCTCATAGCCCCAGTGCTGGTTGCGGACATACTTGCCGCGATTGACCAGATAGCGCGCGGTCGAGCCGAGCGCGTCGTCCGGCTTGCCGAAGGGCGAGACGCGGCCGTCGCCGTCATAGTCAGTGCCGACATTGAGCCAGACCTCGGGCATCCATTGCGTGTGCCCCATCGCGCCAGCCCACGAGCCGCGCATCTCCTCGGGCGTGCTCCAGCCGCGATCCACGATCCGCAACGCGTTGATCAGCTCGGTTTCCCAATAAGTGCGGCGGCGCGGCTCGTTCCACGCCAGCGCGGCGAGCGAGGGAAAGACCGGCCGCATATGATTCTGCTGCACCAGCGGATCGCCATAAGCGGATTCCACGCCCCACAGCGCCAGCAGCGTGCCGCGCTCGACGCCGTAGTCGCGTTCGATCCGCGCGAACAGCGCTTCGTTCTTGTGCAGCGCCTCCTTGCCGGCGGTCAGACGCCAGTCCGAGACACGGCGGTTGATATATTGCCAGAGCTGTTCGTTGAATTCCGGCTGATTGCGGATTTTTGTAAACACGCTCATGTCGGGCTCGATCCGGCCCATCACGCGCGTATAAGTCCGCTCCGAAATACCGCGCGCCACTGCACGCGAACGGAAATTGTCGCGCCACTGGTCGAATCCTGCGGGAGCGGCGAGGGACGGGCGGCCTGCGATCAGCGCGCCTGTCGCGGCTCCGGCAGCGGCAAGGAACCCGCGCCGCGAGATCGTCGTTCGCCCGTCATGGTCGGATGCGGAAATGATTCGTGTCATAAGCCCAGCCTAGCGTTGGTCGGAAAGATGGCTGCAAAAAATCAGTCGTGCTGCAACGGCCCGGCGTGATCGTCGGTGTGATCAGCCGTTCCCGCCGGTGTGCCATCGGGATGGGGCGCATGTGCGGCGGCGACATCGGGCACGCCCGAACCGTCCGGCGAGACCTCGCGGCCGCGCGCACCGAGAAGATGTTCGTAGGAGGCGATCAGCGTGACGTAAGGATTGACCCAGAGCCAGCCGTCGCGCGTGAACACCTGCACATCAAAATGCAAATGCGCGGTCGTACCGCCGGGGTGGTCCTGATAGTTGGACAGCAGGCCGAGCTTTTCTCCCTCGCTCACACGGCGTCCGTTCAGCATGCCGTCGGCGTCCATGTGCGACGGATTCATGTGCATGTAGCGGAAGCGGATATGTTCGCCCCGTTCGTTGACCAGCAGCGTCATCGCCTGCGCCTGCGCCGAGCGCAGCAGCACGCCGTCGCGCACCGCGAGCACCGCATAGCGGTCCGGCTGGCAGCGGTCGGCTCCCTCGTTCCGCAGCGCGCAGGTTGCCGGACGGATGTCCTGTCCCTGATGACCGAGCCCGGAGGCGCACTGGCCGACGCCGAAGTCGCGCGCCTCGCAGAAATTGTCCTGCCAGGGATAGCTGTAATTTTCCCGCGCGGACTCATCGAACACCAGCGGCTTGTCGCTGCCGCGACAACGGTAAGGCGCGCCCTTGCGGCGCGGATACGGCACGCGGCCGCGCTGGAAGCAGTCGCCCCAGTGCAGGAACGACTGGGAGTTGGCGAAGGCCGGCGCTTCTTCGAGCGGAAACCGGATCCGGGAATAGACCGTCAGGTCGGCATGGCCCGGCTGATTGCGGTATCCTGTGTTGGGCAGGATTTCTCCCGGCGGCCGGTAGGTGAAATCGGCCGACAGCATGGCCGGGCGCTGGACGGCGAACGGCATGCTATCGTGGTTTGCTGCGGCAGGCATACCGCCGCTGACCCGCAGGGCGATCAGGAATTTCTCCGCGATAGCCGATGCCTCGCGGCAGGCCAGGCGCCGCGCGCGCGGGGCGCTGTCGAGGCACTGGATCGAGACCACGTAAGGTACGCCGAAGCGGGTGAAGGCGTAGCGGACGAAGCCTTCGCGGATCACCCGGCGCAGGTCCGGATAGAATTCCGTCAGCGCCTTCGGCGTGCTGCCGCGCCCGGCGAGCGGATCGTGGATGTCATAGAGCAGGGCCGAGCCGGTGACGTGCACCTCGACCGGCCGTTTGAACGCGCGCGGCGGTCCGCTGCCGGGGTCGAGCGTGAAGACGGCGTCGTATCCGGCGGGGCCGCCGGAAAACATCGCCGCCCGAAACCCGTTGAGATGGGGCGCCGCCGGCGGCAAAGCCTGCGGCATCTCGATATATGTCCGGAAGAATGCCGGCGTATCCAGCGGCAGGAGAACAGGAACAGCGCTGCGGCGGATGCCGGTGAACGTTATGCCGGTCAGGGCGTTGAGCTGGTCCAGCGCTGGAGCGCGGACAGTCTGGCCGTCCGTGCGGAGTCCGGCATCGAATGCAAAGACGTCGCGCGCTTCCGGCACTCCGTCGATTTCGGAGCGGAACTGTTCGAGCGCCGAACTCCATTCCGGGCGAATGGCCGATATGGCGGCGGTGGAGAACGGTTCGGCGGTCGCGCGGTCGGCGGCGACGACGGTCGCGGCCATCAGGGCGATCAGTGTCGCCCTCCCACTCCGTGCCAGTTGATTGATCCACCCACGATCCGAAACCATCGCGGCGGAGTCTATTGCATCGCGGCGGCGAGGCAAATGCATTGGCGGCGCGGCGGCTGCAACAGAGTGCCGCGCCGTCAATGCGTCAGTCCTTGGCGCGTTCGACGTAGGAGCCGTCTTCGGTCATCACCACGATCCGGGTGCCGACGCTGATATGCGGCGGCACGGCGGTGCGCACGCCGTTCGAGAGGATCGCTGGCTTGTAGGAGGACGAGGCGGTCTGCCCCTTGGTCACCGGCTCGGTCTCGGTGACTTCGAGCACGGTGCGCTGCGGCAGCACGATCGCGATCGGGTTGCCTTCGTGCAGCGACAGCTTGACCGTCATGTTTTCCTGAAGGTAGGGCGCGGCCGAGCCGACGACATCCTTGGAGACGGCGACCTGATCGTAGGTCTCGCCGTTCATGAAATGGAAGCCGTCGCCGTCTTCGTAGAGGAAGTTGAAGTCGCGATCCTCGACGGTTGCGCGCTCGACCTGATCGGTGGTCTTGAAGCGCTCCGACACCTTTACGCCGTCGCTGATGCGCCGCATTTCGATCTGGCTGACCGGGGTACCCTTGCCCGGATGGATGTTCTCGGCGGTCAGAACGACATATAGCTTGCCGTCCATGTCGATGATGTTGCCCTTGCGGATTGAGCTGGCGATGACTCTCACGAATGCGGTCCCTGAAGGTTGGTGCGGCAGGCGGAACAGGCCGCACGGGGCGGTTCCTCCATTTTCGGGCCGCAACATACTGATTTGCGCGGCCGACGCCAGTCCCCCCCTGCCGCCAGCGGGGCGGAAGAGGGTGGCGTGATGCCGGATATGTCACCCTGGTGGGAGCCCGGCCGCCACCTCGACCGGCGGCCTTTTCTTTTGGCCAGAGCCAAAATCACAGCGGACCTGCGGGTCTGGTTCCATGCACAGGGTTTCGTGGAGGTGGAGACCTCCGTGCTGCAGGTGTCGCCCGGCAACGAGACCCATCTGCACGCGCCGCGCACCACCATTCTGACATCGGACGGCCGGGCGCTGCCGCGCTACCTGCGCACGTCGCCGGAATTTGCTTGCAAGAAGCTGCTGGCGGCGGGAGAGCCCCGGATCGTGGAGTTCGCCCGCGCCTTCCGCGACCGCGAGCGGGGACAGCTGCATCTGCCGGAGTTCACCATGCTGGAATGGTATCGCGCGGGCGCGCCGTACGCCGCGATCATGACCGACACCGTCGCCGTGATCGCGCGGGCCGCCGCAGCGACCGGGCGAGACGTCTTTGAGTTCAGGGGCCGGAGCGCCGCCGCCTTGGCCGAGCCCGACTATCTGACGGTGGCCGAGGCGTTCGCCCGTTTCGCGCAGATCGATCTGCTGGCGACGATCGGCCCCGGCGGCGAGCCGGACCGGGCGGCCCTTGCATCGGCCGCGGCGCCGCGCGTTCGCGTCGGGACCGACGACACCTGGTCCGATATTTTCTCGAAGGTCCTGGTCGAATATGTCGAGCCGGAGCTGGGAAACGGGCAGATCACTGTGCTGCATGATTATCCCGCGCCGGACGCCGCGCTGGCCCGTCCGAAGGCCGGAGATCCGCGCGTCGCGGAGCGGTTCGAGGTGTATGCATGCGGCGTGGAACTGGCGAACGGGTTCGGTGAGTTGACGGATAAGGACGAGCAGCGGGCCCGCTTTGTCGCTTCAATGGACGAGAAGGAGCGGCGCTATGGCGAGCGCTATCCGCTCGATGAGGATTTTCTGGCCGCTGTCGGGACGATGCCCGATGCAAGCGGCGTGGCGCTCGGGCTGGACCGCCTCGTGATGCTGGCAACTGGCGCCAGCCGGATCGATCAGGTCGTCTGGACGCCACCGCCGGAGGAGTGAGAATGAACAGGCCTTTGTCCGCGTCGTCGCCGTCGTCCGCGGAAACGGTGCGCACCATCGAGCATCTTGTGACGACGGGGCTGGTGCCGGCATCGGCGCGGCCCGAGCTTGAGCGTGTCGCCGAACGTTACGCGGTCGCGCTTACACCGCACGTGATGTCCCTGATCGATCGGTCGGATCCGGACGATCCGATCGCGCGTCAGTACGTCCCGGATGCTTCGGAGCTCGACACGCTCAGCCAGGAGCGCGACGATCCCATCGGCGACCATGTCCACAGTCCGGTGCCAGGCATCGTCCATCGATATCCCGACCGCGTCCTGCTGAAGCTGGTGCATGTCTGCGCCGTTTATTGCCGCTTCTGCTTTCGCCGGGAAATGGTGGGGCCGGGCAAGGAGACCGGCCTGTCGCCGGACGCCTATGCTCGTGCGCTCGATTATATCCGGCGGACGCCCCAAATCTGGGAGGTCATCCTCACCGGCGGCGATCCCTTGATGCTGTCGCCGCGCCGGCTCGCGGGGGTGATGGCCGATCTCGATGCGATCCCCCATGTGAAGGTGGTGCGCCTGCACACGCGTATTCCGGTGGCGGATCCGGCCCGTGTCACCGACGAGATGGTTGCAGCCCTGCGGACGCAGGACAGCGCGGTCTGGGTGGCGCTGCACGCCAATCATCCCCGCGAGTTGACGGGCGACGCTAAAATCGCGTGTGCGCGTGTCATCGATGCCGGTATTCCGATGGTGAGCCAGTCGGTTCTTTTGAGCGGAGTCAATGACGACCCCGCGACACTTGAGGCATTGATGCGCGCGTTCGTGGAATGCCGGATCAAGCCCTATTATCTCCACCACGGAGATCTTGCGCCCGGCACGGCTCATCTGCGGACCTCGATCGAGAAGGGGCAGCAGCTTGTCGCGACCTTGCGCGGACACGTCTCGGGATTGTGTCAGCCGGATTACGTGCTCGACATCCCGGGCGGGTACGGCAAGACGCCGATCAGCCGCCAGATGTGGGAGCGCGCAGTGGAAGACGCCGACGCGGTGCGATATCGAATCCGCGACTACTGCGGCGATATCCACATCTATCCGCCCGGATGACGATGCCGTCCGGCGGGATCAGGCATGCGTGTTTTCCTGCCGGCGGCCCGATGGAACAATGAGCATCATGGCCTTATTATTCAACAAGGCCTTCGTGAGAATCGGTGGAGGACACCATGCGTAGATCCGTCCTTGTCGTTTTGGCAGCCATCTTCGCAACCGGGGCGCTGGCTCAAAGCGGGTCCGGTTCGAATGCGCCGCCGCCTCCGAGCGGTCAGCAGCCGCTGGTCCAGCCAGGACAGAACATGCTCGGCAGCGCGCCCGTAGGACATCGCCAGCCGCGCCGTTCGGATGTTCAGGGCAACGACAACGATCCGTTCCAACGCAGTCCGGAAGACATCGAACTCGACCGGCGGATCAAGAGCATCTGCCGCGGCTGCTGAGAGCCGAGGCAGATGTTTTTGTAAAGTCGGTGCAGGGCTCCTGGCAGCGCATGTTGATGCGCCTGCCGTCGCTAGCTCGCGTTGCGCGCGGCCATCGCGAGTCCGATCAGCGAGGCACCGCCGAACACGAGATTGATTCCGACCAGAAGGCCAAGCGCCCAGGTCGCTGATCCCGGCAGCCCGACGATGATGATCGCCGCGATCAGAATATCCATGATGCCGGCGGCCAACAGCCAGCCCCAGCGATCCGTCAGCTCGCGCCGGTGTTCCAGCGAGTACATGATGGTCGAAACACCTTCCGCGAGAAAATAGGCGCCGACCACAATCGTAAGAGTCAACGTTCCTTCGAGCGGGCGCCACAGCAACAGCACGCCCGCCGCCAATGCGATGACTGCCGACAGCAGCGACCACCAGAATCCTGGCATTTCGCGAGCCCAGAAGCTGAAGGCCAGTCCCGCGATGCCGCTGATCAGGAACATCCATCCGAGAAAGATGGTCACCGCGACGCTCGCCAGCGGCGGAACAATGATCGCCGCCAGTCCGAGAATAACCAGCAGGATTCCTTCGATCAGAAACATCTTCCAGGATTTGGCTACCGTCTCCTGCACCTTGCTAGCGAATTTGTCGAAGTCTCCGGGCAACGTCATCTCAACCTCCAGCCGATGGAACCACATCATACGGTAACAGAGGGCTTGTTATTCAGGAAGCCAATGCATCCCAGGGTTTCGAAAATTCAGGGTTGCGCGCGGTGTCTTTTGGTCAGCGTTTTCTAACGAATATGATCAGGTCGCGAACGTGGTCTTATTTCAGGGTCATATGCTCAAGAGATGATCGCATGTTAGATATATGCTTCGAAAATATGCGCCTGATATATTCGAATGCGAGAGTCGAACTTATTCGTCTCGCAAAGTGCTGTTTGACATCAAACAACGTTCAATTTGTCGCGTTCATGTATTGAGAACAGCGAGTAATATGCTAAGAGCCTTTTTGAACTAAGGAGATATCGTTTTGGCTAAAGCAGCAAAGAAGAAGATCGTTCGGCGTGCGTGGACGAAGGAAGACATTCGGACCCTGAAGTCGATGGCGAAGCAGAAGCTTCCCGTTGCGAAGATCGCGAAGACCTTGAAGCGCACTCCGGCCGCGACGCGCGTTCGGGCTTCCGGACTTGGCGTTTCGCTGGATACGCGTCGTTAATTTATTACCGTTGGAGCGGCTTGGCTGTTATCGGCGATCCTCTGATCCAGCCAGCCGTCTGACATTCTCCGCGAAACAGTTCGCTGAATAGTCCCGAGATTGAAGAACCATACGTCTGTTTCGGCAGGCGTGGAGCCGGCGGGCGCTTGTCTGCCGCCGAGGCCCTGCGGGCTGGACACCGCTTATTGCCGCGACAAGATATAACGAACTGACGTGTGCATGTCTGATCTGTTTGGACGGACGTGCATCATGATGCCGGTTCGATGTCGGCACGCCGTTTTCAACATGTGCGGCCTGCCAGAGACCGGTCGCTCCGCGACGTCACCTCTTCGGTGTGGGCGGGGTCGCGTCTCTGAACATGGGGTTGAGGCAGACGGTCCCGACAAGCGCCGGCGTTTTCTGGCATGTTTGGGCGAAGCGGTCACGTCGCCACGGCTCTCGTCGTGGCCGCGGCCAGACGGGCAATCGTTATCTCATAGCCGCGTCATGCGCGACAATCGTGGTCGCGCGATTGATTCCGAGCAGGGCGACCGGATCATGAGGCTGTTCCGCGGGATTGTTCTCGCAGAGGTTGTACACTATGCTTGTGGCTTCAAGGCAAACATCTGGGGGGGGGGCATGGAAATTCGGAAAGAGGAGCAGTTAAACCCTGTCGCTGACGAGGTGCTGGCGCTGACTTCTATAGTGCGGCCCATTTTGAGCGGCGTTCTCAATGCGCTCAAGGCTGACGTGGTTGCTGAAGCGGGCGGATTGGACCAAGTCAAGCTTAAGATGGTGCCGCGGCTGTATCGACCCGGTGACGGCGACGTCGGTATATGCTTTGAGTACGCAGTGCACGAGGCGATGAACAGTGGGGATGCTCGTGTCTTGGAGCGAATTTCCGACGCATTGAAGATTTGCAAGATCAAACGCGCCGCACCTCGGTCTATTTTATTCGGGATCGAGAAAACCGGCGCGGTTCAACTTATAGATACCGCGAAGAATATCTTGACCGACGATTCTCGCACGCTAGCCGGAAATGTTGGTCAGCCTCCAAAGCTTTTGCCGCGCTTAAATATCATAGCTGCTGCCTTTCGGCGGCCGACGACCCGGCTCGCATTGCCGTACTCTATTCGCGGGCTATGGAAAGCGGACCTTTTTGTTGGATCTACCGAAACGCAGCAGTGGGTCGGTACTACGGTGAAAATCAATCCAAATCAGCTTGAAACGGCCGCTGGACTGAGAATCGGGATTACCCCAACTCGGCAGGGTAAGAGCGATAAAGTAAGGCTTGATGATCAGCGTGGTCTGGTGATTTGCCCCCTTCATCACGATGCTGACTTTATGCAAGCATTTTATGAGGGGTGGAGGATTGTTCAGGCATTCATTATGGCTGACGCACATGTACCGCCAGAGCGAACGCTCCCTCGACCTGTTGATAGAGAGATTTGTCGTATGCTGGAAGAGCGGCGCGAGTATCCGGCTCGCGAAGTAATTGAAGATCTGAGAATTTTTGGTCAGCCCGAACTGCTAAAGACTGTCGTCGATGAGGTTCAGCGGCAGGATGTGCAGGGGCAGACTGACACCTCGGTAGTCTTGGCGCCTCTATCGCGTGCGGTATAGCAGAATTTACGAGCAAGGCTGCACATCATCTCTCTCCCTTATGCGGGTAGCTCGGGCCATTGGTCGCGGAGATCGGCGTCTGCCGCAGCGCGATCAGCTTCGATCGCTTGTAGGCGTAGCCGCGATCTTCGGAACATTGTCGGCAGCGCAGGCGGCGCTCCAGTTCGTGATATCCGCCCTGGAGCAAGCCGCTAGGGGTAGAGGCGCTGGCGGGCAGGGGCACAAATCGGGCGCTTCAAAACGTCCAACAAACGTCCAACGCTCAATTCTATGTTATTGATATTGTTTGTATTTTTCTTTGAAAAATGGTCAATGGCGCTCCCTAGCGGAATCGAACCGCTCTCTCCACCGTGAAAGGGTGGCGTCCTAACCGATAGACGAAGGGAGCGAAGACCGTACGCGCCGCCTGATGGCGCGAGCGCGTCTTCAATTGCACGGTGCCGGTGTAACCGGCTCCTGGCCAGGCAAATACGAGCGAGGTCGGCCGCCCGGCCATTGCAACGCGCCAGCTATAGTGGCGTTTTTTGGTGCGGGCAAGCGTCCTGTCCATTCCTCATTCCTTCATTGTGGAAGAAGGCGGGGACATCGCGAAATCCTCAGAGGCGTTTGGCCTCCCATCGGCCCGAGCACGGAATGCCCGCCGCCGCGCCGTTCCACTTCCCCGTGCCTGTATTGCCGGAAAGCTGACCATTGGCGTAGGCGCCCCGCAGCGACACCTTGATCAGTCCGGCCGAACTTACCTTGCCGGTCACATCATCGGCCCCGGTTGCGGAGATGCGGCCATCGGATACGGTGACGGGGAAGCTTAGCGTCGCCTCGCAACTTCCGGTCTGGGTCAGGATCGTGACGAGCCATTGTCCGTCATGGATCGACTGGGCATGGGAGCTGGTCGGAAGCGCGGCAATAGAAAAGAGCGCCGCCGCGACCGCAGTCATCGGCTTGAGCATTTAAAATTCCAAGGCTGAGAAATTCCAGGACTGAGGACGAATGAAGGAAGGCTGGCCTTGTTTCTGTAAAATGTGTTGAGAATTTGTTTCGGTTCGTCGGATGGATGCGGCTCCGGGTGGGGCGGACCCGGCCTTCCGCAGCGGAGGCCGGGGAATTTGTTTACCAGTGCCCGATATTCGGCATCGAGGCCCACGGTTCCTGCGGCGGTCTGGCGTCGCCCTTCTGCAGAAACTCGATCGAGTGCAGGTCCGGCGAGCGGACGAACGCCATCTGTCCGTCGCGGGGCGGGCGGTTGATAGTGATCCCGCGCTCCATCAGCTTACGGCAGGTCTCGTAGATGTCGTCGACCTCATAGGCGAGGTGGCCGAAAAAGCGATCCTCGCCATAGCTCTCCTCGTCCCAGTTGTAGGTCAGCTCGACCAGCGGCGCGCCGCGTCCGCTTGACGTGGCGACCAGCTCCTTATCCTCGGGGGCGGCAAGAAAGAGCAGCGTGAAGCGTCCCTTGTCGTTGTCGATTCGATTGACCTCTTCGAGGCCGAGGGCGTCACGGTAGAACTTGAGCGCCACATCGAGATTTTTGACGCGGAGCATGGTGTGAAGATATCGCATTGCGATCCCCGGTTGATGGAAGGTTGAGACGGCGCAGGTTGCTTACACCTGTTTTGCGACACTCGCGAATGCCGCTCGCGCCAATGGCGAGGCGCCGGGGCGGGGAGAACATCAGCGTCGCAACTCACGGCGGATGCGCGCGACGGTTTTCTCATAGTGATGTTCGCGCTCCTCCTGAAGGAGGCGCTGCTGAAGGCGAAAGGAATTGACGCGCCGATCGAGTTCGTCGCGAAGCGTTTCCGGTGAGGTCGCCGCATCGGTCGCCGATTCCACGACATCGGATGGTCCATGTTGCTGATCGTAATCCGTCATTTCCAGTTCCATATCAGCGCTCGCAAGGCGCAAACGCTTCTCCCAAAGATCAATAGGTGCTGAACGTCCGGATTCAATAGGATGTTCCGTTTGGTTCCTCAGGAACTTGTGCGCAAGCGTGGCGTTGCCGCCCTAGAAGCTGGCTTCAATGGCGACGAAAGGAACCTGAGATGGACAAGGCACCAGCAGCGGTCATCGACCGTGTTCTGCGTGCGTATGTACTGATGCGTACGCTTACCACCGACGCGATTGCCCGTGCGCGGGAGCAGGTGACGGGTTATCTTGACATGCTTGTGTCGGCCGGGGAGAGCGATATGGATCGGCTGACGTTCTGCGGGATCAGTTACCTGCGGGAGCTGGAGGCGCGAAATCGCCCTGATCGGCGGGGATATACCGGCATGTAGCGGCCCGGCCCGCCGCCTTCGGCCCCGTCGGTTGCAGGTGAGGGAATGCGTCTTGCCAGTATGTCGTTGTCGGACGCTCGGGAGTGCCGCATAAGCGAATGGTCGGCCTGATCCCGAGAGTCCTGCGATGATCACACGTGATGTTGGAGAAGGCGCCGAGCGCCTCGGCGCCTTGATCGCGGAATCGGACTATATCGTTCCGTTCACCGGGGCCGGTATTTCGACGGAAAGCGGCATCCCCGATTTCCGCTCGCCCGGCGGCCTGTGGACGCGCAATCGGCCGATCCCCTTCGAGGCTTTCGTTGCGAGCCAGGAGATGCGCGATGAAGCCTGGCGACGTCGCTTTGCCATGGAGGAGACATTTGCCCGCGCCAGGCCGGGCAGGGGACATCGTGCCCTCGCGGCCCTCCATAAGGCCGGAAAGATACCGGCCATCATCACGCAGAATATCGACAACCTGCATCAGGTGTCCGGGTTCGGCCCCAATCACGTGGTCGAACTGCATGGCAATACAACATACGCCCGGTGTGTCGTCTGCGAACTCGTCTATACCCTCGAATGGGTGAGGCTCCAGATCGAAGCGACAGGACATGCGCCGGATTGTCCGGTCTGTGGCGGGCCTGTGAAGACGGCCACGGTGTCGTTCGGACAGTCGATGCCAGCAGATGCCATGCGGCAGGCCGCCGAACTGTCGAAACAGTGTGATCTGTTTCTGGCGATCGGATCGTCGCTGGTGGTGTGGCCCGCGGCAGGTTTTCCGATGATGGCGAAGGAGCACGGCGCGAGGCTCGTCATCATCAACAACGAGCCGACCGAGCAGGACGATGTCGCCGATCTCGTCATTCACGCCGATATCGGCGAGGTGTTCAGTCCCTTCGTCGGCAACTGACAAAATCTGATTCGAACGGGATGCAAGCTGTTCATAGAATGTTAACGGCAAGTTTTAGGGCTTTGCGTGTGAGTCCGTAATGTTATCCTCCGATTGAGAGATTCGGACGGCTGATTCGTAGTTTGAACGACGGCGGTTGGTGATTGTTGGTACGGTCGCTGTCTTCAAGATGAGACGACGGTCGGGGCGTCGGTGGGATTTTGGCCATGGGGTCGGACGGATTTGAGTCCAAGGGATTTGGGATGCCATCCGGTGGTTCGACGGGAGGACGCGTCTCTACCGAGACACCGGAGACCGAGCGTTTCACGGGGCTTGATCTCGATGTCAATCTTGTCGAGATCCGCGGTGTCATCAAGTGGTTCGACGCATCGAAGGGATACGGCTTCGTCGTTCCCGATAACGGGTGGCCGGACATTCTCCTGCATGTGACCGTGCTTCGGCGCGACGGATTCCAGACGGCCTATGAAGGCGCGCGGGTTGTCTGCGAGTGTGTTCGCCGGGCGCGTGGCTTCCAGGCCTTCCGCGTCGTCTCCATGGACGAATCGACGGCGATTCATCCCGCACAGATGCTTCCGCCGCGCACCCACGTCACAGTGACGCCGACCAGCGGGCTCGTGCGCGCGCAGGTCAAGTGGTTCAACCGGCTGCGCGGCTTCGGCTTCCTGACCTGCGGCGAGGGATCGCCCGACATCTTCGTGCATATGGAAACGCTGCGTCGCTTTGGAATGACCGAATTGCGCCCGGGGCAGTTCGTGATGGTCCGTTTCGGACCCGGCTCCAAGGGGATGATGGCGGCGGAAATCCAGCCCGAGGCTGGAGCGCCGGGATTGTCCTCGCACTGAGCCTGCGCGCACTCTGCTGGCCCGATCAGACCACAGCGCTCATCTCGATGGACCGCGCATCTGTCCCGCTCGATCTCCGGAACAACAGGACGTGAGCGGGATTTTCTGGTCGCGCCGTTTGTTCGCCTCAAAGCCTCGCGCTATAGAAGCCCGGATTGGCTCTCGCGACGTGCGGGTGGCCCTGTGGGATCTGTTCATGCGCCGTGTGTTGTCCCGGGACCGCCGGGTCCCGTTTGTCTCCCGGACCTGCTGTATCCTGATCGCCGCCGTCATGCTGATGCTGACCGGCCTGAGCCATCCGGCAGCGGCGGCCGAGTTCGAAACCGTCGAGATCGCGACGAAGTCGGGCGTCCAGGTCTTTGCCGTGGAAGTCGCCAAGACCGATGAGGAGCGACGCACGGGCCTGATGTATCGCAAGGAGTTGCCCGAGGGACGGGGGATGCTGTTCGATTTCTCGCCTGCGCAGGAAGTCACGATGTGGATGAAGAACACCTATGTCTCGCTGGACATGATCTTCATCGGCTCTGACGGCCGGATCCTGCGGATTGCCGAGAATACCGAGCCATTGTCGACCCGGGTCATTTCATCGGGCGGTCCGGCCAAGGGCGTGCTGGAGGTGGTGGCCGGCACTGCGCGGAAGTTCGGAATTGCGCCGGGCGACCGCGTCGCCCACCCGCTGTTCGGGAAGCGCTAGGGTTCGGGAAGCGCTGGGCCTTGGCTGTCCGGATTTCAAATCCGTGAGAGCCCGCCTGCAGCCGCTCTATCGCGGACGATGGATCGCAAAAAGCGGTGGTCGGGGCAGCTGGATTCGAACCAACGACCTGCAGTACCCAAAACTGCCGCGCTACCAGGCTGCGCTATACCCCGCCGGAAGGCCGTCGAATATCACGGGCGAGGGACGGACAGCAAGGTCATCGTCCGGACCTTTCGGTCCGTGGCCCCCGGGCGAGGGACCGGATAAAGCCATGCAAGGCGACCGGAGCGATGTTGCTTTCCGTGGCCGTGTCCGGTCACGGACGGGCAGACATGATATGGCCCAGTCCGTGATGGTCGGGGTCCCAAATCCGCAGGCCTTCCGCGCGGGTCGATCGGCGTGAACGTCGACCCGCGCGCCTTGATGATCTCGGCTGCCGCCAGGCAGAGGTCTTCGCGGAAGCGGCCGGCGATGACCTGTACCCCGGCAGGGCCGCCCGCGGTGATCCCGGTCGGTACGGAGGGCGACGGAAAGCAAAGCGCGGGAACGGCGAGCAGGGGCCGCTGGGGCGTCGATCAGCCGGCGCGCCTGTCTCCCATCTTCGGAACGGCGGTTGCGCCGAGGCCGGAAGCAGGATGATCGGATAGTGGTCCTTTGCTGCCGGCAATTGGTTCTTCCGTCCGGAAGGGCGTTTTGCTAAGGGGCTGTCTCTTGCGGCTTGGAAGGGTGGCCGAGTGGTTTAAGGCAGCGGTCTTGAAAACCGCCGTGCCCGCAAGGGTACCGTGGGTTCGAATCCCACCCCTTCCGCCACCGTGGCTGAAATGCCCAATCAAGAACGCCCTGCCGCCGAGGGCGCCGATGCCCCCCGATAGCCAGAACAGGGGACTTCGTTGCCGGCCAACCCCCTTGCGCTCGAATCCTTGCAGCGTCCTTTGATGGCGGCAGGCGAATTGCCAAGAGCTCATTCACGGCGGAACTGCGTCGGGCTTTCATATCCGACACCGAGGGCCATGGATGCGGCATTGCCTTCACCCGCGATCAGAAGGGACTGCGGGCGCAGCAATCGAACTGCTCCGGGTTTTCCGGATGATCCAACTTCCAACCGGGATGGAGCGCGCCGTCACTCGCCGGCAAGCTGCAGGCGTGGTCCCTTGCGGTTTTCCAACCCGCGCAACTCGCTCTCGGCGTGACCGATATAGTCGCGGGTCATCGGGACGATGCCCTGACGCTTTGTAAGCTGGATCTGAAAATTCATCATGTTCTGTTTGCGGAATGCCATCTCCGATCCGGCCAGATAGAATTCCCACATCCGCACGAAGCGGGCATCGTAGATCCGCTCGGCTTCTTCCTGCCGCGCCATGAAGCGCTCGCGCCATGCCTTCAGCGTCTCGGCGTAATGGAGCCGCAGAATCTCGATATCGCAGACCAGCAGTCCCGCGCGTTCGATCGCCGGAAGAACCTCCGACAGCGCCGGAATATAGCCGCCCGGGAAAATATACTTCGTGATCCACGGATTGGTGTAGCTCGGTCCCTCCGAGCGGCCGATCGAGTGCAGCACCATGACGCCGTCGTCCGCGAGAATCTCGGCGCAGTGCTTGAAGAACTTGTCATAGTAGGCGACGCCGACATGCTCGAACATGCCAACCGACACGATGCGGTCGAACGGGCCCTGAACGTCCCGGTAATCCATGGCGATGAACTTGGCCGACTGGCTCAGGTTACGCTCGGCCGCGCGGGTGTTCGACAGCTGAAGCTGCTCTCTGGAGAGCGTGATGCCGGTGACGTCGGCGCCCGTCATCTCCGCCAGATACAGGCCAAGGCCGCCCCAGCCCGAGCCGATATCGAGAACCTTCTGGCCTTCATGGATGAGAAGCTTGGCCGCAAGGTGCCGCTTCTTGGCCAGTTGTGCGTCGTCCAGCGTGGAGTCAGGCGTTTCGAAATAGGCGCAGCTGTATTGCCGGTCGGCATCCAGAAACAGCGAGTACAGCCGTCCGTCGATATCGTAGTGATGAGCGACGTTCTTTTCCGAGCGCCAGGCCGGATTGAACTGGCTCAGCCTGCGTGTAAAAAACCGTAGCCAGAAATGCGGCTTGGCCCACTTGGGCATTTCGTCGGGCTGATCAAACAGGAGCGCGAGAAGTTCGGCGATGGAGCCTTCGTCGATGACGAGCTGGTGGTCCATGAACAGTTCGCCGAGCTGGAACTCGGGATCCATAAGCAGTTTGAATTCGGCGGCGGTGCTGGTGAAGCGGATCGCGACCGGCGTTCCGCTGCCGTCGCCGGCCTGAAAAACCCGGCCCGACGCCGTCGTCACACGCAACATGCCGCGCTGCACAAAATTGCGGAAAACCGTTTCCAGCAAGCCATCCATGCCCATCACCCCGTTCACGCGCCGATCAAAGGTTGCCCCAGGGCGCGGTCGATTGAACTGTCTCCTTGTGTCCTGACCGGTCGCGTCGTTCCGTCCTGACGTTCTTGCCCCCGTCAGATAAAAGAGCCGCCTGGCACAGGGCTGAAGCATCCCTCAGTTCGGAATTGAAGTGCAGCATTTTGCTTTCGTCAATGTGCAGAAGCACGGAAAGCACTGCTGGAGCATGCAATTTCGTTGAATCCGATCTGCAAAACTTGCGGATATAATGGGATCGGGAGCCGACGGCGCGCTCTGAATCCCGCGCTGCGGCAGATTCCGGCGCCTGCAGATCAGCGAAAGGGGCAGGGGTGGTTTCCGATGGAGACCCGACCTGGATTTGAACCAGGATGAAGAGCCGTGCAGGACTCCCGCGTCACTTTCCGCCATCGGGTCGCGGCGAAAATCCCTGCGAGGCGCATATAAATATTCGGTTTTGAAAGCCGGACAGGTTGTCCGAACGATGGGGCAGGCCGGCGCGATGCGTGCGGCGCGGCGGTCGCGGGCAGGCACGCATCGCGCAAGCGGCAGGATGCTACGGAAGGCGGTGCATGGCGCAGAGTTTGTTGCCGTCCAGATCGCGCAGATAGGCGAGATAAAGTTTCCTGCCGCCCATGTCGCGGATGCCTGGCGGATCCTCGCAACTGGTGCCGCCGTTGGCGACGCCGGTCGCGTGCCAGCTGTCAGCTTCATCGGGAGAACCGGCCAGAAACCCGATCGTGCCCCCGTTGGCGGGCGTGGCAGGTTGTCCGTCGATCGGCAAAGAGACCGAGAAGGTTCCGGTTTTCGTGCGGTAGAAAATGCGGTGCCGGTCGATAATGGCAGGCGGGACACCAAGGGTGCCGAGCAGCTTGTCGTAAAAATCCTTGGCCTTTTCCAGATCGTTGGTGCCGATCATGACATGCGAGAACATCGCGTTTTTTCTCCCTTGAGGCGCCCGCGCCACGCGCGCAGGTTCGGTGCATTATAGGAATTTCCCCCGACCTGACGAGGGAGGAGACTCCGAAAAGAACAACCAAACCAGCGTTCGACAGGTGTTCTGTGCGATAGACGCGACGATCATGGTGTATACGAACGCCTCGTGGCCCGTTTCATGGAAAGTTCAACTCCCATGCCGATTTCTCCTGAGACCTCCGGCACCTTCGCCATCGCCCCCACGCCGTTCCACGATGACGGCCGGATCGATCACGCCTCGATCGATTCGCTCGTCGATTTCTACGCCCGGATCGGCTGCGACGGCGTCACCGTGCTCGGGATTCTGGGCGAAGCGCCCAAGCTCGATGCGCGCGAAGCGGAGGAGGTGGCAATCCGTTTCGTTCGCAGGGCTGGCACGATGCCGGTGATCGTCGGCGTCTCGGCGGCGGGTTTTGCCGCCATGCGCTCGCTGGCCCGCTCGGCGATGGATGCAGGGGCTGCGGGCGTGATGATCGCGCCGCCGCCGCACCTGCGCACGGATGATCAGATCGTCGGCTATTTCCGGCAGGCGAGCGAGGCTATCGGCGAGGATGTGCCATGGGTGCTGCAGGACTACCCGTTGACACTGTCCGTGGTGATGACGCCGCGCGTGATCCGCGACATCGTCATGAGTAACCCCTCCTGCGTCATGCTCAAGCACGAGGACTGGCCGGGGCTTGAGAAGATCACGGCGCTGCGGGGCTTTCAGCGCGACGGCTCGCTGCGGCCGCTGTCGATTCTCACCGGCAACGGCGCGCTGTTTCTCGATTTCGAGATGGAGCGCGGCGCTGACGGCGCCATGACCGGCTATGCGTTTCCCGAGATGCTGATCGACGTGGTACGGCTGTCGAAACAGGGCCAGCGCGACGCTGCTCACGATCTGTTCGATGCGCACCTGCCGCTGATCCGATACGAACAGCAGCAGGGCGTGGGATTGGCGGCGCGAAAATACATCCTGAAGCAGCGCGGCATCATCGCGGGTGACGCTCAGCGCAAGCCGGGCTCGGTGCTCAGCGTAACGGCGCGAGGCGAAATCGACTATCTGCTCAGACGCCTCGCGCGGTCTGACAGACGAGCGGACTGGGCAGCCTAGCGATCGCAGGTCCGGATAACAAAAACAACGGAGGAAATGATGACCACGACGACAACACAGGCCACGTCCAGGCCGCAGGTCGACAAATCGCTGCGTTTTGCTTCGACCATGATGCTGTTGCGCGACGCGCCGGCAGGGCTTGAGGTGTTCATGGTGCAGCGGCACCGGCAGATCGAGTTCTCGTCCGGCGCGCTGGTGTTTCCCGGCGGGAGCCTCGATCCAAATGACAATGTCCTGGCCGAGACTGCGGATCGCCTGACCGGTGCCGAGGGGCTCGGTCTGGAAACACGGGCGCTGCGGATCGCGGCGATCCGCGAGACTTTCGAGGAATCCGGCGTCCTGCTGGCGCGTCCGCGTGGTGCGGAGGGCACGGTCCCGGCCGGGCGCGTGGATGAGATCGCGGCGGCTCACCGCTTGCCGCTGGCGGAGGGGCAGACGACCTTCGAGCAAATCCTCGCCGCCGAAGACCTTGTGCTTGCGCTCGATCTTCTGGTGCCGTTCGCGCACTGGATCACGCCGGTCAATCTCGCCAAGCGCTTCGACACGCATTTCTTCATCGCCGCCGCGCCCGCCGATCAAGTCGGCCGGCACGATGGGCACGAGCTGGTCGATTCGGTGTGGCTGACGCCGCAGGGCGCGGTCGAGGCCAATGCTTCGGGACGTTTCAAGGTGGTGTTTCCCACCATGCGCAATCTCATCAAGCTTGGCCACAACCGCTCGGTCGAGGCCGCGATGACATTGGCAAGGGCGACGCCGGTTTTCACGGTCGTGCCCGATTTCATCATCGATGGAAGCCGGCGCACCCTGCGCATCCCGGCCGAGGCGGGCTACGACGGAACCGAATTCGATGCGTCCGGAGAGGGATGAGCGATCAGGGATAGACCTGATGGCGCGCTCGGAAGGATTCGAACCTCCGACCCTCGGAATCGAAATCCGATGCTCTATCCAGCTGAGCTACGAGCGCAGACCCGGATTTCATAGGAAAGCTGTCCGCCGCACGCAAGCAGGTTTTCGCGCGGTGCTGTCGCCGTCCACGAGACAGGACGGGGAAGGGCCGCGAAAAGCGCGGGCCCCGGCCGTCACGGCGCTGCCGGCGACCAGATCAGAACGTCGGACGTGTCGATCTTCTTGGGGAACAGATTTTCGCTGAAGAAGGCGTCGGCGATCTTCTGCTGCTCGGCGAGGCCAGACTTCGTGACAGGTCTCACGTCATAGCTGCGGTGGCTGTTGGATTCCTCGACCGTTTCGGCATCGATGCTCCACAGTCCGGCGAGCAGCTTGGCGGCATCCTTCGGATTCGCCTTCACCCACTGTCCGGTCTCGCGCAGTTTCCCGAAGATCACGTTGAGGACATCGGGGCGCTGGTTTGCGAAATTCGCCGAGGCGAGATAGTAGCGCTTGTAGCTGGCGAGGCCATCGCTGCCGTCCGCGAGGATCTTCGCACCGGACTGCCGCTGGGCGCTGGTCAGGAACGGATCCCATGCGACCCAGGCATCGACCTTGTCGCTGGTGAAAGCCGCTCGCCCGTCCGATGGCGCCAGGTATGCCGGCGAGATGTCCTTGAAATTCAGACCGGCCTTGGTGAGGGCCGCGAGCAGCAGATAGTGACTGCCGGCGCCCTTGGTCACTGCGATCCTCTTGCCCTTCAGGTCGGCCAGCGTGCCGATCTTCGAGTTGGCGGGGATCAGGATCGCCTGTGCGCTCGGCGACGGGCTCTCCTCCGCCACATAGACCAGCTTCGCGCCGGCTGCCTGCGCAAAGACGGGAACGGTGTCGGCCACATCCGCGCCGAGATCGAGATTGCCGATGCCGAGCGACTCCAGCAGCGGCAGGCCGCTGGTGAACTCGTGCCACGTCACGGAGACGCCAAGCGGCGCGAGCGCTTTTTCCAGCTCGCCATTCGCCCGGAGAATGGCGATGAGCGTGGATGACCTTTGCAGCCCGATGCGGACGCGAGACGTGTCCTGCGCGCTTGCAATGGAGGTCTGTGCATACAGGCTCGCAGCCACGATACCCGCGGCGAGGAAGATGCGGCGATTCAGCTTCACGGTTCGCTCCGACGTTGCTCGGGAGAGCAAAGCGAGACCCGCGTCGCCTTGCACATGGCAGGCCAAAATAAGCGAAGCCACGAACAATGAGCTTCCAAATATCGCGGTGACGACAGTGTGATTTTTGCTTCCGGTGCAGGGAATGTGGAATGCAACAATCGCCGGATGTCGTTCGACGTGCTGCCGGGCGCGCGCTCGGATCAAAAATCCGCACCTATAAATCCCGCTACGGCGCGGTCTGCGGGTCGCAAACTGACTTGTAGCGCCCCGTCTGATCGGGCCTGCGCCTCGAAAGCCGACCTTGAACAAGATCGTTTGCGATGTCGCCGGCCAGCTTGGCGCACTGGTTGCGAATATCGGGAATCGCGGAGATTTCCCAGAAGGCCGCCCGCGTGACGGGACCGACCGCGAACAGGCGAGGGGAGAGCGTACCGTCCGCGCGAATGATGGCGCTGTTTTCGCTGATGTCGAGGCCGATGCGAAGCGGGTCAGGGCGCGCCAGCCCCTGATCGAGCAGACTGCGAAGCGCGGGATTGGCGCTCAGGTTGGCGGAGCCAAACCCGGTGCAGTCGATAATTCCGCTGACGTCGAGATATTCGTGTTCCGTTTTGCCCCGGGGCCGATAGATCACGCGCGTCGAATTCGCTCGATCTTCGATCCTGACGACCTTGCCTGCCTTCAGGATCAACTGTCCTTCGGACATGGCCTGCGCGATAAGGCGCTCGATATCGGGTGACATGCGATGGCGATGAACGTCCCACCAGGCTCTTGCATGTTCGAGAAATCGCCGCCTGGATTGGGCCGGAAGTTCACGCCACAGTTTCTGGCTGAACGGACGCAGCGCATCGATGACCGAACGCCAGTCGCCGCCGGCCGCGCAATGGGAGGCAATGCGCAGACGTATCCATCGCGTCAGCGCGCCGATGCTGGCGCCGAATGGTATATCCGTCTCGCGCAGCGAAAGCGGCGCGATGTGGCGGTGCGCGCGCGGTATCAATCCGCGCCGCGACATCGCCACGATGGGCCCGCGATGTCCGCCGCGCCGCAGGCTCAGAACCTGATCGACCATCGTCAGGCCCGTTCCGAGAATCAGAACGGCATCGCGTTCCGTTGTCTCCGTCCGGATATGCGTTTCTGTCTGCCCGTGAGATTGCGTTGCCGCGACTTCGTGGCCCGTGGCGAGGATAACGACGTCGCCCCTGATCTGCGTTCCGTCGGCAAGGCCGATGGTGACGCAGTCTGAAGCTTCGTTGATCCTGACGCATTCGCCTGCGCGACGTGTCAGGCGCGATGCCTCGGTGTGATTGGCAAGGAATGGTTTGACGAGATCGTTAAGGTAGTCGCCATAGATTCGCCGTGACACGAAACAGAACGGCGTGGGATCGACCGGCAAGTCGGCCGGGCGATCATTCAACCAGCGCCAGAAGTGATCCGGCGCATCGGGCAGGGCGCTCATATTTGCGGCGCGCACGTTGAGCAGGTGATCCGGATTATCGGTCCGGTATGCGAGACCGCGCGCGATATCCGCGCTCTTTTCCACCAGAGTGACGTGAAGACCGGCTCCTCCCTGGCGCAGGAGCTGATAGGCGAGCAGAACGCCTGAGGCACCTCCCCCGACGATGATGGCATGTCGTTCCGAAAAACCGGGCATGAAGCGAACCTTGTTCTCGAACAGGCGGGAGTGACGCAACGTTTTTACCCTAGCACGCGTATCGGGTCTGGCCAAATCGACCAGAACAAGTCAGCTTTCGTTCAATGGCGCGGTTGCTCCAGCTTTTTGATCTGATGCGCTTTCTTCACACGGAACAGCATTCGTCTTCGGGCCCGTCCCCAACGGCGGGCCTTGCTCGGAATCGTGCCGAGTTGTGTGGCGAGAAGCCTTAAATCATCGATTGCGGTTCGACTCTGCCGGACATATCCCGCGCATTGGTGTGCGCTGATTGCGGCCGCGCGCTGTGGCCGCGCGCTGTCTTGGCAAAGTCTGTGGTTGTCGGAAGGCCGTCTGCTGCGACTCTCTAAATACCGGTGGCGTCGCGAAGGCGATACAAGGCCTCGTAGAACGGAACGGCAGGTCGCGCGAACGCGTGAAAGAGGTGACTTGGAAAATTCAGGCTGTCGAACTCCGACGCCCCCTCGCGTCGTCCCAGCATTTGCAGTGCGATCTTGCGCCCGAAATGCGTCGAGCGCGACACGCCCGTGCCGCAATAGCCCATGGCGTAATACACACCCTGTGGCGAACGGCCGAGATGCGGAAACTCGTCGAAGGTATATCCGATCTGGCCGGTCCAGCCGTTCTCGACGGTGACGTCGGCCAGTTGCGGAAATGTGCGGAGCAGATCGCGGGCGAGATGAGCGTAGGCCGCGCCGCGCTGCGCGGACGTGAAATGCGCGCCGCGTCCGCCCCAGATCAGGCGGTTCTCACCGGGCGCAGGGCGATAATAGAAAAACACCCGGTTGGTGTTGCCGTAGACGCGCCGCGTCGGCATCAGGCTGTCGAACACGGACGGGGCAATGGGGCCCGTTGCGATCTGGGCCGACACCATGGGCACGATCCGTTTCCGGAAGAAGGCACCGACGTTTTTCGTGTAGCCATTGGTTGCGACGAGTACGTCGCGGGTGTGGATCGTCCGACCGTCGAACTGAACAGCGTGTCCGTCTTGGTCCGAAAGGATGACGCGAACGGGCATGTTGCCGACTACGCGCACGCCGGCATTGATCGCGGACCGCAGCAGGCCAGCGTGATATTTTCCCGGATGCAGGCTGGCATCCTGCGGCAGCACGGAGCCGCCATGAAACAGGTCGCTGCCGATCTCCCTGTGCTGCTCGCCGCGTGACACCATGAACGACTCGACGTCCGCAAACCGGCGAAGGTCGTCCATGTCGCGCGCCATGGACTCGTAGTGCTCGGGCCGCATCGCGCCGCGAAACCGTCCGCAGCGGACGAAGTCGCACGCGATCTTTTCCTCAACGATCAACGATTCGATGCCGTCCAGCATTTCGACGCCCTCGCGGAGCAGCGCGACAGCTTTGGCCTCGCCCATCATTGCGATGAGAGTCTTGACGCGGAATTTCTGGTTGCCGCTGCCGACTTGTCCGCCGTTCCGGGTGCTGGCGCCGAATCCTGGCACGCCGGCATCCACCACAATCACCTCGCGTCCCGCACGCGCCAGCACCAGCGCGGCCGACAGGCCTGTGAAGCCGGAGCCGACGATCACGACATCGGCGGTCGCGGGCGACTCGTCCCACGGGCCCGTGGCAGGCGGCGCCTCCCGCCACCAGTAGGGTGTACCGAAGCCGGCGCGCGCGCGCGCGTCCGCGCGAGCCAACTCGGCCAACCTCACGAAGGTTACGCTTGGCAACGCGTCAGTCCCGATCATGTCACTGCCTGCTTTCTGGGCCGCGTCTGGTCAATGTTGCACCATGTAAAAATAAGTTGCATGAAATGCAAGGCGCTGTTATCACCGCTTCGACAGCGGAAATCAACGCTGCGCGCCATCGCTCCTGATCGTTAGGGGATGGTGAAGGCCGAGCGTCTTGTAAGATCAGGGCACACATCATGCACCTCTCCAATTCGTGGGTTGGCGCGCATGCGCCGGGAAGTCTTGCGGCACCCGAAAGGCTCGATCTGGAATCCGCACAGTCATTCCTGAGGCAGGCCGGCATTCGTTATGTGCTGGCGCAGTTCGTCGACATTCACGGCGTTGCCAAGAGCAAGGCCGTTCCCGTGCAGCATCTGGAAGATATTCTCACCGATGGCGCGGGCTTTGCGGGCGCGGGTGCGTGGGGACTGGGAATGCAGCCCCACGAATCCGAATTCATGGTGGTGTGCGAACTCGACACACTGACGCTGACACCGTGGGTGCCGGGTTATGCGCGACTGATGGGGGTCGGCACCGTGAAGGGCGCGCCGCACGCCATCGATACGCGCAACGTGCTCAAAGTGCAGACCGCGCGGTTGGCCGAACGCGGCTGGACGCTGAACACGGGCCTCGAACCGGAATTCATCCTGCTGCGCCGTGATGAGAACGGCAAGCTTGTCCCGTTCGACGGGACGGATGCGTTGGTCAAGCCGGCCTACGATTATCGCGGGCTGATGCGGGGGCGCGCATTCCTTGAGCGGCTGACGGAATCCCTGCAGGCGGTCGGAATCGATGTCTACCAGATCGATCACGAGGACGCGAACGGCCAGTACGAGATCAATTTCAAATACGCGGATGCGCTGAAATCGGCTGACCAGATTCTGCTCTTCAAGATGGCGGCGGCGGAAATTGCCAACGAACTCGGTGCGATCTGCTCGTTCATGCCGAAGCCCCGCAGTACCTCGACCGGCAGCGGGATGCATATCCATTGCTCGATGGCCGACGCGGAGGGACGCAATCTGTTTCACGACGATTCCGATCCGAACCGGCTGGGACTGAGCAAGCTCGGCTATCATTTCCTCGGCGGGATCATGGCTCACGCCCGGGCGCTGACGGCGCTGATGGCGCCGACGGTCAATTCCTACAAGCGCCTTGTCGTGGGACGCACGGTGTCCGGTGCGACCTGGGCGCCGGCCTTCATCGCCTATGGCGACAACAATCGCACCGCGATGGTGCGTGCCCCTTACGGACGGATCGAAATCCGCACCAGCGACAGCAGCATGAATCCTTACCTGGCGACGGCGGCCCTGATCGCGGCCGGTCTCGACGGCATCGATCGCGAGCTGGATCCGGGAGAGCCGAAGAACATCAACTTCTACGATCTCTCGCTGGAAGCGATCCGCGAAATGGGGGTCGGGCTGCTGCCGCAGAACCTGAACGAGGCGCTGGATGCGCTCGAATCCGATCGCTTGTTCTCCGATGCACTGGGCGAGGCCGTTGTGAATGAATTCATCACGCTCAAGCGGTCGGAGTGGATCGAATATCACCGCCATGTCTCGGACTGGGAAATCGAACGCTATCTGAGTTTCTTCTGAGTTTTCTTGATCGAGCGGACACGACAGATGTGTGGAATTGCAGGTCTTTTTCTCAAAAGCCATCGGCTTCAGCCCGCGCTCGGCGCACTGCTGGCGGAGATGACGTCGACGCTGTGCAGCCGCGGCCCGGATTCGGCGGGCTTTGCCCTTTATTCGACCTCCTTCGAGGGGCAGGTCAAACTGACCCTGACATCGCCCGATGAAGACATCGACTATGAGGCGATGGCTGCGGAGCTGTCGCTGCTGCTCGGCGGTCCCGTTTTGATAACGGAGCGCTTTACGCACGCGGTCCTTGTCATTCCGGCGGTAGACGTGGCGCCGGTCAGGGCATGGTTGCAGGCGAACGCGCCCGCCGTGCGGATCGTCAGCGAGGGCGTCAGCCTGGAGATTTACAAGGAGGTCGGATATCCGGACGACGTTGCGCGCAGTTTCGATATCGCGGGCATCAGCGGTACGCACGGCATCGCGCACACCCGGATGGCGACCGAGTCGGCCGTCACCACCAACGGTGCGCATCCGTTCTCAACGGGAAGCGATCAGTGCCTCGTCCACAACGGCTCGCTGTCCAATCACGCCTCGCTGCGTCGCGAGCTGAAGCGCGACGGCATTGCGATCGAAACTCAGAACGACACCGAGGTGGCAGCCGGCTATCTGACCCGCGAGATGCGGCGCGGTGCCAGCCTTGGCGATGCGCTGAAGTCCGGCCTCAACGATCTCGATGGCTTTTTCACCTTCGTGGTCGGCACGAAGAATGGATTCGGCGTGTTGCGCGATCCCATCGCCTGCAAGCCCGCCGTGATGGCCGAAACGGACGACTATGTCGCCTTTGCGTCCGAGTATCGCAGCCTGACCGGACTTCCCGGCATCGTGCAGGCTCGTGTTTTCGAGCCGAAGCCTGCCACGCCGTACTTCTGGGAGCACCGGGCATGACCGAGATCGATCTGACCACGACGGCGCTGCGCGATCTGAATGCCCAGCTTCAGACGCTCGATGCCACAACCAACGAAACGCTCTGGCAGGTGCTCAACCCGGAAGGCCGACATGCCATCGCGGTGGGGCTCGATGCGCCCGTCGAAGTGCGTATCGCGGGGCACGTCGGCTATTACTGCGCAGGCATGAACAAGCATGCCCGCATCGTCATTGACGGCAACGCCGGGCAGGGCGTGGGCGAGAACATGATGTCCGGCCTGATTCATGTAAAGGGCGACGTCAGCCAGTCCGCGGGCGCGACTGGCCATGGCGGACTGCTGCTGGTGGACGGCAATGCCGGCGCGCGCTGCGGCATCTCGATGAAAGGCATCGACATCGTCGTGAAGGGAGAGATCGGCCATCTGTCCGCGTTCATGGGGCAGAGCGGTCGTCTGGTCGCGTTCGGCGACGCGGGCGAAGCTCTGGGAGATTCGATCTACGAGGCGCGGCTGTATGTCCGCGGCCGCGTCGCCAGTCTCGGGGCCGATTGCATCGAGAAGGAGATGAGGGATGAGCACAGGGCCGAGCTGTTCTCGCTTCTCGATCAGGCCGGCGAGGCCAACACCGTGGATGTCGCCGAATTCCGGCGCTACGGCTCGGCGCGCAAGCTTTACAACTTTCACGTCGATCATGCGGGAGCCTACTGATGAACGCCCTCAGCCGGAACTGGGGCTATACGCCGCCACGTCGTTCCGCGACGTTCGACGATCATTCGATTGCTGAAATTCGCCGTGCGGCGGCAACCGGAATTTATGACATCCGGGGTGGCGGCACGAAGCGGCAGTTGCCGCATTTCGACGACCTGGTGTTTCTGGGCGCGTCGATGTCGCGCTATCCGCTCGAAGGCTATCGGGAGAAGTGCGACACGCGCGTCACGCTCGGCACCCGCTTCGCGAAGAAGCCGATCCAGCTCGATATTCCGATCACGATTGCCGGAATGAGCTTTGGCTCGCTTTCCGCGCAGGCCAAGGAAGCGCTGGGGCGCGGGGCGACTCTCGCCGGCACCTCGACCACGACCGGCGACGGCGGCATGACGCCCGAAGAGCGCGGCCAGTCGAAGACGCTTGTCTATCAATATCTGCCGTCGCGCTACGGCATGAACCCGGACGACCTGCGCAAGGCCGACGCCATCGAGATCGTGATCGGACAGGGCGCCAAGCCCGGCGGTGGCGGCATGCTGCTCGGCCAGAAGATCTCGGACCGCGTTGCCGCGATGCGCAATCTGCCGAAAGGCATCGACCAGCGGTCGGCCTGCCGTCATCCGGACTGGACCGGCGCAGACGATCTTGAGATCAAGATTCTGGAGCTGCGCGAGCTGACCGCATGGGAAAAGCCGATCTATCTCAAGATCGGTGCGAGTCGCCCTTACTATGACGTCGCGCTGTGCGTGAAGTCTGGCGCGGACGTTGTGGTGCTGGACGGCATGCAGGGCGGCACGGCTGCCTCGCAGGATGTCTTCATCGAACATGTCGGCATTCCGATCCTGTCCGCGGTTCGCGATGCGGTTCAGGCGCTGCAGGATCTGGACATGCACCGGAAGGTGCAACTGATCGTATCGGGCGGCATCCGCAGCGGCGCGGACGTCGCCAAGGCGCTGGCGCTGGGAGCCGATGCGGTGTCCGTCGGGACCGCAGCCCTGATCGCGCTGGGTGACAACGATCCGCGCTACGAGGCCGAATACCAAGCTCTCGGTACCACCGCCGGTTGCTACGACGACTGGCATGAAGGGCGCGACCCGGCCGGCATTACGACCCAGGACCCGATCCTGTCAGCCCGGCTTGATCCGGTGATCGGCGGCCAACGCCTGTCGAACTATCTGAAAGTCCTGACGCTGGAGGCGCAGACCATCGCGCGGGCCTGCGGCAAAAGCCATCTCCACAATCTGGAGCCGGAAGATCTCGTTGCGCTGACCATCGAGGCGGCCGCCATGGCGCGCGTTCCTCTCGCCGGAACATCCTGGATCCCGGGACAACTCGCGGGTTGAGCCCGCTTGCGTCAGCGTAACGATGCGCCGCCCGGCGCGTCTCGCCCTTTCAGGGAAACCCCGCCGCGCCATCTTCGACGGTGCGGCGCTTCTTTGCTGCAACTGCAATAGCCTATCGGCGCGAACGCATCGCCTCCGGCCGCGGCGTCGCTCCCGTTATTTCAGCCCCAGCGTTGATGTCTGCCGCGGCGAGACGCCGAAGAATCTCTTGTAGCTCGCCGAAAAATGGGACTGGTTGGTGAAGCCGCAGCGATAGGCGACCTCGCCCAGATTGATGCGCTCGCGATGGCTTGCGACGGCGATCAGTGACTGGGCCTGATGCAGCCGCTCTTCCATCAGAACCTGCCCGAACGATGTGCCGCGGTAGTTGAAAATCTTGTGGAGGTATCGCAGCGATATCCGGTGCTCGGCCGCCGCCTTTTCCGGGCTCAGCGCGTGGTCGCCAAGGTTGCGACGGATATAGGCACAGATCTGGTTGAACAGGGTTGTTCCCAGGGTTTCCCGGACAAGATCGCCGGAGTGCTCGCTGGTCCGGCACTCGAGCATCAGGCAGACCAGCTCGGTGATGCATTCCTGGATGCGCGTGACGTGTTCCGATGACTTCAGTTTAAGCACCTGCTCGCCCAAAGTCGTAAGCACCGGGATGAGGAGCGGGTTTGTGAAGTTCGATGTGGCGCAAAGGTCGTCAATTCCCGCAGAAACCCGGCCGGCGAGATAGTCCCGGTCGATCTTGATCGTGATGTTTTCGGACCCGTCGGGGATGTCGACGATATAGGACTCCGCTGAATTCAGCAGGAAAACCCCTCCAGGAACCACGAGGCCCTCTCGGCCGCGCTGCTCGTAACGCATGGCCTTGCGGGTCGGAAACAGGAAGACGAAGTCTTCCGATCCGTCAGCTCTCGCCGAGGCCTTGTGGCGGATGACGCGCTGTGCATCGGTTCTGAAGTCGGAAACACCAATGACGTCGGATTGCCAGTCGAGGATCTCGCCACGCAACCCGTCTGCTTGAGCCGGCTTGGTATCCAACCGGTAGTAGACCTCGCCCAGTGCCTGCCGCCAGGCTTCAACGCTTCGCTCGCCTTCGAATCCGACCGTGGAATAGGAGTTGGTGTTGCTCATCGCGGGAAATCCAAAAGACGTCAAAACAGCGATGTTCGAACTTAATACAAGAAGCATGCCACCGGCTCTGTAAGATCGGCCGGCGAGTGCGCGGATAAGAAAAATACAGTGCACTCGGACAAAAGACGCGGCCGCCACCCGATGCCTATCCTCCCTGTTACTGCGCGGCGCGCAACGGTCCGATTGGAGGAGGGGCTCAATGACCAAGGGAATTTCTCGCAGGCGCGTTCTCAATCTGGTGACGGCGAGCACAGCCGCTGCGGCTTTCCCTGCTCCCTTTGTTTCTGGCAGCACCCGAGCCGCATCCTCCGACCCCATTCTGCTGGGCGTGCCGACAGCGCAAACCGCGCAGGCGGGCGTCGCTGACCATCAGGACTTCCTGAACGGCGTCACCCTGGCTCTTGAGGAAATCAACGGAGCCGGCGGCGTTCTGGGGCGTCAGGTGAAGCCGGTTGTGGTGGATATCGATCCGCTCTCGCCGGAAAGCGGGCAGGTGGCGATCAACAAGCTGGTCGACGCCAAGGTCCATGCCATGGCCTGCGCTTTCGTGTTCACTCCCGTGCCGGTGGCGGACGTCTCCGCCCGCTACAAGGCGCCATTCCTGTGGGGCCTGACGCAGCGCAATTTCACGGACCTGCTGAGCAAGAGCGGCGACAAGTATTCGCACATCTTCCAGACGGATCCCTCCGAGGTGCATTACGGCTACACCTTCCCGCACTTCCTGAAGGCGATGCGCGATCAGGGCGTGTGGAAACCGCTGAACAACGGCGTGCATATCGTGCAGGAGCAGATCGCCTATAACCAGACGATCTCGAAGGCGTTGCAGTCCGCGCTGCCCAAGAGCGACTTCACGCTCGCCGGCATCACCGACATCCAGTACCCGGTGCAGGACTGGGGTTCGGTCATCCAGGAGATCAAGAAGGTCGGCGCCGGCGCGGTGATGATCGATCACTGGGTCGCGGCCGAATATGCCGCGTTCGTCAAACAGTACAAGGCCGACCCGCTCAAGGGCGCGCTGGTCTATCTGCAGTACGGCCCGTCGCAGCCGGAGTTTCTGGAACTGTCCGGCCCGGCGGCCGAAGGCTTTGTGTGGAGCACCGTGCTCGGCGTCTACGCCGACGAGAAGGGCAAGGCGTTCCGCGAGAAATACAAGAAGCGTTTCCCCGGCATCATGGGCCTTTGCTACACGGGCAACGGCTACGACACGGCCTATTACCTGAAGGCGGCATGGGAAGCCGTCGGAGATCCCGGCAAGTTCAAGGAGGTCTGCGACTTCGTCCGCAAGACACCGTATCGCGGCGTGTGCGGCTACATGAGCATGGACAATGCCTTCCAGGAGTGCGCGCACTATCCCGACACGGGCGACGCGATCGGCGCGACCGATCTCGAAAAGGGCATGGCGCAGCTCTACTTCCAGGTGCAGAACAACGAGCACAAGATCATCTATCCGGACGTCCTGGTCGAGAGCAAGTTGCAGAAGGCCCCATGGTGGTGATCGGCCGTCGCCATGACATCGCCACTGCTTTTCGCCTGCAACGACATCGCGCTTGATCTCGGCGGCCGCTCCATCCTGCGCGGCATTTCGCTCGGCGTCCGGCCGGGCGAGGTGCTGGGCGTGATCGGCCCGAACGGTGCGGGAAAGACCAGCCTCTTCGAAGTGCTGTCGGGCCGCATTCCGCCGAAATCCGGAACCGTGCAGTTCAAGGGCAACGACATCACCACGATGCCGCTGCACAAACGGGCGCGGCTCGGCATCGGCCGCACCTATCAGACGCCTGTCGTCCCGGAAGGCATGACCGTGGCGCAGGTTCTGAAGGCGGCCCGGCAGGCCTATCCGCCCTATCTCACGCCGGACGATTCCGAATGGGGGGCGGGGCTTGTCGCCTTCCGCATACCGGGCACGGCGATGGCCGATCAGCTTGATACGCTGAACCGGCGCAAGCTGCTGATGACGTGCCTCCTGATGCGCAGGCCCGCCATTCTCCTGATGGACGAGCCGGCGGCCGGACTCATCAACTCGGAGATCGACGAGTTCGACGACATCATGCGGGTGCTCGCCAAGGAACTGAACATCGCGATCGTGCTGATCGAGCACCGGATGGAATTGCTCGATACGATTGCCGACCGGGTGATGGTTCTGGACGCCGGCGAAATGATCGCCGAAGGGCGGCTGGATCAGATCCTCGACGATCCGCGGGTCAAGGCCGCTTATTTCGAGCTCGAGGGCGAGGGACTGCATTGATGGTCGAGACGGGCGAACGAACGGCGGTTCTCGACGTTCGCGGATTGTCGGCGGGCTGGGGGCCGATGCGGGTGATCCACGATCTCGACCTGACGGTTTTTGCGGGCGAGCGGCTTGGACTGGTGGGGCTGAACGGCCATGGCAAGTCCACGCTGTTTCAGGCGATCGCGGGCCTTACCGGCTGGCAGCGCGGTTCGATCAAGCTCAATGGATTCGAAGTGGGCCGCACACGTAGCCAGGGGCCGGGCCGCTTCACGCATCTGATCGTGCGGCGGGGACTGGCGCTCATTCCGCAAGGCGACGAAATCTTCCACGGCCTCACTGTTGAGGAGCATCTCGACAGCGGTGCTTACACAAAGCGGGCCTGGAAGGAGCGCGCCGAGCGCAAGAAGAAGATTTTGCAGATTTTTCCGCCGCTGGAAAAGCTGATGAAGACGCCGGTCGGCCGGCTTTCGGGCGGCGAGCGACGGATGGTGTCGATCGGGCGCGGCCTGATGGCCGATGCCGATCTGTATCTGGTGGACGAGCCCTCGCTCGGGCTCGCGCCAAAGATCGGCAAGTCGGTGGTGGAGGCGCTGATGGGTGTCGAACTTGGCAATTCGGCCATGGTGATCGCCGAGCAGAATCTTGCTCTGCTGGAGGGGCGCGTGGACCGCATCATCGGCATGCATGCCGGAAAACTGAAGGGTGAGGCTTCGGCTTCGAAGAGTCTGACGGGAGCGCGCGGCTGATGAACTGGAGTTTCATCCTCACCAACGCGATCACGCTCGCCTGCATCTATGGCACGCTGGCGATCGGCATTTCGCTGACCTGGTCGAGCCTCGGATTCGTCAATATGGGCTTCGGCTTCATCTTTGCGTTTTCCGGATACGGCGCGTGGCTTGTCGCCACGAATATCGCGCCTTATCCGGCGCTGGTGATGGCGGCCGGGATTCTGACCGGCGCGGTCGGGGGCCTGATCGTCTGCCTGCTGGCGTTCATTCCGATCCACGACAAGCCGAATTTTCCATTGCGCGCGTTGATCGCGACGCTGGCGATCAGCCTTGTCGGCAATCAGGCGCTGCTGTGGATCTTCGGGCCGCGCTCGAAATCGCTGCCGCGGCTGTTCGGAGATTGGAGCGTCGATGTGTTCGGCGTCGTGCTCACGGCGGACAAGCTTGGCGCATCGCTGTCGGCCATCGTGCTGCTGACGATCATTCTGTTGTGGATGCGCTCCAGCCGTCGCGGCCTCGAAATCCGGGCCATGATGATGAACCCGCACGCGGCGTCCATCGTCGGCATCGGCGTGCGCCGTACCGGTCTCTACGTGATGGCGCTGACCGGCGCGCTCGCCGGGCTCGCCTCGGTGCTGCTGGCCCAGACCTACTACGTTGCGCCGTTCAGCGGAATCACGCCGATGGTGAAGGGGCTCAGCATTGCCCTCGTCGGTGGGCTCGGCAGCGTGCCGGGCGCCGTGTTCGGGGCGGTTCTGCTGGGTTTCAACGAGGCGCTGACGGCCAGCCTTCTCGGTGGCCAGTACGTTCTCATCACCCAGTTTCTTCTGATCATCCTCGTTCTGCTGGTGCGCCCGCGCGGGATTGCCGGCCTGCTCGACAAGGCGCGGGAAGCCTGACCGATGACTGACACGTCCGCACCGCGCATCTGGATCGATCCAACCGAGTGTCATTATCCGGAGTTTCCCGGCCGCGAGGCCGAGACCAATCCCTACCTGTCCCATCAGACCACGTGGGATGAGACCCGGGCGTTCAAGCCGCGCATGTTTCAGGTCGGCCGCCTGCGTTACTATTACAAATGGCCGGGCCATGGCGGGGCGCTGTGGTCGAGGACACGCTACTGGCCGACGCGTCGCCGCGTCCTGAACATTCGCGGCGAATACAATCCGAAGACGATGCGTCGGGAAAAGACCATCGTCGACAAGCGCCCGATCTGGTGGGCGCTGGCGATGCTCGCCTTCATCATCGGCCCGCTGTTCGTTCCGACAGGCTCGTGGAACACGGTGATGAGCGCCGCCGCCGTGTTCGCGATCTACTCCGCGATCAACCTGTGCTGGATGTTGATCGTCGGCACCGCCGGCATCTTCTCGCTGGCGACCTATGCGGTGGTGGGAGCAGCGGCCTACGGCACGACCTATATGGCGATCCAGCTCGGCCTGCCGTGGTGGGCGCTGCCGCTGATCGGGGCGGTGATCGGCCTCGTCTTCGGCGTCATCATCGCGCTGCCGGCGATGCGGCTCGACGGGTTTTACTATGCGCTGCTGACGCTCGGCGTCGTGGAACTGTGCCGTGTCTATGTGGTGCAGTCGCGCGCGTTCGGATCGGCGACGGGCGGTCTTTACGGCGCTCCAAGCTATCTGCCGTCCTGGCTCGGGCAGTCGTCGCGGCTTCTGCTCGGCTACTATGCCGCGCTGTTCCTCATGGTGCTGGCGCTGTTCGTTTATCGCTTCATCGATGGCAAGCGGCTCGGCCGCGTGCTGCGCATGGCGCCGGAGAAGAAGGAGGCGTTCGCGCAGGCCTGCGGCGTCGATTTCATCCGCGCCCGCATCATGGTGTTCCTGATTTCCTCGACGGCGCTCGGGTTCATCGGCGGCTTTTATGCGACCCATTTCGGCGGCGCGTCCCCGAATCTGTTCTCGTTCGACACCCTGCTGTTGTCGCTGGCGATGCTGGTGATCGGCGGCATCGGCCGCGCCGAGGGCGCGGTGGTGGGGACCGCCATCGTCGTGTTCATCGATCGCGTGCTGGTCGATCTCGGTCCGCTGCGCTTCATGCTGATCGGCGCGATCATGCTGGGTGTCGTGCTGTTCCTGCGCGACGGCCTGTTCGGCATCAAGCATCAATTCCGCATCTGGCGGAACAAGAAGAAAAGCGAACGGCGGGCGACCCGAGCGGAGAAAGGCGGAGAGATGCTACCGGAAGAAGCAACCGAAACGGCGGACAAGGATCAGGTCTATTTCCGCCGCTTCGACAAGATGCAGCGTGATTTCCTCAAGCGCCTCGTCAGCGACGAGGTGATCGAGGAACATCGCACCCGTCCGCTCGGCCAGCACAGCGAGGCGCTGGAGCGGCTGCTGATCTATTTCCGTCGGCAGGGGCAGGTCGATAAATACGCGATCATGGTGCAGGAGGAATTCAAGGCCTATCGCATCGTCGCGCTGTCCGGCCATCGCGGCACAGCCCCACGCGTGGTCGAGGATCGCACCTATCCGACCCCCGACGAGGCTTATCACGCGCTGTTCCTGCGCCGCGTGCAGGATCTTCTCGAAAGCTGATCTCCAGCCACGACATCACTGCAAGAAAGTTCGACACGAAATGGCCGAGCAGAAAATCTTTGGGTATGCCGACAAGATCTCGGTGAAGCCCGGCGATGAAATCGAGTTCTATGTTCACGCCGACGGCACTTTGAGCGCGCAGGCGCAGCTCGTGCGGCTGATCCATGGTGACGCCCATCCGGCCGGTCCCGGCTATATCGAGGAAGAACTGGCCTGCGAACTGAACGGCGAATGGGCCGTCCGCAAACAATACACCCAGGTTGGCGCGTTTCTGACTGTGGCGGACCCCGCGCATCGTCTCGCGCCGAAAGAGAGCTTTTCGCTGGCGACGTTCGTATTTGCGAATGCGCCGGGGCATGGCAAGCGCCAGTGCCTGCTCGGGCGCTGGGATGCCTTCCGCAATCTCGGCTACGGCTTGTGGATCAACCCGGACGGCCTTCTGGAATTCGGCTATGGCGACGGCAACGAGGTGGATTATCTCGATGCAGAGGTGCCGCTGCTCAAGGACAACTGGTATTTCGTCGCGGTGACCTATGACGCCAAGACGGGCGTCGCGACGCTGTATCAGGAGGGCGTTTCCAACCGCTACAACAGTCTCCTGAGCAAAGTGTCGAACGTCGATTTCCGCTCGCATGTGCGCGAGACGCTGCGTTTCAAGCCGGTCAATCCGCCGGATCTTCCGTTCATCCTGGCCGGGGCGCAGGATTTTCACACGCTGCGCGGAAATTTCGTGACGCAATGCCTGAACGGCAAACTGGATCGGCCCGGCGTGTTCGACCGCGTACTGACCCGCGACGAACTCGATCTCTACTGTAAGACCGGCATGCCGCCGGCAAGCGGGCAACTCGCGTTCTGGGACACGACGAAGGGATATACGGACAAGGGCATCGGCGATACCGTCGTCGACATCGGTCCTTATGGGCTTCACGCGCAGGGCTACAATCGACCGGTGCGGGGGCAGACGGGCTTCAACTGGGCGGGCCGCGACGACTGCTTTCGTCTGGCGCCGGAGCAATATGGTGGCATCGAATTTCACGACGATGCGATCATCGACTGCAAGTGGGAGCGGACCAAGACCCTGACCGTTCCGGCATTGCGCAGCGGCGTGTATGCGTATCGGCTGCGGGTTGGCGACGGCCGCGGCATGCGCGAGGAATACATCGTATTCTTCGTGCGCCCTGTGACACCGACAGCCAAGGTGCTGTTTCTCATTCCGACCGGCAGCTATCTGGCCTATGCCAACGAGCATCTGTCGTTCGACGCGGAGATCGCGCAACCGCTGGCAGGACAGTCGCCCATCGTCTCGGAAATCGACGTCGAACTGTATCAGACCGCTGATTTCGGCCTTTCGACCTACGATCACCACGGCGACGGGGGAGGGGTCTGTTATAGCAGCTACCGCCGGCCGATCCTCAACATGCGGCCGAAGGTGCGCATGTCGTCGATGGGCGTGACCTGGCAGTTTCCGGCAGACCTCTCGATCATCGCGTGGCTGGAAAAAACCGGCGTCGCCTATGATCTGGCGACCGACGAAGACCTGCACCGCGACGGCGAGGCGCTGCTCACGCCCTATAACGTCGTGCTCAGCGGGACCCATCCCGAATACACGTCGGAGACGATGCTCGACGCCATCGAGGATTATATCGGCAACGGCGGCCGGTTCGTTTATCTCGGCGGCAACGGCTTCTACTGGAATGTCGGCTATCGCGACGACGAGCCGTGGTGCATGGAGGTGCGCAAGCTGAACTCCGGCATGCGCGCCTGGCAGGCGCGGCCCGGCGAGTATTATCTCGCGACCACGGGCCAGAAGAGCGGACTGTGGAAGGATCTCGGGCGGCCGCCGCAGAAGGTGTTCGGCGTCGGATTCATCACGCAGGGGTTTGATTCATCGCGCCCCTATCGCCGTATGCCGGATGGCTGGCATCGCCGGGTGTCCTGGATGTTCGAGGGCATCGAGGGCGAGATCATCGGCAATTTCGGCCTCGCGCACAGTGCGGCCGGGGGTCTCGAACTCGACCGCTACGATCTGGCGCTCGGCACGCCGCCGCACGCTTTGATCGTTGCGTCCTCCGGCGGGCATAGCGACAACTATCAGACCGTCACGGAAGAGGTTCTGTACCCGTACCCCGGTCTCAGCGGGTCTCACGACTACCGGCTGCGCGCGGACATGGTGTATTTCACCACGCCGAACAACGGCGCGGTGTTCTCGACCGGCTCCATCGCCTTCAGTCAGTCGCTGCCCTATAACAACTTCGACAACAACATCTCGAAGCTGCTGTCCAACATCGTGGGCGCCTTCAGTAAGGAGGGGCGTCTGCCGGGATGGGCGTGGACCGCCGAAGAGAAGCAATGGAAATAGCGGGACAATCCTGAGCGGCATACGGACCCGGCCGCTGTTCGGGACGCGGCGCTGGCGCGCCGAACATCGCGGGGGCGATGCCCGGTTCGCCGCAGTCGCAAACTGCGATACACCTTGTGAGCGGATTGTCGCCGCAGATGCCGATTCGCAAGGGGATCTGTCACGTGAGCAAAGTCAAACGCGCCCCTCCGAAGCGGACTCCCTCGCAAGTTCGCGCACGCAAATCCGGCGGAGCCTCGCAGGAGCCGGAGGAGGCGATCGCGGATGCGGTGGTGGCCAAGCCACCCATCGACCAGAGGACAGGCAACGCGATCCGCCGGGCTCGGCAGGAGCGGGGGCTGACGCTCAGCGATGTCGCGGCCGCAGCCAGCATCTCCGTGCCGATGCTGAGCCGCTTCGAGAACGGGCAGTCGACCGCAAGTCTTGTCCTGCTGGAGCGGATTTGCGCCGCGCTCGGGACCGATATGTCCACGCTGTTCCGCGAGGTGGAGCAGGCCAGCGGCACTGCCCAGCTTATCAAGGCGGCCGACCAGATGGAGGTTGTGCGGTCGGGAACCAAGCACGGCCATACCTATCGGCTGCTGTCTTACAACCGCGGCCCGCGCAAGGCCTTCGAGCCGTTCCTGATCGATCTGGACAAGGACAGCGAGAGCTTTCCGCGCTTCCAGCATCCCGGCACGGAGTTCATCTACATGCTGAGCGGCCGGATGGAATATCGCTTCGGGGATCGGACGTTTCTGATCGAGCCGGGCGATGCCTTTACCTTCTCGGGAGGGGTGTTGCACGGGCCGGAAGCGGTGCTGGACGAACGCGTGCAGTTCATCACCATTCTGATCTACGCGGAGTAACTCTGTAACTCCGGTGCACGCCGGGTACGAGGAGGCGAGTGCGAGGAGAGCAGCGGGGTGCATCATCCAGCTCACCTCGCACTGATGAGGCGAGTGAGCAGGCCGGGACAGACGGCCTATTCCAGCCTGCTCCACGTCTGCCCGCCGCAGAACATGCCTCCGAACGCGCAGCCACGAACTTTCAGCTTATCCGGATTGTTCAGCGCAATCGTGGAATCGTAATTGCCGCCGGTGTTCGGGTCGTGAATGCGGCCCGACCATTTGTCACCGGCGGTCGCGGGCTTCATGTTGATGAGAATCCTCTCGCCATTCGCGTTGGTCTTGTCGTCGACCGCATAGCCGCACAGATTTGTGCCGCAGGGCTCGATACGGACCTTGCCTTCCTTTTCCTCGGTCAGCCACACCCCGACAGGGGTTTTCACGACGGGCACGGCCGCCTGCGGCGCGGCCGGAGCAGGGCTCGGCTGGGTGGCAACAGCGGCGGCGACGGTGGTTGGGGCCGTCGCCGCGCCGGTTGTGGCCGTTGCGGTTCCCCCCGCGCCAACCGGCTTGCCGTTCGCCGGCTCCAGAGAGGGCGTCGCCGCCGCGCGGTCGGGGACAGTCAGCGGCGCTCGCGTCGCCTCGGGCGGCGGGACGGCCGATTTGGCTTCATCGTGCGATCGTCCGGGCTTCGCTTGCGGTCCGGCGGTTGCCAAGGCGGTGTGGGTCGCTGCAGCTGGCTGGCGCGCGTGGGTTGCCGCCGGCGTTGCCGTGGCGGTCTTCTCGCGAATGGTGGTGTTGGGCGCGTCCCCCGAAACAACGGCCCTGTCTTTTGTCCCGGCCCTCGCCTGCGCCGACTTCCCTTTGTGTCGTTTTCCGGATTCGGAGATGCCGGGAACAGAGACCGAGACGCATGACGTCGAACGGCAGTTCGTCGACGCAATGACCTGAACCTTCCGTCCGTTCACATCGAACGTGTAAATATCGCCTGCATTGGCTGACGAACCGGCGAGAACCACCAGGGCAGTCACGACAATCAATCGGTTCATCCGCAATCTCCAGAAGGTCCGGAATCCGCGCCGACACGCGGAGGAAAATAAACCGGGGAGCGTCCGAGTTCGAAAATGTTACACCTGACCACGGCAAAATCTCGGCAGAGTATCGGGCGACAGACTGTCATATATCGGCGCTGACCGGAATCCCGTTCGCCAACCCGGCGGCCGAAATGGTCGCGGGCGCGGAACCGGCTGCCATGCGCCGGGGTTGGAGAGGAGGTTGGGAAGGAGGAGGATTGGTCATGCGAATTCCAGCATTTCCGTTGATCCTGCTGGTCCTGACGGCTGGGACCGCAGCCACTCCGGCCTGCGCCCAGTCGCCCGGTTTCCGTGATGATTTCAATTCCCAGACCGAATTTAACGGCCGTTCGCGAGGCCTCGTCTTTGATCGGGAGCAAGTGGCGGGCGACCGTCTGGGACAGAACGGGTGGGATACCGATCTGAGCTGGGATCGGGCCAGAAACCCGCTCGATCCCCGTCGTCAGGGCAACAGTATCGGCAGGCGGGACGTCTATATCTTCTATGGACGTTGAGGCCTGCCGGCAGCATCACTTGTCGAAAACGGCCTTGCAGGCAGGGCTCAGGTTGGCCTTCTGCTTGCGCATGCAGGCCGTGATCGCCGCGACGTTGGGAATATCGCTGCTGCACAGGCGGAAGACATCCGGCGTGCAGTACTGACGCTGTTCGGGCGTTGCGGCCGACGCGAGATGGGCACTGAACATCATGAACGAGAGCACGGCAGCCACTCCGAGGCCGAACGTGCGAACGCGGGCATGAAAGCTGGACATCTGGCTCTCCGTTGAGCAAGGCGCGCCATCGCGCCGATCACAACGTCATCATGCCGGGATGCGTTCGAGCTTTCCGTGAGCAACGTCACGTTCCGCGCGGCTGTCTATTGCGACATGCGCTCGACGGCGACGACGATGATGATCAGGATCAGGGTGACGGCTGCCGTGACCAGACGGGTCGTCCAGCTCAGACTGCGGCCGATCCACCAGATCAGGGCTGTGGCCATCACGACCGGAACGATGATCTCAAGGGACATCGGTTTACGGTTCCAATTCTCCCGTTCGGGACAATTTTAACGACCACCTCAACAGGGCGACAAAGCCTTTCTGCCAGACTGCCTCCAACAAAGAGAGGCGGCAATGAGTGAAGCAGAATTCGAAAATCTGTTGAGAACGGTCAACGCGGTGCTGGCGCCGACCGACGTGCGGGATTTTCTGGTCGAATGGTCGGCTGGCGTCACCCCGGTCGCGGCCAACGATAACGATGACAGCTGGCCGCTGGAGCCATTTCCATCAGGTTGGTCAGCATCTTGCTGAGACAATCTGATCTATCATTGAAACAGAGACGCCGGCCTCGGGCCGGCGGTTTCATGTTCGGGCAATGCGGCTACTCTGGCCGTCAATAGCACACATTCACGTAGCGGATGCGCCAGCCATAGGGCGTCCAGATCTGGCGTGGCCGTACACAGCCGTCGCTATAGTAAGGCGAGCCGTAGCCATAATAGCCGTAGGTCGATCCGGCTGCGATCGCCAGAGCGGCGAGGGGCGCGCCGTACGCCCAGGGACCGTAACCCCGACGATAGCCTCCATAATACCGAGGGCCCCAGCCGGCGCGGTAGTAGCCGCCGCGATAGATCGGGCGCGGTCCCCAGCCCGGGCCGTAGCCGCCGCGATAACCCGGTCCGGGAAACCCGGCGACAGCCGGTCGGTAGCCTCCGCGGAAGCCGGGTCCACCAAAGCCGCCCCGGTAACCCATCATCGGCGCAGCGCGAAAGCCACCGCCATGGAATCCCATTCCGCCGCCGCGAAAGCCGCCGCCGCCGTGGAAACCCATGCCACCGCCATGGAAACCACCGCCGCGCATTCCTGCCTGCGCGTTGGCTCCGGTCGCGGTGGCGAGCGCACCAAGCGCCGTGACCGCGACGGCCGCCAGCAATCCTTTGATCATCTCAGCACTCCCTGCTTGGTCTTGTCCTGTGCAGCAGTATGAACCCGCGGCGGGCCGTTTCGCACCATCGACGCCGGATCAAATCGCCGCGATCAATTCGCCTTGGATGCTTTGCAAATCCTGAACCTTGATCCGGAACCGGGCGACCAAACCGGCGGGACTGATGCAGCGCGTCGGGAGCCCGCGAGCAGAGCAATCAGCTTTGACAGGTGGTCTCCCTGCGGTCATGAGTCCGTCACCTTTTCTCCATCTCTTGATACGGTGCGGCGACGATGCTCGCCGCTGGCCAGGGAGTTCTTCGATGCCCGCGATTGTCCGCGCCATCATGCTTTGCGCCGTGATGGCGTGTGGGGTGGTTTCCACGCAAGCCGCCGACAAGGCCTTCCGGCGCGACGAACTCGGGGATTCGGCCATCCGGCTGGAGGCCCAGATCAAGAGCGAGGCGGGGCCGGTCGCCAAACCGGTCGCCGCGCTGAAGACCGACGTGAGCGAGGCTCTCCGGCGCAACGACTATCGCGCGGCCCTGCAGATCATGGGACAGATCGCGGCCGTCGCTCCCGACGATGCGGGCAACTGGCTGCGTTTGTCGCAGACGATCTTTCAGATCCGGACGGCCAATAGCACCGAGCAGACCTTCCTGAAGGAGCGGGCGGCGACGGCTGCCTATATGGCCTATCAGCGCGCCGGCAACGCGGGCGAGGAGGCGGAGGCGCTCGGTGTTCTCGGACGCGCCATGGCGGATCGCAAGTTGTGGCGTCCGGCGCTCGATGCGCTGCGCCTGTCGCTCGACCTGCGGGAAGTCGCCGACATCCGCGAGCAATACGAGAAGCTGCGGAGCGATCACGGCTTCCGCCTGCTGGACTACACGGTCGACTCGGATTCCGCCTCGCCACGCACCTGTTTCCAGTTCTCGGAGGATCTGCAACGCCGCACCGACTTCGCGCCGTTCGTGACGCTGGCGGGTACCGACAAGCCCGCGATCACCACCGAGGACAAGCAGCTTTGCGTGGAAGGTCTTAAGCACGGCGAGCGTTACGCGATCAACCTGCGCGCCGGCATGCCGTCGGCGGTGAAGGAGACGCTGCCGAAGTCGGCCGAATTCAATGTCTATGTCCGCGACCGCAAGCCGTTCGTGCGCTTCACCGGCCGCGCCTACGTGCTGCCGCGCACCGGCCAGCGCGGCATCCCCGTGGTCAGCGTCAACACGCCATCCGTTGCCGTTCAGGTGTACCGTATCGGCGACCGCAATCTGATCAACACCGTGCTCGGCAGCGACTTTCAGTCCGGTCTGTCGAGCTACCAGCTGTCGGACCTCGGCAGCGAGAAGGGCGTCAAGGTCTGGTCCGGCGAACTCGCCACCGCCACCACGCTCAATCAGGACGTGACGACCGCGTTTCCGGTCGATCAGGCGTTGGGCGACCTGCAACCCGGCGTCTATGTGATGACGGCCGCACCGAAGGGACCGGGCACCGCGCGCGATGACGACGGCGACAGCAGTCTGGCGACGCAGTGGTTCATTGTTTCCGACATGGGGCTGACGGCGTTCTCCGGCAACGACGGCATCCACGTCTTCGTCAACTCGCTGGCCTCCACAGACCCCGTGGCGAAGGCCGAGGTGCGTCTGATCGCGCGCAACAATGAAATTCTGGCGACGCGCAGGACCGACGATACCGGACACGTGCTGTTCGAGGCCGGTCTGTCGCGCGGCGAGGGCGGCCTGTCGCCTGCCATGCTGACGGTGACGAGCGAGAAGGCCGACTATGCCTTCCTGTCGCTGAAGTCGAGCGCGTTCGATCTGACAGATCGCGGCGTGTCCGGGCGGCCGGTGCCGGCCGGCGCGGATGCGTTCGTCTATGCCGAGCGCGGTGTCTACCGCTCGGGCGAGAGCGTCTATCTCACTGCGCTGCTGCGCGACGGACAGGGCAATGCCATTGCCGGCGCGCCGATGACGATCGTCGTCGAGCGCCCCGATGGCGTCGAGTACCGCCGCGCGGTGGTGCAGGATCAGGGCGCGGGTGGCCGCAGCCTTTCGCTGCCGCTGAACAGCGCGGTGCCGACAGGCACCTGGCGCGTGCGTGCCTTCACCGATCCCAAGGCTCCGGCGGTCGGCGAGACCACTTTCATGGTCGAGGATTACGTGCCCGAGCGGCTCGAATTCGAGGTGTCCTCGACGGCGAAATCGATCACGCACGAGACGCCCGCCGAGCTGAAGGTGGACGGCCGTTTCCTCTACGGCGCGGCGGCGTCCGCGCTGCAGCTCGAAGGCGACGTGCTGGTCAAGAACGCCGACGAGCGGCCCGGCTATGCCGGCTACCAGTTCGGCACCGCCGACGACGGCGAGGCCAGCAGCGAGCGCACATCCATCGACGACATGCCCGAGACGGACGACAACGGGAAGGCGACCTTCAACGTGTCGCTCCCGGCGGCCTCGGCCTCGACGCGTCCGCAGGAGGCGCAGATCTTTGTGCGCATGGTTGAAGCCGGCGGCCGCGCGGTCGAGCGCAAGCTGACGCTGCCCGTTGCACCGAACGGCGCGATGATCGGCGTCAAGCCGCTGTTTCAGGACAGGAGTGTGGCCGAGGGCGATCGCGCCCGGTTCGATGTGGTGTTCGTGTCGCCGGACGGCACGTCGCTGGCGCGCAGCGGGCTGCAATACGAGCTGTTGAAAATCGAATCTCGCTATCAGTGGTACAGGCAATATGGCTCCTGGAATTACGAGCCGGTGAAGTCCACCCGCCGCGTCGCCGACGGCGCGCTCGATGTGGCCGCCAACGCGCCGGGGCGTGTGGAGTTCTCGCCGCAGCCGGGCCGCTACCGGCTCGACGTGAAGACCGGCGAGCAGGATGGTCCGCTCACCTCGGTGCAGTTCGACGTGGGCTGGTATTCGGACGGCTCGGCCGACACGCCGGATCTGCTCGAAACCTCCATCGACAAGCCGGAATACAAGGCCGGCGAGACCATGGTGGTCACCGTCAACGCGCGCACCGCAGGCAAGCTGACGGTGAACGTGCTCGGCGACCGTCTGCTGACCACGCAGACCATCGACGTGAAGGAAGGCACGACGCAGGTGCGTTTGCCGGTCGGCCGCGACTGGGGCACCGGCGCTTACGTCGTGACGACCTTGCGCCGGCCGCTGGATGTCGCCGCCCAGCGCATGCCGGGCCGCGCCATCGGCCTGAAGTGGTTCTCCGTCGACAAGGTCGCGCGCACGCTGGCGGTGACGCTGTCGCCGCCTGCCTTGGTGCGGCCATCGACGACGCTCAAGCTGCCGGTGAAGATCGAAGGCCTCAGCAAGGGGGAGGACGCCAAGATCGCCATTGCGGCCGTCGATGTCGGCATCCTCAATCTGACCGGCTACAAGCCGCCGGCGCCGGATGATTACTATCTCGGTCAGCGCCGCCTGACGGCCGAAATCCGGGACCTTTATGGGCAGTTGATCGACGGCATGCAGGGCACGCGTGGCCAGATCCGCACCGGCGGCGACGCCGCGGCGGCGGAAATGCAGGGCTCGCCACCGACCCAGAAGCCGCTCGCGCTGTATTCCGGAATCGTCACCGTCGGCCCTGACGGCACCGCAGAAGTGACTTTCGAGATTCCCGAATTCGCGGGCACCGCGCGGGTGATGGCGGTGGCGTGGACCGCTACGAGGGTCGGCCGCGCCAACATCGATGTCACCGTCCGCGATCCGGTGGTGCTGACGGCGACGCTGCCGCGCTTTCTGCTGAGCGGAGACCGCGGCACGCTGTCCTTCGACCTCGACAACGTGGAAGGTCCGGCGGGCGACTATATCGTCAACGTCACCACCGGCGGTCCGGTGAAGATGACCGGCAATCCGTCAACCACTCTGCGTCTCGCCGCCAGGCAGCGCGCGTCGACGGCACTGGCGATCGACGCCAGCGGCACGGGCGCTGCGACCTTCGACGTGGACATCAAGGGACCGAACGGTCTGACGCTCGCGCGCCACTACGTGCTCGACGTCAAGGCGCCGACGCAGGTCCTGGCGCGCCGCGTGGTGCGGACGCTGGCGAAGGGCGAGAGCCTGACGCTGACCGCCGACATGTTCACCGATCTGGTGCGCGGCACCGGCGGCGTGCAGCTGTCGGCCGGACTTTCGACCGCGCTCGATGCCGCGACCATCCTGAAGGCACTGGACCGTTATCCGTTCGGATGCTCGGAGCAGATCACCAGTCGCGCGATGCCGCTGCTCTATGTCAACGATCTGGCGGCCGAGGCCAACCTGTCGCTCGACACGGCGGCGGACCAGCGCATTCGCGATGCCATCGATCGTCTGCTGGCGCGGCAGGGCTCCAACGGCTCGTTCGGCCTGTGGTCGGCTGGCGGCGACGACGACTGGCTCAATGCCTACGTCACCGACTTCCTCACCCGTGCCCGCGAGAAAAATTTCGCGGTGCCCGACGTGGCGTTCAGGTCGGCGCTGGACCGTGTTCGCAACTTCGTCGTCAACGCCGAGGAGCCAGAGAAGAACGGTGGCCGCGATCTCGCTTACGGCCTCTATGTGCTGGCGCGCAACGGCGCGGCGCCCATCGGCGATCTGCGTTATCTGGCGGACACCAAGCTGCAGCATCTGGCGACGCCGATCGCCAAGGCCCAGCTTGCCGCCGCGCTGGCGCTGGTCGGGGACCGCACCCGCGCCGAGCGGGTCTATGCGGCGGCGCTGGGCGATCTCAATCCGAAGCCGGTGCTTGAGTTCGGGCGCACCGATTACGGCTCGGCGCTGCGCGACGCGGCGGCGCTGGTGACGCTGGCAAGCGAGGGCAATGCCCCGCGCGCGACCATGACCAGCGCGGTGCAGCGGGTCGAGGCGGCGAGGGGGCTGACGCCCTACACTTCGACCCAGGAGAACGCCTGGCTTGTGCTGGCGGCGCGCGCGCTCGCCAAGGAGCAGATGTCGCTCGATGTCGGCGGCATCGCGGTGAAGAGCGCGATCTATCGCAGCTACAAGGCGGATGCGCTCGACGGCAAGCCGCTGCGGATCGTCAACACCGGCGATGCGCCGGTGCAGGCCGTCGTCACCGTGACCGGTGCGCCCATCACGCCGGAGCCTTCGGCGTCGAACGGCTTCAAGATCGAGCGGAGCTACTTCACGCTTGACGGTCAGCCCGCCGATATCGCCAGGGCGAAGCAGAACGACCGTTTTGCGGTGGTGCTGAAGATCACCGAGCCGAAGCCGGAATACGGGCACATCATGGTGGCTGATTATCTCCCCGCTGGTCTTGAGATCGACAATCCGCATCTCGTCTCGTCGGGCGATTCCGGCACGCTGAGCTGGATCGAGGACGGCGTCGAGGCGGCGCACACGGAATTCCGCGATGACCGCTTCACCGCCGCCATCGACCGCAAAGGCAACGACAAGCCGGTTTTCACCGTGGCCTACGTCGTTCGCGCGGTGTCGCCGGGCCGCTACGTGCTGCCGCAGGCCTATGTTGAGGACATGTACAATCCCTCGCGCTACGGCCGCACCGGCACGGGCGCGATGGAGGTGAGGCCGGCGCGGTGAGCGGGGTCGCCGAATCTCTTGCGGACAACGCGCGGGCGGATGATGACCGTCCACGGCGACGGAGATGGCTGCGGCTGGCCCTCGCGGCGAGCCTCGGCCTTTTCGTTGCGGCGGGCACGGGCTTTGCCGCCTGGGTTGCCTCGCTGCCGTCTCTGCCGCTGGCGGAAGCGCGGCAGGTCTCGACCTCGGTGGTGGATCGCAACGGCAGGCTGCTGCGCGCCTATGCGATGGCAGACGGGCGCTGGCGGCTGCCGGTTCAGGGCGCGAGCGACGTCGATCCGACCTATCTGAAGCTGCTGCTGGCCTACGAGGACCGGCGCTTCTACGCCCATCACGGCGTCGATCCCGTCGCTCTCGCCCGCGCAGGCTGGCAACTGATCACCCATGGCCGGATTGTGTCCGGCGGCTCGACCATCACCATGCAGGTCGCGCGCCTGCTGGAGCCGCGACGTTCGCGCTCGCTTCACGCCAAGATCCGTCAGGCGGTTCGCGCCATCCAGATCGAGCGCCGCCTGAGCAAGGCGGAAATTCTGGATCTTTATCTCACGCTCGCGCCGTTCGGCGGTAACCTCGAAGGCATCCGCTCCGCCTCGCTGGGTTATTTCGGCAAGGAGCCGAAGCGGCTCTCGCTCGGCGAGGCCGCGTTGCTGGTCGCGCTGCCGCAGTCGCCCGAGCGGCGGCGGCTCGATCGTCATCACGGCGCGGCGAAGGCCGCCCGCGACCGCGTGCTGGACCGCATGGTCGAGCAGGGCCTCGTGTCCGGCGAAGATGCCGACCGGGCGCGGGACGAACTGGTGCCGCGCCTGCGCAAACCGATGCCGATCCTGGCTCCGCACTCATCCGATCAGGCGGTCACGATCACGAAGGACGCGCAGGTCATTCGCCTCACGCTCGACGCCGGATTGCAGCAGACGCTCGAACACTTGGCGCGGGACAGGGCGGCGGCGCTCGGTCCCGACATTTCGGTCGGCATTCTTGCGGTCGATAATGCCACCGGAGAGGTGCTGGCCCATGTCGGGTCGGCGGATTACTTCGACGAGCGGCGGGCCGGGCAGGTCGATATGACGCGCGCGGTGCGCTCGCCCGGTTCGACGCTGAAGCCGTTCATCTATGGCCTCGCCTTCGAGGACGGCTTCGTCCACCCGGACAGCCTGATCGACGACCGGCCGGTGCGCTTTGGTGCTTATGCGCCTGAAAATTTCGACATGTCGTTTCAGGGCACCGTGCCGGTCCGCAAGGCGTTGCAGCTGTCCCTCAACGTTCCGGCCGTGGCGCTGCTCGACAGGGTCGGGGCCGCCCGCCTGACGGCGCGGCTCAAACAGACCGGGACTGAACTGGTCCTGCCGCGCGACGAGGTGCCGGGTCTGGCAATGGGATTGGGCGGCGTCGGGGTCACCCTGTCGGGTCTTGTGCAGTCTTACACAGGGATCGCACGGCTCGGCAGCGCGATCCCGCTGAACGAGCGGACGGACGGGCAGAAGAGCCCGGCAGAACGTGCGCCGCAGCGGCTGCTGGACGAGGCGGCGGCCTGGCAGGTCAGCAACGTTTTGCTCGGCACACCGCCGCCCGAAAACGGCGTGCATGGCCGGATCGCATTCAAGACCGGCACCAGCTATGGCTACCGCGACGCGTGGTCGGTCGGCTTCGATGGCCGGATGACGATCGGCGTCTGGGTCGGCCGGCCCGATGGCGCACCGGTGCCGGGCATGATCGGGCGCGTCGCCGCGGCACCGGTCCTGTTCGATGCTTTCGCGCGTACCGGGAAAATTCCGGCGCCGCTGCCACGCGCTCCGCGTGGGGTGCTGCAGGCGAGCAACGCCCGGTTGCCGCTGCCGCTGCGCCGTTTCAGGCCCGAGGGTGAACTGGTGCGGGCCGGCGGCGAACAGGCTCCCCGCATCCAGTTTCCTCTGAGCGGGTCCCGGCTGGAACTGCCCGACCGTCCGGACGAGGGCGTGCCTGTCAAGGTCGCCGGGGGCGTGCCGCCCATGACCATGCTGGTGGACGGGCGGGCAGTCGGCGAGCTCGACGGCCGCCGGCAGCGGCTGATCGCTCCGCCCGGACCGGGATTCGTACGGCTGACCGTGATGGATGCGACGGGGGCCGCCGATACCGTTGTGGTGCGTTTTCAATAGCACCGGGCAAAGATAGCGCCGGGTTCCGCCAGCCTGTTGTGGACGCTAACGTTTCATCGTATGCGATGGCAAATGGCCGAGACCTTTGCCCGACGCAGATTTGGCGAGATACGCGAGCCGACGCACCGGGCCGATCCGGGCCGTGCGTTGTCGCGTGTGCTTGACTTCGTGGTGGTCAGCCACCTCCGCTCGCTGCTGCTGCTCGCCGTCTGCGCCGTGGTGTTCTTTCTGCCGGGCTTCGTGACGATCCCGCCGATCGACCGCGATGAAGCCCGGTTCGCGCAGGCCACCAAGCAGATGGTGGAAAGCAACGATTTCGTCGATATCCGCTTTCAGGATGAGGTGCGCTACAAGAAGCCGGTCGGGATCTACTGGCTCCAGGCGACAATGGTCGAAACCGCCTCGGCCCTCGGCCTGCCGCGCGCCGAAATTCGCATCTGGCTCTACCGCATTCCCTCACTGATCGGCGCCGTCGGCGCGGTGCTGCTGACATACTGGGTCGCCCTGACATTCGTGACGAGGCGCGCCGCCGTGCTGGCGGGCCTCATCATGTGCGCGTCCATCCTGCTCAATGTCGAGGCGCGGCTGGCCAAAACCGACGCGATGTTGCTGCTCGCGGTGATTGCCGCGATGGGGGCACTCGCCAAAGTCTACATGTCCTGGCAGCGCGGCGAGGATCCGGCGCGTCCGCCGTGGACCCATCCGGCGATATTCTGGACCGCAATCGCGGGCGGTATCCTGCTCAAGGGCCCGCTGATCCTGATGTTCGTCGCGCTGACGCTGGTCACGGTCGCGATTCTCGATCGCAGTCTCGCATGGGTCTGGCGATTGCGCCCGGCGTGGGGCCTGCTGTGGGTGCTCGTGCTGGTGCTGCCGTGGTTTGTCGCCATCGTGCTCAAGTCCGGCAATACCTTTTTTGAGGATTCCCTCGGCGGCGACATGCTGGACAAGCTCGCCAAGCCGCAGGAATCCCACGGCGCGCCGCCGGGTCTGTATTTTGCGCTGTTCTGGGTGACGTTCTGGCCGGGCGCGGCACTGGCCGCGCTGGCGACGCCCTCGATCTGGCGGGCACGGCGCGAGCCGGGGGCGCAGTATCTGCTGGCGTGGCTGGTGCCGGCGTGGATCGTCTTCGAGATCGTGGTGACAAAGCTGCCGCATTATGTGCTGCCGCTCTACCCACCGATCGCGATCCTCGTGGCGGGGGCGCTGGAGCGGCGCGTGCTGTCGCAGTCGCGCTGGCTGGTGCGTGGCACGGCGGGCTGGTTCCTGTTTCCGGCGGTGGTGTCCGCGCTGGTGATCGTTGGTGCGATCATGCTGACCCGCCAGCCGATATTCCTGGCCTGGCCGTTCGCGGCGGGGGCCATGATCCTCGGTCTGTTCGCGTGGTGGCTGTACGACGACGCGCGGGCCGAGCGGTCATTGCTGTGCGCTGTCGGCGCTGCATGGTTCCTGTGCATGGAGGTGTTCGGCGTCGTTGCGCCACGGCTGACGCCGGTGTTTCCCAGCGTCGAGATCGCCCGGGCGCTGCGAAACGTCGAATGCGTCGGCCCCCGCGCGGCATCGGCCGGCTTTCATGAGCCAAGCCTCGTCTTCATGGTCGGCACGCAGACCCTGCTCACGGACGGATCGGGCGCGGCGGACTTTTTGCGGCAGGGCAGTTGCCGCTTCGCCCTGGTCGAGCAGCGGCAGGAGCGCGTCTTCGCCCAGCGCGCCGAAGCGATTGGCCTGCGTTACGAACTGGCGGCCCGGATCGAGGGCTACAACTATTCGCAGGGGCGCGAGGTTTCGGTCGCCATCTTCCGGTCGGAAGGCACCCGCTAATGGCGGCCGGTCTGGACCGGAGAGGCGGCTTTGCCGCTCGTCTCGGCGGATCTGCGATGCGGCTCGGACAGGAGCTGGTCCGCCCCGCACGGCATAGCCGGCAGGCGGAGGTCAGCCGCAAGCGCGCCGTGGGGTGGATCGCAGCCGCCGCGGCGGCGAGCGTCGTCATTTTCGGCCTGATGCTGACGCTCGATGAAGCCGTCATCAAGGCGATGCCGCCGCGAGGAACTCCGGATCTGTGGCCGGTGCGGTTGTTCACGGAACTGGGCGAGTTCGAGTTGATTCTGCCTTGTCTGGCTGGCGCTCTGGCCATTCTGTGGCTGTGGGTCGCGATCCGCCCGGACATTGCGCTCGCCCGGACGCTCGGGCCGCTGGCGATCCGCATCAGTTTTCTGCTGCTGTCGGTCGCGCTCGCCAATCTGGTCGGGCACGCTCTGAAACGCCTGATCGGGCGCGGGCGGCCTTTCGTCGGCGGCGAGGCCAACGCCTTCAACTTTCACCCCTTTGCGAGTGAACCCAGATTTTTCAGTTTTCCTTCGGGACATGCGCTCACGGCCTTCGCGCTCGCGGCCGGCATCGCCTGGCTGTGGCCGCGCGCAGCGCCCGTGGCATGGACCTACGCCGTGCTGATCCTGATCAGCCGGATCGTGCTGCTGGCCCATCATCCCAGCGACGTGATCGGCGGCGCGCTGCTCGGCCTCATTATCACAATGGTGGTTCGGGAGTGGTTCGCCGCGAGGGGGCTGGCGTTCGTGATTGTGCCTGACGGATCGACCCGCGCGCGCCCCGGTCCGTCCTGGTCGCGGCTTAAAAGGGTTGCAGGCGTCCGTCAGCGGCCATAAGAACCGGCTCCCGGACGCGGAGCGACCATTCCCGATGAAAGACTACCTCGCCGGTCACGCGCACATGCAGGAACCTGAAATCTCGGTTGTGGTTCCGGTGCGGAACGAGGCCGAGAACATCCAGCCATTGATCATGGAGATCACAGCCGCCCTCGGGAGCCGCTGGCCGTTCGAGATCATCTATGTGGATGACGGATCGAACGATCAGACGGCGGCGCGGATCGCGGAGGCGCGCCGCACGCGGCCCGAGGTCCGTCAGATTCGCCACGCGACCTCGTGCGGCCAGTCGGCGGCGGTGCGCAGCGGCGTTCGCGCGGCTCGCGCCCCGATCGTCTGCACGCTCGACGGGGACGGCCAGAACGATCCGGTCTTCCTGCCGGATCTGATTTTCGCGGTCGCCGATGGCGGCGAACGGACCGGCCTTGCCGCCGGTCAGCGTGTCGGCCGCAAGGATACCGGCTTCAAGAGGTTTCAGTCGCGCGTGGCGAATGCCGTCCGCAAGGCAGTGCTGCACGATGGGACACGCGACACCGGATGCGGCCTCAAGGCGTTCCGGCGGGACGTCTTTCTGGCGCTGCCGTATTTCGACGGACTTCACAGGTTCCTTCCCGCGCTGGTGCGGCGCGAGGGCTACGAGATCGCCTATGTCGACGTGATCGACCGCCCGCGTCGTTCCGGCGTCTCGAACTACGGGTTCTTCGACCGGCTCTGGGTCGGAATCATGGACCTGATGGGGGTGTGGTGGCTGATCCGCCGGAAGCGCGCGACGGTCGTTGCGACCGAGGTCAATCCGCATGAGTGACGTGTTTCAGGCGATCGCCACCTACCTGCACGATGTCTTCGTCATTCAGTTCGACGGGTGGGTGGTTCTGGGATTCGTCGCCCAGATTTTCTTCACCATGCGCTTCGTCGTGCAGTGGATCGCGTCCGAGCGGGCGCGGCGCAGCGTCATTCCGGTAGCGTTCTGGTTCTTCTCGATCGGCGGCGGCGTGCTGCTGCTGATCTATGCGCTGTATCGCCGCGACCCGGTGTTCATTGCCGGCCAGGCCTTTGGCCTGATCGTCTATGTCCGCAATCTGTATTTCATCGGCATTCACAAGAGAACGCCGGAGTAGCGACGGCCTTAGCCTCTCGCCGCTGCGTTGAGCGCGTCGAAGCCGCGGGCCAGATCGGCCTTCAGATCCTCGATATCCTCAAGCCCGATGTGAATCCGCAGGGCCGGGCCCTCCGGCGCCCATGTGGTGGCGGTCCGGTATGAGGCGCAATCGAACGGGATGGCGAGGCTCTCGAAACCACCCCATGAATAGCCCATGCCGAACAGCTTGAGCGTGTCCAGCATGGCATCGACCGCACGGGTCGCGACCGGCTTCAGCACGATGCTGAACAGGCCGCTCGCGCCCTTGAAATCACGGCGCCAGATGGCATGTCCCGGATCGTCGGGGAGGGCAGGGTGCAACACCCGTGCGACTTCAGGCCGCGCGGCCAGCCAGTTCGCGATTTCGAGACCGGAACGGTGGTGCTGGGCGAGGCGAATCGCCAGCGTGCGCAGGCCGCGCAGGGCGAGAAACACATCGTCGGGCCCGGCGCAGACGCCGAGCTGGCGGGCTGCGTCGACGATCCGAGGCCACGTCGCGGCGTTTGCAGCGATCGTGCCGAACATGATGTCCGAGTGGCCGCCGATATATTTTGTCGCGGCCATGATGCTGATATCGACGCCCTGTTCGAGTGCGCGGCGGTAAAGCGGCGTGGCCCAGGTGTTGTCGTCGAGAACCAGCACGCCACGCGCGTGGGCGATCGCGGCGATGGCCGGAATGTCCGGCATCTCGAACGTCTGCGAGCCCGGCGCTTCGAGCATCACCGCACGCGTGTTGGGACGAAACAGCGCGGCGATGTCCGAGACTGCCAGCGGATCGAAATAGGTGGTCTCGACGCCGTAGCGGGCCAGCATTCCGTCGCAGAACGCGCGGGTCGGCCGATAGATGTTGTCGCTGACGAGAAGATGGTCGCCGGCCTTCAGGACCGCGAGCAGCGCGGTCGAGATCGCCGCAAGCCCCGATGGGGCCAGCGCCACGCCAGCGCATTGCGGACCTTCGAGCGTTTTGAGGGCGTCCTGAAGCGCTCGTGTGGTCGGCGTTCCGTGACGGCCGTACTGAAATTCCCCGCGATGCTCGCGCAAGTCCTCGGCGGTCGGGTAGAGCACGGTCGATCCGCGCACGATGGGCGGATTGACGAAGCCCTTCTGCGCGAGAGTGTCGCGCCCTGAAATGACAAGACCGGTTTCGGGACGAAATGCGGGAGACGTGGGATCGAAAGCGCTCATGAAAGGTTTCACTTCTCGGTGGCGATGCCGAAGCGGGCAAATGGAACGCACCATGCGACGCTTTGAGGCAGGATCGTTCGGCGCGTGGCGGCGTCGCAATAAGAAGTCCGGAAATAGCGGCGTCAACCCCTTGACCGGAATGGGTGACCCGTTCTGATATATCACGTAATAGTCCTTCGGCCGCATCTCCATCGGGCGCGGCGTTCCGGTTGCGTTGCGCCGATCCCTGCTGCAAAGGTACAGCGCTGATCGCTCACGCAAGGCCCAACCGGATCGCCCGCACGGTATGGCGTGGCGCTCCCTGTTCGTTCGTCGTGAAAGGTTTCGGCCATGAAAACCTCCTTCCTCGTAGCCTCGTTTGTCGCATCCACATTCGTCACGACAGCTGCCTCGGCGCAGACGCTCAAGACGGTGCAAGACAGGGGGATGCTGGCTTGCGGCGTCAGTCAGGGGCTGCCGGGTTTCTCTTCCCCCGACGACAAGGGCAACTGGACCGGCCTCGATGTCGATGTGTGCCGCGCGATCTCCGCGGCGATCTTCAACGATCCGGCGAAAGTGAAATTCGTGCCGCTTTCCGCCAAGGACCGCTTCACTGCGCTCCAGTCGGGAGAGATCGATGTTCTGGTCCGCAACTCGACGTGGACGCTGTCGCGCGACACCTCGCTCGGTCTCAACTACACCGGTGTCAACTACTATGACGGGCAGGGATTCATGGTGCGCAAGGCGCTGAAGGTGAACTCCGCGCTCGAACTGAACAGCGCCTCGGTCTGCGTGCAGACCGGCACGACGACGGAGCAGAATCTGGCCGACTACTTCAAGGCGAACAACATGAAGTACGAGGTCATCGCGTTTTCGACGGCCGATGAAACCGTCAAGGCCTATGAAGCTGGCCGTTGCGACGCCTTCACGTCCGACGTGTCGCAGCTCTATGCGATGCGTTTGAAGTTCGCCAATCCGGACGACCACATGGTGCTGCCGCAAGTTGTCTCGAAGGAGCCGCTCGGCCCGGTGGTGCGTCACGGCGACGATCAGTGGTTCGATATTGTCCGCTGGACCCTGTTCGCCATGCTCAACGCCGAAGAATTCGGCGTCACGCAGAAAAACGTGGACGAGATGGCGAAATCCGACAAGCCCGAGCTCAAGCGCGTGTTCGGCACCGACGGAAATCTCGGAGAACAACTCGGCCTGACCAAGGACTGGGTGGCCCGGATCGTGCGTGGTGTCGGCAACTACGGAGAATCGTTCGACCGCAATGTCGGCGCGGGCTCGAAGCTCGGCATCGCGCGCGGACTCAACCAGCTCTGGAACAAGGGCGGAATCCAGTACGCGCCGCCGATCCGCTAAGTCCGCTGGCTGCGGCACGGTCCGCTCATGGCGATCGACGCACGTTCACCACCCCGTCTGATCGGACAACGCATCAATCGGGCGCTGGGCGGTCGCGCGGGCGGGAAGGGAATTGCCGTCCAGCTTCTGCTCGTGCTGCTGATCGTCTGGATCGGCTATGAGGTCGTCGACAATGTTCGCGCCAATCTGCAGGCTCAGCGGATCGCCTCCGGCTTCGGGTTCATGTCCAACACGGCCGGCTTCGGTGTCAGCCAGGCGCTGATTCCTTATTCCGAAAGCGACACCTACACCCGGGTGTTCGTCGTCGGCGTGCTGAACACACTGCTGGTCGCGATCGTCGGAATCGTGTTCGCAACGATTCTTGGCTTCCTCGTCGGACTGGGACGGTTGTCGCCGAACTGGCTGCTGTCGCGGCTTGCCGGCGCCTATGTCGAGGTGATCCGGAATCTGCCGCTGCTGTTCCAGATCCTGTTCTGGTATCTGGCGGTGCTCGGGACGCTGCCGTCGCCGCGACAGAGTCTGTCGCTCTTCGGTTTCGCCTTCCTGTCCAACCGCGGCATTGTGGTGCCGAAGCCGGTCCCGGCGGAGGGGTTCACCCCCTTCCTCATCGCGCTGGCGGTTGCGATCATTGGATCGCTTGTCGCGCGCTCTTACGCGCGCCGTGAACATCTGAGCAGTGGCCGGGTCTTGACGGTCTGGCCCTATGCGCTCGGCGCGATCGTGCTGCTGCCGCTATTCGCCGTGCTGGTGTTCGGGCGACCGGTGACATTCGATGTGCCGGAACTGCGCGGCTTCAATTTTGCCGGAGGCGCGCGCCTGATTCCTGAATTCGCCGCGCTGACGTTGGCGCTTTCGACCTATACGGCGGGCTTCATCGCCGAGATCGTTCGCGCGGGTGTCGAGGCCGTCCCCAAGGGACAGATGGAGGCCGGGGCCTCGCTTGGCCTGTCGCGCGGACAGGTGCTGCGCCTTGTGGTGGTGCCGCAGGCGATGCGGGTGATCCTGCCGCCGCTGACCAACCAGTATCTGAACCTGACAAAGAACTCCTCTTTGGCGGTTGCGATCGGCTATCCGGATCTGTTCTCGGTGTTCGCCGGCACGACGCTGAGCCAGACCGGACAGGCGATCGAGATCATCGCGATCACCATGGGCGTCTATCTGACGATTTCGCTCGTCACCAGCGCAATCATGGGATTCTACAACTGGCGTATCGTTCGGAGTCTGGAGCGATGAGCGCAAGCGACACGAGGGTCTACATCCGTGACGAAATCGCAGCGCCGCGCCCCGCGCCGATCAGAAGTGTTGGCCTCATAGGTTTCGCCCGGACGCATCTGTTCAATTCGCCCGGCAACATCCTGCTCACCTTCGTCAGCGCGGCGGTTTTCGTTCTTTTGTTCGTGCCGTTCATCCGCTTCGTTCTGATCGATGCGGTCTGGCAGGGCAGCGACCGCACCGCCTGCCTGGCGGAGACCGTGGGGCGCCCGGTCGGAGCCTGCTGGCCTTTCATCCAGGCCAAGTTCATGCAGTTCATCTACGGCTTCTATCCGGAAGCCGAGCGCTGGCGTGTCAACATCGTCTTTCTGCTCGCGGCAGTTCTGCTGATCCCGCTGCTCATTCCGCGCGCTCCGGCGAAAAGCCTGAACGCCGGCCTGTTCTTTTTGGCCTTTCCCGTCGTCGCGTTTTTCCTGCTCCATGGCGGCGGACTGAATGGTTTCGCCATGACCTGGATCTGGGGACTGATCGACAGTCTCCTGGCCAGTCTCGATCAGGCAGGGGAGCGGCTGGTCTCGGCGGGCTCCGCGATGGCGTGGCTGGGCGAGGCCATTCTTTTCCTCGCATGGTGCCTCAGGTGGATCGCCGAGCCATTCGCGTTCGCGCGCGATCTGATTTCCGCATCGCGTTCTCCTGTCTGGACGGATTTCGTCCTGACCGCACTGGTGACGTGTCTCATCGTTCTGTTTGCCAGCAAGGGCAACCGATGGCTCGCCGCACTCACGTGCGTTGCGATCTTTGCCGGAATGGCGGTCGTGATTGCAGCGCTGGGCCTGCACGACAGGGGGCTCCCGGTTGTCGGCACCCGCCAGTGGGGCGGCCTGCTCATCACGCTGGTGGTCTCGGTGACGGGGATCGTATGCTCGATGCCGATCGGCATCGCGCTGGCGCTCGGGCGGCGCTCCACCATTCCGCTGATCAAGGTGTTCTGTGTCGTCTTCATCGAGTTCTGGCGCGGCGTCCCGCTCATCACCGTGCTGTTCTTCGCGACCTATATGCTGCCGCTGTTCCTGCCGGGAAATTTCACGGTGGACGGACTGCTGCGAGTCCTGATCGGCGTATCGCTGTTTGCCGGCGCCTATAACGCCGAGGTGGTGCGCGGCGGACTGCAGGCCGTTCCGAAAGGCCAGACGGAAGCCGCGCAGGCGCTCGGGCTGTCCTACTGGGCGACGACCCGGCTGATCGTTCTGCCGCAGGCGTTGCGCCATGTCATCCCCGGACTCGTGAACAGCTTCATCGCACTGTTCAAGGATACGACCCTGGTGCTGATCGTCGCGATCTTCGACCTGCTCGGGCAGTTGCGCGCGGCCTTCGCCGATCCGAACTGGGCAACGCCGACGACCCTGTTCACCGGCTTCGCTTTCACCGGGATCGTCTACTTCGTGTTCTGTTTTGGCATGTCGCGCTACTCGCTGTTCGTCGAACACCGTCTGAACGCGCACCGGCGGAGATGACCATATGACAAACTCGATCGTGAGCATTGCCGGACTCAACAAGTGGTATGGCGAATTCCACGTGCTGCGCGACATCGAACTCGCCGTCGGCCGGGGCGAGCGCATCGTCATCTGCGGGCCGTCGGGCTCGGGCAAGTCGACGCTGATCCGCTGCGTCAATGCGCTGGAGGAATTTCAGGAAGGACGGATCGTCGTCGACAACATCGAACTCGGACCGAGCCTGCGTCAGGTCGAGCAGGTGCGGCGCGAGGTCGGCATGGTGTTCCAGAGCTTCAACCTGTTTCCGCATCTCACGGTTCTTGAAAACTGCACGCTCGCACCGATCTGGGTGCGCAACGTGCCGAAGGCCGAGGCGGAAGCCAACGCCATGAAGTATCTCGAGCGCGTCCGTATTCCGGACAAGGCGGGCCAGTATCCGGGACAGCTTTCGGGAGGACAGCAGCAGCGCGTCGCGATTGCGCGGGCGCTGGCGATGACCCCGAAGGTGATGCTGTTCGACGAGCCGACCTCGGCGCTCGACCCGGAGATGGTCAAGGAGGTGCTGGACACCATGGTCGATCTCGCCCGCGAGGGCATGACCATGCTGTGCGTGACGCACGAGATGGGGTTCGCGCGCGAAGTCGCCGACCGGGTGGTGTTCATGGATGCCGGCCAGATCGTCGAGGCGAATACGCCGAAGGCGTTCTTCGATCATCCGCAGCACGCGCGGACCAAGCTTTTTCTCAGTCAGATCCTGCGCCACTGACGGACGCGTCGTCGGGACGGGCCGTTCGTTCGATCACGAACACCAGTGCCTCGCCGTCCTTCGTCGCGGACAGCAGCAGCTCTCCGGTCTGCTCGACCATGCTGGGAATATCGATCGCGGCGAGAGGATCGGTGCAGCGCACTTCGAGGCGTTCGCCGGCCGCCATGCCGCGCAGGGCCTTGCGCGTGCGCAGCACGGGCAGGGGACACTTCAGTCCCGCAAGGTCGAGCAGCCGGGCGCTCATGATCTTCTCAGATCCATGGCCGCCACATCCATCGCGAGCGTGCGCATCAGTTGCGCGATCGCAGCCGCATCGTCCAGCCCGACCACTGGCAGGGCTGTTTCGACCCCGGTGTCCGTCGCGATCGCCCGGATCGTCGGGTCGGCCGGATAAAGCCACGGCTTGCCGTTGGCCGCGCGGTGGATTTCGATCTTCGGGCACGGTTCGCGCTTGAAGCCTTCGATCACCACGAGATCGACCGCCGACATTCGCGCCAGCAGATCGGCGAGCGGCGGCTCCGGCGCATTCCGCAGTTCATGCATCAGGGCCCAGCGCGTGCCGGATGCGATCATCACCTCGGTGGCTCCGGCCTCGCGGTGCAGCCACGAGTCCTTGCCCGGCACGTCCAGATCGAAACCATGATGGGCATGCTTGATCGTCGAGACGCGCAGGCCGCTGGCGACGAGATGCGGCAGCACCCGCGAGGCCACGGTGGTTTTGCCCGACCCGCTCCATCCGGCGAGCCCGACGACTTTCATTGGGACTTCGCCCGGCACGGCGCGGGTCGAACGGATTGGGTGCGGATGTCTGACATCTGGTGCGGGCGAGGGGACCTCTGCCGGTGGATGGACGTGGCTGCCTGACGCATTTGCCGGTGATCGCCCGCAAGGTCAAGCCGGGTGTCAGCGGCATCTTGGTTTGTCGCAAACCAAGTCGTGTAAATCCTTGATTTTCTTCCGAGCGAGCTGATCGCGGCAAGTCGGCCCTGAGCCATGGGACGTAGGATCGGCCTGTGCCCCTTGCGCCAGACGTGACAAAATGGCTAGTTCCGTCGGTAGTTTTGACTTCGCTGCTGCGAAGCAGGCATCCGGAATCGAAATAAGGCCGCCCCAACCATGCCACCGTCGCGTCCCCGAAAGACGGTCACGCTCAAGTCTCTCGCTGAAGAACTCGGGATCGATATTTCTACGGTGTCTCGCGTCCTGAATGGAGATCAAACCCGTGTCCGGGAGGCTGCTTCGGAAGCAACGGTGAAGCGGATCCAGGATCTCGCCGCGAAGCTAGAGTATCGGCCTAACCCTCATGCCCTTCATCTAAGGCTTCAACAGAGTCGTGAGATCGGGGTACTGATGCCTCGGCTGTCGGATCTGGTTATGGCGACCGTTTACGACGGCATCGACGCCGCAGCCCAAGAAGCGGGTTACACGGCGTTCGTGATCAACACGCTCGATGATCCCGAGCGGCAGGTTGCGCGTGCGAAACAAGCTCTTCAGATGCGTGTCGCCGGGCTTTTGATCAGTGATACGCATATTGGCTCGCGGCAACCTCTTCTGAAGTTGTTGAAGGACCAAGGCGTTCCGTACGTTCTCGTGTATCGCCGCCATGCTGCACATCCGGCAGTAACGGGGGACGACCGCAAGGGCGGCGCGCTTGCCGCCGAACATCTATTTGAGCGAGGGCACCGCCATGTTGGCGTGCTCGCCGGGTACGCGTTTGCTAGATCAAGCCTCGACCGTACTCAGGCTTTTCTCGAATACTTTGGGAAAAAGGGAGTTCGAGTCCCCGAGTCAGCCGTGATTCACGGCAATGTCGATCCTGCTGCCGGGCGCCTCCAGGGAGCGGAGTTGCTGCGGCGCCATCCGGAGACGACAGCGGTCTTTGCGATCAATGACTTCCTCGCCGTGGGCTGTATGGGGGTCTTTAGGGATGCTGGAAGAACAATTGGAAAGGACGTCGCGGTCGTTGGCTATAATGATACCTCGATTGCGGGAGAGTTGCCGGTCGCTCTCACAAGCATCAACGTCTCGATGGAAGAGGTAGGGCGTCGGGCGGCCAGGAAACTGCTGGCTCGCATCGCGGGTTTGGACGTTACCTCCGAACTTGTCGATGCCGACCTGCGCGTTCGCGCTAGCAGTGACTTCACGCTGAACTAGAGCATTCTCATGCCAGATCATTCGGCAGCACCCACCGCCTCAGCGGTCGGCACCGCACGTCATGACCCTTGGGTTGCATTCGCTTGATCGCTAGGCGATGTGCCTTCAATTAGATCAAGATGCGCATACAAATCCCTCAAAAACGCTGTACCCAAACGTTTGACCTATTAATTTCATCTGGCTAGTGTCCGGGCGTTTCCTGGCGCTTCCCTGATTTGAAAGGTCGAACTCGATGAAATCGATTGGTCGCTGTCTTACGCTCTCAACGGCCGTTACCGGCGCTTTGCTCCTCACTGTTGGAGGAGTCTTCGCAGCGGACACAGTGAAGATCGGCGTTGTTCAGCCGCTGTCTGGACCTGCGGCATTATCGGGAAACAATTCGCTCAATGGCGCACGTCTTGCGGCGGATGCGATCAACGAAGCGGGCGGCATCAGGTCGCTTGGCGGCGCGAAGATCGAACTCGTCACGGTCGATAGCCCAAGCTCCAATACCGCGGGCACGGCAACGCAGCGTCTCATCAGCCAGAACAAGGTCGCCGCCGTCGTCGGCGCATACGCGTCCGGCATCACGCTGGCTGTCTCCGAAGTCACGGAACGGGCCGGCGTACCGCTCGTTACGTTCTCATTCGCCGATCAGATAACGGCGCGTGGTTACAAGAACATCTTCCAGGTAAGTCCGAAGGGGTCGGCGCTGGGTGGTGCTCAGTTTAAGTATGGACTTGAACTGCTGAAGAACGCAGGCAAAAGCGCGAACCGCGTCGCCATTCTGTATGAAGATTCGGCGTACGGCGTGTCGTTGGCAGAAGGCTTCCGGAAGGCGGCGGCCGCGGCGAATGCGACGGTCGTGCTTGACGAGGGTTATCCGCTCGGCATCACGGACGCGACCCCGCTCGTAAACAAGCTGCGGTCCGCGAATGCGGATGTAGTTTTCCCGATTTCCACCGCACTCAACGATTCCCTCCAGATCATACGTTCGATGCGTCAGCAGCGTATGATGACGCCGGTGGTCGGTGGTTCCGCCGGATATGTCATTCCTGAATTCGGTGAAGGTCTCGGTCAGAACGCTGAAGGCGTCCTCTCGATCGCCACCGCCAACGCCGATCAGGCTCCTGAAATCACCGCAACCTATAAGAAGAAGTATGGGAAGTTCATGGCCCACGAAGCCATGATCCATGCCGCAGCGGTCGACGCAGTGGCAAAGGCTCTCGAGGCGGCGAAATCGACCAAACCCTCCGACGTCCGTGATGCTTTGGCCAAGACATCGACCTGCGACGGATTCGCGAAGCTCGTCCCGGGCGGTTGCATCAAATTCGATGAAACGGGCGCGAACACGTCCGCCCGTCCGATCATGGTGCAGTGGCGCGGCAACGAGCTCGTGACGGTCTATCCGGAAGCCGACGCCAAGGCCAAGGTCGAGCTCGGAAACTGACATGAGCTTCGTTCAGGCGCTTATCAACGGATTACTCCTGGGCGGAGTTTACGGAGTCATCTCCTCAGGACTTTCTCTCGTATTCGGCGTGCTCGGCGTTGTGAATTTCGCTCACGCGGAATTCATGATGCTGGGTATGTATGTCGCCTGGTATGCCTGGCGCATCTTCGGGATCGACCCGCTTGCCGGATCTATTGTCGCGGCGATCTCAATCGGCGCACTCGGCTATATTCTTGAGAAGAGTCTGCTTCAGCGTGTTCTGCGCGGTCCTCCGGCTGCGCAGATTTCGTTGACCGTTGGTCTGATGATCATCCTCGAGAATGCGGCGTTGGTCGCGTTCGGCACCGAATTCCGTACCGTCACGACGATCTATCAGAATGCCGGTCTTGAGTTTGGGCAACTCTATGTCGGCGCTCCCTACATCGTGGCGTTCGCGGCCGCCGTAGCGATTGCAATCCTCTTGTGGCTGTATCTATCGCGGAGTTGGATGGGGCGCGCCATTCGTGCCACATCCCAGGACCCCATGGCGGCGACAATAGTCGGGGTCGATACCCGGCAGGTTTACGGACTCACCTTCGCACTGGGTGTCGGTTTGACGGCGATGGGTGGAGCGATCATTCTTCCATACCTTTCGGTCAGTCCGGCTGCAGGTCAGCAGTTCGCCGTTCTCATGTTTACGGTTGTTGTCCTTGGTGGGCTCGGCAGCGTCGCTGGTGCGCTGGTTGGAGGAGTGATCGTCGGCATAGTCCAATCAATGTCCACTCTCATGTTCCCAACTCACCTGCAGAACCTGATCCTCTTCATCATTTTCATCGCCATGCTTGCGTTCCGGCCGCAAGGTCTTCTGAAGGAGCGCTGAGACATGCAGACTGAACGAAAGCCGGGCAGAGCGCTGTTCTGGGGCCTGCTGATCATGGCGACTGCGTTGCTCCCCCTCGGTCTCGATCCCCAGGGCTACTATCTCCGATTGGCTGCAATGGTCCTGCTGTTCGCGGCCGCAGGGCAGGCGTGGAACATCGTTGGCGGTCTGGCGAACCAGATTTCGCTTGGTCACGCTGCCTTCTTCGGCATCGGGGCGTATACGTCCACGATCCTTTATCTACGTCTTGGGGTATCGCCCTGGTTAGGGTTGTTCGTCGGAGCCGCCATCGCCGCCGTTGTGGCGATTCTCCTCTGCATTCCGTTGTTCAAATTGCGCGGCCATTACTTCGCGTTGGCAACGCTTGCCTTCGCGGAAGTACTAAAGATTATTGCCAATAGCTGGACGTCTCTCACGGGCGGCGCGCTCGGCCTGACGATACCCTACCGCGGCACGGATGTCCTGAACTACCAGTTTCAGTCACCGGTTTATCACTACTGGACTATCCTGCTGGCTCTGCTGGTTTGCTCCTATGTCTTCCACAAATTCTCGACTGGAGCCACTGGGTATCGTATGCGCGCCATCCGGAACGACGAAGTCGCCGCTGAAGTCGCCGGGATCGACACCTTCCGTCTGAAGATCGTTGCCAGCATGTGGTCAGCTGCGCTGACCGCGATTTGCGGGACGGTGTTCGTGCAGTTCGTCTATTTCTTCGATCCCGAGGCAATTTTCAGCATCGTGAGTATCTCGGTGCGCATCGCTATGATCGTCATTATTGGCGGCATGGGGACGATTGCAGGTCCTCTGCTGGGAGCGCTGTTTCTCGTCCCCCTCGAGGACATCTGTAACCTCGTCCTCTCGGACGCGGCTTCAGGTGTATCGCAGCTCATCTTCGGGGGTGTGATTGTGATCGCTGTGTTGGTCGAACCGCGCGGTATCGTCGCTCTCATCAACCGGTTGAGGTTTCGGAAATCGGCCTCGGTGATGGAGGTGTCCCAATGAGCGGCGCATTGCTTCATGTCGAAGATCTCGGCGTTCAGTTCGGAGGATTGAAGGCGCTGGACGGTGTCAGCTTCAGCCTGGCGAAAGGGGAGATCGTCGGCGTTATTGGGCCCAACGGGGCTGGCAAGACGACGCTTTTCAATTCCCTTGTCGGAATGCAACGTCCGTCGAGGGGTCGAATCACATTCCGCGGCACACTGCTTCGGAATATCCGGCCGAACCGGGTGACCAAGGCCGGAATGACCAAGACGTTCCAGAACGCCGCGCTCTTTCCGGAAATGTCGGTGCTGGAGAACGTCATCACGTCAGCTCTGGTTCGCCATGATCTCTCTTCGGCCAAACGGATTGCCACGGATACGCTGGCGCGTCTTGGTCTGACCAGCATCGCCGGTCGCGATGTTTCGATCCTGACATTTCCCCAGAAGGCGATGGTCGAACTCGCGCGTGCTCTGGCTACCGAGCCCCAGCTTTTGCTCTTGGATGAGGTAATGGCTGCATTGACGCCAGGTGAGATGGATGAGGTCGTAAGCGTCATTCACCAGTTGCGGAAGGACGGCATCACCTTCCTCGTCGTCGAGCATCATATGCGTGCACTCATGGCCCTTTCGGATCGTCTCCTGTTTCTCAATTTCGGCCGCCTCGTGGCCGACGGAAAGCCGGACGAAATCATATCGCACCCCGATGTGATCAGGGCCTATCTCGGTGCATCCGGTGCGAAGGGCGAGGCCGCTCATGCTTGAGGTCAAGAATCTGTCCGCCGGCTACGGTCAGGTCGAGGTTCTTCACGACGTCTCGTTCGAGGTCAAAAAAGGCGAGACTGTCACAATCCTCGGCGCGAATACAGCAGGCAAGAGCACCTTGCTGAGAGCGATATCGCGACTGGTGCCGAAGAGCCATGGTGCCATCTCGTTCGAAGGCAACGATCTCATACCCGTCGCCGCACAAAGCGTTGCGCGGATGGGAATCAGTCACGTTCCGGAAGGGCGGCACGTGTTCCCGAGAATGTCGGTAAAGGACAATCTCTGGATGGGAGCATATTCGTGTCCGAAGGCACGGGATCTTCCGGAACGAATGGACCGCATCTTCAATCTGTTCCCACGATTGAAGGAGCGTATTACCCAGCTGGCAGGAACGCTTTCTGGCGGCGAACAGCAAATGGTTTCAATCGGACGCGCCCTCATGAGCGCACCACGTTTGCTGCTCCTTGACGAACCAAGCCATGGTCTCGCTCCAATCGTGGTCGATGAACTGCATGATGCCTTGCTGCGCATCAATGCCACCGGCGTATCCGTTCTCCTGGTGGAGCAGAATGCAGCTCTAGCTCTGTCGATCGCCAATCGCGGCTACGTCCTGAAGGCGGGCCGCGTCGTTCTCGAGGGCACCGCCGAAGGCCTGCGCGAGAACGAAGAAGTCCAAAAAGCCTATCTCGGCGTCTAGGAGGGTGAAACATGCCCCATCACCACGACCATGATCGTCATATCCATGATCACGAGCACAGCTCGGAACTTTCCGAGATCGAGCTTCGCGTAAGATCGCTGGAGTCTTTGCTTTCCGAGAAGGGGTACATCGATCCGACCGGTCTCGAGGCGTTGATTCAGACTTATGAGCACAAGGTTGGCCCACGCAACGGCGCCCGCGTGGTGGCCAAGGCCTGGTCAGAACCGGAGTTTAAAACCTGGCTGATGAAAGATGCGACGTCGGCAATCGCATCGCTCGGCTATACCGGCCGTCAGGGTGAACACATCGTCGTGGTCGAGAATACGCCCTCGGTCCACAATATAGTCGTTTGCACGTTGTGCTCTTGCTATCCGTGGCCCGTTCTCGGATTGCCCCCAATGTGGTACAAGTCGGCACCGTACCGGGCGCGCGCCATCATCGATCCGCGAGGCGTCCTGTCCGACTTCGGCGTCTCGCTTCCGGACGGTGTGAAAGTGTCGGTCTGGGATTCGAATTCCGAGATACGCTATCTGGTGCTGCCTATGCGCCCGGAGGTCACGGAGGGTTGGTCCGAGGAAGAACTCGCCGCAATCGTGACGCGGGACTCCATGATCGGCACCGGCATCGTATCGCTTCCCGGCCGAGACGGTGAGGCATCCTGATGAACGGTGTCCACGATATGGGTGGCCTCCAGTGCTTTGGTCCGGTCGTGCCCGAAGCAAACGAGCCCGTCTTCCATCACGAATGGGAGAAACGCGCCCTGGCGATCACGCTGGCGATGGGCGCGTCCGGCCGGTGGAATATTGATACCATGAGGTCCACACGCGAGAGCCTGCCGCCAGCCCGGTATCTGTCGATCCCGTATTATGAAATTTGGATCGACGCGCTGGAGGTGTTGCTGGTCAAAACCGGCATGGCGACTTCCGAAGAGATCAAGTCCGGAAAAATGCTCACCCAGGCCCAGTCGATGACTGCCTTGGACGGCGATGCCGTTGACAGGATCTTTTCGAAGGGGTGGCCCTCGGAGCGTCATCTCGACACTTCAGCGAAATTCAAGGCCGGTGATCGTGTTCGAACCCGGATGATCAATATCCCGACCCATACGCGTTTGCCGCGTTACTGCAGGGACAAGATTGGAGAGATCGTCCTGGTTCACGGCGGACACGTTTTTCCTGACAGCAATGCAGTCCGTCAGGGTGAGAACCCGCAGTGGCTCTATACCGTGAAGTTCGACGCGGTAGACCTCTTTGGATCGGACACGACGGCCGATTGGGTGCAGGTGGACTGCTGGGAATCTTACCTTGAGGGAACGGATTGATGCCGTGCGAACTTCCATCGCGTGATTTACGCGGTTTGATTGAGGTTGTCGGAAGTGTTCCGCTCGAGGGCGACGAGCCTGTCTTTCGGGAGCCGTGGGAAGCGCAGGCGTTTGCCATGGTTCTGAGCCTGCACGAGCGCGGTTTGTTCACTTGGCAAGAATGGGCTGACAGTCTCTCCCGGAACATAAAGGCCGCACAAGACGCTGGAGATCCCGACACGGGTGCGACCTATTACAAGCACTGGCTTGCCTCGCTAGAAGATATCGTCCGTTCGAAGGCATTGCTTTCAAAGGAAGATCTCGCGGAGCGGAAAGAGCAATGGCGCTTAGCCGCCGAACGAACACCTCATGGCCAGCCAATTCTTCTGAATTCGGCATATGCCTGAGTCTCCGGAACTCCTCGTGACCCTCCCTGAAGCGTATCAGGTGACCGAAGCACAGGTCGCTGCCGCGTTCTTGACCGCAGGCCTTCTGCCTGTCGGAAATGCCGCTGACATCGCGTCCGTCGTTTCGACGCAGATCGCGACAACCCGACGGGCATTCAGTGCGACGCCATTCGCAGCGGAGCCTGCGACGTTCCTGGCAACGCTCATTGAAGAAAGCCGATGAATTCTCCAGCCGACCTTACTCTGGCTGAAGTGCTTCGCGCGCTTCGCAATCGTAAGCTTTCATCGCGCGAACTCGTCGCCGAAAGCCTCGCTCGGGCCGCAAGCGTCAATTCTCACACCAATGCGTTCTTGCGTGTGGACGGCGACCTGGCCATCGCGCAGGCGACGTCGGCGGACAAGGACCTGGAGAAGGGGCACGTCAGGGGCGTCCTGCACGGTGTCCCGTTCGGTGCCAAGGACATGTTCCATCGATCCGGCGTTCGATCTTCTTATGGCGCTGATATCGACCTTCCATTGCCGAGTGTCACGGCGTCCGTGCTTTCGCGCCTCGACGCCGCCGGAGCCATCCAGCTTGGCGTGTTGAACATGACCGCCTTCGCCGTCGGCCCGACCGGTCACAACAAGACGACTGGAAATTGCCGAAATCCTTGGGATACGTCCCGGATCACCGGCGGATCTTCCAGCGGCTCTGCAGCCGCTGTTGCATCGCGAACGGTCTATGCTGCGTTAGGGTCCGACACGGCCGGGTCAATCAGAATCCCGGCTGGGCTTTGCGGCGCGACAGGCCTGAAACCAACCTATGGCCTTGTCAGCCGGGCAGGGAGCATGGGTTTGTCTTTCACCTTGGATGTGGTCGGCCCCATCGCGCGGACCGCCGAGGACTGCGCCATCATGATGAATGTCATTGCGGGGCAGGACCCAGCGGATCCGACAACGGCTCACATCGCGCCGATAGACTTCGCCCGTGATATCGATCGTTCGGTCCGCGGCATGCGGATCGGCGTTGTGATGCCGACCGCGCTCGAGCCAATCGACCCAGAGATCGTGGACGCCTTGGCCACGGCGCAGTCGGCATTCGCCGAATTGGGCTGTGAACTGATCCCGATCAAGATGCCGGACCTCGAGCTCTACGATGCCGCCGCGGGCATGATCCTGGCCTGCGAAGGCAGCGCCCTTCATGCGCAATTGACGCGCGATAGCGTGCATAGCTACGGCACTCAGATGCGGGTTCGTCTCGAGCGTGGCTTCGCGATCCCGGCACCAACCTATATCGATGCGCTGAGGCATCGCAGCACCGCTCTGCAGATGTTCACCGCTGAGGTCTTCGCGAAGACCGATACCCTCCTTTTGCCGCTCACTGCGATCAGGACGCCACGAATTGACGAAAGTGACATTGAAAGCGGCGCGAATATCGATCTCGTCGTTCGGCAACTTACTCGGTTCACCCGACCGCTGAACTATCTCGGCCTACCGTCGCTTGCGATTCCGATGGGCTTCGATGCCGACGGAATGCCGCTGTCGATGCAACTGGTAGGCCGGTCTTTTTCTGAACCTGGCCTGCTGCGATTGGCTCACGCGTATCAATCGTTGTGTCGTTGGTATGAGAAGAAGCCGCCGATCATCGGACCTGTTTCATCCAGCGAAACACCCGATGTCTCCCCGTAACGGTAGCGATGGGGCAAGCGCCCCCTCAAGCGATCGATGTCGATCTGGATGTTTCTAGCGGAAGCTTGTTTTCAAGTTGATACATGGCACGGCCCATCGTTCGCGCGATCCGTTCCGATCAGCGCCTGCTGAAGATGTGGGATTTGGAAGAGGTCAGTTCGACAAAACGTTGCAGCGCCAATGGCCGAGCTTTTCCGACGCTACGGCAGCCCATTTGGGAGGCGAGGGCGCCCGTTGATGGGAACGACATCCACAATGTCATTCCCGAAACTCGCTCTACGGCAAGGTCGGGCACGTGATGCTGCGGCTTGTTCGGGGCGATAACGTCTGGAAGGCCGCTTTCGTGCGGAATACGGCATCGCCGCGGCAGTGGACGGTCCCCCTGGATGCAAAAGCGTTTCCGAGCGCGGCTTGTCTGACGCGCAACAGAACACGGTTTCAAGGTGCCCTGCGACAAACCACCGTGCCGCTGATATCGGGGCTCACGCCCGGGCTGCACGCGGTTGTCGTGACAAGGGCCCCGGCGGGGTCGTAATCTCGCCGCATGAGCCAATCTCCTCGGCCCCTCGGCGTCATTCTGGCTGGCGGCCTGTCCCGGCGCATGGGCGGCGGCGACAAGTGCCTGCGGCCGCTCGGCGGCATGCCGATCCTCGACCACGTGATTGCGCGCCTTGCTCCGCAATGCGATGGCCTCGTTCTGAACGCCAATGGTGATCCGGAACGCTTCGCGCCGCGCCGCCTGACCGTGGTCGCCGACACACTGGCAGGCTATCCCGGGCCGCTGGCGGGCCTGCTGGCGGCCATGGACTGGTGCGCGGCCGAGCATCCGGGTCTGGAGTGGATCGTGACGGCTCCGGCCGACTGTCCGTTCCTGCCGCCGGATCTCGTGCGCGGACTCGCGGCGGGCCGAGCCGGGGGGAGCGACGCCGGTGCCGTCGTCGCGGCCTCCGACGGACGCCGGCATCCCGTTGTCGGCCTCTGGCATGTCGGGCTCCGCGATGACCTGCGGGCCCAACTAGCCGCAGGTCTGCGCGCGGTGGGCCAATGGGCCAGCCGTCATGATCCGCAGGTGGTCGCGTGGCCGGTTGGCGAGGTCGACCCGTTTTTCAACGTGAACACCGAGGAGGATCTGGCCGCGGCCGAGGCAAGGCTCGCGTACAGAGAGGCGATGTAGCGCGGAGCGTGTTCCGATCAGTTACGCCACACCCTTAATTCGCATAAGGTGTATTATGGAATATAACCTATGGCGGCGTGCTGTGGCAGCCGGATGCCGGTGCGTCGTCTGTATATTGATCGGCTCAGACTGGAGCACGCAGAACTTGAGCACGACGATCTTCCAATGGATTTCAAATCCTTTTTTGCGCTAGCCTCCAATGAGTTGGCGACGACATTTGACGTGCTGCGCCGCCGTATGAGACCCGGGCCAAACGGCGCAAATCAAACGAATGATGGGACAGGAAACATGAGTACGCGTGAAGGTCAGTATGGGATCGGTCTCGACAAGAACCCGGCCAACTACGTCCCGCTGTCGCCACTGAGCTTCTTGAAGCGGACGGCGGCGATCTATCCGCAGCGGCTCAGCACGGTCCACGAAAGCCGGTCTTTCACCTGGGCCGAGACCTATGAGCGCTGCCGTCGCGTCGCGTCGTTTCTGGCCCGGCGCGGGATCGGGCCGGGCGATACGGTCGCGGCGATGCTGCCCAACATCCCGGCGATGAACGAACTGCACTTCGCGGTGCCGATGGCGGGCGCGGTGCTCAACACGCTGAACACCCGGCTGGATGCCCACGCCCTCGCCTTTCAACTCGACCATGGCGGCGCCAGGGTGCTGTTCGTCGATCCGGAGTTCGCGCAGGTCATCGCGGACGCGCTCGGTCATATGGACGGGCCGAAACCGCTGCTGATCGACGTCGATGATCCGGCGTTCGCCGGACCACGGCTGCGGATCGGCGAAAGCGAGTACGAGGAGATCGTCGCGGCCGGCGATCCCGATTTCGCCTGGTCGCTGCCGGAGGACGAGTGGAACGCGATCGCGCTCAGTTACACCTCCGGCACCACCGGCAATCCGAAGGGCGTCGTCACACACCACCGCGGCGCGTATCTGAACGCGGTCAGCAACATCCTGTCGGGCGGCCTTGGCCAGCATCCGGTATACCTGTGGACGCTGCCGATGTTCCACTGCAACGGCTGGTGCTTTCCCTGGACCATCGCGGCCGCGGCCGGGGTCAATGTCTGCCTGCGCAAGGTCGAACCTGCCAAGATTTTCGAATTGATCGTCCGTCACGGTGTGACGCATATGTGCGGCGCGCCGATCGTCTACAACACGCTCATCAACGCGCCAGGTGCGCCGCAGCCGGCGGCCGACGCGAAGCCGATTGTCGGGCTGATCGCGGGCGCGCCGCCGCCGGTGGCGGTGCTGGCGGGCGCCGAGCGCATCGGCATCAAGCTCACCCACGTTTACGGTCTGACGGAAGTCTACGGGCCTGCATCGGTCTGCGCCGAGCAGGAGGGCTGGGACGACCTCCCCGCCGAGCAGCGCGCCAGCCTGAAGCGGCGGCAGGGCGTGCCCTACCACCTGCAGGAGGCCGTAACGGTTTTAAATCCCGAGACGATGCAGGAAGTGCCGCATGATGGTGAAACCGTCGGCGAGGTCATGTTTCGCGGCAACGTGGTGATGAAGGGGTATCTCAAGAACGAAGCTGCGACCCACGACGCCTTCGCAGGCGGCTGGTTTCACACCGGCGATCTGGGCGTACTGGACAAGGACGGCTACGTCATCATCAAGGATCGCTCGAAGGACATCATCATCTCCGGCGGCGAGAACGTGTCGTCGGTGGAGGTCGAGGACGTGCTTTATCGCCATCCCGCCGTGCTGTTCGCGGCCGTGGTCGCCAAGCCGGATCCGAAATGGGGCGAGGTGCCGTGTGCCTTCATCGAACTGAAGGACGGCGCGAGCGCCACTGAGGCGGATATCATCGCGTTCTGCCGCGCCGAACTGCCCGGCTTCAAGACGCCGAAGGTCGTGGTGTTCAGCACGATCCCCAAGACATCGACCGGCAAGATCCAGAAATTCCTTCTGCGCGATCAGGTCGGCTCGGCGAAGGCCATCACGGCGTAACGCTCACCACAAATCCGGCGGGGATCACCCCTCGCCGATCTCGATCCGCATTCCGTCATAGGCCGGAACGACACCTTCCGGTACGCTCCGGCGCACGACCTCGTAATCGAGGTCCGAATGCATGTTGGTGATGACCGCGCGGCGCGGCCTGAAACGGTCGATCCAGTTCAGCGCCTCGCCAAGACTGAAGTGGCTCGGATGGGCCGCCGGGCGCAACCCGTCGACGATCCACAGATCGAGGTTTTCGAGCGCCGGAAAGCTTTCCGGCGGAATGTCGTTGAGGTCTGGCGAGTAGGCCGCCGTGCCTGCGATCCGGTAGCCGAGCGCGGTGATATTGCCGTGCTGAACCAGAAAGGCCGTCAGCGCCACTGCACCGCCCTTCCCGTCGATCACGCGGGTCTCGCCCGCCTCGATATCGTGGCGGCTCAGGATCGGCGGATAGGCGCTGCCCGCGGGCGTCTCGAAGCAGTAACCGAAGCGGGACATGATGTCGGCTGCGGTCGACGCGTTGAGGTAGACGGGAATCCGCGCGCGCTGCGCCAGCACCACCGAGCGCAGGTCGTCGATGCCGTGGGTCTGGTCGGCGTGCTCGTGGGTCAAAAACACCGCGTCGATATGATCGACATCGGCGTCGATCAGTTGCTCGCGCAGATCCGGCGACGTGTCGATGATGATGCGCGTCACACCGCCCGGCCCGCACCGCTCGATCATCATCGAGCAGCGGCGGCGGCGGTTCTTCGGATTGGCCGGGTCGCACGCGCCCCAGCCGAGCGCGGGGCGCGGCACGCCTGCGGACGAACCGCAGCCGAGAATGGTCAGCGTCAGCGTCACGCGGCGCAGGCCTCCGGCCGCGGCACCTTGTCGAAGAAGCGGAAGAAATTCTCCGTGGTCTGGCGTGCGATCTCGTCGAAACTCACGCCGCGCACATCGGCGAGCACCTTCGCGGTCTCCACCACGTAGGCCGGCTCGTTGCGCTTGCCGCGATAGGGGCCGGGCGCAAGATATGGCGCGTCGGTCTCGACCATGATGCGGTCGGCGGGCAGCTCGGCCGCGAGGTCGCGGATCGCCTGCGACTTCTTGAAGGTCAGGATGCCGGTGAACGAGATCGACAGGCCGAGCGCGATGGCCTTCATCGCCAGCTCGCGGCCGCCGGTGTAGCAGTGCAGTACCGCGCGAAACTGGCCTTTTGCCATCTCGTCTTCGAGAATCTCGCCGCAGCGCTGATCGGCCTCGCGGGTGTGGATCACGAGCGGCAGCCCGGTCAGACGGGCTGCTTGGATATGGGCGCGAAAGCCCCTCTCCTGCGCGGCAGCCGAGCCCTGCTCGTAAAAATTATCCAGGCCCGCCTCGCCCAGCGCCACGACCTTCGGATGCGCGGCGATGGCGGCCAGGTCCTCGGCCGGGATGCCGTCTTCCTCATCGGCATGCTGCGGATGGGTGCCGAGCGAACAGTAGACGTTGGGATAGCGCCCGACGATGGCGCGCAGCTTCTCGAATTCGCGCACGCGCGTGGAGATCGTCACCATGCGTGCGACGCCCGCCGCCTCGGCGCGTGCGACGATCCCGTCGAGATCGCTGGCGAAGTCCGGGAAGTCGAGATGGCAGTGGCTGTCGATGAGCATGAGACTTAGTCCGTTGGCGTCTCGGGTTCGACGAAACGCGGAAACACCGGCGCGGGCGGCGGCAACGTTGAGCCGGGCCTGATGCGCTCTTCGATCGCGGCAAAGGTGCGTGCGTCGTCCGGGATGCCGAGAATGTCGAGCAGCTTGGCACAGGACGCCGGCATCGCCGGCTGCGCCAGGATCGCGATCTGGCGCACGACCTCAGCCGTGACATACAGAACCGTTTTCTGGCGCGCGGGATCGGTCTTGGCGAGCGCCCACGGCGCTTCCGAGGCGAAGTAGCGATTGGCCTCCGCCACCGTCGCCCAGATCGCATTCAGGGCGACATGGATCTGCTGGCCGGCCATCGCCTCGCGTGCGGTCGCCAGCATCGCGTCGGCCTGCGCCAGAATGGCCTTGTCGCTGTCCGAGAAATCACCCGGCTCGGGCACCACGCCGCCCAGCTGCTTGGCGATCATCGACAGCGAACGCTGCGCGAGATTGCCGAGATCGTTGGCGAGATCGGCATTGATGCGCGCGACGATGGCCTCGTGATTGTAGCTGCCGTCCTGTCCGAACGCGACCTCGCGCAGGAAGAAATAGCGCGCCTGATCGACGCCGTAGAGCTTCACCAGACTGAACGGATCGACCACGTTGCCGACCGACTTCGACATCTTCTCCCCGCGATTGAGCAGGAAGCCGTGGGCATAGACCCGCTTCGGCGGCGCGATGCCCGCCGACATCAGGAAGGCCGGCCAGTACACCGCGTGAAAGCGGATGATATCCTTGCCGATGATATGGACGTCGGCCGGCCAGAACCGCCACTTCGGATCGCCCTCGTCCGGATAACCGGCGGCGGTGATGTAATTGGTCAGCGCGTCGACCCACACATACATCACATGCCCTTCGTCGCCGGGCACCTTGATGCCCCAGTCGAATGTGGCGCGCGAGATCGACAGATCCTGAAGGCCGCCTCTGACGAAGCTCATCACCTCGTTGCGGCGCGAGTCCGGGCCGATGAAGTCCGGGCGCTCATCATAGAGTTTCAGCAGGCGATCCTGGTAGGCGGACAGGCGGAAGAAATAGCTCTTCTCCTCGACCCATTCGACCGGGGAGCCGAGCGGCTCGCGGCGAACGCCGTCCTCGCCCAGCGTGGTCTCCTTCTCGTCGAAGAAGGCTTCCTGACGGACCGAATACCAGCCGGAATAGACGTCGAGATAGATGTCGCCCGCATCCATCATGCGCTGCCAGATCGCCTCGCTGGCGCGATGATGTCGCGGCTCGGTGGTGCGGATGTAATCGTCGTAGGAAATGTTCAGCTCGGCCCACAGATTCCGGAAGACGGACGAGTTGCGGGTCGCCAGCTCCAGCGGCGTGATCCCCTCCTTGGCAGCCGTCTGCTGCATCTTCTGCCCGTGCTCGTCGGTCCCGGTCAGGAACAGAACGTCGCGGCCATCCAGACGCTGGAAGCGCGCGAGGGCGTCGCTGGCGATGGCCGTATAGGCGTGCCCGATATGCGGCGCGCCGTTGGGATAGAAGATCGGCGTGGTGAGGTAGAACGTTGACTTGGCCACTCTAGCGTCCATCGAGCTGGCAGACAGCGAACCTGCCCCGGATGCCGGAGCGCGTCAGCGCGTCGCTTCTGCGAGGAGTCCGAACACGGCGAAAACCAGCGGCTTGCGTTCGAGGTTGAACATTTCGGTTTCGCGCACGGACTTGGCGATCTTTTCCCATACCTCCGCAAGGCGCGCAAGGCGCGGCAGGTCCGCTGCCGCCCCGTCGGCATGGAGCCGCCGCGCCATCCAGCGCTCGACCGTGTCGGCGAATGCGCCGAGCGCGGCGCGGTCTGCGAGGCCCATGGAATCGCCAAGCTCGTGCAGGGCGCGATGATCGACCCGGGGCAGCGCATCGAGCAGTGAACTGGTGCGCTGGTAGAGACCGAGCGCCTCGCCGCTCAACAGCATCAGGGCGCGTCCCGCGCTGCCGTCGGCAGCGGCCGCCGCACGCGCGAGGTCCGGGTCGTCCGAGGACAACTCCAGAACGTCGGCGGCCGCGCGCGCGACGTCGGCATCAGGCAGCGGCCTGAGCGGCAGCTTGCGGCAGCGCGACTGGATGGTGGCCAGCACGCGGGACGGCGCATGCGTCACCAGCAGGAACAGCGAGCGCGCCGGCGGCTCCTCCAGTATCTTCAGCAGCGCGTTGGCCGCATTGGCGTTGAGTTCGTCGACCGTATCGACGATGCAGACCCGCCAGCCGCCGACCGCAGCCGTCGCGGCGAAGAAGGCCGAGGCCTCGCGGGCCTGATCGACGGTGATGACCGTCCCCATCGTGCCGCGCTCGTTGACAGCGCGCTCAAGCGCCAGAAGCCCGCCGTGGGTGTCCGACGCCACGTGGCGCGCGGTCGCGCTGTCGGATGGAACGGCAAGCGTCGTGGCTGACTGAACCTCGGAACGGGTCGGATCGGGATGGGCCAGCACGAACCGCGCCATACGGTAGGCCAGCGTCGCCTTGCCGATCCCCCGCGCCCCGCCGATCAGCCAGGCATGCGGAATGCGCCCGCTCCGATAGGCGTTCAGCAGCGTCTGCTCCGCCTCGTGATGCCCCGCAAGGATCGTGGTCTCGCGCGGATGGCGGGTAGAAGGTTCGGAACTGCGTGCGCTCATGCGGACTCGTGGCGATGGTTGGACGTGATGTTCAGCCGCTGCCTCACCGCATCCCAGACGCGCTCGGCGACGGCTTCGACATCGGCATTTGCGTCGATCAGGACGCAGCGGCGCGGATCGGCCTGGGCAATCGTCCGGTAGACATCCCGCAGCTTGGTATGGAACGCCAGCCCCTCCGCCTCGAAGCGATCAGCCGTGTCCATGCCACGCCGTGCCGCCGCCCGCTGCAAGCCGATCTCGACCGGCAGGTCCAGCACGAGGGTCAGGTCCGGCATGGTGTCGCCCACGGTCGCGCGCTCGAGCGCGTTCAGCAGCGCGATCGGAACCTTGCCGACGCCGCCCTGATAGGCGCGCGTGGAATCGATGAAGCGGTCGCACAGCACCCAGATGCCCTGATCGAGCGCCGGGCGGATCACCTCGCGGACGTGTTCGTCGCGGGCAGCGGCGAACAGCATGGACTCGGCGTCACCGCCGAGCAGCTTGCCGACGCCGGACAAGAGCAGGTGGCGGATCACTTCGGCGCCGGGGGAGCCCCCTGGCTCGCGGGTCAGCCGGGTGCGGATCCCCTCGCCTTCGAGCCGTTCGGCGAGCCGCTTGATCTGGGTGGATTTGCCCGCACCCTCCCCGCCTTCGAAGGTGATGAAGCGACCGCGCCCCGGATCAATGTCGGCATCGGACATAATTCAGAGCTTCTCGATGCCGGCCCGGAACAGCGCCGTGAACAGCTCCGCCGCCCCGTCGAAGGCGCGGCGCATCGTGGTGCCGGTCTGGATGGTCTCGCCGGCATAGAGCGGCACCTCGACCGCGAGATTGCCGCTGCGCCAGACCTTGATGACGCCCACGCGCTGTCCCTCCGTCACCGGAGCCCGGACCGGCCCCTGATAGACAACCCGCGCCAGCAGCTTGTCGGCTCCGTTCTTCTGGATCATGACCTTGACCGGCTCGTGGCTCACCAGCTTGAGCGAGCGGCCCTCGCCGCCGAAGACGCGGGCATAGCCGACGAACTGCTGCGGCTCGAACAGCGTCCGGGTCTCGAAGTTGCGGAATCCCCAGTCCAGCAGGCGCTTGGCATCCGCCGCCCGGTCGTCGAGACTCTCCAGCCCGTTGATGACCACGATCAGACGCTGACCGTTCTGGACCGCCGAGCCGACGAGCCCGTAGCCGCCGTCCTTGGTATAGCCGGTCTTCAACCCGTCCGCGCCCTCATAGGCTTTCAGGAGCGGATTGCGATTGAACTGCCGGATCTTGTTCCAGGTGAATTCCTGCTCGCCGAAGATCTTGTAGAATTCGGGGTAGGTCTGGACGATGTGACGGGCCAGCGTCGCAAGCTCGCGCACGCTCATCTTGTTGTCGGGGTCGGGCAGGCCGTTGGAATTGCCGAAGGTTGCCTGGGACAGCCCCAGTTCGCGGGCGCGTGCCGTGAGCTTTTCGGCGAAAGCGCGCTCGCCGCCTGCGATGCCCTCGGCTAGGATCATGCAGGAGTCGTTGCCGCTCTGGATGATCGCCCCGCGCAGCAGATCGGCCACCGGCACCCGGCTGTGGATGGCCGCGAACATGGTCGATCCGCCTGCCGGTGCGCCGCCCTTCCGCCAGGAGTTTTCACTGACGACGTATTCGTCCGTGAGCTTGACCCGCCCCTGCGTGATCTCGTTGAACACGAACTCCGCCGTCATGATCTTCATCATGCTGGAGGGAGGGCGCAGTTCGTCGGCGTTCTTCTCGAACAGCACCGCGCCGCTGGTGGCCTCGATCAGGATGGCTGTCGGCGCATCGACATCGAAGCCCTGATCCTTCTTGGCACCGCCTTCCACGCTCTTGTTGGCGGCGAACGCGCCGGCGGCGGCGATCAGGATCCCGACTGCTGCCAGTCCCGCGCTCAGCCGCGCAATGAGCCGGCGGGAATGCCTCAATCGTGCGGGGTGCGCAGCCATCGCTCGTCGTCTCCGGGGAACACGTCTTACTTAACAGCCGCCACACTGCCGAACAACACGCCGGGGGCGGACAGCCGTTGCGGTCGCGCTGATTGGTTCCTATCGTGGGCGGGTAACCCGCGATGCGGGCTCGAAACAACATGAATTACGGGCGGAAACTTCATGAAAATAGAAAAGATTTCAGCCAATGGCATCGATTTGTCCGTGACCCTTCAGGGGACCGGTCCGTTGGTCATGCTGTGCCATGGCTGGCCCGAGCTCGCCTATTCATGGCGGCATCAGATCGGCCCGCTCGCGGAGGCGGGCTATCGCGTGGCGGCCCCCGACATGCGGGGATTCGGCCGAAGTTCCCGGCCGGACGATATCGAAGCCTACAGCATCTTCGACCTCGTCGGGGATGTCGTCGGTCTCGTCGGCGCGCTGGGCGAGAGCAAGGCCGTCGTGATCGGTCACGACTGGGGTGCGCCCGTCGCCTGGCATGCCGCGCTGTTCCGCCCCGACATGTTTCCGGCGGTGGCCGGGCTGAGCGTCCCCCCGCCCATCCGGGGACGCGGGCGGCCAATGGAGCTTCTGCGCAAACAGGGAATCGATAATTTCTACTGGCAGTACTTCCAGATACCCGGAGTTGCTGAAGCGGAATTTGAGCGCGATCCGGCCTTCACCATGCGCGCGATGTTTTCGCGCGGCTTCGCGGCGGATCGATCCGAGACGCTCAACGTCGATCCGGTGCATGGCTTTCTCGGCGATCCGGCAATCCCGCGCCTGCTTCCCGACTGGGTGAGCGAGGATGAACTGCACCACTTCATCGACGCCTATCGTGCATCGGGTTTCCGGGGCGGGCTGAACTGGTATCGCAACATCGACCGCAACTGGGATCTCACCGCGCCCTGGCAGGGCGCTCAGATCCGTCAGCCGTCGTTGTTCATTGCCGGCTCCCGCGACGCGGTGGTCAAGGGCCTTCTGGGCGGCAAGCGGATCGCGGAGATGGAGCGCGTCCTGCCCAGCCTCGCGCGCAAGCTGATCATCGAGGGGGCCGGGCACTGGATCCAGCAGGAGCGGCCGGACGAGGTCAACACCGCCCTGATCGGGTTCCTGAAGCAGATCGGGTATTGAGGGCTGCCCCTTAGTACAGGCCCCGCCCCGACAGCAGATGTCCGATCTGGTCGTTGGAACTGCTGCTCGGCGCAAAGGCAGAGGCCGTCGTGCGGCGCGGGTCATCCGTGACCTCGCGATAGGACACGGCGCGCGGATTGGCGAGCGCACGGCCATCCGAACGCGAACTGCGCGACGCCGATATTTCAGAGGTCGCATTGACCGAAGCGACGTCGACCGACGTCCGGCCCAGCGTATACGGACGCTCCGACGGGACGGGAACATCGGCCGCGACCGCGCGGCTGGCCTGCCCCATGTCGGGTACGAACGGCTTGGCGGAGGCGACACGAACCATCGAGGGCGACGGCGCGGGTTCACCGGTGCGCAGCGTTGCCATCAGCTGGCGATCGTCCGATCCTTCGAGCGGCGCGCGGCCGACATATTCGACGCGCACCCGCGCGATGCCGTTGCTGCGGAAATCGAGCAGATGGGCGGCCGTGTTCGACACGTCGATGATCCGGTTGCCGTGGTACGGCCCGCGGTCGTTGACCCGCACGATCAGCGATTTGCCATTTGCCATGTTGGTGACGCGGACATAGCTCGGCATCGGCAGCGTCGGGTGGGCGGCGGTCAGCGACGTCATGTCGAAGACCTCGCCGTTGGCGGTCAGCCGCCCGTGGAACGCGTCGCCGTACCAGGAGGCCATGCCCTCGGCGCGGTAGCTGGTGTTCTCTTCGGGGACATAGGTCCGGCCCGCGACGACATAGGGCTTGCCGACCCGATAGGTGCCGCCGCCTCTTGGAACGGGCTGGCCGAAGTCGACGACCCGTGGGCTGGTCGACACGCCATATTTGGGATCGACCTTGCTGGCGAACTTGTTCGACGCGGCACAGTTGGCCAGCGCCACGCAGGCGCAGCTCACGGCCGCCAGTCGCAACGCCTGCCCTGCGGCCTTGCTCCGCGGCGAACGACGCGCGCTTCTCGAAATAGACCCACCCAAACCTGTATCCCCCCGGCGACCCTCATTGAGTGCAGCCGAATCGTCCGGTCCCCCAAGTCCAGACCAGACGGTAACTATAACGCAGTGCCCCTATGGCGGAAATGGGGACAAATCCGGTTTCGCCCAGTCTTGGTAAACGGCGGGTTTCGGCGACGAAGCCGAACGCCGCGGGACGACGCTGATCAATGCACCGCCAACAAGGCCCAGCCGACAAAACCCCATCGATACGTCTCTGCGAACGGATTCCCCGCCGACTGCGGGCGTCCCTGGGCCGAGGATGGGCCGGATTGCGGTGAGAACCCGGCGAATGCCGGGCCTGTGCGAGCAAGCGTTGCAGAGAATCCTCACTCCAAAGATGGTCGCGATTTCCGCAACGATTTTTTTTGACTGTGCGGGTAGCTCTGTCCTTAACGTGAGCGCGGGGCGGCAAGGACGACGACGATGTTGGAAACGATGACTGCTTTTTTCGGTCTGGTGAGCGCAAGCATTTTCGTGGCGCACGCCATTGATGGCTATCGGACCCGTCGCCAGTCGGAGATCTGACGCGCGGCAGCGCATTCCGGACTGCCCGATCTTCTTCCAAACCTCTCTCCTTTTTCGTTGGTGTCATTTCGTTCACGCCAGCACCTGTGTTTGCTGGCTTGACCGGCGCGGAAAGAACCGTCCGGGGCCCGAGCGTGCTTCACGTCTGTTCACTCGGTTCGCTTGCGGACGTGACGGCCCAACTCGGGAATTACGATCTCCTGTCCCTGTTGTCGCCGGGACACGACGTGGCAGGGTCCGAGGGCCGCACCGGATGCCATCGTCATCTGTCCCTCACGTTTCACGACATTCCCGAACATCGCCCCGGCCTGATCTCACCCGGCATCGCCACGGTTCAGACGATCCTTGATTTCGGACGACAGGCGCGCGCGCATCCGCTGCTCGTTCATTGCTGGGCGGGGATCAGCCGGTCGAGCGCCGCGGCTTACGCCCTCGCCTGCGACCGGAATCCGGGCCTTGAGCGGGAGATTGCGCTGGACCTGCGCGCCCGCGCGCCGTTCGCAACGCCCAACAGGCTGATGGTCGCGCTCGCCGACGACCTGCTCGGCCGGCAAGGCCGGATGGTCGATGCCATCGCCGGCATCGGACGCGGCGCGGAGGCCCGCGAGGGCCTGCCCTATATCCTGCCGCTGGATTGGCCGCTCAGATGAGCGCGGCGATGCCGAGCAGAAAACCAATCTCCGCGAACTGTTCGATGGCGCCGAGCACGTCGCCTGTATAGCCGCCAAGCAGCCTGCGCGCGCCGGCCGCGACCACGGCGGCCATGCCGGCCGCCAGCACAAGGCCCGCGCCGAGCGACAACGGCGCCATCATCAGAAGCGGCAAAGCGGCGAGCGCAGCGACGGTGAGCGCAACGATCATCTCATCAGGCCGCAGCGGGGATTCGACATATGGCACTTTCATCCCGGCGGTGTCGCCCGCATAGCGCATCCGCCGAACCAGCAGCAGCGGCATCGCACGCGCCACGGCATGGCTCGCCACCAGCGCCGCTGCGCCCAGCCACAGTGGGAGGCTGGCGAGGACGGCAACGCGCAGCGCCACGCCGATACCGAGCGCCAGCGCGCCGTAGGTCCCGAGCCGGCTGTCCTTCATGATCGCGAGACGCTTCTCGACGGACCAGCCGCCCAGCGCATCGAATGTATCGGCGAGCCCGTCTTCGTGAAACGCGCCGGTGATCGCGATGGTCGTGGCGACAGCGAGCAGCGCTGCGGTTGTCGATCCCCAGACCTGTCCGGCGAGCAGCAGCACGGCAGCACCCGCAAGGCCGACGAAGACTCCCACGAGCGGAAAAAATTTCATCGCCCGCGCCAGCCAGTCGGGCGGCGGCGCTTCGGCCGCCGATCCCACCGGCACGATGGTGAGAAGGCGAACCGCATCGAGGAAAGCGCTGCGCCGCTCCATCTAGATGCGACCGGCCAGCACGTCGTCGAGGCTGGCGACGTCGGTCAGGAGCCGCGCGGCGGCGCGTACGAGCGGCACGGCCAGCAGCGCGCCCGTGCCCTCGCCCAGCCGCAGCCCGAGATCGAGCAGCGGCCCGGCTTCGAGTGCCGCCAGCGCGATCCCGTGGCCGCGCTCGGCGGAGCGATGGGCGAAGACACAATAGTCGCGCGCCGCCGGGCAGAGCCGCACGGCGACCAGCGCCGCCGCCGTGCAGATGAAACCATCGACGATAACGGGACGGCGCTGCGAGGCCGCCCCCAGCACCGCGCCCGCCATCATGGCGATCTCGAGCCCGCCGAACTGCGCCAGCACGTCCAGCGGCGCGGTTGCATCGCTGCGTGCGGCGGCCTTTGCGATTGCCGCGCGTTTGCGCACCATGCCGGTGTCGTCCTGCCCCGCGCCGACGCCGATGCACTCATCGAGCGCCGCGGGCGCAAGCCGATGCACGAGCAGCGCGGAGGATGCCGTGTTGCCGATTCCCATTTCGCCGAGCGCGATGATGTCGCTGCCGTTCTTGACTGCTTCCGTGGCGAGGGCGATACCCCGATCCAGCGCCAGACAGGCCTCGGCCATCGACATCGCCGGTTCGCGCGCAGCGTTCGCCGTGCCGTTGCGGATACGGGCCTTCGTCAGCATCGGATGGTCCGGCAGCGGCCCCGCGACGCCGGCGTCGATGACCCGGACCGCGACATCGCATGCGGCTGCAAATGCATTGGCGGCTGCGCGCCCCGCGAGATAGGTCACCACCATGGCCTGAGTCACCGCGGAGGGATATTGCGAAACCCCCTCCTCTGTCAGCCCATGATCGCCCGCGAAGACGAGCAGCGTCGCATGGTGAAATGCCGGCCCATCGGAGCCGGCGATCGCCCCGAGCTGGACCGCCAGATCCTCGATGCGCCCCAGCGATCCGGGCGGCTTGGCCTTGCCATCGATCAGCGCGCGAACGCGGGCCTGGGCCGCGCGATCAAGAGGAACAATGGCGGGTGGCTGCCACGACGGCGACGAGGACTTCAGCATGATCATCTCACATGATGAGCGAGGGTGCATGCCTCACCCCCGTGGGCAGGTCAATGTGTTGACCATCCCCCGCGCGGCGGGTAGCTTCGCCGCCGATGGTCCTTCCCTCGGGAAGGTGAAAAGGGAAGCCGGTGCAATGCTGGCGCTGCCCCCGCAACTGTAAGCGACGAGCCAAAGCCGATGCCACTGGGCAGTTCCCGGGAAGGCGGCGCACAGGCGACGACCCGCGAGCCAGGAGACCTGCCATCACCCGAGTGCTTTGGAGACGTTTGGCGCGGGGCGCGCCGGCGGAAGCAAACGATGGCGCGTTGCTGTCGCTGCGATCCTGCAAAGCGCGTGGCTCGATGAGCCTGATCGTGAGCGCGGAATGGATCGCGAGCAAAGCCGTCCCGATTTGTCCGGGCTGCTGACAGACACCGAAGCGGCGCCGAACGCGCCGCGGGCGCTGACGGTTATCAGCGTTTGTACGATCTGCAAGTCCGGCGAAGCCGGTGCGCCGGGGCCCCTCCTGCTGCACGAACTGCGCAAAACGATTGCCGAGAACAATGGCGACGTGCGTGTTCGCGCGGCACAGTGCCTTGGCGTGTGCAAGCGGCCCGCCACAGTCGCCGTCTCGAGTGATGGAGGTTACACCTTCGTCTTCGGCGACCTGTCTCCGGAGGCCGGGGCAGATGCGCTCGCGGCTTTTGTGCGCGCCTATCGCAAATCAAGCTATGGGCTGGTGCCGTGGCGGCAGCGCGCGGAGATTCTGCGCAAGGGCATGATCGCGCGAATTCCCCCTGCGAACTGGCCGCCGGAGGACGGGTGCGCTCCGACATGACAGGACTTCGCACCACGCTGGTGCTCGGCGGCGCGCGCTCCGGCAAATCGGCCTTCGCCGAAAAGCTGGTGCGCGAGAGCGGACTGGCCCGCGTCTACCTTGCGACCGCCGCCCCGGGCGACGAGGAGATGCGTGCACGGATCGCTCATCATCGGCAGCAGCGTGGCGACGGCTGGCTGACCATCGAGGAGCCGCTCGCGCTGGTCGATGGTCTGACACGCGAGGCCGGCCGTGGCCGCGCGGTGCTGATCGATTGCCTGACCCTGTGGCTCTCGAATCTGATGCTCGCGGGCCGCGATCCGGAGATCGAGGCGCGTCGCCTTGCGCGCTTTCTCGACGTGGCGCCCGGGCCCGTGGTGCTGGTGTCGAACGAGGTCGGTCTCGGTCTCGTCCCCGAAACGCCGCTCGGCCGGGCGTTCCGCGACGCGCAGGGCCGTCTCAATCAGATCGTCGCGGCCGTCGTTCCGAACGTCGTCTTCGTCGCCGCGGGATTACCGCTGTGGCTGAAACAGTCAAGTTGAGGAGTTTTCCATGTCGCGCGTCCCCGTCACTGTTCTCACCGGCTTTCTCGGCGCAGGCAAGACGACATTGCTCCGCTCGCTCCTGATGCAGTCCGAAGGGCGGCGTATCGCGGTGATCGTCAACGAGTTCGGCGATGCCGGATTCGACGGTGGGCTGATCGAGGACTGCGGCGACAAGGCCTGCGCGCCGGGCGATATTGTCGAACTGACCAATGGCTGCATCTGCTGCACTGTCGCCGACGATTTCGTGCCCGCCATGGACAAGCTGCTGACGCGTGACCAACCGCTCGACGCCATCGTGATCGAAACATCCGGCCTCGCCCTTCCCCAGCCGCTGCTCAAGGCGTTCGCCTGGCCGGCGGTGCGCACCCGCGCGACGATCGACGGCGTCGTGACGGTGGTGGATGCGCTTGCGCTCTCCGAGGGACGCATCACGCTCGAAGAGGAAACTGTCGCCGAACAGCGCAGGGCGGACGAGGCGATCGATCACGACGATCCGATCGAGGAGGTATTCGAGGATCAGCTGGCCTGCGCCGATCTCGTGGTGCTGTCCAAGAGCGATCTCGTTGCTGCCGACAAACTCGCGGGCATTGAAGGCAAACTGACCGCACAGCTCCGTCCCGGCGTGCGGATCGTGCGGGCGCAGGGCGCACTGTCTCCCGCCGTGCTGACCGGCATGGGCGCTGCCGCAGAAGACGACACGGCGGCGCGCGTCGGCCATCATGGGGAAGAGGAGGAGCATGACCACGACGACTTCGAAAGCATCGTGGTGACGCCGGCCGCCGTCGCCGATCTGGAACAGATGCGCGCGCGTATCGGCTCGGCGCTGGCGCTGGACGGTGTGCTGCGCGTAAAGGGACATGCGAAGATCGCGCACAAGGCGGCGCCGGTCGTGGTGCAGGCCGTCGGCGGCCGGGTCGATCTCGCCTTCGCCCGCCCCGATTCCCTCCAAGCTGAGCGGCTCGTGGTGATCGGGCTGAAGGGGTTCGACGCCGCCGCCGCGCAACGCACGCTCGCCGGTTAGCCTCCGCGCGCCGCCCGTCATGCATATCCGGCTCGACAGCAGCGGCAACATCGACGACGGCGATGCCGCGCGCGATCTCAGGCAGGACACCGCCGATATCGTGCTGCTGTCGGCTGCCGACACCGACCTCGCTGCATTCGCGGCCGCGCGCGCCGCGCTGCCGCACGATTTTCCCAGCCTGCAACTGACCAACCTGCTGGCGCTGGGACATCCTGCGTCCGTCGACATCTATGTCGAGCGGACCTTGCGCGCCGCGAAGGTGGTCATCCTGCGGATGCTGGGTGGCGAAAGCTACTGGCCGCACGGCATCGAAAGCCTGCGCGCCGATGCGTTGCAGAGGGGTGCGTTGTTCGCCTGCACTCCGGGCGAGATGACGTGGAATGACGATCTCGCCCGCCGCAGCACGCTCGCGCCCGACGAGGTGCGGGCGCTGTGGCGCTATTGCAGCGAAGGCGGCGTGGACAACGCGCAACTCGCGCTTCGCCTGTGCGCGCATCTGATCGGACATGGCGAGCGCCCGCCCCCTGCCCGCCCGATGCCGGCCGCCGGATTCTTCGGCGGTCCGCCGCGGGTCGACGACAGGCCACGCGCCGCGGTGATTTTCTACCGCGCGCTGGTCGCGGGTCATGATACTGAAGCCATCGACGCATTGCGCGATGCGCTGGCCGCACGCGGCCTCAACGTCGCCTGCCTTTATGTGACAAGCCTGAAGGACGCGCGGTCCCTCGCCTTTCTGCGCGCGGCGCTGTCGGCGCATCCTCCGGACATCATCGTCAATGCCACCGCGTTCGCGACCGCAACGGCAGCGGACGACGCGGCCGTGCTGGCGGCATGGGATTGCCCGGTGCTGCAGGTCGCGCTGGCCGGCATTTCGCGCGAAAGCTGGGAGTTGTCCTCGCGTGGCCTCGCACCGCGCGATCTCGCCATGCATGTTGTGCTGCCGGAAATCGATGGCCGCATCTTCGCCCATGCCGTTGCGTTCAAGGAGCGCAAGGACGAGGAAGGCCGGTTCGTGCCGGCCCGATACGCGCCTGTGCCTGATCGCATGTCCGCCACGACCGACCTTGCCGCGGCCTGGGTGCGCCTGCGGCGATCATCACGCGCGGAGCGAAACGTCGCCGTCGTCCTCGCCAACTACCCCAACCGCGACGGCTGCCTCGCCAACGGCGTCGGACTGGACACGCCGCAAAGCCTGATGGTGATCCTCGATGCCCTGCGTGACGCGGGCTACGACGTGACCAACCCGCCGCCCAATGCGAGCGAAATGATGCGGTTGCTGCAGGACGGTCCGACCAACGCGCTGGATGGCCGCGACACGCGCACAGGTGGTGTCACCTGGCCGCTCGAATCTTACAGAACTGCCTTGGCCACGCTGCCCGGGCGGGTTCGCGATGCTGTCGTGGCGCGGTGGGGACAGCCTGAACAGGATCCGCACGTCGTCGATGGCGCGTTCAGGCTCGGCCTGCACCGGTTCGGGCGGATCGTCATCGGCGTGCAGCCCGCACGCGGCTATAACATCGATCCGAAAAGCAGCTACCACGATCCAGATCTGGTGCCGCCGCATCATTATCTTGCATTCTATCTGTGGCTGCGTCACGCCTTCGGCATGCATGCGCTGGTTCATCTCGGCAAGCACGGCAACCTTGAATGGCTGCCCGGCAAAAGCGTCGGTCTTTCTGATTCCTGCCTGCCGGACGCCATCCTCGGGCCGGTGCCGCATCTGTATCCATTCATCGTCAACGATCCCGGTGAAGGCATTCAGGCCAAGCGCCGGGCGTCCGCCGTGATCGTCGATCACCTGACGCCACCGATGGCGCGCGCCGAGTTGCATGGCGATCTGGCAAAGCTCGAATCCCTGGTCGATGAATACGCGTTGGCCGCCGATCTCGATCCGAAGCGCGCCGACCTGGTGGCGAACGATATTCTGTCGTTTGCCCGCGCTGTCCGTCTTGACGACGATATCGGCCTCGCGGAAGAGACCTCAGATGATGAGGCCCTGCGCGCGCTCGACGCGCATCTGTGCGACATCAAGGAGATGCAGATTCGCGATGGGCTGCATGTCTTCGGGCGCACACCGGACGATGCGCTGCGCGACCAGTTGCTCGTCGCCATCGCCCGCGTGCCACGTTCCGATATCAGGCCGCATGACGCATCGCTGCAGCGCGCGCTTGCATCCGATCTCGGCCTTGCCGGCTTCGACCCCCTCACGCGCGATCTCGCGGTCCCGTACACCGGCCCATGCCCGGCCGTGCTGGCCGACCTGAGCGATGATCCGTGGCGCACGGCGGGCGATACGATCGAGAGGATCGAACAACTGGCGCTGCGACTGGTCGCGGACGAGACGGCCTGCGATCCCGCATGGCTTCGGACAAGGGCGGTGCTCGACTGGATCACGACAAGACTTCGCCCGGCAATTGACCGGTCCGGCGACGCCGAGAGCGCCGCGCTGCTGCGGGGGCTCGATGGCTGCTTCGTTGCGCCCGGCCCGTCCGGCGCGCCGACGCGCGGGCGTCCCGACGTGCTGCCGACCGGGCGTAATTTCTTCGCGGTCGATGTGCGCGCGGTGCCTTCGCCGTCCGCGTGGCGGATCGGCCGGCTGGCCGCCGAGCGACTTGTCGAATCCTACTGGCAGGATGAAGGCGACTGGCCGCGCTCCATCGCGCTGTCGGCATGGGGAACGGCGAACATGCGCACCGGCGGCGATGACGTTGCGCAGGCGCTGGCGCTGATCGGCGCCCGGCCCGTCTGGGACGAAAGCTCGGGCCGCGTCACGGGCTTTGCGATCATCCCGCTCTCCGAACTGAAACGGCCGCGCATCGACGTGACGTTCCGGGTGTCCGGTCTGTTCCGCGACGCGTTTCCCACGCAGATGGATTTGATCGCCAGCGCTGTCGCGGCGGTCGCCGCGCTCGACGAGCCGGACGAAGCCAACCCCATCGCGGCGAATGTGCGGGTGCGTCGCGTAAAGCTTGAAGGCGGCGGCGCATCGCCGGAGCATGCACAGCGCCAGGCGCTGCATCGGGTGTTCGGCTCCAAGCCCGGAGCCTATGGCGCGGGGCTTCAGGCGCTGATCGACGAAGGCGGCTGGAGCACGCGAGGCGATCTCGCCGAGTCGTATCTGGCGTGGAGCGGTTTTGCTTACGGCCACGGCGAAGACGGCATGCGCGCCGACAGCGACCTCATCGAGCGGCTGTCGCAGACCGATCTGGTCGCGCAGGCGCAGGACAATCGCGAACACGATATCCTCGACTCCGACGATTATTATCAGTTCATCGGTGGCCTGTCCGCCGCCGTGGAGCAGGTTCGCGGCAAGGCTCCGCGCGTCGCTCACATCGATACATCCCGCCCGGAAGCGCCGGTGGCGCGCTCTCTCGATCACGAAATCTCACGTGTCGTTCGCGGGCGCGCCGCAAATCCTAAATGGATCGCGGGCATGATGCGGCACGGCTACAAGGGTGCCTTCGAGATCGCGGCGACGGTCGACTATCTGTTCGGATTTGCGGCGTCGACGAATGCCGTCAAGAACCATCACTTCGATCAGCTTTACGCGGCCTACCTCGAAGCGCCGGATGTGCGAAGGTTCATGGCCGGGCACAACCCGGCAGCCTTGCGCGAGACGGCGGCCCGTTTCGCCGAGGCGATCCGGCGCGGGCTCTGGACGCCCCGTTCCAACAGCGCGGGCGATCTGATCGCCGACCTTCTGTCCTCAGACCCGATGAGCCACGCATGACCACGAATGACGTCGATGACAACGCCCGGCATCGGGAGAAGGCGCGCAAGCACAAGGCGGCGCGTGACAAGATCATGGCGACCAAGACCGGCGAGAAAGGCCTTCTGATCGTTCACACCGGAACCGGGAAAGGCAAAACGTCGGCCGCGCTCGGCATGGTTATCCGCCATATCGGCCATGGATTTCCCGTCGGCGTCGTGCAGTTCACCAAGTCAGAAAAATGGGACACCGGCGAAGCGCGCGTGCTGGCGCGCTTTCCCGATCTCGTGACGCTCCACATCATGGGCGAAGGCTTCACCTGGGAAACGCAGGACCGCGAACGCGATATCGCCGCCGCGCGTCAGGGTTGGGAGCGCGCGAAGGATCTGATCCGAGACGATCGCCATCGCCTCGTGCTGCTCGATGAACTCAATATCGTGCTGCGCTACGATTATCTGCCGATTACGGAGGTTCTGGCGTTCCTTCGTGATGAAAAGCCCGCCGACAAGCATGTGGTCATCACCGGGCGCAACGCGCATGCCGACCTGATCGAGATGGCCGATCTGGTCACGGAAATGACCCTCGTGAAGCATCCCTTCCGGGCCGGCATCAAGGGCCAGAAAGGCATCGAGTTCTGATGAGCCGCGCGACGCCCGCGGTCATGATTCAGGCGACCGGCTCCAATGCCGGGAAGTCCACCATCGTCGCGGGGCTGGCGCGGGCTCTGGTCCGCCGCGGCCTCAGGGTCGCGCCGTTCAAGCCGCAGAACATGTCGAACAACGCAGCCGTCACGGTGGACGGCGGCGAGATCGGCCGCGCGCAGGCACTTCAGGCCCGGGCGGCGCGCATCCCTCCCAGCGTGCATATGAACCCGGTGCTGCTGAAGCCGCAGACCGATACCGGCGCGCAGGTGATCGTGCAGGGCCGCCGCCGCGGCACCATGAACGCGCGCAGCTTCGGGGACCGCAAGGCCGAACTGCTGCCGGCGGTGCTCGACAGTTTCGCGCGGCTTGCGCGCGAGGCCGATATCGTACTCGTCGAAGGCGCAGGCAGTCCTGCCGAGATCAATCTGCGCGCCCGCGACATCGCCAATATGGGGTTTGCGGACGTTGCCGACGTGCCGGTCGTACTGGTCGGCGATATCGACCGCGGCGGCGTGATCGCCAGTCTGGCCGGAACGCATCTGGTGCTCGAACCCGACGAGCGCGCGCGCATCCGTGGCTTCATCATCAACAAGTTTCGCGGCGATCCAGCCCTGTTCGATGCGGGGCTCTCCGCCATCACCGGCTTGACCGGATGGCCCTCGCTCGGGGTGGTGCCATGGCTGCCGCAGGCCGCGTGGCTGCCGGCCGAGGACGCCGTCGATCTCGAACGACCGGGCGGCGCGCGGGGCGGTTTTAAAATCGCCGTGCCGATCCTGTCGCGCATCGCCAATTTCGACGACCTCGATCCGCTCGGCATGGAGCCGGACGTGACGCTGACCTTCGTGCGGCCCGGCGAGCCCCTGCCCGCCGACACGGATGTCGTGATCCTTCCGGGCACGAAATCGACGCTGGGCGATCTGGCCTTTCTGCGTTTGCAGGGATGGGACATCGACATCGGGGCGCATGTGCGGCGCGGCGGCCATGTGCTCGGTCTGTGCGGCGGCTATCAACTGCTTGGACGGACCATCGCCGATCCCCATGGGCTCGATGGCGCGCCGGGCACGGTGGAGGGATTGGGTCTGCTCGATGTCCGCACGATCATGACCGCCGATAAATCCACATCGCCGGTCATGGGCCGCCACTGCGCGACCGGTGCGCCGGTCGAGGGTTACGAGATCCATCTCGGCCGCACCGAGGGAGCGGATTGCGAACGGCCTGTCGTGATGATCGGGGGGCGGCCCGACGGAGCCGCATCGCCCGACGGCAGGGTTCAAGGCACTTATGTCCACGGCCTGTTCACGAGCGACAGTTTTCGCGCAGCCTGGCTTGCGCGGCTCGGCGTCGTGTCGTCGCTCGCCTACGAGGCCCGGATCGAAATGGCGCTTGATGCTCTCGCCGATCATCTCGAAGCGCATCTGGACATCGACGCGATCATCGAGATCGCACGAAGCCGTCAGACCAGCAGCGCAAGCGCGCCATAGATGGCGGCTTGCAACACGCAGGCCGCCAACAAGATGCGAAGCGAGCGGGCGATGTCGCGCGGGACCGCCTGCATCGAACCTTGCGGGTTGAGAAACGGATCGATCACCTCGCGGGTTCCGTAGCGGCGCGGGCCGACCAGCGCGAGGTCGAGCGCGCCGGCCATCGCGCTTTCGGGCCAGCCGGCGTTGGGCGAGCGATGGTTGCGGGCATCGCGCGTCATGATCCCGAAGGCACGCCGTATTGATCCCTGCCCCGCTCCGGCAGCGAACACGACGAGCAGTCCGGAGATCCGTGCCGGGATCAGATTCAAGACATCGTCGAGCCTTGCAGAGGCCCAGCCAAAAGCCTCGTGCCGGGCGCTGCGGTGGCCGATCATGGAGTCAGCCGTGTTGACGATCTTGTAAACCAGAAGTCCCGGCAGACCCAGCACGGCCAGCCAGAACACCGGCGCGACCACGCCGTCGGAAAAGTTTTCAGCGCAGGACTCGATGGCCGCGCGGCATACGCCCGCCTCGTCCAGTTGCTGCGGATCGCGCCCGACGATCATCGCGACGGCTCTGCGGGCGGATTCAAGCCTGCCCTCGGTGAACGCGTCGCGGACCCGCGCGACGTGCTCGTAAAGACTGCGCTGGGCGATGAAGATCGAGGCGACCAATGCCAGAGCAAAAGACCCGAACGGAATTTGCTGCGCGCCTCGCTCGATGAGAATGCCAAGAATAGCCGCGCCGCAGGCCAACAAAGCGGCGGCAAGCGCGCCGGCCACCTGTCGTTGTCGAAACGACCAGCTCTCCCTGTTCCAAACGCGGTCGAAGAATCCGACGGCACGGCCCATCCAGACGACAGGATGAGGAAATTTTCGCCAGATGCGATCCGGATCGCCGATCAGCGCATCGAACGCCAGCGCAAGGATCACGACGAGGATGTGGCCGCTCCAGTCCACGTCAGTGCGTCACGCGCTCAAGCTCGGCGGCGAGGCGATCCAGCGCGTCCGCCAGCATCGGTCCGCCGCACACGGTCAGCTTTTCCGGGATCACCAGACGTTTCGAAGGCGGATAGAGCCGCTCTAGCGCCGGATGCAGCAGAAACGCCTGCCCTTCGTCCTCGGCAAACTCGCGGTTGCTGGCGACCAGCAACATGTCGGGCTTCAGCCGGACGATCGACTCGAGCGAGGCGAATCCACCGTTGGCGTTGCCAAGTTCATTCGCGGCGTTGCGCAGACCCGCAGCGTCGAGCAGCGAGGTGATCAGACCATCGCTTCCGGCGACCCAGCCGCGCCGCGACAGCGCAAGAACGCGATAGCCGGTCGAACCCGCAGCCGCCTTCACCCTTGCAATCGCCGCATCAAGCTTCTGAATCTGTGCGAGCGCGCGGTCGCGATGGCCCAGCACGTCTCCCATCTTCAGGATCTGTGCCTTCACCTCGTCCAGCGTGCGCGGTACATCGAACTCGACGACGTTGAGCCCCTGCTCCTTCAGCAGTTCGCGCGTGGCGCGCTTGGTGAACCGGCCGGCGACCACGATGTCCGGCCTCAGCATCAGCACGTCTTCCGCCTCGCCCGACAGTTGGAGATAGGTGCGCGCGGCCGCAACGTTCCACGCCCGCGCCTCGTCGCGCGAATAGGGGCTCAGACCCAGAATTTGCGGCCGGTCCGCGAGCGTCAGCAGCAACTGATCGGTGCACAGATTGATGGAGGCGACGCGTGGTGCTGCGGCCGCCATCAGCGGCCCGGATGACAGGAACAGCAACGCAGCTGACAGGCTGGCGGCGGGATGCCATCTTGGGCGCATGCTCAGCTCCGGCTCCATGGCACGATGACGGGCTCTCCGTCGCGCCGGATACGATAAGCGTTCACCCCGAATACGTCCGCCAGGACCTCATCGGACAGGGCCTGTTCCGGCGCGGCGTGCGCGACGAGCCGCCCGGATCGCAGCACGAGCATGTCGTGAGCAAAGCGCGCGGCCATCGACAGATCGTGGGTCGCGGCGATGACGAGAACGCCGCTGTCGGCGATTGCGCGCAGGGCCTTCATCACGTCGAGCTGGTGCCCGGGATCGAGCGATGCGGTCGGCTCGTCCGCGAGCAGAACGGGCGCCTGCACCGCCAGCGCGCGCGCCAGTGCGACGCGTCCGCGCTCGCCGCCCGACAGTTCCGTCACGCGACGATCCGCCAGCGGCAGGATGTCGGCCGTCGCCATCACCTGCGCCACGATATCCGCATCTTCCGGGGAAAGCCGCGCCGGATCGTGCGCGCCGTGCGGGTAGCGGCCGAGCGCGACGACGTCGCGGACCTGCAGCGGCCAGTGGACCTGATGGCCCTGCGGCATGTAGCCGAATCTGCGCGCGCGCTCCGCGAGCGGCATCGTGGCCAGCGGCTTTCCTCGAACCTCGACGGCCCCTTGCGCGGGAAGAAGTCCCGCGAGGGCGCGCAGCAACGTGGTCTTGCCCGCGCCGTTGGGGCCGACGAGTGCGACGAACCGCGCGGGCGGCAGCGTGAACGAGATGCCGGCGAGGACCGCCCTGCCCGCCAGCGACACACCGAGATTGTTTGCGCTCAGGACGAAGGGGCCGCTCACAGCGTGGCTCCCGCCAGCGCGCGGCGCTCGCGCACGATCAGGTAAAGGAAGAACGGCACGCCGATGATCGAGGTCAGCACCCCGACCTTGATGTTGGTGGTCGCCGGAATGATCCGCACCGCGATATCGGCGGCCTCCAGCAGTGCGGCTCCCGCCAGCGCACTGGGAATCATCAGCCGCGCCGGATCGTGCCCCACGAAGGGCCGCATCAGATGCGGCGCAACCAGTCCGATGAAGCCGATAGTCCCGGCGACGGCGACACCACCGCCAACGCCCAGCGCGACCCCGAGGATGACCAGCAGCCTCAATCGCCCGACGTGAACGCCTAGGCTCTGCGCGGCTTCCTCGCCAAGGCTGAGCACGCGCAGCCGGCTCGCGCATGACATCAAAACCACCGCGCCGGCCGCGATGAACGGCAGCGCAAGCGCGACATGGCGGAAGCTGCGATCTTCGAGCGAGCCGAGCAGCCAGAATGCGATTTCAAGCGCGGCGAACGGATTGGGTGACAGGCTCATCACCAGCGCCGTCGCGGCCCCCGCCAGCGACGAGATGGCAAGGCCCGCCAGAATCAGCAGCAGCAACCCGGCATTGCGCCCTGCCACAGCGATCAGAACGAACACGGACAGGAAGGCCATCGCGATGCCTGCCAGCGGCAGCGCGTAGGATCGCACATCCGCGAGTCCAAGGGAGATCATCAGGACAGCACCGAAGGCAGCCGCCTGCGGCGCCCCGAACAACGAGGGCGATGCCAGTGGATTTCGCAGCAGGCCCTGCAGCGCCGCGCCGGACAGTCCAAGGACCGCACCGATCGCGAGCGCCAATATCGTTCGCGGCAGCCGGATTTGACGGACGATGATCTGTTCGACCTCGCCGCCTCCGCCGAACAGAGCCCGTGCCACCGTTGGCGGCGAGAGCCAGACCGGACCGATGCCGAGCGAGCAGATGGCCAACAGGGCAACGAGCGCCGACAACGCCGCGACCAGATAGACCTGCTGCGACTTCTGTCCCGTCACCATGTCGCGTTGAATCCCGCATAGATCGCCGGTCCAGTGGTGCCGTAGTTGGCGACCTCCTGATAGCGCGTATTCAGGATGTTTTCGCCGCGCAGATAGGCCGTCCAGACATGATCGACCTTGTAGGACGTATAGAGGTCGAGACGCTGATATGAATCCAGCGGCAGCCTTTCGTCCGAGCTGCTGAATCGCTTCGACACCGCAAGCAGACGCGGCTCAACGATCCAGCGATCCGTTGGCGTAAACGTGAAGGCCAGCCGCCCCACATGCTCGGGCCGCCGCGAGAGCGTCAGTCCGGTGCTCAGATCCTTGGCATCGAGATAGGTATAGGCGGCGGTGATCTTCAGGAATCCTGGCACCACATCGAACATCGCGGCGAGTTCGACACCCTTGGTGGCCGCGCGCGAAACGTTGACGTAATGGCCATTGGGATTGGCCCTATCCACGACGAAATCGATCAGGTTGCTGAAGCGGTTTGAAAATGCCGTCACCGAAACCGTGACGCGTCCGCCGATCAGCGATTGATCCACGCCCGCGTCATAGCCAAAGCTTTCTTCCGGGCGAAGCGCGGTGTTGCCGTAGAGCGGGGCATAAAGCTGATACAGCGTCGGGGCCTTCGCGCCCGTGCCGGCGCTGGCATGAAAACGCGTTCCGGTCTCGTTGATGGCGTAGGATGCGGTGGTGCGCCACGTCTCGAACCTCGCCACGTCCACCACGTCGTCGATCCGGCCGCCGAACGACAGATTGAGACGTTCGCCAACAGGTACCTGCCACAGGGCAAATCCGGAATTGGTGTCCTGTGCGCCGGAGAGCTGAGGCGTTCGCGGTCCCGGAATCGGCAGGATATTCGTGCCGAATGTGCTCGCCGTCTCGCGCTGCGTCTTCGCGCCGACAATCAGCGAGCCGAACGCGCCAAGTTTCAGGTTGCCTTGATATTCGGCCCCATAGCTGTTGCCGATATAATCGGTCATCGTCGATGTCGTGTTCTGCGGCAGCGTGTTGGTCCGATAGCTGATATCGTTGAACGATCGGCTGGTATGGGTCTCGAACACGTTGAGAGAATGCGTCAGCAGCCCGTCGAGGGTGTCGGCGGACGCGCGTCCCCAGACCTGCTGCAACAGACGCGTGGCGTTCGACGGCGTGTCGGGCAGCGTCCCCGATGCGCGATCGTAAGCGGAGCGCGTGAAGGAGGACAGCAGGCCGGCTTCCACGCGGACGTCGTCGCCGGCGTCATAGCCGAGGCGCGCCGTTCCATTGACGCGATCGAAGCCGTCGCGCTCCAGCGGGCCATAGCGAGCCTCGAGATCGGGAATACGATAGCCGTAGCGCGAAAATCCGTTGCTGTGCTGCCCGCCGCCAGACACTGCATAGGACCATGGTCCGGACGATCCGGTCAGAGCACCGTTCGTGCTGGCAGTGCCGTAGGTGCCGCCCTCGGCCTGCAACGATGCGCGCGGCGCGCCGCCGCCCTTGCGCGTGATGATGTTGATGACGCCACCCATGGCGTCGGACCCATACAACGCGCTCTGCGGCCCCTTCAGCACTTCGATATGATCGACCAGTCCCGGTGCCAGCGTCGCGAAGTCGAAATCCCCGCTCGCGGCCGCCGGATCGTTGACCCTGACGCCGTCGATCAGAACCAGCGTCTGCCCCGGATTCGCCCCGCGCAGACGAACGTTGGTGGTGGCACCGGGCCCGCCGCTCTCGGTCACATCGAGGCCCGGCACCGTCCGCAGCGCATCGACCAGCGAACCGGGATTGGTGGTCGCCAGTGTCTGGCGGCTGACGACGCTGATGGCGCTTCCGCTGCGGTCGATCGCCTCGGGCTGCCGGTCCGGGGTGACGACGACCTCCGCGGATTCCCCGGGAGTCCCCTGATCGCTCTGATCTCGGTTTCGCGTTGCCGCCCGATTCGTTTCCGGTCGTGCGGAAGATCGTGCCGGCCGGGTTTCGGGGCCGGAGTCGATCGTCACCGAAGGAAGCGTGGTGGACAGTGATTGAGCCTGCGCGATCGATCCCCATCCGAGGCCGAAAGTGAAGGTTGCGCCCGCTGCGAGGCAGGCCGCCAGTTCGCCATATGTTTTCCGCACCCGACCCACCGCCGAATGAATTGCACCAAGCGTCAACGGCCGGTCTCCTGACTCGTGGCGCCGATGCGATCCTCCTTCCCAGGCGCAGGGCCCAGTGGAACTCACGGATCGCGTCAACCACTTACAGTTGCGGGGGCAGTTGCGGCATTGGGCGAAGCCCGCACCGCATTCCCGTTTCACCTTCCCTGGGAAGGCACCGATGACGGCGGGACCAAAGCACATCGCGCCGGAGACGGCAAACGGTCTGGCACGTTATCGTTGGATAAGCCGCAGCCCTTCACCGATACCCGGCTGGTTCGGTAACGGTGGAATCGCGGGGGGCATCTGAAGAAGGGCGGCACGCCGCACGCCCCTGCCCGTCAATCTGCGCGAGCGTCTCGCCGGCACAGCGACCGGCACGCCCGAGCACGACCCGTCATCTGACGACAGCGATCCTCAGGTCTTGGGCCGACGCGCGCGCTTGGCCACTTTAGGCTGGGCATGCGGTGGGCCAAGTTCAGCTTCCCTCGCCAGCCGCAACGCTTTGAGACGTTGCATATTGGTGCGAATGGCGAGAGCATCCTGCCCAACCTCGGACATGGCTTTGGCCGCATCGGCGGCGGCAAGTTTCTTCTTTTCGATCTTGGTACGCTGAGCAGGCGAGAGAAGTTCTGTCGGCTTCGTCATCGTCGATCCTCACGCGAAAAGCTCGCCCAATCCTGAAGACTGGGCGAGCGACCGTCAGTTTAGTACATCCGTAAACTGCCGGCGTCTGGCAGATCAGACGAGCGCGAGATTCTCAGCGCTCACCTTGCCGCGCATTTTGTCCGACTTCAGCTCGTACGAGACGGATTGTCCTTCACCAAGGCCGGTGAGACCCGCACGTTCGACCGCGCTGATGTGAACGAACACATCGCTGCTGCCGTCATCCGGCTGAATAAAGCCAAAACCCTTTTGGCCATTGAACCACTTTACTTTGCCTGCTGGCATCTTTCTTCTCCAAAAGCGCGACATTGCGCTGCTCCGCGCGAGATGCGCGGGCCATTCAACCTCAGCAATGTCGAGAAAGAACCGTCAGGGCCTTAGCAAGATCAAGGCAGCAATCGAATATGCCTACGGTACAGCACACCAGCCCGAAAGCAAGGAAACAATTGTGTTTTGTTCAAGACTTCTCGCGTCAGGCGATCAGACTTTCCGACTGCCAATGAAGACTACAGGCCGAACAGCGCCAATCATTGATGACCGCCCCGACCGAGTAACTCGATCGAAAAGGTGCGGTCACGACATGCCCGCAGGCGCATTCGTCGGTCGGACGCGCCGGCGGTTTTCGCGTCTTCGCATCGGCCATTCTGGTAACCCAGCGATGCTCAAACTTGCGAGTGATTTCGGCAGGATAGATGGTTGACGACATTGTCGCACTCCCGGTCGTTCAGGCGAGAGCACATGGCGTCTCTCAATCGCCGACGCCTGAGGCGTGTTGCCGGGGATGCGTTGGTCTACTTGATCACCACGAGAATAGCCACCAAACGTTAGTCGCTTGGCCGAGCTCAATTTGGCCCAACTCAATCACGTCTCGCCTGAGCGAGCCGGAAACGGCCGAAGCAGCGCGCTGAATGACGCCATCAGGCGAGTATGCCGGCCGCTCGCCCTTAAAAGCTTTCGTTCTTGCGTTGCGCGTCGTTCGCATTTTTCAGCTTCTTCCGAATGTACGAAGCCAGGTCCCCGATCTCGGCATGCAACATCGCCTCGGTAATACCTTGGCTCGCGGCCATCTCGATGCACCGCCGAACGAGTTCATCCGCATCCTGCGTGGCGCCCAGACCGCTGAGCAGGTCGGACGGATGGATGCTGGTCTCGATCCAGAAATCGATGAACTCTTTGGGATTGGGAGCCATCCATCACCTCTCTTCCCCTCCGCCACCACCGAGTCGAACTTGTGCCTGTTCGCAAGTCGTGTGGATGACGATGGTGGGTTCCAAATTGATTGTCCAGTCGCATCGACTTGAGTAGAATCCCGTCCCGGGAACGCCCGACTCCCGGTCCGGTCCATCGGCCAACGAGCTGTCCCGCTCGACGCGCAGACCAAAACGCCATCTTGCGGATAAGTACAATGAGGCCCAGGGCCGCGGCGAGGCTGCTTCGCGCGGCTCCGCCGTCTCGGGCCTCTCGCGCGAAGACGTCCACGAGGCCAGTTGATCCGCGATGGCCAAGACCGATGAACCACCGCGCGTCTGGTGATTGCGACAATCACCGGGCTTGGAAGGCCGCCATCACGCCCGTGCGTTTCGACGTGGCGCTCTTGCGCTTTTTTTTAACGTGCCGGGAAGCGGAAATCTTGCCTCTCCGGAGACGATCGCACTCGGCGCGGTCACCGAGACGACCGGCCCCCGGCGGATCCCTGGCTCAGAAAACAGTCCTGGATGTCGGGGAGAGAAAAACAGATAAGTCTTTGATTTTAGGACTGGAGGCCACGACCAGAATTGAACTGGTGTAAACGGTTTTGCAGACCGCTGCGTAACCACTCCGCCACGTGGCCTCAGTGGCGCGGATCAATACACATTGCCGGCGCCGGAGGCAACCGTGTGGATAATCGGCCTGCTCAGCGGGACCGTCGCGTGCGAGGTTTGCCGCCCCGGCTGCGCCGCGGCCCTGCCGCTTCCCGCCCCTCCACGGCTGCCGCGCGGTAACGCGCCAGCATCAGCCCGAAGGTCTGTCCGAGCCGCTCGGCGATCTCGGGCTTGCGCTCGAGCGCGGACATCACGAGCCCGGCCGCCTCGATGGTGGAGAGCCCCTCGCGCCGAGGCTCGCGCCGCAACCGCCCGTATCCGGATGGCTTTGTCGGCGCCAGAACGACCCGCTGGCATTTCAGCAGCCAGGGGTTGCGCCACCACAGCGCCTTGGCCTGGCTCCAGGTGCCATCGAGCAGGATCACCCCCTCGATGCTGCGGGCGATGGCCGACTGCCGCTCTTCGGCCTGTCCCTTGCGGTCGACAAAGATCAGTTCCCCGTCGACGCCGAGATCCGCAGGTTTCACCGAACCGAGATAGACCACGGCCCAGCGCTGCGGATCGACCGTGCGCCCCAGAATCTTTGAAAGGCTCGGCCAGGAGAGGCCAATCTTCAGTGTGGCATGGGCGAAGTGGAGCGCCGCCAGCCGCGCGGTGCCGAGCGTGCGGTCCTGCTCCTGCGGATGCATCAGGATGACGAGTTCAATCCGGTTGTCGACCGGCGCGACCTCGTCGCACACGCAAAGCGCCACGGGCTTGAGGCAGCGCGGGCACGGCGGTTGCTCGGCAGGAAGGGATTCGGTCGGGCCGCTATCGGCATCGGCGTGGGTCATATGACCTGATACGCTGCGCCAAGGCCGACGGCAATCGTTCTGCTATTCGGCGGGAACGGCGACCGGCTGCGGCATGTCGCGCCGCCTGAGCCGGTCGATCAGCAGGTAAATGACGGGCGTCGTGTAGAGCGTGAGAATCTGGGACACGACAAGCCCGCCGATGATGGTGATCCCGAGCGGCCTGCGCAATTCCGTTCCCGGTCCCATAGCCACCACCAGCGGCACGGCCGCGAGCAGCGCGGCCAGCGTGGTCATCAGGATCGGCCGGAAGCGCGCGATGCAGGCCTCGAAGATCGCCTCTCTGGACGACAGGCCCCGCTGGCGCTCGCCCTCCAGCGCGAAGTCCACGATCATGATGCCGTTCTTCTTGACGATGCCGATCAGCAGGATGATTCCGATGAATGCGATCACGGTCAGCGGCATTGCGGTAATCTGCAGGGCCAGCAACGCTCCGAGCCCGGCGGGCGGCAGCGTCGAGATGATCGTCAGCGGATGGGCGAGGCTCTCGTAAAGCACGCCGAGGACGATATACATCGCGATCAGCGCCGCCAGGATCAAAAGCGGCTGCCGGCTCGACGTCCGCGCGAAATCGCCGGCATTGCCCTGAAAGCCCGCGCGCACCTCTTCCGGCAAATGAAGTTCGGCGACAGCCTGCTGGATATTCGCCGACGCCGTTTCCAGCGCGACGCCGGGAAGCAGGTTGAACGAGATCGTCGAGGACGGAAACGAGCCCTGATGGAAGACGGCGAGCGGCGACAGCGACCGCTCGATCCGCACTACGGCCGACAGCGGCACCTGCGCGTTGTTCGCGCCGGCGACATAGATGCGGTCGAGATCGGAGGGATCGTTCTGCAGCGCCGGATCGACCTCGATCACTGTCTGATACTGATTGCGCTGGGTGTAGATGTAACCGATCTGCCGCTGCGAGAACGCGTTGTTCAGGGCGTTGTCGATATCCTGAACATCGACGCCGAGACTGGCGGCCTCCTTGCGCCGGATCGTGAGGCTGAGCTGGAGGCCGCCCGGATCGCGGTCGCCCGAAACATCGGTCAGGCCCTCGACGGTCTCAAGGCGTTTGGCGATGATCGGCGCCCATTTCTGCAACAGGTCGAGATCGGCGCTGGTCACCGTATACTGGTAGTTGGAGTCGCTCTGGCGCGCGCCGGCGCGCAGATCCTGAGCGGCGAACATGAACAGCCGGATGCCCGGCACGCTGGTCAGCTTGCCGCGCATGCGGTCGATGACCTCCTGGGTCGTCAGGCCGCCCCTCTCCTCCAGCGGCTTCAGGCTGATGAACATCATGCCCCGGTTCTGTCCGCCGCCTCCCGGTCCGCCACCCCCGCCGACACTGGAGCCGACCGCGGCTACGGCGGGGTCCGCAATGACAAGCGCGGCGATCTGTTGCTGCAGCATGCGCATGGCCTGAAACGAAATATCCGCCGACGCGCGTGTCGAACCCATGATGAGGCCGCTGTCATCGTTCGGAAAATAGCCCTTGGGCGTTTTGACATAGAGATACACGGTGGCCGCGATTGTCGCGATGAACACCAGCAGCACGAGGAAAGGAAAGCGCAGCACGATGCGCAGCGAGCGCTCGTAGGAATCCCGCATTCCTGACAGACCGCCCTCCACCAGCCTGTCGAACCAGGTCTGCCGCGCGACGGTTTCCGCCTTCATGAAATGCGCGCAGATCATCGGCGTCACGGTGAGCGAGACCACGGTGGACACGAGGATCGCGAAGGTCAGCGTCAGCGAGAATTCCCGCAGCAGCCGTCCGACCAGACCATCCATGAAGATGAGCGGCGTGAACGCCGCAACCAGCGACAGGCTGATGGCGACGACCGTGAATCCGATCTGGCGCGCGCCCACCAGCGCCGCCTGAAACGGCTTCATGCCCGCTTCGAGGTTGCGATGCATGTTCTCGATCATCACGATCGCATCGTCGACCACGAACCCGACCGAGATCGCCAGCGCCATCAGCGACAGATTGTTGATCGAGAAGCCCGCGATCCACATGCCGATCCACGTTCCGGCCAGCGCCAGCGGCACCGATACCCCGGCGGCGATGGTGGGCGTGAGGCGGCGCAGGAACAGGAACACGACCACCATCACCAGCACGACGGTCGCGCCCAGCGTCCACTCCATGTCCTCGACGCTTGCCCGGATCGTGCCGGTGCGGTCTGACAGGATGGACACATCGACACCGGCGGGGATCCACTGCTCAAGCTGCGGCAACAGTTCCTTCACGCGATCGACGGTGTCGATCACGTTGGCGTCGTTCTGCTTGGTGATGATGAGCAGCACGGCCGGCTGGTTGTTGAACCACGCCGCCGACCGCGCATTCCGCGTCGCGTCCTCGACCTCGGCGAGATCCGACAGCCGCACGCTGTTGCCGTTGGCGGTCTTGATGATGATGGTGCGGAATTCGGCCGCGGTCCGCATCTGCGGATTGATCGCAATGAACTCGCTTTGTTGTGCTCCGGAGAACATGCCGGTCGGCGCGAGCGGATTGGCGTTGACGATCGCGGTCCGCACGTCGTCGCTGGCGATCCCGGCGGCGGCCAGCGCTCCCGGATTGAAACGGATGCGCACCGCCGGCTGGTCCGCACCGTTGACGCTGACCTGCCCCACCCCCTGCACCTGCGCGATGCGCTGCGCAATGATCGTGTCAGCGACATCGTACATCGCGCTGGGCGCCATGGTCCTGGATGTCAGCGCCACGATCAGCGCAGGAGCGGCAGCGGGATTGGCCTTGCGGAAGCGCGGCAGCGTCGGCAGGTCCGTGGGCAGGCTGGACATCGCGGCATTGATGGCGGCCTGCACGTCGCGCGCCGCGCGGTCGATGTTGCGGCCGATATCGAACTGAAGCGAGATGCTGGTGGAGCCCAGCGAACTCGTGGATGTGATTTCGTTGACGCCCGAGATTTCACCAAGCCGGCGCTCCAGCGGTGCCGCGACCGTTGCCGCCATCACCGCTGGAGCGGCGCCGGGCCGCGATGCACTCACGTTGATGACGGGAAAATCGACGCTCGGCATCGCCGCCACCGGCAGGAACCGATAGGCGACGAGGCCGAGCAGGACCAGCCCGATGGACAGCAAGATGGTGCCGACCGGCCGCCTGATGAACGGCTCGGAGATCGACATCACTGCACCCCTTCGGTCGCGCCCGCGACAGGCGGTGAAGGCGGCGGCTCCTCGATTGGTGGCACAGCCTTCTCCAACCGGCGATTGAGACGGTCCAGCGCGAGATAGACGACAGGCGTCGTATAGAGCGTCAGCAACTGGCTCAGCAGCAGGCCGCCGATGATGGAGACGCCGAGCGGAAAGCGAAGCTCCGCTCCGGTGCCGCTCTCGATGGCGAGCGGCAGCGCGCCGAACAGCGCTGCCAGCGTCGTCATCATGATCGGCCGGTAGCGCAGGCGGCAGGCCTGGACGATGGCCTCATAGGCCGACAACCCTTGATGGCGCTCCGCTTCCAAAGCGAAATCGATCATCATGATCGCGTTCTTCTTCACGATGCCCATCAGCAGGATGATGCCGATCAGGCCGATCACGGACAGATCCTGTCCGCACAGCACCAGCGCCAGAATGGCTCCGATGCCGGCGGACGGCAGCGTGGAGAGAATGGTGATGGGATGAATGAAGCTCTCGTAGAGCACGCCCAGCACGATATAGATCGCAACGATCGCCGCGAGGATCAGCCATGGCTGACCCGCCAGCGCACGGGAGAATTCGGCGGCGTCGCCGGAATAGGCCCCGATGATATCCCCCGGCATGCCGATCCGCGCTTCGGCCTTCGCCACCGCCTCCACGGCGTTGCCGAGGGCCTCGCCCGGCGCGAGGTTGAAACTGAGCGTCACGGCCGGAAACTGGGCCTGATGGGCGATCACCAGCGGCGCGGTGGTGCGTGTCAGCGTCGCGACCGAACCGATCGGGACCTGCGCGCCACCGCTGCCGGGCACGTACAGTTTGGAAAGCACGGTCGGATCGGTCTGCTGCTCCGGCAGCGCTTCGAGCACGACGCGATACTGGTTGGCCTGCCCGTAGATCGTCGATATCTGCCGCTGGCCGAACGCATCGTTCAGCGTGTCCGAAATGGCTTGCAGCGAGACGCCAAGCTGGCCGGCGCGCTGGCGATCCACGTCAAGGCTGGCACGCAGTCCGCCCTCCTGCGCCTCCGACGAGACGTCGCGGAAGACAGGATCCCTGCGCAGCTCCTTCGCCAGCCTGTCGGACCACTCGGACAGTTCGGCCGCATTGGTCGCCGTCAGGGTGTACTGATATTGCGAGCGGCTGGCGCGGGTGGAAATCTGGATGTCCTGAACGGGCTGGAAATAGACCGTCATTCCCGCAATGCCGGTGACGCGGCCCTTCAGGCGATCGAGGACCGTCTGGATATCGTCCCGGCGCGCGCCGCGCTGGGTGAGATTGATGACGATGCGTCCGACATTGGTGGTCGGGTTGACGGTCCCCGCGCCGATCACGGACACGACGCCGGTCACCTCCGGGTCGGCTTCGATGGCCGCAGCCACCTGCTTCTGCAACCGCTCCATCTCGGCAATGGACACGGCCGGGCCTGCCTCGGTGACGGCGGTGATCGCGGCCGTGTCCTGCAGCGGCAGAAAGCCCTTCGGCACGATCACGTAGAGCGCCAGCGTCAGCGCGACCGTGGCGAACGTGACGACCAGCGTCGCGCCCTGATGACGCAGCACCCAGAGCAGCGAGCGGTGATAGGCATCGGCGGTGGCGTCGATCAGGCGGCTGATCGTCGCGAGCCCCGGCACGCCGTATTTTTCGTGGTGGCGCAGCAGGCGCGAACACATCATCGGTGTGAGCGTCAGCGACACAATGGCCGAGGTGACGACCGCGATGGTCAGCGTCAATGCGAACTCGCGGAACATGCGGCCGACGAGGCCGGACATGAACAGCAGCGGGATGAACACCGCGATCAGCGAGACGGTGAGCGAGATCACCGTGAAACCGATCTCGCGCGCGCCGCGCAGCGCCGCGTTCATGGCGGAGTCTCCCTCCTCCATATGGCGCACGATGTTCTCGATCATCACGATGGCGTCGTCCACGACGAAGCCCGTGCCGATGGTCAGCGCCATCAGCGACAGGTTGTCGAGGCTGAATCCTGCGAACCACATCACGCCGAAGCTGGTGATCAGCGACAGCGGCAGCGCGACCCCGGCGATGATCGTGGCGCGGATCGAGCGCAGGAACAGCAGCACCACCAGCGTCACCAGAATGACGCTGAGGACCAGCGTGAACTGGACGTCATGCACCGAGGCGCGGATGGTGTCGGTCCGATCGCTGACCACGGTCAGCTTCACACCGGCCGGAACATTGCGCTGCATCCGCGGGATTTCCTCGCGGATCTGGCGCACCACCTCGATGACGTTGGCGCCCGGCTGACGCTGGATATCGATGATGACGGCCGGTGTTCCCTGATACCAGCCGCCGGTCTTGTCGTTCTCCAGCCCGTCCACGATCTGCGCGACGTCGCCGATGGTGACCGGAGCGCCGTTGCGGTACGCGATGATGATGGGCCGGTAGGCATCGGCGGAGGTGATCTGATCGTTGGCGGCGATGGTGTAGGCCTGCTGCCGTCCGTCGAGTGAGCCTTTCGGGCCGGAGACGTTGGCGTTGGCGATGGCGGTGCGCAGATCCTCCATCGAGATGCCGTAGGCCGCGAGCCGCGCCAGATCGGCCTGAATGCGGACCGCGGGACGCAGCCCGCCCAGCACCGTCACGCGGCCGACACCGCTGATCTGGCTGAGCCGCTGTGCCAGCACGGTATCGGCCAGATCGCTCATGTTGCGCAGCGACACGGTGTCGGAGGTGAGAGCCAGCGTCATCACCGCCGCATCGGCAGGATTCACCTTGTTATAGACCGGCGGATACGGAAGGTTGCGCGGCAGCACGCCCTGTGCGGCGTTGATCGCAGCCTGCACGTCCTGCGTCGCGCCGTCGATGTCGCGGCCGAGATCGAACTGGAGCGAAATCTGGCTAACGCCGAACGAACTCGTCGAGTTCATCGACGCCAGCGATGGAATCTGCCCGAGCTGACGTTCGAGCGGCGCGGTCACCAGCGACGCGACGACATCGGGGCTGGCGCCCGGCAACTGCGTGGAGACCTGAACCGTCGGGAAGTCGACCTGAGGCAGTGCCGAGACCGGCAGCGCCCAGTAGCCGAGCAGCCCGCCGATCATCAGCGCGACGCCGAGCAGCGAGGTCGCGATCGGCCGGCGGATGAATGGCTCCGAGACGCTCATGGCGGCGGCCGCCCCTCGCCGCCCCTGCGCTCGCCTCGCTTCGATCCGCCCTCGCCCGGAGGCCCGCCGCCCGGCGGACCCATGCGTCGTCGCTGGGGCGCGAGGTCGAGTTGCGGCAGATTGCTTTCCGCCGACACGCTGACGCGCGCGCCATCGGAAAGATTCGCAAATCCGCTGGTGACGACACGATCGGAGGTCGTCAGTCCGCTGCTGATCACCGCGCTGGTGTCGTCCTGCTGGACCACCGTCACCGGCTTGGCCGAGACCGTGTTGTTCTCGCTGATGACGTAGGAGAATGTGCCGGCCGGTCCGCGCTGCACCGCCGCCGTGGGCACCACGACCACCTGCGGCAGCGTCTCGACCTTGAGCCGCACGTTGACGAACTGACCGGGCCAGAGCTGATAACTGGCGTTCGGGAATTCCGCCTTGATCTTCACGGTGCCGGTGGTCTGATCGACCTGATTGTCGATGCCGGTGAGTTTGCCGGTGTCGACGACCGTACGGCCGTCGTTGCCGAAGACGTCGACCGTCAGAGGCCCTTTGGCGGCTGCCGCGTTGACGCGGACGATCTGCTGCTGCGGCAGACTGAACCACACCGCGATCGGCTGAAGCTGGGTCAGGACGACGAGCCCGGTGGTATCCGACGAGCGGATGATGTTGCCCTGATCGACCTGACGCAAACCGGCGCGTCCGGAGATCGGCGCGACGATCTTGGTGTAGCCGAGCGTCGCCTGCGCGTTGTCGATCGCGGCCTGATCGGCGGCCACGACGGCTTCGAGCTGGGCGACGGTCGCCCGCTGCGTGTCGGCCTGCTGCTTGGAGCCGGCGTTGGACGCGGCGAGCTGCTGGTAGCGCTGAAGGTCGAGCCGGGCGTTGGCGAGCGTCGCTTCGTCCTGAGCTTTCTTGGCGACGGCCTGGTCGTACTGCGCCTTGTAGATGACCGGATCGATTTCGCCGAGAACGTCGCCGGCCTTGACGTCCTGTCCCTCCTTGAAGTGGACCGCGATCAGCTTGCCATCGACTTGCGCGCGGACCGTGACCGTGTTCAGGGCGCGGACCGCGCCGACGCCGTCGAGATAGACCGGAACGTCAGCCACGCGCGGAACGGCGGCCAGAACCGGCACGGACATGTCCGGCCGCGGGCCGCGGGTCGCCGTGGCCGCCTGCTGCTTGGTGTAATAACTCCATCCGGCATAGCCGAGGCCGCCGACGATGATCAGCGTCAGCAGCGTCGAGACCAATCCCCCGCCCCTGCGGCGTGGCGGGGCCGTCACGGGCTGATCCGTCGCGGGAGCTGTCTCCGTTTCCGGCTTAAAGAGCATCGACAAGCCTCTCGGTCTTCGGGCCCCAGCCACCGCCGAGCGCCTGATACAGGCTTACAATGGCCTGCAGTCGCGCGAGCTGGGTCTGCACCAGTGCATCTTCGGCCTGAAACAACGTCAGTTGTGTGTTCAGGACCGTCACGATATCCGCCGTACCCGCGCGCAGCTGCTGTTCGGCCAGATCGAAGGCCCTGCGTGACGTGGACACCACGTCGCGCTGAAGGCGCAGGCGGTCCGAAGTCTGACGGATGGCGATCAGCGCGTTGTTGACGTCGGTGAAGGCGGAGACCACGGTCTTCCGGTAGGTTTGCAGGAGTTCGTCCTGTCGCGCCTTGCTATACTCGAAGTTTCCAAGGATACGGCCGCCATCGAAGATCGGCTGCGTCAGGCCGGCCGCGACGTTGAAGAACGCGGCCTGCGGCTGGAACAGGGCGGCGAGCGCCGCGCTCTGGTAGCCGCCGGTGCCCGTCAGCGTGATCGTGGGGAAGAATTGCGCCCGCGCATTTCCCACGTTGGCGGTGGCGGAGGCCAGTTGCGCTTCCTGCCGGCGGATATCGGGGCGCTGGGTGAGCAGCTCGGATGGCAGTCCGGGCGTGACGCGGGGAATCGCGATCCGGTTAAGCGAGCCCCCGGCGACATTCACCCGTTCGACCGGGCGCGAGACGAGCAGCGCCAGAGCGGTCGTGTTCTGCTGGAGCGTCTGGCGCAGCGCCGGTACGGACGCGCGCTGGTTGGCAAGCACGCTTTCCTGCTGGGCGACGTCGAGGTCCGTTCCCGTCCCGGCCTGAAGCCGCTGGCGGATCGCGTCGAGGATCCGGCTGGCGCTGGCGATATTGCTGTTGGCGATACGGATGCGGTCCTGCGCGGCCAGCACCTGGAAATAGGCGTTCGCGACGCTGGCCATTGTCGTCAGGGCCACCACGTCCCGGTCGAACCGTGTCGAATTGGCGGTCTCCTCGGCGGCCAGCGCGGCGTCGCGGTTCTTCCCCCAGAAATCGATCTCGTAGCTGGCGCTGAGCGACGCCGAATAGGAGGTGATCTCGCGTCCCGAAATTGTCGTCGAACTGCTGCTCACGGCGGTCGAACTGCGCGAGCGGGTGGCCTGCTCGGTCGTCGAGAGCGTCGGCAGCAAGGCAGCTCCCGCGATGCGCGCCTGCGCATCCGCCTGGAGGATGCGGGCCGAGGCGGCTGCGATGTCCAGATTGACGGTCTGCGCTTCTTCCATGAGCTGCGTCAGTTCGCGGGAGCGGAAATTGCGCCACCAGTCGAGCGGCGGTGGCGTGGTGTCCTTCCGGCTGGCGTCGTACTTGTAAGCGTTCGGCACATCGAGCGCCGTATTGGGCAGATCGTCACTGGTGATGCAGCCGCCCAGCGTCGCCGCCGCGAGCATGACCAGTCCAAGACGCAGCGCCGGGCCATGCGGCCCTCCCCGCCGGACTACGGCGCGACCGGACAAGGCGCGCCGATGTTGCAGAACAGGGGAACTCACGGCCGATTCCTGATGACAATTCCCGCATTCTATAGCCCGCCGCCAGGGGCGCGGACAGCCCGGGATCGTCCGGGATCGCCTGCCTTACCAAGATTTCATCTGCGGATTCACAGTCTTGAGCGCCGCCCCGGCGGGTTCCACGCCGGAAGAAGACATCAACCTGCCCTTGTGCGGGCGGAATGCCTCCACTACCGTCCCCCGCCCACCCGCACGCAGACAAGCCGGACTAAATCAATGGACATCCGCACAGACGTCATCGAGGCCATCGGCAACACGCCGCTCATCAAGCTGACCCGCGCGTCGGAGGCGACCGGCTGCACGATTCTCGGCAAGGCCGAGTTCATGAATCCGGGCCAGTCGGTGAAAGATCGCGCCGGCAAGCAGATGATCCTCGAGGCGGAAAAACGCGGCGACCTGAAGCCGGGTGGACTGGTGCTGGAAGGTACCGCCGGAAATACGGGGATCGGCCTCGCGGTGGTTGCGGCCGCGCGCGGCTATCGGACGGTGATCGTGATCCCGGAGACGCAGTCGCAGGAAAAGAAGGACATGCTGCGGCTGTGCGGCGCAGAACTGGTCGAGGTGCCCGCGCTCCCCTATTCCGATCCGAACAACTATCAGCATATCGCCAAACGCCTCGCGGACGACCTGCGCAAGACCGAGCCGAACGGCGTGCTGTTCGCCGACCAGTGGAACAACCTCGACAACCCGAAAGCGCATTATGTTTCGACCGGCCCGGAGATCTGGGACCAGACCCAGGGCAAGGTCGATGGCTTCATCTGTTCGATCGGGACCGGAGGAACGCTTGCGGGCACCGCTGCTTTCCTTCGCGAGAAAAAGAGCGACATCGTCATCGCCGTCGCCGATCCGCGCGGCGCCGCGATGTACGAGCTGTTCAGGAATGGCGTGGCCAAGGCCACCCCGGGCAGTTCGATCACCGAGGGGATCGGACTTGGCCGCATCACGCCGGTGATCGCCGACGCCAAGGTCGACGATGCATTCCTGATCGAGGACGAGGAAGCCGTGCTCACGATCTACGGCCTTGTCGAACACGAGGGGCTGTGCCTCGGCGGCTCCTCCGGCGTGAACATTGCCGGCGCCGTCCGTCTCGCCAAAGAACTGGGCCCGGGCCACACCATTGTGACCATCCTCTGCGACAGCGGATCGCGCTATCAGTCGAAGCTGTTCAACCCGGACTTCATGCGCTCGAAGAACCTTCCCGTTCCGGACTGGCTGGAGCGCAAAAGCACGCTCAAGCCCCCATTGATCGGGACGTGAGCCGGAATCGGCATTCCGGAATCCTGAAATAGCCCTGAGAAGCTTGCGGACGTGGCCCGCGGACCATTAGGCTGACGCCCTTGACGTTCGTGTCGGACCGAAAGCAGGGTTTTGCAGCGTTATGGGTGCACAGGCTTCAGGATCGCGTGACGAGAGCCTTGCCCGCAAGACGGGCGGCTTTCTTCTCGATCTTTACGGCATGTCCCGCTCGCTGCCTGTCGAACAGTTTCAACGATCCGTCCTGGAACGCCTTCGCGTCGCGTTGCCTTTCCGCTCCGCGTTCTGGGGCGTGATCCGCGCGGACGCGTCCCTCACCGTTCATCGCGGTACGGTCGATGCGCTGCCTGCGGAATTCCTGCACCACTGGGAGGCGATCAAGCATAAGGATGACCTTGCCTCGCGCGTCATCGCAAGGCCGGGCGTTGCGACCAGCGTGCACACTTACGATCTGGCGCACCGCGATTTTCACGCGATGGGCGAGCGCTTCGGAATCGAGAACGCGATGTCGGTCGCCCACGTCGGACATGCGCCGGATCTCTATTCGTTCCTGTCGCTTTATCGCGATAAAGGCGAGTCCCGGTTCGACCGTTCCGATCGCTGTTTCGAAGAAATCGTTCTGCCCCATCTGTCGGCCGCCTGGCATGCCAACTGGCTGGCGCATCTCGAACGCCTGCGCGCGGGCCTGTCGACACCTCGCAGAGGGTTCGCCGTCATCGATCGGCACGGCCTGATCCACGTCAGCGACCCCTCTTTCATCGAACTCGTACGGAGCGAATGGCCGTGCTGGAACGGCTTCGATCTGCCGCTCGCGCTCACGTCGCAGATCTTCGCAGGCCGGGCCTGCTCCACCCGCCTGTTGTCCTTTGGAAACTGGCGTCATCATGATCTCGCGGTCGTCCAGGCGCGCCCGCGCAGCGTTCTCGATCGCCTGTCGCCACGCGAGTCCGAGATTGTGATGTGGTATCGCGAGGGGCTCTCCTATAAGGAGATCGCACGCGAGCTTGGATGTTCTCCCTTTACCGTGCGTCATCATCTGCGTGCGATTTATGAGAAGCTCGGTGTGTCCAGCAGGACTGCGATGGCTCGTCTGATGGAAGATACGGACGCCTCCTGACCGCCTCCAGTTTATCCCCCGGGCGCGGCCCGGGTGGAACATCTGACCGATGGCGCGGCGCGCCGGCGCCGGCCGATAATCCGCTCAGCATTCAAGCTGGCAGGAGACGGCCGAGATGAACCTTGATGAATACGCGCGCTACGATGGCATGGGGCTCGCCGAACTGGTGCGCACCCGACAGATCAGTTCGGCGGAACTGGTCGAGGTTGCGCAGCGGGCGATCGACGCGGTCAACCCGGAGCTGAATGCCGTGATCGGGCGGATCGAGCCCGTTCCAGCGTCCGCGTCCTCGGAGGCGCCGTTCGCCGGGCTGCCCTTCCTCATCAAGGATCTGGTTCTGCATGCGGAGGGCGTCCGTTGCGACATGGGCAGCCGGCTGATCAACGAGACGTTCGTTTCACCGCACGACACCGAGCTGATGCGTCGGTTCAGGGCGGCCGGAGTTGTCACTCTCGGCCGGACCAACACACCGGAGATGGGGTTCTCGCTCACGACCGAGCCGGTGCTCTATGGCCCGACCCGCAATCCGTGGGATACCGGCCGCTCGCCGGGCGGATCGAGCGGAGGCTCGTCTGCGGCGGTGGCCGCCGGGATCGTGCCGATCGCCCACGCCAACGACGGGGGCGGCTCCATCCGCATCCCGGCCGCGTTCTGCGGCGTAGTCGGCCTGAAGCCGACCCGCGGCCGAACCCCCACCGGCCCGGAATTCGGGCAGCCCCTGCATGGTCTTGGCATTGAGCACGTCGTGACGCGCACGGTGCGCGACTGTGCCGCGATGCTCGATGCCGTTCAGGGGCCGGGCGTCGGCGATCCGTTCATCATTCCGCCTCCGGCGAGGCGTTATGTCGATGAAGTTGGCGCACCCGTGGGCAAATTGCGGGTGGCGGTTTCGTCCGCGGGGATGATGGGCGTGCAGCCGGACGGCGAGATGCGAGACGCGGTCATGCGTGTGGCCCGTCAACTCGAAACGCTTGGCCACGACGTGACTGAAGCGTCGCCGCGTTTCGACGAAGGTCTCTTCCACAAGGCCAACCTGATCTACTGGTGCGGCTTTCTCGCCGCCGGCATCGCCGGCGTCTCGCAGATTAACGGCCGGACGCCGTCGCTCGACACGCTCGAAGCCACGACGCTGGCCTGCTTCAGGCACGGCTCCGAGCTCAAGCTGCTTGACGTGGAGATGGCGGACGCGTTGACGAACATGGTCTGCCGGTCGGTCGCGCCGTTCTTCAACGAGTACGACGTTCTGCTCACGCCCACGATCACCGGCCCGGCTCTCCCGCTCGGTCATATCCGGGGGAATGATCCCTCGCTCGATGCGCAGGGCTGGTACGATCATCTGTTCGAACACGCGCCCTACACGGCGCTCTACAACATGACCGGTCAGCCGGCGATCAGCCTTCCGCTTCAGGAGAACGCCGAAGGCCTTCCGCTCGGGATACAATTCGTCGCGCGGTTTGGCGCGGAAGACATCCTGCTGCGCCTCGCCGCGCAGCTGGAAGAAGCGATGCCGTGGACTGGACGGCGACCGAAGGTTCACGTCGCGGCGTCATGACCCTGCCCGGTCCGATAGGACCGTCCCGGATCGCCTCGTCAGGCCGCACCGCCTGACGAGGCGATCAGCACCCGTGTCTCGGCCGACGGTTCTCCGACCAGCACCCATTCGAGCGTGTCAATGATATTGCTCGCGGTATAGGCGCGGTCCCACATACGGCCTGTCTGGCTCCGGCGGGATTCGAGAGCTGCTTCCCGCGCGGACAGGATTGCGTTGGCATAGACCGAGCTGATCGACAGGCGCTGGTCGACAAGCTCGCGCGGCCACGGCAGCATCGCCTTGATTTTCGCAACGCACGCCGCATAGCTCGCATTCCAGCGCCCGCCGAGCGCCGCCTGAAAGGCCTTGCGGTCCGATGCCTGCAGATGCGACGTGAACCTTACGTAACCGCGAAACCGCGCGTCCTCGCCGAGTTCGATCACCGGTCCGACCAGCACATGCAGCAGCTCGCGGACCGTCGGCGTGGCGGTGCGCGCATCGAGGTCGCGCAACATTTCCTGACGGCGCGCCTCCAGCACTTTCGCTCCGTCCACCACAAGCTGACGGACCAGTTCCTCCTTCGATCCGAAATGATAGTGCAGTGCGGCGTTGTTGCGCTGCCCCGCCGCCGAGACGATCTGCTGCACGGTCACGCCGTCGACGCCGTTGCGCGCGAACAGCAACTGGGCGGCTGCCTTGATCCTGCTTTTTGTATCGGAGGGATTCGACACGTGCCGTTGCATCCTGATTGACATGACCTCGATGTTTGGCCAGATTAAGCGAAATGACTTAAAAAAGGCAAAGGGAGAGCGCCATGCGCGTGTTGATCGCAGGCGGAGGCATTGGCGGCATGACGGCCGCCATCGCGCTTCGCCATCACGGGATCGAGCCGGTTGTTCTCGAACAGGCCGAGGCGATGAACGAGATCGGCGCGGGCATCCAGATCGCCGGCAACGCGATGATCGTCCTGCGGAAACTGGGGCTGGAGGCTGCGATCGGCAGCGCGGGGGTCAAGCCGCTTTCCTACGACTACCGCGACCTCAAGACCGGACGGATCGTCTATCAGGCCCCGCTCGGTGACGAAGCGGCGGCGCGCTACGGCGCACCGATGTATAACATTCACCGGGCCGATCTGATCCGTATCCTGTCGGATGCACTTCCTCCCGGAATTGTTCGCCTCGGCCGGAAGTGCGTCGCGATCTCGCAGGACGACAACGGCGTCGAGGTCCGCACCCAGACCGGAGACACGTTCCGGGGAGATATTCTTGTCGGATGCGACGGCATTCATTCCGTCGTCCGGGAGCATCTTCGCGGACGCGAGGACAAGCACTTTGCCAATATCCTGATGTGGCGCACGCTTATTCCGGCCGAGAAACTTGAAGGTCTCAATCTGGAAGAGCGCGGCAATTACTGGATGGGGCCGGGACGAACGCTCATCACCTACTGGGTCCGCTCGCGGAACCTGTACAGCATTCTCGCTTCCGTTCCGGTTCATGAGGTCCAGCGCGAGTCGTGGAGCGAAAGCGGCGACGTCGGCGAAATGCTGCGCTCGTTCGAGGATGCCGAGCCGCGCGCCCGCGCGATGCTCGAACAGACCGAAACCGCCTTCATCACCGGAATGTATTATCGCGATCCGATCGACAACTGGACGCGGGGCCGTATCACCCTGCTCGGCGACGCCGCCCATCCCATGGTGCCGTTTCTTGCCGCCGGCGCGGGCCAGAGCATCGAGGATGCGTGGGTGCTGGCGCGTGTGCTCTCGCGCCGTGGAAACGATATCGAGGGTGCTCTGCACGAATATCAGGAGCGTCGCCTTCCCCGCACGACGCGCATACAGGCCGGCGCGCGCGCCGTGGTGAAGCTGGTCCATGAAACGGATCCCGATCGTATCCGTAACCGAAACGCGCGCTGGAAAGGCATGGCGCGGATCGATCCCTTCGCGGAAACGAGCTGGGGACTGGTCTGGGATTATGATGCCATCGCGGCCACCGAGAAGCCGCCGGGAGACGTGCTCAACGTCATGGGCCTGCGCGAGGGCAAGCGGCTTGAGCGCTCCGAGAGCCAGCGCGCCTTCCAGATGTGGAAGACCGCCTTCCGTCCGGAGGACGTCGCGCGCGGGCACGACGGATTGCGGGAGGCCTATGATCGCTTTCTGACGACGAGCTTTCCGTTGCCTGCCGATGTCGCGGCGAGCGAGGACGAACTGGGCGAGGTCAGCGCCTGGCGCGTCGCGCCCGCCGGAGCGAAATCCTCCAACATCGTGCTGCACTTTCACGGCGGCGGCTATCTGATCGGCTCGGCGCGCGGTTCGCTCGAATACGCTTCGCGCCTCGCATCCGCCGTCGATGGCGTGTGCTTCACGGTGGATTACCGGCTTGCACCGGAGCACCCCTACCCCGCCGCCATCGACGACGCGGTCATGGCCTATCGCGCCCTGCTGCGCCGGGGCATCGCAGCGGACAGCATCATCCTGTCGGGAGAGTCGGCGGGCGGCGGCCTCGCCCTTGCGCTGGCTCTTGCGTTGCGGATGGCGGGCGATCCGATGCCCGCGGGTCTCTTCGCGGCCGCGCCGTTCACCGATCTCACGCTGTCGGGCGAGAGCATACGCCAGTTCAACGGCAGCGACCCGGCCGCGAACCGCGACATCCTCACCTTCATGGGTGCGTCCTATTTTCAGGGGCACGAGCCGACCGATCCGCTGGTCTCGCCGCTGTTCGGCAATCTCGCGGGAATGCCGCCGCTGCTGTTGACCGCGAGCGAGGGCGAGGTGCTGCGCGACGACACCACCCGCCTCGCGGCGCGGGCGCGCGAGGCGGGCGTCGATGTCACGCTGCGGCTGGTTCAGGATTCGGTTCACGTCTATCCGATCTTTCCGTTCCTGCCGGAGACGCGAGCGATCATGTCCGAACTGGCGGACTGGTCACGCGCGCGCCTCGGCAACAGGGAAAATCCGGGAGCGTCTCAGGCCGCCGAATAGAGGCGCATGGCGGCGGGTCAGCGGCGGGCGGCGTATTCGCGCCAGCCCCGCGCCCGCAGGTCGCAGGCCGGGCACGCCCCGCAGCCATAGCCCCAGTCGTGCCGCTCGCCGCGTTCGCCGAGATAGCAGGTGTGGGAGTGCTCGCGGATCAGATCGACGAGCGCGTCTGCGCCGAGATCGTGCGCGAGCTGCCATGTGGCGGCTTTATCGCGCCACATCAGCGGCGTGTGGATCGCGAACGGGCGGTCCATGCCGAGCGACAGCGTGCGTTCCTGCGCCTTGATCGTCTCGTCGCGGCAGTCCGGATAGCCGGAATAATCCGTCTCGCACATACCGCCGACGATATCGCGAATGCCGCGCCGGTAGGCGAGCGCGGCGGCGAAGGTGAGAAAGATCAGGTTGCGGCCGGGAACGAAGGTGTTCGGCAGCCCGGTGTCGCTCATCTCGATGGCGACATCGCGCGTCAGCGCGGTGTCGGAGACATCATGAAGCGTCGGAATGGCGAGCGTGTGGTTCTCGCCGAGCTTGCGGCCCCAGTCAGGATTGATGCGGGCCAGTCCCGCGAGCAGCTCCGCACGGCAGGTCAGCTCGATGGCATGACGCTGGCCGTAGTGGAAGCCGACGGTCTCGACGCGGCCATATCGCGCCAGCGCCCAGGCGAGACAGGTGGCGGAATCCTGCCCGCCCGAGAACAGGACGAGCGCCGTATCGTTGGTGGTTTCGGTCATGGAACGGGCTTAGCACCGCCCCGCCCGGCCCGCCAAGTCTCGGAGCCAGCGTTTGCGGTTTTCGCTTCGCGCCTGGCCTCCGGTCGGGCATAGACGGGTCAGCCTGCAACCGGACCCTTGACCTATGCTTCCCTCCCGCGACATCTCCCGGCTCATCGAGATCATGGCGGCGCTGCGCACGCCTCGAACGGGATGTCCGTGGGACCTGGAGCAGACCTACGAGACCATCGCGCCCTACACCATCGAGGAAGCCTACGAGGTTGCCGAGGCCATATCGCGCAACGACCTCGAAGACCTTCGCGACGAGCTCGGCGATCTGTTGCTGCAGGTCGTATTCCATGCCCGGATGGCACAGGAGCAAGGCGCGTTCGATTTCGGCGGCGTGGTGGAGGCGATCACGGCCAAGATGATCCGCCGCCACCCGCATGTCTTCCCCGACGCCGAGGGGCGCATCGCGCCGAAGATGGAAGACGGCGCCTGGGGGCGGATCAAGGCGCAGGAGAAGGCCGAGCGCGCGGCACGGCGCGGCGAGAGCGAAACGGCGGCGCCTTCGCTGCTGGCCTCGGTGAAGCCCGGTCAGCCCGCGCTGACGCGGGCGCTCGAATTGCAGCGCAAGGCGGCGACGGTCGGGTTCGACTGGAACGATCCGCGCGCCGTGCTGGCCAAGATCCGCGAGGAGGCCGATGAGATCGAGGCCGCGCTGGACAGCAGGGACTCCGGCGAGATCGCGGCGGAAACCGGCGACCTGATGTTCGCGCTGGTCAACCTCGCCCGCCATGTCGGCGCCGATCCCGAGACCGCATTACGCGGTACCAATGCGAAATTCGAGCGGCGCTTCGCCTATATCGAGCGGACGCTCGCGGCACGCGGGCGAACGCTTGAAGATGCCTCGCTCGAAGAGATGGACGCGCTGTGGAACGAGGCCAAGACCTCGGAATAGATATCACGACCGGGTGTCGTGCGGCACGGCCCCGAAGCGCTTCGTCACCGTAGCGAGGCGGCGCTCATCGACCCGCACCGTCATGGCGTAGCGCTCGCCGTCGAGTTCCTTGCTGAGCACCTCGGCGTTGCGATGGAGCCAGCTGATGCCCGCGCCGTCGCTCGCGTCGATCGACAGATCAAGCGTCGTCCGCGCCGCCGCCAACGCCTCCTCGATGGCCGCGAGAAGCGCGTCCAGCCCCTCGCCCGTCACCGCCGAGACCGGAAAACACGGCACGGACTGCCGCGCCGCCACGTTGCGCAGTTCGTCGCGCCGTTCGGGCTCAAGCCGGTCGATCTTGTTCCAGACTTCGAGGATGTGCCGCTCGCCCGCATCCGGGTCGATCCCGAGCTGATGCAGGACGGTGGTCACATCGGAGCGCTGAGCCTCGCTGTCCTCATGCGACACGTCGCGGACATGCAGGATCACATCCGCTTCCGTCACCTCCTCCAGCGTGGCGCGGAAGGCGGCGACCAGCGTCGTCGGCAGATCGGAGATGAAACCGACGGTGTCGGACAGCATCGCCTTCGCCCCGTGCGGAAGCTCGATCGCGCGCAAGGTCGGATCGAGCGTCGCGAACAGCATGTCCTGCGCCTGCACATTGGCGCGGGTCAGGCGGTTGAACAGCGTCGACTTGCCCGCGTTGGTGTAGCCGACCAGCGCCACCACCCGGTACGGCACGCGCTGGCGTCCGGCGCGGTGCAGCCGCCGCGTCGCCTGAACCTTCTTCAGATCGTTCTCGATCCGGACGATGCGCTCGGAGATCAGGCGGCGATCCGCCTCGATCTGCGTTTCGCCCGGGCCGCCGAGAAAGCCGAAGCCGCCGCGCTGGCGTTCGAGGTGGGTCCATGACCGCACCAGCCGGCTGCGCTGGTAATTGAGATGCGCCAGTTCGACCTGCAGCGCGCCTTCTTTGGTCTTGGCGCGACGGCCGAAGATTTCGAGGATCAGCCCGGTGCGGTCGAGCACCTTGGCGCCCCACGCTTTCTCAAGGTTGCGCTGCTGGATCGGCGACAGTGCACAATCCATGATGACCAGCCCGGCCTCATGGGCGCGCACGAGCCCGGCGATATCCTCCACCTTGCCCTTGCCCAGATAGGTCGCGGGACGCACCTCGGAGAGCGGCGCGACGACAGCCTCGATGACATCCAGATCGATCGCGGCCGCAAGACCGGCCGCCTCGTCCAGCCGCGCGGCGGGATCGCGGACGACAGACGCGCTGGACGCACCTGTTCCGTCGCCCGGCCGCGTCCGTCGATACGGACCGACCACGATCGCACGCCCTGTGGCTCCGTCACCGGCCGACCGCGGACGGTCGGCCTCCCCTTCGTTGCGCCGGGGGTCCAATCAGGCCCTGCTCACGCTTGGACGTCCTCGCCGCCCTCGAACAACTGGATCGGAGCGCCCGGCATGATGGTCGAGATCGCATGCTTGTAGACCAGCTGCGAATGCCCATCGCGCCGGAGCAGCAAACAGAAATTGTCGAACCATGTGACAATACCCTGAAGCTTCACACCGTTGACGAGGAAGATCGTCAGCGGGGTCTTGGTCTTGCGAACGTGATTGAGAAAAGTGTCCTGAAGGTTTTGTGCGCGGTCTGCCGCCATTGTTTTTGTCCTGCAGTCGTTTTTTGTTGTTGGACCGCCGGACTCACTGCACCGCCCGGGCGGCTCGCCGGAAGCGTCTGTCCCCTGTCAGCTTCCAGCCCGTCGATTAGATGCCACCCGGCCAACTCTGGCAAGGGCCGGTGGGCGACAAATGGTGGAAATTGCATCAAACTTACGTCTTAGGAGATGTTCGCAAAGCTATGAAAATTCTCGCGTAACCGTTTAGCTACAGGGCCTGGCACACCATTCCCGATTGCAACGCCGTCGATCCCGACCACCGGCATCACAAGCTGGCTTGAGGCCGTGACGAAGGCTTCGGCGGCCTCGCGAGCCTCGGCCGGCGTGAACGGCCGCTCCTCCAGTTTCATCTGGAATGCGGCCAGCGCGTCCATCACCACCGAGCGGGTGATCCCCGCCAAAATCCCTTTCTCCGCCGAGCGTGTCACCAGACGTCCGTCCTTCGTGACGATCCAGGCGTTGGTCGCAGCCCCCTCGGTCACATAGCCCTCGGCGTCCACGAACCAGGCCTCGCTGGCGCCCTTCTCCTTGGCGGCCTGCCGGGCCAGCACGTTCGGCAGCAGGCTGGTGGATTTGATGTCGACACGCGGCCAGCGGTTCTCCGGCACAGTGATGACCTGGATACCCTTCTTCGCCAGTGCCGTGCCGCGCTCGACGGGAATGGTGCGCGCCGTCACCACGACGGACGGAGGGACCGGCTTCGCCGGAAAGGCGTGGTCGCGCCGCGAGACCCCGCGGGTGATCTGAAGGTAGACGATGCCGTAAGCGACGCGGTTGCGCCGCACGACCTCGCGCATCACGATCCCGAGCGCCGGGAGCGGCATCGGCATGGCGATCCGCAGTTCGCTCAGCGAGCGTTCCAGCCGCGCCATGTGGCGCGGCATGTCGACGAGCTTTCCGCCGCGAACCTCGCAGACCTCGTAAACGCCGTCCGCGAACTGGTAGCCACGATCCTCCACATTGACCACGGCTTCGCTCATCGGAGTGTAGCGGCCGTTCACATAGGCATAGCGGGACATGCAAAGGACTTTCCGGATGGGAGGCGATCACCCCACGCCAAGCGCCTTGAGCTTTCGGTGGAGCGCGGAGCGTTCCATACCGACAAACTCGGCCGTGCGCGAGATATTGCCCGAGAACCGGCTGATCTGGGCGATCAGATAATCGCGCTCGAACACCTCGCGCGCTTCGCGCAGCGGCAGGCCCATGATGTGCTCGCCATTGTTGCCGGTGGGCATGGCCGGCACCATGGATCCCACGTCCTGCGGCAGCATGTCGGCGGAGATGGTGGAGTCCGGGCTGCCGCCCGCGAGAATCATCACGCGTTCGACATTGTTACGGAGCTGGCGGACATTGCCCGGCCAGACGTGCGACTGCAGCACCGCCATCGCGTCCTCGCCGATCTGGCGGCGCGGCAGGCCCGTCGATTGCGAAATCTGCTCCATGAAATACTCGACCAGTTCGGGAATATCCTCGCGCCGCTCCGACAGCGGCGGCACCCGGATCGGCACCACCGAAAGGCGATGATAGAGGTCTTCCCGGAACCGTCCCTCGGCGATCTCCGCCTCCAGATTGCGGGCGGTGGATGAGACGATCCGCACGTCCACATGCACCTTGTTGGTGCCTCCGACGCGCTGGAAGGTCTGCTCGACCAGCACGCGCAGAATCTTGTTCTGCGTTTCGCGCGGCATGTCGGCGACTTCGTCGATGAACAGCGTGCCGCCGTGCGCCTCCTCAAGCGCGCCGGTCTTGCGCTGCTGTTCGCCGTTCGCGCTCTCGATGCCGAACAGTTCGATCTCCATCCGCTCGGGCGTGATCGCAGCCGCGTTGATGACGACGAACGGGCCATTCGCGCGGGGCGAGAAACTGTGCAGCATGCGGGCGGTCAGCTCCTTGCCGCCGCCGGACGGGCCGACGATCATGATGCGGCTGTTGGCCTTGGCCGCACGCTCGATGGTCTGGCGCAACTGGTTCATGCAGGCAGAGTGGCCGACCAGCGTGCTGGCGATCGGCGCGAGCTGCTTGAGTTCGCGCACCTCGCGCTTGAGCCGCGACGTTTCCAGCGCCCGCTGCGCGACGAGAATCAGGCGGTCCGACTTGAACGGCTTCTCGATGAAGTCGTAGGCGCCGCGTTTGATGGCCGCGACGGCGGTCTCGATGTTGCCGTGGCCCGAAATCATCACCACCGGAAGATCGGGATAGTCGATCTTGATCTGGTCCAGCATCTGCAAGCCATCCAGCTTGCTGCCCTGCAGCCAGATATCGAGAAACACCAGATTCGGCCGGCGGTTTGCGATCTCGTCCATCGCCTGATCGCTGTCGCGCGCCGTACGCGTCTTGAAACCCTCGTCATCGAGAATCCCGGCGACGAGTTCCCGAATGTCGGCCTCGTCGTCCACGATGAGAATGTCATTGGCCATGGTTCATGCCTGCTCTTTGGCAGCCGCTTGCGGCGCGGCCTTCGGATTGTTCGAATCTGTGGTCTTTGCATGACCGGAGGCCGCGAAACGCAGTCGCATCCACGCCCCCCTCGCTCCAGGTCGTATGTGCGAGGCGTCATTGAGTTCAATGCGCCCGCCGTGATCTTCCAGAACGCGACCCACGATGGCGAGGCCGAGCCCCGTGCCCTTCTCGCGGGTCGTGACATAGGGCTCCAGCAGCCGCGACCGGGAGGTCTTCGGCAGACCGATCCCATTATCGATCACGTCGATGACAATATCGTCGCCGTCGCGCGCGGCGACGACCTCGATGCGGCCCTTGCCAAGCTCCTCGGGCGGAACCGCCTCGATGGCCTCGGCCGCATTCTTGATGATGTTGGTCAGGGCCTGCGAAATCTGCCTGCGGTCGAAGCGCGCCGGCATCGGATCCTCGCGAATGTCGTCGACAATGTCGACATCGGCATGGCCGACCCGCATGAGGAACACGACCTGACGCACCGTATCGGCCACGTCCTCGTTTTCGATGATGGGCTTGGGCATCCGCGCGAAGCGCGAGAACTCGTCGACCATCTGGCGGATATCCTCCACCTGCCTGACGATGGTGTCCGTGCACTGATCGAATATGGAGCGGTCTTCCGTGATGACCTTGCCAAACTTGCGCTTGATCCGCTCGGCCGACAACTGGATCGGCGTCAACGGATTCTTGATCTCGTGAGCGATCCGGCGGGCGACATCCGCCCAGGCCGAGGTCCGCTGCGCGGCCACCAGCTCGGTGATGTCGTCGAGGGTGATGATAAAGCTGTCGCGCGACTGACCCAGCGCATCGCTGCTGACGCGGACCGACAGCGTGCGCTCGACGCCGTCGCGGGTGATCATGATCTGTCCCTGAACGAGACGCTGCACGCCCTCGCGGGCTTTCTCCACCAGATCGTCGAGTTCGGGCACGACGTCCGTAAGAAGCTGCGCCAGCGCCTCGCTCTCGGATGTTCCGACCAGTTTCTCCGCCGAGCGGTTGAGAACGCTGATTCGCCCCTCCGCATCGAGACCGATGATGCCGGCGCTCGCCGACGACAGCACGGTCTCGATGAAGCGGCGGCGGCTGTCGATCATCTCGCTCGCCGAAACCAGTTCGTTGCGCTGGCTGCGCAGCTCCTGGGTCATGGTGTTGAAGGTCTGTCCCAGATGCGCCAGATCGCCCTCGGAGCGGATCACCGGCACCTGCACGTGCAGGTCGCCGGTCGAGACCCGGTTGGCCGCTCCCATCAGCCGCCGGATCGGCGCGACCAGCCAGTTCGCGAACTTCAGGCCGATCAGAACCGCCGAGGCCAGAACGGTGAGCGCGATGACCGTGAACATCAGCGCGAAGGCGACCTGAATGCCGAGCCGCCGCGATTCCAGCTCGGCATATTCGGCAACGCTCGCCTGCGTCTCCTGAACCTGGGCCACCACGCGGGGGTCCAGCAGGCGCGCGACATACAGGAACGTATCGTGAAATGCGCTCAGGCGAATCACCGCCGCAACGTAATTGGCTTCCAGAAACACCGCGATTTGCGGCTCGTCGGTCCCGACATTCTTCAGAAAATCAGCCGCCGGGACCTGAAAATCCTGGCGGATGCCGGTTTGCGCCGTCTCAAGGATGGCGCGGTCCTGATCGATCAGCATCGCGCCGGGAAGATTGCGGTTGGCGGCGCTCTCGGTCAGCAGCCGGCGGAAGGTGCCGCGATCCTGATCGTAGAGCGGGCGGGCGCGCGACAGATCATTGGCCATGCCGAGAATGTCGCCCCGGATCAGCTGGGCGTGCTCGTGCAGATAGGAGTTGGCCACGATCTGCGAATTCTGGATCACGGACTTGATCCGCTCCGAGAACAACCGGTCGAGCCCGCGATCCAGCGTGACGTTGGCAACCGCCGAAACCAGCACCGCCGGCAGCACCGCAATCACCGAAAACAGGCTCACCACCTGCGTATGCAGTCGGGCCGCCGCATAGCCTCGCCGGCGAGCCTGCACCATTTTCCAGACTTCGCGGGCGATGATCGCCAGCAGCAGGAAGATGGTGGCGGCGTTGATGCCGAGAAACGTGACGAAGACCTCGTGCGTCGGCGCGACCGGCGTCAGCCCGGTCAGCACGACGAAAGTCAGGACCGCCGAGAGCAGCGCCAGTGCGATGGCAACCGGCACGATCAGCCGGCGAGCGGACCAGCTTGCAGCATCTCCCGACGGTTCTAGTGCTGACGCCGCCATTTCTGCGCTGGCCATTCAGGATCGGCTCTGGATTGGAAACGAAAGCGCGGCCCCGCTGAGCCCCGACTGATGCATTCATACAACAATGTTGCCCAATTGCGACAATTCCGCGGCGCAAGGCTGCGCCGTCAACAACAAGGCGATCGTCGGCCGCCACCAACAAAACGGGGCGGACATCACTGTCCGCCCCGTTTCAAAACGTCGTTGGTCGACGTGATCTCAGCTGCCGGTGCGGTAGACCTGAATATCCAGATCGCGAATCTTCTTGCGCAGCGTGTTGCGGTTGAGGCCCAGCAGGTCGGCGGCACGAATCTGGTTGCCGCGGGTCGACGCCAGCGCCGCCGTCAGCAGCGGCACCTCGATCTCCCGCAGGATGCGATGATAGAGACCCGGCGGCGGCGTGCCGTTCGGGAAGCCGGCGAAGTGCGAGGCCAGATACATCTCCACCGCTCCGCCGAGGTTGTCGATGGTCTGGGGCGCGTTGCCGCCAGAGACCACCGCCGGCGGAGCCAGTTCGCCATCGATCACCGGCGCGGTGATGACCTCCTGCGGATAGAGCGCGGCGAGCCGGCGTGCGAGGTTTTCGAGCTCGCGCACATTGCCCGGCCAGCGATGCTGCTTCAGCCGTTCGAGGGCCTGCGAATCGAGTTTCTTGGGTGGCAGGCCATCCTTCTCGGCCAGCGCGAAGAAGTGGCGGATCAGGTCCGGCAGGTCTTCGATGCGCTCGCGCAGCGGAGGAAGACGCAGCGGCACCACGTTGAGACGGAAGAACAAATCCTCGCGGAACAGCCCCTGCTGGATCAGGATGCGCAGGTCCTTGTTCGAGGCTGCCACGATCCGCACGTCGGTCTTGATCGGGGTGCGTCCGCCGACGGTGGTGTATTCGCCCTGCTGGAGCACGCGCAGCAGACGCGTCTGCGCCTCCATCGGCATGTCGCCGATCTCGTCCAGGAACAGGGTGCCGCCCTCGGCCTGCTCGAAGCGGCCGGAGGCGCGGGTGTTGGCGCCGGTGAACGCGCCGCGCTCATGGCCGAACAGTTCGGATTCGATCAGGTCGCGCGGAATCGCCGCCATGTTCACGGCGACAAACGGACCATTGCGCCGCTTGCCGTAGTCGTGCAGCGCGCGCGCCACCAGTTCCTTGCCGGTACCGGACTCGCCGGAAATCATCACCGTCAGATCGGTCTGCATCAGGCGGGCGAGGACGCGATAGATCTCCTGCATCGCCGGGGAGCGGCCGACCAGCGGAATCGACTCGAACTCGCTCTCGTCATGACTGGAGGTCAGACGGTCCTTCGGCTCGGCCAGCGCCCGGCCGACGATCGCGATCAGTTCCTTCAGGTCGAAGGGCTTGGGCAGATATTCATAGGCGCCCCGCTCCGAGGCCCGGATCGCCGTCATGAACGTGTTCTGCGCGCTCATGACGATGACGGGCAGATTGGGCCGCATCTTCTTGATGCGCGGCAGCAGATCGAACGCGTTCTCGTCCGGCATCACCACGTCCGTGATGACCAGATCGCCCGCGCCCTGACTGATCCAGCGCCAGAGCGTCGCGGCATTGCCGGTGAGACGGACCTCATACCCGGCGCGGGACAGCGCCTGGTTGAGAACCGTACGAATGGCGGTGTCGTCGTCTGCGACGAGGATGCTACCTGCAGGCATTGCTGTTCCTCATTTCGGATCCGACGACGGCTTCTGCGCGGCGGCAGACGAGCCATTGGCGTGACCCGGATCCTGGGTTTTGGCGGGGCTGTACATCGGCATCAGCACCCGGAAGATCGTTTTGCGCGGCTGCGAGTCGCATTCGATGATGCCCCCGTGATCGCCCACGATCTTGGCGACCAGCGCGAGGCCGAGGCCGCTTCCCGTCGGCTTGGTGGTCACGAAAGGATCGAACAGATTGGGCAGCAAATCCTCGGGCACGCCCGGCCCGTTGTCCTTCACGCAGAATTCCAGGGGCAGCGAGACCCGCGTCTTTTGTCCCGGCACGGACAGACGAACGCCCGGACGGAACGCGGTGGTGAGATGAATCTCGCCGTCGGTCCCCATGTCGGCCACCGCTTCGGCCGCGTTCTTCACGAGGTTCAGGAACACCTGGATCAGCTGATCCTGATTGGCCAGCACCGGCGGCAGCGAGGGATCGTAATCCTCGACGAACTTGACGTTGCGCGCGAAGCCGGACTGCGCGAGCCGCTTCACGTGGTCGAGCACCGAGTGGATGTTCACCGGTCCCCGCGTCACGGGGCGCTCGTCGCCGAACACCTCCATCCGGTCCACCAGCGTCACGATACGGTCGGCCTCGTCGCAGATCAGCCGCGTCAGCATCCGGTCTTCGTGCGAGGCGGACTGTTCAAGCAATTGCGCCGCGCCGCGAATGCCGGACAGCGGATTCTTGATCTCGTGGGCCAGCATCGCCGCCAGCGCCGTCACCGAGCGCGCGGCACTGCGATGGGTCAACTGCCGGTCCATTTTGTCGGCAATGGTGCGCTCCTGAAGCATCACCACGATATGGCCCGGCCGCTCGGCAAGCGGGGCGACATGCAGGTCGACCTGACGGTCCCCGCCGTTGCGCGGCGTGCCGAGGTCGACCTTGTACTCGTTGACGTGCGAGCCGGCGGCCCGCACCTGCTCGACCAGCGCCAGCAACGGGCTGCCGAACGGCACGAGGTCCTTCAGCGACTGGCGCTGCAGAAACTGCAACGACGCCTCGAAGAACGACTCCGCCGCGATGTTGGCGTCGACGATCTTTCCATCCGGGGCAATCAGCAGCACCGGATTGGGCAGCGCGTTGAGCAGCGCCTCGCTGACATTGGCGGAGGATGGATGCTGGCTGGCGGCGAGGTTCACGCGGCGGCCCTCCATGCGAAATCGTCGAACGCATCGCGCAGTCCGCGATGCACCGTCGCGGGATCCTCGGTCGTCAGGATCGCCTGACGCCAGTGCTTGAGCTGTTCAGGCGATGCCGACGCCGTTTCGGCGGCGACGTCCAGCGACCAGCCCAGGTGCTTGCGTGCGTGGCGCAGACCGATGCGCATGCCATAGTGGGACACCACGGCCTCATAGAGTGACGCAACCATATCGAACTGTTCATCGAGCGGCGGCGCGGCTTCCGGTGCGCCGCCTGTGAGCCGGCGCCCGATCTGTCCCGGCAGCCACGGCCGCCCCTGTGCGCCGCGCCCGATCATCACGGCGTCCGCGCCCGACTCGTCAAGCGCGCGGGAAGCCTCGTCGAATGTGGTGATATCGCCGTTGACGACAAGCGGCAGCGTCGTCGCCTCCCGGACCTTGCGCACCGCGCGCCAGTCGGCCTCGCCCTTGTAGAACTGGCAGCGCGTGCGTCCGTGCACCGTGATCATCCGGATGCCGGCGACTTCGGCGCGCCGCGCGAGTTCGGGGGCGTTGAGCGAATGATGGTCCCAGCCGAGGCGCATCTTCAGCGTGACCGGGACGCGGACCGCCCGCACGGTCGCCTCGATCAGCGTCAGCGCATGATCGAGGTCGCGCATCAGAGCCGAGCCGGACTGGCTGCCGGTGACATGGCGCGCGGGGCAGCCCATGTTGATATCGATGATGTCGGCGCCGGCGGCCTCGGCGATCCGGGCGCCCTCCTCCATCCAGCGCGCCTCGCAGCCGGCCAGCTGGACAACATGGGGACCGATCCCACTCGCCTCGCAGCGCAGGCGGGAAATAGGCCGGCCGCATGCGAGATCGTCGCTTGCGGTCATCTCGGACACGACGAGCCCCGCGCCGAGCCGGGCGGCGAGCTTGCGGAACGGCGCATCCGTGATGCCCGACATCGGGGCAAGGATCGCCGGATTGGCCGTGGAAACACCGCCAATCTGAAGACGTCCCGGGCGCGGATCGCTCGAGCTGTCGCTCTGGGTCTTGCTCAAAGGGGTGCTCACGTTTACGACCGATCGCATCGTTGCGACAACGGGCTCGCTCATTTCTTGGGCATAATAACCCAATGCCTACAGTTTAGCCAAGCCAAATCGTACGGCAACTGCGTCGCAGCAAAACTCTCAGGCGTAGCAGGCATTTGTCCTGTGCGGGACGGCCATCCCCGTGATAAGGGCTCGCCGCCACCCCGCCAATGCCCACCGGAACAGCCGTTTTTATGACAGACACGCCGAAAGCCGCCGCCATCATCGTCGCCGCTGGCCAGGGCCTTCGCGCCGGCCCCGGCGGCCCGAAGCAATACCGCAAAATCGGCGGAAGAACTGTAATCGCGCGGTCGATGACGCCATTTTGCACACATTCGCGGCTGATGGCGGTGCAGCCGGTGGTCAGCCCGAACGACGTGCAGGTCTTCGCCGAGGCCGCGGGGGAGCTTTCCTTTCGCGCGCCGGTCCCTGGCGGCGCGACCCGGCAGGCCTCGGTGCGGGCCGGGCTTGAGGCGCTGGCCGCCGACGCACCGGACGTCGTGCTGATCCACGACGCCGCCCGTCCCTTCGTTACCGAAGCACTCATCGACCGCGCGATTACAGCGGCGCTCCCGACCGGCGCGGCGATTCCCGTCGTCCCCGTCACCGACACCATCAAGGTCGTCGACGCCGGCGGCATGATCACCGCCACGCCGGAACGGGCCAGCCTTCGCGCCGCCCAGACACCGCAGACCTTTCGCTTCGATGCGATCCTTGAAGCGCACCGCCGCGCCGCGCGCGAGGGCCGCGACGATTTCACCGACGATGCCGCGCTCGCCGAATGGGTGGGATTGACGGTGGCGACATTTGATGGCGATGCTGCAAATATGAAACTCACGACAGCAGACGATTTCGCGCGCGAAGAAATCCGGCTCGCCGCCGCACTCGGCGATGTGCGCACCGGCACGGGCTATGATGTTCACGCGTTCGGCGATGGCGACCACGTCATGATCTGTGGCGTAAAGATCCCGCATACGCAGGGCTTTCTCGCGCACTCCGACGGCGACGTCGGCCTGCATGCGCTGGTGGACGCGATCCTCGGCGCGCTGGCGGATGGCGACATCGGTTCGCACTTCCCGCCAAGCGACATGAAGTGGAAGGGCGCGTCGTCCGATCAGTTTCTCACATATGCGATCGAACGCGTGACGGCGCGCGGCGGGCGCGTCGCTCATCTTGATGTCACGCTGATCTGCGAGGCTCCCAAGATCGGACCGCATCGCGACGCCATGCGTGCGCGCGTCGCCGAGATCGCCGGGCTTCCGATCTCCCGCGTCGCGGTGAAGGCCACGACCAGCGAGCGCCTCGGCTTCACCGGCCGCCGCGAGGGCATCGCCGCGATGGCGAGCGCCACCCTCCGTCTGCCCTGGGATATATGAGGCACCCTCCATGAGCAGCGACAGCCGTGCCCTCTCCCGCTCGCTGCTCGATCTCTGCCGGATGCGCAAGCTCACGATCGTCACCGCCGAGTCCTGCACCGGTGGGCTGGTCGCAGCCGCGCTGACGGACATCCCCGGCTCTTCGGACGTCGTGGATCGTGGATTCGTCACCTATTCCAACGAAGCCAAACAGGCCATGCTGGGCGTCAAGCCGGCGACGCTGGCAACCTTCGGAGCGGTCAGCAAGGAGACCGCCACGGCGATGGCGTTCGGTGCGCTGGAAAATGCCGATGCCGATCTATCGGTCGCCATCACCGGCATTGCCGGCCCCGGCGGGGCCACGCCCGGCAAGCCGGTGGGGCTGGTTCATTTTGCCGCAGCCGCGCGGGACGGCCGCCTGATCCATCGTGAGGTGCGGTTCGGCGCCATCGGACGCAGCGCCGTCCGGCAACGCTCCGTCGCCGAGGCACTCAAGATGCTGATGGACATCGCCCGCGGTCCGAAAGCGCCCAAGAAGGTCGTTCAGGCTGCGGCCACGCGAAGCCGTCCGCGCAAGACCGCCGTCAAACGCAACCCCGCGGCGACAGCAACCCGGCGGCGGCCGAAGCGAACCTAGAGCAATTCAGCTTTTCGTTGAATCGCTGAACTGCTCCAGTCTTTTGATTTGACGCGTTTTCTTCACGCGAACCGATTCCACTTCGCTCGAAAACGCTCTGACGGGCTTACGCGCCGGCGCGCGAAAGGCCGTAGACCTTGTCGGCGCGGGTCTCGAAAGCGGACGCGAAACGCTGAAACGCGGCGTCGAACATCGCGCCCATCAGCATCGCCAGCATCCGGCTCCTGAACTCGTAGGAAATAAAGAAGCCGACATCGCAGGCGTCATCGCCGCGCGGCTCGAAGGTCCAGCGGTTCTCCATCTTGCTGAATGGCCCGCGCAGATACTCGACCGTAATCTTGCGCCGGGCGCGATCCAGCACCACGCGGCTGGTGAAGGTCTCGCGCACCAGCCTGAACGACACCGTCATGTCTGCAACGATCACCTCGGTGCCGTCGGCCTGCGGCGTGCGCTGCCGCACCTTCAGCGCCTCGCACATCGGCACGAATTCGGGATAGCGCTCCACATCCGCGACGAGATCGAACATCTGGTCGGCGCTGTGGCGAACGCGGCGCGTATTGGCGAATTGAGGCATCGAATGTCCGTCTAGCCTGTGACTGGAGCAGCTCAGCTTTTCGTTGAATCGCCGAACGGCTCCAAGTTTTTGATCTGGTGCGTTTTCTTCACGCGAACCGGTCTCCACTTCGCTCGAAAACGCTATATGAACCGCGCGAGGTAATCGCTTGCATCCCTGCGGCTTCGGAACGCGACCAGAGTCTGGTCCGCGCGGAGATGGCGGAAGGCTTCTATCAGTTTCGGTCGCTGAAGCGCACGATAGGTCCATACATAACGCAGAAACGCCAGATCGATCTGCTCCGGGCACCCCGGCGCCATCTCCGGCCGGACGCGCCCGTAAGTCCGCGCAATCCTGCCGAGAACGCCCGTCATGCATGTCAGCCGGGGCAGGTCGAACCAGATCAGCGTATCGGCGCGGCCAAGCCGAGATGCAACGCCATGACTCAGATAATTCCCGTCGATGATCCAGCGCTCTGCGCGCGCCACGTCCTCGACCTGCCGGTCGAAAATCGCCCGTTCGGGAGCTTTCCAGCCCGGCTGCCAGTAGATCGCGTCGAGCGACACGTTGGGCAACCCGGAAAGCGCGGCGAGCCGCGCCGCAAAGGTCGACTTGCCTGCACCGGATGATCCCAGAATCATGACGCGTTGCATGACATCGCCATCCAGTCGTGGCCTGTGCCTCAGCGCGCGGCGCGGGCGGCCTTGAGCTTGGCGAAATCGTCTCCGGCATGGTGCGACGAGCGCGTCAGCGGGCTTGCCGACACCATCAGGAATCCCTTGGCGTAGGCGGTCTGCTCGTAGCCCGCGAATTCGTCCGGCGTCACAAAACGCATCACCGCATGATGCTTGCGGCTCGGCTGCAGATACTGGCCGATGGTGAGGAAGTCGATATCGGCCGAGCGCATGTCGTCCATCACCTGCAGGACCTCGTGACGCTCCTCGCCGAGCCCGACCATGATGCCGGACTTGGTGAACATCGTCGGGTCGAGCTCCTTCACCCGCTGCAGCAGGCGCAGCGAATGGAAGTAGCGGGCGCCCGGCCGCACCGTGAGATAACGGCCGGGCACCGTTTCGAGATTGTGGTTGAAGACGTCCGGCTTCGCCTCGACCACCACTTCGAGGGCACCCGGCTTGCGCAGGAAATCCGGCGTCAGAATCTCGATGGTCGTGGTCGGGCACGCGGCGCGGATGGCGCGGATGGTCTTCGCGAAATGCGCCGCCCCGCCGTCGGCGAGATCGTCGCGGTCAACCGATGTAATGACCACATGGGCCAGCCCGAGCTTGGCGGTCGCATCGGCCACCTGCTGCGGCTCCAGCGCGTCGAGCGCGTCCGGCATCCCGGTGCGCACGTTGCAGAACGCGCAGGCGCGGGTGCAGGTGTCGCCCATGATCATGAAGGTGGCGTGCTTCTTGTCCCAGCACTCGCCGATATTGGGACAGCCGGCCTCCTCGCACACCGTCACCAGCTTGTTGTCGCGCACGATCTTGCGCGTGTCGGCATAGCCCCGGGTGTTCGGGGCCCGCACGCGAATCCAGTCGGGCTTGGATGGCGACAGCGCATCGGGCCGGTTCGCCTTTTCAGGGTGGCGCGGCCTGATCTGCTTGTCCGAAACCGTATCGACGATAACAACCATGGACTATTCCGTATTCAGCCCGATTACCTAAGCCCTTGGCCCGACAGCCGCAAGCCATGCCAGCCGTGCAACTCTGGAACGTCTCGCGTAGACTGGACGGACTCCCGTCCCCGATCCTGCAACGATGCTCCGCTCCCCGAAAACCTCCCGGCACAAAGCCATCCGCCACCTTGGCCGCGACTTCTTCGCCCGCAGCGTGCACGCGGTCGCGCCCGACCTGATCGGCGCCACCCTGCTGGTCGATGGAATCGGCGGCGTCATCGTCGAGGTGGAAGCCTATCACCACACCGACCCGGCGGCGCACTCCTATCGCGGGCCGACGCCGCGCAACCGGGTCATGTTCGGGCCGCCGGGGTTGGTCTACGTGTACCGCTCCTACGGAATGCACTGGTGCGTGAACGTCGTCTGCGAGCCCGAGGGCTCGGGGAGCGCGGTGCTGATCCGGGCGCTGGAACCCACCCGCGGGCTGGACGCGATGCGCGAACGGCGCGGCCTCGACGAGGCGCGCGCACTCTGTTCCGGGCCGGGCAAGCTCTGCGCGGCGCTCGGCGTGACCGATGCCCACAACGGCCTGGCGCTGGATGCGCCGCCCTTTGCCGTCCTGCCGCGTCAAGGCGCGCCGGAGATCGCGCGCGGCGTCCGCATCGGCATCACCAAGGCCGCCGACCTGCCCTGGCGCTATGGCCTGAAGGGATCGCCGTTCCTCAGCAAGCCGTTTGCGAAAGGCTGACGCCCGAGCACGGCGGCTCAGGCGACCTTGCTGAGACGCTCCAGCGCCTCCAGGATTTTGCCCCGGCGGCTCTCGGCCTCCTCGCGCTTCTCGCGCTGCTCCTCCACGACCTCCTCCGGCGCGCGCGCCATGAAGTCGGCGTTGCCGAGCTTGGCATCGACCCGCTTGATGTCGGCGTCGGCCTTGGCGAGTTCCTTGTCGAGGCGCGTCTTCTCGGCGGCGAGATCGATCACGCCCTTGAGCGGGAGCGCCGCGACTTCGCCGCGGATGACGAGCTGGACCGCCCCCTCGGGCGCGCGGTCGGCAAAGGCGATGTCCGCCAGCCGCGCCAGCCGCTTGATGGTCTCGCTCCAGCGCTCCGCCCGCGCCTTGGTGTCGTCACCGACGCCCGCGAGCACCAGCGGCAGCAGTGTCGCGGGAGAGATGTTCATTTCTGCCCGCACCGAGCGGATCGCCGTGACCAGATCGACCACCCAGCCGATCTCGGCCTCCGCCTCCGGGTCGTCGAGCAGCGTCGGCACCACCATGATCTCCGGCGGTACCAGCGCGCCGACCATCGGATCGGCGGCGGTGATGGCCAGCGGGATATCGACAGTTTCCTTCGCCGCCCAGGTCGGCCAGGCCGTCAGCGCCAACAGGGCGTCACGCCGTTCGGTCACCGCCCAGAGTTCCTCGGTGATGAAGGGCATGAACGGATGCAGCAGCTTGAGGATCTCGTCGCGCGCCCACGCCACGGTGGCGCGCGTCTCGGCCTTGGCCGGGCCGTCCTCGCCGGTCAGCACCGGCTTGGCGAGTTCGAGGTACCAGTCGCAATAGACGTTCCAGACGAAACGGTAGATCGCGCCGGCGGCATCGTTGAACCGATAGGCCTCGATCGCGCTGGTGACGTCGCGCGTCGCAGCCGCGGTCTCGTGCGCGATCCAGCGGTTGAGCACCTCGTTCAGATTGGCGGGATCGAACCCGTCCACCAGTGCGCACTGGTTCATCTCCGCGAAGCGGCACGCGTTCCAGAGCTTGGTCGCGAAGTTACGATAGCCCTCGACCCGCTGCGTCGAGAGCTTGATGTCGCGTCCCTGCGCCGCCATCGCGGCCAGCGTGAAGCGCAGCGCGTCGGCACCGTACTGGTCGATGATGTTGAGCGGATCGATGACGTTGCCTTTCGACTTCGACATCTTTGCGCCCTTCTCGTCGCGGACGAGCGCATGGATGTAGACGGTCGGGAACGGCACGTCGTCCATGAAGTGCAGGCCCATCATCATCATCCGGGCGACCCAGAAGAAGATGATGTCGAAGCCCGTCACCAGCACGCTGGTGGGATAATGCCGCGCCACCTCCGGCGCTTCGTCCGGCCAGCCGAGCGTCGAGAACGGCCACAGCGCGGACGAGAACCAGGTGTCGAGCACGTCCTCGTCGCGGGTGATGAAGCCCGCGCGCTTCTGCGGATCGAGGGCCATGTCGTGGCCATCCTCCACCGAGATCACCTCCTGCTCGACATAGTAGGCGAGTGCCTTGGCGACGGCCTCCTCCTCGCTCTCGGCGACGAACGCCTTGCCGTCCGGGCCGTACCATGCCGGGATCTGATGGCCCCACCAGAGCTGACGCGAGATGCACCAGGGCTGGATATTCTCCATCCACTCGAAATAGGTCTTTTCCCAGTTCTTCGGCACGAAGGTGGTGCGGCCGGAGCGCACGGCCTCGATCGCCGGCTGCGCCAGCGTCTTCGCGTCCACGTACCACTGGTCGGTCAGGTACGGCTCGATCACCACGTTGGAGCGATCGCCGTGGGGCACCATGTGCGTGTGCGGCTCGATCTTGTCGAGGAAGCCGAAATTGTCGAGCCGCTCGACGATGATCTTGCGCGCGGTAAAGCGCTCGACGCCGTTCAGTTCCTCCGCCAGCTCCGACCATGCCTCCGGCAGGCCGTGCGCGTAATCCTCGTTGTCGAGCAGCGCCAGACGGCCTTCGCGGTCGAACACATTGATCTGCGGCAGGCCATGGCGGCGGCCGACCTCGAAGTCGTTGAAGTCGTGCGCCGGCGTGATTTTAACCGCGCCGGTGCCCTTTTCCGGATCGGCGTAGTCGTCGCCGACGATCGGGATACGGCGGCCGACCAGCGGCAGAATGATATGCGCGCCGATCAGATGCTTGAGCCGCTCGTTCTCCGGATGCACCGCGACCGCAACGTCGCCCAGCATGGTCTCGGGCCGCGTGGTCGCGACGACGACGAAAGTGGACGGATCGGCCGGATCGAACGCCGTGCCTTCGAGCGGATAGCGCAGGTGCCAGAGATGGCCCTTGACCTCGACCTGCTGCACTTCGAGATCCGAGATCGCGGTGAGCAGCTTGGGGTCCCAGTTGACGAGACGCTTGTCCTTGTAGATCAGCCCCTGCTCGTGCAGCGCCACGAACACCTTCACCACGGCGCGGGACAGCCCCTCGTCCATGGTGAAGCGCTCGCGCGACCAGTCGCACGACGCCCCCAGCCGCTTGAGCTGGTTGACGATGGTGCCGCCGGATTCCGCCTTCCAGCGCCACACCCGCTCAAGAAAAGCCTCCCGGCCCATCTCGCGCCGGGTCGGCTCCTGCCGCTCCATGAGCTGGCGCTCGACCACCATCTGGGTCGCGATGCCGGCGTGATCCGTTCCCGGCTGCCACAGCACGTCCTTGCCGCGCATCCGCTCGAACCGGCACAGCACGTCCTGCAGCGTGTTGTTGAGCGCATGCCCCATATGGAGCGAGCCGGTGACGTTGGGAGGCGGAATGACGATCGTATAAGGCGCCGCGTCGGCGCGCTCGGGACGGCCCGCGCGGAATGCACCGGCCTCCTCCCATGCTCGCGCGATCCGCGCGTCGATTTCTGCAGGCTGGTAGGTCTTTTCGATCATGTCAGCAACCATTGCTTGCCACGGCCAATCAATCTCACCCGTTCCGGGAGGCCGGAGCCTTGTTGCGTGGCTTGTCTGGGATTTCGTTGCAGGCCCGAGCATCGTTCATCCGCGCCGTCCCATCGTTTGGACCGAAACGGCATTGGCTTCAACCGTTTGATGACGAAGTCGGCAGCAAAACGCCTTGATCTCTCCGAGCGATTTGCTCCGAGAAATGCTTTAGGAAGAGCCTGGAAGATTTTGAGACTATTGAATTATCGCGAACCGCGCGAAACCCGCTCGATTTCGGCGCGCACGACCCGCTCGACAAGCGTCGGCAGGTTGTCGTCCAGCCAGCTTTTCAGCATCGGCCGGAGCATTTCCTGCACCAGATCCTCAAGGGTCCGGGCGTTGTTCGACAGCACCGTCGCGGCCAGCGAACTGAAGGCGGACTCGACCGCTGCGGCAGTGGATGCCGACAGCATCGGTTGCGTCCGGGTGATGGCCTCGCGAACCGACGACTGAGCGGGCTCCGCAGCCGTGGCAAGGATGGAAGGCGTCGCGTCGCTTCTGATTTCGCTGAACTCGATGTCGTTGTCCGGTTCGGGTTCTGATGCCCTGGCGGCGGGAGCATCCGTCTGAATTGCCATATCCTCGGTCAGTTCGAAAACATCGGATTCGGCATCCGCGGCGGCAGGAGTTGCGGGCTCGAAATCGGCCAACAGCGCGTCGATGTCTGCCTGATTGTTGGATGCGGATTGATGTCCATTGTCCGCGATGGCGGGAGAAGCTGTATCCACTCGTTTTTCAACCGGCTCGGGGAAGGCCCTGGTCTGGACCGGCGCAGGCCGCTCGATGGCTTTTGGCGGCCGGGGTGCGGCAGCCGCATTCGGAAGTTCGGGCTTCAGATCACGGGGCGCAGCCTTGGCCGGAACTGCCGGGGACGGCTTTGTCTCGTCGTCAGCAATGATGCGCCGGATCGACGACAGAATTTCTTCCATCGAGGGTTCCTGAACCTTCACGGGCTGCGTCATCCTGAACTCCAAAGCCAGCGACGCTTCCGGCGTCACCGTCACAAGCCGTCACGATAAACCGACAGCGGCAATCACGCAGCATCGCCTCTAAAACATGTGTTCGCCCGCAAGGGTCAAACCTATGTCCGCCGCCCTTACGCGAATCGGTTTGCCACCACTTTTGGAAGTATGTCAGCCCGAACCTTGATTGCAACAACCGGCCCATGGGTGGCCGGCCCGGGCCGAGCGAAATCAGCGGCCGTCCGGTGTGCGCACGCCGGCCCAACTGTCGCGGGTCTGCTGATAGTGGACCACGGGATCGTAAGTGCTGGTCGGCAGGCCGAGCACCTGCGGCGACAGCCGTCCGACCGCGCTCAGCACGCTGTAGGACGCGACGACGCGGTCATGCTGGGCATTCACCAGAGAGACACGCGCATTCACGAGAGCCTGCTGCGCGTTCAGGACGTCGAGCGTGGTCCGCTGACCCGCCCTCGCCTCTTCCCGCACGCCGTTCAGCGCGATCTCGGAGGCCTGCACCTGAGCTTGCGCGGACTCCACCTGCGCCTTGGCGGCGGTCAGCTGTCCCCACGCCTGCACCACGCTGGCGCGGGTCTGGTCGCGCACCTGCTCGACATAAAGCCGCTGCTGGGCCAGCGTTTCCTTGGACTGCCGGATCAGCGAGTATTCCGCGCCGCCCTGATAGAGCGGCGCTGAAATCTGCAGCCCCGTCACCGCCGAGAAGCTCTTGTCGACCTGAATGCTGGACTGCCAAGCCTGCTGCACGCTGGTCTGCCACGTCACGGTCGGGAACAGGGCGCCCTCGGCGATCTTGACCTGAAGATAGCTGACGTCGATGCCGTACATCGCGGCCGTGACGTTGGGGTTCTGGGTCAGCCCCTGCGTGATGGCGGTGGCCAGCGTTGCGGGGATGAAGCGGTCGACCGGCGAACCTGGCGCCAGCGAGGTGGGCTCGCTTCCGATGATGCGGCGGAAATTGGAGCGCGTCGTCGTCAGCGTCGATTCGGCGGCGGTGAGCTGCGTGCGGCCGGCGGCCAGTTGCGCTTCGGACTGGGCCACGTCGGTGCGGGTCACCTCGCCGACGTTGAAGCGGTCGCGGGTCTGGCGCAGCGTCTGCTCCAGCACGCGGACGTTGCTTTTCTGCACCTCGACCGTCGCCGCATCGCGCAGATAGTCCATGTAGATGGTGGCGGCGGAGAGCAGCACGCTCTGCTCCAGCACGCGCAGCGCTTCGCGGGCTGACGAAACCTGACTTTCAGCGGCCCGCGTGCGATTCGCCGTCTGCTGGCCGTTGTAGAGGGTCTGGTTGACCGTGAGGCCGACGCTCGCCGGCGTCGTCTGTCCGGTGAGCCGGCCGCCACCGGATACTGTGGATGCGGTCGCGTCCGTATACTGCTGACCGACACTTGCGGTCACGGCCACGCGCGGCCGGTATCCCGAGAGGGCCTGCGGAACGTTCTCATCGGTCGCCCGAACGCTGGCGCGCTGGGCATTGAGTTGCGGATTGTTCCGATAGGATCGCGCAAGCGCGGACTCAATCGTATCGGCCTGCGCGGACGGCAGTCCCGCGGCAAGAGCGATGAGTACGGCGAAAGAGACCGTGGATACGAACTTCACGCGACCACCCCGTGCATTCCAGACCGCCCCCGGCCCGCTTGTCTATTTTGTGGAGGTTTCCCACCAGGACGCGCAGACCAAAGCCTGAGTCTGCGCAAGACGCGGCAGCTTATTCACTGCCGTTAACCGGCGAAACCCCCAAAACCCTTGGTCCACCGAAACTCGGCGATCTGAAGCGGGAAAGCCACAACAGGCCGGCACGCTAGAATACGAATTCGGCCGGGCGTTCGAGACCCGGCAACACGGGCGCCGAAGCATCCATGACCGTCCGGCTTCCGAAATCCCCTGGTGAACGAGTCACCACCTCGCCGCGCGATGACGGACTGACACCGAAAACGCCGATCAGCCGACCGCCGTCCTTGAGCTGGGCATACAAGGACGATGGCTCGATCTCGGTCGCGCCCTCCAGCAGGATCACATCGAAGGGCGCATGCGTCGGATCGCCCGCCGGAACGGGCGCATTGCTGACCGATACAGTGGAATACCCGCCGCTCTTGAGAAGCTCGGACGCACGGTCCGCGAGGGCCGCGACCGGCTCCGTCGCGAAGACATGAGGCGTCAGATGCGAAATCACCGCAGCGGAATATCCGCTGGCGCAACCGACAACGAGCACCCGGTCGCCCTCGGAAATCTCGGCGGCCTGCAGCAGCTTTGCGAACGTCGCCGGCTTCAGCAGCCGTCTTGGAGCACCGCCATCAACGAAATCGCCGACATCAAGGTCGAGGTCGAGATAGGCCAGCGGCCTTTTATGCGCGGGCACGAAAAGCTCGCGCGGCGTGTCGAGCATGGCGTCGATGATGTCGAGATCAGTGACGTCGCAGGTGCGAACCTGACCATCCACCATGTGACGGCGGGCGAGCGCGTAGTCAGACATTCAATCCCCCGAGAACCATAGTGGTCCCGCATTGCAGCACCTAAGACGGTGCTGGCGCTGACGCAACCGACCAGCCAACGTTTCGCCCAGTCTGTTGCATAAATGGCACGCACGGTCCAGCGGTATCCAAGTCCTTTCAAAGAAAGAAATTTTGGCCCTGCGCGGGATGAGACGCCGGCAAGTTCCGGCGGGTGATCCAAATCCCCCGCTTCCGGGTGGGGCGCGGATTGCGATCCCAGTTCGTCCGGGGATGAGCATGCCTGATTTCCTTTTTGTGACGTGAAAGGGACCCCCGTATTGCATTGCGGGATCCGTAAAAAGTCTCGCGCTCGCCGCCTCGCCGCTGCCCTCGCCGGACCTGATCGCGATCGGCGCCACGGTGTCGGGCGACGGCATCGTCGCAGTGCCGGTCGGCGGCACCATGCCGTTCGTGGTGGCGGCGGTGAACATCGGCGCGGCCGGCACCATCACCGCCAGCGTCGACGACAACGGCGCCGGCCTGCCGCTCATCGTCACGCTGTGCAAAAGCCATCCGGCCACCGCCTGCAGCTGCGCCCCGCAACCCCGGACACCATCTCACGAGGCGGAACATCCGTCGCCGTCACAACAACTCAAAACACCATCCAGACCACTCACGCCGCTCAGGCCAGTCAGTAACAAAAACGGTCCGCGATTTACCTTAAGATCGGCGAGGGGCACGCCTTCGGCCCCGCGCGTCCTTCGTTGGACTTGGCGGCGGTCTGTTCGATGATACAGTCCTGTCCGGCCACTTCCACGGGTGCAGAATGCAGGTCTGGTCGACGGACAAACTGGGTGTTTCAGATCGGTTCGATTTCTGGCGCGAGATGCGCGCCAAGACTCTTTTCGGCGTGACCGCCGAACTCGACGCCAGCCAGCGCAACCAGTTTCGTGGCAGCTTGAAAGTCCGCACCTTCGGAAAGGCGGCCATCGTGGAGATGCGGGCCTCGCCTTATCGCGTCGCGCGGACCGGCTCCGACATCGCGCGCGCGCCAAGCGACAGCCTGTGCATCTATCAGCAGATCACCGGCGGCGGCCTGTTCGACACGCAGGCGAGCAATTTCGCCGTGGCCAGCGGCGCGCTGGCCACAAGCCATTCCGACATGCCGTACCGGACCCAGCCGACCGGGAGCGATGGGTATCACCTGCGCATCCTCAAGATTCCGTTCGATCTGTGCCAGCCGATCCGGCGCAGCTCGAACCTGTCGCCGCTGCCTCTGGAGCAGAGGTCCGGCATCGCTGCGCTGCTGTCCGCCTATTACATCGCGTTCATGGCCGAGGCGGACAGTCTCGACACCAGCGCGGCCGCAACCGCGATCTCCGCGCTCGCCCATCTGGCGCTCCTTGCGCGCGGCGTTATGCTGGAAGGCCCGGAGATTGACCGCGCCTCCATCCGCGCGGCCCGGCTGAGCGCGGCCCGGCGTCTGATCGATCGCAATTTCAGAAGGCAGGACCTGTCGCCGGAACTGGTCGCATCGGTTCTCGGCATCTCGATACGGCATCTCCACATCCTGTTCGAACCGACCGGCATGACCTTCTCGCGGCACGTCGCGCAGCGGCGCGCCGACGAAGCGCTGCGGCAGCTTCGCGTTTCGCCGCATCTCCACGTCGCCGACGTCGCTTTCAATTGCGGCTTCGAAAGTCTCGCGACCTTCTATCGTGCATTCCGCAAAATTCACGGGCTCACGCCGGGCGATATTCGCAGCGGGCAGACCGTCCCCCTACCCGTTTCGTCCGTCGAAACCGAAGTGTGATGGCCATCACGGTCGTGCGGCATTTGCACGCGCATCCTCGGGCCATTCCACATCGGATGACGGGGATGGGACATGACGAACCTTACAAGCAGACTCGGAGCGGCGGGCCGGATCGCCCTTGCCATCGTCGCGTTCGCGGCCACGCCGGCCGCGGCTTCCACCGGCGGAAACTATGATGGTCAATGGACCGTCACGATTGCCTCCGCCCGGCCGCATTGCGGCGGCGGGACCAGCGTCTCGCTCGCCATCGCCAAAGGGCAGATCGCGCCCGGCGGCGTCGGCTTCAACGCCTCGGGCCGGGTCGGCGACAGCGGCGCGATCAGCGTGACGATGTCGAGCGGGATCAAGCGCGCGAACGGCTCGGGCCGGTTGAACGGCAACGCAGGGTCCGGGACCTGGCGCGGCGATCTCTGCTCGGGCACCTGGACCGCGCAGCGCATCTGACCCCGGTTACTCCGGGTCGCGCGCGAAATCCGCGTCCGAAACGTGATCGAGCCAGTTGACGTAGCTTCCGTCCAGCGCTTCCTGGATGGCGATGTGAACCATGCCGGTCGAGGGCGACGCCCCGTGCCAATGCACCTCGCCCGGCGGAATCCACACCGTGTCACCGGCACGGATTTCCTTCACCGGAGCGCCTTTGGTCTGCACCCGGCCGACGCCGGACACGACATGCAGCGTCTGACCGAGCGGATGGGTATGCCATGCGGTCCGCGCGCCCGGCGCGAACGACACGCGCGTCGCCGCGACCCGCGCCGGAGCCTCCGCCTCGATGATCGGATCCTGAAACACCAGCCCGGTGAAATAGCTCTCCGGTCCGCGGCGCGTGGCGCGCGATCCTGCCGGATGGATGATCATGAGCAAAACCTCTCCGCACGTTTCCTGACAGCGTTTACGCTGTCGACACATAAAAATCGCAATTGTGGCCGGACTGCCATAGTCTGCCCATCCGTCACAGGCGTAGCATAAACCCAGTTCGTGGCGTGGGGCGTATCATGTTGGATAAAACCCGGATTGTCCGGCCCGAAGCGGACCGGCTTCATCCCGACTCCCTGCGGCTGGAGGGCACGATCATGGCCCTGCGGCCGTTTATGACCGAAAAGGCCGCAAGCGAGACCGAAACCGTGCTGCGACGGATGTTCGAGCGCGCGCGCCGCTGGAACAACGATCCTTCCGGAACCTGAAGCCGCCGGGCGAGCGCCAAACGGGCCGTGCCGCCGACCGGACGAGGTCAGCTCTTGCTGGCTGCGTAGCGGGCCTTGGTGTCCGCATTCATCGGATACAGCCCCGGCAGAACCGCGCCGCGCTCCACTTCGCTGACGATCCAGGCCTCCATCCGCTCCTGTTCGGGCCCCTCGGCCAGCACATGGTCGAGCAGAGCCCTGGGAATAACGACCGCGCCATCCTGATCGGCGACGATCACGTCGTCCGGGAAGATCGCGACCCCGCCGCATCCGATCGGCTCACCCCATCCGACGAAGGTCAGACCGGCCACCGACGGCGGCGCGGCCGCTCCCCGGCACCACACCGGCAGGCCGGTTCCGAGCACGCCTTCGAGATCGCGGACCACGCCATCGGTCACAAGCGCCGCAACCTGCCGCTTGGCCATCCGGGCGCACAGGATATCGCCGAAAATGCCGGCATCGGCGATGCCCATGGCATCGACCACGGCAATGCATCCGTCCGGCATCGCCTCGATGGCGGTGCGGGTCGAGATCGGCGAAGACCACGATTCCGGGGTGGCGAGATCCTCGCGGGCCGGAACAAACCTCAGCGTGAAGGCCGGACCAACCAGACGCGTCTGGCCCGGCCGCAGCGGAAACGCCCCGCGGATCCACACGTTGCGCAGGCCCTTCTTCAGAAGGACCGTTGTGAGAGTCGCGGTGGACACACCCGACAGGGTGGCGATGGCGGCGGCATCGAGGGACATGGGGGCTTTCCAGCAGATCAAAGGCGGGCGCATCTTGCGGGCAATCGTTACGCCGTCAATAGCCGGCGAGCGTTCGCCACCGGCTGCGGCGTTGCCAATTCCACAGGAGTGTCGGACAACTATGGCTTGTCCGATTTTCCGTTCTCCTCCCTCCTCGCCGATCATGGATCAGCCCGCTCAGTCCCAGCCCCGCATTCTGCCCAGCGGCGATGCCGCGCTGGTGGTCGAATTCGGCCGCACCATCGACGACGCTGTCAACGCCCGCGTGCTGGCGCTGGACGATGCCGTTGCCGGGGCGAACATTCCCGGCGTTCTGGAAACGGTGCCGACCTATCGATCGCTGCTGGTTCACTACGACCCGCTCGCGGTCGATTTCGCCACGTTGTCCGGACGGCTCGTGGCGCTGGCCAGCGAGCCAGGGGCCGCACGCGATCACGCCCGGCACTGGCGTGTTCCTGTCGCCTATGGCGGTGAATATGGCGCGGACCTCGATGACGTCGCCAGAACCCTTGGCAGGTCCGTGGACGATGTCGTGCGGCTGCATACGGCGCCGGTCTACCGTGTCGCCATGATCGGCTTCACACCCGGCTGGTCCTATCTGTCCGGCATGGACCCCGCCCTTGCCATTTCACGGCGGCAAAGCCCCCGGGTCACGACCCCTGCCGGCACGATTTCCATCGGCGGCGTTCAGGCCGGCATCCAGTGCATCGCCGGTCCCAGCGGCTGGCACCTGCTGGGCTGCACGCCGGTGCGGACCTATCATCCGCACAGAAATCCGATGTTTCTGCTGGAGCCGGGAGACAGCGTGACATTCTTCTCCATCGACCCGAAGGATTATCCGGCGATGGTGCGCGCGGCCGAGGCCGGCGAACCGATCGCCGAGGACATCCGCGAGCAGGCAAGATCGTGAGCCGCCGACCATGAGCCGCATGCTTGTCACCTCCATCGGGCCCGGCTCGTCGGTGCAGGATTTCGGGCGGACCGGCGCGCAGCGCTACGGCCTGACGACGTCCGGTGCGATGGACCGCTTCTCGCTGGCCATCGCCAACACGCTGGTCGGCAACGACACAGGCGCTGCGGCCATCGAAATCGGCCCGCTCGGCGCCGTTCTCACGGCGCAGGATGGCGCCATGCGCATCGCAATCGCAGGAGCGGATCGCATCGCGACCATCGCGGGCCGCGCGATCCCTCGCGACACGACGGCGATCGTTGCCGAAGGCGAGAGCCTGACCCTTGGGCCGGCGCGTTCCGGCGTGTTCAGCTATCTCGCCATCGCCGGCGGCATCTCAGGCGAGAAGGTTTTCGGGAGCCTGTCCGTGAATGCCCGCGCGGGCCTCGGCAGCCCCTACCCTCGCCCGCTGCAGGCCGGCGACGAACTGAAGGTCCGCGACGCGGAGCTGTGGCCCCACGAACTGACCCTGACCGCCGCGCCGCTGGAGACGGGAGCGATCCGCATCGTGTTCGGGCCGCAGGACGACGAGTTCGAGGACGACGCCAAGACCCGTCTGGTAAGCAGCGACTGGCAGGTCTCGGCGACCAGCGACCGCATGGGCTATCGTCTTGAAGGGCCGCCGCTCGCGCACAAATATGGTCACAACATCGTCTCGGACGGGACCGTCAACGGCAGCATTCAGGTGCCGGGCAGCGGCCATCCGATCGTGCTGACCGCCGATCGCGGCACCTCCGGCGGCTATCCCAAGATCGCGACCGTGATCACCGCCGATCTCGGTCGCTTCGGGCAGTTGCCGCCGGGCGTGCCGTTCCGGTTTCGCGCGGTGACGATGGCCGAAGCCCAGAAGGCCGCGCGGACCGCGGCAACGTGGTTTGAATCGCTGCGCGGCCTGCTCCGCGAAGCGGGCACGAGCGATCTGAACGTCGCGGCGCTTGCCGTGGCCAATGTCGCCGGCGTCGCCGTCAGTGCCGTCGACAGCCGGACCTGGCAGACGCCGGTGACTGGCGAGCCGTAAATTCGAAACCCGGAAGGACAGCCGATGACGGTCGATCTCAACTGCGATCTTGGCGAGGGTTTCGGCCCATGGGAAATGGGCAACGACGCGGCGATGATCGATCTCGCCACCAGCGTCAACGTGGCCTGCGGCTTTCATGCGGGCGACAGCGACATCATGCTGAAGACGGCGAAACTGGCCAAGGAGCGCGGCGTCAGCATCGGCGCGCATCCCGGCTATCGCGACCTGCACGGTTTCGGACGGCGGCCGGTGCCCGGCCTCTCGTCCTCCGAGATCGAGACGCTGGTTGCCTATCAGATCGGCGCGCTGCAGGCGGTGGCCGCCATGGCCGGGCACAAGGTCACGCATGTGAAGGCGCACGGCGCGCTCTCCAATGTTGCGTGCGAGGACGAGATGACGGCACGCGCCATCGCCAGCGCCATCCGCGCGGTGGACCGCAACCTGATCTTCGTCGTGCTCGCGAACTCGCTGCTGATGAAGGCCGGCGAAGGGGCGGGCCTTCGCCTCGCCCACGAAGTGTTCGCGGACCGCGCCTATGAGGACGACTACGCGCTGGTCTCGCGCCGAAAACCCGGCGCGGTGCTGCACGATGCCAACATGATCGCCGAACGCGTGGTTCGCATGGTGCAGGATCGCGCCATCGTCGCCGCATCCGGCAAGGTGCTGCCGGCGCAGGTCGATACGGTGTGCATCCACGGCGACACGCCGGGCGCCGTCGATATCGCGCGAAAGATCCGCGCGGCGCTGGATGCGAACGGAATTGCCGTCGCGCCGTTCGCCGGCCGGAACTGATCCTATTCGGCAGCCTGCGCGGCCGGCACGGCTTGCTCGGCAATCATCCGCTTCAGTTCGGGAATGCACGAGCCGCAATTGGTGCCCGCCTTGAGCGCAGCTCCGATGGCCTCGGCGCTGCGCGCGCCGCCGCAAATAGCCGCGCCGATGGCATTGCGCCCGACCCCGAAGCAGGCGCAGACGATCGCGCCCTGATCCGCGACGCCCTCGGCGGAGCGCCCCGACAGCAGCAGCCGGCGCGCGTCGTCATCGATCCGGTCTTGCGCGAATACCGCGCGGACAGCGCTCCAGTCCGGCGCGACCTCGGCCGGACCTGTGAAGACGCAAGCCACCAGCGCATCGTCCCGGAACGCGGCGGCGCGCAGTATCCCAGCGCCGGCATCCTCGTAAGTTGCCACCGCGCCGGCATCGTGCTGCTCCTCGATCCAGCGTTGCCATGTGCCGGGCGCGAGATTATCCGCAAACAGATAGCCAAATCCGCCGTGAACGGCGACGCGCGACCACCATGTCTCCTGCGGCAGCGCCATCGGCGCGCGGACGAGCGCGAACCCGGCGCGGGCATAGTGATGCGGCCGGATCGCCACGGGCGTGGCCTTTGCCTCCGGCTGACCGGAAAACGGATCGGTGTGAGAGGCGACCAGCGCTCCCACCCGGCCTGTCGCCGACGTCTCGCCGGTCCAGTGGATCGGCGCGAACAGCGTTCCTTCCTGCTGACGCGCGGTGACCACGACACGCAACACGCACGAGCCGTGCTCCGTGGTCAGCCGTGCGAATCCGCCGTCGTGAATATCGAAAGCCGCCGCATCGCGCGGATGAATTTCCACGAAAGGTTCGGGCAGATGCTGGCCGAGGCGCGGGCTGAGCCCGGTCCGGGTCATGGTGTGCCACTGATCGCGGATGCGCCCGGTGTTGAGGCGCAGCGGAAACGCCTCCGACGTCGCATCGCGAAGGCGCGGCGCTTCCGGCGCGACGAAGCGTCCGCGCCGGTCGGACGTGAAGAAGCCTCCTTCGGCGAACAGCCGGACCTGCGGCTTTTTTCCCGCACGTGCGGGCCATTGTACCGGTGCCAGCGTGTCGTATTCATCGTCCGTCAGCTCGGACAACGCACCGATATCGAAATCGCGCGCGCCATCGTTCTCGAAGGCCGAGAGCCGCGCGTGCTCGCGAAAAATATCGGCCGCCGAGCGATACGCGAATGCGCGGCCATGACCGAGGCGCTCTGCGATCTCGCCGACGATCCACCAGTCCGGCTTTGCCTCGCCGACGGCCTGCGCGAACGCGCGCTGGCGCGAAATCCTTCGCTCTGAATTGGTGACGGTGCCCGACTTCTCGCCCCAGGCATGCGCAGGAAACAACACGTGCGCTCCCGCGTTCACGGTGTCGTTGGACAGCACATTTTCGGACACCACGAACAGATCGAGTGTCTTCAGCGCCGCCCGCACCTCGTCCGCGCGCGGCAAAGACACGACCGGATTGGTGCCCATCACCCAGAGCGCCCTGATCCGGCCGTCGGCGATGGCCTCGAACATCGGCACGGCCTTGAGTCCCTCATGGGTCGCGATATGCGGCGCATTCCAGAAACGGCGCACCCGGTCGATCTCCGGCGGCGTGAAATTCATATGCGCAGCGAGCTGGTTCGCAAGTCCGCCGACCTCGCGCCCGCCCATGGCGTTCGGTTGTCCGGTCAGCGACAGCGGCCCGAGACCGGGCCGGCCGATCCGGCCCGTTGCGAGGTGGCAGTTGATGATGGCGTTGACCTTGTCGGTGCCTTGCGCCGACTGGTTGACCCCTTGCGAATACGCCGTCACGACGCGACGGTTCGCGCGGAACATGCGAAAGAACGTGGCGACGTCCTGCTCGGACAGGCCCGTGGCGAGCGCGGTCGCGGCGACGCCGTCCGCGATCTCGCGCGCCCGCGCAAGGGCATCCGCAAGTCCACTCGTATGCTGCGCGATGTAAGACGCATCAGTGGCACCGCTGTCGATCAGATCGACGAGAAGACCACAGAACAGCGCGGTGTCGCTGCCCGGCTTGAGGCCGAGAAACAGATCGGCCTCCCCGGCCGTATCGGTCTGGCGCGGATCGATCACCACGATCCGCGCGCCGCGCTCGCGCTTGTTGCGCAACATGCGCTGAAACAGAACCGGATGACACCACGCCGCGTTGGATCCGACCAGCACGATCAGGTCCGCCGCGTCGAGATCCTCATAGCATCCCGGCACGGTGTCCGCGCCGAACGCGCGCCGGTGCCCGGCCACGGACGAGGCCATGCACAGGCGCGAATTGGTATCGACATTGGCCGAGCCGATGAAACCCTTCATCAGCTTGTTGGCGACGTAATAGTCTTCCGTCAGCAACTGCCCGGACAGATAGAATGCGACCGAGTCCGGGCCGTGCTGCTCAATCGTGCGCGCGAGCCCTCTTGCGACGTGATCCAGCGCGGCTTCAAACGAAACGCGCTCCAACCGACCCGCAGCGTCCCGCATCATCGGATGAAGCAGCCGTGTGCCAACGCCCAGCGTCTCGCCGAGCGCCGATCCTTTCGAGCAGAGTTTTCCGAAATTCGCCGGATGCGCCGGATCACCGGCGATGGATGCGCCACCCTGCCCGTCAGGCGTGACGAGAACGCCGCATCCCACGCCGCAATAGGGGCACGTCGTTGCTGTCGCCGCCGGTGCCGCGCTGCTCATCGGCATGGGGCGATGCCCCGGTTGCAGAAGCCCGGCTGGCGCGACCTTACAGCGGATGGTTGGGAAGCGTAGCGAACACGATGAACGCGAGGAAGGCCAGCGCGCCGTAGAACGCCAGCGTCTGGTGACGAGTTCCGGCGCGCAGCGCGACACGGGCAGTCTGGAACAGGTCCGGGGATCTCTTCATGGAAGCAGGCGTCCGACGATGAAATACGCCTGTAGATCAATATCTTCGGGGCCTCCGGGCAAGCCCTCCGCGAAAAAGACGATAATCTTGCCGAGCCGTGAGATGGTGTGGAGAAAGTTTCTCCCCCAAAGACTGCCGACGACTGATTTATTTGCGCCCCGCAGAACACAGTCACCCGCGCCTCCACCTCAATAGACGTCGAGCTGGAACCGGCCAGCCTTTTTCAGGTCGGCCACGAACATCACCGCTTCATCGACGGACCGGACGCCGTGCTGGGCCACGATATCGACCATGGCCCGCTCCACGTCCTTCGCCATCCGCTTGGCGTCGCCGCAGACATAGACGTGTGCGCCATCGGCCAGCCACGACCAGACCTCGCGCCCCAGTTCGCGCATGCGGTCCTGCACGTAGAATTTTTCCGCCGTGTCGCGCGACCAGGCCAGCGACAGCCGCGTGAGGTGGCCACTGGCTTTCATGGCGTTCAGTTCGTCCGCGTAGAAGAAGTCGCAATCGCTGCGCTGATGTCCGAAGAACAGCCAGTTGCGGCCACCTGCCCGGGTCGCGAGGCGATCATGCAGGAAGGCCCGGAACGGCGCGATGCCGGTGCCGGGGCCGACCATGATGATGGGCGTTTGCGGATTCTCCGGCAGGGCGAAGCCGTGCGCCTTCTGCACATAGACCGGAAGCTGCCCGCCCGGCGCGATGCGCTCGGCAAGGAATGTCGAGGCGAGCCCGAGCCGCTGCCGCTTGCCGATCACGTAGCGCACCGCGTCCACCGTCAGCGAGAGCTTTCCCGGCGTCGCGTTGTGCGACGAGGAGATGGAATAGAGCCGCGGCTGCAACGGCTCCAGCGCTTCGATGAAGGCCTCGGGATGAGGGCGGACGCCGGGAAACTTGTGCAGCGCCGCCATCACGTCCAGCGTGGCCGCATCGCCATCGGGATCCTCACCCTGCGCCAGCGCGCGCGCCTTGGCCCGCTGCGCGCCACCCGTCAGGTAGGAGATCAATTCGAACAGGGAGTCCGGTGCGGGCGAGAGCGAGACGTCGTCGCGCATGACATCGCGCAGCGGCTTGCCTCGCACCAGCGTCAGGGGCGATGCGCCCAGCATGGCGATGATCTGATCGACAAGACCGAGATGGTTCTGCGGAAAGACACCGAAGGAATCCCCGACGACATAGTCGAGCCCGCTCTGCGACAGATCGAACTCGACATGCCAGGTCTCCTTCTCGGAGCCCGCTCCGTTCAAAATCCGCCGCGTCAGGAACGTGGCCATCACGGGATTGTCGCGCGAGCGTCCCGGCGCGCCGGAAGCCGCTGCAGGGGCCGCCGCGGTGGCAGCTTCGGCCGTCCCGCTCGCCGGCCTTGCCGCCGGCGCCGCCTCAAGCTCCGCATGCAGGGCTTTCAGCATGCGGGCGGTTTCCTTGCCGCCGGGCACGCAGAGATTGAGCCGCTCTTCCGTACGCGCTGCGAGGGCTTCGGAGTAGTCGTGGCAGTTGTAGCCGCACTGCCCGCAGTCCTGCTGGGCCATGGCGGCCATCATGCGACGGCGCAGAGGCCGCCCCGCGGCAAGCTGCATGCGGTCGGCAAGCGGCAGCGTCTGGTCGTGCCATGGCGCCTCGCCATCGTCGCCATCCGCCGCCCCGCGCATCACGGCCGCGCCCTGATCCGGCGACAGCGGCGTCACCGTTCCTTCCAGTTGAACGAGACCGGCGAAAAAGCCGTTCAGCCAGGTGCGCTGCTCCGGCGTGAAGGGCGCGGTGTCCGGGATCAACTCCGTCTTTGGCGGTGCTGTCATCTGGGTCATGGAACAAGGTCTGCCAGTTGCGGGAGGCGCGCGATCTCGACGCGTCCCGAAAAATCCGCGAACGTCTCGTCCGGCGAGGCCCGCTCGCTCATGTAGGCGGCAAGGATGCGCTCGATCGCACGGGGGACATCCTCAGTCCTGATGTTCTGCGCGAGTTCGCGCGCGATCTTCGGGTCGGCGCCATACCCGCCGCCGACCAGCAGATGAAAGCCTTCGACCGTGTCGCCCTCGTCATTCACCGGCACGCGCGCACCGATCAGGCCGATATCGCCGATGTAGTGTTGCGCGCAGGAATGGTGGCAGCCGGTGAGATGAATGTTGATCGCCTGATCCAGCGCGACGCGCGGCTCGCACCAGGCCGCGATGGCGTCGGCTGTTTCCTTGGTATGCGCACCGGCGAACCGGCATCCGCTCGCGCCCGTGCAGGCGACGAGTCCGGCGCGGATCGGGGTGGCTGTCGTCGACAGTCCCAACGCCTCGATCTGTGCGCAGACGTCCGTGACGTCCGCGTCGGCAACGCCGGAGATCAGCAGATTTTGCCAGACCGTGAGACGGATGTCGCCATCGCCATGATCAGCGGCGATGCGGGACAGCCCGCGGATCTGTTCAGGGGACAGACGACCGAGCCGCAACGTCACGCCGATCCAGTTCAGACCCGGCTGCTTCTGCGGATGAACGCCGATATGCGCCAGCTTGTCGAACGACGGGCGCGGGGCCACTGCGTCCACGGGCGCGCGCATCAGCGGGCGGCCGAGCTTTTCCTCGACCGCGGCGATGAATTTCTGGAATCCCCACGCGTCGAGCACGTATTTCAGGCGCGACTTGTTGCGGTTCGTGCGGTCGCCGTGTTCGATGAACACCCGCACGATCCGGTCGGCGACCTCGACGGCCTCCTCCGGCCTGACGACGATCCCGGTGTCGCGCGCGAAGTCCTTGTGGCCGGTGATGCCGCCGAGCGCCAGACGATAATAGATGCCCGGCTCCAGCCCGTGACCCGGCAGCACCTCGACCGCCTGAAAGGCAATGTCGTTGGTCTCCTCCAGAACGGCGATGCGGCCGGCGCCATCGAACGCGACGTTGAACTTGCGCGGCAGCCCGTAGAGCGAGCGGTCGTTGAGGATATGAAAGTGCCACGCGCGGGCATGCGGCCGCGTATCGAGCAGTTCCTGCGGATCGATCCCCGCCGTCGGCGTTCCGGTGACGTTGCGGATATTGTCCGCGCCGGAGCCGCGCGAACACAGGCCCAGATCCTGGATCGCCTCGACCAGCAGCGCCGCATTCTTCGGCTCGATCTCGCGGAGCTGAAGATTCGCGCGCGTCGTGACATGGGCATACGGCGCGGCCAGCTTTTCGGCGACATCGGCGAGGCCCGCGAACTGCCAGTGCTTGAGTACGCCGTTCGGAATCCGCAGCCGGCACATGTAGGAGGTCTGCGTCGGGGCGACATAGAACAGGCCATAATAACGCCAGCGAAAGTTATCGGCCGGCTTGGGCGCCTGATTGTCCGCAGCCTGCTGCACGAGACGCGGATAGGCATCGAACGGATGTTCGTCGCGCTTGATCTTCTCCTGATCGCTCAGCTTGCCGCCCGAGGCAAGAACACGATCCTGTGCCTTGATATGGATGGCGTCCGGTCCGACGGGCTCGGCAGTTGCCTTGCGGGGCGTCAGACGCGAGGCGCTGAAGCCGGAGACAAAGCCTTCCAGATAACGCTTCTGTTCCGGGGAGAAATCCGAGCCCATCTCAGGCGGCCTCCGCATCCGCGAGCGCACGCCCGAACATCAGCGCATTCCGCATCCCGCCGATCGGGCGCCGCGTCCGGATCAGGTCGAGATACCAGAGCGCATCCCGCGTATCGCCGACCAGAACCGCGCCGTCCAGACAGCCGTCGGCGAGGACCAGCTTCTTGTAAACTCCCTTCGCGGGATCGGAATAGGCGAGCACGCGAGAGCGATCCTCGCACTGAAATTCGCCTGCTGAAAAAACGCTGACGCCGGACACCTTGAGATTGGTCGCCACCACGCTGCCCTGATAGAGTGATCGTCCCCCGGCCAGACGATCGGCCAGCACCCGCGCCTGCTCGTAGGCGGGCTCGACCAGTCCGTAACAGATGCCGCGATGGTCCGCGCATTCGCCCAGCGCGAAGACGTCCGGCGCGCTGGTGGCGAGGCCGTCGTCCACGACGATGCCGCGCCCGCACGTCAGTCCCGCGGACTGCGCGAGCGCGATGTTCGGCCGGATGCCAGCCGCGAACACCACGGCGTCGGCATGAATACAGCGACCATCGGCAAACTCGACGCCCTCGACCACCGACGCGCCGCGCACGCACGACGTCGACGCCCCGAGAATAATCTCGACGCCACGCGCCTCGACGAGGCGCCGCAGAAGCTGCGCCGCCGGCGCGTCGAGCTGACGCTCCATCAGGCGATCCATCAGATGAACGAGCGTGACCCGCGCGCCGGCCTTGACCAGCCCGTAGGCGGCTTCCAGGCCGAGCAGCCCGCCACCGACGACGACGACGCGCCGGCGATCGCCGGCAATCGCGAGCATCCGCTCCACGTCGCGGCTGTCGCGAAACGTCATCACGCCCGGCAGATCGGCTCCGGGCACGTTGAGCCGCAAAGGCACGGAGCCGGTCGCGAAGACGAGCTTGGAGAATGCAAGCCTCCGGCCGCTGGCGAGCGTCACGGTCCGGCCGTCGAGATCGACCTGCGTCGCGGCGCTGCCGTAGCACAGCGTGACGCCGCACTCGCGCCACCAGGAAGCCGGACGCAGTTCGATCTCCGTCGCTGTCGCCTCGCCCGCCAGCACCGACGACAGCATGACGCGATTATAGGCCAGACGCGGTTCGTCACCGATGATGGCGACCGCGTATCGCCCCAGCGCCCGCTTCGCCAGTTCGTCGGCGAAACGGGCTGCGGCCATGCCGTTGCCGATGACAACCAGAGATTCACTCACGATCGGATGTCCCAAGTCGAGTGCCGCGGATGGATCCGCAGCTACTGTGCAGCCTGTTTCTGTCCGTAAGCCTGCTCGATCATGAAACCGGACAGCAGCGCGTAGGCTTCCGTCCAGGCCTGCGCGACCTCGGGCGTCCAGTGCTCGCCGAGACCCTGCTCAAGCGTCCAGAGCAGTGCGCCGCCGACCACCGGATAGTGCTCTGGCTTTGCTCCGTAATCGACGTGCTTCTTGGCAAGCTGGCTGACCGCGGGCAGCACGGTGTCGAGCTTGTCGAGCGCGTTCACCACGACGGCCAGCGTCGCCATCAGCTTGCGCTTCTGCTCGGCCATCTCGTCGGGGAAGAGCGCACGGACTTGCGGGGCGACCTCGAACAGGCGGCCGTAGAACAGATCGGCGGCCTGAGCGGAGATCGGGGCAACCTTGGCGAAACTGTCTTTCACCAGTGCAATCTGTTCGGGAGTCATGCCGCCCTCCCCGAACTGACGCCGACCGCCGGCTCCGGCGAAGCGCGCCTTATGCCGCGCGATCCGAGACGGCGATCATGCGTGACGACAGCATCGCATAAGCCTTGCGCCACGCCGCCGCCGTGTCGTCCGTCCACAAACCCGGAGCAAGACCGCGTTCCATGGCCCACAGCAGCGCGATCCCGACAGGCTCGTAGTAATCCCGCCGCGCGCCGTAGCCGACATGATTGCGGGCGAGCCGGTCGACCGCGGAAAACAGTCCCGCCGTGTCGTCCAGACTGCCCACGATCATGGCCAGAGTCGCCACGAACTTGCGCTTCTGCAATTCCATATCGCCGCGAAACAGCTGCCGCGTCTCCGGCGCGATCTCGAAGAGCCGGACGTAGAACATATCCACGATCCGGCCGGACGCAGACCACATCCGGTCGAAGGAATTTCGTATCAGGGCGATATCGCTCTCGGTCAGACCATCGTTCATCGCAAACAGACAACCAAATGGACAGTTTCATGAATCGCTCTCCGGTATCATGTCTTTTCCGTCAGATCACGCGGCTTCTACGAAACGGTGGCGCTCGTAGAGGAATTCGAGCACCCGCTGGCGGCACTTGAGGTAGGTCTGGTTGGTCGCCAGGTCGAGCCGCTTGCGCGGTCGCGGCAGCGGCACCTCAAGCACCTCGCCGATGGTGGCGCTCGGACCGTTTGTCATCATCACGATGCGATCGGACAGCAGCACGGCCTCGTCGACATCGTGGGTGATCATCAGAACAGTGTTGCCAAGCTTCTGATGCAGGGCCATCACCGAGTCCTGAAGATGTGCGCGGGTCAGCGCATCGAGCGCGCCGAACGGCTCGTCGAGCAGCAGGACCTTGGGCTCCATGGCCAGCGCCCGGGCAATGCCCACGCGCTGCTTCATGCCGCCGGAGATTTCCGAGGGCCGCTTGTCCCTGGCGTGCCCCATCTGCACGAGTTCGAGGTTGTGCATCACCCAGTCGTGCCGCTCGGCGCGGGATTTCGTCCTGCCGAACACCTTGTCGACGCCGAGGCGAACGTTGTCGTAGGTCGACAGCCAGGGCAGCAGGGAGTGGTTCTGAAACACCACCGCCCTGTCCGGCCCCGGCGAATTGACCTCGCGGCCTTCGAGCACGACACCGCCTTTCGAGGCCTCCGTCAATCCGGCGACGATGTTGAGGAGCGTGGACTTGCCGCATCCCGAATGACCGATGATCGAGACGTACTCGCCCTCGTTCACTTCAAGCACGACGTCCTTGAGCACTTCGCTGGTGCGTCCTGCCCGCGAAAACACTTTGTCGATGTGGTCCAGCTTCAGATAGGACATGGTGGGTTCCTCTCAGTTCACCTGAGTGCCGCGGGTCGCGATGTTTCCGACGAAAGCAACGAGCCGGTCCAGAACGAAGCCGACAACGCCGATGTAGACCAGCGCGACGATGATGTCGGACAGGCGCGATGAATTCCACGCGTCCCAGATGAAGAAGCCGATTCCGACGCCGCCCGTGAGCATTTCGGCGGCGACGATCGCCAGCCAGGACAAGCCGATGCCGATACGCAGGCCGGTGAAGATATATGGCGCGGCCGCCGGGATCATCACCTTCCAGAAGAACTCAAGATGGTTGAGCCGCACCACGGCCGCGACGTTGCGGTAATCCTGCGGAATGTTCCGCACGCCAACGGCCGTATTGATGATGATCGGCCAGATCGCCGTGATGAAGATCACGAAGATCGCCGACGGGTTGCTGTCGCGAAACGCCGCGAGCGCGATCGGAAGCCACGCCAGCGGCGGCACCGTGCGCAGCACCTGAAAGATCGGATCAAGCCCGCGCATCGCCCAGACCGACTGGCCGACGAGAACGCCCAGCAGGATGCCGGCGACCGCTGACAGGCCAAAGCCGACGGCGACCCGCTGCAGCGAGACCAGCACGCGCCAGCCCAGACCGATATCCTGCGGGCCCGCGACAAAGAACGGATCGACGATCAGATCCTTCGCATCTTCCCAGATCCGTGTCGGCGCCGGCAGCGTCGCGCCCGGGCTCATGCACAAAAGTTGCCACAGCCCGAGCAGCAGCAGAACGGTGACCGTGGGGGGGATCACCACCGTCGCCGCCGCCTTCAATCTCGGCAACACCTGCGTCACGAAACCATTCTGCCGAGCCGGCTCAAGGCGAAGCAGCGTCGCCGATTTCATCGGCGTCGCCTCATGTTCGATACTTTTGGTCATCGACATCTTCATCAGTCTGCCCTCAGGAGGTGAAGAGAAGAGCCGCTCTCTGCGCCGGGCGGCTCCCCGGCGGATCAGGCTTCGACGCGCTTGATGGTCAGGCTCTTCAGGTAGGCCATCGGATTTTCGGGATCGAAGACCTTGCCGTCGAAGAAGGTTTCCTTTCCGCGCGACGATGATGCCGGAATCTCGGCGGCCGGCACGGCAAGTGCCTTCGCCGCATCCTTCCAGAGGTCGTCGCGATTGACCTTGTCGACGAGCGCCTTGACGTCCGTCGTCGGCTCGAATTTGCCCCAGCGGATATCTTCCGTGACGAACCACGCATCATGGCTCTTGAACGGGTAGGACGCATGATCCTGCCAGAACTTCATGAACTGCGGAGTGCCCTTCTCGACCCGGCCGTTGCCGTAGTTGATATCGCCGTTGGCGCGTCCGATGATGTCGGCGACGGGCACATTGAACCACTGCCGGCGACCGACGATCTCCGACATCTCCTTGCGGTTCTCCGCCTTGTCGCACCATTGCTGCGCCTCCATCACCGCCATCAACAGCGCCTGCGCGGCCTTCGGATACTTGTCGACGAAATCAGCGCGGACACCGAGGGCCTTTTCAGGATGCTTGGACCAGAGCTCGCCGGTCGAGCACGCGGTGAAGCCGATTCCCTGATTGACGAGTTGCTCGCCCCATGGCTCGCCGACGCAGAAGGCATCCATGTTGCCGACCTTCATGTTCGCCACCATCTGGGGCGGAGGCACCACGATGGTCGAAACATCCTTGTCGGGATCGATTCCAGCGGACGCGAGCCAATAGCGGATCCAGAGGTCATGCGTGCCGCCGGGGAACGTCATCGCGACCTTCACCTCCTTGCCGGCCGCCTTCTTCTTGGCGAACGCATCCTTCAGCGCGGATGCGTCGGCCGTGACCTTCAGATCCTTGTATTCGTTGGAAACGGATATGGCCTGCGCATCCAGATTCAGGCGCGCCAGCAGATACATCGGCGTGGGCACATTGTTCTGCGTCACCTTCCCCGACGAGATCAGATAGGGCATCGGCGTCAGAATATGAGCGCCGTCAATGCCGTTCTTTTCGCCGCCAAGAACGATGTTGTCGCGGGTCGCTCCCCAGGAGGCCTGTTTCGACACCTCGACGTCGGGCATCCCGTGCTTGGCAAAAAATCCCTTCTCCTTGGCAATCACCAGGGGGGACGCATCCATCAGCGCGATATATCCAAGAATCGCCTTCTTGACTTCCGGCCCCGCGCCCTGCGCGAACGCGCCGGCCGGAAAATTCAGGCGCGCCGACGCCAGCAGCGCTGCGGTAGCCCCCGCGCCCTTGAACAAGTTGCGGCGGCTAATCTTCCCAGACACATTCCCCCGTGTCGTCTTGGTCATCGCATCGTCCTTTTTTGATGTCGTGTCGTCCTGAAATGACCGATCGGCCGGCCCGAACGGGGCGCCGCGTGGCGGCAATAAAAAACGCCGCTTCCGAAACCCACGCAAAATCGCGTTAGTCTCAGAACAGCGGCGTTGCTGCATGGCCCCTCAATGGGCCCGGTGATTGGTCAGGTCCTAATATTCAAGCTTCATGCCAAGTGCCCTGTTCATTAAATTACAAGCAATTTCAATGATCGCCGATTTGCAGCATCGATTTTGCGCATGGCAGGATCGCTCTCTGCACCGGCATCGCGCACAATCTGTGTGCAGCGCAAGACGCTCATGGCGCCCTCACCGAAGCAGATGCTTGATCCTGAAATCGGCCAGATGGCCCGCGATATCGGTCGGGTCGAATGCGCGTCCGGCGAAGGCGCCGACGCCGTCGGCGACGTCCATCTCCGACGGTGAGGTGCGGCCGAGCGCCTCGTCGTACAAGTCCGGGCGGAAGACGGCCTGCGCGGTCTTGAGGGCTTGCAAGCTCAGCGAGGTCTGTCCCCAGCGCACCATCTGGGCATAAAGCCACGCGGCCTGCACCGGATCAGGACGTGCAGCCGCCCTGCGCGCGACCATGAGATAACGATCGCTCTCCCGGAAACGGCCATCGGGCGTGACCTTGAGGCGGCCGTCCAGCGTCCGCTGGATCACCTCGGCGCTGACTCCGACGCGATCGGGATGCCCGAGAATGGCTGAGGCCTCGGGCCTGTTTTCCGGCTGCTCGATGAATTCGGCCGCCCGCTGATGCGCGCGGATCAGCGCGGCCAGCAGATCGGGATTGGCGTCGGCCCAGCGCTGCCGCACCGCCAGCACCTTCTCAGCGGCACGCGCGAGAATATCGGCCACGTAATGCAGGATGAAGCCCACGCCGAGATCGACCGCCACCGAATTCCACGGCGCCCCGACGCAGAAGGCATCGACATGGCCGTTCGCGAGACTGTCCACCATGAACGGCGGCGGCAGCACGACGAGGCGGACATCCTCATCGGGATCGACGCCGCCCGCCGCCATCCAGAAGCGAAGCTGGTAGTTGTGGGTGGAGAACGGAAACGTCATGCCGAAAGTGAGAGGATCAGCTCCCCTCGCCTTGCGATCGGCGACGACCCGGGCCAACGCCTTGGCCGTCGCCATGGGATCCGCCGGGTCGCCATCGAGCTGGACCATGATCGCGGCGTGAAGCGCGGGCGAGATGGTAATCGCGTTGCCGTTCAGGCCGAGATTGAAGGGCGCGACGATTGGCACCTTCACGTGACCGAGGCCAAGGCTGGAAGCGATGGCGACGGGGGCCAGCAGATGCGCAGCATCGAACAGACCGATGTTCAGCTTGTCGCGGACATTCGACCACGACACCTCGCGGACCAGTTCGACATCCAGCCCCTCGGCCTTGGCGAACCCGCGATCAACAGCGACGATCAGCGCCGCGGCATCGACCAGCGGAATGAACCCGATGCGAAGCGGCTTGGTCATTTCAGCATCTCCGACGCCGTGATGATCGATTGGGCGATGTCGCCGATCTTCTTCTTTTCGCGCATCGCGGTCGATCGCAGCAGGACATAGGCCTCGTCTTCGCTCAGGCCTTTCAGCTTCATCAGGATTCCCTTGGCGCGATCGATCACCTTGCGGTCTTCCAGCGCCGAGCGCGCGCGGTCCAGTTCGTCCTGCAATTTGGCGAACGCGTTGAAGCGGAAAATGCACAGATCGAGCACAGGCTTGATCCGCTCCTTCTTCAGACCATCGACGATATAGGCAGACACGCCCGCCTCGACCGAAGCCTGAATGGATGCGGCATCGCTCTGGTCGACAAACATCGCGATCGGCCGGCGCACCACCCGGCTGACCTGAAACATCTGCTCCAGAATATCGCGGCTGGGGTTTTCCAGATCGATCAGGATCACGTCGGGATCGATCGCATAGATCCGGGCCAGCAGGTTGCGCATCTCGCGGATGCTCTCGACCGCCGTGAACCCGGCTTCCCGCAGCCCCTCCTCAAGGATCGCGGCACGAATCGGATTTTCGTCAACGATGGCGATCTTGAAAAACGGTTCTGCCGCCATGTCCTGCCCGTCTGCCAGGCCGGCTCGCCGGGCTGGATCGCAAAGCCATTTCCGTCCGATCGGACCCACGCCCTGCAGGACTCGGGGAACCGGACGCGGCTATCGGCCAGCCGCCACCCGTTTACCTTGAAATCCGCGCCGATCAGGGTTAGCCATCCGCTTTTAGCCGGACCCGAAAAGATGAACAAGGCCGCTGCGCCAAAAGTCAGCTTCGTATCGCTGGGCTGTCCGAAGGCGCTCGTCGATTCCGAACGGATCATCACCCGCCTGCGCGCCGAAGGATACGAACTTGCGCGCAAGCATGACGGCGCGGACCTCGTGATCGTCAACACCTGCGGCTTTCTCGACAGCGCCAAGGAGGAATCGCTCGGAGCGATCGGTGAGGCACTGGCGGAAAACGGACGCGTCATCGTCACCGGCTGCATGGGCGCCGAGCCGGAGCAGATCGAGAAGGTCTATCCGAACGTCTTCTCCATCACCGGCCCGCAGCAGTACGAGAGCGTGCTGGATGCCGTGCATCGCGCCCTGCCCCCGGTCCACGATCCGCTGATCGATCTGGTGCCGCCGCAGGGCATCAAGCTGACGCCGCGCCACTACGCCTATTTGAAGATTTCGGAGGGCTGCAACAATCGCTGCACCTTCTGCATCATCCCCAAGCTGCGCGGCGATCTGGTCTCGCGCCCGGCCTCGGACGTGTTGCGCGAGGCGGAGCGGCTGGTGAAGGCGGGCGTACGCGAACTGATGGTGATCTCGCAGGACACCTCGGCCTATGGCGTCGATCTGAAATATGCCGCAAGCCCGTGGCAGGACCGCGAGGTCCGCGCGAAGTTTCTCGACCTCGCCCGCGAACTGGGCGAACTCGGCATCTGGGTCCGCCTGCAATATGTCTATCCCTATCCGCATGTGGACGAGGTCATTCCGCTGATGGCGGAGGGAAAGATCCTTCCTTATCTCGATATTCCGTTCCAGCACGCCAGCCCCAACGTGCTGAAGGCGATGCGCCGCCCGGCTGCGCAGGACAAGACGCTGGCACGGATCAAGCGCTGGCGCGAGATCTGTCCCGATCTTGCCCTGCGCTCCACCTTCATCGTGGGCTTTCCGGGCGAGACGGAAAACGACTTCGCCGAACTGCTGGACTGGCTGGAAGAAGCCGAGATCGATCGCGCGGGCTGTTTCAAATACGAGCCCGTCGCGGGTGCGGAATCCAACGCGATCGATGCGCAGGTGCCGGACGAGGTGAAGACCGAGCGCTGGAATGCGCTGATGGCGCGTCAGCGCAAAATCTCCGCCCGCCGCCTCAAGCGAAAAGTGGGCACCCGCCAGCAGGTCATCATCGACGAGGTCGGTCCGACCGTCGCCAAGGGCCGCTCGAAGGCCGACGCGCCGCAGATCGACGGGAGCGTCTATGTGACAAGCCGGCGACCGCTGAAGGTCGGCGAGATCGTCACCGCGAAGATCGAGCGCGCGGACGAGTACGACCTGCACGGCACCGTCGCGGGTTTCTAGCCCGCCTCGCCCGACTTTGCGCGCTCTCCCGTTCGGAACGGCCCCCACGTGGTGCGAGCGGGTCGCGCGCCTGTCGAACGACAAGCTCCACACATCGAAAAGGCCGCAACGCGATGTTGCGGCCCTCATTCTTCAAGCCCGCACGAGACGGCGCCGGGTCTACGGTTTCAGGATCGAAGCGCCGGTGGTGACGCGGCTCTCCAGATCGGTGTGAGCCCTGGCCACGTCCTTCAGCGCGTAGGCATGATGGATCGGCACCTTGAGGTGGCCCTCGATCACCGCCGAGAACAGCGCGTCCGCGCCTTCCACCAGTTCGGCCCGCGTCGAGACATAGTCGTTGAGCTTGGGCCGCGTCGCGAACAATGAGCCGTGGTTGTTCAGTTCGGCGATCGAAAAAGGCGGCACGGGCCCCGATGCGTTGCCGAAGCTGACCCACATGCCGCGCGGCTTCAGGCATGACAGCGAGCCGGGATAGGTCGTCTTGCCGACGCCATCATAGACCACGTCGCATTTCTCCCCGCGCGTGATCTCCTTCACGCGTGCGACGAAATCCTCGTCGTTGTAGAGGATGACGTGATCGCAGCCGTTGGCGAGCGCAAGCTCGGCCTTTTCCTTCGATCCGACCGTGCCGATCACATGGGCTCCGAGCGCACGCGCCCACTGGCACGCCAGCAGCCCGACGCCGCCGGCCGCGGCGTGAACCAGAATGCGGTGATGCGGCTGCACCGGGAAGGTCTTGAACAGCAGGTAGAAGACCGTCAGGCCCTTGAGCATGAGCACCGCGCCCTGCTCGTAGGTGATGTGGTCCGGCAACTTCACGACCCGGTCGGCCGGCATGTTGCGCTCGGTCGCGTAGGCGCCGAGGTTGGAGTAGTAGGCAACGCGATCTCCCGGATGGAAATTCGTGACGCCCGTGCCGACGGCGACCACCTCGCCCGCCGCCTCGTTGCCCGCGATGAACGGCAGCGGCGCCTTGTAGAGGCCGGTGCGGAAATATGTGTCGATGAAGTTCAGCCCGATCGCGTGCTGGCGGATACGAACCTCGCCATGGCCCAGCGCAGGAACGTCGACATCCTCGTAGGACAACACCTCGGGACCGCCCGTTTTATGAACCCGCACCGCTTTCGTCATAGACACACCTCCGCTGATCGGCGCGGAGCGAACGCCAGAGCGCGTTGCTTGTCAATATTGCTGCAACGCGCTCGCGCGCATGACTGGCCCAACTTGCCGGCTATCCCGTGGAACGGTTGCGCCGCGCCAGAATGTTGAAGAACTCCACGGCGACCGAGAACGCGATGGCGAAGTACACGTAGCCGCGCGGGATATGGAATTGGAATCCATCCGCCACCAGCGCCACGCCGATCAGCACGAGAAACGCCAGGGCCAGCATCTTGGTCGTCGGATGCTCGTTGACGAAACGCGAGACCGGCCCGGACGAGATGTACATCACCGCACAGGCAATGATGACGGCCGTGATCATGATCTCGAGATCCTTCGCCATGCCGATCGCGGTGATGATCGAATCCAGCGAGAAAACCAGATCGATGATGATGATCTGGATGATCACCCAGAAGAAGGCGCGCCCGGCGGTCTTTCCCGGCTGAGCCTCGCCGTCGTGTTGATTGGCCTCGACCTCGCCGTGAATCTCGTGCGTGGCTTTCGCGATCAGGAACAGGCCGCCACCGATCAGGATGATGTCGCGCCATGAGAAATCGAAGCCGGCGACAGACAGCACGGGCTTGGTCAAACCGATCAGCCAGACCAGGATCGTCAGGAGGAGGATGCGGAAAATCAGCGCCAGCGCGAGACCGATCCGGCGGGCACGCGTCGCCTGCTCCGGCGGCAGGCGGGAAATCAAAACCGATAGAAAAATAACGTTGTCGATGCCGAGAATGATCTCCAGCGCTGTCAGTGTCAGCAAAGCAGCCCAGGCTTCCGGGCTCGCCAGCAATTCAAGCATTTTGGGGGGCTCGCGTAACGGGCCGCGTCCGCATGCCATTCGCAGGGCGCGCGATCGGCGGCGATATCTTCATCGGGAGAGGACTCCTAACAGGATTTTCGCGCATTTGCATGCCGGGCTTTGCGGCGTTCGGCCGCGCCCTTCTTATGGAACGAATGTCGTCATGCTTGCATTCGGTCCGGCTCTCGCCAATGGTCCGCCCACGCAAAGAGGTGACGCATGAGTGTTCTGGAACCGGCACAGGCCATGGACGTAATCGTCGTCGGGGGCGGTCCGGTCGGCCTCGCGGCGGCCCTCGCCCTCGCGCAGGTTCCATGCCGGGTCGCGCTGGTCGCACGCCGCCAGCCCTATCACGACAACCGCACCAGCGCGCTGTTCGGCCAGTCGCTGTCCCTGCTCGGCCGGCTCGGCGTCTGGGATGATTGCGCACCGCACGCTGCTCCGCTGCGCGTGATGCGTCTCGTCGACGACACCGGACGCCTGATCCGGGCCCCGGAAATCCGTTTCCATTCCGGTGACATCGGCCAGACGGAATTCGGATTCAACATCGAAAACAGCGCGCTGGTGGCAGCGCTTGAGGCCGCCTGCAACGCACAGCCGGGGCTGACGCGCTTCGACGCGGCGGCAACCGCCGTGGAGAGCACCGGGACGTCAGGCATGGTGCTGACATCGGACGGACGGCATCTCGAATCCCCGCTGATCGTCGGCGCCGACGGGCGGCAATCCATCTGCCGGGATGCAGCCGGGATCGCCCTGAGCCGCAAGGCGCTGGATCAGGTCGCCCTGACATTCAGCGTCGCGCACGCCCGGCCGCACGAGGGCGTCTCGACCGAGTTTCATACGCCGGAGGGTCCCTGCGTGGTGGTGCCGCTCCCGGGAAATCGCTCCAGCGTGGTGTGGGTGATGCGCCCGGCCCGCGGCAATGCGCTGCTGGCCATGGACGACGCGGCCCTCGGCATCGCCTTCGAGCGTCAAACCCACTCGATCCTCGGCAAGGCGATGGTCGAAGGTCCCCGCCATCTCTTTCCGCTGGCGGTCGAACGCGCCGGCCGACTGGCCGCCAAACGTATCGTCCTGGCCGGCGAGGCCGGCCACGGCTTCCCGCCGATCGGCGCGCAGGGTCTCAATCTCGGGTTCCGGGATGTCACGGATTTGGTGCGGATCGTGGCCGACACATTGCCCGGCGGCGACGATGTTGGCGGGGCCCGCCTGCTCTCGCGTTACGAAGCCGCGCGGCGCGCCGACGTGCTCAGCCGCACCACCGTGGTCGATCTGTCGAACCGGCTGCTGCTGAACGCGCATCTGCCTGCCCAGGTCATCCGCGCCGCCGGCGTTCACCTGCTCGGGGCATTCGGCCCGCTGCGCCGCCTCGTGATGCGGGAAGGGCTGTCCCCCGGCTGGCGCGGCCAGATGTCAGATCGGCAGACGTCCGGTCGCGATCAGCCACATCACGAAGGTCAGCGTCACGAATGACACGAACGTCCCCAGCAGCACCGCGACCGAAGCCGGCTCGACCCACGTCTCGTACTGCCTTGCGATCACGAAGACGTTGAGCGCCGGCGGCAGCGACGCCAGCAGGATCGCCGCCGCTGACCATTCCGGCGCGAACGGTCCGAACGCCAGCAGCAGCCCGAACACGATCAGCGGGTGCAGAACCAGCTTGATGCCGATGGCGACCGGCAATTCCCACGGCACGCGGCCGAACGGCCGCAGCGCGACCGTCACACCGAGGGCGAACAGCGCCACGGGCGCGGCCGCGCTTTGCAGGAACTGAAGCGTCGCATCCACCGCCTTCGGCGGATCGAAATGCAGCGCGGCCGCCAGCACACCGAGGTAGGTGGCAACAATCAGCGGATGCAGCGCAATTTCGCGCGCGACCCGGATCAGCGTGGGCACGATCGCGCGCTGCTGACGGTCCGTCAGCGCCATCAACAGCGGCACCGCCGAGAACAAAAAGATGCTGTCGAAGCAGAATACCAGCGCAACCGGGGCCGCGGCTTTCGTGCCGAGCACCGCCAGCGCGAGCCCCGGCCCCATATAGCCGATGTTGCCGTAGCCGCCGGCGAGCCCGGCGATGGCCGAGTTCCTCAGCGGCAACCCGGCCACCCGCGCCGCCAGCAGCGCCAGCCCGTAGGCACAGGCGGTCGCCAGCGTGGTGGCGACGACGAAGGGCGGATTGTTGAGTTCCTCGAACGGCGTTTTTGACAGGATTCTGAAAAACAGCGTCGGCAGCGACACGTAAAGGAGGAAGAAGTTCATCCAGGCGAGCCCGGATTCTGGCAAAGCGCGCCATTTTCCGCAGGCGAAGCCTATGAAAATTAAAGCAAAATACGGAAAAGCGAGATTGAAGACGTCCAGCATCGGGCAGATACAATCAGGCGCGACGCCCGCAGGTCAACGCAACCATCGGTGGCTCCCTCCGGCGCAGGCTCTAGCATCGGCCACAATCCTGGTCTATCGGACATGCCATGATTAAGGCACGAACCGCTAAATTTCAGATCGGCCAAGTCGTCCGCCACCGGATCTTTTCGTTCCGCGGCGTGATTTTCGACATCGATCCCGAATTCAACAATACCGAGGAATGGTGGCTCTCGATCCCGGAGGACGTGCGTCCGCGCAAGGACCAGCCGTTCTACCACCTGCTGGCCGAGAACGCGGAGTCCGAGTACATCGCCTATGTCTCGGAACAGAACCTGCTGCCCGACGAGTCGGGGGAGCCCGTCCGCCATTCGCAGATCGCCGAGATCTTCGTGAAGGACAAGTCCGGCACCTACCGGCCGCGCAATCCATCGCTCAACTGAACCGCCCTGCCGGTGGCTCCTGGCAGTCCGGCATCGTACCCCGAAACAAAAAGGGCGCACCGTGGTGCGCCCTTTGCTGTATCCGCATCTGCGGCAGATCACTTACTGCTTGGGAGCAGCGCCGTTGGTCGCGGGAGCCGCCGCGCCACCGCCCTGCGCTTCCAGCTTGGCGCGCGTCTCGGCCGCCCGCTTCTGCAGTTCCTCCTGCAGCTTCTTCTGGGTTTCCTCGAACTGCTTCGGATCGGTCGGCGGGCCGTCATAGGCCTTGGCGAATTCCGCCAGCGGCAGCGGCAGCGTCAGCGGCGCGCCGTTCGAGTTGATGGCCTGAATGACGAGGTTCTGGCCCTTCTTCATCTGGGCGATCATGTCGGCGGTCGCCTCGTAGTCGGACATGCAACCGTTCTGGAAGCAGATCACGTAAGGGCTCTGCACCGGCGGATTGTTGTCCACGATCACGCGCGTGCCGTGAACGAGCTGCATGCCGAGCGGCAGCGTCACGCGCAGAATTTTCTTCGGCTCGCCTTCCGGCTCGATGATGACGGCGGCGACCACAGGCTGGCCGGACTCGATGCGGCCGTCCTTGCCGGTGAAGCAGACCTGTTTGGCGTTGGCATCCTGCCCCTTCAGACAGAACTTGGTCCACGGCGCATAGATCAACTGGACCTGCTGGTCGGCCGGCGGCGGCTGCGCGGCGGTCGGAGCCGGCTGCTGGGCCGGCTGCGCCTGCTGCTGCTTGGCGGGGGGCGCTTTGGGCTTGGCCTTGGCAGCCGGAGGCGCGCCCGGCGCCGGGGCGGGCTGCTGAGCGAAAGCCTCGCCCATTCCGCTCAGCAGAATGGCGCCAGCCGTCACGGCCGTCATCGCGGTCATGGCCAGAGCCAGCCTGCGCAGGGGCAGGCGCGCGGTCCCGGGACGACAATTCATTGCGGAAAACCCTTTCTGAGCCGAGTTCGCAACTCCGCCGTCGCGGCACGGGGCCGGACCGGTCGTTGGCTGTCTCGATACCAAATGAGGCGGCAGCGTGACAGGGGAGCGCGGTGTGTTTTCAACCGCCCGCTTCAATACAGCGGTGGGCGAAAAGATCAATGGCGGCGCGTCACTTCGACCAATTTCGTGCCCCCCTCCAGCGGCTCAGCGGCGTGCTAGAGTGAGATTGTGCGGCTGCTCGAATCAAACCTGCTCCGAACACGGCCCCGGCGCCTTCTGGCGCTCTGGCTCCTGCTGCTGTCCGCGCCCCTGAACGGCCACGCGATGGCCGCGCCGGCGCATGCCATCGCGATGCACGGATCACCCGCCCTTCCCGCTGGCTTCGCGCATATGCCCTACGTCAATCCGGACGCACCGAAAGGCGGCCGGCTGATCTTCGGCCTGCCCGGGACCTTCGACAGCCTCAACCCCTTCATCGTGAAAGGCCTCGCCCTGCAGCAGGTCCGGGGCTACGTCGTCGAAAGTCTGATGACACGCGGCAACGACGAGCCTTTCACCCTCTACGGACTTATCGCGCAGACGATCGAGACCGACGATGCCCGCAGCTTCGTCACGTATCACATCAATCCGAAGGCGCATTTCTCCGACGGAGTTCCGATCCGCGCCGCCGACGTTCTGTTCTCCTGGCAATTGCTGCGCGACAAGGGGCGTCCGAACCATCGCATGTATTACGCCAAGGTGACCAAAGCCTCGGCCCCCGACGATCTGACCGTCCGCTTCGACTTTGAGGATGCGGGCGACCGCGAGCTGCCGCTCATCCTCGGCCTGATGCCGGTGCTGCCGAGGCATGCGATCAATCCCGAGACCTTCGAGGAAACCACGCTGACCGCACCGGTCGGCTCCGGCCCCTATCGCATCGTGGCCGTGCGGCCCGGATCGAGCGTGACGATGGCGCGTGATCCGAATTATTGGGGGCGCGATCTGCCGGTCAACCGCGGCCTGTGGAATTTCGACGAGGTGAAGTTCGATTTCTACCGCGAGGCGAATGGCGCGTTCGAGGCGTTCCGGCGCGGGCTGTTCGATTTCCGGCACGAGAGCGAACCGCTGCGCTGGCACGAGAGCTACGATTTCGCCGCCGTGCGCAACGGCGACGTGGTCCGCGACCAAATTCGCACCGGCCTGCCGCAGCCGTCCGAATACCTGGTGTTCAATACGCGCCGCTCGGTCTTTTCGGACATCCGCGTCCGCGAAGCGCTGACGCTGCTGTTCGACTTCACCTGGATCAATCGCAATTACTTCTTCGATCTGTACGGCCGCTCGGCCGGCGTGTTCGCCGGCTCGGACCTGTCGGCCTATCAGCGCCCCGCCGACGCCCGCGAGCGCGCCCTGCTCGCGCCCTTCGCAGACCACGTGCGACAGGACGTGATGGATGGCACCTATCGTCTCCCCGCCTCCGACGGCACGGGCCGCGACCGCGCCAACCTGCGGGCCGCCCTCAGGCTGTTCGAGGCCGCCGGATTTACGCTCAAGGGCACGGTTCTGCGGAAGCAACAGACCGGCGAGCCTCTGCGTTTCGAGATTCTGGTGACGACACGCGATCAGGAACGAATCGCGCTGGCCTACCAGCGCGACCTCAAGCGCGCCGGCATCGAGGTCGCGGTGCGCGCCGTCGACGGCGTCCAGTTCGACCAGCGCCGCCTCTCATATGACTTCGATATGATCCAGAACCGCTGGGATCAGTCGCTGTCGCCCGGCAACGAGCAGTCCTTCTACTGGGGAAGCGCGGCTGCCGACACGCCGGGCACGCGCAATTACATGGGCGCGCGCGACCCCGCCATCGACGCGATGATCGCGGCGATGCTGGATGCGCGCGACCGCGGCCCGTTCGTCTCGGCAGTGAGGGCGCTCGACCGCCTGCTGATCTCCGGCTTTTACGCCATCCCGCTTTTCAGCGTCAGCGAGCAATGGATCGCACGATGGAATCGGATACAACGTCCTGCAATGACGGCGCTGACGGGATCCCTGCCGGAAACGTGGTGGGACAGCGCTTCCACGGCTTCGAAATGACGGAGCTTCATTCGGACAGGACCACTGCCGACAGGACCGCTGCGCGATGCAAACCCCGTCCCCGCCGACACTCGACGAGTTGTTCGCCCGCTCGGTGCTGCGCCAGCCGCAGGCGCTGGCGCTCTGCGACGCGCCCGACAAACACCGAATCACGGGCACCGCGCCGCTGCGCCTGACCTACAGCGAGGCCGATCAGGCTGTCTCCGCACTCGGTGTTCACTTTGCGGAGGCAGGGCTGGCTCCCGGATCCATCGTCGCGGTGCAACTGCCCAATACCGTCGATTTGATTCTGACCCTGCTCGCCGCGAGCCGCGCGGGCATCACCGTTGCGCTGCTTCCCCTGCTCTGGCGTCAGGCCGACCTCGCCAGCGCGCTTCATCGCATCGGCGCGCGCGCCATCATCACGGCACGCCAGATCGACGGCGTGAACCACGCCGAACTGGCTTTGCAGGCGGCAGCGGAGACGTTTTCCGTCCGATATGTCGGCGGCTTCGGCCACGCCATGCCGGACGGCGTCGTTCCGCTGACGGAGATCATGGAGGGCCCGGCCGACAACGTGCCGGCCTCTGCCGACCCGAACCGTGCCGCGGTCGTCACCTTCGACGTGACGATGGATGGACCCCGCGCCATCCCGCGCAGCCACATCCAGTTGATCGCCGGCGGACTGGCCGTCCAGCGCGCCAGCGATCTGCCGACCGGCGCGACGCTCGCCTCGGCCACGCTGCCGCTGGCGTTCGGGCCGCTGGCGTCATCCTTCGTGCTGTGGCTGCTGGGCGGCGGGACGCTGGTTCTCCATCATCCGTTCGACGAAGACGTCCTGGCCCGGCAACTGGCGGAGGAGGCCTGCGAGGGGCTCGTCATTCCCGCGCCGCTGGCGTTCAGGATCGCGGAGACCGCGCTGTTCGACGGGTTGCCGATCCTGCGCCGCGTCGTTGGTCTGTGGCGCGCGCCGGAGCAGGTTTTGTCGAGCCCGCGCTGGCCCTCGACCCATGCGGCGTTCAGCGACGTCTACCTGTTTGGCGAGGCCGGGCTCGTCGGCGTTCCCCGGCGATCGGATGGCGCCGTCAACGGCCTCTTCGAAGGCCCCTACGGAGCCGCCGGCCGAACCGGACATCCGGCCGGCGAGATAGCCGTGACCCCGCAAGGCACGCTGGCGCTGCGCGGCCCCATGGTTCCGCTGGCGGCTTATACGCCGCTCTTCCGCGCCGAGGATGCGCCGCCGCCGGAGGACGTCGATACCGGCTACGCCGTGCGGCGCGCGCGGGTGGACAATGGCCTGTTCATCACCGCGCCGCCCAACGGTCTCGTGTCCGTCGGCGGATACCGCTTCCGCTCGGACGATCTGCAGGACTGGGCCAGACGTCTGTCCCAGGGCGCGATGCTGACGGCCCTGCCCGACCGGATGAATGGCCATCGGCTCGCGGGCCGCGCCACGGAGAACGACCGCGCGCGGTCCGCATTTCTCGATCTTGGTCTCAATCCCCTGATGGTCGAGGCCTTTCGGGACCGCACCAGCGGTAACTGACGCAAATCTCCCACGCCCCAAAATCTTTCACGTCCATTGACGATCTTTTAGCGGCGCGTTCGCTAGACAATGTCGTCCCGTCCGGAGGGTGGTTCTTCATCATTGCCGGATTTGAGTTGCGTTCGGCGGATGATGATGCGAGTGGGAACGGAATTTCACGTTTCGGCATTTTGCTCGAGTTCGGTTGTTGCATCATGACACAGCAAGGTCCGATCCTGCTCATCTGCTCCGAGCCGCAGCCGGCTCTGATCGAGGCACTGGAGCGGGCGCATCTCTTTCCCATCGTGAACGTCGGCTGGACGGAAGCCTTATCCGCCATCTCCGGCCTGCAGCCGGCGGCCGTCATTGCCGTCCCCGCGCTAACGACAACGGCCCAGACGCTGGAGCGCGTTGCCGCCACTGTCAGCGCGCTGGCTCCCTACACACCGCTGATCGTTGTCGACACACCGCAGCCCGTGCCAGCGAACGCCCTGCCGTTGTCCCTCGATCACGGCCTCCCCCGCCTCGGCGCGCGGCTGTCGGGGGCGTGGCGCGTACGCGCCCTGCACGCCGCCGTGCTGCGGCGTGCCGAGACGGGCGGCGGAGATCGCGGCCTTCTCGCCGGGGCCGATCCCATCGAGGACGCCAGCATCCTCCTGATCGGACGTGGCGGCACGCACCCTGCGCTGTCGGTCGCGTTCGGCGAGCGCATGGGCGTCGTCGGCGCGCTGAGCATCGAGGCCGCGGCCAAGCATCTGAACACGCGCGACATCGACGGCATCGTCATCGGCGACGGATTTACGCCGCGCGTCGTGGATGCATTCCTCACAGTGCTTGCGGAAGACTCCCGTTTCCGCAGCCTGCCCGTGGTTCTCGCCTCTCCGGCTGCCGACCTGAACCTGTCCACTTACGAATTGCCGAACCTCGAAGCTTCCGACGCCGACGCCGTACGGATCGCGCGCCTCGCCATGCCGCTGATCCGCCAGCAGGCCTTCGCCAGCCGGCTCCAGCGCGCGCAGAAATCCCTTGAGGCTGGCGGCATCACCGATCCGCGCACCGGCCTGCTGACCGAGAGCACCTTCGACCGCGATCTTGCGCTCGCGATCAAGGAGGCGCTCAACTCCGGCGCAAGCCTTTCGGCGGCCTGCTTCCGGCTGGATGCGGCCCGCCCCCGCGAGCGCTACGATTCAGCGCGCATCATCAGCCGGCTGATGCGGCGCGTGGATTTTGCAACGCTGCGCGCGGACGGCTCGGTCATCCTGATATTTCCCGGCGCCGACAGCCGCGCGGTCCAGGCGATCAGCAAGCGGCTCGCATCCGTTCTACGCTACAGCATGCACGGACCGGATGGCCGGGCCCGGCTCGACCTGACGATGACCCACACGACGCTGCAATCGGGCGACACGCCCCACAGCCTGCTGTCCCGGCTCGACCCGGCGATGTCGCACGCCGCATCCGGATCGTGAGCGTCACGCCGCCTTGCGGCCTTCCGCCAGTTCCGCAAGCTGTTTCAGGATATCGGCCGCGCCTTCCAGCCGCTCCTGCGGCGTCTTCCAGGTCTGGATGAACACGACCTTCATGTCCGGGCGAACCTTGGCGGCCGCGCCGAACCTGCGGATGAACGCCACCAGCCGGTCCGGATAGGCAAAGCTGTTGTCGCGGAAGGTGAGAACCGCGCCCTTCGGCCCGGCATCGATCTTCTCGACATTGGCCCGGCGGCAATAGCCCTTGATGGCGGCCACTTTGAACAGATGCCGCACTTCATCCGGCAGCGGACCGAAGCGATCACGCAGCTCCGCACCGAAATTGTCGATCTCCTCGTCGGTGTCGAGATCGGCGAGCCTGCGATACAGCGACAGCCGCACCGACAGATCGGCGACATACTCCTCCGGAATGAGCACCGGCATGCCGAGCGTGATCTGCGGCGACCAGCGATCCTCGGCGGGCTCCGAAATGCCCGCCTTGAGGTTGGTGATCGCTTCCTCCAGCATCGACTGGTACAGCTCGAATCCGACTTCCTTGATGTGGCCGGACTGTTCCTCGCCGAGCAGATTGCCCGCGCCGCGAATATCGAGATCGTGCGAGGCGAGCTGGAAGCCCGCGCCGAGGTTTTCCAGCGACTGCAGAACCTTCAGGCGGCGCTCCGCCTGCGGCGTCACCTGCCGCTGCGCCGGCAGCGTGAACAGCGCATAGGCGCGCAGCTTCGAGCGGCCGACGCGGCCGCGCAGCTGATAGAGCTGCGCAAGGCCGAACATGTCGGCGCGGTGCACGATCAGCGTATTGGCCGAAGGAATATCGAGTCCGGATTCGACGATGGTGGTGGACAGCAGCACATCATACTTGCCGTCGTAGAATGCCGACATGATGTCCTCGATGGTGGTCGCCGGCATCTGGCCGTGCGCGACCGCGACTTTCATCTCGGGCACGTGCTGGTCGAGAAACTCCTTCACCTCCGCCAGATCGTCGATGCGCGGCACCACATAGAATGCCTGCCCGCCGCGATAACGCTCGCGCAGCAGCGCCTCGCGCACCATCAGGGGATCGAACGGCGCGACGAAGGTGCGCACCGCGAGCCGGTCCACGGGGGGCGAGGCGATGATCGACAGATCGCGCACGCCGGTGAAGGCCAGTTGCAGCGTGCGCGGGATCGGCGTCGCGCTCAGCGTCAGCACATGCACATCCGAGCGCAGCTGCTTCAGCCGCTCCTTGTGCGACACGCCGAAATGCTGCTCCTCGTCGATGATCAGCAGGCCGAGATTCTTGAAGCTGATCGACTTGCCGAGCAGCGCATGGGTGCCGACGGCGATGTCGATGGAGCCGTCCGCAATGCCCTTCTTGGTCGCAGCCAGCTCCTTTCCCGTGACCAGGCGCGAGGCCTGCGCGACATTCACCGGAAAGCCGCGAAAGCGCTCGGTAAAGTTCTTGGCGTGCTGGCGCGCCAGCAGCGTGGTGGGCACCACCACGGCCACCTGCCGTCCGTCCATTGCAACATCGAAGGCGGCGCGCAGCGCCACCTCGGTCTTGCCGAAACCGACGTCGCCGCAGATGAGCCGATCCATCGGCCGGCCGCTTTCGAGATCGTGCAGGGTCGCCTCGATGGCGCTCTCCTGATCCTCGGTCTCGTCGTAGGGGAAACGCGCGCAGAACTCGTCATAGGCGCGCTGCTGAAGTACGATCTTCGGCGCCTCGCGCAGATGGCGCTGCGCCGCGACCTTGATCAGTTCGCCGGCGATCTCGCGGATGCGCTTCTTGAGCTTGGCCTTGCGGGTCTGCCAGCCGGTGCCGCCGAGCCGGTCCAGCTCGACATTGGCGTGATCGGAGCCGTAGCGCGACAGCAGCTCGATGTTCTCCACGGGGAGAAACAGCTTGGTGTCGTTGGCGTAATGCAGCTCAAGGCAGTCGTGCGGCGCGCCGGACACCTCCAGCGTCTGCAAGCCGACGAAACGGCCGATGCCGTGCTCGACATGGACGACGAGATCGCCGGTCGCAAGGCTGGTCACTTCGGAGATGAAGTTGTCGACCTTGCGCGTCGCCTTGCGCGGCCGCACCAGCCGGTCGCCGAGAATATCCTCCTCGGTGATGAGGGCGACCGCATCCGTCTCGAACCCGGACTCCAGTCCGAGCACGGCGAGCATGGTCTCGTTGCGCGGCGTCGCCTGCACCATCCGCCAGGACGAGACGTTGGTGAGATTGTGCAGCTTGTGCTCTTTCAGCACGCTGGTCATGCGGTCGCGCGAGCCTTCGCTCCACAGCGCGAGCACGACCTTCTTGCGGGCGGATTGCAGCGCCTGAATATGCGCGACCGCGACCGCGAACACGTTCGCTGCCGAATCCGTGCGCTCCGGCGCGAAGTTGCGGCCCTGCCGCGCGCCGATATCGATGACGCTGCCGCCCTCGTCCGGCACGGCGAACGGCGTCAGCCGGGCGAGCGCGCTCTCGTTGAGGCGCGCGGTCCATTCGGCCTCGGTGAGATACAGCCTGTCCGGCGGCAGGGGCTTGTAGATCACGCCGCCACCGGGATGCTCCATCGCCTCGCGGCGCGCATCGTAATAGTCACCGATCTGCGTCAGCCGCTCGCGCGCGGCGTCGTCGGTCTGGGATTCGAGCGCGACCGGCGTGCGGTCGAGATAGTCGAACAGCGTATCCATCCGCTCGTGAAACAGCGGCAGCCAGTGCTCCATGCCCGGATGCTTGCGGCCCTCGCTCACCGCCTCGTAGAGCGGGTCGTCGCGGTCGGGCGCGCCGAAGGCTGCGACATAACCCATGCGGAATCGCTTGATGGTCTCGGTGACGAGCTGAAACTCCGAGACCGGCACCAGATCGAGCGAGCGCATGTCGAACAGCGTGCGCTGCGTCTCGGCGTCGAAGCTGCGGATGGTCTCAAGCGTGTCGCCGAAGAAATCGAAGCGGACCGGCTGCTCAAGGCCCGCCGGAAACAGATCGAGAATGCCGCCACGCACGGCATATTCGCCGGACTCGCGCACGGTCGAGGCGCGGTTGTAGCCGTTGTGCTCAAGCCAGGCGACGATGGAATCCATCGGCACCGAATGGCCGCGCGCAACCGACAGCGCCTGCGTGGCGACCGTCTCGCGCGACGGCACGCGCTGCACGGCGGCGTTGACCGTGGTCAGCACGATGATGGGCTTGTCGCTGCCCGACGTCAGGCGCGACAGCCGGGCCAGCGCCGTCAGGCGCTGCGCCTGCACGCCGGCATGGGGCGAGACGCGATCATAGGGCTGGCAGTCCCACGCCGGGAACTGCATCACATCGAGATCGGGCGCGAAGAACGTCAGCGCCCGGGCGAGCTGCGCCATGCGCGGCCCGTCGCGGCAGATCACCGCCAGACTGACGGCAGGCGGCTTCGGCCGCGCGGCGACGGCGCGGGCCAGATCGGACAGCACGAGACCTTCGGCGCCGTCGGCGACGTTGGCGAGAACAAGCGGACGGCCCGGCGCGAGCTGCTCCGCTGGCGAACGAACCGGGGTCTTCATAGGCTGTCGCGCTCGGACTGGAACGTCTTGATCCGGATGAACAGCGCGTTCGCGTTCGGCACCGGCGCGGGCGCATCCGCCGCGATGGCGCTGTAGAGATCGGCGTCCGCCGCATCCAGAAGCAGATCGAGCTGGACGAGTTCGCCCTCGCTCAGATCGCCGATATGAGCGTCGGCGAAGCCGCCGAGGATCAGGTCCATCTCGCGCGTGCCCCTGTGCCAGCAGCGATACAGCAGCTTCTTGCGCTGCGGGTCGAGGCCATCGCTCGATCGTGTCGTCCCCGTCATGATCCGGTCTTTCATTCAAACGCCAAAAGCCCGGACGTGCCGGGCGGGTCGTATATAGGCGGGAACGACGGCGCTGTCAGCACCGGCGGACGCATTGCAATCCTGCCGATTTCCCGCCAAGCGTTACGGCATGCGCCCCCCGATCCTCAACCCGCTGTTCGCCGAGGTGACGACCCTTCCCGGTGTCGGTCCCAAACAGGAAAAACTGTTCCGCTATCTGCTGGACCGCGATGCCACGCCGCGCCTCGTCGACCTCCTGTTCCACCTGCCTTCCAGCGTGATCGACCGGCGGAACCGTCCCAAGATCCGCAACGCCGAGCCGGGAGGCGTCGTGACGCTGGAGGTGACGGTGGACCGGCATCGCCCGCCGCCGCCCGGCCGGGCGCGGGCGCCCCACATCGTCCATGCCAGCGACGATACGGGCGAGGTGCTCCTCACCTATTTCCGCGCCAAGCCGGGCTATGTGGAAAAGCTGCTGCCGGTCGGCGAGCGGCGTTTCGTGTCCGGCACGGCGCAGATGTACGACGGCACCCTGCAGATCGTGCATCCCGACAGGGTGCTGGACGCGGAAGCCTTCGCCAGGCTCTCGGGCATCGATCCGGTGTATCCCCTCACCGAAGGTCTCGCGCTCGGCGCGATCCGCCGCGCGATCGCGCTGGCCATCGGCAAAATTCCGGCCCTGCCGGAATGGATCGACGCCGCGACGCTGTCCGAGCTGACATTCCCGCCGTTCAGCGAGGCGCTGCGCCATGTGCACGAGCCGCGCGAGATCACCGACGCGCTGCCCGAGCTGCGGTTCTGGTCGCGCCTCGCCTATGACGAACTGTTGGCGGGGCAACTGGCGCTGGCGCTGGTGCGCACGCAGCTTCGCCGCCCCGCCGGCGAGCGCCACGCGGGCGACGGCCATCTGCGCCGGGCCATCATCGATGCGCTGCCCTACGCCCTCACCGGCTCGCAGCAGCAGGCGCTGGCCGCGATCGCCGAAGACCTGCGGCAGCCGCTGCGGATGCTGCGGCTTCTGCAGGGCGACGTCGGCTCCGGCAAGACCGTTGTGGCGCTGCTAGCGGCGGCGGCGGTCGCCGAGACCGGACGCCAGTCCGCGCTGATGGCGCCGACCGAGATCCTCGCGCGCCAGCATCTGAAGACCATCGCCCCGCTGGCGGAGCAGGCGGGCCTGCGCGTGGCGATCCTCACCGGCCGCGAGAAGGGACGCGAACGGCGCGAGATTCTCACGGCTCTTGCCGATGGCGGGATCAATCTTCTGGTCGGCACCCATGCGCTGATTCAGGACGATGTTGACTTCAAGGCGCTGGCGCTGGCGATCGTCGACGAGCAGCATCGCTTCGGCGTGCGCGAGCGCCTCGCGCTCACCTCCAAGGGACCGGCGGTGGATGTGCTGGTGCTGAGCGCCACGCCGATCCCGCGCACGCTGGTCCTGACCTATTTCGGCGACATGGACGTCTCCGAACTGAAGGACAAGCCCGCCGGCCGCCAGCCCATCGACACCCGCGCGCTGCCGGATACGCGCCTGCAAGAGGTGATCGACGCCGTCGGCCGCGCCATCGACGCGGGCCGTCTGGTCTACTGGATCTGCCCGCTGGTGGAGGAATCCGAGACGGTGAACCTCACCGATGCCACGCGCCGTTTCGAGGTGCTGCAACAACGCTTCGGCGAGCGCGTCGGCCTCGTTCACGGCAAGATGCGCGGCCCCGACAAGGATCGCGTGATGGCGCGCTTTGCGGCGCACGACCTGCGCCTGCTGGTCGCCACCACGGTGGTGGAGGTCGGCGTCGATGTCCCGGCCGCGAGCGTGATGGTGATCGAGAACGCCGAGCGCTTCGGACTCGCGCAGCTGCATCAGTTGCGGGGACGTATCGGTCGGGGAGCTGAGGCCTCGACGTGCCTCCTGCTCTACCACGAGCCGCTGAATGCGATGTCGGAGGCGCGGCTGCGCATCATCCGCGAGACCACGGACGGATTCCAGATCGCCGAGGAAGACCTGCGGCTGCGCGGCGAAGGCGACGTGCTCGGCACCCGCCAGAGCGGGCTTCCCGGCTACCGGCTGGCCCGCCCCGAAGCCCATGGCGCGCTCATCAAACGGGCGCGCGATGCGGCGATCCGGATCGTAAAGGACAATCCCAAGCTGGACGGGACCGAAGGCGAAGCCCTGCGCTGCCTGCTCTACCTGTTCGAGCGGGACGAGGCGCTGCCGCTGCTCGGCGCGGGCTGAAACGCCCGGCTTGCTATATCGTTTTTGAGCGAAGTGGAGACCGGTTCGCGTGAAGACAACGCGTCAAATCAAAAGACTGGAGCAATTCAGCGGTTCAACGAAAAGCTGAACTGCTCTAGTCGACCTTGGCCGGAGCCGGGGTTTGCACCGGCGCTCCATTGGCGGCGCGCGCCGCGTTCGCCATGTCGGCCAGCGCGGCGAGCCGTTTGGCCTCGGCGCTGGCTCCGGGCTGCACCATGCCAGCCGACATGATCAGCGTCGCGGCGTCTTCCGCGTTCATGTCGACTTCGACGACACGGCTCTTGGGAACGTAGAAGAAAAATCCGGTGGTCGGGTTCGGCGCGCATGGGAGGAACACGGCCATGTGCTCTTCGTCCGGCAGGCGCGCGGCGACGTTGCCGCCCGGCGTCTGCGAGATCAGGACGATCGACCACATGCCCGGCGCGGGAAACTCGACGAGCCCGACTTTACGGAAGCTGGAGCCCTTGCCCGAGAACAGCGTCTCGAACACCTGCTTCAGTCCACGATAGATGGCGCGAACCACCGGCATGCGTCCGAGGATCGATTCGCCAAAGCCCACCAGCGTCCGGCCGATCAGGTTCGCGGCCAGGAAGCCGAGCAGCGTCAGGCCGATCACCGCCACGACGAGGCCGAAACCGGGGATATTGTACGAAAGAAAGGCCTCGGGCCGATAGGCTGTCGGGACCAGCGGCCGCACCAGACCGTCCACCCAGGTGACGAACCACCATGTGAGATAAGCGGTGATCGCGATCGGCCCCGCCACGACCAGGCCGGTCAGAAAATAGGTGCGCAACCGCCCCATCAGACCGCGCGGCGGGTCTGGCGTCAGTTCGCCGGGCGCGAGCGGCGGGATGTCATTGGACGTCATGTCAGATCGGTCGCCGGTGAGGATTTCATCCGGCTCCTATAGCAGGATTTCGCGGAAAGGTGGGGGCCTGCGACCGAATGTCTATTCCACCGTCACCGACTTGGCGAGGTTCCGGGGCTGGTCGACATCCGTGCCCATGGCAACGGCCGTATGATAGGCCAGAAGCTGAACCGGAACGGCGTAGATCAACGGCGTGATGGTGGCCGGCATTTCCGGCAGCACCACCGTTTCCAGCGACTCGATGCTGGCGCTTTCCGCGCCCTTCTGGTCCGTCATCAGGATGATCTTGCCGCCGCGCGCGGCGACTTCCTGCATGTTGGAGACGGTCTTCTCGAACACCCGATCATAGGGAGCGATGACCACCACCGGCATGTTCTCGTCGATCAGCGCGATCGGCCCATGCTTGAGTTCGCCGGCGGCATAGCCCTCGGCGTGGATGTAGGAGATTTCCTTCAGCTTCAGCGCGCCCTCCATCGCCAGCGGATAGCTGGTGCCGCGGCCGAGATAGAGCACATCGCGCGAGCGCGCGAGTTCGCGCGCCAGCTTCTCGATCTGCGGCTCCAGCTTGAGCGCCTCGCTCATCAGGCGCGGCACCTCGATCAGCGCGTGGACCAGCCGCTTCTCGTCCGCGTCGCTGAGATGCCCCCGCGCCTTCCCGGCCGAGATCGCCAGCGCCGCGAGCGTCGCGAGCTGGCAGGTGAAGGCCTTGGTCGAGGCCACGCCGATCTCCGGCCCCGCGAGCGTCGGCAGCATCGCGTCCGCCTCGCGGGCGATGGTGGAGGTCGTCACGTTGACGATGGCCAGCGTCCTCTGCCCCTGCGCCCTGGCGTAACGCAACGCGGCGAGCGTGTCGGCGGTCTCGCCGGACTGCGAGATCACAATGGAGACGTCGTCAGGGCTGAGCGGCGACTCGCGATAGCGAAACTCCGAAGCGATATCGATATCAACCGGCAGACGCGCCAGACGCTCGAACCAGTACTTCGCCACATAGCCCGCATAGGATGCCGTGCCGCAGGCGGTGATGTAGAGCCGCGTCAGCTTGCTCCAGTCGAACGGCAGTTCGATTGGCAGACGTCCCGTCTCGTTGGCCATATCGATATAGCGCGCCAGCGTGTGGCCCACGACCTCGGGCTGCTCGTGAATTTCCTTCGCCATGAAGTGGCGGTAGTTGGCCTTGTCCACGAGAAAGGCGGACGCGCCGGATTTCAGCATCTCGCGTTTGACGAGATGGCCCGCCGCGTCGCGGATTTCCGCGCCCTCGCGGGTGAGGACGACCCAGTCGCCGTCTTCCAGATAGCTGATCGTATCGGTGAACGGGGCCAGCGCGATGGCGTCCGAGCCGAGATACATCTCGCCCTCGCCGAATCCGATCGCGAGCGGCGCGCCCTTGCGCGCACCGATCATCAGATCGTCCTGTCCTGCGAAGATGAAGCCCAGCGCGAACGCGCCGTCGAGTTCAGGCAGCGCGGCCTTCACCGCGTCGATCGGCTTGAGGCCGGATGCGAGGTAGTCGTCCACGAGCCGCAGCACCACTTCGGTGTCGGTCTCGGTCGTGAAGACGACGCCCTTCTTCTCCAGCCGCTCGCGCAGCTCGCGGAAATTCTCGATGATGCCGTTATGGACCACGGCCACGCGCTCGGTCGCATGCGGATGCGCGTTGTTCTCGGTTGGCCGCCCGTGCGTCGCCCACCGCGTATGGCCGATGCCGGTGTGCCCCTGCAGCGGTGAGGCTTTCAGCCGCGTTTCGAGATTGCGCAGCTTGCCTTCGGCGCGGCGGCGGTCGAGCCGACCGCCGGATTCCAGCGTCGCGACGCCGGCGGAATCATAGCCCCTGTATTCGAGCCGCTTCAGGGAATCGACGAGATGATCCGCAACCGGATCATGTCCGAGAATCCCGATGATGCCGCACATGCTGTCCCAACCTCCGCCCCTGCCACGGGGCTCCTTAGCCGGAGAGCCGACCGCGCAGATACTCAATAATTATTGCCGATTGAAACAGCGTTAAGCCCCTGATTTCAAAACGCTGGATTTCAAAACGCAGGATCTCGGACTATTGGATTTCAGGACTTGCCGCCCTTCTCCTTGCGCGCCAGCAGCTTCTTCTCGCGAAACCGCCGGGCCCAGCCGGGTTTGTCGGTCTGCTCGCTCCGCTCCAGCGCCAGCGCATCGTCCGCCACGTCGCGCGTCACGACGGATCCGGACCCGATATAGGCACCCGCGCCGATTTTAACAGGCGCGACCAGCGCCGAATTGGAGCCGACGAACGCGCCCGCCCCGATTTCGGTGCGATGCTTGTCGAATCCGTCGTAGTTGCAGGTGATGGTCCCGGCCCCGATATTTGCATCCGCGCCGATATGCGCATCGCCGAGATAGCTGAGGTGGTTGGCCTTGGCGCCCGCCTCGACAATGGTGGCTTTGGTTTCCACAAAGTTACCGATGCGTGATCCCTCGCCCAGCACCGTGCCCGGGCGCAGCCGCGCATAGGGGCCGACTGATGCGCGCGGCCCGATCGCCGCCTTATCGATGTGCGAAAACGAGTGGATGACGGCGCCATCGCCGACGGCGACACCGGGACCGAACACCACGAACGGCTCGACGACGACATCCTTTCCGAAGGTCGTGTCGGTTGCCAGAAACACCGTTTCGGGCGCGATCATGGTGACGCCGGCGTCGAGCGCCGCACGGCGCAGCCGTGTCTGGATCACGGCTTCCGCCTCGGCGAGCTGCGCCTTGGTGTTGATGCCGCGCACCTCGTCCTCGCCGGTCTCGATCACCGTGGCATGACGGCCCATCCTCCGCACGATTTCCACCGCGTCCGTGAGATAATATTCGCCCTTCTTGTTGTCGTTGCCGATGCTCTCCAGAACATCGAGCGCGATATCGCCCGCGATGGCCATCGCACCGGCATTGCACAGATCGATGGCGCGCTCCGCCTCGCTCGCATCCGCCTGCTCGCGGATCGCAACGAGATCGCGCCCCGCAACGATCAGGCGTCCGTATCCCGTGGGATCGGCCGCGCGGAATCCGAGCACGGCCAGCGCCGCGCCATCGCGAACCGCCGCACGCATCCGCGCCAGCGTCGCGGGCGTCACCAGCGGCGTGTCGCCGAACACGACAAGCAGATCGGAGATGCCGGCGCGAATAAGATCGCGCGCGGCGAGCACGGCATGCGCCGTGCCGAGACGCTCGCGCTGAACGGCCACCACAGCATCCGGCCGCGCCCGCGCGACCTCTGTCGCAACGGCGTCATGATCCGGACCGATCACGACCGCGATCCGTCCCTCACCTTCGGCGCCCGCCGCCGCGAGCACGTGCGCGAGTAATGGCCGTCCTGCCAGTGGATTCAGAACTTTCGGCAACGACGAACGCATCCGCGTTCCTTCACCTGCGGCAAGCACGATGGTCAGACTGGTGGCGCCTGTCATGGAAGACCTATCCGATTGTCATGGCACGCGGCGGTATCCGGATGACGAGCCGCATACGCGGTGCTAACGCGCAAGATCGCAAGGAACAAGCCTGTTTTCTGATATTATATGAATCGCGATTCGTAGGCGGGCGTGACTGAGGGCGGGCAATGAACAAAAAACCGAAGAACGACGCTGCAAAGATCGTCGTCCAGAGAACGGACAGAGTCCAGAGCTCACCTGCCGATCACGCGCGCATCGATGGCCGGACGATCTGGCGGCTGGCGGCTCTCGGACTGCTCACCACCGGATCGGTCACACTGGCGATTTATGTTCTGCAGTCGGCGGGGCAACTTCGGCAGGATCATCGCGCCACGCTCGAACTGCTTTCCAAATATCGGACCGCCGAACAGGCCATCGCGGAGAATCAGCAAACAGCCCTGCAACTGTCTTCGACCGTCGGAACGCTGGGCGAGGACCGGGACCGGCTGTTCACCCGCATGAGCGCGCTCGAAGCCTCGTTCGAAACCCTTTCGGCATCCGTCCGCCAGATGGCCGACAGGCAGGCTGCGGCAGAGCAAAAGGACGCCGACAGGGTCGCGGCGCTGGAAGTCCAGCCGGCGCGCCCGGCTCCTCCGCAGCCCTCCGCGCGCGACACCGGCGCCGCGGCTCAATCCGTGTCCGCGAAGGACCGGGCGCCACGAGCCACCGAGCCGCCGAAGGTGGCCGAACCTGTGCCGTCTGAGCGGTCGCCACAACCGGTCCAGGCCCTCGCTGCCGCCCGCAGCGTGCCAACCGGGACTTCGGACCAGTCCACAGATGGCGATGCTGAGGCGACCGCTTCCATCCCCGCGAGCCGCACCACGTTCGGCATCGAGCTTGGCCGTTCGCGGACGATGGAAGGCCTTCAGTCGATCTGGCGACGCGCGCTGAACTCCGACGGGCAGAATCTCGCCGCCCTGCGGCCGGTCATCGCGACGATCGACAAACCTCAGGCCAACGGGGCGAGATATCGTCTGGTCGCCGGGCCGTTCGTGAACGCCGCCGAGGCCGCGCGCGGATGCGCTGCGCTTCTTGAGAAGAAGTGGACCTGTTCGACGGCGGTCTATGAAGGAACTGAATTCGTGGCAAGGCCGGCGCCAGCGGTCGCAGCCGCGCGGCCGCTCATCCGCGACAATTCGCGGCCGTCCGGACAGGAAACCACTCGCCCGGACCCGGCCGTCGCCGCGACCACGCCAGCGACGGTCGCCTCAGCCAATGCAAGCGCTCCGGCGCATGAGATTCACCCGTCCGCCCCGCCCCAGCAACGAAGGCCTTCGTTCTGGCCGTCCTTTCTGACGGGAAGCCAGAATCAGTAGAACACGCGTTGTCCCGAAGCGGCTGATGCGGCGTCGACGCGGTTGCCGCGTTCGCCTGTCTCGTCCATAGTCCGGCCATGAAAAAAGATCCGTTCCGGCTGAGCCCCTATCAGGTCCAGTGGCTGCTGATCGTCGGTTTCTCGACGGTCGGATTCGCCATCTATGTCCGCTATTTCGCGATCGAATATTCGCAGGTCGCGCTCGCCTGCGACGCGGGCCTGCCAACCACGCTGTGCAGGATTCGCGCGCTGGTCACGCCGCTTTTCAAGGAATCGGTCTTCGGCATCACGGCCCTGATCATCGCCCTGCTCAACCTGACCCGGCCGTCGATCGTCACGCTGACCGGCGGCATCGTCGCCGCGGGCATGGGCATCGTGCTCTACAATATCGGCCTGTCCGGCCTTGCGATCGGCCTGCTTATCCTGGGCTTTGCCCGGCCCGCGCCCGCCACAGCGTGACGGCAAGGAAGAGATAGGCTGCGCAGGTCCAGAGCGACTGCCAGTTCGCCGCGCCCTCGTTGAAGCCGATATAGATCGTCGACAGCACCAGCAGCCCCGCGAAGCACGCTTCCGCGATCGGACGCGTGCCGGCCCTGGGGCGGTTGAGAACGCCGACCCACCACAGCGGCGCGACCGCCATCGACAGCGCCGCGAACGGGAAATCGCGATAGCGCGGATCGAACACGAAGCCGAGCGCCGTTTCGCCCGCGATCAGAACCGAGACCAGCAGAACGAACGCCAGCCCGGCGGCCAGAAGCGACCAGTTGCGATCCTGGCGCGGGCCGATCAACTGCACGAAGGTGGGGAGCGACTGGCCCGACATCAGGGCGATGGCCCCCAGCGGACCGGCGAGAACGGCGGCCGCGTTGAGGAATCCCCATCGCGTCCAGCCTCCCGCCCCGAGGCTTTCGACCAGCATCTTCTCGATGGAGATCCCCAGCAGTGCTCCGCCCGTGGTTGCAATCGCGGCAACCCCGAGCCAGGACACGAACCGCGGCGACCACGGCCGCCGCCGCAGGGTCATCCACGCGCACCCGAACACGAGGACCGCATAGGCGAGCCCCGCGGCCATCTGCACCTTCCAGGCGGGGAAATTGCTGATCGGCACGCCGGCCGGATACTTCAGCTCGCGGCTCTCGGCACTGAACAGCCCCCAGTAGCCGCCGACCGTTCCCTCGAACTTGCGCTTCCAGGGCTGGTCATAGGCTTCGATCAGATTGACGCGGAATTTTTCGAGCCGCGACAGCTGGAGAATCTCCGAGACCACGCGCGCCTGATTGGCGCGCGAGGGCAGCGCCCCTTCCCGCATGCGGCCGGCGCTCGGCCATCCGGTCTCACCGATCAGGATTTCCTTGGCGGGAAAAGCCAGAGCGACGCGCTTGCGGATGGAATCGACATGAGCGGCCGCGAACCGGGCCGGGATCGGAAAGTCTTCCCAGAACGGGAGAATATGGATCGTGATGAAATCCACCGTGTCGTAGATTTCCCGGTTTCGGAGCCAGAACTCCCAGACATCGGCATAGGTGACGGGCACGTTCACGAGCGGCTTCACCGAGCGGATCGTGCCGGCGAGATCCTGCGCGGTCATTTCCCCGCGCAGCAGAACCTCGTTGCCGACGACCACCGAGGTGATGACGCCCGGGTTCTCCTTCACGAGACGCGCCGCGGTTTCGATCTGGACCGCATTCTTGGCGCGGTTGCTGCCGATCCAGATGCCCTGCATCACCTTCAGCCCGACCCTCCCGGCAATCGCGGGAACCTGGTCCAGTCCGACGTCCGTCGAATAGGTTCTGACGCATCCCGTGACGGCGGCAAGCTGCCTCAGATCCTGCTCGATCTGCTCGGCGGAAACATGCAGACTCGGGTTGGTCGGATCCTGCTCGCCCCGGAACGGCGCGTAGGATACGCATTCGAGCTTGGCGGCGGGATCGATCGGCGCCTGCGCGAGGTGGATCGGCGTGGCAAGCCACCACCACACCGCAACGATTGCGCCAAGAGAAATGATCAGTAGCGCCAGCGGCGTGCGAAGCGAAATGGCGGCGTCCTCCGGAAAGTCCCGTCGATTAGCCCGCAGTGCATCGCCTGCCAAGCCCCTTTGCGACGCTCATGACGTCGCAGTGACCGGAAAGCCGCAACGAAGGGACCTGACACACGCAGCTTGCTGGACAAATGCACAAATGTCAGCCATGGGATTCCTCCGTGCTTGGAATTTGTCCGACGCCGCATTGGGGACCCATTTAGCTGGCAAGCGGCGAGACATGCGCACGAGGCAGGTAGTGAGAAGCGGGACATCTATGAGCAATCTGCTCGTCAAGGGTCGGAGTGTAATGGTTCGGTGGTTGGCGACGCCCACGCTGGTGGCGCTGCTGAGTGTGGGTGGGGCGATCGCCCAAAGCGGCGACCTGCGCGCGCAGGATCAGCCCAAGCAGCCGGCGCAGTCAGGCAATGGCGGCACCGATGCGGCGGCCGTGCGCGAGAATCAACGCAAGGTCGACGAATTCTCCGAAGCCGCCCAGGCCATCAACGGTCCCGCCGGCAATCCGGAATGCGTGTGGCTCGGCCGCCGCGTGGTGTTGCTGATGTGGCGCGACGACCTCGATACCGCGTTCCGGCATCTCGACCTGTATGACCGTTTCGGCTGCCCGGGCGGCCACGTTCAGGCGACCTTCCGTTGTCTGGTCCGGTTCGGAGGCGCGATCGATCCGAAGCAGCCGGAGAGCCTGGCGAGCCGGGTGCATGCCTGCTGGATCAACCCCAACGCGCAGCCGCAGCCGGCCGCCGCCGCCGCACCGCCGGCTCAGGGCCAGAGCACACCGCCCGCCGCGGCCCCGGCCCAGCAGCCTGCTCCCCAGAATGCGAAATAGCGCGGCGCGCCCAACGCGCCGCCGCGCCCAGAAAACGCCATGTCCTCGTGACATATAATGAAAATTCGTCATACGAGTTGTTAAATCTGGCGGCATAGCTAAGCTGACCAGGCCGCAGCCCACTGATCGAGCCTCGGGGACAGGTTCGAGTCCGACAGTCGTCTCCCCTCATGGTTATGTCGCGATGCGCGCTGTCGTCGCCGTTCTTCTGCTTGTCACTGCCGTTCACGCCGGACTTTGGGCTCTCCTCCAGGACAAGCGGGAGGCCCCGGAGTTTCGCGGAATCCTGCCGAGCCTGTCCTATGCTCCGTTCGAGGGAACAGGCCATCCGGACGTCGACAATCTTCCGACCACCGCCAAAATCCGCTCGGACCTGAAAATTCTCTCGTCGATGACGAAGGCGGTCCGCCTGTACTCCTCCACGGGCGGCGTCGAACTCGTTCCCCGCATCGCCAACGAGTTCGGCCTCAAGGTGACCGTGGGCGCCTGGATCGACAAGAACATCGACCGCAACGAGCGGGAAATGGCTTCGGCCGTCGACCTCGCCCGCCGCAACAGCAACGTCAATGGCGTCGTCGTCGGCAACGAGGTCATCTACCGCGGCGAACAGAAGGTCGAGGACCTGATCAAGCTGATCCAGAAGGTCAAGAGCCAGACCAACGTTCCGGTCACCACCGGCGAGATCTGGAACATCTGGATCGAGCACCCGGAACTGGCGTCGTCGGTGGACTTCATCGCCGCGCATATCCTGCCCTATTGGGAAGGCTTCTCCGAGAAGATCGCCGTCGAACAGGCGATGATCATCTACCAGAAGCTGCGCGACGCCTTCCCCGGCAAGCGCATCGTGATCGCCGAATTCGGCTGGCCGAGCGCGGGCTACAACCTCAAGGCCGCGATGCCCGGCCATTTCGAGCAGGCCGTCACGCTGCGGAATTTCGTGTCCCGCGCCGAATCGATCGGCATGGAATACAACATCGTCGAGGCGATCGATCAGCCCTGGAAGTTCTTTGAAGGTGGCGTCGGTCCGTATTGGGGAATCCTGGACGCCTCGCGCCAGCCCAAGTTCTCCTGGACCGGGCCGGTGGTGAACCCGGACTACTGGAAGCAGGCAACCGTCGCCCTGCTGTTCGGCGTCCTGCTCTCGCTGCCGATCTTCCGCCTGCTGCAGCCGACCGCCTTTCAGGCCATGACCCTGTCGAGCGCGGCTCACGGCGTCGGCGCATGGGTGGCGAACGTCTTCGCCTACTGGTCGACGCACTACTTCGTGTTCGGCTCGGCGCTCGCGTTGACCCTCGGCATGATCCTCCTCGTTCCGCTGGTGGCCATCGCCATGGCCCGCATCGAGGAGATCGCTACCGTCGCCTTTGGACACGCGCCCCGCCGGCTTCTTCGTGCCCCATCCTCGTCCGCCAAGGCGGAAGGCGGCCGTGCCCCGAAAGTTTCGATTCACATTCCGGCCTATTTCGAGCCGCCGGAGATGCTGAAGCTGACGCTCGACGCCGTGGCGCGGCTGGACTATCCGAACTTCGAATGCGTGGTGATCATCAACAACACGCCCGATCCCGCCTTCTGGCAGCCGATCCAGGATCACTGCCGCGCGCTCGGCGAACGCTTCAAGTTCATCAACGCCGAGAAGGTGCAGGGCTTCAAGGCGGGCGCATTGCGGATCGCCATGCAGCGCACCGACGCCGACGCCGAGATCATCGGCATCATCGACGCCGACTACGTGGTGACGCCCGACTGGCTGAAGAATCTCGTTCCCGCCTTCGACGATCCGCGCGTCGGCCTCGTGCAGGCCCCGCAGGATCATCGCGACGGCGACCGCTCATTGATGCACTATGCGATGAACGGCGAATATGCCGGCTTCTTCGACATCGGCATGGTCCAGCGCAACGAGGTCAACGCCATCATCGTGCACGGCACGATGTGCCTGATCCGCCGCGCGGCCATGGACGCAGTGGGTGGCTGGTCCAGCGACACGATCTGCGAAGACTCCGATCTCGGCCTCGCCATCATGGAGCACGGCTGGCTCACCCATTACACCAATCGCCGCTATGGATACGGCCTGCTGCCCGACACCTACGAGGCATTCAAAAAACAGCGCCACCGCTGGGCCTATGGCGGTTTCCAGATCGTGAAGAAGCACTGGCGGCGGTTCCTGCCGAACGGCAGCCGGCTCACCAACGCCCAGAAGCGCGAATTCTCGCTGGGCTGGCTGAACTGGCTCGGCGCCGAGAGCCTGGGTGTCGTCGTCGCGCTGCTCAATCTCGTCTGGGTGCCGATCGTCGCCTTCGCCGACATCGCCATTCCCGACAAGATCCTGACGCTGCCGATCATCGCCGCCTTCGTCGTCTCGCTGGCGCATTTCATCTCGATGTACCGGATGCGCGTTCACGTGAAGGCCGGGCAGATGCTCGGCGCGATGATCGCCGCGATGTCCGTGCAATGGACCGTGGCGCGCGCGGTGGCCAACGGTCTCATCACCGAGCACCTGCCGTTCGCCCGCACCTCCAAGGGCGGTCTCTCCAGCATCTCCATCGAATTCCAGGCGTTCTGGGAGGCCGTGATCGGCGTGCTGCTGCTGGTGGGCGCCGGCGTGCTGATCGCCTCGAACAGCTTCCGGCAGATCACCGAGATCTACATCTTTGCCGGCGTGCTGGTGCTGCAGAGTCTGCCGTTCCTCTCGGCCGTCGCGATCGCGATCCTGGAGAACTCCCGGATCAACAGTTTCACCTTCTGGCGCAACACCGGCACCCGGACGGCGGAACTGATCGGCCTGCGCCCTGCGTCGCTGCCAGCCCCCGCGACGGGACAACCGCCGGTCGGCGCCGACCTGCCGCGGCAGGCGGAACTGACGCGCTGACGCGGGCGGCGAGGCCTGTCCGGCAGGGCGAGGAGCGAGCGGGGCCCCTGCTCCCGTGCTCAATACGCTGGCACCGGGACCGCACTCGCGGGAGAGCCGCTCCGCGCGCCGAACAAACCCGCACGCGGCCCCGAACAGCCCGTTGCAGCGCGGGCCTTGGCCGCCAGCGGCGTCCACAGCGTCGCCCCCGGGCCTTGCCGCGGCTATTGACCCCGACAAGCCTGCCCCCTACACAGCCCTGCACGTGAGCGCGTAGCTCAGCCGGTAGAGCACGTGACTTTTAATCATGGGGTCGAGGGTTCGAGTCCCTCCGCGCTCACCAAGACAATCAGTTGCCTGTCAGGTTTCCGGATACTGCCTTCGAGCGGTCTTGGCTCAAGCGCGGCCCCATCTTCATCGAATACCTGACTGTGCGACCCGGGGATCGATGGCCGGCCGCGGTCAGCCGGCCCCCACACCCTCAACGCCCGGTACAATGGCGTGCGCGCCCCCGCGCGGCGCTGGGACGAGAGCGGCAAGCGCCGCGTCGTCGCCTTTCAGCATGGAAAAAGGAAGGATGCATTCGTGTGGTGACGGCTGCACAATCTGACAGAGACCACCGGCTCAACTTCGGTGCGGGTTGAACTCCACCCGATTTGCTTCTTCCGCTTCCTGGCTTCGCCGACGTGGCAATTCCCCCGCGGCTTCCAGAACTGGATAGGCCGCCGCGCATATGTGCGAGTGTATGCGTTTGAGGTCACGCAGGATATCGAGGTGAAGCGAGGTGGTTTCAATCGTTTCCGGCCGCCCTTCGCGCAGACGTTCGAAATGGCGCTCCGTCGCCACCAGTTCAGCCATCCGCAGTTCCGATTTCTGAGCAAGCAATTTCTTGGCTTCTGCGACGTCGCCGGACATGAACACGCCAAATGCAATTCGCAGCGACTCCATGATGCGACGGTGGAAATCCGATAGCTCCGATGCGCCCTCCGCTGAAAACTGCAACCGGCGCTTGATCTTCTTGGCGGCCAATTCGCTCAGGTTCTTGTCGATGATGTCGCCCACATGCTCGAGATTGACCGCGAAAGCGATAATCTCCATCGCGCGGCGGGCCTCGCGATCATCCAGGCTGCCGCGCATCATCTTGGTCAGATAGAGACGGACCGCCTCGTCCAGCGCGTCCACGCCATCGTCCATCCGCGATATCTGGCCGACCAGCGCGCGGTCGTTGGCCATCATCGCCGTCATGGCCTGTTGCAGCATGACTTCAACCATATCCCCCATGCGCAGGGTCTCTCTGGCCGCATCCGTGAGCGCCAGCGCTGGCGTCGAAAGAGCGCCTTCGTCGAGATAACGGGGACGAGCCGGATCAGTGGGCAGCTTGCGCTCGGGAAAAGCCCGCGAAAGCGCATCAGCAATCGGACCGAGAAAGCCAATGAACAGCACGCCCAGAACGATGTTGAACCCGACATGAAACATCGCCGTCAGCTTGGCAGCATCCGGCTGCCAGCCGCCCATCAGACGGGCCAGCGGATCGACAAACGGGAGAAACAGAAGAACGCCCACAATGCGATTGAGAAGGTTGCCGACCGGTAGCCGATAGCTTGCGGGATTTTCGCGGCGCGTCCCCTCAAACACCGGATTGAGGGCGCTGCCGAGATTGGCCCCGAGCACCATTGCCATGGCAGCTGGCGTGGCGATGAAATGCGAGAACGCCAGCGACATGATGAGAAGAACCGTCGCCACGCTCGAATGCGCGGCCCAGGTCACGGCGGCAGCAATCAGAATGCAGAAGATGGGATCGCCCGTTATCGCATTCATGACGACCCGTACGGCGGGCGCACTTTCCGCCGGTGCCAGCGTGTCGAGCAGGATATGCAGCGCCAGCAGCATCAGTCCAAGGCCGATAATCACACGCCCCACATCCTTGATCCGGGGCCTGCCGGTGCGAAAGGCAAAAACACCCACAACGAAAAACAGGGGTGCGACAGCTGCAACGTTGAAGGAAAGAAGCTGGACGATCAGCGTCGTCCCGACGTTGGCGCCGAGCATGATTGCCAGGGCCGGGACCAGCGAGACCATCCCCTCGCTTGCAAACGAATTGGTGATAAGAGCCGTTGCCGTGCTGCTCTGAAGGATGGCGGTAAGCCCCAAGCCCGCCACGAAAGCCGCGAAGCGGTTCTTGAGCATGCGGGCTAAGAACTGGCGCAGACCGCCGCCAAAAGCACGGATAATCCCGCTGCGAACCATGTGAAGGCCCCAGAGCAGCAACGCCACGCCACCCATGAGGTCGAGGAGAACAATTGATCCCATTCGCTGTCGCAGAACCTCCCGGAACTTCAGAAGCGAAATGTTGCACCGCGCGCGACTACGATAGTACTACACGCCGCAGCCATCCAGAGAAGACCGGGCCCACCGCCCGGCAACCGGGGAGCACCTGCTCGCATCAGGGCGCGATGGAGGATCGATGAGAGGCGCAATCGCAGCAATCTTGTTCTTCATGATGCCGGCTTCGGCGAGCTTCGCTGCCGCGGAGGGGCATCGCGACGAACGCTTTTATGCAAGCTTGAAGCGTCTCGATCCGGTGACCCGGCTGGATCAGATTTGCGACTATGAGGCAATGCTCCGGATCGACGGTGATGCCAATCCGTTTCATCCGGATCGGGCGAAGGCCGAAGTCCTTTCGACGCCACGTCGCACAAAGAATTCGGTCATCGCGAATGGCGGCGCGTTCCGAAGCAACGGGAGCTGGTACGCACTCTCGTTCACCTGCAGAACCACGCCTGACAACATGCAGGTCGTTCATTTTGACTATGCTGTCGGGAAGCGCATTCCGGAGAGCGAATGGTCGAAGTACGGCCTGTGGCGGTAGAAGCGCTCGCCAAGCGCCCCTCGCGGATGAGTACAACCTCGCCTGGGAGCGGGGTGAGGTCGCCTCTTAGGGCCGGCAAGCTCGGGCACGCCTCCGTGGGTGTCCGCAGAGAGCGTCGGGAAGCTTGCCGCATCTGATCTCGGTCTCTCCCGTAAGGAGATGCATGAGGTCCGGCTGATCCTTGATGCAAAGGCCAAAGGCGGCCAATCCCGGCACCTTGCGCCGGACGATCGATGCGGCCATCGCCAAGAGCGTGCCCGAACGGTAATTTGGGAAATTTTCGAGCGAGCTAAGTGCTTGAAAATGTTGGCTCCCCGGGCCGGATTCGAACCAGCGACCAACCGGTTAACAGCCGGTTGCTCTACCACTGAGCTACCAGGGAACACGCGCGCGCTGCGCGCTTGCGGGGTGCCTATAACAAAGCCTTCGCCGATTGCAAAGGCCGAATCGCGGCATCCACGCCGTTGGTATCGGGCATTGGGGAAGGCGATGCAAGCCCCCTCGCCCCGCAGGTTCCAGGATCATGACTTTGCGCCGGTTCGCGGCTCATCCACCAGACCGGCGGACGCCCGCACCCCGTCTCCCGCCCTCAGTTCCAGCCGGACCACCGGCGTCGCGGTGGCGGCGGGCGTCTCGTCATCATGATGCCGATCGCGAACCCGACGAGTCCCGCCACCAGCAGACTGGATCCTGGATACTCACGGACATTCGAGGCAATCGCCTTCCTGCCGGCATGGGCCGCCTCCTGCCCGGCCTGCATGGCATCGTCGGCCATGTCGGCAACCGTGTCGCCAGCCGAACGCAGCATGTCACGTGTTCGCCCGGCCGCCTCCTGCGCTGCGCCGCCGATCGATCGGACCTCTCCGGTCGCCCGCGTCGTGTTGTCGTCGAGCGCCTCGCCGACCGCCTTCTCAACCTTTCCGGCCGCCTGTTTGGCGGCACCTGCAATCCTGTCTGCATCCATCTCGTTCGCTCCTCTTGCGAAAACACAACGGCGCAGACGTGCAAAAGCTCCGCGCCTTCCGAAGGGAATTGTCTCTCCGGGCCCCGTGGAGTTCCGCGCGTGGTCCGTTGTCCGCTTCGCAGAGCAGCAACGATAAAGCTGTGCACAAGCCAGTCACGCGATGTTTGCCGCACGCGACGACCACCGGCGCTGATCATAAGCTCGACGCTGTGGGCGGACCGATTCGAAGTTCGCGGGAAGGACGTGCGTTGAGTTTGAGAGTTGCCATCCTGAAGGTGCTTTCGGGCCACCCGAATGGCTGGGCGGACATCGCAACGCTCAATGCGGATCTTGCGTTGCTGTCGCGCCTGCAGGATTGGAACGCGCGCATGCATGTGATGGCGCTGCGTGCTCCGGGACTTCAACTCTTTGCTCCAGGATTCGTCGTCCGACAGGCGGGAGGCTGGCGCATCACTGACGCCGGACGCGCCCTGTTGCGGCGGCTTGAGATCGGAGAAACCCAGATCTTCCACGTCGTCGGCGCGCCGGCGGATTCATTGCCCGAAGTGCAGATCGTCGGCCGCAAGGACAGAAGCCGGCGGCGGCGGCGCCGGCAGAGCGCGTTGCCGGGCGGCGGCCTGCGACGCTCAGCCTGACGCCGACGCCCCAACCGCGGCACATCGCTCCTTGCGATGCGCCCGTCATCCCGATCTTTCGTCTTTTACGATCTTCCTCTGCCATCTCCCGCTTTGCAGACATGCGCCGGCTGATATAATCAGAGCCGTTGGGGGGCGACGTGAGATCGTTAAAGCATCTGTCCTGGTGGCGAACGGCGCTCGCGTTAGCGGCAGCGCATGTTCTCGCCTTGCAGATGGTGCTGACGGGGATCGTCGCCACGACGATGGCGCTGCCGGCCGCTTCGGCAGACCGTGTCCTCATCTGCATCGGCAACCCGGCCGGCCCTTCCAGCCATGACGACGGCGGCTCGCCCGTCACGATGCAGTTCTGCGCGGTCTGCGCATTTGCCGCCCATGCGGCGGCCCTCCCCATCACCCCGGACGTATCGCCTGCGACGACGACCTTCATCACCGTCGCCGCTCAGATTGCGCCCCGCGCCGTCGCGCCCCTCCGGCGCCAGGAACCGAGAACATCGCAAGGGCCTCCCGTGATCGCCTGATCGCAATTCGCTTTCATCGATCACCGGAGCTTTAAATGTCCCGTTCCCTGACCGCGCTCGGCGCGGCAGCGCTGTGCGCGTTGCCCGCAGCGCCTCTCTCTGCGCAACCCGTCGCGCTACCTCCCGTCACCGTGCAGGCCGACAGCCCGCGCCCCAACCGTGCGGTGCGCCCGGCACGCGACGCGTCCGTTCCACGGCGGACGGCAGCCCAGCCCCCCGCACCGACCAACGCGGCTGCGCCGGCGGCCGCCCCCTCGCCCAGCCTCACCGTTCCAACCACCGCCGCCGCGACAGTCCTCCTTGATCGCACACCCGGCGCGGTCGAACTGGTTCCGGACTCGGTCTTCAAACAGACCCCGGCCCAGACCCTGAAAGACATCGTGGACTACGTGCCCGGTGTTTGGGCCCAGCCGAAATGGGGCGATGACACGCGGCTCTCGATCCGCGGCTCGGGCTTGTCGCGCAATTTCCATCTGCGCGGCACCCAGCTTTATATGGATGGCATTCCGATCAACACGTCGGACGGCTACGGCGATTTTCAGGAGATCGATCCCACCGCTTATCGCTACGTCGAGATATTCAAGGGCGCCAACGCGCTGCGCTTCGGCGCCAACGCGCTCGGCGGCGCCATCAACTTCGTGATGCCGACGGGACGCGACGCGAACGCGTTCGAATCGCGTCTCGATGCCGGCGCGTTCGGCTATCGCCGCACGCAGGCCGGCAGCGGCGGGAGTTTCGGCGCGGCCGACTACTTCATCACCGGTTCGGCCTTCACCACGGATGGCTACCGCGATCATTCGTTCGGCCATGGCGAGCGCGGAAGCGCCAATATCGGCTACCGCGCGTCCGACGATTTCGAGACGCGCTTCTATGTCAACGCCAACACGATCCGTCAGCGCATTCCCGGCGAGGTCACGAAGACCGACGCGCTCAACAATCCGCAAGGTGCCGCAAGCGCCAACCTCCTCAACGACTGGCAGCGCAACATCGACACGCTGCGCATCGCCAACAAATCGACGCTCAAACTTGGCGACACCACCGTGGAGTTCGGCGTGTTCGGCGTCGACCGCCATCTGATGCATCCGATCTTCCAGTATCTCGACTATCGCTACGCGGACTATGGCGGCTTCGTTCGCGCGGTCGACGAGCGTGTCATTGCCGGTCATCGCAACCGGCTGACCGTGGGGGTGAACATCCAGAACGGCCGGATCGATGCCAATCAGTATGCCAACGTCGGCGGCACGAAAGGAACGCCGACCTCAGCATTGATCCAGAAACCGGAGAACTATTCCGCCTATATCGAGAACGCCTGGTACGCGACCCCGAGCGTGTCGCTGATCGCCGGCGTCCAGTATCTCTACGCCATACGGGATCAGGCCGTGACCTTTTCACTGAATGGTGACGTCGCGGGGCGCAGCAGCTTCAGTCTGCCCAGCCCCAAGGTCGGCGTGCTGTGGGATGCATCGCCGACATGGCAGGTCTTCGCCAACGTCTCGCGCAGCGCCGAAGCGCCGAGCTTCGGGGAGAGCGTCGCGCCCGGCGTCACGACGCCGAATTTCCCGACCATCCGTTTCTTCGACACGAAAGCCCAGCAGGCGACGACCTTCGAGATCGGAACCCGGGAGCGCCGCGAGGACTACACCTTCGACATCGCCCTCTATCGCGCGGAGATTCACAACGAATTGATGTGCTATTATTCGACCTTCGGGACCTGCAATGTCACCAACGCGGACCGCACCTATCATCAGGGTGTCGAGGCAGGCGGCGGATTGGCGTTGATCAAGGGAATCTTTGATCCCGAAAAAGACAAAGTCTGGCTCAATGTCGCGTACACCTACAGCGATTTCCGATTCAGCGACGATGCCGCGTTCGGAAACAATCGTCTGCCGGGCGCACCTCCCCACGTCGTCCGTGCGGAGTTGCTCTACCGCCATGCCAACGGCTTTTCATTCGGACCGAACATTGAATGGGTGCCGTCGGCCTACTATGTGGACAGCGCCAATACGCTGACGACGGAGCCTTACCTGCTCTGGGGTCTGCGGATGGCTTACGACAATGGAAAAGGACTTTCGGCCTACGTTGAAGGCCGCAACCTGTCCGACAAGGCCTATATCGCAACCACGAGCATCGTCGACCGCGCCAACGCGGCGACGTCGCGTCTCTTCAACCCGGGTAACGGGCGGGCGGTGTTTGCGGGTGTGCGGTATCGGCTCTAGACAAATGGAACGCCCGGAATGATCGCACGACAGAACCCTGACGCACTGAACGGCTGCGGAGCATGCACCCCATGACTCCATTTCCGTTCAAGCCCATCCTGATCGCGTCTCTCGTCATTCTGGGCGCCATCGCAATTCTCGTGTTCGAAACACGCACCTTTGATTACTCGCCGCCGGGAACGACCGAGCGCGTGGCACGCGACGCGGGTGCCATCGTCTCTCCGACGCGTCTGGATCCCGACGCCGCTCTGAAATCCAAGCAGCCGCCCCCCCGCCCGGTTGCACCCGCACATGCCGCCGATCGCGGCTAGAACCGCTGCAGGCGTGCCGGACGTCAGACCGGCCGCCTATTTCTCCAGCGTCTGCATGAACCGGAGCAGATCATTGATCTGATCCGGTTCGAGCTGGAATTCCGGCATGGTCGGATGCCCGGTCTGGATTCCTTCGGCAAAGGCTTCGGCCAGTGTCGAGACCGGATAGCGCTTGTGCAGTTCGCGGAACGGCGGCGCGATCGCAAGTGGACTCGCGGTGACCTTGTCGATCGAATGGCACTGGGCACAGTTGTTCAACGCAAACCGGCGTCCGCGCTGCTCGGCCGGAGTGAGTGCGGATGCGGCAAGCGTGCCGGCGAGTAAAAAGATTGCCGGGAGGAACAGGCGAGACAGCATCGCTGGAATTCCGGATCGATTGAGCATTTCTAAAATCTATCCGGAGATTGCCGGCGATGCCTTGATCTGAAACAAGGCGACTTCGTCGAAAATTTCGTCGGCGTTTTCACCAGCTGATTCCGAACCGCGCGGCGATACGGCGCGCCTTCTGTTCATCGCTCTCGCGCTTCTTCACGACCGGCCTTGCCTTCGGCGGTTTGCGCGATTCAGCCCGCGATTCAGATTTGGGGTGAATCTCGTGTTCCGCACCCGCAGTTGTCGAAACGCCCGGCGCTTGCGGCTCGACGCTTCGCGTGGCGGCCGGCGTGGTCTTGGCCGCTGCGGTTGTCGTCTCCACCGCGACCTCCTGAACCGGCTCGATTCCGGCGGCCTTCAGTTTTTCGGTCATGGTTTTCGGCTCGGCCGATGCGACGCTGAGGCCGCGCGTCACGGGCTCCGCGAATGCGGTGCCGGAGACAAGAACGATGGCCGTAGCAAGAATGAACGTGCGCATGTGACTTCTCCCCTGTGTTGATAGGCTCAGGGTAGTCGGCCGGTTCAACCCGATCCGTGATTCAAGTCACACGTGCGGCGAGGCCCGCTCGCCGGGAACGATTCAGTGCAGTTTCAGACGGGGCCGGACGACCGCGTTCACCCGGCCGACCACGATCAGGGCCATGCCCTTGATCCAGCCGTGGATGGCGATCAGGTGCATGCGATAGAGCGAGGCATAGACGAAGCGCGCGATCCGTCCCTCGATCGCCAGCGCGCCGCCGACGAGCGCCCCCATCAGGCTGCCGACCGTCGAATAGCGGCTGAGCGAGACCAGCGATCCGTGATCGCGATAGACGAACGGCTTGAGCGGTTCGCCCTTCATCAGCCGGACCAGATTCTGGAAGGCGCAGGACGCCATCTGATGCGCCGCCTGCGCACGCGGCGGCACCGGCCGATCCCCCTCCCTGGCGCAGAATGCGCAGTCGCCAATGGCGAAGATGTTGTCGTGTCCGGCGACCTGCAGCGTCGGCCGCACCACGATCTGGTTGCTGCGGGCCAGTTCGAGATCGCCCAGCGTGCCGGCGATCGGCGTGCCTTTCACGCCCGCCGCCCAGACTTTCAGCTCCGCCGGGATGATTTCGCCATCGGCCAGCACCATGCCCTCCTCGGTCACGCGCGTGACCGCCTTCCCCGTGAGGACGCGCGCGCCGAGCTTCTCAAGCTCCGACTTCGCGCCGTCAGCGAGCCGCTCCGGCAGCGCGGGCAGGATTCTGGGCCCCGCCTCGATCAGCGTCACGTCGAGCCGCCGGGCGTCGAACGTCTCAAGGCCGTAATAGCCGAGCCCGTCGGCAGCGTTGAACAGCTCGGCCGACAGTTCGACCCCCGTCGCGCCGCCGCCGACGACGGCAACGCGAACCCGTGCATCGCTGTCCGGCACCTGACTCACGGTCCGGGACACGCGCAGGCACTGATCGAGCAGCCGTTCGCGAAACTCGTCGGCCTCGTGGCGGCTGTCCAGAAACAGGCAGTTGTCGCGAACGCCGGGCGTGCCGAAATCGTTGGTCACCGAGCCGTAAGCGAGGACCAGATAGTCGTAGCGGATGCGATGCGCGCCGATGATCTCGCGGCCGCGCGAATCCTTGAGCGGCGCGACCTCCACCTCCTGCGCCTTGGTATCCACCGCGCTCATGACCCCGTAGAAGAAACGGTAGCCCCAGCGCGAGCAGTGCTCGCGATAGCCGACCTCATCGATATTGGCGTCGAGCGCGCCGGTGGCGACCTCGTGCAGCAGCGGCTTCCAGACATGGGTCCGGTGCCGTTCGATCAGGATGATGTCGTGATTGCGCCGGCCGAAACGCTTGCCCAGCTTGGTCGCCAGTTCCAGCCCGCCGGCCCCTCCGCCGACGATGACGATCTGGGTTTTCAGGGCCGCCTGATGTGCTCGGTCTGGCAAAATCTCGACTCCACGTTTCCGGCAGCGGGAAAAAGCGCTGGCCGTTGCAGTCGGCTCGACGCGTCGCGCTCCAGGCACTCTGTTACCTGAATCGCTGCAAGGTTCCGCTGGATATTGAAGCAAATAAGGCGCGGTGGCAGCTATACGTCGGTTTCTGCTCTCTCATCTTGCGGGGTCGTCGCCCTCTCCAGGGCAGGAAAGCCTCCGCCGGTCGCGCTGACGGGCCCCGGCCTTGCCCCATGCCGTCGTGACGCGGCTGCGCCGTGCCGCCATCGCCGGCGTCTGCGGCACGGCGGCCCGGAGCGGGCTGACGTCTCGCCCGGTGGTGGATCGCGGCCCGAGGGGGTCCACTTTTCCGGCCCGGAATGTTATGAGCGGACCCACGGTCCCATAGCTCAACTGGATAGAGTAGCGGATTTCTACTCCGCGGGTTGCAGGTTCGAGTCCTGCTGGGATCGCCAGCCGACCATCCCATAATCCGTTTGATTTATTGAGAGATTTTTACCTCGACCGATTGAATTGCCTCTCGAATTCTCGGGAACAAATGCGGACCAGAGGAGACAAATCCGGCGCTGACGGGACAAGAAATCCCGAGGAAAGTCCCGAGGTTTCAGCGCAGTTGTAGTCCCCACCTCTCCTCCGCCCCAACCCGTAGCGGCTTGCCCCAGAGCGGACATCATTCCTATTATGCCCCATGAACCATTGGTCCGGCCTCATTGATCGCAGCCCCGGCGCGCCTCGCGTCTGGGTCTATTGCTGCGGCGGCACAGGACCCTGCTGGAACAGCAAGCTCGTCTCCGTCCATGATCTCCCGGGAGAGCGGTGGGAGGATGTCTGCCGCCGCTTCAAGTGCTCGCAATGCGGCGCGGTCGGGCGCGTCGATCTCCGCACCCATTTGGCAGACGCGATCGAAGGGTATTCCGAGATGGGTAAGCGCTGGTGACGGACCCAAGCTGTCCGCATCAGGGGGAGCGGTGATGAGCCGCCAGCGCGGCGCGCAGCAGCCGGCGCGCGCAGGCCTCCCAGCTCTCGCTTTCCCCCCGCGCGGCTTCGATGGCCGCAATGTCCGCCTCGTCGAGGCCCAGCGTGACGCGGCGATCATAAAGCTTCGGCCGGCCCCGGCCGCGCGGACCATCTGTAACATTTCGTGAATTCTGGCTCATAAATAATTGCTAGCAGATATTGACGGGGCCGGTCAACCTGCTAATATCAGTTACATCAGGGATGGCCATGGGGCCGCCCGAACTCCAAAGGGAGATGAAAATGACCAAGACCTGCGACACCCTCCGCAACCTGATCGCCCTCTCCGACGCCGAGATCGAGGCTCGCTTTGAAGAGGCCGGATACGGGGTGACAATCGGATGCCTCACCTTCACGGAATTCACGATCGCTGAACTCAAGGCGGCTCAGGATAACTGGAACGAGCCGGGCTACGTCTACGACGAAGAAGACGATTACATCGTGATCGAGCGCGCCCAGCCGATGCGCGGCCAGCCCCGCCGCGACGTCATGATTGTCGATTTCGGGACGATCCGCGCGGTTTATGGCGCTCTCAAGTAAGACGCGACGCCGGCCCCCTTGCGGGCCGGCGGAATATCCGAAAATTTTTGCTAGCAGTTATTGACACCAGCGTTTCGCCTGCTATTCTCAATCTACAGGGAAGGCCATCGGGGCCGCCCGAACTCCAAAGGGAGATGACAATGTCCGCTTACGTAGCCCTCGTCGCCGAAGTCACCGAATACCTCGCCCGCCCCGGCATCCTGAAGGCCGGGATCAACCCGGCCAACTATGCCGCCGAGGTGGTCGCCGAGACCGAGATCCGCGCCGGCGAACTGAGCTTCGAAATCCCCGGCCGTTACACCGCCGATGGCAACCCGAACGCCGTGTCGTTCGACGCCGAGGCCTACGCGGCCGAACTCGACGCCGAGACCAGATGATGACAGATGCCGATAGACTCCGCGAGATCGGCGAGCGCCTTCATGGCGCTCGCTGGCAGAGCGCCATCGCCCGCGACCTGAACGTCAACGATCGCCGCATCAGCAAGTGGCTGTCAGGCGATCCAGTCCCAAGCGGGATATGGGCCGAGCTGGCCGCGCTTGAAGCTGGCCGCAGGGCGTGGCCGCGTGATGAATGGATCATCGGCACCGACGCCGAGGGCGAACGCGACTACATCATCCACACCCGCGCCCCGCGCTTCATGGCACGCTTCGTCTCGGAGGATGCGGCTTACGATATCGAGGGCCTCACCTATGAAACAGCGGGCGGCGAGGTCATCTGCGAGATCGCATGGATCGATCCCGCGCCACTCGACGATCCGAGCCGGCTGGATCTGATGCAGCGCGCCGAAACCGCGATCGATATCTACACGGCCGACAGCTTCGAGGCGATGGAACGCGACGACTGATCGGAGACAACTGCGATGTCGCAGCGGCGGATACCGAGGCGGGAGCGCCTCAAAATCATCTTTGCAATGTTTCGCCAATACCGCGCCGGAAGATCATCCGCCGCCATCGATGGTTACACGGCAAATCTTTATTTCGTCAGACGCGACCCGCGTCTGAGCCGCATCTGGTCGTCATTGCGAGAGCGGCGAGCCAAGGACACTTTGGACCGCCTCACGGCCGACGTGGCCAAATTCGCGGTCACCCGCGTCTGGGATGATCCCCGCACACCGTGGCGAATCCGCGATCGCCCCCATCTCTACCCGGAACTGGCTGAAACCCTGGATCGCATCTGGCCTATTCGCCCACGCGCCAGAATGAACCCGTCAACTAAATTCGGCTGTATCGGCTGCGGCGCGCCGCTGGACGACGGCCGCCGGAGACAATGTTTCGCGTGTCGCCCTGCAGATGACATCAAGCGACCTTCCCGGCGGAAAGAGCAGCGCCGCGCCAAGATCAGGCAGATATTCCAGGTTTTCCGACGTTACCGGGCCGGGGAAGCAACCAGCGATATTGCCGGTTACATCGAGCTCAAACGGATGATCAGGAGCCACCCTCGGCTCGCGCGGATCTGGCTGTCCCTGCGACAGGAACGCGAGAGGAGCAAGAATCCAGGTTCAACACAGCGGATCATGGAGGAAGCCCTGTCGTTCCGAGCGCCACCTGCCATGGCGCGGGACGTCGCGGCCTACGCCGATCGACATGGAATCGGACTGGCCGAAGCCATTCGACGATTGGTCAAGGCCGGTCTTGCGACATCGGAGACCTCAACATGAACGCGATCGGGATTGCAGGTCCTTGGAGGCTGCGCCAGCCTTAGCACTTTAGTCTATTCGCCGCCGCCCCCGAATCAGTGGTTCCATGTGGAAAATCGGGAGGGCTGGGAATGGCGCAGGAGGACGACTACGAGGCGCTGCTCGAACTGATCGATGCGGCTTTTTACAAGGCCCAGCACATTGGGGATGAGGTCGCTATCTATGTGCTTGGAGTAGCCAGCCTTCACGTCAGTCAGGTGATTGAAGCGCCTGCCGCTCTCAAGACCCCTGCAACACATAGATGCACATCGGAACGCGTGAGCCGTCTGACCGCTTTATAATGCAGACATGGAATCGGTTGTCCTTCGACGGCCGGACCTGCGATCCCTCGAATGTCAGGCCGTCATAGCGCCACCGGCCGCCGCCAAGGTCTTCCACCTGATCCACTTCGACGGGGTGACAATCCTCGTTGGAACAGCATGACATGTCGTATGACCAGCCGCTCGGGGCCTGATGGGCGGATGCGCTGGCGGACAACAAAAAAGCGGCCGTAGCCGCCATTGTCACTTGGTATAATCCCCGCCCGGAGGATTTTACTTTTCGGGGGTTTGGTATCATTTGTGCAGGATATCCTTCAGCCCGAGCCACAGTGCGCCCGCGAGGCCGCCAATGATGGTCGTCATCACGATCTTGAATGTGAGACCCTGGGCCTGCTCGACACTCTTGCGCCATTTGCGCAGGTGGATGAAATCGGCCCTGATCTCTTTGCGGTCATCTTCGTCCATCCCGAACGATGTCAGGATGGTGGAAACCGCGCGGATCACCATGTCGTCGTATGAACGTTCGGCCCGGTCGCGCTCTTCATCCAAAACCGCCCGAACGACGGCACGGATTTCCTCCTGTGAAGTCATTTCCTGATGATCCTCGCCACATTCTCGAACGTGCGCTTGCCGAAATAGAACGCCACGATCAGGTTGGCCGTGGTCTCGACCCAGCCCACCAGCGGATCAGTCCTCCCCATGCCGAACATCTTGTCCCAGATCAGCAGCTTGGCGAGATAGACAGCCACCGTATAACCCATCAGCTTGTCGGGCTCGTACCAGCGCCCGAGGGCGGCGATGCGATACTGGGTCTGCAATTCCAGCTCGCGCTGCTGCAGAGACACTTCCTTCGCTGCCAGATCGGCGGCGAGGCTTTCTGACGAGGTGCCGGCGGCCAGCTTCGCCTTGTAGGCGTCGAGCGCCGAATTCAGCAGCGGCCCGGTCAGCAGCGAGGCGAGCCAGGAGAAGATCGCGGCCATCAGGTGCTCCACCCGAAGCGCCTGGCGAGCCGATACCAGCCCTCGCTGGCCAGCGCGCAGAACGCGGCAAGGCCGTAGCTCACCGCCGCGACCAACTCGGGATCGTCGAACACGCCGCTGTCGGTCTGTGCCAACAGGCCGCGCGCGGCGAGGAAGCCGCCCACGTAGCGCAACAGGATGCGAATGAAGGGAGCCATCGTCAGGATCTCCGGAAAGCGGCCGTCACGGCCATGAAAAAAGCCGCCCAGAAGGTGGGCGGCGGCGAGGCGGGCTCGGGTGCTGTGGCTGGCGGCGGCGGATCAGGCGGCTTCGCCTGCGGCGCGCCCTGCCCCTGCGGGATCGGGATCGAAGCGACATTCATCAGCCGCGCGATGACGGCGCTGTTGCCAGCCATCAGGCCCTTGCGGTCCGCGAGGCCATTGGTGCCACCGTTCCACGCCTTGACGCAGCCGATGAAGTCATCCTTGTCGGCAAAACGGTTGAGGTTCTTCCACGTCCAGAAGGCGGCGCAAATCTCGGGCTGCATGTCGAGCTTTGTCGCGACCGTGGGGTCCGCGACCGCCGGCAGACCGGTCAGCCGCTCAAGGGCGGCGTAGCCGTCCCTGCCCGTCCATTGCGGCCCGCCCCGGCCGATATACCGCGAGCCGTCCGAGGTGCCCGGCCGATTACCCATCCGCGAACCGTAAATGTCGTCGAAGGCCTTCAACTGCCAGCCTGGCGCGGAGCCGTATCTGGCGACAACCGCCGCCGCGCTGGAAAAGCGGTTCGGCCAGACCTCCGCCATCCGCTTGGCGGTATAATTGATAT
>JAEYAW010000017.1 GCA_023404675.1 Pseudomonadota bacterium | reverse complement strand
CCCTCATACCGGGCGATCACCGCTTCGGCGTTCGCGCGAATGGTATCGTCAAACTGGTCGGCGATTTTGCGCAGCGATTCGGCGATTTTGGTCGGCCCGAAGAAGTTGTACTCCATCCACGGAATCTGATGTTTCTCCTCCATATGGCGGGCGATATAGTTCATCGAACGGTAGCAGTGAACCAGGTTCAGCTTGACGAATGGGGTGTTCTCCATCTCCACCAGCGTGCCGTCGCCGGACCACTGCGCGACCACCCGTAGCCCCATCTCTTCAAGCAGGATGCGCGAGGCCCAGGCGTCGCCGCCGATGTTGTAGTCGCCGATGATCGCGACATCGTAGGGCGTGGCCTCGAAGGCAGGCTTGGCCTCCGGGTTGACCTTGTCGAAGATCCAGTCGCGCACCGCGTCGTTGGCGATGTGATGACCCAGCGACTGCGAGACGCCGCGGAAACCTTCGCAGCGCACCGGAACGATGGTCTTGCCGTCATACTCCTTCGACTTCACCTTCGACACCGCCTCGATGTCGTCGCCGATCAGGCCGATCGGGCATTCCGACTGAATGGTGATGCCGTGGTTGAGCGGGAACAGCTCCTGGATTTCGTCGATGATCTTGGCGAGTTTCTTGTCGCCGCCGAACACGATGTCCTTCTCCTGGAAGTCGGAGGTGAACTGCATCGTGACAAAGGTATCGATGCCGGTCGTGCCGATGTAATAGTTGCGCCGCGCCGCCCAGGAATACTGGCCGCAACCCACCGGGCCGTGACTGATGTGAATCATGTCCTTGATCGGGCCCCACACCACGCCCTTGGAGCCGGCATAGGCGCAGCCGCGAATGGTCATCACGCCGGGGATCGACTTCAGGTTCGACTTGACGCCGCAATCGGACTTGCCGGCCTCGTGCACATTGAGGTGCTTGGCGCGGCGCTTTGCGGTCTTCTCCGGATAGACCTTCAAGACTTCGTCGATCAGTTGCTTGTTGCGGGCCTTGATCTCCGCGACGCTCTGGGTGGTTGCTAGGCTCATACGAATATCCCTCGGTTATCCTCTGTGTGAACGGGCGGACACCTCCTCCGAAGCGCCCGATAGACGATCGACTGGCCTCACAACGCGACCTGTCCCGGTTCAGTCACTCTGCTCTCCTTCGGCCGATTGCCCTCAACCGGCGCGCCGCTCTCGCGATCTCTGTGCGCGAGGTCGTCTTGCACAAAGACTTTTGCAACGAGTGTGCCAGCGTTCGTCGAATGCGAAAAACAAAGCGATTGGAGAGAGATAGCGTCGCGGTTCGCCATTGTTGCAAACCCGACATCGCATCATGTCGACATGCGCGAGTACGGACGGCTGTTCGAAACAAAACAATGCGCGATGTCGCCAGCGATTGGCGAACATGCAGTTTCCTGCTTGAAAGCGTCGATCTGCCCTTCGGTACGGAGCTTGCTTGATGCATCCAGCAAACGCATCGAGGCACTCATGCAGATCGAAACGGGACTTCAGGCTGCCGGCGAGCCACCCATCGTGTTCGTGATCGAGCATGAACAGGTGGTGCGGTCCGCACTGCATTTCATCCTGCGCGACCGCTACCGGGCCTTCACATTCGCATCGCTTGACGAGGCATCGGCCGCCGTCACGGATACGCCCGATGTCGTACTGCTGGGTATGTCACTTCTGCAGGACGGGAACGACCCGCTCCCGACATCGCTGGCCGGGCAATTCGGCAGAGCCGCGATCCTGCTCGTCGCCGACAGCAATTCAGATCAGCTTGCGCAGCTGTATCTCGAACACGGCGCCAGCGGAATAGTTCGCAAGCCGATCTCGTTCGACACCGTCTGTGAAGGGGTCGATCGGGCGCTGGCAGCGCCGATCTCTCGCGACGCCCGGTCCCGCCTCATCAACGTAGCCTCCGACTGACGGCTGCTCTGCCACCGACCCTGGAGATATTTCATGACCCGATCCCAGCCGAAACCGATCGACGACATCATCGAGAACTTTGCCCTGCTCGATGAGTGGGATGATCGCTACCGCTATGTGATCGAGCTCGGTCGCAAGCTGACGCCGTTTCCCGAAACGGAACGCAACGATGCCAACAAGGTGCAGGGCTGCGTCAGCCAGGTCTGGCTGGCGACCGCCGTCGAGCGCCGGGAAGGGCAGCCGTTCCTCACCTTCATTGGCGACAGCGATGCCCACATCGTCCGCGGCCTGGTCGCGATCCTGGTCGCACTCTTGTCGGGGCGACCAGCCTCGGAAATCTCCAGCGAAGATCCGCTTGCTTTGTTCGATCGTCTTGGGCTTGGCGAACACCTGACACCGCAGCGTTCGAACGGCTTCCGGTCGATGGTGACGCGAATGCGCGCGGACGCAGCCGCCGTGCTGGCTGAAGCCGTGTAACATCCGGCAGAGCGTCAGGCAGCGTCGAACGCAGCTCCCATCCGCACCATTTCACGGCCCCGCATGATGACGAATACTGCCCGGTCCACGAACTCGACCGTGTAGTAGACCTCGCCGAGGAAGCGCCAGCTCTCGCGGACCACGCCGGCGTCGCCGGGGTACACGAGCGGCTCGCCGATATCCTTGTGCGGATACATGCCGTCGTTCCCGATCAGCGCAGCGGCGCGGACCGGCTCTCCGGGCGCAAACTCTCCGGCAAAGCGTCGCTCAATGTTGCGCGCCCGCCGCCGCCGATGCGCGTTGCAAACGATGCGGGCAACTGGCCGCCGTCTGGCGGCGATATGGTCGCTCATGAGAACATCTCCTGTGCCTTGACCAAGGCCTCGGCCAGAGCGTCGACCTCTTCCATGGTGTTGTAGAGCGCAAAGGAGGCCCGGCAGGTGGCGGTCACGCCGAAGCGGTCGAGCAGTGGCATCGCGCAGTGGGTCCCGGCTCGAACGGCGACGCCGGACCGGTCGATGACCGTGGCGAAGTCGTGGGCATGGGCATTCTTCATCTCGAACGACACCAGCGCCCCCTTATCGGCGGCCGTGCCTATGATCCGGAGCGAGTTGATTCCCCGCAACCGTTCCTGAGCGTAAGCGAGCAGGCTGTTCTCGTGTTTGCGTATCCGGACCTTGCCTATGGATTCGACGTAGTCGATCGCCGCGCCAAGTCCGATCGCCTGCACGATCGGTGGCGTACCCGCCTCGAAGCGGTGCGGCGGCTCACCATAAGTGACGGCGTCGCGCGACACCTCACGGATCATCTCGCCGCCACCGTTGAAGGGCGGCATCGCCGCCAGATGCCCGTATTTGCCGTAGAGCGCGCCGATGCCGGTCGGCCCGTACAGCTTGTGGCCGGTAATGACATAGAAGTCGCAATCGATGTCGCGGACGTCGACGTCCATGTGCACGGCGGCTTGCGAGCCATCAACCAGGACGGGGATCCCGCGCGCATGCGCCAGGCGGACGACGTCCTTGACCGGGACGATGCTGCCCAGCACGTTCGACATCTGGGTGATCGCGACAAGCCGTGTCCGCTCGTTGAGCAGCTTTTCGAACTCATCGATCAGGAAATTGCCGTCGTCGTCGACCGGCGCCCACCTGATCACGGCGCCCCGCCGTTCACGCAGGAAGTGCCAGGGCACGATGTTGGCGTGATGCTCCATGATCGAGAGCACGATCTCGTCGCCCACGCCGATCCGCTCGCGGCCGAACGTCTGCGCCACGAGATTGATCGCTTCCGTGGCACCGCGGGTGAAGATGATCTCCTCGCGCCGTTCCGCGTTCAGAAACTTCGCGATCTTGTCGCGTGCGCCCTCATAGGCCTCCGTGGCCGCATTGGCGAGGTAATGCAGGCCGCGATGGACGTTGGCGTATTCGCTGGTATAGGCCTGCGTCAGCCGGTCGAGCACGACCTTGGGCTTTTGCGCCGAGGCCGCGTTGTCCAGATAGACCAGCGGCTTGCCGTGCACCTGCATCGACAGGATCGGGAAATCCTGACGAACGCGGGTAACGTCATAGCTTCCATTACTCACCGCCGGATGCATGACCCTGTTCCCGTCCCTTGAGCCAGGCGAGCATCATCCGCGACAGTGCATCGCGCAGATCGTCGCGCCCAACCGCATCGATCACCTCGCCCACGAAAGCCTGGATCAGCAGCGCCTCGGCCTCTTTCTCCGGGATGCCGCGGGCCATCAGGTAGAATCTCAGCTGATCGTCCAGCGCGCCGGTGGTGGTGCCGTGGCCGCACTGCACGTCGTCTGCGAAGATCTCGAGCTCCGGCTTGCAGTTTGCGACGGCCTCGTCCGACAGCAGCAACGTCCGCGCCATCATCCGGGCGTCGGTCTGCTGCGCGCCCGGCTGCACCGTGATCCTGCCCTGGAAGACCGCGCGCGCCTCGTCGTCGACGACGGCCTTGAACACCTCGCGGCTCTGCGAAGCGGCAGCGGCATGATCCACCACAAGCGTCGTATCCGCGTGCTGACGGCCGGACAGAAGGCTCGCCTGGTGGACACTGGCTGTGGTTCCCTCGCCCGCGAGCCTGAGGAAGATCTGGTTGCGTACCACCGCGCCGCCGATCGTGAAGCCAAATTCGCGATAGTCCGCCCCGGCGCCGATCGACGCCTCCAGCGTTGCGATGTGCAGCGCAGCCGCGCCTTCGCTGACGACCTTGAGGTGCTCGAGGCAGGCCTTGTCGCCGACCTCGACCTGCAAGGCCGCATTGACCTGATAGTCGGACTGATCCGGCCCTTCGTGGGTCTCGACCAGCGTGAGGGCCGCACCATCGCCAAGCACCAGCCGCGACCGCGTGAACATTGCGGCGGGCGTGGTACCCGTGGTCACCGAGACGAGATGGATCGGCCGCTCCACGACGATGCCGGGGGCGACCGTGATCACGACACCATCGGCGGCGAGCGCCGTATTGAGCACTGCGACCGGATCGGTCCCGGCCATATCGAGCGGGAGAACCTTTTCATCTGCGCCCAGCGCCTCGACGGTCGCACGAATGCTGACCCCGGCCTCCAGACCAACGAGATCGGAAAGTTCCGGCACGAAAGTGCCGTCGACGATGAGCAGTCGCCTGACATCGAGGCCGGTGAAGACCCCACTCGCGTCGCGGGCGACGGTCCTGGCAACCGCGTCAGGGCGGGGGGCCAGCGGCTTGGCATCGCGCACCAGGCGCCGGAGATCGGTGTACTTCCAGGCTTCGACGCGGGAATGCGGCAGGCCCTGCGCTGCAAAGCGATCAAAAGCGTCGCGCCTGGCGACCTCGGTGTTGCGGCCGCCGGGCAGGCTCCGGCACGCTGCCGCGAAAAGGTCGGCGAGCCCGATCTCGGCGGCGGTCTTCACGGGGCGGATCTCGGCGTTCATGGGATCAGGCCGCCTCGCTCTGATACTGCGCATAGCCCGTCGCCTCCAACTCGAGCGCGAGCTCCTTGCCGCCGGTCTTCACGATGCGGCCTGCCGAGAGCACGTGAACGACGTCCGGCACGATGTAGTCGAGCAGCCTCTGGTAATGGGTGATCACGATCATGCTGCGATCGGTCGCACGCAGGCGATTGACACCGTCGGCGACGATGCGCAGCGCGTCGATGTCGAGGCCGGAATCTGTCTCGTCGAGCACGCACAGCTTGGGCTCAAGCAGCGCCATCTGCAGCGTTTCGTTGCGCTTCTTCTCGCCGCCGGAGAAGCCGACATTGAGCGGCCGTTTCAACATCTCTGGATCGATGCTGAGTTGCCTGGCAAGCTCGCGCACCCGCTTCAGCACATCCGGCGAAGATAGCTCCTCCTCGCCGCGTTTCTTGCGTTGGGCATTCAGGGCCGTGCGCAGGAATGTCAGCGTCGCGACACCGGGAATTTCGAGAGGGTATTGAAAAGCCAGGAACAGCCCCTTGGCTGCCCGCTCGTCGGGGTCCATGGCCAGCAAGTCCTCACCGTTGAAGAACACCTCGCCCCCGGTGACCTCATAACCCGGTTTGCCCGACAGCACATAGGATAGCGTCGACTTGCCCGCACCGTTCGGCCCCATGATGGCGTGAATCTCGCCCTTGTTCACGATAAGGTCGAGGCCGTTGAGAATCTGGCGGCCATCGATCTCGGCCTTGAGCCCGCGAATGTCGAGGAGCGCTGTCATCACATTTCTCCCTGCCTGTTGGGTCCGACGATCGTCATCCGACGCTGCCTTCGAGCGAGATCGAGATCAGCTTCTGCGCCTCGACCGCGAACTCCATGGGCAGCTGCTGCAGCACGTCCTTGACGAAGCCGTTGACGACCAGCGCCACCGCCTCCTCCTGCGA
>JAEYAW010000005.1 GCA_023404675.1 Pseudomonadota bacterium | reverse complement strand
CCCTCCGCAAGTTCGACGGCGAGCAGCGCCGCGACCTGAACACGCAGGAGGTGAAGCAGATCGGCGGCCGTGCCGGGCGCTTCGGGCGCTTCGAGGAAGGCATCGTTTCCGTCCTGGCCGGGGGCGGCACGCCGGAGCAGATCCGCCGCCTTCTGGAGGCCCCGCCCGACCTGCCGGAGGACCTACGCCCCCAGGTGCAGCCCGATGCCGACATCGTTTCCGCCGTGGCGGCGGAGATCGGCTCGGACAGCCTCTTCGGCGTGCTGGCGCGTATCCGCCGGGCCGTGCTGCGGCGGGACGACCCGAACTACCGGCTGGCCGATCTCAGCCAGCAGATGGCCATCGCCACGGCGGTGGACGGCGTGCAGGGCCTCGCCCTGACACAGCGTTGGACCTACGCGCTCTGCCCGGTCGACCAGCGCGACAACGGCATCGTCCGACTGGCGCGCTGGGCTGTGGACCACGGCGCGGCCCGCCCGGTCACGCCGCCCATGGCCGGCCGCCTGCCGGCGCCGGAACGTGCCCAGCGCGACGAGCTGGAGCGGGCCGAGAAGGTCCACAAGCGCCTCGTCGCCTGGCGCTGGCTCTCCCTGCGCTTTCCCGAGGCCTATCCCAACCGCGCCGAGGCCGAGGCCGAGACCATGCGCCTCGACCGCTGGATCGAGGACGTGCTGCGCACTCAGCGCCGGGGCCGGGTCGGCCTCTCGGCCTGATACCGGCGCGGCGTCGCGGCCCGTGCCGTCCCGCCCTTCGCGGGCTTCTACTGCTGCGGTCCCTTCCCGGGCATGGGCGGCGTGGCCTGGGCGTTGCGGCTGCCGGCGGGCCGGCCGCGCCGGCGATGGATCGGGATCACTTCGGCCGAGCGCGGCAGGAAGTGCTCGGCGACGCGCCGGGGATCGGCTTCCCCGGCCCGCAGTTCCAGGCAGCGGCCCAGGATGTCGCGCAGGGCACCGTTCTCCGCCGCCGCCAGCGTTTCCATCCAGTCGGCCAGGAAGCCGTTCACCTCGGTGGACATGCCGCGGCTGCAACAGGCGGCCACATCTTCCAGCTCGCGTGCCTCCAGCACCTCCCGCAGCCGCCGCAGCGGCACGGTGACGCCGTGGCGGAGCAGCGCGCCGAAGACGCCGCCCCGGTTCGCCAGCCGCTCCTCCTCCAGCGCCTTCAGAAGATCGGGCACGGCCCTCGCATCCTCCGATTCGAGCCAGGCGCTCGCAACCGTCAGGGCGACCTGCCAGTCCGGGTCCAGCCGCAGGAAGGGCTCCCAGGTGCCGCCCGGCACGGAATGCCGTGCGGCATAGGCGCGCAGGGCCTGCACCGCCTCCCGCCGGCTCCGCAGCGGAAGCCCGTTGGCGAGGCCGAAGGCGTAGAGCTCCTCCAGGGAGGTGCGGGCGGCCCGGTCGTCGTGCAGCCCGGCTCGCAGGGCCTCCCCCAGCAGCATGTCCTCATAGCCCCGCCAGGAACGCAGGCGGCGGTCCAGTGAGGGTTCCGCCAGCAGCCGGGCGAATCCCTCGGGCTCGGCCAGGAACAGGGGCTGCCAGGCGATAGGGGGTCTTGGCATGGAATTCTTCCCTGCGTCCGGTGCGGGTCTCCGAGAACCCGCCCGGCAGTGTGCCGGCATCTGGTTGAGAAAAGGTTAACAGCGCCCCTCGGCACTAAGAATTCGACAATCATTCCGCGTCCGATGGCACCTGCCCATCATGCCGGCCTCGACAAGTGGTGTCGGGTTGCGGAGCGCGGCCGGCAGGGTGAACCCTGTCCGGATAGAGGCGTTCCCGCTGTGCCCCCTGGCCGGGCCCGGCGCTTCCTTTCCGGGGCGCCGCCTTCCGGCCGCAGAAGGAGATCCGGACGATGGCAAAGGGACAGGTTCTGGTGGTCGCGACCTCGCATGGCCTCCTGGGCGACAGGCCGGATCGCACCGGGCTGTGGCTGGAGGAACTGGCCGTGCCCTATTACGCCCTGCTGGACGCTGGCTTCGAGGTGCTCGTGGCCTCCACGGCCGGCGGCGAGATCCCCTTCGATCCGCGCAGCCTGCCAGGCGCCTCGCCCGAACCCAACGGCATCCACGGCGCCGTGGGCCGCTTCCTGGCTGATGAGGCCGCCATGGCCCTGGCCCATGCCTCGTCGCGGCTGGAGGATGTGGCGGAGCAGCCCCATGACGCGATCTTCCTGCCGGGCGGCCATGCCACGATGTGGGACCTGCCGGCCAGCCGGCCGCTCGCCACGCTGATCGGCCAGGCCATGGAGGCCGGCAAGCCGGTGGCCGCCCTCTGCCATGGGCCGGCCGGGCTGGTGGCAGCGCATCGCAAGGGCACCAGCGCCCCGGTGGTGGAAGGGCGGCGTGTCACCGGCTTCAGCAACCGCGAGGAAGCCGCCACGGGCCTGTCGGAGGTGGTGCCCTTCCTGCTGGAGGACCGGCTGCGCTCCCTGGGCGCGCATTACGAGAGCGGCCCGGAATTCACCGGCTTCGCGCTCCGCGATGGCAACCTGATCACCGGGCAGAACCCGCAATCCTCGGCGCTGGTGGCGCAGCATCTGATCGCCGCGCTGGAGGAACATCACTGAGCCGGGCGGCGCGGGTCTTCCCGGCGCGCGGCCAACCCCAAACCCGGTCTCAGCGGCGCGCCAGCACGACCAGATAGCTGCAAGGCCGTTCCGAGGCATTCTCGAAGGCGCAATCCGCCGCTGCGCCCAGCACCAGGCAGTCGCCGGTGGCGAGGCGATGCCGCGCCGCGCCTTCATGGAACAGCAACTCCCCTTCCAAGACCCAGATCGCGTGCTTCCAGGACAGGTAGGTGGAGGCCGGGTAGTCCACCCGCGCCCCCGCGGGCAGTTCCACCCGCACCAGCTCCGGATCGCTGCCTGAGGGCGTCACGGCGCGGCGCAGGTATCCCGTTTCCGGATCGCGCCAGAGCGGCTGCATGGCCGCGCGCGACACCCGCCCGCCTCCGGCATCGCCCTCGGCCCGTGCCAGGAGCGTGGAGAGCGTCAGGCCCAGCGCCGAGGCCAGCCGGCCGAGCAGCGCGGCGGTCGGGCTGGCCTCGGCGCGTTCCACCTTGCTGATCATGGCGCGCGAGACGGCGGAGCGTTCCGCCATCTAGGCGATGGACCAGCCGCGTTCCTCGCGTTCCGCCCTGAGCCGGGCCGCCAGCGGGGCGGTCAGGTCGGATGGTCCGGAATCGTCTTGTATCGTGCTCATTTGTCCATCATGGTAGATGTCACATCAACGGTGACCCACCGCCCTTATCCAGCCGGATGACGCTCCGCTCCATGGCCCATCGCCCGATGAACGGCATCGCATGATCCCGCCCGCGCGGATCGGCCACAATGGAGGCCCGCCGCTGGAGGAGCCCGATCCCGGCGCCTCGGGCCGGCTGCATCTCTGGCGCAAGGCGCACAAGAAGGCCTGGAAGACGCCACCGCGCGAGATCGCGCTGCGCCGCCT